>NZ_LNRU01000026.1 GCF_001468225.1 Sphingopyxis sp. H053 | reverse complement strand
GGTCGCGTCCGTCAAGGTGGTGTAATTTCGGCTGTGGCCGTGGGCCATCGTCAGGCGGCTTTGGCGGTGATGTGTAGGGGCTGATTTTCCTCCTCGATCATGGGTTGGTTGAGTTCGGCCATGCCTTCGATCTGCATGTATCGGTGCTGGAGCTGCCACTCGTCGTTCTGCTCCATCAGCACAGCCCCGACGAGGCGGATGATGCTGTCTTCGTTCGGGAAGATTCCGACGACGTCGGCGCGGCGCTTGACCTCCTTGTTGAGCCGCTCGAGCGGATTGGTTGAGTGTAACTTCGTGCGGTGCTGGGTGGGGAAGCCGGTGTAGGCGAGCACGTCGGTTTCGGCCTCGTCCATGCAGGCGCCGAGCTTGGGCCAACGGGTGCGCAACTGGTCGGCGACCTGTCGCCAGACCTGCGTTGCGCTTTTCTGATCGGGCTGCAGGAAGACCTGGCGGATCGCGGCGGCGACGACAGTGTTCTGGCCCTTGGGCACATAGGACAGGGCATTGCGCATGAAGTGCACCCGGCAGCGCTGCCAGGTGGCGCCCATGACGCGGGTGATCGCGCCCTTGAGGCCCTCGTGAGCATCGGAGATGACCAGCTTCACGCCGGTGAGACCGCGCCGAACAAGGTCCTTCAGGAAGTCGGACCAGAAGACCTCCGCTTCCGAGGGGCCGATATGCAGGCCGACGATCTCGCGCCGGCCCTCGGTGTTGACGGCCATGGCGATTATTGCGGCAACGCTGATGATCCGCCCGCCTTCGCGTACCTTGAGATAGGTGGCATCGAGCCAGAGATACGGCCATTCGCCGGTGAGCGGGCGTTTCAGAAAGGCATGGACGCGCTCGTCAATGTCCTTGCAAAGCTTGGAGACGGTGGACTTGGAGATGCCGGTCATGCCCATGGCCTGGACGAGTTCATCGACCCGCCGGGTGCTGACCCCGCCGATCCACGCTTCCTGGATCACCGCAACCAGCGCTTTCTCGACCATCTTGCGGGGCTCAAGGAAGCCCGGAAAATAGGACCCAGCACGCAGCTTGGGGATTTTCAGGTTCAGCGTGCCTACCCGGGTATCCAGCGAACGGTCGCGATAGCCGTTGCGCCAGGTCGCGCGCTCGCTGCTGCGTTCGTGGCGACCCGCGCCGATCAGGCCATCAACGTCGGCCTCCATGATCAGCTGCAGCACGTTCTCGGCGATGGTGCGCAAAAAATCCGGTTGGCCGCCCTTTGCAGCCAGCTCTTCGATCAGTAATCTGTCCTCGGTCATCGGGAACTCCTCTTCGTCACGGTTGAAGTGTGCAAACTCCACCATAACGATGAACCCGGTGGCCACCAGCGACGCCGCATTCCGGGGTGGGGCATGCCCCACCCCGGAATACACCATCGCCTACACCGGAAATTACACCACGAGCGCGGACGCTAAC
>NZ_LNRU01000025.1 GCF_001468225.1 Sphingopyxis sp. H053 | reverse complement strand
CTCGAAAAGATAGGCGGCGACCTTTCGCATCTGGATTTCCTCGGCGCCTTCGGTGATGCGGTATCGGCGGTGGTGGCGGTAGATGTGCTCGAACGGCTTGTGGCGTGAGTAGCCGATGCCGCCATGGACCTGCATCGCGCGGTCGGCGGCCTCGCAGACGAGCCGGTTCGCCCAGTAGTTGCACATGCTGACCTTGTCGGAGAGGGTGCGTTCGACCTCCTTGTGCGGCGTGTTGTCCATGTCCCACGCGGTCTTGCGGATCAGCAGCCGCAGCATCTCCGCCTGCGTCGCCAGCTCGACCAGCGGGAACTGGATCGCCTGGTTCTTCGCCAGCGCCTCGCCGAACGGCTTGCGGGTGCGGGCGTATCTGACGCTCTCCTCGATGCAGTAGACCGCCGCGCCGAGCGAACTCGCCGCCTGACGGATGCGGTTCTGGTGGACGAAGCTTTGCGCAATCGACAGGCCGCCGCCCTCGGGGCCGAGCCGCGCCTCGTCGGGCACCCACACGTCGCTGAACGTCATCCTCGGATGGTCGGTCGGCATGTTGAACGTCCACATATATTCGTCGACCGTCATCCCCGGCGTCCCCGTCGGCACGAGCAGGCAGGTGATGCCCTTGGCATCGCCGTCCGCGCCGCTGGTGCGGCAGAAGGTCGCGCAATGCGTCGCGCTGTGCATGCCGGTGATCCACATCTTGCGCCCGTCGATGCGCCAGCCGTCGACGCCATCGCGCGTCTCGCGCACCGCGCGCGTCTCCATATGCGTCGCGTCGCTGCCATGGTCGGGCTCGGTCAGCCCGAACGCGGTGCGGCGCTTGCCCTCGAACCCGCCAAGGATAAATTCGGCCTTCTGCTCCTCGCTCGTCGCGAACTGCTCGAACATCTCGACGAACGGGAAGTTGCCGACGATGCTGTGCTCGTTTTGCAGGTCGTTGTGGAGGCCGAGCCCCTTCGCCGCGAAGTGCTCGCGGATCACCGCCATCCACAGGTTCGATCCGTCCTTGCCGCCGTATTTCTTCGGCGCCGAGAAGCGCCAGTGGCCCGCGGCATCGGCCTTGCGCGTGGCCTGCTTGAGCAGCTGCTCCCACTCCTCGCGCGGCAGCCCCTGATTGTCCCAGTCGGTGCGCGCATGCTCGCGCCGATGGTCGAAGAAGCGGATATTGTCGCCTTCGAGCTCGAGCGGTTTGATCTCGGCCTCGATAAAGGCGTCGAGCTCGTCGAGGTACGCCTGCAAATCGGCGGGCATCGCAAAATCCATGTCTCTCTCCCTGTTCCGTTATCCGCGCCAGTCGGCGCGCGCCGCAGCGAGCGCGGCATATTTGGGGCTGTCGACCGCGCATTTGTCGAGCACGGCGCGGCGCAGCTTCGCGAGCAGGCCCGGCTCGGCGAGCGTCGTGGTTCCCGACAGCAGCGCGGCAGCAAGCTCGGCATCCTCGGCGCGCACCCCGGCATCGAGGTCGCGCAGCACGATGCCGAGCGCGTTCATCGCGACCACCGCCTCGAACTTGGCGTGCCCCTCAGCCTGCGGCTTGATCGATCCTTCGATCCAGTCGCGCACCGCCTGCACGATCTCGCGGTTCGTTGGCTCGCCAGCGGGTTCCGGTACGACCGGCTTCGACGGTGGCAAGTCCCGCGCCCGCTCGGCCTCGGGCGCCTCGTCTTCGAGCAGCCGCACCAGATCGAGCTCCTGCTCCGCCGTCCGCCGGCCGATGACGACGCGCTCGACCGTCCGGTCGGCGCCGCTCCGCCACATCTGCCCCATCTGCAGGCACCCGAGCGCCCACCAGAGCGTCCGGTAGATCAGCCAGAAGCGGAAGCGCTCCCTGTCGACCGTCACCCCGCCTGCGGCTTCGTACGCCGCGAAGTAATCGTCGAGGCTGCCGACCCCGAACGCCGGTTTATCGAGCGCGCCGAAGCGCCACACCGTCATGCAGCCGAACGCGAGGTCCTCATGCGCATCGCCGCGGTGCGCCAGCTCCCAGTCGAGCACCGCCGCCAGCCCGTCCGCATCGACCATGACATTGCCCATGCGATAATCACCATGGACGAGCACCGGATCGGCGGGCGCTGGCAGATGATCCTCGCACCAGCGGATCGCCAGCGCGATCACCGGACGGTCGCCGCCGTACGACAGGAAGCGCGCGCGAAGCTCCGCCAGCGCCGTCGCCGTGTCCATCAGCGGGATCGCAGCGGGCACGCGGTCCAGCGGGATGCTGTGGATGCGCGCCAGCTCGCGGCCGAGATCGCCGAGCAGCGACGGCGGCGGACCCGCCAATATCTTCGCCGGCGACACCTCCGCCAGCACCCGCCGCATCACATAGCCCGTGCCCAGCCCGTCGCCCGGCTCGAGCACGCCGACGACTTCAGGCGCCTTCACCCCCGCATCAAACGCCGCCATCACCAGCGCCGCCTCGTCCACATGCCCGAACGGACGGTCCGCCATATAATCCGCCGACGGCGCGCGGCGCAGGACATAGCCT
>NZ_LNRU01000024.1 GCF_001468225.1 Sphingopyxis sp. H053 | reverse complement strand
GATCGAGGAGGAAAATCAGCCCCTACACATCACCGCCAAAGCCGCCTGACGATGGCCCACGGCCACAGCCGAAATTACACCACCTTGACGGACGCGACCGCAGATAATAGGAGACTCTCTCCGTTTCAAGATGTGTGAGATGGCGCAGTGATTTGGACGCGCACTCGTAACAGGCTGGGCTCCGTCGTTTCACGCGATTGGCATAATGATGTGCAAGCTGCGCGCGATCATCGAGTGGGTCGTTCGCTCGGCCCACATTTTTTGACGAATGCCGCAATCAACGTGCTGGGCGGGGGCCTTGGCAAGAGCAATTGCTGTTTCGCGAGGCTTGATGCCTTGGATGGTAGAACAAGCAGATCAATCCGGTGCGGTTGTGCCGATAAGGAGGCCCGCAGAGTGGCATTCATGATCCGTTCAACCGCTTCAAATGTATGAAGAGACGGACCATGCGCGAAAGTCTCAAACCGGAGAATGATGGTGAAAAACAAGCTGATGGTGGCAATGATAGCAGGCGCGTCGCTGTTCATCGCTGATGCCGCCTCCGCGCAATGGCTTAATTCCACCCTCGACGCTCAGCGAGCAGATAATCTGCGGAAACATCAGCAGCGACAGGCTCAGAAAGCTGCCGAAAAGCAAAAGCAGCCGCAACCGAAAGCGACGACGCCTCGCCCCCTCACACGTGCTGAACGCAAGGCCGCATGGTCGATCCACGAAGCCGAGTATCGGCGCCGCGCAGTTCGTGATGGCTACGCCAGCGCAGACCGATGGTTTGAGGAGCGGGTTCGTGCCGCGATCGCAAACGGCGGGCAGGCTAAGTAAGCGTAATGAACCGGAAATTTGTTCATCGCGCAGCTTGGTCAGCGAGGCACGTCCCGGCAAAAACACCCAAATCTAATGCTCGACGAGTAAGCCGAACGCCTGTCCTCTATGCGGATCGGCTTCGAAGGCGGGACCTCTTTGGCAGTCGCTATATGGCATTGGATGAAAAGCATAATATTCAGGGTCTGGGGTCCCGGTCGCGCCGATTAACTTAAAGACGTAGTCAGCATTTCCGTTTATTTTTAAATGGTTGCCGGATTTTACGAGATCCTACTTTCGACGCCAATCCTTAACCAGCACGCGCCATCGACGCCGGCGACACATAGAGCGGATGCGTTGCGTCGATGAACTGACGATCGAAGTCGTCCGCAAAAGGCTCGTACTGGTCGGTCATGACACAATCCTCGTGCTTGAACGTACAGGAAACACCGCTGAACGGCAATGTTTCGATATGTTCGGTGCCCGACGGTTGCGGCAAGAGGTAGCGTACGCGATTCTACAGGGCACAAATTAAACTCTCACTGCCGCTGATCGGCCGACGTCAAACATATGTGCTCTCAATCCCCTTGAGCGTGGTAGCGAGAGAGTACGAAGCTCGGGTCTAGATTGTTAGAAACTATGATGCTATTATCTAACATATAAGGAACACCCTAGGCATGTCAGCTGTAGCGGACCAGATCATGAGGCGAGTACGTGGCAAAGGCCGCGGCTGGGTCTTTACTCCCAAAAATTTTGTCGACCTCGGTACGCGAGGTTCGATCGATATGGCTCTCTCTCGGTTAGCACACGCTGGCAGCATTCGCCGTATTGGCCGAGGGCTTTACGATTATCCACGTCAACATGATTGCTTGGGTACTCTCAGCCCCGACCCTGCAACTATCGCCCAAGCCGTGTCCGCGCAGACCGGAGATAAGATCGCACCTTCAGGTGCAGCCGCGAGCAATAGCTTCGGTCTGTCTACGCAGGTGCCGGCGCGCGCGACATACGCGACTAGCGGCCGAAGCCGAGTACGCGAGGTGGGCGGGCGCAGCGTAACGCTTCGGCACAGCCGAGCCCCGGTACTCGACAATGCAAGCGATATCGCGAATGCTGTCGTGCAGGCGCTTGCTCATCTTGGCCGCGACCAAATCGACGGCGATAAGATTCACCAATTCGCGGCTAGGCTGGATGGCAAAGACATGAGCGATCTCGTGCGCGCACGCGCGCGCATGACGGGATGGATGGGCGATGTCGTCCTCAAGATCGCAGCCGCCCGCCAGGGGTGAATTTGCCCATAGGCGGCCGACAGGCGAGCCTTCGTTACAGGAGGCGCACTTCAATATTCGATATCTGGCAAGTTTTGGAGTTTGCGTGACCGCCTGTAGTGGCGGATATTGCGACACGACCGGATTGCTTCATGGGTAGGATATGATGCGCACAGAAATTGATTTCTTACCCCATCGTGTGGATCGGCTCTGGAGCGGGACCTCTCACTTTCACAACCTATGATCTTGAATAGACTTAAAAATTCGGCTTTGAATGGGAGGCTCCATACGCGCCGTTCGGGAACCCCGCATGCATCTATTTAGGCATAAAGAACAAGGCACTTCCCTGAGAGCGGGGTCCCACTCTGATGCTGGTCCACAGTTCAAACCCCGTTATCGTCGTCGCTCCTCACTGCACAAGAACGGCACTCATTCATCACATCATCGCTTTGTCACCTAATTCTTCACCCGATCACCCTGACGTTCGCGAGGGAGGTGGCATGGATCGTCTCAAAGTTGGTTGCTGAGGGGAGTGCTGCGAGATCGCAACCACTATCGCCTTATGGGGTTCGCAAGCAGGCCGCCTTCAGTAATGGAAGCGGCACTGAGCGATCTCGAGCTGCTGATTAGGCGGGCTGCCGCTGATACGATAAACAAGGCGATCTTCGAGCGTGATGCGCCGCGACCACCATCCCTTGAGGTCACCTTTCAGCGGCTCCGGTTTCCCGGTCCCCTTAAAAGGCGTTCGCTGGCACTCCTTTATGAGATCATTGACGCGCTGGAGAATGTTCGGCGCCGTGCTTTGCCAGTGGAGATAATCGTCCCATGCGGAATCCGCGAAAACGAGCTTCATTCGGGAACAAGCTCGCGCACTCGCCCGTTGCTGGCATCAAGCTGCGCAACTGCAGTCTTGAGACGCTTGGCATTCGTCGGCGAGCCGAGCAGATGCAAAGTTTCTTCCATGGCGTTCCAATCCGCAAGCGAAACCATGACCACGGATTCGCCACTCTGACGCGAAATCACGACAGGGGTGTGATCAGCGACTACCCGATCCATGACCTTCTTCAGTCGGGCGCGCGTATCGGAATAGTTCATCACGTCCATAGCAGTTCTCCTTGCTATAATATGTACCATAATCTGTACAAATTCAAGCCCGGTCGTCGTCATTAGCGGGCGATTGATGCCGTGACGCAATCGGCAAGATAATGGAATGAACGAAGTGGGATCGCAATCGTCGTTGCCGCAAAAGCAAGCATAGCGACGGCTTCTCCCAGGCTTGCGAGGACAGGCGGGGGGAGGTCCATTTTATCCAGTTGGAGCGATCCCCGGAGACGGTTTCGAGGATGCCGACAAGCCAGCCGCTCAAGGCTGCTGGTGACATGGCTCGAAGAGGAGACGCTGATCGCCGGGCCGCACGCCGCATGGCAAATCGACCACGCCGTTCGGCGTCAATTTCGGGTATCCGGACAAGATGTATCCGTCCAGCGAGGCCGAAACAGCGCGGACAGCCCTGCGGTATCAGTTGTCGAGGAACGCTTGGACACCCTCTTCGGCGAGTACTTTGCGGAGGGCGGCATCGGCTTCCCGATCGGAGGCGAAGGCGTCACTCCAAACGACCGACGTTCCGCGCGCGTTGATAACCTCCAGCGACCAACCGGGCTCTGTCGCGATGCGAACGATGTTGATGGTCAGCGGCACGCCGTCCTGGATAATGTGCCGGCTAAGGGGCGACTCTATCAGTTCGGGGTGCGGTCCGGATTGCATGGATGCATGCTACTGGAATCCTGCTCTTCCTACAACATCCTCTGTTCCCAACGCCAGGGCAGAAGCTCGGGGAGCCGACTGACACCATCCACCAGATGGAGCGAAAGCGTCTCGTTGGGGCGAATTCATGTCGCGGATATGGACATCGCTCAGCGCGCCCGCCAGCATGGCGGCATGACCGATCAGATCGCCCGGATTCGCATCACGCTCGAAGACATGAAGCCCACCATCTGGCGCCGTGTCGAACTTCCCGTCACAAACAGCCTCAAGACCCTGCACCTCGCGATCCAGGCAAGCATGCTCTTCGAGAATTACCATCTGTTCCGTTTCGACATCGGCGATGCCGCCTATGGCATCCGCTTCGACGACGATGAATTCATGATCCGCACCCGCGACGCCGCCAACATGCGGATCAGCAAGCTTGTCGAACGCGGCATAACCAGCTGTACCTACACTTATGATTTCGGGGACAACTGGCGTCATCGTATCGAGATCGAAGCGGTCCAGCCCGCAACCCCAGGCGTTGATTACCCGCGCTTCGTCGATGGTGAACGTCGCGCCCCGCCCGAAGACGTCGGCGGCACCATGGGGTTCGAAGAGTTTCTCGAGGCCATGGCCAAACCACGCCATCCCGCCCGCGCATCCATGGTGGAATGGTACGGCGGTGTCTTCGATCCCGCCGATATCAGCCCTGGCGAGATCAACGCACGCATGGCTAAACTCGCCAAGCGACGCGCGCGGGGAAAAGCTGCTCACGCCAACGCCGCATTTCGCGTCGACTGATGGGCCGCGGTTTCCTTACCACGCGTACGGCTATCACTCAGTGACGCCGAGATGAGAATATGCCGCATGGCCTATGAGCTGGACGATATCAAAGCGCAGAGCGACTGCCACGGTCTGTGGACGCGTTTTCCATGTCTCGTACAAAACGCTGCGGCTGCGACGAACAATCGAATGCCAAGGCTGCGGAGAAACCGTCAGGCCAATTGACGAAACGCCGATTGCGAAGATTTAGGCGCTGGTCGACGATGCAGACGCGGCCGCATAGATTCTCGCAATAGGTGGTCAGATCACCAATCGGACCTACGCTGTGCAGTTGTGTTATTCTGCCAATTGTCGAAACAGTCCTGCAATTCGGAAGGGATCGCCGCCTCGAATACCGCGTCGAGCGGATAATGGGGCATGGCTTCGGCGACAGCATCGAGCAGCGCGAACCCCTGCTTGCGGTCTTTCGGGCGCTTGAGCGGATTGCGCTTGGCCTGCTGCGACATCCAGAGTTTGTGTAGCGCAAACCATCGAGGGTCCGGTGCGACGATCCGGGCGGGAGACCCGTCGCGGCAGCCGATTACCTGATCGACCGGTCGGCCGAGCAACAGCCACTCCTGCTCTGGCAAAGGTATCGGCCGCGGTTGATCGCGTCCGCTCAGCGTTCCCGCTCGAGACGGAGCCACGAGCAGTTCGACCTCATAGGCCCGGGCATTCCGCGCCTGGAAATCACGCTCGCTGTTGATCGTGAAGGTCGGGTCGACAGCCTTTAGCATCTGCCAGACAGTCTGTTCGGAAGCTTCTTGTTCCGTGGCGATCCAGGCCAGGTCGAAGTCCTCCGTTTCATCGGGCAGGAGAATGAAGCCGTTCGCCTCGATCATATAGGCCGCGATCGCGTTGGTGCCGACAACGACAAGGTGCGTGCCAAGGAGATCGCGGCGATCGCATTCGCGAAGGATGGGACCGGCATCGCTGGAAAGCAGGGGCAGGCGTAGCGCCCGGTAGAGGGCCGCGCTTTCCGCAAGATTGGATTGCAGAATCGAGCCGCGTTCTTTGAGTTCGGTCTTTTTCTCGCGATATGCTTTGAGCTCGGCTTCGCGCGTCGCGTCCATATTACCGAGAGATTTCCCGTTCCCACTGCGATCGAAAATCTGGTATAAATACTCGTACTTGCCAACGGTTTTACGGCGCAAATCGTAAGGCAACGCCGTCCGCTCGCGTTCGACAGCGATCCAGGCCTCATATCGTTGCCGGAGGTTGACGAGCAGTCGGGATTGCTCGTCGGTGAAGGCGCGTACGGTACCCATGAGGATTTATCCCACAATTTTAGAAATTCGTCAAATGTGGGATAAATACATATCCGATAACAAACATTATGTTAATACCGATACCGCAACTGTCCATGTAAACTGTGTCCAGTGTGATGGCGAAAGG
>NZ_LNRU01000023.1 GCF_001468225.1 Sphingopyxis sp. H053 | reverse complement strand
GACGAAGGGGGAGGGGGCGGCGGCGGGGCGCCTACATCTCGATCGTGATGCGCACCTTCGACGGGGTGGTGCCCGCGGCGTGGGCGATTTCGGCGCGCATGCGGGTGACGAGGTCCGACAAATGGTCGCTGCCCGGCGCGCTGTCGCGGCTCAAGAGCTCGGTCGGCGAGGTGCCGAGGAGATCGGCGAGCGCCTGCAGCCGCGCGAGCCGCGGGCGCGAGCGGCCCTGTTCCCAATAGCAGATCGAGGTGACGGTGACGCCGAGCCGGTCGGCGATGTCGGTCTTGCTGAGCCCCCTGGCCTGACGCAGCCGCGCGAGGCGGTCGCCGAGCACTTCATAGCGTGTGTCGCTGTCCGGGTGAGCGTGGATCACAGACGTGCAACCTTTTCGACTTCGAGGTGCAACATTACCAAAGTTAAGGGCGGTCCGGCTTTCAACATTTCACCGATTATGGCGGGGGAAAATGCGTAGGGCGCGCCGCCAAGCGGGTGGATTGCGGGCGGGGCGCGGCGCCCCTATCGTGCGCGGGCAGGAGGCCGCGATGACCGGAATGGACAAGCAGGCAGGGGCGCGGGTGGCGCCGCGGATCGAGGATATCGCGGTGCACTGCATGCTGAACGACGGCACCGCGGTGTGCCTGCGCACGATCACCCCCGACGATGCGCCGCTGATCCGCGAGGGGATTGCGAAGCTGTCGGCAGAGTCGCGCTATCTGCGCTTTTTCTCGCCCGCGCCGGTCCTGCCCGATGCGGTGGTCGAGCGGCTCGCCGATGTCGACGGGCACGACCATATCGCGTGGGGCGCGATCTGCACCGAATGCCCGGGGCAGCCGCCGATCGGCGCGGTGCATGCGGTGCGCCACCGGCATGACGGACCGGTGGGCGAATTTTCGATTGCGGTGCTCGACGCATTCCAGGGGCGGGGGCTGGCGCGGATGATGACCGCCGCGCTGCTTGTCCATTGTCATGCCGAGGGGCTCGACATGCTCGACGTACATATGCTGTCGGAAAATGCCGCGGCGCGGCGGCTGGTGAAATCGCTGGATGCGGCGTGGGCGGGCGAGGCGGCGGGGGTCGCCGACTATAAGCTTGACGTCGCGGCGGGGATCGCGGCGCTGCGCGCCGATGCCGACGCGCCGGGGGTGCAGGATGTGCTGCGCCTGCTCGAAGAGGCCGGGGGATAGTCCCTCCCGCCGCCCTGGGTCGCTGGTGGCGGCGGAAGGGTGGTCCGTGAAATGGTTCGCTTAAAAGCGAGTTCCCGTCCCATTCAGGGTCAATATCCGCGATTGCGCGGGGCAGGGGTGATCGAGATCACAGGTCCCGCGAAAATATGCCGCGCACGATAAAGGGCGCCGGAATGAACCGGCGCCCTTCACCCTGCCCTTTAGGGGAGGCAGCCCTTACTTTTTGGCGGGGTCGGCCGGCGGCGTGGTGGGGGCGACTTCCGACGGGGCGATCTCGCCATTGTCGTCCATCGCGTTGGCCTTTTCCTCGCCGGCGGCTTCGACAGCGTCGGCCTTCGCTTCGGTTGCTTCCTTGGCCGCGCCCTCGGGCATGGCGTCGGCCTGCTCGTCGATCACGTCGGCCTTGGCTTCGGCCTGATCCTCGACCTTGTCGGCAGCCGGGCTCTGGCAGGCGCCGAGCGCGAGGGCCGAGGTGGCGGCGAGGGTGATGAACATCTTACGCATATTGAATGACTCCCAAAGTTGACTTGGAGGCTTAACGCGGGGTGAACGCAAGGGTTGCAATAAAATTATCAAGTCCGTGAAATCGCGCGTATTTTCTTTTGATTCGGCGTTGTTTGGGGTGGGAAATCAGGGAACGTCCCTTACCCTGACATAGACCGTACCCGTCGACGTCAAGCCATCCGGCGAGCGTCCGGTGTAGGTGAAATGCGTGAGACCGGTGAAGGTGCCGCGCCGCGACACCGTCACATAACCGTCGCTCGACAGCAATACCGACAGCGCCCCCGGCGCGTTGGACTCGACCGACGTGATGCTGCCCTGCGACGACGAGCCGCCGAACAGCGTCCAGTCGTTGCAGTAAGGCGCATAGGGCTGGGTGTCGCACCCGCCCATCCTGATGCGATAGGGAGTCGTGCCCTCGGGACCGAGTTCGCGATAGTCGGTTACCCCGACATAAGCGGTCATGGCCGGCGGTACGACCGTCGCAAAGGATTGCGCCGCAGCCTCGATGTCGGCCTGGGTTATCGCCTCGATCCGCGCCAACGCGGCGTTGGGCCAGCTCCTGTGCAGGATCTTGAGTTCGGGGAGGACATAGAAACGATAGGCGTAGGCCCAGGCGCGGACCGCGGCGTCATCGGACAATCGTTCGGGCATCGCTGCAAGATATTTCACGAGCAGCGTCGCCATCGCATCGAGACCGGCGTCGGGCCAGCCCACGGCTACGCGGCTCTTCTTCAGTGCCGCCAAGACGACCGCCTTGTCGGAGAGCCTCGCGTTCCCGGTCTCGTTGATGAGTTGGGCTAGATATTGGGAGACTTCGCGCAGCGTGACGGTGGAGTCGATCGGATCGCCGTTCGTGTCCTTGGTCACCACCGCCAATGCCAGCAACTGAAGGTTGACCGATGTTATTCGCGCCGCGTCCTCGGCCACCATGGCGTTGCTGCTGCGCCGCCCGTCGACAGGATTGAATGTGAGTAAATTCGTGTCGCTTCGCAGGGCGGCCGCGCCCGTCGAGAGCCCGAGCGCATTGCGCACGCTGTTCTGGTTGCCGTGCGCGTCGATCAATGTGCTGAGCGGGGAGATCACCGTCGCGCCGGCCGGAGCCGTCATCTGGGCGAAGGCAAGACCGGTCGTGGCATCGATGCCGTACGCCTGCATTCGATGCGCTGGTGATCCCGGCACCGATCCTATTCCCGTTCCCGGGACCGTAACGCCGCGGCCAAAGGTTCCCGTCATCGAGGTCGGCGTCATGACGTCCGGTGCGTCGTTGAACTGGCTGTTGCCGTTCATATCGATCAAGACGGTCGCCAACAGCGGGCCGCCGCCGACGGCCGAAAATATGGTCGGGGTGGGCGTGGGGGTCGGTGTCGGCGTGGGGGTTGGTGTCGGTGTGGGCGGCACGGTGACGACATTGCCGCCGCCCGAGTCTCCGCCGCCACCACAACTTGCGACCAGGGCCGCGATCGCAGCCGATAAGAACATCTTTTTCAGATGATTAGAATTCACAATATTCCCCCCGCTTTTATGGCGGGAGTAATCGGGAGGCGCCGCAACGGCAATATTTAACTCGGCCGGTCCGGAGCGCTGCCGCACTTATCCATCCATGTGCGGCAGGCAAAAAAGAGGGCGCCCGAAGCGCCCTCTCTCATGCCTGGTCCGGTCCCGCGGCCTTTAGAAGCGCTGTTGGCGCTCGTAGAGGTCGCGGTAATGCTGGATGCGCGTCACGCGCAGTCCGGGCATGCCGCTGCGGTCGATCGACCGCTGCCAGCCGGCAAATTCCTCGAGGGTCAGCCCATAGCGTTCGCACGCTTCGTCGACGGACAGGAGTCCGCCGTTAACGGCCGCGACGACCTCTGCCTTGCGGCGAACGACCCAGCGGGTCGTCGATGGGGGCGGCAGCGAGTCCAGCGTCAACGGCTCCCCGAGGGGGCCGATAACCTGTGCGGGCCGGATTTTCTGATTCTCGATCATGCTCATTCCACATTATTACCGTCGGAGGGGGGTGTGTCCGACGCATTCGTATCTAGAACAGAGGGATTCAACATCGGCTGAAATCCTCTGGTAAACAGGCCGTTCATAGTTTCGGGCAGGGCGTTCGCATCGTCGGACAAATCGAAGAAACGAACGACGCGGGGGGCTTTTTGTTCCGCCCTTGCGCGCGTCCCGCAAAATATGTGGCGCACGGCGTTAAGCTTCGCCGCATGGCGTTCGCGATGCGCCTGCGTCCGCAGCTGCCGCACCGTCGGCAGGGCAGCCTGGCGTGCGCTGGACACGGCCAATATGATGTCGAAGCCGGGCTTTGACAGCTTGGCCGCACCGGCGATGCGCGGAAGATCGGATGGAACGAAGTTCATGCGACTCGTCTACGCCAGAGGAGCTAAGGTCCCGTAAATGCCTGTTTCAGAACCTGTTAGCGAAGCTTAACCCCCGTCAATATCTTGACACTTTGCGCGGAAAAGCTGGCTTTTTTGCATTCGCATCCCTAGATGGCGCCGATCATGATCGAGACGATTCCTTCCCCTGCCGGGCTTGCCCAGGCCGACTTTCAGCTGCCGATGCCGCTGAAAGACCGGCGAATCGTCGTCGCGATGTCGGGCGGAGTCGACTCGAGCGTCGTCGCCGCGCTCGCCGCGCGATCGGGCGCCGAGGTGATCGGCGTGACGCTCCAGCTCTACGATCATGGCGCCAAGGCGAAGCGCGTTGGTGCCTGCTGCGCCGGGCAGGACATTCGCGACGCGCGCGCGGTCGCCGACCGGCTGGGCTTCGCGCATCATGTCTATGATCATGAAAGCCGTTTCCGCGACACGGTGATCGACCAGTTCGCCGACGAATATCTGTCGGGGCGGACGCCGATCCCCTGCGTACGCTGTAATATGGGGGTGAAGTTCACCGACCTGTTCCGGCTCGCGAAGGAGCTCGGCGCCGACTGCCTGGCGACGGGCCATTATGTCCGCCGTATGATGGGGCCCGCGGGCGCCGAGCTGCACCGCGCGGTCGATCCGGCGCGCGACCAGAGCTATTTCCTCTTCGCGACGACGCAGGACCAGCTCGACTTCCTGCGCTTTCCCCTGGGCGGCCTTGAGAAGAGCGTCGTGCGCGAGATCGCACGCGACATTGGCTTGGGCGTCGCCGGCAAGCCCGACAGCCAGGACATCTGCTTCGTCCCCGACGGCGACTATGCGACGCTCGTTCGGAAGCTGCGCCCCGAGGCCGACGATCAGGGCGACATCGTCCATGTCGACGGCACCGTGCTCGGCGCGCACAAGGGCCTGATTCATTATACCGTCGGGCAGCGGCGCGGGATCGAGATCGGCGGGCAGGCCGAGCCATTGTACGTGGTGCGCCTCGAAGCCGCGACGAAAGCCGTCGTCGTCGGGCCGCGGCGCGCGCTCGCGGTTTCCGGCGCGCAGCTGGGCGAGGCGAACTGGCTGGGCGCGGTCGACGGGCGCGATGTGCTGGCGAAGGTGCGCAGCATGGCGAAGCCGGTGCCCGCGCGCGTCGCGGGCGATCGGCTGATCTTTGCCGAGGCCGAATATGGCGTCGCGCCGGGGCAGGCGGCGGTGCTGTACGATGCCGCCGACAATTCGCGCGTGCTCGGCGGCGGCTGGATCGAAGAGACGTTCGCGGCGGACGGGCTTTAACCCGGAATAGATTGAACTTTCTTCCCCGATGGCGCAGCCTGCGAGCAACAAGGGAGAAGAATGATGGTCAATTGGGTCTTGCGCGGCGCCGTCCTGCTGTGGGCGCTGTTCTTCGTCATCGTCGGCGCGCGCGGGTTGTTCGATCCCGCGAGCTATACCGCGACCTTTGGCATATTGGTCGAGGGTCCGGCCACCAACACGATCCGCGCCGACCTGTCGGCCTTTTTCCTTGTCGCCGCCGGCGCGGCCGCGATCGGCGCGCTGGTGCCGGGCTGGCTGCGCGCGCTGCTCGTGCCCGCCGCGCTCTATGGCACCGCACTTGCCGGCCGGTTGTTCGGGGTGGCGAGCGGCGATGCGGTCAATACGGGGATCGTGCAGGCGATGATCATCGAGGCGCTGACGGTGTTGCTGATGGTTGGCAGCTGGTGGGTATTGTCGCGGCCGGTCGCGGCGGTCGATAATGCGGCGCCCGTCGACGCTGGATAGCGGGCAGTCCAATGAGTTTCGCGGATAGCTATCTTGGAAAGCTGCGTTCGCTCGTCGGGAGCCGCTGTCTGCTGGTTCCGGGCGCGCGCGTCGTGATAGTCCGCGGCGATGGACCGATCCTCCTGCAACATCGAAGCGACTTCGGCGCGTGGGGCCTTCCCGGCGGAAATGCGGAGGAGGGCGAGGATCTGACCGAGGTGGTCGTTCGCGAGACGCTCGAGGAAACGGGACTGCGCATTCGAAATCCGGTGCCCTTCGGTTTCGGCAGCGATCCGGAATATGAGACGGTGCGCTTCCCGAACGGCGATGTTTGCCAGTTCTTCGTCATGATGTTCTACGCGACCGAATTTGACGGCGATGTAACCGCCGACGGATCGGAAACGCTGGACCTGCGATGGTTTCGCCCGGACAACCTGCCCCCGATGCTTGAGAATATGCGCCGAAGTGTCGAGGCATTTACCGCTTTTGAGAAGAGCGGGTCGTTTCAGATGATCTGATCCATGAATGGTTCGGTAAAGCGTCGATTATGGTGCTGCCATTGACGGGTAAGCGCGCGGGCAGGTTTCGACCGAAAGCTGTCCCAGCAATCATCGTCACCCCGGACTTGATCCGGGGTCCCGCTTGATGTCGAAGCCAGCCGGTGCCTCAAAAAAGCGGGATCCCGGATCAAGTCCGGGATGACTAAAGAAAATTGAGCAACGGCAACTCTCCACCCCAAAGCTGACCCACCCACAAACGGCCTATTCCCGCCGTTGCTTGTCTTTTTAACCATTTTGTGAGTTATTGCGCGCCGGGTCGCTTCTGTTTTCCTTTGTGGTGGGGAGGAAGCGTATGACAAGCGATGAGGACAAAAGGGCGAGTTCGGAGCGGCGGTCGAGTGACCGCCGGACGACCGACGACCCGAATTACAAAGGGCCGGATCGCCGAAAGGGCGATCGGCGGACGGGTAAGGATCGCCGTTCCGACTGAGTGCGGCGGCGCGTGCCGGCAGGAGAAGAAATTTGACCGAACCGCGCGTGCCGCGCCTCGCCGTCGACATCGTGTCCGACGTGATGTGCCCCTGGTGCATCATCGGCTGGCTGAAGTTCCGGAAGGTCATGGACCATTTTGCGGGGCGGCTGGATTTCCGCGTCCAGTGGCATCCGTTCGAGCTGAACCCCGACATGCCGGCGGAGGGCGAGGACGCCGCGGCGCATGTCATGCGCAAATATGGGATCAGCGCCGAGCAGAGCCGCGCGAACAGCGGCAAGATGGCGGGGGTCGCCACCGACCTTGGCTTCACCTTCAATCGCGGGCCGGAGTTCCGGATGCGCAACAGTTTCGATGCGCACCGCCTGCTGACCTGGGCGGGCGCGCTTGAGGAGCCCGAGCAGGATGCCGCGACGGGCGTGCAGACCGCGCTGAAGCTCGCGTTGTTCACCGCGCACTTCACCGACAATCGCGACGTTAGCGATCATGCGGTACTCGCCGATGTCGCGGCCTCGGTGGGACTCGACCGCGCGCGCGCGGCGGCGATCCTGGCGTCGGGCGAGTTTGGCGAGATGGTGCGCACCGAGGAAGCCTATTGGGCCGACCAGAATATCACCGGGGTGCCCGCCTTCATTCTCGGCGGGCGGATGCTGATCCCGGGGGCGCAGGATCCCGAGGTTTTCATTCGCGTGATCGAGACGAAAATACTGGCGGCCGCCGCCTGAGGAACGGCCGCGCGATCCCGCGCGTTTCCCGGCTACCCCCCTGAAAGGAGCCGGCCATGATCGACGATCCCCGCAGAGCAGATGCCCAAGCCGATGAAGCGCCCGAAGCGCGCAATCGCGAGCAGGATGACGAGGATGCGCAGGCGCAGAGCGTCGCCGAAGCCGCGCGCCGCGACCGGCCGCAGGAAGACAGCGACAAGGTCGGCCGCGGCGACGAGAGCGACGATGTGCAGGATCTGGTCGATCATATGACCCAGATGGAGCGGTCGGACGTCATCGACATGGACGCCTATCGCGGCGAACGCAGCGACGACGACGAGGATGACGAGCTTGGCCCCGGCGGGGTCGAGGACGACGAGCCACGCGGCGCGCCCTGACCTCCTTGGATTAAGAGTCAAAACGGCGCCGTAGCGGGCGCGATTGACTTGCTTTGCCGGTCAAAGCGGTGCGGCCTCGCCGGGATTTTGCCAAGCCCCGACCGCTAGGGTCGCCGCATGTCCAGACCCGATTTTTACGATCCGCTGCCGGTACGCCGGCGGCGCACTGCCCGATCCAATCTGTGGCTGGCGCCGGCGATGGCGGTCGCTTTCGTCGCCGCGCTCGCGACCTTTCAGCGCTTTCCGGGCGGCGCCGAAGCGGTGTCGGCACCCGCGGCATCCTTGTTCGCGGGCGGCGAAGGCGCAGCGGCGCGCGACGCGCTGTCGGCGCGTTTCGCACTCTGTCACAGCGGCGGCGGCGGCAATTGCGTCGTCGACGGCGATACCTTCTGGTTCGCGGGCGACAAATATCGCATCGCCGATATCGACACCCCCGAAACGCATCCTGCGCGCTGCGCCGAGGAAGCGGCGCTCGGCGACGCCGCGACCGAACGGCTCCGCGCCTGGCTGAATGCCGGCGCCTTCAGCCTCGAAAGCGCCGGGCGCGACACCGATCGCTACGGCCGCAACCTGCGCATCGTCACGCGCGGCGGGGCGAGCGTCGGGTCGGTGCTGGTCGCCGAGGGGCTGGCGCGGCCATGGGAGGGGCGGCGGCGCCCCTGGTGCTAATCGGTCGGGGTAGCGGTGCGGCGGCGCGATGGAAAGCGGGCGCGGCTTTCGGGCGCTCTGCCTTAGTATAGGGGAGCCGACTCGCTTTTCTGTGCGTATGATGCAGAAGCTCCCCCCTCCCGGAGCGGCAAGGAGAATGACCATGGCAGAGCATGACCATAGCGCGATCAAGGAAGGCCTGAACGTTGTCGGCGCCGACGGCGTCCACGTCGGCACCGTCGACCATCTCGATGGCGAGCGCATCAAGCTGACCAAGGCCGACAGCGGCGACGGCAAGCATCATTACCTGCCCGCGGGTCTGGTCGCGGCGGTCGAGGGCGACACGGTCCGCCTGTCGGCGAACGCCGCGAACGCGGTCGACCTGTTCGAAGAGGCCGAATAGTTTAGGCGAGATAACAGAGGGCCGGCGGCGCAATCGGGCGCGCCGGCACCGAACTGGCCCGCCCCCTCCCCTGGGGCGGGCCATTTTCGTTTGCGGGTGCGGCATAACGACGAAAGGGAGCCGGTGTCCCGGCTCCCTCCCCGATCGCTGGCGCGATGCGGTCTCTCCCGATTTCCAAGGCGGGGAGCCGAGTGCACCCGGCTCCCCCCAGCGCGGCCACGTCCCTTATTGCAAGGGGTCGCCGCGGCTAGTTCCGATATGTCAGCGCGATTCGATCGCGGCGGTGGTGCGCGCCTGGATTTCGGCGCTCGACAATTTGGTGACGAGGCCGTGGGTCGCACCCACCGCGCCGTGATAGATCTGGGCGATCGGCACATTGTAGAGCTTGCCGCCGCGGATCACGACCGCGGTGTCGCCCTCGACGCTTTGTACCGTGCCGACGCTGTTGCCGCCGGTGTCGTAAAGCTCGGCGCCCGCGCGCACCTGTTCGCGCGTCGCGAGGGTCAGGTTGGCGGCGTCGACGGACTTGCCGACCGTGCTGTCGACGCGATCGACGGTGTCGCCGACGGGGTTGGTGACGCCATCGGCCGCGGCATCGACCGCGCCGCCCTTCAGCCCGACCTTGCCGACCAGATTGATGTTGGCGCTGCCGTCGGGGGCGAGCTGCGCGGGGGCCGGTGCGGACGCGGTCTGCGCGAGCGCGGGGAAGGCGAGGAGGGCGGGGGCGACCGTCAGAAGGGCAAATGCTTTGCGCATGTCTGTCTCCGTCGTGGGACTTGAGTCAGCGGATTTGGGTCAGGCATCGGCGCGCCCCGCGGGGGGGAAGGGGGCGTCGCCGATGCCTTGGCTGGAGAAACTTGTGCAATGTCCGATTGTTGCATTGCGTTTGGCGCATTGCGACGGACCGCCGCGCGTGCGCGACGAGTGGCTAATGCGGTTGCGGACGGGGCGGTTTTCCGGGCGGCCCCGCGATCAATTTATTGAGGGTTGCGAGGCGCTGGCGCGCCGCGGTCCAGTCGCGTTCGGGGTGCGCCTGGATCTGATCGAGGAGGATGCGAACCTCCTTGCGGCGGTCGCCTTCGGTTACAGCCTGCATGGGCTTTCTCCTTTCGCGCCGGAGTATAGCAAGGATCGGGCGCGGGGGGCGGCGATCCGTCGCGCGGCCGGGGCGGTTAGTCCGGTCGGGACGCCGCGTCGCGCCGCTCGTCGCGGCGCACCTGTTCGCGCGCGCGCTGGCGGGCGATCCTGCGGTCGTGGCGGTTGTGGCGCAGGAACGCGATGCCTGCGATGCCCGCCGCGACCAGCAACAGGATCAGGCCGTAGGCAATGAGGATTCTGGTCTCGATGATCTCGACTCCTTGGGCGGTTGGGCGAATCTGTTTCGTGCTGCAATAATTACGGATGCTGCGCCCGTAGGTTCCCTTTGCGGCGTCGCGGCGCCCGCTCGTCGCCTCCCCTTGCGCACGCTTTTGGCGCCAGGAGAGTGGGAAAAGCGCGCGGCGCGAAGATCGCAAAGATCGCGCGCGGAGCGCCCGGGCGAAAGGTCGCGAAGGTCGCGCGTGGGTGCGATGCTTCGCGCCGCGGAGCGGCTGCGGATTTCAACGGTTCAAAGAGCGAGGGGCGCAAGGCTGGCACGCGGCGGTTATGTAGGAAAGGCGCGCGCGGTCCTGTTTCGCGCCGGCGCGAAAGGGCATGAGCCGGGGCGGGGTAGCGCGGCGGGGCGGCGATGCCTATTTAGGCCGCGATGACAAACGGGGACCGGAAAATGGTGGTGGTGGCACGGCTGCGCGCGGCGCCCCTGGTGGGGTGGCAATTCGCGTGCGCGGTGCTGCTCGGCGTCTTGCTGGTGCGGCTCGACTGGGGCGGCGATCCGCTCGATGCCTTCCGGAACATGGTTTTCGGGCAGCCGCTGCTACTGCTCGGGATTGCGGCGGTGCTGGGCGTCTGGGGCTATATCCTCGGCATGTGGCGGCGGCGCGGCGATTATCTGCGCCACGACGGGGTGACGCTCTATCGCGGCGGCAGCGCGCGATGGCCGCTCGCGCTGGTCCGTGATGTGGTGGTGGCGCGCGGCAATATCGGGCTGGAGTCGCTGCGGCTGGTCGTCGACGACGACAGCGAGGTCACGCGCGAGCTGGTGAAGCTCTATATGCTCGAAGGCCCGCCCGAGGCGGTGCGCGACGGGGTGATGTTCGCGGTGGCGCGTGTGGGCGGGGTGATGCGGCCGGTTACGGTGCATTGAGGGGCGCGGGGTCGCTCTGGCGGTCCCAAAGTTCAGCGAAGTTCAGCCTTACCGTCATCGTGCATCGGCATCGCCGGCGATGCCGGGACCGCATCGCCCGCGTCGTCGCGATACCAGTGCGGCAGTTCGCCGTCGCACAGCTCGGCCACCTCCAGCGCCACCGCGAGGTCGCCCGGGGCCATCAGTGCGGCGGGTGCGGCCGGCGGTTCGGGGTGCAGATAGACCAACGCCTCCGCCCCCGGCGCGCGGCGCAGGCGATAGGCGGAGGATTCGGACATGTTGACACAGCGTGCGGCGGTGGCGACCGAACCGCTGTCGGCCAGCGCCTCGATAAAGGCGCGCTGCTTGTCGGGCGACCAGCCGTCCTTGCGGCGCTTTTTCAGCACCGGCACCCAGTCGTAAGCGGCGGGGTCATGGCCGTGCGCGTCGAGCGCGGGGGTGGTTTCGGCGATGGGGGC
>NZ_LNRU01000022.1 GCF_001468225.1 Sphingopyxis sp. H053 | reverse complement strand
GTGGACATACTTCTCCCCTCCCTAAAAGGGAGGGGAGAAGTATGTCCACAACCCGTCGTCAGCCGCCGTGCGCGCGAATCCATTTCTCCACCACCGGCGCAATTTCGTCGCGCCACTTGCGGCCGTTGAAAATCCCGTAATGGCCGACGCCCTTGACCATCAAATATTTCTTCTGGTCGGCGGGTAGCGCCTTGGCGATCGTCAGCGCGGCCTTGGTCTGGCCGATCCCCGAAATATCGTCGCGCTCGCCCTCGATCGCGAGGATCGCGATGTCCTCGATCGCGCCGACATCGACCGGCTGGCCGCGATGCGTCATCTCGCCCTTGGGCAACAGGTGGCGCTGGAACACGACGTCGACCGTCTGCAGGTAGAATTCGGACGTCATGTCGCACACCGCGCGATATTCGTCGTAGAATTCCTTGGTCTTGTCGGCGCTCTCGCCGTCGCCATCGACCAGATGCTTGAACATCTCCCAATGGCTCATCATGTGATTGCCAAGGTTCATCGACATGAAGCCCGCAAGCTGAAGGAAGCCCGGATAGACGCGGCGGCCGGCGCCAGGATAATAAGCCGGGACGGTCGCGATGACATTTTCCTGGAACCAGGCGTGCGGGCGCGTCATCGCATGCTCGTTCACCGCGGTCGGCGCCTTGCGCGTGTCGATCGGCCCGCCCATCATCGTCAGCGTCTTCGGCCGGCACTTATGCTTGTTCGCGGCCATGATCGCCGCCGCCGCAAGGCTCGGCACCGACGGCTGGCACACCGCGAGCACATGCGCGCCGGGGCCGATATGTTCGAGCCACGAGATCAGATAATCGACATAGTCGTCGAGGTCGAACTTGCCGGCTTCGAGCGGCACGTTGCGTGCGTCGCGCCAGTCGGTGATCCACAGGTCATGGCCGGGCAACATGCGCTCGACCGTGCCGCGCAGCAGCGTCGCATAATGACCCGACATCGGCGCGACGATCAGCAGCTTCGGCGCGTCTTTCGACCCCTTATGCTTGAAATGCTTGAGCTGGCCGAAGGGTTTGCGCGCCTCGACCACCTCGGTCACGCGCGTCGTTTCGCCATCCACTTGGGTCTCGTATAGTTCGAATCCCGGCTTGCCGCGCGGCGCCGAGGCGTGCGCGAATACTTCGAGCGCCGATGCAAACATCGGGCTGCCGCTGAAATAGCCGAGCGGATTCGCGGGATGCTGCATCACTTGTGCGCCCGCGGTCGCCAGCGCGCTCGCGCCCGCGAGCCAGTTTTTCTGCATGTCAAAGGCGTGGTACAGCATATTCGATTCTTCCTTGCGTGACCCCGGCGGCACTCTCCGGCGCCTGCTCATTGGTTAGCAGTCTAGGGGCTGATCCTCATTGTGCAATGCATCAAAATCGTTGCGAGGCGTGCCGAAGTCGAATATTCTGCGCGGAACGGCGCATGATGCGCCGATGGAGTGAATATGTCTGAGATTGCGGGCAACCGCTAACATCCCGGCGTAATCGGGATGTGCGCAGCGTGCGGACCAGCGGGTCGGCGCGCCTTTGTTGCTTGAAAATCCCGGATAATCCCATGAATATTTCGAAAGCGGAGCAGCGTATGCTCCATGTGCTGGCGCAGGGCGGCATGATCCGCCATCGGCGCGGCGAAAACGGCCATATCGTCGAAGCCTTGTGCTTCACCCGCGATGGCCACGTCCTCGCCGATACCGGCCTGCCCTTGTTCAACCGCCTGCGGCGGCGCGGTTTCATCGGTTCGCAGAATGGCGCGCCATATCGCATCACGCAGGCGGGTATCCGCGCGGTACGCGCGCAGCTCGACAATCGCTGACAATCGGGCGTTGACGATCGGAGCGCGGTGCACGCCGCCGCGCTCCCTTTTCGGAGCGACCATATCGTCCCGCTTCAAAGCGCTTGAAGCCATGTGTCATTCTGCGGCGTTGAGCGGCATCGGCGGGGCTGCTAGGGCCGTCGTCCATGGCGACCACATCCGACAAATCCGACACGCCCCGCCGCAAGCTCGGCAGCCTGCGTATGATCTGGCACTATGCCAGTCGCTATCCGCTGCAACTGGTCATTGCCGCGGTCGCACTCGGCGTCGCCGCGCTCGCGACGCTCGCGATCCCCTATCAGTTCAAGGAAATGATCGACAGCGGCTTCGTCGCCGGCGGCGGCGACGTGAGCCCCCATTTCCGCTTCTTCTACCTCATCGTCATCGTCCTCGCGGTCGCCACCGCGCTGCGCTTCTATTTCGTCAGCTGGCTGGGTGAGCGCACCGTCGCCGACATCCGCCAGGCGGTGCAGCGCAATCTGCTGCGCCTCGCCCCGGGTTTCTTCGAGGAAAACCGCCCGTCGGAAATCGCCTCGCGCATGACATCGGACACCTCGGTCATCGAACAGACGGTCGGCACCACCGTCTCGGTCGCACTGCGCAACACCGTGATGGGTATCGGCGGCATCGCCTATCTCTTCACCCTATCGCCCAAGCTCACCGGCGGCATCCTGCTCGGTATTCCGGTGATCATCATGCCGATCGTGCTGCTCGGCCGAAAGCTCCAGAATGTCTCGCGGTCGAGCCAGGACCGCGTCGCCGACATCGGCGCAACCACCGCCGAGCAATTGGGCGCGATGAAGATCGTCCAGGCATTCGGGCAGGAAGCGCGCGAGGCTGATCGCTTCACGACCGCGGTCGAGGCGAATTTCGCGACCGCCAAGCGCCGCATCCGGCTGCGCGCGACGATGACCGCGATCGTCATCGGCCTGCTCTTTGGCGCGATCACGACCTTGCTCTGGTACGGCGCGGCGGGCGTCGCCGCGGGCACGATCACCGGCGGCACGATCGCCGCCTTCGTGCTGACGGGCGGGCTCGTCGCGGGCGCGTTCGGTGCCCTTACCGAAGTTTATGGCGACCTGCTTCGCGCCGCCGGAGCGGCCGAGCGGCTCAGCGAATTGCTCAATGCCGAGGCGAGCATCGCGCCGCCCGCAAAACCGCGCCCCTTCCCCGCACCGCCCGTCGGTACGCTCGAATTCGATCATGTCGAATTCCACTATCCGACCCGCCCCGACGCCCCCGCGCTCCATGATTTCAGCCTTGCGATCCGCCCGCGCGAGACCGTCGCGATCGTCGGCCCCTCGGGCGCCGGCAAGTCGACGCTCTTCCAGCTCGCCGAGCGCTTCTATGACCCGCAGGGTGGGCAGATCCGCCTCGACGGCGTCGCGCTCACCGAAGCCGACCCCGCCGACATCCGCGCGCGTATCGCGATGGTGCCGCAGGAAACAGTGATCTTCGCCGCCTCGGCGCGCGACAATCTTCGCTACGGCAATTGGGACGCGACCGACGAAGAACTCTGGGACGCCGCACGCGCCGCCAATGCCGAGGAATTCCTGCGCAAGCTGCCTGACGGGCTCGACACTTTCATGGGCGAAGGCGGCGCGCGGCTTTCGGGCGGCCAGCGCCAGCGCGTCGCGATCGCGCGCGCGCTGCTCCGCCGCGCCCCGCTGCTGCTCCTCGACGAAGCGACCTCGGCGCTCGACGCCGAATCCGAAAAGCTCGTGCAGGACGCGCTCGAGACGCTGATGCACGACCGCACGACGATCGTCATCGCGCACCGTCTCGCGACCGTCCGCGCCGCCGACCGCATCGTCGTCATGGACGACGGCCGCATCGTCGAAGAGGGCAAGCACGACGAGCTCGTCGCCGCCGACGGCCTCTACGCCCGCCTCGCGCGGCTCCAGTTCCAGGACAATCTCGCCGCCGCCTGACCCAAGTTCGATCGATCGAAGGAAATGACGATGCTCTACGACCTGACCGTACCCGCCTGGCAAAATGGCCTGAGAGCGCTGTCGGGCGAGCTTTCGCGGGCGCGCGTATGGGGTGAGGAAAACGGCATCGGCGAATTGCAGTTCGCGGTCGCGCGCCTCGCGCCCGACATGTTCCCGCTCGCCTCGCAGGTTCGCTTTACTTGCGTCCAGGCGCTCCAGCCGCTGGTCCGCCTCGCCGACGCCGAAGTCCCAGAATTCGCCGAAGACGCGGTCGATTTCGCCGGAATGCAGGAGCAGATCGCGGCGACGCTCGCGGTCCTAGACGCGGTCGATCCCGCCGCGCTCGGCACCGACCTCGATCGCGCGGTCAGCTTCCCGCTGCCCAACGGCATGATCTTCGACATGCGCGCCTTCGACTATGTCCGCGACTGGGCACAGCCGCAATTCGCCTTCCATCGCACCGCGGCCTATGCGGTGCTGCGCCACATGGGCGTTCCGCTCGGCAAGGCCGACTATGTCAGCTATATGATGCGCTATCTCCGGCCCGGAACGGCTCCCGCCGCCTGAGACAGCGGGAACCCGCCAAGACTCAGATCAGACTGGCGTAATTCTGGATTCCCGGAAAGGCGAGCTTCGACCCGCCATTGCGCCGGATCGCTCCAATGGCTTCGTCGACGCGCAAGTAGCGCGCCCGCGCTTCGGGTTCGAGCAGGATGGCTGCGGGCTCGGGGCGTTCGGCCGCGACTTTCACCAGCACCCCCAGCTCGGCAAGGTCGACCGCTTCGTCATTCCAGCGGATCACGTCGCTCGTATCGATGGTGACACGATTCTCGTCCAGCACCTTGCCCGGAATCTCCGGTCCGATCGGCAGTGTGACATCGACGCTGTGCGTCGGCGGGGGGATGGTGATGATGAACATCACCAGCATCACCAGCATCACGTCGATCAGCGGCGTGGTGTTGATATCGGGATCGCCATTGGGGTCGGCGCGAAAAATGCTGCGATGAAACCTGCTGCGATTGCGCATCGTCTCTCTCCCGCTGGGGAGACGCACCGCGCTTGACGGGCACCACCCCCTCATCGAGGACCCAAGACCATCCTGCGCCCCTGAGTGATGGTATATCATAATACGTGCCGAGCAAGCAGAAACTGGAAAATGAGCAGCGGACGATTACTGCCGCACAAAGCACGCATAAAGAAAGGGCGGCACCTTTCGGCACCGCCCTTCTTTTTCGTTCCGTCCCAGTCGGGAGCGGAAACCGGTCTTACATGCCCGAGTTCGGACCGTAAGTGATTTCCACGCGACGGTTCTGGTCGTTGCGGACGCCATCGGCGGTTGCAACGGCGGGGCGGCTTTCGCCGAAGCCCTGCGCGCTGATCGAGCCATCCGAGATACCGCGAGCGGTGAGATAGCTGCGAACCGCGGTGTTGCGACGTTCCGACAGGCCGACGTTGTACTTGGCCGAACCCGAACGGTCAGCGTGACCGGCGAGCATGACCTGCGTACCCGTGCAACCACGGTTGTAGGCGCTGATCGCGTTGTCGAGCGTCGAAGCCGCTTCCGGCGTGATGTCCGACTTATCCCAGTCGAAGTACACGATATACGGTCCCGGTGCGCATTCCACGACCGGCGGCGGCGGCGGTGCCACCACCGGCTCCGGTGCGCCACCGAAGTTGAACGTCAGCGTGCCGAGGATCGAGTGCGAACGGAAGCGCGTCGAAACGTCGCGACCGCGCTGGTCGACCAGATCGATCTTGTCGGCGTTGAAGAAGCGATACTTCAGGCCAACGTCGATGCTGTCGGTCAGCGGAGCGCGGACACCCGCGATCGCCTGCCAGGCAAAGCCCGTGTCCGAATCGTCGAGGAAGTTACCGGCAAAGACCGGCTCGACCGAAACGCGCGCGACACCGGCACCACCGCCGACAAAGCCCTGAAGGCCGTCGTCGTCGCCGAAGTCGAGCATGCCGTTGACCATGAAGCTCAGCGCGTTCGTATCGCCAGCGAGGTCAAACGAACCGGTAGCGAGCGCGCCAGCGCCGTTAACCGACTGCGGAATGCCCGGGGTCGCGAAGCGGCCCGACTTGATGTCAGCTTCACGGAAGCCGACTTCGACTTCCGCGCGGAAACCGCCGAAGTCATAACCGACGGTGCCTTCGACGTCATAGCCAGCGCGATGGTCGAGCGAACCGGCATTGTTGAAAGTGCCAATGTCGAGATCCAGGTCTTCGACGAGCATTGCGCCAGCACCAACACCAACATACCAGGAGTTGTCGCGCGCCAGGACGGGCGACGCCAGGGTGGTGGAGGCCAACGCCACAGCGACGGCAAGCTTCCTCATAGTAATTCCCCTTTCAAATTGAGATATACGTCTCGGCAGACGTCCTACTCGCCGCTTTGGTTCCGTGCAAGTGAACAAATCGTCAATCTGTTGCCAAAAAGTCGCACTTCTTATGTCAAAGAACCGAAAATCAGCCTGAGATCAGAAGACCCTGCGCGGCGAGGTGAAGAATCAGTGTGGAGATCGCGTTACGCGCTTCGGAATCGATTATCGACCCGCCCGAAGGCGCCCCCACCGTCGCCGGCGCGGCCCATGCGCCGCCCACGAAGCGAAGCTGCGCACCGTCGGTCAGCCGCGTCGCCCGCATCCCCTCACGCGGCGGCGCAAATCGCCATCCGCCCCCGGTCCGGATCGCGATCGCATTTGCCTGCCCCACCCAGGGACCCGTCGGCGCCGCACCGACGATCCAGCATTGCCCCTCGACAGGCCCCGCGGGCGGCGCGGCGAGCGGTCCGGCCTCGACGGCCGCGTGGACCAACGCGTCGAGCAGCGTCAAAGCTTCGTTGTGCGTTACCTCTTTCTGCGCCTGCGCTACGCCAAGTAACGGTAACGCGAAGCGCGGCGTTGATGGCATGACGGTCATGGTTTTATCCTTTTATGTCAATGGTAAAGACAGGGGCGAGGACAGTGCGAAATCCCCCGCCTGCCGGATCTCGATCGTGCAACCGGGCGGCAGCGCCGCCAGCTCGGCGGCACCAATATCCAGCGTCGGCGATGCGCTTTCCCACGGCCCGGTTCCCGGAACGGGCGGCGACAGCGCGATGCGCCACGCCTCATGACTTTCGCCAAGTGGCTGGTCGACATGGTCGCGCCACCCCGCGTCGGCGCGGCTGCGCCGAACCCAACCGATCGTCACGCCGCCCGCACCGTCGGCCCGGACCTGCCCGTGTACCGGCGTCAGCGGCCGCAGCGCCTGGCCGGTCGCCGGCACATCAACCTCGGCCAGCGTCGTCCCGCCCCGCGGAGCCCATTCGAGGGTCGCCGCGCCGCCCTCCGCCGATCCCGCAAGCGCCTCGGGCAGTGTCAACAGCGCCGGATCGTCAAGCAGGACAAAGGACGCTCCCGCCGCATGCGTCATTTCTCTCTCGGTGCCGGCCCGCCCGCGCAGCAATCGCGACAGGCGCCAGCGCCCGGATCCGACAACTTCGGCAATGCCGAATTGCAGCAATTCGCCATCGACCATCGCCCGGTTCGCGCCGCCCAGCAACGCCGCGTCGCTTACCGATTCCAACGTCATCGCCGGATTGACCAGCTGAACTTCGACGCTGTTCAAAAGGTCGAACAGGCAATCGCTTCCCGCGGCCAGCGGCAGGGCAAGCTGCCCCAGCGCCGCGGCCGGACGCACCGCGCCGACGGGGATCGGTTCGGCACCGGCCGATGCGACGAGCCAGCAATCGGCGCCGCGCCAGCCATCGTTACTGCAGGCACCGGCAACCAATAATCGCGGCGCCGACGCCGCCGGACTGCCCATATTGGGAAGGTCGAACAGGCGGACCGTGCCGATGGCATCAGGCCAATCGGGCGCACGGACCGGAACGCCGGGTTCTGCGGGAAGATCGGCCGCGGGAAGCGGCGCGTGGCGCCTGAGTTCGAGCAAGATGTCGCTCCCGCGAACCGTCCTTCCCGCCAGCCGCCAGCGGCTCCCGTCGGCCAGTGCAATGACATGCCCGACGGTCAACGCCAGCGCCGCAAGATCGGCCCGCCACACCAAAGTTTCGCGCCCGTCGGCCGCGGCGGCGGCAAGCCGCTGCGCCAGCGCCCGCGCCGAGGTCGCCGGCAGCACCGCGGGCAAATCGATCCGTTCCTCGCGGACGCCGCCGCCGGCAACCTGGCTCGTCTGCTGGCCGAGCTGATAATCGCGTTCGGGTTCATAATGCCGCAGCCGGATCGTCCCCGGCAGCGATGACAGCGGCGCGCGGCGATGCTCGGTCCGGTCGCCCGGCGCATCGCCCCGCCTCGCCTCGCAAAAACCGGCCAGCGCCAGCGGCTCTTCGGCCCCGGTCGTCGGCGCCATCAGCCATCCGTCCGGCCCACTGAGCAGCCGCACGCCGTCCGCCTCGAACAGCGGCGCGAGCGCGTCGCGCAACCGGTCTCCCGATGCGGCATAGCCCGTAAAAGGCCATTCGCCGTCGCAGCGCGCGGTTTCACCGAACAGGCTGTTACCGACCATCCCGGCGTCGATGCCCGCGGCGTCGGCCTCCACTTCGAAGGTCAGGGACGGAATCCGATTGCCGAACGCGCCGAGCTCAAGCTCTTCGAACACCGCATAGGCGCACCCGCGAAACGCACCCGCCGACGCGATGCCCAGCGCCGAAGCGATCAACGGATCGGCCGCCTGATCCTCGCTGCCGTTATGCCAGCGAAAGATGCACCGCTCCTGGAACGTCCCGCTCGACCCGCGCAGCAGATTTCCGTCGGCCCATATCCGTCCGATCCTGCGGATCGGCCGCGACGACAGCGCGACCGCCAGCGACACGGCATAGCTATATTCGGTCGTCGACGGCCGCCCCTTGCCCCCGCCGCGCTTGTTCCGCCGTTCGATCAGGTCGGTGGCCCAGATCACGCTCCCTGCGACGCGCATCGTCCCGAACAGCTGCGGGATCTGCTGGCCATAGGTCGACGCCTGAATCTTCAGATCGGCAAGCCGCGGCCCTTCGCGCCCCTTGGGTTTGAAAATCTGTGCGTCGATCTGCTGGCCCACCGCAGCCCCGATCGCGGCCCCCACCGGCCCCCCGACAATCCCGCCGACCACCGTCAGCACCAACGTTGCCATCAATCTGCTCCCGAAAAGAATATTCCTCACCTCCCGCTTGCGGGAGGGGCAGCGAGACTTGGCAGCTCGCTGCCTAGTCGCAGCGGGGAGGGCATTGCTCCAGCCGCCAGCACGCGACGCCATCCAGTCCAGAGATTGGCGTCTCGACCACGCTGCCACGCCCCGGCAAATGCAGCGTCGCGTTGGCGAATCTTGTAAACTGTCGACAATGCCACACCGGCGCGCTCGGCCGACAGCGAGACGTTGCACGTCTCGCTCAGCGACAGGATGAACTCGTCGCGGCTGCGCTGCGAAATCTCGCGGCGCGACCGCTTCGCCTTGACCAGCAATCGACCCTTTCCGCCCATCAGCACCAGATCCATCGTTGCCACCTCCAAAAGCAATCGGGCCGGAACGCCCCTCCGCATCGAAAGGGGGCACCGGCCCGACTCGCAATTCTTCATGATGTGACACTTGTGCCATATCAGCGTGACGATGTCAATAGAAAAAAACCTATTTGGTTATTTTGTAAATGAACAACCCGCGCCCGGTCAAAGGTTCAGCGCCCACCCGGCAACGCCGCCCGCCAGCACGAGCGCGGGGGCGGTAAGCTTTCCCTTCCAGCGCCAGACCACCAGCACGGCGGCGGCAAAAAGAAGCGCCGCGGGCACAAGGTTCGCGACGCGTCCCGCGGTCGACCAGCCCAGTTGCAACAGCGTCGCCGCGATCACGCCGACCACCGCCGCCGCCACGCCGGCGAGCACGCGGTGGAGCGCCGGATTGTCGACCACCGCCTCCAGCCGCTCGAAAAAGATCATCGAGAAGGCGAAGGCGGGCAGGAACATCCCCACCGTGATTGCGACCGCGCCGGGCAGGCCCGCCGCGACATATCCTGCAAAGGTCGCGAAGATCACCAGCGGGGCCGGCAGCATCCCCGCGAACGCGACGCCGTCGAGAAAGCTCGCGTCGCTGATCCAGCCGCGCCCGACCGTGTCGGTGCGCACATAGGGGATCGCGGTATAGGCGCCGCCAAAGGTCAGCAGCCCGCCTTTCAGCCCGGCGATGAACAGCGCCACAATCCCCGCCTCGCTCGCGGCGATGCTTGTCTTCACCGCGGGCGCGGCGCCCGACACAAGGGCGGCGAGCACGACTGCCGCGACAAAGATCGCCGCCGCCACGACCGGCCGCTTCGCATAGGTATAGATCAGCCCCGATGCGATCAGCGGAATCCAGAACGGCACCCCCGCCAGCGTCGCGGCAAGCCCGGCAGCCGCGAGCAGCCAGAGCAGCCGGTCCTCCAGGATATGCGCCCCGATCCGCTGCACCGCGCGCAGGATGATCGCCAGCACGACGACCTGCACCCCCAGAAAGATCGGCGCCATCGCCGGATTGCCGACGATCCAGCCCTTGTAGAGCCACGCCGCACCCAGCATCAGCGCAAAGCCGGGCAGCATGAAGCCAAGCCCCGCGAGCAGCCCGCCGATCCGCCCGCGCGCGACCATCCCCAGATGGACGCACAATTCATGCGCCTCGGGTCCCGGCAGGATCTGCATCACGGCGAGCAGCCGGTTGAAACGCACCGGCGAAATCCAGCGCTCCTCCTCGACCAGCGCCTGTTTCACCATCGCGATCTGCGCGACCGGGCCGCCAAAGGCGAGGAAACCGAAACGGAGGAAGCGGAGGAAAAGCCGAAACAACGAAAGGCTGGGCGGCGAATAGATATCGGTCGTCATTGCAAGCACGCTCCTTGCCGCAGTCGCGGCTTATGGAGCGGAACTTGGACGGCGCACCGTCTGAACGGGCGTCCGCATTGCCCGCACCGCCCATTTTACCGCGCCCGCCCGAAAGGGGAAGATAGACTTTGTTTCAGCGCGAAACGCGAATGTCGGCTTTGAGGTGGGAAGCAGACGTTACTTCATCTTCCTTCGTCATCCGGCGAGCAAGCTCGACCTCGATGGACCCAATCAGCCGCCGATCGCCGGCAATCCGTCCATGATCGCGGTGAGCGCGAGCGCATTCTCGCGCTCCATCGCGCTGTGCCCGGCGTTGGTCACCACATAGGTCGCGGGCTCGCTCCCCGCATCGCGCAGCGCCGCGACCAGCCGCGACGCCTGCGTCAGCGGGCACACCTCGTCGAAGCGGCCGTGGACGATATGCACCGGGATGCTGGCAAGAGTCGCAATATTATCGAAGAAATGCCCCGCCGGGATGAACAACTCGTTAGCGAAATAATGCGCCTCGATCTGCGCAAAACTCAGCGCGAAATCGGCCTCGCCGAACTTGCCCGTGTCGGCGGTCTCGGGGATCATGTTCGAGATCACGCCCTCCCAAAGCGACCAGGTCAGCGCGGCCTTCAGCTGCCGCGCCTTCTCGGCCTCGTTCGCGGGCACCATGTCGAAAATCGCCTTGTACGACTTCATCACATCGCCGCGCTCGGCCGGCGTCAGCACCGACAGCAGCTCCGCCCACTCAGCGGGATATTTCATATAGGCGCCGGGTTCGGTCAGACCGTACGGGTCCTGCTCCCACGTCGCGGCATTGCCCTGATACAGATACAGCAGATCCTCCGACGACCCCAGGAATATCCCCCGCAGGATCAGGCTCGCGACATGCGCCGGATGCGCGATCGCATAGGCCATCGCGAGCGTGCTCCCCCAACTCCCCCCGAACACATGCATCGGCCCGCTGATCTCCAGCTTCTCGCGCAATTTCTCGATATCGCCGATCAGGTCGGCGGTGGTGTTCTTCGCCAGCGCCACCGCCGGGCCGGCCGACGCCACCGTCGGTTCGCTCTTCCCGCATCCGCGCTGGTCGAACAGGATGACGCGGTAGCGTTTGGGATCGAAGAAGCGCGCCATCGCCGGGGCGCATGCGCCGCCGGGGCCACCGTGGAGGAACATGACCGGCTCGCCCGCGGGATTGCCATATTCCTCCCAGTAAATGCGGTGCGCCGGGTCGCGGTCGACCTCGAGCCAGCCGAAATTCAGGCACGGCGGCTGCGGATAGACCCAATCGTCGCCGATCTTGCTCGAAGCCTGCAACCGCGAAAAATCCATGTCCGATGCCTTACCTGATGACTCGGCCGCCGACCGGCCGTGGTGCCCGACTTAACCTGCCCCACAGCCATGTCCACCGCCGGGGAACTTATGGCGCGGGCCGTCGTTCAGAAATCACTCCTGATCGCGGGATGGATGACGCGCTCACAAAGTGCGCATGGCTGAAATCCCGGGGTTGGGCACTCGCCTGTGGAAAGCGATTTCCATCAGCATCAAAAAGGAGTGGTCTATGCGTATCCAACCCGTTTTGCTCGGTGCGCTTGGCGCGCTGGCGCTCTCCGCCTGTTCGCAGCAACAAGAAGTCGCCGCCGCCCCGCCACCCCCGCCGGGCGCCGTTCCGGGCAGCGTCGCCGCCGACCGCGACGGGGACGGCATCATCGACGGCTATTACACCTCGGACGGCATCTACCATCCGAACTATGCGCCGCCCCCGCCGCCACCTCCGCCCGCGCCGACGCGGCTGGGAGAACGCGGCTGAACACGCATATTCGGGGAGTACGGCACCGCTGCGCTCCCCTTTTTCTGATCGGATTGGCGCTCGGTTCCACGCTCGCCCCGCCCGCACTCGCAGCGCCTGCCGCGCAAAGCGCGTCGATCCCGCTTGTCAGCGCGATCAGCGAAGAGGCTGGCGGCGACGTCAAGCGCTTCTACGCCGCGCGCGGCTACAAGCCGCTGTGGATGCGCGCGGGCAAGGTCGGTCCCGAAGCGGTGACCTTGCTCGGCTATCTCTCGACCGCCTCGCGCGACGACCTCAAATCCTCTTCCTATGATCTCGAAAAGCTCGAGGCGTTGATCGCCCGCGCCCGCGGCGGCGACCCGCAAGCGCTCGCGCGCGCCGAGGTCGCGCTCTCGGCCGCCTTCGCGCGCTACGTTCGCGACATGCGCAGCCCCGGCAAAGCGAAGATGGACTATGCCGACAAGTCGCTTCGCCCGAAAAAGGCCGATGCCGATGACGTGCTCCGCGCCGCCGCCTTCCCCAAGGATTTCGGTGCGTACATGAAAAACATGGGCTGGATGAGCGAACATTATGTCCGCCTCCGCGCGCTCATGGGCCGCGCGCTGGTAGAGGGCGCGCCGAGGGACACGATGGCGCGCCTCCGCCTCAACCTCGACCGCACGCGCATCCTCCCCGGCCCATATGTCCATCACATCGTCGTCGACGCCTCGTCGGGCCAGCTCTGGTATTATGGATCGGGCAAGCGCGCGGGATCTATGAAGGTCGTCGTCGGCGCGCCCGAGACGCAGACGCCGATGCTCGCGGGCAAGCTCCAATGGGCGATCCTCAACCCCTATTGGAACGTCCCCGACTATCTCGCGCAGAAAAGCATCGCGCCCAAGGTGCTCGCCGGGCGCAGCCTCGCCTCGCTGCGCATGGAGGCGCTCTCCGACTGGGGCCCCAACCCGCGCAAGCTCGACGCGTCCGAAATCGATTGGCCCGCGGTCGCCGCGGGCGATCAGATTCTGCGCCTGCGCGAGCTTCCCGGCGGCGCCAATTCGATGGGCCGCGTCAAATTTCTCTTCCCGAACGACGAGGGCATCTACCTCCACGACACCCCCGATCGCGCGCTGCTTAAAAAGCCCGACCGCCATTTTTCGAACGGCTGCATTCGCCTCGAAAATGCCTCCGCGCTCGGCCTATGGCTGCTCCACCGCTCGATCAACACCAAGTCGAAAACCCCCGAACAGGCGGTCGCGCTGCCGGTCGAAGTTCCCGTTTACCTCACTTACATCACCGCCGTGGCGACCGACCGCGGCATCGCCTTCCGTGACGACGTCTACGGCCGCGACGGATAGCCCGATTAAACGCCTGACCGCAGACAGTTGACCCGCCCCGGCGAAACGTACAGACCTGCCTCCTCACTGAAAAAAGGGCGAATCTTCATGCGCAAACTGGCCATCCTCGGTGCGAGCCTGCTCGTGCTCTCCTCGCAGCCGACCTTCGCACAGGAAGAACCCGCGCCTCCCGCCCCCGCCGCGGAA
>NZ_LNRU01000021.1 GCF_001468225.1 Sphingopyxis sp. H053 | reverse complement strand
CCCTCCCCTAGCCCCTCCCGCAAGCGGGAGGGGAATTAACCCGCCGTTCCTAACGCCATATCGCTCACGAACGGATTGGTACGCCGTTCGTGCGCGAAATTGCTGTGCGCGCCGTGTCCGGGCAGGAAGGTCGTGTCGCCGCCGAGCGGCCACAATTTCTGCGTGATCGAATCGAGCAATTGCTGGTGATTGCCGCGCGGAAAGTCGGTGCGGCCGATCGATCCCTGAAAAATCACATCGCCGACGATCGCGAGCTTCGACGGCGCGTGGTGGAAGACGACATGGCCCGGCGTGTGCCCCGGGCAATGGATGACGTCGATGGTCAGATTACCGACGGTCACCGTGTCGCCGTCGACCAGCCAGCGATCGGGCTCGAACGATTCGCCGACCATGCCGAAGCGCGCGCCGTCCTCGGCGAAAGCATCGATCCAGAAACGGTCGTCCTCGTGCGGCCCTTCGATCGGCACCCCGAGTTCCTTCGCGAGCATCCCCGCCTGTCCGCAATGATCCATATGCCCGTGGGTGACGAGGATCTTTTCGACCTCGACCCCGGTCTGCCGGACAGCGTCCTTGAGCTTGTCGAGGTCGCCGCCGGGATCGACGAACGCCGCCTTGTTGGTCGCGGTGCACCACAGAAGGGTGCAATTCTGCTGGAAAGCGGTGACGGGCACGATCGCCGCGCGCATCGGAGGGTTGGGAGCGTTCATGGCGGCCGATGTGGGGAAATACGGCGGAAATGGCAAGCGTGGGGGCGAGCATCGCTACCCGATCGACGCGCAACACATCCTATCTCGTCATTCCGGACTCGATCCGGGATCCCGCTTTTTTGAGGCATCAACTGGCTTTGATTTCAAGCGGGACCCCGGATCAAGTCCGGGGTGATGAAGGAAAATAAGCGGTGGCAGGCCCCCGCGTCAAAGTCGACGTCCGATCAGCGCAGCGTCATCGTGTCGCCTTCGACGTTCACCGCGGCGAGTTTCGAGAGGAAACTCTGGCCGAGCAGCGATACGCCCATGTCGGCGTCGATGACCGCCGCCTGCACGCCGCGCACCTCGATCCCCTCGACCTCGACACTGTCGAGCGTGACCATCCGCATCGGCACGACGCCGCCGGCGGTGTTCGCGCTACCGCCGACCGGAAGATCGTCGACGTTGATCCCGATCGCCTCGGCATCACTGCGGGTCAGCGCGACAATCGACGCGCCGCTGTCGACGAGCATGCGAATGTTCCGCCCGTCGATCTCGGTATCGGCATAGAAATGCGAATCGCCTGATCGAGCGAGCAACACCTCGCTCGGCCGGCCCGAATGGCCACTGGCTTCGGCCGCGGCTAAAGACCGGTCCTTGCGAACTTTATGCGTCGTCCAATTGTCGTGATTGCCCGAAATGGCATTCGACGTTTCGACCGCGTCATTGGATGAGGACCGGCTGGCGACGCCCGCCAAGCCGACCGAAACCGCCGCGATCACCGCAGCCAGACCGAGAAAGCGCCCCAACATGAGGCGCTTTTCGCAGAAGAGGGTTCGAGATTGGTTAAGCGGGCTCGCGCTGATCGATGAACGCGCGCCACGTCGGTGTCTCGCCGCGAATGCTGTAGGCGATCCGCGCGCAGGCATAGAAGCGGCCGGGCCGATTGTCGGCCTCGACCGCGGTCGACGGCCACGGCCCTGCGCCGTTTCCGCCCGCCGACCAGCACACCAGCGCCTCGGCCTCCTGGCCTTTCTCGATCGCGGCGCGTTCTTCGGCGCTGAGCGACGCAGGCGCACTCCAGCCGAGGATCGCGCGATGGGTAACGCCCTTCGCGAGGAGCGCAGGCAGGAACGGGCTGTTCGGGTCGCCGAGCAAATTCCTGACGCGCTCGCGATCCGCGGCGGACAGCCATTGCCCGCCGAGCAGCGGCGCCCACTGCGCCTCATCGCGCGAGCGGAGCGCGGTCGCGAGCGCGTCCGCGGCGGCTGCAAAGCGCGGCGTCCAGGCCGAGTCCGCTGCCAGCGGCGCGAGTCTGGAAGAGGGTTGCGCGGGCTCGGGTTCGGTCGGCAACAACGACGTCGGCGCCGCTACTGCAGGAGCCGAGAGGGCGAAAGCGGCGGCGAGCGCCGACGAAATCAGCATAGCGCGCATGCCCGGCAGTCTAGCAGCAATGGCTGCATCTGTCATGAACCGGCGGCGAGCCCCTCGCGGAGCCACGCGGGTGCGGCGGCTGCTTCGATATTCTCGGTCCGCCGGTGCTCGACCGACCAGCCGAGGTCGGGATAAGCGATGACCTGCCGCTTTTCGTCGGCCTCGGCGATCGGGACAACGACCAGCCGCCGGTTGACCTTTTGCCGCCAGTTCATCCGCGCGGTGTTTTCCTGCCCGACATAGCAGCCCTTGGTGAAGCTGACGCCATTGAGGTCGATGGCATTGCATTCGAGCCACAAGGTCGTGCCGTCACCCAGTTCGGCGCGTCCTTCGGTGACGCCGAGCGCAAGGCGGTGGGCGCGCCACGCGGCGTCGGCGCCCTCGCCTTCACCGGCGGGGGCCAGCCAGCGCTGGCCGAGGTCGGGAAGGCGCGGGTCGACGACGCCCAGATCGCCGGCAGGTGCCCAATGGACCGCCAGATCGGCCTCGATCGCGATCGTGATCGCACGGCGCAGCCGATAGAGCGTCAGGCGCTTCGTCAGCGCCTCGGCCGCCTCGCGCTCGCAATCGATCAGCACGTCGCCTTCGTCGCCCCAGATCAGGAAATCGAACAGCGCCTTGCCCTGCGCGGTCAGCAGCGCCGCCCACACCGGCAGATTGCCCGAAGTATCGTTGGTCACCAGCCCTTGCAGGAAGCCGCGGACATCCTCCCCCGACAGACGAATGAGGGCGCGGTCGTTGAGGGTGGTATTGGTCATGGCGATAATCTAGGGACGCCCCAGCCAAAACCAACCCACAAGTTGACGAGTCCGCACATGACCGACCGCCTGACGATCCGCCGCCCCGACGACTGGCATGTCCATCTGCGCGATGGCGCGATGCTGGATCATGTCGCGCAATATACCGCGCGCCAGTTCGCGCGCGCGATCATCATGCCGAACCTGTCGCCGCCGGTCACGACCGCCGATGAAGGCCGGGCGTACCGCGACCGCATCAACGCCGCGGTGCCCGCCGGGCTCGACTTCACCCCGCTGATCGTCGCCTATCTCACCGATCACAGCAGCCCCGACGAAATGGCGCGCGGTCATGCCGAGGGCATCTTTACCGCCGCGAAACTCTATCCCGCGCACGCCACCACCGGCAGCGCGCATGGCGTCACCGATGTCGCGAAGATCATGCCCGTGCTCGAACGGATGGCCGAAATCGGCATGCCGCTGCTCATCCACGGCGAGGTCACCGATCATGAGGTCGACATTTTCGACCGCGAGGCGGTGTTCATCGAGCGCACGCTGAAGGGGCTCGTCCGCGACCTGCCGGGCCTGAAAATCGTGTTCGAACATATTACGACGTCGGAAGCGGTCGATTTTGTGACGGCCGCCCCCGCCAATGTCGCGGCGACGATCACGCCGCAGCATCTCCACATCAACCGCAACGCGATGCTCGTCGGCGGCATCCGCCCGCACGCTTACTGCCTGCCCGTCGCCAAGCGCGAGCAGCACCGGCTCGCCGTCCGCGCCGCTGCGGTGTCGGGCTCGCCGAAATTCTTCCTCGGCACCGACAGCGCGCCGCATGCGGTGCACACGAAGGAAGCCGCGTGCGGCTGCGCCGGCATCTTCAACGCCCCCTATGCGCTCGAATCCTATATCCAGGTGTTCGACGAGGAAGGCGCGCTGGACAAGTTCGAAGGCTTCGCCAGCGAACATGGCCCGAACTTCTATGGCCTGCCGCTCAACACCGGCACGGTAACGCTCGAACGCGGCGAGACGGTCGTTCCCGAGCGCGTCGGCGAGGTCGTTCCGTTCCATGCCGGCGAAACATTGGGCTGGCGGCTGGTTTAATATCCTTTCGTCACCCCGGACTTGATCCGGGGTCCATGATTTCAGCGCCGCGGTGGATGCCGGATCAAGTCCGGCATGACGAAGAAATAGTCTACGCCGCCGGCATCATCCGGTCGGCGCGCATCTTGCGCCACATATCGAAGCTGAACACCGCGATGCTGACCCAGATCAGCAGGAAGCAGGCAAGCTGCGCGGGCTTCAACGGTTCGTGGAAGACGAAGAGGCTGAGCAGGAAGGCGATGCTCGGTGCCAGATACTGGACGAAGCCGAGCGCGGCATAGCTCATCCGCCGCGCCGCGGTCGCGAACAGCAGGAGCGGCACCGCGGTGACGACCCCGCCCGCGGCGAGCAGCCAGCTGATCCCCGCTTCCGATCCGAAACCGCGGCCGTCGCCGAGCCAGATATAATAGGCCGCACCGGCGACGGAGAGCGGCAACAGCAAGGTCGTCTCGATCGCGAGGCCCGGCAGCGAGCCAACGGGCACGATCTTGCGGATCAGGCCATATGTGCCGAAACTGAACGCCAGGGTCAGGCTGATCCACAGCGTGTCGAGCGCGCCCGCGAGCAGGATCGCGACGCCGATCCCGGCGATGACCACGGCAAGCGCCTGAAGCCGCGAGAGCCTCTCGCCGAGGAAGATCATGCCGAGCATCACATTGACGAGCGGATTGAGATAATAGCCGAGGCTGGCCGCGAGCACGTGGTCGGTGAAGATCGAATAGATATAGACGAGCCAGTTGAGCGCGATCAGCACCGAACTGACGAGCAGCATCCGCAGCACGCGCCAATCGCGAAGCGCCGCGAGATATTCGCCGATCTGGCGGCGGAAGACCATGATCAGGAAACAGAGCGGCAGCGACCAGACGATGCGCTGCGCCAGCACTTCGACCGGCGGAACGCTCGACAGCAGTTTGAAGAAGAGCGGAACGAAGCCCCAGATCAGATAGGCGCTGATCGCAAAGGGCAAGCCGCCCTGATTGCTCCCCGCGGGGGCCGCTGGCTGGTTCATGGTCGGCTAGTCCGGCTGGATCAGATGATGCCGCCGCCGAGCATCAGGCGGATGACGCCGATGACGATGACGACGATGTTCAGGTTGCGCCCGCTCGTCTTGTCCGACATCGCGCCGAGCGCAAGACCGACGACGGCGAAGGGTATGATCACCCAGTTCGCCCAGCCGAGCAGCGGGATGAACGCAAAAACGGCCAAAACCAAGGCGATAGCGCCAATGACGAGCGATCCGATATTGAGCATGCCGAGATTGTCGCATGCCGCCGCCGATGCGGCAAGAGCCTTTCGGTTCGTCGATGGAAGCGCTCGGTTCGTCTTGTTGCCTTGGGTTCATGCAACGGCTTTGCAGCCCAGCTCGTTTTCCCATCGAAGCGCCCGGTCTTGTGCAAGCGGGACGAGGCGCCGAGACCAGGAAAGGACTTTTTATGCGTAATTTCACCAAGGGCATGATGGGCGCTTTTGCTGCCGCCAGCGTCGCCCTGACCGCGCCTGCTTATGCGGGTATCGCGGCTCCGGCGAAGGCCGAAGGCTTCCATCAGCTCGACCAGTCGTCGAACTTCTATCGCAAGAAGGATCGCCGCTATTATGCCCGCGACGAGCGCGTCAATAACAACACCCGCGTGTGGCGCGATCGCGACGGCCGTTATCGCTGTAAAAAGGATAATGGCACCACCGGTCTGTTGATCGGCGGCGCGGTCGGCGGCCTCGCGGGTCACGAAATCGCCGGCGGCGGCGACAAGCTGCTCGGCACCGTTCTGGGTGCTGCCGGTGGCGCTCTGCTTGGCCGCGAGATCGACAAGTCGAAATATCGCTGCCGCTAGGGGCAAAACGCCAACCGTCTCGAGCGTGAGTTTGGACCCCTCCGCTCACGCACGCTGATGGCGAGGACGCCGGCTTCACCGCCGGCGTCCTCAAGCGTATCCCTTGCCCAAAGCCTCCTCTTGCCGCAGAAGTGTCGGCCAATTGCTGCGGGAGAATGAGGGTCAGAACCCTTTCATTGCGCGTTCGAGGTTTGAAGCGATTTTGTTCAGGGCCAAGAAGCGAGACGCAGGCATATGATCATATTCCAAGGCTCGCTGACGCAGCCATGGACAAAATCGGTCAAATCCCGCAGGGACGTCGAAATGGCTTCGATCTCGGGCCCGCGCGGCCTTGCGGGTAGCGATGCTACCCGCTTCACCCGCCCGAACCCGATATCTTTGCCATTTCGACGCCTCGAACGTGCAATGAAAGGGTTCTGACCCGCTATGTTGAATGGCCCCCTGCTCGTCACCGAGCGGCTGATCCTGCGTCCGCCCGCGACCGAGGATTTCGACAGCTTTGCCGAAATGTGCGCCGAAGAAGACACGATGCGCTTCATCGGCGGCACCTGCCCGCGCTCGCAGGCATGGCGCATGTGGTGTACGCTTGCAGGTGCCTGGCACATCCGTGGCTTTTCGATGTTCTCGGTGATCGAGCGCGCGACGGGCGAATGGGTCGGACGCCTCGGCCCGTGGGAGCCCGATGGCTGGCCCGCGCCCGAGATCGGTTACGGTGTGCGCGCCAAATTCGCCGGCAAGGGCTATGCGCTCGAAGGCAGCGTCGCCGCCTGCGATTTCGCGGTCGAATTCCTGAAATGGCCCGAGCTGATGCACAGCATCGACCCCGCGAACACGCGCTCGCAGGCGCTCGCGAAACGGCTCGGCGCGACGAACAGCGGCCCGACCCGCCTGCCCCCGCCTTTTCAGGATGCGCCGGTCGATGCATGGACCCAAAGCGCCGACGCATGGCGCGTCAAGCGCAAGGAATTTCTGCCCGGAGCGTGAGCGAAAGCGCAAAAGCGTCTCGCTCCGAGACAGTTTTCTCCAAACAAAGCCTTGCCCGTTAACGCATTTTATTTGGGCCTTTTTGACCAGAATAGGGCATTCCCGGCAATGGATTAAGGGAGTGTTAGCGATGATGTTGCGCGGAAAATGGCTGGTTACCGGCTTGCTGATGGCGGCGGCACCGCTCGCCGGGTGCCGGGACAATCCCAATGCCAAGGCCGACCTCGCCCCGCTCGACGACGGGCTGACCAACGCCGACCCGGCGATCAAGGGTTCGCTCGAAGACAAGATCATGGTCGACCCGAAGCTTGCGGGCCAATCGAACAAAAATGCCGTGGGTCCGGGTAACCGTCCCATCGACGGCGGTGTTCCCGGCGTCGCGGGCGGCAAGGCCGCGACCGTTGCGGAAGCCAGTGCGGCCCTTGCAGCGGGCAAGTTGCTCTCTGCACCGAAAGCTCTACCGTTCGAGGCCGGATGCGACGGCTGCGAAGCCAAGCAGCGCCCCGTGACGATTGGCGCGCTCGCGCGCGACCAGCAAAAGGGCAGCTGCGACGCCAAGCTGACCTACAGCAACGCCTGGGCCGATCGCCTTCCCGCCGCGTTCAAAGTCTATCCGCGCGCGACGCTGCGCGAAGCCGCCGGCATCGCTGGCGGCAAGTGCAACATCCGCGTCGTCAATTTCCAGACCGCGGCGTCGATGCAGGCGGTGCTCGACTATTATCACACGATGGCGATCCGCGCCGGTTACACCAGCGACCATCGGATCAATGGCAACGAGCATATGCTCGGCGGCACGAAGGGCGATCTTGCCTATGTGCTGATGATGCGCCGCGACGGCGCGATGACCGACGTCGATCTGGTGGCGTCGGGAGGCAAATAGGCCAGTCTTCGTTACACATTGAAAAAGGCCCCGGGGAGAGGGATACCCCGGAGCCTTTTTCTGGCTTGCGTGACGCGCAAGTGGTCAGATCTTGTCGCCGAGCGCGCCTTGGACCTTGCCCTTCAGATTCTGGGCTTCGCCCTTGCGCTCCTGCGCTTCGCCTTCGGCACGAAGGCGCTCGTTGTCGGTCGCCTTGCCGGCCGCCTGCTTCGCATTGCCGGCGGCTTCGTTGGCGATGCCTTTCGCCTTTTCGGTGAATTCACCCACGGGGTTTCTCCTTGGTTTTCAGAGGCGGGAGGGGCTCGCCTCTTGCCACACCAACGGATCGCGGCAACGTTTGTTCCGGGTACGAGGCAAAGCGTTCGGGGCAAGGGACAGTCGGTCGGTCGGCATAATTGTTCTTGATACGTTCCACGCCATTGCGTACTGCATCGGCCCGCGCGACGGCTGAGAGGAAAAGATGGCGGTGAAACTCGAACCCGGCTGCATGATCGAAGACGCTGATCTTTCGGGCGTCGACTTTGCCGAAGTCGATCTGGCCGGCGCGACGCTGACGAAATGCGTGCTGCGCGACGTGCAGTTTACGGGAACCTGCCTGCAGGATGCTCGCTTGGCCCAGGTCCGCCTGATCCGATGCCGCTTCGCGAATGTCGATATGCGCGATGCGATTTTCGAGGATTGTTCCTTCATCGACGACGCAGGCCACGTCGGCGCGCAATTCGCCTTCTCGCGTCTCGATCAATCGCGTTTCAGGCGCTGCGACCTTTCCTTTGCCAAGATCGATCGTTCGACGCTGTTCGGGGTCGAATTCGATGGCTGCAATATGCGCGGCGCCGAGTTTCACAAGGCCGATTTCAGCCGAACCTTCGGTCGCAAACTCGTCAAGACGGCGGCGACCTTCCGCGGCTGCAACCTCGAATTCGCCGACCTGAACGGCGTCCGGATGCCCGATTGCGAGCTTTCGAATTCGAACTTTCGCGAAGCGGTCCTGTTCGATTCCGACCTTGAAGGCGCCGACCTGCGCGGGAGCGACCTTGTCCTCGCGCTCACCGCCGGCGCCAAATTCGCGCGCGCCGACCTTCGCGGCGCGGATGTCGCCGACCTGAACCTCAGGGAACTCGCGACGCTCGAAGGCATGATCGTGTCAGCGGGCCAGCAGCCGCATCTGCTGGCAGCCATGGGCCTCGAAGTCTATCCGGACTGAAGGGCTTAGATGAGCCCCGCCAGCGGGCTCGACGGATCGGCGTAGCGCCGAACGCCCATGCGCCCCGCGAGATAGGAATCGCGTCCCGCCTCGACCGCCAGCTTCATCGCGCGCGCCATACGGATCGGGTCTTTCGCTTCAGCAATCGCGGTGTTCATCAGCACGCCGTCGCAGCCGAGTTCCATCGCCACCGCGGCGTCGCTCGCCGTCCCGACACCCGCATCGACGAGCACCGGCACCGAGGCGCCTTCGACGATCAGGCGGATCGTGACGCGATTCTGGATGCCGAGGCCCGAGCCGATCGGCGCGCCCAAAGGCATCACCGCGACCGCGCCTGCGTCTTCCAATTGCTTCGCGGCGATCGGATCGTCGACGCAATAGACCATCGGCAGGAAGCCTTCCTTAGCGAGCACTTCGGTCGCCTCCAGCGTCTCGCGCATGTTGGGATAGAGCGTCTTCGCCTCGCCGAGCACTTCGAGCTTCACCAGATCCCAGCCGCCGGCCTCGCGCGCCAGCCGCAAGGTGCGGATCGCGTCGTCGGCGTTGAAGCAGCCCGCGGTGTTGGGCAGGTAGGTGATCTTCCTGGGATCGATATAGTCGGTGAGCATCGGGGCATTCGGGTCCGACACATTGACGCGGCGCACCGCGACGGTGACGATTTCCGCCCCCGACGCCGCGACCGCCGCAGCATTCTGCTCGAAATCCTTATATTTTCCGGTGCCGACGATCAGGCGCGATGTGAAAGTCCGGCCGGCGACCGTCCAACTGTCGATCTTGTCCACATTCAATCCTTATTCTGTACCACATTCGCGATGTCGCCGAGCGGATCGCGAACGAAAAACCGGCGGACGCCCCACGGCTCGTCGCGAAGGGCGTAGACTATCTCGTGCCCTGCCGCGACGGCCCGCGCATGCACCGCATCGACATCGTCGACACCCACCGAATAGGCGGGACGCAGCCCCGATGGATCTTCGGTCAGGATGCTGATCTGCGCCATCGGCTGGGTGCCCGAGCGATAGATGGTGATGAAATCCATCGCCATCGCGGTTTCCAGCCCCAGCACATCGTTGAAAAAGCCCTCGCCGGTCCGCGCGTCGCCGGCATAGCGGTTGGGTATGATCCGTGCGACCGGCATCAACCGCCCCCCACGAAATGCACGATTTCAAGCGCATCGCCCTCGGCGAGCGCGACGTCGGCGAGCGTCGAGCGCGGCACGATGTCGCGATTGCGCTCGACCGCGACCTTCTTCACGTCGAGGCCGAGCGAGGCGACCAGGTCGGCGATGCTGCCTTCGCGCACCTGCCGTCGTTCGCCGTTGAGGATGACCGAGATCACTGGGGAATCCGCCTTGCTTTGCCTTTTGCCGAGCAGCCCATATAGGGGGAGCGCGCCTCCTCGCAACCGAAAGCCAAGCCCTTGACCAACGAGCGTACCGACAAGCCGACCGTCTTTGTCTTCTCCGGCCCCAACCTCAACCTGCTCGGCACCCGCGAACCCGAGATTTACGGGCACGACACGCTGAACGACATTCACGCGCGGCTCGAGGCGCAGGCGGACGAGCTGGGGCTGCGCGTCGAATGCCGCCAGACGAACCACGAGGGCGTGCTGATCGACTGGCTGCACGAAGCCTATATCGCGGGCGCCAAGGCGGTGCTGCTCAACGCCGGCGGCTATACGCATACATCGATCGCGATCCACGATGCGATCCGGTCGATCAAGGTGCCGGTGATCGAGGTCCATCTATCGGACCCGATGACGCGCGAGGAATTCCGGCACATCAGCTATGTCGGCATGGCCGCGGTGGCGCATTTTGCCGGACATGGCGCGAACAGCTATACGCTGGCGCTGGACGCCGCCGCCCGTCTCTGACAATAGGGCGCATCAAAAACGGGGTCAGAGCGCCGCATCCAACGGCGCCGCAACAACAGGAAATATTCTCATGGGTGACCATAAAGACAATGGCATCAACGTCGATCCGGCCTACGTCCGCGCGCTCGCCGAGCTGCTCGACGACACCGGATTGTCCGAAATCGAAGTCGAGGACGGCGAGCGCAAGATCCGCGTCGCGCGCACGCTGAACGCCGCGCCCGTCGCTTACGCTCCCGCCGCCGCGCCGGTTGCCGCAGCCGCCCCGGCCACCGCCGCAGCGCCCGCTGCCGCCGCGGCTCCGGCCGCCGACAGCTTCGCCGACGCCGTCAAATCGCCGATGGTCGGCACCGTCTATCTCTCGCCCGAACCCGGCGCACCGAATTTCGCGGCGATCGGTTCGGCGGTGAAGGCCGGCGACACGGTCCTCATCGTCGAGGCGATGAAAGTGATGAACCCGATCACCGCACCGGCGTCGGGCACGCTGAAGGCCGTGCATGTCGAGAACAGCCAGCCGGTCGAATTCGACCAGCCGCTGTTCACCATCGGCTGATCAAAAAAATGGCCATCGAAAAGCTCCTGATCGCCAACCGCGGCGAGATCGCGCTGCGCATCCATCGCGCGTGCCATGAAATGGGCATCAAGACCGTCGCGGTCCATTCGACCGCCGACGCCGACGCGATGCACGTCCGCCTTGCCGACGAAGCGGTGTGCATCGGTCCGCCCGCGGCGAAGGACAGCTATCTCAACATCCCCGCGATCATCTCGGCCGCCGAAATCACCGGCGCCGACGCGATCCACCCGGGCTATGGCTTCCTGTCCGAAAACGAGCGTTTCGCCGAAATCATCGAAGCGCATGACATGATCTTCGTCGGGCCGAAGCCCGAGCATATCCGCACGATGGGCGACAAGGTCGAAGCGAAGCGCACCGCGGTCGCGCTCGGCCTGCCGGTCGTTCCGGGCTCGCCGGGCGCTGTTACCTATGGCGAAGAATGCCGGAAAATGGCCGAGGAAATCGGCTATCCGGTGCTGATCAAGGCCGCATCGGGCGGCGGCGGCAGGGGCATGAAGGTCGTCCCCGACGCTGACAGCCTCGAAAGCCTGATGGGTCAGGCGTCGAGCGAAGCAGCGGCGGCGTTCGGCGATCCGACCGTTTACATGGAAAAATATCTCGGCAACCCGCGCCACATCGAATTCCAGGTGTTCGGTGACGGCCGGGGGACTGCGATCCATCTTGGCGAGCGCGACTGCTCGCTCCAGCGCCGCCACCAGAAAGTGCTCGAAGAAGCGCCCTCGCCGATCATTTCGGCCGAGGAACGCGCGCGCATGGGCAAGGTGTGCGCCGACGCGATGGCGGCGATGCACTATCGCGGCGCCGGCACGATCGAATTCCTGTGGGAAAATGGCGAGTTCTTCTTCATCGAGATGAACACGCGCATCCAGGTCGAGCATCCAGTGACCGAAATGATCACTGGTTTCGACCTCGTCCGCGAACAGATTCGGATCGCGGGCGGATCGGACCTGTCGGTAAAACAGGAAGACCTGGAATTCCGCGGCCATTCGATGGAATGCCGCATCAATGCCGAGGACCCGCGCACCTTCCTGCCCTCGCCGGGCAAGGTCACCAACTATCACGCCGCGGGCGGCATGCATGTGCGCGTCGATAGCGGGCTCTACGCCGGCTATTCGATCCCGCCCTATTACGACAGCATGATCGGCAAGCTGATCGTTTACGGCCGCACGCGCGAAAGCTGCATGATGCGGATGCGCCGCGCGCTCGAGGAAATGGTGATCGCGGGGGTCAAGACGAACATCCCGCTGCATCAGGCGCTGCTCGCCGACCCCGACGTCATCCATGGCGACTATACGATCAAGTGGCTCGAGGAATGGCTCGCAAAGCAGGATGAGGCGGCGAAAGCCTGACATCTATTCTTGCGACGGAGTGTGCGGCAGCTCACTTTAACTGTGGATGCTTTTTGGCTATGGGCTTTAACCATGGTCAAAAACTCCCCCTTTTCGGCGCGTCCAGCTGCGGCGCTTCTTCTTCCGCTGAGCCTGCTCGCGGTGCCCGCGTTCGCGCAGCCGGGGGTCAAGGAGGATTCGGTGATCCTCCAGCCCGACAAGGTGCAGGACGACGCCCCCGTCGTCGAAACCGCGGCCGAAGCGAATTTGCCGAGCTGGTCGAAGCAGAATGCCGAGGCGCTGCTGGTATCGATCGAGGGCGTCGGCGCCGAAGGGCTGTTCGCCAAGGATTATAGCCCCGATGCGCTCGCCGCCGCGATCATGAGCGGCGATCAGGCACGGCTCGACAAGACCGCGACCGATACCTTCCTGCTGCTCGCGACGCACCTGCGCGACGGGCGTACCCCGAACGCGGCGCGCAAGCAGTGGTTCATGGTCGACAGCGACGGCGACAGCGAGCCTTTGCTATCGCTGCTCGCCGCGGCGCTCGGTGCGGGAACCGTCAGCGAGACGCTCGCGACGCTCGACCCCGTGCATCCCGATTTCGCGGCGCTCAAGGCGTCGCTCAAAAAAGCGAAGACAACCGCCGACGCCAATGCGATCCGCGTCAACATGGAACGCTGGCGCTGGATGCCGCGCGCGCTCGGCGAACGTTATGTCGTCAGCAACGTCCCCGAATATCTGACGCGCGTCGTCCATGGCGGCACGATCATCGCGACGCACAAGGCCGTCGTCGGCAAGTCGGCGACCCCGACGCCGCAGCTTAACCCGATGGCGACGGGGATCATCGTCAACCCGACGTGGACGCTGCCGCGCAGCATCATCAACGAAGGCATCGGCGCAACGATCGCGCGCAATCCGGGCGCCGCGCGCGCGCAGGGCTATACCTGGACGGGCAGCGGCAAGACGCTGTCGGTCGTGCAAAAGGCCGGACCCGGCAACGCGCTGGGCGTGATGAAGATGGAGATGCTCAACCCGCACGCCATCTATCTGCACGACACCCCGTCGAAGGGCGCGTTCGCCGCCGCGGCACGCGCGTTCAGCCATGGCTGCATCCGTACCGAGCGCGCCTTGCACTTCTCGGGCCTGATGGCGGTGATGTTCGCCGGCAAGAGCCCCGAGGAATTCGGCGAGGCGATCGCCAGCGGCGCGACGACGCGCTTCGGCTTCGACAGCCCCTTCCCCGTCTATGTCGCCTATTGGACCGTCATTCCCGACGGCAAGGGCGGCGTGAAGAAGCTTGCCGACATCTATGGCCGCGACGCGCCCGTCGTGGCGAGCTTTTCCCAGCCCGGCCGCCCGACCGCGACGATCATCGCGCCGACGCCGCCCCCCGTGGTTCCGACGGTGACGACGACCGCGCGTGTCACGACGCCGGGGACCAGCGGCATTTATTGAGCAAGAACACTTAGGCGACGGCTCCGAATATATCACGGCAAGCGGTAGCGGCTCGGCGGAACGCCGAGCACGCGCTTGAACATTGTGGAAAAATTGCCCGGGCCGTCATAGCCGAGATCATAGGCAATCGACGTCACCGGCTCCCCCGCCGCCAGTTTCGGAAGGGCAACCGACAGGCATGCCTGCTGGCGCCATTCGGCGAAGCTCATCGCCGTCTCGCGCCGGAAGAGCCGGGTGAAGCTGCGGCGGTTCATTCCCATGCCATCGGCCCATTCATCGATCGTCGCCGCCGCGTTCGGCCGCTCGAGGAAGGCGTGGCATCGCCTAGCGAGCGCGGGATGCGACGGAAAGGGAACCGCCAGCGGGATCGGCGGCGCCGCGTCGATTTCGGCCATTAGCAGATGCATGACGAGTCCGTCGCGCCCGGCAACATCATATTCGGGCGTCACATGCGCGGCGGCGGACAGCAGGTGGCGAAGCAAGGGCGACACGCCGACGACCTGACACTGGAACCCCCGCCCGGCACATTCTCCGGGTTCGACGAGAACGCTGCGCGTCTGCACCGCGCCCACCATGCGCACCGAATGCGGCGTGCCGCCGGGAATCCAGACCGCACGTTCGGGCGGCGCCACCCAGGCGCCCGAGGGTGTGCTGACCGCCATCACGCCGCTCGCGGCATAGAGAAACTGGCTGCGGCGGTGCCGATGCTCGGCCAGCTCGAACGAGTCCGGATAATCGTGGCCGATCGCAATGACCGGCCGGGCCACATGATCATTCTCGTCGGGATAAAATTGCATCATGTCCCACTCGCAGAAATGATTGGCTCATACAAGCAAGCGGGAAATAAACACCCTTGCTAGAGGCGCGCTTCCCGAAAAGCGAAAGACCCGATCGTGACCGATTCCGCCGCCAGCCTGCCCGCCTCCCCCGATATGCTCCCGCCCGCCGCGCCGCGTCAGGATGGCCCCAGGCTCGTCGTGCAGATCGTCGGCGCGGTCGCTTTCGCGCATCTTCTGAACGACCTGATCCAGGCTGTGCTTCCGGCGATTTACCCGATGCTCAAGGAAAAATATCATCTGAGCTTCGGCCAGATCGGCTGGATCGCTCTGATCTATCAGGTCACCGCCTCGCTGCTCCAGCCATGGGTCGGTCTCTATACCGACAAGCGCCCGCTGCCCTATTTGCTGCCGCTCGGCATGGTCGTCACGCTCGCCGGGGTCGGCGGTCTCGCGATGGCGGACAGCTATTCGGCGCTGATCCTCGCCTCGGCCGTCATCGGCGTCGGATCGGCGACCTTCCACCCGGAGGCTTCGCGCGTCGCGCGAATGGCGTCAGGCGGCCGCTTCGGCACCGCCCAGTCGGCGTTTCAGGTCGGCGGCAATACGGGCTCGGCGCTCGGCCCCATCGTCGCGTCGGCGATCATCCTGCCGTTCGGGCAGACCGCGGTCGGCTGGCTCGCCTTCGTCGCCATAGCGGCAATCTGGGTGCTCTTCGGCGTCACGCGCTGGAGAGTGCAGCAGAGCCGGACGCAGGCCAGCGCCCCCGTCGCCGTCCATGCCTCGCCGTACAGCCGCCGCGAAATCATTCGCGCGCTTTCGGCGATCGGCATCCTGATGTTCGCGAAGTTCATCTACATCGGCGCCTTCACCAACTATTTCACCTTCTACCTCATCGAACGCTTCGAGCTGACCGCGCGCGAGTCCCAATTCTATCTCTTCTGCTTCCTCGCCGCGATCGCGGTCGGAACCTTCGCCGGCGGACCGGTGGGCGATCGCATTGGCCGGAAAGCCGTGATCTGGGCGTCCTTCCTCGGCGTCGCGCCCTTTGCGATGATCCTGCCGCACGCGAATCTTTTTTGGACGACGATCTTCGCCATTTCGATCGGCCTGATCATGTCGTCGGCGTTCGCCGCGCTCGTCGTCTATGCGCAGGAACTCGTCCCGGGCCGCGTCGGGCTGGTGTCGGGGTTGATGTTCGGCCTGATGTTTGGGATCAGCGGGATCGGCGCGGCCGGGCTCGGCCAGCTCGCCGATCTCTATGGCATCGTCTGGGTGTATAAATTCTGCGCCTATCTGCCCCTGCTGGGCCTCGCGACAATCCTGCTACCGCGCTCCGACGAGCATCGACGAACCATCTGAATAGAGGTTCGTCGAATGCGCGCATTGCCGGGGTGGCTGATGGAAGCGCTTAGTCCGCCGTCTTCGGCAGCGGCCCGCTGATCGAACTCGCGCGCCGCAAATTCTCCATACCCGGAAGCGGGTCGGAGGGCGGCAGTTCGAACGGTTTGGGTAGCGGCGGCGGCAGGCTCAGCCGGTCGGCGAACAGCAAGCGCCCCGGCCCGAGCTTGTAGAGGATCATCGGCAGCAGCTCTTCGCCGAACACGAAGCAGCCTTCGCTGCGCCCCAGCTTGCCCTGCGTCGCGATCAGCGCGGGGTCGGCGTACCAGGCGCCATGCACGACGATCGCCCGCTGGTCGGCCGAATAATTGTCGGGTTCGAGTCCCGCGAGCCGCATCGAGGAGCCGTTGGCGCCCCAATAATAATCGCTGGTGCGATACGCCCCGCGCGAGGTCGCGAGCGAGCCCATGCGGTTCGAGAAATTCTTGAGCCAGCCGTCGTGCTGCGGGTCCGATCCGCGCCCGTGCGTCACGGGGAACATGTCGACCTTGCCCGCGATCATATCGACCAGCGCAAAGCGCGGGCGCGACGACGGCAGGCCGAAATCGACCACGCCGACGCGGTCGCTCTGCGGGATATTGCGTCCCTGCATCGCGAGCTGCTTCTTCGCCACGGCCAGATAATCGACCGGCGGCGGCAAAGGCGCCACCGGCTGCTGAATCCAGCCCGGGAGTTGTGCCCGTGCGGGCACGGCGGCCATCGCCCCCGCCCCAGCCATCGCTGCCAACATCGCCCGTCGATCGATCAATTCATTCACTTGCAACCCAACCCCGCATTGGCCGCCTTTTACGGTCCCTCGACTTTGCATAAGTCGTGTGTTGGCCGCGAAAGGCAAGCTGATGGTTCCCCTTCATGCGGGAAGATGTGCCATATATGCCATGAATAGCGAGTTTACGCTGCTGTAAGGCTGCGTTAGGACACGCGCCATGAACGCGACCATCTGGCACAACCCCGCTTGCGGCACCTCGCGCAAGACGCTGGCGATTCTTCAGGAAACGCCCGGCGTCGCGCTGACGGTCGTCGAATATCTGAAAAACCCGTACAGCGCGGACAAGCTGCGCCAGCTGTTCAAGGACGCCGGGCTGACCGCGAGCGACGCGCTGCGCCTGCGCGGCACCGACGCCGAGGAACGCGGATTGAAGAATGCAAGCGACGACGCGATCATCGCCGCGATGGCCGCCAACCCCGCTTATGTCGAGCGCCCGATCGTCGAAACCGATAAGGGTGTGCGCCTGTGCCGCCCGCAGGACCGGGTGCTCGAGATTCTTTGAATCAGTCGACTTCTATGGGGTGAGTGGATCTCCTCTTTTCGTCATCCCGGACTTGATCCGGGATCCCGCTGTTTTGAGGCATCGGCGGGCTTCGATCTGAAGCGGGACCCCGGATCAAGTCCGGGGTGACGATGATTGAGGAGGCAACTTCCGGTCGGCTACGGTCGCAGGGCCAATAGCTAGGCCGCCGCGATCCGCCCGCCCGCGATCCGGAAGCGCGTCACCGGCCCCGGCATGTCGTCGAACAGCGCCGCCTCGGTCCCAGTCAGCCACGCCTGCCCGCCCTGCCCCGCCAGCCGCTCGTAGAGCGCGCCGCGGCGCAGCGGGTCGAGGTGGGCGGCGACCTCGTCGAGCAGCAGCACCGGTCGCTGCGCGCGCGCGCGCGCGACGCTGTCGCTGTGCGCGAGGACGAGCGAAAGCAGCATCGCCTTTTGCTCGCCGGTCGAACAGCGCGCCGCGGCGCGGCCGGTCGCGGCGTGGACGGCGGAGAGATCGTCACGGTGCGGTCCGGCGGTCGCGCGCCCCGCGGCGGTGTCGATGCGGCGGCGGGATGCGAAGAGCGACTTGAGCGCCTCGACGTCGTGCGGCGCCGCCCGCGCGGCACCTTCGCTGTCGACCAGCGTCAATAGCGGGCGCGCGAAGGGTGCGTCGGGCTGGCCCGCGAGTTCGGCCGATAGCCCCGCGAGCATATTCTGCCGCGCCGCATCCATCGCCGCGCCATGCTCGGCGAGCTGCGCTTCGAGGCTCGTCAGCCATTGCTGGTCGGCTTGCGCGGGATCGGCGAGCAGTTTGCCCCGCGCGCGGAGCGCCGCCTCGTACCGGTTGCTGTGCTGCGCGTGCCGCGGATCGAGCGCCAGCACGAGCCGGTCGAGGAAGCGCCGCCGATTGCCCGCGGTCTCGACGAACAGCCGGTCCATCGCGGGGGTCAGCCACAAGACCGCCAGCCAGTCGCCGAGCGCGGTCGCCGCGGCGGTCGCGCCATTGATGCGCACGATCCGCCGCCCGGGCTGCGCGGCCTCGATCCCGGTTCCCAACGCCACCGGCGCGAGCTCGGCACCCGCCTGAACCTCGGCGAAGACGGCAAAGCCGCCGCCCGCGCCGTCGCGCACCATATCGGACAGCGCCGCACGGCGGAGGCCGCGGCCGGGCGCGAGCAGCGAGATCGCCTCCAATATATTGGTCTTGCCCGCGCCATTGTCGCCGTGCAGCGCGACAAGCCCCGGGGCGGCCGCCATGTCCGCGCCGGCATGATTGCGAAAATCGGTCAGCGAAAGGCGGGTCAGCGTCATCTGCCTGTCCGCCTACCCCAGCCCCTCGCGGGTTTCCAGTCCGGCGCCAGCCGGAGTTCCTTTGAATATTTTCCGACTAGCGGGAATTTTCACCATCTTGGCGTATTTTTCGCGACGAAATAATCTGTCGCGGACCCGAAAACCCCACTTAACCGCCAATGAATGAAATTGGCACGGTCCCTGCATTAGTGTCGGCATCCACCGGATGGCCCGGAATGGAAGGTTCAAGGAAGGAAAATATCATGGCCCATTTCAATGTCGACTCGTTCAAGAGCTACGCGATTGCCGCCGTTGCCTCGCTTTACTGCTCGATGATGTTCCTCGCCGCTGTCGGCCCGAACGCTGTGCACTTCGGTGGACTGGTCGCCTGACCAGTCCCCTAACCCGCCAATAACGCCGGCCCGAAGGCCGGGATCGAAAGGAAAGAAATGAAACAGGGTTTTCGCAAGAATCGTCGCGACGGGATGATTTTCGGTGTGTGCGCCGGGATGTCAGACCAGTTCGGCATCGACGTCTTGTGGACGCGCGTCGGCTTTGTCGCCCTGACGCTTCTGGGCTTCGGCCTGCCTCTGCTGCTGTACCTCGCCGTCGCGATCCTCGCGCCCTAGGACAGCCAAGGGCCGGACGCCTTAAGGGCGCAGTCGCACCGGCCCGCATATTCCCAGGACCAAGGGCTCACCGGCCACCCCGGTGGGCCCTTTTCTATTTGTTGGCTAGCGACCGATTGCAGACTCCAACACTCGCGTCACCCCGGACTTGATCCGGGGTCCCGCTTGATGTCGCAGTCTGCCGACGCCTTTTGAAAGCGGGATCCCGGATCAAGTCCGGGATGACGAAGGGTAAGAACCCCACCGTCCGCTCTCGGCTCCAAAGCCACCGAAGAAAAAGCCCCGCCGGATCGCTCCGGCGGGGCTTGTCTTTTCAGGCTGTTACCCGGGAACGAGGGTCAGGCTTACGCCTCCTCGTCCTTGATCAGGTAATCGCCGGCATCGGCATCGCTGCCGTGGGTCTCGCCTTCGACGACACCCAGCGGATCGTCACCGATCGCAGCTTCCGGGCCCTGCGCCAGTTCGGCGGCATGCTCTTCGGCAGCGGTCGCAGGCGCAATCAGATGCTCCTGGTTCGCGGCGCGCATGGAGGCGCGCAGCGCGGCATCCTTGCTCGACGCGGTGACGCGGACGCGGTTCATGGCAGCGCCGGTACCCGCCGGGATGAGGCGGCCGACGATGACGTTTTCCTTGAGACCCTGCAGCGAGTCGATCTTGCCCTGCACCGAAGCCTCGGTGAGAACGCGGGTCGTCTCCTGGAAGGATGCCGCCGAAACGAAGCTGCGGGTCTGCAGGCTCGCCTTGGTGATGCCGAGAAGGACCGGACGGCCCTCCGCAGGCACGCCATTCTTCGGCAGCTTGGCGTTATATTCCATCATCTCCAGATAATCGAGCTGTTCGCCCGGCAGCAACGTGGTGTCGCCGCCCGCCGTGATCTCGACCTTCTGCAGCATCTGGCGAACGATCACCTCGATGTGCTTGTCGTTGATCTTCACGCCCTGCAGTCGATAGACTTCCTGGATTTCCGCGACGAGATATTCGGCGAGTGCTTCCACGCCCATGACGTCGAGGATGTCGTGCGGGTTCGGCGAACCGCTGATCAGTGCGTCGCCGCGCTTGACCTGATCGCCTTCCTGCACTTCCAGGACCTTCGACTTGGGAATGAGGTACTCGATCGAATCGCCTTCTTCCGGAACAATCGCGATCTTGCGCTTCGCCTTGTAATCCTTGACGAATTCAATGCGGCCGCTGATCTTCGCGATAACGCTGTTGTCCTTCGGAATACGTGCTTCGAACAGCTCGGCAACACGCGGCAGACCGCCGGTGATGTCGCGCGTCTTCGACGCTTCGCGGCTGACACGCGCCAGAACGTCGCCCGCCTGCACTTCCTGACCGTCCTCGACCGACAACATCGTGCCGACCGCGAGCAGGTAACGTGCCGCTTCACCCGACTGATCGTCGAGCAAGGTCAGGCGCGGCTGAAGGTCTTCCTTCTTGGCGCGGCCCGCCGAGCGATATTCGATCACGACGCGCTGGGCGATGCCCGTCGCTTCGTCGACCTGTTCGATCAGGGTCTTGGTATCTTCCAGATCCTGATACTTCACGACGCCCTGCTTTTCGGTGATGAGCGGCATGGTGAACGGATCCCATTCGGCAATCCGGTCGCCCTTCTTCACCTTCTCACCGTCCTTGTGCATGATCTGTGCACCATAGGGCAGCTTGTGCGTCGCGCGTTCGCGGCCTTCGGCGTCGATGATCGCGATTTCGCCCGAACGCGACAGCGCCAGACGGCGGCCGCGCTGGTCGACGATCGTCGCCATGTCACGATATTCGATCGTACCGTCCGAAATCGCTTCGGCGTTCGACTGCTCGTTGACCTGCGCCGCACCACCGATGTGGAACGTACGCATCGTCAGCTGCGTGCCCGGCTCACCGATCGACTGCGCGGCGATAACGCCGACAGCTTCACCGATGTTGACCGGCGTTCCGCGGGCCAGGTCGCGGCCATAGCATTTGCCGCAAACACCCAGCACCGCTTCGCAGACCAGCGGCGAACGGATCTTGACCGACTGGACTTCGGCGTCCTCGATCCGCTGCGTCGTCGGTTCGTCGAGCAAGGTGCCCACCGGCGCGATGACATTGCCGTCCTTGTCGACGACGTCTTCGAGCGTGGTACGGCCGAGGATGCGTTCGCCCAGCGAGGCGATCGTCGAACCGCCCTGGATGATCGCACGCATTTCCATGCCGCGTTCGGTGCCGCAATCTTCCTCGATCACGACGCAGTCCTGCGACACGTCGACCAGACGGCGGGTCAGGTAACCCGAGTTCGCCGTCTTGAGCGCCGTATCGGCCAGACCCTTACGCGCACCGTGGGTCGAGTTGAAATACTCGAGAACGGTCAGGCCTTCCTTGAAGTTCGAGATGATCGGCGTTTCGATGATCTCGCCCGACGGCTTGGCCATCAGGCCGCGCATACCGGCGAGCTGCTTCATCTGGGCCTGCGAACCACGGGCACCCGAGTGCGCCATCATATAGATGGAGTTGATCGGGGCCAGACGGCCGGTCTTCGGATCCTTCGGCTCGGCGCGGATTTCGTCCATCATCGCGTTCGCGACCTTGTCGCCGCACTGCGACCAGGCGTCGATCGCCTTGTTGTACTTTTCCTGCTGCGTGATCAGGCCGTCCTGATACTGCTGCTCGAAATCCTTCACCAGCGCACGGGTTTCGTTGACCATGCCTTCCTTCGACTCCGGGATGATCATGTCATCCTTGCCGAAGGAAATGCCCGCCTTGAACGCGTTGCGGAAGCCCAGCGCCATGATGGCGTCGGCGAACAACACGGTCTCTTTCTGGCCGGTGTGACGATAGACCTGATCGATCACGTCGCCGATTTCCTTCTTGGTCAGAAGGCGGTTGACGACGTCGAAGGGCACAGTGTGCGACTTCGGCAGGCATTCACCGATCAGCATGCGGCCCGGCGTGGTCTCAAAGCGCTTGAGATACTCATTGCCCTGCTCGTCGGTCTGCGGGACGCGGCTGATCACCTTGGTGTGCAGCGTGACCGCGCCGGTGAACAGCGCCTGATGCACTTCGGCCATGTCGGCGAGCAGCATACCCTCGCCCGGCTCGCCTTCGCGCTCCATCGAGAGATAATAGAGACCCAGCACCATGTCCTGCGACGGAACGATGATCGGCTTGCCGTTCGCGGGGCTGAGGATGTTGTTCGTCGACATCATCAGCACGCGCGCTTCCAGCTGCGCCTCGAGGCTCAGCGGGACGTGAACGGCCATCTGGTCACCGTCGAAGTCGGCGTTGAACGCGGCGCAGACCAGCGGGTGAAGCTGGATCGCCTTGCCTTCGATCAGCACGGGTTCGAACGCCTGGATGCCGAGGCGGTGAAGCGTCGGGGCGCGGTTCAGGAGGACCGGGTGCTCGCGAATGACTTCGTCGAGGATGTCCCAGACTTCCTTGCGTTCCTTTTCGACCCACTTCTTCGCCTGCTTCAGGGTCATCGACAGACCCTTGGCGTCGAGGCGCGCGTAGATGAACGGCTTGAACAGTTCGAGCGCCATCTTCTTCGGCAGGCCGCACTGGTGCAGCTTGAGTTCGGGACCGGTCACGATGACCGAACGGCCCGAATAGTCGACGCGCTTGCCGAGAAGGTTCTGACGGAAGCGGCCCTGCTTGCCCTTGAGCATGTCGGACAGCGACTTCAGCGGACGCTTGTTCGCGCCCGTGATCGTACGGCCGCGGCGGCCGTTGTCGAACAATGCGTCGACGGCTTCCTGCAGCATGCGCTTTTCGTTGCGGACGATGATGTCCGGCGCGCGCAGCTCCATCAGGCGCTTCAGGCGGTTGTTGCGGTTGATCACACGGCGATACAGGTCGTTGAGATCCGACGTCGCGAAGCGGCCGCCGTCGAGCGGCACCAGCGGGCGCAGTTCGGGCGGGATGACCGGCACGACTTCGAGGATCATCCACTCGGGACGGTTGCCCGATTCGATAAACGATTCCACGACCTTGAGGCGCTTGATGATCTTCTTGGGCTTCAGCTCCGACTTCGTCGTCGCCAGATCTTCCATCAGATCGGTGCGTTCCTGCTCCAGATCGAGATTTTCGAGAAGCACGCGGATCGCCTCGGCGCCGATGCCGGCCGAGAAAGCGTCTTCGCCATATTCGTCCTGCGCGTCGAGCAGTTCGTCTTCGGTCAGAAGCTGGAACTTCTCGAGCGGGGTCAGGCCGGGCTCAAGAACGATATAGGCTTCGAAATAGAGGACGCGCTCGAGCTGCTTGAGCTGCATGTCGAGCAGCAGGCCGATGCGCGACGGCAGCGACTTCAGGAACCAGATGTGCGCGACCGGCGCGGCGAGCTCGATATGGCCCATACGCTCACGGCGGACCTTGGTCACCGTGACTTCGACACCGCATTTTTCGCAGACGATGCCCTTGTATTTCATGCGCTTATACTTGCCGCACAGGCATTCATAATCCTTGATCGGGCCAAAGATGCGCGCACAGAACAGGCCGTCACGCTCGGGCTTGAACGTGCGGTAGTTGATGGTTTCGGGCTTCTTGATTTCGCCGAACGACCACGAGCGGATGCGCTCGGGGCTCGCGATGCCGATCTTGATCATGTCGAAGGTTTCGGGCTTCGCGACCGGGTTCATGAAGTTGGTAAGCTGGTTCATATTCTAAGCTCCACTCTTCCCCCCTCGCCGTAGGCGAAGGGGGTGAGGAAAATCATTATTCGGCGGCTTCGGGAAGGGCATCCGGGAGATTGTCGGGATCTTCTTCCGCATAGGAAGACAGTTCGACATTGAGGCCCAGCGAGCGCATTTCCTTGACGAGCACGTTGAAGCTTTCGGGAATGCCGGCCTCGAAGGTGTCGTCGCCCTTGACGATCGCTTCGTAGACCTTGGTGCGGCCGATCACGTCATCGGACTTCACCGTCAGCATTTCCTGAAGCGTGTACGCCGCGCCATAAGCCTGCAGCGCCCACACTTCCATTTCACCGAAGCGCTGGCCACCGAACTGCGCCTTACCGCCCAGCGGCTGCTGGGTGACAAGCGAGTACGGCCCGATCGAACGCGCGTGAATCTTGTCGTCGACAAGGTGATGCAGCTTCAGGATATACATATATCCCACCGTCACCTTGCGGTCGAAGCGGTCGCCGGTGCGGCCGTCGTACAGATCGACCTGACCCGACCGGTCGAGACCGGCGCGTTCCAGCATCGCCGACACGTCGCCTTCGCGCGCACCGTCGAACACCGGGGTCGCGAAGGGCACACCCACCGAAAGATTCGAGGCAAGATCGACGACCTCTTCCGAGGTACGCGCCTTGATCTCGTCCGCATATTCATCGCCATAAGCGTGAAGCAGCGCTTCGCGTACCGCCTCGGGCGGGGCTCCCGCCTCGGGGTCGGGGTTCGCCATGCGCCAATCCTCGAGCGCCGCGGTGATCGTGCGACCGAAGCCGCGCGATGCCCAACCGAGGTGCGTTTCGAGAATCTGCCCGACGTTCATGCGCGACGGCACGCCCAGCGGGTTGAGCACGAAATCGACGTGCGTCCCGTCTTCGAGGAACGGCATGTCCTCGATCGGCAGGATGCGGCTGATGATGCCCTTGTTGCCGTGACGGCCGGCCATCTTGTCGCCCGACTGCAGCTTGCGCTTCACCGCGACGAAGACCTTGACCATCTTGAGCACGCCCGGGGCGAGTTCGTCGCCGCGCTGCAGCTTTTCGACGCGATCTTCATACTTCGCGCTGATCCGCTTGATCGCGTCGTCATACTGCGCCTTGATCGCTTCGAGGGCGGCCTGAGCATTGTCTTCGACAACGGCCAGCTTCCACCAGTCGGCGCGGTCGAGGTCGACGAGCATCTCTTCGGTGACGACGTCGCCCTTCTTCAGACCCTTCGGCACCGCGCTGGTCGCCTGACCGATGAGCAGTTCCTTGAGGCTCGAGAAGGTCGCACGATTGAGGATCGCGCGCTCGTCGTCGGCATCCTGCTTCAGACGCTCGATCTCTTCGCGTTCGATCGCGATCGCGCGCTCGTCCTTGTCGATACCGTGACGGTTGAAGACGCGGACTTCGACGACCGTGCCCGACACGCCCGGCGGCAGGCGGAGCGAGGTGTCGCGCACGTCGCTGGCCTTTTCACCGAAGATCGCGCGCAGCAGCTTTTCTTCCGGCGTCATCGGCGATTCACCCTTGGGGGTGATCTTGCCGGCCAGAATGTCGCCCGGGCCGACTTCGGCGCCGATGTAGACGATGCCCGCTTCGTCGAGGTTGCGCAGCGCTTCCTCGCCGACGTTCGGGATGTCGCGCGTGATGTCTTCGGGGCCAAGGCGCGTGTCGCGTGCGGTGACTTCGAATTCCTCGATGTGGATCGAGGTGAAGACGTCGTCCTTCACGATGCGTTCGCTGATGAGGATCGAGTCCTCATAGTTGTAGCCGTTCCACGGCATGAATGCGACGAGCACATTCTTGCCGAGCGCCAGTTCGCCGAGTTCGGTCGACGGACCGTCGGCGATGATGTCGCCCGCGCGGACGATCTCGCCCACCTTCACCAGCGGACGCTGGTTGATGCAGGTGTTCTGGTTCGAACGCTGGAACTTCTGGAGACGATAGATGTCGACGCCCGACTTGCCGGGTTCGACCATATCGGTCGCACGGATGACGATACGCGTCGCGTCGACCTGGTCGATCACGCCGCCGCGGCGCGCCGCGATGGCTGCGCCCGAATCGCGCGCAACGGTTTCTTCCATTCCCGTACCGACAACCGGAGCCTCGGCCCGGATCAGCGGCACAGCCTGACGCTGCATGTTCGATCCCATGAGCGCGCGGTTGGCGTCATCGTTTTCCAGGAACGGAATGAGCGACGCCGCGACCGAAACCAGCTGCTTCGGCGACACGTCCATCAGCGTGATCTGATCGCGCGGGGCCATCAGGAACTCGCCCGCTTCACGCGCCGAGATCAGTTCGTCGATGAAGCTGCCGTCGTCGTTGAGATCGGCGTTCGCCTGCGCAACCGTGTGCTTCTGCTCTTCCATCGCCGACAGATAGACGACGTCGGTCGTGACCTTGCCGTCGACGATCTTGCGGTACGGGGTTTCGATAAAGCCGTACTTGTTCACGCGTGCGAAGGTCGCGAGCGAGTTGATCAGACCGATGTTCGGGCCTTCGGGCGTTTCGATCGGGCAGATACGGCCATAGTGCGTCGGGTGAACGTCGCGGACTTCGAAGCCCGCACGTTCGCGCGTCAGACCGCCTGGCCCGAGCGCCGACACGCGGCGCTTGTGCGTCACTTCGGACAGCGGGTTGGTCTGGTCCATGAACTGCGAGAGCTGCGACGAGCCGAAGAATTCGCGAACCGCTGCCACGGCCGGCTTCGCGTTGATCAGGTCGTTCGGCATCACGGTCGACACGTCGACCGAGCTCATGCGCTCCTTCACGGCGCGCTCCATGCGGAGCAGGCCGACGCGATACTGGTTTTCGAGCAGTTCGCCGACCGAACGGACACGACGGTTACCGAGGTTGTCGATATCGTCGATTTCGCCCTTGCCGTCCTTCAGGTTCACCAGTTCCTTGACGACGGCGAGGATGTCGTCGCTGCGCAGCGTGGTGACCGTGTCCTCGGCTTCGAGGCCAAGGCGCATGTTGAGCTTGACGCGGCCCACGGCCGACAGGTCGTAACGCTCGGGATCGAAGAACAGGCCGCCGAACAAAGCTTCCGCGGTTTCACGCGTCGGCGGTTCGCCGGGGCGCATCACGCGATAGATGTCCGAAAGCGCCTGGTCGCGATCTTCGGCCTTGTCGGCCTTCAGCGTGTTGCGGATCCACGGACCGGTGTTGTTGTGGTCGATGTCGAGCAGGACGAGCTTGTCGATGCCCGCAGCGTCGATCTTTTCGAGATTCTCGGCGCTCACTTCGTCGCCGGCCTCGATGTAGATCTCGCCGGTCGACTCGTTGATGAGGTCATAGGCGCTGTAACGGCCGAAGATTTCCTCGGTCGGGATCAGCAGCGTGTCGAGACCGTCCTTCGCCGCCTTGTTGGCAAGGCGCGGGCTGATCTTGTGGCCGGCAGCGAAGACGACTTCGCCGGTTTTGGCGTCGACGACGTCGAACGCGGGCTTCGCGCCGCGCCAGTTTTCGACCATGAAGGGCACGCGCCAGCCGTTTTCGGCGCGCTCGAAGACGAGGCGGTCATAGAAGTGGTTGAGGATTTCCTCGCCCGACATGCCCAGCGCGTACAGCAGGCTGGTGACCGGCAGCTTGCGCTTGCGGTCGATACGGACGTTGACGATGTCCTTGGCGTCGAATTCGAAGTCGAGCCACGAACCGCGATACGGGATCACGCGCGCGGCGAACAGGAACTTGCCCGACGAGTGGGTCTTGCCGCGGTCATGGTCGAAGAGCACACCCGGCGAACGGTGCATCTGCGACACGATAACGCGCTCGGTGCCATTGACGAAGAAGGTGCCGTTCTCGGTCATGAGCGGCATGTCGCCCATGTAGACGTCCTGCTCCTTGATATCGAGGACCGAACGGGTGTCGGTTTCGCTGTCGACTTCAAAGACGATCAGGCGCAGCGTGACCTTCATCGGCGCTGCATAGGTGATGCCGCGCTGACGGCATTCCTCGACGTCATATTTCGGCGCTTCGAGTTCGTAATGGACGAAGTCGAGCTCGGCGGTGCCGGCAAAATCGCGGATCGGAAAAACGCTGCGCAGCGTCTTTTCGAGGCCCGAAACATAGCCGACCGAGGGGTCGGACCGCAGGAACTGCTCATAGGATTCGCGCTGCACCTCGATGAGGTTGGGCATCTCCACCGCTTCGTGGATGTTGCCGAACAGCTTACGGATTCGCTTGCTTGCGGTTGCTTCGAGGGCCTTGCCCACCGACTTCGCCTTGGTCGCCATAAGTGATTGTCTCGCCTGTCAAAAATCAAAATCGCGAGCGCTTCGACGCGAAAAAAGCCGCAGGCAACCGTTGCCGGTTTACCGCAGCTTTCCACGCCTGTCGAAATCCCCGCCGACCTATCCGTACAGCCCGCTGCGCAAAGTCAGGCTCTATCTCGGACGATGGGGTGAGGTCGCGATATAGGATTGGGTGGACGCGCTGTCAACGGGACCGCGGCGAAGTGATGAGATGAACGACAGCAAGGGGTGGAGAGCTGACGAGGCAACTTAGGCTCGCGGCGATCGCAACTGCCGGGCGAGCGTGAGCACAAAGCGTTTCGTGAGGTAAAGATACCAGACCACACCGGGCAGCAAAAATGGCACAACCCAAAACGTGTTGTGGACATTGATCCCGGTTGCATATTCGAACGTAAACATGATGCCTCCGCCCAAAAAAATCGGCCATAGACATTCCAGTTTACCGTAGCCGCTCCACGGCGGGTCGCGCTCCATCTCAGTTATGAGGCGATCGTGGTATCGTTTCAGCCAAGTCACTCTTGAGATTACCCTATACGTCGTTCTCGAAGACGTATGGCAATTAGAACGTGTCCGCAATCGGTCGTTAGCCGTCGCCGCCTAAAACACCCCCTTCAACAACGCCGCGGGATTACGCCGCAGCGCCGCCTCCTCGCCTGCCATATAATGAAAAATGCCTTTGAGCGCCTGTTCGGTCACCGACCGCGTCAGCCCGTCGCGCGTCAGCCCGGCCGAGGCCATCAGCTGGTTGCCCTTCGACAGCTGGTCGAGCTGGCGATAGGCGCCGACATTTTCCAACGCCGATCCGATCAGCGGCGACACTTTGGTGAACAATATGCTGCCCGCGCTCGTCTGCAGATAGCGCGTCGCTCCATCGTTTTTCGTCACCAGCCCCGGCGCGTCGGTCCAGCGCAGATTGTCGATCGCGGCGCGAAACACCGGCTTCGCCTCGCCCGCAGCCCTGCCGCCCGCGTCGTTCAGGCTTTTGGTCAGATTGCTCGTGAGCCCCAGCTTGTCGCCCATGCCAAAGAGTTTCGACGCCAGTTTTCCGCCGGCACCCGGCAGCAGGATGCGCACTGCGGTATCGCGATAAAAGGCGCCCGGTTCCGCGAGCTTGTCGAGCGCGCCGTCGGACGCACCCGCGATCAGCCCCTTCACCCCACTCTTCGGCAGCTTCGCCATCGCCCACGGCGCGTGGATCAAAGCGAACGCCCCGATCGCGCCGATGAGCAGCATCCGCCGCGCCATCATTGCTTCGTCCGATTCCATGATGCGATCTCCACTGCCCAGCGTTCGATGACAAGCAGGCGAACCAACAGCTCCGTTGCCGGAGAATAACCGACCTAGTTGGATAAGCCCAGTCGAACATACGTCCGTCCGGTAGCCTTCAGTCCGCCAGTATGGGCGACATCATATTCGAACCAGACAAGCCCCACCGTCCCGTTCAGCCGTCGAAGCGTGATTTCACCACTTGGCGCGAGAGAAACGCTCAGCCGCCCTGAAAATTTGTCTGGTACGCGGATCGAAGTCACCTTCAGCTCGTTCCGGTCGACCCCGACAATTCCAATGCCCGATATCCCGCTATCATTGCAAAAGGGCGGGGAATTATTGCCATTGCCCAGCGAGCAATCCGCACGAAGAGTAACAATTCCACTTAACGCGATGCGGTCGATCGATCGCAAGTCGGTAACAGCCACAAGACTGTGCAAGACCAATACCGGCAAATAGGAATATGGCCGCGTTTCGATTTTCGGGGCGGGGATCTCCGCGAACTCGCGAAACGAGGTCAGCATCGACTCAATTGTAATTGAATCCGCATCGGCGGTTGAATTGCGCCCCATGATGACGTCGAGGATCGTGGGCAGCACCACAAGCCGATAACCATGCTGAACGTCGGCTGCACGCCGCGGTTCGGTCAAATACTGGTCTACTGCGGAACCATATCTCGCAAGGAGATCTGCAATGGCACGACGGGCATCCGGGGAAGCGAACCTCGTCGTCAGAGGCATATGCTCGAGAAGCGAGCGGATCGCCGATGCGTTATTCAGATCCACTCTTCCCGATCGGAACTGTTCGCCGATTGTTGCCTGAAAGGTGTCAAAAATAATGCTGGAATCGGGTTGCACGCCCTGATCAGATGGTCGGCTCAGCGGAGCCAAGGCGGAAAGCTTGAGATTATACGCTGTGACCCGTCTCCCGAGCGCTGCGGTGTCGGCATTGTTGCTCGACATCGCGGCGACTGCTGCAAAGCTCGATATCTCGCGAGCGCTCAGGCCCAGGCCGGTGTTCGCTGCCACCAAATCATCGTCGATGGACCGGAGCAACGTCGTGACGGGAGACAGGTTGGTCGCGCCTTTCGGAGCAGAGAGATACGCGAGATAGTATCCGCTGAGCATGTCGACGCCGACGGCTCGCATTGCCTCGGTCGGGTTCACCGTCACTTCTTTGCCGTCGTTACCGTCGATCGTCACCGGACCGAACTGGCCGGATGTGTTGGAGTACACATACACGTCCCTGAACACGGTATCACCGGACGGGATAACGTCGCCAAATACGCCATTCTTGTTGGAATCGAACGTCACAGTACCAATGATCGCTGCACCGGCCCCCACTGAGAAAACCGAGCCGGTTGGCGTGGGCGTGGGAGTAGGAGTTGGCGTCGGAGTGGGGGTGGGCGTCGGTGGGACTGTGACAGCACCCCCGCCGCTCGAGCTTCCACCCCCTCCGCATCCTGAAACCATAGCGACGATTGAGACAGCCGCAATCGTCCGAAAAGCTCTGTAATTTAACATCCCGCCCCCGCATTTTGGATGGAACGCGCCTAGCAAGGAAGTGCTGGAATCTCCAAAGGATTTTGCCCTGATTTCGGCAGCCGCGAACAGCGTTCGCCGACAAACGGTGCGGGGGAACAGCCCCTTCGCTCGAAACCCGATACTAGGCCGCGCTGCGCAGCCGGTTCCGCCCTTCGCGCTTGGCGACATAGAGCGCCTTGTCGGCACGGTGCAGCAGTTCCTCGACGTCGGCTTCGCCGTCATAGACCGCCAAGCCGACGCTGATCGTCGCGTTCGGGAGGTCGTCTTCGGCAGCGGTTCCGGCCTCGACCGCCTTGCGGACGCGCTCGGCGACGATTTCGGCAGCTTGCGCGCTCGACCGCTGGAGGATGCAGACGAACTCCTCGCCGCCGATGCGGCCGAGCATGTCCGCGTCGCGAAGCGCCGCCTTGGCGCGCTGGGCGACGCGGCGGATCACATCGTCGCCGACGGCATGACCATGCGCGTCATTGATCCGCTTGAAATGGTCGATATCGAAAATCGCGACGGCAAGCGGCGCACCATGGTCGCGCGCGCCGGCGAGCGCCTTTTCGAGCGACGCCAGCGTGTGGCGGCGATTGGGCAGTCCGGTGAGCATGTCGGTATTGGCGACGCGTTCGGCCGCGCTGCGCGCTGCCTCGAGAATGCGGGCATTTTCGACCGTTTCCGTCACGTCCTGGACGGTGCCGAAAATAGCGGCCGCCTTGCCGCCCCGGCCCGTTTCGATCGAGCCGTGCGATTTGACGTGCCTGATCTTGCCGTCGGCGCGCAATATCCGTCCCTGAAATTCGAAAGGCTGGCCGGTCCGCACGGCCTCCGCCAAAATCTTGCGCACCGCCAACCGGTCCTCGGCCACATATTGTTTGACGCTATAGTCGACGTCGACCGGTATGCCGGGTTCCAGTCCGTGTATGCGATAGCTCTGATCCGACCATGTGATCGTCCAATGGACCAGGTCGACGCGCCAATGCCCGACCAGCGCCGCGGCCTCGGCCTGGAGCAGCCAGCGGTTGCTCTGCTCGAGCCGCCTCGAAAGCCGCCGCTGCACGACGAGCAACGCGGCGAGCGGCAGCGCGACGACCAGCATCGACAGCAGGTAGAATTGCAGGAAGAATATCTTGACCTTCGGCTCACCGTCGATGGCCGCGATCGGGCCAAAACCCTGCGCCGTCAGCAACGAAGCGATGATCGTGACAATCAATATGCCGGCGGCGGCGCCGAACGGCCCGAGGCGGTAGGATGCGACAATGACCGCCACATAGGGCAGGAAATTGACCGGAAACTGCGATTGCGAAAAGCAGATAGCCGTGATTGCGGCGGCACCCGTCAATATCGCCGTCGCTTCGGTTTTCATGCCGGCCGGCGCATTGCTGAACGCATTCGACACGATAAGCCGCGCGAGCATGACAATCGGCGGGGTGACGATCAATATGCCGAGCGCGACCGTCGTCAGCCAGGACAGGAAAAAATCGAAGCCGGTGCCGGCGGACAGTGTCGCTATGCCCGCGCCAACGAAACTTGCAGCCAGCGCAGCGCCGCAGAAACGCACGACATCGCGCGGCGCCGTAAAGGATAGTTCGCCGGGTTCGCGCCGACGCAACAGCCACAGCGCGACGGCCGCCTCGACGCCATTGGCGAGAACGAAGGCGGCCGACATCGCGAACGCCGTGCCGCCGAGCATGTTTGCGGCCATGCTGGACGCCGCCATGCCAGTGAAGGACGCGATCCGCCAGCGCGCGGGCATGAGGAGGAGAAGGGCAAGAAAATAGCCGCTGGGCGGCCACACCGCAGCGATATTGTCTGCTCCCTTGGTCGCATACAGCGACAGGCTGGCCAGCAGGAAATATCCCGTTGCGGTCAGCAGGAGCCAAAAGATCGCTTCGACTCTGGGGGGCAGCGACCGGGTCATGCGCCCAGATAACCAAAAACCGGAAAAGAAACCGCTAAATTATGCCGGCTGTGTCTGCCCCCCGGTCGCGCCACACGATCGGGCGGCCCTCAGCCGACCCCGCCAAAGGTCAGCCCGACCACTTCGGCGACCTTCGCCTCGTCCCATTCGATGCGCCGGTCGAGGATCAGCATCGCGAGGCCATGCACCAGTGCCCACGCATGGAGCGCCGCGGTATCGGGGTCTCGGGCGCCGGGAAGCGCCTCGCCGACCCCGGCGCGGAGCAGATTATAGGCAACTTCGCCGCCATCGCCGCCCTCCTTGCGCTCGGACATCTGGCGCGTGAAGCTCAGCCGGAACAGCGCCGGCTCGTCGTGCGCGAAGCGGACATAAGCGATACCCGTCGCCTTGAACCCCGCAACCGCGCCGCCCGCCTTCAGCCACGCCTGCGCCTGCAGCGCGCCGAGCCGCCGCAGCCCTTCGTCGGCGAGCGCGTCAAGCAGCGCCTCCTTGTCGGGGAAATGCCGGTACAGCGCGGTCGCGCTCACCCCGACGTCGCGCGCCAGCGCGCGCAGCCCGAGTTCGGCGCCGTCGCCTTGCTCCAGCCGCTTCAGCCCCGCCGCGATCACCGCCGCGCGCAGGTCGCCATGATGATAAGCGCCCGCCGCCTTCGCGCCGTCGCTTTTTATGTTGACACTGTTATCTTTGCTTGCCATAATGTTGTCACTGTAAACATATCGAGTCGTCCGCACAAGCCCCCCGCCCCGCGGCGCTTCTCCAACATCCGTAAGGAGCAATATCATGGCAAGCAACGTCGAAACCCTGATCCGCGGTGCGGTCGTGAAAGGCATCGGCAAGGTTGCCGACTTCAACCGCAAGCGCCTGCCCCGCCCCACCGACGCGCACCCGTTCCTGACGGGCATCCACAAGCCGATGACCGAGGAGGTCACGCTGGAGCAATTGCGCGTCGAGGGCGAGATCCCCGCCGCGCTGACCGGCCGTTACCTGCGCAACGGGCCGAACCCGGCGGCCGCCCCCGATCCCGCCAGCTACCACTGGTTCACCGGCGCCGGCATGGTCCACGGCATCCGCATCGAAGGCGGCAAGGCCGACTGGTATCGCAATCGCTGGGTCCGCGGCGCAGAAGCCTGCGAAGTGCTCGGCGAGGAACTGCCCCCCGGCCCGCGCGCCGACGGTAACGACGCGCCGAACACCAATGTCGTCGGCCTTGCGGGCCGCACCTTCGCCATCGTCGAAGCCGGCGGCAAGCCCGTCGAGCTCGGCTATGAACTGAACACGATCGCACATAACCCGTTCGATGGTACATTGGCCGGCGCCTATACGGCGCATCCGCATCACGACCCGCTCACCGACGAAATGCACGCGATCACCTATCGCGGCGACGAACCGAACAAGGTCTGGCACGTCGTGCTCGACAAGGACGCCCATGTCATTCGCGAGGAAGCGATTGCGGTCAGCGACGGCCCGTCGATCCATGACTGTGCGATCACCCGGAATTACGTGCTCGTCTTCGACCTGCCCGTCACTTTCTCGATGAAGATGCTGCTCGGCGGCTATCGCTTCCCCTATGCGTGGAACGATAATCATCGGGCGCGCGTCGGCCTCCTCCCCAGGAAAGGCAGCGGCGACAGCGTCATCTGGGTGCCGGTCGAGCCCTGCTATGTCTTCCACCCCGCCAACGCCTATGAAACCGGTGACGGCAAGGTGATCGTCGACGTCGTCGCGCATGAGACGATGTTCGCGATTTCGAAACGTGGCCCCGACAGCGAAAAGTCGCGGATGGAACGCTGGACGATCGATCCGGTCGCCGGAACGACCACCCGCACCGTCATCCACGACCATGCGCAGGAATTCCCGCGCTATGACGAACGGTTGACGACGAAGCCCTATCGCTACGCCTATACGATCGCGATCCCCGATGGGAAATCGGCCGAATGGGCGCTCGCCGACACGCGGCTGTTCAAGCACGACTTGGACAAGGGCACGACCGCCATCCACGATTTCGGCCCCGGCCGGCATCCGGGCGAGTTCGTCTTCGTCCCGCGCAGCGAAAGCGGCGCCGAGGACGACGGTTGGCTGATCGGGCTGGTCGTAAACATGAATGACGAGACGACCGCGCTCGTCATCCTCAACGCCGACGACTTTAGCGGGTCACCGCAAGCTGTTGTGCACCTGCCGCACCGGGTTCCCCCCGGCTTTCACGGGAACTGGGTCGCGGATTGACGATATCGGGGCGCTTCATCAACGCCTCGGTCACGCGCAGCGACCTTTCATTATCGACATCGATCGCCGTCGCCCCGTTGCTCACCAGCAGCGGGGCGATTTCGACGTCCAGATGGCGCGAAATCCGCTGGAAGATGCGGTGGATCGGACCGAGCCCGAAGCGGAAACGGAGCAGGTTGATCAGGCCGAATGCCTGCATCACGCGAAACGGCTTCTTGATGAACTGCCCGCCGCCGCGAAACGCCTCTGCGGCGCGGAGCGCGTTCGGATGGCCGAGCCAATAAGCGTTGCAGTTCGATACCGCGACGTCGGAAAACTCGTAAAAACGCCGCTGGCCTTCGGGATGGACCGCCAGCACATCCTCACGCCGCGCCAGTGCGACCCCGGCATCGGCGCCGAGCCGCGTCGCCTCGGCTTCGATCTCGGCGATCGTCGCGGGGGTCAGCAGGCAATTGTCGGCGGTCGTGACGAGCAGCGGGAAGCTGGCCATGCCCGCGACCGCGAGAACCGAATCCGCCAGATTATCGGCCGCGGGAACGACGATCAGCCGGTCGCCGAGCAGGTCGACCACCGGGTCGTTCAATTCAGCGAGCAGCGCCGCATGATGCGTCGAAACGAACACCTGCCGCGCATTGCTGTCGGCCGCACTTTCCAGGACATGCGCGATCATCGGCCGGCCGGCGACCGGCACAAAGCATTTGTCGCCGACGCCATATGCCTCGGCGAGCGCATCGACCGCCCCGGGGCGGCGGCCGGCGAGGATCAGGATCGAACCGCTCATGCGGCGTTCCGCCGCGCCGCGGCGGGCGCAATCTGGCGAAGCATGCTTTCGGCGACGATCGTTTCGATCAGCGCCGCGTGGGAGAAGCCCGCCGCGACGGCCGAGCGCGAGAACAGTTTTTCGGACCAGAGATTGCAGTTGAGATTGACCTCGAGCAGCCGGACATCGCCGGTCGTGTGATCGACGCGAAACTCGAACCGGCCATAATCGAACGGACGAAATATGTCCGCCATTCGCTCTGTATAGTCGATAATCTGCGCCGCGATCGCCGGATCGTCGAACCGCTTGATGCGATATCCGACGCTGCCGACGAGGTCGCGCTTTTCCTGATAGGTGCGCAGCTGCGTCGGATCGTCCTGCTCGAAAATCATCATCGGCAGCATCGCGGGTTCGCCATCGAGCGTGATCACGGGCACTTCGATGTCGCTGCCGTCGATAAAGGGTTCGACGAGCGCATCATGGTCGAGCGCGTGGATTTCGGCGACCGCCTGCGCAAGTTGAACGCGGTCGTGCGCGTCGCGAACGCCCCACGACGCGGAGCTGTTGTTCGGCTTGATCACCCAGCGCCGCGCCGGCGGGCAGCGCGACACGTCGACGGGCGCACCGCGGCGGAACAGCACCCAGGGCGCGGTCGGCACGCCGCGCGCCGCGGCCTCGAGCTTGGTCAGATGCTTGTCGTCGGACAGCCCGCGCACGATCGGCGAGGCGCCAAGGTACGGCAGGCCGTGCTGGTTGCAGAGCAAGGGCAGCAGCATTTCCGAATTAAAGAAGCCGCCGCGATTGAGCAGCGGGAAGACGAAGTCGGCGGCGGGCCGGTCGAACAGCGCGGCATAGCTGTCGGCGATCAGCAGTTCGATGCCGATCCCCTCGAGCGTTTCGCGCATTTCGCGGTGGTAGGGCGCGTGATTGCCGTCATCGGCATGCAGTCCGCCGGTCCAGCGCGCATGTTTGGCGATGAAGAGAAGCCGCTGCGTTTCGCGCAAATGGTTCGGCAGCCGGGTCGGGGCAAGGTTGCTGGTTTTCATGCGCGGCTTTGATCACGCCGAGATTGCGCCGGAATGACGAATTGGTGACCCGCGCGACACCAAAACGCAAAATCCCTGTCATATTGAAGCGCATGCCCTTGGAAATGCGCGCTCGCGGAACCGGCCGGGCGATCGGTTGCACCGGTCCGCCCGATCGCAAAAATGGTGTCGCTGCACGACCAGCTGCACCTGAATCCTCGCCGCGCCGTTCGGCAGCCACGGCTCATCCCGGAAATCACATTGCCCGAGCAGCATTTTCGGCAGGTGGCTCGTTCGTCCTTCACTATGACAAGAAATATCGCCCTCTCCCGCCCCGCC
>NZ_LNRU01000020.1 GCF_001468225.1 Sphingopyxis sp. H053 | reverse complement strand
GCATCAAACGCCGCCATCACCAGCGCCGCCTCGTCCACATGCCCGAACGGACGGTCCGCCATATAATCCGCCGACGGCGCGCGGCGCAGGACATAGCCTCCCTCGCCCAATCGAACGCAAAGCTCTCCATGTTCGCGCCGCCCGACAAACGCGTCAGGCCCGACAAAACGCCAGCTCCGACAACGCGGGTCATCAACGCTGGGAGAAAGTCAGGAAGCGAGGTCATGCCGCGATGGTGCGGACTAAGCGGAGCGAGCGCAAGCCGACAATCGCGTCAGGATAGCCGGCGATCAAGAAAGAAAAAATGCTGCCTCAAGGAACTCCAAATTCACAGGAATGTTACAAGGCGCCCCACGACACATAGTCCTCAACATGGACATTGGGCCGGCGAAAGCTCGTAAAACTCATGCTGGCGGAGAGGTCGAGCGCTTCGATCTGATGCCACCAGCCGACGGGCAGGAAGATGGCCTCGCCCGGGCCGATGACTGTTTCGAGCACCGGTGGTACGGCCGAATCGCCACTGCCGGCGAGTAGCGCTTCATTGCCCCAGTCGGAGAAACAGTGGCGGCTGTTGCGCATCCGCGCGAACGCCCACGGCGGCGCCATCCGCACATGCTTGCGCCCGATCACCTGCACGAGCAGATTGTTGGTGAGGTCGTGATGCCAGGGGGTGAGCGTGCCCCTGGGCCCGAGCCAGAAGAAACCGTCGCGCGCCCGCGTATCGTCGAGCAGCGCGATCGGCGCCAGATCGTCCCACAAGGGAGCGAGCGCGGCGGCGTTGGTGCCGCTGTTGTAGGCGGTGAGATAGACGTCATTGCTCGCCTCGTCCTTGCGGAGCCAGTCGGTCAGTTCGCCGAAACGGACGAGGCGGCGATGATCGTCCTTCGCCAGTTCATAGTCGGGGTCGCGCTCGCGCTCGACCTGCGCCTCGACGACGGCATCGCCCGCGGCCGCGGCGAAATGGTCGAGCGACCAGCGCGTCAGCGCCGGCCAATGATCGACGATACCCGTCAGCTTCGCGGGCCGGTTGACCTCATAATAATGGCGATAGAAATGCCCGGCATCGGGCGCAGCGAGCGTGTCGAGCGCGAAGCCGCCTTCAGCCTCACGCGCCAGCCGCTCCTGATTGGCGAGCAGCCAGCCCTGCTTCGCCATCCGCGCCGCCTGGCGCCGCAGCATCGCCGCCATCGGATCCCTGGCGAGCCGGTCGACCTCATATTTCGCCGCCGCCGCCGACACGCCCGCGGCGGCAAGGCGCGCGTGCAGCGCGCTATCGTCATCGCCGGCCGCAAGGCCTTCGGCGAGCAGGGTGCGTTTGTCGGGTTGAGACATCGAAGAAAACTCCTCGCGCCGCTCAAGGGCATCGCGATGACAAAAGGATGACAGCGCCAGGCGGCCGACTAGTCGCCCGCGGGGCCCCGATAGTCCGGCCCATAGACCGCGGCGCGAAAATCGCGGTGGAGCGTACCGTCATAGGGGATGGTCTGGACGAAGAAGACCGCGGTCAGCCTGTTCGCCGGATCGACCCAGAAAAGGGTCGATGCCATGCCGTCCCAGAAATATTCACCCGTCGCGCCGCGGCTTTCTTCGGCAGTCAGTGGCTGGCCGTTGCGCACTGCGAAGTCGAAGCCAAAACCGACATGGCCCTTGCCGGGGAGCCACGCGCGTTCGGTGATCGCCGGGTCGAGCTGGTCGGTCGCCATCAGCTTGACGGTCGAGGGTTTGAGGATGCGCGCGCCGTCGAGTTCCCCCTTGTTCAGCAACATGCGCGCGAAGCGTTGATAATCGTCGAGCGTCGAGGCGAGGCCGAAGCCGCCGGGTGTCAGCGCATGGTCCCTGAAATTCAGCACCTGCGCCTCGGCCGCGGCTTGCTGAACCAGCTTGCCGTCCGTCTTCACATTCATCGCCGCGAAGCGCGGCAGGCGCGCGTCGGGCTGGCGCCACGCGGTGTCCCGCATTTTGAGCGGTTCGAAGATATGCGCGCGGACATAGTCGGCGAAGCGCTGGCCCGAGAGCTTCTCGACGAGCGCCGCCTGCACATCGACCGCGATGCTATATTCCCACTGCGTGCCCGGCTGGTACAGCAAAGGCACGCCCGCGAGACGCTTGCTCGCCTCGGCAAGGGGGATTGTCAGTGCGAGCGGTTCGGCCGCGACATAGGCGTCATGTGCGGGCGTCGGCCCGGCGCCATAAGCGAAACCCGCGGTGTGGCGCAGGATGTCGCGGATAGTGATCGGCCGATCGGTGGGCACGTAACGCGGCTGACCCGCGGCGTCCTTGCCCGCATAGACACGCATGTTCACATATTCGGGGAGATATCTGGACAGCGGATCGTCGAGATGGAACTTGCCCGCTTCCCACAATTGCATCAGCGCGACGCCGGTGACCGGCTTGGTCATCGAATAGATTTGCGCGATCGTGTCGCGGCGCATCGGGCGCTTCGCTTCGCGGTCGGCCATGCCGGCGCTGCCGAAATAAACCTCGCGCCCGTCCTGCCAGATCAGCGCCGAAGCTCCGGCGGCGCGGCCGTCGGCGATCATCGCCTTCAGCGCCGCATCGATCCGCGCCTTGTCGATCGTTACCACTTCGCGCAGCGCCGCCTGCGCGTGCAGCGGCGGAGCGCTCGCCGCCAGGCCCGCACTCGCCATCATCATCGCCAACGCCAGTCGCTTGCCGCGCATATCGCCTCTCCCCTGCCCGGGCGTCCGCCGGGTCCGGCGCGCATCACATGGGATCGGGCGCGACAGGTCAACCCGAATAGGTCTGCGCAAGCCTATTCGGTCGCGGCGGCTTCCGCCACGGGCGTCTCTACCGCCGTGAGACTGCCATTCTGGATCAGCCATTGCGGATAGCCCGCCTGCACCGCCGCGATGATGCGGTCGACCGCGGCGGCGACCTGCTCGCCCTCCGCCTCGCGGTCGCGCTGAACGACGACGCGCCGCGCCTGCGCGTCGATCAGCACGCGTTCGCGCGCGACAAGCTCGCCGACGGTCAGACCGGCGAGGATTTCGCGGCTGTCGTCTTCGCGTTGCTCGAGCGTCGCGATGCGCTGGTTCAGCCGTTCCTCGAACTCCACCGCGGCGTTGGTCTGCTGGCGCAACTGGGCGATGCTGACGCGCACGTCGCGTTGCACCTTGGCCCGCACGGCCCGCGCCAGATTGGCGTTGAGCTGCGCGGCATATTGACCGACGAGCACGACGCCATCGACTGCAATTTCGTCATTTTCGACCCGGACGTTCAGGCTGTCGACGCGATCGTCCTTGCCGAGCAGGCGATTGAGTTCGGTCTGTACGGTCGTGCGCGCGCCGATTTCGCGGACGATATTGTTGAGCGACAGCGCAAGCGGGATCGACAATATGCCGAGCGCCGCAACGATGCCGACGGCCTGCACCGCCGTATGCTGGCGCGTGAGCGATGGCCCGAAATGATTGAGCCGCGCAACGATCGTCGCCGCAAAGGCAATAGCAAGCGTGTTGGTCAGGAACAGGAGCGCCGCGCCGAGCGCGAAATCCATCCGCCCCGTCACCAGCCCGAAGCCGACCGTCGACAGCGGCGGCACCAGCGCCGTCGCGATCGCGACGCCGACCATGACGCCCGACAGCTTGCGCATGATCGCATAAACGCCCGCGATGCCGCCGACCACCGCGACGCCGAGGTCGAGGAGGGTCGGCTGGGTTCGCGCGCGCAGTTCGGGGGTGACGTCCTTGATCGGCGACAACCAGATGATCAGCATCGCGACGAGGATCGCGACCGCCATCCCGGCGGCAAGCGTCACCAGCGAACGGCGGATCAGATTGCTTTCGATGGTCGCCAGACCAAAGCCGATCCCCATGATCGGCCCCATCAAAGGCGATACCAGCATCGCGCCGATCACGACCGCGGTCGAGCTTTGCAACAGGCCCAGCGTCGCGATCGCCGCGGAAAGGATGATCAGCAGCAGGAATTTCTTGTCGAGCCGCGCATCGCGCGCGACGCTCGCCAATATCAACGAGCGATCGAGAGCCTCTTCGCCCCCGATCGCTTCGCTGTTTTCGTCATCCGGGCGCGACGCCGAGCGCGTGGCGCGGCGCCCGCCGGCGTTGAACGGCGCGTCGCCCAGTCCGGGCACGCCGGGGTGATCGCCAGCCACGGCGGATCAGATCTTGCCGGTCAGCTCGGGAACGGCGTTGAACAGATCGGCGACGAGGCCGAAGTCGGCGACCTGGAAGATCGGGGCGTCTTCGTCCTTGTTGATCGCGACGATCGTCTTCGAATCCTTCATGCCGGCGAGATGCTGGATCGCGCCCGAGATGCCGATTGCGAAATAGACCTGCGGCGCGACGATCTTGCCAGTCTGGCCGACCTGATAATCGTTGGGGACATAGCCCGCATCGACCGCGGCGCGCGAAGCACCGAGCGCAGCGCCGAGCTTGTCGGCGAGCGGGACGATCACTTCCTGATATTTCTCGGACGAACCCAGCGCGCGGCCACCCGACACGATGATCTTCGCCGAGGTCAGCTCAGGACGCTCCGACTTGGCTATTTCGGCGCCGACAAAGCTCGAGATGCCGGCATCGCTGCCCGCGCCCACGGCTTCGACGGTGCCCGAACCGCCCGAGGTCGCGGCCTTGTCGAACGCGGTGCCGCGAACGGTCAGGACCAGCTTCGCATCCGACGATTCGACGGTCGCGATTGCGTTGCCGGCGTAGATCGGGCGGGTGAAGGTCTTCGGACCCTCTACCGACAGGATTTCCGAAATCTGCATCACGTCGAGCAGCGCAGCGACGCGCGGCGCGATATTCTTGCCGGTCGTCGTTGCGGGCGCGAGGAATGCGTCGTGGCTGCCCATCAGGTCGGCGACGAGCGGCGCGACATTTTCGGGCAGGTTGTGACCGAAAGCGGCGTTGTCGGCGACATGGACCTTGCCGACACCAGCGATCTGTGCGGCTTCCTTGGCCACCGCATCAACGCCCGAACCGGCGACAAGCAGATGGACTTCGCCAAGCTTCGACGCGGCAGTGACGACCGCAAGCGTGGCGTCCTTGACGGCCTTGCCGTCATGTTCGACCCAAACCAGAGTTTTCATGAGTGCACTCCCAGCGCTTTCAGCTTGGCAACCAGTTCATCGACATCGGCGACCTTGACGCCGGCCGAGCGGACGGGCGGTTCCGAAACCTTGACCGTCTTGACGCGCGGGGCGGTGTCGACGCCGTAATCGGCGGGGGTCTTGGTATCGAGCGGCTTCGACTTCGCCTTCATGATGTTCGGCAGCGAGGCATAACGCGGCTCGTTCAAACGCAGGTCGGTGGTGACGATCGCGGGAAGCTTGAGCTTCACCGTTTCGAGGCCGCCATCGACTTCGCGCGTCACACTGACGCTGTCGCCATCGACGTTGACCGCGCTGGCAAAGGTGCCCTGCGCCCAACCGGTCAATGCCGCGAGCATCTGGCCGGTCTGGTTGTTGTCGTCGTCGATCGCCTGCTTGCCAAGGATCACGAGACCCGGCTGTTCGGCGTCGGCGATTGCCTTGAAGATCTTCGCGAGCGCGAGCGGCTCGACCGCATCGTCGGTCTGCACGAGGATCGCGCGGTCGGCGCCCATCGCGAGCGCGGTGCGCAGCGTTTCCTGCGCCTTGGCCGGGCCGACGGAAACCGCGATGATCTCGGTCGCGACGCCCTTTTCCTTCAGGCGAATCGCTTCTTCGACACCGATCTCGTCGAACGGGTTCATCGACATTTTGACATTGGCAAGGTCAACGCCGGTGCCGTCGGACTTGACCCGCGGCTTGACGTTATAATCGAGCACCCGCTTGACGGGGACGAGGATTTTCATGGCTTGCAAAGCTCCTCTCAACAAATTGTGCACTGCGCCATAATTGCGGTTTACGTAAACGTCAACCTCACCCCTCCCCCTCACGGTGGGGAGGGGTGGTCGAGGAGTCAGGCCGCGCGGACTTCTGCGACGATTTTCTTCGCCGCATCGCCCAGATCATTGGCCGCAACGATCGGCAGGCCCGAATTGGCGAGGATATCCTTACCCTGCTGGACATTGGTGCCTTCGAGACGGACGACGAGCGGAACCGAGAGGTTCACTTCCTTCGCCGCGGCGACGATGCCCTCGGCGATGATGTCGCACTTCATGATGCCGCCGAAGATGTTGACGAGGATGCCCTTTACGGCGGGATCCTTGAGGATGATCTTGAACGCCGCGGTGACCTTTTCCTTGCTCGCGCCGCCGCCGACGTCGAGGAAGTTCGCCGGGAATTCGCCGTTGAGCTTGATGATGTCCATCGTCGACATCGCGAGACCCGCGCCATTGACCATGCAGCCGATGTTGCCGTCGAGCTTGATGTAGGCGAGGTCATATTCCGACGCTTCGACCTCGGCCGGATCTTCCTCGGTCAGGTCGCGCAGCTCGGCGAGATCCTTGTGGCGGAACATCGCATTGCCGTCGAACGCCACCTTGGCGTCGAGGACGAGCAATTCGTCGCCGTTCGCGCCTTCGCAGACAGCCAGCGGGTTGATTTCGATCTGCTCGGCATCGGTGCCGAGGAAGGCGGCATAGAGGCCACCAAGCACCTTGGCGGCCTGCTTGGCGAGATCGCCCGACAGGCCGAGCGCCGCGGCGACGCTGCGGCCATGGTGCGGCTGGATTCCCGTGGCGGGATCGATCGTGATCGTGTGGATCTTTTCGGGCGTGTCGTGCGCGACGGTTTCGATGTCCATGCCGCCCTCGGTCGAGGCGACAACCGCGATGCGGCTGGTGGCGCGGTCGACGAGCAAAGCGAGGTAGAACTCCTGCTTAATGTCGGCGCCGTCGGTGATGTACAGGCGGTTGACCTGCTTGCCGGCTTCGCCGGTCTGGATCGTCACCAGCGTGTTGCCGAGCATGTCCTTGGCGTGCGCTTCGACTTCCTCGATCGTCTTGGCGAGGCGGACGCCGCCCTTTGCGTCCGGGCCGAGTTCCTTGAACTTGCCCTTGCCGCGGCCACCCGCGTGGATCTGCGATTTCACGACATAGAGCGGCCCGGGGAGCTGCTTCGCCGCGGCGACGGCTTCCTCGACGGTCATCGCGGCAATGCCCTTGGGGACGGCAACGCCAAATTTCGCGAGCAGTTCTTTTGCCTGATATTCGTGGATGTTCATGAGGTCTGCCGGGCCTTTCGACTCTGTGAAGGGAGAGGATCGGCGCCGCCTAAGCACAAGTTTGGCGCCAATTCTACCCCCGGGTAGCCCCAGATATTCTTGTGCGCGGCAAAGGCTTGCGGCGAGCCGGTCCGTCTTTCGGATGACGCCCCGGGCCCGAGTTGATAATCGGGCACGGTCGAGGGATCGGGATGAGGGACGCGAAGATGCGGATAAAGCTTCTTGTTTTGACATGGTTGACGCTCGCCGGTGCGGTCGCCGCGACGGCACAAGTGAACCAGTCGATCGATGTACAAATCGTCGAGGCGCCCAAAATCGTTCGGATCGGCGACGCCGACCAGCTCGTCTATGAACTCCACCTCACCAATTTTTCCAGCCATCCGCTCGAGCTGAACGCGCTCGCGATCAAGGCAGGCGACACGCCGATCAAGACCTATAGCCGGGACGAACTGCCCACGGCGATCGATCTCGTCGGGCCGCCCGAAGCCAATTCGCGGATCATTCCCATCGGCCGCCGCGCTGTCGTCTATATCGGCGCGCCCGTCCCCGCCGCCTATCTCCGCGGATCGATCTCGCACAGCCTGACGCTGAGCAAGATCGACACCAATGAAGGTGATTTCACAATTTCGGGCGGCACGGCAACGCCGGAGGCCGCCGCTCTGCCCCGCCTGTCGCCGCCGCTGCGCGGCGGCCCGTGGGTCGCGGTGTATGATCCCGGCATGGAGCGCGGGCATCGCCGCGTCTTCTATGCCACCGAAGGATCGGCCACCCTGCCCGGCCGTTTCGCGATCGACTATATGAAGGTCGACACGAAAGGAAAATTGTCGTCGGGCGATGCCAATATCCCGGCGAATCACTATGGCTTCGGCGCCGAGGTGCTCGCGGTCGCAGACGGTACGGTCGTCGCGGTGCGCGACGATGTCCCCGACCCGGCCACCGTATCGGGCAGGCCGAGGCCCGGGATTGCCGACGCCAGCGGCAATTTCGTGATGCTCGACATCGGCGGCGGCCGCATCGCGACCTATGAGCATATGAAACAGGGCGCGCCGGTCGCGGTCGGCGACCGCGTCAAGGCGGGGCAGGTCGTCGGCTTCCTCGGCTTCACCGGGCAGGCGAGCGCGCCGCACCTCCATTTCCACCTCGCCGACCGCGCGTCGATCCTCGGCGCCGAGGGCCAGCCCTATGTCGTCACCTCGCTTACGCGGCTGGGGCAATATGCCACGATCGAAAGCTTTTCCCGTCGCGAAGCATGGCTGCCGGCCGACCGCTCCGAAACGGTGCGGAACAGCTTTCCGCCGCCGAACCTCGTCGTGCGCTTTCCGGGCGATTGAGAATTTAGCGCAGCGCGCAGAGCGCGGCGGAGCTGGTCGACACCGTCAGTATCTCGGGATCCTTGAGCGCGCGGACCTTGCGGAAAAACTGGTCGAGCGACAGGTCGGTGACGCGTTTGTCCTTGAGACTGCCGAGCGCCGACAGGCGGCGAAGCTGGACCAGCGACAGCCGGTCGACCATGCGTTCGGCCATGCACGCCGACATCGCCTTCGACAGGCCGGCATTGTTGAGGCCGGTGCGCAGCCGCGTTTCGGGCGTCGCGCATCCGGCGAGCGCGAGCGCCAGCAGGGCCAGCGGCAGGGCAGCAAGCTTCATCGGGATTACCTTCCGTGATATTCGGCGACGGCCGATGACACCGACTGCATCAAGGCCATGCGCGCGGGAATACCCGACGAGGTGGTGCCCATCATCACGACGATCGCATAGCGCGTGCCATCGGGCGCGGTGGCAATACCGATGTCGTTATAGCCCGCGGTCATACCGCCGAGATTCTGTCCGGTCCCGGTCTTGTGCATGAATTGCCAGCCCGGTGGCAGCCCGGCCTTCAGCCGCCGCGGCCCGCTCCGCGTGCGGCTCATCACGCCTTGCAGATATTCGGTCGATTCGGGCGACAGCAAGGTGCCGCGCGCGAGCCGCGTCAGCGCGCTCGCGATCGCCGCGGGGCTGGCGCCGTCGACCGGATTGGCGAGATAATTGTCCATCGCGGCTTGGCGCGTCGCGGCCGACAGCGCCGCGCGCGCGCTCTCGAAATTGCGGCCGACCGAATAGCTTTGCTGCCATGTCAGCCCCGCGGTCCCCGCCTGCAACAGGCGTTCACCGGGCCCGAAGCGGATCGAGCCGAGATCCTTTTTCGCGATGAAGGCGCGCACGGCGGCAGGTCCGCCGACGGTGCGCAGCAGGCTGTCGTTCGCAAGATTGTCGCTGTGGGTGATCGCGGTTTCGATGAGGTCGCGGACACTCATCGTCACCGATCCCTCGGCGCGGACGCGCGCGGCGAGCGGCTGGTGAAAGACCACCAGATCCTCGGGACCGATGCGGACGCGCTGGTCCATCGTCATCCGGCCCTGATCGACCGCGTCGAGCACCGCCAGCGCCACCCAAAGCTTCGACACGCTCTGCTGCGGGAACAGCTCGCCGCCGCGCTGCGACAGCGACCATTCGCCGTCGATGCGCTGCACCGCGATGCCGGTCTTGCCGGGGAAGGCGCGCCACAGTTCATAGATGCGCTCGTTGAGGCCCGCAGGAGCGCGGCGGAATCCGGGATCGACGGGGCCGGCGGGACGCGGCATCGCCGACCGCACCGGTTGACCGATCGGCACCGTCACCGAACCGGACGGGCCGCGCACTGCCGCTGGCGGCTGCGCGCGCGGCTGCGGAACGATCGCGGCGCTGCTGACGCAGCCCGCAAGCACCGCGGCGCTCATCGACACGGCGAGGAGCGGCTTGCCGGAAAACCTGAACTTCATTCGAACCCCGCACTTGCGACTTTTATATTATCCCGACCCCTCTCGGACTTTTCCTGCGTCACGCAGGCGCGCGGGAGGGGCCAGCGTTTTGCGGTGAATGATTCTTCTGCCGCGACCAATCGCGGAACCGGGCGTATTTCGGGCTCGGGCTTTACGCGCGTGGAATTGTCAGGGTGCTGGCTTTGCGCGCACCATATCGGGGTAAAGCCGCTTGAGCGCCGCGAGCTTGGGCGCGTCCCAGCGCAGGATATAGCCGTTCTTGGGGTTCAGGCGCATGAAATCCTGATGATTCGCCTCGGCGGGATAGAAGCGCTTGTACGCCTCGATCGGCACGACGATCGGTTTCGCGAAATATTTGCCGCCGCCGATCTGCGACAGATAGGCGGTCGCGACCTGGCGCTGGCTGGCGTCGAGCGGGACGATCGCGGCGCGATATTGCGGGCCCGTGTCGGGACCCTGACGATTTTTGAGCGTCGGATCGGCGATCACCGAAAAGAGGATGCGGAGCAGGCTGCCATAGCTGACCTGGCTCGGGTCATAGACGATGCGAACCGCCTCGGCATGGCCCGACTTGCCGTCGTGAGTCCGTTCATATTTGGCGGTCGCGGCGTTACCGCCATGATAGCCCGATTCGACCGAAATCACGCCTTTGACGTTGGAAAAGACGCCCTCAACGCCCCAGAAACAGCCGCCCGCAAGCACCGCGGTCGCGCGTTTCGCGTTGACGGCAGGGTCGACGAGCGGAGCGGGCAGCTTGACGACGCTTTCGGCCTGCGCCGGGGTGCATTGCGCGACGATCGCGCCTGCGACCAGCGCCGTGACGGCGCGAAGCGAAAGGGTGCGCCGCAGCGGCGTCACACCGGGATCGGCAGCGCCGGCTGATTGAGCACGATATAAGTCGCGCCAATCGCGAAGCCAGCGAGCATGGTCAGGAACCAGTCGGAGCGGAGCATGGAGAGCATATGGGCCTCTTTTCATATCTTGTCGATTCGCGGCTTTTGCCGCTTTGGTTACACCGACGATATGGAGCGCCCCGACCAGCCGTGCAGTGATGGCAGTCACCCTTAACGGAAATGACTTACTATCCGGTGAACCGGGCGGTTAACCGCCGTTCAGGTTCAAATAGTTGCCGCCGCTGCGATTACAAGACCGATCGGTACAAAATAATCGTGCGCAGATAGTTTGCGCCGGGGAGGCGTTAGCTGAGCGCCGCGCACGCCTGCTGGATGCGCACGCACGCTTCCTTCAGAACCGCTTCCGACGTCGCGTAGGAGACGCGGAACGCGGGCGACAGGCCGAAGGCGCCGCCGTGCACCGCCGCGACCTTGGCGCTGTCGAGGAAATAGTCGATCAGCGCTTCGTCGCTGTCGATCAGCTTGCCGTCGGGGGTCTTCTTGCCGATGCAGCCCGACGCGTCGGGATAGACATAGAAGGCACCGTCGGGGACGGGGCAGTTCAGGCCCGGCGCGTCGTTGAGCATCGCGACGACCATGTCGCGGCGCTTCCTGAACGCGGCGTTGCGATCGTCGAGGAACTGCTGCGGCCCGCCGAGCGCGGCGGCGGCGGCGGCCTGCGCGATCGAGCAGGGGTTCGACGTCGACTGCGACTGTAGCTTGCCCATCGCCTTGATGATCCATGCGGGGCCGCCGGCATAGCCGATACGCCAGCCGGTCATCGCATAGGCTTTCGAACAGCCGTTCACCGTCAGGATGCGGTCGATCAGGTCGGGGCAGCGCTGCGCAAAGGTGGTGAAGGCGAAATCGGCGTACCAGACATGCTCGTACATATCGTCGGTCATCACCATCACATGCGGATGACGGCGGATCACCTCGCCGAGCGCGTCGAGCTCTTCGCCCGAATAGGCGGCGCCCGACGGGTTCGACGGCGAGTTGAACATCACCCAGCGCGTCTTCGGCGTGATCGCGGCATCAAGCTGCGCCGGGGTGATCTTGTAATTCTGCGCCGCGGTGCCCTCGATGATCACCGGCGTGCCGCCCGCAAAGGCGACGATGTCGGGGTAGCTCACCCAATAGGGCGCGGGGATGATCACCTCGTCACCCTTGTCGACCGTCGCGACCAGCGCGTTGAACAAAGTGTGCTTGCCGCCAACATTGACCGAAATCTGGTCGAGCCCGAATTCGAGGCCGTTGTCGCGGCGGAACTTGCCGCGAATCGCGTCCTTCAGCGCCACGGTGCCGTCGACGAGCGTATATTTGGTCTGCCCATTGCGGATCGCCTCGATCGCCGCTTCCTTGACGAAGTCGGGCGTATCGAAGTCGGGCTCGCCGGCGCTGAGGCCAATCACATCGACGCCCGCGGCTTTCAGCGCCGTCACGCGCGCGGTCATCGCGAGCGTGGCCGAGGGCTGGATGCGGTTGAGGGCGGCGGAGACATGGGGCTTCAGCGACATGACGATATCTTCCGTAGCTTGCGCGGTTCGGGCTGCAAAAGGACAGGAAATTGCGCGCGGCCGCGCCTAAAGCGTCTAACCGATATTCGCAAGCGCGCAGCTTGATAATTTACCTATGCAGCCGGCAGGTCAGCCTATCGCGGATGCCGCAGCGTCCGCCAGCCGTGCGGGGATCAGCCCGCGCAGCGAATTGCCGATAAAGAATCCACTTTCCAGATCGGCGATCCGCAGGTGCGATTCGACCGCGCGCCCCTTGTCGATCAGTTCGGCGCGCAGCACCCCGGGAAGCAGCCCGAGCGCGAGCGGCGGGGTGAGCAGCTGGCCGTCGCGTTCGACGAAGATATTGCTCCAGCTGCCCTCGGTGACGAAGCCGGGCTCGTCGACGAAGACGACCTCGGCCGTGCCGCTCTCGTGCCGCGCCCCGTCATAGGCGGCACGCAGGCTCGTCTTGTGCGTCAGGCGGAAATCGTCGGCGGCCATCGGCGCGGGCCGCACCGCGACGGGCACGGGCAGTTCGGCAAGCCGTGGCAGCGGCGACACCTCGATCGCGAGCGCGCCCGACGGCGCGAGCCGCATCCGCACGCGCGCGGCGCTGCGCAGGCGGAAGGTCGCCGATTGCAGGACGTTGCGCGCGCCGTGCCGATCGAACACGAAGCCCAGCGCCGCGGCGCTCGCCTTCATCCGCGCCAGATGCCCTTCGATCCGCTGGACGCCTTCGACCGGATCGAAGAACATCGTTTCGATGAGGTCGAAGCTTTCCCCCGCTGCGCCCACAAATTCCCCCTTGGCCAGACATTCGCGCCATTCTTCAACCGGTTCGCTGTCGGCGACGATTCCGGAGCCCAGTCCCAGCGTGGCGCAAGCAGGACCGTCCTGCAAGGCGCTTTGCGGTAACAAAAGCGTCCGGATCGCGACATTGAATGCCGCATCGCCCCCCGGCTCGATGAACCCGATCGAGCCTGTGTAAAGCCCGCGCGCCCCCGATTCCAGCTCGTCGATGATTTCCATCGCGCGCACTTTCGGCGCCCCGGTGATCGACCCGCACGGAAAAGCCGCGCGCAACACGTCGACCGCCCCGGCGCCTTCGGGCAGGCGCGCACTGACATCGGAGACGAGCTGGTGGATCGTCGGGAAGCTTTCGACACGGAACAGGTCGGGCACCGCGACCGACCCCGGCACCGCGACGCGCGACAGGTCATTGCGGATCAGGTCGACGATCATCAGATTTTCGGCGCGCTGTTTGGGATCTTCGGCAAGCTCGTGCGCCGCGGCGGCGTCGGCCTCGGGATCGGCAAGCCGCGCCGCGGTTCCCTTCATCGGCCGCGCCATCACCTGCCCGCCCCGCAGCGCGAAGAAGAGTTCGGGCGAGTGCGAGACGATCGCCTGTTCGCCGGTCCAGATCACCCCGCCATAACCCGCGCGCGCGGTGCGGCGCAGCCGTGCATGAATGGCAAGCGGATTGCCGCGCACCGGAACGTCGGCGCGAAAGGTGAAATTCGCCTGATAGATATCGCCGGCGCGGATGAAGCCCAGCACGGCCTCGACAGCGGCCAGATAGTCGGCGCGCGCGACGCGCGGCGCGACCTTGCCGATCCACGCCGACGCCGGATCGGGAAGCAGGCCCGCCACCTTGTCGGCGTCGATCCGCCGGACCTGGTGAAACAACCCGAACCAGCCGAGCGGCGCATCGCCGGTTTCGGCATCGACCGCCCCGCGCCATGCCGGCGCGAGCGCCTTGCCCGCCTCGTACGTCAGATAGCCCGCCGAATGGAGCCCGCGCGCCTGCGCCGCGTCGAGCGCCGAAAGCAGCGCCGGAACCTCGGCCGCGGAATGGGCGGTCAACACCTCGACCGGATCGACGAACAATCGCGCCGCCGCCGCGCCCTCGGCGCGCGCGTCGTCGAGCAGGACGAAGGGCGGACAGCCCGGCCCCGGAAGCGGGATCGCGTCGCCGCCCGTCATCGCGGTATCGTCATCGCTGTGTCATGGGTGCCGGTCGCGCGCCCGCGGCGGTCAGCGGTCGCGCTTCATGCGGATCGTGCGGCCGCCGTCGATGGACGCAAAATAGCTGCCCATCGTCGCGACCTTGATCTTCACTTTCTGCCCCGCCTTCGGCTGGCGCGGCAGGCGGGTGGTGTCGATCTGCACCCACACCGCGTCATCTTCCATCACCAGCGTATATTTGCCCGACCGGTCGATGCTCGCCGAGCGGATCGTCGTTTCGATCTCCTTGACCTCATCCTCATCGCCGCCGAAAATTCCGCCGAGCTTGGGGAAGGCAAAGCCGAACAGTCCGCGCCGCGCCTTTTTGGCGGTCTCGCGGTCGGTAAAAGTGATTTCGCGCGCCTGATCGGCGGTCGACAGCTCGCCGACCTCGCGGTCGAAACAGGCGAGGCGCGCCGCCGGATCGGCGATGTCGCGGCAGGCGTAGAGCTCCTGGATCTGCGCGGGCCTTGCGGTCGGCAGCTTGTCCTTCGCGGTAGCCGGAACGGCGAGCGCGCAGGCGAGAAGGACGAGCGGCGCGGCGACGCGCGATGACAGCTGCAGCATGACAAAACCCCTGGCGAAGACAATATGCGCTGCCTAGCCGTCCGGACTGCGCGCCGCAAGCGAGCCCGGTTGCAAATCACCTTACTGACCCTAGTGTAAGGAACCCCGCCTATTCGAAGAGGATATCAACCCCCGATGGACAGCCGCTTTTCCTGGTCTACCGATTATCGCCATCCCACGGCCTGGGACCAGGAGTTTGCGCCGCTGTCGCTGCCCGACATGCTCGCCGCCAGCGTCGCGCGGCGCGGCGATGCGCCGATGCTCGATTTCCTCGGCCGCCAGTTCAGCTATGCCGAGGTCGCGCGCGGCGCCGCCCGCGTCGCACGCGGATTGCAATTGCAGGGCATCGGCAAGGGCAGCCGCGTCGGACTCTTCCTGCCCAACGTCCCGCATTATGTCGCGGCCTATTATGGCGCGCTCGCCGCCGGGGCGACGGTGGTCAATTTCTCGCCGCTCTATACGGTCGCCGAGCTCGAGGCGCAGGTCGAGGATTCGGGTACCGAGACGCTGTTCACGATCAGCGCCGCGGCGCTGCTCCCCACTGCATTGAAGGTGCTCGACGGCTCAAGCCTCAAACAGCTCGTCGTCGGCTCGGTCGCGGGCGGGCTGCCCGCGGCGAAGTCGGTGCTCTATCGCCTGTTCAAGCGGACCGAGGTCGCGGCGCTCCCCGAAGACCCCCGCGTCATCCGTTTCTCGGCGCTCACCGACAATGACGGCCGGCCCGAACCCGTCGCGATCGACGCCGAAAAGGACATCGCGCTGATCCAATATACCGGCGGCACGACGGGAACACCAAAAGGCGCCAAGCTGACGCACCAGAACCTCACCGCCAATGCGCGGCAGGTCAATGCGATCGACCCTGACCATGACGCCGCGGATCGCATCCTCGGCGTCCTCCCCTTCTTCCACGTCTTCGCGAACACCTGCGTGCTCAACCGCACGGTGCTCAACGGCGGTTCGATCACGATGCTGCCGCGCTTCGATGCGAAGCAGGCGCTCGACGCGATCACGCGCACCAAAACGACCGCGCTGCCCGGCGTGCCGACGATGTATCAGGCGTTGCTCGATCACCCCGATCTCGCGAAGACCGACTTTTCTTCACTGCGCATCTGCATCTCGGGCGGCGCGCCGATGCCCGGTGAATTGCGTGAGAAATTCACCGCGGCGACGGGTGCCTCGCTCGTCGAAGGCTATGGCCTCACCGAAAGCTCGGGCGTGGTCGCGACCAATCCCTATGAAGGCCCGGTCCAGCCGGGCACGATCGGCCAGCCGCTCCCCGCGACGCACATTCGGCTTCTCGACAAGGAGGATCCGTCGAAGGACGCCCCCGACGGCGAGCCCGGCGAACTCGCGGTCAAGGGGCCGCAGATCATGCAAGGTTACTGGAACCGCGCCGACGCGGACAAGGACAGCTTCACCGACGACGGCTGGCTGCGCACCGGCGACGTCGCGGTGGTCGAGGCCAATGGCTATATCCGCATCGTCGACCGGTTGAAGGACATGATCGCGGTCGGCGGGTTCAAGGTGTACCCGAGCGTGATCGAGGCGCATCTCTACGAGCATCCCGCGGTCAAGGAAGCGATCGTACTCGGCGTTCCCGACGCCTATCGCGGCGAGGCGCCCAAGGCCTTCGTGACGCTGGAGGACGGGTTCCAGGTGAGCGGCGAGGCGCTCGCCGCCTGGCTCAACCCCCAGCTTGGCAAGCATGAGCGGGTGAAAGAGGTCGAGGTGCGGCTGAACCTGCCCAAGACGATGATCGGTAAGCTGGACCGGAAGGCGTTGCGCGCGGAGGAAGGGGCTTAAACATCTCTACGTCACCCCCGCGAAGGCGGGGGTCCAGCTTTTTGAAGTGTTCGCAATGTCCAAAGGCGGTCACGTTTACATTATGGCCAACCGCTATCGCGGAACGGTCTACATCGGGGTGACGTCCCACCTCGCCACCCGCATTTTCCAGCACCGCACCGGCGACGGGTCCGACTTTTGTAAACGTTATGGGCTGGATCGTCTGGTCTACGCCGAACCGCATAACGATATCGGCGATGCCATTGCCCGGGAAAAGGCGTTGAAAAAATGGAATCGCGATTGGAAATTCCGCCTGATTGAAGAGCAGAATCCCGATTGGCTCGATCTTTTTGACACTCTCAACGCCTGAACAAGCTGGACCCCCGCCTTCGCGGGGGTGACGAGGGGAAGGTTGGAGGTAACTGCCCCCGCGCCTTCATGATCGCCTTGTTGCGCGCCTCGAGCGTGCGGAGGGCCGAAAAGACGCTCAGCCCTTCGTCGATCCGGCCCTTGTGGCCGAGCAGCCAGAGCTGCTGGTAGAACCAGTAAATGCCCGCGAAGCCGTCGATCGCCTTGACCATCTGCAAGCGCTTGAGGAAGCCCAGCCAGCCGGGAACGAGCCCGAGGCCGTCCTCATATCGCGGCAATGCCTCGTCGCCTGCCAGCAGGCGCTTGGGCGCGTCCGCCATCAGGCACATCGGCCGGCCGAGCCCGATCACGTCGGCCGCGCCACGCTCAAGCGCCTGCTCCATCGCGGCGCGGCTGCGAAAGCCGCCGGTGACCATCAACGGCACCGACACGCGCGCCTGCATCGCCAGCGCGAAATCGATAAAATAGGCCTCGCGCGCGAGCGTCGACGGCGCGACATTCTGCGGCGCGCTGTCCTCCATCCCCTCGATCCCGAGCAGCTTCGGCTGTTCATAGGTGCCGCCCGAAATCTCGATCAGGTCGACGCTGGCGGCCTCCAGCCACCCCGCGACGGCCAGACTGTCCTCGAAAGCGAAGCCGCCCTTCTGGAAATCGGCGCTGTTGAGCTTGACCGAGATCGGGAAGGCCGGCCCCGTCGCGGCGCGGATCGCCGCGATGACATCGAGCAGCAGGCGCGCGCGGTTCTCGAGGCTGCCGCCATAATCGTCGGTGCGGCGGTTCGAAAGCGGGCTCAGGAACTGCGACATCAGATAGCCGTGCGCGGCGTGCACCTGCACCCCGGTGAAGCCCGCGTCCTGGCACGCCTTTGCCGCGACCGCCCAGCGCTGCACCAGCTCGGCGACCTCGTCGCGAGTCAGCGGTTCGGGCTGCCCGAACTGCCCGCCGGGCAACCCGAGTTTCACGTCCGACGCCGATTTCGGGTGACGGTTGACCACCGCGGGCGTCTGCCGCCCGCTATGGCTGATCTGCGCCCAGAAATGATTGCCGCCGCGCGTTGCCGCGGCAGCCCAGCGCGAGAGGCGTTCGTGCATGTCGGCGTCGGGCACCCGCTCGATCACGACATTGCCCGGGCGCTCGAGATGATCGCGGTCGATCACCAGATTGCCGCCGATGAGCAGCCCCGCGCCGCCGTCGGACCACAGGCCGTAAAGCCGGTCGAGTTCGGGGGTCGGGCGGCCATCGGGGGTCGCCATCCCCTCGGTCATCGCCGCCTTGGCGATCCGGTTCGGCAGGATCGCGCCGCAAGGCAGCCTCAGCGGCCGGGCCAGTTCAGACATCGCGCCCCCTTCAGGTTTCGTTCCGCAACTTATGTAGCCCGATCGGCCGTGTCCGCAACCCGAAAGAATATGACAATGTAATGTTGTAACCTTTGTCATGATATGCCATATCTCGGCTCGCTATTGCACCAACGGAGAATCGGGTGACCCAAGTCGCCAGCCATGCCCCTGTCCTGACGCGTCTCGGCGCGGTGGTTCGGGCTGCGCGCGATTCGCGTCCGTTGACCTCGCTCAGCGGCGACCAGCTCGCGATGGGACTGTCGGGGCTGTGCCTTGTCCATTGCCTTGCGACGACGATCTTCTTCGCGTCGATCGCCTCGGTCGGCGGGGTGTTTCTCGACAATCATCTGTTCCACGAGATCGGGCTGATCATCGCGATCGGCTTTGCGCTGATCACGCTCGTTTCGGGCGTGCTCAGCCACGGCTATATGATGCCCTTCGCGGTCGGCAGCTTCGGGCTGGGCATGATGGCGGGCGCGCTGTCGCGGCCGCACGACGGCAGCGAAGTGATCGCGACGATGATCGGCGTCGCGGTCGTCGCCCTGGGCCACGACCTCAACCGCCGCGCGCGGCACTGATCCCACCGCATCGGAGATGTCCGCAACTTGCGGGCGCGCCCTAAACAGCCTACATTGGGACGATAGTTAGCGCGGGATTTCCCACGCTTCGAGGAAACGCCAATGGGCAAGCATGATCATCCGCACGTCGAGGCCAGCGGCGCCTCGCTCGCCAAGGCGGCGCAGACTGCGCTCGAGGGCGCGGGCGAAGCATGGACCGACATGCGCGCGCAGATTTTCGACGCGGTCGCCGAAATCGGCAAGCCCGCGAGCGCCTATGAAATCGCCGACATCGTCTCGCAGAAGCGCGGCAAGCGCGTCGCGCCGAACAGCGTCTATCGCATCCTCGACCTGTTCGTGGCGAACAACCTCGTCCGCCGCGTCGAAAGCGCGAACGCCTTTGTCGCGAACAGCCATCCCGGCTGCCTCCACGACTGCATCTTCCTGATCTGCGACACATGCGGCACCGCGGTGCATGTCGATAACGACAAGATTTCGGGCGGCGTTCGCGCCGCGGCCGAGGCGACGGGCTTCGCCGCCGAGCGCCCGGTGATCGAGGTGCGCGGCAAATGCGCCGAGTGCCAATAAGGTGAGCCGCCGCGCTCCACCGGACATCTAAACGATGGTCGGGGGGCTCCAGCATTGGATCGAAACGCAGCGGACGCGCCCGCCCGCACCGACGCGCGCGTGGGTCTGGACGCTGGCATTCGGCATCGCGACTTTGCTCTTCGGACTCTATCTGGGCCAGGTCTTTCCGCAGACGGGGCATGACATTGCGCCGGGCTATGGCGCCCCGGTCCTCGCGTTCGAGTTCGCCGGCGGTCAAGCCGACCTCGAAGCGATCTTCGGCTTCTATACCGACCCGCAGCAGGTCACGCGCCTCGCTGCGATGCGGACCGGCAACGAGCGCGACTATCTCTATATGCTGCTCTACGCCGGCTTTCTCGCCAGCGGGTGCATCGCACTCTGGCACGAGCTTCGCCTCCGCGCGCTTCTTGCCGCCGCCGTGCTGCCGGTCGCCGCGGCGCTTTGCGACGCATGGGAGAATTACCTGCTCTTCGACATCCAGGCCGCCTTCACGCTGGGCGACTATTCGCCCGCGATGGCGAGCCTGCCCTACCCCGTTGCCGCCAAGTTCCTGCTGCTCGCCGCGACCAATGTCATGATCGGCGCCGCGGCGACGCAGTTCGGGCGCTGGTGGGCGCTGTTCGGGACGATCGCGATCCTCGCCGCGATCCCGACCGTGATGGCGATCATCACCCCCGCCGCCTTCGCCTGGGCGCTGATACCATCGGCGGCGGGCGGCTGGCTTCTGCTTCTGGCGCTGGCCGCTACGGGCAGTTGGCGGGCGTTCGCCCACAAACGCCCGCTCGTCGATCTAGGGGCGGCGGTGCCCGAACCCGGCGAAGTACAAACCGCCACCCCGACGCGCCCTGTCTTCGGCCGCCGCCGCACCTGACCCCTTGTCCACCCCGACCGTGCGGGTCTAGGGAAGCCGCGAATCCTGCAAAAGGGCGAAGGGCTGCACATGAACACCGTGATCATCCGCGAAGACGACCTGATCGAAACGATCGCCGACGCGCTCCAGTACATCAGCTATTTCCATCCGATGGACTATATCCGCGCGCTGGGCGCCGCCTACGAACGCGAAGTCTCGCCCGCCGCGAAGGACGCGATGGCGCAGATCCTCTCGAACAGCCGCATGTGCGCCGAGGGGCACCGCCCGATCTGCCAGGACACGGGCATCGTCACCGTCTTCATCAAATGGGGCATGGACTGCCGCCTCGACTCACCCCGCAGCCTGCAGCAGGTCGTCGATGAGGGCGTGCGCAAAGCCTATCTCCACCCCGACAACAAGCTGCGCGCCTCTATCCTCGCCGACCCGGCCTTCAGCCGCGTGAACACGAAGGATAACACGCCGTCGGTGCTCAACGTCGAAATGGTCCCCGGCGCGAAGGTCGTGATCGACGTCGCCGCGAAGGGCGGCGGCAGCGAGAATAAGTCGAAGTTCAAGATGATGAACCCGTCGGATTCGATCGTCGACTGGGTGCTCGAAATGGTGCCGCAGATGGGCGCCGGCTGGTGCCCGCCGGGCATGCTCGGCATCGGCATCGGCGGCACCGCCGAAAAGGCGATGCTGCTCGCGAAGCAGTCGCTGATGGACCCGATCGACATGACCGAGCTGCTCGCACGCGGCCCGTCGAACCCGACCGAAGAGCTGCGCATCGAGCTGTATGAAAAGGTCAACGCGCTCGGCATCGGCGCGCAGGGGCTCGGCGGCCTCGCGACCGTGCTCGACATCAAGATCGCCGACTGGCCGACGCACGCCGCTTCGAAGCCCGTCGCGATGATCCCGAACTGCGCCGCCACCCGCCACGCGCACGTGACGCTCGACGGCAGCGGCCCGGCGTTCCTCGAACCGCCCGTGCTCGCCGACTATCCGCAGATCGACTGGAAGCCCGATACGGCCGCGATCCGCGTCGACCTCGACAATCTGACGCCCGAGGTGGTCGCCAGCTGGAAGCAGGGCGACCGCATCCTCTTGAGCGGCAAGATGCTCACCGGCCGCGACGCCGCGCACAAGCGCATCGCCGACATGCTGTCGAAGGGCGACGAACTTCCCGTCGAATTCAAGGGCCGCGTCATCTACTACGTCGGCCCGGTCGACCCGGTCGGCGAAGAAATCGTCGGCCCCGCAGGGCCCACGACCGCGACGCGCATGGACAAGTTCATGGACATGATGCTGGACCAAGGTCTGCTCGCCTGCGTCGGCAAGGCCGAACGCGGCCCCGCCGCAACGCAGGCGATCGCCAAGCACAAGAGCGCGTACCTCATGGCGGTCGGCGGCGCGGCGTATCTGGTCGCGCGCGCGATCAAGGGGTCGAAGGTCGTCGGTTTCGCCGACCTCGGCATGGAAGCGATCTACGAGTTCGAAGTCCAGGACTTCCCCGTCACTGTCGCGGTCGACAGCGAAGGCCAGAATGTCCACGTCAACGCGCCGAAGCTGTGGCAGAAACGGATCAAGGACGAAGGGTTGCTCGAGAAGGCGTAACTCCTCCCTCGTCCTTCGTCACCCCGGCGAAGGCGGGGGTCTCGCCTAGCGGCGCGAAACCTCCGAAACGGCGAGATTCCGGCCTTCGCCGGGATGACGATCGTGGGACGACGGCCGGTCGCTACCCACGTAACGGTAAGTCCCCGACACGCGCTTGCGTTTCGCCGCCGATGCGGCACATTGCTTCGCATACGAAGCAGGCAGGGGACGCATGATGGATTTCCGTGAGCTTAACCGACTGAACCGCCGCGACATGTTGCGCGGCACCGCGATGCTGGGGGCGGGTGCCGCGTTCATGCAGCCCGTTCCGCTCTGGGCGCAGTCGGGTACGATGACGGATATCCGCAAGGCGGCCGAGGCGGGCAAGGATGCGTCGATCAAGCGCATCCGCGACTGGATCGCCCTCCCCTCGATCGCCGCCGAAAATCGCAGCATGCCCGAGGGCGCGGCCTATATGGCCGAGCTCGCGAAGGACGCGGGCTTCACCAATGTCGAGATCGTGCCGACCGACGGCCATCCCGGCGTGTTCGGCACGATCGATGTCGGCGCGAAGCGCACGCTCGGCATCTATTTCATGTACGACGTCAAACAGTATGACCCGGCCGAATGGTCGTCGCCCCCGCTCGAGGGCAAGATGGTCGAGCGCCCCGGTTTCGGGCAGGCGATCATGGGCCGCGGAGCGGTGAACCAGAAGGGGCCCGAGGCGACTTTCCTCGCCGCGCTCCACGCGATCCGCGCCGCGGGGCGCAAACTGCCGGTCAACATCGTGCTCGTGTGCGAGGGTGAGGAGGAGATCGGCTCGCCGCACTTCCGCCAGATCGCGACCAAGCCCAACATCCTCGCCGCGCTGAAGAAATGCGAAGGCATCTTCATCCCCTTCGCCTCGCAGGGCAAGACCGGCAACGTCACGGTCAACCTCGGCTCGAAAGGCATCATCGAACTCGAACTGATCGCGAGCGGCGAAAAATGGGGCCGCGGTCCGAAAGGCGACGTCCATTCGAGCCTGAAAGCGATGGTCGACTCGCCCGCCTGGCGTCTGGTGCAGGCATTGCAGACGCTCGTCACCCCCGATGGCAACAAGCCCGCGATCGAGGGCTGGTTCGAAAATGTTCGCCCGCTCACCGAGCGCGAAAAGACGCTGATCCGCGAAGCCGCGAAGGCGGGCGACGAGGCGCAGCAGAAGGCGGCGCTCGGGGTCACCCACTGGATCGACAATCTCTCCTACGACGACGCGCTGACCCGCCTCGCGCAGGAACCGACGGTCAATATCGAGGGGCTGGTCGCGGGCTATACCGGCCCCGGCGGCAAGACCGTGCTGCCCGGCAAGGCGGTCGCCAAGCTCGACCTGCGCCTCGTTCCCAACCAGACGCGCGCCGAGGCCGAAAAGAAGCTGCGCGCGCATCTCGACAAGCATGGCTTCACCGATGTCGAGGTCAATGTATCGGGCGGCTACGATCCGACGGAGGTCGCCGAGGACAGCCGCCTCGTCCGCTCGGAACTCGCGACGTACAAGAAGCTCGGCGTCGCGACGAGCCTCAACCCGCGGATGGCGGGTAGCTGGCCGGGCTCGACCTTCACCGCGCCGCCGGTGTCGATTCCCGCGGCGCATTTCGGCATCGGCCACGGTTCGGGTGCGCACGCTCCCGATGAATATTTTCTGATCGATTCGACCAATCCCAAGGTCGCGGGGCTGGTCGATGCGACGATGGGTTTCGCCGAATTCCTCTACGTGCTGGCGAGCATCAAATAAGCGGAGCGCTGATCCTCCCTGTGGCGAAGCCATGGGGAGGTGGCAGTGCGAAGCGCTGACGGAGGGGCTATAACGCGGCCCCTCCACCACTCGCTACGCGAGCGGTCCCCCCCCCCCATCGCCGCGCGACAGGGAGGATCGAAAAACCTAAAACCCGTACACCAGCGTAAACCGCGTCTGCGTGTCGACGCTTTCGATGCCCGGCGGCGGGCTTGTGTCGATCTGCGCCGAATAGGCGATGCGCGCCGACAACGCGCCGGTCAGCTTGGCGCTGAGCGCGGTCTGCGAGCTGGTCGACCCATTGGCCTCGCCGATGATCGTCGATGCGACCTGTGTCAGCCGCAGCGTCGGCGATATCTGCCAGCCGAAATCGAGCCCCGCGAGCGCGGTCAGTTCGGTGTCCTCTTCGCCGTTCACGAAGTCGGTCTGGCGAAACGCCGGGCCGCCCTTCAGGCTCAGCGTCATCTTCTTGCTATCGACGACCTTGTAGCCGAGCCCGCCCGACAGGTTCCAGCGCGTGTCGTACCCGAGGATCCGGTCATGTTCCCAGCGGCCGAGGCCAAAAGCAAAGGTGCGGTCGTTGATCCGATATTGCGGCTCGATCTCGCTCAGATAGCGTTCGACCGATGTCTTGCCGTTGGTGCGCTGGTAATCGGCCTGCGCGCGAAACTTGTGCGTCCAGTCGATCCCCTTGCGCGCGAGCGCGACGCCGGCGCTCAGCCCGACGGACTCGGTGTTGCCGCTGCTCTGCGACGCACCGATCTGCCCCTCGCCCTTCCAGTTCTGCCAGAATTTCGACGCGGCCAGCCTGGCGCGCTCGGCCGCCGCCGCCTCGTCCCGCAGACGCTTTCGTTCGGCGCGATAGGCGAGGAGCCGTTCCTCGATCTCCGCTGCATTCTCGGGATTGGTTTCCTTCGCAAGCTTTGCCACCGCCTCGACATCGGCATCCTTGGCGGTCGCCATCGCGGCAGCGAGCATATTGCCCACCGGGTCGGGCGGCGTCTCCGGGGGATGCTCGCTGCGATAATAAGCGAGGAGCGCGTCGATTTCGCCGATATTACGCGGGTTGGTCCGTCTGGCGACCTTGGCCACCGCTTCGACATCGTCATTGTCGCCGCTCGCGAAGGCGGCGTCGATCATCGCGCGCACCGCGTCGGGCAACACCGGGTCGGGCTCCATCAGTGCCGTGGGAATCGGATTGGCCAGTACCGGGTCGACGAGCACGGGGTTCGGCTGCGGCGGATTCACCGGTTCCTGCGACGCGTGCGCCGACGGAACGGCTAGAGCGAGCGGCAGGCAAAGCGCGGCCAGGCGGGGGAGAGTTGTCACCGAAGACGTCCTTCTGTGGGGGGCAGGAGCCGGGTTCGTTCGATCGTCCGCGCGGGGCCGGTGCGCGAGCGATGCGCCCCTATAAACCGAAAGTTGCTGGCATTTCCACCCCGCGTCCCCCATTTGCAAACCTATGGTTATCGCGCTCATCGCCATTTTCTGTGCCGGCGTCGGCAATTTCGCGATGCACCGCGCCTTCATGGAAAGCGACGACCCGCTGATCCAGCAGATGGTCAAACCACTCGCCGACAAGGTCGGGCCGAACATCACCTATGTCTTTGAATTCCTGCTGCTCGTCGGCGCGATGGCGATTGCGACGCGGAACTGGTTCACCGCGCTGATGCTCTATGGCCTCTATACGATCTTCAACGCGATGGCGTTCAGCTGGATCATGCAAAGACCGCGATAGGCCGTGACTACCAGGCCGGGCCGGTGATCGGCAGGCCCTGCGCCTTGAGCCGGTCGAGCACGCCGTCCTTTTCGGCCAAAATCCGCAGCGGAACGACCGCCAGCGTCACGCCGGGCTGCGCCGTCGCGTCGCGGATCGCACCGACCCACGTCTGGCGCAGCTCGGGGCCGAAGCTGTCGTTCGTCCACGGCCAGCAGCGCCCGAGCGCTTCCTCGAGCGGGCTCGCCATTACCGCGGGCACGTCGAATTCGGTCCACGCGCGCCCGCGCTCGATCACCACATCGCCGCCCGCCTCGACCGCCGTCATCGCGGCTTCGAGGCAGGGGATATGCGTCTCGGGCGCCGCGGCGAACAGATTGTCGAGCATATCCTCGCCGCGTACCTCACCGACGGGCTGCGTCGGAATCTTCGACTGCCGCGCGGCCTTGCGAACGACGTCGGACGCGTCGTCGGCGCTGTCCTTGTTAAAGGACAAGCGTTTCGAGAGCAGGTCGAACGCCGTCATCAGGAAATTCGAGCGCGCATAGTCCTGATCGAAGCGCGTTTCGAGCGCATGGAGCCGCTGCATCTGGCGCACATCGAGATAGTCGGCGGCGGCGCGCCCCTTCGGCAATTTGGTGAGCCCGCCGCCCTTGAAGATCAGCCGCAAGATGTCGCCCGGCGACACCTTCGCCTTGGTGCCGAGGATGACGCGCTGCGCCCGGTCGGTCGCGCCCTCGAGCCGCTCGGGCCGCCACGGCGTGGCTTTCGGAACCGCCGCGATCTCGCCGACGAGGATGACGACACCGGTCGGCGTCTGGATCGTCCACATCGGCGCGCCCGAACGGCGCGCGGTGACGACGATTTCGTCATTCGCCTGATCGGTAGCCGGCGGCTCGGCCGCCCACGCGGCGGGCGATGCCACCGTCGCGGTAGCCAGCAGGATCGCCATCAGACCGCGCATCAGGCTACGCCGTGATACCACCACACGCCGTCGCGGTCCTCACGCTGCACGCGCCCTTCGACCTCGAGCCGCTTCAGATGCGCAAGCGCCTCGCCCGTCGCGAGCCCCTGATTATGCTCGCCGATCGGGCGATTGAAGAGCAGCGGAAAACTGTCGACCGCGCGCATCGGCGCCTTCGCTGCGGCTTCGGCCAGATTGTAGAGCCGCATGCGATGCTCGTCGCGCAGCGCCATCAGGCGGACGTGCAGCCCCTTGAACGGCTCGCCATGCGCGGGGCAGGTGACGACATCGGCGGGCACCGTCGCGAGCAATTTGTCGATCGACGCGAGCCATTCGCCCAGGGGATCGGCGTCGGGTTCGGTGATATTGACCGAAACGTTCGAGCTGATCCGCGGCAGCACCTGGTCGCCCGAGACGAATACGCCCTCTTTCTCGTTCCACAGGCACGCATGTTCGGGGCTGTGCCCCGACCCGGTGACGACGCGCCACTGGTGCGCGCCCATGTCGAGGCGGTCGCCATCCTTGATCCGCACATAGGAGCGCGGCAGGGTGAAGATCATTCGCTGGAACATGTTCCAGCCGCGCGCTTTGGACGCCTCGATCGCCGCTTCATCCCAGCCCGCGGCGCGCGACTGCGTCAGCACCTCGTCGGGGGCGGTGTCGGACGAATCGGCGACGATCGCGCGCGCGGTGAGCATCTCGCCGCGCGTCATCCACAGCTTCACGTCCTGCTTCTTCGCGATCCAGCCCGCGAGGCCGATGTGGTCGGGATGGAGGTGCGTGCCGATGACGCGCGTGATGCGCTTGTCCTTCAGCGCGCCGGCATAAAGTGCCTTCCACGCATCGGAGCACATCGTCAGGCAGATGCCGGTATCGACGACGGCCACGCCGTCGCCATCATCGAGCAGCCAGCTGTTGATATGGCCGAGCGACCCCGGCATCGGGATGCGCGCCCAGCTGATCCCGTTCGCGATGCGGATCGTCTCGCCCGCGCCCGGCGCGGCTTCGCCCCACGGATAGGTGAGGCCCGCGTGGCTCGTCGCGGTAAAGCTGTCGTCCTGGGTCAGCGAAGCATCCGGCGAACCGCTGGCCGCCGGGATATTATCCTCGTCCGTCCCCGCCATGCCTCAGGCTTCGCCGTCGGCTTCGGCTTCCTCGGCGGCGCGCGCTTCGTTCGCGGCGGTGCGTTCGGCGCGCAGCTCTTCGAGCAGCGCTTCGCGGTCGCCCTCGAAACGGCTGTCTTCGGGCGCCTTGATGCCGGCCTTCTTCGCCGCCTTGGCGACGAGCGCGTCGAGTTCGCGCTGCGAACAGAGGCCGAGCGTCACCGGATCCTTGGGGACAATATTGGCGCTGTTCCAGTGGCTGCGGTCGCGGATCGCGCCGATCGTGTTGCGCGTCGTGCCGATCAGCTTGCCGATCGCGCCGTCCGACACTTCGGGATGGTTCTTCAGGATCCAGGCGATGCCGTCGGGCTTGTCCTGGCGCTTGCTGACCGGGGTATAGCGCGGGCCGCGGGTGCGGCGAATCGTGTCCTGCGCCTGCTTACTCATCTTGAGCTTGTAGTTCGGGTCCTTCTGGCCCTTTTCGATTTCTTCCATCGACAGCTCGTGCGCGCGGACGGGGTCGCGGCCGGTATATTTGGTCGCGGCGGTCTCGTCGGCGATCGCCTGCACTTCGAGGATGTGGATGCCGCAATATTCGGCGATCTGGACAAAGGTGAGGCCGGTGTTGTCGACCAGCCAGGCGGCGGTCGCGTGCGGCATCAGCGGGGTGGCATCGGCGTTGGCCATGACGGAAACTCTCCAAGCGGAAATAATAAGGGCCGCCCCTTGCGAGGCGGCCGTTCGGCGGCTGATGTAGACCTGTTTTAGGCTGCGGGCAAGGGGTGGTCGCCCGCGGCGAAGCCCGCGACAGATTCGACGAGCCACGCGCAAACCGCGCGCACATCGGCGCAGGCCATGTTGGCGGGGGTCGCAAGCATATGGTAGCTCTCGCCTTCGATGACCGGGCCGAAGGGATGGACCAGCAGCCCCGCATCGATCTCCGGCCGGGCGAGGATCAGGCTGCCGATCATGATCCCATGCCCGGCGACCGCCGCCTGTACGGCGTGATCGTCCGAACTGAAACGCGGCCCTTCGTCGACGGCCAGCCCGTCCATCCCGGCAAGCCGCGCCCACCGCCGCCAGTCGGACGCATTGGCGGGCTGGCGCCATTCGACGTGCAGCAAAGTGGCGCGCGCGAGATCCTCTGGTCCGGCGAGGCCGAGCTTCGGGCTGCAAAGCAATCCGAAGCGTTCCGAAAAAAGCGGCCGGCCGACCAGCCCGTCAAAGGGCCCGCGACCATAACGAACCGCGACATCGGCCAGTCCCGCCGCCAGATCGACGGGCTCGTTCGAGGAATGCAGCCGCAGATCGAAATCGGGAAAGCGTTCGCGAAACGAGCCGAGCGCGGGCAGAAGCCTGCGCGCCGTAAACTGGATCGTCGCGGTCAATGTCACCGCCGCGCGCCGGGATCCCGGCGTGAGGTCGGCAAGCGCCCGGTCGAACGCATCGAACCCGTCGCGCAAGGTCGGATATAATCGCTCGCCCGCTTCGGTCAGCGCGACCTGCCGCACCTGGCGCGTGAACAGCGCGAGCCCCAGCACATCCTCCAGCAGACGAATCTGGTGGCTGATCGCCGTCGGCGTGACGGCCAGCTCACCGGCTGCTCGCTGGAAACTGAGATGACGCGCCGCCGCCTCAAAGGCGCGCAACGCCGCCAGCGGCGGCAATTTCCGGTTTCGTGTCATGGATGAGGAAAATCGATCCATTGGCTGAAGTATTCGCGTTCGACTGCGCCAATTATAGGGGAATATATGCGTCCAGTCATCCCATCAAATGAACTGGATTCTTCCATGAACGCCCCCGCACCATCGCTCCTTCGCATACTTCACATTGATTCCAGCGCCCGTCCGGGCGTTTCGGGCCGGGACCGGCATGGCTCGCACAGCCGGCGGCTGGGCGAACGCCTGATCCGCCGCTGGTCGAGCGCGCGACCGCAGGATGAGATCGTCCATCGCGACGTCGGCCTCGCTCCGCCGTCGCATGTCGACGCCGAATGGATCGCCGCCGCTTTCTCCCCGCCCGGCCGGCGCAGCGACGAACAGCGCGCGCGGCTGGCCGAAAGCGACCGGCTGGTCGCCGAACTGATGGCGGCGGACCTCGTCGTCATCGGGGCGCCCATGTATAATTTCGGCATGCCGGCACCGCTGAAGGCGTGGCTCGACAACATCGTTCGCGTCGGCGTCACGTTCGGTTTCGACCGCGCGCGGGCGGGCGAGCCCTATTGGCCGATGCTGCCCCCCGGCAAGCGGCTGGTCATCCTCGGCGCGCGCGGCGATTATGGTTATGATCCGGGCGAGCGCCAGGCCGACGCCAATTTCGTCGAGGCCGGCCTGAAAGCACCGCTCGCCTATATCGGGCTTCGCGATACCGATTCGATCGCGGTCGAATTTGACGAGTTCGCCGACGAACGCCTCGCCCGATCGATCGCCGCCGCCGAAAGCCGCGTCGATGCGCTGGTGGACCGGCTGGTTGCCGAACTGGGCGAACACGCTTGCCGATCTGACCGCTATCCCATCTTTACATAGCCGGGCTCGGCCTCGACCCGCGCCAGCCAGCGCTGTACCGCCGGATAGTCGGACAGCGCGAAGAGCCCGCCCTCCTCGGCGACATGCGTATAGGCATAGAGCGCGATGTCGGCGAGCGAGAGGTCGTGGCCCGCGAGCCAGTCGCGCGATTCCAGATGATCATCCATCAGCTTCAGCGCCGCGACGCCTGCGGCCTGTTTGAGCGGCAATTGCATCCGCTGCGCGTCGCTCAAATTGTCGGCGCCGATCCACTTCATCCAGAAGCGCAAGGTCGCGACATTGGGTTCGTGATTATATTGTTCGAAGAACATCCAGTGCAGCATGTCGGCGCGCTCGAACCGGTCATAGGGGACGAGGTGTGTCCCGTCGGCGAGCCAGAAGCAGGCGGCATTGCTTTCGGGCAAGAATTTGTCGCCGACCTGCAGCACCGGGATGCGGCCATTGGCGTTGACGTGCGCGAGGAAGTCGGGCGTGCGCGTCTCGCCCTGCATGATGTCATATTCGCGCCGTTCGATCGGGCAATCGAGCAAAGCCGCGGTCAGCCGGATCTTGTAGCAATTGCCGCTCGCGGCATATTCGTGAAGGATCGGCCTGTCGCCCATTGCAGCCTCCATCGTGATGAAGCGCCGCCATCCCCCGACACCGCGGCGACGCCTCTATGCGGCGTGCGCGCGGTGCCCGCAAGCGGGCGTTACGGACCGCAGCGCCACAGCCCCGCGAAGACGCGCTGCGCGCCGTCGGCGCGGTCGGCGGTCAGCGTCGCCGGACGCGGCGGCGACTCGCCACCGCCCGCGGCGGGGCCGACCAGCGCGACGCGAAGCTCAAGCCCCTTGGCAAAGAATTTGGTGCCCTTCGCCATCGCGTCGAAGCCGCCGTTGGCCGACGCTGCTTCGATCGCATCGCCGACCTTCACGATGCCGCGCGACGGCTCGGTGGACGCGACGTCGCCCTGCGCGTGCAGGATCGGCTGCGCGGCTTCGTCGGCGGCGAAGCTGCACGCGAGTTCGCCCTTCAGCTTCGCGCCGCTGACATCAGCTTCGGTCAGCGCCGCCAGTTCGATCGGCGACCCGTCGCCGCCGCGCGTCGGAATATCGGTGGGCTTGATCGCAGGCACCGGTTCGGCCGCCCTGCCCTCGGGCACGACGTCGCCGTCATAGGATGCGGTCGGCGTTTTTTCGGTTTCGGCGGGCCCGGAACAGGCCGCAAGGGCAAAGGAGAGAGCGGTGGCGGGAAGCAACAAACTACGCATCTTCATTAGGAGAGATCATCCTCTTTTGATTGGCCCCCACTCGCTCAACCGCCGATCCTTATCGAATGTTCCCTCGGTTCACCCCACGCGGAGCACGATCTTCCCCACATGCTCGCCCGCCTGCATCCGCGCATGCGCCGCGGCGGCTTCGGCGAGCGGGAAGGCTTGATCCATCGCCGGCTTCCACCCGCCTTCGGCGAGCCGCTGCCAGAGCGTGCCATGGATTTCGTCCGCCAGCGCTGCCTTGAAATCGGCGCTGCGCGCGCGCAGCGTCGAGCCGGTCAGCGTCAGCCGGCGGCGCATCACATCGGCGATGTCGAATTCGACCTTCGCGCCGCGCTGGAACGCGATGGTGACATGGCGCCCATCCTCGGCGAGGCAGGCGAGGTTGCGCGGCAGATAGTCGCCGCCGACCATGTCGAGCACGACATTGACGCCCTTGCCGCCGGTGAAGCTCTTCACCGCCTCGACATAATCCTCGGCCGAATAATCGACAGCCAGATCCGCACCGAGCGCGGTCGCGGCGGCGCATTTGTCGGCGCTCCCGCACGTCACGATGATCTTGATGTCGAACAATTTGCAAAGCCCGATCGCGGTCGTCCCGATGCCGCTGGTGCCGCCGTGGACAAGCACCGTCTCGCCGTCGCGCACATAGCCGCGCTCGAACAGATTGTGCCACACGGTAAAGACGGTCTCGGGCAGCGCGGCCGCCTCTTCCATCGAAAAGCCCTTCGGCACCGGCAGGCAGCTTCCCACGGGCGCGATGCAATATTCGGCATAGCCGCCGCCCGCGACGAGCGCGCACACCGCCTGCCCCAGAAGCTCGGGATCGCCGCCGGGACCGGCCGCGACGATCGTGCCCGAAATCTCCAGCCCCGGCAGGTCCGATGCCCCCGGCGGCGGCGGGTAAAATCCCATGCGCTGGAGCACGTCGGGGCGGTTGACCCCCGCCGCGGCGACGCGGATCAGCACCTCGCCCGCTCCGGGCTGCGGCACCGGGCGCGTTGTCGGTTGTAGCACTTCGGGCCCGCCCGGCGCACTGATGGCGATGGCGGTCATCTCTACTGGCACGCTGGTCACGCTGCTATTTCCCCCACTGGTCGTTCGTCCCCTACCCCCTGCCTCGCCTTATTGACAGAGCCGCGACACGGGTCAACAGTCGCGCGCCTTTTAACCTTAGGGACCAGGAGGATGCGCCATGGACGATGACGACCTTCCCCGCCGCCGCGACGATGTTTTGACGGCGCTGATCAAGCAGCCGCTCGATCCGCTGTCAGTCGACGAACTGGGCGAACGCATCGAAATACTCGAAGCCGAAATCAAGCGCGTCAAGGCGCACCGCAGCGCCGCGACGAGCCAGAAAGCGGCCGCCGAGGCACTGTTCAGGAAGGGCTAGGGGTCAGCCCCGATATTCCGCCATTCCCGCGAAGGCGGGAATGACGAAGGGAAAGGATCCTTCTACTCCGCCTCAGTGCTCAGCCCCAACTCGGGAATGCCGATCGAGCGGCGGCCGCCGAAATCGGCGCGCACGACGATAACGCCCTGCTTTTCCATATATTCGACCAGCCGCCGGATGCGCCCCGGCGAGCGGCTGCCATAGGCGCGGCCGAGAATGTCGTCGTCGGGGCAGGGTTCGCCGTCCATCGCGGCGCGCGCGATCTGGAGGAAGGGCGCGAACATGTCGTGCGGCAGCCGGTCGGCGACGGCAAGCATTTCGCGCCAGCGCGGCTCGGACGGATCGAACACGCCTCCTTTTGCCAGCGCGAAGCGGCGGCGGAAGGCGGCGAGATCGAGCGGCACCTTCTTCAATTTCTGCATCCGGCAACGCACCGAAAAATCCTGGTAGAGATAGGCTTCGGGCTGGAAAGCGCTGTCGGGGTCGGCCAGCATCTCCTCGAGCATCGCGATCACCACCGCGTCGCTCTGTTCGGCTTCCTCGACCGCGTCGATGATATCGAGCACCGGCGGCGCATCGACATCCTCGTGCAGCCCCTCGCTCGCCGCGATCCGCTCCAATAGCTCGCTCGCCGCAATGGGCTCGGGCTCGGGTGCAAAGACGCGCGGCGCCACCGGCGCCTCCATCTCGGTGAACAGCATCGAACGCATATCCTCGCCGCCTGCCGACGGCAGCGGCATCAGGCTGTGCGTCCCCATCCGCGTCGCGGTCTGCGTCGACCCGATGCGCACCGACAGCGGCCGCCGCGAGATCGCGGGGCCAAGCCCGAGGAAATGCCCGCGCTCGAGGTCGCGGATCGCCTCGGCCTGCCGCCGCTCCATGCCGAGCAGGTCGGCGGCGCGCGCCATGTCGATATCGAGGAAGGTGCGCCCCATCAGGAAATTGCTCGCCTCGGCGGCGACATTCTTCGCCAGCTTCGCGAGCCGCTGCGTCGCGATCGCGCCCGCCAGCCCGCGCTTGCGCCCGCGGCACATCAGGTTCGTCATCGCCGACAGGCTCGCGCGGCGGACATTGTCGGCGACGTCGCCCGCGACGCTCGGCGCGAACATCTGCGCCTCGTCGACCACCACCAAAGCCGGAAACCAATGCTCGCGCGGTGCATCGAACAGCGCGTTGAGGAACGCCGCGGCGCACGTCATCTGCGCCTCGATATCGAGCGACTCCAAACTGAGCACGATCGACGCGCGATGCTCGCGGATGCGCGCGCCCATCGCGGCGATCTCGCGCTCGTTATAGTCGCCGCCGTTGATCACGACATGGCTGTACGCATCGGCGAGCGTCACGAAATCGCCCTCGGGATCGATCACGATCTGTTGCACCAGCTCGGCGCTTTCCTCGAGGATACGGCGCAAAAGATGCGACTTGCCCGATCCCGAATTGCCCTGGACAAGCAGCCGCGTCGCCAGCAGCTCCTGGACGTTGATGTGCACGCCCTGCCCGGTGCTGTCGGTTCCGATCTCGATGCTCGTCTTCACGGACGCCGCCCTATCGGTCGGCCATGCGAATGACAACCGGGCGGGTCTTCGGATCGCCCGATTTTGCCGCGCCACCTTGCCAAGCGGCGCGAACGGGCCAAAAGGACAGCATGGATTTCGACGACCAGCTCCGCCGCTATTTCGGCACCGCCGACCTCGCGGCGATCCACCCCGAGGCGCACGCCGCGGGCACCGAACGCATGCGCGTCGACTTCGGCTTGGAGACCAACCCCGGCCGCCGCTTCGCACTGTGGGCGCTGATGTACATGCTCGGCGTCGCGCCCGACCTCGATGTCGCGTTCAAGGACGAGGGTGAGCGCAACACGGCGCGCGATTTCATGGATATGGTGGATAGGGCGGGCGAGAGTTGATCTGGAGTGTCAGGAAACGACCGATTGTTGCCCTCTCTGGCATCGTCACCCCGGACTTGATCCGGGATCCCGCTCGAAGTCGAAACCTGCTCTCGCGTCATAAGAAGCGGGATCCCGGGTCAAGCCCGGGATGACGGATGACCGGAATCGACCAATTGCGGACGTCTATAACGCGCCCTATCGACCTAGTTCCTTCTCCACTGCGGCCGTCAGCCTATCGATAATACGAAGGTAACTGGTGTTGGTGGAGAATCCCTCGATACGGCTTGTGGCCACGATATCACGCGCCTTCGTCAATTCCACCAAACTGCCTTCAGCATCGCCGAGGCTGACGGATAAGGTGGCCTTCAAAATGTATGCGGTTATCAGTGGCATGTCCTGAGCTGGATATGCGCGACCTTCCGCGCTCGATATTACCGATTGGATAGCTTGGGATAGGTTTCGCGCCTCTGGCGTATCAACACGTTGCCTTGCCGCCGGTAGTGCTTTCCAAGCTTCGCCCGCAGGCCGGAGCAGGGTGTAAAGGCGATAGGTTTCAAGAACCGGCCAGCAAGTGTTGATAGCGCGTACTAAACCGGCTTCCTCAGCGCCATTACAAGTACTGAGATCGGCACGTTTTTCAGGTGGAATGGTGCGTCCACCGATGCCGTTGTCCAGAATGCCGTTAAGCTCAGCGGCACCAACCGGCACGCCAATCTCATTCGCGTGAACGGGTTGGCCCATCAGGGAAAAAGCCGTGATACAAAGTGGCATCCAGTATTTATGCATCGAATTTAGCATTCCGGCCCTCTAATCTTTTGTCAAGATTCGCGCGGACAAGAAATCCCGTTTGCGCAGGTCGTGCATGTCTCAGGTCCAGATCGGATCCGAAATGACCGCTTCCCAACCCAAAGCAGACGCGGCCTTCAAATAAGCCTTTCCTACATTATCCGGCTATGCCAGCCTTCATTCGGCTCTTTCGACATGTGAACAAAAGAGGTCGTTGCCCGCATTGCGGGCGTGGCCAGGGCGGAGCGTGCCGGGCGCGGCCAGTACGCCGCGGGGTCCAAAGCGGGAGGTGCACAGGGCTGAACTTTCCTGAACTTTGGAATTGTTAGCCGTCCTTGCGCCAACCGGATACCCGATCCAACCGGAGTGACGAGGGGGATTGCAGCGCCTTCCGCCAATTTCTCAACGCCCCGTTAACCACACCGCAACCCCCGTCATCGTAATTTCACAAAGCCATCCGCTTTTCCCTTGCGGTGGGGCGGCGGCATCGCCACGTTGCATTTCTAAGGGGGCCGCTCTCCCCGGCCTGGTCCCCGCAAGGAGATGAAGACCATGCCGTCCTTTTCGGAAAGCCTCGAAAAGACACTACATAACGCACTGAAGGCCGCTTCGGAGCGTCACCACGAATATGCGACGCTCGAGCATCTGCTCTACGCGCTGATCGACGACGATCATGCCGCCGAAGTGATGCGCGCGTGCGGCGTCGCGCTCGACGACCTGCAATCGGCGGTCGTCCACTATCTCGATACCGAACTCGACAGCCTGAAGGTCGAGGGGCACAGCGACCCCTCGCCGACGAGCGGATTCCAGCGCGTCGTCCAGCGCGCGATCCTGCACGTCCAGTCGTCGGGCAAGGATGAAGTGACGGGCGCCAACGTCCTCGTCGCACTCTTCTCCGAACGCGAAAGCTACGCGGTCTATTTCCTGCAGCAGCAGGACCTGACGCGCCTCGACGCGGTCTCCTACCTTAGCCACGGCGTCGGCAAGGGCGGCAAGCCCTCGCCGCAGGCCGAGCCCGAGGAAAAGGAAGAGGCGAAGGAAAAGGAGGGCGGCAAGTCCAAGAAGGAAACCGCGCTCGACCAGTTCACCGTCAACCTCAACGAGAAGGCGAAAGTCGGCAAGGTCGACCCGCTGATCGGCCGCAATGCCGAGGTCGACCGCACGATCCAGATCCTCTGCCGCCGGTCGAAGAACAATCCGCTCTATGTCGGTGATCCCGGCGTCGGCAAGACCGCGATCGCCGAGGGTCTTGCGCGCAAGATCATCGAGGGCGACGTGCCCGAGGTGCTGCTGCCCGCGGTCATCTATTCGCTCGACATGGGCGCGCTGCTCGCCGGCACGCGCTATCGCGGCGATTTCGAGGAGCGGCTGAAGCAGGTCGTGACCGAGCTCGAAGGCCTGCCGCACGCGATCCTGTTCATCGACGAAATCCACACCGTCATCGGTGCCGGCGCGACGAGCGGCGGCGCGATGGACGCCTCGAACTTGCTCAAGCCCGCTTTGTCGGGCGGCGTGATCCGCTGCATCGGCTCGACGACGTACAAGGAGTTCCGCAACCATTTCGAAAAGGATCGCGCGTTGCTCCGCCGGTTCCAGAAGATCGACGTGGTCGAACCGACGCTCGAGGACACCAAGAAAATCCTCGCGGGTCTGCGCAGCGCGTTCGAGGCGCATCACCAGGTGCGCTACACGCAGGATGCGATCAACGCAGCGGTCGACCTGTCGGCGCGTTACATCAACGACCGCAAATTGCCCGACAAGGCGATCGACGTGATCGACGAGGTCGGCGCGATGCAGATGCTCGTCGCTCCGTCGAAGCGCAAGAAGACGATCACCGCCAAGGAGATCGAGGCCGTGATCGCGACGATGGCGCGCATCCCGCCCAAATCGGTGTCGAGCGACGACAAGGCGACGCTCGCCAGTCTCGAAACCGATTTGAAGCGCGTCGTCTTCGGTCAGAACACCGCGATCGAAGTGCTGTCGTCGGCGATCAAGCTGAGCCGTGCGGGCCTGCGCGATCCCGAAAAGCCGATCGGCAACTATCTCTTCTCGGGCCCGACCGGCGTCGGCAAGACCGAGGTCGCGAAACAGCTCGCGTCGATCATGGGCATCCCGCTCCAGCGCTTCGACATGTCCGAATATATGGAGCGCCATTCGGTCAGCCGCCTGATCGGCGCGCCCCCGGGCTATGTCGGCTACGACCAGGGCGGGCTGCTCACCGATGCGATCGACCAGAATCCGCATTGCGTGCTGCTGCTCGACGAGATCGAAAAGGCGCATCCCGACCTGTTCAACATCTTGTTGCAGGTCATGGACCATGGCCGCCTGACCGATCATCACGGCAAGACGGTCGACTTCCGCAACGTCATCCTGATCATGACGACCAATGCGGGCGCGAGCGACATGGCGCGCGAGGGCATCGGCTTCGGCCAGTTCACGCGCGAGGATGTGCAGGAGGAAGCGGTGAAGAATCTCTTCACCCCCGAATTCCGCAATCGTCTCGATGCGATCGTGCCCTTCGGTTACCTGCCGCCCGAAGTGGTCGCGCGCGTCGTCGACAAGTTCATCCTCGAACTCGAACTGCAGCTCGCCGACCGCAACGTCCACATCCAGCTCGACGACGCGGCGCGCGAATGGCTGACCGGCAAGGGCTATGACAAGCTGTACGGTGCACGCCCGATGGGCCGCTTGATTCAGGAAAAGATCAAGCAGCCGCTCGCCGAGGAACTGCTGTTCGGCAAGCTCGTCCATGGCGGCGAGGTCAAGGTGAAGATGAAGACCGGCGACGACGCCAAGGTCGGCAATCCGCTCGCCTTCGAAATCGTCTCGGCCCCGCCCAAGGCGAGCAAGGGCAAGCCGAAAGCCGACAAGGCGAAGAAGTCGGCGGAATAATACCTGCTCCCCTCCCGCCTAGCGGGAGGGGCAGCGAGACTTGCGGGCTTGCCCGCTAGTCGCAGCGGGGAGGGCTTGGCGACGCTACAGCCCCCTCCCCAAACCCCTCCCGCAAGTGGGAGGGGCTTACTGCCCTCGCAATTCGGCGCCACATCGCCTATATCGCTCTTATGTACGACTATGTCTCCGTAACCGCCGACGAAGCATCGGCGCCTGCCCGCGTTCGCGACGGCACGATCAAGCTGCACGACGAGGCGGGCTTTGCCGGCATGCGCAAGGCGGGGCGGCTGTCGGCCGAAATCCTCGACGCGCTCGTCCCCTTCGTCCAGCCCGGCGTCACCACCGCGGCGATCGACGACCTCGTCCGCACGATGATGCTCGACGGCGGCGGCATCCCCGCGACCTTGGGTTATCGCGGCTTCACGCACAGCTGCTGCACCAGCATCAACCATGTCGTCTGCCACGGCATCCCCGACGACAAGCCGGTGCGCGAGGGCGACATCGTCAATATCGACGTGACGACGATCATCGACGGCTGGCACGGCGACACGAGCCGCATGTATCTGGTCGGCGACGTGCCGATCAAGGCGAAGCGCCTCGTCGAGGTCACCTATGAATGCCTGATGCTCGGCATCGAGCAGGCGAAGCCCGGCAACCGCATGGGCGACGTCGCGCACGCGATCCAGACGCACGCCGAGCGCCACCGCTATTCGGTCGTCCGCGATTTCTGCGGCCACGGGCTCGGCCAGATGTTCCACGATGCGCCCGAAGTCGTCCACGCCGGGCGCCCCGGCACCGGCCCCGAACTGCGCCCCGGCATGTTCTTCACGATCGAGCCGATGATCAACACCGGCAAATATGCGGTGAAGATGCTCGCCGACGGCTGGACCGCAGTGACCCGCGACCGCTCGCTTTCGGCGCAGTTCGAACATAGCATCGGGATTACCGAGACCGGCTGCGAGATTTTCACCGCGAGTCCGAAGGGCCTGAACGCGCCGCCCTGGCAATAATTCCTTCTCCCTTGATGGGAGAAGGATACGAAGCCTTGCCGCAAAGCGGCTAGGCGGAGTTGGATGAGGGTGATGGTGCTTCCATACGCCGCCATTCGGTGCGGGCCGAGACCCCACCCCCCACCGCTGCGACTAGGCAGCAAGCTACCAAGTCTCGCTGCCTCCCCCATCGAGGGGGAGGACAAGAGGTGCCCC
>NZ_LNRU01000019.1 GCF_001468225.1 Sphingopyxis sp. H053 | reverse complement strand
GGCTCGCGGCGCGCAAGGCTGCGGGCCTGCCCGGGCTGACGCTGCTCAGCTGCGACAATTTGGCGGGCAATGGCGCGGTGCTGCGCGCCTTGATGCGCGACTATCTCGACGCTTGTCATCCCGACCTGTCCGCGTGGTTCGACAGCGAATGCCGATGCCCGGCGACGATGATCGACCGCATCGTCCCCGCGACCACCGATGCCGACCGCGCCGCCGTCGAAGCCGCACTCGGCGCGCGCGACGAAGGTGCGGTCGTCACCGAAGACTTCAGCCAGTGGGTGATCGAGGATGATTTCGCTGGCCCGCGCCCGCGCTGGGAACAGGTCGGCGCCGAGCTGGTGGCCGACGTCGCGCCCTACGAGACCGCAAAGCTGCGCATGCTCAACGGCGCGCATTCGGCGCTCGCCTATACCGGGCTCGGCCGCGGGCACGAATATGTCCATCAGGCGATCGCCGATTCCGATATCTGTCCGGTCATCGACCGACTGATGCGCGACGAGGCTGCGCCGACGATCGACGCCGCGCCGGGGCAGGACCTTGCCGCCTATGCCGATGCATTGCTCGGTCGCTTCGCCAACCCCGCGCTCCACCATCGCCTGATCCAGATCGCGATGGACGGCAGCCAGAAGATTCCCCAGCGCTGGCTCGAAACGCTCGCCTGGCACCAGCACCGTGGGCAGCGTTGCCCCGCACTCGAGGCTGCGATTGCCGCATGGATCGCCTTCCTGCGGAGCGACCACCCGATTGACGATCCGCTCGCGGACAAGCTGCGCGAAGCGGCGGCGGGTCCGGATGCAATCGAAAGACTGTTCGGCGATGGAGGCCTGATCGTCTCCGACTGGCGCCCCGCCTAGGCCGGAACCAGCAGCCCCCGACTCTCGCGCACCTCGGCATCGAGCCAGTCAATAAACGCCCGGATACGCGGTTGCGGCGCGACATCGCGGTGGAGCGCGAGCCAGAAGGCGCGCGCGACCGTCTGTTCGGGCCGCACCCGCACCAGCTCCGGATCGCCCGCCGCAAGGAAACAGGGCAAAACGCCGACCCCCGCGCCGCCCGCGATCATCCGCCGCTGCGCGAGAATGCTCGACGAGCGCACCGTCGCGCGCAGCCCCGGCTCGATCTCGCCCAGATAGTCGAGCTCGGGCGCGTAGAGGATGTCGGGCATATAGCCGATCACCGGGATCCCCGTGCGCGACAACGGCGCGGCGGCAACCGCTTCCTGCCAGTCGCGCCGATCAGCGGGCGCATAAATGCCGAGGCTGTAATCGGACAGCTTGCGCGTGATCAGCGGGCCTTTGCGCGGCCGTGCGAGGAGCACCGCCATATCGGCCTCGCGCCGCGACGGGTTGAGGAAGCCCGACGAGGCGACAAGGTCGATCTCGAGTTCGGGATGCGCCGCGACGAAACCCGCAAGCCGTGGCGCGATGAAGCTGTTGCCGAATCCTTCCGATACGCTGACCCGCAACTGCCCCGACAGTGCCGCCGCATCCTCGCGCGCCGAATGGATGCGCGCCGCCGCCGCCGCCATCGCTTCGGCGTGCGGAACGAGCGCCCGGCCCGCCGCGGTCAGGACGAAACCCGACGGCGCGCGTTCGAACAAAGTCTGGCCGAGCGCGGCCTCCAATGCGCTCACCCGCCGGCTCACCGTCGTCGCATCGACGTGCAGCGCCGCGCTGGCACGCGCGAGCGTGCCGTGACGCGCGACGAACAGGAAATATTGCAGCCTATCCCAATCCATGACCTGCAAATATGCAGTATCGTCCTGCAAGTCTATCCCTTGCAAATCGGGCGTACATGGTCTGTGGCAGCGGCAAGATTTTACGGGAGACTCGGGATATGCGACAGATCGACCATCACATCGTCGGCGGTGCCGGCGGCAGCGCCCGCCAGGGCGACGTCTTCGACCCCAACAGCGGCGGCGTCCAGGCGCAGGTCGCGCTCGGCGACGCGGCATTGCTCGACCGCGCGGTCGCCGCGGCGAAGAAGGCGCAGCCGGCATGGGCCGCGACGAACCCGCAGCGCCGCGCGCGCGTGATGTTCGAATTCAAGCGCCTCGTCGAAGCGAATATGGACAGCCTCGCGCACATGCTGTCGAGCGAGCATGGCAAGGTGATCGCCGACTCGAAGGGCGATATCCAGCGCGGGCTCGAAGTCATCGAATTCTGCTGCGGCATCCCGCATGTGCTGAAGGGCGAATATACGCAGGGCGCGGGCCCCGGCATCGACGTCTATTCGATGCGCCAGCCGATCGGCATCGGCGCGGGCATCACCCCGTTCAACTTCCCCGCGATGATCCCGCTGTGGATGTCGGGCGTTGCGATCGCCACCGGCAACGCCTTCATCATCAAGCCGAGCGAGCGCGACCCGTCGGTTCCCGTGCGCCTAGCCGAACTCTTTCTCGAAGCCGGCCTTCCGGAGGGCATTTGCCAGGTCGTCCACGGCGACAAGGAAATGGTCGACGCGATCCTCGATCATCCCGATATCGGCGCGGTCAGCTTCGTCGGCTCGTCGGATATTGCGCATTATGTCTACAATCGCGGCGTTGCGAACGGAAAGCGCGTGCAGGCGATGGGCGGCGCGAAGAACCACGGCATCGTCATGCCCGACGCCGATCTCGACCAGGTCGTCAACGATTTGACCGGCGCGGCCTTCGGCTCGGCGGGCGAGCGCTGCATGGCGCTACCCGTCGTAGTCCCCGTCGGCGAGGACACCGCGAATCGCCTCCGCGAAAAACTGATCCCCGCGATCGCCGCGCTGCGCGTCGGCGTGTCGACCGATGCCGAGGCGCATTACGGCCCGGTGGTGACGCAGGCGCACAAGGAAAAGGTCGAAGGCTGGATCCAGAAATGCGCCGACGAGGGCGCCGAGCTCGTCGTCGACGGCCGCGGCTTCTCGCTTCAGGGGCATGAAAAGGGCTTCTTCATCGGCCCGACTTTGTTCGACCATGTCACCACCGACATGGAAAGCTACAAGGAAGAAATCTTCGGCCCGGTGCTCCAGATCGTCCGCGCCCCCGATTTCGAAACCGCGCTCGAACTTCCCTCGAAGCACCAGTATGGTAATGGCGTCGCGATCTTCACGCGCAACGGCCACGCCGCGCGCGAATTCGCCGCGCGCGTCAATGTCGGCATGGTTGGTATCAACGTGCCGATCCCGGTGCCCGTTGCGTATCACAGCTTTGGCGGCTGGAAGCGCTCGGCGTTCGGTGACACCAACCAGCACGGCATGGAGGGCGTGAAATTCTGGACCAAGGTCAAGACGATCACGCAGCGCTGGCCCGACGGATCGCCCGACGGCGGCAACGCCTTCGTCATCCCGACGATGGGGTAAGGCGATGGAGATGATCCCCCATAATCCGACCGAGGGCGTTTACGCGACCGGCGGTGACTGGGTGCATGCGATGGAGGTTCGCGGGGCCGGGCGGCTGCTGTTCGTCAGTGGCACGATGGGTTTGAGACCGGATTTCTCGGCTCCCGCGACGCTGGAAGAACAGCTCGATTGCGTGTGGAACAATCTCCGCGCGATTCTGGCCAGCGCAGATATGGACACCGCCAATATTGTCCGGCTGACCAGCTATTTGCGCGATGCAAGCTATGCAGAGGCCAATGCCGCCGCCCGGCTCAAGGCGCTCGGTACGCGGCGCATTCCAACCACCGCGATCGTCGCACAGACGCTCGAAAGCGATTGGTTGGTCGAGATCGAGATCGTGGCGGCCGCCGAATGAGGCTGTGGCTCGCGATCTTTTTCCTGCTTCTCGCGCAGCCCGCGCACGCGCAAAAGCAGATCGCGCTCAGCTTCGACGATGTTCCGCGCCATGCCGGTGCCTTCTTCGCCTCCGACGAGCGCGCGCAGCGCATCATCGCGGAACTGAAGAAGGCAAAAGCCCCGCAAGCGGTCTTCTTCGTCGTTCCGGGTGCGATCGGGCAGGGCGACGGCGTGGGCGGGGCGGAACGCATCGCCGCCTATGTCGCAGCGGGCCATGTCATCGCGAACCACAGCAACAGCCACAAGCGGCTGAGTACGACCGATACCGCCGCCTATCTGGCCGACATCGATGCGGCGGAGGCTTGGCTGAAAGATCGCCCCGGCTATCGTCCGTGGTTCCGCTTTCCCTTCCTCGACGAGGGCGGAAAGGACAAGGCGAAGCGCGATGCCTTGCGTGCGGGCCTCGCCGCGCGCGGCCTGCGCAACGGCTATGTCACGGCCGAATCGTCGGACTGGCATCTTGAAAACCTGACGCGCGAGGCCGTGCAGGCGGGAAAGACAATCGACCGCAAGGCGCTCGGCGACCTCTATGTCAGCTGGCATGTCGAGGCCGCCGATTTCGCCGACGCGATGATGCGGCGTGTCACCGGCCGCCAGCCGGTCCAGATGCTCCTTCTCCACGAAACCGATCTCGCCGCGCTCCATATCGGCGACCTCGTCCGTGCGTTGCGCAACGCGGGCTGGACCGTCGTCAGCGCCGATACCGCCTATGCCGATCCGATCGGCAAGGAAATGCCCGACACGCCGGCCGCGAACGGCACACTGACCGAAGCGCTCGCTTGGGCTGCGGGTGTCCCCGCGCCGCGCTGGTATCGCTATAACCAGACCGATCTCGCAACCGCGGTGTTCCGTGACAAGGTGCTGGGCGAATGATGCGCGGCGATGAAACCCGCACGCTGCGCCGGGCATTCTCTTTTCTAAGGAGATTGCCGATGACCCGCCTGATGCTTCCCGCCGGATTGCTGCTGCTCGCCGCGTGCAGCGGCGGCGAGGATAAATCCCAGCCCGAAGACAGCGCAGCGATCTCGCCGCTGCAAAAGGCCGAGCGCCCCGCGCCCGCCGAACCGGCGGTCGATGCGGACCTGCCCGATGTCGCCGAGGAAACCCCGCCGAAGCCCGAAACCAAAACCGCTGGCGACGGCAAGACGATCCCGTCCGCGATCCGCGGCCGCTGGGCGCTCAAGGTTGCCGATTGCAAGGCGAAGAAGGGCACCGACCTCACCGCGCTGACGATCGATGCGACGAACCTGCGCTTCTACGAATCGCATGGCGAACTCGCGCGCGTTCGCGAAAGCGACGCCGACCGCATTGTCGCCGACTACAAGTTCAGCGGCGAGGGCGTCGAATGGGATCGCCGGATGCAACTCGACCTCGCCGACGGCGGCAAGACGCTCGTCCGCCGCGACTCCGGCGAGGGTGCCGCTGCGGGCGCGATGCGCTATACGCGCTGCGCCGGATGACGGTTTTTTGAAAGGGAGATTCACGATGGACATTCGCATGCTGGCAATCGCCGCCCTTCTGCCGCTCGCCGCCTGTACGCAGGAGCGGCCGCCCGTCGAATCAACCCCGACCCCGCCTGCCGAGGCCGCGTGCAACGCCGATGCGGTGCAATCGCTCGTCGGCCAGACCGCGACTGCCGACGTCGGCGGCCAGCTCCTCAAGGGCAGCGGCGCGCGGACGCTGCGCTGGGTGCCGCCGCGCACCGCGGTCACCATGGATTTCCGCCCCGACCGGCTCACCGTCTCCTATGACGATGCGCTCAAGATCGAGCGGATCAGCTGTGGCTGACAGCACGCGCCGCAACCATAGCTCGGCGTCCCCGTTCGAACCGGTCTACGGCTACAGCCGCGCGGTTCGGGTGGGGAACCGCATCGACGTCGCGGGCTGCGCGCCGATCGAGGCTGACGGTACATCGACCCCCGGCGACGCCGGGGTTCAGGCGGCGCGCTGTATCGCAATCATCGGCGAGGCGCTCGAGGCGCTCGGCGGCAGCTTCGCCGACGTCGTGCGCACGCGAATGTATATCACCGACGCGGCCGACGCCGACCTTGTTGGTCGCGCGCACGGATCGGCATTCAAAAATGTCCGACCGGCATCGACAATGCTGGTTGTGCCCGCGCTGATCCGCCCCGAGTGGAAAGTCGAAATCGAAGCCGAAGCCATCATCGAGAAATGACCATGACCGACCAGTTCCAGCTTACCGACGACCAGCTCGCCATCCAGGATATGGCGCGCAAATTCACCGCCGACCGCATCACGCCCTTCGCGGCCGAATGGGACGAGAAACATCATTATCCCGTCGACGTGTGGAAGGCGGCGGGCGAGCTGGGCTTCGGCGCGATTTACGTCGGCGAGGAATCGGGCGGCATCGGGCTTGGCCGGATGGAAGCGGCGCTGATCATGGAGGCGATGGCCTATGGCTGCCCCGCGACCAGCGCTTATGTCTCGATCCACAATATGGCGACATGGATGATCGACCGCTTCGGCGGCGCCGAGATCAAGGCGCGCTTCCTGCCCGACCTCGTCAGCATGGAGAAGATCGCCAGCTATTGCCTGACCGAACCGGGTTCGGGGTCCGACGCCGCGGCGCTCAAGGCGACGGCAAAACGCGATGGCGATCATTATGTGCTGAACGGCACCAAGCAGTTCATTTCGGGCGCGGGCTATAACGACATCTATGTCTGCATGGTCCGCACCAGCGAGGAAAAGTCGAAAGGGATCAGCTGCCTCGTCGTCGAAAAGGACACGCCGGGCCTCAGCTTCGGCGCGCCCGAAAAGAAGCTCGGCTGGAACGCCTCGCCGACGGCGCAGGTGATTTTCGAAGATTGCCGCGTCCCCGTCGAAAATCTCGTCGGCGCCGAGGGTGACGGATTCCGCTTTGCGATGGCGGGGCTCGACGGCGGGCGCCTGAACATCGGTGCCTGCTCGCTCGGCGGCGCGCAGCGCTGCCTCGACGAAGCGATCGCCTATACCAAGGACCGCCAGCAGTTCGGCCAGCCGATCGCCGATTTCCAGAACACCCAGTTCATGCTCGCCGACATGGCGACCGACCTCGAGGCCGCGCGCGCCCTGCTCTATATGGCGGCGGCAAAGGTCACCGCGAACGCCCCCGACAAGTCGCGCTTCTCGGCGATGGCGAAGCGGCTCGCGACCGACAATGGCAGCAAGATCGTCAACGACGCGCTCCAGCTGTTCGGCGGCTACGGCTATTTGCGCGATTATCCGATCGAACGTTTCTGGCGCGACCTGCGCGTCCATTCGATCCTCGAAGGCACCAACCAGGTGATGCGGATGATCGTCGGAAGGGACCTGCTGCGCCAATGACCGAAGATGTGCTTGTAGGCGCCGACGTTCGCGTCGGCCGCCTGTCGCTCAATCGCCCGAAGGCGATCCACGCACTCAACCTCGCCATGTGCGAAGCGATGATCGACGCGCTGGTGGCGTGGCGCGATGACGACGCGATCGAGGCGGTGATCATCGACCATAGCGAGGGCCGCGGCTTCTGCGCCGGCGGCGACATCCGCATGCTTGCGGAGAGCGGCGCGAAGGATGGCAAGGAAGCGCGCCAGTTCTTTCACACCGAATATCGCCTCAACCATCTGCTCTTCACCTATCCCAAGCCCGTCGTCGCCTTCATGGACGGCATCACGATGGGCGGCGGGGTCGGCATTTCGCAGCCGGCGAAATATCGCGTCGCGACCGAACATACGCGCTTCGCGATGCCCGAGACGGGAATCGGCCTGTTCCCCGACGTCGGCGGCGGCTGGTATCTGCCGCGCCTCGAAGGGCGCGTCGGCGCCTATCTCGCGCTCACCGGCGCGCGGCTTGACGGCGCGGAGTGTTTGGCGCTCGGCCTCGCCACCCATTATCTGCCGTCCGAAAAGCTCGCCGAGGCGAAAGAGCGGATCGCGGTCGACCCCGACCGCATCGGCGGCATCTTGGGCGAGCTGTCGGTCACCGCGCCGCCCGCCGGAATCACCCAGCATCTCGAACGGATCAACCGCCTGTTCGCGAGCGACACCTATGAGGATATCCTCGCCGCGCTCGAAGCCGACGGCGGCGAATGGGCCGAAAAGGAGCTCGCGACGCTCCACGGCAAATCGCCGCAGACGTGCAAGGTCGCGCTGCGCCAGCTGAAGCAAGGCAGCGAGATGCACGACTTCGCCGCGCAGATGACGCAGGAATATGCAATCGGCAGCCGCGTCGTCCAGATGCACGATTTCATCGAAGGCGTGCGCGCGCTGATCGTCGACAAGGACAATAGCCCGAAATGGGATCCGCCGACGCCCGAGGCGGTCACCGACGACTGGATCGACGCAATCTTCGCGCCTTTGCCCGAGAATGAGAAATGGACCCCGCTCACCTAAGTTCGTCACCCCGGACTTGATCCGGGGTCCACGCGCCCATGGATGCCGGATCAAGTCCGGCATGACGAAAATCTGGAGAATACCGAATGACCTACGAAACCCTCCTCGTCGAAACGCGCGGGGCCGTCACCTTGGTGACGCTCAACCGCCCGCAGGCGCTGAACGCGCTGAACTCGGGTGTGCTGGGCGACCTCATCGCCGCCTTTGCGGCCTTTGAAGCCGACGACAGCCAGCGTTGCGCCGTCCTCACCGGATCGGGCGACAAGGCGTTCGCCGCGGGCGCCGACATCAAGGAAATGGCCGACAAGCCGGCGTCCGATTTCTACCTCGAAGATTTCTTCTCGAAATGGACGAGCGACTTTGTGAAGAAGGTCCGCAAGCCGTGGATCGCCGCGGTGAACGGCTTCGCGCTCGGCGGCGGCTGCGAACTTGCGATGATGGCCGACTTCATCATCGCGTCGGACAAGGCGAAGTTCGGCCAGCCCGAAATCAAGCTCGGCGTCGCCCCCGGCATGGGCGGGTCGCAGCGGCTGACGCGCGCGATCGGCAAGGCGAAGGCGATGGAAATGTGCCTCACCGGCCGGATGATGGACGCCGCCGAAGCCGAACGCTCGGGCCTCGTCGCGCGCGTCGTCGAACATGCGACGCTGGTCGACGAAGCGGTAAAGACCGCGACGGTGATCGCCGCGATGCCGCCGATGGCCGCGATGGTGAACAAGGACATGGTCAACGCCGCGTTCGAAACGACGCTCGACCAGGGCCTGATCTACGAACGCCGCCTGTTCCAGATCCTCGCCGCAACCGAGGACAAGGCCGAAGGCATGGCCGCCTTCATCGAAAAGCGCGAAGGCGTGTGGAAGGGGCGGTGAGCCCAGTTCCCCTCCCGCTTGCGGGAGGGGTTAGGGGAGGGCCTGTTTCCTCCTCGCCAGTGCAATATTCGGGACAGGCCCTCCCCCGGCCCCTCCCGCAAGCGGGAGGGGAGAGAATATGAAAATCGCATTCATCGGACTCGGCAATATGGGCGGCGGTATGGCCGCGAACCTGGCGAAAGCGGGGCACGAAGTCCGCGCATTCGATCTCAGCGAAGAGGCGCTGACGCGCGCGGTCGAGGCGGGCTGCACTCGCGCGGCATCGGCGGCCGAAGCCGTCACCGGCGCCGAGGCCGTGGTGACCATGCTTCCGGCGGGCAAGCACGTTGCTGCTGTGTATCAGGAAGCCGTTTTCCCACACGCCGACGACGGCACGCTACTGCTCGATTGCTCGACAATCGATGTTGCAACCGCGCGTAGCAATATTGAAGCCGCCGCCAATGCTGGCCTCGTCGCGGTTGACGCGCCCGTGTCGGGCGGCATTGCGGCGGCGAACGCCGGCACGCTGACCTTCATGGTCGGCGGCACCGGTGAGGGCTTCACGCGCGCCGAACCGATCCTTGGCCTTATGGGCAAGGCGGTGATCCATGCCGGCGACGCGGGCGCGGGGCAGGCAGCGAAGATCTGCAACAATATGCTCCTCGGCGCCTCGATGGTCGCGACGTGCGAAACGCTCGCGCTCGCGCAGAAACTCGGGCTCGACCCGCAGAAATTCTTCGACATCGCGAGCGTGTCGTCGGGCCAGTGCTGGTCGCTCACCAGTTACGCGCCGCTCCCCGGCGTCGGCCCGACCACCCCCGCCGACAATGATTACAAGGGCGGGTTCGCCGCAGCGCTGATGCTCAAGGACCTGCGCCTTGCGATGGAGGCGGCGGCGAGCGTCGATGCCGAAGTCCCGATGGGATCGAAGGCGCGCGAACTCTACGAAGCCTTTGTCGAAGCCGACAAGGACGGCCGCGACTTTTCGGCGATCATCAAGACGCTACAGGGCTAACCGCTCCCCATTTCGTCATCCCGGACTTGATCCGGGATCCACTGGCGGCGGCGAAGTCATGGACCCCGGATCAAGTCCGGGGTGACGATAGCATGAAGATTATCCTGCGATCGGAATCGGATCGCGGCGACGGACACTCAGTAAAAGTCGGCGGTCTCGCCGCCATCGCGGCGTTCGGTGCGATGCACCTGCGTCGGTGCCTTGCGCTCGCCGGTCCGGACCTCGATCCGCCCGCCGACCCGCCGCACCTCGGCAGGCGCCAATATCCGCGCGCGCGCCACGCCGATCGCGCTAACCTGCGGCGTCGCCACCGGGGCGGCCACCGGCACGCTGCCGGTCAGCAGAAGGACGGCGAGGGCGGACATGGCGTTCATGCTCTGCCGTAACGGCAGGTCTTGCCAGCGCTTTAACCCTGAATCGCAAGTTTCCGGTCGCACCTGCGGCGGTGTGAAGGCAAAAGAAAGGCCGCCTGCCCCGCGCTGGGACAGACGGCCCGATCTTCGTAAGCGGGGAAGGGCTTAGAAGCCCGCCTTCGCTTCCGCCTTTTCCTTGAGCAAAGGCGCGACCGCGAAACCATGTTTTTCGAGCGCCGCGACGATCTTGTCGGTGCCTTCCAGCCCCGCCCAGAACATCGGGCCGCCGCGATAGACCGGCCAGCCATAGCCATAGATCCACACGACATCGATGTCGCTTGCGCGCTGCGCCTTGCCTTCCGCGAGGATCAGCGCGCCTTCGTTGACCATCGGATAGAGCGTACGCTCGATGATTTCCTGATCGCTGATCTCGCGCTTCGCCTTGTTCGATCGTGCACGGAAATCCTCGATGATTTCGGCGACTTCGGCGCTCGGGCTCGGATTGCGCTTTTCGTCATAGTCGTAAAAGCCCTTGCCGGTCTTCTGCCCCCAGCGGCCGACCGCGGCGAGTGCGTCGCGGATGCTCTCGATGCGCGTCGGGTCGCGGTGCCAGCCGATGTCGACGCCGGCGAGGTCGCTCATCTGGAACGGACCCATCGGCATGCCGAATTCGACATGGACCTTGTCGATCTGCTGCGGCGTAGCGCCTTCCATGAGCAGGTTCATCGCCTCGACCTGGCGCGGCTTGAGCATACGGTTGCCGATGAAGCCGTCGCACACGCCTGCGACCACCGCGACCTTGCCGATCTTCTTGCCGATCGCCATCGCGGTCGCCAGCGCATCGGGCGCGGTCTTGTCGCCGCGCACGACCTCGAGCAGCTTCATCACATTGGCGGGCGAGAAGAAGTGCATGCCGAGCACGTCGCCGGGGCGGCTCGTCGCGGTCGCGATCTCGTCGATGTCGAGATAGGAGGTGTTCGACGCGAGGATCGCGCCGGGCTTGGCGATCTTGTCGAGCTTGCCGAAGATGTCCTTCTTGACGTCCATATTCTCATAGACCGCCTCGATGATCAGGTCGCAGTCGGCGAGATCGTCGAGATTGAGCGTCGGGGTCAGGATGCCCATCATCGCCTCGACCTGTTCGGGCTTGAAGCGGCCCTTGGCGGCCGACGCGTCGTAATTCTTGCGGATCACGCCGGTGCCGCGGTCGAGCGCTTCCTGCTGCATCTCGACGATCGTCACCGGGATGCCCTTCTGGAGGAAGTTCATGCTGATCCCGCCGCCCATCGTGCCGGCGCCGATCACGCCGACCTTCTTGATGTCGCGCAGCTGCGTGTCCTTGGGCAGGCCGTCGATCTTCGCGGCCTGACGCTCGGCGAAGAAGATGTGGCGCTGCGCCGCCGACTGGCTGCCGAACATCAGCTTCATGAACTGCTCGCGCTCGAACGCGAGACCTTCCTCGAAGGGCAGGCGCGTCGCCGCCTCGACGCAGGCGAGGTTGGCGTAAGGCGCTTCGAAACCGCGCCAGCGCTTGGCGTTTGCGGTCTTCAATTGTTCGATCACCGCGACGTCGCCGAACACCGGGCGCTCGCGCGTCGGGCGCGGGCCATCGGCGATCTTCGCGCGCGCAAAGGCGATCGCGTCGGCGGCGAGGCTGTCTTCGCCCGCCAGCTCGTCGACAAGGCCTAGCTCCTTGGCCTTGGCTGCGGGAAGCGGATCGCCGGTCGAGGTCATCGTCGCCGCGGCTTCGACGCCGACGACGCGCGGCAGGCGCTGCGTGCCGCCCGCGCCGGGGAGCAAGCCAAGCTTGACCTCGGGCACGCCGAGCTTCGCCGAAGGGACCGCGATGCGATAATGGCAGACGAGTGCGGTTTCGAGACCGCCGCCGAGCGCGGTGCCGTGGATCGCGGCAACGACGGGCTTCGATGCCGCTTCGATGCTGTTGAGCACCGCGTTGAAATCGGGGCCGCGCGGCGGCTTGCCGAACTCGCTGATGTCGGCGCCCGCGATGAAGGTCGCGCCGGCACAGCGCAGCACGATCGCCTTGACGCTGTCATCGCCGAGCGCGGCGGCGAAATGATCCTCGAGCCCCTGACGGACGTGCCAGCTCAGCGCGTTCACGGGCGGGTTGTTGACGATGATGACGGCGATTTCGCCATCCTTTTCCAGCGTGACGCTGATGGGGGTTTCTTCGGACATGGGAGACTCCTTCAATCTGGAACCCGTTCGCGCGGTGCGAACGGAAAGCGGTGTTGCATCTTCAATCGTCGATCGCGGCGTGGACAAAGGTTTTGACCTCGCGCCGCACGGGATAGGTGGAGGAGGGCATCAGCTGGGTCATGAAGACCATGCAAATCTCTTCGACCGGATCGACGAAGAAGCCGGTCGAGAACATGCCGCCCCAGTAGAAGTCGCCGATCGAGCCGGGAATGCCCGCGCGCGCGGGATCGAGCGTCACCGCGAAGCCAAGACCGAAGCCGATCCCGGCATTCTCGTCCTCGCTGAAAATGCCGACGCTGTGCTGCGTCAAATCGCCGCCGCCGGGCAAATGGTTCGACGTCATCAGGTCGAGCGTCTTGCGGCTGATGATCCGCACATCGCCGAGCTTGCCGCCGCCGAGCAGCATCAGGCAGAAACGGTGATAATCGTCGATCGTCGAAGCAAGCCCGCCGCCGCCCGAATGAAAGCTGCGATCCTTCGCCCAGCGGCTCTTCGCGCCACCGTCGAAATCCTGCATCTTGTCCCTGGGGTGGAAGGCATAGGCGTCGGCCAGCCGGTGCTGCTGGTCGGCGGGCACCTTGAATCCGGTGTCGACCATGCCGAGCGGGCCGAAGATGCGCTCCTGCAAAACCTGCGCGAAGGGCTTGCCCTCGATGCGTTCGATCACCGCGCCGAGCACGTCGGTCGCCATCGAATAATTCCAGTGCGCGCCGGGGTCGAATTGCAGCGGGATCTTCGCCAGATCGGCGATGAAGCTGTCCATCGTATAATCGGCGTCGAAATCGTCGATCTTTGCCTTGCGGTACGCGGCATCGACCGGCGTGCGTTCCTGAAAGCCGTAGGTCAGCCCGGCGGTGTGGCGCAGCAGGTCGACCATGCGGATCAGCTGTACCGGCGGCCGCGTCAGGAAGGGCACATTGCCGCCGCCCGCGACGAACACGCCGGTATCCCTGAACTCGGGGCAATATTTCACCAGCGGGTCCGACAGCGCGACCTTGCCTTCCTCGACGAGCATCATGAAGGCGATGCTGGTGATCGGCTTGGTCATGCTTGCGATGCGGAAGATCGCATCCTCCTTCAGCGCCTCGCCCGGCCGCGCCTCGCCGATGCACGACAGATGCGCGATCTTGCCGCGCCGCGAGACGAGCGTCGCGGCGTGCGGCAGGCGGCCGGTGTCGACATATTTGGCGGCGAGAAATGCGGGAATGCGGTCCAGCCGCGCGGTGTCGAATCCATGTGTCATGCTGATCGATCTATCAGTGCGAGGTCTGGCCGAGCAACTGGCGTGTCACCGGGTGCGAGCTGGTGAGGCCGCCGTCGACCGCGATCGCCTGCCCATTGACATAGCTCGCCTGATCGCTTGCGAGGAAAAGCGCGACATTGGCGAGTTCCTCGGGCTGCGCGGCACGGCGCAGCGGGTTCAATTGACCGAGCTTGTGGGTCACTTCCTTGGCCTTGGCATAGTCGAAGGTCGGCTTGGTCATCCCCGTTTCGGTGAGGCCGGGGCACACCGCGTTGACGCGCACGCCGCTCGTCGAGAGCTGCTGCGCGGCGACCTTGGCGAGGTTGATCACGCCTGCCTTCGACGCTGAATAGGCGCCCGGACCCGCGCCCGAATTGAGCCCCGCGACGCTCGCGGTGAGTACGATCGCGCCGCCGCGCCCCTGATCGACCATCGCCTTCCCTGCATGCTTCACCATCAGCGCAGGGCCGATCAGATTGACGCGCAAAGTCTCGGCCCACGCATCGGGATCGAAGTCGAAAATGCCGCCCATGTCGCCGATGATCCCGGCGTTGGCAAAGGCGACGTCGAGCGCGCCATAAGTGTCTTTCGCGGTCGCCACCAGCGATGCGACATCGGCCTCGACGCCCGCATCGATCTCGAGCGCGACGACCTCGCCCCCCGCATCCTTCACCAGCTTGGCGGTCTCGTGCACCGCTTCGGTCTTGTCGCCGATGACGAGTTTCGCACCCTCGGCGGCGAAGCGTAGCGCGCTTGCGCGGCCGATGCCGCTGCCGGCCCCCGTGATGATCGCAACCTTGCCGTCCAACGCGCCCATCATGCGCCTCCTGAAATCGTGGCTCCGCCATCGCACACGATGGTCTGGCCGGTGGTGAAAGCCCCCGCCTTGCTGGCGAGGAAGACCGCGGCGCCCGCGATCTCGTGCGGTTCGCCGATCCGCTTCAAGGTCGAAGCGGCGGTCGATCGTTTGAGGTTCTCGGGATTTTCCCACAGCGCGCGCGCCATATCGGTGCGCACCAGCCCCGGCGCGATGCAGTTGACGCGAACGCCGCGCGGCCCGAATTCGACCGCGAAATTGCGCGCGACCTGCATGTCCGCGGCTTTCGAAATCCCGTAAGCGCCGATGATCGGCGATCCCTTCAGCCCGCCAATCGAGCTGATGATCGTAATCGACCCTTCGCCGCGTTCGAGCATCTCGGGTGCGACCATCGAAATCAGCCAGTGGTTGGACAGGATATTATTGTCCATGATCTTGCGGAACTGGTCGTCGCTGATCCCGAGCCCGGGGCCATAATAAGGGTTCGACGCGGCGTTGCAGACCAGCGTGGTGATCTTGCCGAAGGCGCGGCGCGTTTCGGCGACCAATATCTCCAGCTCTTCCTTCGAAGAGATATTCGCGCGCACCGCGATCGCGGTGCCGTCGCCGAAGCGCGCGTTGATCTCGGCCGCGGTCTCCTCGCAGGCGTCGGCCTTGCGGCTCGAAATCACGACCTTCGCACCCTGTTCGGCCATCGCTTCCGCCGTGGCTTTCCCGATGCCGCGCGACGATCCGGTGATCAGCGCGACCTGGCCGGTCATGTCGAACAGGCTCATGCACCGGCCTTTTTGGCAAAGTCCCACGCCTTTTCGGCGAGCGGACGGACGCGTTCGGACATGTCCTTCGCGTGCTGCGACGAGGCGGTGCCCTCGATTACGCGCTTCTTGATCCCCTGGATGATGCCCGCGAGGCGGAAGAAATTATACGCAAAATACCAGTTCATGTCGGGCACGCCGTCGCGCCCCGTGGCGGCGCAATAACGCTCGACCATCTCGTCGAGTTCGGGGATGCCGAGCGCCGCGCGGTCGAGGTCCATGACCCCGGAGCGGCCGCCATTTTCGGTGACCCACGCCATCGCGACATAAGTGAAATCGGCGAGCGGATCGCCCAAGGTCGACAGTTCCCAGTCGAGCACCGCGAGCACTTCGGGCCGATCCTTGGCATAGATCATATTGTCGATGCGATAATCGCCATGGACGACGCTCGTCCGCGTCTGCTCGGGCAAGGTCGCAGGCAGCCACTCGATGAGCCGCTCCATCTCGTCCATCGTCTCGGTTTCGGAGAGGCGATATTGCTTGGTCCAGCGGTCGACCTGCCGGCCGAAATAATTGCCGGGCTTGCCGAAGTCCGACAGCCCCGCCGCCTCGACATCGACACTGTGCAACGCCGCGAGCGTGTCGATCATTGCTTCGTATGTGGCGCGGCGGTTCTCGGTGGTCGACCCCGGCATCGCGCCGTCCCAGATCGTGTGGCCGTCGACCATACCCATCACATAGAACCAGCTGCCGACCACATCGTCGTCGGTGCAGAGGCCATATTGGCGCGCGACCGGAAAGCCCATTTTGTGCAGGCCCGCCTGCACCTTATACTCGCGGTCGACCGCATGCGCCGACGGGAGCAGCGGGCCATAGGGTTTGCGCCGCAGCACATAATTGCCCGACGGCGCGCTGATCTTGTACGTCGGGTTCGACTGGCCGCCGGCGAATTTGCCCTGCGTCAGCGGACCTTCAAAGCCTTCGACATTGGCTTCCATCCATGCGGCCAGCCTGGCTTCGTCGAGCACATCGGCGCCCTCGGGTGCGACGGTGCCTGAAAAGGCTTTCTGTGCGTCGATCGTCATTGGTCGAACACGATGACCGACCGCGCGGCATCGCCCTTTCGCATTTTGTCGAAACCCTCGTTGACCCTGGCGAGCGGGATCGTCTCGGCGACGATCGAGTCGAGGTCGAGCAGGCCGCGCAGGTAGAAATCGACGAGGCGCGGAATGTCGACGGGGAAGCGGTTGCCGCCCATGATCGCGCCCTGCAATTTCTTGCCCGAAAGCAGGTCCATCGCGCTGAGCCCGACTTTCTCGGCGAGCGGCATCATGCCGAGGATCGTCGCGGTGCCGCCGCGGCGCAGCGAGGCGACCGCAAGGCTCGCCGAGGCCGGCCGGCCCACGGCTTCGATTGCATGATCGACGCCGCCCTTGCTGATTTCGAGAATCTGCTTTGCGGCATCGTCGGCGAGTGCATCGACGACGTCGGTCGCGCCGAGCTTGACTGCCAGCGCGCGCTTTTCGGGAACCGGGTCGGCGGCAATGATGCGCCCCGCGCCCGCGATCTTCGCGGCGTTGATCGTCGCGAGCCCGACGCCGCCGCAACCGACGACCGCGACGGTCTCGCCCGGCGTCACCTTGCAAGCGTTGAAGATCGTGCCCGCGCCCGTCGTCACCGCGCAGCCGATCACCGCGGCGCGGTCGAGCGGCATCGCGGGGTCGATCGCGACGCACGCATGTTCGTGGACGAGCATCGTTTCGGCAAAGGCCGACAGGTTGAGCATCTGGTTGACGATGCTGCCGTCGGGACGCGTGATCCGCGGCGGCTGTCCGACGGCGCGGCGCGTATCGCCGCCCATGCACAGCGACATGCGGCCCGACACACAGAACTCGCAGTGGCCGCAGAAAGCCGACAGGCAGGTGACGACCGCGTCGCCGACCTTCACCGTGCGCACTTCGCTGCCGACCGCCTCGACGATGCCCGCGGCTTCGTGGCCGGGGATCGCGGGGAGGGGGTGCGGATAGGCGCCGTCGATGAAATGCAGGTCCGAATGGCAGAGCCCGCACGCGGCGGTGCGGATGCGCACCTCGTGCGGGCCGCAGTCGGCAATCTGTACCGTCTCGATCGACAGCGGCTTGCCCGGTTCGATCAGAATCGCGGCTTTGGTCACTATTGCTCTCCGGTTTTCAGGTTTTAACGCGAAACGCCGACGTCGCCCGACGAGAAGCCCGGCTCGCTCGCTTCGCTATGCTTGGCGAACTCGATGCGCGCGATCGCGCGTTCGTGGACTTCGTCGGGGCCGTCGGCGAGGCGCAGCGTACGCTGGTGCGCATAGGCTTTGGCGAGCCCGAAATCCTCCGACACGCCGCCGCCGCCATGCGCCTGGATCGCATCGTCGATGATCTTCAGCGCCATGTTCGGCGCCTGCACCTTGATCATCGCGATCTCGGCCGCGGCCGACTTGTTGCCGACCTTGTCCATCATGTCGGCGGCCTTCAGGCAGAGCAGGCGCGTCATTTCGATATCGATGCGCGCGCGGGCGAGGCGATGTTCCCAGATGCTGTATTCGGCGACCTTGCGGCCAAAGGCGACGCGCGACTGCAGCCGCTTCGCCATCTTCGCGATCGCTTCTTCCGCCACACCGATCGTGCGCATGCAATGGTGGATGCGGCCCGGCCCGAGGCGCCCCTGCGCGATCTCGAACCCGCGGCCTTCGCCGAGCAGCATCGCCTCTTCGGCGTTGACGCGCACGTCTTTCAGCTCGATTTCCATATGGCCGTGCGGCGCATCGTCATAACCGAAGACGGGCAGGTGGCGCAGGATGTTCACGCCCGGCGCATTCAGCGGCATCAGCACCATCGACTGCTGCGCGTGGCGCTTCGCGGCAAAGTCGGTCTTGCCCATCACGATCGCGACCTCGCAGCGCGGATCGCCCGCACCCGACGACCACCATTTGGTGCCGTTGATCACATAATCGTCGCCATCGCGCTCGATGCGCGTTTCAATGTTCGTCGCGTCGGACGAGGCGACGCGCGGCTCGGTCATCAGAAAGGCCGAACGGATCTGCCCGTTCATCAGCCGGCCGAGATATTTATCCTTCTGCGCGCGCGTGCCGTACCGGTGGAACACCTCCATATTGCCGGTGTCGGGCGCCGAGCAGTTGAACACTTCGCTCGCGAAACCGACGCGGCCCATTTCCTCGGCGCACAGCGCATATTCGAGGTTGGAGAGGCCGGGTCCTTCGAATTCGAACGTCTCGTCGACATGGTGGTGCGCGGCGGACTTGGGCGGCATGAAGAGGTTCCAGATGCCGGCTTCTTTCGCTTCGGCCTTCAGATCCTCGACGATCTGGATGACCTTCCAGCGATCGCCCGCCTTGTCCTGTTCGTTATAGGTCGGGACCGCGGGGCGAACCTTGCGTTCGATGAAATCGCGTACCCGGTCGCGCCAATAGACCTGCCGGTCGGTGAGATCGAAGTCCATCTGCGCGTCCTTTCCCTTTACGTTCACGTAAACCTTTGGACCGATTCGTCGGCCTTGCCAAGTCCCGCGGACCCAAAATTACATCATTCCGCCGTCCGGCGACATCATCGTTACGGATGCGCCCCCGTGGCATCGGGTTCGCCGCGTGCGACGTCGCCCAGCAGCGCCAGCCGCGCCTCGTGATCGGCGCGCGAGATCGGGAATTTGCGCATCACGATCAGCCCCAGCGTGCCGATGACCAGCACCGCGAGCGCATAGCCGAGCGCGAGATTGCCGAGCACGTCGCTCCCGACTTCGCCCGGCTTGGCATTCGCCGGAAAGGCCGCGAACGACAGGATCAGCCCCGCAGCGAAGATGCCGATACCCGTCGCGCATTTCTGCATGAAGAAATAGCCCGCGAAGAACAGCCCTTCCGACCGACGCCCGGTCTCGCTCTGCGACGCTTCGACGACATCGGCCATCATCGACGACGACAGGATCATCAGGATGATCGAGAAGCTGTTGGAGACGAACACGAGCGCGAACATCGCTGCGACGCTCGGCTTGCCCGGCATGCCGGGGAAAAACCCCTGGATCCACGCGAAATAGATGCCGCTGTTGACGAGCAGCGAGATCGCGCCCGCGAAAATCGCGCCGTCGCGCTTGCCGAGCCGCGCCGACACGGGCGCGACGAGTATGAAAGCCGCGATCATCGAGGCGAACAGCAGAAAGACATAGGCGACCATCTCGCCCTGCGTGAACTGCCAGAAGAAACCGAGCAGGTAATTGTTCATCGAAAAGGTAATGCCCTGATTCACGAAGCCGAACAGCGCGGCGAAGATCAGCCACAGGAAGGCGCGGTTCGACAGCGTGTCGCGCATCTCGCCGAGGATCTGGCGCAGCGTCGTCGCGGGTTTCGCATCATCGAGATTCGACACCGCGATGCGGTTGTGCTGCCCCGCGGCGGAGGTCAGGACCGCGCCCGCCATCAGCAGCGCGCCGCTCAGCGCATAGGGGAAATAGCCGTCGGGATTGACGAGCCCCTTCGCGCCGCCGAAAAACACGCCATAGGCGAGCAGCAGGATGAGCAGGCCGCCGCCCCAGCCGAAGAGGAAGCGATAGCGCATGACGACGGTGCGTTCGTCATAGTCGCCGGTGAGTTCGGGCACGATCGCGACCGACGGCACTTCGCACATCGACACGAGCGAGCGGACGATGATCGCAAAGCCGATCAGCCACGCCACGGTCATAGCATTGCTCATTTCGGGTGGGTGCCACAGCAGCATCCACATGATCGCGAGCGGGATCGGCGCGCCATAAAGCCACGGCAGGCGCCGCCCCCAGCGGCTGCGCGTGCGGTCAGTGAGCTCGCCGATCACCGGATCGACAAAGGCGTCGGCGATCAGCGCGACCATGATCGCGGCACCGACGACGCCGGGGTCGAGCCCAATCACCTGATTGTAGAACAGCAGGAGGAAGGTCGAAAAGCCGTTGTCCTTGACGCCATAGGCGATGCTGCCCAGCCCGTGCATGACCTTCAGCCGGACCGGCAGGTGCGTGGCTTTCGGTGCGGCGATCGCCGCGTTCACGCCGGCGCCCCGGCCTTCGCCGCATCCTCCATCGCGACGAGGGCGTCGAACAGCCCGGGGGCTTCGGGGTCCCACGCATGGCGCTGGCCGATCGTCAGCCCGCCGTCGACCAGCATATGCGTGCCGGTCATGAAGCTCGACTCCTCGCTCGCGAGGTACGCGACCGCGTTGGCGATATCCTCGGGCTGGCCGCCGCGCGCGACGGGCTGCGCGGCCTCGCTCATCCCCGCGATGATCGCCTTCGCCTGGTCCTTATGCTCGTCGGGCACATCGAGCGACGAGGTGAAGATATTGGTGTTGATGAACCCCGGGCAGATCGCGTTGACGCGAATGCCGTAGCGCGCGAGGTCGGTCGCGGCGATTTTGGAAAGATGAAGCACGCCCGCCTTCGCGACGGCATAGGCGATCGGCGAGTAACCCGCGCCCAATGCCGCGACGCTCGCGGTGTTGACGATGCTCGCACCCTTGCGGCCCTTCATATGCGGCGCGGCATAACGGATCCCCATCGCGACCGATTTCAACACGAGGTCCATCGTCAGGTCCCAGCCCTCGGGGCTGATCTCGTCGATCGGCGCGCGGTCGCCCGCGGCGGCGGCGTTGTTGAAGACGATATCGATGCCCCCGGCTTTCGCCGCGGCTTTATTCATCAACGCCTCGATGTCCGATGGCTTGGTGACGTCGCAGCGGACGAAGTCGATCCTGCCGTTCGACTGTTCGGCGAGCGCGCGTCCGCCCGCCTCGTCGATGTCGGCGGCGAAGACGTGCGCGCCCTCGCCCGCGAGTTTCAAAACCGCTGCCTTGCCGATGCCCGACGCCGCTCCGGTGACGACGGCTATCTTGCCTGCGAATCGCATTGACCCATTCTCCCGTTTTCTTTTGCCACTTAGCTTAGGCGCCAAAGGTGACGCGTCAACGGCGGTCAAACCGACGCTACGGCGCCGTAAGGGCAGACCCGTTTCTCCAAGTTGACGCTTGCGTAAACTAGCGAAGCGGACGTAGATTTGGCCGCAGAAGAGGAGCCAAAAGGATGAGCGAACTGGACGCTTTCCGCGCCGAGGTGCGGGACTGGCTGGAGGCGAACTGCCCCGCTGAAATGCGCGAGCCCGTGCGTGACGAAGGCGACGTTTGCTGGGGCGGGCGCAATTGGGTGTTCAAGAACGACGCCCAGAAGGCGTGGCTCGATGCGTGCGTCGCCAAAGGCTACACCGTCCCCGACTGGCCCAAGCCCTATGGCGGCGCCGGGCTGACCCCCGAGCAGACCAAGGTCCTCAAACAGGAAATGAAGCGCATCCACGCGCGCTCGCCGCTCGACAGCTTCGGCATCTGGATGCTCGGGCCCGCGCTGCTGCAATTCGGCACCGAGGAGCAGAAGGTCGAATATCTGAACCCGATCGCGCGCGGCGAAATCCGCTGGTGCCAGGGCTATTCGGAGCCCGGCTCGGGCAGCGACCTCGTCAGCTTGCAGACTTTTGGCGAAGACAAGGGCGACCATTGGGTCGTCAACGGCTCGAAGATCTGGACCAGCTACGCCGACAAGGCCGACTGGATTTTCTGCCTCGTCCGCACCGACAAGGCGAACAAATATCAGGGCATCACCTTCATGCTCTTCGACATGGCGAGCAAGGGCGTCACGACGAAGCCGATCCTCTTGATCAGCGGCAACTCGCCCTTCTGCGAAACCTTCTTCGACGATGTCGAAGTGCCCAAGACGCAGTTCATCGGCGAAGTGAACCGCGGCTGGGACGTCGCCAAATATCTGCTCGGCCACGAACGCGAGATGATCTCGGGCGGCGGCGCGGGTGGTGACATGGTCAGCATCGGCGGCGCCTTTGCCAAGGCGTTCGGCAAGAATGAAGCGGGCGAGCTCGACGATCCGATCCTGCGCGCCGAAATGGCGGCGTTCGACGTCGATGTCTTTGCCTATCGCGCGATGGGCGAGCGTTTCATGGACATGTGGAAGACCGGCCGCGCGCATCCGGCGTCGTCGAACATGATGAAATATGTCGGCACCGAGCTCAACAAACGCCGCCACGAACTCGTCATGTCGGGCGGCGGCAGCGAAGCGCTCGAATGGGACAGCGAAGAGACCAAGGGCGGCGCGCGCGCGCGCGGCTGGCTGCGCACCAAGGCCAATTCGATCGAAGGCGGGACGAGCGAAGTCATGCTCAACGTCATCGCCAAGCGGATATTGGATTTGCCGGGGGCGTAACAACGCGTCGCCCCAGCGAAAGCTGGGGCCGCTATCGGGACAGGGCGGCACTGGCCGCCAACGATCCCAGCTTTCGCTGGGATGACGAAAAGAGATTGGGACAGATATGCCGCTCTATCACAATGACGACCAGGCGATGCTCAAGGACAGCGTCGCGCCCTTCGTCGCCGAACAGGCGCCCGTGTCGCACCTGCGCAGCCTGCGCGACAGCGCCGACGCGACGGGATTCTCGCGCGATCTCTGGGCGCAGTTCACCGAAATGGGCCTGCCCGGCATGCTCGTTCCCGAGGCGCATGGCGGGCTCGGCATGGGGCATATGGAGGCGGGCATCGTACTCGAGGAAATCGGCCGCAACCTGACCCCGTCGCCCTTCCTGTCGACGAGCGTCGGCGCGGTCGCCGCGCTCGCCAAGGCGGGTGGCACGCAGGCGGGCCGCTGGCTCCCCGCGATCGCATCTGGCGAGGCAATTATCGCGCTCGCGATCGACGAGGGCGCGAAGCATCGCCCCGACCGCATCGCGACGACCGCGACGCGCGCGGGCAACGGCTTCCGTCTCGACGGCAAAAAGAGCTTTGTCCTCCACGGCCATGTCGCCGACATGAGCATCGTCGCGGCGAAGACCGACGGCGGCATCACTTTGTTCGCGGTGCCGAAGGATGCGAAGGGCGTCACCGCCGACCCGCGCCGCCTCGTCGACAGCAGCTTGGCGAGCCACGTCACCCTCGACGGGGTCGAGGTCGACGCCGACGCGGTGATCGGTGAGGTCGATGCGGGCGGTGAAATCCTCGACGCGCTGCTCGCCGCCACCCGCACCGGCGCCGCCGCCGAAATGGTCGGCGTCGGGCAGGGCGCGATGGACATGACGGTGAATTACCTCAAGGAACGCAAGCAGTTCGGCAAGCTGATCGGCGAGTTCCAGGGCCTCCAGCACCGCGCCGCGCATCTCTATGGCGAGATGGAAGTCGCGCGCGCCACCGTGATGAAGGCGCAGCAGCTGCTCGACGAAGGCAGCGAGGGCGCGAGGCTGATGGTCTCGGTCGCCAAGGCGAAGGCCGGCCGCGCCGCGAACCTCGCGGTGCGCGAGGGCGTCCAGATGCACGGCGGCATCGGCATGACCGACGAATATGACATCGGCCTCTATATGAAACGCGACCGCGCGCTCGCCGAATATATGGGCGATGTGCATTATCACATCGACCAGGTTGCGCGGATGAACGGCTACTAAACTTCACCCCCTCCCGCTTGCGGGAGGGGCAGCGAGCCCCGGATCAAGTCCGGGGCGCAGCGGGGAGGGCATTGAGCCCGACATGCCCCACCCCAACCCTCCCCTGAAGGGGAGGGAGAAAAAGGATTGGACTATGAATCTTCAGGACATGTTCGGCCTCGACGGCCGCATCGCGCTCGTCACTGGTGGCTCGCGCGGCATCGGCAAGATGATCGTCGAGGGCTATCTCGCCGCGGGCGCGGCGCGCGTCTACATCTCGGCGCGCAAGAGCGCGCAGATCGAGGAGGCCGTCGCCGATTTCGAAACGCGTTATCCGGGCAAGGTCATCGGCCTGCCCGTCGACCTGTCGACGGTCGAAGGCTGCCGCGCGCTCGCGTCGGAGCTCGAAGCGCGCGAAGAGCGCCTCGACATCCTCGTCAACAACGCCGGCGCCGCGTGGGGCGAACCGTTCGAGGGTTTCCCCGAAGCGGGCTGGGACAAGGTGATGGACATCAACGTCAAATCGCCCTTCTTTCTGACGCAGGCGCTGCACGGGCTGCTCAAGGGCGGCGGCACCGCCGCGCGCCCGGCGAAGGTGATCAACATCGGCTCGATCGACGGCCAGCGTTTGAACCCGTGGGAAACCTACAGCTACCACGCATCGAAGGCGGCGATCCTCTACCTCACCAAGCGCCTCGCCGCGCGGCTGGTGCAGGATCACATCCTCGTCACCGCGATCGCGCCCGGCGCGTTCCAGTCGGACATGAACAAGGCGGCGCGCGACCATGGCGACGCGGTGGCGAAGAGCATCCCCGTGAAGCGCATCGGCGTGCCCGAGGATATGGCGGGCGCCGCGATCTTCCTCGCGTCGAAGGCGGGCGACTATGTCGTCGGCGACACGATCACCGTCGACGGCGGGCTGGTCCACGGCGACGTCCGGACGAGCATCGACGCCTAACGCCCTCATCGTCACCCCGGACTTGATCCGGGGTCCATGACCGCGCCCTCGGAATGGATGCCGGATCAAGTCCGGCATGACGAACGAGGGGACAATTGACTCACCCGCGGCCAAGGTGTATTATGCAACTAATGCACCAAGGAGATAGTCGATGCGTCTCGCGTTCCTGATTCCCCCGATGATGCTCCTCGCCGCCTGCGGGTCGGAGGAGAAGAAATCCAGCGAGGGCACCGAAGTCTCGATCAACGCCGGCGACGAGCATGGCGGCGTCCAGATCAAGACCGGCAAGGACGGCGGCAATCTCAAGATCGACGGCGGCGGCGCCGCGATCGACATCGACATCCCCGATTTCGTCGACCTCGATATCGAGAGCGATTTCGATATCGACGGGGTGAAGCTCTATCCGGGGAGCAAGGTCACCAAGGTCGACGTCGACGCGAACGACAAGAGCGGCGCCGACAAGGCGACGGTCAAACTCGGTTTCACCTCGCCCGCGGCGCCGACGAAGGCGGCCGACTGGATGGCCGCCGAGTTCGCCAAAAAGGGCGTCAAGATCACGCGCAGCGGCGACGCGCTCGCGGGCAAGGACAAGGACGGCGCCGATTTTCGCATCAACTTCGTCCCCGACGGCGCGAACGCCAGGGGCGAGGTGGTGATCGTCAAGAGCTGACCTTACACCGTCGCCCCAGCGAAAGCTGGGGCCGCTGGCGATTGGAAGTAACGAGAGCGGTCCCGGCTTTCGCTGGGATGACGATCAGCCGCTATTCCGCAGCGCCGTCGCGATCGCGTTGATCGTCAGCTGGATGCCCTCGGCAATGCGCGGATCGGTTTCGCCGGCGCGGTGGCGCTTCATCAGCTCGATCTGCAGCAAATTCAGCGGCTCGATATAGGGCAGGCGCAGCCGGATCGATGCCTCGAGCGCCGGATTCTTTTCGAGCAACCGCGTCTGGCCGGTGATGTCGAGCAGCCCGTCATGCGCGCGGTTCCATCCGCCCTGGATGCGGCCAAAGATCGCCTCATGCCCGTCGATTCCCGCCGCCAGCTCGGCGTAGCGCGCGGCGATCCCCATGTCCGATTTGGCGAGCACCATCTCCATATTGCCGAGCAGCGCGGCGAAAAAGGGCCAGCCCGCCGCCATGTCCGCCAGCAGCGCCTTGTCCTCGAACGCCGCAAAACCCTCGCCGGTGCCGTACCAGCCGGGCAGCATCGCGCGCGACTGCGCCCAGCTGAACACCCACGGGATCGCGCGCAGATCCTCGATCGCGCTCGACTTGGTGCGGCTCGACGGCCGCGATCCGATCTTCAGCGTCGCGATCTCGGCGATCGGCGTCATCGCGCGGAAGAAATCCTTGAACGCCGGGGTGTCATAGACGAGCCCGCGATAGGCGGCGAAGGCGCCGTCCGACAGCTGGTCCATCGCCGCGGTAAAGCGCGCGGCATCCTTGTCGCTCAGCGCCTCGGGCTCGAGGCTCGCGAGCAGGCTTGCCGACACCATCGCCTCGAGGTTCGTCGCCGCGCTCGCCGCGGTGCCATATTTCGCCGCGATCACCTCGCCCTGTTCGGTGATGCGGATGCGCCCCTGCACCGTGCCCGCGGGTTGCGCGCGGATCGCGGCAAAGGCGCTACCGCCGCCGCGCCCGACCGCGCCGCCGCGGCCGTGGAACAATTGCATCGCGGTGTCGGCCTCCTCGAACACCGGGGTCAGCGCCTGCGACGCCTGGTGCAGTCCCCAGGTCGAGGTCAGATAACCGCCGTCCTTGTTCGAATCCGAATAGCCGATCATCACTTCCTGATGCCCGCGCTGGCCGATCTGCGGGCCGATTTCGGGCATCGCGAAATAACGCGCCATGATCGCGGGCGCGCGGTCGAGATCGGCGATCGTCTCGAACAGCGGCACGACCATCAGGTTCGACTGGCCCGCGTCGCCGCCGCTCCGCCACAGCCCCGCTTCGCGCGCGAGGACATGGACTTCGAGCAGGTCGGACAGCTCCTGCGCCATGCTGATGATCCACTGGCAGATCGCGTCATTGCCCAGCCGTTTGCGCACATCGGCGGCGGCATGGACGATCGCGAGTTCGCCCGCGGTCTCGTCGCTCCACTGGTGCCACGGCGCCGCTAGCGGCCGGTCGCTTTGTAGCTCGGCGGTGAGCAGCGCGACGCGTTCCTCTTCGCCCAGCGCCAGATAATCAGGACAAACGCCCGACACGCTGAGCAACTCGGCGAGCACGCGTTCGTGCACCGCGCTGTTCTGGCGCATGTCGAGCGTCGCGAGGTGGAATCCGAACACTTCGACCGCGCGGATCAGCCGCCCCAATGCGCCGATGCCGCCGAACTGGCCCTGGCTGTTCGCCGACAGGCCGTTGGCGATGGTGACGAGGTCGCGGCGAAGCGACGCCGGGGTGGTATAGGGCGCGCCTTTCAGCGCCGACGGACGCGGCGGCGCGCGGCCGACGATCTCGGCATAAGTGGCGCAGAGCCGTGCATAAATCCCCGACAAAGCCCGGCGATAGGGTTCGTCGCGGCGGCTCGGCGCGGCATCGCCGCTCGCCTCGGCCAGCGCTTCGACGGCTTCGGGAACCGTGGCGAGGCTCGCCGACACCGACAGCTCGGCGCCGAGGTGGTGGACCGCGTCGATATAATGGCCGAGCACCGCGGCGGCGTTGCGTGCCGTCGCCATGTGCATCGTTTCGGCGGTGACGAAGGGATTGCCGTCGCGGTCGCCGCCGATCCAGCTGCCCACGCGCAGGAAACTCGCGGGGCGTTGCCCCAGCTCGGCTTCCCAGCGCGCGTAAAGCTTCGGCACGACGGGAAGGAAGACGTCACGCAAATAGGTGAGCGCATTGTCGATCTCGTCGGCGACGAACAATTTCTCGGTGCGCAGCGGTCGCGTCTGCCACAGCAGCACGATCTGCCGCCGGATCGCATCCTCGACGACATCGCCCTCGGGCGTCTCGTCGGCGCCGCGGTCGCGCAGCAGCATCAGTTCGGCGATGCGGTTCTTGTGGTCGAGCACTGACTTCCGCCGCACCTCGGTCGGGTGCGCGGTGAGCACCGGCGCGACGAGCGAGGCGCTCAGCAGTGCCGCGATCGCGTCGCCATCGATGCCATCGTCGCGCAGTTTTTCGATCGCCGCCGCAACCGTCGCCTCGGGTTCGGCCGCGACCCCCTGCCGGTCCTCGGCAAGATTGGCGAGCATCGAAAACAGCATGAAGCCGCGCACGAAGGCGATCGTATCGTCGAGGCTCAGCGCATCGAGCCCCGGGTCGATCGCCTCGGCCCCCGCGATCCCGCGGTGCCGGTCGACGCTCGACGAGCGGATATATTCGGTCTGGCGGAACAATTTGTCGCCGCCATAAGCGCGGATGACGTCACCGAGGATCCGCCCCAAATAGCGGATGTCGGGGTTTTGCGAGATCTGGATAGGCGGGCCCATGCGCCGGATTGCTGCACCTGCGAAGGCGCAGCGTCAAGCGGCGCATAGCTATGCGCGCGCCAGATCTATGCGCCTTCGCGGGCCGGTTCGCCTATATCTATCCCGAAACGTGCCCTTCGAGTAACACTATTGCGCGTTCTCCATGCGCTCGTGGAGCAACAGGCGTTAGGCAAAGGTCTCGTAGACGTCGTCCGAAAATCCCTCGCCTCGTTTTAGCGCGATGGCTCCGCGCACTCCGCCGACCATGGCGCCGAGTAGAACCGCGCCAACGATCCATGAGGTGGGTGTTCCATTCAGGATCGTGCTGAGAAAATATAATAATGTGGCAAGAATTCCGAAGATAATCCCGCGGCCCTGGCGAAGCAGCGCCGCTGCGACGAACATCAGGACGATGTGAGCTACCGCTATCAGGATAATTGGGTTCGCGTCGCCAATGAGCCGCACAAGATTGTCGGTGCCCACGGAAAACCACAGCCTCAAAACACTGAGTGTCGCGACGATGGTCAGTGCCGTTGATGCAGTCTGGGCTGCACTGAGCGCCCCCGCGCGTGTCGTCAGGTCGGGCGACCACAGATTCTTGAACGTGCCGCCGATGCCGCCTTGATAGGCCATGCTATCCTCCCCCTTGCCGGCCGCCTGCGCCCCCCGCGCGGCGATTGCCGCCGGATTGGCTATCAAGTTTCAGGATGGCCGTCCAGCAGGGCGGGAATCAACGCGTTTTCACGAGGTTGAGCGTCCCCATATCGACTGTGCGCCGCCCGTCGAACGTAACGCTATTGCGCGTGTCGGTGATGAACATCAGCTTCCCCGACGCGTCGGTGATGCGTGCCGCGACGGCATAGCTGTGGCGCGGGTCGAGCTGGCGCTGGTCGACGGTCAGCGAAAAGGCGAAAGGCACCTGGCGGCCGTCGGCGGTGAACGATTGCTGCGCGATCGTCTTCGACGGGGCGTCCATCAGGCTGACATCGCTCAACGTAACTTCGACCTGCGCGGTCGGCGGCAGCGCGATGCGCTCGCGATAGGTGATGCTGCCGGTCACCGACACGGGCTGTTCGGCGGGCGGGACTGTTGCGCACGCGGCGAGCAAAGGTGCGGTGACCATGCCAACGGCGAGCAAGCGAGCGATGCGAACCATGATGTTTCTCCTTTTTTCGATGGTTGGCGGCCGCCTAATGCCATCGAGGTGAACCCACGCTGTCGCGCCCGCCCATGCGCCGTTCAGCCTTCCAGCTCGACATCCCAATACAGCCAGTCGATCCAGCTGGTGTGCAGATAGTTCGGCGGGAACGCCCGCCCATTGTCCTGCAGCTGCCAGCTCGTCGGGCGCCAGGGCTGCCGATAGATCGGCATATGCGCCTGTTGCGGGGTGCGGCCGCCTTTTTTGAGGTTGCACGGCGCGCACGCGGTCGCGACATTTTCCCACGTCGTCCGCCCGCCCAGTCGGCGCGGCACGACATGGTCGAAGGTCAAATCCTTGCCCGACCCGCAATATTGACACGAAAACCGGTCGCGCAGGAACAGGTTGAAGCGCGTGAACGCCGGATGCTGCGACGGCTTCACATATTGGCGGAGCGCGATGACGCTGGGGATCGGCATCGTCTTCGTCGGCGAATGAATCTCGCGTTCGTAATTTTCCACGATGGTGACGCGGTCGAGGAAAACCGCCTTGACCGCCGTCTGCCAGGGCCACAGGCTCAAGGGGTAATAGCTGAGCGGCGTATAGTCTGCATTGAGAACAAGGGCCGGACAGGAATCGGGATGCCGGGCGAGATCGGGATGAAACATGGCTACGCTACGCTGCCCCCTATACTGCGCGGGATGGCGCGCCACTGCCAGTCCCGGGTGACAGCATCATTACATCACGCATATGATTCGCACGTCAAGAGGCGATGTGCCGCAAGATATGGAATGTCCGGCGGGGCAGAGGCACAGTATCTAGACCCGGACGGCGCCGCATGCTGACCCGCTTCGCCCCCAGCCCGACCGGCGAACTCCACCTCGGCCACGCCTATAGCGCGGTGCTCGCGCATGACGCGGCGCGGCGCGCGGGCGGGAAGTTCCTGATCCGCATCGACGATATCGACGGCAGCCGCTCGCGCGAGTCATTTGTCGGCGCCTCGCTCGCCGACCTCGCCTGGCTCGGGATCGACTGGGACGGCGATCCGGTGCGCCAGTCGGCGCGGCTCGGCGACTATGCCGCCGCGCTCGACAATCTGCGCGCGCGCGGCCTCGTCTATCCCTGTTTTTGCACCCGCGCCGATATCGCGGCGAGCCTGTCGGCGCCGCATGGGCCATCCGGCGCGATCTACCCCGGCACCTGCCGGGGCCTGTCCGAAACCGAGCGGACACGCCGCCTCGCGGATGAACCGCATTGCTGGCGCCTCGACACCGCGCGTGCGCTTGCCGAAAGTGGCGATCTGCAATGGGAAGAGGCGGGGCAGGGGCTTCGGTCCGCCGATCCGGCGGCGCACGGGGATATCGTCCTCGCGCGCAAGGACGCCCCGGCGAGCTATCATCTCGCGAGCACGCTCGACGACGCCGCGATGGGGGTGACGCACGTCATCCGCGGCGCCGATCTGATCGCCTCGACCGACGTCCACCGGCTGCTCCAGGCGCTCCTCGATCTGCCGACCCCGCTTTATCGCCATCATGCGCTCGTCTGCGGCCCCGACGGCAAAAGGCTGGCGAAGCGTGACGCCGCGGCGTCGCTCGCCTCGCTCCGTGCGGCCGGGATCGGCGGGCGGGCGCTCGCCGCCGATTTGGCCGCAGGGCGGCTTCCTGCTGGCTATTCGCTGCAAAATCCCTAGATTGGGGTTATGGAAATCCTGCTCATCCTTGGCGTCGTGATTGCCGCCGGCTTCGTCCTCTTCTCGCTCGCGCGGGGGCTCTTCTATTTCTCGCAAGGGCACAAAGCCCAGATGGACGGTACGGTCCATGAGAATCAGGTGATGCAGAACCGGATGATGATGGCGCGCGTGAAGTGGCAGGCGATCACGATCATCCTGCTCGTGCTGATCGGCCTGTTCGCCGCGGGAAAATAGGCCGGGGCGCATGGTCAAGCTCAACAAGATCTACACGCGGACCGGCGACGACGGCACGACGGGGCTCGTCGACGGATCGCGCGTCGCCAAATCGGACGCGCTGATGGCGGCGATCGGCGACGTCGACGAGGCGAACAGCGCGATCGGCATCGCCGCCGCGGCGCTTGACCCGGCGAGCGACGAAGCCGCTATGCTTGCGCGGATCCAGAACGAGATGTTCGACCTTGGCGCCGACCTTGCGACCCCGCCCGACATCCAGTTCGGCTTCGGCCCGCACGAAATGGCGCTGCGCATCGTGCCGAGCCAGATCGCGCGGCTCGAGGACGAGATCGACCGCATGAACGACGCGCTCGATGCACTCAAAAGCTTCATTCTGCCCGGCGGCACCGAAGCCGCGGCGCGGCTCCACCTCGCGCGCGCGGTGACGCGCCGCGCCGAACGCGCCGCCGTCGCGGCGGGCGCGGCGCGCGACCTCAACCCGATCGCGCTCAACTATCTCAACCGCCTGTCGGACCATCTCTTCGTGCTCACGCGGCACATCAACGCCGCGGCGGGTGGCGATATTCTCTGGAAACCCGGCGCGACGCGCTGACCGGACGGATCCTCCCTGCGGCGAAGCCGTGGGGAGGGGGACCGCTCGCGTAGCGCGTGGTGGAGGGGCCGCGCCATAGCCCCTCCGTCAGCGCTTCGCGCTGCCACCTCCCCATCGCTTCGCGACAGGGAGGATCGATGTTCCCTAAATGTTCCTAGACTTTCCATCGCGGCGTAACCATAATCCGGTGAACAGCGAAACCGAATCGCACCCCGGGGGATTGTCTCACCATGGCCAGCCGCACCGACGCCCAAAATCGTACCGATCCGCTGGAAGAGCTGACGCGGCGCTTCGTCGCGACGCGGCGTCTGTCGCTCGATCTCGTCGCAACGCTGTCCGATGCCGACGCGAGCGCACAGTCGATGCCCGACGCTTCGCCCGCCAAATGGCACCTCGCGCACACGAGCTGGTTCTTCGAAACCTTCATTCTGCGCGACCATGTTCCGGGCTATACGCTCTTCGACACGCGCTACCCCTTCCTCTTCAACAGCTATTATGAGGCCGAAGGGCCGCGCCACGCGCGCCCGGATCGCGGCCTGCTGACGCGCCCGTCGCTCGACGAGGTGCGCGTCTGGCGCGCGCATGTCGATGCCGCGGTCCAGACCGCACTGCCCGATCTCCCGGCGAGTGCGCTGACGCTCGTCGACCTCGGCATCCATCACGAACAGCAGCATCAGGAATTGCTGCTCACCGACCTCAAGCATCTCTTCGCGCAGAATCCGCTCGGCCCGGCGGTCTGGAACCACGAAACCCGAAGCGCGAGTGAAGTTACGCAGTTTTCCGCGATGAAATGGATCAAGGGTGCGGATGGCGTGGCGAAGGTCGGCCATGCGGGCACCGGCTTCGCCTTCGATTGCGAAGGCCCGCGCCACGATGCGCTGCTGACCCCGCACGCGCTCGCCAGCCGCCCGGTGAGCAATGGCGAATGGCAGGAATTCATCGCCGATGGCGGCTATCATACCCCCTCGCTCTGGCTCAGCGACGGCTGGGCGTGGGTGCGCGCCGAGGACATCGAGGCGCCGGCCTATTGGCAGGACGGCCAGACCTTCACCCTGTCGGGCTGGCAGGATATCGACCCCGCCGCGCCGGTGACGCACATCAGCTTCTTCGAGGCCGACGCCTTCGCGAGCTGGGCGGGCGCGCGCCTCCCGACCGAACAGGAATGGGAGGCTGCGGCGTCGTCGTTCGACCCGAACGGCGGCCAGCAACTCGACGCCGCCGGACCGGTGCAGCCTGTTCCCGCCGCCGGCGACGCCGATCTGCAACAGATGTTCGGCAGCGTGTGGGAATGGACCGGCAGTGCCTACCGCCCCTATCCCGGCTTCCGCGCCGCCCCCGGCGCGGTCGGCGAATATAATGGCAAGTTCATGAGCGGCCAGTTCGTGCTGCGCGGCGGCAGCTGCGCGACCCCGCGTGGCCATCTGCGGGCCTCCTACCGCAATTTCTTCTACCCCCACCAGCGCTGGCAATTCACCGGCGTGCGGTTAGCCAAGGATCTTTGACATGGGCGTTGTGCGCAATCTCAGGCAAGTTGCGGCCGACGACGCGGGCGTTGATGTAGCCTTTCGCGCCGACGTCCATGCCGGCCTCAGTCAGCAGCCGAAGGCGATCCCCGCGCGCTGGTTCTACGACGCGACCGGCTCGGCGCTGTTCGAGGATATCACCGCGCTCCCCGAATATTATCCGACGCGCAGCGAAACCGACATGCTCACCCGCCACGCCGCCGACATCGCGGCCGCGATCGGTCCGGGCCGTGCGGTCGTCGAACTCGGCTCGGGCAGTTCGACGAAGACGCCGCTGTTGCTCGATGCGATCGCGCCCGCCGCTTATGTGCCCGTCGATATTTCGGGCGACTTCCTGCGCGATAGTGCGGAGGCGCTCGCGATACGCTTTCCGGGGCTGCCCATTTATCCGGTCGAGGCCGACTTCACCCAGCGCGTGACGATGCCCGACGAGATCGCCGACGTGCCCAAGCTCGGCTTTTTTCCGGGCAGCACGATCGGCAATATGGTCGCGCGCACCGCAATCGACCTTTTGCGCAACTGGCGCTGCGCGCTCGGCGAAGCGTCGCTCCTCCTCATCGGTATCGACCGGATCAAGGATGTGGCGACGCTCGAGCTGGCCTATGACGATCCGGCCGGCGTGACCGCGGCGTTCAACCTCAACCTGCTCGAAAGGATCAACCGCGAGCTCGGCGGCAACATTCCGGTCGAGAATTTCGCCCATCGAGCCGTGTGGGACGATGTCCATGCGCGCATCGAAATGCATCTCGTTGCGGCGTGCGACATCGAGTTCACCGTCGACGGCCGCGGCTATACGATGGCGAAGGGCGAGACGATCCACAGCGAGAACAGCCACAAATACGGCGCGCGCGACGCGAACCTGCTTTTGCGCGCGTCGGGTTGGACGCCGATCGCAACTTGGGACGACGCCGATCCCGCCTTTGCCCTGATCCTCGCCGAAGCGACCGCTTTCCGCTCCGCTCCCTGACGCGCGCTCTTGACGCACGGGGCCGAAGCCGTAGGGGCACAGGCACGGTTTTCAGCGAAAAGGGCAGCATATGATCGTCGGCGTTATCGGTGCGGGACAAATGGGCGCGGGCATTGCGCAGGTGTCGGCGGGTGCCGGGCATGATGTGCTGCTCTCCGACATCGACCTCGCGCGCGCCGAAGCGGGCAAGGCGGGGATCGCCAAGGCGCTTGGCCGCCTCGTCGCCAAGGAGAAGATGACCCAAGCGGATGCCGACGCGCTGCTCGCCCGCATCACCCCCGTCGCCGACCACAGCGCCTTCGCCCCCGCCGACCTCGTGATCGAGGCGGCGACCGAGCGCGAAGAGATCAAGCGCGCGATCTTCGCGAGTGTTGGCCAACATCTGTCGGCGACCGCGATCCTCGCCAGCAACACCAGCTCGATCCCGATCACGCGGCTGGCGCAGGCCGCACCCGACCCGGCGCGCTTCATCGGCGTCCATTTCTTCAATCCGGTTCCGGTGATGGGGTTGATCGAACTGATCCGCGGCCTCGCGACCAGCGACGACACGCTCGCAAAGGTCGAAGCCTTTGGCCGCGGTCTCGGCAAGGAAATCGTCCACGCCAGCGACGCACCGGGTTTCATCGTCAACCGCGTGCTGATGCCGATGATCAACGAGGCGGTGTTCGCGCTCGGCGAAGGCGTTGCGACGATGCAGGATATCGACGCTGGTTGTCGTTTGGGCCTCAACCATCCGATGGGCCCGATCACGCTCGCCGACTTCATCGGACTCGACACCTGCCTCGAAATCATTCGTGTGCTCTACAGCGGCACCGGCGATCCGAAATTCCGCCCCGCGCCGTTGCTCGTCCAATATGTCGACGCGGGCTGGGTCGGGAAAAAGGCGGGTCGCGGCTTCTATGACTGGACGGGGCCGGAGCCCGTGCCGACGCGATAACGCCGGTAACCGACGTCGCTCCCGTTTATGACTGGACGATCGACGCGTCGTTGCACAGGATGATGCGTCCGCGGTAGGGTGGTACAGCCGCCGGACAGTGGAGCCGACGTTTTTCCGCGCGTCGAATGGGTGCGGCAATCCGGGCCGGGCAACCGAGGGGAATGATCATGCGCCGCATTTTGTTGACGAGCCTGACCGCCGCCGCTTTTGTCCTGCCTTTCCATGCGCACGCCCAGCAGGGCGCGCCCGAAGATTCGACGATCAAGGACACCGCCAATTCGGTGACCGAACCGTTCGACGGCAAGGAAATCCCTCCCAAGCTCCTGGCGATTCAGCACCACCCCTATTCACTCGCCGGCCTGGGAAAATGCGCCGCGATCATCCGCGAGGTTGGCGAGCTTAACGAGGTTCTCGGCGCCGACGTCAACGAACAGGTCGACAAGAGTCTGGCCAAGAAGCGCGAAGAAACCGCCGGCCGCGTCGCCGGTACGGTGGCGGGCGGGATTATTCCCTTTCGCGGGTTGATCGCCGAGGTCACCGGCGCGAACGCCGAACGGCGGCGCTACGCGCTCGCGGTCTATGCCGGAACGGTGCGCCGCGGTTTCCTGAAAGGCGTCGGGCTTGAGCGCGGTTGCAAGGCACCCGCCCGGCCGTGACGACGGAAAGCGGCCCGCCGTAGGCGAACCGCTTTTCGAGCTTTACAGCGGCGTCGCGATCGCGCGGCAGCTTTCGGGCGCCGAACGCAGCGCGGTGTTCCACGTCACGCCATTGCCCTGCCGGTGCAGTCGTGCGCCGTTCTTGTTCTCGTAAATCTGGCCGCTGTTCGCCGGCGTCGATTTGAGCACCATCGTCTGCCCGCCGTTGACGCGCACGATCGCGCCGTCACCGACATAGTTGACGTTCAGCCGGGTGCCGCGGTCGCATTCATAGGCGGTTCCGGTTTGGCGGGGCACCGACGAACAGGCCGCAAGCGCGAGGATCGCGGCGCCCGCCGCGACAAGAGCTGTTGCCTTCATATCTGTTTCCCCCCTTAGTAGCCCGAACGCACGCACAGCACGTCGGCGAGGTAGACCCGCCCGCTGATCGTTTCCATATGCTCGCGCGCCGACCCGTTCCAGCCGATCGAACGGCACCAGCTATCGGCGGTCTGCGCCGCGCAATTGGCGGTCGCCGATCCGCGCGCGCAGGCGAGCACGCGATAGTTGCGCTCTGCGGGCTGGGTGTGGAATTCGGCAAAATTGCCGCGCGCTACCTGGTCGTTGGCGGGCGGATTCGGGTTCCAGCCGCCGCCGCCCCCGCCACCGCCGCCAACCGGGCGGATCGATTGGATGGTGAGGCCGCGCAGGACATTGTTGAGCATCGGCGTGTCGCGATCGACCGTCCGGCAATTGCCGCGGTAGCGCGTCCTTTCGCACAATTCCCAGCGTCCGTTCGGGACACGGATCGAATTGACCGGCCAGGCGAGGCCGAGGTTTGGCTTTTCCTCGCCGATGAACACCGCGGGGCCGCGATAGCCGGCGTCGCGATAGATCGTCGCCTCGGGCGGGCGATCGGGGCGGTAGCGCTCGGTCTCGGCCGTCTGGGCATAGGATGTGGCGAGGAAACCCGCCCCTATCGACGCCGCGGCCGCGGCAAGGATCGACAAACGATACGCGGTTTTCATGACAGCCTCCCATTTTGCGAACGCGACCCGGGATTTGTTATTTGCCCAAGTTTACGCCATTCGCTGGCGGCTTGCAAATTCTCCCAATCGTCCGGGGCGGTTACGTTACGGCGCGTAGATCAGGGCGCCTTGGCGGACGTCGCAGCCGGGGCCGTCGCCACATCGGGCGCCGGTGCTGCGGCCGGCGCCGCGACGGGTTGCGCGGGCGGGACGGGAGGGGCTGCCAAGGGCGGTGCGACGCCCAGCATCAACCCTGCGAGCGCTGCCGACATCAGATTCGACAGGCTGCCCGCGAGCAGCGCCTTCAGCCCCAGCTTGGCGATCATCGGGCGCTGGTTCGGGGCAAGCCCGCCGGTCACCGCCATCTGGATCGCGATCGAGCTGAAGTTGGCGAAACCGCAAAGCGCGAAGGTCGCGATCGCGACCGCCGCCGCCGACATGCCGCCTTGCGCCTTGCCGAGGTCGATGAAGGCCACGAATTCGTTGAGCACGACTTTACTGCCGAACAGCCCGCCGACCGTTGCGCTTTCCTCCCAAGGCACGCCCATCAGCCACATGACGGGGCGGAAGATCGTGCCGATGATCGCCTGGAACGACAGGCCGTCGATGTCGAACCAGCCGCCGATGCCCGCAAGCAGGCCGTTGGCGAGCGCGACGAGCGCGACGAACGCCATCACCATCGCGCCGACCGCGACCGCGAGCCTGACGCCGGTCTGCGCACCTTGCGCCGCGGCCATGATGATGTTGGCGGGCTTTTCCTCGTCGTGGCTCGCCTCGGGCATCACGACGGGTTCGATGCCGATGTCCTTGGGATCGTCGGGCATCATGATCTTGGCCATCAATATGCCGCCGGGCGCCGACATGAAGCTGGCGGCGAGCAGATAGGGGAGGAGGTGCGGGCCGATCATTCCGGCATAGGCGCCGAGAATCGTGCCCGCGACCCCTGCCATACCGACCGTCATCACCGTGAACAGCTGCGGCGGGGTCAGCCCGGCGAGATAGGGGCGGATGACGAGCGGCGATTCGGACTGACCGACAAAGATGTTCGCCGCGGCGCCGAGGCTTTCGACCTTGGTGATGCCGGTGACCTTCTGGATCGCGCCGCCGACCCATTTAATGATCAACTGCATGATCCCGAGATAATAGAGCACCGAGATCAGCGAAGCGAAGAAGATGATCACGGGCAGCGCGCCGATCGCGAACACCGCCTTGCCATAGGGCGCCTGCGTCAGCACGTCGCCGAAAAGGAACCGGGTACCCTCGTCGGCATAGCTCAAGAGGTTCGACACGCCGTTCGACATCGCCTGAATCACCGCGCGGCCCCATGGGGTGCCGATGACGAGCACGGCGAAGCCGGCCTGGAGCAGGAAGGCGGGGATGACGATGCGCAGGCGAATCCAGCGACGGTTCGACGAAAAAAGCACGGCAATCGCAAGCAATGCGACGATGCCGAGCAGACCGATCAGGCGTTCCATGATGTAAGTGCGTCCCCCGCAAGTTTAATGCGCCTGTCTAACGGGCTTTGACAATGGGGCAAGGGCCGCGCGTCGAGCCGTGTTTCTCGGACTTTCCAGCATCCGCAAAAGCGATTAAGCGGCCTCGATGGAAAATAGCTCTTCGCGCGTGATCGCGCCTTCGTTGCTGCTGTTCGCGATCCTCTACGGCGGCATGGTTCCGCTCGGCGGTTTCCTGGGGGCGAAACAGGTTGCGCTTGGCCCGCTGGCGGTCGAGGCCGGGATTTTCCCCTTTTTGACGCTGATCGCTATTTCGAGCGGGATCGCCGAACTGCACGGGCGTGTCGTGGCCGACAGGCTGGTGCGGCTGGGCTTCATTCCGCTTATCCTCGCGATCGTCCTTACCGTGTTCGTGCTGCAATTGCCGACCGATGCGGGCATGTACGAGCCCGCCAAGGAGGCTTTTCCGATCATCGTCGGGCAGGGATGGCGCATGATGGCGGCGGGAATCCTCGCTTATGGCGTGTCGGTCAGCCTCAACGTCTGGCTCTTTGCGCGGATGACCGCGAACAACGGCCGCCTATTGCCACTGCGCGGTTTTGTTGCCGCGGCGCTCAGCCAGATCATCGATACGTTGATCTTCATCACCGTCAGCTTCTATGGGGTCCGCCCGATCGGCGACCTGATGCTCGGCCAGATGATCGCCAAAGTCGTGCTGTCGGCGGTAATGGTGCCGTTGCTGGTGATGGCGGTGGTGGCGCTGGGCCGCCACCTTGATGCGAAGAACGGCGGATGATGTCGATGACCGATCCCTCGAAAATGCCCGACCTGCTCGCCAAGGCCGAAACGCTGGTCGAGGCGCTGCCCTATCTGCAGCGCTATGCCGGCGAGACCTTCGTGATCAAATATGGCGGCCATGCGATGGGCGATCCTGAGGCGCAGCGCGACTTCGCCGAGGATGTCGTGTTGCTCAAGGCGGTCGGGATCAACCCTGTCGTCGTCCATGGCGGCGGGCCGCAGATCGGCGCGATGCTCAAGCAGCTCGGCATCGAATCGACCTTCGTCGGCGGTCTCCGCGTCACCGATGCCGCGACTGCCGAGGTCGCCGAGATGGTGCTCGCGGGTAAGATCAACAAGGAAATCGTCAGCTGGATCGCTGCGCTCGGCGGCCGTGCGGTAGGGATTTCGGGCAAGGATGCCAATCTTGTGCTCGCCGAAAAGGTCACGCGCACCGAGCCCGACCCCAATTCGGGGATCGAGCGCCATGTCGACCTGGGCTTTGTCGGCGAACCGGTGGCGGTCGATCCGACGATCCTCGTCAATCTGACGAAGGACAATTTCATCCCGATCGTCGCGCCCGTTGCGCTCGGCGCCGACGGCGCGACCTATAATATCAACGCCGACACGATGGCGGGCGCGATCGCGGGTGCGCTGGGAGCAAAACGCTTTTTCCTGCTCACCGACGTTGCCGGGGTTCTCGACAAGTCGGGCGCGCTGCTCACCGACCTCGATCGCCCGGCGATCGACACGCTGAAGGCTGACGGGACGATCACCGGGGGCATGATTCCCAAGGTCGAGACGTGCGTCGCCGCGGTCGACGCCGGGGTCGAGGCGGCGGTCATCCTCGACGGGCGCATTCCGCACGCGATGCTGCTGGAAATTTTCACCGCGAGGGGTGCGGGGACGCTCATTCACCGCTAAGAGACGCGGCAAGACCCTTTTACGGAGAAATCGCCTTGCTTCTCATGCTCCTCCAGATCGTCCACATCATCCTGACGGTCCTGTGGTGGTTCATCATCGCGCAGGCGGTGATGTCGTGGCTGATCGCGTTCAACGTCATCAACACGCATAACCAGTTCGTCGGCCAGCTGTGGACCGTGCTCGACCGGATCACCGAGCCGCTCTATCGCCCGTTCCGCCGCATCATGCCCGATTTTGGCGGGCTCGACCTGACCCCGATGCTGGTGCTGATCCTGATCATCATCATCGACGGGCCGGTGCTGAACTATCTCGCGAGCCTCGCCTACACCAACGGAATGGCGTGATGACCGCGGCGCAGGTGATCGACGGCAAGGCATTCGCCGCCGGCCTGCGGGCGCGGATTGCCGATGCGGTGCCGGCGTTCGAGGCCGCGACGTCGCGTGCGCCCGGTCTCGCGGTCGTACTCGTCGGCGATGATCCGGCGAGCGCGGTCTATGTCGGGTCGAAAGGCAAGGCGACGATCGCCGCGGGCATGGAAAGCTTCGAGCATCGGCTGCCCGCGACCGCGTCGCAGGCCGAAGTCGAAGCCTTGCTGCGCCAGCTCAATTCCGACGATGCCGTCGACGGCATCCTGTTGCAATTGCCGCTGCCCGGCCATCTCGACGAACAGGCGGCGGTCGCGACGATCGATCCCGACAAGGATGTCGACGGACTGACACCGGTAAGCGCCGGGCGCCTCGCGCTCGGCATCGCCGGGATGGTGCCGTGCACGCCCTATGGCTGCTTGCTGCTGCTTCAGGACCGGCTCGGCGATTTGTCGGGCAAGGATGCGATCGTCGTCGGGCGTTCGATCCTCGTCGGTAAGCCGATGGGGCAGTTGCTGCTCGGCGCCAATTGCACCGTCACGATGGCGCACAGCCGGACGAAGGATCTGCCCGATCTGGTCCGCCGCGCCGATATCGTCGTCGCCGCGGTCGGCCGCGCCGAAATGGTGAAGGGCGACTGGATCAAGCCCGGCGCGATCGTGATCGATGTCGGCATCAACCGCCTGCCGCCCGCCGACGGCGCGGCGAAGGGGCGGCTGGTCGGCGATGTCGATTATGACAGCGTCGCTGCGGTTGCCGATGCGATCACCCCGGTTCCCGGCGGCGTCGGGCCGATGACCATCGCGTGCCTGCTGCGCAACACGCTCGTCGCGGCCCACCGCCGTGCGGGCCTCGCCGATCCGGAGGGTTTTTGATGCGCCGTCTGGCTATCGCGGTCCTTTCGCTTTCGGTGATAGCCGGCGGCGCCGTGATAGCACGCGAACGCGATCCGCTCGCAGCGAACCCCAGCGCTTTTATCGCCGCCGAAATCGGTTTTTCGCGGCTCGCGCAGGAAAAGGGCCAGTGGACGGCGTTTCGCGAAACCGCGGCGCCCGAGGCGGTGATGTTCGTGCCGCAGCGCGTGAAGGCCCGCGACTGGCTGAAGTCGCAGAAGGACCCCGCCGAGGCGGTGAAGTGGCAGCCGCACGCGGTCTATACCAGCTGCGACGGCAATGTCGGCGTCACCACCGGCGCGTGGCAGAAGGGGCCGGCGAACGGATATTTCACGACGGTCTGGCTGCGCGACCCCAAGAAGGGCAAGCTCGCCTGGACCCTCGACCATGGCGATACGCTGGCGACCCCGCGCGAAGCCCCCGATTTCATCGCGTCGAAACAGGCGGTCTGCGGTTCACGCCCTGCGGTAGCGGTCGAGGCGGGCGGCGAGGGTGACGATAGGACTGTCGGCCTGTCGCCCGACCAGACACTGAGCTGGACGTCGACCGTCCGCGCCGATAAGTCGCGTCGCGTCACGATCCGCCTGTGGGACGGCAAGGACATGGCAACCGTCATCGACGAACAGGTCGCGGCGCCGAAGCAGCCATGATCGACCTTTTCATCTCCGCCTTTGTCACGCTGTTCGTGGTGATCGACCCGCCGGGCTGCGCGCCGATCTATGCCAGCCTGACGACGGGGGCGAGCGCGGCGCAGCGGCGTTCGATGGCGATCCGCGCGACGGTGATCGCGGGGCTGATCCTCGTTTTCTTCGCGATGTTCGGCGAAGCGCTGCTGAGCTTTCTTCACATCGATCTCGACAGTTTCCGCATCGCGGGCGGGATCATGCTGTTCATCATCGCGATCGACATGGTGTTCGAAAAGCGCACCGAACGCCGCGAACAGCGCGCCGAGAAGGTGATGGCGACCCCCGAGATCGAGGATGTGTCGGTGTTCCCGATGGCGATGCCGATGCTCGCCGGTCCGGGGTCGATCGCGTCGGTGATGCTGCTCGTGTCGCAAAACAGCGGGCTCGACCGCGCTTTCGTGATCTTTGGCGCGCTGCTGCTCGTGCTGCTGCTGACGCTCGCCGCGCTGCTTTCGGCGGGGCCGCTGATGCGGCTGATCGGCAACAAGGGCGAGGCGGTGATCACCCGCCTGCTCGGTGTGCTGCTTGCGGCGCTTGCGGCGCAGTTTGTGATCGACGGGCTGAAGGCGAGCTTCCCGAGCCTCGGATAAAAAAGGGGCGCCGCCTTTCGGCGACGCCCTTTCTTTTCCACAGGAATGGAACTGGATTATTGCGCCGCGTTGACGTCGTTCTGGGTGACCGGCGCGATACGGATTTCGACGCGGCGGTTGCACTGATAATCGGCCTCGCCGCGTTCGGGCGAGCATTTGAGCTGCGATTCGCCGTAGCCGAGCGTCGCCATGCGCGCACGCTGGATGCCGCGGCCGCCGAGATAGTCGGCGACCGACGCGGCGCGGCGTTCGGACAGGCCCTGGTTATAGGTGTCGCTGCCCGTCGAATCGGTGTGGCCATAGACGTCGATATAGGTGCTCGGATATTCGGCGAGCGTCGAGGCGACGCTGTCGAGCGCGCTGCGGAACTGCGATTTCACCATCGCGCTGTTGAGGTCGAAGGTCACGTCGCCGGGCATGTTGAGCACGAGCTGGTCGCCCTGACGCTCGACATCGATCCCGGTGCCCGCGGTGCGTTCGCGCAGCTTCTTTTCCTGCTGGTCCATATAATAGCCGACGCCCGCGCCGGCGACCGCGCCGATGCCCGCGCCGACGATTTCCTCGGTGCGGCTGTTGCGCCCGCCGATCAGGTCGCCGAGCAGATAGCCGCCCAGCGCGCCGCCGACGCCGCCGATCGCGGCCTTCGAAATCTTGCGTTCGCCGGTCACCGGATCGGTGACGCAGCCCGTCAGCGCGATCGCGCCGATGCTGGTCAATATGGTGAGCTTGATCGTCCTGCTGTTCATCTTTTTCGCTCCCTTTATCCGGCGGATGCCTCGCGTCCTTTGCATGCCGCCCTTCCTTGCCGATAACATATGGCTGGCGATCTGGTTCCAAAATTCGCCTGAATGCCGACTGAGCAGGGCATTCAGGTGTGCGCCATTGTGCAATGCGCCGCCTTTCGCTTATAGGGCGGACATGACCGACGCTGACAGGGGCCGGGCGCCGATGCGCCGTACGAGCGCCCAATGACCCCCTTCCCCTGGTCCGATGTGGCGATCATCGCGGTCCTCGTCCTCCTCAACGGCGTTTTCGCCATGTCCGAACTGGCCATCGTCTCGTCGCGCGACCCGCGATTGCAGGCGGCCGAGAAGCGCGGCAGCCGCGGCGCGAAGATCGCGCGCCAGCTCGCCTCCGACCCCGGGCGCTTCCTGTCGACGGTGCAGGTCGGCATCACGCTGATCGGCGTGCTGACCGGTGCCTATTCGGGCGCGAGCCTCGGGCAGCCGGTCGCCGACCGGCTTTCGGCGTGGCTGGGCCTCGAAGCCGAAACGGCCGAGGCGGCGGGTTTTGCCGCCGTCATCGCGCTCACCACCTATTTCTCGCTGATCGCGGGCGAACTGGTGCCCAAGCAATTCGCGTTGCGCGCCCCCGAACGGATCGCGATCGCGGTGGCAGTGCCGATGTACTGGTTGTCGAAAATCGGCGCGCCGCTCGTCGGGTTGCTCGACGCGAGCTCGGCGCTCGTCTTTCGCCTGCTCGGGCTCAAACGCGAATCGGAAGATCGCGTGACCGCCGAGGAATTGCACCTGATCGTTGCCGAGGCGTCGAAATCGGGGGTGATCGAGGAAAGCGAACGGGCGATCATCTCGGGCGTCGTGCGCCTTGCCGACCGGCCGGTGCGCGAGGTGATGACGCCGCGCAAGGATGTCGACTGGGTCGATGTCTCGCTCGACGCGCGCGGGGTGCGCGACAAGCTGGTCGAAACGCCGCACAGCCGTTTGCCCGTCGCGCGCGGGTCGGTCGACGACATCGTCGGTGTCGTGCAGGCGCGCGACATCGCCGCAGCGCTGTTCCAGGGCGAGACGCTCGACCTCGAGCAATTGATGCGGCCGGCCAAAGTGATCCATGACCAGATCGACGCGATGGACGCGCTCGAAGCCTTGCGCGCCGCTGACGTGCCGATGCTGTTCGTCCACGACGAATATGGCCATTTCGAAGGGCTGGTGACCCCCGCCGACCTGCTCGCCGCGATCGCGGGCGAATTCGCGTCGGATCAGGACATCGGCAGCGAGCCGTTCGTCGTCGAACGCGAGGACGGCAGCCTGCTGATCGCGGGGTCGATGCCCGCCGACCAGATGGCCGAACGGCTGGGGATCGAACTCGGCGACGACCGCGATTATGCGACCGCGGCGGGTCACGCGCTCGCGATCCTCAAGCATCTGCCCAAGGAAGGCGAGCGTTTCACCGACAAAGGCTGGCGGTTCGAGATCGTCGATATGGACGGGCGCAAGATCGACAAGCTGCTGGTCACCGAGGTGCGCAAGCCGAAGGACGACGAAGCCGAATAGCGTGGCTTAAGGCCACAAAAGCCCCGCGTGAGCGCGTTCAAAGTGAGTCCTTTGTGGCCTTAAGCGGCGCCGCATCCTCGCGCAGCGCCGAATGGACGATGTCCATATCCGGGCCGCCGGTCACGTCGATCGCACCGCCGCGCAGCACCCGGACGGTGGTGATGCCGTTGAGCGCGCGATCCATCGCATAGTCGAACTGCCGCATCCGGCCCATTGCGATCGCCCGATCCCATGCCTGCGCAAAGCTCTCCGCACCGGGGCGGTCGCGCAGCCGATAGGCGGAACGGCGACCCATTCCGACGGCGCGCGCCGCCTGCCCGACCGAGCCCATCGCTTCAAGGGCGCGGATGAAGCATTGCTGGGTTATGGGTGTCCATCCGTCGGCGCGGCGGCGCTGCTGCGGCAAGGGATGGAAAGCGAGGACTGTGCCGGCGAGTAGCGGTGAGGCAGGGTATGTCGGTTCCATCGGCCAGTTTGGAGCATGGCCCGATAATGTAGGAAAGCGAATTTTGCGGGCCTGCTTCCGCTTTGGGGTGGTGAGTTGCCGTGGCCGATCCTCCCTGTCGCGTAGCGATGGGGAGGGGGACCGCCGCCGCAGGCGGTGGTGGAGGGGCCGCGACGTCGCGCCATTGCCCCTCCGTCAGCGCTGCGCGCTGCCACCTCCCCATGGCTTCGCCACAGGGAGGACCGTATCGTCCGCAATCGGTCGTTAGCCGCCCTTATAGCTCCCCGCCCAGCGCCCCATATTTCGCCTCGAAGCCGGCTTTGTCGCCGCGCGCAAGATAGCCTGCCTGATCGACGATATTGTCGCGTGCGATGCGGCCCTGGAAGGTACCGAGCTGCTGATCGATCCGCGCGATGTCGGCGTCGGTCCAGTCGGCGATCTGCCGGAAGCTGCTGACGCCGAGGCCGTTCAGCAGCACGACGAGCTTGGGGCCGACACCCTTCAGCAGTTGCAGATTGTCGGGGCCGCTTTTGGGCACCGCCGCGGCGGGCTTCGGGGCGGGGGCGGGT
>NZ_LNRU01000018.1 GCF_001468225.1 Sphingopyxis sp. H053 | reverse complement strand
GATCGAGGAGGAAAATCAGCCCCTACACATCACCGCCAAAGCCGCCTGACGATGGCCCACGGCCACAGCCGAAATTACACCACCTTGACGGACGCGACCCAATCATCTCGTATAGGGTCGATTTACCGATACCCAGCATCTGCGCAGCTAGAGGGATTCGGACCGCCAATGGCTCCACAGCTTGGGCAATTCCTTCGGAGTTCATTTTTCTCACTTCATCAGTCCTTCGATCTCGTGTCGAAAATCGGGCTCGGTCCGGTCACGCCTGCCCGTCGAGAAAACAGGTTTGCACCGAAGCGGCGACGCAAATGCTCGGAAACGGCGTTCGCATAGCGACGCTGCCGCCAAAGAGTTGGACTGTGGTATTTGCCGATCGCTTTCCAGTAGTCGCCGGTCGCGTGAAGGCCCGAAAGGAATATCCATCGTGCAGCATCGACATTGAAACAGGCATCGTTCGCGAGCCACCACCGAATTATCTCGGGCGAGCGACCTGTCATCGAAGCGATTTTGCCTACCCACCAACTATTGACCTGAAGCGGTCCAAGGTCGTGACTGCCGTCGCTGTTCTTGACCTCGGCCCCGATCCATCCACCTTCTTGATCACGCAAGCCCCAAAGCGTCCTTTCAAGCCATTGACGGCCGCCGGCGGCGGCGCGAATGCATTGGGCAATCCTTGCTTCTCCATCAGTGCTTTTCGCTCTGGCAAACGTGGCACTAGCTGGCGACAAGGCAGCCGCGGTGACCACGATCGATATCCAGTAAAGGCGGTTAGCGGTCATGACGGCTTCCTTCACTCGCATGGTCGGGAGATGGCTGCGGAGCCTGCGACCTATCGGATGACGCGCGCTGCGAAGACCGGTCTCCGTCGAGGATCGAGCGGAAGAACCTGTCCATCGTCTCGGCTGCCGACAACGCGCGGTTTGCAAAATAAGAGCGGAAGCCAGGGGGCTCTGTTTGCTCGCGTCGAGCGCGGTCGGCCATCATCCGCTCCTCACGGTCATGGCGCTGCTCGTCACGCAGCTTATCGAGACGACCTCCATGCCGCGCAGTCCGGTTTCGCTCATTGTCGCGGTGGAGACGTCCCAAGCCTTCAAGCGCCGACGTCTTCTCACCGGACCGCCGTTCGAGCCGGTCGACGAGCCGTTTCTCATCCTCAGTCCAGAGCTTTACACCGAACCGCGCCCGCGTGATCGCCGTGTAATAATTCTGGCCCGTGACCAGCGGGGAGTTGACCGGGGCAAGCACATAGACTCGGTCATAGGTTTTGGACTGCGCCGAATAGACGGTCTCGGCATAGCCATGGTCCCAATTCTTGTGGCGGCCGAGATCGATCGTTTGCACACGCCCGTCGCGGTCCCAGCGGATCGTCGCCTGCGCGCCCTCCAGCCGCTCGACCGTTCCGCGGTCGGCGTTGCGGACGCCGAGATCATGCGACACCAGACGCCACTGAACGCGGTCACCCGCCGCAAGGTCGCGTTCCTCCGCCTTGAACACATTAACCTGCGAGGCCCGCCCAAGGCTCGGATCCCAACGAATGGTCCTGCCATTCTCGTCGACGAGGCGGACGATCTGTCGTCCGCGCGCGTCGCGCCCGATGCCAACGACCCGATATTCGGTGTCTCGGGCGATGCCGAGCCCGGCATTGTCGCGCGAGAAAACGAGCACCTGTCCGCCCGAATAAAAGCGCGCAAAATGCTTCTCCTGATCCGTCAGGCCTGAAGGGGTTAGCACAGCAAGACGGGTCTCTTCGGCCGCGACCGCGCCTTCGGTCTTCAGTGCCTCGCGCACCTTGGTGTTGACGATAAGCCGGGTCGCATTCTCAAGGACAAGGATATTGGTGTTCGCCCGGTTCTCGGGCTTGAGATGCGTCCATTCGCGGACGAGCCCCTCGGCGAGCTTGTCGGCGGCTTCTCCGCTCGACACCTTGTCGAGATTGGCGATTGATGCGGCATAGTTGAAAAGCCGGGCCTGGGTGACTGCCGCCTTCATCGCCCGCGTTTCCTGGCGGACCGATTCGGGAAGTTCGGCCTTCGGGAGCCCCAGGCGCTGCATCAGCCAGAAGGCCTTGCCCTGTTCGATCGCACCCGTCTGCCGGTTGTCACCGAGCAGGATCAGACGCGCTCCCGTCAGCCGGCTGATCTCCAGCACCCGTAGCGCCTGCCGGTTGCCGAGCTGGCCCGCCTCGTCGAGCACCAGCGCATGCCGGTCATCGAGGCCGTACCCTCCGCCCGCGATAAGGCTCGCGACCGTCCGCGACTCTATTCCCGCGGTGGCGCCGAGATTCGCGGCGGCCGACGAAGTCGGGGCGAGCGCGATGATCGCCGTGTCCGGATCCGCCGCTTCACGGAGTGCCTTGACCAGCGTCGACTTCCCCGCGCCGGCGACACCATGAACACCGACCACACGATCAGTCGTCGTGCCGATATGGAGGAGCGCTGCCTCCTGCGCTGCGTTCAGCCCCGCTTCCTCGCTCATCCGCTCCAGCCGTTCGCGCGGCGCGACCGGAACGGCGTCTCCTAGCGCCAGTGCCAGATGATCGACAAGCGCGAGCTCCAGCCGTGCCGTGCGCCGCGTGGTCCGCCCGCGCACATGCACAGCGTCGCCCGTCTCGTGCCGGGTCACGAGGAGCTTCGCGCGATCCTCGTGCGCTTCGACAAGAGGGCGGATGTCGGCTAGCCGCACCTCGCCGACATGGCTGGCGAGCGCGGTGCGGAGGAACTGTCCGAGATTATTGACAGCCTCGCGGCCTTCCGACTGCCGGATGCCGAACAGCATCGCGCGCGCGGCGGTCATCGGCTCGACCGGGATCATCCGCTCGCCGGCTTGAGCTGCGGCGAGGATCAGCTTGTCCAGCATCTCCCGATGGGGTTCGAGGCGAGCGGTCCAGCGCCCATGCAAATCATCCAGCGACGCGCGTTCCTTGGGTCCGCGGGTTTCGTAGAAGGATATGCGCCGCGCCGCCTGCCCTGTGAGACCGTGCTCACGGGCATGTTCCTCGATCTGGGCGGCGCGGGTCGAATAAGTCTCGATCAGTTCGCGCGGAACGCCCCTGATCTCGAAAAGACCCTTGCGAGGGTCGAATTCGATCGCATAACCGAGTTCACTCAGTGCATGCGCGAGTTCGCTCCGATAAATCTGCCCCGAGGTCATCTGCTCGGCGAACATGGCGCGCGTCTCGAGGCTGGCCATCTGCGCGCCGTCCTCGCGATTGGTGATGTTCATGACGACGACATGCGTATGGAGATGCGGGTCGAGCTCGCGCGAAGCATGCTCGGTGAATCGCGCGAAGATCAGGCGCCCGGTCGTCTCGTGGACAATCGTGCCTCCATCGCGGTGGCGTAGCGTTGCATGTTCCTCCAGATAGGAAAGCGCGACGCCGACCGCGCGCTCATGCGCGGCCACGATGCGCGTGTCTTCGGCGACGAGGGCCAAGATCGACACGGATTTGGGCGCACTGACCGCGAAGTCCCATCCGGGGTGATGTTGGATCCGGCCGTCCTGCCTGTGCCGGCCGAGTTGCTGGCCGGCAACCGTACCTTCGAGGAACGCCTCGAAGATGGCTGGATCGACCTTGCCCTCAAGCCCGAGTTCAGCGGCGATCCGGCCACCCCATTCCGAATGCTCGTCGACACCCTTGGTATAGTAATCCCCCACCGAGTAGTAGCGGGACAGGTTGCGAGGCGTACCCTTCAGGCGGCGTGGATGGATCATGCCGGTCTCGCCTCATCGCGGTCGCCATCGCGGCGACCGTGCTGGCGCAGGCGGAACCCCGCCGGCTTGCCGAAAAGGGTGATTTCCGGCTGAGGCCGTGGCGGGGGCGCCCCTGGTTCCGGGTCTACGGGCGTTGGAGCATTCTCCGGTGGCTGCGGCTCGGGAAGTGGCAGCATCAGCGCATCGTCACCCGGGCGGCGGCGCTTCGGCTTACTCGCCGCCGCGAGAGTTTCCGTCAGCAGTGCCGCACCGCCAGGCGCAACGAGGCGGATCGGCGGATCGATTCGTTCCTCGAACGCGACCGCCACCGACGGCACCTTGTTGTAGCGATCCTCGAAGCGGACAACCGGGAGATTGCGGCCGAACCGGAGATAGCCTGCAAGGTTCGGAAGATTGGTGACCTCGGTATGCATCACCAGAGGCCGGGTCACCTGCATCCGCGAGAGATTGACCCCGTCGCGCATGTCGTTGACGCCGTAGCTCATGCCCTCATTGGCCTCGACCTGTTCGACCTGGCCGAGATTCTCACTGACATGCTTGGCGGTAGGGGTGTCGTTCGCGCGCAACGCCACCCAGGTCGAGCAATAGCCGGTGATCGCGGCGGCATCCTGGATTCCGTAAGTTGCTTCGAGCTGGGGATAGCTCTGGAACCCCAAGATACCGCATCCGCCATATTTCCGGGCGCGGGCGAGGAAGTCGGAAAGTGATGGCAACTTCTGGAGGGTCGGGAGTTCGTCGATGACGCAATAGAGCCGCCGGTCGCGATCGGGCGCCATGCTCATGATCGCGCTGATCGCGATGTCGAGCCAGACGGTGATGAGGGGCCGGAGCGAGGGGAGCTGATCGGCCTTCACGGTGATGAAGAGCCAGCTGTCGTCCTTCTCGTTCGCTACCCAGTCGCGGATCGAAAGCCCATCGATGGTATCGTCGAGATAGGAGAAGCTGCGCATCACCGAGGCGAGCTCGGCCTGGATGCCGGCGGAGGTGCGTTCCCCTTCCGTCGAGATGAAGGCGGCGGCGTCGGTGCCGGCAGCGAAAGCGGCGAGATCCTTGAGCTTGGACCGGAGCAGCGTATCAAGCAGGATCGAGACCAGGGTCCGCTCCTGCCGGGCAAGCTTGCGCAGCACCGCGACCAGAGTCCCGCGCGCTGCCTTCGCCCAGAAGGGATCGCCCGCCTTGTCCGGTATCGTGGACTCGGCGATCTGGTCATAATGATAGTCGCGGGGCACATCGACCCAGGGGGACCAGGCATCCGCGCGGGCATCGAGCGGGTTCATCAGCACGTCGATCCCGGGGCGGTAGAATTTCTCGACGAAGGTCCCCGCGGTGTCATAAACGATAGCCCGACGCTTTCTCTTGCGGATGCCGTCGAGCATCTTGACGATGATGTTGGTCTTGCCGGTTCCGGGCGCACCGCAGATCAGGATATGCTCGGGCTCGAAGGCCTCGGGCACTTGCACGCCGCCGATCTCGAAACTCCCGCGCGGCTGCCAGCGTAGCGCCCGTCGAACCTGGCGGACTGTCCCAAAGCGCGCTCCGCGCAGGAACTGGTTGGAGCCGAGCCCCCTGCCCGTCCGGGTAAAGTAGAACCAAGCCCAGGCGAGCATCGCGAGTGCGAACACCCCCGAGAGCGCCGCCCCTTGGAGGAGATAGGTCTCGAAGGCATGGAGCGTTTTCTCGGCGATGCCGGAGTCAAGGAGCGCCCTGGGGCTCACCCAATAGTCTCGGCCTGCAGGCGTCCTGAACAGGATGGGCGCGGCACCGCCAGGGACCGTGTCGTCCATCACCGCCGCCTGCGCAAGCTTCAGGAGGACGAAGCGCTCATAGTCGGTGGATTTCTCGAACGCGTACCAGAGGACACCCCCTATCCAGAGGATGATCCCGGCGACACAGGTCTGGTAGAAGACCTGGGTGGTCATCCGGACGTTGTGGACGATCGCCTGACCGCCTCTCGTCCAGGAGCCCAGCGTGTCATGACGGAATATGCTCATGCGCGGTCCTGCTCGGGGTCGAGCAGCCCCCTTTCGCGGAGCAGGCGCCGGGCATCGGCGAGCCCCTCCTCAAGGGTCTCGGGCGACCGCCGACCGATCGACTTGGCGAGGATCGCGAGCGTCTGGATCGCGGTCGCATGAAGCTCGTCGAACCGGGCGTGATAGCCGGCCGGATCATGACCTTCGTAGCGGTCAAGGATATCCCGGATATAGGCGGAGGGTGTAGTCCCGATCCCTCGCGCAGCGGCAACCAACCGGTCGTGCAGCGCATCGTCGAGACGGAGCGTTATTCTGGCCAAGCACTGATCCTTGAACAGCGCCGACCGTGATGAAGCACCCGCTTGATAGCAGATTAGCACCATGATCTCAACATCTTATCGCGTCCGCCGGCGTCAGACGCAGTATGACGCATGCTATCAGCGGGTTAGCCCGTTTCTTGCGCGCAAGGGTCAGACGCCGTCGGACGATCGGAGACATCGCGTCCGCCATTTTGTGACCCGCAAAACCGGCACTTTTCCGGCGATTTTGCGCCCGCAGCACCCGTGCGTACGGTGCATTACAAACGCCCTTGCGGCGTGCGTCCTCGCTTCGCAGCGCTTTTCGCGCTGCGCCGCCTCGTGCCGGAAGGCGCGGGGCCCCCCGGAGGGGATCATTCTCTTCGGCCGGCGGCACGCCGGCCCATCCTATGTCCTTGCGTCACTGGGTGATTTTGCGGATAAGAAAGAGCGGCGGGCGGACCTTCTTTTCGAAGGAACAGTTCATGCCCAAGATGACCGACCGCGAACGTCTCGCGAAGATCGACAATGACCAGAGGAAGCTCGCGGACGAAGCCGAGGCGGTGCGCCGCCAGATCCGCGCCCGCTATGGCGCGCTCGCTGCCGAAATCCCGGTGGAACAATTGACCGAACGCGAGTATAAGGACGTGCTCGTCCTCGCGACCAGGGCGGGCGGTGCGGCCGCTGTGGCAGCGCTGAAGGCGCTCCCGGCGGCTGCTACCTGAACCCCGGTCATCGCCGGAACGGCGTCCCTGCGACGAGCACGGCGGAGCCGCGCGCAGGAGGCCGATGCCGCTCAGCGAAGCGCGGCATCGCATCGCCGGGCGATGGACCCCGATACGGGGTCCTGGAGCTCGGCGAATGTCCTCCCGCACAAGAAAAAGGGCCGATCCGGGAAAGCCCGGACCGGCCCTTTTCCGCCCTCAGGCGGCGTGGCGCTGATCGGACATCCGGAAGAAATGCGCCGGAATGCCCTTAGCCCGCACGCCCCGCGCGAGGTGCGACTGGAGTCCGCTGCCTTCGCAGACGATCGCTTCCACCGGCTTCAAGGCCAGCATCGCGTCGTTGCGCGCGAACCCTGCCCGGTCCCCCATGTTCCACCACTTGGCAAGGGTGAAGGCGACCAGCGGCACCTTGCGGCTCGCGGCCCATGCGGCGGCGATGGCGTCGCAGCCCTTGTCCTGCGCGGTGGTTGCCAGGACCATCATGGGCACGCGCGCGCGGATGCTGTCGAGCCGGTTCCAGAGAGTACCGCTATCCTCCCATTTCTGGCCGCCCGAGAAGAGCACGACCGGCCCCTTCGGCGCGTGGCGGTCGATGCGCTGCTGACGGCGGGCGGCGAGGAAGTCGGCGGCTGCAACCACCGAAGCCGTGCGCTTGCTCGACACCAGGGATCCCCGTGGCGCCGACCATGGGCGGCCGGTCTCGGCGGCGAAGGAGCGGGCGGCATGGTCGCGCATGCAGGCGATCGCATCGCGCGCTTCGTCGAGGGACTGGCAGAGCGTTTGGGCCTCCTCCAGTTCGGCGGACAGCACCTCGCTTCCGTCGGCGTCGCGGATGAGATCCCGGACCTTGAGCGCCGCCTTGTCGGCTTCGCCGTCGAGCTGGCCCGCGACCTTGTGGAGGCTGTGCACCATACCCCAGGCGATCCGGTCGGCGAGGTTTTCGAGGCGGGTATCGCGGAACAGGTCGAAGAAGGTGCGCACCACCATCTCGGTTGCCAGCTCCGCCTCGCGGGCGAGCGGCATCGCCGCGTCGGTCTCGTCCTCGGCGTAACTCATCCGAAAGCCGCCCCCGGTTTCGGTAAAGGCCTGTTCAAAGGCCGGGCTTGCGGTTTCCTCGGCGATGAGGTCGGCGATTTCGTCTGCGGTACGGGTCTTTTTGATCGTCGTCATGAGAACCTCCTTGAAACAAAAGAGGTCATTTTTCCGGCACGGGCTCCAGGCGACGGGGTCAAGGACCCGCGCAGCGGGCCGCGAAGCGGCGGTGGGGGTCACGATTTTCCTTGGCGGACACCGAGGCCCGAAGGACAGGCGCCGCGCCCGCCCCGCCAAGGAAAATGGTGGGGCCCCGCCGTCCTTGAGGCCGGCGCCGTCCCCGTGCCATGCTAAAAAGAGTTGAGAGAGAAGAAGAGGCTTGCGAAGCGGGGGCTCGATGCCCCCGATTCGCAAATGGGGTGCCCCAGGCGCCACCCTCAAAGGACCGGGGGCGGCAGCAACGATCACCCCTCCCCTGTGGCACCGGGGTAGCCATGAAAGGATGACAGGTCTTGAGTGCGCCGAAACAGGGGGAACGGGTCGACAGCACGTCACGAATCATCCTGGCGAGCCCGCGCCTGCTCTTCCGGACCTTTCTCGACCCGGAGACGCTGAAGGCGTGGCGGGTTCCCGAAGGGGTCGATGGCGGCTTCTCGGCGCTCGATCCCAGGGCCGGCGGCGGCTATCGCCTGGAGCTGCGTTACGCGGATGAAGCTCATGGTGTGTCGGCGCCTGGCAAGGACCTCGTCGAGGGCCATTTCGTCGACTTCCTGGCGGACGAACGGGTGCTGGAGAGGGTCCGCTTTCTCGGCGAGGACCGCCGCGAGATCGCGGCCATGATGTTCGAGACGCTGATCGAGGCGGCACAGAGCGGGACCAAGGTGACGCTGCGCGCGACCGGCGTGCCGGACGCGGTCGGCGCGGACACGCATCGCGAGGCGCTCGCTGCCGCGCTTCGACGGCTCGCTCTGCTGACCGAGTGAACAAAAAAGGCGACCACTCCGAAAGGAGGGTCGCCCTTGAGGTTCAACCGGCAGTCGGCTGGTACCCCGGAGGCCAGATGAGCCCGGCGGGGTCACCGTCATGGAGATGCGCAAGCGGGGTGATGACATGGCCGCCGCCTTCGCGCCGCATCTCGCACAGGACATAGACCGGGGCGCCCGTCGCGCGGCCGGTGCATTCCATCAGCGCCAGGTCACCCCGTTCGGCGGCGCGCAGGAGCAGGGCATAGGTGTCGCGGCAACGCGCGGGGAACGCCATGGCCCCCTCACGCCGCTCGCGCGGCCGGGGCGGCGGCCCCGGGGCGCCGGGGCGCATCCGCCGGAATCGCCGCGTCGGTCTTGCGGAAGGCGTGGATCGGGATGCCGGCCTTGCGGAGCAGCTGATAGAGATTGGCCTGAAGGCCCGATCCTTCACAGAGCAAGGCTTCGACCGGCTTCAGGTCGACGAGCTTGCGGTTGCGGTTGAAGGCGATCTTCTTGCCCGAACCATAGAGACCATAAGCGACGAGCGGCACCCCGTTTTCGGGGCGCGCGGCCCATGCCGCGGCGATCGCGTCGGCGCCCTTGCGCTGGCCCGTCGTGACCAACGTCATGTGCGGGACGCGCGCCTTGATCGCGTCGAGCCTCGCCCAGATTGGCTGCCAATTCTCCCATTGGGCAGGGCCGGAGAAGACAATGATCGGCCCTTGCGGCAGATGACGTTCGCGCGCCGCGAGCTGGCGTTCGCGCAGGAAGTCCTGCACCGCGACCTGGCTCGCGATCGCGACGGTCGAGACGCGCGAGCCCCTGGCCGGGGACCAGGGCCAGCCCGCGAGGGCGCGGTACATCTCGGCGGCATAATCGCGCATGCATTCGAGAGCGTCGCGCTGCTCGGCGAGCGAGCGGCAGAGCATCTGTTTCTCCTCGAGGCTCGTCGCATAGACCTCGCTGAGATCGGGGCGGCGGGCGAGCTCGCCAAGGTCCCCGGCGACCGCATCTTCGCGGCGTTCGATCTTGCCCGCCACGAAATGGAAGGAATTGACGATGCCCCAGGCGATGTCGGGGGCGAAGGGCTCGAGCCGCGTGCCGGAGAAGAGATCGAAGATGGCGGCGACGATGCCGCCGCATTCGGCCTGCGCCGCGATCGGCTCGGGCATGTCATGCTCGCCGGGTTCGTCCCCGGCCTCGACGATCGAGAGAGGCATCGGGTCGCCGAAAGCGGCCTGGAATTCGGGGGTGGCGATTGCTTCGGCATAAAGCTGCTTGAGGTCGGCGAAGCGGTCGATGCTTGGGGGACGGCTGTGCGTCATGTCCTGACCTTTCCAATGAAAGAAGAGAAAAGGGCCGGGCGCGCGAACGCCCCCGGCCCGGTCAAGACCCCCTTCAGAAGGGGATCTCGTCATCGACGGGCTGCTCGTCGCCCATCACGCCGCCGTCGCGACCAGCGGTGCTGTCGCCGAAGCCGCCCTGATCCCCCGAGGGATCGCCGGCGCGGCCCGAGCGGATCGCGGGACCGAAATCGTCGCGCCGCTGCGGGCGACGCCAGGCGACGCGATAGCCATCCTCATCGCTTCCGAAGAGCGCGATAGGGAGCGGTTCGGCGAGGCCCGGATCGTCGATCGAGCCCTGGAGAAACACCTCGCCGGTCGTGTGCTTGGCGACGGCTTCCCAGAGTGCGCCGACCTGGACCCAGCGATTGCCGACATTGAGCGCGATGATCTCGAAGACCGGGGCGCGGTCATTGTCGCTTTCGACGGGACGGAGGCCGAGGCGCGGCAGATCGATCGTACGGGTGGCGATCGAACCCAGGAGACGGCCATTGCGGATGTTGAATTCACCGATATTCATGAGACTTTCCTTTGACATATGTCGCTCAGGCCAATCCGAAGCGACACCTCCCAAAAGCCCTCTCTCCTCTCTGTCCCACCGCCGCGGCCGCGTGCCGACGCGCAAGGGGACCTCCACCTTCGCCGCCGCACCGAGGCTCGCTTCACGGTGGCTCGGGCGCTATGATCGCGCGCATGGACTCGGAGACGATGCGAACGGTCGCGCGGCTGGCGCGGTCCCGCGCCGAGCGCGGCAGCGCGGCCGCGCATGGCGACGGCCTCGAACGGCTGGGCGCCGCGCGGGCGCTGCGTCAGCTTGCCGCCGATCTCGAGGCCTCCGCCGACGCGGCCGACCGCCGTCCGCGGCCTTTCCGCTCGCGCCGCTGATCTCCACATCCACCCTATCCTTCACCCCGCGGCGTTCTTCCTCCGGCAGCCGATCGTCACCCGGCAGGGCCGAGATCCGGCGCATCCGGCGCTCGGTCGGAGCGGCGCGCGAGCGACGCGGAGATAGAGCGGCGGTGCCCGCGCCAGCGGGCAGCCGTCCTCGCTCAACTCCGTCAGCGGAATGGTTCAGAGCGAACCGCTGCGCAGCCCTTGCGGCGCCGAACCAGGATTCCTATATCGCATTGCAGGTTGGACACCTGTGACCTGTCGCCGGGTCAAACGTCCGAAGAGCATCGAGCTTTTGCATCATGATACCGAGGCACCCTTCCACCGGGCAGCTGCGTAATCGGCGAACGGCCACGCCCCTCCTGGAGGTGCTCCATGTTCACCCTGTCCATTTCCGTCACTGCGTCCGCTGTCGATGCGGTCAAACGTTCGCTGACCAAGGCGCTGCCCGAGGTCAAATCGTCGCACCGCTGCGAAGCGCTCGCGCGGGGGCTGGGATACCGGACCTATGCGTCGCTCAAGGCGAATATGGACGCGGGTCATCATGCCGTCGCCGATGGCGCGGCGTTTACAACCTATCTGGCGCAGCATGACTTCCACGGTCCGGGTATGGCACTGTACCGAGCGGTCGCCAAGGCTGCACTCGAGCAGGTGGCCGAGCGCTATCCGACGCTGACCGCCGGCGGCTTCGGCATCGGCGAATGGCAGCCGGACGACACGGCAGCGGTACGGCGCCAGCGCTTCGACGACGACCGGGCCGAGCTGGTCAGCGATCATTCGGCCGAACCCTTCCTCGCCAGTCTCGCCTTCGTCGCGCGGGTCGAACGAACGAAGACGATCCGGCCCGCGACCAACAGCTATTGGCTGAAGCATATCGCCGAGAATTATGAATGCCGCTATCCCGGCGGCGAAAAGCTCGGGCCGGTCTATGTCCCCAATGGCCTGCTGATCGCGGTCGCAATCCATGCCGGGTTCGACGCGAAGCCCCATACCGACGATTTTGGCCGGGAGACTCTCAATGCGGGCTTCAACATGGCCAAGGCGTCGCTCTACGATCTTGATTGCGAGATCAGGCCCGAAGGAGCCCGGGCGCAGGCCCGCCGCGAGGAAGAGCGGCGTCGCGCGCTCCGACGTGCCTATGGCTCCTCGGTCTGGGTCTAGCAGAGCCGTGGCTGAAAATAGCGACGACATGCCACGACGCGATGCTCAAGCGTCCGCGGCGCCTCGGGATTCGACGCAGCCGATCGGGATAAAGAGATAGCGCAAGCGGCCGCCGGCTCCACCGACTTCGGCATAGTCGCGCCAGGCCAGCGGATAGCTACCGGCGATTGCCAGCGGCACCTCCCGCCCCCTGGTCGTTCCCGTGCCGGTGCCCTCGGCCCAGGCGAGCGTGCCGCCAAGCACCCGAAGGTCGGCGAGGTTGAACGCGGCGTCGAACGTGTCGGCGCGCCGGCGCGGCGACCAATAGGCCGGGTCGTTGGTGAGGATGAGGACCCCACCGGAGGCGCCGAAGCGTTCGCAGAAGGCCTCCATGCGGACGACATCCTTGCAGACGTCGTAGCGGCGGATGTCGTGCGCGCTTTGATGGCGCAGGCGGAACGCCTCGCCGGCGACCGAGACATCGGCGGCGCGGCACAGATATTTGAGTTCGAGGCCGGCCAGCACATTTTTCTTTCGGAGAAGGATGTCGAGGCTGGCGCGCGCACCGAGCCCGAAGGGATATTCGAGCCGCAGCGCGAGCGCGGGGTCCATGGGCCGGAGTTCGATCGCCAGTTCATGCTGGAAGTCCGCCTCCGAGTGGAAAATCGGACGTCTGCCGCTCAAGCGCGTCATCAGTGGTTCGATACGGATCATCTCACGCTCCCCCGCGAAGTTTGGCCGCTTTAGGCCCTCCCTCCCACAAGGCGTTCAGAACGCCCGGTGGACCGGTATGCCCATCCGGCCCAGCGCCGCATAGGTGAAGACGAGATTGACACCGTGGCCCCTGGACGCGTCGGTGAGCCTCAAGAGCGCGAAAAAGGCCTCGCGCAGCGACGGATCGAGCCGGCGCCGCTTGTCCGCGGCATCGCGCGCGAACCGCATGGCGCAACCGGCAAGGAGATCGCTGGCCTGCAAGCACAGATCGTTCGTGCTGGCGGTGAAGCATAACGCGGCGGCGCCGGACACGTCATAGTCGGCGAAGGGAAGATGCATGACAGGCCCCTGCCGGGCGAGGTCATCCATCGCCGCCTTGGTGTCGGCAAGAACGCGGCCATATTGGAGTTGCTCGTCATGGACGAGGCTCACGCCTTCGAGACCCCCGGCACGGGACAGGTTGATGCGGCCATACATATGAGCGAGCGATGTCAGGTTGGGCAGCATCCAGACCATCCGGTCGGACTCGGTCCGGTCGGGCAGCGGCAGGAAGGCCCTTGTGTCGGCGTCGGCCCGACAGGCACGGTCTCGGGCTTCCATTGTGAGAAACTGGCCGACTCTGGCGATGTCTCCGTCCGAGGCGTCGAACCAGGCCCACAGCTCATCGAGAAGCACGCGGATAGCCGGGAGCGACGGCTCGCGGCATGCTGCGAGATAGCCGAGCAGGAGAGCGTCGGCCGGTTCGTCGGTCAGGAATTCGGCGACGGCGTTGCGAACAGGTTCGGGCACCTGGCCCAGGCCAAGCCCGCCGCAGAGCAGATAGGTCACAACATGCGCGGCGATAAAGAAGCGCTTGTCAACGAGCTCGATGAAGACCGGGCAGTCCCGCGCCTTCAGATAGGCCGCGAGGTCGGTCACGAACCGGGGCAAGCGCGCCATGGCCGATTTGAGCTCGCCCGGGCCGCAGCCATGGACACCGCGCAGGCGTTCCATCTCGGCGCCGAGCGCCCTTGCATCGGCGACGCCGATACAGGCAAGCGCGAAGACCGGCTGATCGGCGAAATCGAGCGCGCGGGTGGCTGCGAGATCGCCGCTATGGCCGCTCTCATCGATAAAATAGGCGGTGGGTTCGGGCGGAGAGCCATGGGGTTCAGTAATAGAGATCATAATCGCCGCCAAAACCGCCGAGTCTGGCCAGCTCATCGAGAATGGTGATCGTGGTCGTGAGGAGAAGACGGGTACGCGGCGGATCGCTCCAATAGCTAAGCCCATGCTTGCCGCCGTGGAAGAGGTTGTTACGGACCGTCCGTACGTATATCGTCAGTGCTTGGAGGTCCGAGGTATCTTCGGGGATCGGCGGCTCTTCGAAATCATGGTCGGGCTCGCCGACGATCTGCCGTTCGGGTTTTGCCGCGATGAGCGCTTTGGCTGCGGGCGTCAGTTTGTACGCACCTTCATGGGCTTCCCAGAATTCCTTCCAGCTCGGTTCCGCTTTCCGTCCGACCACATGCGACTTCAGATAGCGCCTTTCCTTCAGCGCGAATTCGAAGCGCGAGAACCAATAGAAGAAGTCGAACACGATGGCCCGGAATTCCCGGTCGATCTCGTCACCGCGCATCATGGCCGTATTCTCCTGCCGGGCTGGCGACCGAGGGGCAAGGTCGCATCGCACCTACTCAATTGCGGTTGAGGCCGATGGAGCGGCTCAAAAGCTTCGCTTTCCATTGAGCTTCCATGGCAAGGATGTCGGCCTCCGAGGCGGCCGACCCCGCGACCTCGAGGATGCTGACCGTAAAATCGGAAGGGTCGCGGATTCTGAGGCCGACATTGCCGCCATGACCGGACGCGACATAATCGCGCCAGCGCGCGAGGAACCCTCCGGCTGAGCAGGCGGACCCGACATAATGTTCACGCGTGCGCGGACAGGCGAGCAGATAGACCCCTCGGCTGGCGGCGAGCACTTCCTTCCACGCCGGTGGTATCGTCTCGACCTCGGACAGCGGACGGATGAGATTGGTGAAGCCCGGGAAGGGATCCTCGCGAAAGGCACGCAAGAGCTCAACGATCGGCTTGTCGCGCAGCTCCGCCCGCTGCTTCCAGGCGCGGCGGCTGCTCGCGCTATCACCCCAATGGATGGACAGGCGGCCGACATAGTCAGCGAGATCCGGCATCAATATACAGTCATATTGATCATATTGCGCCCAGCCCTTCTCCTCGCCGATGCCCCGCCCGGTGAAGGCGTCGATCGCACCGACCGCGACGGCGCCGATCAGCTTCACCCGATAGAGGCCGACGAACAGGGTGCCGCCGCCGGGCGGCGCCACGAAGCTCGCCCAAAAGGCACTGCGGAAATGGCTGCGCTGTTTCACGTCCTGGACGGATTGATATCGCTCGAAGGCAGCGGGATCGTCGCGCCAGAGCGAATAAGGTGTGCGGCCACGCTCCTTCTCGGTCTGATGACGGAGCAGGCGCACCTCGGCCGGATCGATGCCTTCCGAGCGCAGCAGCATGTTGAAGGTTAGCGGCATCGCGGCGGCTAGTCCGCCAGGATCGGATCGATGGTGGGCAGGACCCAGCGCATTAATCCCACCTGGTCGAAATATCCCAGAAAAGTGTCGCGGGGCTTTGGCAAGCCATCGACGAAGCGCGCCGGTTCGCATCGCCAGCGATCCTGGGCGGCGGGACGAATGGCCTTGCGCGGCATCCAGGCGATGTGTCGCGGCGCAGGATCCTCGAGCCCTGCGAAGAGCGGGATTGCCAGGATCATGTCGTCATGAAAAGCCGTGATCGGACCCACATAACCGTAGCGAGCCTTGTCTGTTTTTCCCTCGGTCGGATATTTGCCCTTCACCTGGACTGGCCGGACGATCATACCGTCGGCGGCAGCATAGGTTGCGATCATGTCGAACCCCTGGTCGCGGTGCGGGAAATAGAGGTTCCAGCCGGCGTCGGCCATCAGGCCCGCCACATACATTTCGGCGAAATAGTCACGGGATTTCCAGCTGGCTTGTTCCTGTTCGATCATCGGCCGGCCATTCCCCTTTCCATATCCATGATGCGGACGGACCATGAAGAAAAGCTTGTTCCAAAGCCAGTCAAAGCCGTGGATCGCTATAGCGTCCTTCGCCGGAGTGGCAGAACGAGAAGAATTCGAAGCCGGAGAGCGGACAGGAACATAGAATGAACTTCTACTTGCGTGATGATATCGCGGCGAGATACTGGGAGGACCGGTCCAACGGCGAAACGCCGTCGGGGATCTCGATATGAGGACAAGATCGATGACGGTGAAGGATGCCCGGAATGCCGAAATGGAGAGGCTGCATAGCGAAGGGGCAAGCTATGCGGCACTCGGACGGCAATTCGGATTGTCGCCGTCGCGTGTGACGGAGATTATTGCCCGAATAAGGCGCAAGCGAAAGACGCTGCAACTGCTCCTCGAGGCACCGCTTCGGCGCACGACATGAGTATCTTTCCCTATGGGCTCTGTTTTGCCGTCCGGCAGCATGGTCTGATTCTCACGGATATCGTCTGGAACAGGGCGGCAGCGCTCATCCGGCGAGAGATGCGATGACGTAAAGCCCGTGGGTCATGGTCCTCCCGCAGCAAGATGGGCAGCGGCAGCCGCGAATATGCGCTGCGCCTCCTCTGCACCCTGTTCGGATTCGATGATGAAGCGCACAGCTGCCAGCATGCGGTCGGCAGGCCAGGCGTCGGGGGAATCCATCTCGTCGTCGTCGCCGACGTCATCGCTTTCGCCGCTGCCGCCGCCAATGTCGTTGCCGTCATCCGCACCACCGCCATCATCGTCCTCCGGCGCAGGCACGTTGCCACCTCCCTCCTGGGGTCTCTCGGGTTCCGGTTTCGGGCGGGCGCGCAGTTCGTCGAGCTTCTCCTGCAATGTCTTGAGCCTCGACACATGGCCACCGACCTCATCGGGGTCTCCGCCGGTGAGCTTCTCAGGCTTCAGCCGGGCAAGGATGCGATTGATGGTGGCGGCGACCCGGTCGGCAACGACAGGTTCGATCCACTCCGCATCGATCGTTCGCGCGAGCCCGGCTATTTCGCTGGCGATCGAGCGGAGCGTCGTCCGGCTCTTCGAGGCTTCCCGGACGAGGGTGACGACGCGCTTTGCGACCTTCGTCTTCACGTCAGTGCGGATCTGGCGCCAGGCCGCGCTGTCCTCGAACCCGTCGCGGCGCGCGTTGGGGATTACGGCGGGATTGGTGATGAAAATCTCTCCGACGGCGTAGCGTTGGAGGCGGCCTTCGGTGCCACCGAGTGTCAGCTCAGACCCTAAAGTCTCGATGAGGCTCGACCCGTCTATCTGGATATTTTTCATCCGGAAGCGCACGCCTGCGACCGTGTCGTCGGTAAGTTCTCCCTTGAAGTTCGAACGGGCGATCCAGCCATGCCAGCCGAGCTCGGCGTTGTTGAATAGTTCGATGTCATTCACGGTCGATGGCTTGCGCGGATCGCTCGTCGGCGTCGCATCGTCATAGGCCTTGAGGATCTGGGTGCGTTCGCGCTTGTAGCGCGTTTCAACCTCGATCGAGCCGATCGGATGTCCGACTGTCTCGGCGAAATTCCGGATGCGCGGCGCGAAGGTGAAGCGATCCAAATAATCGGTCGGACAAACCTGTCGGAGATAGGGCACCAGCTTTTCGATTTCGGCAAATTCGAGACCGACACCGGTGAGGCCGATCATTTCAACCTCGGTCCAATGGGCATCAACCGGTGCCGTCCTGATGTCGCTCGTGGAGCATTGCCGGATGACTTCGCGAATATCCTGATAGTCCGCGCTGGGCTTCATGAAACCTCGCAGGCGGCCGCAATCGAACTCGACGATGGTCGCGACATCCTCACCTGCCACGGTGGTGGAGAAACGAAGGGTCGTACAATAGGCGATGCCGGCAAGGCGCCCGATCCCCCGAAATCCTGCATTCAGCGTCGAGCGTTTGGTGCTGGCCCCGACAGACACGAGAATGCCGACGGCCTGCGCGGAGGGAATGCCGGTGCCATCGTCGTTGACGGTGATCGTGGGACGACTTTGCGAGCCGCTGATCGAAACCGTGACGAGGCCTTCGGCCGGACCGATCAGTTCAACGGCCCGCGCGGCACGGATCGCGTCATAGCCATTTTGTACATATTCGCGGATACAGTGCCGCGGATCTTCATACATACCCGTGGTCAGGGATTCGAGCGAATAGGATCCGACGATCACTGAGTCGGCGGGCACCTGGGCTTTCGTCATCGCAGCAATTCTCCGCTGTTCGGGCCCCAGCCGACAAAACCTATCCGCTCGGGAAGTTCGATCTGGAAATTGGTCGGGCCTTCGAGAGTCAGCATGGTCTCAGGGACCACGAACTCGCGCGCCAGTGCTGCGAGCAGATCAGTGACCGGCATTTCCTCGCTCTTGCCGCCGCTCACGAGCTGACGCGATTCAGGGGCATTCATTTCGAGCAAATCCTTTCCATCGGCCTGGCAACCGATAAGGCGGCTGCCGCTGAGCTGGAGTTCGATCGGGATGCCGCGTTCCGGTTCGCCCGGAAGAGCGAGATAGAGTTTCCGGAAGGGATCGAGTGTCGTCGCGATCGTCGCTTCATAGGCGACGCGTGTGTCGGCGTCGCCGGCATGATCGAAGAGGATACCGGTGATATCGCTGTGCGCCGTCGGCTTCCTCGGCTCGCCATTTTCGTCAAAATAGGTCTCGCCGAGCATGCCGACGAGGAGGTTGGCCCGTATCTCCGCCGAATATTCGTCGCCGTTGAGAACATGCTGTGCGAGTTCGATCGGCTTCAGCGCGTCGTCGTTCGACGCTGCGACAATGCCCCGGCCAATTTGCTTGGCTTGATCGGCATTGACCTGGTGCATATATTCGGTCAGCGCCGCGGCCGCCGCGTTGGTTATGCTCCAGCCTTCCGCACGGAGCGCGTTAACCGCTCGCCAGACCGGGCCTTCTGTATCCTCCCCGGGCTCGAATATCATGTCCGACGATCCGAAGCTCACGGCAACGGGCTCGCCCTCGGCACTTTCCCCGCGTCGTTCGGCGCGCCCGTCGCGCACGCTTCCGCGCGGGTTGCCCACATCGGGCTGAAGCGCGCGGACAAGGTTTGTGACGCGCGCGCCATGACCTGTCCGCAGAATGTGCGTGAGCATTTCGAGCGAGATCACGTGGATCCCTTCGAGGTGCGGGCAGCGAAATTTCGCTTCCTGTGCGAGAAGCGGGAGCGGAAGGGTGATGAGGCCGCCATTCTGCAGGAGGCCGCCCTCGTCGGTCGCAACGCGTTCGGGATTATAGACCCAGTCCTTCTTGGTGTTGTCGCGTGTCACGATCACAAGATGCTTGGCTTCCGGCGCACCGCAATCCTGCAGCGCCTCGAGCCACATGATAAGGTCGCCGAAGCGGTTGCGCTTCTTACCCTTGAGTTGGGCCGATCCTTCGCCTTCCTCGCCTTCTCCATTTTGATTCCTCACGCCGCCATCGCCGAAGCCGGGAGGAACGTCATGACTGTAGCGCGCCTCGCCCGTCCGGTTTACCTCATCGTAGATGATCGTCATGTCGGATGTGAGGGCGTGACCGGCGATGAACGGCAGCAAGCGCGCATTTGCGTCATCGTGCCCGGGGTCGATGTGCTCGGCCCGCTTGGCGAGCGCCTCTCCCGTAGCGAGAAAACCATCAAGCTCGCGTGAGAATTGCTCCATGCTCATGTCGCCGAAGGTGCGCTCATCGACGTAGCGAAGGCTTTCGGACCGAAATCGCGCCATATAGTTGCTCAGGGTCTTGGCGGTTGCTTTCAAGGGCCATTTTGTCCGCAGCGCGCGGGTATGATCCCAGGTTTCCTTCGCTGACCAGACGGGAATACGCACCTTGGGCCCGAAGGAATCGAGCGCGTTGAGCAGTTCCTCGCGGGCACTGCGGCTCATTTCGTAGCAGTGGATGAGAACGCTTGCGTCGACATAAATCCGGGCGCCGTCAGACCGGAAAGCCTCCTGGATCTGCCGCATGCACTCACTGCGAGAGGGAGCGATTTCCGGAAATATCATTGTGTGAAAGCCGCCCCGCGCAAGAATTTTATTGGATGCGACGACTGATTACTGATTCAACCTTCTGAGTCGAGGGTGAACAAACTCGAGTTTGGAAACAGCCCATTGCCGGACAATGCTTCGTCTCGAGCGTTCAAATGAAAGTGCAATGCTATTCGATTGTCCGGATCGGTTCCAAATAGCGAGCATGGGGCCGCCAGCCCGAAACTGAAGGCTGCTCCGCGCCTGCCGAGCCCCTCACCGAAGACCACTCAGGCAATCTGGGCAATAATCCGGTCGACAAGGCCCTTTGCGGCCGAGCGGTTGACTGAGCAGTTGTAAATTAGAGCAAACATTTCCTCGTAAAAGGCGCGTCGTTCGGGGTTCAGCCGGTCAAGTGGCGATGCGGGGGCCTGCTCGTCGGACGCCAGCATGTCAAGCTCTTCGCGCAACCCGTCGAGCTCCAGGCGCGTCTGTTGATGCACATCGACGACGAGCTCCGTTTGGCCGGTATGCTTCTCGGCACGCATCAGCGCGAGTTCGACCGAAAGCGCCACGCGGTCGCGCTCGGCGGCACCAAGGCTTCCCTGTCTCAGGATTGAAAGCCCTTCGCGGGCAGAGGCTTGCTCGAGCTCGATATCGCGCACCCGCTTGCGCTCCCGCGAACTGGTGCGGCAGCGGTTAGCAACCTCGCGTCCGTGCGGCGCGAGATGGTTCTTCAAATTCGCGAGATGGATGTTGCGCTCAAAATCGTCCCGGCGCCCATTCGGGACTATGCGGGGATCGAGAATATGGATTTCACCGACCGCCCAGCTGTCGAAACGCTGTTCGGGGAATGCGTCGGCGAGAACGCCCGCATCGCCAATCTGAATATTGCCGGCGCGCACGCGAAGTCCACGGACCTTGGTCGAAGGATGGATTGCGCCTTCATAATCATGATGGGCGATCCATCCGAGCGCCGCGGTCCCGCCATCCGTCGACGGGATTTCCACGAAGCTGATTTCATGCAGCCGAAGCGGACGAACGCCGTCTACCAAGATCTCGTCGACATGTGGACGCATGAGCGGCGGTTCGCCGTTGATGGAAATTTCAATACCGGCCATGTCAAGCTCGGCCGAAAGCTTCGCGACGATGCCCTCCCGGTGCGAAAAGGCGGTGTTGAGCGGAAGCGGCGCGACCTGGGACAGGTAATCGGCGACGGCGCCCGGCGACATGAGCCGGTCGTCACCGTGGCGCACCACCCCCTCGAGCCTGACCTCGAAAAAGGGAGGGCCGGCTTCGGTTTCTATATGTGTTTCCGTGACGGCCGCGACCAGCGCGGGAAGATCGCGGTGATCGTCGGGGTCCTTGAGCGCAGCGCGCATACGCTGACAGTCCCATCGCATTGTTGACACAATGTCCTCGCCGCGCGCGCGCGACCGGAACGTCAGCGCGCGCGCATAGGCCAGTCCCGACAGCCGGCCGACGCCGCGAAACCCCCGCGCCTGCGTGCCCCGTTTGAGACTCGCCCCTACAGCCGTCAATCTTGCGGCGAAACCCTGCATCGGCAGGCCGTCCCCGTCATCGCGAATGACGATTGTGCGCGCGGCGGGATCGAGCGCGATCTGGACCTGTCCGGCGGGATGCCCGGCGGCGCGCGCGGCATCGATCGCATCGGCCGAGTTCTGAATATATTCCCGGTAAACCGTAAGTGGGTCGACATACATCGCCGTCGAGAGGAGTTCGATGATGTCCTTTCCAACCGTCGCGGTCTGCTCGAGTTGGCTTTCCGCGTCGCCGCGACCAAGCTGCATCATCGTATTCATGCTGCCACCTTTCGGTTTGCCGACGCCTCAATCGGCTCTTCTTCGGCGTCAAGGCCCGCATCCTCAACGCGTTCGTCCTCTGGAACCCCGAGGTCAGCGGCAACCTTTGGCCAGGAACCCCGTCCGCTCCAGATTGCCGCAAGAAGTTCCTTCGAGCGAGGCATATAGAATTGGAGGATGCTGCGAACGGCCGCATCGTCGGTCATTTCGGTCAAAGTCGGATAATGGCGCGGGTCGCACGATGAAAGGAGCGTTATCAGTTCATGGCGCCGGTCCGGCGAGAGCCGGGAGGCCTGGGCCACATAGTCATCATATTCGGCCCGCCCGCCCTGCTTGTCATACCAGTCGCGGTTGAAGATCATGTCGTGCGGCATCATCAGGATATTCTCGAATTCGGCCACGGTGTCACCGAACGCCCGACGGAAAAATTCGGGGGCGCCGCTCACGACACCATGTGTCGCTTGAAGGATGAGTTGCATCGACCGCAGCTGGTAGCGCGACCAGTGCTCGCCAATATGACCGCGGTCCGGTCGGTTAGTCGGCTGGAAACGCATGGGGAAGGACCAGACGCGAATGTCGAGTTCTTCGTTCAGCGTCACGTTGAGGCGCATGCGCTCGAAGAGATCCGCAGGCGTATCGTGGAAATTATAGAGCATGTAATTCGAGAGCTCGGTAAGCCCATGTTCGTGAGCGTAGCGCACCGCCTGCTCATAGGGCTTGCGAACGCCGAGATGATCGAATGCGATGCGCAAGGGCTTGAGACAGATCGATGCCAATTCCCGCAGGTACATCGGGTCCTTGCACAGAATGCGCGCATCGACGCCTTGATTGAAATCGACCCGGCGCTGAACGGGGACGCGCGAGCCCGACCGCAAAAGCTTCGCGCCCGGGGTGAAGCCGAGATCGCGAATCTCGGCGATGATCTCCTTGAACCGCGGGCTTGCGACAACATTGTTGTCCATGAGGATAAGGTCCTTCTTGGGACCATATTTCTCGTCGATCGCACGGACGATATCGGTCAACGATTCGACGTCACGCTGCATGCCCTCGAGCTTTGGCACGCCGCAGAACTGGCATTTGCGAATGCAGCCGCGGGACGTGTACGCAAAATAAGCGTCGCGGACGGGATATTGATAGTCGATCTGCGAGAGGATGCTGTAGTCGGGCACGAGGTCTTCTATGGGCATTCCCGCGTGATCGTCGGAATAGAGCTCCTCAGAAAAATCGTCGAGTTGCAGCGAAATTGCCGGCGCATCCGAAAGCAGTCCCTTGATGAAGCGTACACCCTGCCAGCGCCGTTCCTCAAGAAAGCGTTCGTGCATCAATGAGGCGGCGATGCCACCGACGAACACCTTGTCGGCCTGGCCGTTCGCGACCTTCAAAGCATAATCGATGCTGTTCGCGATGCGGGGATATTCAAACGAGAACAATGTCGTCACGTAGATGCGGTCCCAGGCTTCGGACAGCACGCTCGGAACCTCGCCCTTTACAAAGCGGACATGGTCCTTCTTGCCGTCGGGCCCGTGATATTGCGCGATCTTCATCAGGCCGAGGGGCGGATATTTATTCTTGTAGCCCGGCTCGATAAGCAGGATTTTCCTGTCAGCCATGGGCCACCTTGCCTTGTGCGTGGAACCCCGTTTCCACCCGGAAACAGGCACGTCCGGCCGCCAGCCGGCCGACTGCCGCCGGGCGTGCAAATTCCCTCTCGATTCCTCGCTTGCTCATCTTGCGACCGCCCCCGAATTACAGTGCTGGCCTGCACTGTGGCAGTCTCATACTGCGCGTCAAGAAATAACCAAGGCTATTGCCGCGACGCTTTTCAGAGGCGCTCCGGGGCGTCGCGGACGTTTTGCCGGCATGGGCCTGACGGTGGGAGGCTGCCGGTCCGACCGCGACGGTCGCGAGGCAGACTAACCCGAACGTCCGCTTTTGGGTGCTGCATGGAGGGGAACGAAACGAGCCGTCCCGGGTCTGTCGCGGACGCAATCGGCCATCGACACCGCGTCAGGCGGTGCGCCGCGGACGACACGCTCGCTGATCTTCGCGGTGGAGCCGGCGCCCGCCCGGGGCGACAAGGAGAGGTGCGCAGCGCCGTCATCGAATCCAGGCCAGCACGCATCCGGGTTGGGCTGGCAGCGTAGCCGTCACACGGACCGGTTGAAACGGATCGCCTGTGCGCACCACATAGTGGTTGCAGCCGGTCGCATACCGAAGACGGGTCGCGAGGACATAGGCATGCTCGAACGAGGCGAGGCGCGCCCGCAGAGGTGACAGGGTCTTCATGGGAGTGTCCGGGATAGTGTGCACAACGCGGAGCCGAGGTTCAGTCGCCCTCAAGGGCGATCGCAATGGCATGCAGCGCATTGGCAAGATTGTCTTCGATCTCCGCGCTGGTCATACCGAGGCGGGTCGCGATTTCGCTGATCGCCAGATCATCGACGCGGTGCATCATGAAAACGGCGAGCTGGTCGACGGGAAGCGCGTCAACGGCGGCTCGGTATCGAGAACGGAGATCGGCGGTGCCCGGCGCGGCGGAAAAAAACCGCAGGGATGCAAGGCAAGCGCGGGCCGCGCGCTGAAGCGCGGCGCCGGCGCGGCGGGCGGCGTGACGGAACATGACGGTCATCCTCTTGGTGTGGCATCGCTCGGGCTGCCTGCTCCCCAGCCCTCTTCCCTCCGTCGCGCCGCTACCAGGGAAAGGTCGGCAGCACCGCCTCGGTGGGGCCGTCGCAGTCGAGGAGAATATAGTCACAGCCATACGCCCGCCCGAGCGCCAGGATCGGAGGAATTTCCTTCGGCAGATGCCGCGCAGTATTGCCGGTCTCGATCCGGGTAGGCAGGAACCAGCCATATTGGGTCGGCGCGACGGGCAATGGCTGGCGTACGGGCGGCAGGTCGGCCCAGTCGCTGAGCAGCTGACCGGTCGCACAGCGTATGTGCGCTGTGCTGAGCACGAGATATTGTCCGGTTTCCATGATATCGGTCTCCTTTGCTCAGGCGTGGCGGAGGGCTGCCGCGAGGGCGGGGCTCGCCGGATCAAAATCAGCGGCCCTCATGTGGCCGTGCGGTCACGCCCCTTCCAGGCGGCTTTGGCCTCCGCGATCGGTATTTCCCGGAAGTGTCCGAGACAGAACTGGATAAAGTCATATTCCTGGGCGATGTCCTCCTCGCCGAGCGCGGCCGCGAGGTCGCGCCGGTAGCGGTCGAGCGGCATCACATGGTCGGCGGGAACCCACCGCGCTAGATCGTCGCTCTCCGCGCCGCAAATATCGCAGGTCGTGCAGTCATAGAGTCCCGACATCGTCCAGTCCTGCGCATCCGTATCCCACCGCGCGGAGGCGTCGCGCACGAGTTGGTCCGAACCGCAATGGGTACAGACCGGCCGCGCGCGCGCCGGCTGGCGGTGGTTCGGGGTCGTCGGGGTCGAAGGGCGCGATCGTCATTGCATAGGAAAGCTCGGGGACAGACGCGTTGAAATAGGGACTGGCCTCGGCGGCGATCGTCGCTGCCGCCTCGATTTCGCCGCTGGCGGGTTGGTCGACAAGCAACGTCTCGGCGGCAAAAACGTCGTCACCAGTGAAATATTCCACGCGGACCGCGTAGGTGAGAACAGACGGGGTGGTCGTCATGAACGGGACTCCTTGAAATGCAAATGACCGGCGCCGGAGCCGGGCTCTCGCGCGGGTGACAGGAATGGATGGAGCGAACATCAGCCTTTGCGTGCGCCGCTCGCGATATCGGTGATGCAGGAGGCGGCTGCATCAAGGTCGGCGTCGTCATCAGCGGCCGAACTCGCGAGAGCGAGTGTGCCCGCGCCGCAAGACTGACCAGGACGGCGGACCATGGCGAGTCCGATTGACGCGGGCGTATCAACGCCGACGGTGTCGAGATTCGGGTTCGGCATGATCACGTCCGAGATGACCGGGTTGGCAGGACACCGGTGTCATCGGCGCGCGCCATTCAATCGGCCCGCTTGAGGAGTCCTCTTGCCTTGCCTTCGAGTTCGAGGCGGCTGTCCTGGTGCGACTTCGTGCGGGCGACGGCGGTGATGCCGTTCACGAAATCGTAGAGCGATGCCGGCGGATGGCCTTCCTCGCCCAAGACGCGCGCGATGATCTGCTGTGTGTCGGACCTGGAGAAGCCACGGTTGCGCAAGAAGCTCGCCCGGTCCTCATCGGTGCGCGCAACGATCCGTTCGCGCGCCGTCTTGATCCCATCGATGAATCTGGCGGGCGAGGAGTCTGCGAAATGCGCGAGTGCCGGTTCAGCCTGGTGCGCGAAGCGATTGGCGGCGAATTTTGAGTGCCGGATGTTGATTTCCTGGAAATTCTCGACGCCCCAGAGATTCCGGTTCATGCAAACCGCCCGCAGATAGAAGGTCGCGATGCCCAGCGCCTTCGACCCCACCTCGGAGTTCCAGCAGTAAAAGCCGCGGAAGAAGAGATCGGGGTCGCCATTGGGCAGTTTCCCGGCCTCGATCGGGTGTGTGTCGTCAACGAGGAAGAGGAAGACGTCGCGGTCGGAAGCGTAAAGCGTCGTCGTGTCGCGCGAGACATCGACATGAGGATTATAGTGCATCGTCGACCAGTCGAGGACGCCCGGCACCTTCCAGCGCGTATCGCCCGTGCCATTGCCGGCGACGCGCATGACGGCGGAGACGAGTTCATGATCCCAGATGCGGCCATAATCGGGGCCCGTGACCGCGCGGAGTTCGGCACGGCCATCGCTGGTCTCAAGGAGCTTCACCTGCTCGCCGCGATGATCGATCAAGCCATGTTGCATGTTGATCCCGGCGAGTGCTGCGGGAAGAGTCCGCAAATAGGAGGCCGGCGCGCCCACCAGGCTGCAGAGCTGGCCGAAGGACCAGTTGGTCGGTGCGACGGGTTCGTCACGGCCGGGTACGGCCAGGGTCAGGCGCTCAGGTTCGTCGCTGCGCGCGAATACACGCACCGTGCGGCTCTCGACGACGCGCGTCGTTGCCGCCTCGGCCCGCGCGTGAACGCGATGATAGAGGTCGGGAAGCGAGAGGAAGCGTTCGTCGTCGGGTCTTGAAAACCATTCGGACGACACGCGGCTGATATTGCGGCCGCGACTGATGTCGACCTTATAGGGTATTTGTGCGGCGCGCGCAGCGGGAGCCATCATGTTCATGGGAAGGGTCTCCTGATAGAGGATCTGGAACAGCATCGCGCTGCTCCGCCCTTCTCTGTCCCCCTCCCTTCTCCGACCACAGGCGGATCAACCGTCGCCGGCCGGATATTCGGCTCAACGCGGTCATTTCTGAAAAGCCGGAGGAGTCCCGCTCCGCGGCATCCGGCCTGAGCATCCGGCAGGGACGAACGTCCGATCGCATGCCGTGAACCTGGCGGGCGGCGTTACCTCAAGCCGCCGCCGCAAGGCTGCGGCATTTTGTACGCCGAAGCCGACCAGCGGGGAAATTCGATCAACATCCGGCGCACCGGTCGCCGTGAAACAGACCCGGAGCGCGGAGATTGTCAGTCCGTGTCCGGGTCCTGTCAGAGGCCCGACGCCTAGAGAAAGCCGGCGCCCTGCTGTTCCTGGCGCAACGGGAAAATGAAATCTTCAAGTTTGGCCTCGACCCATGCCGGCAAACCGGGTGCCGCAGAATTTCGCAGGGCCAAAAGCGCATGCTGGACCCTAACCGTAAGAGGAAGCGCATTCGCCTCCCGGACCTTCTCGAAAAAGGGGTCGAGGGACGGCCATTCCTCGGCAATCAATTTGTGGATTGCGGCGGTCAAGGGTTCGGCAAGCGCATGGCCGGGGTCCAGAACCGTTGCCGTGCCTCCCAGGTCTTCGATTGCATGTCGCATCGGTGTCCGGCCGCCGTTGACGAGCGGGAAACCGCATTGACCGAGATGGGTGATGATTTCGAAATCGAAACGGTCTCCGTCGGAATCGCCGAATGCGGAGCGGAGACGAGCAAGCTGAGAGAGGATCATCCAGGCGATCATGTCCTTGTAGGATCTGGCTTCATCGCCTTCATCGACTCGTTCGAAGGGGCTGAGCGGGTTCCCGTTTGCATCGGCAAGGGCTGCCCATCCCTTTTCGTCAAAGACCATGTAGAACGGCCTTCCATCTTCTCCTTCCGCACTGACCAGCTTGCCCGCCATGGTCTCGGCTTCGGGGAAGAAGTTCATCAGAAAAGCAAGCAGTTCGAGAGGCAGGGCCCGCTGGCGCGCTGCGAGGTCGACGATGGCGCAGGCACCGATCAGGTCTCCCAGGAAAAAGCGCTGCGATTGCCAGAGGAGCTCCGTTGCGGCTGTTTCGGCGCCATCTGCCAGGCGTTCGGAAACGCGTGTGGCCAGTTCGGAGGCGAGCTCGCTGACCAGGAACTCGGGCGCACGAATAACCACGATATCCTCACCGCCATGATGACGGCTGCCTTTGACCCAGCCTTGTGCAGCGAGCGCTGTCGCAGCTGCGTCCGACGCAGGGCCGAAGGCGTCACGGCGAACGACCAGGGCATTGGCTTGCGTCAACGCGAGAGCGTCGGACACCTCGCCGCCGTCCGCGAGCGCGTCCCGTGCCAGAAGGCGAAAGAGCCGGGCGGTATCGCCGCCCACCTTCGAAAGGTGCTGACGGGCAGTCTGAACGAACTTGAGTCCCATGGATGCCGGAATAAAGGCCGCGATATCCTCGTCATCGGGTATGGAGCCGGCAGCAAGCGCGGCGCGAAGGACCCAAGGCCTGCGATATTCCTGGCTTAGCTCGGCGCCGTCGTAGAAGAAGAGGCGAGCGGGTGCGATCGCTTCACGGACATATTGAAATTCCTGATCGTCGAGAAGGTCGACTTCGATCACTTTCGCGACCGGCTCGAGTGCACCCGGTGTGCGGCCATTCGCGCCGCGGAGGATCGTATCGGCGCGATCGGTAGACAGAACGAGCCGCAAGGCATCGCCGAAGCCGGTTTCGGCAAGCTCTTCCAGGTCCGAGGCGACGGCCGAACCTGGTGCGACGCCATCCACGGCGAGGATGAGAGCAGGCTTGCGGTTCGACCTGGACATGCGCCGCAGCCATGTCCGAACTTCCTGCGGCGAAAGCGACCATTCGAGCGTCGCTTCGAAAAGATTGGCGATCCGCTGGAAGAGTCCGGCACCTGCCGTGGCGGCGTTGATCATCAACATGGCCCAGTCGGGAGAAGAGCGGGTCAAGCGCGCAAGATCGCGCAGCACATTGCTTTTGCCGGAGAGCGGCGCGCCTTCGAGGACAACGGCCTTGGCGCCATCGTTGAGCATGGAGAGGATGTCGACGGTGGCCCGTCGACCGAACAGCAGATCACGGCCATAAGGCAGCCGGGCATCATCGGGGTCTCCGGTGAGCTGCTCGATCAGCGCGTCGGTGCGTGCGCGGACGGCCTCGACCCAGATGGTCGTCTCCGGACCCATGAGCATTTCGATCGCCCAAGCGAGGTTTGACGCTGCGACCTTGCCGATATTGCTGAACAGCTTCTCCGCGAAGTCCGCACCGTCCAGACCGGGGTCGAGCGGCTCGCCGTTGCTGGCTTGCCGCACCCATGTCTCCTTGCCGTTGCTCACGATGACCAGCGGCGGACGATCGAGGAGTTGCGCCGCATAGCTGCGTCCCTGGCCAACATGGTCTTCGCTGAGAGTCTTGTCCTCGCGCTTGAGTTCGAAGAGCGCGAGTGGCCGCTTGCCGTGAAGAACGAGCAAGTCGGCGCGACCTTCGGCCTCCCAAAGCGCGGCGCCATCATAGTCATCCTCATGATGTCCTATCCGCAGCTTGAATCGCTTCTCGACCTGAAAATCTCCAGGGGACAGATGCTTCAGTTCTTTGCGGAGCAGCGCCAGAACATAGGCCTGCAACTGGGCTTCGGGTACGAAGGTCATGACCGAGCTGTAATAGCCGCGCCCCGTGCCCCGCGACATAAAAATCCGGCACGCTGGGTGCCGACGGTCAATCTCCATCAGGCGGCGGCCTGGCTGGCCATCGGCTCGCCGATGGCCGCGATGATCGCCTCGGCCTGCTTCGGGGGAACAAAGACCCGGGTCTTGTAAGCAATGATCTCGGTAAAGCAGCCGAGCGCCTTCAATCGGGCACGGCTGTCCGGAGGATAGTTCATGATTTCCAGTCGAGGCTCGTCATTGACCAGCGCGCGGCGGAGACGCGCCGGTTCGAGGCCCGGAATTGCCACGCCCTCGGACGAACGGGCAGCTCTGATGATCTCGGCCGGCGTCAGGCCGAACTCCATGTTGATGCCAAATGTCGCGGCGAGGCGCTCCAATCCCGCAGGCGAGACGATACGGCCGAGGACGGCGTTGCCGGCCTGGTCCGCGATCCGCCAGACGCGGACGTCATCATCGGGAAGCTTGTCCCAGACCGGCAGGAGAAGACCCGTTGCGACGTTGATGTCGCTGGTTTCGACCTCCTGCGCCGCCATCTCGCATTCCGCCTGCCAGAGCCGCGCAAAGTCGGCTTTTCCGGTCGCCTGCCAGTGGCTGGCAGCAAGCCTGGACTCGCGAATGCGATCGGAACCGGTGGGTCGGATGAGCTCCCAGATGCGGATCGATTGGCCATCGTCATCGAGTATCGACCAGGACGGCACGCGAAGCGCGACACGGCCCGATCGTTCGTTGCGGAGGAACTGGATATCGCCGCAGTCGCGCCATTGATCGAGGAGGACGGGAAGCGCCGTGGCGCGCCGCCGACGTTTCAGTTCGATCCGGCACAGTTTGGTTTCAGCGCCGCTCACCGGATCGCACCGCAGCACTTGTTCCTCGACGATGCGCATCTCATCGGCAAGGATCGTCTCGACACCGACGTCGAGCGTGCCCGCCTCCCGCGCAACCTGAATGCGGGCCTGGATCAGCCCGAAATATTCCTCGAAGATGGCATTCTGAGTCGCAATCCTGAGCGCGAGCAGGCGATTCAGCCAGCGCTGGATCGGCGGCAGCTTGTCGAGCAGTTCCCCGCTGTCCTCGTTGACCAGCTTGAGACCCGTCATGCCGACATAGTCGGCAAGCGAGGTACTCTTGAGTTTTCCGCGGTGCAGCAGCCTGTACCATTGCTGGAGCGCATCCTTGGCATGGTCGCTCTCGAGATTGTCCGCAGGATCGAAGAGATTCTGGCCCCCGGCCTGGCGTTGACCACGGGTCAGGGCACCGAGGCTGTCGAGCCGGCGGGCGATAGTGCTGATGAAGCGCCGTTCACCCCAGCAATTGGTTGCCGCGGGAATGAAAATCGGGGCGCTTTGCTGGTCGGTGCGGTTGGAGCGGCCAAGCCCCTGGATCGCGTTGGACGCCCGCCATCCCGGTTCGAGAAGAAAGTGCGCGCGGCGGCGGTGCGCGGTCGGGCATTTGCGATCGGCATGATAGCTCCGTCCGGTGCCGCCAGCGTCCGAGAATATGAGGATCCGCTTCGCGCCCGCCATGAAGGCGTCGGCCTCCGCGATATTGCTGCGCGCGGTGCGCCGTTCGATCCGCTGCCGCCCCACCATATCGGTCAACAGCCGCCGGCTTCGTCCGGTCACCTCGGCAACAAGGTCCGTACCGAACCGGGAGATGATCGCGTCAAGGGCACTCGGGATCGCAGGCATCGCGCAGAGTTGCTCTATGAGATCGTCGCGCGCGCGAAGCGCTTCCTGGCTGTGAATCGGATGGCCCGCCGCATCGACGACGATTTCGGAGCGAGGCTCACCGTCGGTGCCCTTGAAGACGCGCAGCATGCGCGTCGGGAAGGCCGTTTTGAGATATTCCACCATATACTCGCGGGGTGAGAGCTCGATTTCAAGGTTTGCGCGTTCGTCGGCGCCAAGTCCCGCAAGCCGGCGTTCGAGCATGGCCTCGGCGGTGGTCACGAGCTGGATCACGACATGATGGTCGCGCGCGAGATGATGCTCGATCGCGCCAAAGAGCGTGGGCAGTTTCATGGCGATCAGCACTTGGCCGAAGAAGCGCTGCTTCGCGCTTTCGAAGCGCGAGAGCGCGGCCCCCTTGGCTTGTGCGTTGAGCGACCGCCCGGTCATGCGGTCGACGATGTTGGTGGCCTCAAGCACCTCGTCGAGGCGGCGGTGGATGATGCTCCAGGCGTCGGCATAGGCATCGTAGACGCGGATCTGATCCTCGGTCAGGACGTGCTCGAGCGGCGCATATTCGACGCCGCGGAAGGTGAGCGAGCGGGCCGTGTAGAGGCCGAGCGCCTTGAGGTCGCGGGCGACGATTTCCATTGCCGCGATGCCGCCACTCGCGATCGCGGCCATGAAGGCCTCGCGGGTCTCGAAAGCGGTGCCCTGACCCCAGAGACCGAGGCGCGTGGCATAGCAGAGATTGGCCGGATCGGTGGCGCCGGTTGCTGAATTGTAGAGGATGCACGCGCGCGGCAACATGTTCTGGAGGCGCACGCCGGCCAGCCCTTGCTCGGATCCCTTCTGTTTGCCGTGGATGGTCTCGGTGCCCGCAGCATTGGCGAGCTCGTGCGCTTCATCAAAGGCGAGCAGCCCCGCGAAGCCGGTCCCGAGCCATCGCAGGATTTGCTGAAGCCGCGAAGGTGCGTCGTCGCGCTGCGACCGGAGCGTCGCATAGGTGAGGAATAGGATGCCGCTCTCCATCGGGATGTCCGAGCCGAGCGGAAAGGCGTCGAGCGGCTGGATGTCGATCGGCAGTCCGCCGAGTGCCGACCAGTCGCGCCGCGCATCCTCGATCAGAGCGGCGCTTTTGGAGATCCAGAGCGCCTTGCGGTGTCCGCGGCACCAGCGATCGAGGATGCAGGCAGCGACCTGCTGCCCCTTGCCGACGCCGGTGCCGTCGCCGACCATATAGCCCATGCGATAGGGCTGGCCCTCCGCCCCGGGTAGAAGGGCGGTGCCAGCTGCGTCCGGCACATACAGGCCGGGGAGATCGCGCTCGAACGCCTGGCCGGCGTATATGGCGGCCTCGCGCTGCGCGTCGGAGAGCGCTGCAGCTGCGGATGGTGGAAGAAGCGGATGATAATGCGGCACCGGCGGCAGGATCGACGACATTGCGACCGATTCGACGAGTTGGTCCGGATGGGGATTTGGTTCCGGAAAGGCGATCCGCGTGAGACGCCAGGGAACATAGATGCCCACCGGTTCATCGGCCGCCGGCACCTCTGCGAGCAATTCATAGGCGAGCGGCTGCGGCGTGGCATCGAGCGCCGGTGCAACAGGTGGAACCGCGAGGCGCCGGACGCCGCCAAGGCCGCCGAGGAGCGCGCGCGACCGCTGCGGCGCGGCGGCGGCGATAGCCGATAGGCGCGCAGGCTCGGGCTCGGGCTCGCGCGGAGCGAGGGCAAGCCGCGGCGGAAGCGCAGCAATGATCGGGAGCGCATCCGTAAAGCTCGATGCGAGGTGACGTTCGGTGCACCCGCGCCAGCCCTTGTCGAAGACGCAGAGACGCACGGTGATCGAGGTTCCCTGCCGCGCGAAGGGTTTGCCTTCCAGGGTGATTTCAGCGCGGGGTGTCGCGACCGCGCACACCGATTGATAGCTGGTCGCGCCGGCGCCGTCGGGTGCGAATGACGGCGGCATGATCGCGACGCAGCGTCCACCCGGCGCAAGCCGCAACAGCGCGGAACGCAGGTGGCGGGCAGCGGCATGCCGGTCGAGCCCGCGCCCCTCGCTTCGGCCGAAGGGCGGATTGATGAGCACGACCGTCGGGCGGCAATCGGGATCGATCATGTCGTCGATAAACTCCGCGTCGTGCCGCGAGACAGGCTGGCCCATGACGGCAGTCAACAGTCCTGCGCGTCCCGGATCGCGTTCGTTGAGGATGAGCGCCGCCCCCATGCGCCGCGCGTGGACCGCCAGCATCCCGATACCGGCGGACGGTTCGAGCACGATGTCCTCGTCGGTCATCGCGGCGGCGACAGCCACAAGCCAGGCCAGCGGCAGCGGGGTCGAGAATTGTTGCAGCTCGACCTGCTGCTCGCTGCGATAGGTTTGCGGCGGCAGCGCGCGTGCGACGTCGTCGAGCGCATGAAGCCGGGCGGAGAGAGCGTCTTGATCCGATAGCGGTCCCGCAGGGCTTAGAAGGAGCAGAAGCTGGGCCGCCTCGAGCGCGTCATATGCGTCGCGCATCGACCAGGCGCCGGCCGCATCGCTCGCGCCATAAGCCTCGGTCATCAGCGACGTGAGAGCCTGGCGACTGATCGCGCCGCGGCCCGCGAGCCGCTCGGCCACGGCTCGGGCGACGGCCAGCACTCTGGCGGTGCGCCCATCACCGGGTTCGGCACAGGCGGAAGGCTCGGGCAAGCGTCCGGCAAAAATGGCAGAATGCATAAGTGGCTCCTGGGCAAAGGGCGGCCGGATCGCCGCCTTCTTCTCACGCCCCCTTCCCTTTATCTTGACAGAAGGTGCATTTCCGTCGGGTCCAGGGAACGGGCCGATGGTGGTAACGGTGGACATCGAGGTGCGATGGGGCCGCAGCACCGCCGCGGCCCCCAAGCGCAGGTTCGTCAGGCCGCCGCGGACATCGACCCGCCTTCCTCGGCCGTGACCGTGGCACCGTCGCCATCGGCGTCGCAGGGAAAGTCGACCCCGACCTGATCGGCCTCGGCGACGAAGCGCATCGCGCCTGGAAGCCAGACCAGCGCCAGTTCCTTGGCGTCATTGTCCATGATGATCGTACCCGCGAAGAGCTTTTCGGCCGAGACGGCGAGGTCATATTTGCGCGACGCGGCGTAGCGGCTCGCGAGTTCGCTGCCGCCGATGGCCGCGAAGAGCTTCAGGATAGCAGGCCTGGTGATGCGATCGAAGAAATTTCGGGCCGTCGGTCTCCACCAGGCAGCCACGTCGATTCCAAGCTTGGCGCCGAGATGGTTGAGGAAACCGCTCCCGGCCGCGCCGTCGGGAACCGACTGGAGCGTTCGCGCGACGGCCCAGCCGAGCCAGGCCGCCCGCGCCTCATCGTCGAGCGAGCAAAAGCCGTCATATCGCTGCTCGATGTCCTTGTGGTTGGCCCAGCTCCGGTCGAGCGTGGCATCGAGCTTTGCCCAAGCCTCGGCGGCGGCCATGCCGCTGTCGAAATTGGCGACGCGTGGGTGGGGTGCGCTCGCGCGGAGCTCGCTCGGCATATCGAAGCTGCCATAGGTTCGCGTTGCAGTATCGACCATGATGAAGGTGCCGAGATCGAGCGCGAAATGAGGATCACTGGCGACATGGACGGCGAGAAGTTCGGTCTTCATCATCGCGAGCTCATCGCGGAGCCGGGCACTGAATTTGACCTCGTCCTTTTCATCCTGGACGCCGTCGTCCTCGCCCTCGCCGCCATCGCCATCGTCCTCCTCGTCCTCGCCTTCATCGCCGGGAGCGTCCTCATCGACGGCGGGCAGGACGTAGAGCTGCTCATGAAGCATGGGCTGGCCGTTATTGTCGATGACGACATAGGCGATCGCAGTGGCGCGCTGCTCGTCGGTGAAGACGGAACCGGTATCCTCGATGGTTTCGAGCTCCTCGTTCAGCGCTTCGAGGCGGTCATATTGCGCTTCGTCATACGCCCCGACATCCTCCCCGACCCGTTCGATCTCCGCAACCTCGGCCTCGATGGCGGCCTTGCGGACGGCCGCATCTTCGCTCAGCGGAACGGGCTCGCCATCGAGATGTTCGAGCTGGCAGGTTTCCATATAGGGGATCCGGCCCGCCGGAATCGCGCGAACCTCCGCGAAGCCCTCGCGCTCCCGAATGGCCTGCGCCGCGGCGACGAGTTTTTCTTCGGCAAGCCGTTCGAGAATGTCTCCGTCAAGCCAGGTCTCAGTATCGGTGCTGGAGAAAAGATCGCCATCGATACGGCCGCCGGCGGTCTCATAATCCTCGCGGCCCACGAAGACCGCCTTGGGATCGGCGCCCTTGTAGGAGCCCGCGGCAAGGCGCCTGCGGATTTCGCCGACATTGTTCGAATGATAGCTGTCTCCGAGCTCTTCGAAAACACCCGCTTGGCGCCCGGTGTCGGAGGTGCTGGCATAGGCGATGGCGATGTCGAGCGTGATCTGCTCACAGCGCAGCGCCTCGAAGATCGGGTCGGCTAGATTGGCGAGGCGCAGGCGGCCCTCGACGAAGCGCCTCGTCAGACCGAGCCGCTTGGCGACCTGCTCGGTGGTCTTGCCTTCCTTGTCGATCATGTTCCGGAAGGCCTCGCAGGCATCGGCCGGGTTCATCGCGAGGTTATAATAATTCTCTGTGAGGCTCATCTCGATGGCGTCCTTTTCGTTCGCCATCACCATCACGGGGACCAGGAAATCCGCGGGCAGCTTTCCTTGCGCGATCTGGTCGTGAACAGCGCGCAAGCGCCGGCCACCGCCGATGATGCTGAAATGATCCTTCTTGCGCTTCACGGCGACGCCGATGAGGTTCTGCAGGACAACGCCGGTCTCGCCCAGATTGGCGGCGAGCTCGCTGTCGGCGGTCGCATTGCTGTGCTTGCGGACGTTGAGCGGCGACACCGAGCAATTGGCGGCGGGCGCGTAGAGGATTGGATATTGCATGATGATACTCCGAAGGCGGGGCGTCCTGACCATCAGGCCGCAAGCCGCACCCGCGCCCCTCCCCCCTCCCTTCCGCGAGTGCGCGGGCGCCCTGGCCTCTCATCGGTTCCCGGCGAACGCCGCTTGGCAGGAGACTTTATGCCTTCATGGCCGACACTGGTTCGGCCGCGTCGCGTCAGGCCGCGTCGGCCAGATCGCGATCGCCGTTTGCAGCCACCCGCCGCAAGACATTGTTCCAGTCATTCAAACCGAACCAAGGCATTCGCGTTTCGACAGTGCGGCCGGGACAGGCATAGGCCCGCTCCGCGAGGTGCGCGCCGGCCCGGCCGGCCTTGTCGGCGTCGGGAAGAAGCAGGAGGTGCTCGATCGTGTCGGGCAACCGGATCCGGGGCAGACGCTCATTTCCAAGGGTAGCCCATACCGGGATACCGAGCAGGACCATGGCCGAAAGCGCCGTCTCAATCCCTTCGGCGAGGCCGAGCACCGTGCGTGTGCGAGACAGGCGAACCGCCCCGGCCAATGGACGGCCGAGCGTGAGCTTGGGTTTCTCGAGATCGGCGGCCAGCGTCGCTGTGGACGGGTCGAGAAAGATGCGCTGGACAGCGACCAATCGGGACGCTTCGACGATCGGGGCGATGATGGCTGGACGAAACCGGACGCTTGGGCCGCGGCCCAGGGGCGTACGCGGATTGTATCGCAGCGCCGATGTCCGGATCGCGAGGGCGCGCGAGCGCAGATAGCGATCGCCAGCGGTACCTCGCAGAGGATCACCGGCATCCCAGATTCGGCGCGCGAGCGCGGTCATGGGCGATGGCGCGCCGATGGGACTCAAGGAGGGCGTGCGCGCAGTCGATGGAATGCCGAGATGAAGCCGGCGGATCGCCCGCAATATCTCGGCAGTCGGGCAGCCCGCGAAACATTTGAACAACAGGCTTCGCTCGCCGATCCGGACCGACAGGCTGGGGCTTGTATCATCATGCGCGGGACATCGGCACATCGCGCCGCCATCGCGCCATAGCCCGCCAAGGGCCTCGACGAGGTTGATCGCGGCCGATTGAAGGACAGGGTCGTGATTGGAGTTCATATCTGGATCGTCTCATGGAAGGGGATAGCGCCCCCCTTCACCCCCTCTCCCCACCTGTTTTCCCGATAGGGTACGAGCGGCACCTCCATTTGATCCGATTTGATTGCAATCTCTGATTTCCGGAATTTTTTACAATCTCGCGGCACCCCCTTCAGCGAGGATGGCTTTCGGCGCAGGAGGCAATTCATGGCAGGGAGCTTGATACGCGGGCGCGCGGGCGGACCCTATGTGCTCGCCGGTCACCGCATTGACGGTGATATCGGCGTGCCGCGATCGAACGGTATTTCGATCGCAAATCGAGCCGTGCGAGCTGTGTGATGGCGGAGGCAGGCGCGCCTCCTCCGGCCGCTGGAATGGACCGTGTGGCCTTCGCGCGGTTGATCGTTCGCGTGGGCCGCCATGTCGGCGACAGGCTGGGGCGCGACCTCTTCTCGACGCCGGCGCTCGACATGATGCTGGACCTTTATCTGCGCGATGAGCACCGGCCCATCTCGTTGACCAGCCTGTGCGGCGCGACCAATGTTCCGGGCCGCACGGCATTGTTCACTATCAACCGGCTCGTTGAATGCGGGCTTTTGACCAGATATCCCGATCCCCGCGACGGGCGGCGGGTCAATGTGGACCTTTCCGCCGCCGGCCTTCGCTTGCTCGACGAATGCATCGAGGAATTGATCAGCCTCATAGATCAATGCGGATCTTGAGGGGGAACAAAGACATGGTTGCGAAGGAGCGAGATGTGATGCACATTTGATGCGCAGCGCGTCAGGTTGCCGGCAAACGACGTTGTGGAATTATCCTGCCAGACATCACGGGCGTTCGACCATTCGGGTCGAACGATAGTATAGGCATCTTGACCGGCATCTTCGGATGGCCTGCCCGTGATTATTGTCTGCCTTTCCCTTGTCCCGGTTGCGACCGGTCATGACACGATCTTCGTGTGATCCCATGCCCTCCCGGATGGAAGATCATGGCGAGGAGACCGCGAGCGACCGCCGCGATCTTGAAGCAGTCTACCGCACCCAAGCCCCGCAGCTGGCGCGATACTTCCGGTTCCGCTTCCGTGGCCTGGAGGATCCTGAAGATCTCGTCCAGGATGTGTTCGCACGATTGGCGGCTGGACGTCCGCTCGCCGAGCTTCGTGACCCGGAAGGTTATTTCAAGCGCATCTTGCGTAATTTTCTCATCGATCGACACCGGAAGCGACGGCGACGGCCTGTTTTCACGTCGATGGACGGCATTGAGCCGGGCATGGAGCCCGATCAGGCCCATGCGATCGAAGTAGAGCAGATGCAGGAACTCTATCGCGCCGCAGTTGATGCTTTACCGCCTAGGACGCGGGAGGTCTTTCTCTTACACAGGGTTGAGGAGCTGAGCGTCAAATTGATCGCCGGGCAACTCGGCATTAGCACGCGAACGGTCGAATGGCATATTGGAGAGGCGATCCTCCGGATCGGGAAAGCGCTGAACAAGGGATGAGCGACCAAGGATTTCAGGACGAACCGGACGACGGGGACGGCCTCATGGGGGAAGCGACCGTCTGGTTCGGCCGGATGCGCGGCCCGGAAGCCGACCTGCACAAACCCGCGTTCGAGGCGTGGCTTGCACGAGGCGCCCTGCACCGGGCGTTCTACAATCGCGCGAGCGAAATCTATGCGATGGGCAAGTTCCTGAAGGAGGAACGGGATGGCGAAGATGCGCGAAGTGATCCCGCTCATCGGCGCCGTGCACACCAGATCCTGGGAGTGTTGGCCGCGCTGGCAGTCATCGTGACCGGATTATCCTCCCTATGGGTTTACGGACCATGGCGCCCGGTGCCGGAAACCGCCGCCGTCGCGCCCGAAGGGGCATTGCGGCTGGCGACGCGAGAGGGGCAGGTCTTGACCCAAGTGCTGTCCGATGGCTCGAAGGTGACGTTGCAACCCGAAAGCGCACTGGTCGTCCGCTATAGCCGCGCGCAGCGGACGCTTCGTCTCGAGCGAGGCCGGTCCAGATTCGAGGTCGCGCATGAGAGAAGGCCCTTCGTGGTTCTCGCGGCGCGCGGGAGCATCACGGCGCGCGGCACAATCTTCGAGGTTGCCCTGAATCGCGAGGAGCATGTGACGGTGCGACTTCTTCAAGGCAAGGTCGATGTCGCCATGCCCAGTGCGACGAGAACCCGCACGATCAAGCGCATGGTGATGGGCGAGACGGTTTCGTACGGGAGCGCGGTCAATCCGCAGGTGGTGCCGCCCCCTCCGGTCAGCGACGCCAAACGCCCGGCCGGGGAGACCGTCGTGCCGGATGTGCGCGAGTTTGCGGCAACGCCGCTTGGCGAGATTCTTGCGCTTGCCAGTCGACATGGACCGTCCATTCGGGTGGTCGACGACGAACTTGCCCGCTTGAAGGTGTCCGGCCGGTTTCGTCTTGATGAGCCGGATAAGCTCGCGGCCAAACTTGCGCTCCTCTTCGACCTCGCTGTCGAGCATGCTCCAGATGGTGAGATCTTGTTGCGGCGACGAAATAAATAATCTCGCAGCCGCCCCGTAGTTCGCGATAGCGAGCGTCCATTCCCCATAGCCGACTAGCCGGCGAGAAATTGGGGGACAGGATGGTGGCGAGACGATTTGGCCGTAGCACGTTGCTGGCGGTGGTTGCGATTGGCGGTTTGTGCGTTCCGAATATCGCCCTGGCACAGGATACCCGGCAAGACTTCAGCATCGCATCGATGCCCCTCGCCGACGCCCTCATCGCGGTCGGGCGGCAGGCCGGGGTGGAGGTGATTTTCGCGTCCGAAGCGGTCGCAGGACGGCAGGTCGCTCCGCTTCGCGGCTCCTATAGCGTCAAGGAAGCAATCGCCCGCCTGCTGGCGGGGACCGATCTTGTCGCGGAATTCCAGGATGGCGGCTATGTCATTCGGGGGCGATCGGCACCGTCGGGTGCCCCCGAACTCAGCCCGACGGCGAACGAAGACACAGCCATCCTCGTGACCGGCACCCGAATTCGCGGAAGCAAATCTGCCTCACCCGTCATCGTTGCGACGCGTGATGACATCGTGGAGCGAGGTTTCTCTGATCTCGGTCAATATGTTCGCAACCTCCCGCAAAACTTCAGCGGCGGCCAAAACCCAGGTGTCGTGGGCAGCGGGCAAGGAGGAAGCGAGAATCTGAACTCGTCGTCAACGGTCAACCTGCGTGGCCTGGGCCCCGACGCGACGCTCACGCTGATTAACGGTCACCGCGTTGCGTATGACGGGGTTCGCCAGGGAGTCGACATCTCGGCGATACCATTGGCCGCTATCGACCGGCTTGATATCGTGGCTGACGGCGCGTCCGCACTCTATGGATCCGATGCTGTCGGCGGCGTTGCAAACGTGATTCTGCGCAAGAGCTTTGACGGCGTGTGGACCTCGGCGCGGGTGGGGTTCACGACCGACGGTGGCGGGACCGAGCAACAGTATAGCGCGGTCACCGGTACGACCTGGACGGGCGGCGGCATATTGCTGACGGCGGACTATAAGCATTCCACACCGATCACCGCAGGCCAAAGACCCTATGCGGACAGCGTCAACGGATCGGCGACTCTGATACCGGGCATGGATCAGTTCAGCAGCGTCGTTTCCGGTTTCCACCAGTTGACCGACAGCGTTCGCATCGAGATCGATGGCCAATATAGCCGGCGAAAATCTTCGCAGGCGAACCCCTTTTCCGTCGACTCCGATGTCCGCATTTTTGGCGATACGTTTGCGAGCACCGTCGAGACATTCTCGATCTCACCGACGTGGCGCGTCCAGCTTCCGGGATCATGGGAACTCAGCGTCGCGGGGACGTATGGTGAAGACCGGACGATCGGCAATGGCATTTCCTATCGACGTGGCCAGCTCGCGAGCACGCGTCGGATTCCATATGACAATTCGATCGAGAGCCTGGAGGCTTATGGAGAAGGTCCGCTCTTCGCGCTTCCGGGCGGTGACACGCGGCTCGTCATCGGTGCCGGGATTCGATCTACCAGCCTCGATGCTCGCAGCAGCCAGACCATTGGCGATGTCACGACCCCGATCCTTTCCTTCAACCGGCGGCACAAGGTACGTTATGGTTTTGGGGAACTGTCATTGCCTATTTTCGGCGAAACCAACGCCGCTGCATTCTTTCGAGAACTGCGAGCGACGGCGGCCGTGCGGTATGAAGACTATGAAGACATCGGCGGCGTGGCATCGCCCAAGTTGGGATTGATCTACAGTCCGGACGATAGTCTCTCCTTCAAGCTCAGCTGGGGAAAATCGTTCAAGGCGCCGACGCTCTACGACCAGTATCGGGGCTATGAAGTCCTTCTGCTCCCAGTGGAGTTCTTCGGCGCCAGCAATGCGCCTGCGGGCAGCACCGTTGCTTATACCGCCGGTGCAAATCCCGACTTACGCCCGGAGAGGGCAACAACCTGGACAGCGACTGCCACGATCGCACCGCGTTTCGCGCCTGGCCTCAAGATCGAGGCAAGCTATTTCGAAATCCGCTACAATGGCCGCGTTGCCAATCCCATTACGTCACTTTTCGGCGCGCTATCAAATCCGCTTTATAACCACCTGATTACATTATCTCCGAGCGCTTCCGAGATTGAAGCCCGGTCGGCGGGCTCGCTCTTCGGCCTCGAGAATTTTACTGGCGGTCCTTATGATCCGGGCAGTGTCTATGCGCTGGTCGAAGGTGTGCTCCGCAACACGGCTCAGCAGAAAGCGAGCGGCGTCGACCTTGCGGCTAGTTATGGGATCGAGTTGGGCACTAGCGACCACCTGAGCCTGCAAGGGTCGGCGACCTATCTCAAGAGCAACCGGCAGCTTCTGGAAGGAGCCGCAACGGTCGGCCTCGCGGGATTCATTTTCAACCCGCCCCACTGGCGAGCTCAAGGCGGTGCTACCTGGAACCATGGCGAGTTTAGCCTGTCGGGTTTTGGCACCTATATAGGCGGAACCTTGGACAACAGGCTCCCGCCGCTTGTCCGCGTCGACTCCTTTGTGAGCATTGATCTTGCGGGACAGTGGAAAAGCAGCGCATCGGCTGGCCCCCTCCGCGGCGCCAGTGTGCTCGTCGCGGTAGGCAACCTCTTCAACGAACATCCCTCGAGGACGCGCAGCAGAAGCGTGAGCGACCCGTCGTATGATTCAACGAACTATCCTGCGTCGGGCCGAACGATCAACCTGACGATCACGAAGGCGTGGTGACCTGTGCGCGGCCACCGGAATCGCATGCTCGCTTGCGCCACCATGCTCGCGTCTCAGTTCCTCTTGGCTGGGCCGGGCTGGGCCGCCCAATCGGATTGTTCCGGACTGGTCCCCCCCGCCTTCGAACAGCCTAAGGGAAATGGACGCGGCGTCGAGCCAGAAGATCTCGCGCGGGTTCGCGACATCGGTCCGCCGCTCAATGAGCTTCCCGACCGCCGCCTGTTCACATTATCGCCGGATAGAAGCGCCGTGGCGCTTCCTCTGCGACAAGCCGATCCGGCGTCGAACAGCTATTGCCAAGGCATCATGGTCGTTCCCTTGTCGGGCGCCGCGCCGCGGCTCATCGACCAAGGCGGAGATCTCATCCGCTATGAAATACACCAGCTCGATGGATCAACACAGGAAAGCGGGATTATCGAAGCGATCACGCCGCAATGGACTCCGGACGGTCGGTGGGTGATGTTCCTGAAGCGCGTGCGTGGACGGACACAGGTCTGGAAGGCTGCAATCGATGGAAGCGGAAGCGCGCCGCTGACTGATAGCCCGATCGATGTCGATCGATTTCGGCTCATGCCCGATGGCAGAAGCGTCATCTTCACGACCCGCCCTGCCCTAGACGAAGCCAAAGCGGCCATCGAGCGAGAAGGGCTTACGGGCCATCACTTCGACGACCGGTTTTTCCCGCTGGCCGGAAGCAAGCCGCAGTTGCCGGAACAGATTGCCTCCACGTTCCACGCATTGGATCTGGAGCGCGGCAGCGCGCGGCCCGCGACAGCTATCGAGCGCGATGCGCTCGACGCCCCATCCATCAAGAACCCGCGTGAACCTGGCGCCAAAGCGAAGCAGAGCCGCGTGCCCGATGCGTGGATTGAAACGACCGACGCCACTTTTGTCTATCCGGGCACGACGGTCAAATATGCCGGGGCCAACGGCAGAACCGTTCGTTGTGCGTCTGACAGTTGTTCGGATGCCCAAGCGCCCGCCTGGACGATCGCAGGCGGAAAGCGGGTGCTCTTTCTTCGGCGAGAGGGTTGGGCCAAGAGCCTGACGGGTCTTTACGAATGGAACCCCGGCGAGGCGCGCCCGAAGCGGATTTTGCAAACGAAGGATTATTTTGCCGATTGCGAACCATCGGGGCACAGCCTCTTGTGTTTGCGCGAAACGTCGACCCGACCGCGGCACCTCGTTCGGATAGATCTTCGGCGCGGGTCTATGGAAACGCTTTTCGATCCGAACCCAGAATGGCGAGGTCTCCGGGTTGGAAAAGTCGAGCGTATAAACGTCCGGAACAGCTTTGGGCTGGACAGCGCAGCGGATTTCGTCTTCCCCGCAAATTACCAGCCTGGACGACGTTATCCGGCGGTCGTCGTGCAATATGTGTCGCGGGGATTCTTGCGGGGCGGCGTCGGAGATGAATATCCGATCCAGGCGCTTGCGAACAAGGGGTATGCGGTCCTCAGCGTCAACCGGCCACCGCATCTCGGAATATTGGCGGGCGCGACGACCCTGATCGAGGTCGAGCAGGTCAATCTAAAAGATTGGGGCAATCGGAAGAGCTTTCTCTCATCGATCGAGACGCCGCTTAGACAGCTCATCGATCGCGGGATCATCGATGACAAGCGCATCGGCATCACCGGGATGAGCGACGGCACGACAACCATTCAGTTCGCCGCACTCCACAGTTCGCTGTTCTCCGCAGCGATCATGAGCCACTGTTGCTGGGAGCGGTCCCAAGCCTATCTCGACGGGCCCGACCTCGACGAACTCTACAGGCAGATCGGCTATCCGAGCATCCTTCGGCCGGCGCCCGAGTTTTGGCGTGAAATTTCCTTCGCTCAGAACACGGACCGGATCAAAATGCCAATCCTGATACAGGCATCCGATCGCGAATATATGGGCGGGCTTGAGGCTTACACCGCCTTGAAGCAGGCAGGTCGTTTCGTGGACCTGTTTGTGTTTCCAAACGAATTCCACATTAAGTGGCAGCCCGCGCACCGGCTGGCGATTTATCAGCGGTCGCTCGACTGGTTCAACTTCTGGTTCAAAGGGGACCTTCCGACCGACCCCCGTCGACGAGCAGAAGCCGAACACTGGCAGGACCTTCGCGAAAAATGCCGGAAGGATGACCATTGTGGATGAAGCTGGAAGTCGTAGTGCATTTGTCAACTCGCGACGGATCCCCGGGCGCTTATGTTGTGTTGGTCCGCACTCGATTGCCACGCTTCAATCCAGGATTCGGTGTCGAGGAGAAGCAGGAGGCGCACATAATTCGTACCATGCGTCATCCGGTCTTTAGCAAGCGCAACCTCCAGTTCCGGCTTATTGATGATCCCATTGGCTGCGAGTTGCCCCCCCAGAAGCCGGTTTCGAACGAGGTCGTAGTTGGATCTCAATATCTCCATTGCGAACGCGTCCGGGCCGCCTTTCATTCGCCTGCGGATAATATTCGACGGAAGCTTGGGGGCGAAGGCGCGCCGTGCCGCAGAGCGATCGACGCCGCCCTCGCAAGCCATCCAGCTGGGAATGGCCAATGCCGCTTCGACGACGGGTTGCGACAGAAGAGGTGCGATCTCGGTGAAATTAAGTCGCCTGTCGTGTCCGTGCATATAATGTTGGGCGCGCGTGATCATGGCGACATGTCCACATTTCCCGGGCAACGCGTCCGTCGGCGCCTCCAGCCAGGGATGAGATGGCATTTCCCGTATCAGGTGTCCGATCCAGCCTGGATGGAGAAACTGCGGATCGAAAGGCCAGCTATATTTGGGGCCGCGGCGTCTCGGAACGGAAAAAGCACGACGCGCCACTTCCCAAATGCTCGCTTCTGTGACCTGTGCGAGGTCGCGTAGTGTCGCCAGAAGGCCCGGGACGGTCGGAGCCGCGAGATAGCGATCGACGATAGGGCGAACAGAGCGTGTATTATAGAAGACATTGTCCCCGCCAGCGCCCGTGAAGAATGCCGTCGCGGACCGAGCTGCCATTTGCCGAATAACGGTTTCATCATAGGCCACCATCTGCGTTCGCCCCCCGGGCTTTGGCAGATGCGCAACGGCGGACTGCATGATATCGGCTCGATCGAGCCGATAGGTTCGCGTCTCGAGCGGCAGCGAGCACCATTTGCACAGCTCCTCGGCATAGATTGTCTCGTCCCCTCGCGGTTCATTCGTTCGAAGTGTGAAGCATTCCACTTCCGGCGATCCCGCCACGCACGACGCGAGGATCGACGAGTCGAGGCCGCCCGATACGGCCAAAATGCTTTTATCGAATGTGGCGACCCACCCCCGGCCGCATTGTTCGACAGCCCGGCGCAGTCTTTCGACATGGACGGAATAATCCACCTCCAGGGGGTTCGAAACATGGTGCCACGGCGACCAGCAAACAGCCTGCGAGCAGCCACGTTCGTCCACGGTAGCAAGGTTGCCTGCAAGCAAATCGGAGACACCGGTAAGTCCCGTGCGTATCTGCGCGAGGTCGTCGACATAGAGAGTGGTCGCTACCCCGCCCCAATCAATCGACACATTTACAACCCCAGCATCGATCAAGAGTCTTGGATCCGATGCGAACGCAACGGCCCTTGGACCGAATGCATAGCAACATGGCAACTGGCCGGATGGGTCGCGAAGCGCGCGGACCAGTTCGCCATCGGTCCAGACAGCAAGATATCCGCCCCAGTAACGCTCCAGGAGTTCCCGGACCGGCGCTGCAGCGAGGCCGACCCTGGACGCGGCATCGAAATCCCTGATCGCGGGGCCGCTGCCATGGCGGTGGAACAGGTCGCCGATGATCGTACCGGCGCCGTCACCAATTTCGAGTGGCGACCGCTGCTCGCTCGTCAGAACAGCGAGGCGGCTAGAGCGCCAATGCGTGACAAGCCCAGTTCGTTCACCGACCGCGTCGACCAGTCCGTCGTCGAGTTTGCCGCCGCGCGAGGCCAACACAAGATATCGAAGCGCCATCAGAGCGCCAGTATCGGGGTAAAAAGTCGAACACGTTCAAGCGTGTCATTGACCACATATTCGTCTCTTTGAATCCAGCAGTGCGCGACAAAGGGGTCGAGCTTGACGCCGATCACCAGCGTGGTGGGAGTCCGGCGTGCAAGGCAGAGGTGTTTGAAAGCGATCGACAGCGGGAGGCATTGATCCTGACGCCGTATCATGATGCCGTTTACCGCGAACGCCGCCGCGACGCGGTTTACAGCGGTCCAATCTTCGATGCGATCCGGAACGAGCGCGGCGCTCGACCGCGACATGGTATCAAAGAGGTTTTTGAGTGGTCGCTTGGCTAGTGCGCGTCGCGCTCTATGGACCGAGAGGAGGGCCGCGAGCCGATCGGTCAGCCTGGCCATAGACAGCATCGGGTCGATCTCGGCCATTGGCGGGGAGACAGTGACAGGCGAAAACGTCCGCGCACCATGATGCGCATCGACCATCAGGCCGCTGATTGCCATTGCCTCGAGGGTGGTCTCGTCGCCTGGTTGTGGCGCTTGACCAGAGGCGAACCGCTGGAAAGCCAAATCCTGATGAACCGGCAACTGAAAATATCGGTCGGCACCGACGTCCAGAAAGACGGCTCGTCCAGAACAGATGCAGAAGTACAAATCGTCTCGCAGGCGCAGAGGCATGGTCGAACCCCTCGGGGTTGGGCGCACGACACCCGGGGGCCGTGCGCCCTCCCGTTCAGTCGTCGGAGATTCCCGCGGCACCGAAATCGCGGCCACCCTTGGTGTCGAGCGGTCCCACGATGGACCCCTTGGTGACTTCGCTGGCAACGCCGAGGTCGATGACTTCGGCGTCGAGATGATCGTCATTGCGTTGCATGATACGTTCCTTCTTCAAACACCGCGGACATTCGCGGTAGTCCCAATTTACGCGGGTTGAAGGAGTTCTCCGCCCATATACGCAGCAATTATTGCTTTAAATCAGCGATTTAGACCAAAATCGAAATTAACCTGACGAGGATCGCGCCCGGTTTTCAGAAGCTTATGCGGTACCTTGTAGCAAGGCACAGAGTTGCGCCACATGCTCCACGCGTCGTCGATGATAAGCGGTCACGCGTCTTCGGACGTTCATTTTGACGTCGATTGTGCCGTTTCTGACAAACGTCCGAAGCTCCCGTTCGAGGTCGCCGAAGAGGCCGACCTCGGCGAGTCGAGAATAGTGCAGGCGTTCATTGGTTCGCCGGATTGAATCCAGGTATTCGCTGTTTCCAGATGCCCACGCGATCGCCTCAAATGTTGCCGATGTCGCCGTGACGATAGAGATAGGATCCGGGCCGATATCCAGACTCCGGATCCGCGCCATCGCAGCCTTTATGGCGGATCGGCTTGTCAAGTGCAGGGCAGACAGAAGCTGATGCCCCGACCACGCATAGAGATTGGCAAGCGCATTGAAGTCAGGAAGCGCGATTCGGAAACCGCCGTCCGGATCGGCTTCAACGAGCCCCTCGCCAACGAGGCGATACAGGGCCTCGCGCACAGGCGTTACGCTGGAATCGGAGCGACGCGCGATCGCCGGAATTGGGATCCGCGCTCCTGGATAGAACACACCAGCGAGATAGTCTTCCTTGATTGCGCGGTAAATCCGCTGGTGAGTGGCGGTTTCGAGCCCCATCGATCAGGCAGCCGATGATATCCGGAGCCCTTGGCTCCATCGGGGCGTGAGCGCACTCGTCAGCTGGTCGAGATGCTTTTGCGCGACGACTTCGATGCATAGTCGCTCGAGCTCGCGCAGATCTCCGATCGCGAGTTGCATCGGAAACGCCATCTTCTGCGAATAGAACATCAGCGGGATGAGGATATGCCCTGTCGAGAGGTCCAGCTTGTAAGCACAGAGCAGATGGTCATCGAGCCTTGCCTTCGGATTTCCGGATTCGATTTCGCGTAGCCAGCGCACGCCCATGCCGAGCTCTCTCGACAATTCGCGTTGCGTCAGCCCTTCCCGTTTTCTCGCTTCCTCAATTCGCCTTCCCGACTGTTCCTTGATACGCGACAGCGGGCCTTCAGCGACGGAAGCCGCGTCTTCCAGCGACATTTCCGCGTCTCCTTCTCGGGAGATTGCCCCAGCCAAGGCCTGTAACTCTTGGAATGCTAGGTGTGCATCACACCACGGTCAAACGGAACTGCCGCAATTCTTGCCGGGTCGCGTCGCGCAAGACCTTGAGAAAGTGAAGGCTTCTATCCGGGCACGCCGCTATGGGCTGCCGGCTTCACGCGTTCATAGGTCGCACGGAGCGTTTTGTGGTCGGTTCTTGTGAGTTGGTGCAGGGCGACAATGTAGATGCTCGCCAGGGTCGGCGCATCACGATCCGGCGCGACTTCAACGACGCGCTCGGCGATACGCGTCGCCATATGATTGAGCCCCTTGGACGCGCCGACATAATGATCCTCGCCGCCCTGAAGGCCCGCCGTCGAAAGCGAGGCGAGTTGCTCCAGAACCTTGGGGGCCGGCATTCGGTCGAGGCAATCGACTGCGACCTGGAGGGTGGTGCCCCAGGCGAGCAATGCCCGCGTGCTTCGGATCAGGTGGACATGGGAGTCGATGAGCAAATCCATGCCTGCCGGAGAAAGCCGCAATTTGAACGTGCGTGATTGCCGCGTCATCGGTCTGCCTCCCAGCACACAGAAAACCAGCGTGGTGATACCATGAGCATATTAACCATTTGCGCCAGTAAGCCGAAGTGCATTTTTCGGTCTCCCGGGATCAATTGTGACCCCGCGGCCCGCCAATCGTGAATCAGGGCGCCGTTTAGGCAGCGTCGGCGCGCAATTTGCACAATCGGCACTTCAGTGCCCTCATCATTGTGCGCTCTTCGTTTCATCATCATTCCTCGCCTCGTTCCGGTTGGAGGAGACCATTTGGTCTCGGATCATCAGGTCCGTTCCGATCCACCGATCGTCAATCACCGCGCAATTTGCGCCACGAGGAGATAGTCATGACGCCGTACAATCGGTGCCTTGCGGGCATCGCAATCCTGTTATCCGGCGGCACGCCCGCATCGGCCCACTCCGATCCGGGTCGCTGCGCCGGGCAGACCGAACCGTCCGCCAGACGGGGCGATCTGATCGTCACCCAGGACGCGAGCGGTTTTTCAATCGAACGCCGTACCGTCCCGATCCTGGACCCTCGCGAGCCTTTGGCGAAAACGCCGGTCACGCTTGGCGCGGCGCACCGGATCGACAGGTCGATCTTCCTCAACGCGGTCGCGCCCGCCGGAGATAAATTCGATGCGCGCCGCTAGTGCTTTGTGCTGCGTCGCCATGGCCATCGCGTCCCCTGCGCTTGCGCACGCCGCATCGGCGGAGGAGTCCGGGGACGCGCTCGGCGATGCCGCCGGGCAGGCGGAACGGGAGCTGCGACAGACCTTCACCAACCTCCAGTTCGAGGAGTTCGGACCGGCGCCTGTAAGGGGGCCAATATATCAGGCTATCGCCGGCGGGCGAGTCCTCTATTTCGCGCCGGAAAGCGATCATCTGCTGTTCGCGGCGATTTACGACAAGAATGGCGTGAACATCACCGCGATGGCTCAGGACGCCAGCGCGCGAAAGCGGCTCGGGGCGATTGACGAACGCGACGCCCTGGTCATCGGCCCCGTCGGCGCGCCGAAGGTCATCGAGTTCACGGATCCCGATTGCCCCTATTGCCAGGCGCTCGATCGCTTCTGGGCGACAAAGGCTGCGGAAGGCAAGCCGGTCCAGCGGCTCGTCTATTTCGTGAGCGGTATCCACCCGGACGCGGCCGCCAAGGCCGAGCACATCCTGTGCTCGCCGGACAAGGCGGCGGCGTTCAGGGCGATTTATGCGGGCGCGAGCCCTCCCGGTCTGACGAAATGCAAGGCCGGTGCGGAGCAGGTCGCGCGCCACGGAGCAACAGTCCGCAAGATGGGCATTTCCGGCACCCCCACCCTCTTTGTCGATGGGAAGTTCGTGTCGGGCTTCCAGCAGGCGGAACTCGAGGCGTTCCTGAATGGGAAGAAGGGAGCCGCTGGCGCCGATCCCTGATCGGCAGCCTCACCCCCCCAAAGAATTTCTGGCGGGCCCCGATTGCTCCCTGCCGCTCGCATGAGCGCGACCTGAGGGGATCGAGGACCGGAATGCCGGCGGCATCGGCTTTTTTGGAGACCGTCCACCGCTGCCGTCGGCCGGAAACGATTTTCGTCGTGCCGGCAGGTATCTTCGGACGGTCTCCCTTCAAGGAGAATGGACATGATGACAATGTTTCGGGGAAGGACGGTCCGCACGGTTGACGCGGCAGTCCTGTTCCTCCTGGCCGCAGTCGCGTGCGCCGGCGTGGCCCACGCATTCCAGGCGCCGGCGGCCGGCGACCTCGGTTACGACATTTACGACATCGTCGTGAACAAGGGCGTGAAGGGCCCGCTGGGCTTCGTTGGCGGCGTCGCCGCCTTTCTGTTCGGCGTCTCGCGGCTCTTCTCCAACATCATGATCGGCATCCCGACGATCGTGGCGGCGGTCTGCCTCATCAAGGCGGATTCGATCCTCCAGACCTTCGGCATGGTCATCTGACATTCGGCGCGCCGCTCGCTGGAGGCCCCGGCGACCGACGCGTCATCCGGAACCGGGAGTGGTGGTCATTTCCGGGATGTCACGCCGACGCGTGATGAAGCATGGGAGAAGGGCGTTGGATGAACGTCTGCCGCAGTTCCTGCATCGACCGGTCCAGATCCTCTGGTTCGACGCCCAGGAATTTGTCGTCGTCATGAGCACGATCTTCGTCGCGGTCATCGTCGGCGGCCTGATCGGCTGGGGACTCATCGGCGCCCTTCTCCTTTTCCTTCCGTGGAAGCGAACCAAGCCGCGCGGTTTCATTCCGCACCTCGCCTGGCGCTGGGGTCTCATCCGTTTCCGCTTCTACCCGGGTCCAACCCAGACCCGCTTCTTCGAGTAGGTCCGATGGCAGGTTTCTTCAGACGCAAGGACAGCGCCGACATGATCGGCGACACGCGCCCGAGCTGGCATTTGCACCGCTATCTCCAAGGATCGGCCAACCTTTTCGAGGAGAACCGGTTGCTGAAGTTCGCGATCGCGGGTCTCTTTGGCGTGAGCATGGTGCTCGGCACCGTCATCTATTCGACGAACCAGGCTCAGCGCACGGTCATCGTCCCGTTCGGCGCCACCGGAGATCTTTATGTCACCGGCAGCAAGCCCTCCGAAACCTATCTCCGTACGATCACTTTCAATATCGTCGGTCTTGCGGGGACCTATTCCGCCTATTCGGCGGACCGGCAATTCCAGGAACTGCTGACGATCGTCCATCCAAGCGCCTACAACGCGCTTCGCGATAGTCTCAGTCATTTGCTGGGCGAGCTCGAGAATAATCCGACGCTGTCGATCGCGACCTATGTTCGGGGTGACCAGCCCGTCACCTACACGGCCACTGAAATATTGGTGCCCGTCGAAAAAGTCCGCGTGATCGGCGGCGTGATCCGCAAGTTTCGTGGCAATCTGCGCATTCGCTACGCGACCGAAAATGGCCGTTTCTGGCTGACCGCCCTCCAAGAGGAGAATTTCAATGCCGATATCCGGTAACCGCCGGAGGTTTGCCTGCCTCCTCGGCGCACTGCTGGCGCCGTCCGCAGCCCTCGCCCAATCGGTCTCGGTGCTCCCCGACCAGACCAGCCGCATCCGGCTCTCCAATCGCGACGTGAACCATGTCGTATGCGTCGGCGGCGAGATCGAAGATGTGAAATTTTCGGCTGAAAAGGGCCTTGCGGTCGAGCGCGGCGGATCAGACGCCTGGATCAAGTTCCTCGTCCAGGAGATGGACGATGCCGGCGCCAAGACCCGCAGCTATGTGACAACGCCGTCCGAATTCTTCGTTTCGTGCAACGGCGCGATCTATCCGCTCTATGCCGAACCCGCCGACATCCCCGCACAGACGGTGACGCTCGTTCCCGGGTCCGCCCAGCGCGCGCGGGCCAATGACGCCCTGCTCGCACCGCTGGTCGAGGAAGAACGGGCCGTGGGCATCGCGCTCGCGATCCTTCAGGACCGCGTTCCCGCATCCTTCACCGAGGTCGCTCCCGCGCGTGAGGCCGTCGCAGTCGGCGACCTGCCGCAGGTCAAAACGACCGAGCGGCGGCGCCTTGAAATCGAGGGCGCAGGTCTTTCGGTAAGCGAATATCTGCTTCACGCAACAGAAGCGACCTCGCTCGACGAGCGCGATTTTCTCGACAATGCCTTTGGTGCCGATATCTTCTCGCTGACGCTCGACCGCTTGACGCTCGCCGCGGGAGACACCGCGCGCCTCATCGTCGTTCGCCGGAGTGCGCAGCCGTGAGCGCCGAAGCCGACAGCGCCGCAACAGGCGATGAAACGCTTGTTCGCCAGATAACGTCAGCCGAGGGATCGCAAGGTCCGGCCTTGTTCGATTTCCGGGCGCAGTGGGAGCGCATGACGTCACGGCAGCAGTTGAGAGCCAAGCAAGCGGGGGTCGTATCGGCCATCGCGCTGGTCGGGCTCGGGCTCTACACGGCGAGTTCGTCGAAGGATGCCGAGGCTCCGAAGCCGCCGGAAGCGTCGAAGCTCGACATGGGCGCGGGCCTTCGCGGTGACAGCCTCGAGGTCAAGCTTCGCGGCGATCTGCAAAAGATCCTCGACGGGCAGACGCTGCTGGGCGACCGGGTCACCGCCATCGAGGAAGGCAAGGTCACGCCCGGAAGCTTGGGGGATGGCATGCCCGCCACACAAGGCGGCGCCTACGATGGGCTACCCCCGGCCCTTCCGGGAGATGCCCCGGCCTATCCGCCCGCTCCGCCCGAAGCGAACGGCGAGGCGGGTGTGATCCCGCCCCCGCCCGCAGTTCCAGCCGCCCCGGCAGCGC
>NZ_LNRU01000017.1 GCF_001468225.1 Sphingopyxis sp. H053 | reverse complement strand
GATCGAGGAGGAAAATCAGCCCCTACACATCACCGCCAAAGCCGCCTGACGATGGCCCACGGCCACAGCCGAAATTACACCACCTTGACGGACGCGACCTTTTCGAGCGCTTTTAGCCAGCTCGCGACATAGGCGGCATGATCGGGCCGCGGTGCACAAGCGAGCCCTAGATCGGCCATTAGGAAACTGGCCCCGATCTCGGCAATCAATTCTTCGCGAGCGCGGATCGCGCGTTCCTTGTGATAATCGCGGAGGGTGTCGCGAGCGAGCCTGGTGCTGTGGCCAGTGGCGTGAACCAATTCGTGCCCCTGCGTCGAGATCATGCCCTCGTCGGTTTCGAAGGCCGATCGCGAGGGCATGTATATCCTGTCCTCTTGGGGACGGTAATGAGCGTCGTGGAGGCCAAAGGTGACGGGAACGCCCGCGCGTTCAAGGACTGCCTTTGCATTCGCGATGCGCACCGGCATCGGTGCTTCGGCTTCCTCCACTTGATCGTCGGCGCCGTCGACCTGTGCCTCGTTGAACACCACGAACGCGCGGGCGAAGAAACGCGCGGCGCGATCATCGCCCTCGTTTTCGCTGGCGGTTGGTTCGTCGCGCTCCTGACGTTTCCAGAGAATGACATGGGTGCCGCTCTCGCCCTTGCGGACCTGAGCGCCGACCGATTTCCATTGTTGATACGTCGCCCATGTACCGGACGCGAAGCCATGCGCATCGGCGGACGCCCAGAGGACGAGCCGGTTGATCCCCGAGTAGGCGCGGCCCGCGGCGCTGGTCGGCCGCATCACTGGAGTTCCCTTGTGGTGCCACGGCATCCGCCATTCGCCCGCACCGGCCTCGATGGCGGCGACGAGCTGGGAAGTGATGCTGCTGTAAATATCGTGACGCGGTTTCATGCGGCGGTTCCTTTCTGAAGCTGCGAGCCTTGCTCCCCGTCCCCTCCCCCGCTTTCCTCCTGTCCCGCGCGAGCGCGGGAGATCGCATCGGTCTCCGCGTCGGAGTCAGCCATGATGATCAGCGGTGGGACCACGAAGTCGGCGGCATCGAACCAGGCGTGCAGCGCCCGGCCTCCGCCGAGCGCGTTCACCGTTTCGCGGTCAGCAACGACATTGTCGTTTTCGTGGGCGGCAAAGGATTGGGGATCCCCCGTGCCGGTGAAAACGAGGCGTTCGGGGAGCCAGGCTCCGGTATAACCGCCACACCAGCGAACGAAGGGGAGCGGCGTGCGCGATACACCAGCTCTCGAGCGTCTCGAATTGGCCGCCAGTTACTTCGTGAGCGAATAGGCGCAGCGGTTCCCCATCGGTACGGTGTCCGGGAGCGAACGGTTCGCCGTCCCATTCAATGGCGAGGTCGTCTTCGACAATAAGCCGACAAAGGGTGATGAAATCGTCGGACGCGAGTTCGCCGCCGATGACGATGGATGCAGATACGCGATCAGCCATCATGTTGACTCCACTATAGAAATTTCGGAAGTTCGAGAGCGGCGCGGAGGCAGGTTTCCAGCTGGAAGCCGAGACCCTTGCTTCCGCGCCGCTTCGCGAGGTGTCAGGCCGCTTCGGCCATTGCCTCGTCGGCCGCAGCGACATCGTTCACGCCCGGGTTCGTGTCGTCGACGTCTTCGTCACCGCCATTGTCGATCGGTGCCTGATCTTTGCCGCTGTCATCGTTCACCGGGGCCGTTTCGGGTTCGCCGGGTGTATCCGCCGCGGTGAACGACATCACGTCGGGGATCCATCCGAGCGCGCGCGCTTTGACCTCGGGTGTGACGATCGCCTCGCCGGAACAGAGCTTTGCCGCGGTCGACGACAGCTCGGATTTTTTCGCGCTGGCGTAGCGTCCGGGCAGCTCGGGATCGAGGCCACCGAGAATGCTGAGGATCTGCGGCTTGCGGATGCGGTCGAAGAAGTTTTCGGGACCGGGGCGCCAGTATGCAGCCGTATCTATCTCGAGCAACGCGCCAAGCCCTGTTTGGAAGGCGTTGGCGTGTCCGCCGGCTGTAAGGCTGGCTTTGAGGCTGCGACTTACCGCATAAGCGAGCCAAGCTGCCTTGTCGGCCTCATCGAGCGCCCGGAAGGCAAGAAACGCGGCGAAGCTGTTCTCGGCCGCCGCCCACTCGCCAGGCAATGCCGTACGAACTGCTTCGAGTTCTTCCAGTGCGGTCGACAAGGGGACACCTGACAGGCCGCCCGGATCGAACAATTCGCCGATCATCACCATGACGCCAGTGTCGTTGTATGCAGGCTGCCCGGTGAACCTTCGTGCGAGGCCGAAGATGGTGAGATCGAGCGCCAGGCTCGGATCCTGCGCAACGTGCAGTGCCAGAACGTCGCGCCGATCTTTCGCCAAGTGTTCTTCGAGGCCGCGCGGCAGCGTATCATCGATCGTGCCGGGTTCCCCGGGCTTGCTGGTCTTGGGGGTCGCCGTTGCTCGTTTCGCCGGTGCCGTTGAATAGTAGCGCGGAGACAGAACAGGTTCGCCCTGGGCGTTGATCAGCAGGAAGGTGCCTACGTGCGGCCGATCTTCTTCGGGGATGTAATGGGCGCGATTGCTGAGTTCATCATATTCGGATTCCAGCCCTGCATTCTCGATTTCGAGGGCATTGACTGTGGCTTGGTCGGGCGCTTCATCGATCTCTTCCTCGATTGCTTGCAGTCGTTCCCCAATCTCCGTCATTCGGGCTTGGGCTTCGTCCGATAGGGGGACGCGCGGCCGATAATAGTCGCGGAGCGCTTCGGTTGCCTCATAGTGAACGTGGGTGGCGAGAACCGGTCGGACCCAAGCGAGATTTTCGCGAATCGCAATGGCTTCCGCTTCTCGTTCGAGTCGCTCGATCGCGATCGTCTCGGCAATTTCGCTGTCGAGCCATTTGCCCTCGCCATCGCCAGCGAACAGATCGCGTTCGATACGGCCGCCTGCCGCGACATAGTCATCCTCGCCGACGAGTAACGCTACAGCGCTGGTCGCATCGATCGCGTTTCCTGCAAGATGCCGGCGGATGGACATCGGGTTCGTGCCCTGGGAGTGGCCATTGAAATAGTTCCAGCTGGCGAGTTGCGCGTCGCGATCGGGCGTGCTGCCATAGGCTTTGGCGACGTCGAGAGTGATCTCGCTTGCAGCCAGCGCATTGAAGATCGGCTCTGCGAGGTCGGCGAGGCGCAGTCGTCCCTGAACGTGGCGGACAGTCACGCCGAACCGACGGGCAACATCTTCCTCGGTGGCGCCCTTCTCGATGATGGCGCGGTAGCCACTGCATTCGTCCGCGGGCGACATCGCTTCGCGAATGAGGTTCTCGGCCATGCTGATTTCTTCGGCGAGCGCCGCCGTTTCGTCATCGCACACACGGGCATCGACCGTTGCATTTTTGGGGAGCTCGCCGCTCTCGATGAGCTTCGCGATCGCGCGCCAGCGGCGGCCGCCTGCGTGGACATAAAAGAGCGATTTCTTGTCCGGAGCCGGGCTGACGATCACTGGCTGTAGCAGGCCATATGCGTCGATCGAGATGGCGAGGGCTTCCACGCCGGCTTGGCTGAAGCTTTTTCGCGCATTGGCCGGCGAGAGGCGGAGTTTGCTGAAGGGAATTTGCTGGGTCTGCATGATGAATCTCCGGTAACAACCGAGACCCGGTTCATGGGCTTAACTCCCAGGGGGCCTCGCCCCCTCCCTTCCCCCTCCTCTTTCAGCATTGGCGCGCCGCCGGCGCGCCAAGCCAGTCGCGGCACGCGAGCATTGCGCGCTGGCGCTATGAACCTATGGCGGATCAGGCGCTGGGAGCCCCAAAAACACAAAAGGGGGGAGGCCCGTGGACCGCCCACCCGAAGGTTACTCGGTTGCTTGCAACGGGATATACGGTTGAACGGATACTGGTTGACTGGGCTATCTGATTCGTAGGCCCCTCGAGGCTCCCCCGTCCAAGGCTCCAATGGCTTGGGGCCGGAGGCCTCTAATGCCCTCCCCCCGCGCCCTGGGACTCTCCCCCTCAAACTTGATTGTCCGCTCACGCATGGACATATTCCAGTCACGAAAGGAATAATCCGATGGCGATTAAAAAGCAAACGAGCGGTAGCGCCGAACTGCGCACGAATGAAAAGAAGTGGTCCAAGCCGCTAATGGATGCGGGATGGACCGCTTTGCCCAGTGTTATTATCGAGAACCAGCGGCAGCTCGGTCTCTCTCCGCTTGATCTGAACATTGTGCTTTATCTGGCAAGCAAATGGTGGACGGCGGAAGGAAAACCGTTCCCCTCGAAAAACACGATGGCAAAAGCAATGAACGTGCATCCTCGCACGATTCAAAAGCACATCGCTGCGCTGGAAGCCGCAAGTTACGTCCGGCGCGAGGAGAGGCGGACCGAAGCGGGGAGCAAAACGAACATCTACCATCTGGACGGCCTGATTAAGGCTGCAAAGCCTTTCGCCGAGGAAAAGCTCGCCGAAAAGAAGGACAAGGCGGAATTGGCAAAGCGCCGTCAGAATCGCCGCGGAGCGCCGAAGCTCCGATTGGTGAAAAGCGAGGAAGGATAATATGACGGCTCACCCTCAGGCGCCACCGCCAAAGGTAGTACCGCGGCTCGTCGCGGCGCCAAAAATTCGCCAGCTGCTTTGGTGTGATTTCCCGCAGGACGCACAGCTTCCTGAATTTTGGAAGCGTCGGCCTGTGATCATCTTGTCATACAGAAATACGCTTCACGGCGCCGTCACAGTTGTTCCCTGTTCAACGCAGGCACAGCCGGGCAACAAATGGGCTGTTCCGCTTCAAACGACGATCGATGGCCGCGCGGCGTGGGCGATCTGTGATAAGATGACAACTGTGGCAGTTAGCAGGCTCGTTCCCGATAAAGCCGGAATCGTGCGAATGCCGGAAGCTGAATTTGACGATATCGTGCGCTTAGTCCTGGACTGGCTGCCTACGCCAACCACGCCTGCGACATAGGGGGCCTCCCTCCGATTCAGATTTTAATTGAAAAACTACGATTGGTTGCCTATATGGGGTGCATATGCGGCCTCCCCTAGGAGTGTCCGTTTCCCAGTAGGGAACTAAGCGACCAAGGGAGCCTAACGGCTCCCTTTGGTTCTTCTAAGCCCCTAGATCCTACTGTTTTCTATCATTCGCCGACCAAATCCGCGTGCGTAAGCTCAATCTTTGAGACTCGCACTTCGCCCGAATCGCCATCGATAGAATTGCATCCCCGAGATACCGGAAGTGGTGGCGGGGCAACGTCATCGCAACCCCGCCGACCAGTTTGACGATCAGCCTCGCACGGTTGCTGCCTTAGCACTGACACGAGCAGGTTTACGGCCCCCTCCCCGCCCTTTGGTGCCGAGACCAATTGCCTTAGCTAATTCCCGGCGCTTTTCGGCATAGTTGGGCGCAACCATGGGATAATCGGCGGGAAGGCCCCACTTGGCGCGATAGTCATCCGGCGTCAAACCATAGTGGGTCATCAGGTGCCGGCGAAGCATCTTGAGCTTCTTTCCGTCATCGAGACACACAATGTAGTCGGGTTTGACCGAAGAACGAATTGACACAGCCGGCACAAGGGGTTCCTCAGGCTTTTCAGCGGGATGAGATAGTCCGGAAAGCGCGGCATGCACATTGTTGATAAGAAGTGACAGGTCTGAGATCGCGACACTGTTGTTGCCGACATGCGCGGCAACAATATCAGCGGTGAGGGTGAGCAGATCACCCGCATCTTGAGGAATATCGTTCATTTGTCTTATTCCTAATATTTAGGTTGCGCCCGGCGTCCTAATCCCGATTGGTGGGCCGCCCTGCAAGCAGTTTCTGCATTATACTCGCCGTGAAGCCCGGCGGAAAGCGTCCTATATAAACGCTGTCGGTATCGTGCAGCGGTCGAACATCATAGCCGAGCCAGGTGAAGATATTGAGGTCGTCGAGCACGACCGCGGTAGCGCCCGACAGACTGGCCCCTTTTGCGACCACCGATGGCACCGGCAGAGTGTTCGGATAGCGTTCGCCTTTGGTTGTGAGCGGAGCGACAATGACCTGACGCTTAGCGGCATCGACAGCAACGACGACGCACGGCCGTTCCTTCACGCCTTCATCGCGATGTTGGGCCTCATGGTGGAAGAGAAACACATAGTTGATGATTTCGCCGACTGCCGGAAAATGGGTATCAGCCATTCTTCCATTTTCCGCTCGCGATCTCTTCCTCGCTAGGGATCTGCGAAGCGATCAGCGCCGCGACGTCGTCGGGCATGTCCGCAGATGCGATATGCTTGCGATCGAGAGCGGCCAGGATATTACCCGCCGCAATCTCTTCCAGCCTTTCGAAATAGCCTGCGTCGACGAATGTCATATGTGGTCGACCATGTTTGGTGATGGTAACCGGCGCCCTCAGGCCCATATCGAGGATCTCTCCCGTGGCATTGTGGAAGTTGGTGAGCGTAACCTTGGCGCGGTGCGCACGATCCGGGATGATGGCTGGTGCTGTCATAAGAATCTCCTGAAGCTCGAATATAGCTAAAATTGCCAAAATGGCCAGATTCATATTGCCGCCAATGCCGAGACGATTTCGGCGGCGCGCGAGACAGGCACGAACAAGCGCGTCTTGAACTGGATGATTTCGGTGAAACAGCCCTTCGCTTTAAGTGTCGGCAATGATCGAGGATCGAATCCGCGGAGCTCGAGGCGCGGCTCGCCGTTTACGCGCCGACGTTCAAGCGTGAGCCCTGAGCTGCCACCGACCATTACGGTTTTGCTTTCCCACGCGGCGGCGACAATTTCGGCGGGCGCGAGAGTAATCCCGCCCGTGATGCCGAGTTTGCCGAGCAGCGGGTTCACATCGCCGTGCGGAACAATGCGCCCAAGCAATGCACGGCCGTCGGCCGTCACGAGGCGGCGCACTTCCGGATCGTCGCCGAGCAGGTTCCAGATTGGGAGCAAGCGGCCTGTTGCGAGAAAGAAGCGCTCGCGGTGCGGATTTTGTCCGAGCTCGTCGCACTCGGCCGTCCAGCAGTCACCGAAGGTTTCGGCATCGACGGGCTCCCACATGCTCTCCTCAAGGTCGCCGGCGGTGATAGATTGATGGTGACCGGGACGGTGGAGCTGCCACGTCGCCACTGCTTCGCCCGCGTCGGTCAAGCGCGTTCGAGCTGGGATTTGCAGGGCAACCTTACCAGAGCGACCGTTCCGAAGGCGAGATGCCCGGGTCCCGAAGCGTTCGGCCATTGCGGAGACATCGGCCAGCGAGCGCATCTCGCGCTGCCATTCGGCTTCGACGGTGAGCAGGCGTGTCGACGTCGATGGGTCGACGCCCTGACGAAGCATGATTTCATCGACGATCGTCACCTTGTCGGCGCGGATCGTCTCGACGCCGGCATCGAACGTACCAGCTGTCTTCGCGGCATCGATGCGCGTTTCAACAAGGCCGAGATACTCGTCGAAGATCGCATTCTGGATTGCGATCGGCAGCGCGAGGATGCGGTTCAGCCAGCGCTGAATGGGCGGAAGCTTTTCGACCAACTCACCCTCATATTCGAGCCGGAGCCCGGTCCGGTGGCAGAAATCCCCGAAAGTGACGCTGGTGAGCTTGCCGCGGTGCAGTAGTCGGTACCAGGTCAACAGCGCATCCTTGGCATAGTCGCTTTCGAGATTGTCCATCGGGTCGAAGAGATTTTGCCCACCAGTCTGACGTTGGCCCCGGGTTAGGGCACCGAGGGCGTCGAGGCGGCGCGCGATCGTCGAGATGAACCGGCGTTCGCCGCGGCAGTCGGTCGTGACCGGACGAAAGATGGGTGGCTGCGCCTGGTTGGTCCGATTGGTGCGGCCGAGCCCCTGCACCGCCCGATCGGCGCGCCAGCCTGGCTCGAGCAGAAAATGAACGCGGCGCTGCTGATTCTGGTGATCAAGGCTCGCATGATAGGATCGTCCCGTTCCGCCAGCATCGGAAAATACGAGAATGCGCTTGGCCCCGTTCATGAATGCGTCGGCATCAGCCATGCAAGCCGATGGCGAGCGCGACTGCAGTTTCTGGCTACCATCGGGCAAGCGGACGAGGCGTTTGGTCCGACCGGTCACCTCTGCAACAGCGTCGGCACCAAATCGTTCGATGACGGCATCGAGGGCGGGCGCGATCGGCGGCATGGCCCCAAGCAGCTCGAGTGTCTCAGCTCGGATCTGCAATGCTTCTTCGCTGTGGACCGGATTGCCGTCGGCGTCGGAGCGCGGCCGCGAGCGTTCATTGCCGTCGTCATCGCTGATGATCTCCATAGCCCGGGTCGGAAACGCCGCTTCGAGGTAATCCATGACGAGCTCGCGGGGCGAGAGGTCCAGCGCCAGCTCCGCGCGATCGGCGGGATCCAGATCGGCGAGGCGGCGGGAGAGTAAGGCTTCGCTGGTCGTTACGAGCTGGATAACGGCACTCTGCTCTGATCGGAGGGCGTCGTCGATCGCCGGCAGGAGACTCGGCAGTTTCATTGCGAGCAATAGTGCGGAGAAGAAGCGCTGCTTGGCACTTTCGAAGCGCGAGCGGGCGGCGGATAGCGCTTGGCCGTTGAGCGTAGCACCGGTTAGCCGGTCAACCACGCCGGCGGCGGCAAGCGCTTCCTCCATATTCCGGTGGATGATCGCTTATCGCGAGGAAGCGGTAATGCGGAGGAACGCGGCGTAGTCCTGCAAAGCTGCGGAACATTTCGCCACGTCCTTCACATTATTCTATAGGGTGTCGAGCCATCCCATCAGATTGGCATCTCGCTTCCACGAAGGTGGCACGTTGCTCGCCGCCGGGGCGCCAACCTGTTCCAGCGCCTTTCGTTTGGTCTCCAGATTGGCCTGAGCATAGTGATTGGTCGTATCGAGACTGACGTGCCCGAGCCAACTGCGGATGACGGTGATATCGACCCCGGCGGCAACGAGGTGGACGGCTGTCGCGTGCCGGAAGCTGTGAGGCGTAACGTGTTTTGACTGGAGGGTCAGCGTCGATTTCGCGGCTTGTTCCACGTAGGCGTTGAGCTTGAACCGCACCCCTGACGCCCCTAGCGGTTCACCGTATCGATTGACGAAGATCCGCTCATCGGGCGCACGCGGCTGTCGCTCCAGTAGCTTCCTGAGCAATGCCACGGTTTCTGGCCAGAGCGGGCAGATGCGTTCCTTGCGCCCCTTGCCGTAAAGACGCACGAAGTTCGGTGCATCGAACCGGATTGCTTCGGGACAGAGGTCAAGCGCCTCTTGGATTCGCGCGCCACTGTTATAGAGGAACGAGAGCAGTACATGGTCGCGCAGCCCTTCGAGTGTCGATCGGTTGGGCTGGGCGAGGATGGCCTCGACCTCCTCGGGCTCGAGGTAGCACGGCGCGGAGGTGGGCTCCCGCTTCAACGGAACAGCCAGGACCTCTGAGCACTGCGCGATGTATTCCGGATTCTTGTCCGCCACGAAGCTGAAGAAGCTGCGGATGGCGGCCAGTCGGCAGTTCCGCGTGCCGATCGTGGTCTTGCGGCCATGCTCGGTATGATGAAGGAACGCGCGCACCTCGCCGGCCGAGACGTCGGTGAGCGTCAGCCGCGCGACCCCGCAGCCTTTTCGCTCCGCGACGAACCGAAGCAGCAGCCGCCAGGTGTCGCGATAAGAGCGGATCGTGTGGATTGACGCGCTGCGCTGCTCGGCCAGCCACTCCTGGAAGAACGCCCGCAACAACGCGGGCAATGGATTGCCTTTCCTCATGGCCGCGCCTCCGTGACAAGGCACGGGGCGCCGAGCGCGCGGAACCGTTCACTGGCTTCCTGCAACAGATCCTGCGTGACGGTGATGTAGACCAGCGTGGAGTGGAGATCCCGGTGCCCCATGTAGGTCGAGAGGAAGTGCAGTTTTTCCTGAGGGTTAATGCCGGACCGGTACCACTGGAGGATGCGGTTCACCACCATCGAGTGACGAAGGTCATGGACCCGCGGCCCGGTCCGGCCCGAAGCGGGCTTGAGCCCAGCACGGCGCATGACGTTGGTAATCATTGTCGTAACCGCCTCGGGCCTGTAGCGGTCATTTAAGTGGGCATGCCAGAACAGCCCTGATTTCGGGTTCTGTGGGCCGCCAGCGCGCCGCCTCGCATCGATGTACGCGCGCAGTTCGACCGCGACACTGTCGGATAGCGGCAAGATCCTGGTCTTGTAGAACTTCGTTTCCCGGATCGTGATCGTGCCCGATTGCAGGTCCACGTCACCAAGATCGAGCCATGCCAGCTCGCTTCGCCGTAGCCCGGCACAATAGGCCAGCATGATCATGGTGTAGAGGGTCAACGGCCGCAGCGGAGCGTCCGGCGACGGATAAGTCCGGGCGGTATCGAGCATACGCCGAACGTCAGCCGGGCTGAAGATATGCGGTCGCCGATGCTCCCGCGCTACTTCCCGCTCTGGCCGGGGATTGAAGCGCTTTGGCGGGATAGTCGGATCGAGGCGGAACCGCGCCTTGGTCAGGATGCGCGCCAGCTTCTGGCATTCAGCCGCGTGGTTGCGGGTCGGCTTGGCAGCCGCCCAGCTCGCAATCATTGCCTCAAGTGGTTGCTCCGCGAGGTCGGGACGGGCCTGAAGGAACCGATCGAACCGCAGCAGCCAGTGAGCCTGCGCTTCATATTGATATCCCCGGCTGCGCATCAGCATGACATGGTCTTGCATGAAGTCACCCAGCACGCTGCCGAAGGGCGCAGGCCGTCGTAACGCGGCCAAGGCTTCGTCGGAATTCGGGGAAGCCAAGGCCCGCCAGATCGGCTTGCTTTGCTTGACGTTGTACCGACGGCGAAGTGCAGCAACAGGGTTGTCGGCGATCAGCCCGATTTCGACGAGGTGGTCGAGGAAGCGGTCGACAATGCAGACCTGATTGAGCAGAGTCGACAATCGCCAACGTTTTTGCATCTCCTTCAGCCAGGCGTCGAGCATCTGCCGGTCCACCGCCGGATGCCGGCGGGCAACATCTTCGAAGGTGCAAAGGAACCAGCGATATGTCGGTACGCTTCCCGGCCGGAACTGCGATTTTACCAGGAAGGCGTCGACGACGGTGCGATCGGGATCGTGCCAGGCGCTCATGACAGCACCTCCATTCCAGGCACCTCGAGTGCCACGGCTCGGAGATCATCTGTTGCCAGTTTGAGATAAGTATTGGTGGATTCGGTGGATCGATGCCCGAGCACGTCGCCGATGATCTTTTGCGGGACCGATGCCCGCAGCATTTCGACCGCACGTGCGTGGCGGAAGACATGCGGCCCCCGCTTTCCTGCTGGCACTACGCCTGCGGCGGCCAACCGACCGCGGATCATGCCGTACAGGTTCGTCATTGCGATATAGGGTGCGCAGGATCGGACGAAGATTTCCCGCACTTCAACCTGGGGCCGCCCAAGGCGCAGATAATCCAGCAGCGCTTCACCAACAGTCACCATTAGCGGCATGTACGAGTACGCGTTGGTCTTGGTGTGGCAGATCCGGAGGGATTCTGCGCGCCAGTCCACGTCATCGAGCCGAAGGCGGCATATCTCACCTTCGCGCAGCCCATACGTGGCAAGCAGCTGAAGTATCGCATAATCGCGTAGTCCGCGTGGCGATCTGTCCTCCTGCGTTGTCGCCAGAACCGCGGCGATTTGGCTCCTTTCCAGCGTCGACGGCACATCTTCGTAGGCATAGAGCATGGGGCCGATGATGTGTGGCGTCAGATCGGTCGGGATGCGACCCGTCCGATGCAGATGGCGAACCACCGAACGGAGACGCTCAGCGACATCGGCCAATGATTTGCGCCGTAAACCAGGCGCGCGCATGTCCATGTAGAGATCGATGTCCACGATGCTCAACGTTTCGAGGCTGGCGGCACCGGCCCGGTCGAACTGCCATCGCAGGAAGTTTCGCGCCTCCCACATCAGCGCCGCAATGGACGCGCTTGCCAAACCGCGCTCCTCGCGCAGCCATGCCTCGTATTCGCGGCAAATTTCATGTCGATGCTCGTCATCGGGACCGATCATTTCTGCGTCCGGGGGCCAATTGCCTTGAGCAAGCCGGAGGAGCTTGGCGATCGCGGTGCGGGGCAACATGTGCCAACGCGCACTGGGAGGCCGACCGTACTGGATCTCAAAATCCTGAACCGCATAGCCAAAATACTGATCGACCTGCTGCGGCGTCACAGTCTCGACCTGTATATCGCACTCGGCCAGATAATCGAGAAACGCGCGGGCGTAGAGACGGTGGTTCGCCACGACCACGGGATTGTAATTCTGTGTGGTGAGCGAATTCGAGAGTTCGGTGATCAACTCGTCATGCAACTTCAACATGATTGCCTCCTCAGCTGGTCCAGGGACCGCCGAGGTTCGCAACCAATATAATGCGCAGCAACTGCGCACACTATCATGGGAATTCGCCGGTTACGCCGCGCTCCTCCGCATTACCGCTTCCTCGCGATAAGGCATCATCCACCGCAACATGGAACAGGCGCTGGAGCTGACCGCCGTCGTCGACTCCCTCGAGAACGCGACGCTCAACAGCGGCGCCAAGGCGTCCGCCCGCTCGCGCTTCGAGTCGACCAAGCAGCGCTTCTTCGGCCAGGTCCTTCTCAGCCTGAAGATGCCGACCGTCATCGCCGCGGTCGAGGAACACCTCGCCGATGGCAAATCGGTGGTGCTGCAGCTCGTCACGACCGCGGAATCGATCCTCAACCGTCGCCTCGGGGAGCTCAGCCCCGACGAGCGGGCAGACCTCGAAATCGACCTGTCGCCACGCGAATATGTCTAATGTGGAGCTCCACATTATACTGATTACCGGAACTTCCTCAGGCTATGGGAAGGCGACCGCACAGCTCTTTCTCGATCAAGGTTGGAACGTCGTTGCGACAATGCGGGCGCCTGACGAAAGCGTGTTCGACAAGCCCGGGGACCGGCTGAAAGTCCTGCCGCTGGATGTGACCAGCGCTGAAAGCATTTCTAAGGCTCTCGCCGATGCCGTCGCCGCCTTTGGACGGATTGATGTGCTGGTCAACAACGCGGGCATCGGCTTGCTTTCCGCGTTCGAGTTTACGCCTGACACCGTAATTCGGGAGATGTTTGAAACAAACACTTTCGGGGTGATGGCGGTCTGCCGAGCGGCAATCCCGCATATGCGCCAGCATGCGGGTGGTGTGATAATCAATGTGACCTCCAGCACGGCGATCGCCCCGATGCCGTTCGTTGCCGTGTATACGGCCAGCAAGTGTGCTGTTGAAGGGTTCACTGAGGCGCTTTCGTATGAATTGGGCCTGGTTGGCATCCGGGCGCGGATCGTAGAACCAGGCCTTGCACCAACGACCAATTTCAGAACGAACAGCGCCAATCGCATTGAGGGACTGACACCACCGCCATACGACGCCTTTGCGCAACGCTATTTCGCCAAGTTGCAAGACTATCCAACCGCGTTCACGAGTGTGAGCGAAGTCTCCGAGGCTGTTTTCGCTGCTGCGACGGAGGAGGGCGATCGGCTGCGCTTTCCGGCGGGCCCCGATACCGCGTTGTTCGCACAATTGCGATGGATGACCTCGGAGGAACATTATTTGGCACAGATGCGGGCGATGTTCGGGCCTGATCTTTCTGAGTAGTGTTTTCTCTATGCGAGTGTCGCTTCTCCACGAGCATCGTAGCCGCATAATTGGCGCCGTCCCGCGGTTCGCGGCGGCGGAAATGCGCAGTCATTCCCTGTTGCGCAGGTCGCGGCTGAGCGTCGGCCGGCCACTGCATCGGCGGGCAGGCGGAGGGGGACATGCCTGACTTGGCTCTTGACCTCCGCTTTCTCCGCTACGCGATTCTGGTTGCGGAACACGGAAGTTTCCGCCGTGCGGCCGATGCGATGAATCTCTCGCAGTCGACGGTCAGCCGTCGAATTCAGTTGCTCGAACGCAGGGTGGGCGTGCCGCTCTTCGAACGCAGCAGGAGCGGAGTGCGGCCGACGCCAGCCGGCGAGCGCTTCATACGGGAGGCTGCATTTGGCGCTGAACACATTCGCCAAGCTGTCAGCAGCCTAAGCATGGAGAAACGAGGCCAGATTGGGGAGTTGAAAATCGGGCTGATGGCCTCGCTCGCCAGCGGTTTCTTGGCCGACGTGCTCGAGGCGTTCCATTTCCGGTTTCCGAACATCGATATAAAGATCGAAGAGGCGACGGCGCAGGCGACTGCCGCCGGCGTGCTAAGCGGTCGGCTCGACGCGGCATTCATTCCCGGCGAGCCGCGTCTTCCCGGTTGCCAGGCGATGCATCTCTGGGGTGAACCTCTATACGTCGCAGTTTCAAAGCACCATTCCATGGCGGCACGCGTCGGCGTCAATTGGGAGGATCTCCGCGACGAGACATTCCTTGTCGCAGCGGACGTTCACGGGCCTGAGGTCGAGGCGATCATCGTGCGGCAGCTTTCCGGTTTGGGTTTTCATCCGCGGATCTCGGTGCAGCGGGTTGGCCGCGAGAACCTCCTCAACATGGTGGGCATGGGATTCGGCGTGACCTTGGCTGCGACCTCCACTCAGGGCGCCTCCTATCCCGCGGTCATCTTCGTTCCGCTTGCCGAAGGGGGCGAGGTGTTCAACTCAAGCGTTGTTTGGTCGACAAACAACGTCAATCCCGCGCTTAAGCGTCTGCTGGACCTTAGCGCATCGATCGCAAAAACGCACCAGCGGCGGTCCTCAACGGTCCTAGAGGCCATTCAACGGTTGACATAACGAGATGACTGGTCATTTATTAACGTCATGCCACGTCCACCGAATCCAGAAGTTCGTTCGCGCCTCATCGAAAAAGGCGCAGAAATCATCCATCGCCTTGGCTTCAACGGCTGTGGCGTGCAGGATATTACTGCCGCTGCCGGAGTTCCGAAGGGATCGTTTTACAATTACTTCGAAAGCAAGGATGCGTTCGCGGCAGCGATACTCGATGAATACTGGCGCGCAATCGAATCCAATTACGTGTCCATCCTGGAAGACGATTTCGTTAGCCCGTTAAAGCGCGTCGAGAGACACTTTTCGGAGTTGATTGAGTATCATGAGCGACAGAAATTCACGTTTGGCTGTCTGATCGGCAATCTCGCGCTTGAGCTTGCGGCGCAGAGCTCGATTGCACGATCAAAGCTGAAAGCTCTCCTGAGGACTTGGACAGCCGCCCTTGCAAAGTGCCTGTCGGCCGCGAGCGAAGCGGGAGAGCTTCCCCTCGCGCGCGAACCCCAGGACCTTGCGGCGACGCTCATCGAGGCCTTCGAGGGCGCGGTGATGGTGGCCAAGGTCGAGCAAAGCGGAAGAGCTCTGAGGCGATTTGGCACTGTTGCCCTGCCTCGGCTCCTCGCGTGAAAATCGTGTCGTATTAATAGACGACCAGTCACTTTAATACGTCGCCAGCAGATGGCGCCTTCCTCTTCTGAAAGGAGAAGATCATGACTGAACTCTACGCAGATCCCGAAAATCCGGTGCTTCCAAAAAGCACGTTTCAGCTCGACCTGAAGCGAGCTGCCCTCGTGGTGATCGATCCGCAGAACGACTTCTTACATCCCAGCGGTGTGAGCTGGCCGTTCTTCGGCGAGAGCGTTGTCGAGAACAACACCGTGTCGCACATCGGCCAACTGTTCGAAGCCGCGAAGGCAGCGGATATCACCGTCGCCATCTCGCCCCACTTCTACTATCCATGTGACCATCATTGGCAGTTTGGCGGTCCACTGGAAAAGACCATGCATGCGATCAACATGTTTGGTCGCAAAGGCCAGTTTACCGTGGAGGAATTCGAGGGATCGGGCGCGGATTTCCTCGAAGACTACAAAAAGTACATCCACGACGGCAAAACCATCATTGCCTCGCCGCACAAGGTCTACGGCCCCGAGACGAACGACCTCATTCTCCAACTGCGCAAACAAGGTGTGTCACAAGTCATCCTGGCCGGCATGGCCGCCAATCTGTGCATTGAAGCGCATTTGCGGGAACTGATCGAACAGGGCTTCGAAGTGGTGGTCGTTCGCGATGCGACAGCCGGCCCTCGCGTTCCGGAGGGCGACGGCTACCTCGCCGCCCTGGTGAATTTCCGGTTCCTCGCGCACGGCCTTTGGACGACCGCGGAAACCGTCTCACAACTGAAGGGCTGAGACGCCCGCACCTGCGCACATGTCCCTGTGGTCCCGGCATTGCCGGGACCGCATCCCGTTAGCGATCATCAAAGAAGGAGAACGGATCGATGAGGCGTGAGGAACTGACCGAAAAGATATTGGACATCAAGCGCGAGCGAGGCTGGTCGTGGAAACACATCACCGGAGAGATCGGTGGTGTGTCCGAGGTGCTGATCATCGGCGCTTTGCTCGGGCAGATGAAGCTGATCAAACCGCTCGCGAAGAAGGCTGCGGCGCTGTTCGGCCTGTCGGAGGCAGAAGAGCGTATGCTGAACGAGGTGCCATATCGAGGCATGCCCATGCCGCCGACGGACCCCCTGATATATCGCTTCTATGAAATGGTGATGGTCAACGGCCCCGCGTGGAAGGCACTCATCGAGGACGAGTTCGGCGACGGCATTATGTCCGCAATCGATTTCGACATCACGTTCGAGCGTGAGCCGAATCCAAAAGGTGATCGAGTGAAGATCGGAATGTCGGGCAAGTTTCTTCCCTATCGCTACTACGGAAGCGAGCAAGGCATTCCCGAATATGGCTATAAGGAACCCGAATGATCGTTCGCCGGGGCTCCCTTGGGCCCTGCCGACGATCAAGAGGAAGTAACGTGCCGCGCGCGACGTGCCTTGGCGAAGCCGCGATCGGTCGCGATGAAGCGTTCGATCATAGGCGCAATCAGACGTGTTGGATCGGCGACCGGCTGGCCGGTCTCGCGGCCGTGAACCTCAGCGTAAGCGACAAGATCCCGATAGACCGTCGCCGGTAATTCCGCCGTCACCTTCACGGGCTTGTCGTCGGCTATCATGCCGAGTTTCAACTTGGTCACATCAGCCTCCGTAGGGCTCGAGAATAAGATCACGGGTTACGATCACCCGGACCGGGAATCCGGGTCGGATGGTGAGCGTCGGGGCGATGTTGAGCTGCCGCCGGATGATCTGCTGGCCTGCGTCGTTGATCGTGTCTTGGCCGCCGTTGCGGATCGCCTGGATCAGCCGGTCGTCATCATTGGTGGCCAGTTCGGCGCCGACGCTCAGGAGCGTCGAGAGACCGGCGGCCTTGGCGAGATCCCACCAGTGATAGTCGACGCCGTCCTGCAGGCCGGCATAGCCCTCGGCGTCGGCGCCGGGCTGGCGCTCCAGCACGATGCTGCGGCCGTTCGGAAAGATCAGCCGATTCCACACGAGCAGGACGCGGCTCTGCCCGAACTGGACGTTGTTGTCATACTGGCCGATCACGCGCGTGCCCTGCGGGATCAGGAGGATCCGGCCTGTCGGGCTGTCATAAATGTTCTCGGTGACCTGGGCGGTGATCTGGCCCGGAAGGTCCGATCGAACGCCGGTGATGAGAGCGGCCGAGATGACGGCGCCGGCTTGAAGGATATTCGGAGAGGCCGGCGCGGCGATGCGGTCGGCCGCAACAGTGCGTCGGTCGACCGGCGCGTTGAGAAAGGCCTGCTGCCGATCTTGGGCGCTCGGCGTTGCCGGCGGCGGCGCGAGCCCGAGGCTGGCGAGGTCCGGTGGCGCCTGGTTCGGCGTGTTCGCCGTGACCGGCGCGGCATTGCGCGCCTCCGCCGCCGCGAACAGACGGCTGGTGCGGGCGGTCTCGATCTCCTGGAGCCGGCGCTGCTCCTCGGCGCTGAGGCCGGGCTGCGGAGCGGCGACGCCGGGATTGGGCACGGGCTGGCCGCGGTTCTGGGCGCTGACGATCGGCCGGCCGAGGTCGCCCGGCAGCGGCGGGCCGAGCTGCGGCACGCTGCTATAGTCGCGCGGCAGGCCCTGGAGGCCATCCGCCGTGTTGCGGTTGTCGGTTGAATAAAGCTCCTCCGGCGCCCGGCCGCCGTTGCGAGTCTGGAGCGCATAGACCAGCGCACCGCCGATCCCGAGGCTGGCGACCAGGCCGAGCCCGGCGAGCACCTTGCGCGACAGCCGCGTCACGCGCGGCGCATCCGCGCGCAGCCGCATCGGCGCTGCCGCTTCGGGCGCCGATCCGGTCAGCGGCGCGGCCGCATCCTCTCCCTCGTTCCGGTCTTCGCTCACGACGCCGGCCTCCCGTCGGTGCGGGTGATCCGGACACGCTTCTGATTGTCGCCGGAGCCGAACCGCAGCTCGGCGGCGGCGAACAGCCGGTCGACGATCATGTAGTTGGTGCGGACGCGATAGTTGACCAGCTCCGACGTCTTGCCCTCCGGGCCGACGACGAACAGCGGCGGCATCTCGCCCTGGCCGACGCCGCGTGGGAATTCGATGAAGACTTGCCGGCCGTCGTCATAGGCCCGCAGCGGCCGCCATGCAGCACGGTCGCCGGTCACCTCGTAGCGGAAGTTCAGCCGTGCGAGATCGACGCCGGTGGCCACCGGCTGGGTGGCCTGCGCCTCGGCATTCTGCCTGCGGAGCGCGATGAGCTGGTCCTGCGGATACTGCCACGAGACCGAGGCCATATAGGTCCGCTCGGTCGAGCGCAGCTCCATATGGTAGGTGCGTAGATTGGTGTTGATGACCAGGTTGGTCATCAGATCCGCGCGCGTCGGCTTGACGAGGATATGGACCTGCAGCGTCGCGCCGGCGCCGCTCTGCGTGTCGCCGATAATCCAGCGGACCGTATCGCCGGCCGCGACCGGCCCTGAGCCGACGAGCTGCTCGCCGGGTTGGAGCGCAATGTCGGTGATCTGCCCGACGGCGGTGTAGACCTGATAGAGCGCCCCTTGCGTGAAGGGATAGACCTGCATCGAGTTGATGAAGCCGTCGCGCACCGGCTGAATACGGGCGGCGGCGTTGGCCTGGTTGACGCGCGCGGTGGGATCGGCCGGCTCCGGAGCGCGGCGCGATTCCTCGACCGGCTTCATCTGACCGGGCAGCGGCAGCGGTCGCGGCAGCTCGACGACCCGGACCGGCGCGGGAGGATCGACGGTCTGCACGGCGGCCGGAGCGTCGTCGTAGCTGATTTCCGGCGGCGGCGTCGCGGTGGCGCAGCCGGCGAGCGCCGTCGCCGACAGCAGCAAAGCCGCAAATGTCTGAATGCGCAAAGCCGGCCTTCCGGCTTTACGGAAATACGGCTTTGTCATTGCCCCAGCTCCCGTGACCATGAGATTGCGTTGACGTAGATCCCCAAGGGATTGGCCCGCAGCCGGTCGGCATTGCGGGGAATCTGGACGACGATCGTGAGGATCGCGGTCCAGCGCGTGGTGTCGGCGAGCTGGCCGTTCTCATACCGGCGCTCCGTCCAAGCGACGCGGAACGAGTCCGGCGACGCACGGATGACGCTCGAGACATCGACGGCGATCTGCTGGCGGCCGACCTTGGTGAAGGGATCGTTCGAGCGCGCGTAATCGTTGAGTGCGGCCGCGCCGCGATCTGTCGTGAAGTCGTAGGCGCGTAGCCAGTTCTGGCGGACGATGATCGCGTCGGCTGGGATCGAGCGGACCTGCTCGATGAAGCGCGCCAGGTGGAAGGCGATCTGCGGATCGGTCGGCTGGTAGTCGGCGGTCGCAGGCGCAATCGCTTGCGCCTGGCCGAGCCGGTCTGTCTGCACCACCCATGGCACGACGGTTCCCCGAGCTGACTGCCAGACCAGCGCAGCGGCGAAGCCGGCGCTGAGGAACAGCGATCCGAAGGCCATATAGCGCCAGTTCCTCGCCTGGACGCGGGCCGAGCCGATACGGTCGTCCCAAACCTGGGCGGCGCGCTGATAAGGGGTCTCGGGCTCGGGAGCCTTTCCGTAATGCGTAGAGGGTCTTCGGAACATCAGCGGTCGCTTTCAGAGAGGTTGATGGAAGAGCCGCCGCCATGGCTGTCGCCGCTGCGGACGGCATGGACGGTGGTGGAAACGGCGTGGCTCATCTGCTGGGAGCGTTTCATGCGCTGGGCCCAGGCGGGCGGCGTGTTTGAATTGCCGGCGGCGGGCGCGGCCTCGTCTGAGCCGCCGCCGATGGTGCCCATGGTCGAGGAGCCGCCGGTCGCCTCGAAGGCGGACTTGGCGCCCTCCGAGAAACTGGAGCGCATGCTTTCGGTCGAGCGTTCAGCGGCGCGGCGGAGCGGCGATGTTGCAGCGGAACCGGCGGCCCGGGCGACGCCGCCCAGGCCACTGGCCACACCTGAGGCGCCCGACTGCCCTGCGGCGCCCAGGCTGTAGGCGGTGGAAGCGCCGCCCGCGAGGGCGGCGCCCCCGCGAGCGGCGGCGGCCGCGCCTCCTGCCAGCGCGGCTCCTCCGGACGCCACCGCTCCAACCGTGGCGGCGCCTGCGGCGACCATGCCGCCCGCGGCTAGGCCGGTTCCGATGGCGGCGCCCGCGCCGAGCTGGGGTCCGCCAGAGACGAGACCGTTGGCGATGCCCGGACCGAAGATGCCAAGACCGAGCAGCGTCAGCGCCGCGAGCACGATGGCCATGGCCTGATCGATGGTGGGTGTTGCCCCGCCGAAGCCGGCGGTGAATTCGGAAAACAGGCTCGACCCGATGCCGATGATGACGCCGAGGACGAGCACCTTGATACCTGAGGAGATGACGTTGCCAAGCACACGCTCGGCCATGAAGGCGCTCTTGCCGAACAGCCCGAACGGGATGAGCACGAAGCCCGCCAGCGTGGTGAGCTTGAATTCGATCAACGTCACGAAGAGCTGGATGGCCAAAATGAAGAAGGCCAACAGCACCAGCGCCCAGGCGAGCAGCATCACCGCGATCTGGATGAAGTTCTCGAAGAAACTCCAGTAACCCATGAGATCGGATATGGAATCGAGCAGTGGCCGGCCGGCATCGAGGCCGGTCTGGGCGACGCGGCCGGGCCGCATCATGTCGGCGACGGTGAAACCGGTGCCGGAGGCTTTCAGGCCGAGGCCAGCAAAGCTCTCGAAGATGATGCGGGCCAGGTTGTTCCAATTGCCGATGAGGTAGGCAAAGACGCCGACGAACAGCGTCTTCTTCACCAGGCGCGCCATGATGTCTTCGTCGGCGCCCCAGCTCCAGAACAGCGCGGCGAGCGTGACGTCGATCACGATCAACGTCGTGGCGATGAACGCAACTTCGCCGGAGAGAAGCCCGAAGCCGCCGTCGATGTAGCGGGTGAAAACTTCCAGGAAGTGGTCGATGACGCCGGTGCCGCCCATGATCTCAGCGCGCCTCGTTCGTGTGGGAGTCGACGGCCGGCACGGGCTCCTTGACGATGGGCTCGCGCGTGACCGGCGGATTCTGCGGGATGTCCTGCGGACCGGGCGCCTGCGGCGCCGGCTGCGACGGCGTGAGGAAGCGGTCGCGGTTCTCCGCCCAGGTCTGCAGGCACTCGCTGTCGCTGGTGCCGGCCTCGCCGAGCCGCTGGCAGCGGCGCAGCTTTGCCTTCAGCGGATCGGCCGCCGCTTCCGCGGGCACCGCGATGCTGCGGTAGATCGGCGGCTCGTCCTTGCGGGCGAGTTCGATGGCGGTGGCGGTGACGGCGAAGGTCACGAAGAAGATGGCGCCGATGCGCGCGAGGATCTTTCCGTCCATCGTCGCGCCCTCAGTTGCCGTTCTGGAACATCTGCGCGTTGCCGGGCTGGTAGCCCGAGCCCGGCGTCAGGAAACGGCGGCGCTGCTCGCGGCCCTGTTCGGCGGCCGCCGACCGCTCGGCTTCGGCGAGCGCCTGGGAACGGCCGTTCGCCGAGACGACGGCGGTCAGGTCCGCGAGCTGCTGGGCCTGGAGTGCGAGAAGCTGGTTGCCCGCCTGGGTGGCCTGCAGCGCGCCGGTGGCGCCCTGGCTCTGGCCGACCAGCGCCGACATCTGGGTGCGGTTGGTGTCGATGTTGCCGACCACGCCGGCCTGGACGCGCATGGCGTCCTGAAGGCCGGAAACGGTGTTGTTCCAGCGCTCTTTCGCCTGGGCGATGAGCTGCTGATTGGACGCGCTCATCGAGGCGCTTCCGGCCCCGTAATTGGTGCGGAACGCCTGATCGATGTTCTGGACATCGTAGGCGATGCGCTGCGCCTGCTGCAGAAGCTGTTGGGTGCGCTGGACCGATTGCTGGAGCTGTTGCAGCGAGGAGAACGGCAGGCTCGCGAGGTTGCGGGCCTGGTTGATCAGCGAGGTGGCCTGGTTCTGGAGCGAGGTGATCTGGTTGTTGATCTGCTCCAGCGAACGCGCCGCCGTCAGGACGTTTTGAACGTAGTTCGTCGGGTCGTAGACGATCCATTGCGCCGAGGCCGGCGCGACTAGCACCGGCGACGCAGACAAAGGGATGGCGAGGACGGCGGCGGTGATCGCCGCGCGGGGAATGCGCAGTTTCATGGCAGGCTCTCCAGGTTGGTGAGGTCGGGAATGAGGTCGACCGCCCATGTCGCGCCGCGCAGCCGCAGCCAGGCGGCGAGGAATCCCTTGCGGCCATGCTCGGTGACGATGCGGTCTATGGCGGCCTGGTCGGTCTTCGACGAGGCGGCGCAGAGCGCCAGCGCGACGTCGGACAGGCCCAGCTCGAACAGGCGATTGCCTCGGCGGGACTGGCAGTAGTAGTCGCGCTTGGGCATCGCCCGCGCGAGGATCTCGATCTGGCGCGAATTGAGCCCGAAGCGCTGATATATCGCCGTGATCTGCGGTTCGATCGCGCGCTCGTTCGGCAGTAGCAGCCGGGTCTGGCAGCTTTCGATGATGGCTGGCGCGATCGCCGAGCCGTCGATGTCGGAAAGCGACTGCGTGGCGAAAACGACGCTGGCGTTCTTCTTTCTGAGCGTTTTCAGCCACTCGCGGAGCTGGCCGGCGAAGCCCTCATCGTCGAGCGCGAGCCAGCCTTCGTCGACGATGATGAGCGTCGGCTCGCCGTTCAGCCGGTCCTCGATGCGATGGAAGAGATAAGCGAGGACCGCCGGGGCCGCATCGGTCCCGATGAGGCCTTCGGTCTCGAACGCTTGCACCGTGGCGCTGCCGAGATGTTCGCTCTCGGCGTCGAGCAACCGGCCATAAGGCCCGCCGACGCAATAGGGTCTGAGCGCCTGCTTCAGGTCGTTCGACTGGAGCAGCACCGCCAGCCCGGTGATCGTGCGCTCGGCGACCGGCGCCGAGGCGAGCGACGTGAGCGCCGTCCAGATCAGCTCCTTGACGTCCGGTGTGATCGCGACGCTTTCTCGTGCTAGGATTGCGATGATCCAATCGGCAGCCCATGCCCGTTCCGGGGTCTCGTCGATGCGGGCGAGCGGCTGGAGCGAGACGCTGTCGGCCGAGCCTTCGGTAAGCCCGCCGCCAAGATCGTGCCAGTCGCCGCCCATAGCGATGGCGGCGGCGCGGATCGAACCGCCGAAGTCGAAGGCAAAGACCTGTGCTTGGCGGTAGCGGCGGAACTGCAGCGCCATGAGCGCGAGCAGCACCGACTTGCCGGCGCCGGTCGGGCCGACGACCAGCGTGTGGCCGACGTCGCCGACATGGATGGAAAACCGGAACGGGGTGCTTCCCTCGGTCTTGCCAAACAGCAAGGGGGGCGCACCGAGATGGTCATCCCGTTCCGGACCCGCCCACACCGCTGATAGCGGGATCATGTGGGCAAGGTTCAATGTGCTGATGGGAGGTTGGCGGACGTTGGCGTAGACGTGGCCGGGCAGCGAGCCGAGCCAGGCGTCGGCGGCGTTGATGCCTTCGGGCATCGCGGTGAAGTCGCGGCCTTGGATGACCTTCTCGACGAGCCTGAGTTTTTCCGCCGCGATGCGGGGATCGTTGTCCCAGACGGCGATCGTGGCGGTGACATGGGCCTGGCCTGCGAAATCCGCGCCCAGCTCTTGCAGCGCCAGGTCGGCGTCGGCGGCCTTGTTGGCGGCGTCGGTGTCGACGAGCGTCGAGGCCTCGTTGGTCATCACCTCCTTGAGGATCGCGGCGATCGACTTGCGCTTCGAGAACCACTGCCGTCGGATTTTCGTGACGAGCCTGGTGGCGTCGGTCTTGTCGAGCAGGATCGCCCGGGTCGACCAACGGTATGGGAATGCGAGGCGGTTCAACTCGTCCAGGAGCCCTGGCGTCGTGACGGTCGGGAACCCGACGATGGTCAGGATACGCAGATGCGCTTCGCCGAGCCGCGGTTCGAGCCCGCCGGTCAGCGGCTGATCGGCGACCAGGGCATCGAGATACATCGGCGTCTCGGGCACGCGAACGCGGTGGCGCTTGGTCGATACGGTCGAGTGCAGGTAGGTCAGCGTCTCGACGTCATCGAGCCAGGCGCATTCCGGCATGAAGGCTTCGACGAGCTGCAGGATGCGGTCGGTGCGGTCGACGAAGCCGCGCAGCGCCTCCCACGGGTCGACGCCGCGATCGGCCTTGCCCTCGTAGAGCCAGCTTTCGGCGCGCGCGGCGTCCTCGGCCGGCGGCAGGTAGGCGAAGGTGATGAAATAGCTGGACTCGTAGTGGGCCGCGTCCTCCTCGAAATCCGCCTTGCGCTCGGCATCGACCAGAGCGGATGCGGCATCCGGAAACCGGCTCGCGGGATAGGCGCCGACGGCATGGCGCTGTGCCTCGACGAAGATTGCCCATCCGCTGCCGAGGCGGCGGAAGGCGCTGTTGAGGCGGCCGGCGACGGCGACCAGCTCGGCCTGCACGGCGGAATCGAGGTCGGGACCACGGAAGCGCGCCGAGCGCTGGAACGAACCGTCCTTGTTGAGGACGACGCCGGGGGCGACAAGCGCCGCCCAGGGCAGGAAATCCGCAAGGCGGGTCGAGGTGCGGCGATATTCGGCGAGGTTCATCATGGCGGGCCTCAGACTCCGAGATGGCCGGGGATGCGCAGGTGCCGACGTCCGACGTCGACGAACTGCGGGTCGCGCTTGGCCGCCCACACAGCGGCAAAGTGGCCGACGGCCCAGACCGCAAGGCCGACCAGCCAGAGGCGCAGGCCGAGACCGAGGGCTGCGGCGAGCGTGCCATTGAGGATGGCGATGCTCCGGGGTGCGCCGCCGAGCAGGATGTGCTCGGTCAAGGCGCGGTGAACCGGAACGGTGAAGCCAGGCACGTCGCCGCCGCTCTCGATCGGTCCGGCCATCAGACGAGCGCTCCGCCGCCGAAGCTGAAGAAGCTGAGGAAGAACGAACTGGCCGCGAAGGCGATCGACAGACCGAAGACGATCTGGATCAGGCGCCGGAAACCGCCGGACGTATCGCCGAAGGCCAGCGTCAGGCCGGTGACGATGATGACGATGACGGCGAGGATCTTGGCGACCGGTCCCTCGATGGATTCGAGGATCGATTGCAGTGGGGCCTCCCACGGCATCGAGGAGCCGGACGCGTGGGCGGCGGGCGCCAGCGCGAGGCTGACGAACGCGACGGCCGCGAACGTGCGGATGTGGCGCTGAATGCGCAGGACGTGACGGATCATGAGGGGTCTCCTTCGGGGGGCTGGGTTGCGGGGGTGACGCGGTAGTCGCCGCTGGGTCCGAGCCCCTCGACGCGGCCGAGTTCGGCGAGACGTCGGTTCGAGCCGCGTCCGGAGAGGACGGCGACGAGGTCGATCGTCTCGGCGATCAGCGCGCGCGGGACGGTGACGACAGCTTCCTGGATGAGCTGTTCGAGGCGCCGCAGCGCGCCGAGCGCGGTGCCGGCGTGAATCGTCCCGACACCACCCGGATGGCCGGTGCCCCAGGCCTTGAGCAGGTCGAGAGCCTCGGCGCCGCGTACCTCGCCGATCGGGATGCGGTCAGGCCGCAGGCGCAGCGAGGAGCGCACGAGGTCGGACAGCGTCGCGACGCCGTCCTTGGTCCGCATGGCGACGAGGTTCGGCGCGGCGCATTGCAGCTCGCGGGTGTCCTCGATCAGGACGACGCGATCCGAGGTCTTGGCGACCTCGGCGAGCAGCGCGTTGGTGAGCGTGGTCTTTCCGGTCGAGGTGCCCCCGGCGACCAGGATATTGCGGCGGTCGGCGACGGCCTGACGCAGGATCTCGGCCTGCACGGGGGACATGATGCCGGCGGCGACGTAATCCTGCAGCGTGAAGACGGCGACCGCCGGCTTGCGGATGGCGAAGGCCGGGGCCGCCACGACGGGCGGCAGCAGGCCCTCGAACCGCTCCCCCGTTTCCGGCAGCTCGGCCGAGACACGCGGATTGCCGATATGAACCTCGGCGCCGACATGGTGCGCGACCAGGCGCACGATCCGCTCGCCGTCCTCCGGCGACAGCGTCTCGCCGGTGTCCGACAGCCCCTCCGAAAGCCGGTCGATCCAGAGGCGGCCGTCGGGGTTGAGCATCACCTCGACGACGCTGGCGTCGCTCAGGAATCCGGCGATGGCGGGGCCAAGGGCCGTCCGCAGCATGCGGGCGCCTCGAAGTATCGCTTCAGATTTCTGGTGCGAATCGGCCACGTTGTCCCCGTTCTTTGCGGGACCGCGTCAGGCCGCCCCTGGATCGGGGATGAGTAAGAGAACCGGAAATCGGCCCTCGGCAACAGGTGTCAGGGCGTAGTAGCAGTGTAGCGTGCAGAGACAGGGAAACGGAGGAACTGCCGATTACTTGAGTTGCCGCAATCGCTGCTTATTGCGCGTCGCGCGCGGGCTCGATGTCCTCCGAAATCTCCTGACGGAGCTTTGGCCCCTTGGCGAGTCGGCGGCCGAGCGCAGCGACGAAGGCGTCGTAGCGTTCTCCAGCCTGTGCCCGGGCGGCGGCCTGGGCCGGTTCGGGCAGCGGCGGGTTCGAGGTCAGCCAGAAGCGCACGAACACCGCCAGCATCTCGACCGAAATCCCCATGTCGCGCTCCATGCGGGTCATGCGGCGGTCGAGCTGGTCGAGGCGTTTGGTGGTCGCCGCTTCCTGCCGCTCGGCCGCGTCCGGCGACAGGAAGGACGCGATCGCTGCCTCGGCGACCAAAGAGCGCGATTGATCGCGGCGTGCGGCATGGGCGACGAGCGCCTTCATCACCTCGGGTTCGAGATAGACCGACAGGCGCTGTTTCTTCGACGGATCGGCCATGGGCGTCTCACAGCTCCATGCCGTCGTTCGGGTCGAGCGAGACCTGACGCGCGACGCCCTGCATCACCTGGTTGGCGCGGCTGATCCGAGCGGCATCCTCGTCGGCGTCGTCATCGAGCCCCACCTCGAATTCATTGTCGATCGGCGCCTTCTTCTCGACGGGCGCTGCGCGGTTCAGCTCGGGCTGATGGCGTCGCTCGGAGCCGGTCGGATCTTCGTCGCCAGCGTCGGCCGCCGCGTCGGCCCCGGCGAGCGCGGCGACTGGGCGGGCCGGAACCGGCAGCCTGGTCCAATCGTCGGAGCTGGGTCGGTTCGACTTGGCGAGCGTCGGTGGCGCGACGATCCGCTCCTTGAAGCGTCGGTCCTCGAAATAGCGGGCCTTCTTCGCGCGGATCGGCGGCGTGCCCGCGACCATGACGATCTCGTCGGCCGGCGGGAGCTGCATCACCTCGCCGGGGGTCAGGAGCGGTCGCGCCGTTTCCGAGCGCGACACCATCAAGTGGCCGAGCCAGGGCGACAGCCGATGGCCGGCATAGTTGCGCATGGCCCGCATTTCGGTCGCCGTGCCGAGCGCATCGCTGACCCTTTTCGCGGTCCGCTCGTCGTTGGTGGCGAAGCTGACGCGCACATGGCAGTTGTCGAGGATCGAATTGTTCGGCCCATATGCCTTTTCGATCTGGTTGAGCGACTGCGCGATCAGGAATGCCTTCAGGCCGTAGCCGGCCATGAAGGCCAGCGCGGATTCAAAGAAGTCCAGTCGCCCGAGCGCCGGGAATTCGTCGAGCATGAGGAGCAGCCGATGCCGGTTGCCCTTAGCGTGCAAGTCCTCGGTCAGGCGCCGGCCGATCTGGTTCAGGATCAGGCGGATGAGTGGCTTCGTCCTGGCGATGTCGGATGGCGGCACGACGAGGTAGAGGCTGGTCGGATGCTTGGCGCCGACGATGTCTGCGATGCGCCAGTCGCAGCGGCGCGTCACCTCCGCCACCACGGGGTCCCGGTACAGCCCGAGAAACGACATGGCGGTCGACAGCACGCCCGACCGCTCATTGTCTGATTTGTTCAGCAGCTCGCGGGCCGCCGACGCGATGACCGGGTGCGGACCGGCTTCGCCGAGATGGGCCGTCTTCATCATCGCCGCCAGCGTCGACTCGATCGGCCGCTTCGGATCGGAGAGAAAGGCGGCGACGCCGGCGAGCGTCTTGTCCTCCTCGGCATAGAGGACGTGCAGGATGGCGCCGACCAGCAGCGCATGGCTGGTCTTCTCCCAGTGGTTTCGCTTTTCGAGCGAGCCTTCCGGATCGACCAAAATGTCGGCGATGTTCTGGACGTCGCGCACTTCCCATTCGCCGCGGCGCACCTCGAGCAGCGGATTGTAGGCGGCCGATTTCGCGTTGGTCGGATCAAAGAGCAGCACCCGACCGTGGCGGGCGCGGAAGCCGGCGGTGAGCGTCCAGTTCTCGCCCTTGATGTCGTGGACGATGGCCGAGCCCGGCCAGGTCAGCAGCGAGGGCACGACCAGGCCGACGCCCTTGCCCGATCTGGTCGGGGCGAAGCACAGCACATGCTCGGGCCCGTCATGCCTCAGATAGGCGTGGTCGAACTTGCCGAGCACCACGCCATCCTCGCCGAGCAGACCGGCGCCGCGCACCTCGTCGGCGCGGGCCCAGCGAGCCGAGCCGAAGGTCTCGGCGTTCTTCGCCTCACGCGCCCGCCAGACCGACATGCCGATCGCAACCGCGATCGAGATGAACCCTCCGGAGGCGGCGATATAGGCGCCCTCGACGAAGATCGGGGGCGCATACGCATCATAGAAATACCACCACGGGAAGAAGGACCAGGGATAGTAGACCGGCCAGTCGCCGAGCATGAACCAGGCCGGGCCGAGCTGCGGTTGGAAGCCGAGCTTCCAGGCCGTCCATTGTGTGGCGGCCCAGGTCGTCAGCAGGACGATCGCGAAGACGGTGAGGATCTGACCCCAGAGTATTTTCGTAGCAGACATCGACGCTCACCAATTGCATTTTCGCAAATTGGTGAAGAGCTGCGGCGCTATTCAATACGTGTCGTCATCATGTCGTACTGTAGCGCAAGGTAGCGAGAAATTACCGGTCTTCGACCGCCAATACGTGCGATCAACGTTCACAGCACGAACCCGCCATCGATAGTCAGGCTGGCGCCCGTCATATAACCAGCCTGATCGCTCGCAAGGTACGATATGAGGCCCGCAATCTCCGCCGGCTGTCCAACCCGGCGAAGGGGAATCATCTCTCGCAATTGTGGAATCATCCCCGCCGTCATGTCCGTCTCGGTCGGACCAGGCTGGATGTTGTTGACGGTGATTCCACGCGGAGCGAGATCGAGGGCAACGCCCTTTGCCATCGATGCGACAGCCGCCTTGGTCATGGCATAAACGCTGGCGCCCGGTGTGCCTGTGCGGACTGCAGTGTTGCTGCCGATCGTAATGATACGACCTCCGTCGCGCATGTGGCTGGCGGCAGCTTGGATGGCGAGGAAAACGCCCCGAACATTGACGGCCAGCATCAGGTCGAGATCCTCCAAAGTGAAGGCGTCCACCGTTGCTATCCGAATGATCCCGGCATTGACGACGACGACGTCGATCTGTCCAAGAGCCTCCGCGGTTTGCGCCGTGGCAGCTCGGATCGCCGTTGGATCGGCACTGTCAGCCCTTATCGAGAGCGCCGTCCCTCCCGCCGCCTCGATGGCGGAGACGACCTCTGCCGCCTTGTCCGGGCGCGACACATAGGTCAGAGCCACCGCGAATCCGTCTGCGGCCAGTCGCGATGCCGCGGCGGCGCCGATGCCACGCGATCCGCCGAACACCAGCGCTGTCCGGCGTTCCGTCCTTGATCCATTGCTCATGAAGAGTCCTTTCTTGATCGATCAGTGCATAACTAGGTGTGGTTCTACGCAGACCATGCCGATCCCCTAGTGAGATCGCAGGCGGTCGGTGGCGAAGTCGGCCATGCGGCGTAGTTCCTCCAAGCCACCGCCGCCACGCGCGGCAAGCTGAATTCCCGCCATGGTCAACTGAATGAAATTCGCTGCTTCCCCGGGGGTGAAGGTGGGGTCGATCTCTCCATTCGCCTGACCTTCGCTGAGTCGCTCGGCAAGCCGCTTGTTGATGGCCATCCCGACTTTGGTCCTTAGTTCGCGAAGTTCGGGATCGGATGCCCCGAATTCGCCGACCGAATTGACACCCATGCAGCCCATCGTCCTGAGCCTGTCGTCCTCGTCGATGAGTCCGATGAGCAGATCGCGGACGCCGGCTAGTGGTGAAATGGCGCCGTTCAGCCGCTTCAGGTGGCCGCTCGTCGTCTCTCGCTGATAGGTCTCGAGCGCTTCCACATAGAGCCGTCGCTTGTCGCCGAAGGCGTGGTAAAGACTCTGCCGCCCAATTCCCATTGCTTGGATGAGGTCTTCCGTCGACGTGGCGGCATAGCCCTTCGCCCAGAAGGCCTTCATGGCTTCCTTCAGGGCGACTTCCCGATTGAACTCTCGCGGTCTGGCCATGAACGCGGTTTAACCGTTATGCACTGATCAGTCAATAACGGCTCGCATGACTTTCATCGGCGAGCGACGTCAATTCCCTAGAGGCCGATTCCCCGCTGCCGGCCGAAGCTCCAGTCGACGCCGCCGTCGCCGCGGGCGACGCCCGAGACGTGACGGCCGAGCTGCTTTTCAATCGATGGTGTCCAAGGCACAAGGCTGAAGCCCAGGCCATCGTCGATCATGGCGAAGCGGCCGGTCGCGAGCGTGAGGCGCCGCTGATAGGTGCCGGTGACGTACTCGCCGGCCTCCGACTTGACCTGGGGTCGACCGGTCTCGGCGGTGATGCGGGCGGCAACTGCCTCCAGCTCGCGCCGGCGCAGCGTGTCGATCAGTCCGGGCTGGAAGCTGACGCCGCGCTTCTGGCGCTCGGCGAGGCCCTGACCGACGAGATGCTCGGCGCGGCGATCCATGGCGTCGCGCACCTCGGCGCCGAAGCCGCCGCCGAGCGCCACGGGCTCGCGGGCGATGGCCTGCCGGTCGAGCCAGGTCGCACCGGTCGCGGTGACCTGCCGCTCGATGTCGATATCGGAGCGCACGGCGATCGCGACGCGACGACGGCCCTGCGCATCGTCGAACTTGCGCAGCTCGACGATCGAGCCCGGCGCGCTGTCGCCGGCCGCGTCGAGGTCGGGCAGCTTGATATGATGGGTGCGGCCGTCGATGCCGTCGACAACGGCGAACGCCGTGCCCTTCAGCTCGTCGTCGAGCCCGCGCGCGACCAGGCGGCCGATGACGGGATCGTTGAGGCTTTCCGACGCGAGCACGTAGCTCGCGGTGCCGCGTGCGATGCCGCGCTCGGTCAGGCCATGATGGATGCGCTTGATGATGTCGCCGCGCTCGCCCAGCTCGCGCAGCGTCGCCTCGGCCTTCTCGGAGATCGTCCACTGGCCGGGGCCGATTTCATCGGCGAGGCCGAGCCCTTCGAGCTTGCGCAGCCGCCCGACTTTGAGCGCGCGGAATTCGTCTGGCCGGCGATCGGCATGCGGTGCGAGATCGATGACGCCGGTGCGATAGGCATCGCGGGCGAACTGGCGATCGAGATTGGTCCAACGATCGGCGTCGATCTGACGTTCGAGGGTGCGCCGGATCTCCTGATCGGTGCGCGGCCCCAACTCGTGGGTGATGAGGTCGCGCGCCCGGTCGCGCATGCCCTCTTTTATGTAGTCGCGCGAGATGACCAGGTCCGAATGACCGGCCCCCACCGAGTGGTCCGGGTGGATTGTTAGTGCATTCGCGCCTCCATCGCCAGTGTTGGCCGTAGGTGGAGCGAAGCGGAACCGGAGGGCAACACTGGCGATGGAACGGCCTCTGGCGCCGGTGGCCGATACCCGAGCGAGCTGTGCGGCCGGACTGTGTTGTAATGTCGCCGCCAGGCTTCGATCAGGATGCGGGCCTCGGCGAGCGAGTAGAAGATCTCGCCATTGAGCAGTTCATCGCGCAGCGACCCGTTGAAGCTCTCGCAGTATCCATTCTCCCATGGCGATCCGGGGGCGATGTAGAGCGTCTTCACGCCGACCTTCGCCAGCCATTCCTGCACCGCCGTCGCGATAAATTCCGGGCCATTGTCGGACCGGATATGCGCGGGCGGACCGCGCGTGACGAACAGTTCGGCCAGCGCCGCCAGCACATCGTCGCTCTTCAGCTTACGCGCCACGGGCAACGCCATGCACTCCCGGCTCGCCTCGTCGATGATCGACAGGATGCGGTATTTGCGACCATCGTGGGTGCGACCCTCGACGAAGTCATAGGACCAGACGTGCCCGGGATATTCCGGCCGAAGCCGGATGCATGATCCGTCGTTCAACCAGAGCCGCCCGCGCTTCGGCTGCCTTTGCGGCACCTTGAGCCCCTCGCGTCGCCAGATGCGCTCGACCCGTTTGCGGTTCACATGCCACCCTGCATTGCGCAGCAACGCCGTCACTCGGCGATAGCCATAACGACCATATTGCCGCGCCAGCGCAATGATATCCGCGGTAAGAGCTGCTTCGTCATCGGCCCCGCGAGGCACCTTGCGCTGTGTCGATCGATGTTGCCCGAGCACGCGGCAGACCCGTCGCTCGGACACCGGCATCATCATTCTGATGTGATCGATACAGCGCCTTCGGCGCGCGGGGCTCAGAAGTTTCCCCGGGCGGCCTCCTGCAATATCAGCTTGTCTAGCGTCAGGTCCGAGATCGCACGGCGAAGCCGCACATTCTCCTTCTCCAGATCCTTCATCCGACGTGCCTGATCGGTCTTCAGGCCGCCATATTCCTTACGCCACCGATAATAGGTTTGCTCGCTGACCGCGATCCGCCGACACGCCTCCGCGGTCGTCGCGCCCTGCGCCAGCACAACCTCCGCTTCACGCAGCTTGCCGATAATCTCTTCCGGGCGATGCTTCTTGCTCGGCATTCCATGTCTCCTTCGTAATCCAAAATATCATCAATTTTGGACCACTCAGAAGGGGGCAGATCAATACGGTCCACAGCAATGCGACCGATCACAGGGTCGAAACGAGCACCGAATGGCAAACTACGACGACGCTCTGAAAGTAATGGACGCGGTCGCAAAGTACCGTGAGGACGAGAGCTTGCCTAACGACCCGCACGAAATCGACCGCCTGTGCGAACGCTTGTTCTCGAACGATGGATTTGACGAAATCGCCATCGCATGGAAGCGTATTTCGAAATACGAGCGTGAGGTACACGGAGGCGATTGGCCAAAGGCCGATTGATGAGAATTGCCGTCATGCTACTATTGCCGCATGGCGAAACGGATTGAGCTCTACCAGGAAGCTGCCAAGCGGATGGCGATCAGCCCTGACGCGTGCATGGAGCAAATTCGGCGCTGCAGCATCAGTTCCAAGTTCGGATATGAGGGCACTGACCCAGCTTCGCTTGCCGCGATCGTGGGAATGGACGCAGACTGGGGTGCCGCCGCATTTGCGGAACTGCGGAGCACCGGTTTCATTAAGACGGACTGGGCCCGTTTCAAATGGTACCAGCCCAGCGGCAAGCAACTCGATGATAAGATAGCCGAACTAGCGGCAATCGAAGCCGCGGCAATCATCAGGCTGTCGTCCATGGACTGCGCGCCGGCACTACCTGTTATCCGCGCCTTGGCTGAGAACTTCCTCGAAGAAGCGGATGGCGGGGACACGATTGGGACGAGCCTTGCTCATAACAGGATGATGCTGGCGATCGTCAGCGCCACCGGCGAGCTTCGCCTCATGGAAGATTACGTCAAACACGCCAGTTTGGCGGTCGCCTATGCAGTTGCGGCTCGACTTGAGGCTGCCGACCTCGAGGGCATGAAACGTTCAGCTAATGTCATTGTGGACCTCATCGGGACGCCCGAACCGCGGGACTGTGCAGCCGAAGCTGTCGCCATGCGGCTCCACCCGAGAGAGCCCGTGATCGCGTAGGAGGCCTCACTCAGCAAAGCGGCAGGGCTACCTGACCGACCTCTTCCAAAGGCTCTATAATCGGCGTGAATGTGCGGGAGCTGCCCGCATAGGTTGGATACCCGGCTATGTTGTCCTCGATCGTCTGAAACCCATCCTGGCGGTCGTTGACCGGATAGATGCCCTCGCCCATCTTTTCGATGAGCGTCTGGAGCGAAGGGGCGATGCCATCGAAGAAGATCCGGCTAGCTGCGCGAACGCCCGCAAGGTCGCCTGACCTGGCAGATCCAAGAAACTGGTCGCTCGCCTCCACTAGAAATCCTGTGCGGACAGCATAAGAATCTGCCATCCAAAGGAGGCGGAAAAACGCCTGGGGGATGAATTGCGAGACAAGGTTGGCAAGGGTGCTTTCCTTGCCACCCAGGACGATATGCGTCAGCCCCATGGCACCAAGAAAAAAATCCTCGTGTTTCACAGGGACGTTTCGAATGCGTTCGTCGATGAATGCCGCAAGCGGGCCAAGAGTTCCACCCCCGGACTGCGCCAACCGTACTGCTCCGATCTCGACGATTGCGCCCAACGAAAGGCGCCATTCCTCAACTTGGCTCTGCGAGAATGTTGAGATGACATAGGACGTGCCCGAGCGGGTAAGATAGCCGCCGACCTTCAAGGCGACCAGCAGCCTGCGCGCCATATTGATATGAAGCCCGTAGTAGGCAGCCATGTCCTGGGCAGAGTACGGTGCTCCAGCCTTGAGCTCGCCAAATAGAATGCGCTCTCGAAGATCGAGATAGGTCGCGTCAGTCTTCGATAACATGCTCTCAACGGCTCGCTTGAATTCAGCGCAACCGCTCCCCTTCTGGTATGATTCTGGCACCCCACGCAATCGCTGATACAAATCGAATCGGCAATCGACTCCTAACCCCTCGCAGCGTTGATCCTATGATTGTCTTTTTGGCGTAAAAACGCTACGGAAAGGCTAGGAGAACCCCGATGGACGATTTCAACAACAGATCGAACATGGATCCGATCACTTATGCTGTCGTCACTGGCGATATCTCACGCGGCGCATCCCCAACTGATCTCCCTGGCCGTTTCGGCAACCCTAAGAGCCCGGAAGAGTATCTCACCTACGGAGGGAAGCCTTCGAAGGGTGGTTCGCTGATTGCACTGGCTCTTTCGATTGCCTTCCTCATCGTGGCCGTCCTTAGCTGGTAGCCTTTCCGGAATAGCGGTTGGGTTTAAAAGGTCACCGCTGATCACGATCATAGAAGCGCTCATTGAAGCGATCGTCGGCACCGTCCTCGCCTTTGCGATCCTGCTGAAAATCCTGACGGCGCTGGCCGGATCGCGTGACATTGGTCTCATAACGCTGTCCGAGAGACTGACCGCCTTCCTCAATTCGATTGCCGATCGCGCTGTCTGACGCCCCCTCGACAAGATTGCGCGGTGACCCGGCTGAACGACGGGGACCCTGTCCGCGTAAGTCTGCTTCGGTAAATGAGCCCGGACCTGAGACATTGCCCACAAGCGAACCAGATTCTGGTATCAGATCGCTGAACGGCGCCACCCGCTGATCGTAATAGTCGGAGATTATCGCCCGAGCGACCACTTCAGCAGTCGCCTGCTCCTGGGGGCTAAGATCAGTACGGGCCAGACTCGGTGCCGTCAGACCCAGTTCACCAGCCTTTTCCTGGTACCGGCTTGCGATAATCTGGCTGAGGTCAAAGGAGAGATTGGACCCATAGCCATCCCTACTTGAGGTGTTGCTGCTGAGGGATTTCGAGACCTCGTCGATCGCCGCAATGCGCTTATCAATCCGCCGAACGTCCTCAAGAGCCTGTTCACGGGAAAAGGCCTTTTCCGAGTACCCTTCGCTCCGGCTGAAGCTGCCGCTCTGCGAATAGCCGTTCATCGCACTCCATGCGCTTTGCTTCACCGTCGAAAGAAATTTGACCGAGAATTCTGGGCGCTCCTCGATCGCCTTGATTAGATCACCGAATTTCGGCGCGATCGTATCCTTTTCGACGAACGCTTCTATCTCCTGTTCCGAAGCGCAGTAATGAATCCAGGCCCCGCGCACGAAGCACTCGAAGGCACATCGGACGAGGGCGAATGCACTTGCATAAGTGGCCATCGATATCAGTGTGATAATGCCAGCATGGTGCTCGATCGACAGATCGAAGAGTTGGCCAGGAATGCGATGCCTGTGATCGCCTTTGATCTCCAAGCCTTCGAGGCTGGCGCGAATCCATGCCAAATCATCCTGCGCCATTGAGATGGCCGTCCGAACGTTTTCCGAGCTTGTACTCGTTTCCATGTTTGTTTCTTTCCCACCGCCTGTGGCTGGGGTCATTGAAAGGTTAATGTCACCGCATTCCTTCGCGTGGGAGTGTGGGATCACCAGCATCAGACCTGCGCCAGTACTCTTCACCAGCAGCTATGCCAGATGCTGTGAGAACATAGCGGTCGGCATAATCGGAGCTTGCCGCGAGCAGCCCGAGGCGAACCAATGGCGCGACACTGCCGTCGGCAACCGATCTTTCGCTGCGCGTTTCACCGTTTACGATTGTCCATCGCTTGCGACCATTCTCGATGAATAACTCAATTTCGCTCGGAATTCTGGTCGGAGCAGACGCTTCGCCCCGTACAGTCGACCAGCGGTGAGAAAAACAGATTGTCAGGAAGCTCAGCGTCTCCCTTGCCCGAGGGGGAATTTCCAACCAGTCGACCAAAGCATTGGCCGAAGGGAGCAACCCCTCGCGCTTGTTCAACAGGGCTTCTTGTCCGCAGACATAGGCCTTCACCATTGCGCGCTCGATCTCGCCAATCGTATTTTGCGTGCGCCCCCCTTTACGCGCCTCGCGATCCCGGGCGACAATTTCGCGCGCGGCCTCGCGGAACAACGCGCGCATTTTCGATGTTGGTCGCTCGGCTTTGGCAGGCTTCCTTTTGACGTTCATGGTTGCAACATCCCGAAGAAAAGCGAGCCTCAGACCGGCTGACGCGGCGCGATGCCGAGGCGCTGTGCGACCTGCGTGTAGAGACCGACGATGCCGGGCATGGCGACAGTGACCGCGAGACCGAATGGTACAGCTTCATCTATCGGAGTGCCCGGATCTGGATCGCGCTGCACAACGAGGTCAATCGTCATATCCGGGCCGACGACCGGCGCTTTGTCACCTTCCCAGCAACGCATGAATATGGTGCCGCGATTAGTCTGATTGCCGTCAGGTTGAAGGCTACGCGGAGAAACGCCCAAAGTGCCGGCTTCTGCTGGATCGAGCAGCTTGAGGCGAACGGATCGGTAGCTCTTGCGTCCCGGTTGCACGGGTGTGAACCATGCTAGCGTCGCCGACAGGCTGTGGGGCCGGGCCTGACCGCTCATGACCGCCGGTATGGGGACACGGACAGTGGTGACACGGTCGCGTGAAAGTTCTCCAACCGCCCAGAACGTCGCGCGGTCCTCCGCGCACGCTACCGCGTCTTCGGCGTCGACATAGCCAAATCCCAGGAAGCGCCTGATATTGTCCTTGATGTGGCTGTGATGCCCGCCGACCGGACCGATGATCGCTTTGATCCGTGCAGCAATGTCATCGGGCCAGCGGGCGGGATGGACAAGCAGCGCCTTGAGCAGGGCCGCCCGCTGAATGTGGGGCAGGCCCGCAAAATCCGGATACGCTGCCTCCAGTGCGTCGTGGATTCGATGACATGTGCGTGATGCCAGCGCGGTCGCGCCGCTGGTCCCGCCCGAATAGCCTTCGGCTACCCCGAAGGCGCCGGTACGAGGCGCCGCCACTTTGAGGCCAGCGGGGCGCGTTGAGGGCGCCGGTCTGACGAAGACATGACCGTCGGTCCGCATCTGGCGGAGGTGCTCGCGACCTCCCGGCATCAAAATGTCAGGTTTGACTGATCGGGCAAATCCAGGGCCGAGAGCGCTCGACGGGTTGGCGGCACGAATGCCCGGAAAGGGGTCGATGATGGTGCGGGCGGCGCGGCGGTCCGCAGCCGACACCCAATCGTCATTGGACGCGCCGACCGTCACCGCGTTGATTGCCTCGGACGGCGAAAACATACGCCGGTCAGCCATCAGATTGCCGATCGCGGTCAGCGTGCCGTCACAGCGAGCGGCGGCGTCAGCGTCTTCGAAAGCCGTGCCGGTCGCGAAGGCTGGGACGCCGAAGGTCTCCCTCACATTACCAGCACTCACCAGAAACAGAATGCCGTATCGGTACGCCAGTCGATCCAGCAGCCGTGCCCATGCCGACAGCGACGACTGAAAGGGACGCCGCTCGTTGCCAAGCGAGAGATTGACGATCAGCACGCCCGGCGCCGTTGCATCCGGGCCTTCTCGCATCGCTCTAATGGCGAGAAAGATGATGTCGACGACAAGCCGTCGTGCCGGGAAGCGATCCCCAGCACCCATCACCGGAACAACATGAATGCGCCGCGGCAATGCCGGTGCGGGATTGTTCCTGTCGCCATGCACGAGGAGCGACGCCATCGCAGTGCCATGGACGCGTTGGTCCACGGGGGCATGGGGTTCGAGATCGAATTGATCATCCACGACCAGATGAGCGGCGAGCAGCGGATGTGCGGCGACTGGAACTCCGTCGAGCAGGGCCAGGATCGGTTCGCGCAGGTTGCCGACCGCAGCAGCGGTGCCGGCGTCTGTGACGTCCTCGATCTCGATCGTCGTCGCTAGGCTTTGCGGGCGGATGTGCATGACAGGCTCGAGGCTGGCGATGCCGCCTTCCGCCTGATCGATGATCTCCCGGATCGCGCGTACCGGCAAATCCACGAGCAGGGCATGATAGGCGATCTCGGGCAGCCGGGCACGCGAGATGATCTGCCCGCCGCGTGCGGTCACTGCCGCGCGCACTTCATCTTCCCGTGCCTGGGCCTGAACCTCAGAGGCTCGGTAGATCAATTCGATCTCCAGCGGGACAAGCTCGTCCTCGCCGCGCTCCTCGATCTCCTCGGCGAGAAAACTGGCGTCGATTCGTTGGACCCTGTCCTGAGGCCCCCATGGTCGCAGATCGCGAAGCAGTTCGAACACGCCACGCCACGGCGTCTCCCCGAATTGCAGTTGATCGGCGTTCCAGCGCCTCCAAAGAGAGAGCAGTTCTGCGAGCGCGCGTGCGTCCGGAACAAGGAGGTAGGCAACGGGCTCCTTGTCGTCGTCGCTGCCTAACTCCTCCTCGTCGATCAGTTCGAGGCCGGGCACGCGCTGAACGGCTGCGGCAAAATTGTTTACCGAGCCACGGACTTCGAAGACGAGCAATCTCTCCGGTGCCAGGGCAGCCGGATCGGCACGCAGTTCGAGACCGCCCGGATCTCGCGCCAAAGCCTGGGCCAGGCGGTCGAATTTTGGGGCAAATGTGGCTTGCTGGCGATCCCGAGGGAAAGATTCAGGTGGTCGGGGAAATTTTTGCTGACCGGCGGGGCGTTGTCTTGATTGGTCTGGCGTCAGCCTCAGCAGGGGCTTGGTTGGATCGCTCGCCATCTACATTCCCGGGCCGTACGCGCGATTTCCATAGTTCAAGCTCTGTCTCGAGCGCATCATCGATCCCAATCTCCCCCAAACCCAATATCTGCCTGCGCCTCACATTCTGGCACAGGTCGAGCGCTTCAGCATAACTTACTTCGCCAAGGCGGGTCGCGAGCTTCTGTACAGTCATGCGCGGAGTTTCAGGCCAGCCAGAGATGACCCTGTCCAAAAACACCTCGAGCAGTTTGCGATCGGGCTGTGGAAAAGCTAACCGCATCTGAAAGCGACGCCATACCGCGCGATCAAGCAACTCTGCATGATTGGTAGCCGCAACAACTATGACATACGGCGGCAATTGATCGAGTTGCATGAGCAAGAACGAGACCACGCGCTTGATTTCGCCGGTTTCATGGGTGTCGCCACGCTCTTTACCGATAGCATCAAACTCGTCGAAAAATAGGACGCTCGGCTGTGTGCGCACATAATCGAACAGTTTGCGAAGACGGGCGTTGGTCTCACCAAGGTAACTGCCGATCAAAGCATCATAACGCACCACGAAGAATGGTAAGCCCAGCGCTTCCGCGATTGCCTCAGCAAAGGACGTCTTCCCGTTTCCAGGAGGCCCGGAAAGCAGAATCCGATGCCGTGGCTCATAGGCATGTGCGCGCAAAACATCAGCACGCATGTGCTCTTCGATCAGCTGACGACCATTCTCGCGCGCTGGCAACGAAAGGAGCAGATCATCAAATCTAACCCGCGCTTCGATTTCGATGATCGTGTCTCGACCTGGCCCGACCTGAGGCTGGGAGGTCGTGAGAGGCGGCGGCGTTACCGGCACGGTGCTTAGTGCGCGTTCGATGCGATCTGCAACGATGTGGTGATTTTTGGCTCGTTCGTCCGCGGCAATGGCCTCGGCCGCTGCGCGCAACGTCTCACGGTCGCCAGCAACGCTGGCGCGAACGAGCGAGACGAGATGATCAGCGCGGGCCATTTTCTATGTTTCAGTCACTCAAGCGGCAGGATCAAAATGGACTACCTAGGGAATCTAATGAAATTTTCCTGCGGTGTAATCAATTATTCGAGGTCCAGCTCTAGCAGACCTAGCACGAAAACGCCTCTGCCATATGTGACGCTCCGTAAGGGTACCTGAAACCAGGGACCATCGTGGAGCAAGCCAGCATCCCATAGCCCAGATTCTCTACAGAAATCTCTCACCCGCATGGTTCTCGAACAGCGCTGCGTCGCGGACATAGCCAAGCAGCACCTCGACCTTTTTCTGCCGCGATACCTCCTGCATCTTCGGCAATGAGGCCCCCGCCTTGGCTGCCTCGGTCAGGAACCCTGAGCGTAGCGAGTGGGCACCGAATGCGGCAGGATCGAGCCCAACCTTTTCAGCGTAACGCTGGATCAGGCGGGCAACCGAGCGATCCGACATGGGCTCCTTGGTCATCATACCTTGTGCGTCGGTGCGGTAAAACAAAGGACCAGCCTCCCCTCCCCTAACGCTGAGCCATTCGTTGAGGCGCGCGCCGGGCTTTAGCACCTTACCAGAAGGCACCGCGATGACCTGCCCTGCGCCCTCCTGGTCGGTTTTCGAATGCCGGATCGTCAATTTGAGACCCTCCCGCACCAGCTCAAGGTCAGCCAGCTGTAGCGCGACAAGTTCGGAACGCCGGAGCGCCGCCGCCAACCCCAGTGCCATGACCGCTCGGTCGCGGATCGCTCGCGGACTCTGGCCTTCGGCAGCTGCAATCATCCGCGCAAGATCGGCCGCCAGAATTGCGCTCTTCTTGCGCGTCGGCCGAGCACGTTGCTCACGCCGGATCCCAGCAAGTGTGTCGGCGATTACTGCGCGCGGATCGCGGTGCTGGGGCGCAACCTGTCCTGCCTGCCTGTGGTGCCAGGCGATGGAGGCAAGGTGCCGCCCGATGGTGCTGTCCGCCCTCCCCGCCTGCGCCAGCCAGGCAAGGTATGTGGCAACTGCCTCCGGCATGGCAGGCATAGGCTCAAGATCGCGCGTCCAGCACCATTCCTCGAACTGCCGCCAGTCACTGTCATAGGCCCGCACAGTGTTGGCCGCCTTGGATCGCGCCCGGTACGAGCGCGCCGCTTCGATCTCAGCTGCGAGCTGCGGCGGGATCGCATTCCCCAGCGGCGAAAGCGCGACTTCATCTGAAAGCCCCAAAGCCCTGCTGCTGTCATCGTCCACGGCGACACTCCTCAAGCTTCATTGCCGCTGGTGTGCCCTATCCCTGCGTTGGGCGCGGACGTCATCGCGGCCAATTCAGGCTGCTTTATATAGAATGCCTTATCGTCCGTGAAGGGCTCTTATCGGACAGCAAAAGCACCGTACAAGCTGGGTATACTTTTTAAGCCATTTATATACTATCTGGCCGATGGTATCCGCCCCAGCACCCTGGCAACTGACGCTTGCCCGCATCGAAGGCGCCCTCCCCTTCATCTCACCCGAGCTGTCCGAATGCCTTGCGCTGGCCTCACTCAGGCGCCTCTGGCGCGTGCATGTGCGCGATTATCCGTTTGATAATATTGGAATTGAACACAATCCGGGGCTCGAGGCAGACGAGCTTATGCGCTCGTGGTATTCCGAAGAACGCCGCCAGTTTTTATCGTGGATCAGCCGGCGAGGTCACCCTCCCCTCGCCCATGCCGCCAAGCTGGTCATGGCCGCCAAAAGTCACTTGTGAACGGACAAAGAACACTGCATCCGACACCCCACGCCAATTCACCTGACCGACAAAATTCTCTGCACCGGCGTTATTTCCTGACACCCTTCAACATACGCGCCGCCGCGTTGGACGACGGAGCGAGCTTGCGGCCGTAGCGGAGTGCAGTGGCGGTCGAGGTCCATCGCAATGCCTGCGCGATCGGTCCCGCATCCTCGCCATTGGCGAACAGATCCTGGGTCAGGCCGACGCGCAACGAATGCGTGCTCAGCGCATCGATCGCATGGTCGAGATCGGCGCCCATGAGATCGACCAGGCCCTGGTCGGCTGCGGCGAGCGCCGTGCGCTTGATGATCAGCCGCATCGCCGCCGGCGTCAGCGCGCGCTCGCCAATTCCGTAGGTCACCGTGGCCGCGCGCGCAGGCCGCGCCGCCATGCGTTCCCGATCGACCCGGGCATGATAGGCCAGATCCTCGATCGCGAGCGCCCGGCGCGCTTCGCGGGGTTTGGTCCGGATCACCGCTACGCGGCGGAACAAGGCGCCCGCGCGGATTGATGCGGCCTCGCGCCAAAGAGCGACACGCCGCATCGTGTCGGGCGACAGCCACACCCAGGCCCCTTGCCCTTCCTGGTCGGTTTTCGAGTGGGGCACCTCGAGCAGCCCCGATCCATCCTCTTGCGCTTCCATCAATTCGACGGCGACGGCCACCAGCTCCGATACGCGCAAACCCGCATCATAGCCGAGCGACAGGATCGCCGCGTCGCGCAGGCCAGCGACGTCGCGCCCACACGCCTCGAGCAGCACCGACAGCGTGAACCCCCTGACGGCTTCCCGCCCGATCCCTTCGCCGAGCCGCAACGGGCCGGCCTGGCGCTGCCGGACTCCGGCCCGACGCCGCAGCCCACGCAGCGCATCGCGGACCACGACGGCACCGACGGGGCATGGAACGTCGAGAAGGTGATGGGCCACCGCCAGCGAGGACAGGCGCCGGGACACGGTCGCCGGCTTGAGCCGCCGCGCCTCGCAATAGTCAATATAGGCGACAAGCCGCGCTTCGTCGGCGGGCAGGCCGATCCCGCCGCGCTCGGCCGAGAAGCGCGCGTAGCAATCGAGATCGACCGCGAGCGCCTTGATGCTGGCGGGCGCCCGCGCCTCGATGCTCTTCTGGAAGTTGAGTTCGACCAGGCTGGCGCCTTCGCCTGTCAGCTCCTGAAGCAACTCGACGAGCTGGACCGCGCGATCTTGCGCGGCGCCCGACCGCCGCTGGGGCAGCGGCGCCTCGCCGGGTGCCAGGATCGTCACGATCTCCGCGGAAACCGAGCGCTTGGGCATGGGCAGACGCTCTGTCTGTGCAGCGATCGACAGGACGGATTTGGCGCGCATACCGGGGGACTATAACCCCGATTTCGCCGAAGTCACTATCGATAACATTCTATTATCGATAGTGCAAAAAAGGGCGTGCTAGGGATGGTGCAGTTAAGGCAGTTTAGGTTACCCTTGCGACATGCCCGATTTTTGCGATCCATCGACCCGATTCCATCCGCTCCGATCGGACGAAGATGCGCCGATCGAAGACCTGATGACGGCAAGGGTGCGCGCGGCGCTCACCTGGGGCCAGCTGCAAGGCCGTTTAGCGCATGTGCCCGCGCAAGTTGCGCATCAATTCTGCGCCGCGCTCGCCCGCCTGCTCCTCGTCGAAGCGCTCACGGGTAGCGGCTTTTCCGGCGCGAACAGCTGGTTTTCCGCATGGTTTTCCGGCCTCCAGCCCGTGCCCGACGCCACCGCCCATGTCGCAGCCCCGCCCTCGCTGGTCGCCGACACGCTGCTCGCCGAGCTCTCGCTGTCGGCCTGGGCGCCGCTCGCCGACACGGCCATCCAAATCCGCGCCGCAGCGCATTTCCATCGCGGCGAGGGCGCCCCGCAAGGCGAGCGCGGCGATGCCCCCGCGTTCGCCGTAGCGGAAGCGGCGCGGCTCGCCGAGCCGCCCGCCGACGATCGCGCGGACGACTGGCCCCTCGCCGCGCTCGATCGCCTGCATCGGGCCGCGGCCGCCTCGCCGCATTTCGCGCCCACCGAGCGCAGCTACCAGCTGCTCCCCCTGCCCGCCGGGCCGGTCTCCTTCGAGCAGACGCGGACGGCCACGCCGCTGTGGGCGCTCGATCTCCTCGCCGGCGCCCTGATCGCGCGGAGCGAGCCAGCGACCAGGCCGCTGCCCCTGCCCGGAGCCGTGCGCGCCGAGGCGCTCAGACCCGAGCTCTGGTCCCGCGAGCGCGCCATTATCACGGCCGAGGCCGCCGGCGAAGCTGCGCAGCGGCTGAGCGACCAGCTCGATGCAGCCCATGCGAGCGTGCGCGAAGTGCATGAGGCGATGACCGTCCTGCGTTCGACCTCGCGCGCGCCGCTGCTCTACCGGCTGCTCGCGGGCTTCGGACCGCTGCGCCCGCTCCAGATCGAGAAGGCCCTTGGCGTTTCGAAAAACGGCGTGCGCGATCTCGTCGCCGCCCTCGTCAAAGCGGGCCTCGCCGAGCGGGCGGCGTACGAACATCACACGATCATCCGCGCCCTGCCCCGCGCGCGCCGTGCCACGCTGGCGGCCGAGGGTGAAAGCAGATCCGTTGAAACCAGCTCCGGCGCGACGTTCGCCGCGTTCGACGCGGCCATGGCCGATGTCGAGCGCGTGCTCGCCCGTATGGAGACGGCGCGCGAATGACCCCGGCAACACGGCAAGATAGGAAACCCCGGCAGAAACTTCAAATCGACGCGCCCGATACGGGACTCGCGCCGCCGTTTCAGGCCATGACCTGTCTTTGAACGATCAAAGGAAAGTTCGCGCAAAAGCCCCTGGGAGCGCAAAAAGGCGGTCTCGGATAGGAGGGGGCGCCCAGAGGCCGCCACCACGCCCTACGGGCCTCCTGAGGGCAAATTCGCGCGAAATGCCCAATGGGCGACCGTCGCCGTCCGGCTTTACCATCCGCGCCCATGACCCGGCAGATCGAGCAGGATGCGAAACCTGGGAGCGGCGAAGCAGGCGGCGAGCCGCGCCCGCCACAGATCGCCATTCGCGCTGCAAGCCGGCTCGGCGCAGCCGGCGGACATCGCCGCGCCCACCATCCCCGATGCTTGCAGGTAAAACAGCGCCTCCTGGAAACCACGGCGCTGCGCTGACATCGCCGCGCTCTCCGTCGCGGCGGCGTCTCGTACCGCGCGCGCCAGCGCCGCGCGGCGAGCCTTCAGCCCCTGCATCAAATGGGCACGGGGATAATTGCGCTTGGCCTGCTCGAGCTGCTCGCAGACCATGGTGAGCCGGCGACGCTCGCGGTCGAGCTGCCGCAGGCCGACCCTGGCGATCGCCTCCGCCAGATCCGATAATTGGGGTCCGACGCCGGAAGCCGCCTTTCGCGGCAGGCGTGCCGGCTGCGCATCGAAGCGGAAGATTTGCTCCCATCGCCCGGCTTTCAGCCCGTCACTGCTGTGGAGCGCCGCCAGCAGCAGATGACGCACCGGAGCGTAGTGGAAGCGGTTGCCGACCAGCGCCGCCCGGTACCGCTCCCAACCTACCCGGTCACCGGGGCGGGCGCCGCGGATTTGCTCCCGCGCAATCATCCCGTTCCACAGCACTCGGGTTTTGACGAAGGCAAACCGCGCCATTTGCGCGCGCGTGCGCGCGACCCGGGCCGCGAGCGCCCGCTCGGCGGCCTGCGTCCGCCCCAGGGCCCTGATCCCCGCAAGATCGGTCAGCAACAGCGCATGACGGTCGCAGAAGGTCGTCACGCGCAAGATCCAGCTCCGCTCGATCCGCCACGGCGCGCCGGACACCAGCCAGTCAAGCCAGCACTGGGCGCAGCCGATTGACCGCAGCGTCAGCGGCAACAGATCGCCGCGCCCACAGCCGACGAACGTCCTAGAAATCGCCTTCGCGGGCACCATCGTCGCCCACGCGAGCCGTTCTACCATCACCTGGCGGCGGTCCGGCACGCCAGCGACCGCCGGCGCCGGCGCGGCCAACCAAGCCGATGCGCGCGACGTGGCCGGTACGCGCGACGTGGCCGGTACGGGCGACACGGCCAGGTCGCGATCGGCGAGCGCCGCGTCGATGCCGAGATGGCGAAACAGCGCTTTGGGCGTGGTCTCATGACGCGCGGCCAGGCGGCGCAGCCAGGATTCGAAACATTCCTCGGGCAGCGGCCTCACCCGAAACGCCAGCGGCTCGATCTCCCGCCCGCTCATTCCGGGCTATAAGGCGTAAACAATTGCAGCGCCTCGGTGATATCGTCCTGGGTCACGAACCGGCGGTCATGCCGCCGCGCGACCTTTCCCGACCAGTGCAGGATGCGCTTGAAGTTCCCGGTGACCCCGCCGCTGGTCCGCCAGATGCGCTCGGCGAACGCGGGTTCGGCGAGATGGTCGGGCTCCTCCATCCCCATGCCGCGGGCCAGCGCGCGGATCAGGCGCTGCGCGGGCTCGCCCGGCTCCCATAACGGCAATTTGAGGATGATTGAGCGGTACGCCAGCTCGACATCGTCGGCGAAGATCTGCCGGGCGACATCGAGGCCCGCCACGACCAGCGGCACATTGCCCGCGCTCATCAGGAAGCGGAACGCATCGAGCGTATCGCGCCGCGCAACGCCGCTCGCGGTCAGGATCACATGGACATTGTCGATCGCGACCAGCCGCGTGCCCTGTTCGGCCAGCAGGTCGACGACCTTCAAATCGGCGGTTTTGTGCGTGTTCGTGCGGATCGGCCAGCCCTGTTTCCAGAGCAGGGCGAGGTTGATCTTGAGCGAGGTCGGACTCGAGGGAATGACCGTGCGCAGCACGGGCTGATAGCGCGCCTCGCCCCAATCGGCGGGCTCGGGAAAGGCTTCGGCAAGGCGGCGCTGCGCTTCGCGCAGGATCGAGGTTTTGCCCATGCCGGACTGTCCGGTGAGCACGATGCAGGTCGGGCGTTCCTCGGGATCGTCATGCGCGACATCGACGATCGTCTCGACCGCGTTCCGCGCTTCTTCGAAATCGATCCAGAAGGAGGGCGCCAGCGATGGCGCGGTCGCAGCGGCGCTCATGTCCGCTCCTGCAACCAGTCGTCTTCGCTGAGCTCGGCGACCGGTTTCCAGTCAATGGGCGGCTTTTCCGGCGCTTCGCCATACCGGAGGTCCGCGAGCGTCGTCCCCTCGCCTTCGCGGCGCTTTGCCTGGCGCCGCGCCGCCTTCGTGCGAACGCGGGCGCGGTGGATTTCCTGATTGGCGGCGGCCACCGCCCGCGCCGTCGCCGCGCGACCGCCATCGGCCTGGTAGGCCCGGCCTAGCGCCCGCACTCCTGCCCTGGCGGCCTCCCAATCCGCCTCCCAGACGTCGGGATAGTCGCCGACAACCGGCAATTCGACATAGCGGCCGTCGAGGTCGGCGTAGATATGCTGGATCGTCCGCTCATCCCAGCTGATCTCGACCCTTTGGCCGATCCTGGCGGCAAGCATCGGGTGCCAGTAATGGCGATATCTGATCTGGATACCCTTGGCATGGACCGTGAGCGACTTCGACGGCAGAAACTGGCGGAACAGTTCGCCCGCATCGACCGACACGGGCAGCAGCGGGCTGTGCTTCGCCGCCTCGCGCTCCCACATCTGGGCCGGACACAGGCCGCCCAGCGCGCTATGCGGCGCGTGATGATAGATCGCGATCTGGCACAGCAGCCAGCGCTCGAATTCCACAAGCGTCATCGCCGCGTCCGCCTCGGCATCATAGCCGTCGCGCGCCGCCACGTTCGATCCGGTCGCACCGGGCAAAAGCCGCAGTTTTCCAATCATCGTGCCGATCAGCCGCTCGATATGCCCGCCAAGATGGGCCGGCCCGGGCCTCCGCACATCGGGGCCAATCCCATTGCGGACGCAGGCGCGCCGGAAGGCTTCGGAGCGATGCGGTTTGGCCTGATCGGCATGCAAGCGCCGGAACAAACCGTGCATCGGATAGCTGACATCGACGCCCAGGTGGGCGAGGGCCGGCTCTTTGGGCAACACAGCGCTCGCAACCGCCCGTCCGCACCGGAATATCGAGGGGTCGCCGAAGCTGACATAGTAACCAAGAATGGACCGGGTCCAGATTTCGATGAGGAAGGTGATCCACGGTCTTCCGAGCTGTTCGCGCCGCAGACTATCGACCAGGATGACATCGCCCTTGGTGTGATCCATCTGAACCAGGTCGAGAAATCCCTCGCTTGCATATTCGCCGGGGTGCGGTTCATGGGCGCTCCGCGTCTTCGATCCCATCGTCGCTTTCGCCCAAACACGGCTCGGAATCTCAGCCAGAAGCCGCTCGATCGTCTTCTCGCTTGGGATCAGATCGGCGGGAAAGCGATGATCTCCGTTGTCCGCGTGCAACAGGCCCCAAATCTGCCGCGCCGCTTCCGCACGCGATGGCGGCACCATCTTGAGCGCAATTTCGTCGATCAACGTCTCGATGGCGGCCCTCACCTCGGGATCGATCCTGTGCGATCCAACAGCGGGTCCACGCGGTTTTGGAGCCAGCGTTTCCGCGACCGGATGCACCCGGAAGCGCGCGGCCAGTGTCCGTATCTGCCGCTCTTTAAGGCCGGTTGCCTCGGAAATCGCCTGAACCTGAGCCGCTGTCACCGGGCCGGAAAGCGATATATGTCGCCGGAAATGGGGGTAGAGAGCCAATCCCGCCTCAAGCGATTTGAGGCTCCGCCGGGGCGCTGGAGACGGCTTGCGCTCAATCACGGAACGGGCTCCCCAATGATTTTTGCTGTCCGCGAAATGTAGCTTATTTTGTCGAACACCGCGACGTGTATATTGCCCTAGACAGAATTACTCGCAGAGCATCCGATGTAATATATTGATATTACATGATATTATTGAAATGTAGCCTATTTTGTCGGCTGACATCACTCCGAAGGATTCAGCGAGACATACAGGCCCGCCGATCGCGCGCTCGAACGGCTCGATGCGCTGCTGCCGACCCGCGATCCGATGGGCGCCTTGCTTGAATGGTTGGCGGAGCTGCGAACTGAAGAAATCGATTTCCTCGAGGGTGGCAGTGAGATGGTCCAAGTCGGTGGGTTCGCGGTAACGCGTATGGCACCGCGTGGGGCGGCCTGGGCGGCATCGCTCGCTGCTGCCATGCGGCCGCACTTGTTTGGGCTGGGCTCGGCGCCAATGGCGCTTGCTGGGGTCATGCCGCGGGCTCTGTTCCGTGAACTTCACGAGGAACCCCTGCCTGTCCTATTAGGCCGTGCGCTTCAGGGTACCGCTGAGAGTGCAGGCGCTGACCTCCGTGCCATGCAAAGGGCTCACCTGCAGGCTGAGGGAGCACTTTCAGGCCTGTACGCCTCCTCGACGGCTCCCCTAGCTTGGCGTCTGGTAGCCGGTATCGGACCTCTCACCCGTGCGGAGCTTGCCAGAGGCCTTGGGGTGACCAAGCGAACCGCTTCACAATCAGTTGCGGCTTTGGCGACTGCCAGTATGGTCAGCCTTCGAACTTCCGATGGCGCAATCGTCCCAACGGACACGTGAACGTATCATGGACCCCGGAATACCTCCCGGTAGCAAACGCCAATTCGATGATGTGAGGTCGCTCTGCGACGCAGCAATTGTTCTACGAACTTTGTCGCCCTGCCTGCGTCGGCGAAGGATAACTTGCGTCGCTGTCCACGCGTTCCAATCCGCCCCCATGAGAATTCAACAATCGTGACACCGAACAGGTCCTGGCTTCGAGATATGACGTACCGCCTTGCAACATTGAGATCGGGATCTTTGGCTTCGAGCCAGATCTGACATTCCCCTTGTCCATCCTCTAACATGCGGAGGACTATGCGATAGCCACGTGAAGTTAAGCCAATCGGAAGTTTGAATCACAGGTCCCTGTCGTGATTCACGGAATCGATCTTAAAGCTGTCACGAGCGCTAATCTGCCGAGCTGCCATCCCGGTGGAAGGTACGCATTGCACGCAAAGCGGTCATTGTCGAAGGGATATGTCGGCCTTCCTTAATCTTGAATCAAATCAATAACAAATCCGCCGCAGGCGTGAACGTTAGGGGATTTAGATTCTAAGGTTAAGAGGTTACCTGCTCGCGATCAGCCTGCAAACTCCTGATTTCTCGCGAGTCGGGGCGGCTATGCCGAATCTGAAAACACGATGTTCGGTTTCTGATAGCACGACCGCCAGATTCTAATAACACGTCATCTGATGCCTGATCACACGTTCGCCACCTCCCCGCCCTGTTGATAACTTTGAAAGCGCGGCTGAGAACGTGAGGCCAGAGGATCAGTTAGCGTTCCGATTCACATATGATGCGCCGATCCCAAACTTTCTGATCCCCCATTTGCCCCTATGCTGAAACAAACGTGTTTTCGGAAATGTGGTATTTCCGGTCTAACGTGTTTTCAGGAATGGTTTTTGGAGGCATTTTCCATCGCCCAGCTTGAAGGCCGACCTGTCGGGTTTCTGGATCGCAGTGACCGAAGTGGAGCCTAAGGCGATCTGCCAGCTGGCTTGAGCGCTGCACAGTAGATCGCTGATTTCAGTCAAAGATGGACGGCAGAAGCACGGCCGTAGGGTCTATGCCGGTGGTCTTGGGCATAGTCAGCGATTTCTTAGCAGGCGCCGAACGTAGACGCGATCCTCTGATCGGGCGGGCTAAGCGAAGTGATTCCCGAAAACACGTTCGCTAGCTGCCGTGCATGATGAGACGGTTCTTATTGTTACGATAGATCGCTATGCCTGCGGCAGAGCGTAATCAGGCCTGAAGCCGAGCGGCAGCTCTACCAGCGCGCCGGGCGCCGCTACCAAGTCCTGCAGAAGGTCGCGATCTTCAAAAGCCCGGAAGCGTATGCTTGTTGCGCTCGTGGTGCTTCTTCATGAAGCCGTAGAACCGTTTCGAGTAGTTCCTTGGCAACTCATGCGGATTGCTGTTCAAAAAGGAATCGAATTGCCGCATCAGCACATCGAGATCCCAACCAGGACATTCAGCACGGATGGCCTGGTAGATTTCGGGGTCAAGAGTGTCCTGCGCGCCCCCTCCCCTTCGCCGTGACTGAGATTGGCTTGCATTGCTGTCCAATGCCGCTGATGCATCGGCTTGCTGTTCGGGGCGCAAGCTCGCGCTCGTTGTTGCAAGGAGCTTGCGCACGAGGGCAGGATCAACGAATTCCTGCGGAGGGCTGACCTTGGCTGCCTTTTCGGGGGTTGCGCGCTGAATGCGCTGGGCTCTGCTCTCCGTGGTGACAGAGCCACTGCCCTCGGTTTTTCCAGAAGGTTTTTCGAGATGGCGACGCATCACCATCTTTAGCTTTGGGCGCGGCGTCTCTGCTCCAATGACCTCCAGACTGATATCCGGCAGGTTGTTAGCTCGCGCCAATTCAAGAATCTTGTTCTTGAACGAGGGTAGGGAGCTTTCGCTGCCGCTTTTCTGATGAAGAGTTTCGAAGCCAATCGTGAAACCTTCTGGCCCATTGCCACCAGCGTGCTTGCGAGCTGCGCGGTAGAGCCATTTCCCAAGTCCACTCGTTATCTCGAAATACAAAGGCGAAATCGCAAGGACATTTCGCTTGTCCATGACCCCGTCGAAGAACCACTTGGAAAGCGTGATTTCCATCCCAAGCGAACGCTGGGTTCGCTCATCAACGAGATGAGTATAGCTATCGATCCACGAAAATGTGGTCTCGCGGGATTTGGAGTTTGCTCGGATGTTCGTCTTGATCGTCGTGGCCTGAAGACGATCAAGCGCTGCGATCAGTCGCTCATAGGCGCGCCCGCTTACACCCCAGCAGATTCGCTTGAGGAGATCGCCAGGTTGAACACGAATGGTCGGCGAAAGGTCGTTGTCACCCCGCTCGCGCAATTCGTTGAGGTGAGACGCCAGATAGATCATGATATCTGCATCCCAGATGGTCGCCATCCCATAGGCTGGGTTGGCTGATACATGGACGGTGACCGACTTGTCCGGGCTGAGGTACTCAATGGGTTTCAGGCGCTTCTTCTTCGAAAGGCTGAAGAAAGGACGCTGCATGGTCTCCTGATAGTCCCGCAGCGAGATGTCGCTGAAATCAGGCAGCGTGAAGAACATCTCGAACTGCACCCGGCGACCGGAGGAGGACTGATCTTTCTCGCTCACGTTCTTCGCCTAGTAAATCTGCCGCTGTCCCACATGTGGGACAAGTGTGCTAAACATATGAAATAAAACGATAAAAACCACATTTTCAGAGTGGTAAAGGCATGGCCATAGGTGGGTTCGAAACCCTCCTTCATGGGGCAGGCCTTTTTAGAATCTTCGCCTTCTCAATCAGAGGGCGCAATGCATCGAGGATTTCGTCAGCGCTCAAATCAGTGGGTTTGATCGTTATCGTGAGCCCTCGTGCACGATCCTTTTCGATGACACCAATGGACGATCCTGCGGCTTCGATTACGGCTTTCTGGGCACGGCCAGGCCTGCCCGAAACTGCCTTGAGTAGACGGACAACAACCTGAGGGCCAGAAATTGGCTCTTCGTCTCCGGATTGCCGGAAACTTTGTTCCGCAGCGATTTGCTTTGCTGCTTCCTCCATCCTGGGGCGCAGCGATGGGTTGCGTATGGCTGGAAGAAGCTTGTCACCGTACCGGACCTGAAGTTCCATTGGCGAGGCAAATGCGCTTACGATTGTTTGCGGGATCTCTGTCAGGCCGATGTACCGTGCGAGCGTAGATTTCGAGATCTTCACGCGTTCAGCAAGCCGTGCCTGAAGGCCATCGTAATAGGTGTCGACTGCTGCCTTGTAGTTCAAACCGCGTTCTAAATCTGAGATATCTTCCCTCTCGCGGTTCTCGATATCAGCAAGGCGGAACGCAGCTTCGTCATCGAGATCTTCGATAATCGCTACGAGCTCGATATCCGGGTAGTGATTGGCGTTGAGCCACGCGACAGCCCAGTGGCGCCTTGTGCCAATGATCAGTTCGTACTGCAGCTCACCTTGCTGTTTCCGACGCACGACTACTGGGATGCGGTTCCCGTTTTCTGCTTGGATCGATTCAATCAGAGATCGCAAACGGGGTTCGGTGAGCTGTTCGTAATCACGGGCGTTTCCCGGCCAGATCGAACATTCTGCAGGTTTGAGCCGAATGGTCGGACGCTTGACCATCCGCGCTGCTTCCGTGAAGCCTTCAAGCCGACGTGTTGTGAAATTGCGCGATGCGGTTGCCCCTGCAGCGTCCTTGGCTTCAGAGATGGAAGGCTGGTCAGGGGCAGGGGAGGCGAGGGCCTCGCCAATCAATGAACGACGGCTCACGCTGCAACACTCCCTGCCGTGTCAGATGACCGTCTCGAAATGCTCTTCGACGGCCACTGCTCATGTATTTCGTTCAGAACTTCTCCGAAGACTGCGTTGAGATTGTCCCGGCAACGCTGGTAGGTTGCGTGCGCAGCTGAAGGCTTGCTTTCATAGATCGACCGGAATGCCTGAGTGGCATTCTTGATTTCCTCAGAAGCCAGGATCGGCTGATTCAGCAGGAAATTGGCATATGTGGCCTTCATCATCTTCCACATGTCGGCTTCACCTGGCTTGCTGGGGGTGTAGGCCGAGCAGACGACGCGAATGAACCCATAATCAACAGGTGTTCCGTGATCCTCGAGGATCTCGATATTCTCGGCGATGGTGTCCATGAAATGGATGGTTGAAAGATAGTCGAGCTGCCTTGCCGGAACCGGGATGAGCATACCTGTTGCGGCGGCCATCACATTGAGGCCCAGGAACCCCATGGCCGGCGGAGGATCGAGCAAGACGACGTCGAAGTCCTTGATGATACTGTCGATGCCAATACGGAGACGCTGAAGTCCCTCGCGCACTGCTTGTCCGCCCTCCGTCAACGTTGCCGTGAGGTCCCACTCTGCATCCTGCAGGCCAAGGCTTGACGGCACTATTTTGATTGTAGGCCAAGCGGTTTCTCGGATTGCATTCCTGAAATCATCGAATGTACTGCGAGGCGACAGGAAGTTTCCTAAAGTCTCCTCTTCATCGATGAGTGCTTCGGGCTGGATGTCGAACATAGTTGTCGTTGACGCCTGAGGATCGCAGTCGATCACGAGAACGCTATATCCGTTCAGTGCAAGAAAATCGGCGAAATGCTTGGTAATCGTACTCTTGCCGACGCCGCCCTTGAAATTCTGCACGGCTACTACGACCGCATTCTCATGGGCTAGCTTGCCCGGATGAATGTTCAGCGCCTTGCGAATATGAGTAAGGTCTTCGAGCGTGTAATAGCGACGGCCATTGTTAAGCTGCTTCGGAGGCGCGAGACGTCCCTCCTTCTCTGCCTTGGCAAGCGCTTCAGGCGTTCTTCCGACCAATTCCGCTGCCGCCGTAGGCCCAAACGTGATATCCAGGACCTTGCGTTCATCAGGTTTGAACACCACAGCTTTGACCCGATCGCGCATCATTTCGCAGGATCTGGTCATATTTCGCAGTGTGTTCACGGTGTAGGACATGCGTCTGCCTTTCGATGAATCGCAGTTCTGCGACCCAGTTCGTGTTTTATGATCATTTTCGGCGGTAGAAGTCAAACCGATATCATCGGGATGGTGCCGGTCCCGAATTCCCGTCGCTGCCGGGCACCCCTTGTCGCATAGCCTGTGGTGATTACGGGCTCATAACTCCGAGGCGAGAGGGGAGGGGGATGGCCTGATGCGGTTCAGCATCAGGAGCAGACCGTGACCGACCTATTTGAACAATCCAGCCAGAAGCTGGACGCAGCAATCACCGAAATCCAGCACGCCATCGCCACCGGACTGGCGAACAAGCAACGCCTGTTTGAGACGATGCGCCAGCTTTACGGGGAGGGCTCCGCAAACGGCGCATGGAGCCAGAGGGACGCCTTTGACCTGCTCGAGGCGGCATTGACGCGCCACATGGCCGGACTGCTGAACAAGCCTCAGATGCTGCACCAGATTTCGGAGATCAGTGCGCTTATCGAGGCACTGCCGACACATACGGTCAGAAGTGAAGACCAGATCAGGTTCCAGCAATTCTCGACGCCCGCAGACCTTGCAGCGCTTTGCGTGATTTTGGCGCAGCCGCTTGCAACCGATATCGTTCTTGAACCGAGCGCCGGACATGGCGCCCTCGTGGCAACTCTGCCCAATGTCAGCGCATTGCATCTCAACGAAATCGATCCGCGCAGGCGTGAAAAGCTGGCTCTGCTGTTTCCCGAGGCCACCATGACAGGGATCGATGGGGCCATGCTGGCTTCGCATCTCGACACGGCGGTGCAGCCAAGCCTGATCCTGATGAACCCGCCGTTCTCTCGGTCAATGGGGCGAGGAGCAGACGAGTTCGCAGCGGTGCGTCACCTGCGCGCTGCCATAACGCGCCTCAAGCAGGGGGGCAGGATCGTCGCGATCATGCCGGACTGGTTCACGCCGAGCGCAAAGCTTGCAAAAATCTACGAAGACACCTTTGCCTCTTGCACGGTCCGCACATCCATCCGGCTCGACAAATGCTATCACAAGCAGGGCACCAGCGTGGCCGTGCGCTTGTACGTGATCGACAAGATCCCGGGGCAGATCAGACCTGCAGTTTTGGCGCGGCAGACAGTTGCAGACTTGGCGTCGGCGGTTCCCATCGTGAAACGCGTGACAGTCCAGCCCGACTGCGGACCGCGCGCGGTGCCGCCGAAAGCAAAGCTGGGTGCGCTCTTCAAAGCCATGCGGGCAGACCTGCAATCATCGCGCTGGTCAAACGCGGGCTCGACTATCGTCCCGAAGAACTGCGCCACTACCGGCGCGAAGGCACGCGGGCGCTGCGCCAGATCGCAGCAGGGATAGGGCTCGAGCACGCCGATTACCGCATCAGCTATTACACCTCGCAGGAACAGCTGGCGGGCGAGCATGTGCTGGAAGCCGACGGGATCTATGTCCGCATCAGCCCGGAACGGTTTGGCGAACCTGGTCTCGCCTGGCGCAACCCGTTCTGGAAACCGCCTGGCGCGGTGATGCGCAAAGCGCCGATCACCGCCCTTGCAGACATTCACGCACTCACGGCGCGCATCGCGCGCGAATTGAAGATCGCACCTCCGGCGCAGCCGGGGCTCATCTGAAGGAGAACACGCATGGGCTGGCTTTACATGCACCGTGCCGGAATGGGGGGCTTCGACACTCCCAAGGCCTATCTCGACAATCAGCTCACATGGGAGCGCGAGAATGAAGAAACCGGCACCTTCGAAGGATGCCGGGTCATCAGAAGCGTGTCCACATCCGGTGCCTACTACGCGGCTGTCCAGCGCTATGGACCGAATAACCAGACCCACGCCATCTCCGCGGTGATCTGTCTGGTCCGCTGGAACCCCAAGGCCGCAGACGGCCTCCTGTTCGGCTACAAGGACATGGATGAAAACTCCGGGCCGGTGGAAGCCGGGTGTCCCAGAAGTATCCTTGAGGAACTGGGGCCAACCCGTCACCCTTATGCTCTCGACTGGCGTAACCGGTGCTACCGCCAGCTCCGGCTCAAGGAGCGCAAGATCGCCGATGGCGACCTGATCCGGCTGCCTGAACCCATGAAGTTCACCGACGGGAGCGAACACGCCGAGTTCAGGGTGACAAAGCGGGGCGCGAAGATTGAACTCAGCACGCCCGATGGCCGAGGCCGGTTCCGCATCAGCAGATTGATGGAGCGCCGATTTGAAGTCGTGCCCCCAAAGCGCGCGGTTCGCACATTCTTCACGGCGACGCCGTAACGCTCGGGAGGTGATCATGCTGCCTCAGAGCCTCGACCCGAGAAGGGACATCCTGTGCGGGCGCGCCAATGCCGAGCGCGTCGCCATTCGGATGACCGCAAATTCCGGGCAGAGCCATGCCGTGGTAAGGACGGACAGCAAGCTCCAGCCCTTCTGCGTTTTGCCTGCAGAAGAGAGCCTTTCCGGAGCGATCGAGCTGCAGGTTGTTGTCCTGTAGGCTGCTCTCGGAAAAATGAGGGTCTTGCCCTTCACCACTTGTTCAAGCTTGCAGTTGTACCAATATTAGTACAATGGTTCGGTAAAGGATGAAGCTATGGACGTTATCACCTACTCAGAAGCGCGCGCCAATCTGAAAGGCATTATGGATCAGGTGGTCAGTGACCGGACACATGTTGTGGTCACGCGGCAGAAGGCCGAGTCGATCGTGATGGTTTCGCTCGAAGATTGGAACGCGATCGAGGAGACCATGTATCTCCTTTCGAACCGCACCAATGCCGACCGCCTGCGGCAGTCGATCGAGCAACTGGATGGCGATGGCGGCAATGAGCGCGGGCTGATCGAGCCTTGAAGCTGGTCTTTGCAGACAACGCCTGGGAGGATTATCTGCACTGGCAGCAAACCGATGACAAGGTTCTCACCCGGCTCAACGACCTCATCAAGGAATGCCAGCGAACGCCTTTCAAAGGAACCGGAAAGCCTGAGCCGCTCAAAGGCTCCCTGGCAGGCTGGTGGTCGCGGCGGATCACCAAAGAAGACCGTCTGGTCTATCGCGTCACCGGCAAAGGAAACGAGCAGCAGCTAGAGATTGCCCAATGCCGGTTTCACTATTGATCTGAGGTCCCTGCATGAATTCTCATCGCGATGCGGAAGATGGCGCGCATGATCCGCGTAAACTGATAGCGCTGCTGGGCACCACGGGCGATGAACTCGGGCGCACGCTTGGTCTCGACAAAGATGCTACCTGCCGCATGGAATCGGATGACATTCAGCGCCGCATCGGCTCGATGATAGAGGTGCTCAGCAAGGTGGAGCCGCGTTTCGGTTCTATGATCATGACCTATGCCTGGTATCGTTCTGAGCCGCTTTCCGGTTTTTCCGGCCAGACTGCGATGGAGCTTGTGCGCTGCGACCGCGTGCAGGACGTGCTGACTTACATTGATGCCGTGAACGCAGGTGTGCATGCCTAGGCATGGCAATGTCGCCGCAATGTCTATTCCTCGATCATCCCTCCGAGGCCGGGATCGAGATGCCACGATGGGCCTTCGGTAAAGTCGGCATTGCGGGCAGGAACAGGGCCATCAGGCTCTGACGAGACGTAAGGGTTGACCATCGGTGCCGGGTGCTGGCCCGAGCGCAGAATCTGCCCCGACATCTGGCACCGCGGCCCAAGGAGTTCGAAGAGCCATTCGAGATCGTCGAGCATCTGGATAACCCCGCGCCCTGCCAGCGCATAGTAGAGGCAGCGCTGATAGTCATCGCAATGGCAGGACAGGATCTGCGTCAGCCGAGCCTTGGCATTGGGCAGGCCCTGGAAGACGCCCTGCAAGGTCTCATAGAGCTCGCGCGCTGAGTAGTAGGCATCGAACGGCTCCACTCCGATCGAGGCATTGGCGAGCATGCGCTTGGTTGGGCGGCAATTGGGATCAAGTGCCGCGTCGCGCAGCGTGACATCGAGGTCGAACTTGCCGATATCAAAGACCTTGTTCATTATTCATGGGCTCCCGCTGAGTATGAACATACCGTGAACAAACGACAGGGTCAAGGCGTCACCATGCATGTGGCTGGTAGGTAAGGACACCACTGGAAAGACCGGCAGGGTCGCCATCAGCGACGAGCTGAAGGCTGCGCTGGTGCGCTGGTATACAGGCCGGGGCAGCGAGGCCGACCACCGTGCTTCGGTCTCGCTGGTCTCCACCGCGCGCGAGAACCACAAGTGGATCGCCTGCGATTGCCTTGGGGCAGAGCGTCCGCCGCCGCTGATGAGCGCGGCCTATCTCAGTTTTCAGGAAACCTACTATCTCAGGCGCCTTACCTCGCGGCCAGGCCACGATGCCAAATGCCCCTTTCATTTGCCCCAGGCACCGCCGCGTATCCGCGAGACCGCAAAGGACTCGCTTTACGCTATCGGCCTTCCCAAGGGCCTGTTCAGCGCGCACCAGAAGGCGCCGGAGAAGCTTGCACAGAGGCCGGAAGACATTGAGCCGGACGACCGCTCACGCGGCGTTGCGATCCCGCGCCTGGGCAAGCTACTCTGGCTGCTGCTCGAGCGGGCAGGCGCAAACGTCCTGCGCGAATTGCCGCCCAGTGGCAGGCGCGAAGGCTCGATCAGCGCAGAAATGCGGTACCTCAAGCGCGCAGCCGCGGGCCTCGAGATCGCTCCGGGTATTCGGCTGTCGGATCACCTCTACACCAACGCCATCGATTACGAGAAGCGGCGTGTCCATGCCCGGTTACGCTCTGCCGCCGAGACCTGGCCGCCCGAGTTTGCGCCGCAGGCCTTTCTGCTTCTCGAAGCGAGCGAGGTGACGTCGAGCGAGGTCGTGACGGGGCTCGGCACCGTCGAAATCCGCAACCGCATCCAGCACACCGGGATCATCCGCGCCGAGGTCGAGCCACCGTTTCTGGTGCTTGCTGTCGTCGGCGAGCACAGCCGGCGCGAAGGATACCTGGCGCTGCGGGCCTATGCCCAGCCTGTGTTCAGCGGAAACCAGTTCGTGCCCGCCGAGCGCGACCACGATCGCGATGTGCTGCGCGCGCTCCAACAGGCCCAGTATGAACTGCGCCGCCTCGGTGTCAGGATGGCCGTCAAGAAGGTCCTCTTTGACATCGCGCTGGCTGCGGGCTCGGCGAGGCCGGATTTCCTGGTGGCGCTGCTCGATGAGCATAGCGGGGTGGAGTGCAAGTTCGCGCTCCAGATCCTGCAGTCGGATGATGCTGACTATCTTGAGCTGCGCAGCATCGAGCGCGAGCGTCTCGGTCAGGCCGGGCTTGTCGTATCCATGGCCGTCAGCAGCGTGACGCCTGAGGCAATTATCAGCGAAGCCCGCCGCATTCTCGAGTGAAGGGGAGGGGGAGGATGTGAGCGAACCTGAAGAAGGAGAGTTCGCTCATGACATGCTTTGCTCCGTCGCCGCGCCCATCGACATCGATCTGGGGTGCTGTCCAACAGGCCGATCAGCTTGGCCCCGGGATTTGGTCGGTGATGACCGCCAGCCACGGCGGCATCATTCTGTCCGATCAGAGACAGGCCGCCATGCCGTCGGCGCTACAGATCGAGGGAGGGTCCTACGAAGAAGACTGCGATTGGTCGCTCCCGATCCTTGCCTTTTCTAGCGAGCTTGATGGGCAGGGCTCCTGCTCCGCGGGCTTCCTGCAGCTTGCCCGCGATACCGCCAAATGTTGGCATCCGGACCGCTTCAGCGCCTTTACCGGCGAGGCCGTCGAGGAGAATGCCTCCACGATCCTGCGGACGCGTAAGGCCTACATCGCCGCGATCGGCGAATTCTGCGTGACCAGCGCCTGGGGCGATTGGGCCGAATGGGTGCCGGAAGGCAAAGTCGGCGTGATTGCCCGGCAAGTCGAGCGCGTCGATCACCTTGGCCGGCCAACTCATGGCGAGGCCGAAGTCTGCGCGCTGATCGCGAAGGACCTCTACGCCGCGCGCGGCGAGGTCACGGCGCTGCGCGATACGGCGCACGAGATCATCCCGATGCCCGATGCCCTGCGACCAAAACGAGTGGCCTGAAGAGCAGGCCGAAGGCCGCCCGGCTCTGGCCAGGCATCGATCCGCCGATCTGGAGGGAAGGGGGAGGGGAAGGGCGAACCAGTGCGATGAAGGACCCCTTGCCATGAACCCGACAGTTATCCGACCCAGCGTCAGCCCGAAGACGATCACCAAAGTCACACGCCTCTTTAACGGCACCATGGGCGATATTCTGGGAGAGCTCCTCCAGAATAGTCGCCGCGCGGGCGCTTCCCGGATCGATATCGCCTGCTGCGCAGATCAGGACGGAGCGCGACTGACCCTTGTCGATGATGGAACCGGCGTCGCCGATCCCCAGACCATGATTGCGCTCGGGGATTCGGGCTGGAACCAGCGCATCCATGAGGCCGAAGACCCGGCAGGCATGGGTGTCTTCAGCCTGGCGGGCAAGGACACACAGATCAGCTCGCGTCATGTCGATGCCGACACCGGATGGTCGGTCCATGTCCCCGCGGATGGCTGGACCGGCGCGCAGGACATTGCCGTGCGGCCCCTTGCTCGTCCGGTTGGGACGACCATCACTTTCCTGATGCCCGGAGTGAGCGAGCAGACGTCCGAGCGGATTCTGCGCGAGGTCGCGAAGTTCTACCCGCTGCCTGTGTTCTTCAATGGCACGGAAATGCCGAGCGAGGAGTTCCTCGCCAAGGCGATCTACATTGCCGAGTGGAACGGCAGCCAAATCGGCGTGTTCGAAGGGCGCGAATACCACCAGGACCCCACCACGAATTTCCATGGCATGGTGCTCACCCGCAAGCTTGCCAGCGTCTCGGAGAGCCTTGGCGGCAAGACCTACCATGCCCGGCTCGATATCGGGGCCACCCCGGGCCTTGCCCTTGTGCTCCCGGCGCGCAAGGAATTCGTCGAGAACGCCGCATTTGCGGCGCTTCAGGCAGGGTGCAAGCGCACGATCTATGCCGCGCTGGCGCACAAAGGCCAGCACCGGCTCTCCTTCGAGAACTGGAAGGAAGCGCGCGATCTGGGGGTTGCCCTGCCCGAGGCCGACCCCTGCCTGCCCCGCTGGCATGCGGCCATCGCGGAGAGCGACAACGTCAATGTCGAGTATGAGGAAGTCGAAGCAGGTGCGGACACGATCCTTGTCGCGGATCTTGAGCCCGATATTGCACAGGGACTGGAGCGCGCGCTGCGCGAGCACCCTTTGCGCCCGCACCTCGTCGAGAACCATCCTGCCTACGCTGGCTATGGCTGGTATGACGCGCTGCATCAGCTCGGGAACGTGCGCTTCTATGTTGCAGCCGGGGAGCAGGGCCACGTCATCGCCGAGAACGGCAGCTTTCCGCCGCTCGATGACCATGTTCGTGCCGAGACGATCGAGCTGAGGTTCTGTGTCTTCCACCGCGCCAGCGAAACGCAGCGCGAGGAACGGTTCCCGGCAGATGTGGCCTTTGTCGTGGGCGAGGATGGCTGGTACAGCGGTGTCGACCAGATCCGCATCGCTTTTGTGCCGGGTCCGGCGCTGACCCCCGAAACGCTGGTCGATCTGATCGAGAACGTCTGTTTCTGTGCGAGCGACGACAGCGAGGCCGACTCCTGGGACACCCAGCACGAGCACTTCTTGCGCGACGCGCGCGAGCTCGCGGCCCGGGTGCTGCTCGGCGAAGACGAGGCCATTGCGGCGCGTATCCGCGACACGCTCGCCGGTATCCTGTGGGTCATTCCCAAGGATCGGCAGGTTGCCATTACCGTCGCCCCCGGGACCGCGATCAATGTTCAGCTGTCCGCTTGTCAGCCTGCCGGCTGAGGCTCGCGAGGCCGTCCGGTTGCCCGCTGATCGCCCCTTTGATCGGGAGGAGAGCTCCAATGCATGACACATCCGACCTCTCTTGCGCTCGGCAGCGCACCGAGCGGATCGCGCTGCTCAATGATGCCGCACGCCAGGGCCGTGACCGAACGGCACGCATCGTCATGACCTCCGGGCTGCTTGCAGAACTCGGCGGCGACACGGTGGCACAAAGCATGATGGCACAGGCCCGGCTGATCGCCGCTCTGCGCCATTGCACCTTCGCCCCGGATTCGCCCGAGCGAGACTTTGCAAGCCTGGATGTCGATGGCATCAAGGTGCTGATGAAAGTCGATTATTACGACACCGAACTGGCATTCGGGTCCGAGGATCCGGCCAATCCAGCGATGACACGGCGGGTCATCACGCTGATGCGGCCAGCGGACTACTGATCATTGTGAAGGGCAGGCATTTCGCTGCGTGACCGGGCAGCCGCCCAAGCCCGATGCGGAGGTAAACGGCGCATGAGCAGACACAAAGTACCGCTTCGCAACGGGATTGCGGCGGCAAGTGCCTATGTTGGCTGGGATCGCCCGCTTCAGACCTATTTCGCACAGGTACTGAGCGCCCCTGACGAAGACGGAGAAAAGATCGAACTTGTATGGGTCGGAACCGATTTCGGCGAGCTCCCCCGCGCAGTTGACGCAATCCGCGTGCTCGAACCCTATTGCCATATCGATGCAAGTCTTGCCGCACAGCTCGAGATCGACAGGATGGCCTGCCTCGCCACGCGCGATGGGCCCAATCAGCTCGAAGCCAAGGCCTTCATGGCGCGCCTCAGCCACATCAAGGACAGGTCCGAGCCCGAAGCTTAGGTCAGTATAGACCGTGCATGGCTCGAAGCAGGGCCGGTTCAGCTCCAAACCACACATCAAGACTCCTCAGCCCTCTGGGCTGGATAGAATTACGCGCGCCTGCGGTGGCTGGCGCACGGGCCGGGCCACGGGCCCGGAGGAGAGGGGGATGGGAGAAGGTGTTCCGGACAAGGGGTTCGGACAGCATCAGGAGAACTTCGACATGAACATCGGCACCCTCAAGGCCAACGCAGAAGGCGTTCACATCGGCCGCATCACCACCCTGACCTTCAGTGCGACCGTCGCTCTGCGGGCCTTCGAATCCAGCAACGAGCGCGCACCCAAGTTCGACCTCATGGCGCTCTCGGCGGACCGCCGCAGCTGGGTCAAGATCGGCGCGCTCTGGGAATACTCGTCGAACGAGACCGGCGAGTGCTTCCTCTCGGGCCAGATCGACGATCCCAGCCTCTCGGCGCCGATCCCGGTCGCCATGTTCCAGCAGAACGATGGCAGCTACAACGTCGCCTGGCGCCGCTCGAAGCCCAAGGCCTCGCTCGACGGCTTCGGCAGCGAGAGTGAAGGCGCCCTGCCGCCGCTGACTGCCACCGGCGACGAACCGGCCAGCGACCGCAGCGTTGACAGCGGTGCTGCCACCGGCGACGGTCTGGGCGACAGCACCGCTCCGGCACCCAAGGGCAAGACGCGCGCGAGCGTCGACGCCTGACCGGGACAAGCCCCCCGTGACCGGTGCCGCGACCCGCGCCGGTCACATCGGGAAGGCCCGTCCGCGCATTCGTCGCGGGCGGGCCTTTTCTTTGCCCGGTGCTTGCAAGCCGAGCCGACCTGCAGCGGAAACTCTGCCTGCGAAAGAGAAGGGGGAGGTGCCGTTCAAGCAAAGGAGGCTTGAATGGCACAGACAAACTGGACTCTCGATCTTGGCGGGGCTCCGTGGAACGAAGACTGCGCGCAGATCGGCCACACCCCGAACTTCGACCTCGTGAATACCGCAGAAGTCACGCTCTACAGGGCTGCGCTGATCGCGGTCGCCGGGCCTCCGCCCGCCGGGATCACCCTGCGGATCAAGGCTAACGCCCATGATTTCGGGACCTACCGGACGGTCGAGGCGAGCGTCGACGACGAACAGGACGATGGTAGCCATGCCAGCTATATCGAGACCCTCGAGACCGGCTTCGCCTTTTGGCATCAAGCCGGGTTTGCACCGCCTGAATTCGGCAAACTGACAGCGAGCAATCAGCTTGCGGGTTTCGTCGTGGATGCCGTCGCAAGCGCGCTGCGGATCACACGGCCGAGCAGCACCGGCGCATTCTTCCCAGCGTCCTCCGGACCGCTTCACCGGAACCTCACCGCAGCCTTTCCGGAGGCGGCGCAGCGCGCCTTTTCCGAAGCGAGCCTGCCATGCTGACCGACAGCGAGCGCTTCGCCTTCAGCGTCTGGCGGATCCATGCGTTCGCCTCGACGGGCAATGCCTACGACGCCGTGCAGACCGACGAGAGCATCGCAGCCGGTGACACCCTGCTTGTTCTCGATGAACGGGTTGTCGGTGTCGCGATGACTTGGCCTTTTGCCATCACGGCACAGCCGGGCAAGCTTCACGCGGTCTGTGCGCCTGGCGCTGGCGAAACCCTTGGGCACATTGAAAGGGCGCTCGATGTTCCAGACGGGTCAATCGCTCGAGCCTGCCGCCTCGCAAGGACACTGGGCATTGCGATTGATGCGGGCCTCGTCCCGTGGCTGTCTGAGCCGCTGGCGAGAGATGGGGACGACTAGCGCGGCGAGTGGCGCCACAGAAATCTTGCTATTTTGGCAATAATTGCTATTTTAAGGCCAAGAGGAGATACCACCATGCCAGCGGCGGCGAATGAGCACCCCAGGGTTCCCCTAACCCAGTTTCACAACAACACCGGCGAGTTCCTCGATCTGGCAACCAAGCAGCCGGTCGTCCTGACCAGCCATGGCCGCGAGCGGCATGTAATCGCAGATAGCGAGTATTTCCGCCATCTTGAACAGGCGGCACGCGGTGTGATCGCCGGCCACATGAATATCGAAGCTGTCGCTTCGTCCGACATGACCGGAGCCGACCGCAAGGCTTTTGCCAATGCACGGCCTTCGGCCAGTGAACTTGCCAATGACCGCTGGGAAGACTGACCGACCCGCCGCAGGCCATATCCTCCGTTACGTCTATCTCTTCGAGGAAGAGCAGAGACGAGGCCGCGACGAAGGCGTCAAGGAACGCTTCGTCGTCGTCGTGGGTGTGGACGGCTCGCGCTATCTGGTTGCCGCGATCACGACCAAGGGCGAGGGGCGCAAGAACGCCATCCCCATCCCCGATGAGATCGCACGCACAGCCGGGCTCGTTCCGGGTAGCGCGATTGTCGTTTCGGAATTCAACCGGTTCACCTGGCCCGGGTTCGACATCAGACCCCTGATGAAGCAGCCCGGGTACATTGCCGGACGACTCCCACCGCGGTTCACAGCAAAGATCATCGATGCCATCGGAGCCTGGGGCGCCGCTGCCGTCGATCGCGATTGATTTCCGGAACGCCGAGGCAGCCTGCTCCTTGGAGCCTTGTCTGATCGTGCATCAACGTCAGGCCAGTCACGCCGGCGTTGTGGATTGGCGCCGGAGGTGGCCGAGGTCGGGTATTCCGGATCAGTGCCGCAGAGGGACCTCTCGCTCACCGGGATCGGCAAGGGCGGGCGAATTATCCCGTGATCATCATCGTCAATAACAAGCCGGTACGCGGCGAAGTTGATGTCCAGGCGTGCGATAAGCTCCTGTGCCAACAGCACGTCCGCCGACCAGTGCCCATGCCTCTTTGGTCGAGCTTAGGGCCAACCTGCAGAAATGCGAGCCGTGTTGCCCGGCAAGCCGGGCTGCCCGCACCACCTCGATTTACGAGGTTCCCCGCGCGCGGAAGCGCGCGGTGTCCCAGCTCTCCCGCCGAGGCTCGACAAGGGCACCGGCGGACGAGCCGTCGGTACCAAGGAGGCTCTTGCAATGAACATCGTCAACCTCGTCGGCCGTCTCGCCAAGGATCCCGTTGCCCGCGACCGCAGCGACACCCGCATCACCGAACTGATCCTCGTGACTGAACGTCCGGTGATCCGCGACGGCAAGGTCCAGAAGGATCCGGAAACCGGCTACCCGGTCAAGGATGCCGAATTCCACAAGATCACCGTCTTCAATGGCCTCGGGCTCCCGCTGCGCCAGCACAAGGCCAAGGGTGACCAGCTCGCCGTGACGGGTCGCATCCACTACTCGCGCTGGCAGGACGCCGAAGGCAATGACCGCTACGGCTGCGAGATCATCGCCGAGAACGTCGAGTTCCTGTGATCGTCAGGAGGGCGGCGCTTCGGTGCCGCCCTTCCACTCGTAATTGGTTGCGCGAGCCAGATTATGGAGCGCAGGTCGGCTAATTGCCGGTAGGATCAATCCTGGCACCGCGGTGACCACAGCTGCAGCGCAAGTGCTGGGCTACCATGTCCAGTTTAAGAGGGATCGACCTGCTGAAGCAGTGATCGCGAAGCCGGGCCGCCGGCACGATGACTACACGCCTGCAGCGGCCGCACTCGATCTGCGCATTGAGGCCATGACGAACGAGATCGGCGACAGAATCGAGGCGTTTGGTTCCCATACGCCACCGAGAACATATAAAGAACTTCATCGTCAAGGGATGCCGAAGGGGAGGTTGGCGCCTGCCGGCTTATGGCCGGCATCGCGCTCTATTCCGCCGGGCTGCCGCCAGCACACAAGCGTGGCCTGTGTGCTGGGTCTGCGACCGGCGTCACCTAGTCCCTGCCGGGTCTCGGCCTATTCGGGTGACGATCGCTGGCGTGAGGGAGTGGAGTTCGCCCGCGCCTTGCCTTGCTCTAGGTCCGTTCCAGTCCGCTCTTACGTCCGGTTGAGAGATACAGTTCGAGCGCACCGGATGACCGGGATTGGGTGGAAAATCGAATGGCGGCTTTGGAGTCGCTCAAGTCGGCAAGATCTACGTAATCGGGCGACCGCTTGGGCCTCGCTACCATCGCTTCCAGACCGACGCGCGATCGGTGGCATAAACCTGCTGGACCCATTTCACTGCTGAGCGGTTCGACCAGCGCTTGAGGGCTGACGATAGCGATACTGGCCATCGAATCCCCTCAGATATGCCCCGAACCGGTTCGGTTTGGAGGCTTGCGATTGGTGCCAGCAAACTAGCTGCGGTGAGATCAGCTCGACCGAATTCATCTCCGGAAAGGTAGTCCCCACGCTCGAATATCACCTGATCGAACCAGTCAAGCTCATGGTCCACTTGAGCGATAAGGTCCGGAAGGACATCTAACCGGGCATTCATCCCAGACACCATCATGGGCCTAAGTATGGGCCACGTTAATCGACCGATTACAGATTGCGGTCGGCTCGACACTCGGAAAAGGACATCACGGATGCCCGATTTTGAATCGGACAGCAGTCCAGCGTACAGGCACTGACGGATGAGTGGCGCCGTTTTTTCTTCGAGTCTCCGCTCAATTTCAGGAACACCGCCAGGCATTCCAGTCCAATCCAGAATCAAGTCACTACCCTGACAGATCGATCCATCGCGATGCACGAGCACGGGAAGAGCTGTTGTGGCCACGGGTAGGCCATGGGATCCCTTTGAGGGGTCAGGACATAGAACGGGCACAGATATACGCTAAGCGTCTCTGCGCGCACTTATGGGTCGACTCTATGCGTCGACGACTCCAGCATTCCAAAGGCATCCATCGGACAGTTGTAGCATCGCCTCTCGTCGCAGAGCCGGCATATCGTCAGCGCCGAGACAGCGTCGTCAGACATCTGCGCAAGTATTGTCTCGGCAATACGTTCCAGCACGAGGCGGTCAGCATTCGAGACATGGCTAAGGATTTCGGATAAAGTCTCGTTTCTTCGTTGCAGGATCGCAGATAGGCGAGTCTCGCCTGCCTCAGTGAGCATCAGCGCTACTGCACGACGGTCCCGTAGCGCTTTGGATCGAACGGCGAACCCGGCTGCAACCAATCGATCGACAAGCCGCACCGTCCCCGCGTGGGACAAGCCTAGCACCCGTCCTAATTCGTCGATCGAAAGACCGGTCGCGTGACCGATGACGACGATCGCCGCGGTGGTTTCGCCACCGCCGGGTATCGTCGGGTCGAATGCCGCCTTCTTAATTCGATCGGTGATGCCCACTGCGAGGGCGCCGAACAGATTGACGAGCCGGTCCGAGAGTACGTTCAAAGGGTTGCCTCATTCATTGACGGCGTATAGTGTATGCGCAGCGCATATATCACGCCTGTCTAAGCATGAAGGCAGGTCATGCGCCATGATGAAAGCGAGGCACCATGTTTTCGACATTACACATAGCTGAAAAGACGACCGGCTCTCGCGGGTCTCTCGCGTTGCTGCGCTGGGCGCTGGTGGTCATCTTTCTCTGGTTCGGTTGCATGAAATTCACGAGCTATGAAGCGATGGGCATCGCGCCATTGATGAAGAACAGTCCGATCATGAGCTGGATTCCGGCCGTTTTTGGGGTGCAGGGTGGAAGCTATTTTATAGGCACCGTCGAGCTCGCGACGGCCGCTGCGCTGATTATCGGTGCTTTCAACAAGACGGCCTCCGCTCTCGGCGCGGCGATGTCATGCCTGACTTATGCCGTGACACTGACGTTTTTCCTGAGCACGCCTGGCGTCGCCGAGCCGACCGCTGGCGGGTTCCCGGCGATTTCGGCCGGAACCGGACAGTTCCTGTTGAAGGACCTGGTGCTTCTTGCGGCATCAGCGTGCCTTCTACTTGCGTCCATACGGACAGCAGACGCGTGACGGCAAACAGGTGATAGGCGACGCTCCGGACCTGCGCTTTTGCCGAACCATACCCGCCTCAGCCCATAACGATCGACAAACCCTGTCGCTTTGATAGGGTGTTCGAAAACATGCTTTCGAGGGTTTGTCGTACATGCTGGTCGGATATATGCGGGTGTCAACGACCGATGACCGCCAAACGGTCGATCTCCAGCGGGACGCGCTCGTCGCAACCGGGGTCGATCATCGGCATCTCCATACCGACAAGGCATCCGGCGCGCGCGACGACCGACCAGGCCTGAAAGCCTGCCTCGACTATCTGAACGCGGGCGACACACTGATCGTGTGGAAGCTCGACCGGCTCGGACGCTCGCTGCCGCACCTGCTGACGATCGTCACCGATCTGAAGGCGCGCGGCATCGCGTTCCGGTCGCTGACCGAGCAGATGGATACGACCACGCCGCACGGCGAATTGCTGTTCTCGCTGTTCGGTGCATTGGCACAATATGAGCGTGCGCTCACGCGCGAACGGGTGATGGCGGGACTGGCTGCTGCCAAACGCCGGGGACGCCAAGGTGGCCGCCCGCCGATGATCGACGCCGAAACGCTCGAGCGGATCACCGCCGCGCTGGATGGCGGGGCCAGCAAGGCGTCCGTCTGCCGGACCTTCAAGGTGCCGCGTTCGACCCTTCTCGGCACGCTTGCCCGGATCGGCTGGACCGCACCGGCCAAGGTCTAAGCCGATGCCGCGTCGCGCCGTCCTGTCGGACGAGCAACGCGCGGCGTTGCTCGCGCTTCCCGACGACGAAACCCTGCTCGTCCAGCACTGGACATTGAGCCGGGACGACTTGGCCATCATCGTCCGCCGGAGGCGACCGCATAACCGGCTGGGTTTCGCGATCCAGCTTTGCGCGCTGCGCTATCCTGGCCGTTTCCTGCGACCCGGTGAACTGATCCCTGATACGCCGCTCGCGTTCGTCGCAGAGCAATTGCAGGTCGGACCCGAGGTGCTGGCCGACTACGCGACGCGCGGCCCGACCCGGTACGAACAGCTCGATGCACTGCGCGATGCATTCGGCTTCATGCCGCTCAGTCGGCCGCTGCGAACGACGTTGCAGGAATGGCTCCTGCCGATCGCGCTGACGACGACCAGCGGGGCTAGGCTGGCGCGCGTGATGCTGGATGAGTGCCGGCGACGGCGCATCATTGTGCCGGGCATCAGTTCGGTCGAGCGGATGGTCGCACAGGCGTTGCTCGATGCCGAACGCCATGTCGCCGAGCATCTGACCCGAGGACTCGATGCTCGACAGCGCCGGCTGCTCGATGCGCTTCTCCTGCCCCACACAGGCACGAACTTGAGCGATCTGGCCTGGGTGCGGCAGTCACCCGGCAAGCCCGGCCGAAAGACATTCGCCGCCATCATCGAGCGACTGACACTGCTTCGGGCCATCGGGATCGATCCGGATATCGCCGTAGGCGTCCATCCCGAGCGCCTCCGACGCCTGTGCCAGGAAGGCGTGCGGCTGACCGCGCAACATGTTCGGACGCTGCAAGCGACGCGGCGTCGCGCCACATTGGTGGCGACCATCCTCGAAACCATCGTTACCCTCACCGACGATGCGGTGCTGATGTTCGATCGCCTGCTTGGGCAGATGTTCCGGCGCGAACAGAACAGCGCGGACACGACACTCAAGCGCAACCGGCGCACCATCAACGGCAAAATCCGGCTGCTTGCCCAACTCGGCGCTGCCTTGCTCGCCGCCAAGATATCAGGTGGCGATATCGGCGCTGCGGTCGAGGCAGCGATCGGATGGAATGATCTCGGCCGCGAGGTCGATGAAGCCCGCAAGCTGATCCGCCCCGATTCGGTCGATCCCGTCGCGGTCGCCGCGACCAATTACCCCGTCCTCCGACAGGTCGGTCCCTCGTTCATCGCCTCGTTCACATTCGGGGCGGTGCCAGCCTGCCATGCGCTCGCGCGAGCGGTCGCGATCATGCGCGACCTTCATTTTGGTCATCTGCGCAAATTGCCTGCAGGCACGCCAGTCGGCTTCATCCGGCAAGCTTGGCGTCGGGCGATCGGCACCGGCATTCCCGATCGCAGGATCTATGAATTGTGCGTGCTGGTCGAGCTTCGCGACCGGCTTCGCGCCGGCGACATGTGGGTCGAGGGAAGCCGACGCTATCGTGCTGTCGAGCAGCAACTCATTCCTGCCCCCGTATTCGCCAACATGCGCGCGGCCGGCCCCTTGCCGATACCGGCACCGGATACGGCCGATATCTGGCTGGCCGAACGACGCGCCCGCCTCGCCCGTCGATTGGCCGAGGTCGAGCGAAAGGCGGAGACGGACGCGCTGGAAGACGTGCAGCTCAGCTTGGGCAGGCTGCGGATTTCGCCCTTGAAGGCGATTACTCCCGAGGAATCCGATACCGCCCTTGCGCCGCTCTATGCGCATCTGCCCGCGATCCGCATCACCGACCTTCTTGCCGAAGTCGATCGATGGACCGGGTTCAGCCAGTGCTTCACGCATCTGCAAAGTGGCCGTGCCGCGGATGAACCACGTGCGATCCTCACGGCGGTGCTCGCCGATGCCACCAATCTGGGCCATACGCGCATGGCGGAAGCCTGCAATCTCGTGACCCAGCGCCAACTCGGTTGGCTCGCCTCGTGGCATCTGCGCGAGGAAACCTACGGTCGCGCGCTCGCCCGGCTTGTCGACGCCCAACACACCGCGCCGCTGGCCGCGCTGTTCGGGTCCGGCACCTCGTCCAGCTCAGACGGTCAGAACTTTCCGCTCGACCGCCGCGCCCAGGCAACCGGCGCAGTCAATCCGCACAAGGGGACAGAGCCGGCTGTCTCCTTTTACAGCCACGTCTCGGATCGCTACGCGCCGTTCCATTCCACAGTTATCTCCGCTTCGGCGAGCGAGGCGGCACAGGTGCTCGACGGGCTGCTCCACCACGGCGCCGATCTGCACATCGAAGAGCATCACGTCGATGGCGGGGGCGTCTCCGACCATGTGTTCGCGCTATGTCATCTGCTTGGGTTCCGGTTCGCGCCGCGTATCCCGAATATCGCCGCACGCCGTTTGCACCTGTTTAACGGCATCGAACCCGGCCCCGATATTGCGCCGCTGGTCGCGGGCCGCATCGACGAAGGTCTGATCGAGGCACACTGGGACGACGTGCTGCGACTGGGAACCTCGATCCGCACAGGCGTCGTCAGCGCCTCGATCATGCTGGAACGGCTCGGCTCCTATCCACGCGCCAACGGCCTGGCACTGGCGTTGCGCGAGATCGGTCGCGTCGAGCGTACCCTGTTCACGCTCGACTGGATCGAGCAGCCCGAACAGCGTCGCCGCGCCACCCGCGAACTCAACAAGGGAGAAGCGGAAAATGCCCTGAAACGCGCCATCTTCTTCCATCGCATCGGCCGTATCCGCGATCATGCGCTGCAAGCCCAAAGCCATCGGGCGAGCGCGCTGAACCTCGTCGCCGGTGCCATCGTCCTGTGGAACACGACCTACCTGCAAGCCGCCCGGATGCATCTCGCCAACCTCGGCCGGCCGGTCCCGCCGGACCTGCTGCAACACCTATCACCGCTCGGTTGGCAGCATATCAATCTCACCGGCGATTACCTCTGGACCGATCCCGATGCGCCATCCACCGCGCTCAGACCGCTTCGCCAGATGCGCGCCGTCGAAGGCACGGCAAAACCTTAGCGTATATCTGGGTCCGTTCTGTGTACCGACCCCTATCTGCGGAGATTGACGAGCACCAAGCGGCCGGAGCACCGCGAGGACTGCCCCTTCTTCCGCGACCAGGTCACGCACCGCATCACCGAGATCCGCTCTCGCGAGACGCCTGCTGATCCACCCACCGGCTATTTCGAGGTGCTGCGCCCAGCCCCGGAGAAACTGGCGCAGAGGCCCGAGGAAGATGCCAGCGACGATCGCACCCGCCATGCCTCCGTTCCGCGCCTAGCGCGGCTCCTGTGGCGCCTGATCGACGCTGCCGGCACCAACAAGGTGGCCCCCGTCGCGCACGAATACGAAACCGCCTCGATCAAGCTGGAGTTCGAGGCGCTCGGCAGAGCCTCGACCAAGATCGAGATCGCGCCGGGCATCGAGCTCGGCCGAGCGTTCTGGACCCACGCAAATGCGCTTCACAGCCGTAGAGCCTACGCCATGCTGCGCCAGCTCGCGAAATCGTGGCCGAGCGGACACGCGCCACAGGGCTTCATGGCGCTGTTCTCGCCACACGTCCGGGGCCACGTCGTCGACGTCCCCGGGGCCGAGGCGATCCACGTCGCCAACCGCGTGCAGTCGCCCTCCGTGCGCGGCAACCTCATCAAGGGGCCGTTCTTGGTGATGATCGTCGCGGGCGAGTATCCCGAGGCGCACGGCTACGCACCGCTTCGCGCCTACGCTCAACCAATCTTCTCCGGTCAGCGCTTCATCCCGGTCGACTCCGAGTTCGAACGGTCGGTCCTTCGCGAGCTGTTCAAGGCCCGCCGGCTACTGGACGCCGGGGGAGTGGATCTCGCGATCGAGAAGCCCGTCTTTGACCGCCTCACGACCCAGGGCTCATGCCGACCCGACTTCCTCCTCGAGGCACGCTCGCGCCTGACTGGCGAGATCAAACAGCTCGTGGTCGAAGCGATGGGCTTCAGCGACGACGACTACCTGACGTCCAAGGCGACGACGCATCCGCGTATGCGGCTCCTTGGACCACTCCTGACGATCGAGCCCACGGATGTCGAGAAGGACCGCGTGGGCGATCTGATCGCGAGTGCTCTCGATCTCTGAGGCTCAGTTCCAGCTCAGGCTCATGCCGAACGAGACCACGATCCCGAGCGTCACAGGGGTCGACAGAAGGTAGAGCTTCTGCCAGCGCCACCAGGTCTTCGGCAGGAACAGCACGGCGCCACGCACGGACCGCATCTCCTCCCAGGACCGCTCGCGATACAGACGGATTCCGGCGACCGAGACGGAGAGGACCATCGCGATCGCGCAGCACAGCCCCGTGGCGGTGTAGAGTGCTATCCAGTTGATCAACTCGACTTGGGTCAGGTGCGCCATGATCAGCCTCGTAGCCCGCCTCGGGTGATTAATGTCTCCGACCCTTGGCCGGTTCCGAACGGACCCTATCTGTTTACAACAGCATGGTGAGGATATGCTTAACCCCCCACCGCAACGAAAGTGACGCAAGTTCCTCGCATACCGCAAGCTAATGGTCGATAAACGGCTTCGCACGTCCTGCCGATCGGATCGCCGACCCACGTCCGCACGCCGAGCTGCCGAGGCGGTTTGTTGATGAACCCCGGCGTCGTCGTCCTCGTCATCATCTTCGAGGGCGTTCGGAAGGTCACGCTCCACGCGACCGAAGCGCAGGCGTGGCGGCAGCTGATGGAGTTCGTAGACCGACGCTGGGAACGCCGGTTCGGCCGAGCCCCCTCCCCTATCGAGCCCGAGGCGCGCGCGGACCAGTTCTTCCGCAACAACAGCGACGATCTCTACGCCATCATCGACGCCGACCTTTCCGAGCTGCAGGAGGCGCTCAGCTGACGCCGTTCTTCGCTTGGCCTGACGCACCATCCCGTCGTACAATCTAGGCGAGCGGGAGCCTCCTATGTTCGAGTGCCTTATCTTGGGCGACAGCACCGGCGTCGGTGCCGGTCAGGCGATCAACCGGCGCTATGCCCAGCAATGCGACGTGCAGGCCGTCGAGCGTGCTACAGCGGCGCAGATCCTCACCTGGAGGAAAACGGGCAAAGACTATGGCGCCTGTGTTTTCGCCATGGGATCAAACGACCCGGCCGGCGCCGCCCTCGCGACCAAACTCACGAAGATCCGCACCAGCCTCTGCTTTCGCCGAGTCATTTGGCTGCTGCCTTATGCAAGACCCCAGGCTTATACTGTCAGCTCGGTTGCCGCTCGCTTCGGGGACGAGACGGTCGACTTGAACCGTTTTGAGACGCGGGACCGGATACATCCGCGCAACTATTCGCAAGTAGCATCGGTTCTTCTGCGCTGAGCGCAGAATCATAAAAGAGGTGAGAGGGATCGAGAGGATCGGGCAAGCGGGAGTTGCGTCCCGCGGCCCCTGCCCTCACCCGCCGAGGCTCCGGTCCCGGCGCAGCTCGCAGGAGCTTGCGATGTCGCTACACCTCTTGATGATCACCTTCGGCGACAAAGACGAACTGTCGGTCCACCCGGACCACGGCTCCGCATGGGCGGCGCTGCTGGGGTTCGTGGACGATCGCTGGTCAGCCTTGCTCGGAAGCACAGAGGCACCCGATGACGAGAACGCGCGCGTCGACGCCTTCTTCGCACTTCCGGACGCCTTCTACCTGATCGGCGAAGTGGTGGCGTCGCTGCCCGCCGCCTAGCGTTCCTCTCCCTCAGCCAGGTCCATCAGCTTCTCGATGGCCTGCCAGTAAGGCAGCCGCTCCCGGTCGCAGTATTCGACGAAGCGCCCCATCACGCTCACCGGGCCTTTGACGCTGACCTGGTGGAGCTGCTCGCCCGCATAAGCCGACTTCTGCCGGCGCGGCAATGCCGCAGGCGCGGACGGCTTGGAGAACCCGTGTTCGCGCCCGATGTCATCTACCGCAGCCGCGTCTCGGCGCTGATCCGTTCGGCTGCGTTCAGCCCGGGTGTTCGGCCGGATGTCCGAGAGATCGTCCAGCCCAAGTTTGATGCCGTTGCTCATGCCGTCTGCTCCACGACAGCGTTCTGCCGTCTGATTTCCGTCACGACCTCCTGCACGAAGGCGGTGGCATTGATGCGCGCCTTGTCCAGCCCGGTCGCCTGATCGTCGCCGAGGCTCCAGAGCGAGCGGTAGTGTGTGAACATCGCGCGAAACCCCGCGCGATCGTTCAGAGCGGTCTCGAAGGTCGGGATACCCGCGCCCCGAAACTGCGACCTGATTTCCTTCTCGTCGCGCGTCGCGATCGCAGGGTTCACGCGCGTAAACAGCATGCGATACGGGATCTCGCGGCGAAGCGCCCTCCCCTCATCCACCACCAGCTTGATCGCCCGGCTCGCCTGTCGTGCGTCGACCGGCGACGCCTGCAGCGGGATGATGACCAAGTCGGCCCCTGTGCATTATGCGGACACAGATTCACGGTAGCGGTTTGATGAGCAGCGGCATGAGGCCATTGGCGTCGAGATCGAGGTGATCGGACCAGACATAATCGCCGGTGAGATTGATGCGATCCCAACCCAATGGTGAGAGCCGAGACAGCATAGCCGGATCGATCTGGCTTCCGCGGCGGCGCATTTCTTCGACGGCGTGCCCAAGATAGCGACAGTTGAACAGGATGATCGCTGCGGTGACGAGGTTGAGGGCAGCCGCGCGGGTTTGCTGGTTCTCCAAGCCACGGTCGCGAAAGCGACCGAGCCGATGGAAGGCGACCGCTCGCGCCAGGCTGTTGCGCGCCTCGCCCTTGTTCAACTCGGCGGTGACCGTGCGGCGTAGCGCCGGATCGTCGAACCAGCGCAACGTGAACAGCGTGCGCTCGATCCGTCCTACCTCGCGGAGCGCCGCGGCGAGGCTGTTCTGCTGGCGGTAGGCGGATAGCTTTTTGAGGATCAGCGAGGGCGTAACGGTGCGATCACGCATCGCGCCGATGACGCGTTCGATATCCGGCCAGTGGCTGACGATCAGATCCCGGTTGAGCCTGTGACCGAACAGTGGCGCAAGCCTGCCATAGCGCTTCGAAGGTTCGAATGCGTAGAGGCGCCGGTCGGACAGGCGAGGAATGCGCGGCTCGAAATCGAGCCCGAGGAGATGCATCGTTGCGAACACGATGTCGGAAACGCCGCCTCCATCGACGTGCAGCGCGGTCAGATCGGCGTTGCTGTCATGGCCGAGGAGCCCATCGAGCGCATGGATGGCTTCTCCTGCCGTGCCGGCGATCACCGTCTGGTGCAGCGGCGCGTAGCGGTCGGTGATGGTGGTGTAGATCTTGACCACTGGGTCGCGACCATAATGGGCGTTGACCGCTCCGCCGGCTTCGCCCGGCCCGCCCAGGTAGAAGGCCTGGCCATCCGCGGAAGCCCGGTGTCCTTGCCCAAACCAGGCGGCGATCGGCTCGGCGTGGATGGCGTCGGTCAGACAGGCGAGCGCCGCCCGAAAGGTTTCCTCGCGCATGTGCCATGTCTGCATGCGCAGCAGCGCGCGGCGTGACCCTGCGCCGCATACCTCGGCCATGCGCGACAGCCCAAGATTGGTCGCTTCGGCAATCAGAGTGGCGAGGAAGGCCTGCTCATCGCCAGGCGGCAACCCGGTCGAGACGTGCCCGAAGTGCTGGGTGAAGCCGGTCCATCGTTCGACCTGCGACAGCACGTCGGTGATACGCGTGGCAGGCAGCATACCGTAGCAGGCAAGCGTCAGATGCCGTCCTTCGTCGTGCCCGGCATCATCGTCCTTCAGTTCCTTGGGGAAGCGCAATCGCTCGCCAGCGAACAGGGCAGCATCACGTCCGGCCAGATTCTGGGCGACGTCGCACAAGGCTTTGTCGAGTTGCGCGGCGCGCTGATCGAGCCATGCGTGTGGATCACCGAGCGAGAACACCGGTTGCAGCGCTGCGCCACTTGATGGCGCGAGCAGCACCTCCAGCGACCTGTGCAGCCGTGACCTCGGCACCCAGATATCACCCGATGCCAGTGCATTGGCGAGCGCCCCGTAGGTGGCCATCTCCCAATGCGTCCGGTCGATCTTGCCGGCGACCACGACATGGCGGTGCCAGCGCCGCTCGACATGACCGAGCGGAACGTCGGCAGGGAGCGGCTTGCGCCAGTCGCCATCAAGATCCGACAGGACCGTCATCGCATTGCGCAACGCCGCGGTGCCGGCCCGGCCGTGGAAATCGAGCGTTTGCAGGAATAGAGGTCCTATTCGTTTGAAGGTCCGGTATTCGGCTGCGATCTCGCTCAACACATCGTCCCTGTGAGGTGCCGCGGTACGACGGATGATCGCGGCATCGGCATCGAGCATGTCGAGAGGCACGATATCCCTGAGGGCCGCGCCGATATCTTCACCGGTGCGTGCTACCCGGCTAACTGTTTCCAGCACGGTGGCGATGCGCATCAGTCGGTCACGGCCTTCGCGTCCCGAAATCGCGATTCCCTGTTCCAGGCGTTTGCGGGCACGAAGGTGAGCGCGTCCCATCAAGGCGCCGAACATGGCGATCGCCGCGTCGGTAAGCGTGGCTTCCATCTCGCGCAGCGTAGCAAGCAGGATGACCCGCCTGCGGGAGGCGCGCATCTGTTGGAAGGCCTGGGCGGTATAGCGCACGCCTTCGCGGGCGAACTGCGTCATGCGTGGCTCGTGCAGGGGATCGACCGGAACACAGGAAATTCCGGTCCTGCGGATCAGAGCGACCTTCTCAAGGATTTCGGCGAGCGAGGCTGACGCGACGCGGGGCTGTGGTTCGCGCAGCCACGACAAGCGGCTCTGTCGATCATGCACCTTCTCATCGACCAGCGTATCGAGGCGCTGACGCATATCCGCATCGAGTTTATCATGGATTGCAGCGACCAGATCGGTTTCCACCCGCAGCATCGCCTCGGCCGCCATCCGCTCGACTACGCTGATGCCGGGGATAACGATGCGCCGCGTGCGCAGCTCGTCGAGCAGTCGATCGAGCAGAATACGCCCGTCCACGATGGGCATGGCTTCGATTTCCAGCCAGGTCATCATGATACCGCGCGCTGGCCGGCTCAGATCGGTGAAGCCGAAGCGCGCCTTGATGGCGGCAAGCTGATCGTAGCGGGTCGGCGCTCGCCGCGCGAAGTCGGCGATGGCGCCTGCATCCACCCCGACCTGCTCGGCGATATGGTCGAGCATGATCGCAGGCAACAGCTCGCCTGCGCGCAGATGCCGCCCCGGAAAGCGGAGGCAACAGAGTTGCAGGGCGTAGCTCAACCGGGTTGCCGGAGTGCGCGCGGTGCCGATTGCAGCAAGGTCCTCGGCATCGAGGCCATAGTGTCGCACCACCGCCGCCTCGCTGTCGGGCAAAGCAAGCAATGCGGCGCGCTGCCGCTGGGTCATCGGAATACGTGCGGGCATGTTTCATCCTTCAAAAACCTCTTGCCTTTTGCCCGCTTAATGAAAGAGGATTGTGAAAGGCCCAAGGCTGCGGAAATTGGTGCATCCTGTTTCCACCTCCGGATACGGCCGTTTGTGAAAGAAGCTGGATGACGCGCGAATCCTATCTGATCGGCTATGCCCGCGTGTCGAAGGGCGACGACCAGTCGAACGCCACGCAGCGGCGCGCGCTCGACGCGCTCGGCTGCAAACGTGTATTCGAGGAGACCGCTAGCGGCGGGCGATGGGACCGACCCAAGCTCCTGGAGATGATCGGGCAGTTGCGCGAGGGAGATGTCGTCGTCGTCTGGAAGCTCGACCGGCTGTCGCGCAGCCTGAAGGACATGCTGCACATCATGGAGCGGATCGAGCTCGCGGGAGCGGGCTTTCGTTCGTTGACCGAAGCGATCGACACCACCACCGCGGCAGGGCGGATGATGATGCAAATGGTGGGAAGCTTCGCCGAGTTCGAGCGGGCCATGATCCGCGAACGCACCAGCGCCGGCCTTGCCCAGGCACGTGCCGAAGGGCGGATCGGCGGACGACGGCGCAAGCTCGGCGACAAGCAGCGTCGCGAAATCGCCGAATCCGTCACCTCCGGTCGCAAGTCCGGTGCCGAGATGGCACGGTTGTACGGCGTCAGCGAACCCACGGTCTCGCGCATCGTCGCCGCGCACCGCCAGCAATTCAGTCAGCAGCAGAGGGAACAGGCATGAAGCGTGGTCACGATCTGTCCGGCGTCATGAAGTTCGCCACCTCGCCGGCCTGGGGCGAGCATCTGGGCGAGGCGCTCGGCGATCATCTCGGTCTGGCGATGGAGGAGTTCGACTTCGAAGCGGACGAGCTGGCAGACATCGTCGGCGATCATTGGGTCGGCGTGTTGTGGGGATGCGCGTTCGAGGATCTGCTCACGCGCACCATCGAACCCGGGGACCGGAACATTGTTGATGACTATATTCGGCGCCGGGGTTGGAACGAGAGCGGCTCGACCAAAATCTACCTGCGTGCCCTTCGATCGTCGGTGATGAGCCTCTACGAAGTCAGCGAGGTCGAGCCCGGGAGCGGCTTCCTTGTGCGCGACCTGATCCAGGGCGACGAGCCACTTCGAGTATCCGAGCGCAGCGCCTCGCAGACGCTGAAGCAATGGGACAGGATCGGTGCCCGCGTCGTGCAGGTCGGAGGCAAGCACCTCCTGTCGGGCGGCGTGCTGTCGTTCACGATGGAGGCGGCCGAGGCGCTCGTCGCCGATCTGCGGCGCTCGAAGGGCAAGCGCAGCCCGCGCACCGCGTTGAACCTAGACGCCGACGATCTTGCTGCGCTTCCAGCCCTCATCAGCACGGCATGGCTGTTCGATGTCGTTCCCAAGACCATGGGACCGGCGTCGATCCCTACGCTGCACAACAGTGATGGCGAGGAAGTGGTGTTCCACCGCGTGCGCTTTCCCTTCGCACGCGGCGTGACCCAGGCGCTGGTCGGTGAGCGGCTCGATACTATCCCTGCGCTTCAGCGGGAAACCACGCACTTCTGGAACTGGCTGGGCGAGGAACCGAACGGAATAGCGAAGAGCACCGGGCGTATGGCGTGGGGTGTGACGATGGCGGACGGCACCCCGGTGCTCGGCAATGTCGAATTGAAAGGCCGCGCCCTGATTCTCGCCGTCACCTCGGCCGAGCGGGCGAAACGCGGCACCGCGCTCATGACCGATGCGCTAGCCGGGTTGGTCGGCTCGCCGCTGACCACGATCGAGACGGTCGAACAGGCCATGGCGGCGCGGGCCGAGGGACTGACAATGTCCGAACCGGCACCCGCCATTGCGCCAGAGGTGGCAACCCCGCTCATCCATGCCATGCTCGACCGTCAGTACCGCGCGACGCTCGATGAACCCATCGGCATACTCGGCGACATCACCCCGCGCGCAGCCGTTCAAACGGCCGCAGGCCGGCACCGAGTAGCCGGGTGGCTCAAGCATCTCGAAAACCGCAGCAGCAGCCAACTCGACGCGAACGACCCGATGGCCACCTACGACTTCACCTGGATGTGGCGCGAACTTGGCATCGAGAACCTGCGCAAATAGTTGGCTACCCCTGACGTCGATGCCTACCGTGAATCTGTGTCCCTACAATGCACAGGGGCCATCAAGCGCACGGCGCTCGCCGCAGCCGACCAGGGCCTGGTCGATCTCATGGGCGCCGATCTCGACCATGCGATCGATGCGCTGAGCACGCATTCGTTGCGCGTCGGCCTGACCCAGGATCTGTTCGCCAATGGCGAGGATGCGGGACCGATCGCGCAGGCATTGCGATGGACCTCGACCGCCACTGCACTCCGCTACGGCCGCAAGCTCGCTCCGTCGTCCAACGCGGCGGCGCGTATGTTGAAGGGTGTCAGGAAATAACGCCGGTGCAGAGAATTTTGTCGGTCAGGTGAATTGGCGTGGGGTGTCGGATGCAGTGTTCTTTGTCCGTTCACATCTGGCGGACGCGCGCGATGGCGCCAGCGAGGTCGTGGCGGGGGTCAGGCAGCAACGAAGCAAGCAGGGCCAGGAAGGCATCGCGTTCGGCGGCGCACTCGGCGCCGATGACGCTGGCGCCGCTGATGATCGCGCGATCCTCGCGATACTGGTCCCAGGTTCTCTGGAGCGTGCGCAGCGCGAAGCAGTGACGCATTTCCGCGGGGTAGAGGGCAGGGGAGGCGTAGAGCGTGCGCGCTAGCGCGTCGACCTGGCCTTGCCGGAACGCGATCGCGGCGCTGTGGACGGGGAGGGTCATGTCGGCTCCATCTGTGGTAAGCTGATAGCCGCGAGTGGAGTCGGGGTCAAAGCCCGAGTTTACCTAACTGGTAGATTGGTATCCTATCCGGCTGTCGGCCTCCGACCGGACTTTCCATAATCGGACATTATGGTAAAACCGGGCTTGCCAAATCGCTCCATTCGTCCGAGAAAATCGCCCGATCGGAGCCCCGAAAAGGAGAGCGTGCCCTGACGAACGATCACCGTATCGCGGCCGAGCTGCGTGCGCTCTTTGGAGGCGATGCTGGCACGCGGCGGTCGGCCGCCGCGATCGCGCGCGTGCTCAACCAACGCAGCGTCACGGCGAACCGCGTCACCGCGCGCGACGCCGCCTTCGACCTGATGTGGGCCTATGAAGCCCGCCGCCTTGTCGACGACAGCCCGGGGCCGCGCGGCGGCGCGGGCTGGCGACTGTCCACGAAGGGCGCGACCCTGATTGCGAAAATGCACTCTGCATCGCCGGATTGCGCGTCGTGACCGAGCTCGCTCCGCTGCCGTCGTCGCTCGAGCTCGTGCTGTCGGCGCATGGCCGCCTCGTCGACTGGAGCAAGGCGCAACCGCTGGCGATCGAGGCCGCGGCCGACGCGATGGCGCCGGCGACCAAGGCGGCGATCGTCGCCGACCTCAAATGCTATCTGCGCTGGTGCATGTTGCAGCGGCCGATCGTCACCGCGGTGCCCGCGACCCCCGAAACCCTCGTCCTCTATCTGCGCTGGCTCTCGCGATCGTCCGAGACGCGCGCGGCCGCCAAGCCCGCGACCCTCGCGCGGCGCCTCGCAAGTATTGCGCGCGTGCATCGGATCCTCGGCTATGGCGACACCGAAGCCTTGCCGACGCAGGCGGGCATGGTGCGCGACACGCTGAAGGGCATTCGGCGCAAGGCGGGCGCGCGCCAGCGCCAAGCCGCGCCGTTGCGGTTCGGTGCGCCCATGTCGTCGGCCGAGCCGGAGCCCGGCGGGCTGACGATTCAGGGTCTGCTTGCGGCGTGCGGCGACGATCTGGTCGGGCTGCGCGATGCGGCGCTCGTGTCCATGACCTATGACGCGGGGCTTCGGGTGTCCGAGCTGGTCGCGGCCACGGTATCGGATCTGTCCCGCCTTGGCGATGGCAGTGGGCGGTTCGAGATCCGGCGATCGAAGACCGACCAGGACGGGGAGGGCAGCGTCGTGTGGCTCTCGGCCGAAACGATGGACCGGCTGTCGGCCTGGTTGGTCGCGAGCGGCATCGAGGACGGACCTGTTTTCCGCCGGATCAATATCCTCACGCGCGACAATGGCGGCGGGCAGCAGCAGCTGACCCACTATCTGGGAGCTTCGGGCCTGACGCGGCAGGGGGTTGTGGCCATCCTGCGCCGTGTCGCCACCACGGCGATCGCCGACGGCCACATCGCGGTGCCGCCGGGGGAGGAGGCCGATGCGGTGCAGGCGCTGAGCGCACATTCGTTCCGGGTCGGGCTGACGCAAGATTTGTTTGCTGCCGGAGAGGATGGCGCTGGGATCGCGCTCGCATTACGCTGGTCGTCGGCCACCACCGCGCTCCGTTATGCACGCGAGCTCGCGGCGGGAAGCAATGCCGCTGCGCGGGTTGTCGGCAGGGTGCGGAGTTCTAAGACAAGCGGGCAATGTTAGGAGTAATTATGAGCGGCGGAATTCCCACGGATGAAAGTGGTCAGGTGGGCAATGTTTACACATTGGTGCAAGCGTTGTTTCAGGATGCATCGAATGCGGGCTACGATCGGCGTGCGATCGCCGAAGCGCTGATGTGCGGTGCTCGCGATGTACTTGCCGACGATACCGAATTTCTGGCCGTGTTCGATCGGTTCAGGATGCTCCATTTGCGATAGAGGCCGTGAAGAAGCACTCGACGGGACGGTTGTGTAGCAGGCGATTTCGCCGGCAGCGAAGGCGGCGCGAACTCGCTCTTGGCGAAATTTTTCGAGTGGTGCATTCTCGGCAGAAAGGATGTGTGAATGTCAGTAGAGCCATCCAGTTGGACCTATATGTGTAGGCGCTTGCAATCATATCAGTGTCTGCTCGCAAACAGCCTGATTTGTTAGCGTCCGCGCTCGTGGTGTAATTTCCGGTGTAGGCGATGGTGTATTCCGGGGTGGGGCATGCCCCACCCCGGAATGCGGCGTCGCTGGTGGCCAC
>NZ_LNRU01000016.1 GCF_001468225.1 Sphingopyxis sp. H053 | reverse complement strand
ACACGGCATTGCTCCGCGCCGCGCACGGGGGGGCGGGACGATCTCGAAGCCCGAGGCGACGGCATGGGTTGCCGGAGCCGCCCCCCCGTGCGCGGCGCGGAGCAATGCCGTGTCGATCGGCCGGTCGGTCTCGATGCCGAATCTTTTGTCGACGACCCAGCGGACAGTGCCCAGCATCGGGTCGTGGCCGGGCAGAAACACAGTGATTCGCTCGCCGATATTGAGCGCAACGGGTCCCTGCCCGCCGATGCCGGTTTCGGACACGTTGCGGATCGTTACATCGAATTGGCCGAGCCGCGCGCAGGCAAGCGCGCCCTTTACCAGACGCGACTGACGCGGCTGGCGCTTCTCGGCGGGGACGGATGAGGCTGGGGAAGCCTCGGGACTGGACATGCGCGACTCATCTCTGTCGGCTGACCCCCACGTCGGCCGATTATTGTGGTCCTCCGATAGTCGTAAAGGCAGAAGGTAAATTTTCGTATAGCGTGTTCGGTAATTATTGCGCCGGCGGCAGCCCGCCCAAGGTGACGATGCTTTCGCGGTCGTCCACGGAAAGCGCTGAAACGCCAAAGAAATTATCGTCGACGATTGCACCGGACACGACCTCGGTCGGAGCATCCGACAGGACGACCCGGCCGTCGGACCAGTCGTTGCGGTCGGCGCGGCGCCAGTACAGCCGATAGGTGGCAGCGTCCTTAACCGGCGCCCATTTCACCGTCGTGTTCGAACTGACCGCGCCGTCGATGCTGACCTGATGCTGGTGGGCCTAATCTTCGACGCCGACGGTGAAGCGGATCGCCGGATAGCCAAGCACGAGCGAGGGCAGATGGCTTCATGCCGCCCAACGCGAATAAAGAAAAGCCCCTCTCCTATAGGAGAGGGGCTTTGACGGTTAGCCGAGGCCCGAGAAGCGGATGTCCTGGACGCGGCCATAACGAACCTCGCAAGTGAACTTGCCCTTGTCGTAATAGCCGCCGCGGCCCCAGCGGTCGCCATAGCCATCGCGCACGATGACGCGGCCCTTGACGCGGTAACCGTCGCGCTTGCGGTCGATGCTGGTGACCTCGGTCACGTCAGTGCGGCCATAGCGGCGGCTGCCGCGCTCGACGGCGCCGACGCACTGGCTGACCGCGCGGCGGCTGTTGCCATAGCGGTTATAGTCATAGCCATAGCCGTAGCGGGGATCGTCATAGCGCCCGCGATAGCGATCGTCGTAGCGGCCATCATAACGGTCGTAGCGGTCGTTGTCGCCGCTCGACAGGATCGCCGCGAGGCCGCCGATTACGACGGCGCCGGCGATGATTTCGCCCGCGCTGATTCCGTCGCGGTCATAGCGATCGCGCGCGGCGGCAGGGGCGGCGCTCATCAGCATCGCGCCGGCGGTGGCCGCACCAATTGCGGCCTTGGTCAGGGTGGTTTTGATAGCCATGGTTCGGTCTCCTTAAGCGCAGGCAGCAGCTTCGCGGCCTGTTGGAGACGGTTTACCGGTGTGGCTGTGACAGGGCGCTGAACCCACCGCTTATCTGGGGTTCAGACTTGGTTTCGCTGGCGTTCATAAAGGAAAAAGGCCCCTCGCCACGGAGGCGAGAGGCCTTTTACCGGTGTTGGATAGTGTCAGCCGAAATTGACGTCGATAACGCGGCCATTGCGATAGCTGCAGCCAAAGCTGCTCACCTCGCCGCCAAGGCGCGAGGCGGTGCCGGTGACGTACCAGCCGCCGTTGTTCGGCTCTGTGCCGGTGATGCTGTCGACGCGGGCGTCGTCGCCCATCTCGCCCTCGACCGCCCAGCTGCAGGCATCGGCGGCGCGCGCTTCGGCCTCGCCGCGGCCATAGGCGCCGGGGGTGATGTCGTTCGGTGCATCGGGTTCGTAGCGCGGCACCTCCTGCCGCTGGTCGTCGCCGCGATAAGGCGGCTCGTAACGATAGTCGGGCGCCCGCTCGCGCTTGTTCTTGCTCACCGAGCTCGCGATGGCGGCGATCGTGCCGATGACGAGCAGCCCGCCGAGCACGTCGCCGGTGCTGATATTGTCGCGGTCGCGATAACCCCAGCCGCCATGATGATGGCGCCCGCGCGCTTCGGCGGGCACGGCGATGAGACCGACCGAGGTCAGGACGATCGCCGCTGCGGTGGTGAAGCTGGTCAATTTACGCATCGAGGGAAGCTCCCCTTCGGCGGGCTCAGGATGGTCCAGCCCGCAATGTCACCGCCCTACGCGCGCGATGCTTTCGCACCGCTGAACCGTGGCTGCGGCGCGATGACGCGAGCTTGGTGGCATCCTTCCTTTTATCGTCACCCCGGACTTGATCCGGGGTCCCGCTTGCGATCGATACGCCGGAAAAGCGGGATCCCGGGTCAAGCCCGGGATGACGAAAAGAACCGAAAGGCCCGCCATCCTTGGGATGACGGGCCTGTTACAGATGACCAGACCTGTTCCCGGGTATCAGCAGACGCAGCGCGGCGCGGCCTTGGGTCTCGGCTTCCACTTTTTCTTCGCGACATAGCGTTTCCGCACCGGAACATTTTCATAATAGGTGCGCGTCGACGTCTCGACCGTTTCGGTCACGATCGGCGCGCCGTTGATGATCGTCGTGACGACGACGCCGGGGGTGTAATAGCCGTAGCCATAGCCGTAGCCGCTGTGCTGGTAAGTCGTCGCATAGCCACCGGGATAGGTGCCGCCGGGATAATAGCCGCCCTGATAATGGCCACCCTGGTAGCGGGCGCTGCGGCTCGACCAATATTCGTCGCATTTCTTCTTGTCGGCTGCACTGCCGATCGCGCTGCCGGCCAGCGCGCCGAGCCCGCCGCCGATCAGCGTGCCCGCGGTGCGGTCGCCGCGTCCGGCTATGCGGTTGCCGGCGATGCCCCCCACGAGCCCGCCGACAACCGCGCCGCCCACTGTGCCCCCCCGGCCACAGCGGCGTTCCATCTCTTCGTCGTAACGGGCGTCATACCCACCGTGATAACGGGGGTCGTAAGCGGGCGGCGGCGGATAGCCGGCACCATGGCCCTCGATCGTGCCTTCATAACGGCCTTCGTAGCGGCGGCCGTCGGATGTCTCGTACGTGCCGTCCCAGGTGCCGGTCCAGCGGCCCTCGGCGTCATAGGTGCCATTGACGTGGCGATAATCGACTTCGCTCGGCACGCGGTCGGGATAGCCGGTGTAAACACGGGTATCGGGATCGGCGGGAACGCCATAGTCGAGTGCGGGCTGCTCGGCGCGCGTATGGCTCGCCAGCAACAACGACCCTGCGGCCATTCCCAACAACACGAACGTGCGCATGACTTACTCCCTGTTCCCTCGGCCGAACCGATTGGTTAACAGTTTGTTAGCAAAATTAGCGCCTTTTCGCGAATCCGTTAACCGTGACTTATCTGTCCCGATTTGGGGCGGCGTTTCAGGCCGCCAGCGCGGCCGCGATGCGCGCGACGAGCGCTTCGGCACCTGCCTGGTCGGCGGCGGTGAAGCGGTCAGGGATCGGACTGTCGAGGTCGAGCACGCCGACCAGCCGGTCGTTCGCGATCACCGGCACGACGAGCTCGCTGCGGCTGTCGGCGTCGCACGCGATATGGCCGGGAAAGGCGTGGACATCGTCGACGCGCTGCGTGGCGCGCAGCCGCGCAGCGGCGCCGCACACCCCTTTGCCCAGCGGAATGCGGATGCACGCCGCCTTGCCCTGGAACGGGCCAAGCACGAGCTCGGTCCCGTCGAAGCGATAGAAGCCTGCCCAGTTGAGGTCGGGGATCGCCTGCCAGATCAGCGCCGCGACATTCGCCATATTGGCGATGCCGTCGGGCTCGCCCGCGACGAGCGCGGCCGCGGCATCACCCGCCTCAGCCCAGCGTTCGGCGGGATCGGTGGCGGAGAAGGCGAGGGCGAAGGACATTATTCGACGCTCAGCCCGGTCCACTTCGCCGCGAAGGCATATTTGTCGGCCGCCTCGGCGATGATCTTGTCGGTCGGCTTGCCGCTGCCGTGGCCCGCGCGCGTTTCGACGCGGATCAGGTGCGGCTTGTCGCCCGCCTTCGCATGCTGGAGCGCCGCGGTATATTTGAAGCTGTGCCCCGGCACGACGCGGTCGTCGGTGTCGGCGGTCGTCACCAGCACCGCGGGATAGGCGGTGCCGTCCTTGATATTATGGTACGGCGAATAGGCGAGCAGATTCTTGAAATCGCCTTCCTTCGACGGATAGCCATAATCGTCGACCCAATAGCGGCCGGCGGTGAAGCGGTCGAAGCGCAGCATGTCCATCACGCCGACCGCGGGCAGCGCCGCGGCGAACAGGTCGGGGCGCTGGTTGGTCACCGCGCCGACGAGCAGCCCGCCGTTCGATCCGCCCTCGATCGCGATCTGGCCCTTGCCTGCGATACCTTCGGCGATCAGATATTCGCCCGCGGCGATGAAATCGTCGAAGACATTCTGCTTCTTGTCGAGGCGCCCGGCGTCGTGCCACGCCTTGCCATATTCGCCGCCGCCGCGCAGGTTCGCGATCGCGAGCACGCCGCCCTTGTCGACCCAGGCGAGCTTGGTCGGCGAAAAGCCGGGGGTCATCGAGACGTTGAAGCCACCATAGCCATAGAGCAATGTCGGCGATCCCTTGCTGCGGTCGGGGCCCTTTTTCATCACGACGAACATCGGCACTTCGGTGCCGTCCTTCGACTTGTAGAAACGCTGCTCGACGCTGAAGTCGGCGGGCCTGAAGGTCAGCTTCGGTTCGGCGAAAATCTCGCTCTTCCCGGTCTGCGTGTCGAAGCGATAGATCGTCGTCGGCCGCGCATAGCTCGAGAAGCTGTAGAAGGTTTCGGGGTCGCTCGACTTGCCGCCGAAGCCCGAGGCCGCGCCGATGTCGGCGAGATTGATGTTGGCGATCGGCTTGCCGTCGAGCGCGACCATGCGCGCCTCCGACTTGGCATCGCCGAGGTAGGAGAGAATCAGGCGGTTGCCGACACGCGATGCGCCGACCAGCGTCGCCTCATTCTCGCCGACCAGCTGCGTCAGCGCGGCGGGCTTTTTGATGTCCAGCGACACGATGCGTCCGCGCGGCGCGCCCTTGTTGGTGACAAAGGTAAAGCGCGTACCCTCATTGGTCACATATTCCCAGTTGTTCGCAAAATCGTCGACAAGCGTGATCGGCTTCGCGCCGCGCTTGCCGAGCGGATACAGCGTCAGGCCATAGCGTTCGTCGGTGCCTTCGGACGAGACGACGAGCAGATATTGGCCGTCGTCGGTGACGACGGCGCTGTTGTTGAGCTTGGGCTTGTCGGGGGTCGCGTGGATCAGCACGTCCGCGCTCTGCGGCGTCCCGAGCTTGTGGAAATAGACGCTGTGATTTTCGTTGAGCGACTGAAAGGCTTCGCCCTCTTTAGGCTCGGGGAAGCGCGAATAATAAAAGCCGCTGCCGTCCTTCGCCCAGTCGAGCGCCGAAAATTTGACCCAGCGCACCTCGTCGGACAGGTCCTGACCCGTTGCGACATCCTTGACGCGCACGATGCGCCAGTCGGTGCCGCCGTCCTGCACCGAATAGAGGAGATGCTTGCCATCTTCCGACGGGTTCCACTCGCCGAGCGCGGTCGCGCCGTCCTTCGCCCAGCTATTGGGGTCGATCAGTATGCGACCCTCTCCTTTGAGCCCTTCGCGGACATAGAGCACCGACTGCGGCTGGAGCCCGTCGTTGCGGCTATAGAAATAGCGCGTTCCGGCCTTCGTCGGCAGGCCGAAGCGTTCGTAATTGTAAAGCTCGGTCATCCGCTCCTTGAAGCTGTCGCGGCCGGGCAATGTTTCGAGATAGCTATCGGTGACCTTGTTCTGCGCGGCGACCCAGTCAGCGACCTTCGGATTGACGCGGACGTCGTCCTCCAGCCAGCGATAGGGGTCGGCAACGTCGACGCCGAACTGCGGATCGACCGTGTCGCCGCGCGTGGTGTCGGGATAGGTCAAGGCCTTGGCCGTCGCCGATGTCGCCGCGGCGTCGGCCGCCGCTGCTGCGCCCGGGATCATCGTCAGGGCAACCAGCGCGAGCGGCGCGGACAGGGCTTTACGGGACATGGCAAGGCGATCCTCATTCTCTGCGGGAAATTATCGTGCGTCGATATGTAAGCATCGGCAAGGGGCGGGCAAGGGGATTTGATACCCGTCAGGCGGGATCGAGCGATCCGCGATAGGCGACGACCAAGCCGAGAAGCGGCGCTGCAATTTCGACATCGAAACGGAAACTGCCGTCTGCCTCGGTCTCGAAGCTGGGGCCGCGGGGCATCAGCCAGCGCGGCATCGGGATGCCAAAGGCCGACCAGCGGCGCGGGACCAGATGAAGGCGGTCCTTCTCGACCACGAGCGCCATCGCGAACGATAGCGGGCCGAAGCGCTCGACGAGCAGATAGTCGTTCCGGCCGGTGCCGCGCGACTGCAACGACGCAAAGCGCTTGCCGCCGAAATCGCGGGTCCAGCGCTCGCCGCCCTTTTCGGGGGTAAAGGCGACCGTGACGGGGACGCGCGCAGCCGCTTTCGGAAAGCCGACGATCGCGGCGGCGATCCGCGCGAGCAGCCCGGTGCCGCGGCGCACTTCGGCGTGACCCTGCCACCGGCGTTCGGCCTTGCTTCCGTGCAGCAACTGAAGCGTCGGCGGCAGCGTGTCGAAGGCGGTCCCGAGAAGCTGACGATAGAGCGGCGCGTCGGGCTCTTCGCTGCGAAAGCCGGCGTGAATCGATCTGTTCGCGAACAGCGCGTCATAGTCGGCGAGTCTCAGCGCATCGACGCTCGACCGCGCGCCGGCGGCCGGACGATCGCCGGCGCGCAATTTGCGGACGATCGCCTCGATCGCCATCGACGGAATATAGGGCCCGTCATCGCCTTCGGCCAAAAGATGCCAGCTCCGTTCGGCCAATTTTCCTTCGGCAAGCCCGCGCGCGCGAATGAACATCCCGCCGCGATGCTCGCCGAAGCGCATGCGGTTGAGCACCGCGTAGAAGAGGCGCGAGAAGGGCTCGAACGACGGCAAGTGAAAGCGCGCGCGGGCCTTTGCCAGCAGGTTCAGGATGCGATGCAGGATTTCGGGGACCGGGCCCGCGCCCATCCAGATGTCGGTGAGCGCGGGCCAGGCGCGCGGGATGAGCTGGAGATCGGGGACGTCGACTAGCGAGAAATGGATGTTCCTGAGTGGCAGCCGGCCGGGGACCGCGACGGTATAGCGCAGGCTTTCCGCAAGCCCGATGCCGTGCGCATCCTTGCCGCCGCGTCGCAGCTTCACCGGGGCGCCGGCATAGCCGACGACCGCGCGCATCACGTTGAGCCCGATGCCCGCAAAGGGCGACGGCGCGATCCCGCCCTCGACCGCGCGGACGTCCATCGTCTTTGCCATTTCGCGCAACACCGCGCCGGTGAGCGCGGGGAAACTGCTGACCCCCGACAGGATGAAGATGCCCGCGGTCTTCGCCGCGGCATCGAAGCGGTCGATGCCGAAGACGAAATCGGCGCCGTCGGCGAAATCGAGATAGTCGACTTTCGCCGCGATGCACGCCTCGACCACCCGATAGCCGTCGGCGCCATAATCCTGGAAGGGTCCCGAAGCATCGACGACGAGGTCGGGACGGAGCCGATCCAGCGCCGCAGCGGTATCGCGCCGGTCGAGCCTATGCGGATTGACGCGCGCGATGCCGCGATAGGCGGCGCAGAAGCGCTCCGCGCGGCCGAGGTCGCGGCCGCAGATGAAGAGGTCGATGTCGGGCACGTCGGCGAGCAGTTCAGCAAGGCGTCCGCCGAACACGCCATAGCCGCCGAGGATCAATATCTTCATTCTAATATCCGGTTTTGATATTCGGGCGGCGCGACCCAGCAGGTCGCGCGCTTTCCGAACAGACGGTAGCGATGGCGCGCGATCCAGCGGTAAATGGGGTCCCGGAAGAATGCCGGGACCAGGCGAAAGAGCGCGAGCACCCGCCACGGCCATCCGAGTCCCTCATAGATTGCGAGCACGGCATCGCTGTCGCGCCGAACGCGTGCACCATCGATAATTAGAATGCTCGTCGGGTCGCGCGGATCGAGGCCATGTTCGCGGCACAGCGCGGCACCCGCCACCCCCTGGATCGATGCGAGGCGGAACCGCGCGACCTTGTCGTGCCGCAGCACGAACTGCGCGTTGGCCGAGCACAGCACGCATTCGGCGTCGAACAGGATAATCGGGCCGGCCGCGTCAGGCATCGCGGAACAATCCGTGCTGATTGAGCAGCTCGCCAAACAGCGGGTGTGTGATCTTGAGGTCGAAGGCGAAGCGGCCGCTGCCGAGATGCTGATGCGTCACGACGGTCGTGCCGAGGGACAGCCGGCGGGGAAGGCGGAGCCGAAGCCCCGCCGCTTGCCAGAAATAATGGTCGGAGGTGAAGATCAGCGCATCAGCTTCGGCACGGACCGTAAGCGCCATGCCGAAACCGCCGCCGATATGCTCTTCGAGTCCGGTTGGGCCCGCAAAGCTCTTCGCGCTGTGGATCACCTGCGGATGGCCGCGCGTCCGGCCATAAAGGCGCGTCCAGCACTGGCCGCCGCTGGTGTGGTCCTTGCTGACCGCGACGGCGGCGGGCGCGGGGCCGCTGGCGCTCGTCGGCAACGGCGCGCCGATCAGGCGGCAGAGCTGGGCAAGCAGCCAGCCGGTGCGAGAGAGGCGCGTCCAGGCAATCTCACCGCTATAGGTCGCGACAGCGGTTCCGCAGAGGCGTTTCGAAAAGCGGCGCCGGACGTCGGCGGGCAGCGCGTCCCAGTCCGCGCGCGGAACGAGGCGGCGAAAGCGATCGTCGGCGAGCGTATCGCCGGCATCGCGTGCCGCCGGGACCATCGCCTCGCTCCGTCGTTCCGCACCGCTGCGCATCCTACCGCTCCTGACCGGCGTCCTTGCCCTTGCCCGGACGCCAGTTGATCAGCTTCGTTACCCCGGCGCCGAGCCTGATCAGCCGCATCAGCGCAGGTTTGGGCACGCTCAGCATTTCGCCGTGCCAGCGCCCCATTGTTGTCACGAAATCGAGCATGTCGGACAGGCGTGCCTTGGCATCGGGACTGAGCCCGGGGTCATTCGCCGCGCGCGCGACACACGCTTTCAGCGCCGCCTCGGCGGGATCGACCTCGCGTGCCTTGCGGCCCGCGGCGATCCGCGTGACCATTTCCCAGATGTCTTTTTCGGCGGTGAAATGGTCGCGCCGGTCGCCGAGCAACGGGACGCGCTCGATCAGCCGCCAGCCGAGCAGTTCCTTGATCGAGTTGGAGACGTTCGAGCGCGCGAGTCCGAGCATCTCGGCGATCTCCTCGGCGTGGAGCGCGCGGTCGGAGATGAACAGCAAGGCATGGATTTGCGCCACCGAGCGGTTGACACCCCACTGGCCGCCGAGATTACCCCAATGAAGGATGAATTCGGTCGCCGCCGGGGACAGTTTCGAATCATGTTCGGTAATTTCTGTCATAACAGAAATATCGGACGAAACAGGATGGATGTCAATCGGGCATGAAAAAGGGCGGCGATCCTTTCGGATGCCGCCCTTGTTTCTCGTGTCGCTCGAAGCGCGCCTTATGCGGCTTCCGCCTCGTCGTCATACTGCTCGACGGGACCCGAATCCTGGCCCTTGGCATCGACGTCGCGGTCGACGAATTCGATGATCGCCATCGGCGCCGCGTCCGAGGCGCGGATGCCGGCCTTGATCACGCGGGTGTAGCCGCCGTTGCGGTCCTTGTAGCGCTCGGCCAGCACGTCGAACAGCTTCTTGAGCTGCGTGTCGTCGAGCAGGCGGCTGTTCGCGAGGCGACGGTTGGCAAGGCCACCGCGCTTGGCGAGCGTCACCAGCTTTTCGATATAGGGACGCAGTTCCTTCGCCTTGGCGACGGTCGTCGTGATCTGCTCATGCTTGATGAGCGAAGCCGACATGTTGCGGAACAGGGCCGTGCGATGCGCGCTCGTGCGCTGAAGCTTCCGGCCACCCGATTTATGACGCATAATTCATTCCTTCGTTTGTCAGAGGGGCCGTTCGAGGTACCCCAAGCCAGGTCGATGTGCGGGCCGACCCATTCCCGAAATCGTCATCCCAGCGAAAGCTGGGATCGCTCGCGGCACAATGCCACGATAGCGGCCCCAGCTTTCGCTGGGGCGACGGCTATCTTCAGCCCAGCAGCTCTTGTTCGAGCTTCTTGGCCATTTCTTCGATGTTCTCCGGCGGCCAGCCGGGGATGTCCATGCCGAGACGCAGGCCCATCGACGACAGCACTTCCTTGATTTCGTTCAAGGACTTGCGGCCGAAGTTCGGCGTGCGGAGCATTTCGGCTTCGGTCTTCTGAACGAGATCACCGATATAGATGATGTTGTCGTTCTTGAGGCAGTTCGCCGAACGGACCGACAGTTCGAGCTCGTCGACCTTCTTGAGAAGGAAGCGGTTGAGCTGGTTGACGTCCGATTCGTCGGCGGTGGTCGGCGAAGCCGCCATGCCGATGAGGCCGCTGTCGTTCATCGCTTCTTCGAAGTGGACGAAGACCTGGAGCTGGTCCTGGAGGATGCGCGCGGCGTAAGCGACGGCGTCTTCCGGGGTGATCGTGCCGTCGGTTTCGACGGTCAGGTTCAGCTTGTCATAGTCCAGTTCCTGGCCGATGCGGGCATTGTCGACCTTGTAGGCAACCTGGCGCACGGGCGAGTAGAGCGAGTCGACCGGGATCAGGCCGATCGGCGCATCGATCGGACGGTTGGCGGTCGCGGGGACGTAACCCTTGCCGGTGTCGGCAACGAGTTCCATGTTCAGCGTCGCACCGTCGTCGAGGTGGCAGATGACATGGTTCGGGTTCATCACCTTGATGTCGCCCGACACCATGATGTCGCCGGCCTTGACGGTCGCGGGACCGGTCGCCGAAAGCTGAAGCCGCTTCGGGCCTTCGCCTTCCATCTTGAGCGCGATCTGCTTCACGTTGAGGACGATGTCGGTGACATCTTCACGCACGCCGGCGAGGCTCGAGAATTCGTGGAGCACATTCTCGATCTTGATCGACGTGATAGCCGCACCCTGGAGCGACGAGAGCAGCACGCGGCGCAGCGCGTTGCCGAGCGTCAGGCCGAAGCCGCGCTCGAGCGGTTCGGCGACGAAGGTCGCCTTGCGCTTGCCGTCGCTGCCAGCCTTGATTTCCAGGTTGCTGGGCTTCTTCAATTCCTGCCAGTTCCGGATATTGACAGTCATGGATTTCCCTTTGCTTTGGGCGGGACGGGTGGGGGTCGACCACCAGTCCAGCGAGGAGTTTTGTACGGGCGGCGCTCCGGCGGAGCGCGCCCGAAAGACGTCAGACGCGGCGGCGCTTGGCCGGGCGGACGCCATTGTGCGGGATCGGCGTCACGTCGCGGATCGACGTGATGTGGAACCCGACGGCCTGCAGCGCGCGGAGAGCCGATTCACGGCCCGCACCCGGGCCCTTGACTTCGACTTCCAGCGTACGGACGCCATGTTCGGCGGCCTTCTTGCCGGCGTCTTCGGCGCAAACCTGCGCCGCATACGGGGTCGACTTGCGGCTTCCCTTGAAGCCCATCATGCCGGCGCTCGACCAGGCAATCGCGTTGCCCTGTGCGTCGGTGATGGTGATCATCGTGTTGTTGAAGGTCGCGTTGACGTGGGCGACGCCCGACGAGATGTTTTTGCGTTCGCGCCGACGAAGACGCTGCGGTTCACGAGCCATGATATATTCCTAACCTAAATCCTGAATGGCCGGTGGCGGGCGATGCGCCGCTGCCCCGGCAGGGGAAATAAGGAAGCGCGCCCGGATGGACGCGCTCGACCTTATTTCTTCTTACCGGCGATCGCCTTGGCCTTGCCCTTGCGGGTGCGCGCATTGGTGTGCGTGCGCTGGCCGCGGACCGGAAGGCCCTTGCGATGACGCAGGCCGCGATAGCAGGCGAGGTCCATCAGGCGCTTGATGTTCATCGCCGTGTTGCGGCGAAGATCACCCTCGACCGTGTGGTCGGCGTCGAGCGTTTCGCGGATCTGCAGGATTTCGGCATCCGAAAGATCCTGAACGCGACGCGTGTGGTCGATGCCCAGCTTGTTGGCGATGTCGACAGCGCTCTTGCGACCGATGCCGTGGATGTAGGTGAGCGCGATGATTACGCGCTTGTTGGTGGGCAAGTTGACGCCCGCAATACGTGCCATTGGTAACTTTCTCCTGCTCCACGGGGCCGTAGGCAATCGGCCCCATCTCAAAGCGTCTGATTTTCCAACGCAAAAAACGGACCACGATGCGCGCATGGCGCTTCGCCGTCCGGTCAGGCTGTCGGAATGGACGCGCAACTAAGGTGAGTCGGGCTGATTGTCAAGCGAAGTGCGGTGGTTTGAAGCCGTGGATCACCGCTCAGGATGGCGATGTAAGGGTGACCGCGCGATCATGCAAGCGGTCGACAACGGCGGCATGGATTCCGGGGGCGCACGCAATCACACCGAACGCCTGCGCGCGCGGGGTATTGAAGTGCAAAGGGGCGCCGAACGCGTCGGTCACCGTCGCTCCGGCCTCGCTGGCGATCAGCGCCGCGGCGGCGACATCCCACTCGAACCCCCAGCGCAGCGTTGCGACGAGGTCGGCGCGGTCGTCGGCGACGAGCGCCATACGCAGCGCGATGCTGTTCGGCTTGGTGACGATGACCAGGTCGCTGTCGACCTTGGGCAGCGCATCGGCGGGGACGCGCGATCCGGCGAATGTCGTGCGCTGGCTGGCGTGCAGCGTTTCGCCGTTGAGCAGCGCGCCCTGGCTCTTTTGTGCGACCCATAGTTCGTCGAGCGCGGGGGCGTAGAGGATGCCGAACTCGGGCGTGCCGTCGATCACGAGCGCGACCGATACGCACCAACCGGGCCGGCCGCGGATGAAATCGCGCGTGCCGTCGATCGGGTCGACGCACCACATCGCGCGGCACGACAGCCGCGCTTCATTGTCGGCGGTTTCTTCGGACAGCCACCCCGCCTCGGGCACCATCGCGCCGAGCACGGCCTTCAGCCGCGCATCGACCGCGAGGTCGACGTCGCTGACCGGATTGTCGTGCGACTTGTTCCAAACATTGACCGCTTGTCCCTCGCCGCGCCAGCGCGCCATCGCCATGTCGCCGACTTCGCGCGTCGCGGCGATCGCGGCTTCGAGGTTGCGGCCGGGCATCGGCGGCGGTCTCTAGCTCGACGCGACGGTCATGCCGTCGATGCGCAGCGTCGGCGCGTTGGTGCCATGGCGGAATTCGAGGTCGTTCGCGGGGATCAGGCCTGCGAACATGTCGATGAGATTGCCCGCGATCGTAAATTCGGCGATCGGCCCGGCGAGAGCGCCATCCTTGATCAGGAAACCCGACGCGCCGCGGCTGTAATCGCCGGTCACCGGATTGACGCCGTGGCCGATCAGTTCGGTGATATAGACGCCGTCGGCGATGCCCTCCATCAGCGCCGCGGGTGTCACGCTGCCCGCCGCGAGGTGCAGGTTGCTCGCGCCCACCCCCGACGCGCCGCCGCCGCGGCTGGCATGGCCGGTCGGCGCCAGGCCGAGCTGTTTCGCCGATGCGGTGTCGAGCAGCCAGCCGGTGATCTTGCCACCGGCGACGATGTCGCGCGCCGCGGTGGGCAAGCCCTCGCCGTCGAAGGCGCGGCTGCGCAGGCCGCGTGCGCGGTGCGGTTCGTCGCGGATGATAATGCCGCTGTCGAACAGCGTCTGCTCTTCCTTGCCGAGGAGGAAACTGGTGCCGCGCGCGATCGCGGGCCCGGCGATCGCGCCGAGCAGATGGCCGACGATGCCGCCGCTGACGCGCGGATCAAGCAGCACGGGCAGTTTGCCGTTCGGCGCCTTGCCCGGGTTCAGCCTTGCAACAGCGCGCGTACCGGCGCGGTTGCCGATGTCCGCCGCGCTTTCGAGGTCCGCCAGATGATGCGCGCTGTGCCAGCCATAATCGCGCTGCATGCTTGCGCCTTCGCCCGCGATCACGCTCGCCGACAGGCTGTGGCCGCTCGACCCGTAACCGCCGGCAAAGCCATGGCTGGTCGCGAGCGCGAAGCGCGTGCGGCTGTGGCTTGCGCTGCCGCCCTCGCTGTTGGTCACGCCCGTGACAGCGCGCGCGGCTTCCTCGACTGCCAGTGCGGCGGTCCGCAGCGCAGCGGGATCGGCTTCGCTGTTGTCATCGAGATCGAAATCGGGGACGGGCTCCTTGAACAGCAGCTCTTCGGGCGCGAGGCCGGCATAGGGATCCTCGGGCGCCTCGCGCGCCATCGCGACGCAGCGTTCGACCAGCTTGGTCAGTTCGCCCGCGTCCATGTCGGCGGTCGATACGCTCGCGCTGCGCTGGCCGACGAAGACGCGGAGCGAAATATCCTGCCCCTCGGACCGCTCGACATCCTCGAGCGCGCCGAGCCGCATAGAGACCGAGGTTGCGGCGTTGCAATAATAGAGCGCGTCGGCGGCATCGGCGCCGGCTTTCGCAGCGGCGTCGCACAGCATCTGCGCACGATCGAGGGCTTCGGAAACGGTCAGCATGGCCGCGCCCTATACGGCGCGCGGCAAAAAATCAAAACCAGCGCTGAAAAAGGGTCAGTTCGCGATCTTCGCGATGGCGTCGGTGGCGGCCATCGCGCCGCTGATCCACAGGAAGGGCAGCGTGAGTGCTGCAACCCACAGGCGGCGGACGTCGCGGCGGAAGCGCGCATGCAGGCCCCAGCTCGCGAGCGCCTGACGGCTGAGGCGATACCAGTGGCGTTCGGTCGAGCGCGCGACGGGGAGGGCGAGCACGAGCAGCATAACCAGCGCGACGACGATGAAAGCAGACGGCGCGCCGGCAGCGACCGCGCTCATCACGAGCCAGATCTGCAAGGCGGCAAAAGCGAGGAGGGCGGCGGCGGCGTGCCACGTCATTCGGCGACCCAGACTCCGTGCCGGCGGCACGCTAACGGTCGTGCGCCTCCACAGGCGCGGTCCAAATGCTGATGCCATATTACAGCCCCCTAGGCTGGCGATTCCCAGAACCGCACGTTTTGCCTCAAAAATTCCCAAGTCAAGACAGCTTGCCAGTGATTCGTTAATTTTTGCACTCAGTTCGGCGCGGATTTGCAACCAAATCGCGCCGGACTGCAAAAATGCTGCAAAAACGGCCATATTCATCGCCTTATCGGCTCACAACTGCGGTCAATGGTCGAGCCATGTGCGCGGTTGGTCGACTTGCTTCCGGGGCTGGCTGCGGTAGCGTCTAGGCCATAGTCGTTCGTTTCAGGAAACCGGGGAAATCAATCATGCGTTATCTCGCCGTTGTGGCCGCCCTTGCCTTGCCCATCGCACCCGCGCTGGGCGCTGGGGAAGAGGCTCCGGCCGCCGAACCGAAGCCCGCGGCGCTTGTCGCCGACGGTGTGCCCGCGGTGCCCGCGGCGCTGGCGGCGTCGACCCGGCCCTATCTCGAATATCGGACCGCGGCCTTCGTCGGCTGGAACCCCGCCGACCGGTCGATGCTTGTCGCGACGCGGTTCGGTAACACGGCGCAGCTTCACCGCGTCGCGCGGCCGCTCGGCGCGCGCGAGCAGCTGACCTTCGAGGCCGAACCGGTTGCGCATGGCGGCTGGGCGCCCGGAACCGGCGATGTGATGTTGATCGAAAAGGACATCGGCGGCAGCGAATTTTATCAGATTTTCGCGATGAAGGATGGCCGGCTGACGATGCTGACCGACGGAAAAAGCCGCAATTCGCTCGATGCGTGGAGCAAGGACGGTAGCCTCGTCGCTTTCACCTCGACCCGCCGCAACGGCCGCGACAATGATATCTATGTCATGGACCCGCGCGACCCCGCGTCGGCGCGACTGGCCGGGCAGGTCGACAGCAACGGCTGGTCGGTCGCAGGGTTCGCGCCCGACAAGAGCTGGGCGCTCGTCACGCGCTCGGCGTCGGTCGAAAAGACCGATCTGTTCCGTCTCGACCTTGCGAGCGGAAAGATGACGCCGGTCGGTGACCACGGAAAGAAGATCGCTTTTAGCGGCGCCGCCTTCGCGCCCGACGGCACGATCTGGGTGGCGAGCGACGCCGGCAGCGACGTGCAGCGCCTCGGCACGCTCGATCCCGCGACCGGCGCGTTCACGCCGCGCGGCCCGGCGGAAAAATGGGATGTCGAGGCGTTCGACATCTCGGGAGACGGGCGTTTCATCGCCTATGCGGTCAACGAGGCGGGCGTAAGCCGGCTGCGCCTGCTCGACGTCGCGAGCGGGCGGGCACGCACGGTCGACGCGCTGCCTGCGGGTGTTATTGGGCATATCGACATCGCACCGTGGGGCGCGATCGGCATTGGTTTCACGTCGGCGCGCAGCGCGGCCGATGCCTATAGCATCGACCCCGAAACGCTCGCCGTGACGCGCTGGACGCAGAGCGAGACCGGCGGGCTGGATGTCGCGCGCAACGTCGAACCCGAACTGGTGAGCATCAAGAGCTTCGACGGCACCGCGATGTCGGGTTTTCTCTATCGCCCCGATCCCGCGAAATTTCCGGGCAAACGGCCGCTGATCATGCACGTCCATGGCGGGCCCGAAAGCCAGTGGCGCCCCGAATATCTGGGCAGCACCAATTATATCGTGGGTGAGCTGGGGGTCGCCTATTTCTATCCGAACGTCCGCGGCTCGACCGGCTACGGCAAGCGCTTCGTCGGGCTCGATAACGGGCCGTTCAAGCGCGAGGACAGCGTCAAGGACATGGGGGTGTTCCTCGATGTCCTTGCCAAGGACACGCGGCTCGACGCGTCGCGTTTCGGCCTGACCGGGCGCAGCTATGGCGGTTATATGTGCTACGCCGCCGCGACGCATTTCGCCGACAAGCTGCGCGCGAACCTCTGCGTGGTCGCCATCTCCGACTTCGTGACTTTCCTCGAGAATACGCAGGAATATCGCCGCGATCTGCGCCGCGTCGAATATGGCGACGAACGCGATCCGGCGCAGCGCCGAAAGCTGACGGAAATCTCGCCGCTCACGCGTGTTGCGGACATCCGCAAGCCGCTGTTTGTCGTGACCGGTGCCAACGACCCGCGCGTGCCCGCGTCCGAAGCGGATCAGGTCGTGGCCGCGGTGCGCAAGGGCGGCGGCACCGCCTGGCATCTGGTGGCGACGAACGAGGGGCACCAGTGGGGCAAGAAGGAGAATGTGGACTACACATTCTGGTCTTCGCTGCTCTTCTGGCAGACATATCTGCTGAACTGACGGCGGACGTCACCCTCCGGCGAATGCCGGGCGCGGCGCTTGCCGGAAAGCCGGCTCAGTGCTTCGGCGGGGTCGGCAGCGGCGCCGCGTCGGCTTCGTCGGGGGCGGTCGGCGCGGGCGCCTGGCCGCTCGCCTGACGCTCGAGTTCCGCGGCCGCCTTCTGCCGTTCGGCGAGCGCGCGTTCCTCGGCGACGACCGCGGCTTCGACTTCGTCCGATGCGGCGTCGATGCCCGCGATGCGCTTGGCGCGTTCGTCGGCGATCATCGCCTGCCAGTCGGTCTTGTTCGCGGCCTGGCGTTCGGCCTTCGCGCCGGCGACCAGCGCCTGCGTACAGCCAGTGAAGCCACCGAGGCCGGTGGGCGAGCAGCTGTCGGTGCCAAAGCGGCCGATGCGTTCGACCGCAACAACCTTGTTCGCCCAGGCTTCGTTGCGGACGTCCAGCGGATTGCCGCGGAGCATCTCTGGAACGCGATAGCGTTCGGTTTCCGGAAGCTTCGCGCAGACCAGAATTTCGTCAGCGGCGCCTTTGGGGCATTGGTCGTCGCCGTAGACGACAACCTGATTGACCTTTTCGCCCTCGACCACGGTTTGCTGTGCCGCGGCGGGCAGGGCGGCGCTGCCGGCGAGGATCAGCGCGAACAGGGGGAGGCGGGTCATCTCGATCTTCCTTTGTCGTTTCGGGCGGCATGGCAGCCACCACCTGCATCCGTCGTGAACGGCGTCAGCGGTTATTCTATCAGATACGTTTCGACAGCGCGATGGCTGCACGGCAACCCGCGCGGATCGCAAAGCTCAGGACCGGGTAACCGGGCGCGCTCTCGGCACCCGCCGCAAGCGCGGCTTCCTTATGCTCCAGCTCCTCGGCGCGGAATTCGTCGACCGCGGCGCTGAGCTGGGGATCGCTGTCGCCCAGCTCGTCGAGCTGGTGCTGGTAGTGGCGATCAATCTCGGTCTCGACCGCGGCAGTGCACGCCATCGCGGCGCGCGGCCCCATGGCGGCGGTCACCGCGCCCAAGGCAAAGCCCGCGACGTTCCAGAAGGGCTGGAGCGCGGTCGGGCGCACACCGCGTTTTGCGATCATGGCATCGAAGAATTTGCGGTGCCGCTCTTCCTGTTCGGCCATATGCGCGATCTCGCGCGCCATCGGGTGGCGGTCGCCCATCACCGCCAGCTGGCCCGCGTAGATGCGCGTCGCGCCATATTCGCCCGCCTGGTCGACGCGGATCATCGATGCGGTGCGCTTGTTCATCATGTTGCCGATGTGGTCTTCCGGCGCAGCAAGGTCAAGACGAGCGCGGCCGCGCCCAGTGAGAAGATCGCGTTGAAACCCGCGAGCGAGATGCCGAAGAGCGTCCATTGCGCGGTGTCGCAGCGGATCAGCGGCGCGTTCATGATCGAATCGAGCGACACGGGGCCAGCAGCGCCGGTCGCGCAGGTCGTGACGCCTTCCCAGAAGCCATATTCGACCCCGGCGTGAAAGACACCGATCGCGCCGCTCACCGCAATCGCGACGGCGGCGAGCAGCGTGAGCGCACGCATCGCCTTGTCATTGCCGCGCAGCAGCAGCGCGAGCAGCGCGAGCACGATCGCCGCCTGATGCGGCCAGCGCTGCCAGTAACACATCTCGCACGGGTGCAGGCCAAAGCCATATTGCGACACGAGCGCGCCGCCATAGAGCAGCAGCGGCGCAAGAAACGCGGCGACGGGCGCGGAAAGCCGCGAGTTCAGCATGTCCCGCGCCCCTAGTTGCGCGCGGTCGGCTTGGCGGGCTTGACCGGCGGCTTGCCGCTTTGCGCCATGCGCGGGGCGACCGGGCCGATGCGCCCGATCGTCTGCAGCGCATAGTGGAGCTGGAAGTCCTCGATGCCCTTCGCCTTCAGTTCGGCGGCAGTCGCGGTGAAGCGCGGGTCGGCCTTTTCATCCTTCTCAAGCAGGCCGTTGTCGACCTTCTTTTCGTTGATCAGGTGGCGGCGCAGGTCGCTTTCGCGGAACTTCGGCCGCGAGGCATAGTCGGGATCCGAAATCTGCGGCACGCGGATATCGGGCTCGATCCCGCCTTCCTGCACGCTGCGGCCCGACGGGGTGTAGTAACGCGCGGTGGTCAGGCGCAGCGCGGTGGTGTCGGTCAGCGGCAGGACGGTCTGCACCGATCCCTTGCCGAAGCTGCGTTCGCCCATCACGACCGCACGGTGCTGGTCCTGCAGTGCGCCCGCGACGATTTCGGACGCCGAGGCCGATCCCGAGTCGATCAGCACGACGACCGGCGCGCCGCCGGCGAGGTCGCCGGGCTCGGCGAAATAACGTTCGATGTCGCCCTTTTTGCGGCCGCGCTGCGAAACGATCTCGCCGCGTTCGAGGAACAGGTCGCTGATCCCGACGGCTTCGTCGAGCAGACCGCCGGGGTTCGAGCGAAGGTCGAGAATCCAGCCGCGCGGTTTCTTGCCGAGCGATTTTTCGACCGCCATCATCGCGGCCTTGAGGTCGGTGGTCGCGTCGGCCGAGAAGCTGGCGACGGTGAGCACGCCGACATCGCCGCTGACTTCCCATTTCACGGGCTTCAGGTCGATGATTTCGCGCGTCAGCGTCATCTCGATCGGCTTGTCCTGGCCTTCGCGCACGACAGTGATCCCGATCTCGGTGCCCGGACGCCCGCGCATCTGTTCGACCGCCTCGTCGAGCGTCAGGCCGAAGATCAGTTCCTTGTTGATGTGCGTGATATAATCGCCCGCCTTGATCCCCGCCTTGGCGGCCGGGGTGTCGGCGGTCGGCGCGATCACCTTCACGACGCCGTCTTCCATCGTCACCGACAGGCCGAGCCCGCCATATTCGCCGTCGGTCTGCGTGCGCAGGTTCGAAAAGCCCCGCGCGTCGAGATAGCCCGAATGCGGGTCGAGGCTGGCGAGCATGCCGTTGATCGCGCCTTCGATCAGCTTCGAATCGTCGACCGGTTCGACATAGTTGGATTTGACCTCGAGATAGACGTCCATGAAGCGCGAAATTTCTTCCTGCGTCTTCGAATCGACGGTCGCCATCGCGCCGGTCGCGAGCGGAACGAGCGCCAGCGTCGAGAGCGCGGCGGCGCCCTGCCACAAGGCGAAGCGGCGCTTCGGGGACACGGCGGTCTTGGTCGATTCGGTCATGGGCGTCTTTCAGTCACGCGAGAGCAATCCCGCCTTATAATCCCCGGCACGCCATCCTCCTATGCAAATCTGCGGGCGTCAAGCGGTGCATCCCTATGCGAGACAGCGGCCGAACGGGCGATTAACGGTGCCGCTCAGCCGATCATCGCGACAATATCGACGGGACGGCCGGCGCGGCGGAGCTCGACGGTGATGCGGCTGTCGTCGGATCCGGCGCGGCCGATCGGCGCCCCCGAATCGAGCGTATCGCCGACCCCGACCGACAATGCGATCATGCCGGTGAGCAGCGACACCCAGCCGCCGCCATGGTCGATGATCACGATCTTGCCATAGCCGCGATAATCGCCGGCAAAGCCGACGCGGCCCGGGGCGGGGGCGACGACCTGCCCGCCCGGGCGCGCCGCGATCGTCACGCCGCGCGAGCGCACGCCGCTCTCGTTGACCTCGCCCAGCCCCGCGACGATGCGCCCCACGACGGGCAGACGATAGGCGCCTTGCGTCAATTCGGACTCGGCGGCGGCGGGCGGTACGGCGGCGGCGATGCTGCCTTCGGGATTGCGCGGGCGGGGCAGCGGGCCGGCGAGCTGCGCCAGTTCGGCGCGCACCGCGCCATCGGCTTCGAGCGAGTCCATCAGGTCGACGATGTCGCGCGCCTTTTCGCCAAGCCCGAGCGCGCGGTCGGCCTCGAGCTGCGCGCTGCTCATCAGCTCGCGCGAGCGCAGCCGGCCTTCGTTTTCGAGCCGCGTGAGCGCGTCGCGGCGCTGCGCGAGCTGCGTCTTGCTCGCCGAAAGCGCCTTCAATGCGATCGCCTGCTGCTGTCGTACCGTCTGCAGCGCCGCGAGTTCGCGCCGCGCTCCGGCGGTGCGGCGTTCGATCACCGGCATCGCGGCGTCGATTACCGCGCGCGCATGCACGATGTCGGTCAGCGATCCCGGCTGCGCGAGCACGCTGACGGGGGGCTGGCGGCTCAATTGCTGAAGCGATGCGGCGAGTTCGAGCAAGGGTTGCTGCTGCTGCGCCAGCCGCGCGCGCTGACCCGCAAGACGGCGGCTGACGAGCGCGACGCGGGCTTCGCCGGCGCCGATGTCGGCCTCGGCCGACTGGATGCGCGCGGCGAGCGCGGCGCTGCGTTTCTTCAGCCGGTCGGCCTCGCTGCTCGCCGCCACCGCCTGTTTTTCGAGCAACGCGCTGCGCGCCATCGCCGCCGCCGATTGTTGCTTGGCATCGATCAGCTGCATGCGCTCGCGCGCCGCGATCGCCTGTGGATCGAAGATGTCGATCGGCGCCAGCGCGAGCGCCGCCCCGCCGCCCAAAACGGCGGTGATCGCGAGAGCCGCGAGCGCGCGCCTCACTGGCGCCCTTCGCGGTGATAGGGGTGGTTCGCGACAATGCTCGTCGCGCGCCACAATTGTTCGGCGAGCATCGCGCGCGCCATCAGATGCGGCCAGGTCGCGCGGCCAAAGGCGATGACCTTATCGGCGCCTTCGCGCTCCTCGGGCGTGAAACCGTCGGCGGCGCCGAGGCAGAAGCGCGCCTCGCGCACCCCGCCGTCGCGCCATTTTTCGAGCAATTTGGCAAATTCGAGCGACGACATCTGGTCGCCGCCCTCGTCGAGCAAGATGGTGCGGCTATTCTCCGCCGCGGCGGGCAGACGGCCGCCCGTATCGGGAAGCTCCGAAATCTTCTGCGCCCAGGTCACGCGCTTCATATAGCGCTCGACCAGTTCGGCCTCGGGCCCGCGCCCGATGCGCCCGCGCGCGATGATGTGCAGCAACATGAGCGTCCGCCTAGCCGGTAGGCGGGGCGGACGTCAATTTGCCGCGGTAACCGGCGGCGCGTCGCCGAACGACCACATGCGCTCGAGGTTGTAGAAGCTACGCACCTCGGGGCGGAACAGATGGACGATGACATCGCCCGCATCGAGCAGCACCCAATCGGCATTGGGCAGTCCTTCGACGCGAACCTGGCGGCCCGCTTCCTGCTTGATCCGCTGTGCCAGTTTCTCGGCAATCGCCGAGACATGGCGCGTCGACCGGCCGCTCGCGATCACCATATGATCGGCGATGCTGCTTTTACCGGCAAGCGGGATGGAGATGGTTTCCTGGGCCTGGTCCTCATCCAGCTGGTGGAGGATCAGCGCGTGGAGCGTATCCACGTTATCGTTGGCGGATGCGGCGCCGGTGGCGGCATCCTGGGTTGCGGAGATCAAATGCGTCCTTTCCTAGTCGGGTCCACAAGGCGCGAACGGGTCAGCGGGTCGCGCAAGGCGCGGCCTTCATAGCGTTCGAACCAGCGGGGGTTGGCCTGCCGTATCGCAGTTGCGGATCGCACATCGGGCGAAAATCGCAGGAACACGAGGGCGGGCGGTCTCCAGTCCGTCCAATGTAATTTCTGGTCCACGGGCCGGACGAAGCGCCGAAGCCAACCCATCGCACGCCTTGCATGGGCACGGTCATTATAGCCCGGACGCGCGATAACCGCAATCGGCATGAGTCGGGCAATCCCCCGCCAGTCGCGCCATTGGGGCAACTGGACCAGATTATCGGCCCCCATGATCCAGATGAACTGCCGGTTCGGGTAACGCCGGACGAGCTTTTTGAGCGTGTCGATTGTGTAGCGCGTGCCGAGTTCGGCCTCGATTCCCGTTGCGCGAATCGGCGAGCGCCGCGCCATGCGCTGCGCCGAGCCGAGGCGCGCGGGAAGAGACGCCATCCCCGCCTTGGGCTTCAAGGGATTGCCGGGCGACACCAGCCACCACAGCTCGTCGAGGCCGAGCGCATCGATCGCGTTCAGGCTGATCGCGCGATGCCCGCCATGCGCGGGATTGAAGCTGCCGCCGAGGAGCCCGGTGGGGATCATGGGCGTTCGCTTGAGATTTCGATGTCCGGTAGAGCGTAACAATAGCCGGGCCAATCAGATGAGGCACCGGCTACAATCTTTAGAAAACCCAGTTCAACAAGGCGCTCTTCGAAACGAGAGCCTTTGTCTGCAACGGCTTTCTGATAATTTTCCATGCACGTCGCTTGGAAGGGCGTCGCAGCGATGCAAGCGCGAATGACGGAGGCTTCAAGACTTCCGAAAGCTTGTGAAGCCTGATTGATTTGATAGCCGCGCATGGCCAGTCGATTGGGCGCAATAGCACGAAAAAATCCAGCTATTTCGGCTCTACTTCGAAGTATTGGCTCCGGTCTGGTCCTACTGGTCTTGTGGTCGATCCGGATCGTGCCGCCAACCAATGTCTCGCACGAAGGGTAGCTAAGAATGATGGATGTCAAGACGAAGCCAGGCACATGGTCAATGTCCTGACGTCGCTGAACTTCATCCACAAGGCCAGCAAAAATTGCCTTTTTGCGCTGTTCAATCACCTGCTTGTCACTGACGAATGACACGCTCGCCATGTCGCGCGCGATGAGCCAGATAAAAGGCGTCGCGTCAAAAGCGATGATCACGAACAGTACGACTAAAAGGCGCGGGGTCGGCTTTATCAAGGCCGGACCTGTCCCGTGCCACGCACCAGCCATTTATATGTCGTGAGCCCCTCCAGCGCGACGGGACCGCGGGCGTGGAGGCGGCCCGTGGCGATGCCGATTTCGGCGCCGAGGCCGAATTCGCCGCCGTCGGCGAACTGCGTCGAGGCATTGTGCATCACGATCGCGCTGTCGACCCCCGTCAGGAAGCGCTCGGCGGCCGCCGCATCCTCGGTGACGATTGCGTCGGTGTGGCGGCTCGAATGCGCGTCGATATGCGCGAGCGCGCCGGAAAGGCCGTCGACCATCGCGATCGACACGATCGCGTCGAGATATTCGGTGTCCCAGTCGCCCGCCGATGCCGCGTCGACATGCGGGCTCAGCGCCACGACGCCCTTGTCGCCGCGCACTTCGCAGCCCGCCTTGACCAGCGCGTCGACGATGGCGAGCGGTGCGGGATAGGCGCGGTCGATCAGGATGGTTTCGGTCGCGCCGCACACGCCCGTGCGGCGCATCTTGGCGTTAACCGCGAGTTCGACGGCTTTTGCGGGATCGGCGGCGCCGTCGATATAGAGATGGTTGATCCCGTCGAGATGCGCGAGCACGGGCACGCGCGCCTCGTCCTGCACGCGCGCGACCAGCCCCTTGCCGCCGCGCGGAATGATGATGTCAATCAGCCCCTGCGCGCGCAGCATCGCGCCGACGGCGGCGCGGTCCTGCGTCGGCACCAGCTGCACCGCGTCGGCGGGCAGGCCCGCCTCGACCAGCCCCGCCGCGAAGGCCGCGTGAAGCGCGCGGTTTGAATGCACCGCCTCGCTGCCGCCGCGCAGGATCACGGCATTGCCCGACATCAGCCCGAGCGCGGCGGCATCGGCGGTTACATTGGGCCGGCTTTCATAGATGATACCGACGACGCCGAGCGGCACGCGCACGCGGCTCAGCACGAGGCCGTTGGGTCGCGTCACGCGGTCGATCTCGGCGCCCGACGGGTCGGGCAGTGCCGCGACATCGTCGATCGCATCGGCGATAGCGGCGAGCCGGCCCTTGTCGAGCCGCAACCGGTCGAGCATCGCGCCCGACAGGCCATTCTTCTGTCCTGCCGCCATGTCCTCGGCATTGGCCGCAAGAATATCCGCCGCCCGCGCGCGAATCTGCGCCGCCGCCGCAACCAGTCCAGCCGCCTTATCCGCCGTTGGCGCCAGCGCGAGCGCTTTCGACGCGGCGCGCGCGCGCGCGCCCATGTCGGCGATCAGGGCGGCGGCATCGCCGGGCATCGGCGGGGCGGAGAGGGCTTCGGCGTTCATGGCGCTGCCACTATCACGTTTTACCTGACCCCCGAAAGTCCCGTTGCGCGCTGCCGCGCGCGCCTTTAGGCAGGGCGCCATGAGCGGGGACATCGAAGGCATCGGGGCGGCGGTTACCGCCGGGTTGGCAGGGCAGGCGGTCGAGCCGCGGCATGGGGGCACGGGCGCACCCCATGCCGGCGCGCGCTGCCTCAACTGCGGCACCAGCCTCGCGGGCTCGCATTGCCATTATTGCGGGCAGCGCGCCGACGTGCATCGCAGCTTCGGCGCAATCGGGCACGATCTGGTCCACGCGATCTTCCATTTTGAAGGTAAGGTCTGGAACACGCTGCCGCTGCTCAGCTGGCGGCCGGGCGACCTGACGCGGCGCTATATCCACGGCGAGCGCGCGCGTTTCATCTCGCCGCTTGCGCTGTTCCTGTTCGCGGTCTTCCTGACCTATGCCGTGCTCGCCATCGTCGGCAGCGGTGGCGGGGTCGGCGAGGGGATCGCGAAGGCAGCGGCCGAGCAGACGCGCTCGAACGCGCTCAAGGAAAGTTTCGAGGAGGAGGTCAAGCGCGTCGACGCAAGCCTCGCGGTCAAGGACTTGAAGGCGGCCGAACGCCGCCTGCTCGTCGAAGAGCGCGAAACGCTCCAGAAAAGCGCCAACTATCTCGGCGTCGCGCGCAGCATGAGCAAGGAAGAGCGTGCCAACGGGCCGCCGGTGCTCGACGATCCGGCGCAGCAGATGATGACCAGCGTCGAATTCGTTTCACGCACCAATTTCAATACCGGGGTGCCGTTCATCGACGAGGGCCTTGAAAAGGCGAACGCGAACCCCGCGCTCATATTATACAAATTACAGGCGAACGCGTATAAATTCGCCTGGGCGCTGATCCCGCTGTCGCTGCCCTTCATGTGGCTGCTCTTTCCGTTCAGTCGCCGCTTTCACACCTACGACCATTTCGTCTTCGTGACTTACTCGATCAGCTTCATGTTGCTCCTGTTCGTCGTCGTGCGCTTGTTCAATCTGACAATATTCGGCGACGTCGCGACCGCGTTCGCGATGCTCTATGTGCCCTTCCATATGTACCGCCAGCTTCGTGGCGCCTATCGCTCGTCGCGCTTCGGGGCGCTCGTGCGCACGAGCCTGCTGCTCTTTTTCAGCCTCTTTTCGGTCATCACCTTCATGCTGCTCCTGCTCGCGCTCGGGGTGATGGGCTAGCACCGAATCGTCACAAAGGCGGGGCAAAGACCCGGCCAAAGAGGAGGAGATTCGCGATGCATCACCATTGGGGCGAGATCGACCGGCGTCATCTGATCAAGCTGGGCACCGTCGGGCTGGCGGCGCTGTCGCTGCCGGGCGCCGCGCGCGCGATGATGGCGCAGGGCTTTACCCATGGCGTCGCGAGCGGCGAGCCGGGGCCGAATTCGGTGCTGCTCTGGACGCGCTATGCCGCCGCGAACGACACGGCGCTGACCGCCGAATTGTCGGAAAGCGAGGATTTCTCCAAGGTTGTTGCGGGCGGCAGCGTCGTCGCGGCAGGCGAGCGCGATCATACCGCAAAGCTGGTCGTCGACGGGCTCGCGCCCGGCCGCTGGTATCATTATCGCTTCATCGCCCCCGATGGCACCAGGTCGGTGACCGGCCGCACGCGCACCTTGCCGCAGGGGTCGACGAAGGCGTTCAATCTCGCACTCTTTTCCTGCTCGAACATGCCGTTCGGCTGGTTCAATGCCTATGGCCATGCCGCGGCGCGCGGCGACATCGACCTCGTCGCGCATGTCGGCGACTATCTCTACGAATATAAGGCCGGCGACTATCCTTCGGCGAAGCAGGCGCTGCCCGGGCGCGAGAGCCAGCCGGCGCAGGAGATCGTCGCTCTTGCCGATTATCGCCTTCGCTATGCGGCTTATCGTGCCGACCCCGACCTGCAGAAGCTGCACCAGCTGTTCCCGATGATCGCCCAGTGGGACGACCATGAATTCGCGAACGACGTGTGGAAGGGCGCCGCCGAGAACCATAATGAAGGCGAAGGCGACTGGGCGGCGCGCATGGCCGCCGCCGAACGCGCCTATCGCGAATGGATGCCCGTCGCCGACGCACGCTGGCGCCAATATCAGGTCGGCGACCTCGCGACGATCTTCCTTCCCGAAACGCGCGTGACGGCGCGCGACCGGCAGTTCGAGGTCGACGAGATTATCGCGGGCGGCGGCGATGCCGCGGCAAAGCTCAAGCAGTTCGCCGAAACCGGCTACCGCGACGCCGCGCGCCAGATGCTCGGCGCGGCGCAGGAAAAATGGCTGTTCGACGGGCTTGCCGCCTCGACCAGGGCGGGAACGCGCTGGCAGGTTTGCGCGCAGCAGGTCGTGATGGGCACGCTCTTCACGCCGCCCGAAACGCGCGACTGGTTCGCCGGCGAGCAGCCCGACTATATTCGCCGCCGGGTCGAGGCGGGCCAGCTGGCGGCCAAGGCGGGGCTGCCGCTCAACCTCGACGCGTGGGACGGCTATCCCGCCGCGCGTTCGCGCCTGCTCGCCGCGGCGCAGCGCGCCGACGCCGACCTCGTCACGCTGACCGGCGACACGCACAACGCCTGGGCCTTCGACCTTGCCGAGGATGGCCGACCGGCGGGGATCGAGATTGCCGGACAGAGCGTCACATCGCCGGGGTATGAAAGCTATATCAAGGGCGTGACCGACGAGGCGCGCGTGACGGCGCTGCGCCGCTCGTCGCCGCAGCTCAAATGGGCGAATACCGCGGATCGCGGCTATGTGACCGTGCAATTCTCCCCCGAGCGGGTGACCGCGAACTGGCACAGCGTCGAAACGATCCGGGCACGCTCGCTCGCGCTGAAGAATACGCACAGCATGACCGCAACGCGCGGGCGGCGCGTCTACGACGCCGCCTGATCGCCGCACGTCGGCGGCCACGACCGGTCGGGCTCTGGGACGAGATCGATCAGGAACATCTCGCCCGACCGATCGCCGTGCCGCTGCGCGAAGAGCAGCCGGTCGCCCTTCGGCGACAGCAGCGGGCCCACCTGGAACTGGGCGGGATCGGCGGGAATGCGCCCGGCCTCGACCCAGCGTTCGCCCTCGCGGCGATAGCGGTAGAGATGCGACCGATCGCCGCGATCGGACACGACGATCATCGTCTTTCCGTCGCGCGAAATCTCCGCCTCATACTCATAGGCTCCGGCGCTGACCGGCGGACCAAGGTTGGCGACCGTCCACTCGCCCGGCCGGACTTCGGTCGCGACATAGATGTCGCCGCCGCCAGCGCTGCCCTTGCGGCTCGACCCGAAGTAGAGGCGGCCGTCGGAATCGGTGCGCGGCAGCAGCTCGGCGGCGGACGAGTTGACCGGTTCGGGCAGGCGCTGCGGCTCGCCCCAGCCGCCATCCGCGGTGCGCTCGACATACCAGATGTCGAAATCCTCCTTCGCGGGCGCATGGCGCGACGAGATATAATAGAGCCGCTTGCCGTCGGGAGTGACGAAAGGATCGGCCTCGATCACCGGCAGCGGCATCGCAAAGCGCGGCGGCGCGGGTTTGCCCCATGCGCCGTTTTCGCAGCGCGATTGCATCAGCCGGTAGTTCCGAAAATCCTTGTCGGCCGCGAGGTAGACCATCGTCCGCCCGTCGGGCGTGAAAGTCGGCGAGGATTCATAACCGGATCCCGAGATGGCGGCCGGGGTCCACAGCTTCGCGGCGCCCGGCATCGGGAGATCCGCCGCCGCGGTGCATCCCGCCAGCGCGGCGAGGGAGAGCCATACGGGAACGCGGTGGGCAAACATCATGGACTTTCTCTCCGGCAAGACGCTAGCAGAAGCGCGGTGAATTTTGCCGGGCGGCAAGCGCTTGGCCAGCGTCCGATCGGCGGTGGCGGCGCCACAAGGGCGGCGGGGGAGAGGATATGGACGCGATCGACCGGCAAATCGTGGCGATGCTGCGCGGCAACGCCCGCCTGCCATTGAAGACGCTCGCCGCGACCGTCGGCCTCGCGCGCAGCTCGGTGCGCGAACGATTGTCGAAGCTGGAAGCCGCGGGAACGATCGGCGGCTATCACGCGCGCATTGTCGACGAGGGCGGGATTGCGGCGATCCTGCAGCTGCGGCTGGCGCGCACGCCTTCGCCCGACATTGTCGCGGCGGTGACCGGCATGGTGGAGGTCGCGCGCTGCTATTCGCTGAGCGGCGAGATCGACCTGCTCGTCGAGATCGAGGCGGCCGACGCGGCGCAGCTCAACGCCGCGCGCGACCGGATCGCGCTGATTGCGGGGGTCGAAGACACAACGACCGCGCTCATCCTGAAGCGCGACAAGGATCGCTAACGGGACCGCTAGGCGGCCGCGATCGCCTCGATTTCAAGCAGCCACGCCTCATCGTAAATGCCAGCGATGATGATCGTCAGCGCAGGCGAGTGGCCGCCCAGCACTTCGTGCCGGACTTCGTAATTCGCCGCGCGATACCGGTGGTCCGACAGGAAAACGGTGACCTTGACCAGATCCTGAAAGGTCATCCCGCCAGCTAGAAGCTGTTTTTCGATATTGCGCCAGACGAGCCGGCACTGGTCCTCGAATCCCGCCGGCACCTTATCCGTCTCGTCGACCGGAATCTGGCCGCTGACGAACAGCCATCGCGTTGGCGCTTCGACAAGATGCGCCTGCGCATAGGAAACGCCGGTGGGATTGATCGCGCGATTGGACATGGCGGGCCTCGCAATTGCAATGGACGGGACGGTCAGACCCGCCAGTACCCCGGCGCAGACGATGCGGCGCGAAGGATGGACGGAAGGGAGGCCGGCCCGGTTCACTGCCACATGCAATGCGAAAGCGGAGCCGGGCTCCAGCGTCCGATGGGCGGCAGGGCCGCCGCAAGGGCGGCGCTTGACATTCATAACTACATGGTTATGAGAAAATGCATAGCCAGTGAGTTATGAATTATGACGCAACCCTCGCCCGATCTTCTCTTCAAGGCGCTCGCCGATCCCAGCCGGCGCGCGCTGTTCGAACGGCTCTGCCTCGACGGCGAGCAGACGGTCGGCGCGCTGACCGCGGGCGCGGGGATTTCTCAGCCCGCGGTGTCGAAGCATCTCGGCATCCTCAAACAGGCGGGGCTGGTGCTCGACCGGCACGAGGGGCGGCAAACGCATTACAGCGCGCAGCAGCGCGCGCTCGCGCCGCTGGTCGACTGGACCGGGCGCATGAACCGCTTCTGGGAAGCGCGGTTCGATGATCTCGAAAATTTGCTCAAAAGGATGGATCAATGACCGATACCGACGTGCGCACCGTAACCGTTGAACGCGAAATCCCGCACCCGCCCGAAAAGCTGTGGCGCGCGCTGACGCAACAGCATCTGATCGAGGAATGGCTGATGAAGAATGATTTCGGCCTCGACCTTGGCCACCGCTTCCAGCTGCGCGGCGACTGGGGCCATGTCGATTGTGAAATCCTCGATGTCGAACCGGGGCGGACGCTGTCCTACGTTTGGAATACCACGCACGATGATCCGGCCTACGCGCTGGACAGCGTCGTCACCTTCACGCTCGAACCGACCGCGGCCGGAACGCTGCTGCGCATGGAGCAGGTCGGTTTCCGCCCCGACCAGAAGCAGGCCTTCGGCGGCGCCAAGGGCGGCTGGCGCATCCATCTCGAAAATCTGGAAAAGGTCGTGGCCAAGCTCGACTGACAATCAAACAGGGAGAATCTTATGAACTGGAACCTGTGGATCCGGCAATTTCACCGCTGGGTGTCGATCCTCTTTTCGGCGATCGTGCTCGCGATTTTCGTGACGCTGGGAGTGGGGCAGGAGCCCGCCCAGTGGGTCTATTATCTGCCGCTGCCGCCGCTCTTCCTGCTGATATTCTCGGGCCTCTATATGTTTTTCCGGCCCTATTTCCGGAAGCGCGTTCAGCCGTAAGGCGGCGTATCCTCGAACTCCGCAAACCAGGGATAGTCGTTCGCGACGCTCACGGTGAAGTTCGCGGGACGCTTTTCGAGGAAGCTCGACACGCCCTCGGCGGCGTCGGCGCTGCGCCCGCGCGCGAAGATCGCGCGGCTGTCCCAGCGGTGCGCGCTCATCGGATGCGGCGCGCCGAGCATCCGCCACAGCATGTGGCGGGTAAGCGCGACCGACACGGGTGCGCTGTGGTCGGTCAGCTCGCGCGCCTTGGCGATCGCCGCGTCGACCAGTTCGCCGGGCGCGTGGACCGATTGCACCAGCCCCTTCGCATGCGCCTCGGCGGCGTCGATCAGCCGCCCCGAATAGCACCAGTCGACCGCATTCTGGATGCCGACCAGACGCGGCAGGAACCAGCTCGACGCCGCCTCGGGCACGATGCCGCGGCGCGCGAAGACGAAGCCATAACGCGCGGTCTCGCTCGCGAGGCGCGCGTCCATCGACAGCGTCATCGTCGCGCCGATGCCGACCGCGGCGCCGTTGATCGCGCCTAATACCGGTTTCTTGCAGTCGAAGATGCGCATCGAGACGCGCCCGCCCGAATCGCGGATCAGCGGGTGTGACCAGTCGATCGTGCCGTCCTCGGCGACCGGGCTCGCCGCCATGCCCTCGGGCAGCAGCGCCGCCTTGTCGGTGCGCTTGTCATAATCGAAGGTCGCGGCGCCCTGACCGAGGTCGGCGCCGGCGCAATAGGCGCGGTCGCCCGATCCGGTGAAGATCACCGCGCGCACACCGTCGTCGGCGTCGCACTCGTCGAGCGCGGCGACGATCTCCAGCATCATCTCGGTGGTAAAGGCGTTCATCCGGTCGGGGCGATGCAGCGTCAGCAGCGCGATGCCTTCATGCTTGTCGAGGCGAATCTGGTCGAAGCTCATCCATCTCTCTCCTTGGCTTTTGTGCAGCGTCGCAAGCGAGGCGGAGGAGTGCAAGCTCTAGTTGACGTAAACGTAAATCAGCGCGTGCGATGCCGGGGATGACGCGCCCGACCTTTGCCGCTATAGGGCGCCCAACCGCCCCGGCGCCGCGCTCCGTCTGAGTCGCTTTGCCGGGGTCATTCATTTGGTTCCGACAGAAAGTTTGCACGCCATGTCCCGTCGCCGCCAGATTTACGAAGGCAAAGCGAAGATCCTGTACGAGGGCCCCGAACCGGGCACGCTCATCCAGTATTTCAAGGATGATGCGACCGCGTTCAACGCGCAGAAAAAGGGCACGATCAGCGGCAAGGGCGTGCTCAACAACCGGATTTCGGAGCATGTCTTCACCTTGCTCGGCAATATCGGCGTGCCGCACCATTTCATCCGCCGCCTCAACATGCGCGAGCAGCTGATCCGTCAGGTCGAGATCGTGCCGATCGAAGTGATCGTGCGCAACGTCGCCGCGGGCACGCTGTCGAAGCGCCTCGGCATCGAGGAGGGGACGCAGCTTCCCCGCACCTTGATCGAATATTGCTACAAGGATGACGCGCTCGGCGATCCACTCGTCGCCGAGGAGCATATCGCCTGCTTCAACTGGTGCAGCCAGGACGAGCTTCACGACATCCAGGACATGGCGATCCGCATCAACGACTTCATGTCGGGCATGTTCGCCGCGGTCGGCATCCGCCTCGTCGACTTCAAGCTCGAGTTCGGGCGCCTTTATGAAGGCGACTTCAGCCGCATCATCCTCGCCGACGAAATCAGCCCGGATGGTTGTCGTCTGTGGGACATGACGACGAACGAAAAGCTCGACAAGGACCGCTTCCGCCGCGACCTCGGCGGCGAAGTCGAGGCCTATCAGGAAGTCGCGCGCCGGCTCGGCCTGCTGCCCGAGGGCGGCGAGAATGCCGTGCTCGACCTTGAGAGTCATCGGAAGAAGCGCGACAAATAGGCCCGGGCCGCGGCGATAGATCTCCGAAATTATCCGGTTGGTAACCATCCGGGCGCTATCCGATCCTCCTGATCTAGTGGGGATATGGCATCATGAGCGTTTCGGGCGGCAAGTCGCAACCGGCGGTAAGCGTCATCCATTGGGACCTTTTGGAAAAAGTCGTCGTCGTTCTGCTGCTGGCGACGCTGGCGTCGCGGCTCATACCATCGGCGATTGCGGGGCATTCTCAGAACTGGCTGTTGCTGCTCGCCGAGGGCTGCGTGGTCTTCTTCGTCCTGTTCCGCCGGTCCACCAACGATATCTCGCTCCGCCCGCTCGATTGGGCGCTGGGGTTCGGCGGCACGTTCGCCGCGATGCTGGTCATCGCGCCGAGTGACACCCCGCTCGTACCCATCGCCTTCTGCGGTTTCCTGATCATCGCGGGCATATTCTTCCAGCTTTACGCCAAATTCACGCTGCGGCGCAGCTTCGGCGTCATCGCGGCGAACCGCGGGGTGAAGGTCAGCGGCCCGTATCGCTTCGTACGTCACCCCATGTATGCGGGCTACATGCTCACCCACATCGGTTTTCTGCTTAGCGGCCCGAACTGGTGGAACCTTGCGGTCTATAGCCTTGCACTCGGGCTCAATATCGCGCGGATCATGGCCGAGGAACGCGTGCTGATGGCCGATCCCGCCTATCAGGACATGAGCCGGAAGGTGCGTTACCGGCTGATCCCCTTCGTCTTCTGATCGGGACCACGCGGATGAATTTCCTCTTGGGCTTTATCGATGTCCAGAACCTGCTTCTCGTCGCGCTGTTGTTCCTGCCGCTCGAGCGGCTACTGCCGCGACGCAGGGAGCAGCGCATGTTCCGCCCGGGGTGGGTCACCGATACCATCTATTTCATCGTCAACCGCGTGCCGATCGGCATCGGTGTGGTTGCGATCGTCGTGCTGGCGATGGTGCTCGGCGAACGCTTCGTGCCGGGCGTCTTCCGGACAATGGTCGCGGACCAGCCTTTATGGTTGCAGGTGATCGAACTGATCGTCGTCGCCGATCTCCTCTTTTATACTTTTCACCGTCTCTTCCACAGCGTGCCCCTGCTCTGGCGTTTTCATGCGGTGCATCACAGCATCGAAGATCTCGACTGGCTGGCGGCGCATCGCATCCATCCGGTCGATCAGATATTGACCAAGGGCGCGTCGCTCATTCCCTGTTTTACACTCGGTTTCACGGCTGAAGCGATCCTCATTTTCTCACTTATCTATCAGTGGCATACGCTGCTTTTGCACGCCAATGTCCGCGTCAGCATCGGGCCGTTGCGCTGGCTGATCGCGTCGCCCGAATTCCACCATTGGCACCATGCCGACAATCCTGAAGCCTGGAACCGGAATTTCGGCGCCCAACTGTCCTTCTGGGACCTGCTGTTCGGCACCGCGAATATGACGCACGGGACACTCCCGGCGCGTTATGGCATCGACGAAAAAATGCCGGCATCCTATCCGTCGCAACTGCTTCATCCGTTCCGGCGCAAGGCTGAAAAGACAGGCTGAGGAAAGAAAAAAGGGCTCCGGGCCATCCAATTGCGGAATGGCCCGGTGCCCTTTCTCTTGATCGTCAAATATTGATGCTCGTCGGGATCAGGCTCGGCTGCAGATAGGGGTATGGCTGCATCCGCTCCGCATTGCGCGTCGCGATCTCCGCTTCGACGCCCTGCAATGCAGCCTGGAACCAGGCGAGCGGCCCCTCAGCCCCCGTCACGCGCGGATCCTGGAACCACAAAGGATAGGGAAAGGCGTTGCTGCGGTAGTCGCCGAGCGGGCGGTAATGGACCGATCCCAGCAGTTCGAGCACATTCAATTGTTCGAGCGCGAGCGCCATCGGCGGCATCATCGCGAGCCAGCCCGCCTTGTCATGCCCGCGCTGACCGTTCGGCGCCGCCTGCCAGCCCGCGCCGGTGACCGCGGGGGCAAAGGCCATGATGTCCTTTTGCGGGAAATTGACCGCGGCATGCTGCGCGCTCGCGGTGAACATCACCATCGTGCAGATTTCGGCGAGCTGCGCGCGCGTCGTCACGGGCCCGAAGCCTTTGATTTTCGCCTCGCCCGCAAGGCACGCCGCCCAGGCGGCAAGCTCGGTGTCGGCGACGACATCGGTATCGTGCGCATAATAAAGGTCGACATATTGCCGCGCCCATTCGTGGATCGCGTCCCACACGAGCAGCGCATCGTCGCGGTACGGATAATCGGCAAGCGCCGAATCCACCCCGACCCCGCGCGCGGAAAAGTCGGCATGCGGTATCTTGCCATAGAAATCGAACGCCAGCCGCGCGTCGACCGCGGCGAGCTGGCTCGACGTGATCGTGCCCGCGAAAATATGGTCGATCGGGCCGCCGGCCGCGATGAGCGAGGTTGCTGCCTGTTCGTTGATGAACAAGGTGCCCTCGAAATGCGGGACGAGCAGCGCCCAGATCGGGTGGATTTCCGCCAGATGGCGATGCGTTGCGACCGCGAACGCCTCGATCACCAGATGCGTGCGCGCAAGGTGCGCGAACAGCTCGTGATAATTGCCGTCGGCGACCTGCACGGCGAACTTCGCCATTTCCCATCCCCAGATCTTGTCGGCGACGGGCGAGGGGGTGAAGATCGGAGTGTCGGCCGGATCCTGCCCGCACTGGATCGCGACGGGGATCAGCGACGATCCGCCCGGCGGCACCGCGAAGAGCGCGATCGGTTGCCAGGCGTATTTGGCTTGGGTGCCATAGGTGCCGGGATCGAGCACCTCGAGCGGCTTGTAATCGAGCAGGAACAGCCGCCCATCTGCGAGCGCGCTGCCCAGCGTGTCGCCATTCACCACCGCACTATATTTGGCGGCGCTCAGCGGGAAATTGGCGGGCAGCGCATCGCCGACCGCGGTGATCAGCATGCAGTTCGGGCCCTGCACGCGCAGCCGGGCGAACTCGCTGTCGTCCTGGAACATATAGCTGACGCCCGGAACGGGCAGCGTGGCGAATAGCGCGCGATACGCCTCGATGCTCCGCGGCGTCTTGCTGCCGAGCCCGTCGGCGTCCTCGACCTTCATCAGCTCTTCGAGCCGGTCCTTATAACCGTTGAGCAAAGCGACATGCGCGTCGCGCTCGGCGGCGGCGACGGCGTTTTCGACATCGCCCACGACGCGTTCGAAAATATTGCCGCCGGTATGCACGCCATGCTCGGCCGCGATCTTCGCCGCCGAAGCCTCGATCGCGTCGCATTCGGCCAGCGCGGCCTCATATTCGGCGCGCGGGCTATCGAGTTCGCCGTTATCGACGCCGCCGAGCTTCACCGTCAGCGCATTGCGCACGATGCCCAGCCCGACGCCGATCAGGATCACGAACCAGGCGATCGTCGGCTCGTCATTCTTGGGAACATCGGTTGCGAGCGGAACGCCGGGCAGGGTCGGGACGTCGGTCGTCCATGTATAAACGGCCTGCGTCGCGGTCAGCTGCGCCGCGCGTGCGGCCTGCTGCGCGGGCGTGTCATCCTGCGGCAGCGTGGGATCGGCCGGCGGCATCGGCGCGGCCGGCGCGGGATTGGATGCGGTCGGCTGCGGCGTCGGATAAGACATGGCGTGGCTCCTTTCGGGCGCGAAACAAGTGGCCGGGCTTGTCCCTGAACATGGTTAATATTTCGCAAGCCATTCCCCCGCGGGCGCCACTTAGCTTTGTGATAAGACAGGCTTTCATTCCTTAACCCCTGCTTTACTCGCGCTTGCTATCCCGCCGTTATGACGGGGGTCTATCACTGGCTGCGCACGCGCTTCTTTCCGCCGATTCCGGACGCGATTCGGGACGACGTCGCCTTGCTGCGCGCCAATCGCGTCGAAACGCTGACCCCGATGCTTTTCCTGATGCTGGCGGCGACAACGCCGACCGCCATCTATGCCGGGGTGCAGACGGTCCATCCGATCGTCCGCATCGGCTTCCCGGTCACGCTGGCGCTCATCGGGGTGCTCGGCTTCGTTTTTCTGATGCACAATCGCGGCCGGCGGATGAGCCTGCGCCGCGCACGGCGGATGATCAAAGAATCGATGTGGCTGTCGGGCACGACGGGCGCGATGTGCAGCAGCTGGACGGTGATCAACTGGCTCGCCGCGCCGCCCTCGACGCACAGCTATTATGCGATGATCATGGCGATGGGCTCGCTCGCGACCGCCTATTGCCTGTCGTCGATCCGCCTCGCGACCTTCATCAACCTGCTGATCGGGCTGGTGCCGATCTCGTTCCTGATGCTGACATCGGGCAATCCGCCCGAAATCGCCGCGGGCACCAGCCTGGTCGTCGCGACGATCTTCCTCTTGCGCATGATCCTCCAGCAGCACGACCAGCTGATCGACCTGCTCCAGCTTCAGCACCAGATGCGCGACCTGGCGCACACCGATCCGCTGACCGGCCTCGCCAATCGCCGCGAGTTCGACATGCGGCTCGACGAAGAGATTGCGAAGGGCGACGCGGCCAACCCGTTCGCCATCGCGCTGCTCGACCTCAACGGCTTCAAGCCGATCAACGACCAGCACGGCCATGCGATCGGCGACGGCGTCTTGTGCGAGCTCGCCGAGCGTCTGCGCCGCGCGTGCGGCGATCATGCGGTGGTCGCGCGGCAGGGCGGCGACGAATTCGCGATCCTCGTGCCCGCCGGGTCGATCCTGCTCAAGACCTCGCTTGCCGACCATGTTCTCGCCGCGCTCGCCGCGCCCTACCGCATCGGCGGCCGCTCGATCGGTGTCGGCGCTGGCATCGGCACCGCCAGCTGGCCCGAGCATGGCGACAGCGCGCGCAAATTGCTCGAGGTCGCCGACCGCGCGCTCTACGCGGCAAAAGCCGCCGATCGCGAGAAGACGTCGTCTGTCGAAAGCATCGGCCGGGTCGCGTAACACTGGCTTGACCACCCGACGGGCGGTGGCCACATCATGCTCCATGACCAAATCCCTTGTCCGGCGCGCCTCGACCGCGCTGTCGCCCCTCGTTTTCCTCATCGCCAGCACCGCGCCCGCCTGGGCTAGGGAAGCGCCCGCAAAGGTTGCCGCATCCGCGGCGGTCAATCCGCAGAGCGAAGCGGCGAAGGCGTGGAACTTCGCGGCGAGCGATGTGCCGGTCGATCCGAATATCGTCTTCGGCGTGCTCCCCAACGGGATGAAATATGCGCTGCTGAAAAACAGCACGCCCAAGGATAGCGTCGTCCTGCGCATGCGCTTCGCCGTCGGCAGCTTTGCCGAGGCCGAAGACCAGCGAGGCCTCGCGCATTTCCTCGAACATATGGCGTTCAACGGATCGACCAATGTGCCCGAGGGCGAGATGATCAAGCTGCTCGAGCGCAAGGGTCTCGCCTTCGGCGCCGACACCAATGCCTCGACCGGCTTCGACGAGACGATCTACAAGCTCGACCTGCCGAACGCGTCGGATGATCTGATCGACACCGGGCTGATGCTGATGCGCGAGACGGGCGGCAATCTGACCATCGATCCCGCCGCGGTCGACCGCGAGCGCGGCATCATCCTGTCCGAACGCCGCGCGCGCGACACCTATCAGCTGCGCAGCCTGATCGACCAGCTCGACTTCCAGATGAAGGGGATGAATGTCGCGAACCGCATCCCGGTCGGCACCGAGGAGGTGATCAGGACCGCGCCCGCGTCGCGGCTCCGCGATCTCTACGACCGCTATTACCGTCCCGAACGCGCAACGCTGGTGATGGTCGGCGATTTCGACCCCGCGGCGGTCGAGGCGAAGATCAAGGCGCGCTTTGCCGACTGGAAGGGCGTCGGTCCCGCGGGCGCCGACCCCGAAATCGGCAATGTCGATTACCAGCGCGCCGCCGCGGCCGACGATTTCGTCGATCCGGCGATCCAGGATTCGGTGACGATCGCGAGCTTCAAGCCGTGGGTGGACGAGCCCGACACCAAGGCGAAACGCGCGCGCAAGCTCGCCGAGGATGTCGGCGAGGCGATCGTCAGCCGCCGGCTCGCGAAGATCGCGCTCAACGAAGATTCGCCGATCCTGACCGGCTATTTCAGCGACGCCGAGGGTTGGAAGAAATTCGACCAGATCACCGTCGGCGCGGTCGCCAAGGAAGGCGCGTGGAAAGAAGCGCTCGCGCTCGCCGAACAGGAACAGCGGCGCGCCGTCGAACATGGCTTCACTCAGGCCGAAGTCGACGAACAGCTCGCGAACCGCCGCACCGCGCTCAAGAACGCCGTTGCCGGGGTGACGACGCGGCGCAGCGAAGGGCTTGCCGACGCGCTGATCTTGGCTGCCGATGGCGATTTCGTCCTCGTCCGGCCCGAAACCTCGCAGGGGCTGTTCGAGGCCGCGGCGCCGTCGCTGACCGCCGCGGCGGTCACAGCGGCGTTCCAGAAGCGCATGGCAGGGCTCAGCGCGCCGCTCGCGCGCGTGACGGCGAAAAAACCGGTCGAGGGTGGCCCTGACGCGGTCCTCGCGGCGCTGCGTGCGTCGACGCAGGTCGCCGTCGCCGCGCCGACCGAGGCCGCGAATGCCGCCTTCGCATACGACAGTTTCGGCACGCCCGGCAAAATTGTCAGCGACGAACGCATCGACGACCTCGGCATCCGCCGCATCCGCTTCGCCAACAACGTCATGCTCAACATCAAGACGACCGATTTCCAGAAGGACAAGGTCATGCTGTCGCTGCGCGTCGATGGCGGCAACCTGCTCGCGACGCGCGATGATCCGACCAAGGTGTCGCTCGCCGGTTCACTGATGTTGGGTGGCCTCGAAGCGCACAGCCTCGACGATCTGCGTTCGATCCTCGCGGGCAAGACGATCAGCCCGGTGTTCGGCAACTCCACCGACGCGTTCGGCGGGTCGGCGCTGACCTCGCCCGAGGATTTCGCGCTGCAGGCCAAGCTGATGGCGGCGTTCCTCACGCATCCCGGCTATCGCCCCGATGGCCTTGCGTTGATCCGCCGCGTCCTGCCGCAACAATATGCCGCGAACGACGCGACCCCCGCGGCGGTGCTCGGCCGCGACGTCGGCGGCATCCTCGCCAACAACGACCCGCGCTCGCAGACCCCGCCGCTTGAAAAGGTCATGGCGCTCGACTGGGCGCAGCTGAAGCCCGCGATCGCCGACAGCTTTGCGCATGGCGCGATCGAGATCGGCGTCGTCGGCGATATCGGCGAACAGTCGGCGATCGATGCGATTGCGGCGACGTTCGGGGCGCTGCCCGAGCGGCGAGCGGCGTTCGATCCACGCACCGATGCGCGCATCCGCCAGTTCGCGACCGACCGCAGCGAGCGTACGCTGATCCACAAGGGGCCCGCCGAACAGGCCGAGCTGCGCGTCTATTGGCCGGCGCGCGACGACAGCGACCTCGCCGAGGCGATGCAGCTCACCCTGCTGTCGCGCGCGATGCAGCTGATGCTGACCGAGGAGCTGCGCGAAAAGCTCGGCGAAAGCTACAGCCCCGGCGCGGCGGCGAGCCTGTCCGACGAATTCCCCGGCTACGGCCATCTCTTCGCGGCGAGCAATGTCGACTATAAGGATCTCGCAACGACCCGCGCCGCGATCTTCGCGATCGCGAAGGAACTGCGCGACAAGCCCATTGACGCCGACCTGCTCGACCGCGCGCGGAGGCCGCTGCTCGAAGCGATGGTGAAATCGCGGCGCGAGAACAGCTATTGGCTGAACTATGTCGCCGAAGCCGCGAGCCACGCCGACCGCCTCGACCGCAGCCGCAAGGGCATCGGCGCGGTCGAGGCCGCGACGCCGGCCGAGTTGCAGGCGCTCGCGAAGCGCTATCTGGTCGACGACAAGGCGCTGGTGATCAAGGCGGTGAGCGACAAGGCGGGGAAGTAACGCGGGCGGCTGCGTTCGGCCGGATGTTGCCCCACTCTCCCTCTTTGTCATTCCCGCGAAAGCGGGAACCCAGGGATGGGCCAGCCGACGGACGCTCTGGGTCCCCGCTTTCGCGGGGATGACGAAGTAAGGAAGGGGGCGGCGTTCGCTTCCTACCCCAAAGCCGACCTATACTCTTCTTTGCCCGCCGTGATTACGCGGGCGGCTAAACCCGCCCCGGCGTCCTTGCGCGGATGAAATTTTCCATCGCGACGAACAGCATTTCGCGTGCATCGCCGCCGAGCATCTCGGCGGTCAGCCAGTCGAAATGGACGCGGTCCCCGCGCGATGCGGTGCCGACGATCGCGGCGAGCAACGCCTCGTCGAAACTGACGCGCGGGCAACAGGGTGGGGCGACGGCGAAGGGGTCGGGCCAGACATGGCCGATCGCCTCGACCACCAGCCGATAGCGCCGCGCGGCGAGGATATTGCCCCAGCGGCGTTCGAGTTCGGGCATCGGGTCGCGTTCGCTGCGGCGGCAGAGGATGCAGTAACGCAGCGCAAGGACGGCCTGTGCCGCTTCGACCGACAAATCGCGCACCAGCGGCTGCTCGGACAATTGGCGGATCAGCTCGCTGCTTTGCATGAGGTTCGTTTCTCCCGGCCCATGCAGTCCGTCCGTTCCCATTTTCGAAAAAGATGCCGGCCGCTTTAAGCGCAGCTTTAAGTTGCAGCGGCCGGCAGGAGGGGACTGCCTGACCTTGCTATTGAGAATTAGTCGCAAATACAAGCGAAAAAAGAGGCGCCCGAAAACGCCCCTGAAAACTGCTGTTTTATCCCGTTTCGTCATCCCCGCGCAGGTGGGAATCCCGCTTCTTCCTTCGCGCTTCGACGCATTTGTCGAGAATCGAAGAAAGCGTGGCCAGCCGGATTCCCGTTTTCGCGGGAATGACGAAGGCGGCCTCAATCGTCGCCGGCAGGCTTCGACTGGAGCTGGATATAATTTTCGATCCCCATGCGCTCGATCATCTCGAACTGCTTTTCCAACTCGTCGACATGATGCTCCTCGCTTTCGAGGATGTCGGCAAACAGATCGCGGCTGACATAGTCGCGCACGCTTTCCGAATGCGCGATCGCATCCTTGAGCAGCGGGATCGCCTCTTCTTCGAGCGCGAGGTCGGCCTTGAGGATCTCCTCGACCGTCTCACCCACGCGCAGCCGGCCGAGCATCTGGAAATTGGGGAGGCCGCCGAGGAAAAGGACGCGATCGGCCAGCTTGTCGGCATGCTTCATCTCGTCGATCGACTCTTCGCGCTCGAACGCGGCGAGGCGCGCGACGCCCCAATTGTCGAGCATGCGATAATGCAGCCAATATTGGTTGATCGCGGTCAGCTCGTTCTTGAGCGCCTCGTTCAGAAAATCGATGACTTTTTCGTCGCCCTTCATGGTGTCTATCCTGTCATTTTTGTCTTGGAATGGAGTGGGCGCATTATACGCGCCCCGGCCCCATCAGGCCAAGGTCAAAAATGGCGGAAAACCAAGAAAAATCAGGCGGTCGCGACGACGTCGCTGATGATATTGCGAGCGAATGGCAGGCACTGTCCGCACTTGGGTTTGCGACCCAGTTGCGCGTAAGCGGCCTTGGCGCACCGCAATTGGCCATCGCGCGCGACATCGCGCAGCTGGCTTTCTCTTATTGCGTTGCAGACACAGACGACCATGTGCGAATCCTTCTCAACAAGAGTGATGTAGGGATAGTGCGAGCGATTCGCAACAGGAAAATGCGACTGGTTCGCAATCCGAACAGCGGCATTTTTCGGGTGCCGGGCGGCCCGCCGCCCCTTGCCCCCAAAGTGATTCGCGGGCATAGGCGCGCCCATCTTCCCCGCCCGCCAAAAGCAAAGGTCCGCCCCCATGAAAGTGAATGTCTATGTGACGCTCAAGCCGGGGGTGCTCGATCCGCAGGGCAAGGCGATCCATCATGCGCTCGAGGGCCTCGGTTTCGGCGGTGTGGCGGACGTCCGCGCCGGCCGTTTCATCGAGCTGGATGTCGCCGACGGTACGAGCGACGCCGACCTCGACGCGATGTGCGCCAAGCTGCTCGCCAACACGGTGATCGAAAACTACCGCATCGAACGTCCGTAAAGGGAACCCAAGCCATGAAGACCGCCGTCATCGTCTTTCCGGGCTCCAACTGCGATCGCGATATGGCGGTCGCGCTGGAACAGGTCACCGGCCGTGCGCCCGCGATGGTGTGGCACCGCGAGACCGAGCTGCCCGACGGCGTCGATTTCATCGCGCTGCCTGGCGGCTTTTCCTATGGCGATTATCTGCGCTCGGGCGCGATGGCCGCGCGCTCGCCGATCCTGCGCAGCGTCGCCGATGCCGCAGCGCGCGGCGTGCCAGTGCTTGGCGTGTGCAATGGATTTCAGGTGCTGACCGAGGCGCTGTTGCTGCCGGGCGCGCTGATGCGCAATGCGGGGCTCAACTTCGTCTGCCGCACCGTGCCGCTCAAGGTCGAGAACAGCCAGTCGCTGTTCACCGCGAGCTATAATGCGGGTGAGGAAATCAACATCCCTGTCGCGCACCACGACGGCAATTATTTCGCCGACGCCGAAACGCTCGACCGGATCGAGGGCGAGGGGCGCGTCGCGTTCCGCTACGCCGACCCCGTCAACGGCTCGGCGCGCGACATTGCGGGTGTGCTCAATGATGCGGGCAATGTGCTCGGCATGATGCCGCATCCCGAACGCGCGATCGACCGCGCGCACGGCGGCACCGACGGGCTACGCCTGTTCGAGGCGGCGCTCGGCGTGCTCGCCTGAGCGCAAGGGCGCTTCGCCGGCAAAGCCTGCGTCCGCTTTCCCGTAAGAGGATACCGGTGCGTCGTCGCTGTACGCGGCGATCGCAGCGGTTTTGACGCCGGGCTCCAGCCACCGCCCGAACAGCAGCAAGACCGTCGGCCAGAACATCGTATTCCAGATATCGTGCCAATGCGCCGCATCCGGCTGGATCGCCGAGCGGCTGAGTTCGGCCGTCACGTCCAGCCATTCGCCGCCGCACGCCATGGCGAGGACCACAAGCCACGCGGCCACCCATCCGCCGCGCCAGCGCCAGACAAGCCGCACCGCAAGAAACACGGCCAGCCCGAAATAAATGTGCAAGGCATCCTTATCGAGGCCCGTCGCGTCGATGACCGACACTTTTCGCGCCTCGAACAGCGAGGCGATCTCGATTAAAGTCATGCAGTCAAACCTTGGCGCCGAACGGATTGAAATCGGTGCCTTCGTCGAACACATCGACACCTTCGCGCCGCTTCAACGCCCCCACCACCAGATAGGTTGCCGGGGTCAGCGCCGCTTCCCAGGCGACCTTCATCGCCCAGTTCGTGGTCAGAACGAGCAGCACCTGCTCGGTTTCCCAGATGCCGAGGAAGGCGATGGGATAGAAGATCAGGCTGTCGATACCCTGTCCGACGACAGTCGACCCGATCGTGCGCATCCACAGGAAACGCCCGCCCGTCGCCAGCTTCATCCGCGCAAGGACATAGGAGTTCACGAATTCGCCGGCCCAGAAAGCCGCCATCGAGGCGAGGACGATACGCCACGCGCTGCCGAACACGCTTTCGTAACTTGCCTGGCACACCGCGCCTGTCCCGCCGGCTTCGCCCGCCTTGAGCGTCAGCGCATCGGCGCCGCTGCACCACCAGTCCTGTGCGGGCGGCATCGCGAGCACGATCCAGCTCATCACCGCCATGAACAGCAGCGCGCCGAACCCCGTCCAGATGACGCGACGCGCGCGCGCATAGCCATAGACTTCGGTCAACACGTCGCCGATCACATAGCTGACCGGGAAGAACAGGATGCCGGCGCCAAAGGTGAACCCGCCGACCATCGACAATTTCGACGCACCGATGATGTTGCTGAGCAGCAGGACAGCAACAAATGCCGCCATGACGAGGTCATAATAGCGAAAATGCCGGATGCTCGCGGCGCTGACATGGGCGGGTTTGGCGGGCGGGGTGTCGGAATCGATCATCGGCCGCTGCTTAACCCGCTTTGCAGCCTACGCAAACCACGCTATTCGCGGCGCGACGCAAGAGCCTATGCGCGCCCGTAGCTCAGCTGGATAGAGCACCCGCCTTCTAAGCGGGTGGTCGCAGGTTCGAATCCTGCCGGGCGCGCCATTGCTGTTTGCACGCGCCGCCGATCAGATTCGCTCGACCTCGGAGACGATGATGACCACCCGCCTTCTACATCAGCTGCTTGGCATCGAATTGCCGATCATCCAGGCGCCGATGGCGGGTGTCTCGTCGCCCGCCATGGCCGCCGCGGTCAGCGAAGCCGGCGCACTCGGTTCGATCGCCGTCGGCGCCACCGACGCGGGCGGGGCGCGGGCGATGATCGCTGCAGTTCGTGAGCGGACCCGGCGGCCCTTCAACGTCAATCTCTTCTGCCATCGCCCGGCGGTCGCAAACGGCAGTGTCGAACGCGCGTGGATCGACCGATTTCGCGACCTGTTCGGCCAATATGGCGCCGCGCCGCCCGACCATCTTTCCGAAATCTACCAGAGCTTCGTCACCGACGACGCGATGCTGCGAATGCTCGTTGCCGAACGGCCCGCGGTTGTGAGCTTCCATTTCGGCCTGCCGCCAGCGGAGGCGATCGGTGCGCTGCGTGATGCCGGTATCGTCCTGTTTGCCTCCGCGACAAATCTGGCCGAGGCCCAGGCCATAGCGGCTGCCGGCGTCGACGCGGTGGTTGCGCAGGGGTGGGAAGCGGGCGGTCATCGCGGCGTCTTCGACCTCGACGCGCCCGATGATCGGCTCGGAACGGCGGCGCTGGTTCGCCAGCTCGTTGGCGCGGTCCATCTGCCGGTGATCGCGGCGGGCGGTATCATGGACGGCGCGGGTATCGCGGCGGCGCTGCGGCTCGGCGCCGCGGCGGCGCAGCTTGGCACCGCCTTTCTCGCCAGCGACGAGAGCCTTGCCGATGCGGGATACCGCGCGGCGCTTGCCAGCGACGCGGCGTATAAAACAGCGATAGTGCGCGCGGTATCGGGACGTCCGGCACGGATATTGGCGAACAACTTCGCCGCGCTCGATGCCGACATCGCGCCCGCCGATATTCCGGCCTATCCGATCGCCTATGACCTCGGCAAAGCGCTGAACGCCGCCGCCAAGGCGCACGGCGAATATGGATATGGCGCGCAATGGGCCGGGCAGGGCGCGCCGTTCGCCCGCGCCATGGCGGCGGCCGATCTCGTCGCGGCGCTGGCCGCCGAATTGTCGTCCGCACTCGAGCGGGACGACGGATGACTTTGGCGCGATGGAAACGGCGACGGGCGCATTCAAAGAGCGATGGATATGCCGGGGTCGCTATGCTTTAATCGGGCGGCGATGGCTGACGATAAACCCCGGTACAAATCCTACAACAGCCCCGCCGGCGGCTGGGGCGCGGCGGCCGCGACCGCGAAGGTGCTGCTCGAACAAAGCGTCGTCACCAAGGGATCGCGCGCGCTGCTGTCGATGAACCAGCCGGGCGGTTTCAAATGCCCGAGCTGCGCCTTTCCCGACGCCAGCTGCACCAAGAAGCTCGAGTTCTGCGAAAATGGCGCGAAAGCGCTCGCGCACGAGGCGACGAAATTCCGCGTGACGCGCGAATTTTTTGCGCAGCACAGCGTGACCGACCTGATGGAGCAGTCGGACTATTGGCTCGAAATGCAGGGGCGGCTGACCGAGCCGATGCGCTACGACGCCGCGACCGACCATTATGTGCCGGTGCGCTGGGACGATGCCTTCGCGCTGATCGGCGCGCACCTCCGCGCTCTTGCCAGCCCGCACGAGGCCGAATTCTACACCTCGGGCCGCACCGCGAACGAGACGGCGTTCCTCTATTCGATCTTCGTGCGCGAATTTGGCACCAACAATTTCCCCGACTGTTCGAACATGTGCCACGAACCGACGAGCCGCGGGCTGCCGCACTCGATCGGAGTCGGCAAGGGCACGGTGATCCTCGACGATTTCGAGCACGCCGAGGCGATCTTCCTGATCGGGCATAACGCGGGGACCAACGCGCCGCGGATGATGACGCCGCTGGTCGAGGCGCGCAAGCGCGGGGTCCCGATCGTCGCGGTCAACCCGATGCCCGAGCGCGCGCTGATCAAATTCACCGAACCGCAGGACATCGTCCAGATGGCGACCTTCGGCTCGACCGAGGTCAGCAGCGAATTCGTGCATATCCGGATCGGCGGCGATCTCGCGCTCCTCAAGGGCATGATGAAGGTGATGTTCGAGCGCGAGGCCGCGGGCGAAACTGTGCTCGATCACGACTTCATCGCCGAACATACGTCGGGTTTCGCAGCGCTGAAGGCCGATATCGAGGCGCAGACATGGCCCGACCTCGTTGCTGCGGCGGGGATTGACGAGGCGCAGATCCGCCGCTGCGCCGAAATCTACATCCGATCGAACGCGACGATCATCTGTTACGGCATGGGGGTGACCCAGCATCAGCAGGGATCGCAGCTCGTCCAGCAGATCGCGAACCTGCTGCTCCTCAAGGGCAATTACGGAAAACCGGGCGCGGGTATCTCGCCGATCCGCGGCCATTCGAACGTCCAGGGCGACCGCACCGTCGGGATCGACGAGAAACCGAGCCAGGCCTATCTCGACAAGGTGCGCGATGTCTTCGGTTTCGAACCCCCGCGCGGCGAGGGCCATCATAGCATCGAATCGGTCGAGGCGATGATGGCGGGCACCGCCAAGGTCTTCATCGGCCTCGGCGGCAATTTCGTACGCGCGGTGCCCGACACCGGCCGCGCTTACGACGCGATGCGAAAATTGGACCTGACCGTCGGGATCGCGACCAAGCTGAACCGCGGGCACCTCGTCCACGGCCGCGACGCGCTGATCCTGCCCGTTATCGCGCGCTCCGAGCGCATCGAAACCGCGGCAGGCGAGCAGTTCGTGACGATCGAGGATTCGATGTCGAACGTCACCGCCTCGCGCGGCGTGCTCGAACCTGCGAGCGCCGACCTGATGCCCGAGACCGAGATCGTCTGCCGCATGGCAATGGCGACGTTGCCGGACAGCAAGACCGGCTGGGCGCGCTATATCGACGATTATGGCCTGATCCGCGACAAGATCGCCGCGGTCTATCCCGCGCTCTACGAGGGTTTTTCGGAGCGCATCAAGGCGCCGATGGGTTTTCACCTCGATATCCCGCCGCGCCGCCGCGTGTGGGCGACGCCGAACGGCAAGGCCAATTTCCTGATCCTTCCGGGGCTCGCGGTCAATGCGGCGGTCGACGATCCCGACATGCTGCGCCTTGCGACCGTCCGCTCGCACGACCAGTTCAACACGACGATCTACAGCTACAATGATCGTTATCGCGGCGTGTATAACGACCGCATGGTCCTGTTTATGAACGCCGACGATATCGCGGTGCGCGGGCTGGAGGCGGGAACGAAGGTCGCGCTCGAAACGATCAGCGCCGACGGCGTCGTGCGCCGGGTAAGGGGGCTGACGATCCTCGACTATCCGATGTCGCGCGGCTCGGTCGCGGGCTATTATCCCGAGCTCAACCCGCTGCTGCCGCTGGCCCATTACGACAGGACGAGCGGCTGTCCCGCCGCCAAGTCGATCCCGGTGCGCGTCGTCCGGGCCGCGGACTGACGCCGCCGATGGCCGTCGGCAAACATATCGCGCCCGTCCGTTTCCTGATCTTTCCGTTCGTGCTGGTCGCCGCGATGGGAGCGGCGCTCGCATCGGACATCGATCCGCGCGCCGCGTTCCTGATCGGCTTCGACGTTGCCGCCTTTGTCTTTCTTTGCACCGTGGTGCCGCTCTTCCGCGCCGACGCCGATCAGATGCGTCGCCGCGCCGAATTCAATGACGCGAACCGCATCGGCCTGCTCGCGATCACCGTGCTGCTGTCGCTCGTCATCCTGTTCGCGGTGGGGACGCTGATCGCGAGCCCGGGCAAGCTGGGCCGCTGCGACGTCATACTGATCATCGCGACGCTCGCGCTCGCATGGCTCTTCGCGAACATTGTGTTCACCCTCCACTATGCGCATCTCTATTATCTGCAAAAGGACGGGCGTGACCAGCGCGGGATCGAGGTACCCGGCGTGCACGAACCCGGTTACTGGGACTTCCTCTATTTCGCCTTCACGCTCGGCATGACCTTCCAGACGTCGGACGTCACCATATCGGGCGCGCATATGCGCCGCGTCGTGCTCGGCCACTGCATGGCGGCGTTCATCTTCAACATGGGCATATTGGCGTTCACCGTGAACGCCATCGGCGGATCATGATCCCGCCAGCCGGTCGAGGTCGGCGGCGCTGTTGATGTTCGGCGGCACGAAATCGCTCGTCACCGGTCGCGCGCCGATCCGCCGGGCGAAGGCTTTGACCGCCAGATCGTCCGCATCTTCCAGCATAGACCGAAGGTCGCGCAGCGCCGCGACTGGCCACAACCCGATCACCGGCTGCGTCTCCAGAAAGGCCGGCGCGGGCTCCAGCAACGCACGCAGATCGCCCGGCAGGCGCACGCAATCGACCGGCGCGGTCAGCACCTGATCGAAGCCCTCATCCGCCGCGTGGATCAACGCCCCCGCAACCCCGCCGAGCGGCCCCATGTCGGCGCGCGGCCAGTCGGCGATCTCGCCCCTGCCGACAACGATCACCGCATCGCAGTGCGGACGCAGCGCCGCCAGCGCATGGTCGAGCAAGGTGCGCCCATCGAGCATCGCGAGCGCCTTGTCCGACCCGAAGCGGCTCGACCGCCCGCCTGCGAGCACCGCGCCGAGCGTCGTCATGCGATCATTCCGTGCGGATCGCTGACAACCAGCGCCGAATCCGCCCGCGCCAGCGTCACGAGCGTCAGCCCCGCCTGCACCGCGCGTGTCGCGGCGAGGCTCGTCGGCGCCGAAATGGTGACAAGCATCGGACAACCCGCGCGCACCGTCTTTTCGACCAGCTCATAGCTGCACCGCGCCGACAACAGGATAAAGCCGGAGGCGGGATCGATACCCGCGCGTGCCAGCGCGCCGATCAGCTTGTCGAGCGCATTGTGCCGCCCGACATCCTCGCGTGCGAGCAGGATGGCACCCGCGGGCGAGCAGAAGGCAGCGGCATGGACGGCACCCGTTGCGCGGCCGAGCGGCTGATGATCGTGCAGCGCCGCGAGCGCCGCCGCGATGGCGGTGCGATCGGCCCTGATGCGCGCGGTCACGGGCGGCAGCGGCCGCAACACCTCTTCGATATTCTCGATCCCGCACAGCCCGCAGCTGCTCTCGCTCACGCGCTTGCGCGCGCGTTCGAGCGCGAGCGCGTTGCGTTCGGGAGGTAGCCAGATGCGCAGCGCCCAACCGCCTTCGATCGGTTGCACATCGATCCGTCCGATCTGACCCGGGGTTTCGATCAGACCCTCGCCAAGCGCAAAGCCAATCGCATAATCTTCAAGATCGGCCGGGGTCGCCATCATCACGGCATAGGCAATGCCGCCGACCTCGACCGAAACCGGCGCCTCGATGGCGATGCTGCGGGTCAGCGCCGCATCGCCGGGCTCGGCGAGACCGAGGCGGCGGACGGGAAGGTCGATCATTTCCTGATTCATCGGCACACCGTACCGCATCCGCGCTCGCCTGTCTCAACCGGCACGGCCGAGCCGTTCGGCGAGGAAGTCGACGAATACGCGCACCCGCGCCGGGGTGTTCGCGCCGCCAGCAAACACCGCGTGGATCGCCTCGATATCGCCCGGATTATAGTCCTCCAATATCGGGACGAGCGCGCCGCTCGCGATCTGGTCGGCGATGCTGAACGCGCCGACGCGCGCGATGCCGACGCCGGCCGCCGCAAGCTGTCCCAGCGTCTCGCCATTGTTCGCCTCGATATTGCCCTGCACCGATAACGTGAATTCGCGGTCGCCGTCGCGGAAGGGCCAGGTCGGCTCGGCGCGGCGGAAATTGAAGTTCAGGCAATTATGGCCGTGCAGATCCTCGGGCACGCGCGGCGTGCCGTGCGCAGCGAGATAGGCGGGCGAAGCGATGATGACGCGGCGGCTTTCGCCCAGCTTGCGCGCGGTGAGTGGGCTGTCGGCCAGCGGGCCGAAACGGATCGCGACGTCGGCCTGACCGGCGGAAATGTCGATGAGCCGGTCGGCAAGGCTGATGTCGACGAGGATGTGCGGGTGCAGGCGCACGAAGTCGCCGAGCAAGGGCACGATGGTCAGCCGCCCGTGCGCCTGCGCCGCGCTGACGCGCAGCCGCCCGCGCGGGGCGCCCTGATCGGCGATGACCTGCTCGGCATCGTCGAGGTCGGCGAGGATGCGCCGCGCGGCGCGCAGATAGGCCTCGCCCTCGGCGGTCAGCGCGAGCGCGCGGGTCGAGCGCAGCAGCAGGCGCACGCCGAGCCGCGTCTCGATCCGGTCGATCGTGCGGCTGACCGCCGACGGCGTGAGGCCAAGGCAGCGGCCGGCGGCGGAAAAGCTGCCCTCCGCGACGGTAGCGGCGAAGACCTCCATCGATCGCGCGCGATCGCCACTACCGTCCATCTTTGCGTTCATTTCAAAAATCCTTGGCTCCCGTGGACGCTACTGCGCCTGTCATCTCGAGTCCATCTATGCGTACGACACGTAATCGAAAGGGCAGGATCATGGAATATCGGCAATTGGGATCGTCGGGGCTTCGCGTTCCGGCGTTGAGTTTCGGGACCGGGACGTTCGGCGGCCAGGGGCCGCTGTTCAGCGCGTGGGGCACGAGCGACGCCGCCGAGGCGCGGCGCCTGATCGACATCAGCCTCGATGCCGGGGTCACCCTGTTCGACACCGCCGACGTCTATTCGACCGGCGCGTCCGAAGAGATTTTGGGCGAAGCGATCAAGGGTCGCCGCGGCGCAGTGCTCATCTCGACCAAGACCGGGCTGCCGATGGGCGACGGGCCGCAGGATTGGGGCGCCTCGCGCAGCCGTCTGATCCGCGCGGTCGAAGATGCGCTGCGGCGGCTCGGCACCGACCATATCGACCTGCTGCAACTCCACGCGTTCGACGCCTCGACCCCGGTCGACGAACTGATTGGCACGCTCGCTACGCTGATCGCCGCGGGCAAGCTGCGCTACGCCGGCGTTTCCAACTATCCCGGCTGGCAGTTGATGAAGGCGCAGGCCGCCGCCGACCGCCTCGGCACGCCGCGCTTCGTCGCGCACCAGGTCTATTATTCGCTGATCGGGCGCGCCTATGAGGCCGATTTGATGCCGCTCGCCGCCGATCAGGGCATCGGCGCGCTGGTGTGGAGCCCGCTCGGCTGGGGCCGCCTGACCGGCAAGATCGGGCGCGACCGCCCGATTCCCGCGGGCAGCCGCCTGCACGAAACCGAGCAATTCGCGCCGCCCGTCGCCGAAGAGATGCTCTACCGCGTGATCGACGCGCTCGAAGCCGTCGCCGCCGAAACCGGCAAGACGGTGCCGCAGATCGCGCTCAACTGGCTGCTCCGGCGCCCCACCGTGTCGTCGGTGATCATCGGCGCGCGCAATGAGGAACAACTGCGCCAGAATCTTGGAGCCGTCGGCTGGGCGCTGACCGCAGACCAAATCGCCGTGCTCGACGCGGCGAGCGACGTCCTGCCGCCCTATCCCCACACCCCCTATCGGCAGCAGGCGGGTTTCGCCCGGCTGAACCCGCCGCTCGTCTGACAGGATACTCTCCCATGAAAATCAACTTCCCGCTACTGGCGCTCGCGACCGGCGCCTTCGGCATCGGCATCACCGAATTCGCCCCGATGGGTTTGCTCCCCGACATGGCCGAAGGGCTGGGGGTTTCGATCCCCGCCGCCGGGCTGCTCGTGTCGGCCTATGCGCTCGGCGTGCTGATCGGCGCGCCGCTGATGACGCTCACCACCGCAAAGATGAACCGCCGCACCTTGCTGATCGGCCTGATGGCGATCTTCACGCTCGGCAATTTCCTGTCGGCGATTGCGGGCGATTACACGACGCTCATGGTCGCGCGCGTGATCACCTCGCTCAACCACGGCGCCTTCTTCGGCGTCGGATCGGTTGTCGCGGCGAGCCTCGTCGCGCCCGAAAAGCGCGCGAGCGCGGTCGCGGCGATGTTCATGGGGCTGACGCTCGCCAATGTCATCGGCGTGCCGCTCGCGCCGTGGGTCGGCGAGGCGTTCGGCTGGCGCACCGCGTTCGGCGCGATCGCGATATGGGGCCTCTTCACCATGGCCGCGCTCCGTTTCGCGCTTCCCGACATCCCGCGCGCCGAAGGCGGCAACATGCTCGCCGAGCTGGGTGTGCTGAAGCGCCGCGAGGTGCTGGTCGCATTGGCGCTCACCGCGATCGGATCGGCCGCGATGTTCACCGTCTTCACCTATATCGCGCCGATCCTGAAGGAAGCGACGGGGGCAGGGACGTTGTTCGTGACCGCGATGCTGGTGATTTACGGCCTCGGCCTCACCGCCGGCAACTGGCTCGGCGGCATCTTTGCCGACCGTTCGATCGACCGCACCCTGATCGTCTCGCTGACCGGGCTTGCGGCGATGCTGATCCTGTTTGCTGTCACAATGTATTCGCCAATCGCGGCCGGGGTTACGATCTTCCTGTGGGGCGTCGCGACCTTCGCCATCGTCCCGCCGCTCCAGATGCGCGTGATGGAGGCGGCCTCCGACGCGCCAAACCTCGCCTCGGCGGTCAATATCGGCGCGTTCAACCTCGGCAATGCCATCGGCGCGGCGGTCGGCGGCGGGGTGATCGGGCTCGGTCTCGGTTTTCCGGCGGTGTCGATTGCGGGCGCGGTGATGGCGGTTGCCGGTCTCGCGATCGTGCTGGCATCGCGCCAGCGCGCTGCCCCGGTGCTCGCGCAAGCCTGACGATTGCCATTTCGGTGGCGGAGCTTATGCCATCGCGGGTATGAAAGCCGAAATTCTCGCCGTCCTGCTTGGCAAGGTCCGCCCCTTCCGCGGCGACGATGAACCGAGCGCCATCGGCAAGCTGCCGGTGGCGGACGTGGTCGCCGTCGGTCCGATGGGCCTTGCCGGCGACGAGCAGGCCGACCGGACGGTGCATGGCGGCATCGACAAGGCGATCCATCACTACCCCGCCGATCATTATGATTGGTGGCGGGGGTATCTGGACGATGCGCCGTTGCTCGATGCACCGGGCGCGTTCGGCGAGAATATCTCGACCGCCGGTCTCGACGAGCGGAACGTCTTCCTCGGCGACCGCTTCCGCCTCGGCACCGCGCTCGTCGAAGTGACGCAGGCGCGCCAGCCGTGCTGGAAACTCGATCATCGCTTTCAGGCCAAGGGCGTGATGGCGCAGGTGGTCAAGACGCGGCGGACGGGCTGGTATTACCGCGTGCTCGAACCCGGTCAGGTGCGTGCGGGCGACGCGCTCGACCTCGTCGAGCGGCCTTATCCCGAATGGCCGCTGGCATCGCTGTTCGCCTTGCTGATCGGCGGTGAGGCGAAGGATCGCCCGGCGGACCTGCGCGCGCTCCGCGACGTGCCTGTGCTCGCCGAAACGTGGAAGGTAAGGCGCGCCAAGCTCGCCGAGCAGTTCGGCGCAGATTAGGGTCAGGATCTAGCGGGTCCGCTCGTCGTCGAAAAATTCGACGTCCGACTGCCGCGCTTCGCCAGCGAGGCGTTCGACATGAACCGCAAGACGCTCGGTTTCCGCGGGTGTGAAATGCAGCCCCAGCTTGCTGCGCCGCCAAAGGACATCGTCGGTGGTGCGCGCCCATTCGCGCATCGCCATCCAGCGCAGTTCCGCCACGCTGAGCCCATGCGCGATCTCGCCGCCGAGTGCGTCCCAACCTTCGGCCTGGGCGAGCCACGACTGCGCATCAGTGCCATAGGCGCGGGTGATGCGGTCGACCGTCGCCGCCGTCAGGAAGGGATAGGAAAGCCTATATTCTGCCTTGAGCGCCGCCACGCCATTCGTCGGAAAATCGCCGCCGGGAAGCGGCGCCTTGGCGGTCCAGTGCTTGGACGACAGCGCCGGAACATGATCGGCAAGCTCGTCGACCGCGGCTTCGGCGACGTGGCGATAGCTTGTGATCTTGCCGCCATAGATGGTGAGCAGCGGCGCACCTTCGGCGAGGTCGAGGTCGATGCGGTATCCGCGCGTTGCCGCCTCGGGGCGGCCCGATCCATCCTCGATCAGCGGTCGGACGCCCGAATAGGTCCAGACGACATCGGCGGGGGTGACGGGCGTGCGGAAATAGAGGCTCGCGCCTTCGCACAGATAGGCGATTTCCTCGTCGCTCGCCTTCGCCTCGCTCGCCGGCCCGTCATGGTCCTGATCGGTCGTCCCGATCAGCGTGAAGTCGCGCTCATAAGGAATGGCGAAGAAGATGCGGCCGTCGGGAAGCTGGAAGAAATAGGCATAGTCATGCTCGAAGACCTTGCGCACGACGATATGCGAACCGCGCACCAACCGCATCTGATGGTCGGGTTCGGCGTCGGCGCGTTTGAGAAGGTCGAGCACCGCGGGGCCCGCCGCATTCACGACGCTCCGGCCGGTGAAGCGATATTGGTGGCCCTGATCGTCGCGCGCGTCGACGACCCACAAGTCATCCTCGCAGCGCAGCATTTCGGCGCGCGTCCGCGTGCGAACGCGCGCTCCGCGGTCGGCGGCATCGCGCGCGTTGAGCGCGACCAGCCGCGCATCGTCGGCCCAGCCGTCCGAATATTCGAAGCCGTGGACATATTGCGGTTGCAGCGGCCCGCCCGCGGTATGACGGCGCAGGTCGATCGAGCGCGTCGCGGGCAGTTTCTTGCGCCCGCCGATATGGTCGTAGAGAAACAGCCCGAGCCGCAGCAGCCAGCGTGGCCGCAGCCCCGGCCGATGCGGCAGGACAAAGCGCAGTGGGCGGATGATGTGCGGCGCGATGCCCCACAGTATTTCGCGTTCCTTCAGCGCTTCGCGGACGAGCCGGAATTCATAATGTTCGAGGTAACGCAGTCCGCCGTGAATCAGCTTGGTCGATTTCGACGACGTGCCCTCGGCGAGGTCACCCGCTTCGAGCAGCAGCACGCGCGCGCCGCGCCCCGCGGCATCGCGCGCCACACCCGCGCCATTGACCCCGCCGCCGACGACGATGACATCATAAGGGGCAGGGCTGTCGGCCATGGCGAATTCCTATGGCAGCGTTGTCGGATTTGCCAAGTGCCGACATCGTATGCGGCCTACGTATGCGCGTTGCATTCGCTTCGTGTATCGCCCAATTCTTTTCATGTTATCCAAGGGGACGATTGTGAGCGTGAAAGTCGAAACATTGGTGCTGTTCGGCGCGACGGGCGACCTGGCGCAGCGCATGCTCTTTCCCTCGCTCTACAATCTCCACCTCGACGGGCTGCTTGCCGGCGCGCTGACGATCATCGGATCGGGGCGCTCGAAAATGGATCGTGCAGCGTTTCAGGCGCAGGTCCGCGATGCGCTCACCGAGCATCTGCCCGCCGACCGTATCGAGGATGCGGGTGTCGCCGCCTTCCTCGACCGCATCGATTATTGCGCGATCGATGCCGGCGCCGGCACGGGTTATGACGAACTTGCGGCGCTACTCGGCGACCGCATGGGCCGCCCCATCGGCGTCTATCTCTCGACCCCGCCATCGATGTTCGGTCCGATCGCACAGGGGCTCAAGGCCGCCGGCATCGCCTGCGCCGAATGCCGCATCGCGATGGAAAAGCCGATCGGCCACGATCTCGCCTCGTCGCGCGACGTGAATGCGCAGGTCGGCGACGCCTTTGCCGAGGACCGCGTGTTCCGCATCGACCATTATCTCGGCAAGGAAACGGTGCAGAACCTGCTGGCGCTGCGCTTTGCCAACATGTTGTTCGAGCCGCTCTGGAACGCGCAGGCGATCGACCATGTCCAGATCACCGTCGCCGAAACCGTCGGGCTCGAAGGCCGCGTTTCCTATTATGACGGGGTCGGCGCGCTCAAGGACATGGTGCAGAACCATATGCTGCAATTGCTCGCGATCATCGCGATGGAGCCGCCGTCGAGCGTGTCGTCGACCGCGGTGCGCGACGAGAAGGTCAAACTGCTGCGCAGCTTGCGCAAGATGACCGCCGCCGACGTCAAAGCGCACAGCGTCAAGGGTCAGTACACCAGCGGCGCGGTCAATGGCGGCGCGGTCGCGGGCTATGCCGACGAACTCGGCAACCCGTCGAACACCGAAACCTTCGTCGCGCTCAAAGCCTATATCGACAATTGGCGCTGGAAGGGCGTGCCCTTCTATCTGCGCACCGGCAAACGCATGCCGCAGCGCAAGTCGGAGGTGCTGATCCAGTTCAAGCCGGTGCCGCACAATATCTTCGCGCGCGTCGGCGCGGGCAAGCTCGATGCGAACAGCATGATCATCAACCTGCAGCCCGAGGAAAATATCCGGGTCAAGGTGATGGCGAAACAGCCCGGCCTCGACCGCGACGGCGTGAAGCTCAAAGAGGTGACGATGGACGTCTCGCTCTCGCACAGCTTCGCCGGCGAGCGGCGGCGCATCGCCTACGAACGTCTGCTGCTCGATTTCATCGAGGGCGACCAGACTTTGTTCGTCCGCCGCGACGAGGTCGAGGCGCAGTGGCAGTGGATCGATTCGATCCGCGATGCCTGGGCGGAGGTCGATATGGCGCCGCAGAATTACACCGCGGGCAGCTGGGGCCCGTCGAGCGCCATCGCGCTGATCGAACGCGACGGAGCGAGTTGGCATGATTGAGGAAAACACGTCGCCCCTGCGAAGGCAGGGGCCGCTGGCAACCTTGCGCTGCGCCGATAGCGGCCCCCGCCTTCGCGGGGGCGACGAGGAAATTTTATGACTGATCTCCACCCTACCATCGCCGCGGTCACAGACCGCATCATCGAACGCAGCGCGCCGCGCCGCGCCGCTTATCTCGACCTGATGGACCGCCAGCGCGAAGCCGGCACCAATCGCGGCAACCTGTCGTGCGGCAATCTTGCGCATGGCTTTGCCGCGTCGGGCGAGGACAAGCCCGCGATCCGGTCGGGCGCCGAAATGAACATCGGCATCGTCACCAGCTATAACGACATGCTCTCGGCGCATCAGCCGTACGGCCGCTATCCCGAGCAGATCAAACTTTTTGCGCGCGAAGTCGGCGCGACCGCGCAGGTCGCGGGCGGCGTTCCCGCAATGTGCGACGGGGTGACGCAAGGGCAGGCGGGTATGGACCTGTCGCTGTTCAGCCGCGACAATATCGCGCAGGGCACGGTGATCGCGCTGAGCCACGCGATGTTCGAGAGCGCGCTGCTCCTCGGCATCTGCGACAAGATCGTTCCCGGCCTGCTGATCGGCGCGCTGCGCTTCGGCCATCTGCCGCAAATCCTGATCCCCGCGGGCCCGATGCCCTCGGGGCTCGCGAACAAGGAAAAGCAGCGCGTCCGCCAGCTTTATGCCGAGGGCAAGGCGACCCGCGACGAACTGCTCGAAGCCGAAGCGGCGAGCTATCATGGCGCCGGCACCTGCACCTTCTACGGCACCGCGAACAGCAACCAGATGATGATGGAGCTGATGGGGCTCCATGTTCCCGGCAGCGCCTTCACCAACCCCGGCACCAAGCTGCGCCAGGAACTGACGCGTGCCGCGACGCATCGCGTCGCGCAGATCGGCTGGGACGGTGACGATTATCGCCCGCTGGCGCACTGCGTCGACGAGAAAGCGATCGTCAACGCCGCGATCGGGCTGCTCGCCACGGGCGGCTCGACCAACCATGCGATCCACCTGCCCGCGATCGCGCGCGCGGCCGGGATCATCATCGACTGGCAGGATTTCGACGAGCTCAGTCACGCGGTGCCGCTGCTCGCGCGCGTCTATCCGAACGGCGCGGGCGATGTGAACAATTTCCACGCCGCGGGCGGCATCGGCTATGTCGTGCGCGAACTGCTCGGCGCGGGCTTGCTTCATGGCGACGTGCTGACGGTTGGCGGGACGATGGCCGACTATGCATCGGAGCCGGTGCTGGTAAACGACGAACTTCACTGGCAGGCGGCGCCCGCCGAGAGCCGCGACGACACCATGCTGCGCCCCGCTGCGGCGCCTTTTTCTCCCGACGGCGGGATGCGTCTGCTCGCGGGCAATCTCGGCCGCGCGATTATCAAGACCAGCGCGGTTGCCGAGGATCGCTGGACGATCGAGGCGCCGTGCCGGATCTTCGACACGCAGGACGCGGTGCTGACCGCGTTCAAGGCGGGCGAACTCGAACGCGACGTCATCGTCGTCGTGCGCTTCCAGGGCCCGCGCGCCAATGGCATGCCCGAACTGCACAAGCTCACCCCGGCATTGGGCGTGCTCCAGGATCGCGGCTTCCGCGTCGCGCTGCTCACCGACGGCCGCATGTCGGGCGCGAGCGGCAAGGTCCCCGCGGTGATCCACCTCTCGCCCGAAGCCTTGCCCGGCATCGACGGCGTCAGCGGCCCGCTCGCCTTCCTCGTCGATGGCGACATTGTCCGCGTTTGCGCGCGCAAGGGCGAGGTGCTCGCGCTCGTCGATCCTGATATCTGGGCCGCGCGCAGTCCCGCCGTCGCGCCGCCGCCGGCGCTGGGTGTCGGCCGCGAACTGTTCGCCCTATTCCGCCATCACGCCGACGAAGCCGAAAAGGGCGGATCGGCTGTTTTGGCGGCGATGGAAACGGTAATCTAGCTCGTCGCCCCCGCGAAGGCGGGGGCCGCTGGCAACCATGCGCAACACTGATAGCGGCACCCGCCTTCGCGGGGGCGACGAAGGAATTGAAATGACCGACAAAAGCATCGACCAGATCATGCGCCTCGCGCCCGTCATCCCCGTGATCGTCATCGACCGCGTCGAGGATGCGGTGCCGATGGCCGAGGCGCTCGTCGCGGGGGGGCTCAAGGTGCTCGAAGTGACGATGCGCACGCCGGCCGCGCTCGATGCCATTGCGGCGATGAAGAAGGTGCCGGGCGCTGTGGTCGGCGCCGGGACGGTACTCAACACTCGGATGCTGAAGGACGCCCTCGATGCGGGCTCCGAATTCATCGTCTCGCCGGGCCTCACCGACAGCCTTGGCGAAGCGGCGGTGGCGAGCGGTGTCCCCTTCCTGCCCGGGGTCGCCAATGCGTCGAACATCATGGCGGGGCTCGACCTCGGGCTCGACAGTTTCAAATTCTTTCCCGCGGCGACGAGCGGCGGGATCCCGGCGCTGAAGGCGCTCGCGGGGCCGTTCGGCGGGATCAATTTCTGCCCAACCGGCGGGATCAGCGCCGCGACCGCGCCCGAGTGGCTCGCGCTGGGGCCGGTGCTGTGCGTCGGCGGCAGCTGGGTCGTGCCGTCGGGCCCGCTCGACCCCGCGCGGATCGAAGCACTGGCGCGCGAGGCTGCAGCCCTCGCATCCTAACCCGGACCACGAATTGGGCGCATTGATAAACGCCATCTTTACTGCCATCGTGCAGAGAAAGGCGGCAATATAGCCGCTTGGTGGGGAGATGCGCGTGCCGAGGCCGCAGCCGCATTTGGAAGAAGTCCTGGCGTCCGAACCCGGACCGCATATCGCCGCGCTGTTCGATTTCGACGGCACGATCATCTCGGGCTACTCGGCGACCGCGATGTTGCGCGAGAAATTCCAGCGCCGCGAAATGTCGATGGAGGAAATCGCCGAGACCGCGCAGGTCGTCGCGCAGCATAGTCTCGGCACCATCGGTTTTTCGGGGCTGATGTCGGGCGCCGCCAAATTCATGAAGGGCGTCGAGGAAGAGAGCTTTATCGAATTCGGCGAGGAACTCTACAAAAAGCATATCGCGCGCAAAATCTATCCCGAGACGCGCGCGATCATCGAGGCGCATCAGGCAAAAGGTCACCGCGTCGCGATCATCTCGTCGGCAACGATCTACCAGATCGAACCGACCGCGCGCGACCTTGGCATCACCGACATCAAATGCTCGGCCTATGAGATCGAGGACGGCGTCTTCACCGGCGAGATCATCCGGCCCTTGTGTTTCGGCGAAGGGAAGGTGCTCGCGGCCGAGGAACTCGCCGCCGAATATGGCCTCGATCTCGACAACAGCTTTTTCTATTCGGACAGCGACGACGATATCGAACTGCTCGAACGCGTTGGCAAACCCCGGCCGCTCAACCCGAACCTGAAGCTCAAGGCAATCGCCGACGAGCATGGCTGGCCGGTCCAGCGCTTCGCGAGCCGCGGGACGCCGAGCTGGGTCGATTATACCCGTACCATCTACGCCACCGGCTCGCTCGTCGGCGCCTTTGCCGCGGGACTGCCGATCTGGGCGCTGACACGCTCGCAGCGAGAGGCGGCGAATTTCTCGATCGGGCTGTTCGGCGATTTCGCGACCGCGATCACCGGGGTCGAGCTGGAGGTCGAGGACGAGAAGCATCTCTGGTCCTCGCGCCCGTGCGTCTTCATCTTCAACCATCAGAGCAAGGCGGACGTGATGATCCTCGCCAAGCTCATCCGCCGCGACATGGGCGGGGTGGGCAAGAAAGAGATCAAGGACATCCCCATCCTCGGCAAGCTGATGGAATGGGGCGGCACCGTCTTCGTCGACCGCGCCGACGGCAAGAGCGCGATCAAGGCAATGGAGCCGCTGGTCGATGCGATCAAGGTCGAAGGCAAGTCGATATGCATCTCGCCCGAGGGCACGCGCAGCCTGACGCCGAAACTCGAGCCGTTCAAAAAGGGTGCGTTCCATCTGGCGATGCAGGCCGGCGTGCCGATCGTCCCGATCGTGATTCACAATGCTACCGACGTTGCGCCGAAGAACGAGTTCGTCATGCGCCCCGCGACGGTGCGCGTCACCGTGCTGCCGCCGGTCGACACGTCGAAGTGGAGCCCGCGGACGATTAATACGCATGTCCGCGACGTGCGGAACATGTTCCTGCGCACGCTGGGACAGCCCGAGGAAAGCGTGGCGGAATCGGTGGCAACCGAGGCTGCGCCGGAGGCGAAACCGGAAAAGGCGACCAAGAAGGCGCCTGAGAAGCCTGCCATCAAAAAGAAGCCACCTGCCAAGAAAATCGCTCCCAAGAAAAAGGCGGTCGGGAAAGCCGCTAAGACATGACGGCCCATTTCCTCCCCGTTCGCATCGAGCGAAGTCGAGATGCCCATCGGGACGGCGCTTGCTCTCGGGGTGTCTCGACTTCGCTCGACACGAACGGGTCTTTGGCGGAGCGTCATTGAACGGTGGCCGACGGAACGCCCCGCACCCCAATCGTGGCGGAGCAGGCGGCCGACCGGCTCTATATCATCGACGCGCGCAATGGGGTCGAGCAGCGTCTGTTGCTCGACTGGATTCATGCGACGAGTGGCGATGACGAGCCGGCGTGGGCGAGCCTCGACATCGAGGACGGCGATCATGCGCTGCCCGTCGACGTGCTGCGGGCGCGGCTCGGCGGCGCGCCGTCGCGGCAGATCGTGCCGCTGCGCGTCGCGTGGCGCATTCCGGGTTTCGACAAGGAGCGCGCGCTCAAATTCCGCCACCTGATCTTTGGCGATCCGCGTCATCCGGGTCCTTTGCGGTCGCGGTTGATCCTGCTTCGTGATCGTCGCCGCGCCCAGATATTGGTCGGTGAAGCGGCAACGCTCGATGTGCTGCGCGACCGTTTCTGCGCGCAGACCGGCGGCGGCGATGGCGAAGGCGCCGAGAGCCCTGAATTTGCGGGCTTCGTCGCGCGGCAAGCCGCGCTTGCGCTCGACGTTGCCGAGCGCGGTATTCGCGGCACGCGCTACAAGGTCCCGCGTTTCGTCGCCGATGGCCTGCGCACCAGCCCCAAATTCCGCGCCGCGCTCGCCGAGCTTTCAGAGAAGACCGGGCGCCCGGTCGCCGATCTCTTCCGCGAAGCGCGGCCACTGATGAAGGAAGTGATCGCGCGGCCCTCGGCGCTGTTCCTCGACCTGCGCGCCCGGCTCGATCGCATGATGTTCGGCGGTTATGCGCCCGAAATGGAAATCGACGCGACGGAGCTTGCCAAGCTGCGTTCGATCCTGCGCGAGCATCCGACAGCGATCCTCTTCACGCACAAAACCTATATCGACGGCGCGACACCCAGCCGGCTTGCCTATGAGAACGACCTGCCGATGCTGCACAGCTTCGGCGGGGCGAACCTCGATTTCGCGGTCATGGGCGAATTCTTCCGCCGCTCGGGAATGATCTTCATCCGGCGCAGCTTCCAGGACCAGCCGGTCTACAAGCTCGTGCTGCGCCACTATATCGCGTGGCTGCTCGCCAAGCGCTTCCCGCTGAGCTGGGCGTTCGAGGGCACGCGCTCGCGCCTCGGCAAGCTGATGCCGCCCAAATACGGTCTGATGAAATATGTCCTCGACGCCGCGCACGCGACCGGGACGCGCGGTGTCCATTTCGTGCCCTTCGTCACCAGCTTCGACCTGATCCGCGACGTCGAGGAATATGCCGCCGAACAGACCGGCCGGAACAAGAAGCCCGAGAGCCTGTCGTGGTTCCTCGGCTATATGAAGAGCCTCAAGGAGCCTTCGGGCCGCATCCGGCTCGACATCGGCAATCCTGTGGTGATCGACGCCGCGCCGGCCCCCGACGACAAACGCGCGCTCGAAACAATCGCCTTTGCCGTCGCGGTCGAGGCCAATCGCGTCACGCCGCTGACCGTCACCTCGGTGATGTGCCTGATCCTGCTCGGCATGGCGCCGCGCGGCGCGACCGCCGCCGAACTGCTCGGCGCGATCGGCGCGGTGACCGACTGGGCGCGGGTGCGCGACATTCGGCTTAGCAGCGAACTCGAGAGCGGCGACGATGCTGCGCTCTCGGCGACGGTCGACACGCTCGTCGCGAGCGGGTTGCTGACGCGCTACGAGGCGGGCAGCGAGAATGTCTATTCGATCGACCCCGCCAAACATCCGATGGCGAGCTATTACCGCAACATCATCGCGCATCATTTCCTCGATCGCGCGATGATTGAGCTGGCGCTGTTCGAGCTGCGCGACGGCGACAGCGGCGATGCGACCGCCGCCTTCTGGGCGAAGATCGACCGGCTGCGCGACCTGTTCAAATTCGAATTCTTCTACCCGCCGCGGGGCGAGCATCTTGCCGCGATCGAGGCCGAGCTGACGCGCATCGACCCGGTGTGGGACCGCCGCCTCGCCAGCGGTGATCGCGGCATCGCGCAGCTCCTCCGGCGGTGTCAGCCGGTCGTCGGTCACGCGATATTGCTTCCCTTTGCGGAGGCCTATTCGGTCGTCGCCGAACTGCTCGCGCGCGCGAAGCCCGGCGACGTCGTCGACGAACAGGCGTTGCTCGACGCGGCACTCGTCGAAGGCAAACAGGCCTGGCTGTTGCGCCGCATCAGCAGCGAGGCGGCGATCGGGAAATTGCTCTTCGCGAACGGCCTGTCGCTGATGCGCCATATGGGGCTGACAACCGACGCGACCCCGCCGAACCTCGCCGCGCGCCGCGCGCTGCTGATGGAACTGCGCGGTCTCGCCAACGTCATGGAAACGATGCGCCTCTCGACCGTGGCGCTTGCCGACCGGTTGCCCGGTTCAGGAGGATAGGATGCTCAAACAGCTCAGCGCGCAGGACGCCCAATTCCTCTACACGCAGACCGCGAACAATCTGACGCACATCATGGGGGTCTATATCTACGATCCCGCGACCGCGCCCGGCGGCTTCGTGCGCTTCAAGGACATCATCCGCCACGTCGAAAGCCGCGTTCACACGTCGCCCCTGTTCAAGCGCCGCCTGCATCGCCTGCCATTCGACATGGACCATCCCTATTGGGTCGAGGACGAGCATTTCGATATCGAGGCGCATATGAGCCACGCGCGGCTGCCCGAACCCGGCGACTGGCGGCAATTCTGCATCGCGGTCGCGCGCTGGTTCTCAAAGCCGATGGATATGAATCGGCCGCTCTGGGACATCTATATCATCGAGGGGCTCGACCGCATCCCGGGCATCCCGAAGGGCAGCTTCGCGATGCTCCACCGTGTCCACCACGCAGCGGTCGACGGCGCGTCGGGCGCGCATGCCTTCATCGCGATGAGCGACATCGATGCGAAGGGCACCCCCGCGATAGCCGAACCGCCGCCGGTCGAGGAGCTGGGCAAGGCGCCGTCGAGCGCCGAAACGATCTCGCGCGCCTGGTCGGCGTCGATGCAGTCGCCGGTCAAGTTCATGAACGCGCTGATGAAGATGTCGCCCGCGATCATCTCGTCGGCGAGGCGGTCGATCGCCGAGGGCGGCATGACCGCCGGCGTCCCCGAAACGCGCTTCAACGTGCCGGTCGGGCCGCACAAGATGTTTGACGCGACCACCGTGGCGCTCGCCGATGTCGCCGAGATCCGCAAGAAGGTGCCCGGCGCGACGGTCAACGATGTTGTTCTCACCACCGTGGGCGGGGCGCTGCGCAAATATCTCGCGAAGCACAAGGAATTGCCGAAGGACAGCCTCGTCGCGGTCGCGCCGATCAATTTGCGCGGCAAGGGCGGGAAGGCGTCGAAACCGGGAAACCAGGTGTCGGCGATGAGCGTGCCGATCCGCACCGACATCGCCGATCCGCTCGCGCGGCTCGCGGCGATCCGCGACTATACGGTCGAAGCGAAGGAGGCGAAGGCCGGCGTCAGCGCGCGCATCATGACCGACCTGTCGCAGCATATCCCCGGCGCGACGATGGCCGCGGTCGCGCGGCTCGTCACCAGCGAGCGCTTCGCGGTGCGCGGCACGAACCTGTTCATCTCGAACGTGCCGGGGGCGCAGGTGCCGCTCTATCTCGCCGGCGCGCAGCTTGTGCAGCAGCACGGCATGGCGCCGCTCGCGAACAACATGGGGCTGTTCGTCGCGACCCCCAGCTACAACGGCCGCATCGCTTTCTCGCTCATCTCCGAACGCGCGGTGATGCCTGACATCGCCTTTTTCCGTGAATGCATCGAGGAAAGTTTCGCCGACCTGATGGCGGCGGTGCCGAAGCCCGAAAAGCCCAAAGCCGCTACGGCAGAGCCGAAACCCGTGGCCAAGCCCAAGCCGAAACCGAAAGCCGTCCAGAAACCTGCCGCGAAGCCCAAGGTGAAACCGGTTGCTAAAGCGAACGCAACCGGCAAGACTCCCAGAAAATAGACCATGCTCTCGCAGGATTACCGAATGCTTTTCACCCCGACGCTCAGCGCCGACCGCGATCTTGTGACCGCACCCGACTATATCGCATGGGCCAAGGCGGCTCGCGAACATGACCGGAAATCTGGATTGCAGGCGTGGCGCGACGCCGACGAAAGCAAGCATTTCGATTACAAGGCGATCCGCGCGCGGCTCGAAAAACTGCGCAAGCTGTCGGCCGCGGGTGACGTCAAGGGGCTGCTCTTCGTCCTCAACGAAGGCATCCACGGCAATATCGACGGCATGGGGCACGAGCGGCTGTATCAAAAGGCGCGCTTCGGGACGAAAAAGCTGGTCGAGGATTATGTCGCCGAGGTCGTCGCATCGCTCGACAAGATCGCCGCCGCGCGCAGCATCAGCCGCGAGGAAAAGCGCGACTTCTTCCGCCGCGCCCAGCATTGCTACGGCCGCTCGGCGCTGCTGCTCTCGGGTTCGGGCAGCTTCCTCTTCTTCCATATCGGTGTCGTGAAGGCTCTCTGGGAAGAAGGCGTCCTGCCCGCGATCATGTCGGGCGCGAGCGGCGGGTCGATCGTCGCCGCGATCGTCTGCACGCGCAAGAACGCCGACATCGGCGCCTTCCTCGAAAGCAACCGCCTCGCCAATCCCGCTCGCGATCCCGAACAAAGGCGCCTCGCGCCCGACGAGGTGCGCGAGCGCCTCGCCGACCTGATCCCCGACCTGACCTTTCAGGAAGCCTATGAGATCAGCGGCCGCCACCTCAACGTTTCGGTCGCGCCCGCCGAAAAGCATCAGAACGGCCGGCTTTTGAACGCGATCACCGCGCCCAATGTGCTGATCCGCGAAGCCGTGCTCGCGTCGTGCGCGGTGCCTGGCGTCTTCCCGCCGGTGATGCTGATGGCGCGCGACGACAAGGGCGAGCGCATCCCGTATCAGCCCGACCGGCGCTGGGTCGACGGCTCGGTGACGCACGACATTCCGACCAAGCGGCTCGAACGCCTTTACGGGGTCAACCATCATATCGTCAGCCAGGCGAACCCGATCGCGCTGCCCTTCGCGACCGACACGCGCAAGCAGATGGCGCCGATCGAGGCGATCCAGCACGCGTCGATGGCGACCTTCAAGGCGTGGCTCAACGCGAACATGGTGATTTTCCAGAAGCCGCTCGAGCTGATTCCGCCGCTCAACAGCCTCGCGAACATGGCGCGGTCGGTGATCAATCAGGAATATACCGGCGATATCAACATCATCCGCCCGCCCAAATTCTGGTCGCCGACGAAGATCCTGTCCGATCTCGCGCAGGAGGATATCGACGAACTGATCGACACGGGCGAACGCACCGCATGGCCGAAGGTCGAGATGGTGCGCACCCAGACCGCGATCAGCCGTGCGCTCGAAGCCATATTGGCCAAGATCGACAAGGCGGGCGACGACGGCCCCGGGCATCGCAGCGCGGCGCTGAAGAAAGCGGTTCGCTGAGTATGGCGGCGGGGGCGGTGATCCTGCCGGCAGGATCTGCGGGCGCGGGGGCAAAGCTCCACGTCACCCACTGGCTGCCCAAAGGGCGCCCGCGTGCGATCGTCTTGCTCGCGCACGGCTATGCCGAACACGCCGGGCGCTACGAATATGTCGCCAAGCGGCTGATCGACGCAGGCTATGCCATCTATGCGGTCGACCATTGGGGGCACGGCAATTCGGATGGGGAGGGCGGTTTTGTCCCGCGCTTTTCCGCCTTTCTCGACGGCATGGCCGAACTGCTGACGCTCGTCGAAATCAACCATGCCGATACGCCGCGCCTGCTGCTCGGGCACAGCATGGGCGGGCTGATCGCGACCTTGTTCCTTGTCGAGCGCCAAAATGCTTTTGTCGCGGCCGCGGTGTCCGGTCCCGCGATCCTGCCCGCCGAACCGCCGTCGCGCTTCACCGTCTGGATCAGCCGCTTTCTCTCGCGCTTCTTCCCGCGCCTCGGCGTGCTCTCGCTCGATGCCAATGGCGTCAGCCGCGACCCGCAAGTGGTCGCCGCCTATCAGGCCGATCCGCTCGTCTATGAGGGCAAGATCGGCGCAAGGCTCGGCAAGGAGTTCATGGATGCGATGGCGGTCGCGCAGGCCGACGCGCCAAAGATCAAGCTGCCGATCCTGATCCAGCACGGCGAGGCCGACCGGCTCACCGCCCCGGCGGGGTCGCGCTATTTGTTCGACAATGTCGGCTCGGCCGACAAGCGCCTCGAAATCTATCCCGGCCTGTTCCACGAAATCTACAACGAGCCCGAACGCGACGCGGTGCTGGGCGATCTGATCGACTGGTTCGACACACATGTCCCGGATGTTTCTCAGCCGCCCCTTTCACGCTGAAGGGTGGGGCAGGCCCGAGCAGGACGGACGGCAAGGGTGACCGGGCCGCATAGCCGCCGCCGATTAAACCGATTGACCACGCTCACCGATCCCATCACAAAAGGCGTGAGCTTCGGCTCGGGGGAATATTGGGGGGGATATGGAAAAGGCGATATGGCTTTTGATGGCTGGCGCGCTGTTCGCGCAGCCGGTCGCGGCGCGTGCGGCGGAGACCAACGCGGACACGCCCGAGGAGATAGCCGAAGATGCGGCGCGCGATCTCAAGGACAGTCGCTTTTACAACAAGCCCGGCGCCAGCCGGGCGGAATATGATGCCGATTGGCAAAGCTGCCGGTTGATCGCGCGCGGGTCTCAGACACCAGCCGGATCGGTTCCGATCTATAATCCGGCGATGTATAATCCAGCGATCTCACCGCTTGCGGCGGGTATCGGAGGCGGGATCGGCGCGGCCATCGGCGCCGCGATCGTCGAGGGCCAGATGCGCCGGACCAACCGGCGGAACTGCTTGCTGATCAAAGGGTGGCGCCTGGTCGAGCTGCCTGCGGCGCAATCGGCGAAGGTCGCCGCCATGTCCGACGCCGAACGGCAAAGCTATTTCGAGACCGTCGTCGGTGCCCAGACGGTCGACGGCACCATCACCGAAATGACAAGCTTCACCCCGGTGGCCGATGACAGGCTGAACATGAACGGCGCGCTTGCCGGCCCGGCGTCGTTGTTTCTGGGCAAGAAAGTCGACCCCGCAGCCCCATTTGCGCTCGGGGAAAATGAAGGCGGTCTGGTCGTTGCATTCCGGCGCAACGATGCCGGAAGTGCGGGACGCTCGGGTCGCGTTCAGATCCGTCGCTTCGATCGAGAAAATGGGGACCTTTTCTATCAGCCCCGCGACTGGAAGAAAAAGGGCGATCGCACGACCTATGCCAGCGAATTTGTCAGCAAGGACAAGAAGGCGGCTTATGAATTGCAAGTCGTGAAGCTGACGCCCGGCTGGTATGTATTGCAAACCGATGCGGTGGGCATGGTTCCGCCGAACACGACAAACTGCTTTGGCGCGCCGGCTTTCGAGGTGAAGGCGGGCGAATATGCGTATCTCGCCGACGCGACGCCCTTCTTGGACGCTGCGCTTGCAACGGGCCGCCGGCATACCGGCATGGGCTATGCGCGCAATTTCAACGAGGCCAAGGCCGCCATGGCGGGTTTCCAGCCCGATGTGGCTGCGCGGATGGCCGAAGCCAGAATCGAAAATCTTGCGACCTATAGCTGCGCCGGACAGGTGATGACGCGCATGGATTTCCCGGGCGTGACCGACACCGTTCCCGCGCCCGTCGCCAGGAGCGTGCCCGCCGTCGCGGCGTCGGAGGATAACAAGGCGGTGCTTGCGGCGTCGCAGGGGTCGACACTGACGGAATAAATGGCAGGATCACGGCCATGAGAATCCTCCTCGTGCTGATCTTCGCGCCGCTGATCGCGCTCGCGCTGATGTATTTCATCTTTCCCGGCCGCCTCGTCGCGCTCGGGCGCGCCTTGCTCCGCCGCCGCGGCGGAATGGTGCAGAAGAGCGTTGCCGTCGACGGCCGCATCTGGCCATATCTCGAGGGCGGCGACCCGTCGAAGCCGCTCCTCCTCCTCGTCCACGGCTTTGCCGGTGACAAGGATAATTGGTCGATGATCGCGCCGTACCTCACGCGCGATTACCATGTCATCGCGCCCGACCTGCCGGGGTTTGGCGAGAATGAGCGCAATCCCGACCTCGCCTATGACCTCCAGGCGCAAACCGCGCGGCTCAAGGCATTTGCCGACACGCTCGGGCTCCAGCGCCCGCACGTCGCCGGCAACAGCATGGGCGGCTGGATCGCGCTGCGCTACGCGATCGACTATCCGGACGCGCTCGCCAGCCTGACCCTGCTCGACAATGCCGGGGTCAATGGCGCGAATGAGAGCGCGCTTCAAAAACTGGCGGCGAGCGAGGACTACAACCCGCTCGTCCTTGCTGGCCTTGAGGATGCCGACCGGCTGGTGGCGATGGTGGTCCACAAGCCGCCCTATATCCCGTCGCGTTTGAAGCCGGTCCTTTATGCCGACGCGCTCAAATATCGCGACCAGCTCGACACGATCTTCTGGGTGATCGCGACCGAGGGCCGCGACCATCCGCTCAACGACCGGCTCGGCGAGGTGAAGGCGCCGACGCTGATCATCTGGGGGCGCCACGACCAACTGCTCGACGTCAGCTGCGTTCCCGTACTCGAAGCGGGCATCGCCGGCAGCGTCTCGCATATCTTCGACCATGTCGGCCATGTCCCGATGATCGAGGATCCGAAGGCGACCGCCGCGGTGATGAAGGGCTTTCTTGCCAAGCTTCCATAATCAGTCGTCACCCCGGACTTGATCCGGGGTCCATGACCGCCGGAGCAGCCGTGGATGCCGGATCAAGTCCGGCATGACGAACAAGGATGAAGCGCTCGCTTGCCAACCTGTCGTTCCGGCGCCAGTCTCTCCCGAAACAGGGAGAGGCCAATGCGGTTGAAGGTGGGGCTGCTCGGCGGGGGCAGTTGGGGGACGACGGTCGCCTCGGTGGTGTCGCGCAATGCGCCGATCACGCTGTGGGCGCGCGACGCCGAGACCGTGGAGGATATCAACACGCATCACGAGAACCGCAAATATCTGCCCGGTATCGCGCTGCCGCCGGTCCTCCGCGCCACGAACGACATGGCCGAAGTTGTGGCTGGCGCCGACGTGCTCGTGATGGGGGTGCCCTCGCACAGCTTCCGCGCGGTGCTCGAGGAAGCGAAGACTCATCTTCGTCCATGGGTGCCGGTCATCAGCCTCACCAAGGGGCTCGAGCTTTCCTCCGGCAAGCGGATGACCGAACTGATCGAGGAAGTGCTGCCCGGCCATCCCGTCGGCGTGCTCACCGGGCCCAATCTCGCGCGCGAGATCATGACGGGGCAGGCTGCGGCGAGCGTCTTGTCGATGGAGGACGAGATCGTCGTGCGCGCGCTGCAACCCGTGTTCCATTCGGGGCTGTTCCGCGTCTACACCAACACCGACCTGCTCGGCTGCGAGCTCGGCGGGGTACTCAAGAATATCATCGCGATCGCGGTCGGGATGGGTGACGGGCTCGGTGCGGGGGACAACACCCGCTCCGCGCTGATGACACGCGGGCTTTCGGAGATTACCCGGCTTGGCGTCGCGATGGGCGGGCGGGCCGAAACCTTTGCCGGCCTCACCGGCATGGGCGATCTGATCGCGACCTGCACCAGCCCCTTGTCGCGCAACCGCCATGTCGGGGTCGAACTCGGCAAGGGACGCCCGATCGAGGAGATTATCGCGGGCATGAACATGGTCGCCGAGGGGGTGAAGAGCGCGCCGACGGTGATCGCGCTGGCCGAAAAACATGGCCTCGACATGCCGATCGCGCGCGATGTGTTCGATGTGACGCAGGGAAAACGCAGCGCACAGGACGTGTTTCGGGGTCTGCTTCGCTCCGCCGTCGGCGACGAAGCGCACCCCGGATGAGCGTTTCCACCGCGACCCGTGCCATTTCGGCGTTCAGCCGGGAAGAAAAGCGCGATCTGTTTCGTTGACTCCCCTGACCGCCCCGAACGGGCGGGCAATCAGGAGATGGACGATGAAAAAATGGACCACCCTCGCTGTTCTCGTGGCTCTCCCCGCCACGGCCGCGGTCGCTGCCGTTCCCTATGGCTCAATGCCGCCGGGATTCGAGGCGCCGCAAATCCGCACCTCGCCGATCGCGGGCATCGTCAACCAGCAATGGTATAATTACAAAGCCGATATTCTTGAGGCGGAGAAGGAGCTGACCAGCGACCTTCGTCATTCGACCGACCGCGAGGACCGCTGGGACGCGTGGGATGAATGGCAGACCGAGGTGGTCGATGCCGACAAGGACTATGTCAAGGAAATGCGCGAGAAGGGCTATCGCACCGGCCGCGTGACCGTCGGCGGATAAATCCTGTCGAGTTCCCCGGAGCCTTGCTCTGGGTCGCAGGGAAGGGCGGGTGTCATGGGGCACCCGCCCTTTCTTGTGTCACGACTTGGCTTCGGCCAGCAGCGCCTTCGCCTCCTTGCCCTGCCAGTCGATGGCGCCCACGACGCGCCAGACCTCGCGCCCGTCGGCGTCATAATAGATGCTCGTCGGCAAAGCGCTGTTCGCCGCGTCGAGCAGGCCGTTCTGCGGGTCGATATAGGGTTGGAGCGCTTTCAGTCCCGCCTTCTGGAACCATGGGTCGACAATTTCCGCCCCCTGCAAATCCTGCGCGACGGCAATCACCGTCATCCGTTCGGCGCTTTGCGCCGCGAGCGCATCGAGCGTCGGCATTTCGGCGACGCAGGGCGCGCACCAGGTCGCCCACAGGTTGACGAGCAGCGGCTTCCCGCGAAACGACGCGAGCGTCACCGGCGCGTCGTCGGGGCCACGAAAGCCGACCGTGGGCGCGAGCGCGCCCTTGTGACTGCGATCGACAATATACTCGAACTGCCCGGGCCCCTTCGCTTGGCCCGCCGAAACATTTGCTTGGCCTTGCCCGGCTTGCCCGTCCGGCTGCTTTTCCCTATCGCAGCCGGCGATTGATCCGGCCAGAAGCACGGCGAGGATCGCAAGGGACGGATTTGGGACGCGGCGGATGGCGAATACTCCGGATAGCAACAGCATGTGGGGCGGCCGCTTCGGTGGCGGACCCGCCGCGATCATGCAAGAGATTAACGCCTCGATCCCCGTCGACAAGCGATTGTGGGAAGAAGATATCGCCGCGAGCCGCGCGCACGCCGCGATGCTCGGTGCGGCGGGCATCATCGGCGCCGACGACGCCGTTGTGATCGACCGCGGCCTTGCGCAGATCGCCGACGAGTTCGCCGCGAACGGCGTCCCCGTCGACCTCGCGCTCGAAGACATCCACATGACCGTCGAATCGCGGCTCAAGGACCTCGTCGGCGAAGCCGCCGGGCGGCTCCACACCGCGCGTTCGCGCAACGATCAGGTCGCGACCGATTTCCGCCTGTGGACGCGCACCGCCTGCGAGCGCATCGACGCGGGATTGCAGGCGATCCAGACCGCGCTGCTCGCGCGCGCCGACGAACATGCGGGCAGCATCATGCCGGGCTTCACGCACCTGCAGGTCGCGCAGCCGGTAACGCTCGGCCATCATCTGCTCGCTTATGTCGAGATGTTCGGCCGCGACCGCAGCCGCTTTGCCGATGCCCGCCGCCGCCTCAACGAATCGCCGCTCGGCGCAGCCGCGCTCGCGGGAACCGGCTTCCCGGTCGACCGCCACGCCACCGCCGCCGCGCTCGGCTTCGACCGCCCGATGGCGAACAGCATCGATGCCGTCTCCGACCGCGACTTCGCGCTCGAATTCTGTGCATCCGCATCGATTTCCGCGATCCACCTGTCGCGTCTCGCCGAGGAAATCGTGATCTGGGCGAGCCAGCCCTTCGGCTTCATCAGCCTGCCCGACGCCTGGTCGACCGGCAGCTCGATCATGCCGCAAAAGCGCAACCCCGACGCCGCCGAACTGGTACGCGGGCGCGCGGGCCTGTTGCTCGGTGCGTTCCAGCGGCTCGCCGTGATCGTGAAGGGCTTGCCGCTCACCTATTCGAAGGATTTGCAGGACGACAAGGAAACTGTCTTCGGCGCCTTCGACGCGCTCGCGCTGTCGCTCGCCGCGATGACCGGCATGGTCGAAACGCTGACCTTCCGCACCGACCGCATGCGCGCGCTCGCCGCATCGGGCTATTCGACCGCGACCGACCTTGCCGACTGGCTGGTGCGCGAGGCCGGGCTGCCGTTCCGCGAGGCGCATCATGTCGTCGGCTCGTGCGTCAAGCGCGCCGAGGAACTCGGCGTCGAACTGTCGGCGCTGCCCGAAACCGACGCCGCGGCGATCCATGCCGCGGTGACACCCGAGGTGCTCGCGGCGCTGACCGTCGAAGCGTCGGTCGCCAGCCGCTTGAGCTATGGCGGGACGGCGCCCGAACGGGTAAGGCAGGCCATCGCCGCGGCCCGTGCGGCGCTCGAAGGAACGATTTGATGGCGACTAAGCGCCTCATCCTTGTTGGCATGGCTGCAATCGCGCTGCTCGGCGCGTGCGGCAGCAAGGAAGATCTGAAGCCCGTGGCAGGCCAGCCTGCACCGGTGATTCCCGTCGGCGCGACCCGCGCCCCGACTACGGAGGAGCTTACGACGCCTGACGCGCAGGCCCGGCCCGCGCGCAGCGACGAACTTCTCAAACGGTCTGAACAACGCGAACCCGACGATTTCGATCTGCCGCCTCCGGGCTGATTGAAACCGAATATACCTACCCGTTCGTGTCGAGCGAAGTCGAGACACCCATCAGCGTGGCGTTGCCCTTCGAGGCATCTCGACGTCGCTCGATGCGAACGGAAAAAGATAATCAGGATTTGTTTCAATGAATCATTTTGAACTTCGTGACGGCGTGATGCACGCCGAGGATATTCCGCTGCCGCGCATTGCCGAGGAAATCGGCACCCCCGTCTATGTCTATTCGCGCGCGACGCTCGAACGTCATGCGCAGGCGTTTCGTGACGGGCTGAAGGATGTTCCGAGGAAGCATCTCGCTTTTGCGATCAAGAGCAACCCCAACCTCGGCGTGCTGCGCGTTCTCGCGCGGCAGGGCTATGGCGCCGACGTCGTATCGGGCGGCGAGCTCGAACGCGCGCTCGCGGCGGGCATGGCGGCCGAGGACATCGTCTTTTCGGGCGTCGGCAAGACGCGCGCCGAACTGGCGCTGGGGCTCGACCGCGGCATCGGCCAGTTCAACATCGAGCACGAGCCCGAGGGTGTGGCACTCGCCGAAATCGCGCTCGCAAAGGAAATGACCGCGCCCGCGGTGCTGCGCGTCAATCCCGACGTCGACGCGGGCACGCATGCCAAAATCTCGACCGGCAAGGCCGATAACAAGTTCGGCGTCGGGATCGACGTCGCGCCCGAAATCTTCGCCCGGCTGTCGGCGCTGCCGGGGCTCAACTTGCGCGGCATCGCGGTCCATATCGGCAGCCAGCTCACCAGCCTCGCCCCGTTCGAGGCGGCGTTCAAGCGCGTGGGCGAACTCGTCGCCGAGCTGCGCGCCGCGGGTCACAGCATCACCCATGTCGACCTCGGCGGCGGGCTTGGCGTGCCATATCGGGCGGGCGACAATATCATTCCGCCGTCGCCCGCCGACTATGGCGCGATGGTCGCGCGCGTAACGCGCGATTGGGACGTCACGCTGATGTTCGAACCCGGCCGCGTGATCGCGGGCAATTCGGGGGTTTTGCTGACCGAGACATTGTGGGTGAAACCCGGCGCAACGCACCCCTTCGTCATCGTCGATGCGGCAATGAACGACCTTGCCAGGCCCGCGCTCTATGACGCCTGGCACGATTTCGTCGCGGTAAAGCCGTCGGGCGAGACGATGACCGCGTCGATCGTTGGGCCGGTCTGCGAAACCGGCGACACCTTCGCGCGCGACCGGCTGATCGACAAGGTCGAGGCGGGTGATCTCGCGGTCTTCTGCAGCGCGGGCGCTTATGGCGCGACGATGGCGTCGACCTACAACAGCCGCAGTCTCGTTCCCGAGGTGCTCGTCGACGGCGACCGCTATGCCGTTGTCGCCGACCGGATCACGGCGGGCACGATCATGGCCGCCGAGCGCGTACCCGACTGGATCGACTGACGATGGAACAGCTTCCCATCTTCCTGAACTTGTCCGGCCGCACGGTCGTGCTGGTCGGGAAGGGGGAAGCCGCCGATGCCAAGGCGCGGCTGATCGTGCGCGCGGGCGGGCGGATCGTGCCGGCGTGGGAAGAAGGCGCGACGATCGCTTTCGTCGCGCTGGACGATGAAGACGCGGCACGCGCCGCGGCGCAGGCGCTTCGCGCGCGCGGGCTTCTCGTCAATGTCGTCGACCGCCCCGCGCTTTGCGATTTCACCACCCCGGCGATCGTCGACCGCGCGCCGGTGACGATCGCGATCGGGACGGGCGGGGCATCGGCGGGCCTCGCAAAAGCCGTCCGCCAGCGCATCGAAGCCTTGCTTCCCGCCCGCCTCGGCGCGCTCGCCGCGGCGCTCCACGCCGCGCGCGGCGCGATGAAGGCGCGCTGGCCCGCCGCCGCCGACCGTCGCCGCGCAATCGATGCCGCGCTCGCGAGCGGCGGCGCGCTCGATCCGCTCGGCACCGATGCGGCGGATAAGGTCGAGCGCTGGCTGGCGAGCGAAACCCCGAGCCAGCCATCGCGCCTCGAAACCATCGTCCTGGCAAGCGCCGATCCCGACGACCTCACGCTCCGCGCCGCGCGCCTGCTCGGCGAGGCCGATCATATCTTCCACCCGGCGGACGTGCCCGCCGCCATTCGCGACCGCGCCCGCGCCGACGCGGTGCGTCACATCGCCGATGCCCCCCCTGTCGACCCGCCGCCCGGCCTGTCGCTCTGGCTTTTGCCTCCATGAGCCCGGTCCACCCGCTCTATGCCGTCATGGAGCCGACGATTTTCGAGCATATGTCGGGGCTCGCGCGGGCGCATGACGCGATCAACCTGGGGCAGGGCTTTCCTGACGAGCCGCCGCATCCCGACATGATCGCCGCAGCGGCGCGCGCACTCGCCGAAAAGTCGAACCAATATCCGCCGGCGTTCGGGCTCCCCGAACTGCGCGGCGCGATCTGCACCTTCTACGCGCGGCGGCAGGGGCTGGCGCTGATCCGCGAACAGGTGATCGTGACCTCGGGCGCGACCGAAGCGCTTGCCGCAGCCATCCTCGCGTTCGTCGCGCCGGGCGACGAGGTGATCCTGTTCCAGCCCGCCTATGACAGTTACGCGCCGATGGTGCGCCGCGCCGGGGGTATCCCGGTCTCGATCGCGCTCACCCCGCCCGACTGGCGCTACGATGCCGGGCAGCTCGCCGCAGCAATCACGCCGCGCACCCGCGTCCTCATCCTCAACGATCCGCTCAATCCAGCCGGCACGGTCGCGAGCGAGGCCGAACTGGCTATGATCGCCGACGCCTGCGTGCGCCACGACCTCGTCGCGATCTGCGACGAGGTCTGGGAGGATGTCCGCTTCGACGACACGCCGCACCGCTCGCTGCTGTCCTTCCCGGGCATGGCCGAGCGCGCAGTGAAGATCGGCTCGGCGGGCAAGATCTTCGGTCTGACAGGATGGAAGACCGGCTGGCTATGCGCAGCGCCCGAAATGGCAACAGCGCTCGGCCGCGCGCACCAGTTCCTCACATTCACGACGCCGCCCGCGCTGCAATGGGCGGTGGCGGAAGGGCTGGGTCGCCCCGATGCATGGTTCGCTGCGCAGCGCGAGCGCTGGGCCGCATCGCGCCGTCGCCTCGGCGACGCGCTGAGCGCCGCCGGCTTCACCGTCCTACCGAACGCCGCGACCTGGTTCCTGTGCATCGACTTCGCGGCGTCGGGGATCGCGCTCTCCGACTGTGAGTTCAGCGAACGCGCAGTGCGCGAAGCGGGGGTCGCCTCGATCCCCGTCTCGGCGCTTTTCGAAGGCGACGGGCCGCGCCACATCCTCCGCCTCTGTTTCGCCAAAGACGGCGCGATACTCGACGAGGCCGTCCGCCGCCTCGTCGCCTTTCGCGACACATTGCGCGCCGAAAAAGCCTAGGGCGCGATCGCCAGCCCGTCGCCATTCTTCCCCGCGGCGATCCGGCGCAGCACTTCGCCGCTCGCGACGTCGATCTCGGCAACCTTGTCGTGCCCCGTTTCGGCCGCATAAAGCCGCTTCGAATCCGCGCTGAACAGCAACGTGACCTGCCCCTTGGCCTGCTCGCCCGACACCTTGATTGTCTTCAGCGGCGCGCGCGTTTCGGCGTCGAACAGGCTGATCGTGCCGCTCGCGATATTGCTTGTCGCGACCAGCTTGCCGTCGGGGCTCGCCAGCACGCGGATCGCGACCGGGTCGACCGGCTGCTCGGCGATTTTCTTGCCGGTCTTCGTATCCCAGATCGACACGCGCGGCGCATCGAGGTCGCCGACCCACAGCTCGCGCCCGCGCTTCGTCAGTGCCAGCCCTTCGGGCTTGCCGCCGATGGTCAGGTCGCGCAGCTTCTTCGCGGTCTTGAGGTCGAGCACGCTCACCGTCCCCGCCGCGATATTCGCGGTGTAAGCGGTGCGGTTGTCGGGCGCGACGACGATCATGTGCGTGCCCTTCTGCCCCGTCGAAATCGACGTCAGCTTGCCATCGGGGGCCACCACCGCGACCGACTCGCTGCCCTCGGTCGTCGCGACCAGCCGCCCGTCGGACAGCCACAGCAGCCCGTGCGGCCGCTGATTGGGGCTGAGGTCGATCGTCCGGAGCTTGGTCCGGCTCGCCACGTCGAACACATCGATCGTCGTGCTACCATAGGCGACGACCGCCGCCTGCCTGCCGTCGGGCGAAATCGCGATCTCGTGCGGCATCTTGCCCGTCGGCAGCCGCGCCAGCTCCTCCCCCGACGCCAGCGCGATGACGCTCAGCGTGTCCTCGCCCTTGTTGCCGACAAGCAAGGTTTCGGCGGCCGCGGGTGCGGCGAGCGACAGGGTACAAAGGATGGCGGCGATAAGGCGGCGCATGGCAAGTCTCCCGGTTTCGAAGGCGCCAGCCTATCCCCGGCGCACACCGCCGCAACCCCGCTTCGACCAGCGACATGGCCGCGATTACGATAAGTTAACTGGGAAGCGCGCCCGCGCCTTCCTAGCCCTGTTCACGGCGGCAGGTCGCGCCGCCGTTCAGGACAGGAGGGGGAATATGGGTCTGCCAACCATCGATATCGAGGCGCTGCCTTTGCTTGACACCGCAGTCGGATTGTTCGGCTCGCTGATGGGCGAAAGTGCATCATCGGGGCCGTCGGTCTTCGAACTCGCTGTCGCGATCGCGATGATCGTCTACGACTGAGCTGCGGCGGGAACGGAGGGCGCCACCAACCCGGCGCCCTTCGTTCCCCCGCTTTTCGAGGGTGCCGTCATGCCATCCCGCCACGATCATTTTCCCCGCGCCGATGTCGCGCGCCGTCGGACGATGCGCCGCGCGGTCGCAGACCTCGACGCCGCATGGAGCGCGGCCGACAGCGCCCCCGACGGGCTGCTGACCGCCATCGCGGCGCTCGCCGACGCCCCCGCCGATGTTGCGATAACGCGCCTTCTCCCCTGGCTCTCCAACACACACTGGCTCCGCGACCGGCTCGATGCGGCGCTGGCGTTGCTCGCCGCCGATCCCTTTACGCGCCCACCGCTGCGAATGGTGGGGGGCGGCGATGGCGGCCCGGGCGGCTTGGTTCTCGCCGATCATGGGGCGATCCGCCTGACACTCCAGCTACGGCCGTTCACCGCGAATGGCGTCCCGGCCGGCACCGCGGTCTTCGTCCCCGGCCGCGCGGCGATCCATGTCCTCGACTGCGGCGACGCAGAGCTTCGCGCGCATGCCGTGGCGGTCAGCGCGGTCGAGGAAGCCGGCGGCTTCACCGCCAAGGCCGCCGCATCATGCCACAGCCAGCCGCCGCGCCCGTTGCGGACTGGCGAGACGTTGATCCTCGACACCGCGCGCCAAAGCTTCACGCTTCAGGGCGCTAGCAGCGACATCCTCTTCCTTGAACTCATCGTCCAGCAGCCGTCCCGTCTCCCGATCCGCGGCTATGACATCGCAAGCGGCCGCCTGACCCACGTCAGCGCCTCGCGCCGCGACAGCAGCTTCCGCCAGATGGCGCTCGCGCTGCTGCGCCAGCTTGGCCGCACCGACGCGGCGCCGCTTTTCGTCGCCGAGACGGCAAGCGAGGATTTCGCCGCGCGCTGGAACACGATGCGCGAACTCGTCGCGCTCGACCCCGCGGCGGCGCTTCCGCACCTCGGCGTGATGGCGGCGAGCGATCCGCATCCCGAGGTTCGCAGCGCCGCCGCGGCGACGCATAGGCTCTTCTCCCTGCCTTCCGGTGAGACGGGGCGGGAGGGGGGTGGAGGGCCGGGGCCTTGCACAAGCCCGGCGCCCTCCACCCCCAAACCGGCGCCCCGCGCGAAGGGGTCGACCCCATGCCCCGCCTGATCGACCCGCCCGCGGGTCCCGCGCTCGATATCGAAGAGGTGACCGCGCGCCTCGACGAAAGCGGCGTCGACCTCGCCGACGAAGCGAGTATTGCGCGCTGCGCCGACCTCCTCGCCGGCCTCGCCCGCAACCCCGACTTTCTCGCCGACCGCGTGATCGCCGCGCTCAAGGCAAGCTACGCCGACCAACTCACCCTCAACCGCTATACGGCGCAGGTCTTCCTCATCCACCGCAGCCCGCGCGGCTTTTACCTCCGCGCCAACATGTGGCCGTCCGGCCGCGACGCCGCTTTCACCGCGAGCGGCCCCGCGGCCTTCTCCTACGGCGTCCCGCACGACCATAATTTCAGCTTCCTCACCGCGGGCTATTTCGGCCCCGGCTATGTCAGCGACTATTATGATTACGACCCCGAAACCGTCGACGGCCGCCTCGGCGAGTCGCTGAACCTGACATTCGTCGAGCGCAGCAGCTTAAGCCACGGCAAGATGATGCTCTACCGCACCCATCGCGACATCCACAGCCAGCTCCCGCCGCCCAGCCTCTCGGTCAGCCTCAACATCATGGACGAGGGCGACCAGGTCCCATGGCGCGACCAGTATATCGTCGATCTCGAGCATGGCTCGATCGCCAAACGCCCGACGCTGACCAGCAGCGAAATGCTGCTCCGCTGCGCGGTGCATCTGACGGAGGATGGGAAGGACGTCGCCGAGCAGTTCGCCAAGGCGCATCCGGTGCCAAGGGTGCGCGCGAACGCGATTGCGGCGCTGGCGGCGGCGGAGGAGGGCGAGGACAGGGTGGCGGTGCTGGAGCGGGGGATGCGCGATGGCGCTGCGCGGGTGCGCGATGATTGCGAAAGGTGGCTGACCTTCTAACCTCGCCGCCAGATCCTCCACGTCTTCGCGGCCAGAAACCGCTTTCCTACATTATCGCGCCATGCCAGCGTCCCTCTGCTCGCTCTTTGATTCGTTGGAAATCTGCGGCTCCGCCGCAACGCATCCGTGGCGAAAGGTCGGACCTTTGCAACCTTGCGCCCTGGACGGCACGCACGCCCCGCGCTCGGCCGCCTGCGGAAGCCGAAAAGGGGTGCGTCACGGGGCTGAACTTCGCTGAACTTTGGATCAAAATTGCACCGCCCGTTCCGGGGCGCCCACTCCCTGCTGACAGCGCGCATTTCCGCTGCTAGTGGGCCTTCCATGACAACCCCGCTTTCGCATATCCGCAACTTCTCCATCATCGCGCACATCGATCATGGCAAGTCGACGCTCGCCGACCGGCTCATCCAGTTCACGGGCGGGCTGACCGCGCGCGAGATGTCGGCGCAAGTCCTTGATAATATGGACATCGAGAAGGAGCGCGGGATCACGATCAAGGCGCAGACGGTGCGCCTGAAGTATAAGGCGCACGACGGCGAGACGTATGAGCTCAACCTGATGGACACGCCCGGCCACGTCGACTTCGCCTATGAGGTGTCGCGGTCGCTCGCGGCGTGTGAGGGCGCGCTGCTCGTCGTCGATGCGGCGCAGGGGGTCGAGGCGCAGACGCTCGCGAACGTCTATCAGTCGATCGAGCACGACCATGAGATCGTCCCGGTGATCAACAAGATCGACCTGCCCGCGGCCGACGTCGACAAGGTGAAGGCCGAGATCGAGGACATCATCGGGCTGCCCGCCGACGACGCGGTGCTCGCCAGCGCGAAGGCCGGGATCGGCATCGAGGAAGCGCTCGAGGCGATCGTCACGCGCATCCCGCCGCCGAAGGGCGACGCGACCGCGCCACTCGTCGCGATGCTCGTCGACAGCTGGTACGACCCCTATCTCGGCGTCGTCATCCTGATCCGCGTGATCGACGGCGTGCTGAAAAAAGGTCAGCAGATCAAATTCATGCAGGCGGGCACCACCCATCTGATCGACCGCGTCGGCTGTTTCACGCCCAAGATCGAGCAGCTCAGCGAGCTCGGCCCCGGCGAAATCGGCTTCATCACCGCGCAGATCAAGGACGTCGCACAGGCGCGCGTCGGCGACACGGTGACCGACGCGAAAAAGCCCGCGGCGCAGGCGCTGCCGGGGTTCAAGGAAGTCCAGCCCGTCGTCTTCTGCGGCATGTTCCCGACCGACGCGAACGACTTCGAAAAATTGCGCGAGAGCATCCAGAAGCTCCGCCTCAACGATGCGAGCTTCTCGTTCGAGATGGAAAGCTCGGCCGCGCTCGGCTTCGGCTTCCGCTGCGGCTTCCTCGGCCTGCTCCACCTCGAGATCATCCAGGAGCGGCTGACCCGCGAGTACGACCTCGACCTGATCACCACCGCGCCGTCGGTGGTGTACAAGCTCAAGCTCGGCCACACCAAGAATGAGGCGGCGAAGGAGATCGAGCTCCACAACCCCGCCGACATGCCCGACCCGAACCGCATCGACGAAATTCAGGAACCGTGGATCGAGGCGGTGATTTATGTGCCCGACGACTATCTCGGCCCGATCCTGAAGCTGTGCCAGGACCGCCGCGGGGTGCAGAAGAATCTGACCTATGTCGGCGGCCGCGCGCAGATCACCTATGAACTGCCGCTCAACGAGGTCGTGTTCGATTTCTACGACCGGCTGAAGAGCATCAGCCGCGGTTACGCCAGCTTCGACTATCACCAGATCGGCCACCGCCCCGGCGATCTCGTCAAGATGAGCATCCTCGTCAACAACGAACCGGTCGACGCGCTGAGCATGATCGTCCACCGCGGCACCGCCGAAACGCGCGGCCGCGGCATGTGCGAGCGCCTCAAGGACCTGATCCCGCGCCATATGTTCAAGATCCCGATCCAGGCCGCGATCGGCGGCAAGGTGATCGCCCGCGAAACCATCGCCGCACTGCGCAAGGACGTGACCGCCAAATGCTATGGCGGCGACGCGAGCCGCAAGAAGAAGCTGCTGGAAAAGCAGAAAGAGGGCAAAAAGCGGATGCGCGAATATGGGAATGTGAACATTCCGCAGGAGGCGTTTATTGCGGCGCTGCGGATGGGGGATGATGCTTAGCTGCCAGTTTGCGGCCGATCTAAGTCGTCGCAGCTTGCGCGACAGCAACCTGAAAGCTCCCGTTTGAGCCAAGCCGCCTGACTGTCATACTTCGTCGGCAAAGATTGCATCGCGTCCGGCCAAGATATGGGCTAGCCGGCGCACGCACTGATTGACCCACGGGTCTGGCAAGCTGTTCTTGCGCTTGAGTAATCGCTCGGTGCGCGTGCGAAGCTCGTGGGAGTCGCAAAACTCGTCGACTGTCTCGCGCTCGATGATGTAGCCCGGAGGCACGAATAAACTGGCCAAAGTCCCGATTGCCTTTGCGGAGGAAAGTTGCCGCGTCAGTGATCGACGCAGCGCCTCGTCCCAAGCGCCGGATTGCGAAAGGATGAAGTAGAGCTCCATGCGCATGTCGCCGCGGGTGATCTTGCCATTGGCGAGGTCGCTTTCGCCGACTTCGCCCTCGATCATATGATCCTCGTAGCGTTCGAACCAGATCTCGTCCTCTTCGCCGCCCTCGGTCCAGCGGACATGGTCGGCGGGGGGCGGGGCGGGGTTCGACAGGTCGCCGCCCTCGGCCGCCTCCCAGTCGACATTGCCCGACCCGGCCGACAGCGGGACGATCATGTCGGGGTGGTGCATGTGCCATTCGTGCTTTTGCGGGTTGGTGTAGGCGTCCTCGCGCCGCGCCGCGGCCCAATCGGTGCCGGGGCCGGTGAGCAGGTCCCACGCGGCGCGCTTGACCGGGTCGTGCGAAATCTTGCGCTGATAGGCGGTGCGGATGATGCGGAGGCGGTCGTCGAGGTCGGTCTCCTGCCGGTTCGCGCGCGCGTTATGTTCGAGCAGCTTTGCCTGGCGCTCGGCCTCCCACTCGGCCTGCCATTTCTCGCGCAGGCGGCGGATCGAATGCGGGAGCGCGGTGGCGGGGCCGTCGACGGGGTTGATGCCGCCGAAGCGTTCGGGGAAGCGGCTGGCGGCGATATGCTGCATCGCGCGGATGTGCGGCCGGCGGCGTTCGAGGATGACGCGGCCTTCCTTCGACAGCGTCTCGGGCACGCCATAGATCGCATATTCCATGAGCAGGTCGGCGACGCGGCGCGCGCCCGCCTCGACCGCTTTGTCCCATGCGGCGGCGAAGCTGTCTGCGTCGTCGCGCTTGCGCAGCTGGTAAAAGGCCGAGGTCGAGTGGCCCGCGATCTTCGCCGCCATGCTCACCGCGCCGGTCGCGGCGAGATGCGCGATGAACATCCGCTGCTTCTGGGCGGTGATGCCGGTCCAGCGTCTGGTGCGCTGTTCGACGGGGGTGAAGGCGAGTTCTTCGGGGAGGTCGTCGGGGTTAATTGCGGGGTCGGCCTCTGCGTCGATGACGGCGGGGAGGGGCGGGAGGATTTCCTGTTTCATGCGGGTTGGCTCCTGTGGTTCGTTATTGATTTAAGAACGAACCATATGGGAACAATGTAGGAAAGGGGAAATTGGAACCCCCTCGCGTCGTCATCCCGGACTTGATCCGGGGTCCATTTGCGCGCGGTTTGCTGGATCCCGGATCAAGTCGAACGAGCCACTTGTCTCGTGCGAGGATGACGAGGGAGGGGGTGATATCGCCCGCGCCCAACGCCGCCCCGTGTCAGGGG
>NZ_LNRU01000015.1 GCF_001468225.1 Sphingopyxis sp. H053 | reverse complement strand
GCCGTTTGCCTTGCCACACGCTGCGGCCGAAATGCGCCGGTTGGGCAGCGCCCCCGCGCGCCGCCCCGGCCTCGTCCTCGGCGCTGCCCAACCGGCGCATTTCGGCCGCAGCGTGTGGCAAGGCAAACGGCAGTGAAGCAGTTTGGCGTTAGGGTGCTGAGCTAATGTTCCGACATTCGTCATTCCCGCGGACGTGGGAATGACGAAGGAAGAAAGAGCGCGGCCATGCCCGGTCTTGAGCGGCCGGACGGGTGCGCTTCCTTTGGGCCGAACGGCCGGATTCAGCCCGCCTGCGGCATTCCCTGACAGAAATATTGAATTGCAAATGACTCGCAATAACATATAAGCCCGCCGGCGCGGCTTGTCGCGCGCGCTGGAAAGGGAAGCGATGTACGCCTTTGTCGATCGCCGGGTGGACAGCCTTTGCAACAGCGGGCGATTCCTGCTCTGGGCGATGCGCGGGTGGGTTCACGCCGCCGAGCGCGGGCGATGTCCGCCGCACGTGCTCCATCGGGGCTTTGCTGCGGTCGGTGCCGCGGGCGCCCTGCCCGACTTTCACGTTGCGATGGCGCTGCTTGCCGGCGATGCGGTCGAAACCCTGCTGCTCGCGCCCCTGCCCTGTCTCCAGATTTCAGAGAATGAAGCAATTCTGCTTGGACTCTGGCGTGATTTTTCGCTTGAGAACGCCGCAAATGCCCATGCGACGCTGGCCTTGCTGGCCGAGGGAGAAAGCGCCGGCCCGATCGCCAAAGCGATGGGCGCCGCGATCGACCGGCTGGTCGCGACGGGATTCGATATGCCGGCCCTCGCGGCCGGCACCATGACACATCAGGAAAGTCCAAAGTGATGAGTGACCGTATTGCCGAAGCCGCCAAGCTGGCCCCCTCCGCCTCGCTGACCGTCGAGGAGGTGCGTTCGGTGCGCCACTGGAACGAGCATTTGTTCAGCTTCACGATCACGCGGCCGCCGAGCTTTCGCTTCCGGTCGGGCGAGTTCGTGATGATCGGCCTGCCCGGCGAAGGCCGCCCGCTGCTGCGCGCTTACTCGATCGCGAGCCCCGCCTATGCCGACGAGCTCGAATTCCTGTCGATCAAAGTGCCCGATGGCCCGCTGACCTCGCGCCTCCAGCTGATCCAACCGGGCGATCCCGTCTATCTCGGCCGCAAGCCGACGGGGACGCTCGTCGCCGACGCGCTGACCCCCGGGCGGCGTTTGTTCATGCTGTCGACCGGGACGGGGCTTGCCCCTTTCCTCAGCCTCGCCCGCGACCCCGACATTTACGAGCGTTTCAACCAGATCGTGATCGTGCATTGCGTGCGGCAGGTCAGCGACCTCGCCTTCCGCGACGAGCTCGAAAGCCAGCTTGCGGGCGATCCGCTTGTGCAGGATCAGGCGCTCCTCCAGTTCCACTATCTGCCGACGGTGACGCGCGAGCCCTTCCCCACGACGGGCCGCATCGACGCACTGATCGAAAACGGATTGCTCTTTGGCCATCCGCTGACCGGCCCGAGCGCCTTCGATCCCGCCACCGACCGCATCATGATGTGCGGCAGCATGGCGATGATCCGCGACCTCGAAGCGCGCTTCGAGGCGCTCGGCTTCAAGGAAGGCTCGAACACCGCGCCCGGCGACTTCGTCATCGAGCGCGCGTTCGTCGGCTAGGGCCAAATCCCGTCAAGGCTTGTCCGCGTAAGCCTTCACCAGATCGAACATATAATCGCGGCCGACATAGACCGAGCGCACTTCCATGCGTTCGTTGAGGCCGTGCGCGCCATTGCCGTCGGGGTCGCCCCACATGCCGGGGATGCCATAGGTCGGGATGCCGACCGCACCCAGAAAGGTCGCGTCGGTATAGCCGTTCGCCATCGACGGGATGACCTTCAGCCCCGGCCAATATTTGTCGACGAGTGTCTGCATCGGACCGAGGATCTTCGGGTCGAGCGGCGGCGCGGGCGGTGCGGGGCGTTTGGGCGGGAGCTGGGTGATCGTGACGCCCGGATCGCCGATCACACGTCCGAGTTCGTCCTTGATCGATTCGATGCTGTGCCCCGGGAAGATGCGGCAATTGATGTTCGCCCCCGCGCGCTGCGGCAGCGCGTTCGGGGCGTGGCCGCCGTCGAGCAAAGTCGCGACGCAGGTGGTGCGCAAATTGCTGTGGAGGAATGGATCCTTGTTTATGATCGCCTCGGCCGCCTTGTCGGTCGGGTTCGTCGCCAGCGCGACCATCGCCTTGCCCGTCTCGTCTCCGCGCGCGGCGCCGGCCTCGGCAAAGAAGCGGCGCGTCGTGTCGGTCATCTCGACCGGGAAATCATAATCCGCAACCTTGGTCAGCGCGCGCGAAAGTTCGTAGATCGCATTGCCGGGCACTGGCGCCGAGCTGTGACCGCCCGGATTGCGGGTTTCGAGGCGGAAGTTCGCGAAGGTCTTTTCGCCGACCTGCACCGACTGGCCGAGCACCTTGCCCTTGCCGTCGCTGTCGCCGCCGCCGCCTTCGTTGAGCGCAAATTCGGCGTCGATCAGGTCGCGCTTGTTCGCGGCAAGCCATTCGACGCCGTTGAACGCACCATTGGTTTCCTCGCCGCAGGTCAGCGCGACCTTGACCGTGCGCTTGGGCTTGTAGCCCGCCTGCTGGAAACGGATCAGCGTGTCGACCCACACCGCAGCCTGCGCCTTGTCGTCGGCGGTGCCGCGGCCATAGAAATAGCCATTCTCCTCGACCATGACGAACGGATCGCGTTCCCAGTCGGCGCGCTTCGCCTCGACGACGTCGATATGCGCGACGAGCAGGAGCGGCTTCGCGGTCTTGCTGGTACCCGGATAGACGGCGACGAGACCGCCTTCCTTGGGGTTTTCAGCGGTGGCGAACAGGGTCAGCTGGCTCGCCGGTATGCCCGCCGCCTTCAGCCGCGTGGCCATGCGCTCCGCAGCGAGCGTGCAGCTGCCCGACGAGAGCGTCGTGTTCGTCTCTACCAGCTCCTTGTAAAGGCCGCGGAACGCGAGCTGGTCGGGGCGCGGCTGCGCCTCGGCGGCGATCGCGGGCGCGGCAAGCAGTATGGCGGACGTCAGCAGCGCGGACAGCGTCTTCATCATTTTCTCCCCTGTTTTGCGGATGAAGGGAGCAGAAAGACGGCATCGCCGCAAGCCGCGATGCGCGCACCTCTTGCGCCGCGTGCGCCTTTCGCGCAATTCGGGCCATGGGAGAGGACCAAGCGTGACACGAATGAATGACGACCCGCCGGGGCTGGTGGCGCGCGCGGTGCGCAGCCTTCTGCTTTTGCTGTACCGGATGCGCGGATGGAAAGCCGTCGGCGAGGTGCCCGAACCGCGCCGCTTCATCCTGATCGCGGCGCCGCACACGAGCAATTGGGATTTCGTCAATTTCCTCGGGCTGACCGCCGACCTCAAGATCCGGCCCTTTTTCATGGGCAAATTATCGCTGTTCCGCTGGCCGCTCGGCGGCTTCATCCGCCAGATGGGCGGTGTCCCGGTCGATCGCCGCGGCGGCGGCAATGTCGTCCAGCAGATGGTCGATGAATTCGCGCGCCGCGCCGAATTCATGCTGACCGTCGCGCCCGAAGGCACACGCGGCAAGACGGCGAAATGGCGCACCGGCTTTTATCAGATCGCGATGGCCGCCAAGGTTCCGCTCGTCGTCGGCTTCATGGATTATGCCACCAAGACCGGCGGGCTCGGCCCGCTGATCTGGCCCACAGGCGACTTTCGCGCCGACATGATGAAGGTATTTGAGGTATATAAGAGCCATAGCGCTCGATTCCCCGAGCGGCAGGCGCGCTCGATCGATGACATCGTCGGCCGCGATGAGGAACGAGACATGCGCGCGTGAGTGACGCCCTTTTGCTGCTGACGATCAATTTCGGTGGATTGCTGGGCGCGATCCTGCTGCTCTGGGGCATCGCGACCCTGATCCGCGACGTGTCGTTCATCGACGCCTTCTGGGCATTCGGCATGGTGCTGCTCGCGTGGGGCACATGGTGGCAGGTCGGCGCGGAGGGCGCGCACGCCAAGCTGCTCCTCGGCCTGACCTCGCTATGGGGACTGCGGCTCGCGATCCATCTGACGATCCGCTGGGCGAGCCATGGTGAGGACCCGCGCTACAAGAAAATCTTCGCGTACTCGATGGAGAAGCGGAGGTGGAGCTGGGCGAAGACCGCGCTTGTCATGGTTTTCCTGACGCAAGCGCCCTTGCTGTTCATCACCTGCCTGCCCGCGCAAATCGGCATCTGGGCGAGCGCGCGCGACCCGGCCGCGAGCGTCGGCGTCATCGGCTGGATCGGCGCGGCGGCGGCGCTCGCCGGCATCGCGTTCGAAAGCATCGGCGACGCGCAGCTCGACGCCTTTCGGAAAAACCCCGCGAACAAGGGCAAGGTGCTCGACACGGGCCTCTGGCGCTACACGCGCCATCCCAATTATTTCGGCGACGCTTTGACCTGGTGGGGCCTCTGGCTGATCGTCGCCGACCTCGGCTGGGCGCCCGCGCTCGCGAGCGTGATCGGGCCGGTCTTCCTGACCTTCACGCTCACCAGATGGTCGGGCAAGGCACTTCTCGAAAAGGGGCTGCACAAGACGCGGCCCGATTATGCCGACTATGTCGCGCGCACCTCCGGATTCATCCCGTGGCCGCCAAAGACCAGGGTTTAGGCGGCGAGGAAAGCACGGCCGATGTGTCGGCGCTGGGCGACGCGCCGCGCATCCGCGCGATATTGATCGAGGCGGCGCGCGCGGGGCGGAGCGTCAGCTATTCCGAACTGCTCGGTGACCTCGGTTTCCGCTTCACCCGGCCCAAGATGCGCGCGGTGTGCCGGACGCTCGAGGAAGTCGACCGCCTGAGCGCGATGGACGGCGAACCCGATCTGGCGGTGCTGGTGGTGCGCGAGAGCGACCGGCTGCCGGGACAAGGCTGGTGGGTCGGCGGAACGGCTTTGCTGCTCGGTTATGACGGCCCGTGGGAGGGCGCAGCGGCGGCGCGGTTTATTCGCGAGCAGCAGCAGGCGGTGTTCGATTTTTGGGAGGGGCGGTAGGCTGATTTCGACCAGTTGCTGACATATCCATCATCGTCACCCCGAACTTGATCCGGGGTCCATGACTTCAACGCGGCGGTGGATCCCGGATCAAGTCCGGGATGACGAAAGGAGGGGATGGCAGCTAAGCACCCCGGAACCGTCATTCGCTTATTTCTTCAACCCGATCTCGCGCAGCCGCTCCTGCAGATACTCGTCCGCCGTGATCGGCGTCGGATATAAATTCGGGTGCGATGCATCGACGCAGCTTTCGAGCGTCTCGATCGGATAGTCCGAACGGAAGTGGAGGAAGAAGGGCATCGAATAGCGCGCGACGCTCGCGCGGCCCGCATCGGGGTTGCGGACGCGGTGCGTGGTCGAGGGCAGCTTGTTGTTGGTCAGCCGCTGGAGCATGTCGCCGACGTTGACCGCCATTGCGCCCGGAGGCGGCGAGACGGGGAGCCAGCTGCCGTCCTTATCGAGGATTTCGAGGCCCGCCTCTTCGGCGCCGAGCAGCAGCGTGATCGTGTTGATATCCTCATGCGCCTCGGCGCGGATTCCCTTCGCCGGGGCTTCGACGGGCGGATAATGGAGCAGGCGCATCACGCTGTTGCCGTCGGCGACGGTGTCGTCGAAGAAATCGGGCGCGAGGCCGAGGTAGCGCGCGATACCGGAGAGGAGACGCGCGCCGACGCGGTCGAATTCGGCGAAGAGCTTGTCATAGGCGGTACGAAAGCCGTCGACCTCGGCGGGCCAGACATTGTTTGGCTGCTGCGCGGCAAGGCGGTGCCCCGCGGGCAGGTCGCGGCCGACATGCCAGAATTCCTTGAGGTCGACTTCCTTCGCGCCCTTGGCGATCTCGGTCCCGAACGGAGTGTAGCCGCGCGCGCCACCGCCACCGGCGATATGATAGGCGCGCTTGGTTTCCTCGGGCAACGCGAAAAAGGCTTTCGCCTTGTCCCAGGCTTGGTCGATCAGCGCGGGGTCGATGCCGTGATCGGTGATCATCGCGAAACCGAAGCGTTCGAACGACGCGCCGAAATCCTTCGCGAACTGGTCGGCGGGGAGCGACATCGAAATGGTGGGAACTGCGGCAGTCATCTTATCATCCATATTGGGCGAAGCTTAGGCCTTCGCGACTCTGTTCCCGCATGTAGGACCGTCGACGAGGCAGGGAAAGAGGCTCGCTCTTTTCAAACCGGCGATGCTTGCTAAGAGAGCGCATGGCAAAATCATATTGGCTGATGAAATCCGAACCCGACGCCTATGCGTGGGAACAACTCGTCAAGGACGGCACGGGGATGTGGGACGGGGTACGCAACCACACCGCCAAACTCAATCTGATGGCGATGAAGGTCGGCGACGAGGCGCTCTTCTATCACAGCAATATCGGCAAGGAATGCGTCGGGATCATGGAGATCACCGAAGAAAGCTTTCCCGACCCGACCGCCGAAAAAGGCGCGCCGTGGGTCGTGGTGCGCGTCGCGCCGGTGCGTGCGCTTGCCAACCCGGTGACGCTGGCGGCGATCAAGGCCGATCCCAAGCTCGCCGACATGGATTTGATCCGCCAGTCGCGCCTGTCGGTCGGGCGCGTAACGTCCGCTGAGTGGAAGCATATCTTGAAGAAGTCCGAGAAGCCCGAGGGCTGAGCCGGCTTACTGGCCGCGCAGCTTGACCTGCAGATGCTTCGCCACCGACGGGTGAAGCGGGTTGACGAATTCGCAACCATAATTGTTGCCATCGGCGCGGCGGACGACGGCTTCCAAAGGCTGGAGCCCGGGCAGGTTCACCCAGATATGCTTGCCGATCTGCGGCCGGAAAAACGTCACCATGCGAAAGCCCGTCGACGACAGGTCGAACAGTTCGACGTCGAAGGGGTTTAGCCCCGGTTCGCGGAAACGCGCGCGTGCGGTCACGGGTGCGCGCTCGGCGCCGCGCCCGGCGGTGGGCGCTTTTCTGGTTTCGATGGTGCGATTCCCCAACACGGATTCGGTCCCTGCATGTCATTCTTGGTCGAACTGCTTTTAGGCAGCCGTTGGTTACCCCAAAGTGAAGCGATATGGTGAAAATCGGCTACACCGGCGGGGTGTCGCCAACCGCCATCAACTGGCTGGGAAAAGGGACCGCGAGCGCCACGGCGGCGCGCCATTCGCCGCTCAGCCAGGTGGCATAATCCTCAGGGTGAAGGATCACCGGCATACCCTTTGGCTGATGGTGCGCGACGAGCCGGTTCGGCTCGGTCGTAAGCATCGCGAAGCAGGGCCAGTCATCGCCCTGCCGATGGATTCCGGCAAAGGCGAAGACCGGCCGCGACGGCACCGAGAACCAGTGCTGGCGCCGCGCGCCCGCGCCGCCCGACCAATAGGCAAAGGCGGTCGCGGGGATCAGGCAGCGGAGTTCGGCATGGCGCAGCGTGCCGATCCAGAACGGGCTTTCAAGGTTGCGGACGCTGGTGACCGGCCGGTCGCCCTGCGGCGGCGGCGGAACACCCCAGAGTTTCGGACGCAGATAACGCCGCGATCCGCCGCGGCCGTCGCTGACGATCACTGGCGCGGGGCGGCCCGGCGCGACATAATCGCCGGTCCAAGGGTCATTGCCGGCGTCGGCGCCGAACGCCGCGGCAATCGTGCTGGCGGGGGCGTCGAGACGGTAGAGACTGGTCATCGCAAGCTTAGTCGGCTCCGCGCACCCGTCCGCGACCGGCCTTGACACTGCTGCGCGCTTTCTTGCTGTCGACGCGGCGTGCCTTGGCGGCCTTGCTCGGCTTGGTCTTGATCCGGCGTTCGGGGCGGACGAGCGCGGCGTCGATCAGTTCGGACAGGCGCTGCCGGGCGTCGGCGCGGTTCGCTTCCTGCGTGCGATAGCGGCGCGCGAGGATCACCAGTTCGCCCTCGGTCGTGAGCTTGCTTCCTGCGAGAACCTTCAGCCGGCGAAAGGCATCGGGGGCGAGGCCCAGCGCGTAGATATTGACGCGCAATTGGCACGCCGTCGCGACCTTGTTGACGTTCTGGCCGCCCGGGCCCGATCCCGCGAGGAACTTCTCGCTGATCGCGCTTTCGGGTATCTCAGCCACGGGTCGGCGAGGCGCCTTCGGGTGCAGCGAAGCCCAACGCGATGAAGCTGTCGGGGAACGGCGCCTCGGCAATTATCGACGGCTTGACGTCACGTTTTACGACGAGCCTTTCGGCGTGGAGCAAGGTGCGCGTTTTCGTGCCACCGCGGCCGTAAACGGGGTCGCCGACAAGCGGAAAGCCGAGCCCCTCGAGTGCGTGGACGCGCAGCTGGTGCGTGCGGCCGGTTTCGGGGCGAAAGCGAAGCAGGGCGCGTTCGCCCACAACGGCGATCTTCTCCCAATGCGAGACCGAGGGCTTGCCCTTGGGGTCGCCGACCATGCGCCAGCCCTCTTCGGCGGTCGACACCTTCGACAGCGGCAGGTCGATCGTGCCGCCGTCGCCGTCGGGCACGCCGTCGACGATCGCTAGATATTGCTTTTCGACTTCGCGGCTTTCGAACGCGCGGGTGAAACGGCCGTGCGCCTTGGGATTGCGCGCGAGGAGCAGGCAGCCCGACGTGTCGCGGTCGAGCCGGTGGACCGCGAGCGGCCAACGTTTGAAGCCGAACTTGAGCAGGTCGAGATGATTTTCGAGGCTGATACTGCCGTCGCGCGGCGCGTCGACGGGAAGGCCCGCGGGCTTGTCGATGACGAGAGCCTCGCCGTCGAGGAAGAGAACACGATCTGAAAGGAGCATGGCGCGCTATAGGCGGGCTGCTGCCTAGTCGAAAGCGTAAACGTCCATGGCGAGCAGGCCATAGGTTACACTGTGGTGCAGGCGTTCGGCCCTGAACGGTACTCCGCCTGCCCCCATCGCCACGAACAGGGGCAATATATGGTCGGGCGTCGGGTGATTGTCGCGGCCGTGCGGCGCCTGTTCGACGCTGTTCAGCACATCGTCGATGGCGCCTGCCGCCATGCTTTCGGCTACCCAGTCGGTGAAATCGGTCACCCACGCCGGCGCCGGGGCGTCGATCGGGAGGCGCGCCGAGAACAGCGCGCGCAGATTGTGCGTGATGCTGCCCGATCCGATGATCAGCACGCCCTCGTCGCGCAAGGGCGTCAGCGCCTGACCGAGCGCATAATGCCATTGGGGCGAGGCGTTCGAGGCGATCGAAAGCTGGACCACCGGAATATCGGCGTCGGGATAGATCAGCGACAGCGGCACCCATGCGCCGTGATCGAGGCCGCGGTCGGGATCGGCGGTGACGGACAGGCCGTGGTCCGCGAGCAGTTCGACCACACGCGCCGCGAGCGCCGGGTCGCCCGGCGCGGGATAGCGCATTGCGAAGAGCTCGTCGGGAAAGCCGCCGAAATCGTGGATCGTCGGCGGCGCGGGCGATGCGGTGACGGTCGCGCGGCCGCCCTGATACGCGGCGTCATGATGCGCCGACACGACGAGGATCGCCTGCGGGCGCGGCAGCTGGGAACCCAGCCCGGCGAGGAAGGTCCGCGCCGGGCTGGGCTCGAGCGCCATCATCGGCGAGCCATGCGAAAGGAAGAGGCTCGGGAGACGGCGCATCGGTTCAGGCAGCCTGCTTCAGTTCGCCGATCGCCGAGGTGGCGCGCGCGACCGCTTCGCCGTCCATCATATGGCCGTCGGCGGCGATGATCGTGACGTCGGTGATGCCGACGAAGCCGAGGATATGCTTCAGGTACCCGCTCGCGAAATCGACCTCGCTGCCGAGCGGTACGCCGCCCGAGGCGAAGACGATGAACGCGCGCTTGCCCGTCAGCAGCCCTTCGGGGCCGGCTTCGGTATAGCGGAAGGTGCGGCGCGCGCGGGCGATCAGGTCGACCCAGGCTTTGAGCGACGCGGGGATTGCGAAATTATAGATCGGCGCGGTGATGACGATCGTGTCGGCGGCTTCGAGTTCGGCGATCAGTTCGTCCGACCCCGCGAGCACGGCCTTTTGCTCGTCGCTGCGCGCCGCTTCGTCGGTGAAGTTGGCGCCGATCCAGCTTTCGGTGAGCAGCGCGGGCGGCGCGGCGTTGAGATCGCGGCGGGTTACGGTGGCGCCATAGCCCTGTTCGACGAGGCGATTGACCAATTGGTCGGCGAGCGGACGGGTGGTCGAACCTTCGTTGCGGGCGCTGGCGTCGATGCGAAGAATATGGGTCATGTCAAATACTCCTGTTTCACTTCGGGGAGAGGGGGGTGCCGCGAGCCGCCCGTGCTTTCGGGGAGAACTCGCGGCACCGGTTGGGCCGCCGTCAGGGAGGGGACGTCGGCGGCCCCGGGGGCTGGTTAGAGGCTGTCGACGAGCACCAGTTCGGCGTCGTCGAGCGCCTCGACCTCGATCGTGCCGACATCACGGAGCGCGATGCCGTCGCGGGGGTCGGCGTCCGTGCCATTGACGCGGATGCGGCCCTTCGCGGCGACCAGATAGGCGTGGCGTCCAGGTTCGAGGTCGTAGGAGACGCTCTCGCCGGCATTCACCGTCGCCGCGGCGACGCGGGCGTTGGCGCGGATCGGCAGGGCTTCATCGCCCTCGATCCCGCTTGCCAGCGTCACGAACTGACCCGACCGGTCGGCCTTGGGGAACTGGCGCGCCCCCCAGCCGGGATTGCCGCCGTCGCGGTCGGGCATGATCCAGATCTGGAACAGCGTCGTTTCCTCATCCTCGAGGTTGAATTCGCTGTGCGTCACGCCGGTGCCGGCGCTCATCACCTGGACATCGCCCGCCGCGGTGCGGCCGCTGTTGCCCATGCTGTCGCGGTGCGTGATCGCGCCGGTGCGGACATAGGTGATGATTTCCATGTCGCGGTGCGGGTGCGGGGGGAAACCCGACTGCGCCGCGATGGCATCGTCGTTCCAGACGCGCAGCGCGCCCCAGCCCATACGCTTCGGATCGTGATAGTTTGCGAACGAAAAATGATGACGGGCGTCGAGCCAGCCGTGGTTGGCGTGGCCGAGGCTGTCGAATTTACGAATGTCGATCATGGCCTTGTCCTTTCGTATCTTCTCAATCGTTGCGCACATCGGCGATGCGGATGCGCTGCTGTTGAGGACAAAATAGGCATTTCGATCGTTTCTAAAATAGCGTAGATGGAAAACCATCGTTTCCATTCAGGAGCTATTGCGTGGCACTTCCCGACTATGAAGGCTGGGCCTGTTTCGTCGCTGTCGCCGATGGCGGCAGCTTTACCGCGGCGGCGGCATCGCTCGGGCTGTCGAAGGCGAGCGTGTCGAAAGCGGTGACGCGGCTCGAGGCGTCGCTCGGCATCACCCTGCTGCACCGAAGCTCGCGCGTCGTCGCGGTCTCGACCGCCGGCGCGGGCCTGCTCGACGAGGCGCGCGCGATGGTCGCGGCAGCGACGGCGGCCACCGAAGCGGCGCGCGGCGACCGCGTCGACCTCGCGGGGCCGATCCGCCTCGCCGCGCCGATGAGCTTCGGGATCAAGGTGCTCGGCCCGCCGCTCGCGGTCTTTCTCGAGCGGCACCCCGCGGTCGAGATCGAAGTATTGCTGAGCGATGCGCGTAACGATCCGGTCGCCGAAGGCATCGACCTGACGCTGCGCATTTCGCCGCTCGCCGATTCGAGCCTGCTCGCGCGCACGATCGCGCCGGTCGCGGCGTCGGTGATCGCGAGCCCGGCCTATCTGGAAAAGCATGGCACCCCGAAACATCCGCTCGAACTCGCCGGCCACCGGCTGATCGGTTACGGCCATCGCCAGCGCGCGATGCCGCTGCATTTCCATCGCAAGGGCGAGGAGGCGACCGTGCTGCCGACGGGACCGCTGTTCGCGAACAATGGCGACGTCGCGGTGCCCTTGGTCGTCGCGGGGGTCGGAATCGCCTCGCTGCCTGACTTCATCGCCGCCGAAGCACTGGCATCGGGCGCGGTCGTCCCGATCCTGACCGACTGGTCGTTGCCGCAGTCGCACCTGCACCTGTTGTCGCCGCCATCGCGGCTGCGCCCGGCGCGCGTGCGCGCGCTTTCGGACCATCTGGTCGACACGCTGAAGATGTCCTGTACCGGCGCACATGATCGCTATGTGGCGCTTCACCATGATCCGAAAACGGCCTGAGCGACTGTTGCAAAATGGCCGCGACTCGCGGACTTCTGCGGGTTAAATCAAAATTAACCTTTTCCCTTCATTAGTTTCGTGGTTAATGTTCCGGCAGTCCTGCAACGGGGGTTTGGTCGGTGACATCCTTGATGGTCATGCGATCGGGTTCGCGGGATTATCGTGGGAAAAAGGGGTGCCCAATGCGCGTACTGCTGATCGAGGACGAGCCGACGACCGCGAAAGCGATCGATACGATGCTCACGACCGAGGGCTTCAACGTCTATACCACCGATCTTGGTGAGGAAGGCTTGGACCTGGGTAAGCTCTATGATTACGACATCATCCTGCTCGACCTGAACCTGCCCGACATGCACGGCTATGACGTGCTGAAGAAGCTGCGCACCGCCAAGGTGCAGACGCCGGTGCTGATCCTGTCGGGCATTTCGGAAATGGATTCGAAGGTGCGCTCGTTCGGCTTTGGCGCCGACGATTATGTCACCAAGCCGTTCCACCGCGACGAACTGGTCGCGCGCATCCATGCGGTCGTCCGCCGGTCGAAGGGCCACAGCCAGAGCGTCATCAAGACGGGCAAGCTGGCGGTCAACCTCGACACCAAGACGGTCGAGGTCGACACGACGCGCGTGCATCTGACCGGCAAGGAATATCAGATGCTCGAGCTGCTGAGCCTGCGCAAAGGCACGACGCTGACCAAGGAAATGTTCCTGAACCACCTGTATGGCGGGATGGACGAGCCCGAGCTGAAGATCATCGACGTCTTCATCTGCAAGCTGCGCAAGAAACTCGCGCTCGCCTGCCACGGCGAAAATTATATCGAGACGGTCTGGGGCCGTGGTTATGTCCTTCGCGATATCGACGACGAAGGCAATGAGGTGCGCCGCGTCGCCTGACGCGTAGCATTTCGCACGATTTACCGAGGGAGCCCGGCGCGGAGCGATCCGCGCCGGTTTTCTTTTTGGCGGTGCTGGCCATGGTGCGCGAGACGGCAGCGAGCGGCCGGAAGCGGGCGTATCACTCATCGTCACCCCGGGCTTGACCCGGGGCCTGCCTTGCCTTTTCATCGGGCGATGGAACGCCATCCTTGTGTCTACATTCTCGCGCGTTCATCGCACGGCACGCTTTACACCGGGGTTACGTCAAACCTCGTCCAACGCATCCACCAGCATCGTGAAGGGACGTTCGAAGGTTACACCAAGGACTATGGAATCAAACGCCTTGTCTGGTTTGAACGCCACGACACGATGGACTCTGCAATCCTTCGCGAAAAGCGGATTAAGCGGTGGCTGCGATCATGGAAATACGAACTGATCATCGCAACGAATCCGACGTGGCGCGATCTGGCCGAGGATTTGGGCTTTGATCCGTTACCATTGGGACGAAGGAAGGCGGGTCCCGGGTCAAGCCCGGGATGACGAAGAGGCTACGGCTGTTCTCCACCCCATGCCGGACCAACATCCACTGCCCGCCGCACATCATGCCCGCGACTGCGCCAGCCGATGGATTGGGCCGAATTGCGCAATTGCAGCGCCCACAAAGGGCAGAGCAACGAGCCAGAGGCGGACGCCGGTGACGCCGAGCGGGCTGGCGATGCTGATTGCGGCGGTGGCGCCGAGCCCGGCGCAGATGAGGAGCAGCCCGGTGATCAGGCGCCAGTGCGGCACCTCGCCGCTGTTCTTGCTCGCGCGTTCGTAGCGCGCGAAGAGCGTGATCAGCGGGAAGAGCGCCGCGATGTAGAGTAGGAACCAGACCGGTCGCGCGAGCCACCATGCGGCGCTGCCGGGCTGCACATCGAGCCCGATGCCGCCGAGCAGCCACGCCGCGACCATCACGAGCACGAAGGCGGTGAGGTGCCAGAGGTAGATCGTCATGATCATGCCGTTGACGAGCACGACGCCGGTCCAGATGCGGAGATTGTCGAGCATCCGCCGCGCCGCGGGTTCGAGCGCGAGCGCGAACCCCGCCTGTGCGATGCCGAGCGCGAGCAGCGCGAGCGTCGGGGGCATCGAGTTGCTGAGGCCGCTTCCCGGTACACCGATCATCGCGACCGGATAGGGGCCGAAGCCGACGAGCAACGCGAGCGCGACGAGCCCGCCGATGCCCCACAAGAGCGCCCTGCCCGGCGTCAGCCGCCCCTCGCTCCACGCGAAGCCGAGTTGGTGGATCGCAAGCCAGACGAAGGCGAAATTGAGGAAATTGACGTACGGCACGTCGAAGCGCAGCGCCGCGACGTCGATCGCCACCGCGCCCGCGACGAGCGCCCAGAAGGAGGCGAATCCCCAGCGTTTCCATGCCTTCCACGTCAGCGGCACGACCGCCGCAACCATCAGGTAAACCGACAGGAACCACACCGGGATCAGCGCGAGCTGCGCCGCCATCGCGACGATACCGCGATCGATCCCCGCGAGCGTCCCGAACATCGCGACGAGCGTCCAGATCAGGAATAGCGGGAGCACCGGGTTGATCAGCCGTTGCAGCCGCCCGCTATACCAGCTTTCGTAGCTGCCGCCCTTGCGCAGCGTCGCCGCCCACGACATGCCGTTCGAAAAACCGCCGACGAGGAAGAAGAGCGGCATCACCTGGAAACCCCAGGTCAGCCACTGCGTCCACGGCAGGATGCCGAGCAAATGCCCGCCCTCGACCGCGCCGTCCTTCATATAGGGCGCGGCGACGAGCCAGTGACCGACGACGACCGCGAGGATCGACAGCGCGCGGAGGAAATCGACGTAGCGGTTGCGCTCGGGCGGCGCCTGCTGCGCCATCTCCCTGGCCCGCGACCAGATGCTTTTGCGAGTTGCCGCAGCTCCCATTTCGGTCAAAAAAAATCCTCCCTCGTAAGCCCGGTTCTTTCTTCGTCATTCCCGCGAAGGCGGGAATCCCGCTTTCTTCATTGGAGCCAGAGAAGCGGGATTCCCGCCTTTGCGGGAATGACGGGTGTTGTTGACGTCGGAACCTAGTGCGGCTTCGCGTTGGCACAAGAGCGAAGACGCTTCGCCTTTGCCTTGGCGCGCCAGCCTTGCTATCGCGCCCAACAATGGCCAGCACGACAGACGACCTTCCGCCTTCAGAACCCGTCCCCGGCATGACCGATACCCCGTTCGACAGCGCGCTGTCCGAACGCTATCTCGTCTATGCGCTGTCGACGATCACCGCGCGTTCGCTTCCCGATCTGCGCGACGGATTGAAGCCCGTCCACCGCCGCCTGCTGTGGGCGATGCGCGCGATGCGGCTCGACCCGAGCCAAGGCTACAAGAAATCGGCGCGCGTCGTCGGCGACGTCATCGGTAAATTCCACCCGCATGGCGATGTTGCGGTCTATGACGCGATGGTCCGCCTCGCGCAGGATTTCTCGCTCCGCTATCCGCTCGTCGACGGCCAGGGCAATTTCGGCAACATCGACGGCGATAATGCCGCCGCCTACCGTTATACCGAGGCGCGGCTGACGCGCGTTGCCGTCGACCTGATGCAGGGGCTCGACGAGGGCACGGTCGATTTCAAGCCGACGTACAATGGCGAGGATGAAGAGCCCGAGATCATGCCCGGCCTCTTCCCGAACCTGCTCGCCAATGGCGCGAGCGGGATCGCGGTCGGCATGGCGACGAACATCCCGCCGCACAACGCCGCCGAGGTGATCGACGCCGCGCTGGTCCTGATCGAGAACCCGCGCGCCGAGCTGTCTGAGCTGCTCGAGCATGTCAAAGGCCCCGATTTTCCGACCGGCGGCATCGTCGTCGACAGCGCCGAGACGATCGCACACGCCTATGAGACCGGGCGCGGCGGCTTCCGCGTCCGCGCGCGCTTTTCGACCGGCAAGCTGGGCGATGGCAGCTGGGAAGACAGCGGGATCGAGAAGCAGCCCGGCGGCACCTGGCAGCTTGTCATCAGCGAAATTCCGTACGGGGTCGCGAAGGGCAAGCTGATCGAGCAGATCGCGCAGCTGATCGCCGACAAGAAACTCCCGATTCTCGAGGATGTTCGCGACGAAAGCGCCGAGGACCTGCGCATCGTCGTCGAACCCAAGAGCCGCAACGTCGACCCCGACATCCTCAAGGAAAGCCTGTACCGGCTGACCGACCTCGAGAACCGCTTCGCGCTCAACCTGAACGTTCTCGACGCGACGCGCACGCCCAAGGTGATGGGGCTGCACCAGCTGCTTACCGAATGGCTGCAACACCAGATCGTCGTGCTCGTCCGCCGCGCGCAGCACCGCATTGTCAAGATCGACGATCGGCTGGAGCTGGTCGCGGGCTATATCATCGCCTTCCTCAACCTCGACCGGATCATCGAGATCATCCGTACCGAGGACGAGCCGAAGCCGGTGATGATCGCAGAATTCATCCTGACCGACCGGCAGGCCGAGGCGATCCTCAACATGCGGCTGCGGAGCCTCCGCCGGCTCGAGGAAATGGAATTGAAGCGCGAGCAGGCCGACCTGACTGCCGAGCGCGAGGAGCTGGTCAAGCTGGTCGAGAGCCCGGCGCGGCAGAAGACGCGGCTGCGCAAGGATCTGGAGAAATTGCGCGCGGTTTACGGCCTCGACACCCTGCTCGGCGCGCGGCGCACGACGATATCCGAAGCGGCGCCGGCGCGCGACATACCGCTCGACGCGATGATCGAGAAGGAACCGGTGACGGTGATCCTGTCGAAACGCGGCTGGATCCGCGCCCAGCGCGGCCATGTCGCGGCGGACCAATGGGCCGAATTCAAGTTCAAGGAAGGCGACGAGCTGTTGTTCGCCGCGCACGCGCAGACGACCGACAAGCTGCTGATCGCGGCGAGCGACGGGCGTTTCTTCACCGTCGGCGCCGACAAGCTGCCCGGCGGGCGCGGATTCGGCGAGCCGCTGCGCCTGATGGTCGATATCGACCCCGAGGCGCGGATCGTCGCGATGATCCCGGCGAGCGCCGAAGGGCGGCTGCTGCTCGCCTCGACAAGCGGTCACGGCTTTGTCGCGCAGATGGCCGAGGTGGTCGCCGAAACGCGCAAGGGCCGCAACGTCGTCAACCTGAAGCCCAAGGCCGCGCTCGCCATCGTGCGGCCGGTTTCGGCGAGCGACGACAGCGTCGCGGTGGTCGGCGAAAATCGCAAGCTCGTCGTCTTCCCGCTCGCCGAGGTTCCGGTGATGGCGCGCGGGCAGGGCGTGATGCTGCAACGCTACCGCGACGGCGGGCTGTCCGACGCGGTCAGCTTCGCCTTTGCCGACGGATTGAGCTGGGCGATGGGCGGCGACACCGGCCGCACGCGCACCGAAACCGACCTGGCACCGTGGCGCGTCGCGCGCGGCGCCGCCGGACGGATGCCTCCGACCGGTTTTCCGAGGAACAATCGTTTCGGCTGAACGTATTTCGTTATTGCCGTAAATCCCTTCTTTACTTCCCGTGACCTAGGCATTGGGCAATGGGGAAAGGTCGCACAAAACCCTCTGTTATGCCTATCGATAGAACCGGCGAAGACCGGCCCTTATTGTTCGTCGGCTGGATCGACGCGTTGCCCGTTCCGGCCGCGCTGATCAGACCGATGGCGCGCGGCAATTTCCGGCTCCATGCAAGCAACGCCGCGTTCGACCGGTTGAGCCTGTCGCCCGCGGGCGTCGAGGCGCCGATCGAAATGCTGCGCGCGATCGAGCGCGCATCGCAATATACGGACGAAGCCCAGGAATTTTCCTGCCAGCTCGGCGAAGGGCCCGCGGCGCGCGACCTGCGCGGCTCGATCGGCCCGCTGCCCACCGAATCGGGCGATGACGGGCTGTTCCTGCTGACGCTGATCGACCGGACGCAGGAGATGATGACCGAGCGCAACCTGCGCCGCGAGCTGGTGTCCGACAGCCTGACGGGCCTTCCCAACCGCGCGGGGTTCGAGGAACTCGTCGAACAGCGCTCGATCACCGACGTCGGCGCCGCCGACCATGCGATCCTGCTGCTCGACCTCGCACGGTTCAGCCGCATCAACGAACATATCGGGCCGATGGCCGGCGACGAGCTGATCATCACCGTCGCGCGGCGGCTGAAATCGAGCCTGCGCAGCGGCGACATATTGGCGCGCACCGGCGGCGACGAATTCGCCATATCGACGCGCGTCGTGGGCGGCCGCGCCGATGTGCGCGAAATGGCGCGGCGCATCCGCGGTTGTTTCGACCACCCCTTCCGCATCGGCGAATTGAAGGTCAGCGTCGACTGCGCGCTCGGCTGCGCGATCCAGCCGGCAGCTGACACCGATGTCGCCGATCAGATCCGCCACGCGCAGATCGCGCTCAAACGCGCGAAGCAGACCGACCGCATCGAAATCTATGAACCCGAAGCCGCGATGCTGTCGGACAACCGGTTCGGGATGGAAACCGAGCTGCGCAACGCGATCGAGGAAGACCGGCTCCACCTCGCCTTCCAGCCGCTGATCGAACTGGCGAGCGGCCGCGTTGCCGGGTTCGAAGCGCTGGCGCGCTGGGACACAAGCAGCGGCCATTCGGTTTCGCCGACCGAGTTCATTCCGATTGCCGAGGATTCGGGTCTGATCGTCCCGCTCGGGCAATGGGCGATCGGCAAGGCCGCCGCGGTCCTCGCGGACTGGGACAAACAGAATGGCGGCGGAATCGTCGACTGCTATTTCTCGGTCAATGTTTCGGCGATCCAGCTGGTGCGCGACGATGTCGCCGCGGTGGTGCGGCAAGCGCTTGAAAGCCATAAGATCGGCGGCGAACGGCTGATGATCGAACTCACCGAAAGCGCGATCATCGGCGATCCCGACCTCGCGCTGTCGGTGCTCAGCGAGCTGAAGGCGCTCGACGCGCGCGTCGCGATGGACGATTTCGGCACCGGCTATTCGAACCTCGCCTATCTCCAGCGCCTGCCGATCGACGTGCTCAAGATCGACCGCAGCTTTGTCGAACATATGGTCGACGACCGCGACAAGGTGGCGATCGTCCGCACGATCCAGAGCCTGGCCGAAGTGCTGGGCATGCGCACGACGGCCGAAGGCGTCGAGACCGCCGATCAGGCGCGGTTGCTGTCGGCGCTCGGATGCGATTTCGGGCAGGGTTTCCTGTTCGCGCGGCCGATGGATGGCAAGGACGCGCTCGATTATTGGCGTCAGTCCCTGGTGCGGCCGATCTTCTGATCGACGAGCTGCGCGACGCGCGCCGCATCAGGAAAATCCTCCGCCACCCACGCGGCCTCGACCGCTTTCAGAATGCGCGCGACCTCGGGGCCGACGGCAATCCCGCGCGCGACGATATCGCCGCCCTTGAGCGGCATTTCGGGGACGGTCCAGCCCGATAGTGCTTCGACCGCCGTGCGTGCCGAAGCCGCATCGTCCGCGAGCAGATGCACGTCGCGCGCGGCGTCGACCCCGATCGCATGCGCCAGCTGGCGGACCGGCCTGACGGTATCGGCGCGGCGTCCGCCGAGCGCGGCGAGATGTTTGCGCTGGCGCGTCGACAGGCGAAGCCGGCTCGCGACCTGTTCGGCAATCGCGGCGTCGGCGGGCAGCAGCGCCGATAGGCGGCGCAAAGGCGCGACGGCCACGCCCGCGGCTTCCTCATTGGCCACCAGCCGGTCGAACGCGGCGGCGAAGCCGGCGTCGCGTTCGGGCAACAAGACCTCGAAAATCCCGTCGGCGGCCATTTGCCCGACAATCGCGCGCGGATCGGGCAGCGACAAGATCTTGAGCAGTTCGTCGGCAATGCGCTCACGCGACAGGCTTTTGAGCGACTGGCGCGCGGTCACCACGGCGGCGTGGCTCACGGCGTCGAGGTCGCCGCGCCCGAAACGCGCGGCGAAGCGATAGAAGCGCAGGATGCGCAAATGATCCTCGGCGATGCGCGTCGCGGGGTCGCCGATGAACGCAACGCGCCCCGCCTGCAGGTCGGCAAGGCCGCCGAACCAGTCATCGACCGTGCCGGTATCGGGGTCGGCATAGAGCGCGTTGATCGTGAAATCGCGCCGCGCGGCGTCGTCGCGCCAGTCGTCGGCGAAGGCGATCGTCGCGCGGCGTCCGTCGGTCTCCACATCGCGGCGCAATGTCGTGATTTCATGATGGTCGCCACTGGCGATCGCGGTGACGGTGCCGTGCGCGATGCCGGTCGGAATGACCTTGATATCGGCCGCCTCGAGCCGCCGCGTTACCTCCAGCGGCAGCAGCGGGGTTGCGAGGTCGATGTCGGTGACCGCAAGTCCGAGCAGCGTATCGCGCACCGCGCCGCCGACGATCTTCACCGCGCCGCCATCGGCGGCCAGCGCGGCGACGATGCGCCGCAATCCGGGCCGATCGCGCCACTCGGCGGCGGGCAGCGCGGTCACCGGTGCCACCCCGCCGGCATCCGCCGCGCCAGATTGATGATGATACCTGCCGTCACGCCCCAGATCCGTCGCCCCTGCCAGTCCATGTCATAATAATGGCGGTCGTGCCCCTGAAAATTCGCATGCTGGCGCGCATAATTGTCGGGATCGAAGAGGATATCGAGCGGCACTTCGAACCAGTCCTCGACTTCGTCGGGATTGGGATCGAGCGGCAGGTCGGGCGGGATGACGCCGAGCACCGGGGTGATGATATAGCCGCTGCCCGAACGATAGGGTTCGGTGACGCCGGCGACCATCACGTCGCGGCGGTTGAGGCCGATTTCCTCCTCGGCCTCGCGCAGCGCCGCGTCGACCGCATCGCGGTCGCCCGGATCGATCTTGCCGCCCGGAAAGGCGACCTGCCCCGCATGACTGCGCAGCCATTGCGGCCGCTGGGTCAGGATGACGCCAGGATCGGGCCGGTCGGTGAAGGCGATGAGCACCGCGGCATCGCGCAAGGTCGGGGCGCCGAGATAGGCTTCGTCCTCGCCGGCGTCGGGGAGCAGATTATCGAGCGCGGCGCGCAGCTTTTCGGAGAGCATCAGCCGTCGACCAACGGAAAGCGTACGCCGTTGGACCAGATCGCAGGAGGCCCTTCGCCCGCAGCCAGCGCCATTTCGACGATCTCATAATAGAGCGCGCGGTCGATCCGTGCATCGAGGCCGTTACCAATCGCCCCGCGCACATGCAGCCGCGGATCGGGGTTGTCGGCGTCGCTGCCAAAGCTGAGCGGATGGTCTGCATCGGCCATGACGAGATCGTCGGTATCGAGGCGGAACACGAGCCTCCGCGCGTCGCCCTCGCCTTCGCTTTTCATCTCGACCGCTCGGAAGGGCGTGTCTTCAACGACGATCGACAGCTTTTCGGCGGGGGTGACGAGGACATGGCTGCCATCGGCTTCGCGGCGCAGGATCGTCGAGAAGAGCTTGACCATGGCGGGGCGATTGATGCGGCCGCCTTCGTGATACCAGCTGCCGTCGGCGCGGATTTCCATGAAGCTGTCGCCCGCGCGTTCGGGATGCCATTGCTCGACCGGCGGCAGTTTGCGCGCCGCGAGCAGTTCGGCCGCCTCGGTCAGCGAAAGCTGCGAAAATTCCTTGGGAAGCGACGGCGCGGGGGTGACCATGTTTCCGACATAGGGGGAAGGATGGCGGGTGCAACCCCGGGGTTGCCTTCCCCCTTGATGGGGGAAGGATATGAAGCCTCATCCGCGTCAGCGGATTTAGGCGGAGTTGGATGGGGGTGATGGCGCGACCCTGCATCGTCGTTTCAGGCCGAGCGCACCCCCACCGCTGCGACTAGGCAGCAAGCTGCCAAGTCTCGCTGCCTCCCCCATCGAGGGGGAGGAACATCAGCGCGGTCCGATCATCCCCGCGCCCGTCGGCAGGCTGTGGCCGTTCACCGCCCGCGCGAGCAGGCGGCGTTTCTCGAACGGTCCTGGCAAATCCCATTCGCCCGTCGCATCGGCCGTAAAGCCGAAGAAGCGGCCATAATATTCGGGATCGCCAATCATCATCAGCGCGCCGTCGGCCTGGGTTTCTGCGGCATCGAGCATCTGCGCCATCAATGCGCGGCCATGGCCGCCGCGCTGAACGTCGGGGCGGATCGCGACCGGACCGACCATCACCAGCGGGGCTTCGCCGCCATCGGGCGCACGGAGCGCGACCGGCCAGCACTGGATCGTGCCGACCAGCGCGCCGTCCTCGACCAGCGCAAAGCTGAGTTCGGGCACCGCATCCACGCCTTCGCGGATGCGATAGGCGGTTCGTCCAAAGCGATCCGTTCCGAAAGCGGCGTCGAGGAGATCCTCGACGGCCTGCGGCTCGATATCGGACAATGGAAGTAACTCGACCAACGCGTACCCTTTCGCTAATGCGGCGGCGCTTTAGGGTCCGGCGTCGGTATTGCAAAGCCGAATGTCGCGCCGCTCGACAGGATGACCGTGTGACTGATAGTTTGTGGCTGGAAGTGGACGGGCTGACCGTCCAGGTGCTGACCGGCATTTATTCCGAAGAAACCCATCTGCCGCAGCCGCTGCGCATCTCGGTGCGCGCGAAGCTGGCAATGGCCGACCATTATGATCCGACGACGCCGCTGAGCGCGTCGAAAAACTATATGCACCTGAAATTCGCGGCGACCGAGGGCATCCCCAAGGATGTGCATTTCGTGCTGATCGAAAGCGTCGCCGACCATATCATCGACACTTTGTTCCTGCAGGACGACAAGGTCCACGAGGTCGAGGTCAAGATCGTCAAGCTCGCGATCGCCGAGGAAGGCGAAGAGATCGGCATCACGATGCGCCGAAGTCGTTTGGGGGTTCGGAAGTGACGCAAAAGCTCGCTCTCGTCACGGGCGGGCTGCACCGCGTCGGCGCGACGATTTCGGCGCGGCTGGCGCGCGAAGGCTATGCGCTGGCGATCCACAAGCGCAGCCCGGGCGAGGCCGACCCGGTGCTGGCCGAAGCGCTGGCCGAGACGGGCGCGCACAGCCACCGCTTCGCCGCCGACCTCGCCGATCCGGCGGCGGTCGACACGCTGATCCCCGCGGTGATCGAGAAATTCGGCCGCGCGCCCGACCTGCTCGTCAACAATGCGGCGCTGTTTGCCGAAGGCGAGTGGACAGACCTGTCGGCTGCGGCGCTCGCCGAGATGATGCAGGTCAATCATCATGCGCCGGTGATGCTGGCGAAGGCGCTCGTCGCGGCGAGCGACGGCAAGCGCCCGGCGATCGTCAATATCGTCGATCAGCGCGTTCTCCATCCAGTGCCCGACCAAGTCGCGTACAGCCTGTCGAAATCGGCGCTGTGGCAGGCGACGGCGACGCTCGCGGTCGCGTTCGGGAACCGCGCGCGGGTCAATGCCGTGGCACCGGGGCTGACGATGGCGACCGAGGATTATTCGGCGGCGCAGGTCGAGCGGCTGGCGAAGCTTATGCCGCTCGGCGCGCTGCCCACGCCGGCGCAGATCGCCGATGCGGTCGTCTATCTCGCGCGCGCGGAGGCGGTGACGGGACAGACGATCTTCGTCGACGGCGGCGCGCACCTAGCGCCGATGGCGCGCGATTTCGTGGCGCTGGAGCGGGATTGAAAATCCTCCCTGTCGCGAAGCGATGGGGAGGTGGCAGCGCGAAGCGCTGACGGAGGGGCTATGGCGCGGCCCCTCCACCACTCGCTTCGCGAGCGGTCCCCCTCCCCATGGCTTCGCCACAGGGAGGATTGGGTAGCTCAGTAAATATGCACCGCCTTGGTAACGAGATAGCCGTCGAGCCCCTCGGGCCCGCTTTCGCTGCCGAAGCCCGATTCCTTGATCCCGCCGAACGGCGTGTCGAGCGTCGAGATCATAAAGCTGTTCACCCCGACCATGCCGCTTTCGATCGTGTCCACGATGCGATTGATGCGGCGGCCATTTTCGGTGAACGCGAACGCCGCGAGGCCGTAGGGCAGCCGGTTCGCCTGTTCGAGCGCCTCATCCTCGGTGCCGAAGGGCCGGATCAGCGCCATCGGGCCGAAGGGTTCGTGGTTCATCGCATCGGCCTCAACCGGCACGTCGGCGATCGCGGTCGGCTGGAAGAAATAGCCGCCCCCCGTCGCCTCGCCGCCCGCGATGACGCGCGCGCCCTTGGCCTTGGCATCGGCGACCAGCGCTTCCAATGCGGGGATGCGGCGCGCGTTGGCGAGCGGGCCCATCTGCGTGTCGGCGTCGAGGCCGCTGCCGATCTTCACCTTCGCCGTCCGCTCGGCAAAGCCCTTCACGAACGCGTCGTAGATGCCCTGCTGGACATAGAAGCGCGTCGGCGAGATGCACACCTGCCCGGCGTTGCGGAATTTTTGCCACACGACCTTGTCGAGCGTGGCTTCGAGGTCGCAATCGTCGAAGATCAGCACCGGGGCATGGCCGCCGAGTTCCATCGTGATCCGCTTCACCCCGTCGGCGGCAAGCTTCATCAGATGCTTGCCGACCGCGGTCGAGCCGGTGAAGCTGACCTTGCGAATCACCGGGCTGGCGAGCAGGTGCCGACTGATCATGTCGGGGTCGCCATAAACGAGCTGCACAACGTCGCCGGGGATGCCCGCATCGGCGATGCAGCGCATGATCGCGCTGGTGCAGCCGGGGGTTTCCTCGGGCGCTTTCGCGATCACGACGCAGCCCGCGGCGAGCGCGGGGGCGATCTTCTTGACCATCAAATTGACCGGGAAGTTCCATGGGCTGAAGCCCGCGACCGGCCCGACCGGATGCTTGGTGACCATCGCGCGCTGCCCCGCCGGGCGCTGGAGCACGCGGCCCTCAATGCGTTTGCCCTGCTCGGCGAAATAGTCGAACAGCCCCGCCGCCGACAGCACCTCGCCGCGCGCCTCGGCGATCGGCTTGCCCTGTTCGAGCGTGAGCAGGGTCGCGATATGGTCGACGCGCTCGCGGATGATACCAGCGGCCTTGTGCATCAGCGCAGCGCGCTCGTCGGGGGTCTTGGCGCGCCAGACGGGCCAGCCGCGGTCCGCCGCGGCGAGTGCCTCGTCGAGGTCGGCCGCCGTCGCCACCGGCAGCTCGGCAATCGTGCCCGCGGTCGCGGGGTTATAGACCGGCCGCTCGTCGCGTCCCTCCCCGCTCCGCCAGGCGCCGTTGATGAAGAGCTGGAGGTCGGCGTCGTAGGTCGCGGTCATATTATATTCCTATCCGAACCGTTCGCATCGAGCGAAATCGAGATGCCCCTCGACCTCGCACCACGCCGATGGGTGTCTCGACTTCGCTCGACACGAACGGGAATGGGGTGGTCAGATGGCGCCCATATAGGACCGGCTCAGCGATAGTTAAAGCTGATGCTGATCCGTTCGCCCTTGCCCGAATGCGGCATCACTTCGTGGCGGAGCCAGCTTTCCCAGAGGAAGACGCGCCCCGCGGCGGGCTCGGCATAAATGAAGGGCAACAGATGCTCGGGCGCATCGTCGGTGCGGCCGGGTGCGGCCATCAACATCGCGAGGCGCGGGTCTTCGAGTTTCAGCGCGCCCGATCCCGCGGGGACGGCAACGTAGAAGGTTCCCGATACGATGCTGTGCGGATGGATATGGCCGCTGTGCGTGCCGCCGGACTTGAGGACATTGACCCACAGGCTGTCGAGCTTGAGCGGTTTCGCAAGGTCGAAGTGGCACGCCTTGGCGAACGCCTTCACTTCCTTGTCGAGCAGCTTCTTCAGATCATAGAAGGCAGGATCGCGCTCGGGCAGGTCGCCGAGGCTCGCGTAGCTCGTGTAACCCTTATAGCCGTGGTCGCGGCTCCAGCGCCGGCCGGCACCATCTTCTTCGGCGAACAGGCGGCTGCTTTCCTCCAGCTCTTCGAGCAGGTCGGGCGTGCCGATATCGGCCTCGTAGAAATTGGTGGCGAAGAGCGTGCGAACGGGCATGATGGCCGCAAAGCACAGCAAGTGCGGACACGCAAGGGAGATGGGGATGGCCGAGTTTGAACTGATCGCCGACGGATTGCGCTTTCCCGAGGCGCCGGTGGTGATGGACGACGGCAGCGTCATCGTCGTCGAGATCGAGGCGAAGCGCATCACGCGCTGCTGGCCGGGCGGGAAAAAGGAGGTCATCGCGACCCCCGGCGGCGGCCCCAACGGCCTCGCGATCGGCCCCGACGGCAAGCTTTATTGCTGCAACAACGGCGGCTTCAACTATGTCGAATCGAACGGCTATCTCGCCCCGCACGGGATCGCCGACGATTATTCGGGCGGGCGGATCGAGCGCATCGATATCGAGACGGGCGAAGTCGAGGTGCTGTACAAGTCGGGCGATCATGGCGTCGTTTTGCGCGGCCCGAACGACATCATGTTCGACGCGCATGGCGGCTTCTGGTTCACCGATCATGGCAAGGTCGATTATGCCGCGCGCTGCCACGACATCGTCGGCATCTTCTATGCCAAGGCCGACGGCAGTTTTATCGAGGAAGTGATCTTCCCGAGCTATAATCCCAACGGCATCGGCATCTCGCCCGACGGCAGCAAGCTTTACGCCGCCGAAACCTACACCTGCCGCCTGACCCAGTTCAACATCGTGGCGCCGGGCAAGGTCGACGACGCGGCAGGACCCGGCGGCCCCGGCATCCCGCTCTATCGCCCCGCAGGCTATAAATTCTTCGACAGCCTCGCGATGGAAGCGAACGGCAATATCTGCGTCGCGACGATCGGCGAGTGCGGGATCAGCGTCGTTTCGCCGGCGGGCGAGCTGGTCGAATTCGTCGCGACCGACGATATCTTCACGACCAATATCGCCTTTGGGGGCTCCGACCGGCAGGATGCTTATTTGACCCTGTCGGGCACCGGACGGCTTGTGAAGACGCGCTGGGCACGGCCGGGGCTGCAACTGCAATATTGAAGGGCTACGATGCACGAGGAAACCCACGCCGTCACGCGGATCGGCTGGCTGCGCGCCGCGATCCTCGGTGCCAACGACGGGATCGTGTCGACCGCGAGCCTGATCGCGGGTGTCGCGGCGGCGGGGGCGTCGCAGTCATCGATCCTCATCACCGGTACCGCGGGGCTGGTTGCCGGCGCGATGTCGATGGCGGCGGGCGAATATGTGTCGGTGAGCTCGCAAGGCGACGCCGAAAAGTCCGACGTCGAGCTGGAGAAACGCCATCTCGCCGCCGATCCCGAGTTCGAGCTCGAGGAGCTGACTTTAATCTATCAGGAACGCGGGCTCGACCGCGCGCTCGCCGAGCAGGTCGCGGTGCAGCTGACCGAACATAACGCGCTCGATACGCATCTGCGCGACGAACTGGGGATGACCGACGCGATGGCGGCGCGGCCGGTGCAGGCGGCGGCTGCCTCCGCGGCGAGTTTTGCGATCGGCGCGGCGTTGCCGCTTGCAACGGTGCTGATCGATCGGGGCGATACGCTGCCGCTCACCGTATCGGCGGCGTCATTGGTCTTTCTCGCGATCCTCGGCGCACTCGGCGCCTGGGCGGGCAATGCCCCAATGCTGCGTCCGGTCGTTCGCGTCACCTTCTGGGGTGCGATGGCGATGGCGGTGACGATTGCGATCGGATCGCTGCTCGGGACGACGGTGGGCTAGCGCCGTTCCAACCACTCACGCAACGCGACGGCGTTGTTTCGCTGCTCGCTCTTCGCGGCATAAAGCAAGGTCACCGGTCCGGCCTTCGCCGCGGCGTCGAGCGTGAAGAGCGCCGCCTTCACCTCCTCACCGCCCGCGTCGAGTTCGGCGAAATAGTCGAGGCGGAACGCATCCCATGCATCGTCCGAATCGGCGGTCTCGCCGTGGAAACGCTTGCGCAGGCCATCGCTCGGCGACAGCGGTTTGAGCCACGCCGCGAGCGCCGCCTTCTCCTTCGACACGCCGCGCGGCCACAGCCGGTCGACGAGGAAACGCGTCCCGTCGCCGGGACCGGCCGGTTCGTGGATGCGTTTGACCGTGATTGTCAGGGGCGGTGCCATCTGTATGACTATCGATCATCCCGCATTTGCGGGCAAGTCAATCGGAGGGGTCCGGAATGAGCGCAAAGAGCTGGGCGATCGACATCGATCGCGACGATATTACGCAAGCCCATTTGGTCGAGGACGCCGATGCGCCGCTCGCACCGGGACAGGTTCGCGTGCACCTCGACAGCTATGCGATGACCGCGAACAACATCACCTATGCGGTGTTCGGCAAGCCCGCCGGGTTGTTCGGAAATGATCAAGGCTATTGGGATTTCTTCGCCGAGCGCGATACGCCCGGCCGCCTGCCGGTCTGGGGCTTTGCGACGGTGACCGAAAGCGCCGCCGAGGGGGTGTCGGTCGGCGACCGCTTCTATGGCTATTATCCGATGGCGGAGGGCGCGGTGCTGACCGTTGGCAAGGCGGGGCCGGGCGGCTTCACCGATGTGACGCCGCGGCGCACCACCCTGCCCCCCATCTATAACAATTATCAGCGGATCGAGGCGCTGCCCGACTATCGCGCCGCCGACCATGATTATTGGCCGGTGTTCCGTCCGCTGTTCCTGACCGGCTGGCTGATCGCCGACCAGTTCGAGGATGAGGGCGATTATGGCGTCCAGCAGATTTTGATCGCCAGCGCGTCGAGCAAGACCGCGATCGGCCTCGGCTTCGCGCTCAAGCTGCGCACCGAGCGGCCCGAAACGATCGGGCTGACGAGCGCGGCCAATGTCGACGCCCTCGCCGCGCAGAGCATCTACGACCGCGTCATCAGCTATGACCAGATCATGACGCTGAACGCGACCACCCCCGCTGCGCTCGTCGATATGGCGGGCAATGGCGCCGTGACGCGAACCGTCCACAGCCATTTCGGAGGGCAGCTTCAGGCATCGATCGTCGTCGGCAAGTCGCACTGGGATGCGCAGGCCGATGGCGAAGGGCTGCCCGGCCCCGAGCGCCAGGGCTTTTTCGCCCCGGGGCGCAGCCAGAAGCGCATCGCCGACTGGGGCGGCGCAGCGTTCGGACAGAAGATCGCCGAAGCCTGGCTGGCCTTCATGGACGTTGCGCCGCGGCTGACTTCGGTCGATAAACGCCGCGGCGGCGAGGCGGCGCTTGCCGCCTATGGGGAGATGCTCTCGGGACAGGCCGACCCCGCGAAAGGGATCGTCGTCGTTCCATGAGGGTCGTGGGGAGCAGTCCCTTTCACCGCCGCACGAAAGGACCCGCCATGCTTCGTATCCTTGCTGTCGCCGCCTCGCTCGCCTTTTCGCTTCCAACCGGAGCGGCGCTTGCCGAACCGCCGAAGGCCGCACCCGCACACAAGGCCGACCTCGCCGATCGCGTTGCCGGCACGTACAAGGGCGCGGTGGCATCCGATGCGCGCGGATCGTCGCGGGACAATGTGACGATCACCGTCACGCGCACGGGGCCGAACAAGGTCGAGATCAAATCGGACTATCCGCGCATCCCGACCGTCACCATCCCGCTCGAGCAAGCGATGGACGCGATCCTCGCCGCGAGCGGGCCGTCGGTCTTCCTGCTCGATACGGTACGTTCGCCCGACCGGCTCGACCTGACTATCGACGACGCCAGCTGGTCGGGCAATCGCGTCGCCACCCCCGCCAAGAAATAAGGTTCTTTCTCCCGCATGACTTACACGACGGTGATATTCGACTTCGGCGGCGTCATCACGGCGTCGCCGTTCGAAGCCTTCAATCGCCTTGAAGAAGAACGCGGGCTGCCGCGCGATTTCGTGCGCCGCGTTAACAGCGCCGATCCCGACGATAACGCCTGGGCGAAGTTCGAGCGCGCCGAGATCGACGCCGCGACCTTCGACACATTGTTCGCCGAAGAAGCGCGCGCATTGGGGCATGACCTTGAAGGCGAAGCCGTGCTTGCCGTCATCGCGGGCGCGGTGCGTCCGGCGATGGTCGCGGCGCTCGACACGTTGAAGGATCGGGGTTTCACCATCGCGTGCATCACGAACAATGTCCCCGGCGGCAAGATGGGCGTTCTCGGCGCGGGGATGACACGCAGCGAAGAGGCCGCGATCGAGGTCGCCGACATCATGGCGCGCTTTGCGCATGTCATCGAATCGAGCAAGGCGGGGGTGCGCAAACCCGACCCGCGGATCTATCTGATGATGTGCGAGGCGCTTGGCGTCGAACCCGGCGAGTGCATCTATCTCGACGACCTTGGCATCAACTGCAAACCGGCGAGCGCGCTCGGCATGCATGCGATCAAGGTGACGAGCGGCGAGCAGGCGCTCGCCGACCTGTCGGCGGTGCTGGGGATGGAATTGCCCTGACCGGTCTTTCGATCACGCAATGAATGACGGTTTGGGGTGGTGAGTTGACGGCGAACTGCTCCACTTCGTCATCCCGGACTTGATCCGGGATCCACGACGACGGCGCAGCTATGGATCCCGGATCAAGTCCGGGATGACGATGAAAGGAAGGGCAGCTTCCGGTCGATCCTGCCGTCCGAATCAGACCACCGCCTCCGCAAGATTCAGCTTCGCCGCGCGCTCGAAGATTTGCGTCAGCACGGGCTCGGTGTCGGCGACGCGCATCGCGACCTGAAATTCGACCGGGGCCAAGGCCGGCATGCCGTCGATTGGGGCGAGCGCGCCGCTCGCGACCTCCCCGCGCACCATCGGTTGCGGAAAAATGCCGATCCCCCCGCCCGCCTTCGCGATGTCGATCATCGTGCGCGCATTGTTGCAGAGGTTGAGCGATTTTTGCGCGATGCGCGACGCCGCGATCGCCTCGCGCATCCGGCCGTGGATCGGCGAATGGCTGGCGAGCGACCAGACGGGAAGCGTCGCTTCGCCGCCGGCAAAGGCCGATGCGACCGCGGGGCTCGCGAGCCAGACGAGTTCGACCGCGCCGATCGGGCTCGTTTTCAGCGCCGGGTGCGCGATCGGTCCCGCGGCAAAGGCGATGTCGGTGCGCCCGGTGAGCAGCTGCTGGATCAGGTTCGCGGTGAGGTCGATTTCGATCTCGAGTCCGACACCCGGCATATCGGCCTTCAGGCCCGCGACGAAGGCGGGAAGACAGCTTGCCGCGGCGATTTCGCCCGCGCCGATGCGAACCACGCCGCTCGCCTCGCCATAGCCGCCGCTGCCGAGCAGCGCGACCTGCATGTCGCGGAGCAAGGGATCGCAGTCGCGCACGAGCTTGCGCCCCGCCGCGGTGAGCGACATCGCGCGGCCTTCGCGGCGGAACAGCGCGGTGCCGAGGCGCTGTTCGAGCTCGCGCATCCGCGCCGAAACCGTCGGCTGCGTCGTGTTGAGCCGCTCGGCCGCCGCCGAAAAGGTGCCGAGCCGGTCGATCCAGAGCAAAGTTTCGAGATGATAGAGCGAGACGCGATTGATAGACATCGTCTATGTATAATCCAAAAATCGAACAATTAGAATTGATGGATCAAATGCGCCAAGGTCGCGCGCGAAACCATTCAGGAGAGCCGTCCCATGGGGAAGAAGCAATATCCCGACGCCGCCGCCGCCCTCGAAGGCCTGCTGTTCGACGGCATGCAGATTTGCGCAGGCGGCTTCGGCCTTTGCGGCATTCCCGAACGGCTGATCGACGCGATTCGCGACGCGGGTACCAAGGATCTGACGATCGCCAGCAATAACGCCGGAATCGACGGCGAAGGGCTCGGCAAGCTGCTCCGCACCAAGCAGGTCAAGAAGATGATCTCGTCGTACGTCGGCGAGAATAAAGAGTTCGAGCGGCAATATCTGGCGGGCGAGCTCGAGGTCGAATTCTGCCCGCAGGGAACGCTGGCCGAGCGTTGCCGCGCGGGCGGCGCGGGCATTCCCGGCTTCTATACGAAGACCGGCGTCGGCACGCTGGTGGCCGAGGGCAAGGAAGTGAAGAATTTCGACGGGCAGGATTATATCCTCGAACGCGGCATCTTCGCCGACCTCGCGATCATCAAGGGGTGGAAGGCCGACGAGAGCGGCAATTTGATCTTCCGCAAGACCGCGCGCAACTTCAACCAGCCGATGGCGACCGCGGCGAAGATCTGCGTCGCCGAGGTCGAGGAGATCGTGCCGGTCGGCAGCCTCGATCCCGACGCGATCCATCTGCCCGGCATCTATGTGAAACGGCTCGTCCTCGGCGCGCCGTACGACAAGAAGATCGAATTCCGCACGACGCGTCCGCGCGAGACCGCGTGATGCGCAGCCTCGCCATCACGGCGACCCTGCTCCTTGCCGGGTGCGCCAGCGCACCGGTCGAGGTCGCGACGGCGCCGGCCCCGCCGCCCGCTACTGTGCCGGCCGAAGCCGGTAAACCCCCGGTCGCGCTGCAATATCTCTACGGCTCGCCCGAAGCCGCGGTCGCCGTGCGCGCGACCAATGCGCGGATCGCCGACTATGGCGTGGGACGGATCAAGCAGCGGCCGAAGGACAGCGTTGTGCTGGTCGCGGGTGCGACGATGGACGCGCCTGCGTTCGAGCCGTGCGGCACCAAACCCTTCGCCGCGGTGTTCGACGCCGATGAGACGTTGATCTGGAACCTCGGCCCGATGCGGCATTTCGCTGAAAAAGGCACCGGCTTCGACCTTAAGGTCTGGGACCAGTGGGAAAAGAGTGGCGCGGGCAAGGCGGTCGCGATGCCCGGCAGCGTCGATATGGTGAACAAGCTCCGCGCCGCGGGAATCACCGTGATCGCGAATACCAACCGCAGCGCCGCCAATGCCGCGGGCAGCGAGGACACGCTGCGCGCCGCCGGGCTCGGCGAATTCAAGCATGGCGAGACTTTGTTCCTGATGGGCGACGACGCCGGCGGGTCGAGCAAGGACGGACGCCGCGCGACGATCGCGTCGCGCTACTGCGTGATCATCCTTGGCGGCGACCAGCTCGGCGATTTCAGCCAGCAGTTCAACGTCAAGGACCTGCCCGCTGCGCAGCGCATGGCGCTCGCGACGAGCGCGGGCGCGACCGACCTCTGGGACAAGGGCTGGTTCCTTTTCCCCAACCCCGTCTACGGCCCGTGGGAAAAACTGGGCTGGGGCGATGCATTCCCCTCCGACAAGCAATGGGAGCCGAAATAATGGCCTGGACGCGTGATGACATGGCGGCGCGCGCCGCGAAGGAACTGCAGGACGGCTATTACGTCAATCTCGGCATCGGCATCCCGACGCTCGTTGCGAACCATATCCCCGCGGGGATGACGGTCACGCTGCAGTCGGAGAATGGCATGCTCGGCATCGGTCCCTTCCCTTTCGAGGGCGACGAGGATCCCGACCTGATCAACGCGGGCAAGCAGACGATCAGCGAACTGCCGCAATCGGCCTATTTTTCGTCGAGCGACAGTTTTGCGATGATCCGCGGCGGGCATATCGACCTCACCGTCTTGGGCGCGATGGAAATCGCCGAAAATGGCGACATCGCGAACTGGATGATCCCCGGCAAGATGATCAAGGGCATGGGCGGCGCGATGGACCTCGTCGCCGGGGTCAAGAAGATCATCGTCGTGATGGAACATAACGCCAAGGACGGCAGCCCGAAGTTCATCCCCGCATGCACGCTGCCGCTGACTGGCAAGAATGTCGTCGACATGATCATCACCGACCTCGCGGTGTTCAAGCGCGACGATCATGACAGCCCGTTCAGGCTGATCGAGCTGGCGCCGGGGGTGACGGCCGAGGACGTCGCCGCGAAAACGACGGCGCATTATATTGCATAATGTCGCGGCCAACCCCGGCTCCACCTGGCTGATCGTCGGCGGGTGGCTGTCGGTGCTGGCCGCACTGCTTCATATCGCGTGCATTTTCGGCGGCCCCGACTGGTATCGCTTTTTCGGCGCGGGCGAAGGCATGGCGCGTGCGGCGGCGCGCGGCGATCTGCGGCCGACGCTGATCACGCTCGCGATCGGCACGATCCTGCTGGTCTGGGCCGCCTATGCCTTTTCCGGCGCGGGCAGCTTACCGCGCCTGCCGCTGCTGCGGACTGGCCTGATCGTGATTACTGCTATCTACCTGCTTCGCGGACTAATCTTCGTGCCACTCCATCTGTGGCGCCCGCAACACACCGACAGTTTCGCGATCTGGTCTTCGCTGATCGTCTTTGTCTACGGTGCGGTTTATGCCGCCGGGACGTTCAAGGCGTGGGACCATCTCGCGCCCTGAGGGGTGACGGCGGCGGATGTCGCGGCTAAGACGGCGGCCAATTATGAGGTCGCAGTCTAAAAACAAATCCAGAAAACCGGTTTTCACCTATCTCATCGCGATCCTCGCTTTGGGGTTGGCGGGCTGGTTTGGCATTCACGCGCTCGGCGGGAAACACCCGCTCGCCAGCGTTCCGATCCCGATCAAGGCGCCGGAAAACCTGCCCGACACGCCCGCCGAATGGCGCGGCCGGATCGATTACCCGGCGCTCGACCGGCAACTCGCTGCCTTGTCGCAGCGGCCCGAAATGGCGGGGCTGGCAGTAGCGGTGGTCGAAGACGGCAAGCTCAGCTTTGTCCGCACCTATGGTGTCGCCGACAAGTCGACCGGCGCGCCGGTCACGCCGCAAACGCTGTTCCGCTGGGCGTCGGTGTCCAAGACCGCAACGGGGGCCTTGGCGGCGGCGCTGGCCAAGGATGGCAAGGTCGATCTGGACCGGTCGGTTGCCAGCTGGCGCACGTCGCTGCGCCTTCCCGGCGGCGCCGAGGAACGGATCACGGTGGGCGACCTGCTCGCTCAGCGGACCGGCCTCACCAAAAACGCCTATGACGAAAAGCTGGAGGAAGGGCAGAGCCCGCAGCTGCTACGCGCGAGCCTTGCCCTCGCACCGCTGCAATGCGAGCCCGGAACCTGCCACACTTACCAGAATGTCGCCTTCGACACGGCGAGCGAGATATTGGGCAAGGCCGCCAACGAGCTGTTCGCCGACGCGGTCGAAGACCGGTTTTTCCGCCCGCTCGGCATGGTCAGCGCGGGCTATGGGAAGGAGCGGCTGACGAGCGCCAAGGATTGGGCGAAACCGCACCGCGGCGCGCAGGTGCGCCCGATCAAGGAGGCCTATTGGCGCGTTCCCGCCGCCGCGGGGGTCGAAAGCGATATCGTCGATTTCGCGACCTGGATGCAGGCGATGATGGGCAGCCGTCCCGATGTGCTGCCGGGCGAGGTGCTGCAGATCGCGCATCGCCCGCGCGTCGGCACGGGGCGGCTCTATGGCGGCACCTTGCGGGCTGCCACGGGCGAGGCAGGTTATGGCCTTGGCTGGCGGAGCTTCACCTATGCCGGCGGCCGGCTCGAAGGCCATTCGGGTGCGGTCGAAGGTTACCGTGCAACGATGATTTTCGAACCGGCGACGCGGACGGGCGTCGTGGCATTGTGGAACAGCGATTGGGGATTTCCCTTCCGCATCCCGTTCACGGTGATCGACAGCTATCATAGGCGCGACGACGCGGGCTGGCTCGACCTCAGCGAACTGCCCCAGCCGGCCGGCGGCGCGGCGACCCGCCCGGTCGTCGCGAATCCGAAAGGCTAACCGCCTTTCCCCCTGTCCGCCGCCTGTGTATGAGGCGCGCGGACGAGACCGGGAGGAGATATAACGATGCGCGTACTGCTGACCGGATCATCGGGTTGGCTGGGGCGCTATCTGGCTCCGCTGCTCGTCCAAAGCGGTCATGACGTGACCGGGCTCGACGTCGTGCCCGGGACGCATACGCAGGTGGTCGGCACCGTTGCCGACCGCGCGCTGATCGAGCGGACGATGGGTGCGCATGGAATCGAGGCGGTGATCCATGGCGGCGCGCTGCACAAGCCCGACATCGTCCGTTATCCGCGGCAGGCATTCGTCGACGCCAATGTCGGCGGCACGCTCAATTTGATCGAAGCCGCGGTTGCGGCGGGCAACGACCGCTTTCTCTTCACCTCGACGACCTCGCTGATGATACGCGCCGATGTGCGCGAAGGCGCGGGCGAGGCGGGCGCGTGGTGGATGGACGAGGATTTCGGTCCGATCGAGCCGCGCAACATCTATGGCATCACCAAGCTCGCCGCCGAGCAGGCGGTGAAGCTGGTGCACCGCGAGCATGGCATCGCGGTGGCGATCCTGCGCACCGGGCGCTTCTTCCCCGAAGATGACGACACGCATGCCGTGCCGAGCGGACCGAACCTGAAAGCGAACGAACTGCTCAACAGGCGTTTGACGGTTGAGGATGCCGCCGCTGCGCATCTCGCCGCGCTCGAGGCCGCGCCCGCGATCGGCTGCGACACCTTCATTCTCTCGGCCCCGCCGCCCTTCGCGCGCGAGGAGGCCGAAGAACTGGCGCGCGATGCGCGCGCAGTGATCGCCCGGCATCATCCCGATGCGGCCGAGCTTTATGCCGCCAAAGGCTGGATGCTCCCCGAGATCATCGACCGCGTCTACGACCCCTCGCGCGCCGAGCGCCGTTTCGGCTGGCGCGCCACGACCGATTTCGGCAGCGTGCTCGCCGCGCTTCGCGACGGCACCGAACTGCCCTTCGCGCACGATCCCGATTACACTTCCCCCATCATCGCACAGGAGCGCCAGGCATGTATGTGCTGATCACCGCCAACCGCAATTATTCGAGCTGGTCGCTACGCCCGTGGGTGCTGATGCGCGCGCTCGGCATCGCGTTCGAGGACCAGATCGAACCCTTCACCAACCCGATCAACTATGACGAGTTTCGTAGCTTCTCACCGACCGGACAGGTGCCCGCGCTGCTCGACGAAGGACGGACGGTTTATGATTCGCTGGGCATCACGCTCTATCTCGCCGACCGGCACGAGAGTGTATGGCCGACCGACCCCGACGCGCGCGCCTGGGCGCAATGCGCGACGGCGGAAATGCACAGCGGCTTTTCGGCGCTGCGCAATGATTGCACGATGAATGTCGGGGTCCGTGTGACGCCGAAGCCGCCGTCGGGTGCGCTCCGACTCGACGTCGCGCGAATCCGCGAGTTGTTCGCCGAGGGCCTGTCGCGCTTCGGCGGCCCCTTCCTCGCGGGCGACCGCTTTACCGCGGTCGATGCTTTTTTCGCCCCGGTCGCCTTCCGTATCCGCACCTATGGACTCGACGCCGGCGCCGGACAGGCGTGGGTCGACCATATGCTTGCGCAGCCGGCGATGGTCGAATGGGAGCGGCAGGCGCTGCTCGAGGATTGGCGCGAGGAAAGCCATGAGGCGGAATTGATGGCGGCGGGCGTGATCACCGCTGATTACCGGACGGCCTAACTATATCGTCGCCCCCGCGAAGGCGGGGGCCGTTGTCGGTGTAGCGCAAGGTTGCCAGCGGCCCCCGCCTTCGCGGGGGCGACGGTTATTCTGCCAGCGCCTCGCGCACCACTGCGATCCCGGCCTCGCGCTGCGCTCTCAATTCGGCCTTCAGCTTCGCCGGATCGCGCGCGACGACGAAGCCGAAGCTGACCCCGCCCTCCTTGCCGACCGTGGCGTGATGGAGCTTGTGCGCCTGCACCAGCCGCTTCGCATAGCCGCGCCGCGGCACCCAGTGGAAATAGCGCTGGTGGACGAGCCCGTCGTGCACCAGCGTATAGATGATGCCGTAGAAGAGGACGCCGAGTCCGATCCACGTTCCGGGCTCCCACGCCGCGGCGCCCATGATCATCGGGCTGCCGACGACGAACATCGAAATGCTCAACGCGGCGCCGACGAGGCCGAACAGGTCGTTCTTTTCCAGCACCTTGTCGTGCGGCTCATGGTGGTCGCGGTGCCACGCCCAGCCGAAGCCGTGCATGATATATTTGTGGCTCGCCCAGGCGACGCCCTCCATCGCCGCGACGGTGGCGAGAATGAGCGCTATGATGGCGAGGGTCGGCATGGGCGGATTATAGACCAACTCGTCGCCCCTGCGAAGGCAGGGGCCGCTGTCGTTTTAAGCCGCCGCAGCGAATTGCCGATAGCGGCCCCCGCCTTCGCGGGGGCGACGTCTTTTGGCGACCGAAAATTGCGTTTTTGATCGCCACTCGCTTGCATTGTTGTCGCGCAGGCTTAAGTGAACCGCATGACCCGGCCCCGCACCCTTTACGAGAAAATCTGGGACGCGCATGTCGTCGAACAGCGCCCCGATGCCACTTGCCTGATCTTCATCGACCGTCACCTCGTCCATGAAGTCACCAGCCCGCAGGCGTTTGCCGGGCTTCGCGCGAGCGGCCGCACGGTGCGCCGCCCCGACCTTACGATTGCGGTGCCCGACCATAATGTGCCGACGACCGCGCGGCTCGATGCGGCGGGCAACAAGCTGCCGATCGCCGACCCCGAAAGCGCGGCGCAATTGGCGGCGCTCGAGAAGAACGCCCCCGAATTCGGCATCCGCTACATCGATGCGACGGCGCCCGAACAGGGCATCGTCCATGTCGTCGGCCCCGAGCAGGGCTTTTCGCTGCCCGGCACGACGATCGTCTGCGGCGACAGCCATACCGCGTGCCACGGCGGCATCGGCGCGCTCGCCTTCGGCATCGGGACGAGCGAGGTCGAGCATGTGCTCGCGACGCAGACGCTGCTGCTCCAGCCGTCGAAGACAATGGAAGTGCGCGTCGAGGGCGAGGTCGGCCCCGGCGTGTCGGCGAAAGACATCATCCTCCACATCACCGGCGTCATCGGCGCCGCGGGCGGCACCGGCCATGTCATCGAATATACCGGCAGCGCGATCCGTGCGCTGTCGGTCGAGGGCCGGCTGACGGTCAGCAATATGGCGATCGAAGGCGGCGCGCGCGCGGGCCTGATCGCGCCCGACGAGACGACATTCGAATATCTGAAGGGCCGCCCCTATGCGCCGAAGGGCGCCGATTGGGACGCCGCGGTCGCTTACTGGAAAAGCCTCGCGACCGATCCCGGCGCGACCTATGACAAGACCGTCGTCATCGACGCCGCCGACATCGCGCCGAGCGTCACCTGGGGCACCAGCCCCGAGGATGTCGTGCCGATCACCGGCATCGTCCCCGATCCGGCAAGTTTTGCCGACCCGTCGAAGCAAGCCGCCGCCGCCAAATCGCTCGCGTACATGGGCCTTGAACCCGGCACGCGGATGCAGGATGTGCCGGTCGAGAATATCTTCATCGGCAGCTGCACCAACAGCCGCATCGAGGACCTGCGCGCCGCCGCGGCGGTGATCAAGGGCCGCCACAAGGCCGATAATGTCAAATGGGCGATCGTCGTCCCCGGATCGGGCCTCGTGAAGGCGCAGGCCGAGGCCGAGGGGCTCGACCGCATCTTCACCGACGCGGGGCTCGAATGGCGCGAACCGGGCTGTTCGGCGTGCCTCGCGATGAACCCCGACAAGGTGCCCGCGGGCGAACGCTGCGCCTCGACGAGCAACCGCAATTTCGTCGGCCGCCAAGGGCCGGGCGCGCGCACGCACCTCGTCAGCCCCGCGATGGCGGCGGCGGCGGCGGTGACGGGCAAGCTCACCGACGTACGGGAATTGATGGCATGACCCCGCTCGACAAGGTCGAAGGCCGCGCGATTCCGTTCGGGCTCAAGAATGTCGACACCGACGTGATCATTCCCGCGCATTGGCTCAAGACGACGACGCGCGAGGGCATGGGCCGCGGCGCGTTCGAAAGCCTGCGCGCCGATCCCGACAATCTGTTCGACAGCGCCGATTTCAAGGGCGCGCCGATCCTGATCGCGGGCGACAATTTCGGCTGCGGGTCGAGCCGCGAGCATGCGGCGTGGGCGCTCGGCGACCTTGGCATCCGCGTCGTGATTGCTCCGTCTTACTCGGACATTTTCTCGGGCAATGCGGTGAAGAACGGCATCCTGCCCGTGGTGTTGCCGCAAGCCGCTATCGACCGGTTGATGGAGGTCGCGACGACCGATCCGGTCTTCGTCGACCTCGAGCATCAGACGGTGACGACGCAGTTCCAGGACCGTTTCAGCTTCGAGATCGACCCGTTCCGCAAGATGTGCCTGCTCGAAGGGCTCGACGAGATTTCGCTGACCGAAAAGAGCGACGCGGCGATAGGCGCTTATGAGAAAAAGCTCGACGCAGATCGGCCGTGGATGCGTCCTGCCGCATAATATCGCACGAACATCATAAGAGGAGAAGATGATGAAGGCTCTCTTGTCGACCGCAACCGGCGGCCCCGAAACGCTCACATTGGGCGAACTGCCGCGCCCGACCGCGGGCAAGGGCCAGATCGTGATCGACGTGAAGGCCTGCGCGGTCAACTTCCCCGACGTGCTGATCATCGAGGATAAATATCAGTTCCGCCCCGAGCGCCCCTTCGCCCCCGGCGGCGAAGTCGCGGGGCTGGTCGCCGAGGTCGGCGAGGGCGTCACCGAGTTCAAGGTCGGCGACCGCGTGATCGCGGGCTGCGGCAATGGCGGCATGTCCGAAGCCGTCGCGGTATCGGTGCACAATGTCTATCACCTGCCCGAGGCGCATGATTTCGCCGCGGGCGCGTCGCTGTTGATGACCTATGGCACCAGCATCCATGCGCTCGTCGACCGCGGGCATATCGAGGAAGGCGACACCTTGCTCGTGCTCGGCGCATCGGGCGGCGTCGGCATTGCCGCGGTCGAGCTGGGCAAGGCGTTCGGCGCGCGCGTCGTCGCCGGCGTGTCGAGCGAGGAAAAGGCCGACATCGCTCGGGCTGCGGGCGCCGACGAGGTCGTCGTCTATGGCCGCCAGCCGTTCGACAAGGACCAGTCGAAGGAGCTTGCGAACAAGTTCAAGGAAGCCGTTGGCCCGAATGGCGCCAACGTCATCTATGACGCGGTCGGCGGCGATTATGCCGAGCCCGCGCTGCGTTCGATCGCATGGGAGGGCCGCTACCTCGTCGTCGGCTTCCCCGCGGGCATTCCGCGCCTGCCGCTCAACCTCACTTTGCTCAAGAGCTGCGACGTCGCGGGCGTGTTCTGGGGTGCATTTGTAGCGCGCGAACCGCTGCGCAACCGCGCCAATATCGCGCGGCTGTTCCAGCTGTGGGAGCAGGGCAAGATCCAGCCGCGGGTGACCGAGAGCTTCGCCCTCGCCGACGGCGGCAAGGCGATCGCCAAGCTCGGCGACCGGACGGCGGTCGGCAAGCTGGTCGTCACCGTCTGAAATATCGGCCCGACCCGGCGCTGACCGAGGCGCTCAGCGCACTCGCCGCGTCGGGACGGATTGCAGTGCGGGTCACGCCCGGTGCGCGTCACGACGAGATCCGGGTCGAGGACGAAACCGTGCATGTCCGTGTGACTTCCCCGCCCGCCGACGGCGCCGCGAACGACGCGGTGCTGCGCCTGCTCGCCGCGGCGCTCGGCCGCCCGCCGCGCGATTTGACGCTGCTTCGCGGGGCGAGCGCGCGCGCCAAATTGATCGGGATTGCGACGAGCCGATAGCGCCGGGTTAACCAATTGGCAGGAGCTGGGCGCTATAGCTATGAACAGGACTAGCTGGGCCAAGGTGGATCATGGCAAAACGCCGATCGACAAGCGAAGAGGGAGACGCGAGTATCGCGAATATTTCGCGTACCCGCCGCGCACAGCTTGTCGCCGAATTCGAAGGCGAGCTGGGCATCGACTATAAGGCCCGCGCCAGGGCCGAAGAGGCCGAGCGCCGCTGGATCGCCCGCAAGACCTTCATCGTCTGGACGATCGCGGTGATGTTCTTTGCCATCGCGTGCCAGAAGCTGTGGATCATGGGCAACGACGTCGATGTGCCCTTTTCCGACATCAACCCGGTGCGCAGCCTGTTCGGCGAGTAGCGAAGCCGATAATCAAGCGAACGGGGCCGCGATCGCTCGCGACCCCGCTTATCCGCTAAAACCGATCAGTAAACCCGCGCCTTCGGCTTGATATATTCGACGTCGTCCGACAGCGTATATTCGTGGACCGGGCGGTAATCGAGGCGGACGCCGCCGCCCTTGCCGCCCCAGCCGTCGAACCAGCTGATCGTGTGCTTCATCCAGTTCGCGTCGTCGCGGTTCGGGAAATCCTCGTGCGCGTGGGCGCCGCGGCTTTCCTTGCGGTTGAACGCCGAATGCATCGTCACCGTCGCCTGCGCGATGAGGTTGTCGAGCTCGAGCGTTTCGATGAGGTCGGTGTTCCAGATCAGGCTGCGGTCGGTGACATGAACGTCGTTCATCCGCTGATAGGTCTTGGTGAGCTTTTCCTTGCCCTCGGCCATCAGTTCGTCGGTGCGGAACACCGCGGCGTGCGCCGACATCGCGCGCTGCATCTCGGTACGGATCTCGGCCGTTGGCGACCCGCCATTGGCGTTGCGGAAATGGTCGAGGCGGCCCAATGCGAGGTCGGCGCTGTCCTTCGGCAGCGGCTGCTGCGCCGCGCCGGGGGTCAGGATTTCCTTGAGGCGATGCCCGGTCGCGCGACCGAAGACCACGAGGTCGATCAGGCTGTTCGAGCCGAGGCGGTTCGCGCCGTGAACCGACACGCAGGCGGCCTCGCCGACCGCAAACAGGCCGGGGACGACGGTGTCGGGACCGTCCTTGCCCAAGGTCACGACTTCGCCATGATAGTTACAGGGGATGCCGCCCATATTGTAGTGGACCGTCGGCACGACGGGGAGCGGCTGGCGCGTCAGGTCGACGCCGGCGAAAATCTTGCCGCTCTCGGTAATCCCGGGCAGGCGCTCGGCGAGCACCGCGGGGTCGATATGGTCGAGGTGCAGATAGATGTGGTCGTTGTGCGGCCCGACGCCGCGGCCTTCGCGGATTTCGAGCGCCATCGAGCGCGACACGACATCGCGTGAGGCGAGGTCTTTCGCCGACGGGGCATAGCGTTCCATGAAACGCTCGCCTTCGGAATTGGTGAGGTAGCCGCCCTCGCCGCGCGCACCCTCGGTGATGAGCACGCCGGCGCCATAGATGCCGGTCGGGTGGAACTGGACGAATTCCATGTCCTGCAAAGGCAGGCCGGCGCGCAGCACCATGCCGCCGCCGTCGCCGGTGCAGGTGTGGGCTGACGTGGCGGTGAAATAGCAGCGCCCGTAGCCGCCCGTCGCGAGCACGACGGCCTGCGAACGGAAGCGGTGGATGCTGCCATCTTCGAGGCACATCGCGATGACGCCCCGGCAGGCGCCATTTTCCATGATCAGGTCGAGCGCGAAATATTCGACGAAGAAGTCGGCGTCATATTTCAGCGACTGCTGGTAGAGCGCGTGCAGCATCGCATGGCCGGTACGGTCGGCCGCGGCGGCGGTGCGCTGCACCGGCGGGCCTTCGCCCATATTCTGCATGTGGCCACCAAAGGGGCGCTGGTAGATGGTGCCGTCGGCGTTGCGCGAAAACGGCACACCGGCGTGTTCGAGTTCGTAGACCGCGTTCGGTGCCTCGCGCACCATATATTCGATCGCGTCCTGGTCGCCGAGCCAGTCGGAGCCCTTGACGGTGTCGTACATATGCCATTGCCAATGGTCGGGCGAATTGTTGCCGAGGCTGGCGGCGATGCCGCCCTGCGCCGCGACGGTGTGGCTGCGCGTCGGGAACACCTTGGTGATGCAGGCGGTCTTGAGCCCCGCTTCGGCGCTGCCCATCGTGGCGCGCAGGCCCGAGCCGCCGGCGCCGACGACGACGGTGTCATAGATATGGTCGATGATCTTGTAGGCGTCGGTCATCTTACATGCCCCCCGGAGCGAGCCCGGCGGCGGGCGCAAGCACGATACGGACAATGGCAAAAATGCCGTAGGCGGCGCCGCCGATCGCGTAGAAGTTGAGAAGGACGAGCGACAGCAGACGCGTCGCCTCGCCATGGACATAGTCCTCGATCAGCACCGTCAGGCCAAGCCGCAGGTGCCAGAAGACGCTGACCACCATCAGGATCAGCGCGAGCGCGACGGTGGGATTCGATGCCCAGCGCAACACCGCAGCATGATCGCCGAGCGGCAGACGGACCAGCGAAACGAACAGGAAGCCGACGAGGAGGATATTGGCGAGCGCGGTCAGCCGCTGTTGCAGCCAATGCTGCGAGCCATGCCCCGACGAGCCGAGGCCGCGGACCTTGCCCAGATGCGTGCCATTGCCCATCAGAGTGCCTCCGCCATGATATAGAGCCAGGTCGCGGCGGTCGCGAGGACGCCCCCGGTGATCACGGCGATCGACCAGAGCTTGTTGGTCTTCAGTTCGTAACCGGCGCCCGTATCGAGCACGAAGTGGCGCAGCCCCGAAAAGAGATGCTGGAAAAAGGCCCAGGTCAGGCCGACAAGCACGACCTTGCCGACGATATTGGTGATCTGGTGAACGATGCCGACGTCGGGGCTGGGATCGTGCCAGACGCAGGCGAGGAATGCGGCATACGCGTCGGGACCGGCCGCGAGCGCGCCAAGCCACCAGAGGAACATGCACGCACCAACAATCGCGAGACCGTCACCGCTCGCGCGATGAAGGATCGAGACCGCCATCGCGGGGGTCCATTTATATACCTGCAAATGCGGGGAGCGCGGACGCGCACTCGGTTCGTTGCCAGCCATATCAGCCCTGTCTTGACTCTAAACGGTCGATGCGGTGCCGGTTAAGCCTTCCCGCCGCGATATGCAATTGCTTAGGAGCATAGGCAAAAAAATCGCCGCCTTCCGCGATATTCAGCGCGTCACATACCCGTTGAGCGCGAGCCAGCTGGCAAGAACGGCGATATATTCGGACGAATCCGGCCGTTCGGTGCCGTCGTGCTTGGGATCGAGCGAGATTTTCTGATCGGCCGACATCTGCATCGCGTGATCGGCGCCCGCGATGCTGTGCACCGTCAGTTTCGGCATCTGCGCGGCGGCGGCCTGCAAGCGCTCGACCGAGACGGCGACCGGCACCACCGCATCGTCGGCGCCATACAGGACGAGCGTCGGCACGCTGACCGCCGACAGATTCTTCAGCGGATCATTCTCGATCTCGCGGCGCCAACCCGAAACGGCGCGGTCGCGGATCGTTTCGCCCATATAGGTATATTTGAACCACGGCTGGGTCTTTGCCGCATCGATCATTTTCTGCGCGGCCTCGCGGCTCGCCGTTCCGCGCATATAGTCGTCGACCGCCTTTCGCGTCGCGGTCATCTGATCGATCTCGGCCTGCGAATGGCCGTTCGCCCTCAGGTGGTTGGTCGAGGAGAAGAGCATCTGCACGTCGGCGGTGACGACCGGCGCCGACACCGCGATCACAAAGGCGATATCGGGGCTTCGCGACGCCGCCAGCGGCGATATCCAGCCGCCCTGGCTCAGCCCCCAGGTGCCGATGCGCTTCGGGTCGATGCGCGGATCGGCCTTCAGGCTCTGCGCCGCGGCAATGGCATCGTCGGCAAGGACGGCAAAGTCGCCGCCGGCCGTCTTCGTGCCCGACTGGCCCGAACCGCGCCGGTCATAGACGAAGACCGCGATGCCGAGCGCAGGCAGGGCGGTCTTGAGATGATCGTAAAGCGACGCGCCGCGGAGCGGCGACGACGCGCTGTGCGTTACGACGACGACCGCCACCGGCCTGGTGCTCCGCGGCAGGATCAGCGTCCCCGAAAGCTCGGTGTCGCCGCTCATAAAACGGCGGTCCTCGGTGACGACTTGCGTCGTCGCGGGCGCGGTCCACGGGAAAGCGGACGCGCCCGGCGCCGCGAGCGCAGGCTGAAACGCCGCGAGCCCGGCCGCGACGGCCCAAAGGGCGGCGATCCTGCGCATCAAAGAGCCCCCGGCCCGGTCACGGGCGCGGACACGGGGACATGCCTCACTTGATCTTGCCGCGGTTCGCGTAGAGCAAGGCCGCGATCACCGCAGCCGAGCCGATGCCGAGGCCAGCGGCGGCCGCGGTCTTCCAGCCGCGCTTGCCCTTGGCCTCTTCCTCATCGGCCGCCTGCGCCGCCTCGGCGGCTTCGCGCTGCTGCTGGCGCTCGCGCGCGGCGCGCAGCACTTCGTTTTCCTCTTCTTCGGGCGGGGGAGGTGCCACTGGATCGGTCATCGTCTCTCTATGTCCTTTTGTCTTTTGTCAGGCGAGCGCCTGTTCGACAGGCACATAATCGGTTCCGATCGCTTCGGCTACGGCTTCGAACGTCACCTTACCATTCCAAACGTTCAAACCCTGCGCAAGATGCACGTCGCGTTTCAAAGCGTCTTTCCACCCCAGATCGGCGATGCGCAGCGCGTGCGGCAGCGTGACGTTGTTGAGCGCATAGGTGCTGGTGCGCGCGACCGCGCCCGGCATGTTCGCGACGGCATAATGGACGATGCCGTCGACGACATAGGTCGGATCGGCGTGGGTGGTCGCGTGGCTCGTCTCGAAGCAGCCGCCCTGGTCGATCGCGACGTCGACGAGCACCGAGCCGGGGCGCATCGTGCCAAGCATCTCGCGCGTGACAAGCTTCGGCGCTTCGGCGCCGGGGATCAGCACCGCGCCGATCACAAGGTCGGCCTCGGCGACGCATTCGGCGAGATTCGCGCGGTTCGAGAAGCGCGTCTTGGCGCGCGCCTCGAAGAAGGTGCCGACGCGTTCGAGCACTTCGGGATCGCGGTCGAGGATCGTGACGTCGGCGCCGAGGCCCGCCGCCATCTGCGCCGCGTTGAAACCGACGACGCCGCCGCCGATGACGCAAATCTTGCCCGGTGCGACGCCGGGAACGCCGCCGAGCAGCACGCCACGGCCGCCATGCGCCTTTTCGAGCGCGGTCGCGCCGGCCTGGATCGACATGCGCCCCGCGACCTGGCTCATCGGTTTCAGCAGCGGCAGGCCGCCGTGCGGGCTGGTGACGGTTTCATAAGCGATGCACACCGCGCCCGATGCCATCAGATCGCGCGTCTGGTCGGGATCGGGGGCGAGGTGGAGATAGGTGTAGAGGATCTGCCCGGGGCGCAGCATCGCGCGCTCGACGGGCTGCGGTTCCTTGACCTTCACGACCATTTCGCAGGTCGCGAAAATCTCTTCGGCGGTCTGCACGATCTCGGCGCCCGCCTCGACATAATAGCGGTCGTGCGCGCCGATCCCCTCGCCCGCGCCGGTCTGCACCAGCACGCGGTGGCCGTGGACGACGAGTTCGCGCGCGCTCTCGGGGGTCAGGCCGACGCGATATTCGTGATTCTTGATTTCCTTGGGGGTGCCGATGATCATGGTCGCTCTCCGGATATGGGTGTCATCGGCGATCGACTATCGCCGCCGAAAACTTGTCGGCGCTTTTAGCAGAAATGGCTCGCGAGGTGCTTGCATATCCATTGCGGATTCGCGACATACTTGCACGATTTTGGCGTAGAATGGATCGATGGCGCACAATGATTGACCGGATCGACGTCAAGCTGCTCGACTTGCTGCAACGGCAAGGCCCGCGCCCTGCCGCCGAGCTGGGGGAGATCGTCGGGCTGTCGGCATCGGCGTGCCACCGGCGCATCCGCGCGCTGGAGGCAGCGGGGATCATCACCGGCTATAGCGCGCGACTGAACCCCGAAAGCATCGGGCTCGGGCTCGATGTGTTCGTCGACATCAGCCTGACATCGCAGAGCGAAGAAGCGCTGACCGCGTTCGAGAGCGCGGTGAAGAGTTTCGACGAGATTCTCGAATGCCAATTGCTGTCGGGGGCGTCGGATTACCGGCTGCGCGTCGCGGCGCGCAACGTCGCCGATTTCGACCGGCTGCACCGCCACTGCCTGTCGCGCCTGCCCGGGGTCGCGGCGATGCACAGCGCCTTTGCCCTGCGCACGATCAAGGCGTTCGAGGGCTATCCAGTGCCGGCAGCGGGTTAACACCGCTTTTACCATTTCCAGCGCATATCCCGTTCACCAGTTTCATGGGACGCATGCGGGCGACAGACCCGCGCGCCTTTTGGGTCGATCAGGGAAGCCAAGATCATGGTGAAGGAAAATCCGATTCATAAGCAGCAGATCGATCCGGTGCCGATGGCCGATCGCTTTCCCTATTACGATCTCGACGGGCGCCTTGCCGCCAATGCGACGGAAATTCACGCCATCATCGCCGGCCGCGAGGAAGCGATCGCCGCGGCCTATTGGAATGCGTTCAATACGCTGCCCAGCGTCGACCGCCGCGTCGAGGGCGAATTATTCGAATCCTATGTCCGCGGCAGCGCGCGCCACACCGTGGCCAAATATGCCGACGCCGCGGGCCAGGAGGTCGCGACGATCGCGTGCCAGAACGCCCATATGGCGCGGCGCGTGAAGCTGCCGCTCGCATCGGTGATGTCGTGCATCGCCGAAAGCCAGCGGCTGACGATCGAATATGTCGTCGAAGCCTGTTTCGGCGACGCCGAACGGCTGGCGCGGCTGACGAGCGCGGTGAATCGCCTCGCGCTGCTCGAATTCGACATCATGCACCGCTATGCCAAAAAGCTCGACCGCGCGGTGATCTCGAGCGAGCGGCAGACGCTCGCGGGCGATTTCGACCGCTCGATCGCGTCGCTGGTGCAGGACACCGACGGGGTGCGCGAGCAGCTCGCCAAGCAGGCGGCCTCGGCCGACCAGGCGGCGAAGGGCATGATCGCCAAGACCAGCGAAGTCGCCGCGGCGTCCGAACAATCGGCGATGGCGATGCGCGAAGCCGCTTCGACCGCCGCAGGCCTGATCCGCGCGATCGAGGATGCACGCAGCGAAGTCGAAGCCTCGGCCAGCGTCGCAACGCGCGCGTCCGAGCAGGCGGGCGAAGCGGTCGCGATGTCGGCGACCTTGTCGCACCATGCCGAATCGATCGAATCCATTTTGGGCCTGATCCGCGAGATCGCGGGGCAGACCAACCTTCTCGCGCTCAACGCCACGATCGAGGCGGCGCGTGCGGGCGAATCGGGGCGGGGCTTTGCCGTCGTCGCGCAGGAGGTGAAGAGCCTCGCCAACGAAACCGCGCGCGCGACCGACGATATCGCGGGCAAGATCACCGCGATCCAGCAGGCGACGCGCGGGTCGGTCAGCGCCAACCAGTCGATCCAGGCGACGATCGTCGAGGTGCAGACCTCGGCACAGCGCATCCGCGACGCGATGGACGCGCAGGCGCAGACGGTCACCTCGATCACCGCCGCGGTCGACGAAACCGCGCTCGCCGCCGACAGCATGTCGTCGACGATCGCGAGCATCCGCAACGATTCGGGCATGGTCGCGAGCGAGATCAGCGTGCTGAGCCAGGAATTCGCCAAGATGGGCGGCCGGTTGCAGCAGCTGGAACAAGCTGCGAGCGAGTTCAGCCGCCGCGTGGCGTAACACAGCCGCTTCCCCCGCTTGGCAAGCCCCGCCCCGCTGCCTAAGGCGGGGCATGAGCACGCATATCCTGATCACCGGCGCGAGCCGCGGCATCGGCGCCGCGATCGCCGACGCGTTCGCCACCGGTGCGACCAAGGTTGTGGCGCTGTCGAGCGCCGACGGCGACCTGTCCGATCCCGCGACCCCCGACCGATTGTGGCAGGCGAGTCTCGACCGGCTCGACGGCCGCATCGACGTGCTCGTCAACAATGCCGGCGTGTTCGAGGCAAACCCGCTGGGCGACCCCAACGCTGACTGGCTCGCGAACTGGAACCGCACGATGCAGGTCAATCTGACCGCGAGCGCGCAGCTCTGCCGCCATGCGGTGCTCCACTGGCACGAACGCGGCGCCCCCGGTCGCATCGTCAATATCGCGAGCCGCGCCGCGTACCGCGGCGACAGCCCCGCGCACTGGCATTATGCCGCGTCGAAATCGGGCATGGTCGCGATGACCAAGACGATCGCGCGCGCCTATGCCAAGGACGGCATCCTCGCCTTTGCGATCTGCCCCGGCTTCACGATGACGGGCATGGCCGAGGACTATCTGGCGAGCCGCGGCGGCGAGAAACTGCTTGCCGACATCCCCCTGGGCCGTGTCGCAATGCCCGACGAAGTCGGCGAAATGGCGCGCTGGTGCGCGCTCGATGCCCCTGCGTCGATGACCGGTGCGGTGCTCGACGTGAACGGCGCAAGCTATGTGCGCTAACCTCTTTTCATCGTCATTCCCGCGAAGGCGGGAATCCCGCTTCTGGCCCGGAAAAAGCGGGATCCCCGCCTGCGCGGGGATGACGAAAGAGGGTAATGGAGTGACAGGGTTGGACGGATGAGCTGGATCGTCTCGCTCCCCTGTACCCGCGACGAAGCCGAAGCGTTGTCGGGCGAAATTCCCGAACTCGACGCCGCGCCCGAGGCGCCGGTCGTGGTGACGCGCGAGATCGACGAGGACGCCGGGCTTTGGCAGCTCGACGCCTATATGGACGCCAAGCCCGGGGCAGCGCTGCTCAAGCTGCTGCAGTCGTTCGTGCCGAGCGCGAAGGGCAAGAAACCCGTCGTCGCACAATTGCCCGAAGAGGATTGGGTGACGCTGAGCCAGCAGGGGCTGGAGCCCGTGCAGGCGGGGCGCTTTTTCGTCCACACGAGCAGCTATGCCGACCGCGTGCCCGCGGGCAGCACCCCCTTCCTGATCGACGCGAGCCAGGCATTCGGCACAGGCGGGCACGACACGACGGCAGGCTGCCTGTCGATGCTCGACCGGCTCGCGCGGCAAGGGGCGAGTCCACGCAATATCGCCGACATCGGGACCGGCACGGGCCTGCTCGCCTTCGCCGCGATGGCGCTGTGGCCGCGCGCCAAAACGATCGCGTCGGACATCGACCCCGCAAGCATTTTCGTGACGCGCGACAATGCGGAGATCAACGGCGTGCCATTGGGACGCGGCGGCGGGCGGCTCGCGCTCGCGGTGGCACCGGGGACCAATCACCCGTCGATCAAGCACCGTGCGCCCTATGACCTGGTCATCGCGAACATCCTTGCGGGACCGCTGATCACCCTCGCCCCCGATATTGCCGCCGCGACGGCACCGGGCGGCCATGCGATCCTGGCCGGCCTCATCGCGCGGCAGATGGAGCCGGTGCTCGCCGCCTACCGCGCACAGGGCTTTCGCTTCGCCGCGCGCGGCGGCAGCGCCGAATGGCCGTGCCTATTGCTCGTCAAACGCCGCCGCTATGGCTGGCGCCGCAAGGAACGCGCGTTCCACCGCGCGAGCCCATCGGATGCGAGCTTCGGAAGCTGGTAAGCTAAACGCTGGAAATATCGCGGCGATTTGCTAGCCTAGCGCAAGTCACCGGGAGGAATCGGCCATGAGCCTTTTTACCGCCGTCGCTTTGCTTGCCGCCATGCCCGTCGCCAGCGACACCCCCGACCCTATCGTCGTGACCGGCACGCCCGTCACCGGCGACGAAGCCCGCAAGCGCGCGCTCGAATTCGTCCGCCGGACGGGTGTCGCCGAATTGCGCCCGATCGCGCGCTGGATCGCGCCGGTCTGCCCGCGCGTCATCGGGGTCGACGACACAGTGGCGGCCATCGTCGAAAAGCGGGTCGGCGAGGTTGCCGTCGCGGCCGGAGCGCGGGTCGCCCCATCGGGCTGCGACGCCAATATCGCCATCGTCTTCACTTCGAACGGCGGCGCGTTGACGCGCGCGATGCTGCGCAAATCGCCCATGCAACTGAGCGAATTGTCGCCAGCGGCGCGCGAGCGGACGGCGCAGGGCGACGATGCGATCCGCTGGTGGTACAGCACGCGCGTGCAAAGCCGCGATGCCGTATCGGCCTCGACCGCGCCGCTGCCCTGGGCCGTCGGACATAGCGAAGGCGGCGGGCCGGTCATCAACGGCGCGGGCCCGACGTTATCGCATTATGGATCGAGCCTCATCAGCACACAGGCGGTGCGCGCGCTGACCGCCGCGACCGTCGTGATCGATGTCGAAAAGGCCGACGGCACGCCGCTCGATGCCGTGGCGTCCTTCGCCGCGATGGTGGCGATGGCCGAAATGGACAGCGACCCGCCGCCGCCCGGAAACTCGATCCTCGCGCTGTTCGACGGCGAGGACGACCGGCGCGCGTTGTCGAGCGAGGATCAGACGCTGCTGCGCGCTATCTATAGCCTGCCGCCCGACCGCGAGGCCCATCAGCACCGCCGCCAGCTGGTTACCGCGATCGCCAAGCCCAAGAGCGGCGATTGACCCGGCCATGAGCCTGTTCGCCGCCATCGCCCTGCTCGCCGCCGCGCCCGTTGCCGGTGACGATCCCGATGCGATTATCGTCACGGGGACACCCGTTACCCGCGAAGAAGCGAAGAAACGCGCGGCCGAATATGTGCGGCGCGCCGGGATCGCGCAGCTCAAGCCGCTCGCGCGGTGGGTCGATCCCGTGTGCCCGCGCACGGTCGGGGTCGACGAAACGGTCGCGGCCATCGTCAACGCACGCGTTCGCACGGTCGCCGCTGCCGCGGGTGCCCCGGTCGCCCCCGCAGATTGCCAGGCGAATATCGTCGTCGCCTTCAGCTCGGACGGCCGGAGCCTTGCGCGCGCGGTGCGCCGCAAGGCGCCCGACCAGTTCGCCGAGCTGGCGCCGGTGGCGCGCGATCGCGTGCTCGACGGCACGGGTGCGATCCGCTGGTGGTACACGACGCGCGACGAAAGCCGCGACGGGATGCCGATCAGCGATTTTTACGTGAAGCTCTACAACAGCAGCATCGTCAGCACGCAGGTCGTGCGCGCGTTGCAGTCGGCGACCGTCGTGATCGACGTCGAACAGGCCGACGGCACGCCGCTCGATGCCGTCGCCGCCTATGCCGCCATGGTCGCGCTCGCGGAGTTCCGGAGCAATCCGCCGCCGCCGAAGGATTCGATCCTGGCGCTGTTCGACGGCGAAGCAGAGCGCCGCGAGTTGTCGAGCCACGACGCGGCGCTGCTGCGCGGGATCTATACCGTGCCGCCCGACCGCGAAGCCTATCAGCAGCGACGCCAGCTGGTGACGACGGTCCGTAAAAGCGGCGAGTGACGGTCAGCCGCTCTTGGCGAGCGCATATTCCTGTGTGCCGCGCGTGATCACCTCATCCTTCGGCAGGAAGTCGGCGATCGGAATCGGCGGCAGCGCGGCATTTTTGGCATAGAGCGGCGCGAAATCGGTGTTCACCGTCGTGTCGAGCAGCTGATCGAGGCTGTCGATGACGAAATAATTCTGCTGGAAATCGTCGATCCGGTAATCGGTGCGCATCACGCGCGCGAGGTCGAAGCCGATACGGTTCGGGCTGTCCGAATCGAGCGCAAAAACGCTTTCGGCAAAGGACGAGACGATGCCCGCGCCATAGATGCGCAGGCCGCCGGCTTCGCGGATCAGGCCGAATTCGACCGTGTACCAGTAAAGCCGCGCGAGCTGTTTCAGCGCGTCGAACTTGAGGCTGCGCAGCCCGCCTTCGCCGTACGCGACCATATAGTCCGCGAACACCGGGTCGGCGAGCATCGGGACATGGCCGAAGACGTCGTGGAAGACGTCGGGTTCCTGGAGGTAATCGAGCTGTTCGGGGGTGCGGATGAAATTGCCCGCCGGAAAGCGGCGATTCGCGAGATGGTCGAAGAAGACCTCGTCGGGGACGAGCCCCGGCACCGCGATCACCTGCCACCCCGTCGCGGCCATCAGCCGCGCGTTGAGCTCGCGATAATCGGGGATGCCCGGCTTTTCGAGGCGCAGCACGTCGATCCCGCGCAGGAAGGCGTCGGCGGCGCGGCCGGGGAGCATGTCCGACTGGCGCGCAAAGAGGCGGTCCCACATCGCATGCTCGTCGGCGGTGAAGGCGTCCCAATTCTGCGAAATCGTCCAGTCGGCCGCGGCACCCGGCGGCGGCGTGTCATGGACATGGGTAAACTGGCTTTCCATACGACCGCTTCTATCATCAAAATGGTTTCATGTGAAACTTTATTCGCCGATCGCCACCACCGAGGTCGCGAGCCGGTCGACCTCGGCGCGGTCGTGGCTGACGTAGAGGATCGGCAGTTTGAGCTCGTCGCGAATCCGCTCGATCACCATCATGATATCGTTGCGCCGCGCGGTGTCGAGCGACGACAGGGGTTCGTCCATCAGCAGGATTTCCGGCCCCGCGAGCAAGGCGCGGCCGATCGCTACGCGCTGCGCCTCGCCCCCCGACAGGCTATGCGGCCAACGATCGAGCAGATGGGCGATGCCGAGGAATTGTACCGCCTCGTCGAGGGTCATCCAGCGATGCGCCGCCGGCACGATGTCATGGCCGTAGGTCAGGTTCGCGCGGACGCGGCGGTGCGGGAAGAGCCGCCCGTCCTGAAAGACATAGCCGACGCGGCGCGCCTCGGGCGGCAGGTCGATGGCGCCGTCGAACAGCGTGCGGTCGCCGATACGGATATGGCCGCGGTCGGGCCTCAGCAGTCCCGCGACCATGTTGAGGATGCTCGTCTTGCCCGCGCCCGATGGCCCGAACAGGGCGGTCAGGCCGGGCCCCGCGGTGAAGCGCGCGGCGATGCTGCGGTCGCCGAGACGCCTGGCGACGTCGATATCAATCGCCATGGCGCTGCCTTTCGCGATGCGTGCGGCGGACGAGCCATTCGGAAAGCACCAGCGCGCCGAGCGAAAGCGCGACCGAGAGCAGCGCGAGCCGCGTCACCATCGCTTCGCCACCGGGCACCTGCAGCGCCGAATAGATGGCGAGCGGCAGCGTGCGCGTTTCGCCGGGGATGTTCGAGACGAACGTAATCGTCGCGCCGAACTCGCCGATCGAGCGTGCGAAGCCGAGGACGAGCGCGGCGAGGATGCCGGGGAGCGCGAGCGGCAGGCTGATCGTCCAGAAGCTGTGCCAGGGGCTCGCGCCGAGCGTCCGCGCCGCGCCCTCGAGCCGCCGGTCGATCCCCTCGATCGACAGCCGCATCGCGCGCACCATCAGCGGCAGCGCCATGATCGCCGCCGCCAGCGCGGCGCCGGTCCAGCGGAACATCAGGCTCACCCCGAACCAGCTTTCGAGCCAGCGCCCGGCGGGGCCGAACGGGCCGAAGGCGATCAGCAGCAGCCAGCCGGTGACAACGGGGGGCAGGACGAGCGGCAGATGGACGAGCGCATCAAGGACAACGCGGCCGGGGAAGCGGTGGCGCGCGAGCAGCCACGCGAGCGCGAAGGCGATCGGAAGCGTGGCGAGCACCGCGACGCCGCCGACCTTCAGCGACAGCGCGACAATGCCCCACTCTTCGGGTGAAAGCATCAGGGCGCCGAAAAACCGTGGCGGACGAAGATCGCGCGGCCCTGTTTCGACAGCAGGAAGGCGCGGAAACCCGCGGCGTCCCTGCTTCGCGACGCCTTGAGCAGCGCGACGGGGTAGCGGATTGGCGGATGGCTCGATGCCGGAAAAACACCGACGACACGCACCGCTTTCGACGCACGCGCGTCGGTTGCGTAGACGATGCCGAGCGGCGCCGCGCCGCGTTCGACGAGCGCCATCGCCGCGCGGACATTTTCGGCGGGGGCGACCTTGGCCGCGACGCTCGCCCAGACGCCGAGATGCGTGAGCGCCGCCTTCGCATATTTGCCCGCAGGCACCGCGTCGGGATCGGCGAGCGCAAGACGGCCGCTGCCGAGCGCCCTGGCGAGCGCGAAGCCGCGCGCCGGGGTCAGGCGGACCTTGCTCGATGCGGGGGCGATCAGCACGAGGCGGTTGCCGAGCAAGGTCGTGCGGGTGCCCGCGCGAAGCAGGCCGGCCTTCGCGACCGCGTCCATCCACTCCTCGTCGGCCGAGAGGAAGAGGTCGGCGGGGGCGCCCGCCATGACCTGCCGCGCGAGCGCCGACGAGGCGGCAAAGGAAAGGACGGGTTTGGCGTGCCCCTTCGCCGCCCACGCATTTGCCGCTTCGGTGAGCGACTCCTGCAGGCTCGCCGCCGCGAGCACGACCGGGCCGCGCTCCTGCGCGAACGCGGCCGGGGCGAGGAGCAGCGCGATGAGCAGGGCGAACAGGTGGAGGGCGCGGGCCATTGGCAACCTATAGGCGCGCCGGGGCCTTCGCCGCAACGCCGAGCCATCGCGCCATGCCCGGCATGCGCGGAAGGATCAATCGCTCGACGATCCAGAGGAGGATCAGCGAGGCGGCGAGCATGGGGAGAAGCGCGGCGAGGATCAGGATCAACGCGGCAACGCCCTTGAGCTTTGCGGGATCGCGCGCAGCGGGCCGCGCGCCGAGCGCATCATCGGGTCTGCGGCGACGCCACATCAGGAAGCCGGAGATGGCGAGGGTGAAGAGCGCGAGCGCGGTCGCGACGCCGATCAACTGGTTGGCGAGGCCGAAGAGCTGGCCCTCGTGCCATGCGATTCCGTAACCGACGGCGCGGTCGATGGCGTGTTTTTCGGCAAAGCCGCTGCGCGCGACTTCGAGGCTCGTTTCAGGGTCGTAGCTCACCTTGCGCACCAGCGGGCGATTCTGGGTAAGTGTGGTCAGCGTCCACATATTGCCATTCGGCGGACCGAAAGCGTTGGGTGCGCCCGGCGGCTGGATGATTGCGGGCGCGGGCATATGCTCGCTGCGGGCGCGGAGGACGATATATTCCAGACGCGCTTGCGGAGGCGGTCCCGCCGGCTGGGCCGCCGCCATCGCATGATGATCGTGCGCGGCGTGCGGGTTGGCGCCGCCCTTCCAGTCCTGAACGCCCGACACCCAACCCATTTCGGCGCGGACGGTGCGAAGGCCGCTAGCCCACACCTCGGTCCACGGCAGCGCGGTGAAAAGCAGGATCAGCGCGAGGCCCGAGACCCAGAAGCCGGTGACGGCGTGGAGGTCGCGCAGCGCCGCGCGACCCCCGAGCGACAGCCGCGGCCAGACGACGCCCGCCGCACCGCGTCCGCGCGGCCACCAGAGATAGAGGCCGGTCAGGATCATCACGATCGCCCAGCTCGCGGCGAGTTCGACGAGCAGGCGGCCGGCGCGGCCGATCAGCAATGTGCCGTGGATGCGCGAGAGCCAGGCCGAGATGCGCTGGTCGGGATCCGCGGCGCCGATCACCTGTCCCTGCGGCGAGACGGCGACATCGCGCATTCCCCCATCCGGCAGGCCGATATGGACGACCGCCGCATCGCCCGATGCTTCGGGGATGCGGTAGTAATGAAAGCTCGCGCCCGGATTGGCCGCGAGCACGGCGGCGACCCGCGCATCGGCGTCGACCGCGCCCGCCGACGGCAGGTCGCGCCATGCGCGCTCCTCCCACCGGTCGATCTGCGGCTTGAACAGATAGGCGGCCCCCGTCGCCGACAGGATCAAGACAAAGGGGACGACGAACAGCCCGGCGTAGAAATGCCAGCGCCAGATCGTGCGATAGAGCGGAACGCGGTTGCTGTCGGTCATCCCCTGCCCTGCCCTTTAGAAGCGCGCGCGGATGCCCGCGGAGACCGCGCGGCGTTCGACGGGGTAATAGATCGCCGATGCGGGTGTGACGGCGATCGCCGCGCTGATATCGCCGATCGCCTTCTTGCCTGTGATGTTGCGGACGTCGACAAAGGCGTCGATGCCCTGCGCAATCGCCGCGCCGCCGGTGACGCCGAGCAGCGCATAGCCCGGGGTGCGGACCTGATTGCGGTAGTCGGCGAACGGTCCGTCGGGCACCCATTCGAGGTTCGGCGCGATGTGCAGCGCGTCGCTGCCGAGGCGGAGTTCGGCGCGGTAGACGTGTTTCGGCACGACCGGCAGACGGTTGTCGCCGAATTGCGCGTCACCCCGGAAACGGAAGTCGCTGTAGGTGTAGACCTGCCGCAGCCGCAGCCAGTCGGTCGGTGCCAGATCCAATCCGGCCTCCACGCCCTGGTGGAGCGTGCGGGCGGCGTTGAAGGTCGCGGCGGGGATGCTGGCGTTCGTCGTGAACTGGAGCAACTCGCCTTTCAGCGTCGAGCGGTAGACGGCGATATCCCAGCTCGCGAAACCACGCCTGCCGCGCGTGCCGATCTCGGCGGTCCATGCGCGCTGCGGGCGGATGTCCGAAACGACCGTGCTCGTCGGCGGGGTGCCGATCGTCTGGAACACTTCGCCGAAGCCGGGGAATTCGGCCGAGCGGCTGTAGTTGGCGAAGATCTGGATATCGGCGGCCGGCTCGAACAACAGGCCGACTTTGGGCGAGAAGGCGTCGAAGTCGATCCGGCCGTCGGTCGCCGGGCTGCTCGAAAAATTGACGGTCCGCTTGCGCCAGCCGTCGGCGTAGACGCCGCCCGCAATCAAGGTCAGCGCCTCGACCGGCCGCACGCGGACTTCGCCATAGAGCGTCGCGGTCTGCGCTTTCTGGTCGGCGTCGAAGGTCAGCACGCCGCGCCGCCCGCCGGTATTGACGAACTGGCGCGCATCGGTGCTGCCGCGGCGGATTTCCCCGCCCAGCGTGACTTCGACCGGGCCGGTCGCATAGTCGGCGCGGAAGAAGCCTCCCACATCGACCGACTTCTGGTCGATGAGCTGGAAGATCGGGTGGTGGAGCGACTTGGCGTTGACGAAGCCGCCGACGTCGAGGGTCAGAGCGCCCCAGTCGAAGCTTGTGCGGTTCTGGAGGCGCAGCGAGTCGATATCGCGCGCCTGATCGCCCGCGACCGCGCCAGCGTTGGCCTTGCGCGGGGTCGACAGAGCCTCCGCCATCGTCAGCGCGCCGGGAATTTCCTGCCGGATATGGTTGACGCTGGCGTAGAAGCGCGTGTTCACCACGTCGCTGAAACGCATTCCAACATTGCCTTGAAAGCGCAGGCTGCGGCGTTTCGCATGGTCGCGGTCGCCGTCCGACGTATCGGCGCTGATCGCGCCCCACGCATCGACGCGGTCGCTCGCGACGCCCGCCGAGACGAGGCCGCGCACGCTGTCGAAGCTGCCGACGTCGCCGCGCAGGTAAATCCCCTTCGCCGTGCGCCCCGTCGGGGTCACGCCGTTGATCGCGCCGCCGAGCGTGCCCGACCCGAAGCGCAGCGCATTGGCGCCGCGATAGACTTCGAGATGGTCGAAGAAGATCGGTTCGAGTTCCTGGAAATCGCCATTGTCGTCGGCGAGGTTGATCGGCACGCCGTCCTGGAGCAGCGTCAGCCCGCGCATGTGGAAGCCGCGCGACAGGCCCGAACCGCGGACCGATATGCGAACCTCCTGCCCGTAACGCGGCTGGAGATAAACGCCCGGTGAGAAAGCGAGCGTGTCGCGCAGGCTTACGACCGATTTGTCGGCATAGTCGTCGTATGACACGACGTCCGTGCCGCCCGGCGTGCGTGCGGCGCGCTCCTCGGCAGCGTCGGTGGCGGTCGGTGCGGTGACGATGATGGTCGAATCGACCTCTTCGGCACGGACGGGAGCGGCGACAAGACAGGTCGCAAGCGCCAGCAACGGCGCGGCCCCATGGGTACGGGTTTTCATAGATTTTCCTTCGCTGAATACAGTCATGGGCCGCGCCGCGCGAAAGCGCGGGCAGCCGATTGGTCTGGATCAGGCGAAGGCGGGTGGTCCGGTACTCGGCGGCAGCGGTGAGGCGATGCCCGGCGCGAAGCCGAGCGAGCGTGCCGCGACGGGGACGGGTTCGCCCGTGACTGGCGCGGCGGCGAGTACCGGCAGGTCGGGGACGATCGGCGCATTGGCGAGCGCGCCCCACGGGCAATGTTGCTGCGCTTCGCCCGCATTATGGTCGCCGGCTTTCTCGAGCGGGATCGTCATCGTGCCGCCGGGGTTGGCGGGATCCGAACAGATGCGCACGGTAATCGACCCGCCCGCATCGCTCTCGATCATCCAGCCCGGCGCGACGAGCACCCGCGCGGCGAGCGCGAGCAGCAGCGGCAAAAGCAGCAGGATGCCGGGACGGCGAAAGGCGGCGAGCAGGCTCACGCCCCGCGCCTTATGGCGCGCCCACGATGCTGGCAAGCGGACAGATTGCCCTACTCAGCCGGCGTTTCGTCGGTCTTCTTGCCCGTGCGCGTCCAGGGATAGAGGAACTGGCCCCAATAGCTGCGCGGCACATCTTCGGGGATGCCGTAATTTTCGGGCCAGCGGTCCTTGGGCAGGTGGAAGGTGCCGAACATCTTGTCGATCCACGGAAAGTGAATCGCGAAATTGACGTCGAACGCCTCGCGCTCGAGCCCATGGTGCCAGTGATGGAAACGCGGGGTCGCGATCCAGTGGCCCAGCCGGTTGAAATTGCCGCCGACATTGGCGTGGAGCAGCGACGACCAGACATAGACGAAGCCGATATAGGCCTGCATCACCGACGGCGCGAAACCCAAGGTGAAGAGCGGCAGCGAGGTGATCGAGCGCAAAAGGATGATCTCGACGAAATGCATCCGCGATCCCGCGAGCCAGTCCATCGATTTCGCGCTGTGGTGCACCGCATGGAAACCCCAGAGGAAGGGGTAGCGGTGGAAGGTGCGATGGAAGAAATATTGCGCCATGTCCGACGCGACGAGCACGATGGCGAACTGGACGATCCACGGCAGCGAGGCGACCCCGGCACGGAACGCCTCCCAGTTCGACGTATTCTCGTTGATGATCGTCGAGGGCGCGAGCGCGAGGAAGCCCAGAACCTGCACGAACATCGTGCTGACGAGATAATAGAAAAGATCCTCGCGCCATTCGATGCGGAACAGGCGCTGCGTCCGGCGATGCGGAAAGGCGCGCTCCAATGGCGCGAACATGAAGCCGGTGACGAGCAGGTTCACGACGAAGAAGTCGAGCCCGAAGAAAATGCCCCAGTCGCGCGTTTCCTGCGGCTGGACGTTCGCACCGCCGACGAGGATCGCGGCGAGCCCGATCATCAGCGCGGTGAGGCCGAGCGCCTTGCGCGGGCGGAGCAGCAGGCTGAGCAGCGAAAGGCCATAGCTCACGAGCAGGATCGCATGGACCAGCCCGCGAAAGCCGCCCCAATGCTTGATGATTTCAAGCTCGGGGGTCGCGAACCAGTCGGGGAAGCGCAGCGCGATTACCATGAAGAAGCCGGCGACCGCGAAGAGCAGCCCGAAGAAGCCCGAGAGCCAGCCGCTACCGAACCGCCGCACCTCGGTATGCGATTCGAGATCGCGCATCAGGTTCTGAAGATAATCACGCTTTGCCATGCGGCCCCCTCACAGCATTTCCGCCGCGCCGTCTGTGACAGCGCGCACCGTTTATCATCATCCCCTTGTTGTCATGCCGGGCTTGACCCGGCACCCGCCTTTACTCCTTCAAGAAAGGCAGGCCCCGGATCAAGTCCGGGGTGACGGAATGATATTACTTACCCTGCCGCGGCGACGATCGCCGCCCATTCAGCCTCGTCGATCACCCGGATGCCGAGCGCGCTCGCCTGCTTGAGCTTCGACCCCGCGCCGGGACCCGCGACGACAAGATCGGTCTTGGCGCTGACGCTGCCCGCGGCCTTGGCACCGAGCGCTTCGGCCTGCGCCTTGGCCTCATCGCGGCTCATTGTTTCGAGCTTGCCGGTGAAGACGACCGTCATTCCCGACACTTCGCTCTCGCGCGTCTCGACGACGTAAGGCGGCGGCGAGACTTCGGAGAGGAGGTCGTCCCATAGATCGCGGTTGTGGGGTTCGTGAAAGAAATCGGCGAGCGCTTCGGCGACGGCGGGGCCAATGCCGTCGGCGCGGACTTCGAGGATCGCCTTGAACGCCTCGACCTTGCGCGTCGTATATTTGCCGTCGGATTCGCCCTCGCCCTGCGGGTTCGCTTCGAGATAGGCGTGGATCTCCGCCGCCTTTTCGGGGAGCCGCGCGATATCGCCGAGTCCCTTGAGCAAATCGCGCGCGGTCACCGCGCCGACGTGACGGATGCCGAGTCCGAAGAGCAGCCGCGCGGCGTCGGGCGAGCGTTTCGCCTCGATCGCGGCGAAGAGATTGTCGACTGACTTTTCCTTCCACCCCTCGCGGCCGAGCAGTTCGGCGCGGTGGCTTTTTAGCCGGAAGATGTCGGCGGGACCCTTGTCGAGCCAGCCTAGCCGCAAGAATTCCTCGATGCTCTTTTCACCCAGCCCTTCGATGTCGAGCGCGCCGCGGCTGACGAAATGGCGCAGACGCTCGAACTTTTGCGCGGGACAGATCAACCCGCCGGTGCAGCGCACATCGACCTCGCCCTCTTCGGCGACCGCCTCGCTGCCGCAGCCGCCGAATTCAACGGGGCAATGGTCGGGGAACAGATAAGGCGCGCGCGCTTCGTCGCGGGTCAGATTCTCCACAACCTGCGGGATCACGTCGCCCGCGCGTTGGATGACGACGCGGTCGCCGGGGCGGACGCCGAGGCGGCCGATCTCGTCGCGGTTATGGAGCGTGACGTTCGAGACGACGACACCGCCGACGGTGACGGGGACGAGCCGCCCGACGGGGGTCAGCTTGCCGGTGCGGCCGACCTGGATGTCGATCGCTTCCAAGGTCGTCTGCGCGCGTTCGGCGGGGAATTTATGCGCGATGGCCCAGCGCGGCGCCTTGGCGACAAAGCCGAGGCGCGCCTGCCAGGCGAGGCTGTCGACCTTGTAGACGACGCCGTCGATGTCATAATCCAGGTCGGCGCGGCGGCGCTCGATCTCGGCATAATGCGCGAGGACTTCAGCCACTGATTCAAAACGTTTTAGCTCCGGCGATACCGGTATTCCTGCTTTCATAATCGCATTCATTACGCCGAACTGCGTGTCCGCCGGTAACATGCTTACCTCGCCCCAGCCATGGGCCAAGAATCGCAGCGGGCGCGAAGCCGTTACGTTGGCGTCCTTCTGACGGAGCGATCCTGCTGCAGCGTTACGAGGGTTAGCGAATTGACGTACCGTCGCTGGGTCGAACTCCTGTCCGCGCTGGTCAGCCAACGCCCTACCCTCGTTGAGCAGCCGCTCATTGAGTGCAGCGAAGTCCTCTTTCGCCATGTAGACTTCGCCACGGACCTCAAAGACCTCGGGAAATCCGAAAGCTTCTTCTCCCAACTCCTGCGGAATGTCGGCGATGTGGCGGACGTTCGCGGTCACATCCTCACCGACGCTACCGTCGCCGCGCGTCGCGGCCTGGACCAGCTTGCCCTTTTCATAGCGCAGCGAGCAGGAGAGGCCGTCGATCTTGTCCTCGGCAGTCATCGCGATCACGGCGTCGGCGCTAAGGTTGAGAAAGCGCCGCACGCGCGCGGCGAATTCCTCGACATCCTCGGCCGCAAAGGCGTTGTCGAGGCTCATCATCCGCTGCGCGTGCGTGACCTTGGCGAGCGGCGACGCCTCGACCGCGGCGCCGACCTGGCTGTTTGGGCTGTCGGCACGGATCAGCGCCGGGAAGGCGGCTTCGAGTTCGTTGTTACGGCGGACGAGCGCATCATAATCGGCGTCATCAATCTCCGGCGCATCCTCCGCATGATAGCGTTTGCTGTGATAGGCGATCTGCTTCGCCAGCCGCATCAATTCATTGGCGGCGTCGGCCTGCGACAGGGATTCGATTTCGGTCATGCACCGGCCTTTGCCACCGGCTTGAACTCGGCGCGAGTACCAAATCCGGCGATCAGCGGACGCCCCTTTTTGATCGCGTCCTGCACCGCGGGAAGCTTCAGCGAGGCGGCGTGCGCTTCCTTGCTGTCCCACAGCTCGACGATCCAGATCGCGTCGGGGTTCGCGCTGTCCTCGCCGATCAGATAGGCGATGTTGCCGGGCATTGTCCCGGTGCCTTCAGCCAGGATCGCGACGAGCGCGGCACGCTGGCCGGGCTGCGCCATCATCTGGCCGAGCAGGCCATATTGGGGATCGGCGTCTTCCATCTTGGCCTCCAGGGCGCGCAGTTTGGTGGCGGGGAGAAGCGCGGCCGCCATCGCGAGCATTGCGGCGAGATGCTGGCGGCGGTCCATCATTTCGCGATCGCCAGCACATGCACCTCTCGCCGGATACGAAAGCCGAGCGATTCATAGAGTGCGATCGCGCCCGCATTGTCGGCATAGCTGTGCAGGAACGGCTGTTCACCACGCGCGACCATTTCGCGCATGACGTGGCCGATCAGCGCGCGCGCAAGCCCGCGGCCGCGGCAATCCTCCCACGTCGCGACACCGCTGACCTCGGCCATGCCGGGAACCAATATGCGTTGCCCCGCCATTGCGAGCAGCCGGCCGTTTTCGCGGATTCCGAAGAAGGGGCCGTAGCGATGCGTCTTCGGACCCCATGGTCCGGGCTTCGCATGCCCGGCGAGCGACGCCATTTCGGGGGCATCATCGTCGCCGAGCGCGATGATCGCGGGCTCGCCTTCGCGCGGTGGTGGCGGCGCGCCCTCGGCGACCATCTGCGCCAGCACCGCGCGCTTCACTTCGCGCGTGCCGGGAGGGACCGGCCACGGCTCGCCCTCGACGATCCAGATTTCGCCTTCATCGGGGACGAGTGCGGCGAGCGCGGCAAGCGCCGCGGCGCCGGTGTCGGGAGCGGCGCCGAAGACGCCATAGCCGCGGTCGATCCGCACTGCGGCGCCATCGCCCTCGGCGAGATGCGCCTGCCGCCCGGTAAGCATGCTCCAGACGGGCCGGTCGAGCGGATGCGGCGCAGTCATACCGCGGTCTCCAGCAGCCTCTCGGCCTGCGCGCGCGCCTCGGCCGTGACTTCGGCGCCCGAGAGCATGCGCGCGATTTCTTCGCGGCGGCCGGCTTCGTCGAGCGCGTGGACGCTGGTGCGGGTGACAATGCCCTGGCTCGACTTGGCGATGATGAAATGCGCGGCGCCTTTCGCGGCGACCTGCGGGCTGTGCGTCACCGCGAGCAATTGCTTGCCCGCGCCCGCAAGGCGCGCGAGCCGTTCGCCGATCGCCGAAGCAACCGCGCCGCCGACGCCGCGGTCGATTTCGTCGAAGATGATCGTGTCGGCGCCGCCCTCCTCGGCAAGCGCGACTTTGAGCGCGAGGATGAAGCGCGAGAGTTCGCCGCCCGATGCGATCTTGGCGAGCGGCGCGAAGGGCGCGCCGGGGTTGGTCGAGATCAGATATTCGACGCGGTCCATGCCCTCGGGCCCCCAGCGCTCGGCAGGCAGGCGTTCGACGAGCGTCTGGAAGCGCGCGGCGTCGAGTTTCAGCGGCACAAGTTCGCCCGCGACCGCGGCGTCGAGGCGGGTCGCGGCCCTGCTCCGCTGGTCGGACAGCGCGGTCCCGGCGTGGGTATAAGCCGCGGCGGTTTCGGCGACCGCGGCTTCGAGCTTCGCCAGCCCGGCGCTGCCGCCTTCGATCGCGTCGAGCCGCGCGGCGAGCGTCCCGGTGAGTTCGGCAAGTTCGTCGGGCTGGACATTGTGCTTGCGCGCCATCGCGCGGAGTTCGAACAGCCGCGTCTCGGTCGCCTCGAGCCGTTCGGGATCATATTCCATCGCGCGCGCGACTTCGTGGAGCTTGCTCTCGGCCTCGTCGGCCTCGATGATCGCGCGGTCGAGCCCCGCGAGCGCCTCGGCGAGCAACGGATGGTCGCCCGCGAGCCGGTCGAGCCGCCGCGCCGCGCCGCGGAGTTGCGCGGGGCCGCTGTCGCTGCCCTCGAACGTCTCCATGATCGCGCCGAGATCGCCGGCGACCTTTTCGCCCTTTTGCATCGTGGCGCGCGCTTCGGAGAGTTCGGCATCCTCGCCGGATTGGGGCGCGAGCGTCTGCAATTCGGCGACGCAATGCTCGAGCCATTCGCGGTCGCGTTCGGCCTCGGAAATTGCCGTGCGTGCGGCAGCGAGTTTGTCCTCGGCGGCGCGCCATGCGGCATGGGCGGCGGCAACGCCGCGGGTATCGGCGCGCGCATAGGCGTCGAGCAGCGCGCGGTGCCCCGCGGGGGCGAGCAGGCCGCGGTCGTCGTGCTGGCCGTGAATTTCGACGAGATAGGTGCCGACCTCGCGCAACAGCGCCGCCGAACAGGGCTGGTCATTGAGGAAGGCGCGGCTGCCGCCGTCGGCCTTCAATGTGCGGCGGATCAGCAAGGGTTCGCCGGTTTCCAGCGCAATCTCATTCTCGGCGAGCAGCGCCGCGAGCTTCGTCCCCGGCGCCGGCGCGACAAAACTCGCCGTCACCTGCGCCTTGTCGGTGCCCTGGCGTACGAGCGCATTATCGGCGCGTGCGCCGAGCGCGAGGCCCAGCGCGTCGAGCAGGATCGACTTGCCCGCCCCCGTCTCGCCGGTCAGCACGCCCAGCCCGGCCTCGAAATCGAGGTCGAGGTCGAGCCGTTCGATCAGGACGATATTGGCGATGGATAAAGCGGTTAGCACGAGCTGTCCTTACCGCAGAACAAAGGCAGAATCTATTCCCGGCGCGATCAGGCGCTCGGCGCGTTCTTCTGCATCAGCTTGTAGGCGCGCGCATACCATTCGTTGCCCGGATAGTTGGCACCGAGCACCGCGGCCGACTTTTTCGCCTCGGTGGGGATGCCAAGCGCGAGATAGCATTCGGTCAGGCGATAGAGCGCCTCGGGCGCGTGGCTGGTCGTCTGATATTTGTCGACGACCTCGCGGAAACGGATCGATGCGGCGAGCCAGTTCGAGCTGCGCTGGTAGAAACGGCCGATTTCCATTTCCTTGCCCGCGAGATGGTCCTGCACCAGGTCGACCTTGAGCCGCGCGTCCGACGCATAGCGGCTGTCGGGATAGCGACGGATCACTTCGCCGAGCGCGTTCTGCGCCTGCTGCGTGATCTTCTGGTCGCGGGTAACGTCGCTAATCTGCTCATAATAGCTGAGCGCGATCAGATAATAGGCGTAGGCCGCGTCCTTGTTGCCCGGATGGATCGCGAGGAAGCGCTGCGCGGCCTCGATCGCCGGGGTATATTCGCGGTCCATATAATAGCTGAACGAGCTCATCAGCTGCGCGCGGCGCGCCCACGGCGAATAGGGGTGCTGGCGCTCGACCTCGTCGAACAGCGCCGCGGCGAGGCCATATTGCCGGCGGTCGAGCCGGTCCTGCGCCGCGCGGTACAGCGTGTTGACGTCGCGCGCGACGTAGCGCGTGTCCTTCTTCACATTGCCGCCCCCGGCACAGGCCGCCAGCATGGGAGTAATCGCAAGTGCGGCGGCGAGCAGGCGCAGGGTCGCGCGCGAAGGGGCATGTTGAGTCATGCGCGCGGTATAGCCACAGCGCGGATGAACGCAAAATAAATGATAGGGGTCCGGCGCAGCTTTACGGCGCTTTGACGACACACCCTTGCGGAGCGCCGACCGGCGTCGGGACGCGCCGCGCGGTCTTGATCGTCACCTGGGGTTCGAGCATCTGGCCGACCATCACGCCCTCGCCCGCGGTCGGCGAGATCGGGGCGTTGAAGATCGCCTCGGCGACGTCGGCGCCGCCGACGATCTCGCCGAACACCGCGAAACCCGCGCCGTCGCCGCCGGGTGCATCGGCGTTGAAGCCCTTGATATCGGACAAGAGCAGGAAGAAATCGCTCGTCGCATCGCCGGGGTTGAGCCGCGCCATCGACAGCGCGCCCTTGCAGTTGGTCAGCCCCGTCTTCGTGGTCGGCTCGTGCGCGATCGGCGGAAAATTCTTGCGCGCATCGCCGCGGTTGCCCGCCTGCACCAGCTGGTTCGCCGGACCCCAGCTTTTGGTCGAACGATAAAATTTGAACCCGTCCATCCGCTTCGCATCGACATAGCGGAGGAAATTGGTGGCGGTGATCGGCGCGCGCTTGTTTTCGATCCGCACGGTGATCGTCCCGAGATCGGTGGCGAGCGCGACATAGGGCCGCGTATCCGCCTCGACAACGGGCGTGACGGGCGCGGGAATCGGCGGCAGCGTAGCCGGCGGCAATTGCGTCGCCTGCGGCGGAGCGGGGGTCGATTGGGCGGCGAGCGCGAGCGCGGAAAGGAGCGTGGTCAGCATGGCACCGATCATAAACGCAATGCACCGGTCGATGCGAGCGGTTTCAGAATGGTTGCCGGCAACAGGGCCGATTGGAAAAATCAGCAAGCCGGTCTAGGCATGCGCCCCCAGGCAACGAAAGAGGATAGTGATGAGCGAAACGTCGAGCCGCGACACCACACCCGAACCTGCCGTGTCCGCGCCCGACGCCGCGGCCATCGGATCGCGCTTCCTGCGCTATTTGCCGTTCATCACGATCGCGCATTTCCTCATCGGCCTGCCCGCGCTGATCGCCTCGCTCGCGCTCGCCTATTTCGCCTTCGTTCAGGCCGACGCGACGCAGAAGATGCAGAGCGGCGGGGTGATGCCGTTCGTCACCTTCGGGACAAGCAATGGGGACAAGGACGGCAATCAGGATATCGCGCTGTCGCTGACGAACAATGGCGTTGGCCCCGCGATCCTCGGTCCCATCGAAATCCGCTATGAAGGCAAGCCGATCACCACCCCGATCGACTTGCTCACAGCATGCTGCACCGGGGAAACACAGGCACGCGCCGTGCGCTTTTCCACCTCGCCTTCGACCGGGATCGCCGTGCGGCCCGGCGAGACGATCGAATTCGTCAGCCTGCCGCGCACCCCCGCATCCGAGAAGATCTGGCAGACGTTCAACAAGGAGCGGTGGAAGCTCAAGGTCCGCGCCTGCTATTGCTCGATCTTCAACGATTGCTGGGTCACCGAAGGCATGCAGGGATTGCCGAAGGCGGTGAACAAATGCCCCGCCAACTGGTCGCTCTATCGCGAGGACGCACGAAACCGGATCGCCGGGGCCAACGCGAAATAATTCAACCAATCGGTTGACAATAAAATCGAGTCGATCAATATTCAACCCCATGGTTGAACATGATTCGCACACACTCGATGCAATCTTCCACGCGCTGGGCGATGCGACGCGCCGGGCGATGCTGGGCGAACTCGCCGCCGGCGAACGGACGGTCGGCGAGCTGGCCGAGCCCTTCACGATGTCGCTCGCCGCGGCATCGAAGCATATCAAGGTGCTGGAAAGTGCCGGGATGGTCCGCCGCGACGTGCGCGGGCGCACCCATGTCTGCAGCCTCGACCCGGTGCCGCTGATGAGCGCCGACCAGTGGCTTGGCATGTACCGCCGCTTCTGGACCGACCGGCTCGATACGCTCGAACGGCTGCTGCGTGCCGAAGATGCCGTCCCCCCTCCCCCCAAGAAGCCCCTCCCCGGGAAAGAAGGAGAAAAGTGATGACGACGATGCTGACCCACGACAATTACGGCGTGCTCACCGAGCCCGCGACGCTGACGATCGAGCGCCTGCTCCCCGGCCCGATCGAGCGCGTCTGGTCGTACCTGACCGATGGCGAACTGCGCCGCCGGTGGCTCGCCGCGGGCGCGATGGAGCAGATGATCGGTGCACCGGTCGAACTCGTCTGGCGCAACGACGAACTCACCGACCCGCCGGGCGCGCGTCCCGAGGGCTTTGGCGACGAGCACCGCATGACGTGCGAAGTCGAGGCGATCGACGCCCCGCGCCTGCTGGCGATGAGCTGGGGCAGCACGGGCGGCGTGACTTTCACCCTCACGGAAAAGGGCGATGAAGTGCTGCTCACGATCGTCCACAGCCGTGTCGAGGATCCGTCGGTGCTGCTCAACGTCAGCGCGGGCTGGCACAGCCATGTCGATGTGCTCGAAGCCCGGCTGCGCGGTACGACGCCGGTGCCGCACTGGGACAATTTTGCGCAGCTGCGCGGCGTTTATGCCGAGCGCCTGTTCGACTGACGCCAGAATTGGGCCGAACCCCCGAAAGAACAGGCTGTCTGGATGGACAGCCGACCAAGGATCGTGGCATTTTCCGACGCGAAGACAAGCCGACGGGAATGCCACGATAATGGAAAACACCGAAGAATATCTGCGCGAAGCGATCGCGCTCGCCTATGCCAATGCAGAAAAGGGCGGCCGGCCGTTTGGCGCGGTGATCGTCCGTGACGGGCGGATCATCGCCAAGGCCGTCAACGAAATATCGGCGACCGGCGATCCGACCTCGCATGCGGAGCTCAATGCCATCCGGCTCGCGAGCAAGTCGCTGAGCGCCGACCTCAGCGGCTGCGCGGTCTTCGCGAGCGGCCATCCCTGCCCAATGTGCATGGCGGCGATGCGCCTCACGGGAATCAACGCCGTGACCTATGCCTATTCGAACGAGGACGGCGCCCCCTACGGCCTGTCGACGGCGGCGATCTACGACGATCTGGCCAAGCCGTTTTCGCAGCAGTCGATGGAAATCCGGCACCTGCCCGTCCGGCTGACCGGCAGACCCGATCTCTATGCGGGCTGGCGGCAGCGGCAGGGCTGATCAACGCAGGGCGATACGCCGACGACGGCTTGCGACCGGAATACGCCAATCAACGCTGCGGCGAAGCGCTCCGTTAGCGGACCTTCCCGAAAGCAAGCCAAGTCCAAGAAACCCCCATGACCTGATTGCCCCTTTGAATGGAGTGGGCGTGCTGCCTGCGTAGAAGGTGCAGCCCACAAGCATATGCCATTTCGATTGTCAGGTCGGGCGACACCGGAAATACCCTGCGACCTTTGGCGCCGGGGCCGTGTCGAAGCGACATGATGAGGATTCCGTTCGGTGCGATCATAGTCGCAAGGCGAGCTATGGCGATTGCCCGATCTGCGTCGGGAAGGTGCTGCCACACGGCGCACAAGGTCACGAGATCGAACGAGGCACCGGCCGGCACTGCGCCGAGATATGGCAAGCGATCATCCAGCCACTTGATATTTGCGGCGGGGTGAAGCTTCTTGCCCGCCTCGCGAAGTTCACGCACCGGTTCGATAGCGAGTATGTCGTGTCCCTTGGCGGCCAACCATGCTGCGTCGCGCCCCGTTCCGGCTCCAATATCCGCAATCTTAATGCTGCGATCTGGGAGTAAATCGATGACGTGCTCGTATATGCTTTCCGGCGACAGCCCTTCATATGCGGCAATAAAGTCCGCGGTGGCAACGGCGGCGTATCCTTCCAGAACATCCTGCATTGGTCTTCCACGAATGACTGGAAATCGACGGTATACCTGCGGAAGGGAACGGGCAAGAATCCACCCCAAAGCTACCAAGAAAAAGGGGCCGCTTTCGCGGCCCCTTCTCTTTTCCGATTAGCGGAAGGCTCAGTCCTTCAGGAAGTCGGGCACATGACCCTGATCTTCCGGACCTTCGCTGCGCTCGCGGCGCGGGCCGCGGTCGCCACGGCCTTCGCCGCCGCCGTCACGGCGCGGGCCGCGGTCACGACCGCCGCCGCCGCCACGCGGGCCGCGATCGCCACGATCACCGCCATCACGGCGCGGGCCGCGATCGCTGCGCGGTTCGCGCGGCGGGCGGGTGTCTTCCAGCTCTTCGCCGGTTTCCTGGTTGACGACGCGCATCGACAGGCGAACCTTGCCGCGCGGGTCGATCTCGAGGACCTTGACCTTGACTTCCTGGCCTTCGCTCAGGACATCGGCGACCTTCTCGACGCGCTCGTTGGCGATTTCGCTGACGTGGACCAGACCGTCCTTGCCGCCCATGAAATTCACGAACGCACCAAAATCGACGAGGTTGACGACCTTGCCGTCATAGATCTTGCCGACTTCGGCTTCTTCGACGATGCCCGAAATCCACTTGCGCGCGGCTTCGATCTGCTCGGGATCGCTCGACGAGATCTTGATCAGGCCTTCGTCGTCGATGTCGACCTTGGCGCCGGTGGTTGCGACGATCTCGCGGATCACCTTGCCGCCGGTGCCGATGATGTCGCGGATCTTCGACTTGTCGATCTGCATCGTTTCGATGCGCGGCGCATGCGCCGACAGCTCGGTGCGGGCTTCGCCCAGCGCCTTCGCCATTTCGCCGAGGATGTGCGCGCGGCCTTCCTTCGCCTGGTTCAAAGCGGCTTCGAAGATCTCGCGCGTGATGCCCGCGATCTTGATGTCCATCTGCATCGTGGTGATGCCGTTGGCGGTGCCCGCAACCTTGAAGTCCATGTCGCCGAGGTGATCTTCGTCACCAAGGATGTCCGACAGGATCGCATAATCCTTGCCTTCGAGGATCAGGCCCATCGCGATGCCCGAAACCGGACGCTTCAGCGGAACACCGGCGTCCATCATGGCCAGCGAACCACCGCAAACCGACGCCATCGACGACGAGCCGTTCGACTCGGTGATGTCGCTGGTGATGCGGATCGTGTAGGGGAACTCGTCCTTCGTCGGCAGCACCGCGTGCAGCGCACGCCATGCCAGCTTGCCATGGCCGATGTCGCGGCGGCTGGGTGCCCCGAAACGACCGACTTCGCCAACCGAATAGGGCGGGAAGTTATAGTGCAGCATGAAGTTCGAGTAGCTGAGGCCGTTGAGGCCGTCGATCATCTGCTCGCTGTCCTTGGTGCCCAAGGTGCAGGTCGCGATGGTCTGCGTCTCGCCGCGGGTGAACAGCGCCGAACCGTGCGCGCGGGGCAGGAAGTGCGTTTCGGCAAGGATGGGACGAATCTGCGTCGTCGTGCGTCCGTCGATGCGCTTGCCGTCCTTGAGGATGGCGCCGCGAACGATTTCGGCTTCGAGCTTCTTCATCAGCTTGCCGGCGGCCATCTGGTCCTGCGGCGCGGCGTCGGCGAAAGCAGCCTTGGCGGCGGCGCGGGCTTCGTTCAGCGCGTTCGAGCGGGCCGATTTGTCGGTCAGCTTGTACGCGGCGGCGATGTCCTTGCCGATCAGCTTCTTGAGCTTGTCCTTGGCAGCCGACAGGTCGGCCTGTTCGGCCATGTCCCAGGGATCCTTGGCAGCCTGTTCGGCCAGCTTCACGATCGCCTTGACGACGTCCTTGCACGCGTCGTGCGCGAACAGCACGGCGCCGAGCATGATCTCTTCCGACAGCTCATTGGCTTCGGATTCGACCATCATCACGGCGTCGTAGGTCGCGGCGACGACGAGGTCGAGGTCGCCTTCGGCAACCTGCGCGTCGGTGGGGTTCAGGATATATTCGCCATCGACATAACCGACGCGTGCGGCGCCGATCGGGCCCATGAAGGGCACGCCCGAGATGGTGAGCGCTGCCGAGGCGGCGACCATCGCAAGGATGTCGGGCTCATTGTGGCCGTCATAGCTCAGGACCTGAGCAATGACGTTGATTTCGTTGTAGAAACCTTCGGGGAACAGCGGACGGATCGGACGATCGGTCAAACGCGAAACCAAAGTTTCCTTTTCGGTCGCGCCGCGCTCGCGCTTGAAGAAGCCGCCGGGGATGCGGCCTGCGCCCGAATATTTTTCCTGATAGTGGACGGTGAGCGGGAAGAAATCCTGCCCTTCCTTGACCGTCTTGGCAGCGGTCACGGCAGCCAGCACCATCGTTTCGCCAAGCGTCGCGACAACCGCGCCGTCGGCCTGACGGGCAACCTTGCCCGTTTCGAGGGTCAGCGTTTCACCGCCCCACTCGATCGATACTTTTTTCACGTCAAACATGGAGTTTCCTTCGCCCGCCGGGCCCGATGCCGGGCGGGGCCTCTGATTCCGGGCAATCCGGCCCGGGGCGGTTTAGGGCGTCTGTCTGCCCTTATGGCGGTCCCGCCGGATGCGGGAGCGGCCCTGTGGCCCGGCACTTTGCGCGGGACCAATATGACAGCGGCCCCGGAAATCCGGGGCCGCCAGAAATTCTTACTTACGAAGACCCAGCTTCGCGATGAGAGCCGAATAGCGACCCTCGTCCTTCTTCTTCAGATAGTCGAGCAAGCTGCGACGCTTGTTGACCATCATGAGGAGGCCGCGGCGGCTGTGGTTGTCCTTGTGGTGCGCCTTGAAGTGGGCGGTCAGCGTGTTGATGCGGTCGGTCAGGATTGCGACCTGCACTTCCGGCGAACCGGTATCGCCCTTTGCACGGGCATTGTCGGTGATGACTTCGGTTTTGCGCTCGGCGGTAATCGACATAGATATTTTCCTCGAACATCCTTGTTTACAGATTGAAGCCCCGGACGACTTTCAGCGTTCCCGCCAAAGCCTCGATCAGGGCAACGGGACGCATTTCGCTGTCCCTTCCCCAATAGAGCCCGTCATCCGTGCTACCCCCGGTCCAGACACGACCCTGACGGATCGCCCCTGCCGCTTCCGGGGAAAGGTTCAGAGCCGGGATGTCGACCAGCCCTGCCTCAAGCGGCAGAAATATTTCTGATTGCGCGGCCCCTTGGCCGAATGCGTTCAATTTGTCCAGCGAAATCGCGTGTTCCAGATCGAACGGCCCCGCTTTGGTGCGGCGCAGCATCGTGACATGGCCGACGGTGCCGACGGCGTACGCGATGTCGCGCACGAGGCTGCGGATATAGGTGCCCTTGGAGACATGGGCGGTGAGGGTGGCGCTTTCGCGTGGCCCCGCCGGCGCGGGGTGCAGCTCGAGCGCATGGATCGTCACGCTGCGCGCCTTCATCTCGACCGCTTCGCCCTTGCGCGCGCGGTCATAGGCGCGCTGGCCGTCGATCTTGATCGCCGAATAGGCCGGCGGCACCTGTTCGATCGGGCCGGTGAAGCGCGGCAGCACCGCTTCGATTTCGGCGAGCGTCGGTCGCACGTCGCTCGTCGCCACCACTTCGCCCTCCGCATCAAGGCCGTCCGTTTCGGTTCCGAACTTCACGGTGAAGTCGTAAATCTTGCTCGCATCGAGCATCCGGCCGCAAAGCTTCGTCGCCTCGCCGAGCGCGATCGGCAGCACCCCCGACGCGAGCGGGTCGAGCGTGCCGCCATGGCCGACCTTGACCTTGCCCAGCCCCGCCTCGCGGCACACGCGTTTCACCGCGCCCACCGCCTGCGTCGAGCCAAGGCCGACAGGTTTGTCGAGGATGATCCAGCCGTTCATCCCGCGCCGCTAGAGCATTTTCAAGTCAGGTGAAACCTGATGGTTCGTAAAATGCGGCAGACAAGAAATCGCGGGTTGAAGACTGTCAATTTTGCGCGGCCTTTTCGGCTTCGCGCGCGGCCTTGCGCTCCTCCTTCGACGGCGGCGGCGCCGAGGTCACGAAGGACGAGAGCATGCAGCGCTCACCGCGGACGATGATCGACGCAAATTTGTCGAGCCGCCCGGCACCGCGCGTTTCGACGCCGATCGCGTGCGCGAAATCGACATCGCGGCAGAGGCCGGCGAAGCTGCCATAATACCATTCGCCGCGGCGGCCCTCGATCCAGATGCCGCGGTCGCGGTCGGCCTGCCAGTTGCGGATCGTGCTGTCGCTCGGAAAGACGATGCTCGATTCGACGCCGAGCGCGCGCGGTTCTTTTGCAGGCTCGTTGGCCGCCGCGGCCGCAGAAAGGGGAAGCAGCACGGCGGCCAGGGAGAGTGCGAGATTCTTCATGGCGAGTCGTTTAGCCAGAGCAGGCTGAACCTTGGCTGACCCTGATCCTCCCTGTGCCGAAGGCATGGGGAGGTGGCAGCGCGAAGCGCTGACGGAGGGGCTGTGGCGCAACGTCGCCGCCCCTCCACCACCGCCTACGGCGGCGGTCCCCCTCCCCATCGCTTCGCGACAGGGAGGATTATGTTTGCCACTCGCTTGCAAGTAACGACCAGAGGCCGGTATCACGCACATAGCCCGTCCAGGTGATGCGCTCCGACCGCAGCACGCCGTCCTTGGTACAGCCGAGCTTCGCGACCGCGGCCTGGCTCCGCTTGTTGCGCTCGTCGATGCGGAATTCGATGCGGCGGATGCCGACCGCAAAGGCGTGATCGAGCATCAGGCGCTTGACCCGGCCGTTGAAGCCGGTGCCGCGCGCATCGGGGTGGATGAAGCTGTTGCCAATCTCGACCGTCTGCGCCGACATATCGGGGCGCAGCCAGGCGGTCATGCCGACGAGCCTATCGCCGTCCATGATCGCATAGGGCATGCGGCCAGAGCCGCCGATCAGCGTATCGAAGCTCTTGTCGAAATGGCCGGGGCCGAAACTCGACGAATAGATTGCCCAGACATCGGCATCGGCGGCGCAGGCGGCGCGCAGGTCTTCGCGATGCGCTTCGGTCAGCTTGACGAGGCGGAGGTTGCCGTCGGCAAGGTCGACATAAAGGCGGTCAAGCATTGGCGAGCACTTCCGCGGCTTCGCGCCGTTTCGCCATGAAGTGGCGCCGGCACATCGCGACATAGCGGTCATTGCCGCCGATTTCGGTCTGCGCGCCCTCGACGACGGCGCGGCCGCTTTCGTCGACGCGCAGGTTCATCGTCGCCTTGCGCCCGCACTCGCACACCGCCTTCAGCTCGACGAGCGCGTCGGCAATGCCGAGCAGCGCCGCCGATCCGGGGAATAGCTCGGCCGAAAAATCGGTGCGCAGGCCATAGCAGAGCACCGGGATGTCCACCTCGTCGGCGAGCCGCGCAAGCTCCAGCACCTGCGCGCGCGTCAGGAACTGCGCTTCGTCGACGAGCACGCAGGCGAGCGGCCGCTCAGCGTTTTCGGCGCCCACCGCCGCCCACAGGTCGCTGTCGGGATCGAATTTATGCGCTTCGGCCATCAGCCCGATGCGGCTCGTCACTTGCCCCGCGCCGTAGCGGTCGTCGAGCGCCGCGGTCCACAGCATCGTTTCCATGCCGCGCTCGCGATAGTTGAAATCCGCCTGCAACAGCGTCGTCGATTTGCCAGCGTTCATGCTGGCGTAGTAGAAATAGAGCTTGGCCATCGGCGCCCAATAGCGCGGACATGGGCCTTGCACCAGTTGTCAGGACTTAGGGTCCAGACCCTAAAGCGCGAGCCGCCAGTGTTCGCTCTGTTCGGGCTTGCCGAATTCGTCGTGCGTCTCGACCTTTTCGATGGTGAAACCATAGTCCGCATAGATGGCGCGCGCCGATGCGAGGACCGTGTGCGTCCAGAGCACCAGTTCGGCATAGCCCGCCTCGCGCGCGAAGGCGATGCAGCGCCCGACGAGATCGCGGCCGAGACCATGGCCCCGCGCCGCGGCATCGACATAGAGCAGGCGCAGCCGCGCGACCTCGTCGGACTCCGCGACGAGGAAGACGCTGCCGAGCAGTTCACCATGGCGTTCGGCGACCCAGCATTGTTCGCGGCCGGCATGGAAATCGCGAACGAAGCGGCTCGTAATCTCGCCGATCAGCACTTCCATCGCGTCGCCCCAGCCATAGGCATTGCGATAATAGACCGCCTGTTGCGCGGTGATCAGCCCCATGTCGCCCGGCCGCCACGGACGGACCGCGGGCGGCGGCAGCGGCACACCCGCCAGCCGCGCCTCGATCCATGCCAGCCGCTCGGCCAGCCCGGCCTGCTCGCCCGGCGACAGATGCGCGAGCGTCGCCGATGTCGAAGCGGCGGTCGTGCGGTCGAGCTGGGAAAACAGCGCCTCGCCCGCCGCGGTCAGCCGGATCGGATGCTCGCGCGCGTCGGCTCCGCGCGTCCGCGCGATCCAGCCCAGTTGGGTGAAGCGGCGCAGGATGCGGCTGAGATAACCGGGGTCGACCGACAGCGTCTCGACGATCCGCTTCGAGACGACCGGCTGCCCCGTGGCGATTTCATAGAGGATGCGCGCCTCGATCAGCGAAAGCTCGCTGCCCATATAGCCAGGACCAAGAACCCCGGCAAAGCGCGTGTAGAAGCGGTTGAAGCGGCGCAGCGCGTCCGTGGCGGCATGGGGCGCCGGCGCGTGATCGTCCGGCAGGTGGAGGTTGACCGATGGCATGGTGATACGATGCGTCAATTATTTGACTTTGTCAACTAACTAGCCCGGGCCCACGCGCTTGACACACCCACACCCCCTGTCATGCTGCGCATCAAAGATGCAGCATAAACAGTGGGGAGAGCTGCCATGCGGCTGATGCCGGTGACCGACGCGATGTTTTTGGTCGCGGAAACGCGCGAGACGCCGATGCATGTCGGCGGCGTCAATCTCTATACATTGCCCGACAAGGTCGACGAGACCGAGTGGCTGAACGAGCAGCTCGCGATGCTGCGACAGTCCGAGGGGCTGCGGCGACCATTCAGTGAGGTGTTGAAGCTCACGCCGCTCGGTCAGTACGGCCCGATCCGGCTCGAACCCGACCGCGACATCGACATGCATTACCATGTGCGCAGCGCCGCCTTGCCCAAGCCGGGGCGCTATCGCGAAATGTTCGAGCTCGTTTCGCGCCTTCACGGGACCTTGCTCGACCGGACGCGACCGATGTGGGAGATCACGCTGATCTCGGGCCTGCCCGACCGGCAGATCGCGACCTATTTCAAGATCCACCATGCGCTGATGGACGGCGCGTCGTCGATGCACTTCACCAACGCGATGCTGAGCGCCGATGCGAAGGAAAAGCGTAGCTACTCGCCGATGTCGGTCGAAGCCTATGAAGCGTATAAGCGCAAATTCCCGGCGCCGAAGAAAGCGCCGACGCCGAGCATCACCGACATCAAGGCCATCGGCGGCTTCCTGAAGGAGCAATGGGGCAACAGCGTCGGGGTGACCAAGGCACTGAACCAATATGCCGCCGCGATGTTCGGGCTCGGCGGCAGCGACCTTGCGACGCCGTGGGGCGGGTTGCCGCGCACCAGCTTCAACCGCAACATCACCGGCGCGCGGCGTTTCGTCGCGCAAAGCTGGTCGCTCGAACGCGTGCGCGCGATGGGCAAGGCATATGACGGGACGATCAACGACGCGGTGCTCGCCATGTGTTCGGGCGCGATGCGCAAATATCTGCAATCGTTGAACGAGCTGCCCGACAAGCCGCTGAAAGCCATGGCGCCGGTGTCGATCCGCGCCAAGGACGATATCGATTCGGGCAATTCGGTCGCGGCGGTGACCGCGAACCTCGCGACGCATATCGACGATCCCGCGACGCGCATGGCGACGATCCAGGCGTCGATGAACGCCGCGAAGGCGCAGCTTCGCGAAATGACCGCGCAGCAGATCCAAATCTATACTGCGATCACGCAAATGCCGCAGATGCTGACCGCGCTGACGCGCACCGCCGACAAGTTCCCGGCGTACAGCGTCACCATCTCGAACGTCCCCGGCCCGCGCGAGCAGCTTTACTGGAACGGCGCGCGGCTCGACGGCATGTATCCCGCGAGCATCCCGGTCGACGGCATGGCGATGAACATCACGCAGGTGTCGAACAACAAGAATATCGATTTCGGCATCACCGCGTGCCGCCGCAGCGTTCCGCACGTCCAGCGGCTGATCGACTATCTGGAGGATGCGCTGGTCGAGCTGGAGAAGGCGGCGGGGATCAAGGGGAAGTAGCCTTAGCCGAACCCCAGCTCCGTCATCCCGGCGAAGGCCGGGATCTCATGGTGACGTCATAACGAGAGGTCGAGATCCCGGCCTTCGCCGGGATGACGATAGTTTTCAGATCAGTCTTGGGCTTCGCCCTCGCCGCTCGCCAAATCCCTCGCCACCTTCGGGTCGCGCAGCAATTTGTCGATATGGCTCGCCTCATCGAAGCTTTCGTCGCTCAAGAATTTGAGCTTCGCGGCATATTTCATGCTCATCTTTTCGGCGACGCTCTTTTGCAGCCAGGCGGTGTTGGTGCGCAGCGCCTTCAGCACCGCTTCCTCATTCTTGCCGAGCAAGGGTTTCACGAACACCGTTGCGTGGCGCAGGTCGGGCGACATGCGGACCTCGGTGATGCTCACCGGATGCTTGGCCAAGAGCTCGTCATGCGCGTCGCCGCGTGCGAGGATTTCGGAGAGGAGGTGGCGCACCTGTTCGCCGACGCGCAGCACGCGGACCGAGGGGCCTTTTTCTTTTTCGGTTTTCATCGCCTAACCCTTTGCCTCTTCGTCCAGTTTCGCGATGATCCGCGCGATCGAGCGCATGTTGCGCGCGGTGCCCTTGTGTCCCAGCCGCCGCTCGATCAGCCGCGCGTGCAACTTGCTGTCGGCGGCTCCGTCGCCAAAGTCGATATAGAGCGCCCGGTCGCCGAGCGCGAGGCGCTCGTTCGGCCGGACGCGGTGGTCGGTCGCCAGCGCATCGAACTGCTCCGCGGTGGGCTGACCGTCGAGGAACATCGTATGGACGATGCGATCCTCGTTCGTGCCCGCGAACGGATTGTCGGCGATCGCCGCGGCGAGTTCGTCGCGATCGCGCACCAGCGCCGCGCTCGTCATGTCGAAACGCTCGTCGACCATGATCGACAATTTCTCTTCGAGCCCGCGCGTCGGCCGCGCGTCATGGTCGAACAGCACATTGCCGCTCGCCACGACGGTTTCGACGTTGCTGAAACCCTCGGCCTCGAACGCCGAACGCAGGTCGGCCATCGTCAGCCGGTTGCCACCGACGTTGATGCTGCCGAACAATGCCACATAGCGAGCCATGCCGGCACCTCCTGACCCGCGCGGAGCGGACGCCCGTTAGAGCGTCCGTTCGCGCAGTTCGACTTCGAAGACTTCGAGGTGGTCGCCCGCCTTGATGTCGTTGGTATCCGCCAGCACGACACCGCATTCGAGACCCGCGCGCACTTCGGCGACATCGTCCTTGAAGCGGCGGAGCGACGAGATGGTCGTTGCCGACACGATGACGTCGTCGCGCGTAAGGCGTGCGTGCAGCCCCTTGCGGATTGAGCCTTCGAGCACGAGCAGACCCGCAGCCTTGTCGCGCTTGCCCGCGGGGAACACGTCCTTGACCTCGGCGCGGCCGACGACGGTTTCGATCCGTTCGGGACCCAGCTCGCCCGCCATTTCCTTCCTGATCTCATCGGTCAGGTGATAGATGACGTCATGATACATGAAGCGCACTTTTTCGCGCTTCGCGATATCGCGCGCCTTGGCGTTCGGACGGACGTTGAAGCCGATGATCGGCGCCTTGGTCGCCGCCGCCAGCGTCACGTCGCTCTCGGTGATCGCGCCGGCGCCCGACTGGAGCACGCGGACGCGGATCTCGTCGGTCGACAGCTTGTTCAATGCATTGACGATCGCCTCGACCGACCCCTGCACATCGCCCTTGATGATCACCGGGAACTGGATGACGTTCGCCTTGTCGGCGAGCGCCTCGAACATGCCTTCGAGGCTGACCGGTGCCTGGACGGTGCGCTTGCGCGTCGCCTGTTCCTGACGATAGGTCGCGACTTCGCGGGCGCGCGCTTCATTCTCGACGACGGTGAGCGTATCGCCCGCCATCGGGACGCCGCCCAGACCGAGCACTTCGACCGGCATCGACGGGGTCGCCGATTTGATCTGCTTGCCCTGGTCGTCGATCAGCGCGCGAACACGGCCGCTTTCGGCGCCGCAGACGAAGATGTCGCCGACCTTGAGCGTACCGCGGCGGACGAGGATCGTCGCGACGGGGCCGCGGCCCTTGTCGAGCTTCGCCTCGACAACGGTGCCTTCGGCGGCGCGGTCGGGGTTGGCTTTGAGCTCCATGATTTCGGCCTGCACCGCGATCGCGTCGAGCAATTTGTCGAGGCCGGTCTTCTTCAGCGCCGACACTTCGACATTCTGCACGTCGCCGCCCATTTCCTCGACCACCAGCTCATGCTCGAGCAGGCGTTCGCGGACGCGCTGCGGATTGGCGCCTTCCTTGTCGACCTTGTTGATCGCGACGATGATCGGCACGTTCGCCGCCTTCGCATGATTGATCGCCTCGATCGACTGCGGCTTGAGGCCGTCGTCGGCGGCGACCACCAAGATGACGATGTCGGTGACATTGGCACCGCGCTGACGCATCTCGGTAAAGGCTTCGTGGCCCGGCGTATCGAGGAAGGTGACGAGCGACCCGTCGGGGGTCTTCACCTGATAGGCGCCGATATGCTGGGTGATGCCGCCGGCTTCGCCCGCCTGCACATTCGCACCGCGCAGCGCGTCGAGCAGCGACGTCTTGCCGTGGTCGACGTGACCCATGATCGTGACGACCGGAGCGCGCGGCTTCAGATGTTCGGCATCGTCGACATCTTCATCGTGACGGATGTCGATGTCGCCTTCGCTGACGCGGATGATCTCGTGCCCGAACTCGGTGACGAGCAGTTCGGCGGTGTCCTGATCGATCGTGTCGGTGCTCGCCGACGGGACGCCCATCTTGAACAGCGCCTTGACCAGATCGCTGGTCTTTTCGGCCATGCGGTTGGCGAGATCCTGAACCGTGATGCTTTCGGGCACGGTGACTTCGCGGATCTGCTTCTCACGCGGACCCGACGAGGCGGTGTGCGAACGCTTTTCCTTTTCGCGGGCGCGCTTCAGCGCCGCGAGGCTGCGCGCGCGCGCACCTTCGTCTTCGTTCAGCGCCCGCGTGACGGTAAGCTTGCCCGACTGGCGGCGGCTGTCGCCGCCACGGGTTGCCTTCGGCTCGGGACGCTTGGGTTCGGGGCGCTGCGGAGCCGCGACCGGGGTAAAGCGGCGCGGTGCGGGCGCAGCGCTGGTCGTCGCGCGCGGTGCGGGTGTCGGCGCGGCCTCGCTCTGCGGCGCTGCGGCAGCGACGGGCGCTTCGGCGGCGGGAGCGGCAGCGGGCGCTTCGGCAGCGGGCGCGGCAGGAGCCGGCTCGACGGCCTTCGCCGTTGCCTGTTCGACCTTGGCTTCGGCGCGCGCCTTCTCTTCCTCGGCGGCGCGCGCACGCGCGGCTTCGTCGCGGCGGCGATTATCTTCTTGCGCCGACATGCGCGCTTCTTCGGCCTCGCGCAGCAGCTGCGCCTGGCGTTCCTGACGCGACATCAGGCTGTCATTCTCGCTGACGCGGGGCGCGGCCGGCTTCGGAGCGGGCGCGGGTGCCGGAGCGGGAGTCGGTGCGGGCGCCGGAGCGGCCTCGACCTCTTCGGCCTCGACCGGGGCGGCTTCGCCCGGACGACCGAGCACGCGGCGACGCTTCACCTCGACCACCACCGTGTTGCGGCGCCCGTGGCTGAATTGTTGCTGCACCTGTCCGGCCTCGACCGTCCGCTTCAGCCCCAGGGGCTTGCGGGTAAGGGTCGGTTTGTCCTGTTCGTCACTCATCGAAAACCATCATTCCTTCAAAACGCGTCCGAAGCGGCGCTGCTGGTCGGCAACGCCCCAATATTTTCCTCGCCAGAAGCCGGCGCGGCGTGCGGGTCGGAATCGCGGTTGGTCGCGTCCCTACTCCATCCTGTGAAAAACTGCCAGCGGCTCAAATGCGCCAGCACCCGGTCCGCGGCGCGGGCGTCGGTCAACGCCAGATGCACCGCATTCTCGCGGCCTAATGCCATAGATAGGGTGCCGCGGTCCACCGGCAAGACCCGGCCCTCGCGGCCCGAGCCTTCATCGTCCTCGCCGACGCGCCACGCCTGCGCCAATTTCTTGCGCCCGTCCTCGCCCGCATCGCTGGCGTGGAGCAGCAAGCGAACCTGACCCTTGCGCGCCGCGGTTTCGATCTTTTCATTTCCGCTGAGCAGGGTGCCCGAGCGCGATTCCAGCCCCAGCCGGTCGAGCGTCGCGCGTTGAAGCTGCGCCTCGATGCGCGCGCCAAGGTCGTCGGGGATCGTGAAATTGCCGTCCTGCAGCGCGCGCGCCAGCCCGCCCTTCAGCTTGCCCTTGGCCTGTGCGGCTTCGAGCGTCGCGCGATCGACGCCGATCCACGCGCCGCGCCCCGGCGCCTTGCCGAGGACGTCGGGCGCAATCGTGCCGTCGGGCCCGAGCGCAAGGCGCACGAGCCGTTCGGCCGGCGAAACCTTGCCGGTGATGACGCAGCGCCGTTCAGGCACATGCTGGCCGCGCCGACCAGCGCGGTCTGGTTCGCTCAGCTGATCATTGTGCGGGGTCCGCATCGGCGGCCTCCCCGTTTTGCGGCTCCGCCGCGGGCCCAGCTTCCGGTGCGTCGGCTTCCGGCTCGTCGTCGAACCAGTGCGCGCGCGCCGCCATGATGATTTCGTTGCCCTGCTCTTCGCTCAGGCCATATTCGCCCAGCACGCCGCCCTTGTCCTCGGCGCGTTCGCTGCGCGGCGGGCCGCGGCGGTTGTCGGTGCGCTTCTTGGCGATCAGTTCGTCGGTCGCGAGATCGGCGAGGTCGTCGAGCGTCTTGATCCCGGCCTTGCCTAGCACGACAAGCATTGCTTCGGTCAGGTGCGGGATCTCGGCCAGATCGTCCTCGACGCCGAGCGCGCGGCGTTCCTGACGCGAGGCTTCTTCGCGGCGCTCGAGGCCTTCGGTCGCGCGGCTTTGCAGTTCCTGCGCCAGTTCCTCGTCGAAGCCTTCGATGCTCGCGAGTTCGTCGATGCCCACATAAGCGACTTCTTCGAGTTCGCCGAAGCCTTCGGCGACGAGCAGCTGCGCGAGCGTTTCGTCGACGTCAAGCTCTTCCTGGAACATCGTCGAGCGTTCGACGAATTCGCGCTGGCGCTTCTCGCTCGCGTCGGCCTCGGTCATGATGTCGATCTGGCTGCCGGTGAGCTGGCTGGCGAGACGGACATTCTGGCCGCGGCGACCGATGGCGAGCGACAGCTGGTCGTCGGGAACGACGACTTCGATGCGGCTGTCATCCTCGTCGATCACGACGCGCTGGACCGTTGCGGGCTGGAGCGCGTTGACGACGAAGGTCGCCGTGTCTTCGGACCAGGGGATGATGTCGATCTTTTCGCCCTGCATTTCCTGGACGACCGCCTGCACGCGGCTGCCCTTCATGCCGACGCACGCGCCGACGGGGTCGATCGAGCCGTCATAGCTGATCACGCCGATCTTGGCGCGCGAGCCCGGGTCGCGCGCGGCGGCCTTGATCTCGATGATGCCGTCGTAGATTTCGGGGACTTCCTGCGCGAACAGCTTCTTCATGAAGTCGGGGTGCGCGCGGCTGAGGAAAATCTGCGGGCCGCGCGTTTCGCTGCGCACCGACAGGATCAGCGCGCGAACGCGGTCACCGACGCGCATCAGTTCGCGCGGGATCTGCTGGTCGCGGCGGATCACGCCTTCGGCGCGGCCGAGGTTGACGACGATGTGGCCGAATTCGACCGACTTCACGACGCCGGTGATGATCTCACCGCCGCGATCCTTGAATTCCTGATACTGGCGCTCGCGATCGGCTTCGCGGACCTTCTGGAAGATCACCTGCTTGGCCGACTGGGCGTCGATGCGGCCGAGATCGACTGCGGGCAGCGGGTCGACGATGAAGTCGCCGATCTTGGCGTCCTTCTGCAGCTTCTGGCCGGCGGCGAGGTCGACCTGCTTGAAATAATCCTCGACCTGTTCGACGACTTCGACGACGCGCCACAGGCGCAGGTCGCCGGTCTGCGGGTCGAGCTTCGCACGAATGTCGTTCTCGGCGCCGTAGCGGGCGCGCGCGGCGCGCTGGATCGCTTCTTCAATGGCTTCGATGACGATGCCCTTGTCGATCATCTTCTCGCTGGCGACGCTGTTGGCAATCGCGAGGAGTTCGGCCTTGTTGGCGGAAATGGCAGTGGCCATCAGTCCTGTCCTTCTTCTTCCATTTCGTCGGCGCCCTCGATCGAGAGCGGGACGGTTGCGGCAATCAATTTGTCGGTGAGAACGAGCTTCGCCGTGTCGATCGCGTCGAACGGCAGCTTGTGCTCCACACCCTCTTTATCCGAAATCGTAACGACATCGCCGTCGATGCCGATCAGCTCGCCGTTGAAGCGCTGACGTCCGTCGCGCTTTTCCTTCAGCGCGATCTTCGCCTCGTGCCCCGCCCAGTCGGCGAAGTCGGCAGGGCGCGTCAGCGGGCGGTCGATGCCCGGCGACGACACTTCGAGCCGGTACGCCTGCTCGATCGGGTCCTTGCCCGCTTCCTCGAGCGCGTCGAGCTGCGCCGAAATGCGGCGCGACAGGTCGGCGCAATCCTCGATCGTCAACTGGCGCGTATCGGGGCGCTCGGCCATGATCTGCAAGGTCGGATCGCTCTCGCCGCCAAAGAAAGCGACGCGCACGAGCGCAAGGCCCATCGCCTCGGCTTCGGGCGCGATGATCGCATTGAGGACGTTGAGATCGGCCAATGAAATTTCCCGTTTCGGATGACCGGAAAGCATGTGGGTATAGCCGCCGCGGCCCGCGGCCCCGACGTCCCAACTGGCTAACCATGTCAAGAAGTACGGCGCATATAGGCTTTGGCGGATGAGTCGGCAAGGGGGAATGCGGGATGGGGCAAGCGACCGGAAGTAGACCTTACTCTTTATCGTCACCCCGGACTTGATCCGGGGTCCCGCTTGAGGCCAAGGCTGCCCGATGCAGCAAAAAAGCGGGATCCCGGGTCAAGCCCGGGATGACGAAAAATGGGGGTACATGACCACCCCATGATGGGCCGCACCTTTCCCATCGCTTGCCATTCTTCGCTTTTGGGATAGGGAATGGCCATGTCGTTCGATAGCGAAACCGAGGCGCTGGCCCACGACCATGTCTTCCTCGGCAAGCGGCACGACGAGAATGCGCGGCGTACCTTGTGGGTCGTCGCACTCACCGCGGTGATGATGGTCGGCGAGATCGCCGCGGGGCTTGCCTTCAACTCGATGGCGCTGCTCGCCGATGGCTTCCATATGGCGACGCATGCAGGCGCGCTCGGGATCGCGGCGATCGCCTATGCCTATGCGAAGCGCCACGCCCATGGGCGCCGTTACAGCTTCGGCACGGGCAAGGTCGGCGACCTCGCCGGTTTCGCCTCGGCGCTCGTGCTCGGCATCGTTGCGCTCGGCATCGCGTTCGAATCGGCGATGCGCCTTGTCGATCCGAGCCCCGTCGCCTTTACCGAGGCGACGATCATCGCGGTGATCGGGCTGGGGGTGAATATCGTGAGCGCACTGCTGCTTGGCCATGGGCACGATCATGACCATGATCACGCGCACGACCATCATCATGGCCATGCGCACGAGCGCGACAACAATCTCCGCTCGGCCTATCTGCACGTTATCGCCGACGCGTTGACCTCGGTACTCGCGATCGCCGCCTTGCTCGGCGGGCGCTATCTGGGCTGGGTGTGGCTCGACCCGTTGATGGGGATCGTCGGATCGGTCGTGATCGCGGTGTGGGCCTGGTCGCTGATGCGCGACACCGGCGCGGTGCTGCTCGACGCGACCGACGCCGCGATCGAGGCCGAGATCCGCGAACTTGTCGAAGGCCCGGGCGACGCGAAGATCACCGACCTCCACGTCTGGCGCGTCGGCCCGGGCGCGCATTCGGCAATCATCAGCGTCGTCGGCGCAACGCGCGAGACCATTTGCGCGCGGGTCAAACCCGTCCACGAGATCGAACATCTGACGGTCGAGATTCGCTGAGCTTCGCCGGATGCGGCTTGCCGAATTCATGTCCCGCCGCAGGGTCAATTCTTGTGGAATATTTTTACAGCGAACCGATGAAATCACAGGAAATTGCCAAAAACCTTGACTTTTCGGTAAAATAATTTCAATGTAATTTGGCTAACGTCGCCTGCGACGGAAATTTGATGCCTAGCGGCGGATACTTCCCTTCACGCGCTACCAGCTCCTCCGGTGCTTTTGCCGGTTGATTCCCTGTTTTCGTGAAAGGAAACATCCCATGCCCATCGGCACCGTAAAATTCTTCAACAGCGACAAAGGCTATGGTTTCATTGCCAATGAAGATGGCTCGGGCGACAGCTTCGTCCACATCAGCGCCGTCGAGCGCGCCGGAATGGCGACGCTGAACAAGGAACAGCGCGTTTCTTACGAGCTGGAAACCGACCAGCGCGGCAAGACCTCGGCTGTCAATCTTCAGCCTGCATGAATGACATCCGGCCCGGCGCTCATCGGGCGCCGGGCCGGACCATTCGCCGATCGTTCGGCCCCATGCTCGCGCAGTCACCCAAGGAACATCCTATGGATATGAACGAGCTTTTCTACCGGCACCAGATGGCCCTGATGGCCACCCGCCCCCTGCACGGCGCCAGCGCGCGCCATGCCGATTTCGACCTGCCCGGCCATTATGCCGACCGCATCGACGCCTATCGCGTCCGCCGCGGCATGAGCAAATATTTTGCGGAACCGGCGAGCGCCACGCCGCCGACCATCCCGCCTTTGCCCAACTAGGCCGTTTCAGCGGCGGGTCTTCGGCGCTATGCTTGCCGCGTGACCCAAGCCGTACTGCCATGCCGCAACCATCTGGGCGCATCGCTGCGGCGCTGGCGCGCGATGAATCGCATCAAGCAGTCGGCGCTGGCGGACGAAATGGGGGTCTCGCAAACGACGGTATCGCGGTGGGAGGCGGGTGTGCTGACCCCCGGGACGACCGAAGAGGATCGGTTGACGCGCCTGCTCGCAGCGCGGCCGAACTCGGCTGCCGACAGCGCCTTGCTCAACCTGGTGCGCCATTCGCCGCAGCCGGCACATCTGATCTGCGACCTGACGCACCGGCTTTTCGCCGCGTCGCCGGCGCGGATCTCGGGCTGGCGGGTCGGGATCGAGGAACTGGCCGGAAAGTCGCTGTGGCGATTCGCCTCGCCGGGCATCGCAGAGGGCGAGGCGGCGCTGGACGCGCTCGGCTGGTACGAAGCGGTCGCGCCCGCGGTTATTGTCGATACCGGATATGCGGATTTCGACGAACTCACGATCGCCGCCGGCCAGCTTCGCTACACACGAATGCCGCTTTCGGACGGCAGCTTTGCGCGGCTGGTCCAGGACGGCGGCGCATAAATTATTCGGCGGCTTGAGTCGGCGATCCCGTCGGTTAGCCTCGCCGCATGACGACACCCTATGCCATCGCGCCGTCGCGCCTCGCCGCGATCATCGACTTTCTGCAGGCGGCCGAAAAGCTGAAGGACACGCTGCGCAGCGGGATTACATCGAACGGCCGCGCCGAAAGCACCGCCGAGCATAGCTGGCGGCTCTGTCTGATGGTGATGCTGTTCGACCGCGAACTGGCAGATTATGACCGGCTGAAGCTGCTCAGGCTCTGCCTCGTCCACGACCTGGGCGAAGCGATTTCGGGTGACGTCCCGGCGACATGCCAAAGCCCCGACGACGGCCGGGCGGCGCGCGAGCGCGCGGATCTTGAAACATTATGTGCGCCGCTGCCCGACGACCTACGCGGCGAAATCCTGAGCCTATGGGACGAGTATAGCGGCGGCACGACGCCCGAAGCCCGAATGGTCAAAGGTTTCGACAAGCTGGAGACGATGCTGCAGCACCTCATCGGGCGGAACGCCGCCGATTTCGACTATGCGTTTAACCTGACCTACGGCACACAGCATACCGTCCGGCACCCTCTGCTTTTTCAGATACGCGAACTGGTGGACGCGGCAACGCGCGAGCGGATCGCGGCATGCGGGACGCGGAAATAACGAGGTCCGCGAACCCGCCCGTCGCTTAAGCCCCGGCGTTTTGCCTGCTCCACCGCGACACATCACACAGGCATTGCAACATTTTGTTGGCGTTTCAGCGTATAAGACGGACTGACGCCCCGTTCGCGCGAATCGGCGACGGGCGGAGCGATGGAATTTGATGCGCGAATGAAGCCCGAACTGTCCCTGACCGCCCGCTCGACGTGGCGCGACCCGGTGCCGGAAAAACCGGCGGGCCCGGGACGTACGTTCTGGGCGGCGATCGTCGCGGTGGTCGCGGTCGCGTGCCTCGCCTTCCTGCTGTCGAGCGGTCAGTTCCGCGCGCCCGCGTTCTTCGGGCCGTATAGCGTGTCGGTGCCGCTGAACTTTCGCGCCTATGATCCCGAACGCTGGGCGATCATGAACGCCGAGGATTATGCGGACGCGCTGAAGATCGACCCGACGCTGCCCAACCCCGACAGCGTCGGTTATGGCGACGCGGCCGCGCTGCCGCCTGCCGACCCCGCATTGCTGCGCGAGGAAGCCTTTGTCGGGCCGCCTGCCAAATCCTATGTGTTCCGCGGCGTCACCGCGCTCGACCGCGAGCGCGCGCATTATTGCCTGACCGCCGCCATCTATTACGAAGCCGCGTCGGAGACCGACGACGGGATGCGCGGGGTTGCGCAGACGGTGATCAACCGCGTCCGCCACCCGAGCTTTCCCAACACAGTATGCGGCGTCGTTTTCCAGGGATCGCAGCGCGCGGGCGTGTGCCAGTTCACCTTCAGCTGCGACGGCGCGATGGCACGGAGCCCAAGCAAGCCCAACTGGCTGCGCGCGAGCCGCGTCGCATCGGCGGCGCTCGGCGGTTATGTGTTCCCCAAGGTCGGCCTCGCGACGCATTATCACACGCAGGCGATCTGGCCGCGCTGGGGCAAGAGCCTGGTGATGACCAACATCGTCGGCGCGCATATCTTCCACCGCTGGCGCGGGCGCTGGGGCATGCCCGACGCGTTTCGCGCGCCCTATCTCGGCCGCGAGCCGGTGCCCGGCCCCTATCTGCCGCTGGCACAGCAGCTTGCGATTCTGAAGGGTCAGGGCCTGCCGCCCGGCGCCGGTCCGGCGCCGATGCTCACCGCTGGCGCCGCACCGCTTCCCGATACCCCCGCGGCCCCGCTGCCCGGCACGATGGCCCCCGCGGCGTCCGTCGCGCCGCCGGTCGCGGCCCCCGCCGCGCAGACCTATGCAGATCCGCGCCTCAACCAGTCGGGCCAGGTCCGCGAAGAATTCAAGGGCAGCGGGGAGTGGAAACGCTGAGCCAATCGGCCTAGGCTGCCCGCTTCACGGGCAGGAGGCCATCATGGGACATGTCAAAGGCATCGGTGGACTGTTTTTCCGGGCACGCGACCCCGAGGCGCTGAGCGCCTGGTATCGCGAACGGCTGGGCGTCGGAGGCGGATGCAGCGCCGACGAGAGCGTACCGCCGAACCAATGGGTGTGGAATGTGACCGCGGGTCCGCTCGTCTTCGCGCCGTTCAAGGCCGACACCGACTATTTCCCCGCCGACCGCCAGCATATGCTGAACCTGCGCGTCGACGATCTCGACGCCGTGCTGGCGCCGTTTCGCGCGGCGGGCGACGAGATCATCACCAAGGACGAGTGGGACGACCCCGCGGTCGGACGATTTGCCCGGGTGCATGACCCAGAGGGTAACCCGATCGAATTGTGGGAACCGCCGAAAACATAATATCGTCATCCCGGCGAAGGCCGGGATCTCGACCTACCGACATGGCGCACCGGTGAGATCCCGGCCTTCGCCGGGATGACGGTTTTGGGTTTGGCGCCGGGACTTACCGCCCCTGGCTGCGCCAGCGCTTGACCACACGCTCGAGGATTTCTGCCTCGCCGCCGGTTTCGCGCCATAGTTTCGAGAACAGCGGATCGCTCGATGCCGGGCGCTTTTCCTCTTCGAGCGTGTCGAGATAGACGCGGATCGGGATCGACACACCCTCGCCGCAGACGATGCATTCGCGGTTACGCAGCGCCGGGATCGAATCGATGAAGCCGCGCGCGCCTTCGGGCATCGCGGCCTTCACGAAATGCTGGTCGCGTTCGTTGTTGAGGCGCATCGAGATGATCGTGCCGCACTGCGACAGCACGCCTTCGGCCAGATCGGACGGACGCTGGGTGATGAGGCCCAGCGACACGCCATATTTACGGCCTTCCTTGGCGATCCGTTCGAGGATCTTGCGCACCGCCTGGCCCTGGCCGATGTCCTTGGCCGGGATGTAGCGGTGCGCTTCTTCGCAGACGAGCAGGATCGGGCGCTGCGGTTCGCCGCGCGACCAGATCGCATAGTCGAAGGTCAGGCGCGACAGCACCGCGACGACGACCGACGTGATGTCGCTCGGCACCCCCGACACATCGATGATCGAGATCGGCCGGCCGTCCGACGGCAGGCGGAAAATCTTGCCGATGAAATTCGTCATCGTGTCGGCGACGAGCATGCCCGAGAACATGAAATTATAGCGCGGATCGGCGCGCATTTCCTCGATCTTGCCCTTGATCCGCATGAACGGCGCGCTCGACGTCGCCTTGTCGAGCTTGCCCATTTCGTTTTGCAGAATGTTGAGCAGGTCGGAGAGCAGATAGGGGATCGGCGAGTCCACGGTAATCTTCGTCATGCCTTCGGCCAGCCGGTTCTTCATCCGCGCCTGGAGCAGGCAGCGCGCGAGCACGTCGCAGTCGGCCTGGCGGTCGCGGCCCTCGGCGGTGACGAAGACTTCGCAATGCTCTTCGAAATTCATCAGCCAATAGGGCATGGCGAGGTTGTCGACGTCGAACAGCGCGCCGATGCCCTTGAACGCCGCCGAATATTCGCCGTGCGGATCGATCATCACGATATGACCCTGCGGCGCGAGCTCGCAGATCTTGTGAAGGATCAGCGCGGCGCTCGTCGATTTACCCGTACCGGTCGAACCCAAGAGCGCGAAATGCTTGCCCAGCATCGCGTCGACATAGAGCGACCCGCGAATATCCTTGGTCGGATAGACGGTGCCGATTTCGACATGCGCGCGCTCGTCGGCGGCGTAGATCTGCTTGAGATCGGCGCTGGTTGCCGCAAAAACCTGGCTGCCCGGGATCGGGTAGCGGGTGACGCCGCGGCGGAAATTGTGAATGCGGCCGGTGATCTTTTCTTCTTCGCCTTCGCCAAGAAAGTCGACCGTCGCGAGGATCAGCCCCTCGCCGCGTTCGTGCAGTTGCTGGTCGCGGATGCTGGCGATCAGCCAGATATTGCCGACACGGACCTTGACCTGCGCCCCGACCTGCCCGGCCATCGCCACCGCGGAATCGCTGGAGGAAGCCAATTTGCCGATCGCCGCGGCATCGAGCAGGATCCGCGAGGCCGATCCCGAAATATCGACGACTTCGCCGATCATCAGATCGTCGCGATGATGGTTGGTTACCGGCGCAATCGAGGCCGCTACGCCGCCGCCGGCAAGCCGAACATGCTGTGCCGCCGTCAAGTCCCCGGCGCTGAATCCGCCGCCCTGCATGTCCATGTATCCGCCCCGCCTATTGTGGTCCCCGGCCGGGTATCGCAGACGAGGGTAAATAGGCCGTGAATGATAGCTATCGGCGCCGGAAGATCGCCGAAGCGCCGTAACCGAGCACGAGCGACAGGAATACGGCCGAAAGCCCGTATAGAAAGCCGTGCCGCTGCGCCGCGAGCGCGACGAACCGTTCGAACCCGGCCTTGCGGATCTGGACATCGCGCGACGCGACCGCGAGCACGCGCCCGCGACTGATCAGATAGGTTTCGGCGCGGTAGGTGCCAACCGGAACACGCGCCGGCACGGGGATACGCGCGCGATAGAGCACGCCTTCGGTGATTTCGACCGCGGCGGGATTTTCGACGAAAAGGCCCGAGCGGCGATAGAGGTCGGTCAGCCCCGCCTCGAACCGCTCGAGCTTCTTCGCCTCCGAAAATCCGCTTGGCGACATCGACAGATTGGCGAGGCCGAGTTCAAAGATCGCCGCGGTGCGTTCGTCGACCAGCTTGTCGATCGGACGCGACGAGCCGATCGCGTAAAAGCCCGGGGACGTGCGCAGGCGGATGCTGCTGGCGTTGACCCAGATGCCCGCGACGCGGCTTTTTTCGCGCAGCACGATCGGCCGCACCGGCCCCTTCAGCACCACGACGATGTCGGCGCGGTCGTCGGGCAGGCGCTGGCCGGGATAGAGGATCGCGCCGAACAGCAGCAATTCCTCGCCGGTAAAGCTGTACTGGATATCGATCGCGCGGCTCGACACATCGGGCACCAGCCGCGGATCGGCCGCATGGGCGGCCGCGGGCAACAGCAGCGCCGCGAGCGACAGAAGCAAGGCGCGCGGCGCGCTCATTGCACGGTGTAGATTTCGTCGGGGCGGATGAAGAGGTCGACGCCCATGCGCAGCGCGACGAGCAGCACGATCGCCGCGAGCGCCATGCGCAGATATTCGGGCTTCACCTTTTGCGCGAAGCGCGCACCGAACTGCGCCCCGATCACGCTGCCGAGCAGCAGCAACCCCGCGAGCACGATATCGACGGCTCCGGTGGTCAGCGCATGGACCATCGTCGTCGCGATCGTCACGAACAGGATCTGGAACAGCGACGTGCCGACCACCACCTGCGTCCCCATGCCGATCAGGTAAAGCATCGCCGGCACCATGATGAAGCCGCCGCCGACGCCGAGCAGCATCGTCAGCACGCCCCCGACCATGCCGAGCAGCAGCGGCGCGAGCGGCGAAATATAGAGGCCCGACCGATAGAAGCGCCAGCGCATCGGCAGGTTCGCGACCATCGGGTGATGACGCCGCTTGCGCGCGGGCGCCGGCAATCCGGTCTGCGCGGCGCGGTAGCTTCCCCACGCCTCGCGCCCCATGAAGGTGCCGACGATACCCAGCAAAGCGACATAAAGAATGTTGATCACCGTATCGATCTGGCCCCAGGCGGTGAGCAGTTCGAATAACCCCGCACCGATCAGCGATCCGATCAGGCCGCCCGCGACGAGCACCCAGCCCATACGCAGGTCGACCCCATCGCGCTCCAGATGCGCCATCACGCCCGACACGCTCGCGCCCGTCACCTGCGTCGCCGCCGACGCCGCCGCGACCGTCGGCGGGATGCCGTAAAAGATCAGCAAAGGCGTGGTCAGGAAACCCCCGCCGACGCCGAACATGCCCGACAGGAAACCCACCCCGCCACCGAGCAGGATGATGACCAGCGCATTGACCGACAGATTGGCGACAGGAAGGTAAAGGTCCATGGGCCCCGATTGCGCTCAGCGGCGCTGGAACCGCGCCGATTCCAAGGACCCTAGACCATTTTTTCGGCGTGGGGAATCGGCCGCGGCGGCTAAATTTTACCGTTCTCTAGAAGTCGCTTGCGAGGGTCAGGGCAAGGCCGCTTTCGGGGCGCGCATCGCCTGCGACGCGCTGGCGCCAGTCGAGCGCGATGCGGCTGCCCTCGCCCACGTCGGGCAGGCGGAGCGTCAGCCGCGGACCGACATCGACGCGCGCCGCGCCGGGCTGCACCGCTCCCGCCGCGAGCGCGCCGAGGCGCAAGGATGTTTCTTCGGAACCAAGGCGGCGATCGACGACAATCGCCCCGTCGGCAAAACCGTCGCGCCGCCGCGTCCCGACGACGCCCGCCTGCGCATAGGCGTCGAGCCGGAAACCGGCGGGCAAGACGACGTCCGAGACACCGCCGCTCGCCATGACGGCAAGCGCCGTTCGACCTTCTTTTCCCGCGGCGACGCGCTGCTCGATCGCGAGATCGACCGGCAGATGCGCGAGCGGGGCGAAAGCGAGGCCGAACGCAAGCTCGCGTTGCTGCGGCCGCTGCACCGCGATCGTCGCGCGGCCATAGGCGCGGATACGGCCGGTATCGCCGAACCCATAGGCGAGGCGGAGCCCGGCCTGACTGCCGCCGAGCTGGCTCGCGCCGCCGATGGTTTCGGGCGCATTCCCCGACCCTTCGCGCAGATAGAGCCAGCCCGCGAGCGCCCAGCCTCCCATCTGCCGCTGGATCCAGAAGGGCTTGCCCTGCCCCGGATCGGCCGGCGCGGCGGGCGCGAGGGGGAACCATAAAGGCCCGTTCGCCGCAGCGGCCGACTGCGCGAACCGGCCGGGTGGCGCCGGTAGGAGTCGCGCGAATAACGCGAGACGAAGGCTGTGACGATCGGCACCGAAGCCGCCCGAAACCGGCTCTTCTCCCGGCGTGAGCGACACATCGACCGACCGTGGTCCCGGCACAGCGAAAGCATGCGCTGCGCGCGCGCGCAGCGACGGCGTGGCACGCATCGGTGAAGCGTCCGCGCGGGGGGCGCTGTCCCGAACACTGTCGCTCGCGGCAAAGGGCGACGGCACGGCCCAAGGCACGGTGGCCGGATCGGGGGGCGGCGCGATAGCGGGGTTCCAGACGACCATGATCCGCACCGCAATCCAGCCGCCGACGCACAGGAGCAGGAAGCGCAGCGCCGGCGCGTCGCGCCGCGCATCGGCCCGGCGCGCCATCACCGCGCCACCGTCCTGGCAAAAGCGTCGTCGTACGCGGTCTCATGTTCCAGATGTTCGGTCTTGTCCCATATGACTTCGCCCGATCGCAGCATTCGCCAATAAAGACCGATCGCGCGCCGCGCCGCGAGCATCGCGATCACATTCGAAAAAAAGGCGCGCGGCAGCGAAAGCATCGCTTCGCTGAGGCCGTACCAGCGCGCCGTGAAATGCCCGCGCATTGCCAGTCGCCAGCAGAGCATGACCGCATTGAAGGCGAGAAGCAGCCGCATGCCGTCGCCGACGATGATCGCATTCCAGCCGAGCAGATATTGTCCCGCCCAGCCCAGCGCCGTCAGTAGCGCCCCGACATACGCGGCAAGGAGAATGAGCGCGGCGAGCGGCGCGCGGCGGTCACGCCACAGCATCCAGCGTGCGATCCAGGCACGGCCGCTGCGAAGATCGGCGTCGTCGCGCCGCGATCCCGGCCAGCCCAGATGGTCCCACCCCGCCAGCGCGATCCCGGCGATCCAGCGCGATTTCTGCCGCACCGCCTTTTCGGTCCGGCCCGGAAAGGCACCCCGCGACACAATACGGTCGCCGGCGGGTCCGACCGTATCGACAAAGCGGGTTCCAAGGCCATAGGCGCCGATCACCATGCCGATCTCATAATCTTCGGTCAGGCTGTCGCAGCGAAAAGGTTCACCGCCGCGTTCGATCGCCAGCAGCGCCAGCGCAGTGCGCGTCAGCGCGCAGCCGACCCCCGCCGACGGAAGCGGCAGGCCGAGGCGCGAACGAACGACCAGTTCCTTGCCATGCGCTTCGGCAAATTCGTCGCCATAATGCCCGCCGACCCAGCGCTCCGCACGCTTGATCAAGGGCACGACGGGTATTTGCACCATCGCATTTTCGCCGAGATAGCGGCGATAGAGCGCGAGTTCGCCTGGATGCACATGATCCTCGGCATCGTGAAGGACGATAGCGGCAAACCGAACGCCTTCCGCCCGCTCGTCCTCGGCAAGCGCCACCCACAGCCGATTGAGATTGTCGCCCTTGGTCGTCGGCCCTTCGCCACTGCCGACGACAAGCCGCAGCCGTCCATCGCGCGCGACCAGCGGCGACACGGCGAAGAGCGTCTCGGCGTCGTTGGGATAGCAGCCGACGTAAAGCCGGAAATCCTCGCCCTCCCACGCGCCAAGCGTGCGCCGCAGCATCGCGGGAAGCGCTTTGGCCTCGTCCCATGCGGGCACGAAGATCGCGAAGCGCCCCTCTACCGGCGGCGCGGTCGGCGTCAGCGACCGTCCGCGCCGGCGCGTCGCCAGCCACAGCGCGTCGAAAAGCAGGTCATCGAGCCCGAACAGCAGGATTCCGACCGATGCGAACAGCATCAGTTCGTGGCCGGCACCCAGCACCAGCCATTCCAGCCATGCGGTCGACAGCTCCAATGTGCTAGCCCCGCCCCCACCGATGACCTAATGTCATCAATATCGATATTGCTAGTGAACAGAGCAGATTTGTAAAGACGCGCCCCTGTCGGCGGCCAACCGTCAAATTTTCTGACAAACAAAGGAAATCGCTTACTCATGACCCGCAGTTTTCCGCCCCGTTCAGCATTGCGCGAATTCCTAGAGAGCGAAAGCGCGGGGGGAATGCTGCTTATTTTCGCCGCCATTTTGGCGATGATTGTTGCCAATTCGCCGCTGGCGGCACTTTATCACGATGCGATTCATGCCGTGACCGGCCCGGTGCTCACCGACAAACTTGGGCCGATGACCGTCCATCTGTGGATCAATGACGGGCTGATGGCGATTTTCTTCCTGCTCGTCGGGCTGGAGATCAAGCGCGAGTTCGTCGACGGGCGGCTCGCGAGTTGGGACCGGCGGCGGCTGCCGTTCATCGCCGCGGCGGCGGGGATGGCGGTGCCGGCGGCGATCTATATGGGTTTTGCCGGGGGCAACCCGGGGCTGGCGCAGGGCTGGGCAATCCCCGCGGCGACCGACATCGCCTTTGCGATGGGCGTGCTCGCGCTGCTCGGCAAGCGCGCGCCGACCTCGCTCAAGCTGTTCCTCGTCACCGTCGCGATTGTCGACGACATGGGCGCGGTCGCGATCATCGCGCTGTTCTATACCGCGAAGATCAACCTGCTCGCGCTCGCCGCCGCTGCGGTCATTCTCGGCCTGATGTTCGCGATGGGCCGGATGCGCGTGCGGAGCCTGCCGCTCTACCTGCTGATGTTCGCCTTGCTCTGGTACGCGATGCTGCTCTCGGGCGTCCACGCAACGATCGCCGGGGTGCTCGCGGCGATGGCGATCCCGTTCGATCGCACCCCGGGCGCGCCCGACAGCGAAACCTCGCCGCTCCACCGGCTCGAACATGGCCTTCATCCGTGGGTCGCCTTTGCGATCGTGCCCCTGTTCGGTTTCGCCAATGCCGGGGTCGACGTGAGCGGGCTGACCGCCGAGCAGATTTTCGCGCCGCTGCCGCTCGGTATCGCCGCGGGGCTGTTTATCGGCAAGCAGATCGGCATTTTCGGCAGCGTCTGGCTATCGGTCAAACTCGGCATCGCGGGGCGGCTGCGCGGCGCGACATGGCTGCAGGTCTATGGCGTCGCGATGCTGTGCGGCATCGGCTTCACGATGAGCCTGTTCATCGGCGGGCTCGCCTTTCCGGGCGACGCACTGCTCGTCGAAGAGGCGAAGATCGGGATCCTGATGGGGTCGCTCGCGGCGGCGCTCGCGGGCTTTGCGGTGCTGCGTTTCGCGCCGCCACATCCCGAACATGGGGCGGTCGAAAGCGCGTCCGATGCCGAGATCGCCGCCGACGGCGATGTGCGTGACACGTCCGAAAAGCGCGCTATGGCAGACTGATGCGCAAATTTGTCATTCTGTCGCTGGTTGCCGCCCTGTCGGCCTGCGCTGCAAGCGAAACAAAAACGCCGCCGAAACCCGGGGTCGCGACGCTCGACGTGCGCCGCACCGCCGCCTCGACCAAGGCGCTCGACGAGATTGCGGCAGCCTATTTGCGGCTGACACTCGAAATCGGGACGCACGAGGCCGGCTATATCGACGCCTACTACGGCCCGCCCGAACTCAAAACAGCCGCCGAGGCCGCACCGCGCGACAAGGCTGCGTTGCTCACAGCAACGCGCGAGTTGATGGCACAAATCGATCTCGCGGCGCGGCGCATTCCCGACCCGCTCGAACGCCGCCGCGCGACTTTCCTGCGCGCTCAGCTCCGCGCTGCCGAAACGCGGCTGATGATGATGCAAGGCACGCGCTTCGCCTTCGCCGACGAGGCCGAACGGCTGTTCGGCGTGCGGCCGCGACTGAAGCCGCTCGCGAGCTATGATGCCGAACTCGCGAAGATCGACGCGCTGGTCCCCGGCGAAGGCGCACTCCCGGACCGCGTCGAAGCCTATCTCGACGCCTTCACCATCCCCAAGGACCGGCTGCAAAAGACCTTCGACGCCGCGATCGCACGCTGCCGCGGCCGCAGCATGGCGCATATCCCGATGCCGGCAAACGAAAGTTTCCGCCTCGAATTCGTCACCGGCAAAAGCTGGAGCGGCTATAATTATTACCAAGGCGGCTATCACAGCCTGATCCAGGTCAATACCGACCTGCCGATCCGGCTGTCGCGCGCGCTCGATCTCGGCTGTCACGAGGGCTATCCGGGACATCACCTGCTCAACATGAAACTCGAAGAGAAGCTCGTGAAAGAGCGCGGCTGGATCGAGTTCAGCGTCTATCCGCTCTACAGCCCGCAGAGCCTGATCGCCGAGGGCAGCGCGAATTATGGCATCGACCTCGCCTTTCCCGAAAGCAGCAAGGCCGACACCGAGCGCGATGTGCTGATGCCGATCGCCGAGATCGCGGTGCCGTCGGACGATCGTTACTGGCAGCTGCTCGCCGCGATCAAGCGCGCGTCGGGGGCGCGGCTGACGATCGCGCAGCAATATCTCGACGGCGAAATCGACCGTCCGACGGCGGTCGCGCTGACGCAGAAATATATGCTCGTCTCGGCCCAGCGCGCCGAACAGTCGGTGAGCTTCACCGACCAGTATCGCAGCTATGTGATCAACTACGGCCTCGGCGAGACGATGGTCCGCGCCTGGGTCGAGCGCGGCAAGCCATCGCGCGACGAGATGTGGCGGCGCATGGCAAAGATCGTCAGCGAACCGACCTTGCCTTCGGATTTGCTCGCGCGCTGAGCCGTCAAATATCGACGATGATCTTGCCGAAATGCGCGTTCGCCGCCTGATGGCGGAAAGCCTCGGCGAGATTTTCGAGGGGGAAATGTTGGTCAAGAATCGGCCGGATAGCATTCGCCTCGACCCCCGCGATCATCGCGAGCTGCTGCGCACGGCTACCGACGGTCAGCCCTTGCACGCGCAGATTCTTGCTCATCAACAGCGCGGTCTTTACCGGTCCGGCGATCCCCGCGAGCACACCGATCAGCGCGACATGGCCGCCGACGCGGGTCGCGACCATCGACTGGTCGAGCGTCCCCGCGCCGCCGATCTCGACCACCGTATCGACCCCGCGCCCGCCCGAGAGTTCGAGCGCCTTGGCGCCCCACGCCGGCACCTCCTTGTAATTGATCAGCTCGTCGGCGCCGAGCGCTTTCAGCCGGTCGAGCTTCGCGTCGGACGAACTCGTCGCGATGACGCGCGCGCCGGCTGCCTTGGCGAATTGCAGCGCGAACACCGATACGCCGCCGCTGCCTTGCACCAGCACGGTCGAGCCCGGCTGTGTAACACCGTCGACGAACAATGCGCGCCATGCGGTCAGCCCCGCGCAGGTCAGCGTCGCCGCCTCGGCGGCCGACCATCCCGTGGGCGCCTGAGTGAACCAGTGCTGCGGTGTCACCACCACTTCACGCGCATAGCCGTCGATGCCGTCGCCCGGCACCTGCGTGAAGGCGGTCGACGGCGCCGCGCCGTCGTCCCAGTAAGGAAAGAAGAGCGACACGACATGGTCGCCGACCCGATAGTCGGTCACCCCTTCGCCGATCGCCTCGACCGTCCCCGCGCCGTCGGACATCGGGATGCGACCGTCGACGGTCGGGATCATTCCGGCGACGACCGCGAAATCATGGAAGTTGAGCGACGAAGCCGTCAGCCGCACGCGAATCTCGCCGGGCCCCGGATCGCCGGGGTCGGGAAGATCGGCCAGCCTCAGATTGTCGAGCGAGGCGGGCGCGCGAAGCTGGACCGCCCGCATCACTCCGCCGCCATCGCCATTTCGACGCGCTGCGGGCCGCGGATCACGCCGCCGGGGGTCGGTCCCTGCATGGCGCCGCCCTTGAATGTCACCACGCCCGACTTCACCGTCGCGACATAGCCGTCGGCCTTTTGCAGCAGCCGCTTGCCGCCTGCGGGCAGGTCGAACGCGAGCCAGGGTTTGCCGAGCTTCAGCGCGTCCATATCGATGACGTTCAAGTCGGCGAGATAGCCCGGCGCGAGCACGCCGCGGTCCTCGAGGCCATAGAGCAAAGCCGTATCGCGGCACTGGCGCTTCACTGCATGTTCGAGCGCGATGCGATGGCCCTTGCGGTCGCGCACCCAATGCTGGAGCATGAAGGTCGGCGAGGCGGCGTCGCAGATCGTCCCGCAATGCGCGCCGCCGTCGGAGAGGCTGTTCACCGTGTCGTCCGACGCCTGCAAATCCTCGAGGAAATTGAGGTTGCCGTCGCGGTAGTTCAAAATCGGAAAATAGATGAAGCCCTTGCCGTCGTCCTTCATCAGCAGGTCATAGGCATATTCGGAAGGCGTGACGCCCGCGGCCACCGCGCGCGCCATGATGCTTTCGTCCATCCTGGGCTCATAGTTGAAGTCGGGGTCCATTTCGAACTGCACCGGCCAGCCCAAGGCGACGACCTTGAGGAAGTCGATGATGTCACTTTCGGGCCAGATATTCTCCTCTTCGATCATCCGCGCCTTGAACGCCGGGTCCTTCAGCTTCGCGAGCTGCTGCTCCCACGAAAGGTCGATGATCTCGTTCCACGCCGGCTTGAAACGGAAGGGATGGACGGTGCCTTGCCAGGCCATGATAATGCCGTTGCCGCGCAAGGCGATCTGCGCGACGATGTTCGCACCGGTCGCGTTCTGCTTGCGCATCTCCGCAATCTGTTCCTCGAGCGGCAGTTCCTTGGCGATCGACTGGAGCGCTGCAAAGGTCACCGGCAGCCCGGTTTCGCGGCTGAGGTCGCCCATCCACTGAAACTCGTTCCACTCGCGCTTCATGTCGCTCGCCATTTCGAACACGCCGTAACCGACGCGGCCCATCGCGCGGCCGATCGCGATCAGCTCCTCGGCGGTCGCGGTGGTGCCGGGGACGAGTTCGCCGTCGATCGATTTGTGCAGCACGGTGCGGCTGGTCGAGAAACCGAGCGCGCCCGCGCGCACGCCTTCCTCGACGATGCGCGACATTTCGGCGATGTCGTCGTCGGTCGGGATCGCGCCGGGCTTTTCGCGGTCGCCGAGCACATAGGCGCGCACCGCGCCGTGCGGGACGTGGCACGCGACGTCGACGGTGCGCGGCAGCTTTTCGAGCGCGTCCATATATTCGGGGAAGGTTTCCCAGTCCCACGACATGCCTTCGGCGAGCGCGGTGCCGGGGATGTCCTCGACGCCTTCCATCAGCGAAATCAGCCAGTCATGCCGGTCGGGCTTGGCGGGGGCGAAGCCGACGCCGCAATTGCCCATCACGACGGTGGTGACGCCGTGCCAGCTCGACGGCGCCATTTCGGCGTCCCACGTCGCCTGTCCGTCATAATGGGTGTGGACGTCGACGAAGCCCGGCGTGACGATCTTGCCCGCAGCGTCGATTTCTTCGCGGCCCGCACCCAGATTCTCGCCGACGGCGACGATACGGTCGCCATCGACCGCGACATCCGCGACAAAGGGCGTGCCGCCCGAACCATCGACGACGGTGCCGCCGCGAATCACCAGATCATGCATGTCCGCTCTCCCAATTTTTTAGTTTCACGAAGAAACCTATCATCAAAATCGCGAGATGCAAATAAACGCGCAGCCGCCCCGGCAAGACGCTATGATGGCGGGACAAGAGATAGGGAGTCGATGCCATGATCCGTCCGCTTACCCTCGCCCTGATGCTCGCCGTCTCGGCGACCCCGCTCGCCGCCAAACAGGCGGCCGCCCCCCCCTATAAGACCGCGCTCGCCGATCCCGCGCGGCCCGCCGCCGACCGGGCACGCGACGCGGCACGCAAGCCCGCCGAACTGCTTGCCTTCGCCCAGGTCAAACCCGGACAGAAGGTCGGCGATTATGTGATGGGGGGTGGTTATGTCACCCGCCTGCTCGCCGCCGCGGTCGGACCGTCGGGCAAGGTTTATGCCTTCCAGCCCGCCGAATTCATCAAGTTCAAGGCGCAATATGGCACCGATCAGGCCGCGGTCGATGCCGCCTATGTCAATGTCGATGCCGTCGCCGGACCGTTTGCGGCGCCCGCCTTTCCCGAGCCGCTCGACACGATCGTTACGGTGCAGAATTTCCACGACCTCTATCTGAAGCCCTTCCCCGAAGGCACGGGCGACAAGGCGAGCGCGGCCTTGTTCGCGGCGCTGAAACCCGGCGGCACGTTGGTCGTCGTCGACCATAGCGCGGCGAAGGGCAGCGGCACGACGCTGTCGGATAGCTTGCACCGGATCGACAAGGATGCGGTCGTCGCGACGCTGACCAAGGCGGGTTTCAAGCTCGAGGCCGAAAGCGACCTCTATCGCCGCCCCGCCGATCCGCGTAGCGCCAATGTCTTCGACGACAAGATCCGCGGCAAGACCGACCAGTTCACCCTGCGCTTCCGCAAACCGGGATAAAAATATGACCAGCGACGACGAAGATTATGTCTATGACGAGGCGAGCGGCGAATGGCTGTCGGCCGGCGGCATCGCCGCACGCGACGCCGCAGCGGTGGCGGGTCCCGAGGTGCGAGATGCGGTCGGAAATCTGCTCGCCGACGGCGACTCGGTCGTGCTGGTCAAGGATCTGAACGTCAAAGGCGCGGGGCAGACGCTGAAGGTCGGCACCGTGATCAAGTCGATCCGCCTGACCGGCGACGATCAGGAAATCGACTGCCGGCACGAGGGGATCAAGGGGCTTGTGCTACGCGCGGAGTTTGTAAGAAAGCGATAAAACAACCGTCGCCCCCGCGAAGGCGGGGGCCGCTGGCAGCATGGGACCGTCACATCGTGACAAGCCGACAACGGCCCCCGCCTTCGCGGGGGCGACGGCTTTGTTTACCCCAACGTCCCTTTTCGCGGCCCCATATACCCGAACAGATAGGCGGCGACCTTTCGCATCTGGATTTCCTCGGCGCCTTCGGTGATGCGGTATCGGCGGTGGTGGCGGTAGATGTGCTCGAACGGCTTG
>NZ_LNRU01000014.1 GCF_001468225.1 Sphingopyxis sp. H053 | reverse complement strand
TGGCGACCCCCACGCCTGCACCCACTCCGACCCCGCCGCCGACGGGCAATTTCGATACCGCCGAAACGCGCCGCTCCGACGGGGTCAATTTCCACGGCGCGATCACCGCCTATCAGGCGGGGGCGACGGGGCAGAATATCCTCGCCGGCGTCATCGACGACGGGATCGATCAGGACAGCCCCGAATTCGCCGGCCGTATCTCGTCGCAATCGATCGACCTCGCCGGGTCGCGCGGCATCAACGGCGAGGGGACGCACGGCACCAATGTCGCGCAGCTGTTGCTCGGTGGAAAGAATGACGTCGGCACCTTCGGCATCGCGTTCAACGCCAACCTGCTCGTGCTGCGCGCCGACCGGCCGGGCAGCTGCGCGACCGAAGACCCCTCGAACGACGAAAGCGGCTGCCGCTTTCCCGAAACCGCGATCGCGGCGGGGCTCGACCGTGCGGTCGGCGCGGGCGCGCGCGTCGTCAACATCTCGCTCGGCGGCGAAGACCTGCCCGGTGCCACCTTGCGCGCCGCGGTCTCGCGCGCGACCGCGGCGGGGATTATCGTCATCGTCTCGGCGGGGAATGACGGCGACACGACCGCGAACGGCAATGACCCCAACAACCCCGATTTTTTCGCGCGCGGGCTGCGCGACGCTGGCGGCGGGCTCGTCGTCATTGCCGGATCGGTTAATGAAAATGGCGCGATTTCCGGGTTCAGCAACCGCGCGGGCGGCTATGCCGGCTCCTACCTGAGTGCGCTCGGTGAGGGTGTGTGCTGCGCCTATGAAAATGGCGTGCTCAAGACCGAGGGCAATTTCGTCTTCGTGCTCAACGGCACTAGCTTTGCCGCGCCGCAGGTTGCGGGCGCGGTCGCGCTGATCGCGCAGGCGTTTCCGAATCTGTCGAGCCAGCAGATCGTCTCGCTTCTCTATCAATCGGCGCGCGATGCCGGCGCGGCCGGCGACGATGCGGTGTACGGACAGGGCATCCTCGACATTGCGCGCGCTTTCCAGCCGATGGGCGCCACATCGCTCGCGGGCACCGCGACCGCGGTCGCGCTCGACGCGCCGCTGGGTATCCTCGGCGGTCCGATGGGCGATGCCGGCGGGGCCGGCACGACGGGCCTTGTCACCGACGGCTTCGGCCGCGCTTTCGACGTCGATTTCGGCGGCTCGCTGGGCCAGCGGCGTCCCGACTTCAAGCTTTCGGGCGCGATCGGCGGTCTCGTCCGCCAGCAGAGCGCCGCAAGCCGGTCGCTCGCGCTCTCGCTCGTCACCGCGCCCGGCACCGGCGGCACTGACGCGCTCGCCGGCCTCTCCTTCCACGATGCGCAGCGCGCGCGCACCCTCGCCGCGTCGGCGATGACGCGCCTCGACGCGCGCACGCGCATCGGCTTTACGGCCGGCCGCGGCACCGGCGGCCTGCTCGCGGGCGAGCGCGGCGAGAGCGGCCATGCGATGCTGATCGGCGACGCCGCGCACGAGGGCTTGGGCTTCGCCGCAAGTCCCGGAATTGGCACGATAATCCGGCATAATATCTTTAATAATCAATATGTTAATATGATATTGGAAAATGGCTGGGTGTCAGGAACACGCTGGCAGGACGACCCCCTCCTCCGCTACCGATCGGGCCATGACAGCCGCTACCAGCGCGTCGGCGCCGCGTGGGATGCGCGCTTCGGCCCGGTCCGCACCGCGCTCGGCGCGAGCTGGCTGCGCGAATCGGACAGCCTTCTCGGCGCCCGCCTCGGCCCGATGTTCGGTGCCGGCGGCGCCACCAGCCTCGTCGGCGACGCCAGCGTCATCCTCGATATGCGCGATGATTGGAAAGTTGCGGCGGCCTGGCGCCAGATGTGGACACGCCCCGACAGCCAAGGCTTGATCGCGGGCGGCGTGCTCTGGTCGACCGCCTTCTCGTTCGACATTGCCAAGGCGAATCTGATGCGGCCGGGCGACCGCGCCGCGCTCCGTTTCGCCCAGCCGCTGCGCGTCGCGCGCGGCGGCATCGACCTGATGCTTCCCGTCGCGCACGACTATGCGACCGGCCGCACCGACTTCGGCCGCCGCAGCTATAATCTCGCGCCGACGGGCCGCGAACTGGTAGTCGAGGCGAGCTATGCACTGTCGCTCTTCGGCGGAGAACTGATCGCGAATAGCTGGTGGCGCCGCGATCCCGGGCATATCGCCGCGATGCCCGACGACCGGGGTGCGGCGCTTCGCTTTACGATGGGCTTCTGATCGGCTTTAACGCTCCTCAATTCAAATACAGGGGATGCCAGAATGAAGCCGATTCAAATTCTTCCGCTCGCGCTCATCGGCGCGGCGCTCGCCACGCCGCTCGCCGCGCAGGCGCCGACGCGCACGGTGATCCACGCCGGGCAATTGCTCGCCGAACCCGGCAAGCCCGCGCGCGGCGCCTCGACGATCATCGTCGAGGGCGGCAAGATACTGAGCATCGCCGACGGCTATCAGCCCGCCGACCCCGGTGCGACGCTGATCGACCTCAAGGACAAATATGTCCTCCCCGGCCTGATCGACAGCCATGTCCATCTGACCAGCGACGCGGGCGGCATCGCCGGCCAGCTCGAAGAGGTCACGCTCAGCCCCGCCGCGCAGGCGTTCAATGCCGAGGCGAACGGGATCAAGACGCTGCGCGCGGGCTTCACCACCGTCCGCAACCTCGGCGATGGCGACGGCGCAACTCTCGCCCTCAGGGATGCGATCCTCGCGGGCAAGGTGCAGGGGCCGCGCATCATCGACGCCGGCAACAGCATTTCGGGCAGCGCGGGGCATATGGACGGATCGCTCGGTTATCGCGACGAGCTCCGCCCCTTCTTCGCGGGTGCGGGCAACACCTGCAACGGCGCCGACGACTGCCGCCGCGCGGTGCGGCTGCAGATCGGGCGCGGCGCCGACGTGATCAAATTCGCCTCGACCGGCGGGGTCAACAGCCGCATCGGCGCGGGGCTGGGCAAGCAGATGTTCGACGACGAGGCGCAGGCGATCGTCGACACCGCACATCTGTTCGGCAAGAAGGTCGCGGTCCACGCGCATGGCGCCGACGGCATCCGCCTCGCGATCGACGCGGGTGCCGATTCGATCGAGCATGGCACGATCCTCGACGAGGCGACGATCGCGGCGTGGGCGAAATCGAAGACCTACTATGTCCCGACGCTCTCGACCGTGAACGGCTACAAGGAACGCATCGCCGCCAATCCCGACGCCTATGAACCCGATGTGCTGGCGAAGATTCAGTGGCGTATTTCGATCACCGGCAAGAGCCTCGAACAGCTCGTCCCGCGCGGCGTGCGCATCGCCTTCGGCACCGACGCGGGCGTGTCGAAGCACGGCCGCAACGGCGACGAGTTCGAACTGATGGTCCAGCACGGGATGAAACCGGTCGAGGCGCTGAAGGCCGCGACAGTCAACGCCGCCGACCTGCTCGGGCTGTCGAACGAGATCGGCACGATTGCGCCGGGCAAGAGCGCCGACATCATCGCGGTCGCGAGCGACCCCGTCGCCGACGTGCGCGTGCTCAAGAAGGTCGACTTCGTGATGGCGCGCGGGACGGTGGTCGACTGAAATCAGAGCGCGCCGCGCAGCGTCAGCCAGCGATCGCGCTTCGCCGCGAAGCCGATCGTATGCGCGGCGCTGCTCGACGGAAGGTCGACAATCGTGATGCCTTCGAGTGGCGGCAGCTGCTTCCGTCCGATCGCCGCGGCCTTGCCGCCGTTGAAGGCGATCATGCGCAGGTCGGGCATATCGGCGATCAGCGCCGCGAGGTCGTGCGCCTCGGCTTCGCGGATTTGGCTGTCGCTGCTCATGTGCCGTTCGGCGCTGCGGATCACGTCCCACAGCCCGAACTTGGCCTCGCGCAGCGCGGCCAGCCTGTCGGCATAGGGCAGGTCCGCGAGCGGCTGGCCGATGACCGCGCCGAGCAGGCGCCAGAACTGGTTCGTCGGATGCGCATAATATTGCTGCTCGGCGAGCGAGCGGACGCCGGGCAGGCTCCCGAGAATCAGCAATCGCGTGTTGGGCGCGACGTGAGGCGGAAAGCTGGCGTGGCGGACGGCGGGCATGGTTCCCGATAGCCCGCTCGGGCCAGCGCAACAATATTGCCCACCCCTTGACCCGTGAGGGAATCGGGTCTAGGGGCCCGCTCGACCGAAAAGGGCAGTTTGCTGCCTCTTTCAGTTGCAACAGCGCTTGAACATTGCTGGCGCGGATGGAGCCTCCGGAAGATCTTAGCGATCCGCCGGGGTCTTTTGCTGTTATCAGGTCGGCCCTTTTTCGCCTTTTTTGGCGGGTTAGCGGCCGGAGCTTCATCCACCGCGGTACAGTAACCGTTCGCTTTGATGGGCGGACATTTAAAGGTGAAGCATTCATGCCCACGATCAACCAGCTGGTCCGCAAGGGCCGGACTCCCCAGAAGGTGAAGTCCAAGGTCCCGGCGATGGACGCAAACCCGCAAAAGCGTGGCGTTTGCACCCGTGTCTACACGACGACCCCGAAAAAGCCGAACTCGGCGCTCCGTAAGGTTGCGAAGGTCCGCCTGACCAACCAGCGCGAAGTCATCACCTACATCCCCGGCGAAGGCCACAACCTCCAGGAACACAGCGTTGTGCTGATCCGCGGCGGTCGTGTCCGCGATCTTCCCGGTGTGCGTTACCACGTCCTGCGCGGCGTGCTCGATACGCAGGGTGTGAAGGACCGCAAGCAGAGCCGTTCGAAGTACGGTGCGAAGCGTCCGAAGTAAGGACCGCTTTTTCGGCTATTTGATCATCCCTGGCTGCCCTGGCGCCGGGATGCTGTTGTAAAAGGAATTACCTATGGCTCGTCGTCGTCGTCCTGAGCGCCGCGAAATCCTGCCCGATCCCCGTTTCGGTGATACGGTGCTGTCGAAATTCATGAACAGCGTCATGCTGGACGGGAAAAAGTCCGTCGCCGAAAGCATCGTTTACGGTGCGCTCGAGTCGGTCGAAGCCCGTGCCAAGAAGGAACCGATCGGCGTGTTCCACGAAGCGCTGGCGAACATCCGCCCGAACATCGAAGTCCGCAGCCGCCGCGTCGGCGGTGCGACCTATCAGGTTCCGGTCGAAGTCCGTCCCGAACGTGCGCAGGCGCTCGCGATCCGCTGGCTGATCACCGCCGCGCGCAACCGCAGCGAAACCACGATGGCCGCGCGCCTGTCGGGCGAGCTGCTCGACGCGTCGAACAACCGTGGCAACGCCGTAAAGAAGCGTGAAGACACGCATCGCATGGCCGAAGCCAACCGCGCCTTCAGCCACTACCGCTGGTAAGCGCGCGCGGGACGCTGTCGCGTCTCGCAATCGTAACAATCATTCCTATATCGGGGGCGGCTCCAAAGGCCGCCCCCCACATCCAAGGAAAAGACCATGGCACGCAGCCATCCGCTCGAAAATTATCGCAACTTTGGGATCATGGCGCACATCGACGCCGGCAAGACCACGACGACCGAGCGTATCCTTTACTACACCGGCAAGTCCTACAAGATCGGCGAAGTCCATGACGGCGCCGCGACGATGGACTGGATGGAGCAGGAGCAGGAACGCGGCATCACGATCACGTCCGCGGCGACCACTTGCTTGTGGAAGGCCGACGAAGGTCACGGCCCCGAGCATCGCCTGAACATCATCGACACCCCCGGCCACGTCGACTTCACGATCGAAGTCGAGCGTTCGCTGCGCGTGCTCGACGGCGCGATCACCGCGTTCGACGGCGTTGCCGGCGTTGAGCCGCAGTCGGAAACCGTGTGGCGTCAGGCCGACAAGTATAAAGTTCCGCGCATGTGCTTCGTCAACAAGCTCGACCGCACCGGCGCCGACTTCTATTATTGCGTCCAGACGATCATCGATCGCCTCGGTGCGACCCCGGCCGTCCTCTATCTGCCCATCGGCGCCGAAGGCGACTTCAAGGGTCTCGTCGACTTGGTCAACGAGCGTGCGATCATCTGGAAGGACGAAAGCCTCGGCGCCGAATTCTTCTATGAGGAAATCCCCGCCGACCTCGCCGACAAGGCGGCCGAATATCGCGAAAAGCTCGTCGAACTCGCCGTCGAACAGGACGACGACGCGATGGAAGCCTATCTCGAAGGCACCGTTCCCGACGTCGCGACGCTCAAGAAGCTGATCCGCAAGGGTACGCTGGCACAGGCGTTCGTTCCGGTCCTCTGCGGCTCGGCGTTCAAGAACAAGGGTGTTCAGACGCTGCTCGATGCGGTCGTCGACTATCTGCCTTCGCCGCTCGACATTCCCGACGTTCAGGGCCTGAAGCTCGACGGCGAGACCCCCGATTCGCGTCCGCCGGCCGACGATGCGCCGCTGTCGCTGCTCGCGTTCAAGATCATGAACGACCCGTTCGTCGGCTCGCTCACCTTCGCCCGCATCTATTCGGGTACGCTCAACAAGGGCACGTATCTGAACTCGGTGAAGGACAAGAAGGAAAAGGTTGGCCGCATGCTGCTGATGCATGCGAACAGCCGCGAAGACATCGAAGAAGCCTATGCGGGCGACATCGTTGCGCTCGCCGGCCTCAAGGAAACTACCACCGGGGACACGCTCTGCGCGACCAACGCGCCGATCATCCTCGAGCGGATGGAATTCCCCGAGCCGGTCATCGAGCTGTCGGTGGAGCCGAAGACCAAGGCCGACCAGGAACGCATGGGCATCGCGCTCAACCGCCTGGCCGCCGAGGATCCCTCGTTCCGCGTGTCGACCGACCATGAATCGGGCCAGACGATCATCAAGGGCATGGGCGAGCTTCACCTCGACATCCTCGTCGATCGCATGAAGCGCGAGTTCAAGGTCGAAGCGAACGTCGGCGCGCCGCAGGTGGCGTACCGCGAATCGCTCGCGAAGGCCGTTGACGTCGACTATACCCACAAGAAGCAGTCGGGCGGCTCGGGCCAGTTCGGCCGCGTCAAGGTCAGCGTCGCTCCCGGCGAACGCGGCGCGGGCATCACCTTCATCGACGAGATCAAGGGCGGTAACATTCCGCGCGAATATATCCCGTCGGTCGAAAAGGGCATGCGCGAGTCGGCCGAAAACGGTCACATGATCGGCTTCCCGATCATCGACTTCGAAATCAAGCTCACGGACGGCGCGTATCACGACGTCGACTCGTCGGCGCTGGCGTTCGAAATCGCGGGCCGTGCGGCGATGCGCGAAGTGGCGGCGAAGGCCGGCATCAAGCTGCTCGAGCCGGTGATGAAGGTCGAAGTCGTTACCCCTGAGGAATTCATGGGCGACGTGATCGGCGATCTCAACAGCCGTCGCGGGCAGATCCAGGGCACCGACAGCCGGGGCATCGCCCAGGTCGTCGAGGCGATCGTTCCGCTGGCGAACATGTTCGGCTACGTCAATCAGCTGCGCAGCTTCAGCCAGGGGCGCGCCAGCTATTCGATGCAATTCTCGCATTACGAAGAAGTGCCGACCAACGTCGCCGAAGAAGTGAAGGCCAAGATGGCCTGATGGGTCAAAGCCGCGCGGGCTTGCACCGCGCGGCAAGACCCTCTAAGGGCGGCGCCTGATTCAGCAGGCTCGTCCAGGACTGATCAACGCAAACATTGAACAAGAAGGTTATACCATCATGGCCAAGGCTAAATTTGAGCGGACGAAGCCGCACTGCAACATCGGCACCATCGGTCACGTCGACCATGGCAAGACCTCGCTGACCGCAGCGATCACCAAGGTGCTCGCCGAAACGACCGGCGGCACCGCCGTCGACTTCGCGAACATCGACAAGGCGCCCGAAGAGCGCGAGCGCGGCATCACCATTTCGACCGCACACGTCGAATATGAAACTGCTGACCGCCACTATGCGCACGTCGATTGCCCGGGCCACGCCGACTATGTGAAGAACATGATCACCGGTGCCGCCCAGATGGACGGCGCGATCCTCGTTGTGTCGGCCGCTGACGGCCCGATGCCGCAGACGAAGGAGCACATCCTGCTCGCGAAGCAGGTTGGCGTTCCGACCATGGTCGTCTTCCTCAACAAGGTCGACCAGCTGGACGATCCCGAGCTGCTCGAACTCGTTGAGCTCGAAATCCGCGAAGAACTGTCGAAGCGCGACTTCGACGGCGACAATATCCCGATCATCCCGGGTTCGGCTCTCGCCGCCCTCGAAGGTCGCGACGACGCCATCGGCAAGGACGCGATCCTGAAGCTGATGGCTGCCGTCGACGCGTGGATCCCGCAGCCGGAACGTCCGCTCGACAAGCCCTTCCTGATGCCGATCGAAGACGTGTTCTCGATCTCGGGTCGCGGTACCGTCGTTACCGGCCGTATCGAAACGGGCATCGTCAAGGTTGGTGAAGAAGTCGAAATCGTCGGCATCAAGGACACCAAGAAGACCGTCGTGACCGGCGTCGAAATGTTCCGCAAGCTGCTCGATCAGGGCCAGGCTGGCGATAACGTCGGTGCGCTGATCCGCGGCGTCGGCCGTGAAGAAGTCGAGCGCGGCCAGGTTCTGGCGAAGCCCGGCTCGATCACGCCGCACACCGAGTTCACCTCGGAAGTGTACGTCCTGTCGAAGGACGAAGGCGGCCGTCACACGCCGTTCTTTGCGAACTATCGTCCGCAGTTCTACTTCCGCACCACCGACGTCACCGGCGAAGTCATTCTGCCCGCCGGCACCGAAATGGTCATGCCGGGCGACAACGTCCAGCTGTCGGTCAAGCTGATCGCTCCGATCGCCATGGACCCGGGTCTGCGCTTCGCAATTCGCGAAGGTGGCCGCACGGTCGGCGCAGGGGTTGTGGCAACCGTCACAAAGTAATATAGGGCCGCGAGCCGCGCGATTCGGAAGCGATTCGCGCGGCTCGTAGCTTAAAGAATTTTGATGGCCGATCCGGTTTCCCTGCGGGAATCGGAGCAGGCCATTTCGGCTCTTTCGCATCGTTAGACGGGATTCGACTGGAACAGTCATGGAAACGCAGAATATTCGCATTCGCCTGAAGGCCTTTGATCACCGCGTGCTCGATCAGGCCACCACCGACATTGCCGATACGGCACGTCGTACCGGAGCGCTTATTCGCGGCCCGATCCCGCTTCCGACGCGTATTGAAAAATTCACCGTGAACCGCGGCCCGCATGTCGACAAGAAGTCGCGCGAGCAGTTCGAGGTGCGCACCCACAAGCGGCTGCTCGACATCGTGCAGCCCACCCCGCAGACGGTCGACGCGCTGATGAAGCTCGACCTCGCCGCGGGCGTGAACGTAGAAATCAAGCTGGCCTGAGGCCAGCGCAGCCCCGGTGAAAACCGGGGTCTCTATCGGCAGGACACTTCGGTGACTGCATTGTCCGGCGCGATCCGGACCGACGATAGGGTGGATACCGCCGGATCTCTTCCTTGCGAAGAAATATGGTCCGGGCTGCGTCCCCCGTCTCGCCGCTTCTCCTTCGGGATGGCGGCATCTCAGCCCGGACGGGGCGATGCATCGAAATTTTGGGCTGGGAGGGTTCTCGTCGGGGTTCGCCTTGATGAGGTCCCACACGCCGTGCGGAATGGTCCGCCCGGCCTCTGTTGAGGAGTATGATCATGCGGACTGGCGTGATCGCGAAGAAAATGGGGATGACCCGCCTGTTTCAGGACGACGGCCGCCATGTGCCCGTCACCGTCCTGAGCCTCGAAGGCTGTCAGGTCATTTCTGTGCGCGAACAAGAACGTGACGGCTATGTGGCCGTTCAGCTCGGTGCCGGCTCGGCGAAGGCGAAGAATGTTGCGAAGCCGCAGCGTGGCGCTTTCGGCAAGGCCGAAGTCGAACCCAAGGCGAAGATTGTCGAATTCCGCGTCGCCGACGACGCGACGCTCGACGTCGGCGCCGAACTGTCGGCCGACCATTTCGTCGCCGGCCAGATTGTCGACATCCAGGGCGTGACCCAGGGTAAGGGCTTTGCCGGTGCGATGAAGCGCTGGGGTTTCGGCGGTATGCGCGCGTCCCACGGTGTTTCGATCAGCCACCGTGCGCATGGTTCGACCGGTAACCGCCAGGATCCGGGCCGCGTCTTCAAGAACAAGAAGATGGCCGGCCACATGGGCGCCCGCAACCGCACCCAGCAGAATCTCGAAATCGTCCGCACCGACGTCGAGCGCGGCCTTCTCTTCGTCAAGGGTTCGGTCCCTGGCTCGAAGGGCGGCTGGCTGATGGTCCGCGATGCGGTCAAGCTGCCGCGCCACCCCGAGGCCCCCTATCCGGCGGGCATCAAGAGCGCAGCGAACGCCAATCAAGAAGCCCCGGCTGATGCGCCTGTGGAAACCCCGGTTGAAGAAACCGTGGTCGACACTGCCACCACCGACGGCGCACAGGAGTCCTGATCATGAAGGTCAAGGTTCACACCATCGACGGCAAGGCCGGCGCAGACATCGATCTTAACGACGATGTTTTCGGCGTCGACCCGCGTGCCGACATCCTCCACCGTGTCGTCAGCTGGCAGCTCGAAAAGCGCCGTGGTCCGGCTCGCGCCGCCCGCGAACGTAGCGACGTTTCGCGCACCGGCAAGAAGTTCGGTCGCCAGAAGGGCGGCGGTACGGCTCGTCACGGCGATCGCGCAGCTCCGATCTTCATCGGCGGCGGCAAGGCGCATGGCCCGCGTGCCCGCACCTTCGGCCACTCGCTGAACAAGAAGATCCGCACGCTCGGCCTGAAAATGGCGCTGAGCGACAAGGCGAAGGGCGGCAAGATCCTCGTTCTCGACACGCTCGAGCTCAAGGACGCCAAGACCAAGGCGCTCGCCGGCCAGCTCGGCAAGCTCGAACTCGGCAATCGCGCACTCTTCATCGACGGTGATGCAGTGCACGAAAGCTTCGCCATGGCGTCGGCCAACCTGATCGGCATCAACGCGATGCCGGCCGCGGGTGCCAACGTCTATGACATTTTGCGCGCCGATACGCTGGTCCTGACCCGCGCCGGCCTCGAAAAGCTGGAGGCACGCTTCAATGGCTAAGGCAAAAACAGTCGACGCGCGTCACTATGACGTGATCCTCGCTCCGGTGATCACCGAAAAGTCGACGCTGCTCAGCGAAAATGACGCAGTGGTGTTCAAGGTTGCGAACGACGCAACCAAGCCCGCGATCAAGGCCGCCGTCGAGGCGCTGTTCGATGTCAAGGTTCTCAGCGTCAACACGCTGATCACCAAGGGCAAGACCAAGCGCTGGAAGGGCAAGCCCTACACCCGCAGCGACGTGAAGAAGGCGATCGTTCGCCTGGCCGAAGGCCAGACGATCGACGTCACGACCGGCGTCTGATTGTAGGAAGAGGCAGAGAAAATGGCACTTAAATCCTATAATCCGACCAGCCCCGCGCAACGCGGCCTGATCCTCGTCGACAAGTCGTCGCTGTGGAAGGGCAAGCCCGTCAAGGCGCTGACCGAAGGCAAGAACAAGACCGGCGGCCGCAACAACAAGGGTCATGTGACCTCGCGCGGTATCGCCGGTGGCCACAAGCAGAAGTACCGCTTCATCGACTTCAAGCGTCGCAAGTGGGACATGCCGGCTACCGTCGAGCGTCTGGAATATGACCCCAACCGCACGGCGTTCATCGCACTCGTCAAGTATGAAGACGGTGAGCAGACCTATATCCTGGCGCCGCAGCGTCTGGCCGTTGGCGACACCGTCGTTGCCGGCAAGAAGACCGACGTGAAGCCGGGCAATGCGATGGAATTGTCGCAGATGCCTGTCGGCACGATCGTCCACAATATCGAGATGAAGCCGGGCAAGGGTGGCCAGATCGCCCGTTCGGCTGGCACTTATGCACAGGTCGTCGGTCGTGACCGCGGTCTCGTCATCGTGCGTCTCGGTTCGGGCGAGCAGCGTTACATTCGCGGCGAGTGCATGGGCACGGTCGGTGCGGTGTCGAACCCCGACAACCAGAACACCAACCTGGGCAAGGCCGGCCGCAATCGCTGGCTCGGCAAGCGCCCGCTGACGCGCGGTGTTGCAAAGAACCCGGTCGATCACCCGCATGGCGGCGGCGAAGGCCGTACCTCGGGCGGCCGTCACCCGGTTACCCCGTGGGGCAAGCCGACGAAGGGTGCGCGTACGCGCCACAACAAGTCGACCGACAAGATGATCATCCGGTCGCGTCACGCGAAGAAGAAGAGGTAAGCCATGGCTCGCTCGGTCTGGAAGGGTCCTTTCGTGGACCTCCATCTGCTCAAGAAAGCCGAAACGGCCCAGGACGGCGGCAGCAATGCCCCGATCAAGACCTGGTCGCGTCGGTCCACCATCCTGCCGCAGTTCGTGGGGCTGACCTTCAACGTCTACAACGGCCGCAAGTTCGTGCCGGTGTCGGTGAACGAAGACATGGTCGGCATGAAGCTGGGTGAATTTGCGCCGACGCGCTTCTTCCCCGGTCACGCTGCCGACAAGAAGGGCAAACGCTAATGGGCAAGGAAAAGTCCCCCCGCCGCGTTGCGGATAACGAGGCTCTCTCGGTCGGCACGCAGATTCGCGGTTCGGCGCAGAAGCTGAACCTCGTTGCCGCGCTGATCCGCGGCCGCAAGGTCGAAGACGCGATGAACATCCTCACCTTCTCGAAGAAGGCGATGGCTGTCGACGTGCGCAAGGTTCTCGCCAGCGCCGTCGCCAACGCGGAAAACAACCATAACCTCGACGTTGATGCGCTCGTCATCAAGGAAGCGAGCGTTGGCAAGTCGATCTCGATGAAGCGCTGGCACGCACGTGGCCGCGGCAAGTCGACCCGGATCGTCAAGCCGTTCAGCCGCATCCGCATTGTCGTGCGCGAACAGGAAGAAGAGGCGTAAGATGGGCCAGAAGAGCAATCCGATCGGCCTGCGCCTGCAGGTCAACCGCACCTGGGACAGCCGCTGGTTCGCCGAAGGCCAGGACTATGGCCGCATGCTGGTCGAGGATCTGAAGATCCGTCAGTATGTGTTCAAGAACCTGCCGCAGGCCGCGATCTCGAAGGTCGTGATCGAACGTCCGGCGAAGCTGTGCCGCGTCTCGATCTATGCCGCCCGTCCGGGCGTCATCATCGGCAAGAAGGGCGCGGACATCGAAAAGCTGCGCAAGAAGCTCGGTGAACTGACGGGCAGCGACGTGTCGCTGAACATCGTCGAAATCCGCAAGCCCGAAGTCGACGCCAAGCTCGTCGGCCAGGGCATTGCCGATCAGCTCGAACGCCGCGTCGCGTTCCGTCGCGCCATGAAGCGTGCGGTTCAGTCGGCGATGCGTCTGGGCGCCGAAGGCATCCGCATCAACTGCGCCGGCCGTCTCGGCGGCGCGGAAATCGCACGTACCGAATGGTACCGCGAAGGCCGGGTGCCGCTTCACACGCTGCGCGCCAACGTCGACTATGCCGAATCGACCGCTCACACCGCCTATGGCGTGTGCGGGATCAAGGTGTGGATCTTCAAGGGCGAGATTCTCGGCCACGACCCGATGGCGACCGACCGTCTGATGCTCGACGCACAGACGACCGGCGTCCGTCCGGCTCGTGAAGATCGCCGCTAAGGACTGCTGACATGCTGCAACCGAAAAAAACCAAGTTCCGCAAGGCTTTCAAGGGCCGCATCCATGGCAATGCCAAGGGTGGGACCAGCCTGAACTTCGGCTCCTACGGGCTGAAGGCGATGGAACCCGAGCGGATTACCGCGCGTCAGATCGAAGCGGCTCGCCGTGCGATCAGCCGCGCGATCAAGCGTCAGGGCCGTTTGTGGATCCGCATCTTCCCCGACGTCCCCGTGTCGTCGAAGCCTGCCGAAGTCCGTATGGGTAAGGGCAAGGGTTCGCCGGAATTCTGGGCCGCTCGCGTGAAGCCGGGTCGCATCCTGTTCGAACTCGACGGCGTCCCCGGCCCCGTGGCCGCGCTGGCGTTCGAACGCGCCGCGATGAAGCTGCCGATCAAGACGAAGGTGATTGCCCGTCTCGGCGACACCTCGCATCTGGAGGGTTAAGGGCCATGTCCAAGACCGAAGATTTCAAGGCCAAGACCGACGACCAGCTCGCCGAACAGCTTGGCGAACTGAAGCGCGAGGCGTTCAACCTCCGCTTCCAGGCGGCCACCGGCCAGCTTGAAAAAGCATCGCGCGTCAAGGAAGTGCGGCGCTCGATCGCCCGCATCAAGACGCAGCAGACCGAGCGCACGCGCTCGGCCGCGAAGTAAGGAGACTATCGATGCCGAAGCGCATTCTGACCGGTACGGTGGTGTCCGACAAGGGCGACAAGACCGTCGTGGTGAAGGTCGAACGGAAGGTGAAGCACCCTCTGTACGGCAAGATCATCCGCCGCTCGAAAAAGTATCACGCCCACGATGAGGACAACGCCATCAAGGCCGGCGAAACCGTCCGCATCGAGGAAACGAAGCCGATTTCGAAGCTGAAGACGTGGAAGGTGCTCGACAAGGTCGACACCCACAGCAAGCCCAAGACGGCTGCTGACGCCTGAAGCTGAGTTTCACGGAACCGCCGGGGCATCCCGGTAGGCCAAAAAAGAAGGAAATGCATCGATGATCCAGATGCAGTCACAATTGGAAGTCGCTGACAACAGCGGTGCCAAGCGCGTCCAGTGCATCAAGGTGCTGGGCGGGTCGAAGCGTCGTACCGCCGGCGTGGGCGACGTGATCGTCGTGTCGATCAAGGAAGCGCAGCCCCGCGGCAAGGTGAAGAAGGGTGACGTGCATCGCGCCGTTATCGTTCGCACCGCCAAGGACGTGCGCCGCGCCGATGGCTCGGTCATCCGTTTCGACAGCAACGCCGCGGTGCTCGTCAACAAGAATGAGGAGCCGATCGGCACCCGTATCTTCGGCCCCGTCGTCCGCGAACTGCGCGGCCGCGGCTATATGAAGATCATCAGCCTGGCACCGGAGGTTCTCTGACCATGAGCATGGCAAAGATCAAGAAGGGCGACACGGTTGTCATCCTGTCCGGCAAGGACAAGGGCAAGACCGGCGAAGTGACGCAGAGCCTGCCGAAAGACGGCAAGGTCGTCGTCGCTGGCGTCAATGTCATCACGCGCCACCGCAAGCCGAGCCAGACCAACCCGCAGGGTGGCCTGGAGCGCAAGGAAGCGCCGCTGTACGCGAGCAAGGTCGCGATTGCCGATCCCAAGACCGGCAAGCCGACCCGCGTTCGTTTTGAAACCAAGGACGGCAAGAAGGTCCGCGTGGCCGTGAAGTCCGGGGAGACGCTCAATGGCTGACAACTACACCCCGCGCATGCGCACTCGCTATGACGATGTGATCGTCAAGGCGATGACCGAGAAGTTCGGTTACAAGAATGCGATGGAAGTGCCGAAGATCGAAAAGATCACGCTCAACATGGGCGTCGGCGAAGCCACGCAGGACAAGAAGAAGGTCGAATCGGCGGCTGCCGAGATGGAACTCATCGCCGGCCAGAAGCCTGTCGTGACCAAGGCGAAGAAGTCGATCGCACAGTTCAAGCTGCGCGAAGGCATGCCGATCGGCTGCAAGGTGACCCTGCGCCGCGAACGCATGTACGAATTCCTCGATCGCCTGATCACGATCGCAATGCCGCGCATCCGCGACTTCCGCGGCGTGTCGGCGACGAGCTTCGACGGCCGTGGCAACTATGCCATGGGCCTGAAAGAGCAGATCATCTTCCCCGAGATCAACTATGACCGCATCGACCAGGTGCGCGGCATGGACGTGATCGTCACCACCACCGCCCGTACGGACGATGAAGCCCGCGAACTGCTCAAGCTGTTCGGCTTCCCCTTCCCGATCGAAGCGCAGGAAAAGGAAGCCGCCTGATCCCCGCGGGATCTGGCAGGCTCTTTCAAGAAGGAAAGAGAACTTAAGTCATGGCGAAACTGAGTTCGGTAAACAAGAACGAGCGTCGCAAGCAGCTGGTGAAGAAATACGCCGGCCGTTACGCGAAGCTGAAGGCGATTGCAGCGGACAACTCGCTCGACGATGGCGAGCGTCTGATCGCGCGCCTCAAGATGGCGGAAATCCCGCGCAATGGTAACCCGACCCGCATCCGTAACCGGTGCGAGCTGACGGGGCGCCCGCGCGCTTATTATCGCAAATTCCGGCTGTGCCGTATCCAGCTCCGCGATCTGGCCAACAAGGGCCTGATCCCCGGTGTTGTGAAGTCGAGCTGGTAAGGGACTGACAAGATGGCAATGACCGATCCCCTGGGTGATATGCTCACCCGCATCCGCAACGGCCAGACGGCGAAGAAGGACAGCGTCCTGACGCCGGCTTCGACCCTGCGTGTCCGCGTTCTCGATGTTCTCCAGCGCGAAGGCTATATCCGCGGCTACAGCGAAGAAGCGCTGGGTGCCAAGGGTCAGCACAAGGGCATCCGCATCGAACTGAAATATTTCGAAGGGCAGCCGGCGATCCGCCATGTGGCGCGCGTTTCGAAGCCGGGCCGCCGCGTCTATTCGGGTTCGAAAGAACTTCCGATCATTCGCAACGGCCTTGGTATCACCATCGTGTCGACCCCGCGCGGCGTTCTCTCGGACGCCGAAGCACGCGAACATAATGTCGGCGGCGAAGTGCTGGCGGAGGTGTTCTGATGTCGCGCATTGGTAAAAAGGCAGTGGCAATCCCCGGCGGCGTTACCGCCGCGATCGACGGCGGCCAGCTTTCGGTCAAGGGCCCGAAGGGCACGCTCGCGATGCCGCTTTCCGACCTCATCAACTATGAAGTCGCCGAAGGCAGCATCTCGGTCCAGCCCGCGAACGGTACCCGCGAAGCTCGCGCGTTCTGGGGCATGCAGCGCACGCTGGTGCAGAACCTGATCACGGGTGTGACCGAAGGCTTCACCAAGGTCCTCGAAATCACCGGTGTCGGCTATCGCGCCAACTCGCAGGGCAAGAATCTGAAGCTGCAGCTCGGCTACAGCCACGATGTCGATTTCGCGGTGCCCGAAGGTATCGAGATCAAGACGCCGGACAACACGACGATCGAGATCAGCGGCATCGACAAGCAGCAGGTCGGCCAGGTCGCGGCGGAAATCCGCCGTTGGCGTAAGCCCGAACCCTATAAGGGCAAGGGCATCAAATATCGCGGCGAGTACATCTTCCGCAAAGAAGGCAAGAAGAAGTAAGCCATGGCACATCTTACCCCTTTCCAAAAACGCCGTCAGCGCGTCCGTACCGCCCTCCGTCAGCGCGCGGGTGGCCGCGCTCGCCTGTCGGTGCACCGTTCGGGCCGCCACATCTACGCTCAGCTCATCGATGACGCTGCCGGGCAGACGCTCGCTGCGGCCTCGACGCTGGACAAGGATGTCCGCGGCAAGACCGGCGCGACCACTGCGGCGGCTGCCGACGTTGGCAAGCGCCTCGCCGCTGCTGCGAAAAAGGCGGGCGTGACGCAGGTCGTGTTCGACCGCGGCGGTTTCCTGTTCCACGGGCGCATCAAGGCGCTGGCCGACGCGGCTCGCGAAGGCGGATTGGAGTTCTAATCATGGCAGACGAAGTACAGAACGTCGAAGGCGCTCCCGAAGCAGCCCCCACCGATGGCCAGGCTCCGCGCCGCGGCCGTGGCGGCGGCCGCGACGGTGGTCGTGGCGGTCGTGACGGTGGCCGTGGCCGCCGCGACGATCGTCGCCCGCGCGACGAAGACGGTGGCGAAGAGCTGATTGAAAAGCTCGTTCACATCAACCGCGTCTCGAAGACCGTGAAGGGCGGCAAGCGCTTCGGTTTCGCCGCGCTCGTCGTCGTCGGCGACGGCAAGGGCCGCGCCGGTTTCGGTCATGGCAAGGCGCGCGAAGTGCCCGAAGCCATTTCGAAGGCAACCGCTGCCGCGAAGAAGGCGATGATTCGCGTTCCGCTGCGCGATGGCCGCACGCTGCACCATGATGGCCGCGGTCATTTCGGTGCCGGCAATGTGACGCTGCGTTCGGCACCCGCCGGTACCGGCATCATCGCCGGTGGCCCGATGCGCGCCGTGTTCGAGTCGCTGGGCGTCGCCGATGTGGTGACCAAGTCGGTCGGCACCTCGAACCCCTACAACATGATCCGTGCGACCTTCGAAGCGCTCGGCGAGCAGACCAGCCCGAAGTCGGTCGCGCAGCGCCGCGGCAAGAAGGTTTCGGACCTGATCAAGCGTGGCGGTGCATCCGACCGCGCAGCCGAGGCGGAAGCCGCGGCGGTGACGGAGTAAGACGATGGCTGACAAGAAGATCAAGATCCGCCAGATCGGTTCGCCGATCCGTCGTCCCAAGAGCCAGCGTGCGATCCTGACCGGCCTCGGCCTGGGCAAGATGCACCGCGAGGTCGAACTGGTCGACACCCCGGAAGTGCGCGGCATGATCCGCAAGCTGCCGCACATGGTCGAAGTCGTCGAGGGCTGAACCCCTCGCGACCCGACCCCTATCTATCAGCGCGATAAAAGCGAAAGCGAGTGCAATGACGATCAAGCTTAATGAACTTCGTGACAATGATGGCGCCCGCAAGGGCCGTATGCGCGTGGGACGCGGCATCGGCTCGGGCAAGGGCAAGACCGCCGGCCGCGGCCAGAAGGGCCAGAAGGCCCGCAGCGGCGTCGCGATCAACGGCTTCGAAGGCGGCCAGATGCCGCTCCACATGCGTATCCCGAAGCGCGGCTTCAACAATATCTTTGGCAAGGATTTCGCGATCGTGAATCTGGGCATGATCCAGAAGCTGGTCGACGAGAAGAAGCTCGACGCCAAGGCTGTCATCGATCACGCCGCGCTCAAGGCCGCTGGCGTTGCCCGCGGCGGCAAGGACGGCGTCCGCCTCCTCGCCAAGGGTGAAATCACCGCGAAGCTGAACTTCGCCGTTGCCGGCGCGTCGAAGGGCGCGATCGAAGCGGTCGAAAAGGCTGGCGGCAAGGTCGAACTGCCCGAGCCGAAGGCCGAAGGCGAAGGCAAGAAAGCCAAGCGCAAGGCCGAAGCGGCCGCCAAGAACTAATTATGGCGCGGGGCGGTTCGAAATACGAACCGCCCCGCTCTGCATGAAGACTGTTGTTTCCCGTTCGTGTCGAGCGAAGTCGAGACGCCCATCGGAGTAGCACTAGGTCGAGGGGCATCTCGACTTCGCTCGATGCGAACGGATTATGAGCTGACCGCTGTTCGGACGCAGCTGAATTCGGGCCTTTGCCCTTGCGCTTCGTGACTGGCGAACGCACATAGGCGCCGGGTCGCGGGGGCGCGGTCCGCCACTCGAGGAAAGATCACCATGGCCTCTCGCGCCGACCAGCTTGCTTCCAACCTGAACTTTTCGAAGTTCGGTCAGGCGACCGAACTCAAGAACCGTATCTGGTTCACGATCGGCGCGCTGATCGTCTTCCGTTTCCTGTCGTTCGTGCCGCTGCCGGGGGTCGACCCCGTTGCGCTGGCGTCGCTCTACAGCCAGGCGGCGTCGGGCGGCGTGCTCGACATCTTCAACACCTTCTCGGGCGGCAGCCTGGAGCGCATGAGCATCATCGCGCTCGGCGTCATGCCCTATATCACGGCGTCGATCGTCGTGCAGCTGGCGGCGGCTTTGTCGCCCAGCCTCGCCGCGCTCAAGAAAGAGGGCGAAAGCGGGCGCAAGAAGCTCAACCAATATACGCGCTACGGCACGGTTTTCCTGACCGCGATCCAGGGCTATTTCATCGCCGTCGGGCTTGAATCGCTCGGCGCGACGCAGGGCATCGCCGCGGTCGTCGATCCCGGCATGATGTTCCGCATCGGCGCGGTCATCAGCATCGTCGGCGGTACGCTCTTCCTGATGTGGCTCGGCGAACAGATCACCAGCCGCGGTATCGGCAACGGCGTGTCGCTGATCATCATGGCGGGCATTCTCGCGCAGCTGCCGCGCAGCTTTGCTCAGATGTTCACGCAGGTGCGCGAAGGCTCGATGGGCGGCGGCACGATCCTCGCGGTCGTCGGCGGCGCGATCGTCATCATCGCGTTCATCAGCTTCATGGAACGCGCGCAGCGCCGCGTCCTCGTTCAGTACCCGAAGCGCGCGACGCAGCGCGGCGGGATGCAGGCCGACCGCAGCCATCTGCCGCTCAAGGTCAACACCGCCGGCGTGATCCCGCCGATCTTCGCCTCGTCGCTGCTGCTGATGCCGCTGACGGTCACGCAGATGATGGGCCAGAACGTTCAGGGCGACACCGCGACCGGCGATTTCCTGATCACGCTCAACCAGTATCTCGCGCACGGGCAGCCGCTGTATATGGCGCTCTATGCCGCGGGCATCATCTTCTTCTGCTTCTTCTACGTCGCGGTCGTCTTCAATCCTGAAGAAACCGCCGACAATCTGAAGCGCCAGAACGGGTTCATCCCCGGCATCCGCCCGGGCAAGAACACCGCCGCCTATCTCGACCATGTGCTGACGCGCATCACCGTGCTCGGTGCGGCCTATCTGGCGGCGATCTGTCTGATCCCCGAATATTTCATCGCCGGATCGGGTCTGCCGTTCCAGCTCGGCGGTACCAGCCTGCTGATCATCGTGAACGTCACGATCGATACGATCAGCCAGATCCAGAGCCACATGCTCGCGCATCAATATGGCGACCTCATCAAGAAGGCCAAATTGAAGGGGGGCGTTGCGCGGCGCTAAAGCGCCCGCTACGCCAACCGCGACACGGTAGGGCAAACAGGGGTCCCCATGACGCTGAATATCATTTTGCTGGGTCCGCCGGGTGCGGGCAAGGGAACGCAGGCGGTGCGCCTGGAAGACGAGCATGGCATGGTCCAGCTCTCGACCGGCGACATGCTCCGCGCCGCGGTCAAGGCGGGAACGCCGATCGGCGTGCAGGCGAAAGCCGTGATGGATGCGGGCGAACTCGTCTCGGACGAAATCGTCTCGGGCCTGATCGGCGAGCGGCTCGACCAGCTCGGCAGCGACGTTTCGGTGATCTTCGACGGCTATCCGCGCACCGCGGCACAGGCCGAAGCGCTCGACACCATCCTGTCGGCGCGCGGCCGCAAGCTCGACCATGTGATCGAGCTGCAGGTCGAGGAAGACGCGCTCGTCGATCGCATCACCGGCCGCTTCAGCTGCGCCAAGTGCGGCGCGGGCTATCATGATCGCTACAAACTGCCGAAGGTCGAAGACACGTGCGACGTTTGCGGCAGCCATGAATTCAAGCGCCGTCCCGACGATAACGAGGAAACGGTGCGCACGCGCATGGCCGAATATCGCGCCAAGACCGCGCCGATCCTGCCGATCTATGAAGCGCGCGGGATCGTCACCCATGTCGACGGGATGGCGCCGATCGACGAGGTCAACGACGCGATCGAAACCATCCTGGCGACTGCTGGCTAGCCAGTCCCCCCGGCGCCGGTTATTGAGGCGCCAAGGGGGACAGGCTGATGGCAATTTCCAGATATTTCGCAGGTGCGGCGCTGATCGCGGCGCTTGCCTTTGCGCCGGCTGCAAACGCCAAGGTTGTCGACCAGAGCGAGATCGGTTTCGCCGTGGCGCATACGGCGCAGGTCGCCGCGACCCCCGCCGACGTGTGGAAAATGCTCCGCATGCCGCAAAGCTGGTGGTCGAAGGATCATAGCTGGTCGGGCGACGCCGCGAACTTCTGGCTCGATCAGCAGGCGGGCGGCTGTTTCTGCGAGAAATTGCCCGACACCGGGGCGGGCGTCGGCAGCGTGCAGCACGCGCGCATCCTCTTTTCGAAACCGAACCAGATGCTGCGCCTCTCGGGTGCGTTCGGGCCGCTTCAGGGTGAGGCGCTCACCGCCACGCTGACGATCCAGATCAAGGAAACCCCGACGGGCAGCGCGCTGCGCTTCGACTATGTCGTCGGCGGCTATATGCGCTTCAAGATCGCAGACATCGCGCCCGCGGTCGACAAGGTGATCGGCGAGCAGTTGCTCGGCCTCGCCAACGCGCTCGGCGGCGCGCTGCCGCCGACCCGCGACGAAAAGGCCGCGGGCGAGGCGGCGGAAAAGCCGAAGGCCGAAACGCCGCCCGCGAAGGAAGAGCCGGGGCTGGGCGCCGCGGTCGCCGATCTGGTCGAGGAAGAGGCAAAGCCCGCCCCCGACGAAGGCCGCTAGGCGTCGGGCTTTCCGCGCAGCTTCGCGAGCGCGGCAAATGGCCCCGCGGCCTCTTCGCTGAGCACGCCCTTTTCGGCGAGGATGCGGTCGGCGTCGGGATGGCGCGGGAAGGGGTTGAGCGCGAGCGAGAGCGTTTGTACCGCCGCTTCGCCGAGGTCGGCGCGGTCGCCTTCGAGCGGCAACAGATCGAGATCGTCGCTGCCGATCTCGATCTCTTCGTCCTCGCCAACGGGCGCATCGACATCGCGCAGGAACCGCAGGTCGAACGGCTCGACGATCGTCGCCGGAACGGGCAGGTCGGTCGCGGCGCACGCCTGTACCACCTTGGCCTGCACCTCGCCCTTCGCGCCGATGCCGCCGGCGATCGCGCGGACTTCGCCAGTGACGACGAAGCGGTCGAGCGCGACGAGCGCCAGCCGCTTGGCGATCCGCGCGCGCGCCTCCGCATCGACCTCGACCGAAAGCGTGCGGCCATGCGCGGCGTCGGCCAGCGTCACGATCAGAGAGAATTCGGGCGGGGTGCTCAACGTGCCGCTCCGCCCAGATGATCCGCGATAATAAGATCGACGACCGGGGTGGCCGCGAGTGCGGCCCGTAGAACAGCGACTTCCGCCATCACATGCGCGAGCCCCGCTGCGGCGGGTTCGTTGCCGCGCCACAGGTTACGGACCAGCGCGCCGCGCAATTCGTCCGATCCATCGGCGGCGCGATAGGCGCCGAGCCGCCCGCCGAGCGCGCTCATCATCCGCCCGACCTGCTTGCCGACGACCATGTCGCCAAAGCCGATCTGGCGCATCTGCCCATCCATGTCGTTCACGAACAATTCGGTGAGCTGGACGCCCGCGAGCCCGTGTGCCGGTTCGTCGTCGATCCGGTGCAGCACGAGCGCCATCACCAGGCTGATCATATCGAAGCGGCCGTCGAGCGTGTCGGGAACGCTGCCTTGCGCGTACCAGTGCGGCGCGCGCGCGGCGGCGACGACGGCGTTCCATAGCGGGCGGCGGGCCTCGCGCGGGTCGGGATCGGATTTGAAGAGTTTGCGAAGTGAGAACATGGCAGCTGCTTAGGCGCATTCGGGCCGCCCGAAAAGAGCCGCCGGTCAGCTTGTGGCAAGCTTTGCCGCGGCACAAGCGGCTTGTGCGCGCTGTCCGCTTGCGGTTAAGAGGCGCGAGAGCCAGCGCCGACCGCCCGGACAAGCGGCGGACAGGCGCAACGGAGATATTTATGCCGAATTCGATCCTTTCGCTTCCTGCCCCGCGCGCGCGCCTCGTCGTGCTCGGCCTCGCCGTCGCGCTCGCCACCAGCGGTTGCGCGCAGCTCAAGGGACGGCAGGGCTATGTCGTCGATCCTTTGCTGACCGAGGCGATCACGCCGGGCGTCGATAACCGCGAATCGGTCGAAAAGACGCTCGGCCGTCCAACCTTCGTCGGCCAGTTCAGCAACAATGAATATTATTATGTGTCGCGCGAAACGCGTCAGCTCGCCTTCGCTAAGCCGCGCCCGGTCGATCAGCAGGTGCTGCGCGTCCGTTTCGACGCCGCGGGCAATGTCGCCGCGGTTGATCGCACCGGTCTCGAACTGGTGAGCAAGATCAGCCCCGAAGGCGACAAGACGCCGACGCTCGGTCGTCATCGCAGCTTCTTCGAAGATATCTTCGGTAACATCGGCGCCGTCGGTGCGCCGGGTGCGGGTGCGCCGGGGCAATAAGCCCGCAGATACCGGCAACGGACAGAAAAGCGGCGGTGCCCCGGGCACCGCCGCTTTTTCTTATTGCGCTATCCCGCCGGCCGCGAGCACCGCCAGCGTGACGAGGTCCGACGCGGTCGACGCCATCGTCGCGACCTGCACCGGCTTTTCCATGCCGACGAGCATCGGGCCGATGACGGCGCCGCCGCCGAGTTCGCGGAGCAGCTTCGCCGAGAGATTGGCCGATTGCAGCCCCGGCATGATCAGGACATTCGCGGGTCCCGACAGGCGGCAGAAGGGATAATTCTTCATCACCTTCTCATTGAGCGCGACGTCGGGTGCCATTTCGCCTTCATATTCGAAGGCGGGCCCCCGCTGGTCGAGGATCGATACCGCCTCGCGGATGCTTTCGAGCCAGCTTCCCTCGGGATTGCCGAAGGTCGAGTAGGACAGGAAAGCGACGCGCGGTTCGTGACCCATGCGCCGCGCGACCTGCGCGGTACGCTCGGCGATATCGGCGAGCATCTCGGCGGTCGGCCGCTCGTTCACCGTCGTATCGGACATGAAGATGGTGTGGTGCTGATCGACCAGAATGTGGATGCCGAACGGCGTCTTGCCCTCGGCATGGTCGATCACGCGCCGGATTTCGCGCATCGACTGCGAGTAGGTGCGCGTCGTGCCCGTGATCATCGCATCGCCGAGCCCCATTTTGAGCAAGAGCGAACCGAAGATGTTGCGGTCGCGATTGACCATGCGCTCGACGTCGCGGCGGAGGTATCCGCGGCGCTGCAGCCGTTCGTAAAGCATGTCGACCATCTGCGGGACGTGCGGCGAATTGACGCTGTTATGGACCTCGAAGCTTTCGGCGTCGGCGACACCCATCGCGCGGAGCTTGTCGTGCAGCCCCTCGCGCCCGACGAGCACGGGGATTCCGTACCCGCCATCGCGGAACTGGATCGCGGCGCGAAGCACGACTTCCTCTTCGCCCTCGGCAAAGACGACGCGCTTCGGATTGTTGCGCGCGGCTTCATAGGCGAGCGTCAGCACCGAGGTGGTCGGATTGAGCCGCGCGCGGAGCTGGGTGCGATATTCGTCGAGATTCGCGATCGGCCGCTGCGCGACGCCGCTCTTCATCGCCGCTTCGGCGACCGCCGCCGGCACGATTTCCATCAGCCGCGGATCGAAGGGCGAGGGGATGATATATTCGGGGCCGAAGCTCGATGCGCGCCCGCCATAGGCCGCGGCGACCTCCTCGGGCACCTGCTGGCGCGCAAGGTCGGCAATCGCATACGCAGCCGCGATCTTCATCTCCTCGTTGATCGCGGTCGCATGGACGTCGAGCGCGCCGCGGAAGATGAAGGGGAAGCAGAGCACATTGTTGACCTGGTTCGGATAGTCCGACCGTCCCGTCGCGATGATCGCGTCAGGTCTTGCTGCACGGGCGTCCGGCGGCGAGATTTCGGGATCGGGGTTCGCCATCGCAAAGATGATCGGCGCGGGCGCCATATCCTTCACCATCTCGGGCTTCAGCGCCCCCGCGGCCGACAGGCCGAGGAACACGTCGGCGCCGACGAGCGCTTCGGTCAGGTTCCGCGCTTCGGTCGGCACCGCATGCGCCGACTTCCACTGGTCCATGCTTTCGGTGCGGCCCTGATAGATCGTGCCCTTGCGGTCGCACATGATGACATTTTCGTGCCGCACGCCCATCGCCTTGATCAGCGCGGTGCACGCGATCGCCGCCGCGCCGGCGCCGTTGACGACGACCTTCACCGTCGCGAGATCGCGTCCTGTCAGGTAACAGGCGTTGATCAGGCCCGCCGCGGTGATGATCGCGGTGCCGTGCTGGTCGTCATGGAACACCGGGATGTTCATGCGTTCTTTCAGCGCCGCCTCGATGATGAAGCAGTTGGGCGCCGCAATATCCTCGAGGTTGATGCCGCCAAAGCTCGGCGCGAGCAGTTCGACCGCCTCGATAAAGCGCTGCGGATCTTCGGTGTCGACCTCGAGGTCGATCGAATCGACGTCGGCGAAGCGCTTGAACAGCACCGCCTTGCCTTCCATCACGGGTTTCGATGCGAGCGCGCCGAGGTTGCCGAGCCCCAGGATCGCGGTACCGTTCGAGATCACCGCGACCAGATTGCCCTTGATCGTATAATCATAGGCCTTGGCCGGATCCTCGGCGATCGCGAGCACCGGAACCGCCACACCGGGCGAATAGGCAAGGCTGAGGTCGCGCTGCGTCGCCATCGGTTTCGACGCGACGATCTCGATTTTCCCGGGCCGGCCATAGGCGTGGTACAGCAGCGCCTCGCGGTCCGAAAATTGCACCTTGCTGCCACTATCCATCGTTTATCCTCTCAAATGAATTCACAAGATGCGCGCCCGAGCCCATTCCCTAGCGTCGCCAAGCGGAAATGGAACCCGCGAATCGCGCGCGCGTCTTGCCACGGCCCCATATCCGTCCCTAAGCATGTCGCATGCCTGTCACCGCCCGCTCCGCTGCCAATATGAACAATCCCGCGCCCGCCGCGACGCCGATGATGGCGCAATATTGGGCGTTGAAGGACAAGGCGGGCGATTGCTTGCTCTTCTATCGCATGGGCGATTTCTTCGAGCTGTTCTTCGACGACGCGAAGGCGGCGGCGTCGACGCTCGACATCGCGCTCACCTCGCGCGGCGAACATGATGGGCAGCCGGTGGCGATGTGTGGCGTTCCCGTCCACGCCGCCGAATCCTATCTCGCGCGGCTGATCCGCGCCGGGCACCGCGTCGCGATCGCCGAACAGATCGAGACGCCCGCCGAGGCGAAGGCGCGCGGCGGATCGAAGGCACTCGTCGCGCGCGACATCGTGCGCTTCGTCACCGCGGGGACGCTGACCGAGGAAAGCCTGCTCGAAGGGCGCAGCGCGAACCGGCTCGCCGCGCTTGCGCAGATCGGCAGCGACGGCGAGGTGGCGATTGCCGCCGCCGATATTTCGACGGGGCGCTTCGAAGTCGTCGCGGTTCCTGCGCAAGCGGTCGACGCCGAACTCGCGCGGCTCGCGCCTTCGGAGCTTCTGATCAGCGAGAGCGCCGAAGACCTGCCGATCTCGTCGGCGCGGCAGATCGTGCGGCGGCCGCCCGCGGACTTTTCGAGCACGAGCGCGCAGAAGCGGCTCGAAAGCTTCTTCGGCGTCCAGACGCTCGACGGCTTCGGCCAGTTCGGGCGCGGCGAAATCGCCGCGATGGGCGCGCTCGTCGCCTATCTCGACCATGTCGGTACCGGCGGGCCGACCTTCCTCCAGCCGCCGCTGCGCCATCTCGCGTCGGGGCGGATGGCGATCGACGCCGCGACGCGCGAGAGCCTCGAACTCGTCCGCACGATGGCGGGTGCGCGCGACGGCAGCCTGCTCGGCACGATCGACCGCACCGTCACCGCGGCGGGCGCACGCCTGCTCGCCGACGATCTCGCGAGCCCGCTCACCGACAAGGATGCGATCCTCGACCGGCTCGACCTTGTAGACGGTCTCGCGCGCGACGCCTTGTGGCGCGGCGAACTGCGCGCGGCGCTCCGCGCTTTGCCCGACGCCGGGCGCGCGCTCGGCCGCCTCGTCGCGGGGCGCGGCGGGCCGCGCGACCTGGCGCAGCTCCGCGATGCGCTCGGCGGCGCACGGCTCTTGCGCGAACGGCTTGCCCGCCGGCCCGACCTGCCGCCGCTGCTCACGCGGCTGCTTCCGGGGCTCGACGGCCATGGCACGCTCGTCGACGAACTCAGCCGCGCGCTGATCGAAACCCCGCCGGTCGACGCCGCGCAGGGCGGTTATGTCGCCGAGGGTTACGACCATGCGCTCGACGCGCTGCGCGAAACCGCGCGCGATGGGCGCAAGGCGATCGCCGCGCTCGAAGCCGACTATCGCGACCGCACCGGCATCGCCTCGCTCAAGATCCGTCACAATGGCGTGCTCGGCTATCATGTCGAGGTGCCCGCAAAGCACGCCGACGCACTGATGGCCCCCGAATCGGGCTTCACCCACCGCCAGACGCTCGCGGGGGTCGTACGCTTCAATTCGTCCGACCTGCACGAAGCCGCGAGCCGCGTGACGCAGGCGGGTGTCCACGCGATCGCCGCCGAAATGGCGCACCTCGAATCGCTGACCGACGCCGCGATCGCGCGGCGCGAGGCGATTGCCGCGAGCTGCGACGTGCTCGCGCGCATCGACGTCGCAGCGGCGCTCGCCGATCATGCGATGAGCCACAATTGGTGCCGCCCCGATCTTTCCGACGATCCGTGCCTCGACGTCAGCGGTGGCCGCCATCCGGTGGTCGAGGCGGCGCTCGCGAAGTCGGGCGAACGGTTCGTTCCCAACGACGTCTCACTGTCGCAGCGCGACCGGCTGTGGCTCGTCACTGGCCCGAATATGGGTGGTAAATCGACCTTCCTCCGCCAGAATGCGCTGATCGTTGTGCTCGCACAGGCGGGCGGGTTCGTCCCTGCTGCTGCCGCAAAGCTCGGGCTCGTCGACCGGCTGTTCAGCCGCGTCGGTGCGAGCGACAACCTCGCGCGCGGGCGCTCGACCTTCATGGTCGAAATGGTCGAGACCGCGGCGATCCTCGCGCAGGCGACCCCGCAAAGCTTCGTCATCCTCGACGAGGTCGGGCGCGGCACCTCGACCTACGACGGGCTCGCGCTCGCCTGGTCGGTGGTCGAGGCGGTGCATGAGGTCAACAAGTGCCGCTGCCTGTTCGCGACGCATTATCACGAGCTGACGCGGCTCGCCGAAACGCTGAACGCGCTGTCGCTCCACCATGTTCGCGCGCGCGAATGGCAAGGCGATCTGGTGCTGCTCCACGAACTCGCCGAGGGTCCCGCCGACCGCAGCTACGGCCTCGCGGTCGCACGCCTCGCGGGCGTGCCCGCGGGGGTGGTGAAGCGCGCCGAAGCGGTGCTCGCCAAGCTCGAGGCGGGGCGCGAGAAGACCGGCGGGCTCGCCGCGGGGCTCGACGACCTGCCGCTGTTCGCCGCGACGCTCGCCGAGGCGCCCGCGGCGGTGAAGGATGCGTTGCGCGAGGCGCTGGCAGGTATCGATCCCGATGCGCTCGCCCCGCGCGAGGCGCTCGACGCGCTCTATGCGCTCAAGCGGCTGATGGCGGACGAGCGATGAGCGACCTGTTCGACAATCTCGACCAGCGCCGCGCGATCATCGATCGCCGCGCGCTGGCGGGACGGCTCGACGAGATCGCCGGTGAAACGAGCGACACCGGAAAACGCCGCCGCGCGCTGGTCGACCTGCTCAAGGGCGCGCTCGAGGATGGCCGCGCCGAGATCGAGCGCCGGCTGCTCGAACGCCCCTCGTCGGGGCGCGTCGTCGCCAATGCGACGGCGTTCCTGATCGACCAGATCATCCGCCTCAGCCATGATTTCACCACCGGCCATCTCTATCCGTCGGCCAACCGCTCGGCGGGCGAGCGCATCACTTTGATCGCGGTCGGCGGCTACGGGCGCGGCGAAATGGCGCCGCACAGCGATATCGACATCGGCTTCTTGACGCCGTTCAAGCAGACGAGCTGGACCGAACAGGTGATCGAGGCGCAGCTCTATACCTTGTGGGATCTCGGGCTGAAGGTCGGCCATTCGAGCCGCTCGCTCGACGAGATGGTGCGCGCGGCGAAGGAGGATCTCACCATCCGCACCGCGCTGCTCGAAGGGCGCTTCATCTGGGGCGACCGCGCGCTTTACGATCAGGCGTCGGCGCGCTTCGATGCCGAAGTTGTCGCGGGCAATGCGCGCGCATTCGTCGCCGAAAAGCTCGCCGAGCGCGACGAGCGGCACAAGCGGATGGGCGATTCGCGCTATGTCGTCGAACCCAATGTGAAGGAGGGGAAGGGCGGTCTGCGCGACCTCCATACGCTCTTCTGGATCGGCAAGTTCATCCACCGCGTGCGCACCGTGCCCGAGCTGGTCGATGCGGGGCTGATGTCGGGGCGCGAGCTTCGCCAGTTCGCGCGCGCCGAAAATTTCCTGCTCGCGGTGCGCTGTCACCTCCATATTCTCGCCGGCCGCGCCGAGGACCGGCTGACCTTCGATTTCCAGCCCGAAATCGCGCGCCGGATGCATTTTGCCGACCGGCCGGGCAAGAGCGCGGTCGAGCGCTTCATGCAGCTCTATTTCCTCCACGCCAAAAGCGTCGGCGACGTCACCGGCACCTTCCTCGCGCATCTCGACGACCAGATGGCGGCGCGCGGGCGGCGTTTCCTGCCGACGATCCGGCGCCGCCCGGGCAAGCTTCACGGCTTCGTGCTCGACCGCGGCCGGCTCGCGTTGCCGAGCGACGACTTTTTCCAGCAGGAGCCGGTGCGGCTGGTCGAGATTTTTGCGCTCGCCGACAAGCATGGCCTCGAAATCCATCCGCAGGCGATGCGGCAAGCGCGCCACGATGCGAAGCTGATCGACGCGCGCGGGGTGCGCCGCATCGCACGCGCCAACGAGCTGTTCCTCGACGTGCTGACGAGCCCGCGCGACCCTGAAACGGTGCTGCGCTGGATGAACGAGGCGGGGGTGTTCGGCCGCTTCGTTCCCGATTTCGGCCGCGTTGTCGCGCAGATGCAGTTCGACATGTACCATCATTATACGGTCGACGAGCATACGATCCGCGCGATCGGGCTGCTCGCTGACATCGAGCAGAACCGGCTCAAGGACGATCATCCGCTGTCGACCGCGATCATGGACCAAATCCATTCGCGGCGCGTGATCTATGTCGCGGTGCTGCTCCACGACATCGCCAAGGGGCGCGGCGGCGACCATAGCGTGCTCGGCGCCGAACTGGCGCTGCGCGTCTGCCCGCGGCTCGGGTTGAACGAGGCGGAGACCGAGACCGTCTCGTGGCTCGTGCGCTATCACCTCCTGATGTCGGCGACCGCGTTCAAGCGCGACCTTGCCGATTTCAAGACGATCCTCGATTTCGCGCAGGTGGTGCAAAGCCCCGAGCGCCTCCGCCTGCTGCTCGTGCTCACCGTCGTCGACATCCGCGCGGTCGGTCCCGGGGTGTGGAACGGCTGGAAACGCCAGCTGCTCACCGAGCTTTATGACGCGGCCGAGGAAGTGCTGCGCCTCGGCCACAAGCAGCGCGGCCGTGAAGCGCGGATCGAAAGCAAGAAGGAAGCGGTCGCGGCGCAGTTCGGCTTCGACCAAAAAACCTTCGACAAGGTCGCGAAACGCCTTCCCGAAAGCTATTGGATCGCCGAACCCGTCGAGGTCATCGCCGCCAATCTGGTCCATATCCGGCAGGCGGGCGATGCGCCGCTGCATATCGCCGCGGTCCCCGACGACGATCGCGGCGCGACCTTGGTGATGGTGCTCGCCGCCGACCATCCAGGGCTATTCTATCGCATGGCGGGGGGCATCCACCTTGCCGGCGGCAACATCATCGATGCGCGCATTCACACGACGCGCGACGGGCTCGCGCTCGACAATTTTCTCGTCCAGGATCCGCTCGGACGGCCGTTCGCCGAAGCGGGGCAGATCGGCCGGCTGACCCGCGCGATCGAGGATGCGCTCGCCAACCGCCACAAATTGCTGCCCAAACTCGAAGCGCGGGCATTGCCGCGCACGCGCGCCGAGGCATTCCGCGTCGCGCCGAACGTCTTTGTCGACAATAAGGCTTCCAATCGGTTTACGGTGATCGAGGTCAATGCGCAGGACCGCCCCGCGCTGCTCAATCAGCTCGCCTATGCGCTGTTCCAGTCGAAGGTGACGGTGCACAGCGCGCATGTCGCGACCTACGGTGAGCGCGCGGTCGACACCTTCTATGTGACCGACCTGATCGGCGACAAGATCGACAGCCCGGCGCGCGTGAAGAGCCTCGAGAAACGCCTGCTCGAAGCGGCGACGAGCCATAGCGAGGATGCCGTCGCGGCCTAGAAGTCGAACCCTTGCTGCACCGGGGGAAGGGGCACGCCTTCGAGTTCGAGCATCCGCGCCTTGGATTGCGAGCCGCCCGGCGCGGAGAACCCGCCGATTCCGCCACCCGCAGCCATGACGCGGTGACAGGGGATGATCAGCGGCACGGGATTCGTCGCCATCGCCTGCCCGACGGCGCGGGCATGTTCTGGCCCCACGTCCAGCGCCCGTGCGACGGCACCATAGGTGGTTGTTTCGCCCCAGCCGAGCTTGCGTACCAAAGCATAGACTTGTGCGAAGAAGGGCGGCTGTTCGCCCAGATCGATCGGTATGTCGAAAAACTCGATCCGTTCGCCTTCAAAATAACGGATCGCCGCGTCGATGACAGCCCCAATTTCGGCCGGGGGCTCGCTACGCACCGCGTCGGGCAGGCGGCGTAAAATGGCGCGCTCGGCTTCGGCCGCGGTCGACGCAGGCAGGCGAAAACTCATAATGCCGGTGCGCGTCCAGCCGATGGCCGCAACGCCGGCCGCGGTTTCGAAAAGCTGATAATGGCTATGGCCGGGCATATCCGTCCCTCATCTTGGGTTCGATATAGGGCGTTGTTTCGCCAAAACCATATCGCAAGATGCTTGCCCTTCAGCCGCCTGAGGGTCCCGCCATGATCGCCGCCGCCGCGAGCAGCCCGCCGTTGAAGCGCTGCGACAGTGCGGCGTCGGGGATCGCATTGAAGGCGTGAATCGCACCGGCATAGCTGTGCAGGTCGACGGGCACCCCCGCCGCGACGAGCCGGCGCGCATAGTCGAGATTTTCGTCGAAGAAGAGGTCGAGGCTTCCGGTCGCGATATAGGCGGGCGGCAGGTTCGACAGATCGTCGGCAAGGCTCGGCGAAAACCAGCCGCGCCGGGTGTCGTCGATCTTATAGTCGCCCTGCAGCGCGCGCCAGCCGAAGCGATTGCTTGCGCGCGTCCAGATGAACTCGCCCGTCGTCGGATTGTTGTACGGACAGGCATCGCCGCCGGTGCGGTGATCGAGCATCGGATAGGTCAGGAGCTGACCCGCGATCGCGGGCCCGCCGAGATCGCGCGCCATGATCGCGAGTGCGGCGGCCAGTCCGCCGCCCGCGCTCTCGCCCGCGACGACGATCCGGCCCGCGTCGAAGCCGAGCGCATCGGCTTCCCCCGCGAGCCACGCCAGCGCCGAATGGCAATCTTCCTGCGGCGCGGGGAAGGGGTGCTCGGGGGCGAGCCGATATTCGACCGACGCGACGGGAACGCCCGCGGCCGCCGCCAGCGCGGCGGGTCCGGCCTGCATCTGTTCGACCGATCCCATCACCATGCCACCGCCATGGATGTGGAGGATCGCGCCGCCGCCCGGGCGTGTTTCCGCCGGGCGGTAGAGAAAGACCATTATGTCGGGCCCGCCATGGATCGATGGCACGAGCAGCTTCTCGGGCGCGATGACCGGTGGCGGCAGGATCGAATAGGTCTCCGCCGCCTTGGCCCGAATCTGGGCGATCGGCGCCGCGTCGAGATCGACGCGGGGAAACAGGTCGATGATCGGCGCGATCTCGCGGTCGACGAGGTGGCGGGTGTCCATATCAAACTCTCCCTTTCATCCCTCGCCGACGCGAAGCTCAGCCGCGCAGCGCCGCCCCGACCTTCGCCGCCGCGGCGACCACCTTGTCGGCGATCGCCTTCAGTTCGGCGTCGGTGAAGCTCTTCTCCAGCGGCTGCAGCTCGACCTCGACCGCGAGGCTGACCTGACCCTCGGGCACGCCTTGCCCCGCGAAGCGGTCGAAGAGGCGCGCATCGACGATCGCCGCCTTGTCGGCGCCGCGGACAGCGCGCACCAGATCGGCGGCGGTCAGGCTGGTCGGCGCGAGGAAGGCGAAGTCGCGGCGCACCGATTGCAACGCGGGCGGGGTGAACGCCGCGCGCGCGGGCCCGCTCGCGCGCTTCGCTGGGATCGCGTCGAGGAAGATCTGTACCGCCATCACCGGGCCGTCGACGTCGAAGGCGCGCGTCAGCAGCGGGTGGAGCGCGCCGAACTCGGCGAGCACCGCCTTGGGACCGAGCCGTAGCGTCGCCGACTGGCCGGGGTGCCAGATGCTGCCGGTCGTGACCGCCTCCATCACCTGCAACCGGTCGGCGGGCGCGCCCGCGGCCTCGAGCAGCGACAGCGCCGCCGCCTTGGCGTCGAACGCATCGAACGGCGCGGCCTTGCCCGCCTGCCAGCCGCGCGCTTTTTTGTCGCCCGCCATCAGCACGGCGAGCGTCGGATGCTCGGCGTCGGACAGATAGCGCCGCCCGATCTCGAACAGGCGGATGCTGTTCGCGCCGCGATTCTGGTTGCGCTGCGCCGCGGCGAGCAGGCCGGGGAGAAGCGACGGGCGCATGACCTTCAGGTCTTCGCTGATCGGATTCGCGAGGCTCCACGTGCCACCGCCGAACGGCGCGGCATCGGCTTCGCTGATGAACGACCAGGTGACCGCTTCGTCGAACCCGGCGGCGGCCGCGGCGCGGCGCACGCGGCGTTCGGTGAGTTGTTCGGCGGTCGCGGTCGGCTTCGCGACGCCGTCGGTGCGCGGCAGCGGCACCGATGCCACGGCGTCGAAGCCGGTGATGCGCGTGACTTCCTCGACGATATCGGGGGCGCCGTCGACGTCGCGGCGCCAGCTCGGCACCGCGACCTGCCAGCGGCCGCCCTGTTCGATCACCGAAAAACCGAGCGCGGCAAGAATTTCCTTCTGCCGCTCGGGAGCGATCGCGATGCCGCCGAGCGTCGCCGACAGCGCCGGGTCGTAATCGACCGTCTTCACCTCGGCGGGCGGGGCGCCCGCGCGCGTGACAGTCGACGGCGTGCCGCCGCAGATCGCGAGCACATGCGCGGTCACGATCGCGGTCGCGTCGTCGAGGAACGCCGGATCGACCCCGCGCTCGAAGCGGCTGCGCGCATCGCTGGTCAGCGCGAGCGCCTGGCCGGTCAGCGCGATGCGTTCGGGGGTGAAATAAGCGACCTCGATCAGCACGTCGGTCGTCGTCTCGCTGCACCCGCTATGCTCGCCGCCCATGATGCCGGCGATATCGTGGACGCCTCTGTCGTCGGCGATCACCGTCATCGTGCCGGTGAGGATATAGTCCTTGCCGTTCAATGCGGTGACCGTCTCGCCGTCTTTCGCGCGGCGCGCGGCGAGTGCGCCGGTCAGCTGGGCGCGGTCATAAATGTGGCTCGGGCGGCCGAGGTCGAACATCACATAATTGCTGATGTCGACGAGCGCCGAGATCGAGCGCTGCCCGACGGCTTCGAGGCGGCGGCGCATCCATTCGGGGGCGGTGCCGTTGGTGACGCCGCTGATCGTGCGGCCGAAGAAAGCGGGACAGCCCTCGGGATCGAGGGTAGCGATTTCGGTCGCGGGCGCGCCTTCCCCGACGATCGTTGGGATATCGAGCGGCTTCAGCGTGCCGAGTCCCGCGGCGGCGAGGTCGCGCGCGATGCCGCGCACGCCCATGCAGTCCTGCCGGTTCGGGGTGATCGAAATGTCGATCACCGGATCGCCCGCGCCGCTGTAGTCGGCGAAGGGGGTGCCGATCGGGGCGTCGGCGGGAAGCTCGATGATCCCGTCATGATCGTCACCAAGCTCGAGCTCGCGCGTCGAACACATCATGCCGTTCGATTCGACACCGCGCACCGCGGCGACCTTCAGCTCCATGCCGTTCGCGGGCACGACCGCGCCCGGCAGGCCAAGCACGCCGATCAGGCCGGCGCGCGCGTTGGGGGCGCCGCAGACGACGGTCAGCGGAGCGCCGCCATCGCCGGTGTCGACGGTCAGCACTTGCAGCTTGTCGGCTTGCGGATGACGTTCGGCGGTCAGCACCTTAGCGACGCGGAAGCCCGCGAGCTTTTCGGCGGGGTTCTCGACGCCTTCGACCTCGTGGCCGATACGGTTTAGCGTCGCGACGACGTCATCGACGGTCGCGATAGTGTCGAGATGCTCTTTCAGCCAGTCGAGGGTGATCTTCATGCTGAAATCCCCGCGCTGAGCGTAGGGACCGACAGCGCGCCGAACCCGTAATGCGACAGCCAGCGCAGGTCGCCGTCGAAGAAGGCGCGCAGATCATCCATGCCATATTTCAGCATCGCGAGCCGGTCGACGCCGACCCCGAAGGCGAAACCCTGCCACTCATCGGGGTCGAGCCCGCAGTTCGCGATCACGCGGCGGTTGACCATGCCGCTGCCGAGCAGCTCCATCCACGCATGGCCATCGTCGTCGCCATTGCCGCCGACGATACGGCGGCCCTTTTCCTGTCTATAGCCGACATCGACCTCGGCCGAGGGTTCGGTGAAGGGGAAATAGGAGGGGCGCAGGCGCAGCACGATGTCGTCGCGTTCGAAATAGGCCTTGAGGAAGGTTTCGAGCGTCCATTTCAGATGCCCCATATGGATGCCGCGGTCGATGACGAGGCCCTCGACCTGATGGAACATCGGCGTGTGCGTCGCGTCGCTGTCGCTGCGATAGACGCGGCCAGGCGCGATGATGCGGATCGGCGGCTCCTGCGACATCATCGTGCGGATCTGCACCGGCGAGGTGTGCGTGCGCAGCAGCATGCGGCCGCCTTCACCCGGACCGGCGTCGGCGCCCCCGCGCATCTGGTCGGGGAAATAGAAGGTGTCGTGCATCGCGCGCGCCGGATGCGTTTCGGGAATGTTGAGCGCGGTGAAGTTGCGCCAGTCGTCCTCGATCTCGGGGCCCGTCGCGACGGCAAAGCCCATGTCGGCGAAGATTTCGGCGAGCTCGTCCATCACCTGGCTGACCGGATGCACGCTGCCGCGTGGGCCTGCGTCGGCGGGCAGCGACATGTCGATCGCTTCGGCGGCAAGCTTGATGTCGAGCGCCGCGGCATCGAGCGCCGCCTTGCGCGCGCCGAGCGCCGCGGTGACCGTTTCGCGCAGCGCGTGGATTTCGGGGCCTTTCGCCTGCCGCTCATCGGGGGTCATCCCGCCCAGCGTCTTGAGCAGCGCGGTGATCGCCCCCGCCTTGCCGAGCGCCGACACGCGCAGTGCCTCGATCGTATCGAGGTCGGCCGCCGCCGCTATCTCGTCCACCAGCCGGGTCTGAATGGCCTGAATGTCGCTCATTGTCGTTCGTCCTGTTCCGGCGGCGCTGGCGCTGCCGGCCTGCATTTCTCTGGTTCTATGGATAGGGCGGCTAGCCGCGCGTCCGTCGCCTGCCGCTTGCACCGAACGCGCCGCGCGGGTCAAGTCACTTGGCGGAAAACGGGGCTATCCGGCCGGCTTGTGCAGACCCTGCACCGCGGCGCCGGCAGCGGCAGCCCGCGCAAACGCCGCAGCGCCCAAGATCGGCTTGGCGCGCGCGGCATAGTCGCGCGGGCTCATGCCCATAAAGCGCTGGAAGTCGCGCGTGAACTGCGCCTGGTCGTAATAATGGTGATCCATCGTATCGATCCACGCCATCGACGGGTCGAGCATGAAGCGACCGAGCGAGCGCAGGAAGCGCTGGCGCCGCAACAGCAATTTGGGCGAAAAGCCGAAGGCACGGTGGCACAGCCGCTCGATCGAACGTTCGGAGAGCGACAATTTGGCCGACAGATCGGCGACACTCGTCACCTCGTCGTCGACCAGCGCCCGATGCGCGGCAAGGATCGCCGGGTCGTCGGGCGGCGCATCGGCGAGGAGGGCGCAGGCATGGCCGTCGATTAGCGCCGCCGCGGCGTCGACATCCTTCACTTGCCGCAAGGCGCCCAGCAACGGCGCAAAGGGAGCAAAGGCCGGATGGGTGCCGCCGTCGGTCATGCGGTCGGCCAGGTCTTCGGCGGACAAGGGAATGAATTTGGCCCAGCCCATCGGCAGGATGCCGATACCCCAGGCACGCATGTTGCCCGCCGCGAAATAGGTCGCGGTGCTTGTCGGACCCGTGGCGACGAAGCGGGGCGCCTTGATCACCGGGCTGTCACCGATCGCCGCGAGCGGCCGGTCGCCCTCGATGAATCGCAGGTTCGCCCATTCGGGGTGCAGATAATCCTCGACCCGGCTGCCGTCGGTTCCGGCGACTTCGCTCAGATAGATGGTGCTGACATAGGGGCGTAAGGCGGGCGACAGCGGAAAAAAGCGCGTGGCGACGCGCGCGCCGGCCGGAAGAAGAGGAGATGCGTCGCTGTGCGGCATGCTGTCCCATTCCTAGAGGGCGAAGTGCATGAAAAACAATGCCCCCGCGCCAATATTTGTCGGGTTCTTACAATTTTATACGCGGCTGCTGCTGCATAGTTGCGCGGTCCGCTCCGAAGGGGGCGTGTGAGGAGAATCGCCGCGTGACGCCAAGGGATGGGGCTTGGCGGGGACCTGAAATAAACGACTGATTTTCCGAGCTTCGTTCCGGCCGTCAGCTTTCTGCGACCCACGGCTATTCGGATCGGGCGGGGGGGCGATGGTTTCCACTGGAACCATTGTCGAGGCGGCGCGGGGCGAGAGCCCGGCGCCGCCTCTTCGTTTGGGCGGGTGACGGTAGATTTCCGCTTCGGGTGGGAAGCGGACGGCGCTTCATTTTCCTTCGTCATCCCGGACTTGATCCGGGATCCCGCTTTTTGACGCACAGGCTGGCTTCGACCTCAAGCGGGACCCCGGATCAAGTCCGGGGTGACGATGATGGATAGGACATCGTTAGCCGCCATTGCGATCCCAAAGAAAAAGGGCGGCCCCACCGGGACCGCCCTTGTTTCGTTTGCCTTGGCTGAAAAGCGTCAGGCTGCCTTGGGCAGCGCCGCTTTCGCCTGGGCGATGATCGCCCCGAAGACATTGCCTTCGTTCATCGCGAGGTCGGCCATGACCTTGCGGTCGAGTTCGATCCCGGCCAGCTTCACGCCGTGCATGAACTGCGAATAGGTCAGGCCTTCGGCGCGGACCGCGGCATTGATGCGCTGGATCCACAGACCGCGGAAATTCCGCTTCTTAACCTTGCGGTCGCGATAAGCGTACTGGCCGGCCTTTTCGACCGCCTGCTTGGCGACGCGGATGGTGTTCTTGCGACGGCCGTAATAGCCCTTCGCCTGTTCCAATACGCGTTTATGCTTGGCGCGCGTGGTGACGCCGCGTTTGATGCGTGACATGCCTTAGCGCTCCTTACTTCAGGCCGTAGGGCGCCCAGAGGCGCACATGGGCCACATCCGAATCGCTCAGCACGCTGGTGCCGCGGTTGGTGCGGATATATTTTGCATTGTGGCTGCTCAGGCGGTGACGCTTGCCGACGACGCCGTGCTTCACCTTGCCCGAAGCGGTGAATTTGAAGCGTTTCTTCACACCGCTCTTGGTCTTCATTTTGGGCATTTTGGTCTCCTTTGGAAGTCCGTTTGCGTATCGGCCTGGCAGCCCTTTCAGCCAGCCGACACAATCGGAAGCGGGGCGCTTAGGGGGATTCGCCCGGAAATGCAAGCGATTCGGGGATCAAAAACTCGCGCCGTCGACCTTCTGGATATTGAGCGCACCAAGGTCGGCGTCGGGGACGCAGCGTAGGTTGACCGCGGCCATCTTTGAGCCGTCTGGACCGGTGCCGACAGAGAAACCCTGGCACCCGCAATCGGTGCAGAATTGATGGTCGATATTATGCTTGTTGAACGTGTAGCTCCCGAGCTTGTCGGCGCCGCTCTCCAGCCGGAACTGGTCGATGGGCACGAAGGCGAGCAGGAAGCCTTTGCGCCGACAGTGCGAGCAATTGCAGCTCATCGCCGTGCCGGGAATGTCGCCCTCGACCGTATAGGTCACCGCGCCGCAATGGCAGCTTCCTTGAAAAGCCATGTCCGTTCCTCTCCTTGTCAGTGGTGACAGGCGAGTCCCTCTATCACATCCTCGAGCCGTGCGGGGTCGCCGATTGCGATGACATGCCCCGAACTGTCGGCGCTCAGCGGATCGCCGTTCCAGTCGCACATCGTCCCCCCCGCGCCTTCGACGATCGGCGCGAGCGCGGCGAAATCATGGAGCTTCAACCCCGCCTCGACGACGAGGTCGATATGCCCGCTCGCGAGCAGGCCATAATTATAGCAGTCGCCGCCGAAGACCATGCGCTTGTGCGACGTCTTCGCCGCGAGCGCCATGAAATGCTCGGCGTCATGGTCGGCGAAATATTGCGGGCCGGTCGTCGCGAGCACCGCATCGGCAAGGGTGCGGCAGGGGCGCGTGCGCGCCGGCGCACCATTGAACAAGGTCGGCTGTCCGAGTGCGCCGACCCAGCGTTCGCCATTGATCGGCTGGTCGATGATGCCGAGGATCGGCCAGCCATCCTGGAGCAGCGCGATCAGCGTGCCGAAGATCGGGCGACCCGCCATGAAGCTGACGGTGCCGTCGATCGGGTCGAGCACCCATTGGCGCGACGCGTCGGGGCGCTCGGCGCCATATTCCTCGCCGATGATCCCGTCGCGCGGCGCCTCGGCATCGAGCAGGCGGCGCATCGCGGCCTCGGCGGCGCGGTCGGCTTCGGTCACGGGCGAGGCATCGGCCTTGGCCTCGTGCGTCCAGTTGGAGCGGAAGAGCGGACGGATCGCTTCGCCGGCGGCGTCGGCAAGGCGATTGGCGAGGGTAAGGTCTGATGTGATCGACATGGCCCTGCGCTAGCTCAGCCGGCCTCCGGCCGCCAGTCCATGCAAACCTATTGCACCGATCGAAGCCTGATTTTATCAATTTTACAATATTGGTATAAGTTGTAAAATCACTCATATGCCGGGTGACTTTCCCCTCGATCCGATTGTCGCGACCTTCGCGCGCTATGGCCTGCGCAAGACGTCGATGGAGGATGTCGCGCGCGCACTCGGTGTGTCGCGACAGGCGCTCTATAACCGGCACGGATCGAAGGGGGCACTGGTCGATTGGGCGACCAAATGCCTGATCGACAGCTCGCTGGCCGCCGCGCTCGCCAGCATCGACCAGCCCGCAAAGACGCTCGTCGAACGTCTGACCGACGCGCTCGACGCATGGGCAGGCCGGCACATGGACGCCCTTCACGCCTCGCCACAAGGCACCGAGATCGTGGCGACGCTCCGGCGCGATCCGCCCGAGGCGGTCCGCGTGGCCGAGCGCAGGCTGGTCGCCGCGATGGCCGAAGCGATCCGGTTCAGCGGGCCGGGCTCGGCGGTGTCGCGCGCGGGCAGTATGGCGCAGGCTCTATGCTGGACCGCGCGCGGGCTGGTGCATGCCGTGCCCGATCATACGACCTTCCGGCGGCAGCTCGAACATATCATTGGCGCGCTCGTCGCGCGCTGATGCGATCAGTCGAACAGCGAGGAGACGCTCGATTCGTCGGCGATGCGCTTGATCGCTTCGCCGAGCAAAGGCGCGACGGTGAGCGCGCGAACCTTGCTGCTGTCGTTCACCGCGTCGGTCGGCTGGATCGAATCGGTGATGACGAGTTCGGTAAGCTCGCTCGCATCGACGCGCGCGACTGCGCCGCCCGACAAAACGCCGTGCGTACAATAGGCGACGACGCCCTCGGCGCCCGCGGCCTTCAGCGCGGCGGCGGCGTTGCAGAGCGTGCCCGCCGAATCGACGATATCGTCGATCAGGATGCAGAAGCGGCCCTTCACGTCGCCGATGATGTTCATCACTTCCGATTCGCCGGCGCGCTCGCGGCGCTTGTCGACGATCGCCAGCGGCGCGTTGTCGAGCCGCTTAGCGAGCGCGCGCGCACGGACCACGCCGCCGACGTCGGGCGACACGACCATCAGATTCTTGCCCGCAAAGCGCGCCTGGATGTCGGCGCTCATCACCGGCGCGGCATAGAGGTTGTCGGTCGGGATATCGAAGAAGCCCTGGATCTGCCCGGCGTGCAGGTCGATCGCGAGGACGCGGTCGGCGCCCGAAGTGGTGATGAGGTTCGCGACGAGCTTTGCCGAGATGGGGGTGCGCGGGCCGGGCTTCCGGTCCTGGCGGGCATAGCCGAAATAGGGGACGACCGCGGTGATGCGTTTCGCCGAGGCGCGGCGCAGCGCGTCGTTGATGATGAGCAGCTCCATCAGATTGTCGTTCGCGGGGAAATTCGTCGGCTGAACGACGAAGACATCCTGACCGCGGACATTCTCATGGATTTCGACGAAGACCTCTTCGTCGGCGAAGCGGCGTACGCTGGTGTCGGTCAGCGGCAGTTCCAGATAGTCCGCGATCGCGCGGGCGAGGGGGAGGTTGCTGTTGCCGGAGATGAGTTTCATGCGCTGCGAAGCCCTTTCGCGCGGAGTGGGATTGCGCGCCCCCTTAGCCAGCGCGGGCCGATAGGGGAAGGGGTTAAAGCCCGATCCGCTGCGCGCGCCGCAGTTGAAATCGGCGCGCGTCGGCCTAAACCACGGGCATGACACAAAAGCTCACCATCGTTCTTTCGCAAATGACGCAGGTCGTGGGCGACCTCGCCGCCAACGCCGCCGCGATGCGCAACGTCCGCGCGCGGCACAGCGGGGCCGACCTGATCCTTTATCCCGAACTCCAGTTGATCGGTTATCCGCCCGAGGATCTGGTGTTGAAGCCCGCGCTCGCGGAGCGCGCCGCGACGATGCTCGCCGAACTCGCCGCCGATACCGCCGACGGCGGCCCGGCGATTCTCGTCGGCTCGGTCGAGTGGGAGGAGGGCAGCCTCTATAATATCGTCGCGTTGCTCGACGGCGGCCGGATCGTCGCGACGCGGCGCAAGCACGAGCTCCCCAATTATGGCACCTTCGACGAAAAGCGCGTGTTCGTTCCCGGGCCGCTCCCCGATATCGTCGAATGGCGCGGCGTGAAGCTGGGCCTGCCGATCTGCGAGGATGGCTGGTTGCCCAAGGTTTGCCAGCACCTGGTGGGGCAGGGCGCCGAGCTGCTGATCTCGGTCAACGGCAGCCCCTATGAGATCGACAAGGACGAGCGGCGTCTGACGCAGGTGTTCGCCAGCCGGGTCGCCGAAACCTCGCTGCCGGTTATTTTCCTCAACCGCGTCGGCGGGCAGGACGAGATCGTGTTCGACGGCTGCTCGTTCGTGCTGAACCGCGACGGGACGACCGCGCACCGGCTGACCGACTGGGAGCCCGAGGAGCGCGTGACGCAGTGGACGAAGGGCGCGAACGGCTGGACGTGCGAAGCCGGTGCGATCGCCGAGTGGGAGGCGCATCCCGCCGACATCTATAGCGCGATGATCATATCCTTACGCGATTATGTCGAACGCAACCGCTTCCCAGGCGTCGTGCTCGGCCTGTCGGGCGGGATCGATTCGGCGATCTGCGCGGCGATCGCCGCCGATGCGCTCGGTCCCGACAAGGTGTGGTGCGTGATGATGCCCAGCCGCTTCACGAGCCAGACCAGCCTCGACGATGCCGCGGGCTGCGCGGCGATGATCGGGTGCAAGCTCGACACCATCTCGATCGTGCCCGCGGTCGAGGCGTTCGACGCGATGCTCGCGGGCAGCTTCGCCGACAAGGACGTCGACATCACCGAGGAAAATGTCCAGTCGCGCATCCGCGGCGTGACGCTGATGGCGCTCAGCAACAAATTTGGCCCGATGCTGCTCACGACGGGCAACAAGAGCGAGATGAGCGTCGGCTATGCGACGATCTATGGCGACATGGCGGGCGGCTATAATCCGCTGAAGGACGCGTATAAAATGACGGTGTTCGCGGTGGCGAAATGGCGCAACGAAAATGTCCCGCGCCTGTCGCGCAACCCGGTGACCCCGGTGATGCCCGATACCATCATCACCAAGCCGCCGAGCGCCGAGCTGCGTCCCGACCAGAAGGACGAGGACAGCCTGCCGCCGTACGTCGATCTCGACCGCATGCTCCATATGCTCGTCGAGGAGGAGGCGAGCGTCGACGATGTCGTGGCGAAATATGGCTTTGATCGCGACGCGGTGGCGCGGATCGAACGGCTGCTGATGCTCGCCGAGTATAAGCGCCGCCAGGCGCCGCCGGGGGTGAAGCTGTCGACGCGCAATTTCGGGCGCGACCGGCGCTATCCGATTACGCACGGCTTCCGGACGGCGTAGCGCAGCGTGGCGAACTGGCTCACCGGGATTGGGTATGCGCTGTCGATCGTCAGTGTGGCGCTGCTCGCGTGGGCCGCATGGCCCGCGCCCGATGAGGATCGCGCGTTGGTCGGCGCCGTGATCGCCGGCGCCGCGCTGTCGGTCGTCGGCATGGCGCTGCGTTGGGCCGCGCACATCGTCCAGAATCGCAAGATCGCGGAAGACGACTGACGGCGGCCCGATATGCGGTTATAGGCGCGCGCTATGACTGTCGTGACCCGTTTCGCCCCTTCGCCGACCGGCACCCTGCATGTCGGCAATGTCCGCACCGCGCTGCACAATTGGCTGTGGGCGCGCAAGCATGGCGGGCGTTTCCTGCTGCGGATCGACGACACCGACCTTGAGCGCTCGAAAGAAGAGTATGTCGACGCGATTCGCGCCGACCTCGCGTGGCTCGGCTTCGATATCGACGGCGAGGAACGGCAGTCGGCGCGCTTTGCGCTTTATGAGGCCGAGTTCGAAAAGCTGAAGGCGGCCGGGCGCGTCTATGCCTGTTACGAGACGCCCGAAGAGCTCGATATCCGCCGCAAGATATTGCTCTCGCGCGGGCTGCCGCCGGTTTACGAGCGCAAGCCCGCCGATGCGCCGGTCCCCGAGGGCATCGCGCCGCACTGGCGTTTCCGGCTCGACCAGGACGCGGCGATCGAGTGGACCGACATGGTCCGCGGACCGCAGCATTTCGAACCCAAGACAATGTCCGACCCGGTGGTGCGCCGCGCCGACGGCAGCTGGCTCTACCTGTTGCCGAGCGTGATCGACGATATCGCGATGGGGATCACGCATGTCGTGCGCGGCGAGGACCATGTGTCGAACACCGCTTCGCAGGTCCAGATGTTCGCCGCGCTCGGCGCGACGCCGCCCGCCTTTGCGCACGAGGCTTTGCTCGTCGGGACCGAGGGCAAATTGTCGAAGCGGCTGGGCTCGCTCGGCATGGAAAGCCTGCGCGAGGCCGGGATCGAGCCGATCGCGCTCGTCGCCCTGCTCGCCCGTTTGGGGACGAGCGATCCGGTCGAGCCGGTGACGGATGTTGCGCCGCTGGTCGAAAGCATCGATTTCGCACGCTTCGGCCGCGCCCCCGCGCGCTTCGACGAGGCCGAGCTGGCGCTGCTCAACCAGAAGATATTGCACCACACCGATCATGCGGCGGTTGCGAACCGCCTGCCCGCCGCGATCACCGCGGCGCGCTGGAATGCGATTCGCCCGAACCTGACGACGGTGGCCGAGGCCGCCGAGTGGGTGCCCGTGTTCGATGGCCCTTTCGCGCCGCCACCCGTCGAAGCGGCCGACCGGGCGGTGCTGGGCGCCGCGGCGCAGGCCGCACCCGCGATCGATTGGGGCGCCGACCCCTGGCATGCGCTGACCGCCGCGGTGAAGGAGGCGACGGGGGCAAAGGGCCGCGCGCTCTTCCTGCCGCTCCGCCGCGCGCTCACCGGGCGCGACCATGGCCCCGACATGGCCGAACTGCTCCCGCTGATCGACAAGGATCAGGCGGTGGCGCGGCTTTCCGCCGCCTAGGTCTCCCACAGCATCGCGTGAAAGCTTGTTTACCGATCCACTTGACATGTGACGTGATGTTATAATATCACGTCATTCTGACCTGGCCGACAGCAACGGTCGGAACGCGGCGGGGCCGGGTCATACAGGCAAGGAGAGAGGCCATGACCCTGATACCCCTGATTTCGGCGATTATGACGGCGCCCGAGGCGACCACCGCGCCCGCCGGCGCGGCGGTGCCGCTGCCCCGCAACAGCTATGGCAGCGACGCCCGCCACCACCCCGTCGCGGCGCTGTTCGCCGTCGGGCTGCCCGCCGCGCTGGTCCTCGCGGTCGCGCTGTCGCCGATGATCGTCGAAATGGTGCCAAAGAGCGAGCCGATGACCGGGACGCTGATCGAACTCGAAAAGCCGCTCGATCCGCCGCCGCCCAAACAGGCCGACGATGTCGAGCCGATGCCGAGAGCCGCATCGACGCCCGACGTTATCGATCCGGTCGTTCCGACAACGTCGCTGACGGAACCTTGGGCCGATACGGGACCCTCAATACCCGACGTCGGCCCCGTCGATCCAGGCCCGCCAGCACGCGCAGCCGATCCGCCGACGATACCCAAGCTGGTGCTTGCACAGCTCGACCAGCGTTATGCGGATCTTTTCCAGCCCGATTATCCCGCGCGCGCGCAGCGCGAGGGGATCGAGGGCGTCGCGGTCGTCCGCGTGCTGATCGGCACCGACGGACGGGTGAAGGCGGTCGAGCTGGTCAGCGCCGACGATGCGGCGTTTTTCGAGGCGACGAAACGGCGTGCGCTGGCCAAGTGGCGCTTCAAGCCCGCGACGCGCGGCGGGGTGGCCGAGGAAAGCTGGAAGGAAATGCGCGTCCGTTTCGAGATCAAGAACGCCTAAGGCCATAAACCTGACCCCTCCGGACGGGCGGCCGATGTGCCGCCCGTCCTTCCTTTCGCTTGACAGAAAGGCCGAATCCCGCCAAAGGCGCCCGGATATTGAGGGGCGGCGCGGCGTCGCGCGGCCCTTTCATGTTTTTCACACCAACGTCGGGGCCCTAGTCCCGCCGCATCCCTCGGACCTCCGGTGGATGTGCAGTTAATTCGAGGAACAGGGCCATGGCCAAGCCGACGACCGTCAAGATCAAGCTGGTGAGCACCGCCGACACGGGCTTTTTCTATGTCACGAAAAAGAACCCGCGCACGATGACCGAAAAAATGTCGGTGCGTAAGTACGACCCGCGTGTCCGCAAGCACGTCGAGTTCAAGGAAGCCAAGATCAAGTGATGCATTTCCTCGTGCGCTGAAGCGCGCGGGGTAGAAATGCGTCATCCCGGCGAAAGCCGGGATCCCGAAGGGCGGCCGCGTGCCGCCCTTTTTCGTGCGCGGAGAATCGCGGCTTTGGGTGGGAAGCGGCCACCCCAACATTCGTCATTCCCGCGAAAGCGGGAACCCAGTAGCAACGGCAGCTCGCGGGGTCCCCGCTTTCGCGGGGATGACGAAGTAGAGGTGGAGCGGCAACTAACGGTCGCTAACGGCCGTTCGCCCGGCGCCGCCACGCCCCCGCCCGCCCGCGGTCGGCGTCAGAAATCGCGCAGCGGCCGGCGCGCGACGTCATTCTCGATGATGTGCCGGATCGTGATCAGCGTCTTGAACGAATGCACGCCCTTGTCCTCGCCCAGCGCGCGGCGCGTGAAGGCGTCATATTCCTCCATCGAGCCGATCTGCACCTTCAGCAGGAAATCATCGTCGCCGGTCACGTCCCACGCCCCCGTGATTTCGGGGTGGCGGGCGATCTCGCGCGCGAATGCGTCCATAGTCTGCGGCCCGGCCTGTTGCATCCGGACGAGGATATGCATGGTGAGCGCCGATCCGGTCAGCGCCGGATCGACCACCGCGATATCGGCGACGATCACTTTTTCCTCGCGCATCCGGCGCAGGCGGCGGAGCACCGCCGACAGCGACAGCCCGACCTTGTCGGCGAGGATTCGCGCGGGCTGGAGATTGTCGTGCCGCACCAGCGCGAGCAGCCGGCGGTCGAAATCGTCGAGGTCGATCATTTTTCGCATGAACTAAACAATAGCGCGAAAATTGGTCGCCCGCACGATCAATTTCGGCGCCGATCGCCGCATTTGCCGGGGTAGATGGGATTCATCCGGGCCGCCCCCTCCCCATCTTCCGCGGACCCGGATGAAGGAGACATAAGATGACCCATAACACCCCCGAAACGCGCTGGATCACCCGCATCTGGACCGCTGCCGTCACGGCCTCGGAGGCCGCCGTCGCCATCCACTATTCGGCGCCGTGGCTGCGCACCGCCGCACCGCGGCGTTCGGAACGGACCGCCCGCGACGCTTGCGCCGCCTGACGGTCCTTTCCTTCCCCCGCGGCGGTCAGCAGCGACGCTTGCGGTCGATCTCGCGGCCGAGCAGCGCGCCGCCGGCGGCACCGAGGATCGTGCCCGTCGCGCGATCGCCCCGGCTATCGATTTCGCGGCCCAGCAAGGCGCCGGCCGCGCCGCCGACGATCAGCCCCGTCGTGCCGCTGGTGCGGCAGTTCCGATAATATCGGCCTTCGCGGTGACGCCGATATTCGCGGCGATCCTGCCAGCGATCATGGTCGCGGTCGTAATGCCCGTGCCGATGGTGGCGGCTGCGCGCCTCGGCTTCGGTCGGCATGGCGGCCAGCGTCGTCGCGCCGATCAACGCCGTCAAGGCCAGCCTTTTCATCAAAAACATCTTATGTCCTTCCATCCTGAACCCCCGCGATCAGGATTAGGAAAAGAAAGCTGGCCGGTGGCTGAACCGGCCGTGCGCTCACCGCCCGCGCCAGCGACTCGCCGATGATTTTGGGCGGCCCGTCGCAATCGACGTCGGGCGATCGAAAAAAGGCTAGGCGAAGGCCCCGACGCTTTCGATGAATTTGATCACCGAAATCGGTTTGGACACATAGGCTTCGGCGCCCGCCGCCTTGATCTGTTCCTCGTCGCCCTTCCCCGCATAGGCGGTGACCGCCATGATCGGCACCGCACGCAAGGTCAGGTCGGCCTTCATCTGGCCGATCAGGTCGAGCCCGCTGACATGCGGCAACTGGATGTCCATGATGATCAGGTCGGGCGACACTTCGCGCGCCTTGGCCAGCGCGTCGCGTCCGTCGCGCACCGGATGCGCGCTATAGCCATGGGCGTTGAGCAGGTCGCAGAAGAGGCGAAGGTTGAGCTCATTATCTTCGACGACCAGGATGGTCTTGCCCATGTTACTTATGTTCCCCACCTTGCGTACGCGGCCCGTTTAGGCGAATCGGCGGCATGACACAATTAGGGACACACGACTTGCACGATGGCGATGCCGCGCTGGCGCTTCAGGCGCTCGGCTGGATTTTGAACGACGAACCGCGCGCCGAACGGCTGCTTGGCCTGACCGGGCTCGCCCCCGACGAACTGCGCGCCTCGCTCGGTGAGCAGGCGACGCTCGCGGCGATCCTGTCGTTCCTCACGGGCCACGAAAACGACCTTGTCGCCTGCGCCGATGCATTGCAGGTGCCGCCTGCCAGCATCGCTGCCGCCGCCCAGAGACTCGAAGGAACCACCGCATGAACCGCCCGCTCGTCATCACCGATTGCGACGAGGTGCTGATGCACATGGTCGTCCCCTTCGCCGAATGGGTCGACGCCGAACATGGCGTGATCTTCCGCATCGAGGACGCGAGCTTCGCGAACGCGCTGAAACGCAAGGAATGCGGCACGCCGCTCGAGGCCGCCGAAGTGTGGCCCTTGCTCGACGGCTTTTTCCGCCGGGAAATGACGCGGCAATATCCGATCGCCGGTGCGCTCGCGGCGATGGCGGCGATCGGCGCCGAGGCCGATATCGTTGTGCTCACCAACGTCGGCCCCGAACATCAGCAGGCGCGCATCGAACAGCTCGCGCTCCACGATTTCCACGCGCCGGTGATCGGCAGCCGCGGCGGCAAGGGCGAACCGGTGCGCCGCCTGATCGAGCAATATCAGCCTTCGGTCGCTGTCTTCATCGATGACCTTGCGGGCCACCATATGTCAGTCGCGCACGAGGCGCCCGACGTGTGGCGGCTCCATCTCGTCGGCGAGCCCGCGATCGCGGGTAAGATCGCGCCCGCGAAGCACGCGCATGCGCGCATCGACGACTGGACGGCGGCGCGCGACTGGATCTTGGCGCGCCTCGCCGAAAACATCCCCGCCCCGGCTGTCGAACCGGTCTAACAAGGAAGTTCTCTCATGGATATCGCCGCCAAAATCGCCGAACTCGGCCTCGAACTCCCCAAGCCCGCCGCGCCGGTCGCCGCCTATGTGCCCGTCGTCGAGCATAATGGCCTGCTCTATGTCAGCGGCCAGCTGCCGTTCCGCGACGGGCAGGTCGTGACCGGCCGCCTTGGCGAAGATGTCGACGTCGCGGGCGGGCAGGATGCCGCGCAGCGCGTCGCGCTGATGCTCGTCGCCCAGATCGGGCAAGCGCTCGGCGGTGACTGGTCGCGTGTCGAGCGCGTCGTCAAGCTCGGCGTGTTCGTCAACAGCACCCCCGGCTTCACCGATCAGGCAAAGGTCGCCAATGGCGCGTCGGAGCTGTTCGAAACCCTCTTCGGCGAAGCGGGCCGTCATGCGCGCGCCGCGGTCGGCGTCGCCGTGCTGCCGCTCGGTGCCGCCGTCGAGGCCGACGCGATCGTCGCGGTGAAGCCCGCCTAGGAATTCCGGTGGCAGAGGCCGACCCACCCGCGCGCACGATATCGCTCGGAACCGGCGTCGCCGCCATCGACGCCGCCGCATGGGACGCGTTGCACGATGGCGGCAATCCGTTCGTCGGCCATGCGTTCCTGTCGCTGCTCGAGCAATCGGGCAGCGTCGGGGCGGGTACCGGCTGGCAAGCGGCACCCTTGCTCGTCGAGGATGCCGGCGGGACGCTCGTCGCCGCCGCGCCCGCGTACCTCAAGTCGCACAGCCAGGGCGAATATGTGTTCGACCATGCCTGGGCCGACGCCTGGGCGCGCGCGGGCGGCGATTATTATCCGAAACTGCAGATCGCGGCGCCCTTCACCCCCGTGCCGGGACCGCGCCTGCTGGCAACGGATCGGGGCGACGCCTTGCTGCTGCTCCGCGCCGCCGAGGCGGTGGTGCGGCAGAACCAGCTATCGTCGGCGCACGCGACCTTTGTGGCGCCCGACCAGATGGCCCTGTTCGAGGAGGCGGGCTGGCTCGTCCGCCGTGATATCCAGTTTCATTTCGCGAACGCGGGTTATCGCAGCTTCGACGATTTCCTTGGCACGCTGAATTCGGCGAAGCGCAAGCAGCTCCGCAAGGAACGGCTGCGCGCGGTCGACGGTCTGCGGATCGAGGAGCTGACGGGCGACGCGATCGGTCCCGAACATTGGGACGCGATGTGGCTTTTCTATCAGGACACCGGTGCGCGCAAATGGGGGCATCCGTATCTGACGCGCGAAGCGTTCGACCTGATGGGCGAGCGGATGGCGGAGCAGATCATCCTGCTGATCGCCTATGACGGCGAGCAAAGACCGGTCGCGGGCGCGCTGCACTTCGTCGGCGCCGATACGCTCTACGGCCGCTATTGGGGCTGTCTCACCGAGATCCCATATCTGCATTTCGAACTATGCTATTATCGCGCGATCGACATTGCGATCGCGCGCGGCCTGCGGCGCGTCGAGGCGGGCGCGCAGGGCGGGCACAAGCTCGCGCGCGGCTATGGCCCCGTCGCGACATGGTCGGCGCATTTCATCGCCGATCCGGGATTTCGCCGCGCGGTCGCCGATTATCTCGAACAGGAACGCCGCGCCGAAGAAAGTGAAATGGAGTGGCTGGAAGGGCAGACGCCCTTCAAGCGAAAGGATTAGGCCGCGAAACGGCGCGCGGCAGGACGGCGGGCGGTCTCGTCGAGCCAGGCGCGCGCCTGGCGCTGCGCCTCGGCGATTTCGCCCGGCGACATCTCGTCCGACAAGTCGGCGCGGCACTGCTGGCCTTCGATATTGCCGCCGAGCGCGGCGAGGTTGAACCATTTATGCGCCTGGATCAGGTCGACATCGACCCCGCCGGTGCCGGTCGAAAAAGCGATGCCGAGATCGAAATAGGCATTGGCGTCGCCGCGCGCGGCGTCGAGCAGACGGCTCTCGATCAGATATTGGGCAGACTTCAGACTATTCGCCATGATAACCCCCTTTGCCTCCACCCCACATGGAGACCTCGGGGTCCAAAGTTGCGGTTTATGGTCAACAAAGCGTTAACGGCGATCCGATTTTTTTGTGGATATCGTCCGAAGCTCCCGGAACTCCGTGAGTTTTGGCGTTAATCGCCGACCGGAAGATTGTCGATCAGCCGCGTTTTTCCGATCCGTGCCGCCGCCAGAAGCCGCGCGGGCTTCCGAAAAGCGTCCAGTCTCTCGAGGCTGTCGGCATCGGCGAGCGCGACATAGTCGACGCTGTCGAAGCCCCCCCCGACGATCACCGTCTCGGCCCTGGCGAGCGCTTCGTCGACATCGGCGCCGCCCGCGATCGCTTGCGCCGCGGTGTTCAGCGCACGCGGAAAGATGGTTGCCGCCGTGCGCTGTTCGGGGGAGAGATAGGCGTTGCGCGATGACAGCGCGAGGCCGTCGGTGTCGCGCGCGATCGGCGCCCCCAAAATGTCGATGCCGAAGTCGAGGTCGCGCGCCATGCGGCGGATGATCGCGAGCTGCTGCCAGTCCTTTTCGCCGAAGATCGCCACGTCGGGCCGCACCTGGTTGAACAATTTGGCAACGACGGTCGCGACGCCGTCGAAATGGCCGGGGCGCGCCGCGCCGCAATAATCGGCGCCGAGTTCGGCGACCTCGATATGCGTGCTGTGTCCGCCGGGATACATGACGCTGACATCGGGCGCCCAAAGCAGGCTGGTGCCTTCCTCGACCAGCATCGCCGCATCGCGCGCCTCGTCGCGCGGATAAGCGGCGAAATCCTCGTTGGGGCCGAATTGCGTCGGATTGACGAAAATCGAGACGACCGCGTGGTCGGCGACGCGCTTTGCCATGCGCACGAGCGAGAGGTGGCCATCGTGCAGCGACCCCATCGTCGGGACCAGAGCGACGCTCTTTCCTCCCTGCTTCAGTGCCGTAACGGCACGGTGCAGCATCGCGATGTCACGGATGATTTGCACGGCTGGTCGCCCTCCGATATTGGCGCGACTATATCACTTCGCGCGCCGGCCGCCATGCCGCGCAAACAGGAAAATCGCAACGCCCCATGACGACCTCAGCGACGAAGCCCGCACCGCACCGCATCATCTTTGCCAATGAAAAGGGCGGGACGGGGAAATCGACTTGCGCCGTGCATTTCGCGGTCGCGCTGGCGAGCCAGGGCTGGCGCGTCGCAGGCATCGATCTCGACCCGCGCCAGCGCACCTTCCACCGCTATCTCGAAAATCGCGAGAATACCGCGAAGCGCCGCGAGATCGCGCTGCCGACCCCGCGCTTCGAGGTGTTCACCGGCTCGACCATCGAAGAACTCGACGACCAGGTCACGGCGCTGAGCGAAGACGTCGATTATCTGATCGCCGACACCCCGGGCCGCGACGACGTTTTTGCGCGCCACCTCGCGACGAGCGCCGACACGCTCGTCACCCCGATCAACGACAGCTTCATCGATTTCGACCTGATCGGACAGGTCGATCCCGAAACCTTTCAGGTTACCCGCCCCAGCTTCTATTCCGAACTGATCTGGGACGCGCGCAAGACGCGCGCGAAGACCGACGGGCGGACGATGGACTGGATCATCCTGCGCAACCGTCTCCAGCATGTCGACGCGCACAATATGCGCCGCGTCGGCGAGGCATTGACCCAGTTGTCGCGGCGCGTCGGGTTCCGCGTCATCCCCGGGCTCGGCGAGCGCGTCATCTATCGCGAGCTTTTCCCGGCTGGCCTCACCCTGCTCGACAAGGCGCACCTTGGCGGCATGGGGATTGGCCACGTCGTCGCGCGGCAGGAACTCCGTGAGGCGATGGGCGGACTGAACCTCCCGGTGCGCGAAAGATTGCATCCGGACGGGGATTTGTTCGCCGCCGCCTAGGGTCCGTACTCCACTACAGCGCCGTCGAGGTTTGAAGCAAAATGGCTCAGTGCGAGGAGAGAAGGCGGAGGAATATGTCGATATTTCCAGACTTCTCGACGAAGCAATGGGCCATTTTGATCAAATCCCTTCGGGACGCCCAAATGGCTTCCATCTCGATCCGAGAGCCGCTTGGAAAGGCAACCAGCCTTCCCGGCGCGTCTCTCGGCCCGATCTGTTCGCCATTTGGGCGCCTCGACGGCGCTGTAGTGGAGTACGGACCCTTACCTTCTCTCCCCCAAGAGGATCAAAGATGACGCACAATTTCCACCCGACGATGCTGCGCGAATATGACATCCGCGGGGTCGTTGGCGACACGCTGTCCGACAAGGACGCCTATGCCATCGGCCGCAGCTTCGCGACGCTGGTCCGCCGCGCGGGCGGCAAGCGCATTGCCGTCGGCTATGACGGCCGCCTCTCGTCGCCGATGCTCGCCGACGCGCTGATTGCCGGGATCAACGACGCGGGCGCCGACGCGCTCAATGTCGGGCTCGGGCCGACGCCGATGCTCTATTATGCCGCGTCAACCGAGGATGTGGAGGGCGGCATACAGATAACCGGCAGCCACAATCCCCCCGACTATAATGGCTTCAAATTTGTGATGCAGGGGCGTCCCTTCTACGGCGCCGATATCCTGGGCATCGGTGAAATGGCCGCCGCGGGCGACTGGGAGTCCGTCGATGTTGGGGGCGAAGGCACGTCGCAGAGCATCGATATCGTCGACGCCTATGTCGACCGGCTGGTCGAGGGCTTCGCCGGCGGCGCCTTCCGCATCGGCTGGGACGCCGGAAACGGCGCCGCGGGCACCGTCATCGAGAAACTCACCGCGCGCCTTCCGGGCGAGCATCATCTGCTGTTTACCGACATCGACGGCCATTTTCCGAACCACCATCCCGATCCCACCGAAGAGAAGAATCTCGCCGATCTGCGCAAGCTCGTCGCGGAGAAGAGCCTCGATTTCGGCGTCGCTTTCGATGGAGACGGCGACCGCATCGGTGCGATCGACGGTGAGGGCCGGGTGATCTGGGGCGATCAGCTGCTGCAAATCTATGCCGCGGCGGTGCTGAAGGACCTGCCCGGCGCGACGGTCATCGCCGACGTGAAGGCGAGCCAGGCGCTGTTCGACCGCGTCGCCGAGCTCGGCGGCAAGCCGCTGATGTGGAAGACCGGCCACAGCCTGATCAAGGCGAAGATGAAGGAAACCGGCAGTCCGCTCGCGGGCGAGATGAGCGGGCATATCTTCTTCGCCGACCGCTATTATGGTTATGACGATGCACCCTATGCCGCGGTGCGGTTGATCGAGGCGGCGACGAAGCTCGGGCAGAGCGTCACCGAATTGCGCGGCAATATGGCGCCGATGGTCAACACCCCCGAAATGCGCTTCCAGGTCGACGAGAGCCGCAAATTCGCCATTGTGGATGAAGTCCTCGACCGGCTCACGGCATCGGGCGCGCAGGTCGACCGCACCGACGGCGCGCGCGTGCTCACCGACGACGGCTGGTGGCTGCTCCGCGCCTCGAACACGCAGGATGTGCTCGTCGCGCGCGCCGAGGCAAAGGACGAGGCGGCACTGGCGCGGCTGCTCGCGGCGATCGACGAACAGCTTGCGCTGTCGGGGATCGTGCGCGGGCCGCAGGCGGCGCACTAGGCTCCTGCTCCCCTCCCTTTCAGGGAGGGGTCGGGGGTGGGTATGCGGATGGAAAGAACGCCTGCGGCGACCCACCCCTAACCCCTCCCTGAAAGGGAGGGGAACGGCCCTGCAAAAATCTTGCCAGATTGACGTTCGCTGCGTCGCTGGGGTAACGCCGCCCGGGGGCTAGAAACGGAACCGACCGACCTATGACCGACGACGAATCCAATGCGGGCACACTGACCGAGAGTGATCATGGCGTCACCGAGCACAAGGCGCATGTCCGCGAGGATGCCGCTGCGGGCAACGGTCTGGCGGTCATTTCGATCGCCAAAAGCTATGACAAGCGCACCGTCCTCTCCGACGTGTCGCTGTCGGTCGGCAAGGGCGAGGTCGTCGGCCTGCTCGGCCCGAACGGCGCGGGCAAGACGACCTGCTTCTATTCGATCATGGGGCTGGTGAAGCCCGACGCCGGGCGCATCATGCTCGACGGCGCCGACATCACCGCGCTGCCGATGTATCGCCGCGCGATCCTCGGCCTCGGCTATCTGCCGCAGGAAACCTCGATCTTTCGCGGCATGACGGTCGAGCAGAATATCGGCGCGGTGCTCGAACTCAGCGAGCCCGACAAGATCGCGCGCGAACGGCGCATGGAAGAATTGCTCGACGAATTCGGCCTCACGCGCCTCCGCGATTCGGCGGCGATGGCGCTGTCGGGCGGCGAACGGCGCCGCGCCGAAATCGCCCGCGCGCTCGCGGCCAACCCGTCGATCATGCTGCTCGACGAACCTTTTGCTGGCATCGACCCCTTGTCGATCAGCGACATTCGCGATCTGGTCGTGGACCTCAAGACGCGCGGCATCGGCGTGCTGATCACTGACCATAATGTGCGCGAGACGCTCGACCTCGTCGACCGCGCCTGCATCATCTACGACGGCAAGGTGCTGCTTGCCGGCTCCCCGGAAGAGCTCGTCGCCGACCCCGAGGTGCGTCGCCTCTATCTCGGCGAGGGCTTCTCTTTGTAATGTTATGACACGCTGATGGCGTTGGGACCGCGCCTCGATCTCCGCCAGTCGCAATCGCTGGTGATGACGCCGCAGCTGCAGCAAGCGATCAAGCTGCTGGCACTGTCGAATCTCGAACTCGAAGCCTATCTGGCCGAGGCGCTCGAAGGCAATCCGCTGCTCGATACGGCGTCGGCCGACAGCGACGGCAGCGCGGGCGATCCCGATGGCGTGCCTGGCGGCGACGCACCGGCGGCCGAGGCCGCGACGCTCGACGCCGATCAGGCGCTGTCTGCCGACGGCGGCACCGCGAACGACCTCGACGTCGATCTTGCCGCCGAAAGCTTCCACCACGACAGCGCCAGCGACAATGTCGGCCTGTCGGGGAGCGGCGAGGATATCGATTTCGACAGCTTCGCCGAGCATGAGGGCACGCTGCACGACCATCTGCTCGCGCAGGTCGGCGAGCGCTTCAGCGGGATCGAGGCGATCGTCGCGGGCCAGCTCGTCGCGCTGATCGACGAGGCGGGCTATCTGCGCGCCGACCTTGCCGAACTCGCCGCGCAGCTCGGCGTCCCGCTCGCCTTGCTCGAAGAGATACTCGCGGGCATCCAATGCTTCGACCCGTCGGGCGTCGGCGGGCGCGACCTCGCCGAATGCATCGCGATCCAGGCGCGCGAGGCCGACCGCTACGACCCGGCGATGGCAACGATGATCGCGCACCTCGATCTCGTCGCGAAGGGCGCCTTTCCGCAACTGAAGCGCATCTGCGGGGTCGACGACGAGGATCTTACCGACATGATTCACGAACTGCGCGGCTACGATCCCAAGCCCGGGCTCAAATTCGGCGGCGATGGCGCCCCGGCGGTCGTCCCCGACCTCTATATCCGCCAGACCGCGAAGGGCTGGGCGGTCGAGATCAACAGCGGCACGCTGCCGCGCCTTCTCGTCAACCGCCGCTATTATACCGAACTCGCGCAGGGCGCGGCGGCGAAGAACAAGGCGTGGCTCTCCGAACAGCTCGCGGGCGCCAACTGGCTCGTCCGCGCGCTCGACCAGCGCCAGCGCACGATCGTCAGGGTCGCGAGCGCGATCGTGAAGCAGCAGGAAGGCTTTTTCCTCCACGGCGTCGCACACATGCGCCCGCTGACCTTGCGGCAGGTCGCCGAGGAGATCGGCATGCACGAATCGACCGTCAGCCGCGTCACGAGCAACAAATATCTGAGCTGCGCGCGCGGGCTGTTCGAGCTCAAATATTTCTTCTCGAGCGGCATTTCCGATACGCAAGGCGACGGCGCGGTGTCGGCCGAGGCGGTGAAGAGCCGGATCAAGGCGATGATCGAGGCCGAGGATGGCAAGGCGATTCTCTCCGACGAGACGATCGCGCAGAAACTCTCGGCCGAGGGCCACGACATCGCACGGCGCACCGTCGTCAAATATCGTGAGGCGATGGGTTATGGCTCGTCGGTGCAGCGGCGGCGGCAAAAGGCGCTGGCGGGGTAGCATATCGTCGCCCCCGCGAAGGCGGGGGCCGCAGGCGGTGTAGCGCGAGGCCGATGGCGGTCCCCGCCTTCGCGGGGACGACGTTTTCTCCTCGCAGCCGGTTGACTTTTTACCCGCTTCCCCATAGTTGCGCCGCTTCGCGTCAATACGCCAAGATTTACGGACAGAGATCATGAAGATTCGCAACAGCCTGAAGTCGCTGAAGGACCGCCACCGGGATAACCGCGTTATCCGCCGTCGTGGCCGCACCTATGTGATCAACAAGACCAACCGCCGCTTCAAGGCGCGCCAGGGCTAATGCCCCTGCGCGGGGTGATTTCGCCCCGTTTGTTTTTGATGAACAGCGTTACGCCGTCGGAGGCTTCCGGCGGCGCTTTCGCGTGTCTGGAGGCCGCATGATTCGGCAGAGTGTGATCTTCGACGTCGGCCGCGTCCTGTTCGACTGGGACCTGCGCTATCTCTTCGCCAAGCTGATCGCCGACAAGGACCAGCTCGAATGGTTCGTGACGAATGTCGTCACGCCGCAGTGGCATTTCCAGCACGACGCCGGCCGCCCTCTCGCCGAGATGGTGCCCGAACGGAAAGCCGAATTTCCCGATCATGCGCTGCTGATCGATGCCTATGCGACGCGCTTCAACGAGACGATCCCTGCGCCGATGCCCGGCAGCCTCGAGCTCGTCGAACGCCTCGACGCCGCGGGCGTGCCGCTGTTTGCGATCACCAACTTCGGCCATGAATTCTGGGAAGCTTTCCGCCCGACCCAGCCGGTCTTCGATCGCTTCGGCGATATCATCGTGTCGGGGACCGAGAAATTGATGAAGCCTGACCCGGCGATCTACCGCCTCGCGATCGAGCGATTCGGTATCGACCCCGCGGGTGCGCTGTTCATCGACGACAATGCGGCAAATGTCGCGGGTGCCGAATCGGTTGGCATTGCCGCCCATCGCTTTGAGGATGCGGTGACGCTGGAGGCCGAATTGATAGCGCGCGGATATTTGCCGGTCTGATGAGCAGGGCGGACCGCCTCGAGCGCCTCGACACCCGTCGTCTCGAGCTGGAGGCCGAATATGAGGCCGTCCTGCTAGACGCGTTGCGCCGGGTTGCTGCCGGCTCATGGGGCTTGTTTGGCCACACCAAGGATCGCGCGGCGCACGCCAAATGGGAACCCGTCGTTATGGACCTGTGCGACCGGGGCGAAGAAATCGATCAAGTGCGCGATCAACTGGGCTTGCAGCCCTTCGCGCTGCACGAAGAATTCGAGGCGTCTCGCGGACCCGTCGCATCGAACGCGCCGGGGGAACCCAAGCAGGCGAAGGCATGGCTCGAGCGACTGGGCAAGGACGCCTAGGCGCTTACGCATCATCCAAAAACATCGTCATTCCCGCGAAAGCGGGAACCCAGCGAGCAACCGTCTGAGCTGGGTTCCCGCTTTCACGGAATGACGACGTTTGTGATTATTTCTCCACCCCCAGCTGCGTCAGCACGAACGCAAACTCCTCGGCATCCTCGCGCAGCGCGCCCCAGCGGCCCGACTTGCCGGCATGGCCGGCGCCCATGTTGGTGCGCAGAAGCAGCGTCGCGTCGTTGGTCCGCGTCGCGCGCAGCTTCGCGACCCATTTGGCGGGTTCCCAATAGGTCACGCGCGGATCATTTAGCCCCGCCGACACGAGCATCGGCGGATAGGCCTTTGCGGTCACATTGTCGTAAGGGCTGTAGCTCAGCATATAGTCGAACGCCGCCTTGTCGGTGATCGGGTTGCCCCATTCGGGCCATTCCCCCGGCGTCAGCGGCAGCGTTTCGTCGACCATCGTGTTGATCACATCGACGAAGGGCACGCCCGCGAGCACCGCGCCCCACAATTCGGGCGCCTGATTATAGACCGCGCCCATCACCTGCCCGCCCGCCGAGCGGCCTTCGATCGAAATCTTGCCCGCGCTCGTATATTTCGCCGCGATCAGGCCCTTGGCGACGTCGATAAAGTCGTTGAACGTATTCTTGCGCTCGGTCGTCTTGCCCGCGAGATACCAGGCGCGGCCGAGGTCGTCGCCGCCGCGGACATGCGCGATCGCATAGATCATCCCGCGATCGACAAGGCTCAAACGCGTCGTCGAAAAGCCCGGCGGGACGCGGTAGCCGTACGAGCCATAGACATAGAGGTGCATCGGCGCGCTGCCGTCGCGCGGCGTGCCCTTCTTGTAGACGAGCGAGACCGGCACCGGCGTGCCGTCGCGCGAAGGCATGTTCACCAATTCGGTTACATAGTCATCATGATTATAACCGGATGGAATTTCCTGCACCTTCAGCGTCTCGAGCTTGCCGCTCGCCAGATCATAGTCGAACACCGTGTCGGGGGTGACCATCGATTCATAATCGAGGCGCAGCTTGTCCTGATGATATTCGGGATTGTCACCGAGCCCCGCCACATAGGTCGACTCGGGGAACTGGATCCGGCCGGGGGTCAGCGGCGCGTCATATTGGCGGATATCGACCTGATCGACGCCCTTCTCGCGCGTTTCGAGTACGAAATAGTCGCGGAAGACCGAAAGCCCGGTGATGTAGCTCGCATCCGATCCGGGGATCAGCGTCTTCCACGTTCCCGGCGCCTTGATGTCGGCGGTCGCGACGCGGAAATTGGGATGCTCGTCGTTGGTGTAGACATAGAGCGTGCCGTTCCGCTCATCGACGCTATATTCGCGGCCCTTCTTGCGCGCCGACACGAGCTGCATCTTCGCTTCGGGATTGTCGGCGGGGAGCAGGTAAACCTCGCTCGTCTCGTTATCGCCCGTCGCGATCACGATATAATTGTCGGCGGCGGTCTTGCCGATGCCGACGCCGAAACCGATGTCGGCTTCCTTATAGAGCAATTTGTCCGCGCTCACCGGGGTACCCAGCTTGTGCAGCCGGACATTGTCGGTGCGCCAATTCTCGTTCGCGAGCCCATAGAGCAAAGCGTCATTCTTTGCGGTCCAAACCAGCGACGACAGGGTGCCGGGGATCACGTCGGGCAGCATTTCGCCGGTATCGAGATTGCGGATACGCACCTCGAACCGTTCGGAGCCATTGTCGTCGAACGAATAGGCCATCAGCTTGCCGTTCGGGCTGACCGACACCTCGGCAAGGCGGAAATATTCCTTGCCCGCGGCCATCGCTACTTCGTCGAGGATCAGGATCGCGTCCCCGCCCGCGGCGGGTTTACGATACCATTTCTTATATTCGGCGCCCTCTTCAAATTCGACCCAATAGACCCAGTCGCCGTCCTTCTGCGGCACGCTCGAATCGGCTTCCTTGATCCGACCCTTCATCTCCTGGAAGATCGTTTCGACGAGCGCCGCATGCGGCTTCATCGCGGCGTCGAAATAGGCATTCTCGGCCTTCACATAGTCGAGCACATCCTTGTCATCGATCACCGGATAGCTCTCGTCCTTCAGCCAGTGATACGGGTCGGAGAGTTTTTTGCCGTGCAGCGTCACTTCGTGCGGGCGCTTTTCCGCGACCGGGGCGGCGGGCAGGGCAGGGGTCGGGCTGGTCAATGCGGCATCTTTCTCTTTGGCGAACAGGGCAGGCGATGCGACAAGCGGGGTGGCAATTGCTGCCAGAAACATCCAAATAGCGCGCATCGAAAAATCCCCCGCGGTGTCGCCCGATTGGGCGGGATCGCCTACGATGTAGGAACAAGGAAGCGACCATGTCCAGCCCCGTCCCCCAATCGGTCTATGCAGAGCGCCTCGCCCGCGTCCGCGCCGAACTTGCCGCGCGCGGTCTCGACGGCTTCGTCGTGCCGATCAGCGACGAGCATATGAGCGAGTACGTCGGCGACTATGCGCAGCGCATGGCGTGGCTGACGGGCTTCGGCGGTTCGGCCGGCACCGCGGCGGTGCTGCCCGCAAAGGCCGCGGTGTTCGTCGACGGGCGCTATACGGTGCAGGTGCGCGATCAGGTCGATGGCGCGCTGTTCGACTATGTCGGCGTGCCGCAGTCGAGCGTCGCCGAATGGCTCGGCGCCAACGTCAGCGCCGGGCAGAAGATCGGTTTCGACCCCTGGCTCCACGGCATCGACTGGGCGCGCGGGCTGGGCAAGGCGCTCGCCGACAAGGGCGCGCAGCTCGTCGCGGTCGACGCCAACCCGCTCGACGCCGCGTGGGACGACCGGCCCGCGCCGAGCGCCGCCGCAGTGACGGTCTATGACACCAAACTCGCCGGGCAGGCGGCGACCGACAAGCGCGCCGTGATCGCCGACTGGCTGAAGGCCAGGGGGCTCGACACGACGGTGATGACCGCGCTCGATTCGGTCGCGTGGACTTTCAACATCCGCGGATCGGACGTCAGCCACACGCCCGTCGGGCTCGCCTTCGCATTGCTCCACGCCGACGCGACCGCCGACCTGTTCATCGCGCCCGAGAAGGTCACCGACGCGGTGCGCGCGCATCTGGGCAACAGCGTGCGCGTCCACGACCGCGACGCGTTCGAAGCCGCGCTCGCCGATCTCAAGGACAAGAAGGTCGCAGTCGATCCCGACCGCGCGGTCGCGGCGATCTTTGCTGCGCTCGAGGCGGCGGGCGCGAAGATCGAACGCCACCGCGATCCCGCGGTGCTGCCCAAGGCGATCAAGAACGACACCGAGCTGAACGGCACGCGCGCCGCGCACGTCCGCGACGGCGTCGCGGTGTCGCGCTTCCTGCAATGGATGGAGGATGTCGCGCCGCAGGGCGGGCTCGACGAACTCGGCGCCGCGGCGAAGCTGCGCGAATTTCGCGACCAGAATGGCGCGCTTGTCGATCTGAGCTTCGACACCATCTCGGCGGCGGGTCCGAACGGCGCGCTGCCGCATTACAAGGTCGACGCGACGACGAACCGCGCGATCGAGACGGGCACGCTCTATCTCGTCGATTCGGGCGGGCAGTACGCCGACGGCACGACCGACATCACGCGCACGATCGCGATCGGCGCGCCGACCGCCGAAATGCGCCGCCGCTTCACGCAGGTGCTGAAGGGGCATATCGCGCTCGCGACCGCGCGCTTCCCCAAGGGGACGCGCGGCAGCCAGCTCGACATTCTTGCGCGCCAATATCTGTGGGCCGACGGGGTCGATTATGCCCACGGCACCGGCCACGGCGTCGGCGCTTATCTGGCGGTCCACGAAGGCCCGCAGCGTATCGCCAAGCCGTCGGGCGGGCAGGCGGGGACCGAGGAGGCGCTCCACGCGGGCATGATCCTCTCGAACGAGCCCGGCTATTACAAGGCGGGCGCGTTCGGCATCCGCATCGAAAATCTGGTGATCGTGGTGCCGCAGAGCATCGACGGCGCCGAAGAGGATATGCTGGGGTTCGAGACGATCACCTTCGCCCCGATCGCGCAGAACCTCATCGACGCCGCGCTGCTGTCGGGCGCCGAGGCCGACTGGCTCGACGCCTATCACGCCGCGGTGTTCGAAAAACTCGCGCCCGGGATGGCCGGCGACGACCGGGGCTGGCTCGAAGCCGCGTGCGCGCCGCTCGACCGCGCCCCCGCCGCGCTCGCGGCTTGATCGCCACATGACCGACCTTCGCAGCGACGTGCCGCTCGCCGATTTCCGTGTGCAGGAGCGTGTCCGCGTCCGTTTCAACGAGATCGACGGCCAGAATATCGTCTTCAACGCCAATTATCTCGTCTACGCCGACATCGGCGTGACCGAATATTTCCGGGCGCTCGGCGAGGGGCAGCCCGGACCCTATTTTCACCAATATGGTACAGATATTCACGAGACGCATTGCGAGATCGACTATCATGCGCCCGCGCGGCTCGACGAACTGATCACGATCGCGGCGCGAATCAATCGCTTCGGGCGGACGAGCTTCACGGTTCATTGCGGGATTTTCCGCGAAAATGAGCGGCTCACCGATATCGAGATCAGCTACGCCCATCTCGACACCGACAGCGGGACGCCGACGCCGCTGCCGGGCAGCTTCATTGCCGAAGTCAGGCGATTCGAAGCAAGGACGCCCGTACAGGACTGATTCGCGATCGCCCGATTCGAACCGGATCGTATTTCTCGACTAAAAAAGTCAGGTTTTTAGCCCGAAAATGGGCAAAAAAAAGGGCCACCCGAAGGTGGCCCGTGAAAGTTTTGGGAGAGGATGCCTAAAAGGCATGCTCATATTGCACTGCACCAAAAATGTTGCAACTGCGAAATGGACATCTGCTATTGCATTTTTTGCAATCGAGAACGCTCCCATTCTTCATCTGACGCAATCCCTCGCGCGCGTCGCTTCCCCTCGCAAATTGCCGCGACATCGCCTAAATTGGGCCAATGGGAATGTTCAACAAAGTGGATGTCGGCGGCGGCCTGTCCGATTTCTGGGCCTATATCCGCGAACCGCGCCCGCATCGCTGGGCGATCTGGGGTGTCGCGCTGGCGCTGACCTGGCTGATTTTCACCGGGGTCGAGAAATATCTGATCCCTTATGAAAAGCCGAAAGAGCAGATCATCTATTTCGAAAACTGGACCGCGAACCGCAGCGCCGCCGAGATCCGCGCCGACTGGGTTGCGCGCGCCAAGGAAACGACGCTGCACAACGCCCAGAAGCGCGCCGAATATCAGCGTTTCGCCGACAGCCTCGGCATCGAATATGATTCGGCCGAGGCGGACAAGGTGACGCGCGAGACGCTGGGCGAAGAGGCGGCGGCCGCGGCGAAGAAAAAGCCCGAGCCGGTGGCGACGCGCTCGACGCTCGCCGAACGCGCGGCGCGCGGCGCGCAGCCCAAAGCCGCCGACTGACCATATGCAGCGCGGCCCCGCCGATGCCGACTGGATGGCGGTCGCCATCGCGCTCTCGCGGCGCGGCCGCCCGGCGTCGGCACCCAACCCCAATGTCGGCTGTCTGATCGTCCGGCAGGGCAAGGTTCTCGCGCGCGGCTGGACCCAGCCCGGCGGACGGCCGCATGCCGAGGCGGCAGCGCTCGCGGCGGCTGGCGACGCGGCGCGGGGCGCGACCGCTTATGTCACGCTCGAGCCGTGCGCCCACGCAAGTCCGCGCGGGCCGGCGTGCAGCGATTCGCTGATCGCCGCGGGCGTTGCGCGCGTCGTGATCGCGGCGCAGGACCCCGATCCGCGCACCAACGGCAAGGGCATCGCGCGGTTGCAGGCGGCGGGGATCGAGGTCGTCTTCAACGTCCTTCCCGCCGCAGCGCGCGCCGCGATGGCGCCCTGGTGGACGCGGCACACCGAAGGGCGCCCGTTCGTGACACTCAAGCTCGCGACCTCGCTCGACGGCTGTATCGCCCGCGCCGACGGGTCGAGTCGCTGGATCACCGGCGAACGTGCCCGCGCGCACGGCCATCTCGAACGCGCGCAGCATCAGGCGATCCTCGTCGGACGCGGGACGCTTGAAGCCGACGCACCGAAACTCGACGTGCGGCTGCCGGGGCTCGAAGGCCGCAGCCCCCGCAAATTCCTGCTCACCCGCGGCAAAGCGCCCGAAGGCTGGACCGCCGTCGCCTCGCCCGAAGCGGTGGGCGACGTCGATTCGTTGCTCGTCGAGGGCGGCGCCGGCGCGGCGTCGGCCTTCCTCGCCGCCGACCGCGTCGACCGGCTTCTGCTCTATCGCGCGCCGATCCTGATCGGCGGCGGCAAGCCCGCGCTCGGCGACATCGGGCTGACCGATCTTGCCGATGCGCACGGCCGCTGGCGCCTTACCGACAGCCGCCTGCTTGGCAGCGACCGGCTCGACGTCTACGAGCGCGTCAGAGAAGGATAACGCACCCCATGTTCACCGGCATCATCACCGACATCGGCACCATCCGCAGCCGTGAGGACCGCGGCGATACGCGGCTCGTAATCGACACCGCCTATGATGTCGGCAGCATCGATATCGGCGCGTCGATCGCCTGCTCGGGCGCGTGCCTCACCGTCGTCGAAAAGGGCGTTGACGACGGCAGCAACGGACCCGGCGGCTGGTTCGCGATCGACGCGAGCGGCGAAACCCTCGCGCGCACCGCGCCGGGGATGTGGGACCAGGGGCGCCGCCTCAACCTCGAACGCGCGCTCAAGATCGGCGACGAGCTTGGCGGGCATATCGTCACCGGGCATGTCGATGATATCGGGCGCATCGTGTCGGTCGAACCCGTCGGCGACAGCGTGACGGTCACCGTCGCCGCGCCCGCATCGCTCGCGCCGCATATCGCGCCCAAGGGTTCGATCACCGTCGACGGCGTGTCGCTGACCGTCAACGAAGTGACCGACCAGCCGGACGGCGAGGCGCATTTCACGCTCAACATCATCCCGCACACGCAGGAGATGACGACGCTGAACGAGGCCGCGGCGGGGCGCCCGGTCAATCTCGAGATCGATATTCTCGCGCGCTATCTCGCGCGGATGCAGGCGCGGGGATAAGGGGCGCCGCAAACGGGGAAGGAAGGTCCGCTATGGTAACGGCGATACGGGGTTCCTGTTTGTGCGGCGAAATCCGTTTCGAAATCGACGGAAAAATTGGCCCCGCCGGCCAATGTCACTGCTCCAAATGCCGCAAGGTATCGGGCACGGACGGCAATGCCGTCTTCTATGCGTCGGCCGCCGGTTTCCGCTGGCTGGCGGGCGAGGATTTGATCGAGCGTTTCGCCGTTCCCGATGGCGGCGGCTGGACGTCGCATTTCTGCCGGCGATGCGGCAGTCCGGCGCCGCTGAGTGACGCGAACGGCAAGTTTTTCTTCGTCCCGGCGGGCCTGCTCGACGACGATCCGGGCTTTCGCGGCTATGCGGCCCATATTTTCGTTGGATCGAAGGCGCCCTGGGTTTGTATCGCCGATTCCGCGCCGCAATATGAAGCGGGCTTTGATTCGGCACCGATCGACCGCAGCTAACCCTCGACCCAGCCCGCCGCCAGCTCGGGATCGGCGGCGATCATCGACCGCCGCATCGCGAGCCGCCCGATGCGCAGCAGCTCGGCCTTGCGCCGCGCGGGCGCAAGGTTGCAACTCGCCGCTTCGCGTACGACCGCCGCGCCATAACGGTCGGCGACGATCAGCCCCGATGTTTCGCGGCGATAGCCCTCGGTCTCGAGGATCGCGGGGTCGAGCCCCGACGCGAGCGCCCAGTAAAAACGGTCGCACCAGTCGCAATAGTCGGGCCATTTGCCGTCGCCGTGCAGGTCGGCGCGGCTTACCTTGATTTCGACGATGGTGATCTGGCCCTTGGCGTCGATCGCGGTGAGGTCGGTGCGCCGCCCGTTGGGCAGCGGCACCTCGGGGATCGCGACCAGCCCCGCCTGCGCGAACAGCCGGCATACGCCGCGCGCGACATCCGCGGCGGTGATCATATCCGTCATCGCTTAAAGTCCGTCCTCAGAACGGAACGTCGTCGTCCAGATCGTCGTCGAACGGCGGGCGTCCGCCGCCGCTCGAACCGCCGCCAAAGCCGCCGCCGGACGATCCGCCCGACGAACCGCCGCCGCCCTGGTTCCAGCCGCCGCCCGAGCCACCGCCCGACGATCCGCCGCTCCATTCGTCACCGCCGCCGCTGCCGCCACGCGAGCCACCGCCGCCCGGCGCACCGTCGAGCATGGTCAGCGTGCCGCCCATGCCGGCGATCACGATCTCGGTCGTATATTTGTCGTTGCCGTCGCGGTCCTGCCATTTGCGGGTGCGCAGCGAGCCTTCGATGTAAACCTTCGAGCCTTTTTTCAGATAACGCTCGACGACGCCGATCAGCCCTTCGCCGTTGATCACGACCTGGTGCCACTCGGTGCGCTCCTTGCGCTCGCCGGTCATCCGGTCCTTCCACTGCTCGGACGTCGCGATGCGGAGATTCGCGACCTTGCCGCCGTTCTGGAACGACTTGATTTCCGGGTCGGCACCGAGGTTGCCGATCAAAATTACCTTGTTGACGCTGCCAGCCATTGCCGCTCCGCTCCGCTAGAAAATGTGGAGGATCAGCCTAGTCCAAAGGCGACGGCTGTCCAGTAAGTGATTCCGGCAGCGGCATAGGCGAGCAGGAACAAATAGCCAACCATGAACATGGGCCATTTCCACCCATTGGTCTCGCGGCGGGTGATCGCGATCGTTGAAATGCACTGCGGCGCAAAGACGAACCAGGCGAGGAAGGCGAGTGCGGTCGCGAGGCTCCACTTGCCCTGCAATCGTTCGCCCAGCGACTGCGCCATCGCCTCTTCGTCGCCGCTGGCGTCGATCGCGTTGGCGGTCGCCATCGCCGACACCGCGACCTCGCGCGCCGCCATTGCGGGGATCAGCGCGAGCGCGATATCATGGTTGAAGCCGATCGGCTTGACGACGACCTCCAGCCCGCTCGCGATGCGCCCGGCGACACTATATTCGACCTGGCTTTCGCCCTCGGGTGCCTGCGGGAAGGTAAGCAACAGCCACAGTATGACGGTGGTCATCGCGATGATCGTGCCCGCGCGGCGGAGGAAGATCCACGCGCGCTGCCACAGGCCGATCGCGATGTCGCGCCAGCGCGGCATCTGGTATCGCGGCATTTCCATCATAAAGCCGGCGCCCGCACCCTTTGCCACCGTGCGGCGCAGGACATAGGCGACGACGAGCGCGCCGACGATCCCCGACAGATAGAGACCGAAGAGCACCAACCCCTGCAGCCCCACCGGCGATCCGCCGACATTGGTGTTGGGGATGAAGGCGGCGATGATCAGCGCATAGACGGGAAGCCGCGCCGAACAGGTCATCAGCGGCGCGATCAATATCGTCGTCAGCCGGTCCTTTTCGTCGGGGATCGCGCGCGTCGCCATGATGCCGGGGACCGCGCAGGCGAAACTCGACAGCAGCGGGATGAAACCGCGCCCCGACAATCCGACCTTGCCCATCAGCCCGTCCATCAGGAAGGCGGCGCGCGTCATATAGCCCGATGCTTCCAAAAGCAGGATGAAGAGGAAGAGGATCAGGATCTGCGGCAGGAAGACGACGACCGCGCCGACGCCGGCGAGCAGGCCTTCGACGACCAGCCCGCGCAGGAAATTGTCGGGGAAGGTCGCGACGACCCATTGCTGAACCACGCCGATCCCGCCTTCGAGGAAGTCCGCAGGGGCCTCGGCGGCGGCATAGACCGCCTGGAACATCACGAACATCAGCGCGAGCAGGATGATCATCCCGGCGACCGGATGCAGCACGACATTGTCGACGCGCTGTGTCCAGCGGCGCACCGGCGTTTCGCTGAGGATCGCGGCGCGCGCGAGCGTGCGGGCGCGCTGGTGGAGCGACGCGTCATTGGCTTTGGCGGGCACGGCGACTTCGCCCGCGCTGTGCGACCGGATCGCGCCATCGACGGCGGCGAGCAGTTCGGCCATCCCGCGCTTGCGCACCGCGACGGTGGGGACGACCGGGACGCCCAGCTCCTTCGACAGGCGTTCGGCGTCGAGCGTCAGCCCGTCGCGGGTCGCGAGGTCGACCATGTTGAGCGCGACGACGGTGGGCAGGTTCAGCGCGAGCAACTCGAGCGCGAAGCTGAGATGATTGTCGAGGTTCGCTGCGTCGAGCACGACGATCAGCGCGTCGGGGCGCTTCTCGCCGTCCTGCCTGCCGAGCACGACGTCGCGGGTGACGGCTTCGTCAAGGCTCGCGGGGGTCAGGCTGTACGTGCCGGGCAGGTCGATCAGCGAGATCGGGCGGCCGTCGGCAAAGCTCGCGTGCCCCGCCTTTCGCTCGACGGTGACGCCGGGGTAGTTGGCGATTTTTTGCCGCGCGCCGGTCAGCGCGTTGAACAGGCTCGACTTGCCGGCGTTGGGATTGCCGACGAGCGCGATCGAGGGAATCGCGCCGGTCATGCGACGGGCTCGATTTCGATCGCCGCAGCCTGCCGCGCGCGGATGATCACCTTCATGCGTCCGACGATGAGCGCGAGCGGATCGCGCGAGAAGATGCTGCCGCGGTGGAGCGGGGTGACTTCGCATCCTTCCATCAGGCCGAATTCGCGCAGGCGGCGCCCCTCGTCCTCGGACATCGCAGTCCAATCGATGCGGGCGATCCGCACCGCAACACCCAGCGGCGCACGATCCAGCACATTTTCGAGCAAAGCAGTCATTTGCGAGCGATTATCAATAACAATCGCCGAGCGCCAGTCCTTTATCGAAACGCGTCACCGCCCCGGGTAACGCAGCCGCCCGACGAAGCGCGCGAGGCTCGGCCGTTCGATGCTGCGCGCGGCGCGGCGGTGCTTCCAGCTTTCGAAACGCATCACCTGGTCGATACGGCGTGCGAGGAAGGCGCGCGTATCGGCCAGATCCTCGCTTTCGTCGCTCAGGAACACCGCCATCGTCGAACCATAGACGGCGCCAAGGATCGCGCGCTTGCTATAGTGATTATAGTCGGTCGCGGTGTCGCCCGCGAGCCGCCACATATGGTCGGCGGCGCGCCAGCCGAGCTTGGCGGCGTGCGGTGCATTGGTCGGCAGCGCGAGCAGCGCCAGTGCGCGGCGCAGCGATTCGCGATGCGGCGCGAGCAGATCGATACGCGTCTCGACGAGAGTGGTGATGCGCTCGCGAATCTTCAGCGTCGCGAGCTTCTCGGCGGGCCAGCGCGCTTCCATCGCCGCGTCGATATCGGCGAACCAGGCGTCGACCATGTCGCGGCCGCCGCCGGGAAAGGCGAGGCGTGCGACATCGGTGTCGATGCCGACGCGCGCCGCGGCATCGGCGAGCGCGGCGTCGCCAAAACCGTCGAACGCCGCCGATGCCGCAATCAGCGGCGCCAGCGCGGCGCGAATCTCGTCGAGGGTCGGGTCGGCGGGAAAGATCGAAGCCATAGCTTCAGATAGGCCGCGCCGCGCGGTTCGGCAACCGGATCAGCACCAGCGCCGCGCCGACCATCATCCCGCCGAAAATGTCGATCGCCGACAGCGTCTCGCCGAACCCGATCCAGCCGGTGAGCGCGGCGAAGGCGGGCTGGATCAGCAGCGTCAGCCCGATCACCAGCGGCGAGAAGCGCGGCAGCGACCAGATCATCAGCCCCTGCCCGATAACCTGGCTTACCAATGCGAGCAGGATCAGCGGGGTCCAGTTATGCGGCATCACCGTTTCGCCGAGCGCAAGCGCGGTGCCGAGCAGGATGGGAACGCAGACCGCCGAGGCGATGGCGAGCGCAGACCACGGTGCGAGCGTATCGCGCACCCGCTGCATCAGGATGACATAGACCGTATAGAGCACCCCCGCGAGCAGGCTGAGCAGGTCACCGACGAGATAGTCGGGTGACAGTTCGTAACTCTGCCCCATCAACAGCGCCGATCCGGCGAAGGCGAGCAGGATTGCCGCCGCCTGCCAGCCGCGCGGCATTTCGCGGGTCAGGAAGATCGTCCAGAGGACGAGCAGCAGGCTGGCGCAATTGCCGAACAGGGTCGCGTTGGCGACTTTCGTCTGCAGGATGCCGAGGTGCCAGGCGGCGAGGTCGAGCGCGAAGAAGATGCCCGCCGCCGCGGCGATCAGCAGCGCGGGGCGCGGCGGCATCCGTCCGCCCGTTTCGCGCCATGCGAAGATCAGCAGCAGCGGCAGCGCGAGCGTCATCCGCCAGAAGGCCGAGGCGGTGGGGCCCACGCCGTCGGCTTCGGCCATCCGCACGAGCATCGCGCCGAGCGACAGCGCGATATTGCCGCCGAGCAGCGCGGCAAAGGCCCAGCGTCCGGCTCCAACGCCGGCGACCGATTCGCTGTCGATGCTGTCCATCTTCGCTGTCATTTAGATTTTCTTTTGATACTTACCATTGTGCCGGCGCCGCGGCGTCCATAGCTTCGCGGGCCATAGCGGCGACCAGTGGGGTCGCCCATGAAAAAAGTGCGACGTGGAGGAAAGATGACTCTATCCCTGTTCGATCCGATCAAATTGGGCGCCATCGAAGCGCCGAACCGCATCATCATGGCGCCGCTGACGCGCGGCCGCGCCGGGCCGGGTTTCGTGCCGAACGAACTTGCGCGCGACTATTATCGCCAGCGCGCGTCGGCGGGGCTGATCATTTCCGAAGCCACCGGCATTTCGCAAGAGGGTCTCGGCTGGCCGAGCGCGCCGGGCCTGTGGACCGACGCGCAGGTCGAAGGCTGGAAGCCGGTGACCGACGCCGTGCATGAAGCGGGCGGGCGCATCGTCGCGCAGCTCTGGCACATGGGCCGCGTCGTCCATTCGGTGTTCAACGACGGCAAGCCGCCGGTTTCGGCGTCGGCGACGCAGGCGCCGGGCAAGGCGCACACCCCCGTCGGCCGGATGGAATATGAGGTTGCGCGCCCGCTCGAACTCGCCGAAATCCCGCGCGTGATCGCCGATTATGTCAAGGCCGCCGAAAATGCGAAGCGCGCCGGCTTCGACGGCGTCCAGCTCCACGGCGCGAACGGCTATCTGATCGACCAGTTCCTGCGCGACGGCAGCAACCTGCGCGACGATGATTATGGCGGCCCGATCGAGAATCGCATCCGTTTGCTCCGCGAAGTCACCGAGGCGCTGATCTCGGTCTGGGGTGCCGACCGCGTGGGCGTGCGCCTGTCGCCCAATGGCGACACACAAGGCGTCGACGACAGCGCCCCCGAACGGCTGTTCCCGATCGCAGCGGCGGCGCTCGACGCACTCGGCATTGCCTTCCTCGAACTGCGCGAACCCGGTCCCGACGGCACCTTCGGGCGCACCGACGTTCCGAAGCAGTCGCCGTCGATCCGCGCCGCGTTCAAGGGACCGCTGATCCTCAACAGCGACTATGACGTCGCGCTGGCCGAGGCCGCGCTGGCGAGCGGCACCGCCGACGCGGTCGCGTTCGGCCGCCCCTTTATCGGCAACCCCGATCTGGTCGAGCGCATCCGGAACGGCGCTGAATGGGCCGCCGACAATCCGCAGACCTGGTATTCGCCGGGGCCGGTCGGCTACACCGACTATCCTGCGCTGCAAACGGCGTAAGATGTCCATGGCCCGGGCGGCTCGGTGCCGTCCGGATCATCCCTTTTCGGCAATCGCCTTGTCGACGATCCCGGCGCCGATCGGCCCGAGAACATTGCCGCCGAAGCGGAACAGCACGAACGCGCCGGCGAAGAGTAGCAATGGCTCGATGAAGCCCACGACGATTGCCGCGATAACGAGCGCGACGAACAGCGTGGCGAAGCCGTTACTCAATGCCTGCTGACCCTTGGGCCCCAGTTCGATCGTGCGCGGTCCTTTGGCGTCCCACCATTTGCCCGTAACAATCGTCTTGCGGGTGCTTCCGGCTTGTGGCGCCGGACGGCTCGCGATCTGCGCGGGCTCGGGGTTGGATTTCAGCGCGGGCCGGTCATTCGGCTGCGGATTCTTCCATGGCCGCTTGTTGCGCTCGGCGACAGCCGCCGCCACGCGGTCCCTGCCGCTGTTCGCCCCTGGCATCGCCTTCTGCTGCGCCGGCGCGGGCCGCGCGCTCAGCCCCGATTCGGTGCGCGCCGCGGCGGACATATCGGGGACGGCGCTTGTCTTCGCCGGCCGAATCGGCTCGACCCCCATCTTGCGGTCGTGAAGATCCATGCGCTCGGCCGCGCTCAGCGGGGTCTGTCCGGTTTCCCTGTCGATCACCACCAGCCGACCGCCGCGCTCGACGACGGAAAAACGGCTGGGAGGCGGGCGATCAACCAATGCCGAATTGTTCCTTCAGCGCGAGCATGGCGAGCGCGGCCTTCGCCGCTTCGCCGCCCTTGTCCTTGCGCGTCTTGTCGGCGCGCGCAAGCGCCTGTTCCTCATTCTCGACGGTGAGGATGCCGTTGCCGATCGCGAGCCCGTCGAGCGTCAACGCCATGATGCCGCGCGCGCTTTCGTTCGACACGACCTCGAAATGATAGGTCTCGCCGCGGATCACGACGCCGAGCGCGACATAGGCGTCGTAGCGCCCGCTATCGGCGGCGAGCGAGATCGCCGCGGGCACTTCCAATGCCCCGGGGACGGTCACCGTGTCATGGCTGTGCCCCTCGGCGTCGAGCGCGCTGCGCACGCCGTCGAGCAGCATGTCGTTGAGGTGAGAATAAAAGCGGGCTTCGACGATCAGAACATGTGCCATGACGGCCTCCTTAGGTGGATGGGGGAAGATGCGAAAGCAGCAAAAGCAATGCCCCTGCGGCAATCAGGATGGCGGCCGTCAGACTGTGCGGCGTGATGCGCTCTTTCATGGCGATCCACGCTATCACTATGCTGACCAGGATACATGTTTCGCGCAGCGCGCTGACGACGGCAACGGGCGCGTATCGCAGAGCGACAAGCGTCGAGCCGAAGCTGACGATAGCGAGCGAGCCCGCCGCCAGGCCCAGCCGCAGATTGTTCCGCATGCGCTTGGCGGCGGCGGGTCCCGCCGACGCCCGGAACTGGATCACCAGCGCTATCCCGGTCGCGAAGAAGAACCAGCAGAGAAAGGGCAGAATACCCTCGCTCGCCCGCATTCCGCCCGCATCGACGATCGTATAGGCGGCGGTCAGGGTTCCTGCCGTCAGTGCGGCGACAAGCCCGGCGGTCCCGATACGACCGCCGGCTGATAGCGATAATATCCCGGCACAGATCGCAGCGACTCCGGCAATCTCCCCGAAACCGGGAATTTCGCTGAACAACAATGCGCCGCCGACCGTTGCGATGAGCGGCGCCGTTCCGCGCGCGATCGGAAAGGCTACCGAAAAATCGTTAAGCGTATAGGAGCGCGTCAACACCAGCGAATAGACGCTGTGCAGGGCGACCGCTCCGCCAAGCCACGGCAGCATAGCCGGAGTGGGCAAGCCGGTGAACATCAGCGGAATGGCGGCGGCGCCAGCCCATGTTGCGCCGCACAGCGCGCGAACCGCTGCTTGATCCTCGCCCGATTTTAACAGGGCGTGAGAGGAAGCGGTGGTCAGTGCGGCGACAAGCGCGAAGCCGATGCCCAGCGACTGGCTCAATGCCCGATCACGCCTCTCCGGGGATGGGGCGTTCGCCGACGACCGACAGGCCATAGCCTTCGAGTCCGACGATATTGCTGTGGGTGGGGGTGAGCAGTTCCATCGCATGGACGCCAAGGTCGGCGAGGATCTGCGCGCCGATCCCGTAAGTGCGCAGGTCCATGCCGCCGGTCGGCGCCGGGAGGGCATCGGCCTCGGCCGACCCGGGAAGCGGACGCATCAGCATCACGATCACACCCGCGCCGGCTTCGCCGATCGCATCCATCGAACGCTGCAGGCGGCGCTTCTTCGGTCCGGGGCGGCCCATGATATCGTCGAAGATCGACACCGGGTGCATACGCACCAGCGTCACCCCCTCGGGGTCGATCGCGCCCTTCTGGAGCACGAGATTGACCGTGCCGTCGATCTTGTTGCGATAGGATTTGAGGCGCCAGTCGCCACCATAGTCCGATTCGAACGGGTCGTCGGACACGCATTCGACCAGCCGGTCGTTGCGGTGGCGATAGGCGATCAGGTCGGCGATCGTCCCGATCTTGAGCCCGTGGCGGCGCGCAAAGGGGATGAGGTCGTCGAGCCGCGCCATCGTGCCGTCGTCGTTCATGATTTCGCAGATCACGCCCGAGGGGTTGAGCCCCGCCAGCCGGCTGATGTCGACCGCCGCCTCGGTGTGGCCGGCGCGCACGAGCACGCCGCCATCGCGTGCGATCAGCGGGAAGATATGGCCCGGGGTGACGATGTCGTCGCGGGTCTTGCCGGCGTCGATCGCGACCGAAACGGTGCGCGCACGGTCGCCCGCCGAAATGCCGGTGGTCACCCCCTCGCGCGCCTCGATCGAGGTGGTGAAGGCGGTTTCGTGCCGCGTGCCGTTGTTGCGGCTCATCAGTTCGAGCCCGAGCTGGTCGACACGCTCGCGGGTCAGCGTCAGGCAGACGAGACCGCGGCCGTGAGTGACCATGAAGTTGATCGCATCGGGGGTTGCCATCTGCGCCGGGATGACAAGGTCGCCTTCATTCTCGCGATCCTCGTCGTCGACGAGGATGAACATGCGGCCGTTGCGCGCCTCGGCGATGATTTCCTCTGGCGTAGCCATCGGCGACAGGTCGCTGCCGTTCGCGAGCCAGTTTTCGAGCTTGCGCAGCGTTTCGGCGGTGGGGTTCCAGCCGGGCGAATCGAGGTCGCGCAAACTGTTGGCGTGGAGGCCCGCGGCACGGGCGAGACCCGAACGGGACATGGTCCCGTCGTCGACGATGGCGCGGATGCGATCGATGAGCTGTGTAGACATGATCGCCATGTCTCACATCATAATGTGATTGTCAATCCAGATATCACATTACATTGATCAATTGGGCCCGAACTTCGGGCCGAGGTCGCGGATCGGGCCATCGGGCTTGGCGTCGAGCAGCGCGACAATCTGTCCCGTGCGGTCGTCGCGCTTGGCATAGGCGCGCGCCGACATGCCGGCGACATGGTCGGCCTTGTCGGGGTTGGCGCCGCGCTTGACGAGCAGGCGCACCATGCCGACATTCTTCGACTGCACCGCCAGGATCAGCGCGGTTTCGCCGCGCCGGTTGGCCTGGTCGACGGGCGCCTTTTCCTTGAGCAGCTCTTCGGCGCCGTCGGTGAAATTGATTAGTGCGGCGTGCATCAGCGGGGTTACGCCCTGGCGATCGCCGATCGAGGGATCGGCGTCCTTGGCGAGCAGGAAGCGCAGCCAGCTGATGTCGCGGCGTTTGGTGACGATGATCAGCGCGGTTTGGCCGGTGTCGGGATTGCGCGTGTTGATGAACGACGGATCGTCCTTCAGTGCCTCGGTCGCCTTGGTCCCGTCGCGGTTTTCGACCGCCTGCAAAAAGGCATAGCCGCCGCGGAACTGCGCCTGCGCGGGGCTGAGCAACAGACCCGTCGCGGCGACCAGCGCGGCGAGGAAAGCGGCGAAGCGGAATTCCGCACGGCGAAACATGATCGGCGACCCCTGGGGCAATTTGTCCGCCGCTGACGCGACGACAAAGGTTGATTTTCCGAGGCTAGCCGATCAAGGCTGGCCAGATGATGAATATCGCAAATATGGGACAAAGGTTCGTCCGCGCAAGCCTGATGATCGCTTTCGGTGCCGCGCTCGCGGGTTGTAGCGGCGGCGGCGATGCGCCGCCCGCGAAACCGCCGCTCGAAGGTGCGCGCATCGGCGGCGCCTTCACGCTCACCGACCAGGATGGCAAGACCGTCCGCGATAGTGATTTTGCGGGCAAATATCGCCTGATCTATTTCGGCTACAGCTTCTGCCCCGACATCTGCCCGGTCGACCTGCAAAAGCTGATGCGCGGCCTGTCGCAGTTCGAAAAGGCCGACGCCGCGCGCGGCGCGAAGGTCCAGCCGCTCTTCATCACCGTCGATCCGGCGCGCGATACGCCCGCGGCATTGAAGCCCTTCGTCGCGCGCTATCATCCGCGCCTGCTCGGCCTCACCGGCACCCCCGAACAGATTGCCGCGGTCGCAAAAGCCTATGTCGTGACGTACAACAAGGTCGAGGGTTCGGCGCCCGACCGCTATCTGATGGCGCACAGCCAGCTCGCCTTTCTGATGGATCCCGATGGCAAACCGGTTGCGCTGCTGCCGCTCGACGATCCATCGTCCGACGTCGACGAAGGCTCCCCCGACAAGGTCGCCGCCGAGCTGGCGAAGTGGGTCAAGTAATGGCCCGCGAGGCGCAACCCTTCTGGGAAGCGCCGCTTGCCACTCTCGACGCGGGGCAATGGGAAGCGCTGTGCGACGGCTGCGGCAAATGCTGCCTCCACAAGCTTGAGGATGAGGATACGGGCCGCATCTATCCGACCAATGTCGCGTGCCGCCTGCTCGACCTCAAAACCGCGCGCTGCGGCGATTACAAGCATCGCCGCCGCCACGTTCCCGATTGCCTGACGCTGACCAAGGGCAAGGTCGCCGACATCGAATGGCTGCCGCAGACCTGCGCCTATCGTCTGCGCGCCGAGGGCGAGCCGCTGCCCGACTGGCATTATCTCGTCTGCGGCGACCGCGATGCGGTGCACCGCGCCGGCGAGTCGATCGTCGGATGGACGGTCGGTGAGGATATGGCCGGGCCGCTCGAGAATCATCTTGTCGAACGCGTCGTTTGACCCCGCGGCCGAGGGGCCGCACATCTGGGTCGGCGACGAAGCCTGGCCGGTACGGGTCGTCCGGCACGCCCAGTCGCGCCGCTACCGGCTCGTTTTCGACGGCGCGCGCGGCGAGCTCAGGCTAACGGTTCCGCGCCGCACCAACGAACGCGCGGCATTGAAATGGGCCGGCGAACAGCAGGCGTGGCTCGTCGAACAGGTCGGCAAGGCGGCGCTGCCGGTGATCGTCGGTCCCGGCGCCTCGGTGCCCGTTTTTGGTGTCGAGCGTCATATCGACTGGACCGCGACCGCGCCGCGCGCGATCCGTCTCGACGGTGAAAATTTGCACGTCGGTGGTCCGGTGGAAACCGTCGGGCGGCGCATCGAACGCTGGCTGAAGGGACAGGCGCTGGGTCTAATGGAGCGCGAAAGCCGCGAAATCGCCGCGGCTGCGGGCCTGTCGGTCGGCCGCGTCGGGGTCGGCGATCCGCGCAGCCGCTGGGGCAGCTGCACGCATGATGGCGACCTCCGCTACAGCTGGCGGCTCGTCATGGCGCCCGATCATGTTCGCCGCGCCACGGTCGCGCACGAGGTCGCGCATCTTCGGCATATGGACCATGGCGCGGCCTTCCACGCGCTCGTCGACGAGCTGCACGATGGCGATGTCGCCGCGGCGCGCGGCTGGCTGCGCCGCGAAGGACGCGCGCTCCACCGCTACCGTTTCGCTGTCTGAGCGCTAGTCGAAATCGTCCGGTTGCGGCTGGGGTTGCGATCGCAGCGTGGGCGTCTTGACGACCGGCGGTGCGGTTTTCGGCACCGTCACGATCTTGGGCTGGCCGCCATTCTTGGGCGTCCCGCCATTTTCGGCCGGCGGCCGCCGCCCGGTCTGCTCCTCGATCCATTGCTGGTCGAGCACCGGTCCATCCTCGGTCGGCGGCGGTGCCGGGTCCGCGCCCTCGGGCGGGCGGCTGTCATAGGGCAGCTCGATCGGCATGCCATTCTCGTCGACGAAGCCCTCCTGACCCGGCTCGCCCATATAGGCTTCACCCTCGTCCTCGAGCTGCCATTCGGGAAGCACGACTTCGGTGTCGAACGCCTCGACCGGGCGCCGCGCGACCGCGACGCGCATATAATCGGCAAAAGCCTTCGCGGGTGCGCGGCCGCCCTGCAGTCCGCCGACGGCCTTCGCATCGTCGCGGCCCATCCACACGCCGGTCGTGATCCCGCTCGAAAAGCCGAGGAACCAGCCGTCCTTGTTGCTCGACGTCGTCCCGGTCTTGCCCGCGACGGGGCGGCCGATCTGCGCCGCCTTGCCGGTGCCGGTGTTGACCGCGGTCTGCAGCAGGTCGGTGATGCCCGCCGCGACCCAATGGTCGACCAGCGTCGTCCCGCGCTCGGCGGGGCGCTGATAGAGCAGCTCGCCGCCGGCGGTCGTCACCTTGGTGATGCCATAGGGCTGCACCGACACGCCGCCGCGCGACACCGCGGCAAAGGCCGCGGTCATGTCGATCACGCGCACCTCGGCGCTGCCGAGCACCATCGAGGGATGCGTATTGACCGGCGTCGTGATGCCAAAGCGGCGCGCCATATTGGCAACCGCCGAAAAGCCGACCTCATCGCCCAGCTTCGCCGCAACCGTATTGACCGAATAGGCAAAGGCGCTGCGCAGGTCCATCGTGCCCGAAAAACGCCCCGATGAGTTGCGTGGGCTCCAGCCGTTGATCGTCACCGGCTCGTCGACGACCGGGTCGTTGACCTTATAGCCCGCCTCGAGCGCCGCCATATAGACGAACAGCTTCCACGCCGACCCGGGCTGGCGCAGCGCCTGCGTCGCGCGGTTATAGTTCGACGACACATAATCCCTGCCGCCGACCATCGCGCGCACCGCGCCGTCGCGGTCGAGCGATACCAGCGCGCCCTGCACATTCTTCGGCGTGTTCGCCTGGATCGACGCGGTCGCCGCGCGCTGCATGCCCAGATCGATGGTGGTATAGACGTCGAGCGCTTCGCTGCCCTCGTCGATCAGCATGTCGAGCTGCGGCAGCGCCCAGTCGCTAAAATAGCGCGCGCTATTCTGTCCGGTTTCCTTGGCGAGCTGCACATTGGCGGGCTCGGCGCTGTCGGCCTGCGCGCGCGTGATGACGCCCGCGTCGACCATGACGTCGAGCACGACCCCGGCGCGGCCCAATGCCGCCTGCGCATCGGCGGTCGGCGAATAGCGCGATGGCGCTTTGACGAGGCCCGCGACGACGGCGGCCTCGGACAGCGACATTTCGGTCGCGCTATGCCCGAAAAAGCTGTTCGACGCGGCGTCGATGCCATAGCTGCCGCCGCCGAAATAGACCTTGTTGAGATAGAGTTCGAGCAGCTCGTCCTTCGAGAATTTCCATTCGAGCGCCAGCGCGAGGATCATTTCGCGCATCTTGCGCGTCCAGGTGTAGCTGTTCGACAGGAAGATATTGCGCGCAAGCTGCTGGGTGATCGTCGAAGCGCCCTGCATGCGGCGGCCGGTGCCGTAATTCTGTACCGCGAACGCGGCGGCGCGCGCCATGCCGACCGGATCGACGCCGGGGTGATAGCGAAAGCGCCGGTCCTCGACCGCGACCATCGCGTCCTGCATCACCTGCGGCGTTTCCCTGAGGGTCAGCCAGCGGCCATAATTGGGGCCGAGCGACAGGAAGACGGTGCCGTCGGCGGCGCGGACGCGGATCGTCTGCCCCGCCGGCGATTTCTTGAGCTCCTCAAAGCTCGGCATGCGCTGCACCGCGATGCCGACCGCAACGCCCAGCGCGACGAGGACCACGACCGCGAGGCCGAGGCCCCAGCGAAAGGCGCGGCGCAGCCACACGCGCCAGCCTGACGGCTCGCCGCCGGGCGTGCCGCTGCGCTTGCTGGACGATGACGATTTATTCGACGAAGCCTGCTGTCTTTCACGGCGCAAAGCCGGTGTTCCTTCCCTCACTGCGCCCCTGATGCGTCAGTCCGGGAAGGAGGTTTCAGCCTTCGCCGGTCTGCGCCTCATCCGGCGAGCGGTCCGCGAAGTCAAGCGCCGCGCTGTTGATGCAATAGCGCAGCCCGGTCGGCCCGGGGCCGTCGGGGAAGACATGGCCGAGATGGCCTTCGCATTTGGCGCAGCGCACTTCGGTGCGGACCATGCCATGGCTGGTGTCGGTCAGCTCCTTGACCGCGCCACCCTCGGCGGGCGCGGTATAGCTGGGCCAGCCCGACCCGCTGTCGAATTTGGTGCGGCTGTCGAACAGGGGTTCGCCGCAACCGGCGCAGCGGTACATGCCGTCGCCCTTGTGGTCGGTATATTTGCCGGTGAACGCCCGCTCGGTGCCGCCTTCGCGCAGCACATGGTGCGCCATCGGGTCGAGCGTCTTTTCGGTTTTCGGGTCGGTCATGGAGGATCTCCTTCGGACGGGCTGTTTGGGGCACCATCGCTGTTGGCTTCAATATCGGCGCGGCGCCTCGCTATCGCAAGGGGGGAGCGGGTGAGCTGTTAGCGGGGCTCGATCCGCGTCGCCTCTGACATCATTCGTACCAACGCCGGAAAAAGTGACGCCATGCTCGTCATGGCTCCCGCTGTGTGCCGATTTTCGCCCATTCGCCAGACGAGATTGGCGAGCGCGAAGGGGCGCGTCATCCTCATCGCGAGGCGCTTCTGATATGCGGGCGCCGCATCGCCGCCGCCGTGACGCCACGCCGCCACCGCCGCCTCGGCGCTCGCGAGCGCGAGTCCCATGCCCTCGCCCGCAAGGCTCGGGATCACCCCGGCCTGGTCGCCGAGCCGGAACAGGCCCGGCGCCGTATCGCGTGCGCGCCAGCCATAAGGGACGTGCCCGATCGCATCGACGGCGCGCGACCAGTCGGCATGCGCCAACCGTTCGCCGAGATGCGGAAGCGTGTCGCCCAGCATGCGCAGCAGTGCCGCCGGATCGCCCCCCGCGTCATCGAGCCGCGACTTGTGCACCGCAAGGCACAGGTTGCCGCTGCCATCCTCCTGCCGCACCAGCCCGGCATAGCCGCGATCGAACAGGTGGAGTTCGACGGCATCGCCAATCAGCCGGTCGAGCGAAGGATGCGCCGGAAGACGCAACCGCATCCCCATTACGGGGTCGGCGCGTTGCCATGCGGCGGGCTCGCGCGGAAAACCGCGAAACCCGTGCTTGCCCGCGGCGAGGAAGATCGACGATGCGGCCAGCATCGCACCGTCGCGCGTCTGCACCGTGCCGCCTTCGAGCGCCGTCGCATGGATGCCGCGTTCGAGGCCGGCGCCCGCCGCCACTGCTGCCGCTTGCAAAGCGCAGTCGAGCCGGCGGCGCGACACCCCCATCGCCTCGCCGGGCAGCGCGGTCTCACTCTGCCGCTGGCCCGCGAACAGGCGCACGCAGCGAACCGCCTGCCCGCCGAGCGCCGCGCGCTCGATCCCGAGCGCATCGAGCCGCTGCAACGTCTGCCAGCTCAGGAAACCGCCGCACAGCGCGTCGCCCGTTTCGCGCGTGCGTTCGAGTAGCAGCGTCCGCGCACCGCTGCGCGCCAGCCCGATCGCCGCGGCCGACCCGGCGGGGCCGGCGCCGACGACGATCGCATCGCTCACCGGATATGCTCGACGCAAAGCCGGTACGGAAAGCTGCGAAAGATCCGGCATTCGCTTGCCGCCTCGGGCAAGGCTTCGGCCAGCATCGCCCGCCATTCGGCGCGGCGAAAGCTGCGCCCGACCGATAGCTGTCCGTCGCGCCGCACGATCGGATCAACGAGAGCGAGAGTCGCGAGCAGTGGAAAGCCCGCAAAGGGCAGGCGCCGGCGATGGAGGTCGTTGACCAGCCAACCGCGCGCCGCCTCGCCTTCCATGAAGCGGAGGAATTCGGTGCGCTGCGCGGGCGTCATATGGTGGGTGACGAGGCTGGAGAGGATGATGTCCCACCCCTGCCCCGCGAGCGCGCGATAATCGCCGGTGATCAACCGCGCCCGCGTACCGAGCCGCATCGCCGCCACCGCCTCGCTCTTGCGATTGAGGTCGACGCCCACCAGGTCGAGCGCAACCCCGCGCCTGTCGCCCCAGCGCGCGATCCGCGCGAGCATGTCGCCCGCGCCGAACCCGACGTCGAGAATGCGCCACGGCCGGTCGCCAACGCCGAGCGCACGCACCCGATCGAGAAAGTTCAGCGTCGGGCGCGGCGCCATCGTCAGACCGTTGATCCGCGACAGGTCGGCAAGCACGCGCGCATAACGTTCGGGCGGCAGCTCGGCGGCGTCCATCTCCTCCTCGCGGACGATCGGGACACGAAGGCTGGCGAAGAGGTTCATGGCGCGGTGAAGCCGATCGCTTCGGCGGCGAGCCCGGGGCCGAATGCGATCGCGACCCCCTCGCCCGCCGCGCCGCGCGCCATCATGTCGGCGAGCACGAACAGGATCGTCGCCGACGACATATTGCCGAAACGCGCGAGCACCGCGCGGCTGTCGGCGAGGGTGTCCGGATCGACGCCGAGCGCATGCTCGACCGCGTCGAGTACCGAGCGCCCCCCGGCATGGACCGCGAGCAGGGGCGGCGGACCGGCCGCGCCGAACAGTGTGCGCTGCACATCGGGTCTCGCCAATGTTTCGCGCAGCCGCCCGGGCACTTCGCCCGATAGCTGCATCTCGAACCCCTTGTCGCCGATGTCCCAGCGGATCAGGTCCGCGCTGTCCGCGAGCGCAAGGCTGCGCCCTTCGCCGAGCTCAAGCCCGTGCGGCGCGGCCGACACGATCCCTGCCGCCGCGCCGTCGCTGAACTGCAGCATCATCAGCAGGGGTTCGGCCTCGTCGGCGGCCGAGAGGTGCAGGCTCGACAGCTCGACGCTGACCACCAGCACGACGGCGCCGGGTTCGGACCGCACGATATGCCGCGCGGTGCGCAGCGCGGTGACCCCGGCGTAGCAGCCCATGAAGCCGATCAGCACGCGCTCGACCGTCGCGGGCAGGCCCAGCCGCTGCGCGATGATCTGATCGATCCCCGGCGCGACGAAGCCGGTGCAACTCGCGACGACGATATGCGTGACGCGCGCCGGGTCGAGCGCGTCGCCGAGCGCCGCGATCGCCTGCATCGCGAGGTCGGGGGCATATTCTGCATAGGCCGCCATCCGCGCCGAAGTCGGCGGCAGGCCGGGGACGTCGTAAAATCCGCCCGCGCCGACGGGCGATCCGCCGTCGGCAGTCGGCGGCAGCACCGACCAGCGGTGGTCGATCCCCGATCGCGCCGCCATCCGCGCAAAGAGCGCCCGCATGCGCGGGTCGGCGAGGCGCGGCGTCGCCCAGTCGATGAACGACTGATGGATGTCGTGCCCCGGCACCGCGGTGGCGAGGGCGTTGAGCCGGACGGGCGGAGGGCTGCTCATGGCGCGGGTTTGACCCAAAAGCGCGGCGCTGGCCAGCGGATAAGGTGCTGCGCCATTTTACCCGGGATTAACCATGCTGTGGCAAGGGGAAGATGTGAAACTGCGTCTTTTCCTTGGCTTGGGCCTGTTGTTCGGCGCTGCACCTGCCGCAGCGGCGCAATGCATGCTCTGCGCGCAGGACAAGGCGGCGGGAATCGCGGCGCGCAAGGCCGAGGTGCCGCTGCGCGTCGATGTCGAAACCCGGCTCGACATGGGCCGCGTCGCGGTCGGCGCGATGGGCGGCGAGGTCGAAATCGATCCCGCCTCGGGCGCCCGCCGCGTGCGCGGCGATGTCGTCGATCTCGGCGGCTTCGCGCTGACCGGCACCGTCACCGTGCGCGGCGAACCGGGGGCCGAGGTGCGCGTCATCCTTCCCGCAAGCGTCGATCTTGAAAGCGGTCATGGCCGCACCGCGCGCGTCACCGGCCTCGTCACCGATCTGTCGGCCGCGCCGCGCCTCGGCGCCGACGGCCGGCTTCAGTTCCGCTTCGGCGGCCGGCTCCAGATCGCCGGGCTCGACGATGGGGACTATCGCGGGCGGATTCCGGTGACTGTCGAATATCAATAGGGCGAGGTGGAAAGCGAACCGTCGCTTCCCACCCCCGGATCAACGCGATTGCCAGCCGCTCCACAACTCGCGCAGGCCGGCGATATCGCTGCTGCATAAGTGCGGCATCGCCTCGCGCAGTCGTTCATCGGGCCAATGCCACCATTGCATGTCCAGCAACGCCGCGATGTCGCCATCGGCGAAGCGCTTGCGAATCGGGGCTGCCGGATTCCCGCCGACGATCGTGTAGGGGGCAACGTCGCGGGTCACGACCGCCCGTGTGCCAATGACGGCGCCGTCGCCGATCCGGATGCCCGGCATGACGATCGCTTCCGAACCGATCCAGACATCGTGACCGATCACGGTATCGCCTGCCGGGAGAAAGCCGTTCCGGGCGCCGCCGAACGCCGGAACCTCGGGCATCCAGAAAAAGGGAAAGGTGCTGATCCAGTCGTTCCGGTGCCCCTGATTGCCCGCCATGATGAAGGCGGCGCCCGACCCGATCGAGCAGAAGCTGCCGATGATCAGCTTGTCCGCATCCTTGTCGGGAAGGATGAAGCGGGCGCAGTCGTCGAAGCTGTGTCCGTGATAATAGCCCGAATAATAGCTGAAGCGGCCGACCCGAATATTCGGCTGCGTAACTTGTTTGTCGAGCGTTATCCCCTTGAAGGGGCTTTCGAAAAAATTGTCCATTGTGAACACCTGCGGTGTCGATGGCCTGTCGGCCAACGAAGGATGAAGATGATATTCATCAACAGGCGCGACCGGGCGGTGCGCCTTCGTCGTTCCTCGCGTCAGTGGCGCGGGAACCCCATGCAGGTGGTACACGGTGCGGACTTCATGGAAGACAAGCTAAAACGTCAGGAGCGCCGTGGCAACATCGCGGCACCGAAATCGGCATTCACTGGTTCAGCTTCGCGACCCGAACAGCGCCGTCCCGACGCGCACATGCGTCGCGCCCAGCATCACCGCGGTTTCGTAATCGCCGCTCATCCCCATCGAACGCCCCGTCAGCCCATTTCGTTCGGCGAGTTCGTCGAGCAGCGCGAAAAAGGGCGCGGGTTCGATATCGGCGGGGGGGATCGCCATCAGGCCGTCGATCGTCAGCCCGGCGTGCTGCGCTTCGGCCAGCAGCGCCGGCACGTCGGCGACCGCGCAGCCGCCCTTCTGCTCCTCGTCGCCGATATTGACCTGGACGAACAGCTCGGGCTGTTTTCCGGCCTTGGTGCATGCCTTCGCGATGGCCTGTACCAGCGAGCTGCGGTCGAGCGAGTGGATCGCATCGAACAGCGCCACCGCTTCCTCGGCCTTGTTCGACTGCAACTGGCCGATCAGGTGGAGCACGACATCGGGGGTTTCGGCGCGCAGTTCGGGCCATTTCGCCGCGGCTTCCTGCACGCGATTCTCGCCGAAGTGGCGCTGGCCCGCGGCGATCAGCGGGCGGATGGCGTCGGCGTCGTGGGTCTTCGACACGGCGATCAGGCAGATATCATCGGTCCGCCGCTGCGCGCGCTTTGCCGCGCCCGTGATATTGGCATTTACCTCGGCCAGCCGGTCTGCTGCTTCGCTCATCGTCTCGCTTCCATCCCGCGCGTTGCGCGCGCTCGCGACGCGCCTATAGAAAGGGCGATGCGCCCGCGCCACCCCCTGTCCCCCAAATCGCCAAACGCATTGCCGAACGCATGGCTGTTCAGCGACGAGCGGACCGCGGTCGGCATCGCCGAACTCGCGGCGCTGCTTCCGCCGGGCAGCGGTATCGTCCTCCGCCACGACAGCCTGGCGCCCGGCGCGCGCTGGCGCCTGCTGCGGCGGTTGATGTGCACCGCGCGTGCGCGGGGATTGACCGTGCTGCTCGCGGGAGACCCCGCGACGGCGCGCCGCTGGGGCGCCGACGGCGTCCACCTTCGCCAGCGCGATGTAAAGCGGGCGGGGCAGGCGCATCGGCTCGGCCTGTTGCTGACGATGCCCGTCCACGATGCGCGCGAGGCGCGCCGCGCGCGCAAGGCCGGCGCCGGCGCCGTCTTCATCTCGCCGCTCCATCCGACGCGGTCGCATCCCGGCGCACCGGTGCTCGGGCGCGCGATGTGGCTGCGGCTCGCGCGGTTATCGGACGCCCATCCGATCGCGCTCGGCGGGATGACGGTGGCGCGCGCGCGCGCGCTAAGCCGCGCAAGCGGAATCAGGCCCGGCTGGGCGGCGATCGATGCGTGGGAAGAAAAGGCGGCGAAGCGCCGGGGACAAGCTGCGTCGATATTTGCGTCAGGGTGAGTCGAAAATGACGGCGTTCCGTGACCCGGAGCGCAGGGCACTTAATGTGCGTGAGCACCGGAAGCGCGGAAGGTCGCCATTTGCAGGCCGCCCTGATCCAAATAGCGATACAGATTTAGAAGCGGAACGCGGTTCCGACATAGACCGCCTGGCTGTCGCGGCGCGTATCGGTCAGCGGTTCGATACGGTCGTCGCTCTTGTACCGAACGCCCGCGGTGACGTCGATGTTCTTGGTCAGGCGATAGCTGCTGACGACATCGACGGCCGACGCTTCGCCAGGAGCGGTGACGCGATCGGTTGCCCCGCTTGGGTCGCTTGGGCGGTTGACCATACGCGTGGCGAAGCGCGACTTTTTCTCGTCCTGTTCCGGAGCCTTCGCGACCGGCAGGTTACGAAGGTCGGTGCCGCGCGGCAGCGCCGGCGTGACGAATTTCTCGAATCCGACCGAGGCGCCGAGATTATAGGCGACCGGAGTAATCGCGATCGGCGCAGTCCGGCCCGCAGCCAGCGCAGAGGTGCGCGCGGCGCTCGACGCGTCGTCGCGGGCGCGAATCACGACGGTGATCGCGCGATTCTTGCGCCCGTCGTCGGGAAGCGCGGGGGTGAAGCTGAAGCTGCCGCGCTGTTCGGCCGACATTTTGTTATAGCGTGCGATCAGCCGCTCATCGCCCGATGCCGGGGTGAACTGGCCAAGCAGGGTTTCCGAAAGATTGGTGTCGCGGATGCGGTCGCTGCTCGACATCGCGGCGAGCGCTGGCGGAAGCGCAAGCGAAACCACCGCCAAAGCGGTGAGGCTTCCTTTCCAAAAATGTCGCGATGTCCGCGCCATTGCCCTGCGACTCCAACCCCAATTGATTCTTCAGATAGGACTCCCGGGGCAACATTGCCAGTGAATCCCGTCAAATTGTTGCAACGATTCCGATTTTTGCCAAAATTGTTGCGGGATCGTCACAGTGCATTTCGAATCTGACCAGAATCTGAACCGCGGCAAAGCCGAAATTGCCGCGCTTGCGGGGCGGCGACAAGGGCGATAGAGACGCTGGCAATATCGTTCCGCGCGGCCGATTTTCCACGTCGGACGGGCTCAAGAGATAAGGTGTACCCGCATGTCCCAGCTTTCCGTCCTTGCCACGCTCGGTCGCCGTCCGGCCGCGCTCGCGCTGCTTGGGCTCGCGGCGCTTGGTCTTTCGGCCTGCGCGAACAAGGAACGGCCGCGCGCCGATCTCGCCGCCAGCCAGGTGACGACGATTGGCGTCAACAGCTATTTGTGGCGCGCCTCGCTCGACGCGCTGTCGTTCATGCCGCTGCTCCAGGCCGATTCGGCCGGCGGCGTCGTGATCACCGACTGGTATGCGAACCCGGCGAACCCGGGCGAGCGGATGAAGGTTACCGTCTCGATCCTCGACCAGGATCTGCGCGCCGACGCGCTGCGCATCGCGGCTTCGCGCCAGGTCGCGCAGGGCGGCAGCTGGGTCGACGCGCCGGTACAGGCGGCGACGGTGCAGAAGCTCGAGGAAATCATCCTCACCCGCGCCCGCGACCTGCGTCGCTCGGCCATCAGGGACTAATCCGGCGGCGCGCTTTCCGCGCCTGCCCACACAGACTAACGGGGTAACCGACGAATGACCCGCGAACCGCGCTTTGGCGCCCTCGCCGCCGACGCCCGCTGGCAAAAGGCGTGGGAGGCGGCGAACAGCTTTGCCACGACCGATAGCGAAGATCGGCCCAAGGCCTATATCCTCGAGATGTTCCCCTATCCGTCGGGGCGCATCCATATGGGTCACGTCCGCAACTATGCGATGGGCGACGTGCTCGCGCGCTTCAAGCGGATGACGGGGCACGACGTGCTCCACCCGATGGGCTGGGACGCGTTCGGCATGCCCGCCGAGAACGCCGCGATGGAAAAGGGCGTCCACCCCGGCGGCTGGACGCGCGACAATATCGCGTCGATGCGCGCGCAGCTGAAGCGCCTTGGCCTCGCGATTGACTGGAGCCGCGAGCTCGCGACGTGCGAGCCCGATTATTACGGCCAGGAACAGGCGCTCTTCCTCGACCTGTTCGCCGCGGGGCTCGTCACGCGCAAGCACAGCTATGTGAACTGGGACCCCGTCGACATGACCGTGCTCGCGAACGAGCAGGTGATCGACGGCCGCGGCTGGCGCTCGGGCGCGCTCGTCGAAAAGAAAAAGCTGTCGCAGTGGTTTTTGAAGATCACCGACTTCGCCGACGAACTGCTCGAAGGGCTGGGCGCACTCGACAGCTGGCCCGACAAGGTGCGGCTGATGCAGGAAAACTGGATCGGCAAGTCGCAGGGGCTGGAGTTCAGCTTCAAGCTCGCTGGCGGCGCGGCCGGCTTCGACGTCTTCACGACGCGCCCCGACACGCTTTACGGCGCAAGCTTCGCGGCGATCTCGCCCGACCATCCGCTCGCCGAGCGGCTCGCGAAGGATTCGCCCGAGCTCGCGGCGTTCATCGAGGACTGCCGCCGCCAGGGCACCGCCGCCGAACAGATCGACACCGCCGAGAAGATGGGATTCGACACCGGCATCGCGGTCGAGCACCCGCTCGATCCCAACTGGCACCTGCCCGTCTGGGTCGTGAACTATGTGCTGATGGACTATGGCACCGGCGCGATCTTCGGTTGCCCGGCGCACGACCAGCGCGACCTCGACTTCGCGCATAAATATGGGCTGCAGGTCCACCGCGTCATCGCCGACGGCGACGCGACCGCGCAGCATTTCACGGGGACCGAGGCCTACACCGGCCCCGGCAAGCTCGTGAACAGCCACTTCCTCGACGGCATGACGATCGACGAGGCGAAGGCCGCCGTCATCACGCGCGCCGAGCATGAGGGCTGGGGCAAGGGCACTACCGTGTGGCGCCTCCGCGACTGGGGCGTCTCGCGCCAGCGCTACTGGGGGACGCCGATCCCCTTCATCCACTGCCATGCGTGCGGCACCGTGCCGGTGCCCAAGGACCAGCTTCCCGTCGTCCTGCCCGAGGATGTCGATTTCTCGGTCCCGGGCAATCCATTGGATCGCCATCCGACGTGGAAACATGTCCATTGCCCCGGCTGCGGCGGTGACGCGGTGCGCGAAACCGACACGCTCGACACCTTCGTCGATTCGTCCTGGTATTTCCTGCGCTTCGCGAGTTCGCCGTCGGACAAGCCGTTCGATCCCGAGGTGATCCGCCGCTGGCTGCCCGTCGACCAATATATCGGCGGCATCGAGCATGCGATCCTTCACCTGCTTTATGCGCGCTTCTGGACGCGCGCGCTCAAGCATATGGGCATGATCGACATCGCCGAGCCCTTCGCGAGTCTTTTCACGCAGGGCATGGTGACGCACGAAACCTACAGCCGCGTGCAGGGCGAAGGTCTGCCGCCGCTCTACTTCACCCCCGAGGAGATCGAGCGTCGTCCCGACGGCGCGACGCTCACCGCCGACGGCTATTCGGTCGACGTCGGCCGCGTGATCAAGATGTCGAAATCGAAAAAGAATGTCGTCGATCCCGACGCCATCCTCGACCAGTACGGCGCCGACGCCGCGCGCTGGTTCATGCTGTCGGACAGCCCGCCCGAACGCGACCTGCCGTGGAGCGAGGCGGGCATCGAGGGCGCATGGCGCTTCGTCCAGCGCTTGTGGCGGATCTTCGGCGACACCGAAAATGTCGGTGACGGTGCCGAAGACCTGGGCCTTGCGCGCAAGCTGCATCAGGCGATCGCCGGCGTTGCCGCCGACATCGAATCGCTTGGCTTCAACAAGGCCGTCGCCAAGGTCCACGCGCTCGCGAACGAAATCGAGAAGGCCAAGCCCTCGGCGACCCGCGCCGAGGCGTGCCGCACCCTCATCCTGCTCGTCGCACCGATGCTGCCGCACCTCGCCGAAGAGGCATGGTCCGCGCTTCCCGCCGGCCAGCGCACGACCGCGATGATCGCCGATGCCGCATGGCCCGCCGCCAATCCGGCACTGCTCGTCGATGACGAGGTGACAATCGCCATCCAGATGGCGGGTAAGCTGCGCGATACGATGACGCTCGCCAAAGGTCTCGACAAGGATGCAGTGGAAGCCGCGGCGCTCGCGCGCCCGCGCATCGTCGAGCTGCTCGCCGGCGCCGCGCCGAAGAAGGTCATTGTGGTCCCCGACCGTTTGGTGAATATCGTTCCCTGATGCGTAATCTCCTGACCTCTTGCCTCGTCGCTGCTTCGCTGCTTGTCGGCGGCTGCGGGCTCCGCCCGCTCTACGCGAACGGCAGCAAGGGGGCGGTGGCGCAGGTGCTCGCCGACGTCGACGTCGCGGCGATCGAGGGACATAACGGCTGGCTCGTCCGCAACGCGCTCCGCGACCGGCTGCAGGCGACGCAGGGCGGCGAGGGTGCGGGCAAGCGCCTCCGCCTCGACGTTCGACTCGAGGATTCGATCACCGGCTTCGGCGTCCGCGCCGACGATACGGTAACGCGCGAGCGGCGGACACTGCGCGCACGCTACCAGCTCGTCGACGCGGCGACCGGCGAAGTGTTGCTCGACGCGACGGCGTTCTCCGACGCGGGGATCGACGTCGTCGGCAGCGAATATGCGACGATCGCCGCCGAATCCTCGGCGCTCGAACGGCTGTCCTCGGCGGTCGCCGACCAGATCGTCGCGCGCCTCGCCGTCTTTGCGAACCGCGGCGGCGGACAACCGGCTGCTGTGCCCGCCGGGCAATGAAGACGGTCAAACCGAACGAACTCGAACGCCTCTCGCGCCTCGACCCCGCGGTTCGTTTCACCCTCCTCACCGGCCCCGACGAAGCGACAATGGAAGCCGTCGCGAGCCATTTGATCGGGCTGGCGGGCAAGGATGCCGAACGGCTCGACCTTTCGGGATCGCAACTCTCGCAGGATCCGTCGCTGCTCGCCGCCGAAGCCGCGTCGATGTCGCTTTTTTCGTCCGCGCGCGTGATCAGGGTCGAATTGTCGGGCAGCGGCGACGACGGCCTTGCGGCGGTCGAGGCGCTGCTCGCCGCCGAAACCGCGATCAACCCGGTAATCGCGACCGGCGCGTCGGTCACCGCCAAGTCGAAACTCGTCAAGCTCGTCGAAGGCTCGGATCATGCCGTTGCGGCGATCTGCTACCAGCCCGACCGCCGCGCGCTCGTCGGCATCGCGATGACGGCGGGGCAGGAACAGGGGCTGCGGCTCGCCAATGCCGAGGCACAACTGCTCGTCGACCTTGTCTCGGGCGACCAGGCGCTGATGCGGCGCGAGATCGAGAAGATCGCGCTCTACCTCGACGCGGGTCCCGATCGGCAGCGGCAGGTGACCGCGGCCGACATCGCCGCGCTCGGCGCCGCGACGCACGAGGAGGATGTCAGCGAGTGCATCAATGTCGCGCTCGGCGGCAAGGTACGCGAAATGCCCGAGATGCTGGCCAAGGCGACGGCGGTCGGCGTCGCCGAAATCCGCATCATCCGCGCGCTCGCGATCCGCGCGATGGCGCTCGCGCGCCTGCGCGCCGAGGTCGACGGCGGCGCGCACCCGGCCACCGTGGTATCGGCGCGCACCAGCGGGATTTTCTGGAAAGAGCGCGACGCGGTGACCGCGCAGCTCCATATCTGGGATTCGGTCCGCATCGCGCGGTTGATGAGCCGCTTGCTCGACTGCGAACGCGCGCTCAAGGCGTCGGGCACCGCGGGCGCCGTACTGTTCCGCAAGCTGATGACCGACATCGCGCACCAGGCCGCGCGGGCGCGGTAGGTTCGGGGCGCTTTCGACCGGAGCCGCCCTTCCTTTCATCGTCATCCCGGACTTGATCCGGAATCCATAGCTGCGCCGTCGTCGTGGATCCCGGATCAAGTCCGGGATGACGACGCGGGGGTAGTTTGCCGTCTGCTCCCACCGTTGGGACATCACCCAAAAGGAAAGGGCCTGACGCGACAGTGCCCGGCCGCGGCAGGCCCTCCCTACGCCCTCCCCAAAGCGGGGAGGGGGAGAGACGGTCAGAACTGGCCGCGCAATGTCACCCCGTAAGTGCGCGGTTCGCCGGGGAAGCCGACGAACAGCTGATTCGCGGTGCCCGCCAGCCCGGAGGAAGCGGGCGCCGCGACGGCGCGGAAGGTGCCGCCGCCTTGCAGCGGCATGTCGGCGCCGATCTGGTAATATGTCTTGTTGAGCAGATTCTGGCCCCACAGCTCGATGCCCCAGCGCCGCTCGGGTCCATAGAGGCCGATGCGGCCGTTGAAGATCGCGAAACCGTCCTGGATCTTTTCGACGTCGAGGTCGGACCCGGTGTTGGTGTCGCTTTGCAGGCGCGTGTCGAGATAGACGAGCGCGCTCATCCCCGAACTGCCGATCGGCGGGGTCCAGCTGATCCCTGCAGTCGCGACATAGCGCGGCGCATTCGACACGCCGCGGCCGGGAAGCTGGAACAGCACCGGCGACAGCGGCCGCCCGCCCGTCCCCACCAGATTGCGGCGATAGAGCGTGTCGACCCAGGTCAGCCCCATATTGACCGACACATAGCGCGCGGGGCGCAGGAAGGCTTCGATTTCGACCCCCTTCGAGCGCACGCCGGGTTTCAGCCGGTCGGACGGGCAGGCGCCGGTCGCCGCGAACCCGTCGGAATCGGCGCGGTTCAGATCGTCCTTGCACGCCTGAATGTTGGTGACCTCGAAATTGACGCCGTTGAAGGTGTTGAGCTGATAATTGCTATATTCCTGATAGAAAGCCGCGACATTGACGTCGATCCCGGGGCCGTCCCATTTGATGCCGAGTTCATAGGCATCGACCTTTTCGCTCGCGAACTGCAGGTCGCTCGCCTCGGGCCGGCCGTTGCCGCTCGTGTTCGCGGGCAGCGCCAGCCGCGCCGCGCAGGCCGGGTCGAAGGCCGTGTTGCATGTCCGGTCGAGCGCCGAGAAATCGAGGTTGAAGCCGCCCGCTTTATATCCCTTCGACGCCGATCCATAGACGAGCCATTCGGGGGCGGGTTTCCAGCTCAGCACCGCGGTTCCGGTCCATTCATTGTCCTTGAACTTCGTCCCCGCGCTGCCGCGCGGCAGGTCGGGCGCGGTGCTGTTGATGACGCAGGGCAAGGTCGCGAGCGACTGGAAGGGCGAATTGACGATCAGCGGGCAGATCGCATTGTTGAAATTCGCGTCGGCATCGAGGGTCTTGCGTTCGCTCGTATAGCGCGCGCCGATCGTGAAGGTCAGCACGTCGGGGACGATGTCGAAGCTGTTGTGGGTAAAGACCGCGAAGTTGCGGCTGCGCTGCGCAAAGGTCGATCCCTGATTGCCAGTGCCGTTGATCGCGAGCGCCGGCTGGCCGAGCGCTGCGGCGAGCGAGCCGAAGCCCGGGCGCGCGGGATTGGCGATCAGCGCCTGCAGCAGCGAGCGCGTCGCACCCGGGGGCAGCACGGCGATCGTCCCCTGCACCACCGGCACGTTCACGCACGAGGGGTTCGAGGGCAGCACCGCACTTGGCAGCGCGCTCGCGAAGAGCAGGCAATTGGCGAATTGCTCGTAATTATTGCCGTAAACAATGTCGTCGTCGACATCGAGTTTCTCGTTCGCATAATAGCCGCCAACCAGCCAGTCGAGCCGCCCGTCGAACGCCTCGCCCTGCAACCGGACCTCCTGCGTGAACAGGCGGAACCGGCGGTCGAGGTCGGTGCGGCGGAGCACGTCGAGCGCGCTGAAATCGGCATCCTGGCCCTGCGCATTCTTGTAATCGCGATAGGCGGTGATCGAGGTCAATGTCGCCGCGCCAAGCTCCCAGTTCAGCTCGCCCGACACACCCCAGTCCTTGGTGTCCGACCGATAGGTGACTCCGGGCGTCGTCGACTGCCGCCGGACAAAGGGCGTTCCCGCCGGCGGGACCTGATGGTTCGCGCCCAGGCCCTGCAGGATCGGCAGCAATGTGTTCGCCGACGCCACCGGGAAACCGTCGGGTCCTCGCGCCAGGTTGCGCACGGGGTTCAGCAGGACACCGCCGCAGCAATTTTCGTTGCGCTTGCTGTAATCGGCGATCAGGCGGAATTTCAGCGTCTCGCTCGGTTCGAACAGCAATTGCCCGCGCGCCAGCCAGCGGTCGCGGTCGTTGATGTCGGGTTCGCCCGCCGTCGCATTGTCGATGAAGCCGTCGCGTTTCTGCCAGACGCCGTCGAGGCGAGCCGCCACCTTGTCGCCCAGCGGCGCATTGATCATCCCGTCGACGCGCCAATAATCGTAATTGCCATAGGATATCGAACCCTTGGCGCCGAAGCGGCCGAGCTCGGGACCTTTGGTGACGATGTTGATCAGCCCCGCGGTCGAGTTGCGCCCGAACAAGGTGCCCTGCGGCCCGCGCAGCACCTCGACGCGTTCGATGTCGCCGAGTTCGGACAGGCCGACCCCGGTGCGGCTGCGATAGACGCCGTCGATGAACAGGCCGACCGACGATTCGAGGCCGGGATTCTCGCCGACCGTACCGATGCCGCGAATACGCGCCGAGAAATTGACCTCGCTCGTCGCGCCCGACACGAGCAGCGACGGGGCGACCTGTCCCAGCGCACGCACGTCGGTCGCGCCGGTCTTTTCCAGCGTCTCGCCGGTGACCGCCGAAACCGCGATCGGGACATCGGACAGCGCCTCGCTGCGCCGCGTCGCGGTGACGATGATCGTTTCGTCATTCGCCTCGGCGCCGGCTTCCTGCGCCGCGGCGGGCGCGGCCCACAGGGCGAGGACAAGCGGCAGGCCCGCGGCGTTGCTACGCAGCAGCCGGGTACGGCGGGAACAGTTTTTCATGGGTCAGGCCCTCCTCCACAGGTGTTTTTTCGCGGGAGAGCGTCATGATATTCTATTTGTGCAGCAGCCTATCATGACCGGGCCGCGCCAAGCCAGCGCAACCCCGTCCGGCAACCTCATTGTCCGGCGTGCCGCGGCATTTATGTCACAGCTGTCAGATGTGACGGGTTGACTTGTCCGGCCAAAAGAAAGGGGGCGGAACAGCATGTGTCCCGCCCCCGATAGTCTGTCATTCGCTGGTGTTTAGAACTTACCGCGCAACGTCACGCCATAGGTCCTCGGTTCGGCAAGGAACTGCGAGAAGATCTGGCGGCCGCCCGGATATTGCGGGTCGGCAAAGGCGGCGGTCGCCGAGGTCGCACCTTCCTGGAAGGGCGAGTTGAACGCGACCTGGGCATATTGCTTGTTGAAGATATTCTGGCCCCAGAATTCGATTCCCCATTTCTCGTCGGGGCCGCGAATGCCGATGCGCGCGTTGAACAGCGCATAGCCATTCTGTTCCTTCTGCGGGAACAGGTCCGAACCGGTGTTGTAATCGCCGGTCATGCGGCCGTCGACATAGACGAGGCCGGTCAGCCCGCTGCTGCCGATGTCGGGCGTCCAGGCGATGCTGCCGGTCGCGACCAGTTCGGGCGCGTTCGACAGATTGTTGCCCGGCAGCAGGCGCAGCGCCTGGTCGAGCGGGGCGCCCGAATTATTGCCGACCAGCTGACCGCGATATTTGGTCTTCGCATAGGTCAGGCCGGCGGTCATGCGGAAGCTGCGCGCCGGAACGAGCGAGGCTTCGAGTTCGAAGCCTTCCGACCGGACGCCATGGCTGACGTCGTCGCTGGGACAGGCGCCGGTGGTCGCCGCCGCGGCGTTGAAGTTCGGCGCACCGGTGAACTTGCTCTGGTCGCGGTCGCCGCCGTTCAGGTCGCTGTCGCAGCCATTGACGTTCTGGACGAGGAAGACGGTGCCGTTGAACGTGTTGAGCTGGAAGCTCGAGAAGTCCGACCGGAAGAAGGTCAGGCCGAGGCCGAACGGACCGGTCGCATATTTGGCGCCGAGTTCATAGCTGTCGACCTTTTCGGGATCGAACTGCAGGTTGCCGACCAGCCCCTGCGCGCCGCCGGGGGTCGCCGCGAACGGCAGGATCGGCGATTTCAGCGCCGAGCGGTCGAGGTTGAAGCCGCCCGCCTTGTAGCCGCGCGAATAGCTCGCATAGACCATCAGGTCGTCGACCGGCTTGTACGACAGGATCGCAGTGCCGGTCCATTCGTCCTCGCTCCGTTTGTCGTTGATCGACACATTGTTGAGCTCGGCGGTCGAATTGCCCTGGCAGCCGAGGCCGATCAGGCCGCCTGCGACGGCGCGGATGGTGGCGTTCGGGCTCGACAGATCGTCGAGCAACCGGCCCTGGATCACCTGACAGGCGGTGTTGTCGTTGGTGAAGGTCGCCGAGAACTTCTTCTTGTCGTTGGTGTAACGGACGCCGAAGGTGAAATCGAGCTTGTCGGTGATGTGGAAGATATTGTGCGTGAACAGCGCCCAGTTCTTGCCATTCTGGCGATAGACGTCGTTGATGCTGCCCTTGTCGCTGATCCCATCGAGCGCCGCGAGGCTCGCGACGATATCGGGGCCGGCGGCGGGACCGAAGGCGCCCAGCAGCGTCGCCTGGCCGACGCCCGGGATGATGCACGACGGGCTGGCCGGCGAATAGAGGCCCGAGAGCGCCGTGCCCGTGATCAGGCGGCACGCCGCGAACCGGCCATAGTCTTCGCCGAAGCGCAGATTGTCGCGCACCCGCAGCTTTTCATCGGCATAGAAGCCGCCGACGAGCCAGTCGAGCTTGCCGTCGAACGCTTCGCCCTGCAGGCGCAGTTCCTGCGTGAAGGTGTGGAACTGGCGATAGGCATCCTTGTCGGGCGCGCGATAGAGGATGTCGACCGTGCCGTAATCGACGTCGCCGGCCTGGCTCGATCGGTACTCGCGGTACGCGGTGATCGAGGTCAGCGTCGCGCCGCCGAAATCATAGTCGATCTGGCCCGAGAAGCCGTAATCCTTCGTCTTGCCGGCGAAGCTGCGGCCCGGGGTGACCGAAATGTCGCGGCTGTAACCCTGGTTGAACGCGCCGACCGACTGGCCGAGGTCGCGCAGCACGTTGATGATATTGTTCGACGTCGGGGTCGCACCCGCGCCGACGGTGCTGGGGGTGTTGAGATTGCCGATATATTGGTTGACGCTCGGCCCGACATAGGTCGCCGCGCAGCATTCCTCGTCGCGCGAGGTATAGTCGGCGATCAGGCGGACCGACAGCGCATCGGTCGGTTCGAACAGCAATTGCCCGCGCAGGAAATAGCGGTCGCGGTTGTTGACGTCGCGATTGTTCGCGGTGTCCTTGTAGAAACCGTCGCGCTTGACCCACACGCCGTCGAGGCGCGCCGCGAGCGTTTCGCCGAGCGGGCCGGTGACGCTGCCGCCGAGACGCCAATAATCATAATTGCCATAGGTGACCTCACCCGTGGCGCCGAAGTTGAAATCGGGCTTTTTCGAATAGATGCTGATCAGGCCCGCCGACGAGTTGCGTCCGCCGAGCGTGCCCTGCGGGCCGCGCTGGACTTCGATTCGGTCGAGTTCGCCGAGCTCGTTGAGCCCGATGCCCGAACGCGAACGGTAGACGCCGTCGATGAAGACGGGGACCGAGCTTTCGAGGCCGGGGTTGTCGCCGACGGTGCCGATGCCGCGGATACGCGCCGAGCCGTTGGCTTCCGAGCCGGTCGACGACACGAGCAGCGACGGCGCGAGCTGGTTCAGCTGGCGAATGTCGTTCGCGCCGCTGTTCTGCAGCGTTTCGGCGCTGACCGCCGAGATTGCGACCGGCACGTCGGAGAGCAGCTGCGAGCGGCCCTGCGCGGTGACGATGATCGGGGTGTTGTCGCTGTCGTCGGTCGCGGTGTCGGCCGGCGCGTCTTGCGCAAAGGCGGGAACCGAGAACGCCGCCATGGCAAGCGATACGCCGAGCGCGCTGGTGCGCATAAATCGGGCAGCACGAAGGGAAGATGATTTCATATCGGGCACTCCTCTCAACATTTATTTATTTTTGTTGCGGTCGGAGCATAACTCAATTGCGCGGCCGATCCAGCGGGGGGCACGTATTTGCGTCGTTTTTGACGGGGTGATGCTTTTTGGCCACAGGCGGAAAAGCGCCTGTTCGGCGGGGCTTAGGGTCTAGCGAGTGGCAAGCGCACGGCTTGCCGTAGCGTCATCGGCCGCCCGGCCGGGGCAAGGAAAGCAGAGCCGGCGGCCGCGAGCGACCAGCATCGCCTCATACGCACCGGAAAAATTCGCGGCGATGACCGCGTCGTCGACCGCGAGCCCGCCCGTCAGCGCACCGAAAGCGGGAAGGATCAGGCGCTGTCCATCGCCCGCGAAACAGGGGCGGGACACCGAACGGCCGCGGATGTTGAGCCGCAATTTGGGATGGAAATGCCCCGAAATTTCCGGCCGCGTTTCGCGGCCTATGCTTTGGTGGCGAAAAACGATGCCGTCGATCACCAGCTCGTCGGCGACCTCGCCTCCCCACGCGCCGCCGGTCAGCCCGTCGTGATTGCCCGCGATCCACAGCAGCTTCGCCGACGCGGCCTGCCCGAACAGGCGATCGGCGACCGCGGGGACGATGCGCTCCGCCGCGCCCTGGTCGTGAAAACTGTCGCCGAGGCACCAGATCGCGCGCGCACCGGTTTCGGCCGCGAGCGCGGCGAGCCGGTCGAGCGTGTCATGGCTGTCATAAGGCGGCAGCGGCTGGCCGAGCGCGGCGTACCAGCTTGCTTTCTCCAGATGCAGGTCGGCGACGATCAGCGCGCCGTGGCGCGGCCAGAACAGCGCCCGGTCGGGCAGCATCTGAAACTGCTGGCCTGCAAAATCGAAGGTCGCGGCGGCGGACATACATCCGCTATGGCTGCGGCGGCACCCCGCCGCAAGCGCCCTAGCCTCCTGCGGCGATCCCATTTGCGGCGAAGCGTTGGCCGGACTCGCGATGCGCCCCGTCGGGCAGGTCGAACACGACGCGCTTGTTCGGGAAATCGATTTCGACCCGGTCGAACATCGACAGGCTGTCCATCCCCAACAGCAGGGCGGGCCGTTCGTGCAGGCCCAGCGCGCGGAACGCCTGGCCGTCGGCGAAACTCACCGGCAGGTCGTTGACGTCCATGCCGTTGATCACGATGCGTTTGATCGCGGTGCGCGTTGCGGGCACCGCCTCGCCCGTGACCGCGTCGAGGATCGTCGCCTCAAAGGGAAAACGGTTGGCGCGCTTGCTCGCGACCAGCCTTTGCAACGCCATATTGCCGACGCTCGTCTGCGCTCCGGTGTCGACGATCACGTCGATGCGTTTGCCGTTCAACCGCGCGTCGGACAGGATCAGGCGCCCCGCCGAATTGCGCGCGGTGACGACGATCGCGTCATCGTCCTTGATGAGCGACGGCGCGCGGCGGCGCGTTTCCAATATCTGCATGCTTTCCTTGCGGAAATCGATCAGCACGCGCCGTTCTTCGAGCATGTCGACCCCGATCAGCCCCGCGGCGCCGATATGCCTCCCGAAAAAGGCGGGCGCTTCGACTGAGGCGAGGTGCAGGTTCGACATCTGCAGCGCGGCGACGCGGTAGCTGGGCACCGTCGCCGCGCCGCCGATCGTGGCGAGCCGTAACTTCGCTCCCTCGGCCAGTCCCAGCCTTTGGGCAAGTTCGCGGGCGATCACCGTTCGCTCGGCGCCGGTGTCGACGAGGAAGGAGAAGGGCCCCTTGCCCCCAACCATGACCTTTACCGACATGCGCCGCGATGCATCAAGGTCGAACGGCTGGATAAAGGGCACCACCGTCACCGGCGGCGCGACGATGTCGCCGGCCGGTGCCGGAACGGGGGGCGGATCGGCGGGAGCCGGGGTCGCGCCAATCAGCGCGGGGGCGGCGAGCAGCAGCGCGAACAGGACGGACCGCTGGATAGCTTGGGTCATCGCTGGCATCCTCATTATGTTTAGGCGTAATCTACGCCTCATCGCGCGTCGCAGCAAGCGAAACGCCGGATGCGCCGCGCCGCCTTATCCGGGGCGCATGGCTTCTTCCGCCAAGCTGTCTGCCAATTCGCCCAGCAGCGCGTCGTCGATATCGGCGGCCGCGACATTTTCGCGCCCGATCAGCACGAGCACCGGGATCGCGAGCGGACTGATCCGGTCGAGCGTCCGGTGCAGCATCGTTCCCGCCGCGCGGTCGAGCAGGTCGCCGAGCCGCGCCACGTCGGTCAGCCGTTCGCGTGCGTCGGCCCACGCGGCCTCCAACAACAGGTGGTCGGGTTCATATTTGCGCAGCACGTCGAAGATCAGGTCGGTCGAAAAGGTCACCTGCTTGCCCGTCTTGCGCTTGCCCGGATGCTGGCGCTCGATCAGCCCGCCGATCACCGCGACCTCGCGGAAGGCGCGCTTCAGGAGGTGCGACCGCTCGACCCATTCGACGAACTCTTCGGACAGGATCTCGGCATCGAACAGATTCTGCGGATACGCGACGGGCCGCAGCGACCAGATCGCGATCGCATAATCCGACGCGACGAAGCCCAGCGGCTGCAACCCCGCGCGCTCCATGCGCTTGGTGATCAGCATGCCCAGCGACTGGTGCGCGTTCCACCCCTCGAACGGATAGCAGACGAGATAATGATTGCCCTCGTGCGGGAAGGTCTCGACGAGCAGCTCGCCGGGGCGCGGCAGCGCCGATCGCAGCGCCTGCATCTCCAGCCAGAAGCGGACATCCTCGGGAAAGCGCTGCCAGCTCGCCGGGTCGGCGAGGAACAGCCGCACCCGGTCGGCGAGGCGCGTCGAGATCGCGAGGCGCGCACCCATATAGCTCGGGATGCGCGCCGGACGCGTTGTCGCGCGTACGATCAGGTCGGTGTCGCGGATCGCCTCGACCTCGAGGCTGAGGCCGGCGAAGGCGAAGGTGTCGCCGGGTGACAGCGTGCTCGCGAAATATTCCTCGACCTTGCCGAGCCGCCGGCCGTTTTTGAACCGCACATCGGCCATCGGCGCCTCGACGATGATCCCGGCGTTGAGCCGGTGCTGCACCGCCAGCCGCGGATGCGCGATGCGCCAGCCGCCCTGCCCGTCGGGCGCGAGGCGGCGGAAGCGATCATAGCTTTTGAGCGCATAGCCCCCATCGCGCACGAAGCCGAGCAACCGCGTGAAGGTCGGCGCATCGATCCATCGATAGGACGCCGCCGAGCGGATTTCGGCGAGCAGCGCATCCTCCTTGAACGGCGCCGCGCACGCGAGCGCCATCACATGCTGCGCGAGCACGTCGAGCGCGCCGGGGCGAAAGCGGTCGGCGTCGCGCTCTCCCGCCTCGACGGCATCCAAGGCCGCGCGCGCCTCGAGATATTCGAAGCGGTTGCCCGGCACGATCAGCGCCTTGCTCGGCTCGTCGAGCCGGTGGTTCGCGCGCCCGATGCGCTGGAGCAGCCGCGACGAGCCCTTCGGCGCCCCCATCTGGATCACGCAATCGACGTCGCCCCAGTCGAGCCCGAGGTCGAGGCTCGACGTCGCGACGAGCGCGCGCAGCCGTCCTTCGGCCATCGCCGCCTCGGCGCGCAGCCGCGCCTCGCGGTCGAGGCTGCCGTGGTGGATCGCGATCGGAAGCGACAGGTCGTTGACCTTCCACAGCTCCTGAAAAATCAGCTCGGCGAGCCCGCGCGTGTTGCAGAAGATGATCGTCGTGCGGTTCTTCGCGACCTCATCCATCACCTGATGCACCGCCCAGCGCCCCGAATGCCCGGCCCAAGGCACCGCACCCTCGGGCAGCAATATGCCGATCTCGGGATCGGCGCCGGCCTCGCCCTCGACGAGCGTCACCGCCTCCGCATCGCCGTTCGGCGCGAGCCAGCTGCGATAGGCGGTGGTGTCGGCGATCGTCGCCGACAGGCCGACGCGGCGCAGCCCCGGCGCGATCGCCTGGAGCCGCGACAGCGCGAGGCTGAGCAGGTCGCCGCGCTTGCCGGGCGCAAAAGCGTGGATTTCGTCGATCACCACGGTCTTCAAATCGGCGAACATCGTGAAACTGTCGGGATAGGACAGCAGCAGCGACAGCGATTCGGGGGTCGTCAGCAGGATGTTCGGTGGCCGGCTGCGCTGGCGCGCCTTCTTGTCCGACGATGTGTCGCCGCTGCGGCTCTCGACGCTGATGTCGAGTTCCATCTCGGCGATCGGGCCGAGGAGGTTGCGCTCGACGTCGGCCGCAAGGGCTTTGAGCGGCGATACGTACAGCGTGTGCAGCCGATCGGTCGGATGCCGCGCCAGATCGACGAGCGTCGGCAGAAACCCCGACAGCGTCTTGCCCGCCCCCGTCGCGGCGACGAGCAACGCGCTTTCGCCGCGTTCGCCTGCGGCGAGCATGTCGGCCTGATGCCGCCTGAGCCGCCACCCGCGCGCGGCGAACCAGTCGATGAAAGGGGCCGGGAGGGGCATATGTGGAACGTGGGGCGCGCGAGAGGCGCGCGCAATCTTTCTCTCGCCGTCAGCTAACGACCGGTTGCGGACGCTTCTTCTCCCCTTCCGCTTGCGGGAGGGGTCGGGGGAGGGCCTGTTTCGGCCGCGACCGCTATTTGACATGCCCTCCCCTAGCCCCTCCCGCAAAGCGGGAGGGGGACTAAAGCCCCGCTTCCATCCCCTTGAGCAACCCTCGCCAAAACTCGCCCAACCTTCGCTGGAACAGCATCAGCTCGAAACCGTGCCGCGCGACATGTTTCTGCGGGATGCTGTCCCAGCCGCGATGCTCGACTGTTACGCGCGTCTCGTCGCCGACCGCCTCGAAGCGCACATCGACCTCGGTCGCCTGATCGGCCTTGAAACTCGGTAGCCGCCAGCCGAACGCCAGCCGCTCGCCCGGCAGCCAGTGATGTACCGCGCCAATCTCCCACTCTTTGCCGTCGTCGAAGCGCGTCACGAGCCGCCCGTCCGGCCCCGCGGGGTCGAAGCGCAAAGCGCCGTCGCCGCGCCGCGACAGCTGGAACAGGGGATGGCTCTTCCACCATAGCCCGATATCGCGCGTGAAGGCGGTAAAGGCGACGTCGGGCGTCACACCGATACGCAAGGCGACGATCACCGCAGCGGTCATGCGTCACTCTCGACGTGGGCCTTGAATGCCGCGAGCTGGTGGGACCACAGCGCCTCGGTCTCGACCAGCCATTGTTTGAGCTCGGCGGTCGCACCGTCCTTGAGCGAATAGATGCGCACGCGCGCGTCGAAGGCCGGATGGCCGTCCTCGACGAGCCCGCCTTCCTTCAGCGCGCGCAAATGGCGGCTCATCGCGGGCGGCGCGAGGCCGAGTTCGCCCGCGAGTTCGCCCGCGCTGCGCGGGCGCTCGCCCAGCAGCTCGATCGCGCGCCGCCGTTTCGGATCGGCGAGCGCGCCCAGCATCCGGTCGAGCGCGGCGCTCAATCGTCGAGCCGCGTCTTCGTAGTGAATCCGCCCTCGGCGTCCCACTGCTCGGCGGTCTTCGCCTCGACCGTCACGCCAAAGGTCCAGATATGGCCCTCGGGATCCTTGGCACGGTAGCTGCGGTCGCCGTAAAATTGCGTTTCGGGCTCGGCGATGATGTCGGCCCCCGCCGCGCGCGCCTTTTCGCAATGCGCGTCGATATCCTCGCCCACTGCCAACTGGATATGCACCGACTGCGTGTTCTTGCCGCCAATCGATTTGGGGCTCTTGTGATCGTCGGACCATTCGCTGCCGACCATCAACGTCGATGTGCCAAAGCCCATTTCCGAATGGGCGAGATTGCCGTCGGCGTCGAGCAGCACGAAAAGCGGTTCGAAACCGAACGCTTCCTCCAGCCAGCGAAACGCCGCCTTGCTGTCTTGGTAACTGACGGCGCTCGAAAGCCCCTTGCCGCGCGGATGATCGACCATGTCTCTTCTCCCGAGTCGCTAGTTAATTGCCATTTCATAGAATATTTCTAGAAAAATGAAAATACATCCTTCGCGCATTGATTATGCTAGGCGAAGCGCCATGACCGACGATCTGCGCAACCATATCGACGAGGCGATGAAGCTCGCTGCGGCGCATCTCGGCCAAGGCTGCGTCGCCGACTATATTCCGGCACTCGCCAAGGTCGATCCGAACAAGCTCGGCTTCGCGCTCGCGCTCCCCGACGGCACCGTCCACACCTCGGGCGACGCCGACGAGCCCTTCTCGATCCAGTCGGTGTCAAAGGTCTTTACGCTCGCGCTCGCGCTGCGCCGTGTCGGCAGTTCGCTGTGGGACAGCGTCGGGCGCGAGCCTTCGGGATCGGCGTTCAACTCGATCGTCCAGCTCGAAAGTGAGCATGGTATCCCGCGCAACCCGCTGATCAACGCGGGCGCGCTCGCGACCACCGACCGGCTGATCGACGGGCGCAGCGGCGACGCGGTCGCCGACGAGATCGTCGATTTCATGCGCGCGCGGGCAAACGACGAAGACGTCGGGATCGATTTCGACGTCGCTTTCTCCGAATCCGAAACCGGCGCGCGCAACCGCAGCCTGTCGCATTTCATGGACGCGTTCGGAAACCTGAAGCACCCCGTGGAAACGGTGGTCGGCGTCTATTTTCGCCAGTGTGCGATCGCCATGTCGTGCCGCCAGCTCGCGCGCGCCGGACTCTTCCTCGCAATGGAGGGCCGCGATCCGCGCACCGGAGATCAGCTGATCGAGCCGCACCGCGCGCGGCGCATCAACGCGATCATGATGCTCTGCGGCCATTACGACAATAGCGGCGAATTCGCCTTTCGCGTCGGCCTGCCGGGCAAGAGCGGCGTCGGCGGCGGCATATTGTGCATCGCGCCGGGGCAGGGATCGATCGCGGTCTGGTCGCCCGCGCTTAACGAGGCGGGCACGTCATTGGCGGGTGCGGTCGCGCTCGAGCATTTCGCCTATGCGGCGGGGTGGTCGGTGTTCGATTAGCGGGGAGCGGGAGCTGGGGGGTGGTGAGCGGACGTTTGCTATCCCAACTTCGTCATCCCGGACTTGATCCGGGATCCACGACGACGGCGCGGCTATGGATCCCGGATCAAGTCCGGGATGACGATGAGAAGAAGGTCCACAATCGGTCGGTAGGAGCCGGTTGCCAGCATGGCTTAATCGTCGTTGAGAAGCGCCAGCTTCACGCGCGCGGTGCCGCTGCGTTGCATGCCGATTTCGCGTGCCGCGGCGTGGCTGACGTCGATCACGCGGCCGCGCGAAAAGGGGCCGCGGTCGTTGATGCGTACCACGACGCTGTCGCCGTTCGAGGTGTTGGTGACGCGCACCATGCTGCCGAAGGGAAGCGAGCGATGCGCTGCGGTGAGCTGGCCGGGGTCGAAGCGTTCACCGCTCGCGGTGCGGTTTCCGGCAAGTTCGTTGCCGTAATAGCTCGCCACGCCGCCGCCGATTTCGGTTTCTGTTTCGTCGACAATGTCGGCGATCGGATTGTCGGTGACTTCGACTTCTTGCGCCGCGGCCGAGACCGTGAGCAGAAGCGGCATCATCATGGCAGAAAAGACCCGCATGACATCATCCCCTTGTCAGAGGAGGCGCCAAAAGCAGCGGCGGCCTGCCAAGGCAAGCCGCCGCGCGTTGGATTGAAGTGATTTTGCGTCCGGATGTGCGATTTGTTCGGTTTTAACCGAATAATAACTGAACTTAGACGTCCAGATTCGCCACCGACAGTGCGTTCGTCTGAATGAAATCGCGCCGCGGTTCGACCTCGTCGCCCATCAATCGTTCGAAGATTTCGTGCGCGACATCGGCTTGTTCGGCCTCGACGCGGAGCAGCGAACGGTTCGACGGGTCGAGCGTCGTTTCCCAGAGCTGCTCGGCATTCATCTCGCCCAACCCCTTGTAGCGGCTGATCGCCAGACCCTTGCGGCTGTGCGCGAAAATCGCCTCGAGCAGTTCGGACGGCCGCGTGATCGGCGTGACCTTGCCGGCGGTCGCGGCGGGCAGGTCGCTGTCGCTCGCTTCGGCGGCGTCTTCGGCCGCCTCGGCGGCCGCCAGCGCGGCGGCGTCGGCGACCATTGCCGCGGCGCTGCTGCCCTTCACCAGACGGCCCGGATGCGCGTAGGTGTCGGCCTGTTCGCCCGCGAGCTTGTGCAGGCGGCGCGCCTCTTGGCTCGCGAGGAAAGCGGCGTCGACCGCATGATGGTCGCTGACCCCGCGCCAGCGCTTTTCGAGCGTATAACCGCCGCCCGCCGCGACGATCGTCCATTTCGCTTCGGCGCCCCCGGTCAGCGCGCGTTCGGCGGCATTGAGCCATTCGGCCGCGCGCACGCCCGCCGCGGTGCGGCCAGCGCTGTCGAGCTCGGGATCGAGCGCGCCGTTCAGCGCCAGGGCTTCGATGAGTTCATAATTATGGCCGCGCGGGACATAACGCATCAGCGCGCGCAGACGCCGGCCATGCTCGATCAGGTCGCGGAGGTCCGCGCCCGACCGCGCACCGCCCGTGGTCTCTAACATCAGTGCATCGATACCGCCGTCGACAAGGTAGTTTTCGAGCGCGGTATCATCCTTCAGATACACTTCGCTGCGCCCCTTCGCGACTTTATAGAGCGGCGGCTGGGCGATGTAGAGGTGGCCGCCCTCGATGATCTCGGGCATCTGGCGATAGAAGAAGGTGAGCAAGAGCGTGCGGATATGCGCGCCGTCGACGTCGGCGTCGGTCATGATGACGATCTTGTGATAGCGCAGTTTCTCGAGGTTGAACTCGTCGCGGATGCCCGTCCCGAGCGCCTGGATCAACGTCCCGACTTCCTTCGACGAGATGATGCGGTCGAAACGCGCGCGCTCGACGTTCAGGATCTTGCCCTTGAGCGGCAGGATTGCCTGAACCTTGCGGTCACGACCCTGCTTCGCCGATCCGCCTGCCGAATCGCCCTCGACGAGGAAGAGTTCGCATTTGGTGGGGTCGCGTTCCTGGCAGTCGGCGAGCTTGCCGGGGAGCGAGGCGATGTCCATCGCGCCCTTGCGCCGCGTCAGTTCGCGCGCCTTTTTCGCGGCTTCGCGCGCCGCGGCGGCGTCGATGACCTTCTGGATTACCGCCTTGGCATAGGCGGGATTTTCCTCGAGCCATTCGGTCATCCGGTCGGCCATCAGGCTTTCGAGCGGCTGGCGCACTTCGCTGCTGACCAGCTTGTCCTTGGTCTGCGACGAGAATTTGGGATCGGGCAGCTTGACCGACACGATCGCGGTGAGCCCTTCGCGCATATCCTCGCCGGTCAGCGAGACCTTCTCTTTCTTGAGGATGCCCGACTTGTCGCCATAGCCGTTGAGCGTGCGCGTCAGCGCGGCGCGGAACGCGGCGAGGTGCGTGCCGCCGTCGCGCTGCGGGATGTTGTTCGTGAAGCAGAGGACATTTTCGTAATAGCTGTCGTTCCACTCGAGCGCGACGTCGATACCGATGCCGTCGCGCTCGCTGCTGATCGCGATCGGGTCGGGGAGCAGCGCGGTCTTGTTGCGGTCGAGATAGCGCACGAACGCGCCGATGCCGCCTTCGTAGAACAGATCATGGCTGACATGCTCGGCATGGCGTGCGTCGACGAGCTTGATGCGGACGCCCGAGTTGAGGAAGGCGAGTTCGCGATAGCGATGCTCAAGCTTCTCGAAATCGAATTCGAGAACATTCTTGAACGTCTCGGTCGACGCCTGAAAGGTGACGCGCGTGCCCTTCTTGCCCGCGGGGGCAGGGCCGTTGACCTTGAGCGGGCCGACCGAATCGCCATGTTCGAAGCGCATCCAATGCTCTTCGCCGTCGCGCCAGATCGTGAGTTCGAGCCATTCGCTGAGCGCGTTGACGACGCTGACGCCGACGCCATGCAGTCCGCCCGACACCTTGTACGCATTGTCGTCGCTGGTGTTCTCGAACTTCCCGCCGGCGTGGAGCTGGGTCATGATGACCTCGGCCGCCGAAATGCCTTCCTCGGCGTGGATACCCGTCGGGATGCCGCGGCCATTATCCTCGACGCTGACCGATCCGTCGCTGTTGAGCGTGATCAGCACAAGGTCGCAATGCCCCGCAAGCGCCTCGTCGATCGCATTGTCCGAAACCTCGAACACCATGTGGTGCAGGCCCGACCCGTCGTCGGTGTCGCCGATATACATGCCCGGGCGTTTGCGCACCGCGTCGAGGCCCTTCAGAACCTTGATCGAATCGGCGCCATAGGCGTTTGTGTTGGGCTGGTTGGCGGGCGCGACCGGCGCCGTATTTTCTGGGGTGTCCGTCATAGCGATTATATAGGGTCGAAGGCAGCAAAACCCAAGCGAAAATGCGGCTCTCGGTCGTGTCGCGACGAGCGTTGCGCGGGGGCGTCGCGGCGGCTAGTTTCAGAGGCATGAAACATCGTCTCGTCTTCCCCGCCGCCGCCCTTCTGACCGCCGCGCTCGCCGCGTGCAGCCAGCCCGCGCCACCCACCGAAAACGCCCCCGCGGTTGCCGGCGAACCCATTGCTACGCGCGCGGTGATGATCGGCACCGAAGGGCCGAGCCTGCCCGCCTGTTCGAGCATCAGCCGCGTCAAGACGGGCGGCACCGACGTCTATTGGGCGCCGGCCGAAACGCGTGCGGTCAAGGCGAAGCTCGCCGGCGGCGCGAATGTGTCGCTGTGCGAAGCGGCCGAGAATGACGCCTGGTTCGGCGTCGTCTTCGCCGCCCCCGGCACCGATCCCGATATGTGCGGCGTCGGCAAGTCGGTGCCCAATGCGCGCGAATATCAGGGGCCGTGCCGCTGGGGCTGGATCAAGGGCGGAACGGTGCAGCTGGGCGGTTAAAGCCACAAAAGCCCCGCATGCGCGGGTTCGATTTGTGCCTTTTGTGGCTTTAAGGCGACAAAGGATACCCATGAACGCGCCGAAACTGTCTCCTTTGTCGTGTTAAGGTCTGTGCGGGATATTGCCCGTGCGCAGGTGATGATCGACGATTCAAAGAGCCAGCGGTCAGGCTGGCACAGCCGGATAATGTAGGAAAGCGTCGTTCTCGAATAGTCCTCCCTGTGGCGCAGCCATGGGGAGGTGGCAGCGCGAAGCGCTGACGGAGGGGCTTTGGCGCTACCGTCGCGGCCCCTCCACCACTTGCTTCGCAAGCGGTCCCCCTCCCCATCGCTGCACGACAGGGAGGATTTTTTTACCGGCAATCCTCGATCACGCGGCCGATTTCGGACTGCACGGGCAGCGTCATCGCGCCGCCGCCGGGCGTTTCGAGCGCGAAGCGGCCGCGGCTGAAGGCGATGCGGTCGAGCCGCGGGTCGCGGTTTGCGAGATTGGCGCTGCCGCCGTCGAAGCGGATCCGGTCGGTCCCCGCGCTGGTGCGCAGGCTGACATCGCCCGCGAGCGCCGATGTCATCCGGATGCCGCCGCCGCTGCACGTCAGGCTGAGCAGCGGGTTCGCGCTGCCCGTCGGGACGAACGCGGCGGTACGGCTGCCCGCATCATAGCGCCACGCGCCGGCGTTGACCGCGCGGTCTTCCCAGCCCGATGTCGGGGTCGGCAGCGGAGCCGGAGTTGGCGCGGGTGCGACGGGTTGCGGGGGCGGCGGTGCGACGGGTTTCGGGATCGCGGTGCAACCCGCGATAACGAGCATCAGCGCGCCCAGGGCGCCATAGCGAAAACCCGGTTGCTTGCTGATCATCTTTAAAATCCTTGCCAATCAATCACTTCGTCGATCGATGCGCGCGGCACCGGCCACTGATTCACCGCCGCTTCGGTATCGGCATAGCCGATCGCGAGCCCGGTGAACAAAATCTGCCCGTCGTCCAGCGCCAGCGTGCGGCGGATCGTTGCGCCGTACATTGCCCAGCATTCCTGCGGGCAACTGGCGAGGCCATGTTCGACGAGCAGCAGCATCACCGATTGCAGCCACATGCCCATGTCCGACCATTGCGGCGGGCCCATGATGCGCGAACAGTGGAGGAAAAGCATCACCGGTGCGCCGAAACCCCGGTAATTGTCCATGAACTGAGCGATCCGCCCGCGCTTGTCCTCGCGCGGGATGCCGAGCGACGCGTAGAGCGCTTCACCGACGCCGAAGCGGCGCGCTTCCCACGGTTCGGTCAGCCCCTTCGGATAGATATCATATTCGGGCTCATAGCCCTCGCGCCCCATCGCGGTTCGCGCGGCGACCGCATCCTTCACCGCCTGCCACGGCGCGCCGGTCACCAATGTTGCCTGCCACGGCTGGAGGTTGCCGCCCGAGGGCGCACGCTGCGCGGCGGCGAAGATGTCCTTGAGCAAAGCCTGATCGACCGCCCGATCGGTAAAGGCGCGCACCGAACGGCGCGCGTGGAGCGCATGGGTCACGCCATTCTCAGTTGCGGGGGTGTCAGTCGCTGGCATATTTATCCTCTCGCCGCTTGCCGAACAGCAATTTGCGTTCGAGCCGGGCTTTCAGCTGGCGGTAGTAGGAAAGCAGGAAGACGTCATCCTCTTCGGCGATCGCGCGCCCGATCTTGGCGCGGATCGCGTCGGCGACCTCGCGCATCGCGCGCGGATCGCGGCCGCGCAGCACGCGCTCGAGTTCCTGCAGCTCGAAAATCCCATAGACGGCGAGTTCGGCCTCGCTGAAGACCATCGCATCGCCCGCGGCCTCGACCCCGATATCGGCGTCGAGCTTCACGCGCTGCGCCATCACGACCCAGGTTCCCGCGATCAGGTCGCCCATCCGCATCCGGTCGCGGTTGAACAGCAGGAACAGGCTGAGCGTCAGCGACCAGAGCACGCCGGCCAGCATGAGCCAGCCCGACACCGCATCCTCGGCGACGCCCACCCCCAGCATCATCAGCGGCAGAAAGATTTCGAGCTCGCGGATCAAATTGCGTGCGACGACCGCATCGGCGGTAAGGCGCCCGCCATCGCGCGCGACGACGCGGATGCCCATCAGCCTTTTGCCCGGGGTCGCCGCGCGCGAACCGAGCTCGAACCCGATGAACCAGAAGGTGCGCAGCAGAAAGGCGCCGAGCATCCAGATGACCTCGGTGACATCCGACTGCGAGGCGACGCCGATCCACAGCACGGCCAGCCAGAAGAGCAGGAGCGCGAGCTGGATCAGGATGAGGTCGACCAGCAGCGCGCCGAAGCGCAGCCCCGAGCCCGCGATCTTCAATTCGAGGTCGACGCCTTCGGGCGTGATGAACTGACGGATTTTTTTGGCGCGCGCGGCGCGCTGCCTGGCATTGGTCTCTGCGGCGGCGCTCATGTCACATCCTCGCGCCGCGGGATGTAATAATAAGCGAGCCAGAACAACAGCATCAGCGCGCCGATCGCATAGCGCAGCAAGGTATCGGTGATCAGCTGGCGGCCGAAGCCTTCGAGCAGGCCCGCGGTGAACAGCATCAGGATGACCCCGACCATCACCTTGCCCGCGGTGCGCCCAGCGTCGGCCGCCGCCTGGAGCCGTCCGCGCGCGCCGGGAAAGACGACCGCGGTGCCGATCCTGAGGCCCGCGGCGCCCGACAGCGCGGCGGCGAACAGCTCGGTGGTGCCGTGGATGAACAGCCAGCCGCCGAAATCATAGCCCAGCCCCTTCGCCGAAAAGACCGCCATCATCGCGCCGAGCCCGATGCCCTGATAATATTCGAGCATCATTGTCGGCACGCCGAATGCGAAGCCCAGCGCGAAGGACAGGATCGACACCTGGCTGTTGTGCGTGAACAAATAGGTCGCGAAGACGTGCAGCCCGCTCTCGCCCTTGCTCGCCGCCGCCTTGCCATGGCCCAGCGTCGATTGCAGGAACTCGGCCGTCGCGCGCGGGTCGCGGCCGCCCGACATCTCTTCGGGGACGAAGTTGAAATACCATTCGGGGTTGCTCGCGACGAGCGAATAGCTGGTCAGCGCGCCGAGAAGGATGATCAGCGAAATGATCAATGTCTCCTTCCACACCGATCGCACCGCGGCAGGCCAGTCGTAGAGGAAGAAACGGCGGAGGCGGTTCCAGCGGCTTTCGCGCACGCCATAGACGAGGAAATAGCCGCGGATCGACAGCGCCTCGAGATGATCGAGCAGCGCCTTGTCGAGACTCGTCGCGCGCGCGATCGACAGCGACGACAGCGTGGCGCGATAGAGCAGGGGCAATTGCAACAGCTCGTCGCTGGTCAGCGCGGCGGCGCCTTTCTTCTCGAGCTTGGTGAGCAGCAGGTCGAAGGCGATCCAGTCGGCCTCGCGCTCGGCGCGAAAGCGGCTGGTCGAAAAGCTCGGCGCGTCGATGAGCCGTGCGGGCGCGGCGGGCGGGATCACAGGCTGCCCGCCCTTTTGATGCCGAGATAGGCTTCGACCGCGCTCGCACCCATCGCGTCGGCGGGCACCTCGATGACGTCGGCGCCGAGCCGCTGGAGCCGTGCGATCACCAGCTGCCGGTCGCGCAGCATCGCCGCGGCGACGTTCGCGCGCGTGACGTCGGCGCCGCTTTCGGGACGGCGGCGCTCCTCGGCCTCGACCTCTTCGTCCTTGATCACGACGAACAGCAGGCGGTGCTTCTTCACCAGCCGGCCGGCGGCGCGGATCATCAGGTCGGCGCTCGTCGCGTCGGTGAATTCGGTGAACAATATGATCAGCGAGCGGCGGTTGAGCTGCGCCGACAAGGTCGTCAGCGCGAGGGTGAAATTGCTTTCGACATGCGCATAGTCGATCAGGCTCGCGGCGCGCTGCAACGCCGGGAAATCCTGCGTGTGCATATAGGCGGGGGTCAGCGTCTGCGGCTTTGCGGCAAAGGAAAAGAAGCTGATCCGGTCGTTGAGTTTCAGCCCGACATAGGCGAGCAGCAGCGCCGCCGACACCGCGCGGTCGACGCGCGGCATGCCGCCGACGGGCTCGGCCATCGTCCGCCCGCTGTCGATCGCGAGCACGACGCGGTTGTCGCGCTCGACGCGATATTCCTTGGCGAGCAGTTTGACGTGGCGTGCCGACGCATTCCAGTCGATCGCGCGCCGGTCCATTCCCGGCTGATATTCGGCGAGCGCCTCATATTCGGTGCCTTCGCCGCGAAAGCGTTGCTGGCGGAGGCCGAACCAGCTGTTGCGCTGGAACAGCCGGCTGCCCTCGTCGGTCACCGCGCGCAGGCTGGGGACGATTTGGATCGCGCCGTCGATCGCGAATTTGCGCTGTTTCCAGACGAGCCCGAGCGGCCCCGCCCAGCGGAGCCATAGCGCCTCGACCCGCGCCTGCCCGCGCCGCGATGCGGTGAGCGTCAAGGTGCGGGCGAGCGCGTCGCCCACGGCCGTACGGCGCATATCGTTCGCGAGCCGCCCGCCCTCGGCAAGCCGTTCGTCGAGTGCGAGCGCGAGTTCGGCGCGCGGCGGCACCGCTCTCCCGGTCGCGGTGAGCGACAGGTCGAACGGGTCGCCAACCCCAACCTGATGCGGAAAACGCGCATCAAGGCTCAGGTGACGCGGGTTGGCGCCCGCGATCGTGTCAAGGATCAGGCAGGCGAGGATCACCCCGATCCAGCCGGGCGCGACAAGCCACAGCTCGGGCCGGATCAGCCCGAGCGCGAGCGCCATCGGGGCGCCCGCTAGCAGCAGATAGATCGCACGCCGGGTGGGGTAGATCATTGCAAAAAATCCTCCCTGCGGCGCAGCCGTGGGGAGGGGGACCGCGCGCTAAGCGCGTGGTGGAGGGGCGGCGACGGCAGCGCCAAAGCCCCTCCGTCAGCGCTTCGCGCTGCCACCTCCCCATGGCTTCGCCACAGGGAGGATCGTGTGTCGTTCCCAATCACCGCGGGGCGTCCTCGCGTTCGAGCAGCGCCGCGACGACCTGCTCGACGTTGCGCCCTTCGATTTCGGCGGCGGCCGACAGGATGACGCGGTGGCGCAGGACGCCGGCGGCGAGGCGCTGGACGTCGTCGGGGATCACATAATCGCGCCCGTCGAGCGCCGCTGCGGCGCAGGCGGCGCGCGCGAGCAAGGTCGCGGCGCGCGGGCTGGCGCCGCATTCAAGGTCGGCGCTCTCGCGCGTCGCGCGGACGATGCGGACGATATAATCGACGATCTCGTCGGCCAGCCGCACCGTGGCGATCGTGTCGATCGCGGCTTCGATCGTCTTCGCGTTCGCCACCTCGGTGACGCCGAAATCGGCGACCGCGGGGCTTTTGAAGCGCCCGCCATGGTCGGCGACGATGCGTCGTTCCTCGTCGGCGGCGGGATAATCGACCACGAGCTTGAACAGGAAGCGGTCGAGCTGCGCCTCGGGCAGCGGATAGACGCCCTGCTGTTCGATCGGGTTCTGCGTCGCGAGCACGGTAAAGCGCGGGCTCATCACATGCGCCTCGCCATTGATCGTCACGCGCCGCTCCTGCATCGCCTCGAGCAGTGCGGCCTGCGTCTTCGGCGGGGTGCGGTTGATTTCGTCGGCGAGCAACAGCTCGGTAAAGATCGGACCTTTGGTGAGGGTGAAGCTCGACGTCTGGAAGTTGAACAGGTTCGACCCGAGGATATCGCCCGGCATCAGGTCGGGGGTGAACTGGATGCGCCCGAAACCGAGCCCCGTCGCGCGCGCGAACGCCTGCGCGAGCAGCGTCTTCGCGGTTCCCGGCGGGCCTTCGAGCAGGACATGCCCGCCCGCGAGCAGCGCGATTGTCACCATGCGGGTGAGCGGTCCCTGGCCGAACACGACTTTGGCGACCTCGCCCTCGATCGCTGCGCCGAGGGCCTGAACGCTCTCGATATTAGCTGTCACGGAGTAGATCCTTCCTGATGTCGTGCAGCGCTTGCGCGCCCTCTAGAAACTCATGCGTATTGCGCGCGAGCGGCAGGCGCCGCGCGAGGCTGGAGAAAGATTCTTTTCCCGTCTCGAGATGCTTGTCGATCCAGCGGTCGGTCGCTTCGGCGTCGAGCCCGCCGGGGGCATGCAGCCGCCGCGCGATCGCGATGCGCTGGCTCTTCACAAAGGCATCGGCGCCGTCGAGTTCGCGCCGCGCCTGCCGGATCAGGTCGGCGCTGTTCGCGATCAATGCCGCCTTCGACACCGGGATCGCGCGGCGGGGATTGAGCGCCGGGCCGAACCGCATCCACGCCTGCCACAGCGCGAGCAGCCCCGCGGCGATCAGGCAGAGGGTGATACCGATGAAGGGCGGGACGAAGGCGAAACGCAGCAGCGAACGCTGCCCGCCGAATCCGTTCAGCGTCAGGTCGAACGCCAGCGCGTCGGTGTCGGCATCCTCGGCAACGGCGTCGATCAGCATGGCGGCGCCAAGCGCGCCGTCGCGCGATGCAAAGGCGAAATTGTCGACAAGGTCGGGGTCGGCGAGGATATAGAGATCGCCCTCGCTGACCCGGGCAAGCACCGCGCCGCCGCTCGGCCCCGCGATCAGCGTTTCTAGAACCTGGCCTTCGACCGTTTGTACATTGGCCGGCAGGTGCGCGGTGAAACTGCGCCCGGCAATATGGGCCGGCACCGCCTGCGCCTTGCTCGGCCGCGCCTCGATACGCACGCTGCCGAAACGACCGGCGGGAAACATCTTGGCCGGCGGTTTGACAGGAAAACCCAGGCTGACCCAGCCCGGTTTCGGCGTATGGCCCGGGATCGCGGCGGTCTGCCATTTGGGCAGCACGACGATCGCGCGGGCGCCCCCCTGCATGTCGAGCAATTCGGCCAGTTCCTCGACACGGGTGCGGTGCGTCGGGGTCAGGATCAGCAGCGGCTGGTTCTCGCCATAGCGCGAGGCGGCGACGCGGCGGCGAAGCTCGACATCGGCACCGGCGCGTTCGAGCAGGTCGACGATGCCGGCATAGCCGGGCGCCGCCTTGGACAAGGCGTGGCCGCCGCCGTCCTTGCCGCTGCTGATTTGCGGACCGAGCGCTATCAACGCCCAAAGTGCGATGAAGGCGACGATGCCGATCGCCACCACCCCCGCGATCAGGCGCGGATTAAAGCCATGATCGCCCGCGGCGTCGTCGGTCATGCCCGCGCCCAATTCTTTGGCACCGTCAGTTCGGCATAAGCATTGCGGCACCGCTCCCACGCCGTCGCGTCGATGGCGCGTCCCCCGAACAGGCTGATCTCGACCGCGCGCGCGATGCGGCTGAACGCGCCCCGTGCGACCGCGGGCAGGTCGTGCGCTTCGGCGAGGTCGCGCGAAGTCATCGCGGGTTTGACGAGCCCGGGGCGGCGGCCCTCGATATCCTCGACGCTGCGATAGAGCAGAAGATGCACCGCTTCGGCAAAGCGTCCCTCGGCAGCGAGCGCATCGGCCTCGGCGAGGAGCGCGCGCGCCGCGCCGGCTTCGGCCAGCCCGGCGGCGTCCTCGGCGTCGTCACCGCCGGCCTTGCGGCGGAACGGCAGATTGTCGACCCAGCGCGCGAAGGCGGGGACGAAATGATAGAGGAGGAAGAGCAGTACCAGCGCCACCGCGATCCACATCAGCGGCTTGGCGGCGGGGGCGCTCCAGTTAAAAAAGCTGCCGATCGCGTCGAGCAACGACTTCAGCCACTCGGGCGTCGGTGGCGCTGGTACTGCTCTTCCTCCTCTAT
>NZ_LNRU01000013.1 GCF_001468225.1 Sphingopyxis sp. H053 | reverse complement strand
AGGCTCCCTTGATCGAGGAAGCCACGCCGATCGCCGCCCCGATGGCAGCGCCGGCCGAACCGATCGCCGAGCCCACGCCGCTGCCCACCGAAACAACGAGCACGACCGGCGATGCTTTCCCGTGGGAGATCGCCGGCGGCGCAGCCGCGCTGCTGATCATCGGCGGCGCCGGATTGGCCTTCGCTCGCCGCCGCCGCGCGGTCGGTGCGGAAGCCGCGGCGTATGAATATGAGCCCGCGTCCGTTGCCGCAGCCGAGCCGGTGACCGGCGAAACGCAGCCGTGGATCACGCCCGCCTATGCCCCGCCCGAAGAGGAAGAAGTCGCGCCGCGGACGGTTCCCGCCTTTGTCGCCGCGCCGAGCGGAAGCATGGGTCGTCACGAAGCGATGGCGATGGCCGGGCCCACCGACGACAATCCCTTTGCGACGCTCAGCAAGCGGCTGAAGCATGCGCGTTTCCTCGATCGCCAGGAACGCACCGCCTATGACGAGACGCTCGGCGCGCAGAAGGACATGACCCGCAAGCCGGTCAGCGCTTGGGAAATCGCCCAGCGCCCTGCCCCGGCGACGCAGGAACAGGATGTGCGCCGCCCCGAACCCGCGCGTGTCCGCACCTCGACCAGCTTCCGCCCGGGCTATTCCAAGAGCTGAGCGCCGATCATCCGCGGTGGTCCCCTCACCGCATAGAAAAAGGGCGGTGCCTCGCGGCGCCGCCCTTATTCTTTTTAGCTGGAACCCGGCCGGATGAACCGGCCGGAACCCATCCAACCGAATTACTTCAGTTCGACGGTGCCGCCGGCAGCGAGAATCTTGGCCTTCAGCTCTTCAGCTTCCGCCTTGTTCACGCCTTCCTTGATGGCCTTCGGTGCGCCTTCGACGAGTGCCTTGGCTTCGCCCAGACCCAGGCCGGTGATCGCACGGACTTCCTTAATCACGTTGATCTTGTTGCCGCCGTCACCCGTCAGGATGACGTCGAATTCGGTCTGCTCTTCAGCAGCCGGGCCAGCAGCGGCAGCAGCCGGAGCGGCAGCAACAGCAGCGGCAGCCGAAACGCCCCACTTTTCTTCGAGCAGCTTCGACAGGTCAGCCGCTTCGAGGACGGTCAGCGCCGACAGTTCTTCAACGATCTTTGCAAGATCAGCCATGTTCATTCTCCATCAGAACCGGGATATCCCGGTAGTAAGTTTAAAGGGTTAGTTCGAAATCACGCTGCTTCTTTGGCGGCATATGCGCCAAAAACCCGCGCCAACTGGCCCGCCGGGGCTGCGGCAATCTGCGCAACCTTGGTGGCCGGAGCCTGCACCAGACCGATGATCTTGGCGCGGAGCTCGTCGAGCGAGGGAAGCGAAGCAAGCGCCTTCACGCCATCTACGTCGAGGACCACGTCGCCCATGCCGCCACCAACGATTTCAAGCTTGTCGTTGGTCTTGGCAAATTCCACGGCGATCTTCGCAGCCGAGACCGGGTCGGTCGAGGTTGCGAGGGCCGTGGGACCGGTCAGCAGTTCGCCGATACCGGTGTAGGACGTGCCATCGAGCGCGATTTTGGCAAGACGGTTCTTCGTGACGCGAAAGTCGGCCCCTGCATCGCGCATCTGCTGGCGCAGCACCGTCGACTGAGCGACGGTCATGCCGAGGTTGCGGACGACCACAACAGCAGCAGCTGATCCCAGCGTAGCGTTCAGCGAGGATACGGCTTCGGCCTTTTCCGTACGATCCATGCCTATACTCCACTCATCTGCCCGGATGCGCGCACGCCGAAACGCACGCGCCGCCGGGCGGCTAACACACGCAAATGCCGGCGCGAGCCAAGGCTCACCTGCATTTGCGCAACGATGTCCGATGGGGTCGGTCAAGACGCGTCGCCTGATCAAACAGGCGGGCGACCGAAAAAGACTGTTCCCCGTCTCGGCTGGAAATTAAGAAGGGCAAATCCCCTTCACCAACTGTCTCGGACGGAATTGCCAAGGCCAAAGCCCAGACAACACGGGGGCGCTAATAGCGTCGATGGGCGCAGAGTCAAGGTGTGATAGGGACTGCCCTACCCCTCATCGTCACCCCGGACTTGATCCGGGGTCCATCGAACTGTCGCCCGGTAAACGGATCCCGGATCAAGTCCGGGATGACGATATTAGGAATGGCGGCTCTCTAGCTAAAGCGGAAAGGAAACTTGGCGCGGGGGCGGAGCTTCCTTATGGCACCGCCATGATCCGGATCCGACCATCGTCACCCGCCGACGGAGAACGCGCCGTCGAGATCTGGCGCGACGCCGTCGATGCGACGCACGACTTCCTGACGGCCGAAGATCGCGCCGCGATCGAAGCCGAAGTCCGGGGCTTCCTGCCCGCAGCATCGCTCTGGCTCGCGGTCGACGCCGATGACCGTCCGATCGGCTTCATGCTGCTCGACGGATCGAGCATGGAGGCGCTGTTCATCGATCCCGCATATCGCGGGGCCGGTATCGGGCGGGCACTGGTCGCGCATGCGCTGGAACGCCATCCGACACTTACGACCGAAGTGAACGAGCAGAATGGTCAAGCGGTCGGCTTTTATGAGCGCCTGGGTTTCGTGCCCACCGGCCGGTCGGAGCGCGATGGCCAGGGGCGGGCCTATCCGCTGATCCACTTGCGCTTCACACGCCAAAGCTGATCGCCCCGTATGTCCGTCGAGAATTTTTCCCGAAGCCCCTTGCGCATCCTTTCTTAAGATATATCTTAGACGCATCTAGAATCACTCTAAGGAACGAAAATGATATTCTATGCGAAAATGGATGGCCGCGGTTGCGGCGGGCGGCATGCGATGCATCGCGGCGGACGCGGCTTTGGCCACGGGTTCGGGCATGGCTTTGGCGGCGGGGGCCGCCGCGGCGGCGGCCGGGGCGAGCGCGGCGAGCGCCGCCGGATGTTCGATGGCGGCGAGCTGCGGCTCGTATTGCTCAAGCTGATCGCCGACGAGCCGCGCCACGGCTACGACCTGATCCGCCACATCGAGGAGCTGACCGGCGGTTCCTATGCGCCGAGCCCCGGCGTCATCTATCCGACGCTGACGATGCTCGACGACATGGGCCTGATCGAAGCGCAAGAGAGCGACGGCGCGAAAAAGCTGTTTGCGATCACCGACGCAGGACGCGCCGAACTCGACGCCAATAGCGAGATCGTCGAAGCCGCGATCACACGCCTGACCGCGGTCGGGGAAGAAACGCAGCGCACGGACTCGGCTTCGGTGCGCCGCGCGATGGGCAATCTGCGGCAGGTTCTGATGAACCGGCTCGGCGACCGCGATCTCGACAATGCCGCGTTGCACGACATCGTCGCGCTGATCGACGAGGCGGCGCAAAAGATCGAGCGGCTGTGATGAGCAGCGCGATCGCCAGCGTGCCCACGAGCCACGCGAGCAAATATCTGCAGCAGCTGTGCAAGCATTGGCAGCACAATCTCGTCGTCGAATTCACCGCAGACCACGGCACCGTGACCTTCCCCAAGGATGCGCGCGGTGCCGAATGGACGAGCGACGCGCTGGTGACGTTCGATGCGGGCGCCGACGCACTGTTGGCCCGCATCGACGCCAGCAACGCCGAGCATGTCGAGGCGATGAAGGACGTGGTGGCGCGCCACCTCGACCGCTTCGCCTTTCGCGAGGCGCCGTTGACGTTCGACTGGCAGGCGGTTTGACCCTCTTCCCTTCGTCATCCCGGACTTGATCCGGAATCCACAGCGCCCTCGCCGGAAGCACGGCACATGCCGTCATGGACCCCGGATCAAGTCCGGGGTGACGCTGGAGGACGTGCCGATGGTCACAGATGCGGCAGATTATCGTTTTTCGATATTATCGATTGACGATAAGAAAGACTCGAAATATATTGTTCTTCGATAAGCAACCTATCGGAGAACGATATGCCTGTTCCCAACAACACCCTGCTCGGCGCGACGCGCGGGCTGCTCTGGCTGATCCTTGGATTGATCGTGGCGTCCGCGCTGCTCGTCGTCGGCGTCGCAATCGCACTGATCGTCGCCTGGCCCGAGGTCATGGAGGGCTTTCGCGGCAGCCCCGAACTCATCGACGTCACGACGCTACGCTTCCCGGTCGGCGTGCTGATGCTGCTGCTCTTCGCGATCCTTGCCGCCGCAGCCTATATGATCCGCCAGTTCCAGGCCCTCGTGGCGAGCGCGGCGCGCGATCCCTTCGTCCCGGCCAATGCCGGGCGGCTGCGTCGGATCGGCTGGGCGCTGGTCGTCACGCAGTTGCTCGCAATCCCGCTCCAGTGGACCGCCGGCAACATCGCGAAAGCGGGCAGCGACTTGGCCGACATGGGGGGCATTTCGCTCGGTAGCCTGCTCGCGATCCTCCTCGCCTTCGTCCTCGCCGCGGTCTTCGAACAGGGCACCGCGATGCGCGACGAACTGGAAGGGACTGTGTGATGGCGATCGTCGTGAAACTGGATGACCTGCTCCACGCCAAGCGGATGACGCTGACCGACCTGTCGGACCGCATCGGCATCACGCTCGCCAACCTGTCGATCCTCAAGACCGGCAAGGCGAAGGCGATGCGCTTCTCGACGCTCGAGGCGATCTGCACCGAACTCGATTGCCAGCCCGGCGACTTGCTGGCGTTCGAAGCCGACAGCTGAACAGAGCACGGCGAAACTCGGCCCCGCCCCGCCTCCCCGGTCGGAGCGGGGCCTTTTCTGTTTGCGGAACGCACGGTGACTATGACACGTTAGAAGGACGGCGGCCCCTTCCGGCCGCCTTTGCCTTGAAAGGAAACTTCGTGTCCGATGCCCCGGGGCTGCTTTGCCCGACCTGCCGCGTGAACCTGACCATGTCGGAACGGCAGGGAATCGAGATCGACTATTGCCCCCAATGCCGCGGCGTCTGGCTCGATCGCGGCGAACTCGACAAGATCATCGAGCGCAGCGAAGCCGCCAGCACCCCCGCGCCCGCGCCGCGCGCATCCGCTCCTCCCCCGCCGCCACAGCAGCAGCCCGAGTATCGCGAGCGCGGTTATGACGACCGCCATTACGGCGGCAAGCCGTACAAGAAGAATTACAAAAAGAGCTTCCTGAGCGAGCTGTTCGACTAGGATTAACCGACGACGGCGTGTCGGCGGGCGTAGAGGAAATAGACGCCCAGCCCGCCGACATTCCACACGAGGAACCAGAGCTGCGTCTGCACCGGCAGGCTGAAGAAGAGATAGATGCAGCCGAGCACCGCGATGCCGCCGACGACCCATGGCATGGGCGCGCGGAAGGTACGCGGCGCATCGGGCGCGCGGCGGCGCATGATCAGCATGCAGATCGACACCGCGGTGAAGGCCGCGAGCGTGCCGGCGTTGGCGAGCGCGGCGAGTTCGCCGAGCGGGATGAAGCCCGCGAGCACCGCAACGACGAGCGCGGTGAAAATTGTGATCCGCACCGGCGTCCCGCGCGACGACAGCTTGGCGAGACTCGCGGGCAGCAGCCCGTCGCGCGCCATGGTGAAGAAGATGCGGCTCTGGCCATAGAAAAAGGCGAGGATGACCGTCGGCAGCGCGATGATCGCCGAGACGGCAAGATATTGCGCCGCGAGCGGGCTGCCGAGTTCGCGCAGGATCAGCGCCAGCGGTTCGGGGCTGTTGGCAAAGCGCGTGTAGGCGATCGCGCCAACCGCGGCGACCGCGACGGCGATATAGATGATGACGCAGGCGAACATCGACCCGACGATCCCGATCTTGAGATCGCGGTCGGGGTTCTTGGCTTCTTCGGCGGCGGTCGCGATCGCGTCGAAGCCATAGAAGGCGAAGAAGATGATCGCCGCCGCGGCCATCACGCCGCGTTCGACGCCGTCGGGCCCCATATGCTTGGCAAAGCCATAGGGGCTGAAGGGTTCGAGATTGGCGGCGTTGAAGGCGGGCAGCGCGACCGCGACGAATACGACAAGCGCGACGATCTTCACCAGCACGAGGATCGCGTTCAGCGTTGCGCTTTCGCGTGTGCCGACGAGGAGCAGGCCCGCGACCACCGCGATGATCGCGATCGCGGGCAGATTGACGATGCCGCCGAGTTCGGGTCCCTGCATCAGCGCCATCGGGAAGCCCGCCCACGCCTGTAGCAAGGGCGCGGCATAGCCCGACCAGCCGACCGCGACCGCGCTGACGACAAGCGAATATTCGAGGATCAGGCTCCACCCGACCACCCATGCGAGAAGCTCGCCGATCACGACATAGGAGTAGGTATAGGCGCTGCCCGAAGCGGGGATCATCGTCGCCATTTCGGCATAGGCGAGCGCGGCGCAGGCGCAGATCAGCCCCGCGATACCGAAGGACAGGATGACCGCGGGGCCCGCCTTGTCGGCGCCGACCCCAATAAGCGTCAGGATACCCGTGCCAACGATCGCCCCGACGCCGAGCGCGATGAGATGCGGCCAGCCCAGTGTCCGCGCCAGCGCCTGCTCGCCCTCCCGCCGTTCCGGAACGATCGGTTTGCGGCGGAACAGGCTGTCGGTCATGCGATGGGCTCCCCTGGGGCGTTATGCTGTGCTTTGCGCTGCTTGTAAGCAGCCGGAAACGCAGCGCAACCCCAGCCCAACATCGTCATTCCCGCCTTCGCGGGAATGACGAAGAATTAAAGCAGCGCCTCAATCGCTTCCGCCAGCTTCGCGTCGCGCTCCGACAATCCGTCGGCGTCGTGCGTGGTCAGCAAAATATCGACGCGGTTGTAGACGTTCGACCATTCGGGATGATGGTCCATCTTTTCGGCAATGATCGCGACGCTTGTCATGAAACCAAAGGCTTGCGCGAAATCGGCGAATTTGAACTGACGCGTGATCGCATCGCGTTTCGGTTCGTGCGTCCATCCGGGAAAGCGGCCGAGGAGCGCGCTGCGCGCTGCATCGTCGAGTTTCCGTACCATCTTCTTTCTCCCGCTGGTCAATGTGTCGCGCTCGCCATAAGGAAGGGCGCGATGAGCGACAAGTCTGCCCTGCCCGATTTGCCTGCCGGATGGACCGGCGGCGCACCCGACGCCGATGCGCTGTTCGCGATGGCCGAGGCGGCGCTGGCGACGATGCCCGCGGTGTTTGCCCCGCATATCGAGGGGGTGGTCGTCTCCATCGAGGAATTCGCGGACGATGAGGTGCTTGCCTCGCTCGACATCGAACATCCTTATGAGCTCACCGGGCTTTACGAAGGCCGCCCGCTCACCGAACGCAGCATCGGCGAAAGCGGCGGCATGCCCGACCGCGTGACGCTCTATCGCATCCCGATCCTCGTCGAATGGATCGAGACCGGCGAGCGGCTCGACACGCTCGTGCGCCATGTGCTGATCCACGAGATTGGGCATCATTTCGGCTTTTCGGACGACGATATGCACGCGCTGGAAGACATGGCGTGAGCGAATTGCTCCGGCTGGACAGCGTGGCGTGCATTCGCGGCGACCGGCTGCTGTTCGAGAATTTGTCGCTGACGTTGAACCGTGGCGACGCGCTGTGGCTGCGCGGCCCCAACGGCGCGGGCAAGTCGAGCCTGATCCGCCTCGTCGCGGGGTTGCTGCGCCCCACCGCGGGAACCGTCGCGCGCCGCGAGCGGATTGCACTGATCGACGAGGCATCGGCGCTCGATACCGAGCTGCCGCTGCGCCGTGCGCTCGATTTCTGGGCGCGGGTCGATACGGTCGATGGGCATACGGTCGATCGCGCGATGGACGAGATGGCGCTGGCGCCGCTCGCCGAGGTGCCGGTGTCGATGCTCTCGACCGGCCAGCGCAAGCGCGCCGCGATGGTGCGTGTGATCGCGAGCGGCGCGCCGATCTGGCTGCTCGACGAGCCCGCGAACGGCATGGACGATGCGGCGCAGGCGCGGCTGGTCGCTGCCATCGCAAAGCATCGGAGCAACGGCGGGGCGGTGCTGCTCGCGTCGCACTTTGCGCTCGGCATCCCCGATCTGGCGGAACTCGACATGGGTGCGCTCACTTGACCGCGTTGATCGCCATCTTCTGGCGCGATCTGCGCCGTGCATGGGGCAGCGGGGCGCTGTGGTTGCCCGTGCTCTTCTTCCTGCTCGTTGCGAGCGCCTTCCCCTTCGCCGTGGGTCCCGACGCGCCATTGCTGCGCCGCGCGGGCGGCGGGATGCTGTGGGTCGCCGCGCTACTCGCAGCGCTGCTGCCGATCGACCGGCTGGTGCGCCCCGACAAGGACGCGGGCGTGCTCGACCAGCTTGCGGTGCGCGGCTTCGCCGACGAGGTAATCGCAGCGGTGAAGATCGCCGCGCATGCCATCGGTTTCGGGCTGCCGCTGATGATCGCCCTGTTCCCCGCTTCGGCGCTGCTGGCGCAGGACACGCCGCGCGTCGAACTGCTCGCGACCGGGATCGCCATCGCCATTCCGGCGCTCGCGTCGCTGGCGGTGCTGAGCGCGTCGCTGACCGCGAACCACAAGGGCGGCAGCGCGATCGGCGGGCTGCTCGTTCTTCCGCTCGCGGTGCCGATGCTGATCTTCGGCGCCGGGATGCTCGACCCGTCGGGACGCGGTGCGATCAAGCTGCTCGCGGCGACGAGCCTGCTACTCACCATGATCGGACCGTTCGCGGCGGGCGCGGCGCTGCGAGGCTTGCGCGAATGACCCGCCAGTCGCTCGCACATATCGCGCTCGTCGTCCGCGATTATGACGAGGCGATCGACTTTTATGTCGGGACTTTGGGCTTCACGCTCGTCGCCGACGACTATCAGCCGGCGCAGAACAAGCGCTGGGTGCTCGTCGCACCGCCGGGCAATCCGCCGGGCGGGGCGACGATCCTGCTGGCGCGCGCCGCCAATGAAGAACAGGCGATGTTTATCGGCAATCAGGCGGGCGGCCGCGTCTTCCTGTTTCTGCAGACCGACGATTTTCGGCGCGACTATCAGCGGCTGCTCGACAAGGGTGTGCGGATCGAGCGCGAGCCGCTCGAGGCCGATTATGGCACGGTCGCGGTGTTTCTCGACCTCTATGGCAACAAATGGGACCTGATCGAGTTTCGCCGATCGCAATAACGCTAACGACCGGTTACGGACGCTTGGTTATTATCGCTCTAATGACCAATCGTCGGCGAAGCACTCGAACGTATTATCACGCAGATAGAACAAGAAGTGCCGTTTGCCGGGCTTATCCGACGACACGTCCCGCCAATCGGGCGGCTGATTCCTCAATGGATCCACGCCCGAAACCTCATAGAATTCGCCCCATTCGGGCGCGATCGCACTGTAACGGCAATCTCCTCTGAGCCATCCCTCGTCATTTGTGGGACCCAAACGCCAGCGCTCGCTTCCGGTAAACGTCAAATGACCACGCTGACCTTCCTGTGCCTCATAGGCCCAGGGGTTCAGTAAGAAGCTCAACCTGACTGTATCGCCATGAACCGTCACCTCTTCGTCGGGATCATTCGGTTCTGCGTTCCAGTCGTGATTCAGCTTAACAAAAAGCGCTCCGTCCATTTCTACGGGGCTAACGCCTTCAATGGCAGCTTACCACCCCATAGCGGGCGTCGACTTCAAATAAGCCTTTCCTACATTATCCGGCTGTGCCAGCCTTCGTCCGGCTCTTTCATTTGGTGGATAAAAGCGGTCGCCGCCCGGCTTGCCGGTGCGACCACGGCGGGGCGCGCCGGGCGCGTCCAGAACGCCCCGGGGTCCAAATCGGGGCGCGCATAGGGCTGAACTTTACTGAACTTTGGAATATCACGCGGCCCTTGCGCCGACCCGATCGCGGACCCAACCCGGGACGACGACAGAACGCCATGGCGGTTCACCGCCCCAAACCCGCCCATAAGAAAAGGGCCGGAGTTCCCCCGGCCCTTCCCTGATTCAGTGCGTGCCTGTCAGGCGCCGGTGACGTCGGCCGTATCGACCTTCACGCCGGGGCCCATCGACGACGACAGGGCGATCTTGCGAACGTACTTGCCCTTCGCGCCGGCCGGCTTGGCCTTGACGATCGCGTCGACGAAAGCGTCGAAGTTCTGGCGAAGCTTTTCCTCGCCGAACGACAGCTTGCCGAGGCCGGCGTGGATGATGCCGACCTTTTCGACGCGGAATTCGATCTGTCCGCCCTTGGCGGCCTTCACGGCTTCGGCAACGTTCGGGGTCACGGTGCCCAGCTTCGGGTTCGGCATCAGGCCCTTCGGACCCAGCGTCTTGCCGAGGCGGCCGACGATGCCCATCATGTCCGGCGTCGCGATGACGCGGCCATAGTCGAGGTTACCCGCGAGCATGTCTTCCATCAGGTCTTCGGCACCGACCTTGTCGGCACCGGCGGCCAGCGCCTTGTCGGCATTGTCGCCGCGCGCGAACACGGCAACCTTGACGTCCTTGCCGGTACCGGCGGGCAGCGTCACGACGCCGCGGACCATCTGGTCGGCGTGGCGCGGATCGACGCCGAGGTTCATCGCGATTTCGAGCGTTTCGTCGAACTTGGCCGAGGCCAGCTCGCGAACGGTCTTCAGCGCTTCGTCGACGGTGTGCAGCTTGAGGCTGTCAACCTTGCCCTCGAGGGCCTTCTGCTTCTTGGTCAGCTTTGCCATCGGTTCAGCCCTCCGTCACTTCGAGGCCCATCGAGCGCGCGCTGCCCTCGATGATCTTCGTTGCCTGTTCGATGTCGTTCGCGTTGAGATCCTTCATCTTGATCTCGGCGATTTCGGCGAGCTTCGAGCGCGCGATCTTGCCACCGCTGATCTTGCCGGGCTCCTTCGAACCAGCCTTCAGGTTCGCGGCCTTCTTGATCAGATAGGTTGCCGGGGGCGTCTTGGTGACGAAGGTGAAGCTCTTGTCAGCGAACACGGTGATGATGGTCGGGGTCGGGGTGCCCTTTTCCATGGAATCGGTCGCGGCGTTGAACGCCTTGCAGAATTCCATGATGTTCACGCCGCGCTGACCCAATGCCGGCCCGAGCGGCGGCGACGGGTTGGCGGTGCCGGCGGGCACCTGCAGCTTGATGTAGCCGCTAATCTTCTTAGCCATGATGGCCTCCTGTCTTTCTGTCGGCCCGCCGTTTCCGGCGAGCCTCAAAATTAGCGGTCAAGCAGAAGGGCATCACCCCTTCCTCCCGCGCGGAATCACGCCCTTATCTGACGCGAAGCGGCGCCCCTACTCCGGCGTGGGCAAAAATGCAAGGGCGGCAGCCAGTCGATTCGAGAGTTCGGCGGAAAACTGCCTAACTTCACGCGCAAATCGCTTTTTCCGCCGACCGGTATCACCATCATCGAAGCACAGCGGCGCAAAATAGGACAGCGCTTATTCGGCCGCCGGATCGTAGCGGATCAGCCCTTCCTGCACCGCCGAGGCGATCAGCGTGCCGTCGCGGCGATAGATGCGCCCGCGGTTGATCCCGCGCCCGCCGCCGCTCCAGTCGCTGTCCATGACATAGACGAACCATTCATCGACGCGGATCTCATCATGGAACCACATCGCGTGGTCGAGGCTGGTCGAGAACAGGCCCGGCGTGTCCCACGTCATCCCGTGCGGCATCAAGGTCGTCGAGAGCAGCCCTATGTCGGAGGCATAGGCGAGCAACGCGCGGTGGATCAGTGGATCGTCGCCGACGGGCGAAGAAATGCGGAACCATTCATATTGCATCGTCGCCTTTTCGGACGGCGGCGGGCGGAAGGCGCGGACCTCGAACGGGTGCATACGCGCCATATGCTCGATGCGCCGATCGCTGATCTTGGGATCGACCGCGATGAAATCGGCGAAGTCCCAGCATTCCTCGGGCGGCAATATGCCCGTCATCGGAATCTGGTGCGACAGGCCTTTCTCGGGCGCCTGGAACGAGGCGGTGAGGTTGAAGATGACCTTGCCATCCTGGCGCACGACGACGCGGCGGTTGGCAAAGCTGCGCCCGTCGAAGTCGCGGTGGACGCGGAAATGCAGCGGCTTCGCCTCGTCGCCGCCGCGCAGGAAATAGGCATGGAGCGAATGGACGGACTTGCCGGGATCGACGGTGCGCGCCGCGGCGACCATCGCCTGAGCGATCACCTGCCCGCCGAAGATGCGCTGGCGGCGCGGCTTGGTGAAGGCGGGGTAAGTGAATTCGTCGGGCTCGTCCGCGGCTTCGAGATCGAAGAGGTGGACGATATGCCGGACGAGCCGCTCGCGATCGACGCTGGCGTAGATTTCGCGCGCGTGGTCAGCACGAGCCTGCATCTCTTCGGGAGTGAGGCTCATGCGCTTGTTCCGTTCGCTGGATTCCGCGCGCGCCCCGAAAGGGGCGCCGCGATATTATTTGAAGCGTTCGACCTGTTCGAAGTCGAGTTCGACCGGGGTGGCGCGACCGAAGATCGACACCGACACCTTGACGCGTGCCTTTTCGAAATCGAGTTCCTCGACCAGCCCGTTGAAGCTGGCGAAGGGACCGTCGAGCACCTTGACCTGATCGCCGATTTCGTAATCGACGCGGATTTCCTGCTTCGGACGGGCCGCGGCTTCTTCCTTGCTGTTCAGGATGCGCGCGGCTTCGGCTTCGCTGATCGCCTGCGGCTTGCCCATCGAACCGAGGAAGCCCGTGACCTTCGGCGTGTTCTTGACGAGGTGATAGACATCGTCGGTCATCGTCAGCTTGGCGAGGACGTAGCCCGGGAAGAATTTACGCTCGGCCTGAACCTTCTTGCCGCGCTTCACCTCGGTGACGGTTTCGACCGGCACTTCGACCGCTTCGACGAAATCGGTCAGGCCCATGCGTTCGGCTTCGGAAAGCACCGAATCGCGAACCTTGTTCTCGAAACCCGAATAGGCGTGAATGATGTACCAGCGCGCCATGTGTATCCGTATCCTGTCCCTGTAACCGCGGGCGTTAGCGCGCGAGCGACGTCAGCCAGCTGACGATCGCGTTGAAAACCGTGTCGACGCCGAAAAAGAACAGCGAAAGGATCGTCGTCATGATCAGCACCATGATCGTCGTCTGTACCGTTTCGCGGCTGGTGGGCCACACGATCTTGCGGGCTTCGGCGCGTACCTGATTGATGAACTCAGCCGGGCTGGTCTTCGCCATGTCGATCGTCCTGTCTTTTTACGTCAATGATCCGGGCCAGATGGGTTGCCGCCCCCCACGCGTCAAGCGCGCTTGGGGCAATAGTCCGCCCACCCTCCCCGAGCGTGTCGGCGAAAGGCGGAAGGAAAACGGCGCATCTGTCCGAATGAAAGCGGCCTTTACTTGCGCGCTGCGGCGATTGCAAGTGCGGGGTCAGGACCCGCTAATTGCGCGGTCGAGGTTTGCGGCGATTTTGTTCAGGGCAAGGAAGCGAGGCGCAGGCATATGAATATATTCCAAGGCGCGCTGACGCGGTCATGGACAAAATCGGTCAAATCCCGAAGGGACGCCGAAATGGCTTCGATATCGCCTCCGCGCGGCCTTGCAGATGGAACCACCATCCGCGGCGGCCACGCGAAGACGATATCTTCGCCATTTCGACGCCTCGACCGCGCAATTAGCGGGTCCTGACCCCAGGGCGGGACAGCGCGCGCTGCATCCAGAGCAGCAGCCCCGCCATGACAATCCAGCTGAGTGTCGGCTGGAGTGCGAACAGCAAGTGCAGTTCGCGAGCGGCGGCCTCGCCGTTCTGCGGATCGAAGCCGACCAGGTCGAGCAGAAGGTAGCTGACCGCGATCGCGGCGGCGACGCCGAATTTCTGCATCAGGTTCAACAGCGCGAAGAGAAAGGCCGACCGGTTGCGGCCGCAGCGGGCGGCATCCCGCGGGATCAGGTCGGCGAGCATCGAGTAAGTGAAGAGCAATCCGACGAACCCCGTCCCGAGCATCAGCGAGAAACCGACGGCCTGCGCGAGGCCCTGCGGTTGCTGGAACAAGGTCGCAACGAGCAGGCTGGAGATCAGGAGCCCCATCGCGATCATCATCGGCGGCTTGCCGAAGCGGCGCGCCAGAAAGGTCCACACGGGCGACGCGAAGGCCCCGCCGATGAAGCTGGCAAAGAGCAGCACCGCGCTCTGCGCGTCGAGATCGAGCACCGCGGCGGCGAAGAAGACGAACAGCGAGGTCAGCGACCCGAAGGCGAAACTGTTGAGGAACTGCACGCCGAGCAGCAGCATCAGCGGCGGGAAGGAGAAGGACGCGCGGATCTCGTGCCGCCAGCCGATCCCGGGTTCGGCCACGACCGCACGCAGCGGCACGCGGCGGATCGCAAAGAGCGCGATCGGCGCCAGGAGCAGGAAAAGGCTGGCATAGGCCATGATCCGCCCCTGCAGGCTGAGCCCCGGGATCAGGAGCTGTGCCGCCGCGGGGGCCGCAAAGGCGAGGATCAGCGCGACCTTCGCGAACCAGTCGCGCATCCCATAAAGAAGCGCGCTGTCGGCGGGCGTGCGCACCAGTGCCGACCCCCACGACAATTGCGCAACCTCGTAGATGCTGTAGCTCGAATAAAAGAGCACCATCATCAGGAAGAGCGCCGCGAAGGGCAGCCGGTCGCCGACAGTCACCAATGCGAGCAGCAGCAGCGCCAGCGGCACGATCGCGAGCAGCATCCAGCGCCGGTGCGCGCCGAGCCCGGTGCGCACGCGATCGATCATCGTACCGATGAGCGGATCGACGGCGCCGTCCCAGATCGTGGTCAGCGAGAAGAGCAGCCCGACGAGCGCCACCGAAATCACGCCGCCCTCGGCAATATATGGCGGCAGGTAGACGCTGAATGGCAAGCCCAGCATAACCGTCGGCCCTGCCGTCGCGGCGTAGGCGGCAACCGTCCGCGGGCGCAACGCCGGGGCTTCGTCGGCGCGGGCGGCCGAAGGCAGGGCAGTACTGGCCAATGCGCGATGCTCCCGAAACAGGAGCCGGCACGCTTTCAGTTATTGACAGTCATGTCAACATGGTGCGGGCCGCGCTAACGGATGTTGAAATGGGTCAGGAAAGGCTGGAGCCGCCAGTCGATTTCTTCCGGGTCGAGCCATTCGTCCTCGATCCCCATCAGCGTGCTGAGCATCGAATCGCCGACGACGATATCGAAAAACAGCCGCGCGGCCGCCTCCGGACGGTCGATGTCGGCCTTGCCGGTCGCCGCCCATTCCGCGAACAGCTCGATCAGTTCCTCGAGCGCGGGCACGTGCAGGTCGCGGTAAATCTGCATCGCGAATTCATGGTCGCGCAAACTCTCGGATATCAGCATGCGCATCAAGGCCACGGCATGCGGCGATTCCATCAGCTCGCTTTGGCGGTGTGCGTAGCTCTTCAGAATTTCGACGGTCGACAGTCCCCGGGTCGCGTCGTCATCGAGCGACCGCAGCATCGCCTCGTCGCACCAGCGCGTCGCGATCGCGCGAAGCAGCCCCTGCTTGTTGCCGAACAATTCATAGAGCGTCGCGAGCGAGCCGCCCGAGCGCTTGACGATTTCGGCGAGGCTCGTGCGCTCATACCCCTGTTCGAGGAACAACGCCTCGGCGGCATCGAGGATCGCGCCCTGCCGCCGTTCGCGTGGTGATAGCCTATCCATTTGACATAAGGCCGATTCCGACATGCTCATTTTTTATCCCCCTCCCTTGCGTTTTTTTGTAATTTAAATTACATGGCGCTTCAACGCAAGCTTTCGCGTATAAACAAATCCCGCACAACTGCGATTTTTTCAGGGGTCCATATGAGTCGCGTACGTCCTCTTGCAAGCGCCGCCGGCGCTGCGCTGGCGCTTTTGCTGGCCTCCTGCTCGTCCGAAGCGCCGCCGGCACCGCCGCCGCCCGAAGTCAATATCGTGACGGTCAGCACCCAAGCGGTGCCGAACGTCATCGAGTTGCCCGGTCGCGTCCAGGCGTATCGCACCTCCGAAGTGCGCGCGCGCGTCAATGGCATCGTCGAGCGTCGCCTGTTCAACGAAGGCAGCTATGTCCGTGCCGGGACCCCGCTGTTCCGGATCGACCCGCGCGAATTGATCGCGACCTCCAATGCGGCGCGCGCCCAGCTTGCCCGCGCGCAGGCCACGGCGGCGAACGCGCGGCAGGTGGTCGGCCGCTATCAGCCGCTGCTCGCCGACCAGGCAATCGGCAAGCAGGAATATGACGCCGCGGTCGCCGCGCAGCGCACCGCCGAGGCCGATGTGCAGCAGGCGCAGGCCAATCTGGAATCGGCGCGCCTGAACCTTGGCTATGCGTCGGTCGCGGCGCCGATTTCGGGACGCGCGCGCCGCGCCGAAGTCACCGAGGGCGCGCTCGTCAGCGCGGCCTCGGGCACGCTGCTGACGACGATCGAACAGATCGACCGCGTCTATGTCAATTTCGGGCAGTCGAGTTCGGACCTGCTCGCGACGCGCCGCGAGATGGGCTCGGGCAAGGTGAGCGCGCCGCAACTCGAGCGCGTCGAAGTCCAGCTGATCCTCGAGGATGGCACCGCCTTTCCGGTCGTCGGCCATCTCGACTTCCTCGACCTGTCGATCGACGAGGCGACGGGCACCGCCGCGCTGCGCGCCGAATTCCCGAACCCGAATGCGGCGCTGCTGCCCGGCCAGTTCGTGCGTGCGCGCATCTTTGCGGGCAACCGCGCCGACGGCGTGCTGATCCCCCAGCGCGCGGTCAAGCTGGCGGCCGACAATGCCAGCGTGATGGTGCTCGATGCCAAGAATATCGCGACCCCGCGCCCGGTGAAGCTCGGCACGATGGTCGCGGGCCAGTGGGCGATCCTCGACGGGCTGAAACCCGGCGACCGGGTGATCGTCGACGGACTGCAAAAGGTGCAGCCGGGGCAGCCGGTGCGCGTTGCGCAGCCGAAGGGAACGGCCTCGACCCCCGCGGCGAAGCGCTGACCTGACATGACACCCCGCTTCTTCATCGACCGGCCCATCTTTTCCTGGGTCATCGCCATCGGCATCCTGTTGTCGGGCATCATCGCGCTGCGCGGGCTTCCCGTGGAGCAATATCCGTCGGTGGCGCCGCCATCGCTGACCATCGGCGTCACCTATCCGGGTGCCGACGCCAAAACGCTCGAACAGAATGTCACGCAGGTCATCGAGCAGGAACTCAACGGGGTCGAGGGCTTCCTCTACATGGTCTCGACCAGCGAATCGAACGGCACAGCGTCGATTAACCTGACTTTCGAGGCGGGGACCGACATCGACAATGCGCAGATGGAAGTACAGAACCGCCTGCGCCGCGTCGAGCAGCGCCTGCCCGAGGATGTGCGCCGTCAGGGCATTTCGGTCACCGAGGCCAATTCGGGCTTCCTGCTGATCGTCGCGATCACGTCGAAGAGCGGCAACACCGACCCGATGGAGGTCAACAACTTCGCCAACACGCGTGTGCTCGACGAGCTGCGGCGTGTGAACGGCGTCGGCAACGTCCAAGCTTTTGCGCCCGAATATGCGATGCGCATCTGGCTCGACCCGCAAAAGCTCGCGTCGTATAATCTCTCCGCCGCCGAAGCGCTGGGCGCGGTGCAGGAGCAGAACAGCCAGACCCCGGGCGGCCAGCTCGGCGACCAGCCGATCGCCAAGGGCGCGCAGCTCAACGCCGTGATCACGACGCAGGGCCGCTTTACCAAGCCCGAACAGTTCGAAAGCATCATCCTGCGCGCGAACCCCGACGGGTCAGCGGTCACGCTCGGCGATGTCGGCCGCGTCGAACTGGGCGCGGCGAGCTATCTCTTTTCGTCCGAACTCAACGGCAAGCCGATGGCGGGCCTCGCGGTCCAGCTGACCCCCGGCGCCAACGCACTGTCGACCGCCCAGGGCATTCGCGACCGGATGGCCGAGCTGTCGAAGGGCTTCCCGCCTGACATCACCTGGTCGATCCCCTACGACACGACACCCTTCATCAGCCTGTCGATCGAAGAGGTGGTGAAGACGCTGGGCGAAGCGATGCTGCTCGTCTTCCTCGTCATGTTCCTGTTCCTCCAGAACTGGCGCGCGACCGTCATCCCCACCGTCGTCGTTCCGATCGCGCTCGCGGGCGCATGCCTCGGCCTCTGGATGTTCGGTTTCTCGATCAACGTGCTGACCCTGTTCGGCATGGTGCTCGCGATCGGCATCCTCGTCGATGACGCGATCGTCGTGATCGAGAATGTCGAGCGCATCATGAACGAGGAGCATCTGTCACCCTATGACGCGACGGTGAAGGCGATGAGCCAGATCACCTCGGCGATCGTCGGCATCACGCTCGTGCTGATCGCGGTATTCATCCCGATGGCGTTCTTCCCCGGGTCGACCGGCGGCATTTATCGCCAATTCTCGATGACGCTCGCGATCTCGATCGCCTTCTCGGCGCTCCTCGCGCTGACGCTGACGCCTGCGCTGTGCGCGACGCTGCTGAAGCCGCATGACAAGACCGAGCGCAAGGGCCGCATCGGCGCATTCTTCGACCGCTTTTTTGGCCGTTTTAACGAATGGTTCGGGCGCACGACCGACCGCTATCAGGGCGGCGTCGGCAAGATGCTGGCGACGCCGCTGCGCTGGCTCGGCGTGTTCGCCCTGATGGTGGCGATCACCGCATTGCTCTTCACGCGCCTGCCGGGATCGTTCCTGCCGCAGGAAGACCAGGGCTATCTGGTGACCGTGATCCAGGCGCCCCCGGGCGCGACGACGCAGCGCACCAACGAGGCGACGAAGCAGGTGAAGGCTTTTTTCGCCGAGCAGCCGCAGGTCGCCAATGTCGTGACGGTGAACGGCTTCAGCTTCTTTGGGCAGGGACAGGCGAACGCGATCATGTTCACGCCGCTGAAGCCTTGGGAAGAACGCAAGGGCGACGGCGACAGCGCCGACGCGATCGCGGGCAAGGCGATGGGCACCTACGCGAACATCAAGGAAGCCTTTGCCTTCTCGCTGAGCCCGCCGTCGATCCCCGAACTCGGTACGTCGAGCGGCTTCACCTTCAAGCTGCAGGACCGCGGCGGCAACGGGCGTGACGCGCTGATCGCCGCGCGCAACCAGATGCTCGGCGGCGCGATGCAGAGCAAGCTGCTCGCCAACGTCCGCCCCGAGGGTCAGGAGGACGCGCCCGTGCTGAAGGTCGACATCGACCGCATTCAGGCACGCGCGCTCGGCCTGTCGATCGGCGACGTCAACGCGACGCTCGCGATCAGCTTCGGCAGCGCCTACGCCAACGACTTCACCCGCGAAGGCCGCGTGCTGCGCGTGCTGCTCCAGGCCGATGCCGCGAGCCGCATGACCCCGCAGGACGTCCTCGATCTGCGCGTGCGCAGCGCGAACGGCGACATGGTGCCTTTCGGATCGTTCAGCACCGCCGAATGGTCGGCCGAAGCCCCGCAGCTCCAGCGTTATAACGGCTATCCCGCAATGACGATTTCGGGCGAGCCCGCGCCCGGCCAGTCGACCGGCGAGGCGATGGCCGAGATGGAGCGGCTGGCGCAGACGCTGCCCGCCGGCTTCTCCTTCGAATGGACCGGCATTTCCTATGAAGAGAAGCAGTCGGCGGGCCAGATCGGCATGCTGCTCGGCCTGTCGCTCGTCGTCGTCTTCCTGCTGCTCGCGGCGCTTTACGAAAGCTGGTCGGTGCCCGTCGCGGTGCTGCTGGTCGTGCCGCTCGGCGTGCTCGGCGCGGTGCTCTTCTCGATGCTGCGCGGGCTGTCGGCCGACATTTACTTCAACGTCGGCCTGATCACGATCATCGGGCTCGCGGCGAAGAATGCGATCCTGATCGTCGAGTTCGCGATCGAGCAGGAGGCCGAGGGCAAATCGACGCTCGACGCGGTGATGGAAGCGGTCAAGCTGCGCCTGCGGCCGATCATCATGACTAGCCTCGCCTTCATCCTGGGCATGGTGCCGCTCGTCATCGCGAGCGGAGCCGGTGCCGCCAGCCGCATCGCGGTCGGGTCGGGCGTGATGGGCGGGATGATCGCGGCGACCTTGCTCGGCATCTTCTTCATCCCGCTTTTCTATCTCTCGGTGCGCAAGTGGATCAGCCGCAAGCGGCCGCCCGCACCCGCCGAAAAAGGACATCATGAGGAACCCGGTCATGCGTAACCTGATCGCGCTGCTCGCAGCGACGACGCTCGCCGGATGCGTCAATATGGCGCCCAAGCACGAGCGCCCGGCGCTGCCCACGGCACCCGCCTATCCGGCCGAGTTCGCGGGCGATGTGACGCTCGGGCAGCGGGCGACCGAGGTCAGCTGGCAGGACTTCTTTGCCGATCCGCAACTCGAAGTGCTGATCGCGCAGGCGACCCTGCGCAACCGCGACCTCGCCGTCGCGGTCGCGCAGATCGAGGAAGCGCGCGGACTGTACCGCATCCAGGACGCCGACCGCCTGCCGACCATCGGTGCGAGCGCCGACGCTGCACGCACGCGCGGCCCGTCGCTGACGGGGCCGGGGACCGACACGACCAATCGCTATTCGGTCGGCGTCGGTGTGACCTCGTTCGAGCTCGATTTCTGGGGGCGCGTCAAGAATCTGTCCGAAGCCGCGCGCAGCCAATATCTCGCGACCGAGGCGGCCGAGCGCGCCTTCCGCCTCGCGCTGGTGCGCGACGTTGCCTCGACCTATTTCGCATCGCGCGGTGCCGAGGAGCAGATCAAGCTCGCCGAAGCCACGGTGACGAGCCGCAAGGAAGGGTTGCGGATCGCAAAGCGCCGCCTCGACGCGGGGGTGACCTCGGCGCTCGACTATCGCCAGTCCGAAACGCTGCTGACGCAGGCCGAGACGCAGCTTGCGAGCCTGAAGCTCGGCAAGGCGCAGGCCGACAATTTCCTCGCCGTGCTGACCGGCGGACCAGTGACCGGCCCCCTGCCCGCGCCGCTGCCGCTCGTCGCGCAGAGCCAGTCGCCGACACTGACCGCGGGGCTGCCGTCGGACCTGCTCGTCGCGCGGCCCGATGTCGTCGCCGCCGAAGAGCGGCTGCGCGCCGCGCGCGCCAATGTCGGCGCCGCGCGCGCCGCCTTCTTCCCGTCGATCTCGCTGACCGGCAACCTTGGCTTCGCCTCGGGTTCGCTCGACAACCTGTTCAGTAACGATGGGTTCGGCTGGAGCTTTGGCCCGTCGATCAGCCTGCCGATCTTCGATTTCGGGCGCAACAAAGGCAATTTGACCGTCGCCGAGGCGCGCGAAAATATCGCCGTCGCGACCTATGAACGCACCGTACAGGGCGCATTCCGCGAAGTTGCCGACGCGCTCGCCGGGCGACGTTATCTGGCCGACCAGGTCGAGGCGCAGGAACGCGGCACGCTCGCGCAGCGGCGGATCGCCGACCTCGCGCGCAAGCGGTATCGCGAAGGCGTGTCGACCTACCTCGAGGTGCTCGACGCCGAACGCAATCTGTTCGCCGCCGAACAGGCGCTGATCGAGCTGAGGCGCGCGCAGGTCGACAATCTGGTGACGCTGTATGTCGCGCTGGGCGGCGGGTTGGTCGAGCGTCGCTGAACCGCGACGCTCGAACCTTTACCGGGCGATTGCCAACGCGGGCAAGCCCGATCCCGCGCTCGCCAGTTCGCGTTCGGCCTGCTTGAAACCGTAAGCCGGAACGATCGCGTCGGCACGGGCGGACACATCGGGCCAGCGCGCCACGAGCTGCTCGCCCGCATCTTCCGCCGCGCCGACATAGTGCCCATTCGACAAGGTCACATCGGCCGTGGCGAAATGCCCCGCCCCCGCGCAAAGGATAGCGCGGGTCGGCGCGTCCTCGCCGACAAGCGCGAGCAGCCCGGGGCTGACGAGCGCAGGATCGAGCAGTTCGAGGCTGGCGTCGGCAAGCACGCCGTGCGTCATTTGCGTCGCGGCCGTGGGCGCGAGGCTGTTGACGCGGATGTCATATTTCTCGCCCTCGATCGCCAGCGTCTGCATCAGGCCGACGAGCGCCATCTTGGCGGCGCCATAATTCGCCTGCCCGAAATTGCCCCACAGGCCCGACGACGAGGTCGTCATCACGATGCGCCCATATTGCTGCGCGCGCATCATGTCCCACACCGCCTTGCAACAGATAGCGGCGCCCATCAGGTGCACGTCGACGACCAATCGGAAATCGTCGATGCTCATCTTGGCGAAGCTCTTGTCGCGCAGGATGCCTGCGTTGTTGACGAGAATGTCGATGCGTCCCCACGCGCCCTGCGTCTCGTGAACCATCGCACCCACCGCGGCCTCGTCGGTCACCGAACCCGCAACCGCCAGCGCCTCGCCGCCATTCGCGACGATTTCGGAGACAACCTGCTCGGCAGCGGCGATAGCGAGGTCATTCACGACGACGCGCGCGCCCCGTTTGGCGAGGTAGAGCGCGTGCGCGCGGCCCAATCCGCCCCCGGCACCGGTGACGATCGCGACCCGGCCGTGCAGCGGCAATTTGTCATGTCCCATATCAATCTCCATTCACTCTCTAGTGAGTTAATATATTGAGCAAGCGAAAGGCGAAAGGAGCGAGCCCGTCCTTCCGCCTAAGCCTTTTTCTTGCAGATTTGCAGGAAGCCCGCCGCCATGAACGAAGCCATGCGCGCCTTGATCGCTTCGAAATCCTCGGACTTGCAGACGCCGCCCGACAGCTTGTCGATGCGCCCGGTGCGCGCGAGCGTGACCATCAGCGCGCCGGTGACGAAATGATAGCCCCAGAAAATGTCTTCTTCGGCACAATCGGGCAGCGCGCGCTTCAGAAGGTCGATCAGGCGGAGCACGACAGGGTCGAAATGGCTGTCCATCAGCTCGGCGCCCCATTCGGGGGTGTTGGCGACCTGCGCGCCGAGCGCGCCGTAATTCTTCCAGCCCTCGCCGCCGTGGATATAAAGATCGAGGTCGGTGTCGAGGAAGGCATGGAGCGCGCCCTCGACCGTCGGCTTGCCACCCGTCGCGCGGTCATATTCGTCGAGCACCTGCATTCGCCTGGTGCTCGTCACCACCGCGCGGCGCGCGAAGACGGCGTCGAACAGCTTCCTCTTGTCCTCGAAATAATAGTTGAGCAGCGTGTGATGCACGCCGACGCGCTTCGCGACATCCTTGAGCGTGACACCGTGCAGCCCGTGCTTCGAAAAGAGATACTCGGCTTCGTCGAGGATCTGTTCCATCGTCTCGGCGCGCTGTTCGGCCTTGGTCGATCGCCGACGCGTTTTCGCCTGTTCTGTCACTCGTCCGACTTCCAATTTCTGTTCCGTTGCCGCCCCTGCCGCAACGTCCCCGTGCCGATCAACCCGCGCCATGGTCGTTCCGCAAGCGAATCTTATCGATTTTTCCGGTCGGCGCCAGCGGCATGGCGGAAAGGCGCACGACGGCGTCGGGAATCCACCAGGGGGCGACGCGGCCCGCAAGCGGTGCGAGCAGATCGGCGTCACTGATTTCCACGTCCGAACCGAGTTCGACGAGCAGCACCGGCCGCTCGCCCCATTTGGGATCCTCGCGGCCGATCACTGCGGCGAGCGACACCTGCGGCAACGCGCCGACGACGGCCTCGATCTCGGCGGGGTTGATCCACTCGCCGCCCGATTTGATCAAATCCTTCGCCCGGCCGGTGATCGACAGGTTCCCGCGCGCGTCGATCCGCGCGAGGTCGCCGGTCGCGAACCAGCCATCGTCGTCGGTCGCGGACTCGGCTTGCCCCAGATAGCGTTCGACCACCGCCGATCCGCGAACGCGAAGATGCCCCTCGACCCCGCGTTGTTCGGGGAGCGGCGCGCCCGCCGCGTCGGTGAGCAGCAGATCGACGCCGATCGCCGGACGCCCCGACACCGATGCGGTGCGCAGAGGGTCGTCGGGCGGCGCGATCGTGCCGAGCGGCGACAGTTCGGTCATGCCCCAACTCGTCTGCACGGTGACGCCGAGCCGGCGCTCGATCCGCTCCATCAGCGCGGGCGCCATTGGCGCGCCGCCGACGATGATGCGTTTGAGCGACGGCAGTTCGCCGCCCGTCGCCTCGATATGTTCGACGACGCCGAGCCATACGGTGGGAACACCGACGCCGACCGTCACGCCCTCGGCCGCGATCAACCACGCGAGGCTTGCGCCGTCGGCCTGCCGCCCGGGAAGGACGAGCTTGCCGCCGACCGCGGGCAGCGCGAAGGGCAAGCCCCAGGCGTTGGCGTGGAACATCGGCACCACGGCGAGCACGGCGTCGCGGTGGGTGAAGGCCATCACGTCGGCCTGCAACGCACGCAGCGTGTGGAGGAAGCTTGCGCGGTGCGTGTAGGTCACCCCCTTCGGCGCGCCCGTCGTTCCGGAGGTAAAGCAGAGCCCGGCGGGCGAACGCTCGTCGAAGCCGCCCCATGAGGTCCCGCCCGGCGCGCCGGCGATCAGCGCTTCGAGTTCGCGGAGCGGCGGCGCGGCGGCGGGCCAGTCGCCCGCGGGCCCATCGATCACCAGTACCTGCCCGATCGCCGGCGCGCGCTCTACGATCGACCGCGCGAGCGGCAGCAGGTCGGCGCTGACGATCAGCAGCTTCGCGCCCGATTGTACCGCCATCGCCGCGAGTTGCGGCGCGGTAAGGCGCGGATTGAGCGTGTGGCAGACCGCGCCGATTCCCATCGTCGCATACCATGCCTCGACATGCGCCTGGCTGTTCCAGGCGAGCGTCGCGACACGGTCGCCCTCGCCCGCCCCGAAGCCTGCGAGCAGCGACGAGATCGCAAGGCTGCGGTCGCGAAGCATCGCGTAGCCGATCCGCGCGATGCTCCCGTCCTCGCGCGCGGTCACGACTTCGGCGTCGCCGTGCCAGCGCGCCGCGTGATCGAGGAATTTGTCGAGGGTAAGCGGATAATCCTGCATCATACCGTGGATCATGGACAGTTTGCGCCCTTCACGAGGATGGGCGAGACGATACCGCTGTTCCAGTTCCACGGCTGGTTACCCGCGGCGCGGCGGCGGCAGACCGCGGCTTCGTGCAGCGCGTACATGCCGGGCATCAGGCGCGTACCGGGACGCGGGACATCGGCGAAGGCCATGAAGGCGGCGTCCTTGCCATAGGGGCGCCATGCCGCCTGCCCCGCCGCCTCGGGCTTGCCCGTCCTCGCGAACGAGACCCAATAATCGCCCATCGCGGCGGCGAAGCGGCGCTCGGCCACCGTGTCAGGGATTTTGGGCCAATAGGGCGGCGTATCGCTGGCGGTACCGAATATGAACGGGATTTCGGCGGCGTGGAAGCCGTGCAGTCCGGCCTCGCTCGCCGCCGGATAGCCATGGTCGAAGAGGTAAAGATAGGCTGGCTGGCCGAGCGCGGTCTGCTTGATCGCGAGCCGTTCGGACGTCCAGCCGTAAAGCGCATCGCGCGGCGTCGCGAGGATCGTTTCAGCGAGATCCTTTGCTGGATAGAGTTTGAGCCACGCGTCGGCGAGGTCGCCGTAGCGTTCGCGGATCGCGGCCTCATAGGCGGCGGCATCGGCGGGGACCGGCGGCGCGAGAATGCGCAGCGAGCGGATCTCGCCGATGTTGAAGCCCGCGATCATCGGCACCGGCGCCTGCTCGCCGCGATCGAAGATGTCGACGAGCTGGCCCGGCAGGATCTTGCCGTCGACGGTGCCCCACGGGAAATAACCCGCCTTGGCAGCGCCGTCGGTCAGTTGGACCGGATCGACCTTGCGCAGCGCCGCGATGTCGGCGGCGCCGAGCGCGGCGGCGACCCTCTCGCCCGTTGCTTCGGCGGCGGGTTCGCCGTGGCGCGCTTCCTTGAGCGACGGGGTCGAGATCATATAGGCGCTCTGCGCGATCGCCTTGTGGAACAGGCCGCGCGCCTTTGGCGAGGCCATCAGATACATCACGCTGAGCGCGCCCGCGGACTCGCCCGCGATGGTGACATTGTTCGCGTCGCCACCGAAAGCCCCGATATTCGCCTTCACCCATTCGAGCGCCGCGATTTGGTCGAGCAGCCCGTAATTGCCCGACACGCCATCGGGCGATTCCGCGCTGAGGCCCGGATGCGCCATATAGCCGAGCACGCCGAGGCGGTAATTGATCGACACGACGATGGCGCCACGCGCCGCGAGCTTCGCGCCGTCGTACATGCCCTCGTGGCTGTAGCCGGTCGCGAGGGCGCCGCCGTGAATCCACACGATCACCGGCGCATCCTGCACCTTTTCGGGTGCCCAGATGTTGAGCGTCAGGCAATCCTCGGAAATCTTCGCCGGCGGATTGGCATAGATGTGCACCGCAGCCGGGCGTGGCTGGATGCACGCGGCGCCGAAGCTCTGCGCCTTGCGCACGCCTTGCCATGCGGGCAGCGGCTGCGGGGCTTTCCAGCGCAGCGGCCCGACCGGCGGCTGCGCAAAGGGCACGCCCTTGAATTCGCGGACCTTGCCGACGGTCTTGCCCTCGAGCGTGCCTGCGGGCGCTTCGACCACCGGGCTCGCCGCGACAGCGGGCGCCGCGGTCAAAAGCCCCGCCGCCGACAATAGAATGTGCAATTTCTTCATGCTGCCAACTCCTGCCGGCTGCCCTCTCGGCGCAGCCGCCGCGCGAGCCAGAGGAAGAGTCCGATCGCGATCAGATAAAAGGGCGTCAGCGTGTACAGCGCCGTTTGCAGCCCGTGGAGGTCGCCCTGCGCCTTGAACCAGTCGCTAGCGAAGCCCACCCATGTCGGCCCCAGCCCCAGCCCGATGAAGTTCATGATGAGCAGCAACAAGGCGCCGGCGAGCACGCGCTGGTTCGGCTTCACTTCCTCCTGAACCAGCGCGACCGAGGCCGAGAGGTAGAAATAGTTGAAGATCATCACGACGGTGAGCAGCGCGAGCGCGAGCGGCCAGCCCGGCGCCCAGACGAACGCGACGTAAAAGGGCATCGCCACCACCAGTGACAACGCGGGCGCAATCGCATAGCCGGCGCGCGATTTGCGGACCATTCGGTCGATCACGCGGCCCGAGACGATCATCCCGCCGCCCATGCCGATCAGCAGCACCAGCGCGTACCAGATCGCGACGTCGCCCAGCTCCATGCCCTTCTCGCGCATCAGAAACAGAACCGCAAAATTGCCGAGGCCATAGGTCACGAACTGCGTCGCACCGCTGCCGAGCGCCGCGAGCATCAGGATCGGATGCGAGAGGAACATGCGCACCGTCGGCCAGAAGGCCGCCTTGTCGTCGGCGGATGCGCTGGCGGAAGGAGCCGCCATGTCGGTCGCGCCGCGCTTGGGCTCGCGCACCGTCAGCCAGACCGCCAGCGCCGTCACGATGCCGATCACGCCCACCGCGATGAAGGGAATGCGCCAGCCGAAACGTTCGGCGATCGCAGCGCCGAACGCCACCCCCGCCGCCGCACCGATCGCCGGGCCGAGGTTGAAGATGCCGAGCGCCGCGGCGCGCTTGCCGGGCGGATAGGTATCGGTGATGATCGCATAGGAGGGCGGCACGCCGCCCGCCTCGCCGAAGCCGACGACCATGCGCGCCACCACCAGCTGCGTATAATTGGCGGCCATGCCGCAGGCGACGGTCGCCCCGCTCCAGATCGCGCAGGCGGCCGACAGCACGCCGACGCGGCTTGTCCGGTCGGCGAACCAGCCGACGGGGATCGCGATGAAGCAATAGAACATCGCGAAATAAAGCCCGCTGATCAGCCCGAGCTGGCCGTCGCTGATCTGCAGCGCGTCCTGGATCGGTTTCGCGAGGATCGAGAGCAGCTGCCGGTCGAGGAAGTTCAGCACATAGACGAAGCAGAGCATCCCGAGCACGAAGGTGGGATTGCCCCCCGGCCGCGTGGACGCCGCGGCCGGGGAGAGGGAGGCTTCTGCACCCGCCATCGCTTAGAGCCCGTAGCCGAGGCGAATGCCGAAGGTACGCGGGCGCATCGTGCCGAAGCGGCTGTTCAGGAAGGCTTCGGGGTGGATGTAGGTGATCGAATGATCGTCGAAGAGATTTTCGACATAGAGCTGCGCCGAAATATCGCCCTTCTTCAAACCGAAGCTGAGATTCACGTTGCTGTAGGCGTCGGTCTTTCCGAACGTCGCGAGCGGCACGTTCGGCGCGCCCGGAGTGTTCGGGAAGCTGCTGTTATACGCGCCGATATGCTGCGCATTGACCGCCAGCATCGCGTCGACGTCGCTCGCGAGCTTGAAGCTGTACGACATATAGGCCGACCCTTGGATGCGCGGCGCCGACAGGCGGTGCCCGAGCACCGCGCCCGAAATCGCCGCCTCCGCGGGCGACAGCTTGGTGATCTTGGAATCGTTGTAGGCGCCGTTGAAGCCGATCGACACTCCGGTCGCCGGGATCACATTGACCTCGAACTCAAAGCCCTTGCTGCGCGCCGCGCCGATGTTGGTCGCGAACTGTACCGAGTCCGACACGCGGTTCGCCTGCGCCTGGATGTTGCTCCAGTCGATCAGGTAGAAAGCGGCGTTGATGCTGACGCGCCCACCCAGCCAGCGCCCCTTCGCGCCGACCTCATAGCTTTCGAGACTGTCCGACGTTGCGCCGAAGGGGATGACGATGTCGTTGGCATCGACGACGCTCGCCCGGCCGGCAAAGGCGTTGACGATCGGCGCGCGGAAACCGGTCGAGAAGGTCGCATAGGTGGTGAGCGTCTCGCTCGGCTTGAAGGTCGCGCTCGCCTTCCACGACGGTTTCGATCCCTTCGCTTTCAAGCCGGTGACCGCGGCATAAGGTGTGAACGTCGTGAAATTGACCGGGAGATACGCTCCCGTGGGCCCCTTCAGACCGGCAAGCGCCGCCTGAAGATAGTTGAGATTGAAGAAGCCCGGTGCCGTCGCGAGATAGCCGCCCGCCTCGGTAAAGCCTTGCGCCGAGGTCTCGCCATAGCGCATGCCGCCCGTCAGCCAGAAATTGTCCGAGAAACGATAGGTCAACTCGCCGAAGCCCGCGAGTTCCTTGCTGAGCGAATGCGTATATTGCTTCTGATAATATTTGTCGGGCAGACCCGTCATGTTGCGCTCGGCCAGAAACGCGGGGTTCGAGCGGTAGAAATAATCGACATCGCGGCGGCGATCGAGATAGAAGCCGCCGATCACGAACTGGAACGGGCCGTCGAGCGTCGATGCGAGGCGCGTTTCCTGCACGAACACCTTGTCATAGCCATCGGCGTCGAGACCGAAGGCGATCGGCGCACCGGCGAAGGAACCGGGCTGGAACGTGCCCGCGAGATCGACATAGAAACGCTGCTCGAAATCCGAATAGGTCGACGAGCTGGTGAGCTTGGCGAAGTCGAATTCATAGTCGATCGTCGCATTGGCGATCAGCTGCTTGCCGGTAAAACGGTCGGGCTCGTCCGAGACGCGTTTGTTGCGGCCGAGCGACGGGCTGGTCAGCGAGCTGTCCTTGGGATTGCTATATTCATAGCTGCCGAGCAGCTTGATCGACAGGCGATCGGTCGGGCGCCACAGCAGGGTCGCGCGGCCGCCATAATCGATCAGCGTGTTCGAATTCTTCACCCCCGTCCCGACATTGTCGAGATAGCCTTCCTCGTCGCGGTAGAAGCCGACGACGCGCAGCGCGAGCTTGTCCTGGGCGAGCGGCACATTGACCATCGCATTATAGCGCTGGCGGATCGAGTCCGAGCCGGTCAGCCCGAGATCGACGAGCGCCGAGACGTCGAAATCGTTGAGGTCGGGGCTTTTCTGCAGGATGCGCATCGCGCCCGACAGCGAGCCCGAGCCGAACAACGTCCCCTGCGGCCCGCGCAGGAATTCGACGCGCTCGACGTCGAACAGGTTCGGGTCGACGACGGTCGTGTTGCCGATCGTCGAGACCGGAAGCTCGTCAATATAGATGGCGACCGAGCTTTGCAGATTGGCGTTATAGCCATTGGTCGCGATGCCGCGCGCAGTGAAATTGTTGAAGTTCGCGGTCGGCTTATTGAGCACGACGCCCGGCGTCTCGCGCCCGATGCCTTCATAACCGACGATGCCCTTTTCGGTCAGCTCTTCCTGCGAAAAGGCCGAGATGCTGATCGGCACGTCCTGAATGCGTTCGGCGCGGCGCGTTGCGGTGACGATGATGTCGTTGCCTTCAGGCGCCTCGTCGGCCTGCGGCGCGGTTTCGGCCGCATCCTGCGCGGCGGCGCCCGCCGGGATTGCGAAAAGCGCGCCCGCGCATACGGACGCAAACAGCTGAACCCTCATCTTGCCCTCTCCCAAAAGTCGCCGCTCGATCGCCGGCATGGCGCATTCATGGCAGCGGTTCGACGGCGAGTCAACATTCACTCTCACGAGTGTGAATGAAATTAGAAACGGGCAAGGAGGAGGGCGTGGAAGGTATGCGAAGCCTAGGAGACGAAAATCATTCCGGTCCGAGTACCGGCGTTGCTATGTCGACGCCGAACCGCGCGCCAACGCGCGCGCCTGAAACCCGGAAAGCCGCAATGACCCAAGAAACCCCTGCCCTGCTCAAAGATATTCTGGGTCCGCAAGCACTGCAGACGATCGGCGACGCGGGGGTGACGGCGTCGCGACATTTCGATCGCGCCGCCTTTTTGTCCGCGGCGTCGGACGGGCTCGATGCGCTGTCGATCATGGAGCGCGTGCGCCATATCGCCGACGCGCTCCATGAGGCGCTTCCCGGGGATTATGTGGCGGCGCTCGATGTCGTCCGCGCGATGGCGCCGCGGCTCACCCATGGGTTTCAGGCGATGGCGGTCACCGAATATGTCGCGCGCTATGGCCTCGATGATTTCGACCGGTCGATAGACGCACTCGCCGACCTGACGCGCTTCGGCACGGCCGAGTTTGCGATCCGCCCGTTTCTGGCGGCGGATACACCGCGTGCGCTGGCCGTCATGATGCGATGGGCCAGCAGCGAGGACGAGCATGTCCGCCGGCTCGCGAGCGAAGGCGCGCGGCCGCGCCTGCCGTGGGCTGCGCGCGTCCCGGCGCTGAAGGCCGACCCGACGCTGGCGGCGCCGATCCTCGAAATGTTGAAAGCCGATCCGAGCCTGTACGTCCGTAAATCGGTCGCGAACCATCTGAACGATATCGCCAAGGATCGGCCCGACTGGCTGCTGGACCGCCTTGCCGAGTGGCCGCAGGATGACGCGCGCACCGTCTGGATCGTCCGCCACGCGCTCCGCACGCTGATCAAGAAGGGCGATCCCGCCGCGCTCGCGCTGATTGGGGTCGGCCATGGCGCCGCGGTACGCGTGCGCGATTTCAGCATTGCCCCGCCGGCCGTCCATCTTGGCGACCGGATTGCCATAACGGCCAGCCTTGCATCGGATTCATCCGAAAATCAGCGGCTCGTGGTCGATTATCGCGTCCATTATGCGCGCGCGGGCGGCAAGAGCGCCGCCAAGGTGTTCAAGCTGAAAAGCTTCGAACTTGCGGCGGGCGAGTCCGTGCCGCTGGGCATCAGCCAGACAATCCGCGACTTTACCACCCGCCGCCATTATCCGGGGCGGCACGAGGTCGAGTTGATCGTCAACGGGCAGGTGATGGCAACCGCGGCGTTCGATATCCTGCCGGCGGACTGATCCCCGCGGGCGGCGTTGCCTATCCGGGTGGCGGCGCGGTGGCGGCCTCGGGCGGTGGGCGCCCTTCCTGAATCGTCGGACGCCCCTCCGACATCGGCAGGCGCAGGTCGATCCGGCTGCCGTTGATTTCGGTCGTGATGACCGCATCATTGCCCTCGATGCCGATGCGCGTCCGGTCGCCGATCGGGATGTCGCCGATGTCGGGAATATCGAGCGGTTCGACGGGGCCGGTCGGATCGACCACCTTCTTCGGTCGCGGCGCCGCCTTCTTGCCCGATGCCTCGGTCATGAAATCGCGCCAGATACGCGCCGGCAGCCCGCCGCCAGAAATGCCCTGCAGCGGCGTATTGTCGTCGTTGCCGATCCACACACCAACGACGAGCCCGTTGGCGTAGCCGACGAACAGCGCATCGCGATTGTCCTGGCTGGTGCCGGTCTTGCCGAAATTGGCCTGCGGCAGCCGCGCGGCGCGGCCGGTGCCGCGATTGACCGCGGCGCGCAGCATTTGTTCGATGTCCTCATGCTCGCGCGACCCGAAACTCGACGGGCCCGAGATCAGATTCTCGAACCAGCCCTTTTCGTCGGCCTCGAACGCATGCGGCTCGACCGGATAGCTGTTCGCCGCGACCGCGGCATAAGCCGCGGTGAGTTCGAGCAAGGTCATGCTCGACGTGCCGAGCGCGAGGCTGGGGTCGCCCTTGGCCATCGGCGCGGTGACGCCGAGGTCGCGCGCCATGTCGATGACCTTGTCGTCGCCAACCTCGCGGAGCAGGCGCACCGAGGCGACATTGCTCGACGAGGCGAAGGCGTCTTCGAGGCTGATTTCCTTCGAATAGGCGCCGCCCGAATTTTTGGGGCGATAGGAGCCGGTCTCGATCGCGCTGTTGTCGATCATGTCGTCGGGATCCCAGCCGGCGCGGAGCGCGGCGAGATAGACGAACAGCTTGAAGGTCGACCCCGGCTGGCGCCGCGCCTGCGTCGCGCGGTTGAAGGGCGATGCGGCATAATCCTTGCCGCCGATCATCGCGACGACCTCGCCATTCGGGCGCATCGCGACGAGCGCGACCTGCGCCTTGCCCAGCCCCGCGCGTCCCGTCACGCGGCGCGCGACGCCCTGCAACCGCGCGTCGAGCGTCGTCGCGATCGTCTGGCGCGAATAGCCGACGTCGCTCAATTTGCGCGCCGCGGGCAGCGCCCAGTCGGCGAAATAGGTGCCCGTCGGCAGCGTGTTGCGGCTGCGCACATCGATGCGCGGGGTGCGGAGCGCTTTCCGCTCCTGCTCGGTGAGATAGCCCGTCGTGACCATCGCGTTCAGTACCAGCTTCATGCGCTTTTCGGCGAGGTCGGGATTTTTGGTCGGCGCGAGGCGCGACGGCGCCTGCACCAGCCCCGCGAGCATCGCCGCCTGCGCCGGGGTCAATTTTTCGGGCTGGCGGTAGAAATAATGGAGCGAGGCGGCGCGCAGCCCATAGGTGTTGTCGCCGAAATAGGCGTTCGACAGATAGCGTTCGAGGATCTCGTCCTTGCTCAGCCAGGCTTCGAGCCAGAAGGCGATCAGCGCCTCGCGCGCCTTGCGCCCGAGCGTGCGTTTGGGCGTCAGGAAGGTGAATTTCGCGAGCTGCTGCGTGATCGTGCTGCCGCCCTGCGTCCGCCCGCCGGTGACGTTGCTCCACACGGCGCGCGCGATGCTGCGCGGGTCGACACCCCAGTGGGTGTAAAAGCGCCGGTCCTCGATCGCGAGGAAGGCGCCGGTTACATGTTTGGGCAGATCCTTTGCCTTCACCGGCGTGTCGACGATCGCCCCGATGCGCGCGATCGGTGTGCCGTCGGACGCGAGCAAGGTGATCTGCGGCGGCGCGATCGGTTCGAGCGATTTCGAGAGCGGTGCGGTGAGCGCGAGCCAGCCGACGAGCAGGATGAAAGCCACGCAGAAGATCGCGAAACCGCGCGAAATGCGGCGCATCCATTTGCGCCCGCGCGTCTCGGGCACAATGGGCGGCGGCTGGGCTGCTATATCGGCGAACGGACCACCCGGCGTCACGGCGAGGGTGGGATCGGGGCCTTCGGGTTTACGGAACCATTTCATGCGCAACGCCCGTATTACAGCCCCAACACAGCATAAGCAATTGCGTTATATGGTGCGTCCGATCGGCCCTATTCCTCAAGAACAGCAGCGACTTGACCGGCCCGCCGGGGTAAGAAAGAAAAAAGCCGCGCCCAACCGGAGAGCGATGACATGAGCCATGCAGCCACCCGCTATTGCGACCTGGTGATGAAGGGCGGCATCACGAGCGGCATCGTCTATCCCAACGCCGTCCTGGCGCTTGCGCGGGATTTCCGGTTCAAGAATATCGGCGGAACCTCGGCGGGCGCGATCGCCGCGGCGGCCACCGCGGCGGCAGCGCTGGGCGACCGCAAGCATGTCGCGTCAGGATCGACTGCCCCCTGCCCCCCGACGCTCGGTTTTGCGGGTCTCGAACGCGTCGCGGCGCAGCTGTCGTCCGAGGGCTTCATCTTCGGCCTGTTCCAGCCGGCACGCGGCGGGCGCAATGCCTATCGATTGATCGTTACCCTCGCCGGGAATGCGGGAGTGCTGCGCAAGGCCTTGGTGGCCGGGGTGGCGGTGGTGGCGATCGCGCCGCTCGAAGCGCTGCTTCTGCTCGGCCTGTTCCTTGCGGGCGGGTACTGGCTCGCGGGTCCGGCCGGCGTCGCGGCCGTGCTGTTGCCGTCGGCGATCTGCGCCTATCTCGGCGCCGCAATTGCCGCTGTTTTGCGCGTTGCGCGCGTCACGCGGCGCAATCTGCTCGGGCTTTGTTCGGGCCTGAGCGTGCGGAAGGATGGCAAGCCGGCGCTGACCGAATGGCTGCACGAGATCCTGCAATCCTTGTCGGGCAAGGACATCGCCGAACCGCTGCTATTCGACGATCTGTGGGCCGCGCCGCGTTATCCCGGCGAGCCGAGGACCGAAACCGCGATCTCGCTCCAAATGATCACGACGGGCGTCTCGCATCACGAGCCGCGGACGCTGCCCTTTACCGACGCGTCCTTCTGGTTTCTGCGCGAAGAATTCGACCTGCTGTTTCCTAAGCCGATCGTCGATGCGATGGTGGCGATGGCGGGGGTGCCCGATCGGGTCGGGGAAAAGGATTATTACCGCCTGCCCGGCAGGGGCCGGATGCCCGTACTGGTGGCGATGCGGATGAGTCTCAGTTTCCCGCTGCTGATCAGCGCGGTGCCGCTTCACGAGCCCGTCGGGAGACGATCGCTCCGCGGCGAGACCGAGGGAGACGCACTCGATGACGGCGAGGACACCAAGGAGACGACGCTAAGCCAGAGCACCGACAGCCTCGCTACCGGCGGCGAGGCGCCGCTCTCCTTGATCGAAGGTTTCCGCATCTGCTGGTTTTCCGACGGCGGCGTTTCGAGCAATTTTCCGCTCCACCTGTTCGACGCGCCGCTGCCGCGCTGGCCGACATTTGCGATCAACCTCGTCTATCCGCAAAGCAGCGACGATCCGCAGGTCGAGAATCCCGAACCCCGGAATCCGCGGGACGAGGCAGAGGCGGCCGTGTGGCTCCCGCTGCACAATAATCGCGGCTGGCAACGCAGCTATAGCTCGATCGCGCGGCCGCTCGCGCTGGCCGAGGTGTCCGGCTTTGTATTCGGGATCATCAGCACGATGCAGAACTGGCGCGACCTGTTGCAGTCGCGCGCGCCCGGCCAACGCGACCGGATCGTCCACGTCGCGCTCGACAAGGTCGAGGGGGGCATGAACCTCGACATGTCGCAGGACATATTGGACAGCATTTCGCTGAAAGGCACGGTCGCGGGCGAACGCCTCTACCAATTCTCCTTCGACAATCATTATTGGGTGCGGTGGCGGAACGTCGCCTCGGGCCTCCAGCGCTATGCGATCCGGATCGCCGCCAGCGCGAAGGTCGTTCCGCCGATCCCGGCGTATGAGGCGGCCTTTGCGACGGTCCGCACGGGGGCGCCGCCGCCGGTTTCGTATAAATTCCGGTCGGCCGAAGCGCAAAACGCCGCGCAGACGCTGTTCACCGACCTGGTGGCGCGCGGCGAGGATTGGGATGACCTTGGCCCCGACCTCAGCGACGGGACGCCGCGGCCGCTCCCCCAGATGCAGATCACGCCGATCTATTAGTTCGCGGGATCATCGCGATCCTTCTGCGGCGAGGGCTGATCGTCCTTCTTGATGAAGCTCATCTTGCCCTGCGGCTCGAGGATCGCCCATGCGACATCGGCCATCCGTCCGATCCCGGCGAGCCGCATTTCGGACAGGATCTCGTCGCGCGTCAGCCGGTCGCGCCGCAGATTTTCGGGCACGATTTCGCCGTCACGCACGATCACGCGCGGTGCGCCTTCGAGCAAGTCCTTCGCGCGCGGGAACAGATAGGCGGTCCAGCTGAGCACCAATGCCCAGAAGGCGAAGGTACAGATCGCGAGCGTCGCGCCGGTCAGGCTGAAGTCGTTGTGCGTCACGCCCTGCTGGATCAGGTCGCCGAGCACGACGAGCACGACGAATTCGAACGGCGTCATCTGGCCGAGCTCGCGCTTGCCGAGCAGCCGGATCAGCAGGAACAGGATGAAAAACATCACCGTGGCGCGAAGGACGATATCCATCAGGGCAGCACCTTGATGCGGAGCGGCATCACGCCGATGCGCCGGCTTCCGTCAAAGACCGCGATATCGCCGCGGGTCCCCGCGAAGAGCGGCGGGTTGATCTGGCCATCGATCTTGATGTGGAGGCTGTCGCCGGCGGCGAGTGGGCCATAGGAAAAATGAAAGCGGCCGTCCTTGAAACTCTCTTCGGCGGGCGCCGGGATCATCGTGTTGACGGTCATGTCGTGCCAGAGCGCGGGAGACACCGCCACCACCGCATCGTCCAGCGGAACATCGGCCGTCAAAGTGATGTCGGTTTCGAAGAACTCGCCGTTGCGAATGATCGTCGGCGTTTTCACCGTCAGGCGCGCATCGCCCAGATCGGCCGTGCGCGGCGGGCTCGGCTGCCCGCCCGCGAAGCCGAGGCCCGCCGCCAGCAACAGGCCGCCAAGGACGAGGATCGAAATCGGGCTGGCGTGCCGGTCCCACAGGCGTTGGTGCGATGGCCTGGCGTCGAGTCCTTCCAGCGCCTGCATCCGATCCTCCAGCCTGATCGCACATGCCCCGCAGCCGCAACAGCCGAGGACGCCCGCCTCATCAGAGACAGGCGCCTATTGGACGCTTGGCGCGGCAGTTCGTTCCGCCGTCGCCCTACACTAAGCGGGCGCTTGCCCTCCGGCCGGGCCGGCATCGGCCCATCCCGCTTCGGTCGCCTCGAAGCGCGATCCGGTCTCCAGCGTACGGTGCACGGGGCAGCGATCGGCCACGCCAAGCAGTTCGGCATGCTGCGCTTCGTCGATCGCGCCCTCGATCTCGACGCGGCGGCTGAAGACATCGGGTTTCTCGGCGCCCTTGTCCTTCCGGTGTGTCACGCCGGTGCGGATCCTCTCGACCGGCCATCCCTTGCGCTCGGCATAGAGGCGCAGCGTCATCGTCGTACAAGCGGCGAGCGCGGCGGAGAGCAGGTTGAAGGGCGTCGGGCCCGACCCCAGACCGCCCGCGCTCTCGGGCTCGTCGGCGATGAAGGCCGCCTTCCCTGCGCGCATCGCGAGCTGGAATTTGCCCAGCCGTGTTTCCTCGGCCTCGGCATCGAACTGGCTGGCGGCGGTCGGCGGCATCGCGGGCAGGTAGCGCCCGGCCCAGGCCGAGATCATGTCGGCGGCGAAATCGGCGTCGCGCGCATTGCTGAGCAGATGATCGGCGCCGTCGAGCGAGACGAAGCTCTTGGGATGCTTGGCCGCGAGATAAAGGCTGGTGACATTCTCGATCCCCACCACCTGATCGAGCGGCGAATGGAGGAGCAGCAAGGGCCGTTTCAGCGCGGCAACGCGCGCCCCCTGATCCTGCTCGCGCAGATTTTTAACGAACTCCTTGCGGACGGTGAAGGGCCGGCTGCCAATCGCCACGACGCCGCTTCCTTCGTGCTCGATCTTCGCCAACCCTGCGGGATCGAACTGGTGGAGCGCATGTTCGACGTCGAACGGCGCGGCAATCGTCGCGACGGCGTGGATTCCGGGCAGCGACCCCGCCGCGGCCAGCACCGCCGCGCCGCCAAGGCTATGTCCGACGAGCAGCATCGGAGGCATGCCCGCGGCGGTCATCGCTTCGGCAGCGGCGACCAGGTCCTTGACATTATGGCTGAAACCCGACGATCCGAAATCGCCTTCGCTGGCGCCAAGCCCCGTGAAATCGAACCGCAGCACGCCGATGCCCGCCCCGGCCAGACGCCGCGAAATCCGCACCGCGGCCTTGTTATCCTTCCCGCAGGTGAAGCAGTGGGCGATCAATGCCCACGCCCTGGTCGATCCGACGGGCAGTTCGAGCCGGCCCGACAGGCGGTCGCCGGCGGCGTTGGGAAAGTCGAAGGGGCGCGTCGGCATCGGGGTCTCCGGTCGCTGCTGGCATGCTCGGCCCTGCGTAGCACAAAATGCCAAGAGGCAAGAGATGCGTGGCGGGGCAGTCAGTCGAGCATCTTACCCGTCCCGCTCCCTTTTTCCCGCAGGCCAGTTATCCGTTCGCGAGCGTATCGCGCGCAACGCGCTGCAGCGCGGCGGCCTGCGCGTCCGAGAGCCCCAGCTCGTCGGCGCCCTTTTCCTTGGCGCCGAGCGTCGTCGGATCGATGCCCGTGATCGCGCCGAAGGTCACGAGCGCCGAGAGATAATAGCCCGCGACGCTCGCGTGATAATGGTCGTACGCCCACAGATCGAGCTGGCCATAACCGATGCCGTCATAGGGATTGGGATCGGCGACGCCATCCGCCATCGCCCGGTTCCAGGCCTGGCCGACCGGCACGATACCCGCCACGGACGGATTGGCGGATCGTGCGCGGTCGGCCGCGGCGCGGAGGTCATCGGCCATCGCCGTTACCGGCTTTCCGTACCAATGACCCCCGGGTTTGTAGGTCTGATCGGCGCGCGTCCATGTCGCCGCAAGGCGGATGTCGACCGCAGGATTGCGCGCCTTGAACAACGCGGCGAGCCGGCCGACATTGCGCATATAGTCCGCGGGATCGCCGGGCTTTGCGCGGTCGAGCGTACTGAATTCCTGCAGCACGACGATGTCCCACGACCGGTCGAAGAGCTGGCGCCGCTCGTCATAATGGAAACCCAAGGACTTGCCGCCCTGCGTTTCGAGGCTGACGCGGTAGTCGAGCCCCGCCTGTTCGGCGAAGAGCTTGAACAGCGCGGGCACCCCGCCATAGCCCGCGTTGTTGAGGTCGGTGACCGACCCCGCGCGCCAGTTGCGCGCGGCCGAATGCGCGCCCTGCGTGAAGCTGTTGCCGATGAACAGGATCGTCTTCGGCGCGGCCTTGGGGGTAGCGGTGAAAGTCGCGCCGGCGGCGGTCGGCGCGGGCGCGCTCTCCTTTGCCGTTGCCGCCGGCGCGACGGCGAGCGCGGCAGCGCCGATCAGAAACCAGATGCCGTGCCCGTATTTCATATCAGAACTCCGTGGTGACCGAGGTGTACCAATAGCGGCCATAGGGGCTGTAGAGCGACCCCAGATAGCCCTCGGACGAAAGTGGCGGCTTTTCGTTCGTGATGTTGCGTACCCCGACGCGCCAGCGCATGTCGCCGCCAAGGCCGCCGGCATCCTTGATCCGCACCTGCGCATAGAGATTGCCGGTCAGCTGCGACTTGACGCGCCACGGGTTGCCGTCGGCATCGACGAACCCGGTTTCGTCGACCGCGCCGGTGTAGCGCGCGAAGGCGCCGACCTGGAACTGCCCGAGCGACCATGTGAGCGACGCGGTGCCGCGCCATTTCGGACGGCCGTTGGCCTCGATCAGATTCTGGGTCTCGGGCAGCGGCGTCGCGGCGTTGATGTCGCCGGCTTCGCGCGCGGCGACAAGCTGATCGACCGCGTCGCCCGGCGCACGCGAGAATTTGAGCAACCGCGTCGCGTTGACCGAAAAATCGAACTTGCCGACATCGGTCTTCGGCGATTGCCAGTAGAAGGCGAAATCGAGCCCGCGGACGGTCTGCGGCTGCAGGTTGATGAACTGGTCGCGCACCGTCGTGATCCGTCCGACCGGCGTGATGCCCGTTCCCGCGAAATTGGCGATATCGTCGGCGTTGGCGGCATCGCGAATGACATTGGGGTTCGACGATCCCTGCAAGCGCAGCAGATAGTCGAGCGCCACAGCGGTGTCGTTGCCGAGGATGCCGACGATGCCCTTTTGCTTGATCGACCAATAGTCGACGGTGAAGGTCATGCGCCCGAGATCGGCCGGAATGAAGGCCGGCTCGAACACCGCACCGAGGTTATAGTTGCTACTCTTTTCGGGCTTCAGATCGGGATTGCCCGAGACGCGGCGCGAATAGCCGACATTGTTCCCGCACTGGGTGAAATTGGCGATCCGGCCCGCACGCAGGTCCACCTCGCAGCGCAGGAAATCCTGACTGGTCGCAAGGCGCGCATATTCGACCGCGTTGACCTGTTCGAGGTTCGGCGCACGGAACCCCTGCGAAAAGGAACCGCGGAGGCGGAACCCGTCGACGACGTCCCAAGCCGCGGCGACCTTCGGCCGCGCGACGCTGCCGAAATCGCTATAATGTTCGTAGCGGCCCGCGAGCTGGATATCGAAGCGGCGGACGAGCGGGATGTTCATCTCCTCCGACACCAAAGGCACCGCGAGTTCGGCATAGCCGGCCGCGACCGTCCTTTTGCCATAGGTGTCGGGATTGTCGCTGACCGCCGCGGCGTCGCTGATCGTCACCGCGCCCGACACGGCATCGACGAAGGGGCTCGATCCGTCGACGGCGGAATCGCGGTCGTCGCGCTGCGTCTCGCGTCGCACTTCGAGGCCGAAGGCGACGCCGACGTCGCCGCCGGGCAAGGCGAAGAGATCGGCGCGCGACGCGCGGAAGTCGCCCATCGTCAGCGTCGTTTTCGAGGCGCGCCGAAGCTGGAAGGTGATTGCGTCGATCGCCGCCTGCGAGCTGGGGGTGCAGTCGCCCGAACTCAGGCTGTCGATGCAGCCGCCGTTGAAGGGATTATAGGCATCGGGGGTCGCGAGCGCGAGGCTCCGCTGAAGCGCCGAGCTGCGCACCGCGAGGCTGCTGTCGACCGCCGAGGCTTCGGAATAGACGAAGGCGCTGTCCCATTTGAAACCCGCAGCCTCGCCGCGGACGCCGATCAGACCGCGCAGCTGCTCGCCGGAAACTTTCACCGCCTGCGGCCCGGTATCGACGAAGCGATAGGTGGTGAGCAGCACCGGCAGGCCCGCCGCGGGTACGTTGAAGAGCCCCGGAATGCGGTTCGGATTGGGCTGGCCGTTGATCGTCGCCGCGCCGAACGGGTTGTAATAGTTGCTCGCCGGAATCCAGATCTGGTTGAGGTTGATCACCGGCGGCTGGATGCGCGTCGTGTTCGAGCGGTAATAGCCGAACTCGCCGAACAAAGTCAGGTCGTCGGTCACGTCGTAGTGCCCGTTGATGAAGGCGTTATAGCGCTTCACGCTCGGCATCACCGTCGTTCCGACCGCCGTGTCGTAGCGCAGGTCGCGGAACGCATTGTTCGTCGCAAGCGCGGTGTTCACGAGGCAGAGGTCGGCGGTCAGCGCCTGCGTGCATCCACCTAGGCGCGTCGGGCGGACGGTGAAGGAACCCGCCGCGGTGGTGAGGTTCGTCGTGCCGCGCCGCGGTCGGCCGCCGGTGACCGGCACCTGCAGCGCCGGCCATGCCCCGCGCGTCGCGCGCGCGTCGGGGGTGGTCGAGTCGGCGAATCCCGGATAGTCGGCGAACAGCGGGCGGAGGTTGGCCGAGGCGGTGAAATCCTGATCCTCCGCACGCAGCGCCGAGCGGTCGGTATATTCGAACGAGAGGGTGATATTGCCGCGGTCGAAGCTCTTGCCGGCAAGGATATTGCCCTGGAATTCGCGCAGGTGCGTGCCTTCGGCGCCGCCATATTGCGCCTGCATCCTCAGCCCGTCGTAATTGTCCTTGAGCACGGTGTTGACGACGCCCGCGACGGCATCCGAGCCGTAGAGCGCGGCGGCGCCATCGAGCAGAACTTCGAGCCGCTGCAGCCCCGTCGTCGGGATCGCGTTCGAGTTATAGCTGAGCACGGGCACGGTGCCGGTGTCCGACAGGCCCTGGCTCGCAGGGTGGGTGACGATGCGGCGGCCGTTGAGCAGCACCAGCGTGTTGCCGACTCCGAGCGAGCGGAGGTTGACCGAACCGACGTCGCCGCGCGCGGCATTGCTGGTCTGCGCATTGTTGCCGGGGTTGAAACTGACGTCGCCCATCTGCGGGATGTTGCGGATCAGCTCGTCGCCGCTGACCGCACCGATCGCATCGAGCTTGTCCTGATTGACCACGACCACCGGTAGCGCCTCGGTAACGCGCGCGCCCTCGATGCGCGTGCCGACGACAACGATATCGCCGGCGGTTTCGCCATCGGGTTGCGGCTCATTGGCATCGGCGGCTTCGGCGGCCGGACCGGTTTCGGCCGTCTGCGCCTGCGCGGGTGCGCTCGCGAGAAGGCAGATCGCCGTGCTCGCCAGAAGCATTGTTCCAAAACTGCGCCTCATCATCATTCTCCCCAATTTTATTGTTTGAATTTTTGTGCCTTGCTGATCTCAGTCGCTGTCGGTCTCGACCGGCGCGGCCGCTAGCGGTGCGGGCTCGCCGCTGAGCGCGCGGTTCAGCGCATCGCGGTCGAGCGCATTTTCCCACATCGCGACGACGATCGCGGCGAGCGCGTTGCCGATGAAATTGGTCAGCGCGCGGCACTCGCTCATGAAGCGGTCGATGCCGAGGATCAGCGCAAGCCCCGCGACGGGCACCGTCGGCACCGCGGTCAGCGTCGCGGCAAGCGTGATGAAGCCCGCGCCGGTAACCCCCGCCGCGCCCTTCGAGCTGACCATCGCGACGAGCAGCAGCGCGACCTGGTCGCCGAGGCTGAGGTCGATACCCGTCGCCTGCGCGACGAACAGCGCCGCGAGCGTCATATAGATATTCGTGCCGTCGAGGTTGAAGCTGTAGCCCGTCGGCACGACCATGCCGACGACGGATTTGGCGCAGCCCGCTTTCTCGAGCTTTTCCATCAGGCTCGGCAGCGCCGCCTCGGACGACGAAGTGCCGAGCACGAGCAATAGCTCGGCCTTGAGATAGGCGATCAGCCGGAAGATCGAAAAGCCGCAGAGCCGCGCGACCGAGCCGAGGACAACGACCACGAACAGGATCGAAGTCAGATAGAAGGTCGCGATCAGCGCGCCGAGATTGACGAGCGATTCGACGCCATATTCGCCGATGGTGAAAGCCATCGCACCGAACGCGCCGATCGGCGCGAAGCGCATCAGCATGCCGACGAGGGTGAAGAAGACGCTCGAAAGCTTTTCGAGCATGCCGAGCACCTGCGCGCCGGCGGCGCCGGTGTGCGACAGCGCGATGCCGAACAGGATCGCCGCGAACAGCGCCTGCAGGATCGAACCCGAAGTGAGCGCCGAGACGAAGGTCGTGGGAATGATCGCGAGCAGGAAACCGACGAGCGAGGTGTCGTGCGCCTTCGCATCATATTCGGCGATCTTGGCGACGGCGTTCGGATCGAGCGTGCTCGGGTCGATATTCATCCCCGCGCCGGGTTGCACCACATTGGCGACGATCAGTCCGATGATCAGCGCGAGCGTCGAGAAGAAGAGGAAATAGGCGAAGGTTTTCGCCGTCAGGCGGCCGAGCGTCTTGCCGCTGCCGACCGATGCGATGCCGGTCGAAACGGTCAGGAAGATCACCGGGGCGATGATCATCTTGACGAGGTCGATGAAACCCTTGCCGAGCGGCTGGAGCTGGACGCCGATCTCGGGCCAGAAATGGCCGAGCAGCACGCCGCCGGCGATCGCCGCGAGCACCTGCACATAAAGATGCGACCACCACGGCCCGGACTTGGCCGGCACGTGCACCGCATTCATGTCGATCGTGGCTGCCACCAGCCTCTCCCCATATTTTGCGTCCGGCTCGACGCGAACCGGGGTGTTTCCCGGCCGATGTCTAAAAATAGGGGCGGGAAGGAATCATCGTCAAACGCCGCAGGATATCCAATCAACCTATTGTTATTATTTGAATATGATGGGCACAGCGCTCCACATAACTTCAAGTTTGTGCGAAATACCGCATACGATCCCGAACATTTGTGCAATAATCCGCACATGCCCCTGCATAGCGATTCGTCCCCAATCGGTCCCCACGGCAACCGCCGGCGCCTGTTCGTCGCGGTGGCGGCGGGGCTGGCGATTCTGCTCGTCGCAGGGTTCGGCCTTGCGCAATGGGCCGCGGGTCGCGCGGGCGCGCAGGCCGACGTCGAAGCACGACAGAATGCACGCGCGCACGCAAGCCTGCTCGAAAGCGAGCTGCAAAAATTCCGCCTGCTGCCACGCGTGCTCACCGAATTCCCCGACGTCCGTGCCGCGCTTGCCGACAAGAGCGACGCCGCGTCGCGCCGTCTCGATCGCGAACTCGAACAGCTCGCGGCGCGCACCGACGCCACGGTGATCTATGTGATCGATGCGGGCGGAACGACGATCGCGGCGAGCAACTGGCGCGCGCCGACGAGCTTCGTCGGCGAGAATTACCGCTTTCGCCCCTATTTTCAGGGCGCGATGCGGAGCGGAGAGGCCGAGCTGTTCGCGCTGGGCACGGTCAGCGGTCGCCCCGGCCTCTACCTCGCGCGCCGCGTCGATGTTGGCGGGCGCCAGCTTGGCGTGATCGTGCTCAAGGTCGAGTTCGACAAGCTCGAAAGCCGCTGGGCGGACTCAGCCGCGGCGACGCTCGTCACCGACGCCGCCGGGATCGTCGTGATGAGCAGCGAACCGGCTTGGCGCTTCCGCTCCTTCGCCCCCATTTCGGCCGCGACGCAGCAGCGGCTTCGCGCGACGCGCAGCTATGGCGATGCGCGGCTCGATCCCTTGCCGGTCAGCCGTACCGGGGACGGTATCCGCGTCGGGGGAGACCTGTTCCGCGAAGCCAACGAGCGCGTCTCTTTCCCCGGCGGCACGCTCCGCCTGCTCCAGCCCGCCGAGCCCGCCCGCGCCAGCGCCAATGCCACTGCGCGCGTCGCGTTCCTCGTCCTGCTGATCCTTGTCGGCGCGGCGATCATCACGCTGCTCCGCGTCGTCGAGCGGCAGACGCTGCGCCAGGCTGCGCACGAGGCGCTCGAACGCGAAGTCGCCGCGCGCACGCGCGACCTGCGCACCGCGAACGACGAGCTGCGCCTCGCGTCCGAACGGCAGACCGAAACCGATCGCCGCTATCGCGCCGCACGCGAGGAACTGGCGCAGGCGAGCCGCCTCGGGTCGATCGGGCAAATCACCGCGGGCGTCGCGCACGAGATCAACCAGCCGATCGCCGCGATCCGCACCTTTGCCGAAAACAGCCTGCGCTATCTGGAGCGCGCGCAGCCCGACAAGGCGCGCGGTAACCTCGACACGATCGTCGAACTGACCGCGCGCGTCGGCGCGATCACCAACGAGCTGCGCAATTTTGCCCGCCGCAAGCCCACCCCGCTCGGCCCCGTGGCGGTGCAATCGGCGATCGACGGCACGCTGCTCCTGATCGGCGACCGGCTGCGCGCGCAAGGCATTGCACTCGACGTCGCCATCGAAAATCCCGCGGCGGCGGTCCACGCCGACCGCGTCCGGCTCGAACAGGTGCTGGTCAACCTGCTGCAAAATGCGGTCGAGGCGGTACAAGGCGTGAAAGATGCGCGCATCGCGCTCCGCACGCACGGCAGCGACCCGGTCCATATCGACGTCTGCGACAATGGCCCCGGTGTTCCCGCCGAGCTGTTGCCGCAGCTCTTCACCCCCTTCGTCACCGGGCGCCCCGACGGGCTCGGGCTGGGGCTCGCGATCGCGAGCGATATCATGGCCGAATTTGGCGGCACGCTGACCCTGATCCCCTCGCCGCTTGGCGGCGCAGGGTTTCGCCTGACCTTGAGGCCGGCATGAGCTTCTTCACCGGCGAGCAGACGATCTTCTTCGTCGACGACGATGCGGCATTGCGTGAAGCGAATGTCCAGACGCTCGACCTCGCAGGACTGGCGGTCGAGGCATTTCCCGATGCGCAAAGCGTGCTGCCGCGCATCGAAACGGGCTTCTCGGGGATCGTCGTCACCGACATTCGCATGCCCGGGATGGACGGGCTGGAACTGCGCGCCGCGATCCACGCGATCGATCCCGACATCCCCGTCATCCTGATCACCGGCCACGCCGATGTCGCGATGGCGGTGCGCGCGCTCCACGACGGCGCCTTCGACTTCCTCGCCAAGCCATTCGCCGCCGATCACCTCGTCGGCATCGCGCGCCGCGCGCTCGCGCACCGCGCGCTGATCCTCGACAACCGGCGGCTGACCGCCGCAGCGGCGGCAATCGACAGCCCGCTGATCGGCGAAAGCCCCGCGATGGTGCGGCTGCGCGAGACGATTACGCAGCTCGCGCAGGCCGACATCGACGTGCTGATTGAGGGCGAGACGGGGACGGGCAAGGAACTGGTCGCGCATATGCTCCACCGCCAGAGCCGGCGGAGCCCGGCATCATTGGTTGCGGTGAACTGCGCGGCGCTGCCGCAGGAGCTGGCCGAGGCCGAACTGTTCGGCAGCGACCTGATCGACCGAAGCAGCGGCAAGCTCGGTCAGGCGGGGCGCATTCGTAGCGCGCACCGCGGCACCTTGTTCCTCGACGAGATCGACACGATGCACCCGTCGGTGCAGGCCAAATTGCTGCGCGTGATCGAGGAGCGCGAGGTGCAGCCGATCGGCGCCAGCGCGCCCGAGCCTGTCGACCTGCGCGTCGTCGCAGCGACCAAGACCGACCTGATGGACGCGGTGCGCAGCGGCGATTTCCGCGAGGACCTTTATTACCGGCTGCACGTCGTGAAGCTGCGCATCCCACCGCTGCGCGAGCGGCGGTCGGATATTCCGCAAACCTTCGCCTTCTTCCTCGACGAAGCCGCGGCGAAGATGGGAATGGCGGGGTTCCGGATCGACGACGGCATCCGCCGCCACCTCGTCGAGCATGACTGGCCGGGCAATGTCCGCGAGCTCAAGAATTTCGCTTACAGCGTCGTGCTCGACCTGCCGTCCGACCCCGGCCTGTCGGCGATGCCCGCCGACGCCCCGCTCGCCGAGCGGGTGCGCCGGTTCGAGGCGACGATCATCCATGACACGATGGCACAGACGCGCGGCAATATCGCCGAAACGATGGCGCGGCTCGGGCTCCCGCGAAAGACGCTCTACGACAAGATGCAGAAGCTCGGGATCGATCCCAAAAGCTTCCGCGCCTAACTCGCCGCAGGCTTTCCCTGCGCCGCGAGGACCCGGAGGATATTGCCGCTCCACATCTTCTCGATATCGGCGTCCGAATAGCCTGCGGCCTTCAGCCGCTCGGTGACCTTGGGCAGCGCCGAAATATCCTCAATCCCCGGCAGCCCGCCGCCGCCGTCCCAGTCGGCGCCGAAGCAGATATGGTCGACGCCGCCGACCTCGATCGCGCGCAGCACCATCTTCATATAGGCGTCGAAATCGGCCGCCCACAGCTTCTCGGTCTTGTCGAGTTCGCGCCATTTGCGGTTGAGGTCGGCCTGATCGGCCGCCGCCATACCGCCGATATGCTCATATTTGCCGAACAGTTCGGCGCGCGCGGGCGACATGTTCATTTCCGACATGAAGATCGTCGAAATGCACATCGCGCCGCCCTTCGCCGCGAGTGCCTTCAATCGTCCCTCGTCGAGGTTACGCGGATGGTCGTAGGCCGAGCGCAGGCTCGAGTGCGAGAGCAGGATCGGATATTTGGACAGCGCCAGTATCTGGTCGAACGCCGCATCGGACGAATGGCTCGCGTCGATCACGATGCCGAGGCGGTTCATTTCGGCGACCCATTGCTTGCCGAGCGGGCTCAGCCCCTTCCAGCGTCCCTCGCCCGTCGCGCTGTCGGCGAACTGATTGTCTTTCGAATGCACCGGCCCCGCGAGACGAAGGCCCTTGTTGTAGAATTCCTCCAGCAAGGACAGGTCTTCACCCAGCGGATAGCTGTTCTCCATCGACTTGAAGGCGATCAGCTTGCCGTCCTTGTTCAGCCGAACCGCATCGGCCGCGGTCAGCGCGGGCGCGATCGTGCCCGAATTCGCGGCGATGGTCTTGTCGATCAGGTCCGACCGTTTGCGCGCGAACGCGAGCGCATCGGCATAGCCCTTCGGAGTCAGCGGCCCTTGGTCGGTGTAGATGGCGAAAAAGCCGCCATCGAGATTGCCGTCCTTCATCCGCGGGATATCGAGCTGCGCCATGTCGTCGGCGAGCGCGTGGCGGTCGGCGAAGCTCCAGCTCGCACGCTCAAAGTGGAGCGGCGTGTCGAGATGCGTGTCGAGCACGAGCATCCGGCTGTGCAGCGGCGCGTCGGGCGCGGCCTTTGGCTTGTCACCGCCCGGCGAACAGGCGGTGAGCGCGGTTGCGGTCAGCAGAATGGCGAAACGCTTCACTTCTTGTCCTCCACGGGCTTCAGATCGAGATCGTGATAATCCCAGCTGAAGTCGGCGATCTTGCTCACCGCCTTCATCGTCACGCCGGTGATCTTGCCCTCGGCATCGAGCGCGAAGGTAACATAGGCGGGCTCGATCGCCGGATCGTCGAAATCGGTGACGAAGCTGTCGTACTGCCAATGTTTGAGCCGCCCCGCCATTCGCGGTGTCGAGGTGAAGTCGATCGTCAGGCCCTTCGCACTCGATCCGATGACGATGTCGCCATACCATGGGTCGCGGTAGCGCCCCGCGTAGCCCGCGAGCGCGAGCGACGGGCCCGACTTCGCGGGCGACGCCTTGGACTGTTTCAGAAACTCGACCCCGCCCGCGAGCCGCGACTGATACCAATCCTCCCATTTCTGGGTCCAGCCATAATCGGGCTGATCGAGATAATGGTCGAGCAAATCATAGGTGAGGCCGAGCAGCATGCCGCTGTCCTCGCTGTTCATCATGATCGCAAAGCCGACGTTCTTGTCGGGGATCATCACGACACGCGTGATCGAACCGAAGACCCCGCCGCCATGCTGGATGATGCGGTGGCCGCGATAATCCTGCACCTGCCAGCCAAGCGCATAGGCCTGCTGCGTCGGCTGCGCGGGCTTGAGTTGATCGGGCAGCGGCGAGATCGGCATCGGGGTGACCGGCGCCCACATTTCGGCCGCCTGCTTTTCGCTGAACAGGCGTTTGCCGTTCGGCAGCGCGCCGTGCGCAAGCTGGATCTTGAGCCACGCCGCCATGTCGTCGGCGCTGAGCGCGAGCCCGCCCGCGGGGGCCCCGTTGCGGCCGAGCTCATCGCGCTCGTTGAGCGCGGCCTGCGGGCCGAGACCGCGCAGCGCGCCCGACAGCCGCGCGTGCGGCCATGACCGGTTCGGTATGCGGAAACGGTCTTCGCTGTCGCTCGTCGCATTCTTCATGCCGCCCGCACGCAGCACGCGCGCGCGGATGAAGTCCTCCCACGTCTGCCCGGTGACTTCCTCGATCAACTGGCCGGCGACGGCATAGAGAATATTGTCATAGGCATAGGCCGAACGGAAACTCGTCTGCGGCTTCAGATAGGCGACGCGCTCGACCGTCTGCTTGCGTGTCAGATGCGTGCGCGGCACGAACATCAGGTCGCCCTGCCCAAGCCCGAGCCCGCTGCGGTGGACGAGCAGGTCGCGGATCGTGATCTCGCGCGTCACCCATGCATCGTACATGCGGAACCAGGGCATATGCTTGATGACGGGATCGTCCCACGCAATCTTGCCCTCGTCGACGAGGATCGCGAGCGCGGCGGCGGTCATCGCCTTGCCGGTCGAGCCGGTCTGAAAGATCGTCTGCTCATCGACCGCCGCGCGTTCGCCGATCTTGCGCACGCCCCAGCCGCGCGAGAGGGTGGTCTTGCCGTCCTCGACAATCGCGATCGAGACGCCCGCGGCGCCGACCTTCTTGCGCAGCACCTCGACGCTTTCGCCGATATCGGCGGGCGGTTCGGCCCATGCGGGCACGGCGACCGACAGCATCAGCGACAGGGCAAGCAGGCGTTTCATGGCAAAGCCTCCATATGGGGAGCGGTGGACGGACGCAGCAGGCGCCACGTCCCGATGGTGATAAGCGGCAGGACGAACACGCCAAGGAACAGCCAGGCGAGGAAGCGGTATCCGCTCGCGATCAGGTCGACGAGGCCGATCTCGCCCGCGACGAACATGCAGCCGGTCAGGATGACCGCGCCGATAAGCGCGCGCGCCGCGGGGGTGAGCGGCGGCCGGCCGCGGCTTTCGACGGCGCCCGAGATACGCTCGTTGATCGCATGGACCGAGCCCGCCCCGCTTTCGAGCAATGCGGCGAAGATCATCACCTGAAACAGGACATGGAAACCTGGCACCGTCATCTGGCGGAGCAGGAAGTCCGACGGCAACGTCTCGTCGCCGATCGCGGGATAGAAAGCCATCATCGCGACAAAGAAGAGGATCGCGGGCAGCATCGACAGCGGCCCCGCGATCAGCCCGGCGACGACGGCATCGCGCTGGTTCCTGAGGTGGCGCAGCACCGGCAGTATCACCACCGCGCCGACGATATTATAGCTGGCATAGGTCAGCCCGCCCGCCATCCAGTTGCCAGACGGCGGCGGCGCGTTCGCGAACCCCTGCCCGATCAGCCCGCCGAAGCTCGCGAGCGCGAGGATCAGAAAGAGGCCATAGACCGCGTAGAGCAGGATCGAGACATATTTGAACATCTGCTCGACCGCGCCGGTGCCCCACGCGGTGACCGCGACGATCGATACCGCGAGCAGCACCACACCCACGAGTTCGGGCCAGCCGAAGGTCGCCGCGCCGATCGCGCCCGCAGCAGCGCCGAACACCGCGAGGATCAGGACAACGAAGATGATGTAGGCGACCTCGAACGCGACCCATGCGGGGCCGAGAAGCCCTTTGAAAAAGCTGCGATAATCATAGGCGCCGAGTTTGAGCGCGAGCGCGAAGGTCAGCGCCGCGACGACGCTCCAGATCAGCGTCGCGAGCAGCATTGCGGACAGCCCGCCCCATGGCCCCGAGGGCACGAAATATTCGGCCAGCTCGCGCCCCGTCGCATAGCCGCCGCCGATGATGACGGCCTTCAGCGCAAATCCGGGCAGCAGGTAGCGCTGGAACCAGCTCGACCCGCTGCCCGTCTCGCCCACACTCACGCGAGAATGCTTTCGACGAGCGCGTCGAAACCTGCGCCGCCGCGGATCGGATCGGCGACCGGAAGTCCCAGCCGATGCCGTTCGGCCGCCATCAGCGCTTCGGCCGCGTCGGCGTCATAGCTCGACGTGTTGAAGCTCACGCCGCCGCAGCGGATCGCGGGATTGGTCCGGCTGCCGAGGCGGATCGTCATGTCGATGACCTCCTCGACCGAGGGCAAGGCAAAGCTTTCCATGCCGAGGATCACCTTGCGCGTCGGGTCGTGACAGACGACGAACACGTCGGGTTGACTGCCGTGGAGCAGGCCAAGCGACACCGGGGCGTAGGCGGGGTTGAAGATCGACCCCTGCCCCTCGATCACGTCCCAATGGTCCGCGGGCGCGTCGGGGCTGAGCATTTCGGCCGCCCCCGCCTCGAAGTCCGAGATCACGGCATCCATCGGCATGCCGCCGCCCGCGATCATGATGCCCGTCTGGCCGGTCGCGCGAAAATCGGCATCGAGGCCGCGCGCGATGAACGCCCGATGCAACGCGAGCGCGGTATATTTCTTGCCGAGCGCGCAGTCGGTGCCGACGGTCAGCAACCGCTTGCCGGTCCGCTTGCGCCCGGTTCCCACCGGAATCGCGGGCGGCGGCGTGCGAATGTCGATCAGCCGCTGCCCCGTACGCCGCGCCGCCTCGACGAGCGCAGGAACGCTCGTGAGCTTGGTGTGAAGACCGTTGATGATGTCGAGCCCCGCCTCCATCGCCTCGACCAGCACCGCGACCCACGCCGCGCCGATGATGCCGCCCTGATTGGCGACGCCGATCACCAGCGAGCGCGCGCCCGCCGCCCGCGCGTCGGCGGGCGACAGGCGCGGCAGGCCGGTCGAAACGGTGCACCCGCCGATCGCCCATTCGCCCGTGCAGCGATCGCCCGCCCAGTCGGCCAGCCCGAAAGCAGTCTTGGCATAGGCCGCATTGGTCGTGTCGCCGAGGAACAGCAGATAGGGCTGCGGCAGGGTCAGGCTGCCCTCCAGCCTGCCGATAGGCGCGTTCATCTTGTCCAACTCCAATTCGCTCAGAAGGCCATGTCGAGCGCAACGCCGATCGTCCGCGGCTGTAGCGGCGAGATCGCGAGGAAGCTCGGCCGGTTGAGCCCGTCGGCGAGCGTCGAACGCGCCATCTCACCCTTGTTGTCGAACAGGTTGCGCGCATAGGCGCGCACTGTCCAGTGATCGCCCAGGGTCACCGAGGCGTTGAGGTCGACCGACGTATAGGCTTTGGCGCGCGCGACAAGCGGATCGCTCTCGACCAGCGACAGGCGGTTGCCCGCGTGGCGAATGCCGGCGCCGAAGCTGCCCTTGTTGCCGCCGCCGAGTTCGAATTCATAATCGGCGCGCAGCGCGCCGCTGAACTTCGGCACCGCGGGCAGGCGGTCGCCCTTGGCACCGCTGATGTCGGGCACATCCTCGCTGAGCGTCGCGTCGGTATAGCTTCCCGTCGCGCTGATCGTCAGGCCGGGCGCGGGGCGCAGCGCCAGGCTGCCTTCGAAACCCTTGCTCGTCGCCTTGCCGCCATTCGCGCCGCCCGAGACGCCGCCAAAGGCACGCGTGACCTGAATGTCGGTCCAGTCCATCCAGAAGAAGGCGGCGTCGACGGTGAGCATCCGGTTGGCGAAATCGGCCTTCAAGCCGACCTCATAATTGGTCATGCGATCGGCATCGACGCTCGGCGGCACGTTGGGAACGATGACGTTCGGGCCGCCGGGACGATAGCCCGTCGCGACGCGCGCATAGAGCATCGCATCCTCGTTGATGTGGAATTGCGGGCTGACCGAGAAGGTCCAGACACTCTCGGCGGATTCGCCCGGATCATTGGCGGTCGGGACGATCGCGCCCGAGCTGATCTGGGTGAAAGTCTGTTCGTTGCGCGCCCAGCGGAGGCCGCCGGTGACCTCGAACTGCTCGGTCAGCTTGAAGGTCGCGTTCGCGAAGACCGCATATTCCTTGTAGGTCGCGGGCAGTCCGACGATCGCCAGCGGATCGAGCGGCGCGATCGGGTTTCCGGCCATGTCGAACGAGCGGACGAGCTGCGCGTTGCTCGTCTCCTCGTCGGTAAAGAAGCCGCCGATCAGCCATTCGAACCGCCCGCCGCTCGGCGAGGCGAGCCGCACTTCCTGCGTCCATTTCTTGAGTCCGAGGTCGAGCGAGAAAGGCGTGATGCCCGGCGGAATCGCACCATTGGTGAGCAATGGGAAGAGCACGCCGAATGCATAGCTTGCGTCCTGCACCTGCGCGCTTTGCGTCTTGCTGTACGTCGTCGCCGAGGTCAGCGTCGCGGCGCCGAAATCATAGTCGATCGTCGCCGAATAATAGTCGAGATCGATGTCGTAGGATTCGGGCACATAATTATTGTACGAGTGGCCGTTGCCGAGCCGCTTGCCGGTGAGATCGGCGGCGTAAATGCCGTTGCCGTCGGAATCGAGCGACTGCCAGATACCGGCAAGCTTGACGCTGAGTTCGGGGGTCGGGGTCCACAGCAGCGCGGCGCGGCCGCCGCGCTGTTCATAGTCGTTCTGGTCCTTGATCCCCGCATTGTTGACGCTGTCGACCCAGCCCGGCGTCTTGCGCCACGCGAAGCTGCCCGAAATCGCGAGCGTGTCGGTCGCGATCGGCGCGTTGACATATACCTGCCCGCCCCAGCCAAGGCTGCCCGCATCCTTGATCGTGAAGCCTTCGACGCCCGCGCGGACCTTGAACTCGCGCGTGTCGGGCTGGACGGTCACATATTTGACGAGGCCGCCGATCGAACTTGCGCCATATAGCGTGCCCTGCGGGCCTTTGAGCACCTCGATCCGTTCGAGGTCATAGGGCATCAGGTCGATCGTGAACTGCCCGGCGCGGTTATAGATCGCGCTCGACCCCACCGGCGCGTCGTCGAGATAGATGCCGACCGTCTGGGCCGAATTGAGCGGCGCGACGCCGCGCAGCGTGATCGTGGTCTGCCCCGGCGTGCCGCCATTGCTGACGTTCATGCCCGGAACATAGCCCGCATAATCGACGAGCGAGGCCGAGCCCTGTTCCTGCAGCGCCTCGCCGCTGACGACGGCGATCGAGATCGGCACATCCTGTACATTCTGCGTGCGCTTCTGTGCGGTCACGACGATTTCGCCGCTCGCCTCGACGGCGGCAGCGTCCTGCGCCTGCGCCGGCATAGCGGCGGCGACCGCGGCGATGCTTGCTGCAATAAAGAGTCCCTGTTTCATCGTCTTACCCCCAGACTTGGGCCAGCAGGCGGCGGAAATTGCCACCGAGCACGGCCCGGATGTTTTCGTTGGAATAGCCCCGTCGAATGAGTTCTTCGGTGAGATCGAAGGTCTTGAGCGGATGGTCGAAGCCGTCGATGTCGATCTTGTCGCGGAAGGCGTAGCTGCCCTTGTAACTGCCTTTGAGCGCGGCATATTCGTCGGGCTTCATATCGTCATAGCCGTGCAGATCGGCGTCCGAGCCGATGCCGACATGGTCGACCCCGACGAGCTTCGCGACATGATCGATATGGTCGGCCATATGCCCGACATTGGTCGGATCGCTCGTGCGAACGAACATGCGCACCCCGGTGATCCCCATCACCCCGCCCTTCGCCGCGAGCGCCTTGATCGCCGCGTCGGTCTTGACGCGCGGGTGGTCGACCAGCGCGCGGGCGTTGCTGTGCGTGATCGCGATCGGCCCCTTGGCGATGTCGATGGCGTCGAGCGTCGTCTTGTCGCCGCAATGCGAGACGTCGACGAGCATGCGCTGCTTTTCCATCTCGGCGATGATCGCGGCGCCATAATCGCTGACGCCGCCGTCGACGCGCTCGGTGCTGCCCGATCCGATGCGATTCTGGCTGTTATAGGTCAGCTGCGCGCAGCGCAGGCCAAGCCGGCGGAACAGCGCGACATCGGCGACCCGCTCGAAATGTTCGGCATTCTGGATACCCATGATGACCGCGCATTTCTTGTCGGCCTTGGCCCGGTCGAGATCGGCGACCGTGTCGACGAGCGTGAAGACATGGCTGTTGCGCCCGGCAAAACCCTGCCAGCCGGCGAGGAATTCGAGCGCCTGCGCCTTCGCATCGGGGCCGCCAAGGCCATAAGCATTGTGAAAGCCGGTGATACCGCTCGCCCGGAACTCGGCCGCTTCGGCGTCGGTCAGCCGGTGCGCGACATAATTCTCGTCGAGCGTGATCTTAAGCGGCGCGAGCATGTCGATGACGAGCGACGAGGCGACCAGATCGACCGCGCGGCGCGAGTAGCTCTTCCCCGGCGCTGCGGTAAAGGCATAGGCGCCCTTGTTGATCATCGGCGCCGACACAGCGACACCCACCACGCCCGCGAGTGCCGCGCGGCGCGTAATCTGGAACGACGCCGTCATCCCAACCTCCCTCTTTTATAGTTTCAATTTATACTATTGTCCTAATCAGAAAATTGTCAACCGGTTTAGGACATAAATTTGTCATTATCCCCAAATTTCCGCCGGGCAATGGATCATGCCGTCGCGATATCTGACGCCCGGATCGCGATCGCGCGCAAGGAAGGTCGGCCCGTCGAGATCGACGATGTCGCACAGCTGACCGACGAGATAGGATGGCGCCATCGACAGGCTGGTGCCCATCATATTGCCGACCATGACGTCGAGGCCGAGCTTCTTCGCCTGCCGCGCGATCGCCAGCCCCTCGGTCAGCCCGCCGCATTTATCGAGCTTGATATTCACGACGTCGAAGCGGCCGACGAGCGAGGCGGTGTCGGCGAGCGACAGCGCGCTTTCGTCGGCCACGAACGGCAAGGGGCGCTTCAATCCGTCGAGATCGGCCTCGCGCCCGCGCTTCAGCGGCTGTTCGAGCTGCGCCACGCGCGCCGACACCAGCACGGGCAGCAATTCGGCGAGCGTCGCCAAGTCATAACCCTGATTGGCATCGACCCCGATCCACGCGTGCGGCCGCGCGGTGCGGATCGCGACGACGCGCGCGATATCGTCGGCAAGATCGCCGGTCAGCTTGACCTTGATCGGGGCATCCGGATCGATCGCGAGCGCGGCTTTCGCCATCGTCTCCGCACGGTCGGCCCCGAGCGTCAGCGTCGAGCGCAGCGCCTTGGGCGGGCTTAGCCCGGCGAGTTCCCATACCGGGAGCCCCGTCTGTTTGGCCTCCAGATCCCAGAAGGCGCAATCGAGCGCGTTGCGCGCGCCGCCCGGGGGGAGAAGCTGTTGCAGATCATCGCGCGTCGCGCCGTCTTCGATCGCCCCGCGCACGCGCGTCGCCTCTGCCAGCATATGGTCGATATCGTCGCCGAGATAATAGACCCCGGCGCCCTCGCCGCGCCCGACGTGCGTCCCGTCCGAAAGCTCGGCGACGAGCAGCGCGGTTTCGGTGAAGACATGCCCCGAAATGCGAAACGGCTGATGGTATGGAAAACGCTCGACCCGAAGGTCGAGCGTCAATTCCCGCATGCGCTGCGTCGCCATCAATAGACCATCCCGAAGCCATAGAGATGGAAGACGAGCGTCACCCAGACGAGGATCAGCGCGGCGAGGATCAGCAGCACCGCGCCGAGTTTCATCGTCCAGCGGCGCTTGTCCTTGATGCCGAGCCACAGGTGCCAACCCGCCGTCGCGAGCAGCCCGAAGGCGGCGAGCGGCGTCAGGATGCGCAGCAGGTGGATCAGCCAGTCGAGCGGGCCGCCGAGGCTGCCGATATCCGCCGAGAAGGCCGCGATCAGCCCGATCCAGCCGGCGAGCGCGCCGAGCGCGAGCCAGGCGAAGACCCGCGACAGGCGGTAGGCGCGCCGCGCCTTGCCCTCAAGCGCGAAGTCCGCCTTGAAGCTGCGGCGTACCAGCGCCCGCACCGGCCATGCCAGCGCCGCGAGCAGGATGATGCCGAAAGCGAAGATCAGCGCGGGGTTGAGCCACGCCGCATTGACGCTCGCCGGCGCGGGTTCGAACACCATGAAGGGCGAACCGCCATCGACGCTCCAGCGCACGACGCGGCCGTCCTTGACCTCGGCGGCAACACGTTCGCCGGTGCCGGTGTCGCGCCATACGAAGGGCTCGACCTCGACCCAGTCGCGTGCGCCGGCACCAAGGCCGTCGAGCGCCGGCAGCGTGATCTTGCCGTCCTCGGTCAGCGAGATCGTCAACTGGCCGAGCAGGCCGAACAGGCTGGCAAAATTGGTGAAGCTGCCGCGGCTGCTGACATAATGGCCGACCATCATTTGCGCATGTTCTTTGGCGGTTTTGGCGTCGACGGTACCGGGCTTCTCGCTGCCGGGCAGGTAGCGATCGGCGAATTTGTGGAACAGCGCGCTGCGGATCGCGCCCGCATCGCCCTGCGTGCCCGCGCTGTTCATCGAGATATAGACGCCGATGTCGGCGTCGGGGAACAGCCACAGATAGGAGTGGAACCAGACGGTATCGCCGCCATGCGCGATCGCGCGGTGGCCGTTGACCCATTGTTCGTAGAATCCGAGCGCCATGCTGTTGAGCGGGCCGACGCCGGGCGCCTTGAAATCATGCATCTGCTTCGCGGTTTCGGGCTTCAGTAGGCCCGCACCGTCGTTCAGATGCGCGATCATGAACTTGCCCATATCGGCGCCGCTCGCCGACAGGCTGCCCGCGGGTGCCGGGACCACGATCTCGAACGGCTTCGCCTTTTGCGTGACGTCGGGATAGCCCTTTGCCATATGCGGCGCGAGATGGGCGGGCAGCGGCTGGCGGAAGGTCGAATGCGCCATGCCGAGCGGCTTGAAGATATGATTGTCGACATAATCGTCGAAATCCTCGCCGCTCACCCGCTCGACGATATAGCCCGCGAGCGCGGTCGCATAGTTCGAGTAAGCGGGCGTCGTACCCGGCGCGAAGACGCGGTCGGGCAGCGCGAGCGGCATCTGCTTCTTCAGCGTCATCACCGCTTTGGGATCGCTGCTGATCAGATGGCGGATCGATTCCTGGAAACCCGCGGTGTGCGTCATGATGTTGCGCATCGTGACCGGCTTGCCCTCATAGGGCGGAATCTTGAAATCGAGATAGGCGTTGACGTCCTTGTCGAGGTCGATCTTGCCCGCCTCGACCTGCTGCATCACCGCGGTCCAGGTGAAGAGCTTCGACACCGATCCCGGCCGGAACAGCGTGGTCTCGGGAAGAACCGGCGCGCGCTTGGCGACGTCGGAGAAGCCATAGCCCTTTTGGAGCACCACTTGATTGCCGCGCACGACGACGACGACCGCGCCCGGGATGCGCGCGCGTTCGAGCGCATAGGGCAGATAGCCGTCGAGCCAGGCTTCGAGATCCTTGGCGTCGAGCGCGACCGGCGCCGTGGCGGTTTTTGCAACCGGAACGGCGGCAGTTTCGACTTTCTTCACGGTGGGCGCGGGCACAGGCCCCTGCGCCGCCAGCGGCAGCGCGGCAAAAGCCGCCAGCCCGATCATCGCCTTGCGGATGAAACGCATCGCTTTCCCCTTTTCATTGTCGCGGCCTGTCACATCTTGCAGCAAGCCGCGCGACCCCTTACCAAGGGACCAACATCTATTGGCCCGATAGGGACATAATGATCCTGATTGGAAAATTGTCAAATATGGAATGGAAAAATTAATGGCTGATCGCGGAGCCCCGCCAACGCTCGGCACGGTGATGAAGAGCATTCGCTCGCGAAACGGCTGGACGCTCAAGGAAATGAGCGCGAAATCGGGCATCCCCGTCTCGACGCTGTCGAAGGTCGAGCACGACCGGCTGACGCTGAGCTATGACAAGCTCCAGCAGCTCAGCCAGCGACTCAACATCCGCATGTCGGACCTGTTCGCCGAGGATGACGAAGATACGGCCCCGCGCGTCACCGGCCGCCGCAGCATCGGCACGATCGACCAGGCGGTGCGCGTCACCACCGACAATTACGACTATCACTATCTGTGCACCGACCTGCGGCAAAAGCGGATGATCCCGATCATCACGCGAATCCGCGCGCACAGTGCGCGCGAATTCGGCGATCTCGTCCGCCATCAGGGCGAGGAATTCATCTTCGTCCTTGAGGGCGAGGTCGAGATTCACACCGAATTCTATGACCCCGTCGCGCTGAAGACCGGTCAGGGCATTTATCTCGATTCGTCGATGGGCCACGCCTATGTCGTCGCCGAGGGATATGAGGAGGCGCTGGTTCTCGGCGTCTGCTCGAGCGCCGACGACGGGCTGATGGACAGCCTGATGAGCCTGCACGGCTGACACCCCAGATCACGGAGAAACTGATGGCATCCCACCGGCGCTTCGCACCTTCCTTCATGCTGCTTTGCAGTTCGATGCTGGTATCCGCATCGGTGGCCGCACAGACGCCCGCCTACGACCTCATCATCCGCGGCGGGACGATCTACGACGGGTCGGGCAAGGCGCCGGTCGTCGGCGACGTCGCGATCAAGGACGACCGCATCGTCGCGGTGGGCAAGGTCGACGGCACCGCAAAGACCGAGATTGCGGCCAAGGGCATGGCGGTCGCGCCGGGCTTCATCAACATGCTGAGCTGGGCGACCGAGTCGCTGATCGCCGACCCCAAGAGCCAAAGCGACATAAGGCAGGGCGTCACGCTGGAGGTAATGGGCGAAGGCTGGTCGATGGGGCCGGTGAACGCCAAGATGAAGGCGCTGGAGACCGAACGACAGGGCGACATCAAATTTCCCATCGAGTGGACATCGCTTGGCGATTATCTGGGCTGGCTCGAAAAGCGCGGCGTGTCGACCAATGTCGCGAGCTTCGTCGGCGCCGCGACGGTGCGCGTCCATGAGCTGGGCGAAGGCGATGTCGACCCGACCCCCGAACAGCTCGGCCGGATGCGCACTCTCGTCCGTCAGGCGATGAACGAAGGCGCGATGGGGGTCGGCAGCTCAATCATCTATGCGCCGGGATCCTATGCCGAGACCGACGAACTTGTTGCGCTGACGAGCGAAGCGGCGAAATGCGGCGGCATGTATATCAGCCACATGCGCTCCGAAGGCGACCGGATCGAGGAAGCCGTCGACGAGCTGATCGACATTTCGCGCCGCTCGGGCGCGCCGGCCGAAATCTATCACCTCAAGATGGCGGGGCGCAGCAACTGGAGCAAGCTCGACACGATCGTGAAGAAGATCGAGGCGGCGCGCGCCGAAGGGCTGAAGATCACGACCGACATGTACACCTATACCGCGGGTGCGACCGGGCTCGACGCCGCGATGCCGACGTGGGTGCAGGCAGGCGGGCTCGAGGAGTGGATCAAGCGGCTGAAAGACCCCGCGATCCGCGCGCGCGTCGCCGCCGAGATGAAGAAGCCGGGCAGCGACTGGGAAAATCTCTATTTCGGCGCGGGCGCCGACAAGATGATCCTGTCGGGGTTCAAGAATGACGCGCTGAAACCGCTGACCGGAAAGACGCTCGCCGAGGTCGCGGCGATGCGCGGCAAAAGCCCCGAAGAGGTCGCGATGGACCTCGTCGTCGAGGACGGCTCGCGCGTCGGCACCGTCTATTTCCTGATGTCCGAGGACAATGTGCGGAGGCAGATCCAGCTGCCATGGATGAGCTTCGGCTCCGACGCAGCGTCGCAGGCGACCGAGGGCGTCTTCCTGAAATCGGGCGCACACCCGCGTACCTATGGTAATTTCGCGCGGCTGCTCGGGCGCTACGTCCGCGACGAAAAGCTGATTTCGCTCGAGCAGGCGGTGTACCGCCTCACCACCCTGCCCGCGACCAATTTGGGCATCAAGGATCGCGGGGCGCTGAAGCCCGGCTATTATGCCGATGTCGTGGTGTTCGATCCGGCGACGATCGGCGACCGCTCGACCTTCGAGAAACCGCACCAATATTCGGTCGGGATGCGCGACGTTTTCGTCAACGGCGTTGGCGTGTTGCGGAATGGCGAGCATAGCGGCGCGACGCCGGGGCGCGCGGTGCGCGGCGCAGGCTTTAATCGCTGCAGCTAGGCGGCGAGCAAGCGCCGCTGCTCGGCGGGTGATTTGAACAGGAAATCATGCGGCAGGCCAAGGCGGACGCTCGCCTGACAATGCGGCGCGGTGCGATCGACGTGACGGTCGGCAAGCCGGCCGGCGATGCGCAGCGCGGTGCGGTCGAACCGCGTCAGATCGTAACGCGGGCCGAGTTCGAGCTGGCGCCGGATATGCCCCGGAAGCAGCGACACAGACGCGCGCGCGATCGCGCGATGCAGGAAACGCGGCACGCCCGGCGCGGCGCGGCCCGACTGGATAATGTCGAGAAATTCGAAGATGATCGGATGCGGTTCGAAGCACGGTTCGAGTTCGTCCATCATTGCCATGAAGGCATCGACAGTGGGCGGCGTATGCCGCGCCCCGAACTCGCGCCCGATCGCATCGCCATCGGCCATGAAGCGGTCCTTGTCGGTATCGCTGATCCGATGAACGAAACGGTCATAGGCCATCAGGAAGCCATAAGAAGCGGTTGCGGCGACCCAATCGAGCAATACCGGATCGAGCGCGCGATATTTCGTGCCGCCGGGCGTATCGCCTTTGACCTTGCCATGCATCCGGTTCACCTGCCCGATGACGGCTTTCGCGCTGCTCGCGGGGCCATAGCAGGCGAGCATCGCGACGAGCCCGGTGCGGCGCGAGCGGCCGATCGGGTCGGCCTTGTAGGTCGAATGGTCCCACACCCCCGATCGGATACGCGGCTCGGCGAATTCGAGCAGCACCGCAGCGATCCCGCCGATGCCGAGCGCGATCGGGTTCTTGTAGATACGCCACTGGACGCTGTCGGGCGCGAGCAGCGCGGGCTCGCCGAGGGGCGCGGCGAAATCGATCGCCGTCCCGAGATATTCACTCTGCATCGCCAAACGCGCCACGCGGCTCTTCTCCTTTAAAACTCGTAACCCACGGTCAGGCCATAGGTTCGCGGCTGGTTGGCGAAACGCACCACGACGTTGGCGTTGCTGGCGACGGCCGACCAGTAATATTTGTCGAACAGGTTCTTTGCCCACAGCGACACCGACCAGCCGCTTTCGTCCTTCAGGCCAAGGCTCGCGTTGACCGTGCCATAGGCATCGACCTTGTAGAGATCGAGATCCTCGAAGATCGTGTTCGACTTGCTCTGGTAACGCGCGCTGACCGCGCCGGTCAGGTTGACCGTGTCGCTGACCGGCGTGTCGTAAGCGAGCGTCAGGCTGCCCTGGAATTTGGGGCTGTAGATGAATTCGGCGCCGTCGAAATTCTGCGGCTGCCCCGCCGCGTTGGTGCCGTTGTAGTCGTTGATCCGTGTCTTCAGATAGAGCGCATTGGCCGCGATCGTAAGGCCGGTCGCCGGCCGGATCGTCAGCTCGCCCTCGACGCCATAGGCTTCGCTGTCGGGGACATTATCGAGGCGCGAGAGCGCGGTATAGATCGGATCGGCGAAATAGGTGCTGATCTGCTTGTCGCGATAATCATAATAGAAGGCCGAGAGATTGGCCTGCACCGCGCGGTCGGCGAGCGTCGCCTTCACGCCGACTTCGTAGGCGGTCAGCTTTTCCTGTTTCACCGGCGCATTCTGGCGCGCGAGGTTTGCGGCGTTGATCGGCGTCGTCCCCGATTTATAGCCGCGCGACACCGAGGCGTAGAGCAAGGTGTCGTCGTTCGGCGACCAGTCGAGCGCGACGCGCCACGCGACGTTGTTTTCCTTGAGCAGCGACTGCACCTCGCCGAAGGTGCCCGTCGCGGGGTCGAAGGTGTTGCACTGCCCTTGCGAAATCTGCGGCGCGAGCATGCCATAGGTTTGCAGATAGAGCGCGCGGTTCACGACGTTGACGTTGGGCAGCATATTGCCGTTGAAGTCGCGCGAGCAGCCGTTGTAGCGCTGTTTGTCCTCGGTATAGCGCACCCCGACGGTGAGCTTGAGCTGGTCGGTCAGTTCGGCATCGGCGTTGCCGAAAATGCTCCAGGTCCTGGTGCGGATGCGCCCGAAATCCTCATAGGTGCGAAAAGCCTGGCTGAGTTGCAGCGGGGTATAGCCGCCCGAATTGAAGATCGGGCTGGCGAGAAGCGGCGCCCCCGCCGCGCGGATCAGTCCGACGTTGGCGTTCTGGCCGAGCAGAGTGCGGTTGGAATCGATGATGCGGTCGTTCGCATAATAGCCGCCGACGAGCCAGTTCACCGCGCCCGCCTCGCCCTCGACATGCAGTTCCTGCGCAAAGCTCTTGATCCGCCCGACGGTGTTCTGGAGGAGGATTTCGAACGGCGCGCCGCTCCAGTCGGAGAGCGCGTTGCGCTTGAAGTCGTTGTAGCTGGTGAGCGAGACGAGCTTCGCCGTCTCACCGAGATCCTGGTCCCAGCGCAGCTTGAGACCCCAGAAACGATTATCCTCGGCGAGCGGGCCATCGAGACCGAGCCCGGTGCCGATATCGGCCGAGCGCGACGCTTCGGGCGCCCAGTCGGCTTGGCTCGCCTTGGTCGGGAAATTGTTCGCCAGATAAGTGGCAAGCCCCGGCGCGTTGAAGAAGCGCGAGTTGCTGGTGCCGCTGACCGGGTTGGTCGCGGGGGTGAAACCGATCCCCTGCCCGGCAACGGTGTCCGACTTGTTGCGCCAATATGTGACCGACAGATCGAAATGCGTCCCCGGCGCGGGATCGATCGCGAGCGACCCGCGCACGCCATATTTCTCGACCTCGCCGAGCCGTTCGCCCCGCGTATTGCTGACCTGCCAGCCCTTGTCGCTATTCTCGCTGCGGAACGCGATGCGCGCCGCGATTCCCTCGCCGAGCGGGCCCGAGATATGACCACCGATATTATACGTCTGATAGTTACCGAGATCGGCCTTGATGCTGCCCTCGAAGCTGTCGGTCGGTTTGGCGGTGATGAAGTTGATCAGGCCCGCGGTCGTGTTGCGGCCATAGAGCGTGCCCTGCGGCCCCTTGAGCACTTCGACGCGTTCGAGGTCCATGACCGGGCCGGTGTTCATGATCGGATAGGCGTAGGCGACTTCGTCCACGTAAGTACCGACGGTCGAGGTCGAGGAGAGGTTGATCGTGTTGAAGCCGATCCCGCGCAGCGTATAGGTCGGCACGCCCTGATAGCTTTGCGAGACGGTGAAGCTCGGCGCCACCGTGGTGAGGTCGCGCATGTCGGTGACGCGGAGGTTTTCGAGCGTCGCGCCGTCGACCGCCTGAATCGCCATGCCGACGTCGTTCATCGATTCGGCGCGGCGCTGCGCAGTGACGATGATGTCGCCTTCGGCCGCGACCGTATTGGCGGGCGCTTCCTCGGCGGCGAACGCCGGCACCGCCAGGGCGAGCCCCATCGCGGAACCCGCGCCCAGGAAAATACGCATTGCCTTCATCACTCATCCTCCCTCAAACGGCTTGTCGCGGAGCTCGTCTTTGTGCGAGCGTCGCGCGAAACCGGACCGTGACAAAACAGAGGATTGCGGCCGGACGAACAAGCTGACACCTGTGTCAGGATAGCGGAGGGAAAAGCGGAGCATGGATCATCAGCGCGAATCCTGGGCGGAAATGCCCGCGCTGATTGCAGCGGTGCAGGCAGCGGGCGACAAGATCGGCCTGCCCTTCGTCGCGGCGCAGGCCGACCTCGGCGACCCCGAACCGATGAGCGACGAGGCGGGTCGCCCCTATGCCGAAACGAGTTTCCGATGGGTCGACCCGAACTATGCCTATTGGCGCGACCGCAAGCTGGCGTTGCAACTGGCTTTCCTGACCGCCGCGCGGCTCGTCGCCGAACCCTTTTATTACAGCGATGGACATCTCGGCACATGGCGGCCGACGCATCTGCTCGACGAGGTGGACTGCTCGCAGGCGAAAAACACGCCCAATTTCGGCGAAGCGATCATCGCGCCGGTGCATCTGCCGCGCGGGCTGGTCGGCGCCGTCTTCTGGTGCTCGCGCGAACCCGTCGGGGTCGAGGCGCTGTTCGCAAAGCACGCCGGCGACCTGCACAATCTCGCGCTCAAGCTCGTCGCGACGCACAATGAAGCGCGCGACCGGCCGCGCAACGCCACCGTGCCGCAGACGCTGACCCGCCGCGAGGTGCAGTGCCTGCGCTGGGCAGCGGCGGGCAAGACCGACGGCGAGATCGGGATCATATTGACACTGTCGGTATCGACGGTGCGGTTCCACCTGCGCAACGCCGCGGCAAAGCTCGGCGCGACCGGGCGCGCGCAGTCGATCCAGATCGCCGCGGGGCTGGGCTTCGTCGGCGCGCGCGCGGCCTGATGCAGGTGCCAGCTTGGCCCCGCCTCACCGCGACCTACAAGTCCGGGGCATGGACATGCTGAACGACCCGGCGCTGACAGCCTTTCGCGATGAGGTGAGCACCTTCCTCGCCGCGCATCTGCCCGACGATATCCGCCGCGGTGCGGCGCGTGCGACAAGCGTCTTTATCGATCCCGACATCTCGCTGCCGTGGCAGCGCATCCTCCATGCCAAAGGCTGGGCAGCGCCCGACTGGCCCGCCGAATTCGGCGGCCCGGGATGGAGCGAGATCGAACGTTACATCTTCGCCGCCGAGTGCGCGCAGGCCGGGGCACCGAACCTCGCGCCGATGGGTCTCAAGATGGTCGCCCCGGTGATCATGCATTATGGCAGCGCCGAACAGCGCGCGCATTATCTGCCGCGCATATTATCGGGCGAGGATTATTGGTGCCAGGGCTTTTCGGAGCCCGGCGCGGGATCCGACCTGGCCGCGCTGCAATTGCGCGCGGTGCCCGATGGCAGCGATTATATCCTGAACGGGTCGAAGATCTGGACGACGCACGCGCATTTCGCCAACCGCATGTTCGCACTTGTCCGCACGTCGAACGAAGGCAAGCCGCAGGCGGGGATCAGCTTCCTGCTGCTCGACATGGCGACGCCGGGGATCATAGTCGAACCGATCCGCACGCTCGCGGGCGACCATGAATTCAATCAGGTCTTCTTCGACGACGTCCGCGTCCCGCAGGCGAACCGGCTGGGCGAAGAGAATGAAGGCTGGTCGGTCGCGAAGCATCTGCTGACCTTCGAGCGCGGCGGCAAATATGCGCCGGGGCTGATCGGACGGCTCGAACGGCTGCGCGCGCGCGACGACATCGAACCGGTGCTGCGCGCGCAGCTCGACCGCGAGGCGGTGACGCTGAAGGCGCTGCAGGCGCTCGAGATGAAGGCGATGCGCGGCGTTGGCGGCAGCGCGGCCCTCTATGCCTCGGCGCTCAAGATACTGGGGACCGAGACCGCGCAGCGCATCGACACATTGGCGTGCGAAATCGCGGGCCACGCGGCATGGGCCGACGCCGACGGGCAGACGCCCGCCGAGCTGGCGGTCGCGGTGCCGCGCTACCTCAACGACCGCGCGGCGACCATCTACGCCGGATCGAACGAGATCCAGCGCGACCTGATCGCAAGGACGATGCTGGGTTAGGCAGCCGCCTCGGCAAAACGCGCAAGATGACCGGCGCGCGGGCCGAATGCCGCCGCAATCGCGAGCGCGCGCTTGAAATGGCCGCCGAGGTTGAGCTCTTCGGTCAGCCCCATCGCACCGTGGATCTGTACCGCGCTTTCGCCGACGATGCGCACCGCGTCGCCGACCTCGATGCAGGCGGCGCTGACCGCCTGGGCGCGGTCGGCGCGGTCTTGATCGACCGCGAGGATCGCTTCCTCGGTCAGCGCCGCCGCCTTCATCGCCGCGAGTTGCATGTCGGCCGCGCGGTGGCGCAGCGACTGGAAACGCCCGATCGGCGTGCCGAACTGCTTGCGTTGGCCGAGATAATCGATGCTGTCGGCAATCATTCGCTGCATCAGGCCGACCGCTTCGGCGCAGCGCGCCGCAAGGATCAGGTCGTTCGCATAGTCGGCCGAAAGGCGCGCGGCGTTACCGCTCGCGAGCGAAGTGGTGTCCCCCGGCTTGAGCGTGAAGGCAAGGTCTGCCGAGACGCTGCCGTCGTGCATGATGCGATGCCGCTGTTCGACCTTGTCGCCATCGGCGGGGATGAGCAGCAACGCCTCGTCGCTCGCGAGGAGAAGCAAATCGGCTTCGGCTGCCCCTGCAACGAGTGCCGCGCTGCCGCGAGCCAGCTCGCCGTCGACGACGGGCATCGCTGCGGTCGAAGCCGTGCAGACGATGGCGATCCGGCGGCCGCCCACCGCAAGATCAGCCAGCGCCGGATGATCGGGCACGACCCGCGCCAGCAGCGCCGTTGCCGCGACGTGCGAAAGCCAGTCGGCGCCCGCGAGTGCCGGCCCCAGCTCGGCCATGACGACGGCGATGTCGATCGGACCGCCGCCGAAACCGCCAGCGCTTTCGGGCAGCGCGAGGCCGGCTAGCCCGAGCGACTCCGAAAGCTCGCGCCAGCCGGGACGCGCATTGTCGGCGAGGAAGCGCTGGATGCTATCACGCAGCATCTGTTGCTCGTCCGAAAGTGGCAGGTCGAGTTCGGCCATGTCAGATCGCTGGCCCGGCGGTATATATGTGCGTCATTTGCTCTCCCGCACCTGTCCTGCAACTTGCCGCGCCGCGGGTCTAGCTGATTGGCGTAACAGGTCGGGGGCAGCGATCGGTGCACGCCATATACTTAGTAATAAAACTATTGCATGGGGCCGCATGCACAGTGCGATACGAGTCGAAGATCAAATGCACGGGCAGCGGGCGGGATGAACCCGATCTGGCTTCCCGCCTCGCTGTTCGGCGGCCTGTTCCAGGCGTGGCGAACCGCGCTTCAACAGCGGCTTCGCGCCGAGCTCAGCGTCAGCGGCGCGGGGTTGGTTCGCTATCTGTACGGCCTGCCCTTCGCACTCGTTTTCGCCGCGATCTGGCTGACGATCCAGCATGATGCGATCCCGGCGTTCGGCACCGCTTTCGGCGGTTTCGCGGTCGCCGGGGCGGTCACCCAGATGGCGGGGACGATCCTGCTCATCATGGCGTTCGGGCATCGCGGGTTCGTCGTCGGCACCGCCTTTTCAAAAACCGAAGCGGTGCAGGCGGCGCTCGTCACCGCGCTGTTCCTCGGCGAGCGGCTGCCGCTGCTCGCGTGGATCGGGATCGTTGCGGGTGTTGCTGGCGTGCTGGTGCTCGCGCTGGCCGGACGCGGGGTTTCAGGGCGTGAGATATGCCGCGCACTGGGCCAGCCCGCCGCGCTGTGCGGGCTCGGCGCGGGATCGATGTTCGCGCTCGCCGCGATCGCGGTGAAGCTTGCGACCGCCGAGCTCGACGGCGTCGACCTGATCGGTTCGGCACTCGTCACGCTCGTTGTCGTCATGGCAATCCAGACCGGACTGCACCTCACGTGGGTTTTGCTGCGCGACCGCGACACCGCGCGCGCAGTTTGCCGCACATGGCGGAACTCGAGCCAGGTCGGGCTGTTGTCGGCGCTCGGCTCGGCCTGCTGGTATATCGGCTTCGCGGCGGCGCCGGCGGCACTGGTGCGCATCGTCGGGCAGGTCGAGGTCGTCTTCACGATCGGCTTCGCGCATTTCTACCTGCGCGAGCCGGTGCGCTGGCACGAGATCGTCGGGCTGCTCCTCGTCGTCGCCGGCGTGATGATGGCGCTGCTCGCGACCTTCTAGGGAAAGGCGGGCGCCTTGCTGACCATCGCCGGGAGCGGACGGCCCATCACGCCGGTGAGCCACCCGGCCGCCTCGACGACCTGCGGCAGCGTCACGCCCGTCCGGATGCCACACTGTTCGAGCATGTAGATCACATCCTCGGTCGCGACATTGCCCGCCGCGCCGGGCGCGAAGGGACAGCCGCCGAGCCCGCCGAGCGACGCATCGACCGTCGCCGCGCCTTCGTTCACCGCCGCCCAGACATTCGCGACGCCGGTGCCGCGCGTGTTGTGGAAATGGACGCGCACGGGCAGGTCGCCGACCGCCTCGCGCACGCGGCCCACCATCTCGGAAACCTGCGCGGGCACGCCGACGCCGATCGTATCGGCGAGCGCTATTTCGCGTGGGGAAGCATCGGCGGCGCGCTTCGCCATTTCGACGACGCGATCGATCGCGACCTTGCCCTCGAACGGGCAGCCGAAGGCGGTCGCGATCGTGATCTGGCCGCTGCGCCCCGCCGCTTTCGCCAGCGCGACGATCTCCATCGCGGCGGCGAGCGATTCGTCCGAGCTTTGCCCTTGATTGCGGATGCCGAAACTATCGCTCGTCACGCACACCGCACCCAATTCGTCGATCCGACCGGTAGCGAGCGCGCGCTCGGCGCCGCGGCGATTGAGGACGAGCCCGATCCAGGTCACGTCGTCGCGGTCGGGCAGCATCGCCACCAGCTCCTCGGCGTCGGCGAGCTGCGGCACCTTCTTCGGATTGACGAAGCTCGTCACCTCGATACGGCGGACACCATAATCGATCGCACGGCGGATCAGCTCCAGCTTGTCGGCGGTCGAAACGATCGCCGCTTCATTCTGAAGCCCGTCGCGCGGGCCGACCTCGACCAGTTCCACAGCATGATTTTTCAACATCTTGCGTCCCGATTATCCCGAGTCATTTAGCAGGTTGAAAATTACATAGCATTCTAAGTATACAAAGGCCATGGGCGAGGCAGGTCGTCTTACCAGAGTCGGCCGCGAAAGGAACGATATGAGCGAGACGGGCAGCGGGGGCGCGCTGGAAGGCATCAGGGTCGTCGAGATGGGGCAGCTCATCGCCGGTCCCTTCTGCGGCCAGCTTCTCGGCGACATGGGCGCCGAGATCGTCAAGCTCGAACCGCCGGAGACCGGCGACCAGATGCGCAACTGGGGCCAGGGCGACAAACCGAGCTGGTGGCGCGTGATCGCGCGCAACAAATATTCGGTGGCGGTCGATTTGCGGTCGGAGGAAGGCCAGGCGCTCGCGCGCGAGCTGATCGCCAAGGCCGATATATTGATCGAGAATTTCCGTCCCGGCACGCTCGAGAAATGGAATCTCGACCCCGCCGAACTACGCAAGACCAATCCCGGGCTGATCGTCGTGCGCGTGTCGGGCTATGGCCAGACCGGTCCCTATTCGTCGCGCGCCGGTTTCGGCGGCATCGGCGAGGCGATGGGCGGGTGGCGCGGCATCGTCGGCTATCCCGACCTGCCGCCTGCACGCATGGGGGTCTCGATCGGCGACACGCTCGCCGCCACTTACGGTTGCATGGGCGCGCTCGCCGCCCTCCACCACCGCAGCAAGACGGGCGAAGGCCAGATCGTCGATTCGGCGCTCTATGAAGCGGTGCTGCAGGTGATGGAATCGACCGTGTCCGACTATTCGGCGAGCGGCACCAAGCGCCGCCGCACCGGATCGACGCTGCCCGCGATCGCACCGTCGAACGTCTATCCGTGCAAGGACGGCGAATATCTGATCGGTGCCAATCAGGACGGCGTCTTCGCGCGCCTGGCCGCCGCAATGGGGCGCCCCGAACTCGCGAGCGACGCGCGTTATGCGACGCATCGCGCGCGCGGGGTGCGGCAGGAGGAGCTCGACGTGCTGATCGGTGAATGGACGAGCACGCTGACGATCGCCGAACTCGAAGCGAAGATGGTCGAAGCGGGGGTTCCCGCGGGTCGCGTCTTCGATGCCGAGGACATGATGGCTGACCCGCATTTCGCCGCGCGCGATGCGCTGGTGACGGTCGCCGACGACGAGTTCGGCGAGGTCACGATGCAGGGGGTGTTTCCCAAATTGTCAGCGACGCCGGGCAGCGTTCGCCGCCCTGCCCCGCTGACGGTCGGACAGGATAGCGCCGACGTACTGAAACGCTGGCTTGGACGGGAGGCCTGACGCGATGATCACGCTCTATGGTGGCCCGACCCCCAATGCGCGCAAGATCGCGATCGCGCTCCTCGAAATGGGGCTCGAATGGCGGCTCGAATATATCGACATTCTTGCGGGCGATCAGTTGACGCCCGAGTTCCTCGCGCTCAACCCGAACAACAAGACGCCGGTGATCGTCGATGAAGAGGGGCCCGGCGGCGCGCGGTTTGTGTTGTGGGAAACCGGCGCGATCCTGCTCTATCTCGCCGAAAAGACCGGGCGCTTCATGCCGACCGATCCGGCGGGGCGCGCGATCTGCTGGCAATGGCTGATGTTCCAGGTGTCGGGGGTCGGCCCGATGTTCGGGCAGGAAGCGCATTTCACGCACTATGCCAAGGATCGACACGAATATGCGATCGCGCGCTACAGCCGCGAGGTCGACCGGCTGATGATGGTGATCGACAAGCGTCTCGGCGAGGCCGCGTGGCTTGCCGGCGACGACTATAGCATCGCCGACATGGCGACCCTGCCCTATCTGCGTCGCCAGCTCATCGAAAAGGCCGGGCGCTTCCCCAATGTCGATCGCTGGGGCGCCGCGATGCTCGAACGCCCGGCGGTCGCCGAAGGGATGACGGTCGGCGTCGCACGCGCCGAGACGATCGAGGGCGGGCTGACGGGCTTCACCGACGAGCACCGCGCGATCCTGTGGGGCGACCGCCAGCACGCCAAACGCTGAGGCGGGCTGCGAAGCAGAAGAGCGATTGTCGGCTTTGGGGTGGGAAGTTGCCATCCCATTTTCGTCATCCCCGCGAACCCGGGGACGCCTTTGTTATAACTCGGGTGGCGCGGGGCTGCGGGTTGTCGTTCACGAAGTCAAGAATGCCCATGAGCGAGCCGTGAAGCGTGGCGTGGACCTCGCCGCGCTTCCCGCCGGGATGCAGCACGATTTTGCCGACTAGCGAACGAATGTCGCTTGAAGCGTCAAGCCGCGTGTTCGGGTCTGCGAGCGTGTCGGTCAGCGCCGCGACCTTGCGCTTGTAGATTTCGGCGATGCCGGGATGCACGTCGGGAACATCGGCGGGCGCCTCGGCAAGCCGCGCGGTGATTTCGGCTTTCTCGCGATCGAGCTCGGCCATGCGCGCCTTCATGGCGGGCTGATACAGCCCGTCCTCGATCGCCACCATGATCCCCGCGACCGCCCGCTCGATCCGGGCCAGCCCGCGCCGGTCGGCATCGGCCTGAATGCGTCGCTCACGGTTCTGGCGGTTGATATATGCAGCATAGGCAGCAACCGCGGCCTCGATCTTGTCGGCCGATACCAGCCTCTCGGCGATACCCGCGAGCGCGCGGCTTTCGAGGTCCTCGCGGCGGATCGTCCGGTTATTGGTGCACGAGCCCCGGCGATGATGCCCGACACAGCCGTATCGATCGCCGACGACGATTGCATAGGTCTCACCACAGACGCCGCATTCCAGCAATCCCGAGAGCAGATAGGCCGGACGCCGCAGACCCTGCGCACTTCGAGACTGCGCGGCTTCCTTGACCGCCGTATAGCGTTCGGCCAGCGCTTGTTGCTGGCGCTTCGCGGCCTGCCACAGATCATCGCTTACGATGCGCAGCTCGGGCACCGCATTCCTCAGCCATTCGGATTCGGGATTGAGGCGCATGACCTCCTTGCCCGTGCTCGGGTCCTTGACGCTATGCTTGTGGTTCCAAGCGCGCACGCCGACATAAAGCTCGTTGTTGAGAATGCCTGTTCCCCGGCGCACGTCACCGCGGATGCTCGTGTCGCGCCATGGCTTTCCTGCCGGGCCTGTGACGCCATCGGCATTAAGGTCGCGAGCAATCGCGCCCGGACTCTTCCCCGCTGCGAACTCGGTGAAGATGCGTTCGATGACGAGCGCTTCGACGGGATCGATCTCGCGTTCTCCTCGCACCAGTTCGCCCTCGCTGGTGAGACGCCGGACCATGCGGTAGCCATAGCCGACCGCGCCTGCGGAGAAGCCTTTCTCGACGCGCCCGCGCAGACCGCGATGCGTCTTCTTCGCGAGGTCTTTGAGGAACAGCGCGTTCATCGTGCCCTTGAGCCCGACATGCAGCTCTGAAATCTCGCCTTCGGCGAGCGTCACGAGCGGCACGCGCGCGAACTGGAGATGCTTGAAGAGCGTCGCGACATCGGCCTGATCGCGCGACACGCGGTCAAGCGCCTCGGCGACGACAATATCGAACTTCCCAGCCTGCGCATCGGCGAGCAGCGACTGAATACCGGGCCGCAGGATCATGCTCGCGCCCGAGATGGCGGCATCCTCATAGCTGCCGACGAGTTGCCACCTCTCCCGCTCCGCGCGCTCGCGACAGATGCGCTGCTGGTCGGCGATCGACGCCGAGCTTTGCTGGTCGGAGGAATAGCGGGCGTAGAGCGCGGCGCGGATCATGGCATCGTCCTTCTGGAAAGGCGGAAACACAAGGCCCCGCACAACCGATAAGACAGTGTCGCGCCCGGAGCCCCTAGCGTCAACGCTTTAGGGGGCTCGGGTTTCTGCCGCCCGGCTCATTGTCGTTGGCCGCTTTCCGCGCCCGGATGTGCTCGCGGGCGACATGCCGCCCGATCGCTTCGGCGATGCGTGTCAGCGCGGCATCGACCTTGGCCGAGCGAAGCAAGGGCGCATTGTCATTGGCGGGGGCAATGTGCCCCTTCGGCAGCGGATCATCCTCGTGCATCGCCGCGCTCCACGTCATTGTCATTGTCCGGGCGATAGGCGGCGGGGTTGGCGATCCAGCGATCGATGGCCGATTCATGCCAGCCGGCGCCGTGGACGCCGATCTTCAACTGCGGCGGGAAGGTGCCCTCGGCCATCTTGCGGTAGATGGTCGAGCGCGAAAGCCCGGTGCGGTCGAGTACGGTCTTGAGACGGACGATTCTTTCGGGAGCGGACACGGGATTACCTCCAACACCTAATGGTTGACGACGCTCCCTGGCGGCAGGTTGCAATGATAGACGTCCGTCTTGCAAGTGCCTTTTCGCTGCATCTCCGTACCATCGCACCATAGGGTGCAAAAACAGGCGTTAGAGAACAATGTCGCCCAATCGGCGGCTCGCGGCGCCAACAAGCGGCAATAGGAAAGCATTGGAACGAACCGCATCGTCTCGTGACGGAGGCGTGGATCAACGATCGGCTTGCGATTTCCGTTCGCATATCTCGCATACCTCCTGTCCGGTGGTCTGCCCGCTATGCGCCAGGCTGCCTCACCTTGCCCGACGCGTGCAATGGGGGAGGCATTTCAGTGCCGATCAGGCGTATTCCGGTGCCGATACGTCGAGCTTTGCGTCCCGCCTGCGGCGGTCGTGCTCTATTCCGCTTCGCTCCACCGAGCCGCCGCTCTGCGCCGTCTCGTCGGCTGAAGCCGTGACGATCGACTGACGCGAGGGGCCGGAGCATGGCCCCGGCCCGAAGGTCATCGCGCTTTGCGCGCTGGCGTGGGCCTCCGGCCGTGCGAGGTGGTCGTCGCTCTCCTCTGAGGCCCGCCCGGCAGGGCGCAACCCCTGCGGGGTTCTCCACCTTGTTCCGACCCTTCGGGTGCGCCCTGCCTTGATGGCGGGCCTCTCCGGTCGCTCTCGACGCCCACCCCGCTCAGCCGGGGCTGCGGTGGTTGAAGAGCAAAGGAGAGAGATCATGGAACTCAAGCATATCGACATCGCACATCTTTCGGTTTCGCCCGCCAACATGCGCGGGGTCACGAAGAAGCCGGACCTTACCAATATCCTGCCGTCGGTCCGGGCGCGAGGCATCCTCGTGCCGCTGATCGTCAGGCCGAGCGGTGCGGAAGGCACCTATGAGATCGTTGCGGGCAAACGGCGCTATCATGCAGCCCTTACCATCGCCGGAGAGCAGGATGGTATGGACCCGCTGCCCTGCGCGGTCATGGAAGCCGGTGATGATGCGGCGGCCTTGGAAGCTTCGCTGATCGAGAATATCGCCCGCCTCGACCCCGACGAGATCAATCGCTGCGAAGCTTTCACCCGACTTGTTCGCGAAGGCCGGAGCATCGAAGATATCGAGCTGACCTTCGGCCTCACCTCATTGCAGGTCAAGCGGACGCTCGCGATCGGCAACCTGCTACCTCGCATCCGCACCATGTATCGGACCGAGAAGGTCGATGTCGTCACCATGAGGCACCTGACCCTCGCATCGAAGACGCAGCAGCGTGACTGGCTGGCGCTCGTCGATTGTCCGGAGAAGCGCGCGCCTACAGGGAGCCAGCTCAAAGCATGGCTGTTCGGCGGCAGCGCGATTGCGACCAAGGTAGCGATGTTCGACCTCGCGGGTTACCCCGGCGAGATTGTCTCTGACTTGTATGATGAGGACCGCTATTTTGCCGATAGCGAAGTTTTCTGGACCGCGCAGATGGCCGAGGTCGAGAAGCAGGTCAGCTTCTATCACGACACCGGCTGGTCCGATGACGTCGTCATGGAGCGCGGCGCCTACTTCGATCGCTGGGAGTATGAACGCTGCCCGAAGAAGAAGGGCGGCAAAATCTTCGTGACCGTCAGCCATCGCGGCGAGGTTGCCTTCCACGAAGGTTATATCACCAACAAGGAGGCGCGGCGGCGGGCCAAGGGTGAAATGGGTTCCGATGCCGCCAAGCCGGCGCGGCCCGAGGTCAGTGCAGCACTCGGCAACTATATTGACCTCCATCGCCATGTCGCAGTTCGTGCCTCGCTGTTGTCCGAACCGGGCATCGCGCTTCGCATGATCGTCGCCCATGCCATCGTCGGTTCGCCGCTGTGGCGGGTCGATGTCGAGAAGCAGCGCGCAGCCAGCGATGCGATTGCCGAGAGCGTCGAGGTTTCGCAAAGCGAAGCGGCGTTCGACACGAAGCGACGCGAGGTGCTCGCACTGCTCGGTTTCGACGCTGAAACGCCGACGGTGACCGGCGGCTATGATGGCGAACATGGTGTTGCGGGGCTGTTCGTCCGCTTGGCTGCGCTGTCCGACGAGGCGGTGATGAGCATCCTTCCCGTGGTCATGGGCGAGACGCTTGCCGTCGCCAGCGCCGAGATCGACATGCTAGGCCGGTTGCTCGGCACCGACATGCGCGCTTGCTGGCAGGATGACACGGTGTTGCCCGACCTGATCCGCGACAAGCAATTGCTCACCGCCATCGTTGCCGAGGTTGCGGGTGATGATGTTGCCGAGGCCAATGCAGACACCACGGCCAAGGTGCAGCGCGGCATTCTTGTCGATTGCCTCACGGGCAGCAATGGCCGGGCGAAAGTGGAGGGCTGGCTTCCCAAATACTTCGCCTTCCCGCCTTCGGGCTACAGGGATCGTGGCGGTATCGGCTGCGTCGAGCGGAGCGCGCGCATCGCCCCGCTTCTGACCCCGGCACAGATCGAGGAAGAGCCGGAGATGCGCCAAGCGGCCTGATCGGCTTTCGCTATCATCGTTGGAGGAACGGCTACGCCCGTTCCTCCAAATTTTCGCCCGGCGCGAAAGCGCCGGGCATTCTGGGGTCACATGCGGAATGATGGTGCGCGCCTAGCCGACCGGCGGCGCAAGACCATAGTTTGTGGATATTCCGTCAGGCCGGAAACGACCCACCGGCCTTCTTCTCGCGCTCAAGTTCCAGCCGCTCGACTTCGCGTTCCACGATTTCTCGGATGAACTTGGCGCGCCGATTGGGGCCGATCAGATCGTCAATCCGCTCTCCCAGCCCTTCCGGCAGGCGAATGACGGTCGTTTTCACTCCAAGCGGCGGTCTTCCCATGGAAGCGTCGTAACCGGCCATGATGCCCTTTCAATCGCAACTTCACTAACAGATATCGGTTATTGATAAATAGCCACTGCTGGCCTTATAAGCGATATCGGATAATCCTTCACACTGCACCCGGCGGTCCGGAGGGCGCAACGGATGGAGGCATGGCAATGGCAGAGCATGAATATCCTTTGGCCGATTCGACGGGTGGCACGTCTCGACGCGCATTGCTGCGCGGGCTGACCGTTGCGCCGGTTGCTACATCGGCGATCCTCCCGCCCTGGGATCATGCGCTGACGCTGCTTCACGATCAGTATGACCATGAACCGGCCGCGCTCGTCCGGACCAGGGAGCGGCGGAGTTTAAGCCGCTTCCGCTACCACAATGCCGAAACCTTTTTCGAATCGCTGGACCGGGGTTTCTACGATCGGCGCGACGAGATGCTTTATCAGTCGGGCATCGTCGCCCAGCTCGCGCTGACCTCGCATCTGCTCGACGTCGGCTTTTCGGACCGATGGAATGCCCGGCATGTCCGGCTCGATATCGCGAAGGGACTGGCCTACGCCAATGCGACGGGCTTCGTGCATCACTGCCCCGACATGGCGCGCCTTGCGGCGGTTCTCTCGCCCTATTGGAAATGGGGTCATGCGCACCAGTTCGACCAGCCGCGACCCGACGATGGCGGGTTCACCCTTGACGCTGTTCGTCCCATCCTGCGCGCCTTGCTCGATCGCATCCGTGACGTGACCGGGCATTCGCGTCCCGGTGGCGCGCGCCGACGTGAGCGGGATGCGCGGCCGTGACCGCGCCTCTGGAGATCGCGGTATTCAATGCCGTCTATCGCGCCGAACATCAGCGCCTGCTGCGCAAGCTGCGACGGCGCGTCGGTCCCGACGAGGCGCCCGATCTGGCGCAGGAGGCATTCGCGCGGCTGCTCGGTAGCGGGGCGCTCGAACGCCTCGACAATCCGCAAGCCTATCTGTCGCGGATCACCCGCAACCTGCTGATCGACCGCGTGCGCCGGAAGCAACGGGGATGCCCTATCTTCTTTCCGCTCGACGAGGACCGCATCCCGCCGGCGCCACCCGAGCAGACGCGCCGGATCGAGGCAATCGACTTGCAGCGCCTCTATCGGCGCACCGTTCGCGCGATGCCGCCCAAGACCCGGCGCGTGTTCGTGATGCACCGCGTCCATCGCTTGACCTACAAACAAATCGCCGCCGAGCTTGGCGTCTGCATCCAGACCGTCGATTACCATATGATGCGTGGGCTCGCGCTGTGTCGCGCGGCCATCGCGGCGCAATGGTGAGGCGCTGATCATGACCGGTCACGACGAACGCCGCCGCAACGCGATACTGAGCCTGCCCGCGCTTTCGCGCGCGCTGTTCCTGCTCCACAATTTCTACGGCGTCGAGATCGGCGAGATGGCGGGAGAGCTTGGGGTCAATCGCGACATCATCCACACCTGCCTCGCCGATGCGCGCGCGATCGTTCGGGCGCATGTCTGCTATACGGACCCAGTGCCTGGCATCGGGTCAGCGACCGCCGCCTTGCAAGCGCGGTTGCAGCGCGACTACCGGCAAACGATCGCGGCTGCTTTCGCCGAAAGCGGCTATCCGAACAACATTGCGTGGCCCGATCCAATTGCCGACATCGCAGCCGATGAGGAAGCGGCAACTGCGTTCCTCGTCGCGCAGTTATCGGCACTGCTACGCAAGGCAGTTGTGCGATCGCGCCGCGCCGGTGTCGCTGCGGTCGATCAATGGCGCTTCGTCGGACCGTGGTGCCGGCGTCGGCGCGACCGCCTGTTGCGCGTCAACGACGCACTCCGCTGCTCTGGCTGGCAGCCGTTCGACGAATGGCTGGCCGACCGCATGGTTTCCGATCATCGTTACCCGCATGGATATGCGGATTTTCGCCGGCGGCGGCGGCCCTTGCCGGAGGAACGACCGATGACGGCGGCCGAAGCCGATGGAGACGAGATCGCCGACACGGTGCAGATTCCGGTGCGGCTGGTCGAACAACCCGAACTCACCCGGCACGTCTGGATATTCTTCCATCATTATGGCCGGTCCTATGAAGAAATCGGCCGGAGGCTCGGCATTGGCCGCGCCGATGTCGAACGTCGCCGCGCGCAGGCAGAATATGCGATCCTTGGCGCGGACTATCCATCGCTGGCCTCGCGCATTTGCTTCAAGCTTATGGTGAAACGCCTGTCGTTCGAATGGCGATGGGAAGTGATCCGGTCCGCCCTTTATGGTTAGGTGCCAAACGCATGATTGCTGCCCCGCTCTTGAAGCGGGGACAAACTGCGTGCATGTCACAAATCAATAAAATTGCACTGCGCCGATGGAGAGCAGATATGGAAGATCAGGAAACGCTCGTCACGCTGACGGCCGATATTGTTGCGGCGCATGTGAGCAACAACAGTGTTGCCATATCGGATATTTCGCTGGTCATTCGTTCTGTACACGATGCGCTAGCCGGACTAGGCGCGACTGCGGGAACCGAAGTCAAACAGGAACCGGCGGTGTCGATCCGTTCGTCGGTGAAGCCCGACTACATCGTCTGTCTCGAAGATGGCAAGAAGATGAAGATGCTTCGGCGCCACTTGATGACGCATTACAACATGACGTCCGACGACTATCGCGCCAAATGGAACCTGCCCAAAGATTATCCGATGGTTGCACCGAACTATACCGAGAAGCGCCGCGCGCTCGCGAAGGAAATCGGCCTCGGCACCAAGGGCCGCGGCGGCGGTCGCAAGAAGAAGACCGTCTCCCTCTTCAAGAAATAACCTTCAGCCTCCGACAGCTTGGCTGTCCAGCGCATCGGCGATCATCGCCGCGAGCGATTCCTCGGCGCGGATGCGCACGATCGCATCCTTGCTGTCGAGGTCACGCCGTATCCATTGCGGCGCGCGTTCGATCACCCGAAGAACGGTATCTGCCAATATCTGCGTCATGGCGCGCCTATGGCAGCCTGGTCGCGATCGGGCAACGCTTCTGCCGGAGTATTGGCCGCGTTCATCGCCGCCCATATGGCAGGGGACCATGCCGAAGGCCGGTGCCACGATACTGTTCCAGATTGTCGCCCCGGACGGCCCGCCGCGCTTCACTTCGATCTCCGCCAGCGTTTCGCAAGGTTGCCGGATCAGGACCGGAACGAAACGCATGTGCAGCTTTGGCGTTATGACATCGCGCGCCGGAAATGTTTGATGGAATCCCCTCAGGCTCGGGTCGAGGCGATGATGCAAATAAGGGTCGTGCCAGCCTTCGGTCTCGGCGAACAAGTCTCTCACCCGATCATCGACACAATCCTCGACGCGCGCATGGACTCGCGGGGCCGCTGCGTCGGCCAAAATGACGTCCGGAACGAGCGGCAGGATCGCCGAGTCCCAGCGTTGAAGCGCCAAAGTGGTATCGACAAGAAGAAAGGGCGGCGCGCAGACCCACGCATGACCGGCAGCGGCATCGAGGTCAGGATCGCGCTTGAAAGCGATCGTCTGCATCGTTCGCCTGAGGCCCCGATCGGGAGCTTCGATGACGACCGATCCGAACAGGCCGAAACTCCAGACATGTAGGAGGTCAAGCATTCGCGTCATCATCGAACAGGCGGCGATGCAGCGGCCGTGTGCATCCTGGGCAGCGAAGGCGGCGCTGAGCAAATAGGCGAGCTTCGGCACCGTCACCCGGACATGCGCCTCATAGCCCGAAGACATCGGCCGCGTCAGAACCCATTGCGCATATCTGGCGAGATAGGCGGGGTCGTTGCTTTCGCGTGCCAGAAAGCCAAGCTGATCGGTGAAACCGAACTCGTCCGGATCGATGCCCGACGCCCTGAAGTCGGCCGTCAGCAATGCGTGCTGCCCCACGGTGAACATCGTCTGCCTTTCGTTATCGACCATCACCTTGTCCTCGTGCCGCGACCGGTGAAGGACGTTTATCGCGGGCGGTCTCCTGCTCGGTCTCGAACGCCCGCTTGCCTTTGCGTCGCCAAAGCGCAATGATTTGGTCGCGTTCCTCGCCGTCCAATATCGCAGCAACGGCGAGGAACGCGCCATAGAGCGTCGCCCGATCGTCGTCGGTGAGATCGACGAGTCCGGCCTTCACGACGAGCCCGCCGAGTTCGATGAGTTGTTTCGTGCGCTCGCGGCGCTTGACCACCCATTCGCGCATGTCGCCTCGCGCCTTTCGTGCTTCAACGCGATGCCGCGCCGTCGTCGAGCGGTAGAGTGCTTTCCCGCTGTTGTTCAGATCGCGGCGCAGGTTTGCGCTCCGCTCGCTGAAAGAAGGCCGCGCCCGTCTTGCGCCACTCCTCCTTCACGCTCGCATCTTTAATGGCAGCGGCACCGAGCAGCGCGCCCGCGAGTATGTCGGCTTCGAGCGCATCGGCGCCGCTCGCAATGACGAGTTCGCCGAGCTGGCGAACGCGGCGTTCCTTGAGCAGCTTCGCCTTGTCGGCGAGCGCCCTCAGCTCCGAATCAAAATCCCGCGGCTTGCGCATCGTAAGTCTCCATTTGAGTGACGATGGAGCCATGATAGAAGAAGCGCGGCGCGAACGCAGTAGAGTCGCCGGGACAATCTGACACCGCCTAGTCCCTGCCGAGAATTTATTCGAGGAGGGCGCGCTTATACGTCGTGCCGACGTGGCTTTTGAAGTGTAGATGGATTGCCGTCATGGCAATCTTCCACCTCTCGGTCAAAGTCATCAGCCGCGCCGTCGGACGGAGCGCCGTAGCCGCTGCCGCCTATCGTTCGGCCGACCGGTTGCACGACCAGCGCCTCGATCGCGCGCATGACTTCTCCAACAAATCGGGTGTCGTACACAGCGAAGTGCTGTTGCCCGACAACGCCCCCGACGAATGGCACGACCGCGAGCGATTGTGGAATGACGTTGAGGCGTTCGAGAAACGGAAGGACGCGCAGCTTGCCCGCGAGGTCGAGTTCGCGATCCCGCGCGAGATGAACCAGGCGCAGGGCATCGAGTTGGCGCAGGATTTTGTGCAAGCCGAGTACGTCGATCGAGGCATGATCGCCGATCTTAATGTCCATTGGGACATCGGCGCCGACGGCATCGCGAAGCCGCACGCGCACGTCATGCTGACGATGCGCGAAATCGTCGTGGGCGACGATGGCGAAGCGGGCTTCGGCGCCAAGGTTCGCGAGTGGAATCGCACGGAGCTTGTAGAGCAGTGGCGCGAGCGCTGGGCCGATCATGTGAACCAGCGCCTGGCCGAACTCGACATCGATGCGCGGATCGATCATCGCAGTCTCGAAGCGCAGGGGATTGCACTTGAACCGCAATACAAGATCGGCCCCGCCGCATCGAGCATGGGGGACCGCGGCCTCGAAGTCGAACGGATCGAGGATCACCGCGCGGTCGCGCAGCGCAATGGCGAGCGGATTATCGCGGAGCCTCGCGTCGCGCTCGATGCGATCACTCACCATCAGGCGACGTTCACGAACCGAGACCTTGCCATATTCGCGCACCGCCACAGCGACGGACGCGAACAGTTCGATGCGGTGATGGGTGCGGTGCGCGCATCGCCCGACCTCATCGAACTCGGTCAGGACGGGCGCGGCGAGGATCGCTTCACCAGTCGCGACATGATCGAAACCGAGCAGCGGTTGCAACGTGCCGCCGAGATCATGGCGGAACGCGAGCGTCATCGGGTGTCGGACGCTGACCGGGAGGGCGCGCTAGCGCGCGCGGAAGCAACCGGCCTTGTGCTATCTGGCGAGCAGCGCGGTGCATTCGAGCATGTGACGAGCGAGCGCGATTTGAGCGTTGTCGTCGGCTATGCCGGGACCGGCAAGAGCGCGATGCTCGGGGTCGCACGCGAAGCTTGGAAAAGCGCCGGGCTGGAGGTGCGCGGCGCCGCGCTGTCGGGAATCGCGGCAGAGGGGCTGGAGAATGGCTCCGGCATCGCCTCGCGCACCATCGCCAGCCTCGAACATGGCTGGTCGCAGGGCCGAGACCTGCTCACATCGCGCGACGTTCTCGTCATCGACGAAGCCGGTATGGTTGGCACGCGGCAGATCGAGCGCGTGCTTGGCCACGCAGCCGACGCCGGCGCAAAGGTCGTGCTGGTCGGCGACCCGCAGCAGTTGCAGGCGATCGAGGCGGGTGCGGCATTCCGGTCGATCCATGAACGGAACGGCGGTGTCGAGATCACCGAGGTCCGGCGACAGCGTGAGAACTGGCAGCAGGATTCCACGCGCGAGTTGGCAACGGGACGCACGGGCGATGCAATCCGGGCCTATGATGAAAGGGGAATGGTGCACGCTGCCGAAACGAGAGAGGCGGCGCGCGAGGAGCTGATAGAGCATTGGGACCGCGACCGGAAGATGGATAATAGCGCGAGCCGGATCATCCTGACCCACACCAACGACGAGGTGCGCGAGTTGAATGATGCCGGACGTGGCCGGATGCGCGCGGCGGGCGATCTCGGTGACGACGTGCGCCTCAAGGTCGAGCGCGGCGATCGAGATTTTGCGTCCGGCGACCGCATCATATTCTTGCGCAATGAGCGCAGCCTTGATGTGAAGAACGGCACGCTCGGCACCATCGAGCAGGTTAATGAGCAGCGCATGGCGGTGCGCACCGATGATGGCCGGTCGGTCGCGTTCGACATCAAAGATTATCGCGACCTCGATCATGGCTATGCCGCCACGATCCACAAAGCGCAGGGCATGACCGTCGATAAGACGCATGTGCTCGCGACCCCCGGCATGGACCGCCACGGCACCTATGTCGCCATGTCGCGCCACCGTGACGGCCTGGCGCTCCATTATGGCCGCGACGACTTCAGGCATCAGTCGCGGCTTGTCCGCACCCTGTCGCGTGAACGGCCCAAGGATATGGCGAGCGATTATGCGCGCGCCGACCCCACTCGCACTTTTGCCGAGCGGCGCGGCATCGGCTTGGGCGAACGCGTCGCCAAAATCGTCAAGGCCGTGCCGGAGAAGGTACGCGGCATCTTCGACAATTTCCGGCCCAAGGCCGAGCCGGAGCGCGGCCGGGGCATGTTCGATGGGTTCCGGCCAGCACCGCGGTCACACCAGCCGGAACGGAGCGACCAGCTCGCCCGCGAGGTGCAGCCGATGCGCGCTGGCGGTCTTCGCGGAGCGGTGGAACGCTATGCACGGGCGGTCGACGCGGTGCACCAGACCCGTGCGCAGGGCTTCGATCCGATGCCGCACCAGCGCGTGGCGCTAGACCGGGCCAAGGATGCGCTCGACGCGATCCGGCCCCATGCGAGCGCCGATCTTGGTGCAGCCTTCGAACGCCAGCCGGAGCTTGTCCGCGAGGCGGCGGAGGGGCGCAGCCAAACCGCGCTGCAAGCAATGAGCAAGGAAGCGGAAATCCGCATCGATCCTTATAGCCGCGCCGACCGCTTCGTCGAAGGCTGGCAGCAGTTGCAACGCCAGCGCGAAAACCTGGTGCGCGATGGCGATTTGCGGGGCGCGAAGCGCGTCACGCAGACCATGTCGGGCATGGCGAAAAGCCTCGAACGCGACGCCCAGCTTGAATCGGTGCTCGGCGGGCGCAGCCGCGAGCTTGGCCTGGAGATCGCCCGCGACATGGGCCGCAGCCTGTCGCGCGACCTCGCGAACTCCATCCCCGTCGATCACGTCCGCGACCTTGGGCGCGGCATGGGCATCGGCCATTAGTCAGGAGAAGATAGATGGAAGGCCAGAAATTGCCGGTCAGCGCGCATAAGTCGGAATCCCGCGACGAAACAGCGGCCGAAGCGTTCGCCCGGCTTGGTGATCGGGTGGCGGGACTGGACGGGCGCATCGCGCTCATGGCTCGCGCGGTCGAGCATATGGCAGCCGAGCGGTTCGACATCGAGGTCCCCGACTATAATCCGACGCTGGAAAAGACGAACGCCAAGCTCGCCGACATCGACAAGCGGTTGAAGGCGATCGAAGATGCGCCCGCGCTGGACATGACCCCTGAGAATATGGGCGCGCGTATGACCGCAGCGGCACAAAAAGCCCGCGAGACCGACAGGGCCAGCGTCCAGAAAGTCCAGCAGAGTCAGGCAAGCGCAGTACAAGCGCTGCACCAGATCATCGGCAACGCCCGCACACGGGAGCAGCAGCGCCAGCAAATGTGGTGGGGCGTGAGTGGCGGAATCTTTGCCGGGTGCCTACTCTGGTCACTCCTGCCCGGTATTGTCGCTCGCGCCATGCCTGAGAACTGGCACTGGCCAGAACGCATCGCACGGCGAACGGTTGGCGAGCCGAGCCTTTGGGAAGCCGGAGTCCGCATCATGCAGGCCGATAGCCCGGAGGCGTGGCAGGCCATCGCCGAGGCGGCCGAAATGCGCCGCGACAATCGCGAGGCTATCGGCACCTGTGAACAGGTCGCCGCAAAGGCCGAGAAGCCAGTGCCCTGTACTATCAGGATCAGGACGCGAACCGATCGACGGGATTAAAGCAAGCCACACCGCGTGAACGTTTTGGATTAAGCGGGGCAAAGGTCCCAACCCGGCAACTCGCCGACGCTGGAACTCGCGATAACGGAGAGATTGCTACTGCCCCCGATCAGCGCAGATTCTTTCAACATCGCCATCGTTTGCAATCTCCTCCGCTTGCGCTACTTCCTGGCGCGTTTGGCCGGGATGCGGCGGGGCGAAGCGAAGCAGGACATAGCCGGTCAGCGCGGCCAGAATCGAACCCGCAAGGGTGCCCAGCTTGGCTTCTTCGACCAACTCGGGGTCCGCAAAAGCGAGGCCGCCGATGAACAGGCTCATCGTGAAACCGATGCCGCAGATCACGGCAACGGCATAAATCTGGAGCCATGTCGCGCCGCGCGGTTTGGCGGCAAAACCAGATTTGACCGCAAGCCAAACAGCCCCGAAAATTCCCAGCTGCTTGCCAAGGAAAAGTCCTGCGGCAATGCCCACGGGCATTGGAGCCAGTATCTCGTCGATGGAGATCCCGGCGAGTGCAACCCCGGCATTGGCGAAACCGAACAGCGGGACAATGAAATAAGCCACCGGCGCGTCGAGCGCATGCTCGAGCTTGTGGAGCGGCGAATCGGGCGAGTCGGGGTTTCCCGGCGTATGGATAATCGGTACGGCGAAAGCGGCGAGTACACCGGCGATGGTCGCATGAACGCCCGAAAGCAGCACCGCGTACCAGAGCAAGGCGAAGCCGATCAGATAAATCGGCAGCGACCGCACGCCAAGCCGGTTGAGCGCGAACATCGCGGCGAGAATGACGGCAGCGGCAACGAGCGCGGGAATAGCGAGGCCCGCAGTATAGAAGAGAGCAATGATCGCGACCGCGCCCATGTCATCGACGATCGCCACGGTAACCAGAAAAAGCTTGAGCGACGTGGGCGCGCGTCTTCCGAGCAGCGCAAGCACGCCGATCGCAAAGGCGATGTCTGTCGCAGCCGGAATCGCCCAGCCGTTTACAAGCGCTGGTTCGCTGCCGGCGAACAGCAAATAGACAGCGGCGGGAACCGCCATTCCGGCAATCGCCGCGACCACGGGCAAGCGGCGCTGCTGCCAGGTCGACAGGCGACCATCGACCAACTCACGCTTGATCTCCAGCCCGACGAAAAGGAAGAAAATCGCCATCAGGCCATCGTTAATCCAAAGATGCGCGGTCATCGGACCTAGCTTCTCGGTCAGCGCGGGACTTATCGGCGTGTGGAGCATATCGTGGTAGAGACCACCCAGCGCCGAATTGGCGACGATCATCGCGAGCGCAGCGGCCGCCATCAGGATGATACCGCCCGCTGCTCCGCTAGCCAGGAAAGCGCGAAGCGCGGATGTCGGGCGCTCGTTGTGGGTCATTCCGATGACCTAGCGGCACCTTGGTCGAGGTGCCAGCCCCAACCTTCGGCGTCGTGCTTCAAGAACGCGCGGGGCCTTCACCGCCGAGCGTTCGGGTCATTTGAAGCGAGTTCCAGCAGCAGGCCAGATATCCAGATTCTCCGCTGGGCGCTTCGCTGACACGCTTTGACGGCGCTCGGCCTCTTGCTTCCGAAAGTTTCCAAACGAGCTAGGGGGTCTCGCGCCTAGTTGCAGCTAGGAGGCGCTTGATGTGAGCTGCGACGCTTTCCGGATCATAGGGCCTTTGGAAATGCGGACCCTCATCGCATAGGTGGCCTGCAGCCTTCGCGGCCGAATCGACATTCCCGGCAAGAACAATCTCGACATCGGGATAATGGTCCCTGACCCAGATCCGTAACTCGAACGCATTGAATTTTCCTGACAGCTCGGCGTCGGCCAACAGCGCGTCGATCTTCACCGCGCCTTCCTCAAGCGCCATGATCACCTCGTCGGACGTCGCCGCCTCGAAGACCTTGTATCCGCAGTGCCGAAGATACTCGGCGAGCGCGTTGCGTATCAAGACGTCAGCGTCGGCGACGATCAGGCACTGTGGGTCTGGGAGCTCTTCTGCCATGGGTCTCCAATCCACCGTGCGATTGCATCGGCGAGCTCGGCCATACTGTAGGGTTTCGCAAGAAATTCATCGGCCGGATAGGATTCGGATTTGAACAGGTGAGCCGAGCAGACGATGACGGGGCGACCGGGCGCCAGCAATTTGGAGCGGCGTGTCAGTTCCATCCCATCGACTTCGCCGGGCATGCGGACATCGGTGACAATGAGATCGACGACCTTCCCGGAACTCAGAATGTCGAACCCCTCATCGCCGTCCGCAGCTTCCAGAACTTGATATCCGACGTCCCGCAGCGAATCCGCCAGCATAAATCTGATCAGGAACTCGTCCTCGACGACGAGTATCGTCTGTGCGTCCACCTTCGGCCCTCATCCACGACGCGAACTCAGCGACCCCGGTTGGACCCGCACCCCGTCACGCTCTGGATACGAACTAAACGTCTGTCGACCAAGGCAGGTTCCGGCCTTTCCGCTTCGTCCAAAGTCAGCATATTCTAACGCTAAACTTGGCCGCTTGGAGACGGTCCGCCTCTGGCCCTCAACGGCGAAGAGCGGACGCTCCGGGAGGTCCGGGGCGTCCGCTCTCTCGAGAGTCCAACGACCGCAACTTAGAACCGCACCCGGAAGCCCGCGGTGCCCTTGACGTTGTAGCCCGCACCGAAGTCGGCGATCGCCGTATCGCCCGATACTTCGGTGTACAGGGTGAAGCGGTCGTCGCCCCAGCTATAGCTGCCGCCGAGACCGAGTTCGCCCGACAGGCGGTGGTCGCGGTTGGCAACCGGTGTTCCCGATACGTCGGCCTCGGCGCCGTCGAGCCATTCGTAGCTGAGGTTGACGACGCTGTAGAGGCGCGTACGGCGCGTATCGCCCGACCGGCCCTTCCAGCTCGTTTGGTGATCGATCGCCAAGCCCCAGCGCGTCTTCAGGCTTTCGCCCTTCGCAGCCGAAACCGCGGCTTCGGCCGGGTCGGCGAAACGGTCGAAATCGACCTTGGCATAGCTCATCTGGACCTGCGGCGTGATGCTGAGGTTGCGGCCGAGCTGCGTCTGCTTGCCGAGTTCGAGGCTGAACGCCTGCCCGTCGCCCTTGTTGCCGCGAGCAAGCGATCCGAGGATGTTCGATTCGAGGTCGCTGTCGAACCAGCTGAGCTTGACCTGCCCATCGACATAGAAGCCCTTCGGCCCGTACCAGGTCATCGTTGCGCCGACGCCATAGCCCTGCGTGTCGATCGTGCCGTCGCCGAAGATCGACGTCACGGCGCTGTCCGCCTTGCCGTAGTGCGCGGTCAGACCGCCGACGAGCGCCGCGCCGTCGCTGCGCTGTGCCAGCACCGAATCGAGCCCGAGCTGCGCCTGCCACTGGTCGACCTTGCGGTCGGCGCCGCTGGTCGACACCAAGGCGTCGGGACGCTGGCGCTCGGATTCGAACCGCCCCCAGAGGCCCGCACCGGCGATCGGCGAGGCCGCCCACGACCGGTTACCGACGCGCTGCTGCAAGGTCGGCAGGCGGTTCAGCGACTGCAGCGCCCCGACATAGGCTTCGTAGACGGGGACACCCGGCTGATAGAGCGGGCCCTGCGGGTTCTCGCCGGCGAGCAGCGCGGAGCGCAGATACCAGTCGCCGTCCTGCGGCGTCGAAACGCCATTTTTGTAGAGGCGATAGCCATAGGCGCCGACGACCACCGCCTGCTCGCCGTCGAACAGATAGTCGCCTTCGAGCGTGAAGCTACCGTTCGATGCGCCCGCGACATCGACGATCTTGATCCCCTCGACCGTCTGGTCGCCGATGCCGCCGCGGTTGATCACCGTGACCCGCGTATTGCCCGACGTGGCGCCGTTCACGATCAGACGGTCGGCGAGCGATGCATCGCCGCCAAGCTCCGCCTCGATCTCGAGCACCCCGCCATTGCCGGCATAGTCGCCCGAGACGGTCAGCGATCCGATGCTGCTGCCCGGTGCGACGACGCCCGCGTTGACAAGGCTGCCGACGCGGCCGGCGCCTTCGAGCCGGCCCGCCGCGCCGACGCTGACAGCGCCGCCGAGGCTTCCCTGCACGGCCAGCGTGCCGCCGGCGACGGTCGTGCTGCCGCCGAATCCGCTGCTGTCGGCGGTGACGAGCAGCGTGCCCGCACCATTTTTGGTCAGCCCGCCCGTGCCCGAGAAGAGGCCGTTGTAGGTAAAGACCGTGTCGGCCGCGGCCCTGATCGTGCCGCCGCCGGCAAGGACGATGCCGCGCGCGCTGGCGAGGTTCGCGCTCGCCTCGAGCGCGCCGCCATCGAGCGTCACGTCGCCGCTCGCTGCGCCGAGATTGGCGTCGCTCGAAATGCGGAGCGTGCCGCCGACGATCTGTGTGCCGCCCGTGTAGCTGTTTGTGCCGCCGAGGACGAGCGTCCCCGCGTCGGTCTTGACCAGCTGCGCGGTGCCGGTGAGCGCCGAATTGATCGTTGCCGTGAAGCCCGCGCCCGCCGTGCTGCCGTCGCCGACGCGGATCGTCGCCTGCGCACCGTCGAGCGCGACGGCGCCGCCGGCGATGACATAGCCGTTCGTCGCAAACTGCATGCCGGTCACCGACACGGCGCCCAATGCGTTGTCGATCGTGACCGTGCCCGCCGTGCCGCCGAAGACCGCAAAGGCGCCGTCAGCATAGGGCGCGCCGAGATTGCCCGTCGCGTCGGTCCAGTTGCTGTTGCCGGCGCTGCTCTGCCACACGCCGTCGCCGCCATTGATCACGCCATCGACCTTCGGTCCGGCCGCGCCATCCCAGAAGTTCAGCGTGAGGCCGCCCGAATTGACCAGATTGACCTGCCCCGCGACCGAGGTCTGGATGGCGGCGTTAGCACCCGTCGGCATGGTGCCGAAGGTGACGCCATTGTTCGTCAGCGTGCCGCCATAGTTGAACATGCGATAGATGCCGACGTCGAACGCGCCGCCCGCCGGGACGCCGACATTGAGCACACCGTCGAGGACAAGGTTGCCACCGACGTTGACGAGATCGTTGAGCGCGCCGCCCGCGACACCCGCCTGACCGAATTCGAAATCGAGCTGGGTCCCCGCCGCGAGCGACAGATTGCCGGCCACGATCAGCGTGCCCGGTCCGCCCGCGCCTGGCGCCAGCGTGGCCCCGCTGGCGAAGTCGACATTGCCGCCGATCGTCCCCGTGCCGCCGAGCGTCGCGCCCGCGGCGACACGGGTCGCGCCCGTCGCGGCGGAATAGTCGCCGTTGACGAACAGCGTGCCCGCTTCGACGGTCATCGTGCCCGTGAAAGACCCGCTGCCGCCGAGCGCCAGCGTGCCCGCGCCCGCCTTGGTGATACCGCCCGAGCCGCCGACCGGACCGGTCAGCGTCAGCGTCGTTCCGGCATCACTGCTGAACGCGCCATCGCCGACCAGCGTGACGGTTCGGCCCGAGACGATGTCGGCGGTGGTGTGGAGCGCTCCGCCGCCGATCGACAGCCCGCCGTTCGCGTCGCCCAGATTGGCATCGCTGCCGATCCGGACGGTGCCGCCGTTGATCAGCGTTCCGCCTGTGTAGCTGTTGGCGCCAGTCAGAACGAGCGTGCCCGCATCGGTCTTGAGGAGTTGCGCCGTGCCCGCGATCTCCGCATCGATCGTCGCGGTATAGCCTGCGCCTGCCACGCTGCCGTCGCCGACCTGCACGATTGCCTGCGCGCCGGTCAGCGTCAGCGTGTCGCCGGTCACGACATAGCCGTCGCTCGCGAACTGCATGCCCGAAGCGAGGACATTGCCGCCGCTGTTGTCGATCGTGACGGTGCCCGGCGCAGCCGCGAAGACCGCGAAGCTGTCCTGTGCATAATCGGCGTTGATCGAGCCGTTCGCGTCGGTCCAGTTATTGAGGGCGCCCGCGACGCGCCACACGCCATCGCCGCCGTTGAGGGCGCCATCATGCTTGGGTCCGGCCGCGCCGTCCCAGAAGCTGAGCGCCAGTCCCTGCGAATTGACGAGGTTCACCTGACCCGCGATCCCGGTCTGGACCGAAACGCCGCCGGCGCCGCCGGGGATCGTCCCAAGCGTCAACCCGTTGTCGATCAGCGTGCCGTCATAGTTGAAAACGCGATAGATGCCCGGGCCGAAGCTGCCCCCCGCCGGGACCGTCACATTGATCGTCCCGTCAAGCGTCAGGTCGCCGCCGACATTGACGAGATCGTTGAGCGCGCCGCCAGCGACATCGGCCTGCCCGAATTCGTAATTCAGGAGCGAACCGCCGGCGAGCGAAAGGCCGCCGTTGATCGTCAAGGTGCCGGCCCCGTTCACGCCAGCCGCCAATGCGCCGCCGTCGGCTATCGCGACATTGCCGCCGATCGTGCCCGCCCCGCCGAGCGTACCGCCGAGCGCAACGTTAACCGCACCGCCGAGGCTGCCAGCGCCGCTCTGATCGCCGACGAGCAGGGTGCCGCCCGAAACGGCCGTGGTTCCGGTGAAAGCGGAGCCGTCGCCGTTCAATATCGTCGTGCCGGCAAGATGCTGGATTGCGTGTGTGCCCGCACCCTGACTGCCCAGCCCAGCCGAGAACAGATAACCGGTATCGCTGTGGTTGAAGACCAATGTGCCATCGCCCTCGCCGAAAATCAGCATGGGAGTGTCCAGCGCGCCCGCCGCCGCCGGGCCTTGTCCGGCCGCGGCCCCGATATTGATGACGCCCTGGCTACCCGCGACATCCCCGATCGCGGAGAGGTCGCTCGAGACGACTTGCGCGCCATTCGCGATGGTCAGCTCGCCATTGCCGTAATTGCCGACGAACATTGCTCGCGCCGCAATGGTGGAACCCGCGCCGGATGCGATGACCGAACCGCGGGAACCGGCGTCGTCCCCGACGGCGAAAGAGCCGAACAGGTTGATCACCTTCGCACCCGCATTGACGGTCAGCGACCCCTCGCCGCCGACACCCACTTGAAGATTGTCGGAACTGGTCCAGGTCGATCCTGCTCCGGAGACGGTGACGATGCCGGTGCTGCCCGCATCGACCCCGATGTTCCCGTTGGCGTTCGAAACCGTAGCCCCGTTCTCGATCGTCAACTGGCCGGAGCCGCTGTAGCCGACATAGATATGGTTGGCGTTGGTCCAGCTCGACCCCGGTCCAGAGACGATAACTTGGCCCGTCTCGCCGGCCGCGTTGCCGATGTAGCCCCGGTAATTTGAAACGCGGCCGCCGTCGGTGATCGACAACCGCCCGCCATCAACTGTGGTATTCCCGGCGAAACCGCTGCTGCCGCGCAGGGCAAGCGTGCCCGCCCCGGTCTTCACAAGGCCGCCGCTGCCCGAGAATGCGCCGTTCATCGTCAGCGTCGTGCCCGCGTCGGTGAGGAACCTGCCCGTGCTGATAAGATCGACAGCGCGGCCCGAAGTCATATCCGCGGTGCTATGGAGCGTGCCGCCGTCGAAGCTGAGTCCGCCCCCCGGGTCGCCGAGGTTGCTGTCTGCCGAGATCTGGAGCGTGCCGACGTTGATCGCGGTGCCGCCGCTATAGGTGTTGACGCCGGTCAGGACCAAGGTGCCGAGATCGCTTTTCACCAGCTGCGAGGCACCGGCAAGCACGCTGTCGATCGTCGCGGTATAGCCCGCCCCGGCAGTGGTGCCGTCACCGACGCGGATCACCGATTGCACCCCGGTCAGGATGATGGGGTCGCCATCGATGACGTAACCGTCGCTTGCGAACTGCATCCCCGAAGCCGTGACGGTGCCGAGCGACGCATCGACGGTCACCGTGCCGGAAAGGCCGGAGAAGACCGCAAACGCCGCGTCGGTGAAGGGCGCGTTGGCGGAGCCATCAAATTCGGTCCAATTGTCGTTGCCGGTGCTGGCCTGCCACAGGCCGTCGCCGCCCGTGATCATATTGTCGTTCTTCGCCCCCGCGACACCGTCCCAGAACCGCATGGTCAGGCCCGTCGTGTTGACCAGATTGACCTGGTTCGCGACCGAGGTCTGGACGAAATATGCGGGATCGACATCCAGCCCGTTGTTGGTCAGCGCCCCGGCGTAATTGATGACGCGATAGACGCCGGGGTCGAAGCTGCCGCCCGGAGTCACCGCGACGTTGAGTGTGCCGTCGAGCGTCAGATTGCCGCCGACATTGATCAGATCGTTATACGCACCGCCGACGACATTGGCCTGCCCGAAGCTATAATCCAGATTGGCGCTGAAGGAGGTGAAGAGGTCGCCATTGATCGTCAGCGTTCCCGGCGCCGCGCCGAGATCGCCGGGCGCGATCCGGCCAAAGACCTCCACTGCGCCGCCGATCACACCGCGGCCGCCCAGCGCGCCGCCCGCCATGACGCTGATCCGCCCGGTCGCCGCCGACTGGTTGCCGTTGACGATAATCATGCCGCCATTGATATGGGTCTGGCCCGAATGGGCATTGTCGGCGGTCAGGATCGTCGTGCCTCGGCTGGAAATAATCTCGCCCGCGCCCGACATCCGCGTCGCAAAAACATAATCAGTGTCGATGTGATTGAAATTGACCATGTTGGTGGCCGCTGCGAAGCTAAGCTCCGCCGCATCCAGGACACCCGCGCGCTTGCCCACCGGAAGCGATTGGAAGTCGCCGATATAGAGCACCGCATTGCCGGGCCCCATCGCGAGCGTTCCACCGCCGACCCGCGCCACGCCGCCGTCGCCGATGGTGAGGGTTCCGGTCGACCCTGCATCCTGCGCGATCGTCAGAACGCCGCCCGCGGTCAGCTCTGCGCCGTCGGTCACCGTAAGCGCGCCAGTGCCGGTTCCGCTGCCGATGACGAGGTCGCCGGTCGTCGCAAAGCTGGAGCCCGCGCCCGAAACCAGCAGGGTCGCACCCTGGGGTGCCGTGCCGAAGGTCGCCGATGCAAAGCGCGCGGCGCCCCCCTGAACCACCGTGAAATCGCCGCCGGTCATCAACAGCGAGCCGCTACTCGTCCAGTTGGATCCGTCCCCGGTGATCGTGACCGTCGAAGCCGTCGTGTTTCCGGCGGCCGCGCCGATGATGTTCGACAAGCCCGATCGCACGGTGCCGCCGCCGCTGATCGTGATATTCGATGTCGATGCGGTCTGGGTGTTGCTCGCGGCAATACCGCCCGCCAGATCGACCAGCGAGCTCGCACCGGTGACATTCAGATTGGCCGCCGCGCTCCCGGCGGGACTCGGTTTGCGAAGGGTCAGCCCGCCCGTCGTCGCTCTCAGGACCCCGCCATCGGCGACGTCGATCGTCGCGGTCGCGACACCCGACTGCGCAGTGATCGAGCCGGCTTCGAACGTCGAACCGGCGCCCGAAACCGTCAGCCCGCCCTGGCTGACGCCCAAATCGCCGCCCGACGAGACCGTGTTGCCCGCGACGATGCGAAGCTGGCTGAAGTTGACCCCGGTGCTGCCGCCATAGCTGCTGTTGCCGGTGAGGCTCAGAACGCCCTGGTTCTGCACGACCGAACCCGAACCGCTGATCACGCCGCCAAAGGCGTAATTGGCGGTGCGGTTGAAGGTGAGGAAGCCGTTGTTGAGTATGTCGCCCGCGATTGAACCGGTCGTACCGGTATTGCCAATCTGCAACGTGCCCTGGGTGATCGTGGTCCCGCCGGTGTGCGTCGCGTCGCCTGTCAAGATGAGTGTTCCGGCACCGGTCTTGGTGAGCGATCCGGCGCCCGTCACAGTGCCCGTCGCCGTCCAGAGCGTGCCGCCGTTCGCGTTGACCGTGCCGACCCCCGCGAGGGCGATATTACGATTGGAGGTGAAGGTCGCCGTCGTGTTGAGTGTGCCGCCGTCGAAGCTGATGCCCCCGCTCGCGATACCCAGATTGGCGTTGCTCGCGATCTGCAGCGTGCCGCCGTTGATCGCGGTGCCGCCGGTGTAGCTGTTGGCGCCGCTGAGGATCAGCGTGCCCGAATCGCTCTTGACCAGCTGGCTCGCCCCGGAGAGGGTCGCTGCGATCGTCGCGGTGAAGCCCGCGCCCGCCGCGGTGCCATCACCCACGCGCACCACCGAATCGGGGCCGACCAGCGTCAGCGGTCCGCCGTTGATCAGATAACCGCCCGTCGCAAACTGCATTCCCGCCGCGTTGACCGCGCCGCCGCTGTTGTCGACCGTGACCGTGCCGGGCGCGCCCGCGAAAATCGCAAAGGTGCCGTCGGCATAGGCCGCGTTGATGCTGCCGTCGGCGCCCGTCCAATTATTGTCGGCGCCGCCCAGATGCCAGCTGCCATTGCCGCCGTTGACCGCATTGTCGAACTTGGGTCCGGCCGCGCCGTCCCAGAAGCTGAGCGCCAGACCCTCGCTGTTGATCAGATTGACCTGACCCGTGACCGAGGTCTGGACGGTGACATTGCTCCCGGCCGGCATCGAACCCAGCGTCAGCCCATTGTCGGCAAGCACGCCGCCATAGTTGAACACGCGATAGAGGCCGCCGCCGAAGTTGCCCCCGGCCGACACATTGACGTTGATCGTCCCGTCGAGCGTCAGATTGCCGCCGACGTTGACCAGATCGTTGAGCGGGCCGCCCGCGACATCGGCCTGGCCGAATTCGAAGTTCAGGACCGAACCATCTGCCAGCGCCAGATTGCCATCGATGTTGAGCGTGCCTGGGCTGTTGCCCGGCGCCAGGATGCCGCCGTTCAGCACATTGACGCTGCCGCCGATCCTGCCGCTGCCGCCCAGCATCGCCCCCGAAGCGACGGTCAAAAGGCCCGTCGCCGCCGACTGATCGCCATTGACCAGCAATGTTCCGGCATTCACGTTCGTCGCACCGGCATAGCTGTTGCTTCCGCTCAGCGTCAAAATGCCCGTGCCCGATTTGGTCAGCCCGCCCGCGCCCGAAATCACGCCGCCGAGCGAGAAAATCGTCGCGGCATCGGTCGATATGGTGCCCGCGCCGGTCAGGCTCGCGTTCCGCGCGCTCGCGAAGGACGCGGTCGTGCGCAGCGTGCCACCCGAAAAGTCGAGCGCGCCCGCCGCTAAGCCCAGATTGGCGTCGGCGGACACCTGCAATGTACCGCCAAGGATCGACGTCCCACCGGCATAGCCGTTGATACCGCTCAGCACCGTGGTGCCGCTGCCGATTTGCCGCACCGCCCCGCTGCCCGAAATGGTCCCGGCAAAGGTGAGGAGGTTCGAGCGATTGAATATCAGCAAGCCATTGTCGACAACGTCGCCGACGATGCTGCCCGTCGTGCCGCCGTCGCCGAGCTGGAGCGTGCCCGCGTCGATCGTCGTGCCGCCGGTGTAGAGGTTGGTGCCGGTGAGCACGGTCGTGCCGCTCCCCACCTGACGCACCGATCCGGTGCCACCGATCTGCCCGCCATAGGCAAGCAGGTCGCTGCGGTTGAAGCCGAGCGTGCCGAAATTATTGACGATCGCGCTGGCGATCGACCCCGTCGTGCCGCCGCCGCCGATGAACAACGTGCCGCCGTTGACGTTGGTCGACCCGGTATAGCTGTGGTTGCCGGTGAGCACCCAGTTGCCGCTATCGTTCTTGGCGAGCGTCGTGACGCCGCTGCCGGCATTGCCGATCGAGCCTGCCAGCGTATTGTTGCCCGCGTTGGTGCCGCCCAGCGCGATCGTGCGCGCCTGGTTGATGTTCGCCAGCGTCACCGGCCCGGTATCGGTAAAGACGATCGCGCCGGTGCCCGACGATTCGATGAAGGTGACGCCCGACGACAGGGTGAACAGACGGTTCGTGCTATCGCCCGCGCCCGTGTAGCGCAGCGTCGATCCGTTGCCGATGACAAGGTTCGCCGCGGCCGCCGACGAGGCGCCGATGCTGCTCGCGATACCGCCGTCGGCTAGCTTGTCGACGCCAAGGACGCCGCCGCTGATCGTCGTGATGCCCGTATAGCTGCTGCCTGCGTTGGTCAGGATCCAGGTGCCCGCGTCGGTCTTGGTCAGGCGGGTGACGCCGATGCCGTTGTTGGTGACCTGCGCGGCAAGGATATTGTTCGCCGCGTTCGTGCCGCCCAGCGTCAGCGTCTGCGCCGCATTGGCGCTGGCGAAAGTCAGCGGCCCGGCATGGGTAAAGGCGATCGCGCCGGTGCCCGACGCGTCGAGCTTGCTCGATGCCGAAGCGCCGAGCGTGAACTGGCGGTTGGTGGCGCCGCCGGTGCCGACATATTGCAGCGTGCCTCCGCCGAGCACAAGATTGCTCGCTGCCGAGGAGGACGAACCGATCGAACTGTTCGCGCCGCCATCCTCAAGACAGGCGACCGCGAGCGTGCCCGCGTTGATGACCGTCGTGCCGCCATAGCTGTTCGAACAACCCGACAGTTGCTGATAGCTGGCGCCGTTCATGACCAGGCCGCCGCTTCCTGCAATCGCACCGCCGTAAACGGCGGCGCCGCTGCCGCCCGTATTGATCGTCAGTGTCGCTCCGCCAAGGGCGATGTTGCCGCCCAGCGGGCCGCCGCCGATCAGATAGCGAACATTGTTGTCATAGCCGTCGAGGTCGAGCAGGACGTCGGCGGTGTTATCGAGCGTTATCGGGCCAGTGCCCAAAGCGGTGGTCGATCCGGCGCGAACCGCGCCATTGATAATGCGCAGATTGCCGGTCGAGCTGTTCGTTCCCGACAACAGCAACGTCCCGGCGCCGGTCTTGGCCAGCTGCCCGCCGCCCGTGACATCCCCGGAAAATTCCAGCACGGTGCCGGGATCGACGACGTTGATCGCGCCATTGCCGGTCATCGCGAAACCGCGATCGGTCGATGCGCTGACGCCTGTATAAGCCAGCGTCCCACCGGCAAGCACCAGATTCGACGATGCCGAGGACGACGCACCTATCGCGCTCGCCTGTCCGCCATTGGCGATGCAATCGATCGCCAGCCCGCTGCTGATCGTCGTGACGCCGGTATAGTCGTTGTTGCAGCCGCTGATCGTCTGCGTATAGCTGCCGCCGCCGCGCGTGAAGCCGCCGGTGCCGGTGATGCGCCCGTTAAAAAAGCCAGGACCGCCTGCCGTCGTCAGCGTTCGCCCGCCAAGATCGACCAGGCCACCGCCGATAATCGCCGCGATATTGACGTCATAGCCGCCGAGGTCGAGCGTCGCGCCCGCGTTGACGGTCATATAATGCCCGCCGGGACCGAAGGCGCGCGCCGAACCCGCGCGCAGCGTCCCCGCGGTCACGATCGTATCGCCGGTGTAGGTGTTGGTGCCGCCAAGCACGAGCGTACCCGCGCCGTCCTTGATGAAATTATTGCCCGATCCCGTCGCAACGCCGCTGATCGTCAGCGTCGTCGCCGCCTGCTCGACGTCGATGCGTCCGTTGCCGAGCGCGAGCGTGAAGCCGCGATCGGTCGTGACGGTGCCGCCGGTATAGCGCAGCCGGCCGTCGGTATTGAGGACGATGTTCGCCGAGGCATTGCTCGCCGCGCCGATGCCGCTCGCGACGCCGCCGTTCGTCAGCGTGTCCACCGCGAGCGTACCGCCCGCGACCGTCGTGACCCCGACATAATCGTTCGCCGCATTGGCAAGCGTCAGCGTGCCCGCACCCGCTTTCGTCAAGCCCGCGTCGTCGGAACTTGTCACAAGGCCCGAGAAGGTCAGGTTGGCGCCTGCCTGCGTCACGTCGACCGTCCGCGAGATGCCGCCATTGACCAATGTGAAGCCGCGATCGCTGCTGGTGGTGCCGCCGGTATATTCCAGCGTTCCGCCCTCGATCACGAGGTTGGACGAAGCCGCCGAGGACGCGCCGATGCTGGAGGCCACGCCGCCGTTCGCGATGCTCGAAACCTGCAGGACGCCGCCGGTCAGCGTCGTCGCGCCGGTGTAGCTGTTCGTCCCCGACAGCACGACGCGTCCGGCTCCCCCCTTCGCGAAAGAGGTTATGCCGCCGCCGTCGACGATTACCGATGCGACGGTAAAGATACCGCCGCCATTATGCTGGATGCCAAGCGCCCCGCCCGCGACGCCGCTGGTCAGCTGACCGCCGGAGATCGTCTGGTTCGCCGTGCCGACAGCGGGCGCGATGATGATCGTGCCGTCAACGCCCAATATGTTGCCCGCGCCGATCGTGACGGTCGATCCCGCCGCGGCCGAATAACGCAGGCCCGCGAGATAGACGTCGCCGCCGACCGTTCCGAAATAAGGCGAGTTGGCCGCTCCGGCGCTGTCGCTGATGATCTGGCCGGTCGCCCAATTTCCGGCATTATCCTCGTCGGTATAGTCGGTGGCGTCAAAGGCGACAATGTTGCCGCCCGCGACCTTGGCATAATCCGATCCATTGACCGTCGCCCAGCCGCCGAGCACGCCGTCGAGATTGGTCGTCATGATCGCACCCGCGCCGGGCAGCACGAAATTGACGAGCCCGCCGGTGCGATTGATCGCGCCGAGATTGACGGTCACCATGCCCGCGACGCCGTCGATACCGCGCACCGTGTTGCTGCCCGCGCTCACCGTCAGGCCGTTGAACGTCTGACTATTGAGCACGCCCGCCGCGCCCAGCACATCGAGCGCCCCGCCCGACAGCACCAGATGCGATACCGACGACAGGATATTCGACACGGGCGTGCCCGCCCCTGCGAAGTCGAGCGCGAGCCTGCCGCCGGCGACGGTCGTCGCACCGGCGTAGCTGTTCGCGCCGGTCAGCGTCAGCGTCCCGGCACCGGCCTTGATCAGCCCGCCGCTGCCCGCGATAACGCCGCCGAAGCTCTGCGCCGTCGCGGCATTGACCGTCAGCGTCGAGCCCCCGAGCGCGACCGTTCCGCCGCCGCCGGTCAGCGACGGCGCGACGAGGTCGAAACCGCCGAGGTCGAGCGTACCGCCGTTGACGATGAACCCCGTCGCGTTGCCAAACGCCCCGGCGGCACCCGCGCGCAGCGTGCCATTGGTCACCGTCACCGTGCCGCGCTGGACATTCGCGCCGCCGAGCACCCACGTTCCGGCGCTGTCGGCGACGATGTTGCCGTTGCCCGACATCGCCCCCGAGAAGAAATTGGTCCCCGCAAAGCTGCCGCCGAATGTCAGCGCATCGGGATTGGGGTTCGATGGATTGAAGACGAGCGCACCCGACAGGTTGAGCGCGCCGGTGCCGTCGTTGCGGATCGCGTTGGCCGCACCGCTGATCAACCATTCGCGGTTGCTCGTGTCGCCGGTGCCGCCATAGATCAGCGTCCCGTTGGCAAGGCCGATCGTCGTGCCCGCGCCGAGCGAGCTGGCGCTGCCGATATCGGCCAGCTTACCAACGCTGATATCGCCGACAAGCGTTGCCTGACCGGTAAAGATATTTGCGTTGCCAAGCGTAATATTGCGTCCGGCGGAAGCGTTGAATCCGAAGCTTCCGCCGCTGAGCACGCCGACCAGGCGCACGTCGGCCGTGTCCGCGAAAAAGGTCCCGTTGGCCGAAATATCAACGTCGCCCGTGATCTCGAGCGTCCCGGTTCCCTGATTTCGAATCAGCGCACCATTGCCGTTTATGTCCCAGTTGCGGTTCGAACTGTCGCCATCGCCAAGGTAGATGATGCTGTCGCTATACTGGCTGGACTGGTTGAAAATGATCGTGCCGTCAGCGACCGTCACCGGCGCGCCGAGCGAGCTTGCTTCGCCAAGATTGCCGATCGAGGTGAAACGCGCCGAGCAGGTGCCGTTGCAGCCCTGGAACAGGGTGCGGCCGGTATAGTCGCTGAGGTCGTTGCTCATCGTGACGCCGCTCGCGGCGAGTTGCACCGACCCGTTGCCCCTGATCCGCGCCGCGCCTGCGGCCGTGCCTTCGAGGATCACATTGCCGCCATTGCCAATGGTGACCGTGCGCGCGGTGCTTGCGCCGCTGATGGACAGGCGCGTGGTGATCCCGCCTGCGGTAAAGATATTGTTGCCCGCCGCGCCCAGTGCGCTGTCGGTCAGCGCATAAAGGCTGCCAGCATTGATATTGATATCGCCGGTAAAGCTGTTCACGCCGCCGAGAATCAAGCCGCCGTTGCCAGCCTTGATCAATCCGTTCGATCCCGCCACGACCGAGTTGATCGTGGCGTTCCCGGTCGCTGTCGTGATCGTCGAATTGGCACCGCCGAGCGTAATCGTGCTGCCGCTCAACACATAGCCCGCCGAACTGAAGGTGATGTTGCCGACCGTCACCGGCACGCCGACGGTCACCGTGCCCGTGGTGCCACCGAAGATCGCATTGTCGATATCGTCATTGTTCCACGGTTCGACAAAGGGGCCGCTGACCCCGTCGCCATTGGGGCTCCAGTTGAGGTTGGCAAGGTTCCAGGTGCCGGTGCCGCCCGAACCGACCGCGGTGCCGTTGGCATCCCAGTACCGGTCCTCGGCGCGCGCGGACAGCGGCGCGCACGCGAGCACCGCCGCCAGCGAGGCTCCGCACAACAGGCGGCGCGACAGCGGCTGCGTCTTGCGGGTATGGGCGGCAGACACGCTGTCGATAGTCATGATATTTCCTTCGGGCACGGTTCGGGGGTCGTGAGCGGGTCACGGAAGATGGATTGTCTGTTGGTGAAGGCCGATGGCCATTCGGGGCGGGATGCAAAGATCGCGAGGTCGGGCGCGGAGAGTATGGAAAGAAATGCTCCGTCCCTGATCATATGTTCCCTCGGCAGTTGCTGCGCTGCTCGCAAAAAACGGGCCTCGCGTTCCTTTACGGTGTGTCTGGCGCCTGCAATGCAAACTCCCGCCCTATGCCGCCACCGACCTCCCGCGCGCGGGAACATATCCCTGCGGAAGGCCAGGCCAGCCTCCCGGCACGGCCGGAAGATGACACGAGTGATCGACTACAGAGCGAATTATTATCAAATGGTTACCAGGCACGAGTAAATGCGGGCAAGTCACGGTGTCGATACGGGAAACTACGGCCGGGGTAACATCGTGCCGCTCCTTTTCGGAACCTTCGCCCGGCCCGAGAAACTTGCACAGACCGCAAGCCCGTCTCTAGACACGCGGCACGATGTTGACCCACATTCCGTCGATGAACGCAGAATCCGCCCCCCCGCCCGACGAACGGGCCCTGCGCATGGCGGTCGCCGCGCAACCCGACGCGGCCCAGGCGCACGCCGCGCTCGCCTCCTTCCTCTGCGGCGCCGGTCGTGCCGACGAAGCGCTGGCCCATCTCGACCGCGAGATAGACCGTCAGCCGTCGAAGATCTGGCCGCTATCGATAAAGGCCGGCATATTATCGGGCGAGCGCCGTGCGGCGGACGCGCTCGACGTCCACCGGGCGCTGGTCGCTGCCGCTCCGGGCGTGCCGCTCCTGTGGGCGAATTTCGGCAGCGACCTCGCCGCCGTTGGCGACGTGAGCGAGGCTGCGGCCGTCTTTCGCCAGACGGTCGAGCTCGCGCCCGATTTCGGCCCCGCGTGGCTGGGGCTTGCCACTTTGCCCGCCATGCTTGGCGACACCGATGTCGCAGCGATGGAGAAGGCCCTCGTCCTCGTGCGCGACCCCCATCACAAGATCCAGCTTCTGTTCGCGCTTGGCCGTGCCCACGGCGCGCACGGTGCGTTCGAAAGGTCGTTCGAGAAATTCACCGAAGCCAACGCTCTCCGCGACACCCTCGTTCCCTATGACAGAGCTGGGCTCGCGGCGTTCGTCGAGGCCCACCGCAGATTGCGACCGTCCTTGTTCGCGGCAGCGACCCATCATTCCCCACAAGCGGATAGCGCAATTTTCATCGTGGGCATGCCGCGCTCGGGATCCACGCTCGTCGAACAAATCCTCGCCAGCCATCCCGAAGTCGAGGGCGCCGGCGAATTGTTCGCATTGCCCGAAGTCGCCGCCTCGATCGGTGCCTTCGATTCGCCCGATGCCTTTGTCCGCCGCCTGCAGACATTGACGCACGCCGAAGCAGCGCAGCTCGGCACGGATTATCTGACGAGAGCGGGGTGCTATCGCCGCACCGATCGGTCCTATTTCACCGACAAAATGCCGGCCAACTGGCGCCTTGTCGCACTCATTCGCCGGATCCTGCCGGGCGCGCGAATTATCGACGTGCGGCGCGCCCCGCTGGCCTGCTGCTTTTCGGCCTACACGACCTATTTCAACCGCCACACCGACTTTCCGAACACGCTGGAAGATCTCGGCCGATATTATCGCCATTATCTTGGGATGATGGAAATGATGCAGGGTCTGGCACCCGGCAGCTTGTACCGCCTCGATCATGCGCGGCTTGTATCGAACACAGAGCGGGAGATACGCGCCCTGCTTGGCTTTCTGCGACTTCCTTTTGCGTCCTCCTGCCTCAGACCCGAAGAAAATTCGCGTGCCATTTACACGCCGAGTGCCCAGCAGGTTCGGGCGCCCATTCATCACGAGCAAGACCGATCGCATGCCTATCTGCGGTGGCTGAGGCCATTAGAAGCCGCGCTGAGGGCCGGATAATGGGTGGACCGATCTTGGCCGCAAAGCTGCCAATTCCGGGAGGCCCTAAAGGTTCAGATAGCTATTTCCAGCGAGTTATAACATCGGTGTCCCCGGGAAAGCGGGAATGACGAAGTAAGAGGTGGAGCGGCAACTAGCGGTCGAAAGCAGACGCTCGACAGATCCCTCGACTTCAATCCCCCTTCACCGCCGAATGGTTCGCGTCGCCGAACATGTTCGACCATTCCTTGTCGTCGAGCTTTTGGTGGCGGCCGACATATTTGGCCGGTGCTTTCAGATCCTCGCGCGCCATCGCACGCGCCACCGCCGGGCGTCCGCGGATCCGTTCGAACCAGCCATGCATCGCGGGCCATTCGTCGAGGTCCATGCCCATCACGAATGCGGAAGCGCGACCCGGCCAGATCGCCATGTCGGCGATCGTATAATCGTCGCCCGCGACATAGGCGCTCTTCTCCAGCCGCTTTTCGAGCACGGTGAGGAGGCGCTTCACTTCCTTCGTGTAGCGTTCGACCGCATAGTCCTCCCCCGCGGACGCATAGCGCAGGAAATGACTCGCCTGCCCGCCCATCGGTCCGAGGCCCGCGACCTGCCAGGTCAGCCATGACAGGGTTGCCGCGCGCGCCGCGCCCGACGCGGGCAGGAAGCGCCCGCTTTTCTCGGCGAGATATTGCAGGATCGCGCCCGACTCGAACACGGTGATCGGGTCGCCTCCGCCTGCCGGATCCTGATCGACGATCGCGGGCAATTTGTGGTTCGGGTTGATGCGCCCGAACTCGGCGGTCAGCTGGTCGCCGTCGAAAATGTCATAGGGAATGACGCGGTAGGGTTCGCCGATTTCCTCGAGCATGATCGCGATCTTCTGCCCGTTCGGGGTCGCCGAATAATGGAGGTCGATCATTTCAGAGTATCTCGTGGATCACATGGCGTACCCCGAAATCGGTGCGTTCGCCGACGCCGACCGCGAGCACGCCGTTCAGCCAGCCATATTTGGCGCTCGCGGTTTCGAACACCGGCGCGATTCGCAGATAGTATCGCGACGGGTCGGCGTCGGGGACAGCGGGATCGATGAAGGTCGCGCGCACATCGTCGGGAATGATGTTGCGCCCGGTGTAGCTGAGGTAAATGAGCTCACCGTCATCGGTCTGCCACACCGCGCGGGCATCGAAGGTACCGACCGAAGCATCGTCGCCAAGCCGCCCGCTGCGCGACCAGTTCCCGCCGCCGGGTAAAACTATACCATTGATTCGCAGACCGAAAAATCGGCCGCCGCTGATATAGCCGAGCCGTTGGTCGCCGAACGGCGACACGCCAATGCCGATGATTCCGCCCCCCACCTCGAACTCGACGGTGCACAGATGGCGCGTAGCGAGTGCGATCGGGGCGGTCTGCGTATTTTCTTCGTTCATAATGCGAATCCTCTTCCTGCCTATGGACAAGCATAAAACCATTAGTATACTAAGGGTCAATCAGATTGACGGATCGGAAGGCTTTCCGGGACCGCGACGATAAGCTCTATGGGAGGGTGAAGATGAAGGCGCATAACCAGTTCCTGCTGTCCGGCGTGGCGGCGATCGCGATGCTAGCCAATGCCGCACCGGCGATGGCGCAGGCAGCCCCCGCCGACACGGCGGACGTCGACGACAGCAACGCAAACGAAATCATCGTCACCGCCCAAAAGCGCGAACAGAATCTGCAAAACGTGCCGATTTCGATGGAAGTCGTGAGCGGCGCCAAGCTCGCCGAGTTCAACACCAGCGATATCAAGGCGGTGATGAACTACACGCCGAACGTCTTCGTTCAGTCGACCGCGGGCAACGACGTCATCTATATCCGCGGCTTCGGTTCGCCGCCGGCGAACTTCGCTTTCGACCAGTCGGTCTCGCTCTATGTCGACGGCATCTATGCCGGCCGCAACCGCCAGGCGCAGGCTCCCTTCTTCGACCTCGCGCGCGTCGAGGTGCTGCGCGGGCCGCAGGGCGCGCTGTTCGGCAAGAACACCGCCGCGGGTGCGGTCAGCGTCGTGTCGGCGGGTCCGACGAAGGATTTCGAAGGCGCAATCACCGGCCTTTACAACTTCGACCACAAGGGCACCGATTTCTCGGGCTATCTGTCGGGGCCGATCAGCGACACGCTCGGCGCGCGCTTCGCGTACAAGATCGTCAACCAGGACGGCTATATCTATAACCGCGCGACCGATCACGACGATCCCGAAATCAAGTCGCAGCTGCTGCGCCTGACCGTGAAGTGGGAACCGTCGAACAATTTCGATTACACCGCGAAGGTCGAGTATGGAAACCGCGAAGTCATCGGCGGCATCACCGTGTCGAGCCCCCTGACCAGCGGCCAGGATCCGCAGACCACGCGTTACCTCGATCGCTCGGCACTCGGCGACGAGGGGAACAACAACAAGTCGGTGATGATCTCGGGCGTCGGCAACCTCGCGCTCGGCGACTTCACGCTGACTTCGGTCACCGGCTACAGCTGGTTCAAGTCGAAGATCGTCAACGGCTTCGACCAGACGATCCCGAACAGCGGCGGCGCCGTTGTTCCCAATTCGGTGTACAATGCCTTCCCCGAACGCTTCGACCAGATTTCGCAGGAAATCCGCATCCTGTCGCCGACGGGCAAGACCTTCGAATTCATCGCGGGCGCCTATTACGACAAGTCCGATTACACGCTGGAGCAATTTCAGGGCTTCAACATCGCGGCGCTCAACTATTTCGGCCGCATCGACAGCCTCTTCCGGCAGAAAGCCGAATCCTGGTCGGTCTTTGGCCAGGCGACATTTAACATCAGCGATGCGTTCCGCGCGATCGGCAGCCTGCGTTACAGCCACACCAAGAAGGACGGCGATTTCGCCTCGCGGCTCGTCTATGGCCCCTTCGCGCTGCGCCCGATCTCGAGCGCCACGGGTTCGATCAGCGAAGGCAATGTCGACCCGTCGGTGACGCTGCAATATGACATTGCGCCGCGCATCATGGTCTATGCGACGTGGGGCCGCGGCTCGAAATCGGGTGGCTTCGTGTCGAACACGCTCGGCACGACCAGCGCGACCTTCACCTTCGAACCCGAACAGTCGGAGAATTTCGAGGCGGGCATCAAATCGACGCTGTTTGACGGCAAGGTCGTCGCGAACCTCTCGGCCTATCACACCAAGTTCAAGGACCTGCAGGTTTCGGTGTATCAGCCCGCAATCTCGAGCTACCTGACCGGCAATGCCGCCGCGGCAACGTCGAAGGGCCTCGAAGGATCGCTCAGCATCTTTCCGACCCCCAATTTCGACATCAGCGCGTCGGCCGCCTATTCCGATATCAAATATGACAACTATCCCGGCGCGGCCTGCCTCGCCAGCCAGCCGTTGTCGGTTTGCAATCCCGCACAGACCGATCGGACGCAACCGAACCACGTCGCGAACAATAACCTGGCCGGTTACCCTGTTGCCTATTCGTCGAAATATACGGGAAGCGTAACAGCGCACGCGCGCTTCGACCTGTCGAGCGATCTGAAGTTCGACATCACCGGCGTCGCGTCGGCGCGGTCGAAATATTTCAACTCGGACAACCAGAGCCCGATCTTCGGCGTCCAGAACGGCTATGTGAAGCTCGACCTTCGCGTCCAGCTCGCCGATCAGGACGACCGCTGGCACGTCGCGCTCGTCGGCAAGAATCTGACCAACGAAAAGACGGTCGGCAGCGCATTCAACCTGCCGTCACCGATCACCGCGGCGCCGCGCGCGATCCTCTATCTCGAACCCACGCGCAACATTTCGGTCGAGGCCGGGATCAAGTTCTAGGTTCGAATATGATGTCCCAGGGATCGGCCGCGATCGAAGCTTTCCTCGACAGGGAAGCGGCGATCGCGGTCGTGACCTGTGTGAAGGGGTGAACCGCGCGATGATCGACGTCTATTTCACGCCCACGCCGAACGGCCACAAAGTGTCGATCATGCTCGAAGAGGTCGGGCTGCCGCACCAACTGCTCGCGATGAACATGCTCGAGGGTGATCATCTTACCCCCGAATATCGGCGCATCAATCCCAACGGCCGCCTGCCCGCGATCGTCGACCACGAGCCCATCGGCGGTGGGGCGCCTTTGCCGGTGTTCGAGAGCGGCGCGATCCTGCTGTATCTCGCCGAAAAGAGCGGGCAATTGCTTCCCGAAAGCCCGCGCCGCCGATCGCAGGCGCAGCAATGGTTGATGTGGCAAATGGCAAGCTTCGGCCCGATGCAGGGACAGGCGCATCATTTCATCCGCTATGCGCCCGAAGGGCAGACCTATCCGGTCGAACGCTATCGCAACGAAACGCTGCGCCTGCTCCACGTCCTCAACGGCCGGCTGAGCGAGGCCGACTATCTCGCCGAGGAATATTCGATCGCCGACATTGCCGCCTGGCCGTGGACGCGCGCGATCCGGGCGATCGGGCTGACGCTCGACGATTATCCCGCGGTCGCCGACTGGTTCGCCCGCATCGGCGAGCGGCCCGCGGTGATGGCGGGGACCGACGTCAAGAATGCCGCGAACCTGTCGAGCGCGCGCCCGGTGCTGACCGAGGAGCAATGGTCGAACCTGTTCGGCAAGAATATGCTGGAAGCGCCGACGCGGTGAGCACGTCTTATCTCGTCATTCCCGCGAAAGCGGGAACCCAGTAGCAACGGCTGCTCGCTGGGTTCCCGCTTTCGCGGGAATGACGAAGGGTGGTTATACGGTGTCGGCATGCCCCCATTGATATTCGACCTTGCCGCCGAGCCGACGCACCGCAACCCAATCACCGCCCGCGAGGCTGTCGTCCTCGATCAGCGCCATGACGCCGCCCGCAATATCCTCGGGCCGGCATGCCTCGTTATTCGCGAGCACCGTCTTCATCCATTCGGACTTGCCGCCCGCCCCCGTAGTGTCGAGGATCGGCGTATCGACCAGCCCCGGCAACATGCCCGCGACGCGGACATTGCATTCGTCCTTCAACGGCGCGCAGCAGCGCGTGAACATCATCACCGCCGCTTTGGTTGTCGCATACATCGCGTCATAGAATCCGGTGCCAAGCGCCACCGTCGACACGGTGTTGACGATCACCCCGCCGCCGCGCTGGCGCATCGCCTGCACCGCAATCTGCGTCGCCGCGACGAGCGAGGTGATGTTGACGTCGATGATCCAGCGGATGCGCGCGGCATCGACGTCGGGAAATTGCGGCAGGCCCGATACCACCCCGGCATTGTTGTGCAGAATGTCGACGTCGCCATGCGCACGGAACCAGGCTTCGGTCGCGGGAATGTCCGACAGGTCGAGTGCGTGGGTGCTCGCCCGCGCCCCCGCCGCCTCGACCAGCCGCGCGGTCTCGGCGAGCCCCGCTTCGTTGACATCGACCAGCGCGATCTCCGCCGCGCCGCGGCTGGCCAGCATCACCGCGGTCGCGCGGCCGATTCCGCCCGCCGAGCCCGTCACAATGGCGGTTTTGCCGTTGATATCCATCTCTTCTCTCCCGTCGACTTTGTCGTTACCGTAAAGCACATTGACAGATAAACTTAAATACCTAAGTATTTTTGGAACGAGAAGACTCGTGCGTTTTTGGAGAGTGTGATGACAGAGGCGACTGCCCTCGATGGAGGCGCCATAGCGCCCGACCGCGGCCTTGCCGTGCGCCGCAACGTCGCGCTAACCATGCTGTTCGTGGTCGGCACGATCAACTTCGTCGACCGCCAGCTTCTGTCGGTGCTCGTCGAACCGATCCGCGCCGAAATGGATTTCAGCGATACGCAGTTCGGGCTGCTCACCGGCCTTGCCTTCGCGCTTTTCTACGCCGCGATGGGCGTCCCCGTCGCGATGATCGCCGACCGCTGGAACCGCGTGAAGCTGATCGGCATTGCGTGCGTCGTGTGGAGCGGGTTTACCGCCGCGTGCGGCTTTGCATCGAATTTCTGGCAGCTCGCACTGATGCGCTTCGGCGTCGGTGCGGGCGAAGCCGGCGGCACCGCGCCGTCGCTGTCGGTCATCGCCGACTATTATCCGCCGGCGCAGCGCCCGCTCGCGATCGGTATCTTCACGCTCAACGGCCCGTTCGGCGTCTTTGTGGGCGCGACCTTCGGTGCCTGGGCCGCCGCGAACATCGGATGGCGCAACGCCTTCATCCTGATCGGCATCGTCGGCGTCATTGTCGCGCCGATCCTGATCTGGCTTGTCCGCGAACCCGCGCGCGGACAGATGGACGTGCAAAAGGCGGCCGACGAAGCCCTGCCTTTTTCGCAGAGCCTTGCGATGTTCTGGCGCCGCCCGTCGCTCCGTATGGTGATGATCGGGAGCGGCCTCGCCGCCTTTACCAGCTATGGCATGCTCAACTGGATTCCGGCCTTCCTGATGCGGACGCAGAAAATGCCGCTCGATGCCATGGCGACCTATTTCGGCCCGGCGGCGGGCATCACCTTCGGCATCGGCATCCTCGGTGGCGGCTGGCTGGTCAGTCACCGCGCGAAGGTGTCCGCGCGCGCCTATGGCACCATTCCGGCGCTCGCGACCGCCGTGTTGATCCCGACCTTCATTGCCGCGCTGCTCGTCGACAGCTGGCAGCTCTCACTCGCGCTGATGCTGATCCCGATGGCGGCGTGCACCGCCTATGTCGCGCCCGCGCTCGCGCTGGTGCAGAATCTCACGCCGCCGCGCAGCCGCGCGACCGCCGCCGCGGTGCTGATGCTGATGTTCAACATCATCGGCCTCGGGCTCGGTCCGCTGTTCGCCGGGATCGTCAGCGATAGCCTGAAACCCGATTTTGGCGACGGCAGCCTCAGATGGGCGTTGATGGCGCTGATGCCCTTCGCCGCCGCGGCGGGGATCGCGCAGTTCCGTATGACGCGTTATCTCGAGAAGGATTTCGCCGAATGACCGATGTCGCGGGGAAGACCGCCTTCATCACCGGCGGCGCGAGCGGAATTGGGCTTGCCACCGCCAGGGCGCTGGCGGCCAAAGGCGCATCTGTCATCCTCGCCGATATCGACGGCGCGGGCGCCGATGGTGCGGCCGAAACCCTGCGCGCCGAAGGCGCGAACGCCCTCGGCCTCCAGCTCGACGTCACCAGCGAGGACAGCTGGGCGGCCGCGGGCGAACAGGCGCGTGAATTCGGCCCGGTGCGCATCCTGTTCAGCAACGCCGGGGTCGGCGGCGGATCGGGGCCGTTCGAGCAATATGACACCGACGTCTGGCGCTGGAACTATGCGGTCAACGCGCACGCGCATCTTTATGCCTGTCGCACCTTCCTCGGCGACATGAAGGCGTCGGGTGAGCCGAACCATCTCATCCTCACCGCATCGATGGTCGCGATCGTGCCGCCGCCGATCTCGGTTGCGTACATCAGCTCCAAATATGCCACGCTCGGCATCGCGATGGCGCTGCGCAACGAACTCGCCGAAACCTGCGTCGATATCTCTGTGTTGATGCCCGGCATGTCGGCGACGCGGATTGTCGAGACGACGCGCGACCTGCGCCCCGTCGAGGTCGAGGTCGGCAAGGCTGCGGCGACGAGCCAGGCGATGCAGGGCGTGCTCGCGGGCGGCATGTCGCCCGAAAAGATCGGCGCGCGCGTCGTCGAGGCGATCGAAGCCGGCGACTATTGGATCTTCACCCACCCCGAATGGAAGGCGATGGCCGAGCTGGTGACGCAGGATATGCTGGCGTCCTTCGGCCCCTCGGCCGATCCGGCGTACCGGGGTGACGATATCGACGGGCTGATCGCCGCCAACGGCGGCCGCATGTTCGGCGCCAAAGCATAAGGAGAGAGACATGGCCGAAGAGAACGATATTCGCGCAATGGCGCAGCGCTTTTTCGACGCGATCGAGGCGGGCGACATCGAGACGATGCAGAACAGCTTCACGCCTGACGCCGAAATCTGGCACAACACCGACGAGCTGATCGTCACCCCGGCGCAGACCGCGCAGACACTGACCGGCATGGTCGCACGGATCAAGGACCGCGAATATGCCGAGCGCCGGCTGACCACCTTCCCCGGCGGCTTCGTCCAGCAGCATGTGCTGAAAGGCAAGCGCGTCCACGACGATGGCGCGGTCCGCCTGCCCTGCGCGATCATCTGCCAGGTCGAGGGTGGCAAGATCACGCGCCTCGACGAATATTTCGACAGCGCGCATGTTGTCGAATTCCGCAAATTCGCGAACGCCTGAGGAGACTCCCAATGCCCGTCCTGCGTCAGGTTCCCCGGTCGGAAGTCACCGACGAGACCGTCCTCGCCTATTACAACCGCCTGTTCGGCGAGCGCGACCCTGTTGCCGAGCCCGGCACCGCGACCGGCACGCCCGGCGACTGGTGGACGGTCTTCGCGCTGTCGCCCGATATCTTCGAACATGCGGTCAAGGGTTTCGCCGTCTATCGCAACCCGGCGCGCACGATCGATCCGGTGCTGCGCGAGCTCGGGCAGACGCGCGCGGGCTGGGTGAAGGGCAGCCAGTTCGTCTTTTCGCAGCATTGCAAGTCGCTCCGCGGTCTTGGCGTCAGCGAGGAGAAGATTGCCGCCATCGCGCACTGGCAGGTTGCCGATTGCTATGACGAGCAGGAGCGCGCCGTGCTCGCCTATGCCGACTGCCTTGCACAGGCGAGTGGACGGGTGCCGCTAGAAGTCTTCGACAAGCTCAAGACCTTCTGGAACGACGAGCAGATTTTCGAGTTCACCTACATCACCTGCCTCTATGACATGCATGCGGTGATCACCCGCGCGCTGCGCATGGAATATGACGCGCGCGAGGACCCGATCGTCGAGGTCGCGGCGCCCGAAGGCTTCAACGCCGCCGACTTTCTCAGCGCCCCGCGCCCAGCCAACGGATGAGTGGTTACGGCCCGCCTCAAGTCGTCGCGACCGGGCTGCGCTTTCCCGAAGGCCCGGTGCCGATCGCCGACGGCTCGGTGCTGCTCGTCGAGATCGCGCGCGGCACGCTGACGCGCGTCCTGCCCGATGGCAGCCTGTCGGTTGTTGCCGAACTTGACGGCGGTCCGAACGGCCTCGCGATCGGGCCCGACGGCGCGGCCTATGTGTGCAACAATGGCGGCTTCGAATGGATCGAGGCGGGCGGCCTGCTGTTCCCCGGTCACGCCGCGCATGCCGAGGCGTGCGGGTCGATCCAGCGCGTCGACCTGACCACCGGCGCAGTGACGACGCTTTACGACGGCTTCGAGGGCGAGCGGCTCAAGGGGCCGAACGATATCGTCTTCGACGAGGAGGGGGGTTTCTGGTTCACCGATCATGGCCAGGTGCGCGACACCGGCCGCGACCATGGCGCGATCTACTACGCCGCCGCCGACGGATCGAAGATCAGCCGCCAGCGCGCCGACATGATGGGGCCGAACGGCATCGGCCTCTCCCCCGACGGCAAGACGCTCTACGTCAGCGAGACGATGACCGCGCGCGTCTGGGCGATGGACATCGCGGCGCCCGGCGAACTCGCGCCGCCACCACCGTGGGCGCCTGGCCGGTTCGTCGGCACCCCGCCGGCCTTTCGTCTGCTCGACAGCATGGCGATCGAGGAGAGCGGGCGTATCTGCGTCGGCACGATGGTCGAGGGCGGGATCACGATTTTCGACCCCGTTGGGGACGGTTCGGAGTTCGTGCCGCTGCCCGATGTCGGGATCACCAATATCGCGTTCGGCGGTGCCGATCGGCGCGATGCTTATATTACGGCGTCGACGACGGGGACGCTATATCGTGTACGTTGGCCGCGCCCCGGGTTAATCGTCAACTAAGTTGACGGTTAACCCGCAAGATGATAAAGAGACGGGGAGAGGGTAAGATGAAATTCTATAACAGCGTTGGCCCCAACCCGCGCGTCGTGAAGCTTTTCATGGCTGAAAAGGGTATCGAGATCGCCGAGGTCAGCGTCGACCTGCGCGGCGGCGAGAACCGGCGTGCGCCATATAATGTCGATGTGAACCCCGCCGGACAGACCCCCGCGCTCGAACTCGACGACGGCAGTTTCGTCTGCGAAGTCACCGCGATCTGCGAATATCTCGACGAGCGTTTTCCCGAGCCGACGCTGATCGGATCGACGCCCGAAGAGCGCGCCACGACGCGCATGTGGACGCGCCGCGTCGACCTCAAGATTTGCGAGCCGCTGACCAACGGCTTCCGCTTTGCCGAGGGCCTGACCTTGTTCGAGTCGCGGTTGCGCTGCCTGCCCGAGGCCGCGCCGGGGCTGAAAGCAACCGCACAGGACGGGATCGAATGGCTCGACGGGCAGATCGCCGGGCGCGAATTCATCGCGGGTGACGCGCTCAGCCTCGCCGACATCATGCTCTTCGCCTTTCTCGATTTCGGCGCGACGGTCGGCCAACCGATCGATCCCGCCTTCACCAATGTCGGGCGCTGGTACGAGCGGATCAAAAGCCGCCCCAGCGTCAACGCAAACTGAACCACAAGGAGACGGATCATGGCTGCAGCAAATAGCGAATTCGAATTCTGCGGGGTCAATCACCTCGCGCTCGTGTGCAAGGATATGGCAAGGACGGTCGAATTCTACCGCGACACGCTCGGCATGCCGCTGACCAAGACGATCGACCTGCCCGGCGGCCGCGGCCAGCATTTCTTCTTCGATATCGGCAATGGCGACAGCCTCGCCTTCTTCTGGTTCCCCGATGCGCCCGAAGCCGTTCCGGGCATCTCCGCCCCCGCGGCACTGCCAACGCGGGGCAGCTTCGTGTCGGCGCACGGGTCGATGAACCACATCGCAATCAACGTCCGTGCCGACAAGTTCGACGATTATTACCAGCGGCTGATCGCCAAGGGCATCGAAGTGACCCCAGTGCTCAACCACGACGATTCACCGATGCAGGCGTCGGCCGAGCTTCACCCCGGCGTCTTTGTGCGCTCGGTCTATTTCTTCGACCCCGACGGCGTGTGCCTCGAGTTCGCGGCGTGGACCAAGGAATTCGACGAAAGCGACGTCGCGCACGATCCGGTGCAGGCCGACGGCACGAAGCGCGAAGGCTTCATCACCGGCCGCAGCCCGGTGCCCGCCGAATAGACATTCCCAAAAGTACACTGGGAACTCCTCCTGGACCCGGCCTTTTGGCCGGGTTCTTTTTTGCGTGGAGGCTGGCGGGTTGGCGACCCATAGCCGAGCTCTCTTTCATCGTCACCCCGGACTTGATCCGGGGTCCCGCTAGAAGTCGAAGCCAGCCGATGCCTCAAAAAGCGGGATCCCGGATCAAGTCCGGGATGACGAAAGAAGGGGGCGGCAGTTTACCACCCTGAGCCGACATCCCGGCTACCCCACGGCGCGATCGCGCCCTTCCCAATAAGGCGCGCGCAATTCGCGGCGGAGCACCTTGCCCGACGGGTTGCGCGGCAAGGTCTCGATGAACTCGACGCTCTTGGGAATTTTATACGCGGCGATCCGTTCACGCGCCCAGGCAACGACATCGGCAGGGTCGAGCGTCGCGCCCGCGGCTGGTACGATCAGCGCCTTGACGCTCTCGCCCCATTTGTCGTCCGGCACGCCGATCACCGCGACGTCGGCGACCCCCGGACAGCCCATGATCGCGCTCTCGACCTCAGCCGGATAGACATTCTCGCCGCCGGACACGATCATGTCCTTGATCCGGTCATGGACGTAGTAAAATCCGTCGGCGTCGCGATAGCCGACGTCGCCGGTGTGGAGCCAGCCGCCCGCGAGCGTCTCTTCGGTCGCCGCGACGCGGTTCCAATATTCCTTCATCACGATGCCGCCACGGATCGCAATCTCGCCGATCTCGCCCTCGCCGAGCTCGCGGCCATCGCCGCCCAGGATCGCCATCGCGGCGCCGGGCCAGGGCTTGCCGCACGAGGTGAGCTTGCCGGGCAGGTCGTGCGCGCTCGGCGAAAGATAGGAGCCGCCGCCGGCCGACTCGGTCATGCCGTAAAATTGCACGAAGTCGCAGCCGAAGGTCCCGCGCGCGCGGCGCAACACATCCTCGGCGATCGGCGACGCACCATAGGCGATCGACTTGAGCGCGGGATAGGCGCCACTGTTCGCGTCGGGCTGGAGCAGCATCATCTGGATCATCGCGGGCGCGAGGAAGGCGTGCGCGACCTTCTCCTCGCGCATCATGCGCACCGCGTCGGCCGCGGTGAAATCCTTGACGAGCACAAGCCGCCCGCCCTGCGCGAGCCCCGAAAAGCTGACGTTCGTGCCCGCGACGTGGAACAGCGGCATGACGATCATCACCGTCTCGTCCTCGCCATAAGCAAAGCCGTCGACCTCGGTCGCGGCCTCGAGGAAGGTGCGGTAGTTGGCGTTGGTGAGCACGACACCCTTCGGCAGGCCGGTCGTCCCACTCGTATAGAGCTGGAGCACATCGTCGGTGAGCTCAGGCGGATCGGCGAGCGGGGCGTCGGATGCATCGCCGAGCCATGCATCAAACGGCTCGAACGCGGGGTGTTCGCCATAAAGCGCGATCAGTTTGGGCGGCGACGCCAGATCGGCAACCGCAGCGAGCGCGCAGTCGAAGAAATCCTCGCCGACGAACAGCAGTTTCGGTGCGGCGTCGCCGAGGATGAAGCCGATCTCGGCCGGCGCGAGGCGGCAGTTGATCGGCGCGAAACAGGCGCGCGCACGCGCGGTGCCAAAGAAGAGCGGATACCAGCTGTCATGGTTCTTGGTCAGCGCCGAGATGCGGTCGCCCGGCGCGATACCCGACGCGATCAACGCATGTCCGACGCGGTTCGAGCGCGCGTCGAGCGCGGCAAAGCTCGTCTCGCGCTCCCCGAATTTCACTGCAGTCGCCTGCCCCCGCGCCCGCGCCTGCGCCGCGGGAATATCCGCCAGCGTCCGGATGGCCTCCAGATCGATCATTTTGCTCTCCCAACCGTCGTTTCGACTTGAATTAGATAGAATACTAAGCAAATGTTTGGCCAGCCCAAAAATGAGAGGAATGGCTTTGTTCGACCACCCCATCCTGCCGACAACGATCGTCGGAAGCTACCCCCAGCCTGACTGGCTGATCGACCGCGAGCGGCTGAAGGCCAGCCTGCCCCCGCGCGTGCGCGCCGAGACGTTGTGGCGCGTCCCCGAACCCTGGCTCGCCGACGCGCAGGAAGCCGCCACCTTGATGGCGATCCGCGATCAGGAAGAGCTCGGCATCGACATCGTCGGCGACGGCGAAATGCGCCGCGAAAGCTATTCGAACCGCCTCGCGACCGCGCTCTCGGGGATCGACCGCGAAAAGCATGGCACCGCGGTCGACCGCACCGGCAACGCGAACCCGGTGCCGCTCGTTTCGGGCCCGATCCGCCGCGTCGCGCCGATCGAGGCGCAGGATGCGGCCTTCCTCCGCCGCCATTCAACCAAGCCGGTGAAGCTCACCCTGCCCGGCCCGTTCACGATGACGCAGCAGGCCGAGAATGGCTATTATCCCGACGCGCGCGCGCTCGCGATGGACTATGCCGATGCGGTCAATGCCGAGGTGAAGGATCTGTTCGCAGCGGGCGTCGACGTCGTCCAGCTCGACGAACCCTATCTGCAGGCACGCGCTGCCGAGGCGAACAGCTATGCGATCGAGGCGATCAACCGCGCGCTCGACGGCGTCGGCGGCACGACCGCGCTCCACATCTGCTTCGGCTATGCGATGGTGCATCATGGCGCGGGCGCGACGGGGCCGAAGCCCAAGGCCTATGACTTCCTCGCCGAACTTGAGGCGTCGGCGATCGACGTGATTTCGGTCGAGGCGGCGCAGCCCGGGCTCGATCCCGCGATCCTTGCCGAACTCCCGACCAAGACGATCATGTACGGCGTGCTCGACCTGTCGATCCCCGAGGTCGAAACGCCCGAGGTCGTCGCGGGCCGCATCCGCGAGGCGCTGCGCTATGTCGACGCCGAGCGGCTGTGGATCGCGCCCGATTGCGGGATGAAATACCATAGCCGCGAGCATAGCCAAGCGAAGCTCAAGGCGATGGTCGACGGGACCGCGCTGGTGCGGGCGGAGTTGAAGTAAAACTCATTCGTCATTCCCGCGAAAGCGGGAACCCAGCGATCTGCCGTAGCAACTGGGTTCCCGCTTTCGCGGGAATGACGAGGTTATTGATCCACGAACGCGGTCAACAACGGCACCACAACCTCCGGCGCCTCGACCGTCGGCAAATGCCCTGCCCCTGCCACAACTTCGAGCCGCGCCCCCGGGATGGCCCCCAGAATCTCGTCATGATGCGCGCGGCTGGTGATGCCGTCCTTCTCGCCCCAGATCAGCAAGGTCGGCACCGCGATCTCGCCGAGCCGCGGGCGGCTGTCGATGCGTGCCATGATCGCGCGCTGCTGCGCGAGGAAGGTGTCGGCGCCGGTATCGGCCGCCATCTGCCGCGCGATACCAAGCAAGCGCGCGTCGCTGCGCTTTTCTTCCGGGAACAGGATCGGGATGCGCTCCTCGACCACCTGGTCGAACTGGCCGCTTTCGACGAGATCGATATAGCCCTGCCGCCGCGCGGTCTGCGCCGGGCCGTCGGCCGACGCCAGTGTCGAGATCAGCGCAAGCTTCGCCACGCGTTCGGGCGCACGCCGCATCACCTCAAAAGCGACGAAGCCGCCCATCGCGTGCGCGATCAGCGCGAACCGCGGCGGCGCATTGTCGAGCAGGCGCTGCGCGAAGCCCTCGATCGTGTCGTCGCTGCGGTTGTCGGCGACGGTCACCTCGCGATCGCCCCAGGCATCGAGCAACGGCTGCCACACGGCGTCGGTCAAAAGCTGACCGGTTATCAAAGCAATAGGGAGAGACATTAGACCACCTGATGAAGAAGGGTTTCGCCCGCCGCGAGACGGCGGCAATTTTCGTGCGCGACCGTCAGGCTGCGCACAAGCGTTTCGGGCGTCAGCCATGCGATATGCGGCGCGAGCACGACGCCCGGCAAACCGAGCAGCGGATTGCCGCGCGGCAGGGGTTCTTCGGCGAAAACATCGAGGCCCGCGCCGCGCAGATGGCCCGAGGTCAGCGCCTCGACCAGCCGCGCCTGATCGACCAGCTCGCCGCGCGCGGTGTTCACAAGCACCGCGCCCTTCTTCATCGCGAACGGATCGACGCTCGCGCGGGTCTCGTCGGTGAGCGGCATATGCAGCGAAACGATATCGGCTTCGGCGATCAAGTCATTGAAAGAACGATATTCATATGGGCAGTCACGGCGATTGCGCGCGGTGTAGACGACCTTCGCCCCGAGCGCCGCCAAGACCGGCGCGAGCAGCTGCGCCGAATGGCCGAAACCCACCAGCCCGACTGTCCGGCCCGCAACCTCCCCCACGCTGTCGAGTTCGGACGGGTCGGCCGTCCACCCCTCGCCCGCGCGCGTGCGCGCATCGAAAAAGCAGGTGCGACGCAGCACCGCCATCATCAACGACAGCGCCATTTCGGCGACCGCCTGACTGTTGGTGCCGGGCATGTTGCACACCGCGACGCCATGACTGCGCGCCGCGTCGAGCGCGATCGTGTTGACCCCAACGCCAAGTTTCTGGATCAGTTTCAGGTTCGGCGCCGAGGCGATGAATTCCGGGGTTACGGGCGTCAGGACGTGGAGCAGCGCGGTGATTTCCGGCGCCACCTCGTCGAGCGGCGCCGCCTCATCGACATGCACGACGACGCCGGGGCCGAAGATCGCATCGACGGCCTCACGGAATCCCGGGCTCGGCCGGGCGTGCAGGACGATCATGCCGCCACCCGGCCGATCGATCCGGCGAAGGCAGAGAAGCCCGCGAACTCGGCGTCGCCGCCCATCGCTTCCTCGATCCGCAGCATTTCGTTCCACTTCGCCATGCGCTCGGAGCGCGTGAAGCTGCCGACCTTCAATTGCCCGGCGTCCCAGCCGGTCGCGAGATGCGCGATGGTGACGTCCTCGCTCTCGCCCGAGCGCGCCGAGACGATCGCGCCCCAACCGCGCCGGGTCGCGGCGTCGAGCGCCGCCTTCGCCTCGGTGACCGTGCCGACCTGATTGACCTTGATCAGCGCGGCGTTGCACACCGCCGCATCGCCCGCGCGTTCGACGCGCGCGGCGTTGGTGACGAGCACATCGTCGCCGATGATCTGGACCCGTTCGCCGATCGCCGCGGTGACCGCCGCCATCGTCGTCCAGTCGTCCTGCCCCGCCGGATCCTCGATCGACAGGATCGGATAGCGTTTCGCCCAGTCGATAATGCGCGCCGCCATCGCCTCGCCCGACAAGCGTCCGTCGTCGAGCGCGAGATTATAGCCGTCGGCATCGCCCAATTCATTCGCCGCGATGTCGAGCGAGATGAACACATCCTCGCCCGCGCGGTGCCCGCTCGCCTCGATCGCCTTGGTCAGCGTGCCCAGCGCATCCTCGTTCGACGCGAAATTCGGCCACCAGCCGCCCTCGTCGGCAACCCCCGAGAGCGGACCCTTGGCCTCCATCAACTTGCCCGCGGCGCGATAGACATCGTCGGTGATTTCGAGCGCGCGGCGGAAGCTACCCGCCTTCGGGCACATCACCATGAAGTCCTGCACGTCGGTGCGCCGCCCCGCATGCGCGCCGCCGCCGAAAATCTGGATTTCGGGGAGCGGCACGCGCACCTTTTGCCCGCCCGCGAGATAGCGCCACAGCGGTTCGCGCGCATCCGCCGCGGCGGCGTGGAGCACCGCCATTGACACCGCGACGACAGCATTCGCGCCAAGCCGCGCCTTGTTGGGCGTATTGTCGAGCGCGCAGAGCGCCGTATCGATGGCGGCCTGATCGCGCGCATCCATGCCCGTGATCGCGCCCGCAATCTCCGATCCGATTCCCGCTACCGCCCGATTGACGCCAAAGCCGCCGAACGCTGCACCGCCGTCGCGCAGGTCGATCGCTTCATGCGCGCCGCGCGAGGCACCCGCGGGGGCGATCGCCCTGCCGACCGCACCCGATTCCAGCACGACTTCGGCCTCAACGGTGGGCCGACCGCGCGAATCCCAGATCTGGCGGCCGGTGACAGAGGCGATACGCGAAGTCATACAAGGTTCCTTTTCCAGTTGGCGACGAGCACGTCGATCGGCGACGGCGCGACAATGAGTGTCCGTGCCTGATCGCGCACGACGCGCTTGTGTTCGGGGTCGGTGAGATATGGTGCGGGCGACTTGCCCTCGACGCGCGCGAGAAGCAGCGCCGCGGTGAGCTTGCCCGCGCGGAGCAGAAGGCCGTCGACATCCTCCCAATCGACCGCCGAGCGATACGCCGCAACGAGCGCCGCAGCGGCTTCGTTCAGCCGGGCATCGCCCGACCACACCGCCTTCAGCAGCAGATGCGTTGTGCAGAAGGCGACGTCGAACGCCGGGTCGCCATAAACGGCGCATTCGGCATCGAGAAACACCGGACCGTCGCTGCTGACGAGGATATTCTTGGGGCTGACGTCACCGTGGACGAGCGCGATCTTGCGCGACGATAGGTCGTCGGCAAGCGCGCGCAAGACCGGCGCCAACTCGGCGTCATGCTCGGCGACGTAGATCAGGAAGGGATCGACGCGCAGCGCGCGGAACATCGCGTCGTTCGGAAAGGCATCGCGGTCGGCCGAATTGTTCGCTGTCGCGGCGTGGACAGCCGCAACCCCCCGGCCCACAGCGGCGGCGAAATCAACATCGACCCGCCCGGCCATCAGCTCGTCCTTCCACACCGGGCAATCGGGGAGGAAACGCATCGCGAAGCCATAGCCGGGCAGTTCGGCGAGCACCTCAGGTGCCATATGCGCATCGACCCCGCGTGCGCGCCGCAGCCAGCGCACTTCGCTCTGGCCGCGTTCGATCGGCGCGTGCCATTCGGCGGCGACGCGAAGCTGTTCGAGCGGACGTTTGACGACGATCGGGCCCGACGGCGTCTCGACCTTCCATACGTCGCACGACACGCCGCCGGTCAGCGGTTCGAGGACGACATCGCCCTCGCCCACCAGCCCGGCGTTGCGCAATCCGTCGATGATGTCGGCGTCGGCCGTCACGTCACAGCTTCTCCCGGATCCACGCGCCGACGAGGTCGGCGGCGTTCTGCCGTTCTTCGATCGAGTCCTCGAAGTAATGCGCGCCGGGGATCAATTCGAGCTTCTTGTCGGTCGAGCCGAGGAAATCGAAGATCTTGCGCGCGTCGCTCGGGAATACGCCGGTGTCGGCGGTGCCCTGTACGACGAGCGCGGGCGTGTCGTGCTTGGCAAGGTGCGGCTGCCCCTGACACGGCGAGGTTTCGAGGCTCCACATGTTGAGCCACGTCTTGATCGTGTTCGCGCGCCCGATGCTCGGCGTGCGGTTCGCGATCGCGGGGTCGCCGCGATAGCACCAGTTGGGCTTGCGGTCCGACGGGTCGATCGCGGGATCGACGCAGCGGATATCGCCCCAGCACCGGAACATCGGGAAAATGCGGTCGGGAATACCGGCATCGTTCAGCCGCTTCAGCTCGGCCTTTGCCCAGTCGGTGATGCGCTGGTTGCGCGCGCGCTGCGCGGCGCGATATTTCGCGATGAAAGCGTCCGAATAAGGCGGGCCATTGTCGGGGTTGAACGGGTCGAGTTCGGGGTCGGTCAGCGTCGGGTCATTTTCGTCGATCACCGACGCGTCCATCCAGTCGGTGAGCACTTCAGGGCGCCCCTGATGCGCATTGAAGCTGATATACAGGTCGCCCTTGATCAGCGACGCCAGCGCATCCTGTCCGACCGAGGGCAAGCGGTCGGTCAAGGTCGGCGCGATCGCTTCGGCCTGATAGGCGCCCATCAGCGATCCGCCGCCCGAATTGCCGAGGATGACGATCTGCTCGACCCCGGCCTCTTCTTTCAGCCACTTCATCCCAACGCCGATGTCGAGCACCGCATGTTCGAGCAGGAACTGATCCTCGACCCCGCGATAACGCGTGTTCCAGCCGAGGAAGCCGAAACCCTGCCGCGCGAAATAAGGGGCGATATAATGTTCGGCGAAGTCGACATTATAGTGGGTCGCGATGATCGCGACCTTCGGCCGCTTGCCCGCCTCGGTCCAATAGATGCCCTGACACGGGTGCCCGCCCGCCTGAATGCGCGGCGCCGTTGGCGACACCAGCCCGACAAATTGCGCGTCCAGTCCTTCGATCCCATTCGGGTCCATCATAGTCTCTCCTGTTTATGGTTATGGTCAGCGGGTGACTTCAAAAGGCAGCTCGTATCCCTCAAGTCCCGCGCGGATCGCTTTCTTGTCGATCTTGCCCGTCGGCCCCAGCGGGATTGCCGCGACGAACAGCACGTCGTCGGGCATCCACCATTTGGCGATCTTGCCGTCGAGGAAGGATTTGAGATCATCGGCGGAGGCGTCGGCGCCCGGCTTCAACTGGCACAGCAGGATCGGCCGCTCGTCCCATTTCGGATGCGCGACCCCGACGACCGCGGCGTTGGCGACGGCATCATGCCCCATCGCGATATTCTCGATCTCGATCGAACTGATCCACTCGCCGCCCGACTTCACCACATCCTTCGCGCGGTCGGTGATCTGCATATAGCCTTCGCCATCGATCGTGCTGACGTCGCCGGTGTCGAAAAAGCCCTCATCATCGAGCACGTTGCCGCCCTCGCCGCCATAATAGGCGCCCGCAATTGTCGGCCCCTTGACCATCAGCCGCCCCGGCGTCTTGCCGTCATGCGGCAGACGGTTACCCGCGTCGTCGACGAGCTTCATGTCGAGCCCGCAAAGCAACCGGCCTTGCTTGAGCTTATACGCCATCTGTTCGGCGTCGGATTTCGCCGCGACCGCGGCATTGGGCACCGACACCGTGCCGAGCGGCGAGGTTTCGGTCATGCCCCAGCCCTGGATGACGTCGACGCCATAATCGTCGCGGAAGGTGCGGATGATCGATTCGGGGCACGCCGAGCCGCCGATCGTCACGCGCTCGAGCGTCGTGAAACGCTTTCCATTTTCCTGCATATATTGCAGCAACATCTGCCACACTGTTGGCACGGCGGCTGAGTAGGTGACGCCCTCCTGCTCGATCAGATTATAGATCGATTCGCCGTCCATCCGCTGCCCCGGCAGGACGAGCTTCGCCCCGACCGCGGGCGCCGAATAGACGACGCCCCACGCATTGGCGTGATACATCGGCACGACGAGCAGCACCGTGTCGCGCGCCGACAAGCCGAGCGCGTCGCGCTGCAGGGTCATCAGCGCATGGATATAGTTCGATCGGTGCGAATAGAGCACGCCCTTGGGATTCCCGGTCGTGCCGCTGGTGTAGCAAAGCCCGCACGCGGCATTTTCGTCGAACCCGCCCCAGACATATTCGGCAGGCTGCCCGGCGATCCAGTCGTCGAAGGCGGTCGCGGCAAAGCTGGTTTGCGGCAACGAAGCGCGGTCGCAGAAAAAGATCACCTTTTCGATCGACGGCACCTGCGGCAGCAATTGCTCGACCAGCTCCGCGGTCGCCGGATCGGCGATCAGCAGCCGGTCGCCCGCATGGTTCGCGATATAGGCGATCTGTTCGGGAAACAGCCGCGGGTTGAGCGTGTGGAGCACCGCCCCCATCCCCGCCGCGCCGTACCAGGCGGCAAGGTGCCGCGCGCCGTTCCACGCCATCGTCGCAACGCGGTCGCCGGGCTTGATCCCTTCGGCCGCCAGCGCGTTCGAGACGCGCTTCGCGTCGGCATGAACGTCGGCCCAGCTCGAACGGGTGACGCGCCCCTCGGCATCGCGCGACACGATCTCGCGCGCCCCGTGCCAATTCGCCGCATGATCGATGATCCGGTCGACCGTCAGCGGCACATTCTGCATCAACCCGTCCATGCGACTCTCTCTCCATTCTCGTTGCAATAGATAGTATGCTAAGTATTTTGCCTTTGCAACGCCGCTCTGCCTTGCTTCGCTCGCCCTGCTCTTCTAGCTTGCTGACGTCGGCACCCCGCCGGCAACAGGGGCATATCATAGCGTCCATGCGCACCAACCAGCTTATCATCGCGCTTTTCCAGCGCTTCTGCTGGCTCGACGAAGGGCTTCAGGCACGGCTCCACGACCATGGCTGGCCCGACGTCAACCGCCCGCAGTCGATGGTGATGACGAATATCGTCAGCGGTATCGTGCGTCCGTCGGACATTGCGCGCAACCTGGGCATATCGCGGCAGGCGATCCACAGCACGATCAACCAGATGGTGAAGCTCGGCATCGTGCAAATGGACGTCGATCCCGCCGATCGCCGCCACATGGTCGTGTCGCTGACCGACCTCGGCGCGCGCATGCGCAAGGACGCGCAGCGCTCGATGGACGATCTCACCGCGCAAATCGCGGCCAAGCTGGGACAGGACAAGTTCGACGCCCTGCTCGCGGCGCTCGAAGCCGACTGGGGCGACAATATCGACCGCCCTGTCGCCGCCCCGCGCCGTTAGGGTCAGGACCTAGGCCGACAGCGCCTTCGCGACCGCGATCAGCCGTCCGGCGGTCATTTCGACCAGCGACGCCGGCAGCGGCTCCTTCAAGCTGCCATCCTCGGCGAAGGCGGCGTGCGCGTTCGGCACCAGCACCTGTTCGGGGATCACCAGCATCTGGATCGTCGACAATATCTGGCGTAAATGCATCAGCCCACGGAGACCGCCGAACGGGCTGATCGACGCCGACATGATCGCCGCCACCTTGCCGCGATAGGCGGTCAGCGCGACCATGCTCTCGTCGCCGGTCGGGCGCGATGCCCAGTCGATTGCGTTTTTGAGCAACGGTGTGAGCGAGCCATTATATTCGGGGGAGACGAAGAGCAGGCCGTCCTGCGCGGTGAAGAGCGCCTTAAGCTTCAGCGCGTCGGACGGAAAATCGTTCGCCTCGCGCGCCGCCGAATAGAGCGGCAGGTCGAACGCTGCGAGATCGACCCGCGTCACGCTTGCGCCCTGCGCTTCGAGACTGGCCGCGGCGACCTCGCCCAATGCGCGGTTGAACGATCCCTCGCGGGTGCTGCCGACGATGACGGCGATGCTGGTCATTTTCCCTCCCGGACAATATAGTTAGAATGCTAACTTATTGTCCGGGTGCGCGGCAAATGCAAGCGATCAGGCCTTGATGTCGGAAAGCACCGCGAGCTTGCGCGTTTCATCGCCAAGATTGTCGATGACGCGGCGCATCAGCCCCTGCAGCACCTCGACCTCTTCGTCGGTCATCCCCTTGGTCGCGATCTCGTGAATCTCGGCGTTCATCGGCGCGAGGATCAGTTCGAGCTTTTTCGCATGCGGCGTCAGGTGGATGAAAGTCTTGCGGCGGTCGTCGGCGGTCTTCCTGCGCGTGATCAGCCCGGCCTTTTCCAGCCCCTTGAGCGCGACGACCGTTGTCGGTTCGCGCATCCCGACGCGTTCGCTGAGTTCGCGCTGGGTGATGCCGTCCTCGCGCCACAGCTGGCGCAGAAACCGCCACTGTCCTGCCGAGACGTCGTGCGTCAGCGTGCGGCGTTCGAGCAGCCGCGAAAAGGAGCGGAAGACGACGCGCGCCAGATAACCGATGCTGTTCTCGGGATCGGTATAATATTCGGCGGGATGTCGGTAATCCTGTGGTTTCTTTGCCAAAATCCTGCTCCCCTGTCGCGGTCCCCGGCGCCGGGCGCTGACCCGCGCGATTGCGAACCTTAGGACACGAAGATTCGCGCGGCAACTGTCTTCATCGCCATCCTGCGCCGTATCGCCCTTCCAACCCCGCGATAATGTTGGACAAGATCGGCCGACCCATTTACTTAGAATACTAAGTTAATGGAGGCGATGTGCAAAAATTTACCCGGATGAAAGCGGTCGCGGCCCCGCTGCCGCTCGCCAATGTCGACACCGACATGATCATCCCTGCGCAATATATGAAGTCGCTGACCCGCACGGGCCTTGGCAAACATCTGTTCCGCGAGCTGCGCTTCGTGGACGATGGCAGCGAACGCGGCGACTTCATCCTCAACCGGCCCGCCTGCCGCGAAGCCGGGATTCTTGTCGCCGACCGCAATTTCGGCTGCGGATCGTCGCGCGAACATGCGGTATGGGCGCTCACCGATTTCGGCATTCGCTGCGTCATTGCGCCAAGCTTCGGCGATATCTTTGCCGGGAACGCCCGCAAGAATGGCCTGCTGCTGATCCGCCTGCCCGACGCAACATGCGCGCGGCTGCGCGACGAAATCGCGCTCGCCCAATATGCGCCGGTCGAGGTCGATCTGGATGCACAGCAGATACGGCTCGCGTCGGGCGAGGCGATCGATTTCGCGATCGATCCCGATGATCGCCGGATCCTGATGGAGGGGCTCGACGACATCGCCCGCACGCTGCGCCACGCCGATGCGATCGCGCGGTTCGAAGCGGCGCTCTAGAGTCTCACCCTAGCGCGGCACTTCGGGCGCCGCGATGCAGCCCGCAATCGCGCTCGCCGCCGCGAGCGCCGGGCTCATCAAATGGGTGCGCCCGCCGCGCCCCTGCCGGTTCTCGAAATTGCGGTTCGACGTCGCGGCGCAGCGCTCGCCGGGCTGCAGCCGGTCGGCGTTCATGCCGACGCACATCGAGCAGCCGGGCTCGCGCCAGTCGAACCCCGCGTCGCGCAGGACGCGGTCGATCCCCTCTTCCTCGGCCTGCCTTTTGACCAGCCCCGACCCCGGCACGACCATCGCGCGAACATGCGGCGCGACGCGGCGGCCGCGCACGACTTCCGCCACGATGCGCAGATCCTCGATCCGGCTGTTGGTGCAACTGCCGATAAACACGCGGTCGAGCCGCAATCCGGCGATCGGCACGCCCGGCGTCAGGTCCATATAGGCAAGCGCGCGTGTCGCTGCGCCGCGCGCTTCGGCGTTCGTCAGCGCGGCCGGATCGGGAACGCGTCCGTCGATCGGGGCAACCTGCGACGGGTTTGTGCCCCAGCTCACCATCGGCCGGACATCGCGCGCATCGACCCGCATTTCGCGGTCGAATAACGCCGCATCATCGCTTGCGAGAGCCGCCCAGCGCGCGCGCGCGGCATCCCACGCCTTCCCCGTCGGCGCCGCGGGCCGACCCGCCAGATAGGCGAAGGTCGTCGCATCGGGCGCGACCAGTCCCGCGCGCGCGCCCATTTCGATGCTGAGATTGCACAGCGTCATCCGCGCCTCCATCGACAGCGCCCGGACGGCTTCGCCGGCATATTCGACGACATGCCCCCCCGCGCCGTCGACGCCGATTACGCCGAGCAGGTGGAGCGCGAGATCCTTGGCATGGACATGCGGCGCGAGCACGCCATCGACCGTCACGCGCATGTTGCGCGACCGGCGCTGGCGGATCGTCTGCGTCGCCAGCACATGCTCGACCTCCGACGTGCCGATCCCGAACGCCAGCGCCCCGAATGCGCCATGCGTCGACGTGTGGCTGTCGCCGCAGACGATCGTCATCCCCGGCTGCGATCGTCCCTGTTCGGGCCCGACGACATGGACGATCCCGCCGCGCGGATCGCCCATCGGGAAATTCTCGATCCCGAAATCACGCGTGTTGCTGACCAGCGCTTCGAGCTGCGCGCGCGCTTCGGCATCGGCGACCCCGCCGGGCCCCGCCGCCTGCCCCGCCGTCGGCACATTATGATCGGACAAGGCGAGCGCGCGCTCGGGACGCCGCACCGCGCGCCCCGCCGCCGCCAGCCCGGCGAAGGCTTGCGGCGAGGTCACCTCGTGGAGCAGGTGCAGGTCGATATAGAGCAAAGTCTCGCCGTCATCCTCGGCGACGGCGTGCGCATCCCATATCTTGTCGTAAAGCGTGCGGGGCCGGTTCACAGTTTCCCGATCGTCTCGCGCCGCGGCCCCATATATCCGAACAGATAGGCGGCGACCTTTCGCATCTGGATTTCCTCGGCGCCTTCGGTGATGCGGTATCGGCGGTGGTGGCGGTAGATGTGCTCGAACGGCTTG
>NZ_LNRU01000012.1 GCF_001468225.1 Sphingopyxis sp. H053 | reverse complement strand
TTTCGATCGCAAGGCGCCCTATATCCAGAGCTTCACCGATGCGAACACCGACACGATGACCTATGACCTGCTCGGACGGCGTTTCTACGTCGGCTTCCGCACCGCGTTCTGAGGGTAATCGATATGGCGATCCGTTGGCCGCTGCTCGTCCGGCGAACGCATAAATGGCTGGCCTTGGTGGTCGGCGTCCAGGCGCTGCTCTGGACGCTGACCGGCTTCTACATGGTGGTCGTGCATATCGACACCATCCATGGCGACCATCTCGTGCGCGCGCCGATGGTTCAGCCCTTCGACCTCGCGGGCCTCGCGCCGCCGTCGCGGATCGTTGCGGCCGCGCCCGGTGCGTCCGAGGTTCGCTTGCAGCGGTTCTTCGATCGCCCCGTCTGGCGCGCTGAAACTCCCGAAGGGGCGCGGCTGTTCGATGCCCGCTCGGGTGCGCCGCTGCCTGCGCTTACCGAGTCCCAGGTCCGCGAGCAGGCGCGGCGCATCTACACCGGCGACGGCAAGATCGTGTCGGTGCGGCTGTTGACCGAAGCGCCACAGGAAATGCAGTCGCGCAAGCCGCCCTATTGGCAGGTCGAGTTCGAGGGCTGGAACCGCCCGACGCTCTATCTGTCGCCGACGACCGGTGAGCTTATCTCGCGCCGGCACGCATTGTGGCGCGTGTTCGACTTCGCGTGGATGCTCCACATCATGGACTATGATGAGCGGACCGACGTCAACAACCCGTTGCTCCGCGTCGCGACCTGGAGCGTCTTCGCGATGGCGATCAGCGGGGCGTGGTTGCTGATCTGGTCCTTCAAACGCCGCAAGAGGAAGCAGGCATGAAACGCATCCGACTGACGCCGCTCTTCTTCCGGCGCATCCACAAATGGGTCGGGCTGATCCTGGGTCTCCAGTTCCTGCTCTGGGCGCTCAGCGGATCGGTGATGGCGCTGCTCGACAAGGATAAGGTCGGCGGGCACGGCGGCGGGATGTCGCATGCGCATCCACTGCCACCGGGGGAATATTTCGACGTGGCGGCCCTGCCGCGCGGCGAACCTGTCACGGGCGTGATCCTTCGCGATCTCGGAACCCGGCCGGTCTATGAAGTGCGCTCCGCAAAAGGCGTCCGTCTCGTCGACGCGACAAGCGGCGAGCACATCCGGGTCGACGAGGCCATGGCGCGCGAAGTCGCCTCCATGATGAACGAGGCGCCGATCCGAGAGGTGAGCGTAATCGCCAAGCCGAACCTCGAATCGCGCGATCATGAGGGGGCGATGTGGCGCGTCGATTTCGCGGACGACGAGAACAGCAGCGCCTATGTCTCGCTCGATACCGCCCGCTTTCTCGTGATGCGCGGCGATACCTGGCGCACATGGGACTTCTTCTGGATGCTCCACAATATGGACTATATCAACCGGTCGAGCTTCAACCACCCGCTGATCATCTTCGTCGCCTTCGGTGTACTATGGCTGTCGGGAACCGGCTTCTACCTGCTGTTCAAAAGCTTCAGCAAAGCCGACTTCCGTTGGCTGCGCCGGCGCCGCAAGCCGGTCGTGGTCACCCGCACCGGCTGACCGGCCTCAATCGTCGATCGAAAAGGCGGCTGACAGCTCGAAGCGTGTTCCGGGGTGTGTCAGCCAGGCATGCGACACAAGGCGCGAGCGGCTCCAAGTCCGGCGCGTCATCTGGAGCACCGGTTCGCCGTCGGACAATCCCAGCATGCCGCGCATCCGCTCGTCGGGCATCGTCGAGCAAACGCGATGCTCGACCCGTTCGAGCGGTGCAATGCGCGTCAGATATTCATTTGGTGTCATCCGCGTGAAGTCGAGCGTGCCATAGTCGGGGGCGATCGACGCGAGAACGAACCTCTCTTCTATCTGTATCGGAAATTCGGCTTCGTGATGGACGATGATCGAATGGAACAATTTCGTGCCCACGGACACCTCGAGCAGCGGCGCCGTCTCTACATTGGCGCGCTCTTCGCGGTTCTGGATCACGCGGGCGCGGTACGCATGACCGCGCTCCCGGATTTCCTCGGCGATGTTGCGGATTTCAATCATCTGGCCGATCGGCTTTGGCTCTGCGATGAACGATCCGCTGCCGGCGCGCCGCACGACGACGCCCGCCGCCTGCAACTCGCGTAGAGCGCGGTTCGCGGTCATCCGCGAAACGTCGAACTGCTGAACCAGCTCCGCTTCCGACGGCACCCGGTCTCCTGGGTTGAGGCGGCCGTCCCGCACTGCATCGCAAATGCTTTGCTTGATGGCGACGTACCGGGGCATCACCTCGCCTCCCGTCTCTTCGGGCGGCCGGGTTGCCTCGCGGGGCCGAGATTCTGAAGCGGGGGATTTTCGAGTGAGCGAAGGGTTCATAAGTCGTCTATACAACTTCGCCGACTCCCAGCTAGGTAAAACAGAATGTCACGCGCCGATTGCGCAAAAACTTGCGCGCCAAGCCACTCTCGGTGAGAGCGGGAGACTAATTGTCTCGATTCCGCTTGCGATCGGGAAAGTAGCGTGCCGGCGTTACACCGGTCAGTTCGCGAAACGAGCGGATAAAGTTACTCGCCGTCCCAAAACCGAGTTCGAGCGCGATCGATGTGACCGCCTCGCCCTGCGCCAGCCGCAAGAGCGCGGCCTTGAGCCGAATCTGGTTCCGAAACGCGGTAAAGCCTGTTCCGGTATCGCGTTGGAACAGCCGCGCAAGGCTTCGGCTCGAGATATGGAGTTGCTCCGACCAGGCTTCGAGGCTCCTCCGGTCGCCGGGATTGCGATCGAGTGCCGCGGCGATTTGCGCGATACGGGGCGCTGTGACCGACGGGATCGTCAGGGCAGGCGATATTTTCAACGCCATCTCGTCGGCGAAGAGGAAGGCCAGATGCCGCTGACGCGCCCCTGCGCCCGTGCCTGCGGCCGCAAAAATGATCTCGCGCATCAAGGGGCTCACGGAAGTTAGCCCGGCTTCTTTCGGCAGCCTCCGTAGAATGCTGCCGAAACAATATATGCTGTACATCTCGAAACCGCCCGAGGTCTCGACGCGATGCTCATGGTCCGCGGGCAGCCAAACGCCCTGCTGGGGCGGAACGACCCATTGTCCCTCACGGGTGTGCAATATCATGACCCCCCTGCTCGGGTATATCAGTTGGACTACTGGGTGCCGGTGCCACTCCCCGATGCTTCGTGCATGGAATGTGGCTCGTTCCACCTCGATCGAGACCGAAGGAGCATTCTTGTCGGATAGTGAATTCATTATGTCCTGATATCATCTATCGGACATAGTCTCCAACGCTCAGCATCGTCTTCGCAATCGACGGAGACCTTATGCGCCTACCCATGATGATCCAGTCCACGAAGCGTTCGTCCGCCGCCCGTCCCCATGGGGAATATAAGCGCCAATTGCTCGACGAAATTGTCGCTCTCAAGCCGGCAACCTTACTCGACGTCGGATGCGGCACGGGCGATCTTCTCGTCGCAGCGCGCGAAGCGGGCATCGCCCGCACTGTCGGGATCGAGCCGGAAACCCAAGCTTGCGTCCGCGCGCGATCCCGGGGTTTGGACGTCATTTCATGTCGTGCCGAAGCGCTGCCATTCGAAGACCGCAGTTTCGACGTCGTGACGCTCGATTATGTCGCACATCATACGGAGAATTTGCCGAGAGCATTGCGCGAGGCGTCGCGCGTCGCGCGCTGCGCCGTGCTCATCCTGGATTGCTGGTTCGACGACACCCTTGCTTCCCAGCGCGTCGCACGACGCTATGACAACTGGCTGAAGAGGCGCGACCGCAAGAGCGGATATGTGCACAACGCCTGCCCCACGGCGATCGAACTAATCTCTATGTTTGCAGCCGAAGAATTTTCGATCGACTATTTTTGCCGCCTTATCCTTTCGCCGCTCGACGTCGCCGAAGTCGAACGATCGGCCCGCGGTCTCCTGGAAAATGACGACGACCCGATCGGGAGGCTGGAACTGGAGGGCATTCTAGACGATGCCCGCCGCGACGGAATAAGCGATGATGGCTGCATCGTCGCTCGCTTTCTTCGCGACGGCGAAGCTGCAGACACCGCCTAGGCCCGAGAATGAAGGAGAGGCGATCATGTCGAGGCAAGCGGCTCTGGCCGAGATCCGGTTTCTGGGCGATGATCGATGTGAGTTGTCTGCCTGGGTGTCGGCGGCGGCTCCAGGGATCGAGAATCCAACGCCGATCCTGCTATGCCACGGTGGCGGACCCGATCACGCAATGTTCCTGCCCCTGATCGAGACAATCCCGGACGAATATGCGGTAATACTTCCCGATGTGCGCGGCTATGGCCGATCGCGATGTCGCGACACGGCGCGCCACACTTGGGCCCAATATGTATCCGATGCAGTCGCGTTGCTTGACGCCCTTGGTTTCTCGCGCGCCATCATCGGAGGCGCCGGACTTGGATCGACGATAGCACTCCGCTTCGCGGTGGATCTTCCGACCTATGTTCTGGCTGTCATCGCGATCGGGATCGAGGATATCGAGGACGATAAGGCAAAGGAGGCTGAAATCCGGATGATGGAGGCGTTCGCCTTGCGAGTACAGCGTGACGGCATTCTGGCCGGATGGGAGCCCCTCTTGCCGCATCTATCTCCGATCATCGGCGCGATGGTTTGCGAGGCGATCCCGCGTTCCGATGCGGAGAGCATTGCCGCGGCTGCGGCGATCGGTCGCGACCGATCCTTTAAAGATCCCGAAGAGCTTGCCGTCATTTCCGTTCCGGTCATCTTGTTCGCGGGTGACGACGCGAGACACCCGCAGTCGCTGGCCGAAGAGCTTGCGAGCATCATTCCCCGTGGCCGATTGGCGGCGGCTTCGCTGTCATCGAACGTGAAAACAAGCCGCGATTTCGGTCGGTTCATCGCGCCCGCTCTTCTCGACTTTATTGCCGAAGTTCGAGCCGCACCCACAGGATGATCGCAGCCTCTACGATCTGACCGACGGATAACCGCCGAAGCAGGCCCATCCAGCCGGACCTGGCGCGCACCCGATTGCGATAGCAGCAAGCGGTCTCGGCCGGCACCTGCGTCGGTGGTGCGATGTCCCGCCGCGAAGCGCGGCCCCCTTCGGCGGCCGCAGAGGGAGAGGAGAGAGGGGCCAGGTGACGGGTTGAAACCGGGAGAGAGTCTTCCGGACCCGTCGCGGAGACACGCCATGACACTTCTACCCAGCACCCTCGCCCGCGATTCGTCCCCGGGCTACAAGGTCGATATCTCGCGAGGCCGGCGCATCGGCCGCGTCTCGTCCGAATGGTTCTCCCGGCCCGACGACGAGCGCTACCTGTCGCTCTCCGACCTTTATGATGCAGTGCGCGCGCGGGCCGAGACCGCGACTGCGCGGACTGTCGAAACCCGCGCCATTCGCGTCATCGCCGCGCCCGACGAACCCGAGCGACTGAGCCTGCTCCTTCCCGACCGCGAAGCGCCGGTTGCACCCACGCACTGGTCTTTCGGGCAAATGTGCAGTCTCGTCGGGGCGCCGTCGGCCTATCTGCGCCAGCTTCCCGCCGCATTGGCGGGCATCAACATGCAGCACGGTCTGCTCGCGCATCGCGGGGAATTGGTGAAGACGCTCGAGACCGGCGACGGGCGCACCGAGCTGCGTGCCGTGACCGGCCCCGATTATGGCCGCATCTGGGATCATGAGCTTGTCGCCGCGGTCATGAAGATCGCGGGCAATGGCACTGGCGACACGCGGTGGAAGGTGCCGGGGCTCCTCGACTGGTCGACGATGCGCCACAATCCCTTCGTCGAGGTCATGAAAGATACGACGACGCTCTACGCCAGCGACCGCGACGTCTTCCTCTTCCTTGTCGACGACGCCAATCCGATCGAGGCCGGTCGTCTGCCCAACGGCGATCCCGACCTCTTCTTCCGCGGCTTCTACTGCTGGAACAGCGAGGTCGGGTCGAAAGCCCTCGGCATGGCGACCTTCTATCTTCGCGCCGTCTGCATGAACCGGAACATCTGGGGCGCCGAGGGCTTCGAAGAGATCAGCATCCGGCACAGCAAGTTCGCGGCCGGTCGCTTCGCGCAGGAAGCGGCGCCCGCGCTCGAACGCTTCGCCTCTTCCTCGCCGGTCTCCTTTATGAACGGCATCAAGGCCGCTCGGGCCGCGATCGTCGCGCGCGACGATGACGATCGGCAGACCTTCCTGCGCAAACGCGGCTTCTCGAAGGGCGAGAGCGAGCGGATCATCCGCAGCGTGCTGCAGGAAGAGGGGCACCCGCCCGCATCGATCTTCGACTTCGTGCAGGGGATCACCGCGCTGGCCCGCGAGCGTCCGCATCAGGATGGACGGCTCGAGCTGGAAGCCAAGGGTGCCAAGCTTCTGGCCTCGGTCCACTGAGCAAATCTCGCGTTCGCCGGCGGCGTGGTCCTTTCCCTTCAGAGGGAGAGGGCTGCGCCGGAGCCATGACGGGCTGAGAGCCGGGAGAGAGTCTCGCGGCGGCCTGTCATGGAGAAGCATCATGACGAAACAGGCAAAAATCACCCTCAGCGGCGCGCGGGAAATTCCCTTCAGCGCGCTCGTGCTGAGCCAGGCCAATGTGCGGCGCGTGAAGGCCGGGGTGTCGATCGACAGCCTTGCCGCGGACATCGCGCGGCGCGGCCTCCTCCAGAGCCTGACTGTTCGCGCCCAGCGCGACGAGGCGGGCCAGGAAACCGGTCGCTTCGAAGTCCCGGCCGGCGGTCGCCGCTTCCGCGCGCTCCAGATGCTGGTGAAACAGCGGCGCCTGGCGAAGACCGAGCCCGTGCCCTGCATCGTCCGCGAGGATGATGCCGTGTCGGCCGAAGAGGATTCGCTCGCCGAAAATGTCCATCGCGAACCGCTGCATCCGCTCGACCAGTTCCGGTCGATGCAGAAGCTCGTCGAACAGGGCACCGACATCGAAACGATCGCGGCGACCTTCATGGTCACGCCCGCGGTCGTGAAACAGCGCCTCAAGCTCGCCGAGGTCTCGCCCAAGCTCCACGACATCTACGCCGATGACGGCATGACGCTCGAACAGCTGATGTCCTTTTCGGTGTCGAGCGATCACGCGCGGCAGGAACAGGTCTGGGATATGCTCGCCTCGAGCCACACCCAGCAGCCCTGGTATATCCGCGCGCGGCTGACCGAGGACAAGGTTCGGGCATCGGACAAGCGCGTCCAGTTCGTCACCCTCGACGCCTATCGCGAGGCAGGCGGACATATTCTTCGCGATCTCTTCGAAAGCGATGACGGCGGCTGGCTCGAGGACGTCGCGCTGCTCGACCGGCTGCAGGCCGAGAAGTTCGAAGCCGAGGTTGCGCGTGTCGCGGCGGAAGGCTGGAAGTGGATCGAGACGGCGGTCGACTTCCCCTATGGCCACACCTTCGGCCACCGCCCGCTCGATGGCGTGGCGGCCGAGACGAGCGCCGACGATGAGGCGCGGATCGAAGCGCTGCGCGAGGAAGCCGACCGGCTCGAAGACGAATGGGCGGGCGCCGAGGACATCCCCGATGAAATCAGTGCCCGGATCGATGCGATCGACGAGGAGATCGCGCCGCTCGTCTCGAAGCCGCTGATCTACGACCCGGAGGAAGTGGCGATCGCCGGCACCTTCGTGAGCATCGATGTCGACGGGTCGCTGCATATCGAACGCGGCTTCGTTCGTCCCGAGGACGAGCCGCAAGAGCCCGTTGACGAGGAAGCTGCGGGCGGCGAGGAAGCGGCCGGCGGCGTGATCGGCGACGAAATGCAGGAAGATGCGGTCGGCGCGACATCTCCGGAAGAAGGCGGCACCGGCGAGGGCGAAGATCCGGATGATCTCGTCCGCCCGCTTCCGGACAAGCTCGTGACCGACCTCACCGCGCACCGCACCCTTGCGCTGCGCGACGCGCTGGCCGCAAGCCCGCTGGTGGCGTTTGCGGCGATGCTCCACGCCATCGTTCTCGAATGCTTCTACACCTATGCCTCCTCGGCGAGTTGCGTCGGCATCGCGCTGCGCAATCATTCGATGGTCGGCTATGATGCGGGGCTCAACGATACGCCGTCCGCGCGGGCCATTCGCGAACGGCACGAAGGCTGGTCCGAGCGGCTGCCCGATGCGACCGCCGATCTGTGGGACGTGCTTGCCGGTCTCGACGCTGATGACCAGGCAGCACTGTTCGCGCACTGCGTCTCCTTCGGCGTCAATGCGGTGTGGGAGCCGGCGACCCGCTATAATGAAGGCCGGGTGTCGGCCCGCGCGGTGGCGAGCCGGATCGACCATTCGCACATCCTCGCGCGGGCGTCGGGCCTCGACATGGTCCAGGCGGGCTGGGTTGCTACCACGGCCAATTACCTCGGACGGGTGACCAAGCCGGGGATCCTCGATGCCGTCGAAGAGGCTTGCGGGGCCGAAGCGGCGGCGCGGATTGCGGGACTGAAGAAGCCCGAGATGGCGAGCGCCGCCGAGGACCTGCTCAAAGGCACCGGCTGGCTTGCACATCCGCTGCGCACGCCCGTCATCGACGAGCCCGACGGTGATGGGGAGCTGGCTGCGGCCAATGACGATGGCCCTGCAATCGAAGCGGGCCATGACGAGCTGGGCGACGACGACATCGAAGCGATTGCCGCCGAATAACGCCACCGACTATCATTCGGGGAGTTCGGCGCTGTGCCGGGCTCCCCATTTTTTCGCTGGCCCTTGAAATCAGGACGCTCCGCGCGAACATCGGAGGTGTCCGGCAGGGGCTGCCAGACCGCCGCATGCCTTCCTGACCCGCTCCACCGGGCGGGATCGCGCGCAGCCTGTCTTGTGAAGGAGGCCCCCATGTCGAGTCCTGCAGCCGAGGTCGCGCGACGCCTCGCCGACGATGCCGAGGCGGTTTGCCGCCGATATCTCTCCCATGGACGCCGCGAGGGACATTATTGGATGGTCGGTGACGTCCGTAATTCGCCGGGCCGCAGCCTTTACGTTCGCCTTTCTGGCACCGCCGACGGTCTTCGGTCCGCTGGCAAATGGACCGATGCCGCCAGCGGCGATCATGGCGATCTTCTCGATGTCATCGCCGCGAGCTGCGGCCATACATCCTTCCGCGACACGCTCGACGAGGCGCGCCGCTTTCTGAGCCTGCCTGCCGTCATGCCCGGCGACCGAAATCCGGCTCCGCGTAAAGCACCGCGCGGCACCCCCGAGGCCGCCCGCAGGCTATGGGCCGGATCGAAGCCGCTCAGCGGCACCCTTGCCCGCGCCTATCTGTCTGCCCGCGCGATCGGCGACCTTCGCGATGCCGAATGGCTTCGTTTCCATCCCCATTGCTTCTATCATCCATCCGAGGACGACGCCCCCGATGTCCGCCGGGCATGGCCCGCCCTGATCGCGGCGATCACTGACGAGGCGGGCAATGTCACCGGAGTCCATCGCACCTGGCTCGACTCGGCCGCCTGCGACAAGGCGCCGGTTGCCTATCCGCGGCGCGCCATGGGCCAATTGCTCGGTCATGGCGTTCGGTTCGGCACGTCGGCTGCGGTCATGGCGGCGGGCGAAGGCATCGAAACCATCCTGTCTTTGCGTCAGATCACACCAGCCCTGCCGATGATCGCCGCCCTTTCGGCGGCCCATCTGGGAGCGTTGACCTTCCCGCGCGGACTGCAGCGACTGTATGTCGCGCGTGACGACGACCCGGCGGGTGCGGCCGCCTTCGGGACGCTTTGCGACCGAGCCCGGCCGCTCGGCATCGAGGTCATCGCGCTCGAAGCGGATCGCGGCGACTTCAATGCCGATCTCATGACACTCGGCCGACAGCGAATGATCGGCTCGCTTCGATCCCAGCTCCGGACTGCGGATCGTTCACTCCTGCTCTGACGCCTCAGCATCGGCCGGAAGGAGGGCGGGCGAGGGATGGACCGGTGCTGATGCAGCACCACGGGGTGGCCGCGCTCCGGCCTTCGCAAGAGGGCGACTGCGGCGAACCGTACCGGGCCCGCAATGGCGGGCGGGCGGCTATTTTCCGCCGGGGCGCGCGGCGCCCCTTTGCATCGCGAAACAAAATAGCCTTCGCCCGCCATCCTCCGCCTTCGGCTTCGGCCGCGGCCGGGGCCGCGGTGCAGTTCGGTACGGCGCGCCGCGAGGGGTCGCCGCGAAGGCCGCGCGAGCGCGGCAAAACCCGACTGGAGACGATCATGTTGAGCCCCACCGAACCCGCCGACGATCCTGCCGAAGCCGGCGCCACCCATCTCCTCCTTCAGGAGATGCAACTCTTCGGACATCGCCCCTTCGAAGACGAACCCGACCCGCGCCCGCTGCCCGATGCCCGCCTGGCGGCCGGCGCTGTCGCCGACATATTCGATGCCCTTGTCGGCTGTCTCGACGATACGCGGATCGAGCCCGATCTCGAAGAGCTCCTCTGGAACGTCGTCAACCTCTTCCACCGCGCGGGGGAGCGGGTCGAACGCAGCCTCGACGACAATGAACAGGCGCAACGCCGAGCCCAGCGCGAACAGGACGGGAGCGAGATCCGGTCGGTCGAGCTCGAACGCCTCGTGCAGCAGGGGATCAGCCTGATCGAACGGCGCGATGCGATGGAATTCTTCCGCGAAAGCGCCGCCGAACAATTTCGGACCCACTGCCGCAAGGCCTGGTCACCGCGCACCGGATCGCGCGCGCATCACCGGTCGATGACCGCGGCGATGATCGACAGCCGTGACTTTCTCGACGCGCGGTTGCGCCAGAAAGCGGCTGCACTTCTTCCCGAGGGCACGCGCATCCTGTTCACCGGCGGCGCTGATGTCGACGATCATAGGGCGATCTGGGATGCTCTCGATCGCGCACGCGACCGCCATCCCGATATGATCCTGCTCCATGGGGCAACGCCGACGGGGGCCGAACGCATCGCCGCCTGCTGGGCCGAAACCCGCAAGGTGACGCAGGTGGCCTTCCGTCCCGACTGGAGCCGGCATGGCAAGTCCGCGCCGTTCAAGCGCAACGACCGGATGCTCGAAGCACTGCCGGTCGGGGTCATCATCTTCCCCGGCACCGGCATCCAGGACAATCTCGCCGACAAGGCTGCGAAGATCGGCCTTCCGGTCTGGGATTTTCGCAAGCGGGGCCGATGACAGCCGTCGGGCATTCGGACGCTTTCGGCAAAATGGCCCCAATCTGGTTCTATCTCCCGAATATAATTGAAATATATTCGTAACATCCGCAAATTTACATCATTGTAGATCGCTATGACCAGCGGCGATCACCCGTCGCCGGCGGGACGGCCCATTGAGAGGGCACCGCTCGCAGGCCATGACGAGGAGCAGGGACGGTCGGCCGACTTGGCGACGACTGCCGTCCGCTGCCATGGGTCGCAATGCCGACGATGGACGCTGCGCATGCTTTTGCGCTCGACGTCACGCGGGTGAAGGATGCGGCGGGTCTGGCCGATCTGCTGGCGGAGGCCTGCGCGCGCATGGGCTGTTCCTGGTTCGCGCTGAGCCACCATGTCGATTTCCTCGCGGCTCCCGACAGGGGTGTTCGCGTCCACAACTATCCCGAGGATTGGGCCCGCTGGTTTGACGAGCGCGGCCTAGGGCTTACCGATCCGGTGCATCGCGCCAGTCACCGCAGTCTCGAGGGTTTCTTCTGGCGCAACATGAAGCCGCTTTCGGGCGAACGCCCCGAGGACGAACTGGTTCTCAGTGAGGCGCAGCGGCACGGAATAGGAGACGGGCTTACCATACCGGCGCATATTCCTGGCGAGGCGCATGGTTCGGTGTCCTTCGCCTGGACGCCGGGGATCGCCGCGAATGATATGGCGCTCCTCTTTGCCCGAATGATCGGTGGGCCAGCCTTCGAAGCCGCGCGGCTGCTCGCCAATCCCGAACTCGCGCAGGTCGGGCCGCGGCTGACGGACCGCCAGCGCGAATGTCTGATCTTGTCCGCCAAAGGCAACAGTGCCCCGAAGGTTGGACGCATCCTCGATCTCAGTCCCGACACGGTTCGCGAGCATCTTCGCAACGCGCGGCAGCGTTACGACGCGAATGGTGGGATCACGCTGACGGTGCGCGCGCTTTATGCCGGCGACCTCAGCTACGAGGATATCGCCAAGCGCTGAACTTTTTTCGCCGACACCCCCCGATCGTGCTATGGTGGAGTGGCAAAAAGCCGTTCAATTGGATGGTCTCTTTCGAAAAGGAGACACATCCATGCTTTCGGTAATCGACCATTCCAACCGCGCGCACGAGCATCAATTGCTCCGCGCGATGTTCGAGGCGCGTAAGCGCGTCTTCATCGATCTTCTGAAATGGGACCTGCCGGTGCTCGCCGACCGGTTCGAGATCGATCATTTCGACGATCCCCATGCGACCTATCTGATCGTCGGCGATCAGGAGGGCGGGCATCTCGCCTCGGCGCGCCTCCTTCCCACCACGCGCCCGGCTCTTCTCGATGGTCTCTTCCCCGGCCTCGTCGACGGCATCCCGCCGTCCGGCCCCGACATCTTCGAGATCACGCGCTTCTGCCTGTCGCCGGGGATCGGTGCGCGCCAGCGCCGCACCGCGCGCGACACGCTTCTTGTCGGGCTGGTAGACTATGCGCTCGCCAACGGCATCCGCTCCTACACCGGCGTCGCAGAGCTCGACTGGTTCGCTCAGATCCGGACCTTTGGCTGGGACTGCAAGGCGCTCGGCGAAGCCGGCATTTACGACGGCCGCGCGCTGACCTCGCTGCGGATCGAGATCGACGCCGACACCCCCGCAAGGCTCAAGTCGGCGGGGATTGTTTCGGGCAGCGCTGCGACGCCGGTCGCGGCCAATGCAGCGTGAAAGGAGCGGGACCATGATTACCGATATCGCTCCAGTCGATAGCCACCAGCCGCCCTCTGCTTCGATGCGGGCGCTCAAGGAAAACGGCTACGCGATCGTTCGCGAAGCCGTTCCCGCCGAGCTGATCGCGGCGATCGATCGCGACCTCGATCCGCGATACGCCGCGACGCCCTTTTGCGAGGGCGGCTTCTATGGGACACGCACCAAGCGCTTCGGCCGCCTGCTCATCCGCTCGCCGCATGTTGGCGCATTGGTCATGAACCCGGCGATCCTCGCCCTCGCCGAGGCCGCGCTCGGCGACTGGTGTGAGCGCATCCAGCTCAATCTCGCCCAAGCGATTGAGCTGCATCCGGGAGCGCTTCCGCAATTCCCGCACCGCGATCAAGATATGTGGCAGGGCACACTCGGTGAGGTCGAATATCTCGTGAATGTGATGTGGCCGCTGACGCCCTTCACCACCGAGAATGGCGCCACGATCATCTGGCCGAAAAGCCATGGGCTCGAGGCGCTCATCGAGGAACCGGCGGAGGAGCCGATCATTGCCGAGACCATGCCGGGCGATGCCATCGTCTTCCTGGGTTCGACGCTCCACGGAGCCGGCGGCAATTGCAGCGCGTCGGTGCGGCGCGGGATCATCATCAGCTACTGCCTTGGCTGGCTGAAACCATATGAGAACCAGTGGCTCGCCTATCCACCCGACGTCGCGAAGGACTTTCCGCCGGAGCTGGCGGCCTTGACCGGCTATGTACAGCATCGCCCAAACCTCGGCAACTTCGAGGGCCAGTGTCCCTCGATCCTGTTCCGCGGCTATCCCCCCGACCCGATCGCAGCCGTTGATGCGCTCCGGCCCGACCAGCAGGCGCTTCTTGCCGACTATATCGGCGACCAAAGATCGGCGGGCGGAGACGGGACGCTCGCGGCATGAGCCCGGGCACCACGATGGAGCGGGTCTATCTGGACCTCAAGGCGCGTATCCTGTCGGGCACCTATCCGCCCGGTACGCGCCTCGAGGCGGCGCAGCTCGCAAAGTCGCTGGCGGCCAGCGCTACCCCCGTTCGCGATGCCCTGTATCGCCTGTCGGGCGAGCGGATCATCGAGAGCTGGCATCAGGAGGGGTTTCGGCAGCCCCTTCTTAATGAGGCGGATTTGGTCGAACTCTATTGGTGGACCGGCGCCCTTCTCTCGCTGGCGTTGAAGGGGAGGACGCCGAGGCCCGATTTGCCAGGCGGACTGATCTCGCTCGCGAATCACCAGGCCTATCCTGAGGGGCTCAATGGCCTCTTCCGGACCATCGCAATCGGCAGCAGCAACGGCGAACTTCGCGCTACCATCATCAATTGTGTCGAGCGAAGCATGACAATCCGCACATTGGAGGTTCGTGTCGATGGGTCTGTGGGCGACGCGCTCACGGCGATGGCGGACGATTACCGGTTCGGTCGATGGAGCGCTTTACGCAGTAAAATCACGCGCTTCCATCGCCGCCGCGCGTCATATGCCGGCCGCGTCGCGGCCGAAATCCGGCGCCGGTCCGAGCCGCTGGATAATATTCGGAGAATATGAGTCGTATTAAATTCCTATACGGCGCGGCCTCCCTAGCTTCGAGAGGGCCGCAATTCCGCGGCAATCATGGAAGGAAGCGATCATGGACCGCGAACTCAATGAGTTGATCGAACTCGGCAGCGTTACCGGCGACACCGCGGGCAGCGAAGACGTCGGCATCGAAACGAACGGCAAGTTCAAGCCGCTCGGACTCAGCCAGGACTGACCAGCGCTCCGGGGACCGGCCCGAGGCCGGCCCCCGGTCGTTTCCTTGTGTCTGAGAAGGGAAGCAACATGGAACGCGATAACGACACGCTCGTCGAACTCGGCTCGGTCTCCGGTGACACCGCCGGCGACTGGGGCCTGTATGTCGAAGCCGGCGGCCGTATGCCGACGCCCGGTCTCGTCCAGGACTGACTGGTGTATCCGGGAGCCGTCCAGCATCGAGCGGCTCCCGGGTCTCGCGCGGCGCCATGACGACCGGCTGGAAACTGGCAACCGGAACGGGCTATTGCGAAGTCGACGGAGATCTCGTCTTCCTCGACCTTGTCCGGGACAAATATTTCGCGCTGCGCGGGCAAGACCGCGCGGCCTTCGAGCGGCTTCGGGCAGGCGAGCCGAACGACAGCGAGGCGATGGGGCGTCTTGTGGCGACAGGATTCCTCGCACGGTCGAGCGAGCCGACGAAGCTCGATCCGGCCTCGCCTCACATTCCGGCCAACGATTTGTCGGCGGTCGCCGACGGACCGACATCGCTCCGCATGGGTTTCGCAGCGTCCCGCGCGCTGCGCTGGGCAAGACGTTCGATGCGGCCAAACCGGATCGCGTCAACGGTGGAAGCCATGCGGAACGCAAAGCTTCGGCTCGGCGTGCCGGGCGCCGAAGCGGCGGTTCGGGGCATCGCTTCATCCTATGCAGCATCGCGCTGGATGGCGCGGACCCCGCCACGATGTTTGATCGACGCGCTAGCGCTCGACCACATCCTCCTGTCGCACGGCCTAGGCGCGCGGCTGGTTTTTGGGGTGCGTCTCAGCCCCTTTGCCGCACATTGCTGGTTACAGAGTCCCGGCGCGGTGTTGACCGGAACCTCGGCCGAGGCCCGCAACTTCACACCAATATTGGCGATCGGATGAAACGCGGCATTCTCGCACTTGTGGGAACCACGTCCGGGGGGCTGGCGCTTGCGGCAGCTGCCGAGCGCCACGCATTGCGATGCGTTCAGAATGCGGGCGCACTGACCGTCTATGCAGGCGCCGGCATTGCTGACCAAGTGATGGAAAGCGGTGCCCTATTGCTCGGGGACATTTATTCGCTTTCGGGCGCTACCTGCCACGCGCCCGGCGACGGCTGGGGAAGCTATCTGGCCTTCACCGTCGACGATGCATCGGTCGAGATCGCGCGCGCCGCGCTCACCGGCATGCCGATCTACTGGACCCGGTTTGAAGACGGCTTTCTGCTTTGGAACGATCTCGAGCTGGTCGCGCCAATGCTTGGCATCGGGTCATTCGATTGGCAGTTCATCGCCGGGACTTTGGCGTACGCCAATCTGCGGACCGAACGGACCGGGCTTGAAGGTGTGAGCGAGCTATTGCCCGGCAGCTGTGCCAAGTTTTTGGCCGAGGAGTCAGCTGTCCAGACTTTGTGGACGCCTTGGAAGGCTGTCTCGCAGCCCGATCTTCGACCAGTCGCTGAACTTGCGCTAGACCTCGAACGTCGGTTCCTTGGGTGCTTGCGAGGCTGGTGTGGGAATCGGAGCGACATCCTGCTCGAGCTGTCGGGCGGACTCGACTCTTCGATCGTCGCGGCAGGCCTGTCATCGGCGCAAGCCAATTTCTCTGCCGTCACTTTCGTTTCGTCCGGTGCCGACGGCGACGAGCGTCCCTACGCGCGCGCCGTCGCGGCGCATTGCGGTGCTGAGCTTCTCGAAATGCCCCACGCGGATACCGGCATCGATCTGGTATCGCTACCGCCTGTCCTTCACGCGCGGCCCTCCGCCTATGGCGTGCTCGGCGGGATCGACGATGCCTTCGAATCGGCGTTCCCCGTTTCCGATGCCGCGATCTTCGGGGGCATCGGTGGGGACAATATCTTCGATTTCGACACGAGCGTCGCGCCGATCCTCGACGCCTTTCGTCATTTCGGGCCGCGGCGCCCTGCATTCGAGACGATGCGCGACGTCGCGCGCGCGGGCGATGCAACGGTCTGGCAGGCCGCTCGCTTGGCGTATCGGGCGGTGCGGGACGGCCCGAGCGGCTGGCGCCGTGAGACCGGCTTCTGCGTCGCGGACCAGGTGCCGGCCTCGCCGCCGGCTCATCCCTGGGATGCGGGCGAGGAGGATGCGCCGCGCGGCAAGCGCAACCATGTGCGCGCGCTTCGGCGCATCCTCGACTTCGTCGACCGGCCGCGCCGCTGGCGGGACCGCGATGTCGTAGCGCCGCTGCTTTCACAGCCGGTGGTAGAATTTTGCCTTACTGTTCCGAGCTGGGCGTGGGTGAGGGGCGGTCGCGACCGCGCGGTTGCCCGCGCCGCATTCGCGTCGCGACTTCCGCCGGAGGTCGTTTGGAGGCGCGGCAAAGGGCGGCTCGATTCCCTCTGTACCGCAAGCTATCTTCGCCAGCGCGGTGCGCTCGCCGACCTCCTGCTCGGCGGGCGGCTGGCGGAACGCGGGCTGCTGGACAAGCCTGCGATCGAGACCTACCTCGCGCACGATCTCGTCGAGGGCGACTTCGCCTATTTCCGGCTGCTCGAAATCGCCGATGTCGAACGTTGGGTGCGGTCGGTAGAAGCCTCGCCCTTGATGGGGCCGAGCAGCCGCCAGCGACGATACTGATCGGCCTTCGCTGGATCGGGGTCGATCTCGCCTTTGAGCCAGAAGCGGAACCAGTCGAGATTGCGCTCATAGGCCGCGAGCTTCTGGCGGGGTTCGACCTTCAGATGCGGGGCGAGGGGGAAGAGGTGGGTCTCGCCGAGACCGTTGGTAGCAAGCTTGCTCATCAGTTCGGCCGACTGGCGCGCTTCGCTCTCGGGAAGTTGCAGCAGCATCGGCGCCGTGATCATATCAATATTGAGCGCGGCCGAAAGCGCCTGCCACTCGGCAGGTTCGGTATCCGGCGGGCCGAGCTTCCAGTTCTGCCGGATATTGCGGGCGAATGTCTCGCGGCCCGGGCGAGCATTGTACCAGTAATACGTGGGTTCGATCTGGACCGAGGCGATCGAAACCGCCTTGAGAAGATCGCTGTGCATGGCAGTCCATACCGCAACCTCGCTTCCGAAGCTGAGACCGCCCATGCCGACGCGGCTGCGATCTATCGTTCCGCGCCGGTCGAGGGTGTCGATCGCGGCCCGCACGGCTTCCATGCCGATCTGGTAGCGATCCTGCGCGATCTCGCCGCCTGGGAGGACGTCGATGCAGAGCGATGCGATGCCGCCCGCGGCAAGCGCGCGCAGAGGCCATTCGTCGCCTGTTCCGCCGCGCAGATATCCATTGCAGCGATAGTAGGTGACGAAGAGCGGCAGCCGCCCGGGGATCTTCGGGCGGATGAGTATGCCCGACGCACGGCTGCCGCTCACCTGCCACGCGATCGTTTCGACAAGGAGCCCGTCGCGGCCAGGAAATGAATTTGGGGAATCGATGATCTTCTTGCGGCCAGAGGCCTCGATCCGGACGAGGCGGGGTGAGACCGACGCGGCCGCCTCGACGCAAAAGATTGCTTTTTCGCCTGCAGCGCAGGGCTTGCTGTCGCTCCGCCCACTCGAGAGCTGTCCTGCCGAGACCGCGATCATCTTGAACTTCGCCGACGCGGGCGTCCACACATGCAGGGTCGTTTGGCCCGATTGGGCGCGGAGTGCGATCAGGACGCGGCCGTCGGCAAGCCCGCTCCGCCATGCGATACGCTCCGCATCGTTCGGGCAGCCGCTCGCCGCGACGCAGACGCCGCGCTGCCGAAGAATGCCGCGGAGGCTTTCGGGGATGTCCGGCCCGGGCGCCGGCTTGAGCAGGGCGCGTTCAGCGTCGTTCGCCGGGCGCTCGCTGGTGCCGGATGCGTCTCGGGCAACGACAGCGCGCGGTGTATCTTCGAGCAGCGGCACGCGGTCGAACCAGTCACCAGAGAAGCGCTGCGTCGAAGGACGTCCATTGATTGAGGCGCCGCGATAGAGGGGTTGGGCAAGATCGACGCGCGCGTCGAACAAGATACCGGTGTCGCGCTCGGCCTCCTCTGCCCGCGCGATCGCATCGCGCGGAGGTCCTTCGCGCGAGATGACGGTACCGTCAGCGGCGATGGCAAAGGCCTCGATTTCGCCTTCGCTTGGCCCGATCTCGTGGAATCCCGACCCGTCGATGGGACTCACCCACAGGCCGATTCGTCCGTCGACAAGGGCACGGACAACGACTGCCTTGCCGTCGGGCATCCATGTGGCTTCGCCGGGCAGGACGCTCCCGGCGTCGTTCCACATCGCGGTGCCGAGTCGTCCGAGCGCGCGGGGAGGGGCGGTGGCGTCCGTGGGCGCTAGATACCAGTCGATATCGATCCGGTTGGTGACGGTGGATGGGCGCTCGACCCGATAGGCGATCCAATTTCCGTCAGGAGAGACCGCGAGCCCCGACAGGTCGGCAATCTCGGCGATTTCGCGCGGGGTCGTCTGGCTGGCCGCGGGCGATGCCGCGGCCAGGAGACAGCCGAGGATCGCGGCTTTGCTCACCATCGGATGGTGGCCTGGAGCGACATCATGCGGCCGAGCGGGCTCGCCTTCTCGGGGTCGTAGCCGAGCGCGGACGACACGCTGCGGTTGTTCACATAGGGCGGATCCTTGTCGAACAGGTTGGTGATTCCAAGGCTGAGCCGCAGGCCCCGCCCTTCCACGCCATCGCCGCCCCCGATGCGCTGCGAGATGCTGAGGTCGAACGTGGTCCAAGAACCGACCCGCTCCATCGGCGTCACGACCTGGTTGAGATAGCCGTCGATGTAGTTGACGAAGGCATTGGCCGAGAAGCCGCCCGTCGCCCAACCGAAGCGACCGCGAAGGCGCCATTTGACCGGCTTGGCATAGGTGCCGACGACATCGACCTGCGGCCCGCCCGGAGTCAGTTGCTGTTTTATCGAGAAGATATGCGTGCCCGCGATGCCGAGGTCGAGCGTTCCGCCCGCGAATGCGGGGGAATAGCCGACATCGAAATCGATCCCGCGCTGGCGTTCGGCGGCGAGGTTGCGGATGCGACCGTCCAGGATCGCGGCGACCTGGCCCGGCGCGATGTTTGCTGCGTTCACGAAGCTGGGACGTGCGAAATATCCCTCTACCAGTGCCAGCGACGGATTGTCGGTGATCAGCCCGCCGAAGCGCGCCCGGTCGACAAGAAAGCGGGTGTAATCCTCGCTCGCCGTCCCGATGCGGTCGCGATAGTCGACGTCATAATAGGTGACCGACGCCTTGAAACCGGCAAGCGACGAGGGGGCGACGTCGATGCCCGCGGTCCAGGTCGTCGCTCTTTCGGGACCTACGTCCGGTGCATAGCCGAACAGGCCGAGTATGTTGGTCGTGCCCGTCGGCGAAGCGGGGTCGGGGACCGCTTCGGTCTGAAACAGCGAAATCGCCTCGCCGATGAGCTCGTCGAAGGCGGGCGCGCGGAAGGATTTTCCGTAGGACCCGCGCAGCGCAATGCCCTGGAACGGTTCCCATCGGACGCCGACCTTGGGATTTTCGCTTCGGCCGACGTCGCTGTATTTCTCGGCGCGCCCGGCCAACGAAATGTCGAGCCTGCGGAAACCCGGCATCCCGTTATCCGGCCCGAAGACCGGCACGAGCAGTTCAGCATAGGCTGCGCGAACCTTCCGCACGCTCGGAATGATGTCGAATGGGTCGGTGAAGGGCGTCGCGAGGCTGAATCCGTTGACGGTGTAATAGTCGAAATTCTCGCGGCGATACTCCGCGCCGATCGCGAGCCGGACCTCGCCGCCGGGCAGGCGGAAGAGCGGGCCGTCACCGCGGAGCGCCGCCGACCAGCTTTCGAAATCATTGACCGACTGGAATGTGCCGCGAATGCTGTCGATGGTGACCGGATTGTTTGCGGTGCCGTTTCCGAAGACGTTGAATGCGGTTGCTCGGTTGGTGTCGGCAAGCGCCGCAGCAAGGCGCGGGCGATTGACGAGATTGGCCTTGTTCGCGATGCCGCGCTGATGGCCATAGGCGCCGCCGACCTGCACGCGCCAGCGGCCAATTTCCTGGTCGAAGCCCGCTGAGGCGGTGAGGCCGCGCGCCCGGCCGCTGTCGATCTGCGGTCCCAAGTCGTTCACGAAGCGATAGGCGACGCTGACCGGCTGGTTCGTGCCGATCGGATCAACGTAGAAAGGATTGGTAACCGGCACCCGCGCGGCCTGGATGAAGTCTCCGGTACTGACGCGGCTGTAGCGGCGCTGCGCCGCGAGCGCGCTTGCGCGAAAGGTCAACGTGTCGGTAAGGTCGAATTCGGCAGCGGCATAAAGGCTGTGAATGCGCGTTCTCGGCAAAATGTCGCTGTTCACGCGACCGTCGTAGCGGTTCTGGACACCTGGAATCAGCTGAGCGGCAGTCAATGCGCGGCCGTCTTGTCCGGCCGGGATGCCAAACCGCTGTCCATTCGCGGCCGTAATCGTCCCGGGCACCGCGAAGTTGGTCCGATAGTCGGGGCCTCCGAAGGCCCGCAGATCCTCGCGCGCGAAATCGCGGGAGGCGCCCGCGAGCGCACCGCGCTGCGAGTATTGGTAAGCAAGCACCAGCCGTGCGCCGCCGAAGTCACGACCAAAGATTTGGCCGAACTGCAACTCGGTCGTATCGCCATCGGCGGTGCCCGCGCGCAGCATTGTCTCGGCTCCCTCGAAGCGACTCCGCATCCGCACGTTCACCACCCCGGCGACCGCGTCGGCGCCGTAGATCGCCGATGCGCCGTCGATCAGCACTTCGATCCGTTCGACCGCGCCTACCGGGATGAGCGAGATGTCGGCGAAGACGCCGCCGATCCCGCCAAGCGCTGGGCGCGCATTGTCGATGAGGACGAGGGTCGACGAGGTCCCGAGGCCGCGCAGGTTGATGCTCGAGCCGAAAGTCGAATCCGAACCCCCGCCGTTCCGGGTCGTGGTCGTCGAGACTGCCTCGTTGGGGCCGCCGCCAAATGCCTGTGGCAGTGATTGGAGCATCTGCTGAACAGTGCCATAGCCGCTCTTTTCGATGGCTTCGCGGTCGATGGTGACGACCGGAGAACCGGTCGGTCCTGCACCGCGAATGCGCGAGCCTGTAACGATGATCGCTTCGCCGTTCGTCTCAGTCGATCCAGTCTCCCCGGCATCGACGTTTCCCGAGCGAAGGACCCATGCGCCTTCGACGAGTTCGATCGTCAGGCCCGTGCCGGTGAGGAGTCGGGAAAGGGCGGCGTCGGGAGAGAGTCGCCCGCGGACACGGTTGCTGCGTCGGCCTTCGAGCAGGCTCGAAGCCGCGATGACCTCGCGGCCGGAAATGTCCGAATATTTGCGAAGTGCGTCGCTAAGGCGCTGACCCTCGATATTGTAGGTCTGCTCGCCCGTCTGCGCACACGCGCTGGGTGCATAGAGTGCGGTCGCCGAGACGCCCGAAGCCAGAACGGCCGCGAAAAATTTCATCGTCATTCATCCCTCCCGTGCGGCCGATTTTGGCCGTCTGAAGGGAAAAAATGACGGGGGCTCCGAACACCCTATGGGTTTTTCTTGGGTGTCCTACTCGGATTTCGCGCCGAGAATCGGTCCGTTCGCACCGAACTCGACCTTGAGATCGAGCGCGGCGCCGAGCTTCAGCGCAAGTTTCCGGGCATCGGTCATGTCGAAGCGTCCCGTCACCTGCAGCGATGCCAGCGCCGGATCGGCCAAGCTGATCTTGACGCCATTCTCGCGGCCAGCGCGGTCGAGGATCGCGCCAAGCGGGAGATTGTCGGCCCACAGTGATTTGGCCGGGGCGTTCGCCTCCTCGCTCTTGATCGTCTGGGGGCCGGTCGACCTGACCTCGGCGCGTTCGCCGGGGCGGAGGCGAAGTGCCTTTCCGCCTTCGAGGCGCCGCACTTCGACCGAGCCTTCGACCAGCGCGATGCGCGGAACATCCGCGCGGAGATCGACCTCGAAGATGGTGCCGAGCGCGCGCGTGACCGAATCTCCGGCCTCGACGAGAAAGGGACGCGACGCGTCGTGTGCGACCTCGAACCTGGCTCGGCCGTCATACAGAATGACGCGGCGTTCGCCGTCCGAGAAGCGCGTCTCGATGCGGGCGCCGTCCATCAGCGTCACGCGCGTCCCGTCGGCGAGCTGGCTCTCGCCTTGCGCCGAATTGGTGGCGATGATCGGCTGATCGCTGTCGCGGCCGACCAGATACCAGGCGAACCCGACCGCGATCACCGCAGCGAGAATTGTGGCAAAAGCCCATCGCCGCCCGCCGGGTTCACGCTCCCGGGCATCGGCCCGAACATCGGCCTCGATCCGGGACGGCGACATCGCCGCAGACCAGTTCCAATTGTCGCGCGCTTCGTCATAGGCCTTGGCGTTGTCCGGCTTGGCCAGCCATTCGTCGAACGCCGCCCGGTGCTGGTCGGCATCGGGGCCCATCATCTTGTCGAGCCAGGCGGTGGCTTCGCTTTCGGCGCGGCTCACTGCTTACCCCGCGCGCGCTTGATGGCGGCAAGGGCTTTGGTCATGTGGCTTTCGACCGTCTTCACGCTGATTCCCTTGATTCGAGCGATCTCGGGATAGCGTAGTCCTTCGAAGCGATGCATCAGGAAAATCTCGCGCGTGAGCGGAGATAGCCTCGAAATGGCTCTTTCTGCCCGGCGAAGGACGTCGCGCGCTTCGAGCGCGGCGTGCGGGTCGCTCGCTCCCTCATGCTCGTCACTGAAACTGTCGTGCTGCGACCGGTGACGGCGCCCGTCGGCGCGACCATATTCGGCGAGGAGCATCCGGGCGCTCTTCACGAGATAGGCTCCGGGGCCTTCGACCAGCGCAGCGAGGCCGCCGCGCGCGCTCGCAAAGCGGCTGAAGACTTCCTGCACAAGGTCGCCGACATCTTGGGTCGGCGCGCGGCTCTTGAAGAAGCGGGTTATTTGGGGGCGGTGTTCGGAGTAGATCGCCTCGATGCGCGCCGATCGGCCGAAGCGCTCCCAATCCTCTGGCGGCAAGGGGTCGCCGCCGGCAATACCCGGTCGCTCGCTGTCCTTGTCCTCGAAGTCCATACCTGCCGCCTTCCCGTTCGGGACGAAGGCGGCAAGCCGGGCGTTGAGAACTTGCTTAGCGAACAAGCGCCGCCGCCTTTAGCCCGAGGGCTTGGACATGCGCAGCGGCCACCCGGCAGGATGGAATAGGAAAACTAAGCTAAGCAGGTTCTCACGCCTGGCACCGTGCGCCTTGCCCGATGCACCTCAAAGCATAGCTTTGCCCCTGTCGCTTGCAAGCCGGCTGTGCGGAGATAGGTCCAGATCGAGTCAAATTCCTGCGGACCGCGAGGCTATTTCGCGCCCTTTAGTTCGTCGTCGAGTGAGCATTCGGTGACCATCCCCGAAAGGTCGGGAAGGGCGGGCAGCCCCGAGGGGCCGGGTCCCGTGTCTGGCTTGAAAGCAGGCATCATGAACGACGGGAAATTGAACTCTGGAGGATTTTCGGCCGCGAGCGTCTTGCCGACCTCGGCGAACGGGTGTTTGAAAAAATGTTGGTTGAGCGCGTCGGCGATACCCTTTTCCTTTCCGGCACGCGCCAACGCAAGAACCGCATCCCCGTCCTTCCAGTCGATCGGCGCCTTGGACCGCTTGGCCTTTTCTTCCTTGAGAAGATAGAGAGCGTCGGCATCGATCGTTCCGCTCGTCCATATCTCGAAGCGATGTTCGGCTTCTCGTAGGGCGGCATGGTTCGCATAGTGCGCACGAAAGATCGGAATCTTTTTGAGCCAGATTTCGACCTCAGCGCGCGACAGTGATCCGCCGGGCTCTTTGCCTTTACATTCGATCGCTGTCACCGCGCTCGACTGCTGGGTGATGGCCTGAACGTCTATGTCCGCGGTCTGGCCGGTCGCAGGATTTCGCGCGGTAACCCCCATATCGATAGAGATAGCGCTTCGCCGGGCGAGGTAGCCGACCACTAACTCGAATAGGATGCCGCGCAGGTTGAGGCTGCGTCCCTCGATGTCGAGCAAATTGTCGAGGAGGTATGTGAGCCGCTCAGGACTGGACGATGCATATTTGGCGGCATTTTTTAGGACTTCGCATAGTGACGCAATCGCCACCCCAACCCGTTTGCCGAACAGATCTTTCGGCGTGGCGAGCATCACGCCCGCGGCATGGCCAGCCTTCATTGCTTCGCCGGTAAATTCTTCCGCGACAATGATCGACAACACCCCGATATTCTTGAGGGTCGCCTTGAGCATCCTCGCCTTGCGGATGAAGAACTGGATTTCGTCGGCGGTAAGCCGCCCCTCAGCGAACACGTCGGCGACAATGAAGCCGGGCTTGCCGCCGGGACCCTGGAGCGGAAGCAGGTAGCTCGGGCCGGCGAAATCGAAGGCGAAGGGGCCGATGGGCTGGAGTTCTTCGTCGCCGCGGATGCGGATCAGATTGTAGCTCGCAAATCCGATCTTCCTCGCCCATTCGCGCATTCCGTCGAGCAGAATCCCCTCTGTGAGGTCGCGGGCCCTTAGTCCGGCAGGCGTGCCGAAAGCCAGCGACGGCGCGAGCTCGAAACATCGGCCGTGGTCGATATTATGTATTTCCTTGATGAACCCTGCGGCGATCAGGCGTTGCGCGACCGTCTCGACCGGCAGCTGTCCGCGCTGCGGGATGACCGTCGCGCCGCTGATCGACGCGAATTGGTCGGCACGGATGAGGCCGCCGCGTGCGATCATGCCATCGACCGATGCAGCGAAGACCGAATTGGTCGCGCGCATGTCGCGAATGAAATTCTGCCAGAAGCGTTCGCTGTTCCGATCCTTGTCGAGATAGAGAAAGGCTTCGCGCTTGGGCAGCATCGGGACTGGAAAGCGGCGTATCGGTTTTGCGACCCGAGCGACGCGCTGGCGCGCTGCCTCTGGGCTCGCTCCGGCAGCGACGAGCGCCTCGACAATCAGCGACGAGCGCGATGGGCCATGCTCTGAAAGATATTGCGCGATGGTGGTCATGGTCGATGTCACACTGCTTAATTTATTAATTTAACTACCCTGTGCCTCCTCGTTTTTCAACCTTCGATATGAACTCAAATTTTTCAAATACTTAACGAGACGATTTTTGGACGTCCGCGCGGCGCGATGTCACAGAGCCATTTCGAACGACTGAAAATCGTCGCCGCACGCTGCAGCCGCAACTGCGCTGGGCCTTCGCTCGGTCAGTGATGGTAGAGCGGGAATTGCCGTGCGGTGGTCGGGCATTCGCACGGGGCGAGCACCGATATCGCTCGAGGCAAGACGCGGAAATGCGCAGGCGTCGCGGTGACGATCTCACCGTCGGTGTTCACCGGCATCGGCCGCCGCGTCTCGATATCGAACTCGACGCATTTGGCGGTGCGCACTTCCTTCCACGCGCCATGCGTGCCGGACCGGAAGGCGCGAAGCATGAGGGCGAGCTTCCAGAGGTTTTTGACCTCGAGACTATAAAGATCGAGCGTGCCGTCGTCGATCGCGGCATTCTCTTCTACGACATTACCTCCCCCGTAGAGACGCCCGTTGCCGATCGCGACCTGATAGGTGCTGACGGTCCTCGACTCGCCCTTCTCCCTGATCCTCGCCCGGAACCGCTGGGCAGCCAGGATGACCCGCAGCGCGGCGACGGCATAGCCGAGGCGGCCGAACCTTTTCTTGATCGCCGGGTCGAGCTTCTGCGCAAGTTCGCTGCTGATCCCGATGCTCGCGACATTGAAGAAGGCATGGCCATTGACCATGCCGACATCGATCCGTCGGCTGTGACTCTCGACAATGACGTCGGCCGCCGCCGCGAAGTCGAGCGGGATCGACAGGGTGCGCGCCAAGTCATTCGCGGTTCCGGCGGGAATGATTCCCAGCGGCAGGCCGCTCTCGATCACCGCGGGCGCGGCGGATGAGATCGAACCGTCGCCGCCGCACACGACAATGATATCGGCGGTCTGATGCAAGCGTGTCACGTCGCGTGCAATTTCGGGCAAGCTCTCGAACGGCTCGACCGTCACCAGAAGGCCGCCGGCAGCGAGGCGCTCGCGAACGGGAACGAGCGCCTGCTCGCCCTGCCGCGCCTTTGCATTGTGCAGCACGAGGGCGCGCGTACCTTTGGGCCACGGCATCGACACGATCCTGTTCAGCAGAGTTACGACCGTCGAGCGCGTGCCTTCAGAAGAACCACGCCCGATAGAGCAGGCCTATATATCGCCGCGACGAGGCCGGGAAGCATCCGTATCGATGCAGCTCCCTTTTCGGCTTCGTCATATCCTTGGCGCGATCGCTCGCCCTGATCGCTCTTCCATTTTCGAAGTTCGACCGGTCCCACCCAAGAGCGCTCCGCCAATCTGGTCGGCGGCGGCGCCCGCGCAAGCGAGGCGTAGCCTCACTCCTCCGCTGCGCTTCGGCCCTTCGGGTGCGCAAGCGCCTCAAGCCGCCGACCCGCCCGGCTGCACGCCCGGGATGGTCCCGGGCAAATCAGCAGGAGTATCGACATGGCGAGCATCGGCATCGTCAGCGGCAGCATCGAGAAGGGCTTTGTGGGCCAGCTCATCACGCTGTCGATCAAGGCACCGATCGAGATACGCCCCAACCGCGGCAAGGCGAGCGATGTGCAGCCCGACTATCGCGTTTGGTCCGATGGCGTCGAGATCGGAGCCGGCTGGATTCGCGTCGCCGAGCAATCGGGGCGTCCCTATGTCTCGCTCTCGCTCGCGACCCCCGAGTTCGGGCCGCGGCGCATCTACGCCAATCTCGGGCGGGCCGCGGGGCAGGATCGCGACGATGTTTTCGCGATCATCTGGACACCCGCCGACTGAGCGGCGGCCATCTTGCGGCATCCTTGCGCATCGGAACAATCTTCCGGGTGCAAGGGTGCCGCCACCTTGTTAGGGTGACCCCAATGCAGAGCAGCCTCGAACATCTTCCCCCGCACAAGCAACGCGAGATCGAGCGCGTCGTCGAGATCATCTTCGAGGAATTCGAGGATGCGCTGGCGCTCGCGACGCAGGACTGGAAGCGCAAGGGCCGGATTTCCAAGATCATCCTCTACGGCAGCTATGCACGGGGTGGGTGGGTCGACGAGCCGCACACGGCGAAGGGCTATCAGTCGGACTATGACCTGCTGATCATCGTCAACGACAAGCGGCTGACCGATCGGGCGGACTATTGGTCGAAGCTCGACGACCGGCTCATTCGTGAGCTGTCGGTAACGAAGCGGCTCCGCACGCCGGTGAATTTCATCGTTCACAGTCTCGACGAGGTGAATGCCGGACTGACGCAGGGTCGCTATTTCTTCATCGACGTCGCTCGTGACGGGATCGCGCTGTACGAGGCCGACGGGAAGGAGCTCGCAGAACCCAAGCCGATGACGCCGCATGCGGCGCTCGAGATGGCGCGCGAGTATTTTGATGAGTGGTATCCTAGCGGAGCGCAGTTTCTTCATCACTATCGAAGCGCTGTCGCTGCAGGTTGGTTGAACAATGCGGCCTTTCAGCTTCATCAGGCGACGGAACGATATTACCACTGCATCTTATTGGTATGCACTTTCCACACGCCGCACATCCATAATCTTGTTTTCCTGCGCACCCAAGCCGAGCGGATCGATGATCGATTGATCGAGGCATGGCCGCGAGAAGTTAAGGCCGACCGGTCGCGGTTCGAAAAGTTGAAGGAAGCGTACATCAAGGCGCGCTATTCGAAGCATTACGCGATCACCGCCGACGAACTGGAATGGCTCGGCGCGCGGGTTCAGCATCTCGCCGGTATCGTCGAGACTATTTGCCGTGACCGCATCGCTGAGCTTGAGACAACAGCGCGTCAGGCAGGTTGAGACCCGCTACTTTTTCCCGCGGAACCGCTCGAATTTGGCCTTTCCCTCGGCAGTCTCGACCGCGACATTGGCATTGCTGCATTCATCGCCGCGCTTGTCGCCCGCCGTGCAGCTTTGGACGACGTCGCGTGCCTCATCGAGATTGGCCTCGAAATATTGAACGCTGCGTGGCTCCGGCGGAGCACATGCTGTCAGGATCGTCAGGCTGGCGATCGCCAGCATCTTGAAAATGATCATCGTCACCTCCGACGATCAACTCTAGCGTCGGCGACCCGGTCCATGCAGTGGCGATTTGAGATTTAGAACCAAATTGAGGCTAGTTCTCCGTCCATCGGCCTATGTGAGCCAGTTTTGCGCCATTCTTAGCTCTCTCTCAAGCGTCGCATTGGGCGGCGAGGCTCAAGGGAACGATTGAGGAAATCCGTCGCAAAAGCTAGTTTGCAACGATGAGCGAACCACCAGCACCGCGCGGACAGCGCCTCGTCACACCATATGCTTTCATCGATACCGAGGCTTTTCGTGCGGCGGGTCTCGACTGGCAATCGCGAACTTGGTCCAGCCTGATCGATCTAGCGTCGAAGAGCACGCTCGAGCCGATCACGACTTCCATCACCACGCGGGAGGTTGAAGCGAGACTTTCGGAAGCGCTGGCGGAGGCGGAAGCAGCAGCGAAGAAGCACGGCGCGATTTTTGGCCAGCTTGGAGAAAGCGGTCCCTTTGGTGATACCGATCCAGCCGATCGGAAGGCACTGCTTCACGCGCGCTTTCGAGAATTCCTAGCGACAGCAAAATTTACCGAAATCCCCGTTGTTGCCGATCACAAAGCGATTTTTGACGATTATTTTGCTGGTGCTGCGCCCTTTGGGGAGGGCAAAAAAAAGAGCGAGTTTCCGGACGCCTTTGTGCTGTCGAGCCTCCTCGCCTGGATCCGGCCCGGTCGACCCAGAATATATGTGGTTGGCAAGGATCCGGACCTGGTGAAATTCTGCGAGGGACGGGACGATCTGATCCAATTGGACTCCGTTGCCCAGCTTCTCTCGCTGGCTCTGGCGTCAGCCCAGTTGGTGAAGCGTCTTGAAGCGCATGTCCGTGGAGACGCGTCCCTGCTCGAAAGGCTGAGGGCACGCCTTAACTCCTATCGTCCGCGCCGTGTCGATATCGAGGTTGAAGATGTCGAGTTCTTCGATCTTGAGATTTCGAGCGTGTTTCTCGTCGACGAATCCGAGGAGGGACAGGATTTTGTCCTTGAGGTCGAAGTCTTGGCTGAGGTCGAAGCCGACGTTCGTGAGACGGGTCATGAGTATGTCATCTCGCGGCGGGGAGAGCCTGATTTGGATATTCGGACTTACCATGCTCGTCCAACTTCCAGCGCGGCTATTTATGTTGAGGTGCTGGTGTCCGAGGACGATAGTGGCGAAGAGCCAGCCTTGGTGACGACCGATTGGGCTATCACATCGGGCGATATCGAGATCAAATTGCCATCTCAGTTCAGCAGGCGTGAAATCACCCTCGAGGCGCGGTGACGCCAAAATCCTTCGTTGACGCCACCGGAGCGTTGCCAGTTTCGACGCTTTCCAGATTTCAGATGAAATTTTTTCCATTTTTTTAATGCAAATTTTCTGCGCAGCAAATATCAAGGTTTTTCCGAATATTCACTTTTAGGGTGATTTTTGCTGGGCACAAAATATGGCCGAATTTGAAAATTCTCAGCGCGAATTGCTCGATGCGCTTTTGGAGGCGCTTTTGGCGCTGCCGCAGTCGCACGCGCAAATCGAGCGATATGAGGTCGAAATCGGGCCTCGCGGCCGCGCCGACGCCCTGATCGGCGCATATATCGGCCGCCAGCCGCTCTTATTGCTTGTCGAAATCAAGGCGCAGCTTTTTCCGCGCGATGTGCGCGAAGCAATCTGGCAGCTTCGGAATAATCAGGCCCATCTCAGCAATTCCGGTGACGACCGGGAAATCATTCCTTTTTTTGTCGCCCGTGCGATCTCGCCGGGCGCTCGAGAGATTTTTCGGGAAGAGCGCGTCGGATATTACGACCTCGGAGGCTCGCTTTATATTCCGGGGAAAAAGGCATTCATATTTCTCGATAAACCGGCTCCGAAAAAAGGGACGAAGAAATTCGATTCCATTTTTCAGGGGCAAAAGGCGCGCGCACTCCATGAAATTTATGAGAGGCGGCAGGACTGGCTGGGCGTGAAGGATCTCGCCGATGCGAGCGGCGTATCGCCCGCTACGGCTTCCGAGACCCTCACGGAACTCGAACGGCGCGAGTGGGTGGATGTGCAGGGGGCGGGTCCGTCGAAACAGCGTCGATTGCGCGCCGCACGGCCCCTTCTCGAAGCTTGGACCAGCTATGCGAGCGATCAGAAGGCGCCGACAGTGCGGCGTTACTATGTCCCGAAAGGGAGTGACGCACTGGCGCTGGCGCTGCGCCTTGATCAGGCGTGCGACGAGGCGAAAGCCGCCTATGCGGTCACCGGCGAGGTAGCCGCTCAAATCTATGCCCCCTATCTTTCTTCCATCTCGCAGCTTCGTTGCCGGATCGAGCCCGGGCAGAAGCTGATCGAGGCGCTGCTCAATCTCGACGCCCGGCCCGTGGCGGAGGGGTGGAATCTCGGTATCATCGAGGCGAAGAGCCGGCGCGATGTCGCGGTCGGCCAACGGATCGATGGCGTCTGCTATGCGCCGCCGCTGCAGGTCTATCTCGACCTGCTCCAGGCGTCCGGCCGTTCCCGTGAATTGGCGATGCACCTCCGTAGCGAATGTCTGGATAAATAATGCCCAAACCACAGACGATCAGCGGCTATGAGGACATGGTCACCGACGCGTGCGAGCGCGTACTGGTCACGCTCCTGCGCGGGCTTGGACCATGGAAGGATTCGGTCTTTCTCGTCGGCGGACTCGCGCCGCGCTATCTCGTGACCGCCAGGCCGCCGAAAGTCCCGAAACATGCGGGCACGGGTGACGTCGATATCGTCGTCGACGTCGGAATCCTCACGACGACCGAAGCCTACAGTACGCTAGAAGAAAATCTAAAGGCGATGAACTTCGAGCGCGCCGAGAATGAAAAGGGTGCGAAGCAATCCTGGCGGTGGCGCGCCGAGATCGAGGACGGCACGACGATGATCCTCGAGTTTCTGGCGGACTCGCCGGAACTTGGAGGCGGCAAGGTAAAGGAACTTCCTTCGGACGGAAATGTCTCGGCGTTGAACATCCCCCACGCTTCCATGGTGTTCGACCATCACGGGACCGTCGAAATCACGGCGGACCTGCTGAACGGTAAGGGCCGTGCCACCGAGGTCGTGCGCTACGCTGATATCGTCACCTTCACCTGTCTCAAGGCCTTTGCTTTCGATCAGAGGTTCGAGCGCAAGGATGCGCACGACCTGATCTACTGCATCGAGAATCTGGAAGGTGGCGTCGGCGCGGCGCAATCCGCATTCGCGGCTGCACTGACCGGTCCGCATGCCGAGGCGATACGCGAGGCTCTTACTCGCATGGCGGCTCGCTTCCGCGATCCCAATCCCGACGAGAGCTATTTGCGCGACGGGCCCGTCGCCGTGGCAAGTTTCGAAGACGACGAAGCCGATGTCTCGGCCGACCCCGATCTGCTGAACGCCCGGATCTTGCGGCAGCGACATGCCGCGGAAATTATGGCCGACTTCCTCAAGGCATTCGAAATCTGATGACGAAGGCTGTGATCGCAGTTTCGTTCCGGCGCATTCCAAGAGCTTGCCCGTGAACAAAGCGATCATAGTCGGCGCGAGTTCAGGGATCGGCCGAGAGCTGGCGATGCTGCTCTCGCATCATGGCTATTCGGTTGGCGTCACCAGTCGGCGCCGCGACCTGCTCGCCAATCTCGCTGGCAATTCTTCCGGTTCGATAATCTACGAGGCGTTCGACGTGGCCGACACGACCGCGATGCAACGCGGACTCGCCGCCCTGATCGAGCGGCTTGGCGGGCTCGACTTGCTGGTGATCAGTGCCGGGGTCGGCCACATAAATGCCGATCTTGTCTGGGAGGCGGAACGCGAGACCATCGCGGTGAATGTCGAAGGTTTCGCGGCCGCGGCCAATATCGGCATGCAGCACTTCATCGCCCAAGGCACGGGGCATCTGGTGGCCATTTCGTCGATCGCGGGATTGCGGGGAAGCGGCGACGCGCCTGCCTACAATGCGTCCAAGGCCTTCGTCTCCAACTATATGGAGGCGCTACGCCAGAACATGGCGCGCCGGGGCCTGCCGATTGCAACGACCGACGTGCGGCCCGGCTTCGTCGACACCGCGATGGCGAAGGGTGACGGACTCTTCTGGGTTGCTTCGCCTGAAAAGGCGGCGAAGCAGATCTACGGCGCCATCCGCGCCCGTAAGTCTCATGCCTATGTCACCAAACGCTGGTGGCTCGTCGCTGGCCTGATGAAACTTCTGCCGAACGCCATCTACGACCGACTCTAGCCGCTCGCGATCATCGCCCGTGGCAGATTTTGTATTTCTTGCCAGAACCGCAGGGACATTTTTCGTTGCGGCCGACCTTTTTCCTCGGCTCAACCTCCCTGGGGGCACCGCGACGCTGATCGAACAGCGCCTGCAAAGGGGCAGGAATCACAACCTGTCGCTGCGGGGGACCGCCTTTGCGCCGAACCTCGCGAATGATGGCCTTCTGCTCCTGGAATGCCGCGCGATGGTTCGGATCCATCGCATCCTCGAACGGCAGCAGCCGCTCGACCTCGTTCGCCGCCGCATCATGGTCGCCGCAGTACGCAAGAACCACCGCATATAGAGCGCGAGCTTCGAGAACGGGCCCCGCGAGGCCCGCGCCTTGCAAGATGGGGAAGATGTTCCGTTCGAAGGCCTCGCGGGCGCTTATGAAGTCGTTCACCCAGACCAGTTCTTCGACAAGATCGAGACCAACCCGGACGAATGACTGGTAGGATTGCGACAGTTCGTAGAATTTCATCGCATGGATGCGTGCGAGAGTAGATCGCTGGCTCTTCCGGCCCAAGGCCTGCGCGAAAAGATCGTGACTGTCTGCCAGATGTTTCAGCCGATCGGTGAGATCTTCGTCTTTGGGAAGAAGCTCCCGAAGTTCGGGGGCGTTCCGTCCTATCACATCGTCGGGCCTGATCCCGAGCTCCCGATAATATTCGCCGATGAGGGCGAGTGCCTCACTTACCGCTGTATCGTTGTCGCCGAGCTTGAAGAGGGCGAGGGCGCGATTGTAGCGAAACACGCGCAGATGTTCGGGCTGGTCGGGAAGTCGATCCGAAACTTCGTCAAGCATGGCCCGGACGCCATCAATGTCGCCAAGCTCGGACAAGAGCAACATCCGCTTCATGCCCCAGGCCATCCACTCCTCGTCGCCGAGCTCGTTCGCCCTCAGCAGCGATTCCATCTCGTCGACCCGCTCCCGGCCGGCCTCATAATCTCCCTCGCGCAGATCATTGAAGACCAGGCCGTCGAGCGCCCACAGCCTTGTCTCGGCATCTCCGTTCGGATCGGCCGCGATCGTCAGCAGATAGGGTTCGATTTCCGGCCAGACCCCGAGTTCGTGGAACAATTCGTCTGTGGCAAACTGCACCAATATTCTCGCCTGACCGAGAAGCCCGAACAGACGGATGAGCAGTCCTAACTTCGCGAGGCTCCAGTTGGTCCGGATCGAGCTTACGATGACCCGCTGCAGCGAGCCCAAGGCTTTCTGCTCGAAGTCCTGACCCTTTGCCGAGACGTCCGCTTTGCCGAGTATCCTCACCGCGTCGTGAATTTTTAGGCCGCTATTCCCGAATAATTCCAGCGCACCCGTTGCGGGAAGCGCGCGCAACCGGGCCGTGGCCGCCTTCGCGTCGATGTCGCATGCGGCTTGAAGCAAGGCACTGGCTTCGTCCCGTGAGAGCGCGACATCGGCGAGGCTCAGGACCGCGATCGTTTCTCTGTCGACCGGCGGCAAGCCTTCGAACGCGCGCCTCAGGATAATCTCTTGAGCCGTCTCGACGATATTGGTCTGCTGCTCGATATCCGTACAAAAGGCCCTAATGTCGCCGCCATATTCGCGCGCCGCGATCGTCGCCGCATTGAGTACATAAAATGGCAGGCCTCCGGTAATTCTGGATAGCCGCTCGCAATCGCCGAAATCGGCACGGCAACCAGCATCTTGAACTGCCGCCGCGATAGTGTCTTCGTCCCAGCCGTTCAGAGTCTCGGCTTGAATATCTAGTCCTGCTTCGAGTTCGGCGATGTGCCGACCCGGTTGGCTCAGCAGGACAAATCGGAGATTGGGGCCCCGTGCTACCAGCGCCTCTATATCGGCCGCGGGAATGCGGTGGCTGTTATCGATGACGACAGCCGCGTGAAGGCCGTCTTCGCCGAGCTTGATGCTCAGCGCGCTCACCATGTCCAATCCGCTCGCGCCCGGCAGAAGAATTTCGCCGAGCTTGTCGTTGGAGCGACCGAACATCTTCGCCGCCACTTCGCGCGCTACCGCTGACGCGAGCGCGGGTCCCGGCGTGTCCCCAACGTCGAGATAGGTGACCGGGAGCGCAGCATGGACCGCGGCCTCGGCCATCCAGGCGGTTTTCCCCGAGCCCGAAAGTCCCGCTATGATGCGGACGGGCTGGTCACTTAGCAGGGCGGGTTCGTCGACCTGGGCGCGGTACACCGGGGGCGGCGCCGGAAGCTGCTGCATCTGGACCACGAGCTGCTCGAACAGGTCCGGCAATTCCTCGCGGGAAAAACTGTGATCCTCGCGCGGAGGCGTGCCAGCGGATGCGAGCATGACCATGGCGGCCAGCTTCCAGGTCAGCGTCTCCGGCCTGAGCAACCCGAATGGCAGCTGCGCCGCGAGATCCGAGCAATATGCAGCCATACCGGCAACATTGTCGGCAGGTCGAGGCAGGCAATTGTCGGAGGGCTCAGGACCGCCTGGCCAATGCAGCTCGACATCGTCAGGCCAGTCATCCGCGGCAATCTTCTTGAGCAGGGCTGGCGACGGAGGCGCATTCGTCGCGATCACGAATCTCGCGTCGCCAGCTCGCAGGCCGTTCTGATGATCCGCACGTATGTCCTCGAAACGCTCTAGTGCTCCTGAAATATCACTGGGATTGAGGACGTCCTGCCGCGTTTTGACCTGCGCATAGATACGGGCGTCCGGAAGCTGGACTTCAATGTCCTCGTCCCGCTCGACGATGATATGTTCGGCTCCCGCCTTTCCCGCGAGGAGAAGGCACGCTGCCGCGAAAAGATGCTGGTAGAGGAAACCCCTGTGTACGGCCTCGATCCGGATGAGTTGGCGCTCGTCGAGAACGAGGAGTTCGTCGACCGGCGGCTGTGGGCGTTCTGCCTCATCCTCCGCGCGGTGATCGGCCGCATTATGACCGGAATTGTCTCCGGGATCTTCTGACGCGGTCATCGTGTCGTGAAGGCTGCGACGACCTTGTTCGTCCCGTCCATGAGCAGGCCGCACTGAATGTCGGCGACCAGGACCGTCGAATTCACCGTGATATCGGTCGGATTGCTGATCGTCGTCTTGCCATAGGGGTAGGTGGCGCGAACGACATTCGGGAGCTTCGGCACGACAACAAAGGCAATCTTGGCTTGGGGTTTGAAGGCTTGCGCTTCGGCGACGCTCATGGGGATGGTCCCGATGACCCCACCCTTGTTGGCGATGAAAAGCTCTTCGCCATAGCGCGCCGGTTCACCCTCGAAGATCGCGTTCTCGGTCCGGGTAATCTTGCTGATGGTGGCCTTCGCCCCGAAGCCATTCTGCGCGGAATAGGTGCCGGTCGTGACCTCGCTGCTCGAAATCGTCACGTCGAGGTTGGGCCTTCGGACTTTCGACTTTTGCATAATAGAAGGTGTCCCAAGCGCTGAAGTTCGTATTGTCGAACAGGTAGGACTTCACCTCGAAGGCTCCGAGATCGGCATTATAGGCCAGATATTCCGCGCCTTCGATCTTCTTCGAGATGATGAGGGGGCCGGAGCCGCCCGCTGCTGCGAGCCGGGCGCGGTATGCATCGCTGGTCTCGAATTCGTCCTTCGGCGCGACGGGCTTGATGGACGCGATAGCCTGGTCGAAGGTCTGGGGCTGCACCATGGTGCCCGTATAGGCTGCACAGCCCGATTGCGCCTGCGCCAGTCCCGGCGCGCAGATCAGCGCCGCAGCCAGAATGATTTTCCTCATTGGTTTTGCTCCCCCTTGAGCCCGTGCAAAATATCGAGACTAACGCTCCAGGCGAACGCGCAGGCGCCGTGCGCGCTCGCGAAACGCATGTTCCCCGCCCTCGAGAATGTCGCAGACCATCTTGCGGATCGGTGCATCTTCGAGGCCGCCGCTCGCATAGGCGATCTCGGGCAAGCCATCCCCCGGATGCGGGCCGGCCGATGCAACGATGACCTGATCGGCGTCGGTGTTGATCACCAGATTGGCGTTATGCGTGACGATGATGACCTGGCGCTTCGCCTTGGCCTTGAGGAACAGGCCGACGAGTTCATCATAGATCGACTTGGGATCGAGATTTTCCTCGGGCTGATCGATGATCAGCGGCCGCTCATCTGCGTTGTCGAGCGCGAGGTACAGCAGCAGGAGTACGATGCCGCGCGTGCCCGGCGAAAGTTTGCGGATGTCGACCCCATCATAATCGACGCTGTACCGGACTTCGATATGATCGGTGCCATAGAGCCAGCGCGCGAACAGCTTGAGCCAGCCGCGGAATGCGGCGGCATCGCTGCGCTGTGCGAGAGCATGTTCGAAGAAGCTCTTCTGATATTTTTGGCGAAAGTCTTTGAGCGCCTCGGTCACTTCTTCGGCGGTCCCACTCTCCCAAACGCCGCGAAGCTCGTCATTCGCGGCCTCGAGCAATTTGCCCTCGCCGCGGAACGGGCCCTGTCGGCGAAGGTCCAGCAGATCCTCGCCGCGCTTTGCCCACTCCGCCATGTCTGCTCGGCGGGTGACGGTGAATGCAAGCTTCCCGAGCGTCCCGCCCGTCTCGTCCATTCGCGCCCGGATGGGTGCGTAAAGGTCGTTGAGGACCTGCTGTTCCGAAAACACCGCTTCGAAGATCCGCCGGTAGCTTGACTGCCTTTCCGTAGGCAGGCCCTTGGCGCGCTCCTCTGCGCCCTCATAGTCCTTCAGCTTGTCCTGCAGGACCGAGAGCAATTCGGTCTCGGTCGTGATTTTCGTCGACAGGGAATTGAACCGTTCGCGTGTTTCCTTGTCGACGTTTATGATATCGCCGAGCCGCCGGATTTCCGCATCGAGCCGGCCAAGGGGAAGTCTCGTCAGATCGGCATCGTCGGCGATGAGCGGGGTCGCTGGATCGGTGATTGCGATATCGATCCCGCGCCACCCGTCACGGTTCTTCCGGGTGGAGGACAGGTTGTCGTTGATGATGCCGTCCACATTGCCGCTGTACTGCGTCAGAAACGGGTCCCACGCCTCTCCGGCTATGCCGGCATCCTTGTGGCGCTCTTGCGCATCGCGCAGATTTTCGGGCGCCTGATGGGTCCGGAAGTCCGAAACCTCGTCCTGGACGAGTAGCAACTTCTGCTCGCGATTGGTCAGGCGCCTAACCCGTGCGCGCACTTCGTTTGCCGCCTCGGTCAGGGCCTCGAGGCGCTTGATCCGGTCCTCGCTGCCTTTGCGGACAAGCTTGCCGCGGTCCTCGGTGAGCTGGGTGATCTTGAGCTTCTTCTCGTCGACCTGCTTCCGAATGGCCACGATCTGAGATTGCTTCTCGAGCTCGATGTTGATCCGGTCGGACAATTCCTCGAGCTTCTGTTCTTCGCGGCGTCGCGCCTCGCGGAACCGGGCTGCCTTGAGGTCGCGAAGGTCCGCAAAATCGACCGCGCCCTCTCGCTCGGTCGGGCTGTGGGCGTCAAAGACCACGCGCTCGACTTCCGACAGCAGGCCATCGGTCATTCCCTCCGGTGAGCAGAGCGATTCCACGAACTGCTGTGTCAGGTATCGAGCGCGGGCGTAGCCGTCCCATGCCGCCGCGGCATTATCGAGGCCGCGTTCGGTGACAACGCCATTGCCCCAATCGAGCTTCACCGTCGCATCGTCGAGATATTCGCTCGCCCGAACCAGGAAAGACTGCATAGGGAGCTGGTCGGCATGGGCATCGCAGCCCGCTGCGATCATGTCGGCCAGCGCGGTCTTGCCGGACCCGCGCGCACCAATGATCGCGACGAGGCCCGGGTTGAGATCGATCACCGAATTGGGGGCCCACGGCGCATTCGTCAGGGTCACACGGTGGATCGTCTCAGACGGCGCAGCTGCGGGCGGCGCCTCGGTCCCGACGTAAGCGCGGCCCTCGGGATCGATGCAGGCCTGCTTCAGTCCGTCGAATGTCGCCGCACCTTTGATCCAGGTATAGCGGTCGCCATCGGGCGCGCCCGTTCGTTCCACAGAATGCCCGTCGCTGCCGTGCATGCAGGGCTTGAGCCCGCCGTAGGTCTCGCAGATATGCTCGCGACTGGTTTTTCGGCCGAGCCAAAATTCACGTTGCGCCGGGCTCGACGCGAACATGATGTGAGCAAAATGTTCAATCTGCTGGCGCAAAGCTTGGTCTGCGCCATCTTGAAGTCCCGATGTCCCATCGCCCTTCGCGCCGGCGACCGCGATCAGGATATTCTCCTGCGCCCAGCTCATCCCCTTATATTCTTCACGGAGCTGATCGAAGCTTACCTTGAATTGTTCGGAGCCGTGGCGAAGCGCTGAACGATCATCGGTCAGCTCGGAATTGAGCGAACGTCCCAGGCGGATCAGCTCCGAAGGATTACAGGCGAAGGTGTCGGTCGTGGTCTTGAAGGTCAGGCGCTGAAGGAAGCGCGTGAGCTGCTCGATATGATCGGGATCGTCGGGGCAGACGAGCAGATGGGCGTTGATCCACGACCGCGCGGTTCCCACGCTGAACCGAAGCTCGATATTCGGAAAGATCAGGTCGCAGTCCTTGAGGCGACCTTGCTCCTTGCGCGCGCGAACCTCCTTGTAGAGTTCAAGCCCGTAATAGTCGGTAATACCGAGCGCACGGATCGCCGGCGTCGCACCCTCGATCGCGGCAAGATAGGCTTCCCAATCGCCCTTGAACTGGTCGTTGAAGATCGTGCCCGGGGCGTGGACGTGCGGATCCCATCGCAGCCACAACGATCCCGGTCCGATCGATTCCTCTTCCCCCACGGTCATGGCGCGGCACGCTATCGTCAACAGGGGGGAAACGGAAGTGCCGCCGCCAGATCAAACCATTTTGGATCTATTTTGTGCCGGGGCCTGCGGCCTGATCGCAGGGCGGCTCGGGCTCGCCGGAACCGCAGGACTTGCCGGCCGTTTCCCAGTGGCAACGTCCATAGGAGCTGTCATGGCAAGCGCACCGCCCGACCCGCATCCCGATTCTCCCCCGACCGGCCCCGAGCAAGTTCCGGAGCAGGTTCCCCTTCCTGATGACGACGGTCGGGAAAGTGTCGAGGACGTGCCTGACGCAGAATGATCGTCGGGCCGCTTGGCTTCTCGCCTGCGGCATGGCGCCCGCATATCTGCGGAGCGGAAATGGTAAGCCCCGCTACATCGCTGCAGCGGGGCTTCCCTAGATTGCATCCGAAGATGCGATCAAATTCTGCCATTCTTTCGTCTGGACAGGTAAGTGAAACGTGCCGGGCGCGCGATGGTTCCGTGGGCTACTTCGAGGCCCGGAATTTTTCTATCGCCGCAGCGTGACCGCGATCGGGCAGTGGTCCGAATAATGCTTCTCGCCGGGCGCATAGAGCGTTTCGCTGAACCCCGTCCGGTCGGCGGCGGCGCGCCGGTCGAGCACGATATGATCGATGAAACTGTCGTAACGCGGATCGCAGGCCGGCGGCTGGCCCGCGTCGGCGAGCATCAAATCGGCGTTGGCCGGATCGCCATCGTCGATTTTAGTCCAGATCGCGTCGCCGGGAAGCGCGAGCCGCCGGTTCCAGTCGCCCAGCACCGCGAAGCGCTCGGGCCCGGCGGCGGCCGCGTCGATCCAGGCTTCGAGCGCCGGAATCTGGTCCTGGAATATGGGGCAGGCCTTCGCCTCGTTCCCGGAGAAGCAGCCTGACTTGAGGTGGATGCCGAGAAGGCGGATCGGTGTGCGGCCCTCGGGGCGGAGCGTGATGTCGACGCCCGAGCGAAGCTGTTCGTTGCCGCGCATCAGCGACGTCACATCGGCATGGCGATCGAAGGCCATATCCTTGCGGATCGCAAAACCGACCGCTTGGCGGATCACCGTCTGCGACGGGAACTTGCCGCCGCAGGTGCCGCCCGGCGCGCCCTTCCGCGCTTCCATGATCACGACATATTTGGCGGGGTCGAAGACCCGCGCCGCGGCGGTCTCATTCTCGGCCTCCTGAAAGGCGATCACATCGGCGTCGAGGTCGTCGACGATGCGGCGCATCGCGGCATAATCGCTGTCATCCCTGGGGTTGCAGCCTTCGCCGTTCCTCGCGGCGAGAAATTCCAGGTTCCAGCTCGCAAGCTTGAGCGGTTTCGATGGAGCAGACGGGTTCGCGGGTGCGGAGGTCGCGGGCGAGCAGGCGGCAGCCAGCAGGAGCAGGGCGGATGCGATGAGGCGGTGGGGAAGCATCCGCCGCTACTGCCGCACGCCGCCACCGAGTGCAACTCGCCGTGCCGCGCCTTGGCGCGGCGCAGATGGCGCCGATCCGTCCGCGGCGCTATAGCGCCCGCCCGGCCGGGATCCTTCCGGCCGCTCAAGGAGATGATTTTATGAACCACGCCGAACTGTCGGACAGCGTCGCAACCGCACTTGGTCTGAGCAAGGCCGATGCGAAGAAGGCTGTCGATGCCGTTTTCGCTGCGATCACCGACGCCGCCGCCAAGGGCGACGAAGTCTCGGTGAACGGCTTCGGCAAGTTCAAGGTCAAGGAATCGGCCGCGCGTGAAGGCCGCAATCCCTCGACTGGCGAAACCATCCAGATTGCGGCTTCGAAGAAGCTGACCTTCGGCGCCGCGAAGGCCGTCAAGGATCGTCTGAACGGCTGAGCCGGTACGTCCCGCCGGCGTGCCCGGCGGGACGGCCGCGCGGCGGCATGTCGGGCGCGGCATCTGATGAGCGCGCTCTGGCCTCGCAGGCTCGGCCAGGGGTCGCACTTTTGTTTTGGCCGCGCGGCACACTCGGCTCGCTATCCTTGCGGGGCGGCGGCTAGGCACGGGAGCGCATCGCACGCCGCCCCGCTGCGGGCTCGCCAAGAGTGCGGTTGTTCGGGCCCTGCGGGCCGGCGACATCATGACCTAGAGCGGAAGTTCCGCCTGTTTGCGCAAAGGCTCAACGAACAGCGTGCGACGCGGCGGTTCCTCGAACAGCAGCTCGTTCGGCAGGCTGCCGTCGAGCCAATGGTTCGCGTCGCGCCGCTGGATGATCACGCCGTGGCGCGACTGATAGGGAATGACATCGGCGCCCGCCGGGATGGTGAGGATGCGGTAGGACAGCGGCCAGTCGGCGAGTGGCGGGTCCCACACTGCGGCGAGATAGAAGAAATTGCCGCTGTCGAGCGTCACCCGGTAGCGGTGATCGCCGGTTCCCATGCGAAACTCGGACGCCGGGATCAGGCAGCGGCGCGCCGGGAAGGCGCGGCCCTCGGCGCGCACGAAACGATAATTGATCCCGTCGCTAAACCGCGGGTCGGAACCCCAAACCGCTTTGACCATTTCGATCTCGGTCATATTGTCGGGATTGCGCCGGACGAGCGCTTGCACGCCTCCGCTCGGGGCGTCGGGATCGAAAGGGGTTGGCGCGATACCCATATGTGGAACATAATGGGAACGATGTTGAGTCGCAAGGGCGAGGGGGCCGACGCGCATGTGCAATGATTATCGGCTCGAAATTGACATCGCGTCGATCGCCGAGGACTTCGACAACCTCCAGATCAAGATCGACATGCCCGAGGGCGCACCGAACGTGCCGGCGCGCGAGGATGTCCGCATCACCGATACAGCGCCGATCGTGAAGAGCAGCGACGGCGCCGCCGCCGGATCGCTCGTCAACCGGCGCTGGAGCTGGCCCGGACAGGGCGGCAAACCGGTCTATAATGTGCGCTCGGAGCGCCGCGATCTCGGCATGCAGCGATGCCTCGTCCTCTGCGACGGTTTCTATGAGTTCACCGATCCCACCGACCCTGCGCAGAAGCGGCTCGACAAGTGGCTGTTCACGCTGAAGGACCATCGCTGGTTCTGCATGGCCGGCGTCTGGCGCGACAGCCATGTCGGCGAAGCCTTCAGCCTCCTGACCATGGACGCAGGTCCCGACATCGCACCCTATCACCATCGCCAGATCATTCCGCTGCCACGCGATCAATGGGCCGCTTGGCTCGATCCGCGCGTTCCGGCCGAGGACATATTGAAATGGCTTCCCGAAGGCAGCCTCGAGGTGACGCAGGTATATGGTAAGCCGCCTGCACAAGGCGCTCTTGCCTTATGACGAACGAAGAGGGACTCGATCTGTTCGTGACCGCGCAAGAGCAAATCTACCCGCGCGCGCTCGGCGAGATTCGCCGCGGCAAGAAGTGCTCGCACTGGATGTGGTTCATATTCCCGCAGCTGGCAGGCCTTGGCCGAAGCGCGACGTCGAAGCTCTACGGTCTCGCGGGAGCCGATGAGGCGCGGGCCTATCTGGCCCATCCGCTTCTCGGCGCGCGCTATGCCGAATGCGTCGAAGCGATCCAGGACCTGCCGGCAAGCGACCCGGTGGCGGTCTTCGGCGAGGTCGACGCCGTCAAGCTGCGTTCATCGCTGACATTGTTCGAGGCCGTGAGCCGGCGGCCGCTCTTCTCCGCCGCGCTCATCCGCTGGTTCGGCGGCGAGCGCGATGAGCGCACCCTCGGCCTGCTCAGCCGCGACGACAGCATGCCGTGACGCCGACGCGTGTCAGCCGCGCGGATTGCGAAACAGCGGCAGCATCCGGTGGAGCACTTCGTCCTTGTCGAAAAAATGATGCTTGAGCGCGCCGAGAACATGCAGCGCGAGCACGACGTAAATGGCCTTCACCATCAGCTTGTGTATGTCGCCGAGCTCTTCGGCGAGATCCTCGTTCAGCGGTAGCGGAAGATTGGGCGCGGGCACGGCGCCGTAAAGCGGCACTTCAGGCGCCCCGCCCGCCGACGCTGCGGCCCAGCCGAGAAGCGGGGCGCCGATCATCAGCACATAGAAGAGGACATGGGTCGTGCGCGCGAGCATCCGTTCCCATGACGGCATGCCGCCGGGGAAGGCCGGCCAGGGATGGCCGAAGCGCCAACCGAGCCGGATAATGCTGAGCGCGAGGATCGTGATCCCGACCGATTTGTGCAGATGATAATAGCCAAGTTTCTCGCTGTCCGAGGCGTCCTCCATCCAGCCGCCAAAGGTGGCATTGGCGATGATCAGGATGGCGATCGTCCAGTGCAGGACGATCGAGACGGTGGAATAGCGGCTGTGATTCTCACGCATGATTCGCCTCGCAATAGGTCCGTCACCGGTCTTCCAATGCTTTGGCGGCGATCCTCGTTCCGTCAGCAGGACGCAGCCGTCACGATCATGAGCCCAATTTGTTTCGCTTTTACAGAGGCCGGGCGGAAGGCGCGCACCGATTCCCGGCGGTTCGTCGCGGCCCGCTTGACGCGCCCTTTGACTCGGTGGAACATAAAGGGAACATTTGAGTCGATATTTCCCATGAGCACGACGCCCCAATCTGCACCTCGGCCAAGTGCCAGAGATATCGACGTGCTTCGCGCGGCGGTGGCGCGTGTAGCCGCCTCGCGCGGGCCGGTCTTGCCGTTCGGCGTCGGGCCGGTCGATCATCTTCTCGCTGGCGGCGGGCTCGATGGCGCAGGCCTGCACGAGGTCACGGGCGCCTCGGCAAGCTGGAGCGATGACGCTGCGGCAACGCTCTTCGCGGCTGGAATCGCGTCGCGCTTCGCGGCGGCGCCCGACGTGTCGGCGCTCTGGGCGCTGACGCGGTTCGATCTCTATGCCCCCGGTCTCGAACAGGCGGGGCTCGGTCCGGACCGCGTGCTCTATGCTCAAGGCAGGACCGACAAGGAACTGCTGGCGCTGTGCGAGGACGCGCTGCGCGACGGTTCGCTCGCCTGCGTCGTTGCCGAAGTGAAAGCGGCCGATCAGACCGCGACGCGCCGGCTGCAACTGGCAGCATCCGAGGGCAACACGCCGATGATCCTCTATCGCCGGTACCGGCGTTATGGCCAATGCCCGCTCGCCGATCCGTCGCTCGCAATGACCCGCTGGCGCATCGGCACCTTGTCGTCGGGCCGCCTCGCCTCGCCCGGCGTCGGGCGCGGGCGCTGGAATGTCGAGCTGGTCCGGCAGCGCGGCGGGCCGCCTTTTTCCCTCGAACTGGAGGCGTGCGATGACCAGGGTCGCCTCGCTCTTCCTGCCGCAACTGCCGATCGAGCGGTTGCGCCGGGCAGAACGGACACCGTCGCATTCGGGCACGCCGCCTGATCGGGCGCGGGCGGGTCCGCGCTTCCCCGAGCCTGTCGACGACAATCCCGGCACCTGTTCGGTGCCGCGCGGCGGCGGCTGGCGTCCGGGCGCGCGCTGGGCGCAAGGCACGCACTCCGGCGAGCCGTCGCTCGACGCCCTCCCGGCGCACCAGCGACCGACGATGCGCGAGCTCGGACGGCGGAGCGAAGCTGCCGCACCGGTGTTCCGGGCGTTGCGCTCGGACGACGGGACGTCGGGCGGGATCGCTGCGCCGCTGCCGCCGCTCTGGGGCCTCCGTCCGACGATCGTCGTCGCGCGAACCGGCCAGCGCGACGTCGTGACCGCCGCCTGTCCGGCGGCGCTCGATCTCGGCCTCGTGCCCGGCATGGCGGCCGCCCATGCCCGCGCGCTGGTCTCCGATCTCGACATACTCGATGCCGCACCCGACGCCGATCGCGCGTGGCTCGATCGCCTTGCGCTCCACGCCGCCCGCTGCTGGACGCCGACGGCGGCAGTGTCGGGCATCGACGGGCTGTGGCTCGACCTGTCGGGCACGACGCATCTCTTCGGCGGCGAAGAGCGTTTCGCGGCGCGTCTGCTCGGTTTTCTACGGCGCCTCGGCTTCACCGCGCGTGTCGCGATCGCCGGCACGCCCGGCGCCGCTCACGCGCTCGCACGCGATGGCGGCGCGGGCGTGCGGATCTTGCCGGAAGGAGGCGAGAGCGAGGCGCTGGCGCCTTTGCCGCTGGCGGCGCTCCGGCTGGCGCCGGAGGCGCTCGCCGCGGCGGCGCGCTTCGGGATCGAGCGGATCGCCGATCTTTATCCGATGCCGCGCGGGCCATTGGCCCGGCGGCTCGGGCGCGGCGCGGTCGAGCGGCTCGACCAGGCGCGAGGGTTCGTACCCGAGCCGATCGTGCCCGTCGTCCCGTTCGACATGCCCGAGGCGCGCCGTTCCTTGCTCGAGCCGATCGGGACCGCCGAGGCGATCGAGCAGGTCATCGCCGACCTGCTCGGCGATCTCGTGCTCGCGCTGCGCGAGCGCAGTCTTGGCGTGCGGAGCCTCGTCTTGCGCTGCGACCGGCTCGACATGGGCGCGCAGTTCGTCACCGTCGGCACGGCGCGCGCGACGCGCGATGCGAAACATCTGCTGCGCCTGTTCAGGCTCCGGATCGACCGGATCGAGCCGGGGCTCGGGATCGAGACGATGGTTCTCGCGGCGCCGCAGGTCGAAGCGCTGGCGCCCGAGGCGATCGCCGCCGTGCTCAACACGGCACGCCAGGCGCCCGACCTCGCTCCGCTCGTCGATGCGCTGGCCGGCCGCGCCGGCGATGCCGCGCTGTTCCGCCTGTCCGCGATCGAAAGCGATGTCCCCGAGCGCGCGATCGTGCGCGCCGGGCCTTTGGCCCAGCCTGCCGGCTGGCCCGTCTGGCCGCGGCCGATCCGGATGCTCGCGCGGCCCGAGGCGCTGTCGGGCGTCGTCGCCTTGCTTCCCGACCATCCGCCGCGCCGCTTCGCGTGGCGCGGGCGGAGCTATGCGGTGGTCGCAGGCGATGGCCCCGAGCGCATCCATGGCGAATGGTGGCGCCGCCCGGGCGAGATGTGGGCGGTTCGCGACTATTTCCGGGTCGAGGCGACAAGCGGCGAGCGCTTCTGGCTCTTCCGCCGCGGCGACGCGATCACCGACAAGACGGGTGACCTCAGCTGGTACATGCACGGCGTGTTCGGATGACGGACCCCGTTACGACCTATGTCGAACTCTACGCCACGAGCCATTTTTCCTTTCTGCGGGGGGCCTCTTCGCCCGAGGAATTGTTCGCGGCCGCCGCTGCCCTCGGCCATTCGGCCCTCGGGCTTTGCGACCGGGGCAGCGTCGCCGGCATGGTGCGCGGTCTGTCGGGACAGGAAGCAACCGGCGTCCGGCTGATCGCGGGGACGCGCGTCGACCTTCGCGACGGTCGCTCGATCCTCCTCTATCCGACGGACCGCGCGGCCTGGTCGCGGCTGACCCGGCTGCTCTCCTTGGGCAAGGGGCGCGGCGGCAAGGGCAATTGCTGGCTCGACTGGCCCGACGTCGCGGCCTCGGCCGAGGGCCTCGTCGCGATCCTCCTGCCCGGTGAAGCCGACGAACGGGCGCGGCTCGATCTCGCCGAGCTCAGCGGCGCCTTCGGCCCGCGCGCCTTTCTCGCGCTCGCGCTGCGCCGCCGGCCCGGCGATTTCGCGCGGCTTCGCGCGCTCGATGCGCTGGCGCAGGAAGTGGCGGTGCGGAGCGTCGCGCTCGGCGACATCCTCTACCATGCGCCCGAACGGCGCCCGCTGCAGGACGTGCTGACCGCGATCCGCGAGAAGACGACGGTCGATGCGCTCGGGTTCAAGCGCGAACGCTTCATGGACCGGGCCTTGAAGAGCCCGGCCGAGATGGAAAGGCGCTTCGCGCTGTTCCCCGACGCGATCGCGGCGACCGCCGACATCGCGGCAGCCTGTCGCTTCGACCTTGCCGAGATCCGCTACCAATATCCCTATGAGCAGGTGATGGAGGGCCGCACCGCGCAGGAAGCGTTGGCGGCGTTGACCGAGGAAGGTGCGAACCGGATGTTTCCGGGCGGCGTGCCGCCTGCCTTTCGGAAACAGATCGATCACGAGCTGCGCCTGATCGGCGAGCTCGGCTACGCGCCCTATTTCCTGACCGTCAATTCGATCGTCGCCGAGAGCCGGCGGCGCGGCATATTGTGCCAAGGGCGCGGGTCAGCCGCGAACAGCTGCGTCTGCTTCCTGCTCGGCGTGACTTCGATCGACCCGATCAAGCACGAGCTGCTCTTCGAGCGCTTCGTGTCGGGTGAACGCAAGGAGCCGCCCGATATCGACGTCGACTTCGAACATGAGCGGCGCGAAGAAATCATCCAGTGGATCTACGAGACCTACGGCCGTCATCGCTCCGCGCTGACCGCCGTGGTCACGCGATACCGAACCCGCGGGGCGGTCGCCGAGGTGGGGAAGGCGCTCGGGCTACCGCGGGATCTCACCAAGATGCTGACCGGCCTCGTCTGGGGCTGGTCGGTCGACGGCATCCCCGAGGAGCGCATCGCTGAGCTTAACCTCAACGCCAATGACTATCGACTTCGGCTGACGCTCGATCTAGCGCGGCAGCTGATCGGGACGCCGCGGCATCTCTCCCAGCACCCGGGCGGCTTCGTGCTGACCGAGGAGCGGCTCGACGATCTTGTGCCGATCGAGCCGGCGCGGATGGAGGACCGCCAGATCATCGAATGGGACAAGGACGATATCGACGTCCTCAAATTCATGAAGGTCGACGTGCTGGGTCTCGGGATGCTCGGCTGCATGAACCGGGCGTTCAACCTGCTCCGCGAACACAAGAGCATCGATGTCGGCATGGCCGACCTGCAGGACGACGACCCGGCGGTCTATGGGATGATCCAGAAGGCCGACACGCTCGGCGTCTTCCAGATCGAGAGCCGCGCGCAGATGTCGATGCTGCCGCGGATCAAGCCCAAATGCTTCTACGACCTCGTGATCGAGGTCGCGATCGTCCGCCCCGGCCCGATCCAGGGCGACATGGTGCACCCCTATCTTCGGCGGCGTGAAGGCAAGGAGAAGCCCGAATATCCAAAGCCCGAGCTTCGCGCCGTGCTCGAGAAGACCTTGGGGGTGCCACTCTTTCAGGAGCAGGCGATGAAGGTCGCGATCGTCGGTGCCGGCTTCACGCCGGTCGAGGCCGACCAGCTTCGCCGCGCGATGGCGACCTTCAAGCTCACCGGCGGCGTATCACATTTCTACGACAAGCTCGTCGGCGGCATGGTCGAGCGCGGCTATCCCAAGGATTTCGCCGAGCGTACCTTCAAGCAGATCGAGGGTTTCGGGAGCTATGGCTTTCCCGAGAGCCACGCCGCGAGCTTCGCGAAAATCGCCTATGCCTCATGTTGGATGAAGCATCATCATCCGGACGTCTTTTGCGCGGCCTTGCTCAACGCGCAGCCGATGGGCTTCTACGCGCCCGCGCAGATCGTGCGCGATGCCCGGAATCACGGCGTCGAGGTGCGCCCGGTCTCGATCAACGACAGCCATTGGGACTGCACGCTGGAAAGGAGCGACGGGCGCTATCTCGCGGTTCGCCTCGGCTTCCGCCAGGTTCGATCGCTCGCGAACATACATGGTGCCGCGATCGTCGGGGCGCGCGGCGATGTGCCCTACGACTGCGTCGAGGATGTATGGCGGCGCGCCGGCGTGCCGCGCGCCGCGATCGAGCGGATCGCCGAAGCGGATGGATTTGCCTCTCTGTCCGAGGACCGGCGGCAGGGGCTGTGGAAGGTCCGCGGCCTCGGCGAGGCGCCGCTGCCGCTCTTCGCGGCCGCCGACGCGCGCGAGGCGAACTTCTCGCCCGAAGGGCTCGAACCGCCGACCGCGCTTCGGCCGATGACCGAAGGACGCGAGGTGGTGGAGGATTATCGCACGCTTCAACTGAGTTTGCGCGCGCATCCCTTAAGTTTCCTGCGCGAGGAGCTGGACCGGATGGGGATCGTCCGCTGCGCGGATCTCGGCTCGATCCGCGATGGCCGGAATATCGAGGTCGCCGGGGTGATCCTCGTCCGGCAACGCCCCGGCTCGGCAAAGGGCGTGCTGTTCGTCACGATCGAGGATGAGACCGGTATCGCCAACGGCATCCTCTGGCCCGATCGCTTCGACATCTATCGGCGCCAGGTCATGGCGGCGTCGATGATCGCGATGCGCGGCCGCGTCCAGAAGGAAGGCGAGATCATTCATGTCATCTGTGACCGGATAACCGACCATGACGCGATGCTGCGGCAGGTCGGGCGCAGCGCGCTTTCCATTGCGCCGGGACGCGGGGACGGGGCGCGGAACGGGGGCGGGCCCGACAGCCGCGAGCCTGCGTTGCGCGTCCGGAGCCATGACTTTCACTGATGGTGGCCAAATGCTCCGGTTGCAGGACCACTCCCTCCTTGGCTGCCTGACTGCGGGCCTCGGCTCGCCTCATGCCGTCAACCCCCTGCGGGGGTTCGCCCTCGCGTACCGCTCGGTGACGGCGGCTCGCGGGCCCTTCGGTCGGCGCCATCGGGGATGGTCCCGAGCAACCCAAGGAGACACGACATGGCCACCATCGCAAATCTCACCGTCAAGGCCGACGGCAGCTTCGAAGGCACGCTGACGACCCTTCTGGTCACCGCGCCGATCGCGATCGTCCCGAACGGCCGCAAGGTGAAGGACAATGAGCCCGACTTCCGCGTGATCGCGCGCAAGAACGGCTACGAGGTCGGCGCCGGCTGGACCCGCACGTCGCAGTCGAACGGCACCGAATATGTCTCGGTCACCCTTTCGGCCCCCGAATTCGGCACGATCTACGCGAATATCGCGAACGCGCCCGGCGACGATCCGATGAAGAAGGTGCTTATCTGGAACCCGCCGAGCTGACCCCAGCGGCCCCGCCTTCGGGCGGGGCCGTCATTTTTCCTGCGTGAGTTTCGCCAATCGGCGCGGAAGCTCCGAGGCCAGCTTGCGCTGCTGGAATGGCGAGGCCTTCTTCCAGCTCCGGCATTCGGACTGGGTGCGGCCGCAGCCGGGGCACCAGCCCGTCCGACCGTCGAACGCACATAATTCGATGCAGGGCGAACGCATCGCTCAGTTGCACTCGATCGTGACGTGACGCAGCTCGTGGACCGGCGCGAGGCGCTCGCGGATCGCCGCGCCGGTGAGACCGGCAGGCCCGGCGACGCTGACGATCGCGGCATGCGCGTCGGGTCCGAGGCGCCATACGTGAAGATCGACGATCCGGGCATCGCCGGGCGCCTCGACCAGCTCGCGGACTTCCTCCGCCACATGATCGTCGCTCCGGTCGAGCAGGACCGCGGCCGTGTCGCGCATCAGGCTCCACGACCAGCGCGCGATCACGATCGCGCCGACGATCCCCATTACGGGGTCCATCCACACCCATCCGAGATAGCGTCCCGCAAGCAGGGCTGCGATGGCGAGCACCGACGTCAACGCATCGGCAAGCACATGCACATAGGCCGAGCGCAGATTATTGTCGCCGCTCTGCGCCATTGGCCCATGGTTGTGATGATGATCGTCGCCATGGCCATGGCCATGACCATGGTGATGTCCGTGCCCATGACCATGGTGATGCCCGCCCGACAGCAGGAAGGCGCTCGCAATGTTTACGCCAAGGCCAACCGCCGCGACGACAGTCGCCTCGAGAAAAGCGACGTTGGTCGGATTGAACAGTCGCGACACCGCTTCGACGCCGATGCCGAGCGAAACAAGCCCGAGCGCCATCGCCGAGGCAAATCCTCCGAGATCGCCGACCTTGCCGGTTCCGAAGCTATAGGCCGCGTTGTGCGCATTGCGCTTCGCATAACCATAAGCGATCGCCGCCACGCCGAGGGCACCGGCATGCGTCGCCATGTGGAAACCATCGGCGAGCAGCGCCATCGATCCCGTGATGTAGCCGGCGATGATCTCGCCGACCATCATCAGCGCGGTCAAAACGACGACGAGCAGCGTGCGCCGGGCATTCTCGTCATGTGACGCGCCCAGGAACATATGATCGTGGACACGCGCGTCCGCGATGGGGGTAGTGGCCATTATGCGATCCTATTTGCTGTAGCGGCGGATAACGGTGAGCAACTCCTCGGCACCGGCCGCGCGCTCGGCGTCGGTCAGCCCCGGGCGCGAGACATGCTCCTCGAGATGATCGGAGATCACTTCCTCGATGAGCCCGGCGACCGCGCCGCGGACTGCCGCAACAAGATGCAGGACTTCGGCGCACGGCGCTTGCGACTGGAGCGCTCGCTCGATCGCGCCAACCTGTCCGCTGATGCGGCGGACGCGCGCAATGAGTTCGGAATTATCGCCTGAAAGATGTGCCATAGGGATACCCCCTACCCCTACCCAAGGCAGAAGGCAAGCAACCTCGTGTGGAGAGGCACGATCGCCAAGTCCCACTACAGGGGCCACGGCGCACGCAGATTGTGGTCCGGGAGGAAGGCGCAAGGGCCTCCAGTCCCCGCGAAACCATACCCGCTCTCGATAGCCGCTGATCCCTGGGCTCGAAGCCGGGCCTCCTTCAATCAACCCGTGAAGGGTCCGCTACGCTTCGCGTGCGGCCGCAGCCTTGCTGCGGTGATTGCGGCCCGCCCCCGGCCGGCGGGGCGACTGTCGAGCGGGAACGGTCCCGCTCCGAAAGGACAGGAGCCAAACCCATGCCGCTTTCCACCGCTCAATCGCTCGGCTGGAGCCTCGCCCGCACGATGATGACGATCATCGTCCTTATCGAAACGACAAAAGGCTATGCGGTGATGCCCATCGAAGAGTTCGACGGCGACCCCGAACACATCGTGTGCGAATATGACCCGTTCAACCGCTGAGCCCGCAAAATTTGCCCCGCGATGGTTCCAGTTCCGGTTCCGTCGCGGGCGGCTGTCTGCTAGATTGACGGTGCAGACCGCGCTGTGGTGGTGGTGGAGAGCGCGTCCCCAGGGAGGACGCTCGTGACTTTCATGCTTATCCTCGGCGCTGCCGCAGGCCTCTATCTCATCTGGCTTCTGTTCCGGCTGGCGGCACTCGCGCTGCCGCTTGGCACCGGCATTGCTCTCGCCTTCGAACTTCTGGACCGGGGCTATGGCATTGGCGCTGCCCTTGCGATGGCATTCCTGGCGGGGATCCTGCTCCATCTTGCTGGACGGCACCTCTACGCGCACGGCGGATCGACATTGCTGCGAGCCTGTGTCGCAATGCTCTTCCTCCTCCCGGCGGGGGTCGCAGGCTATTATGGCATGACGGGGATCGTGCGGCTCTTCGCTACGGAGGGCATGCTGGTGGCGATCCTGCCTATGCTCGCTGCCGTCGTCGCCGCCGTGGCGGCGGTCCGGGGACTTAACGGGTCTTCGGTGGATGCAATTGGTGTCGGCGACCGGGAACGTGACGATCGCGCACCCGCGATCCCGGCCTCCGCTTCGCCCGCTTCCGACCGCCTCTGAGTCCTTCGCTCCCGCCGCAGGAACACGGTCTCTTCCCTGCGCGATCTGCCGGCAAGCCGCTGCGCTGAGCCCGCTGGCCGCAACGGCGCTCCCCGATTTTCTTCCCCCGGCGTGCCGCCGTTCCTCGCGGACCAAGAAAATCGCTGCGCTGCCGTCCTTTGCTTCGCTCCGGGCCTGCGGCTGCGGCGCGGTCTCCTTTCCGGCCACCGATGCGCATCGAGACCGCGATCCTGCGGCTCGAAAGCAAGGAAAGGACTTCAAGATGGCCAAGATCGGAACCTTCAAGAAAGCGAAGGGCGAATATCGGGGCGCAATCGCGAGCCTCGCCCTCTCGGTCGACGCGGTTCGCATCGTCCCCGAGGACAATCCCAAACCCAGCGCTCCGACCCACCGCATCTATGTCGGCGACGTCGAGGTGGGTGCGGCCTGGGAGAAGACCAGCCAGGACGACCGCACCTATCTCTCGACCAAGTTCGACGACCCGAGCTTCACCGCGCCCATCTTCGCGCAGCTCTTCGAAGGAAGCGACGGCGACTATGACCTCGTCTGGACCCGTCCCCAGCGGCGGGACTGATCGAGCACGCCGCCCGGCCGCAAGCCGGGCGGCGATACTCTCATTTTGAGGCTTTTCGCGCGGGGATTCTCCGCCGCAATGCGTTACGATGATCCTTTGCATGCCGCTAACCATGTTCCAGCCGATGCGGGCAAGCTGCTGATAGGCTTTGCTTTCATTCCTGAAGATCAGCCGGAGGTGCGAATGGATCAGGTCGTCGATTGGCAATCGCCATATTTTCCGAGAATATTCGAAACATATGATCGCGCCGATTTCGCGCAGGAGTTCCTGCGCCGAAGCCCGGCCTATCGCCGCGCCTATCGTTCGGCCGCGTTGGCGCCGACGCGGCGGCGCACCGCGCGCCTCGCTGGGCTGGCGCGACGATGGGGGTTGGTCTTTCGCCCTAGACCCTGACCGATCCGTCACCGAATCCCCCGCGCTCTGGCAGCCCGAGGCCTGCGCGCATGTCGCCATCGCCGAACCGGCGCCCGACGGCTTTGCCGCGCCGCGGCTCGCCGAGCTCATCGCCTCCGCGGATATCGCCTCCGAGATCATCCTGCCGGGCGAGTGGCATCTCGTGTTCGTGGCCGACGGACGGCGCTTCCGCCTCTGGCTTCGCCGCTTCCTCGCCGATGAACGGCTCGCCTATGTAAATCCGGCCGATCCGCACAGCGAGCTGCGGATGGCCGTGAGCCTCGCCGTACAGCGCCGCTTCTCGGCGGGCGTCACGACGCATCGCTTCCTGCGGGGAGGCGCCCCCGGACCATCCGAGCGCTGGCGTCTCATCCAGTGGCTGCGGCTCCTCGACGCCTCCGCCGAAGGGCGTTCGGCGCGCGACATCGCCGCCGCCCTCATCCTCGACGATGCCCAGGATTTCTCGGCCGCCGACTGGGACGGATCGAGCGAGCGCCGTCGCATCGCGCGCTGGCACCGCGCCGCGGTCGCGATGCGCGACGGCGGCTATCAGGAGCTGCTCGGCGCCGCCTGATCGGGACATTCCGCGCGTCGTCACTTTGTCCGTTCCTAAACCGCATCCCGATTTCCGAATGTCGCCGCCTCTCCGCCGGAGCCCCCCACGGGACCCGGCGCTGCGAACGGAGGCCCCTTTTGAGCGACATGCATACCCCCATTTCGCCGCGCTACCTCAAGACGCCCGACGCTGCGCTGCACCTCGGCCTGTCGAGCCGGACGCTCGAAAAACATCGCTGCTTCGGAACGGGTCCCGAATACCGCAAACTCGGCGGGCGGATCGTCTACGCGATCGCTGATCTCGACGCCTGGGCCGAGATCGGCCGCAAGAAGTCGACATCCGATCCCGGCAAGGGCGTCGTCCATCCCGCGCGCCCGGTCCGCCGCTGATGCGCTCCGCCCAGAACATCCCGCCCGCTCCCGGCGTGCAGCCGGTCGCGGCGACCGCGAGCGGTCTCACCGACCTTGAGCTGACCTGGATCGAGCAGCGGCTCGAGAATTGGCTGCGCTTCGGCCGCGTCGCCGCCGAGCGCATCGTCAGCCGCCGGACGCGCATCGTCTCCTTCCGGCCCGAGGCCGTCTTCGGCTTCGTCCGTTGGGGCGCGAACGATTTCGGCACGATCTTCTCGAGCATCTCGGTCATCGCGGCGCCCGCGCCCCGCGCCCCCTTCGCGACGCATCCCTACGTGCGTCCCGGAGGCGACATCCTGCTCCGCGTCGACGGTTGGCCGAAGGTCCAGCAGGTGCTCTCGGCGATCGATGCGATCGAGGCCGACGGGCTCGACCCGTGCGAGACGGCGCCCGATCATTGGCGCCACATCGGCAGCCATATCGCCGCCGGACTGCCGTTCCGGCCCTATGGTCCGGAGCGGCACCGGGCATGGCTCCAGCGCAAGGCGATCGCGCCATGAACCGCCGCTGGTTCCGCGCAACCGCGGCGAGCGCTACGCTCTTCGCGGGGCTGTTCGTCGCGGCGGCAGCGCTCGCGCCGAAACCGCGCCTCATCTGGAACGCGAGCCCGAGCGTTCCGATCGGCTTCTACCGCGTCGATGTCGGCGCCGATCCCGAGGTCGGCGACCTCATCCTCTTCCACCCGCCCGAGGCGGTCGCGACGCGCCTCGCGGTGCGCGGCTATGTGCCGCGCGGCGTGCCGCTCCTGAAGCATGTCGCCGCCGGTGAAGGCGCGCTCGTCTGCCGCAGCGGCACCTTCGTGACGATCGACGGCGCGCCGGCAGCGCGCGCGCGGGACGCGGACCGCCTCGGGCGGTCGCTGCCGCGCTGGCTCGGCTGCCATCTCCTGCGCCCCGGCGAACTGTTCCTCCTAAACCCCGCGCCCGACAGTCTCGACGGCCGATATTTCGGACCGCTCCCCGACACCGGCGTCGTCGGCGTCGCGCACCCGCTTCTCGTGCGCGATGCGCCCGGCGCGCCGCTGCGCTGGCGCCGTGACGCCGATCGCTCCGCATTCACCCTCGAAGGAAAGGATATGTCCTCATGATTATCGGAAGCTTTCAAACTGCTGGCGACGGCTATGCCGGACAGATCCGGACGCTGCTGCTCGATGCGATGATCGCGATCGTTCCGGCGAAGCCGAACGACGCGGAAAATGCGCCGGCCTGGCGCGTCCTGCTCGTCGAAGCCGATACCGGCGTGGAGATCGGGGCAGGCTGGGAACGCCGCAGCGAACGCGCCGGCTCCTATATCGCCCTGCAGATCGACGATCCGGCGCTCGCGGTTCCGCTGCGCGCCAATCTGCTCCGTTCGACGCAGAACGAGGATGAATATCATCTCCTCTGGACGCGTCCCGTTCCACGCGAACAAGCGTGAGCATCATGCATCCGGCTCGCTCGGCGCGCGTCCGCGCCGTGCGCCTCGCCTTGCTGCTGCTCTGCTCGGCGAGCGCCGCCCCGGACCGGGCATGGGGCGCGGCACCGGCGGAAGAGCCGACGGCCGCGGCCCACCCCTATGCCGCTCATGTGGCGGAGGCATCGCATCGCTTCGGCGTTCCGGAGGTCTGGATATGGCGCGTGATGCATGTCGAGAGCCGCGGAAAGCCGCGGGCGCTCTCGCATGCCGGTGCAATGGGGCTGATGCAGATCATGCCCGCAACCTGGGCGATGCTGACGGCGCAGCATCGTCTCGGGTCCGACCCCTTCGACGTGCGTGCCAACATCCTCGCGGGCGCGGCCTATCTGCGCGCGATGTGGGACCGATATCGCGACGTTCGCCTCATGCTCGCTGCCTATAATGCAGGCCCCGGCCGCGCCGACGCCTATGCAGCGGGGCGGCGCGGCTTGCCCGCCGAGACGGTGGCTTATGTCGCAGCCATCGCGCCCGCGCTCGGTGCGCCGGCTGCTCCGTCATCTGCGATGGCGCGGACTGCCGAACCGCCGAGCTGGCGCAGCGCCTCGCTCTTCGCCGAGCAGCGATCGGACACGCCGGCTGCAACTTCGGTGCAGCGCGGCGACGCCGCGCCTGCTGGGCCGTCGAATTCCGCGCCTGCTCCCTCGCCCCTCTTCGTCCCGCTTTCCGGGGACAATCGGTGATGGTCGTCCTGGCGATATTTGCTGGAGTGCGCCGGTCCATGGATAGGCACTGCTTGGCGTTCAGAAGGGGTTCGGGGGGATGGCAAGATAAAAGACCTGCCAGCTCGCCGGCAGATTGTGGTTGGATTACAGCGCTTTATGCGTATGGCACCCCCCTCCGGCTGCCATATCGACCTCTGGATTTCCGAGGCAGAACAAGCGCTTACGATATGGCACCGGCGTTGTGAGCGGCGACGAGCATGATTTTCGGGTGCGACCGGGAAGGGGTCGCGATGCGGGTTCGGGATCGGCGCGGCGCGGGAAGAGGCTCGCGGCGCAGGTGCGCAAGGCAGCCGCCCGCTCGGGTTACACCCGCTCCCGTCGGGGCGGCGGCGGTCGCAGCGGAACCGGTCGGCATGGCCGCGGCCGCGCCGCGCTTGCGACGATCCGGCGCGGCCCCGCGCAGCGCCGCGTGACGGTCATGGCGCGCATCGTCCGGCATAAGGGCGCGCAGTTTCGCTCCGCGCCTCTCGCACGGCATATCGCTTATCTCGAACGCGACGGCGTCACCCGCGATGGTCGCGATGCCATGATGTTCGATGCGTCTGGAGATACCGCCGACCGCGAGGCCTTTGCCGATCGCTGCGCCGACGATCGCCATCATTTCCGTTTCATCGTCAGCCCTGAAGATGCGGAGCAATTGCAGGACCTTCGGACCTTCACCCGCGATCTCATGGGCCGGATGGAGAAGGATCTCGAGACCCGGCTCGACTGGGTGGCGGTCGATCACTGGAACACCGACAATCCGCATATCCATATACTCCTGCGCGGCGTCGCCGAGGACGGAAGCGACCTGGTCGTCGACCGCGCTTATATGTCGGAAGGCGTGCGCGGACGGGCGTCGGAGATCGCGACCCTCGAACTCGGCCCGCGAAACGAACAGGAGATCGACGCGAGCCTCGTGCGGGAGACGGGCGCCGAGCGTTGGACCGGGCTCGATGCGCGCCTGCGCGAACGCGGCGGCGAAACGGGGATCGTCGATCTTCGTCCCGACCCAAGCTCGCCGCCGGGCCGCGATCGGCATCTCATCGGACGTGCGGCGAAGCTCGAGGCGCTTGGGCTTGCGACGCGCCTTGGACCCGGCATTTTCGAGATCGATCCGCGCGCCGAAACCCTATTGCGCGACCTCGGCGAGCGAGGCGACATCATCAAGGGCGTCCACCGCGCCATGCGCATGCAAGGGCTCTCCTTCGACGCATCGAGGCTCGCCCTTCACGGCGAGGCGGAGCGTTCGGGCCTCGTCGGGCGGCTGGTCGCACGCGGCCTCGACGATGAGCTTGCCGGCTCCGCCTTCGCCATCGTCGACGGGACCGATGGACGGACCCATCACATCAAATTCTCCGATCTCCAATGGACCGGGGACGCGAAGCCGGGCGCGGTCGTCGAGCTGCGGCGCTGGGAAGGACGCGACGGCGGCGAGCATCTCTCGCTCGCCCTGCGATCGGACCTTGCGGTCGCCGACCAGACATCCGCGCGCGGCGCAACCTGGCTCGACCGCGAGCTGGTCGCGGCGAAGCCCACGGCAGGAACCTCGGGCTTCGGCATCGATGTTCGCCGCGCCATGGCAGCGCGCGCCGAGTTTCTCGCGAGCGAAGGCCTCGCGAGCCGACAGAACGGCAAGCTCGTACTGGCGCCCGATCTCATCGAAACGCTGAAGCGGCGCGACCTCGAGGCGGCCTGCGAAACCATCGCCGCGCGCACCGGGCTCGCGCATCGCCCGCCGGCCACCGGCGACGCGGTGAGCGGGACCTACCGCGAGCGCGTGTCGCTCGCCTCGGGGCGCTTCGCGATGATCGACGACGGCCTTGGCTTTCAACTCGTGCCCTGGCGCCCGGCGCTCGACCGGCACCTCGGGCAGCATGTCACCGGCACCGCCACCGCGGGCGGCATCGACTGGAGCCTTGGCCGCGATCGCGGGATCGCAATCTGAGAAAGGATGAACGATGAGCGACAGGATATTATGGGGCCAGATCTTCGCGGTGCTGCTGATCGTCCTCGCGGCGGTCTGGACCGCGACCCAAGCGACGGCGGAAGCGCTCGGATTTCAGGCGGCGCTCGGTGCCCCCTGGTTCCGCATCGGCGACTATCCCGTCTATCCCCCGCCCGCCTTCTTCTGGTGGTGGTTTGCCTTCGACGCCTATGCGCCGCCGATCTTCTATCGCGGTGCCGCGATCGCCGCGTCGGGCGGGCTGCTGTCGGTTGTCGTCGCGATCAGCATGTCGGTGTGGCGTGCGCGCGAGCGCCGGCGGGCCGAGACCTACGGATCGGCACGCTGGGCGCAGGAGCGTGAGATACGGGCTGCCAACATGCTCGGCCCCGATGGCGTCATTCTCGGGCGCATGGCCGGAACATACCTGCGTCACGATGGCGCCGAGCATGTCCTCTGCTTCGCGCCGACCCGATCCGGAAAGGGCGTCGGCCTCGTGGTGCCGACCCTGCTGACTTGGCCGGGGAGCTGCATCGTCCATGACATCAAGGGCGAGAACTGGCAGCTCACTGCGGGCTTTCGCGCAAAGCATGGCCGGGTGCTGCTCTTCGATCCGACCAACCCCGCATCGGCCGCCTATAATCCGCTCCTCGAAGTCCGGCGCGGCGCGTGGGAAGTACGCGATGTGCAGAATGTCGCCGACGTGCTGGTCGATCCCGAAGGAAGCCTCGAGCGCCGAAACCACTGGGAGAAGACAAGCCACGCCCTGCTCGTCGGCGCGATCCTCCATGTTCTCTACGCCGAGGAGGAAAAGAGCCTTGCCGGTGTCGCGGCCTTTCTGTCGAACCCCGAGCGCAAGATCGAGGCGACGCTCCACCGGATGAAGACCACCAGCCATTTGGGAGATCGCGTCCACCCGGTCGTCGCCGCGGCGGCGCAGGAGCTGCTCAACAAGAGCGAGAATGAGCGGTCCGGCGTGCTGTCGACCGCCATGTCCTTCCTCGGTCTTTATCGCGATCCGGTGATCGCCAAGGTCACGGGACATTCCGAGTGGCGCATCGCGGACCTGATCGGAAGCGAGCGCCCGGTCTCGCTCTACCTCGTGGTGCCGCCCGGCGATATCAGCCGGACCAAGCCGCTCATGCGCCTGATCCTCAACCAGATCGGGCGGCGGCTGACCGAGGAGCTGAATCCCAAGGCACGGTCGCAACGGCTGCTGTTCATGCTCGACGAGTTTCCCGCGCTCGGACGTCTCGATTTCTTCGAAAGCGCGCTCGCCTTCATGGCGGGCTATGGCATCAAGGCCTTTCTGATCGCCCAGTCGCTCAACCAGATCGAGAAGGCCTATGGCCAGAGCAATGCGATCCTCGACAATTGCCACGTCCGGGTCAGTTTCGCGACGAACGATGAGCGCACCGCCAAACGGATTTCCGATGCGCTTGGCACTGCGACCGAGCAACGCGCGATGAAGAATTATGCCGGCCATCGGCTCTCGCCCTGGCTCGGCCATTTGATGGTGTCGCGCACCGAAACCGCCCGGCCGCTGCTCACCCCCGGCGAAGTCATGCAGCTCCCCCCGGACGACGAGATCGTGATGGCCGCCGGCCTCGCACCGATCCGGGCCAAGAAGGCGCGCTACTATGGCGACCGGCGCCTGGCCGGCCGCGTCATTCCGCCGCCCGCACCCGGTCGCGGTCTTCCCGCCGGCCACGATTGGATGGCCGACCGGGTACAGCAGCCGATGGAGACGAAAGCGAAGGCGGCGGAGGACGATGACGCGGCCAATGGCGGCATTCGGCAGGAACCCGAACTTCCCGTCCATGAGGATATCGCGCCGCCGCCGCCGCGCAGCGTCAATGGCGAGTTTGATTTCACCGAGGACGGAGCACAAGCCGATGCAGCGCGGCTTCGCGCCGCCGCGGATCGGCGGATGGCGCGGCGCGCTCAAGCTGCCGCGCTCGATCCCGACGATGGGATCCAGCTGTGATCCGATCGCATGTCAAACAGACATTCCGGATCGAAACCGGCCTGTCGCGCGACCTGACAGACCTTGCCCGCCGACGCGGCCTCACCCGGACCGAAGTGCTGGAGGCTGCACTGCGCTCCTTTCTCTCGCCCGATCAGGAGGAGCGGATCGAGGCGCTGTTGACCCGGCGCCTCGACCGCATCGGCCGCCAGCTCGACCGCATCGAATGGCATGGCGAAATGTCGGGAGAAGCGATGGCCCTGTTCGTTCGACACTGGCTCACGAGCACGGCGCCTTTGCCCGATGATGCATTGCCGGCCGCGCAGGCCAGCGGGAAGCGGCGGTGGGAGGCTTTCGTCGATGCCCTTTCACGTAGGATGGAAGTTGGACCAAAGCTCGCCGCGGAGCTGATGCGTGATGTCGGCGGTTCCAATTGAAGCCTTTAACCGGCTCATCCAGCCCGCAGTTTTAAGAGAAAGCTGATGGCCTCGGCGGGGACACCGCACAGGGCAGCCGCTAGCAGCAGTATCGCGAGAGCCAGATATTTGGCCAGAGGAGTTCGGCACAGCTCGAGAAGCACCGCCGATTTGTGGCGGCCCAATTGCACAAGCGCCATGAACTGGGCGAGCTCGGCCTCACGGTCAGTCATCGGACGATCACCTACGGGCGGGAGAGGGGGCATGTCGGTCATCACAAACCTCACGGATTCATCGCAAAAATGGCGCGCTGTTACAGATGCGCGTGCGGGTTACCGTGAGGGATAAGCCCTCCGGGCTGGAGTGCCCCTCAGGCGAGTCGCTTGTCAACAGGGTGAATCGCAATTTTATCAACAGTCGGGGGTGCGTCTGGGGATATCTTGCCGCATTTCCGGGAAAGCCGGAGTTCGTTCAGTCCTCTTCGCCCTGCTGCTCGCGCTCGCGTAGTCTCTCGGCATAGCGGTAGCTCGCTTCGACGGAGTGATAGTCATCGGCGTAGCGATCGATGTCGCCGAGCGCGCATTCGACCTCATAGGCCACCGTATGGGGAGACGAGCCCGGGCGCTTTCGGCCCAGCCAGCGCTCTAGCTTGTCGAAGCGGCTCTGCATCCCCTGCACGCTGCATGCGATGCGCAGATCGTCGAGATTGCTGCTCGTTCGATTGCGGCTCCAGGCCCTGCAGGCGAACTCAAGCTCTTCACCCCGTGTCGGAGGGCGATCGCTGAGATCAGCCCCACCATCTTTCGCAAGGGTCGGGTCGGCCTGTACACCGGCAAGGCCCGCACTGAGTGCCTCGCACAGTTCGCTATGATATTTATCCCGGAGCGCGGCGTCCCAATCATAGGGGCCAGCGCCGACGAAAAGATGCGGCAGCTTGAAATGCGCCCCCACTGCCTTCGGCAGCATCTTCTCGATCCGGATCACTCCGCGAATGACGCCGAGAAGGCGCTCGGCGTCGATCCCGGCCCAGGGCCGCGCCAGATTTTCGAGCGCGCCAAGGTTCGAATTGGTGGGCGTGTCCCCCGTGTTCCAGTATCGCATGGTCAGTGCTTCAGTTTCTCTTTGGCCTTGATCCCTAATATGGCTTTCGCTTCCTCGCTCGCATTCTTGCCGATCTCGTCGAGGCGCTTTCTCACTATGGGGTCCGCGAGGAGCTGAGCCTTGGGTCCTTCGCCGGAACCGCAGACGACAGCATAGAAGAGCCGGTATAGCTCCTGTGCATGCTCGGCTCCGGCCACGGCAGCGTCGATGTCGCCCTGCCGGTAAACCAGTATGTCCTTGTCATCGATGGGTTCGGGCCTGATCACGCCGCGTCCATCGGGCAATATCTCAGATCTTTGTCGATGGCTGACATTATGGTTCACGATCGTCTTCGGATGGGTGAGCAGGATTGCATCCGGCAGTTCGGAGCTATGACCCCAGACGCGGTGCGCAAACTGGTTACGCTCGGTTCGCGAGGTCTCGGCCACCGACCCGATGGTCTGCAGGAGCAATTGCTGCCATTCAGGAAGCGCTTCCTTGGCCGCGGCGTTGAGCGCCGACCTCTGGCCTCCCGAATTGACGAGCGAAAGATACATGGCCGTGCCCACCGCGATATCGGCTTTCAGCATGCGGCTGAGGATGCTCGCGAGATCGCCATCGATGTGGGCCCAGAGCGCTATGATATAGGCTACATCAGCCGCGAACGGCGAACGGCGCAAAACGCCGGGGCCAAAGAACAGCTGCCCATCGGGCGCGACATCGAAAAGGCGTTCGGGCATCAGCCGCGATCCAGGCCGCCCGTGGACACCACCCGTGCCGAGGCCGTCGCGCGCGCCACGCATCGGCCCTCGGCGTCGAAAAGCTCGCCCTCGAGAAAGGCGACCGTCTTCCCCAATTGGACGATCCGGCCGACACCGGTGAAGCTGCCCGGCCGCGCGGGAGCGAGATAGCTGATGTTGAGCGAGATGGTTGCGCAATAATAGGCGCCCCCCGATTTCACGAGAACCGTCGGTCCCAGCGTATCGTCGAGCATCGCAGCGACGAAGCCGCCCTGGATATTGCCTCCGGGATTACAGAAGGCGGGCTTCCCTTCCATTCTCACCCGTATGGTGCCGGTGGCTTCCTCGGCCTCGATAAGCTCCCAGCCAAGTGTTTCTGCGCAGGGCGGGCGTGCGAAGCTGTCGAATATGCTCATGTCCATCTCCCGATGCTGCCCGGCTAGTGCAGGCATTCGGCAGCATAGTGACGGGCCTCTCCCCCAAACTCCAGACCTGTCGCAATCAGCATTCCATCCTGGACCAATCTGTCTGGTCATGCTCGCTTTTCTCCGGGGGCGAATGCTGGCATCCCCGGTGCTCCATCACATTGGGAGAGAATAATGGACGAAGACGCTTTGTTCGCGGTTGGAACAGTCCTGGCGGCGATCGGCGGCCTGCTGGAACGAAAGGGCGTCTGTACCACCACCGAATTTGCCGAAACTCTTGGCGGCGTTGCCCTGATGACCGCCGAGTCCGGTGAGCAGTACCGGAACCGTGCCGCCTATGTCGGCAGTTGGGCACAGATGGTGCGCGCTGCCGCCGAACATGCTGGCGGCGCGCGCGAGCATTGACCCACCCTCATTCGGCGCCAGCTTCGAAATAGGCGCGCATCCGGTGGGCAATGACTGGGTCGAGCCGGATGAAAGTCCGGCGGCCGTCGATCGGATCGGGCACGCGGCGCGTAATCCCGGCATCGCAGAGGCGCTGTGCCAGCCTCAACGCGCTGCTCATTGGGATCGAGGATGTGACGCACAGCGCGCTGATGGAGAGACGCTTGCGTTCGCATTCGTGAACGAAGAGATCGATCAGCATCTCCCAAGCGGGATCGCCGAATAGTTCGGGTGTCCCGATCAGCTGCTGGCGGAGGAGGCGCCTGCGCATTGCGGCCCTTGCATTGGCCAGCGCAATGTCCCCGTGGTCGATGCGCGCGGGACCTCCCGGACTTCGCAATGTGAAGGAGGCTGACGGAATGGGCGTCCCGGCAAGAGTGTCATTGCTGATGACGTGATGACAGTGGGTTGATGTCACGACGATGTGGTCGATGATCTCGACGTTGAGCGACCGTCCGATCATTTCGAGCTTCCGCGTCGCCTCGATGTCCTCGACGCTGGGGCGATGGTCGCCGCTCGGATGGTTGTGCACGAGGATCAGCCCGGCGGCATTGAGTTCGAGCGCACGCCGGAAGATCGTCCGGGGGTAGATGGCAAGCTGGGCAAGTGTACCGCTTTGCAAAACTTCGTCGGCAAGAAGATGTCGCCCGCCGTCGAGAAAAAGGATGCGGAGCCGTTCGTCGGAAAGCGAGCCCATCGACATGATAAGATAGGAGCGCAGCCTCCGATCGAAAGGATCGATGCTGATACCTCGAAGGTCGCCTGAAAAGCTCTCGGCGGCGAGCTTGCGCGCCTCGAGAATGACCTCTGCCACCTGCGGCGCGTCGCCAATTACGCGAGCAAGTGCTTCGGGCGACTGCGCCCAAATGCGGCTGATCGAATGAAACGCAGCAAGAAGCTGGTCGGCTAGTGCTTCGCAGCGTTCCGGCTCGATGGTCGCAATGAAATGTACCAGGACCGATCGCTGCCGGCCTGAGCCAATCGCTTTTGGTGTTGCCAGGTTGCGGCCACGAGGAGCGGCGGAAGAAGCCAGGATGCAGCAACCTGCATCGTCAGATAAGCTATCGGATGAAGGTCCATGTCGATCGCGCGGGTCGTGTGAGCCAGCAGCGGAAGGAATTGCAGGACCGCCGCCAGCATGGGCCAGAAACGATAGGCCGTCAGCGCTACGGTCATCGTCGCGGCCGCCGCTATCAGATCGATCAGGAGGTGACCCGCATCGACCGAGAGGAAATTCACCGCGAATATCAGGTGTAGAGCTTGGTCGGAAATCAGCATGAACAGGAGAATGGCTGCTACTGCCTTCTCCGGGCCGCCCCCTTTCCGGAGGGCGTAGACGAGAGCCACCAGCAGCAATGTCACGAAGATTGCGATCCGCAGCATCGCGCTCATTCACCATGCCGATGGCCCATCGTCAATGTCGCTCAGCTCACCAGGGCAATCTTCGCCGGGCCAGCCTCGGCAACTGCCGGGCATTCGTGAAGATCGAGGCCCGACGTTTCACGGCCGATGTCGGCAAGGTCGCCATGAACACGAAGGATGTCGCCGCTCACACCAACCAGCGCCAGCTGCGCCTCGGCAATACGGCGGATCGTCGCATGGCCCTTGGCAGCGGGGACGCCTGCCGTGTCGCGACGTGCGGTTACCACTTCCGCCATGAGCGACGATACGGCGATAAGGGCGCCGTCTATCTGTGCCTCAGCGGCAGGCACCACTTTCTGCAACCGCTCGGCCGCAACGTTGTTCAGATTTTGCATAGACTCTCCTCTCCGGGGAAGCGCACCGCGCTCCCGGACCATGGTTCAACAAGAGTTGGGATCAGGCCGCGGCGAGCCGGGTCAGCGAATGACCGATCGACAGGCCTGCGATCACCATGAGCAGGATCGCAATGAGCAAACTCACGACGATCACGACCCGGGCCTGAGGCCTGTAATTTGGCCTCAGCAAATCCCTGAACGGAGAGCCTTCGCTCCGAGGCCCGGCTCGGCTTGCCAAATTATCGTTCAGATGCAGCAAGCTGGCGGGGTCACCGTCCGGGAAGTCGGATGGCACCAGCTCGGGGGCTGGCGGTAGTATGACCGGATCACATGGTATCCGATCATAGGTCTGGCGCAGCCGCGCATAGATGATCGCGGTCTCGTCACGGTTGGCCGCGCCCAGCGTGTCGCGTGCGGTGGTGAGCCGCAGATCCACCGCCTGCTTCGATATGTCGAGGTCGCGGGCGATCTGTTTCGAGGTTTTTCGTTCCAGCAGCAAATCGAGACAGGCCCGCTGCTTTTCTGTCAAGCGCGTCCACCTCAAGAACTCGTCCGAATGCTGCGACCCCGAATCACTCATCCTGACACTGTTGTCAAAATTACGCTCGGCACAACCCGCCGACCTTCATTTAATCGCCACCGAATCGGAACTGATCGCATCGCGGCCTACGCCATTCTCTGTCTTTCTTACCCACAGTACGACGCGCGCAAATCTCTGTTGAAAATAGTGAATCTCTGCGTCTCTTACTCGTCCCCGTCGAGCCGGGCGTCCTTGCCCGGACCATCCAACGGGGACTATCATGGGCGCAGAGCCGGTCCGTTTCGAGGCGCAGGGGCGTGGTGCCCGCATGCTGCGTACAGCGCTTGGCGGCGCAATTGCCGAGTGGCTTGCCGACCCCGCGGTCATCGAAATCATGCTCAATCCTGACGGTCGGCTCTGGGTCGATCGCCTCGGCGCAGGGATCACCGATAGCGGTATCCTGCTCGCGGCCACCGACGGTGAGCGCATCATCCGGCTCGTGGCGCATCATGTCGGCGCCGAGGTCCATGCCGGGTCGCCGCGCGTGTCGGCCGAGCTTCCCGAAAGCGGCGAGCGCTTTGAGGGTCTGTTGCCGCCCGTGGTCGCGGCGCCGACCTTCGCGATCCGCAAGCCCGCGGTCGCCGTCTTCTCGCTCGGCGATTATGTCGCAGCCGGCATCATGTCCGCACCGGCGGCCGAGGCGCTACGCTCCGGGGTCGCCGAGCGCCTCAATATCCTCGTCGCCGGCGGAACCGGGACGGGCAAGACGACGCTCACCAATGCCCTGCTCGCCGAGGTCGCCAAGACCAGCGAACGCGTCGTCCTGATCGAAGACACCCGCGAGCTCCAATGCGCGGCTCCGAACCTCGTCGCGATGCGCACCAAGGATGGGGTCGCGTCGCTGTCCGATCTCGTCCGTTCCTCGCTTCGGCTTCGGCCGGACCGCATCCCGATCGGCGAGGTCCGCGGTGCCGAGGCGCTCGACCTTCTGAAGGCTTGGGGCACCGGACATCCCGGCGGCATCGGCACGATCCACGCGGGCAGCGCGATCGGCGCGCTCCGCCGCATGGAGCAGCTCATTCAGGAAGCCGTGATCACGGTCCCACGGGCCCTCCTCGCAGAAACGATCGATCTCGTTGCCGTTCTCGTGCGCGACGGCGCCGGGCGGCGCCTTGCCGAACTCGCCCGCGTCGACGGTCTCGATGCGTCGACCGGCGACTATCGCATCACCCCCCTCTTTACCCCCGAAGGAGACTGACCATGACCCACGCCGCCCGGCGGGAGGCGCCGCGCTTCCTGCTCGCCTCGACCGCTCTCTATGTCGCGCTCGTTACCGCCTTGCCCGCTCGGGCCGGTGGCTCGTCGATGCCGTGGGAAGCGCCGCTGCAATCGATCCTCGAAAGCGTCGAGGGGCCCGTCGCGAAGGTGATCTCGCTGATCATCATCATCATCACCGGGCTGACCATCTCGTTCGGCGACACGTCGGGCGGTTTTCGCCGCATGGTCCAGATCGTGTTCGGGCTGTCGATCGCCTTCGCGGCGTCGAGCTTCTTCCTGACCTTCTTTTCCTTCGGCGGCGGAGCCGTCGTCTGATGGATGCCCCGGCCGAAGTCACCGGTTTCTTCGCGCCCGTGCACCGCGCGCTCGCCGAGCCGATCCTGCTCGGCGGCGCGCCGCGCGCCCTCGCGATCGCCAATGGCACGCTCGCGGCCGGGATCGGCCTTGGCCTCCGCCTCTGGATCGCGGGTCTCGTCCTCTGGATCGTCGGCCATGCGCTCTCGGTCTGGGCGGCGCGCCGCGACCCGCAATTCGTCGACGTCGCCAAGCGTCACCTCAAATATCCTGTCTGGATGCGGCCATGATGAACCTCGCCGAATATCGCTCGAAGTCGGCCTGCCTTTCCGATTATCTCCCCTGGGTCGCGCTGGTCGCCGAGGGCGCGGTGCTCAACAAGGATGGCTCGTTCCAGCGAACCGCGGCCTTCCGCGGCCCCGATCTCGACAGCGCCACCCCCGCCGAACTCGTCGCGGTCACCGCCCGGCTCAACAATGCGATCCGGCGCCTCGGCTCCGGCTGGGCCTTGTTCGTGGAGGCGCAGCGGCTGCCGTCGAGCGATTATCCCGCATCCTCATTTCCCGATCCGGCATCCGCTCTTGTCGACATGGAGCGCCGCGAGCAATTCCGGGAGGAAGGGGCGCATTTCGAGAGCCGCTATTATCTGACCCTCCTGTGGATGCCGCCGGCCGAGGATGCCTCGCGGGCGGAGGGCTGGCTTTATGAGGGTATGGAGCGCTCGGGGGTCGATCCGAAGGAGCATCTCGCGAGCTTCATCGACCGGTCGAACCGCATCCTTCATCTCGTCGAAGGCTTCATGCCCGAGGCCGAATGGCTCGATGACGGCGAGACGCTGACCTATCTCCATTCAACCGTATCGACGAAGCGGCAGCGTGTCCGGGTTCCCGAGACGCCAGTCTATCTCGACGCGCTGCTGACGGACCAGCCGCTCATCGGCGGGCTTGAGCCGCGGCTCGGCGAGCAGCATCTGCGGACCCTGACGATCACGGGCTTTCCGACCGCGACCTGGCCCGGCCTCCTCGACGATCTCAACCGGCTGGCCTTCGCCTATCGCTGGTCGACCCGCGCGATCATGCTCGACAAGACAGACGCGACCAAGCTGCTGACGAAAATCCGGCGACAATGGTTCGCCAAGCGCAAGTCGATCGCGGCGATCCTCAAGGAGGTGATGACCAACGAGCAATCGGCGCTCGTCGACAGCGATGCCTCGAACAAGGCGGCCGACGCCGACATGGCGTTGCAGGAGCTCGGCGCCGATCATGCCGGCGTCGCCTATGTGACCGCGACCGTCACCGTGTGGGACAGCGACGCGGCCCTCGCCGCCGAGAAGCTCCGGCTGGTCGAGAAAGTCATCCAGGGGCGCGACTTCACCTGCACGATCGAGGGCATGAACGCGATCGAGGCCTGGCTCGGGAGCCTGCCCGGCCACGCCTACGCCAATGTCCGCCAGCCGCCGATTTCCACCCTCAACCTTGCCCACATGATCCCCCTGTCTGCCGTGTGGGCGGGGGCGGAACGGGACGAGCATTTCGGAGACGCCCCCTTGCTCTATGGCAAGACCGAAGGCTCGACCCCGTTCCGCCTTTCCCTCCATGTCGGCGACGTCGGTCATTGCCTCGTCGTCGGTCCGACGGGGGCAGGCAAATCGGTGCTGCTCGCGACGATGGCGATGCAGTTTCGCCGCTATCCGGGCTCGCAAATCTTCGCGTTCGATTTCGGCGGCTCGATCCGCGCCGCAGCCCTCGCGATGGGCGGGGACTGGCAGGATCTTGGCGGGGCGCTCCACGATGGCGAGGGCGGCGTGGCGTTGCAGCCGCTCGCCCGGATCGACGAGGCGTCCGAGCGGAGCTGGGCTGCCGAATGGCTCGCCGCGCTGTTCGCGGGCGAAGGCATGATGATCGACCCGGCGGCGAAGGAGCATCTCTGGTCGGCGCTGACCTCACTCGCGACGGCGCCTGTCGCCGAACGCACGCTGACGGGGCTCGCGGTGCTTCTCCAGTCGCGCGACCTCAAGCAGGCGCTCGCGCCCTATTTGGTCGGCGGACCCTGGGGGCGGCTGCTCGATGCCGACGAGGAGCGCATCGGGGCCGCGCGCGTGCAGGCCTTCGAGACCGAAGGCCTTGTCGGCGCCGCGTCGGCGGGACCCGTCCTGTCCTATCTGTTTCACCGGATCGCCGGACGGCTCGACGGCTCGCCGACGCTCATCATCATCGACGAAGGCTGGCTCGTGCTCGACAGCCCGGCCTTCGCGGCGCAGCTCCGCGAATGGCTGAAGACGCTCCGCAAGAAGAATGCGAGCGTGGTCTTCGCGACGCAGAGCCTTGCCGACATCGAAACCTCTAGCATCGCACCCGCGATCATCGAGAGCTGTCCGACCCGCATATTTCTGCCGAACGAGCGCGCGCTCGAGCCGCAGATTGCCCGCATCTACGAGCGCTTCGGTCTCAATGACCGGCAAATAGAGATACTGAGCCGGGCGACCCCGAAGCGCGACTATTATTGCCAGTCGCGGCGCGGCAATCGCCTCTTCGACCTGGGGCTAGGCGAGGTTGCGCTCGCCTTCACCGCGGCATCTTCGAAGACCGATCAGACGCGCATCGCGGAGCTGTTCGCAGCGCACGGCCCCGAAGGGTTCGCGGCCGCCTGGCTTTCCCACCGCAAGCTCGAATGGGCGGCCGAGCTGCTCCCCACCATTGCCGCCCCCAATGAGGAGTGCCCCCGATGAAGAAGAATATCGTCCGCGCCGTCGCTGCCGCGGCACTTGTGTTGCTGCCCGTGTCGGGCGCGATGCTGGCCGTCCCGGCGAGCGCCCAGCTCGGCGGCATCGTCCACGATCCGCGCAACTATTCGCAGAATATCCTGACCGCGGCGCGCACGCTCGAGCAGATCAACAACCAGATCAAGCAGCTGCAGAATCAGGCGACCTCGCTGATGAACGAGGCGAAGAACCTCAACAGCCTGCCGACATCGACGCTGGGCACGCTCGAGGCGCAGGTCGACCAGACGCGCCAGCTCCTCGCGCAGGCAGAGGGCATCGCGTTCAACGTGTCGGACATCCAGAAGGGGTTCGAGGCGCGCTACAAGGGCGGAGCGCTGACGGGCTCTGCCGCCGAGATGGTCGCCAATGCCGAGGCGCGCTGGAAGGACAGCGTCGGCGCCTTCGAGGATGCGATGAAGGTGCAGGCCGGCATCGTCACGAACATGGGCGGAACGCGGACGTCGATCTCGACGATCGTCGGCGCCAGCCAGTCGGCAACCGGCGCGCTGCAGGCCGCGCAGGCGGGCAACCAGCTGCTCGCCATCCAGTCGCAGCAGATCGCCGATCTCGCCGCCGTCATGAGTGCGCAGGGCCGCGCCGAGATGCTCGATGCCGCGCGCGCGGCATCGAGCATCTCGGCGCGGCCCTGCGCACTCATGACGGCGGCGAGATCGGCGATCTGCTGCGACTGGATGGCGAGCAGCTGGTTGCCCGCCTGCGCGGCCTGCAGCGCGCCGGTTGCCGACTGGCTGGCGCCGACGATCGTCGAGATCGACGTCCGCGTTCCGCCCATGTTCGTGACGATGCCGGCCTGCACCTTCATCGCATCCTCGAAGGCGCCGACGCTGTCCTTCCAGCGCGCCTCGGCATTGGCGACCATCTCGGCGGCAGAGCCCGTCAGCGCTCCGCCCTTGTAGCGCGCCTCGAACCCCTTCTGGATGTCCGACACGTTGAACGCGATGCCCTCTGCCTGCGCGAGGAGCTGGCGCGTCTGGTCGACCTGCGCCTCGAGCGTGCCCAGCGTCGATGTCGGCAGGCTGTTGAGGTTCTTCGCCTCGTTCATCAGCGAGGTCGCCTGATTCTGCAGCTGCTTGATCTGGTTGTTGATCTGCTCGAGCGTGCGCGCCGCGGTCAGGATATTCTGCGAATAGTTGCGCGGATCGTGGACGATGCCGCCGAGCTGGGCGCTCGCCGGGACGGCCAGCATCGCGCCCGACACGGGCAGCAACACAAGTGCCGCGGCAGCGACGGCGCGGACGATATTCTTCTTCATCGGGGGCACTCCTCATTGGGGGCGGCAATGGTGGGGAGCAGCTCGGCCGCCCATTCGAGCTTGCGGTGGGAAAGCCAGGCGGCCGCGAACCCTTCGGGGCCGTGCGCTGCGAACAGCTCCGCGATGCGCGTCTGATCGGTCTTCGAAGATGCCGCGGTGAAGGCGAGCGCAACCTCGCCTAGCCCCAGGTCGAAGAGGCGATTGCCGCGCCGCGACTGGCAATAATAGTCGCGCTTCGGGGTCGCCCGGCTCAGTATCTCTATTTGCCGGTCATTGAGACCGAAGCGCTCGTAGATGCGGGCAATCTGCGGCTCGAGCGCGCGCTCGTTCGGCAGAAATATGCGGGTCGGACAGCTCTCGATGATCGCGGGTGCGATGCTAGAGGTTTCGATGTCGGCAAGGCTCTGCGTCGCGAAGACCACGCTCGCATTCTTCTTGCGGAGCGTCTTCAGCCATTCGCGGAGCTGCGCCGCGAAGGCCGGGCTGTCGAGCACGAGCCAGCCTTCGTCGATGATGATGAGCGTCGGCGAGCCGTCGAGCCGTCCGGCGATCCGGTGAAACAGATAGGACAGGACGGGTCCCGCCGACGCGGCGCCGACAAGGCCTTCGGTCTCGAAGGCCTGCACGCGCGCGGCCCCGATGCGCTCCTCGTCGGCATCGAGCAGCCGCCCCCAGGGTCCGCCGACCAAATAGGGCGCGAGCGCCTGCTTGAGGTCGCGCGACTGGAGAAGCACCGCGAGCCCCGTCAGCGTGCGTTCGGCGACAGGCGCCGTCGCGAGTGAGGTCAGCGCCGACCAGAGATGCTCCTTCGCCGCCGGGTCGATCATCATGCCTTCGCCCGCGAACAGCGCGGCGAGCCATTCGGCAGCCCAGCTCCGCTCGGACGCCTCGTCGATCCGGGCGAGCGGCTGCAACGCCACGCCGCCCTCGCCATCGTGGAGCGCCCCGCCAAGATCCTGCCAGTCCCCGCCCATCGCGAGGGCTGCGGCGCGGATCGAGCCGCCGAAATCGAACGCGAAGATTTGCGAGCCCGGATAGCGGCGAAACTGCATCGCCATCGTCGCGAGCAGCACCGATTTGCCTGCCCCCGTCGGACCGACGACGAGGCAATGACCGACGTCGCCGACATGGAGGGAAAGGCGGAACGGGGTCGAGCCTTCGGTCTTGCCATAGAGCAAGGGGGCGTCTCCGAAATGCTCGTCCCGTTCCGCCCCCGCCCACACGGCAGACAGGGGGATCATGTGGGCAAGGTTGAGGGTGGAAATCGGCGGCTGGCGGACATTGGCGTAGGCGTGGCCGGGCAGGCTCCCGAGCCAGGCCTCGATCGCGTTCATGCCCTCGATCGTGCAGGTGAAGTCGCGCCCCTGGATGACTTTCTCGACCAGCCGGAGCTTCTCGGCGGCGAGGGCCGCGTCGCTGTCCCACACGGTGACGGTCGCGGTCACATAGGCGACGCCGGCATGATCGGCGCCGAGCTCCTGCAACGCCATGTCGGCGTCGGCCGCCTTGTTCGAGGCATCGCTGTCGACGAGCGCCGATTGCTCGTTGGTCATCACCTCCTTGAGGATCGCCGCGATCGACTTGCGCTTGGCGAACCATTGTCGCCGGATTTTCGTCAGCAGCTTGGTCGCGTCTGTCTTGTCGAGCATGATCGCGCGGGTCGACCAGCGATAGGCGAAGGCCAGCCGGTTGAGATCGTCGAGGAGGCCGGGCCAGGTCGCGGTCGGAAAGCCCGTGATCGTCAGGGTCCGCAGATGCTGCTCGCCGAGCCGCGGCTCAAGCCCGCCGATGAGCGGCTGGTCCGTCAGCAGCGCGTCGAGATAGACTGGCGTCTCGGGAACCCGGACACGCTGCCGCTTCGTCGATACGGTTGAATGGAGATAGGTCAGCGTCTCGCCGTCATCGAGCCATTCGGCCTCGGGCATGAAGCCTTCGACGAGATGAAGGATGCGGTTCGACCGGTCGATGAAGCTCGCGAGATGCTCCTTCGGATCGACCCCCGAGCGCTCCATACCCTCATAAAGCCAGCCCTCCGCCCGCGAGGCATCCTCGGCCGGCGGCATCCACAGGAGGGTCAGATAATAGCGGCTCTCGAAATGCGCCCCTTCCTCCCGGAATTGCTCGCGGCGCTCCATGTCGACAAGAGCGGATGCCGGATCGGGAAATGAGGATGCGGGATAATCGCTCGACGGCAGCCGCTGCGCCTCCACGAACAAGGCCCAGCCGGAGCCGAGGCGCCGGATCGCATTGTTGAGCCGGGCGGTGACCGCGACGAGTTCGGCGGGGGTGGCGCTGTCGAGATCGGGGCCGCGGAAGGCCGCGGTTCGCTGGAACGAGCCATCCTTGTTGAGCACCGCGCCCTCGGCGACCAGCGCGACCCAGGGGAGATAATCGGAAAGGCAGGCCGACTTCGAGCGATATTCGGCGAGGTTCATCATGGCCGCATCCAGACAGGATATTTGAGGTGACGCTTGGCGACGTCGACGAATTGCGGGTCGCGGCGCGCCGCCCAGACCGAGAGCGCATGGCCGACGATCCAGAGGACGAGACCCGCGATCCAGAGGCGGAGGCCAAGGCCGATCCCGGCCGCGAGCGTGCCATTGGCGATCGCGAGGGCGCGCGGCGCGCCGCCGAGCAGGATCGGCTCGGCGAGCGCGCGGTGCACGGGCGCGAAGAAACCGGTGACTTCGGCCGGGGCATCCATCAGACGACGGCTCCGCCGCCGAAGGAAAAGAAGGTCAGGAAGAAGCTCGACGCCGCGAAGGCGATCGACAGCCCGAACACGATCTGGACCATGCGGCGAAAACCGCCCGACGTGTCGCCGAACGAGATGGTCAGCCCGGTGATGATGATGATGATCAGCGAGATCACCTTCGCGACGGGCCCCTCGACGCTTTCGAGGATCGATTGCAGCGGCGCTTCCCACGGCATCGACGAGCCACCGGCCCGAGCGGGCAAGGCGGTAACGAGCGCGACATAGAGAGCGGTCGAGGCGAGCAGGAAGCGCGGCGCCTCCCGCCGGGCGGCGTGGGTCATGGTCAGTCTCCTTCGGGGGTAAAGAGGGGGGTGATGCGATAGTCGCCGGTCGACGCATCGAGACCGTCGACGCGGGCGAGTTCGGCAAGGCGCCGCCCGGCGCCGTCGCGCACGAGAACGGCAACGAGATCGATCGTTTCTGCGAGGAGGGCCCGTGGGACCGTGATCACGGCTTCCTGAATGAGCTGCTCCATGCGGCGGAGCGCGCCGATCGCGCTGCCCGCGTGGATCGTGCCGATGCCGCCGGGATGTCCGGTGCCCCAAGCCTTCAGAAGGTCGAGCGCCTCGGCACCGCGGACCTCGCCGATCGGGATGCGGTCCGGCCGAAGCCGAAGCGAGGAACGGACGAGATCGGACAGCGACGCGACCCCATCCTTGGTGCGCATCGCGACGAGGTTCGGAGCCGCGCATTGGAGCTCGCGGGTGTCTTCGATCAGGACGACGCGTTCGCTGGTCTTGGCGACCTCGGCGAGCAGGGCATTGGTGAGCGTCGTCTTGCCCGTCCCGGTTCCGCCGGCGACGAGGATATTGAGGCGCTCGGCGACCCCGGAGCGTAGCGCCTCGGCCGCCGGTGCGGACATGATGCCGGCTGCGACATAATCGCCGAGCGAGAAGACGGCGACCGCGGGCTTGCGGATCGCGAAGGTCGGCGCCGCGACCACGGGCGGCAACAGACCCTCAAAGCGCTCGCCGCTTTCGGGAAGCTCGGCCGACACGCGCGGCGACCCGGCATGGACCTCGGCGCCGACATGATGCGCCACGAGCCGGATGATGCGCTCACCGTCGGTGGCCGCGAGCAGGATACCGCTATCGGTGATCCCTGCGCCGAGGCGATCGACCCAGAGCCGACCGTCAGGATTGAGCATGATTTCGATGACCGCGGGGTCGGCAAGCCACTCGGCAATTGCGCCGCCAAGCGCTGTACGCAGCATGCGGGCACCACGCCCCTGCGCCTCGAAACGGACCGGCTCTGCGCCCATGATAGTCCCCGTTGGATGGTCCGGGCAAGGACGCCCGGCTCGACGGGGACGAGTAAGAGACGCAGAGATTCACTATTTTCAACAGAGATTTGCGCGCGTCGTACTGTGGGTAAGAAAGACAGAGAATGGCGTAGGCCGCGATGCGATCAGTTCCGATTCGGTGGCGATTAAATGAAGGTCGGCGGGTTGTGCCGAGCGTAATTTTGACAACAGTGTCAGGATGAGTGATTCGGGGTCGCAGCATTCGGACGAGTTCTTGAGGTGGACGCGCTTGACAGAAAAGCAGCGGGCCTGTCTCGATTTGCTGCTGGAACGAAAAACCTCGAAACAGATCGCCCGCGACCTCGACATATCGAAGCAGGCGGTGGATCTGCGGCTCACCACCGCACGCGACACGCTGGGCGCGGCCAACCGTGACGAGACCGCGATCATCTATGCGCGGCTGCGCCAGACCTATGATCGGATACCATGTGATCCGGTCATACTACCGCCAGCCCCCGAGCTGGTGCCATCCGACTTCCCGGACGGTGACCCCGCCAGCTTGCTGCATCTGAACGATAATTTGGCAAGCCGAGCCGGGCCTCGGAGCGAAGGCTCTCCGTTCAGGGATTTGCTGAGGCCAAATTACAGGCCTCAGGCCCGGGTCGTGATCGTCGTGAGTTTGCTCATTGCGATCCTGCTCATGGTGATCGCAGGCCTGTCGATCGGTCATTCGCTGACCCGGCTCGCCGCGGCCTGATCCCAACTCTTGTTGAACCATGGTCCGGGAGCGCGGTGCGCTTCCCCGGAGAGGAGAGTCTATGCAAAATCTGAACAACGTTGCGGCCGAGCGGTTGCAGAAAGTGGTGCCTGCCGCTGAGGCACAGATAGACGGCGCCCTTATCGCCGTATCGTCGCTCATGGCGGAAGTGGTAACCGCACGTCGCGACACGGCAGGCGTCCCCGCTGCCAAGGGCCATGCGACGATCCGCCGTATTGCCGAGGCGCAGCTGGCGCTGGTTGGTGTGAGCGGCGACATCCTTCGTGTTCATGGCGACCTTGCCGACATCGGCCGTGAAACGTCGGGCCTCGATCTTCACGAATGCCCGGCAGTTGCCGAGGCTGGCCCGGCGAAGATTGCCCTGGTGAGCTGAGCGACATTGACGATGGGCCATCGGCATGGTGAATGAGCGCGATGCTGCGGATCGCAATCTTCGTGACATTGCTGCTGGTGGCTCTCGTCTACGCCCTCCGGAAAGGGGGCGGCCCGGAGAAGGCAGTAGCAGCCATTCTCCTGTTCATGCTGATTTCCGACCAAGCTCTACACCTGATATTCGCGGTGAATTTCCTCTCGGTCGATGCGGGTCACCTCCTGATCGATCTGATAGCGGCGGCCGCGACGATGACCGTAGCGCTGACGGCCTATCGTTTCTGGCCCATGCTGGCGGCGGTCCTGCAATTCCTTCCGCTGCTGGCTCACACGACCCGCGCGATCGACATGGACCTTCATCCGATAGCTTATCTGACGATGCAGGTTGCTGCATCCTGGCTTCTTCCGCCGCTCCTCGTGGCCGCAACCTGGCAACACCAAAAGCGATTGGCTCAGGCCGGCAGCGATCGGTCCTGGTACATTTCATTGCGACCATCGAGCCGGAACGCTGCGAAGCACTAGCCGACCAGCTTCTTGCTGCGTTTCATTCGATCAGCCGCATTTGGGCGCAGTCGCCCGAAGCACTTGCTCGCGTAATTGGCGACGCGCCGCAGGTGGCAGAGGTCATTCTCGAGGCGCGCAAGCTCGCCGCCGAGAGCTTTTCAGGCGACCTTCGAGGTATCAGCATCGATCCTTTCGATCGGAGGCTGCGCTCCTATCTTATCATGTCGATGGGCTCGCTTTCCGACGAACGGCTCCGCATCCTTTTTCTCGACGGCGGGCGACATCTTCTTGCCGACGAAGTTTTGCAAAGCGGTACACTTGCCCAGCTTGCCATCTACCCCCGGACGATCTTCCGGCGTGCGCTCGAACTCAATGCCGCCGGGCTGATCCTCGTGCACAACCATCCGAGCGGCGACCATCGCCCCAGCGTCGAGGACATCGAGGCGACGCGGAAGCTCGAAATGATCGGACGGTCGCTCAACGTCGAGATCATCGACCACATCGTCGTGACATCAACCCACTGTCATCACGTCATCAGCAATGACACTCTTGCCGGGACGCCCATTCCGTCAGCCTCCTTCACATTGCGAAGTCCGGGAGGTCCCGCGCGCATCGACCACGGGGACATTGCGCTGGCCAATGCAAGGGCCGCAATGCGCAGGCGCCTCCTCCGCCAGCAGCTGATCGGGACACCCGAACTATTCGGCGATCCCGCTTGGGAGATGCTGATCGATCTCTTCGTTCACGAATGCGAACGCAAGCGTCTCTCCATCAGCGCGCTGTGCGTCACATCCTCGATCCCAATGAGCAGCGCGTTGAGGCTGGCACAGCGCCTCTGCGATGCCGGGATTACGCGCCGCGTGCCCGATCCGATCGACGGCCGCCGGACTTTCATCCGGCTCGACCCAGTCATTGCCCACCGGATGCGCGCCTATTTCGAAGCTGGCGCCGAATGAGGGTGGGTCAATGCTCGCGCGCGCCGCCAGCATGTTCGGCGGCAGCGCGCACCATCTGTGCCCAACTGCCGACATAGGCGGCACGGTTCCGGTACTGCTCACCGGACTCGGCGGTCATCAGGGCAACGCCGCCAAGAGTTTCGGCAAATTCGGTGGTGGTACAGACGCCCTTTCGTTCCAGCAGGCCGCCGATCGCCGCCAGGACTGTTCCAACCGCGAACAAAGCGTCTTCGTCCATTATTCTCTCCCAATGTGATGGAGCACCGGGGATGCCAGCATTCGCCCCCGGAGAAAAGCGAGCATGACCAGACAGATTGGTCCAGGATGGAATGCTGATTGCGACAGGTCTGGAGTTTGGGGGAGAGGCCCGTCACTATGCTGCCGAATGCCTGCACTAGCCGGGCAGCATCGGGAGATGGACATGAGCATATTCGACAGCTTCGCACGCCCGCCCTGCGCAGAAACACTTGGCTGGGAGCTTATCGAGGCCGAGGAAGCCACCGGCACCATACGGGTGAGAATGGAAGGGAAGCCCGCCTTCTGTAATCCCGGAGGCAATATCCAGGGCGGCTTCGTCGCTGCGATGCTCGACGATACGCTGGGACCGACGGTTCTCGTGAAATCGGGGGGCGCCTATTATTGCGCAACCATCTCGCTCAACATCAGCTATCTCGCTCCCGCGCGGCCGGGCAGCTTCACCGGTGTCGGCCGGATCGTCCAATTGGGGAAGACGGTCGCCTTTCTCGAGGGCGAGCTTTTCGACGCCGAGGGCCGATGCGTGGCGCGCGCGACGGCCTCGGCACGGGTGGTGTCCACGGGCGGCCTGGATCGCGGCTGATGCCCGAACGCCTTTTCGATGTCGCGCCCGATGGGCAGCTGTTCTTTGGCCCCGGCGTTTTGCGCCGTTCGCCGTTCGCGGCTGATGTAGCCTATATCATAGCGCTCTGGGCCCACATCGATGGCGATCTCGCGAGCATCCTCAGCCGCATGCTGAAAGCCGATATCGCGGTGGGCACGGCCATGTATCTTTCGCTCGTCAATTCGGGAGGCCAGAGGTCGGCGCTCAACGCCGCGGCCAAGGAAGCGCTTCCTGAATGGCAGCAATTGCTCCTGCAGACCATCGGGTCGGTGGCCGAGACCTCGCGAACCGAGCGTAACCAGTTTGCGCACCGCGTCTGGGGTCATAGCTCCGAACTGCCGGATGCAATCCTGCTCACCCATCCGAAGACGATCGTGAACCATAATGTCAGCCATCGACAAAGATCTGAGATATTGCCCGATGGACGCGGCGTGATCAGGCCCGAACCCATCGATGACAAGGACATACTGGTTTACCGGCAGGGCGACATCGACGCTGCCGTGGCCGGAGCCGAGCATGCACAGGAGCTATACCGGCTCTTCTATGCTGTCGTCTGCGGTTCCGGCGAAGGACCCAAGGCTCAGCTCCTCGCGGACCCCATAGTGAGAAAGCGCCTCGACGAGATCGGCAAGAATGCGAGCGAGGAAGCGAAAGCCATATTAGGGATCAAGGCCAAAGAGAAACTGAAGCACTGACCATGCGATACTGGAACACGGGGGACACGCCCACCAATTCGAACCTTGGCGCGCTCGAAAATCTGGCGCGGCCCTGGGCCGGGATCGACGCCGAGCGCCTTCTCGGCGTCATTCGCGGAGTGATCCGGATCGAGAAGATGCTGCCGAAGGCAGTGGGGGCGCATTTCAAGCTGCCGCATCTTTTCGTCGGCGCTGGCCCCTATGATTGGGACGCCGCGCTCCGGGATAAATATCATAGCGAACTGTGCGAGGCACTCAGTGCGGGCCTTGCCGGTGTACAGGCCGACCCGACCCTTGCGAAAGATGGTGGGGCTGATCTCAGCGATCGCCCTCCGACACGGGGTGAAGAGCTTGAGTTCGCCTGCAGGGCCTGGAGCCGCAATCGAACGAGCAGCAATCTCGACGATCTGCGCATCGCATGCAGCGTGCAGGGGATGCAGAGCCGCTTCGACAAGCTAGAGCGCTGGCTGGGCCGAAAGCGCCCGGGCTCGTCTCCCCATACGGTGGCCTATGAGGTCGAATGCGCGCTCGGCGACATCGATCGCTACGCCGATGACTATCACTCCGTCGAAGCGAGCTACCGCTATGCCGAGAGACTACGCGAGCGCGAGCAGCAGGGCGAAGAGGACTGAACGAACTCCGGCTTTCCCGGAAATGCGGCAAGATATCCCCAGACGCACCCCCGACTGTTGATAAAATTGCGATTCACCCTGTTGACAAGCGACTCGCCTGAGGGGCACTCCAGCCCGGAGGGCTTATCCCTCACGGTAACCCGCACGCGCATCTGTAACAGCGCGCCATTTTTGCGATGAATCCGTGAGGTTTGTGATGACCGACATGCCCCCTCTCCCGCCCGTAGGTGATCGTCCGATGACTGACCGTGAGGCCGAGCTCGCCCAGTTCATGGCGCTTGTGCAATTGGGCCGCCACAAATCGGCGGTGCTTCTCGAGCTGTGCCGAACTCCTCTGGCCAAATATCTGGCTCTCGCGATACTGCTGCTAGCGGCTGCCCTGTGCGGTGTCCCCGCCGAGGCCATCAGCTTTCTCTTAAAACTGCGGGCTGGATGAGCCGGTTAAAGGCTTCAATTGGAACCGCCGACATCACGCATCAGCTCCGCGGCGAGCTTTGGTCCAACTTCCATCCTACGTGAAAGGGCATCGACGAAAGCCTCCCACCGCCGCTTCCCGCTGGCCTGCGCGGCCGGCAATGCATCATCGGGCAAAGGCGCCGTGCTCGTGAGCCAGTGTCGAACGAACAGGGCCATCGCTTCTCCCGACATTTCGCCATGCCATTCGATGCGGTCGAGCTGGCGGCCGATGCGGTCGAGGCGCCGGGTCAACAGCGCCTCGATCCGCTCCTCCTGATCGGGCGAGAGAAAGGAGCGCAGTGCAGCCTCCAGCACTTCGGTCCGGGTGAGGCCGCGTCGGCGGGCAAGGTCTGTCAGGTCGCGCGACAGGCCGGTTTCGATCCGGAATGTCTGTTTGACATGCGATCGGATCACAGCTGGATCCCATCGTCGGGATCGAGCGCGGCAGCTTGAGCGCGCCGCGCCATCCGCCGATCCGCGGCGGCGCGAAGCCGCGCTGCATCGGCTTGTGCTCCGTCCTCGGTGAAATCAAACTCGCCATTGACGCTGCGCGGCGGCGGCGGCGCGATATCCTCATGGACGGGAAGTTCGGGTTCCTGCCGAATGCCGCCATTGGCCGCGTCATCGTCCTCCGCCGCCTTCGCTTTCGTCTCCATCGGCTGCTGTACCCGGTCGGCCATCCAATCGTGGCCGGCGGGAAGACCGCGACCGGGTGCGGGCGGCGGAATGACGCGGCCGGCCAGGCGCCGGTCGCCATAGTAGCGCGCCTTCTTGGCCCGGATCGGTGCGAGGCCGGCGGCCATCACGATCTCGTCGTCCGGGGGGAGCTGCATGACTTCGCCGGGGGTGAGCAGCGGCCGGGCGGTTTCGGTGCGCGACACCATCAAATGGCCGAGCCAGGGCGAGAGCCGATGGCCGGCATAATTCTTCATCGCGCGTTGCTCGGTCGCAGTGCCAAGCGCATCGGAAATCCGTTTGGCGGTGCGCTCATCGTTCGTCGCGAAACTGACCCGGACGTGGCAATTGTCGAGGATCGCATTGCTCTGGCCATAGGCCTTCTCGATCTGGTTGAGCGACTGGGCGATCAGAAAGGCCTTGATGCCATAGCCCGCCATGAAGGCGAGCGCGCTTTCGAAGAAATCGAGACGTCCGAGCGCGGGAAACTCGTCGAGCATGAACAGCAGCCGTTGCGACCGTGCCTTGGGATTCAGCTCCTCGGTCAGCCGCCGCCCGATCTGGTTGAGGATCAGGCGCATGAGCGGCTTGGTCCGGCTGATATCGCCGGGCGGCACCACGAGGTAGAGCGAGACCGGGCGCTCGCTTCCGATCAGGTCCGCGATGCGCCACTCGGAATGTCCCGTGACCTTGGCGATCACCGGATCGCGATAAAGACCGAGGAAGGACATGGCGGTCGACAGCACGCCGGACCGCTCATTCTCGCTCTTGTTGAGCAGCTCCTGCGCCGCCGCGGCGACGACCGGGTGGACGCGATCTCCCAAATGGCTGGTGGTCTTCATCCGGTGGAGCGTCGCCTCGATCTTGCGCTCGGGGTTCGACAGAAAGGCCGCGACACCGGCAAGGCTCTTTTCCTCCTCGGCGTAGAGAACATGGAGGATCGCGCCGACGAGCAGGGCGTGGCTTGTCTTCTCCCAGTGGTTTCGGCGCTCGAGGCTTCCTTCGGGATCGACCAGCACGTCGGCGACATTCTGCACATCGCGTACTTCCCACGCGCCGCGCCGGACTTCGAGGAGCGGATTATAGGCGGCCGATGCGGGGTTGGTCGGATCGAAGAGCAGCACCCGGCCATGCTTTGCGCGAAAGCCCGCAGTGAGCTGCCAGTTCTCGCCCTTGATGTCATGGACGATGCAGCTCCCCGGCCAAGTCAGCAGGGTCGGCACCACGAGGCCGACGCCCTTTCCGGATCGGGTCGGCGCGAAGCAGAGGACATGCTCGGCGCCATCGTGACGCAGGTATGTTCCGGCCATGCGCCCGAGAATGACGCCATCGGGGCCGAGCATGTTGGCAGCCCGTATCTCACGCTCCTGCGCCCAGCGTGCCGATCCGTAGGTCTCGGCCCGCCGGCGCTCGCGCGCACGCCACACCGACATGCTGATCGCGACGACAACCGACAGCAGCCCGCCCGACGCGGCGATCGCGGCACCGCGATAGAAGATCGGCGGCGCATAGGCGTCGAAGGCAAACCACCACCAGAAGAAGGCGGGCGGGGGATAGACGGGATAGTCGCCGATGCGGAACCAGGGGGCACCGAGCGCCGCCTGAAATCCGAGCGCTTCCGCCGTCGCTTGGGTCGCGGTCCAGACCGCCGCGAGGACGATCAGCAGCACCGCGAAGATCTGGCCCCATAATATCCTGTCGCTCATCGTTCATCCTTTCTCAGATTGCGATCCCGCGATCGCGGCCAAGGCTCCAGTCGATGCCGCCCGCGGTGGCGGTGCCGGTGACATGCTGCCCGAGGTGCCGGTCGAGCGCCGGGCGCCAGGGCACGAGTTGAAAGCCAAGGCCGTCGTCGATCATCGCGAAGCGCCCCGAGGCGAGCGACACGCGCTCGCGGTAGGTCCCGCTCACCGCGTCGCCGGTGGCCGGCGGGCGATGCGCGAGCCCGGTGCGCGCGGCGATGGTTTCGCAGGCCGCCTCGAGGTCGCGCCGCTTCAGCGTTTCGATGAGATCGGGCGCCAGTACGAGCTTGCCGTTCTGTCGGCTCGCGAGGCCTTCGCTCGCGAGAAACTCGGCGCGCGCTGCCATGGCGCGGCGAACATCGATGCCGAAGCCCGAGGTTCCTGCCGTGGGCTTCGCCGCGACCAGCTCGCGGTCGAGCCAGGTTGCGCCGCGCGCGGATGTCTGGTCGGCGACCGCAAGGTCCGATCGCAGGGCGAGCGAGAGATGCTCGCCGCCGTCGCGTCCTTCCCAGCGCCGCAGCTCGACGACCGCGCCCGGCTTCGCGTCCCCGGTCCATTGGAGATCGGAGAATTTGATGTGATGGGTCCGTCCATCGGTCCCGTCGACGATGGCGAAGGCGGAGCCGGCAAGCTCATCGTCGAGGCCGCGTGCGACCAGCCGCCCGACGAGGCCCGAACGCTCCGCCTCGCCGTGAAGGGCGAGCCTCGATGCGTCGAAGGAGAGCCCTTGCATGCGCATGGCGCGGTGGACGCCCTTGATGATGTCGCCTCGCTCGCCGAGGTCGCGCAATAGGGTTTCGGCGCGCGGATCGATCTCGAAAATGCCGGGTCCAAGGCGCGTCGCAAGCCCAAGCGCCTCGAGCTTCGCCGCACGTCCGATGAGATGCCGATCGCGGCCCGGCGGCGAGCTTGGGTCGGGACGAAGATCGACGATCCCCGTTTCGCCGCCGCGTTCGCGCAGGCGCGCATCGAGCCCGGTCCAACGCTCGGCGCCCGTCTCCCGCACGAGGCTCGCGTCGATCTCCTGTTCGTTTCGCGGGCCGAGTTCGAGGGTCGCGATCTCCGACGCCCGTCCGCGCACGCCTTCCGACATATAAGCGCGGTCGACGACCAGGTCGCTTCCGTCCTCGGCGACGCCGCGCAGGAGTATATGGATATGCGGATTGTCGGTGTTCCAGTGATCGACCGCCACCCAGTCGAGCCGGGTCTCGAGATCCTTCTCCATCCGGCCCATGAGATCGCGGGTGAAGGTCCGAAGGTCCTGCAATTGCTCCGCATCTTCAGGGCTGACGATGAAACGGAAATGATGGCGATCGTCGGCGCAGCGATCGGCAAAGGCCTCGCGGTCGGCGGTATCTCCAGACGCATCGAACATCATGGCATCGCGACCATCGCGGGTGACGCCGTCGCGTTCGAGATAAGCGATATGCCGTGCGAGAGGCGCGGAGCGAAACTGCGCGCCCTTATGCCGGACGATGCGCGCCATGACCGTCACGCGGCGCTGCGCGGGGCCGCGCCGGATCGTCGCAAGCGCGGCGCGGCCGCGGCCATGCCGACCGGTTCCGCTGCGACCGCCGCCGCCCCGACGGGAGCGGGTGTAACCCGAGCGGGCGGCTGCCTTGCGCACCTGCGCCGCGAGCCTCTTCCCGCGCCGCGCCGATCCCGAACCCGCATCGCGACCCCTTCCCGGTCGCACCCGAAAATCATGCTCGTCGCCGCTCACAACGCCGGTGCCATATCGTAAGCGCTTGTTCTGCCTCGGAAATCCAGAGGTCGATATGGCAGCCGGAGGGGGGTGCCATACGCATAAAGCGCTGTAATCCAACCACAATCTGCCGGCGAGCTGGCAGGTCTTTTATCTTGCCATCCCCCCGAACCCCTTCTGAACGCCAAGCAGTGCCTATCCATGGACCGGCGCACTCCAGCAAATATCGCCAGGACGACCATCACCGATTGTCCCCGGAAAGCGGGACGAAGAGGGGCGAGGGAGCAGGCGCGGAATTCGACGGCCCAGCAGGCGCGGCGTCGCCGCGCTGCACCGAAGTTGCAGCCGGCGTGTCCGATCGCTGCTCGGCGAAGAGCGAGGCGCTGCGCCAGCTCGGCGGTTCGGCAGTCCGCGCCATCGCAGATGACGGAGCAGCCGGCGCACCGAGCGCGGGCGCGATGGCTGCGACATAAGCCACCGTCTCGGCGGGCAAGCCGCGCCGCCCCGCTGCATAGGCGTCGGCGCGGCCGGGGCCTGCATTATAGGCAGCGAGCATGAGGCGAACGTCGCGATATCGGTCCCACATCGCGCGCAGATAGGCCGCGCCCGCGAGGATGTTGGCACGCACGTCGAAGGGGTCGGACCCGAGACGATGCTGCGCCGTCAGCATCGCCCAGGTTGCGGGCATGATCTGCATCAGCCCCATTGCACCGGCATGCGAGAGCGCCCGCGGCTTTCCGCGGCTCTCGACATGCATCACGCGCCATATCCAGACCTCCGGAACGCCGAAGCGATGCGATGCCTCCGCCACATGAGCGGCATAGGGGTGGGCCGCGGCCGTCGGCTCTTCCGCCGGTGCCGCGCCCCATGCCCGGTCCGGGGCGGCGCTCGCCGAGCAGAGCAGCAGCAAGGCGAGGCGCACGGCGCGGACGCGCGCCGAGCGAGCCGGATGCATGATGCTCACGCTTGTTCGCGTGGAACGGGACGCGTCCAGAGGAGATGATATTCATCCTCGTTCTGCGTCGAACGGAGCAGATTGGCGCGCAGCGGAACCGCGAGCGCCGGATCGTCGATCTGCAGGGCGATATAGGAGCCGGCGCGTTCGCTGCGGCGTTCCCAGCCTGCCCCGATCTCCACGCCGGTATCGGCTTCGACGAGCAGGACGCGCCAGGCCGGCGCATTTTCCGCGTCGTTCGGCTTCGCCGGAACGATCGCGATCATCGCATCGAGCAGCAGCGTCCGGATCTGTCCGGCATAGCCGTCGCCAGCAGTTTGAAAGCTTCCGATAATCATGAGGACATATCCTTTCCTTCGAGGGTGAATGCGGAGCGATCGGCGTCACGGCGCCAGCGCAGCGGCGCGCCGGGCGCATCGCGCACGAGAAGCGGGTGCGCGACGCCGACGACGCCGGTGTCGGGGAGCGGTCCGAAATATCGGCCGTCGAGACTGTCGGGCGCGGGGTTTAGGAGGAACAGTTCGCCGGGGCGCAGGAGATGGCAGCCGAGCCAGCGCGGCAGCGACCGCCCGAGGCGGTCCGCGTCCCGCGCGCGCGCTGCCGGCGCGCCGTCGATCGTCACGAAGGTGCCGCTGCGGCAGACGAGCGCGCCTTCACCGGCGGCGACATGCTTCAGGAGCGGCACGCCGCGCGGCACATAGCCGCGCACCGCGAGGCGCGTCGCGACCGCCTCGGGCGGGTGGAAGAGGATGAGGTCGCCGACCTCGGGATCGGCGCCGACATCGACGCGGTAGAAGCCGATCGGAACGCTCGGGCTCGCGTTCCAGATGAGGCGCGGTTTCGGCGCGAGCGCTGCCGCCGCGACGAACAGCCCCGCGAAGAGCGTAGCGCTCGCCGCGGTTGCGCGGAACCAGCGGCGGTTCATGGCGCGATCGCCTTGCGCTGGAGCCATGCCCGGTGCCGCTCCGGACCATAGGGCCGGAACGGCAGTCCGGCGGCGATATGGCTGCCGATGTGGCGCCAATGATCGGGCGCCGTCTCGCACGGGTCGAGCCCGTCGGCCTCGATCGCATCGATCGCCGAGAGCACCTGCTGGACCTTCGGCCAACCGTCGACGCGGAGCAGGATGTCGCCTCCGGGACGCACGTAGGGATGCGTCGCGAAGGGGGCGCGGGGCGCGGGCGCCGCGATGACCGAGATGCTCGAGAAGATCGTGCCGAAATCGTTCGCGCCCCAACGGACGAAGCCGAAGACGGCCTCGGGCCGGAAGGAGACGATGCGCGTCCGGCGGCTGACGATGCGCTCGGCGGCGACGCGGCCGAAGCGCAGCCAATTCTCGAGCCGCTGCTCGATCCAGGTCAGCTCAAGGTCGGTGAGACCGCTCGCGGTCGCCGCGACCGGCTGCACGCCGGGAGCGGGCGGGATGTTCTGGGCGGAGCGCATCAGCGGCGGACCGGGCGCGCGGGATGGACGACGCCCTTGCCGGGATCGGATGTCGACTTCTTGCGGCCGATCTCGGCCCAGGCGTCGAGATCAGCGATCGCGTAGACGATCCGCCCGCCGAGTTTGCGGTATTCGGGACCCGTTCCGAAGCAGCGATGTTTTTCGAGCGTCCGGCTCGACAGGCCGAGGTGCAGCGCAGCGTCGGGCGTCTTGAGGTAGCGCGGCGAAATGGGGGTATGCATGTCGCTCAAAAGGGGCCTCCGTTCGCAGCGCCGGGTCCCGTGGGGGGCTCCGGCGGAGAGGCGGCGACATTCGGAAATCGGGATGCGGTTTAGGAACGGACAAAGTGACGACGCGCGGAATGTCCCGATCAGGCGGCGCCGAGCAGCTCCTGATAGCCGCCGTCGCGCATCGCGACCGCGGCGCGGTGCCAGCGCGCGATGCGACGGCGCTCGCTCGATCCGTCCCAGTCGGCGGCCGAGAAATCCTGGGCATCGTCGAGGATGAGGGCGGCGGCGATGTCGCGCGCCGAACGCCCTTCGGCGGAGGCGTCGAGGAGCCGCAGCCACTGGATGAGACGCCAGCGCTCGGATGGTCCGGGGGCGCCTCCCCGCAGGAAGCGATGCGTCGTGACGCCCGCCGAGAAGCGGCGCTGTACGGCGAGGCTCACGGCCATCCGCAGCTCGCTGTGCGGATCGGCCGGATTTACATAGGCGAGCCGTTCATCGGCGAGGAAGCGGCGAAGCCAGAGGCGGAAGCGCCGTCCGTCGGCCACGAACACGAGATGCCACTCGCCCGGCAGGATGATCTCGGAGGCGATATCCGCGGAGGCGATGAGCTCGGCGAGCCGCGGCGCGGCAAAGCCGTCGGGCGCCGGTTCGGCGATGGCGACATGCGCGCAGGCCTCGGGCTGCCAGAGCGCGGGGGATTCGGTGACGGATCGGTCAGGGTCTAGGGCGAAAGACCAACCCCCATCGTCGCGCCAGCCCAGCGAGGCGCGCGGTGCGCCGCCGCGTCGGCGCCAACGCGGCCGAACGATAGGCGCGGCGATAGGCCGGGCTTCGGCGCAGGAACTCCTGCGCGAAATCGGCGCGATCATATGTTTCGAATATTCTCGGAAAATATGGCGATTGCCAATCGACGACCTGATCCATTCGCACCTCCGGCTGATCTTCAGGAATGAAAGCAAAGCCTATCAGCAGCTTGCCCGCATCGGCTGGAACATGGTTAGCGGCATGCAAAGGATCATCGTAACGCATTGCGGCGGAGAATCCCCGCGCGAAAAGCCTCAAAATGAGAGTATCGCCGCCCGGCTTGCGGCCGGGCGGCGTGCTCGATCAGTCCCGCCGCTGGGGACGGGTCCAGACGAGGTCATAGTCGCCGTCGCTTCCTTCGAAGAGCTGCGCGAAGATGGGCGCGGTGAAGCTCGGGTCGTCGAACTTGGTCGAGAGATAGGTGCGGTCGTCCTGGCTGGTCTTCTCCCAGGCCGCACCCACCTCGACGTCGCCGACATAGATGCGGTGGGTCGGAGCGCTGGGTTTGGGATTGTCCTCGGGGACGATGCGAACCGCGTCGACCGAGAGGGCGAGGCTCGCGATTGCGCCCCGATATTCGCCCTTCGCTTTCTTGAAGGTTCCGATCTTGGCCATCTTGAAGTCCTTTCCTTGCTTTCGAGCCGCAGGATCGCGGTCTCGATGCGCATCGGTGGCCGGAAAGGAGACCGCGCCGCAGCCGCAGGCCCGGAGCGAAGCAAAGGACGGCAGCGCAGCGATTTTCTTGGTCCGCGAGGAACGGCGGCACGCCGGGGGAAGAAAATCGGGGAGCGCCGTTGCGGCCAGCGGGCTCAGCGCAGCGGCTTGCCGGCAGATCGCGCAGGGAAGAGACCGTGTTCCTGCGGCGGGAGCGAAGGACTCAGAGGCGGTCGGAAGCGGGCGAAGCGGAGGCCGGGATCGCGGGTGCGCGATCGTCACGTTCCCGGTCGCCGACACCAATTGCATCCACCGAAGACCCGTTAAGTCCCCGGACCGCCGCCACGGCGGCGACGACGGCAGCGAGCATAGGCAGGATCGCCACCAGCATGCCCTCCGTAGCGAAGAGCCGCACGATCCCCGTCATGCCATAATAGCCTGCGACCCCCGCCGGGAGGAGGAAGAGCATTGCGACACAGGCTCGCAGCAATGTCGATCCGCCGTGCGCGTAGAGGTGCCGTCCAGCAAGATGGAGCAGGATCCCCGCCAGGAATGCCATCGCAAGGGCAGCGCCAATGCCATAGCCCCGGTCCAGAAGTTCGAAGGCGAGAGCAATGCCGGTGCCAAGCGGCAGCGCGAGTGCCGCCAGCCGGAACAGAAGCCAGATGAGATAGAGGCCTGCGGCAGCGCCGAGGATAAGCATGAAAGTCACGAGCGTCCTCCCTGGGGACGCGCTCTCCACCACCACCACAGCGCGGTCTGCACCGTCAATCTAGCAGACAGCCGCCCGCGACGGAACCGGAACTGGAACCATCGCGGGGCAAATTTTGCGGGCTCAGCGGTTGAACGGGTCATATTCGCACACGATGTGTTCGGGGTCGCCGTCGAACTCTTCGATGGGCATCACCGCATAGCCTTTTGTCGTTTCGATAAGGACGATGATCGTCATCATCGTGCGGGCGAGGCTCCAGCCGAGCGATTGAGCGGTGGAAAGCGGCATGGGTTTGGCTCCTGTCCTTTCGGAGCGGGACCGTTCCCGCTCGACAGTCGCCCCGCCGGCCGGGGGCGGGCCGCAATCACCGCAGCAAGGCTGCGGCCGCACGCGAAGCGTAGCGGACCCTTCACGGGTTGATTGAAGGAGGCCCGGCTTCGAGCCCAGGGATCAGCGGCTATCGAGAGCGGGTATGGTTTCGCGGGGACTGGAGGCCCTTGCGCCTTCCTCCCGGACCACAATCTGCGTGCGCCGTGGCCCCTGTAGTGGGACTTGGCGATCGTGCCTCTCCACACGAGGTTGCTTGCCTTCTGCCTTGGGTAGGGGTAGGGGGTATCCCTATGGCACATCTTTCAGGCGATAATTCCGAACTCATTGCGCGCGTCCGCCGCATCAGCGGACAGGTTGGCGCGATCGAGCGAGCGCTCCAGTCGCAAGCGCCGTGCGCCGAAGTCCTGCATCTTGTTGCGGCAGTCCGCGGCGCGGTCGCCGGGCTCATCGAGGAAGTGATCTCCGATCATCTCGAGGAGCATGTCTCGCGCCCGGGGCTGACCGACGCCGAGCGCGCGGCCGGTGCCGAGGAGTTGCTCACCGTTATCCGCCGCTACAGCAAATAGGATCGCATAATGGCCACTACCCCCATCGCGGACGCGCGTGTCCACGATCATATGTTCCTGGGCGCGTCACATGACGAGAATGCCCGGCGCACGCTGCTCGTCGTCGTTTTGACCGCGCTGATGATGGTCGGCGAGATCATCGCCGGCTACATCACGGGATCGATGGCGCTGCTCGCCGATGGTTTCCACATGGCGACGCATGCCGGTGCCCTCGGCGTGGCGGCGATCGCTTATGGTTATGCGAAGCGCAATGCGCACAACGCGGCCTATAGCTTCGGAACCGGCAAGGTCGGCGATCTCGGAGGATTTGCCTCGGCGATGGCGCTCGGGCTTGTTTCGCTCGGCATCGGCGTCGAAGCGGTGTCGCGACTGTTCAATCCGACCAACGTCGCTTTTCTCGAGGCGACTGTCGTCGCGGCGGTTGGCCTTGGCGTAAACATTGCGAGCGCCTTCCTGCTGTCGGGCGGGCATCACCATGGTCATGGGCACGGACATCACCATGGTCATGGCCATGGCCATGGCGACGATCATCATCACAACCATGGGCCAATGGCGCAGAGCGGCGACAATAATCTGCGCTCGGCCTATGTGCATGTGCTTGCCGATGCGTTGACGTCGGTGCTCGCCATCGCAGCCCTGCTTGCGGGACGCTATCTCGGATGGGTGTGGATGGACCCCGTAATGGGGATCGTCGGCGCGATCGTGATCGCGCGCTGGTCGTGGAGCCTGATGCGCGACACGGCCGCGGTCCTGCTCGACCGGAGCGACGATCATGTGGCGGAGGAAGTCCGCGAGCTGGTCGAGGCGCCCGGCGATGCCCGGATCGTCGATCTTCACGTATGGCGCCTCGGACCCGACGCGCATGCCGCGATCGTCAGCGTCGCCGGGCCTGCCGGTCTCACCGGCGCGGCGATCCGCGAGCGCCTCGCGCCGGTCCACGAGCTGCGTCACGTCACGATCGAGTGCAACTGAGCGATGCGTTCGCCCTGCATCGAATTATGTGCGTTCGACGGTCGGACGGGCTGGTGCCCCGGCTGCGGCCGCACCCAGTCCGAATGCCGGAGCTGGAAGAAGGCCTCGCCATTCCAGCAGCGCAAGCTGGCCTCGGAGCTTCCGCGCCGATTGGCGAAACTCACGCAGGAAAAATGACGGCCCCGCCCGAAGGCGGGGCCGCTGGGGTCAGCTCGGCGGGTTCCAGATAAGCACCTTCTTCATCGGATCGTCGCCGGGCGCGTTCGCGATATTCGCGTAGATCGTGCCGAATTCGGGGGCCGAAAGGGTGACCGAGACATATTCGGTGCCGTTCGACTGCGACGTGCGGGTCCAGCCGGCGCCGACCTCGTAGCCGTTCTTGCGCGCGATCACGCGGAAGTCGGGCTCATTGTCCTTCACCTTGCGGCCGTTCGGGACGATCGCGATCGGCGCGGTGACCAGAAGGGTCGTCAGCGTGCCTTCGAAGCTGCCGTCGGCCTTGACGGTGAGATTTGCGATGGTGGCCATGTCGTGTCTCCTTGGGTTGCTCGGGACCATCCCCGATGGCGCCGACCGAAGGGCCCGCGAGCCGCCGTCACCGAGCGGTACGCGAGGGCGAACCCCCGCAGGGGGTTGACGGCATGAGGCGAGCCGAGGCCCGCAGTCAGGCAGCCAAGGAGGGAGTGGTCCTGCAACCGGAGCATTTGGCCACCATCAGTGAAAGTCATGGCTCCGGACGCGCAACGCAGGCTCGCGGCTGTCGGGCCCGCCCCCGTTCCGCGCCCCGTCCCCGCGTCCCGGCGCAATGGAAAGCGCGCTGCGCCCGACCTGCCGCAGCATCGCGTCATGGTCGGTTATCCGGTCACAGATGACATGAATGATCTCGCCTTCCTTCTGGACGCGGCCGCGCATCGCGATCATCGACGCCGCCATGACCTGGCGCCGATAGATGTCGAAGCGATCGGGCCAGAGGATGCCGTTGGCGATACCGGTCTCATCCTCGATCGTGACGAACAGCACGCCCTTTGCCGAGCCGGGGCGTTGCCGGACGAGGATCACCCCGGCGACCTCGATATTCCGGCCATCGCGGATCGAGCCGAGATCCGCGCAGCGGACGATCCCCATCCGGTCCAGCTCCTCGCGCAGGAAACTTAAGGGATGCGCGCGCAAACTCAGTTGAAGCGTGCGATAATCCTCCACCACCTCGCGTCCTTCGGTCATCGGCCGAAGCGCGGTCGGCGGTTCGAGCCCTTCGGGCGAGAAGTTCGCCTCGCGCGCGTCGGCGGCCGCGAAGAGCGGCAGCGGCGCCTCGCCGAGGCCGCGGACCTTCCACAGCCCCTGCCGCCGGTCCTCGGACAGAGAGGCAAATCCATCCGCTTCGGCGATCCGCTCGATCGCGGCGCGCGGCACGCCGGCGCGCCGCCATACATCCTCGACGCAGTCGTAGGGCACATCGCCGCGCGCCCCGACGATCGCGGCACCATGTATGTTCGCGAGCGATCGAACCTGGCGGAAGCCGAGGCGAACCGCGAGATAGCGCCCGTCGCTCCTTTCCAGCGTGCAGTCCCAATGGCTGTCGTTGATCGAGACCGGGCGCACCTCGACGCCGTGATTCCGGGCATCGCGCACGATCTGCGCGGGCGCGTAGAAGCCCATCGGCTGCGCGTTGAGCAAGGCCGCGCAAAAGACGTCCGGATGATGATGCTTCATCCAACATGAGGCATAGGCGATTTTCGCGAAGCTCGCGGCGTGGCTCTCGGGAAAGCCATAGCTCCCGAAACCCTCGATCTGCTTGAAGGTACGCTCGGCGAAATCCTTGGGATAGCCGCGCTCGACCATGCCGCCGACGAGCTTGTCGTAGAAATGTGATACGCCGCCGGTGAGCTTGAAGGTCGCCATCGCGCGGCGAAGCTGGTCGGCCTCGACCGGCGTGAAGCCGGCACCGACGATCGCGACCTTCATCGCCTGCTCCTGAAAGAGTGGCACCCCCAAGGTCTTCTCGAGCACGGCGCGAAGCTCGGGCTTTGGATATTCGGGCTTCTCCTTGCCTTCACGCCGCCGAAGATAGGGGTGCACCATGTCGCCCTGGATCGGGCCGGGGCGGACGATCGCGACCTCGATCACGAGGTCGTAGAAGCATTTGGGCTTGATCCGCGGCAGCATCGACATCTGCGCGCGGCTCTCGATCTGGAAGACGCCGAGCGTGTCGGCCTTCTGGATCATCCCATAGACCGCCGGGTCGTCGTCCTGCAGGTCGGCCATGCCGACATCGATGCTCTTGTGTTCGCGGAGCAGGTTGAACGCCCGGTTCATGCAGCCGAGCATCCCGAGACCCAGCACGTCGACCTTCATGAATTTGAGGACGTCGATATCGTCCTTGTCCCATTCGATGATCTGGCGGTCCTCCATCCGCGCCGGCTCGATCGGCACAAGATCGTCGAGCCGCTCCTCGGTCAGCACGAAGCCGCCCGGGTGCTGGGAGAGATGCCGCGGCGTCCCGATCAGCTGCCGCGCTAGATCGAGCGTCAGCCGAAGTCGATAGTCATTGGCGTTGAGGTTAAGCTCAGCGATGCGCTCCTCGGGGATGCCGTCGACCGACCAGCCCCAGACGAGGCCGGTCAGCATCTTGGTGAGATCCCGCGGTAGCCCGAGCGCCTTCCCCACCTCGGCGACCGCCCCGCGGGTTCGGTATCGCGTGACCACGGCGGTCAGCGCGGAGCGATGACGGCCGTAGGTCTCGTAGATCCACTGGATGATTTCTTCGCGCCGCTCATGTTCGAAGTCGACGTCGATATCGGGCGGCTCCTTGCGTTCACCCGACACGAAGCGCTCGAAGAGCAGCTCGTGCTTGATCGGGTCGATCGAAGTCACGCCGAGCAGGAAGCAGACGCAGCTGTTCGCGGCTGACCCGCGCCCTTGGCACAATATGCCGCGCCGCCGGCTCTCGGCGACGATCGAATTGACGGTCAGGAAATAGGGCGCGTAGCCGAGCTCGCCGATCAGGCGCAGCTCGTGATCGATCTGTTTCCGAAAGGCAGGCGGCACGCCGCCCGGAAACATCCGGTTCGCACCTTCCTCGGTCAACGCCGCCAACGCTTCCTGCGCGGTGCGGCCCTCCATCACCTGCTCATAGGGATATTGGTAGCGGATCTCGGCAAGGTCGAAGCGACAGGCTGCCGCGATGTCGGCGGTCGCCGCGATCGCGTCGGGGAACAGCGCGAAGCGCCTTTCCATCTCGGCCGGGCTCTTCAAGGCCCGGTCCATGAAGCGTTCGCGCTTGAACCCGAGCGCATCGACCGTCGTCTTCTCGCGGATCGCGGTCAGCACGTCCTGCAGCGGGCGCCGTTCGGGCGCATGGTAGAGGATGTCGCCGAGCGCGACGCTCCGCACCGCCACTTCCTGCGCCAGCGCATCGAGCGCGCGAAGCCGCGCGAAATCGCCGGGCCGGCGGCGCAGCGCGAGCGCGAGAAAGGCGCGCGGGCCGAAGGCGCCGCTGAGCTCGGCGAGATCGAGCCGCGCCCGTTCGTCGGCTTCACCGGGCAGGAGGATCGCGACGAGGCCCTCGGCCGAGGCCGCGACGTCGGGCCAGTCGAGCCAGCAATTGCCCTTGCCGCCGCGCCCCTTGCCCAAGGAGAGCAGCCGGGTCAGCCGCGACCAGGCCGCGCGGTCCGTCGGATAGAGGAGGATCGAGCGACCGTCGCGAAGGTCGACGCGCGTCCCCGCGATCAGCCGGACGCCGGTTGCTTCCTGTCCCGACAGACCGCGCACCATGCCGGCGACGCTGCCCCGGTCGCAAAGCCCGAGGGCCGAATGGCCGAGGGCAGCGGCGGCCGCGAACAATTCCTCGGGCGAAGAGGCCCCCCGCAGAAAGGAAAAATGGCTCGTGGCGTAGAGTTCGACATAGGTCGTAACGGGGTCCGTCATCCGAACACGCCGTGCATGTACCAGCTGAGGTCACCCGTCTTGTCGGTGATCGCGTCGCCGCGGCGGAAGAGCCAGAAGCGCTCGCCGCTTGTCGCCTCGACCCGGAAATAGTCGCGAACCGCCCACATCTCGCCCGGGCGGCGCCACCATTCGCCATGGATGCGCTCGGGGCCATCGCCTGCGACCACCGCATAGCTCCGCCCGCGCCACGCGAAGCGGCGCGGCGGATGGTCGGGAAGCAAGGCGACGACGCCCGACAGCGCCTCGGGCCGCGCGAGCATCCGGATCGGCCGCGGCCAGACGGGCCAGCCGGCAGGCTGGGCCAAAGGCCCGGCGCGCACGATCGCGCGCTCGGGGACATCGCTTTCGATCGCGGACAGGCGGAACAGCGCGGCATCGCCGGCGCGGCCGGCCAGCGCATCGACGAGCGGAGCGAGGTCGGGCGCCTGGCGTGCCGTGTTGAGCACGGCGGCGATCGCCTCGGGCGCCAGCGCTTCGACCTGCGGCGCCGCGAGAACCATCGTCTCGATCCCGAGCCCCGGCTCGATCCGGTCGATCCGGAGCCTGAACAGGCGCAGCAGATGTTTCGCATCGCGCGTCGCGCGCGCCGTGCCGACGGTGACGAACTGCGCGCCCATGTCGAGCCGGTCGCAGCGCAAGACGAGGCTCCGCACGCCAAGACTGCGCTCGCGCAGCGCGAGCACGAGATCGCCGAGCAGGTCGGCGATGACCTGCTCGATCGCCTCGGCGGTCCCGATCGGCTCGAGCAAGGAACGGCGCGCCTCGGGCATGTCGAACGGGACGACGGGCACGATCGGCTCGGGTACGAACCCTCGCGCCTGGTCGAGCCGCTCGACCGCGCCGCGCCCGAGCCGCCGGGCCAATGGCCCGCGCGGCATCGGATAAAGATCGGCGATCCGCTCGATCCCGAAGCGCGCCGCCGCGGCGAGCGCCTCCGGCGCCAGCCGGAGCGCCGCCAGCGGCAAAGGCGCCAGCGCCTCGCTCTCGCCTCCTTCCGGCAAGATCCGCACGCCCGCGCCGCCATCGCGTGCGAGCGCGTGAGCGGCGCCGGGCGTGCCGGCGATCGCGACACGCGCGGTGAAGCCGAGGCGCCGTAGAAAACCGAGCAGACGCGCCGCGAAACGCTCTTCGCCGCCGAAGAGATGCGTCGTGCCCGACAGGTCGAGCCACAGCCCGTCGATGCCCGACACTGCCGCCGTCGGCGTCCAGCAGCGGGCGGCGTGGAGCGCAAGGCGATCGAGCCACGCGCGATCGGCGTCGGGTGCGGCATCGAGTATGTCGAGATCGGAGACCAGCGCGCGGGCATGGGCGGCCGCCATGCCGGGCACGAGGCCGAGATCGAGCGCCGCCGGACAGGCGGCGGTCACGACGTCGCGCTGGCCGGTTCGCGCGACGACGATCGTCGGACGGAGGCCCCAGAGCGGCGGCAGCGGCGCAGCGATCCCGCCCGACGTCCCGTCGTCCGAGCGCAACGCCCGGAACACCGGTGCGGCAGCTTCGCTCCGCCGTCCGAGCTCGCGCATCGTCGGTCGCTGGTGCGCCGGGAGGGCGTCGAGCGACGGCTCGCCGGAGTGCGTGCCTTGCGCCCAGCGCGCGCCCGGACGCCAGCCGCCGCCGCGCGGCACCGAACAGGTGCCGGGATTGTCGTCGACAGGCTCGGGGAAGCGCGGACCCGCCCGCGCCCGATCAGGCGGCGTGCCCGAATGCGACGGTGTCCGTTCTGCCCGGCGCAACCGCTCGATCGGCAGTTGCGGCAGGAAGAGCGAGGCGACCCTGGTCATCGCACGCCTCCAGTTCGAGGGAAAAAGGCGGCCCGCCGCGCTGCCGGACCAGCTCGACATTCCAGCGCCCGCGCCCGACGCCGGGCGAGGCGAGGCGGCCCGACGACAAGGTGCCGATGCGCCAGCGGGTCATTGCGAGCGACGGATCGGCGAGCGGGCATTGGCCATAACGCCGGTACCGGCGATAGAGGATCATCGGCGTGTTGCCCTCGGATGCTGCCAGTTGCAGCCGGCGCGTCGCGGTCTGATCGGCCGCTTTCACTTCGGCAACGACGCAGGCGAGCGAACCGTCGCGCAGCGCGTCCTCGCACAGCGCCAGCAGTTCCTTGTCGGTCCTGCCTTGAGCATAGAGCACGCGGTCCGGACCGAGCCCCGCCTGTTCGAGACCGGGGGCATAGAGATCGAACCGCGTCAGCGCCCAGAGCGCCGACACGTCGGGCGCCGCCGCGAAGCGCGACGCGATTCCAGCCGCGAAGAGCGTTGCCGCAGCGTCATCGCTCCAGCTTGCCGAGGCGCCCGTGACCTCGTGCAGGCCTGCGCCATCGAGCCCGCCGCCAGCGAGAAGATGATCGACCGGCCCGACGCCGAACGGCAAGACCGGCCCGCGCGAGGCGGCTACACGCGCCACCGCCGCGCGAAGCACGTCGATATCTCTGGCACTTGGCCGAGGTGCAGATTGGGGCGTCGTGCTCATGGGAAATATCGACTCAAATGTTCCCTTTATGTTCCACCGAGTCAAAGGGCGCGTCAAGCGGGCCGCGACGAACCGCCGGGAATCGGTGCGCGCCTTCCGCCCGGCCTCTGTAAAAGCGAAACAAATTGGGCTCATGATCGTGACGGCTGCGTCCTGCTGACGGAACGAGGATCGCCGCCAAAGCATTGGAAGACCGGTGACGGACCTATTGCGAGGCGAATCATGCGTGAGAATCACAGCCGCTATTCCACCGTCTCGATCGTCCTGCACTGGACGATCGCCATCCTGATCATCGCCAATGCCACCTTTGGCGGCTGGATGGAGGACGCCTCGGACAGCGAGAAACTTGGCTATTATCATCTGCACAAATCGGTCGGGATCACGATCCTCGCGCTCAGCATTATCCGGCTCGGTTGGCGCTTCGGCCATCCCTGGCCGGCCTTCCCCGGCGGCATGCCGTCATGGGAACGGATGCTCGCGCGCACGACCCATGTCCTCTTCTATGTGCTGATGATCGGCGCCCCGCTTCTCGGCTGGGCCGCAGCGTCGGCGGGCGGGGCGCCTGAAGTGCCGCTTTACGGCGCCGTGCCCGCGCCCAATCTTCCGCTACCGCTGAACGAGGATCTCGCCGAAGAGCTCGGCGACATACACAAGCTGATGGTGAAGGCCATTTACGTCGTGCTCGCGCTGCATGTTCTCGGCGCGCTCAAGCATCATTTTTTCGACAAGGACGAAGTGCTCCACCGGATGCTGCCGCTGTTTCGCAATCCGCGCGGCTGACACGCGTCGGCGTCACGGCATGCTGTCGTCGCGGCTGAGCAGGCCGAGGGTGCGCTCATCGCGCTCGCCGCCGAACCAGCGGATGAGCGCGGCGGAGAAGAGCGGCCGCCGGCTCACGGCCTCGAACAATGTCAGCGATGAACGCAGCTTGACGGCGTCGACCTCGCCGAAGACCGCCACCGGGTCGCTTGCCGGCAGGTCCTGGATCGCTTCGACGCATTCGGCATAGCGCGCGCCGAGAAGCGGATGGGCCAGATAGGCCCGCGCCTCATCGGCTCCCGCGAGACCGTAGAGCTTCGACGTCGCGCTTCGGCCAAGGCCTGCCAGCTGCGGGAATATGAACCACATCCAGTGCGAGCACTTCTTGCCGCGGCGAATCTCGCCGAGCGCGCGCGGGTAGATTTGCTCTTGCGCGGTCACGAACAGATCGAGTCCCTCTTCGTTCGTCATAAGGCAAGAGCGCCTTGTGCAGGCGGCTTACCATATACCTGCGTCACCTCGAGGCTGCCTTCGGGAAGCCATTTCAATATGTCCTCGGCCGGAACGCGCGGATCGAGCCAAGCGGCCCATTGATCGCGTGGCAGCGGAATGATCTGGCGATGGTGATAGGGTGCGATGTCGGGACCTGCGTCCATGGTCAGGAGGCTGAAGGCTTCGCCGACATGGCTGTCGCGCCAGACGCCGGCCATGCAGAACCAGCGATGGTCCTTCAGCGTGAACAGCCACTTGTCGAGCCGCTTCTGCGCAGGGTCGGTGGGATCGGTGAACTCATAGAAACCGTCGCAGAGGACGAGGCATCGCTGCATGCCGAGATCGCGGCGCTCCGAGCGCACATTATAGACCGGTTTGCCGCCCTGTCCGGGCCAGCTCCAGCGCCGGTTGACGAGCGATCCGGCGGCGGCGCCGTCGCTGCTCTTCACGATCGGCGCTGTATCGGTGATGCGGACATCCTCGCGCGCCGGCACGTTCGGTGCGCCCTCGGGCATGTCGATCTTGATCTGGAGGTTGTCGAAGTCCTCGGCGATCGACGCGATGTCAATTTCGAGCCGATAATCATTGCACATGCGCGTCGGCCCCCTCGCCCTTGCGACTCAACATCGTTCCCATTATGTTCCACATATGGGTATCGCGCCAACCCCTTTCGATCCCGACGCCCCGAGCGGAGGCGTGCAAGCGCTCGTCCGGCGCAATCCCGACAATATGACCGAGATCGAAATGGTCAAAGCGGTTTGGGGTTCCGACCCGCGGTTTAGCGACGGGATCAATTATCGTTTCGTGCGCGCCGAGGGCCGCGCCTTCCCGGCGCGCCGCTGCCTGATCCCGGCGTCCGAGTTTCGCATGGGAACCGGCGATCACCGCTACCGGGTGACGCTCGACAGCGGCAATTTCTTCTATCTCGCCGCAGTGTGGGACCCGCCACTCGCCGACTGGCCGCTGTCCTACCGCATCCTCACCATCCCGGCGGGCGCCGATGTCATTCCCTATCAGTCGCGCCACGGCGTGATCATCCAGCGGCGCGACGCGAACCATTGGCTCGACGGCAGCCTGCCGAACGAGCTGCTGTTCGAGGAACCGCCGCGTCGCACGCTGTTCGTTGAGCCTTTGCGCAAACAGGCGGAACTTCCGCTCTAGGTCATGATGTCGCCGGCCCGCAGGGCCCGAACAACCGCACTCTTGGCGAGCCCGCAGCGGGGCGGCGTGCGATGCGCTCCCGTGCCTAGCCGCCGCCCCGCAAGGATAGCGAGCCGAGTGTGCCGCGCGGCCAAAACAAAAGTGCGACCCCTGGCCGAGCCTGCGAGGCCAGAGCGCGCTCATCAGATGCCGCGCCCGACATGCCGCCGCGCGGCCGTCCCGCCGGGCACGCCGGCGGGACGTACCGGCTCAGCCGTTCAGACGATCCTTGACGGCCTTCGCGGCGCCGAAGGTCAGCTTCTTCGAAGCCGCAATCTGGATGGTTTCGCCAGTCGAGGGATTGCGGCCTTCACGCGCGGCCGATTCCTTGACCTTGAACTTGCCGAAGCCGTTCACCGAGACTTCGTCGCCCTTGGCGGCGGCGTCGGTGATCGCAGCGAAAACGGCATCGACAGCCTTCTTCGCATCGGCCTTGCTCAGACCAAGTGCGGTTGCGACGCTGTCCGACAGTTCGGCGTGGTTCATAAAATCATCTCCTTGAGCGGCCGGAAGGATCCCGGCCGGGCGGGCGCTATAGCGCCGCGGACGGATCGGCGCCATCTGCGCCGCGCCAAGGCGCGGCACGGCGAGTTGCACTCGGTGGCGGCGTGCGGCAGTAGCGGCGGATGCTTCCCCACCGCCTCATCGCATCCGCCCTGCTCCTGCTGGCTGCCGCCTGCTCGCCCGCGACCTCCGCACCCGCGAACCCGTCTGCTCCATCGAAACCGCTCAAGCTTGCGAGCTGGAACCTGGAATTTCTCGCCGCGAGGAACGGCGAAGGCTGCAACCCCAGGGATGACAGCGATTATGCCGCGATGCGCCGCATCGTCGACGACCTCGACGCCGATGTGATCGCCTTTCAGGAGGCCGAGAATGAGACCGCCGCGGCGCGGGTCTTCGACCCCGCCAAATATGTCGTGATCATGGAAGCGCGGAAGGGCGCGCCGGGCGGCACCTGCGGCGGCAAGTTCCCGTCGCAGACGGTGATCCGCCAAGCGGTCGGTTTTGCGATCCGCAAGGATATGGCCTTCGATCGCCATGCCGATGTGACGTCGCTGATGCGCGGCAACGAACAGCTTCGCTCGGGCGTCGACATCACGCTCCGCCCCGAGGGCCGCACACCGATCCGCCTTCTCGGCATCCACCTCAAGTCAGGCTGCTTCTCCGGGAACGAGGCGAAGGCCTGCCCCATATTCCAGGACCAGATTCCGGCGCTCGAAGCCTGGATCGACGCGGCCGCCGCCGGGCCCGAGCGCTTCGCGGTGCTGGGCGACTGGAACCGGCGGCTCGCGCTTCCCGGCGACGCGATCTGGACTAAAATCGACGATGGCGATCCGGCCAACGCCGATTTGATGCTCGCCGACGCGGGCCAGCCGCCGGCCTGCGATCCGCGTTACGACAGTTTCATCGATCATATCGTGCTCGACCGGCGCGCCGCCGCCGACCGGACGGGGTTCAGCGAAACGCTCTATGCGCCCGGCGAGAAGCATTATTCGGACCACTGCCCGATCGCGGTCACGCTGCGGCGATAGAAAAATTCCGGGCCTCGAAGTAGCCCACGGAACCATCGCGCGCCCGGCACGTTTCACTTACCTGTCCAGACGAAAGAATGGCAGAATTTGATCGCATCTTCGGATGCAATCTAGGGAAGCCCCGCTGCAGCGATGTAGCGGGGCTTACCATTTCCGCTCCGCAGATATGCGGGCGCCATGCCGCAGGCGAGAAGCCAAGCGGCCCGACGATCATTCTGCGTCAGGCACGTCCTCGACACTTTCCCGACCGTCGTCATCAGGAAGGGGAACCTGCTCCGGAACTTGCTCGGGGCCGGTCGGGGGAGAATCGGGATGCGGGTCGGGCGGTGCGCTTGCCATGACAGCTCCTATGGACGTTGCCACTGGGAAACGGCCGGCAAGTCCTGCGGTTCCGGCGAGCCCGAGCCGCCCTGCGATCAGGCCGCAGGCCCCGGCACAAAATAGATCCAAAATGGTTTGATCTGGCGGCGGCACTTCCGTTTCCCCCCTGTTGACGATAGCGTGCCGCGCCATGACCGTGGGGGAAGAGGAATCGATCGGACCGGGATCGTTGTGGCTGCGATGGGATCCGCACGTCCACGCCCCGGGCACGATCTTCAACGACCAGTTCAAGGGCGATTGGGAAGCCTATCTTGCCGCGATCGAGGGTGCGACGCCGGCGATCCGTGCGCTCGGTATTACCGACTATTACGGGCTTGAACTCTACAAGGAGGTTCGCGCGCGCAAGGAGCAAGGTCGCCTCAAGGACTGCGACCTGATCTTTCCGAATATCGAGCTTCGGTTCAGCGTGGGAACCGCGCGGTCGTGGATCAACGCCCATCTGCTCGTCTGCCCCGACGATCCCGATCATATCGAGCAGCTCACGCGCTTCCTTCAGCGCCTGACCTTCAAGACCACGACCGACACCTTCGCCTGTAATCCTTCGGAGCTGATCCGCCTGGGACGTTCGCTCAATTCCGAGCTGACCGATGATCGTTCAGCGCTTCGCCACGGCTCCGAACAATTCAAGGTAAGCTTCGATCAGCTCCGTGAAGAATATAAGGGGATGAGCTGGGCGCAGGAGAATATCCTGATCGCGGTCGCCGGCGCGAAGGGCGATGGGACATCGGGACTTCAAGATGGCGCAGACCAAGCTTTGCGCCAGCAGATTGAACATTTTGCTCACATCATGTTCGCGTCGAGCCCGGCGCAACGTGAATTTTGGCTCGGCCGAAAAACCAGTCGCGAGCATATCTGCGAGACCTACGGCGGGCTCAAGCCCTGCATGCACGGCAGCGACGGGCATTCTGTGGAACGAACGGGCGCGCCCGATGGCGACCGCTATACCTGGATCAAAGGTGCGGCGACATTCGACGGACTGAAGCAGGCCTGCATCGATCCCGAGGGCCGCGCTTACGTCGGGACCGAGGCGCCGCCCGCAGCTGCGCCGTCTGAGACGATCCACCGTGTGACCCTGACGAATGCGCCGTGGGCCCCCAATTCGGTGATCGATCTCAACCCGGGCCTCGTCGCGATCATTGGTGCGCGCGGGTCCGGCAAGACCGCGCTGGCCGACATGATCGCAGCGGGCTGCGATGCCCATGCCGACCAGCTCCCTATGCAGTCTTTCCTGGTTCGGGCGAGCGAATATCTCGACGATGCGACGGTGAAGCTCGATTGGGGCAATGGCGTTGTCACCGAACGCGGCCTCGATAATGCCGCGGCGGCATGGGACGGCTACGCCCGCGCTCGATACCTGACACAGCAGTTCGTGGAATCGCTCTGCTCACCGGAGGGAATGACCGATGGCCTGCTGTCGGAAGTCGAGCGCGTGGTCTTTGACGCCCACAGCCCGACCGAGCGAGAGGGCGCGGTCGATTTTGCGGACCTTCGCGACCTCAAGGCAGCCCGGTTCCGCGAGGCGCGACGCCGCGAAGAACAGAAGCTCGAGGAATTGTCCGACCGGATCAACATCGAGCTCGAGAAGCAATCTCAGATCGTGGCCATTCGGAAGCAGGTCGACGAGAAGAAGCTCAAGATCACCCAGCTCACCGAGGACCGCGGCAAGCTTGTCCGCAAAGGCAGCGAGGACCGGATCAAGCGCCTCGAGGCCCTGACCGAGGCGGCAAACGAAGTGCGCGCACGGGTTAGGCGCCTGACCAATCGCGAGCAGAAGTTGCTACTCGTCCAGGACGAGGTTTCGGACTTCCGGACCCATCAGGCGCCCGAAAATCTGCGCGATGCGCAAGAGCGCCACAAGGATGCCGGCATAGCCGGAGAGGCGTGGGACCCGTTTCTGACGCAGTACAGCGGCAATGTGGACGGCATCATCAACGACAACCTGTCCTCCACCCGGAAGAACCGTGACGGGTGGCGCGGGATCGATATCGCAATCACCGATCCAGCGACCCCGCTCATCGCCGACGATGCCGATCTGACGAGACTTCCCCTTGGCCGGCTCGATGCGGAAATCCGGCGGCTCGGCGATATCATAAACGTCGACAAGGAAACACGCGAACGGTTCAATTCCCTGTCGACGAAAATCACGACCGAGACCGAATTGCTCTCGGTCCTGCAGGACAAGCTGAAGGACTATGAGGGCGCAGAGGAGCGCGCCAAGGGCCTGCCTACGGAAAGGCAGTCAAGCTACCGGCGGATCTTCGAAGCGGTGTTTTCGGAACAGCAGGTCCTCAACGACCTTTACGCACCCATCCGGGCGCGAATGGACGAGACGGGCGGGACGCTCGGGAAGCTTGCATTCACCGTCACCCGCCGAGCAGACATGGCGGAGTGGGCAAAGCGCGGCGAGGATCTGCTGGACCTTCGCCGACAGGGCCCGTTCCGCGGCGAGGGCAAATTGCTCGAGGCCGCGAATGACGAGCTTCGCGGCGTTTGGGAGAGTGGGACCGCCGAAGAAGTGACCGAGGCGCTCAAAGACTTTCGCCAAAAATATCAGAAGAGCTTCTTCGAACATGCTCTCGCACAGCGCAGCGATGCCGCCGCATTCCGCGGCTGGCTCAAGCTGTTCGCGCGCTGGCTCTATGGCACCGATCATATCGAAGTCCGGTACAGCGTCGATTATGATGGGGTCGACATCCGCAAACTTTCGCCGGGCACGCGCGGCATCGTACTCCTGCTGCTGTACCTCGCGCTCGACAACGCAGATGAGCGGCCGCTGATCATCGATCAGCCCGAGGAAAATCTCGATCCCAAGTCGATCTATGATGAACTCGTCGGCCTGTTCCTCAAGGCCAAGGCGAAGCGCCAGGTCATCATCGTCACGCATAACGCCAATCTGGTGATCAACACCGACGCCGATCAGGTCATCGTTGCATCGGCCGGCCCGCATCCGGGGGATGGCTTGCCCGAGATCGCCTATGCGAGCGGCGGCCTCGAAGATGCACCGATCCGCAAGATGGTCTGCGACATTCTCGAGGGCGGGGAACATGCGTTTCGCGAGCGCGCACGGCGCCTGCGCGTTCGCCTGGAGCGTTAGTCTCGATATTTTGCACGGGCTCAAGGGGGAGCAAAACCAATGAGGAAAATCATTCTGGCTGCGGCGCTGATCTGCGCGCCGGGACTGGCGCAGGCGCAATCGGGCTGTGCAGCCTATACGGGCACCATGGTGCAGCCCCAGACCTTCGACCAGGCTATCGCGTCCATCAAGCCCGTCGCGCCGAAGGACGAATTCGAGACCAGCGATGCATACCGCGCCCGGCTCGCAGCAGCGGGCGGCTCCGGCCCCCTCATCATCTCGAAGAAGATCGAAGGCGCGGAATATCTGGCCTATAATGCCGATCTCGGAGCCTTCGAGGTGAAGTCCTACCTGTTCGACAATACGAACTTCAGCGCTTGGGACACCTTCTATTATGCAAAAGTCGAAAGTCCGAAGGCCCAACCTCGACGTGACGATTTCGAGCAGCGAGGTCACGACCGGCACCTATTCCGCGCAGAATGGCTTCGGGGCGAAGGCCACCATCAGCAAGATTACCCGGACCGAGAACGCGATCTTCGAGGGTGAACCGGCGCGCTATGGCGAAGAGCTTTTCATCGCCAACAAGGGTGGGGTCATCGGGACCATCCCCATGAGCGTCGCCGAAGCGCAAGCCTTCAAACCCCAAGCCAAGATTGCCTTTGTTGTCGTGCCGAAGCTCCCGAATGTCGTTCGCGCCACCTACCCCTATGGCAAGACGACGATCAGCAATCCGACCGATATCACGGTGAATTCGACGGTCCTGGTCGCCGACATTCAGTGCGGCCTGCTCATGGACGGGACGAACAAGGTCGTCGCAGCCTTCACGACACGATGACCGCGTCAGAAGATCCCGGAGACAATTCCGGTCATAATGCGGCCGATCACCGCGCGGAGGATGAGGCAGAACGCCCACAGCCGCCGGTCGACGAACTCCTCGTTCTCGACGAGCGCCAACTCATCCGGATCGAGGCCGTACACAGGGGTTTCCTCTACCAGCATCTTTTCGCGGCAGCGTGCCTTCTCCTCGCGGGAAAGGCGGGAGCCGAACATATCATCGTCGAGCGGGACGAGGACATTGAAGTCCAGCTTCCGGACGCCCGTATCTATGCGCAGGTCAAAACGCGGCAGGACGTCCTCAATCCCAGTGATATTTCAGGAGCACTAGAGCGTTTCGAGGACATACGTGCGGATCATCAGAACGGCCTGCGAGCTGGCGACGCGAGATTCGTGATCGCGACGAATGCGCCTCCGTCGCCAGCCCTGCTCAAGAAGATTGCCGCGGATGACTGGCCTGACGATGTCGAGCTGCATTGGCCAGGCGGTCCTGAGCCCTCCGACAATTGCCTGCCTCGACCTGCCGACAATGTTGCCGGTATGGCTGCATATTGCTCGGATCTCGCGGCGCAGCTGCCATTCGGGTTGCTCAGGCCGGAGACGCTGACCTGGAAGCTGGCCGCCATGGTCATGCTCGCATCCGCTGGCACGCCTCCGCGCGAGGATCACAGTTTTTCCCGCGAGGAATTGCCGGACCTGTTCGAGCAGCTCGTGGTCCAGATGCAGCAGCTTCCGGCGCCGCCCCCGGTGTACCGCGCCCAGGTCGACGAACCCGCCCTGCTAAGTGACCAGCCCGTCCGCATCATAGCGGGACTTTCGGGCTCGGGGAAAACCGCCTGGATGGCCGAGGCCGCGGTCCATGCTGCGCTCCCGGTCACCTATCTCGACGTTGGGGACACGCCGGGACCCGCGCTCGCGTCAGCGGTAGCGCGCGAAGTGGCGGCGAAGATGTTCGGTCGCTCCAACGACAAGCTCGGCGAAATTCTTCTGCCGGGCGCGAGCGGATTGGACATGGTGAGCGCGCTGAGCATCAAGCTCGGCGAAGACGGCCTTCACGCGGCTGTCGTCATCGATAACAGCCACCGCATTCCCGCGGCCGATATAGAGGCGCTGGTAGCACGGGGCCCCAATCTCCGATTTGTCCTGCTGAGCCAACCGGGTCGGCACATCGCCGAACTCGAAGCAGGACTAGATATTCAAGCCGAGACTCTGAACGGCTGGGACGAAGACACTATCGCGGCGGCAGTTCAAGATGCTGGTTGCCGTGCCGATTTCGGCGATTGCGAGCGGCTATCCAGAATTACCGGAGGCCTGCCATTTTATGTACTCAATGCGGCGACGATCGCGGCGCGCGAATATGGCGGCGACATTAGGGCCTTTTGTACGGATATCGAGCAGCAGACCAATATCGTCGAGACGGCTCAAGAGATTATCCTGAGGCGCGCGTTCGAAGGCTTGCCGCCGGTCGACAGAGAAACGATCGCGGTCCTGAGCCTCGCCGATGTCGCGCTCTCACGGGACGAAGCCAGTGCCTTGCTTCAAGCCGCATGCGACATCGACGCGAAGGCGGCCACGGCCCGGTTGCGCGCGCTTCCCGCAACGGGTGCGCTGGAATTATTCGGGAATAGCGGCCTAAAAATTCACGACGCGGTGAGGATACTCGGCAAAGCGGACGTCTCGGCAAAGGGTCAGGACTTCGAGCAGAAAGCCTTGGGCTCGCTGCAGCGGGTCATCGTAAGCTCGATCCGGACCAACTGGAGCCTCGCGAAGTTAGGACTGCTCATCCGTCTGTTCGGGCTTCTCGGTCAGGCGAGAATATTGGTGCAGTTTGCCACAGACGAATTGTTCCACGAACTCGGGGTCTGGCCGGAAATCGAACCCTATCTGCTGACGATCGCGGCCGATCCGAACGGAGATGCCGAGACAAGGCTGTGGGCGCTCGACGGCCTGGTCTTCAATGATCTGCGCGAGGGAGATTATGAGGCCGGCCGGGAGCGGGTCGACGAGATGGAATCGCTGCTGAGGGCGAACGAGCTCGGCGACGAGGAGTGGATGGCCTGGGGCATGAAGCGGATGTTGCTCTTGTCCGAGCTTGGCGACATTGATGGCGTCCGGGCCATGCTTGACGAAGTTTCGGATCGACTTCCCGACCAGCCCGAACATCTGCGCGTGTTTCGCTACAATCGCGCCCTCGCCCTCTTCAAGCTCGGCGACAACGATACAGCGGTAAGTGAGGCACTCGCCCTCATCGGCGAATATTATCGGGAGCTCGGGATCAGGCCCGACGATGTGATAGGACGGAACGCCCCCGAACTTCGGGAGCTTCTTCCCAAAGACGAAGATCTCACCGATCGGCTGAAACATCTGGCAGACAGTCACGATCTTTTCGCGCAGGCCTTGGGCCGGAAGAGCCAGCGATCTACTCTCGCACGCATCCATGCGATGAAATTCTACGAACTGTCGCAATCCTACCAGTCATTCGTCCGGGTTGGTCTCGATCTTGTCGAAGAACTGGTCTGGGTGAACGACTTCATAAGCGCCCGCGAGGCCTTCGAACGGAACATCTTCCCCATCTTGCAAGGCGCGGGCCTCGCGGGGCCCGTTCTCGAAGCTCGCGCTCTATATGCGGTGGTTCTTGCGTACTGCGGCGACCATGATGCGGCGGCGAACGAGGTCGAGCGGCTGCTGCCGTTCGAGGATGCGATGGATCCGAACCATCGCGCGGCATTCCAGGAGCAGAAGGCCATCATTCGCGAGGTTCGGCGCAAAGGCGGTCCCCCGCAGCGACAGGTTGTGATTCCTGCCCCTTTGCAGGCGCTGTTCGATCAGCGTCGCGGTGCCCCCAGGGAGGTTGAGCCGAGGAAAAAGGTCGGCCGCAACGAAAAATGTCCCTGCGGTTCTGGCAAGAAATACAAAATCTGCCACGGGCGATGATCGCGAGCGGCTAGAGTCGGTCGTAGATGGCGTTCGGCAGAAGTTTCATCAGGCCAGCGACGAGCCACCAGCGTTTGGTGACATAGGCATGAGACTTACGGGCGCGGATGGCGCCGTAGATCTGCTTCGCCGCCTTTTCAGGCGAAGCAACCCAGAAGAGTCCGTCACCCTTCGCCATCGCGGTGTCGACGAAGCCGGGCCGCACGTCGGTCGTTGCAATCGGCAGGCCCCGGCGCGCCATGTTCTGGCGTAGCGCCTCCATATAGTTGGAGACGAAGGCCTTGGACGCATTGTAGGCAGGCGCGTCGCCGCTTCCCCGCAATCCCGCGATCGACGAAATGGCCACCAGATGCCCCGTGCCTTGGGCGATGAAGTGCTGCATGCCGATATTGGCCGCGGCCGCGAAACCTTCGACATTCACCGCGATGGTCTCGCGTTCCGCCTCCCAGACAAGATCGGCATTTATGTGGCCGACCCCGGCACTGATCACCAGCAAGTCGAGCCCGCCAAGCCGCTCGATCAGGGCGGCGAGTCCGCGTTGCATCGCGGTCGTGTCGGCCACGTCGAACGCCTCGTAGATTATCGAACCGGAAGAATTGCCAGCGAGATTGGCGAGCAGGTCGCGGCGCCGACTGGTGACGCCAACCGAATAGCCATGATGCGAGAGCAGCATCGCCAGCTCTCGGCCGATCCCTGAACTCGCGCCGACTATGATCGCTTTGTTCACGGGCAAGCTCTTGGAATGCGCCGGAACGAAACTGCGATCACAGCCTTCGTCATCAGATTTCGAATGCCTTGAGGAAGTCGGCCATAATTTCCGCGGCATGTCGCTGCCGCAAGATCCGGGCGTTCAGCAGATCGGGGTCGGCCGAGACATCGGCTTCGTCGTCTTCGAAACTTGCCACGGCGACGGGCCCGTCGCGCAAATAGCTCTCGTCGGGATTGGGATCGCGGAAGCGAGCCGCCATGCGAGTAAGAGCCTCGCGTATCGCCTCGGCATGCGGACCGGTCAGTGCAGCCGCGAATGCGGATTGCGCCGCGCCGACGCCACCTTCCAGATTCTCGATGCAGTAGATCAGGTCGTGCGCATCCTTGCGCTCGAACCTCTGATCGAAAGCAAAGGCCTTGAGACAGGTGAAGGTGACGATATCAGCGTAGCGCACGACCTCGGTGGCACGGCCCTTACCGTTCAGCAGGTCCGCCGTGATTTCGACGGTCCCGTGATGGTCGAACACCATGGAAGCGTGGGGGATGTTCAACGCCGAGACATTTCCGTCCGAAGGAAGTTCCTTTACCTTGCCGCCTCCAAGTTCCGGCGAGTCCGCCAGAAACTCGAGGATCATCGTCGTGCCGTCCTCGATCTCGGCGCGCCACCGCCAGGATTGCTTCGCACCCTTTTCATTCTCGGCGCGCTCGAAGTTCATCGCCTTTAGATTTTCTTCTAGCGTACTGTAGGCTTCGGTCGTCGTGAGGATTCCGACGTCGACGACGATATCGACGTCACCCGTGCCCGCATGTTTCGGGACTTTCGGCGGCCTGGCGGTCACGAGATAGCGCGGCGCGAGTCCGCCGACGAGAAAGACCGAATCCTTCCATGGTCCAAGCCCGCGCAGGAGCGTGACCAGTACGCGCTCGCACGCGTCGGTGACCATGTCCTCATAGCCGCTGATCGTCTGTGGTTTGGGCATTATTTATCCAGACATTCGCTACGGAGGTGCATCGCCAATTCACGGGAACGGCCGGACGCCTGGAGCAGGTCGAGATAGACCTGCAGCGGCGGCGCATAGCAGACGCCATCGATCCGTTGGCCGACCGCGACATCGCGCCGGCTCTTCGCCTCGATGATACCGAGATTCCACCCCTCCGCCACGGGCCGGGCGTCGAGATTGAGCAGCGCCTCGATCAGCTTCTGCCCGGGCTCGATCCGGCAACGAAGCTGCGAGATGGAAGAAAGATAGGGGGCATAGATTTGAGCGGCTACCTCGCCGGTGACCGCATAGGCGGCTTTCGCCTCGTCGCACGCCTGATCAAGGCGCAGCGCCAGCGCCAGTGCGTCACTCCCTTTCGGGACATAGTAACGCCGCACTGTCGGCGCCTTCTGATCGCTCGCATAGCTGGTCCAAGCTTCGAGAAGGGGCCGTGCGGCGCGCAATCGACGCTGTTTCGACGGACCCGCCCCCTGCACATCCACCCACTCGCGCCGTTCGAGTTCCGTGAGGGTCTCGGAAGCCGTAGCGGGCGATACGCCGCTCGCATCGGCGAGATCCTTCACGCCCAGCCAGTCCTGCCGCCTCTCATAAATTTCATGGAGTGCGCGCGCCTTTTGCCCCTGAAAAATGGAATCGAATTTCTTCGTCCCTTTTTTCGGAGCCGGTTTATCGAGAAATATGAATGCCTTTTTCCCCGGAATATAAAGCGAGCCTCCGAGGTCGTAATATCCGACGCGCTCTTCCCGAAAAATCTCTCGAGCGCCCGGCGAGATCGCACGGGCGACAAAAAAAGGAATGATTTCCCGGTCGTCACCGGAATTGCTGAGATGGGCCTGATTATTCCGAAGCTGCCAGATTGCTTCGCGCACATCGCGCGGAAAAAGCTGCGCCTTGATTTCGACAAGCAATAAGAGCGGCTGGCGGCCGATATATGCGCCGATCAGGGCGTCGGCGCGGCCGCGAGGCCCGATTTCGACCTCATATCGCTCGATTTGCGCGTGCGACTGCGGCAGCGCCAAAAGCGCCTCCAAAAGCGCATCGAGCAATTCGCGCTGAGAATTTTCAAATTCGGCCATATTTTGTGCCCAGCAAAAATCACCCTAAAAGTGAATATTCGGAAAAACCTTGATATTTGCTGCGCAGAAAATTTGCATTAAAAAAATGGAAAAAATTTCATCTGAAATCTGGAAAGCGTCGAAACTGGCAACGCTCCGGTGGCGTCAACGAAGGATTTTGGCGTCACCGCGCCTCGAGGGTGATTTCACGCCTGCTGAACTGAGATGGCAATTTGATCTCGATATCGCCCGATGTGATAGCCCAATCGGTCGTCACCAAGGCTGGCTCTTCGCCACTATCGTCCTCGGACACCAGCACCTCAACATAAATAGCCGCGCTGGAAGTTGGACGAGCATGGTAAGTCCGAATATCCAAATCAGGCTCTCCCCGCCGCGAGATGACATACTCATGACCCGTCTCACGAACGTCGGCTTCGACCTCAGCCAAGACTTCGACCTCAAGGACAAAATCCTGTCCCTCCTCGGATTCGTCGACGAGAAACACGCTCGAAATCTCAAGATCGAAGAACTCGACATCTTCAACCTCGATATCGACACGGCGCGGACGATAGGAGTTAAGGCGTGCCCTCAGCCTTTCGAGCAGGGACGCGTCTCCACGGACATGCGCTTCAAGACGCTTCACCAACTGGGCTGACGCCAGAGCCAGCGAGAGAAGCTGGGCAACGGAGTCCAATTGGATCAGATCGTCCCGTCCCTCGCAGAATTTCACCAGGTCCGGATCCTTGCCAACCACATATATTCTGGGTCGACCGGGCCGGATCCAGGCGAGGAGGCTCGACAGCACAAAGGCGTCCGGAAACTCGCTCTTTTTTTTGCCCTCCCCAAAGGGCGCAGCACCAGCAAAATAATCGTCAAAAATCGCTTTGTGATCGGCAACAACGGGGATTTCGGTAAATTTTGCTGTCGCTAGGAATTCTCGAAAGCGCGCGTGAAGCAGTGCCTTCCGATCGGCTGGATCGGTATCACCAAAGGGACCGCTTTCTCCAAGCTGGCCAAAAATCGCGCCGTGCTTCTTCGCTGCTGCTTCCGCCTCCGCCAGCGCTTCCGAAAGTCTCGCTTCAACCTCCCGCGTGGTGATGGAAGTCGTGATCGGCTCGAGCGTGCTCTTCGACGCTAGATCGATCAGGCTGGACCAAGTTCGCGATTGCCAGTCGAGACCCGCCGCACGAAAAGCCTCGGTATCGATGAAAGCATATGGTGTGACGAGGCGCTGTCCGCGCGGTGCTGGTGGTTCGCTCATCGTTGCAAACTAGCTTTTGCGACGGATTTCCTCAATCGTTCCCTTGAGCCTCGCCGCCCAATGCGACGCTTGAGAGAGAGCTAAGAATGGCGCAAAACTGGCTCACATAGGCCGATGGACGGAGAACTAGCCTCAATTTGGTTCTAAATCTCAAATCGCCACTGCATGGACCGGGTCGCCGACGCTAGAGTTGATCGTCGGAGGTGACGATGATCATTTTCAAGATGCTGGCGATCGCCAGCCTGACGATCCTGACAGCATGTGCTCCGCCGGAGCCACGCAGCGTTCAATATTTCGAGGCCAATCTCGATGAGGCACGCGACGTCGTCCAAAGCTGCACGGCGGGCGACAAGCGCGGCGATGAATGCAGCAATGCCAATGTCGCGGTCGAGACTGCCGAGGGAAAGGCCAAATTCGAGCGGTTCCGCGGGAAAAAGTAGCGGGTCTCAACCTGCCTGACGCGCTGTTGTCTCAAGCTCAGCGATGCGGTCACGGCAAATAGTCTCGACGATACCGGCGAGATGCTGAACCCGCGCGCCGAGCCATTCCAGTTCGTCGGCGGTGATCGCGTAATGCTTCGAATAGCGCGCCTTGATGTACGCTTCCTTCAACTTTTCGAACCGCGACCGGTCGGCCTTAACTTCTCGCGGCCATGCCTCGATCAATCGATCATCGATCCGCTCGGCTTGGGTGCGCAGGAAAACAAGATTATGGATGTGCGGCGTGTGGAAAGTGCATACCAATAAGATGCAGTGGTAATATCGTTCCGTCGCCTGATGAAGCTGAAAGGCCGCATTGTTCAACCAACCTGCAGCGACAGCGCTTCGATAGTGATGAAGAAACTGCGCTCCGCTAGGATACCACTCATCAAAATACTCGCGCGCCATCTCGAGCGCCGCATGCGGCGTCATCGGCTTGGGTTCTGCGAGCTCCTTCCCGTCGGCCTCGTACAGCGCGATCCCGTCACGAGCGACGTCGATGAAGAAATAGCGACCCTGCGTCAGTCCGGCATTCACCTCGTCGAGACTGTGAACGATGAAATTCACCGGCGTGCGGAGCCGCTTCGTTACCGACAGCTCACGAATGAGCCGGTCGTCGAGCTTCGACCAATAGTCCGCCCGATCGGTCAGCCGCTTGTCGTTGACGATGATCAGCAGGTCATAGTCCGACTGATAGCCCTTCGCCGTGTGCGGCTCGTCGACCCACCCACCCCGTGCATAGCTGCCGTAGAGGATGATCTTGGAAATCCGGCCCTTGCGCTTCCAGTCCTGCGTCGCGAGCGCCAGCGCATCCTCGAATTCCTCGAAGATGATCTCGACGACGCGCTCGATCTCGCGTTGCTTGTGCGGGGGAAGATGTTCGAGGCTGCTCTGCATTGGGGTCACCCTAACAAGGTGGCGGCACCCTTGCACCCGGAAGATTGTTCCGATGCGCAAGGATGCCGCAAGATGGCCGCCGCTCAGTCGGCGGGTGTCCAGATGATCGCGAAAACATCGTCGCGATCCTGCCCCGCGGCCCGCCCGAGATTGGCGTAGATGCGCCGCGGCCCGAACTCGGGGGTCGCGAGCGAGAGCGAGACATAGGGACGCCCCGATTGCTCGGCGACGCGAATCCAGCCGGCTCCGATCTCGACGCCATCGGACCAAACGCGATAGTCGGGCTGCACATCGCTCGCCTTGCCGCGGTTGGGGCGTATCTCGATCGGTGCCTTGATCGACAGCGTGATGAGCTGGCCCACAAAGCCCTTCTCGATGCTGCCGCTGACGATGCCGATGCTCGCCATGTCGATACTCCTGCTGATTTGCCCGGGACCATCCCGGGCGTGCAGCCGGGCGGGTCGGCGGCTTGAGGCGCTTGCGCACCCGAAGGGCCGAAGCGCAGCGGAGGAGTGAGGCTACGCCTCGCTTGCGCGGGCGCCGCCGCCGACCAGATTGGCGGAGCGCTCTTGGGTGGGACCGGTCGAACTTCGAAAATGGAAGAGCGATCAGGGCGAGCGATCGCGCCAAGGATATGACGAAGCCGAAAAGGGAGCTGCATCGATACGGATGCTTCCCGGCCTCGTCGCGGCGATATATAGGCCTGCTCTATCGGGCGTGGTTCTTCTGAAGGCACGCGCTCGACGGTCGTAACTCTGCTGAACAGGATCGTGTCGATGCCGTGGCCCAAAGGTACGCGCGCCCTCGTGCTGCACAATGCAAAGGCGCGGCAGGGCGAGCAGGCGCTCGTTCCCGTTCGCGAGCGCCTCGCTGCCGGCGGCCTTCTGGTGACGGTCGAGCCGTTCGAGAGCTTGCCCGAAATTGCACGCGACGTGACACGCTTGCATCAGACCGCCGATATCATTGTCGTGTGCGGCGGCGACGGTTCGATCTCATCCGCCGCGCCCGCGGTGATCGAGAGCGGCCTGCCGCTGGGAATCATTCCCGCCGGAACCGCGAATGACTTGGCGCGCACCCTGTCGATCCCGCTCGACTTCGCGGCGGCGGCCGACGTCATTGTCGAGAGTCACAGCCGACGGATCGATGTCGGCATGGTCAATGGCCATGCCTTCTTCAATGTCGCGAGCATCGGGATCAGCAGCGAACTTGCGCAGAAGCTCGACCCGGCGATCAAGAAAAGGTTCGGCCGCCTCGGCTATGCCGTCGCCGCGCTGCGGGTCATCCTGGCTGCCCAGCGGTTCCGGGCGAGGATCAGGGAGAAGGGCGAGTCGAGGACCGTCAGCACCTATCAGGTCGCGATCGGCAACGGGCGTCTCTACGGGGGAGGTAATGTCGTAGAAGAGAATGCCGCGATCGACGACGGCACGCTCGATCTTTATAGTCTCGAGGTCAAAAACCTCTGGAAGCTCGCCCTCATGCTTCGCGCCTTCCGGTCCGGCACGCATGGCGCGTGGAAGGAAGTGCGCACCGCCAAATGCGTCGAGTTCGATATCGAGACGCGGCGGCCGATGCCGGTGAACACCGACGGTGAGATCGTCACCGCGACGCCTGCGCATTTCCGCGTCTTGCCTCGAGCGATATCGGTGCTCGCCCCGTGCGAATGCCCGACCACCGCACGGCAATTCCCGCTCTACCATCACTGACCGAGCGAAGGCCCAGCGCAGTTGCGGCTGCAGCGTGCGGCGACGATTTTCAGTCGTTCGAAATGGCTCTGTGACATCGCGCCGCGCGGACGTCCAAAAATCGTCTCGTTAAGTATTTGAAAAATTTGAGTTCATATCGAAGGTTGAAAAACGAGGAGGCACAGGGTAGTTAAATTAATAAATTAAGCAGTGTGACATCGACCATGACCACCATCGCGCAATATCTTTCAGAGCATGGCCCATCGCGCTCGTCGCTGATTGTCGAGGCGCTCGTCGCTGCCGGAGCGAGCCCAGAGGCAGCGCGCCAGCGCGTCGCTCGGGTCGCAAAACCGATACGCCGCTTTCCAGTCCCGATGCTGCCCAAGCGCGAAGCCTTTCTCTATCTCGACAAGGATCGGAACAGCGAACGCTTCTGGCAGAATTTCATTCGCGACATGCGCGCGACCAATTCGGTCTTCGCTGCATCGGTCGATGGCATGATCGCACGCGGCGGCCTCATCCGTGCCGACCAATTCGCGTCGATCAGCGGCGCGACGGTCATCCCGCAGCGCGGACAGCTGCCGGTCGAGACGGTCGCGCAACGCCTGATCGCCGCAGGGTTCATCAAGGAAATACATAATATCGACCACGGCCGATGTTTCGAGCTCGCGCCGTCGCTGGCTTTCGGCACGCCTGCCGGACTAAGGGCCCGCGACCTCACAGAGGGGATTCTGCTCGACGGAATGCGCGAATGGGCGAGGAAGATCGGATTTGCGAGCTACAATCTGATCCGCATCCGCGGCGACGAAGAACTCCAGCCCATCGGCCCCTTCGCCTTCGATTTCGCCGGCCCGAGCTACCTGCTTCCGCTCCAGGGTCCCGGCGGCAAGCCCGGCTTCATTGTCGCCGACGTGTTCGCTGAGGGGCGGCTTACCGCCGACGAAATCCAGTTCTTCATCCGCAAGGCGAGGATGCTCAAGGCGACCCTCAAGAATATCGGGGTGTTGTCGATCATTGTCGCGGAAGAATTTACCGGCGAAGCAATGAAGGCTGGCCATGCCGCGGGCGTGATGCTCGCCACGCCGAAAGATCTGTTCGGCAAACGGGTTGGGGTGGCGATTGCGTCACTATGCGAAGTCCTAAAAAATGCCGCCAAATATGCATCGTCCAGTCCTGAGCGGCTCACATACCTCCTCGACAATTTGCTCGACATCGAGGGACGCAGCCTCAACCTGCGCGGCATCCTATTCGAGTTAGTGGTCGGCTACCTCGCCCGGCGAAGCGCTATCTCTATCGATATGGGGGTTACCGCGCGAAATCCTGCGACCGGCCAGACCGCGGACATAGACGTTCAGGCCATCACCCAGCAGTCGAGCGCGGTGACAGCGATCGAATGTAAAGGCAAAGAGCCCGGCGGATCACTGTCGCGCGCTGAGGTCGAAATCTGGCTCAAAAAGATTCCGATCTTTCGTGCGCACTATGCGAACCATGCCGCCCTACGAGAAGCCGAACATCGCTTCGAGATATGGACGAGCGGAACGATCGATGCCGACGCTCTCTATCTTCTCAAGGAAGAAAAGGCCAAGCGGTCCAAGGCGCCGATCGACTGGAAGGACGGGGATGCGGTTCTTGCGTTGGCGCGTGCCGGAAAGGAAAAGGGTATCGCCGACGCGCTCAACCAACATTTTTTCAAACACCCGTTCGCCGAGGTCGGCAAGACGCTCGCGGCCGAAAATCCTCCAGAGTTCAATTTCCCGTCGTTCATGATGCCTGCTTTCAAGCCAGACACGGGACCCGGCCCCTCGGGGCTGCCCGCCCTTCCCGACCTTTCGGGGATGGTCACCGAATGCTCACTCGACGACGAACTAAAGGGCGCGAAATAGCCTCGCGGTCCGCAGGAATTTGACTCGATCTGGACCTATCTCCGCACAGCCGGCTTGCAAGCGACAGGGGCAAAGCTATGCTTTGAGGTGCATCGGGCAAGGCGCACGGTGCCAGGCGTGAGAACCTGCTTAGCTTAGTTTTCCTATTCCATCCTGCCGGGTGGCCGCTGCGCATGTCCAAGCCCTCGGGCTAAAGGCGGCGGCGCTTGTTCGCTAAGCAAGTTCTCAACGCCCGGCTTGCCGCCTTCGTCCCGAACGGGAAGGCGGCAGGTATGGACTTCGAGGACAAGGACAGCGAGCGACCGGGTATTGCCGGCGGCGACCCCTTGCCGCCAGAGGATTGGGAGCGCTTCGGCCGATCGGCGCGCATCGAGGCGATCTACTCCGAACACCGCCCCCAAATAACCCGCTTCTTCAAGAGCCGCGCGCCGACCCAAGATGTCGGCGACCTTGTGCAGGAAGTCTTCAGCCGCTTTGCGAGCGCGCGCGGCGGCCTCGCTGCGCTGGTCGAAGGCCCCGGAGCCTATCTCGTGAAGAGCGCCCGGATGCTCCTCGCCGAATATGGTCGCGCCGACGGGCGCCGTCACCGGTCGCAGCACGACAGTTTCAGTGACGAGCATGAGGGAGCGAGCGACCCGCACGCCGCGCTCGAAGCGCGCGACGTCCTTCGCCGGGCAGAAAGAGCCATTTCGAGGCTATCTCCGCTCACGCGCGAGATTTTCCTGATGCATCGCTTCGAAGGACTACGCTATCCCGAGATCGCTCGAATCAAGGGAATCAGCGTGAAGACGGTCGAAAGCCACATGACCAAAGCCCTTGCCGCCATCAAGCGCGCGCGGGGTAAGCAGTGAGCCGCGCCGAAAGCGAAGCCACCGCCTGGCTCGACAAGATGATGGGCCCCGATGCCGACCAGCACCGGGCGGCGTTCGACGAATGGCTGGCCAAGCCGGACAACGCCAAGGCCTATGACGAAGCGCGCGACAATTGGAACTGGTCTGCGGCGATGTCGCCGTCCCGGATCGAGGCCGATGTTCGGGCCGATGCCCGGGAGCGTGAACCCGGCGGGCGGCGATGGGCTTTTGCCACAATTCTCGCTGCGGTGATCGCGGTCGGGTTCGCCTGGTATCTGGTCGGCCGCGACAGCGATCAGCCGATCATCGCCACCAATTCGGCGCAAGGCGAGAGCCAGCTCGCCGACGGGACGCGCGTGACGCTGATGGACGGCGCCCGCATCGAGACGCGCTTCTCGGACGGCGAACGCCGCGTCATTCTGTATGACGGCCGAGCCAGGTTCGAGGTCGCACACGACGCGTCGCGTCCCTTTCTCGTCGAGGCCGGAGATTCGGTCACGCGCGCGCTCGGCACCATCTTCGAGGTCGATCTCCGCGCGGATGTTCCGCGCATCGCGCTGGTCGAAGGCTCGGTCGAAGTGCGGCGCCTCGAAGGCGGAAAGGCACTTCGCCTCCGCCCCGGCGAACGCGCCGAGGTCAGGTCGACCGGCCCCCAGACGATCAAGAGCGAGGAGGCGAACGCCCCGGCCAAATCACTGTGGGCCGACAATCTCCCGCTTGGCGCGATCCTCGACCGCGCTGGCCGCGAGAATGGCGTCAAGATCAGCTTGGCCGATCCGGCGCTGGCATCGCTGCAGGTGACGGGACGCTTCGACATGACCGATGCCCGGAAACTTGCGCTGAAGCTCGGCGCCGCGCTCGATCTCAAGGTCGAGTTCGGTGCGAACGGACCGATTCTCGGCGCGAAATCCGAGTAGGACACCCAAGAAAAACCCATAGGGTGTTCGGAGCCCCCGTCATTTTTTCCCTTCAGACGGCCAAAATCGGCCGCACGGGAGGGATGAATGACGATGAAATTTTTCGCGGCCGTTCTGGCTTCGGGCGTCTCGGCGACCGCACTCTATGCACCCAGCGCGTGTGCGCAGACGGGCGAGCAGACCTACAATATCGAGGGTCAGCGCCTTAGCGACGCACTTCGCAAATATTCGGACATTTCCGGCCGCGAGGTCATCGCGGCTTCGAGCCTGCTCGAAGGCCGACGCAGCAACCGTGTCCGCGGGCGACTCTCTCCCGACGCCGCCCTTTCCCGACTCCTCACCGGCACGGGCCTGACGATCGAACTCGTCGAAGGCGCATGGGTCCTTCGCTCGGGAAACGTCGATGCCGGGGAGACTGGATCGACTGAGACGAACGGCGAAGCGATCATCGTTACAGGCTCGCGCATTCGCGGTGCAGGACCGACCGGTTCTCCGGTCGTCACCATCGACCGCGAAGCCATCGAAAAGAGCGGCTATGGCACTGTTCAGCAGATGCTCCAATCACTGCCACAGGCATTTGGCGGCGGCCCCAACGAGGCAGTCTCGACGACCACGACCCGGAACGGCGGGGGTTCGGATTCGACTTTCGGCTCGAGCATCAACCTGCGCGGCCTCGGGACCTCGTCGACCCTCGTCCTCATCGACAATGCGCGCCCAGCGCTTGGCGGGATCGGCGGCGTCTTCGCCGACATCTCGCTCATCCCGGTAGGCGCGGTCGAACGGATCGAAGTGCTGATCGACGGCGCATCGGCGATCTACGGCGCCGACGCGGTCGCCGGGGTGGTGAACGTGCGGATGCGGAGTCGCTTCGAGGGAGCCGAGACAATGCTGCGCGCGGGCACCGCCGATGGCGATACGACCGAGTTGCAGTTCGGCCAAATCTTTGGTCGTGACTTCGGCGGCGCACGGCTGGTGCTTGCTTACCAATACTCGCAGCGCGGTGCGCTCGCGGGCGCCTCCCGCGATTTCGCGCGCGAGGATCTGCGGGCCTTCGGAGGCCCCGACTATCGGACCAACTTCGCGGTGCCCGGGACGATTACGGCCGCGAATGGACAGCGGTTTGGCATCCCGGCCGGACAAGACGGCCGCGCATTGACTGCCGCTCAGCTGATTCCAGGTGTCCAGAACCGCTACGACGGTCGCGTGAACAGCGACATTTTGCCGAGAACGCGCATTCACAGCCTTTATGCCGCTGCCGAATTCGACCTTACCGACACGTTGACCTTTCGCGCAAGCGCGCTCGCGGCGCAGCGCCGCTACAGCCGCGTCAGTACCGGAGACTTCATCCAGGCCGCGCGGGTGCCGGTTACCAATCCTTTCTACGTTGATCCGATCGGCACGAACCAGCCGGTCAGCGTCGCCTATCGCTTCGTGAACGACTTGGGACCGCAGATCGACAGCGGCCGGGCGCGCGGCCTCACCGCCTCAGCGGGCTTCGACCAGGAAATTGGCCGCTGGCGCGTGCAGGTCGGCGGCGCCTATGGCCATCAGCGCGGCATCGCGAACAAGGCCAATCTCGTCAATCGCCCGCGCCTTGCTGCGGCGCTTGCCGACACCAACCGAGCAACCGCATTCAACGTCTTCGGAAACGGCACCGCAAACAATCCGGTCACCATCGACAGCATTCGCGGCACATTCCAGTCGGTCAATGATTTCGAAAGCTGGTCGGCGGCGCTCCGCGGTGACGGCCCGCTCTTCCGCCTGCCCGGCGGCGAGGTCCGGCTCGCGATCGGCGCGGAGTATCGCCGCGAGAATTTCGACTATTACACCGTCAACGGATTCAGCCTCGCGACGCCCTTCACCGACCCATTCGACATCATTCCGAGCGTGCGGAAGGTTCGCGCAGCCTATGCTGAACTGCTCGTGCCGGTCTTCGGGCCGGATAACGGGATGCCGGGTTTCCGCAGGCTCGACATTTCGTTGGCCGGGCGCGCCGAGAAATACAGCGACGTCGGCCGAAGCGAAAATCCCAAGGTCGGCGTCCGATGGGAACCGTTCCAGGGCATTGCGCTGCGCGGGTCCTACGGAAAATCCTTCCGCGCGCCCGCCTTCGACGAGCTCATCGGCGAGGCGATTTCGCTGTTTCAGACCGAAGCGGTCCCCGACCCCGCTTCGCCGACGGGCACGACCAACATACTCGGCCTGTTCGGCTATGCACCGGACGTAGGTCCCGAAAGAGCGACGACCTGGACCGCGGGCATCGACGTCGCCCCCTCGTCGCTTGCCGGTTTCAAGGCGTCGGTCACCTATTATGACGTCGACTATCGCGACCGCATCGGGACGGCGAGCGAGGATTACACCCGCTTTCTTGTCGACCGGGCGCGCTTCGGCGGGCTGATCACCGACAATCCGTCGCTGGCACTGGTAGAGGGATATTTCGCACGTCCCAGCTTCGTGAACGCAGCAAACATCGCGCCGGGCCAGGTCGCCGCGATCCTGGACGGTCGCATCCGCAACCTCGCCGCCGAACGCCAGCGCGGGATCGATTTCGATGTCGGCTATTCCCCCGCATTCGCGGGCGGAACGCTCGACCTCGGCATCGCGGGCACGCATATCTTCTCGATAAAACAGCAACTGACTCCGGGCGGGCCGCAGGTCGATGTCGTCGGCACCTATGCCAAGCCGGTCAAATGGCGCCTTCGCGGTCGCTTCGGTTGGGCGACGGGCGGCTTCTCGGCCAATGCCTTCGTCAACTACATCGACGGCTATCTCAACCAGGTCGTGACGCCGATGGAGCGGGTCGGTTCTTGGACCACGTTCGACCTCAGCATCTCGCAGCGCATCGGGGGCGGCGATGGCGTGGAAGGGCGGGGCCTGCGGCTCAGCCTTGGAATCACCAACCTGTTCGACAAGGATCCGCCCTATGTGAACAACCGCAGCGTGTCGTCCGCGCTCGGCTACGACCCCGAGAAGGCGAGCCCGCTCGGCCGCATGATGTCGCTCCAGGCCACCATCCGATGGTGAGCAAAGCCGCGATCCTCGGCTGTCTCCTGGCCGCGGCATCGCCCGCGGCCAGCCAGACGACCCCGCGCGAAATCGCCGAGATTGCCGACCTGTCGGGGCTCGCGGTCTCTCCTGACGGAAATTGGATCGCCTATCGGGTCGAGCGCCCATCCACCGTCACCAACCGGATCGATATCGACTGGTATCTAGCGCCCACGGACGCCACCGCCCCTCCCCGCGCGCTCGGACGACTCGGCACCGCGATGTGGAACGACGCCGGGAGCGTCCTGCCCGGCGAAGCCACATGGATGCCCGACGGCAAGGCAGTCGTTGTCCGTGCCCTTGTCGACGGACGAATCGGCCTGTGGGTGAGTCCCATCGACGGGTCGGGATTCCACGAGATCGGGCCAAGCGAAGGCGAAATCGAGGCCTTTGCCATCGCCGCTGACGGTACCGTCATCTCGCGCGAAGGACCTCCGCGCGATGCGATCGCGCGGGCAGAGGAGGCCGAGCGCGACACCGGTATCTTGTTCGACGCGCGCGTCGATCTTGCCCAACCCCTCTATCGCGGCGCCTCAATCAATGGACGTCCTTCGACGCAGCGCTTCTCTGGTGACTGGTTCGACCGCGTGCCGCTGCTCGAAGATACACCGCGCGCTGTCGTTGCCCGAGACGCATCCGGCACCAGCGAGCGCCCGGCGAACGACGCTGAACGCGCCCTGCTCAAGCCGGCGCCCGGGCCGGACATCCCCGAAAGCCTCCGCGGCATTCTTCGGCAGCGCGGCGTCTGCGTCGCGGCGAGCGGCTGCCCGAACGATGCGGAGCGTATCGCATGGCGGAGCGGGCTTGCCGACGGCCGCGTCCTGATCGCACTCCGCGCCCAATCGGGCCAAACGACCCTGCATGTGTGGACGCCCGCGTCGGCGAAGTTCAAGATGATCGCGGTCTCGGCAGGACAGCTCTCGAGTGGGCGGAGCGACAGCAAGCCCTGCGCTGCAGGCGAAAAAGCAATCTTTTGCGTCGAGGCGGCCGCGTCGGTCTCACCCCGCCTCGTCCGGATCGAGGCCTCTGGCCGCAAGAAGATCATCGATTCCCCAAATTCATTTCCTGGCCGCGACGGGCTCCTTGTCGAAACGATCGCGTGGCAGGTGAGCGGCAGCCGTGCGTCGGGCATACTCATCCGCCCGAAGATCCCCGGGCGGCTGCCGCTCTTCGTCACCTACTATCGCTGCAATGGATATCTGCGCGGCGGAACAGGCGACGAATGGCCTCTGCGCGCGCTTGCCGCGGGCGGCATCGCATCGCTCTGCATCGACGTCCTCCCAGGCGGCGAGATCGCGCAGGATCGCTACCAGATCGGCATGGAAGCCGTGCGGGCCGCGATCGACACCCTCGACCGGCGCGGAACGATAGATCGCAGCCGCGTCGGCATGGGCGGTCTCAGCTTCGGAAGCGAGGTTGCGGTATGGACTGCCATGCACAGCGATCTTCTCAAGGCGGTTTCGATCGCCTCGGTCCAGATCGAACCCACGTATTACTGGTACAATGCTCGCCCGGGCCGCGAGACATTCGCCCGCAATATCCGGCAGAACTGGAAGCTCGGCCCGCCGGATACCGAACCTGCCGAGTGGCAGGCGCTTTCGGCCGCGCTCAATATTGATATGATCACGGCGCCGATGCTGCTGCAACTTCCCGAGAGCGAAGCGCGCCAGTCGGCCGAACTGATGAGCAAGCTTGCTACCAACGGTCTCGGCGAGACCCACCTCTTCCCCCTCGCCCCGCATCTGAAGGTCGAACCCCGCCAGAAGCTCGCGGCCTATGAGCGCAATCTCGACTGGTTCCGCTTCTGGCTCAAAGGCGAGATCGACCCCGATCCAGCGAAGGCCGATCAGTATCGTCGCTGGCGGCTGCTCGGCCCCATCAAGGGCGAGGCTTCTACCGACCGCACCCAACGTTCGACATCGGCGATTTCGAGCAGCCGGAAATAGGCGAAGTCGCCCTCGACGAGATCGTGCGCGAGGTAGGTCTCGATCGCAGGCTTGTCCAGCAGCCCGCGTTCCGCCAGCCGCCCGCCGAGCAGGAGGTCGGCGAGCGCACCGCGCTGGCGAAGATAGCTTGCGGTACAGAGGGAATCGAGCCGCCCTTTGCCGCGCCTCCAAACGACCTCCGGCGGAAGTCGCGACGCGAATGCGGCGCGGGCAACCGCGCGGTCGCGACCGCCCCTCACCCACGCCCAGCTCGGAACAGTAAGGCAAAATTCTACCACCGGCTGTGAAAGCAGCGGCGCTACGACATCGCGGTCCCGCCAGCGGCGCGGCCGGTCGACGAAGTCGAGGATGCGCCGAAGCGCGCGCACATGGTTGCGCTTGCCGCGCGGCGCATCCTCCTCGCCCGCATCCCAGGGATGAGCCGGCGGCGAGGCCGGCACCTGGTCCGCGACGCAGAAGCCGGTCTCACGGCGCCAGCCGCTCGGGCCGTCCCGCACCGCCCGATACGCCAAGCGAGCGGCCTGCCAGACCGTTGCATCGCCCGCGCGCGCGACGTCGCGCATCGTCTCGAATGCAGGGCGCCGCGGCCCGAAATGACGAAAGGCGTCGAGGATCGGCGCGACGCTCGTGTCGAAATCGAAGATATTGTCCCCACCGATGCCCCCGAAGATCGCGGCATCGGAAACGGGGAACGCCGATTCGAAGGCATCGTCGATCCCGCCGAGCACGCCATAGGCGGAGGGCCGCGCGTGAAGGACAGGCGGTAGCGATACCAGATCGATGCCGGTATCCGCGTGGGGCATTTCGAGAAGCTCAGCACCGCAATGCGCCGCGACGGCGCGCGCGTAGGGACGCTCGTCGCCGTCGGCACCGGACGAAACGAAAGTGACGGCAGAGAAATTGGCTTGCGCCGATGACAGGCCTGCCGCGACGATCGAAGAGTCGAGTCCGCCCGACAGCTCGAGCAGGATGTCGCTCCGATTCCCACACCAGCCTCGCAAGCACCCAAGGAACCGACGTTCGAGGTCTAGCGCAAGTTCAGCGACTGGTCGAAGATCGGGCTGCGAGACAGCCTTCCAAGGCGTCCACAAAGTCTGGACAGCTGACTCCTCGGCCAAAAACTTGGCACAGCTGCCGGGCAATAGCTCGCTCACACCTTCAAGCCCGGTCCGTTCGGTCCGCAGATTGGCGTACGCCAAAGTCCCGGCGATGAACTGCCAATCGAATGACCCGATGCCAAGCATTGGCGCGACCAGCTCGAGATCGTTCCAAAGCAGAAAGCCGTCTTCAAACCGGGTCCAGTAGATCGGCATGCCGGTGAGCGCGGCGCGCGCGATCTCGACCGATGCATCGTCGACGGTGAAGGCCAGATAGCTTCCCCAGCCGTCGCCGGGCGCGTGGCAGGTAGCGCCCGAAAGCGAATAAATGTCCCCGAGCAATAGGGCACCGCTTTCCATCACTTGGTCAGCAATGCCGGCGCCTGCATAGACGGTCAGTGCGCCCGCATTCTGAACGCATCGCAATGCGTGGCGCTCGGCAGCTGCCGCAAGCGCCAGCCCCCCGGACGTGGTTCCCACAAGTGCGAGAATGCCGCGTTTCATCCGATCGCCAATATTGGTGTGAAGTTGCGGGCCTCGGCCGAGGTTCCGGTCAACACCGCGCCGGGACTCTGTAACCAGCAATGTGCGGCAAAGGGGCTGAGACGCACCCCAAAAACCAGCCGCGCGCCTAGGCCGTGCGACAGGAGGATGTGGTCGAGCGCTAGCGCGTCGATCAAACATCGTGGCGGGGTCCGCGCCATCCAGCGCGATGCTGCATAGGATGAAGCGATGCCCCGAACCGCCGCTTCGGCGCCCGGCACGCCGAGCCGAAGCTTTGCGTTCCGCATGGCTTCCACCGTTGACGCGATCCGGTTTGGCCGCATCGAACGTCTTGCCCAGCGCAGCGCGCGGGACGCTGCGAAACCCATGCGGAGCGATGTCGGTCCGTCGGCGACCGCCGACAAATCGTTGGCCGGAATGTGAGGCGAGGCCGGATCGAGCTTCGTCGGCTCGCTCGACCGTGCGAGGAATCCTGTCGCCACAAGACGCCCCATCGCCTCGCTGTCGTTCGGCTCGCCTGCCCGAAGCCGCTCGAAGGCCGCGCGGTCTTGCCCGCGCAGCGCGAAATATTTGTCCCGGACAAGGTCGAGGAAGACGAGATCTCCGTCGACTTCGCAATAGCCCGTTCCGGTTGCCAGTTTCCAGCCGGTCGTCATGGCGCCGCGCGAGACCCGGGAGCCGCTCGATGCTGGACGGCTCCCGGATACACCAGTCAGTCCTGGACGAGACCGGGCGTCGGCATACGGCCGCCGGCTTCGACATACAGGCCCCAGTCGCCGGCGGTGTCACCGGAGACCGAGCCGAGTTCGACGAGCGTGTCGTTATCGCGTTCCATGTTGCTTCCCTTCTCAGACACAAGGAAACGACCGGGGGCCGGCCTCGGGCCGGTCCCCGGAGCGCTGGTCAGTCCTGGCTGAGTCCGAGCGGCTTGAACTTGCCGTTCGTTTCGATGCCGACGTCTTCGCTGCCCGCGGTGTCGCCGGTAACGCTGCCGAGTTCGATCAACTCATTGAGTTCGCGGTCCATGATCGCTTCCTTCCATGATTGCCGCGGAATTGCGGCCCTCTCGAAGCTAGGGAGGCCGCGCCGTATAGGAATTTAATACGACTCATATTCTCCGAATATTATCCAGCGGCTCGGACCGGCGCCGGATTTCGGCCGCGACGCGGCCGGCATATGACGCGCGGCGGCGATGGAAGCGCGTGATTTTACTGCGTAAAGCGCTCCATCGACCGAACCGGTAATCGTCCGCCATCGCCGTGAGCGCGTCGCCCACAGACCCATCGACACGAACCTCCAATGTGCGGATTGTCATGCTTCGCTCGACACAATTGATGATGGTAGCGCGAAGTTCGCCGTTGCTGCTGCCGATTGCGATGGTCCGGAAGAGGCCATTGAGCCCCTCAGGATAGGCCTGGTGATTCGCGAGCGAGATCAGTCCGCCTGGCAAATCGGGCCTCGGCGTCCTCCCCTTCAACGCCAGCGAGAGAAGGGCGCCGGTCCACCAATAGAGTTCGACCAAATCCGCCTCATTAAGAAGGGGCTGCCGAAACCCCTCCTGATGCCAGCTCTCGATGATCCGCTCGCCCGACAGGCGATACAGGGCATCGCGAACGGGGGTAGCGCTGGCCGCCAGCGACTTTGCGAGCTGCGCCGCCTCGAGGCGCGTACCGGGCGGATAGGTGCCCGACAGGATACGCGCCTTGAGGTCCAGATAGACCCGCTCCATCGTGGTGCCCGGGCTCATGCCGCGAGCGTCCCGTCTCCGCCCGCCGATCTTTGGTCGCCGATATAGTCGGCAAGAAGCGCCTGCTGGTCGGGCCGGAGCGCATCAACGGCTGCGATCGGGTCGGGGGGATAGCCGCGGAACAGGATCGAGGGACACTGGCCCTCGAAGTTGCCGAGGTTTGGGCGATGCTGTACATAGCCGGTCAAGGCCGCCAGCTCCGGCGGAAAGTCCTTCGCGACGTCGGGTGGATAGGCGAGCCACTGGTTCTCATATGGTTTCAGCCAGCCAAGGCAGTAGCTGATGATGATCCCGCGCCGCACCGACGCGCTGCAATTGCCGCCGGCTCCGTGGAGCGTCGAACCCAGGAAGACGATGGCATCGCCCGGCATGGTCTCGGCAATGATCGGCTCCTCCGCCGGTTCCTCGATGAGCGCCTCGAGCCCATGGCTTTTCGGCCAGATGATCGTGGCGCCATTCTCGGTGGTGAAGGGCGTCAGCGGCCACATCACATTCACGAGATATTCGACCTCACCGAGTGTGCCCTGCCACATATCTTGATCGCGGTGCGGGAATTGCGGAAGCGCTCCCGGATGCAGCTCAATCGCTTGGGCGAGATTGAGCTGGATGCGCTCACACCAGTCGCCGAGCGCGGCCTCGGCGAGGGCGAGGATCGCCGGGTTCATGACCAATGCGCCAACATGCGGCGAGCGGATGAGCAGGCGGCCGAAGCGCTTGGTGCGTGTCCCATAGAAGCCGCCCTCGCAAAAGGGCGTCGCGGCGTATCGCGGATCGAGGTCGCGATCGATCGCCGCGATCAGCTCGGCGGGAACGGCTTCGCGAACGATCGCGTAGCCGTTTTCCTTGAGCGCCCGCATCGAAGCAGAGGGCGGCTGGTGGCTATCGACTGGAGCGATATCGGTAATCATGGTCCCGCTCCTTTCACGCTGCATTGGCCGCGACCGGCGTCGCAGCGCTGCCCGAAACAATCCCCGCCGACTTGAGCCTTGCGGGGGTGTCGGCGTCGATCTCGATCCGCAGCGAGGTCAGCGCGCGGCCGTCGTAAATGCCGGCTTCGCCGAGCGCCTTGCAGTCCCAGCCAAAGGTCCGGATCTGAGCGAACCAGTCGAGCTCTGCGACGCCGGTGTAGGAGCGGATGCCGTTGGCGAGCGCATAGTCTACCAGCCCGACAAGAAGCGTGTCGCGCGCGGTGCGGCGCTGGCGCGCACCGATCCCCGGCGACAGGCAGAAGCGCGTGATCTCGAAGATGTCGGGGCCGGACGGCGGGATGCCGTCGACGAGGCCGGGGAAGAGACCATCGAGAAGAGCCGGGCGCGTGGTGGGAAGGAGGCGCGCCGAGGCGAGATGCCCGCCCTCCTGATCGCCGACGATCAGATAGGTCGCATGGGGATCGTCGAAATGATCGATCTCGAACCGGTCGGCGAGCACCGGCAGGTCCCATTTCAGAAGATCGATGAAGACGCGCTTACGCGCCTCGAACATCGCGCGGAGCAATTGATGCTCGTGCGCGCGGTTGGAATGGTCGATTACCGAAAGCATGGATGTGTCTCCTTTTCGAAAGAGACCATCCAATTGAACGGCTTTTTGCCACTCCACCATAGCACGATCGGGGGGTGTCGGCGAAAAAAGTTCAGCGCTTGGCGATATCCTCGTAGCTGAGGTCGCCGGCATAAAGCGCGCGCACCGTCAGCGTGATCCCACCATTCGCGTCGTAACGCTGCCGCGCGTTGCGAAGATGCTCGCGAACCGTGTCGGGACTGAGATCGAGGATGCGTCCAACCTTCGGGGCACTGTTGCCTTTGGCGGACAAGATCAGACATTCGCGCTGGCGGTCCGTCAGCCGCGGCCCGACCTGCGCGAGTTCGGGATTGGCGAGCAGCCGCGCGGCTTCGAAGGCTGGCCCACCGATCATTCGGGCAAAGAGGAGCGCCATATCATTCGCGGCGATCCCCGGCGTCCAGGCGAAGGACACCGAACCATGCGCCTCGCCAGGAATATGCGCCGGTATGGTAAGCCCGTCTCCTATTCCGTGCCGCTGCGCCTCACTGAGAACCAGTTCGTCCTCGGGGCGTTCGCCCGAAAGCGGCTTCATGTTGCGCCAGAAGAAACCCTCGAGACTGCGGTGACTGGCGCGATGCACCGGATCGGTAAGCCCTAGGCCGCGCTCGTCAAACCAGCGGGCCCAATCCTCGGGATAGTTGTGGACGCGAACACCCCTGTCGGGAGCCGCGAGGAAATCGACATGGTGGCTCAGCGCGAACCAGGAACAGCCCATGCGCGCGCAGGCCTCCGCCAGCAGATCGGCCAGACCCGCCGCATCCTTCACCCGCGTGACGTCGAGCGCAAAAGCATGCGCAGCGTCCATCGTCGGCATTGCGACCCATGGCAGCGGACGGCAGTCGTCGCCAAGTCGGCCGACCGTCCCTGCTCCTCGTCATGGCCTGCGAGCGGTGCCCTCTCAATGGGCCGTCCCGCCGGCGACGGGTGATCGCCGCTGGTCATAGCGATCTACAATGATGTAAATTTGCGGATGTTACGAATATATTTCAATTATATTCGGGAGATAGAACCAGATTGGGGCCATTTTGCCGAAAGCGTCCGAATGCCCGACGGCTGTCATCGGCCCCGCTTGCGAAAATCCCAGACCGGAAGGCCGATCTTCGCAGCCTTGTCGGCGAGATTGTCCTGGATGCCGGTGCCGGGGAAGATGATGACCCCGACCGGCAGTGCTTCGAGCATCCGGTCGTTGCGCTTGAACGGCGCGGACTTGCCATGCCGGCTCCAGTCGGGACGGAAGGCCACCTGCGTCACCTTGCGGGTTTCGGCCCAGCAGGCGGCGATGCGTTCGGCCCCCGTCGGCGTTGCCCCATGGAGCAGGATCATATCGGGATGGCGGTCGCGTGCGCGATCGAGAGCATCCCAGATCGCCCTATGATCGTCGACATCAGCGCCGCCGGTGAACAGGATGCGCGTGCCCTCGGGAAGAAGTGCAGCCGCTTTCTGGCGCAACCGCGCGTCGAGAAAGTCACGGCTGTCGATCATCGCCGCGGTCATCGACCGGTGATGCGCGCGCGATCCGGTGCGCGGTGACCAGGCCTTGCGGCAGTGGGTCCGAAATTGTTCGGCGGCGCTTTCGCGGAAGAATTCCATCGCATCGCGCCGTTCGATCAGGCTGATCCCCTGCTGCACGAGGCGTTCGAGCTCGACCGACCGGATCTCGCTCCCGTCCTGTTCGCGCTGGGCTCGGCGTTGCGCCTGTTCATTGTCGTCGAGGCTGCGTTCGACCCGCTCCCCCGCGCGGTGGAAGAGGTTGACGACGTTCCAGAGGAGCTCTTCGAGATCGGGCTCGATCCGCGTATCGTCGAGACAGCCGACAAGGGCATCGAATATGTCGGCGACAGCGCCGGCCGCCAGGCGGGCATCGGGCAGCGGGCGCGGGTCGGGTTCGTCTTCGAAGGGGCGATGTCCGAAGAGTTGCATCTCCTGAAGGAGGAGATGGGTGGCGCCGGCTTCGGCAGGATCGTCGGCGGGTTCGGTGGGGCTCAACATGATCGTCTCCAGTCGGGTTTTGCCGCGCTCGCGCGGCCTTCGCGGCGACCCCTCGCGGCGCGCCGTACCGAACTGCACCGCGGCCCCGGCCGCGGCCGAAGCCGAAGGCGGAGGATGGCGGGCGAAGGCTATTTTGTTTCGCGATGCAAAGGGGCGCCGCGCGCCCCGGCGGAAAATAGCCGCCCGCCCGCCATTGCGGGCCCGGTACGGTTCGCCGCAGTCGCCCTCTTGCGAAGGCCGGAGCGCGGCCACCCCGTGGTGCTGCATCAGCACCGGTCCATCCCTCGCCCGCCCTCCTTCCGGCCGATGCTGAGGCGTCAGAGCAGGAGTGAACGATCCGCAGTCCGGAGCTGGGATCGAAGCGAGCCGATCATTCGCTGTCGGCCGAGTGTCATGAGATCGGCATTGAAGTCGCCGCGATCCGCTTCGAGCGCGATGACCTCGATGCCGAGCGGCCGGGCTCGGTCGCAAAGCGTCCCGAAGGCGGCCGCACCCGCCGGGTCGTCGTCACGCGCGACATACAGTCGCTGCAGTCCGCGCGGGAAGGTCAACGCTCCCAGATGGGCCGCCGAAAGGGCGGCGATCATCGGCAGGGCTGGTGTGATCTGACGCAAAGACAGGATGGTTTCGATGCCTTCGCCCGCCGCCATGACCGCAGCCGACGTGCCGAACCGAACGCCATGACCGAGCAATTGGCCCATGGCGCGCCGCGGATAGGCAACCGGCGCCTTGTCGCAGGCGGCCGAGTCGAGCCAGGTGCGATGGACTCCGGTGACATTGCCCGCCTCGTCAGTGATCGCCGCGATCAGGGCGGGCCATGCCCGGCGGACATCGGGGGCGTCGTCCTCGGATGGATGATAGAAGCAATGGGGATGGAAACGAAGCCATTCGGCATCGCGAAGGTCGCCGATCGCGCGGGCAGACAGATAGGCGCGGGCAAGGGTGCCGCTGAGCGGCTTCGATCCGGCCCATAGCCTGCGGGCGGCCTCGGGGGTGCCGCGCGGTGCTTTACGCGGAGCCGGATTTCGGTCGCCGGGCATGACGGCAGGCAGGCTCAGAAAGCGGCGCGCCTCGTCGAGCGTGTCGCGGAAGGATGTATGGCCGCAGCTCGCGGCGATGACATCGAGAAGATCGCCATGATCGCCGCTGGCGGCATCGGTCCATTTGCCAGCGGACCGAAGACCGTCGGCGGTGCCAGAAAGGCGAACGTAAAGGCTGCGGCCCGGCGAATTACGGACGTCACCGACCATCCAATAATGTCCCTCGCGGCGTCCATGGGAGAGATATCGGCGGCAAACCGCCTCGGCATCGTCGGCGAGGCGTCGCGCGACCTCGGCTGCAGGACTCGACATGGGGGCCTCCTTCACAAGACAGGCTGCGCGCGATCCCGCCCGGTGGAGCGGGTCAGGAAGGCATGCGGCGGTCTGGCAGCCCCTGCCGGACACCTCCGATGTTCGCGCGGAGCGTCCTGATTTCAAGGGCCAGCGAAAAAATGGGGAGCCCGGCACAGCGCCGAACTCCCCGAATGATAGTCGGTGGCGTTATTCGGCGGCAATCGCTTCGATGTCGTCGTCGCCCAGCTCGTCATGGCCCGCTTCGATTGCAGGGCCATCGTCATTGGCCGCAGCCAGCTCCCCATCACCGTCGGGCTCGTCGATGACGGGCGTGCGCAGCGGATGTGCAAGCCAGCCGGTGCCTTTGAGCAGGTCCTCGGCGGCGCTCGCCATCTCGGGCTTCTTCAGTCCCGCAATCCGCGCCGCCGCTTCGGCCCCGCAAGCCTCTTCGACGGCATCGAGGATCCCCGGCTTGGTCACCCGTCCGAGGTAATTGGCCGTGGTAGCAACCCAGCCCGCCTGGACCATGTCGAGGCCCGACGCCCGCGCGAGGATGTGCGAATGGTCGATCCGGCTCGCCACCGCGCGGGCCGACACCCGGCCTTCATTATAGCGGGTCGCCGGCTCCCACACCGCATTGACGCCGAAGGAGACGCAGTGCGCGAACAGTGCTGCCTGGTCATCAGCGTCGAGACCGGCAAGCACGTCCCACAGATCGGCGGTCGCATCGGGCAGCCGCTCGGACCAGCCTTCGTGCCGTTCGCGAATGGCCCGCGCGGACGGCGTATCGTTGAGCCCCGCATCATAGCCGACCATCGAATGATTGCGCAGCGCGATGCCGACGCAACTCGCCGAGGAGGCATAGGTGTAGAAGCATTCGAGAACGATGGCGTGGAGCATCGCCGCAAACGCCACCAGCGGGCTTGCGGCCAGCGCGTCGCGCAGCGCAAGGGTGCGGTGCGCGGTGAGGTCGGTCACGAGCTTGTCCGGAAGCGGGCGGACGAGATCATCCGGATCTTCGCCCTCGCCGGTGCCGCCTTCTTCCGGAGATGTCGCGCCGACCGCATCTTCCTGCATTTCGTCGCCGATCACGCCGCCGGCCGCTTCCTCGCCGCCCGCAGCTTCCTCGTCAACGGGCTCTTGCGGCTCGTCCTCGGGACGAACGAAGCCGCGTTCGATATGCAGCGACCCGTCGACATCGATGCTCACGAAGGTGCCGGCGATCGCCACTTCCTCCGGGTCGTAGATCAGCGGCTTCGAGACGAGCGGCGCGATCTCCTCGTCGATCGCATCGATCCGGGCACTGATTTCATCGGGGATGTCCTCGGCGCCCGCCCATTCGTCTTCGAGCCGGTCGGCTTCCTCGCGCAGCGCTTCGATCCGCGCCTCATCGTCGGCGCTCGTCTCGGCCGCCACGCCATCGAGCGGGCGGTGGCCGAAGGTGTGGCCATAGGGGAAGTCGACCGCCGTCTCGATCCACTTCCAGCCTTCCGCCGCGACACGCGCAACCTCGGCTTCGAACTTCTCGGCCTGCAGCCGGTCGAGCAGCGCGACGTCCTCGAGCCAGCCGCCGTCATCGCTTTCGAAGAGATCGCGAAGAATATGTCCGCCTGCCTCGCGATAGGCGTCGAGGGTGACGAACTGGACGCGCTTGTCCGATGCCCGAACCTTGTCCTCGGTCAGCCGCGCGCGGATATACCAGGGCTGCTGGGTGTGGCTCGAGGCGAGCATATCCCAGACCTGTTCCTGCCGCGCGTGATCGCTCGACACCGAAAAGGACATCAGCTGTTCGAGCGTCATGCCGTCATCGGCGTAGATGTCGTGGAGCTTGGGCGAGACCTCGGCGAGCTTGAGGCGCTGTTTCACGACCGCGGGCGTGACCATGAAGGTCGCCGCGATCGTTTCGATGTCGGTGCCCTGTTCGACGAGCTTCTGCATCGACCGGAACTGGTCGAGCGGATGCAGCGGTTCGCGATGGACATTTTCGGCGAGCGAATCCTCTTCGGCCGACACGGCATCATCCTCGCGGACGATGCAGGGCACGGGCTCGGTCTTCGCCAGGCGCCGCTGTTTCACCAGCATCTGGAGCGCGCGGAAGCGGCGACCGCCGGCCGGGACTTCGAAGCGACCGGTTTCCTGGCCCGCCTCGTCGCGCTGGGCGCGAACAGTCAGGCTCTGGAGGAGGCCGCGCCGCGCGATGTCCGCGGCAAGGCTGTCGATCGACACCCCGGCCTTCACGCGCCGCACATTGGCCTGGCTCAGCACGAGCGCGCTGAAGGGAATTTCCCGCGCGCCGCTGAGGGTGATTTTTGCCTGTTTCGTCATGATGCTTCTCCATGACAGGCCGCCGCGAGACTCTCTCCCGGCTCTCAGCCCGTCATGGCTCCGGCGCAGCCCTCTCCCTCTGAAGGGAAAGGACCACGCCGCCGGCGAACGCGAGATTTGCTCAGTGGACCGAGGCCAGAAGCTTGGCACCCTTGGCTTCCAGCTCGAGCCGTCCATCCTGATGCGGACGCTCGCGGGCCAGCGCGGTGATCCCCTGCACGAAGTCGAAGATCGATGCGGGCGGGTGCCCCTCTTCCTGCAGCACGCTGCGGATGATCCGCTCGCTCTCGCCCTTCGAGAAGCCGCGTTTGCGCAGGAAGGTCTGCCGATCGTCATCGTCGCGCGCGACGATCGCGGCCCGAGCGGCCTTGATGCCGTTCATAAAGGAGACCGGCGAGGAAGAGGCGAAGCGTTCGAGCGCGGGCGCCGCTTCCTGCGCGAAGCGACCGGCCGCGAACTTGCTGTGCCGGATGCTGATCTCTTCGAAGCCCTCGGCGCCCCAGATGTTCCGGTTCATGCAGACGGCGCGAAGATAGAAGGTCGCCATGCCGAGGGCTTTCGACCCGACCTCGCTGTTCCAGCAGTAGAAGCCGCGGAAGAAGAGGTCGGGATCGCCGTTGGGCAGACGACCGGCCTCGATCGGATTGGCGTCGTCGACAAGGAAGAGGAAGACGTCGCGGTCGCTGGCGTAGAGCGTCGTCGTATCTTTCATGACCTCGACGAAGGGATTGTGGCGCATCGTCGACCAGTCGAGGAGCCCCGGCACCTTCCACCGCGTGTCGCCAGTGCCATTGCCCGCGATCTTCATGACCGCGGCGACAAGCTCATGATCCCAGATGCGGCCATAATCGGGGCCGGTCACGGCACGCAGCTCGGTGCGCCCGTCGCCGGTCTCGAGCGTCTTCACCAATTCCCCGCGATGCGCGAGCAGACCGTGCTGCATGTTGATGCCCGCCAATGCGGCGGGAAGCTGGCGCAGATAGGCCGACGGCGCCCCGACGAGACTGCACATTTGCCCGAAAGACCAGTGCGTGGGTGCAACCGGCGCTTCGCGGTCGGGAAGGAGCAGGCTCAGTCGCTCGGGTTCGTCGGGCGCGGCGATGACGCGAATGGCGCGGGTTTCGACAGTCCGCGCAGTCGCGGTCTCGGCCCGCGCGCGCACTGCATCATAAAGGTCGGAGAGCGACAGGTAGCGCTCGTCGTCGGGCCGGGAGAACCATTCGGACGAGACGCGGCCGATGCGCCGGCCTCGCGAGATATCGACCTTGTAGCCCGGGGACGAATCGCGGGCGAGGGTGCTGGGTAGAAGTGTCATGGCGTGTCTCCGCGACGGGTCCGGAAGACTCTCTCCCGGTTTCAACCCGTCACCTGGCCCCTCTCTCCTCTCCCTCTGCGGCCGCCGAAGGGGGCCGCGCTTCGCGGCGGGACATCGCACCACCGACGCAGGTGCCGGCCGAGACCGCTTGCTGCTATCGCAATCGGGTGCGCGCCAGGTCCGGCTGGATGGGCCTGCTTCGGCGGTTATCCGTCGGTCAGATCGTAGAGGCTGCGATCATCCTGTGGGTGCGGCTCGAACTTCGGCAATAAAGTCGAGAAGAGCGGGCGCGATGAACCGACCGAAATCGCGGCTTGTTTTCACGTTCGATGACAGCGAAGCCGCCGCCAATCGGCCACGGGGAATGATGCTCGCAAGCTCTTCGGCCAGCGACTGCGGGTGTCTCGCGTCGTCACCCGCGAACAAGATGACCGGAACGGAAATGACGGCAAGCTCTTCGGGATCTTTAAAGGATCGGTCGCGACCGATCGCCGCAGCCGCGGCAATGCTCTCCGCATCGGAACGCGGGATCGCCTCGCAAACCATCGCGCCGATGATCGGAGATAGATGCGGCAAGAGGGGCTCCCATCCGGCCAGAATGCCGTCACGCTGTACTCGCAAGGCGAACGCCTCCATCATCCGGATTTCAGCCTCCTTTGCCTTATCGTCCTCGATATCCTCGATCCCGATCGCGATGACAGCCAGAACATAGGTCGGAAGATCCACCGCGAAGCGGAGTGCTATCGTCGATCCAAGTCCGGCGCCTCCGATGATGGCGCGCGAGAAACCAAGGGCGTCAAGCAACGCGACTGCATCGGATACATATTGGGCCCAAGTGTGGCGCGCCGTGTCGCGACATCGCGATCGGCCATAGCCGCGCACATCGGGAAGTATTACCGCATATTCGTCCGGGATTGTCTCGATCAGGGGCAGGAACATTGCGTGATCGGGTCCGCCACCGTGGCATAGCAGGATCGGCGTTGGATTCTCGATCCCTGGAGCCGCCGCCGACACCCAGGCAGACAACTCACATCGATCATCGCCCAGAAACCGGATCTCGGCCAGAGCCGCTTGCCTCGACATGATCGCCTCTCCTTCATTCTCGGGCCTAGGCGGTGTCTGCAGCTTCGCCGTCGCGAAGAAAGCGAGCGACGATGCAGCCATCATCGCTTATTCCGTCGCGGCGGGCATCGTCTAGAATGCCCTCCAGTTCCAGCCTCCCGATCGGGTCGTCGTCATTTTCCAGGAGACCGCGGGCCGATCGTTCGACTTCGGCGACGTCGAGCGGCGAAAGGATAAGGCGGCAAAAATAGTCGATCGAAAATTCTTCGGCTGCAAACATAGAGATTAGTTCGATCGCCGTGGGGCAGGCGTTGTGCACATATCCGCTCTTGCGGTCGCGCCTCTTCAGCCAGTTGTCATAGCGTCGTGCGACGCGCTGGGAAGCAAGGGTGTCGTCGAACCAGCAATCCAGGATGAGCACGGCGCAGCGCGCGACGCGCGACGCCTCGCGCAATGCTCTCGGCAAATTCTCCGTATGATGTGCGACATAATCGAGCGTCACGACGTCGAAACTGCGGTCTTCGAATGGCAGCGCTTCGGCACGACATGAAATGACGTCCAAACCCCGGGATCGCGCGCGGACGCAAGCTTGGGTTTCCGGCTCGATCCCGACAGTGCGGGCGATGCCCGCTTCGCGCGCTGCGACGAGAAGATCGCCCGTGCCGCATCCGACGTCGAGTAAGGTTGCCGGCTTGAGAGCGACAATTTCGTCGAGCAATTGGCGCTTATATTCCCCATGGGGACGGGCGGCGGACGAACGCTTCGTGGACTGGATCATCATGGGTAGGCGCATAAGGTCTCCGTCGATTGCGAAGACGATGCTGAGCGTTGGAGACTATGTCCGATAGATGATATCAGGACATAATGAATTCACTATCCGACAAGAATGCTCCTTCGGTCTCGATCGAGGTGGAACGAGCCACATTCCATGCACGAAGCATCGGGGAGTGGCACCGGCACCCAGTAGTCCAACTGATATACCCGAGCAGGGGGGTCATGATATTGCACACCCGTGAGGGACAATGGGTCGTTCCGCCCCAGCAGGGCGTTTGGCTGCCCGCGGACCATGAGCATCGCGTCGAGACCTCGGGCGGTTTCGAGATGTACAGCATATATTGTTTCGGCAGCATTCTACGGAGGCTGCCGAAAGAAGCCGGGCTAACTTCCGTGAGCCCCTTGATGCGCGAGATCATTTTTGCGGCCGCAGGCACGGGCGCAGGGGCGCGTCAGCGGCATCTGGCCTTCCTCTTCGCCGACGAGATGGCGTTGAAAATATCGCCTGCCCTGACGATCCCGTCGGTCACAGCGCCCCGTATCGCGCAAATCGCCGCGGCACTCGATCGCAATCCCGGCGACCGGAGGAGCCTCGAAGCCTGGTCGGAGCAACTCCATATCTCGAGCCGAAGCCTTGCGCGGCTGTTCCAACGCGATACCGGAACAGGCTTTACCGCGTTTCGGAACCAGATTCGGCTCAAGGCCGCGCTCTTGCGGCTGGCGCAGGGCGAGGCGGTCACATCGATCGCGCTCGAACTCGGTTTTGGGACGGCGAGTAACTTTATCCGCTCGTTTCGCGAACTGACCGGTGTAACGCCGGCACGCTACTTTCCCGATCGCAAGCGGAATCGAGACAATTAGTCTCCCGCTCTCACCGAGAGTGGCTTGGCGCGCAAGTTTTTGCGCAATCGGCGCGTGACATTCTGTTTTACCTAGCTGGGAGTCGGCGAAGTTGTATAGACGACTTATGAACCCTTCGCTCACTCGAAAATCCCCCGCTTCAGAATCTCGGCCCCGCGAGGCAACCCGGCCGCCCGAAGAGACGGGAGGCGAGGTGATGCCCCGGTACGTCGCCATCAAGCAAAGCATTTGCGATGCAGTGCGGGACGGCCGCCTCAACCCAGGAGACCGGGTGCCGTCGGAAGCGGAGCTGGTTCAGCAGTTCGACGTTTCGCGGATGACCGCGAACCGCGCTCTACGCGAGTTGCAGGCGGCGGGCGTCGTCGTGCGGCGCGCCGGCAGCGGATCGTTCATCGCAGAGCCAAAGCCGATCGGCCAGATGATTGAAATCCGCAACATCGCCGAGGAAATCCGGGAGCGCGGTCATGCGTACCGCGCCCGCGTGATCCAGAACCGCGAAGAGCGCGCCAATGTAGAGACGGCGCCGCTGCTCGAGGTGTCCGTGGGCACGAAATTGTTCCATTCGATCATCGTCCATCACGAAGCCGAATTTCCGATACAGATAGAAGAGAGGTTCGTTCTCGCGTCGATCGCCCCCGACTATGGCACGCTCGACTTCACGCGGATGACACCAAATGAATATCTGACGCGCATTGCACCGCTCGAACGGGTCGAGCATCGCGTTTGCTCGACGATGCCCGACGAGCGGATGCGCGGCATGCTGGGATTGTCCGACGGCGAACCGGTGCTCCAGATGACGCGCCGGACTTGGAGCCGCTCGCGCCTTGTGTCGCATGCCTGGCTGACACACCCCGGAACACGCTTCGAGCTGTCAGCCGCCTTTTCGATCGACGATTGAGGCCGGTCAGCCGGTGCGGGTGACCACGACCGGCTTGCGGCGCCGGCGCAGCCAACGGAAGTCGGCTTTGCTGAAGCTTTTGAACAGCAGGTAGAAGCCGGTTCCCGACAGCCATAGTACACCGAAGGCGACGAAGATGATCAGCGGGTGGTTGAAGCTCGACCGGTTGATATAGTCCATATTGTGGAGCATCCAGAAGAAGTCCCATGTGCGCCAGGTATCGCCGCGCATCACGAGAAAGCGGGCGGTATCGAGCGAGACATAGGCGCTGCTGTTCTCGTCGTCCGCGAAATCGACGCGCCACATCGCCCCCTCATGATCGCGCGATTCGAGGTTCGGCTTGGCGATTACGCTCACCTCTCGGATCGGCGCCTCGTTCATCATGGAGGCGACTTCGCGCGCCATGGCCTCGTCGACCCGGATGTGCTCGCCGCTTGTCGCGTCGACGAGACGGACGCCTTTTGCGGAGCGCACTTCATAGACCGGCCGGGTTCCGAGATCGCGAAGGATCACGCCCGTGACAGGTTCGCCGCGCGGCAGGGCCGCCACGTCGAAATATTCCCCCGGTGGCAGTGGATGCGCATGCGACATCCCGCCGCCGTGCCCGCCGACCTTATCCTTGTCGAGCAGCGCCATCACCGATCCGCTGAGCGCCCAGAGCAGGAACTGGAGACCCAGGATCAGCCCGACCCATTTGTGGATGCGCCGGAAGAAGAGCGGCGTCAGTCGGATGCGTTTCATGCCTGCTTCCTCTTGCGGCGTTTGAAGGACCAGATCAGCAACCACGCCCCGCTGATCGCCATCGCGAAGACGCTCCAGGTCGCGACGCGGAGCAACGGGTTGTTGACGTCGGTCCGCTCATCATAGTCCATGATGTGGAGCATCCACGCGAAGTCGAACACGCGCCACAATGCGTGCCGGCGCGAGATAAGCTCACCGGTCGTCGGCGACAGATAGAGCGTCGGGCGGTTCCAGCCCTCGAACTCGACCTGCCAATAGGGCGGCTTGCGCGACTGCATTTCCTGTGGCGCTTCGGTCAACAGCCGCACCGACACGATCTTGCCGTCGCCGGTGTAGATGCGCCGCGCCTGCTCGCGGACCTGGGACTCGGTAAGCGCAGGCAGCGGCGCACCCGAGCGGGCATCGAACAGCCGCGCCCCTTCGGGAGTTTCAGCGCGCCAGACGGGGCGATCGAAGAACCGCTGCAAGCGAACCTCGGACGCACCGGGCGCGGCCGCAACGATCCGCGACGGCGGCGCGAGGCCCGCGAGGTCGAAGGGCTGAACCATCGGCGCGCGCACGAGATGGTCGCCATGGATGGTGTCGATATGCACGACCACCATGTAGAAGCCGGTCAGCGTCCAGAGCAGCGCCTGGACGCCGACCACCAAGGCCAGCCATTTATGCGTTCGCCGGACGAGCAGCGGCCAACGGATCGCCATATCGATTACCCTCAGAACGCGGTGCGGAAGCCGACGTAGAAACGCCGTCCGAGCAGGTCATAGGTCATCGTGTCGGTGTTCGCATCGGTGAAGCTCTGGATATAGGGCGCCTTGCGATCGAAA
>NZ_LNRU01000011.1 GCF_001468225.1 Sphingopyxis sp. H053 | reverse complement strand
GACCGCCTGATGCGCGCGGTGGAAGGCGCCGATACCGATATGGACGATGCCCGCGGCTTGGCGCTCGCGGTCGTAACCCGGCGCCTGCACCGACGCCGGGAACGGCGTTTGCGCCGACAGTCTCACAGCTTGTACGCGGCCTTGGCGAGATTGTAGCTGAGGTCGACGGCAAGCTCGGCCGCCTCCCATTCCTCCATGCGATGCTCGGCGACGAGCTGCGCGAGGAAGCCGCAGTCGATGCGCCGCGCGACATCGTGGCGCGCGGGGATCGACAGGAAGGCGCGTGTGTCGTCGTTGAAGCCGACGCTGTTATAGAAGCCCGCGGTCTCGGTGGTCTGACTGCGAAAGCGCCGCATGCCTTCGGGACTGTCGTGGAACCACCAGGCAGGGCCGAGCTTCAGCGCCGGATAATGGCCCGCGAGCGGCGCGAGTTCGCGCGCGTAGCTCGTCTCGTCGAGCGTGAAGAGGATGATCGTCAGTGCGGCTTCGTTGCCATAACGCCCAAGCAATGGGCGCAGCGCGTGGACATAGTCGGTCGCGGTCGGGATATCGGCGCCCTTGTCGCGGCCATAATGCTCGAACAGCCACGGGTTGTGGTTGCGGAAACTGCCGGGATGGATCTGCATGACGAGCCCGTCGTCGAGGCTCATCCCTGCCATCACCGTCAGCATATGCGCACGGAACAGCTCGGCGTCGGCGGCGCTGACATTGACGCCGGTGACACGCGCGAACAGCGCTTCGGCTTGCGTCTCCGACAGGTCTGCGGTCGCCGCGGTCGGATGGCCATGGTCGGTCGAGGTCGCGCCCATCTCGGCGAAGAAGGCGCGGCGATTGCGGTGCGCGGCAAGATAACCCGCATAGCTGAAGGCATCTTCGCCCGAGAGGTCGGAGAAGCGCGTGAGATTGTCGCGAAAGCCTTCGAACTCGGGATCGACCACCGGATCGGGCCGATAGGCGGTGATGACGCGCCCGCCCCATTCACCGCTTTCATTCGCGGCGCGAATAGCCGCGTGATGCTCGAGCGTATCGAGCGGGCTTTCGGTCGTTGCGATCACCTCGATCCCGAACCGGTCGTACAGCGCGCGCGGGCGGAAGGCATCGGTCGCGAGCGCCTCGGTGATCCGGTCGTAATAGAGGTCCGACGTCTCGCCCGAGAATTGCACATCGAACCCGAAAGCCTCGGCGAAGACCCAGTCCATCCACATCCGCGTCGGCGTGCCGCGGAACAAATGATAGTTTTGGGCGAACAGCCGCCAGCTCTCGCGCGGGCCGGCCGCCTTGTTGCGGATCCCCAACGCGTCGAGCGAAATGCCCTGCGAATAGAGCATCCGGAACGCATAATGGTCGGGATGCAGCAGGAACTCGGCGGCATTGCCGAACGATGCGTTGCCCGCGAACCACGCCGGATCGGTATGCCCGTGCGGGCTGACGATCGGCAGGCCCGCCACTTCCTTGTAGAGCCGGCGCGCGATGTCGCGCTGCGCCGGATCCGAGGGAAAGAGGCGGTCGGGGGAGAGGGCCAGCGGACGCGGCATCGGATCAGGCTTTGCTTTCCACGGTAACCGGCGCGAGGCGCGGGCTGAGGAGGTGGATCGCCAGCACGGCGAGGAAATAGACCGTCGTGCAGGCGGCGAAAATGAAGGTGTAATTGCCGCCCGTCGCGTCGAGCACCAGCCCGGTCGACTTGGCCATGATCATCCCGCCGACGCCGCCCGCGAAGCCGCCCAGACCGATCACCGACCCGACCGCGCGTTTGGGGAACATGTCGGGCGGGATCGACAGGAGCGTCGACGAAAAGGCTTGGTGCCCGGCGAGCGCCAGACCGATCAACACGACCGCGAGCCACATATTGTCGAGCCCGGTGACGAACAACAGCGGCAGGACGAAACAACCGGCGATCGCCATCGTCACCTTGCGCGCGAAATTGACGCTGTGGCCCTGCTGGATCAGTTTCGACGAGGTCCAGCCGCCAAAGATGCTGCCGACATCGGACAGCAGATACATGATGATCATCGGCAGCAGCACGACCTTGAGATCGACGTCATAGGTCGAGCTGAAATATTTGGGCAGCCAGAAGAGCATCAGGAACCAGACGGGATCGATGAGGAATTTGGCGACCGCGAACGCCCACGCCTCGCGCTTGGTGACGATCCGGCCCCAGCCGATGCGTTCGACCTGTTCGGGCGGATCATGCTCGATCCACGCGAGTTCGGCATCGCTGACCTTCCCGCTCTCGCGCGGGTTGCTGTAGAGCCAGAGCCAGAGGATCAGGAGAAGGACGCCGAAGGCGCCGGTGTAGATGAAGGTCTCGCGCCAGTCGAAGCCGAGCACGCGCATGAACAGCGCAACGGTCGGCGCGGTCAGAATCACGCCGATCGTCGTCGCGCTGTTGACCCAGCCGATCGCGTAGGAGCGCTCCTTTTGCGGAAACCATTCGCTCGACGCGCGGACGACCGCGGGGAAATGCCCCGCCTCGCCGACGCCGAGTATGACGCGCGCGGCCATGAAGGAGGCGATCGACCCCGCGAAACCATGCGCGATATGACCGATCGTCCAGATCGAAATAGCGATGCTGTATCCGATCTTGGGACCGAAGCGGTCGATCAGCCAGCCCATGAGCAGGAAGCCGAGCGCATAGGCGGCCTGGAAGGCGGTGACGATGTTGCCATAGTCATTCTCGCTCCACTTAAGCTCGGTGCCGAGCGTCGGCGCGAGCAGACCGAGCATGGTGCGGTCGATATAATTGACCGTGGTCGCCGCGAACAGCACCGCGACAATCAGCCAGCGGTAGCGGCCGGACCTTGGCACCGGCGCCGCCGTACCTCCGTCCGCGAATGCCTGTGCCATAAACCTCTCCCGTTGTTTTGCTTTAATAGCTTTTGATCGAGCAACCGACGCGGATTTTTCCGTCGAAGAGCGCTTCGGCGCGCTGGCCGGGCTTGATTTCATGGATACCGGTGATCGCGCCCGCGGACACCCAGGTCCCGGGTGGAATAGCTATGCCGCGTGCGCGCAGGATGTCGATCAGGAAGAGCGCCGATCCGAACGGGCCATCGAGCATCGCCTCCATCGTCGCCGCGCCGACCGCTTCGCCGTCGATCGCCATTTCGACCGGCATGCGGACAAGATCGGCGCCGCGCCAGTCGGCGATCGACGGGCCGAGGATCAGCCCCTTGTTGTTGCCATAGTCCGACGCGGTGACCGCGGGACCGTGGCGGTTGATTTCGGGAAAGGGCGAGCTCGCAATCTCGATGCCGGTGCGGACGTCGGCGATGCACTCGCGCACACTGTCGATGTCATAGACGCGCGTGCCGACGTCGCCGAAGCAGAGCAGAATCTCGGCCTCGGCCGCAGCGAAGCCGTCAGCATAAACCGGCATCACGGGATCGGCGGCGCCATCGAAGATTTCGTCGGCGAAGATCGGTCCGGTCAGGCGGTTGCCGCCGTAGCGGGTGACGAGCTCGGCGGCGATTCGCCCGACCTTCCATCCGCCGATGCGGCGGCCGTCGAGCGCGATCGCGCTGTCCTGGATCGCATAGGCCTCAGCCATCGTCTGCGGCATCGCGCCGGGATAGACGGTAAGCGGTGTCTTTCCCGCGCGTGCGTCGATTAGTGCACGCGCCACATTCTGTTGATCGCTTGTCGCCAGCATCTTTCTCATTTCCCTCTTCCGCGAAGCGGTGTAAGAGACACCGGTGTCAAAGGCAAGCGAATATCGGATGTATGACAAATTGCTCCGCCATACCGGGCACTGCTGAACGGCGATGACCGGCAACAGCCGAATCCATGCGATCCGCGTCCGTGACGTGGATAATGTCGCAACGGTGATTGCCGATATCGCGGCAGGCGCCCCCCTGTTCGCCGACTGTGATCTTCGCGCATCGGTTGCCGTGGGGCGCGGGCACAAGATCGCTCTCGCGCCGATCGCGCACGGCGAAGCGGTGATCAAATATGGCTTCCCGATCGGAATCGCGACCGCCGACATCGCGCCGGGCGACCATGTCCACAGCCACAATCTGGCGACCGCGCTGCGCAGCGATGGCGATTATCATTATGGGCCGGGCGCGAGCGAAGCGACACCAGACGCCAAGCCGGCGCCGACATTCGGCGGCTATGTCCGCCCCGACGGCCGCGTCGGCACACGCAACGAAATCTGGATCCTGCCGACCGTCGGCTGCGTCGGCAATCTGGCCGCGCGCGTCGCGCGGATCGCGGGCGCGCGCCATGCCGGGGCCGTCGACGGGGTTCATGCGTTCAAGCATCCGTTTGGCTGCTCGCAGCTTGGCGACGATCTGGGTCATACGCGCGCGTTGCTCGCGGCGCTCGCGCAGCATCCCAATGCCGGCGGGGTGCTGATCGTCGGGCTGGGGTGCGAAAGCAACCAGCTCGGCGCGCTGATCGAGCTGATCCCGGCCGAACGCCGCGCGCATATCCGCACACTGTCGGCGCAGGCGGTCGAGGATGACGAGGCGGCGTGCCTGACGCTGGTTGACGAGCTGGTATCGGGCTGCGCCGATACACCGCGCCGCAAGGTGCCGCTGTCGCAGCTGGTGCTCGGGGTCAAATGCGGCGGCTCCGACGGGCTGTCGGGGCTGACCGCGAACCCGCTCGTCGGGCGCATGGCCGATGCCGTCGCGGCGGCCGGCGGCAAGGTTGTGCTGACCGAAATCCCCGAGATTTTCGGCGCCGAACAGCTGCTCATGGACCGTGCGATATCGCGCGCGGTGTTCGACGACACCGTCGCGCTGGTGCAGGACTTCAAAGATTATTTCATTCGCAACGGCGAGCCGGTGAGCGAGAATCCCTCGCCCGGCAATATCGCGGGCGGGATCACCACGCTCGAGGAAAAGTCGCTCGGCGCGGTACAGAAGGGCGGCAATGTGCCGGTGGTCGATGTCCGGCGCTACGGCGGCGAAGCCACGCTGCCCGGGCTGACCCTGCTCGAAGCGCCGGGCAATGACGCGGTGTCATCGACCGCGCTGACCGCGGCGGGCGCGACGATCATCCTGTTCACCACCGGCCGCGGCACCCCGCTCGGCTTTCCGGCGCCGACGCTGAAGATCGCATCGAACAGCGCGCTGGCCCAGCGCAAGGCGAGCTGGATCGACTTCGATGCCGGGTCGGTGCTCGAAGCGGGCTTCGACAATACAGCGGACGCGCTGCTCGACCTGATCGCTGCGACAGCCTCGGGCAAGCCGACGCAGGCCGAGAAAAACGACGAACGCGATATCGCGATCTGGAAATCGGGCGTGACGCTTTAGTCGAGCGCGCGGAAGGTGAAATCACGGAAGCGCGCCTCGCCCTGCCCCGCCGAATAGAGGCCGGGCCGCAGCATCAGGAAACCGCCGCGCACATTATGGTGATAGCCCGAGACCTCCATGCCGCGGTCGAAACGCGTCCACGTCTTCCCGCCGTCGCCGCTGGTGTCGTAGGTGACGATATGGCGATCGTTGGTGACGCGCATCCGCATGCGTGCCCCGTGCGGGTTGGCGGGGCGCGCGCGCTCGATGCCATATTGGTGCGTGACGAAGCGCTCGCCGTCGAAGCCGAGCCCGCAATAGAGTTTTTCGTCATAGAAGAGGATCAGGCCAGCGGTGCCGCCGGGCGCGATCTCGATATCGCATTCGAAGCGGTACGCCTGATCGCCCGCGATCAGCAGCAAGGGCGATGAATCGACCGGCGCCTTGCCGCGCGCCGCCAGCACCAGCACGCCATCCTCGACGCGCGCGCGGCTGCGCTCGTCGGCGGCGGGCTTGAAGAAATTCCATTTCGCGCCGAGCGCGAGCGCGGTAAAATCGTCGGACAGCGCCATGCCGTGCGGGCCCGCGATCGTGCCGCCCTTCGGCTTGGCGATCGGCCGCGACAGGTCGCCCCCCTTCATGCGGAACCAGCCGTCGTCGGTCCATTCGATCGGGTCGAGCAACGCCTGCCGTCCGAGCGTCCAATAGCCGTTTTCGAAACCGTGATAGACGCTCCACCAGTCGCCCGCGGGTCCCTCGACGAGCGTCGCATGGCCGCGCGACCACCATTTTTCGGCGGCCGACGTCGTGCGGACGAGCGGGTTCGCGGGGCAGTTCTCCCACGGCCCGTGGATCGATTTCGACCGCGCCGCGATCACCATATGGCCGGTCGGCGGACCCGCGGTGCCGCCGACCGCGGTGATCATGTAAAAATAGTCGCCGCGCCGCGTGATCTTTGGCCCCTCGGGTGCGAAGCCTTCGACCACCCAGTCGGCGGGATAGCGCCACGGATCATAGACATGTTCGGGCTCGCCGATGCGCTTGAGGCCGTCGTCGGACAGGCGCACGCGGTCGCCCCCCGACAGGAACAGCCAGCGCGACCCGTCTTCGCCGACCACATGGCCCGGGTCGATATGATTGGGTAGGTTCAGGTCAACCGGTTTGCTCCACGGTCCCTCGATCCGGTCGGCCCAGATCACCCAGCTTGTGTTCGGGCCTTTCGTGGGAATGTAGAGATAATAGCGGCCCTTGTGCTTGCACAGTTCGGGCGCCCAGACCGAGCCGATATTCTTGTGGAGCGCGGGGCCGATCGGGCGCCAGTTCACCAGATCGCGCGAATGCCAGATGACCAGCCCCGGATAGGAGTCAAAGGTCGAGAAGGTCATATAATAATCGGCGCCGTCCTTCAGGATCGACGGATCGGGATGGTCGCCGGCCATGATCGGGTTGAGGAAGCGCCCGTCGCCGAGATCGGCCTTGCGCTGGCCGTCGAAACCCTTGGCCCACGCCGGAACGGGACCCGAAGACGCGGGCGCCGCCGTCGCCCATGCGGCGGGCGCGGCGAAGCCCGACAGGCCGGTCGCGAGCAGGCCGCTCCCGGCGAGTTTGAGCATGTCGCGACGATCGGTCACGCGTCTCTCCTCAAAAAAAGAAAGGCCCGGTCCCCTGAAAACGGAAACCGGGCCTCACCGGGACGAATCCGTCAGATCTTGACGCGCGCGCCGAACAGGAAGGTACGGCCGAAGTGGTTATTCTCGTAATTGCGGTCGGCATCGATATCGGTGAAGCGATAGCGATATTCGTCGGTCAGGTTGATGCCCTCGACCGAGATTTCGATATTGTCGGTGATCGCGTAACGGACCGACGCATCGACGTTGATCGTCGAACCATAGCCTTCGAAGACGTTGCCGGTGCCGCTGTTCGCATCGGCATAGCGGCTGCGATAGCTGACCGAGGCGCGGGCGCTGAACTTGCCGTCGTCATAATAGAGCGTGCCGTTGTAGGCGCGCTTCGACAGGTTGAAGAGCGTGCCGTTGCGGATCGCGCCGACGTTGGCGCCGCCCGGGACGATCGACGGGCCGGCGACCGAATAATCGGCGTCCGAGTCGACATAGGTCGCATTCACGATGCCGCCGAAGTTCGACAGGAAACCCGGCAGGAATTTGAACGGTGCCTGCAACGAGACTTCGATGCCTTTCAGCTTTGCGCCTTCGCCGTTGCCGATCGAGTTGATCGTCCAGATCTGACCCTCGGGATTGATCGACGCCGGGCTGCTCGGCGGGATGATCGACGTCGGCAGGCCGGTCGAGGCAAAGGTACCGCTGGTCGTCGTCGCGACGGGGAAGCTTGCGATATCCTTTTTGAACAGCGCGACCGAGAAGATCGACTGCGGTGCGAAATACCATTCGAACGCAATGTCATAGGCGGTCGCGCGGAACGGATCGAGGAACGGATTGCCGTAGTTGATGCGATAGTTGAACCCGTCGACTGTCCCGCCCGGCGTCAGATTGCCGAGCGTCGGGCGAGTCATCACATCGGCAACCGCGGCGCGGATGATGATGTCGTCGTGCGGGAACAGCGCGAGGTTCATCGACGGCAGCCAGTCTTCGTAGCTGCGCTCGACCGTCACCGCCGCGCCGCTGCTGAGCCCGCTCGACGTCTGGTCGGTGTGGACGTAGCGCACCCCGGCATTCAGCGCATAGCGCAGGCCGCCAAGCTCGCCCTTGGCATCGAACTGCAGATAGCCGCCGGTGACCTCTTCGCGCACCGCGCGGTTGTTGCCGGCGTCGACCGCGGCGACGCGGTCGTAAAGCTTGGTGAAGGCGGTCGTCGCGTCGAGATTGGCGACCAGCCATTCGGTCGTCGTACCCGCCGGTTGCCCCGCCTTGCCGAGCGTGAACAGGTCGGCGAGCCCCGGATTGACCGGGAAGCCGTACACCGCGGCGGGTCCGAACGCCGACGACGGCGAGCAGGCGAGCGTGCCGAGAACACGGTCGACGCCGCCGTTGCCGCACACGACGGTGTCGCGCGTGAAGGCGATGCTGGCGAAGTCGAAGCGGCGATAGACCCCGCCCGCCTTGACCGTGAAATCGTCGCTGATGTCCCATTCGGTGCGCAGCTGCGCGGTGCGAAACTTGTTCGCGACCTCCGACGGGCGGTCGCGGATTTCGGCAAGCTGGAAATTCGCCGGATTGGTCACGCTGGTGCCGAAGGTCAGCAGCGGATTTTTCATGTCGCTATAATCGTAGCGATAATCCTGCGCATCGCGGTCGTCGAAGACGATCGTCGTTTCGAGCGGGATCGATGCGGTCGATTTCGACAGGCCGCCGAGCAGGGTGAAGCGGAACGTATCGCTGACATCCTGGTCCCACGTCGCGCCGACCTGGTAAAATTCGGTCTTCGCCTTGCGCAGATAATGTTCGGTGCGCACCCACGCGTCGTCGAGCGTCGCCGAGATCAGATTATTGTCGGCGTCGATTTCATAGTCGCTGACGTTGATCGAGCGTTCGTTGCTGCGCAGCAGCACCTCGGCCCAACGCTCGCGGCGCTGATGCTTGAAGCTCGAATAAAGGCCGTCGAGCGAGATTTTGGTCGCATCGCTCGGCGCGAACTGGATCGACCCGGTGATGCCGAGGCGCTTCTTGTCATGCGCGATTTCGCCGTAGCGCGGGATGCGCGGATGGAAGGCGAGCGAGACCGAATCGCAAGCCGTGCTTGGCCTGTAGGTGCCGCCCGAATTGGCGGTGGTCCAGCACGGCGTACCATCGACCGAGTCGAAGCGCGCCTGCGCCCAGCGAACCGAATTATTGCCGAGTTCGAGCGTCTTCTGGTCCGAATAGGCGGCCGACACGGCAAAACCGAGCGTGCCGGCATCGTTGACCCAGCTGAGCAGTCCGGCGACGCGCGGGCCGACTTTTTCGGAGAGGTCGTTATAGCTGCCCTGCGCCGACAGCGCGGCGGTGAAGCCGCCCTTGCCCGCGAGCGGGTTGCCCGTGTTGAGGTCGACGACGGCGCCGAGGGAGCCTTCGTCGAGTTCGGCCGACGCGGTCTTGTGGACGACGATCGAGCTGAACAGCTCCGAGGCGAAGACGTTGAAGTCGAACGCGCGGTCGCGGTTCGCCGAGGCGCCGTCGGTCGAGGTCGCGACGGTTTCGAGCCCGTTGACCCGGACGCGGGTGAATTGCGAGCCGAGCCCGCGCACGGTGATGCCGCGGCCTTCGCCGCCATCGCGCTGGATCGTGATGCCGGGAATGCGCTGCAGCGATTCGGCGAGGTTCTGGTCGGGGAATTTGGCGATATCTTCGGCGACGATCGCGTCGACCGCGGCGACCGACTCGCGCTTCACGTTGAGCGCGGCACCGAGCGAGGCGCGGAAGCCGGTGACGACGATCTCGTCTCCGCTCGCCACCGCTTCATCGGCGGCCGCAGCAGCGTCCTGCGCCCAGGCCGGCGAGGCCGCCAGAACGGCAAGCGATGCACCGCACGCCAGCCGGGTCAAAGTGCGAATGCTCCGCATTGCATGAATAGCCATTATCATCCTCCCATATCGCCCCGTTGCCCCCGCTTGCGCAAGGAATGACACCGGTTACTTTACTGGACAAAGCGATTTGGCACACCGCTTCATCCGTTGATCTTTCAGAGAGTGATGATGGCTCGCCGTCACATGCGGCGAACCGGATCAGACCCTCTCCCTTGGAAATATTTTCTCGTTGACCGATTGGGGTAACCGGTGTCAGAAAGATTGCGGATTGCGACGAACATGTCAATACCCCAATGATGAGGAGAGACAGGATGCCCAAAAATCCTCGGATAACTGCGCTTTTTCTGGCCCTTAGCCTGTCATCGGGTTCGGCGACGGCCGCCGATGCGGCACCGCTCGCCTTTCCGGGCGCGGTCGGTCCGGCAGCAGAGACCCCGGGCGGACGCGGCGGGCAGATATTGCGCGTGACCACGCTCGCGCCTGACGGCCCCGGATCGCTGAAGGCGGCGATCGACACGCCGGGGCCGCGCATCATCGTGTTCGAGGTCGGCGGGGTGATCGACATGGGCCGCAGCACGATCGAGATCAAACATCCCTATCTGACGATCGCCGGCCAGACCGCGCCGGGGCCCGGCATCACCCTGATCCGCACCGGCATCGACGTGAAGACGCACGACGTCGTGATGCGCCATTTGCGTGTCTACACCGGCGTTGACGGCCAGCCGAAGCGCAGCGGGTGGGAAGCCGACACTTTCTCGACCGTCGCGGCGCATAATGTCATCGTCGACCATTGCACTTTGATGTGGGGGATCGACGAAAATATGTCGGCCTCTGGACCGCGCTTCACCGGCAAGAGCGTCGCGGAATGGCGGAAGGGCACGAGCCACAACATCACCTTTTCGAACAATCTCGCCGCCGAGGGGCTCGCCGATGCGAGCCATCCGAAGGGCGAGCATAGCAAGGGATCGCTGATCCACGACAATGCGACGGGCATCGTCTTTTACCGCAACGTCTGGGCGCATAATGTCGAGCGCAACCCGCTGATCAAGGGCGGCGCGCAGGCGCTGATGATCAACAATCTGATCTATAATCCGCAGCACCGCGCGGTTCATTACAACCTGATGAATCTCGAATGGGTCGGGCATGAATATGTGACCGGACAGATCACCGCGGTCGGCAATGTCATGCGCGGCGGCAACGACACCGATGCGGGGCTACCGTTCCTGATGCTCGGCGGCGACGGCGACCTCGAATATTATGGCAAGGATAATCTGGCGGTCGACCGCCACGGCGAGCCGCTTCCCGAGGTCGGCCGCTATGGCGAGACAAAGGCGAAGCTGATCCGCGCCAAGGCGCCGCTCGCGCCGGTTGGCGGTTATACTATTCTGCCGGTGCGCGATGTCGAAACATCGGTGCTGTCGACCGCGGGGGCGCGGCCGTGGGCGCGCGATGCCGAGGAGATTCGCGTGCTCTTCTTCGTCGCCGAGGGGCGCGGCGATGTGATCGACGATGAGAAGGAAGTCAGCGGTTATCCTGAGGTCAAGGAAGTGCGCGCGCCCTTTGTGGCGGGCGACTGGGACCTTGCGACGATGGAGCCCAAGTCGGGCCGCTATCCTGGCCAGACCGCCCCCCTGCCGCAGGAACATCTGTCGGCGCGCGATCGCGCATCGCGGACGGCGAATTGACGATGGGCGCGCTCTTCGCCCTGTTCCTTGCCGGGGGAGCCGCTCCCGCAATGGTCGTGATCGACGAAACGGCAACGGTGCGCGAGGAAGCGCCGCCGCACGGCGCGATCGGTATGTCGACCGCGTACCGGATCAGCGATTCGGTCCCCGCGCCGCGCAGCTTCGAATTCCGCAAGCGCGCGCTGCACGCCGGGGCGGCGATCGGCGTGCATCCGATCGATCATGACGAGATTTATTATGTCCTCTCGGGCACGGGCGTCGTCCATTCGGACGGCGAGGAGAAAGAGCTGAAAGCGGGCACGGCCGCATGGCTCTATCAAGGCGCAAAGGTCGGCATTCGCCAGACGGGCCGCGAACCGCTGGTGCTGATCATCGCCTATCCGAACAAGGCGGCGGCACAATGACGCTCGACCGCCGCGCCCTGCTGACGGCCAGCCTCGCGCTGCCCTTCGCGAGCGCGGCAGCACGCGAAGCATGGACACGCCCGGCAGGCCTGACCCCCGACGCGAGCATTGCGCTCTGGCCCGAGGGGCATATCCGGCCGCCCTCGGGACTTGTCGAAGCGGTCGTACAGCGCAGCGACGATCCGGATGCGAGCGACCGGATGCTGCAAGGCATCACACGTCCGCGGCTCGACATCTTCCGGCCCGCGAAGCCCAATGGCGCGGCAGTGATCCTCGCTCCGGGCGGCGGCTATCGCTACGTCGTGGTCGACAAGGAGGGTTATGAACTCGCGCGCTGGCTGCGTGCCCGCGGGGTTACCGTTTATGTCCTCTTTTACCGCCTGCCGGGTGACGGCTGGACGAACGGTGCGGACGTCCCGCTCGCCGATGCGCAGCGCGCGGTTCGGCTGGTGCGCAGTCGTGCAGCCCTCGACCACGTCGACCCGGCGCGCGTCGCCTTCGGCGGCTTCTCGGCGGGCGGGCAGGTCGCGACGAGCCTGCTTACGCGCTTCGACGCCAAGGTTTACGCTCCGGTCGATGCCGCCGACGCTCTGCCGGCGCGGCCCGATGCGCTCGCGGCCATCTATCCCGTCGTGTCGATGGACCCGGCGATCGCGCATGCAGTGAGCCGCGAGAAACTGATCGGTGCCAACCCCGATGCGGCGCGCGAGAAACTTTATTCGCCCGAGCGCAATGTCCGCGCCGACCAGCCGCCGCTGTGGCTGCTCCACGCCGAGGACGACGGCGTCGTGAAGGTCGAGAACAGCGTGCGGCTGCGCGAGGCGGCGCGCGCCGTTGGCGCTCTGGTCGAGGCGCATTTCTTCGAGCGCGGCGAACATGGCTTCGGGCTGATGAAAGCGGCGGGGCTGCCCATCGCGATCTGGCCCGAGCTGCTGTGGAACTGGCTCGGCTCGCACAAGATCGTCTAGCTGCCCGGCTGGATGTACGGCACCCGCGCGAACAGCTCGCGCTCCCACTTGCGCGGATCATTTTCGACGCGGCTCTCCGTATCGAAGATCATCGTCTGACGCTTCGCCAGATCATAGGCCGGCCAGCCCGGGTTACCGGTGCCGGCAAAGCGGACGAAGGCGTCCATCACGCGATCGCTCATCGCCTGCTGCGCGGGGGTGGGATCGGGTATCGTGCCGAAGCTGAGCGCGATATCGTCGGCGTGTTTCGCGCTTTCGAAATCGAGCTGGTAGACGAAGCCCGGAGCCCTGGCGCGGGCGCGCGCCTCGGCCTCCTCGACCTGCCCGCGCCAGCTGCGCGCGGCGGTGACGATGCGGTGGAACAGCTCGAGCGGCGCGGCCTTCGGATAGCGCACGCGGAACTGGCCGACGACCCACGACGGTTCGATGTCGATCCGCATCTCGGGCGCGATCCGCTGAGCGAGATTGTCGAAGCTCAGCCCCGCGAGCTGCTTGCCATCGGGGACGTAGAAAGCGCGCGTTTCCATCACCGTATTGCCGAGCATCATCGGGATGCCAAGCGACTGCGGCGCGGCGTCGGGCCAGAAGGGGTGGCGCACCAGATGCTTCATATCGAGCACCGGCCCCATATAGACCCCGCCGCCGAGGATCGGATCGGTCGCCGATAGCGCTGCGACGAGTTGCTCGACCGGTGCGGTCGCGGGGTCGACGCCCTGCCCCAGCTTGTCGAGGAATGCCTGCGCACGTTTGGTCGCGTTGAGCGGGCCAGAGGCGGTGACCTGCTGCCCGCTCATCGTGATCGCCTTGTGGAACAGCCCTTTCGCCGCGGGCATCGCCATCAAGGTCGCGATCTTCGCGCCGCCGCCCGACTGACCGAAGACGGTGACATTGGCCGGATCGCCACCGAACGCCGCGATGTTGCGCTGGACCCATTGCAGCGCGACGATCAGGTCGAGTTGCCCGGCATTGCCGCTATCGGGGAAACGCGGGTCGAGCCGCGCAAGGTAGAGATAGCCGAGCGCGTTGAGGCGGTGGTTGACGGTGACCACCACGACATCGCCGCGCGCCGCGAGATTCGCGCCGTCGTTGACCGGATCGGTGACGCTGCCAGTCGAATAGGCGCCGCCGTGGAAATAGACCATCACGGGGCGCTTTGCCGGCTTTTCAATGTCGGGCGTCCAGACGTTGAGGAACAGGCAGTCCTCGCCCTGCGGCTGATAGCGGCCACCCGTTTGGGGACAGGCGGGACCAAAAATGTCGCCCCGCAATTGCTCTGCCTTCGTTATGGCGACCGGCGCCCGAAAACGCTCGGCGCGGCCATAGCGGATGCCCGTGAAAGCCCAGGACTGGCTGTCGCCAAAGCTGCGGAATGCGCCCGAACGATAGTCGCCGTCGGACGCGCTCACCGCTCCGATATGATGAACCGGCGTGAAGACCTCGGCCCGCGCGGCAGCTGAAAGGAGGAGCGAGCTGCCGGCCGTTGCCAGAAGCGCACGGCGGCCGATCGGCTCAGCGCCGGACATCGAGCCCGCCGCCGTGGAAGGCGTCGATATCGGCCTGCCCGAAACGGCTGGCGTCGCCCGGCAGCGAATGTTTGAGGCAGGTGAGCGCAAGGCCCGATTCGGCCATCGCACGCGCATCGCCGCCCGACAGATGCGCGTGGAGTACGCCCGCGGCAAAGGCATCGCCCGCGCCGATGCGGTCGACGATGCCGGTTACGTCGATCTCAGGCGTCTGGTAGCCACCGCTGCGCAGGTCGACGCGTGCGGCGATGCGGTGGTGGTCGGCGGTGGCCGTATGGCGCGCGGTCGAGGCGATCAGCTTGAGGCCGGGGAACGCCGCGAAACCCGCTTCGGCGGCTTCGCGTCGCCGGTCCTCGCCCTCACCGCTGAATTCCTTGCCGAGCACGAGCGACAGATCGCGGTGGTTGCCGAACAATATGTCGGCGGTGCCGATCAGTTCGGAGAGGATCGTGCGCGGATCGCTGTCCCACGCCTCCCACAGCATCGCGCGGTAATTGCCGTCGAAGCTGACGGGAACGCCGAGCCGTTTCGCCGCGCGTGCCGCCGACAGCGCGGCTTCGGCTGAGCGCGGCCCGAGCGCGGGGGTGATGCCCGACAGGTGGAGCAGGCCCGCGCCCGCGAGCAAGTGGTCGAAATCATAATCCTCGGGCCCGGTCGCCGCGAAGCTCGACCCCGCACGGTCGTAGACGATCTCCGACGCGCGGAGCCCCGCGCCGACGCTGAGGAAATAGAGCCCCATGCGCCCTGCACCGCTGGAAACGGCGCCGCAATCGACGCCCGCGCCGCGTACCGCCGCCACCGCTCCGCCACCCAGCGCATTCGCAGGAACGCGGCTGACCATCGCGCAGTCGTGGCCAAGGTGCGCGAGGCCGATCGCGACATTCGCTTCCGCGCCGCCGACATGGAGCGCGAGCGACGGCGACTGCATCAGCAGCTCATTGCCCGGCGCGGTCAGGCGGATCAGCAGTTCGCCGAAAAAGACAAGGCGGCCTTCGGTCATCGCGCGAGGCTAGCGCGCGAGCCAGCCGCCGTCGACGGCGAGGATATGGCCCTGGACATAATCCGCCGCCGACGAGGCGAGGAAGACCGCGGCGCCGCCGATATCGGCAGGGTCGCCCCAACGTCCAGCGGGGATGCGCTCCATAATCTGGCGGTTGCGCGTCTCGTCGCCTTGCAGCGCGGCGGTGTTGTTCGTCGCGATATAGCCGGGCGCGATCGCGTTGACCTGCACACCCTTTGCCGCCCACTCGTTCGCGAGCAGCTTGGTGAGTCCGCCGGCCCCCGATTTCGACGCGGTATAGCTCGGCACGCGGATGCCACCCTGAAAGGTCAGCATCGAGGCGATGTTGATGATCTTGCCCGACCCGCGCGCGATCATGTGGCGGCCGACGCTCTGGCAGAGGAAGAAGAGCGTCTTCAAATTGGTGTCCATCACCGCGTCCCAGTCGGCCTCGGTGAAATCGACCGCATCGGCGCGGCGGATGATGCCGGCATTGTTGACGAGGATGTCGATGCGCCCGAACTCGGCGAGCACCGCATCGACGAGCGGCTGCACCGCGCCGACGCTCGACAGGTCGGCGGCGAAATTCTCGCCGCGGCGACCGAGCCCGCGTATCTTGCCGACGGTCTCGTCGGCGGGCGAGCGGCCCGCGGCGGCGATGTCGGCGCCCGCTTCGGCGAGCGCGAGCGCGATCCCCTGCCCGATGCCGGTGTTGGCGCCGGTGACGAGCGCGACTTTTCCTGTGAGGTCGAACATCTTCATCTTCCTACCCTTCGTCATGCCGGGCTTGATCCGGCACCCATTTCAGCGGCGTAGTCTGGACCCCGGATCAAGTCCGGGGTGACGATGAATGGATTACGACAGCTGACAGATGTCGAGGACGTTCATGTCCGTATAATCCTGATTCTCGCCCGCCATCGCCCAGATGAAGGCATAGGATTTGGTGCCCGCGCCCATGTGGATCGACCAGGGCGGCGAAATCACCGCTTCCTCATTCTGCATGACGATATGGCGGGTGGCTTCACCCTCGCCCATGAAATGCATCACGCGGTCGCTGTCGACATTGTCGAGTTCGAAATAGAAATAAATCTCGCTGCGGCGCTCGTGGATGTGCGGGGGCATCGTGTTCCAGACGCTGCCTTCCTTGAGCACGGTCAGCCCCATGACGAGCTGCGCGCTGTCGCACACGCCCGGAATGACGAGCTGAAAGATCGTGCGTTCGTTCGATTCGGCGAGGCTGCCGCGATCGAGTGCATTGGCGTCGGCGATGCCGAGCTTGCGCGTCGTGAACGCCTTGTGCGCGGGGCACGATGCCAGATAGTAGCGCGCGCCTTCGCCTGCAAACTCCACGTCCTTCGCGCCCATCGTCACATAGAGGCAATCCTTGTTGCCGAGCGTGAAGCTTTCGCCGTCGACGGTGACGGTGCCCTCGACGGACGAAACGTTGACGATCGCGAGCTCGCGGCGTTCGAGGAACGGGTGGCCCGCGGCCGACGGCGGCTCGCTCTGCGCGGGCAGCTTGACCGGGGCCGAACCCACGGCGACGCCGCCGATCACGAAGCGGTCGGCATGGGTGTAGTTGAGGACGCACTCGCCGTCACGAAACAGGTTCTGGATGAGGTAGCGATCGCGCAGTTCGGCGTTCGACACCTCCTCCATCATCACGGGATGGGTGGCGTAATAGGTCTTGGAAAACATGGGATCGCATCCTCGCTCGATATTTCTGGCTTGCCGCCTTGCTAGTTTTGATGGTAACCGGTGTCAAGAGGTGTTGGCACCCCCGCCGGGCGGTTGATTTTACGCTTTCGAGCGCCCATCAGCATTGCAAAGCGCGGGCCTGGCCAGAGGCTTGCAGGGGAAAGAGCGAATATGGCGGCACAGAATAAGGGGCCGGGGGGCAAGCAACCGACGATCAACGACGTCGCGGCGCTTGCGGGGGTGTCGAAAAAGACCGTGAGCCGGGTGATCAACCGCTCCGAATTCCTGACCGACAAGACGCGCGCCGCGGTCGAAAAGGCGATCGAACAATTGGGCTTCGTCCCCAATCCGCAAGCGCGCGCGCTCGCCTTTCGCCGCAACTTCCTGATCGCGCTGCTCCACGACAATCCGAACGCGCAGACCGTGCTCAACTTCCAGCGCGGCGTGCTCGACGCGATCAAGGACAGCGACCTTGCTTTGCTTGTCCGCCCCGTCGATCGCGGGTCGGACAAGCTGCTCGACGATGTACGCACGTTCCTGGAAAAACAGCGGCCGATCGGCGCGATGCTGCTGCCGCCGATTTCGGAGAATGACGATCTGGCCGCGCTCTGCGAGGATCTGGGCGTGCGTTATGTCCGCGTCGGGTCGGCGCCGCTCGACGATGCGAAGCATTGCATTTCGTCGAACGATCGCGAGGTCGTCGCCGAAGCGGTGCGCCGATTGATCGCGCTCGGCCATCGCCGCATCGGTTTCGTGCGCGGCCCCGTCGGCTTCCGTTCGGCCGCCGAGCGCGAAGAAGGTTTCCGCGAGGCGCTGAGCGAGGCCGGACTCGACCTTCCTCCAGCATTCAACGCGCCCGGCAATTACCGCTATACCGCTGGCATCGAGGCCGGCGAAGCCCTGCTGTCGCTCGCCGCCCCGCCGACGGCGATCTTCTGCTCGAACGACGAGATGGCGGCCGGCGTGATGAGCGTCGCGCACAGCAAGGGCGTGAAGGTGCCCGAGCAGCTTTCGATCATCGGCTTCGACGACAGCCCGACCGCGACACATATCTGGCCCGCGCTCAGCACGGTCCGCTGGCCGATCCACGAGATGGGTATCCGCGCCGCGCAAACGCTCGTGCCCGATTTTCTCGCCCCGGGGACCAAGGTCGCCGAGGGCGCGGTTCTGGCCTCGACCTTCGTCGAGCGCCAGTCGGTCGCGCCGCCTTCGACGAAATAAGGCTCAGCGGCGCCGGCGGGCGAGCTGATATTCGTAGAGCGACGGCACCGCGGCGACCGCCTGCCCCGTGCCCTCGATATAGGGCGCGGGGGTGTAGCTGACCGCGATCTTGCGGTTCGCGTGCAACCCGACGATCCGTTCGCCGGGGCCTTCGAGTCCGCTTGTGATCGCGACCGTGGCATCGGCGGGCACGCTTTCGGGCATCACCAGCTTCGCGTTCCACAGCGTGTTGTAAAGCCCGTGCCCCGGCTTCCAGTAGGGCGCGCCGCCGCCGACCCACAGCTGGTAATGCCAGCCGTCCTTGCCCTGTTTGGGGTCGATGTGCATCTCGATCGCGTCGAACAGATTCTGGTGGTTCGACCCGCTGTGCTGGTCGATGATCGCCTCTTTCTCGACGACCGAGCGCAGGAACACCGAGCGCGTCGAGCGCGTGTTGATGCTGACCGGGTGAACGACCGGATTTGCGACCTTCAGATCCTTGACGAGCACATTGTGCACCGCGCCGACATGCACCGAATAATGCGCGCGGCGGTCGCCGGTGGTGGTGACGTCGGCGATCGTCAGGCTCGCGGCATTGTCGGTGAGGATGCCGCTGTCCGCGCGATCGATCGTCAGCTTGCGGACCCAGCCGTCGAAGACGCCGGTCATATAGATGCCGTTATAGCCCTGCTCGAGATGATGGCCGAACGACGGCGCCTCGGGAAATTGCAGCCGCAGATTCTGGATGCCCACGTTCGACAGATGCTTCCATTGGGCGACCACCGCCGGCTGGGCGGCGCGGACATCGTGGAGCAGCGGGTCGCCGAGCGTCACCGTCTTGCCGCGCACCGCGACAACGCGCGTCGCCTGCGCGACCACCGGCCGGTTCGGGAAGCTCCAGTGATGCGAGCCGATCGGCAGGTCGGTATCGCCATAGAGCGATTTCAATATCTGGCTGTTCGGCCCGTCGACCGAGAACCATTGCAGCTGCACGACATCGCCGACTTTGAACTTCGACGCATCATCGACCGTCAGCGTGCGGGCGAACTGCTTGCCCGAAACCCCGGTCGCGAGCACCGGATCGCGGACATCCTTCGTCCCGTCATAGGAGACCGGCCGGCTGCCCGCGGGCGCGACATAGATCATCCCGCCCGCCCACGTATATTCGGTGAACAGATAGTCGATATTATGCTCGGGCTCGACCTGTTGCTTCTTCTCGCGCACCATATAGGCGCGCAGCTCGTCATAATCGCGGCTCTGGTCGATGAGCTTCAGCGGGCGCGGGAACCAGAGTTCGCTGCCGCCCGGCCCGTTGCCCGCGCCGTCGAGGATGATATCGCTGCGCGTGATCCGCAGCACCTCGGTGATCTGCGTGCGGCCTTTGGGGAAACGCAGCGTCACCTTGCCCTTCACCGCGTTCGCCGCGGCGAGCGCGCGCAGCACCGCCTTGCTATCGTCGAGCCCGTCGTCGGGGATCGCGCCATAGTCGGTGACGTCGACGATCGTCCCCGCATCGGCGGGGATCGGCGCCAACCCGAAGCCATAGCCGGCATAGCTGAAATCGGGCAGCGGGTTCGCCGCTATCGTCGCGGGGTCGGAGAGGATTTTGGGCAGTTTCGCCGGTTGCGCCTGCAAGGGGAAAGTCAGCGCCGCGCCGAGCGCCAGAACCGAAACGAGGCGCGCACGCCGATCACGCGAAATCATAACCCGATACACTCCCTGCGGCCCCGTTTGGCATCACCCCCTTTGGCATGGCGGCGCGCGACCCACACCGCCATGCCGGGGACCTCTTTTTAGAACTTCGCGTGCACGCCGACCGAGAAACGCCGCTCGGACAGGGCATAGCTGTTGAGCGCGGTCGTGTTGAAATTGCTATACTCGGTCGTCGCCGATTTCTTCGGCATCAGATTCTGCGCCTGCAGCGACACCGCGATATTCTTGGTGATGTCGACCCCGATCTGCGCGTCGAGCTGCGAGCGCGAGCCGACGAAGCTCGGCCGCCCTTCGGAGAATTCGAACACCGCCTCGTCGCGGTAATTGTACGCGATGCGCGCCGAGAAAGGCCCCTTCTCGTACAGGCCGACCAGGTTGTAGCTGTTCTTCGACACCGCGACGAGCGGGAAGCCCGCGCTGTCCTCCGAATCCGAATAGGTGTAGTTCGCGATTACCCCGAAGCCGTCGAGCGGTGACGGCAGGAAGTCCATGAACTGCTGGATACCGATTTCGAAGCCCTTGATCTTCGCGCTTGAGAGGTTCTCCGGGCGCGAGAAGGTGAGTTCGCGGCCCTGCGGGTCGAGGTTGGTGTCGACCCCGGTGGTGACGAAGCTCGCGATGAAATTCCTCACATCCTTATAGAAGACCGCACCCGAGATCAGCGAGCTCTTGCCCGTATAATATTCGAAGCTGACATCGGCCTGCGTCGAGATCGGCGGTTCGAGATTCACATTGCCGCCGGTGACCGACAGGTTGGTCGCGTTGAAGAAGGTCGAGGGCGCAAGGTCGGCGATCGAGGCGCGCTGCATCGTCTGCGACCCCGACACGCGGATCAGGAAATCGTCGGTGACATTGAACGCGATGTTCGCGCTCGGCAGCACATTGGTGTAGCGATTCTTGTCGTTGACCAGCCGGCTGACGGTGCCGACGTTGACATAGCTATCGACCGACAACCGCGTCGACGCGATGCGCACCCCGGCATTCGCCTTGTACGGGATGCCGGCAATCTCGCCCTCGCCCGATACCATCAGATAACCGGCGAGCGTCTTTTCGCTGAAGTCATAGTCGCGCTGCAGATTGGGCAGCAGCGTCGAGCGGCCATTCGCGTTCGGATTGGGCTCGGCCGCCTGCGCGCGGTTGAAGACATAGTCGAACGTCGGCGCGGTGCTCAAAAAGCTGCGCGGGAAGGTTCCCGGAATGTCGGACAGGAAATCGCCCGTGTCGACCAGCTTCAGATAGGGCTCGATCTCGGCGCGGGTCGGCGTGACCTGGCTGCGGAACGCGTTCGAGCGCGCATGGAGGTCGGTATAGCGAACCCCCGCGGCGATCGTGACGCCGCCGGTTTCGTAGCTGACGTCGAGCTTGCCCGTATATTCGTCGAGCAGGCCGATCAGGCGGTTGCTGCGCACGCCGTTCGTCGCCGGGTTGTACGATGCATAGTTGGTCGGATTGAACGGCCCGGTCAGTGTCAGCGACGGGATCGTCGTGTCGCGGAAATCGAACGCACCCGGCACCGCGGCGGTGCCCTGCAAGGTGATGATCTGGATCGTCTGGTCGATCGTGCCTTTGCTGTAATAGCCGTCGGCCTCGATCGTCAGCCCGTTGTCGCCCTCATATTTGCCGTTGAGCCCATAGAGGAAGCTTTCGGTCGGCTCGTTGCGGATCTGCCCCGCGGTGGTGACGGTGCCGTTGGCGTTGCCCGCGACGACCATGCCATCCTCGACGACGCGATTGGTGACGGGATTGGTGCCCGTCGGCAGGCGGAAGGCGAAAAAGTCCTGGCGGCGCCCGGTCTTGAGCTTCGAATAGAGCGCGTCGGCGGTGATCGTGAACTCGGGCGTCACCTCGAACTGGATCGCGCCGTTGAGGCCGAGGCGCGAGCGGTCGACGGTGAACTGCTCATATTGCAGCAACACCGGGGTCGGGAAGACGCCGCCGCCCGTCCCCGTATAGGTGCGGCCCAGGAAATTGTTGCGCTCGAACGTCTGCGTCATCGAGGTACGCTTTTGATATTCGCCCGCGATCATCACACCGATGCGGCCATCGGCGAACTTGGTCGTCGCAAAACCGGTGATCGCGGGTTCGAACTTTTTCGAATTTTCCGAATAGACGCCCTGCGCGCGGACCGAGATTGTCGGTTCCTTGAAGCTCAGCGGCTTCGGCGTGACGAGGTTCACCGTGCCGCCGAGGCCGCCTTCGGCATTGCTGGCGAGCGGCGATTTGCGCACTTCGAGGCGGCCGAACAGGCTGGAGGGCACCGAATCGAGCCCCGACGAGCGACCGAGCTGGTCATTTTCGGGCGGCGACAGGCGCGCCGACCAGCCGAGCAGCGTACGGCCATCGACCTCGACGCGCACCTGCTGCAGCCCGCGCACCGACACCGACTGGCCTTCGCCGAAAACACGGGTGATCTGAACGCCGGTGACGCGCTGCAACGCTTCGGCGACGTTGGCGTCGGGCAGCTTGCCGACGTCTTCGGCGGTGATGACGTCCATGACCTGATCGGCTTCGCGCTTGATGTCGGCCGCCCGTTCGAGCGACGCCCGGATGCCGGTCACCACGATCGCGTCATCGGCGGCCGGAGCCGCCGCATCCTGCGCATGGGCCGGCGATAGCGCCAGCGCCGCGAGCGACGCGCCGCCTGCCAGTTTCGCCAATGTCCGGACGCCCCGCCTTGCCTGAATAGCCATCTTCATCCTCCCACGCCGGCGGCGGCCTGTCGCCTGCTCGCCAATGATTTCCCATGGAGATTGCGCCTGATGGCCAGCCCTTGTGGCCGCACCAGCCGCCTTCCCGTTTCTATTTCGTTGCCCGGCACTGGTAACCGGTGTCACGAATGATGCGGGTATTGGTGGGCCCATGTCAAGCAAAAATTGTATGACAACTACCGCCTTGTATGACAACTCGGGTGGCGATGGGCCGCGGTAGAAAAATTGTCGTAATTTGTCGCATCGCTTGCATTGCGCTTGCATGGCGCAATCCAATGGGTTGAAAGGACGCAACCTCCCCCGCCTCCCGGCGAACCGATACGAGAACAACCAACTATGCTGGACAAAAGGTCGCTGTCGCTGACCGGAGTGCTGTGTGCCGCGGCTCTATCGCTCGGCGCCTGCTCGGGTCAGGATGAAAGCAAGAATGGCCGCGGCGCGCCCGAGGTCGGCTATGTCGCCGTTAAGGTCGAGCCGGTGCCCGTCACCTCGTCGCTCGGCGGACGCACCGTCGCGTTCGAGACGAGCGAAGTGCGCCCGCAGGTCAATGGCCTGATCCGTCGCCGCCTGTTCACCGAAGGCGGCTTTGTGCGCGCCGGCCAGCCGCTCTACCAGATCGACGCGAGCCTGTATCAGGCGGGGGTCGACCAGGCCGCCGCGAACCTCGCGAGCGCCCGCGCGAGCGCGCAGGCCGCCGACGAACGCGCGCGGCGGCTCGAACCGCTCGCCAAGATGCAGGCGGTCGCCGAGCAGGATTACACCGACGCGCTCGCGCAGGCGCGGATGGCGCGCGCCGCGGTCGCGCAGAATGGCGCCGCGCTGGAAACCGCGCGCATTAACCTGCGTTTTGCGACGATCACCGCGCCGATCAGCGGCCGCATCGGCCGCAGCCTCGCGACCCCCGGCGCGCTCGTCAGCGCGAGCCAGGCGAGCCCGCTCGCGGTGATCCAGCAGACCGATCCGATGTATGTCGACATGCAGCAGTCGAGCGCCGAGCTCACCACGCTGCGCCAGGCGATCGAAAGCGGCGGGGTCACCGCGGGCAGCACCTCGGTGCGCCTGCGCATGGAGGATGGCAGCGCCTACCCCTTTGCCGGCGTAGTCCAGTTTTCAGACGTCACTGTCAACGAGGCGACGGGCACCGTCACACTGCGCGCGCGCTTCCCCAATCCCAGGGGCATCCTGCTGCCCGGCATGTTTGTGACCGCGCTGTTCGACCAGGCGGTGAACCCGACGGCGATCCTGCTGCCGCAGGCCGCGGTGCAGCGCGATTTCGACGGGTCGGCCTTCGTCTATCTTGTCGGCAAGGACAACAAGGCGGCGCGGCGCAAGATCGTCGCCGACCGCACCTCGGGCGCCAATTGGGTCGTCACCGACGGGCTGAAACCCGGCGACCGCGTGATCACGCAGGGCATCGGCAATCTGCGGCAAGGGGCGCCGATCCGCCCCGTGCCCGCGAGCAGCGCGCAGCGCGTCGGTGCTCCGAAGGGCGGCGACGCCCAAGCCAAGGGCAAGTAGCCTCTTATGTCGCGCCTTTTCATCGACCGGCCGATCTTCGCCTGGGTGCTGGCGATCATCGTCATGCTCGGCGGCGCGGGCGCACTCTTTTCGCTGCCGATCGAGCAATATCCCGACATCGCCCCGGCGCAGGTCAATATCCGCGCCTCCTATCCGGGCGCGTCGGCCGAAACGATCGAGAACAGCGTCACGCAGGTGCTCGAACAGCAGCTGACCGGGATCGACGGCCTGCTCTATTTCAGCTCGCAGTCGAGCTCGCGCGGTCAGGCGAACATCACCGCGATCTTCGAAAAGGGCACCGATCCCGACATCGCGCAGGTGCAGGTCCAGAACAAGATCGCATCGGCGGTCTCGCGCCTGCCGCAACAGGTGCAGCAGCAGGGCGTGCGCGTCACCAAGTCGAACTCGGACACGCTGCTGCTCGTCGGCGTTTACGATTCGACGAACACGCGCGTGAACCAGGACGTGTCCGACTATATGGCGTCGAACATCCAGGACCCGCTGTCGCGCGTCGAAGGGGTGGGCGAGGTCAATATCTTCGGCGCGCCGCACGCGATGCGCATCTGGCTCAATCCGCAGCGGCTCGCCGCGGTATCGCTGATGCCGAGCGACGTGATTTCGGCGATCACCGCGCAGAACAGCGAAGTCGCGGCGGGCGACGTCGGCGGCCTCCCCGCGCCGCAGGGCCAGATGCTCAACGCGACCGTCACCGCGCAGTCGCGGATGCAGACCGTGCCCGAGTTCGAGAATATCGTGCTGAAGACGCTGCCCGACGGGTCGAGCGTGCGCATCAAGGATGTCGCGCGCGTCGAGATCGGCGCCGAAAGCTATGCCGTCGTCAGCCGGATCAACGGCCATCCGGGCGCGGGCATGTCGATTTCGCTGTCGCCGGGGTCGGACGCGCTCGAGACCGCCGACCGGGTCAAGGCGCGGATGGAGGAGCTCGCCGCCGATTTCCCCGACGGGCTGACCTACAGCTACGCCAATGATTCGACCGCCTTCATCAAACTGTCGGTGAGCGAAGTGCAAAAATCGCTGTTCGAGGCGATTTTGCTCGTCATCCTTGTGATGTTCGTCTTTCTGCAAAGCTGGCGCGCGGTGCTGATCCCCGCGATCGCGGTGCCCGTCGTGCTGCTCGGTACCTTCGCCATCTTCTATATGCTGGGGTTCAGCATCAACACGCTCACCCTGTTCGGGCTGACGCTCGCGATCGGGCTGCTCGTCGACGACGCGATCGTCGTGGTCGAGAATGTCGAGCGATTGATGGAAGAAAACCCGGGCATGTCGGCGCGCGACGCGACAATCCAGTCGATGAAGGAGCTGCAGGTCGCGCTGATCGCGATCGCGCTCGTGCTGTCGGCGGTGTTCCTGCCGATGGCCTTCTTCGGCGGGTCGACCGGCGTCATCTATCGCCAATTCTCGGTCACCATCGTGTCGGCGATGGCGCTGTCGGTGCTCGTCGCCTTGATCCTGAGCCCCGCACTCACCTCGACGCTACTCAAGCCGAAGAGCCATGGCGACGCTCCGGCCGAGGGCGGGCGCTTCCCGCGCGCGCGTGCCTTGCTCGAACGCGCCAAGACCGGCTTCAACACGCGCTTCGACCGGTCGGTCGACCGCTATGTCGGCAGCGTTACCAAGGTCGTCGACCGCAAATGGCTCTTCCTCGGCATCTACGCCGTGCTGCTCGTCCTGCTCGTCGTCCTGTTCCTGCGCCTGCCGAGCGGCTTCCTGCCCAACGAGGATCAGGGACGCGTTTCGGTGCAATTTCGCTTGCCCGCGGGCGCGACGCAGGCGCGTACGCTCGAAGTGCGCGACGAAATCGAAAAATATATGCTCACAGCGGAAAAGGCGAACACGCAGGCGCTGTTTCTGATCGCGGGGGGCGGCGGCGGTGGCGCTTCGGGGCAGAACACCGGCCAGGGCTTCGTCAACCTCACCCATTGGGACGACCGCCCGGGCAAGGAGAATACCGCCGATGCGATCGCCGAACGCGCGCGCAAGGCGCTGAGCGGCCTCCGCGACGCGCAGATCTTTGCGCTCGTCCCCGGCGCGGTGCGCGGGCTCGGCGATTCGTCGGGCTTCACGATGCAGTTTCAGAACCGCAGCGGGATGAGCCGCGAAGAGTTCGCCGAAGCACGCGAAAAACTGCTTTCCGCGGCGAATGCGAATCCGAAGCTGACCTCGGTGCGCCTGTCCGACCTTCCCGACGTCGCGACGCTGAAGATCGATATCGATACGCAGCGGCTGACGGCGTACGGCATCGACAATGCCGATGTGAATTCGACGCTCGCAACCGCGTGGGGCGGGCGCTACGTCAACGACTTTATCGACAAGGGCCGCGTCAAGCGCGTCTATGTCCAGGGCGACGCCCCCTATCGTGCGCGGCCCGAAGACCTCGGCCAATGGTATGTCCGTTCGGCCGACGGCGAAATGTCGCCCTTCTCCGCCTTCGCCAAGACCGGCTGGTCTACGACGCCGAGCAGCAGCTCGCGCTTCCAGGGCGTGCCCGCGTTCGAAATCTCGGGCCAGCCCGCGCCGGGCACCAGCTCGGGCGAGGTGATGGACGAGATGGAGCGGATGGCGAACGAGATCCCCGGCACCAGCGTCGCCTGGTCGGGCTCCTCCTATCAGGAGCGCCTCTCGTCGGGACAGGCGCCCTTGCTCTATGGCCTGTCGCTGCTCGTCGTCTTCCTCTGCCTCGCGGCGCTTTATGAAAGCTGGACGATCCCGCTCGCGGTGATCCTGGTCATTCCGCTCGGGCTGATCGGCGCGATCTTTGCCGTCAATCTGCGCGGGCTCGAGAATGACGTCTACCTCCAGATCGGTCTGCTCACGACGATGGGGCTCGCTGCGAAGAATGCGATCCTGATGATCGAATTCGCCGAGCAGGAAGAGCGCAAAGGCAAACGCGTGATCGAGGCTGCGATCGCCGCCGCGCGCATCCGCCTGCGCCCGATTTTGATGACGAGCTTTGCCTTCATCTTCGGCGTGCTGCCGCTCGCGATCGCGACCGGCGCGGGTGCGAACAGCCGCGTCGCGATCGGCACCTCGGTGATCGGCGGCATGCTCACCGCCGCCTTCCTCGCGATCTTCTTTATCCCGCTCTTCTTCGTCCTCGTCCGCCGCGGCGTGCGCGACGGCCTCGCGGCGGCGCGCGCGCGCTTCGGCAAGAACAAGGGTGAAGGCGCGGCGGAGGTGCCGGCATGATCCACGCCCGCGCCCTGCTGATGGCAAGTACGCTGATGCTGGCCGGCTGCTCGCTCGCGCCGAAGACGGTGCTGCCGGCGCCGCCCGTCCCGCAAAGCTGGCCCGCCGGCGACGCCTATCTGCTCCAGAGCGAGGCGGCGCTGCCGATCCTCTCGTACAAAAGCGTGTTCACCGATCCGCGACTCCAGTCGCTGGCCGATCAGGCGCTCGCGAACAACCGCGACCTCCGCGTCGCTTACGCCAATGTCGCCGCGGCGCGCGCGCAGGTCCGCGTCACGCGATCGGGGCAATTCCCCGAGCTCGGGATCAGCGCCGGCGCAGGCTATTCGGATGGCGGCGGCAACACGAACGGCAGCGGCGATTTCTCGCTGCGCGGCGGCATCACCGCTTTCGAACTCGACCTGTTCGGCAAGCTCGCCAACGCGACCGAAGCTGACCGCAATCGCGCGCTCGGCACCGAGGCGGCGTCGCGCACCATGCGGCTAGCGCTGATCGCCAATCTCGCGGACGCATGGGCGACCTATGGCGCCGACCGCGATCTGCTCAAAATCGCCGAGGACACCGCCACCAATGCGCGCGAGAGCGTGCGGCTGACCAAGGCGCGGCTCGACGGCGGCGTCGCGCCGCGCACCGATCTGCGCCAGGCCGAACAGATCCTCGCGACCGCCGAGGATTCGATCGCGCAGCAAAGGACCGCGCTCGCGCAGGATGAGAATCTCATCCGCCTGCTCGTCGGCGGCGATGTCGACCGGACGCTGCTGCCCGCGAGCCTCACCGAAGTGACGCCCGCGATCGTGTCGCTGCCCGCCGGGGTCAGCTCCGAAATCCTGCTCCGCCGTCCCGACGTGATCGAGGCCGAATATGGCCTGCGCGCCGCCAACGCCGACATCGGCGTCGCGCGCGCGCAATTGTTCCCGTCGATTTCGCTCACCGGACTGCTCGGTTTTGCGAGCAACGCGCTCTCCGGCCTGTTCGACAGCGGGTCGTTCAACTGGTCGGCGGGCGGCGACGCGACCGCGACGATCTTCGACGCCGGCGGCCGCCGCGCGGGTGTCGCAGTCAGCGAAGCGCAGCGCGACGCCGCGCTCGCGGGCTATGAAGGCGCGATCCAGACCGCATTCCGCGAGGTCGCCGACGCGCTCGCGGTGCAGGGCACGATTTCCGAGCGCGCCCGCGCCGCGGCGGCGAACACCGAAGCCGCCGCCGACACCGCGACGCTCGCCGACGCGCGCTACAAGGGCGGCGTCGACAGCTTCCTTTCCAGCCTCGACGCGCAGCGCAGCCTCTATTCGGCGCGGCGGAGCGAGGTCGGGACGCAATTGCTGCTCGTCAGCACGCGAATCGCGCTGTTCCGTACGCTGGGCGGCGACAGCAGCGCGGGTTCGGCCGCGCCTGCACCCCAATAGCTTCGTCACCCCGGACTTGATCCGGGGTCCACGACCACGCCGCCGGAATGGATGCCGGATCAAGTCCGGGGTGACGGAACGGGAGCGACTGACTCATCTTGACAATCGACCCCGCTCGCGCGCTAATAGAACATATCAGGAACAAATGATGCGCGAGTCGTCTTCCCAACTCGCCGGGCTGCGCAAACGCATCGCCCGGCTGGCCGCCAATGGCGGTTTCGAAAGCCGCCGGGCCGACGGCTGGCTGGCGAGCGGGCACGCGTCCTTCGACGCCGCGATCGGCGGCGGCCTGATGATTGGGCGCACCCATGAATTTTTCGCCGCCGATGCGCTCGACGCGACGAGCGCCGCCGCCTTCGCCGCGCTGATCGCGCTGCGCACACCCGGCAAGGCGCCGCTGATCTGGCTGCGCACGAGCGATGCCGGCAAGCGCACGGGCCATATCTATGCCCCCGGTATTGCCGAGCTCGGCGGCGACCCCGACCGGCTTTTGCTCGTCGAGACCACCGATCCGAAGATGCTGCTCGCCTGCGCGAACGATGCGATCCGCTGTGCGGGATCGGCGGCGGTGATCGTCGAAAGCTGGGGCAAATTCCCTTTGCTCGACCTCACCGCGGGGCGCCGCCTCGCGCTCGGCGCGCGCGATGCGGGGACGATCTTGCTGATGCTCCGGCTCAATGCCGCGCCGGCGCCGAGCGTCGCCGAGACGCGCTGGAGTGTCGCCGCCGCCGCCTCGCACGCGCTCGAAGCGAACGCCCCCGGCGCGCCCGCCTTCGACCTCGAATTGCTGCGCTGGCGCGGCGGCGCTGCGCCCGCCCGCTGGCGACTGGACTGGAACCATGACGAAAAAGCTTTTGGGCCAAATGCCGACGAAGCGGCGCTATCTGGCGCTCTTCTTCCCCTTCCTGCCCGCCGAGCGATGGCTTCGCACGGCGCCGCGGCCGCCTGACGCGCCGCTCGTTTTCGCCGAGAAGCAGCGCGGCGCGATGCGCCTCGCCAGCGTCGATGCCGCGGCGCTCGCCGTCGGGCTGCGCGTCGGCATGCCGCTCGCCGATGCGCGCGCGCAGATCGGCGAGCTTACCGTCGTCCCGCACGACCCGGTGCTCGACCAGGACTGGCTCGACCGGCTCGCGCAGGGCTGCGCGCGCTACTCGCCGCTCGTCTCGCTCGACGCACCCGACGGGCTGATCCTCGACATCGCGGGCGCCGAACATCTGTACGGCGGTGAGGCGGAGCTCGTGCGCGATGCCGAGAGACGCCTCGCGCGGCTCGGCATGACCTTGCGCCACGCGCTCGGTCCGACCGCCGATGCCGCGCGCGCACTCGCGCGCTACCAGACGCGCCCTGCCCCCGACGAAGGGCAAGCGATCCGCCGCCTGCCCGTCGCCGCGCTCGAACTCGAAGCCGAAGCGACCACCGCGCTGGTCCGCGCAGGGCTCAAGACGATCGGCGACCTCGCGAGCCGCCCGATGGCGAATATCGCCGCGCGCTTCGGCGCCGACGCCGCGATGGCGCTGCGCCGTCTGCTCGGCGATGCGCCCAGCCCGCTCGCCCCGCGCATCGCCCTGCCGCCCGTGGTCGCCGAACGCCGCTTCGCCGAGCCGCTCGGCAGCACGGCGCACGCCACCAAAGTGCTAGCCGAACTCACCGGCGAAGCGATCGAGGAGCTTGGCGAACGCGGCAAGGGCGGGCGCCATTTCCGCGCGACCTTCTTTCGCAGCGATGGCCTCGCGCGCAGCATCGCGATCGAAACCGGCCACCCGACGCGCGACACGGGGCTGGTGATGCGCCTGTTCGCCGAGCGTATGGACAGCCTCGCCGACCCGCTCGACCCCGGTTTCGGTTTCGACATGATCCGCCTCGCGGTGCCGCGGCTCGAGCGGTTGACCGCGACGCAGTTGAAGCTGGAGGGCGGCGCGGTCCGCACGGCGAACGAAGGCGCGGCGATGGACGAACTCGCCGACCGGCTGACGACGCGGCTCGGACGCGGGCGGGTGCGGCGACTGCGCCCTGCCGATACGCATATCCCCGAACAGGCGCAGCTCGAACTGCCCGCAGCCGACGCCCCGCTCCCGCTGGCCTGGCCCGCGCCCGAGGAAGGCGAGCCGCCGACGCGTCCCTTCCACCTCTTCGATCCGCCGCAGCCGATCGAGGTGATCGCCGAGGTGCCCGACGGCCCGCCGCACCATTTCCGCTGGCGCCGCGCGACGCACGCGATCCGCCGTTACGAAGGCCCCGAACGTATCGCCGCCGAATGGTGGCGCCGCCGCGACAATGGCGGGCTGACGCGCGACTATTACCGCGTCGAGGATGCGCAGGGCCGCCGCTTCTGGCTCTTTCGCCACGGCCTCTACGACGAAAAGCCCGACCCGCGCTGGTATATCCACGGGGTTTTCGCATGAGCGAGGCTCCCGAAACCGGTTTTGCCGAAATGGTCGCCGCGACCAATTACAGCTTTTTGCGCGGGGCATCGCATCCCGCCGAAATGGTTGCGGAGGCGATCAACCTCGGCATGAAAGGCATCGGTATCGCCGACCGCAACAGCGTCGCGGGGGTGGTGCGGGCGTGGGCGTTCCTGAAAGAACAACAGGTGAAGAAGCCAGAGATGGTGGAGGGCTTCCGGCTAGTGGTCGGAGCGAGGCTCGTCTTTGCCGACGGCACGCCTGATATCGTCGCTTATCCCGCCAGCCGCCACGGCTGGGGACGGTTGACGCGCCTTCTTTCGGTGGGAAATCTGCAAGCGCAGAAGGGCGACTGCATTCTCAGCCTCCAGGACTTGCTCGGCCATTGCGAAGATTTGCTGCTGATCGCGATGGAGGGCGACGAGGAACTGCTCCGCACCCTCAAACGCGCAAGGCCGAAATCGGTGTGGCTGGCCGCAACGATGCCGCAATCTGGCACGGATGCGCGCCGGCTGGCGAAACTGCAGCACCTATCGGCAGCGACGGGTGTCCCGCTGCTCGCGACCAACGACGCGCTCTACGCGACCATAGGGCAGCGCCCACTCCACGACATCATCTCCTGCATCCGCGAAGGAACGACGGTCCTGAAAGCGGGCAAGCTCCTCCGCGCCAATGGCGAACGCCATCTGAAGACGCCTGCTGAAATGAAGCGGTTGTTCGATGGTTATCCCAAAGCGATCGAGCAAAGCACGAAGCTGCTCGCGCGCATCCACTTCGATCTGGAAGACCTGCGCTACGAATATCCGCACGAACCGGTACCGCCGGGCTGGAAGCCATTTTCCTATCTTCACCATCTGGTGAAGACTGCGGCGGAGAGCCGCTATGGCACACCCCTGCCCCCCAAGGTCAGGAAGCTTGTCGGCAACGAACTCCGGCTGATTCGCAGGCGGGATTATGTTTATTATTTCCTGACGGTCTATGATCTCGTCCGCTTCGCGCGTGCGCAAAACCCGCCAATCCTGTGTCAGGGGCGCGGTTCGGCCGCCAATTCGATCGTCTGCTTCCTGCTCGGCGTCACCTCGGTCGATCCGATGAAGCACGACCTTCTCTTCTCGCGCTTCGTATCCGCCGAGCGCGACGAACCTCCCGACATCGATGTCGATTTCGAGCACGAACGGCGCGAGGAGGTGATCCAGCATATCTATGACCGCTATGGCCGCGACCGCGCGGCCATAGCTGCAACGGTGATCCACTATCGCCCGCGCAGCACGATCCGCGAGGTCGGTAAGGCGCTGGGGTTCAGCGAGGATGTCACCGCACGCCTCGCCGACACGAGTTGGGGAAGCTGGGGCGACGAGGTGCCGGTCGAACGATTGGTCGAGGCGGGGCTCAACCCACACAATGGCGAGATCGAGCGATTGCACCGCTTCGTCGGTGAACTGCTGAAAGCGCCGCGCCACCTGTCGCAGCATGTCGGCGGATTCGTATTGACCGAAGGGCGGCTCGACGAGCTGGTGCCGATCCACAATGCCGCGATGGAGGATCGCACCTTCATCGAATGGGACAAGGATGACATCGACGCGCTGGGATTGATGAAGGTCGATGTGCTCGCCCTCGGCATGCTCACCTGCATCCGCAAATGCTTCGACCTGATGCGCGAACATGACCTCGGGAACCACACGCTGGAAGTCGACATCGATTGCGACGATCCCGAGGTGTACGGCATGCTGCAAAAGGGCGACAGCATCGGCGTGTTTCAGGTTGAAAGCCGGGCACAGATCAACATGCTGCCGCGGCTGCGCCCAGAGGTTTTCTATGATCTGGTCGTGCAGGTCGCGATCGTTCGCCCCGGCCCGATCGAGGGCGATATGGTCCACCCTTATTTACGCCGCCGCAACAAGGAAGAACCGGTCGAGTTTCCCGAGCCGTCGCCGCCACACCCGCCGGACGAATTGCATGACGTTCTGGGCAAAACCTTCGGCGTTCCCCTGTTTCAGGAACAGGCGATGAAGCTGGCCATGGTGGCAGCCGACTTCACCCCCGAAGAAGCGAACGGCCTGCGCCGCGCGATGGCGACCTTCCGCAACGTCGGGACGATCGAGAATTTCCGCGAGAAGATGATCGGCGGCATGGTCGCGCGGGGCTACAAGCAGGACTTCGCCGAGCGTTGTTTCAAGCAGATCGAGGGTTTCGGCAGCTACGGCTTTCCCGAAAGCCACGCCCAATCCTTTGCCCGGCTCGTCTATGTCTCGTCGTGGATCAAGCATTACCATCCCGCGGTCTTCGCATGCGGCATTCTCAATTCGCAGCCGATGGGCTTCTATGCTCCCGCGCAGCTCGTGCGCGATGCGCAGGAGCATGGTGTCGAGGTGCGCGAGGTCGATGTGAACGACAGCCATTGGGATAACAGCCTTGAGCGGCGCGCCGACGGCAGCCTCGCGCTCCGGCTCGGTTTCCGGCAGGTTGACGGGTTTCGCGAGGAATGGGCGAACCAGATCGTCGAGGCACGAACCACATCCTTCGCCTCGGTCGAGGAACTCGCGCGCCGCGCGGGCCTGCCGCCGCGCGCGCTGCGCCTGCTCGCCGAAGCCGATGCGTGCCGGTCGATGGGACTCGAACGGCGGCCGGCGCTGTGGGACGCGCGGCGCGTCCGCCAGGGCGTGTTGCCGCTGTTCGGCGCGGCCGAAACCGACGAGCTCGGTGCCGAGGAGGATGCGGAACTGCCGCCGACGCCGATGGTCGAGCATGTGCTCACCGATTATCAGACGACGCGGCTGTCGCTGAAGGGCCATCCGATGGCGTTCCTGCGCCGCGATTTCGCGCGTGAGGGCGTGCTGAGCGCGGCCGAGGTTATGGCGGCGAAGAACGGGTCGATCGTCCGCACCGCGGGGGTCGTGCTGATCCGCCAGCGGCCGGGCAAGGGCAATGCGATCTTCATCACGCTCGAGGACGAGGGCGGGATCGTCAACATCCTGCTCTGGGCGCGCCATTTCGAACGCTATCGCCGCGCCGTCATGGCGTCGCGGCTCATGCTCGCCGAGGGCGAGGTGCAGCGGAGCAAGGAGGGCGTGATCCACCTGATGGCGACGCGCATCGTCGATTGCACCGCGATGCTCGATACGCTGGGCAGCGACCGGCGTTTCGAACCCGACGTCTGCCGCGCCGACGAGGTCAAGCATCCGCAGCTGCCGCGGGGCTATGCGGCGAAGCATGGCCATCCGCGCGATGTCCGCATCCTGCCCAAGTCGCGGGATTTTCATTAGTTGGTTGTTTTCCGGCTGACGCCGGAAGCGGCACCGGCCCGCTCCCCCACCCGGCCTCCCATAGGATACTACCGTGGGGAGGCCGGGTGGGGGAGCGGGCCGGTGCCGCACCTTCGCAGAAAAGATGATGCCCCGGCTGTGGGGGCCGGGGCATCGGATCAGGCTATCTAAGGGACCAACCGAATATAGCCTGAAATTTATTTGCGAAGTTTAGCCGCGGAGCAGGTTCATCACGCCCTGCGAGCTCTGGTTCGCCTGGGCGAGCATCGCGGTCGATGCCTGCGCCAGAATGCCGGCAGCCGCGAGGTTCGTCGATTCGACCGAGAAATCGGCGTCTTCGATGCGCGACTTGGCTTCGTCCAGATTGGTGACGCGCGACGTCAAATTATCGACAGCCGAGGTCAGGCGGTTCTGCTGCGCACCGAGATTGGCGCGTTCGCTGGCGACATTGTCGATCGCCGTGTCAAGCACTGCCAGCGCAGAGGTAGCCCCGGCCTGCGTAGCGACGGAGATCGCACCGACGCCGGTAAGCGCCGTGCCGGCCGTGCCGAGGTTCGCGATGGTGATGTTCACGACCTCGGTGTTATTGATGCCGGTCTGGATATTGAACCCGGTGGCGGCGCTGCCGTCGAGCAGCTTGTTGCCGTTGAAGGTGGTTTGACCGACGACGTCGCCGATCTGCGCGATCAGCGCGGTGACTTCCTTCTGCACCAGCACGCGGTCGGGATCGCTGAGCGTGCCGGTCGATGCCTGCATCGACAGGTCGCGCATACGGACGAGGATGTCCGAGATGCTGCCCGCGGCGCTGTCAGCGGTCTGGGCGAGCGAAATGCCGTCGTTGGCATTGCGGATGGCCTGCGTGAAACCGCGCGATGCGGCCTCCATGCGGGTTGCGATGGCGAGGCCGGCGGCGTCGTCCTTCGCAGCGTTGATGCGCTTGCCGCTCGACAGGCGTTCCATCGCCTGCGACTGCGCCTGGCTGGCGACGCGCGAATTGTTCTGGGCGCGAAGCGCGCTCACATTGGTGTTGATGACAGTCATCTTTGTTCCTTTCCGGCCTCGATGGCCATTCCCGTGATGTGAGGGCTCGAGGAGCGGTCACGAAAGCAGTAACGGCGGGCGTCGGCGGCGCTTAAGCCCGCGTGTCAAAAAAATGCCGAAACGGCCCGACGGGCACCGACAATCCAGATCAATACACTGAAAATAAGCCATTAATTTTTTTGGCACGCGCTTTGCATTGTTCTTTGCGTGCGGCACATCGCCGCCGTCAGGACGGATGAAAAAGCAATGAGCACGATTGACCCGAGCCGACTGCTGCAGATGCGCAGTTCGATCCTCAATCAGAACCAGGCGCTGCAGCGCGCCGCGGGCCGCGGCGGGGTCGGCGCGGCCGAAGGCGGCGTCGGCGGCGCAGCGGGAGCCCCCGATTTCGGCGCCGCGATCAACAATGCGCTGCAACAGGTCAACGCGCAGCAGTCGAAGGCGAGCCAGATCACCGAAGCCTATGAGCGCGGCGACACGCACGACATCGTCAGCGTGATGATCGAGCGCCAGAAAGCCTCGCTCGGCTTCGAAACCACCCTGCAAGTCCGCAACAAGCTGCTGTCCGCATACCGCGACATCATGAACATGCCGGTGTAATCCATGGCCGAGACCCAGATCCTTACCCCCGTCCCCAACTCTGTGAACGACGGTAACGCGAACCGCCTCCCCGCCCCCGTCCTGGGCGGCCGGTTCGCGCCGTTCACCCAGTTCATGCGCCAGCCGGCGGTGCAGCGCGCGCTGCCCGCGATCGCGATGACGTCGGCGATCGGCATCGCCGCGCTCGCCTATTTCACGATGCAGGCGGCGCCGCAGGCGCAGCTGTTCGCCGGGCTCGACGATACCGACAAGGCGGCGGTCGCCGACGCGCTGCAGACGCAGGGCATCGGCCACAGCATCGATCCGACCACGGGCGCGCTGACCGTCGACGCCGACAAGCTGCATCAGGCGCGCATCGCACTCGCGGGGCAAGGCCTGCCAAAGGCGGCGCCGAGCGGCGACAGCCTGATCGCCGCGCTGCCCATGGGGTCGAGCCGCGCGATCGAGGGTGAAGCGCTGCGCTCGGCGCGCGAGGCCGATCTGTCGCGCACGATCGAGACGATCGACGCGGTCAAGAGCGCGCGCGTCCATGTCGCCGCCGCCGAACCCAGCCTGTTCGTCCGCGAAGACAAGCCCGCCACCGCATCGGTGATGCTGACGCTGCAGAACGGCCGTTCGCTGAGCGACGGTCAGGTGCAGGCCATCCGTTTCCTTGTCGCCTCGTCGATCCCCGGCATGAACGCCGATCAGGTGTCGGTGATCGATCAGCGCGGCGCTTTGCTCTCCGACACCGCATCGGGCAGCGACATGAAGGCGTTCCAGCTGCAGCTGCAGGTCGAAGACCGCTTCCGCCGTGCGCTCGACACCTTGCTCGGCCCGATGCTCGGCGCCGGCAATTATAGCGTCGAAGTCCACGCCGACGTCGACATGTCCGAAAGCCAGGCGACGCGCGAAAGCTTCCCCGAGAACGACCGTGCGCTGACCAGCGAGCAGATCACGCGCTCGACCAGCGGCACGAGCGCCCCCGCGGTCGGCATCCCCGGCGCGCTGTCGAACCAGCCGCCGCAGGCGACGACGGTCACCGCGACCGGCCCGCAGCCGGTCCCGCCCGGCGCCCCGGCGCCCGGCACCGAAAGCAACGAAAACGCCGCGCGCGCTTATGAAGTCGGCCGCGAGATTTCGGTGACGCACTCGCCGCAGGGCAAGCTGCGCCGCGTCTCGGTCGCGGTCGCGCTCAATCAGGGCAAGAAGGCGCTCACGCAGGCCGATCTCACCAAGATCGACAATCTGGTAAAGGGCGCGATCGGTTATGACGCGACGCGCGGCGATCTGGTCGCGATCAACCAGCGCCCGTTCGTGCAGGTCGAAGACACCGCGCCCGCCTTTTACGACCAGGGCTGGTTCATGCCGCTGGTCAAGCAGGTCGGCGCGATCCTCGCCGCGCTGCTCGCCTTCCTGTTCATCGGCCGCCCGATGATCCGCGCCGCCAAGGAACGCGCCGCGAAGCGCATCGCGCAGAATCAGGAACTCGAAGCATCGCTGCTCGCCGCCACCGACCGCCCGGCACTCGCCAGCGGTCAGGGCGGCCGCGAAATCACCCTCGAGATGATCGAACAGGCGCCGAGCTATGAAGCCCGCGCCAACCTCGTCCGCGCCTTCGTCCGCCAGGATTCGGCGCGCGCCGCGCTCGTCGTCCGCCACCTGATGCAGGAGGGCGCCCGTGCCTGAAGTCGCCGAACTCGATAACGCACCCGCCATGCCCGCGATCGAAGGATCGGCCGCCGCCGCGATCCTGCTGATGCTGCTCGACGAAAGCGAAGCCGCGACGATCCTGAAACAGCTCGGCCCCGAAGAGGTCCGCCAGCTGGCGAAAGCGATGTTCGACACGGCGAACGCCAGCGAACAACAGATCGGCCAGGCACTCGACCGCTTCGTGACGCGCAGCCGCGATGTCAGCGCGCTGGCGATCGGCGCCGACACGCGCATCCGCACCGTGATCAACGAAGCCGTCGGCAATGTCCGCGCCGACAATATCCTCGCCGCCGTCGCGCCGCAGCGGAGCGCCGCGTCGCTCGAAATGCTGCGCTGGATGGACGTCGACGCGATCAGCGGGCTGCTCGCCAGCGAGCATCCGCAGGTCGGCGCGCTGATCCTCTCGGTGCTCGTCCCCGATGTCGCCGCGCGCGCGATCGAAACGCTCGACGAAGTGCTGCAGGCCGACCTGGTGCTGCGCGCCGCGATGCTGACCTCGGTTCCCGCCGCGGCGATCGAGGATCTCGAAGCGGTGCTCGCGAGCGCCAATGTCGATGGCCAGCGCGTCGCCAAGCAGGCGATCGGCGGTCCGAGCGACGTCGCCAAGATCATGAAGAAGATGCCGAAGCAGCTGTCGGAGCGCACGCTTCGCTCGCTGAAGAAGCACGACCGCGTGCTCGCCCAGACGATCGAGGAAGAGATGTTCATCTTCGAAAACCTGCGCGACCTCGACAAGAAGAGCCTCAGCAGCGTGCTGCGCTCGGTCGACGCCGCCCAGCTCGCGATCGCGCTCAAGGGCGCCGACGAAGAGATGGTCGACATGTGCCTCGCGACCATGTCGCAGCGCGCCGCCGAAACGATCCGCGACGAGATGGCCGAAATGACGATGGTCAAGCGCGCCGACGTCGACGATGCGCAGAAGAGCGTGATGCAGATCGTCCGCCAGATGGCCGCATCGGGCGAAATCATGATCGCGGGCGGAGGCGACGATTATGTCTGATCGAGCCACCGAATCTGGCTTCGCGCCCGTCTCGCTCACCGAGGCGATGGCACGCGGCAGCGGCTTCCGCCCGATGTCCTTCGCGCCGGCCGTCTACACGGCGCAGGCGACCGAACAGGAAAGCATCGACGAACTCGACCTCGAAGATCCCTTCGCGCTCGGACTCGCCGAAGGCCAGCGTCTTGCCGAAGCCGCCTTTGTTGCCGAGCGTCACCAGCTTCTCGCGCTGCTTGCCGGCGCCGAAGCGCTGCAGGACGAACCGAGCGAAGAACTCGCGCAGCTGATCGCCGAAACGGTCGAACGGCTGGTGCGCCAGATCGTCGCCGCCGCGCCGATCGATGCCGAATGGCTGCAGGCGCAGGCCGAAACCGCCGCCGCGATGGTCGCCGACGCCGACAAGGCGCGCACGCTTTGGGTTCATCCCGAAGACGCCGTGCTACTCGCCGACGCTCCGTTGACGCTGGCGATCGAAAGCGATCCCGCGATGGTGCGCGGCACCGTCCGCCTCGAAACCTCGACCGGCTGGATCGAACATGGCCGCGCCGTCTATCTCGACGAACTGCGCACCGCGCTCGGTACGGAACACGCCGCGTGACCCGCCGCCTCGCCATGAGCGCGCAGCAGCTGCTCGACCCCGTCGACCTCGCGGGCGCCAGCCCGCGCCGCATCGGCACGCTCGTCGCGCACGAGGGGATCATGCTCGAAGTCTCCGGCTTCCCCCAGCCACTGGGCAGCAACGTCCGCATCAAGTCGGCCGACAATGACTATGTCTATGGCGAGGTCGTGGGCTTTCGTGGCCACCGCAGCCTTGTCCTGCCCTTCGACATGAACAAGCCGCTGGTCACTGGCGCGCCGGTCGAACCGCATGGCGCGAGCAGCATGGTCGCCGTCGGCAAGACCTTGCTCGGCCGCATCATGGATGCGCAGGGCAATCCGCTCGATGGCCGCCCCGCGATCCAGTCGCAGTTCCAGTGGCCGCTCGCCGGCCGCAAGGTCAATCCGCTGCGCCGCGGCCGCGTGACCAGGCCGCTCAACATGGGTGTGCGCGCGATCAACGGCCTGCTCACCGTCGGCGAAGGCCAGCGCGTCGCGATCATCGCGGGCTCGGGCGTCGGTAAGTCGGTGCTGATGGGCCAGATGATCGCCGGCACCGAATGCGACGTGATCGTCGTCGGGCTGATCGGCGAACGCAGCCGCGAAGTCAGCGACTTCGTCGAAACCAAGCTGCCCCCCGAAGTCCGCAAGAAATCGGTCGTCGTCGCGGTTCCCGCCGACCATCCGCCCCTCCTCCGCCTGCGCGCCGCGATGCGCGCGACCGCGATCGCCGAAGCGTTCCGCGCCGAGGGCAAGAAGGTGCTGCTGCTGATCGACAGCCTGACCCGCGTCGCGCATGCGCAGCGCGAGATCGGGCTGACCTTGGGCGAGCCCCCGACGATGAAGGGTTATCCGCCGTCGGTCTTCGCGCTCATTCCCTCGCTGTGCGAGCGCGCCGGCATCGACCGCGAAACCGGCGGATCGATCACCGCGCTTTACACCGTGCTCGCCGATGGCGGCGACATCGACGATCCCGTCGTCGACAGCGCGCGCGCGATCGTCGACGGCCATATCATCCTGTCGCGCCAGCTCGCCGAACAGGGCGTCTATCCGGCGATCGACGTCGCACGCTCGCTGTCGCGCACGATGGTCGATTCGGTTGATCCCGAACATGCCGCCGCCGCCGCGCGCTTCCGCCAGCTCTGGTCGCTCTATGAAGAGAATCGCGATCTGATGCTGATGGGCGCCTACGTCGCCGGCGCCGATCCGGTGCTCGACACCGCCATCGCGCGCCACGCCGACCAGCTCGCCTATGTTTCGCAACCTGCCAAGGCGCAGGTCGATTTCGACATTTCCCGCCAAGCCCTGATTGAAGGATATTCCGCATGAACGCCCGTACCGCACGCCGCAAACGTATCATTCGCGTGCGCTCCGTCGAACATCAGCAGGCGGAGGCCAATCTGGCGCGCGCCAATGGCGAACTGGCGAACCTCGTCGAACTCGCGAAGCGGCTCGAAACGCTGCGCGTCGACCTCGCGATGGCCAAGGGTGCGGTCGCCGGCCGCGCGCTCAACACGATCGGCGAACTCGCGATGCGGCTCGACATCGCGCAGGAAAGCCTGACCGCGCCGCTGAGCAATGCCAGCGAGCGCCGCGACCAGGCCGGCGCGCTGGCGCAGAACGCGATGGTCAGGGAAGAATCGGCGGTCCGCCTGTACGAACGCAGCCGGAAAGCGGCGCAGGTCGAACAGGAACGCCGCGACGACGCCAACCGCCCGCACCGCCCGCGCACGGGCATGCGCCTGCGGCTGATCGAAGGCGGCGCGGCATGATGAGCGCCCCCTCTCTCCCCACCATCCAGGGCGCGATGCCCGCGGGCTTCGCAACCTTCCTCGCCAACATCGGGCAGCTGCCCGAGGGTGGCGGCGAAGGCGGTTTCGACCAGCTGCTCGCCGCCGCGCCGGTCGCCGTCGCGCCGATCGCGAATCCTGCCGCCACGACGATCAAGATCGATCCCGCACCGGCCGTCGATGCCGCGGCCCCGCAGGTCGACGCCCCCCTCGAAACGGACGCCACCGCCGAAGCCCCCGCGGCGAAGGCCGAGCCAGCCAAGGCCGATCCCGCGGCGCTGGCCGCGAACCTGCTGATCGCGCTGAACGGCAGCATCCCCGGCGCCGCGCCCGCACAGACGTCTGGCAAGCCGGTTGCGGCCAAGCCCGAAGCGGATGCCGCATCGCCCGACACGGCGGCGACCGGCGAGTCCGTGGCGGCTGCGCCGGTCACGAATTGGGCCGCGATCGTAGCGGCCGCAATCCCCGCCGCCGCACCCCCGACCGCCGCAAAACCCGCGAAGCCGGCGGAAGCCGCGGCGGCTCCGGCCGACACCAGCGCCCCCGCGCTTCCCGTTGCCGCGCGCCCGCGCGATGCCGCGATGCCGATCCTCCCCGGAGCCGAGCCACCCGTCGCCAAGCCCGTCGAGGCGGCGCCGTCGATGACGATCCTCTTCGCGCAGCCCGCCGCACAGAGTGCCGCGACGCTCGCCGAAGCAGCCGCGCCCGCGGTGATCGCCGAACGCGTGCTCGATATGGAAAGCGACGGCGCGTGGATCGACCAGCTCGCGCGCGACATCGCCGCGACCAAGTCGGACAGCGGCGACATCAGCTTTCGCCTGATGCCCAAGCATCTCGGCCGCCTCGACGTCGCGATGCAGATGGGCGACGAGGGCGTGTCGCTGAAAATGGACACGCGTCACGAAGCGACCGCGACGATCGTTACCGCCGCACAGGGCCGCCTCGTCGAAGAATTGCGCCAGCAGGGCGTGCGCGTCGCCGGCGCCGAAGTGACCTGCACGCCGGGCGAGACCGGACGCCAGTCGCAAAGCCAGGGCCAGGGTCAGGGCCGCACCGCCGCGCCCGACACCTCGCACCTCATCGAAACCGCCACCGAACGCGCCGAGCCGCGTGACGAAGACCGCGCCGCCGACCGCCGCGGCCGCTTCGCCTGATCAGAAAGGGTCCCATCATGGCCAAGGATAATATCGAAGGCGCCCCCAAGAAGAAGGGCTCGTTCAAGAAGCTGCTGTTCATCGGCGTCGCCGCGATCGCACTGATCGGCGCCGGCGCGGGTGCGGGAATTTATTTCGGCGCGCTGCAGGCGCATGAGGCGAAGCCCGAGGATCATTTCCCCAAGCTGGTCGAGCGCAGCGAAGGCGAGCCCGAGCCGGCCGCCGAGGGCGACGACAAGGAAGCGCCGCCGAAGGTCGGCACGGTGTCGGTCCCGAACGACAAGTTCAAGGTCGATCCCAAGAAATATGAGATCACCTATTACCCGATCGCCGACAGCTTCACGACGAACCTCGCCGACGGATCGGGCTTCCTGCAGGTCGGTATCAGCCTTTCGACCTTCTACGACGGCAAGGTTATCAATAATATCAAACGGCAGGCTGTTCCGATCCGTTCGGTCGTGCTTATGGTGCTCGCCGAACAGGATCCGGCGTTGCTTTCCACATCACAGGGGAAACAGCGGCTGCAGCGTCAGCTGACGGCCGCGATCAACGATGTGTTGCGCGACAAGGAAGGTTTCGGGGGCATCGACAATGTTTATTTCACGAGCCTGGTGATTCAGTGACCACCAGCACGAAAACCGTCAAAGCCGTGAAGGCACCGGCCGCACCTGCACCAGCAGTTGCGGCCACGCCTGCGGATACCCGGGAATCCCTGCTGCTGCGCCGGGCAGCGGACGGCTATGCCTTCCCCGCGCTCGAAGGCGTCGCGAACCAGTTTGCGCGCAGTCTGCGCGACCTGATCCGCGCGCTCGGCGCGCCGACGGTCCAGATCGAACGGTCGGGCGCCGAACAGGTCAGCTTTGCCGAATGGAGCGCGTCCGCTGCGCCCGCGATCTTCTGGCGCTATCATGCGCCGCCGCTCAAGGGGCCGGTGATGCTCGCGGGCTCGCGCTCGCTGCTGCTCCAGCTCGTCGACATCTTCTATGGCGGCCGCGGCCAGCTCGCCGCCGAGCGCGAGGAACTGACCGACGCCGAGGACCGCTTCGCCGCGCGCCTCGGCCGCGACATCGGGATGCAACTCGCCGCCGCATGGCGCGGCAAGCTTGCGATCGAGCCCGAACTCGATTGCGTCACCGCCGATCCCGCCAAGCTCGCCGCGGTACGCGCCGACGATGAATTGTTCGTCCAGCGCTTCACGCTGCGCGGCGCCCCGTTCGAGGGGCGGACGATCATGTGCGCCTATCCGGTCGCCGCGCTGCGCGGAATCGCGGGCGACGAACTGCTTCCCGACATGCAGGGCAATAGCGGCGGCGATCCGGTCTGGGCGGGCGCGCTCGACAGGGCGCTGCGCGACGTGCGCATGCCCGTCCGCTCGGTGCTCGCGCGCCCCGAGATCAGCCTCGTCAAGCTGCTCGCGCTCGAAGTCGGCGACATCATCCCGCTCAATATGCCGCGCCATGTGCCGGTGACCGTCGCCGGACGCAGCTTCGCGCTCGGCAGCATCGGCGAGGCCAATGGCAACGCCGCGATCATGATAGACCATATCGAAAAAGGACCGGACCATGACTGATATCAGCGACGCCCCGAAGGCGCGCGCCGACCGGCGCGACAAGAGCATCGCCGCCGCACCCAATTTCGACCTGCTCGCCGGCGTTTCGCTGCGCGTGTCGGTCGAGGTCGGGTCGACCTCGATGACGCTCTCCGAACTGCTCGCGATCGATGAGGGCAGCGTGATCGAACTCGACCGCGCTGCGACCGATCTGCTCGACATTTATGCGAACGGCACGCTGATCGCGAAGGGCGAGATCGTCAGCATCGACGGCCGCTATGGCATCCAGGTCGCCGAAGTCGTCGCGCCGGCGCGCGGGCTCGAAGGTTTCGAGCGGAGAGCCTGATGTTCGAATATATCCTCCGCCTGCTCATTCTGCTGCCGCTCGTCGGCGGCATGGCGTGGGGCAGCCTGTGGCTGTGGAAGCGCGTCCAGATGGGCGTACCGCTCGGCGGCGGCGGCGCAAAGACGCGCGCCGTCGAAATGATCGACGTGCTGCCGCTCGGCCCCGGATCGAAACTCGCGGTGGTCGAATTCGCGGGACAGCGCGTGCTGATCGCGGTGTCGCGGAGCGGCATCACGCGGATCGCCGACGACAGCCAGGGCGACTTCCATGCGGACTGATCGCCGCTTCTGGCTGCGCGCCGCGGCGCTCGCCGGCGGCGCCGCGCTGCTCTGCGCCGCGCCCGCCGCTTATGCGCAGGCCGCCGACGGGCTGAGCCGCGCGGTCGGCGAAATCGGCGGCGATGGCCGTCCGTTGAGCCTGTCGCTCCAGATCCTCGTCCTAATGAGCCTGCTGACGGTATTGCCGTCGCTGCTGCTGATGATGACCAGCTTCACGCGCATCATCATCGTGCTGTCGATTCTGCGCCACGCACTCGGGCTGCAACAGACGCCGCCGAACCAGGTGCTGGTCGGCTTGAGTTTGTTCCTCTCGCTATTCGTGATGGCGCCGGTGATCAGCGAAGTGAACCGCGTCGCGATCGAACCTTATGGCCAGGAACAGATCGATATCGGCGAAGCGGTGTCGCGTTCGGGCACCGCGCTCCACGGCTTCATGATGAAGCAGACGCGCAAGACCGACCTGATGATGTTCGCCAAGATCGCGAAAGCGCCGACCTATGCGAGCCCGAAGGACGTGCCCTTCTCGATCCTGCTGCCCGCCTTCGTCACCAGCGAACTCAAGACCGCGTTCCAGATCGGCTTCCTGATCTTCCTGCCCTTCCTCGTCATCGACCTGATCGTCGCCTCGGCGCTGATGTCGCTGGGTATGATGATGCTGTCACCGACGATCATATCGATGCCCTTCAAGCTGCTGCTCTTCGTCCTCGTTGACGGCTGGGCGCTGACGATGGGATCGCTCGCCTCCTCCTTCGTGAGTTAGCGGGATGGAGGCCGACTATTTCATCGGGGTCGCGCAGCAGTCGCTGTGGATCCTCGCGCTCGCCTCGGCGCCGCTGCTGCTGCCGGTGCTCGTCATCGGCGTACTGCTCGGCATGGTGCAGGCGGCGACGTCGATCAACGAACAGACGCTGACCTTTGTGCCCAAGCTGATCGTCGCGGCGATCTGCCTTGCGATTTTCGGTGGCAGCATCCTCGTCCTGCTCACCGATTTCACCCGCGAAATCTTCGCGCAGATCCCGGCGTTGGTGCGCTAGGCGCACAATGAACCCCGCCGACATCCCGAATATCGAGGCGATGCTCCAGCTGTGGATGCTGGGGATGATCCGTCCCGGCGCCGCCTTCATCGCCGCGCCGGTGTTCGGCGCGACGAGCGTACCGGTGCAACTGCGGCTGGTGATCGCGCTCGCGGTCGGGGTGCCTGCGGTCGCGGCGTCGGGCATGACGTTGCCGCCTGAAGGGATCGTATCGGTCCCGGGCTTTTTCCTCATCATCGGCGAGGTCGTGATCGGCCTCGCGATGGGCTTCGTACTCCAGATGGGGCTCGCCGCGGCGCTGCTCGCGGGCGAGGCGATCAGCAACGCGATGGGACTCGGCTTCGCGTCGATGGTCGATCCGCTCAGCGGCGCGTCGAGTTCGGCGATCGGCCAGTTCCTGTCGATGATGGCGACCGCGCTGTTCCTCGCCGCCGACGGCCATCTCGTGCTGATCGGCATCATCGTCGACAGCTACAGCGCACTGCCTCCCGGCAACGCGTTTCCGTCGTGGGATGCGATCGGCGGGCTGATCCGTTTCGGCAGCCTGATGTTCGCGGCAGGGCTTACCATCGCGATGCCGGTCGGCTTCGTGCTGATCCTCGTCCAGATCATCATGGGTGTGATCGGCCGTTCGGCGCCGGCGCTCAACCTGTTCGCGGTGGGTATCCCCGCAACCTTGCTCGCCGGGATCGTCCTGCTCGGCGTCGCGACGCCGGCGATGGCCGAGGCGATCGCGCGCATCCTGTCCGACGCGCTCGACACCGCGCGTATGGTCGCGGGCATCTGAGCGATGGCGGGCACGACCGAGAAGGACCAGAAAACCGAACAGCCGACGGCAAAGAAGCTGTCGGACTCGGCGCGCGAAGGCGATGTGCTGATGTCGCGCGAACTCGCGACGGCGCTGGCGATGCTTGCTGCCGCGGGCTGGATGGTCGCCGCAGGCGGCTGGTTTGTCCAGTCGGCGGGCGATCTCGTCCGCCGCGGGCTGACCTTGACCGCCGCCGACGTCGCCGATTTTGCGCCCTCCGAGGCGCTGATGCGCAACGGCGCCGAAATCCTGCTGCCGCTCGCGAGCCTGTTCGCGCTGACGCTCGGCGCCGCGGTCGCGGGACCGGCGATGCTCGGGTCGATAGGCTGGCGCGGCAAGGCGCTTCACTTCAAGGGCAACCGCATGAGCCCGATGGCCGGGCTCAAGCGCATGTTCGGGATGCAGGGCGTCACCGAACTCGGCAAGGCATTGGCGAAAGTGCTGTTGCTTGGCAGCATCGGTTACTGGCTCGTCCTGAACAGCCTGCCCGCGATCATGACAATGGCGTCGACCGACCTGATGGCCGCGATCGGCCTGGCCGGAAAGGAAATCGGCCATGCGATGCTGGTGCTCGCCGGCGGGCTGGTCGTCATCGCGCTGATCGATGTGCCGGTGCAGTGGTTCACGCGCAACCAGCGGCTGATGATGAGCAAGCAGGAAGTGAAAGAAGAAATGCGCCAGTCCGACGGCGCCCCCGAACTCAAGCAGGCGCAGCGCCAGCGTGCGCACGACATATTGAGCGGATCGGCGCGCAAGGCGGTGTCCGACGCGACCGTCGTCCTCACCAACCCGACGCATTTCTCGGTCGCGCTGCGCTATCGTCCCGGGGTCGATGCGGCGCCCGTCGTCGTCGCGCGCGGGCGCGGCGATGTCGCGCTCTCGATCCGCGAGCTGGCGCGCGGTGCCAATGTCCCGCTGCTCGAATATCCGGCGCTCACGCGCGCCATCTATTTCACCGCGCGCGCCGGCCGCGTGATCCCCGAAGAATTGTTCGTTGCGGTCGCCACGGTGCTCGCTTTCGTGTTCCAGCTCGAACGCGCGGCCGCCGAAGGCACGGCGCCGCCCGCGATCGACGTGCCGCCTTCGCATCGTTTCGATCCCGAAGGGCGCCGTCAGGCTTAAACTTGTCCGCGCGCCGCCGTTAAGGGGTTCGAAGGATATTTTGCCATGGTCAGTTCAATCGCCAACAGCCTCGGCTTCGGGTCGGGCCTCGACGTCAAACAGCTCGTCACCGACCTGTCGAACGCGTCGCGCGATCCGAAGATAAAGCGCATGAACTCGCTCAACCAGGCGAACCAGACGCGGATCAGCGCGCTGGCGCAGGCGCGATCGGACCTCGACGGCTTTGCCAATTCGCTGGGCCAGATGGTCAGCGACGGCACCTTGCGCAGCACGCCGACCGTTTCCGACGAAAGCGTGCTCAGCGCCACCAGCCGCGCCGGCCTGTCGGCTGACAGCTTCGCCGCGACCGTCGTCGTGACGCAGCTCGCGCGCGCGCAGACCAATTATTCCGCCGTCGTCGCCGACCGTACCGCCGCGATCGGCGCGGGCACGATGACGCTGACCGTCGGCGGCGTCGCCAAGACGATCGCCATCGGCGCCACGAACAACAGCCTCGAGGGGCTGACCAATGCGATCAACGCGAGCGGCGCCGGCGTGACCGCGTCGATCATCGCCGATGAGGGCGGCCACCGCCTGATCGTCAAAGGCCCGACGGGCGAAGTCGGTGCATTCACCCTCACCGCCGACGCCGGTGCCGACCCGGGCCTGACGGCCTTTTCGACCAGCGGCGGCATGACCGTGGGCCAGACCGCCACCAACGCCGAATTCACGATCGACGGCGTGGCCTTCAGTCGCGCGAACAACATCGTCGACGATGTGATTCCCGGCATGTCGCTCACGCTGAAAAAGGCGGCGCCCGGACAAGGCGTCGACATCGGTGCGAGCCGCCCGCTCGAGATGATCAAGCAGACCGTCGGCGATTTTGTTTCGGTCTATAACCAGCTCAAGAAAAGCCTCGTCGCGGCCTCCAGCATGTCGGGCGCGACGACCTCGCTCCGTGAGATCGAACGCGAACTTTCCGGCCTCGTCAACAAGGTGCTATCAAGCCACGGCAGCATCAACAAGCTGTCCGACATCGGCATTTCGTCGACGAAGGACGGCCTGCTTTCGGTCGACAACGCCAAGCTCGACAAGATGCTCGCCAGCGACGCGGGCGCGGTCGAGGCGCTGTTCAATCCGCGGCGCGACGCGACGCACACCGAGATAAGCGATCCCGGGATCGCCTTTGCGCTCGACGCGATCCGCGACAAGGCGGTCGGCGTCAATGGCGCGATCGATCGCGTCTCGAAAACGCTGGACGCCAAAAAGGAAAATCTCATCGATCAGCTCGAGAAGATCGAGGAGCGCGAGAGCGCTTATAAGGCGCGGCTCGAGAAGCAATATGGCACGCTCGAAGCCAAGCTCGCGGCGTTCAAGGCGACGCAGACCTATCTCGAACAGCAAATCAAACTCTGGACGAACCAGGGTAACGACTAAGAACTAGGACTTGGGGACCGCCGCCGTGAACGCTACCGCCTCGACCGTCCGGGCGACCGGGCTTTATCGCCGATTGCAGCATGAAAGCCGCGCCGCTGCCGCCGACCCCGTCGAGCTGGTCACCATGCTCTACGACGAGCTGGAGACCGCCGTGGGCGTGCTGGGGGCGATGATCCGGCAGGGGCAGCGCGTGTCGGCGACCGAACCCGCGCACCGCGCGCGCGCGATCCTGATCGGTCTCGACGCGGGACTCGATCGCGACAAGGGCGGCGATGTCGCGACCGCGCTGTCGCGCGTCTATCGCAGCATGCGCCGCAAGCTCGACGATGCCGTGGCCGCGAATAGCGCCGAGGGTCTTGCCGAGCTGCTCGAAGGAATTTTGACGATCAGCGCGGCCTGGCGCCAGCTTCGATAGAGTTTTTCCACTGACGTGGAACGGCACCGGCCCGCTCCCCCACCGCCCGAAGACGACGCGTGGCGTCGAAGGGCGGTGGGGGAGCGGGCCGGTGCCGCATTCATTCAATCAAATGCCCGCTGGTTACCCGGCCGCCCATGGTGGGGACGGGCGGCCGGGTGGTGCGGGAGCGGACCAGAGCTCCCTTTTTCAGCGGGTGCTGAAACTTGTATCGCGGCCGAGTCAGGCGGCCTGCTGGTGAACCCCGTACTTGCGCATCTTTTCGATCAGCGTCGTGCGCTTCAGCGTCAGCAGGCGCGCCGCTTCGGAAATGATGCCGTCGGCAAGGTCGAGCGCGACGTAAATCTGTTCGAGTTCGATCGTTTCGATCTCGCGCTTGAGATCGATCGGGCGGCCCGGTGCCGGCGTCTTGGCGTGCGGCGCGGCCGGAGCCGAGGCGACCTGATCTTCCGCGCTGGCTTGCGCCGCGACGGGGCTGCTGGGGACAGCCCGTCGCGGTGCAAGCGCTGCGGTGGGGTTCAAAAGCATGGCGACGTCGTCGAGACCGAGCGTCTCGCCGCCATGGAGAACGCTGGCGCGCTCCACGAAATTCCTGAGTTCACGGACATTGCCCGGCCATGCATGCTGCATCAGCAGCGTCATCGCCGCGTCGTCGAAACGGCATTTGGCGTCGGCGGGCATCTGGCGCTGGAAGTGGCGGATGAGCGCCGGAATATCCTCGACGCGGTTGGCAAGGCTGGGGACCTGGAGCACAACCACGCCGAGCCGGAAGAACAGGTCTTCGCGGAATTTGCCATCGGCGATCGCGGCGCCGAGATCCTGGTGGGTAGCCGAAATGACGCGGACGTCGACGGCCTTCACGTCGCTGCTGCCGACGCGGACAATCGTCCGGTCTTCGAGCACGCGGAGCAGTTTGACCTGCATGTCGAAACGCATGTCGCCGATTTCGTCGAGGAAGAGCGTGCCGCCCTCGGTCGCTTCGAAATGGCCGATGCGGCGGGCATGGGCGCCGGTGAAGCTGCCCTTTTCATGCCCGAAGAGTTCGGATTCGATGAGTTCGCCGGGGATTGCGCCGCAATTGATGGCCGAAAAAGCCTTGCCGGCACGGGCGCCTTCGTCGTGAATGGCGCGGGCAACAAGTTCCTTGCCCGAGCCCGACGGGCCGCAGAGCATCACCGAGGCGTTCGAGCGCGCCACGCGGCGGATCATCTCGCGCAGCCGGCAGGTCGCCGGGCTCGTGCCGATGATCAGCGCTTCGAGCGCTGCATTGTTGTTCTGCCCCAGTGTCATTTCAGTCTCCACCGCACCGCCCGCTCGGTGCCCCCTTCGATGGACTCAGGAATTGACGAAATTGGTAAACGAAAGCTTATCAGCTGTTAGCTAACCCATTCAAAACAAAGAGATATTGCCAGATTGGAAGTAATTAACGCGCAATCGCGTTAACTATCTCCAATATGCTGCCAAATTGGCACTAATTGCCACGCGTCTAGCGCCAGCCCAGCGTGATCGAGATGCGGCGATTGCGCGGATCGAATCGGTCGGAGGGAACATAGGGCTCGCGATCGGCCACCCCTTCGATTCGCGAAAAGCGATTCGAGGCGATACCGCGGAACTCGAGATAGTGGCGCGTGACCTCCGCCCGGTCGACCGACAGACGCCAGTTGTTCGTCCCAGACTTCGCCGACCAGGGGGCGGCGTCGGTGTGGCCGCGGATCATCACCTTGTTCGTTACCGCCGCGACGGGCTTCGCGATTTCGCTGAACAGCCGCGCGCCGTCGGGGGTCAGCTGGCTGGTGCCGATCACGAACATCGAAAAATCCGCATCGTCGACGACGTCGATGCGCAGCCCTTCAAGCGTTTCGGTAAAGCGCAGGTTCGGCGCGAGACGCTTGAGGTCGCCCTTTGCCTGCAATTGATCCATCAGCGTCTGGGCGAGCTTCCTGAACTGCTCCTTGTCGCTCGCGCGCTCGCGCCCCGACGCTTCGCGCGGTCCGCCCGTGGCGTCGCGCGGAATCGTCATGGCGCGCGTGCCCGTCTGCGCCGCGCCATGTGGGTATTTGTCCGCCGCGACCAGCGAGTCACCACCGAACAGGCCCGTCGACCCGGCGGTCTCGGTCTTGGTCTGGACGATCGTCGGCGCGAAATAGTCGGCGAGCGCCTTGCGCTGCGCCTCGTTCGTCGCACCGAGCAGCCACATCAAAAGGAAGAAGGCCATCATCGCGGTGACGAAGTCCGCATAGGCGACCTTCCACGCGCCGCCGTGATGGCCGCCGTGCGCTTGCTGGATCACCTTCTTGACGATGATCGGCCGCGGCATGTTCGGACGCGCGGCCATCAGCGGCCCCGCATCCCGTCGAACACCTCGGCAAAGCTCGGCTGGTTATGATGGTCGACGCCCGACCGCGCAGCCTCGATCACCAGCGGCTGCGGATGGCCGTGGAGCGACGCGATGATCAGCTGCTTCACCGTATGATAGATGGCGGCGTCGCTTTCGATCACCGCCTTGGCGCGCGTCGCGAACGGGCCGACGAGACCGTAGGCGAGGAGCACGCCGAGGAAGGTGCCGACGAGCGCCGAGCCGATCATCGCGCCGAGGATCGCCGGCGGCTTGTCGATCGAGCCCATCGTCTTCACGACGCCGAGCACCGCGGCGACGATGCCGAGCGCGGGAAGCGCGTCGGCAAGGCTCTGCAGACCTTCGGCGGGCTTCATCGAATGATGATGGTGGCTCTTCAGCGCATTATCCATCACCTCTTCGACCGCGTGCGGATCGAGCGTGCCCGACGACACGACGACGAGGCGTAGCGTGTCGCAGATCAGATGGACGAGCGTGTCGTCCTTCAAAAGCTTGGGATATTGCTGAAAGATCGTCGAGTTTTTCGGATCCTCGATGTGCGGCTCGACCGCAACCGGTCCTTCGGTGCGCATCATCTTCATCAGCGTCGAGACGAGCAGGATGCAGTCGAGATAATCCTGCTTCTTATACTTCGGTCCCTTGAACACCTTGGCGAGCCCGCCGCCGAGCGCCTTCAGGTCGGCACCCGAATTGCCGATGATCAGCGAGCCGAGTGCCGCACCGCCGATGATCAGCATTTCGTGCGGCAGCGCGTGCATGACGGGACCCAGATTGCCGCCGGTCAGCGCGAAGCCCCCGAAGACCAGCAGGATCAGTACGACAATGCCGACAACGGGAAACATGTGCGAGCAAACTCCATTCGGACCCGGCTGTCGAAGCCGGCCCCCGCAAATTCAGGGACGTCTTGATGATTAACGGCAGCAGCGCCGCAAGATTGAGGGGCGTCAGTTCAAAATATCGAACAAGCTCTGCCGGTTGATCTTGGCAAAGGCCGCCTGCGCCGCCTGCAGCGTCAGATCCTGGGCTTTGAGCTCCGCGATCGCGACGTCGAGGTCGGTGTCCTCGACCGACGACCGCTCATCCTTGAGCGTGATCCCGCGCGCCGCGAGCCCGTCGGCGATGCGGTCGAGCCGTCCGCCCGACAGGCCGATTTCGGCATGTTTATCGGCGGCATGGCTGATCGCGGTGTCGAGCGCCGTGATCGACGTTCCCATCATCGCCTTGTCGCCCGCCGCAACCGCGGCGGCGGCATCGCGAATGCCCGTCGACAGGCTGTTTCCGCCGACGACGAAAACATCGGCCGCCGACGGAACCGGGGCGAAGCTGAGATCCGAATCAAAGCGCATCACGCGCGCGGTGCCAGCCGCAAAAACGGGCTCACCGTTCGAATCGCGCGTCGCGGCCAACGCGTCGAGTTCATCGGCGATCGTGCCGAGTTCGGCGGCGATGGTCGCGCGGTCGGCGGGATTTGTCGTATCGCTCGCTGCCGAAAGCGTCAGCTCGCGCGCGCGGGTCATCAGGTTGCTTACCGATTTCATCACGCCATCGGCCTGCGACACCAGCGCGTCGGCCGCGTTCACATTGGCCGACCAGGCGGTCATGCTCGCCTGCGTCGTGCCGATCGTCGCGATCCGCCGCGCTGCGACGGGATCGTCGGACATGCGCAGCAGCTTTTTCCCGCCCGATATCTGTATCTGCGTCCGCTCGAGCGCGTCGGCGAGTTTCTGTTGGCGCGCGATTTCGCGCGTCATGCGGTTGCCCACGGCGTTGATCATGATCCTGACCCTTCCTTAGAGCGAGCTGAGCAATGTTTGCATGGTTTCGCGCGCGACCTGGATCGTGCGCGCGGCCGCCGAATAGGCCTGCTGGAAGCGCAGCAGCTCGGCGGCTTCGGTGTCGAGATCGACCTGGCTGACGCCGTCGCGTGCCGCGGCCGAAGCATCGGCGCGCGTCGCCGCGGCGGCGTCCTGCGCCCGCGCCGACGACACGGCCTGCGCCTGTGTCGCAAGATGGCCCGACCAGCGCGCTTCGGGATCGTTCGCCCCGCGCATCGCACCAAGCGCGAGCATATTGCCGTTGCTGCCCGACGCGTTCGCCGCCGCCACTTGATCGGGGGTCAGCGGCGCGGCGGTCAGCGTTGCCGCGCTGGTGCCGGTGAACAAGGCCTGCCCCGGATTGCCATTGGCGTCGGTGCCCGCCTGATGCGCGGCGTTGAGCTGGCTCGCGAACTGCGTCGCCATCGTGTCGAGCGATGCGCGCTGATCGGCGACATGGATCGCGCCTTCGGCAAGGCCGGCAAGCGAGCCGGTCGAGATGGCAAGCGGCGAACCCCCGACGCTGTACGACAGGCGCCCGTCGGGTGCCGCGGTGACCGAAATCGGGTTCACCACGCCGCCGCCGACGAGCAGGTCGCCCGATCCGGCCGCGCGCAGCGTCACCGCGCCATTATTGTCGAAGGTCGGGCTGACGCCGGCCTGCGACGACAATTTGTCGAGCAGCCGGTCGCGCTCGTCGAGCAGGCTCGCCTCGTTGGTCGAGCCCGGCCGCGCCTTGCGCAGCCCGATGTTGATCTGTTCGAGCGCATTCAGATTGCTGTTGAACTGATCGACCGTGCTCGCTGCAGCGCCCTCGATCCCCTCGCCCATCTTGTCGAGCTGGCCCGCCGCGGTACGAAAGCCCGACGCGATATCGTCGGCCGATTGCAGGAACTGCGCACGCAGCGTGCGATTCGTCGGATCGGCGGTCAACTGGTCGGCGGTGGTATAAAGCTTGGTCAGCCCGGTCTTGATGCCGTTGGTCTCGTCGCTCAGCGCATCCTCGGTCTTGCCGAGCCAGCCGAGCTTCGTCGCCGAGCGTTCGGCGTCGCCCGAGGTGATGCGCGAATCCTCGATCAGCCAGCCGTCGACCGAACGGTCGATGCCACGAATGTCGACGCCGCCGGGGTTGGTGTTGCCGCGATAGAAGATCGAATTGCCGCCGCCGACGGCTTCCATCATTTCGAGCCGGCGCCGCGCATATCCGGGGGTCTGGGCGTTGGCGATATTGTCGCCGATCGTCGAGAGCGCACGCGAATAGGCTTTGAGCCCGCTATAGCCGATGCCGAGCAGGTCGCTCATTGGACGCCTCCCCCAGAGCGAACGGCGCCGCCCGCGAGCTGGCCGCGGAACTGCCGCTCGACCATGTCGGCGATCCCGAACTGGCGCATCGCGGCGAGGCTGTCGGCGGTGCGCGCGTCGGCCATTTCGCGGAAATTGTCGGTCGCGCTCGACCCCAATATATCGTCGCCGAGCTTGGCCTGCCGCATCGACGCCATCAGCTGGCGCAGGATCACGGCTTCGAATGCCTCGGCCGCCTTGCGCAGCCCGCCATCGCCGCCGCCAGCGGCAGCGGGCGTCGGCGTGGCGTGGACAGAAGAAATAGGGCTCGTCATATGATCACCAGTTCCGCAGTGAGCGCGCCGGCCTGGCTCAGCGCCTCGAGGATGGCGACAAGGTCGCCCGGGGGGACGCCCATGCGATTGATCGCATCGACAAGTTCGGAAAGCGAGGCGGTCGGCTTGACCAGCATCACCGGACGATAGTCCTGCTCGACGCTGATCTCGCTCGACTCCTCGACCGCGGTCTGGCCGCGGCTGAACGGCGCGGGCTGCACCACCATCGGCGATTCCTTGATCGAGACGGTGAGCTTGCCCTGCGTCACCGCGGCGGTGCCGACGCGGACCGCGCCGTTGATGACGACGGTGCCGGTGCGCGCATTGACGATGACCTTGGCCGGCGGCTCGGCACGCTGGACGCCCAGATTCTCGATCTGCGAGATCAGGCGCATGCGCTCGTCGCCGTTGCCGCCGGTGCGGATCGCGATGCTGGCGCCGTCGATCATCGACGCCGAGCCGGGAAGCGCGGCGTTGATCGCATCGGTCACCCGCTTGGCATTGGTCGCGTCGAACTGGTGAAGGTTGAAGGTCAGATAGCTCGACGTCGCAAAGCCGGTGTCGACCGCGCGCTCGACCGTCGCGCCGTTCGCGATGCGGCCGCTCGACGGCACATTGACGGTCAGTTTCGATCCGTCGGCGGCATCGACGCCGAGCCCGCCGATGACGAGATTGCCCTGCACCATCGCATAAATCTGTCCGTCGGCACCATAGAGCGGCGCGAGCACGAGCGTGCCGCCGCGCAGGCTTTTGGACTTGCCGATCGCCGACACGGTGACGTCAAGCCGCTGGCCGGGCTTGGCAAAAGGCGGCAGCTCGGCGGTGATCATCACCGCCGCGGCGTTCTTGAGCGCGGGGTTCACGCCCGGCGGCAGTGTCAAGCCAAAGCGCGACACCGCGCCCTTCATGCCCAGCGTCGAATAGTCGAGGCTGTCGTCGCCCGTGCCCGCGAGGCCGACGACGATGCCGTACCCCGTCAATTGGTTGGCGCGCAGGCCCTGGAACTGGCCCATGTCCTTGATCCGCTCGGCGTGCGCGGGCGCCGCAAAGGCGAAGCTCGCGAGCAGGAGCGCAAAAAGGGTGAACAGGGTCGGACGCTGGGTCACTTCAAATTCCTCTGTTAGAACGGGCTGATGATCGAGAAGAAGCGCTGCAGCCAGCCTTGCTGGCTCGCGCGGGCGATCTCGCCCTTGCCGACGTAACGGATCTTGGCATCGGCGACGCGCGTCGACAGGATGCGGTTTTCGGGGCTGATATCGATCGCGCGGATGATTCCGGAAATCTGGACGCGTTCGTCGCCGCGATTGAGCGTGAGCAGCTTTTCGCCGCGCACGAACATCGTCCCGTTCGGATAGACGGCGGCGATCGTCACGCTGACTTCGCCCGACAGCGCGTTCGACTGCGACGCATCGCCCTTGCCCTTGAACGCCTGGCTACCACCCATCGCAATGTCGCTGGGATTGAACAGCGACAGCGGCCCGGTGGTCGGCGGCGTCAGACCGATATCGCCGTCGCGCTGCGTGCCCGCGGCATTGCTTTTCGTCGCCGCGGTGCGCTCGACGAGCTGGATCGTGACGATATCGCCGACGGCGCCTGCGCGCCCGCCCGAGGTGAGCGCCACATAGCTGCCCTGAAAGATCGAGCCGTTCGCCGGCGGCGGTGCCGGCGGCATCGGCATCGAAACCGAAAAGGCGTCGGGCGGCAGCTTGTCCTTCGCGAGCGCCGTGACGGGCGCAAGCGCAAGGCCAAGCATCGCCAGATTAGAGAGTCTGCGAGGCATTTTTCATCATCTCGTCGGTGGCCGAGATCATCTTCGAATTGACCTCATAGGCGCGCTGCGTCTCGATCATGTCGACGAGTTCCTCGACGACATTGACGTTCGATCCCTCGAGCATCCCGCCGCGCAGCGTGCCGCGGCCTTCCTCGCCCGCACCGCCGGCCAGCGGCGCGCCCGATGCCTGCGTCTCGACGAGCATATTGCCGCCGATCGCCTGCAAGCCCGCCGGGTTGGCGAAGCGCGCGATCTCGATCCGCCCGAGGTCGAGCGCGGTGCCGTCGGCACCGGTCGCCGACACGGTGCCGTCGAGCCCGATCGTCACATTGCTGGCATCTTCGGGAATCTGGATCGCCGGCGTCATCGGCTTGCCGTCCGAGGTCACGATCGTGCCGTCGGGCGAGCGGCCGAAATTGCCCGCGCGGGTATAGCCGGTGCGCCCGTCGGGCATCTCGACCTGGAAATAGCCGGCGCCGTCGATCGCGACGTCGAGCCCGTTGCCCGTCGCCTGGAAGGTGCCCTGCGTATCCATGCGCGCAGTGCCGTTGAGCGCGACGCCGGTGCCGAGGTTGAGACCGGTCGCATAGCGGTTTTCCGCCGTCGACGGCGCACCCGGCGCGGTCATCATCTGATAGCTCAGCGTCTCGAAGCTCGCGCGGTCGCGCTTGAAGCCCGTGGTGTTGACGTTGGCGAGGTTGTTGGCGATCACCTGCATCCGGAAGCCCTGGGCATCCAGACCGGTCCGCGCGACGTGCAAGGCACCGATACTCATTTCATAATCTCCTTAACGGGGAAGCTGCATCAGATTGGCGGTTGCGCTGTCCATGTCGCGCACGTCGCCGATCATCTTCAATTGGGTGTCCCAGCTGCGGCTCGCCTCGATCATCTCGACGAGCGCAGCGGTTGCGGTGACGTTCGATCCTTCGATCGAGCGGGTCAGAAGCCGCGCTTCGGGATCGTCGGGCAATATGCCCCCGCCCTTCACGCGGAACAGGCCGTCGAGCCCCTTGGCGATGTCCGACCCCGTCGGGGTCGCAAGCCGCAGCCGGTCGACCTCCTGCGGATTTTCGGGATCGCCGCCCTGCGGCACGATCCACACACGGCCTTCCTGGTCGATCGTGATCGCGTCGGCGGGCGGGATCGTCACCGGTCCCTGGCCGCCCTGCACGGGATTGCCGTCGCCGGTGGTGAGCAGCCCGCTGGGCGAAATCTGCAGATCGCCGCGCCGCGTATAGGCTTCTTCGCCATTCTTCGCCTGCACCACGAGCAGCGCATCGCCCTGCATCGCGATGTCGAGGTCGCGCCCCGTCTGGGTGACGGTGCCCGCCCTCATATCGGCGCCGAGCACTTCTTCGGACGACATGGCGCGCGCATCGAGCCCGTCGCCGTCGAGCCACAGCGACTGCGCGCTCGCCATGTCGGCGCGGAAGCCCGGCGTCTGGGCGTTCGCCAGATTGTTGGCGATCGCCGTCTGCCGGGACATGCTGCCCCGCATCGCGGCGAGGCTGGTATAGATAAGGCGGTCCATCGATAATCTCCCGGCAGGCGGCGGTCAGCGGTTCGTCAGCGCATGCCGATGATCGTCTGGGTCAGCTGCGACGCGCCCTCGATCGCCTTGGCATTCGCCTGGAAATTGCGCTGCGCCGCCATCAACATCACCAGTTCCTCGGTGATATCGACGTTCGAGCGCTCGAGCGCGCCCGAGCGGACCGCGCCCATCGGGCCGTTGGTCGCGGCGTCGATCGTCGGCGGGCCGCTTTCGCCCGTCGACTGCCAATGCGCGTCGCCGGTCGGGCGCAGGCCCGACATCGTCGGGAAGGTCGCCATCGCGACCTTGCCGAGCTTCTGGTCTTCACCATTCGCAAAGGTCGCGGTGACGAGGCCGTCGAGGCCGATCGTGACGTTGACGAGCCCCGAGGCCGGATCGGTCGGCGCACCCGCGGGCAGGCGGAGGTCGAAGGCGCCGGCGAGCGTGTTGTTCGTGACATTGCCGTTCGCATCGATCGGCAGAAGTTGAAGCTTCGCGCCCGTCGAATCGATGACATAACGGTCGGGGGTGGGTTCGAACGACCCGTTACGCGTATAGGAGATGGCTTCGCGCGGCGGCTCGCCCTTCACGATGAACATGCCCTCGCCGACGATCGCGAGGTCGAGCGTCTTTTCGCTCGCTTCGTACGAGCCCTGCGTGAACTGCTGGGTAATGCCGTTGAGGCGCGTGCCCTGACCCGCGATCATCTTCGTCGACTGCGTCGGTGACGACGCGAAGATATCGCCGAACTGCGCCTTGCTGCGCTTGAAGCCGATCGCGCCGGCGTTCGCGATATTGTTCGAGATGACCGACATGTCGGTCTGCGCGCCCTTGAGGCCCGAAAGCGAAGTATAGAATGACATGGACTAATCCTTCCTGAAAGGTGGGGAGCTTAAGTGGTGGGCGGCGTCGGCGTGGGCGCCGGTGTTGCCGCCTTGATGTCCTTGAGCAGCTGGGTCTGCGCGGTGAGCTGCTCCGAAATCTTCGAGAGCACCGTGTTCGTCTCGCTGATCCCGGCGAGGCTCGAGAATTGCGCCATCTGGGCAACCATCTGCTGGTTATCGACCGGGTTGAACGGATCCTGCTGCGACAGTTGGGCGGTCATCAGGCGCATGAAGTCGCCCTGATCCATCTGCTTGCCGCCCTTGGGCTGGAACACCGGATTGCTATTGTTGGTGATGCTGTTGACGCTCATTTTACTGTCCCATCCTGAGGGTTTCGTTGATCAGGCCCTTCGCGGTTTCGAGGACCTGGACGTTGTTTTGATATTGGCGTGCGGTCTCGACCATCTCGACCAGCTCGGCGGCGCTATCGACCGCGGCTTCCCAGACGTTGCCGTCGGCATCGGCGAGCGGGTTCGACGGATCGTGGCGTTTCGAGGGCGCCATTTTCGAGGTCGTGACCTGGTCGATCTGCACCGTCGCGCGGCCATGATCGTCCATCACCGTGCGAAAGACGGGCTTCAGCGAGCGGAAGGCGCCCGCCTCGCTGCCCGCGACCGTTCCCGCATTGGCGAGGTTCGACGCGGTGGTGTTCAATCGGACGAGCTGCGCCGACATCGCGCGGCCGCTGATGTCGAAGACGGAGAAATTGCCGTTCATCGTCATTCGCCCTTGAGCGCACGCGACAGCGTGTTGATGCGCCCGCTGAGGAACGAGAGGCTCGAACGATAGGCGAGCGCATTTTCGGCGTACGCGGTCTGCTCGGTCGCCATCTCGACGGTATTGCCGTCGAGCGACGCCTGGACGGGGACGCGATAGCTGATCGCGCCCTCGGTCGAGCCGCCCTGCTGCGCAAGGTCGAGCGCCTTGGCGAAATCGATATCGCGCGCCTTGTAACCCGGCGTCGCGGCGTTCGCGATGTTCGACGCGAGCATCATCATGCGCTGGCTGCGCAGCTGCAGCGCGGTGGCGTGTAGGCCAAAGAGTTTCTCGGATGCCATCATCACATTCCTTCGCTTGTCGCCTCCGGCGACGGGGCTTTCACCGGGATCCGGCCGGTTGGCACGGACGCGCGGAAAAACACCAAGACATGATGCAATGGCCGTGCCAAACCATGATTATTCATATTTTTCAGTTGTTTAATTTGGATCAACGTCTGCGGCGCGTGTGGCTCGTCAAAAATCTGACGACGCCGCACACGGCCCGCAAAACCGCGCACCAAACCGCGACTGGCACGCTTCCTGCAGTTTATCGGGCGACCATTTTGGACCGAAGGAGATGGACCTTGTCCCGTAACATTCTCGCGCGGCTCGCCGCATGCGCCGCCACCCTTTCGCTCGCCGCGCCGATCGCGGCAGAGGCGCAGCAGGGCAATGAGGATTGGCAGACGATCGACGTACTGACCGACATGGTCGCCAACGCCATGGGGCGGAACGCGACCCCGGTCGACCGCCGCATCAAGCTGGCGCGCTGCCCCGAACAGGCATCGGTAACCGCACTCGACGCCCAGACGCTCGCGGTGCGCTGCGCCTCGCTCGGCTGGCGCCTGCGCGTGCCGATGACCGCCCCCGCCGGTGCATCGCCGGTCGCGGCGAGCTTCGCCCGCCCCGCGGCAAGCGCGCCCGTCATCCGCCGCGGCGACAATGTCCGCGTGACGATCGAAACCGAAACCTATTCGATCAGCTACGCCGCCATCGCGACGCAGGACGGCCGCGTCGGCGAGACGATTGCACTGCGTGGCGCCGACGCCAAATCGACGCTCAGCGCTACCGTCACCGGAGCCGGCCGCGCGAAACTGCAAGACTGATTACCCTCGCTTACCCTCGGACCAGGCCCGGACTGTCGGCTTTCCGACGGCGCCGGGCCTTTCTTTTGTCTTTTTTGCGGCGAGCCGCCTTAAACGATCGAAACCGCGTCCGTTAAAGCCTTCGTGAACCGCGTCGTCACTTTTCTGACGGCACCGGATGGAGGCTTTTATGTCGGGTGACAGCAAGATCGGACCAGTCGGCGGCATCGGCCGTGCCGGCCCGCTGCGCAGGGTCGCCAGCGAAGCGGCGACCGCGATGCGCGCCCCGGCGCAGCTCCAGCCGGCGCAGGACAATCTGCCGACCGCGCGCCTGACCCGCCTCGCGGGCAGCCTCGCCGACCAGGCGCCGCCGGTCGACATCGCGCGCGTCGCATCGCTGCGCACCGCGATCGCCAACGGCAGCTATGGCGTGCATCCCGCGATCATCGCGAGCGCGATGCTCGATTTCCATAGCGGGGCCGAATGATGCTGGCGCAGATGGAAGAAATTGAATCGCGACTGGCAATATTGGTGGGTGCGCTCGACGGGCATGACGCCGGTGCGATCATCGCAGCGACCGAGGAGCTCGCGACCGCGGTGATCCTGTTTCGCGGCGCGAACATCCCCGCAGGCAGCGAGCATCGCGCCCGCGCGCTGATCGGGAAGACGCTCAGCCAGCTCGAAGCCGCCGCGATGCGCGTCAATATCCTGAAGAACTGGACGCGTCAGAGGATTGACAAGAGCCACGAAATCCGCGGCACCCGTCCGCGTGGGGCGGCTTTAAGCTACTGATAACCACATAATTTCCCGCCGTTTCTGCGAAATGGCACGATGATTGCTTTTGGTCTGCTGAACAAGCGGAACCAACAGTATGAACGCAATCAACAATCCACGGGGTTCGACCCGCATCGCCGCTCCCGTGATGGACGCGGTGCAGAATGCGTCGGCGCGTTCGGGGATTGATTTCGATTATCTGTTCGACGTCGCGCGCGTCGAAAGCGGCTATAATCCGACCGCAAAGGCGCAGACCTCGTCGGCGCGCGGCCTGTATCAGTTCACCAAGCAGACCTGGCTCGCGACGCTTGACCGCCATGGCGCGAACCATGGCCTCGCCTGGGCGGCCGATGCGATCGGCCGCGACGCGTCGGGCCGGCTGACGGTCGCCGATCCCGCGCTCCGCCAGCAAATCCTCGACCTCCGCGACGATCCGACGGCGTCGTCGAACATGGCCGCCGCGCTGACCGGCGACAATCGCGACTATATCGAAAGCCGGATCGGCCGCAGCGCCGAACCCGTCGACCTCTATCTCGCGCATTTCCTCGGGTCGGGCGGCGCCGCCAAATTCCTGACCGCGCTCGAAACCAACCCCGACCAGCCCGGCGCGTCGATGATGCCCGAGGCCGCGGCCGCGAACCGGTCGGTCTTTTACGCCCCCGACGGCAGCATGCGCAGCCTCGCCGAGATCCGCGATCGCTTTCGCGTGAAGCTCGAGGACGGCGGCAAGATCGAAAATATGAAGCCCTTCGCCCCCTCGGGCTGGCACGCTGAGGCGACCAGTTCGAGCGGCCTCGCGAACAATGGCGGCGGACGCCCGCCCTTACAGATGATGGATATCCAGCCTATGCCCAGGAAGCTCTCGATGGGCTTTGCCGCCGATGCCTATCGGCGGCTCGCGTCGCTTTCGGGAGGCGCGGCATGACCGGCGGCTTCAATCTGGCCAACATCGGCCGCATCGCCGGCATATCGGCGCTGCCCGCGGGGATGCTGATCGTCGTCGGGCTGATGGTGATCCCGGTCTCGCCGTTGATCCTCGACATCAGTTTCGTCGCGAACATCATGATCAGCCTCTTGATCCTGATGGTCGCGCTGCAGGCGTCGAAACCGCTCGATTTCTCGGCCTTCCCGACCGTGTTGCTGCTCGCGACCTTGTTCCGGCTCGCGCTCAACGTCGCCTCGACGCGCGTCGTGCTCGTCCACGGCCACGAAGGCACCGCGGCGGCGGGCCATGTCATCGAGGCGTTCGGCCAGGTGCTGATCGGCGGCGACTATGTCGTCGGCCTGTTCGTCTTTTTCGTCCTGATGATCATCAACCTGATCGTGATCACCAAGGGCGCGGGCCGCGTGTCCGAAGTGTCGGCGCGCTTCACCCTCGACGCCTTGCCGGGCAAGCAGATGGCGATCGACGCCGATCTCAACGCCGGGCTGCTCAGCCCCGAAGAAGCCAAGGCGCGCCGCGTCGAAGTCGCGACCGAGGCTGATTTCTACGGCTCGATGGACGGTGCGTCGAAATTCGTGAAGGGCGACGCCGTCGCCGGCCTTCTCATCCTGTTCGTCAATATCGTCGGCGGGCTGATCCTCGGCATCTTCAGCCATGGGCTCAGCTTTTCCGAAGCGGGCAGCACCTATATTACGCTCGCGATCGGCGACGCGCTCGTCGCGCAGATCCCGGCGCTGCTGCTGTCGATCGCCGCCGCGGCGATCGTCACCCGCGTCGCCTCGCCCTTCGACCTCAGCGGCCAGATCGGCAGCCAGTTCGCCTCGCCGAACATCTGGATGGCGGTCGGCGGCATCCTCTTCATCCTGGGGATCGTTCCCGCGATGCCGCAGATGCTGATCCTGCCCGCCGCGGCGCTCTCTTTCGGGATCGGCTGGCAGCTGCGCCGCAGCGCCGCCGCGGTCGCCGACCTGCCCGAACCCGCCGCCCCCGCGCCCGACCCGTCGCTGATCGAATGGGCCGACGTCAGCGACGCGAGCGCGTGCCAGCTCGAGATCGGCTATGCGCTCGTCACCCTCGTCGACGAACGCAAGGGCTCACCGTTGATGACGCGCATCACGGGTATCCGCCGCCAATTGTCGAAGGAACTCGGCTTCGTCGTGCCGCCGGTGAAGGTCACCGACGACCTGTCGCTGCCCGGCAACGTCTATCGCATCTCGGTCGCCGGGGTGATCGTCGGCGAGGACGAGGTCTTCCCCAACGAAATGCTCGCGCTCGATTCGGGCGACCTCGTGACCAAGGTCATCGGCCGCCCGTGCAAGGATCCGACCTTCGGCCTCGACGCGCTGTGGATCCCGAAGGCGATGCAGAATGACGCGATCGCCGCGGGTTATACCGTCGTCGATCCGGCGACCGTCGTCGCGACGCACCTCAACAACAGCATCGTCGGTTCGGCCGCCGAACTGTTCGGCATCGACGACGCGCAGGCGCTGATCGACAATCTCAAGACCCATTATCCGCAGCTCGCGCAGAATCTGAGCCCGCAGGGCTATTCGCTGCCCCGCGTCGCGAGCCTGTGCAAATCCCTGCTCATCGAGCGCGTGCCGCTGCGCGATTTCCGCAAGATCGCCGAAGCGATGGTGGCGCTGTCGCCGCAGCAGCTCGGCGAGATCGACCTGATCGAAGCGGTGCGCCAGCGCATCGGCGCGCTGATCGTCCAGACGATCGTGCCGAGCCGGATGCCGCTTCCCGTCGTCACCTTCAGCCCCGAGGTCGAGGTGCTGCTCAACCAGGCGGTGCGCGCCAATCCCGCCGCCGAATGGCCGTTCGAGCATGGCATGGCGATGACGATCATCGACCAGGTCGGGCAGGCGGTCGAACCGCTGCTGCTCCAGACGCGCAGCTTTGCGCTCGTCGCCTCGCCGATCTGCCGCTCCGCCCTCTCGCGCCTCGTGCGCGCCACTTTCCCCGACGTCGCCGTCATCTCCTACCTCGAGATTCCGGCGACCAAGCAGACCGAAATCGTCGCGACGATCGGCGCCGAAGTGCCCCGCCTCGCGTCCGGGCCCGAGGCCCACATGGAGGACCAACCGCATGAGAATTGAGGCCGCCGAGCAATTTGCCGGGACCGCCGGCCGCGCGCCGCGCGCACGCGGCTACGGCGAAAGCGTCGAGGCGCTGGTCGAAGAATATTCGCCGCTCGTTCGCAAGATCGCGTGGCAGGTGTTTTCGCGCGTGTCGCGGACGAGCGAGCTCGACGACCTGATCCAGACCGGGCTGATCGCGCTGATCGAGGCGAGCCGCAATTATGAGGAGCGCGGGTTCGCCTTTGCCACCTATGCGACGACGCGCATCCGCGGCGCGATGATCGACCAGCTGCGCCGTGAGGCCGATGTCGGCCGCTCGGCGATGGTCGCGGCGAAGCGGATCCACGCAATGCGCGCCGCGCTCGAACAGCAGCTGATGCGCGCGCCGACAACGGCCGAAATGGCGGTCGCGTTCGACATGTCGGCCGAGGATTATTTCGCGCTCGAACGCAATGCGACGCATGGCCGGTCGACCTCGCTCGACGAACTCACCGACATCGGCGCCTTCCTCGCGACCGACGAGGATGCGGGCGCCGACGAACGGTGCGAGCAGGAGGATCTGATGGGGGCGCTGCGCCAGTGCGTCGGCCGCCTGTCGCACCGCGAACAGATGGTGCTCCAGCTCTATTTCTTCGAAGAGCTCAACCTGCACGAAATCGGCCTGACGCTCGACGTCAGCGCCGCGCGCATTTGCCAGATCAAGCGCGAGGCGATGATCAAGGTCGATCGGATGATGAAGGAAATGACCGAATAGGAGGAGCCGGGTGCGGTGCGCGCGACCAGTCGGCCCCGCACCCGGTTTCGGGGGTAAGGTCAGCCCCTCAGGCTGCCAGCGTTTGCCCGTTCTGCCAGGCGGCCCCGATTTTCTCGAAATAGGTGGCCATGCGTTCGGTGCCGATATCGGTCAGCCGGACGATCGTCCGGCGCCGGTCGCGCTCGTCGATCGAGCGGTGCAACAGCCCGCGGCGTTCGAGCGCAGCGATCATGCGCAGCCCCGACGATAGCGGAACGCCCGCGCCGGTCGCAAGATCGCTGGCGCTGAGCACGCGGCCGTGCGCGCCCGCGAGCATCAGGTCGAGCATCATGTCCCACGTCGGACCCGACATTTCGGCGGTGCCGAAATGGCTGCGGCGGATGCGCCGAACCTGGATGCTGAACGACAGCTGGTCGAGCAGCGCCGCGTTCGACGCCGTGTTGCCGCGCGCGCTGTCGATGGCGCGTACGGACGCGCCCGGCGATTCCTCGCCGCGGCTCGCCAGCAGTTCGTGGATCTGGTCGACCCGCGATTTCAGCTCGGCAATTTCTTGGTTCGAAAATTGCTGCATGTGACGATGCCCCTGGGGAGCCACATATCAGGCCGTGACGTTTTCCCGCCGGCTGGACGAACCCGATGCATAGATGATCAGCAACAGGATCGGGTACGATATATAGACTGAGAGGAGCGAATAGGGTCGCGCCAATATCTCCGAAAACATGAACTTCTGGATATGACCGAAAATAGCGATCAGCTGCCAACCGGTAATCCAGTAGGGCCAGAAACTCTGCGTGCGCATGGCAATGAACCAGAAGCTCAGCAGAACGAACATGTCGATGATGAAGATATTCAGTTCAATATCGGTCCAGGTCGGAAAAGGCGTCAGGGCACTGGTGAGGACCGAGGCGATCAATGCTGTATAGGCCGCCCAACGTTCCAATGGCCCGCCGCGTCGGATCGCGACGGCCACCGTGATGAGCAAGACAGCATAATAAATCGCCACGGACCACATTGTGGCAGTCAACCTTTCTTGCGGATCAACCGGCCTTCGCGAACGTAGCAGCACCATCGCCCGAGCGATCGTTGCTGCCTTCGTCGACCAGCTTCGCGGCGGCCGGCTTGACGCCCGCGCCGAACATCCGCGTTCCGAGGCCGACTTCCTTTTGCGTCACGGTCAGCGCCAGATGCGCGTCGGTCAGAAGCTGGCGGACTTCGCCCGCGGCGGCGAGCGCATGCGCGACCTTTGCCATCGCTTCCTGGCCGACGATCGCCGACATGTTGGTTTCGCGGCGCGCGGTGGGCAGCGTCGCGGCGAGCTGGGCGATGCGGATCATCGCTTCGTCGATCGCGTCTTCGGCCAGGTGCAGGTCGGAAGCGATCTTCTTCGCCGCAGAAACTCGTTGATTCAGCATCATCTTTTTCCTTGAAAAAGAATGCTACCGGTTCCCCCCCGCAGCATTCGTTCGAACATCAGGTCAGAACACGACCGAGTCCGACAAGGATCGAATAGAGGGCGGAGAAGGCCAGGATTGTCGCAAAAGCGATCAAAATCGGCCAGATTATCCTTTCCATCAACCCATGCCGGTTGGCCGGCTGGGACGCGGTAGGAAATGGCGAACCTATATCGAAAAATCGCCGAAACGAACTGCGCCCCGCTTCCGCATCGGGGGGCGGAGATACGTCGCCAAGGTCGATCAATTGATATGTCAAAGGCTGATAAGGGGTAACATGATCGAAGACACCGTTAACAGCAAGGATACGCGCCGCTTCTATTCTGTTGGAAACATTAAGTTTTTTTAACACGCGCCGCACGCGTTCGTCGACGGTGTGCGGCGAAACGTTCATCAGCCGCGCGATCTGCTTGGAATTTTTGTGCTCGTAAACGTGCCGCAGCGTTTCGATCTGCGCGGCAGACAGCAGGCTTATGTAATTGTCGGGGTCGCCTTGCACGGGGTTGGAATAGAGCATCACGAGTCGAAATCAAGGTCAGTAGATAGCTAATTTCCTGCGCGGCCCGTTCTGGGGCACGCGTTCGGCACCCAATCGCACCGATCAATAGCGCGCAATAACGGGCAGGCGGCTATCGGCTTTCCTTGAGCGTGCGATAGCGCAGAATCGATTTTTCGATATGCCGGCGCGCGGCGCGGCGCGCGGCGACCGGATCACCGGCCTCGATCGCGACGACGATCGCCTCATGGTCGCGGTTGATCGTATGCGCATAGCGTTGATGCAGGACGGGATCGTCGCCTTGCAGGTACAGCCGCCGCGAGGGGACGAGCCGCACGCCGAGAAACTGGGTAAAGCGCAGGAAATAGGGATTACCCGTCGCGCGCGCGATCGCGGCGTGAAAGGCGGCGTCGGCGGCGACCGAAGCGTCGACGTCGCTGCCTTCCTCCATCGCGTCGAGCGCGCTGCGCAGCGCCGCCAGATCGGCGTCGGTACGCCGCCGCGCGGCGAGATCGGCCATCTCGGCCTCGAACCCCATGCGCATTTCGAGCAATTTCAGCACATCGTCGATCTCGCCGATTTCCTCGGCGGTGACCTGGAAAGCGCGATATTGCGCGCCGTCGGGGACATAGGCACCCGACCCGCGCCGCGACACGAGCAGGCCACGCGCGGCGAGGCGCGAATAAGCTTCGCGCACGACGGTGCGGCTGACGCCGAACGTCTCGGTGATCTCTTTTTCGGTCGGGAAACGCGATCCGACGGGCATTTCGCCCGTTTCGATCTGTTCCTCGAAGCGCTGGACCAGATCATCCGCCAGCGACGCCGCCTTGGTTACCGCCATGGATGCTGCGTTATCATCGCGCCGCGAAGCTGGCTAGGGCCGGAAATCGGGTCGCTGCGCGTCGACATAGCTATTCCAGTCGCCCTCTGCCGCAAAGTCCCCCCCGCGATCCCACGCCGCGCCGCTGTAATAGACAAAGGGCTGCCCCGGCCGGACGCGGATGAGGATCAGGTAGTTGTCCCCATCCTCGGCAAATCCCGCGAAGGCGGCCGGATCGACGATCACCGCCGCCGCCATCCGTCCTTTTTCGCCATCGGCGGGTCCCCACCAGCTCAACCGCGCGGCGGCGGCGTCCTTGCGGACCTCGCCCAGCTTGCTCCCGTTTATCGGCCGTTTCGAAATGCCGATGCCGACGATCAGCTCGGCATCGCTGCTCGACGCGATGGTCGAGGTCATCCGGGTGAAATTCGTGCCCGCCGGCAGCGTGAAGCGGCGTGTTTCGCGCACCGTGCGCAGCGTATCGACCGGCCACGGCTCGTAATCGACGGTGAAGTCGGCAACGTCGGGCCTCGATTGCAGGATGCGCGGCCGCACATAGTTGCGCGAGGTCCACAGCTTGTTGTCGTACCAGATGCCGAGCCCGCCGGTCCCGCGGCCCGTACCGACATTATAGAAGTCGATCCCTTCGCCATGGTCGGCGTGCTGGTCGCCGGTGCGCAGCTGCCGGTCCATGAAAGGCCAGCGCACGCGCTTGCCCCACGCGTCGATCCCCGACGAGGAGGGCGGTTCGGCCTTCTCGAGCGCGCGACCATAGATACGGTGCGCGATGCGGTCGTTTTCCCAGAGGAGGTCGTCGAAGCGATAATCGGCGATCACCACCGCCGCGCGCGCTTTTTGCTCGTCCGCCGTGGCGGGCCGGAGCGGTTTATGCTGTGGTTTGGGCTCTTGGGCGCCCACCGGTGCGGCGAGCAAAGCAAGGGCAAGGAAGGTCAAACGCATTACCAACTCCACATCGTTCCGTCCTCGAGCCGGTTCACCGGCAGATAGGCACGGGCATAAGGAAAGGATTCGGCGAGCGCCTCGTCGATATCGACGCCGAGGCCCGGCGCGTCGCCCGGATGGAGCATGCCGTCCGCAAAGCGATAGGCGTGCGGGAAGACCGCGTCGGTCTCCTCCGTGTGGCGCATATATTCCTGGATCCCGAAATTGGGGATCGAAAGCCCGAGGTGCAGCGCCGCCGCCATCGTCACCGGCGACAGGTCGGTCGCGCCGTGGCAACCGGTGCGGACCTGGTGGAGATCGGCGAGCGAGGCGATCTGCCGCATATGGGTGATGCCGCCCGCGTGGAGCACGGTGGCGCGGATATAGTCGATCAGCCGGTTTTCGATCAGCGCCTTGCAATCCCAGATCGACGAGAAAATCTCGCCGACCGCGAGCGGCGTCGTCGTATGCTGGCGGATCAGGCGGAACGCCTCCTGATCCTCGGCCGGGGTCGCATCCTCGATCCAGAAGGGACGCCAGGGCTCGAGGTCCTTGCCGAGCCGCGCCGCCTCGATCGGGGTCAGCCGGTGGTGGACGTCGTGGAGCAGGTGGACGTCCCAGCCGAGCGCCTCGCGCGCCGCGGCGAACAGTTCGGGGACGACACGCATATATTTCGCCGTCGACCAGACATTCTCGGTCGGCAGGTCATTGTCGGCGGGCTCGTAGAAATAGCGGTCCTTGCTGACGCCATAGGTCGACGCCATTCCGGGCACCCCGCATTGCAGACGGATCGCCTTATACCCCTGTCGCTGGTAATCGAGCGCCGCTTCGATCGTGTCGTCGATCGTCGCGCCATTGGCATGGCCATAGACCATGCAGCCCTCGCGCGCGGCGCCGCCGAGCAGCTGATAGACCGGCAGCCCCGCGATTTTGCCCTTGATATCCCACAGCGCCATGTCGACCGCGGCGATCGCCGCCATCGTCACCGGGCCGCGCCGCCAGTACGCGCCTTTATAGAGATATTGCCAGATATCCTCGATGCGGTGCGCGTCGCGCCCGATCAGGCAGGGGACGACATGCTCCGACAGATAGGCCGCGACCGCGAGCTCGCGGCCGTTGAGCGTCGCATCGCCGACGCCCGTCGTCCCGTCGTCGCACTCGATCTTCAGCGTCGTGAAATTGCGGCCCGGTGCGGTCAATATCACCCGGGCTGACACGATCTTCGGCATTCCATCCCCTCATCGCCACATGACTAGTTGTGTGACAACCTTATTGACACTCGATCCAAAAGGAAAGACATATGTCACCGGTGTCAAGGTCAGGCCGACACCTCCATGGGAGAGGAAACACGATGCGCAGCGCCCGATGCACCCCGCCTGCCGCATGCGCGCGCTTTTCGGACATCATATCATCGCCGCGGTGGAGACCGTCGCCCAGCGCTATGCGGGCGGCGCGCGCGGCCCCTGGCAAGATCACGCCGAAACGTGCCTCCTTTCGCTGGTCGCCCCTTGTTGCCGTGAAGGAAATGCCATGCCGCTGAGCCTCTTTGCCCTGATGATGACCGCCCCCGCCGCCGCGGTGGCACCCGCCGAACCCGCGATGCCGCAGCCCGCGGCGATCCTCGCGCAGACGCGCCGCGTCGCCGACTGGCAGCTCGCGAACCGCACCAACTGGGCGACGATGCCCGCGGCGCGCAAGAGCGTGCAGGAAGTGCGCGACTGGCAGCAGGCGACCTTCTGGGTCGCGCTGACCGAGCTCGCCAGCCGCGACAAAAAATATGCGCAACCACTGCTCGATCTCGGCCGCGCCGAGAAATGGCAGCTTGGCGACCTCGCCTATCACGCCGACGATCAGCTCATCGGGCAGGCGTGGCTGTGGGCGGCGCAGAGTGGTGCGGGCAAAGGCGTGATCGCGCCGACGAAAGCCTATTTCGACAATGTCCTCGCCAATCGCCCGACGATCGGCCTCGAATTCATCCCCGTCGCGCCGGGCAAGAACACATCGATATGCACGGACCGCTGGTGCTGGTGCGACGCTTTGTTCATGGCGCCGCCGACCCTGCTGCGGCTGTCGAAAGCGACGGGCGACAAACGCTACGCCGATTTCGCGCACGAGGAATATAGGGCGACGACCGACTATCTCTTCGACCCGTCGGAAAATCTCTATTTCCGCGACAGCCGCTTTTTCGACATGCGCGACGCCAAGGGCCGCAAGCTGTTCTGGAGCCGCGGCAACGGCTGGGTGATGGGCGGCCTCGTGCGGATGCTGCAGGTGATGGACAAGAAGGATCCGAAGCGGCCGATCTACACGAAACTGTTCAAGGACATGGCGGCGAAACTCGTGACGCTGCAAAAGGCCGACGGCTATTGGCCCGCGTCGCTGCTCGACAACGACCCCGGCACGCCGCCCGAATCGAGCGGCACCGCCTTCTTCACCTATGCCTTTGCCTGGGGCGTCGACAACGGCCTGCTCGACCGCGCGACATATGAGCCCGCCGCGCTGCGCGGATGGGACGCGCTGCAGCGCGCGGTGCAGCCCGACGGCATGCTCGGCTGGGTCCAGCAGGTCGGCGACCGGCCCGACAGCGTGTCGGCGAAAGAGACGCAATTTTACGGAAGCGGCGCCTATCTGCTCGCCGGCACCGCGATGTACGACCTGTCGAAAAAGCGCGTAAAGCGTTGATATAAAACGGGCCGGTCCACCGTGACCGGCCCGTAGCCCCCCACAATGCGGGCGATTGACTTACCCTCCCAAAGTTGTAATACATCTCGCAAGTTGTATTACATCTAAAATTGACACCGGTATCAACCGGGTCAGTGCCGCCACCAGGGGCGGCGTGAAAAAGGAGAGGGAAATGAAGTCACCATCGGCCTTGCCGACCCGCGCCGCCCTGTTGGCGTCCGCTGCGCTATTTACTGCGATGCCCGCCTGGGCACAGGAAGCCCCCGCCGAAATCGGGAGCGAACAGGCGGCGGCGGTCGATGGCGGCGACGAAATCCTCGTCACCGGTACCCGTGCGACGCAGCGCAGCTCGATCGAATTCAAGCGCGCCGCCGACGTCGTTGTCGATGGCCTCGTCAGCGACGAAATCGGCGCGACCCCCGACAATTCGGTCGGCGACACACTCGAACGCATCGTCGGCGTCTCGGCCGACCGCTTCAAGGGCAACGCCAACGAGCTGTCGGTGCGCGGCCTCGGCCCGACCCTGAGCTTTTCGACCTTCAACGGGCGCGAGGTATCGACCGCCGGCCCCGACCGTTCGGTCGCCTTCCAGCAATTCCCGTCCGAACTCGTCAACGGGGTGCTCGTCTATAAAACCCAGCGCGCCGACTTCCTCGAGGGCGGCGTCGGCGGGGTGATCGAGCTCAAGTCGATGAAGCCGCTCGATTACGGCAAGCGGCGTATCCAGTTCGAGGTACGCGGCGATTTCCAGCCGCAGGACAATGACGTCTATCAGCACGACGGCCTCGGCTATCGCGCGAATTTCTCCTACACCGACCAGTTCGAAACCGGGCTCGGCGATATCGGCGTGTCGATCGGTTACCAGCGGCAGGACACGACCGCGCCCGAGGATTATTACAACGCCAATTCGACCTTCCAGCTCTGCAACACCTCGGCGAACAATCCCTTCCAGCTGACCGGCAGTGCCGCCGCGCAGATTGCGGCGGGCGCCAGCCAGAACTGCACCTTCGCGACGGGTCCGCGCTCGGTTGCGCCGAGTGCGGGCGCGACGCCCGTGGTGGTCGGCGAAACGCGTGGACCCGCCTATTTCGCCAATTCGTCGCGCAGCTTCCGCACCCAGACGACGTCCGAAGTGCGCGACGGCCTGATCGGTGCGATCCAGTGGCGCCCGTCGCCCGAGTTCGAAATCGCGATCGACGGTCAATATTCAAACCGCAACAGCCTCGAGGACCGCAACGTCCTCGGCATCACCGAGGGGCTGCGCGGGGTCCAGCCGCTGGTCATCGGCGACGGCAGCAACGGCTATTCGTCCGGCGCGTTGATGAGCTATCGCGGCAATTCGAACCTCGAAAACCAGCTCGAAACGCGGCGGCGCGTCGAGGAGTATCTGGGCGGCGGTTTGAGCCTGATCTGGTCGCCCGACCGCTGGAACGTCGCGCTCGACGCCTCCTATTCGAACAGCCACCGCACCGAAACGCAGAAGCAGACGCGCATGCGCTCGACGCGCCGCGTCGGCTATACGCTGACCTATGAAGGCGACGATGTCGTGCCGGTCGTCGCGTTCGACAATTTCGACATCACCGACCCGAACCTGTTCCTCGCGACCGCCAACAACGCGGTTTATGCACGCAACCGCTTCGTTACCGACCGCAAGGACCGGATCTGGGCGGCGCGGCTCGACATCGACCGCGAACTCGACGGCTTCATCACCGGGATCAAAGTCGGCGGGCGTGTGTCGGATCACCAGCGTACGAACGACAATGCCCGCAACAACGATCTCAACACGATCCCCGGCACCCCCGCGCAGGTCACCGCGCTGATCACGCAGGCGAACCGGAATTGCCGCGTGCCCTTCACCACGACCAGTTACATGAAGGGCATGGGGACGAACGTCACCAAATGGGCGACCTTCGACAACGACTGCCTTTTCCGGACCTTTGCCGGCAGCGACGACGCGCTGCCCTATCCTGAGGACGGCCGCGACCCGAGCGACATCGACGTCACCGAACGCATCTATGCCGCTTATGCGATGGCGAATTTCGAATCCGACGCGGGCAGCGTGCCGTTCAGCGGCAATATCGGCCTGCGCTGGGTCAGGACCGACATCACCTCGATCGGTTTCCGCCAGCCTTACCGGATCGTCATCGACACCGTCGGCGACACCTATTCGATCGGCGTCGACCCGGCGGGCCAGCTCCAGACCAACAAGGCGAAGGGCAGCTATAATTATTTCCTGCCGTCGGCGAACATCGCCTTCGACCTGTCGCAAGAGGTCAAATTGCGCCTCGCCGCCTATCGCGCCATCGCGCGCTCGGGGATCGAAAGCTTCGGCGCGGGGGTCAACCTCAACCCGACCACCTCGGCGACGGGGGTCGACAATATCATCTTCAACGCGACGACGGGCAACCCGAACCTCAAGCCGCTGCGCGCATGGAACCTCGACGCCAGCCTCGAGCTTTACGCGTCGCAGGACACGTTAATCTCGGTCGCGGGCTATTATAAATGGGCGAAGGGCACGGTGATCAGCGCCGAGGAGCCGATCTCCACCGATGTCACGATCACGACGATCCGCGACGGCGGCGCGCCGGTGACCGAAACCGTCACCATCGCCCCGGTGGCCCCGACGAACGACGCCGAAACGCGGCATCTTTATGGGGTCGAGGCGACCGCGAGCCACGCCTTCACCTGGCTTCCCGATCCGCTCGACGGGTTCGGCGTCCAGGGCTCGGTCAACCGCGCCTTTGCCAATTTCGAATATCCCGACACCTCGCCGATCGCCGACTATGTCGACCCGGCCAATCTGATCGGGCTGTCGAAATGGACCGCGAGCGGATCGGTGTGGTTCGAAAAATGGGGCCTCTCGCTCCGCGCGAACCTTCGTTACCGCTCGGGCTATTACAAGCCGAACGGCGGCACCAACCGCGAGATCCGCGGCGGCACCTATCTGAACCTGTCGGCGCAGTACGACCTCACCAAAAATGTTCAGGTCAAGCTGCAGGCGCTCAACGTCACGAACACGCAGGATATCATGGTCAAGGGCGGGTACGACAGCATCGCCGAGGTGTCGCGCAGCGGCCCGCAATATTTCTTCGGCTTCCGGGTCCGCCTGTGAAGCCAGCGACTTTAGCCCGACTCCCTTGGGCTATACTGGCCGCCGCCGCGTCATTTCCGTCCGCGGCGGCGGCTTTTTCCCCGGATTCCACCTGCAACGCGAGCGAGGGCTATTCGGCATCGTTCGACGGGCGCCGCACCTTCACGCTGCGCCCCGCCGATCTTGAGGCGATCAAGGCGGCGCTTCCCGATGATGCGGCGCTCGGCGCCGCCTACCGCGAGCTGATCATACGCGCCGACACGGCGCTCGCATCAAAGCCCGCCTCGGTGATGGACAAGCGCAGCATTCCGGTGTCGGGCGACCGCCACGATTATGTCAGCCTCGCGCGTTATTGGTGGCCGAACCCCGCGAATCCGAAAGGCGCCTATGTGCGCCGCGACGGCGACACCAATCCCGATATCGAAAGCAATCGCTTCGACCGCTTGGCGCTGAGCCGCATGGCGCGCGAAGCCGACACGCTCGCGCTTGCCTATTATTACAGCGGCGACCGCAAATATGCCGCGGGTGCGGCGCAGGCGATCCGCGCCTGGTTCCTCGACCCCGCCACCGCGATGAACCCGAACATGAATTTTGCGCAGGCGGTGCCGGGCGTGTCGAACGGCCGCCCCGAAGGCGTACTCGACGGCGCGAGCTTTATCGGCGTGATCGACGCGGTAGGGCTGATCGGCCCGTCGGGCGCATTGACGCCGGTCGAGACGACCGCGCTCGAAGGCTGGTTTTCGCGCTATCTCGACTGGATGCTGAGCAGCCCGAACGGCAAGGCCGAGGGCAAGGCGTCGAACAACCACGGCCTGTGGTACGATGCGCAGGTTGCGCGTTTTGCGTTGTTCGCGCGGCGGCCCGACATCGCGCGCGCGATCGTCACCGCCTTTCCCAAGGCGCGGATCGCGCAGCAGATCGACACGTCGGGGGCGCTGCCCGAGGAATTGACCCGCACGCGCAGTTTCCATTATTCGCTCTATGCGCTGGGTGCCGCCTACACCGTCGCCGACAGCGCGGCGTGCCTCGGCATCGACCTTTATCGCGCCGAGGAAAAGGGCCGCTCGCTGCGCAAGGCGACCGGCTATGTCGCCGCCTGGCGCGACCGCGCCGCCGACTGGCCGTACAAGGAGCAAGGCTGGCCCGCCGACACGCTCGACGCGCTGCTCGTGCGCGCCGACGATGCATGGGGTCCCGGCGCCTATCCGCGCAGCATCGGCGGCGACCTGTTGCTGCGCCATCGCACGCGGTAAGGACGGAGGATGATCGCGCGCCGCTCCCTGCTGCTTGCCGCACTGCTCGCCGCACCGGCAGCATGGGCGCGCCCGCGGCCCGGCGCGCTCGACATCCGCGCAATCGAGCGCCGCCGCCTGCTGCCGCAAGCCGAAGTCCTGCTCGCCGCCAAACCGCGCACCATCACCGCGATCCTCGCGCCGCGCAGCCCCGCGGGTCGGCACGACTATTATTCCGAGGGCGATTATTGGTGGCCCGACCCGGCAAACCCCGGCGGTCCCTATGTGCGCCGCGACGGCCGCTCGAACCCCGACAAGTTCGACGGCCACCGCGACGCGCTGATCGCCTTCGGCCGCACCGTGCCCGCGCTTGCGGCGCTGTGGGACCTCACCGGCGAGACGCGTTTTGCGGGCGCCGCGATGCGCCACCTGACCGCGTGGTTCGTCGATCCGAAGACGCGGATGAACCCGAACCTGAACCACGCGCAGGCGATCATCGGCGTGAACAGCGGCCGCGCGATCGGGGTGATCGACACGCTGCAGATCGTCGAGGTCGCGCGCGCCGCCACGCTGTTCGCGCGCAAAGAGGCACCGGGCTATGCCGCGATCCGCGCGGGCGTCGAGCGCTGGTTCGCCGCCTATCTCGACTGGCTGACCACCTCGCGCTTCGGCACCACCGAACGCGACGAAAAGAACAACCACGGCACCTGCTGGCTGCTGCAGGCAGCGTGCTTTGCCGCGTTGCTTGGCCGCCCCGATATTCTCGAGGATGCGGGGGGCCGGCTCCGAACCGTGATCATCCCGGCGCAGATCGAGCCCGACGGCCGCCAGCCGCTCGAACTCGCGCGCACCAAACCCTATGCCTATGCGCTCTTCAATCTCGACGTGCTCGCCGCCTCGGCGTGGCTGCTTGGCGGCGGCGAACTGATCGGCTGGAAAACGCCAGACGGCCGCTCGATCGGCGGCGCGATCGCGTGGATGGCGCCGTTCATCGCGGACAAGGCGAAATGGCCGCTGCCGCCCGACGTCGAATATCGGGACGGCTTCCCGGTGCGCCAGCCGAGCCTGCTCTTCGGCGGCATCGCGCAAAAGCGCAGCGATTGGCTGGACCTCTGGCAGCGCCTCAATCCGGATCCGACCATCGGCGAGGTCGTGCGCAACTTCCCGGTCCGCCAGCCCCTGCTCTGGCTCTAGTTGCGCCCCCCGACCAGCCCGCGCGCGATCACCTGCGCCTGAATCTCCGCCGCGCCCTCGAAGATGTTGAGGATGCGCGCGTCGCAGAGCACCCGGCTGATCTCATATTCGAGCGCATAGCCGTTGCCGCCGTGGATCTGCAGGCTCGCGTCGGCGTTCGACCAGGCGGCGCGCGCGGCAAGCAGCTTCGCCATGCCCGCCTCGATATCGCAGCGCTTGCCCGAGTCCTTGGCGCGCGCGGCGGCGTAGCTGAGCTCGCGCGCCATCACGAAGTCTACGAGGCTCATCGCCAGCTTGTCCGACACGCGCGGGAAATGGACGATCGCCTTGCCGAACTGCTTGCGGCTGAGCGCATAATCCAGCCCGAGCTCGAGCGCGCGCCGCGCCACCCCGACCGCGCGCGCGGCGGTCTGGATGCGCGCGCCTTCGAAGGTCCGCATGAGCTGCTTGAACCCCTGCCCCTCTTCGCCGCCGAGCAGCGCGTCGGCGGGCGCCGCCATCGCGTCGAACTGCAACGCATATTCGCGCATCCCGCGATAGCCGAGCACTTCGATCTCGCTGCCGCTCATCCCGACGGCGGGGAACGGTTCGGCCTCGCTCCCGCGCGGCTTGGGGACGAGCAGCATCGACAAGCCGGCATAGCCCTTGGCGTCGGGCAAGGTGCGCGCGAGCAAGGTCATCAGGTCCGAGCGCGCGGCGTGGGTGATCCAGGTCTTCGCACCATCGATCACCCAATGATCGCCGTCGCGGCGCGCGCGCGTCTGCAATGACCCAAGGTCCGACCCGACGTCGGGTTCGGTGAACACCGCGGTGGGCAATATCTCGCCGCTCGCGATCCGCGGCAGCCATTCGGCCTTCTGCGCGTCGGTGCCCCCCGTCGCGATCAACTCGCCCGCGATCTCGGACCGCGTGCCGAGCGACCCGGCACCGATCCAGCCACGCGACAATTCTTCGGTGACAATGCACATCACCAGCTTCGACAGGCCGAGCCCGCCGAACGCCTCGGGGATGCAGACGCCGAAGGTGCCGAGGTCGGCCATCGCCTGCACGGTGTCTTCGGGGATCAGATCGTTCGCGAGGTGCCAGCCGTGCGCGTGCGGAACGATCTCGGCATCGGTGAAGCGGCGAAACTGGTCGCGGATCGAATCGAGATCGGCGTCGTGGAGCGTCTCGCTCGGCCAGTTGCCGTCGGCGAGCGCCATCGCGACATCGGCGCGTGCCCCCGCATGATCGGCGTCGAGCAGATCGGCACAGTTATCGGCGAGCGCGAGCGCCTCGGCACCCAGCCCAAGATCGGCCGGGCGGAAAATCTCGTTCTGCCCCATCGGCAACCCGCCGACGAGCTGGCCGATCCCCTCGGCAAAGGCGAGCACCGCGATTTTCGTATCGAGCGGGTTCGTCTCCCGGCCGGACGCGCACCATTCCAGCACCGCCTCCAGCGCCGCGGCCGTCGTCGCGACCCACGCAAAGCCGTGCGCTGCACGCTGCTCGCGGTCGATCGGCGCCTGCGCCAGTCGTTCGGCAAGCGCCGCCTCGGCCGCGGCGCGATAGGCCTGCGCCGCCGCCAGCGCCTCGCGCAAATCGGCCATGCTCAGGCAGCGCGCTCGAAGATCGCGGCGATGCCCTGCCCGCCGCCAATGCACATCGTCTCGAGTCCGTAGCGCCCTTCGCGGCGCACCAGTTCACGCGTGAGGTTCGCGAGGATGCGCCCACCCGTCGCGCCGATCGGGTGACCGAGCGAGATGCCCGAGCCGTTGACGTTGAGGATCTCATTCCGGCTGTCATCGTCTGACCAGCCCCAGCCCTTGAGCACCGCGAGCACCTGCGGCGCAAAGGCTTCGTTCAATTCGACAAGATCGATATCGCCCCAGCCAAGGCCACCCCGCGCGAACAGCCGCTCGACCGCGGGCACCGGCCCGATGCCCATGCGGCTCGGATCGCAGCCCGCCGCCGCCGAGCTGTGATACCAGGCTATGGGCGTGAGCCCGAGTTCGTCGAGCTTGTCCTCGGCGACGACAAGGCATGCCGCCGCGGCGTCATTCTGCTGGCTCGCATTGCCCGCGGTGACGACGCCGCCTTCCAGCGGGCGCAGCTTGCCCAGAGTTTCGAGCGTCGCGTCGGCGCGGTATCCCTCGTCGTGCGCGAAGATCACCAGATCGCTCTTTTTCTGCGGCACCGATACCGGGACCAGCTCGTCGTCGAACAGGCCGTTGGCCCATGCCGCGGCGGCGCGCTGGTGGCTGCGCACCGCATAGGCGTCGCACGCCTCACGGCCGATATCATAATCCTTGGCCAGATTTTCGGCGGTCTCGATCATGCCCGAAATGACGCCGAAGCGCTCGACCGGCTGCGACATCAGCCGCCCGCGCGTCAGCCGATCGTGGAGCGTGAGGTTGCCCGCGCGAACCCCTTTACGAATGTCGGTCGAATAATGTTCGACGTTCGACATCGATTCGACGCCTCCCGCGACAACGACGTCGGACATGCCCGTCTGGACCATCATCGCGGCGTTGACCACCGCCTGCAGCCCCGACCCACAGCGGCGATCGAGCTGATATCCCGGCACTTCGAGCGGCAGTCCGGCGGCGAGCCACGACCAGTGGCCGATGCTCGGTGCCTCGCCATTGCCGTAACCTTGCGAAAAGACGACGTCGTCGACGCGCGACGGGTCGATCTTCGTCCGTTCGACCAGCGCCTTCAGGATCACCGCGCCCAATTCGCCCGCGGTCAGCGAGGACAGCGCACCGCCGAACTTGCCGACGGCGGTGCGGATCGGGGCGACGATGGCGGCGCGGCGCAGGGTCATGTCTTCATTTCTCCATGGTCAGGCGATACCGACGATACCGGCATCGATCAGCCGGGCAAGCTCGCCCGAGGAAAGCGACAGGCGCTCGCTCAGGATTTCCTCGCTATGCTGCCCGTTGCGCGGTGCGGCGCGCGGCGGCTGGCGTTCCGCCTGCGGCAATGTCGCAAAGGCGCCCGCGGCGGGATAAGCGAAACCGCTAGGATTGTCGGCGTGCCCGAAGATCGGATTGTCGCCGACCAGCGCCGGATCCTGCACCGCATCGTGCATCGTGCGGTAGGGCGAATGAACGATGCCGCCCGCGTCGAACGCGGCGGCGAGGTCGGCATGGTCGCGGCTTGCTATGGCCGCCTCGAACAGCGGATAGAGCGCATCGCGATGCGTGAAACGCAGCCCGTCATCGGTCGCGAACGACACGCCGCGCGCCGCCTCGATCGCCGCGATCGCTTCGGCGAGGCCCAGCGCGGCGACCAGATTGGCCCATTGGCGCGGCGTGACGACGACGATCATCGTCCGCCGGCCGTCCGCCGTGACAAAATCGCGCCCGAACAGGCCATAGACGGCGTTGCCGAGGCGCGGGCGGTTCGCGCCGGAATAGAGCATTTCGGCGACCCCGCCGAGATTGGCGACGGTGCCGATCGCGACGTCGGAGAGCGGCAGGCGCACCTCGCCGCCCTCGCCGGTCACGGTGCGGCGCTGGATCGCCGCGAGCAGCGCAAAGGCGGCATAGGCGCCCGTCAGCAGATCCCACGCGGGCAGTACATGGTTGACCGGTTCGGGACCGGCACCCGTCAGCATCGGATAACCGACGCTGTTGTTCACCGTATAGTCGAGCGCGGGCGACCCGTCGGCCCAGCCCATCACGCGTATGGTGACGAGGTCGGGGCGCCCTTCGGCCAGCTTTGCATGCGACAGGAAGCCGCCGACCGGAAAATTGGTGACGAACTGCCCCGTCGCGCGCACCAGCGCCTGCAGCAGCTCGCGCCCCTCGGGCCGCGCCAGATCGAGCGCGACCGACTTTTTCGCGCGGTTCAGATTTTCCCAATAGAGCGAATCATTGGCGTCGGTCACCGGCCAGCGGCGAAAATCGGGGCCGCCGCCGATCTGATCAACACGGATCACCTCGGCGCCCATTTGCGCGCAATAAAGCCCGGCGGTCGGAGAGGCGACGAAGGACGAAGCTTCGATCACCGACAGGCCGGCCAGCAGGTCGTACATCCGGCGCCAATCCCCCCGAGAGCCTCTCGCGAAATCCCCGGCCTCAGCGGCCGCAGGAAGCTATCTGGCGCATCCTGAGGGTTCGAACCCCCGGCCTCCGCCTTCGGAGCGGGTACTAACAGGCTATGCCATTCAATGCCAGAGCCGGCATCTCTTACATAAGCCACTAATATTAAGCCGAAAAGGTGAAAACCAACTCCGCCAATGCCAACCCAGATCCTGCCAGAATAACCCCTGTGGCTTACGCCCCGCTTTCGCAAAAGCGACGAAGTGCCGGATTTCGGCATCCGGATATTCACGTCGGACAAGCGTAGATATATCATCCGATCTTTTCATTCTCCCCCAGCCTAGCGATCATTTTGAACGTTTCGGCCAGCTTGACGCCGATGCAACGGAACGATCGTTGCGAACAGCTGTTGTCAAAATATCGAAACTCAAATGGAGGGTGGTTCGCCCTCGCCGTCGGAGAGAGAGAATGAAAAAGCTTCTGACAATTTTCGCTATTAGCAGCTCGCTGTTGCTTCTGTCTGCTTGCAACACAGTTGAAGGAGCTGGAAAAGACGTTGAATCCGCTGCAGACTGTGCTGATGGGGTTAAAGGCAACTGCTAGGCGGCGTGACAGATTGGCGTGAACCGGCGTTCGCGGATCAGCTTCATTGACCGGTAGCGGACTGTCGGCTTCTGGGTGCAGGTCGTGAAAAGCAGACGCCGGCCAGCCTATGTTCGCCTGCCATCGCTCGCCATTATTCGTCGCCGCTAGAACGAAAAACGATAGCCAAGGTTTAAGATCGTCGCGCGCTCCTCGCTTTTGCCGACGAACGCCGCATCGGACCATCGTTGATCGAGGAAGGTGAAGCCGATTTCGGCGTCCAGCGCTACCTTCGTCGACGCGGCGTAAGTGACGCGCAGGCTGGGGCGATAGGCTTTTTGGTGACCCGGGCCAAAGCGATCGGTGCGCCGCGCGAAACGGAATCGCGGCTCGAAGCTGACCGGCCCCACGGGAAAGCGCGCCGCCGAATCGAACGAAATGATGTTGAAACGGGCCGTCCGCGCATGACGCAACCCGAAAATGAGCGTGTCGCCTTTCCTGACGATGCCGTTTCCAGTCATCTGCGCGCCCAGATAAGTTTCGGTGCCGCTGCCCGCGATCGCATCGACCCCGCCCGATGCCGGGGTGCTGCCCGTACGCGACACGACCAGATCGAGATTGGCCTGCCATTTTGGTGTCAGCGGCTGGGTATATACCACCGACAGGCTGCGGGTTCGTGCCGATCGATCGCGCGCCCATTGTTCCCGCGTCTGGCGCGTGAACAGCTGCTTGAGTTCGCCGAGGCGGTGCACTGACTGGCCGATCACGCTGTTGGTGAGCGAGAGCTGGGGATAATATTGCTGGTCGAATTGCACGCCCACGCTGCCCCCGCTCCGCAGCGGCACGGTGGCGTTCAGGAAGGCATGGCTGAGCTTGCCAAAGCCGACGTCGAAGTCGACCAGCCCCCACAAAGCGACGCCCGGCGTGCCATAGCGCGCCTCTAGGCCCACCGCCTGCCGGTCGGTCAGCCCGCCGCTTTTCTGGTCGAACCAATAGGCGTTGAGCTCGAACGGCTTGCCGCGTGGCGCATAGCCCAGCGTGAAACCGTAGAAACGTCGGTCCCGCTCGATCCGGTCGGTGCGGGTCGAAAAGACCGGACGCCCCGCCTGCGCGTGGAGCGTCCACGACGGATCGATCTCCCATCCCGCACGGATGCCGTCGAACCGGCCGAACACGCCCGAACCGAACAGCGACTGCCGCCCAATCCGCGCCGAAAGGCCAAGGCGATAATGCTGGGTATCGATGTACAGCGCCGCGATGCGCTGGGTGTCGTCGCCCGAACTGCGCGAGGAGCCGACAAGCGTGACCGGCCGCCAATCGAGCGTATAGCTGCCGGCGGCGCGCGCGCTGAACCGCGTTTCGCCGTTGGTGGTCGCCATGTTGATATCGATTGCGGTCAGCAGCTGGTCGATATTGACGCGCCGGTCGATCTCCTCGATCGGATCGCGCCGGCGCGCATCGACGAAAACATTGCGGCTGGTGTCGCGCGAATAAAATTGCGAAAGACCGCCCGAGAAGGTGGTGCGCCATTCGCGCCCGTCCACGCGCGGCCGTGCGGGCTCGCCCCCGCCACCCCGGCCCAGCGCCGCCAGCCGCTGCCCGACCCGGTCGGCGCCCGGCGAGCCCGGAAAACGCCGCAGATATTCCTCATAGCGCAGCCGCGCCGGCCCGCGTTCGCCGCGGCGTTCGTGGATCATCCCGCTGAGTTCCAGCGCGCGCGGGGCATAATCGGTGTCGCGTTGGCCAAGGATGCGGTCGAGCGCGTCGCTGGCGGCTTCATATTGGCCCGCCGCCACCGCCTCTTCGGCCACGGTCTGGAGGCGGCGCAACTCGTCGCCGTCCAGCGGCGCGACGGCGCCGTCCGCCGCCTGCTCGACCGGACAGCCGTCTTGAAGGGCGATGTTGCGCAGCGACAGCACCAAGCTTTGCGAGTCATGTCCCAGGGCGATTTCGAAGCGGGTGAGCGTGCGAAAAGTGATCGCGAGCACCGGTCCGCCGACGGCGTCGGCCTCGTAGACAATAGAGCGGACCAGCGGCGTACCGCCCGGCACGGGCAGGAAATCGCGGTTAGGTCGAACGCCGGGCTGCACCATCTCGACCCGCAGCCGCACGTCCATTCCCTGGTCGGTCGGGGCCGCGCCGCTGTAACGGATCGGGCCCGTGAAATGGATCGTCACGGTCGGGCAGTCGATGGTGCCCGCGGCGCTCGCGTCGGCCAACACCTTGTCGCCGCCGCGCTGTGCCCCGGCATTGCCCGCCCAAAACAGCAGCAACAGCGCGAGTGCGATCTTGAGCAAGGCTTCGAAGGCGGCATGCGCGCTCATGATGCCGCTCCCGGCAACAACTGGTTCCAATGGATCGCCCGGTGGCAATCCTGGCATTGATTGCCGGTCGGCGGGTGATTGGCGGTCTTGCCGGGTGCCTGGAAATTATTGTGGCAGCTGACGCAGTTGCTCACGACGCCGCTGTGGTCGAACCGTGCGGTCAGCCAGTCCTTGGTGGTATGGCACGACACGCACGCATCGGTCGTGGGGATGTGGCGGAACGTCTTGCCCTCGGCGCGGACATTGTTGTGACAGGCGGCGCAGGTGCGCGGCGTGCCGCGGAACACCGCCTTGGCGTGGCAGGTGTCGCAGCCGATTTCGGCATGCCGCCCGTCGAGCACGAACCCCGTCGATATATGATCATAGCGGTCGATGACCTTGATCGGCGGCGGATCGGACGTCGCCGCCGCGGCCAGCGCGGCGACAAGGAAGCAGCCCAGCAGGGCGATCCAGGCTTTGATCATCGCAGGTGCCTCCCGTCGAAATCCGGATGGCGGCGCGCGTTCGCGGGGACGCGCACCGTCTTGAAGCTGTCGCCCCCGACATGGCAGGTTTCGCATTTCGTGCCGAAGCGGCCTTCGTGATGATCGTCAGCCTTGTGGCAGCCGTAACAGCCCACCGGCAGCCGCGCGGTCGTCGCGGGCCTGGTGTGGCAGCTGTTGCAGGCGAGCCGGGCATGGCGGCCGGTCAGCGAAAAACCCGTGCGATCATGGTTGAACCGCGCGCCGGTCCAGCGCGCGGTCGTGTGGCATGTCTCGCACCTCGCTGGCGTGCCGAACCGGCCCTTGTGCGCAATGTCGGCGTGACAACTGGCGCATGTGACACCTGCGGCGCGGAATTGCGTATTCCGGTGACAATCGGCGCACGCGACGCGGCTGTGGGCGCCGGTCAGCGGAAAGCGCGTTGCGGCATGATGAAAGCCCGGCGCCGGCCGCCAGCGGTCCTGCGTGTGGCACGCCGCGCAATTTCGGCCGAGCTTGCCCTGATGGGGATCCTGGCGGACATGGCACCCGGCGCATTCGCGCGATGGTTTGAAGCTGTGCACAGGTTTGACGTGGCAGGTAGCGCAGCGCACCCGCTTGTGCGCCCCGAGCAGCGGAAAACGCGTCGCCTTGTTGTGATCGAAAAACGCGCCTTTCCAGCTGGCGGGCGAATGGCAGGTGGCGCAGTTGCTGCCGTTGACGCCCTTATGGACATCGTCCTTGCGGTGACAGGCGGCGCACTGCATCGGTGGACGCAGCCGATCGTTCTGGGCGCCGTGACAGGCGGTGCAGGTAACCGTGCGATGCTGGCCGACGAGCGGAAAACGCGTCCGTTCATGGTCGAACAGGGCGCCCTTCCAGCTCAGCTGCGAATGGCAGCTTGCACAGTCGGTTCCGTTGCGCCCCTTGTGGACATCGTCCGCCAGGTGGCAGGCGACGCACTGTTTCGGCGTCCCGGCGAAGCGATTGCCGACATGGCAATCGGCGCATGCGGCCGTCTGATGCGCGCCGACCAATTGAAAGCCGGTCGCCGCGTGATCGAACTTATGGATGATCTTCCAGCCGCTTTCGCTGTGGCAGCTGGCGCAATTCTTGCCGAAGCGGCCGCTATGAACATCCTCTTTGACATGGCAGGCAACGCAGGCAGCGGGCGCGGCACGAAACTTGGTTCCGGACTTGTGGCAGTTCGCGCAGGCGACGCCGCGATGCTTGCCGTGGATCGGAAAATCGGTTTTGCCATGGTCGAAGCCGGTGCCCCTGAGGTTCGCGGCGAATTGGACCGCGCCCTGATGCTCGAGATGGCAGGCACGGCATTGCTGTTTCGCGGCCGATGGCGTGCGACCGTGAAAGCCGGTGCGCAGGCGGACGTCGTTGGCGACGCCGGCATGGCATGCCTTGCACTTGCCGTTCTCGGCCGACGGGGTGAAGGAATAATGGCAGGCTCCGCAGCGCGCCTCGATCTTCGCATGCGCGGGGCGCAGCGGGCCGGGGCTGACCAGTCGCTCCAGCGTCGGGCGCAACGCGAACAGTCCCCCGATCATCGCCAGCAGCACGAGCGCGCCGACAAGGACCGAGGTCCGCGACATCAGTACATATGGACGGCGAGGACGTGCAGCGCCACGGTCATCGCGAGGAACAGGAACAGCGGCACGTGCAGATAATGCCAGGCCCGGAACAGGCGGTCGTAGAAGGCGAACCCGCCGACGTCGCGGATCGACTGCAGATAGCGCGTCAGATGGTCGATCAACGCCTCGCTGTCGGTTGCCCGCTGGCCCGGAAGCGAAGCCTCCCGTGCCAGTTCGGCACGCACGACACCTCGGAGCCGCCAGGCGAACAGCCATGTCCGGGCCGTGATCGAAAAAACCGCGAACGCGCCATGAAACAGATTGGACCGCTTTTCGAGGGCGTGCCGCTCAAGCTCGCGAAGATAGCCGACGATGAGGTGACCGGCGTCGCCATCGGCGTCGAGCAGGAGCCGCGATTCGCCAAGTTCGTCGAGAAAATCCCGAACCTCCAGCTTTCGCTGCGAATATCCGCGATGGATATGGACATATAGAAAGCGCCCGAAAAGCCCGCTCGCGACGACCACCAGCAAGGCAAGCAGGGCGACACCGCTGTTCGTCGCCGCCCAGGTAAAGCGCGCATGGTAAAGAATGACCAGCGGCCCGAGCAGGCCAAGCAGCATATGGATGCGAAACCAGGTGCCGACCGACCCCATCCATGTTGCTCCGGTCAGCCTTTTGCGGAGCGGATAGATCATGAGGATGGCCATCATCGTCACGCCGATGATCCCGAGCGCATAACCAAGGCCATCCTCGGGCGTCGGCAATTCCGCGCGATGCCACCAGCCCCACAGGATAGCGGCAGGTATGAACAATAAAATAAGGAAGGAAAAAACTGTTTCAAAAGAAACAATTGCTTTCCTTTGGGGTGCTGACGCCTCTCTGGCTACGAGAGTGAGCTGTTCCGACTCCATTTTGGTCCACCCTCTAGGGCATGTTTACTAGGCTAGACCCCCCTCATCCGCATGACAAATTATTAGTCTATCTATATAATTTGGCCTACTCCTTTCAGATTTTGCACATTGATTTCAAGATAACTGAACGCGGTTTTGACCAAAGATCCATGTCGCTCGCCGCCGAGAGCGCCGAACGAAGACGCGGTTCGAACCTCCCATCGACGCGAATGCCGCACCGCCGGGCGCAGGGGGTCTTTCCTCTTGTGGCAAGGACGGCTCTTAGGGCCGCGGAGGGCTTCCAGAGGGGAAAATAGCGGAAAAATCCGCAGATATATGATGGAGTCGCAATGCCCTTTGACCCGGCGGTTTTCGCCGACGCCCTCGCGGCGTTACCAAAACTGCCGTTTGACACGGCGGCGCTCGCCTACGCGCTCCCGGCATTGCCCATCTGGCTGAGCTATTGGGCGCGGCACCGCGCGATCGAGCGCAAAAGTCACACCATATTGGAAGATGCGCGCGACGCAGGGCTGACCGAGCCCAATTCGCTCCACCCCGTCATCGACACCGCCAAATGCATCGGCTGCTCGGCATGTGTGCTGGCGTGCCCCGAAGGCGACGTGCTCGGCCTCTTGGAGGGGAAAGCCACGCTCATCGACCCCACCCGCTGCATCGGGCACGGCGCCTGCCAGCAGGCATGCCCAGCCGACGCGCTGTCGCTGGTCTTCGGCACGGCCACGCGCGGCATCGACATTCCGTTCGTCAGTCCCGATTTCGAAACCAATGTCCCCGGCATCTATCTCGCCGGTGAAATCGGCGGCATGGGGCTGATCCGCAACGCCGTGAAGCAGGGGACCGAGGCTGTCGACGCGATCGCCGCCGCGAACGAAGGCGATGATGCGCACGACATGCTCGACCTGATGGTCGTCGGCGCGGGTCCGGCGGGTATTGCCGCCAGCCTGCGGGCGATGGAACTCGGCCTGCGCTTCGAAACGGTCGAGCAAGATAGTCTGGGCGGAACCGTAGCGCATTTCCCGCGCAACAAGCTGATTATGACCGCACCGGTAAAACTGCCGCTCTTCGGCGAACTCCGCTTCCGTGAAATCCGCAAGGAAGCGTTGCTGGGAATATGGCAGGATGTCATCGAGCGGACCGGGCTGCATATCCGCTGCAACGAAAAAGTGGTGGATGTCACGCCCGGCAACCGGGGCTTTACGGTCAGAACAGCGAACGGCGTGTATCGCGCCCGGCGGGTGCTGCTGGCAATCGGCCGGCGCGGAACCCCGCGCAAGCTGGGCGTGCCGGGCGAGGAGCGGAGCAACGTCGTCTATCGCCTGACCGACCCGGCGCAATATGCCGGCCGGCGCGTGCTGGTCGTCGGCGGCGGCGACAGCGCGATCGAGGCCGCTGTCGCATTGGCGGATCAGCCGGGCACCCAGGTCACCCTTTCCTATCGGCGAGATGCCTTTAACCGGACGCGAAGGCAGAATCGCGATGCGATCGCCGCGGCGGCGGCGGAGGGCCTGGTCACGCTATACCTCCAATCGTCTGTCGAGGAGGTGCGGCATGGCGCCATCTCCCTTCGGCACCACGCCGAATTGTTCGACCTGCCGAACGACGATGTCATAGTCTGCGCGGGCGGCGAGTTATCCACAGGCCTTCTGCAATCGATGGGCATTCGCGTGGAGCGCAGGTTCGGTACGGCTTCTCCCGCAATTGCGATCGATCCGGTAAACGCGACCAAGGAGGCAAATCTGCAGGCGGCCTGATGCACCATCATATCTTGAGGACCTGTGGTGCCTAACGTCCGCTTTGAGGGCGAATCTTCAATGATCTGACGGCCGACATCGGGCCCAAAGTGCCATGCCCGAACATGATTCGGACCGCGGCCGGACGAATATGACGCGTAATGGCATTGCCTCACGAACGAGATGCTTATGCGGCAAAATCCACGCTCCCGTGCAAATCGCCGGAATCTAGTCAAATATTTGAAGTATAAAGGAAATGGCGCACCCGAAGGGATTCGAACCCCTGGCCTCTGCCTTCGGAGGGCAGCGCTCTATCCAGCTGAGCTACGGGTGCTGATAGAGCGCGGCCTCTAGCAAGCCCGCGCCTTGCCAGCAATGGCCTATCGACCGCGGCGCAGCGATGTGCAAAGCGGCGCCATGGACATCGGGGACATCGCGTGACGCCATCCGAACAAAGCTGGCCGATGGCCGCCGATCTTTATGGCGAGATGCAGCTCGAGGCGCATCCGCCCGCGCGGCGCCGCTGGCGCGACTATCTGCCCGGTATCCTCGTCACCGCCATCGCCGCGCTCGCCGCGGCGTGGCTCGCCGACCATTATGCCGCGCCGATCGTGCTGATGGGGCTGCTGATCGGCCTCGCCCTCTCCTTCCTGTCGCAGGACAAGCGCACTCACGCCGGGCTCGATCTGATGTCGCAGACCGCGCTGCGCGTCGGCATCGTGCTCGTCGGTGCGCGGATCACCGCCGAACAGCTCGCCGAGCTTGGGCCGTTGCCCTTCGCCTTGCTCGTCCTCATCATGCTCGCTGTCATTATCGTCACCGTGGCGAGCGCGCGACTGTTCGCGCAGGACCGGCACGCCGCGCTGCTCGCGGGCGGCGCGACCGCGATCTGCGGCGCGTCGGCGGCGCTCGCGCTCTATTCGCTGATCGGCGACAAGCGCGTCGATCAGGCGCGTTTCACCCTGACCCTCGTCGGGATCACCGTTGCCAGCGCGCTCGCGATGACGCTTTATCCGGTGCTCGCGGCCGAGCTCGGCCTGACCGACGCGCAGGCGGGATTTCTGATCGGCGCGTCGATCCATGACGTCGCGCAGGCGATCGGCGGCGGCTTTTCCTTCTCGCAGCCGGCAGGCGAGGTCGCGACGATCGTCAAGCTGACGCGCGTCGCGCTGCTCGCGCCGATGCTGATGCTCGTCGCGCTCTGGCTCGGCCGCAGCGGCGAAGCGGGCGACAAGAAGCGCATTCCGCTACGCCTGCCGTGGTTCATTCTCGGTTTCCTTGGCGTAGCGGCGCTCAATTCACTGATCGCGATCCCGAAGCAAGCGCAGGATGCGGCCGCGACGGGCGCACAGGCGTTGCTGCTGCTCGCGATCGTCGCCACCGCGATGAAGGCGCGGCTGCACCTGTTGCTCGATCAGGGATGGCGCAGCTTCGCGCCGATCATCGTCGCCACGCTGACCAGCTTCCTGCTCTCGCTCGCCGCCGCGCTCAGCCTGTGACGCCGCGACGTCACCGTAACGATTTTAAATTTCAGCCTTTTGGCAGTGCCCAGCTGACGGTCAGCTGCGTCGCGCGGCGCGGAATATCGAGCTTCGCCTCGCTGAAATTGACCTTTTCATTCGGCGGAAGCATCCGCACCGGCGGCTTGATCGTCCAGCTATAAACGATCGTCCCCTGCGCATCGCGCAGTTCGGCGAGGATCGGCGGCACGCGCTGTTCGCGGTCGGTCGGGTTGATGATCACCCCCGATGCGGCGAAATAGATCGTCCCGTCGGCGAGCTCGCGATGATCCTGGTTCGGCGGCAGTTCGATGACGAGGTCGGGCTCGTCGACCCCGCCCGGCAGGCCGAGGCCCTGCGCCCAGCCCGGCAGGCCGAAATACATGAGCCCCGCGGTTGCAGCGAGCATCAGCGCCGCCGCGCTCGCGGCGATAATCGTCCAGCGCTTCGCGGGGTTCCGCCGCGGACGGCGGAACGGCAGGGGCGCATCATCGATCACGGGTGCGGGACGCGGGGCCGGCTCGGCCGTAAAGCTCGGCGGAGCCCGCGCGGGTGCGGGATCGGGTTCGGGAAAATCGGAATAGGTCGCGGCCGGTCGCGGCGCCGTTTCGGGAGCCGCTGCCGGCGCGGGTTCGGGCGCGATCGGAGCGGGCGCCGCGATAGCCCCTACCGGCGTCGCGGCAGGTTCCTGGAACCAGCTATGGCGGCAATTGGCGCAGCGCACGGTACGACCCGTGGGTCCGATCGCCGTATCGGGAACGACATAGCGCGTATGACAGGACGGGCAGGCAAGGATCATCGCCTCCCTCTAAACACGCTGATTCGCGGCGTTGCAAGTGTCGCGTTCCACTCCCGTCTTGTCCTCTGTGGATAGCCGTGCGAGATGCTGGCTGATGAGCGGACCAGCGCCCCTGTTCCTTGACCCGACGCTGGCGCGCCGTCGCGCGCGGGCGATGCTATGACCGACGTCTCTCCGGCGCGGCCCGGCGGCGCGATGGTCGAATTCGACGGCGTCGGCCTGCGCTATGGCCCCGATGCCGAAGTTTTGAGCGACATCAGCTTCAACCTCCAGCCCGGCAGCTTCTATTTTCTCACCGGCGCATCGGGCGCGGGCAAGACCTCGCTGCTCAAGATGCTCTATCTTGCGCAGCGGCCGAGCCGCGGGATCGTCCGCCTGTTCGGCGAGGATCTGGTCGCGATGCCGCGCCACCGCCTGCCGGGCTTTCGCCGCCGGATCGGCGTCGTGTTCCAGGACTTCCGGCTGATCCCGCACCTTTCGGCGCGCGACAATATCGCGCTGCCGCTGCGTATCGCGGGGGTCAGCGAGGAGGATCTGTCGGGTCCGGTCGGCGAGATGCTGAGCTGGATCGGGCTCGGCGACCGCGCCGATGCCCGCCCCGCAACGCTGTCCGGCGGCGAGCAACAGCGCGTCGCGATCGCGCGCGCGGTGATCGCGCGGCCGCAGCTGCTCGTCGCCGACGAACCGACGGGTAACGTCGATCCCGAAATGGCGATGCGCTTGCTGGGATTGTTCGAGGCACTGAACCGCCTCGGCACCACGGTGGTCGTCGCGACGCACGACATCCATCTGATCAGCCGCATCGAGAATGCGCAGATGATGCGGCTCGAAAAAGGGCGCCTGTCCGACCCCACCGGCGCGCTGCGCTATCCGCCGGCAAACAGGGCATGATGGTGGGCCGATGATCATCCCGCGCGTTCCCGTCCAGCATCGCCGCCTGCTTCCCGACCGCCGCCTGTCGGGCCCGACGCCGTGGGTGATCGCGATCCTGATGATGCTGACTTTGCTCGCCGCCGCCGCCGGGGTCGGGCTTGCGCGCTCGGCGAACGCAATCGGCGCCGCGATCGCCGGGCGCGTGACGGTCCAGATCGTCACCGCGAACCCGGTGACGCGTGCCGAGCAGGCGGCCGCGCTCCGCCGGGCGGCCGCCGCGCAGCCCTTCGTTCTCTCGGCGCGCTCGGTCGAGCCCGAAGAATTGCAGGCGACGCTCGGCCAATGGTTCGGCGCCGCCGAGGGCGACGACCCGGTGCTGAAATCGCTCCCTCTTCCGGCGTTGGTCGACATCGACTTTGTCGGCGAGGACCGCACCGGTCCTATGCGCCAGCTGGAGGCATTGGTCGCACGCGAGGCGCCCGGCGCGCGGATCATCCCGCACGCCGAATGGCTGGGGCCGGTCGCGCGGCTGATCCGCTCGCTCGCGTGGATCGCCGGCGGCATGGTGGTGCTGATGACGCTCGCCAGTGCCGCGGTGGTGATCATGACCGCGCGCGCCGCACTCGCGACGCATTTCCCGACGATCGAGATGCTTCATATGATCGGCGCGACCGACCGCCAGATTACGCGGCTGTTCCAGCGCCGCATCGCGATCGACACCGCTTACGGCATCGCGCTCGGCACCGTCGTCGCCGCCGCGATCCTGCTCTTGATCGGCTTGCAATGGTCGGGGGTCACAGCGGGGCTTGCGGCGACCGCGTCGCTTGGCCCCGCCGGCTGGGCGCTCTTGCTGGCGCTGCCGCTATTGGCTATCGCGCTCGCAGCCCTGACCGCGCGCCAGACCCTGCTCGCGGCGCTCAAGAAGATTCTATGATCAAGCGCCTGATTTCCCTGTTGTTCCTTGCCTGGGTGCTCGGCTTCGCATGGTTCGCGCTGCTGCTGCCGCTGCCCGCCGACGCACAAAAGACCGACGCGATCGTCGTGCTCACGGGCGGCCCGGGACGCATCGACCGCGCGCTCGAACGGCTCGAGGCGGGCGATGCCAAGCGCCTGCTGATCAGCGGCGTCGCGCGCGAGGTGAAGCCGCGCGAACTCGCCGCCGAATATAAGCGCCCGGTCAGCCTGTTCGACTGCTGCATCGCGCTGGGGTTCGAAGCCGAGGACACACGCTCGAACGCCACCGAGGTCGCGACCTGGGTAGAGCGCCGCAAATATAAGAGCATCCGACTGATCACCACCGACTGGCATATGCGCCGCGCCGAGTATGAAATCGGCCGCGCGGTCGGCGACAAGGTGACGATCCTGCCCGACGCGGTACGCAGCCAGCCCAATTTCGCGACGCTGTTTCGCGAATATCACAAATATCTGGCCGGACTGGCGGGCGGGCTGCTCGGCCTGTGAGATACGCCATCGCCCTGTTCCGTTCGATCCTGTTCTGGATCGCCTTTTTCGTGATGAGCAGCATCAGCTCGATCGGCGGGGTGATCGCGCTGCCGATCTCGCACCGTGGCACGATCTTTTTCGTGCGCATCTGGGCGCAGTCGCACCGGCTCTTCTGCCGCTTCCTGCTCGGCCAGACGATCGTCGTCGAGGGCGAGATGCCCGACATCCCCGTCCTCTATGTCTTCAAGCATGAATCGGCGTTCGAAACGGTCGAGCAACCGATGCTGTTCAAGCATCCCGCGGTGTTCGCGAAAGAAGAATTATTCTCGATCCCCGTGTGGGGCCAGGCGGCGCGCTTTTACGGCTTGATTCCGGTCGACCGCGATGGCGGCGGCAAGGCGATGCGCGCGATGCTCGGTGCGGCGAAGGCCGCGCTCGCAGCAGGGCGCCCGCTCGTGCTGTTCGCCGAGGGAACACGCGTCCCGCACGGCGCAGCGCCGCCGCTCCGCCCCGGTTTTGCCGGCATGTACCGCCTGCTCGGGGTTGATGTGATCCCCGTCGCGGTGAACAGCGGCCTCGCCTTTCCGCCGCGCCGCTGGGTCAAATGGCCGGGGACGATCACGTACAAGATCGGCGAAACGATCCCCGCCGGGCTGCCGCGCGAAGACGCCGAGGCCCGCGTGCGGGTGGCGATCAATGCGCTGAACCCGCCTGAGGCGTTACTGGAAACTTGACCGTCGCCCCCGCGAAGGCGGGGGCCGCTGGCAACCTTGCGCTACATCAATAGCGGCCCCCGCCTTCGCGGGGGCGACTTGTATTTCCTAGTGCTTCCGCCCGAAATCGGGCGCCGCATCGTCCTGCCCCTGTTCGATGATCGAGCGCCGGATCGCGCGCGTGCGCGTAAACCACTCCTCGAGCTTGTCGGCATCGCCGCGGCGGATCGCCTGCTGGAGCACGGTCAGATCCTCGTTGAAGCGCTGCAAGGTCGCGAGAACGGCATCCTTGTTGGCGAGGAAGACGTCGCGCCACATCACCGGATCGCTCGCCGCGATACGCGTGAAGTCGCGGAAGCCGCCCGCCGAATATTTGATCACTTCGCTCTCGGTAACCTCTTCGAGCTCGCTCGCGGTGCCGACGATCGTGTAAGCGATCAGGTGCGGCAAATGGCTCGTCACCGCGAGCACCATATCGTGATGCGCCGCATCCATGATATCGACCTTGGCGCCCAATGCCTGCCAGAAGGACGTCACCGCCGTCACGGCGTCTTCGGACGCACCCGCACCCGGCGTCACGATGCACCAGCGGCCTTCGAACAAGGACGAAAAACCTGCCGCCGGACCGCTATTCTCGGTCCCCGCGACCGGATGCGCCGGGATGACGGCATGATCGGGCAGCGCCTTCGCCAGCGCTTCGGCAACGCCCGCCTTCGATGAGCCGACGTCCGAAATGATCGCCTCGGGCTTCAGCCCCGGCGCGATCGCGACGGCCGCATCGGCCATACGGCCGACGGGTACGGCCAGAATGACGAGGTCGGCATCGGCCACCACGGCGACCGGATCATCGACAATCGTGTCGCAAAGGCCGAGTTCGGCAGCGATGCCGCGCACTTCGGCGCTGGCGTCATGGCCGGTCACCACCACCTGCGGCAGCCGCTCCCCGATCGCGCGCGCGATCGATGAGCCGATCAGGCCCAGCCCGACGATGGCGACGCGATCAATCGCCATCAGCCGTTCAGCGCGGCGCGGATCGCCGCCGCGAGCCCACGCGTTTCGTCTTCGGTGCCGATCGTCATGCGCAGCGCATTGGGGAGCCCCTGCCCCGGCAGCCAGCGGACGATATAGCCCGCGTCCATCAGCCGATTATAGACGGTCTCGGCGCTCACATCGCCTTCGAACAGCACGAGCAGGAAGTTGCACGCCGACGGCACGACGCGAATGCCATGGTTGCCGAGGCTCTCGAGTTCGCCCGCCAGCCAGGCACGCCATTCGGCATTATGCTCGCGGCTGTGCGCGACGAATTCCTCGTCGCCGAGCGCCGCGACCGCCGCCGCCTGCCCCGCGCGCGTGACGTTGAACGGCAGGCGGATGCGGTGCAGCGCCGAAATCACCTCGGCGGCCGCATAGCCCCAGCCGATGCGCTCGGCGGCGAGCCCGTGGATCTTCGAGAAGGTGCGCGTGACGAACACATTGGGCTGCGCCTTCGCAAGCTCGAGCCCGCCGTCATCCTCAGCGTCGGACAGATATTCCGAATAGGCCTGATCGATCACGAACAGCACATTCTTCGGCAGTCCGGCATAGAGCCGCGCGACCTCTTCACGGCTCGCAAGCGTGCCCGTCGGATTGTTCGGATTGGCGAGATAGACGACGCGCGTCTTGTCGGTGACCGCGGCGAGCAGCGCGTCGACGTCGGTCGCATAATCCCTGTCGTCGGCCTCGACCGGCACCGCGCCCACGCGCCGCGCCGCGATTTCATAGACCGCAAAACCGTAGCGGACGTATAATATCTCGTCGCCGACGCCGGCATAAGTGCCCGCCGCGAGGTGGAGCAATTCGTCGGATCCGTTGCCGCAGATGATCCGCGCCGGATCGAGTCCGAACTTCGCCGCGATCGTTTCGCGCAAGGTCGCCGAACCGGGGTCCGGATAACGCGACAGCGCATCGGGCGCCGCCTGCGCCGCAGCGAACGCCGCGCGCGCCTTTTCGCCGGTCCCGAGCGGATTTTCATTTGCGCTCAGCTTGATCAGTGGACGGCCGTCGGCGCCCGCCGACTTGCCGGGAACATAAGGGGCAATGCCGCTGATCCACGGCTTGGGCTGAAGGCTTTGGGGCGCGTCGGTCATGCCGCGCCGTTTAACGGCTATGCTGCGCGAGTCCAGTACGTTGACAGGGTGCGTGCGCCCGCTTAGCCCCGCGCGAACCATGGCGAGCCTGCTCCACGATATCCAGCATCATAGCGTGACGATCGCGGCGCCGCTGCCGCTCGACAGCGGACAGGTGCTGGGCTCGGTGACGATCGCCTATCAAAGCTATGGCGCGCTCAATCCCGACAAGTCGAATGCGGTGCTGATCTGCCACGCGCTAACCGGCGACCAATATGTCGCGAGCGACCATCCGGCGACGGGCAAACCCGGCTGGTGGGCGCGCATGGTCGGCCCGGGCAAGCCGATCGACACCGACCGGTTCCACGTCATCTGCGCCAATGTGCTCGGCAGCTGCATGGGGACGAGCGGCCCCGCCTCGCCCGATGCGGCGACCGGCGCGCCGCTCGGCATGGCGTTCCCCGTCATCACGATCACCGACATGGTGCGTGCGCAGGCGATGCTGCTCGACCATCTCGGCATTTCGCGCCTTCATGCCGTCGTCGGCGGGTCGATGGGCGGCATGCAGACGCTCGCCTGGGCCGCGACCTATCCGGGTCGCCTCGCCTCGGCGCTCGTCATCGCGAGCGCGGCGCGCCATTCGGCGCAGAATATCGCGTTCCACGAGGTCGGCCGGCAGGCGATCATGGCCGATCCCGACTGGCAGGACGGGCAATATTACGGCAGCGCGCGCGCGCCGACCAAGGGTCTCGCGGTCGCGCGTATGGCGGCGCATATCACCTATCTGTCCGAAGAGGGACTGACCGAGAAGTTCGGCCGCCGCCTGCAGGCGCGCGACATCAAGAGCTTCGGCTTCGATGCCGATTTCCAGGTCGAATCGTACCTCAGGCACCAGGGGCTGGCCTTCACCGACCGCTTCGATGCCAACGCCTATCTCTATATCACGCGCGCGATGGACTATTTCGATCTCGCCGACCCGCACGACGGGCGGCTTGCGGGTGCCTTCGCCGCCGCAAAAGACGTGCGCTTCACGCTCGTCAGCTTCGACACCGACTGGCTCTATCCGACCTCCGAATCGCGCCGCGTCGTGCAGGCGCTGCAAAGCGTCGGCGCCGCGGCGAGCTTCGTCGAACTGTCGGCACCCTTCGGCCACGACAGCTTTCTCCTCGACGTCCCGGCGCTCGACCGCCTTGTCGCAGGATCCCTGCTGGCAGGTCTGGCATGAGCGAAATCTATCGCCTGTCCTTCGACCCGTCCGACATGCAGGTGGGCGCGATCCACGCCTTTCTGACGCAGAGCTATTGGGCCGAGAATATTTCGCCCGCGACCGTCGAACGCGCCATCGCGGGGTCGCTGTGCGTCGGTATCTTCGCGCCGGGCGGCGAGCAGGTCGGCTTTGCCCGCGTCGTCACCGATCGCGCGACCTTTGCCTATCTGGCCGACGTCTATGTCCTCGCGGCGCATCGCGGACACGGCCTCGCTGCGCGCATGGTGACCGCGCTGCACGATCATCCCGACCTGCAAGGGCTGCGGCGGTGGATGCTCGCGACCAGCGATGCCCACGGGCTTTATGCCGCACTCGGCTGGACTCCGATCGACGACGCCAAGCCGTTCATGCAAAGGCACTTCCCCAACGTCTACAGGCAGGCCGGACGATGAAACTGCGCCCCGATCTGGCGATCATTGCCGATGCCGTTCCCCGGGCGTCGCGCGTGCTCGACGTCGGCTGCGGCGACGGCGAATTGATGGCGGCGCTCCAGAGCAAGGGGGTCGATACGCGCGGGCTCGAAATCGATCCCGACAATGTCACCGCCGCGATCGCGCGCGGCCAGTCGGTCGTACAGGGCGACGCCAACCGCGACCTTGCCGACTATCCCGACGACGCCTTCGACTATGCGATCCTCTCGCAAACGCTGCAGACGACCGAGCGCCCCGACCGCGTTGTCGATGAACTGCTGCGCATCGCACCGCGCGCCTTCGTCAGCTTCCCCAATTTCGCGCATTGGCGCGTCCGGCTTGCCTTGCTGTGGAACGGGCGGATGCCGGTGACGCGGCTTCTGCCCGTCGCCTGGTACGAAACGCCGAACATCCACCATGTCACGGTCAGCGATTTTCGCGATCTCGTGCGGGCGAAGGGCATCAAGGTCGAGCGCGTCTGGCACCTGTCGGGCGACAGGCCGGCAAGCGACGCCGCCGCCAGCTGGCGCGCCGAACATGCGATCTTCCTGATTTCGCGCTAAATCAATCCTGCTTCTTCAGCCCGTTCGCGAGCAGGTCGTTGGCGATCCGCGCGATCTCCGAAATGTCGCTCTCGGTGTCCCACAATCCGTAGCGCATGCCCAGAAACACGTTCATCCCGCCGATCGCCCACGCGTGGATCTCGCTGACGTCATCGCGGATTTCACCGCGCGCCGCACCGCCCTCAAGCCGCTGGCGGACGCGCGCGACGGTCGTTTCATAGTGGCGGCGATAACTCGCATAATCGACGAACTCGGCCTCGTCGATGATGCGGTAGATCTCCTTGTTCGCGCGCACGAAGCCGAGGTAGGATTCGAGCCCGATGCGCTCGGCGCTGATCTCGTCGGGCGCCGCCTGAACGATCGGCGTGACATGGTCGCGTAGCCGTTCGCTCATATAGCGGACGAGCGCCTGGAAGATTTCCTCTTTCGAATCGAAATAGGTGTAGAAACTGCCGAGCGCGGTTCCGGCGCGGCGCGTGATCGCGCTGATCGACGCTTCGTGGAACCCGCGTTCGCCGAATTCGATCGCCGCCGCGTCGAGCAGCTTGCGCAGCGTCCGCCGCCCGCGCTCGGTGCGCGGCGTCTTGTCGCGCGCGTCGCCCGCGCCCCGTTCGGTTTCGGCCCGTCCCGTTTCGCTCTGCGGCTGATCCATGACTGCCTTTCCGTCTCCCCTCCGTCCGGCTCCCCCTGCATCGTGGCATTTCCGCACCACTGGCAAGCAAAAAGCGACAGAGTCATATTCCAAGTTGAAACTTGGTTCATGTTTCACTATTGGATGCGGCGCGGCTTGGCAAGCACCAGCCCAAGAAAAGCAAACAGGGTGGCGAGGGGTCACCCGCCACATGGGAGAGTCATATGCGTCCTTTCGCCCGCCCGCTGCGTCGTGCCATCCTTGCCACCAGCGCGCTTTCCATGATCGTCTTTGCTCCCGCGGCTTTCGCGCAGGAAGCGGGCGCGACCGACGCCGGCGATAACGAGATTATCGTGACGGCACGCCGCCGCGACGAACGCCTGATCGACGTTCCTGTCGCGATCACCGCTTTTTCGGGCGAGGCACTGGCAAAGGCCGGGGCGCTCGACATCACCGACGTTGCCCAGACGACCCCGAACACCACGCTCGAAGTTTCGCGCGGCACCAATTCGACGCTCAGCGCGTTCATCCGCGGTGTCGGCCAGCAGGATCCGGTGTCGGGTTTCGAACAGGGCGTCGGCATCTATCTCGACGACGTCTACCTCAACCGCCCGCAAGCCGCGGTGCTCGATATCTATGACGTCGAACGCATCGAAATCCTGCGCGGGCCGCAAGGCACGCTCTATGGCCGCAACACGATCGGCGGCGCGGTCAAATATGTGACCAAGCAGCTGCCGGAGGAATTCTCGCTCAAGATCAAGGGCACGCTCGGCACCTACGACCAGGCCGACCTCGTCGTGACCGCAAGCGCACCGATCGGCGACCTCTTGCGCGTCGGCGGCTCGGTCGCGCGCCTGTCGCGCGGCGGTTTCGGCGACAATCTCACCACCGGCCGCGAAAATTACAACAAGGACGTCTGGGCAGGCCGCGGCACGGTCGAACTCGGCGGTTATGGCGCGCCGGTGCTGATCCGCATTTCGGGCGATTACAGCAAAGACAAGAGCGATCCGCGCGGCGGCCATCGCCTGATCCCGTCGCTGCTGACCAACGCCCCCGTGCTTGATGATGTGTTCGATAGCCGCGGCGGTCTCAACGATCCGAAACAGGAGATCGAGGCATATGGTCTGGCGATGAATGTCACCGCCGAACTCAGCGACACGGTCACGATCCGGTCGATCAGCGCCTGGCGCAAGGACACGTCGGCGACCCCGATCGACTTCGACGCGCTTCCCGGCGTCGACATCGACGTTCCCGGCTTCTATTTCAACGAGCAGATCAGCCAGGAATTCCAGCTGCTCTACGAAGGCGACAAGCTGAAGGGTCTGCTCGGCTTCTATTATCTCGATGCGACCGCCGACACGTTGTTCGACGTCCGCATCTTCAACAACCTCGCGGGCCTCACCGCCTTTACCGAGGCCGATGTCGACACCCAGACCTTCGCGGTGTTCGGCGACTTCACCTATGATTTCAACGACAAGCTCAGCCTGTCGGTCGGCGGCCGTTACACGTGGGACGAACGCGAAGCGTCGATCTTGCGGCAAAATTATCTCGGCGGCGGTTCGCCGGTGTTCGGCGGCGCGGGCGTCGCGTTCGGCGCGCCGGGCACCAATTTCAACGGCAAGCGCGACTTCAAGAAATTCACCCCGCGCGCGTCGCTCTCGTTCAAGCCAACCCCCGACCATAATTTCTACGCGAGCTATTCGCAGGGTTTCAAGGGCGGCGGGTTCGATCCGCGCGGCGTCGGCGTCAACGCGCCGGGCGCCATCCCGGGCCGGCCGACCGACGCGGAAATCGCTTCCTTCCTGAGCTTCCGCCCCGAAAAGGTCGAAAGCTACGAGGTCGGCTACAAGGGCAGCCTGATGGACGGCGCGGTCAATGTCGCGCTCGCCGCCTTCTATGCCGATTACACCGACGTCCAGATCCCGGGATCGGTCGCCTGCACCGTCAGCGGCCTGCCGAGCTTCTGCGGCGTGGTCTCGAACGCCGGTAAGGCGACCTTCAAGGGTGTCGAATTCGAGGGCCGCGCGCGGCTTGGCGAGGATCTGGCGACCACAGGCGACCGGCTGACGCTGTCGACCGCGCTCGGCTTTATCCAGGCCGATTATAAGGAATATATCTCGAACATCCTCGTCGGCGGGGTCAACACGCCGACCGATGTTTCGGATTTCCGCGAGGTGCAGAACACCCCGAAATGGACCGCGAGCGGCACCCTCGCTTACTCGACCCCGATCGGCGACGGCGATTTGAGCTTCGGCACGACCTTGTCGTACCGCAGCAAGACCTATCAGTTCGAAATCCCGAACCCCTATATCGACCAGAAAGGGTTCGCTTTGTGGGATGCCAGCCTCGTCTACACCGCGCCCGACGACCGCTGGAGCCTCGGCGTGTTCGGCAAGAATCTGACGAACAAGGAATATAGGACCTCGGGCTATACGTTCGTGAACGTCAACCCGGTCACCGGCGCGATCATTCCGGGCGCGAACGGCTTGCCGACGTCGGCGCTCGGCCGCGAAGGCACGCTGACCGCCTTCTACGGCAATCCGCGCCAGGTCTTCGTGACCGGCACCGTCAAATTCTGATCATCGGATAAGGGGGAGAAAGGGGCGTCCGTTGCGGCGCCCCTTTTTCTATGGGCTGAGCGGAGGCGCCCCGGTGCGCGCAACCATGCGCTCGCCGTCGATGACGATCGGGCTGGCGAGCCCGTCGACGCTGGCGCCGTCGGGGCGGAAACGCATCCCGCGCGCCTGAACCTGCGGATCAGCAAAAACGCTCGCGATATCGTTGATCGGCCCCGCCGGCACCCCTTCGGCCTCGAGCGCCAGCGACAGCGGTAGCGCGTCCCATGTGGCGATCTTCGCCGCCAGCAGCGGGATCAATTCGGCGCGGTTCGCAAGCCGCGCCGCATTGGTCACGAAACGCTTATCGTAGGCCCAGCCGGGCTCGCCCAAGATCACACATAATTTACGAAACTGGCCGTCGTTGCCGACCGCAATCACCAGCTGCCCGTCGGCGGTCGCGAACGCCTGATAGGGCACGACATTGGCGTGCCCATTGCCCATCCGCCGCGGGGAAACGCCACTCGCGAGATAATTCGCCGCCTGATTGGCGAGCACCCCGACCTGGCAATCGAGCAGCGCCATGTCGATATGCGCACCCCCACCCTGGGCATCGCCTGTGGCGTCACGCCGCCGCAGCGCCGCGAGAATCGCGACCGTCGAATACATGCCGGTGAAGATGTCGGCATAGGCGATTCCCGCCTTTTGCGGCGCGCCGTCGGGCTCGCCGGTCAGCGACATCGCGCCGCCCATCGCCTGGATGATGAAATCATAGCCGGCACGGTGCGCATAAGGCCCGGTCTGCCCAAAGCCAGTGATCGAACAGACGATCAGGCGCGGAAAGTCTGCACACAAGCTCGCCGGATCGAGGCCATATTTGGCGAGCCCGCCGACCTTGTAATTTTCGATGACGACATCGGCGTCGGCGATCAGCGCGCGTACCGCGGCCTGCCCCTCAATGGTCGCAATGTCGATCGCCACGCCTGTCTTGCCGCGGTTGGTGCTGTGATAATAAGCGGCGCCGAGATTCTTGCCGCTCTCATCCACAATGAACGGCGGGCCCCAGCTGCGCGTATCGTCGCCGGCGCCCGGCCGCTCGACCTTGACCACCTCGGCACCCAGATCGGCGAGCAATTGCCCGCACCACGGCCCCGCGAGCACCCGCGCCAGTTCGACGACGCGGATGCCCTCTAATGGCTTAGGCAAAAGCCGAAATGCCGGTGATCGCGCGGCCAAGAATCAGCGCATGGACGTCGTGCGTGCCCTCATAGGTGTTCACCGTCTCGAGGTTCACCGCATGGCGGATCACATGATAATCGGCCGAGATGCCGTTGCCGCCGTGCATATCGCGCGCGACGCGCGCGATATCGAGCGCCTTGCCGCAATTGTTGCGCTTGAGCAGGCTGATCGCGTCGGGAATCAGGCGGCCTTCGTCGATCAGCCGGCCGACGCGCAATGCGGTCTGCAAGCCCAGCGCGATTTCGGTGAGCATGTTGGCCAGTTTCAGCTGGACGATCTGGTTCGCCGCGAGCGGCCGCCCGAACTGCTTGCGCTCGCCGGTATAATTGCGCGCCGCTTCGTAGCAGAATTCGGCGGCGCCCATCGCGCCCCAGCCGATGCCGTAACGCGCGCGGTTGAGGCAGCCGAACGGGCCCTTGAGCCCCGACACATGCGGCAACAGCGCATCCTCGCCGACCTCGACCGAATCCATCACGATTTCGCCCGTCACCGACGCGCGCAAGGACACCTTGCCCTCGATCTTCGGCGCCGAAAGCCCCTTCATCCCTTTTTCGAGCACGAAGCCGCGAATCGCGCCGTCATGCGCCTCCGACTTCGCCCACACGACGAAGACGTCGGCGATCGGCGAGTTGGTGATCCACATCTTCGCGCCCTTGAGGCGGTAGCCGCCCTCGATCTTCTCGGCGCGCGTGCGCATCCCGCCCGGGTCGCTGCCCGCATCGGGCTCGGTCAAGCCGAAACAGCCGACGAGTTCGCCCGAGGTCAACCCGGGCAGGAACTTCCGCTTCTGTTCCTCGCTGCCATAGGCGTTGATCGGATGGATCACGAGCGAGCTTTGCACCGAACAGGCCGAGCGATAGCCCGAATCGACGCGCTCGACTTCGCGCGCGATCAGCCCGTAACTGACATAGTTGAGCCCCGCACCGCCATATTCGGGGTCGATCGTCGCGCCGAGCAGGCCGAGCGCGCCCATTTCGGACATGATCTCGCGGTCGAAGCGCTCGTCGAGAAACGCCGAGGTGACGCGCGGCAACAGCGCATCGGTCGCATAGGACCGCGCCGTATCGCGAACCATCCGCTCCTCTTCGCTGAGCTCGGCGTCGAGCTGGAGAGGATCGAGCGGGTCGAGCGCTTCGATGCGCTGCGGATCGGCGAGGGCCATGGAACGGGCTTTCTCTCTAAACGGCGGGCAGCCCTACCGGATTGCGCGCTATGGGGTCGGATCGGCCGCGTTGCGGGCGATCGCGGCAGCGGGGCTGTCGCGCGGCTCCAATATCGCCGCCGTCTCGATCAGGTCAAGCGCACGCCGTGCCTCATGATAGCGCCGCGCATCGATCACCCACTCCCCCGCGACCTCCGACCCGGGCATCGCCTCGACCTCGGCGATCGCGAGGTCGGCTTGCCCGGCCGCGAGATAGCGCCGGGCGCGGTCGAGCCGTTCTGAGGCGCGCGGCGACTGGGTTCCGGCGGCACGCACCACGAACAATTCGCCCAGCTCGCGGCGCAGCCCGGTCCACAGGCTGCCGCTTCCGTCGCCGCCGCGCCCGACAAGCTGCGGCCCCATCGCATCGAGTTCGGCGCGCAGCTGTTCGAGCGTCACCGGATCGCGCGACGTATCGATGATCGTCTTGACGGCGTTGGGCTGGTCGTCGCCGAAGCGCAGCCGCAGCTGCGCGTCGAGATAGCCCAATGACAGCCCGCGATCGAGCGCGCGGCGCACGGCAAAGGCGACGAGCAGCCCCTCGGCGCGCGATGCGTTGCCCGACGCCGATTCGGCCTCGAGCGTGATCCGCGACAGGCGCTGTTCGAGTTCGGCGACGCGCGCCGCGAGCGCATTGGCGCCGTCGATCGGCGCGACCATCAGCGGCGGCGCGTTAGCCCCGCTTTTTGCGGCAAGCGGATTGGCCGCCCCCGCGGGCGCCGCGACCATTTTCGCGGTGGGTGGTAAGTTGTTGCCCGTCAGCCAGCGATTCACAGCCCATCCGCCGCCGGCGATACCGATCAGAAGCAGCAGGAAGGCACCGATGGCGAGAGCGCGAAACGATAGTCCCCTTTCGGGTACTGCCTCGTCCGCCGACGAGGACGTGTCGATGCTGTCGATTGCCATGTTTCTCTTTCGAACGACCCTATTTTGCACCCTTGTGCCACAAAGCACGCGCTTGTGCCAATATTGCGACATCGTCGGGCTGTCCCGCGATGGCCAGATCGCGCCAGCCGTCGCCCGCCGCCGCCGCCGCCGCAGGGCTGATCGCGACAAGCGACAGGTGCGCGCGCGCACCGCCAACGAGCTGCGAAATTCGCTGGGCGGCGCGCGCCGAATGCGCGAGCAGGATCGCTGGGGCGGCGATCAGTGCGTCCCATTCCGCCGGCACCGGGACGGGATCGACGGCATAGCAGGGCAGCGCCGTAATCATCGCCCCCCGTGCGTCGAATTCCGACCGGTCGGAGCCGCAAAGCCAAAGAATATTGTGGATATTTTCTGACGTCATATCGTCAAGAAGCCGCTGTGCGCCCGATGATCCGGTCATCGCCACCGTCAGACCCGCGGCCTCGGCCGCGCGCGCGGTTGCTGCACCGACGGCATAGACGGGCAGCGACGCCAGCTCGGCCAGTCCCCGCCCCGCCAGTCTTGCGGCAAAGGCGCTGGTCAGCAGCAGCGCGTCGAAATCTTCGGGTGCCGGCGGGCTCCAATCAAGCGCGCGCGCGGCGAAAAGCGGTATCGCGCGGGCGTCGAACCCCAGTTTTTTGGCCCGCTCGACCGTCGCTGCATTGCCCGGCTCGGGTCGCGTGGCGATCAGCGGCGGGCCATCGGTCATGCCGCGAACAGGCTCCGCACGCTCTCGGGCGCCTCGCCGAGCAGGCGATGCGCCAGCGCCGCGGGCGCATCGGAATCGGCAACAAGAATGTGCCCGGCGGCATGTTCGGCCCCATCGTCGGAGAAAATCTCGGCATCGAGCCGCAGCGTGCCGTCATCGCGCCAATGCGCATGGGCGGCGACGGGCGAGCGGCAGTCGCCGCCAAGCGCCGCCAGAAACGCGCGCTCGGCCGCAACGGCAAGATGCGTCGGCGCGTGATCGACCACCGACAGCAGCGCGCGCGTCGCCGCGTCGTCGTCGCGGCATTCGATCCCGATCGCGCCCTGCGACGCCGCGGGGAGCAGCAGGCTCGCTTCCTGTACCAAACCGACGTCGTGCATCCCCAGCCGCTCGAGCCCCGCCGCCGCGAGCAAGGTCGCATCGGCATCGCCCGCCGCAATCTTCGCGAGCCGCGTCGCGACATTGCCGCGCAGCAGCACTGTTTCGAGGTCGGGACGGATCCGCTTCACCTGCGCGGCGCGGCGCGGGCTGCTCGTCCCGAGCCGCGCTCCCTGCGGCAGGTCGGCGATCGTCGCCGCCTTTATTCCCTCGCGCACCACCAGCCGGTCGCGCGGGTCGGCGCGTTCGAGCATCGCGCCGAGGAAAAAGCGCGCGTCGCGGATCGTCTCGACATCCTTCAGCGAATGGACCGCGATATCGATCGTCCCGGCATCGAGCGCCGCATCGAGCTCGCGCGTCCACAACGCCTTGCCGCCCACCTCGGCGAGCGCGCGGTCCTGGATCTTGTCGCCCGTCGCGGTCATCGGCACGATTTCGAGCGCCGCCATATCGATGCCATGGCTGGCAATCAGCGCCGCAGCCGCCATATGGGCCTGAGCCATCGCGAGCGGCGAGGCCCGGGTGCCGATACGCAGCGGGTTTTCGGGGGTCGGAAGTCTATTCATCGTCCCGCTGCTAGAGCATTTCCAGAAAAAGTGGGAACCGGTTTTTCGACTGGAAATGCTCCGACATCATCAGGAGCCTTTTTAAAGGCTCCGCCGCGGCTTGCCCTGCCGATAAAGGGGCGGGTAAAGGAACGCGCAATAATATGACCCTGATCCTCGGCCTTGAATCGAGCTGCGACGAAACCGCGGCAGCGCTCGTCGACAGCGATCGGCGCATTTTGGCGCACCGCGTCGCGGGGCAAGAGGCCGAACACAGCCCCTATGGCGGCGTCGTTCCCGAGATCGCGGCGCGCGCGCATGTCGACCGGCTGGCGCCGATCGTCGAGGGCGTGCTCGCCGACGCCGGCGTGTCGCTGGGCCAAGTCGATGCGATCGCCGCGACCGCCGGGCCAGGGCTGATCGGCGGGGTGATGGTCGGGCTCGTCACCGGCAAGGCGCTCGCCCACGCGGCGAACAAGCCGCTGATCGCGGTCAACCATCTCGAAGGCCATGCGCTCAGCCCGCGCCTCGTCGAACCCGGCCTCGCCTTTCCCTATCTGCTCCTGCTCGTCTCGGGCGGCCATTGCCAGCTGCTGCTGGTGAAGGGCGTCGGCGATTACCGCCGCCTCGCGACGACGATCGACGATGCCGCGGGCGAAGCCTTCGATAAGACCGCGAAGCTGCTCGGGCTCGGCTATCCTGGCGGCCCCGCGGTCGAGCGCATCGCGAAGGACGGCAATCCGCATGCGGTGCCGCTGCCCCGCCCGCTCGTCGGCAGCACCGAACCGCATTTCTCCTTTGCGGGGCTCAAGAGCGCCGTCGCGCGGGCCGCTGCATCGGGTGCGCACGGCATTCCCGACCTTGCCGCCTCGTTCCAACAGGCGGTCGTCGACTGCCTCGTCGACCGCAGCCGCATCGCGCTCGCCGCCTGCCCCGATGCGACCGCTTTCGTCGTCGCGGGCGGGGTCGCCGCCAATGGCGCGATTCGCGGCGCGCTGACCGATCTCGCGGCGCGATTCGACAAGCCTTTCGTCGCGCCGCCGCTCTGGCTCTGCACCGACAATGGCGCGATGATCGCCTGGGCGGGCGCCGAGCGTTTCGCGGTCGGCCTCACCGATCCGCTCGACACCGCCGCGCGCCCGCGCTGGCCGCTCGACCCCGAGGCCGAAGCCGTGCGCGGCGCCGGAGTAAAAGCATGACAGGTGAAAGCATGACGTCATATGCCAGATTCGGCGTGATCGGCGGCGGCGCGTGGGGCACCGCGCTCGCGCAGCTTCTCGCCGCCGATGGCGCGCCCGTCCGTCTGTGGGCGCGCGAGGAAGACGTCGTCGCGGCAATCAACGCCGAGCATCGCAATCCGGTTTTCCTTCCCGGCGCCGCGCTCTCGCCCTCGCTGACCGCGACCGGCGCGCTTGCCGACATGGCCGATCTCGACGCGCTGCTCGTCGTCGTCCCCGTGCCTTTTCTGCGGGCGGTGCTCGCCGAACTTCCGCCGGGCGACGCGCCGCTGATCTTTTGCAGCAAGGGCATGGAGGCGGGCAGCTTCGCCTTTCCGATCGACATGGCGCGCGATCTCGCGCCGTCGCGGCCGCATGCCGTGCTCTCCGGGCCAACGTTTGCGCACGAAGTCGCTGCGGGTCTGCCGACCGCGATCACCCTCGCTGCCGCCGACGCCGATCTCGCGGCCGGGATAGCGCAGGCGCTCGCACGCCCGCATTTCCGCCCCTATGTGTCGACCGACGTCATCGGCGCCGAGATCGGCGGCGCGGTCAAGAATATCCTCGCGATCGCGTGCGGTATCGTCGACGGCGCCGGGCTCGGGCTCAACGCGCGCGCCGCACTCATCAGCCGCGGCTTTGCCGAAATGACACGCTTCGGACTCGCGCGCGGCGCGCAGGCCGAAACGCTGGCGGGCCTCGCGGGCCTCGGCGACCTCGTCCTCACCTGCACTTCATCGAACTCGCGCAACTTCGCGCTCGGCCAGGGGCTCGGGCGCGGTGAGGCAGCCGAGATACTGATGGCCGACCGCCGCACCGTCGCCGAAGGGGCGTTCAGCGCGCCCGTGGTCGCAGCCGCAGCGCGCGCCGACGGCATCGACATGCCGATCACCGACACCGTGGCGCGGCTGGTTGCCGGCGAAACGCGCGTCACCGACGCCATTCAGGCCTTGCTCAGCCGCCCGCTGCGACCCGAAGGGCGATGAATATCTTCGCACAATTGCCTGCACTCCCCGGCCACGCTAGACTGACGGTCAGGGCAAAGCAGAAGGGGCGGAAGGCTTGAGCCAGACGGACAGCGCAGCCGCGCCCTCTTCACCTCCCGGCACGCCCCCGGGCGATGCCGACACGGCCGCGCTCGCCAAGGGCGGACGCACCAATTTCTTCGGCTTCATCCTCCGCCTCGTCGCGCGCCTGCCCTTCCTCTATGTCGCGGGCCGCTGGTACGGGCCCGAGGCGGTCGGGCGCTTCGCCTTTGCCGTGCTCGTCATCGAACTAATTGCGCAGCTCGCGACGCTCGGCCTCAAGCGCGGCCTCGCCGAACAGCTCAGCGCCCCCGGGGCCGACCAGCGCACCGTCGTATGGGACGGCATGTTCGTCGCCTTTGTCGCGTCGGCGGCCGGATCGGTGCTGTTGGTGCTGTTCCCGCAACTGATGTTCCCGTCGGGCGGCATCGACAGCGCTGATCGCTGGATGGCGCTGCTGGTCTTCGCGATCGCGGGCACCGATATCGCGCTCGCCGCCTGCGCGTATAAATTCGACGTCGGCGCCACCGTTCGCGCCCGCGCGGTGGTCGAGCCGTGGGTGATCAGCATCGCCGCCGCCGGATTCTTCTTCGTGTCGAAGCGCGACGGGCTGATGCTCTCCTACGCCGCCGCAATGCTCGGCGCCTTCCTCACCGCGCTGATCCCGATGCTGCGTCATTATGGCGGACCGCGGGGATGGCAACCGCATCCCGCGCACCTGATCGCAGTTGCGCGGCGCAACGCGCCGCTCGCCGCCGCCGACGCGATCGAATGGGGCACGCGCCGCCTCGACCTCTTCATTCTCGGCCAGTTCACTTCGCCGACGATTTACGGCATCTATTATATGGCGCAGCAGGTCGCCTCGCTGCCGCAGAAGCTCAAAACCAGCTTCGAGCCGATCCTCGGCCCCGTCATCACGCGCAACCTCGCCGAAAAGCGGCTTGCCGCCGTGGCGGCACAGGTCAGCCAGGTCGGTTTCTGGATCATCGCCGCGCAGGCCGGCGTCGCGCTCGCGCTCGGCATTCCGGGCGAAGCGGTGATGGGGCTCGTCGGCCCCGAATTCGTCAGCGGCACCGCCGCGCTCGCCTTCCTGCTGGCCGCCGAGGTGGTCGCCGCAACCGCGGTCGTCAGCGAGGCGGCGCTCGTCTATGTCGCGCGCCACCGCAATTTGCTCATCAGCATCGCGACGCTCGCGCTGCAGGCGGGGCTCAGCGTCGCGCTGATCCTGATCGCGAAATCGATGGGCCTGCCGCCGATCTATTACGCCGGCGCCGTCGCGCTCGCGCTGATGCTCGCACTCGGATTTGCGTCGCTGGTGAAGGCACGACTGCTTGCGCGGATCCTCGGCGCGCCGGTGAACAGCCTGCGCTGGGCGCTCGTCTGGGCGACCGCGGGCGCAACCATCCTCGGCTATGGCGCGACGCAGCTTCCCGAATGGGCCGAGCTCCTGATCGGCGTGCCCTTCATTCTCGGCATCTATGGCTGGCTGATCTGGACGCGCGGCTTCGGCCCGGCGGACCGCGAACTGTTCAGGAAACACCCCGAACCCGCCGCGGCGCCCGCAGGCTGATCCTTAATCGACCGCTTTCTGCGCCGCGTCGCCGACATTCTCGGCGGCATCGCCGACCTTTTGCGCCGCTTCGCTGACCGCGCCGCTCTGCGCCTTGTCGTTGGCGAGGAACTGGAAGGCGAAAAAGGCCGCGACCAGAATCGCGACGAGGAAAATCAGCCCCATCCCGAACCCGCCGCCACGGCGCGGTTCGCGGTCGATGACCGTGGTCGTGTGCGTCGTCCCGTCGGGATCGCGCGTCTCGTGAATTTCGTCGGCCATAAGAATCTCTCCCATGCTGTCTGGCGCATAGGACGCTCCATGGCCGACGAAGGTTCCTAACCCAGTCGTTCGGCGATCTTCGCCTTGAGGTCGGTCTGCGCGCGCGGACCGACCTGCGCGATGATTTCGCGCGCGCACACGGCGCCCATCGTCAGGCAATCGGCAATCGGACGGCCCTGCGCCTGTCCCGACAGGAAACCCGCCGCGAACAGGTCGCCCGCGCCGGTGGTGTCGACGACCGTGTCGATCGGCTCGGCACCGACTTCGGTGCGCGTCCCGCCGGTCAGCGCGATCGCGCCATGCGAGCCCCTTGTGACGACGAGCAGCGGCACCTGCGCCGCAACGGCGGCGACGGCTGCTTCGAAATCGTCGGTTTCGGCGAGCGCGCAAATCTCGACCTCGTTCGCGAAGAGGATGTCGAACAGTCCCTCGGCGATCAGCTTGCGGAAATCGGCGCCGTGACGGTCGATGATGAACGCATCCGACAGCGTGAAGGCGACCTTGCGTCCCGCCGCGCGCGACACGTCGATCGCGCGCCGCATCGCTGCGCGCGACAGCTCGGGATCCCACAAATAGCCTTCGAGATAGAGAATCTCCGAATCGGCGATCCACGCTTCGTCGATCATTGCCTGATCGAGCAGATGGCTCGCGCCGAGGAAGGTGTTCATCGTGCGCTGGCCGTCGGGGGTGACGAGGATCAGGCAGCGCGCGGTCGGCGCGCCTTCGCTGAGCGGCGGGGTTTCATAAGCGACGCCAAGCGCGCGCAGGTCGTGCGTGAAGACATGGCCGAGCTGATCGTCGGCGACCTGGCCGATAAAGCTGCAACGCTGGCCGAGCGCGGCCATTCCCGCCAATGTATTGGCCGCCGAACCGCCCGACATTTCGATCGCGGGTCCCATCGCGGCATAAAGCCGTTCGGCTTCTTCGGCGTCGATCAGCCGCATCGACCCCTTGGTCAGACCTTCGGCGGTGATCAGCGCATCGTCGGCGCGGGCGATGACGTCGACAATGGCGTTGCCGATGGCGACAACGTCGAAACGGGCGGTGGAGGCCATGAAAAATCCTGTGATGCGTGGAAAAAGCTGCCGCGCGCCTTAGGCGGCGGGGCCCGCCAAGGCAAGCATAACGCTTGACCCGCGCCGCGACGGCCACCATCCCCGGACCATGGCCCGCGCCGTTCATGCTTTTCTGCTCGCGCTAAGGGACTTGCCGCAGCCCCGCGTGATGCGCGTGCTGGCGCAAAGCCTCGCGCTCACGCTCCTGCTCCTCGCCGTTTCGGGCGCCGCGATCTTTTTCGCGACCCGCTGGGCACTGGCGCACTGGAAGTGGCTCGACAAAGCGCAACTCGACATGGCGGGCATATTGATCGTTCTGGTCATCATTGCGGGAAGCTGGTTGCTCTTCCGCGCCGTTGCGATCGTCGTCGTCGGCCTGTTCGCCGACGGCATCGTCGCCGATGTTGAGGGCCGCCATTATCCCGCCGCCGCAAGCCAAGCCGTCGATGTCGGCTGGCGCCAGAATATCGGCCTCGCGCTCGCTTCGCTGGTGCGGCTCATCGGCGGCAATCTGCTCGCGCTGCCGGTCTATATCCTGCTGCTCGTCACCGGTATCGGCACCCCGATCTTCGCCCTGCTCGTCAACGCATTGCTGCTCGGCCGCGATCTTGAGGCGATGGTGCTCGCGCGCCATCCGGACCGTCCACGGCTCGACCGGCCGGCGCGCTGGTCGCTGGGGCTGCTGTCTGCCGCAAGCTTCGTGGTACCCATCGCCAATCTATTGGCGCCGATTCTGAGCGCGGCTATGGCCGTACACATGCTGCATCTGCGCAATGGGGACCAGAAAAGATGATCGAAAACCGCCGCCTGGCCGCCATCGCCGGTCTCGCTTTGACGCTCGGCGCGTGCGCCGGCCCCGCGATCCCGCGCCCGTCAACCCCATCCGCGGCGACCCCACCACCGACAACGGTGGTCCGGCCGGTGCAGAATAATGCGCTGATCGGCAACAGCGCCGATGCGATCGGCCGGATGTTCGGCAAGCCGCACCTCGACGTCACCGAAGGCGCCGGCCGCAAGTTGCAATTCGCCGGGTCGAACTGCATCCTCGATGTCTATTTCTACGCCCCGCGCGCGGGCGCGAATCCCGTCGCGACGCACGTCGATGCCCGCACCCCCGATGGCCGCAACGCCGAAGTGAACAGCTGCGCCCAGTCGTTCCGGCGCTGATCGCCAACCCTTGTCAGGCGTCATGACGCCAGTTCGGCGAGCGCCCAGAGCGCCGCATCGGCGACCATCGGCGATTCATCCTTCGCCAGTCGTTCGAGCACCGGCACAAAACGGACATCGCCGCTGTTCCCCGCCGCGATCGCGGCATTGCGCACCATCCGCCCGCGCCCGATCCGCTTGATCGGCGACCCCGCGAACACCTGCCGGAAATCGGCATCGTCGAGCGCGAGCAGGTCGGAAAGCGACGGCGCGACCAGTTCGGCACGCGGCAGAAAGGCGCGATGCGCGTGCGCGGTTTCGGCGAATTTGTTCCACGGGCACGCCGCAAGACAGTCGTCGCAGCCATAGATGCGGTTCCCGATCCCGCGCCGCAGCGCGACCGGGATCGGGCCATTATGCTCGATCGTCAGATACGAGATGCAGCGCCGCGCATCGAGCCGGTACGGCGCCGGAAAAGCCTGCGTCGGGCACGCGTCCTGACACGCCGAACAGCTGCCGCACGTATCGCGGCCCGGCCTCGACGGCTCCAGCTCCAGCGTCGTGTAGATCGCGCCGAGGAACAGCCAGCTGCCATGATCGCGGCTGACGAGGTTGGTGTGCTTGCCCTGCCAGCCGAGCCCCGCCGCCGCCGACAGCGGCTTTTCCATCACCGGTGCGGTGTCGACGAACACCTTGACCTCGGCGTCCTTCACCTCCGCCACCAGCCAGCGCGCGACCGCTTTCAGCGCCTTTTTGACGACGTCATGATAGTCGCCGCCCTGCGCATAGACCGAGATGCGCCCGCGACCCGGATGATCGGCGAGCGCCAGCGGATCGAGCGCGGGCGCATAGCTCATGCCGAGTGCGATCACCGATTTGACCTCCGGCCACAGTCCCCTGGGCGATCCGCGCTGTTCCGCGCGGCTTTCCATCCAGATCATGTCGCCGTGGCGCCCCTCGGCGAGCCATTGGTCGAGCCGCGCCGCGGTCTCAGGCGCGGCATCGGCATGCGCGATCCCGAACGCCGCGAAACCATGCGCGCGCGCGACGGCTTCGAGCCGGTCTTCGAGGGAAGGCGTTTCCAGAGGCAAGGCTTCGGCAACCATTGCCGCTCTATACGCGAGCGGCCTTGCCGTGCCATAGTTTGGTGAGCCAAGATTGGGGACCCGGGTTTGAGCGATTTCAGCGTCGAGGCGAATGGCCTCACCAAATATTTCGGCAATTACAAAGCGGTCGATCATGTGTCCCTCGCGGTGCCGACGGGCAGCATCTATGGCGTGCTTGGTCCCAATGGCGCGGGCAAGACGACGAGCCTGCGCATGACGCTCGGCATCATCGACCCCGATGAGGGCACAAGCCGTCTCTTCGGCGGGCAGCGGCCGCAATCGGTACGCCACCGGATCGGCTATCTTCCCGAGGAACGCGGGCTGTATCCGGGCATGAAAGCGCGCGAGGCGATCGCCTTCATGGGCGCGCTGCGCGGGCTCGACTGGTCCGAAGGGCGCCGCCGCGCCGCGGGATTCATGACCGAACTCGGGCTCGAACGCGTGATCGACGAAAAAATCCGTAAAATGTCGAAGGGCATGGCGCAGATGATCCAGCTGATCGGATCGATCGTCCACGCCCCCGATCTCATCGTGCTCGACGAGCCTTTCTCGGGGCTCGACCCCGTCAATCAGGAGCGGCTCGAAATGCTCGTGCGGCGCGAGCGCGACCGCGGCGCGACGATTCTGTTTTCGACGCATGTCATGGCGCATGCCGAACGCCTCTGCGACCGCATCGCGATCATCGCGCGCTCGGCGCGCCGCTTCGAGGGCAGTGTCGACGAGGCGCGCGCGCTTCTCCCGATGCAGGTGCGTTACACGCCGCGAACCGCGGGCGATTCCGCCGGCGTCGCCGCGAATCTCCCGGCGGGCGCAGAGCTGCGGGGCGACGCCTGGCATTTCGCGATCGAGGACGCCGATGTTGAGCCTTTGCTCGCGCGAATCACCGCGAGCGGTCATGGCGTCACCGGCCTGTCGATCAGCCGCCCGGCGCTACACGACGCGTTCGTCCATATCGTCCGCCAGGTCGACGCGGGATTCGACGCCGATGCCACCGAGGACGCCGTAGAGGAGGCCAGCGCATGACCCCCTTCATCCGCAGCATGTTCGTCGTTGCGCGGCGCGACTTTCTCGCGATCGTCGCGACGCCGACCTTTCTCCTCTTCCTGCTTGCCCCCTTGTTCATGGTCGCGATGGGGCTCGCCGGCGGCGTCGGCGCATCGCAGCTTGCCGACAGCGCGCGCGGCGCCGGCCGCATCGTCGTCGTCGCCGATCCGGCAGATATCGAGGCGCTTCGGGCCTCCGATCAGCGCCTCCGGACTGGAATGACCCGCGAACCCGCACCGCTCGATATCCGGATCGCCAGCTCCGTCAACGGCGATCCCGTTGCGATCGCCCGCAAAAAGGGCAGCGACACCTATGCCGTCATGAGCGGCCCGCTGACCGCCCCCCGCATCGTCGAGCGCGAAAAGGAGAGCAGCGCGGGCCGCTATCTTGCGCTGCTTGCGGGCGATGTGCTGCGCGCGCGCGCCGCCGGGCCGATGTCATCCATCACACCCGAATTCGAAGCGCTATCGAGCGGCGGCACCAGCATCGCGGTGCAACAGTCGCTCGGATTCGGCGCGGTTTTCATCATCTTCCTCCTGACCTTGCTGCTGGCGGGCCAGACGGTAAGCTCGCTCGCCGAGGAAAAGGGCAACAAGGTCATCGAAATCCTCGCCGCCGCGGTGCCGCTCGAAAGCGTCTTTCTCGGCAAGCTGCTCGGCATGCTCGGCGTCGCCGTGCTCTTTATCGCCTTCTGGATGATCGTCGCGATGGGGGGCGGGCTGATCGCCGCGACGCAGGTCGACCCCGCCGCGATCGCCGCCGCGGGCAAGGCCGGCAAGGCGACCGCCGCGCTCGTCTCGATGCCCGCGACGGGCTGGCCTTTCTTCCTCGGCATCGGTTTCGCCTATTTCATCCTGTCCTTCCTCCTGCTCGGCGCGGTCTTCCTCGGTGTCGGCGCGCAGGCGGGATCGGTGCGTGAAATCCAGATGCTCAGCCTGCCGATCACCATCTTCCAGGTCGGCATGTTCAGCCTGTCGGCCGGCGCAGCGAGCGCGCCGGGCAGCGGCCTCGCCCAATTCGCCCAGATCTTCCCCTTCTCCTCACCGCTTGCGATGGCTGCGCGCGCCGCGACCGACGATGCCAAGGCGGTCCATTTGCTCGCGCTCGGCTGGCAGGCGATCTGGGTCGGGCTCGTCATCTTCCTGTCGGTCCGCCTGTTCCGGTCGGGCGTGCTCAGCGGCGGCAGCGGCTGGAAATTCTGGAGCCGGAACAAGGCTGTTGCGCCTGCCGCGGCGGCTGCGCAGGCCGCTTCGTCCCAGTCTCATTGACAAAGCTGTTAGCAGTGGCATTCTGCAACTGATTTCGCCGACGGCGGCAAGCGTCGCGGCGAGTCCTTTGCAAAGAGAGGAGGCCCCCCGATGGCGACTGCAGCGAAGCCCCAGCCTGTCACCCCCCAGCCTGTCACCCACGCCTATGACATGAGCCCCGCCGCGATCTATTCGGAAGATCGCTGGCAGGAGCCCTTCGCCGAACTTCGCAAATTGGGCGGCATCGTGAAATGCGAGGACAGCGTCCACGGGCCCTATTGGAATATCGCGAGTCACCAGGCGATCCAGCATGTCGAGGCGCTGCCCGACATCTACAGCTCCTCTTGGGAATATGGCGGCATCACGATCCTAGAACGCGACGAGGACGAGGATTTCCGCCTGCCGATGTTTATCGCGATGGACCGGCCGCAGCACACCGACCAGCGCCGCACCGTCGCCCCCGCCTTCACCCCCGCCGAAATGACGCGCCTGTCCGAAGATATCAGGAACCGGACCGGCGAAGTGCTCGACGGCCTGCCGTGGGGCGAGGCGTTCGACTGGGTCGACCGCGTGTCGATGGAACTGACGACGCAAATGCTCGCCATCCTGTTCGATTTCCCGTGGGAGGATCGCCGCAAATTGAGCGAATGGTCCGACTGGATGGGCGACGTCGAACTCGCGCAGAAACCCGAGCTCAAGGAACAGCGCCGCGCGGTGCTCGAGGAAGCGTTCGTCTATTTCCAGCGGCTGTGGATGGAAAAGCTCGACCAGCCGCCGACCCCCGACCTGCTCTCGATGATGCTGCACAGCGAAGCGATGAGCCACATGGACAAATATGAGTTCATCGGCAACCTCGTCCTCCTGATTGTCGGCGGCAACGACACGACGCGCAATACCATGTCGGGGCTCGCTTACGGTCTCGACCAATATCCCGAGCAGCGCGCGAAGCTCGAGGCCGATCCGGCGCTGATTCCGAATGCGGTCAGCGAGATCATCCGCTGGCAGACCCCGCTCGCGCATATGCGCCGCACCGCGCTCGCCGACACCGAGCTGTTCGGGCACAAGATCGCCAAGGGCGACAAGCTGATCCTATGGTATCTGTCGGCGAACCGCGACGAAAGCGTGTTCAGCGACGCCGACGACATCGACCTGACGCGTGAAAACGCGCGGCGGCACCTGTCTTTCGGCTATGGCGTCCACCGCTGCGTCGGCGCACGCCTCGCCGAATTGCAGCTGCGCATCCTGCTCGAGGAAATGGCGGCGCGGCGCATGCGCGTGACCGTGACGGGCACCCCCGAGCGCGTCCACGCCTGCTTCGTCCACGGTTTCCGGTCGATCCCCGTCCAGATCGAGAAATATTGACGCGCGCTTGTAACCCTTCGGCCCCGGCGCACGTATCGAGGATATGATCGAACGTCGTCATCTCCTCGGCGGACTCGCGCTCGGCGGCGCCATCATCGGCGCACCGATGCTTTTCGCCAAATCGTCGCGTCCGAAGGCACAAGCCGGTTGGCAGCTTTCCGATGCCGAATGGAAAAAGCGCCTGTCGCCGCTGCAATATCGCGTGCTGCGCGAAGCGGCGACCGAGCGCCCCTTCACCAGCCCGCTCGACAAGGAAAAGCGCGCCGGCACCTTCGACTGCGCCGGCTGCGCGCTGCCGCTCTATTCGAGCAGGACCAAGTTCGACAGCGGCACCGGCTGGCCCAGCTTCTGGGCACCGCTGAAGGGCGGAATCGGCACATCAACCGACCATGAACTCGGCTATGCGCGCACCGAGGTGCATTGCAAACGCTGCGGCGGCCATCTCGGCCATGTCTTCAACGACGGGCCGAAACCGACGGGCAAGCGTTATTGCATGAATGGCGCGGCGCTGACCTTCCGCCCCGCCTGACCTCTTACTCGGGCTTCACCCGCCACACCGACAGCCCGGCACGCGACGCGATCGGCACCGCTTCGAGCCACGCGGGCGGCGTTCCGGCGTAGAGCTGCGCCGCGAGCGCATCTTTACGCGCGCTGCGATATTTAGAGAAATCGTTGGCGGTCCGGCAAAATATGATCAGGGTCGCCGCCTGCTTGCGGACCAGCGCCTCGGCGTGTCCGGGGTCACCGGCAAAGACGCGGATCGAGTCCGCCATCGCCTCCTTGTTGCGATGATGCGGCGTCGCGACCAGGCTGTGGTGCGTCCAGAAAATCACCGGCGCGCCCAGATCGATCGGGGTCAGGATCGTCGTCGTCGGCAGACGGTTCAGCTCGGCGATCGCCGCGGGATTGAGGCAGTCCTCCTGGTAGGGATTTACCGCGGCGACCTCTTCGATGGCCTTGTCCTCTTCGGCGTTCAGCGACGGGATCACCAGCCCGAGCACGGCTGCCACCGCCATGCTGCCGAACAGCGGCAGCGTCAGCGCGGCGGCAGCCGACGCAAGGATACGCAACAAGGTCGATGGAATCGTCCGCGCCCATGCCCAGGCGCGCAGGCCGAGCCACGCGCAGCCCGGCAACGCAAAGACATGGGCGGTCGAAACGCTGCGCAGGACGAGCAGCGACAGCGCCGCCGCCCCGAGCAGCGCAACGATGATCGTCGCCCAATTCCTGCGGTCGATGGCCGCCGAGCAGCTCCGCCACGCGAGCAATGACCCGGCGAGACCGATCAGCGATGGCACGAGCACGTGGATCGCACTGGACGGCGGCGACATCCACAGGGGCTGGCCCTCGAGGACATTAAGATACCAATATTGCACGACGATCGGATCGAGCGCGGCAAAGGGGCCGTTCGCGCATTGCGGTTCGGTCCACACCAGCGCCCCCGCCGCCGACAGGCCGGCCAGTCCCAGCAGCAGGAAGCGAACCCACGGCTGGTCCGGTTTGGCGCGCGCGGCCGCGAAAGTCACCGCGGCGGCGGCGATGAACGCCGCCATATAGGGCGCCGAAAGCGAATCGCACCAGTTGCCGAGCAGCCCCTCGGGGCCGCGCGTCGCAAACTGGAGCAGCAGCGCGCCGCCGGCGAGTGCGCCCATATAGCCGCAAAGCCGGGCGCGATCCTCGGCGCGTCCGTGGAGCGCCCAGCGCAGCGCGGCAAGGCCGGCGAACAGCGCGACGATCGGCAGCCCTTCGATCGACACCGCGAGCAGCGCCGCGGCGAACAATCCGCCGAGCAGGCCCGCCTGCCAGCTTGCCGGCCGAAGCGCCTGCGCCATGATCAGCATCGCGAGGAAAATCTGCCAGCCGTGATGGTCGACCCGAAGCGGGCGGAACTGCACCAATATATAACCCGACATGATCAGGAAGAGCGGCACGGCATAGGCGATCCGCCGGTCGGACAGACCCCGATAACCGAGCGCGCAGGCGACGCTGAGCGCCGCACCGAGCAGCGGCGGCCACAAGGTCATCACGATCCGTTCGGCCATCGCCTGCCCGAACAACGGTTTCAGCAGCAAGATGCCCGTCGCCAGCGGCGCATCGACGATGCGCGACCAGTGCATCAGCACCCCGCCGCCCGCCGGATTGACGCGATATTGCGAGAGATCCCACCAGCCCTGCCCCGCAAGGAGATCGCGGACCTGCGCCATGCGCATCGCGTCGTCGGTATCCGACAGATCGAGCGCGCCGATTGCCTGCCATTTCGCGATGATCGCGACGAGGCTCATCGCCCCCCAGATAATCAGCGCGATGCGGACCGGGGTGAACCACGGGCTCAGCACGATGCCACCGGATCCCGGTGCGCGAACGGATGGCTCCGCGCCCGCGGGAAGCGCGGACGCGTCGCTCATGTCGTGACAGCCCGAAACACGATATGGCGGCGCAGCAAATAGGTCGTCTGAAAGCTGACGATGATCGCCGCGAGCTTTGCGAGCCGCGGATCGAGGCCGAGCGCGCTGCCGCCGCCGACGATCGCGGTCGTGACCGCCAGACCGACGAGCGCCGACCCGACAAAAAGCAGTTTCTGGCGTTGGCGTTCACCGGTGCCGCGCGCCGCGGCGCCGTCGGCAAAGACGAGCCGGCTCGACACCAGCCAGTGCACGAGAATCCCGGCGCAATAGCCCGTCGCCGAGGCCGTTACGGGCGACAGCCCGGCGTCGAGCAGCAGCAGGAAGAGCCCCGCATCGCTGCCCAGCGCGAGCCCGCTCGCGAGCAGATAGTTCAGCCAGCGAATCTCGCCGCGCCGCACCGACGCGATCAATCTGGTCACCGGTAGCATGGCGCCGATCCCCCCGGCCAAGCGCTTACGCGGCCTTCGCCACGCGCGTGGGAACCTCGCGGACCGACGCCAGCGCCGCCTGCTCGCCCTCGGTGCCGCTTTCATGATATTCGGCATCTTCGTTGACGCCCCAGATATCATAGAGTTTTTCGCCCGCGACGATGTTGCGCACCGTCAGCATCGCGGTCATCATCGCATGATCCTGGTTGTTATAGCGATGCATGCCGTTGCGCCCGACCATGTGCAGCGTCGGATAACGCGCCTCCAGCTCGCTGCGCATCGTCTCGACATGCTTGGCATAATCATCGTCATAGACCGGATAGGCCTTTTCCTGCCGCACCACCGCGCCGCCGACGACATCTTCCGGATCGCAAAGACCCAGGATTTCCATTTCCTTCGTCGCCAGCGCGATCAGTTTTTCGTCGCTCGACGCCCAGAGCCCGTCGCCCTCGAAACAGAAATATTCGAGGCCGACGCACGCGAGTTCGGGGTCGGGCACCATTTCGGGCGACCAGCTGCGGAAATTCTGCACCCGGCCGACCTGCACCTTGCTGTCGTGGATATAAATCCAATTGTCGGGAAACAGATCCTCGGAGCGAATCTTGAGCGCGACGGTCAGAAAGTCGCGATATTTGAGGTTCGGCGCGGCGCTGAGCGCCGACGCGGGCAGCGGATGGATACGCGCCGCGAGTTCGCGCATCGGCGCCGAGCTGATGACATGCGCGGCATCGATCACGACATCGCCGTCGGGGCCATTCGCGGTCATCCGCCAGCGGCCCGTCTTCTGATCCTGCGTGAGCTGCTTGAAGCTGTGGCCCATCAGCACATGGTTGCCGCCCGCGACGACCTTGTCGCGCGCCGCGTCCCACATCATGCCGGGGCCCAGCCGCGGATAACGAAAGGTTTCGAGCAGGGTCTTGGTCGCCATGCCGTCGTTCGGGCGCTTGTTAAGCCCGAGGCTGCGCTTCAGCCCGTCGATCACTGCGCCGCCGAGGCTAAGCCCCTTGATGCGCTGCGCCGCCCAGTCGGCCGACATTTCATCGCACGGCATGCCCCACACCTTCTCGGTATAGGTCTTGAAAAAGATCGAATAGAGTTTCCGCCCGAACTGGTTGATCGTCCAGTCCTCGAAGCTGCGAACATTCTTGTTCGGCAGCAGCTTCGCCTGCGCATAGCTGACCATGCACAGCGTCGAGCGAAAGATGCCAAGGTTCCACAGCGCCTCGAAAGCGCGCAACGGATAGGAATAGAATTTGCCCTCATAATAGATGCGGCTCATCCGCGGGCGCTCGATGAAATCGTCGGGAAGAATCTCGTTCCAAAGGTCGACGACTTCGCGGCTCTTCGAAAAGAAGCGGTGGCCGCCGATGTCGAAGCGAAAGCCCTCATGCTCGACCGTGCGGCTGATCCCGCCGACATAGACCGGGTCCTTTTCGATCACCGTCACGCTGTACCCCTGCTGGGTCAGCTGATAGGCGGCTGTCAGTCCCGCGGGCCCCGCGCCAATGATGGCGACGTCGGCGCTCGTCGGACGGCTTTTCGACACTTGGGCGTTGGTCACTTCGATATTCCCCCACACAGGCAAATTGCTGTCCGTCGCAATGGAGGAAACATGGATAAGAAACGGTTAATGGAAGGAAGGATTTCGCTCTAACCGCGGGCTTTGCTTGGCGGACGCGACGATGCGATACACATGAAAAGAGCCCGAGGAGAGCCTGGGTTGTGGTTCCAGCCAATCGACCGGCTGACGGTGCAGCAAATGCGCAGCCAATCCATGCGGGCGGGCGGCCGCCAGAGGCGCGATGTCATTCTCGCAGAACGCCAGATATTGCGCCCCTCCCTCGCTGACCAAAGGCCGCGCCGCGGCGGGCGGCGCGAGAAAAGCCGACAGGACGCGATTGATCGTCGCATGGTTGCGGTGATGGCCCGTTGTCACCACGCTGTGCGGCGTGCTGACCAAGAGGGTCGGCGCAATATTGATCGATGCAAAGAGAAGCGCCGGAGGTTCGCCGGCAAGCGCCGGACGCCCTTGCGACAGACAGACCGGGTTGCTGCCGCTCGCCGCCGCCGTCGCTGACCCGGCTTTCAGCAACGAAAGGTTGAAACCCAACGCCATGGCAATCGTCGGAATTGACAGCAAAAGGAGCAGCGTTCCGGTCAGGCGGCGCCAAATGCTCGACCCCGCATCTCCCCAGCGCCAAAAGGCCAGCGCGAGGGCGGCAAACGCCGGGATCATATAGGCATGGGCCACGGCGAGCGAACGGATCACCAGAACCGCCATGATCGCGCCGAACAGGATCATTAGGCCAAGGCGCCCCCAATTTTCGGCTTCGGGACGACCCCGCGCCCGGTGCCAGGCCCACAAGGCCGCTCCCAAGCCGATAACAGTGGTAAGGATATAGGCCGCCCTCCGCGCGGGCACCTGCTCCCACAAAGGCCGTCCTTCGAGAATCGGTTCATACCAATAGGTGCGGACAAGCGGTTCGAGTTCGCCAAACGGCCCCGCCAGGCAAGCCGTCCCCGTCAGGACAAAGCCCGCCGCAAAGACGATCCCCGCTGCCCCGACGATCGACACGCGCTGGCCAAGCGAAGCGGTCCAGCGGGGCGGCGCGGTCAAAGCAATCAGGAACACCGCCCCGGCCGCGGCGGTGGCAAGCAGATAGGGCAAGGAGAAGCTGTCGCAAAAAGCGGTCGAGAGATAGGTCGCACCGCGGAACGGCAGCGACCAGAGCGCGGGGAGCAGGATCATCCCGGCCGAAAAACCGCGGAGCCGGCTCGCCTTGGCCGGATCGCGCAGCCAGTCGAAGACAAAGAGCGCCCAGAAAAGACCCAGGAAGGGAAATCCTTCCAGCGAAATCTCGACATAGATGCTCGCCGCGAGCGCCGACCATAATCCGTTCGCGAAGCTCGCCGGCCGCAGCGCGAGCCACAGAAGAATGACCGAGAGCAACACCTGCCAATTGTGATGATCGATATTGAGCGGGGCGAAATGATGGAGATAGCTGATCGTCGTCGCCGCGATCGCGAGGCCGATGAAGACAAACGGCCGGTCGCCCAAAATCTGCAATATCCGGGAAAAGACGAGCAGCAACGGCAGCGCCAGCAGCGGCGGATAGATCGCCAGCACCCAGCGCTCGGCGGTTTGCGGATCGACGAACAGGCTGAACAGATCGATCAGCACAACGATCGGCGCATCGATGAACCGCGACCAATGCGTCGGCCCGCCCCCGCCGCCCGGGTTGGTGCGATACTGCGCCGTGTCGAACCAATTTTGTCCGCCAACAAGGTCGCGCACCTGCGCCAGCCGCATCGCATTGTCGGGATCGGAAAAGGCCAGGTTCGCGATCGCGTCGCGATGCAGAAACAGGCTGGCAACAACGAAGCCCAGCCACAGGATCAGCGCCAGCCGATCGGGCGAAAGTGCGGCGGCAGAACCCGCATCATGGCGCGTTTTTGCCACCGTCGCGGCCATCCGTCTCTCCTATGGCCATATCCAGCCCCGCCGCTCTCCATAGCTATTGCGCGCTAAAGACTGGTTAATGTCGTGGTAGCGATAGACGTGCGCGGTGGCTCTTTCCCTGCCGATCATGGCTAAAAATCGGTTACCGGCATCCTGTGTTTCTGCGCGAAGCGCCGCTTCGCCACTTGGGGCGGCACCCGGCTTGCGGTAAACTGGCGCCGATCAAGGAGACGCAGGCATGGCAGGCGGTCTGGCAATCGTATTGAGCGGCGGCGGCGCGAAAGGCGCCTTTCAGGTCGGCGTCGTCCACGAACTCGTCGTCAATCGCGGCGTTCGCCTCGACATTGTCGCGGGCGTATCGACCGGCGCGATCCAGGCGCTCGGCGTCGCGCAGGACGATGTGCCGGGGCTGCTCGACGCCTGGCTCGGCATCCGCGGCAACAGCTCGATCTACAAGTCGCGCCCGCTCGGCGTCGTCGGCGGGCTGCTCGGCGAGGATGCGCTCTACGACACCGCGCCGCTCAAACGGCTGCTCAAGGGCTTCGCGAACGACGCCAAACTGCGCGCGAGCGGGCGCAAGCTGCTGCTCGGCGTCGTCAACCTCGGCACCGGCACCTATCGCAGCATCGACGAGAGCGTGCCCGGCATCCACAATTGGGTCTATGCGAGCTGCGCGATGCCGCTCTTTTTCGACCCGCTCAAGACGCGCGCGAGCGACGGGACCGAGGAACAATGGGTCGACGGCGGGGTGCGCGATGTGACGCCCTTGAGCTCGGCGCTCGAAATGAACCCCCGCGGGGTGATCGCGGTGCGCGCCTCGCCCGCGCCGCGCCCCGGCCCGGTGCGCACCTTCCCCAATCTGATCAAAATCGGGCTGCGCGCGGTCGATATATTGCAATCCGAAGTATCGGCGAACGACCTCGCCGGCGCCGCGCTGATCAACGACCTGATCGCCGCGCGCGAAGGCCAGCTGCGCGCGCTCCAGAACGAAGGCATCGGCGGCGCGCAGGCGGCGCGCATCCTCCGCCCGCTCGACGTCCAGATCGCGCGCTACCGCTTCGCCCCGATCCGCATCATCGAGCCTGAGGAAGAAGTCGCCGAAACGCTCGAATTCAATCCCGCGAAAATCCGCGCCGCGATCGACGCCGGCCGCCGCGCGGTCGACCGCGAATGGGACGCGCTGGAGCCGTTGCTGAGCTGAAGCGGTCGAACGTCCGTAATCGAGCGAAGTAACCGCCTCACTACATACTTCGTCATCCCCGCGAAAGCGGGAACCCAGTTGCGACGTTAGCTCGCTGGGTCCCCGCTTTCGCGGGGATGACGAAGGTGGGGGATGGCCGCTCCCCACCCACAGCCGCCTGGCAACTACAATCCACCATCCCCCGCGCCCGGCGGCCCGCGCGCACTGGTGCTGCCGGGCAACGCTCCGTCACGTATCGCAACGTCGCGGTGCAGGGGCTTCAGCGTCATCGTCCCCAGCCGCACGCGCGGCGTCGCCTTGCCCGGCGCCGCGCTGGCCGCAAAAGCACCATCAAGCCCGAGCGCCGCGGCCGACGCCTTGCCCAGCCGCACCGTGTAGCGCCCGTAAGCGACGCCCTCGAACAGAAAATAACCGTCGAATTCGGTGATCGTCGTCGCGCGCACGCGGCCTTCGGCGTCGACGAGTTCGACACCCAGCCCCTCGATCGGGTTGCCGCCGTCGCGCCGTATCGTTCCCTCGATCTCACCCGCCGCCGCCATCGGCAGCAGCACGCGCGTCGCGACCCCGGGCCGCGGGGTGACCACGACCCCCGGCAGCGCGGGCTGGACATAGGGATCGGGCAGGCTGCCGGCGTCGATGCCGATCATCACCGGCCGGAAGGGTTCGAGCCCGTCGATCGCGCCGCGCCCCGCCTTGTCGGTCGCGGCGTCGATGAACGCATTGCCCGCGGTCAGCGGCACATCGGGCAGCGCGGTTTCGCCGGACTGGCGGACCCCGTCGCCATTCTCGTCCATCCACACCTCGGCGATCACCTGTCCGCGGCTCGCAAGCTTTTCGCTCGACACGCGCCAGCCGCCGTTTGTTTTCGGCCCGAAGCTGAACGCGAGTGCGAGCGACGCCGCAACCGATCCGTCGCTCGCGACCTCGCCGAATCCCGTCAGCTGCAACTTGTTGAAACGGCGTGTATATCCGATCCCCGCCCGCGCGCGATCGAGTCCGCGATCATAGCCGAGCTCGGTGCGCCACTCGGCGTCGCCCTTCCCCGCCCATTCGCCGATCAATGTCACGCGCGTGTCGCTATTGTCGCCCGACAGCGCAAAACGCGCCTCGCCGCGGAGGCGAACGCGCCCGATGCGGGCGTTGGCGAGCAGGCTGGCGGTGAGGTTGTCGGGCGGATCGGGGCCGATAGGCACCTTGGTCCGGCTCCAGTCGAGCTGCCCGGTAAAGGTCAACGCGCGAAAACTCGCCGACGCGCGCGCGCTCGCTTCGAGGCTGTCGACCCCCGACCATCGTTCGACGTGCCGCACGTCGAAATGCAGCGGCAGCACCGTGCGCCCCATCTTGACCGACTGGTCGACCGATACTGAATATATGCCGTTGATATTATTGATCAAGCGATCCGAAACGAACCCGCCCCACCCGCGCATCGCGTCGGCGCGCACATAGGTTTCGCCGAACGCCGCAAGCCAGCTCGCACGCGCGGCCAAACCGCCATTATCGGCATAGCTGCCGCCCACCTCAAGCAAGGTCGGCCCGATCGAGCGGCGCAGCGCGACTTCGCCATAATTATAGCGGACATTTTCGATCAGCAGGCTGTGGAAATAGGCGGCCGCCGACGTGCGTGTATCGAGCCCGCGCTCGATCCCCATCGTCCCGCGCCAACCGCGCCGGAACGCCCCGCGCCGCCGATCACCGAACTCGATCAGATCGGCATTTTCCTGCGCGAGGCCCGCCCAGTACCAGGTCTGCTGCGGCGGGATCGAATCCATCCCCACCTGCACCTGCCGGATTTCGCGCCGGACCTGCCCCTGCGGCCCGTACAGCACGATTTCGAAACGATTCGCGCCATATTGCAGCGGCACATCGATGAATTCGTATCGCCCATCGCCGTTCGGGTTCGTAAAAGCGAGCAATTGCCCGTTGCGATACAGCTCGGCATCCCAGCCTCCGGGCAGATCGCCGCGAAAGGTCGTCTTGTCGAAGGCGTCGGGCCGCTCGATCGGGCGATTGGTGAGCACCGCGCCGCGCCCCGGCGCCGACGCCGCGACGATGCCGGTCGAGAGCAGGCTGACATCGCCGACGCCATAATGCGTCGCCTTCAGCGGCCCGAGCAGCTGCCCCTGTGGATCGGTGCGATAGAGCCGCATCCGCAGACTATCGGGCACCCCTTCATTGTCCGACGACAACCGCGCATCGAAACTCTGGCCGACCACCTCGCCCGCCGCGAAAATCTCATAGCGCCCCTGGACATAGGATCCGCCGCGTTTGTCCGACACGACGCCCGCCGAGGCGACGACATCGACCGACGGCGTCGCCCACGCCTGATACGGCCGCGCCGCCTGCGGAAGCGTCGCAAGGTCGAAGGCGGCCTGCGGACGGATCGAGGCTGCGCGCGCGCGGCGTTCGGCTGCAAGCTGGAACGGCAGCTTGTCCTTCGAATCGATCCGCAGCACGGCGTTGGACAGATCGGCGTCGAGCGGCACCCCCAGCCAGCTATTGAGGCTATCGAGATCGACGCACCAGCCCGCAGGCGTGTCCCGAATCGTCGTCGCGGTCAGACGGAAGCTCTGGCTTCCGGCGCGCACGTCGCCGGCGTCGCGGTCGATCGTCAGGCTGCGCCGCTCGTCGAACACCCAGCCGGTTGCGCGGCGCAACTTCTTGTCGACGCGGACCGCGAGGTCGAGCGCGAGCACGACATCGCCCAGATCGACGCAAATCCCCTGCGGCGTCTGATAGCCGCGCACGCCGTCGCCGAGTCGATATTGCCCCGAGCGCACGTCAAACAGCCAGCTGTCATCCTCGTTCGGCGCCCAGCTATCGCTCGACACGGAAACAGGCTTTTTCTCAATGGCTTCGGCGCCGGCAGGAACAAGCCCCACCAGCGCCAGCCCGGCCAGTATCGCCGGTTTCCATCGCGAGAGCGCCGCGCGGATCATCCCCCGCCCGCTTCGCTCCGTTCCTATCCGATCATTTCACCACCCGCTCGGCCTCGTCGATCGTGCCGCCGCCGATTTCGCGGTCTTCGCTATAGCGAATATGCACCGGCCCCTTCAGCTTCGCCGCGAGCTCCCCCGGAACGCGCAGCGACACCTTGCGTGCGCCGACCTCGGGATAGACCGCGATGCCGCGTGCGACGAGCAAGGGCTCGGCGACGCCCGGCCGCGTCACCTCGATATCGCCATAGACCGAGCGGTTGCCCGTGCGCGTCAGGTCGAAATTGAACGCCGGTCCGTCCTGGGTCTCGCTCACCCACGCCGCGCCGATCGCGGCTTCGGCGCCGAGGTCGCCGACGCGGACGATCACCGGAATCGTGATCCCGTAGATCGGCGTCAGCGCGATCGACACGCCCTCGCTCGCCGGCTTGGGCTCGCCACTCGCTGGCGCCGCGTCGGGAACCGCACGAAACAGCATATGCGCGCGATATTCGCCCGGCGGCGTGCCTTCGGGCAAACGCACCCCGACGCGCACCACCTGCGGCTGGTTCGGCGGCAGGGTGACGCGGCGCGGGCTGAACGCGATCATGTCGAGCGCGGTCCGCTCGGCCGCCGTGACATTCTCCTCGGCGATCTCGTCGAGCCCGCCCTCGGCGGTCATCCTTTTGATCTCGAGGCTGATGCGATAGGTCGCGGGCTCGGTGCCGATATTGTTCAGCACCACCTCGGTCCCGCGCGATCCGTCGAGGATGACGCGCGTCGGCGCGACGAGCAGGTCGCCCGCCGCCAGCGCGGGCGATGCCGCGGCGCCGAGCGCAGCCGCGGTGAACAGGCCAAGGGCCTTCAAAAAGCGAAGCATTGGATACGATCCCCACAATCGTCCGGGAAACGGCCCCACACCGCCCCGATGGTCGCATCCTGCCTGCACCGACATGGTTGATATTTCGCTAACCATGCGGACCGCGGCCGAAAAAAGGGGTCGCCGAACGTTGCCCGGCGACCCCATTTTAACGGCTGGCGGATCTCGGCCCGCCAGGCGCCCCCAACCTTATTGGTAGTTCGCGGTCACATTGAACGTACCTGAATAGTCGCCCGACGCCTGGTTGGCGCCAACGCTCAGCGTGCCGCCGACCTGAAAGCTGCCCCCGGTCGTGCCCAGCGTAATGTTCGGCGACGAATAGGTCAGCGTCGACGACATCGTGCCGCCGAGCGACCCGTTGAGCGTCACGCTCGAATCGCCGCCGACCAGCACCACGGCACCGTTGGTGCCCTGGACGTTATAGCTGCCCGCCGTCGTCGTGCCCGTGCAGGTCAGGCCCGCGCCGCAGGTCGCGGCTCCAGCGGTCGACACTGCGACGGTCGAGGCGGTCGCGCCGCTGATGATCGTCGCATATTGCAGGTCGCTGGTCTTGGTGAGCGTGATCTGGCGCAGGATCTTGGCCGTCGCCGTGCCGGTGGCCGACGCCGCATGCGCCGCCGAGGCGTTCATGGCGAGGGCAGCAATCGCGGCGCCAGCGAGGGCGCGCTTCATTCCATAGTTGCGCATATGATTTGGTCCCTTGAATTCGGTCTAAAACTCGAATGGAAATCCCACCCCATTCGGCGACCTGTTTAGAGGGCGACCTGTTCAGGCTTTGCCAGCAAGCTTGGTTAACAGCACAATAGGGATTGACCCGCGGTACGCAAAATAAACAATATAAATCAGTGATTTATATTCATTTTCGGCGGGTTGTAGGGACTCTGTTTCGTTCATTAACGGCCCGGACTGGCACAAATCGGGTGAGCGCGGGGCAGAATCGCGAGGAGCCCGTCAGAGCCGTTTCAAATCGATTCGCCCGTCTTTCATCATGGCGATCAAATCCCCTCACCCGACAACCGCTGGCAGATCATATCGAGCTGGTCGAGCGATGCGAATTTCAGCGTCAGTGCGCCCTTGCCCTCGCCGGCATAATGAATCGCGACACCGATTCCGAGCAGTTCGGACAAATGCCGCTCGACCGCGACGATGTCGGGATCGCGGCCGCCGTCGGCGCTCTTATATTCGAGCGGAACCTTGCGCGGCGCATCGCCCCCCTTGCCCGCGCGCACCAGCGCCTCGACCGCGCGGACCGACAGCCCTTCCTTGACGACGCGGCGTGCGATCGCCTCGCCGCCGTCGGCACCGATCAGCGCGCGGGCGTGGCCCATCGCGAGCGACCCGTCGCCAACGAGCGTTTGCACGCTCGCGGGCAGGTCGAGCAGGCGCATCAGATTCGCGACATGACTGCGCGACTTGCCGACCAGCTTCGCCAGCGCTTCCTGATTATGTCCGAAATCCTCGATCAGGCGGCGATAGGCGCTCGCCTCTTCGATCGCGTTGAGGTCCTGGCGCTGGATATTCTCGACCAGCGCGATCTCGTAAGTCGCGGCATCGTCGAGTTCGCGCACAAGCGCGGGAATCTGGTGCAGCCCCGCGCGCTGCGCCGCGCGCCAGCGCCGTTCGCCGGCGACGAGCTGAAACCCCTCGCCGTCGGGCGAACGTCGGACGATGATCGGCTGGAGCAATCCGCGCAGCCCGATCGAATCGGCCAGCTCGGCAATCGCATTTTCGTCGAAATGGCGACGCGGCTGGCCCGGCAACGGGCGAATCGCGCCGACGGGGACATGCTGCACCGAATCGCCCGTTACCGGCGTCGCCTTCGCTGCCGCCCCGGGAGTCGCGAGCACCGGTGCCTCGACCGCGACGTCGCCGAACAGGGCATTGAGCCCGCGGCCAAGGCCCGAAGGTCGCTTGCGCGCGGGCGTCGATTCCGATCCTGTTTCGTCTTTGTTATCAGACATTTATGCAGCCTTGCGGACGTTGGGAAGCCGGTCGATCAACTCGCGCGCGAGCGCGATATAGGCGGCGGATCCGGCGCAGCGATGATCGTAGATCAAGGCCGGCAAGCCATGGCTCGGCGCTTCGGACAGGCGGACGTTGCGCGGGATTACCGTTTCGAACACGACCGGGCCAAGCACCTCGCGCACGTCGTCGGACACCTGATCGGTCAGCCGGTTGCGGCGGTCGAACATCGTCAGCGCGACCCCCAGGATCGACAATTTCTGGTTGAAGCGCTCGCGCACGCGTTCGACCGTGGTGAGCAGCTGGCTCAGCCCCTCGAGCGCGAAAAACTCGCATTGCAGCGGCACGATCAGCGATTCGGCCGCAATCAGCGCGTTGAGCGTCAGCATGCCCAGCGACGGCGGGCAGTCGATCAGGCAGATATCCCACTGCCCCGCCTCGGCGCCCGACAGTGCCTGTTGCAGGCGGTGCAATCGGTCCTGAAATTCGATCAGCTCGATCTCGGCGCCGGAGAGGTCGACCGTCGCGGTGACGATATCGAGCCGCGGCACCGCAGTCGGAATCGCGCATTCGGCGAGCGTCGCGTCGCCGCGCAGCAACTCATAGCTCGAACATTCGCGTTGCGACTGCTTGATCCCGAGCCCCGTCGACGCATTGCCCTGCGGATCGAGGTCGATGATCAGCGTGCGCCAGCCGGTTGCCGCGAGCGCGGTCGCCAGATTGATCGCCGTCGTCGTCTTGCCGACCCCACCTTTCTGGTTCGCCACGGCAATGCGGATCATCGCTTTCCTCGCTGTTTTGCCGCGATTTTTCCCGTGCCCACCAAAATCTGGCTCTCGGCATCGGTGCGGCTCTGTTCCACGTGGAACATTCTCTGCCATGGCTGGGGCAGCAAAGCCAGTTCCTTAACCGCGTTTCGCCCCTTTGGCAGTAACCATCGCGTCGATTCGGTGGAAAAACGAGCGGATAAGTCGAGCAGCTTGTCGAGCGGGGCAAAAGCACGCGCGCTGATCGTCGCTCCGGGCCGGATCTCGATCCGTTCCAAAGGCGCCTCGACGACCTCGACATTTGCCAGACCCAGCTCCGCAGCGACAGTCCGCAGGAAATCACAGCGCCGCTTGCGCGATTCAACGAGCAGCATCGGGCGCGAACTCAATATGGCGATAACAAGCCCCGGCAACCCCGCGCCGCTCCCGAGATCGATCCAGAGACCGTCACCGTCGCGCGTATCGAAAGACAAGAGCTGGGCGCTGTCAGCAATATGCCGGACCCACATCGTCGGGATTGTTGACGCAGCGATCAGATTCTGCCGGTCGTTCTCGGCAACAAGCTTGGCAACAAAGCGGTCAAGCTTTTCCCACTGATCCGGTGTCGGCGCGAACGCTTCGCCAATCCAGGCGCGCGCGGCGTCTTCACTCTCCAATGGCTTTGAGACGTCGGACAAGCTGCCCCCTTTCTTCGTCATTCCCGCGAAGGCGGGAATCCCGCTCTTCCCATTCCCTGCAAACCGACAAACCCGAGCTTGGGTCGGACTAAAAGCGGGATTCCCGCCTTCGCGGGAATGACGGGAAGAGAATCATATTCTGAATTTCCACTACGCCGCGCGCCGCCGGCTGTGCACCATGATCGCGGTCAGCGCCGCGGGTGTTACCCCATCGATCCGCGCCGCCTGCCCCAGCGTCTCGGGGCGCGCCTTCGTCAGCCGCTCGACCATCTCGCGCGACAGCCCGCCGATCGCGGCATAGTCGAGCACGGGATCGAGCATGATCGCCTCATTCGCCGCGAGCGCGCGCAGCTCGGCATCCTGCCGCGCGATATAGGGTGCATAATGCGCGTCCTCGGCGATCTCGGACAGAATCGTCGGATCGATTGAAGCGAGTTCGGGTGCGAGTATGACAAGCCGCGCCATCGTGATGTCGGGATAGCGCAGCAGGTCGATCCGCCGGCGGGCGATACCGTCGCCCGGAAGCGCCAGCCCGACCGCGGCATAATCGGCGGTCGCGACCGGCCGATCGAGCAAGGCTTCTGCGCGTGCCCGCTCGGCCTGCCGCGCTTCGAACAGCGCGGCGGTCGCGGGCCGCACCAACCCCAATGCGATCCCCTTCGGAGTCAACCGCGTTACGGCATTGTCGGCGCGGAGGCGCAGCCGATATTCGGCGCGCGCGGTGAGCATGCGATAGGGTTCGGTGACGCCCTGCAGCACCAGATCGTCGACCATCACACCGATATAGGATTCGGATCGGTCGAGGATCAACGGATCGCGGTCTTGCACAGCGAGCGCGGCATTCGCGCCGGCGACCAGCCCCTGCGCCGCCGCCTCCTCATATCCGGTCGTTCCGTTGATCTGCCCCGCGCACCAGAGGCCCGGCAGTGCACGCACCTGCAAGGTCCGGTCGAGCGCGCGCGGATCGATATGATCATATTCGACCGCATAGCCCGGCACGACCATCTCGACTGTCTCGAGCCCCTCCATCGTGCGCAACATCGCAAGCTGCACGTCGGCGGGAAGCGAAGTCGATATCCCGTTCGGATAGACGAGAAAGCTGTCGAGCCCCTCGGGTTCGAGAAACACCTGATGCCCGTCACGGTCGGCGAAACGGTGGATCTTGTCCTCGATCGAAGGGCAATAACGCGGCCCCGCCGCCCCGATCGCACCCGTGAACAGCGGCGAGCGATCGAGATTCGCCGCGATGATCGCATGGGCTTGGGCATTGGTGCGCGTGATCGCGCAAAAGATCTGCGGCACCGTCCGTTCGCTGTTCCACGTGGAACAGGTCCAGCGCGCGCCTTCCGCGCCATCCGACGGCTGCTCCTCGAGCCGCGCCCAGTCGATCGTCCGCCCGTCGAGCCGTGGCGGTGTCCCCGTCTTGAGCCGCGCCATCGGCAGGTCGGCCGCGCGCAATTGCTCGGCGAGTCGGTGCGCGCCGGCCTCGCCGATGCGGCCGCCTTCCATCCGCTCTTCGCCGCGGAAGAGCCGGCCGCCGAGGAATGTCCCCGTTGCAAGCACGACCGCGCGCGCACTCAAAGCGGACCCGTCGGCCAGATCGAGTCCTGCGACGCACCCATCCTCCGACAGCCGCAGCGCCGCAGCCTCGCCCGCCACGACGGTGATGCCGTCCTCTGCCGCGAGCAATTTCTGAATCGCCGCGCGATAGAGTTTGCGGTCGGCCTGGACGCGCGGCCCCTGCACCGCCGCGCCCTTCGATGCGTTGAGCATGCGATAATGGATCGCCGCGCTGTCGGCGGCGCGCGCCATCCAGCCGTCGAGCGCGTCGACCTCGCGCATCAGATGGCCCTTGCCGAGCCCGCCGATCGCGGGGTTGCACGACATCGTCCCGATCAGTGCGGGGTCGAAGCTGACGAGCGCCACGCGCGCGCCGAGCCGAGCCGCCGCCGCGGCGGCTTCGGTTCCGGCGTGCCCACCGCCGACGACGATGACATCGAAAATTGCTTCATTCTGCATGATTGGTGCGGCCTTTACCGCAAAGCGCGCGTCGAATCCACCGTGCTGCTTGCCGCTCGATGTTTCACGTGGAACATCATTTCCCGATGCAGAAACGCCCAAACAGCGCATCAAGCATTTCCTCGACTCCGGCGCGCCCCGTGATCCGGTCGAGCGCGGTCGCGGCGAGCCTAAGTCGCTCGGCGAGCAAGATTAAATCACTCGCCTCGCGCGATTCTGGCTCGATCGTCAGCCAGTCGCGCGCTTCGGCGAGCGCGGCGCGCTGGCGCTGGCGCAGCGCGGCTTCGCCCTCGCGCGGCAACAAGGTGCGTGCCATGTCGACGATATAGCGATGGAGCTTGTCCATCCCCTCGCCCGTCGCCGCTGACAGAATCAGGTCGCAATGCGCCGCGCCGGCCTCCGCCGCCGCATCGCCCGACCAGCGATCGGCCTGCGCGGCGATTGCGATGCAGCGCGGATGCTCCGGTGCTTCCTTCGGCGGACCGAGCCACAACAGGATGTCGGCGCCCTCGACCGCCGCCCGCGCGCGGTCGATTCCGATCGCCTCAATCACATCGGCGCCCTCACCCCGAATCCCCGCGGTATCCGAAAAGCGCATCGCGATCCCGTCGAGCGCGAGCGGCGTTTCGATCACATCGCGCGTCGTCCCCGCTACCGGCGACACGATCGCAAGCTCGCGCTGCGCCAAGGCATTGATCAAGGTCGATTTTCCGGCGTTCGGCGGCCCCGCGATCACCACCGACAGCCCTTCGGCGATCACCTCCGCCGCCGGCCGCGCCAGCCATTCGCCGAGCTCGGCTGAAAGGGCCCCCATCCCCGCAATCAAACGCTGCGTGATAGCGTCGCCCACTTCGACATCATCCTCGTCGGCAAAATTCAGCTCGGCTTCGGCCCCCGCCATCAGGTTGAGGAGCCGGTCCTGCCAATCTGCGACCGCTCGCGAGACATGCCCGCTCGCCATGCCGAGCGCCTGCACGCGCTGGCTTTCGGTTTCGGCGGCGAGCAGGTCGGCCAGCCCCTCGGCCTCAGCCAAGTCGATTCGTCCATTGTCGAACGCACGCCGCGTAAATTCCCCCGCGACCGCAGGGCGTACCCCCGGCATCGCGCCAAGCGCCGCCTCGACCGCCGCGACCACCGCGCGACCGCCGTGCAGATGCAATTCGGCGAGATCCTCGCCGGTCGCCGTGGCCGGTCCGGGGAACCACAGGATCAACGCATTATCGAGCGGCGCTCCATCAGCGTTTTTCAGTTCGGCCAGCGACGCACGGCGCGGCTCAGGCAACCGCCCCCCGAGCGTCTGCAGCGCTGCCCCAGCCGCCGGCCCACTGACGCGCACAACGCCGATCGCCGCCGGCGGCATCCCGCTCGACAGCGCAAAAATCGTATCGCTTACAATGGCTTGGCTCAGCTCTTGCGCCCCTTGGCGGACTTGTCGTCATCGTCCGTGCCGGTCGATTTCGATGCGCCGCCCATCAGTCCGCCGCCGAACTGGCCGAGCAATGACTGGACGAGCTCGAGCCCGCTGCCGCCCATCGGCACCCAGGTCTTGACCATCGACTGGACCATGTCGGGGGTGATCCCCTTCGCCATCAATTCCTTGACGCGGTCGAGATAGATGTCGTGGAGCGGCTCGAGATCGGGAAGGCCGAACAGGCGCCGCGCCTCCTCAGGGGTGCAATCGATCTCGATATTGAACTTCATCGCCTGTCTCCGCCCCGAAATGCCGGTTAGCCGCTTGAGCCACGCCCGCAGCCCCGCTAGCTTCGCGCTTTCACCACAAAGAAGCAAGAGTCAGGAGAGCTCCCCACATGGCCGCAACGAACACCGACATCCCGACGCTCGACGGCGCCGGCACGATCCCCGCCTATGTCGCGCGACCCGACGCGGACAGCACGCGCGCGATCATCGTCATCCCCGAAATTTTCGGCGTCAACGAAGGCATCCGGCAGAAGTGCGACGACTGGGCGGCCGAAGGCTATCTCGCGATCGCCCCCGACATCTTCTGGCGCTTCGCCCCCGGGGTCGAGCTCAGCCCCGATATCGAGGCCGAATTCCAGCAGGCGCTCGGCTATTTCGGCCAATATGACGCCGATGACGGGGTCAAGGATATCGAGGCCGCGATCCACTGGCTGCGCAGCCAGGGCGCCGGCAGGATCGGCGCGGTCGGCTTCTGCCTCGGCGGCCGCCTCGCCTATATGGCCGCGACGCGCACCGATATCGATGCATCGGTCGGCTATTACGGCGTCATGATCGACCAGATGCTGAACGAAAGCCACGCGATCGCCAACCCGCTGATGCTTCATATCCCGACCGAGGATCATTTCGTCGACCATGCGGCGCAGAAAAAGATCCACGACGCGCTCGATCCGCACCCGAAGGTCACGCTCCACGACTATCCCGGGCTCGACCATGGTTTCGCCGCGACGATGGGCAATCGCCGCAATGAGGAAGGCGCCCAGCTCGCCGACGGCCGCACCCGCGCCTTCTTCGCCGAGCAGCTCGCATGAGCGCGCCGCATCCCGGCCTCGCCGCCTGGCACGCCTATATGGCGGGCGGCGGCGACCCGCAGGCGCTCCGTGACCTGCTCGCCGAGGATGCGGTGTTCCATTCGCCCGTCGTCCACACGCCGCAGGAGGGCCGCGACAAGGTCTTCGCCTATCTCCACGCGGCGAGCCACGTTCTCGGCGGCGACGATTTCCGCTATCTGCGCGAGATCGTCGATGGCGACCAGGCGGTGCTCGAATTCCAGAGCAGCCTCGACGGCATCCAGATCAACGGCGTCGACATCATCACCTGGAACGACGAGGGAAAAATAAGCGATTTCAAGGTTATGGTTCGCCCGCTCAAGGCGATCAACAAGGTCTGGGAAAAGATGGGCGAAATGCTGGCAGCGCAAGCCGCGAATTAAATCAGCATCAGTTCGGCGAGCTCGCGATAGAGTTCGGGCGGTAGTTCGCCGACCCCGCTCTGATCGCCGACGCCCTTCGGCGCATCGGCGTCGGCCAGATAGCGCCAGCCCTGATGCGCACGCTTCGGCTGCGGATGCACGCGCTCGAGACCGGCGACGCACACGATGTCGACGCGCCCGTCGCTGCGATCGTCGAAGCGCAGGATTTCCACGCGCGCAACGAGCGTATGCTTCACGATGAAATGCAGCTTGCCACCGATCAGCTCGTCGGCGCGCTTTGGCCGGAACCGCGTCGCAAAGCGAATCTCGCCGCCTTCGGCATAATTGGCGATCCGCGCCTCCAGCGCCGGATAGTCGGTGCAGCCGACGGCAACGCGGGTCATGTGGAGTGCGGACATGACCGAGAGATGGGAACGGACAAGAAAAAAGCCAGCCCCGCGAAGGGCTGGCTTTCCCTTTTTTAGCCGAACAGCGTCCCGACCCCGACACCCGGGTCGACCCAGCCTTCGTAGATCATCTTGACCGCGACATAGACGATCACGGCAAGGCCGACGTAAGCGATCCAGCGGTAGCGCTCGATATATTTGGCGATGATGTTCGCCGCGAGGCCCATCAGCGCGACGGCAAAAATCAGCCCGACGATCAGGATGCCCGGATGCTCGCGCGCCGCGCCCGCGACCGCAAGCACATTGTCGAGGCTCATGCTGACGTCGGCGACGGCCACCGCCCAGGCGGCGCCGGCAAAGCTCTTGGCGGGCTTCAGGCCCGAATGCTCGTCACCCGCAATCTCGGGCGAACCGTGCGACTGGCCGGCGTGACGCAGCTCGCGCCACATTTTCCACGCGACCCACACGAGCAGCAGCCCGCCGACGAAAATCAGCCCGACGATCTGCATCAGCTGGGTGACGACGAGCGCGAAGGCGATGCGCAGCACCAATGCCGCGATCACGCCGATCAGGATGACCTTCTTGCGTTGCTCAGCGGGAAGACCCGCGGCGAGCGCGCCGACGACAATCGCATTGTCACCCGCGAGGACGAGGTCGATCATCAGCACCTGCAGGAAGGCGGCAAAGGCCGCGGGCTCGGTGATGTTCGAAAAATCGTTGACGATCGCGCCCCACATCTCGGCGGGTCCGCCAAATCCGGCGGCGTGCGCGCCGGCCTGGGTCAAAAATTCCAAAATCACAGCGGCTCTCCGAAATAGCTGACCTCTGGCATAGGGTCATAAAAATGATGCAGCAACGCCCGCCACTGCTGGTAGCGGTCCGATTGCCGGAAGCCGTCCCGATGATCCTCGACCGACCTCCACTTCACTAAAAGCAGATAAGCCTGTCCGGTTGCTATCGGGCGGCAAATTTCGAGCGAAATAAAGCCGGGCGACGCGGTGATCAGCGGCCGCGCTTCGCGGACGGCCGCCTCGAAATCGGCTTCGCTGCCCGCACGGACGTGCAGCAAGGCGTGTTCGATCACGGCCATCGCGGCGGCTTATTGGTTCATGCTGTCGAAGAAATCTTCGTTGGTCTTCGAATCCTTGATCTTGTCGAGCAGGAATTCCATCGCGTCGATCGTGCCCATCTGCATGAGGATGCGGCGCAGCACCCACATTTTGCTGAGCTTGTCCTTCTCGACGAGCAATTCTTCCTTGCGGGTGCCCGACTTGCCGACGTCGAGCGACGGGAAGATGCGCTTGTCGGCGACCTTGCGGTCGAGCACGATTTCCGAGTTACCCGTGCCCTTGAATTCTTCGAAGATCACTTCGTCCATGCGGCTGCCGGTATCGATCAGCGCGGTCGCGATGATCGAGAGCGAACCGCCTTCCTCGATGTTACGCGCGGCGCCGAAGAAGCGCTTGGGACGCTGGAGCGCATTCGCATCGACACCGCCGGTCAGGACCTTGCCCGAGCTCGGAACGACGGTGTTATAGGCGCGGCCGAGGCGCGTGATCGAGTCGAGCAGGATGACGACATCCTTCTTGTGCTCGACGAGGCGCTTCGCCTTTTCGATCACCATTTCGGCAACCTGGACGTGGCGCGTCGCGGGTTCGTCGAAGGTCGACGAGACGACTTCGCCCTTCACGCTGCGCTGCATGTCGGTGACTTCCTCGGGACGCTCGTCGACGAGGAGGACGATCAGGTAAACCTCGGGATGGTTGTCGGTGATCGCCTTGGCGATATTCTGCAGCAGCACCGTCTTGCCGGTACGCGGCGGCGCGACGATCAGCGCGCGCTGGCCCTTGCCCTGCGGGCTGACGAGGTCGATCACGCGCGCCGACTTGTCCTTGACGGTCGGATCGACGGTGTCGAGCGACAGCTTCTGGTTGGGATAGAGCGGCGTCAAGTTATCGAAATTGACGCGGTGGCGGACGACATCGGGGTCGTCGAAATTGACGCTGATCAGCTTGGTGAGCGCGAAATAACGCTCGCCGTCGCGCGGGGCGCGGATTTCGCCTTCAACGGTGTCGCCGGTGCGCAGGCCATATTTGCGGACCTGGTTCGGCGAGACATAGATGTCGTCGGGACCGGCGAGATAATTGGCTTCGGACGAGCGCAGGAAACCGAACGAGTCCGGGAGGACCTCGATCGTGCCCGACCCGATGATTTCCTCGCCCTCTTCGGCGAGTTCTTTCAGGATCGAGAACATCAGGTCCTGCTTGCGCAGCGTCGATGCGCCCTCGACCCCCAGCTCTTCAGCCATTTCGACGAGCTGGGCGGGGGCTTTGGTTTTAAGTTCTTTAAGATGCATGGATGGATTCCAGGTAGATTTTCAGGAGAGAATAACAGTCGATTTCGATGCACCGCTGGGGTGCCTATCCGGCCGTGGGACGACCGTTACAGATAGCTTCGGCGCAAGGAAGCGCCGCCCGCGCGGAGCGGGGTTGATCGGCCCCTATAACCGGGCCGGGTTCAAGTCAATCGGGCAGCGGTGATCGGGCGCTTTCGCGCTGCCTTTTAATCCCTCGTCACCCCGGACTTGATCCGGGGTCCATTTGCGCTGGCGCCGGATGGGAGATTAGGGGCGAACCACGACGAGGATAACGATAATCGCCGCGGCGATCCCGGGAACCTCGTTCAGCATCCGCAGCCGCTTTTCGGAGAGCGGACGCTCGCCGCGCGCGAGTTTCTTCGCATAGCCGATCATCCAGCCATGATAGCCCGACAGCGCGATCACGAGCAGGAATTTGGCGATAAACCATCCCTCGTGCCAATAATCGCCGTTGAAAGCGAGCATCAGCCCGAAGATCCAGACGATGATCAGCGCGGGATTCAAGATGATCCGCCGCAGCCGGTCTTCGCGCTCGATCCATTTCTTGTCCTCGTCGGATCCGACCGGACATTGATGGTGATAGACGAAAAAGCGCGGCATCATGAACAGGCCGGCCATCAGGAAAATCACGAAAATGATATGCGCGGCTTTGATCCAAAGCATCGTCGCCCCCAAAAAACCAGCCAGTTCCATAGATTATCCGCCGCGAACGCGCCTGATCAGATGCTCGACATGCGCGATCGGCGTGTCGGGCACGATGCCATGGCCGAGGTTGAAGATATGGGGACGCGACGGGAAGGCCGCAAGGATTCGATCGATCGCGGTATCGAGCGCTTCGCCGCCGGCGACAAGCGCGAGCGGATCGAGATTGCCCTGCACGGGAAGATGCGCCGGCAGGATGGCGTCGGCCCACAGCGGATCGACCGTTTCGTCGAGCCCGATCGCGTCGACCCCGGTCTCGTCGGCATAGGCGCGGAGCTTGCCGCCCGCACCCTTTGGAAAGCCGATGATCGGCGTGTCCGGATGCAGCGCCCTCAATCGGCGCACGATCTCGGCGTTAGGCGCGATCACCCATTGCTCATATTGCGCCGGCGACAGGCTTCCCGCCCAGCTGTCGAACAACTGCACTGCGTCGACGCCATTTTCGATCTGACCCGACAGATAGGTGACCGTCAGCTCGACGATCGCGTCGATAATCGCCTGGAACGCCGCTGGATCGCCGAACGCGAGCCGCCGGGCGGTAGCCTGATCCTTCGACCCCTGCCCCGCCACCATATAGGTTGCGACCGTCCACGGGCTCCCTGCAAAGCCGAGGAAGGTCGTTTCAGACGGGAGCGAGGCCGCGACGCGCGTCACCGTCGCATAAACCGGATCGAGCCGCTGGTGCGCCGCTTCGAGTGACGCCAGGGCGCTATCGACGAGCGGCGGGGCGAGCCGCGGTCCCTCACCCGCCTCGAACCACAAATGCTGGCCGAGCGCGTGCGGGATCACGAGAATGTCCGAAAAGAGGATCGACCCGTCGAAACCGAAGCGCCGGATCGGCTGCAACGTCACTTCGGCCGCGGCCTCGGGATCGTAGCAAAGCTCGAGGAAGCCGCCCTTCGTTTCGCGCAAGGCACGATATTCGGGCAGATAGCGCCCGGCCTGGCGCATCAGCCAGAGCGGCGGGCGCTCCTGACGCGCCCCGCGCAGCGTTGCCAGAAGCTTCTTCGGTGACGCCTTCACGCGAGCCCTCTTTCTCTTCTCAATATAATCTTAAATGAAATTGTGGTGGTTTGTTGGTCGGCGGACAAGCGCGGCTTTAGGCCGGGGCGTCCTTTTTGCCAACAGCTTGACTCCACAGCCGCCGCCGCCCGCCGCAGAGTCGACCCTCGCTTATCCCGCTATTCACAGCCTGTGGATAAGATTCGTCCCTTGTGGATAAGCGATGGAGCGGAATCGACACGGTCGGGGATGAATCGATCGTCCCGATTTGCTCCCCGCGCTTCTCCAAAAATTATCCACAGGGCTCTATTCGTCATCCCGGACTTGATCCGGGATTGCCTTTTTCGGCAGTTTCCCGCCATGGTGCCGCGATGGGCCGGCTCCACTTACATCTCATATCCGACTCCACGGGCGAGACACTCGAAAATATCGCCAAGGCGGCGATCGCGCAGTTCGACGATGTCGAGGTCGTGCGCCATTTCTGGCCGATGGTGCGATCGGAATCGCATCTCGACCGGATCATGGCCGAGGTGCAGGCAAGCCCCGGGATGATCCTCTTCACGCTGGTGAACGGCGAGCTGCGCGTCAGCCTCGAACGCCGCGCGACCGCGCTCAACCTGCCGACGGTTGCGGCGCTCGACGCGGTGACCGACGCGCTGTCGCGGATGCTCGGGCAGGAAGCGAAGGCGCGTCCCGGCCGCCAGCATCAGCTCGATGCCGCCTATTTCGCGCGCGTCGAGGCCATTCAATTTACCGTCGCGCATGACGACGGCATTGGCTGGGAAAATTGGGAACAGGCCGACATCGTGCTTGCCGGCGTGTCGCGCACGTCGAAAACCCCGACGAGCATCTATCTCGCGAACCGCGGCTTCAAGACCGCGAATATCCCGATCGTCCCCGAATCGCCGCCGCCGAGCGCGCTGTACACGCTGAAGCGTCCGATGATCGTGGGGCTGACGACCGGGCTCGACCGGCTCGTGCAGGTCCGCCGCAACCGCCTCCTGTCTTTGAACCAGGCGCCCGAGACGAGCTATGTCGACGACGAGCGGGTGAAGGCCGAGCTCGCCTATGCGCGGCGGATGTTCGCCGACAATGGCTGGCCGGTGATCGACGTCACGCGCCGCTCGATCGAGGAAACCGCCGCCGCGGTGATCAAGCTCGTCGAAGACCGAAGCGCCGCATGACCCTCCTCCTCGCCTCGCAAAGCAGCGGCCGCGCCGCGATGCTCCGCGCCGCCGGGCTCACCTTCGAGACGAGCGCGGCGCATGTCGACGAAGAGGCGCTCACCGCCTCGCTGCTCGCCGCCGGGCAGACCCCGCGCAACATCGCCGACGCGCTTGCCGAGGCGAAGGCGATCAAAATCTCGTCGCGGCTTCCCGGCGTGACGGTGCTCGGTGCCGACTCGACGCTCGCGCTCGACGACGGGTCGATGCTCGCGAAGCCCGAAAGCCCCGAAGAGGCGGCCGAGCATCTCCGCCGCATGGCGGGCACGCGCCACCGGCTGTTCAGCGCCGCGGTTGCGGCGCGCGACGGCGCCCCCATCTGGCGCGCGATCGGCGAGGCGAAGCTGTGGATGCGCCCCTTGTCGGGCGCCTTCATCGCCGACTATGTCGCGCGCGAATGGGACAGCATCCGCTGGACCGTCGGCTGTTACGAAATCGAAGGAGCGGGCGTGCAATTGTTCGAAAAGGTCGAGGGCGATCCCTGGACGATCATCGGCATGCCGATGCTTCCGTTGCTGGCGTGGCTGCGCACCACCGGGCTGGCACCGCAATGAACACGCCCTATGCCCCCCCTTATGCCGAGGTGATCGGCGATCCGATCGCCCAGTCGAAATCGCCGCTGATCCACGGCTTCTGGCTCGAAGCGCTTGGCCTCGAAGGCGACTACCGCCGCGCGCATGTGAAGCCCGAAGGTCTCGCCGCTTACATCGCCGAACGCCGCGCCGATCCCGACTGGCGCGGTTGCAATGTCACCATGCCGCACAAGGCGGCGGTGATGGATCTGGTCGACGATCCCGGCGATATCCGCGGCACGATCGGCGCGATGAACACGATCGTCCGCCAAAAGGACGGGTCGCTGATCGGCACCAACACCGATGCGGCGGGCTTTTATTCGCCGCTCGCCGAACTCGATCTCGAGGGCGCACCCGTCGCCGTCGTCGGCGCCGGCGGCGCCGCGCGCGCGGTGCTCTTTGCGCTCGCCCGCGCCCATGTCGGCCCCGTCACGATCCTCAACCGCAGCCCGCTGAAGGCGATGGGCCTGCTCGCGACCTTCGGCCTCAAGGGCGATGTCGTCGCGCTCGACGCGCAGCTCCCGCCGGTGTCGCTGCTCGTCAATTCGAGCAGCCTCGGCATGAAGGGCCAGCCGCCGCTCGACCTCGACCTGTCGCCGCTCGCCGACGATGCGATCGTTTACGACCTCGTCTACTCGCCGCTCCAGACCGGCATCCTCAAGGCCGCCGAAGCGCGCGGGCTCGATACCGTCGATGGGCTCGACATGCTGATCGGCCAGGCCGCGCTCGCCTTCGAGCTTTTCTTCGGCGCCTCGCCCCCCGAAGGCCGCGACGAGGAGCTGCGCGCGCTGCTGACCGCATGACGCATAACAAGCGCCTCGGTTCGCGGCTCCGCCGTCCCTTCATCCTCGGCCTCACCGGGTCGATCGGGATGGGCAAATCGACCGCGGCGATGATGTTCGAACGCGAAGGCGTGCCCGTGTTCGACGCCGACGCCGAGGTCCACCGGCTGCAAGGCCCCGGCGGCGCATTGGTCGCCGCGATCGAGGTGCGTTTTCCCGGCACCACCGGCCCGAACGGCGTCGACCGCCAGAAACTCGGCGCGCTGGTGCTCGGCAACACCCACGAACTCGCCGCGCTCGAAGCGATCGTCCACCCCGCCGTCGGCAAAGCGCAGAAAAATTTCCTTGCGCGCCACCGCGCGCGCGACGTCGTGGTGCTCGACATCCCGCTCCTTTTCGAAAAGGGCGGCTGGCGAAAGGTCGGGGCGATCGCCGTCGTCTCGGCGCCGGCATGGATGCAGCGGAGGCGCGTAATGCGCCGCCCGGGCATGACCGCGGCGAAGCTCAAGGCGATCCGCCGGCTGCAGGTTCCCGACCGCGTCAAGCGCGCGCGCGCCGATTTCATCATCGAAACGGGTCGCCCGAAAAGCGAGACGCACCGCCAGATAAGATTCATCGCCTCTTGTTTCCACGCCCGATAGGGTCCAGATTAAAGCCTCGATGCGCGAGATTATTTTCGATACCGAAACCACGGGTTTCGATCCCAGGAGCGGGGACAGGCTGGTCGAAATCGGGTGTGTCGAGCTGGTCGACCGCCGCGAAACCGGCGTCACCTTTCACGCCTATTTCAATCCCGAACGCGACATGCCCGCCGCTGCCGAAGCGGTCCACGGCCTGTCGATCCAGTTCCTGTCGGACAAGCCGCTCTTCGCGACTCGCGTCGACGAGCTGATCGAATTTCTGGGCGACGCGCCGCTCGTCGCGCACAACGCCGCCTTCGACTTCGGTTTCGTCAACGCCGAACTTGCACGCGCCGGCCGCCCCGCGCTCGACATGACGCGCATGTGCTGCACCGTGCAGATGGCGCGCAAGCTCCATCCCGGCGCAAAACACAGCCTCGACGCGCTCTGCACGCGCTACGGCATCGACCGCAGCCACCGCGTCAAGCATGGCGCGCTGCTCGACGCCGAACTGCTCGCGCATCTCTATATCGAAATGACCGGCGGCCGGCAGATCGGCCTCGGACTCGCCGCGTCGAGCGCGAGTATCACCATCGCGACTGCCCCCGCGCCCGCGGCATCGCGCGGCCCCGACCGTCCCTTTCGCGAACCCCGTCCCCATATGGCGTCGGCCGCCGAACTCGCGCGCCACGCCGAATTTGTCGCAGGGCTGAACCAGCCGCTGTGGCTCGATACGGTGTGATGACCTTTCCCTAAATCATCGCACCGGCCAAGAAGGAGAAGAAAAATGGAAATCCGCGTCTCTGGCCACCAGATCGAAACCGGCGAAGCGCTTCAGGCGCATGTGTCGGACCGGATGAACGCGATTGCCGACAAATATTTCTCGCGCGCAATCGGGGCGCACGCGACCTTCGGGAAGGGGCCGCACGACAGTTTCCAATGCGACATCGTCGCGCATGTGATGCAGGGGCTGGTGCTGAAGGGGCACGGCCAGGCGCAGGACGCGCATGTCGCCTTCGAAGGCGCCGCCGAACGCATCGAAAAACAGCTTCGGCGCTATATGCGGCGATTGAAGGATCATAACAACGGCGTTGCAGCACCCTCGCCGACGGTCGACGAGATCGAGGACAACGCGGGCTACACCGTCTTCGACGGCGGTACTGATGAGGATGCGGGCGACGCGCCCGCGATCATCGCCGAAACGCGCGTCGATATTCCGAGCAGCAGCGTGTCCGACGCGGTGATGATGCTCGACCTCAGGAACACCAACGCGCTGCTCTTCGTTAACAGCAGGACCGGCACGCATAATATGGTCTATCGCCGCGACGACGGGACGATTGGCTGGGTCGAACCACGATAGGACTGGATTTTCTCCGCCATCCGGCTTAAGGGCCGCGCCCAACGATGCCCGAAGCCGGGTTGGCGGGGGGCCTGCCACGACAGATCCGCGATCGCTTGCCAGCATGGTTTCTGGCGGTGGCCGGCGTTTAACAAGATTTGACCAGACAATGAATCTTTCTTCCCTTCTCTATCCGGCGACCGTGCGCGCGCATGTGCAGCTCGATTCGAAAAAGGCGCTCTTCCCCTTTGTGGGTGATCTCGCGGCACGTTCGCTCGGCCTCGATGCGGGCGAAGTCAGCGAGGCGCTGCTCGAACGCGAACGCCTCGGCTCGACCGGGTTCGGGCGCGGGATCGCACTTCCGCATGCCAAGATGGCCGATCTCGGCGGCGTGCGCGGCCTGTTCCTGCAGCTGGCGCGGCCGATCGACTTTACCGCGGTCGATGGCCTGCCGGTCGACCTGCTCTTCATCCTGCTGTCGCCGCTCGATGCCGGCGCCGATCATCTGAAGGCGCTCGCCGGCGTGTCGCGGATGCTCCGCAACGATGCGATCGCCGAACGGCTGCGCGGCGCGAAGAGTGACGAAGCGCTTTATGCGATGCTCGCCGACACCGAAGCGCGTGACGCGGCGTAGCGCCGCGCTGCGAGCCATCCCGTGACGCGGCTCAAAAGCCGTTTTCTCGTCGACCTGCTGCTTCGCCGCACCGAAGCGGCCGGCGGCTTTGCGACCGTGGTTATCAAAGGCGACGAAACCTCCGGAATCATTCTCGTCCAATGCAGCGATCGCGGTGAACCCGGACCGCTGCTCGAACGACGCTTTTCAGCAGGCGGCAACTATATCTGGGAGGCGGTCGGCCCGGCCGACGCAAAAGATAGTGAATCGCGCGCGATCTATCAGGACCGGCGGCGAAAGGCCGATCCCGATATGTGGCTGATCGAACTGGATATCGCGGATGCGCCACAACTCGTCGCGGAGTGGGCCGCGTTAACTTGACTCTGTTGCGGCGCACAATAAGTGCCGCCCATTCGATAACGCGTAGGTCGTTCCGCGGGTTGCACTGCTTTGCAAGCACCCGGCAAACGGTTTGGACACGCAGTCGGACGATGACCGCAGGCGGCGATACAGGACCATAGTCCCCCGCCTGTTTTGAGAGGTTCGGTTCATCGGCCGCACTTTTGACGGACAATATGAGTCGCATTCTGAACGTAGCCGGCATGGCTGCCGTCGGCATGACTGCCGCCTCCATGCTGCTTTTGGCGGAACCGGGCTTTGCAAGCGATCTTGCGGCCGACGCCAATATCCCCGCGATCATCCTGCCGGGCGCCGACGCGCCGGTCGTGGCTGAGAAGGCGGACCTGTCGACCGATGCCGAACTTCCGGTCGAAGACAGCCAGAAAACCGAAGATGAATCGGCGCCCGAGCCGCAGCCGGCGCCGGTCACCGCTGACTCGACCGCCGATTCGCTCGCCGAACTCGTCGCTGCGACACCGAAGCCCGCCGACATCGACCCCGAACTGCGCTGCCTTGCCGGCGCGGTCTATTTCGAATCGCGCGGCGAATCGCTTCCCGGCCAGCTCGCGGTCGCGCATGTCGTGATCAACCGCGCCCAGTCGGGACGTTTCCCCAAGAGCCTGTGCGGTGTCGTCCTTCAGAAGAGCCAGTTCAGCTTCGTGCGCGGCGGCCGGATGCCCGCGGTGCGCAACGCGGCGCAGTGGAGCAACGCCGTGGCGATCGCGCAGATCGCGCGCGACGGCAGCTGGAAGAACCACGCCCCGGGCGCGCTCTTCTTTCACGCGCGCTATGTCTCGCCGGGCTGGCGCAAGACGCGCATCGCGCAGATCGACAACCACATCTTCTATCGTTGACCGGGCGGGCGCCGCGAGAAGCCGCGCTCCCTCTCTTCGTCACCCCGGGCTTGATCCGGGGTCCAGCTGCGCCATCGCCGATAGATGCCGGATCGAGCCCGGCAAGACGAAGCGATAGACCGTTCATTGCCAAGCCATATTTGCTGGCGCATGAAGCGGTGATGACGCGTCCCATTTCTGTCGCCCTGCTCTCTGCAGCGGCGCTCGCTCTCGGTGGCTGCGCCACCGCGGTTCCCCCGGTCGAAGTCACGCGCTTCCACGCCAGCGCGCCTGCAGGCTGGGCGCCGGGCACGCGCTATACGGTCGACGCCGCGCCGCTCGGCAACGCCGGGGCGATGATCGACGCGCCCTCGCTCGAATGGAACAGCTACCGCACCGCGGTCGAACAGCAATTGCAACGGCAGGGACTCGTTGCGGCGCCCGACGGCGCCCGCGCGCCCTTGAAGGTGCGCATCGGGTTCGAACGCATGAACCGCGACGGCGTCGGCAGGCGATCGCCCGTCTCGGTCGGCGTCGGCGGTTCGACGGGCAGCTATGGGTCGGGCGTCGGACTCGGGATCGGCCTCAACCTCGGCGGCGGTCCCAAGCGGATGGCCGACCTCCAGCTCGCGGTACGCATCGACGATGCCGCGAGCGGCCAGGCCTTGTGGGAAGGCCGCGCGTTCACCGCGGTCCCGGTGAAGGCGCCCGCCAGCCAGCCCAGCCTCGCCGCGGCGAAATTGGCCGACGCGCTATTCAGGGACTTCCCCGGGGAATCGGGACGCACTATCAGCGTCAAATGACCATCAGCATCAACGCCGCTTTCGACAGCGGCAATATCGTCGTGGAAAATGTCGACGGCACGTCGGCGCGCCTTTCGATTCGCAAGGACCGCGAATCGGACTTTTTCCAGTGGTTCCATTTCCGCGTGTCGTGCGCAGTCGGCGACGCGCTCGACCTCGCGATCACCGGGCTTGGCGACTCGGCCTATCCCGATGGCTGGCCGGGCTATGCCGCCTGCGCGAGCACCGATCGCGAAACCTGGTTCCGCCTCGATACAGCTTATGAAGCCGGCACGCTGACGATCCAGCACACCGCCGAAAGCCCGATCCTCTATATCGCCTATTTCGCGCCCTATTCGATGGAGCGCCATCACGACCTCGTCGCGCAAATCGCCGAATGCGAAGGCGTCACCTATCGCTGCCTCGGCACCAGCCTCGAAGGCCAGCCGATCGACTGCCTCGAACTTGGCACCGGCGACACACAGGTCTGGCTCTATGCGCGCCAGCACCCGGGCGAAAGCATGGCCGAATGGTGGATGGAAGGCGCGCTCGAAAAGCTCGTCGATCCCGCCGATCCGCACGCGCGCTCGTTGCGGAACAAGTGCCGTTTCCACATCGTCCCGAACATGAATCCCGACGGCTCGTGCCGCGGGCATCTGCGCACCAATTTCGCCGGCGTGAACCTCAACCGCGAATGGGACAATCCGACCGCCGACCGCAGCCCCGAAGTGCTCGCCGTCCGCAACGCGATGGACGCGACCGGTGTCGACTGGGCGATGGACGTCCATGGCGACGAAGCGATCCCCGCGGTGTTCCTCGCGGGCTTCGAGGGCATTCCGTCGCTCAAGGCCGAACAGACCGAAAAATATAAGGCGTTCGAGACCGCGCTTGCCGCGAACACCCCCGATTTTCAGGTCGACCTCGGCTATGCCGAAACCGCGCCGGGGCAGGCGAATCTGTCGATGTCGACGACGCAGGTCGCCGAACGCTTTGGCGCGGTGTCGATGACGCTCGAAATGCCGTTCAAGGACAATCGCGACCTCCCCGACCCCGCCCAAGGCTGGTCGCCCGAGCGTTCGAAGCTGCTCGCGCACGCGTGCCTCGCGACGCTGGACCAGCTTCTCTGATGTCCAATGCGGGCGCCTGGCGGATCGTCGAGGATGATCTGTCGGGCGCCGACATCCGCGCGCTGCTCGAGCAACATTTTGCGGGCATGCTCGCGAACTCGCCGGCCGGAAGCTGCCATTTCCTCGATTTCGACGGGCTGCGCGCCGACGGCGTGACCTTCTGGTCGATTCACCGCGGCGACGAGCTCGCGGGCTGCGGGGCGCTCAAGATGCTGGGCGCCAAACACGGTGAGATCAAATCGATGCGCACCGCGGAACCCTTCCTGCGGCAGGGTGTCGCGGCGCATATGCTCGACCATATCATCGACGTCGCGCGGACCCGCGGTCTCGGTCGCCTCAGCCTCGAAACCGGATCGAGCGGCGCCTTCGAACCGGCAATCGCGCTTTACCAGCGTTACGGCTTCACCGAGTGCGAGCCTTTCGCCGACTATAAACTCGACCCGTTCAGCCGCTTCATGACGCGCGTGCTCTAGTCACGAAAACGGGGCCCGGAAGGGACTCCGGACCCCGCAAATTCGTTCAGCCGAGAAGGTCGCGTCACGCGGCCTTCTTTTCCTCAATCGCCGGCGTGCTGCCGCCGATCGCGATCTTGTGCGGCTTCATCGCCTCGGGCACTTCGCGCACGAGGTCGATCGCGAGCAGCCCGTCGGCGAGGTCGGCCTGTTCAACGCGCACGAAATCGGCGAGCTGGAAGCGGCGCTCGAACGCGCGCGTCGCGATGCCGCTATAGAGCAATTGGCGCGCCTCGCCTTCGGCCACCGGCGCCTTGCGTCCGCTGACGGTCAGCATGTTCTGCTGCGCGGTGATGTCGATTTCGTCGGACTTGAAGCCGGCGACCGCGACGGTGATGCGGAAATGGTCGTCGGCGAGTTTTTCGATGTCGAACGGCGGATAATTTTCGGCGCCCGAACCACCCGTTTCGAGGAAATCGAACAGGCGGTCGAAACCGACGGTCGAACGGCGATAGGGGGTCCAGTCGAAACTGTTACGCATGGATCTTTCTTCCTTTTACAAAGCGAAGGCAGGGACCGCGGCGGCGTGCCGCGATCGCCACCCGGCCCCGTGTCGGCGGCCGGATAGGGTCAATCTGGTAGCCAGCGAAACCATTTCAAGAGGGCGGTTGGCGTTCGGCGAAAACCCGCGCTAAAGGGCGGCGTCTCTCTCCAGCGCAAGGATCCGAAATGCCCCAGCTCATCCTCATCCGTCACGGCCAGTCGCAGTGGAATCTCGAAAACCGCTTCACCGGCTGGTGGGATGTCGATGTCACCGAAAAGGGCGTCGCCGAGGCGATCGCCGCGGGCGAATTGATGAAGGCGAAGGGCATCGCTCCCGACACCTGCTTCACCTCGGTCCAGTCGCGCGCGATCAAGACGCTGAACCTCGCGCTTGAGGCGATGGGCCGCCTCTGGCTCCCCGTCACCAAGGACTGGCGCCTCAACGAGCGTCACTATGGCGGGCTCACCGGGCTCGACAAGGCCGAGACCGCGGCCAAGCATGGCGACGATCAGGTCAAGATCTGGCGCCGCAGCTTCGACATCCCGCCGCCGCCGCTCGAAGCCGGCTCGCCGTGGGACCTGTCGACCGACCCGCGCTACGCCGGCATCGCCATCCCTTCGGCCGAAAGCCTCAAGGACACGATCGAGCGCGTGCTGCCTTATTATGAGGCCGCGATCGTCCCCGAACTCGCCGCGGGCAAGACGGTGCTGATCTCGGCGCACGGCAACAGCCTGCGCGCGCTCGTCAAGCATCTCTCGGGCATTTCGGATGCCGACATCACCGGCCTCGAAATCCCGACCGGCCAGCCGATCGTCTATGAGCTGAACGACGATCTGACCGCGCGCGAGCGCTACTATCTCAGCGAGCGGTAAGGTCCCGTACCCCGGCGAAAGCCGGGGTACACCGCGGGGACGCTAAAGCGTCCCCGTCACGGTCAGCTGGAAAAACCGCCCGAACTTGCGCAGCCTCTGCTCGCTGAACGCGACCGGCCCGTCGCGCCGGTCGACAAACACCGTCCGGTTGAACCCGTCCCTCATATTCGCGAGGTTGCGGTACGACAGCTTCACCGTGAAGCCCGCGACATCCTTATGCTCGACGAACGCGGTGACGAACGGCCCGTCGGTATATTCCTTCTCGATCGCGCCGAGCCGTAAATTCGGGCTGTAGCGCTCGTCGAAATAGCCCGCGCCCCACGCGAGGTTCGTCCCCGGCACGTCATGCCGCAGGCTCAAATCGACGACATATTCCTGCCCCTCGCTCTGGTCGCGCCACAGGTCGGTGAGCGGGTCGCGCACGCGGTTGCGACGCCAGGTGATGTCGCTGTTGATCCGCGCCCCCTTCCACCCCAGCCGGTCGAGCAGCAAGGTCGCCTTCGAACTGATGCGATAGAGGTGCGCGGGCGGCAGGTTGCCGCGCCCTTCGGTGGTCGGCGACAGCGGCACCTGGTCGACGAGGTCCTGCGCATAGGCGTAAGCGACGGCGACCGACGCATTGCCCCACGCGCCCATATCCTGCACGAATTCCAGCTCGGTGCGATTGAGGACCGGCGGCACGAGCAGCCCGTTGCCGCCATTGCCCTGCCCGTTCGCGACATCGACCGAGCTCGCGAAATCGAAAAAGTCGAGCTGGTCGACGCGGCGCTGTACGAACCAGTTGATCGTCGTCTTGGGCGCGACCTTCCACGCCAGCGCGACCTTGCCCTTCGGCCGGACGAAGCGGCGCGTCAGCCCGCCCGGCCCCGACGAGGTCAGCTCGCTATATTCGGCGCCGAGGTTGATCTGTGCGGTGAGGTTCGACGCGAGCGACCGGCCCCAGGTCAGCGACCCTTCGCCGCGCTTCTCCTCGACCCTCGTCCGCTCGCCGCCGAAAACGACGGGCCGGAAACTGCCATCGGGTTGCAGCACCGCAAATTCGGAATCGACATCGAGTATATTGTACGCACCCTCCAGCGCGACCTGCCAGTCGGTGCCGCCGCCGGTGCGCCAGCTATATTCGCCGCGCACGATCGACTCGCCCTCGTCGGCGGTCTGCTTGAACCGCTCGCCCGTCCGCCCGCCGATTTCGCGGTCGACGATGAAACTGTCGACGAACGGGCTGTGTTCGAAGCGGTAGAGGGTGATCAGCTTCAGCCGCCCCTTGCCCAGCCCCAGCTCATAATCGCCGCCGATATCGAAATTATGCTCGTCTTCGGTGAAGCGGAACGCCTCGCGCACAATGCCGGTGCCGGGCTGAACCGACGTCCCGTCGACCCGCTCGTCGAGGTTGACCAGCTGACCGCCCAGATTGAAATTCCATTTGTTGCCGTTCGCGGTGGTCCGCGCGAGCGCCGCCGACAGGCGCGGCTGGTCGGCGTTGTAGCGGCCGAACTCGTCGCGCACGAACAACAGGTCGCCATTGCCGTCAAACCGCTGTTCGGGCCCCCAATGCCCCTGCCGCCGCGCTTCGTTCTTCAGGCTGAGCGTCACATTCGTCCCGCCGAGCTTGCCCGTCGTCGAAACCTCGCCGTTCAGCCAGTTCTTGTCGAGCCGCGGGCGCCATTCGGGCTGCCAGCGGATCGTCGTCTTGAACCCGCCGCTCCCCGCGCCCGCGACGAGCACGACATTGGCGACCTGTCCGGTCAGCCCCGGGACGTTCAGCCCCGCGCCGTCGACGATGTCGATATAGGCGACCTCGGCCGCGGTGATGCGGGCCAGCGCGGTGCGCGCATCGGTCGATTTGTTCGCGATGCGCTCGCCGTCGATCAACACATTCTCGGTCGCCGCGCCCAGCCCGCGCTCGCCGCCGTTGGTGCCGGTGACGATCAGGAAGCCCGGCACCTTTTCGACCATGTCGAGCGCGGTGCGCGGTGCGAAGCGCGTGAAGTCGGCGGGCGTATAGCGTTCGGCGCCATTCACCGGCACGGGGATCGCCGCCGGTGCGTCGCCGGTGGGTTCCTGCGCAGCGGCGGGCGCGGCCGACAGCAGAGCCAATATGGTCAGCGATGACCCGTGAAAAACAGCCGACATAATTCCCCCTCGCGGCCGCTATCGAAACAGATGGCCTCCCCAATCGCGAATAATTCGCAATAATTATCCAGCGCTATATTGTCTACCAACGGCTGGCGTCATTCGACGAAGGCCTGGCGATCAGCTTCGACCCCGCTTTTGGCAGCCACCTCGGGTCTCTTCTTGCATCGTGATGAATTCACGACATTATGCTGCGGAGTCGGGGGGGTATAGTGCGCATTCCAGTTTCGATATTCGTGGCGGCCGTGCTCGCGCACGCGCCGGTCCGTGCCGAAGACAATCAGATCCAGCGCGGCGCGGTGCCGCCTTGGGCGGTTCCGTCCGAACTGATGCCGGTTCCGGGCGATGCCGGCGGGATGTTTTTCGTGCGGCGTCAGGATGTGCTCATTCATCTGGATGAACGGGGGCAGGCGCAATATTTCGGTTATCGCATCCGGATCCTCCATCCGAATGCGTTGCAAATCGGAAATGTCTCGACCGCCTGGAATCCCGCATCGGGCGCCCCGGTGGTGCATCTGGTCAAGGTTCATCGGGGCAACGAGACGATCGACGTTCTCGAAAAGACATCGTTCGAAATCCTGCGCCGCGAGGATCAGCTGGAAGCGGCGAAACTCGACGGCGTCCTCACCGCGGTGCTTCGCGTGCCCGATCTGCGCGTCGGCGACGAGCTTGAGGTCGAGCTGACGACCCGGTCGAGCGACCCCACTTTGGGAAAGAATGATTCGGGCCTTCTCTTTCTCGCGCCCAACCCGGCGCCCGGCCGCTACCGGCTGGGACTGAGCTGGGACAAGGGGCTGAAGCCGGCGGTCAGGATGACCCCCGACATGACGGCGATCGGCGTATCGCGCGACGGCGGGATCGACTTCCGGTTCGACAATCCGGCGCTTCTGACGCCGCCGAAGGACGCGCCGGCGCGCTATCAATGGCAGCGGATCGTCGAATTCACCGACTTCGCCGACTGGGCCACGATTTCGCGGCACTTCGCCCCGCTGTACGCAAAGGCCGCGGCGATCGCCGACGGTTCGTCGCTCGACAAGGAAGCGCAGCGCATCGCCGCGGCGCACGCGAAGCCGCTCGACCGGGCCAATGCCGCGCTGAAACTGGTGCAACAGGATGTGCGCTACATCTATGTCGGGCTGGGCAGCGGAAATCTCACCCCCGCCACCGCCGAGGAAACATGGCAGCGGCGTTACGGCGACTGCAAGGGCAAGACGGCGCTGCTGCTGGGCTTGCTCGGCAAGCTCGGGATCGACGCCGAAGCTGTCCTCGCCAACAACAGCGGTGCCGACGACGGCCTCGACGAACGCCTGCCCAATCCGGGGATATTCGACCATGTGCTGGTGCGGGCAAAGATCGACGGCGCTGCCTACTGGCTCGACGGCACGCTTCCGCCGGTCGTTCCGTCCGCTGCCACCCCGGCGATTCCCTACCGATGGGTCCTGCCGGTGACCGCGAAGGGCGGCGCGCTCCAGAAACTCGAATGGCGCCCGGCCAGCAAGCCGAACGAAATCACCCTCTATGAAATCGACGCGCGGGCGGGCTTCGATCGGCCGGCGCGGGTGACGAACACCACCATCGTCCGCGGCATCCGGGGGTTGCAGCAACAGGTCGAGCTGTCCGGACTGACCGCCGATCAATTGCGCGACGGCATGCGCCAACAGCTGGTGGGCGGAACGTGGGAGACGGTCGACGACGTCAAATGGCGCTATGATCAAAAGGCCGAGGCCAGCGTCCTCACCATCACCGGCACATGGACGGTCGACTGGGACGATGACGGCGACGGCGACAAGTCGCTCGCGCTGCCCGGCGGGGGTTTCAACCCGCCCGAACGGCGCGCGCGGGCGGCGGACCAGAATCAGGACCTACCCTATTATAGCGCCCCTGAATTCGACTGCCGCGTGACGACGCTGCGGCTGCCGGCGACGACGAACGCCGCGAACTGGTCGTTCAAAACGGGCTATGACACGCGCATTTTCGGCAAGAATCATTACCGCGCCTTCGACCTTCGCGACGGATCGATCCGCCTGGTCCGCGGCCTGCGCGTCGAACAGCCCGAAATCGACGCGATCAGCGCGCGGCGCGACAATGGCCGGATTGCCAGTTTTGACAACAGCATGGCATGGGTCTTTTACAAGCCCGACGTCGCCAAGCCGCCGGCGCCCGGCGGCAGGCTCGTGCCCGCCACCTACGAGATCGACTGGACCGCCGACACCGTACCCTGCCTTTCGCCCGCCACGATGCGCTGATCGCGGCGCAGGCGGCGATCAGTCGCGCAGCAGCTCGTTGATCCCGGTCTTTGCGCGCGTCTTTGCGTCGACGCGCTTGACGATCACCGCGCAGTACAGCGACGGCCCCGGCGTCCCGTCGGGCAGCGGCTTGCCCGGCATCGCGCCCGGCACAACGACCGAATAGGCCGGGACTTCGCCGATGAAGATTTCGCCCGTCGCGCGGTCGACGATCTTGGTCGATGCGCCGAGGTAGACGCCCATCGACAGCACCGCGCCCTCGCGCACGATCACACCCTCGGCAACCTCGGCGCGCGCGCCGATGAAGGCGCCGTCCTCGATCACCACCGGGCCGGCCTGCAGCGGTTCGAGCACGCCGCCGATCCCGGCGCCGCCCGACAGATGGACGTTCGCGCCGATCTGCGCGCAGCTGCCGACGGTCGCCCAGGCGTCGACCATCGAGCCTTCGCCGACATAGGCGCCGATGTTGACGAAGCTCGGCATCAGCACCGCGCCCTTGCTGATATAGGCACCGCGGCGGACGATCGACCCGGGAACGGCGCGGAAACCCGCGTCGCGAAAGCGGTTCTCGCCCCAGCCGGCGAATTTCGACGGCACCTTGTCCCACCAGCGCGCGCCGCCGGGGCCGCCTTCGATCAATTCCATGTCGTTGAGGCGGAAGGACAGCAGCACCGCTTTCTTCAGCCACTGGTTGACCTGCCAGGTTCCGCCCGCATCGCGCTCGGCGACGCGATAGCTGCCGTCGTCGAGCCCCGCGAGCGCGGTCTCGACCGCCTCGCGCACCGCGCCCGTCGTCGTCAGCCCCAGCGTGTCGCGGTCATCCCATGCGGCTTCGATCGTCGATTGCAGGTCGGTGGTCATGAAATTCCCCATGGTAAAGGCAGATTGTCGAGCCAGTCGGCGATGTCGGTCGCGTGGAAATCGACATGCTCCGGCAGGTGGTCCCGATGACCGCTTTCGCTGCCATTGTCCAGCCAGACGGTCGTCATGCCGAGCGCTTTGGCGGGCGTCAGGTTGCGCGCCATATCCTCGACGAAGACGCTTTTCGCCGGGTCGATTCCCAGATGCGTGATCATCATGGCATAGGCTTCGGGATCGGGCTTCGGCGTATAGCGCGTGACGCGGATATCGCAGATGCCGTCGAACAGGTCGGCGATCCCGCGCGCGTGAAGCACGCGTCCCGCATAATCGGCATCGGCGTTGGTGAAGATCAGCTTGCGCCCCGGCAGGCGTTCCAGCCCGGCGCGCAGCCGCGCATCGACACTCAGCCGGTCGAGCGCAATGTCATGGACGTCGACCAGAAAATCCTCGGGGTGCACGCCGTGGTGCCGCATCAGCCCCGCCATCGTCGTGCCATGGTCGTGGAAATACTGCTTCTGCACCCGCCGCGCCTCGGCGGCGTCGACATTCAGCAGCCGCATGATGAAGGCGCCCATGCGTTCGTCGATCAGGTCGAAAAGCCTCGCCGACGGCGCATAGAGCGTGTTGTCGAGATCGAAGATCCAGCTGTCGATATGGTCGAGCGGCGCGGGCATGATGCCGGGCGCATAAAGGCTGGGGCGTATGGGAGCAAGCGGAGGTGAAAAGATCCTCCCTGTGGCGAAGCCATGGGGAGGTGGCAGCGCGAAGCGCTGACGGAGGGGCCAATGCGCAACGTCTCCGGCCCCTCCACCACCGCCTGCGGCAGCGGTCCCCCTCCCCATGCCTGCGGCACAGGGAGGATCGGTTAACCGCATGATGCTACCCCTCCCCCCTCCGCCGCGCTAAAAGGCGGACATCACGGCAAAGGGGAACGGCGATGGCCGACGCGAACCGACGCAGCAGCATCCGGCGGATGGCCGCGCGGCCTTTGCCCCTTCTGCTGGGTCTTGCCGCGCTCTCGCTCGCCGCATGTGGCGGTGGCGGTGCAC
>NZ_LNRU01000010.1 GCF_001468225.1 Sphingopyxis sp. H053 | reverse complement strand
TCATAGGTCATCGTGTCGGTGTTCGCATCGGTGAAGCTCTGGATATAGGGCGCCTTGCGATCGAAAAGATTGTCGACACCGACCTGGAACCGGGTCTTCTCGTCGATTTCGAAAGCGACCTGGAGATTGTGGTAGAAGACATTCGGCGTGCTGTAGCCGATGTCGCCGGGGGCCGCATTGAAGTCGGTCGCCTTGCCGATCCACTGGGTCGACCAGGTCGCGCTGACCCCGTCCTTTTCAGCGGTCAGCACGCCATAGCCGCGCCATTTCGGATAGCCGCCATTGCCGCCGCCGATAAAGCCGTCGAAGTCGATCGGCGCGCCGCCGGGGAAAGGCAGGACCACATATTTGTTGAGATAGGTCACGTTGACGTCGAGCGAGACGTTCACGCTGCCGATGTCATTGTTGTAAACGAGACCCAGATCGAGGCCGTTCATTTCTTCGCGGCCCGTGTTGATCGGTTGCGCGGAGAGGAAGGTAACCTCGCCGGTCAACGGGCTGCGGGTAAAATCTTCGCAGAAGGGATGCGAAAGATTCTGGCTCGCATAACAAATGCTGAGCTTTGTCGAGCCCGGAATAGCACGGATCGCATCCTTGATCTTGATGTCGAACCAGTCGGCAGTGAGCGAGAGTCCCGGAACCAGTCCCTTCGGTGAAATCACCGTCCCGACGGTCCAGGTCGTCGAGCTTTCGGGTTTCAGATTCTCGTTGCCGCCGACCGTTGTCAGGATCGTTGTACCGAGCTGAACATAATTGGCCGGCACGCCCGACGCCTGACAATTGGCGATCAGTGTCGCATTGCCGCTGGTCGAATAGCGCGAGCAGGGGTCGGTGGTCGTCAGATTGCCCTCGGAGACGCCGCCGAACAATTCGGGGACGTTCGGAATGCGAAAGCCGGTGCCGTAGGTGCCGCGCAGGCGGAAGCTGTCATTGATGACCCAGTCGACGCTCCCCTTGTAGTTCCAGTCGCTGCCGAACAGGTCGTAGTTCGAGTAGCGAACCGCGCCGTCGAGGGTAAGCGACTGGAAGAAGGGTGTGTCGGCCAGAACGGGCACCGACAGTTCGAGATAGGCTTCCTTCGCCGTGCTCGTTCCGGAGATCGGATCCTGCTGGTTGGTGTTGGCAATACCGAGCACCGTCAGCGGATCGGGATCGCGCCAACCCTTTTCCTTGCGATAGACGACACCCGCCGCGAAGGAGACGGGGCCTGCGGGCAGCTTGAAGAGATCGCCGTTGATATCGGCGGTGACCGTCGCAAGCTCGTTGCCGCCGCGGTCGCGCGACGTGAACAGGATATAGTCGAGAACCTCCGGGGTCAGGTCGCCGAACCCGAGATAGTCGGCGCAGGGGATCGTGGCACCGGCAGCAAGACTGCACTTGGTCGTATCGAGGGAATTCGCCACTCGCTCGAGATTGGCGATGTTGGTCGAACCATCGACCGCGGTGTTGCGGCCGAAGGCGCCCGCGATTTCCCATCCCCAATCGTTAGAGAGCTTGCCGCGGAGGCCAAACGTACCCTGCCAGGTATCGGTTTCCTGGAAGAATTGGCGCGGGCCGGGCTCGGCGAGGCGGCGCTGGATGAGGACGATATTCTGCCCCGTCGGATTGGTGGGATTGCTCGCCGCGATCGAGAGGTTGCGCAGCGTTCCGGGCGTCGCGATCTGATTCGACTTGCGGAAGGTGTAAAGGAATTCGCCGAACGCCTCGATATTGTCAGTGATGTCATAGTCGGCGAAAAACGCCGTGCTCACGCGCTCGACCGGGCTCACCGCGTTGAGGAACGGGTTCGAGTTGAAGTTGTGCTTGGCAGCGCTGTACGGCTCGAAGAAGTTGCCGTTACCGCCCAGCACCTGATTGAAGTTGATCTGCTGGCCGTTCGGCAGCACCGCGCGGCCGCCGATCGTCGAGGCGCTGTTCACGCAGCTCAGCATGCCGGGCGTGGTTTCGGCAAGCGAGCAAGGCGCGCGCGTTGCCATATTGACCGCGCTCGTCTTCTGATAGGTGACCGCCGCCATGAAACCGCCGCGATCGTTGCGGACGCCCCACAGGAGGTCGGCGGTGAAGTCCGAGCCATCGCCCTTTTCGGTGATGCCTTGGCGCACGCTGAGGCCGAGGCCTTCATAGTCAGTGCGGGTCACGAGGTTGACCACGCCCGCCATCGCGTCGGCGCCATAGATCGCCGAGGCGCCGTCCTTGAGCACATCGGTGCGCGCGAGCGCCGCGACCGGGATCATGTTAAGATCGGGCGAGGAGTTCGCGCCGGTGCCGCCCGCGACGAGGCGGCGGCCGTTGAGCAGAACAAGCGTGCGCTTGATGCCGAGACCGCGCAGGTTCACCTGCGCCGTGCCATATCCATTGTTCGCCCAATAGGCGGAGGTCTGGTTGCCTGCGAAGCCGGCGTTGGCGGGAAGGCGCTGCAGCACCGTCTCGATATTGACGACGCCGGTGTTCTCGATCTGCTCGGCCGACACGACGGTCGCGGGGCCGACGCCCGCGAGATCCTGGCGACGAATGCGCGAGCCGGTCACGACGATGTCCGATCCGTTCGGAGCATCCTCCGCGGCGGGTGACTGCGTCGCAGCATCGCTCTGCGCGAGCGCTGGCGTTGCAAAGGTCGCGACCGCTGCGGCGCTGGCGAGCAAAATTGTCCTGGTCATCATAGCGAAACCCCCTGATGGTTGGCTGATTCCCCTCAGAGAGCATCAAATGTATATACAGGTCAATAGGAATTTATTGAATCATATCAATTGGTTATGAAGTAAATTCCGGGCGCACGATACCTACTAGATACGCACCCCAAAGCTCTACCCCTCATCAATTTTGAAATTTTTTCCGGCCTGAGCCTTTTCGCGCAAGGAGCCGGCGGGCCCCTCCCTCGGCTTGCTTATGAAATGACATGATTAAGTGGGTCGGCACAGCTTGGGGGCGCGACCGACTTGAGCCGCTCAATGCGAAAGTATCTGTTCGAGAAAGGTCCGTGCGCGTTCGCTTTTCGGCGCGGCGAAAAAATCTGCCGGCCTTGCGTCTTCGATGATCTGGCCCTGATCCATGAAAAGCATGCGATCGGCCGCCTCGCGCGCGAATCCCATTTCGTGCGTCACGCACACCATCGTCCGTCCTTCGCCGGCAAGGGACGTCATCACATCGAGTACCTCCTTGATCATCTCGGGATCGAGCGCCGATGTCGGCTCGTCGAAGAGAAGAATCCGGGGCTCCATCGCCAGAGCGCGGGCTATCGCGGCCCGCTGTTGCTGCCCTCCCGAGAGCTGCCCCGGATATTTGCCCGCCTGGTCGCCAATCCTCACCTTGTCCAAATAGGATATGGCGCGCGCCTCCGCCTCCGGAAGAGACAAGCCGCCGAGCAGGACGGGCGCGAGGGTGCAATTCTCCAGCACCGTCTTGTGCGGGAACAGATTGAACTGCTGAAAAACCATGCCAATGGCGCGGAGCGCCGCAACGGCCTCTCGCGACGCGTCGGTTATCCTGGTTCCCTCGATCAGGACGGCACCGGAGTCGGGCACCTCGAGCCTGTTCATGCAGCGAATGAGCGTCGATTTGCCGGAGCCTGAAGGGCCGCAAATCACGATCCGCTCGCGCGGGGCGATTTCGAGGTCGATCGAGCGGAGGGCATGATAGGCGCCATAATATTTGTCGACCTGCCGCAAGCTGACGGCCGCGTGGCCCGAGGCATCGGTCATGACGCCTGCCCCCGGCCGCGTATCGCCCGTACCCGCGCGAAGGCTGCGGCGAGGTCGGCGATCAGATCCTGCGGCGCTTCGAGGCCGGCGTGAATACGGATCAGCGCCCCATCTGCCTCGCCATTGGGAAAATCGCGGATCGGAGCGGGCCACGCCGGAACCGCGAGGCTTTCGAAGCCGCCCCAACTCGAACCGAGCTGGAACAGCGAGAATTCGTTGAAAAAGGCGCTGGTTTCCGGAGGGGTAAGACCATCGAGCTGAACACCGAACAATCCGGACGCTCCGGTGAAATCCCGCTTCCAGATCGCATGGCCGGGATCGGAAGGATGGGCCGGATAGCGGACCGCGACCACTTCGGGTTGCTGGGCGAACCATTCGATCAGCGTCGCCGCGGTACGCTGGTGGCGTTCAAGGCGGGCATCGAGCGTCCTGATGCCCCGGTGGACGAGATAGCAATTGTCGGGACTCGCGCAGTTGCCCCAGCGCGCCGCCGCATCCTTGAGCTGGCGGTAGACGGCATCGCTGGCGGCGGTCATCGTGCCGAGCAGACAGTCGGAGTGCCCCGAGAGATATTTGGTTGCCGAAGCAAGCGAGATGTCGACCCCATGGGCCAACGGTTTGAAGAAAAGCGGCGTCGCCCAGGTGTTGTCGAGAGCGGTCAATATGCCCCGGCTGCGTGCAACCGCCGTGATCGCGGGGACGTCGATCATATCGAATGTCTGCGAGCCCGGGGTCTCCATGTAGATGAGCCGGGTGTTGCTGCGGCACAGCCCGGCAATCTCCGCTCCGATATCGGGCCGGAAATATTCCACCTCGACCCCGAAGCGCGCGAGAACGTCGGTCAGAAACTTGCGGGTCGGCCCATAGACGCAATCCGCAACGAGCAGATGATCGCCCCCGGCCACGAAAGCCGTGAGGGCTAGCGCGATCGCGCTGGTTCCAGACGAGGTGATGACGGTGGCGCAGCCGCCTTCGAGTTCGCTGACGGCCTCGGCGAGCGCAAAGGTCGTTCGCGTTCCGTACAGGCCATAGATGACCTCATCGTAGAGACCCTGGTGCCGGTCCATATAGGCCTCGACGCTGCCGTAGATAATGGTGGAGGCTCGATCGACGGGCGGATTGATGAGGCCCCGCTGATCGCGCGGGCGGGGACCGCCGTGAACGGCACGCGTCGGGTCCTGCCAGGCGTGCCCTTTCGGGCTTGCCGGCTCCCCGGGCCATTTTCTGTCGTGATTATCCTGCATAGTTTAGTTTCCGTTCGATCTTCATGCTGAGCCGGGACAGGGAGAAACAGAGGAGGAAAAAGATTGTCCCGGTAAAAAGATAGGCTTCGGCGAAATAGGGTCGCCATTGCGCCTCGACGTAGGAGAGGCGGGTCGTCTGCAACAAATCGAAGACGCCGACGATGAGGACGAGCGTCGTGTTCTTGACCTCGCTGATCGAAGTGTTGACCAGCCCCGGCACGCTGACTTTCAGCGCCTGCGGCAACAGGATATGGCGCCGCGCCTGCCATTTGGTGAGGCCAAGAGCATGCGCGGCCTCGGCTTGCCCGACGGGAACCGCCAGCAGGCCGCCCCGGATGACCTCGGCCATATAGGCGGCAGTGAAGAATATGAGCGCGAGCTGGACGCGCGGCAGGCTGTCGATCGAGAGATAGGAGGGCACGAACAGCGGGAACAGGACCGCAGCGAGGAAGAGCACTCCGATCAGCGGCGTTCCGCGAACCAGCTCGATGAAGGCGACGCTCGGCCAGCGAATGCCGCGCCGCGCCGACCTGCGGCCGAACGCGAGGAGTATAGCCAATGGAAAAGCGCCGACCACCGCAAGGCTCGCGAGCAGCAATGTGACCGGCAGGCCGCTCCACTTCTCCATCGGGACATAGGAAAGGCCCGCGAATCCTCCTCGTAGCAGAAGTACCGCCACGGCGATTGCGCCGAGCCAGACAAGCCCGAGGCGGCTGCGCCAGAATCGCGGGACGAAGGAGAAGGCAAGGCATGAAAGCAGCGCGGCCGCCGCTGCTGCGGACCGCCACTGCTCGGCTTCGGGATAGGTGCCAAACAATATCAGCCGCGCATTTTCGCGGAGGAATGGCCAGCAAGCACCGCTGGCCAAACGGCAATCGGCCGCGCCCCCGGCGAAGGTCGCGTCGAACAGCAGCCACGAGAGCCCCTTGCCGGCGAAAGCCGCGGTCATGGCGAGGATCGCGATGGTGAGTATCGACTGGCGTCCTCCTCTGAACAGATTGCGCCGTATCCACGACGGCCAGGCGGTCGCCGAGCGCAGCGGAAAGGGTTCGAGGGGCGCCGACTGGATGCTCCGGCCGGGCTGCCCGGCGACGCTCCAGCCCAACTGGCGGGCATAGAGGCCGGTGACGAACGACAAGGATAGCGAAAGCAGCAGGAAGGTCGCGACGATCAGGCCGACGCCCTCGATCGCCTGCCCTGTCTGACTGATGACGGTATCGACCACCGAGACAAATTCGGGATATCCGATCGCGACCCCCAGGGAGCTGTTCTTGATCGTGTTGAGATGCCAGCTCGTCATCGGCGGTATGGCGATGCGCAGCGCTTGCGGCATCACGATCCGTCCCATTGTTTGCGCGGGCGACAGGCCGAGCGCTTTGGCGGCCTCGCTCTGCCCTGCGGGAACGGCGAGGATCGCGCCGCGGAATATCTCGGCCAGATAGGCCGAGGCATAGACCGAAAGGCTGGCGACCAGCGTCAGAAACTCCGTGGAGAGCGACAATCCGCCGACGGTTCCGAAGCGCCCCGCCCGCGGCAGATCGATCCCGCCCCACAGCAAGAGCGGCACCAGGGAGATGCCGGCGAAGGCCAGCGCAGTGCGCGTGCGAACGGCTCCTCGCCGCACGGCACCCAGCAGGATCGCACAGGCGACGATCGCGATGAGAAAGACCGGCCGTCCCGGATCGGCCAAGGAGAGCGCGGGGAGGTGCAATCCCCGATTATCGAGGTCGAACGGTCCGACGGCGCCCGGGCCGGGTCCGGGCAGACCGAACAGCAGCGCGGCGTACCAGACGAACATCTGGAGCAGCAGCGGAATATTGCGAACCAGCTCGATATAAAGGCCGGAGAGCCTCGCAAGCAGCCAGTTGGACGACAGGCGCGCCATGCAGACCGCGAGGCCGAGCAAGGTCGAGAAGATGATGCCGAGCGCCGATATCAGGAGCGTGTTGAGAAGACCCACCGCCAGCGCCGCGGCATAGGAATCGCCCGGCGCGTAAGCAATCAGCGTTTCGCCAATCGCGAAACCCGCCCGGTCGAACAGGAAACCGAACCCCGTCCGGATGTTTCGGTCCGCGAGATTGTCCGCCAATGTCGCAAACAGGCCGTAGGCGACCACAAGCCCGCCCGCGATCAGCAGCCAGGGTAACGCAGCGATGGCAAGCCGCCTGTGTTTATGAGTCATCGCATCGGCAACGGGTAGATCAGCCCGCCGTCCCGATAGAGCTTATTCTGTCCGCGTTCGACGCCGAGCGGCGTAATGTGCCGGTCGAAGATTTCGCCATAATTGCCGGTCGCCTCGATTGCCCGGTACGCCCAGTCATCGTCAAGGCCGAGCGACTTGCCGAATCCGGGCAAGCCGCCGAGCATCTTGCGCACTTCAGGGTCGCGCGAGGCCATCCGCATGCGCGCGGCATTCGCGCGGGTGACCCCCATTTCCTCGGCAGCGAAGAGCGCGTTCAGCACCCATTTGTTGATCTCGTACCATTGCTCGTCGTCGCTGCGCACGACTGGGCCGACCGGTTCTTTGGTGAGCCGCTCGGGCAGCACCACATAATCGTCGGGATGCGCGGTGTCGGCCAGGCGGATCACCGTCAGCGTGAAGGCATCGGTGGTCATTGCGTCGCACCGCCCGGCAAAGAAGGCGAGCTTGGCTTCCTCGGGATTCTCGAACACGACGGACTGGAAACGCAGCCCCTTGCGCTCGAAATATTCGGCGGTGTTGAGTTCGGAGGTCGTCCCCTTGGTGATGCAGATCGATGCGCCATCGAGATCCGTCGGAAGCCGCACACCCGATCGCCGGGGCACCAGGAAGCTCTGCCCGTCATAATACATGGTGCCGACGAAATTCACCCCGAGGTCGGTGTCGCGCGTCAGCGTCCATGTCGTCGTCCGCGACAGGACGTCGGCCTCGCCCGTCTGCACGATCGTGAAGCGCTTGTTCGAGGCGACCGGCATGAACCGGACCTTGCGGGCATCGCCGAGGACCGCAGCGGCGAGCGCCCGGCAGTAATCGACGAAGAAGCCCTGCCAGCGTCCGCGTTTGTCGAGATAGGACATGCCGAGCTGCCCCGTATGAATTGCGCAATTGAGCGTTCCGCGCGCGCGAATCCGCGCAAGCGTCGATCCCTTCGCCGCGGCGATTTCATGCCCACCGGTGCCGGCGGGCTCGCGGCCGCAGCCGCCGAGTAACAGGGCGCCTGCGGCGAGCAGCGCCGGTAACCAGCGGCGCGATGCGTGCGACCTATTCATAAACGAGGCTTTCAATGCTAGCGCCATAAGAAATAGCTATAGGGAGCGATGTCCGATGAACCTGCGTCACCTCGAAGCCTTCAGGGCCGTGATGCTCTCGGGATCGGTCACCCAGGCCGCGCAGTCGCTCAACCTGTCGCAACCCGCGGTGAGCAAGATGCTTGCCGAGCTCGAGCATCAGCTGGGCTTTCAGCTCTTCCTGCGTTCGCGCGGCAGCGCGCTCACCGTGACGCCCGAAGCCGACGCCTTTTTCTACGAAGTCGAGCGGAGCTTCTCGGGCATTGCGGCCCTGAAGCGGGTAGCGGAAGACATCCGCAACATGGCGACCGGCACGCTCCGGATCGCCGCCCTTCCGGCGCTCGCGGTCAGTTTCCTGCCGCGTGTGATCGCGGCCTTTCGCGAGACACATCCCGGCGTCACCGTTCAGCTCCAGACCCGCAGTTCCTCGACGGTGCGGCAATGGATGGCGAACCAGCAGTTCGACATCGGGCTCGCGACGCCGGCGCGCGAATTGCCCGGCATAAGGATGGAGCGCTTCCTGCGCTGCCCCGGCGCCTGCGTTCTCCCTGCCGGCCACCGCTTGGCCGTCAAGGACGTCATCCGGCCGGCCGATCTCGAGGGCGAGCCCTTCATTTCGCTCGCGCTCGAGGACGGCGTGCGTCACCGCATCGACCGCATTTTCGAGGACGCGGGCGTCCACCGCGAGATGGTCATCGAAACCCAATATGCGATGACCATCTGCGCGCTTGTCATGCAGGGGGTCGGATGTTCGATTCTCAACCCCGTGACCGCAGCGGATTATGCCGAGCGGGGCCTTACGGTCCGTGATTTCGCGCCGGAGGTCCATTTCGAATATATGCTCTTCACGCCGAAGTTGAGGCCGATGTCCCAAGTCGCTGCGGCCTTTATCGCGGTGCTCGAATCCCACCGCGACGCGATGTTCGGCTCCGACGCCAGCTGAAGACACAAGACGCCGCACGGCCCTCACGGCCACCGATCAGAAGGAGGCGGTCGCGCGGACGTACCAGAAGCCCCCGTTGAACCCCGTCGGCGCGAAGCGGAGATATCGGATCCCGTTGTTGATCTGGGATTGCCGCGCCTCGACGTCGGGGTAATTGTCGAAGATATTCTCGCCGCCGACCGCGAGCTTGAGCATGTCGCTAACCTTGTAGGACAGCTCGAGATCGACCAGCAGTTCGGCGCCGCCCGTCTGGTCGGCAGCCGGTGCGGCGCCATAGTCGGTCCATTTGCCATAATAGTTCGCGCGCGCGACGAAGCCGAAGCGCTCGCCCGCATAAGTGAAGGACGCATTGCCCTTCCACTTCGGAACGAAGCCCTCGAGTTCGAGCAGCCGCTCGCGGTCCGCAGTGATCACCGGCGAGGCCTTGATGACATCGGTTTTGGTATAGTTGCCGTTGAGGCCGAGCGTGGCCTTGCCGTCGCCGAGGTCGAAGCCCACGGTGAGCACCGCATCGACGCCCTGGGTGCGGCTGTCGAAGGAATTGGTGAAGAAGCTCACCTGCTGGAAGGAATCCCCACCGGGAATGCCAAGCGCCGCGAGCTGCGCACGCTGCGCCGGGGTGAGATTGAAATTGCCCGATACGGCGATCCGGTCTTCGACCTTGATGTTGAAATAGTCGAGCGTGAAGGTGATGCGATTGGAGGGCTTCACCACGATGCCGCCGGCGACGTTGAACGAATTCTCGGGCCGAAGCGGCGTCGCGCCGAAGAATTGCGCCACCGGATTGTTGGGCGCGATAATGCCTGCGGTCAGCGGCGCCCCGGTTATCGAGTCGATGTTGGTCTGGACCTGCGAGGCGTTCGACTGGCCCGGCGTCGGCGCCCGAAAGCCGGTGTTGACCGATCCGCGCACCGCGAAGACGTCCGAGAAATCATATCGCCCGTTGATCTTCCAGGTGAATTTCGAGCCGAAGTCCGAGTAATTCTCGTAGCGGCCGGCAAGGCCGAACTGGAGCGCGTCGGTGAGATTGCCTTCGAGCGACGTATAGGCGGCCCAGTTGCTGCGCGCGAACTCGCCCGCCTGGATGGGACTGAAGCCCGGGAAGCCGTTCGAGCCGACCGGCAGTCCGACGCGGTTTCCGGTATCGGGATCGATGACCGACGCGAAAGGACCAACCTGCCATGATGCGATGTCGCCGGCCGTGATCTCATATGTCTCGCGCCGATACTCGAGACCGCCTGCAAGCGTCAGCGGATCGGAGGTGCCGATCGCGATGGGGTAAGTGAGATCGAGATTGAAAGCGAGTTCGCGCTGCTCGAGCTGCCCCGGCTTGAAGGAGGTCGGCGACGCGAGGCCAAGCGACGGATTGACCGTATTTTCGATCCGGTAGGAAGCATGGTTCTGACCATAGGAAGCGCTGAGGTCATAGGTCAGGCCCGAGGAGAATTCGCCCTTGAGGCCGGCCGCCAGCGCCGCATCGGTCACCGTGGCACCGAAATCCGGGGTGAAACCGCCGGGAAAGAGCTGGCGGAAGCTGAACCGCTGTCCTCCGGGCGTATTGGTGAGCGGAATCGAGGTGGAAATGAAGCTGGCATCGGGGTTGCGGTAAAAGAAGGCCGTCGTGCCGCGGCTCCAGCTATAGTTGCCGAAGGTGTAGAATTCCATCTCGTCCGACAGTTCGATGCCGGCATTGACGAAGATGCGCGCCGCCTCGGATTCGGGATTTCCCCAGCGCTGCGCCGGGACCGGGACATCCTGAACGCCGGCATCGATGAGCGCCTGCGCGTCGGGACGCTGAATGCCGCGCGACGTCGTGCTGGCGTTCACATATTCGCCGCTGATGTTGACGAAACCGGCGTCGGTGAAGGGAAGCCCGACATTGCCCTGGACGAGGAAATCCTCGCCGTCGCCCTTATAGAATTGGCCATAGCGGGCGATCAGCAATCCGCCTTCGCGGTCGCGGCGCAGACCGAAATTGAGGACGCCGGCGATCGCATCCGATCCATAGAGCGCCGACGCGCCGTCACGCAGAACCTCGAGCTGGCCGATCGCGATCGACGGGATCGCCGAAAGATCGGGTCCCTGCGATCCCCGGATATAGGGAACATTGGTGAACTGGACCGTCGCGCCGCGATGGCGCCGCTTGCCATTCACGAGCACCAGCGTCTGGTCCGGCGGCAGGCCGCGCAGCGAGAAAGGCCGGGTAAAAACGGCGCCGTCGTTGCTGACGAGGCGCTGGACATTGAGCGACGGGACCTCGGTGCGCAGGAGATCATTCATGTCGGCCGTGCCCTTTTCGAGCAGTTCGGCACCGGTGATGATGTCGATCGGCTGAGCGGAATCGGCCGCCTTGAGATCGTTCCGCCGCGTACCCGTCACGACGATTTCGCCCTGCGACGCGCCTGGCCCCGGCGCCTCTTTGGCGTTATCCTGCGCGAAGGCGGCGGCGGCCGACATGCCTGCCAGGACGGCGATAATCGAGCCACTCGTGCGAAGCAATTTTCTCATGGTCCCCTCCCATTTGCGAAAGCTCTCGGCTTCGCCACCGAGCTATCTTCGCGGCCTTGGCATGACCAGAAATAATCACCACTCATCGCTATAAACGAGATGGTTATTCCATATGGTTATATCTCTCGCTGCGGCATCGAGCAGCGCCCGACCGCGCGGCATGCCGGGCGCGGCGATGCCGGACACTTCGCGCAGCTTGTCCTCGACCGCCCGGGCGACATGCCGCGTCGGCACATGCTCCTTATTTTTTGTCCATATCGTGCCCGGCATGAGGATCGGGTTCGGGTTCGACAGGTTTCGGCGCTTCCGGCGCGGCCTTTGCCCGCGGCGGCACAGCGGCCTTCGCGGCGGGTTCTTGCTTGGGGCGGGATTTCTCCGGAGGCATCGCTTCTTCGGTCGGCGCCGCCGGGGCAGACGCGGCGGGCGGCTCGTCCGCTACGGGCATGGTCTCGACCATTGCGGGCGGCTCACCGGCAGTGACCTCACTCTGTTCCGGTGTGACGTCGCTCTGCTGCGCGGGCTCAGTGCCGCATCCTGCCAGAGCAAATATCAGCGCGGCGGCGCTCGCTAGGGGAATGAATCTCGTCATATCTGTCTCCTCTTCGTGTCGGCAGGTCATGCGCGGAATTCAGAAACCTTGCCGTCGCTGCCGAATGCCATCACTTCGAATGCGTCCGCGCTTCCGTCCGGCATTTCCATTCCCGGAGAACCGCGCGGCATGCCGGGCACGGCGATTCCGCGAATGTCGCGTGGCTTGTCGTGGAGGAGTCTCGCAACATGCCGCATCGGCACATGACCCTCGATCGCATAGCCGCCGATCACGGCCGTGTGGCACGACGCCAGCTGGCCAGGCACACCATATCGCGTCTTTACGGCGGCCATGTCAGCGCGGTTCTCGACAGTCACATCATAACCGGCCTTGCGTGCGATATCCGCCCAAGCTTCGCAGCAGCCGCATTCGGGATCGCGATAAACGAGCATTCGCTTGGGGCTGGACGTCTCGGCGCCCGGCGCGGGCGCCGCGCCATTCTTATCGCTGGTCGCCGCCGGGCCCGAGGCAGAATTGCATGCCGCAAGCGCCATCCCCGATCCGACCGCAATCAGGCCGAAAAGATGACGGCGCGTCATCAGATTTTTCATGTCATTTCCTCGCGAGAATGGATTTCATCTGTTCGATTTCGGCCGCCTGCCCCGCGATGATGCCGCGGCAGAGTTCGCGTATCTCGGCATCTTTGAGAGAAGCCTGTTCACACATGAGGATCGCGCCCGAGTGATGCGGGATCATCGAACGCAAGAAGGCCGTGTCGCCGATCGTCGTCTGTGTCCGGATGAGCCCGAAGCTCCCGAAGAAGGCAACTGCCGATCCCAGCAGCAGGAACGTATTGAGACGTTTCGACGGGAACATGCCCGGCATTGCGACGATCATCAGCACGACCATCGGCGAGACCATCATCAGCGTCATGTAGAGCATGTTGAGATTATTGTAGAAGCTCGAGAGGCGGTCGATCATGACGAACATCACCAGATACATGATGACGCCGCTGACGATCGTCTGCAGCGCGAGGCTGCGATAGGCTGGTTTCACGGCATTTCTCCTCGACGTGTCGCCACCCCGCGAAACTTCTAGAACCAGGCCCGCACCCCCATCACGAAGCTGACGCCGCTCGCATCCTCGCCCGCGGCGCGGGCAAAACGCGCGGTATCGCCGACCTTGCGCGCCCATTCGACGCCGACATAAGGCGCGAATTCCTTCACGACCTCGTAACGCAGGCGAAGCCCGAGCTCGAAATCCGAAAGCCCCGAACCAACGCCGGTCTCGGGGACATCCTGGAGCGCAAAATTGACCTCCGCCATCGGCTGGAGGATCAGTTTCTGGGTGATGCGCTGGTCGTAATAGCCTTCGAGCCGGGCGAGCAGATCACCCTTGTTCGAAAGAAACAGCGCGCCCTCGACTTCGAACCAATAGGGGGCGAGCCCCTCGAAGCCGATCGTCGCATAGGTGCGGTCGGGGCCGGGCCCAAGATCCTGCCTGATACCCGCCTGCGCGTTGAAATAGGGTCCGATCGCCCGGCTGTAGAGCGCCTGTACCTCGGCGCTCTCGATGCCTTCGCCGAACACGCCCTCGCCTTCGCTCTTGATCGTCAGCCGGTTAATGTCGCCGCCGTACCAAGCCTCACCGTCCCAGCGGAACCCGTCGCGGCCCTTGCGCGCCTGATATTCGGCAAGGTTGAAGCTGATGAAAGCGATGGTCTGCGCACCATTCTCTTTCATCATGTCGTGGCGCGAATGCTCCATTTCGGCTTGGGGATAAATGCGATCGGCATACCAGTCGCCGGGAGGCGCAGGCGCGGTAGCATCGCCCGGCGGCAAATCGGTGCCGCTAGCGCTGCTCGTGGTCGCCATGCCTTCCATTCCCGCCATCGCGTCCGCAGATCCGCCCTTCGGGGTGCAATGGCCCATTTTGGCATGTTCGGGCGGGCAATCGGGATCGGACGGCTGCGGTGCGCCATGATCCATCGCACCCATGTCCGAAGCGCCCTTGCCTGGAGCTTCCGCCTCAGGCGTACAATGACCCATCGCCGCATGTTCGGGCGGGCAGCTTGAAGCCTCGGGTTCCATGTCCATGCCCTGCATGTTCCCATGGTCCATCTGCTCCATCGACCCTTCGGCGGGCGCTTCGGGCGCGGACTGCGCTACGGGTGCTGGCGTTGGCGAGGGAGCGGGTGTCGGCGCGGGCGCCGCACCATGCATCGAATGATCCATCGACTGCGCCGCGGCGGGCACAGCAAAGGCCAGCGGGGCGATACCCGCGAGGAGAAGCGCGACCCGGGTCATTCGCCGTCTCCCTTCGGACGGACGCTGACGACGCGCATCATCCCCGCGTGCATGTGATAGAGAAGGTGGCAATGGAACGCCCAGTCGCCGAGCGCGTCGGCGGTGAAATCGAAGCTCGCGATGCCGCCCGGCTGGACAAGCACCGTATGCTTGCGCGGCGACCGGTCGCCCTTGCCCGTCACCAGTTCGAAAAAATGGCCGTGGAGGTGGATGGGGTGGCTCATCATCGAATCGTTGATGAGGTTGATCCGCACGCGCTCTCCCTCGATGAAGGGGATGGGCTCGTGATAGTCGGACATCTTGATGCCGTCGAACGACCACATGAAGCGTTCCATATTGCCGGTCAGATGGATGTCGAGCGAGCGCGAGGCGGCGCGGGTATCGGGGTTGCGCTCGAGCGCGACAAGGTCATGGTAGGTCAGCACCTTGTGCCCGACATTCTCCAGTCCCTGCCCCGGCTCGCCCATGCGATCCATCGGCATCGGCGAGATCGTCTGAACGCTGGGATCGCGCTTGACCTGCGGCGCGACACTGAAGTCGCGCATGCTGTGCTGCATGCCTCCGCCAGATCCATGATCCATGCCCGCCATCGCGCCGCTTTCCCCCGCTGGCGTACAATGGCCCATCTTGGCATGTTCGGGAGGACAAGAAGGGTCGCTCGCCGGCATGGGCATGGCGCCCATATCGCCGCCCGAATGGTCCATACCCGCCATCGCGCCGCCCGACATGTCGCCCATGCCCATGTCCTTCATGGTCGCGAGCGGCCGTTCGCGGAGCGGCGGCACCTCGGCGACCATGCCAGCGCGCGGTGCGAGCGTCGCGCGTCCCATGCCCGAGCGGTCATTGGCCTCGGCAACGAGCGTATAAGCACGGTCCTCGACCGGGGTCACGATGACGTCATAGGTTTCGGCGACCGCGATCTGGAACTCGTCGATTTCGGTCGGCACGACATTGAGCCCATCAGCCTGGACGACGGTCATCCTGAGGCCCGGGATACGGACGTTGAAGATCGTCATCGCCGACGCATTGACGATGCGCAGGCGTACCCGCTCGCCGGGGCTGAAGAGCGCGGTCCAGTTGTCGCGCGGACCATGGCCGTTGACGAGGAAGGTGTAGGTCGAACCATTGACGTCGGCGACGTCGGTCGGGTCCATCCGCATCTTGCCCCAATCGATCCGCTCCTTGAGCGGTTGATCCTTGCCGGCAAGCAGGCCCGCCAGCGTCTGGCGCTGCATGTTGAAATGGCCGGGATTGACCTTGAGCTTGCGGAAGATCGCCTCGGGCGACAATTGACTGTGGTCGGACAGGACGACGACATGCTCGCGGTCGTAGCCGATCGGGTCGGCGCCCGCGGGATCGATGACGATCGGGCCATAATGGCCGAGCTGTTCCTGAAGCCCCGAATGGCTGTGATACCAATAGGTCCCCGATTGAACGACCGGGAATTCATAGACAAACTTCGAGCGCGGCTTGATCCCGGGGAAGCTGACGCCGGGCACGCCGTCCATCTGGAACGGCAGGATCAGGCCGTGCCAGTGAATCGAGCTGTCCTCGTCGAGATCGTTGACGACGGTGAGGCGCGCGTTTTGTCCCTCCTTCAGCCGGACGAGCGGCGCGGGCACGGTGCCGTTGATCCCGATCGCGCGACTGACCTTGCCGTCGATGCGCATCGTCTGGCGCGCGATGCGCAGCGTTATGTCATTGCCGGATACGGTCGGAAGCGGCGCGGTGATGCCGGACGACACCGGCTGGGCCCAGGCCGGGAACCATGCGGCCATCGCCGCAGCAGCCCCTCCACCCAAAGCTCCACTGACGAACCGACGCCTTTCCATCTGCATATTCTTTCCGACCGTTACTGACTGTTCCTAAAGCTATACGCAGGCGGCACGCCTGCCCCTCAATAAAAATGCCGGACGATGAGGAGATGCCGCCTGAACGAGCGGTCGAACCCTCAACCCTCGGCGCTCGCAGATGTTCCCGCGAGCAATTCCCGGAGCCTGGTCCGCGCTCGATAGAGGCGCGTTTCGACTGTTTTCTCGCTGACCCGCAAAATGACCGCTGTTTCGGCCTGGCTGACCTCGTCGACACCGCGGAGGAGCAACACTTCGCGCAAATTCTGCGGCAGCTGATCGATCGCCCCGCGAACCCTGGCGAGCTCTCGCCTGTCGGTCGCCGCGGAATCGGGCCCAGGACCATCGCTTGCTACGTGATGCGCATTTTCGAGCGGGAGCGCGCGGGAGAAAAAGGCGCGCACCTTTCGCCGTCGTGCCCAGTCGCGACATTTGTTGAGCGCGATACGGGCGATCCATGTGCGGAAGGGGCGTTCGCCATCATAGCGATCGAGCGCCGAAAAGCCGGAGACGAACGTCTCCTGCGTCAAATCCATCGCCTCGTCGGCATCGCCGATCTGCTTTACGATGAGCCGGTAGACGCCCGTTTTGTAACGGCGCAGCAACTCGCGATAGGCGTCTTCGCGGTGCGCGCGCGCAAAGGCCGCCAGATCCTGGTCGCTACATTGCGATAGGTCGGCGCTCACCGCGCATCGGCGGTCAGCGCCTTGACCACGCTTTTGTCGAACATTTCCGCTTGATCGGGGTTGAGAACCCCGCGCATCGCGAAGAGATGCTGGAGCGTTTCCTTCTGCAATGTCCCCATCACCTCATGCGTCTCGTCGATCGCCTCGGTGACGCGCGGTCCATAGCCATGCTCGGCTTCGATCGCCTGCGCGAGCCGGACATTGGCGGCGCGCATCTCGAGTTCGAGCGCCTGGCGGCGACCGGCGAAGTCGGCTTCGATCCGCTCGAGTTTCTTTTCCTGCTCCGGGGTCAGGTCGAGTTGGCCGTGGAGAAGCGCATGAAGTTCGGTTTCGCTGGCTTTGGGCGCATCGGCTACCAGACGGCCGATGAACACGCCGGCAATCGCCGCGGCGAAGGCAATGAGCCCCAAGAGAAGAAGACGGCGCGACGGCATCGCTACTGTACATCCAGCAAGGTGGAAGGCACCAATGCGCTAGGCGGGCCGAATGGGGTCAGGGGGCTTGCCGCGACCGCCGGCTGGGAAATCGCACTCCCCGCAAAGACACCGCCGCCGAGCGAGACAAAGGCCGCGAGCGCCATCAGGCGGCGCATCGCTACCGCTTCGCGCCGGCGGATCGCCAATGCGCCCATGATGCGATCATCGAGCGCATCGAGCGCTGCGGGCAGATCGATCCTGTTCAAAATGCGAAGCTCCTTATCCATCGATCGTCTCTTCAAACCTTTCCATCATTGTACATACGCGCCGAAGCGCCTCACCCCTCACACCAGAATATTATTCCGGAATATTTGAGGGCCATGCCGATATCCTGCGTATTAGCAGGACAGACACGCATTTGGAGGTGTTCATGTTCAAGTCTCTTCTCCCCTCTGCAGCGGCGGCTTTCGCTCTGCTTCTCATGCCGGCCACGGCAAGCGCGCACACCAAGCTCGTCAGCTCGACGCCCGCCGCCAATTCGACCGTTTCGAAGGTCACGTCGGTCAATCTTCAGTTCAACGAAAAGATCGTCGCCTCGACCCTCAAGACCGAGCTGGTCATGACCGGCATGCCCGGCATGGCCAATCATGCCCCGATGAAGGTGCCTTACTCGTCGATGATGGGCAAAGAGGGCAAGTCGGCGATGCTGATGCTCAAGCGGCCGCTGACAGCCGGAACCTACAAGGTCACATGGTCGGCGGCGGGCGCTGATACCCACCGCATGGGCAGCGAATTCAGCTTCACCGTAAAGTAAAAGACGGTGGGGGACCCCGTTCTGATCGGCATCAGGTTCGCACTTTATGCGGACCTGATGCTCATCGCCGGCCTTGCTGCGTTCCCGCTTTTTGCGCTGACACGGAGCGAACGCCTTGCGCCGCAGTCGATGATGGCCTCGATCTGGCGCGCAGAGCGATGGCTCTGCGCCGCCGGACTGCTTCTCTCCATCTTGGGGATGGGCGTGCTCGCGGCTTCGATGCAGGGTGTGGGGCTCCTCTCCCTGGAACTCCAGCCTTTTTGGGACCTTGTTCGCGAGACCGAGGTCGGCACAGCCTGGGTCTACCGGAGCGCAGCGCTGCTGCTCGCGCTGGGAGTCGCGATCTGGATGGTCCGCTGGCCGACAACTTCGGCCGCCGTACTCGCGGCCGCGGGCTCGGTGGCCGTCGCGAGTCTGGTCTGGTCCGGCCACGCCGGCGCGACCGAAGGCGCCGCAGGCACCGTGCACCGGATCAGCGACATCTTGCACCTGATTGCAGCGGCGGTCTGGATCGGCGCGATCGGCGCCTTCCTGATCCTGATCTCACCACGTCGTGTCCGCGAATGGCCGGGCGGACTCCAAATTGCGGCGCGGAGCCTCGATCAATTCTCGCGCGTCGGTACGATCTGCGTCCTCGTCATCGCCGCCACCGGCCTCGTCAACAGCCAGATGATCGTCGGCGCCGAGAATCTCGGCCGTTCCCTCGGCTCGCCCTATGGACAATTGCTTCTCGCCAAGCTTGCGCTGTTCGGACTGATGCTGGCGCTCGCGGCGGCGAACCGCTGGCGGCTGACCCCGGCGCTCGCGGCCGCCGTCCCGGGGACCGATACCGACAATGTCGACGCCGACCCCGACCTCGCGATTGCAGCCATGCGCAGAAGCCTCATCATCGAAGCGTCGGCCGCGCTCGCCATACTCGCGCTGGTTGCCTGGTTCGGTACGCTCGAACCCTTCGTCACCGCCGATCCGGTTTGACCCCAAGCACCGCCTCTTGGTCGGGTTCGATCATGCTCGGGACCGGCTGGGCGCTCATTGACGCGCGCATCGGGAGCAGCCGTCCCCATAACCATGTGGCGCACCAGATCAGCCTCGCCATCGAACGCGACCTCGAAATTTCCGGTGATGCCGACCTGATAGTTCCCGCCGGACACGCCATTGCGATAGCGTCGCATGTCCGGCACCGCCTCGGGCCGCCGGGCGCCCTCGTGCGGTCATTTTATCTCGACCCGCTTTTTCGTGCCGGCACCCGGCTGTCCGCCGGATCGGCGCCTGTCCTGTTGACGCCGATAGAGACAGCCGGACTAGGTGACATCGCAAGCGGCGCGGACGCGAAGCGCTGGGCGTCCGACTATCTCGACCGCTCGCAGGCGCGTCCGGTGGATGCCCGCCTGTCCGAAGTGCTCGCGGCCCCTGACGATTTGTCGACCGCGCGCGCCTTGGCCGACGTCGCCTGCCTTTCGCCCTCGCGCCTCCGCGAAATCGTCAGCCGCGACTTCGGCGTGCCTCCGGCCAAATTGCTGCAATGGCTCCAGCTTCAACGCGCCGTGCGGACGCTGGTCGGCGGCGGAGGTCTTGCCGACGCCGCGGCGGCGGGAGGCTTCGCCGATCAGTCGCACTTCACGCGCCGCTGCGCTCAATGGCTAGGCGTGACGCCTTCGGCCGGCCTTAGTGCCTTCGCGTTCGAAATCGTGCCCTGAGCCGGATGCGCCTCGCACCGCGTCGCCCCGGCGAAACATTCAAGACTGCCGCGCCTGTTTGCCCTTAAGCGTCTCGTCGAGACCGGCGATTGCGGCCGCAATCCGGCGGCAAGCCAAAGCGTCGAAAGGAGACGGCCATGCCCGACCCGAAACCCGTAGCAAGATCCTACACGCCAGCGGCAGGATATCACTTCCTGACGCCCTTTTATGATTTCGGCGTCGCGGTGACAACGCGCGAGCGCGTGTGGCGCGACCGTCTCGTTCGCCATATGGCGCTCGGCGAGGGTGACGTCATTCTCGATATCGGCTCGGGTACGGGAAATCTTGCGCTGGCGATCGCTCGCCATAGCCGGGACGTCCGCTATCTTGGTTTCGACCCCGACGAGGCAGCGACGCGAATTGCCCGAACGAAGACCGCGCAGATTGTTCCACCGCCGGAGTTTCGAGTTGGCTTTTTCGCGGCTTCGGCGATCGATGACTGGCCCCCGCCTGCCAAGATTGCGATCTGCCTCGTCCTTCATCAGGTCGGGCTTGAGGAAAAGGCACGTCTGCTACGCGAGGCCCGGCAGGTGCTCGCGCCGGGCGGCAAACTCTATGTTGCCGACTATGGGGAACAGCGCAGCCGCCTCATGCGGTTGTTGTTCCGCCTCACGATCCAGCAGCTCGACGGCGTCCAGGACACCCAGCCCAACGCCGATGGATTGCTCCCGGTGCTGATGAGAGAGGCAGGCTTTTGCGATGTTCGCGAGCTTGAGACGTTCCGCACGCCAACCGGTGCGATCGGGATCATCGAGGCCCGAAAGCCCGGGACCTGACGGCACGGGGCAAAGAAAATCCAAGGGATAACCGCTCTTCTTGCGTATCGATAGAAGCGGCTCCATTCTGGAACCGCCAGGAACGACGCCAACGGCGAACTCGACCGGTGGCGTTTGGACCGCCCCGCCGCGAGGCGGGCATCCGACACATACGGGAGCGGCGGCGATGCACGATCATCAGGGCGCAGAAAAAGGCAGCGGGAGCACGACTGATCCGGTCTGCGGCATGATGGTCGATCCGGCCACCACACCTCATATCGCGACGCATAGCGGCAAGCATCACTATTTCTGCAGCGCAGGCTGCCTCGCCAAATTCGAGGCCGATCCCGATCTTTATGCCGCAAAACGCGAGCCGGCCGCAGCCGATGCACCCGAAGGCGCCATCTGGACCTGCCCGATGCATCCCGAGATCCAGCGCGCCGGCCCCGGAAGCTGCCCGATCTGCGGCATGGCACTCGAGCCCGTCATGCCGACAGCATCGGGCGGCCCCAGCGAAGAATATCGCGATATGCGGCGGCGCTTCTGGATCGGGCTCCTTCTCGCACTCCCGGTGGTTGCGCTCGAAATGGGCGGCCATCTGACAGGCCTCCACCAATATGTCGGCCGCCAGACGAACAACTGGGTCCAGATGCTGCTCGCGACCCCCGTCGTTCTATGGGCGGGCTGGCCCTTCTTCGAGCGCGCCTGGCTCTCGATCCGCAACAAGAGCCTCAACATGTTCACCCTCATTGCGATGGGGACGGGCGTTGCCTGGGGCTACAGCATGATCGCGGCGATTCTCCCGCAAATCTTCCCGGCAGCCTTCCGCGCCGCCGATGGCTCGGTCGCGGTCTATTTCGAGGCCGCCGCGGTCATCACGGTGCTGGTGCTACTCGGGCAGGTGCTCGAACTCAGGGCCCGCGAGACGACGAGCGGCGCGATCCGCGCGCTCCTTGACCTGACACCGAAGCTCGCCCGGCGCGTCCGCAGCGATGGAAGCGACGAGGAGGTAGCGCTCGAGGAAGTCGCGGTCGGCGACATGCTGCGCATCCGTCCGGGCGAAAAAGTCCCCGTCGATGGCATCGTCGTAGAAGGCCGCGGCACGGTCGACGAATCGATGGTCACGGGCGAATCGATGCCGGTGACCAAGGCGGCCGGCGCGGCGCTGATCGGCGGAACGATCAACCAGACGGGCGGCCTGCTCATGCGCAGCGAGAAGGTCGGGCGCGACACGATGCTCGCGCGGATCGTACAAATGGTCGCCGACGCGCAGCGCAGCCGGGCGCCGATCCAGCGTCTCGCCGATACCGTTTCGGGCTGGTTCGTGCCCGGCGTCATCGTCGTCGCCATTGTCGCTTTCGTTGTTTGGTCGCTTCTGGGGCCCGCGCCCGCCATGGCCTATGGCCTTATCGCCGCCGTCTCGGTGCTCATCATCGCCTGTCCCTGCGCGCTCGGCCTCGCGACGCCAATGTCAATCATGGTCGGCGTGGGGCGCGGCGCCGAAGCCGGCGTGCTGATCAAAAATGCCGAGGCGCTTGAGCGGATGGAGAAGGTCGACACGCTCGTCGTCGATAAGACCGGGACGCTGACCGAAGGCAGACCCTCGGTCGTCGCCATCGAAGTCGCCGGCGGCTTCGAGGAGCAGGATCTGCTCCGGATTGCCGCGAGCCTCGAGCGCAGCAGCGAACATCCATTGGCGGCCGCGATCGTCAAGGCCGCCGAGGACCGGGGCCTCGCGCTGGTCGAGCCATCGGGGGTCGACCAGCCGGTCGGCAAGGGTATCGTCGGGGTCGTCGACGACAAGGCGATAGTCCTCGGCAATGCGAGCTTTCTTGAAGAATATGACGTCGATCTGGGCGCGCTCACCGAGGCAGCCGACCGCCTTCGCACAGACGGCGCGACGGCGATTTACATCGCGGTCAATGGCAAGGCGGCCGGGGTCATCGCCATCGCCGACCCCGTCAAGGAAACGACGGGCGACGCGCTCGCTGCGCTGCGCGAAGCCGGAATCAAGGTCATCATGCTCACCGGCGACAATCGCGTCACCGCCGAGGCGATCGCGCGGCGCCTCGGCATCGACGACGTCGAGGCCGATGTCCTCCCCGACCAGAAGAGCGCGGTCGTGCAGCGGCTGCGCGAAGAGGGCCGGATCGTCGCCATGGCCGGCGACGGGGTCAACGACGCCCCCGCGCTCGCCGCCGCCGACGTCGGCATCGCGATGGGCTCGGGAACCGATGTCGCCATCGAAAGCGCGGGTGTGACGCTACTGCGCGGCGACCTTCTGGGCATCGTGCGGGCGCGGCATCTCAGCCATGCGACGATGGCGAACATCCGTCAGAATCTCTTCTTCGCTTTCGCCTATAATGTCGCCGGGATTCCCGTCGCTGCGGGCGTGCTCTATCCGATTTTCGGACTATTGCTCTCGCCGGTCATTGCCGCCGCTGCAATGGCACTCTCGTCCGTCAGCGTCATTGCCAATTCTTTGCGGCTGCGCTTTGCCAGAATCTGATCGAAACCACGGGAGGCACTCGTGAAGTGTCGGCACAACAAGGGGAAATGATATGAGACGACTGACGATTACAGCAATCGCATTGGCCATGCTGGTGGCCGTCCCGGCTCAGGCGACCGAGCCTGCGGATTTTCAGGGCGCGGCGGCAGCGCTCGCGCAGTATAAATCGGCGATGGAGAAACTGGACCTGACCGGCGTCGAGGCCCTCTTTTCGCCAGACGCCCAGATATTCGAATCCGGCGGCGTTGAAGGGAATTTCGCCCACTATCGCGACCATCACCTGGGTCCCGAACTCAAGGAATTCAAATCCTTCACCTTCCGCAATTACAAGATTTCGGTTCGCGGCGAAGGAAATATCGCGATCGCAACCGAGACCTACAGCTTCTCGATTGTGCTCGCGAGCGGCGAGACCATCGAACGGGATGGCGTCGCTACGAGTGTCCTCAAACAGGACAACGGAAAGTGGCAGATCTTCAATCTCCACAGCTCCTCACGCAAGCCGAAGGTGCGACCGGCGGGTGGCAGCTGAGCGGGCAAAAAAGGGGCTAGTCCTCACGATCTCTCCGAACCCACACCTAGCAGGACGCATGAGCCCGAGCGGGTGTGGGCACCCTGAAATGGCTCGTCGCGGCAAGTACGGAAACGCCTGCCTCGTCTGTGACAAGGGCAAAGCTGTTGGGGTGCGTATCATCTGTTGAACAGCCGCCGCATTGCGTTCGGCTGCAAAGCTCAAGGCCTGTTATGCGGGAGATAGATAATGGAGCGATTTCGAACTTTCGATTTCCGAAAGCATATGCCGAGCGTGACGTTCACGCTGCTGGCGGTGGCCCTGATAGCGGGCGCGGGTGCGATCACCGTCTATCTCGGCCTATATAATATAGCGGCCGATGCCCCCCATAACCGGCTGACTTACAGCGTCATCGAAACATTCAGGGAGAAGTCCATCGCAGCGCGATCCGGATCGATCGCGGTGCCGGCAGATTTGGCGGCTCCGGCGCGGATCGCGTCGGGCGCAGGTCTCTATACCGAGATGTGCAGCGGCTGCCATCTCGCGCCCGGGATGGAAAAGACCGAAATGAGTCAAGGGCTGTATCCGCAAGCGCCCGTCTTGTTCAAAGGTTCGGAACGTTCGGCTGCGGAGCAATTCTGGATCATCAAGCATGGCATCAAGATGACCGCCATGCCGGCCTGGGGGAAAACGCATGATGATCGTCTCATCTGGGATATGGTCGCGTTTGTCCGAAAACTCCCTGGCCTGTCGCCGGCACAATATCAGGCTATTACGCAGAATGCGCCAATGGACCATGACGCGATGATGAAGGGCATGACAGAGGCGGAAGGCGCGAGTCAGAAACCAAGCGGAGCGGGCGAACACGCAGGGCACTGAGGTCGTCGACAATTATGCAGCGCCGGGCGTGAACGGGCTCGTTTCGACCTTCCATTCCCGCCCACCTTGCCGGTGGGACGGAAGGTTTCGCCTTTCGCTAAGGGCCGAATCGAGCGAACTGTCTTGGCCGGCAAGCCGCAGGTGGAAAACAGCAATTCGGAATGGATCAAGCGGGGGCTATAAACATGAAGCGCGACCTTGTTCGCGAACTGATCGAGCGCTGGCGCGGCGATTCCGGCTCGACCTATCAAAGCTGGTTCCTGTGGGAGGAGCGACTGAAGAATTTTCGGTCGATCAGAAGAGGCATCTCGCAGGTCGTCGCCGAAATTGAGGCCGGCACCTTCGGAGCGGCATATCGGGGCTCGTCATTGGAGATCATTGTTCATTCAATCGCCGAGCAACGACAGATTTTCAAAGGTGCGGATCATGCTTTCTTGTGGAAGCCCAAACTCCGAATCCCGGACATCTACGAGAACGCCGACAATCAACGAGCTTTTGGCAGACTTCTTCACCATTGCTCCTGTTGCGATACCGCCGAGGAGGTCGTCGCCGGGATCCTCGCAATCGATAGACAGAAGATCAAGGGGTTGGGTCCTGCGGTGGCCAACATTCTCTATTTTCTGCATCCCACTCTTGTGCCTCCGTTCAATACGGCAATCGTAAAGGGCTACAACGCGCTAACGGGTGCGAATGTGAAGCTTGGCAGTTGGGAGCATTTTCTCGCGATGCGCGCGGGCATTCTGGATCTCAACGATCGCTACCGGGATCTTCTTTCCAACGATTTGGGGGCGATAGGAGGGCTGCTGTTCGATATCGGATCGGGACGGTTTCCAGCCCCACCGCTCAGCGGTTCGAGCGAAAATGCGCGCGATTGGATGGCCTTGCTGAATGAAACGCGCTCACAGTCCGACAAGTTCGATAAGGGGCTTGCAAATCAGAAAGAGACCGACCGGACGCATAGCGAAGTCCAATCCTGGCTTCGGGACCTCGGGCTTGCACTTGGATATGACGTCTGGGTAGCGGCAAATGACCGGGGGCGCCTTCATGAGGGTGTGCCGCTCGGGTCTCGATGCCTCGATAGCTTGCCGCATGCCATCGCAACCGCTCAAGGAAGCGATGCCATAAGACTGATCGACATCTTATGGCTCGAGCAATCGACGGCTACGGTCGCGGCGGCATTCGAAGTGGAGCATTCGACATCCATTTATTCCGGAATTGTCCGCATGCTTGATCTCGCGCTGAGCAGCGAGAATCTTCATTTGTCGACGCCACTTTTCCTGGTTGCACCCGATGCGCGAGAAGCCGATGTCCGCGCTCAGCTCCGACGCCCGGCTTTCAGCCGGATCGGTGATCTCGACATTTCCTACCTGCCCTACGCCGAGCTCGAACAGAACAGGGTCGCCATTGCCCGCTTCGGTACGGGCCTGAAGGCGATCAAGGCGATCTCCCATCCATTGCCGTGAGGCAGCCGACGACGCGTAGGCCTCCGAAAGCAGTTGGTCTTTGCATCCTCGCGGCGTCACAGGGAAAGCCGGGCATCGAAATCGCGCGCGCTACCGACGTTCAGGATGGGACTAGCCCGTATCTGTTCGTGCCATCTTACTGCCCGGCTCATCGTGCCATCAGCAGGGCCGTTCAAGTAACGGCGCCGGTGAGAACAGGGACATATCATGTCCTGCGTTCAGAGGAAGTATTCCCCCCGGGCGCAAGCGCCCAGGGGGACCGACGACCGTAGGGGAGTCGCCGGGGGACCTCGCAGGACGAGGAACCTCAGAAAAAGTAGCGCAGCTGCAGTCCATACTGGCGCGGCTCGCCGTAGATGTAGAGCGGAAGAGTAGGGTTCGAGACACCCGTCGCGTCCGTCCCGATCGTACTATAGCTCACATAGCGCTCGTTGGTGAGATTTCGGCCATAAAGCGCAATTTCCCACGCTTCGCTCGCCGGCTGCCATGTGACACGCCCATTTATAAGGGTCGTGGCGTTTCCGGAAAAAAGCGGATTGTTGCTGGGCTTGAAAAAGACGCTGTCGCGCCAGGAGATATCGGTCCGTAATGTCAGCATTCCGCCGCCCAGGGAGGCCTTATATTCTCCGCCGAAAGTGATGTTCCACTTCGGCGCGTTCGGCAGCCGCTTGCCCTTGAGGCTTGCGCCGACGTCGTCAAAATAGACATCGTAGCGCGCATCGAGATAAGCGATCGTGGATGTAAGCGTCAGGCGATCGAACGGCCGTGCCATCAGTTCCGCTTCAACGCCCTTGATCGTCGCCTTGCCGGCGTTGGTGGTACTGGCAACGCCATTATTATACTCGACCACCTGAAGATTGGTGTAATCATAATAGAAGGCGGAAAAATTAGCTCGAAGCCGGCGATCGAGGAGCGTCGACTTCAGGCCGACTTCGTAGCTCCAGACATACTCCGGGAGGAAAGGCCGCCCGTCTCCCAGCTGGAATCCACCCGATTTGAACCCGCGGGTTGCCGACGCATAAGCCATGACGTCATCGGCAAGGTCGTAATCGATCCCAATTTTCGGAGTCCAGGCGGTCCAGGATGATTTGGGCTGACCGGCATCGACCTGATTTCCGTTCAGCAGGACACGATATCCGAAATCCTTTTTTTCGTATGAGTATCGAAGCCCTCCGGTCAATCGCAGGCGGTCGATGAGTTCGTAGCTTGCTTGTCCGAAGAGCGCGAATGCATTCGTCGTATTGTTTTCCGGGATCGCGAGCCGACGACCCGGTTCGATGATCCGTATTTCGTCGTTGCCCTTTTCATTCAGATAGAATGCTCCGACGATCCAGCGCAGCTTGTCCGCATCGTTGTTGAGAAGTTGGAACTCTTGCGTGAAACTGCGGGAACGTTCGTAAAATTCGATATCGCGGAGGAAGAGGTCAGTCGAGTCAACGTCGAGCGCCTGGACGACCTTGCTCTTGCGCAGCGCCGTAATCGAGCGGAGCGTGACCGGGCCGCCGTCCCAGTTCATGGTCGAGGACACGCCCCAGGCATCGACATCGTAACGCGGCAGGCGGTCGAGTGCGGCCTCTTTGTCATTGGCCGGGATCGTCGCCCCCGCATCGACGAAGCCTTGCGGATAAAAGGGCCGAACAGACCGCGCGCCGGTCTCGCGATCACGGCTGGCATCCGCCCGCAACACGATCTCAAGACGGTCGCTCGCGTCAATCGCAAGCGTCAGTCGTCCAGCGAGATTATCTTCGTTTTGGTATCGCCGTCCCGAGACGACGTCGCGGTAGATGCCGTCGCGCTGGTTGGCAAGCAAGGTGAGGCGGCCTCGGACGCCCGCTCCAAGCGGTCCAGAAATCGTGCCGCTCAGCGAGCGCTTCTCGTAATTTCCGACGGTGAGCCCCAGCGCGCCAGTCAAATCCTCCGTAGGCATTTTGGAAATGATGTTGAGTGTGCCGCCGGCGGAGTTGCGACCGAAGAGAACGCCTTGCGGTCCGCGCAGCACCTCGATGCGTTCGACGTCGAACAAATCCTGATAGCTTGTGGTCGGGCGCGAGATGTAGACGCCGTCATAATGGACTGTCGTGCTGGGGTCGGTCGCAACGCCGAACGCCGAGGTGCCAATTCCACGAATATTGATGATCGCCATGGAATCGTTGGTGATCGACACGCCCGGCACAAAAAATTGGAGGTCTTCGACGTTTGATATGCCCGTTGCCGTAAGCGCCTCGCCGGTCATCGCTGTCACCGAGACGGGAACGGACTGCAGATTTTCCTCGCGCTTCTCCGCCGTTACGATGATCTCGGCGAGGCCGTCCGACTGGGCTTCCTGAGCCTGCGCGGGAAACGCGACCGCCACCGCAATCGCCGCCATCGAGCTTCGCTGCATTGCGCGCTTCGTCGACGAATAACAGTATAATTTGTTCATTATGCTTCCCCTGTTTCGAAGAACTGCCCTTTCGCGCAGCCCAAATGAGTTTCGGGGAAGTCGAGGACAAAAACATGCATGCCCGGAAACCGCTGCTTACGGCTTCCGAGTTCAAGCACCCAACATCCCCTACTGACATTGATTACGCACCAGAACGACTCATCCCTCAAAAATGGTTCGGGCGACGTAAAACCATTGGAATTGGGCTCCCCGATTTGTTCAGATCGCCAGGATGAAGTTGATCCGGAACGCCCAAAGGCTCCTACCTTCATCCAGAAGCGGCGCTTTTCGCTTCTGCCCCTCGTCGGAGCCTTGGTCGGCGCCGTGCACGTGACGCAATCGCTCGCTTGACCCTATGGTCAGGTCTTCCCCGTGGAAGCCTATTTGTTCGCTCTGATGCCGGTCCTAGCCGCGGAGATTCGATGGCGCCTGACCCAGGCACTTCGGACGGCCGTCGCAACTCCGGACGCGGCAGCGGCGAGACCTGCGGCTGCGATCCGCGCTAGCCTTCTGCTCGATGTCGCAGCCGGAATTACCATCCCATCGCTTGTAGCCGGGATGCTGGAACCATTTGCGACCGATTGACACCAGTTGGGAGGTGAGACCGGCCGTCAGCACCATCCGCCGCCAAGGCCAGTCGGGCTAGACCTGCTCGAACGCCGCTATGATCGGGCAGTGGAGCGTGTCGGCGGCAGCGCATTGGCGCGACAGGCCCATGAGCGCGCGCCGCGCCGCATCGAGTTCGGCGATCGTCTTTTCGATCGCCGCGATGCGCGCATCGGCCAGTTCGCGCGCTCGCGCGCGATCGCTCGACGCGTCGAGTTCGAGCAGTTCGGCGATCTCGGTGAGCGTAAATCCCGCTGCTTGTGCCGATTTGATGAAGCGCAGACGGCGCAGAACCGCCTCGTCGTAACGCCGGACTCGGCCTTCCGACGGGGCGCTGGCCGACTGAGGCGGAACGGGCAACAGGCCGCGGCGTTGGTAATAGCGGATCGTCTCGACATTGACGCCGCCCTGCCGGGCAAGCTGGCCGATGGTCATGTCACGCAAGGCCTTGACTCCGTACTATGGTACGGAGCCTATATAGCGGGAAGCGATCGGGAATCAAGAAAGGCGAATCGATGAATATGCAGGTTCAGCGCGCGAACGAAAGCGCGCCAGCGCACACTGGTGCGGCGGTTTCGGGCAAGCCGCGGGCGACCATCTATCGCATGGTGATGGAGCAGCATATCTGCCCCTATGGCCTGAAGGCGCTGCATCTGTTGCGCAGCCGCGGCTATGACGTCGAGGATGTCTGGCTGACGACCCGCGAGGAAACCGACGCATTCAAGGCGAAACATGGCGTCGCGACGACGCCGCAGACCTTCATCGAAGGCGAGCGGATCGGCGGTCTTGACGATCTGAGGCGCCATCTCGGTCTGAAAGTCCGCGATCCTAAGGCGCTTACCTATAAGCCCGTCATCGCGCTCTTCTCTATCACCGCGCTGATGGCGCTGGCCGCCAGCCAAGCGGTGTCGGGCACGCCCTTCACAATCCGTGCCGCCGAATGGTTTATCGGGTTCAGCATGGCGTTGCTTGCCTTCCTCAAGCTCCGCGACATCGAGAGCTTCTCGAGCATGTTCCTGAACTATGACTTGCTCGCCAAACGCTGGGTACCCTATGCTACCATCTATCCCTTTGCGGAGGGTCTTGCCGGCATCCTGATGATTTCTGGCGCGCTGAACTGGATATCGATTCCGGTGGCGCTGTTCATCGGGATCATCGGCGCCGTGTCGGTGTTCAAGGCGGTGTATATCGACAAGCGCGAACTCAAATGCGCCTGCGTCGGCGGCGACAGCAATGTGCCGCTGGGTTTCATCTCACTGACCGAAAATCTGATGATGATCGCCATGGCGCTGTGGATGCTGGTCGCGCCCGCCGCCATGACAATGGGCCATTCTTAACGGGTCCGGCGTAACCACGACGGGACAGTCGGCGAACAAGTGAGCGGGATCTCCACCCCGGTTTAGATTGACGCCAAGTTTGACAAGGATCATGCTTCGACCGTGAAACGCTGGCTCACCTTTCTACTTCTTGTCGGAGCCTTACTCGGCCTTCTGGCGCAGGAGACCGCATTCGCCTCGGCGCCCGCGCTCCCGTCGGCCGAGACGGCGTTCGCGGCGGCGATGAGCGACGAATGCGCGGAGATGATGGGGATTAAAAAATCCCAGAAGAGCGCTCCGTGCAAGGGCCTCACGCTCGACTGCATCGCCAAGATGGGCTGCGCGCTACCGCCCGCCGTCGTCTCTCCGGCTACCCCCCTTGCCGAAAAGACATTTGTCGCCGGCTCTTTCGATCCGCTTCCTGTCCGGCGCCTCGCCGGAAGAACATTCGGCCCCGAACCCGACCCGCCCCTATTTCTTGCCTGAATTGCCGACGCGCACCGGCTCGTCCCGGCGCGCGGTTTCACGCTTTTCAATCAAGGAATTCAACATGAAACCGTTTTTTGCCGTTGCCGCGCTCGCGGCAGCAACGCTTGCCGCTCCCGTCCTCGCCCAAGAACCGTCCGGCGGCCATCATGAATGGCAGACCCGCCAGGTGCCAGGGCCGAACAAGTCCAATACCACCTCGCGAGTCCGCGTCTGGGTCAAGGACAAGCCGGGACAGATGGCGCATTGCGACTGCGACATGATGAAGGTGAGTCCGGCGGACTGCATGAAGAATATGTCCGGCGACCAAAGGATGCCCCCGCAAGGGTAACGGTCTTTCTTCCCCGGCGTACAGACGCCGGGGAGGCTTTCGCCCAGTCCACAGCAGGGGGACATCATGCGCCCATATTTTACGGCAGCCTTGCTTGCGCTGCCCTCGGCTCTTCACGCCGAGCCGATGACGCTCGATTCGGCGCTCAGCCGAGCAGCATCGGAGGCACCCGAACTGCAAAGCCGCGAAGCGGGCGTCGACGCCGCCCAATCGGCGGCGATCGCCGCCGACCGGCTGCCCGACCCGAAACTCAATATCGTCCTCCAGGATTTCCCGGTGACCGGACCCGACGCGGGCCGGTTCAATCGCGACGATTTCACGATGCAGGTCATCGGCGTCAGCCAGGATTTTCCGAACCCCGCCAAACGCCGCGCGCGCGCGACCCGCGCGCAGGCCGACATTGGAATCGCCCGCGCCGACGAAGCGGTCACCGCGCAGGACATCAGGCTCGCGACCGCGCTCGCCTGGGTCGATCTCTATTATGCCAAGAAGGAGCTGAAGGAACTCGACCTGCTCGATAGCGGCCTCGAGGACCTTCAATCGACCGTGACGGCGCGGCTTGCCAGCGGTGCGGCGCGCCCGGCGCAGGCGCTCGAACCCGATCAGCTTCGCGCCGCGATCAACGATCGCCGCAGCGCGCTCGCCGCCGAGATCGCCCGCGCCCGCGCGCAGCTCGCCCGCTTCACCGGCGACCCCGCCGCCGACACGCTCGGCGACTTGCCGCCGCAGTCGATCGACGAACAAGGATTGCGCGCCGGCATCGACGCCCTGCCAAAGCTCAGAGCACTCGATGCCCGCGCCCTCGCCGCCGACGCCGAGACCGGTCTCGCACGCGCCGACAAGCGACCCGACTGGAGCGTCAACGCGGCCTATGGGCGCCGCGAGCCCAATTACGGTGATCTCGTCACGGTCGGGGTCACCGTCGACCTGCCCTTCTTCTCGAAAAAGCGGCAGGACCCCAAGATCGCCGCGCGCGCCAGCGAGGCGATGCGCGCCCGGCTCGACCGCGAGGCTGCCAAGCGCGACATCGCGGCAGCGCTCGACGCCGATCTCGCCGATCACCGCATGCATCATGAGCAGCTCGCCAATGCACGTACGCGGCTCGTGCCGCTCGCGAAGAAGCGCGCCGAGCTCGATCTTGCAAGCTACGCCGCCGGAAAGCTCGACCTCGGGACCGCGCTCCTGTCGACTCTCGCGCTTGCCGAGGCCGAAGTCGATGCGCTGGCGCGCGAAGCCGAGGTCGCGCGCGACGCGATCCGGATCAATTATATTTATGGGGAGGCAGGTCGATGACCGATGCAACATCAGCGGCGCGCTGGCGCGTCGCAATCCTGGCCACGGTGCTGATCGCGGGCGGCGGCGGTTATTGGTTGGGACAGAGCGGCAAGAGCGATGCACCAACCGAGACGGCAAGCGGCGGGCGCAAGATCCTCTACTATTATGATCCGATGTTCCCGAACCAGAAGTTCGACAAGCCCGGCAAGTCGCCCTTCATGGACATGCAGCTCGAGCCCAAATATGCCGACGAGGGTGGCGGCGCGGCGCCCGGCGTGTCGATTGACCCGTCGGCGCGTCAGAGCCTCGGCATAAGAGTGGTCGCGGCCGAAATGGGGAGCCTTGCCGCAACCTTCGACGTCAACGGCAGTATCGATTTCAACCAGCGCGATGTCGCGATCGTCCAGGCGCGCTCGGGCGGCTTCGTCGAACGCGTCTATCGCCTCGCGCCTGGCGATGTCATCGGCGCCGGTGCGCCGATCGCCGAATTGCAATTGCCTGAATGGGGCAGCGCCCAGACCGAATATCTGAGCGTCAAGAAGCTCGGCAAACCTGAACTCACGGCGGCCGCGCGGCAGCGGCTGCGGCTGATGGGCATGCCCGAAGGCGTGATCGCCGAGGTCGACCGGAGCGGACGGACCGGCGGCAGACTGACGGTGCGCGCGCCGATCGGCGGCGTGGTCCAGACGCTCAATGCCCGTGCAGGCGTGACTCTCGCCTCGGGGCAGACACTTGCCGAAATCTCGGGACTTGGAACGGTGTGGCTCAATGCCGCGCTCCCCGAAGCGCAGGCCGGACTGGTGAAGATCGGCCAACCTGCCACCGCGAACCTCACCGCCTTTCCCGGCGAGGCTTTTACCGGGCGGGTCGTCGCGATCCTGCCGACCGCAGCGGCGGACAGCCGGACGCTGACAGTGCGCATCGAGCTCGCCAACCGCGGCGGTCGCCTACGCCCCGGCATGTTCGCCGTCGTCGCGCTCGGCGGGGACGCCAAGCCAACGCTGCTGGTGCCAAGCGAAGCGGTGATCCGCACCGGCACGCGCAGCATCGTGATGCTCGAGAAGGGCGACGGACGCTACCATCCCGCCGAAGTGGTCGCCGGACGCGAAGGCGGCGGCAAGACCGAGATATTGCGAGGGCTCGCCCCCGGCGAGAAGGTCGTCGCGTCGGGCCAGTTCCTGCTCGATTCCGAGGCGAGCCTGACCGGTCTCACGGTTCGTCCGCTGGAGCCAGCGCAATGATCGCACGCATTATTCGCGCCTCGGTCGCGGCGCGCGGGCTTGTCGTCGCTTCGGCGCTGATCCTGACCTTGCTCGGGATCGCCGCGGTGCGCACGACTCCGGTCGACGCCCTGCCCGACCTGTCGGACGTCCAGGTCATCGTCCGCACCAGCTATGCGGGACAGGCACCGCGGATCGTCGAGGACCAGGTCACCTATCCGATCACGACGACGATGCTCTCGGTGCCGGGCGCGCGCGTGGTGCGCGGCTACAGCTTCGTCGGCGACAGCTTCGTCTATGTCCTGTTCGACGACGGCACCGATCCCTATTGGGCGCGCAGCCGCGTGCTCGAATATCTGAGCCAGGTGCAAAGCCGTCTCCCCGAGGGCGCGCGCGCGAGCATCGGTCCCGACGCGACCGGGGTTGGCTGGATCTATGAATATGCGCTCGTCGACAAAAGCGGCCGCCACGATCTTGCCGAACTCCGCAGTCTTCAGGACTGGTTCCTCCGCTTCGAGCTTAAATCGGTTCCCGGCGTCGCCGAGGTCGCGAGCATCGGCGGCATGGTGCGCCAGTATCAGATCATCGTCGATCCGCAGAAGCTCGCCGCGTTCGGGGTGACTGCAACCGACGTCGCCGACGCCCTCAAGCGCGCCAACCAGGAAAGCGGCGGCGGCTCCCTAGAACTCGCTGAGGCTGAATATATCGTCCGCGCGAGCGGCTATCTGGAGTCGCTCGACGACTTCCGCGCCGTCCCGATCCGCACCGCCGCGGGCGGACTCCCGGTAACGGTCGGCGATGTCGCGACGGTGCAGATCGGTCCCGACACAAGGCGGGGCATCGCCGAACTCAACGGCGAGGGCGAAGTCGCGGGCGGCGTGATCGTCATGCGCGAGGGCAAGAATGCCCGCGAAGTCATCGACGGCGTGCGCACCAAGCTCGCCGAGCTCAAGCGCAGCCTGCCGCCCGGGGTCGAGATCATCACCACTTATGACCGCTCGGGGTTGATCGACCGCGCGGTCGACAATCTTACCTCGAAGCTCGTCGAAGAGTTCATCATCGTCGGGCTCGTCTGCGCGCTCTTCCTCTGGCACGCGCGCTCGGCACTGGTCGCGATCCTGACGCTGCCGCTCGGCATCCTCATCGCCTTCATCGTGATGCGGCTGCAGGGACTCAACGCCAATATATTGTCGCTCGGCGGCATCGCCATCGCGGTCGGTGCGATGGTCGACGCTGCGGTGGTGATGATCGAAAATGCCCATAAGCATCTCGAACATTGGGAGCGCGATCATCCGGGCGAGGAACTGAAAGGCGCCGAACGCTGGCGCGTCATCACCGACGCCGCCGCCGAGGTTGGGCCCGCCCTCTTCCTCAGCCTCCTCATCATCACCTTCTCCTTCCTCCCCATCTTCACGCTCGAAGGCCAGGAGGGACGGCTCTTCTCGCCGCTCGCCTTCACCAAAACCTATGCGATGGCGGCCGCCGCGATCCTCTCGATCACGCTCATCCCGGTGCTGATGGGCTGGCTGATCCGCGGTAAGATACCCGCCGAACAGAGTAATCCGGTCAACCGCTGGCTGACCCGCATCTATCGCCCGGCACTCGACTGGGTGCTCGAACGGCCGAAAAAAGCGCTCGTGATCGCCGGCCTCGTCTTCGCCACCAGCCTGTGGCCGATGACCCAGATCGGCGGCGAGTTCATGCCGCAGATGCACGAAGGCGACCTCCTTTACATGCCCTCGGCGCTACCCGGCATCTCGGCCGCAAGGGCATCGAGCCTGCTCCAGCAGACGGACCGACTGATCAAGACCGTGCCCGAGGTCGAGAGCGTGTTCGGCAAGGCGGGGCGGGCCGACAGCGCGACCGACCCCGCGCCGCTCGAGATGTTCGAGACGACGATCCGCTTCAAGCCGAAGGACCGTTGGCGCCCCGGCATGACCGAGGAGAAATTGATCGAGGAGCTCGACGCGCGGGTCCGGGTTCCGGGGCTCGCCAATTTCTGGATTCCCCCGATCCGCAATCGCATCGACATGCTTGCGACCGGGATCAAGAGCCCGGTCGGCATCAAGGTCGCGGGCTCGAATCTTGCCGGGATCGATCGCACCGCCAAGCGCATCGAAGCGGTCGTCAAGACCGTACCCGGCGTAGCGTCGGCGCTGGCCGAGCGGCTGACTGGTGGGCGCTATATCGATGTCGACATCGATCGCGCCGCCGCAGCACGCTACGGCCTCAATGTCGCCGACGTGCAAGCGATCGTCTCGGGCGCGATCGGCGGCGAGACGATCGGCCAGACGGTCGAGGGGCTCGCCCGCTATCCGATCAGCGTCCGCTACCCGCGCGAGCTGCGCGACAGTATCGGCGAGCTCGCGAGCCTTCCGGTCCTGACGCCGTCGCGCCAGCAGATCACGCTCGGCACGGTGGCCAGAGTCAAGGTCAGCGACGGGCCGCCGATGCTGCGCAGCGAGAATGGCCGCCCGGTGACCTGGATCTACGTCGACAGCCGCGGCCGCGATTTGCAGGGCCTCGTGCAGGACATCCAGCGGGCGATCGCGCGCGATGTCGATCTGCCGCCCGGCGTCAGCGTTTCCTACACCGGGCAGTTCGAGTTCCTCGTTCGTGCGACCGAGCGGATGAAGGTCGTCGTGCCGGTCACGCTCGCGATCATCTTCCTGCTGCTCTACCTGACCTTCCGCCGCTGGGACGAGGCGCTGCTCATCATGGCGACCCTGCCCTTTGCGCTCACCGGCGGGCTCTGGCTCCTCTATCTGCTTGGCTATAACCAGTCGGTCGCGAGCGCGGTCGGGTTCATCGCGCTTGCGGGCGTTGCCGCCGAGTTCGGGGTCGTCATGCTCATCTATCTCAAGCATGCGCTCGCCGATCGCAGCGACGGCCACATATTGGCCGCGGTTCGCGAAGGCGCGCTGCTCCGCGTCCGCCCGAAGGCGATGACCGTTGCGGTTATCCTCGCGGGCCTGTTCCCGATCCTCGTCGGGACCGGCACCGGCTCCGAAGTGATGAGCCGCATCGCCGCGCCGATGATCGGCGGCATGCTCACCGCGCCGCTGCTGTCGATGCTTATCATTCCCGCCGCCTATCTGCTGATGCGAAGGCGTGCGGCTCATCCCGTCCAACCCGAAGGAGAAACGACATGAATAAACTCACTGCGATTACGCTCAGCCTTGCGCTCGGCGCTGGACTTGTCGCCTGCGGCAAGCAAGGCGAAGCACCGAAGACGGAAGAAAAGGCCGCGATGGCCGATGACACAGGGACCATGGCGGCCCCGGCCGAAACGAAGCATGGCAAGGGCACGGCGACCGTGACCGCGATCGATACGGCAAAAGGCCAGGTCACGCTCGATCATGGCGCGATCGCCGAACTCGAATGGCCGCCGATGACGATGGGTTTTGCGGCGAAACCCGAGCTGCTGAAGGACATCAAGGTCGGCGACAAGGTCGCGTTCGAGCTCAATTGGGACGGCAAGGCCGGGACGATCACCAAGCTCGACAAGGCGCCGTAACGCGCCGCCATTGCGCGCGGTGGCCCTAGTTGCCGCGCGCAATGGCTGCTTTGGGGCGCTGGCGGAAGACGGCTGTACTCGAACCTAGTCGGACAGCGCCTCCAGAAGCGGGCAGCCCCCGGCATCGCCGGCGCCGCACGCCTCGACAAGATCGCCCAAGACAGCGGCCATCCGGTCGAGGTCGGCGCGCTTGGCGAGGACGTCGGCAAGCTGGCTCTCGGCCATATGGCGCGCCTGATCGCAGCTATGGCCGCCGCCTTCGGCAAGAAGGAGCAAAGTCCGGACCGTATCGAGGGGAAACCCCAGTTCGCGCGCGCGGCGCACAAATGCAAGGCGCCGCACACCAGCTGAATCATAACGGCGAAATCGCCCGTACCGGACCGGCGCGGGCAGAATGCCGATGCGCTCATAATAGCGGATCGTCTCGATATTGCAGCCGGTAAGCCGAGAAAGCTCGCCGATGGGGATGGTGCTTGAGGGGGCCATTGCGATTCCGCTTGCATCTGTAGTCACTACAGATGGTAGACTTGCCGCTACCGCGAAACAAGGAGTTTGAATTTGGCTGGAGATGCAAGGCGTCCAAAAGGATTTGGGGCCATTTCGCTGGCGCTTGGCGGGATCGCATCGGGCTTTCTCGCAGCCACCTGCTGCGCCCTCCCCATGCTGCTGGCCTCGGCGGGGCTCGGGTCCGCCTGGCTCGTCGGCATAGCGGTCCCGGCCGCGCCCTACCGGCTCTGGTTCGTCGCATTCGGCGCAATTTCGCTCGTCGCCGGTGGCGTCCTGCTGGCGCGCCAGCAGATGCGCGCGGCGCGCTGCGGCGCCGATGGCCTGTGCGTGCCCGCGTCGCTGCGCTTTGTGACCCTGATCGGACTGCTCCTCGCCGCCGTCCTCCTCTGGCTCGGCTATCGCTATGCTTGATCCCTCGCCGGTCCTGCAATCGACGCTGACGTGTCCGCTCTGCGGTCAAATCGCCGACGAAATCATGCCCACCGATGCGTGTCAGTATTTCTACGACTGCAAGGGATGCGGCGCGCTGCTCAAGCCGCTGCCAGGAGACTGCTGTGTCTTCTGTTCCTATGGCACGGTACCCTGCCCGCCAATACAGGTTGACGGCGGCAAGGGCAGTTGCTGCGGCTGAGCCGCAAGCCGCCGACAGTCCCGATAGCGCGGCGGCTAGGCATTTCCGGCGGCGATGGCCTCGATGACCCGGCAATCCGACACCGGCCCGCCATCGCAGAGCTGGACGATACGGGCAAGTTCAGCACGGAGCCGCGCCATCCGTTCCAGCTTTTCATCGACATCGAGCAGGTGACGCGCCGCAACTGCGCGGATTTCGGCGCAGTCCTGCCCCGGCCCCAAGGCCAGCGCCGTCAACGACCGGATTTCATCGATCGAAAAGCCGAGGCCGCGGGCATTGCGGATGAATGCGAGGCGCCCGACATCCTCATCCCCGTAGGTGCGCCGGCCAGAGGCTGTGCGCGCTGCGCAAGGCAGCAATCCGATATCCTCATAGAAGCGGATCGTGTTTACCTTGGTGCCGGTGCGTTTCGCCAGGCCGCCGATCGGCAGCCGCGTGTCGCGCGCCATCTCCCTTCCTCTCAGTCTCGTTTCGATTTCAGCTTGCTTCTACAGTTACTGTAGAATGTAGAACAGGGGAATGAGCAACGACAGCAATTGCGGCTGCACGGGCGACACCGTCAGGGCCGAACGCGATCCCGCCTATCGAAGGGCCTTGTGGATCGTCGTAATTCTCAATCTCGGCTTCGGCGCGATCGAGATCGTCGGCGGGTTCATCGCCAACAGCCAGGCGCTGAAAGCCGACTCGCTCGACTTTATCGGCGACGGCACGATCACGTTGGCCGGCCTCGTCGCGATAGGCTGGACTGCGCTCGCCCGCACGCGTATCGCCTTAGCCCAAGGCCTGTTCCTGCTGTCGCTTGGCATAGGGGTCATCGGCGTCGCGCTGTGGCGTGCCCTGACCGCGGTTCCGCCCGAAGCCGAGCTGATGGGCGGCATCGGCGCCGCCGCCCTCCTCGTCAACCTCACCTCGGCCGCGGTCCTCTCGCGGTTCCGCGAAGGCGACGCCAATGTCCGGGCGGTGTGGCTGTTCAGCCGCAACGACGCGATCGCCAATGTGGCGGTGATCATCGCCGCCGGCCTCGTCGCATGGACCGGGCAAGCCTGGCCCGACCTTGCAGTCGCCGCCATCATTGCCACGCTTTTCCTGCATTCGGCCTATGAGATTCTACGCAGCGCGCGGACCGAATTGCGCGAACTGTCGACTGTGCCCGGACAATAGGGCCAATGCCCCCCGCCCGCCGCTTTCTCTCTCTGCTGATCGCGCTCGCTGCAATCTGCGGCCTCGTCGTGCCGACGGCACAGGCCCGCACTGATGCCGGCGAAGTCCAGACCATCTGGCGCCTGCTGGACTATGTTGCGGTCGACTATGGTGGAGCGGTCTCGAATGGCGCGGTGACGAGCACGGTCGAATATGCCGAGATGACCGAGTTTTCCGCCACCGTTCGCAAGGGGATCGAAGCGCTTCCGGTATCCCCGGCGCGGGCTCGCCTTGTCAGTGAAGCGGGACAACTCCAGACGGCGATCGCATCGAAGGCGGACCCCGGCAAGGTGGCTGGCCAGGCGCGCGGACTCGCGGCGGACCTCCTCGCCGCCTACCCTGTGCCCCTCGCGCCGCGCAACGCTCCAGATCCCCGGCGCGGAGCCCAAGTCTATCTGGAAAATTGCGCCAGCTGTCACGGCGCGCGCGGCGATGGCAATGGACCTCAGGCCAAGGGGCTCGACCCGGCACCTATCGATTTCACCGACGCCGGACGCGCTCGCAAGCGCAGTCTGTTCGCGCTCTATCAGGTGATAGGACAGGGGCTCGAAGGCACGTCCATGCCCAGTTTTGCCCATTTGCCCTCCGACGACCGCTGGGCGGTAGCAGCCTATGCCGGTGGATTTGCCTTTCGCGACGTCGCAGCCGGCCGGCGTGTCTGGAACCAGACCCCTGCGGCGCGCGAACTGGTCCCCGACCTGCAAGCCTTCACGAGTCTCAGCCCGGAAGTGCTTGGTCGTGGGCTGGGATCGGAGCAGGCCGACGCGCTTACCGCCTATTTGCGCTCAGATCCCCAAGCATTGACAACCGCTTCGCCCGCGACGCTTGCGGTTGCCCGTGACAAATTGGCGCAAAGCCTTGCCGCGTACCGCAAGGGAAATCGGAGCGAGGCAGAGCGTCTCGCGCTGTCCGCCTATCTCGACGGTTTCGAACCGATTGAGCCGATCCTGACGACGCGCGATTCCGCCCTTATGGCGCAAATCGAATCCGCGATGTCCGATTATCGCGTGTCCATCGCGCGAGGTGTGCCGGTCGATGCGGTCGCGGGTAAAGCCGCCGCAGTCGAAACCCTTTTCGCCGATGCCGAAGCTGCACTGTCTCCCGATGCAGCCAGCGACGCATCGACCTTTGTCGGGGCGCTTACCATCTTGCTGCGCGAGGGTCTCGAAGCGCTTCTGATCATCGTGGCGATGATCGCTTTCTTACGAAAGGCCGAACGGCCTGAGGTCCTACCCTATGTCCATGGCGGCTGGATCGCAGCCCTGGCAGCCGGCGGCGCAACCTGGGCAGTCGCGACCTATGCAATCTCGATCAGCGGAGCGAACCGCGAGTTGACAGAGGGATTTGGCTCGCTTTTCGCCGCAGTCGTTCTCGTCTGGGTCGGCATCTGGATGCACGGAAAGTCACATGCGGAGAGCTGGCAGCGCTATATTCGCGAAGCGATGGGCAAAGCGCTTTCACGTCGCTCGGCCTGGTTCCTGTTCGGGCTCGCTTTCCTCGTGGTCTATCGGGAAGTCTTTGAGACCATCCTGTTTTTCGCAGCTCTCGCCGCGCAAGGAAGCCGCAGCGCGATCGCCGCCGGAGCCGGAACCGCAGTGGTGATCCTGGCAGCAATCGCATGGGTCATGCTTCGTTACAGCCGGGTCCTGCCGATCGGAAGATTTTTCGCTTACAGCTCTTCGCTCATCGCTATCCTCGCGGTTGTCCTGGCCGGCAAGGGCGCGGGCGCGCTACAGGAAGCCGGCCTCCTCGGCATCACCCCGCTAGCTCATTTTCCCCGCTTCCCGGCGATGGGGATATTTCCTTCGCTCGAACCGTTGTTGCTCCAGCTTCTCGCGCTTGCAATCCTCTGGATCGGCTATCGTTACAACAGTCGGCAACATCGCCGCATCGAGACAGCGCCCGGTCGATGAGGGGAATCATCACGGGGTCGGCGCACTCCTCCTTGGCCGTAAGACGGCTTCCGAAAAGAGCCTCCGAGCCAGAGTGCTTACCCGGCGCCCGTTACGCACACGAGTTAGGCCTGCTATTGCGACCCGATGCCCGAAACGTCCAACTGGAACGGCCGACTTAGCCTCGGCGACTATCATGCTCTCTGGTCGGGTTCGGTTGGCGATGCCGCCGCGCACCGCCATTTTGCGGCGCAGGCAGTGTTTTGTGCCGAGCCGCTTACCGTGGTCGATGCTGATGGCGCGCGCCTGTCGGGGCGTTGCTTGCTCATCGAACCCGATACCGTGCACCGGCTGCTCCCCGCGCCCACGGCTGAATTATGGTTCGTCGAGCCGACAGTGGTCTTCGGTCCGCCGGTAGATCTGAAAGACCGGCTGATCTGCTCCGATCCGATTCATGTCGCGCTGCCGGGACAGCGGTCCTTCTGGAAAAACTGGCTCACGCGAGGCGCCCGACCCCCGCTCGATCCGCGCATCACCCGCGCCGCCGCCTCGATTGACCGCCTGATCCCCATGGGCTCTGTCCGTCTCGCGGCTGTGGCGGAGGAGAGCCGCCTTTCGCTCGGCCGCTTCCGGCATCTCTTTGCCGCCGAGATCGGCATGCCCTTCCAGCGCTTTGTGCTCTGGCGAAGGTTGATTATCGCCTTCGACGAATTGGGAATGCGCCGCAGCGCGACCGAGGCCGCACACATGGCAGGGTTCAGCGACAGCGCGCATTTCGCCCGCACGATCAAGGCGATGTTCGGTATCCGGGCAAGCGACCTTTTCATCGAATCATAGCCTCTCCGTTCAAGCCGGTGCGTGATCGCGCCTGGTAGAGGCGCATCATGTCAGACGCACACAGAGACTTCGTCCCGGCACTCGGCAAGAGCGGATCGCTCGACCGCTACGATGCCGCCATAGCCCTCATGACCAGAGAGAAAAGATGGCGAAGCGACTTGCTGCGCTTCGCCGAACCGCGGCCGGGCGAGCGGATCGTCGATATCGGGTGCGGCACGGGAACCTTTGCGATCGCCCTCAAGCAGGCGGCGCCGGAGAGCATCGTTCTGGCGGTCGATCCCGACCCCGCCGTGCTGGAAATCGCGCGCGCCAAGGCTGAGGTTGCCGATGCCGAGATTCGATGGTTCGAGGCTATGGGCGACGAGCTGGACGGCATCGACGCACTCCGGCAATGCGACAAGATCGTATCGAGCCTGGTCCTTCACCAGTGCCCGATGGCCGTTAAGGAAGCGATTGCCGCGCAGATGTTCAGGCTCCTGAGGCCGGGCGGGACCCTTTTCATAGCCGACTATGGCGAGCAGCGCTCGCTGCTGATGCGCATGCTTTTTCGACAGATCCAGCTGCTCGACGGGTTCGAATATACCGAACCCAACGCTAAGGGCTGCGTCCCGGTGATCCTTAAAGCCGCGGGTTTCGAGGCGGTCGAAGAGATGAGAGTCATCCCGACGCCGACCGGCTCGATTTCAATCTATGGGGCGAAGCGGTAGTTTCTCGCCCGGCCCGCGCGGTCGCGGCTAGCCGCGCCAGTGACGCCCGCGGTGATGGTGGTGCATCCGGCGCTTCTGATAGCGCCGCTCGTAGCGGTCCCGCCGTTCATAGCGGCGATCATGGCCGCGGTAGTAGGGATCGTAGCCACGATAGCCACGATCATAGCCATAATTGGGCACGCCGTGGCGTGAGGAACGATAGTCGCGGTCATGACCACGTGGCGCGTCATGTCCGCGGCTATATCCCCCGCGATCGCCATGGTGCTGGGCAAGCGCTGTTCCGGGGAGCGCGAAGGCGAGCATCGCGGCCGCGATCGTCATCAGTTTTCGCATGTCAGTCTCTCCTTTTCGTGGCGTTCAAAATCCCCCTTCATGTTTGAATGCGCTGTGAATATTGGCTCCGATGCTGCCGATCGGACGGTGACCCGGCGTCTCCATGCGACAGGCCGATGGCGGGAGAGACAGTATCGCGCCGCATGGTGGGCACCCGTCCCGCGTGGACGAAGCGGGACGGGTGCGGGCCCTCATTTGCCCTTTGCCGCTACCGCGGCCTGGACTCGGGCCTCGACCTGTTCGGGGCTCGGCTGGACGAGCATCTCGCCATTGACGAAGAAGGTCGGCGTGCCCCGGACGCCGACCGCACGCGCGTCGGCGATGTCCTGCTCCATCCAGGCCATCGCATCGGTTGTCGGCATCGCGCGCGCCTTCGCGACATTGAGGCCGGCCTTCTCGGCGGCCGCCCAGGCACCGTCCATCTTGCCGTCGTGCCATTCGGGCTGCGCTTCGAGCAGGGCGGCCGTCACCGGCTCGAGCTTGCCCTGGACGCGGGCGGCTTCGAGGATCACGATCGCCTCGGCCGAGCCGGGGTGCAGCGGCAGGTAGCGCATAACGAGACGCACATCCTTGGGATATTTGGCAACGATGCCCTTCACCGTGGGATAGAAGGCGCGGCAGGCCTCGCACGACGGGTCGAAAAATTCGACGATGGTGACCGGGGCATTTTTCGGTCCGATGATCGGCGAATGCGGGCGAATGAGGCTGTCGACGGGCCCCGCCACGACCTTCTTCGTGGGTTCGCCCTCGGCGGTTCCGCTGTAGAGCATCGCGCCGCCGGTGAAAGCGAGTGCGGAAACGACAAGCGTGGCCACCACTCCGATGCGTTTGTTCATGATTTCAGTCTCCTTTGGAAGTTGAGCAAGAGGGTGAGGATGAGCGCGAACGCGGTCAGCGACGGGAGGGGCAGCGGCACGCCTCCGATTGCCATGCTCTCTCCCGAGCATGATGGACCGCCGGTGCAGGGGACGATCGGGGCCGGAATGACGCCGACGTAGAGCAGGCTATGATAGAAAGCGACGAGACCACCGCCCGCAGCCAGCGCCAGCCCATAAGGAACGATGGCGCGGTCCGACCTGAACGCCGCGATGCCGAGAATGATCGCAAGCGGGAACATGAAGCTACGCTGGAACCAGCAGAGGTCGCACGGCGCCTGGCCCATGACCTCGCCGACGAAGAGGACGGCCAGGCTCGACAGGAGGGCGATTGCCCAGGCCGCGCCGAGCGGACGCCATTTGTGCGGCGCGAGCAGCGGAAAGCTCGTCATCGCCGGCCACCTTTGAACTTGGACTTGGGCCGTCGCGGCGGCGGTGGCGGCTTGCTGTATTTGGACTTGAGGTAGCTGAGCAGGATGCCGTCGATCGACGCGATCATTCGCTGGAAGCTGGTCTTGATGCCGGGAAGCCGGAGCCAGGCAAAGGGCCCGCGGCAACGATAGCGGTGAACGAACTTCGTCCCGCTCGCCGTCGGCGTCAGGATATAACTCTCCTCGAACTGGAGGATGAAGCTCGGCTTGACGTCGAGTATCAGCTCCTCGCCCGGGCGCGCGGAGAGCACCGCCGCGGAGACTTCGAGAAACTTGGGCTTGTGCGGATCCATGCGCATCGAATAGCGGATCGCGATCGGGTCCTCGGCAAGCTGCTCGATCCGGACATAGGGATTCCAGATCCGGTGGTTCTCGAAATCGCCGAGGACCGCCCATATCTGCTCCGGACTATAGGGGAGGTCATGCTCCCGCTCGAACTCCATCAGCTTAACTCCTCTATCGATCGGCCGCCGGGCTTTGCCCCGCGCCGATGTCGGTGACGCCCGCAGGCGATGGGTCGGCGTGCGCGCCGCCCGTCGTGAACCAGCGGCGCAAGCGCGGGACCATCCGGCGTTCGAAGCCCGCCGCGAGGCTGAAGGACGCCGGCACGATCAGCAGTGTCAGCATCGTCGACAGGATGAGCCCGCCGATCACCGTGACCGCCATCGGCGCGCGCCATGCGCCGTCGCCGGTGAGCGACAGCGCGGTCGGGATCATGCCCGCGACCATCGCGACCGTGGTCATCAGGATCGGCTGCGCGCGCTTGTGTCCGGCGTCGACAATCGCCTCGTCGCGCGGCACCCCCGACGCCATTTCCTCGATCGCGAAGTCGACGAGAAGGATGCTGTTCTTGCCGACGATACCGAGCAGCATCAGCACGCCGATGAACACGGGAAGCGAGAGCGGATAGCCCGTCAGCAGCAACGCGACCGCCCCGCCGAGCGGGGCGAGCAGAAGCGAGCCCATGTTGACGAAGGGCGGGATGATCTTGCGATAGAGTAGGATCAGCACAGCGAGCACGAGAAAAATCCCCGATACGACCGCGATCGCGAAGTTGCGCAGCATCTCGGCCTGCCACTTGGCGCTCCCGAGTACCAGCCGCGTGACCCCGGCGGGCAGCGCCTTGAGCGCCGGCAGCGCCTCGACCTTGTCCATCGCCTGACCGGTCACGAGACCCGGAGCCAGGTCGGCCCCGATGGTGAGCTGGCGCACCTGGTTGGTCCGATTGATCTGGGTCGGGCCGGCGCCGAAGCCGATCTCGGCCACAACCGAGAGCGGCACCGTTCCCCCGTTCCGGGTCGGAACAGGCATATTGCGCAGCGTATCGAGCCGCTCGCGCGCGGTTTCCGCAAGCGCGACGCGAACGGGGATTTGCCGGTCGGACAGCGAGAATTTCGCGCTATTCTGGTCGATCTCGCCCAATGTCGCGACGCGGATCGACTGGCTGAGCGCCTGCGTCGTCACGCCGAGCTGCGCCGCGAGCGCGAAGCGCGGGCGAATGACGATCTCGGGGCGCTGAAGATTGCCCTCGACACGCGGCGACCGGATTTCCTTCACGCGGGCCATCTCGGCAAGCAGCCGGTTGCCGACATCTTCGAGCTTCTTCGGGTCGTCGCTGCCGAGCGTGATCGAGATGTCGCGGCTGCTGCCGCCGCCGCCGCCATGCTGCGACTGGAAGTTGATTCGGGCATCGGGAACCTGCGCTAGCCGCGGCGCGCGGTCCTTTTCGAACTCGGTCGAGGTCAGCTCGCGGTCCTTGCGCAATTTCAGATAGACCGTCGCCGTGCCGACATCGATCCGCGACAGGGCGGATTCGACGAGCGGGTCGCGCTTCATGAGATCGGTCACCTCGTCGGCCACTGCCTCGGTCTGTTCGAGCGTTGCGCCCGGGGCGAGCTGGATGGCCACGCGGCTCGTGTCGGAATCGATCGACGGCTGGAAGGTCATCGGGAGCAGCGAGAAGCTGAAAATGGTCGCAAAGAGCGCCAGCACACCGATGCCGACCACCCAGACGCGATGGTCCTTGATGTAACCGAGCCATTTCCAGCGCCCGCCGCGCGCACGCGCGGCAGCGGCCCCGCTGGTGTCGAGGCTCCAGCGCAAGATGCGCATATAGGTGTCGATCAGCGGGCCCTCGCCATGCTTTTGCGGACCCTGCGCAGAGAGAAAATAGGCGGCGAGCATGGGTGTGATCATGCGCGCGACCGCGAGGCTCATCAGCACCGCGGCCACGACCGTCAGTCCGAAATTCTTGAAATATTGCCCGGCGACGCCCGGCATCAGCCCGACCGGCAGGAACACCGCGACGATCGTCATGGTTGTCGCGAGCACCGCGAGGCCGATCTCGTCGGCCGCATCGATCGAGGCCTGATAGGCCGATTTGCCCATCCGCATGTGGCGCACGATATTCTCGATCTCGACGATCGCATCGTCGACCAGCACGCCGGCAACGAGGCTGAGCGCGAGCAAGGTCATCATGTTGAGCGAGAAGCCCATGAGGTCCATGAACAGGAAGGTCGGGACCGCCGACAGCGGGATGGCGAGCGCCGAGATCAACGTCGCCCGCCAGTCGCGCAAGAAAAGGAAGACGACGACGACCGCGAGGATCGCGCCCTCGACCATCGCATTGATCGCCGAATGATATTGGCCTTTGGTATATTCGATATCGCTGAACAGCTCGGTGAATTTGACCTTGGGGTTTTCCTTCTCGAGTTTTCGCAGCTCCTCGACCGCAGCGTCATAGACGGTCACATCCGAGGCGCCCTTGGCGCGCTCGAAGCCGAAGGTCAGCACCTGCCGCCCGTCCTGCTTCGAGACCGAGCGCTGCTCGGCGTAGAGATCCTTGACCTCGGCGATATCGGCGAGGCGCACGGTCCGGTTCGTCCCGACCGAGATTAGCGTCTCGCCGAGCGCGTTGGCGCTGCTCGCGTTCCCGAGGATACGCACCGCCTGCTCGGAGCCCGCGACCTCCATCCGGCCGCCGGCCGCATTGACATTGAGCTGGACGAGCTGGGTGTTCACCGCGGCGGCGGTAAGGCCGTAGGCGCGCATGCGTTCGGGGTTGAGGATGACGCGGATTTCGCGGCTGACGCCGCCCCGGCGATAGGCGTCGCCCATGCCGGGGACCGCGATCAGCCGCTTCGCGACGACATTGTCGACATACCAGCTCAATTCCTCGAGCGTCATATCGGTGGCCGAAGCCGACCAATAGGCAAGCGTGTTGCCCGAGGTAGAGAGGCGGATAACCTGCGGTTCGAGGATGCCGTTCGGCAGGTTGCTGCGGATCTGGGTGATCTTGTCGCGAATGTCAGTCACCGCCCGGTCGATCGGCGTGCCGATCGCGAACTGGACGAAGGTCTGCGACTGGCCTTCGGTAACCGTCGAATTGAGCTCGTCGATCCCCTCGATCGTCCGCACCGCCGCCTCGACACGCTGCGTGACCTGCGTTTCGAGTTCGGTGGGCGCGGCGCCCGGCTGGGCGATGATGACGATGGCGCCCGGAAAATCGATGTCGGGATCGCTCTGGACCCCCATCATGAGGAAGGAGACGATGCCCGCCACCGTCAGACCGAAGAACATGACGAGCGGCGGGATCGGGTTCCGGATGGACCAGGCCGAGATATTCTTGAAGTTCATCCTCTCTCCCCCTTCCGGTTCGATCCCACCGCGACTGTGCGCCCTCAGCCCATGCTGCGATCGCGATAGGCGAGCAGGCGAAGCGCGTTGGCGACGACGACGAGGGTCGAGCCTTCGTGCGCCGCGACCGCCGCACCGATTCCGAGTCCGAAGATCGTCGCCGGCACGAGGACCACGACGACGCCGAGGCTGACCACCAGATTCTGGCGGATGATGCGGCGCGTCTGGCGGCTAAGTCCGATCGCGAACGGCAGATGAGCGAGGTCATCGGCCATCAGCGCGACGTCGGCGGTTTCGAGGGCAACATCGGACCCCGCGGCGCCCATCGCGATCCCGACGGTGGCGCTCGCCATCGCCGGTGCGTCATTGACGCCGTCACCGACCATGGCGACCGGCTGCTGCGCCTTGAGGTCGCGAATGGCGTCGACCTTCTGATCGGGCATCAGGTCGCCCCAGGCCTCGTCGATCCCGACCTCGGCGGCAATCGATTCCGCGACCTTCTGGTGATCGCCCGAAATCATGATCATCCGGCCGATGCCGAGCTCGCGCAGTTTGGCGATCGCGGTGCGCGCCGCTTCGCGCGGCGTGTCCATCAGACCGATCGCGCCAAGATCGCGGTCGCCCATACGAACGACCATCGTCGTGCGGCCCTGCTCGCGGAGGCCGGCGATCGCAGCCGCCACTTCGCCGCCGATCGGCGCGATGCCGTCGGCACCGAACATTTCGGCCTTGCCGATCAGGACGGTTTCGCCCTCGACCTTTGCCGTGACGCCGCGACCCGTCAGGCTGTTAAGGTCGTCCGCCACCGGTACGCGCGTCGACGTCAGCATGGCCTCGCCATCGCGCGCGATGGCAGCGGCAAGCGGATGATCGCTCAGCCGCTCGACCGCCACCGCGATCCGCAGCAGTTCCTCCTTCGGCACGCCGCTGGCCGGCAGGACGTCGGTGATGCGCGGCTTTCCTTCGGTGAGCGTTCCCGTCTTGTCGAACGCCAGCGCGGTCAGCGAGCCGAGATTTTCGAGCGGGCCACCGCCTTTGACCAGCACGCCGCCGCGCGCCGCACGCGCAACGCCCGACAGGACGGCACTCGGCGTCGCGATCGCGAGCGCGCACGGGCTTGCCGCGACAAGGACCGCCATGGCGCGATAGAAGCTGTCGCGGAACGGCTCGTCGACAACGACCCAGGCGAAGAGCAGGACGAACACAAGCGCGAGCACGCTCGGCACGAAGATGCGCTCGAACTTGTCGGTGAAGCGCTGGGTCGGCGATTTCTGCGTTTCCGCCTCGCTCACCATCTTCACGACCTTAGCGAGCGTGGTATCGGCCGCAAGACGGGTTACCGCGATCTCGATCGCGCCATAGCCGTTGATGGTGCCCGCGAAGACGCGATATTTTGCGTCGAGTGCATCGGGCTTTGCCGCGGCCTGCGCACGATCGGCCACCGGTTCCTTGTCGACGGGGACGCTCTCGCCGGTCACCGGAGCCTGATCTATCGCCGTGCGGCCAACGACGACGAAGCCGTCGGCGGCAAGACGCTCGTTGGGCTTGACGATGACGGTGTCGCCAATCGCCAGCTGCTCGACCGGGACTTCGCGAGCCGTCCCGTCGGCATCCTTCACCGTCGCGGTCTGCGGCGCCAGCTCCGCAAGCGCCTCGATTGCGCGCTTGGCGCGGCCCATGGCATAATGTTCGAGCGCATGGCCGAGGCTGAAGAGGAAGAGGAGCAGCGCGCCTTCGGCCCACGCACCAAGCGCGGCAGCGCCGGCCGCGGCGACGAGCATCAGCGTGTCGATCTCGAAGCGCTTGAGCTTCAGATTCTCGATGGCCTCGCGGACAGTGAACCAGCCACCGAAGCCATAAGCGGCAATATAGAATGCGAGCGGCACCCACTCCGGCGCCGCGGCGAGCTTCTCGATCGCAAAGCCGATGCCGAGGACGAGACCGCACAGCAGCGCGAAGATCAGCTCGGTCCGCTCGCCGAAGATGCCGCCATGATCATGGCCATGGTCGTGGCTATCCTCGCCCGTATGGCCATGTTTGTGATCTGGCCCATGCGCGTGATCCGGACCATGGTCATGGCCATCATCGCCATGTTGGTGGGCGGCTTGTGCCGGGGCAGCCGCGGCGACGGCAGTCGATTTCTGAGTGACGCCCATATCCGAGAGTGTCTTTCTGATCATTTCGATGGAGGTCTCCGAGCGCTGGAACTCGGCGCGCAGCGTACCGGCGGCGCCGACTTCGGCCTCGATCACGCCCGGCATTTCGCGAAGCTTCAGTCCGATCGTCCGCGCGCGACGGGCGTGGCCGACGCCTTCGAGGTCATCCCAGAAGAGATGCTGATACTGGCCGGTGAGCTCGGCACCGGCGCTGCGCGCGAGCTGCCGCACGCGTTCGAGCGGGAGAATATCCGGACGGTAATGGATGCAGAGCTGTGGCGGCGAACCGTCGCTTGAGCGGACAACATGGACCTTGTCGACGCCTTCGCGTCCTTCGAGTTCGCTCGTCAGGCGCGCGACGCAGCGGTCGGCGGTATCGGCGACTTCGGGGAGGAGAAGCGGAATATCGAGCCGCAACTGGTCACTCATGATGCCATCCTTTTCTGTTGGCGGTCGGCAATGCGATCCGGGCGCATGTTAAACGCGCGGCAGGATGAGGTGCGGGAGCCATTGCGGGATGCGACCCGGCTCCCGCACCTCCCTGACAGCCGGAAATCCCTGCCCGTGGTGAGGGGGGCGATTGAGAGGGGCCTCCGACGGCCAGGTTTCGAATTCAAGATCATGCGCGGCGCCCGCTTGGCCGCGCGTAGCGGGACTGAACTGTCGTGCGACGGAGTTGCTGTTCGAGCGCCATGTTCGAGCGCTTGAGAAAAACGCTGCAAACCCGCCGCAGAATGGGATAGCCGAGCCATGAGAAGAGACCCGCGCATTCCAGGCGATGGGTAACCTCCACCCCTTGGCCGAGCTTTTCGAGCCGGTAGCTCTCCTCGATGACGAGCAGCCCGCGCGTGCCTGTCCGCCAGGAGAAGCCCGTCAGCCAGTCGAGGCCGGTTATCCGCCCCTCGGATGCAAATTCCGGACCCCGCTTCCCGCGCGGAGAATAGACATAGCCTACGCGCTCATCATCTCCCGGACGATCGGTGAAACGGAGCGTCGGATGCCAGTCGTCGTACCGCTCGATATCGACGAGCAGTCGCCAGACCCGCCCGATCGGGACCGGCAAGCGGAGCGAGGTGCCTACCGAGAACATCGGAGACCTCCTCGCTCGCACGAGCTGGTCCGCGACGCAGGCCGGGGACCTGCGCCGCGGTGTAGACCGGCAAGATGCCGGTCAGCTCTGAACATCGGGGGGCTCCGCGGCGGATTTCCCGCCGAGGATTTCGACCGCTTCGAGCGTGATGAGCCCGATGTCCGGTATTTCGGTCAGCTGCGCCGCAAAGTCGCGGAGCCGCTGCTCCTCGTCGATGATCTCGATCACGACCGCCCGGTCATTCTCCAGCGCATGCTTGCGGTGGAGATGCGCCGAGCGACCGAAACCGAGAACCGCTTCGAGCACCGTAACGCCTGCCAGCTTTTGCTGGCGAGCGAGTTCGGAAATGAACTCGAAGACCCGCTGATCACCGAAGAAGGCGGATTCATCGGTGTAGATGCGCAAGAGCTTGGATGCTTTTGTCATGACAGTCTCTCCCTATTCCGTGACCGGCTGGACCGCCGACTCCGCTTTTCGCTTGAGGAACTTCGGCTGCCAGTTCGCCCCGAGGACGACTTTTGCGATCGCGGGGAGAACGAGCAGCGTCAGGATGGTCGCCGCGATGAGACCGCCGATGACGGTCGTCGCGAGAGGCTTCTGCACCTCGGCACCCGTGCCGGTCGCGATCGCCATCGGCACGAAGCCGATCGCGGGCACGAAGCCGGTCATGATCACCGCACGCATCTTCTCGGTCATGCCCTCGCGGATTGCCTCCGTGAGCGGGACATCATTCTCGAGCCGTTCGCGGATCGCCGTCATGACGACGAGACCGTTGAGCACCGCGACGCCGGCAAGGCAGATGAAGCCCACCGCCGCCGACACCGAGAAGTTGATGCCCGTAAGCGCGAGAGTGAACACCCCGCCCGCGAGCCCAAGCGGCACGGCGAGGAACACGGCGGTCGCGCGCCCGAACGTGCCGAGCGCCATGTAAAGCAGGATGAAGATGCCCGCGAAGCAGAGCGGCACCACGATCGAGAGCCGCTGCGATGCGGCCTGCAGACTTTCGAACTGCCCGCCCCATTCGAGGTAATAGCCCGCCGGAAGCTTCACATTGGCGATCTTCGCCTGCGCTTCGGCCACGAAGGATCCCGCATCGCGGCCTTCGAGGTTCACCTGCACGACGACGCGCCGCTTGCCATTTTCGCGGCTGATCTGGTTGAGCCCTTCGGTCAGCCGGATCTGCGCCACCTGGGCGAGCGGTATCTGTCCGCGATTGCCGCCCTCGGAGGGCAGCAACACGGGCAGCGCGCGGATGTCGTCGAGATTGACCCGGGTCGCGTCGGGGACGCGAACCGTGATGTCGAAGCGCCTGTCGCCCTCATAGAGCAGGCCGGATTCCCGCCCGCCGAGCGCCGCCGACACCGTATCGGCAACCTCCTGTACCGAGAGACCGTAGCGCGCGATCGCATTGCGATCGAGCTTCACGTCGAGCGTCGGAGCGCCGCCCACTTGGTCGGCCTTGACGCTGCCCGCACCCGGTATGCCCTGGAGCACGCGCACCATCTCGTTCGCCGCGAGCGACATCTTGTCGAGGTCGTCCCCGTAGAGCTTGATGGCCACGTCGCCGCGAACGCCCGCGATCAGTTCGTTGAAACGAAGCTGGATCGGCTGGCTGACTTCATAAAGCTGGCCGAGCTGGCCGCCAGCGGCTTTCTCGATACGCTCGACGACATCGGCCTTCGAATCGACACCTGCCGGCCACTGATCCTGGGGTTTCAGGATCACGAAACCGTCGGAGATGTTCGGCGGCATCGGGTCGGTCGCCACCTCGGCCGTACCCGTCTTCGAAAACATCAGCTCGACTTCGGGCAGGCTCGAGATCGCCGTCTCGACGTTGCGCTGCATGACCAGAGACTGTTCGAGGCTCACCGAAGGCACGCGCGTCGAGGCAAGCGCCATATTCTTCTCGTCGAGCTGCGGAATGAATTCCGAGCCGAGCAGTCCGAACGCCGGGATCGCAAGGACGAAGAAGGCAAAGCCGCCGGCGATGAAAGCCCACGGCTTGGCGAGCGCCTTGTCGAGCAAGGGCAGGTAGCGCTCCTTCGACTTGCGGATCGCCCAGACTTCCTTCTCGGCAACCTTGCCGCGAATCATCAGCGCGACAAGCGCCGGAACCAGGGTGATCGCGAGAATGAAGGCCGCAACGAGCGCGAGCATGATGGTGATGGCCATCGGCGAGAAGGTCTTCCCCTCGACGCCCGTAAACATCAGCAACGGCGCGAAGGCCAGTAGGATGATCGCCTGGCCGAAGACGGTCGGTTTGATCATCTCCTGGCTCGCGCGCATCGTCTCCTCGAGACGTTCGCGAAGGTTGAGCAATCTCCCTTCATGCTCCTGCCGGTGCGCCAGTCTGGCGAGGCAGTTTTCGATGATGATCACCGCCCCGTCGACGATCAGACCGAAGTCGAGCGCGCCGAGGCTCATCAGGTTACCGGGGACCCGGAAGGCGTTCATGCCCATCGCCATCATCAGGAAGGAGAAGGGAATGACGAGCACCGCGATGATCGCGGCGCGCCAGTTGCCGAGCAGGAAGAAGAGCGCGGCCGCTACGAGCAGCGCGCCTTCGGTGAGGTTCTTTTCAACCGTGCCGACGGTTGCGTTCACGAGCTTGGCGCGGTCGAGTACCACCTTCACTTCGACGCCGGGCGGCAGGGTCTTCGACACCTGCGCGATCTTCGCCGAAACATCCTCCGCAACAGTGCGGCTATTCTGCCCGATCAGCATGAGCACGGTCCCGATGACCGCCTCCTTGCCGTTCATGCTGCCCGCACCGGTTCTGAGGTCGCCGCCGATCTTCACATTGGCGAGCTGTCCAACCGTCACGGGCACGCCGCCGCGCGTCGCGACGACGGCGTTGCGGATTTCGTCGACCGAGCGGACGCGTGCATCGACGCGCACGAGATAGGCCTCGCCTGCCCGGTTATAGTAGTTGGCACCGACCGCGAGGTTGGCGCGTTCAAGGGCTTCGCCCAGTTCGCTATAGGAAATGCCGTAGCTGGTGAGGCGGGTCGGATCGGGTTCGACCACGAAGGTCTTGGCATAGCCGCCGATCGAGTCGACGCCGGCGACGCCGCCGACCGACTTCAATTGCGGGCTGACGATCCAGTCCTGGACCGTGCGAAGATAGCCCGATTTGGCGATCTCGTCGGTGAGGATATCGCCCTCGGGGGTCAGATAGCTGCCGTCGGGTTGCCAACCTGGTTGGCCCGCGACCTTCTTGGCGCCCTTCCCGTCGGGATTTTTGTAGCCGACGGTGTACATGACGACCTCGCCGAGACCCGTCGTGACGGGACCGATCTGCGGCTGGGCCCCGTCGGGAAGATTCTCGCCCGCCTGGAGAAGCCGTTCGCCCACCTGCTGGCGCGCGAAATAGAGGTCGGTTTCATCGGTGAAGATTGCCGTCACCTGGCTGAAGCCGTTGCGCGAGATCGAGCGTGTCGTCTCGAGCCCCGGAATGCCGGCGAGCGAGATTTCGATCGGATAGGTTACGAGCTTCTCGATTTCGACCGGCGAGAGACGCGGATCGATCGTGTTGATTTGCACCTGCTTGTTGGTGATGTCGGGAACCGCGTCGATCGGCAGCTTGGTGAGCTGCCATACGCCGAGTCCCGCGATCACGAGGAAGAGAAAGAGTACCGCCCAGCGCGCGCGGACGGATAGCGCCATCAGTTTCGCGATCACGGTTTATTCCTCCTCGCCCGCGCCCTTGCCGAGTTCGGCCTTGAGCAGGAATGCGTTCTTGGTCGCGACGATCTGGCCCGGCTTCAGCCCGGCGAGGATTTCGACACGGCCCGCGCTGCGCTGGCCGACGGTCACCTGCTGCGCGCGGAAGCCGTCCTTCGTGCGGACGAACACCACGTCGCGGCCTTCGAGCGTCTGGAGGGCTTCGTCCGCGATCACGATACGGGCCGGCCCACCGGTTTCGGCGCCGCGGCTCGGAAGCAGCCGCACCCGGACCGCCAAGCCCGGCTGGAGCGCCCCGGGTACGTCGAGCACGGCGGTTGCCGAGCGCGTGTCGCCCGACAGGCCGGGCGTGACGGCGCGCACGCGGGCATCGATCGTCCGTCCGTCGGGAAGTTCGATGATCGCACGGTCTCCGGGCGAGAGCCGCTGGGCATCGGCCGGACCGACGGCGGCCTCGATCTGCACCTTGCTGGGATCGGCAACGCGGAACAATTCGGTTTCGGGCTGAACGAAGGCGCCAAGGCTGGCGTTCTCGGCCGTGATCCGTCCCGAGATCGGGCTTGCCACGATGACGCTGCTGCCATCGCGCGTGACCTGCGCGGCGCTCGCTGCGGCACGCGCGCGCTGCGCTTCGGCCGCGGCGGCCGCGGCTTCGGCTTGCGCCTGCTCATAGTCGACGCGCGCCGACACCTTCTGGTCGAACAGGGTCTTCTCGCGGTGGAGATTTTTCTGCGCGAGCGTCGAGCGCGCATCGGCGGCAATCCGTTCGGCCGCAATCTGGGCGGCGTCGCGGCTTTGCACGATCGCGATCGTCTCACCGGCGCTGACCGGATCGCCGAGCCGCTTGAAGAGACGGGTGACCGCGCCGCCCGCGCGGGCGGTGACGATCGCCTCGCCGCTCGGCGCGGCGGTAACGGTCGCTTGCGAGATGATTTCCGAACCGAGTCCGCCGGCGCCGATCGTCTCGACGCCGATCTCGGCGGCCTTGATCGCTTCGGGCGTGATGGCGAGGCTGCTCGGAAGGGCTTCGCTCGCCGCTTCCTTTTCGCCTTCGGCAGCCGGCGCGGCGGCCGGGTCGGCGGTGCAGCGTGCAACGCCGAAGCCCGTGACGGCAGCGAGTATCATGGCGCCCGCGACAGTGCCGAGGAGACGCTTGTCCTTGGTGATCATATTCTATCTCCGCTGTTGATGCGGTTCGCGCGCCGACCGGCGGCGCACCCCTGTTGACTTGGAAGGACGATGGCGAAGGCGCCTCCGTCCACTGGAAGGCTCGGCGCGCTCATGGCTGATGATCCGCATCGCCGTCGGCGGCTGCCTGGCGCGATAGGATGGCGCGGGCTTCGGCCCGGGCCTGGCGCGCCGCGATCAGTTCGGCCTGCGTTGCCGCATAGGCCTGCTGCGCGTCGATATATTCGACGAGCGAGGACTTGCCGGCGCGGTAGCTGAGTTCGGCGAGCCGGACACCTTCGCGCGCCTGCTCGATGCCGCTACCCTCAAGCGCCGCGAGGCGGGCCTCTGCGGCTTCGAGTTCGGCCTGCGCATTGGCGATCTCCGCCTGAGCATTGACCACTGCATTCTCGCGCCGCGCAATGGCGGCGGCGACATCGGATTTGGCTGCCGAGATGTTGCCGCGGTTGCGGTCGAAGACGGGGAGCGGCACGGAAACATTGGCGATCAATGCGCGATCGCCGGTGTCGCGAAGCTGACGCACCCCGAAGCCGACCGACGGATCGAGCCGGCCATCGGCGCGCTGCCCCTGGAGCCGCGCTTCAGCAATCAGCTTCTCGGTTTCTGCCAAGCGAACGTCGAGCGTCGCGAGCGAGTCCACCGTCTCCGGTGCCACCCACATATCGCCTTCCATCAACTCGGCAGGCGGGACCGAGCTTCCAAGGAGCGCCGCGAGCGAACGCCGGGCGGTCCTTTCTTCGGCCTCGGCCGTGCGTAGCTCGGCGGTGGCCTGAACGAGAGCCGCATTGGCGCGGAACGCACGGAGCGGCGGCTCGTTGCCGGTATCGACCATGGCCTGTGCCACGCGGACGAGTTCGCGGGCACGCGCTTCATTTTCGCGTGCGAGCGCGAGGCTATCGCGGGCCGCGAGAGCGGTCGCGAACTGGTTGCGGACATCGAGCGCAAGATCTGCGCGTGCAATCTCCAACTTGTACTTCGCGGCCAGAAACTCGGCGTCGGCGAGCGTCATGCGCGACCGGCGCCGGCCCCCGATATCGAGACGCTGATTGACCGACACGGTCGTTTCGAGACCGTTCAGGCCCGAGTAGGGGCCGGTGCCTGCGAAATTCTCGACATCGACATTGAGCGTCGGATTGTAGCGATAGCCCGCCTGACGCTGGCGACCGCGAGCGGCCTCCACTTCGGCTTCGGCGGCAACCACGCGCGGCGAGCGCGCGTCGGCTTCCTCCATCGCCTGCGCGAGGGACAATCGAGCGGGAAGCGGGCCGGTACGCACGGCCTCGCCTGCGGAAGAAGGCGGTCCCACCAGCTCCGTCGCTGCCGACTGGGCAGCGGCGGGCGCGGAATTTGAGCCTGCAACGAGCGCCACGAGACTCGCGGCGACAACTATGGATTTCATGAAAAGGAGACTCCTGACGTTTCCAGGGAGAAGCGCACGCGAAGGGCACGCGCAGACCTAGAGCGTCAGGCGATTGGAGGGCGGAACGTCCCGATATAGGCGACGGGCGGCAAGGCGGCCGTCAGGATGCGCGTATGCGCTTCAGGGGCAGGCGTTTCGGTCGCTGCCGACAGCGATTCCGCCGGGACGCCCGAATGGTGACCGTGGCAGCCATGAGCGGCGGCAGGCACCTGCTGCTTTTCGCCGGGAGAGGATTTTTTCTTGTCGACTTCGGCGCCTTCGATCGCCGGTGCGGGAACGCAGCCGGCTTCGATCACAGCAACGAAAAGGCTCGCCTCGGCCCGATCCTCGGTCGCATGTGCGAGCGACCCCGCAACCGTTCCGGATGCAAGGAGAAGGGTCAGGAGGAAGAGGATCACCCGTCGCATTGAAACCGGCCCCTAGCATCGAAACGGCGCGGTGAAAAGTAGAAGATTTTCAATCAACTTCGGCGGCACTCTTCGAACCCCCGAACCGGCTCCGTAATTTTATCTCATGGAGGTAAGAGAGCAGTGCACCTTGCCCCTCTATAGTTGCAGATGCGCCTCAAGAAACAGGATATCGGCCGAACAATCACGCGTTAAGCACAATAATTCTACAATTGTCTTTCACTCTTATTTCTATCGCTTCGCTATTGGCTCCCGCCTCCTTTGTTCGGGACGACATTCGAGCGATATGCTTCCCGTGAGACGAGGGGGTAAATCGGACGCAGAGCGGCACAGCGTCCTGCCGGAACATCAGGGCTTGACCCTGTATCTACTACAGGGTGCAAGAGCCTGCCCTGCACAAAAAAGGGGGAAAGAGGATGGTGCCGCCGACAGTAAATCCCGTGAGCATGGCCGTCATCGAGCCGCTGCTGCGCGAGCAATATCGCCTGTTTTGCGAATCACGCCGAATCGGAGATGAAGCCGCTGCGTGGCAGGCGCTGGAATGGGAACATATATTGAGCCAGCCCTATATGGGCGCGCATCTCGCCTCCCACTGGCACATGTTTCGCTATGCGATCGAGCTCGGCGATGCCCGTGAAGCTACCGGTCAGGCAATGCGGTTCCTGCTCGTCCCGCTCGGTTCGCTGACCGGCCGCCTCCCCGCAGGGAATAATGGTCGCGCGCGGGTGAGCGCCTTCGAGCCGATGCCGATGCCGCAGGCCCTCGAAGCGCTGATCGAAACGGCCCGGTCGACGGAGAGCCGCGCTGCGCGAACCGATTGATCCGGTTTTGGACTTCCGGAACGGGTCATTCGCTGTTAGGGGCGCGACCATGTCCGGCGCTACCCTTCGCCTGTTGCTTGTGTTCATCCTGCTGCTCAGCGGGCTCCACAATGCTGCGCCGGCGATGGCGGGCATGACGCACCATGCGACGGATTCGCATCTTTCGCACCATGTCGAGCCGGGCCATGCGTCGGACAAGGACACGCAAAAAGGTCAGCAGGACGCCGACCTCCACGGCAGTCACCATAATTGCCCGGTCGCATCCGATCAGGCCCTTTCGGGTCATGACGATCTGTCCTGTTTTTCCGGCGGCCTGCACTTTGCGTTGCCCGCGACGCGCCTCGCTTCGCGCGCGCTCGCACCGCCCCTGAACCCTCCCCTCGCCTGAACGCCGCCTGCCGCGCGGCCCCTTTTCGGCCTGCGCTCAGTCGAATCGTTCAGGAGTGATCATTCATGCATATCCATATGCGCGCCGCCCTGTTGGCCGGGGCTGCGCTGCTGGCGGGGTCCGTTTGGGCCCAGCCGCTAACGCTCGACCAGGCGGTCGAGCGGGCCATCGCTGCATCGCCCGAGCTTAGAGCGGGCGAAGCGGGGGTCGACGCCGCGCGCGCCGACCAGCTGCAAGCCCGCGTCCGTCCCAATCCGACCGTGTCGGTCGACATGGACAATGGCGTCGGGACGGGCGGCTATGGCCTGTTCCGGCAATCGGAACTCACCGTCACCTATTCGCAGCCGCTCGAACGCGGGGGCAAGCGCGAGGCGCGAATGGCGCTTGCCGAGCGCGGTGTCGTTCTCGCCGAGGCGCAGTGGCGGCTCGTCCGGCTCGACATCGCCCAGGAAGTGCAGCGCGCCTATATCGACGTCCAGATCGCCGAGCAGATGGTCTGGATCGCAGAGGATCGCGTCAAACTTGAAAAGGAGATGCGGACCGAAGCGATCAGGCGCGTGCGCGGCTACAAGGATCCGCTCTTCGTCGAGACGCGCGCCGATGCCCGCATTCTCGAAGCCGAACTGGCCCTGAAGGAAGCCCAGGCGAAGCGGCAGTCCGCACGCGCATTGCTCACCTCCTTCTGGGGCGGCACGCCTGACAGCCTCGTTATCGCCGAGGGGATCGAGAAACCCGATCCGCGCGATCCGCCGCTCGCCGAAGCCGACGCGGCGGTCTTCGACGCCGCCGTCGACCGGGCCCGCGCGCAGGTCGTCGTCGAGCAGAGCCGTGCGCACCAAGACTATACGGTCTCGGGCGGCACGCGCTTTCTTCGCGAGACCAATGATGTCGCCGTTCTTGGCGGCATCTCGATCCCGCTCGGACGGTTCGACCGCAACCAGGGCAATATCGCCCGGGCGCAGGCCGAACGGCGGCAGCTCGAGTTCCAATCCGAAGCGAGCCGGCTCGAGCGGCTGCGGCGCCTCGCGTCGCTGCGCGCCGATGCCGACGCCGCACGCGTCCGGGCCGAGGGCATCATGAACGACGTCTATCCCAAGGCGGTGAAGACGCTCGGCCAGGTGCGCGAAGGCTATGCCCGCGGCGGGTTCCTGTTCGCCGACGTACAGGATGCCGCCGACGTCATCATCCAGATCCAGGGTCAGTGGGCCGAGGCCATGACACGCTACCGCGATTTGCTCGCGGAGATCGATCGCCTGACCGGCCGCTTCGATGCGGCTCCCCTTGCGGAGAATATTCCATGAAGAAGTTTCCATTTCCCGCCGCGGCTGCGGCGCTGTTCCTTGCTGTGCCTCTCGCTGCCTGCGGTGGCGGAGCCGAGGGCGAAGACAAGCATGAAGAAGGCGAAAGCCACGCTGAGGGCGAAGGCGAGGAAGATGCCAAAGGCCCGAACGGTGGCAAATTGCTCAAGAATGGCGATTTCGCGGTCGAGGTCATAATCTTCGAGAATGGCACCGAGCCGCAATTCCGCGTTTTCGCAACGCGGGACGGCAAACCGGTCGACCCGAAGGATGTCCAGCTCGCCATCACCCTCACGCGGCTTGGCGGCGACGTCGATCGCTTCACCTTCCGCCCGCAGGGCAAATTCCTCGCAGGGCAAGGTGTCGTCACCGAACCGCACAGCTTCGACGTCGAGGTTGTCGCGGTGACGGGCGGCAAGCGGCACGTTTGGAAATATGCGAACCCCGAAGGGCGCACGCGGATCGGGGCTGACGCCGCCAAGGCCGGAGGCATCGAAACCGCGGTCGTCGGACCGGCGACGGTGGGCGAAATGCGCGAACTCTACGGCACCGTCCAACTGTCGCCGACCGCCCGCTCCGAAATTCGCGGCCAGTTCCCCGGCCGCGTCGTCTCGGTGACCAAGGCGGTGGGCGACAGCGTCCGCCGTGGGGAACTGCTCGCGCGCATCGAGTCGAGCGAGAGCCTCCAGGTCTATCCGGTATATGCGACGGTCGGCGGCGTGATCGCCGAGCGCAACGCCAACCCCGGCGACGTCACCGACGGGCGCGCACTCTATGTGGTCACCGACCCGGCGCAGACCACGGTCGTCTTCAACATCTTCCCCCGCGACCTCGCGATCATACGTCCGGGCATGCGGGTGACGGTGGAGACGCAGGACGGCGCCGAAATCGCGACCGCGCCGCTCGGGCAGTTCCTGCCCGACGGCAATGTCGAGGCGGGCACTGCGCTCATCCGCGCGACCATCCCGAACCGCTCGGGAACGCTCCGCCCTGGCATGGCCTTGCGCGGCCGCGTGATGGTCAACCCCGTCACCGTGCCGCTTGCCGTGCGCACCGAGGCGATCCAGCCCTTCCGCGACTTCAAGGTGGTCTATGCCAATTTCGGGCAGGACTATGAGGTCCGGATGCTGAAGCTCGGCCGTTCGTCGCCCGAATGGACCGAGGTCCTGTCGGGCATCAAGCCCGGCACCGCCTATGTCACCAAGGGCAGTTTCCTCGTTCGCGCCGACATCGAAAAGTCCGGCGCGGGCCACGACCATTGATCGGGGAGCAGGATAACATGCTAGCCAGAACCATAGGCTTTTCGATCCGGCAACGATGGCTCGTCCTCGCGGTGGTCGCGCTCCTCTGCGCGATCGGCGCGTGGAGCGCGACCAAATTGCCCATCGACGCCGTTCCCGACATCACCAACGTCCAGGTCCAGATCAACACCAAGGCGGAAGGCTATTCGCCGCTCGAGTCCGAGCAGCGCATCACCTATCCGATCGAGACCGCGATCGCGGGCATCCCGAACCTCAACTATACCAGGTCGATCTCGCGCTATGGCCTGAGCCAGGTCACTGTCGTCTTCGAGGACGGGACCGACATCTATTTCGCGCGCCAGCAGGTCAACGAGCGGCTCCAGGCCGCGCGCGGCCAGCTTCCGCCCGGGATGGAGCCCGAAATGGGCCCGATCTCGACGGGCCTCGGCGAAATCTTCATGTTCTCGATCGAGGCCGAACCGGGCGCGCGAAAACCCGACGGCACGCCTTATACGGCGGAAGACCTCCGGACGATGTCCGATTGGGTCATCCGGCCGCAGATGCGCACGATTCCGGGGGTCGCCGAGATCAACACGATCGGCGGCTATGCCCGCCAATATCATGTGACACCCAACCCGGCCTCGCTCGCCTCGCTCAATCTCTCGCTCAACGATGTCGTCACCGCACTCGAGGCCAATAATGCCAACCGCGGGGCCGGTTATGTCGAGCGCAGCGGCGAACAGATTCTGATCCGCGTGCCGGGTCAGGCCAATAATGAGCGTGACCTGTCGCAGATCATCGTCACCACCCGCGGCGGGGTTCCGATCCGGATCGCCGACGTCGCCGATGTCGCGATCGGCTCGGGGCTCCGCACAGGCGCCGCAACCGAAAATGGCAAGGAAGTCGTCCTCGCGACGGTCTCGATGCTGATCGGCGAGAATCCGCGCGTGGTGGCGCAGGCCTCGGCCGAACGCCTCGTCGAAGCCTCGCGTGCGTTGCCGAAGGGTGTCGTTGCCAAGCCGCTCTACGATCGCACCGCGCTCGTCGAGCGGACGATTTCGACGGTGCAGAAGAATCTCGCCGAGGGCGCGCTGCTCGTCATCGTGATCCTGTTCCTGCTGCTCGGCAATTTCCGGGCCGCGCTGATCACGGCGGCGGTCATTCCGGTCGCGATGCTGATGACGCTGACGGGCATGCTCCAGACGCGGACATCGGCAAACCTCATGAGCCTCGGGGCGCTCGACTTCGGCCTCATCGTCGACGGGGCCGTCATCATCGTCGAGAACTGCCTCCGCCGGCTCGGCGAGGCTCAGCACAGGCTCGGACGCCTGCTCGACCGCGACGAGCGCTTCGGCCTAGTCGCTTCCGCAAGCGCAGAAGTGATCAAGCCGAGCATCTTCGGCATTATTATCATCACCGCAGTCTATCTGCCGATCTTCGCGCTCGAGGGCGTCGAGGGCAAAACCTTCCATCCGATGGCGATCACCGTCGTCCTCGCGCTTACCGCCGCTCTGCTGCTGTCGCTCACCCTGGTTCCGGCCGCGGTGGCGCTGTTCGTGACCGGCAAGGTCGAAGAAAAGGAAAATTGGCTGATGCGCGGGCTCGGCAAGGGCTACCGCCCGATGCTCGACCGCGTCCTCAATTGGCCGAAGGCTGCGCTGGCTGGTGCTTTGGCGCTTGTCGCGCTGAGCGGCGTGGCGGCGACCAGTCTCGGGTCCGAGTTCATCCCGGACCTCGACGAAGGCGATATCGCGATGCACGCGATGCGCATTCCGGGGACGAGCCTCACCCAGTCGATCGCGATGCAGGAGGCGCTGGAGAAGAGGATCAGGCAGTTCCCCGAAGTCGAGCGGGTGTTCGCGAAGATCGGCACTCCCGAGGTAGCGACCGATCCGATGCCCCCGTCGGTCGCCGATAATTTCATCATGCTCAAGGACCGGAAGGAATGGCCCAATCCGAGAAAGACGCGCGACCAGCTCGTTGCCGAACTCAACAAGGCGGCGAACGAGGTGCCAGGGAACAATTATGAGTTCACCCAGCCGGTGAAGATGCGCATGAACGAGCTGATCGCCGGCGTTCGCGCCGACGTGGCGATCAAGTTGTTCGGCGACGACCTCGATCAATTGCTCGAATCGGGGCAGGCGATCGAGGAAGTCGCGGGCGGGATTGCGGGCGCGCAGGACGTGAAGCTCGAACAGGTCACCGGCCTGCCGATGCTCTCGGTCACGCCCGATCGCGACAAGCTCGCGCGCTACGGTGTCAGCATGGAAACGGTGCAGGATGCGGTTTCGACAGCGACCGGCGGCCGTCAGGCCGGCGAGCTTTTCGAGGGTGACCGCCGCTTCGACGTCATCGTCCGGCTTCCCGAGGCCATTCGCACCGATCTCGCGTCGCTCGGCAATCTCCCCGTTGCACTTCCGGCCGGCGGCTTCGTGCCGCTTTCGGAGCTGGCGGAGATATCGCTCGCGGCGGGGCCGAACCAGATCAGCCGCGAAAATGGCAAGCGCCGCGCGGTGATCACGGCGAATGTTCGTGGGCGCGATCTGGGCTCGTTCATCGACGAGCTCACGCAAAAGGTCGAAGCTGAGGTCGTGCTGCCCGATGGTTACTACATCGAATATGGCGGCACATTCGAGCAGCTTCAGTCCGCGACCGAGCGCCTCCAGATCGTCGTGCCGCTGGTGCTGCTGCTGATCTTCGGGCTGCTGTTCATGCTGTTCGGCACGGTGCGCGATGCTGCGATCGTCTTCTCGGGCGTGCCTCTGGCGCTGACGGGCGGGGTCGCGGCGCTGGCGCTGCGCGACATTCCGTTATCGATCTCGGCGGGCGTCGGCTTCATCGCTTTGTCCGGGGTCGCGGTGCTGAACGGCGTGGTGATGCTATCCTTCATCAAGGATCTGCGCGAACGCGGAAAAGCGCTCGTCGAGGCGATCCGCGAAGGCGCGCTGACCCGCCTCAGACCGGTGATGATGACGGCGCTGGTGGCGTCGCTCGGGTTCGTACCGATGGCGCTCAATGTCGGGGCTGGGTCCGAGGTGCAGCGGCCGCTGGCAACTGTCGTCATCGGCGGGATCATCTCGTCGACGATCCTGACTTTGCTCGTGCTGCCGGCCCTGTACCTCCTGGTCCATCGACGGACCGCGAAGGCCGAAGAGGAAGAGCTGGCGCGCCCGAGCAGCGTCCCCAGCCCCGAAGGCTGAGACACTCCCGGATGGCCGCCATTCCCCCCTGTCGGCGGCAACCGAGAGTGCTGACTGGGGCGGAACCCAAGCGGGTTCCGCCTCCTTTTAGGGATGGTGAGGATTGAGGAGCTTGCAATGAATGAAAAAGCATCCGGGAGCGAACGCGAAAAGCGAACGCTCCAGATCGTTCTCGTCCTGAACTCGGCTATCGCGATCGCCTTCCTCGTAACCGGCGGGCTCGGCGATTCGAGCGCGCTCATCGCCAATGGGCTCGACAATCTGTCCGACGCCGCGGTCTATGCCTTGAGCCTCGTTGCGCTCAGCCACGGCCTGAAATGGAAAACCCGTGCTGCCACGGCATCGGGTGTCATGCTGCTGGTCTTCGCGGCCGGCGTCCTGTTCGATGTAGGACGGCGCTATTTCGAAGGCAGCGAACCGATCGGTCCGACAATGATGATCATGTCGGCCGTCGCTGCGGTGGTGAACTATGCTTGTCTGAAGCTCTTGCAGCGCATTCAGGATCCGGACGTCAACCTCAGAGCCGCGACAACCTTCAGCTACAACGACTTCATCTCGAACGGCGGCATCCTGATCGCGGGTGTCCTCGTCTGGTGGCTCGGTACGAACTGGCCGGACCTTCTGGTTGGATTTGCGACTGCGCTGATCGCGATCAAGGGCGGCATCGAAATCCTTCGCGACGCCCGCCAAGAGGCCAAACAGCAGAAAGATTAGAGCATGTGAGGCGTGTCGGATCGGCGGAAGAATGTTCGGACCTCTGCGAACAACGTCGCCGATCCTGCCCTAGAGGCACCCGACAGCTCGCTCCCATCATATTACGTCCTTATTACGCGAGGCAAAAATCGAGCCCACGTAACGACGCGTATTACGCCGCCATTCGGCGTAAGTGTCTGAAATTGTTAGGAAAACTGGAGCGGGCGAAGGGATTCGAACCCTCGACCCCAACCTTGGCAAGGTTGTGCTCTACCCCTGAGCTACGCCCGCTCTGGCGGCTGGAAACCGGTCGGTTCCAGCGGGTGAGGCGGGCGATTAGCACCGGCTTTTTGACTCGGCAACCCCTGATTGTGCATTTTCTCCGAAGGGTTGGCATATCGCCCGCAAATCCCACATAAGCGGGGAAAGAGTCTTCCCGCCGGCGCAGAAGCGACGGCATATCAAAACAGGAGCATATCTGCGTGGCCACGCTCGGTCTGAATCCCACCGAAAAGGAAGCCGTCGAAGCCTTCCGCCGCGACGTCGTCGAACCCTCGATGACCAGCCTCGTCATCCTCGATTTCTGGGCCGAATGGTGCGGCCCGTGCAAGCAGCTCGGCCCCGTGCTCGAAAAAGTCGCCGCGGATTATGCCGACAAGGGCGTTGTGCTGGTCAAGGTCGACGTCGACGCGAATCGCTTTATCGCCGGCCAGTTCCAGGTCCAGTCGATCCCCACCGTCTATGCGATCTTTCAGGGTCAGCCGGTCGCGAACCTGACCAACGCGCGCACCGAAAGCCAGCTGAAGGCGATTCTCGACCAGTTGCTCGCGCAGCTCCCGATCGAGAGCGAGGCGACCGCCCGCGCGGTCGAGATCGCGCCGCTGATCGAAATGGGCGAAGGCGTGCTGGCCGAAGGCGACGGTCCGCGCGCCGCAAGCATCTTTGCGCAGATTCTCGACATGGCACCCGACAATGCCCCGGCGCATGGCGGGCTGATTCGTGCGCTTGTGCTCGCGGGCGATATCGAAGGCGCGCAGGCCGCGCTCGACATGGTGCCGGCCGAGATCGGCGAAGACCCCGCGATCGCGCAGGCGAAAAGCGCGCTCGCGCTGGCGGCCGACGCCCCCGATGCGGGCGAACTCGCCGCCTTCGAGGCCGCGGTCGCCGCGAATCCCGGTGACCATCAGGCGCGCTTCGACCTTGCGAGCGCCCAGATCGGTGCCGGCCAGCGCGATGCCGCCGCCGACAATCTGCTCCATATCGTCGCCGCCGACCGCGAATGGAACGAGGATGCCGCGCGCGCCAAGCTGCTCTCGCTATTCGAAGCCGTCGGCCTCGAGGATGCATGGGTGGCCGCGCAGCGCCGCCGCCTGTCGCTCATCCTGTTCGGCTGATGGGCGAAACCGCGCCTTTGACTATCCAGCGGATCGCGATCTTTCCGCTCACCGGCGCGGTGCTGTTTCCGGGGCTGCACCTGCCGCTGCATATCTTCGAGCCGCGCTATTCGGCGATGGTGCAGGAAGTGCTGGCGCGCGACCGGCAGATCGGGATGATCCAGCCGCGCCAGCTTCCCGGCGAAGAGGATCGCGAACCGCCGGCGCTCTATGACGTCGGCTGCGTCGGGCGCATCGTCGACGTCGAGGCGCTCGACGAGGGGCGTTTCAATCTCGTCCTTGAAGGCGTGGCGCGCTTTCGAGTGCGCCGCGAGCTCGACGTGACGACGCCGTTCCGGCAGGTCGAGGCCGAGATCGAGCTCGAAGCCGAGGACGACGCCGTGCTGGCGAGCATCGAACGCGCGAGCCTCGAGCGCGAGGCGAAACGCTTCGCGGCGCGGCAGGGCTATGTCGTCGACTGGGACTCGGTCGGCCAGCTCGACGACGCGACGCTCGTCAACGGTATCGCGCAAGTCGCGCCGTTCGATGCCGCCGCGAAACAGGCACTGCTCGAAGCGACGCCGATCGACGCGCGCGCCGAACTGGTCGTCCAGCTGATGCAATTTTTCGGCCGTTTCGACGGCGACGACGGCCGCGCCACGCTGCAATAGACGGTCAGTGTGGCTTGCCGACCGGCGCATGATGAATGATGTCGGCGAGCGCCCGACGTACGACATGCCGGTCGCTTTCGCGCAACCGTTCCGCCGCGTCGCTCACCATCAGATGGTGCCGAACGAGTTTCTTTTCGGCGGCAAGCCGGGTTGCCAGCCGGCTTTCATCGCCGCGCGATGCGCCCAGCCTGGCGCGGCGACGGCTCGCCCACTCCTCAACCAACCGGTCGGCCAAAAGCGCGGCAAGATTGTCCGCCGCGCCCTGCTCGGTCGCGTTTTCGGCCGCCGGATCAGTCAGCCACGCGTCGGCGCCCTCCTCCTGCAACGCGTCGAGCGATAGCGTCGCGGTGACATGCCGTCGCCCGGCGCAACGCTGGTCGCCGTGAAGCCGGTGCCGCAGCGCCTGCAGTTCGGCGCGGAATTGCCAGTTCACATAGGTGGTGAAACGCGCGCGCGCCGGATCATAATGTTCGGCGGCGCGATGGAGCGCGATCGCGCACACTTGCGCGGCATCCTCGGCGACATCGGTCAGCCCATAGCTGCGCGTGAAATAGCGGATACGCGGCGCGGCGAGCGCTGACAGCCGGGCGAAGCTGCGGTCGGCCAAAGCCCGCGTCCGCGCGCCCGGTGCCGCGTCGAGCGCGGTTCGCGCCTTAATATAGTCCGTCACCGCTGCTTCGAGCGCGTCGCTTTTTGCCGACATGGTCCGGTCCCCATCCTGTGCGCAGCGTGGTTGCCGCGCGCTCAGGGATAGGATGTCATGCTTAGTGGCGGGCTATCAGCGCCTAGGTAGTAATACCTAGACTTCGGCGCCCGCGAGCAGGCGCGGCAGGTCGCCCGCCTCGCCGCGCGCCTCGTCCATGAAGAACCGCTTGAGCATCGGCATCCGCTGTACCGCGCCGAGCCCGGTGCGTCGCACCGCAGCGGCGGTGCGACCCGGGATACCGAACAGCCGCGTCAGCCCGTCGGTCGCGAGGCTGACCATCATATTGTCGAGCCCGCGCCAGCGCTGATAGCGCGCGAGCAGCGCCGCATCGCCGAGGTCGAGCCCGAGTCGCGCCCCCTCGACGAGCACTTCGGTGAGCGCCGCGACGTCGCGGAGACCAAGGTTCAGCCCCTGCCCCGCGATCGGGTGGATGCCGTGCGCGGCATCGCCGACGAGCGCGATGCGGTCGGCGACGATCGACGCACTGTGATGAAAGCCGAGCGGATAGGTCATGCGCGGCGCGACGAGCTCCATCGCGCCGAGCACCCCGCCCGCGCGCTTCTGCAATTCGGCGACGAAGCCGCGCTCGCCGAGCTTGGCGAAACCGGGACCGTCCTTTTCGGCGACCGTCCATACGAAGGCCGAACGGTGGCGTCCCTGCGCGTCGTCGACGAGCGGCAGCAGCGCGAACGGACCTGAGGGATAGAAGATTTCGTGCGCGACCTGGCCGTGCGGCCGTTCGTGCGCGACCGCGCCGATCATCGCGTGATGATGGTACGACCAGTTCGCGATGCTGAACCCCGCGGCATCGCGCGTCGGCGAGCGGCGCCCTTCGGCGACGATCAGCAGCGGCGCCGCGAGCTTTGTGCCGTCGGCGAGCGTCAGCGTGACGCCATGGACGTCGATCGCGCGCGACACGACCGCGGCGGGCATCAGCAGGCGAACGAGCGGTGCGTCGGCGAGCGCCGCGGCGAGCGCGAGGCGGAGCTGGCGATTCTCGACCATCGTGCCGAGCGGCGGGTCGCCGTCGGCGGTGACGAAGTCGAGTTCGCCGCCGCGGCCGCTGTCGGGCGCGCCGTCGCCCACCTTGATGGCGCGGATCGGGCAGCCATGACCGGCAAGGCGCTCCGCAATCCCCAGCACTTCGAACATCTGCCATGTCGCGCTGGCAATCGCCGAGGCGCGGCCGTCGAACCCCGGCGCGATCGTCGTCACCGGGTCGGCGGGATCGACGATCTGGACCGACAGGCCATGGTGGGCAAGGGCGAGGGCGAGCGCCTGGCCGACAAGGCCGCCACCCGAAATCAGGACATCGCTGCGCAGCGTTTCACTCATGCCGTTGCCCTAGCGTGCGGCAGGGCGGTTGGAAAGGCTGTGGGCGAGCGCTGGGCCGCGCTTGACGCCGAGTCCGCCCCATGCGCATATCGCCGTGGTTAACTGACAGGGACCGGAAAAGAGCATGGCTAGCCGCAAGGCCGCACCCGCAAAGGCCGATTGGCGCACGGTTTTCCGCCAAAGCATCGCGCGATCGCTGGTGATCGCCGCAGCGGTGGCGCTCGGCCTGTTCACGCTCTTCCTGACCCTCGCGCTCGTCACCTATGACAGCACCGACGCGGCGCTGAACACCGCCGCCCACGGCACCGCCGCCAACTGGATGGGCGCTGCGGGCGCCTGGTTCGCCGACCTTGGCCTGTCAATCGGCGGCGCGCCGATCGTCCTGCTGCTGCCGCTGCTTGGCATCATCGCGTGGCGGTTGTGGACGGGCGAGGCGCAGCCCTATTGGCCGCGCCAGCTTGCCTATAGCTTTATCGGCATCCTGCTCGTCGGGCTGGGCGCCGAACTATGGTCGCCGGCGACGAACGCGCCGATGCCCGCCGGCTGGGGCGGGATCATCGCGCTGCTGATCGGCGGCGCGGTCGCGCCGTTATTCGCGCAGGCGGGCGAACCCGCCGCGGCGCTGATCCGCTTTGCGACGATCCTGCTGCTTGTCGGGCTTGGCCTGTGGCTCGCGTGGCGCGCGTTGCGGCTCGAAAAGGGCTGGGCGTCGCGCTTCAGGCTGCCCGCCGCCGAGGGCAGCAACCGCGTCATCGAACCCGCGCGGATGCCAAGCGACGAGGTGAAGGCGCCGAGCCTGATCGAGGATCGTGTCGTGCGGCCGCGCGCGGTCGCCGAGCCGAGCGACCGCGCGCCGCCCGAAATCGCCGACCCGGCGCAGCGAACCGCGCCGTCGAAACCCAAGCCGAAACCGCAGACCGAACTGTTCACCAATTACCAGCTGCCGTCGATCGACCTGCTCGCCCCGCCGCCGCCGGGGCCGACCGGGCAGATCGACAAGGCGGGGCTCGAACGCAACGCGCGCCTGCTCGAATCGGTGCTCGAGGATTTTCAGGTCAAGGGCGTCGTCACCGCGGTCCGCCCCGGCCCCGTCGTCACGATGTACGAACTTGAGCCCGCGCCGGGCACGAAGGCGAGCCGCGTGTCGAACCTCGCCGACGATATCGCGCGCAACATGTCGGCGCTGTCGGCGCGCATCGCGCCGATCCCCGGCCGTACCGTGATCGGCATCGAGCTGCCCAACGCGCACCGCGAATCGGTGGTGCTGCACGAAATCATCGGCAGCGCGCTGTTTCAGGACCAGACCGGCGCGCTGCCGATCATCCTGGGCAAGAATATCAGCGGCGACGCGATGATCGCCGACCTCGCCCCGATGCCGCACCTGCTGATCGCGGGTACGACGGGATCGGGCAAGTCGGTCGGTCTCAACGCGATGATCCTGTCGCTTCTCTATCGCCTCGGTCCCGACCAGGTGAAGATGATCATGATCGATCCCAAGATGCTGGAACTCAGCGTCTATGACGATATTCCGCACCTGCTCGCCCCCGTCGTGACCGAGCCCAAGAAGGCAATCCGCGCCTTGAAATGGGCGGTCGAGCAGATGGAGGACCGTTACCGGATGATGTCGTCGCTGTCGGTGCGCAACTTGGCGTCGTACAACGACAAGGTCCGCGGTGCGCTCGCCAAGGGCAAGTCCTTGGGGCGCCGCGTCCAGACCGGCTACGATCCCGACACCGGGCAGCCGATCTATGAGGAAGAGACGCTCGATTATGCGCCGCTGCCGCAGATCGTCGTCGTCGTCGACGAACTCGCCGATTTGATGATGACCGCGGGCAAGGAGGTCGAGTTCCTGATCCAGCGCCTCGCGCAGAAGGCACGCGCCGCGGGCATCCACCTGATCCTCGCGACGCAGCGCCCGTCGGTGGACGTCATCACCGGCGTGATCAAGGCGAACCTGCCGACGCGCATCAGCTTCAACGTGACGTCGAAGATCGACAGCCGCACGATCCTCGGCGAAGCCGGCGCCGAACAGCTGCTCGGCAAAGGCGACATGCTCTATGTCCCCGGCGGCAAGCAGATTACGCGCATCCACGGGCCGTTCGTGTCCGACGACGAAGTCCGCGCAGTCGCCGATCACTGGAAAGGCCAGGGCCGCCCCGACTATATCGAGAGCGTCACCGAAGATCCCGAGGACGGCGGTTTCGCTATGGAGGGCGCCCCCGCGGGCGGCGACAGCGCCGAAGACCGCATGTACGCAAAGGCGTGCCAGATCGTCGTCGAAAGCCAGAAGGCGTCGACAAGCTGGCTGCAGCGCCAATTGCGCATCGGGTACAACAGCGCGGCGCGCCTGATCGAGCGGATGGAGGAGGAAGGGCTGGTCAGTCCGCCCAACCATGTCGGCCGCCGCGACGTGCTCACCGACCAGTACGGCCAGCAAAGATGAGGAACCATTGACGGCCTCACGACTTGAACAGCGTCTAACGAGAGGTTCAGCGCGGGTTCAATGCCCGCCTGCGATGACCGGCCACCATGTTTGAAAATGAGAGCCAGATGACCCTGAAGACGAATATGACCCGCGTTGCTGCCTGGACGCTCGCGCCACTGGCCGCCGCCGGCCTCGCCATTGGCGCGCCCGCAATCGCCCAATCGGCGAGCGCGCTGTCGTCGGTGCAGTCGCATCTCAAGTCGACAAGCTCGATGACCGCCGATTTCGTGCAGACCGATCGCAACGGCCAACGGCTGAGCGGCAAGCTGACCTTGAAACGGCCCGGCAAGATTCGCTTCCAGTATCAGAAAGACGTGCCGTTGCTGATCGTCGGCGACGGCAGTTCGCTGACGATGATCGACTATGAGGTGAAGCAGGTGCAGCGCTGGCCGGTGAAGAATTCGCCGCTCGGCGCGCTGCTCGATCCCGACCGCGATCTCACCAAATATGCCAAGGTCCTGCCCACCGGCAGCGGCGACGTGCTGAGCGTCGAGGTCAAGGATCCCAAGCGCCCCGAATATGGTACGATTACCATGGTATTCGTCCGCGACGGCTCGGCGCCCGCGGGGCTCCGCCTTCGCGGCTGGGTCGCGCTCGATTCGCAGAACAACCGGACGCGGATCGACCTCACCAACCAGAAATTCAACGTCGCGGTCGCCGATTCGGCGTTCAAATGGACCGATCCGCGTCCCAAGCAGCGCGGCCGCGCGGGCTGACACACCCGCTCTTTTGACGACCTCTTCAGGCGGCGCCGGAGCCCCGAATGGATTCGGCGCCGTTTTCCGGACCAACCGTCGCCCTGCATCGACGAACTGCAAAAACGGCGCGAAGGCGTTCATTTTCGTTCAGCTTGGCGACAGGGAAGACCGGCTATTCCATCTCTCGAAGGCGCCACCACGGCCCCCGGATTTGGGTTTCCCCCTGTTGCCCCACCCGGACTGCCAGGCACCTTCATTCAAGAGCGTGACGAACGCTGACCTTGAACCCCCGTTCCACCGCCCCTGGGACGGGGGTTTAATTTGTCCGGTGCTCGCGCACCGCAGGCCGGGCAAGATTTCTCCGCGTGCCGTTGCACGCCCGCGCTCGCGCCGATAGAGCCACCGCATGACTCGTACCAGCATCGCTTCGTGGAACATCAACAGCGTCCGCGCCCGCATCGGCATCGTCGAAAAATTCCTTCGCGAAGAAGCGCCTGACGTCCTCTGCTTGCAGGAGACGAAGGTCGAATGCACGCTGTTCCCGCCCGACATGTTCAAGCGGTTGGGCTATGAGCATATCGTCACCCACGGCCAGCGCATGCACCACGGCGTCGCGATCGTCAGCAAGCTGCCGCTGACCGACGTACGCAAATATGACTGGCAAGCGAATGGCGAGGCGCGCCATGTCGGTGTCACGCTGCCGTCGGGCGTGCGGCTCGACAATGTCTATATTCCCGCGGGCGGCGACATTCCCGACCGCACCCTCAATCCGAAATTCGGGCAGAAACTCGATTTCTTCGGCCGCATGACCGAATGGTCGAGCGCCCTTGTCGATGCGCCGACGGTGCTGACCGGCGATTTCAATGTCGCACCGCTCGAAAGCGATGTGTGGAACCACAAGGCGCTGCTCGATGTCGTCAGCCACACCCCGATCGAGGTCGAAACGCTCGCACGGCTGCAGGCGGCATCGAACTGGGTCGACCTCGGGCGCCACTTCATCCCGGCGCCGGAGCGTCTCTACACCTGGTGGAGCTACCGCGCGAAGGATTGGGAAGCGTCTAACCGCGGCCGCCGCCTCGACCATATGTGGGTGACCCCCGACCTGATGCCCAAGGCGGTGTCGCACCGCATCGTCCAGCCCGCGCGCAGCTGGGAACGCCCGTCGGACCATATCCCGCTGATCACCGAGTTCGATTTTTGAGCCATATCGGCGCCCGACGGGCGGCACGCGCCATCGACGCGCTGCGGCGCGGCTGGCCGTTTCGTGTGCAGGGCACCGACGGGGCGCTCGATCTGCTCGCGGTCGAAAGCGCCCGCGATGATGCGCTTGCAGAGTTTGGAAGCCACGACGTGTTGCTCTCGGGCGAACGCGCGGTCACGCTCAAGCTCACCAATCAGCGCGTCGCCGCAACGCCGGGTCCGGTCCGGCTGGCGAACGCCGCCGATACCGTCACGGCCGCCCTCGCCATCGCCGATCCGGCGCTCGATCTGGCGAACCCGCTCAAGGGGCCCTTTCGTACCATCCCGACCAGCGGCGAAGCGGCCGCGACCGCCGCCATGACGATGGCGCGGCACGCCGGCCTGCTCCCCGCTTTCTTCGTGCGCGAAGCTACGGGAGAAGCCGAAACCATGTGCAGCGTCGACGATGTTGCAGCGCTGCTCGATCCCACGCGCCTCCAGGTCGCGGCACGCGCGCGCCTTCCCGTCGAAGCCAGCGAAAGCGCCGAGATCGTCGCTTTCCGTTCTCCCGAAGAGGCGTCGGATCATGTCGCGCTCGTCATCGGCAAGCGCGACGGCAATCCGCCCGTCGTTCGCCTCCACAGCGAATGCCTGACCGGCGACGTCCTCGGCAGCCTCAAATGCGATTGCGGGCCGCAGCTCCATGCCGCGCTCCATGCGATGGCAGACGCGCCGTGGGGCGTGCTGCTTTACCTCAGGCAGGAAGGCCGCGGCATCGGCCTCGTCAACAAGCTGCGCGCCTATGCGCTGCAGGATCAGGGCTATGACACGGTCGACGCCAATCTGCGGCTCGGCTTCCCGGTCGAGGCGCGCGATTTCGCGATTGCCGGGCGGATGCTCAAATTGCTCAATATCCCGCGCATCCGGCTGATGACGAACAATCCGGAAAAGGTCGCGCGGCTCGATAAGGAGGGCGTCGAGGTGGTCGAGCGCTTGCCCCTGGCGTTGCCGACGAACAAATATAACGAGCAATATCTCGCGACGAAACGCGACCGCACCGGGCACCAGCTTTAAAAACGGCATCCAATATTGAGCCGTCGCCCCCGCGAAGGCGGGGGCCGCTATCGGCGTAGCATTAGGCTGCCAGCGGCCAGTTAAGGGTTGGACATGCCCCGCATGTCCAAGGGTTGTCCGGGGGACAACCCGACCCTTCACTCCTTCGCGGGGGCGACGGTTTGTTTAGTGCACGAACCGCGCGACGACGTCGCGATAGCTGCGGCTGACCTTCACCTGCGCACCCGAACCGAGCACGAGGAAGCATTCGCCATTGGTGTGCGGCTTGACCTGCTTGACCTGCGACAGATTCACGATCGTCGAGCGATGCACGCGCTGGAAATTGCGCGGGTCGAGCCGCTTTTCCAGATCCTTCATCGTTTCGCGCAGGATCAGGCTGTTGTCGGCGGTGTAGATGCACATATAGTCGCCCGCGGCGTCGATGCGTTCGATGCTGTCGACGTCGACGCGGAAGATCTGGCCGCGATCCTTGATGTTGATCATCTTTTCATAGCGATCGGCGGCGTGCGTATCGGGGGCAACCTCGGCGTCATAATCCTCGACCGCTTCGGGCGCGACCTCGGCGAGCACGGTCTTGAGGCGCTCGACTTCGGCGACGCCGCGCTTTTCGGCGAGCCGCTGGCGGACGCGGTCGAGCGCATCGGCGAGCCGTTCAGGCTCGACCGGCTTGACGAGATAATCGACCGCCTGCGCCTCGAACGCGCGGATCGCGTGATCCGAATAGGCGGTGACGAACACCACGAGCGGCGGTTCGACCTCCATCAACCCCTGGATCACCGAAAAGCCGTCGAAACCCGGCATCTGGATGTCGAGGAAAACCAGGTCGGGCTTGTGGGTCTTGATCTTTCTGATGGCTTCGCGGCCATTTTGCGCGGTGTCGACGATTTCGACGTCCGTGTGCGGTTCGAGCCGCAGTTGCAGGCCTTGGGTGGCCAATTTTTCATCATCCACCAGGATGGTTCTGATCGTCATGTTCTTTCGGTTCCAATCGTCATTTGCCCATCGGGCTGGAACGGAAACTCGATAACCACCGTGAAGCCGCCCTCAGCGCCCACATGGACGTCGAACCGGTGCTGGTCGCCAAAAGCCTGCGCCAGCCGGTCCCTGATATTGGCTAAACCCACACCGGTCGATTCCGTTGCAATGCCTGTGGTGGGGTCCGTGCGCTCGGCTGACAATCCCGCGCCGGTGTCGGACACGGTAATCCGAACATTTTGACCGGCCAACTGTGCGGACAGCGTGATATCGGCGCCATCCTCCTGCGGCGTCACCGCATATTTGATCGCGTTTTCGATGAGCGGCTGGAGCAGAAGCGAGGGCAATCGGGCCCGCGCGACCGCCGGATCGATCGCGAAATGCGGGCGCAGCCGGTCCTCGAAGCGCATTTTTTCGATTTCGAGGTAGAGTTTCAGCGTCTCGATCTCCTGCGCCAGCGTCACTTGCGCGGTCGGCTCGTTCGCGAGCGTGTAGCGCAGGAACGCCGACAGGCGCGACAGCATCGCGTTGGCGGGCTCGGCCTGTTTCAGCAGCACGAGGGTCGAAATGCTGTTCAGCGTGTTGAACAGGAAGTGCGGGTTGAGCTGGTAACGGAGCATCGCGAGCTGCGCCGACGCCGCCTGCGCCTCGAGGCGGATGACGCGGTCATTCTGCTCCTCGAGCTGGAGGAAATAGTTGATCGCGAAATAGAGCGCCGACCAGGCCGCGAGCGATGTCGCGTCGATATACATCGCGCCGAGGAGCAGGCTGGTGAAGCCCGCGTCGCTCGCCGGATTCTGGATCTGCGCGACCCACGCGTCGATAAAGGCCCAGAGCGCGGTCGCGATCCCCGCAAGCCCGAAACTGACGCCCCACATCAAGAGCGGACGGCGGTTGATCAGCGCGCGGTAACAGGCCGACAGGATCAGCGTCAGCGAAAAGCCGGTGATCGCCGAAATCGTCTGGGGAATGAGGAAGGTGAAGGCCTGGCCATTGGCAAGCCCCGACACCCCGCGCAGGCCGAGCCATGCGGCCCAGCCCAATATCTGCAGGTTCCAGAAGGCCCGAACCTTGTTGTCGAAGAAAGGGCCCGGCGAGGACAGTCGGAAAAGCGGCATGGGAGTCTGTGCGATAGCGATGGTCAGTCGCCGCGCGGGCGATATCGGAAACCGGCGCGGCCGATCATTCGGCGGCTACCGGCGCCAGTCCGCCGTCGCTGCGCACGCGGGCCTGACCAAGCGGCTGCAGTTCCGCGCGATGCTTCCACAGCAATTCCTTGTACCCGATCACCCGGCCGTCGTGCGCGGTGAGCGTGACGGGGCCGATCGGTTGTTCGTCGCGCGCATCGACCAGCACCGGGGTCGACGGCACGCCCGCGCCCCATTTCTCACCCCATTGGCGCAGCGCAATCATCGCGGGGAGCAGTTCGATGCCCTTTTCGGTCAGTTGATACTGAACCTTGCGCCGGTCCTCGGCCATCACTTCGCGCGCCATGATCCCATGGTCGACCAGCCGCGACAGCCGGTTCGACAGGATGTTGCGCGCGATGTTCAGTTCCTGTTGGAACTCCTCGAAATGATGGACGCCGTTGAAGGCCGCGCGAAGGATCATAAACGACCATCGCTCGCCCATCGCTTCCAGCGCCAGCGGCAGGGCGCAATTGCCCCCGTCCATATCGTTCAGCAGTTCGCGTAATTTTCCCATGACCCAAGCCCTAACGTAAAATCGGCATATCCGTCAAAAAAATATAGGGCCTCCGTTGCATTTCGCAACTCAAAGTCTAGGTAGCGCTTCGCAACCTTTTGGTTGCGCAAAAACAGGAGGTCCCGATGCCCATATTCACGCTTTCTCCCCGCACCCATAACTTCGCGATTGCAGGCGCCGCGCTGTTCGGCGGGCTCGCATTCGCGTCGGCCGCGACCGCCGCGGGCGGCACCTATTATCACGCCGAGCTCGCCAGCCCGGCTACCCAGACGCGCTTCGTCGCGCGCGATGTGGTCTGGGCGTGCAAGGACGCCAGCTGCATCGCCGGCCAGGGAACGAGCCGCCCGCTGATCATGTGCTCGGCGCTCGCGAAGGCTGTCGGTCCCGTGACGAGCTTCACCGCAGGCGGCAAGGCGCTCGACGCCAACGACCTCGCACGCTGCAACGCCGTGAAATAATCCGCCCCGCGGGCCATATCGAAAACCGCTGCACTTCTCCTTTCGCGGATGGAGTGCGGCGGTTTTTCTTGCGCGTCCCGCCCTCGGCGAACGATGCTTCCAACCGCCTTTATCAAAGTTGCGGAACGCCGGTGGTTCGGCGCAAGCAAATTTCGCATTGCAATTGCCTCTACATCAACGACATTGAACGCGATGCTGAGGCAATATGAACTTGTCGAGCGCGTGCGCGCTTATGATCCCGACGTCGACGAGGCGCTGCTGAACCGCGCCTATGTGTTTACCGTGCAAAAGCACGGCAGCCAGAAGCGCGCGTCGGGCGACCCCTATTTCAGCCATCCGGTCGAGGTTGCGGGGATTTTGACCGACCTCCATCTCGACGCCGAGACGATCGTCACCGCGCTGCTCCACGACACGCTCGAAGATACGCTGACGACCCCTGAAGAGATCGAACGCCTGTTCGGCAGCGACGTCGGCCGGCTCGTCGACGGCGTCACCAAGCTCAGCAAGATCGAGGCGCAGACCGAAAACGAGCGCGCCGCCGAAAATCTGCGCAAATTCCTGCTCGCCATGTCGGACGATATCCGCGTGCTGCTGGTCAAGCTTGCCGACCGGCTGCACAATATGCGGACGCTGCATTTCATCAAGAATCCCGAGAAGCGTCGCCGCATCGCCAAGGAGACGATGGATATCTATGCCCCGCTCGCCGAGCGGATCGGGATGTACGAATATATGCGCGAGATGCAGCTGCTCGCGTTCAGCGAGCTCGAGCCCGAAGCCTATGCGACGATCACCGGCCGCCTCGCCAAGCTGACCGCGGGCGGCAAGGACAAGGTCACGGCGATCAGCCGCGAGTTCAAGGAGCTGCTCGCCAAGAACGGCATCGAGGCCGATGTGTCGGGGCGCGAGAAGCACCCCTATTCGATCTGGCGCAAGATGCAGGAGCGGCACGTCAGCTTCGAGCAGGTCACCGACATCATCGCGTTCCGCATCATCACCCCGACCGATGCCGATTGCTACGCCGCGCTCGGTCTTCTCCACCGCAAGTGGAAAATGGTGCCCGGCCGATTCAAGGATTATATCTCGACGCCGAAGCGCAACGGCTACAAGTCGCTGCACACGACGATCATGCACCAGCAGAATATGCGGATCGAAATCCAGCTTCGCAGCCTCGGCATGCACCAGCAGTCCGAATTCGGCTTCGCCGCGCATTGGGCGTATAAACAGGGCGGCACCGCCCCCGACGGTCAGGCGGGGTGGATCCGCGACCTGATCGAAATCCTCGAACAGACGCACGACCCCGAAGAGTTCCTCGAAAACACGCGCATCGCGATGTATCAGGACCGCATCTTCGCCTTCACCCCGAAGGGCAGTTTACACCAGTTGCCGAAGGGCGCGACCCCGGTCGATTTCGCTTACGCCGTTCACACCGGGCTCGGCGACCGCACCGTCGGCGCCAAGGTCAACGGCAGGCTGGTGCCGCTCCGCACCCAGCTGAGCAACGGCGACACGGTCGAAATCCTCTCCTCCGACAAGCAGACGCCGCAACCCGCGTGGCTGGGCTTTGCGGTCACCGGCAAGGCGCGCGCGGCGATCCGCCGCCATGTGCGGTCAAAGGAAAAGGTCGAACTCGCGGCGCTCGGCCGCAAGATGTATGACGAAATCGCGCTCCGCCTGCCGAACAAGGTCGGCGACAAGGCGCGGATCGCGGCGCGCGAGCGGCTGAAGCTCGACGACGACACCGCGCTCTATGTCGCGATCGCCAAGCAGCGGATCACCGACAATGCGCTGCTCGAGGCGCTCGTTCCGGGCATCACCGCCGAGATGAAGACCAAGCCGGGCAAGCTGGTGCAGGGCGCGGCGGTATCGATCGCCGGGCTGACGCCGGGCGTCGCCTATCAGCTTGCCGATTGCTGCCACCCCGTTCCGGGCGACCGCATCGTTGGCCTGTCACGGCCCGGCGAGGGGATCGAGGTGCATGTCATCGACTGCCCCCGCCTTGCCGACGGGATCGATGCCGACTGGATCGACCTCAGGTGGCAGGAAGACAGCGAGGGCGGCAATGCGCGGCTGTGCATCGTCATTTTGAACGAGCCCGGCACGCTCGCCGAAATGTCGGGCATCCTCGCCGCCAATATGGCGAACATCACCAATTTGCGCCTGTCGAACCGCGAGGGTGGTTTCCACACCTATGACGTCGTCGTCGAGGTGCGAGACGTTCAGCATGTAATGCGCATCCTGTCGGCGTTGCGCGCGTCGGACACGGTGGTTCAGGCCGAGCGGCAATAACCGTCATCCCAGCGAAAGCTGGGATCGCTGGCAGCATTTTTCGGAACGATGGCGGTCCCAGCTGTCGCTGGGACGACGATTCATCAGTTCGCGTAGAGCAAAGGCGGCCGCCAGGCATTCTGGTCGACCTCGTCGCTGACCTTGTAGACCACGCCCTTGCTGTTCAGGAACAGCTTCTCCATTTCGGGCCGCGTGAACGGCCGCGATCCGACGCGCCCGAAAACCGCCATCTGGCCGCCCGTCTCGTCGACCGCGCGGTCGCGGTCGAGGCCCTTCGACAGCGCGAGCGCGGGCGACGGCGTCTTTGCCCACGCGATCAGCTCGGGGGTCGGTTTGGGCGAGAAGCCGTAAAGGCCCGGGTTGTCGGGGCTGGTTAGCTGCAGCACCTTGATCCCGTTCCGCCCGTCGGCGACATAACCGAACAGCGACGCATTGGTCGATGCGACGATCACATCCTCGGCATCATTGAGCGCGCCGCCAAAGGTCAGCCCCGGCCAGACGATCGGCGCCGCGGGGCGCGTCACATCGACGATCACCAGCCCGTCCGCCTTCGCCGCGACATACATGTACGTCCGCGCCAGATAGATCTTCCGCGCGTTGGCGAGCCGCACCGTGCCCGCGGGCACCGCCACCGGCTGCGCGAGATTGGTGACGTCGAACAGCTTCACGCCTTCGACATCGGTGACCCAGAGGTAACGGAACTGCACCGCGCTCGCACGCGCGTCGGTCAGCGGCAGCTGCGCCGTGACCTTGGGCTGGAGCGGCGTCGACAGGTCGAGCACGACGAGGCCCGCGTCGGTGGTGATGTAGGCCATGCTGCCCGCGAGCGTCACATGCCGCGCCCCCGCCAGCACGTTGCCCTCGTTCCACGTCAGCGCGCGCTTGAACTTGTTGTTGCGGAATTCACCGTCGGCCAATGTGTCGATGTCGACGAGCACCAGCCCTTCGACGCTGTCGGTGATCACCGCGTAACGGTAGATGTCGTGCATCACCTGTTCGTGGTTCTCGGGGAAATTCTTCACGATATTCTCGTTGCGCGACACGCTGATCGGCTGCGTCGTCGCGATCGCCATGCACGTCGCATTTTTCGTCTTCACATGCGTGTCGTGCCCGAGCGCCGAGAAGGGCGCGCGGATGATGCGTTCGGAGAAGCCCTTATTGCCGATCGACGCGACGTCATAGACGCGGAAGCCGCCCTTGCCTTCGGCGACGAACATATATTCGCCGCGCTGCTGCAGGCAGTTCACGCGCCCGCTCGTGCCCTGGACGATATTGGCGAATTCCTCGAGCGCGTGCGTTTCGCCCGAGCCCTTCTCGTCGAAAGTCTTGCCACGCACCCAATTTTTGAGCTCGCGGCCATTCTGTTCGACGTGGAGCTTCCAATAGTCGGGATAGGCATATTTCTGAAGATAGCTGCCGATCACCGCTTGCGGTTCGTCCCATTCGGTGACGCGCGTCGCCTGGAAGCTGTTTTCCTGACCCGACCAGACGTTCAGCCCGACGAAATTGACGAAATTGGTGCCGAGCAGATTGAGCTGCGCCATGATTGCATTGTTATCGTCGGCTGCCGACAGGTGGCAGTCGCTGCACTGCTTGGTTTCAGACCGGCGCACCGTATGCGGAAAATGCGGCGCAAAGGCCTGGCTCGAATAGCCCGCCGACGAGATCGGCGGCTGCTGCACATAGATGCGCTCGCGGTTGATGTTCGTCGACGACAGCACGAGCGCCGAGGTCGAGCGCACCGGCGTGATGATGCCGCGCGCCTCGCCGTTCGGGCCGGGTTCGCCGGGCTTGGTCAGCTGGTGCCGGCCGAGCTGGAACATCTCGTCGCGCGCCACCTGCGGGTTGTACGTCGCGAAGTTCCGCGTCTCCTCACCCTCGAAATGGTGCATCTTGGTCTTCCAGTTCGCCTCGATCGGCAAATGGCACCCCCCGCAACTCGTCGTCCACGACAGGTGACAGGTGAAACAGGTCATCTTGTCGTCGCCGTGCGCGCGGTCTTCCTTCGCGACCCCCGGCCCCCATTCGAACTTGCCGTCCTCCGATCCCGCGCGGGCCATCAGCTTCGCGCGCGCCGCCTTGGCGTTGAAATGCGGCCCCGGAGTCACCGCCTGCTTGACGAGGCTGACCTGCCATTCGAGCTTCGGATCGACGATCGAACGCTGGATCAGCCCGATCACTTCGGCATCGTCATTATACTGGAATTCGAAGCGGCGACGCCCGTCGGGATTGCGCAGCAGCGCGAGATTATTGCCCTGCGGCCGCGCGGCGACGTTCGAGGTCAAGAGGTTCGGGAAAGCATCGGCGGTGCCGTGGCAATCCTTGCAGCTGATCTCGACCGCATTCGCGACCTCGCCCTGGATATAGCCGTTGCCGTGGCTGTCCTGCGCAAAGTGGCAGTCGGCGCATTGCATGCCCTTTTCGGCGTGGATGTCCATCATATGGACCGCCTTGCCGGGATTGATCCCGGGCGGCACGAACTTGCCCTCTACCCCCGGCCGGCCCGGATCGGCGCTCGACAGGCAGATGTCGCGCTCCTTGGGATCGGTGTAATGGCTGCAGCTCTTGCGCCATTTCTCGGGATCCTTGGGATCGATGATGTTCGCGGCGTCGGTGCCATAGGTCGCCATATTGCCGTCGGCGGTCAGCAGATTGCCATTGCGGTCGCGCTTGAAGATGCCGCGGAAGTTCCAGCCATGACCGTGATAGTCGGCGAACTGGGTATCCTTGTTGCTGTCGTTGACGTCATAGACGTCGCGCAAAAACTCGACGTCCGCCCACAGCCCGCGCGTCGCCGCGGCCTCGGGATTGCGTTCGAGCACCGCATGCGCCTCGGCGGCGGTCGGATAGCGCTGCTGCTTGTATTTCTTCTGATATTCTTCGTCGCTCATCCCCGGCGGGCGCGGCGCGGTGTTCTCCGGCCCCGGCCACATCTGCGGCGCGTCCGATTCATAATCCCACATCGTGTAGCCGAGGTAAGAGTTCAGGAAGATGTTCGGCTGGTGCATGTGGCACGACATGCACTGTGATGTCGGGATCGCGCGGGTGAAGGTGTGGCTGATCGGATGCCCCGACTCCCGCCGCGGTTGCTGCTCGGGGCGTGCCGGAACGTCGGGATCGGCGGGATCGACCAGCGCGCCATGACCGCCGCCGGCCTGATGGCCGTCGCCCGCGCCATGCGCATCGCCGCCGTGCCCGCCTTCGGGCTTCCATTTCTTCTCCGCAATCGTCGGATCGACCGTCGCCGTCTCGCCGTCGCGGCCGAATTTGGCATAGGTCAGGCTGTGCCGCGGCTCGCGGTCGTTGGCGTAGACGACGTGACAGCCCGAACAGCCCGAATGGCGATAGTCGCCGGGCTGGTCGTTCGTCCCCATGAACCATGACAGCGGGTCGTTGAGGCGCGTCTTGTGGATGTTGAGCACGGGGATCGAGACGCGCAGGCCCGTCCCGGGGCCGCGATTCGACTGCTTGAGGTCGGGGCGGCCCGGTTCCTCAAGCCGCTGGATGCTGCCCGTCGGGTTGGGCAGGCCGATTTCGGGGAATTGCGTGTTGATGTTGCGCCCGCCGCGTTCGAACACGCGGAACACGTCGCCCGGCGGCAGCACGCTCCAGCGCGGCAGCGGGTACATTTTCGCCAGCGCGCCGCGCTTCTTCTCGTCGTCGGTCAATATCTTGTCGAAGCCGAAGCTCGGCTTGCACGCTTCCTTATACTCCTCGGCGGTGAGCCGCGACGAGGGTGACAGGATGCATGCGGGCTCGCCCTTGCGCGTATAGGCCTCGCCGAAAATGTAGTTTTTATAGGGGACGATGCCGTTGTTATATGCCGCGCCGCCCCACAGCATCGCGCCGGTCGACATCATCGACCGCTCGGTCGCCTCGATCACCTCGAGATGACACGAACCGCACGCTTCGCGCGCGACGCGATAGTCGCTGGGGTTCACGAAGCGGATGAATTCAGGCGATTCCTTGTTGAGCAACGTATAGCTGCGCTGCGGGTTCGCCGAACTGTCGTGCCACGCGCCGGGCAGCGTCGGCTGCGGGTGCGCGAGCGCCATCACCGCCTTGTTCGTCGGATGCTGGTAGCCAAGGCTAGGCGTGCCGCGCTGGCTTGCGTCGCCGCCGTGGCAATCGGTGCAGCCGAGCCGCACCGCCGGAGTCGCATGCATCGACGGCTGGTCGGTGCGCGTGTGGCAGCTGTAGCAGCCTTCGGATTTCTGGACGACCTCGGCTTCGCTCTGCTCGCGCGGCGCGGGCGGGGTGAAGCGATATTCGATCTTGAGCGGCTTTTCCTCTTCCGCCGCCCGAACGACGCTCGCGCCGAAGGCAGCGCACATCGTCACGAACGCGAGCAGGGCGAAAAGTTTGCGCGCCAGCATCAGAAACTCACGATCACATTGGCGAGGATCGACACATAGGCGTCGTTCTTCTGCTTGTTGTCGAACAGATCCTTGAACCCCTTGCCCGGCAGCAGCACCGCGGCGCTCAGGCGCCCGACGATATTCTGCGTCGCCTTCGGCCGCCAGATGGTCGCGACCGACAGGTCGAAACCGATATCCTTGGGGATCGATCCTTCGGTGCGCAGCGCCTGCAGGCTCGACGTATTTTCGAACCACAGATGGTTGAAATTGGTGCTCACGCGAAATTCGGGGGTCAGGTCGAAATCGGCGCCCGCGCCGACGAAGACCGTGCCCGGATTGTTGAAGTTCGACTGCCCCTCTTCCTTCGACGAGCGCAGCGAATTCAGGATTCCGTTGCGACCGCTGATCGCGATGACGCGCCCGCCGCCGGCAAAGGGGATCGTCTGGCGAATCCAGTAGCTGGTGTCGGCGCCGCCGAAGATCGGATTCTCGAAGATCGCGTCGAACCCGCCCTCGGTCTTGTTATACGGATCGCCGTCACCGGTCGCGTAGAGTCCCGACAGGCGGAAGCGCATCCAGTCGTGATCGTAGCTGAGTTCGACCGCGCCGAAACCCGCCCGGATTTCGGCGGGCTTGCTCGTGAAGAAGCTGTTCCGGTCCTCGCCGAGCGCGGCGTAGAAGCTCGCGGTGACGTTGATACGGCCGACGCGGCCGTCGGCGCTGTATCCCAGATAGACGACGTCATATTCGCGCCCGCGCAGGTCGCCGAGCAGCGCCGGGCGCACCGGGAAACCGTTGTGGTCGATCTGCACGTCATTCTTTTCGCGGTTCATATTGTACGTCACGCTGGCCTGGCTGGTCAGCCCGACGAACGGGAAATCCTGGCGATAGAGATTGCCCGTGAAAATGAAATCGCTGCGCGGCGTCTGGGTGATGTCGTTGAGGCCGCTGTTCGTGTCCTTTTCGAGGCGCCAGAAGGCCGCGAGATTATATTGGAAGCGGTTGTTGTCGCGGTTGCCGAACAGGCGGATGCCAAGCTGGCTGTCGTTGAACAGGAAACCGCGAAAATCGCTCTGGAACGGCTGGATGCCGAGGCGGATCGAATAGAAATCATATCGGTCGGACGTGTTGCCGAGATGCTTGTCGACGAACAGCTCCTGGACGCCGAGGAAGCTGTCGTAGCGGTGGCTCGCCTTCGACGGGCGCACGTCGAGCACGCGCCGTTCGGGCACGTCGACATAATTGGCCTGGTAGGCCAGCGTGACGCGATATTCGATGTCGGGTGGCTTGAACGCGGTCGAGCCCTTGATCAGCGCCGCGCCGGCGATGAAGGTCTGCGCGAAGACGAAGCTGCGATCCTTGCCGAACACGTCGAGGCTGCCCGGCCGCTCAGTCGTCTGGACGCCGACGGGTATGGGGAAGGTGCGCGGTTCGAACACGGTGTCGGACACCGCATTGGCGACAAAGAACCAGTCGTCGCCCTTGATCGGCAGCCATTTGACCTTGCTGCGGTCGATCGCGCGGTCGCCCTTGTAGGTGTTCTGGTTATAGGGGTCGAACCAGCGCTCCTTGACCACGCCAAGCGTTTCGATGAGGCGCCAGCGGTCCGGAACGGGCAGCTGGTCCTCCATCCCCGGAAAGGCTTGCGGCGGCGGCGGGCGCAGCGCGCCGACATTGTCCTGGCTCAGGGCGTCGGGAAGGTCGGGGCGATAGCCGGGGCGGCGGCGGCCCTCGATGATCTGCGTCACCGGGTCGTCCTTGATCACCTCCTGCCAGTCGACGGGCGGCGGCGGCGGAATCAGCTCTTCGGCGGGCTGCTCTGCGGGCGTCGCGTCACCCGCGACCGGCGGACCTTCGGGCGCGGGCGGCGGCGGCGTGACATCGGCCCCCGGCGCGCCCTGCGCCGCGAGTGTCGCGATGATCGGCCAAAGGCTGCCCCCCGTCATCATCGCCTACAGCCCGTTGCAGACATTCTGGTTCGCCGTATCAAGGAAAGGTGCGAACGGGCAGCTGATGTAACGCAGGCGAACCCCGGCGCCGACATTTACGACGACGGTGTCCGCACGGATCGCGGCCGGCGCATTGCCGATGCCGCCGACGCGCGCGCCGCCATTATGCGCACCGAGGAAGCTGATCATGTCGTCTTGATCGATGCCGTCGCCCGACACACCGATCGCGCCGACCAGTTGGTTGCCGCGATAGATGGGGACCGATCCGGGGAAGATCTGAATGCCGTTCTGCAGCCGGTTCTGCCCCGCGGCAACGTCGGGCAAGGTCGTGCAGCGCGGCGGAGTATCGGTCGGACTGGCGCCCGAAACGAAGCCGAGATGTGCGCCGAGATTGCCGATGATCAGCGCCGATTGCAGCCCGGTCGAGAAGGGGTTGAACTGTGCGATCGGGCGCGACAGCGGCCCTTGCGGACGGCCGACCTCGCCATCGGGGAAATAGGGGCGCGACAGATTGCCGTTCGCGCGGTCGGAAAAGGCGATCGTACCGGTGAGCGCGGCCGGATTGTTCAGGAAGGTTCGTGTCGCGGGGACGAACTGGCGCACGTCGGCGCTGGCGTCGGCGCCGAGTTCGCCTCCCGCCTGCGCGCCCGAGAAGAAGGCTGCGGTCCGCGCCTTTTGCAACGACACATCGGTGCCGAAGATCGGCGCGTCGGGCGAGCGCACGATGCCGAGCACCGACCCGTGCGTGTCGACGATGCTGATCGTCACCTGCGCGCGGCTGTCGAGCGGGCGGCGGATCTGCGCGCGCGCGCGGCTCATCACGGTGAAGGCTTCTTCGAGCACCGCACGCGCCTCGGCCTGCGTCAGCGGCGCGCTGTTCGTGGCGCCATCGGTCCCCGCGCGCAGCGGATAGCGGTTGGTGCCGCTGCCGTTGGTGAGGACGAACGCATCGCGATTCGAGAATTCGGCCGGCGTCGAGGCGCGGATGCCCGAGGCCTCGCTGCCATAAGCGATCCCCGCGGTCACCGCGGCATTGGCATAGCCGATCACCGCGACAAGATTGCCCGCGGTGCCGTTGAGGCTCGCAAAGCTCGCGCTGCCGCTCGACATCACCCCGGCGAAGGTCGCGTCCGAAAAGCGCAGGCTCGTCCCGTCGACCGTGATCTTGTCGGCGGTGATCGCCCCCGGCGCTTCGAACCCGCGCGTTCCCGCGAGCGCAATGAACTCCTCGGAGTCGTTGTCGATGTCGAGGATGTTCGGATCGCTGCCGTAGACGCCGTCGCCCATTACCCCGATGCCGCCAACGAGCACGCCATTCTTGTAGAGCGGCAGTCCGCCGGGGTCGGCGGCGAGGCCCAGCGGCGAGCGTTTCGGCCCGATCAGCGCCGCCGCGCCCGGCGCGCCGAAACGCGCCGACAGGTCGCTGCATGGCAGCTGGCTGAACTGGACGCCGAACAAGGGACCGCTTTCGAGCCCCACCGTGGTCGGCGCGGGCGGGAAATGTTCCTGGACGATCTGGCTCGCGGTGCGCGTCGAGAAAGCGTTGCCGCCGCTCGAGAGATAGGCGCCGGTTACCGCCTTGGCGATCGCGCCGCCCTCGGCCGGGAAAGTAACATTCTGCGCGTCGATATTCACGCCGTTCGGAGCGGGCGCGGTCGTCGCGGTCGCGCGTGCGCCGGTCATGCGGAACACGCCGAGCACGTTACCCACACGGTCGGTCACCGCGATCACCGATGGCAGGCTACGCGCCTGCGCTTCCGATATCGCCTGGGCGAGCACGCGCTCGACGTCCGCCGTGGTCAGCGCTTCGGCGGCGGGCGGCGTATACACCGTAGTCGGCGTTGGAGTGGGGGTCGGCGTGGGTGTCGGGGTCGGCGTACTGCCACCGCCTCCACCACCGCCGCACGAGGTGAGCAGCAACGCGCCCATCGCAGCGAAGGCGGCCGAACGGAAAAGGTGGGTCTTGCTTCGCATGATCTTACCGCAGCGCTCCGATCGCGCGCACCGCGCTGCCGAACGACGCCTGGAATTCGGACGGCTTGTACGCGTTAGGGTCCTTCACCGCGGCATAAGCGCGGTCGATGTCGCCCCGGATGCCCGCCGCCGCGCCCACGGTGACGCGGCCCGACGAGACCATCGCGTTGAGCAAGGTGTCGACGCCCATGACGGCCTGCTGCGACCCCGAATAGTCGGTGTAGCGGTCGCTGATCGCCTTCGCCGAAATCGCATCGACCATCGCAAAGGCATCGGCGCCCGAGAAATTGCGCGACGCAAAGGCGCTCTTGAGCGCCGCGACCGTCTGCGACAGCTGCGCCGCAGCAGCGACCGCGCTCGGCCGGTCGGTCGCCATCGCCTTGTGGAACGCCGCGGTGCGTACCGCGAGCTGGTCGGCGAGCGAAGGCGACGCCATACGTGCCGCCGCCGCCAGCATGATCAGATTCTCGTCATTATAGGGCGGCATGCCTTCGGGGATCGAGCGGCCGGGATTGTCGAGCCCCGTGCGCACCGGCTTCGCCTGGTCGAAGATGCGGCGGTGACAGCTGTGGCAATCGAGGAAGTAAAATTCGGGGAACATGCCCTCGGTCCCGCGCCGCGTCTGAAACAGCGCGAGGCTGCGTTCGATCGCGGTCGCCTGTCCTACCGCCCACATCTGGACATGATCGGTGCGCCGGTTCGCGGCACCGAACTTGCGCCAGCCATAGTCGGCGTCTTCCTGATGGTGCGCCTGGAGCGAAGAGAAGAGGTCGAGTTCGAAGGCGATGCGCGGGTGGCCGGCGGCCATGATGCGGTGGGTGACGAACTGACCGTCGGCGGCCGAGCCAAAGTGGCAGTCGACGCACACGCCCGCGCGCACGACCGGATCCTCAAGCTTCTTGAGCCCCGCCGACAGGTTCGCGAGATGTTTCTGGCGCATTTCGCGGTCGGGATCGGCGTTCGTCCCGACCCCGGCATAGTGACTCGCAAGCCAGCCGCCCGCCGGACCATGGCACGATTCGCAGCCGACGCCATCTTCGGCGGGAACCGCGCGCGCGGTGCCCGCGGTGCTGTGGCAGCCGAGGCACATCTGCGCCTTGGATGGGTCACCGATGCCGAGATTGCGCGCGATGAACTGGCTGCGGTTATTGCTGAGCACCGCCCACGCGCGGCTATGCGCGCCGCCGGGGGTCGACGGTTCCTGCCATTTCATCAGCTCGTCCTGGCGGACGACGGTGCCGTCACCCTCCATCCGGCCGTGGCAGGTCGACCCCGCGCACGAGGCGACGCCGGTATAGCGCGCGCCGCTTTCGCCCTGCGACCGGGCGGGGGCTGCGAAGACGAACGCCGCAATAGCAAGTGCGAGCAGCGTCAGGGCGGCAAATACCGCCCAAGGCCGATCGGCGCGCTCCTTTCCAGCGTGCGTCGTCATCCGCAGAACCCCTTTTCCCCAACCCGGCGCTTTTACGCCTTGAGCCGAATTACACCACCCCGAAAGCCAGCATCGCGTCGGCAACCTTCTTGAATCCCGCGATATTGGCGCCCTTTACATAATCGATATAGCCGTCGCCCTGATCGCCATAAGTAATGCAGCTCTTGTGGATGCCGTCCATGATGTCCTTCAGCATCTGCTGCAACTCGCCTTCGCTCCAGGCGCGGCGCCCGCTGTTCTGGCTCATTTCGAGTCCCGACACAGCAACGCCGCCGGCATTCGCCGCCTTGCCGGGTGCGAACATGATCTTCGCGTCCTTGAAGACATGCACGCCTTCGAGGTTCGTCGGCATGTTCGCGCCCTCGCTGACCGCGATGCATCCGTTTGCGACCAGCGCCTTGGCATCGTCGCCGAGCAATTCGTTCTGCGTCGCGCACGGCAGCGCAACGTCGCACTTCACGCCCCACGGCGTCTTGCCCGCAGTGAAGCTCGCCGATTTATACTCGTCGCAATATTCTTCGATCCGGCCGCGGCGATGCGTCTTGTGCGCCTTCACCCAGTCGATCTTTTCCTGCGTGATGCCGTCGGGATCGTGGATGAAGCCGCCCGAATCGGAGAGCGTCAGTACCTTGCCACCGAGCTGGACGATCTTTTCGGCGGCATGCGTCGCGACATTGCCCGATCCCGAAATGATCGCCGTCTTGCCGACGAGATCCTGCCCTTTCGCTGCGAGCATGTTGGCGAGGAAGTAAACCGCGCCATAGCCCGTCGCCTCGGTGCGGATCAGCGAGCCGCCCCATTCGAGGCCCTTGCCGGTGAGCACGCCGGTAAATTCGTTGGTGATCCGCTTATACTGGCCGAACATGAAGCCGATTTCGCGCCCGCCGACGCCGATGTCGCCCGCCGGCACATCGATGTCGGCGCCGATGTGGCGATAAAGTTCGGTCATGAAGCTCTGGCAAAAGCGCATGATCTCGCGCACGCTCTTGCCCTTGGGATTGAAGTTCGAGCCGCCCTTGCCGCCGCCCATCGGCAGCCCGGTGAGCGCATTTTTGAACGTCTGTTCGAACGCCAGAAACTTGAGAACGCTTTCGGTGACGCTCGGATGAAAGCGGATACCGCCTTTGTACGGGCCGATGGCATTGTTGTTCTGGACGCGCCAGCCGCGCTGGACGCGGATATTGCCGTTGTCGTCTTCCCAGCAGACGCGGAAAGACACGACGCGGTCGGGTTCGGCGATGCGCCGCAATATCTGCTGCGCGTGATATTCTTCCTTGTCGGCGATGAAATCGAAGATGTCCTCGGACACCTCCTGCACCGCCTGGACGAACTCGGGCTGACCCGGGTTGCGCTTTTTCACGCCTTCCATGAACGTCGAAAAGTCGACGTGATCCGAAACTGCCATGCACCCCTCCCCTGTATGACTGGGAAAGCCGGTGCGACCCCTGACGATTTTATCGTTGACCGACCTTGTATGCCAAAGGCTACACCATCGCCAAGCAAAGGCAATATGACTGCGCGCACAGGCGGCATTTTTTCGCGGCGCGCACAAGAGGGGCAAAAATGAGCGAGAGCAACAAGATGGCGGGCGGCATGACGGGCACGAACCGGATGATATTGATCGCCGCCTTCATTCTGCTGGCCGCCGCCATCGGCTATGCAATCTGGCGCGATTCCGGCCCCTCGGCCCCCGATCCGGGGGCGCAGGGCACGGGCGCACCGTCCGATCAACTCGCCGAGCTGGAAGCGCGCACGAAGCGCGAGCCGAACAGTGCCGAAGCGTGGACCGCACTCGGCGCGGCGCGATTCGACCTGAGCGATTTCGTGGGTGCGACCGGGGCGTATGAGAAAGCGGTCGCGCTTTCACCCGATTCGGCAGGTCTTTGGTCGGCGCTGGGCGAGGCGCGAGTGATGGGGAGCGACAGCGACCCGATGCCAGCCGCCGGACTCGAAGCGTTCAACCGGGCGATCGCGCTCGACGCCAAGGATCCGCGCGCGCGCTATTTCCTCGCGGTGAAGAAGGATATTGGCGGCGACCACAAGGGCGCGATCGAAGACTGGTTCGCGCTGCTCGCCGACACGCCGCAGGGCGCGCCGTGGGAGGCGGACCTCCGCCGCACGATCGAGCAGGTCGGGCAGATCCACAAGATCGACGTCGCGGCGCGGCTCGCGAGCACAGCGGCGCGCCCGCTGACCGCCAACGAGATGCCGGTTGCCGCGCGCGCGATCCCGGGGCCGAGCCGCGCCGACATGGAAGCGGCGTCGCAGCTTCCCAAGGGCCAGCAGGACCAGATGATCGAGGGCATGGTGAGCGGCCTCGAAGCGAAGCTGAAGGCCAATCCGGCCGACGTCGACCGCTGGATCATGCTGATGCGCAGCCGGATGACGCTGGGTGAGACGGCAAAGGCCGCGCAGGCGCTGAAGGACGGGATTGCGGCGAACCCGGCGGCGGCGGGACGATTGAAGGCGCAGGCGCAGTTGCTCGGCGTGCCGGGTGCGTAAAAATCCCCGTTGGCGCGCCGCCCGGAACGCGGTACGCCGTCATCGCTGCGGGGGGCAACCATAACATAGGGTCGCCGCGGCATTTTTGCCGCGAGACGATTTCGGACGTATTTGCCCGGGACAGTTGTCCACTCTGTATCGGGCCTCGTGGTCACAGCTGACCGGCTGATGCGCAGCTTGCCGAAGCCGCCGCCCATCAGCCAGCGCAGGATCGGGGTCCGTACTCCATTACGGCGCCGTCGAGGCGCCCAAATGGCGAACAGATCGGGCCGAAAGACGCGCCGCGAGGGCTGGTTGCCCTTGCAAGCGGCTTTCGGGTCGAGATGGAAGCCATTTGGACGTCCCGAAGGGATTTGATCAAAATGGCCCATTGCTTCGTCGAGAAGTCTTGAAATATGGACATATTCCTGAGCCTTCTCTCCTCGCACTGAGCCATTTTGCTTCAAACCTCGACGGCGCCGTAATGGAGTACGGACCCTAACCCGCCATCAACGCCGCATTGCCGCCCGCCGCGGTGATGTCGGTCGAGATCGACTTTTCCTCGGCGAAGCGGTGCAGATAGTGCGGGCCACCCGCTTTCGGGCCGGTGCCCGAAAGCCCACGCCCGCCGAACGGCTGCGACCCGACGATCGCGCCGATCTGATTGCGGTTGACGTAGACGTTGCCGACCTGCGCACGCGCCGCGATGTGCGCCGCCACGCCATCGATGCGCGTGTGGACACCAAGCGTGAGGCCATAGCCCGAGGCGTTGATTGCATCGATGAGCGCGTCGAGTTCGCCACCCTTCCACGTCGCAACATGCAGCACAGGCCCGAAAATCTCACGCTTGAGGTCGGTGACATGGTCGAGCCGGATCGCCACCGGCGGCACGAAATGGCCATCGGCGGGCAGGTTCGTGCGCCCGGCTTCGGCGATCACGCGGCCTGCTGCCCGCGCTTCGGCGACATAAGCGGCGATATTCGCCCGCGCTTCATCATCGATGATCGGACCCACATCGGTGGCGAGGATCGACGGATCGCCGACGTTGAGCTCGGCCATCGCGCCCGCGACCATCTCGATCATCGTATCGGCGACATCTTCCTGCACGCAGAGCAGGCGCAACGCCGAGCAGCGCTGCCCCGCCGACTGGAAGGCCGAAGCGACGGCGTCGCGCGCAACCTGTTCGGGGAGCGCGGTCGAATCGACGATCATCGCGTTGGCGCCGCCGGTTTCGGCGATCAACGTCGCGATCGGGCCGTCGCGTCCGGCGAGGCTGCGGTTGATCATCCGCGCGACCTCGGTCGAGCCGGTGAAGGCCACGCCGATGATGTCGTTGTTGCTCGTCAGCGCCGCGCCGACGGTTTCGCCGCGACCGGGGAGGTAATGGAGCACGTCGCCGGGGATGCCGGCCTCGAGCAACAGTTCGACCGCGGCATGCGCGATCAGCGGGGTCTGCTCGGCGGGTTTCGCGAGCACGCTGTTGCCCGCCGCGAGCGCCGCCGACACTTGCCCCAGGAAGATGGCGAGCGGGAAATTCCACGGGCTGATGCACACGAACACGCCCTTGCCTTCGAGCATCAGCTCGTTGCGCTCGCCCGTCGGGCCGGGCAGCGCGACGGGGTAGGTGAAGTCGGCGCGCGCCTGCGCGGCGTAATAGCGCAGGAAATCGACCGCCTCGCGCACTTCGGCGATCGCATCGACGAGCGTCTTGCCCGCCTCGTCGATCGCGAGGCCGAGGAAGAGCGCGTCATGCTCCTCGAGCAAATCAGCGGCGCGTTCGAGCCGTTCGGCGCGGAAGGCACCGCCCGCGAGGCTCCAGTCGCCGTGCGCCTTGCGCGCTGCGGCGACGGCATCGGCGACCGTCGCGGCATCGGCCTCGATCACCTGGCCGACGACGGCGCCCGTCGCGGGATTGCGCACCGCCTCGGCCTTGCCCTTGCGCGCCACGCCGCCGACGATCGGCGCCGCGACCAGGTCGCCGCGCCGCGCCGCACCGATCGCCGAAACCAGCGCCTCGGGCACACCCGGATCGCCGAGGTCGTAACCGCGCGAATTGCGGCGCACCGGATCGAAGAGCCCAAGCCCGGTCAGGATATTCGACGATGCCGCGCTCGCAACGCTGCGCGGGTCGACCGCGAGCTGTTCGGCGGTGACGCCGGGATCCGAAAATTGATGCACGAAGCTGGAGTTCGCGCCATTTTCGAGCAGGCGGCGGACGAGGTAGGCGAGCAGGTCGCGGTGCGTGCCCACGGGGGCATAGACGCGTACCGGGCGCGGCGGCGGGAACAGCGCGACGAGCGCGTCATGCGCACCCTCGCCCATGCCGTGCAGCCGCTGCAGCTCGTAATCGGCGCCTGCGAACAGTTCGGAGACAAAAGCGAGCGTCATCGCATTGTGGCTCGCGAACGCCGGATAGATGCAATCCTGGCAGTCGCTCAGCAGCTGGGCGCAGCGCATATAGTTGAGATCGGTGTGCAGCTTCGCCGTGAAGACCGGGAAATCGCCGAGCCCCAGCGTCTGCGCGCGCTTGATCTCGGTATCCCAATAGGCGCCCTTGACGAGGCGCATCGACAGCTTGACCCCGCGCGTCCGCGCGCGGTTCGCAAGCCAGTCGATCACCGCCGGCGCGCGCTTTTGATACGCCTGGATCACGATGCCTAGCCCGGTCCAGTTATCGGCGATCCCGGCGTCGATCAGCGCCGCGAACACGTCCATATGCGGTTCGAGGCGGTCGGTTTCCTCGGCGTCGATCATCAGCGGGATGTTCACCGCGCGCGCCGCCTTGGCAAGTTCGATCACCTTCGGCACCAGCTCGCCGATGACGCGCGCGTGCTGGAGATATTCGTAGCGCGGGTGGAGCGCCGACAGCTTGATCGAAATGCCGTGATTGGCGTGCGGGTCGCCGGGCTTCGCGGCCTTGCCGATGCGCGCGATGGCATTGGCATAGCTTTCGTAATAGCGCGCCGCATCCTCGGCGGTGCGCGCGGCTTCGCCGAGCATATCGAAGCTCGCGAGTTCGGACTTTTCCTTGTCGGCGCGCTTGACCGCGGCGTCGATCGTCTCGCCCATCACGAACTGCTGGCCCAGCATCTTCATCGCGGCGAGCGCCGCTTGCCGAATCACCGGCTCGCCCGAGCGGCGAACCATCGATTTCAAGAGCGTCAGCGGGTTCGCGCGGCTGCCCATCGCATCGAGCATCAGCGTCGCCGATCCGAGCGAAAGCCCGCGCGACGACAGCGCAACGATCAACGGGCTGTCCTCATCCTCGCCGTCCTTCCAGTGGCGCCCGGCGATCTTGTCGCGGATCAGCGCATTGGCGGTGGCATTGTCGGGGACGCGCAGCAGCGCTTCGGCGAGGCACATCAGCACGACGCCTTCCTCGGTCGACAGGCGATAGCGGTTCATCAACTGTGCAACGAGCGTCTCGCGTTCCCCCTCAGCCTTCGCCTTGCGGATCAGTTCAAGCCCGCGCCGTGTCACGGCTTCGACGCTGGCCGAAGAGGTGGCAAGGGCGCTACGCAGCTCGGCGACGATGTCGGATTCGCTGCGGCGGGCGAGGGCGCGAATGGGCGCGCGATCGGGGCTTTGGGTCATGCCGCCTGATAGCATATTGCCCTCAGTCGATCCGACTTGTTTTTTCCTATCCTATATATGAATTGACCAAGTTTCCGATGAATCCTAGTCGATATGTATGAAAAACACCTCTTCGACAGTCGAAATGGACGAGTTCGACCGCAAGATCCTCGCGATTCTGGGCCGTGACGGGCGGATCACCTTTACCGAACTCGCGCTGCAGGTGGGTCTCTCGAAAACGCCGTGCCAGCAGCGCGTGAAACGTCTCGTCGACAGCCGGCTGATCGTCGGGTTTCGCGCGATCGTCGATCCCGCCAAGGTCGGGCTCGACCATGTCGCCTTTACCGAGGTGAAGCTGTCGGACACGCGCGAGGATGCGTTGATGCAGTTCAACATGGCGGTGCGGCAGATTCCCGAGGTCGAGGAATGCCACATGATCGCGAGCAGCTTCGATTATCTGCTCAAGGTCCGCACGCCCGACATCCGCCGTTACCGGATCGTGCTCGGCGAGAAGATTTCGAGCCTGCCGCATGTCGCGAGCACATCGACCTTTGTCGCGATGGAGACGATCTGCGAATCGGCGCGCTGACACCGCGCCGCCAGCAAAGGATTGACCCGCGCCGCGGATGACGGCAAAGGCCGCCTATCGGTCGTTGCCGAGTGCGGGTGTAGCTCAATGGTAGAGCTTTTGCTTCCCAAGCAAGTGACGAGGGTTCGATTCCCTTCACCCGCTCCAATTTGCTGCCCGCGCGCAGTCGCTGATGGTTGAAAAAACCCCGAAAATCCGCTAGTTTTTGAGCATTCGCTGGCTTCCGGTGATTGCCAATGATCGCCCGCAACTGAACGATTCGGGGGCATATCCGGGGGCCTTTCCAAAGCCCCTAATTTGCGAGGCCCCCAAATGGCACTCACTGACACCGCAATCCGCAAAGCGAAGCCAAAAGATAAGCCCTATAAGGTCTCAGATTCGGGCGGCCTTTATCTTTTGGTCAACCCGATCGGCAGCAAACTTTGGCGCGTTAAATATCGCCTGCATGGAGTGGAGCGAAAACTGGCGCTCGGCGCTTATCCTGCAATTTCGCTCGCCGCAGCGCGAGCGGCTAGGGACGATGCGAAGAAGCAGCTCGCCCATGCCGTGGATCCCAATACCGCCAAGCGGCAGGCTCGAATCGCTGCCAGCATCAGCGCGGGCAACAGTTTCTCGGCGGTCGCTGAAGAGCTGATAGCGAAGCGCGAGAAGGAAGGTGTCGCGGCCGCGACACTCGAAAAGCATCGCTGGCTTTTGCGCCTGCTAGGCGCGGAGTTCGGGCGGCGGCCGGTGGCCGACATCACGCCTGCGGAGCTACTCCACGAACTGAAAAAGCAGGAACGGCGCGGGCGTTTGGAGACGGCCAAGCAGGTCCGTGCTTTCTCGAGCCGCGTTTTCCGCTATGCCGCCGCTACAGCCCGAGCCGAACGCGATCCCGCGCAGATGTTGCTTGGCGCGCTCATCCAACCGACCGTCAAACACTTCGCGGCAATCACCGACCAAGTTGAGTTTGGCGCCCTCCTCCGTGCGATTGAGGGATATGTCGGTGATCCGGCGGTGATGCATGCGCTCAAGCTAACCCCGCATGTCTTTCAGAGGCCCGGCGAACTACGCCAGATGGAATGGGCAGAAATCGACTTCGCGAAAGCAGTTTGGACGCTTCCCGCAGCCAAGATGAAAATGCGCCAACCGCATGCAGTGCCACTGTCGCGCCAAGCACTCGCGATTTTGGAAAGTATGCGCGGACTTTCTGGTAACGGCAAATATGTGTTCCCCTCGGTGCGAACACGGGCGCGACCGATCAGCGACAATACAATCAACGCAGCGCTTCGTCGTCTGGGCTATTCCAAGGAGCAAATGACGGCCCACGGGTTCCGGACCTCGGCCTCTTCGCTGCTTAACGAGTCGGGAAAATGGAATCCCGATGCCATCGAACGTGCCCTTGCCCACATGGTCGCGGGCAGTATTCGCCGCATATACAATCAGTCGGCCTATTGGGCTGAACGCGTCGAGATGGCGCAGTGGTGGAGTGATTATTTGTGTCAGCTCCGTGATGGAGGCAATGTAGCCATCCCTTGCTAGGAGAAGCCGGTGGATGACCGAACGGAAGTTTTGTCGCTCCGCAGGGTTGCAGCCCGCTTCATCAACATGGATGAGCAGACTGGCCTTGCTGAGCTCGACCGCATCGCGGCGGATGCCTCACGCGTCATCCAAAAGAGATACTGGCTCTTATCGACCACATTTGCGGCCGCCGCTTTCACGACCGCCATTATCTTACTGCCCTGGCTAGCTCTCACTTTGAATGAGGCGCCCGGAGCCGATGTCATCGGGCTGATCGGTCTGGGTTGTTTTGGTTTGATGATGGCGGCTGGCGCCTCTTGGCGCGTTTTTCAGTATGGCGGATTGAAGGCTGCAACGCCGCAGAAGCCGGTTTATGCGGACCCCGAAGATTCTGCTGTCCGAAACCTGGAGCGCCTGTTCGCCGTCCTCCAACTCGAATCGACGCCGCGCGCCTTTTACTACGCTCGCAACGACGCGCGCCGCTATGTCGCTCATCGCTACTTCTTCGGCAAACTCCGTGCTGCGCATGTCGCCAACGACAGCACGATCCGCAACGCCCTTTTTGGCCCTGTCGGTTTCTGGTTTGCCCCGGAATTGTTTCTAGAGGTGGACGTCGACAAATTGATCGCCGAGGCCAAGGCCAAACCCAAGCGGTCTGGCGTGCCCAAGAAGTATGATTACACCGGCGCGATCATCTCGCTGATCGACCATCCCAAGGTGCGCGCGCTCGACATGACTAAAAAGATCGGAAATCAGAAGGTGATCATAGGCCTACTGGTACATTGGTATATCGGCAGGCGGCTTGACGTCCCTAGCGACACCCAGCTTGCAGGCTACGCAAACGATATCCTGGAAGCGATCAAAAAAAATCGTTCTTCGAATTCCTAGCCTGGATTACCGAGGAAACACGCATTTGCGTGGTTTCTGATCGAAGCCAATTACCGGGAAACCCCACAAACCGCCGAAATAGGTGCCTCCGCACACCGTTGGGAATGCGGGAGCTTGCGTGCAAATGATCCTGTCGCCCGCCGCATCGCGGCACTCGAACGGAGGCGACAATGGATGAACTCGCATACTCGATTAACCGCACAGCGAAGGCGCTCGGCGTCGGTCGCAGCACGATCTATAAGCTCATCAAGACCGGACAGGTCGATGCCCTCAAGATCGGAACGCGGACGCTAATCACCACCGCGTCGATCAGACGGCTGACCCAGACTCAGACTTAGGCCTGATCCCCACGAGGGCGACACGTCGCCCACCATCCCACCGACATATCCCATTTTATTGAAAGGACGCCGCATGTCCATTCTGAGCAAAGCCGTCGACCGGCTCACCAATTTCTTCCGCTTTGACGACAAAGTCCCCCTGCGTTTCGCCGTCGACCGATACAACGCACCCTATGTCGTTCCGCTCATAGAGAAGCTGATCGCTGACGGGGAAGACGGAGATACGTACCGTTCGGCACTGGCTGCGTGGAACCGGGCGGAGCGCCCTCCCCTGGCTTTCTATGACGGCGAAACCAGCTTCTGCCGGATCGATGGTCCGTACCAGTGGGCGGGCAACCATGTTTTCCCGCTGGGTGGTCTCATTCTCAGCTCTGGCGTCACCGCCCACCTCGATCCTTATCAGGCGAGCGATCTTCATTTTCAAATGCGGGCCGCGATCGAGCGGGCGATACAAGCGTGGGTAGCCGATAACGGTCTGCGCGAATGTCCGATGACGCCGGTCGCGTTTGATCGCGAGGCTGCTGATCGCAAGGCCAAGACGATGATCGCGGCAAGGGGCGACATCTTCGATCAGGATCGCATGGTTGCAGCTCCTCGCAAGGGGGGCTCGGATCATGTCTGATACGGCTGCTTTGGAGGCAGGGTCGCAGGGCCGCGATGCTACGCATCGGACCCGTAATTTGGATACACACCTCACGCACGGGTGCATCCAGCTTTTCCGCCACTTTTCGCGAGTACGATTCGACTACGCGGTGTGCAGCCTGCGTCAGGGCCGCAGATTTCCGCGGATTTTCGAGAGTGCTACCCGTACTCTCGCGGGGGCGGCATGATGAAGACTGTCCAATACACCGTCCGCGTGCCGGCTGCGGTCGAAAAGGCCATGCAGAAGCTCGCGGACCAGCAGAATGTCACCCCCTATGAGATGCTCCAGCGTTGCGTGAAGGCCGGCGTCGCCGCCTTGGCCAACCCGCCGACTCCTGGCGCTAACGATCGCGAGCTGGTCGCCGAACTGGCATCGGTCAGCACCGGTGTCGCTCACGTCGAGCGACTGCTCGACCGGGTTCTGTTCACCGCCTGCGCCTCCTATTGCTATGCGCGGAGCGCGGCACTCGCCGGCGGCAAGACCGAGGGGGACATCGCTGCTGAAGTGAGCCCTGCCTATGAGCGCCAGTGTCGCCTCTCGCAGGAGGCGCCATCATGAGCCAGCATCAGGATCGCCGGATCCATGCTGACGCGCTGCGGCGGCATTATCGGTTCAGCCAGGCAAAACGCTTCAAGCGCCAAGCCGTCATCATGTTGGCGTCGGTCGGGCTAGGCGGGCTGATCGTACCTCACATGATGCTGCCCCCACGGACGATGCAAGCGACCGGCACCTATTACCTTGCAAAGGCCAAGACCTGGTTTGCGAGCGGCACGACCGCCGAACCCGGCATCATGGTCGACTATGGTGGCGAGCAGTATGAAGCGTCGGCTCGCATCGTCGCGGCGCATCCCTATTTTAGTGACTCGGCGTCCGCGACGACGTCGATGATCGTGCGGGGTCTCTGGCTGGGCTTTGGCGGATGGTTGTCGGGTGTTGTTCTTTTCCGGCAAGCTGTGGCGCGGCGCCGCGAGCTTGCGCTCCGAGACCGTTTCATCGCCGGCACGCGCGTTACGACTCAGGAGCGCCTTGCCAAACAGACGCGCCGCGACGCTGGCGAGCGCGCGTTAGCGATCGGCGTGGTCCCGATCCCGACCAGGCTCGAGACCCGGCACATGGCAATGATCGGGACGACCGGCAGCGGCAAGACGACCATGCTACGGCAAATGCTCGATGGCATCGAGGCGCGCGGCGAAGCGGCCTTGGTCTATGACACGAGTGGCGAGTTCATCGCGCATTACTACCGGCCCGAGCGCGGCGACATCATTCTCAATCCGTTCGACGCCCGCTGCGCCTATTGGTCGCCGTTCGCCGAGATCGCGCATCCAGCCGATGCAGACCGGATCGCGAACCAGCTCATCACCGAGACCGGGCAGCACGATCGCGACGTCTGGCTCGAGACGAGCCGCATCCTGGTAGCCAACATGATCCGTGCCCTTTGGCGAGAGGACAAGGGCACATTGCCCGACTTGCTCGACGCGCTCCAGGTGCGGACGAAGGACGACCTCAAACACTGGTTGGGTAACAGCTCTTCGGCGCGGACCTTCGCCGACGACGCGGACCGCGCGACGGGAAGCGTGCTCTTCATGCTCGCCAAGGCCTCGAATCTCATCCAGTTCCTCCGGATGCAGGAGGGCGACGAGGCCCCGTTCGCCTTCCGGGACTTTATCTCCGGGCTCGACAAGCATGAGGGCCGCAAGCCCTGGATATTCGTGCCGCGTAAGGAAGACTATTTCGAAGCATCGAAGCCGCTGCTCGCATGCTGGCTAGAGTGCGCCGCAAGTGCGGTGCTTGGATTGTCGCCGTCGGCCGACCGGCGCGTCTGGTTTGTGCTCGACGAGTTGGCCGACCTTCCCCGCGTCGACAATCTTGCACGCCTGCTGCCCGAGGGGCGGAAGTTTGGGGCGGCGGTCGTCCTGACCTTTCAGGCGGTCGGTCAGATGCGCCATCGCTACGGGCCTCAGCTTGCGGAATCCATGCTGGGCTGTTGCAACACCAAGCTGTTCCTGCAACTGACCGATAGCGAAACGCGGCAGTGGTCCAGTAAGACAATCGGCACATGCGACGTCGAGGTTCCGACCATGACCGACGCCTTAGCCCACGGTGACGACAAGGCGCGCACGACGCTTGGCCGGCAACGCGAGACACGGCCGGCAATATTGGAGAGCGAATTCCGCCTGCCCAAGCATGAGGGTTATTTGCTTTTTCCCGACGGCTTGCCCGTTGCGCGTATCAAGCTCTCTGCCGATCACATCGCCCGTCGTGGCGAACCGCGCCAGCCGGGCTTTGTCGAAGGCGACCCGAAGAATAGTCTGTGGCAGCGATCCGTGGAGGCGCCGCCGCCTTCTCCGCCGAAGCCTGCAGCGCCCCCGGCGCCATCGGCGTCAGTGGCCGAGTCTCCCCCGGCATCGCCCGCAGGTCCCGGGCCGGTCTGATGGTCGCGTCGGTATCCGCGCTGACCAGCTCGGCTCAGGCCAGCAGCTACTACGAGGCGGACGACTATTATGCCGAGGGCGGCCTTTCGCCGTCCGAATGGCACGGCAAGGGGGCCGAGGAACTTGGACTGAAGGGCGATGTCGATCGCGAGCGCTTTCGCGAACTTCTCGACGGCAAGATCGGCGACCAGCAGCTGGGCACCTTCCGCGACGGGCAGCTTGAGCACCGCCCCGGCTGGGACGTGACCTTGAGTGCGCCCAAGTCGGTGTCGATCATGGCGGAGGTCGCGGGCGACCGACGGTTGATCGCCGCCCACGGCGAAGCGGTAAAGACGGCCCTTGCGCATGTCGAAACGCATATGGCCGTGACACGGGTTCGGCATGGCGGTGCCGTGACCCGCGAGGCGACCGGCAATCTCATCATTGCGAGCTTCCAGCATGGGACCAGCCGGGCGCAGGACCCGCAGCTTCACACGCATAATGTGATTATGAACGCGACGCAGGGCGAGGACGGATCGTGGCGCAGCCTTGAACCGCGAGCCATCTACCAGCTGCAGAAGCAGATCGGGGCGATCTACCGGCAGGAACTGGCCTTGAAGGTCCGCGAATTCGGTTATGAGATCGACACTGCCAAGGAGTCGATGTTCGAGATCAAGGGTATCTCGGCTGACGTCATGGCGGCATTCAGCACTCGCAGCGCTGAGATCGAGGCCGCGCTTGGCGAGCGGGGGACGTCGCGTGAAGCCGCCAGCGCTGCGGAGAAGCAGGTCGCAGCTCTCGATACCCGTCAGGCCAAGTTCGCGGCTGATCAAGCGTCGTTGGTAGCGGATTGGCGCCGGACCGCCGACCGGGCCGGCTTTAGTTCCGAAGCGCGGCTGGCGCTCATAAGCGAGGCAAAATCCAATGCGGTCAGCGCGTCGGGATTGGCGGAGCAGGCGAAAGCGGCCGAGCGCGCGGTGGCCCATGCCGCTGACAAGCTCGGCGAGCGGCAATCGGTCTTTTCCGTCGCGGCATTGCACGAGGAAGCCGGGCGCGTTGGGTTGGGGAGGGTCAGCTATGCTCAGATCGGAGCGGCCATCGACGCCGCAGGCGCACGCGGCGAGTTCGTTGACCGCACCTTCCTCGACCGGCGCGGTGCGGAGTTTGCCGGATTCACCACGCATCAGAATATCGAAGCCGAAACGCGATTGCTCCAGATCGAGTCAGAAGGTCGCGGCGCATTAGCCCCGATCGCGTCGCCGCTAGCTGCAGCGAAGGCAGTCGCGGTCGCATCACGTCAGGCCGAGCATGACGGTATTGCCTGGAATGCTGATCAGCGCTCGGCGACCGAACAACTTCTGACCAGCCGAAACCGGATCACCGCGGTGCAGGGCTATGCAGGGACCGCGAAGACGACGACGGTCCTCGCGACTTTTGCCCGCGAAGCGGAAGCGCGTGGGGTATCGGTTGTTGCGCTTGCGCCGACCGCATCGGCGGCGATGGTGCTTGGCGAGGCGCTGGCGACGCGCGGCGACACGGTCGCCCGCCATATGCTGTCGCCCGGACCTTCCGCGTCCGGTCCGCCCGCCGCGTGGATTGTCGATGAAGCTTCGCTGCTCTCCGCGCGCGATACCGCGCGCCTCTTCGATCTCGCCGCGCAACATAATGCCCGCGTCGTCCTCGTCGGCGACGTGAAACAGCTTGGATCGGTCGAGGCCGGCGCGGCGTTCGCGCAGCTACAGACTGCCGGAATGGAGACTGCCAAGCTCGGCGAGATCGTCCGGCAGACAAATACCGCGACAAAAGAAGCGGTGCTGGCGTCGATCGAAGGAGATGCCAAGAAGGCGCTGGCCGCGCTTGATCGCGGTGGCGGCGCGATCATCGAGGGTTCTGACCGCGCCGAACGCTTCGCCGCGATCGCCGATCGCTATGCGGGGCTCGACAAAGCCAACCGCGCGCGCACGCTGGTCATCGAGCCATCTCGCGAAGGCCGAGATGCCTTGACCGCGGATATTCGCCAGGCGCTCGCACGATCGGGCGCGCTCAAGGGACCGACGGTCGTCGTGGAAAGCCTCGTCAATAAGGGACTGACCCGCGCCGAAGCGCGCGACCCGCTGTGCTACGACAAAGGTGACGTCGTCCGCTTTGACCGAGATTATGCCGACAAGGGCGTCGCGCGCGGCGAGGCGTTCCGGGTGGAGGGCGTCGATCCTGCCAAGGCGGCTGTCGCGCTACGATCGGAGGACGGGCGCGAGGTGGACTGGCGGTTGCGACAATGGGGTGCCGGCAAGGTGCAGTTATTCGAAACGCAGCGGCTGGAATTGAGGGTCGGTGACAGCATCCGGTTCACGCGCAACGACCGTGAGGCGGGTCGCGTGAATGGCGCACGGGTGGAGGTGACGGTGGTCGACGCCGATAGCAGGTCCGCTACCGTTCGGGGCGCGCGAGGGCAGATCCAGACGTTGCGGCTCGATACCGCCCGCGACCGTCATATCGCCCATGGCTATGTCGACACAGCTTTTGCCGCTCAGGGACGGACGGCCGATCATGTCATCGTTCATGCCGACAGCCGCGCCACCAATTTGGTCGACCAAAAAAGCTTCTACGTCGGGATCTCGCGCGCGAAGCAGTCGGCGACGATTTTCACCAACGATCGCGCGAAACTGGTGTCGGCGATTAACGAGCGCGCCGGGACGGTCCAGACCGCGATCGCACAGGCCATCATTCCGCAGCCTGTTGCCGCGAAGACGAGCGCGTCCGGATTGGCGCAAACTCTTGCTTCTAAATTCGGGGCCGGGCTTTAGTCCTTGCCAAACCGCATGTTCTTGCCGAAGATTCTTGAGACATGCGCACTGATCTCGATCATCTTCCTTCTGCCAAGCAGCGTGAGCTAGAACGCGTCGTCGAGACTATCTTCGACGAGTTTCGCGGCGCCACGGAGAATGCGACCGGGCCGCGCAAGGGCGCGCGCATCCTCAAGATCATCCTGTTCGGCAGCCATGCACGCGGCGACTGGGTCGATGCGCCGCTGTCGGCGAACCAGTATAAATCCGACTACGACATCCTCGTCATCGTTAGTCAGAAAGAGCTGACCGACCGCGCCGCCTATTGGGCGAAGGCCGAGGAACGGCTGATCCGTGCATATACGATCGAGAAGACGCTCCACACGCCGGTCAACTTCATCGTCCACAGCTTGCACGAGGTGAACGACGGCCTCTCGCATGGCCGCGTATTCTTCATGGAGCTCGTGAAGGACGGTATTGCGCTTTACGAAGCCGATGACCGGGAGTTGGCCACGCCGAAGCCGAAGACGCCTGAGCAGGCCTTGGAAGCAGCCAAAGAATATTTTGACGAGTGGCTGACCAGCGCCCTGGATTTTTATGATCAGGCGAAACATGCGATGGGACGTGGGCGCGGCAAGATCGCAGCCTTTGAACTTCATCAGGCGACCGAACGACTATATTCGTGCGTGTTGCTGACGCTGACCCTCTATACCCCTTACAACCATAACATCGCATTCCTGCGATCACTGGCGGAGGGACTGGATCGCCGTCTCTACGGCATCTGGCCCGAAGACACGCATCGCGAGCGATCGATGTTCCAGAAGCTGAAGGAAGCCTACACCAAGGCGCGGTATTCCAAACATTACAAGATCAGCGAAGAGGAGCTGTCCTGGCTCGGCGAGCGCGTCGAGGATCTCGGCCGCGTCGTGCATCAGGTCTGCTCCGACAAGATCGCCGAGTTAGAGGCGGCGGCGCGCAAGTAGGCGCTGGCATCCGGCGACTTGCCGGGACTCCCGGATTCTGGCATAATCCGCATCACGGAATGGAATGACTGGCGGCCATTTCGAGGATAATCCTGCCAGGCATCATGTAGGTCCGGCCGCGTGTCGGACGGTTGCTGATAGCCGCCCCTGCGGCCCGATAGCGAACACCGCTTGCCCATCCGCGTGCAACTGCGCGGACCGCCGCGGTGCGAGCTGCAAATGACTACCCCACATTTGAACAACGTATACGCGCGCGAAGTCGTGATGGCGCGCGTCGGGCATCTCATCCGGCGCAAACAAAGAGAAATCGAACGCATCACCCGCATTTTGCGCGGGCTGTTCGATCCCTCGCAGGTCCAGGCGCCCGAGCCGGGACGGATCAAGCGGATCATCCTAATCGGACCTTATGCGCGGCGATCTTGGTACGAAGATAGCCGGACGATCGAATTTTCCGATTACGAATTCTGGGTCGTCGTCAATCATCCCGTCTTTACCGACGAACGCTGTTGGCGACGGGCACGGGCAACGATCGACCGGGAAGTCGGCAATCGCTGCGCCGTCGACATCGAAGTCTATTCAAAGTCCGACATTCGCACGGCCAGGGCCGAGCGCGACACTTTCATCCTCGACCGGATCGAGGCCGGCATCACCCTCTACCGCGCTTCGCGGGATGCGCCGCTGCCTTCGCACGATCAGCGGGAGGAACGGTCATGACCGCCCCCGGTTCGTTCACGTCGTTCGACGAATTCTACCGATCGCAGAACGTGCGGCTGTTCCACTTTTTCAGGCGCAAGGTGGGCCGCGAGGCAGCGCCCGACCTGGTACAGGAAGCTTTCATGAGAATGCTCCGCTGTGGGGCGTTTGAGAGAGTCGAGAACCCTCAAGCATATCTGACGCGGACGGCTCGAAATTTGCTCATCGAAAGATACCGGACCTGGCGCAGGAAAGGGTGCGTTCTATATCCTTTAGATGAAACGCGGGATGCTGCAATCCAGCCCGACCAAGAAAGCGGGATTCAGTCAGCGGAATTGCGTCGAGCTTATCGACGGGCGCTTCTCGCGATGCCGCGCAGAACGCGACGGATATTCCTGATGCATAGACTCAAAGGCATGTCCTATCGGGCGATCGCCGAGCAACTCGGCATCGGCGAAAAGGGCGTTGACTATCATATGATGAGAGCTTTGGGCCGGTGCCGGCGTGCTGCCGCGCGACTGGAATAGTGGTGGGCGTTTTGACCGCTTCGCGCCGCAGGTCAGCCATTAAGGCGATGAATGGCCTGTGCCCGAAACCTGCCGCTTGTATTCGTCGGTCTATGTCGTCAGCGACGCATCTCAGCATTGCGATAAGCGCGGTGTCGGCATGCCCCCCTTGGCGCAACGAGTTAGGACACGATCCTCAGTGTGATGAATCGCGACCGGGAATATGGCGGCCGATGGTCGTCATCTGCTAGTCGGATTCATGACCAGAACAATTTTCCCACCTGACTCCGATTCTCGGGTCAAGCTTGACGCCCTTGCCTTAAACATGATCGCCGAAGCGACCTCGATCGAAAGCCCGAACATCCTCTCGGCGACCGGCTTTGCGCTCGAGAATATCTCGATCCTGCACCAGCAGATCCGCGCCACCAATCTCGCTTGGGCGCTGGGATGGACCAAGCGCGTCGGCCCAGGCGACACCGTCGCGATCGTCGGCGGCTCGTTTTCGGGGATGATGCTCGCGGTCATCCTGGCGCTGGTCAACGATGCTATCGCGCTCGTGTTTGAGAAGGAGGACGAACTGTTCGCGCGTTTCCGCGACAAGGGGCATCGGCATCTCTCGACCAATCTCAACTCCCGCGCGCTCGGCAAGAATTTTGATCCGGGCTTGTCTAAGCCTGAATATCGCTCGCCGATCTTCGCCTGGCCCGCCGGTCGGGCGAGCGACGTCGCGGCCTTCTGGACCAGCGAATATCTGGCTTCCTACGATCAGACCTTGCCGATCTTCGTCTCGCGCGAGTCCGAGGTTCGTGGGGAGATGATCAAAATCCTTCCGGGCGGGCTCGAGATCGACTTCTCGATCGATGCGCCGCATCTCGCCGCCGTGCCCGTCGATCTGCTGATCGACGCGACCGGCTTTGGTCCGGAGACTAAACTGAAGGGGGTGAGTGATTACAGCTATTGGCAATCCGGCCACCGCCTAATCTACGATCATCTGGTTACACCGGCCACCGTGTTGATCTCAGGCTGTGGCGACAGCGGCGTCATTGAGGCGCTGCAGTACGCCATGAAGGATTTCAGCCACGCGCATGTCGAAGCCTTGTGGCCGATCGGCGCCGGGCTCGAGGCGGCGATCGATGTCGGCTTGGTAGGTGCGCGGCTCGATGCGGTGTTTCGCAACGACGATATCGACCGGTTCGAGACCCCGGTCCTCTCCGAAATCATCTGGTGGCTCGACCAGCGCACCAATATCGAGCGCAATCCGACCATCCCCTGGCCACGGAGCGGCGAGTCCTGGGCGCAGCCGATCCTGGAGGCGATCGAAGCAGCGCTTGCACCGCATTATGCCGCCTTCGCGCCTGATAGCGACATCGCGGCGGCCAGCTACCAGACGCTCGAAGCGTTCGTTGAGGCGCTGCCGTTCGACGCGCAGTTCGACGCACGCGCCGCCGCGCGCCACCATGGCGATGTCTGGATCAGTCGCGGGATCGCGGCGCTTGCCGACGATATCGATCTGCCGCCTAATGTCGACGTGATCCACGCGATGGCGCGGCCCGATGTCGAGATCGTCCTCAACGGCCGCACCCCCACGGCCTATTCGCGTCAGCTCTCGCCCTACAATGTCTGGCTGATGCGGCTGCTCCTGTCCTTTCCTTCGGTACGATACGTCCAGGCCGAGATCGCCTCGGTCGCGCAAAATGACGAGCGGCGGTTCGACGTCGCCTTCAAGGACGGCGCCAGCCTCACCGTAGATCGGGCAGTCACCCGCTATGGTCCGGCACCCGGCGGCGCGGGGCTAGCGGAGGGGCGCCGCCGCGACACCCAGGGGGGCGATTGGCTGCTCGACCGGCCCTTCTATCTCGGCCACGATCCGGCCGATCCGACGCAGGGGCGCTACATCAATCCCGCCCGAGAGAATATCACGACAGCACTCGAGGCATTGGAAGCCCGCCCGACCGCCACCCACGATATCAGCAAGCGGATCGTAACAGGCCGGATCATGCTCGGTCCGAAATCGATGGCGGAAGGCGACCCAATCTACAGCGATCCGCTGCCTTGGCTTGCCGCCGAGCTCCGCGCCGGGCGTCACCCCGGCTTTGCATCAGACGTTGTTGTCGAGCGGGTGATGACGCGCCGCTAAACGCCGTCGCGTGATGAAATTTGCTCGTCCTGCGCGGCTTCTGCCGTTCTCCCAGAATTGGTTGGAGCATCGGCGGTCAGAAGGGCACGTCGTCGTCGAGGTCATCTGCGAAAAGTGGGTTGGCTGGGAGTATCGGCGGCGGCGGTGGAACAACGGCGGCTGCGGTCGGCGGCGCCGGGACAGCAGGCGCTGCAGCCGGTGGGGCAGGAACGGGTGGCTGTATTGGTGGCGGCGGTGGAACGACGGCGGCTGCGGCCGGCGGAGCCGGGATAGGAGGCGCTGGAACCGGCGGGGCAGGAACGGCTGGCAGAGCGGCCGCTGCCGCTGCACGCTCCCTGCGCCCGCGCCAGAAGCTCTGGAACTCCGGTCCTTTAGAGTCCGGCGGGTATTCGGGCGGGTGGATGAACAATGGGACTGGGGCAGGGATGTCGGGTCCGATCACCACCGCTTCGCCGGGCGCCAGCATCGGCACGAACTGAGCGGCACCGCGATCGAGATCGCCGCAGGCACGCTCGACCGTCTCGCGATCCTGGTCGTTGGTGAGCCGGTGCACGAACAATGTGCCCAGCTGGCTCATTACGTCCTGCGGAATGTCCCTCGGCCGCTGCGTTGCGAGGACGCAGGTCAGGCCGTATTTGCGGCCTTCCTTGGCGATGAGGCCGAAGGAATCGAGCTTTACGCTGGTATGCTCGTCGCCGACCGAGCGTCCGAGGAACTGATGCGCCTCGTCGAGGAACACGACCAGCGGGGAAGTCCGGAACGCGCCCGCTCTGGCTTCGGCCAGCAGGAACCGGCCGATGACGTTGAGCAGGATCTCGCGGGTGTTGTGTTCGAACCGCACATCCTTGAACGAGATGACCGCGATGTCGCGGCTGTCGTCGGCCAGGAATGCGTGCAGCTCGGTCACCAGCGACGTGCCGTTGGTCTTGAAGATGCATTCGAGCTCGCGTGAGCTGAGCAGCGTGTTGATCCGCGCGATCAGCGATTCACAATAGCCGAGTGACACCGGGTCGCCGTCACCGAAGTTGGCGGCATTATTCCTGCCTGTTCCCCAGACGCACTCGTTCTTTACCTGCTCGGCGAGGTTGGTGATGTCGAAGTCGCATGCCGGATGATGCAGCTGGGCAGCGTGTGCGTTCAGCGCGTTGAAGTAGGCGGCGCGGGGGCGGTTCGCTTTCTCGACCAGACCATTGTTGACGAACACACCCGCAGGCGGCGCCGCGGCGCTGGCCGCGACCAGCTTGAGGCTCTTGATTGCTTCCCTGAGCCTCGGCCCCTGGCTCTGGCCCGATGGCCTGAAAAGCGAGAACAGGTCATCCTCGGTGATCTGGCGATACGGAAAATGGACGCGTTTGGCAGCCCCGGCGGGTGCGTCGAACACGAAGACCTCGTCGACATTTCCCATTTCGGCGAACTCGCCGGTCGGATCGAGTACGATCGCGCGGCCGCCGGCCTTCTTCAGCTGCTCGACCAGCGTGGCCACGGTCCAACTCTTGCCGCCGCCGGTCGCACCGAACACGCCGCAATGCCGGCCGAAAATCTTCTCGGGCGGTAGGCAGACATCGACGCCGTCGGCGGCATCGATCCGCCCGATGCTGAGCGTCAGTTCGTCTTCATTGGCGACGGCATTGCGGATCAGCGTCGCCAGCTGGCTTGGTTCGGCCAGATAGACGCCGTCGCCGATCCGCGGAAAATCCGGCAGGCCGCGCCGCAGCTTGTTCGATCGCTGCTCGACCGCCGCCAGTAGTTGGATCTTGCCGATCGGATTGGTAACCGCAGATTTGCCGAGCGATGGCTCGACCGTCAGCCGTTCGCCATCAGGAATCTTGGTCTCGACGATCCGGCCAAGGATTTGGAAACGCTCGCAATCCACGAACACGAAATCGCCGACCGCGCCGAGCGACAGCCCGCGCCGTTCGGGCACGGCCGCCGCATTGGGCAGGTTCACATGCACATAGGACGCGGTCGCCTGAGTTATCGTGCCGATATAGCGTTCGGGATTGATCGGGTTGATGCGGGTCACGTTGTCGGCGTTCCCACGTCGCGCAAGGCGCGCACGCGCTGCATGTGGCGCTCGCGGTCGGTCTCGCCGACCAGGTCGGGCAGCGCGGTGACCAGATCCTGGAACCGGCCATTGACGAGATGGATCCTGGCGTCGCCGCCCGCGACCATTCGTTTGAACGCGGCAAGAAACGGGTTCTTGGGCTCGGCGACTGCGGGCATCGTCTGCGGCGCGGCGTCGAGGTCGGCCACCGGTACGAATGCCGGATCGCAGATCACCAATCGCAGCGACATATTTGCCTCGACCGCCGACAATATCGGGCGGCTGATATGATCGTCGTTGAAGCCGAACCCCGATATCAGCACCGCCGTGTCGGGCTCGCGCAGCGCCGCCTGGAATGCGCCGATCATGTCCAGATAGGGCGCCTCGAAACTTTCCTGATATTTACTCGAGCGCGGATAGATCAAGACCGGCTTCCCCTCCGGCCCTCGCGACCGGTAGATGTCTGCGGCCTGCCGACGCCAGTCGAGCGAGCCGTGAAGCTTGTAGAGGTGGAAGACATTCTCGATGTAGTCGGGCGCGTCGCGCTGGCCCGAGCGCCGAACGATGTCGAATTCAAAATGGCTCCGATCATAGACTTGGTCCAGACCGTGCGAGAAACCGTCGATAATCGTGAATCGGTGCCGCCGGGCCGCTTCCTCGAAGCAAAGATCGTAGTTGGTCGTGAACAGCTTCGACCGCGACTTGCGCACGCCCCGGCGGCCGATCTTCTGGATTAGCCCGGCATGGGCGTCGAGGTTGGTCGTGCGATCGACAAAGTCGACGCGTGCAAGGATCGCCTGTTCGGCGCCTTCCACAAAATCGTGAATCTTGATGTAAGTCGGATCGTTTACCGCAGTCTCGTGCAGCTCGAGGTAGAGTTTGCACAGCGTCAGCAGCCGCTCAATATTGTCGTCGATCTTGGCGCTGGCAAAGGTGTCGCATACATCCTTGAACGCCGCCGCCCCGACCTTTGTCTGGACGGCTTCCCACACGTCCCACATGCCCGCCGGCGACAGCTTCGTCGCATCGTTCGCCGCCGCGAACGACGACCCGGTACCACTCAGCACGACCACATTGGTGGCGTTGAGGACATTGAGGAGTGCGCTTTCGACGGTGCGCTGTGTGCCCGCTTCCTCGATGCGCTCGCCGTCTACGCTCATTTGGTCCTTGAACAGCCGCCAGCCGTCGCCGGGCACGAACAGCCGTAGATGTGCAGCGTCGGCTGTCTTGCCATTCCAGTACGTCATCTGTCCCCCAACCCCATTCTCGTTATTGGCCGGAACACCTAGCATCTTTTGCGGCACGGGACAGCACGCGGGTCTAGATTCTTTGATAACTATTGCCTTGCCCGATAGGGAGATTTCGCCTGTGATCGTCGCGGGTTCGGCGCGGCGAGACATTGGTGCGCGAGCGCCGTGAGCGTATGTTCGGAGATTTCGCACTCCCATATCACTCTGACGTCCCAACCGGTGGTGCGCAGGGCGGCCTCGTTTCGCTCGTCACGGGCTCGATTGCCTTCAAGCTTGTTCTGCCAGAAGTCGATCCGGGACTTGGGCATGCGTGCTAGTTTGCAGCTGGGATCGGGGTGACGGTGCCAAAAGCAGCCATGCACGAAGATCGCGATTCTCCGCGAGGGAAGGACGATGTCGGGTTTGCCGGGAAGATTCTTAGCGTGGAGCCGATAGCGCAAGCCCGCGGCGTGAAGTGCGCGTCGCACCCGCATCTCGGGTTTGGTGTCGCGCCCCTTGATCCGGGCCATCTGCGCGCTGCGCGCTGGGTCGACGTCAGTCGTCGGCTTCCTCATCAGTCGGTCCTTCGACATCCCCAAGCGGCGATACTTCGGGAACGTCCAAGTTGCCATCCTGTTGCCGGAACGCCGCGATCATTTCCTCTATCAGCGCCGGATGGTCCGAACGAGGGGGGACGCGGTTTAGCACTCCGCGGATGCGCGTCTCGATCTCCGAGACGGTGAGAGAGTCCTCAAGCTCCTCGTCAAGCGCCCACAGACGACCTTGATGGACCACGTCCCACGGGGAGCGCTTGTTCTTTCGCGTCTTCGCGGCATCGCCATGCTTGCTCATTCCCCAGCATGCCTTGGTATCCGAGTTCCAAAGGGGCCAGAACATTCCGATCAGATGCTTCTCCGCGACAAGCTGGGCATTGGTCGCGCAAACGAGCCGTCGACAGGAGAAGTCGGCCAAACGGATTGGGTGGGTCACTATTTCGGGGTTTCCGAGGGCATAGCTTTCCGCGGTCGCGATCGTTCCGGCATGTTCGAGCAGCCTCCCGGTCAGACGCGGCCCCTGTTCGCGAGGAGTGCTCGCATCACGCGCGGAGGGATCGGCCTTCCCGACATAAATCGGCGTCTCCGTCCCGCTGATCGCCTGGTAGAGCGGATGATCGCCTTCATAATAGATCGCGTAAACGCCCGATCCATAGGCGGGCTCGACACGTCCGAGCGGGACGCGGGGCTGTGCGAGAAGCGCGATCGCGACCATGCGACCGGCGGTCTTCGGATCTGATGGATCGAACATCGTGAGAGGTGTAGCGATCGGGTCGGTGTTGGCGCGCGCTGCCTCCGTCGCCAGCGCGTGCGCCTCTAGTCCGGCCCTGATACGTCGCGTCACGGCAGGCGAGCTATTGGCTTTCGCCGCCTCGACAACGTTCGCGAGCGCGTCGTCCAGCGTGTCTAGGGCGATTCGGTCCGGGGATTTTCTTGCCATGGGCGCCCGTCATAGCGTCCCATCGCCTCGCCACAAGTCCGCTAGGCGACGGCGCGCCTCGTCAAGGTCGCCTGACCTCGCTCAATCATGCTCGCGACCCATTTGCCGGCCTCCTCGCCCAGCTGAGCGGGGACCGCGTTGCCTAGCTGCCGCATCGTTTCAGACCAAGAGCGCGGGAACAGAAAGTCATCGGGAAGACCGACAAGGCGAGCCGCTTCGCGCGCGGTGAAATAACGCACCGAACCATCATCCCGAACCATCATATTCTCACCGCCGGGCACGCCATGATCGCCAGCTTTGAGGGCCTTCGCCGGAAGATCAAGCGGGCTCCCTGTGTGGCCTTTGTAGACGCGAGCGCCCGGCTGCAGGACATGATTGTCGATTCCTGTGGGGTCGCCAAGATCCCGGAAGCAATCGCGAACCGTGACCCAAGGCAAGCCTTCGGGAACCTCATCGGCGGCACGGAGCGCCGCGACGCGGTTGTGGTCGCGATGAAGCTCGGGCGCGACGCGCGCGCGCAAGCCATGGCGCCGCCAATAGTCGCCAGTCACATATTGGTCCCACAGTAGGCGATCGCGTGAATGGGTCGCGGGCATGGCCGCCGGATCGACGCCGAGCTGAGCCGCCAAGCCAAAGATCAAAACTCGATAGCGGATTTGCGGGGCGCCATAGTCGGCGGCATTCACCAGCTGCCAACGCACGCGATAAGCGGGCGGTCGGCTTGATGCTTGCAAGCGGTCCCGATGCGCGTCGAAATCCTCGCCCGCGCGGCGTGTGTCGCCCGGGTGTCGAAGATGCTCAGCGACCCACTCGAGATAGCCGCGAAAGCGCGGGCCAGTCAGATTGCGTACATTCTCGAAGAGGAAGGCTTTGGGAGCGGCTTCGCGAACGGCGCGTATCGCCTCGGGCCACATGTCGCGTGTGTCCTCATGGCCGCGTTTCTTGCCGCCAATCCCGAACGGCTGACAGGGTGGCCCACCTGAAATCAGATCCAGTTCACCATGATGCGTCGCCCACTCGATGTCGCGGACATCGGTCAAAGCCATCGGCCAGTGCGCGACATGCTCGACATTCCGCGCTTTGTTATGAAGCACCGTGGCCACAGCATCATCATCGAATTCCGCCATCAAGGCGTGACCGAAGCCAGCTCGCGACAGGCCGAGTGCCAAACCGCCGCAGCCGGCGAAGAGTTCCGCGCCCCGCATGATCAGCGACCGTTCGCGGCGCGAAGCACCGAGCCCTCGCCGATTTCATCGAGATATTGCTCTAAGGCGCGGCGGACAATCCAAGCCTCCGTCACACCTTCGCGGGCGGAGACACCTTCAAGCTGCGATTTGCGCGCGACGGTGAGAGTGGTCGTCACCCTCCGTGCATTCAAGCCGTCTCGTCCCATGCGCCCGCCCTTCGAAAATCCGCGGCATTTTGCCGCGGATTGACTCACCTTATCAAGGTGTCGAATCAGGCGCAAGGGGTAGGAACAAATAGAGAACATTTTTCCCTCACGCGGAACCTATGAAATGCGCTCGCGCGTTAGAACAGGTGTCCATCATTCGACGCGAGAAGATCACCAAGCATCTTGCCCCATCCATCTACAGCGGGCGCGGTAAAGGACGCGCCAAGCCGTTCCTCATTTCGTGTGGCGATCTCGAAATGGCGGCCGAACAGCGCGTCGCAGTGAGCGCACCCGTTACTGAAATAGGAACCACCGACGGTCGCGCTGTGGCGAAGTTTCAGCGGCCCCAGATTGGCGATGGCTGACAGACAGTCCGATAAGGTGGCGGCGAGTTGCGGGAACTCCGTGAAGTCGGCGATGTCGCATTCGGCGGTCTCATCACCCCGCGTCAGTCGGATTGCTGACGCGATGATGAACTCAGCCCCGCATGACCAACAATCGACGGTGGCCACTTGGGCGTGGATTTCTATCTCGTTCATGGCTCCTTATGGATCATGCGCGGGAATAGTGAATGAAACGGAAGCCTCCATCGCGGTCGGCACTCGTTCCGGCGGGAGTCCGGCGCCCGAGACGGCATCGATAGCGTCGGCGGAACTCGTTGTGGTGGCTCCGCGCTGCTCATCGCTCACTATTAGTCATATTCTCGGCGCAGCGATTCGCGCTGCAACAAGAGCTGCGAGTAGCGGCGACGAAACTCAGCCTCTTCATCTCCGCGAAGCGGGTTGCGGTCGAGCGCAAAGGTACGACCGCGGATGACGTCCAAGATTCTGAACTCCTCGGCCGGCACCGCCGGTAGCGCTCGAGTGAGCAACCATAAGCCCAGTCGCGCGGCAGCTTCAGAAAGTTCGGGGTTCGGCGCGAAATAGGGATATACCGCGCGCTCGGCATCAAGACCGTCACGGACCGACAATATACTGTCGATCTTAATTGTCGCGTCGAGGCCGGGGAAAGGAAAGTAGGCTTTCAACGCCCTACCGGGGCGGAACGGTTCATTCGTCCACCGGCGTCGCTGATCCCACCAAAGCAGGAAGCCTTGCCGCAGCTGAGGATAGAGGTTGGCTCTTGTTCCGTTCGCCGCGATCCGGGCGTCGGCCAGTTGATGCAGATCGCCGGTTCCGAACACGTGGGTTTTGGCGTCCGCCCAAAAAGGCGCATAGAAATCGCCGCCCGACCCACCCTCTCCCGCTTCGCGAGCTAGCTGCTCGCGAATATCCTTGCGAAGCTCCGACTGCTGTTTTGCCGCATCGAGAAACATGATCTTGAGCAGCTTGCGAAGATGAATTTGGTCTAATGCCATAAGTCCCCCGCTTCATTATCGCTGATCACAGCGCTTCGGTCGAGAAACTATTACATCCATAATAGAACCGTAATTCATTGCTTACGGCAAAGAGTCTTGCAGGGCTGAAACTATACGGCAGGCGCAATTTGAGGCGGAGACGGTTCGGTTGCGACAGTCAAGGTTTCGATCTCGGCAATCCGCTCAAATTCGGCGAGATAATCCTGGCGGTAGCGTGTGAGCCAGCGGGAGATGTTGGGATTGGCGAGCAGCTTTGACAGATAGCCCCGCGCAAGCGTTAAGTGCAGATTGTCGATACCGTAGCTGTCCTCCACTGAGGTGATCCTTGTCTGCAGAACCGCGAGTTCGCGTTCCATTCGCGCGATCTGCTGGCCGTCGGGAGTTGCAGGCCGGCCCGGCCGACCCTTTTGCTTTACCAGTTGGTCCGGAGACGTTGCCGCAAGCAGTGCACTGGCAAATACTGAGCTGAAGTTATTCTGCCCGGCCATCAGGTCCGCAGCTTCAATCTGGCGTAGCGGCGACATGCGTCGGAGAAGATCAAATACCTTGATCGAGCAGTTGGTATCCTTCAGTTTTTCGGCGACGTCCGCGCTAATCCCATCGAGAAGGCGGAAGCGCTTCACAACGGTGTCCGCTTCCAGCCCCAGCGCCTCTGCGATCTGGGCGGGCGCGACGCCACGCTCCACTGCCCGAACGATCATCCGATGCTCCTGGACGGGGGGCAGCCGACTGATCCGCTTGTTGTAGGTATAGGTATCTTCGTCGGTCGCCAGCAGGCACTCGACTGTGTCGATGCCCAACTGCTTGAGCGCTTCGATACGCAAATGTCCATCGAGCAGATAATAGCGTCCGTCATGCCCCGGTGCGGGGATCACGGCGGGCGCTTCGACCAACCCGATCGCTTTGATGGAGCAGAGTATCTGAGCGTATTTGCCGCTTTCTAGCGCGCCTTGCCGCAAACTCTTGAGCGGAACGATCGCGTCGATGGATACGGTGACGAAATCCCGGTCGAACGCGGCACGGACCTGGCCAACTTCAGTCTGCGACATGGCCAGCCATCCTGAGTTCGAGCCAGCGCGGCACCTGATCGAGACTCTCGGCGCGCAGCATCGTGCGGAAGCCATCATCGGACAGGAGTTCCCGCATCGCCTCGACCACGAACAACAGACGGGTCTGCGCAAATTCCGATTTCTTGACGAGCAGTCGCTGTTTTTCCGCTTCGCGCTGGTAGATTTCCATGAGCTGGCTCGCGGTCAGCCGACGCGAGTTCCTTTTTCGGCCGAGCCGCCCATGAGCCACGCCCTTATTGTGCGCTTCGAGCCGCGCTTCCAAAAGCCGCCGGACCGCCGTTAGCTTCTTGCCCCTCAAATCGCCTTTTTCGTATGCGTCGAGGAGGATGCGCTGCGCCTCGTCCGATTCCGCGCGTGAAATTTCGATCGCGAGCGTGATCGGAATGAGCCCCGTCTCGACGGCGGCCAGCAACCGTTCCTCGCCACGGGAAATGAGGTTCAACACCAGATTGACCCATGAGGGCGAGACGCCGATCTTCTCTCCGATCGCGGTTTCCGTGTGTCCGCGCTTCCGAAGCTCCCCGACTTCCCGGATGAGGTCGATCGGCCGGTGATGGCGCCGAGCGATATTCTCGACAAGGCTCATCACCAAGCATTCGCTCTCTGTCGCTTCGATGACCACGGCGGGAATTTCCGACTGCCCGAGCAGCTGGAACGCTTCGAGCCGCCCCTCGCCGCAAACAAGATCATAGACCGGCCCGTCCTTGCCGGTTCGCCGACTGACGGTAATCGGACGTTTGAGCCCGATCGTCTCGATGCTGTCGACGATCTCGCGGTGCTGCCTTTTGTTCCGCCCGCGCGGGTTGAGGATGTTGATCTGCGAAATGGGAACCATCTCGATATGCTGGGATCGCGACGCTGACATCACGCGGCCTCCGGCAGGCAGACGGGCGCCGCGATGTGATACAGATAGTCGAGGCACTCGAACCGATAGGCATCGAGTCCAAGTCCATTCTCCTCGGCTAGCCGTAAGCGGCTTGCCGCGACGTCGATCCGCGGAAACAGATAATAGTCGAGCGGCTGCCGGTTCATCCGATCCATCCGGACAACGATGGTAATGTCGGGAAGAAGGGCCGTGTCGAAGCGAGGCTTCCAGCGCAGCAAACCGGTCGGTGTCGAGGTGCACCGCGCGATGATCACCGAAAGGCTGAATTCGCGATTGACGACGAGCCGTTCGCCAGCGGTGTCGCGCTCGACCAGGCTGCCCATCGCCCCCAGCCCATCGAGGACTCCTTTGATCACGTCAGGATGGAGCTGGCGGAGCGCCCGATTGATTTCGATATATCGGTAATCATGATCCGGCCGGTAGCCGACCAGACTATAGGCCTGGAGCAGGCTCCCGAACCGGGAGCCATAAGCACTACTCGAGGCCATGCTGTCGCTTTCGTCGATGATCAGTCCCGAAAGCAGCCCCCGGCGTTCGTAGAGCTGGCGGAGCGAACTCAACATCTCCTCGTCGCTCAGTCGGAAGGAGCGGGTGCCGATGATCGACCGCGCGGCCTCGAAGAGGTCGCGTTCGACGATTGCTTCGAATGCGCCCTCGGCTCGAATCCAGATTGAAGGATCGTTGCGTACCCGCTTTTTCTTGAGCTTGAACGATTGCCGGTTCCAGACATTGTCGCCCGTGTATTTCTCGTTGATCAGCAACTGGTGCACAGTTCCGCGGGTCCACGGACGGTCGAGATCGGTCCGGATGCCGCGGCAGTTGAGCGTGTCGGCGATTTGCGCCTCACTGCGCCGGTCGTGCACGAACGCCCGATAAACGTCGCGCACGACTTCCACTTCCTCCGCCGGACCCAGCGTCAGGATCACGCGGTCGGTCTGGATACTCTTGTGCTCGCCGCGTTTCAGCACGCTTTTTACTTGGCCCCGCTCGTCGAGAAGCGTTCGACGCAATCCGAACCCCGCGCCGCCGCCCTGACGGTAACCTTTCTCGATCAGCCGCCCCTGTCCCGCGAACACCTTCGCCGAAAGCTCGCGGCTATATTCGCCCGCCATCGCTCGCTTGACGCCCTTCACGATGGTCGAGACGGGGCTGCCGTCATTGTCGAACTGCTCGGCGCAATATTCGACGGCTATCCCGGCGCGCTTGCAGATATATTCGTAATAGGCGCTTTCATCGGCATCCTGGAACCGGCCCCAGCGACTGACATCGTAGACGAGGACCATCGTGAAATCGGTCGTTCCGGCCTGCACGTCTTCGATCAACTGCTTGAGGGCATCGCGCCCGTCGATGCTGAGCCCGCTCTTTCCGGAGTCCGCGTAGGTACGGACGATCTCAATCCCCCGCGCCGCCGCGTAATGCCGGATCGCGTCACCCTGATTTTCGGTGGAATAGCGCTGGTGGTCGGTGGACATACGGACATATTCGGCCGCGCGAACGGACGGCGGGACCGGCTGGCCTTTGGGGACTTGTTGTTCGGGCCAATTTGCCAACTTCACCGCCCCCGACTTCAGAGAGGATGGCTCGAAGGCGCCGTCTATTCAGCGCCTTGCGAGTCGATGACGTGCATCGGGGCGAATATAGACGGCAAGGAGAGGTAAGATGTTGCCGAAAACGGGCAAGGATTTTCCGTACCGCCAAGCGGACATCACGTTCGCCGAACTGGTGTCTGTCGCTTTGATCGAGGACGTGGGTAAGACCCATCGCGCCGTGAAGACGCTCATGCGCTGGACCGGCGCCAGCGAGCGATGCGTCAAACACTGGCTCGCGGGAACTCATGCGCCGTGCGGATCGCATCTGCTGGCGCTGATGCGGCACTCGGACGAACTGCTTCGTCATTTGCTGATCGCGGCCGGTCGCCCCGAAGCCGCCGTTAGCCTCGAGCTAGGCGTGCTTCGCTTCAAGCTGCGCGAACTGCTGATGCTGATGGATGAACGGCTGTCCGCGCCAGTGCGACACTAACGCGGACGAGCCGGTGTGCCTGTCATTCCCCCGGGAGGGTGTTTGTCGACGCATAATCCTTGAACTTGTCGGTGAAGTTGGCGTGATAATCGTCGATCTGCATCTGGGCATTTTCTTCGGCGTCGGCCTGGGAGTCCCCGCCGGCACGATTGGTTGCAGTGACCGCAGTCTTGAAGGCGGACTGCTCGGTCTCGCAAGCCGACTTCACTGAAAGTTCGAACTCGCCTTCGCCCACTTTCGCCTCGAGCTGCTTCTTGAGATGCTCCCGCAGGCATTTGGTGAAAGCGGCGCGCGTCGAGTCGACATTGCCAGCTGGCGCCGGCGCCATAGCGGCCAAGAGAATTGAAGCGATTAGCATCCTGCGACTCCCCATTGCAGATCTTGTTTGTGGCCAGAATTTTAGCTCAGAAGAGCTCAAATGTGGAGAAGCATTTTCAACTCGCAACGCTGGCTCTCGGGTGACTCCAAGATCTATGCAACCATCAGCGAGCCCGCGCGATGAAGGAAGCAAAACCGCAGCATTTGCATTCGCTGCCAGCCTTTTGGCCGGCGCGATGGGTGCCCGGTCCCGGGCCCCTATCCCTTTCGGGACCGGGTCGGGCACCAATATCCTATTTCGCGCTTTTCGCGGGTAAGGCCGGTTTCCTACAATATTTCTCCATGTCATACCGGGAGCATGGGCAAGCGAAGTAGAAAACGGCGAGACCGAGCGCTAGCAATTGAATTCTGGATTGCGACGCTGCTCGTCGGGGGCTCATTCATCGTTGGATTGGGCAAGGCGCTTGGCTATCTGCTTGGCCCATAGCGACGCGCCAGCCCGCCAGAAAATGGAGCAAGTGGGGAAAGCCTTCCCCTGACGGCCAGCCTATTGTCCGTCCGCACCCCTTCCGCAGGGGCTGGCCGCCCCCGCGACGCCCCCGATATTGGACGCGGTTGCTAATGAGCGCTCGCTGCCGGCGGCAGGCGCCGACAGGGATCGCGCGTCTGTCCTGACCGCGCTGCGCACTCGGCCGGCTATCTTGGCGGTGCGGCGGCTAAGCACATCTGCGCACGCACCCCGCAACGCCCGCGGCCGGTCCGAGAGCGCGATCCTACTCTTAGTCCGCCGTCGCGGCGGATCAGTCGTCATGGCTGACGAGGATAATGGCACCGCGCAGTGCGCGGCGGCGTTTTTGATCGGCCTCCCGTCTGTCGCTGGGTTGGCCGGCTCTCCCCTCTGGACGCGTCCCGGCGTCCCGCAAGCCGCTGCGCGGCTCTTCCTCTTCGTTCCAGCCCTTCGGGTGCGGGCCGCCGTCCTGGCCGCGCCCGGCAGGTCGTTCTCGCCGCCCACCCCCGCTCCGCCGGGGGCCTGATGGTTAGGGGGCGGAATGGAGGATGACATGGGAAAGACCAACGAACGCCGTGATGGAGGCAAGCTCCTGTCCGCTGAATTGCATGCCGCCTTGCGCACGAATGACGAGGCACGACGGGCTGCCGTGATGGCGGGTGCGGCGGAGCCGGACTTCGTGCCGGTTGCCAAACTCTTCTCGCCCGTCGGCGCGGCGACGTGGCTCGCGACCGAATTGGGGGAGGATGGCGATACGCTGTTCGGGCTGGCTGATCTTGGGTTCGGCTGTCCTGAACTTGGTTCGTTCAGCCTGTCCGAACTCGCGTCGGTGCGGCTGCCCCTCGGTCTCGGTATCGAGCGCGATCTGGGCTTTGCATCCGAGGTTCCGCTGTCAGGCTGGTCCGCTGCGGCGCGCCGCGCGGGGTCGATCATCATCGCCGAACAGAATTTCCGTCGCGCCGAGCGTGGCGACGAGCTTCCGAAGCCCAAGGGCTGAGGCTGACGCGGGCGGCGCGTTTCGCCGTCATCCATAGTCGGTCCCGCCACGCTTCAAGACACAACGGGACCGACGCTCACAAGGAGCAAGACCATGAAACTCGACTTTATCGATCTTGGCAAGCTGTCGATCAGCAAAACCAACATGCGCTACGCCAAAAAGGCACCCGACGTGACTGACATTTTGCCAACCGTTCGCGCGCGGGGCGTACTCGTTCCGCTGATCGTGCGGCCGAATTGCGCCGAGGGCGCGTTCGAAATCGTGGCGGGAGCGCGGCGCTTCACCGCTGCGACCATCGTCGCGGGTGAAAAGGGCGAGGCCGAGCCGATGCCCTGTGCGATCCTTGAAGAAGGCGATGATGCCGCCGCGCTCGAGGCCTCGCTGATCGAGAATGTCGCGCGGCGCGATGCCGACGAAGTGACGCAATGGGTCACCTATACGCGGCTGGTTCGCGAGGGGCGCAGCATCGCGGATATTTCCGATACGTTCGGGATGCCCGAGGCAATGGTGAAGCGCATTCTCGCGCTCGGCAACCTCTTGCCGCGCATCCGCTCGCTCTATGCGAAGGAGAAGATCAGCGCGGGCACGGTGCGCCATCTGACAATGGCGTCAAAGTCGCAGCAGCGCGCATGGCTGGCGCTGTTCGACGACCCGGAAGCCTATTGCCCACAGGGTCAGCAGCTCAAGAACTGGCTTTTCGGCGGCGGCGCGATCAGTGCGGCCCATGCCCTGTTTGACGTCGAGGCGAGCGGCCTTGCGATCATTGCAGACCTGTTCGAGGACGATCGCTATTTCGCGGACAGCGACGCATTCTGGAGCGGGCAGTTTGCCGCCATCGAGGAACGCCGGTCGCGCCTTCTTGACGAGGGCTGGAGCGAGGTCGTCGTCCTGCCCAAGGGCGAATATTTTCGCGAGTGGGAGCATCGCCACGCCGCCAAGCGCAAGGGCGGGCGCGTCTATATCGAGGTCCGCGAGAGCGGCGAGGTCGATATCCACGAGGGCTATGTCACCGCGAAGGAGGCAGCGCGGCTTGAAAAGGGCGAGAAGATCGAGGCGGCGACTAAGACATCGCGTCCGGAACTGACTTCGCGGATGCAGACCTATGTTGATCTTCATCGCCATGCCGCCGTGCGCGCTGAACTGACCGGTCATCCGGCGGTCGCGGTGCGGTTGATGGTTGCCCACGCCATCGCAGGTTCGCCGCTCTGGAATGTGCGGGTCGAGCCGCAGTCGGCGAAGGATGACGATGTGCGCGAGAGCGTCGAGGTCAGTCGTGCCGAGACGGTGTTCGACGAGAAGCGGCGCGCGGTGCTGGCGCTGCTCGGCTTCGATGCCGAGGAACCCACCGTGACCGGCGGCAACTCCATGCCGCTCGCGGACCTGTTCCAGCGGCTGCTCGACCTGCCCGACCGTGCGGTGATGGACGTAATCGCCATTGTCATGGGCGAGACTCTATTCGCCGGGAGCGCGGCCATCGAGGCGGTGGGCCTCCATATCGGTATCGACATGACGGCATGGTGGAGCGCCGACGACGCTTTCTTCGCCGGTCTTCGCGACAAGGAGGCGCTGACCGCGCTGGTTGCCGAGGTCGGCGGAGCCGAGGTTGCCGCCGCCAATGCCAAGGAAAAGGGCGCGACCTTGAAGACGATCATCCGCGACCATCTGGACGGCACCAACGGCCGGACAAAGGTCGAGGGCTGGGTCCCGAGATGGATGGCCTTCCCGCCCGCCGCCTACACGGCGCGTGGCAGGGTTGGGACCGTGACGGCGCATGGCGAATTGACTGTGTCGGACGCCGAGAACGAGCCGCAGCGCGAAGCCGCGTGACGGTCGCGGGCGGCGGCGCGTGCCGCCGCCCATTCAATCCGGGCGAAAAATTCGCGCGCCGCGCGCCCTGAGGGCGCACGGCGCGATACCCTATCGGTCAAATAGTCGTGGCCGGACGGCAAGGCAGGCGATAGGGCGTGGGTCGAAGAGGAGATAACCGATGGCCGAAGACATTCAGGATATGTTGCTCACGCTGACCGCCGATATTGTCGCGGCACATGTATCGAACAACAGCGTCGGCCTCGCCGATCTTCCCGATCTGATCACCCGCGTTCACGGCGCGCTTGCGGGGCTGGGTTCGCCGGTTGTTGAGCCGGTCGAGGAACAAAAGCCAGCAGTCTCGATCCGTTCATCGGTCAAGCCCGACTATATTGTCTGTCTCGAGGACGGAAAGAAGCTGAAGATGATGCGCCGTCATTTGATGACCGCCTATGGCATGACGCCCGACGACTATCGTGCGAAATGGAATCTCCCGAAAGACTATCCGATGGTCGCGCCGAACTATGCCGAGACGCGGCGGGCACTCGCCAAATCGATCGGTCTTGGCACCAAGGGACGCGGCGGCGGTCGTAAGCCCGCTGCGAAAGCGGCCAAGGCTCCGGCGCGACGCGGGCGTGCCTAACGCGCGTGCTGCGCTGCGCCCTGCCAATCAGCATCGACCAGGTCGCTCATCGATAATCTGTGGCGTCCGTTACATTCCGCAATGATTTAATAGTCTGCAGTCCGAAATCGTTTTCACTTGCCTCAAAGAGTGCCCGAAATTCATCAATCGTGCTCGCAGCCTCGTTCCACGGCGCAACCCAGCGCGATAGAAATGAATCCAAGCCTATCAAGCCATCAGGGCGAAATTCCGCATCGTCCTTGAGGGCGATAAGCGGAACGGCTTCCGGCGCGCAAAGCAGGCTTGTCAATTCTCGCGTAGCAAAGACTGGTGCGCCAATTTCCATCGCCTTGGCTATCAAGATTGTCCGCACAACCCAAGCGATCCTGCGGTTAATGAGAACGTTCGGCATACGATGGTGGAATTGTAAAACAAACTTTCCAATCTGCGCGGCCAAGTCGATCTCACGACCGTATGACTGCTTGGGCGAGAAGCACGTTCGCAATGCTTTCAGGAGGGAACGCGGATCCCAGATCTCCTTGGCCTCATGAACCAGATGGCTTACGAACAAGTCTCCTTGCTCGGCTTTCCGCAGAAGGTAGTCGCAAGGATAGACAGCCAGCGCGTGCATGCCGAGCCGGATCGTATGGGGTTGCGACCCCTCAGACCAAACAAGAATATCGTAATCGGATTCGGCATCCTCATCGCCGCGCGCTCTGCTGCCAAACAGGGCGAACCCTATGACCGGGTCGCGCCAATCTACTGCATGTAGGTCTGCCAAATTCATTGCGGCTCAACGCCACCTTGAAGTGCCATAACGCTCATGCGCCTCGCCGATAACCTCAGTTCCTCCAGTTCATCATTATTAAGCAGCACGAGGTGGCGTTTGCGCTTGTCGATACCGTCATCTGCGAGGTGGTACTCTGAGCGAAGATAGAAAAGGAGCGCCAATCGGCACGGCTTCTCTATCTCCTCGCCCTCGAAAGCGAATTCGCGCCGAACCGCTTCCTGCTCTTCGGCGGGGAGTTCGGGGTTTGGTCGCAGGCGCAGCCGTCCAATTGACTTCCATTCGAAGTCGAAGCTCGGGTCGATCGAACTGTGACCGCTGAGTTCGACGTTCTCCAACCGCCCGAGGTTGAAATCCCGAAAATCACCATTGCCCGCATCGTATGCGCGTATGTGCCAGCGGCCCGCCACGTAAGCGAGTGAATGTGGTGCGAGCACCCTCTCCGTCGCGGGCTTGCCGCTCATCGTCCAGTACTTGACCCTTATCTGGCGACGCTCGTTGATCGCAGTGGTCAACAGCATGACCAGTTCGTCACTTAGGGGCCGTCGGCGAAGCTCCACGACTTCAATGTCGGGCACGGCCCCAAACCATGTGTGATTCTTATCAAGCCATCCCAGCTTCAGTGCCTGCAACTGGAGGAGATATCGATGCGCCTGACCGGTGACGAAGACTGGTTCAAAGGTTTCGGTGCGCACGAAGCACTTAGCGTGCTGATCGTAGGCCATGCTGTGAGGAGCGAACTCAGCAAACTTTTCCAGATCGTTGGAGGCCTGCTGCGCCGAGATTTTGAAGTGCTCTCGCAAGTCTGATCGATTGATCCGGCCATCCCAAAAGAGCCGAAAATCAATGAATTCGAGTCGGCGGCGCAGCCCCGGCTTCAGATCGTCGATCGTTTCCGCATCATCTTGGCTCATGCATAACTCCACAACTTTATGTGCCTATCACAACCAAAAACTTGACTGGTATGTCGAATATAGTCACAGATAGTCTGTATCGCACGACTCGTCAAAGTGATCGAGCCCAAGTGACATGGCACTGCGCTGTGCCGGGCCAAGCATCAAAGGCGAGCGATGCAATTTAAATTTGGAGGAAGGACACATGGAGCCATCGTCCCGGGAAATCCTGACCGAGATCGGCAGGCAACTGGACGCCAATGTATTCCCTCACGTGTTCGACGGCGGCGTGGTTATGCCCAGCGCGTCCGATGTCGTATCATTCGCACTGGGCGAGGAAACTGACGATGAACAGCAAAGACCGAGAGGACCCGCAGCCGGGTCACGGAAAGGGACCGCCCGACGGAAAGGGACGCCCTGTCGATCACGGCAGGCCGGTGCCTCCGCACGGATCAGCGGCCGCATGCTTCGGACCGCCTACGAAGCGCAGGTAGGGAGCCTTGAAAAGGTATATCCCACGTCCCGCGTGTTCCCTGATGATGACGGAATGTGGCTCCAGACCCAAAGCTCGGTTTTATCGGGCCTAGACTACGGAGCCACATTTCTAATCGCCCTGCCGTTTGCGCCCGGATTTGGGCCACGTGCCTGGGGCTTTTGGAATGACCCCGGCGGCCCACTATGGATAGGACCTCGGCACACAAATTTTTTCGACGGATCGATATGTGCGTTTTCGCCCAGTGATAACGTCTGGACTGAGGGCGGCAATCTGACGTCGTTGGTGGACCTCTATACGGTGTGGGCGCTTCGCCACCTGCACTTGAAGGTCACGGGCCGGTGGCCGGGGAGGCAATATTCTCTGCCCCCTCCCAACGAGGTGCTGAACCCTTATTATCGTTTGGCGCAATGCAAAGACGACGAACTCTGCGGCTGCGGATCACTGACGGCGCGATATGCGGAATGTTGCAAGCCGAGGGATCTACGGTTTGACTTAGGGCGACTGGCCCAAGACTTTGTGCGGCACATGGGCGGCAGGCTCGGGGATCGTAAGCCCCCGCTGGCGATTGCCGACTTCGCCACAGGCGAGTGCACCGCGCCAAGAATCAGTGACGTGCACAACCTGATGGCCCCCATGGCCCGAACTTCCAAACAAGCTTAGCAAGGAGAAGAAAGACATGGCTAGATGCACAGCACCAGTAAGAGGCCACATACGGGGCGGGGGAGCGGACTGCCCTGTGTGCGGCCCTCGCTATCGTGGCTCTAGGTCTTACTCGTCCTATTCCCTGCCTTCTTACACTTCCTCATATACACCTTCATACTCGTCGTCGGGCAGCGGTGGCGGCGGCCGGAGTAGCGGTGGCGGATCTCGCCGTATCGCGAAGCCTCGCTGGTCGAGAGCAGGTTCGGCAGTGTGGTACACTCCCGAACAAGTGCAGTCCCTCACGCCGGTTCGCGAAAACGTAGAGAATCTGGCGGCGACGCAGCCTGACCTTCGAGACGTGTTTCTCTGTCATGCGTGGGATGACAGGCAGGGCTCCGCCAAGCAACTGCATGATCTGCTGGAAGCGCGCGGTGTCCGCGTATGGTTCAGCGAAAAAGACCTTGGCCTAGGGGTCCCGATGATGCGGGCGATTGACAAGGGTTTGGTGAATTCTCGTGTAGGGATCGTTTTGGTGACCCCCGCGATGTTGCGTCGGCTTCCGGCAGAAGGCATCGCGGACAAAGAACTTTCGGCGCTCCTGCGGCGGGAGCGTCTCGTGCCAGTCGTTCATGGAACGACATATGAAGAACTTGAACAGGTGAGCCTCCTGCTTGCCTCTAGGGCTGGACTGAACACAGCCGAAGAGTCCATGGCAGAAGTCGCCGCCAAAATCGCCGAACTGGTCGCCAACTAATCGCTCATTTGCCTAAAGCCGCATCTTTCGGTACGGGCCAATTTTGCCCAGCAAGCGCCGCGTTCGGAATCGAACCTCCGGACTTTTAAGTCCAGTACTGACGGGGGCTTTTCAGGGGGCCTTCGAATTAGCATCGGGCTGAATGACTAGGCTTCCCCTTGGTTTTTGCGATTATTCGATTCCCTTCACCGCTCCAGACTTTCGCAGCGATTTAGCCCCGCTAAATCGCGACAAGCGAAAGTCCAGCCGACCTCGCGCAGCGAGGATCGACGGCGTGGCTTTGCCACGACGGCCTCTTCAGCCCTCTACGCGCTTCACCTTCACCGACTGGCTGACGAAAGCGATATCGCGGTACGCGGTGAGGAACGATATGTCGGCGGCGTCGCGCCCGACGCAAATACGCGCCATTTCGGAGGCGCGCGCCATGCCCGTCGCATCGACGAGGTGCCAGTCGCCATCGAGAAAGACCTCGGCGACGGCGTGGAAATCTTGCGGCGAAACGCGGAGCGCATAGGCGCTCGCCATCCGCGCCGGAATATGCGCGGCGCGCGCGAGCGCGATCATCACATGCGCATAGTCGCGGCACACGCCGCGGCGTTCGACGAAGCTGTCCAGCGCGCCGGTCTCGGCATCGCTCGACCCCGAGACATAGGTGAAGCGGCTTTCGATCCAGTCGCGCATGCGGCCGATCTTCGCCCCGCCCTCATGATCACCGAAGCGGCGCTCGACGAAAGCGTGGAACTTGTTCGACGGGCAATAGCGCGATTCGTTGAGGTAGGGGATCGCTTCGGCCGGGAGCCGGTGGAGCGGCACCGCGGCGAGCGAGCGGAAGTCGGTGTCGGGCCGGTCGATCTCGACCCGCGCGCGATATTCGGCGCGAAGGCTCCCCTCGGCGCGCAGCCAGATCGGCTCGCAGATGCCGTCGGCCGCCGGGACGCGCGCGACAAATTCGGGGGCGCCGACGTCGAGCGAGGCGTCGAGGACGCGCTGGCCGTGCCCGTTCGCCGCCTCGATCTGCAGCATCAGGTCGACCGGCTCGGACAGACGATAATTTAGGGAGGCGGAAATTTCGAGTTTCATCTATCGGCAACGCATGAAGGAGGGTTCGGTGGCGCTAGGGACAGCAGAAAGAAAGAGCAAGTGACGCCGGCGCGGACCATCCCGTTCATCGTCGCGACGATCTTCATGGATGCGGTCGGTTTCGGCATCATCATGCCGGTGCTGCCGCAACTCGTGATGGAGGTCGGCGAAATCGACTTGGCCGAAGCGATCGAGGTCGGCGCGTGGATCGGCCTCGTTATGGCGGTCGCGACCTTCCTCGCCTCGCCGGTGCTCGGCAATCTCTCGGACCATTTCGGGCGGCGGCGCGTGCTGCTGCTCGCGCTCGGCGGGCTTGCGGTTGATTATGCGCTGCTGACGATTGTCGAGACTTTGCCCTGGCTGTTCGTCGCGCGCGCGCTGTCGGGCATTTTCGGCGGCAGCTATGCCGCGGCGCAGGCGGCGATCGCCGATATCACCCAGCCCGAGGAGCGCGCGCGGAACTTCGGCTTCGTCGGCGCGGCGTTCGGCATTGGCTTCGTCGCGGGACCCGCGCTCGGCGGTTTCCTCGGCGAGATCAGCCCGCGCGCGCCGTTCGTGGCGGCGGCGATCCTTGCCGCGGCGAACATGCTCTACGGCTACTTCATCTTTCCCGAAACGCTGCCACCCGAACGCCGCCGCGCGTTCGACTGGCGCCGCGCCAATCCGCTCGGCGCGTGGAAGACGATGCGCGGGCTGCCCGGCATGGACGGCGTCGCCGGGGTGCTCGTGCTGTGGCAGATCGCCAGCCTCGTCTATCCGATGACGTGGAGCTTCTATTGCATCGCGCAACTCGGCTGGACGCCGGGGATGATCGGCGCGAGCCTCGCCGCGGTCGGGGTGATGATCGCGCTCGGGCAGGTTTTCGTCGTCGGCCCCGCGGTCGCGCGCTTCGGCGAGCGCGACGCGGCGACGCTCGGCATCCTCGTCGCGACCCTGGTCTATGTTGGTTATGCCTTCACCACCTCGACGATCGGCGCGTTCCTGCTGCTGATCCCCGTCGCGTTGCAGGCGCCGGTGCAGCCGTCGCTGATGGCGATGATGTCGCGCCGCGCAACCGCCGAGACGCAGGGCGAGGTGCAGGGGATTTCGGCGATGGCGATGGGGCTTGGGCAGCTCTTTGCGCCGCTGCTCCTCACCGGAACGATGGCCTATTTCACCGCCGACGCCGCGCCCGTCCATTTCCCCGGTGCCGCCTTTGTGGTCGCGGCGATCTTTGGCCTGCTCGCGATCCTGATGCTCCGCCGCCTGCCGCGCGCAACGCAGACGGTCGATCAGATGCCGCCGTCGGTCACCGCATAGCCGAGCGCTTCGAAACCCGCGGTGAGCGCCCCGACGCACGCCGCGACCTGTTCGCCGTCGGTCGAGCGGATGACGAAATTAGCGCCGATCTTGCCGTCGCGAAAAAAGGGATAGCTGCCGATCGCAACGCCCGAATAATCCTTCTCGCCCTGCCGCAGCAGATCGGCGATCTCGCTTTCGGGTGCCCACGCGCCGATCGTGTGCGCGACGAGCGGCGCGCCGCCTTCGAGCTCGCCGGTGAGCGCATCGAGCATGCCCGCGGTGATATGCGGCACCCCCGCCATCACGAACAGATTGCCGATGCGGATCCCGGGTGCGCCCGACATGCGGTTGGGGATCAGGTCGGCGCCGTCGGGCACGCGCGCCATCCGCAGCCGCGCCTCGGTCAGCTCGCTGCCGCGCGCCGTGTAATAATTTTCGAGGATCGCGCGCGCCGCCGGATGGACCACGACACCGACGCCGAGTGCCTTCGCCACCGCATCGACCGTGATGTCGTCGTGCGTCGGGCCGATGCCGCCGGTGGTGAACACATAATCATAGCGCACGCGGATCGCGTTCAGCGCATCGACGATCTCACCCTCGACATCGGGGACGATGCGCACTTCGCGCAGGCGAATGCCCTGCACGTCGAGCCAGGTCGCGATCTGCGACACATTCTTGTCCTGCGTGCGGCCCGAGAGAATCTCGTCGCCGATGACCAGCACGGCGGCGGTCCAGATGCGTTCTTCGCTCATGCCTTTGCCTTAGCCGCCTATGGTGACAAAACAAGCCCGCTGGCGGTCGGATCATGTTCTTGATATGTTCACACTCGAATCGAACCGCATGGGAGAAGCGCGATGACCGAAGACCTGATTTTCTATACCAATCCGATGTCGCGCGGGCAGATCGTCCGCTGGATGCTCGAAGAGGTCGGCGCCCCCTATGAGGCGCGTATCCTCGATTATGGCACGACGATGAAGGGGGCCGATTACCTCGCGATCAACCCGATGGGCAAGGTTCCGGCGGTCGTCCACGACGGCAAGGTCGTCACCGAATGCGCCGCGATCTGCGCCTATCTGGCGGACGCTTTCCCCGAAGCGGGCCTCGCGCCCGATGCGGCCGACCGCGCCGATTATTATCGCTGGCTGTTCTTTGCCGCGGGGCCCGTCGAGCAGGCGATCACCGCCAAGCAGTTCGGGCTCGAACCCGATGCCGACCAGCAGCGCATGGCGGGCTTCGGCTCGCTTCCCGCCGCGCTCGACGCGCTCGAAAGCGCGGTCGCGGACAAGGCGTTCGTCGCGGGCGATCGCTTTAGCGCCGCCGATGTCTATGTCGGCAGCCAGATCGACTGGGGTCTCCAGTTCGGCACGATCGCGTCGCGCCCGGCGTTCGAGGCCTATGTCGCGCCCTTGCGGACACGCGCCGCGTACAAGCGCGCGAAGGAAATCGACAATGCGCTGATCGCCGAGATGCAGGGGGCGCAATGACGTCACCATTTCCGGACCTCACGACCGAAACACTCCTGCTGCGGCCGCTGGTGCTGGAAGATCATTCGGCCATTCAGGCCATTTTCCCGCAATGGCAGATCGTGCGCCATTTGAATCCGTTCGTTCCATGGCCCTATCCCGACGACGGCGCGCTGACCTTTGTCCGCGACGTCGCGCTTCCGGCGATGCGCGAAGGCAAGGCCTGGCACTGGTCGATCCGAACGCGGCAGGAGCCCGGCACCCTGATCGGCGTCATCAGCCTGATGCTCAATCCCGACGACAACCGCGGTTTCTGGCTCGATCCCGTCCACTGGGGCAAAGGCTTGATGCGCGAAGCGAGCGATGCCGTGACCGATTATTGGTTCGACGTGCTGGACCAACCGATCCTGCGCGTGCCCAAGGCGATCGACAATCGCGCATCGCGTGCCATCTCGACCGGCAGCGGCATGCGCGTGGTCTGGCGCGGCGAAAAACAATATGTCGAAGGCGCCTTGCCCTCCGAATTGTGGGAAATCACCGCCGATGAATGGCGGGCGAGGCGCATCCTCCGCCCTGACCAATAAAAGAGCCCGGCGAATCGCTCCGCCGGGCTCCCTTGTTTCGTTCGTCGTCCGTCCCGCTTATTCGCGGTTGCCCAAGAGGTTGAGCAGGAAGGTGAACATGTTGACGAAGTCGAGGTAGAGCGTCAGCGCGCCCATGATCACCGACTTGCCGACAAAGTCGGTCCCGCGGACATAGAAATACATGCTCTTGATCTTCTGCGTGTCATAGGCGGTGAGGCCCGCGAACAGCAGCACACCGATCACGCTGATCGCGAGGCTGAGCGCGCTCGACTGCACGAACATGTTGATCACCATCGCGACGAGGATGCCGACAACGCCCATGATCAGGAAGGTGCCGAAGCCCGACAGATCCTTCTTGGTCGTATAGCCGTAGAGGCTAAGGCCAAGGAATGCCGCCGCGGTCGCGAAGAAAGTGGTCGCGATCGACGACGCCGTAAAGGCCAGGAAGATCGTCGACATCGACAGGCCCATCACCGCGGCATAGACCCAGAACAACGTCTGCGCCGCCGTGGTCGACAGCTTGTTGATCCCGAAGCTCAGCACCAGCACGAAGGCCAGCGGCGCGAGCATCACCACCCACATCAGCGGGCTGCCGATCAGCGACTGGGTAAAGCCGCTATTGAACGCCAGCATCGCGACGATGCCGGTCAGCAGCACGCCCGAGCCCATATAATTGTAAACCGACAGCATGTACGACCGCAGGCCGGCATCGACGGCCTGGTCCATTGCGTTCGCGCCGGCACCAAAACCGGAAGCCGCCATATTGGGGTCGTTCCAATTCGCCATTGTCATTACTCCATCATCGGCCAGCCCATACCGGCCGTAGACAGCAATATCGGGCGTTTCCCCTCCTGTTTCAAGCGAAACCGGACAAGAGCAATATTATTGCCTGCCCGGCGGTTAGGGGGTCGCGATCCGAAACCTCGCCCATTATGTTGCCCGCCATGTCCACGCACCGCCTGTTCGTCGCGCTGCGCCCGCCGCGTCCGGTCCGCGACATATTGCTCGCGGCGATGCACGGCATCGCGGGCGCGCGCTGGCAAAATGACGAGCAGCTCCACTTGACGCTGCGTTTCATCGGCGAGGTCGACCGCCATATGGCAGAGGACATCGCGGCGGCGCTCGGCGCGCTCCATGCGCCGCGCGTTGCGGCGCGGATTGCTGGTGTCGGCCTGTTCGAGCGGCAAGGGCGGCCGAACATGATCTGGGCCGGGGTCGAGCCGCACGATCCGCTCGCGGCGCTGCACCGCAAGGTCGACCAGCGCCTCGCGCGCGTCGGCATCGCGCCCGAGACGCGCGCCTTTGTTCCGCATGTCACGCTCGCGCGCCTGAACCGCAACTCAGGACCGGTCGCGCCCTTCCTTGCGCTGAGCGGCGACCTTGCGAGCCCGGCGTTCGAATTCGGCCATGTCACGCTGTATGAAAGCGAACTCGGCCATGGCGGCTCGCGCTATCACCCCGTGGCGCGTTATCCGCTGGAAGGCGAAAATTCGGCAACGAGCGCCGCCGCGACCGCATCGACATCCTCCCACGTCGCGGCAAAGCCGTCGTCTTCGCCATAATAGGGATCGGTGACGCCTTCGCCGCCGCGACCGGGCAGAAGGTCGAGCATCAGCCGGAGCTCGGCGGTCGCGTCGGGCGGCCGGATCGCGCGGGCGTCGCGCAAATTGCTCGCGTCGGCGGCGAGGATCAGGTCGAAATCATAGAAGTCGGCGCGGCGGAGCTGGCGGCCGCGCAGCGCCGAAATGTCGACGCCGCGGCGGCGCGCTTCGGCCTGCGCGCGGGCATCGGGGGCATGGCCGATGTGCCAGTCGCCGGTTCCCGCCGAATCGAGCGTGGCGTCGATGCCGGCGCGGGCGAAGGCGGCGCGCGCGGCGCCCTCGGCGAGCGGGGAGCGGCAGATATTGCCGAGGCAGAGGAAGAGGATCGCGGGCCCGGCAATTTCTCTATCGTTGCGCATATCGACGATGTTCTCCATAAAGTTGAACCGACTTTCAACTTGCGCCTTCGTCCGGCTCTGCTAGCCATGAGCCACAACAGATAATGGGTCAGGGAGAGGGTTGCCAGATGGCCGAGACCGCCAGCGAGAATGTCATATCCGATGCGCCGGTTTCGGCCGAACCGAAGGCCACCGGATATAGCTGGTACGTCCTGTCGGTGCTCGTCGTCGTCTATATCCTTAATTTCATCGACCGGCAGATCATCAGCATCCTCGCGGTCGACATCAAGGCCGACCTTGGCCTGACCGATGGCGATATGGGGTTTCTCGGCGGGGCGGCTTTCGCGGTTTTCTATGCGCTGTTCGGGATTCCGCTCGGCCGCCTTGCCGACAATTGGAGCCGGGTGAAATTGCTGTCGATCGGCCTGACCCTGTGGTCGGCGATGACGGCCGCATCGGGCTTCGCCTATAACCAGCTGACGCTGACCTTCGCGCGCATGGGCGTCGGCGTCGGCGAGGCGACCGCGAGCCCGACCGCCTATTCGCTGATCTCGGACTATTTCCCCAAGCGGCAAAAAGCGACCGCGCTCGCGATCTATTCGTCGGGACTCTACCTCGGCGGCGGCGTGTCGCTGTTCATCGGCGCGCTGATCGTCGAGGCATGGAACAGGAATTTCCCTGCAGGCGGGCCGATGGGGCTGGTCGGCTGGCAAGCGGCCTTCCTCGCGGTCGGCATCCCCGGGCTGCTCCTCGCGCTCTGGGTCGCCAGCTTGCGCGAGCCGGTCCGCGGCGCGATGGACGGCGTCGCGAGCCCGAGTTGCCCGAGCCCCTTTCGCGAGTTCGGCAAGGATCTGTCGATGATCGTGCCGCCGCTGACGCTGTGGGGCGCCGCAAAGCGCGGCCCCGCCGCGCTGGCGATCAACATCGGCTTTGCCGCCGCCATCGCCGCCTTTGCCTGGTGGATGATCCGCCTGACGGGCAATTTCCCGCAATGGTCGGCGGTCGCGCTTGGCTATTATGCGGTCTTTTCCTGGGCGAGCGCGCTGCGCGCGCACGATCCGGCGACCTTCCGGCTCATCTGGGGCACTCCGGCGTTCATCTGCACCACGCTCGGTTATGGTCTCGTCAGCCTCGCCGCCTATGCGCTCGCTTTCTGGTCGGCGCCCTATGCCGAAATCGTGCTGGGCCTGCCCAAGCAGGAGCTGGCTTTCATCCTGGGCGCGAACGGTGCCGTCGCCGGTTTCGTCGGCGTCATCATCGGCGGCCGCCTCGCCGATCATTTGCGGGCGAAGAATCCGGCGGGCCGCATCCTGATGATCATCTTCGGCGTCGTCGCACCGATCATTCCGATCTGGATCGGCTACACGACCGAGAATTCGACGCTCTTCTATGTCATGAACTTCCTCGCCGGCATGCTTGGCGCCGCCGCGCTCGGCGCCGCTGCCGCCACGACGCAGGATCTGGTGCTGCCGCGGATGCGCGGGACGGCGACCGCGGCCTTCTTCCTCGGCACCACTTTGGTCGGCCTGTCATTCGGCCCCTATATGGTCGGGCAGATTTCGGACCTGGCGGGGACGATCGTCGACGGCAAGCCGGTGGGTGATTTGCGCACCGGCATCCTGTCGCTGATCGGCGTCGCGCCGATCGCGCTCGGCCTGCTGCTCTATGCGTATCGCGCGGTGCCAGAGGCCGAAGCGACGATCGCCGAACGCGCGGCGGGCGCCTGACCTTTCGATCGAGGCACCCGCCTTTAGTTCAGTCGAGGTTTGAAACCGCCTCCGTCGTCCCGCCTGGCGGGAGCGACGGAGCCGAAGCGGGGCTTACTTCGTGCCCTCTTTGACGATCACGCCGCACGCGACGCGCCCGCCGCTGTTGCCGCTGGGGTCGGTCTTGTAATCATCGGGGCCGGCGTGGATCACGAACGCCGCACCGTCGGCATCGAGCAGCGCGCCATCGCCCTCGAAACGCGAGCCGACGAGGCGCAACGTCGCGCGGCCGATCTGGTCAGGCTCGATGACGAGGTTGGGCAGGTCGCCATGGTGCGCGCCCATCGGATTGTCGCGGCCGTGCTGGGCGCCGGTCGGGTTCCAGTGCGGGCCGGCGCTGGCGAAATCGGGCGCATTGCACTGACCGACGGCATGGACGTGCATCCCATAGGTGCCCGGCGCAAAGCCGCGCGCGACGAGTTCGATGCGGAGACCCGTCGTGTCGCGGTAGATGTCGGCGCGGCCGCGGTCGGCGCCCTTATTGTCATAGAGCTGGGCATAGGCATCGGCCGGGGGCAGCGTCGTGGTCGCTTTCTTGCCCATCCCGGCGCAGCCGGCGAGCGCCAGCGCCCCGATGACGACGGCCCCCTGGGCCATGATCTGTTTCCGGCGCGAACCCATCGTCATTTTGCTGCTCCCTTTGATCCAGATTGGAATCAGAACGTCGTCTCGGCGCGTTTCGATCCCGGTTCGAGGGTGATGCCCGCAATCGCCGCCAGTTCCAAGGGGATAAGTCGGCTTTGGGGTGGAGACCATCCCCCGCCTTCGTCATTCCCGCGAAAGCGGGAACCCAGTTGCGACGTCAGCTCGCTGGGTCCCCGCTTTCGCGGGGATGACGACGTAGGTAGTGGGGCGACTAGTTTCGGTCGTCTTTAAACCGCCGTCACCCCGGGCTTGACCCGGGACCCGCCTTTCTTCCGCTTAACGTCGAAAAGACAAGGCAGGCCCCGGGTCAAGCCCGGGGTGACGAGGACTGGCAGGGTAGCTTCCGGTCATCTTGGGCCATTCGTCGCCGATCGGACGGACAAAAAAGGGCCGCGAATTGCTTCGCGGCCCCGTATTTTTTGCCTGACGGCTTCGATCAGAAGATCAGAAGACGCGGGCGTATTGCTCGTTGCCGACGAAGCCCAGCTTGCCGACGCCGCTGCGCTTGATCACCGCCATGACATTGTCGACGACGATATAGCGCGCATAGGGGTCGGGCTGGACCTGCAGCTCGGGTTCGACCGGCAGTGCCTTGGTCTGTTCCAGATAATTTGCCAGCTGCGCAAGGTCGACCGGCGAACCGTTCCAGGTGATCGTTCCCGCGGGATCGATCATCACCTTGTTCTTTTCGGGGTCGACATTGCTCTGGCTGTCGGTCGGGACCGGCAGGTCGATCTTCACCGCGTGGGTCTGGACCGGGATGGTGATGATGAACATGATGAGGAGCACGAGCATGACGTCGATCAACGGCGTCGTGTTCATGTCCATCATCGGTTCATTTTCGTCCCGATCTCCAACTGCCATGGACATGCGATTATTCCTTCGTTCCTAAACGGAGCGCGCCCTTACAGGCGGCCCACCGTACCCGAACCAGGAGCCGGTTCCGAAATGAACCCGATCTTCTGGAAGCCGGCATATTGCATCGTGTAGATCACGCCACCGATGCACTGGTACGGCGTGTTGACGTCGCCGCGGATGTGCACTTCGGGGAAGTTTTCCTCGGTGATATTCTGCGGACCGCCGATATCTTCGAGCAGCTGCTCGAGCTTCTTTTGTCCACGTTCCAGCAACTGCTTGGAATCCACCGGGGTCTGGCCCCAATATACTTCACACGCCGTGCTCTCGGGGTTGGGCTCGCCATCGCCGTCGGTATCAGCCGAACGGATCGAAAGCAGCACATTCTCAGGCTTCGTCGTCGTCACCTCAAACGCCACGTCGGGCAGTTTCAGGTTCACCGTCTCCAGCACCACGGGAACCGTGATGAGGAAGATGATGAGCAACACAAGCATGATGTCCACGAGCGGAGTCGTGTTGATTTCGGACATCGGGGCGTCTTCGCCACCCTTGTCGCCTACACTCATCGCCATAGGATTAGCATCCTGTCACAAAATTTCTGTCACGGACATCGGGACGGCGTGCCTTGAGCCCGCCTTCCCTGTCCAACGGACCCCGCCTTTCGCCACGCGGCGACTCGCCACGCAACGACAAGGCGGGGGTCCAGGAGACCGATCAGGCCTTCTTCGGTGCCGCGGCCGGAGCAGCAGCCTTCGCCGGGGTCAGCGACGCCGGCTTCACCTGGCCGTTCGACATGATCGAGCCGAGCACGTCGTTCGAGAAGGTCGACAGACGGCGGGCAATCGCCTTGTTGCGGCTCTGGAGCCAGTTGAAGGCGAGCACCGCGGGAACCGCCACGATCAGACCGATGGCGGTCATGATGAGAGCTTCACCGACCGGACCGGCGACGGTGTCGATCGAAGCCTGGCCCGACGCACCGATCTTCACGAGGGCGCGAAGAATACCGATAACGGTACCGAACAGACCGACGAACGGCGCGGTCGAACCGACGGTCGCGAGGAAGGCGAGGCCCGAGTTCAGCTTCGAGTTGATGTGGTTCTGCGAACGCTCGAGCGTGCCGTGCATCCAGTCGTGGGCTTCGACGGGGTTGGCGAGCTTGTTATGCTCTTCGTTGGCGCGCAGACCGTCTTCGACGACCTGGCGATACGCGCTGTTCTTTTCGAGCTTCGAAGCGCCGTCGGCGAGCGTCGGAGCGCGCCAGAAGTTGGCGTCGACGGCCTTGCCCTGGTTCATCACCTTATTCTGTTCGAACAGCTTGGTGAACAGGATGTAGAGCGTGCCGACGAACATGATCAGCAGGACGAGGAAGGTGACCTGCGAGACGATGCCGCCTTCGCACAGTGCGGGGACGAGACCATAGGGGCTCGCGCCTTCTTCCTTCACGCACATCGCGGCGGGCATCAGGCTGAGCCCCGCTTCGTGGGCCGGTGCTGCCGCAGCGGCGGCATTTGCGATCAGATTAAACATACTGGAAAATCCCTCTCAAAATATTCGATAAGTTCGAAACACAGATCCGGTCGCGCGATCAGCGCGGAATCTGCCAACGGATACGATTGCTGTAGCTGCCGCCCACGGGGTTACCCGCGCGATCCTTGCCCGGATTGAACCGGCCACGGCGCTGGATAAGTTTGCAGGTTTCGGCATCGAGATCGGCATGACCGCTCGACGCGGTCACATCGCACGAGGTGATGCGGCCATCGACGCCATAGGTGACGCGGAACCCGGTGGTGCCTTCACGCTCTTCGCGCATCGCACGGGCCGGATAGTCGTCGTTCGTCGCCCAGCGGCCCGGGTTGCCCTTGGGCGTACCGGCAGCGCTGAGATCAGGCGTCGGCGGCGGCGCCGGCGGTGCCGGCGGCGTATAGACGGGCGGGGGCGGCGTCGGCGGCGCCTTCGGCACCGACTGGACCGTGTTGGTCGTCACCGGCGGCGGAATGGGCGACGGCGGCGTCACAACCGGCGGCGGCGGCGGCAATTTATTGTCCGGCGGCGGCGGCGGCGGGGGTTCCTCCGGCGGCGGCGGCTCTTCTACGTCCACCACATCCAATTTTTCGGCGAGTTTCTTGACGATACTGATATTCAAGCCGTTGACCAGGCCGTAGCCCAGAACCGCTGTAAGCAGACCAACCAAGACAATCGCCACTACCCTGTTTTTAGGGTCGACATTATCACCATAAGCCATTCAGGGACGACGCTCCTTGCTAGATCATCCTGACACCAATTCCCTGCCGGCGGGTTCGGTTGCCAAATGCCCGGATGATTTCCGATGCGTTGTGCGAGACCCGACGGCGCTACGTTCGGCTTATTATGTTTTTGCCGGACGCTTCGCGGCCCGTCCTATCGCGGTGGCGGCACATTCGCAAACCCTTTATCAGCGGTTAATGTGCCTTGTCCCATGATGGGGATTTCAACGCCGATACCGGTGTCATAAACGACGGAAAGTGGAACGATCATGCGCCTCCCCCACCCGGCCGCTATCGCCGGCATTCTTGCCTTAACTCTTGGAATCCCCAGCGTTTCCGCGATGCAGGCGCCCCCGGCCGCCGCCGCGGCCAGTCCGTACAGCTATGCCGATATCGCCGATCTGGCGACCGCGGCGCCGACCGTACTGCACGCGCGTATATATAAGGCCACGGCGCTCAAACCCGAGCGAGCCCCCGGAGTCGCGGCGGGCCACACCCGATTCTATGTCGAGTCCGACGTTGTCAGCCTGATTCGCGGCGCGGGACCGCTCGCGGCGCGAATCTCCTACCTCGTCGACCTGCCGCTCGACGCGAAGGGAAAGCCGGCGAAGCTGAAGAAGAAACAGCCCGTCCTGCTCTTTGCCCGGCCCGTCGCCGGGGCGACGGCAGGCAGCAGCAACACCGGCAGCGTCCAGCTGATCGCGCCCGATGCACAGCTGCCGTGGGATCCGGCGACCGAGGCGCAATTGCGCGCCGTGCTCACCGAACTGGTCAAGCCCGGCGCGGCGCCGGCGATCACCGGCGTCGCGAACGGCTTCCACGTTCCGGGCACCTTGCCCGGCGAAGGCGAGACGCAGCTGTTCCTCAACACCGGGACCGGAGAGCCCGTGTCGCTGACCATCCTGACCGCTGCCGACGGCTCGCGGCGCTGGGCGGCGGCGTTCGGCGAGATCGTCGACGCGTCGGCGGCGGTGCCACAGCGCAATACGCTCGCCTGGTATCGGCTCGCTTGCGGATTGCCGCGCCAGCTGCCGCTGAGCAAGCTGGCGGGAACCGCCCCCGAGGATCGGCGCAAGGCGGCGTCGGACTATAATGTCGTCCTCGGCGCGCTCGGCGAATGCACGCGCACGCGCAAGCCGGTGGACTGATTTCTGTTTCTCCGACTGACGTCGGAGGCGGCACCGGCCCGCTCCCGCCACCCGGCCTCCCATAGGCTACTATCGTTGGGGAGGCCGGGAGGGGGAGCGGGCCGGTGCCGCTTATCATAGCCGGATAAAGCTCAGCTTCGGCAGGCCCTAGGCGCGCCGGGCTTGTTTCCATGGCAAAAGCCGATAGGGCGCTCGCAACGGCGGGGCGCGGCTCCGCGTCTATACGGAGCTCCTCGCATGTCGCCCTATTCCGCCCCGACCGCCCCTCGCCCGCCGCTGCGTGTCGCGCTCGCGGGGATTGGCGTCGTCGGCGGCGGCGTGGTGCGGCTGCTCGAGGCGAACCGCGACCTGATCGCGCGCCGCGCCGGGCGCGCGATCGAGATCGTCGCGCTGTCGGCGCGCGACCGGCACAAGGATCGCGGCGTCGACCTGTCGCCCTATCGCTGGGAAGACGATATGGATGCGCTCGTCGCGGCGGACGACGTCGATGTCATCGTCGAGATGATCGGCGGCGCCGACGGCCCGGCGCTGACGCTCGCGCGCCATGCGCTCGGCGCGGGCAAGGCGCTGGTCACCGCGAACAAGGCGATGATCGCGCACCACGGGCTCGACCTCGCGCGGCTCGCCGAAGAGAAAGACACGCCGCTGAAATATGAAGCCGCGGTCGCGGGCGGCATCCCGGTCATCAAGGCGATCCGCGAGGGCGCATCGGCAAACGAGATCGCGCGCGTCTATGGCATCCTCAACGGCACCTGCAATTATATCCTGACGCAGATGGAGCGGAACGGCGCGAGCTTCGCCGATGCGCTCGCCGCGGCGCAGGCCGAGGGTTATGCCGAGGCCGACCCGACCTTCGACGTCGACGGGATCGACGCCGCGCATAAATTGTCGATCCTCGCCGCGCTGTGCTTCGGGACGCGGCTCGATATCGGCGCGGTGACCGCCGACGGGATCCGCGGGCTGATCGCCGCCGACATTCGCGAGGCCGAAGCGCTCGGCCACCGCGTCCGCCTGATCGGCATGGCCGAGCGCGATGCGAATGGTTTGTACCAGCATGTCCAGCCGTGCCTGGTCCCCGCCGATCATCCGCTCGCCTATGTCCCCGGCGCATTGAACGCCGTCGTCGCCGAGGGCAATTTCGTCGGGCGCCTCTTCTTCGAGGGCGCGGGCGCGGGGGCGGGGCCGACCGCATCGGCGATCGTCGCCGACATCATCGACATCGCGCGCGACGAATATGGCCCCGCCTTTGCGATGCCGGTCGATTCGCTCGACCAGGCACCCGTCGCCGACGCCGGCGCGCGGATCGGCAAACATTATGTCCGCCTGATCGTCGAGGACCGCATCGGCGTGCTCGCCGAGATCGCGACGGCGATGCGCGATGCCGGGGTGTCGATCGAAAGCCTGATCCAGCGCGGCAGCGAGGACGGCAGCGGCGTCGTCATCGTGCTCGTCACCCACGAAGGCCCGGCGAGCACGATCCACGCCGCGCTCGATATCCTCGGCGCATCGGACCATGTCGTCGGCGCGCCGATGCATATGCCGATCCTCGCGCTGTAAAGGGCGGCAACGCCGACTTGCAATCGCCCGCCCCGCTGTTAGCCCTGATGAGGGGAAGAGGGGGCGGACATGGATATCGAAATCAGGCAGGGGCTGGCCGAGGCGCGCGCGCTGGCGGCCGAACATTGGCGGGCGCTGCTCGCCTATATCGGGCTGGGCGTGCTGGTGCCGTTCCTGCTGCTGTCGAGCGAGCCTATCTTCAATCTTCGCACCATCATCGCGCTGATGGTCAACACCTATGGCACCTATATCAGCGGCTCGATCACCGGACCGCTTTATTTGCTCGGCATCGTGTCGGTGATCGTCGCGGGCGCGATGTTCGCGGCGTGGAACGCGATCCTCGCCGAATTTCGCGAAGGCTATATTTCGGAGATCATGTACGGAATGGTCGCAGGCGCGGCGTATCTGATCGTCATTATCCTGCTCTATTTCAGCATCGGCGTAATCGCGACGCTGCCGATCCTGCTCACGATCGGTATCGCCGAGTGGAACGCACTGGCCGGGAGTTTCGTCGACGGGGCCTACCGGCTGGCGCTCGTCGTACTTGGCACATGGATCGAGGCCCGGCTCTGCCTGACCGGTGCGATCATGGGCGCGGGCGGGCGGCTCAATCCCTTTTCGGCTATCGCCGAATCGTGGCGGGCGACCGGGCAGGCGCAATGGCGTCTCTTCGGCTTTTATCTGGCTTTCGGTACAGTCTTCGGCCTCATGCTCGGAGGACTCATCCTCGTCCACAGCGCGGTCATCTGGAAGAATGCGCAAGCGCCCGGAAGCGCGCTCGAAATCGCCATGAGCTTCGCGTGGATCCTGCTTCTCGCTGCCTATTTTCTGGGGAAGATCCTTGTTGCGGCGGGGTTCCTCCGCGCCGCCGGTCCGCGCCGAGCAGCGGCGGAGGTCTTCGCCTAAGGCTCCTCTTCGGGGGTCGGCGGGGTGCCCGTTTCGGGATCGGTCGCGCGTTTCACCGCTTCATAGAGCGGATTATATTCGGGGCCGCGCTTCATCCGGCCGCCGAGCGACATCCAATTGTACGGCAGCTTGTCGAGCGTCATCGCCTGCGCCTCGGCGCGCGGCAGCTTCGGCGGTGCCTCGCGGCCTTCGTTCGCGATCGCGCGCAGTTCGGGCGACAGGCGGTGGAGATCGGTGTCGGAGCCGCACACATTGATCGAACCGTCGTCGGCGGGTTTACAGCGCTTGATCGGGTCGACCATTTCCTTTGCCTTCGCGGCGGCGCTTTCGGCATCGCGCGGCGGCGGCGGCGCGGGTGGTCCCTGCGTCTGCGCCGCGGCGGGTGCCACCGCCGTCATCGCGATGACACAGCTCATGGCGAAAGCGGCACCGAATCGGGCGAAGTATTCTCGACAAGCGGCGCGGGCGACCATATGGCGCCCACCATGCCCACGCGGCGGAACAAGTAAAGACGGAGAGTGGCCGACATGACGAATAGCAGCAACCTCGACCGGGTGCTCGTGCTCGAGATGGTGCGCGTCACCGAAGCCGCGGCGATCGCCGCCGCGAAGCTGATCGGCCGCGGCGACGAGAAGGCCGCCGACGCCGCCGCCGTCGAGGCGATGCGCACCGCGTTCAACACGCTCTATATGGACGGCACGATCGTCATCGGCGAAGGCGAGCGCGACGAGGCGCCGATGCTCTATATCGGCGAAAAGGTCGGCAACGCGCCGGGCAAGGGTCCGAAGATCGACATCGCGGTCGACCCGCTCGAAGGCACGACGATCACCGCCAAGGCCGGCCCCAACGCGCTCGCGGTGCTCGCGATCGCCGAGGAAGGCTGCCTGCTCAACGCCCCCGACGTCTATATGGACAAGCTCGCGGTCGGCGCGGGCTATTCGCCCGGCATCGTCAATTTCGACAATAGCGTGCGCGAGAATGTCGAAGCCGTTGCGCGCGAAAAGGGCTGCAAGCCCGAACAGATCATCGTCTGCGTACTCGACCGTCCGCGCCACGAAGCGATCATCACCGAGTTGCGCGCGATCGGCTGCGGCGTCGCGCTGATCCCCGACGGCGACGTCGCCGGCGTGATCGCGACGACGAACCCCGACACCAATATCGATATCTATATGGGATCGGGCGGCGCCCCCGAGGGCGTGCTCGCCGCCGCGGCGCTGCGCTGCGTCGGCGGCCAGTTCAAGGGCCGCCTGCTCTTCCGCAACGACGACGAGCGGCTGCGCGCGAAAAAATGGGGCATCGAGGATCTCGACCGCGTTTACGACCTCGAAGACCTTGCCAAGGGCGACGTGATCTTCGCCGCGACGGGCGTCACCGACGGATCGCTGCTGCGCGGCGTCAAGCGCCGCCGCGACGGCGTGATGACCACCGAGACCGTCGTGATGCGCGCGTCGTCGGGCACGGTGCGCTGGGTCAAGGGCGAGCATCGGTCGCACTGACGGGTTTCGAGCGGAAGCTGCCCCATCGATCCTCTTCACCCCGGACCTGATCCGGGGCCTGCCTTGTCCTTTCGGCGTTCTGGCTGATCAGGACTATGCGATCCGGTGGTCGTTGCACATGACAGCTTCCGACCATTTGACGACATTGCGCTGAAGGTCTGATAACCACTCATCGCGGGCTGTCGGCATCGCTCGCGCGAAAACCGTGAGGGCGAGATGATGGAGAGCTATGGGGCACTGGTTGGCTGGACACACCATGATGCGGGTGACCGCATAATGCTCCGGCTCGAAAGCGTACAATCTTCGGAAGCCGCCAGGAAGCACGACCCCGATTTGTTTCACTTCCTTATGACCAAGCAGCAAGCGGCCATCCTGGGCAATTATCTGGTGCGGCTTTCGGGTCAGTCCCCGGTCGTTCTGAAAAAGCGGGGTTGGTTTCGTCGTCTCTTCGGCTGACGGGGCTTCTGACCATGCTGATCGCGCTGCAATGTCCGCTAACGACCGATTGCGGACGTTAACTCAATGGCGATAAATGAAGTTGGACATGCCGTACGGAGTTTGCGCGCAAACCAAATTCATAGGGGATCTACGTGCCGATCGATATTGCAGCAGATTTCCGCTGGTCAGTTTCGAGATTGATACTCGGCGATAGTGGATACGAAATGTATCTCCAGGATTTTCGCGATGGTTCAGGTCTTTCCATAGAAGGTCCTACGGGTAAACATACGCTCTACGGTAGCGAGAAACGGACCAAGCCGAGTGGGTTTGACAGTCATGACGGCAAGGGCATTCTATATAACGAGTGGTCCTTCTCGGCATTCGCAGCGGAGAGCATCGGTCGGCAAGTTGGCCTCGCGACCATCGAAGAATTAGTCGTTCGCTACTTTAAAATGCGTGACGAGCGATGGCTTTCGAGAGAAGGGGCCGTCAATAAGTTCTGCACTACCGTAGTCTTCCTTTGACAAGCACTCCCGTCCGCTTCCCACCCCAAAGCCGACATTGAAAACCACCCAGCGCTTGACCGCCCCATTCTTTCTGTATTATCCGTACAACACACTCAGGATGATAGATGGCGCGCTCAGAAAATTCCCGCCGCGAGTCCTTCGGCCAGCGCCGCGCCGAGATCGCGTGCCTCGGCGAGGCGGCCCGGCGCGATGGTCTTGGGCGCCAATATCGCTTCGGGCGTCTGCGCCGCAGTGTTGACGATCACCCGATCGGCGACGCGTTTCAGCCGCCAGCCGGTGGCGATGCGGTCGAGCTGGCGTTGGGCGTTTTCGCCGTCGGAGCCCGCGCAGATGATCGTGGCATAGGCGCGGCCTTCGAGCCGGCCGAGACAGGGGTAATAGCAGCGATCGAACATCTCCTTCATCGCGCCCGAGAGCGCGGCGAGATTTTCGGGGCCGATGAAGAGATAGCCGGCCGCCGCCAGCAACAGGTCGGGCGTCACATCCTCCACCGCGACGAGACGCGACGCCGGACCGGCGCCTTCGGCTGCGGCCGTAGCGAGCGCTTTGCTGCCGCCGGTGCGGCTGTGCCAGGCGATCAGGAGGTGCGGCGCGTCGGTCATCGGCCGATGCTTGCCAAGCACCGGCACGCGGCGCAAGCTGCCCGAAACATAGGGGAGACATGACATGCGCCGACTGACCGCCTTGCTGCTTGCCGGCACCCTGCCCTTCGCCGCCGCCGCGCAGGACGCCGCGAGCGAGGCGACGCGCACCGCGCAGGCCGAAATCGCCAAACGCCTGCCGCTCGATGACCCCCGCGACGAGGCCAATGTGCTGCGCGGCAAGCTTGCCGAGATTCCGGGCGGGGTGATTTTGGGCAAGGACGGCAAGACGGTGTGGGACCGGCGGCCTTACGCCTTCCTCGACGCCAAGGCGGCGCCCGATACGGTCAACCCGTCGCTGTGGCGGCAGGCGCGGCTGAACGCGGTGCATGGCTTGTTCGAGGTCGTGCCGGGCAAGATCTGGCAGGTCCGTGGTTACGATATTTCGGTGATGACGATCATCCGCGGCAAGAGCGGGTGGATTATCGTCGACCCGTTGCTGTCCCAAGAGGCGGCGGCCGCAAGCTGGAAGCTGTTCGCCGACACGGTCGAGGCGAAATCGGGCAGGCTGCCGATCAAGGCGGTGATCTTCAGCCACAGCCATAGCGACCATTTCGGCGGCGTCGGCGGCATCGTCACCCCCGAACAGGTGAAGCGCGAGAAGATCCGCATCATCGCGCCGCACGGCTTTTCGGAGGAAGCGACGTCGGAGAATGTCCTTGCCGGCACCGCGATGGGACGCCGCGCGCTCTATATGTTCGGGTCGATCCTCGCGCCCGGGGCCGCGGGCCAGGTCGACACCGGGCTGGGGCCGAAGCTGTCGTCGGGGACGATCGGTTATATGGAGCCGACCGAGAGCGTCGCCGCGACGGGCGGCACGCTGACGATCGACGGGCTGGCGTTCGACTTCCTCGATGCGGGCGGCACCGAGGCGCCGTCGGAGTTCGTCTTTTATATCCCCGCGTATAAAGCACTGCACACGACCGAGGTCGTCACGCACACGTTGCACAATGTGCTCACGCTGCGCGGCGCGCAGGTGCGCGATGCGCTGCACTGGTCGAAGGTGATCGACGCCGCGCTCGTCCGCTGGGGCGGCAAGGCCGAGGTCGCGCTGGCGTCGCATCACTGGCCGACATGGGGCGCGGGCGAGGTGAGCAGCCTGCTCGCCAACCAGCGCGACGCTTATCGTTATGTCCACGACCGCACGCTGTTTCTCGCCAATCGCGGCGCGACGCTGCACGAACTCGCCGACCAGACCGCCGAGGCGCCGGTGCAGGGCAAGGATTTCTCGACCCGCAATTATTATGGCACGCTCAACCACGATATGAAGGCGACGTACCAGCGCTATTTCGGCTGGTGGGACGGCAATCCGGCGAATTTCAACCCGCTGCCGCCCGAGCAATCGGCGCCCAAATATGTCGCGCTTGCGGGCGGTGCCGACAAGCTGCTCGCGGCGGGCAGGGCGGCAATCAAGGCCGGCGATTATCGCTGGGCGGCCGAGCTGTTGAACAAGCTGGTCTTTGCCGAGCCCGACAACAGGGACGCGCGCGCGGCGCTCGCCTCGGCCTATGACCAGATGGGGTATCAGGCCGAGTCAGGCGCGTGGCGCAACTATTATCTCGCCGCCGCCGCGACGCTGCGCGGCAATGCGGTTCCGGGCGGGACGAGCAATGGCCAAAGCCGGTCGTTCGTCAGCGCAATCCCGACCGCGGTGTTTTTCGACGCGCTCGCGACGCGCTTCGACGCCGCGAAAGCGGGCGCAGTCAAAGGCACGTTCCAGTTTATCCTGCCCGACAGCAAGGAAACGGTCGCGATCGTCGTCGTCGGCGGGGTCGAGGTGCCGCGGTACGGCCTGACCGACCCCGCGCCCACCGCGACGATCACGATAAACCGGGCGACGCTCGACGATGTGATGCTGGGGCAGGCGCAGTTTCCGGCGCTGCTCCAGTCGGGCGCGATCAGGATCGACGGCGACCGTGCGGCGTTCCTGTCGTGGTTCGCGCTCCACCCGCCCGCCGACCCGCGTTTCAATGTGGTTGTGCCATAGGGCCGCCACCGACTATCGGAGGAATATGACCGACACCCCCGCGCACCCGACCGACCCTTTCGACGCAGAGGCGCTCAATGCCGCCGAGGGGCTCGATCCGGTCAATCCCGCCTATGCCCAGGTGCTGCGCATCGCGACCGCGCTCAACCTGATCCCGCTCGCGATCGGCGCGAGCGTGTTCGACGCGCTGCTGATCCGCCATATCGGGGGGCCGTACGGGCTGATCACCGCCGCCGCGTGGGTGATCGCGGCGATCGTGATCGTCAGCTTTCCTTCGCGCCGCGTGTCGCGCTGGGGATACAAGATCGGCGAGGGGCAGCTGCGCGTCGCGCGCGGCTGGCTGTTCCGCACCGATACGATCGTCCCCTTTGTGCGCGTCCAGCATATCGACGTCGGGCAGGGGCCGATCGAGCGCTGGTTCGGGCTGTCGCACCTGATCGTCCACACCTCGGGCACGCACAACAGCACGGTGACGCTGCCCGGGCTCCACGCTGACCTGGCGGCCGCGATGCGCGAGACGATCCGCCGGCATATCCAGACCGATTTCGCATGAGCGACGTCGCCGCAGCGCGCCCCGCCACCCCCGCAACCGATTTTGGGGACGAGCCGGACTGGCAGCGGCTGCACCCCGCGACGCTCGCGCTCGCCATCGTCAAGCTCGGGCCACGCTCGCTCAACTTCCTGCCCGCGGTGGCCGCATTGGGGTTCACCGGCAACTGGGTGTATATCGTGCCCGCGATCGGCGCTTTTCTGCTCTTCTCGCTGCTCGCAGCGTGGTTCCAGTGGCTGCGCTTCCGCTTTCTCGTCGGCGACGACGAGGTCGTGATCGAAAGCGGCGTTTTCGCGCGCCAGCATCGCACCATCCCCTTCGACCGCATCCAGGACGTCAGCATCGAGCAGGGGCTGGTCTCGCGCGCGCTCGGCATCGCCAAGGTCGGGTTCGAGACCGGCGCGGGCGGCAAGGAGAATGACGCGAGCCTCGACGCGATTGCGCTCGATTCGGCGCAGGCGCTGCGCACAACGATCCGCGCGCATCGCAGCGGCGAGGCGGCTGCGCCCGTCGTAGCCGATGCGCCCGAGGCACCGCCCGCGACCGAGGACCGGTTGCTCTTTGCGATGGGGCCGCGCCAGTTGCTGATCGCCGGCCTGTTCAACTTCTCGCTCGCCGCGCTCGCGGTGGTCGGCGCGGGCATGCAGTTTTTCGACGGGCTGCTGCCGTTCGATTTCAACGTCTTCGACCCCCGGGACTGGATCGATATCGCCGAGGATTACGGGCTCGACCAGTGGCTGCTCGCGCATCGCTGGATCGCGGGCGTCGGCGCGGCGCTGTCGCTGATCTTCATCGGTTTTGCGAGCGGGATCGCGACGATGTTTTTCGCCAACTGGGGTTTCCGCCTGACGCGCGAGCCGCGCGCGCTGCGCCGCACCCGCGGCCTCACGACGCGTACCGACGTCGCGGTGCCGGTGAAGCGCGTGCAGGCGGCGATCCTCGTCACCGGCTGGTTCCGCCAACGCTTCGGCTGGCACGAACTCCGCCTGCAAAGCCTGGCGAGCGACGGCGGGAAGGAAAATGATCATCAGGTCGTTCCCTTTGCGAAGCTCGATGCGATCGACCCGGTGCTGGACGAGGTCGCGATCCGGCGCCCCGATGCCGGCCAATCGTGGCAGCGCAGCCACGGCATCGTCGCGCTCGGCGGGCTGATCGGTGCCGTCGGCGCAACCATTGGCGGCCTTGTCGCCGTTTCATTCGGGCAGAATCTCGGCTGGTTCGGTCCGGCCCTGGGGCTGCTCATCGGTGCCGGATCCTTGTTCGGCGCGCGCTTCCATCGCTGGGCCGACCTTGGCGAACAGGTCGCGATCCGGCGCGGGGCGTGGAAACCCAAGACGACGCTGCTGCCGCACGCGTCGGTGCAGAGCGTCGACCTCAAGAGCGATTTCATCCTCCGCCCGCTCGGCCTTGCGACTTTGGTGTTCGGCGTCCCCGGCGGCAGTTCGCTTGGCGCGCACGAGATCCCAGCGATCCCGCTGGCCGCCGCGCTGGACTTGCGCACCCGCATCCTCGCCGCGAGGGCGCGGTCATGAGCGAAACGGCGCTCGGCATTACGCACTCGATCAAGGGCCAGCCGTGGCACTGGCGGCGCGCGAGCGCCGACATGGCGTCCGAAAATCTCGCGCCCGACGATCTCGTCACGCAATTGCTGCTCGCGCGCGGGGTGGCGCGGGGCGACCTCGATCGCCAGCGCACGCCGACCCTGCGCGGCTTCATGCCCGACCCGTCGCTGTTCCGCGACATGGACGTCGCCGCCGCGCGGCTCGCCGATGCGGTCGAGCGCAAGGAAGCGGTGACGATCTTCGGCGACTATGACGTCGACGGCGCGACCTCGGCGGCGCTGCTCGTCCGGCTGCTGCGCGGGCTGGGGCTGCCCGCGGGCGCCTATATCCCCGACCGGTTGATGGAGGGATACGGCCCCTCGGGCGCGGCGCTGGTCAAGATCGGCGAGGCGGGGTCGAAGCTCGTCGTCACGGTCGATTGCGGCGCGCAGGCGTTCGACGCGATTTCCGAAGCCAAGGCAGCGGGGGTCGAGGTGATCGTCGTCGACCATCACCAATGCGCGACGACGCTGCCCGCCGCCTTCGCGCTGGTGAACCCGAACCGGCTCGACGAGGAACCCGACGCCGCGATCCACGGCAATCTCGCCGCGGTCGGGGTCGCCTTCCTGCTCGGCGCGGCACTGCTCCGCACGCTGCGCGCGCGCGGCTTCTTCGCGACGCGCGACGAGCCCGCGCTGATCGACCTGCTCGACCTTGTCGCGCTCGGCACCGTCGCCGACGTCGCGCGGCTCACCGGCTTCAACCGCGCGCTGGTGACGCAGGGGCTGAAGGTGATGGCGCGGCGCGGCAACACGGGCCTCGCGGCGCTGATGGACGCCGCGCGCCTCACCAAGCCGCCGAGCGCGAGCGACATGGGCTTTGCGCTCGGTCCCCGGATCAACGCCGGCGGGCGCGTCGGCAAATCCGACCTTGGCGTGCGATTGCTCACGACATCGGATCCGCAGGAAGCCGCCGACATCGCGGTCGAACTCAACCGGCTGAACGAGGAACGCCGCGCGATCGAGGCCGCGGTGCTCGAACAGGCGATCGATGCCAGCGCGGCGTGCGGCAACGCCCCGGTCGCGATCGTCGCCGGGCAGGGCTGGCACCCCGGGGTGATCGGCATCGTCGCCGGGCGCCTGAAAGAACGGCTGCACCGCCCCGCGATCGTCATCGCGCTCGACGAGGATGGCGTCGGCAAGGGATCGGGGCGCTCGATTTCGGGCGTCGATCTCGGTGCCGCGATCCTCGCCGCGAAGGAAACGGGGCTGCTCGTCGCGGGCGGCGGCCATGCGATGGCGGCGGGGCTCACCGTGGCGGCGGACAAGGTCGACGCGCTCGGCGCTTATCTGAACGACCGGCTCGCCACCGATGTCGAGCGCGCGAGCGGCGACAAGTCGCTGCTCATTGACGCGGTGCTCGCGCCGCGCGGGATCAACCCGCTCTGGTGCGACGCGATCGAGAGCGCGGGCCCTTACGGCGCCGGATGGCCCGCGCCGCGCGTCGCGACCGGGCCGGTGCGGATCGTCGAATCGGGAATCGTCGGCACCGACCATGTCCGCCTGATCGTGTCGGGCGACGACGGCGGGCGCTTCAAGGCGGTCGCGTTCCGCAGCGCCGAGACCGAGCTGGGTCAGGCGTTGCTCCACGCACGCGGCAGCCGCAAACTATGGCTTGCGGGCCGCGCGAAACGCGACGACTGGGGCAGCCGGCCGGCCGCCGAACTCCACCTCGAAGACGCGGCCTGGGCCGACTGAAGGCACGAAGGGAAAAGCGACGATGTACAGCCACATCACAATCGGCATCGAAGATTTCGCCCGCGCCGAACCCTTTTACGACGCGATCATGGCGGTGCTCGGGCATCCCGGATTCGTGCGGCAGAGCGAAGGCAAGGGCTATGGCACGCCGACCGGCCCCAAGGTCTTCGTCGGCCCGGCCTTTAATGGCGAACCGGTGTCGGTCGGCAATGGCACCCATATCGCCTTCATCGCCGCCGACCGGGCGACGGTCGATGCCTTTCATGCCGCGGCGCTTGCCCATGGCGGCAGCGACGAGGGCGCGCCGGGGCTCCGCCCCCATTATCACGCCAACTATTACGGCGCCTATGTCCGCGATCCGGAGGGCAACAAGCTGCAGGCGGTATGCCATTCGCGGCACGGTTAAATTAGCGCCGATTGAGTCCTTGACCGGGGGAACACGCACGGCTAATGCGCCGCTTCACCGATCAGACGGCCCCTTCGTCTAGCGGTCTAGGACGTCGCCCTTTCACGGCGAAAACACGGGTTCGAGTCCCGTAGGGGTCACCATCGGGCACGGGAGCGGTCGGCTCCCCTTTCCGCAAATTTTCCGACCCATAAGGCCCCTTCGTCTAGCGGTCAGGACGCGGCCCTCTCACGGCTGAAACACGGGTTCGATTCCCGTAGGGGTCACCAGCGGCAAGGCGCGCGGTCAGGGCGCGCCATCAAAACTTCTTTCGCACCGTCAATCGCACCACGCGGCCGAGGGGCTCGATTTCGTTGCGGCTATATCCCGCAGGCACCGTCCCGTCTTCGCGCGTCACCCGGCGATAACCGCCCAGGAGATCGTTGATATCGAAGGACAGTTTGAGGCCGCTCATCAAACCCTTCTTGGCCGGAACCGCGAATATGCGGTCGGGTTCGATGAAGGCCGAAAGATTGAGCTTCAGCGGCGGCTTGAAGACAAAGACTTCATCGCCGCCCCGCAATCGTCCCGAGCTGCTCCAGCTGCCGCTCAGCGTGCTGCCGATCCCCCGCCGGCCGATCGACGCCTGAAACGACAGGCTGTGAAGCGATTGCCCGCCGGCGCGCAGCAGGTCGATCACCGGGACGCCGGGACGCGTCAGAAGTTCATTTTTCAACCGCAAGCCGTGATCGAGCGACAGGTTGAGCTGCCACGGATTCGCGGCGGTTTCGCTTTGCCCTTCACCGCCCCCAAGCATCAGCCGGAGCGCGATGCCGGCGGACAGGTCGACATTGGTGTCACGCGCCAGGTTGATCGCGCGCGCGTCGACTGCAACGAGCCGCCCTTCCGCATCGCGCGTAACCCGTGCGGGGAACGCGGCCTCGATGGCGGGAGTCAGTTCGGGAAAGGCCGCCAAGCCCCCCTTTGCGACCGACTGGCGATAGCCAAGATTGAGCGTCAGCACCTCGTTGCCCAGCGGCCGCACCAGGGCCGTCAGCGTCACGCTTTGCCGGCGGCCACTCTTCAGGTCGGGATTGCCGCCGGTGATCCAGACGGGGTCGGCAATCGCCTGGCGCGCATAGTCGAAAACGCGAATGATCGTGGTAACGATCGGCGCATCGAGCTGGTCGAACGAGGGTGCGGCTTCGCTGAAATCGATCGTCCCGCGGAACAGGATCACCGGCGAGGGCGACCAGCTGATACTGCCGCCATATCCCTTCTGCGGCCGGCTGTCCGTCATCAGCTGCGCGCTGGCCGACAGGTCGATGGTCAGGTCGCCCAGCCAGCCCGCTTCCGCACCGCCCGCGCGCGAAACCGGTATGCTGAGCGACATCAGCCCGTTCGACTGGCTGCGCGTCATGCTGTTCGAGGCGATTCGGTTGCCCGCGGCATCGCTTTGCCGGCTTTCGGTGCGATTGCGGCCGGTATGGGCGGTGAGATTCCAGGTGAGCGGCCCCGCCGGCAGATCGACGATCGTCTTTCGCACGTTGAGCCGGGCGCTGATATTTTCGCTTTTCGTCCGGGTGCGCGTCGCGATCATCAGCCCTTCGTCCCACTCGCCATAGGGATTGAATGCGGGATCGCGGTCGTCGATCAATCGCTGGACGCGCGCGACGTCGATACCGCTTTCGAGGAAATTGTCGGCGTGGTTGCGCAAATAGCTGATCGCGAGGCTGGTTTGCCAACCGCCGATACGCCCGTTCAGCATCAGCGACGCACCGAGCGAGGTGGAGCCGTTGTCAGAGCGAAGCGCGCGCTCGCCTGCAAAGGGCCGGGTCAGGACGATGTCGTCCACAAAGGGCGACCCGGGATGGCCCGCGGGAACGACTACCGATGCCATCGGCAAACCCCGCTCCCCCCCGCTGTCGCTCCGGCCGGCATTGAGGTTCAGCGAGGCGGAAAAACCGCCCAGCGGACGCGTGACGCCGATCTTGACCGAGGCATTGCGACGCGACGATTGCAGCGTTTCGAAGCGGTTGGGATCGACGGGATGAAGCGCGCCGGCGGTCGCGACGAAGTCGTCGATGCGGGGCGTCCCCGTCAGCGCGCCGGACGGGAGGGCGGCGGCCGTCACCAGATGTCCGGCTGACCGGCTGAGCGCGGGGTCGATCTCTCCGCCGTCCGGGGCCGCGATGAATCCGACACTGTCGAATGTCCCGTCGCGCGGCGGGATATTGCGCGCAGTTTTGCGAAATGCGCTATCCGCGCCGATCCGCGCTTGCGCGTTCCAGCGCATGTCGCCGCTGATCGCGGTCCGCGTTGCCGACAGGATGCCGCCATATTGACCGCCGGCCGTCGCAAAACTCGCGCCCGCGTCGGCGTTCAGCGTCGAGAAATTCTTCTTGAGCACCAGATTGATGACACGTTTTCCTGCGGGTTCGCCATATTGCGCCGCGGCCTCGGGCTTCAACACGGCGAGCCGGTCGAGTGCCTCGGCGGGATAGGTGAGGATCGAACGGTCGAAGCCTGCGGGCTTGCCGTTGATCAGCAGGACAGGCTCTTCACCGCCATCGTCGATAAAAGGGGCAAGCCGCTTCAGCAGATCCTGGATGCTGTCGGCGCCTTGACTGGCGATTTCCCCTTCGCCGAATTCGGTTTCGGCCGCGACCCTGGCTTCGCCGCGGCGACCGGCCGTGACGACGATCTCTGAATCGACGGCGGCGGCGATCGTTGACGGATCGGGTCGTCCGGCTGCCGCGGCCGAATCCATTCCCGCGCTTTGGACAAGTGTTTGGGCGCGCGCCTGATCGACACCCGACGCGGCCAGCGAAGCCACTGCAACCCAGAGCTTTGGGGTCCGGAAAAGTCCGGGACAGCCGGGCGAGTCCGTCGCCCGCCCGCGACGCGCGCATCCTAGCAGCGCAAACTTGCCATCACGACGCAAAGGACAATCCCGAAACATCCTGCCTGACGCAAAAGGCAGGCGCCGTTAACGGGCGCCCGCCAGGTTGGGGCCGCCATCAGGAGGTGATGGCGGCCTCCGGGAGTGGTCGTTCAGGTGATGACGAGCGGCGTTGCGGGCGAAGTCTGGGTGAGGGTTCCCTTGATCTTGCAGTTGGGCTCCGTCCCGGGCGCGCTGGCGTCAGGAGTGTCCGACACGCCGTCCTGAAACTCGATCGTGCCGGCATTCCAGAGAGCCAGCAGATCGCCAGAACAGGAATCGGCAGGAATCGGGGGCATCGTCGGGATCGCCGGGATATTGGTTGTCACGCCCAGCATCTCCAGCACTGTGACCGGCGAGCCAAGCCCGTCGGTCGCGAAAGGGCCACCCGTAAAGGTGATGCCCGTGCAAGGAAAAGCTCCGGAGAGGCTGGCCGACGAGGTGGCGACACCGCCCGTCACGTTGATCGTGAGCGTCAGGCCGCAGGTCGTCCAGACGGGCAGGTTCTTCTTCACCTCGACCGAACCCGTGAACACATAGGTTCCGTCCGGAGAAAAAGTGGCGGCCTGGGCAACTGCCGGACTGGCAAGCGCAAGCGCAGTTGCGCAAAGGGCAATAATATTCCTCATATTATCTCTCCTGTTTACTGTTTGGATTTTATTTAAGCATCAATCGAATCGATGCATTTTGCTTTTTAATATGGATTCATATTAGGTCAATACTGAATCTGATAAGTATTATTCCTACTATTTAATTAGCATTATTATCGGGCAACAACTCCCCTCTATAATAGACAGTGCGATACCGTCTACTACATATGAATATTGATATTTTATTCGAGCTATATTAATTGTTCCGATAAATTATCTTTTCCCGTCCGAAGTAACAGTAAAAGTTCCAATATTACCATGCCCGCTCCCAACTTCTCCTCCGCTTACGCGGGAGGAGAAGTAAAACCTGCGCTGGATCAGAAACGCTTCATGGCGCTGAACCCGATGATGCGCGGATCAAGCGTGAAGACGTTGGTACTGAGCAGGGAGTCGTCGCTGTTGGTGAAGAAGTCGGTGACCGGTGCGTCGTTGAACAGATTCTTGACATAGAATTGGAAGGTCAGATCTGAATCGGGCCGCGCCAGCGTCACTGCCACGTTGACATTGTCCCAAGCCTTCAGCCGGTCATATTCGGTGTTATAGACACGCGCGAAGCTCTTCGACTGGCGATAATAATCGCCGCGGACGGTGAGGTCCCAGTCGCCGAAGAAGAATGTATATTGCGCCCCGATATTGGCCGTGATCCGCGGCGAATTGGGCAGCTCGTTCCCGGCAAGATCGGCCTGGAAACCGCGTCCGCCGTTGGGCGCACCGCTGACCTGGCTCCGCCACGCATTGGGGTTCGCCGGATCATAGGGAACGATCGCGCCAACCTTGGTCGGGTCATAGGGCGCGAAGGGGTCGTAAGTGAAACCATATTGCTGCGCATAGAAGCCCGCCGGCTTGCTGGGATCGAAATTGCCGAACCCGCTGGACTGGCCGCACAGCCCGTAGAGCGCGGCGCCGGCGGACGCGCTGTCATTCGCCGATCTTTGCAGAATCCGCTCGACATAGGCGCGCGGCGCGATGCAGTTCGAGGGGACTTGCAGGAAGGGACGAAGCAGAACCCAGTCGGGATTACCCTGCGTGCGGTCCATCACGTCGATCGACCTTGCGCCCTTCTTCAGCCGCGTCTGCAGATAGCCGAGATTGGCATCGACGCGAAACGCGCGTGACGGGCGCCAGGCTGCCTCAAACTCCAGCCCCCAGCTCGTCGCATCGAAATTCTCGTTGAGCGCGATGCGGTCGACGATCTGCGAAACCTGATAACCGGTATAGTCATAGAAGAAGCCGGTGGCATTGAGCGTCAGCCGCCCGCCGTCGAAGCTGTTCTTCGTCCCGATCTCGAATGCATTGACATATTCGGGCTTGAAGGTCGCGGGAATGTCACCGAACTGGACATTCGTATCGCTAATCGCGGGGCGCGCCGGGTTGGCTCCGCCACCTTTGTAGCCATGCGACGCCGAGGCATAGATTAGCGTGTCGTCGGTGAACGCAAGGTCGGGTTTCCAGTCGACCACCAGTCGTCCGGTCGGCTTCGACCAACGCTGATCGATCGGGTCACTGGCCTGATATCCGCCGCTGATGCTCCCGCCGCTGGTGCCGTTCGCACCGCCCCCGAGCAGGAGCTGGCTCGGATAGAGCGTCGCGCTCTTGTCATCGCGCGTGAACCGCAGCCCGGCGGTGACCTTCAGTTCGTCGGTGACGTTCCAATAGGCTTCACCGAAGATCGCCCAGGATTTGGTCTGGACATTATTGCGGCTACGGAAATAATTGTGCCCGTTTTCGTCGAGTGACGATATCGGATTGGGGTCGACATAGATGCAATCCCGATCCGTCACATCGGGCGGACAATCGCGATATTTGAACTCGCTCCCCGCTGCCGTACCGGTCGCCCGGTTATACCGGTTATATGCGATGAATGAATAGAGATTGTTGAAGACAAAATAGTCGTCTTGCGATTTGAAGTTCAGATAGTTGACGCCAAGGCTGAAATTGAGCGGTCCGTCGAACGCCGATTGCAGGCGAAACTCCTGCGACCATTGGCGATTGCGCGACCGGCTGAGATCCATCGACAGCATCCGGTCCGAGCAGCCAAGCTGCGGGTCGCAATATATCCCGCCCGGCGCAGCATATGACTGGTCGATCGGATTGGGACTGGGTCGCCCGGGAATGACGAGAGGCGGACGGCCTGGTCGCGGGATGATGATGTCCGGCGTGCCCGGCAGCCCATCCATCAATCCCGATGTGTTCACGAACACGGGCGCCGAGACGAAACGATTATAGTCCTGCGACGAATAATAGCGATCGCGCGCATAGGCGGTCTGCGACACCAGCTTCAACCCGTCGCTGAGGTCGAATTCCATGTTGAGCTGGAAGACATCATTCTTCGCGCGGAAGACCGGATCGATGCTCGTTGCGATTTCGCGCAGGTTGCGCGATTGTTGGACCCCCGCGAACGGATCGCCGCGGACCAATCCGCGCAGAAGATCACTGCCGCGATAGCCCATTTTGACATAGTCGGTGGAGCCGGCGACGATAGCGGCATAGCCCCCCGCATTGGGCGCGCCATAAGATTGATCGTCATAGAGTGAAACGGGCAGGCAGCCCTGACTGAGCCGCGACCGCAAATCGAGTTCCTGGCGAGTGGCCGTCTCGTTCCGGGTCCCGTCGGGCACCCGGATACCGCCCACCGTCGCCGGCCCGGGATCGCGCGCGCATAACTGCTTTCCGGTGCGCGACCGATTGTCATCCTCGTCGAAATGCTGCCAGATCGCATTGGCGCGGAAACGGTCGCCCGGCTCCCACGCAATCGAGGCGCGCGTCGACCACAGCTCGCGGCCGTTCACGCGCTTTTCCGTAAAACTGTTATAGTCGAACCCGTCGCGGCTGGTCAGCGCACCCGCGACGCGCACCGCCAGCGTGTCGCCCAATGGCACGTTGACCATCGCCGATGCGCGCATCGTCTTATAATTGCCGACCTCCACCTTCGCATCGAGCCCGAAATCCTGAAGCTCGGGCAGCGCCGGTATCAGATTGACCACACCGCCGGTCGCATTGCGGCCATAGAGCGTTCCCTGCGGTCCGCGCAGCACCTCGACCCGCTGCATGTCGAAAAATTCGGATTCGAACAGGCGGTTGCGGATCAGCGGCGTGTTGTTGAAGCTCACCGCCACCGCAGGGTCGGTCGAGGCGGATACCGCCTTCGTCCCGATCCCGCGGATCGCGATGTTGTACATGCTGAAATTGCCCTTCGAGAAGTTCATGTTCGGAACCGCGCGAAGCAGTTCGGAGCCGCCCTCGATCTTGCGGTCGTCGAGCGCCGCGGACGACAGCGCCGTAAGCGCGATCGGCACGTCGATGATCTTTTCTTCTTTCTTCTGCGCCGTCACGATGATTTCGCTGCCGTCGCTGATCTCCTGCCCCGGCGCGGCGGACGCGGCCGCGACCGGCGCGGCGCTCGCCATCTCGACCGGAAGCTGCGCGATCCGGCGCATCGGGCTTACGATGAAGATCTTGCCATTGCGCCGATAGGTCATGCCCGTCCCGCGCAGCAGTTCGCGGAGCGCCTCCTCGGCGCCCGACCGGTACCGCAAGCCTTCGCTGCGCTTGCCCCGCACCGCCTTGCCGTCGAAAATCACCTGCGCGCCCGATGCACGCGCAAAAGCCCGCAATGCGCCGCCCAGATCCTGGGCCGGAATATCAAACTGCTGAACCTGGCGCACTTCAGCATAGGCAGGTGCCGACACGGCAACCAACGCGCCGAGCGCAAGACTCGACAACAAATAACGACGTTTTGACATACCCTCTCCCTCTATGCGAGGGATCGATATTGCTGCCCCTCTGTCATAAAGACGAACCACCCACAAGATTGCGCCCCAGATTTTTATCTTTGGTCCATTTTTTCTTCGTCGTTACTCAAATTTACAGTTTCGATAATGATTTTGCCGCCCTCTTCGTGCGCGGCCAACGGATAGAGCGACGTCACGCCCTTAACGAAACTGTCGGCGTCGCCCGCATCGAATACGCCATTGACGAGATGACGGCCGGCGGCCGCATCGCGAAGGACGATCGGCGATGCCGCGTACCGATTGACCCGCTCGACCGCATCGCTCAGCGGCATATCGACGAAATCGACCTGCCCCCCTTCCCATCCCAGCGAGCGCCCCGCATCGACGGGAAGGATTTCTGTCGCGCCCGATGAAAGGCTGGCGACCAGTTCCTGCCCGGGCAAAAGCTGGGTCGTCGCCTGCGCGACTGGTCGCCGCGCCTTGATATGCCCTGCGACCGCGCCGCGCGGAACGACGGCGACCTGTCCTTCAAACAACAGGACACGAAGCTGATCGCGCAGCAGTTCGACGCTGAAACTCGTCCCGATCGCCACCACCGATTGCGACCCCGCGGTCACGGTAAACGGCCGGAGCGGGTCCTTTGCGACGTCGAACTTGGCCCGGCCGCGATCGAGTATGATCGCGCGGCGATGGTCGGTGAAGGACACCGACATCTGGCTGGCGGCATCGAGCGAGACGCTCGACCCATCGTCGAGCCGGACGATCCGCCGCTCGCCGACCTCGGTGGAATAGACGTCGGGCCCCTCGCTCCAATACCAGGCGCCCATGCCCGTGACCATCGCGAGCGCGGCCATCGTCGCGATCGCCCGGCGGCGCGTCGGAGCGGGCTCTGCCGCGCGGCGCGCTTTTTCCATCGCGGTCAAAGCCTCGGCACGGAGCGACAGGAAGCCGGGCATTTCGGCGATCGCATCGGTTCCCTGCCACACTGTTACCATCTGCTCGAAATGGTGGGCGTGGCGCTCGTCCGCCGCCAGCCATTCGTCGAAGGCACTTTGTTCGCTGACGGTCAGCGCCCGGTCGGCGATGAGCAGGCACCAGGCGGCCGCCTGCTCCTCCCGCTCGGCGACGCGATCATTGTCATTCTGCGGAACGATCATGGCCGTCGCTCCATCCGGCGGGCCAGAAAAACGAGGGCGCGCGAAATATGCTTGTCGACGGTGCGGAGGTGAAATCCGAAATTATCGGCGATCGTCTGCTTCGGAATATTCTCTACCCGGTACAATATGAAAATCTGCTGCGTCGGTTCGGGAAGCGCCTGGATCGCGGCCCACAGGATCGAAATCGATTCGCGCGCCGAAGCGATCCGAAAGGGGTCAAAGCCGTCAACGCCGGCGCTGGCGTCGCTTCGTACCGCGTCCGCGAAGTTCCGGCGCACACGGTCGTGGCGCGCCCGATCCGTCACCAGATTGGCGGCGATCCGGAAAATATAGGCGGCACTCGTCTCTTCGTCGCCCCTTTGCGCGTTCGATAACCGCAAAAAAACCTCCTGGGTCATGTCTTCGGCTTCCGCGAGGCTGGCAACGCGTCGGGAAAAAAAGGCGATCAGCGGCGGCCGGAACTTCCGGGTCAACCGCTCCAGTTCGGAGGCGGGTTCCGCCGTCACGTCTCTCCCTTTTTTCCCTCTCCAAAAAACAAGACGGCTATCCGGGCCAAATGCGCCCCGTTTTTTTCGGCGCACGCTCCCGCTCAAGTCGCGTAGAGGTCTGAATATTCAAATGCCCCGGCGCCTGATCTCCAGAAGATCGACACGCGCGCAGGAGAACAAGGCTACGTAACCGGTAACATTTGATTTTTATCTAACTGAAGTAAAGTATTGCCGGACAATCAAGGCGCCGCTGCTGCTCATCCACGGCAAGACGGCCCAGTTCGTGTCGGTCCCGCTCGCCGACCATTATTTCACGCGCCAGGCCGATCGAATGACGTTGCTGACCTCGATCAAAGCCTTTCTCGCCAAGCATAATCCGGCCGACTGACCCGCGGGGGCAATCGCAGACCATCGGCGGCTCCAGAATGGCGCCATCGCCGACCCTTCGCCGCTGTTCGCGCGCAGCCTTAACCGGCATCCCGCTCATCGTGACCGAAAGCGGGGGCCATATCCATCTGATCCTGCCCGACCCGACCGAGCGGGCGGCCTGTTTCCGCGTGCTCGCGGCGGGGTCCGAACGGGTGGTGCGCAGCTTTGCCAGCGCCGACGCGTGGATCGAAGCCGAGGGTGAGGATAGTTGCGGTATCCTGCTCTTTCACTGGTGCCAGCCCGGGCGGACCGGCGGCGCGGCGCTGCTCGACCGCGTCGCTGCGCGCGCCGGAACCGTCGCCTTTGTCGCCGCCGAACAGCTCAGTATCGCCGAATCGCGCGCGATCCTGCGCGGCGGGGCACAGGATCTGCTTCCCGCGCCGCTCGACCCGCGCCTCGTCCGCCGCACGATCGATGCGGCGCTCGCCGACTGGCGTGCGCGGCAGGGCGCGCTCGACCGGCACCGCGAGGCCGAGGCACGGCTGGCGGCGCTGACGCCGCGCGAGCGCGACATATTGGATGCGATCGCCGCGGGGCTCGGCAACAAGGCGATCGCGCGTCAGCTGGAATTGAGCCCGCGCACGGTCGAAGTGCATCGCGCGAATATCATGCGCCGCGCCGGTGCCGGCAATGTCGCCGAATTGCTCCGGCTCCAGTTCATCGCCGAGTTCGCGCGCGGCGCGCCGGGCAATCCGCTCCGTTTTGGCGCTTGATTGTGCAAGAGCCCCGGCCGGATGCGGCGCAGCGCGCCTATAAGGGACATGAACGGTGTACCGCCCTTGAGTTGGTCCCCATTGGCGCTGCCGTTCATCCGCATGGGGTCAACCCCACCTGATTCCATGCGAACGGGCCGGCAGGGGATGTTCCTCCCCTGCCGGCCCTATCTTATCCCGTGACGAGCGCACGCTGTTCGGTGCGGCCCATCGACAGCAGGATCGGGTCGGCCGCCTGCCGTGCCGCGAAATCGGCCTTGCTCCGGATTCCCTGCCAGCCGATGCCGATCAGCGATTGCGCGATCGCACCGCCGAGCGTGTCGCCCGGGCCCGGCAGGATGATCACGTCGGGGGCATATTCCTTCACCGCGACCTGCACCGACAGCGCGAAATCATAGGGCGCGAGGATCTGGTGGCCGAAGGTATAATCCCACAGCATCGCCGGATCGCTCGCATGGCGCCGCCAGATATGCCCGCGCCCGTCGATGAGCGGCAGCGCGGGGCGGTGGAAGAGCGAATGCGGCAGCTCGGCCATCGCCTTGTCCGAACTGCCGAACATCAGCGGGGTGTGGAAGGGGCCGTGGCCCGCGAGGCGCAGCGGATCGCGCCCCGGCGTCGGCGGCGCTTCGGCGAGCAGCGCGGCGAGACCATCTTCATTGCCCGCGAGCACGAGCATCCCGGCAAGGTCGATCGACAGCGCGAGCGCGTGGCCGGGCCGCGCACCGATATCGGCGACAAGACCAAACAAAGTCTCGCGCAACCCCGGCACCGGCCGCCAATCCTCGTCGACCACCTGCAACAGGATTTGCCCGCCCGGCCCATGCGTCTGGCTGTTGAGCCCCATCGCGTTCGAAATGCGAAAGCCGTCCTCGACCGAAACCGCGCCGCCGAGCGCGAGCGCGCTGTACCAGCCCATCGAATTGCCCAGGGCGGCGACGACATCGAATTTCTCGCGGTCGATGCTGAGCCAATCGAGCGCGGTTGCGGTGTAGATCAGCGGCGCCGCGACATCGCCGCGCATGTGCGTCGCGACGCTGAAGCGGTCGGCGCCATCGAGTTCGGTCACCGTCGGCTGGCCGCGCTCGCGGCGCTGCGCGTCGAAATTCGCGATCAGCTCACCGAAGCGCGCGCCATGCAACCGCGCGATGCTGCCAAGCTCGCCCTTGCCATAGGTGCCGCGGCCGGGGGCGACGACGAGTGCGGTCTTGCGCGCGCTCATGCCAGCAACTCCTTCGCGGCGGCATAGATGGAATCGCGGCTCGGCAGGGTCAGCGTGGCCGCGCGGCCGAGCGGGATGAAGCTGTCGTCGGCGGCGATGCGCGCGAGCTTCTTACCCGGGGTGCGTTCGACGAAGGTCGCCATCAGTGCCTCGCTCTGCGATCCGGTAATGCGGCATTCGTCGACGATCAGGATGCGCTTTGCATCGCCAACCGCGGCGACGAGCTTCTCCTCGTCGACCGGGCCGAGCCAGCGCAGGTCGATCACGCGTGCCTTGACGCCGTCGGCGGCGAGCAGCTTTTCGGCCTGACGCGACAGGTAATAGCCATTGCCATAGGTAACGATCGCAAGGTCGGTGCCTTTGCCGTACACTCCGACATCGCCGAAGCGGATCGGCGCGCCGTCGCCCGGCGTTTCATAGGCGCTGGTCCACAGGCCATCGCCTTCCTCGTGGAGGTCGCGGGTCATATAGAGCGCGATCGGTTCGACGAAGACGACGACGCGCTGTTCCTCGCGCGCGAGCCGCACGCACTCGCGCAGCATCGCGACCGCATCGCGCCCGTTCGACGGCACCGCGAGGATGACGCCGGGAATGTCGCGAAAAACCGCGAGGCTGTTGTCGTTGTGGAAATGGCCGCCGAAGCCCTTCTGATAACCGAGCCCCGCGATGCGCAGCACCATCGGGTTGGTGTACTGCCCGTCGGAGAAGAAGCTGAGCGTCGCGGCTTCGCCGCGAATCTGGTCCTCGGCATTATGGACATAGGCGAGGAACTGGATCTCGGGCATCGGAAGGAAATCATTGTGCGCCATGCCGATCGCGAGCCCGAGGATCGCCTGTTCGTCGAGCAAGGTGTTGACGACGCGCGCCGAACCGAAGCGCTGGTGGAGCTTTGCGGTGACGTTATAGACGCCCCCCTTCGGCCCGACATCCTCGCCCGCGACGACGATCTCCTTGTGCGCGAGCATGAGGTCGGCGAGCGCCCAGCTCAAAAGCCGCGCCATGTGCTGCGGCTTGTCCATCGCGCCGGCATCGCTGCCGAACATCGCCTTGCGGTCTTCGTCGGTCGGCGTGTTGACACGAGCGACCTCGCGCTTCGGCGGGATCAGGCTTTCCATCACATGCTTCGGGGTCGTGATCTTCGGGCGCAGGATCGCCGCCTCGGCCTGCCGCGCGAGCGTGCCGCCGATATCCTCATAGGCGTCGGCGATCTCGGCGGGCGACATCCAGCCATGCTCGGCCATGAGCGCGGCGCCCGCGAGCAGCGGATCGCGCGCCTCGTCGGCCTCGATCAAGGCTTTGGGCAGATACGCGCCCTGCACGTCTGAGCCGGCGTGGCCATAGAGGCGCACCGTCGCCATATGGAGGAAGACCGGCTTACGGTATCGGCGCGCATAGTCGGCGGCTTCGGCCGCCCCGGCATAGGCCGAGACCAGATCGGTGCCGTCGCATTTGATATAGTGCAGCCCAGCGCGGTGGCGGAACTGCGCCTCGATCCAGCCCGTCGGGGTACGCGTCGAAATCCCGATACCATTGTCTTCGCAGAGGAAAATGAGCGGCATCGGCGATCCCTGGAACGCCGCCCAGCCCGCAGTGTTGAACGCGCCCTGCGCGGTCGAATGGTTCGCCGACGCGTCGCCAAAGCTCGTCAGCACGACGGCATCATCGGGCAGCGGCAGCCCGGTCATACCGAGGCGGCGCGCGATGCCGATCGAGAAGGCGGCGCCGACCGCCTTCGGCAGGTGCGAGGCGATCGTCGAGGTTTGCGGGGGGATATTGAGCGGCTTCGATCCGATCACCTTGTGCCGTCCGCCCGAGATCGGGTCTTCGGACGACGCGGCGAAGCTCAGCAGCATGTCCCACGTCGGCGTCCCGCCGGGAAGCTGGCGCGACCGGTGGAGCTGAAACGCGTTCGAGCGATAATGGAGAAACGCCATGTCGGTGACGCGCAGCGCCGCGGCGACCGCGGCATTGCCTTCGTGCCCCGACGATCCGATCGTATAAAAGCCTTCGCCGCGCGCCTGCAAATGGCGCGACAGCCGGTCCATCTGGCGGCTGGTCAGCTGCGACAGGAAGATATCGGTCGCCTCGGCGCGCGACAGGCCGACCACTGCGGGATCGGGCGCGTCGGCGCGATCGGGCAATCGTCCTTCGGCCAGCGCCGCCAGGAATTTTTCATGCACCGCCTGCGCTGCGTCCACCTTGGTCCTCCGTCTGATATTGTCGCGCGCTAGAACGGGGTAGTTTCGCACGCAAGCATGTCTTGCCTTCCCGACGAGGCTCGCGCTACCACTTACCGCGATGATCGACCGGGGCGGGACAATAATTTCAACATGATGTCGATGTGGATCGCCCAGGCGTCGGCCGCGTCCGAACCATCGAGCGCCGATGCGGGCGGAGGATGGCTGATCGACCCCGAACTCGTCGATCCGGGCTATAGCCAGACGATCGCAGGCGGCGAGATCCAGACCGCCTTTCCACCCCCACCGC
>NZ_LNRU01000009.1 GCF_001468225.1 Sphingopyxis sp. H053 | reverse complement strand
GCGGAAACCGCCGCCCCCGCCCCCATGTCCGCCTCCGCCGCCGGCAGCGCGCGCAAGGGCCCCGAGCGCCGCCTCACCGGCGCCGACCTCTTCGACCTCTCGATCGCTTCGGACCCACAGATCAGCCCCGACGGCCGCCACATCGCCTATGTCCGCCGCTCGAACGACATCATGTCCGACCGCGCGGTCAGCTCGATCTGGCTCATCGACACCGCGACGGGCGAGGAAACCCCGGTCGCTGGCCGCAGCGGCGGCGCTTTCGCCCCGCGCTGGTCGCCCGACGGCAAGCGCCTCGCCTTCGCCTCGACCGAGGGCGGCAGCGCGCAGCTCTGGGTGCGCTGGATGAACGGCGGCGAAGCGGTCCGCCTCACCGGTCTGCCGACCAGCCCGTCGAGCCTCGCCTGGTCGCCCGACGGCCGTTCGATCGCTTACACGATGCTCGTCAAAGACGATGGTCCAAGCTTCGGCGCGGCGCCGAAGAACAAACCCGAAGGCGCGAAATGGGCCGAGCCGCTCGAGGTCCACGACCTTCTCGCCTATCGCGCCGACGGCGAAGGCTATCTCGAACCCGGCTTCGAAAAGATTTTCGTCGTCCCCGCAACCGGCGGCTCGCCGCGTCAGCTCACCTTCGGCCCCTATCATGACGGCGGCCCCTTGAGCTGGTCGCGCGATGGCCGCACCCTCTATTTCAGCGCGAACCGCAAACCCGATTGGGAGAAGGACCCGGTCGAGAGCGAAGTCCACGCGCTCGACGTGACGAGCGGCACGGTCACCGCGCTCACCGACCGCAACGGCCCCGACAGCAATCCGCTCGTCTCGCCCGACGGCGGCAAGATCGCCTATCTCGGCTTCGACGACAAATTGCGCGCCTATGAGAATACCCAGCTCTACGTCATGAACCGCGACGGATCGGGCAAGCGCAGCCTGACGGGCAATTGGGACTATGGCATCGACGCGATCCAGTGGGGCGCCGACGGCAAGTCGGTTTACGCGCAATACGACGATCATGGCGAAACGAAAGTCGCGCGCATCGGTCTCGACGGCGCGGTGCGCACCGCCGCGACCGGCCTTTCGGGCGGCGGACTCGACCGCCCCTATACGGGCGGCAGTTTCACCGTCTCCGACGGAGGCGCAATCGCCTTCACCGGCGGCACCGCGACCCGCCCCGCCGAGGTACAGCTCAATCGCGGCGGCACCGCGCGCATCCTCACCGACCTCAACCGCAGCTTGCGCGAAGTGAAATCGCTCGGCGAAGTCCGCAAGATCACGGTAGCATCGAGCCACGACGGCAAGACGATCGAGGGCTGGCTGACCCTCCCGCCCGGCTACCGCGATGGCCAGCGCGTGCCGCTGATCCTCGAAATCCATGGCGGCCCCTTCGCGGCCTATGGCGGCCATTTCTCGACCGACAACCAGCTTTACGCCGCGGGCGGCTATGCCGTCCTCTCGGCGAACCCGCGCGGCTCGACCAGCTATGGCGCGGCCTTCGCGAACGAGATCGACAAGCAATATCCGGGCAATGATTATTTCGACCTCATCAGCATCGTCGACCGCGCGATCGAGCTTGGCGTCGCCGACCCCGACGCGCTCTTTGTCACCGGCGGCTCGGGCGGCGGCGTGCTCACCAGCTGGATCGTCGGCAAGACCAACCGCTTCAAGGCCGCGGTCACGCAAAAGCCGGTGATCAACTGGACGACGCAGGCGCTCACCGCCGACGGCCCCGGCTTCTTCGGCCCCTATTGGCTCGGCGCCGAACCTTGGGAAAAGCCCGAACTCTTCTGGGCGCGCTCGCCGCTCTCGCTCGTCGGCAATGTCGAAACCCCGACGCTCGTCATCGTCGGCGCCGAGGATTACCGCACCCCGGTCAGCGAATCCGAACAATATTACACCGCGCTCCGCCTTCGCGGCGTGCCCAGCGCGCTGATCAAGGTGCCGGGCGCCAGCCACGGCAGCATCGCGGCGCGCCCGTCGCAATCGGCCGCCAAAGCCTCGGCAATCCTCGCCTGGTTCGAAAAGTACAAGAAGGGCTGGACGCGCCCGGCGAGCGATGCTGCGGCGAAATAGCCTGCCCGTCTCGCGTCTGCTTAGGGGTGGTGAGCATCCTTTCGATCATCCACTTCCGTCATCCCGGGCTTGACCCGGGACCCGCCTTTTCCTTCAAGAAGGCAGGCTCCGGATCAAGTCCGGGGTGACGATGATGGATAGGTCAGCTCTCGATCGAAGCCGACACTGCCTCGGCACGCCGCCGCACCGGAAGACGATTAGCGACCATCCAGATCAAATTTTATCCATTAAATATCAATATTTTATTATTATATCGTACGCGATTTAATCGCTAGCGATTGACATTGCGGCGCGACTCACTTAATTACATCGCATCCGATCTAAACGGATGCGATCAAAAACTCCGAAAGGAACCCGAAATGGCTGACAAAATCATCTTCACCGGCACCACCCACGTCAAAGGCGGCCCCGACGGCTACGCCCGCAGCACGAACGATGTTCTCGATCTCGCGCTGCCCCAGCCGCACCCCGCCGCCGAGAATCTCTTCGCCGCCGCATGGTCGGCCTGCTTCATCGGCGCGCTCGAACTCGCCGCCGGACAGCGCAAGATCGCGCTGCCCGCCTCGCCCGAAGCCGACACGAAGATCGAGCTGCTGAACCGCGCTGACGGTTTTGTCCTCCGCGCCCGCCTCGACATCCAGGTTCCCGGCATCGACCGCGACATCGCGCGCGAACTGGTCGACACCGCGCACAAGATCTGCCCCTATTCGAAGGCGGTCGAGGGCAATATCGACATCGAACTCAACCTCGTCTGATGTCTCTCCGGGCGGTGTTCCCCGCACCGCCCGGTTGACACCCGCGGATTCCGATTTCATCGTACACGCTTGAATTTTCGGACATTCACCAAGGAACGCCCATGACGAAGTCGCCCGCCCCCGAACGGCCCAAACTTGGCGAATTCCTCTGCTTCGCGGTCTATTCGGCAAATCTCGCTTTCGGCCGCGCCTATCGCCCAATCCTCGAAAAGCTCGGCCTCACCTACACCCAATATGTCGCGCTTGTCGCTTTGTGGGAACAGGACGACCAGACCGTCGGCGAACTCGGCGAAAAAATGTTCCTCGAATCGAACACGCTCACCCCGATTTTGAAGAAACTGGAACAATCAGGCTTCATCGAGCGCCGCCGCGACCCCGCCGACGAGCGCCAGGTGCGCATCCGCCTGACCCCCAAGGGCAGCGAGCTGCGCAGTCACGAGATCGGCAATGAATTGTTCGACGCGACCGGTCTCGGTGACAGCTTTTTCGACGTGCAGAAATCGGTCGCCAAGCTACGCGACAATCTGATGCGCTCGCTGGACGACTGACCGCGCGCTTAGGTTGCGTCGTGAAAAATGACGCCCAGCGTGTGCCGCCGCCCCGACCGGATTTCGCTCACCCCATGGCGCATCGCGACGCGATAGTCGCCGCGCGCGCCCTTCACGGGCCGGACATTCACCGCAAACACCACCGCATCGCCCTTCGCCAGCGGCACGACGGCGGCGCGCGACTGCATCCGCGGCCTTTGCTCGGTCAGCACGAACTCGCCGCCCGTAAAATCCTCACCCGGCGCCGACAGCAGCACCGCAACCTGCAACGGAAAGACATGCTCGCCATACAGATCCTGGTGCAGGCAATTATAATCGCCCGCGCCATATTGCAGCAGCAACGGCGTCGGCCGCCGCTGGCCCGCATCATGGCACCGCGCCAGAAATTCGGCGTGCCCGGCGGGAAAGCGCACCGCCATTCCCATCCGCTCGTGCCAGCGATTGGCGATCGGCGCGAGCGACGGATACAGCCCGCTCCGCAGCGCCGCGACCAGAGGCGGCAACGGATAGGCGAAATAGCGATATTCGCCGCGCCCGAAGCCGTGCCGCGCCATGAACACATGGCTGCGAAACCCCGCCTCCTCAGCATAGAGCGCCGCAGTGCCGTCGCACTCGGCGTCGCTCAACAGCCCCGGCAACACCGCCCACCCGTCGCGGTCGAGCGCCACGGCGATCGAGTCCCAGTCCAGCGCTTCGATACGCGCGCCGATGTCTGTTTCCATGGTTTCCGTCATGCCCCGGGCCATGCCACCGCGCGCGCCGACCCGCGCCCCGTTTCTTGCTTTCAAACTGGAAGTCCCACGCCGCGCCACCGTCCGGCGTATCCAGGGCACAGCGGACCCGATCGGGGCTTTCGCGCCCGCGCTTCTTCTCTCTAGTCGATCTGACAGGGGGCGAGTGAAGACAGGAGCAAAGATCATGAGCGCCCTTTCGACCCGGCACGAGCCCGACCCGGTCCGTCATAACGGCCCGCCGACGGCGGACGACTATGCGCTGGGGCTCCAGTTCTGCCGCGTCGGCTTTCTGTCGCTGACGCGGCTGCAACTCGCGCTCGAACGCGGCGACCGGTCGCGCGCGATGGAGGCGATCGACGACCTGCACGCACTCGATATCGAGGTCGAACGCCTCGTTGGCGCGCTCCCCGTCTCGCCCGACGATCCGCAGCAGGAACACGCCGCCCGCATTGTCAAGGAAGGAAGGATGGCGGTCGCCTTCGAGAAACTCGCGCTCGCCAGCGGGATCAGCGGGCCGGACCTCTCATCGCGACCCGGCTTTCCTATCCGCATCGGCGATGTGTGGCCCGAAGCCGAGCCTGCCGTCGTCGCCGACTGGCCACCCGCCGAGCCGCGAACGGCGCGCCTCCTGCGCCTCTATGGCCTCCGCGCTGCGGTGCTGCTTGCGATCGCGGCCGCGACGCTTGCCGCATTGCTGGTTGCACTCTAGCCAGCCTCAACCGCCGCCGCACCGGTTCACAAAGCGCTTGACCATGCTAGGGTTCGATCTCCTCCCCCAAAGCGGAACCGATTCATCATGTCCCTGCGCCACGCCGCCGCCCTGCTCCTCCCCCTGCTCGCCATTCCCGCCGCGGCGCAAAACGCGCCCGGCATCGACGCCGCGAACCTCACCCAGACCGTCCGCACCCTCGCCTCCGATCAGTTTCAGGGTCGCGCGCCCGGCACAATCGGCGAGGAACGCACGATCGGTTATCTGATCGGCCGGCTGCAGGCGCTCGGGCTCGAACCCGCGGGCACCGGCGGCGGCTGGACCCAGCCCGTGCCCTTGCTCCACACCCGCCTCGGTACCCCGACGACGCTCGCCTTCGACCGCAAGGGCACCGCGACCCCGCTGACTTTCGGCACCGACATCTATGTCTCGACGCTCCAGCCCAAGGATCAGGCGGTGATCCAGAATGCGCCGATGGTGTTCGTCGGTTACGGCGTCTCCGCGCCCGAACGCGGCTGGGACGATTTCAAGGGGCAGGACCTCAAGGGCAAGGTCGCGGTCTTCCTTATCAACGACCCCGATTTCGTCGCCACAAAAGGCGAGGACAGCTTCGGCAAGTTCGGCGGCCGCACGATGACCTATTATGGCCGCTGGACCTACAAGTTCGAGGAAGCCGCGCGCCGCGGTGCAATCGGCGCGCTGATCGTCCACGACACCGACGGCGTCGGCTATGGCTGGAACGTCGTCAAAAGCCCCGGCGGCGAAAATTACGGCCTCGTCGTCCCCGCCGAAAAGGTCACCAGCCTAGCGCTCCAGGGCTGGATCTCGGGCGAGACCGCGACGGCGCTGTTCACGAACGCCGGACAGGATCTGGCAAAGCTGCGCACCGCAGCGCGCCGCAAGGATTTCAAACCCATCGACCTCGGCACCAGCTTCAACGCCGCGATCCCCGTGACGCAGGCGGTCGTGCAGAGCCAGAATGTCCTCGCCAAAATCCCCGGCGCCAAGCACCCCGACGAGGTGGTGATGTATGGCGCGCATTGGGACGCCTATGGCGAGGGCGCGCCCGACGAAAAGGGCCGCATCTACCGCGCCGGCGCCAACGACGACGCGCTGGGCGTCGCCGGACTGTTCGAGATCGCACGGCTGTTCAAGGCGGCGCCCGCCCCCGACCGGACGATCGCCTTCGCCTTCTGGACCGCCGAGGAGCGCGGACTGCTCGGTTCCGAAGCCTATGCCCAGAACCCGATCTTCCCTGCAGAGAAAACCGTCGCAAACTTCGGCCTCGACATCCTCCAGACCGCCGGAAAGGCAAAGGACGTCGTCCTCGTCGGCAAGGGACAGGGCACGCTCGAAGACGATCTCGCGCGCGTCGCCGCCACCCAAGGCCGCACCGTCAGCGTCGAAAGCCTCCCCGAACGCGGCCTCTTCTACCGCGCCGACCATTTCAGCCTCGCCAAGCGCGGCGTCCCCGTCCTCCTGATGATGGGCATCGCGGGCGCCTCCGATCTCGCCCGGGGCGGTAAGCCCGCCGGACAGGCGTGGGTCGATGCCTATACCGGCAAATGCTATCATCAGGCCTGCGATGCGTGGGACGAAAGCTGGAACCTCGACGGCGCGGTTCAGGATATCGAAGTTTTTTACCAGATCGGTGATGAACTCGCCCGCTCGACCAAATGGCCGGGGTGGAAGGACGGCAGCGAATTCAAGGCAATCCGCGACAAGAGCGCTGCGACGCGGAAATAAGCGGGCGGCGGAGACTGGGGACGACCCATTTCTGCTCTCTTTTCTTTGTCATTCCCGCGAAAGCGGGAACCCAGGGACGGGCAGCCGACGGACGCTCTGGGTCCCCGCTTTCGCGGGGATGACGAAAATGGGGAACGGCAGCTCCCCAGATAACAGCCTTCGCGAAACAGGCATGCATCTCCCCCAGACCGCTGAAATATTATTGCGCCCGGCCCGGCACTGCGCAACAAGCCGCTCATTCGAATAGGAGAATGTGATGCGCTTTGCCGTTGCCCTGATGCTGCTCCCCGTCCTGCCCCTCGCGCCGATGACCGCCCCCGCCTTCGCACAGGCTGCACCGCAAGCCGGAGCGCAGGACCAGGCCCTCCTCCAGTTCCTCGATCAGGCGTTCGAGGAGCGGCTCGGCCTCAGCCCCGAATCACAGACCCAGCTCGGGCTCAAGACCAATTACGCCAAGCTCGACGATTACACCGACGCCGCATCGGTGCGCGAACAGGAACTGGCCGAGCGCCAGCTCAAGGACATGCACGCGCGCTTCAAGCCCGACCAGCTCGGCGAAAGCGCGCGCGTCAGCTACCGTCTGTTCGAATATGAAGTCGAACGCGGCCGCGAATCGCTCCGCTTCCGTAAGCTGCGCTTCCCGGTCTCGACCAACGGAAGCCCCGCCGGTGCGATCCCGGTGCTACTCATCAACAATCACAAGATCGACAGCGTGCAGGACGCCGAAGCCTATATCGCTCGCCTGCGCGACACCGACCGCGTGATGCGCGAAGTCGCGGCGACGATGCGCGAACAGGCCGCGGCGGGGATCATCCCCAACAAGGTCAATTTCGCCCCCGCACGCGCCGACGCACTGAAAGTCGTCGCGGGTGCGCCCTTCGACGGTGGCGCCGATTCGACGCTGATGGCCGACTTCCGCAAGAAGGTCGATGCGCTGAATGCGCCCGCGGCGACCAAGGCAAAGCTGCTCGCCGACGCGAGCGCTGCGCTGACCGGGCCATTCAAGCACGGCTACACGACGCTGATCGCCGCGATCGACGAAATCGAGCCGAAATCGAAGGGCAATTTCGGCGCGTGGAACCTCACCGACGGCGCGGCCTATTACGCCGACCGGCTGAAGAGCTCGACCACCACCAGCCTCACCGCCGACCAGATCCACGACCTCGGGCTCGCCCAGGTCGCGGCGATCCGGCAGGAAATGGAGGCGATCAAGCGCGAGGTCGGCTTCACCGGCACGCTCGAACAATTTTTCGACCACATCCGCACCGATCCGCAGTTCAAATATCCGAATACCGCGGCCGGCCACGAAACCTATCTCGCTGACGCGCGTGCGGTGATCGCATCAGTGATGACCGCCGCACCGCGCTATTTCCGCGTGCTGCCCAAGGCGGCGCTCGAGGTGCGCGCGGTCGAGAAATGGCGCGAGGGGACGGCGTCGACCGCCTTCTATAACCCGCCGTCGGCCGACGGGACGCGTCCGGGCATCTATTACGTCAACCTCGTGGACATGAACCAAACACAGAAGGTGCAGGTCGCCGGCATCGCCGCCCACGAAGGCGCGCCGGGGCACCATTTCCAGATCGCGCGCCAGCAGGAACTCGCAGGCATCCCGAAATTCCGCAAGTTCGGCGGCTACGGCGCCTATATGGAGGGCTGGGGGCTCTATTCGGAGCGGCTCGCGAGCGAGATGGGCGTCTACAAGACCCCCTATGACCGCTTCGGCATGCTCTCGTTGCAGGTGTGGCGCGCGATCCGCCTCGTGCTCGACACCGGCATCCATTCGAAGCGCTGGACGCGCGAACAGGCGATCGCTTACTTCAAGGCGAACAGCTCGGTCTCGGACACCGACATCGCGCGCGAAGTCGACCGCTATTTCAACTGGCCGGGTCAGGCGACGAGCTACATGGTCGGTCAGCTCAAGATCGCCGAACTGCGCAAACGCGCCGAAAGCGAGCTCGGCCCGCGCTTCGACATTCGCGATTTCCACGAAGCCGTGCTCAGCGAAGGCGCCCTGCCGCTCGACATTCTCGAAGAGCAGGTAACGCGCTATATCGCGGCGAAGAAGAAGTGATGCGGCGACGCTGACCTCGGCTTTGGGGTGGATTTGAGTTTCCCCTCCCGCAAGCGGGAGGGGAGTAGTTCGGCATCAATCGGTCGAAACCCGCCTTGCCCCGCTCCTCCCGGAGGCTTAATCCACGCGCATGAGCGACGCCAAAATCTTCATCAGCGCAAACGACCTGCTCGCCGACTCCTTCCGGCTCGGCATGCAGGTGCTGGACAGCGGCTTCAAGCCCACGCACCTCGTCGGCATCTGGCGCGGCGGCGCGCCGGTCGGCATTGCGGTGCAGGAACTGCTCGACTATCACGGCCAGCATTGCGACCATATCGCGATCCGCACCTCCTCCTATCACGGCATCGACAAACAGGACGCGCACGTCAAAGTCTTCGCGCTCGGCTATCTGATCGACACGCTGAACCCCGAGGACCGGCTGCTCATCATCGACGATGTCTTCGACAGCGGGCGCAGCATCCGCGCCTTCATCGCCGAGCTGAAAGCACGCTGCCGCCACAATATGCCGCGCGATATCCGCATCGCGACCGTCTGGTTCAAACCCGGGCGCAACGTCACCGACCTGCGCCCCGATTTCTTCGTCCACGAAACCGACCAGTGGCTGATCTTCCCGCACGAAGTCGATGGGCTGACGGTCGATGAAATCCGCCAGCACAAGCCCGAAGCGGCGATCATCCTGCGCGAGGAGGACAAGCCCAATGCCTGATGGTTTCGCATCGGCCGAAGACCGGGCCGCCTTCATCGCCGGCCTACCCAAGGCCGAGCTTCACCTTCATATCGAAGGCTCGCTCGAACCCGAACTGATGTTCGAGCTTGCGCAGCGCAACGCCGTCGCGATCCCCTTCGCATCGGTGGAGGACGTGCGCGCGGCCTACGCCTTCTCGAACCTCCAGGATTTCCTCGACATCTATTATCAGGGAATGGGCGTCCTCCAAACCGAGCAGGATTTCCATGACCTGACCGCCGCCTATCTTGCCCGCGCTAACGCCGACGCTGTCCGCCACGTCGAAATCTTCTTCGACCCGCAGGGCCATACGACACGCGGCGTCGCGTTCGAAACCGTCATCGCGGGCATCACCCGCGCACTCGACGATGCGGCGGCAAGCTACGGAATGACATCGAAGCTCATCATGTGCTTCCTCCGCCACCTCAGCGAAGCCGACGCCGAAGCGACACTCGACGAAGCTTTGCCCTTCCTCGATCGCATTGACGGCGTCGGCCTCGATTCGTCCGAGGTCGGCCATCCCCCGGCAAAATTCGAACGCGTCTTCGCCCGCGCCCGCGGCCTCGGCCTCAAGATCGTCGCGCATGCTGGCGAGGAGGGCCCGCCCGCCTATGTCCACGAGGCGCTCGACTTGCTCAAGGTCGACCGCATCGACCATGGCAACCGCAGCCTCGAAGACCCCGCACTCGTCGCGCGCCTCGCGGCCCAGGGCATGACGCTCACCGTCTGCCCGCTCTCGAACCTCAAGCTCTGCGTCGTCGATGACATCGCCCACCATCCGCTCAAGCGCATGCTCGGCGCCGGACTCCGCGCGACGGTGAACAGCGACGATCCCAGCTATTTCGGCGGCTATGTGAACGCCAATTATCAGGCGGTCGCCGACGCGCTCGACCTGTCGAAGGACGACCTCGTCACGCTCGCACGCAACAGCTTCGCCGGTTCGTTCCTCGGCGACGCCGACAAGGCGCGCCACCTCGCGGCGATCGACGCTTACGCCTGATCCTTAAACTTCGTCATTCCCGCGAAAGCGGGAACCCAGCGCGGCCTTACGCCGCGATCAGTACACCATGATAGGCGCGGTCCTCGAACGCGCGGCCGGCTCCCATCGCGACACAGATCAGCGCATCGTCGGCAACCACCACCGGCAGCCCCGTCGCGCGCGCAATCGCCTGATCCATCCGGCGCAGCAGCGCGCCGCCGCCGGTCAATGTGATGCCTTCGTCGATAATGTCGGCCGACAGTTCGGGCGGCGTCTGTTCCAGCGCCGCGCGCACCGCGCTGACGATCTGCCCGACCGGCTCGGTCAGCGCCTCGGCGATTTCGGCCTCGGTTACCTTGACCTCGGCGGGGCGGCCGGTCACCAGGTCGCGGCCCTTGACGCCCATGATCATCCCGTCGCCGACCGGCGGCGTCGCACAGCCGATCGTCAGCTTGACGCGCTCGGCGGTCATTTCGCCGACCATCAGATTGTGCCGGCGGCGGATCGACGACGAAATCATCTCGTCCATCTTGTCGCCGCCGACGCGCACCGATGTGCTGTACGCGATGCCGCTCAGCGACAGCACCGCGACTTCGGTCGTGCCGCCGCCGATATCGACGACCATGGCGCCTCTTGGTTCGGTGACATGCAGACCGGCGCCGATCGCGGCGGCAAGCGATTCCTCAATCAGCTGCACCGACACCGCGCCGGCGTTCGTCGCGGCATCGCGGATCGCGCGGCGCTCGACCATCGTCGATCCCGAGGGCACGCAGATCACGACGTTGCTGCGCTGCATGAAGCGGCTCGCGCCGCCCTGCGCCTTGTCCATGAAATGTTTCAGCATCTGTTCGGCGACGTCGATGTCGGCGATCACGCCATCGCGCAGCGGCCGGATCGCCTGGATATTGTCGGGGGTTTTGCCCATCATCGGCTTGGCTTCGTTGCCGACGACCTTCACCCGCCGCACCCCGTCGCGCGTCTCCAGCGCAACGACCGACGGCTCGTTGAGTACGATGCCCTTGTCGCGCACATAAACCACGGTGTTCACAGTACCCAGGTCGATGGCCATGTCGTGCGCGGCCGACGCAAACCGATTAAAAAACTTCATAAGACGGGGCAAATGCCTTCGGGAATGAATGGAAGAATCAGACGTGGCTGGCCCTTCGGCGCCCGCAACGTCTGTCCCATATCGACTGCGGCGAAGGCGCACCCGCGTCAACGAATGCCGCGACCAATCCTGCCAGAACGGTGGTTTCTCAGGCCCGGCTGTTCGATCGGTTCAAAATTCGGGACCATCCGAGGCCGGAACGATGAATTTCAGCCCCTGCAGCCGGACGACCTCATCCCCCACACAAACCGGCGCTGCGATCAACCGCATCCACCGGCGCTGCGCCTGCGCCGGCTTTATTTCGACATCGAGCGTGAAGCCGCGCCGGTGCCGGATCGCATAGGCGCGGAGCTTCTCCATAGCCGCCCGCGACCCCTCGGCATAAAGCGCGACCGCCTCGGCGCGCGCGACCGCCACACCCCGCGGAATGCCGAAAATGTCATATACCTCGTCCGACCAGCTCAGCCGGTTGTTGTCGGTTAGGTCGCATTCCCATTGGCCGATCCGCGCGCGCACCGGCAACAGCCGCGCCGCGACATCGACGACGTCGGGGATCGGATCGAGCGTGTCGCCGAGATGAAGCCGCCCAAGCTCGAAAAAGCGATCACGCTCATAAAGCGGCCAGCTATGATGGACAGGCAAGGGATGGGTCGGCTTCAACACGCTGGTCTTCCATTGGGCCGCCAAAGGATAGGCGCGCGTCGCTTAGCAACTGGCGATCCCGATGGACAGCCCTTCGGCGCGTTATCGCCCGCTTGCCAGCGCGATCCCCGCCAGATTCTGCGTCCGCTTGACATGGCGTATGTTCGGCACCGGACCGTCTCCGACGAGCGCGCGGAACGCGGCGAGATGCGCGGCGGCGTCGCCCCGCGCCCGCGCCACGTCATTCGCCTGTTCCACCACCGCCGCGGCATCGCCGAGCAGGACAAAATTCGTCAGCCCCAGATCCTGCGCCAGCCGCAGCGCCGCGATCAGCGCCAGCCACTCGGCATCCATGCTGCTGCCGATCCCCGCGTCGCGCACGACCATCGCGGCGCCGCCGGTCACGACGGCGGTTTCCATCTTCCCCGGATTGGGCCGGCACCCGCCGTCGAAATAGATTTTGATGCGGCGCGCCACCATCGGATTCCCTTAGCCCGTCAGAACTTTCCGCGCACCGAAAAGGAGAAGATCGGGCCGATCAGCCGATCGCGTTCCTCGATAAAGTTCACCGGGCTTTCACCGCGAACCCCGGTATAGGCCGTGCGGTCGCGCTTCGAGCGGGCGTTGGCGATATTGCGGATCGACGCGCGGACGGTCAGGCCCAGCACATCCTTATGCTCGACAAAGACCGACGCCCAGACCGGCCCTTCCCAGACCTTGTCGGTCTGGTTGCGGCGATAATTGGGCTGATAATGCGAATATTCGACATCGCCGCCCCACGCCCAGTCGCTGGCCGGGATATCGTGGCGCAGGCCCAGGCTGATCACCGTGTCGGTGAAGCCGTTCCACTGCCTTTTCTCGCCGGTGAAGGGATCGCGCAGCGAACTTTTCTGCAGCAACATCCGCGGTTCGAGCCTCATTCCCTTGATCCCCGCGGGATCGAGGTTGATCGTCGCCGTCCAGTCGATCGCCCCCGCCTTTGCCTTGGCGATATTGCCGACCGCCTCGCCATTGGCGCCGATCGGGATCACGTCGACCCGGTCCTCGACATCGCGATAGATCAAGATGATCTTGGTCGAGCCCCACGCCCCGAACTTCCTGTTGATCTCGGCTTCATAGGTCCAGTCCTGCTGCGGCCGCAGGTCGTTGTTGCTCTCATTCTGGTTGCCGTCGTTCAGGAAGGCGCGCGCGAGGAAATCGTAGAAGCTGAGCTGGAGCACGCGCCGCCGCAGCTTCACCGAAATGTCGAAATCGGGCGACGGGGTCCACGCCAGCGAAATCGAGCCCTTGGGACGAAAGAAGCTGCGCGTCAGGCCGTTCATGCCCGTCTGCGTGATCGTCGAATGTTCGGCGCCCGCGATGATCTGGAAATTGAGCTTGTCGGTCAGCTTGCGCCCGAAACTCAGCAAACCCTCATAGCGATCCTCGCTCACACCGCCGGTGCCGCCCTCGAACGGCTGATCGACCCACGCCCCCGTCGGATCGAGCACCGCGATCGACGCGACATTGTCGAGCGTATTGAACGCGGCCTCGCCCGACAGCTGCCAGTCGCCGCCGAACATCTTCCACTGATATTCGCCGCGCCCGATCGTCTCGCCGATGTCGCCGGTCTGCATGAAGCGGTCGCCGGTTGCGACGCCGCCCTCGGGCGTCGTGACGATCTCCTGCCGATAAGGCTCGTGGCTGAACCGGCGGAGCCCGATCAGCTTCAGCTTCCCGGGCCCCAGCCCGAACTGATAATCGCCGCTGACCTCGTAATTCCAGCTGTCTTCATTCTCATACACCGTGCGGATACGGTCGGGCAGACCCGGCCCGATACGCACGCCATCCTCGTAATAGCGGTCATATATGCGCTGATAGTGGCCGCCGAGGTTGGCGACCGTATCGCCGGCGGGATCCCAGGTGATGCGCCCCGACAGCTTCGGCGTGTCGTAATGCGTGTTCCAGATGTCCTTGCGCCGCTCGATGATATTGCGCGCGCCGTCATAGATCAAAGTCGGCCCGCCCGCGCCGCTGCGCGCCGAATCGTCGTTGTTCAGCGCGACCTCATATTCGACCGCGCCGGCGCGGCCGCGCACCGACACGTCGGCGCGGGTGAGGAGCGGATCGGTGTAATGGGCACGAAATTCGGGCTTCCATGAAAACTGCCCCGAAAAGGCATCGGCGCGATAGACAATATTGGCGACCTGCCCCGACAGGCCCGGAATATCGAGCGTCGCACCGTCGACGATCTCGATCCGTTCGACATTGCTGGCGGGGATGCGCGACAGCTGCGTATACATGTCGTCGGCCTTGTTCGACGGCCGCTCGCCGTTGAACAGCACATTGCCCGTCGCCTGGCCCAGCCCGCGCAGATTCTCGTTGTCGCGGATCTGGAAGCTCGGAACCTGGATCAGCATGTCATAGGCGTTGTTCGGCGCGTAGCGCGCGAAGTCGGCGGGCGTATAGACCTGCCGCGCCGTGGTCGTCGCGGTCGGCGCGATTTCGGTCGGCGCGGGCGGCGGGGTATCGCCGGTCGGCGCCGCCGTCTCCTGCGCCAGCGCGGGCGCCGAGAGCACGGCCGCAACCGCCATCAGGCTGGTCCATCGGTTCACTTGGAAATTCCCCCCGCCGCGCGGTTCATCGCCTGCGCATATTCGCCCGTGACGCCCATCGCCTTCATGCTGACGACCTCGTCGGCGCTCAGCTTCCGGTATCCCGCCGCGGCGAGCCCGCGCACATAGGCGCCGTCGACGCCCAGCGCCTTGCACGCGATCGCATCTTCGATTTCGGTCAGCACCAGCGCCTCGGACTTGAGGTCGCGAACATAGGCCGGCCGCACATCGAGCGCCGCCGCTGCAATCAGGTCGTCGGCATCCTTCGGCCGCACCCCCTCGCGCGTGAGCCCATCGGCAAGCTCGATCGTCGCATCGACCATCAGCATCGCAAGCAAGGTCGACCGCCGGTCGGGCACCAGTCCGCGTTCGCCAAGCGCACGCTCGAAGGCGGGGTCGGAAGTAAAGCGGCACTCGCCCTTCCCCTCGAACGCGCGGGTCAGCGTGCCGGTGCACGCCAGCGTCCCCGCATCATGTGTCACAGTAAAACTGACCGGCCCCGGCGTTTTCCGCCCGAGCGCCGCTTCTGCCGCAGCGAAATAGGGGCGCGAGCCGTCGAAACTCTGGTCGCTGCTCGACTGTTTGTGCCGGATGCGGACGCGCGGCGCGCCCTTCTTTCCGCCCGCGGGCTCGGCGACCCAGCTGACGTCGCTCAGGACGAGCGGATCGGCAGCGGCGGTCGGCGCCGAACAGGCGAGGATCGACAGCAGCGTGGCGCCGCCGGCAAATAGCAGGGCTTTCATTTGGTGCACTCCTCCCTCCGTGCGCCGGGCGAGCGTCATCGCTCGCCGCCGCAGCGGCAATTTTGAATCAAGTTTCGATTAATCGTCGGTCGCTACGGACGAATGTCCGGGCGTCAGTCGCGGGCGGGGGGCTCGGGCGGTTCCGGCGATGCGGGGAATTCGATCCGCGCGGTCCGGCCATCCCCGCGCCGCGCCTCGATCACGCCGCGCTCCATATCGACGACTGCAACATTGTCGCCGCGCACCGCTTTCGTCACCGGGCGCGGCATCGCCGCGGGACGATACTTCGCCATGGGCCGGAACCCGCCCGTCGCGCGCAGCTCGATCGCGTCGTCGGCATCGCGCATCTTGACGCCCGACTTCTGCATGTCGGTGACGAAGTCGCAGTCGACCCCCATCGCCTTCAGCGCGATCAGATCGTCGACCCCGATGTCGGGGAAATGCGATTTCATGTCGCGGGCAAAGGCCGCGTTGACGCCGACGTGCCGCGCGCCGACCAGCTCGTCGAAATCGGCGCCGGGAATGACATCGCGCATCTGCCGGATATAGGCAGGATCGATCCCGCTCGCCTTGGCCGAGATGATGTCGTCGGCGTCCATCGACCCGCCACTCTCGCGCATCTTTTCGACATATTCGGGAGTCACGCCGACCGCGCGCATGCTCACCAGTTCCTCGGCGCTCAGCGTCTTCGATGCCGCCGCGGCGGTGGCCGCATCATCGGTCTGGGCGACCTTTGCGGCGGCGGCGGACTGCGATGTCACGCTCGCCGTCTGCTTGGTTGTCGAGGCGACGACGGAGTGGACGTCCGCCGTCGCCGCGGGCCTCGCGGTCGCCGAAAAAGCCGCCAGCGGCGCGGTCACGCCCGCCAGCACCACCAGGCTCATCAAAATCCAGCTCGCGCTCGCCGGGCCGCGCTTCAGGCTGCCGTCGAGGACGCGGGTGATGCGGCGCTTCAGGCTGTCCTTGCCCGGCGCGACGCCATGCGCGGCGAGCAGCGCGCCCTGATTGTCGTGCCGCGCCGCGCCGACCAGCAAAGTCGCATAATCGGGCCCGTTGATATCGGCCATCAGCACCGCATCGTCGGCGGCTTCCTCGCGCAATTGATGGCTTTCGCGCGCCAGCATCCATACCAGCGGATTGAACCAGAAGACCGCGCAGGCGACACGCGCGCCGAGCAATTTCGCCCAGTCGAGCCGTGCGACATGCGCCAGTTCGTGCGCGATGATCGCCTCGGCCTCACCCGATGCCGCCACAGCTTTCGGGCTCAGCACGATCGTCGGGCGCAGCACGCCCCAGCTGATCGGCGAGCGCAGCTCGTTGCTGACCAGCAGCGCGGTGCCATGCTTGAACCCCATGCGCCGCTGCGCCTCGGCGAGCGCGGACAGCCACGAGCGTTCGACGAGGATCTCGGCGCGCCCGCGCATCGCGAACAGCCGCACGACGGCGAGCGCCATCACTCCAGATAATAGCAGGAGCGGGACAAGATAGAGAAAGGGGGCAAGGTCGCTCCACGAAAAGACGATCGGCGTCGATCCGGCACCATCGACCACGACAGGGACTGAAGCCGTGGCGGGTGCCGGATCGATCGCCGATCCCCCCGTTGTTGCCGCTTGCACAATCGGCGCGGCGGGTTCGAAAGACCAGCTCGAGGGGAGTGGCGCCCATTGCGGCAGCAGCAGGATCGCCGCGGGCAGCGCGAGCAGCGCCATCAGCCCGGCGTGCGCGATCATCGACCGCTCGCCGGCCGAGCGCGAGCGCATCAGCCGCAACAGTCCCATCGTCAGCGCCGCGACGACAACGGATTTCCAGGCAAGGCCCAGCAACATTGCGGTGGTCAACATCACCCTCTCCCTTCGCGCGCTTTGGCGATCATCTGTTCAAGCTCGTCGAGTTCGCTATTGCTCATCTCGTCCTGCATGCCGAGCAGCGCGGCGGCGGCGCTCGTCGCCGACCCGTTGAAGAAGACGCGCACGACTTGGCTCAGCGCCGACTTGCGCGCCGTCTTGTCCGACACGCTGGGCGCATAGACGAAACCGCGCTCCGATTGTTCGCGCGCCACAAAGCCCTTCGTCTCGAGCCGCTTCAGCATCGCGCGGATCGCCGAACCTGACAATTCGTCGGCCAGCGCCTCTCCGATTTCGGTCACGGTCGACGCACCGCATTCATACAGAATATCGACGATCTCGCGTTCTCGCGGGGGCAGGCTGGACAACATACGACTCACCTCATGCGCTACATTTGTAGCGTGCTACATTTGTAGCGCTTGCTTGGCAAGGGGTTTTATTCGGATAATACACGAAGGACGGATAGCGGGCGCTTTCGGGATGGGGAGCTGCCATCTCCTCCTTTCGTCACCCCGGACTTGATCCGGGATTCATTAGCGTGACGGCAGCTATGGACCCCGGATCAAGTCCGGGGTGACGAGGATAGAGAACGTCCGCCATCGTCGTTTTCATACCACGTCAGACCGACCTCCCCGGTCGACCCCGGTTGCATGCCGCAACCGCAGCTTCTACATCACCCGCTCAACCAACCGGAGATTCCCGCCATGGACCGCAACCTGACCGCAACGCAGCCCCGCCTTGCCGCCAGGAAAGTTCATGTTCATGCCCCCCATCTCTCCATCCATTACAATCTCCAACCTCAGCTGGTCCACGCCTGACGGCCGCGCCGTCCTTTCGGACCTCGACCTTAATTTCCAGCCCGAACGCGCAGGCATCGTCGGGCGCAACGGCGTCGGCAAGTCGACGCTGCTGCGTCTGCTGACCGGCGATCTCACGCCGGCATCGGGCAGCATTGCGATCGACGGCAGCATCGCGATGCTCCGCCAGACCGTGCAGGTCGCGGCTCACGAAAGCATCGCCGATCTGTTCGGCGCACGCGACGGCCTTGCCTTGCTGCGCAAGGCCGAAGCGGGCGAAGCGAGTGTCGAAGAAATCGGCGACGCCGACTGGACGCTCGAAGCGCGGATCGACGAGGCGCTCGCCGGTGTCGGCCTGACGCTTCCCGCGGACACTCCGCTTGCACAGCTGTCGGGAGGACAGCGCACACGCGCCGCGCTCGCCGGCGCGATGTTCGCCGCACCCGATTTCCTGCTTCTCGACGAACCGACGAACAATCTCGACCGCGAGGGCCGCGAAGCCGTGCGCGACCTGCTCGCCGGCTGGCGCGGCGGCGCGATCGTCGTCAGCCACGACCGCGAACTGCTCGAGGAAATGGACGCGATCGTCGAGCTGACCAGCCTCGGCGGGACGCGCTATGGCGGCTGCTGGAGCGCCTATCGCGCGCGCAAGGACATCGAGCAGGCGGCGGTCGAGGCCGAACTCGCGGGCGCCGAAAAGCGCGCCGACGCCGCGCAGCGGCAGGCGCAGGCGGCGACCGAAAAACAGGACCGCCGCGACTCGCGCGGACGCGCCAAGGCCGCGCGCGGCGACATGCCGAAAATCCTTATAGGCGGTCTCAAGCGCCGCGCCGAAGAAACCCGCGCGGCGGGAAGCCGCCTCGCCGAACGGCAGCGCGGCATGGCCGAAGAGCAGCTATCCGCCGCGCGCGCGAAGATCGAGATCGTCGACCCCCTTGCGGTCGGCCTGCCTTCGACCGGTCTTCCCGCGTCGCGGACCGTGCTTGCCCTCGATCATGTCACGGCAGGCTATGCCGAGGACCGGCCGGTCATCGAAAATCTGTCGCTCACCCTCACCGGTCCCGAACGCGTCGCGATCACCGGTCCCAATGGCTCGGGCAAGTCGACGCTTCTCGCGCTCGTCGCCGGCACCCTGCCCCCCTGGTCGGGACAGGTCCGGGTCGGTGTCCCCTTCGCGCTCTTCGACCAACGCGTCAGCCTGCTCGACCCCGCGCAGTCGATCGCCGGCAATTTCCTCGCGCTCAACCCCGGGACGACGAACAACCAGTGCCGCGCCGCGCTCGCACGCTTTCGCTTCCGCGCCGACGCCGCCGATCGCATCGTCGGGACACTCAGCGGCGGGCAGATGCTCCGCGCCGGACTCGCCTGTGTCCTCGGCGCGCCGCAGCCGCCGCAGCTCCTGATTCTCGACGAGCCCGGCAACCATCTCGACATCGAGTCGCTGACCGCCGTCGAAACCGGCCTCGCCGCCTATGACGGCGCGCTGCTCGTCGTCAGCCACGACACGGCGTTTCTGGACGCGATCGGGATCACGCGAACGGTCGAATTGACCATATCCTGAGCGATGAAGGCCGCGCGGCCGAAACCCGTGCTTTTTGTGCCGGCGCACCATCTTTCGGCGCGCTCGCTAACCTTCTTTTAACCAGCCCGGCACCAACAACCGCATATGCCTATTTTCGGACATTTCCTGCCATCGGCGCCCAGCGCCGAAAAACGGTTCGACGCGCGCCGGAAACTCAGCCTTCTCGCCTCGGGCTTGCGGCATGACGGCACGGGCCTTGAGGTCCAGATCCACAATATCTCCGGAACGGGCCTGCTGCTCGAAAGCGATGTCAAACTGGCGACCGGCGACCGAATAGAAATCGAGCTGCCGCATGCCGGCGACATAACGGCAGTCGTCATCTGGGCAAGCGGACGTCTTTTCGGATGCCAGTTCGAAGGTCCGGTATCGCCGGCAACGCTGAGCGCCGTGGAACTCAAGAGCGCCATCGGCCCGGCGCCCGAACTGGCGGACGCCGCGGACCCTGCGCCCGGCATCGACGAAGATCAGTCGGCACCGGTGATCGACGAAGCGCCCGGGGAACCCGAGACGTTGCTGGATCTGATCGACCGCAGCCGCGAACAGATCGCGGTCGCTGCCGGCATCAGCGCCGACAGGGTCCGGATCATCGTCGAATTCTAGGCCGCCAGCACCCGCGCCATCAGCTTTTCTTCCTTCGCAATCCACATCGCCATGCTCGGCCGCGACAGGATCGCCTCGCTCCACGCCGCGATCTTCGGATGCGTCGCCGGATTGATGCACGCGCCGCAGTGGCGGAAATTCATCAGCGGCGATGCCACCGCAAGGTCGGCCAGCGTCAGCCGGTCGCCGACGAGAAACCCCGACGCCGGGATCGCGCTTTCGAGGTAGGCGAGCAGCCTGGGCAATTCCTCGCTCTCCGCTTGCGCCGCGGCGGCCAGGTCGCCTTCGCGCCCCAGGAATTTCGGTGCGACGATGCGGTTGAAGAACATCTTGCCGCTGCATGCCGCAAACACCGTGTCGCCAAACTCCTCCCACCAGATCACCCGGCCGCGCTCCTGCGGGTCGGCGGGAATCAGAGCGGGTTCGGGATATTTCGCCTCGACATATTGGATGATCGCGCTCGAATCGGCGAGCAGGAAGCCGTCATCGTCCATCGCGGGCATCTTGCCGAGCGGCGAGGCGGCACGAAACCCCGGATCGGGGTCGCCGATTCCGACGCCCTTCAGCTCGAAATCGATTCTCTTTTCGCCAAGATATGCCAGCAATTTGCGCACGAACGGTGACACCACCGACCCGTAAATAATCATCGCGCTTCTCCCATTCTATATGCGGCATCATAGGCAATGGGTTTTCGCTTGCAACCGGCCAGCGATGGGGCCGAAGCGGCACGAAATTTACTTGCTATCAGCCCTTTCGCGTGAAACATCTGGCCTCGGAGGGGGGCGCTGCTACGGCAGCCATCAGGCAGGACAAGATAATGCGCCCTTCAACCTGGGCAGATCGGCTGTTGGCGCTGCTGGTCCGCTTCGTCGGGCTGGTCATCCTGCTTGCGACCATCGTCGCGGCCGGCGCCAGTTTCCTCTATAATCAGGCCGAAGAAGCCGATCAGGCCGAACGCGTCGCGGCGCAGTTCAACATGCGGCTGCGCGATCATGTCGCGATCCTCGAAGGCGTCCGCGCGCTCTACCAGTCCGACGCCGCCGCAAGCGGCCCCGGCATCCGCGCCTATCTCGGCGCGCTCCGGCCGCAGGTCCATGCCCCCGGGATGGAGGGCATCGGCATCGCCGCCGCGATGCGCGCGGGTACGCCCGCCGCGATCGAGACGCGGCTGCACGAAAATTACGGCGAGAATATCAAGGTGTGGGGCGAGACCGACCAGCCCGTCGGCTTTCCCGTCATCCTCCTCGAACCCTATACGCCGCGCCGCGATGTCGCGCTGGGCTTCGACATGTACAGCGAGCCCGTGCGGCGCGCGGCGATGCGACGTGCCTGGCAGACCGGGCGCCCGGCCGCGAGCGGCATCGTCCATCTCGCGCAGGAGCGCGCGGCAAAGGTCAAGCAGCAGGGCTTTCTCATTTATCTCCCAGTCTACACCCGCGGGTCGGGGGTGACGGACAATGCGGCAAAAGCCCCCGGCACCCGGCCGGTCGAGGCGTTCGTCTACGCCCCCTTCCGCATCAACGACATGATGAAGGCGGTGCTCGGGCCGCAGCTGGGCAAAATCGACGGCCTCGAAATCCGCGCCGGGGCCGGTCCCTCGGCGCCGGTCATTTTCCGCCAGGGCAAGATGGGCTGGGATGCGCAGGAGCAGGTGCTGCGCGTCGCCGACCGGCAATGGACGATGCACATCTCCTACGGCCGCTTCCTCGAACGGCTGGGTCGCCCGCTCGGCATCTTCCTGTTCGGCGTCGCGCTGGCGCTGCTTGCGACCCAGCTTCACCGCGTCCAGCGCCGCCGCAGCGACGCGTTTCAGGCGCTCGCGGTGCAAACGGCGCGCCACGCCGAGGACCGCGAATTGATGATCGGCGAGATGGCGCACCGCATGAAAAACGCCTTCGCGCGCATCGGCGCGCTCGCGCGCATCACGCTCCGCGAATCCACCAGCCTCGAGGATTTCGAGGTCAAGTTCGACGGTCGCATGCGCGCGCTTTCGGACGCCAAGCAGATGCTCGTCACCGGCGCGGTGGACAGCGTCGAACTGGGGCGGATCGTCCACCGCGAACTTGAGCTCGCCGGTCGCTCCCCCGAACAGCTCGCCGCGATCGCCGGCCCCGAAGTTCGCCTCGACGACGAAGGCGCACAGGCGCTGTCGCTCGCGGTCCACGAATTCGTCACGAACAGCATCAAATATGGCGCGCTCGCGGGCGCGGGCGGCCTCGCGGTCAGCTGGCACCGCGACGGAGGCGACATCCAGCTCGACTGGGTCGAAAGCAACCTCCCCGAAACCCCGCACATCGACTGCGAAAGCTTCGGCACCCACTTCATCCGCACCCTGATCGAACGCCAGCTCAAGGGCAGCTGGCAGCGCACAGCGGTTGACAACCGCCTCGCCATCGTCATTCGCTGGCCGGACAATGTCCCGACAAACTGACGTCATAAGTTCTGACCCTTACTGGCAAATCTGGATCGACCGCGGCGGCACCTTCACCGATGTCGTCGCGCGCAGCGCCGACGGCGCCGTCGTCACCACCAAATATCTCAGCGAAGACCCCGCGCGCCCCGGCGACGCCGCGGTCAATGCGATCCGCGACCTGACGGGCGCGGGCGCGGGCGCGCTCCCGCCGCTCGCGATCCGCATGGGAAGTACGGTCGCGACCAACGCGCTCCTCGAACGCAAGGGCGAACCGACCTTGCTCGCGATCACGCGCGGCTTCGGCGACGCTCTCACCATCGGCTATCAGGACCGCCCCGAGCTTTTCGCGCGGCGGCTCGACCGCATCCCGCCGCCCCATGCCGCGATCGCCGAAATCATCGAACGCGTCGGCCCCGAGGGCGACATCCTGACCCCGCTCGACGAAGCCGCCGCCCGCGCCGCGCTGCAAGCCGCGCGCGAGCGGGGCCTCACCAGCATCGCAATCGTGCTAATGCACGGTTACCGCCACCCCGCGCACGAAGCCCGCCTGGCCGCCATCGCGCGCGAAACGGGCTTCACCCAGATCTCGACCAGCCACGACGTCAGCGCGCTGATCAAGCTGATCGGCCGCGGCGACACGACGCTCGCCGACGCCTATCTCTCGCCCGTCCTCCACCATTATGTCCGGCAATTCGTCGCGCAGCTCGGAGAGGACGCGGCCCCGCAGTTCATGAAAAGCTCGGGCGGCCTCGCATCCGCACCCGCCTTCCACGGCCGCGACGCGATCCTCTCGGGGCCCGCGGGCGGCATCGTCGGCATGGTCGGGAGCGCCGCGCCCTTGGGCAAAACCCGCCTCATCGGTTTCGACATGGGCGGCACCTCGACCGACGTCAGCCATTATGCCGGCCGGCTCGAGCGCGATAACGAGACGATCGTCGCGGGCACGCGCATCCGCGCCCCGATGCTGCGCATCCACACCGTCGCGGCGGGCGGCGGGTCGATTTGCCGCTGGGACGGCGCGCGCCTGCTCGTCGGCCCCGAAAGCGCGGGCGCGAACCCCGGCCCCGCCGCCTATGGCCGTGGCGGGCCGCTGACGGTGACCGACTGCAACGTCCTGCTCGGCAAGATCCAGCCCGGCCATTTCCCCAAGCTCTTCGGCCCGAACGGCGACCAGCCGCTCGACCGTGCGGTGGTGGTGGAAAAATTTGCCGCCATGGCCGCCAAAGTCGGGAATATCACCCCCGAAGCCCTCGCCGAAGGTCTGCTCGCCATCGCGGTCCAGCAAATGGCGAACGCGATCAAGCGCATCACCATCGCGCGCGGCCACGACGTCACGCAAGGCTACAGCCTCGTCGGTTTTGGCGGCGCGGCGGGCCAGCATGTCTGCCTCGTCGCCGATGCGCTCGGCGTCGACGAAATCCTGCTCCATCCGCTCGCGGGCGTACTCTCGGCCTTTGGCATGGGCCTCGCCAAGCCATCGGCGATCCGCGAGCGCACGCTGGCGCTCAAACTCGACGCGCATTGCAGCGCTGCCCTCGCCGCGACCGAAACCGAGCTGTCGGATCAAGCCCGCACCGATCTCGCCCCCGATGCAGCGACGACGCGCGAAACCTTGATTTTCGTTCGCCTCGCCGACAGCGACAACGCGATCGAACTCCCGCTCGCCGCACCCGCTGAGGTCGCCAGATCCTTCGCCGCCGCCTTCCGCCAGCGCTTCGGCTACGCCCCGCACGACAATCTCGTCGTCGACCGCATCCGCGTCGAACTGACCGAGGCGGGCGATGCTCCCGCAGCACTGTCCTTGCCCGCGCCGACCACCGAACCCGAACCCGAAATCGTCACTGCATGGCTCGCGGGCGCCGAGCATCGGGTCCCGCTTCACCAGCGCAGCGCCCTCGCCCCCGGCCGCGCCATCGCCGGCCCCGCGATCATTATCGACGCGCTTTCGACGACGATCGTCGAGCCCGGCTGGCGCGCCGAGGTCCAAAGCGAGGGCACGTTGCTCCTCGCCCACACGCGCGCGGCCGGAACACAAATCGTCGCGAGCGACGACCTGACCACTCCCGACCCGATCCGCCTCGAAATCTTCAACAGCCTGTTCATGGCGATCGCCGAGGAAATGGGCGGCGCGCTTCAGCACAGCGCCTCGTCGATCAACATCCGCGAGCGGCTCGACTTCTCGTGCGCGATCTTCGACGGCGAGGGCCGGCTGGTCGCCAACGCCCCGCACATGCCCGTACACTTGGGCTCAATGGGCGAAAGCGTCCGCACGATCCTGCGCCAGCGTACCCGCGACGGCCGCGGCATCCGGCGCGGCGACGCCTACGCGCTCAACGCGCCTTACGATGGCGGCACCCACCTTCCCGACATCACCGTCATCATGCCGGTATTCGTCGACAGCGACACCCCCAGCTTCTTCGTCGCCGCGCGCGGCCACCACGCCGACCTCGGCGGCATCGCCCCCGGGTCGATGCCGCCCGACAGCAAGAGCATCGAGGACGAGGGCATACTTTTCGACAATATGCTGATCGTCGACGACGGCCATTTCCGCGACGCCGCGGTCGCGTCGCACCTCGTCGACAGCCCATGGCCCGCGCGCAACCCCGCGCTCAATATCGCCGACCTCAAGGCGCAGGTCGCCGCCTGCCAGCGCGGCGCGAGCGCACTCGCCGACCTTTCCGCCACGCACGGCAGCGCCACCGTCGCCGCCTATATGGCGCATGGCCAGCGTCAGGCCGAAGCCGCGGTGCGCCAGCTTATCGCGCGCCTCGACGACGGCGCCTTCCGCTACGCAATGGACAATGGCGCCGAGGTTGCCGTCGCCGTCAAAGTCGACCGGACGGCGCGCCACGTCACCATCGACTTCACCGGCTCGTCGGCGACCCTCCCCGACAATTTCAACGCGCCCATGCCCGTCGTCCGCGCCGCGGTGCTCTATGTTCTGCGTACGATGCTCGACGATCCGATCCCGATGAACGAGGGCTGCCTTGCCCCCGTCACGCTCATCGTTCCCGACAATTCGATGCTGTCCCCGACCTATCCCGCCGCGGTCGTCGCGGGCAATGTCGAGACGAGCCAGGTCATCACCGACGCGCTCTTCGCCGCCTTCGGCGCGATGGCCCCCGCGCAGGGGACGATGAACAACTTCACCTTCGGAAACGAAACACACCAATATTATGAAACGATCGCCGGCGGCTCGGGCGCAGGTCCGGGCTTCGACGGCACATCCGTGATCCAGACGCATATGACCAACAGCCGCATGACCGACCCCGAAGTCATGGAAACGCGCTTCCCCGTGATCGTCGAGGAATTCTCGATCCGCAAAGGTTCGGGCGGTGCGGGCCAACGGCGCGGCGGCGACGGCGCCACCCGCCGCATCCGCTTCCGCGAGCCGATGGCCGCGAACATCCTCGCGAACCGCCGCCACATCGCGCCAAAGGGTCTCGCGGGCGGCGAAGACGCCGCGCCGGGACGCAACTGGGTCGAACGCGCCGACGGCCGGATCGAGATGCTGGCCGCGACGGGCAGCGCCGACCTTGCCGCGGGAGACGCCTTCGTCATCGAAACGCCCGGCGGCGGCGGCTACGGGAAACCAGGGGAGAGATAATTTGGCGACAGCGCGGTCTACCCCACGCGGGGATGACGGGATGAACGCAACCCTTCTTCCCCCTCGATGGGGGAAGGATACGCAGCCTTATCGCGACGCGATTAGGCGAAGTTGGATGGGGGTGACGGCGCGTCCTCGCGCCGTCACTTCAGGCCGAGACCACACCCCCACCGCTGCGACTAGGCAGCAAGCTGCCAAGTCTCACTGCCTCCCCCATCTAGGGGGAGGAAAATAATCATGCTCGTGCTGATCGGCACCCTGATCATCATCGCGGGCTTCCTGCTCCGCTTCAATCCGCTGCTCGTGATCATGGCCTCCGCGCTCGCGACCGGCCTCGCCGCAGGACTCGACATCGCCGCGATCATCGCCGCCTTCGGGAAGGCGTTCAACGACACGCGTTATGTCTCGATCGTCTGGATCGTGCTCCCCGTCATCGGCCTGCTCGAAGCCTATGGGCTGCAACAACACGCCCGCACGCTGATCGGCCGGATGAAGGGTGCGACGCTCGGCCGCCTCCTCACCTCCTATCTGCTGCTCCGCCAGGCGATGGCCGCGGTCGGCCTCACCTCGGTCGCGGGGCATCCGCAGACCGTCCGCCCGCTCGTCGCCCCGATGGCCGAGGCCGCCGCCGAAGCGAAGAACGACGCGCTCACCGACGACCAGCGCGAGGAAGTGAAAGCCTTCTCCGCCGCGACCGACAATGTCGGTCTCTTCTTCGGCGAAGATATCTTCCTTGCGATCGGCTCGATCCTGCTGATGAAGGGCGTGCTCGAAGGCTATGGCTATATCATCGAGCCGTTGCACTTTTCGCTCTGGGCGATCCCGACCGCAATCGCCGCCTTCCTGATCCACGGCCTGCGCCTCCGTCGCCTCGAAAAGCGAATGATGAAGGAGGCGGGCGCATGATCACGCTCGGCTTCGTTTATGTGCTCGCAGGGCTGACCTTCGCCGCCTTCGCCTTCCTCGGACTTCGGGATCGCAGCAATCCGAAACGCTTCGGCAACGCGGCCTTCTGGGGCCTGCTTGCGGTCTCGATGCTGGCGGGCGACCGGCTCGGCGACTTCGGCAACGGCCTGCTTGTTCTCGCGCTCGTCGCGATCGCCGGCGCCGGCCAGATCGGCCGTGCGCCCGGCGGCGATGTCGCGCTCGAAATCCAGGCCGAACGCGCCGCACGCCATGGCCCCTTCCTGCTCCTCGTCGCGCTGATCATCCCTGCGGTCGCGCTCGCGGGCACCTTTCTGTTCAAATGGCTCCCCGGCCTCGCCGACCCCAAGCAGGCGACGCTCATCTCGCTAGCGCTCGGCGTCCTGATCGCGCTTGCCGTCGGCATGGCGCGTTTGAAGCCGTCGCCACTCCTCCCACTCCAGCAAGGCCGCCGCCTGCTCGACGCCGTTGGCTGGGCGGCGATCCTGCCGCAGATGCTCGCCAGCCTCGGCGCGGTCTTCGCGCTCGCGGGCGTCGGCGAGGTCGTCGGCGACCTCATCGGCGCCGCGATCCCGCATGGCAGCCTGTTCGGCGCGGTGCTCGCCTACGGCCTCGGCATGGCCTTTTTTACCATGGTGATGGGCAATGCCTTCGCGGCCTTTCCCGTGATGCTCGCCGCGATCGGCATGCCCTTGCTCATCATGCAATATGAAGGCGACCCCGCGGTCGTCGCGGCGATCGGTATGCTCGCGGGCTTCTGCGGCACGCTGATGACCCCGATGGCGGCGAACTTCAATCTGGTCCCCGCCGCCTTGCTCGAGCTCAAAAATCCCTATGGCGTGATCAAGGCGCAGATCGGCACCGCGCTGCCCCTGCTCGCGGTGAACATCGTCTTCATCTGGCTGTTTGCATTCTGACCAAGTGGGCCTCCCAATCCCCGCTCGCATCGAGCGAAGTCGAGATGCCCCTCGGTCACGCATTGACGACGGGTGTCTCGACTTCGCTCGACACGAACGGGTAACGAGGGGAATGACCCACCTCACCCCCGAACACGCCACCCGCTTCGCCGCCGCGACCCTCTCGCACCTCGGCCGCGAATATCCGTACAAGATGGACCTCGTCCTGAACGGCCCCGAGGACGCAAAGCCCCCGCGCGAGCATCATCCGATCTTCCACGGCAGTTTCGACTGGCACAGCTGCGTCCACGGCTGGTGGCAGATCCTCCGCCTAGCGCGCCGCTTCCCCGACCTGCCCGTCGCCGCCAACATCCGCGCCCGCGCCGATGCGATGCTCGTCCCTGAAAAGGTCGCGGGCGAGCTTGCCTTCCTGGGCCGCCCGATGTCGGCGGGCTTCGAGCGCCCCTATGGCTGGGCTTGGCTCCTCGCGCTCCACGCCGAGGCGACACGCCACGACGCGTCGTGGGCGGCGGCGCTCGAACCGCTCGCCACCGCCTTCGCTGCACGCTTCCACGCCTTCCTGCCCAAGCTCACCTATCCGCTGCGCGTCGGCACCCATTTCAACATCGCCTTCGCACTCCTCCTAACGCGCCACTGGGCCGAAACCCGCGATCCCGCACTTGTCAGCCTGATCGACACCCGCGCCCGCGACTGGTTCGCCGGCGACCGCGGCTGTCAGGCGTGGGAACCTGGCGGCGACGAATTCCTCTCCTCGGCGCTCACCGAAGCGCATTTGATGACCGTCGTCCTCGATGACGATTTCTCCGGCTGGTTCGACGCCTTCCTCCCCCGCGCCGCACAGCAGCAGCCCGCAACGCTCTTCACCCCCGCCACCGTCTCCGACCGCAGCGACGGTAAGATCGCGCATCTCGACGGCCTCAATCTCAGCCGCGCGTGGAGCTGGCGCGCGATCGCCGCCGCACTCGGCCCGGCCCACCCCGTCGCGCCCGTTGCCGAAGCCGCGGCGCAGCGCCATCTCGCCGCCGCACTCCCGCACGTCACCGGCGACTATATGGGCGAACATTGGCTCGCCAGCTTCGCGCTCCTCGCGCTCGACGGCCTTTAGACCGTCGTTCCGGAAAGAGACGGGCGGCCTCGCCGATTGACAAGCCCCGCCCTCGCGGCGAGAGACGGCGCAAGGGGGGGAGAGAAGGCCAAGGTGAACGGAAAGATGCTGCGTCCCACATCGTTCGACGTTGCCGAGCGCGCCGGCGTGTCGCAATCGACCGTTTCGCGTGCGCTCCGCAACAGCCCCGGCGTCAACGCCGAAACGCGCGCGCGCGTCTCCGCCGCGGCGCGCGAACTCGGCTATGTCGTCGACCGCCACGCCTCGTCACTGCGCCTCAAGAGCAGCGAGACGATCGCGCTCGTCACCATCTGCCGCCCCGGCGAGGACCGCAGCGCGATCAACCCCTTTTATTTCGCGCTGCTCGGAAGCATCGCCGCTGCAACCTCGGCACGCGGGTTCAACCTGCTCGTCTCGTTCCAGGAAAATCCCGACAATTTCCGCGCCGATTTCGTGGCCTCCGGCCTCGCCGACGCGATGATCGTCATTGGCACGACCAGCAACCGCCCGGCGTGGGACTATTTCGCGCAGGCGCAGGCGTCGGGGCTCGACTTCGTCTGCTGGGGCAGCCCCGGCAGCCCGTTCCACTGGATGCGCAGCGAAAACGACATCGGCGGACAGCTCGCGGCCGAACATTTCATCAAGACCGGCCGCCGCCGTATTGCCTTCGTCGGGCCGCAGCAGTCGCCGCAGCGCCAGTTCGACGAACGCCGCGACGGCTTTTCGGCCGCGCTCGCGGCGCACGGCCTGACCGCGATCGTCGCCGAGCCGCCCGCCGCCGCCGACCGCCACGCGCAGGGCGTCGCCGCGGTGCAGGCGCTACTCGAGGCACACCCCGACACCGACGCGATCTTCGCGGCCTCGGACATGCTCGCGCTCGGCGTCTTGCAGGGCCTGAAGGATGCGGGGCGCCGCGTACCCGAGGATGTCGCGCTGATCGGCTTCGACGGCATCCGCGCCGGCACCCTCGCCGACCCGGCGCTCACCACGCTCGAACCCGACCTCGATGCCGCGGGCGAAGCGCTCGTCGCGATGGCGCTCGAGGATGACGAACGCACGCGCAGCGGCACCCGCATCCCCGTCCATCTCGTGGTGCGCGGGACCGCCTGAGTGTCCCGTTCTGGGGCGTTACCGTGACTTAACTCCCCGAAAAGTAACAATTCGTTATCCAAGGCGCTGCTACCCCAGGGGGCGGGGGCAGAAAGCGGTAGTGTGAACGGACAATTTTTCATCTCGCTGCTCAACCCGGGCATCGGCCTGCTGTTCGCCACTGCCTTTTTCCTGCTCTGGCTGAACCGCCGCGAACGCTATGTCGCCTATGCGGCGGGCGCCTATACCGCGTCGGCGATCGCCTTCATGATCCAGGACGTCGGTCCGGTGCTGCCGATGGAATTGCAGCGCCTGCCCGCCAATCTTGGCTTTCTCGCCACCGGCGTGCTCTTCGCCGCGGCGATCATCAAGCGCTACGGCCTGCCGATCCCCTGGCGCGCAATGGCGGTAACGACCGCGATCTCGATCTCCGTCTTCACCTGGTTCCTGCTCGTCCAGCCAAGCATCGCCGCGCGCATCCTGTCGATCAGCACCGGCGCGGGCCTCATCGCCGCGATGATCGTCAAGTCGCTCTGGCCGATCGAAAAGCCCTATCTCATCGACCGCGTGCTGTTCTGGGTCGCGGCGATCTCGGCGCTCAATCTCATCGTCCGCCCGATCGTGCTGCTCTCGCTCGTCGGCGGCTTCGACAATTATGTCGGCTTCCAGCAGTCGGTTTACTGGACCACCGTCCAGTTCAGCCAGGCGATGGTGTCGATCGTCGCGGCGATCAGCCTGATGGTCGCGGTCGCAATCGACCAGATCGCCGAGCTCCGCCGCGAGGCCGACGACGACAATCTGTCGGGTCTGCTCAACCGCCGCGGGTTCGAGGCGCAGGCGGGTGCGGCGCTCCGCCGCTGCATCGACGAGCATGCCCCCGTCGCGCTGATGATCGCCGACCTCGACCATTTCAAACGGGTCAACGACAATCACGGCCACGCGGTCGGCGACGCGATCATCGCCGCGTTCGGCGCGCATGTCCGCGCCATCGGCCCCGCCGGCATGATCGCGGGCCGCATCGGCGGCGAGGAATTCGCGCTGCTCGTCCCCGGCGCGAGCATCGAGGCCGCGCGCCAGCTCGCCGAGGCGGTCCGCGTCGGGCTGCAGGCCGCGTGCGCCGACCGCATCCCGGAACAGCTCTGCCCGACGACCAGCATCGGCCTCGCGATCGGCGCCCCCGGCACGACGCTCTCGGCCTTGATGCAGGAGGCCGACCAGGCGCTCTACGAAGCCAAACGCACGGGCCGCAACCGCGTCCGCACCTTCACCCCCAAGCCGGTGCGCCTCGCCGCGGGCGGAAGCTGAGCCGCCGGGCTATTTCCGGGGCTTCACCGCCACCACCTTGATCTCGACCACTGCGGTCGGCTCGTACAGCCGCGACACGCCGATCGCGGTCCACGCCGGAAAGGGGGCCTTCACATATTTGTTCTTCACCGCCGCAAAGCCGTCGATGTGCGCGGCGAGGTCGGTGTGAAAGGTCGTGATATCGACGACATCGTCCCAGCTCGCCCCCGCGCGCGCCAGCGTCGCGGCGATCCCCTTGAAGGCGCGATCATATCCGGCCGCGAGGTCGGTCTCGCCCTTTGCCATTCCCGCGACCACGCCCGACAGATAAATGGTATCGCCCGCGATCACCGCATCGGCATAGCCCACCGCTTCCTGAAATGCGCGTCCCTGGGGGTGCTCGGACATGAGCACCTTGTCCGTCTCGCGCGCCGCTGCTGGCGCGGCGACCAGCCCCGCCGCCATCGCAGCCATCGCCGCCATCATCATCCTTCGCATGCACCGCACCCCCATTTCCAGCCCGTGGCACCCGAGCCTGACAGCGGGCAGCCGCGATGGCTAGCCCCTAACGCCGGGCACGTATCACTCGCCGGGAACCCTCGCCTTGGTAAAACGTAGGTCCCCTATCCAAATAGGGACGGAGATTTATCGGTGAATATTCTGCATGTTACTTTCCTTGCTGTGACCGGAATCGCGCTCGCGGGCTGCGACGTCAGCGAGGCGCCGTCGACCCCGGACACGGCGGCCGCGCCCGAGTCGGGCGTCACGCGCGAAGCGGTCACCGCGCCGCAGGACGAAGCCCCCGTCGCACGCATGCCCGCGCAAGTTGCAATCCAGAGCCAGCCGGGACCTGACGGATCGCAGGTCGACCTGATGAAAGTTGCAGTCACCGGCGACATATTGACCGTGACGCTGCGCTGCTCGAGCGACGAGAAGATCAACAGCGAATCCTTCGACGTGCAAAAGATCAGCGTGATCGACGATGCCACGTCGCAACGGCTGGGCGTGCTCAAGGACAATGCCGGCGAATGGATGGCGTCGAACGTCGGCGGAAACAGCCTGAACACCGAATGCGAGATCAAGCCCGGCGTGATCTGGGCCAAATTCCCCGCGCCGCCCGCGACCAGCAAGACCGTGTCGATCAACCTCCCGAAAGTCGGCCCGTTCGACGGGATACCGGTCACGCGATGATGCGTCTTGCCTCGCTGTCGATCGGCGCCGCGCTGCTCGCCGCCTGTTCACCGGGCGGCGGCGGCGATGCCCCTGCCGGCGATGCGGCTACGGGGGCCGGGACGACCTCCGCCCCCGTCGCAGCCGACGCACAACCCACCGCCGGGGGCGGACCGGGAAGCGCGATGACGGGAACGGTCAGTGACCTGAAAGGCGACGTCAGCGGGCTGAACATTCGCGTCACCGACACCGCCACGATCGTCGACCTGCCCGCCGATGCGCTGTTCGAATTCGACAAGGCCGATCTGACCCCCGGTGCGGAGGCCGAGTTGCAAAAGGCGGCCGAACTGGTCCGCAAGGCGCCGCCGGGCGCCATCGAAGTGATCGGCCATAGCGACGCCAAGGGCGACGACGCCTATAACCTGCGCCTGTCCGAAAAGCGGGCGCGCACCGTCGCCGACTGGTTCGCGAGCCAGGTCGGGGTGCGCCAGCGCGCGTTCCGCGTGTCGGGCAAGGGCGAAACCGACCCGATCGCGGCAAATCAAACCGCCGACGGAAAGGATGAAGCCGCCGGCCGCGCACGGAATCGCCGCGTCGAGGTGGTCCTGCCGCGATAGCCGCCGCCCACCCCCTTGCATTTCCCCACCCTCGGCGTAAGGCGGCGCCAACATAAACCCGCGCGTGCGACTCCCGTTGGCCCCGCTCTCCCGCTTCGCCATCGGACAGTCATTCCCCGCCGCGCCAACATGGGGACTGCAATCCTATGACGACCACGGGCAACGACACGCTTGGAACCCGCTCGACGCTGAGCGTCGGCGGCAAGAATTACGCTTATTATTCGCTCGACAAGGCCGCGGCAAAGCTCGGCGACGTGTCGCGGCTGCCCTTCTCGATGAAGGTGCTGCTCGAAAATCTGCTGCGTTTCGAGGATGGCGGCTTCACCGTGTCGAAGGATGATGTGCAGGCGCTGGTCGACTGGCAAAAGGACCCGCATTCGAACCGCGAGATACAGTATCGCCCGGCGCGCGTGCTGCTGCAGGATTTCACCGGCGTTCCCTGCGTCGTCGACCTTGCCGCGATGCGCGATGCGATCGCGACGCTCGGCGGCGACACGACGAAGATCAACCCGCTCGTCCCCGTCCATCTCGTCATTGACCACTCGGTGATGGTCGACGAATTCGGCCATCCGAAGGCGTTCGAGCAGAATGTCGAAATCGAATATTATCGCAACGGCGAACGCTACGACTTCCTGAAATGGGGATCGAAGTCGCTGTCGAACTTCAAGGCGGTGCCCCCGGGCACCGGCATCTGCCACCAGGTCAATCTCGAGCATATCGCGCAGGCGGTGTGGTCGAGCGACGACGCTTCGGGTGAAACCGTCGCCTATCCCGACACCTGCGTCGGCACCGACAGCCACACGACGATGATCAACGGGCTCGGCGTGCTCGGCTGGGGCGTCGGCGGGATCGAGGCCGAGGCCGCGATGCTCGGCCAGCCCGTGTCGATGCTCATCCCCGAGGTCGTCGGCTTCAAATTCACCGGCAAGCTGAAGGAAGGCGTCACCGCGACCGACCTCGTGCTCACTGCGACGCAGATGCTGCGCGCCAAGGGCGTCGTCGGCCGCTTCGTCGAATATTTCGGCCCCGGACTCGCCTCGCTGAGCCTCGCGGATCGTGCGACGCTCGCGAATATGGCGCCCGAATATGGCGCGACGTGCGGCTTCTTCGGCGTCGACGACAAGACGCTCGATTATATGCGCCTGACCGGCCGCAGCGACGAAAATATCGCGCTGGTCGAAGCCTATGCCAAGGCGCAGGGGCTGTGGATCGTCGAGGGCGCCGCCGACCCGATTTTCACCGACACGCTCGAACTCGACCTCGGTACCGTCGTGCCGTCGCTCGCCGGACCGAAGCGCCCGCAGGACCGCGTCTCGCTCCCCGACGTCGACGATGTGTTCAACGCCGACATGGTCAACACCTATAAAAAGGCGCAGACTCGCGTGGCCGTAGAGGGCGAGGATTTCGACATCGGCGACGGCGACGTGACCATCGCTGCGATCACCAGCTGCACCAACACCTCAAACCCCGGCGTCCTCGTCGCCGCGGGTCTGGTCGCGAAAAAGGCCGACGCACTCGGGCTGAAGCCCAAGCCGTGGGTCAAGACATCGCTCGCCCCGGGATCGCAGGTTGTCACCGACTATCTCGAAAAGGCCGGGCTGCAGAAGCATCTCGACAATATCGGCTTCAACCTCGTCGGTTACGGCTGCACGACGTGCATCGGCAACTCGGGCCCGCTCGCCGAACCGATTTCGAAGGCGATCAACGAGAATGGCCTCGTCGCCGCGGCGGTGATCTCGGGCAACCGCAACTTCGAAGGCCGCGTGTCGCCCGACGTGCGCGCGAACTTCCTCGCCTCGCCGCCGCTCGTGGTGGCGTACGCGCTGAAGGGCACGGTGATCGAGGACTTCACCACCACCCCGATCGGGCAGGACCAGCAGGGCAAGGACGTCTTCCTCGCCGACATCTGGCCGACCAATCTCGAAGTCGCCGATGCGGTGGCGGGCGCGGTCGACCGCGACATGTTCGTCGCGCGCTACGCGCATGTCTACAAGGGCGACGAGCATTGGCAGAAGATCGAGGTCGAAGGCAGCGACACCTATCAGTGGCGCGCCGGCTCGACCTATGTCGCCAACCCGCCCTATTTCGAGGGCATGACGATGACCCCGGCACCGGTGAAAGACATCATCGACGCCAAGCCGCTCGCGATCCTCGGCGACTCGATCACCACCGACCACATCTCGCCCGCGGGCTCGATCAAGGCCGACTCGCCGGCCGGCAAGTGGCTGATGGAACATCAGGTCAGCAAGGCCGACTTCAACAGCTACGGCGCCCGCCGCGGCCACCACGACGTCATGATGCGCGGCACCTTCGCCAACATCCGCATCAAGAATGAAATGGTCCCCGGCATCGAGGGCGGCATGTCGCGCTATGGCGCCGAGGTCATGCCGATCTATGACGCCGCAATGCGCCACAAGGCCGACGGTACCCCGCTCGTCGTCATCGCCGGCAAGGAATATGGCACCGGCTCGTCGCGCGACTGGGCGGCAAAGGGCACGAACCTGCTCGGCGTCCGCACCGTCATCGTCGAGAGCTTCGAGCGCATCCACCGCTCGAACCTCGTCGGCATGGGCGTGCTGCCGCTGCAGTTCCAGGACGGCGACACGCGCGAGACGCTCGGCCTGACCGGCGACGACACCTTCACCATCACCGGCGTCGCCGACCTCAAGCCGCGCCAGACGGTCACGGTGAATGTTACCCGCGCCGACGGTTCGACGTTCAGCTTCGACACGCTCTGCCGCATCGATACGGCGAACGAGGTCGAATATTATATGAACGGCGGCATCCTGCATTATGTGCTGCGCAAGCTTGCGGCCTGACGCCGCAGACAGCTGATGCTAAAAGCGCCCGCCCCCTCACCGGGGCGGGCGTTTTCATTTGGAGAGGAAGCGCATGAGCGCCGAAGTCATCGTCATCGAAATCATCGGCTGGGCGGCCGCCGCAATCATCCTCGCCGCCTATATCCTGCTGTCGCTCGGCAGGCTCGACGGACGCAGCTATCTCTATCAGTGGATGAATGTCGTCGGCGCGGGCGGCTTCATCGTCAATTCGGGTTATAATGGCGCGATCCCGTCGGCGGTCCTCAATGTCATCTGGGCCGCGATGGGGCTGTTCACCCTTTGGAGCGTCTGGCGCGCCCGGCAAGCGGCGCGCGCCATCACTCCTTAGGGCTTGGCCGCCCCGGCATTCCACGCCGTAACCTTCGCGCGCGAATCGGCCAGCATCTTGTCGAGCGCCGCGCGATCCTGAACCGTCCCGCGCATCACCACCGTGTCGATGGCGCGCGTCGCGGCGATATCCTCGAGCGGATTCTTCGTCAGCAACACCAGATCGGCAGCCATGCCGGGCTTGATCGCGCCGTAACGATCAAGCTGGCCGAACCACGCCGGACCCGCGCGCGTTGCCGAGGCGAGCGCCTGCGCCGGGGTCAGTCCCTTCTGCTGGAACAGCTCGATCTCGTCGTGCAGCCCAAAACCCGGATAGTTGAAGCTGTTGAGGAAACCCGCGTCGGTCCCCGCGATGATCGGCACGCCGGCTTCGGCGAGCATCGGCAGGATCGTCGCGATATCCTCGATCTGCTTGTGGCGCGCCGCGATGGCCGCGGCGTCGGCCTTCGCCGCGCGCTCGATCCGCCAGTCATAGGTCTTGCGCAGCTTGGGCCCGATATAGGCGAGGCCCGCATCCTTCGAATGATCGTCGCGGTCGAGATAGGCGATGATGCGGCTGCCGTTCAGCGTCGGGGTGACGAACACGCCCTTCGCGGCGAAGCGGCGGTATGCAGCCATCGCGGTGTCGCGGTCGAAACCGGCATCGAGCCGGCGGTTCGCTTCGGCGCGGTCGATGCGCTTCGCGGCGAAATCGGCGGCGATCGCGGCCTCATCCTTCGCCCCGGCGTTATAGGCATAGTCGAGATGCTCGATCGAGCTGATCCCGGCGTCGACCGCCTGATCGACCGTCAGCGCCATCGGGATATGCCCCGACGTGCGCAGCCCAAGCGCCTTGGCCTTGGTCAACGCATAGAGAAACAGTTCGGGTTTCAGCGTGCTGTCGGTAATCTTGACGAAATCGACCTTGTCGCGGTTTTTCAGCCGATCGAGCGCGGCGTCGACATCGGCGGTGCTGCCGACCTCGATCGTCCCTTTCCAGACCGGCGCGATCCCCTCGATCTTTGCCCCCGACGTCAGCAGCCGCGGCCCGAACAGGCTGCCCGCCGCAATCTCGCCGCGCCAGGCGAGCACCTGCTCGGGCAGATCTCCCGAACAGTCGCGGATCGTCGTGATGCCGTTCGCGACATAGAGCGGCAGCAAAGCCTTATTCTCTTCGATCAGCTCGGGCCCGCCACCGAAATGGACGTGCATGTCCCACAGGCCGGGGATCAGATAGCCTCCCTTGCCCTCGATCGTCCGCGCCGCGTGCCAGTCCTTTGCGATGACCGCATCGGCGCCGACCGCGACGATATCGTCGCCCTTCAGCACCACCGCCTGCCCAGCGATCGTCTTCGCCGCCTCGACATCGACGATCGTCACATGGCGGATGACGACATCGCCCTGTTTCGGCGCGGCGAACGCCGGCGGAGCAAAAGCGAGCAGAGCGGGGACAAGAGCGGAAAGCAGATATTTCATGGCAGCGACCTTTTTCGAATAGGCGTCCCTTAACCCCATCGGCGGCGAGATCAAGCGACCCAGACGCCCGCGTCCCTATGCCATTCCTCGATCGATTTTTCGGGATAGAGATCGAACGCCGCATCGTCGGGCCCGATGCCGGGTTCGACCCAATCCGCCTTATATTTGAGCATCAGATGGACGCGCGATGGCGGCACCGGCAGCGGCGAATCGATCGCGCTCGCAAAGGGATGGATGAGGTCGGGCCAAGTCGGGTCATAGAGCCACAGCGCCGACCCGCATAAGCGGCAGAACCGTCGTTCGCCGCTCGAAACCTCGCACCGGCCATGCTCGTCATCTTCGATCCGCGCGCGATAGAGGCCCAGATTCTCCTCGCCCTCGACCTTCAGCGACCGCGCGTCCGCACCGAGGTTGATCGCATAGCCCCCGCCACCCTGCTGTTTCCGGCAAATCGAGCAATAGCAAAGCTCGTACGGCACGGGCGTGTGGCTCTGCATCGAAAAGCGTATCGCGCCGCACCGGCACGAGCCTTTGAGTTCGCACGGCATCGGATTTCCTTTCACGCCATCATCGGCGGTAAAGGCGCAACGCGCGATGACAAGGAAGGTTCGTGGTGGGCGCTGACGGGCTCGAACCGCCGACCCTCTCGGTGTAAACGAGATGCTCTACCAACTGAGCTAAGCGCCCCTGATGTCGCCATCAGCGGGACGTGCGCCCTGCCACAAGCCGCCACCGCTGGCAAGCAAGACGCGCGAGTCAGAGCCAGCCGATGCGTTTGAACCGCCAGAAGAGGAGCGCGCAGATCACCGCGATCGTGCCGACGACCATCGGATAACCAAAGGTCCAGCCGAGTTCGGGCATATGTTCGAAATTCATGCCATAGATGCCGGCAATCGCGGTCGGCACGGCCAGGATCGCCGCCCAGGCGGCGAGCTGGCGCGTGATGACGCCCTGGCGCTGCTGTTCGAGCATGCCATTGGTTTCGATCACCGACGCAGCAATATCGCGCAGTCCGGTCAGGCGGAACTCGGCGCGCTGCACATGGTCCCAGATGTCGCGGAAGAAAGGACGCACCGCGGGATCGACATTGGGAAGATCATCGTCGGTCGCGAGCCGACCGGCGACTTCCTTCATCATCCCGACGAGGCGCTGAAAGCGGATGATCTCGTGCCGCTGCGAATAGAGATGCCGGATTTCGGCGGCGTCGAGCGGCGTGTCCATCACGCTTTCCTCGACCGTCAGCATCCGGTCCTCGATTGCGTCGATAACGGGGAAATAGCCATCGACGATGAAATCGAGCACCGCATAGAGGACATAATCGGGACCGTGGGCCAGCTTGCCGGGCAAGGTTTCGAGGCGTGCGCGGATGTCGGTGTGCGTGCGCGCCGACCCGTGACGGACGCTGACGAAGAAATGAGGGCCGAGGAAAAAGGCGGTTTCGCCCGGATGGATCATATCGGCGTCGAGGTTGGCGGTGCGGGTCACCACGAACAGCTGGTCGCCATAGGCCTCGACTTTCGGCAGCTGGTTCGCCTTCAGCGCATCCTCGACCGCGAGCGGATGGAGGCCAAAGCGTTTCGCGATGCCTTCGAGCTCGCCCGGCGTCGGCTCGTAAAGGCCAAGCCAGAAGAAATCGCCATTGTCGCAATCTTCGGGAATCGCTTCGTCGGGGCCGATGTCGCGGACAAGCTTGCCGTCATGATAAACGCGGGCGGCCATAATCGGCATCGGCAGAAAACTCCGTTGAAGTGGGCGCTTACATAGTGCGCCCCGCGATGAAGGGAAATGGCCCGGTTTCGGAGCTAGATATCCCGGCTGTCGTACGCCCATTGCAGCAGCGCCTGCCGCTGTTTCGGCCGGCAAAAGGGATCGCCCGGTTCGCAATGCTTGCGCACTTGCGCGGCGTGGCGCCGGAACGCGCGCCACCGCGCGATCTGGCGATGGTCCTCGCCCGGCATCCGCCGTCCCGAATAATAGCGGCAATACCATTGGAACCAGCCGCGCGGATCATCGGGATGGATCCAGCCTTTCTGGACCCAGACACGCAAGGAAACACTCGCGCGGATGCCGAAATAGTTGAGCGAGCAGTCCGCCCGTTCGGGTGAAAGCTTCGCGTTTTTGAACCAGCTTTCCGGGAATTCGGCGGTGCAGTCGGTCATATATTTGCCGCAGAACACCCCGAGTTCCAGCATCTCGGCGGGCGTGAGTTCGGGCTCGAAACCGGGATCGAACGCCTCCCCCATCGGGGCCGTGCGCAAATAGCGATACCCCTGCTGCATCCGGTCGTTCACGACCACTTCGACGGCATCCTTCATGCCCGAAACCTACCCGCGCCAATCGGCGCGGGCCATGCCCATTCTTCGCCTATTCCTCGAGCGCCTCGAAATAACGGCCGAGCGCGTCTGAGGCACCTTCGGCGAGCGCGATGAAGATGCGGCGGCCATCGTGCGGGTCGTCTTCGCGCAGGAACAGGCCCGCGTCGGTCATCGTTTTGATCCAGCGCAGCGCCGTCGTCGCGGGGACCGCGGCGGCGATGCACAGGCTCGACACCGACACCGGCTGGCGCTCGAGCCGCGCGGCATAGAGATCGAGCAACATGTCCCATGCCGGATCGGCGAACAGGTCGGCGGGGAAATATTGCTCGCGCATCCGCCGTTGGCGCAGCATCCGCCGCACCGCCTTGGCGCGCTGCCGGTCGAGCGTACGCTCTTCGGGAATGAAGCTGCGCGGCATCGCGGCAAAGTCGCGCGCCGGCGCGCGGACCTGTCCCACATAGTCGGTCAGCTCCTCGGCCCGCGATGCGAAACCTATGGGGGTGCCGGGAAGCCCGCCCCGCTGGCCGGCGAGGTCGCCGAGCAGGCGCGAAATGCGCGCGACCTCTTCCTGCAGCCGGTCGATCCGCTCCATCGCATCGTCGCGCGCGATGTCGTGGAGGATGCCATGCCGCGTCCGTCTTGCTGCCGCCAGGGCGACGAGCCGGTCGGTCGGATCGGCGTCGACGAGGAACTGGACGTCGAGCGCAGCCGGTATCGCCGCCACGAGCCGATCGAGCGCAACCAGTGTGGTTTCGCATATGAGGCTGCAACCCCGCTCGCCCGCGGCCGCGCATATGTCGCCGAGCGTTTCACCTTCGATCGTCTCCGCGGCGGCGAGCCAGATAATGTCCAGTGTCGCCGTTTTCCGGATATAGTCCGCCGCCCGCAATGGAGGGAGCGTTCTGACGAGGCGCACTTCGGCGAGCGAAGCCGTGTCGGGCCAATCGGCCGCTGACCCCACGAACAAAAGCGGCGACGCCCCACCGTCGGGGATTGCTCCGCCGATCGTCGCGGGCGGGTCCGCACGGCCTGCACCGAAACCGCCGGGCGCGGTTGCCAATGTATCGAGCGTCTGCATCACCTGGCCCATCATGCTATATGTCCCCCATCGCTCCATCCTGGCGTAAGCATGCCGTCATTTCGGCGGTATTCACCTTTTGTTCGCTCCCGTTTGCCGCCAATCCGGACCCAAGCTTGATATTGGCATGAGTCGGCGTGCACCGGCCGTGATGGAATAGGTCCATTTTGGACATGATTTGTTCTCATCGTCAATCACTAATTCACCCTTGCCAAGCCGCCCCCATCGAGTCAGGCGGGATCCGATGGTTTCAGGCTCCTCCTCGCTCGCGCGGCTGCGCTGGCGGCGGCGCTTCCGGTCGCTGCTCGCACTACTGCTCCTCGCCGGGTTCGCCTTTGTCGCATGGGTGTGGTTGCCAGCACCCGCGCTGACCGTGCCGCTTGTCCATGTGATCGACGGCGACAGCCTGACGGTGCGGCAGGACGACGCGCCGCTGACGATCCGCCTGACCGGCATCGACGCGGTCGAATATCGGCAGGATTGCGCGCGCGGCGCAACGCGCTGGCCCTGCGGGCGCGAAGCACGCACCGCGCTCGAAAAACTCGCGGGCCGCGGGCCGCTCCATTGCGAGGTCGCGGCAAAGGATCGTTACGATCGCACGCTCGCCGCGTGCCGCACCACCGCCTTCCCCGACGGCATCGATCTCGGCGCCGAAATGACGCGGCTCGGATGGGCGGTGGCAACCAGCGACGCCTATATGGTCGAGGAAGCCGAGGCGCAGGCGAAACGGCGGGGCATCTGGCAGGGCGACTTTGTCCGTCCCGAAAACTGGCGCGCGACGCACGAACGCTCCACCACCGCGCTGACCCCGCCCGACGCCTAGAAATGGCCCGCTATGCCTCACGCCCGTTTCGGGCTAGGGCGGGCGCATGAACAGCCTGTTTCCCGTCATGATCGGCGGCGCGATCGGCGCCGGCGCCCGCCATCTGGTCGGGCAGGCGATGCTCGCGCGGTTCGGTCCGGCCTTCCCGTGGGGCACGCTGTCGATCAATATCGTCGGCAGCCTGTTGATGGGCCTGCTCGTCGGCTGGCTCGTGCGCAGCGGCGGCGGCGATACGACGCGGCTGTTCGTCGGCGTCGGGATTCTCGGCGGCTTCACCACCTTCTCCTCTTTCAGCATGGAATATTGGATGCTCTTCGAACGCGGTCAAAACGCTCAGGCGGCCGCCTATGTCCTCGCGTCGGTAGTCGGCGCGATTGCCGCCTGCGGGCTCGGCCTCTTCATCGTGCGGCAGGTGCCGGCATGAGCGACGCCAAAGCCAATCTCGACGGCGCCACCATCGCCGAGGAAGACGACGGCATCCGGCTCGACCGCTGGTTCAAGCGCCACCGCGAAGGAACGCCGCACGCACTGCTCGCGCGCTGGGCGCGATCGGGACAGCTGACGCTCGACGGCAAAAAGGCCGATGTGTCGGACCGGATCGCGACCGGGCAGAAACTCGTCATGCCGACACCGCCGGTCGAGACTGCGGCGCGTCCGGCGCGCAAGGGTCGTCCGCTGACCGATGCCGATATCGAGCTGGCGACCGGGATGCTCATCCACCGCGATGCCAGTGCGATCGTGCTCAACAAGCTTCCCGGGCTCGCAACGCAGGGCGGCACCAAGACCGAGCAGCATGTCGACGGCCTGCTCGACGCGCTGAAATTCGATGGCCCGACGCGCCCCAAGCTCGTCCACCGGCTCGACAAGGACACGTCGGGCGCGCTCCTCGTTGCGCGGACGCCGAAGGCCGCGGCCTATTTCGCCAAGAGCTTTTCGAACCGCAGCGCGAAGAAGACCTATTGGGCGCTGATCGTCGGCGTTCCCGACATCCAGCAGGGCGAAATCGACCTGCCGCTCGCCAAGCAGCCGGGGTCGGGCGGCGAGAAAATGCACGTCCATGACAGCGGCCTCGCATCGAAGACGCGCTATCGCGTGATCGAGCGGGCGGGCAACAGCGCGGCGTGGGTCGAACTGCAGCCGCTGACCGGGCGTACCCACCAGCTGCGCGTCCATATGGCGGCGATCGGCCATCCGATCGTCGGCGACGGCAAATATGGCGGCAAGGGTGCGTTCCTGACCGGCACGATCAGCCGCAAGATGCACCTCCACAGTCGCCGTTTGCGCATCGACCACCCCGACGGCGGCGCGATCGATATCAGCGCCGAGGTGCCCGAGCATTTCGCAGCGAGCCTCGACGCGCTCGGTTTCGACCTGCTGCTCGGCGAGGTCGGGATCGACCCGACCGAGAAAGGCCCGCCGCCAAAATCGGCGCTGAAGGCGCAGGCGAAGGCGCACAGCAAGCAGATCCGCAAGGCGCGGCGCGGCGAGCGGCGCGGCCGCACCGCCGAGAGCAAGCCGACCGATTTCGTCGGCAAGCCGAAGCCCAAGGCGAAGGCGAAACCGGGCAAGCCGGCGCCCGGGAAACCCGCGGGCAAGAAACCAAGCGCCAAGAAGCATCCGGCGCGCCCGCCCAAAGCGAGCTGATGCACCCGAACGCCGCCTTCCGCCCGCGGCAGGAGGATCTCGCCGAATTGCTCGTGCGCGAGATCGGTTTTGCCGCGATCTTTGCGAGCACCCCCGACGGGCCGCGCGTCGCGCATGCGCCGGTGGTGCTGAGCGACGACCGGGCGACGCTGCAATTCCACCTCGCGCGCGGCAACGCGCTCACCCGCCACCTGGGCGGCGCGAACGCGCTGGCGGTCGTGCAGGGCCCCGATGCCTATGTCAGCGCGAGCTGGTACGCCGACGCCGATCAGGTGCCGACGTGGAATTATGTCGCGATCGAGATGGAAGGCGTCGCCCGCAAACTCGACGACGCCGAACTGGTCGCGCAGCTCGACACGCTGTCCGCGGCGCATGAAGCGCGCGCCGGTGCGAGCCCGCCGTGGACGCGCGACAAGATGAACCCGGCGCTGTTCAGCAAGATGACCGGCGCCATTACCGGCTTCGAAATGCGGATCGCGGCGTGGCGCCCGACGATCAAACTGTCGCAGAACAAGTCCGCCGCGGAACGCGGGCGCGTGATCGAGGGCGTCGAGGCGACCGGCCATGGCGCGCTCGCGCAGTTGATGCGCCACCTTGGCGGCGATAGGGAGGGTGCATGACCCAAACCGACGACGCACTCGCCAAAAAACGTTTCTTTGCGATCTCCGCGATGCGCCTGATGGGCGCCGCCTTCGCGATGATCGGTTTCATCCTGATCAGCGGCGGTTTCACGCTCGCGGGCCAGCCGACCGACCGCTGGATCGGCGCCGCGATCGTGCTGGTCGGCGCGTTCGATTTCGCGGTCATGCCGCTGCTGCTCGCGCGCCGCTGGCGTTCGCCCAAAAACCCTTGAAGCGCTTCTGGAAAGAGGTCGCCGTCGCCCCCGAGGACGGCGGCTGGGGCATCGCGCTCGACGGCCGGCCGGTGCGCACGCCGCAACGCGCACCGCTCGCCGTCGCAAGCGCCGCACTCGCCGAAGCGATCGCCGCCGAATGGCGCAACGTGGGCGAGACGATCGATCCGGCCGCCATGCCGATGACAGGCCTGACCAACGCCGCGATCGATCTGGCGACACCCGACCTCGCCGCCTTCGCCGCGCCGGTCGCCGCTTATGCGCAGAGCGATCTCTTCTGCTATCGCGACGCGCGCGATGCCGCGCTGCAGGCCGAGCAGGCGGCGGCATGGAACCCGCTGCTCGCCTGGGCCGAGGCACGCTACGGCATCGAATTCACCCTGACGCAGGGCGTGCTGCCGGTCGACCAGCCCGAGGCGACGGTTGCGGTGTTGCAGGGTGCGGTTTTCGTGCAGGACGCATGGCGGATCACCGCGCTGACGCCGCTGGTGACGATCGGCGGATCGCTCGTCGCGGGCCTCGCCTTGCTCGAAAACGTGTTCGACGCCGACGCCTTATGGGAGACCGTGAGCCTCGACGAGCTCTATCAGGAACGCCGCTGGGGCGCGGACAGCGAAGCGCAAAAAGCACGCGCCATCCACAAACGCGACTGGGATAATGCGGCGCGGTTTCTAAATCTGGTTTAACCCCCAAAATCCGTTCGCATCGAGCGAAGTCGAGATGCCTCGCGGCTTGGCGTCATCTCGATGGGTGTCTCGACTTCGCTCGACACGAACGGAGATCGGGCGTCGACTCAATCCACGAAGTTCGGCTTCCGCTTCTGCATCCCCGCCATCACCGCTTCCATCTGGTTCGGGGTGCGGATGACCTTCACCTGCTCGTCGCTTTCGGCCTGCAGGATTTCGGCATCGCTCGCATCAGCAAGCATATTGCAGAGCCGCTTCGCACCGCGGATCGCGTGCGGGTTCTTGTCGGCGATCACTTGGGCGAGTTCCATCGCTTTCGCGAGCGGATCGTCCGACACATGCGTCGCGAAGCCCAGCAGCTTCGCTTCCGAGCCGTTGAATTCGCGGTTGGTATAGATCATCTCGCGAAGCACATCGTCGGCGACCTGCGTGCGCCACAGCGCCATGCCGGCGACATCGGGGACAAGGCCCCAACGCATCTCCATGATCGCGATGCGCGTGTCGGGGTGGACGATACGGATGTCGGCCGCGGCCATGATCTGGCTCCCCGCGCCGAACGCGACGCCATGAACCGCCGCGATCACTGGCACCGGGATTTCGCGCCAGCCCCACGCGGCGTATTGGGCATTGTTCGCGATCCCACGTGTCCGGTCGGACAGGCTGCCGCCCGCGCTGCCCGCGCCCGGATCACGATCGTTGCTGAGGCTCGAGAGGTCGAGCCCGGCGCAGAAGGCGCGGCCTTCGCCCGAGAGGACGACGACGCGGAGCCCCGCGGTCGCCTTGAGTTGATCGACCGCCTCGGCGAGCGCCTCCCACATTGCGGGGTCGAGCGCATTCATCTTGTCGGCGCGGATCAGCCGGACATCGGCGATCCCGCCTTCGAGCATGGTGATCGAAATACGGTCTTTCACGGGAGAGTCCTTTTCAGCGTGTGAGCGCGGCCTCGACGAGCGGAAGCTGGTCGTTGCCAAAATACATGTCGTCCCTATCGACGAAGATCGTCGGCGAACCATAGCCGCCGCGCGCGATGACTTCATCGGTATTCGCGCGCAGCCGCGCCTTGACCGCATCGCTGCCCGCCGCGGCGGCGAGCGCCGCGCCGCCCAGCCCCTCGGCATCGGCGGCCGCTGCGAGTACGGCGGGGTCGTCGAGATTTTCCTGCCGGTCGAAATAGCTCGCGAAGGCACCGCGCGCGAAGCGAACGAGCGCCGCCTGATCCGCTTCGAGCGCGCAGCAGAAACGCATCGCCGCGATGCTTTTTGCCGGATGCCACTCCGAAGGGAAATTCATCGGCACGCCCGCGAGCCGCGCCCAGTCCTTCAGGATTTTCCAGCTGTGCGTCAGCCGCCGGTTGTCGACCTGTTCGCGCGCCGCATAGACGGCGGGATTCACCGCATTGAACACCCCGCCGACAAGGATCGGCCGATAGACCGCCGCCGCGCCCGTCCGTTCGAGTACACCCGGCAGGTTATGGAACGCGAGGCAGGTCCACGGCGAAGAAAGGTCGAAGAAAAATTCGACGCGCGCGCTCATCGGATCAGGCCTCCGCCTTTGCCTTTTCCCAATATTGGTCGCGGAGCAGGCGCTTGTAGAGCTTGCCCGTGTCGTGGCGCGGCAGCGCTTCCATGAAATCAATGCGGCGCGGAATCTTCACCCCCGACAATTTTTCGCGCGCATAGGTCAGCAACTCGTCGCGGAAGGCATCGGTCGCGTCGGCCATGTCGGCGGGCTGGATCACAGCGATCACTTCCTCGCCCATTTCGTCGTGCGGGCCGCCGACGACCGCGACATCGGCAACCTTCGGATGGGTGACGAGGTGATTCTCGATTTCCTGCGGATAGATGTTCACCCCGCCCGAGATGATCATGAAGCTCTTGCGGTCGGTCAAATAGAGGAAGCCATCTTCATCAACTTTGCCCACATCGCCGAGGGTCGACCAGCCCTTCGAGTTGCGGCTCGACGCCGTTTTTTCATTATCCCCATGATATTCGAAGACATTTTCGCTTTCGAAGAAAACCGCGCCTTCTTCGTTCGCGCCAAGCTCGGTCTCGTTATCCTCGCCCATGATATGGATCGCGCCGAGGATCGGGCGGCCGACGCTGCCCTTGTGCGTCAGCCAGTCGGCGCTGGAGATGAAGGTCATGCCATTGCCCTCGGAGCCGGCATAATATTCGAACAATACCGGCCCCCACCAGTCGATCATCGCCTGCTTGACCGGCACCGGGCACGGGGCGGCCGCGTGGATCGCAACCTTCAATGAAGAGGTGTCGTAGCGCGTGCGAACCTCGTTCGGCAGCTTGAGCATGCGCACGAAATGCGTCGGGACCCATTGGCTGGCGTTCACGCGATATTTTTCGATGTGCGCCAGCGCGGTCTCGGGATCGAATTTCTTCATCAGCACGACGGTGCCGCCGAGGCGGTGGACGGTCATCGACCAGCGCAGCGGCGCGGCGTGATAGAGCGGCGCCGGCGACAGATAGATGCTGTCGGCGTTGATCTGGAATATCGCCGAGGCGAGCATGACGAGGCTGTTCGTCGCGTCGATCGCGGGGTCTTCGGGCAGCGGTACGCGCACCCCCTTGGGCCGGCCGGTGGTGCCCGACGAATAGAGCATGTCGACCCCGGCGCGCTCGTCGGCCACCGGCGTCGCGGGCATCGCGGCGACGGCGTCTTCCCAGCTTTCATAGCCCGGTATGTCGCCGCCCATCGCGAAGCGCTTGATCCCGGTCGTCAGCTGCTGCGCGGCGCCCGCAAGGCTCGCCGACACGATCAGAATCTGCGCGCCCGAATTTTCGAGGATATAGTCGGTCTCGTCCTGCGTCAGCCGCGACGAGATGCAGACATAGCGGAGCCCCGCGCGCTGCGCACCCCAGGTCAGCCCATAATAATGCGGGGTGTTGTCGAGCATGAAGGCGACGACATCTTCATGCCCCAACCCGTGCGAGCGAAAGAGCTGCGCCGCGCGGTTCGACGCCGCATCGAGTTCGCCATAGCTGATCGCCTCCCCCGTCTCGGCGACGATGATCGCGGCTTTATCGGGATTGGCGCGGGCGTGGACTGAGGGGTGCATCGGGCATCATCTCCGGGAATCGTTGCTTTCTTTATGTCGAAGATCAGTAGCAACCTGAAACTTTCGGTCAAGCAAGCTGGGGCTCGTGACAGGATAGCGATCAAGAAGGGGCAAATCCGAGCGGCACGTCGATCAAATCTTCGATCCTCCCTGTGCCGGAGGCATGGGGAGGTGGCAGCCTCGAAGAGGCTGACGGAGGGGCGGGACGCGACGTTGCGGCCCCTCCACCACCGCTTCGCGGCGGTCCCCCTCCCCATCGCTGCGCGACAGGGAGGATTAATCCGGACGCGACCGCAGCGCGTAACCCATGCCCTTCACCGTGCGCAGCATCGGCCAGTCGAACCCCCGATCGACCTTGGCGCGCAGCCGCGACATGTGCACCTCGACCCGATTGGTGCCGGGATCGAAATCGAGCCGCCACACCGCGCGGAGCAGCGCGCCGCGCGACAGCGGCCGGTCGGGCACACGCGCAAGGTTCGCGAGCAGGTCGAATTCGCGGAGCGGCAAACGGATGATCTGGCCCGCGCGCTCGACGCGCCGGTCGATCAGATCGATGCTGAGTTCTCCCTCGCCGAGCTGCCCGGCGGCGATGCGGCTGCGGCGCAGCAGGCTGGCAACCCGCGCGAGCACTTCGGGGAGATTGTCGGTCCAGCCCACCGCATCGTCGGCGCCCGCGCCGAGCGCGACCATCCGGTCGTCGAGCGAGTCGCGGTCGGACAAGGCGATCAGCGGCCGGCGCCCGGCAATCGACGACGCCAACCGGACGAACTCGGACGGCTCCTGCCAGTCGAGGAAGGGATTGATAAGCAACAGATTGAAGCAACTGTCGACCCAAGGGCGCAGGTCGCTCACATGCGGTGGCAGGAATTGCACCGCCAAACCCGCGGCCTCGATCGCCGCACCGAGGACATCGGCCCGTGCAGGCACGGGATGATGGACGGCGACCAGCAACTTCCGGTCGCCTTGCCCGGCAATATCCGATGATGCCATCCGCATCCCCCGTCGTCGACGCAACATCCAGGGTCAGGACCTACCAAATGCGCGTTCGAGGCGTCGAAATGGCGAAGATATCGGGCTCGAGCGGATGCAGCGGGTAGCATCGCTACCCGCAAGGCCGCGCGGGCCTGAGATCGAAGCCATTTCGGCGTCCCTTCGGGATTTGACCGATTTTGCCCATGGCTTCGTCGGCAAGTCTTGGAATATTCTCATATGCCTGCGCCTTGCCTTCTCGCCCTGAGCAAAATCGCTTCAAACCTCGAACGCGCATTTGGTAGATCCTGACCCTAGCGCCCCGCCGCCCCACCGGCATTGCACCGCCTTTCGGCTGTGCTAACCCATGGGTCATGACCAGTATCGAAATGCTTGACGGCGACTTCGCCACCCTGCCCGACCTTGTCCGTGCTCATGCCGCGGAGCGTCCCGATGCCGTAGCGGCTGCCGACGCGCTGCGGCGGCTGAGCTGGTCCGAACTGGATCAATTGACCGACCGAATCGCCGCGCGGTTGCAGCAGGACGGATTCGCGAAAGGCAACCGCACCGCGATCGCCGGCCTCAACAGCGTCGAGCAGATGGCGGTGATCCTCGGCACCCTGCGCGCCGGCGGGGTCGCGGGGCTCGTCACCAACAGCGCGACGGGCGAGCAGATGGCGGCGATGATCGCCGACACCGGTGCGCGCCACCTGTTCCTCGACAGTGCGGCAAAGACGAGCCTCGAAGGCCATGTCATCACCGCGAGCGACCTGATCGCGATGGATGGCAGCGACGCCGGAACACCGCTCGACGCCTGGCTGTCGCTCGCGGGGGCGAAGCCCGCACCGGTCGAGATTCTGCCCGATGACGGCTTCAACATCATTTATTCGTCGGGCACCACCGGCACGCCCAAGGGCATCATCCACAGCCATGCGATGCGCTGGCAGCACATCATCCGTGGCGCCCCCGCTTATGGCCCCAATGCCGTGACAATCCTGTCGACCCCGCTCTATTCGAACACGACGATGGCGAGCTTCATGCCGACCGTCGGGTCGGGCGGGCAGGTCGTCTTGATGAAGAAATTCGACGCGCGCGGCTTCCTTGAGCTCGCGGCGCGCGAGCGCGCGACGAACACGATGCTGGTCCCGGTGCAGTATCGCCGGATCATGGCGCTCGACGATTTCGGCGACTTCGACCTCTCCAGCTTCGTCGTGAAATATTGCACCTCGGCGCCCTTCGCCGCGGCGCTCAAGGCCGATGTGCTCCGGCGCTGGCCGGGCGGGCTCGTCGAGATTTACGGCATGACCGAAGGCGGCGCGGCGTTCATCCTCGAGGCGCATCAATTCCCCGACAAATTGCACACGGTCGGCAAGCCCGCGCCGGGACATATCGCAAAGGTGATCGACGAGGACGGCAACGAGCTGCCGCAAGGATCGGTCGGCGAAGTCGTCGGCCGCAGCCCCGCGATGATGACGGGATATAACAACCGTCCCGACGCGACCAAGGCGATGCACTGGTACGACGCCGAGGGAAATCTCTTCTATCGCCACGGCGACATCGGCCGGATCGACGAGGACGGCTTCCTGACCTTGATGGACCGCGCAAAGGACATGATCATCTCGGGCGGGTTCAACATTTTCCCGAGCGACCTGGAGGCGATATTGATTGCCGATGAGCGCGTCGTCGAAGCGGCGGTGGTCGGCATGCCGAGCGAGGAATGGGGCGAGACGCCCGTCGCGTTCGTCGTGCTGAAGGACGGCGCCGAGGCCGAGGCCGTGCGCGCCGATTGCAACGCCAAGGTCGGCAAGACGCAGCGGTTGAGCGCGATCACGGTCGTCGACGAACTGCCGCGCAGCCCCATCGGCAAGGTGTTGAAACGCGAGTTAAGGGACGCGTACGCGCGGTAGCTTCTGGGCCGTCGGCTTTCGACCGCTAGTTGCCGTTCCTATTTATCGTCATCCCGGACTTGATCCGGGATCCCGCTTTTTTTTGAGGCACCGACTGGCTTCGACATCAAGCGGGACCCCGGATCAAGTCCGGGGTGACGAAGAGAAAGGAGACGACGCCAGCTCCCACTCCAAAGCCGACACTCACCACATCCGCAGATTCGCTCAGGCCAACCCTGCTGCCTCAATCGCCGCCAGCGCGCTTTGCAGCCGCGCATCGCCTTCGCCCTCGACCCAGGCCCATTTGAGTTTGCGCCGGTCGAGCTCGCCGATCGCGACCTCCATGAATTGCGCCCGCGCGAGTTCGCTGCCGAACAGGCGCGTGCCGTCCTCTTCCCACGAAAGGTCCATCGCGGGGACGAGATAGAGGTCAGCGACCTCGTCCCACAAGTCGATCTCGGGCAGACGGCGGCCGAGCAGCATGATTGCCCACGCCTGCGTCATCAGCGGATCGGTGTCCGAAACCAGCCAATCGGGCCGCTGCGCAAGCGCCTCCCGGGTCGCGGCGCGATGGCCGTCGAAGATCGCGAGCAGGTCGACCTCGTCGAGATTGGTGCCGTTCGCCTCGGCATAGGTGCGGCCATATTCGGGGACGACGAGCCCGCCGAGCTGAAGCGCGAGCCGCGGCGCGAGCGTCGATTTGCCCGTGCTTTCGGCGCCATGGAGGCAGATATGGCGCGTCATATCGCTGCCCTGCCCGCGGCCGCCGCGCGTCGCCACTGGAGCAGGCCGTCGATCGACAGGCCGAGCAGCACGACATAGACCGCGCTGGTCGCGTAAAGCCCGCGCGACGCGAACAGCGGCACCGCGATCAGGTCGACGAGGATCCAGAGGAACCAGCTTTCGACGCGGCGCCGCGCGAGCAGCCATTGCGCGGTGATGCTGAGCATCGCGATCGCCCCGTCGATCCACGGCGCGGCCGCGTCGGTATAGCGGTCCATCGCAAAGCTCCACCCCGCCCACGCGGCGATCGTCGTAAGCGCCCAGCCTCGCCGCGCACGCTCGGTCATCCAGCGCACCGGCACCCCGCTGTCATCGCGCGCGCGCATCCAGGCGGCCCAGCCATAGAGATTGAGCGCGAAGAAAAAGCCCTGGAGCAGCATGTCGCTGTAAAGTTTCGCCTCGAAAAAGACGAAGGCGTAGAGAGTGACCGCGACGAGCGCGAAGGGATAGTTCCACACGCTGCGCAGTGCGACGAGTGCGACATTGGTCAGCACGAACGCCGCGGCGATCCACTCGAGATAGCTCATTCGCTGGCCCCGTGGCGCTCGACGTGTCTGGGGCGCGTCCACAGCCCCTCGCGGCTGATCCGCCGCTGCGGCGGGCGGCGCAGCACCGACCAGCCCGCGCGCGCGACCCAGCCGAGCTTGGCGAAGAGGCTCGATGCGGCGCGGTGATCCCACGCATGGTCGCCGCGCGCACGCACTTCACGCACGATATCGCCATAGATGCCCGCGGCGGCAAGCACCGCCCAGCGGCTGCGCGGGGGCAGCTTGCGCGCGCCCCAACGCGCCGATGCCTCATATTCCTCGGCCATTTCGGACAGCCATCGCGCCATCACCGACAGGCGCCCGCGAAAGGCGGGGTGCATGTGCTGGCCGGGCGGGATGTCGAGTTCGACCAGCCATTCGACCGGCAGGTAACATCGGTCGGCGGCGGCATCCTCGGCCACATCGCGCGCGATATTGGCGAGCTGGAACGCGATGCCCAGGTCCGAGGCGCGGTCGAGCGTCGTCTCGTCGGCGGGATCGATGCCCATGACGAGCGCCATCGCGACCCCGACCGCGCCCGCGACATGGTAGGAGTAGCGGAGCAGGTCTGCCTCGCTGCGCGGGCGCCAGTCCTTCGCGTCGAGTTCGAAGCCCGCGACGATATCGTCGACCACCCAGCGCGGAATAGCGACCTCGGTCAGCAGGAAGCCGAGCGCGTCGAACGCCATGTCGCCCATCGGCTGCCCGGCAAAGGCCTTATCGGTCTGCGCCCGGATATGCGCGACCGCGGCGACCGGATCATGGTCCGGCTTCATCGCGCCGCCATGATCCTGCCCGTCGGTCAGATCGTCGGCGGCGCGGCACCAGGCATAGAGCAACCACACCCGCTCGCGCGTTTCGCGGTCGAAGAGCTGGCTGGCCAGCGCGAAGCTTTTCGATCCGCGCGCGATGCTGTCGTGCGCGAAACCGTGGAGGGCATGTGCATCATAGGCCCCCGCCTCACTCATTACAGATTTTCGGCCTTCATCGCGAAAATCGTCTTGTGCGGGACATAAGCCGCCATTTTTTCGAGCAAATCGTCGAGCCCGGCGTCGACGATCATGATCCCGGCGTGCGCGGGGCGGATGAAGCCGACCTCGATCATGTTGCGATTGAACGCGATAAGGTCGTTGTAGAAGCCCGCGGCGTTGAGCAACCCGACCGGCTTGGTATGATAGCCGAGCTGCGCCCAGCTGATCGCTTCCCACAGTTCGTCCATCGTCCCGACGCCGCCGGGAATGGTGAGAAAACCGTCGGAGAGGTCGGTGAACATCTTCTTGCGTTCGTGCATGCCCGAAACGACGTGGAGTTCGGTGCAGCCGCGGTGTGCGACCTCGGCGCCGACGAGCGCTTCGGGGATGATGCCGATCACTTCGCCGCCCGCCTCCAGCGCGCTGTCGGCGACCGCGCCCATCAGCCCCAATCGGCCGCCGCCATAGACGACGCCGATGCCGCGCTCGGCCAAGGTGCGACCGACGTGGCGCGCGGTCTCGATATAGATCGGATCTTCGGGGGTCGCGGACCCGCAATAGACGGCAAGGCGTTTCATTTCTGTCTCTCAACTTCAGTTGGCGGCCTTACATGACCAAGCATTTTTTCCTCACAGGCCCCAAACTGCAAAAAGTTCTTCCGAGCTTGGTTCAGACTCAAATTTCCGTTCGGTCCACCGCGCACCTCATCTGCATCCAAATCATCTTGCCCATCATCTTCCCAATAGCAGACAGGGCATATTTCATAGTCTGCGTGCGCCTCGATCGTGAAAAACCGACAACAAGGGCATTCGACTTTGGAACTCACTGCTTGGAACCTTCCAACATCAGATTGGCGGTCGCCTTGGCGCTGCCGACGACCCCCGGGATACCCGCGCCCGGATGCGTCCCCGCGCCGACGAAGTAAAGGTTGGAAATCACATCGTCGCGGTTGTGCGCGCGGAACCACGCGCTTTGCCACAGCACGGGCTCGAGGCTGAACGCGCTGCCGAGATGCGCCGACAGGTCGCGGTGGAAATCGGCAGGGGTGTAGTGGAAGCGCGTGACGAGGTTCGCACGGAGGCCGGGGGCGACGCGGCGTTCGACCTCTTCGAGGATCGCGTCGGCGAAGCGCTCGCCGAATGCGCCGTCCCAGTCGGCTTTGGCCTTGCCCAGATGCGCGACAGGGGCGAGCGCGTAGAAGGCGGAATGACCCGGCGGCGCCATGCCTGGATCGGTGATGCTGGGATGGTGAAGGTAGAGCGAGAAGTCGTCGGGGATCACGCCGCCGTAAATATCGCCCAGCAGCCCCTTGTAGCGCGGGCCGAACAGGATGCTGTGATGCGCGATATCGGGATAGCTGCCCTTCACGCCGAAATGGACGACGAAGAGCGAGGGCGACCAGCGTTTGCGCGCGAGGCTTTTCGCAACTTTGCTCCCGCGCGGATGGTCGGCGAGCAACGTCTGGTAGCTGTGCATCAGGTCGCCGTTACACGCGACCATATCGGCGTCGCCGTACCAGCCGCCTTGCGTCGTCACGCCCGTGACGCAGTCGCCTGTGGTTTCGATCTTCGCCACCGGGTCGCCGAGCCGCAGCGCCCCACCGAGCCGCTCGAACAGCCGCACCATGCCGCGCACCAGCGCATTGGTGCCGCCACGCGCGAACCAGACTCCGCCTTCTTTCTCGATCGTGTGGATGAGCGCATAAATCGCGCTCGTCGTCATCGGGTTGCCGCCGACGAGCAGGGTATGGAACGACAAAGCCTGCCGCAGCCGCTCGTCCTGCACATAAGATGACACGATCGAATAGACGCTGCGCCACGCCCGATATTTCATCAGCGCGGGCGCCGCTTTGATCATCGAGGCGAAGTCGAGAAAGGCGACCGCACCGAGCTTCACATAACCCTGCTCGTACACCCCCTTCGAATATTCGAGGAAGCGGTCGTAGCCGGCGACGTCGGCGGGATGGAGCTTGGCGATTTCGGCACGGAGCGCGGCCTCGTCGTTCGAATAATCGAAGTTCGTGCCGTCGGGCCAATTGAGACGGTAAAAGGGCATCACCGGGACGAGGTCGACGTCCTGCGCCATCTCCTGTCCGCTCAGCGCCCATAGTTCCTGCAAACAGGGCGGATCGGTGATCACGGTTGGGCCCGCGTCGAAGGTAAAGCCGTCCTTCATCCAGTGGTACGCGCGCCCGCCGGGCTTGTCGCGCGCTTCGACGATCGTCGTTTCGACGCCCGCCGACTGGAGCCGGATCGCGAGCGCGAGCCCGCCGAAACCCGCGCCGACGACGATCGCGCGGCGCGTCATCGCCAGTCGCGTTTCCACAACGCGGAAATCGCGCGGCCGATCGGCACCGGGGGCCTGCCCGACAGGATGCGCAGCTTGTCCGCCGTGGTCGAGCGCCCGGCATAGAAGCGCGCGATCAGGCCCGGCGACAGGCGGTAGAAGCGCTCGAAGATGCGGTAGCGCTCGCCCGGATCGGCCGCGCGGAACGCCATCGCGCCGAGCATGCGGTAGAAGCGCTGGCGCCGCCACGACGCCGCCGCGCGATTGCGGAGGATGGCGGGAAGGTCGGCGCGATCGACGAGCCCGGGCAGCGATGATGCGGTACGCACGGCATCGGGAAGCGAGTAGCCGGTGGTCGCATGGAAGGCGCCCGCGCGCACCCCGATCCGTGCGGTGCGGTCGGATGCGGGCCACAGCCGGTCGAAATCGCCCGCGATCACGACGGGAAGCACGCCGCTTTCCTCGCGCGTCGTCGCCGCGACGTCCCAGCCCTGCGCCGCTGCATAGGCCGCGATCCGTTCGCGTACGACCGGGGCATCGAGATCGGCGTCGTCGCTGTAATAGGTGTCCTCGACGAACAATGTCTCGGCATCGAAGGGCAGCAGGTAGACGAAGCGATAGCCATCGAGCTGTGGGGCGGTCGCGTCCATCACGACGGGCTGCTCGACGCCGTGCCCGCCCTTCACCGTCAGCGCCTGCCCGACGAACTTCTGCCAGCCGCAGTCGAGGGTCGGGAATTTGCCTCCGCCGCGCGCGTCGATCACATGCTTGGCCGACAGCCGCCCGCCGCGCGACAGCAGCACATGGTCGGGCGCGACATGCTTGGCCTTGTCGGCGATGATATGCCCCGCCGGCAGCGCCGCGATGACAGCATCGGCGAGTGCTTCGCCGGTTATGCTCTTGTATCCCATGCGCACTTTGCGCTCGTGCGAGGGAAAACGGACATCGTACGCCGTCCAGTGATAACGCACGAGCGGCGCGACGAGCCAGCGGTCCTTCTTTGCGATGTCGCTGTCGAAAAAGGACCAGATATGATTGCCGCCGATCGGCCCCGGCTCGATCAGCCGTACGTCGAGGTCGGGGCGCTTCGCCGCGAGAGCAAGCGCCGCGAGCCCGCCGGCGAGCCCGCCGCCGACGATCGCGATGTCGCATTTATCGTTGCTCGGCCCCACCATTCCCCTGCCTTAGCCACGCGAACGCGCGGGCGCAAAGCCATTGCAACGCGGCGGCGAGCGGCTAGCCTTGCGTCATGACCGGCTGGCCGATCCTTTTGTCCGCGCTCGCGATGACCGCGATCGTCGGCGTGCGCTATCTGATCACCAGCGGCGGCTTCGCCCTCGCGACGCAGTGGAAGCACCCCGGCCTCTATCGCGGGCTCGAGCCGCAGATGCGCCGCGAGGTCGGGTGGAGCCTTGCGAGCGCCGCGATTTACGGGGTTCCGGCGGGCGTCGTCGCGTGGGGGTGGCAGGCGCATGGCTGGACGCGCATCTACAGTGATTGGGGCGCCTTTCCGCTCTGGTATCTGCCGCTTAGCCTCTTCGCCTATCTGCTGATCCACGACACATGGTTTTACTGGACGCACCGCTGGATGCACCGGCCAGCCTTGTTCCGCGTCGCGCACAGCGTCCATCACGAAAGCCGCCCGCCGACCGCGTGGGCGGCGATGAGCTTTCATCCGCTGGAGGCAATCACCGGCGCAATCGTCATCCCCGCGCTCGTCTTTCTGATCCCGATCCATGTCGCGATGCTGGGGCTCGTGCTCGCGATCATGACGATCATGGGGGTCGGCAATCATATGGGGTGGGAGATGTTCCCGCGCGCGCTTGTTCATGGACCCGCCGGCCGCTGGCTGATAACCGCGACACATCACGAGCAGCATCACGCCGCTTACCGGGGGAATTATGGTCTCTATTTCCGCTTCTGGGACAAGGCGTGCGGCACGGACCTTGGCCTTGGTCATTTCGGCCGCGCTGCTGGCCGCCGCGGCAGCGCCGCCACCGACGCCCGCTCCAACAGTTGAGGTCAGCGTTACCGGGCTGCGCAGCGCGAAGGGACAAATCCTCGTCTGCCTGACCACCAACCCCAAAGCATTTCCCGACTGCAGCAAGGACAAGGGGTCGGTGCGCATGGCGGTGAAAGCCGCCGACGCCGGCGATTTCGCGGTCCACGCGCCCGCGACCGGCACCTATGCGATCGCGGTCGTCCATGACGAGAACAGCAACAACAAGATGGATGTCGCGATCTTCGTGCCCAAGGAAGGCTTCGGCTTTTCGCGCAATCCGGCGATCACCGTCGGCCCGCCGAGCTTCAAATCGGCAAGTTTCGCGGTCGCGGGCGATATGCGCCAGTCGATCAAGATGAAATATATGCTCTAAGATGACGGGGTATTGTTGAAGGCGGCTTTGGGGTGGAGGCCGACATTGGCTCCATCCTGTGATCCCCGGCGAAGGCCGGGGCCCAGAGCGGTGAAAAGCTGGCGTTGCGTTATTACGCTCTGGGCCCCGGCCTTCGCCGGGGATCACGTAAGAAGCGGTTGAAATCGGTCCGGGACGTTCCTCGTGGGATGCGTGCAAGCCTCATTGTCGTAGCCCCTCCGCGCGGCTAATAGAGCGCGCGTGACCGCGACATCCTCCCGCATCGCTGCTTTCGCCGACCGCTGGCCAAAGCTTCTTGCCCTGACGCTCGGTGCCGTTTCGGCAACCGGCTTCGCGCCGCTCCACCTCTGGCCGCTGACCCTGCTCGCGCTCGCCGGCTGGATGGCGCTCGTCGCGCGCAGCCCCAAGGGTTCGCGCGCGCTGGGTATCGGCTGGGCGTTCGGCGTCGGCCATTTCGTCGTCGGCCTCAACTGGATCGCAACCGCCTTCACCTATCAGGCGGCAATGCCCGCATGGCTCGGGTGGATCGCAGTCGGCCTGTTGTCGCTGTATCTTGCCGTCTATCCGGCGCTTGCGGCCTGGGGCGCGTGGATGATGAAGCCCAAGGCAGACGCGCATTTTGCGGCGCCGTCCTACCTGCTGGCCTTCGCCGGCCTCTGGGCGCTCACCGAATGGCTTCGCAGCTGGATTTTCACCGGCTTCGCATGGAACCCCTTGGGGGTGATTGCCGTCCCGCACGTTGCCGCGCCCGCTGGCTGGATTGGCACATATGGCATGAGCGCGATCGTCTGCCTGTTCGCGGCGGTGATGATCCTAGCGTGGTTTCATCGCCGTGTCGCCGCAGCCACGCTTTTCGGTAGTCTGCTCGCCCTATGGGGTGCGGCATTTCTGTCGCAAACGGGCAGCAACGTCGATGCCGCCGTTCGCGTTAAGGGTACGCAGCGCATCCCCATCACCGTCGTCCAGCCCAATGTCGGACAGGAAGACAAATGGGAGGGCAGCAAGGCCGACCTCAATTTCGAAAAGCTCGCGCGTCTGACGACGCCGAAGGATGACACGCCGCGCCTGATCCTGTGGCCCGAGGCGGCGGTGCCCGATTATCTCGAAGCGGGCTATCCCGCCCCTTATTACGATCGCTCGCCCGTCGAGGCGCGTATGCGGCTCATCAAACTGATGAACCCCGACGACCTGATGCTTCTGGGTGCGCTCAAGCTCGAACTCGACAAGACGGGCGATGTCGTCGGCGCGCGCAACGCGGTGATGACGGTCCATGCCGACGGCACGCTCGGCCCGCGCTACGACAAGGCGCATCTTGTCCCTTACGGCGAATATCTGCCGATGCGCCCGATCCTGTCGGCGATCGGCCTGTCGCGGCTCGCCCCCGGCGACATCGATTTCTGGCCGGGCCCCGGCGCCCGCACCCTCGACCTCGGCGCCTTTGGTCGGGCCGGGCTGCAAATCTGCTACGAGATCATCTTTTCAGGCCAGGTGGTCGACCGGGCGCACCGCCCCGATTTCATCTTCAATCCCTCGAACGATGCCTGGTTCGGCGGCTGGGGCCCGCCGCAACATCTGGCGCAAGCGCGGCTCCGCGCAATCGAGGAAGGGTTGCCGGTCGTGCGCGCGACCCCGACGGGAATCAGCGCCGTCATCGATGCCGACGGCCGCATCGTCGAATCGCTGCCGATGCATGCGGCGGGACGCATCGACACCTTCGTTCCGAAGGCGCATGCCCCCACGCTCTTCGCGCGCTATGGCAACATGCTGCCGGTCGGGTTTGCGTTGCTGTTGCTCGCGCTGGCCATTGCCTTTCGTCGGCGCGGACGCTAACAGCACCTCACATAAAGCTTCCTTTATATCCGTTCACAGAAGGCTCTCCATGCGCAACAGCTTCCTCTTCACCTCCGAAAGCGTGTCCGAAGGACATCCCGACAAGGTGGCCGACCAGATCAGCGATTCGATCGTCGACCTGTTCCTGTCGAAGGATCCCGAAGCCCGAATCGCGTGCGAGACGCTGACCACCACCCAGCTCGTCGTGCTGGCCGGCGAAATCCGCTGCAAGGGCGTGTTCGAGAATGACGAGTGGGCACCGGGCGCGCTCGACGAGATCGAAGCCACTGTGCGCAAGACGGTGAAGGACATCGGGTACGAGCAGGCTGGCTTTCACTGGGAAAGCTTCCGCTTCGAGAATAATCTCCACGCCCAGTCGGCGCATATCGCGCAGGGCGTCGACGAAAGCGGCGACAAGGACGAAGGCGCCGGCGACCAGGGTATCATGTTCGGCTATGCGTCGGACGAGACCCCCGACCTGATGCCCGCGACGCTCGATTACAGCCACAAGATCCTCGAGCGTATGGCCGCCGACCGCAAGGCGGGCACCGCACCCTTCCTCGAACCCGATACCAAGAGCCAGGTCACGCTGCGCTACGCCAACGAGCGTCCGGTTGAGGCGACCGCGATCGTCGTGTCGACCCAGCACGCGCCCGGCTATTATTTCCACAATGGCGAAGGCGACGAAGCAAAATACACCGAGCTGCGCAAATATGTGCTCGGCGTGATCGCCGATGTGCTTCCCGCCGAACTGCTCACCGCGAACACCGTCTATCACATTAACCCGACCGGGCGTTTCGAGATCGGTGGCCCCGACGGCGACGCCGGCGTGACCGGCCGCAAGATCATCGTCGACACCTATGGCGGCGCGAGCCCGCACGGCGGCGGCGCGTTCAGCGGCAAGGACCCGACCAAGGTCGACCGCTCGGCGGCGTACATCACCCGCTATCTGGCGAAGAACATCGTCGCCGCGGGCCTCGCGCGCCGCTGCACGATCCAGCTCAGCTACGCGATCGGCGTCGCCGAGCCGCTGTCGATCTATGTCGACCTGCACGGCACCGGTACCGTTGACGAAGGCAAGATCGAGGCGGTCATCCCGCAGCTCGTGCGCCTGACGCCGAAGGGCATCCGCACGCACCTCGGCCTCAACAAGCCGATCTACAAGCAGACCGCGGCGTACGGCCATTTCGGCCGCACGTCGGAGGGCGACAGCTTCCCGTGGGAACGCACCGACCTGGTCGACAAGCTCAAGGCAGCGCTCGCCGCCTGACGCTCATTTGATGTCGCATTATGCCGGGTGGCGGGTTGCCGCCGCCCGGTCGCGCGGCTAGGGCGCGCCCCATGACTGCACATAAGCCCGGCGATCCGACGACGATCAACCGCCTCTACGGCCGTTCAAAGGGCAAGCCCCTGCGCGCGGGCCAGCAGGACCTGATCGACACGTTGCTGCCGCAGATCGCGGTTCCCACCGAGGGCGAAGTCACCGCCGAAGCGCTGTTCGGTTACGACCGCCCGCTCCATTTCGAGATCGGCTTTGGCGGCGGCGAGCATATGGCGGGGCGCGCCGACATGCTGCCCGACCATGGCTTCATCGGCGGCGAACCCTTCATCAACGGCGTCGCCCAGGCACTGGTCCACGTCGCGGGCGATCATGGCGCGCGGCTCCCCATCGGTAACGTTCGAATCCATCACGGCGACGCGCTGGAAGTGCTGCGGCGCATCCCCGATGGCGCGCTCAGCTTCGCCTATCTGCTCCACCCCGATCCCTGGCCGAAGGCGCGCCACGCCAAGCGGCGGATGATGAACGACGGCCCGCTCGACCTGATCGCGGCAAAGCTCAAACCCGGCGGCGAGTTCCGCTTCGGCACCGACCACCCCATCTATCTGCAGCACGCGCTGATGGTGATGCGCCGCCACCGCCATCAGTTCGAATGGCTGGCGCAGGATTCGCAGGATTTCCAGGTCCGCCCTGGCGGCTGGCCCGAGACACGCTACGAAGCCAAGGCGCGCGCGCACGGGCACGAGGTCTGGTATTTTCGCTGGAGGCGTATATAGGAGTGCTATAGGGTTGAAAAGGCTAGTTTTTTATAGCCACTCCCTATGCTATCTTTTCCCCAATTACGCGGCAATTTCCGCCACGGTGATTGCCGGGTGATTGCTGGAAACGCCGTATTGGGAGACCAATTTATGGCAAGCGGAAAGATCACAAAACGGTCGGTCGATGCTCTCATTTCGAGCGGGCAACATGACATTCTTTGGGATGATAGCATAAAGGGTTTTGGCGCAAAGCGAACCAAAGCTGGCGCCGTGTCTTACGTGTTGCAATTCCGAATGGGCGGTCGCGAATCTAAGACGCGTCGCTACACGATAGGCAGCCATGGCTCGCCATGGACGCCAGCCACCGCCAGAGCCGAAGCGGAGCGACTGGCTATTCTGATCGCCCAGGGAATCGATCCAGGCGAAGCAGAGCGGCAACGACGGCGAGAGTCGGTCGATCTAGCCTTCGATAATTACTCTGATCGCTTCGCTGAGGCCTGCGTTGGAGAAGGCTGGAGGCGCCTCGTCAAGCGCAGCCTCGAGCTGCATGTAAAGCCGGTCTTGGGATCAAAGCCCCTTCCCAATCTTACGCGAATCGACATCGTTGCCGTCTTCGACCGCATGCCGCGCGCGCAGATCGCAAATATCCGTAACGTCTTCGCTGTTTTGCGCCGCCTTTTGCGCTGGGCCGTCAGCCGGGGAGATATCGATCGGAGTCCGATGGAAGGCATGGAAACCCCGCCCCCGGTCAAACCTCGCGATCGCTGGCTTTCAGACGAGGAGCTTGGCCGCATCTGGATGGCGGCGCCAAACACGCATTCCTGTTTCGGACCCATCATCCGCCTTCTGATCGTCACCGGTCAGCGACGAGAGGAGGTTTCGTCGCTGCGTTGGGAGGAACTCAACCGTAAAGATCTCCTATGGACCCTGCCCGGCGAACGGGCAAAGAATGGCGAGCCCAACCGAATTCCGCTCAACGAACTTGCAGTTGCGATCCTCGACGAGGTTGCCGGGTCGGCTATCTGGCCGCGTAGCGGCAGGATGTTCACGACCTCCAGGGGCGGAAGGTTCACCGGATATAGCAAAGGCAAGATCAAGCTCGACCTGCTTATGTCGCAAGACGGCCGCGAACCGTTACCGGACTGGCGACTGCATGACTTGAGACGAACTCTTGCAACCGGGTTTCAACGGCTAGGCGTTCGATTTGAAGTGACCGAAGCTGTGCTCAATCACGTCGGAGGTTCCCGCGCGGGCGTCGCCGGTATCTACCAGCGCCACGACTGGAAGGACGAGAAGCGCGAAGCAATGAAGAGTTGGAACGATCATCTGGCGGCGATCATTCGTTTGGCGAATATGGCGCGTGATCGCGCATGGTAAGCGCTTATAAAAAGACTTGCTGTCCACGATCGATTGCGCCGAACAAAATATGCAGAGTGAATCTGTCGATTTCCGTTGCGAACAGCTCTTGCAGCCGGATCCGTTCGCCAACGACTGACTCTTGCGTTCTTGCTGAATCAAGGGGGATATTCGCGGCGTGCGTAGCAGCGCCAAAGTTGGAGACAATTCGAGTGAACAAGAAGGATGAAATTTACGATCTTCTCGTTAGCCGAATGGTTGGCGCGCAATATAATTTTGGCCAGCGGCTGTCGGTCAAGGATCTTGTGAGCGATACCGGAGCGAGCCGCCAGCCGATCATGGCCGCGCTCAACCGTTTGAGTTCGGAAGGATTTGTTCGCATAATTCCGCAGGTCGGTTGCGAGGTGATAAATCCAAGCTATGACCAGATCGCAGATTTCTATATCATGTTTGAAAGGCTCGAGGGACTGCTGACGGAACTGGCGGCAGCGCGTCGGACCGATTCGCAAACGCGCGATTTGCGCGCGCTGCAAGCACGTATTCTCACGATCGACTTTGACGAGCCGCGCAGCGCGGTAATTTATTGCGAACTCAACCGTGCCTTCCATCAGCTCATCCACGATATGGCTCAGTCGCCCTTTCTCGACGCGCGGCAGAACAGCAATTTTGACATGTCTGATTTCTTCATCAACCAAGCCGGTGGTTTCAATCATTTCATGGCCGATACCGCACGTGAACATGATGAAATCATTGAGGCGATCGCTTCCAAATCTCCTGCCCGCGCGCGCGGGCTGGCAGAATCACACATCGGCGCGGTCGCCTCGTCGGCGTTGGCGGGCCTGCGAAAACATCGCGCCGCCGCCTAACTAATATTCATGAGAGCATGGTGAGGAAGGGCATGATCGGAGGCTCCATCGTCGCTCGGTGCGGTCGATGAGGATCACCCTATTACTCCTCTTGTCTTTAGCCCCACTACTTCTAAGTCGCCCAGTCCGAGCTCTCTCCGCAGAACGGAATCAGTATTCTCGCCCAAGAGCGGTGGTGGTGTGGAGGCAACCGCGCGCTCGCCATCGACTTTGATGGGGCTGGCTATGCCTGGAAGATCACCCAATTCCTTGTGGTTGAGCGAAATCTTCATTCCACGGTGCAGAACATGAGCGTCCTTAAAGACGTCCGAAATTTCATTGATCGGACCAGCCGGGACATCGGCGGCGTCGAGCCGTTCTATCCATGAAGCTGCGCCCGCGCCTACAAAGATCGGCGCCAACTCATCTTCCAGCGCCTGTTTGTTTCCGGCCCGCGAACCATTGGTGCCAAAGCGTGGGTCGTCAGCAAGGTCACTCCGCCCAATTGCGTCGCACAGCCGACGAAACTGAGAGTCGTTCCCGATTGCGAGATTGATCCCGCGGTCGGCTGTCGGGAAAGACTGGTATGGCACGATGTTGGGGTGAGCGTTGCCATAACGGGGCGGATTCTCCCCCGTGGCGAAAAAGTTAAAGGCTTGATTTGCAAGGGTGGCAACGGTGACATCGAGCAACGACACGTCGAGATGAGCGCCCTCGCCGGTATTTCCCCGCCGGACAAGAGCTGCCAGGATCGCGATCGCCGAGTAGAGACCCGTCATGATGTCAGACAGGGCAACGCCCGTCTTCATCGGGCCACTTTCCTGCGAACCCGTGACGCTCATTAATCCGCCCATGCCCTGCGCGATAAAATCATAACCGGGCCGGCCGCTATAGGGGCCGTCTTGGCCAAAGCCCGTCACGGAACAATAGACCAGGGCCGGGTTGGCCTCTCGCAGCCTCGCAGCGTCGAGCCCGTAGCGCTTGAGCGTCCCGACTTTGAAATTCTCAACGACAACGTCGCAACCGGCCGCCAAATCTCGAATAATCTGCTGTCCCTCGGCGTCGGTGAAATCGACGGCAATCGCTTCCTTTCCCCGATTTGCGCACAGATAATAGGCAGACGTTGCCTCTCCGCCGGCATAAAGCCAAGGCGGCCCCCAACGACGCGTGTCGTCCCCTTCGAGCGGGCGTTCGACCTTGATAACTGTGGCGCCCAAATCGGCCATGAGCTGCGTTGCCCAAGGTCCAGCAAGGACCCGACTGAGGTCAAGAATCCGAATTCCTTCTAACATTCGGGTCATGGTGCCCCTCCAGCGAGCGCCACCTTATGCGCTTCCTTATTGCATTTAGAAAAATGTGATGCACTATGTGCAACGCGATGACGCAGATCGGATCATGGTTCAAGCCAAATTTTGCGAGCCAGAAGAAGCGCAGGGCGGCGCACCAGATCGGCAAACTGACCAAAAGGGGCATCCATTGACGCATCGATTTCCAATATTTCAGCGAGCCTGGGGTTCTGCTGGCTTATTGCTTTGTGCAGCCTCGCTTTTTTGGGCCCTCAACCCCATTGTTGCGCGCGCAGTTCACCACCTCGTTACCCCCCTCGGCATGGCCTTTTGGCGATGGGTCGTAGCAATGGGGGTAGGCTTACTTTTCGCTTGGCCGCATCTTGTCGCGGATCGTCGCGCAATTCTGCAGAATTGGAAAATGCTGTCGTTTCTCGGAACGCTTGGGATCGGAGCGTTCGCCCTCGTGGTTTATTGGGGCCTTCAATATACAACGGCGACGAATAACCTGATGATGCAGGGCGCCATGCCTTCGATGATACTCCTGCTTTCGACAGTGATCTTTCGAGACCGAATTACGATCGGTCAGTTGGCAGGCACGCTCGTATCACTGGCCGGTTTGCTCGTCATCGTCGCGCAAGGAAGCCTAGCCAATATTCTGGCCATGACGTTCAACCGCGGAGATGCCGCCGCCCTTTTCGGCGTTTTTCTCTACTCGCTCTACTCGACCCTTTTGCGGAAGAAACCCGCCATACATCAGCTCAGCTTTCTCGTAACGCTGTTCGCGGTCGGGGCCGCAAGCATTGCCATCCCGTATCTTCTGGAGATTGCGCACGGCCATTATATGGCGGCGAGGATTGAGGTTCCGCTCGCCATCCTTTATGTCGGAATTTTCCCTTCGCTCCTTGCATATTTCTTTTTCAACCGTTCAGTGGATTTGATCGGTGTCGCTCGCGCGAGTATCTATATGAATCTGCCCCCAGTCTTTGGGGTTGCGCTTGCAATTCTCCTGCTTGGAGAACATCTCGCTCCCTTTCACATTGCGGGCGCGGCACTTGTCGGTGCAGGGGTGTTCATGGCGACACGCCGCGAGGACGAGCAGCCAGCAGCAGGCCGCGTCGAAACTGTGGCCGTCGAGGCTGCATCCTCGCCGCGCTAATTTTCACGTTCGATTTGCCGGCGGACACTGGCACACGGCAGGAGAGCGGATACGCGCGAATGGCTGGCAACAGGGCGCAATCTGCCATTGCATAGGAATGCCGCGCGGGCAGTTGCACAAGAAACGACTTTGCATCTTGAGATATGAATTGTATCTGTTGTTGCTTCCTAGAACCCTCGTATCCCTGCAAAAGGGACAAAATAAGAGAATGGAAGAAGTTTGGAACGTCAGGCAAAAAGCGTGAGAGTGACAGAGCTTGAAGACGATCACTCCGATATGTCCGCCTCTTCCAAATCGCCGCGCGATGTTGCGCAAAAGCCTCGCAAGAGTATCCAGTCGGTAGAGACTGGGGTCCGCGTGCTCGAAGCGCTGATATCTTGTCCCGGCGGCTGCGCACCCCTTCGCGATATCGCCGCGGGAGCCGAGATGTCGCGCAGCCAGGCGCACCGATATCTCCAGGCCTACATTAATACTGGGCTGGTCCAGCAGGAGCCTGCGGACGGTCGCTATTCTCTCGGTCCAACCGCCCTCAAGATCGGACTCTCGGCCTTGTCGAGGCTCGACGTTATTCGCATCACCACCGCCTATCTGCGGCAGCTTGCGGATGATCTCGAGACCACTGGTCTGCTCTCGATATGGGGTGACTATGGGCCGACGATCATCCGTTGGCTCGATGGCGGCGTTCCAATTGCGACGTCTTTGCACGTCGGATCGGTCCTTCCCATTCAGCATTCGTCTGCAGGGCTAGTTTTCATGGCTTTCCAGCCACTCCCTGCCTATAAGCGGCTGCTTGAACGTGAGCGCGCTGCGCGGACGTCCATCGATGAAATCGAGCTGCAAGCTATGCTGACGGAGATCCGGAGGCAAGGCTACGCCAAGGTGGACGGCCAAGTGGTACCGGGGCTCGCTGCCATTTCAGTCCCGGTATTCGACATGCAGGAAAAGCTGATCGCGGTGATTGGCGTACTTGGCCGGATGACCGACGAAAAATTCTTTTGCCAGAGCAATATCGACAAAGTCCAGGCCGCCGCTCTCAAAGCCAGCAACGCAATGGGCTGGCAGCCGGAGGAGATGCGTGGGGATTCCTGACCCGCTTGGTGCGATCGCCATAAACGGGAGCCTCCCGGGCGCTGGCATGCGAGGGGATTTCGGGGGCAGGACGTGAAGCCACTCGATCCCGACACCTTCTGGCGTTTCTCGGTATCAGCTTATGCGCAGCCCGGTGTAGCGGATATTTGCCTCAGCTTGCAGGACGACCATGGCTTCGATGTCAACCTCCTGCTTCTGTGCTGCTGGTTAGCGCAGCTGCGGTCGATCGTGCTTAGCGAGACGGAATTGCGTTTTCTCCTCGCAGAAATTGAGGCGACAAATTCAGAAGTCATCGGGCCACTGCGTCAGGCCCGCCGGTGGCTGAAAGCTCCCGCCAGTACCAGCGGGGCCTCGGCTGCCAAGGCGCAGCGTGTCCGGCGCCTCGTAAAGATGGCCGAACTCGAAGGGGAACGGCTGGCGCAGCACCTGCTAATCAGCGCGGCGAGTGCGCTTGGAGCTGAGAGCTGCGCGGACCGAATGAACGCCGCAAACCTCAGTCTGACGGCCTATACGCGGATCGTTAACGAGACTGACGCTGCCGATGCCTTGCAAAGCCTTGCGCGCCTCGTCGTCAAGGAGCGTTCGAAGGACCCTTTGCCGTCTTGATGTAGGTGAATACAAGATCCACATCGGCGTCTGTCAGCTCGGTTGGGCGGAATGGCGGCATTTCGATCAGCCCGTTTCGGACGACCGAGTGGACATAGTCCTTGTCGAGGTCCTTGCGGCCAATGAGGGGCGCAACGGGTCGCTCCATCTCTTCAAGCAGCATAGTGGCGGGATGACCCGGGCCCGGGTCGTGACAACCCGCGCAGTTCAGGGCATATAATTCTGCACCGTCCGGTTTGTCCGCATCTGACGATTTCGAACAAGCGGTTAGCATCAGCAGAGCGACCGCCAGCAATCCCATCTTCATGCTTTCGATTCCCTTGTTTGAGGTCAGGCCGACAGAAAGAGGTTCGCGGGATCGAGCGCGCGTTTCACGCGCGCGTGCAGTTGAGTTATCGCGCCGCTTTCATAGGTCGCCCTAGCAGAGGCGGCGAGCGCCGGCTCGACGTGCGTCTGTCCAAATCCGGCACCTGCCTGCGCATCGATCAGCTCGATAGCGCAGTCTCTCGCCCGTTTACTGCCCGCGGGACTGCCATCGAAGCACAAATACTGCCGATGCTGGGCAGAGCGCCAGACGGCATTCGTTTCTCCGACAAAATCGAAACCGTGCCGGCCGGAAATATCGCGCGACAAGTCATAAAGGCGAAGCCCTTCCTTGCCATCAACCGGGCTGATGGGGCCGATGTCGAGAGAGGATCCTCCGGCCCAGGCCGAAGGGCGGCCAAGTGCATTACCGACCGAACCAAGCATCATGCCTTTTCGCCACGCCCACAGTCCTTCCATCCCGGCTGCGGGAGCGGCCAGCACCCGCGAGCCTTTGATCGATGCGAACGCGTCCTGGACCATCGACCAAGCGATGCGAACATTGTCGGGGAGCCCGTAAAGCGAGCCGTAAAGAGTCCAGTAGCCAAGCCCGATCGACTCCCCGGCTTTTCGAACCTCGCCGGCGGACATTGGGCCGGTGCCGCCGAAGTCGCGGCGTACCTTGCCCGAACGCGCTGCTTCGTGCAGCGCATTTGCCACCGCCACGCCATTGGGGACGACCATATTGGTCTTGAGCGGGCCCAGTACATCGAGAAGTTTGCCAAGATCGTCTTCGTCCGGCACCGTGACAGCAAAGGATTGCGCTGCCGGGGGCTGGGGCATGAGCCAGAGGCCGAGCTTGGTCACGACGCCAAGATCGGATTGTGTGAAGAGCCCGTCGATCCAGGGCCCGTAACCAAATTTGAAGAGCTGCCAGCAGGTACTCTTGGGCATAGCACCCATCCCTGTCCGGACACTGCGGCCGTCGGCCAGCATCAACTCAAGCCCGCATTGCATAAGATAATGATCGGCATATGGGGTATAGCCCACGCGCCGCTTCAGAAAGGCGCTCGCCACCGATTCGTCGGGCTCACCCGGGCAATCGACCCAGAGCTTGAGCCCCCGCTCGCCTATCTGTTCGGAGAGTTGCCGAAAGGTGACGCCTGGCTCGACGAGGCAGTAAGCCAAGTTCTCATTGATCTCGAGAATCTCATTCATGCGGCCAAGATCGAGCAATATGATCTTGTCGCGTGCCGCCACCTCCTGACCTGCGACCGCGCGGCACACAGGTTGAAGCGCCGCTCCGGCCTCGCTCGCCACCGCGAGGACCTTGGCAAGTTGCTCGGTGTCGCGCGGCGCGATGATACCCAGGGGCAGGGCGACTCCGGAATGGAAGGGTGCGAGCGCCGCCGGATCGCGCGTTACCCCATCGGCACCGACCAGTGCTTCTAGCGCGTCGAGCGCGGCGGCTTGGCGATTTGCGTCCATCTTGATCACCCCCTATTTCCGCATGGTCGAAGGTTGCAGGACGATCGGAAAAAGATCCGGCTCCGAAACATCGATCGCGAACTCCTCGGCGCGCACACGCGGGTCGATCGCACTCGCCGGCTCGCTGTCGCGCCAAGAGAAACAGCAGGCCGTGCAGCGATGGATTGTCCAAATCGTTTTCTCGCCATCGACGCCGCGGAAATCAGGGATCGAAGCGTCGGAGCCACATCGCGGGCAATGGGGTGCAGTCATAGCGTCTCGCCTCGTTGCATCGCCTGGATCCGTTTGCCGAGGTCATCGATAGTCTGGCCGGTGGGCGGGGTGACCAGATGTGCCTCGCCCACCGGATCGGGCGGGAGATAGCTTGTTGCGTCGATAATCAGATGGTGCCCCTTCCCCGGCGTCACGGCAGCGGGGTCGATCGGGACCATCGCCATGTTCGGCAGGACGATGATGTCCTCCGCGCGCGTCCGGGTCGACAGGGCCCACATGACCTGGTTGAGATCGAAGGGATCGATATCGCCATCGACCATGATCAGATTTTTCAGATACATGAGGCCATGGGGCGTACCAAGCGCGCGGAGCGCCACGGATTTTGCGAAGCCCGCCATCCGGTTCTTGACCGCGATGATCGCTGTCAGTCCGTGCTGGTACAGCGCATTCACCGCGGTGACTTCGGGAAAGGTCTGGCGCAACTGTGCATAGATGGGCGCCGACGTATGAAGACCGATCAACGTGTCGTGCTCCGTCCAGCCACGACCGATGTAGATATTCTCGAATATAGGGTTCTTTCGGTGCGAGACGGCGGTCACCTTGAAGACAGGGGCGCGTCGCACGCCGCTGTAGGATCCTGGGAATTCACCGAACGGCCCTTCGAAGACGCGCTCACCAAGCTGGAGCTCGGCTTCGATGACGATCTCGCTATCCGCGAGGATGTCGATACCGTTGCCGGAATTCGTCAGCCGGATCGGCGCTCCCATCATCGCCGAGGCATAAGCATATTCGGACTCGTCGTAGCCGATTGGTGTTGCTGCGAACAACGCGACGCCGGGATGGTTGCCGAGCATGACGGCGATCTTGAGCGGCAGGCCTTCGCGTTCCGCTGCGAGGATCTGGCGTCCCATGTCATGCGACGGGATCGTCATCAGGCTGAAGCGATCGGGACCCTGGATCTGAAGCCTGTAGATGCCGACATTCTGCTTGCCGAAATTTTCCGGATCCAACGGATCGCGCGAAGCCACCGACGCCTTGGCCAAATAGAAACCCCCGTCAAACTCGTTGATGCGATACACGGGCAGCAGGTCGTAGAGATTGATATTCTCCTCGTGCCGGCACTCATGGACAGGCGCCTGCCCCTCGGAAACGCGGCTGATCTGGGCAGAGGCATCGCCCCAGCGCCCGGCTATGTCGAAGAACATATCCCGGATTGTGGTGCCTTTTGGCTGACCCAGGAGCAGCGCGATATTATCCCAAGAGCCGTGCACCCCGACAACCGTGCGTTTCCCGGGGTAGCCCGCTATATTGTCGAACAGGATCGCAGGAGCATGGTTGACATCGCGCGAGGCGGCCACGGCAATGTTGCGCAGGTCGGGCTCGGGCATGATCCGGTCCGTCCAGGTAATGGCCTGCCCATATTCTTCGAGGAGCTCCAGAAAATCGCGCAGCGATCCGACGCCTCTTGCGCGATCGGCGAGGTTGGCGCGAATGGATGACTTTCCTTGAGACATCAGTGTGCTCCCCCAACGGCCGCGTCGGTCTGGATGCTCACCCATTTCCACTCGGTCATGATTTCAAGATCGGCCTCGGTGCCCTCGCGGCCAAATCCGGAAGCCTTGGAACCGCCGAACGGCACGTGAGGCTCGTCGTGCAACGTGGGCGCGTTGACATGGACCATCCCGGACTCGATTTCGCGAGCGAACCGAAGCGCCTTGTCGATGTCGCGCGTGAAGATCGCGGCGCTCAGGCCATATTCGGTGTCGTTGGCAAGCCGGAGGGCTTCATCGAGGTCATCGAACGGATAGAGCGACGTGACCGGCCCGAAGGTTTCCTGGGCCGCTACCTCCATCCCGGGCTGGACACCGGAGAGGATGGTCGCATGGCACACATGGCCCGTCCATTCGCCCCCGGCGAGTATTTCGGCTCCCTTGCCGCGGGCGTCATCGATATGCTGCCGCACGCGCGCGCGCTGACGCCCGGAAATGATAGGACCCAGCATCGTTGCGGGATCGCGCAGATCGCCGGATGAGAGTTTCGCAGCTGCAGCAGCGAAAGCCTTGGAGAACCGGTCGAAGATCGGACGTTCGACATAGATACGCGACGCCCCCATGCACACCTGGCCCTGATACATGAAGATGCTGAAGATCGCGGCCGCCACGGCCTTTTCGATGTCGGCGTCGGCGCAGACGACGAGAGGACTCTTCCCGCCGAGTTCGAGGGTATATTTCTTGAAGCCTTCAGCTGCGATGCGCGCGATATGCCGCCCGACCCGGGACGAGCCCGTGAAGGTGATCGCGCGAACCTTGGGATGGCCAGTAAGCGCATCGCCGATTTTGGCGCCGTCCCCATATACAATGTTGAACAGGCCTTCGGGCACGCCTGCTTCCTCCCAGAGGCGCGCGAGTTGATCGGCCACGCGCGGTGCCGCTTCCGACGGAAGCAGGACGAAGGCATTGCCCGTCGCGAGCGCCATGGCCGACTGCTTGATCCCCTTGATCAGCGGGACGTTGAACGGCGTAATGCCGGCAACGACTCCGACCGGTTCGCGAAAACTCATGCTGACGCGGCCGGGCGCATCGGATGGAATAGTCTCGCCGCGAATGCGCCGGGGAACGCCTGCGGCCGCGCGCAAGAAGCTCGTGGCGAACCGGGTCTCGAAACCGGCCTTTGCGATCGGCGAGCCGATTTCATCAACGAGCGTGTCGGCAAATTGCGATGCGTCACGCTCCATGAGAGCCGAAGCCTTTATCATCCATCCCTCGCGCGCGGCTGCGGAAAGGTCGCGGTTCCGGCGATAGGCCGTGTCGGCCGCCTCAACTGCTCGATCGACGTCGGCCGGAGTCCCGGCAGCCGCCCGGGAATAGAGACTGTCGTCAATCGGGTTCAGGCTTTCGAAATAAGCGCCGTCGCCAGGGGCAACCGGTGACCCGCCGATCCAGTGGTCAAGCCCCCTCACTTCGTCCTTACGCATCATGAATCTCCTGGGAGCGTGGGTCGCGTGGCATCAGGGACGCGCCGACTTCGGCCATATGCCCTGCTTTCCGGGCGAAAGAATGCCGTTGGGATCGAGAGCGTCCTTCAGGCGGTGATGGAGATCCCAAAGCGCCCCGTCGTTGTAACGATAGGTTCCAGCAATCTGGTCCATGAAGGCGAGATGAGTACGATATTCGCCGAACCCCGCCGCCGCGGCCTCATCCACCAGGAGACTGAAGAGATCGTGGGCGCTCTTGCGCATCGTTTCATCGGCCCGATTGTACATGATCATCAAAATGTGATGCATGTCCCGCCAGCCGACCAGAAACTCCCCGATGTAGTCGAAGCCGAATTCGTGGCAGCGTTTCTTGATCAGATTATATTGAGCCAAGGCTTCCGCCCCGTCGGGCGCGGAAATCGGGGAAAAGTTGACGTGTCCCCCTCCGCCGATCCAGTTCATGATGCTGAACTCGGTCATATTGGGTTCGCCGCGCATGAGCTTAACGCGATAATCCCACGCAGGATCATTCTCGCGCGCGAAGTGGAACTTGGCGCCCGGAATGTTGCTGAATGCCTCCTCGATCAATTTCCAATTATTCTCGATCATGGGCGGTGGTCCGTAGAGGGCGCCGTAATAATTCCACATCCCGAGATTGAGGTCCGCGGCGATCTTCGTCCGGATCGACGGCGGGAGCGGCCCCTTGCCGTCATAATAATGTCGCCGCGTGGTCTTCGCCGAGGCCTCCCACAATAGGTCGACCGCGACCGCTGCGTTAGGGATCACCTGATTCACCTTGAGCGGGCGCGTGATCTCGAAAATCTGCTCGAGATCCTCTTCGCGTGGAAAGGTGATCATGAACGGCTTGTAACCGGGCGGCTCCGGCATCAGCCAGATGCCGAGTTTGGTGACGACGCCGAAATTCGACTGGGTGAACATGCCATCGAACTGCGGTCCGAGCCCATGTTTGCTGATCTGCCAATGCTTGCTGTTAGAGATGCCTCCCTGGCCCGTGCGAACGACCTGGCCATCGGCAAGCACAACTTCCATCCCGCATTGCATAATGAAGTGATCGCCATAGGGCGTGTAGCCGGCGCCATGCTCGAGCGCGTTCCCCATGACGCCGCCCCAGGCGGGCGCTGCCGGATCGATCCACAATTTGCTGCCGATCCGCTGCAGGTGGCGATAAAGCTGCATGTAGGAAACGCCCGGCTCGACCAGCGCATATCCATATTTTTCGTTGACTTCGATGATCCGGTTCATCCGTTTCAGATCGAGGACAAGATATCCGGATTTGCGGGGTGCCGGCCCGCCATATGCGAAGTTCCGTCCAGTCCCGATGGTCCAGATCGGCAATCGGAAGCTGTTGGCGATGGCAAGGATCCGCTGCACCTGTTCGACGCTTTCCGGAGCGACGGCGGCAGAAGGAAGCAGAGTGCCATCGGCAAGCGGCGAATACGCGTCGCGGTAAGTCGACAGCGGAAGCTCGTCGACGAAAACCCAGGTTTTGCCGACGACGCCTGCGAGTTCATCGAGGGCCCGTGAAAAGTCGGCCGCCGCAATTCCCTCGGGCAGCGGCGGCCTCACCGCGTTTCTCCGGCAAGCCGAAAGGCCCAGGTCACAAGTAGGCCGGGGCTATTCGAGGCGAGTGCACATTCCCCCGAAATGCACGCGGCCCGGCGCGGTGATGATTTGTGGCCGTCCAGCTCATCGCGAACTTTCTGCGCAACGACGGCGGGCCAAGTATATTGCGGGAGCGCGCCCAAGCCGGGGGCGGCGCCGATGCGGTGTGTCCAGCGGCCCGCCTCATAGGAATGTTCCCATCGAAGCAAAGGCTCCGCTCCACTCTCGATGAGCAACTGGGCCGCAATCATTGCAGCGGGGTCGGAGGTCAGGCCTGCAATCACCTGCGCGCCGCGGGGCCAGTCGCCAAGCAACTCATCCAGCCCGCTTCCGACATCCAGCGCGAGAGACTTTTTCGAAGACGATATGAGGGACGCGGCAAAACGCTCGCTTTCCTCAACCCTTGGCTGGCTGACGACGAGAACGGCCTCTTCGTCCGCCGCACTTCCTGACCGGAAGCGGGAGGCTCCAACCAGACCCGCGCAAAAAACCCCGGCGCCCAATAGCTCCCGGCGCATCAGCACTGCCGCCATCAAATTGTCCTTTCCGATTTATCCGCCTGCGCCAGAGGCATCACTTCTGCGCCCTTCAGTCCGGTCCATCGGCGATCGGCGGCCCGATGGATGCCGAACTGGTCGAGGACCCGGATGCAGCTATGGTCGACGATTTCGTCGATCGACGATGGCCGAGCGTAGAACGCCGGGACGGGTGGGAAAATTATCGCCCCCATTTCGGTACAGGCTGCCATGTTTCGAAGATGGGCAAGGTTCAGGGGCGTCTCTCGCACCATGAGCGTTAATGGACGACGCTCCTTGAGCATGACGTCGGCAGCTCGGGTGATCAGATTGTCGGAGAGCCCATTGGCGATCGCCGCAAGGGTGCGCATGGAGCAGGGCGCGACAATCATGCCGTCACAGAGAAACGATCCGCTCGCGATACTGGCGCCGACATTCCGTATGTTATGAACCACGTCAGCCGACGCTTCAAATTTTTTCAGCGTTAGCGGCAGTTCCTCGCGGATGTTGAGCACGGCTGCCTGGGAGACCACGAGGTGCGTTTCGCAGCTCGGATCTTCACGCAGCATTTCCAGCAGACGCAGACCGTAGATTGATCCTGTCGCGCCGGTGATCGCGATCACGATCTTTTGCAACGTCATCGCCCCCGCCGGCGGAGGCCGCCTGTATCCGGTCGATTCGGCACTAGCATAGCCCGCTCCCGATTTCCTATTTGGACACAGCATACAATCCGTTGCTTATTGTGCAAGGCCAAAACCGGCGCGCGGATCGCGGTCACTGGCGGAATCGATCGAGCAGCCCGCGTGCCGCATCGGCGAGGGCGAACGCATCTATTCCGACAGCGACGAAGCTTGCGCCGCCGGCGAGATGTGCATCGAGAAGCGCGAGATCGCGCGACAGAATTCCCGCTGGCTTTCCCGCGGCAAGGATGCGGGACAACGCGCCCATCGTGAGCTCGCGCACCCGCTCCCGGTTGGCGCTTCCCAAGAGCCCGGCCGACGCTGCCAGATCGGCTGGACCGATGAACAGCGCGTCGATCCCGTCGACGCCGGCGATTGCTTCGATATTCTCGACACCCTGAATCGTCTCGATTTGCGCAATCAGACAAAGCCGCTCGTTGGCATCGGCAACATGGGTCGCAATGCCGCCCCAGCGCGATGCCCTTGCACCGCCGATGCCTCGGCTGCCCGATGGGGGGTAGCGGCATGCTTCGACCAACCGGAAGGCCTGCTCAGCCGTTTCGACCATCGGAACCATGAGGGTCGTCGCTCCCAAGTCGAGGATTTGACGGATCGCGACGGGGTCTGATGAAGGCACGCGCACGACGGCAGCGCAGGGCGGGCAGGACGCTATTGCCCGCAATTGCTCGATTATCCCGGGCAGAGTTTGCGGTCCGTGCTCGGCATCGACAAGGAGCCAGTCGAACCCCAGTCCGGCGCAGATTTCGGCGATGTCGGCGTTCGCCAGCGCCAGCCAGAATCCCATCTGCGTCCGCCCTTCGGCGAGCGCGACTTTGAAATGGTTGGGAGGATTTGCTGACGACATGTCAGACAAACCGCATCGCGATCGAGCCGAGCCTGCCATAATCCGCAGATATCACGTCGCCGCGCGACACAGGGACCGGGCGGGTAAAAGAACCGCCCAGCAGGATTTCGCCCGCCTGCAACTCTTCTCCCCACTGCGACAAGCGATTTGCCAACCACGCGACCCCTCGCGCTGGATGGTTTAGCACGCCAGCCGCAATTCCTGTTTCCTCGATGACGGCATTGCGAGATAATATGGCGCCGGCCCATCGCAGGTCGATGGCGTCCGGCCGGATGGGCCGGCCGCCGAGGACGATCCCGGCATTCGCCGCGTTGTCGGCAATCGTATCCTGGATTTTCCGGGCGCTGCCGGTCTCCGCGTCGATCGGCTGAACGCGGCTGTCGATGATCTCCACGGCGGGCACTACATATTCAGTGGCAGCGAGAACAGCCCGTGTCGTCACATCGGGACCACCCAGCGGCCGGGAGAGAATGAAGGCCAATTCGACTTCGACCTTCGGATTGATGAAGCGATCGATGGGAATTTCGCTCCCCTCCTCGAACGCCATGTCATCGAGCAACGTGCCATAGTCGGGCTCGGTGATACCAGCAGACGCCTGCATCGCACGCGATGTCAGACCAATCTTGCGGCCAATGGACCGACGTCCCGCCGCCTTCTTGAGCTCAACCCACGCGCGGGCGATGCGATATCCATCTTCTATCGTCATCTGAGGGAAGCGAAGCGACAGCTGCCGGACGGGTGTTTGGCTCGCCTCGGCGACATCCAGTTCACGCGCGAGCGATGCAACAGTCTCGTCGTCCATCTCGGCTACTCCCCGTCCCACAATTGCTTATCTGGCAAATGCATTGCACAATGAGATATGAGAGTCCAGTCGGCAGGTCGCTAGAGTTTACAATGGACAACACGATAGCCATTGTGCAATGTCCAGGTCGGATGGAATGCCATCGATAAGACGGAAGGGAGAGATTTCATGGGTTCGGATGTCATCCGGGAAGAGAAAATCGAAGGACGCGGGCTTACGTCGCACACGATGATCGCCGGCGATCCCAAGAAGCCTGCCATATTACTTCTGCATGGCGCCGGGCCGGGTGCGCACGCCGCATCAAACTGGCGCCACCTAATGCCCGATCTCGCCGAAAATTTCTTCGTGATCGCACCCGATCTGATCGGATTTGGCCAGTCCACCATACCGGATCCGTTCCCGGACAATGTCATGGCGTGGATCGGTGTCCGCGTCGAACAATGCCTCGGACTGATGGACGCGCTTGAGATCGACAGCGCCCATATCGTCGGAAATTCGATGGGCGGCGCGCTGACACTGCAGCTTCTGAGCGAAACGCCCGAACGATTCGATAAGGTCATTCTCATGGGGTCGATAGGTGCCCCGGCGCCGCGGACGCCGGAGTTGGTTCGGCTGCTCTCCTTTTATTCCGATCCGCGCCCAGCGCGATATCGCCAGCTGATGCACAGCTTCGCCTATGACGCTGACAAGTTCGAAGGAATGGAAGAGATCGTATCGTCGCGCTATCAAATTGCGACCGATCCCGCTGTCATGTCCATCGCGTCGAAGATGATCGATTCGATGAAGGTCGGGATCGAAACGCTTGCAATGCCGCCGTCGATCTTGGGCAAGCTTCCGCACGACGTGCTGATTTTTCACGGCAGGCAGGACCGGATCGTCCCTCTCGATACGAGCCTCTATCTGCTTGAGCATCTCCAGCATGCCGAACTCTATGTTCTCGATAGGTCGGGACACTGGAGCCAGCTTGAGCGATGGGACATCATGCGCCCGATGCTCGAACGCCATTTTGGCGCACGCGACTGGACGACGGCCTGAGGGCCGTTGTCACCCCGATGACGTACATATCCAAGGGCGCTGGCTCTCACCATCGCTCCCAGGTGTGACTAGATCGGATAGACCAGATAGCGGGGTAGTACCGTCGTATCGAGGAGGGTGCGACGGGAAAGAAGCTTAAGATCTCCATCCGCGCCTTCTCGAACGAGATCCTCATATTGCCCCGTCGCGAGGACTTCGGACACGCCGCTGTCTTCGGGCGTCATGAACACGCTGAAGTTGGACCGCGCTTTCCAGGTGTTATCATCAATTCGGTCCGCCGCGACGCGCTGAACGAAATGCCGAGTTCGATAGTCCTGAAATGTCCCGGCCCATATCTTCGTGATATAGGTCACTCGGTCGAGCAGGCGCGCGTGGCAGTCGTCGTACATGAAGCCCAGCGCGAGCCCCTGTTCCTCATTTTCACGCGACAGACAGATATAGGATGCGTCGTCCTCTTCCACATAGTTGGATAGCCAGCGCTGCATATCCTTGCTGTCGAGTGCGTCCGCGTCCGCGACGAGCAAGTCGTCGAGCGCGCGATTAAAGTTTTCGGGCGCCAAGGTCATGCTGCGCGCCTTTCGAAACCCATTATTTCCCGATAATATTCCCATCTCGGAAGATTTCCGCTCTCGTCGTTCTGAAGGAACTCGTCCTCGATCTTCTCTTTGTCACGGACACCTTTTTGAAAGATGGCCGCGCCGGGCGTGTGGTTCCCGATATGAATCCGGTGAAAAATCGACGCGTCTTCCATGCTGATCAGGCCGCTCGGACCCAAGAGGTTCGAACTTTGGCGCAAGCGGTGCCGCACCATCTCCTCATCGTCATCGGCATGCGCGAAATAAGCGTAATGCACTTCGACCCGCTCATGATCGATGGGCGTCGCGAACCGCAGGTTGATAACGTCCAAATGCTTCGTTGCAACGAAGGTCGGAAAGAGGCTGACGATCCGGGATCCGACGGAGGGGTCCTGCCCCTTGAACTCGATGATCGACGGATCTTCGAGCATCGTATCGCCACGGGCAACCGACAGCTCGGATTCAAAGCCTATATGGCCCCGTTTCGTGCTGGTGAACTGGCGCCCCTTACCGCCCTGCCAGTTTAGGAGATTGAAGGCCTGGTGCAGGAGCGGTGCATGATAGCCGTCATTGTCGGTATAGGACTTCCAGTTCGTGTTGTACCGGACCTTCTGGTAGCCGAGCAGCTTGAGGCGGCCGTCCCCCCCCACGAGCTCGCGGAGCGTTTCCACGATCGATCCGAGGCATTCGAGAAGGGGTTCGGTTCGAGCGGACATGGTGACGAACACGACGCCGTAGACGCTCTCCATCCGGGGTTGGGCCAAGGGATAGTCGGAGCGGTTGAAGCCAGGCACGAACTCGCGCTGGTTCGGACACCCGACCAGGTCCCCCCGCGTGCTGAACAGCCAGCGATGATATGGGCATTCGAATTCCTGCTTGTTACCCATCGGAGCGGTTTCGAGCTGGTTCCCGCGGTGCGAGCAGGCGTTGAAGAAGGCGCGAACGATACCATCATCGCCGCGCGCGATCAGCAGGGGAATACCGGCGAGACGAAACGTCTTGAAATCCCCCCGTTCCGGGATCTCGCTCTCATGGCAAACCGGATGCCACTCCTCGCCATGAAAAATGCGCTGCAGTTCGGTGTCGTAAACGTCCTTGCGTACAAAAACTTCCTTCGGAATCTCATTGAAATTGTGAGGCCAGTCCAAATCTAGCTTCGTCATGGGATTGCCTCCAATGATAATGGCGTGGATTGCTCGCGTTCCAGCTCGCGTCCCAGATCGGCCCACATCGTGCCGGATTTGCGCGCCCCGGCCAGAAACGGCTCGGGTACGAGATGATAGGGCGGCCGAACTGGTCCCGCTTTCATCCACCCTGCAGCGTCCATTCGGGCCTTCTCGAGGCCGATGTTATACGTTGAAAATTCCTTGAAGCTCCCATTCGGGAACAGGGGCGCGGCGGTGGGGCCCAGACGCGCCTGCAGCGCCCGCGCGGCCGCCCAGTCGCCGCTTGCCCTCGCCTTCGCGACAATATCGCGCAAACTCGTCGTCACGAGCGGATGGCAAACGGCGCCACTGGACCAGAAGGCATCGATCTCGTCGACCATCCGCGCCGCCGCATAATAATCGAAATCGATGGGGAGTAGCTTGATATTGCCCTTCACGGCCGCGAGATCGGCCAGCAGCGTACCGACCCCGATATATTTCGCGGTCACGACCTGGGGAATTTCCGCGACCTGCGCCCAGAATGCCCGCGGAAAATCGAACTTGAACGCTTCGGGGTTGGCGTAAATGGCGATATTCATTTCGGGGACGGCCTCGGCGACGTCGCGATAGAATTGCACGGAAACGTCGAGCGCGGGCGCGCACCACATCGGAATGCCAAGCATGGTCCCGTCGGCGCCAAGCGCAAGCGCTTCCCGGGTCAGGGCGATCGTATCGCGCGTGTTAAGGCAGGTCGTGCCCACGAACACGGGAACGCGGCCGCCGGCCGCATCGACAATCGCTCGCATATAATCGAGCTTTTCGCCGTGGGTGAGCGTTGCCGCCTCTCCCAAAGTTCCCATGCTGAGAATGCCGTCAATTCCAGCGTCGATCAGCCCGTTCACCACCCGCGCGGCTTCATCCAGGTCGACCGTGTTCTCTGAGCGCCAGTCCGAGGCGTTTTCGGTAGCGGGCGTCGGCACGATGGCCCAGGCGCCTTTGATATCATCGGGTCGGAGCAGCCGGCTGCGCATCATCCCTCTCCTTTTGGACCTGCAGAATCACGGCCCTTTCGTTGTTCATAGTGTAATGCATTACTCCTTGTGTTTGCAAGCTGCGACATGTAATTCCTGAATCAACCATTGCGTAACAATTCTATCCAGTTGATATTTATCAATTTTAGTTGCGCAATAATGGAGAGCTCACGATGATTTCCTCCGGGCGATATGCCGATAAAATTGCCGTGGTTACGGGCGGAGCCCAAGGCATCGGATTGGCGGTTGCGACCCGAATGGCCCGGGAAGGCGCGACAGTGACCATCGCTGACCGCGCCGAGGACGCCACGATGGCGGCCGTTGCGGGCCTTCGTTCCGACGGGCTCGACGCTTATGGTGAAATTCACGACCTTGAGAAAAGAGACGGCGCCTGTTCGCTTTACGGGAATGTGATCGAGCGGCATGGGCGCGTCGATGTCGCGGTCCATAATGTCGGCGGCACGATCTGGGCCAAGCCCTTCTGGGACTATTGCGCGGAGGAGATAGAGGCTGAGATCAACCGTTCGCTCTGGCCTACGATCTGGTGCTGTCATGCCGTGCTCCCGCATCTTTTGGCGGCGGGCCAGGGTGCGATCGTCAACGTCGGCTCGGTCGCGACGCGTGGGATCAACCGCTTGCCCTATGCCGCAGCGAAGGGCGGCGTTGCTGCGCTGACCGTGGCGCTTGCCCAGGATCTCGAAGACAGGCCCATTCGGGTCAATTGCGTGGCGCCAGGCGGCGTGAACGTCACGAGAGTCACACCCAGAAATCCGGCCGAGCCCACCGAGGCAGACAAGGCAGGGTTCGAGGCTGTCGTAAGGCAGACGCTGCGCGATACCCCGATGGCGCGCTTTGGCGAGGTCGACGAGATAGCTGCCGCCATCTGTTTTCTCGGCGCCCCCGAGGCCTCCTACATCACCGGACAGACGCTCTATGTTGCCGGAGGCGGGATAGGCTGAAGTTCGGGGACCTAGGAAGCAGACTTCTTCAATATTTCGCGCAGCGGGACATCGACATCGGCCAACTCCGCCGGTCCGACGCGCGCGCGGCGTTCGACAAGGCGCTTGGCGACTCCCATATCTGCCGACCGGTTCGCGGTCAGCGCGCCCATGACGAGATCTCCTGCGAGGAAGAATGCGCAAAAGGCATCATCCTCCACCCTCCCGCGCATGATGAGCTGCTGCTGCGCGTCGATGCGCCCGGTCACTTGTATGTTCAGATCATATTGGTCGCTCCAGAACCAGCACGGGCGGCAATATTCGACGGGTTGACCGAGCATGGCGGCCGCTGCAGCTGCGCCCTGCTCGGCTGCATTCTGATAGGTCTCCATTCGCACGCGGCCGCCGAAGAAGTCGGGTTGCTCGGCGACGTCGCCCGCGGCGAAGATGACGGGATTGCTGGTACGGCATTGCGCGTCGACTACGATCCCATTGCCGACGATCAGGCCGGCATCCGCTGCCAGTTCGACGGCCGGGACGATCCCGATACCCACAACAACTGCGTCGCAGGCAAGTTCTTCGCCATCATCGAGCTCGACGGCGCAGACTTTCGCGCCGCTCAGGCGAAGACCTTTGACCGATCGGCCGTAGAGCGCACGAACGCCCTGCATCCGGTGATGCTCGCCGAGCCAAGCTCCAAAATGGTCCCCGAGTGCCCGGATCATCGGCGAAGCGAACGGCTCAACAGCGGTAACATTGCAGCCCATTCGCCGCGCGCTGGCAGCAACCTCGGCGCCGATGACGCCCATTCCGATGATCACGATCTGCGCGCCGGGCCGCAGATCGGCGGCAAGGCCGGCGGCGTCGCCAAGGGTGCGAAGATGGTGCACATTGGCAGCCTCGGCCCCTGGCAAAGGCAGGCGGCGAGCGGCGCCGCCCGTTGCCAGGAGAATGCGGTCCGCCTGAACCGCTTCGCCGGACGCGAGCCTCAGCGCGCCGGCGCGCAGGTCGATCGCCGTTGTTCGCACGCCCAGGCGGAGCTCGACCTTGTTCGAGGCGTACCAATGCTCGTCATGAAGATAGAAGCTTCCAGAAGGCGTTCCGCCTTCCCACAGAAACTCCTTCGAAAGCGGCGGCCGTTCGTAAGGGCGCCACGGCTCCTCGCCGATGAGATGAATATGGCCGTCATAACCTGCGCTGCGCAGTGATTCCGCCGCCCTTGCGCCGGCCATGTTTGCGCCGACGACCGCAATGCTATTGATCACTATTGGTCACCCTATTGATCGAACATTCCAAGCTTGCCCTCGTCGAGGTTCACGATCACCGACTTCGTCTGGGTATAGTGGTTGAGCACCTCGTGACTAAACTCCCGGCCAAACCCGCTCTGCTTGTATCCGCCGAGCGGCATGTTTGGTTTGAGGTTATAATATCGGTTGATCCATACCGTCCCGGTTTCAAGCTTCCTTGCAATGCGATGCGCGCGCGCGAGGTCGCGGGTCCACACGCCGCCGGCGAGGCCGAAGCTCGTGTCATTGGCACGCGCCATCATCTCGTCCTCGTCGCGCCAGCTTTGCACTGTGGTAACAGGACCGAAGATCTCTTCTTGCGCAATTCGCATGTCGTTTGCGACCTTGGTGAAGATTGTCGGCTGGACGAAATGCCCTTTCGCGAGCCCGGCATCCGCCGAACGCGCGCCGCCGGCAAAGACCGTCGCCCCTTCCTCGATCGCGAGCGCGAGGTAGGATTCGATCTTCTCCATTTGCATAGTCGAAGCCTGCGCTCCGAGCTGCGTGGCAGGGTCCAGCGGATCGCCCTGCCTGATGTTGCCGAGCGCATCACGAAATTTCTCGAGAAACTCTTCCTCTATTGCCTCGTGAAGGAAGAGGCGCGACCCGGCGAGGCACACCTCGCCCTTGTTAAGGACGGTCGACATCGTTGCGCTCTCGACAGCCGCGTCGATATCGGCATCGGCACAAATGATGTGCGCCGATTTTCCGCCGAGTTCGAGCGTCTGCGGAATGATATTCGCCGAGGCATATTGGATCACGCGGCGCGCGGTCGCGACCGATCCCGTGAAAGCGACTTTGCGCACGTCGGGATGGGTTACGAGCGCCTCTCCGACGTCGGCCCCATAACCCGTGACGACATTCACCACACCCGGCGGCAGAATATCGGCCATCTCCACGAAAAATTCGAGCACCGAGAGGCATACCGTTTCGGCCGGCTTCAATACCACCGTATTGCCCGCCGCCAGAGCCGGCGCGATTTTGCACGCCATCATGAGCAGGGGAACATTCCACGGTATGATCTGGGCGCAGACGCCCAGCGGCTCGCGGTGCACGATGCCGATCGCATCGGGAAAGTCCAGCGTCTGGCCATGCAGGCCGTAGGCGGCACCCGCGAAGAGTTCGAACTGGCCGATCGCGTTGGGCAGGTCGAAATACAGCGACTCGCGGATGGGCTTACCGTTGTTCAGCGTTTCGAGGACGGCATATTCTTCAAGGCGCGCCTTGAGGCGGCGCGCAATTTCGTAAAGAAGGTCCTGCCGCTCCGCCGCGCTGCTCTGGGACCATGCGGGAAAGGCCGCTTTTGCCGCCGCCACGGCCCGACCAACATCGGCGGCGTTCCCAGCTTGAATTCGGGCGAGCGTCTCACCCGTAGCAGGGTTGAGCAGCGCGATTGTCTTGCCGCTGGCGCCCCCGACCCATTCTCCGCCAATCAGATGGCCATATTCGTCGCGAATGCCATAGTTGCTTTCAATCGCCTTCAGATTTGTCGACATGTCGCTTCTCCACCTTATTCCACAACTTCGATCGTCAGACGACCGAGAGGATAGAGCCGGCAAGCAAGGGCATAACCCGCCTGGAGCTCCGCGTCCGATACATGCGCCTTGCTCATCTTGCCGAGCCGATGCGCGCCTTCGATAACCCGTACCCGGCAGATTCCGCAGCCGCCGCCCCGGCATCCGACGCCGATGTCGCTCGCTCCGCTGCGCTCCATGGCAACGAGCACGCGCTCCCCGTCCGGGCATGGAAAGGCGCTGCCTCCCACGATTTCCACGAGATGCGGGCGCATAGCGACTATCCCCCGGACTCGCGCGCGCGCCGCGCGGCGAACGACTGGCCGCCAACTGCGAAATGTGCTGCGGGAACCTCACGCAGGATGACGCGAACCGACTCGATCGGCGCCCCGACGGCGGATACGGCGGCGTCGGTCAGCGCCGCGACGAGAGCTTCCTTCGCCTCCGGCGTTCGTCCCTCGAGCAAGGTGACCTCGATAATCGGCATCAGGCATCAACCCTGATCGAAACTGATCCGAGATTCTGGACAGTCGTGCGGATCGACTGACCCTTGGCAAGGGTCGGAGCAGCTGTGATCCCGCCCGCCAGGACGATATCCCCGGCCTCGATGCGCTCGCCGCCCTCCGACACCATGCGCGCGGCCGCAACGAGCGATCGTAGCGGATGCCCCAATATGGCGGCGCTGGACCCCACTTCGACGACTTCGCCGTCGATTTCGAGAATGACCCCGAGATTCGAGATATCCTGGTGCGGGTCGTTCCAGCTTCCGACGACAAAGCCCGAGGAAGAACTGTTGTCAGCGATGACATCGGCGAGCGCGAACTTGAAATTCTCGTATCGGCTGTCGATCACCTCCATCGCAGGCGCCACCGCGGCAACCGCGGCGAGCGCCTGGGCCATCGTAACCCTACCGGCGAGGGGAGCCGACATCAGGAAGGCGATTTCCGGCTCGATGCGTGGGTGGACGAAGTTAGCGAGCGCAAGGCTGCCCCCTTCCTCGATCAGCATCTTGTCGGTGAGTCGGCCCCAAGCCATCTGGTCGACGCCCACTTGTTGCATCTTGGCCCGGCTCGTGAGACCCATTTTGACGCCGACACGCCGCTCGCCGCGCTGGAGGCGACGATCGATGGACAGTCGCTGGATTTCATAAGCGTCCTCAACCGTCAGCTCGGGTCGGGCATGGGTCAACTGCGGCGTAGCCACGCGTTCGTGCGCGGCCCGGTCCAGGATTTCGGCCAGACTTGCCAAATCGCTCATTGCGACACCGCCAGTTCCTGGTCCCGAACGAGGTCGAGGGCGACATCGACGATCATATCTTCCTGGCCGCCGACCATCCGCCGCCTGCCGAGCTCGACCAGGATCTGGCGGGTATCGAGACCATATTGTTCGGCCGCCTTTTCGGCATGGCGCAGGAAACTGGAATAAACGCCTGCATAGCCCAAGCTGAGAGTCTCGCGATCGACGCGCACCGGGCGGTCCTGCAGTGGCCGCACAATATCTTCCGCGGCGTCCATCAAGCCCATCACGTCGCACCCGTGCTTCCAGCCCTTGCGATCGGCGGCGGCGATGAAAACCTCGAGGGGGGCATTGCCCGCCCCGGCACCCATGCCGGCGAGACTGGCGTCGATGCGCACCGCGCCGGCCTGCGCCGCGACGATCGAGTTTGCGACGCCGAGCGAGAGATTGTGATGCGCATGCATCCCGCGCTGCGTTTCGGGCTTGAGGACCCGATCGTAAGCTTCGAAGCGGGTCCGGACGCCGTCCATGTCGAGGGCTCCGCCGCTGTCGGTTACATAGATGCAATGGGCGCCATATCCCTCCATGAGCAAGGCTTGCTGCGCGAGCGCTTCGGGATCGATCATATGGCTCATCATCAGGAAGCCAGAGACGTCCATGCCGAGGTCCCGCGCAATCCCGATATGCTGCTTTGCAACGTCGGCTTCGGTGCAATGGGTAGCGACGCGCACCGAGCGGACGCCGAGACTGTGCGCGCGCCTCAGTTCCTCGACCGTTCCGATGCCCGGAACCAGAAGCGTCGTCAGCACCGCATGTTCGATGACATCAGCCGCTGCCTCGATCCACTCCCAATCGGTGTGGGCCCCAAACCCGTAATTAAAGGATGTCCCGTTGAGGCCGTCGCCATGCGAGACTTCGATGGCATCGACCCCGGCTGCGTCGAGCGCCTTTGCAATGGCTCGCACGCTGTCGGTGCCATACATGTGAAGGATGGCATGCATCCCGTCGCGGAGCGTTACATCCTGGATGTAAAGCGACTGGCTGGATGGATCGAAGGTCATGCTGCGATTCTCCCCGTCTGACGCACGAGGACTTCGGCGGCAGCCTTTGCCGCAGCGGTCATGATATCGAGGTTGCCGGCATATTTTGGCAAATAGTCGCCGGCGCCTTCGACCTCGAGGAAGACGCTGGTCTTCATTCCTTCGAATTCGCCATAGCCCGGGATCTTTAGCGGCCGGTTCGATCCGAACCGTTCGAACTGAATGTCCTGCTTCAATCGATACCCTGGCACATAACGCTGGACCTCGGCGACCATCGCCTTGACGGCATCGCAGACCAAGCTCTCGTCAACCAAGTCGGTCAGGGTGAAGATCGTGTCGCGCATGATCATCGGCGGGTCGGCCGGATTGAGAATGATGATCGCGCGGCCTTTGGCCGCTCCCCCAACAACCTCGATGCCCTTGGCCGTGGTGCGCGTGAACTCGTCGATATTGGCCCTTGTACCGGGTCCGGCCGACCGGGACGAAACCGACGCGACGATTTCCGCATAATGGACCGGCGTGACGCTCGACACCGCAGCGACAATCGGGATCGTCGCCTGTCCGCCGCACGTGACCATATTGATATTGCGAGCGCCCGAGGAGACCGCTGCGTTGACCGGCGGTACCACGAAAGGGCCGAGCGCGGCGGGCGTCAGATCGACGACAAGCTTTCCATCCGCTGCGAGGGCCTTGGCATGTTCGACATGCGCATAGGCTGAGGTCGCGTCGAAAACGAGCTCGATGTCAGGGTAATTCGTAAGCGCGCGCAGTCCATCGATACCTTCGTGGGTCGTGGTTACGCCGCGCGCGCGCGCCATCGCAAGGCCTTCGGAGGCGGGATCTATTCCTACCACAACGGCAAGTTCGAGTTCGCTCGAGCCCCGCAATATCTTGACCATGAGATCGGTGCCGATGTTGCCCGATCCGATGATCGCGCATTTCGTCTTCGCCATCTCTTTATCCCTTTCCGGTTGATCGCCTCAGCTTGCAAACGCCGCTTTGACGGTCCCGACTCCATTGATTCTGGCCTCGACGACGTCGCCGGCCGCGACGGTTGCCATGGGTCCGAGAGCGCCCGACAGAAGAACATCTCCGGCAAGAAGCGGACGGCCTTCGCGTGCCATGACGCGCGCCAGCCACAAGGAGGCACTGATCGGGCTGCCAAGACAGGCGACGCCCGCGCCGACAGAAACAGGCTCGCCGCGGCATTCCATCACCATCCCGCACGCGCGTAGGTCGAGCCCGTCGAGCTTGCGCGGAACGGCGCCAAGCACGAACAGACCGCTCGAAGCATTATCGGCGATGGTGTCCAAGATCCGGATGTCCCAATTGGCGATGCGGCTGTCCACGACCTCGATCGCGGGCACGACATATTCGACCGCCCGGATCAGTTCGGCGATCGTAAGGTCGGGCTGAAGGAGGTCGCGCCCGACCACGATCGCGATTTCCGCTTCGACCTTTGGCTGGATGACCCGCCCGAGCCCGATCGGCTCGCCCTCGGGCACATCCATATCAGCGAAGAGCATGCCATAGTCGGGCTGGTCCACGCCGAGCTGCTTCTGGACCGCCCGCGAGGTAAGCCCGATCTTGCGTCCGACGAGACGGCGCCCCGAGGAGAGTGCGTGGCGGGTGTTCAATTCCTGCACCGCATAGGCCGCCGCGACGCCACCGCCGCTGAGGCTTTCGCGAAGCGGGGGGATCGGCGAGCGCTTTTCGGCCGCCGTTCGCAGGGCGATCGCTGCTTCTTCAATGATGTCAGGGTCAAGTGTATTTTGTTCGGACATGATCATATCTTCACGCAGATGTTTTCGAGCTCGGTGTAGAATTCGAGGCTGTGCGCTCCGCCCTCGCGGCCTATTCCCGATTGCCCCGAACCGCCGAATGCCGTGCGCAGGTCGCGCAGGAACCAGCAGTTCACCCAGCACACGCCGACGGACATTGCCGCCGCGACGCGATGAGCTCGAGAGAGATTTTCTGTCCAGACGGTAGCGCACAGGCCATAATCCGTGTCGTTCGCCCAACTTATCGCGTCGTCTTCGGTGTCGAAGGGAATGATCCCGCAGCAAGGACCGAAAATCTCCTCCCGCATGACGGTCGAATCATGAGCGAGGCCGGTCCAGATTGTGGGTTCGACCCAGAACCCGCCCGCCGCCGCGGCATCGACGTTGGGTACCCCGCCGCCCGTAACGGCGATTGCCCCTTCGGCGATCGCCCGCTCATAATATCCGAGCACTTTCTGCCGATGTTCTTCGCTGATCATCGGCCCGAGGTAATGCGGATCACCCTTGTTCCCGGGTTTCAGTGCGCGAGCGGCAGCGGCAAGCTTGGCTACGAAAGGTTCGAAGACGGATTGCTCGACATAGACACGCTCGGTCCCCAGGCACACTTGCCCGCTATTCAGAAAGGCGGCGCGCGAAATGCCTTCGGCTGCTTTCTCAAGATCGGCATCGGCGAAGACGATCGCTGGATTTTTGCCGCCGAGTTCGAAGCTGATGTCGCGAACGCCGACGGCAGCCTGCTTCATTATGGCCTGCCCGGTGCCGGTTTCGCCTGTGAAGGTGATGGCATCGACGTCCGGATGGGCGGTGAGGAACTCGCCTGCTGCGCCGGGGCCGAAGCCGTGGACGACGTTGTAGACCCCCGTGGGCATTCCGACCGCGTCCATCACTTCGCCGAGAAGGGCTGCCGTCCGCGGCGTCTCTTCGGACGGCTTGACGATCACGGTGTTCCCGCAGGCCAGCGCCGGGCCGACTTTCCAGGTCATCAGCAAGAGCGGGAAATTCCACGGGCAGACGACCGCGATGACACCCTTCGGTTTACGCACAGCGTAATTGATCGCACCGCTCCCGTCAGGCGTCGGGGTACCGAACGATTCTGTCGGGAGGGTCGTGACGATGTCGGCGAACATCCGGAAGTTCGACGCGCCGCGCGGAACATCGATGTGCGCCGCGACCGCTCTCGGCTTGCCCGTATCGGCCACTTCTGCATCGAGAAAGTCTTCCGAGCGCCGTTCGATCTCATCCGCAACAGCAGCGATGAGCCGAATGCGCTCGGCTGTTGTCATTTTGCCCCAAGGTCCTGTGAGCGCACGCTTGGCCGCCGCTACAGCGCGATCCACATCCTCACGGGTCGCCTCATGAACGCGCCCCGTCTCCCGACCGGTGGCGGGGTCGATGTTGGGGAACGTCGCCCCCGAGCCGCCCTTTACGAACCGTCCGTCGATAAAGTTCAAGATATCCGCAGCGACAGGTCGGTTTCTCTCTTCCGGTTCGACCGCAAGCTGTTGAACCTGTACCATTCAGAACTCCTTCGCACCAATCGAGGCGGCGGCTGCCCGGGCGCAGGCGATGTCGAACTCCTCGGAGCCGCCCGAGACTCCAATTCCCCCGATGCAATTCCCATCGACTATGATCGGGACACCGCCGCCGAACATCACGACCCGCGGCTGATGCGCGATGCCGTTGCATAAGGCTTCGGAGCCCGAGACCAGTTCGTAGACCGCTGCCGTCGGCACTTTGAAACTTGCGGCCGTGAAGGCTTTGTCCTGAGCGATCTTTTCGGAGTGAAAGGGAGCCGCGCCGCCTTTCAGGAACGCGACCAGTTCCCCCGACGCGCCCACGACCGCAGCGACCACGGGCGTTCCGCCGGCGGTGCCATGCCCTACGGCAGCGGCGACCGCCTCCAAGGCGGACCCGTGTGCAATCGTGTGGTAGTTTTCGACCATCGCAGGAAGTCAGGTATTGACGGTCATGAAGCGGTCGTTGAGCGCCTTTTCATAATAGAAAATCGCCTTGCCCGCCTGTTCGACGCCCCACGACCGGCGAGGATTATCGGGGTAATAATCATAACCGCCGGCAAAGGTCTCGTTCCGATTTCCCGAAGGGTCGAAGAAATATATGGTCTGACCACGCGTGATACCGTGGCGCGTCGGGCCGATATCGAGTGAGATATCATAGCGACTGATGATATCGGCAGCATTTCCGACGTCGTTCCAGGATTCCAGGCGGAACGATGTATGGTGGATTTTCGCATCCTCGGGGCCTGCAAGGAACGCGATATCGTGAGCCTTATTGCTACAGCTCAGGAAGATGCCGAGCCGAGTGCCGCTCGCTTCGTCGACGAGTTCCTCGGTAACGGAAAAATCGAGCGCTTCGACGAAGATTCGCGCCGATCCCGCGACATCGATGCCGTTGAGCGCCGAGTGATCATATCGCATAGCGCGCATGCCGCGCGGCTCACTGTGCCAGACGTCCGGGTTCTTTGTGGGAGGACCGTCTGCCGATAATTCCATGTCGGCGTAAAGGTCGAAGATATGCCCGGTAGGAACCGCGAAGCGCAGCTTGCGTCCGACGCCCTCTTCCTCGCCCGCGGTGATCCATTCGACGTCGACGCCGGTGGCTTGCAAACGGTCTGCGAATATTTCGAGGTCGCTGTCGCGGCAAACCTTGAAGCCGATCCGATCAAGACCGGGCATATCCGCCTCGCGCAGGATGACGCTGTGTCGATCGAATTCGTCGAACCCGCGGAAAAATGCCCGGTCACCCGAACGACCGACGAGTTCCAGCCCGATCCGGTCGCGATAATGGGGGATGGCCTCCTCGAGATCGAGGACGCGCATCTGGACAAAGCCTGGTCGCATCACGCCTGTAATTGCCATCACCGCTCTCCCGGGAAATTTAAAATTTTAGGCCGTGACTGAAAAATTCGATCACGGCGCGATTGAAACTGGCCATCCGCTCGATCTGTACCCAATGGCCACACTCTCCAAAGAAGCGGACGTCTGAGTGTGTGATCAGGTTTCCGAGGCGCAGCGACACCTCTTGCGGAATGACTTGGTCGGCCTTGCCGTGCAGGACGAGCACTTCATGGGGAAGCGCGGCGATATCTTCCTCGCGGCTCGACAGCATAGCAATATTGGCCTGCCGGTCGGAACCGCCGAACGTCGCATGATAGGGCTCATGCGCTCCTGGGCGGATGCTCGCGTGATAACGGGAGTCGATCAGATCGTCGGTCAGCCGGCTCTGGTCCCATGCGAGCATCTTCAGCGACTCATGCATCATTTCGCGGGATGGCTCATAACCCCAGACGAAATCGAGCGCCGGCGTGAGCGGGAATTCAAGTCCAGCCGCTCCCATCAAAACGGCACGATCGACCCTGTCGGGATGGGCGATCATGAAGGCGAGCGTCACGCCGCCGCCGAAGGAATTTCCGACCATCGAGACCTGGTCGATTTCCAGGTCGTCGAGAAGACGGACCAGTTGATTGGTCCAGATGGCCTTGTCGGTGATCCGACCCACCGAGTCGCTGTAGCCGAAGCCAATCATGTCGGGAGCAATGACCCGGAATTCCTTAGCAATCTCGGGCATATTAAGCCGCCAGTTCGCCCATGCCGTGACCCCGGGGCCCGAACCGTGGACGAGGAGGACCGGCCTGCCCTCGCCGGTGTCATGATAGTTGGTTTTGATCCCGTCAGCGACGAATGTCTTGCCGATTTCGGGCCGGACCATGTCGGGCGCCGAACTCATTGGCCAGCAACCATGTAATCATCATGTCGGGCGACCTGCCCCCAAACGGCTTCAAGCATCACTCAATCTCCGTTCCACGGGCCATCATGTCGCAGCCCTCTTGGGACAATGTTTTGCACCATGGGAAACGCGTTTGCAACCGGTAAATGAAACCGGCGCCTCTGATCCGGTCACTTCAGGCTCTCGGCTCGCACGGCTTCGAGGACACCGGGCTCCTCTTCCATCCGGGCGCGGTAGCGCGTCAAAGCGGGGAAGCCCGCGAGACCGATCTCCACTCGAGAGGGCCACCCGAGGATGCAATAGAGATAGGCGTCGGCCACGGTGAAGGCGTCCCCGAAGCAATAATTCTTGTCGGTCAATTCCAGGTCGAGCGCTTGGAGATGGTGCATGACGTCCCGCTTTGCCTCAGCGCGGATCTCCGGCCCCGCGGTTTTGGAGAAGAGCGGCACGAAGCTCTTGTGCAGCTCGGAGGCGATGAAGCTCAGGCTGTCCGTCAGCGTGTAGCGAGCGATTGTTCCGGCCGGCGGGGCGAGCCCCGCGCGCGGTGCCAGGTCGGCAACATAGAGAAGGATCGCTATCGTCTCTGTGAGAAGCTCGCCCGAATCCAGAAGGAGAGCAGGGATTTTTCCCGAAGGCTTTATCGACCGGAAGTCGGCGCCATGCTCGGTTCTGCGCGTGGGCATGTCGACTTTTTCAATATCGAACTCTGCCCCTATCCGGCGCAGCGCGATGTGCGGTGCCAGCGAGCAAAGGCCAGGCGCATAGTAAAGGAGCATCTCATATCCTTGTGGACGACTTGAGCACAGCGCGCGAATGGCCGTGCTTCACGCCGGAGTTGGGCCGGCGCGTCAGCGATCCACCTCGGAAAAGCCCTTTCCGGCGGTCAGCACCCCACAAGTCCGCATGGCACTCAGCATCATCGATGGATCGGCTTTGCCCGTTCCCACAATGTCATATGCCGTGCCGTGTGCGACCGACATATGGAGATAGGGTGGCCCCATCATGATCACGCAGTTTCCCGAGAATCCCCATGTCTTGACGGCTATGTGGCCTTGGTCGTGAAACATCGCTAGCACGAGATCGTATCGGCCTTCGATACATTGGCGAAAGACGGTATCGGGCGCGGATGGTCCATCGACATTGATGCCGCGCGCGCGCGCGCGCGCGACTCCAGGACCGATGGCACGATCTTCCTCATCGCCGATGGCATGAGGATTGAGACCCGCGACCACGATCCTGGGGTTGGCGACGCCCCAGCTTCGAAGCGCCGCGTCGATTTGCTGTAGGGCGGTATCGATCAACTCGGGCGTGATGAGGTCGCAGACCGCCCGAATCGACATATGATCGGTGAGGTGGGCGACACGGAGCGGTCCGGTGAGGAGGAGCAGATAACTCTCGCCCGGCGTCGGGCTGATCACCATATCCAGCTTTCCCGCCAGTTTAAGCGATCCGGTGCTGATCGGACCCATCACTGTGCCGGCGAAGACCCCGTCGCGCGCGAGCGCATCGAGTTCGGCTAGCCACTTGGCGGTCGCAATGCCCGATTCGAGCGTATCTTTCGCGAAGGGGAGCGCGCGGTCGTCCAGCGCACCTGTATCCAGGATATCGATGACTGCCGGGTCGTCGCTGAGCGGCTCGAGCGAACGCATGACACGCAGGCGGGCCGACACTTTAGTCAGGTCAAGCGCTCGTTCGACCGAGGCCGCCGACCCCACTAATAGGGGAACCGACACCTCATGCACGCGGCCTGACGCCCAGGCGCGAACGGTAACCTCGGGTCCGATGCCTGCCGGCTCGCCGACCATGGTACCGATGCAGGGCCGGAATCCGGCCTGCTGCGACGCTACGCCGACCTCAAATGCTGTAGACATCGAGCATCGTCTGCGCGAGGTCGTTGATGACGACGGTATATTTGCGTTTTATCACAAAGGCGTCGCCCATCGGTTCGAGATCGTAAATGGCCGACCCACTGTAGACCGTCGGCCGATCCTCCAAGACCGAGGTCACCGACCAATTCGTCCGCGCCCGAATGACGTCGTCCTCATGGTCGACCGCGAGCAGGCAAAAGATATGGGAAGTGCGCGGGGCCGGCGAACTGGCCGACGACCGGCCCGTCCGAATGCGATAGACGCGGTCCTCGAGCCCTGCCCGGGTCGGATAATAGATCAGCGAAATCTCGCGCCTTGGGTCCTCGGTCAATCGGCCGCTGTCATCCCACGCGGGGACCCAATATTCGGCATCGGGATGATATAGATCGATCCAGCTATCCCAATCCTTGGCATCGAGAGCGGCCGCTTCGCGCCCGAGAAATCGCTGGATCGCGGTCCATTGCGCAACTTCGCTGCTCATTTCGCCATCTCCGGCTTCGGGGGTAACGCGCGCTCGGCCTCTTCGCTCGCAATGGCTCCGCGCATGCGCAATATCCATTCGTCGTGGATCGCGACGTAAAGCCCCTCGTCGGCCACCGCCGTGCCGCTAAGGATGGCGTCGACGCCCAGGGCTTCGCCGTGGCTGCTGACGCCTTGCACCCACCGTGTCGATCCCCGCGACATGTCGTTCATCCGGCCAGCCCCGCCACCGAAACCGACCTGGCAATTGTTGAACTCGGTCAGGTCGTCCGGCGTAGCCATGCCGCTTGCATTGAAGAAATCTTCATACTGGCGGATGCGCAAGGCGCGGGCGTCGTCACTCTCACCCACCGGAGCTATGCAGTAGGTTGTCACCTCGGTCTCATCCACCGAGATGGGCCGGATGATACGGATCTGGGTGCTCGTCTGGTCCATGAGGAAGACGTTAGGGAACAGCTCCAGATTGCGTATCCGGCCGTTCATCCAGGTAGCGCGCTCTTCGCCGCGCTCGCGCTTCAACCAGTCCAGGATTTCGTAATTCGGCCGGTCCTGATAGTTTGCATAGTCATTCCAGAGCACGCAATGGCCGTTGTCGAAGGAGAAAGAGCCGCCCTCGAGCTGAGCCCAGCGACCGAAATCGAACGCCCTGGTATCGTTCTTCGATGTCCCGTCGACCCGGCGTGCGACCGTCATGAAGTAATTCGCGTGCACCGTGCCGATATGATAGCCGTCGAGGCCATTTTCGACCTGCAGCTTCCAGTTCCCTCGATAGCGGTAGCGCGTAGCGCCTGGAAGAACTTCGAGCTTCTCTTCGACCGACTGATCAACCATGAGATCGATGAATGTCTTCGCGCCCGCGAGATAGTCCTCAAGAGGAACGACCTCGGGGTTGAGACTGGCGAAAATGAAGCCCCGGTAAATCTCGATGCGCGCAACATGTTCTAGACCATAGTCTTCCCGCTTGAAGCCCGGCGCGTAGCCACCCCCAGCCTCATCTGTCACGTCGAGGAGTTGGCCCGCGGGATTATAGGTCCAACCGTGGAAGGGGCAGGTGAAGTTGCGGCGGTTTCCGCTCTTCTCGCGGCAAACGCGCGCGCCGCGGTGCGCGCAGGCATTGATCAGACAATGCAATTCCCCGGCCCGGTCGCGGGTCAGGATGACGGGCTGGCGGCCGATAAAAGTCGTGAGAAAGTCGTTCGGCTTTGCGACCTGGCTCTCGTGCGCAATGAAGACCCAGTTGCGCTCGAAGATATATTTCAGCTCGAGAGCGAACACGTCCGCGTCGGTAAAGGCCTCCCGGTCGATCTGAAAGCGGCCGCTTCCCTCGTCTTTTACGAGCCATGCATCGATACGCGAACGCAGTGATTCAAGCTCTGCCACGGCTGCGCCGTTTCCGTCAGGTTGCAACATCCTCTCCTCCATTTCCGGCCACCGAGATTCGTAGGTCAACTATTTGGATCAACGATTCTCGGCTCAACTCTTTGGACTCTTCCGATCCCGAATGACCCAACATAGCATGCGTGGCTCATTGTGCAATGGGTTGCACAATGATCTAAATTGCCCTATTCGAATCGCGTTGCATCATGTGCGACACGTCAACCAGGCTGGTTCAGGCGTATAAAAGCCAAAAATGGCTTGAGATTTGGGAGTGCGAAATATGGTGGGCGTGACCGAGCTGGGTTATCTAGGCTTGTCGGTATCTGATCTGGATGCATGGAAGAGCTTCGCGTGCGGCGTCGGCGGCATGGAATATGTCGATGAAGGCGAAGGCGACCGCGCGTATCTGCGAATGGACAAATGGCATCACCGCATCACGCTGCATGCTGATGGCGGTGACGATCTTGCCTATCTTGGCTGGCGCGTTGCGGGTCCGGTAGAGTTCGACGAAATTGTCGAGAAGCTGACAGTCCAGAATATCGAAGTCGAAATAGCGAGCGACGAAGCGGCGCGCGAGCGCCGGGTCCTCGGCTTGGCCAAGCTCAAGGATCCGGGCGGTAATCCCACCGAAATCTTCTTCGGCCCCCAGGTCGACAATTACCGCCCTTTTCATCCCGGCCGCCCGATGTTCGGTCGTTTTGTTACCGGCGCCGAAGGGATCGGCCATTGCATCCTGCGTCAAGATGATGTGGCCGCAGCGGTTCGCTTTTATCAGCTGCTCGGGCTGCGGGGCTCGGTCGAGTACCACCTCGCTTTGCCGAACGGTGAGGTCGCTGCCCCCTATTTCATGCATTGCAACGACCGGCAACATTCCGTGGCTTTCGGCCTCGGTCCGATGGACAAGCGGATCAACCATTTGATGCTCGAGTACAGCGAGCTCGACGATCTTGGCCTTGCCCACGACTCGGTGCGCGAACGAAAGATCGATGTCGCACTCCAGCTCGGAAAGCACGCGAACGACGAAGCGCTGACATTCTACTGCGCAAATCCGTCAGGGTGGCTGTGGGAATTTGGCTGGGGAGCGAAAAAGGCGGGCCCGCAGCAGGAACATTATCTGCGCGACCTCTTCGGCCATGGAAATGAAGCCGAGGGCTACGGAATGGACATCCCCCTCGGCTGACCACCTTAGGATATTTCAAGAGATGGATGTGATTGAAATGGAGAGACTTCGCCTGTGCCCAATTGACGCCCCCCAGGACGGCGAGCCGGTTGCGATACCGGCAGGCGCCTTCCCGGCGCTCGCGGTCTATAACGTCGATGGCCAGATTTATGTCACGGCCAACACATGTACGCACGGCAACGCGCAGCTTACCGATGGCTATCAGGACGGTGCGACGATCGAATGCCCCTATCATGGCGGCGCCTTCGACATTCCGAGCGGAGCCGCGACAACTTATCCCTGCCAGATCCCGCTTAAGACCTATGAAGTGACGATCGAGGACGGCTGGGTGACGATCGACGCTCCCGGTGCGCCGGAGAGCTGAGGCTATGGACCTTTCCACTCTGCCTCGCACCGAGCTCCTCCGGGAAGTGACGGACCTTATTGCCCTGCACGCCGAGCTGATTGACGACGATCAGCTCGAAGCGTGGCCCGATCTGTTCGTCGAGGACTGCCACTATTCCGTATTGCCGCGAGAGAATGCCGACCGCGGATTGCCGGTTGCGACGATCTTCTGTGACAGCAGGGGCATGCTTGTAGACCGCATCGTCTCGCTCCGGCGCGCCAACATTTTTCCGGTCCATCACTATCGACACATCATCAGCACCAGCCGCATTCACGAGGTTCGTTCAGATGCGGTTGTGGCACATACAAACTATCTAGTGCTCCAGACAAGAAACACCGGCCGATCATTTGTGTATAATGCTGGTAAATATGTCGATGAAATAGTGTTTTCGTCCGGGAAATTTCTTTTTCGGTCAAAGAAGGCGATTTTCGACACGGACCTGATCGACACTTTGATGGTCCGCCCCATTTAGCCCATTTCGAGGTTGCGATATGCTCAATGTTCAAGATACGGCCGTAGGTAAAGTGTCGACCGACACCGAGGAGCCCATTGGCTGCCGGATACCATATTCCGTGTTCACGGATGATGCCTTTTACAAGGCCGAACAGGAGCATCTCTTCCGCGGCCCCACCTGGAACTTCGTTGCGCTCGAGGCCGAAGTCCCGAACCCCGGTGATTTCAAATCGACCTTCATCGGCGACACGCCGGTCGTTGTGACGCGGGACAAGGACCAGAGCCTCCATGTCGTTGTGAACCGCTGCGCGCATCGCGGCGCGACGGTATGCCGCGCACGCCAAGGCAATGTGCCGCATCTCGAATGCGTTTATCATCAATGGGCTTATGAATTGAACGGAGACCTCATGGGCGTCCCGTTCCGCCGCGGGATCAAGGGCAAGGGGGGGATGCCGGCGGATTTCGATCTCAAGCAACATGGCTTGGTCAAGCTGCGCGTCGAAGCGTTGAATGGGCTGGTTTTCGCGACATTCTCGCAAGAAGTGGAGCCGCTGACGGACTATCTCGGTCCGCTCATCACCAAGCATGTCGAGCGGATCATGTGCCGCCCGATCAAGATATTGGGCAATCAACGCCAGTTCATCCACGGCAACTGGAAGCTATACGCCGAAAATACGCGCGACCCCTATCACGCAAGCCTCCTCCATCTGTTTCACAATACTTTCGGCCTCTATCGTTCGACGCAAACCGGCGAATGCCTGATGGACGAGAGCAAGCGGCATTCGTTCCTTTATTCGAAGGCGGGCAGCAACGACGCGGCGCGCGACAGCGAAGTCTATCAGGACTCGCGCAGCTTCGACACGAGCTTCTCGCTCCAGGATCCGTCGCTGCTCGCGGGCCGGAGCGAGTTTCCGGACGGCATCACCCTCGTCATCCTGGCCCTTTATCCCAACCTGATTTTGCAGCAGATCTCGAACACGCTCGCGGTTCGCCAGATCGTCACCCACGGACCGGATTCGTTCGAGCTCGTGTGGACCCAATTTGGCTATGCGGACGATGATGCGGAGATGGACGCGATCCGCCTCAAGCAATCGAACCTCATCGGACCGGCGGGCATGATCTCGATGGAGGATGGCGAGGCGGTCGAGATCGTGCAGCAGGCGGTCAGCTCGGACAGAAAGGCAAGATCCTATATCGCGATGGGCGGCGGCGGCGCCGATGATGCGGATCATCTTGTCACGGAAGGGGCCATCATCGGCTTCTGGCAAAATTACCGCGAGATGGTGGGAATCGAAGAGAGGGTCTCATGACCGCCACCATTGATTTCTACTTCGATTTCATCAGCCCGTTCAGCTATCTCGCACAGTTGCGTCTGCCGGAGATTGCGCGTCGGCACGGCCGGGCGCTCGCCTATCATCCCATCGACATCCCCGAAGCAAAGATTGCGGCGGGCAATTACGGCCCGTCCAACCGCGAGGTGCCGGCGAAGATAAAGGTTCTGACCGCGGATCTGCAGCGTTGGGCTCGGCGGTACGACGTGCCGCTTACCTTTCCATCGAGCTTCGAGTGCGGAGGCTGGAACACAGCCGCAATCTTCGCGGCCCGTCACGGTGCCGCCGAAGGCTTCGTGCGGGATGCCTATCGGCGCATCTGGGGCCTCGGAATCGATCCGCGAGACCGGGACGAATTGCGCGCCTCGGCGGCAACGGCGGGTCTCGAAGCCGATGCCGTCATGGCCTTCGTGGATTCGAAAGAGGGCAAGCGCGCCTATCGCGAAGCGCGGTCGAAAGCTTACGCCCGCGGCGTATTCGGCGCGCCGCTTATGTTTGTCGACGACCAGATATTCTGGGGAAACGACCGGCTGGATTTTCTTGAAGAGCATGTGCGGACGAATTGAAAAAAAGAATCAGGGAGAGGGAGAATGGACATGAGGACCAACAGTTATAATAGCGGGCGCGCCCTCGCGAGCGGCATCGCACTTTTCGCACTGGCCTGGAGCGCGGCCGGCCAAGCCCAGGATACGGCCCCGGCTGCCGAACCCGAGCCCGAGGCGCAGTCGAGTTCGGGTATCTCCGACATCATCGTGACGGCCACGCGCCGCGAGGAGCGTCTGCAGGACGTTGCTGTCGCCGTGACCGCGATCACCGGCGATTCGCTCTCGGCGGCAGATGTTTCGACGGTGCGCTCGTTGACCCAGGTGGTTCCCGGATTCATCGGGAGCCGCAACATGGGTGTCTTCCAGCCCGTCATTCGCGGCGTCGGGTCGACCGGCATCTCGATCGGCGACGAGCCAAACATCGCCACCTATGTCGATGGTGTCTACCAGCCAGAGTCGGCCGCCAACTGGATCGATCTCGTCGAAGTCGAGCGCGTGGAAGTGCTGCGCGGACCGCAAGGCACGACATTTGGCCGCAACGCCACCGGCGGCCTGATCAACGTGATTACCCCCGACCCCAGTTTTGACCTGCGCGGCAAGGCGTCGCTGCGTTACGGCCGCATGCGGAGGGACGCGGGCGATTATGATGCCCGCTTCTATATCACCGGCGGCCTTAGCGATAAATTGGCTGCCGATTTTGCCGCCCTCTATCGCAAGAACGACGGCTATATCGACGATCTGGTGCGCGGCGGCACGCTCGGCGACCAGCAAGTGATCAACTTTCGCAGCAAGCTGCTGTGGCAGCCTTCCGACAATGCCAAGGTCATCCTGACCGGCGAATTCTTCGACCAGAACAGCACGACCAATTCGCCCCAGCCGGTCAATGGGAATACGGCCGGCCGTCGCTTCCCGGGCGTTATACTTCCGACCGACGCTTGGCAGGCGTCACTGACCAGCATTCCTACGCTGGACTTACGGCGCTGGAGTGCGGCGCTGCATGTAAAACTCGAGTTCGACGGCTTCAACCTCGAGGCGACGAGCGGCTTCATGAATCTGCGCTGGTACCAGGAAACCGATTCGGACGCCTCGAACATCTTCCTCGGTAATTTCCCTGCAACATTTGCGACGGAATCGGGGAGCCAGGAAATCAAGTTCACGTCTGCCGACCCCGGCCGATTCCAGTGGCTCCTGGGCGGCTATTTCTACCAGTTCGGCGGTCATACTGAGTTGGATCTCGTCACGTCGCCGGGGCCTGGAATCCCTCCGACCACCCTCAACCTTGATCCCGCACTATCGGGTCGCTCGTTCGCGGGCTTTGCCGAAGGAACCTACGAGATCGTCGACGACCTGTTCATCACTGTCGGCGCGCGGTACACCACCGAGCGGCGGACCTTCGAACAGGTCGTTAATGGAAATCTGGTCGTTCCGAAGACCGCCAAGTCGTTCAACAAGTTCAACTATCGCGGCGCAGTCCGGTACCAGTTCGCACCCGACGGAAGCATTTATGCAAGCTATGGCACCGCATTCAAAAGCGGCGTCTACAATATGGCGGGCACATCGCCGAATCCGGTCAATCCCGAGAACATCAAGGCATGGGAGGCCGGCATCAAGGTCGACCCCTTCAATTGGCTCCGCACGAACCTCGCCGTTTATCACTATACGTACGACGATCTGCAAGTTCAGGCCAAAGACGCGTCGGGTCCGAGCTACGTCCTGCAGAACGCAGCGAGCGCCAAAATCTATGGCGGCGAGTTCGAGGCGATTATCCAACCGATTGACGATCTCAACATCCGCGGCTCGGCGGCCTACAGCCACGCGCGCTATCGTGATTTTCCGCTCGCGCAGAGCTTTTTCCCGCGCCCCGACGGAGGCAACACTGTTGCCCCGGCGGACGCGTCGGGTAACGTGATGACCCGCGCCCCGAAGTGGACGTTCAACCTGGGGGTCGATTGGGGCCATGAGTTCGATGCAGGGCGCCTTGGGGTCTCGGTCAACACCTTCTACTCGACCCGGCTCTATTATGACTTCCAGAATATTTTCTCCCAGCCGAGCTATACCCTTACCAATGCGTCGATATCCTTTGCCCCAACCGGTGATCGCTGGAAATTCAGCCTCTGGGCGACCAACCTCACCAACGAAAAGGTCTTCCAGACCATTCGTGTCGGGGCGCAGGCAACTGACGGCTTTTACGAACAGCCAAGAAAAGTGGGCGTCAGCGCCGAACTCCGGTTCTGACGCGCCCAAACGCGGTCCAAGGGCTTGATCCCGCGGATCGCGTGCGGCCGGGCTGCCGCCGTGTCCGCCAGCATGAGCCTCGGTGGCTTGTGCTGGCGGACTTTGTTTGCTGTCGCGTAAAGACGGTCCGTTCAACTGCTACTTGTCGAAGGATGCATGCATGACGATCACGGGACAAATGCAGCCTGCGCAACTGGCGATCGGCACGATCCTGACATATGCCGCCGCCGCGCACGCAACCCGGGAAGTGGTGTCGCGCGAAATCGGCAGCGATCGGTTGTGGCGTTATGATTATGCAGCGCTCGCCCGCCGGGTAGCGCAGGCTGCCAACATGTTCACCCTTGCCGGGATCGGGAGCGGTGACCGGATATCGTCGCTCGCCTGGAACACGCACCGGCATTTGGAACTCTTCTACGCGGTCCCGGGCCTTGGGGCAGTGCTTCACACCGCCAACCCCCGGCTCCCCGACGATCAGCTGATCTTTACCTTGAACCATGCCGAGAGTCGCATATTGGCGTTCGAGCCCAACCTCGCCGCGCTCGTCGAGCGGCTTGCGCCCAGCCTCCCGCATATCGAAAAATACATCGTACTGTCCGACGAAGGCGTCGGCATCGGCGAGGGGTTCGGGGCGCTGGCCTATGAGCCCTTGCTCGCGTCGGCACCGGTCTCGATCACCTGGCCCGAAATCGATGAAAATTCCGGGGCGTTTCTTTGTTACACCTCGGGGACCACAGGCGATCCCAAGGGGGTTCTCTACAGCCACCGGGCAGTCGTTCTGCATGCGATGGGAGCGGGCTTGGCGAGCGCGTTCGGCCTCACGTCGTTCGATTGCGTGATGCCTTGCTCCTCGCTCTATCACGCCACCGCCTGGGGCCTTCCGTTCGTGGCGCCGCTCTGCGGCGCCAAGCTCGTTCTTCCTGGCGACCGCATGGACGGTCCTAGCCTCCAGGCCCTAATCCGAGGGGAGGCGGTTTCTTTTACCGGTGGGGTGCCCACGATCTGGACCATGTATCTCGCCCACCTCGAGGCAACCGGCGGCGACACGGGAACGCTCAAGCGGATTATGATCGGGGGCTCCGCCGTACCTCGCGCGATGGCAGAAAGCTTCAAGGCCGACCATGATGTCGATGTCCTTCAGCTCTGGGGAATGACCGAGACCTGCCCGCTCGGTGTGATCGCAACACCGACGCCGGCCGTCGCGGACCTCGGCGAGGCAGCGATGCAGGATATATTGTGGACGCGGCAGGGACGGCTCCAGTTCGGCGTCGAGATGCGCATCTTGGGCGAAGACGGGCACCCCTGCCCCCACGATGGGGCGACGGCAGGCGCGCTACAGGTGCGGGGTCCGTGGGTGGTTCAGCGCTATTTTCGTCAGCCGGCGGATTGCACCGATGTCGACGGGTGGTTCGATACCGGCGACGTTGCGACACTCGACGCCCAGGGGTTCATGCGAATCACAGACCGCACCAAAGATGTCATCAAGTCGGGAGGAGAGTGGATCAGCTCAATCGACCTTGAGAATGTTGCCGCTGGGTGCAGCGGGGTCAAGATCGCCGCGGTCGTCGGCATTCCGCACCCTAAATGGGAAGAGCGCCCGCTCTTGATCGTCGAGCCTCATGATGGAATCCTTCCCGACGAAAAGGAAATTCTATCAACCCTATCCGCGGAATTCGCGAAATGGCAGCTGCCCGATCGCATCCTCGTCGGCGCGGTGCCACTTACGGCAACAGGGAAAATCGACAAGAAGCAACTGCGCGAACGCTATGGTAATGTCTACGCGGCTTGAGGGAACGGGACCCGATGGTTCGGCAGCAATCACTGCGCGGCGAGAAGCTTGTCATCGCAAGCTTCAACCAATAGCGTCTGGGCCGCCCGTCCCGTCGTTCCGCTCCCGCAGCGACTGCGCATAGCCGGACAGCAAGGCAATTGTCAGCTCGGTGACGCGCCTTGCCCGCTCGGGGTCCTTTCCGATCTGGGCTCGCACCGCCAATCCGCGGAGCACGCTCCACAGCAGCCACAATATGTCTTCGGCGTCAGACGGAGACAGGCCGGTCTTGGCAAAACGGCTGACCCAGACTTGCTCGGCCCCGACGCGTCGTTGCTGCGACATACCGCGAACATCGTCGGCGAGGGCCCGAAGCTTGTTTCCCGAGATGACGAGGTCGAGCGCGATCAAAAAATCTTCACCGTAGAAGAATGCCTCTGCATCGTCGCATGCAGCCTCGAGGAGGCCGTCATCTTCGATAGCCTTACCCGCGGCAACGGTCGCCTTCTCGAGGGCTGCCGAAAAAACCTGCTCCAGGCAGGCGGCGACTAGTTGGTCCTTTGTCGGAAAATGGTGAAGCTGCGCTCCGCGAGAGACGCCTGCGCTTTCGGCAACGTCTGCGACGCGAAACGCCGAATAACCTTTCTCGCGCAACAGATTGATAGCGGCCGAAAGGATTCGAGCCCGCATCTTTCTACTGCGTTCGCCTTGTGGCTTGTGCGAATTGTCGTGAGCTGGGGAAATGTCCGCCACTGCGTCTGCTACACCTCTTGCCGAGACCCTCATGCGGCCGAACGTACAGATGGCATAGCTTTCCTATCGGGCTTGTCAAAGTCATAGCTGCGAGATGCAACAGGATGCCGTCCGCACCCGGCTGGCCATTCCGCCCGCCTCGTTGCGGGCCTGTTCAGCGAAACGTCGTACCGCCATCGACGGCTATCGACTGGCCCGTCACAAATTCTGCGCCGTCGGACGCGAGGTAAAGCGCTGCGGCGAGCAAGTCGTCTGCGGTCTCGTGGCGCTTGATGCACTGCATGTTCAATATCTGGGTCTTTTGCGCGGGCGTCACCGTCTCGCGCTCGATCTCCGTGAAGGTTGCGCCCGGAAGCAGCGCATTCACCGTGATCCCGTCGGCGCCGAGTTCACGCGCCATGGCGCGCGTCATACCGACCACCGCCGCTTTGGAAGCCACATAATGTAAATAGTGCGGTCGGCCCATAGTCACCACCCCGGACGAGATGTTGATGATGCGCCCATGACGATTACCTCGCATTACCGGCGCGCACGCCTTGGACACCAGCATTACGCCATCGACGTTCACGCGCATGACCTGTCTCCACTCGTCAAACGGGATTTCCTCGAAGGGCCGCATTTTCAGCGTCGAGAAGATCGCCGCATTGTTGATGGCGACGTCAATGCGGCCAAAGGCCTCCAATGTCTCCGCTATGGCGGCGTCGACGGCTGCCGGATCGGCCACATCGGCCCGAATGGCGATAACGGTGCCGGCGCCACATTCCGCTTCGACCTCGGCCGCTACCGACCGTCCGCTGTCTTCGTTCAGTTCGACGATGGCGATTTTCGCACCGGCGCGCGCGAAGCCTTTGGCGAAAACCCGCCCGATTCCTTGTCCCGCGCCCGTGATGAGCGCGACGCGCCCCGCGAAGGTGTCTGTCTTGGTCATGTCGGTCATATCGTTTCCTCTTTCTTGCTGGTATTCGGGCGAGGCAACGGGGCATATGCGAGCACCGCGCCTGACGTCATCCGCCGCTTGCTCCTCGACCTTCGGTCACGTCCATCGCCGTCAGCCAACTCCACATCCGCTCAACGACGCCGCCGGCCAGGGTCTGGCGCGCGCGTATCTCGTCTTCATCGAGAAGCCCGTGTTGAGGGCCGAACCCCATCGAGCGCACGTCGCGCTCTACCCGCGCGGCGTCTTCGAGGAAGAAGGCAAAAGTCGCAGCTTCCTTCAGATCTTGCCCGACCGTAATCGCTCCGTTTCCTCGCATGACGATCGCACGAGCCTCGCCAAGGGCAATTGCAAGATTTCTCGCTGAAGCGTCGTCGCGCAGGAGCCTGGGATCGTCCCAAAGCGGCGGCCGGGGAGCGAAATAGGCGCCTAGGCCGTGCCGCGCCGCCGGTGTGATCCCGAGCGTCGACAACGACATGGTGGCGGCGGGCATGATGCGACAAATGCCGCCGACATCGGACCGCGCGGCATAAATCGCCTGGTGCGCGCGCACTTCGCCAAGCACTTTTTGGGGAAGGGCGCCATCGACCGAGACAATAGTACCGGGTTCGTCCTTGATAAGCCCCATGGGCATTGCGGCACAGACAAGAAAGTGCCGCGCATCGATGCGCGCACTGCAATGGCCGAACGCGTGCACGAGCCCGGCGTGCGCCAGGCCGCGCGCCGCCATGCGCACCTGCATCTGAAGTCCGGGGTCAATCGTCGCCGGCATAAAACCCTCTCCCGAAGCAGAGTGATTCGGCCATCTTCATCGCGGAGGCCATGCTGGCGTGCTGGGCGATGCCCTGTCCCGCAATTTCCATGGCAGATCCGTGCGGTACGGTCAGATGAACATAATCGAGGCCGATATAGATGGTGCACGCGCCTTCGAAGGCAGCCGTCTTGAGCGCAATCTGGCCCTGGTCATGATACATTGAGACAACGACGTCGTATCGCCCCTCCATGGCAAGACGAAATATCGAATCGGGCGACACCGGCCCCTCGACGCGGCGCCCCGCCGCGCGCTCCCGTTCGACCGCCGGCGCGATCTCGCGCACTTCTTCAGTTCCCATCGCGTGCGGATTCAGGCCGGCGACGCCGATCCTGGGGGCATTGACGCCCCAACGCCTGAAAGTCTCGTCAACGAGACCGATCAGCGACGACACCGCCGCGGCAGAGACAGTGCCCGGGACCTCGGCGATGCTGATATGCTCGGTGATTGGGACGATCCGCAACGAGGGGCTGACTCGCAATAGATAGGTTCCAGTCGGCTGAAGATCGTCGATCGACGATATTTCGCCAGACGCCTTGAGTGATTGCGAGTCGACCGGGGCCATGATCCAGCCATCGATCTCTCCATTGCGAGCCAATTGCTCGGCCAAGCGGATCCATTCTATCACCGCCCGGCCCGAAGCGGCGCCCGACTGTCCGATATCCCATGCCCCCCTCGCCAGCGAGCCGTGGTCGAGAACGGCGATTTCGCCAACCGCACCGGACACCTCATCCGGCGTTTCCACCTGGTAGATGGGAGGGCTAATCCCGCTCGCCGCGGCCGCGAACCGGACAGCGTCGATGCTTCCGATCAATAGGTGCCGCGCCGCGTGGTTGCCGGCGGCGAGTGCCTTGACACAGACCTCTGGACCGATACCCGCCGGATCGCCAATGACGGTAGCGATGAGTGGCTGCTCACGGCGCGGCTTGCCCGCTCCTTCGCCTGCACCTCTCATAGCAGGAAGGTCACATTGCGCATGGGCGCATCATTGTTGATCAGATAGACCTTCTTGCCCAAGATTTTGAAGCCATCGGCCCCCTGTTTCAGGAGGTGGGTCGCGCGCGCGAACAAGGATTGATGCTGACCGGAGCGCGCCTCGCCCAGGATGAAGTTTGAACTGACAAGGACATCGGATCCGCCGGATGCGGCGACCGTAATGTTCGAGACGATGCGGATCAGACGCGACTTCGGACTTTGCGAATGCATCCGCTTATCCTTCAGGCGGAATATTCGATCCGAGATCTGGTCATAATGCTCGTAGATGATCGAGACGGACCGATCGGGGTCGAGGTCGGCCTGATTGGAGGGAACCCAGTAGAGGCCGCCCGGCTCCCAGAGCGCGAGCCAATCGTCATAGGCGTGGCTGTCCATCAATTCGGCCTCAAAATACAAAAATGCTTCGATTTTGCCGAAAATGTCGCTCCCGGGCAGGATTGCCCGGCTCTCCTTCAATTCCGAGAAGACGGTGAAATCGCAAAGATCTGCTGCTACCATGTTCATCCTAACGCCTCCCATCGGGCGATTCTTCGGCCATCATCGCCAGCCATTGCCGGATCTGAGCGCGCTGCGGAACCTCGTCGGAAACATGGCCGACGATCGTCCCATCTTCATCAACCCACTCGCGCTCCATCCCGCGCGATATATTGATCCACGGATCGAGATTAGCCTCCAGGCCGAGTTGCACCCGCTCGAAAATCTCGGCGTCGTCTGTCGATCCGGATCCTGCGGGTCCATAAAAGGATTCATGCTGGCGAAGTCGCAGCGCATTGATTTCGGTGCTGACGTTGGAGAACAGCACAGGGAACATCACGACCTCGGTCTCGTCGACAGACAGGGGATTAACGATCCGGATCTGGTTGTTGATCAGTTGCAGGTTTGGAAAAACGCCGACGTGAGGATCGCCCGCCATGGCAAGCAGCATGTCCGCCCAGGCAACATCATGCTCTGCATAGAGCGCGTCGATATAGTCTGCCCCTCCCGGCGTGTTTTCCAGAAGCGCGCGATATTTTCCCGAGTGCTTGAGCCGATGCTTACGGAAATCGAGCATCGTGTGGCCATGACCGAAGTCGCGCGTTTCCGAGATTCCGTCGAAGTCGAAGGGGTTCGCACTGTGCGTGGCACCGAGGCTGTGACCCGAATCGGTGTGTCGTTCCCATGTCGCCAGCACCGAGGCATGGACGAACAACGGATGATATCCATCCATCCCGACCTGCTTCCAATTTCCTTTATAGATCGTCCGGTTGGATCCGGCTCGCACGCTCAACTCTCCGCCCGGTGCCGCGTCGACCAGGATGTCGATCACCTTGGCTGCGTTGCCGAGATAGTCCTCGAGCGGAAGGACCTTTTCGCTCAAAGCCGCGAATATGAAGCCGCGATAATTTTCGACCCGCGGCACCGGCGTGAGACCGTTTTCGCTCGCGTCGAAACTCGGCCCATAGCCGTCGGGCCCGGAAACGCTGACCAGTTCGCCAGCATTGGAATAGGTCCAGCCGTGATACCAGCAGCGGAAAAAGCTGTCCCTGCCTTCGTCCACCTCGCAGACGATTGCGCCCCTGTGTCGGCAGCGGTTCAGGAAAACGCGGATCTCGCCATCCTGGCCGCGAACAAAAATGACCGGTTGACGGCCCATCTGCCGACGCTTGAACTCGCCCGTTTTTGCAATCTCGCTCTCATGGCCGATGAACAGCCAACCGGTGTGGAAAATCCGCTCGAGTTCAAGATCGAAAATCTTCGCGTCGGTATACACCGCCGAATGAATCCAGCCCGGTGCCACAAGCGATCGCAGGCCTGCCGCGTCATAGTCGCGGCCGCGTATGTCGAGGCGGTCCGGCATGCGGTGCGGTCCTGACGGCGCGCGATCGCCCTTGCCGGCCGGCAAGGTGCCGCCGGCGCCCATTGCTAGATGATTTTCCGCTGACAATTTCATTCTCCAGACAATGATGATGAACAATTTGTGTCACACTGGATTGACGGCCTTCCACCTGGTCATGTCGCGCCCGATCGACGACCGCGCGCGCCAGAAAAGAAATGCGGAGAATGGTGCGACCAGGCTTGTAAGGATGAGGGCGGCACGCAAACTCCTGCCGGAATCTTGATCGAACTGCCACGAGATCGCGTCGCTGGCCGTCCCGACGAACAGCGGTCCCAAACCCACGCCGACCAGGTTCAAGACCAGAAGGAAGAGGGCGGTCGCGCCGCCACGGATCTCCGGCGGTGAGACGCTTTGCTGGGTACTGTGGACCGGGCCCATCCACATGGCCCCTAGCATGTTGGGAAGCGCAAGGCCCGCAAGCGCCAGCGCGCCACTGTCGATGCTGAAGATGACGGCATAACAGGGAAGGGCCGCCAGCGACGCAAACGCAGGGATGGTTACATAGGCTCGGACGTCGCTCCGGCCGAACCGATCGGCCAGCAACCCACCGAGCCACACGCCGGCGGCGCCTGCGAGACCTGTGGAAAGACCGAGCGTCAGGCCCAGGAACCCCGAAACCCCCATCCCGGCCTGGGTGGCCATGGCGACGATCTCCGGGCCATGATTGCGGATAAAAAAAGATGCGATGAAAGGTCCGAAGCCATATCCTACCGCGGCTTGCAGCGCAGTCGCGATCACGATGAGCCGGTAGGTGCGAACCGCCCAAAGCGTCTTTACCGCCGCGAGAGCGCCCGGCGGCGCCGTTCGCAACAGAGCGGCGTGCGCCTTGCGCGGTTCGCGCAAAACCAGCAGCAAAAAGGGGGCAAGGACGACACCTGGTATGCCGGCCACCAGAAAGGCGGTGCGCCAGCCATAGGCATCGGCAACCAGCCCTCCCAATGCCATCCCCGCCAACGTTCCCAACGGCACGCCAAGATAGTAGAGCGAAAGCGCCGACGCGCGCCGCTCGGGTGGGTAATAATCGACGATGAGCGAATTTGCGGCAGGTGTCAGGCCGGCCTCGCCAATCCCCACTCCGACACGCCCCACCAAAAGTTGGGGAAAGCTTCGCGCGAGGCTGCAGGCGATGGTGAACCCGCTCCAGACGAGAACGGAAAATGCCATGATCTTTGGCCGGTTGCCGCGATCCGCCCAGCGCGCGAGCGGGATTCCGGCGACGCTATAAAGCAAGGCAAAGGCAAGGCCCGACATCAGCCCGATTTGCCAGTCCGCCAGCTGCAACTCTTCCCGGATCGGTTCGGCTAGAATGTTGACGATCTGCCGGTCAACAAAGTTGAGTGTGAGAGCAAAGGTCAGGAAAAACATGGCGATGCGGCGGCGGAAAGCCGCCCCCGCCACAGCCAGCGCGGCTTCGCCCTCGCCAGGCGGCGTGCGTGCTGTGCCGAGCGCCGGTTGCAGCACAGGAGGCGCGCCCCCGCCCGTCACCGGTTGCCCGATCCCAACGAGATGAAGATATTTTTCTCCTGGGTGAACGCCAGCAGTTCGCCGAGGCATTCCTCACGGCCGATGCCCGACTGTTTCATTCCGCCGAAGGGGGCTCCAAGAATGTGGCGTGAGGTCTCGTTGATCCAGACATAGCCTACGTCGACGGCCATGGCGGTGCGGTGCGCGCGTTCGAGATCTCGTGTCCAGATTGAGCAGGTCAATCCATACTCCAGTTCGTTGACGACCTCGATCATCGTCGGCTCGTCGGACCATCGCAGGATTCCGAGCACCGGCCCGAAAACCTCTTCGCGGGCCAAGCGCATGTCAGGGGTAACGTCGGCAAACACTGTCGGCTCGATGTACAGGCCGCGCGCAAGAGCTTGGTCGGCCGGTGGCCCCCCGCCGCATATCAGTCGAGCGCCTTCCGCCTGGGCGCTATCGATGAATCCGACTATGCGCTCATGCTGTTTCGCGCTGATGATCGCGCCCATCGAAGTCGCCTCGTTGGACGGATCGCCCGGCTGAAACCGCTGGGCTTCCTCCTCGATACGAGCCAGAACCGCGTCGTAGATGTCCTCATGTATGAACGCCCGGCTCGTCGACCCGCATGATTGGCCGCACCACGCAAAATTCATGCCCTGGATCAAGGCTTTTGCTACTTCGGCGGGATCGGCATCGCCATAGGCTATCAGGGCATTCTTGCCGCCAAGTTCGAGCAAGACTGGCTTGAGCGTTGGACTGGCCTCGCGCATCAGAGCGCGACCTGCAGCCGCGCTCCCCACCAAGCTGATCATCGCCACCTTGGGGTGGGCCGCTAACGCCGCCCCCGTTTCGGCTCCTCCCGTAAGGACGCTGAACGTACCCGACGGCAACAAGCCGTCGATCAGCTCGGCGAAGCGGAGTGCTGACAGGGGAGCCTGTTCGGATGGCTTGACGATTACCGCATTGCCGGCTGCAAGGGGAGCGGCAACCTTGCCGGCGCAGAACAGAAACGGATGATTGAAGGCCAGAATGCGGGCGACGACGCCAAATGGCTGCCTGACGGAGAAGTTGACCGCATCTGGTCCGACGGGGACCGAAGCACCTTTCATCTCCGTCACCAGCCCGGAGAAATAGTCGATGAGCGCGGCTGCCACATGGGAGTCGGCCGCCAGTTCACGGACCGGGTTGCCGCAATCGAGAGCATCGAGTTGCGCCAATTCCTTTGCATTCTGGCGAATGACTGCCGCTACTTCGCGCAGCAGCCGGGCACGTTCGAGGGGTGGCACATCGCGCCAGACCCTGGATCCGACGGCGGCAGCGAGGACTGCCCGGTCGACATCCTCGCTTTCTGCCTGCGCGACATGTGCGATGAGCGAGCCGTTGGCCGGATTGTGCGAGGGACTGTACCCGCCCGCCGTCGGTGCATGCCACCCGCCATCATAGTAAAGGTCGTACTGATCTGGAATTGCCATCTATGCTCTCAATCCTTGAGGGGCGAGCCAGCCTATGACCGGCGATCGCATCAGAATTTCACTTCGACGCCGGCGCCGATACGCCGGGGCAGCTCGTACCTGAGATCGGTGCCAAGCGCGCCGGGCCGAACTTCCTGGATGATCTTCTCATTGGTCAAATTCGTCGCCCAGATCGAGAACCGAAACTTTTCGTCATCCGTTCGCCACGAAATTTCGCTGTTGATCGCCGTATAGGGATCCTGCTTCACGGAATTCAGGAAGTCGAAATAGACGACCGAACTGCGGAACAGGGTGCCGTTGATGTTCAACATTCCCGATGCGAGCGGTACGTCGAGACTTGGAGCGATGTTAAAGGTCCAGCGAGGTGCCCGCGGTAGGCGGTTGCCCGACACATCCGCTTGCGACACGATATTGCCTCCCGTTGGCCGGGGAATGAAAACTTGCGCGAGCGGAAAATCGTCATATTCCGCATGGGCGTAGGCGACCGCCGCGTTGACCCGGAAATGATCGGTTGGCGCCAAAGTGGTTTCGAGTTCGCCGCCGTAAAGAGTGGCGTTCGCGGCGTTCTGCAGGACATAACCGGGACCCAACGGATCGCGGGCAGTGACCTGCAAATCCTTATAATCATAACGATACAAGGCGAGATTGGCGCGCAGCCAGGGCGTGATGTCAGACTTGATACCGCCTTCGAGGGCTTTGAGCGTCTCGGGATCGACCGCGAGAGGCGACACGCCAGTCATGTTGAACACACCGCTTTTGAAGCCGGTGCTGTAGGTCGCGTAGATATTCGTGTCCGGTCCGATTTCGAACCGGACCGTGCCTTTATACGTGACCCTGTTAAAGGATTTTTCCGCTGTCTGCGGAAAAAGGGCGACGCCGTTTACGATCTGATCGAAACTTCTTTTCTCATGGGTGTAGCGAATGCCGCCCGTCACGAACAGGCGCGGGACGACCTCAAGCGTCGCCTCGGCGAATCCGGCATAGGAGGTCGTCTTCAGGACGGGGTCGAATGTGCGCACGAGCAGTGGCTGGCTCGGATCAGCGCGACTGCTCAGAATGAAGTTGGCGTCGCCGGAGAGGTGGAAGGCATATAAACCAGCGATCCATTGAAGCGGCCCGGAGCCGGACGAGAGCAGGCGCACTTCCTGACTATAATATTCCGATGCGATTTTGGGGGCCACAAAAGTCGCGAGCAAGATATTCGACGAATCCGAATCCGTCGCCTGAGAGGTTCGGTTGGAGGCATATGCCCCGGTCGTCTCCAGATTGACCCCGCCTAGATCGAAGCGTGTCTGCAAGGCGACACTGTATCGCCGGGTGGCGAGCGAGGGGCGCAGATCGGCGGACAGCTGCCAGGGTTTCAACGGGAGGATCGCGCCGGGAAAGGCTCGACCTGCCGTGTTATTCTCATAGGGCTGGTAGACATTCTCCGAGCCCTTGCGATCGAAATATTCTCCCGTGAGGACGATCTTGTTTCCGTTCTCGCCGCGGTACATCAGCTTGCTGCGGACATCGACAACCTGATAGCCGCCAGCTTTCCCACCGCGCACGAGATCGTCGACAAAACTGTCCGTTTTGCGGTAAATTCCGGCGATATCGGCTGCAATCGTATCGGACAGGCCACCAGTCAGATAGCCGCGCACATTATAGTCTCCGTCGCCCGTCTCGAGGGCGGCCGCGCGCGCCGAAACCATGCCGCTGAAGTCGAAACTGGGATCAGGCGTAATGACATTGATCAACCCGCCCGTCGCGTTCCGACCGAATATTGTCCCCTGCGGCCCGCGCAGGACCTCGACGCGGTCGACCTTGACGAGATCGGTCCAGGTGGAAAATGGGTCTCCCTGGTAGATTCCATCGACATAGGTTGCTACGTTTGACTCGTCCCCGACCGAAATACTGCTCGACCCCACCCCGCGGATAACGGGCAGGAACACGCCCGCAGCGCGGCCACCGAAGAAGCCGGGCACGACCTGAGTGAGATTCCGGATGTCGGCCGCACCCGAACGGCCAAGCGATTCCGAAGTCACGGCGGTCACCGCGACCGGCACATCCTGCAACTTCTGTTCCCGGCGCGTCGCGGTCACGACGATATCTACGAGGCCGCTCTGCGTCGAGGTTTGATCCTGATCCTCGGCTGGGGCCGACGGGCTGGGCGCGGACAAACCGCCAACGGGCGCCGTTTGCGCCATGGATGGCGCGGCGGTCACGGCTGCCGTCATCATCAGCAGCGCTTTGGATGCAAAAAGGCCTTTCATTTTCGGTCTCCCTCCCGATTATTTAGTAATTGATTTATAAGGTTATTCTGTCACCGCTCACAAAGGAAACACCAGATACCGCGGCACGACCGCGTTGTCGGTCACCGCGTTCCGCGACAGAAAGCGACATTGATCGTCTTCCATTCGAATAATGTCCTCGTAGGTCCCGGCGGCCAGCTGCTGCGGCAGCCCGGTATCGTCGGGGGTAAAGATCACGGAGAAGTTCGAGACCATGTCGACGAGACCATCCGCGCGGCGGCTGGCGTGCACGCGCTGAACGAAATGCCGGGTACGATAGTCCTGGAATGTACCCGCCCATATGTCTTCGATGAAGGTGCAGCGATCGATTAACCTGTCGCGGCAGTCGTCGAGCATCATCGCCACGCGCAGGCCGCTCTCGACATCGTTGCGCGCGATGCAGATGTAACTCGCGCTCGGATCATCTTCGAACGTGTCGAGCCACGACCGCATTTTCTTCCCGTCCAGTGCCGACATATATGCCGACTGGAGTTCATCGAGCCGCGCGAGCTCGTCGAGCGTCAAGCGCGTCATGCCTCCCTCCTCCGGAAGCCCATGGCGGCGCGATAATATTCCCAGTGCGGAAGATTGCCGCTCTCGTCGTTCTGACGGAATTCGAACCCGAGCCGGGATGGATCGGTGACGCCTTTTTGGAAGATGGCCTTGCCGGGGGTGCGATTGCCGATCTGGACCCGGTGGAAAACCGAGGCGTCTTCCATACTGATCAGGCCGGACGGGCCGATCGCGTTGGAGCTTTGCCTTATTCGGTGCAAGACCATCGCGTCATCGTCGTCCTGATGCGCGAAATAGGCGTAGGTGACTTCCACCTCGTCGATTGCGACAGGCGTAGCGAAACGGATGCTGATGACGTTCAGGTAATTTGAGGCGACGAGCATCGGAAAGAGAGCGAGCACGCTGGCGTTTTTCGGCCGCCCCTCGTCGCGAAACTCGATGACCGAAGCATCGCGGATTACGCTCGTGGGCTGGGGAACGGTCAACTCGGTTTCGATGCAATAATGGCCACGTCCGGTAGTCGCATACTGGCGGCCTGCGCCGCCCTGCCAGTTGAGCATCGTGAACGCCTGGTGCAGGAGCGGCGGATGATAGCCGTCGTTGTCGCTATAGGCTTTCCAGTTGGTCAGATACCGGACCCGATGATAGCCAATCAGCTTGAGGCGTCCGTCACCGGCCATGATGTCCAGCAACGACCCTTTCGCTTCCTGCAGGAAGTCGTCGAGGCTTTCGGTGTCCGGCGACAGCGTCACGAACAGGAGGCCGCCGACCGATTCCTGCCGCGGCTGGGTCAGCGGATAGTCTTTCTTGTCGAAACCGGGGATGAATTCGCGCTGATTGGGGCAGCCGACCAACTCGCCCTCTTTGTTGAACAGCCACCGATGATAGGGGCATTCGAATTCGGCTCGATTGCCCGAAGGCTTTACCTCGATCTGGGTGCTGCGATGTGAGCAGGCGTTGAAGAATGCCCTGACCCGTCCGTCGTCGCCGCGGATGATGAGCAGGGGGACGTCCGCAAGATTGCAGGTTTTGAAGTCCCCCGGGTGCGGCACTTCGCTTTCGTGCGCAACGGGATGCCACTCGGCTCCACGGAAAATCCGGTCGATCTCGGCTTGGTAGAGGTCTTGCCGGACGAAAATCTCCTTGGGGATTTCGTTAAAATTTGCCGGCCAGACAATGTCTTGAAGATAAGCCTCCGGAACCGTCATCTCCCATCCTTTCTCTTTGCTATTTCGCCGCCCGCGTCACCTCGCGATGCGGTCACATTCATCCCATGCCCGCTGCCCACCGGGGCCCAAGTCTATGTGGACAACTCCTTGATTTTCGGGGTTGCGCCCCACATGCAGAAGCTCTTCGGTTCAAAGCCGAACTGGCGTTCCCTGTAGGTCTCTTCGTCGACCTCGCGCACGCCGACGGAATATTCAAAGACCATCCCGTCGGGACCCTCGAAATATACGAACCGCGCGCCCGAAGTCGGATGCCGGCCGGGTCCGAAGACGATGGGAACCTTATGCTGGCTAAGCAGCGCGTAGCTGCGCTGCACATCGTCGATCGACTGAACCTGGTGGTTGATGTGCTGGATACCGCACCGGTCTGCGGGGACGAGCGCGATGCTGTGGTGAATCTGGCTCAGACGGAGCAGCGGGAGCTCGCCTACCCGGTCACTGACGCGTGCATTGCATATTTGGGTCCAGAAATGCTCATCGCGACCGGGATCCCGGCTGAACAGACCGACGTGACTGAAACCCGTAATTCCCGCGTCGCGAGACAGCTGCGCGCCATTGCCACCGATCTGCGGCGAAACCGCGAATTCGATGCGTCCCCCGCTGGGGTCACGAAAGGCTATGAATTCGGAAACGTGCCGCTGCTCGCGTTCCTCATGCGAACCGTAGCACACCTCATACCCTAATGCTTCGAGCGTTTTCGCCGCATTGAGGAGATCCTCCCCATTCGCCAATTCGAAGCCGACAATCGTTTCGGATGGGTCGCCGATCTCGTAGCTCATCGTGCTCATGCGACTATCGGAGCGAAACGACAGGCGATCAACCGCGCGATCGACAGGCTCCAGGCCAAGTATTCGCGTGGCGAAATCGGTAGCGGCCGCGACATCCGGTGTCTTGAGACGAGTATAAGCGATGTCAATGATGTTGATGGTCATGGCAACGTTCCTCCCAATTCTTCGAGGTTGGAGGTCGAACCCCAACTGCATAGCGAGGCGGGAGAATCGGCAAACTGCCGTGGCCGGCGTCCGACGGGCGACGGATCCGATCGGGTCGAATAGGTGAAATAGCTGTCGGGCGAGGGCCCGCTGAAGGTCAGAAACACTTCACCGCTCGCGGGTTCCTTGCCTGGGCCGCGGACAATGCCGACCTGCCGGTCAAGGAGAAAATATTTCGACTGCATCACGGCGTCGATGCTCTCGACCTCAAACCCCACGACGAGGAAGCTCTCGCGCTTGCTCGGCACAATCATGATCCTGTGATGCTGATCGTCCCAGCCGAGGTAGATTGCGTCGCCCACCCGATCGGTGATCCGCGCTCCGAGGATGTCCACCCACACAGCGGCGTCAGACGCCGGGTCCCGGCTGCCGAGGATCACGTGTGACAGGCCGACAATTCCCGCATCGCGCGATGGAAAATATCGCTCGCCGCTCTCCTCGGCCCGAACGACCAGCTCGATGAGATTGCCGCTTAGGTCGCGACAGGCGAGCCCCGCGTGATAGCGGCGGCTTCGACACAGATCGTGAGGGATCGCCTCGACATCCCAATTTCGCTCCCTGAGTTTCCCGGAGACTTCCTGCAGCTGCTCGACGGTTCTCAGCGACACCGCCACGCTGGGCCGGAGGCTGCTCCCGGAACCGTCGAACTCCAGGCAATAGGACCGAGAGTCAGAACGGAACCGTTCGGCTTCCGGCAACCGTTCGCTGTGCTGCAGGCCGACGGTATCAACGGCGAGCCGCGTGGCTTCGCTAAGCGACTGAACCGGGATCCGTACGAACCGTAGCTGCTCCAGCATTTGCCACCTCAAATCCAATGATCAGTCAGTCTGTACTGTTTGTTTTGATTCGGGGCAAGCCTTATCGCGAGTCCCGAGAGGGGTGTCGTCATGACCGGGGCGATGTGCTGAGCGGCACCTGGCAGCATAGGGTTGTTATCGCCCGCTCGTCGCGAACGTTCGATCCTTCAACGCGCAGGGCCCGAGGCAAAGAGCGGCCGGCTTCGGCGAGCCCGTCGAGAGCGATCTGGTAGTCCCCGCTGCCCCGATATCAGACGTGTCGTGTCGGGCGATCCGCCGAAAGGGGAAGCACTAGCTTGTTCGGTACCCGACCGCGTGCGAGCCTCTTCAGGATTGGAAGCGCGTTGGGATAGGCGTCGGCGAATGCCAGAGGCTGACCGTCGGCGCCCAGCCTCACTTCAAAGACCGGCCCGTCGCCACAAGCGCAGCCACCGGCACTCTGTCCTCGCATGAAGCGCTCGGGTTGAGCCATGTCGGTCTCCAAGCAGAGATTCGTTTCCTAGTAGACAACACGTTGCACAAAATGGCTCGTCGGTCAATTGGCGTTGGCATGCGAAGCCAAGAGCGGTCTGCCTCGAGGAAGAGCCCTCACCGCCGAAAGATCGCCGGCTCGGTCGGACGATTTTGCTGACACGACAAGAGGTTAGGTAGGGCTCCCTGCCGCCATATTCGCAATTCGTTAGTCGTCAGTGCTGGCGATTTGGTGCAGAGGGGGCAGAACGGCGGCGGTGCGCCGCCGCAAACGCGAGCGGCGCCAATTGGGGAAATCGGCTTGCTGACGATGAATGGCGTCGGCCATTTCAAATCTTTCAATGCTTCTATCGAGGAGGCATGTCTTCCGATCCGCTTTCGAGATTGCCTGACATTTTCGTCAGCAATGCGCGGACCGCGCGTATTTCAGTCGGTGAAATCATATGGAGCAGCCGCGCGTAGATCATGTCGGCTTCGGCGCGCAGCTGGGGCAGGATTTCGATCGCTCGGGGTAAGAGATGAAGCTCCCAGACGCGCCGGTCGCCCTTGGCAGCGCGCCGTTCCGCGAGCGTCATTCTTTCCAGCTGGTCGACAACATGGCCAACGCTGGCACGCTCCAGTTCGAGCATTTGGCGAGATCGGTCTGGGTAATGCCCGGGGTCCGATAAATATAGACGAGCGCGCGCCACTGGGTTCGGGTCAATCCGAAGCGCGCCATTGAGGCGTCGAACAAGCGGCGAAGTTTGCGTGGCACTTCTTCGATGACAAAGACAAACTCGTCTGAGTCCGTCAGAAGACTTTTCCCGAGAGAAGCATCGCTGGTGCTGCGAAAGTCGACCATCGGCTGAAACTGTAAAGCCACTATCGGCATATGAACATGCTTTACTGTAAGATATGATACAGTATGATGCCTGAATGTATGATCGGACGATCACGCTTGCGGGAAAAGCGGGCCATGCAATCGCGGCGTCGATCGATGGACCGGAACTGGGCTTTCCGGTGATTTTGGCGCACGGCGGCGGCCAGACCCGCCGGGCGTGGAAGTCGGTGACCCGTCAACTCGCGAGCCACGGTTTTCGGACGATCGCCGTCGATATGCGCGGGCACGGCGAGAGCGCTTGGGCCAGTGATGGGGCTTATGACATTTCCGATTTCGCGGCCGATCTCGTTGAGATCGCTGCGGCGATGCGAAGAAAGCCGGCGATGATCGGCGCATCGCTTGGGGGGCTGGCTGGGATCATTGCGGAGGGAAACCGCGCACCGGGGAGTTTTGGATCGCTTACCTTGGTCGACGTCACGCCGCAGATGGAACCGAGCGGCGTTGCCCGCGTGGTCGGTTTCATGGCGGCCCATGCGCGCGAAGGGTTTGCGTCGGTGGAGGAGGCCGCTGAGGTCATTTCCGACTATCTGCCCCATCGGCCTAGCCGGAAGGCCTCGCCTGGGCTCGCCCACTATCTGCGCCGCAAGGACGATGGGCGCTTCTATTGGCATTGGGACCCGACCTTCATCGAAGGAGTTACGCGGCAAGGCGGTGTCTCAAGCGACAATGGCCGCAGCGAACTGAGCGCCGCCGCTGCCAGTTTAGCCTTGCCTGTGCATCTGATCCGCGGTGGGTCGAGCGACCTAGTTTCGCTGGAAGCCGTCAAGCATTTCCGAAGATTGGTCCCGCATATGGCATATAGCGACATCGCGAATGCGACCCATATGGTGGTGGGCGACGAGAATGACGCGTTTGGCAAGTCAATTGTGGAGTTTTTGCTCAGCACCCATGAAATGGAGATGAAGTCATGAACGCCCCACGGGTCGCCCCTGGGCTTGAGGAACTGGGGGAGCTGCTGTTGCTTGCGCCTTTCCACCGCTGGCTCGGGCTCAGGATCGCCGAGGTCGGCACCGACGAGTTGGTGATCTCAATGCCCTGGCGAGACGAAATAATCTCAAATCCGACGGTCGGCGCAGCGCATGGTGGCATTTTATCGGCGCTGATCGATCTTACCGGCCTTTACACGGTCATTGCCATGGGAGGGTCTGCGCGGGCTACGGCAAACTTGCACGTCGATTTTCACCGACCGGCCTTGCCAGGGCTGATGCGGGCGATCGGCAGGCCGGTCAAACTGGGTCGGCAGATAAGCATAGCCGGGACGCGGATTGTGTCTGCAGACGGAACCTTGATAGCGAGTGGTAGAGGTGCTTACGTCGCCTGACCATCGCGCAAGAGTCGTGGCACTTCTCGCAGCCATCGTGCTGGTGCGGTCCTGCCTCGGCGACCTTTTGATCATCGCTGATCGGCTGCGGCGAGTTATCGAGCGGAACTAAGTCTTAGGGCATAGTTGCGGCACCGCGTTTGGCGCTGTCATGCGTCGCGCCGAACGCTCGAGCAAGATGCGCAGGGCGAGATGGTCCGCCTTCGGTTCTACTTGCTCTACTCGCGTTCGTATTGAACCGCTCCATGATCGAGAAAGCGGTCCTTCATGCCCTTCGAAAGCCGGCTGTCAGCACAACCACGCGGTGTCCAGCCCCCTCCGTTGAGCCAGACCGCTACCTCACGGCGCGGCCTGGCCCAGGCACCATAGGCGAAGTTTTGCCGATCGGGTCAGGGCGCCGGAGTGCGGTTCGCAATCGCATCCTCGATCAGATCCTGCATGACCTGCTCGAGCTCGACGCCCTTGCGGTCGCCTCCGCTCGATATTTCGGTCGCGATCAGGGCATAATAGCCGGTCTCGCGATCGATCCAGCCGGTCCAGCCATAGGCGCCGGGCGAAGAGTTGATCTTCGACGTCGCGCACGCCGAGGGCGTGTCGCATTCGACGAAGGAGCCGAGCGCATATTCCCAGTTCACTGTGCTCGCCGGAACGAAAACACGCGGCAGTCCGATCGTGCGCGGCTGCGTGAAGGCCGTCATGTTGGTGATGAAGCTGCCGCCGAGGAACGCGCGCAGCAGTTTCGCATAGTCGCGCGGCGTGGAGAAGGCGCCGCCGGCCACCCACGGATTGGTTGGGACGGTCGCGGGGGGGTGGGGATCGTACCACGTGGTGCTTGACATCCCGAGCGGGATGGTGACGTGCTGCGCAAACAGTTCGTGGAAGTTCCGCTCGCGTGCTGGCGACGTTCCTGGTTCTATGCTTGTATCCTTGGCCTCCAAATACGCCCCTGCGACCTGAATGCCGTGAGGACCGTAGCTATATTGAGCACCAGGCGCATTGCCCGGGCGCAGGATGTCGTAGCGCAGGTCGTGGATGCTCTTGGCGCAGTTATAGAGACCAAAAGTCGGGAGAAGCTGGCAGCCGCCGACGAGCGGGCTCGCATTAAAGCCCGATGTCATCGACAGCGTATGCTTGAGTTTGACATCCTTCTTCGTTCCGCTCGTCGTCCAGAAGGCGAGTGGTGGCCGCATCGGATCGTCGAGCGTGGCAATGCCCGCCTGCACCATGCGCATGCCGAGCGCGCCAGCAAACCATTTGGAAGCCGAGGCGAGCGGTGTCACCCGGTCGATGCCAAAACTGCCCTTGTCGAATTCGAAAAGATAAGTGGGATCGGACGCGTTCCCGACAATGAAATAGCCACTAGCGACTTCGGTGTCAGCGACGATCGCGGCCTTCAGCGCTGTCCAGTCATAGGTGTAACCGCCGACGGTCGTTGTGAGGCTTGCGGTCGCGAGCGCCGACGCAGCGGATGCCGTCGCCTTGGCGGCGGACGGCGCGGGTGGCAGTTGGACCATCGGACGCGTTTCGCCGCCGTCGCTGCTCCCGAAGCCACTTTGCGCCGCAAAAACCGCTACGCCGACCAATGCGGCGCCGGCGGCAAGCCATATCGATTTCCGTCGTCCAGACATTTTATCTCTCCCAGCTTCGTTGCACGTTTCGAAACGGTGGGCCTGTTTGGCCGAGCGGGCTAAGGCCTGGGTTGGCCTGCCGCGAAATGGATTTTCAGCAGGTGGTCGAGTTGCGCCTTGCGAAAACCGGCGACGACGGCTGACCGGGGCGCGAGATGTGCGAGACGGTCGTCAGTCGGCTGGTACCGGGGCCAGTCAGGCACCAGCGCGCAGTCGGGTACGCCATTCTTCGCGAAAGCGACCCAGCAGGCGGACACGCCTTCGCCGAAGCGGCGATCCTCGTCGTCGACGGGGCCGGCGAGCGAAGCGAAATAGCCCAGCGTCCCGAAAATATAGGGAATTTCGGAGCCATGCCCGGCGCCCTTCGCCCGATCGCGGCGCGCTGCTGCAACATAGTCGAAATGATAGAGGTAGGACGGCGCGCCGGCGGACGTCCGCGCCGCGAGCCATCGCGACGGTGCGACGAACCAGGCGTCGCCCAGAATTTGGCGGGCCAGTTCGTCATCGGCGAGCCCGGTGCCATAGGCGGCGCGGCCCGCCGCCTGGTCGGGCCCGAGATAGGTGAGCGCGGCCGCCGGCGGCACGCCCATGGCGAGGATTACGCTGGCTTCGTTGCTGTTAGCGCCGACGAGGAGCGGCACGTCGATCGGCTCACTGCGCGCAAAAACGCGCCATGGCGCTTCGCGCACCAGCTCGCCGTCGAGAATGGGGCCGACCATCGCGCCCGGCGTCCGGACATCGCCGGCCGCGACGAGCGCGTCGGCCGAAAGCGCCCGGAGCGCGTCGATCGTCGCCGAAGGCGGCGCGCCGGCGCGAGCCGCCAATGCCGTGCCTAGCGCTTCCTGCTCGATAAGCGGGCGCGGGTCGAGTAGGCCGACGCCCGACTGTACGATGGCGCGCGCGAACAGGCCCTTGGCTTCGGAGTGGGCGAGGATCGTCGTCACGCCGATTGCCCCCGCGGACTCGCCGAACAAAGTGACCTTCCCCGGATCGCCACCAAAGGCTGCGATATTTTTCTGGACCCAGCGAAGGGCGGCCATCTGGTCCATGAGGCCATAATTGGCGAGCGCCTCGCGACGCGGCTTGGCTGCGCTCAGAGCCGGGTGGGCAAAATAGCCGAGTGCGCCGAGCCGGTAGTTGATCGTGACAAGAATGACCCCTTGCCTTGCGAAGGCTGTACCGTCGAAAGCCGGGAACGTACCCGACCCGATGACATGCGCACCGCCATGGATCCAGACCATGACGGGAAGTTTCCGCGCGCCGGCCGGGCGCCAGATATTGAGCTGTAGGCAGTCTTCGGATTGATCATCCGCTACTCCACCGGCGACGAGCGCAGGCCGCACCATCTGCGGGCAAGCGGGTCCGAACTTCGCGGCATTGCGAATACCCGCCCAGCGCGGCGGAGCCTGCGGCGCGCGCCAGCGGAGCGCGCCTACGGGAGGCGCAGCGAAGGGAATATCGAAAAAACGCTCGACTCCTGCCTCTGCAGCGCCCGTTAGTCGCCCCTGCGCCAGCGTCGCTTGCGGAGGGGCAACCGCCGCCGCGGCGGATGCTGAAGCGAGCAGCGTCGCGGCTCCAGCACATGCTGCCATGACCCATTGCCGCATTTCGCCGTCCCTTTCGTCTCGGCTGGCGGCCGCAGGCCGCGGGCAAGCATATCCCCTAGAAAGAAATGCGGCCCTCGACGCCTATCACCCGGGGTTGGCTGTAACGGTTGATCGTCGGCGCCTGGGCAACATAGTAGAGCTTGTCGAAGAGGTTGTTCGCGAAGGCGCTCACATTGACCTTTCCGAAGTCGACGCCGATGCGAAGATTGACGAGGACATAATTGTCGAGGTCGACCGACGTTGCGGTCAGCTCCTGCTTGCCACCCCATTGTCCGCTGACAAGCACATTGCTCGTCAAGGCAACGTCGCCGGTGACCGGATAGCGAAGATTGAGGTTCGCCGAGGCGAGCCAGTCGGGAACCTGCGCGAGATCGAGACCGTCGTATCGGCCCGTCTTGACCTTGCCGCCCTGCCGCGAGCCGCTGAGCGCGAGGCGGCCGTCGCCTTCTCCAAGGTCGAATCCGTGGCTATATTCTGCCTCGATACCCCAGCTCTTCGCATTACCGGCATTAGTGAGATAGGCGACCGCGGCGACCGGGCAGGCCGCGTTGGTCAGCGCGCATCCATCGTCGACCTGCGCGATCAGATCCTTGAGCTCGGTATAATATCCCGCGATTGCGAAATAGCCGCGCCGCACCGGGCTGCCCTTGATGCCGACCTCATAGGAGGTGCTGCTTTCGTTGCCGAACAGTACCTGTACCGGGCTCGGAGCGCGGGGATCGGACAGGCGCGTGTTGAAACCGCCGGCGCGGTAGCTGCTGCCGACCTTGCCATAGGCGAGAATATTTGGAGTAAGTTTGTACGAAAGCGTCGCATTGTAGGAGAGATTGTCGGCGCTGATGTTGTCGTCGATAATCCGCGATGACCCGCCTGTTGGCAGGCCTGTCGCGAGATCATAGAGCCGCGCGCTGATGCTCCGGCTGTCGCGTGTATAGCGGAGCTCGCCGGTCAAGTTGAGGCTGTCGGTGATATCGAAACCGAGCGAACCATAAGCCGCATAGCTTTCGAAATGGAGCCGGGCGGGGGCGATGTTGCCCGGAGAAGGATTGGCAAGCGTCGGCGTGCGCGTCGTCGTCACGGAGAAATCGCTGTCGAGCAGCAGCATCTCGGCGCCCACGAGCCAGGTCAGACGGTCGCTCGCGCCCGTCACATGGATGTCCTGCGAGAAATTGTCGGTGGTGTCGACGACATAGGAGGCGCCGCTCGGGTCGAGCGGGGTTAGCGCCCCGATCTGACCTGCAGCGCGCGCGCGCGCAAGTTCGGCCGGGCTCACCGCGTCATTGTCAAGGTCATATTCCGAGTGGCGCTTGCGAAAGGATGTTGTCGAGGTGAGGTCGGCGCCGCCCAAGTCCACGCGGATAATCGCCTGCAGTCCATCGACATCCTGGCTGGCACGGGGCGCCGTGTTCCAGGGATAGCGGAAGCGATCCTGGGTATATCCCCCCGGGAAGCCTGGCGTGCCGGCGGGGATGGAAATCTGATAATGAACCGCCGGGGTCGTCAGCCGCTGGGTCTCGGCCATGATGATCGCGTCGACGGGTCCGCGTTTGAGACGGATCTGGCCGCGCAGACCATGACCCTTCTGTTGGTCGAAATAGACGTCGTTGTCCGGATTGTAGAAGAAGCCCTTGTCCTGCTCGACGAGATCGCCGCTGAGACGGATCGCAAGACCTTCGGCAAGCGGAACATTGATCGCGCCTTGCGTCTGGAAGCTGTTATTCTCGAAGCCGTAGCGCGCACTCGCCCAGCCTGAGAGATCGAATTCGGGCTCGGCCGAAATGATATTGATCGCGCCGCCGACCGCGTTGCGGCCATAGAGTGCGCCCTGTGTCCCCCGCAGCACCTCGACCCGGCCGATATCGAGGAGATCGAGGCGGGTGAAGTTTCGCCCGCCCACGGGACCACCGGCGATATAGGCACCGTTGCGATACAGGCCGACGCTGGGATCGCCATTGGTCGCGCGCGCGGTCGACGAGGCGCGGATCGAAATCTCGGAAGTGATCGATGAGCTGAGATTGTTGAACCTGACGCTCGGCTGGTCTGCTAGCAATTCGCCGCTGCCGCTTGCGCCGCCGCGATCGGTGAGTGAGGTGATATCGATGACAGAAGCGGCTGTAGGAACGTCGGCGAGCCGCTCCTCGCGGCGCCGCGCCGTCACGACGATCGCGCCGTCATCGTTCGCTTCCGCCGCGTCCGGAAGAGCTTCGGGCGGTCTGTCTTGCGCGAAAGCAGGCGGAGCGACGGCTACCCAAATTGCGGCCGTGCAGAAAAGAAGGTTCGCCCTGCGTCCCATGGTCACTCTCCCCATTTTGTTATCGCAATTATTATCGATAATTTTGTGCAGAAAACGCGAGCGAGTCAAGCCGGAAAGCGCAATGTCATTGCACGTGGGTCACGGGTTTAGGAGACGACGGCGCTCAGCAGGTCGCGGACGCCCCGCGCCGTAGCGGCAAGCGGGTCAGGTGTGACGGTAGATAAATCGTCGGTCACAGCGTGGTGATGACGGTGTGCGCCAAAGATGCCAGCATGACGTGTGTAGCCGGCCTTTATCACTTCCGAGAGTTCGCCCGCTGTGCCTTCCGCCGAAGGATAGGCCATTTCCAACCCTGGCTGGCCTTTGAATATCTCGCGCGCACGCGCAACGAATTCGGGCGATGTCATGAGAAAACGATAGGGATCGGCACTCGGCAGCGGCAGCAAGCGCCCCGGCATTTCCTGATAGTCACGTGCTGCGGCATTGGCGCCGAGATGCAACCAGAAAGCCGTCTCGCTGGGGGCTGGACCAAACTTGTCGGCGATATGGCTCGCACCGAGATTCTCATATTCATGCCCGCTGTTGCACAGAAAGAGCAGGCTGTGCTGGGGAAACGCTCGGGGCATCCAGTCGGCGAGCGCGAGCCACATCGCGATGCCCGGCCCCCGCTCGCCGGCGCAATCGGTCCAGCCTGAACGCGGCGTCGAGACGACGAGCCAAGGGCGGCCGGAGCGAACGAGTCGCCCGATTATATTCTGAGCTGCCCGAGCCCCACCGCGCCCGCGCAGCGCTAATTTCGCCGCGGCACCGTGGCGCGCGGCTTCAATCACCGGGGCGGCGAGTCGCGGCGCGAGCAAGGCAAGTGGCTTTTCCGATACGGGATGACCGGCCGGGACATTGAGGAGCAAGGCCTCGCCCGTCGGCCCGGTCGTAATGAGAATGACCCCGCTCGCACCGCGCGCAAGCGCATCGGCGAGCGGCTCGCGCGCTGCACGATCTACGAGGCTCGACCAGCGGCGGAAAGGCAGGCGCACTACGGCGATCGCGCCGTCGAGGCGTTCAGGAATTTCTGCGAGGCGCAGCGGCGCAGCGAGTCCAGCCTCGCCGGTTTCGATGGCGAGCGGTTGTGCGACGAGCGGTATCGTGATGTCGCCGAGCCTGAGGTCGCAGCGCGAGGCCTCGAACCAAGGCACGTCAAACGTCTGGCGTTCGACTTCGAATCCGGCACTGGACAGCCGCTTCGCTGTCCAGTCGGCGGTCCAACGATCGCCCTCGCCGCCCGACTGCTTGTTGCCGGCCTCGGTATAGCTTTGGACGTCGGTGAAGAGGCGTTCGGAGCCGAACATGGTCAAATCCCGAGATACAGCGGCAGCGGAGTTAACCTGCAATGCGATCGGCGCCGCGAGGCCCGCCTTAAGCAACGTGCGGCGGTCGGTCGGGAGGCGGCTCATGTCACTTTTGCGCGGCGGCGGCTGGGCTTAGTCTTTGCGTGCCGGGCCTTATATTCCTCGAGTGCGCGCCCGAAACTATTCTGAGTAACGCCGATCAGATCGCGCGCCACCGCATCGGCGGCATCGCCATCGCGCGTGACGATATGGCGGCAAAGCGCGTCGTAGAGGATGGCCGATCGCTTCGCGGCGTCATTGCCATGCGTCTCGATATAGCTGTCGGTATAGACATTGTGCTGCCAGCGCGCGAGCAGCGCGACCCGGTCGAGGAGCTCCAGCGCGAGCGGCGCATTGCTCCGCTTGGCGATGAAGCGGCCGATGCGGTTCGAGACTTTGATATGCTCGAACGTATTTTCGGTGCGCTGGGTGACATCCTTATATTCGACCAGACGGTGCATCAGTTCGCGCCCGTCGCGATCCGTCATCTCGACCGCAGCCAGGCGGCAAACTACACCGAACAGGGATTTCCACAGCTCATAGACCTCGTTCGCGGCATGCTCGTCGATATCGATCACATAGGTTCCGCGCCACGGGACCACCTTCACGAGACCGATCCGCGCAAGATGACGGAATGCTTCGCGCACGGGCGCATGGCTCACCCCGAAGCGCGCGGCGATTTCGCGCTCGCGCAGCCACGATCCCGGCTGGATGCGCCATTCGACGATGTCGTCAGTCAAGAGACGCGCAATGACGCGGTCTTGAGTCGGTGCACTGTCGTCTTCGGTCTTCGTCGCGCCCATTTCTCTCCGTTCGGCTTTCCCTGCTACCGGCACCATCCTAATCGGACAGTGCACGCGAGCAATCGATGATTGCGAATGAAATTATTATCGATAATATCGAGAATGACAAGCACCAGAAAATGGGAGTCGGAACTTGAAGCGCACCATCCTCTTTTTCGCAGCAGCCGTTGCGGCACAGCCGGCCACGGCAGGCGAACCCGCTCCTCTTCCCGGCTGTGCCGCGGCGATCGCCTATTCCGAGGCAAACTCTGGCGTGGCGCTGCTGATCCTTGAGGATGGCGAGGTTCGATGCCGTTCTGCAGATATTGCGACACCGCAGGAACTCTGGTCGGGCACCAAGAGTCTTGTCGGGCTGATGGCGGCGGCGGCCGTACAGGACGGGCTTTTGACGCTCGACGAGCGGGCATCAGAGACGCTCGCTGAGTGGAAGGGCGACGCCGAAAAGGAACAGATCACGCTTCGCCAACTGCTGTCGATGACAGGTGGTCAGGCCTCAACCGTCGGGAGACCCCAAGGGTATTTGGACTCGGTCAAGGCACCGCTCGCGGCGGCACCGGGCGGGAAATTCCAGTATGGCCCTGCTCCGATGCAAGTCGTCGGCGAAATCATGCGCCGAAAGCTCGTCGCCAAAGGCGAGGACGGCAACCCTCGCCATTATATCGAGCGTCGCATTCTAATGCCGCTAGGCGTAACGGTCGGCGATTGGCGCAGCGGCCCCGATGGCGCACCGCTCATGCCGCAGGGCCTAGTGCTGGCCGCATCCGAGTGGGCGAAGATCGGCGAGTTCGTCCGCGGGGGCGGAAAGCTCGAAGGCAGGCCACTTGTCGACGAAGCGACATTCGGCGAGATGTTCCAGGGTAGCCAGGTCAATCCTGCCTACGGTCTCACTTGGTGGCTACCCCGTAGCACGCCGGCTGTCGATATTGTTACTCGGTCCACCGATATCACCAGTCATGCCGCCGAACTACCGGCGGATATGGTCGTCGCCGCCGGCGCGGGCGATCAACGCCTCTATATCATTCCGTCGCTTCGGCTTACGATCGTGAGGCAGGCGAAACTCGACATTGCCGCCTTAGCGGCGGGGAAAAAAGGTGATTGGTCCGATTGGCGGTTCCTGTCGCTGTTGCTGAAACCAGCGAGTGAATAATTTGAAACGCGGGCGAGAACATCTCGGGGGCGATCGAACCTAAGCCGTGCCGCTGCAATATGATCATTGAGAATTGCTGGCTGAATGCAATCGCGGCCCGTGGAGTTTGCCCATGGGCCAGCATGATGACGGTCATTGACAGCCAGCGCGGCGATCGGAACCGAGAGGCGGAACCGTGCGCGCGACGGCGCAGTGGGGCGAAGAAGGATGCAGCATGTTGCGGGGATTGATGCAGGACGCGCCGCTGCTGATCAGCGGAATATTGGAATATGCAGCGCGCGCGCACGGCAAGAGGGAGATCGTCTCGAAGGCTGTCGTGGAGCCGGTTTGGCGGTATGACTGGCACCGCTGCGATCAGCGTGCGCGTCAGGCTGCGCAGGCCCTTGGCGTCCTCGGGATTGCGACGGGCGACGGCGTCTCCTCGCTCGCCTGGAACACTCCCACCGCCACCTCGAACTCTTCTATGCGGCGCCGGGCATGGGCGCCGTATTGCACACCGCCAACCCGCGTCTCAGCGACAAGCAGATCGCCTTCACTATCGCTCATGCAGGGAGCCGCATTCTCTTCTTCGAGCCCAATCTAGCCGAGCTCGTCGCACGGCTGCGTCCTCTCCTTCCGGGTATCGAGCGCTATGTCCTTCTCGCGGAGCGCGGAACGATCGCGCCAGATGTTGCCGACACGTTGAACTACGAAGCGTTGCTGGCAAGCGAGGACGGAGCCCTCACCTGGATGAGCTTCGATGAAAAGGCAGCCGCATTTCTTTGCTACACTTCGGGGACGACGGGCGACCCCAAGGGCGTCCTATACAGCCACCGCTCAATCGTTCTTCACGGGATGGCGGCCGGTCTAAGCAGTGCCTTCGGGTTCAGCGCTTTTGATGTCATCATGCCCTGCTCGTCCATGTATCATGCAACGGCATGGGGACTTCCCTTCACGGCAGCGATCAACGGCTGCAAGCTAGTGCTTCCTTGTGACAGGATGGACGGTGCCAGTCTTGCCGACCTGATCAACGAAGAGGGCGTCACCTTTTCGGGTGGTGTGCCGACGATCTGGACCTTGTACCTCGCTCATCTCGACACTACGGGGACGGGGGTCGGCAATCTCAAGCGCCTCGTGATTGGGGGCTCGGCCGTCCCCCGGGCGATGGCCGAGACATTCCGAGCCAAATATGGTGTCACTGTGCTGCAGCTCTGGGGCATGACCGAAACCAATCCGCTCGGCGTGATTTCGACGCCCTCCCCGCTCCTGATGGCCGAAGGCGAGGATTTCGCGAACGACCTCCCGCTGACGAAGCAGGGTCGCATGCAATTTGGCATCGAACTGCGCATTATCGACGGCGATGGCACGCCGCTCCCCTGGGACGGTGAGCAGGCGGGTGCGCTCCAGGTCCGCGGACCGTGGGTCGTCGATCGCTATTTCCCCGATATTGAGGGCGCCGGGAGCGATGGCTGGTACGACACCGGGGACATCGGTACGATCGATCGCTTCGGCTTTCTCCGGCTGACCGACCGCGAGAAAGATGTGATCAAGTCCGGGGGCGAATGGATCAGCTCGATTGATATCGAGAATGCGGCGGTTGGGTACCCCGGCGTCCGGGTCCCGGCGGTCGTTGGCGTATATCATCCAAAATGGGAAGAGCGCCCCCTTCTCGTGATCGAAACGCATGAAGGTCAAGCCGTCACAGCCGACGCAATTCGCGCGCATCTGGAGACGAAGGTTGTTCGTTGGTGGCTGCCGGACGACATCCTGTTCGCGACAGTACCGCTCACTGCAACGGGAAAGATCGACAAAAAGGCCTTACGCGAAGCGTATCGTAACCAACTCGCCTAGATGAGATCACACTGCGTCCATTCCGTGCGAATGGCAGCGATCCTTTCAGGCGGGATAATTTCAGCGGGCCTCGTGAGTCTTGCATAAGCCCGGGCAATCTCGGTCGGGCTGTCCAAGGCAAAGCGCTCTACGCTTGCAGCGCGGTCAAGGTATGGCCAAGATGAGGCATGGCGTCGACCCAAAAAACCAAAGAACCAGCTTCCGGACGAACAGGGAGGCCCACTCGACAAGCCTCGCAAGCACTTTCGAGGAAAATTCTCCGTGTCGCCCGCGATGTCTTCTTTGCCGACGGATTCGGTCGTTCAACGGCTGAACGGATTGCTGCAAAAGCAGGCATCTCCAAGCGCACGTTGTACGCCCGTTACGGGGACAAAAAGCTGCTTTTCGAAGCGGCAATACTCATGGAAATCGAGGATCGGCTCTCCTTCCTTGAACAGCACGTTCCCGAACATGGCGACGTTCGGCTCGAGCTTGAAGAGCTGTCCGATGAACTGCTATCCTGGATGCTTACCGACATTCACGTCGCGTTGGAACGCGTTGTAATGGCTGAGGCTGCACGTTTTCCCGCTTTAGCGCGAAACCTTTACGAATTCGGCGTAGGACGCACGACGAGATTGGTGGCAGAGGTCTTGCGCAAAGCCGAGGAGAGGGGAGAAATCAGGGTGTCAGACGCGAATTTTGCTGCGGAGCAGTTTATCTCCAGCGTCATTTTGTCACCTTTTCGTCGGGCCGCTCTTGGAGTGGGAGTGACCAGTCACAATGAAACCTCTTCAGCCCGAATGAGGCAAGCTGTCGATCTATTTGTGTACGGCTGCCGCCCCTCCCTGAAGGGGAGCCACCCATAACATTCCCGCTTCATCTTGGGCTGGGCCGTTGTCCCGACTAAGTTTCCATTGGCTTCACGCTAGTTGATCGCCGCAGCCGTCCAACTCGCGATTTCGTCGGCCATTTCAAGGCTCGCGCGATCAAAGGCTTCGACGATACTCGAAACGCTATTTGCACTTGCTGACCTATCAAGGACGATGCGCGTGACTGCCAGTGGTTCCGATTCTTTGGATCGGCTTAGTTCCACTTGCGCGGCGATGCGAATGATCGGGGCCGCGTCGGGCCCCTGGTCGTAATAGGCTGCAAAAGAAGAAAGCCGTGCGGATAGGACGTAATGATCGGAAGCAACGCTCTGGACAGGGATATATGCGTGATCGATTTTGCGCGCTACGCTTCCGGCAATAGCCTCGCGGATCATCTCGGGCGCAGGCCTCATCCACCGTGCTTTGGCCAGATACGTGACTTCGCGATTCTCGATCGTGAGGATCCTGTCTCCATCGGCCCCAGGCGGAAGCGTCGGTCGCGTAATATACACCGGAATCCACTGTCGTGCAATTTCACGCTCCGGTACGGGCGTGCTACTGATCCGGTACAACGTCGATTTGCCGCCAGTTCCCAGAATATTCCCGCAACCAGAAAGGCAAATTAGCGCGCCCATCAGCAAAAACATTCTTGCAGAGATCGTTTTCATTGGGGGAGCTTCCTTTCACGAGGGGTCCGTCGTAGCTGGCCGGCGAGCTGCTCGATTTCCTGCGCCGCGCTATCGAGCGATTTCAAAGTTGCAGCAATCCCGGAGCCGTCGGGCGCCGCCAATCCACTCGCGGCGTCATCAAGCCTGTGAATGACCACCCTCGCCTCGGCGATCCCCTCTCGAAGATCTCGAGCGGCTGCCGAGACATCGGCAAACGTCTTGCGACCGTCGCCATCGATCGCCGTGCGCGCCGATGCGGCCGCGGCCTCGATATCGGCCGCCGCCCGGTCCAGGCGTGCAAACGCTTGTTCAGCCTTGCTGAACATTCCGCGACTAGATCGCAATTCCGCCGTGGTAGCTGTTACATTCGCAATAGCAGCCGAAACATTTTCGATATTCTCGTCGGACAAGGTCCGGTTGACCCTTTCCAGGGCCTGCGAAGCATCCGCCAACAATGCGCCACCTCCATCCATCAGGGATTGTAGCGAACTTTTTTCCGCCTTAATCACTGGGAGCGCTTCCTTGGAAACCTCCTTCAACAACGGCTTAGAGGGCGTCCCCGCACTGATCTGGATGTAGCTTCCGCCGGTTATGCCTTGCGACTCCGTCGCGGCGGTAGAATCGACGCGCACAGGCGTATCCTCGCGCAGGCGCACTCCTGCAAGCACCCTGTTTGGATTTCTGGGATCAAGACTAATACGCGTGATTTCTCCCACCGGAATTCCGTTGAACTGCACCTCGCCTCCCTCGCTCAGCCCGCGGACAGGACCATCGAAAATGATCCGATACTCGTCGAAATCACGCGCGAATTGGGATTGACCGAGCCAGAGGATGAAGCCGAAAGCCGCCGCTAGCAGAGCCAGCGTCAGGCCCCCAATCAGACCGTAGTTCGCGTCGCGTTCCATTAGCGGTTCCTTTCCTTGGCGCGCTCCGCCCGCCCTCCCAAAAACGCCCTGATCCAAGGATGGTCAGACCTCTCAAGTTCCGCGATTGGCGAAACCTCGACAATTTTCTGATCCGCAACCACGGCCACGCGGTCGCTGATGGAATACAGGCTGTCGAGATCATGGGTCACCATCACGACAGTAAGCCCCAGCGTGTCGCTCAGCGTCCGTATCAGCTGGTCAAATTCCGCGGCTGCGATCGGGTCGAGGCCCGAAGTGGGTTCGTCAAGGAACAGCAATTCTGGATCGAGCGCCAAGGCCCTCGCTACGCTTACACGTTTTCGCATTCCGCCTGAAAGTTCAGCGGGCATTTGCCGGCCCACCTCGGCATCGAGTCCGACAAGGCCGATTTTCATCAGAGCCACGGCCTCGAGCCACGGCTCTCTAAGACGGGTATGTTCGATGAGAGGAGCCTCGACATTTTCTTGCACACTAAGAGAAGAAAAAAGCGCGCCATTTTGAAACATGACGCCAATTCGGTGATTAATTTCCGTACGATCAAAGCGACTCCCAATTTTTTTCTGAAAGATTTCGATTGTCCCATGGCTAGGCGCAATCAGGCCCAAAATGGTGTTCATCAGGACGGATTTTCCACTACCGGACCCTCCGACGACACCAAGAATCTCGCCACGATGGACTTCTAGGTTCAAATCCTGGTGGATAATGTGATCGCCAAATCGGGTTTTAAGATTCTCCACCCGAATAACGACGTCCGGATCGCAAATCATATTTCGAGCACGTTGAAGAGAATTGCAAAGGCGGCATCCAGAAGGATGATTGCGAATAGCGCTTGGACAACGGCGACGGTCACCCGCCCGCCCAGATCCTCAACATCTCCGCGTACCGAAAGGCCGTGGCGACATCCGGCAAGCGCAATCACAATGGCCAGCACCGGTACTTTTGCCATTCCAACCCAGAAGTGTCGGATATCGACCGCAGCCGAGAGTCGTTCGGCGAAATATGTCGGGCTCACGTCGAGTATGCCCCAGCTGACGACAAGCCCGCCGGCCAACCCAGCCAGCATGGCAACAATCGCCAGGAGGGGCATAATTACAAGCAATGCCAATACGCGTGGCACAACCAGCGCGTCGAACAGGTCGATGCCCATCACCTTCATTGCCTGCGTCTCTTGATTCATTCGCATTGCGCCGATCTGGGCCGCGAAAGTGGAAGCGGACCGACCGGCAAGTAGTATCGCGGGAATGAGGACGCCGAACTCGCGGAGGACGGATATGCCAACCAGTTCGACGACCAGTTCCGATGCACCCAATGTCTTGAGCAGATCGCTTCCTATGAGAGCCACTACTGCGCCGATAAAGAATGTCATGATCGCTATGAGTGGCAGCGCATCGAAGCCGGCCTTCTGAATTGACGACGCCAGTGCGATCAGTCGCATCCTTTTGGGATGTGCAAGAGATTTCATGAGCGCCACCTCAAGTTGCCCGAGAAATCGAGCGCTTGCGCCGATTTCCTGGACAGCTCGATAAACTTTTTGGCCAAGACGCACGTGAAATGGGGGAGTTTTGATAGACGGGACATCGCGGTCGGCCATGGCCGAGCCCACCAGCGCGAACAGATCAGCAAGATTGGCGGGCAGGTCTGCGGTAAATGCCGCATTGGGTGCGAGAGTCAGGATGGCGAGCGCGCCTGCGCTGTCTATCCTTCCCAGGTTTCCGAAGTCGCTTGAGAAGGAGAGGTTCGAGGGACTCAGAACATGCCCGGAAAGGCCTGCGATCGAAATCGCTGTCCAGTCACCTTCAACGACCAACGTTGAAATGCCATCTCCTTCGCGAACGAAGATGTTCGGTGCTGTGCGCGCATTCATCGCAGCAAGTCTCCAACCGGTGTCGGGAGAGCGGATCGCCCGTGGCAACTTCCTCTCCCATAGCCCGTCGTCGAGCGGATCATGCCAGCAAGCGGGACCACTGACCCCACACATTTAACCATGCCGATCCACACATCGCGCCTTGCCTCAATGACATTATGTAGACGTCAGCGTAGCGTTATATCAGGTCGCTTGCAAGGAGTATGCTGCGCACAAATCGGCCGACAGATCGTTTGAATAAGCACAGGATACTCTTGCTAAGGTTAGATAAAATTGTCAGGTGAAATCCCTATGAGATTCTTTCTGAACCGATATCGCACCTTGGAGTTTATATTAACAACACTCGTAGGTGACATTAAATCTTTGCTTGCATTTGCCATCCCAGGCCGAGTGATTTTTGCAGGGCGATCCATGACAGCGTGAGCGCCGCCTTTCCCCGGACGAGGTCGGTTGCCGCCTGCTCCTGTTTGCGAAGCGTGCGATTTAGGTCAGCGCGCGAGATCACTCCGCCGGCAAATCGTTGTCGATCAAGATCGGCTGCGCCATCTGCCTGGGACTTGATCTGCGCGAACGCCACCAGGGCAGAGCGCTGCTGGCCAAAGCGCGACAACGCGCGCTCGGCGTCCTGAAGTGCAGAAAGCACTGTCTGTCGATAGTTGGCAACCGCCTCGGCACGGGCGGCGCTCGCCTGATCGACCGAGGCATCGACCCTTCCGAAATCGAGGAAGTTCCACTGCAGCTGCGGAATAGCGAGAATTGACGGGTTGCTCACATCAAAGAGATCGTCTGGCGACGTTCCGCCAAGTCCCAAGATTCCCATGAATGACAGCTTCGGAAATCGTGCGGCCTCCGCAACACCGATCCGAGCCGTTGCTGCCGCCAGGCTGCGTTCGGCCGCGCGGATGTCGGGCCGACGTGCGACAAGGTTTGAGGGGTCGCCCACCGCGACCTGTTCCGGCGGGAGGGGAACATCGAAGATCTGTTTCAGCGCTTCGTCCGTTGTCCCTGGGATCTGCCCAGCTAAAATGGCAAGCGCATCGAGCAATACCGCCGTGTCAGCTTCGGCCTCGGCGAGCTGAGACTTGAGCAACTCGAGCTCGGCATTTGCATTGCCGAGAGGGAACAGGGGCAAAACGCCTTGCTGATACCGTTGATAGGTTAGCGAGAGGATTTGATGCTGCAACTCGCACTCGGTTCGGTACGCTTTGGCTCGAAACTGGGCCTCGCGCAGGTTGACATAGGCATTGGCGACTTCGGCGGTCAGCTGGACCTTGGCATCCTCCACATTGGCAACCGCTGCCGCTGCCTGAGCGTTGCCGGCCTCGATCCGTCGCTGCGTTCCTCCTGCGAAATCCAGCTCCCAGTTAGCGTTGAGCCCGAGATTGTAGACACTGAGGCTATCATCCGCCTGTCCCTGCGGACTAACAGGCGCGCTCGCCGAAGGCGGGGCACTGTTCTGAATATCAAGGCCCGGCAAGCGGCCCTGAATAGCCGTCGCCTGGGTTCCAAGCGTCGGAAATCTTCCGGCCTTCTCCTGTCTCACGGATGCCCGCGCCTGCGCGATCCGCGCTTGCGCAGCCTGAAGCGAAGGATTGTCCGATAACGCGGCCTCGATAAGCCTGTTCAATTCCGGATCGTTCAAAAGGAGCCACCAATCTGCCAGCTCGGGCTCGGCATCGCTGACGTTACCGCCGGCACGGACAAAGCCGTCATTTCGGTTCGCCGAGAATACTTCTGGAGGCCCGGCGTAGTCTGGGCCCGCGACACAACCGGCCAGCAGAAACGAGGCGAGAAGCGATATTACAGATTTTTTTATCATATCAGGCTCAGTGCATCGAAAGGGAAACATTCCTGGGAAGCGGCTTCAAAAAGATGACCAAAGGAACGGTCATCAAGGTTAGGACGCCCATCGCCAAGAACACATCATTGTAGGTCATTACGAACGCGTCCCGCTGGATGGTCCGGCCTAGCATCGACATGGCACCCTCCATCCCGCCGAAGCTTTTCGCGAGTTCATCAAGATAAATCTGGAGCGAAACACTGTTGGCATTCAGCGTTTCTTCCATGCGCCGGCTATGGTGCCAGATCCGCTGGTCCTGAAACGAAGCCAGTCCGGCCAAAGCGAAAGATCCTCCGAGATTTCGAGCGGCGTTAAAAATACCGGAGGCATCGCCAGCATCTGTATTTGCCACTGAGGCTACGGTAGCCTGGTTCAGGAACATCATGGACAGAATCATGCCAACACCCCGAATAAGCTGGCTTTCGATGAATACGGCGCCCCCGGATTCCGCGGTGAGGCTTATGCTGACGAAACAGCTGGCCGCCATCAGAAGCATTGCGACTCCGACGGCAATGCGGATGTGGAGCCTACGGATCATTAAGGGCAGGATCGGCATAAGCACAAAGGCCGGAATACCCATCCAAAATATAACGAGCCCGGTTTGAAAAGCGTTATAATCCGATATGATCGCAAGAAATTGGGGAATGACGTAGGTCGAACCATACATCACCATTCCCAAGGCGAGAGCCATCACCGCAACGCTTCCGAATTGGCGATTGAGAAGGAGGCGGAGTTTCAGGACGGGCTTGGACGCATTCAGCTGCCCGTAGATCAGTGAAGCGAAACCGATGACGGCAATGAGGGCCAGCCAGCGAATAAGAGCGGATTCAAACCATTCCTCGCGATGCCCCTCCTCAAGCAACACAGTCAAAGCGCCCAACCCCAGAATCAGGCCGGCAATGCCCGCCCAATCAGCATCGGTCAGATACTCCCACTTCGGCTCTTCGTGAGGAAGCCCGACGAATAGCAGCAGCAGCAGCACAGCGCAGATTGGAACATTGACAAAGAAGGCATAGTGCCAGCTCAAATTTTCGGTCAGCCAGCCACCGATCAGCGGCCCCATGACCGGACCCAGAATCACTGTCATGCCGAACAGCGCCATGCCGATCGGCTGTTGATGGGGCGGCAATCTTTTCGCCACGATGGTCATCGCAGTCGGTATCAGCGCACCACCCATGAAACCCTGACCCGTGCGACCGATGATCATGGTCGTGAGGTCGGTCGCCATACCGCAAAGAATTGAAAAGCCGGTGAACGCGGAAACCGCAATGATGAGCAGATTTCGCAGTCCAAAAAGGCGTTCAAGCCAGGCGCTAAGCGGAATTACCACGATTTCGGCTACGAGAAATGCGGTGGCAATCCAGGTTCCCTCGGTGCCGCTGGCTCCGATTTCGCCCTGGATCACCGGAAGCGCGGAATTGACGATAGAGATATCGAGTGTTGCGAGCATGGCGCCAAGTGCGCCCGCTGCGACCGCTATCCACGCGGTGATATCGGCATTCCGCCTGTCTGCAGTCGGAGTACCAGAGGCGCTGTTCGATGCCAACTCGGCGGTCATTTGTCGGTACTCGAGATCTCTTTCAGCTCTCCGGCAGCATTTCGCGTGTCGACAACTGCCACAACCGACATGCCCGGGACGAGCAGACGACGCACTTTGGGCGAGGCTATTATCGCGATACGAACCGTTATCCGCTGAACAATCTTGGTGAAATTCCCTGTGGCGTTTTCGGGCGGCAGGATTGAAAATTCTGCTCCGGTTCCGGGGGAGATGCTCTCAACGCGTCCGGCAATCTCAAAGTCGGGAAGTGCGTCGACCTCGAGCTTGACCGGTTGCCCCGCCCGCAAAAGGCCGACCTGCGTCTCCTTGAAATTAGCGATGACGTAGATTTCGTTTACCGGAACCACCGTCATCAATCGCTGGCCGGGCTGAACGAATTGGCCGACCCTTACTGTTAGATCGCCAACGCGACCTCCCTTGCTGGCTCGCAGCAGGGTCGATGTGACATCTAGGTCGGCCGCTTCCAGCTGCGCGCGGGCCGCGTCAGCTTGGGCTTCGGTCTGGTCGATCTGTTTGAACAAGGTGGCCCTCCGACCGTTGGCGGCAGAGACTGCTGCCTGGGCAGCAACAAAGTCGGCGTGCGCTTGCTGCGCCTGTGTCTCATATTGTTGAAGCTTTTCTCGCGGCTCCGCACCGGTCGCGGCGAGGGGGCGATACCTCGCTACCTGCTCATTGGCGAGGTCGAGCGCCGCGCGCTTGGCGGCGAGTTGGGCCCGCGCCTGTCGAATCGCTGAGTCCTGTTCGGTTACTTGCGAGCGGATTGTGTCGGCGCCGGCCAGCGTCGCCGCAATCTGCGCACGCGCCTGTTGCGCCTGGGCTCTATAATCTCGCACATCCAGTTGCACGAGCGCCTCGCCGGGACTGACCCACCCGTTCTCAGAGACGAGCACCGCGTCCACGTATCCGGCCACTTTTGATGAAACCACAACGCTGTCGGCCGCGACATAGGCGTTGTCGGTCGACTGCATGTACTGCCCATAGGTGACATGCCTGTAATACCACCAACCACCTGCAATCAGCGCAGCAGTGATGGCTATGATGAGGATGAGGCGAAATTTGGGTTGCGATTTCAGGCTGGATGCGGGCGCGCGATCCTGTTCCCGCTCATTTGGTTCGTCGGTCATCTGCCTCTTTCGAAGGATTTTGGACATGTGCTAAGTCGCTTCATGGCGTGGCGTAGACCGTTCCATCCAGTTAGTAAAATCGTTTAGTAATTTGCGTTTTGGCATTCCCACGAAACGGACTAGGCAGCGGTATGAACGCAAATCTCGACACAATGCCGCCACGGCTTCGCGAAGGCGCCCTCACCGACGACGACCGTATGCTATATTTGATGGACGAGATTAGTCGGGGGGCGAGGCGCGCTTATGACGCACGGATTGCCAAGAGCGGCCTCAATCAGACGCAGTGGCGCATCATCGGACAACTTCTCCGCGAACCATCGTTGACGCAGGCCGGAATTGCCAAGCGACTAGAGTTGGAATCCGCCACGATCGGTCAAGCCGTCGCTGGCCTTTGTGAGAAAGGATTGATGGAAAGGCGACGAGCCAAAACGGACGGCCGGGCATGGCAGCTCATCCTGACCCAGGAGCTCGACAGGTTGTTGCCCCAACTGAGAGAATCCGCGGACGGGCTGCATAGGGTCTTATGGCGGAACGCCACGCGCGACGAAAAACGGACGTTGCTGGACATTCTTGTGCGGATTGCGTCGAATCTCGATCAGAGCCGGACCGATGCGGAATAGGACATATGCCTGGGTTCCGAGATAAACCGATAGGAGACATCGCACGCGCCGCCGAGATAGGACAGATTCTTGTCCGGCACGGCGCCAAAAGCCTGGCGGGCGCGCTCGGCGTCATTCCGCATCCTGCCAATTCAATCGATCCAGGTGAATTGCGGCCGGCGGCGGTCGTCGCACTCCTGCGCGACATTGGTCCGGTCGGAATAAAGCTTGGACAGCTGCTGGCGACGCGCAGCGATCTGTTTTCCAGGTCCTGGATTGCTGCCTTCGCGACGCTCCACGATCAGGTTTCTCCGGTGCCATTCGAAGAAATCGAGCCCATCCTTGCCGCAAGCTGGGGAGCTGACTGGCGAGGGGAATTCACCCAATTCGATGAACAACCACTGGCTTCGGCTTCGGTAGCGCAGACCTACTCTGCTTCGCTGCTCGACGGCGCCGGCGTTATCATAAAGGTGCGGCGTCCGGGCACTGCTGCGCGAATGGAGGCCGATGTGCGGCTGCTGTCGCGCCTCGCCGCCGTTGCCGAGGATCGATCCCCTGAAATCGCCCGCTATCGCCCCGTAGAGTTCCTGCGAACCTTTGGCAGAAATCTTGCCTGGGAAATGGATCTGGCAGCCGAAGCTCGTGCATGCGAGCGTATCGGTGGCTATCTTGACACGCTTGGGATCAAGACTCCAACAATTCATTGGGAACTGACGGGGATACGGGTCAACGTCCAGGAGCGGCTGTATGGAACGCCCGCGTCTGCGCTCGAGGCCGGCTCGACCGACCCACGCGTGGCGGCGTTCGCGAGACAATATGCGAATGCAGTCCTGCGCATGATCATTCTGAATGGCGAATTCCATGGCGATCCGCATCCGGGCAATGTTTTCCTTATCGGGGAACAGGATGTGGGCTTTATCGACTTTGGATCGGTCGGCACTCTCACGAAGGCGAGACGCGAGGAGCTGGTGCGACTTGTCATGGCTATAGCCGACGAGGACACAGCCGACGTCGCGAACGTGTTGCTCGAATGGGCCGGAAATCCAAAAGTTGACCGTGATGGGCTCACCCAGAATTTGGACCAGCTGATAGGTGAATTCAGAGGAACCGTCCTTTCGGGGATTGAGTTCTCGCATATTTTCAGCCGCGTGTTCGATCTCCTGCGAGACTATCAGCTCGCACTTCCGCCTGATCTGGCGATCCTTCTTCGAACATTGCTCACGGCGGAGGGGTTTGCGCGTTCCTTTGCGCCTGGTTATAATATTGGGGAGGAAACACGCCCCATCATGTTGGAGCTGTTCGCGGAAAGATTCTCTCTCGGCCGAAATCAGCCCAATCTAAAAAAAGTTCGCCGAAAACTCCTCGCCTTGGCGGCGGTCATGCCCGACCTTCTCGATAACGCCGCCGTGATCGCCAAGTCCGGGTACGTGCCTGTCCAGATCGATCCGGCCAGTTTTGAACGGCTTGCAGCCATTCGCCGCGCGAGCCAGCCTGTCAAAGGTCCTGTGGCGGCCGCACTTATCGTCTCCGCGGCGCTGCTTGCGAATCAGTCCTGGGTGCTTGCAAGTGTTGCACTGGCTCTTGCCGGGTTGGTTCTTCTGCGCAAATGGCGATAAGATCGTTGCTCAGCCTGAACGGGCCAGCGTCCAATATCAGGCCAATTCAAACTGGAGTTTATGATGACCCTGCAGAAGCCAGTCAATCCGGTCCCCGCAGCCACCATGCTGTTGCTTCGCGACGAGCCGGAGTTCCAGGTGCTGATGGTCAAGCGGCATCACCAGATCGATTTTGCATCCGGCGCGCTGGTCTTTCCGGGTGGAAAGCCTTCTGCTGCCGATGAAGCGCCTGAATGGGCCGATTATTGCAGGGGTTGGAAAACGCTAGATCCTACGCAGCGCACCCTCCGGATTGCCGCGATTCGTGAAGCCTTTGAGGAAGCAGGCATCCTGCTGGCCGATCATCGCGACGGTAGCGAGTTCGAGGATATTTGCGATCTTGAAAGCCGCAAAGCCGTCGAGCGAGGCGAGCGCGAATTTTTCGACATTGTGCGTGAGGCCGATGTGCAACTGCGCCTTGATCGCCTGAGCGAGTTCGCGCGGTGGATCACGCCCAGCTTTATGCAAAAGCGCTTCGACACTCATTTCTTCGTCGTTCGCGCCCCAGAGCGCCAGATCGCAGCATGTGATGGATATGAAACCGTTGATGCGGAATGGCTTTCGCCAAGCAAAGCCCTGAAACTGGGTGTCAGCGGTGAACGAACGATCATCTTTCCTACGAGATTGAACCTGCAACTGCTAGCCGAAGCTGCGAGCGCAGACGATTGCGTCGCGCGGGCCAAGGCTCGCGAAATCGTGCCGGTCCTTCCAGAAGTCATCCAGCGAGACGGCACGAACATCCTCACTATTCCCGCCAACGCGGGATACGGCGCAGCGTATGAAATTTTAAGTTGAAAGGCACTGTTGGCACGCCCCCCTCGACTCGCGGGCGCACGAGAGCTAGGTCAGCACAGATCCGCCATTTGATGCTGGGACCTCTGAAAGGTAGCGAGTACCTCCTGGTTGAGCTCTACTCGCGATTTCAGACAGTCGAGCGTCGTGTGAAACACGCGTCACGCAGGCATGTCAGTATTGCTGCTCGGGAACATGCAGAATCAGACCTTCCACCAAGGGCTCGATGGGAATCTGGCAAGCGAGGCGACTATATTCGTTCGCCCCTTCCGCAAACTGCAGGAGGTCTGCCTCCGCACCGCCTTCGGCCAAGCGGCCGACCTTGTCGATCCAGGCCGGATCCACAAACACATGGCAGGTTGCACAAGCGCACACCCCGCCGCAATCACCGTCGATGCCCGGCACATCGTTGAACAGCGCCGCTTCGCGCGCTGTCTCACCTTCGGCTATGTCGACTGCCCTCCGCGTTCCATCGCTGGAAACGAACGTCACTTTGACCATATCAAGCTCCGCTTTTTTTGAATCAGCCAATCAGCGGGCGTGGAGCCTCACCGGCAGTTTCGTAATCCCTCGCACTAGGTTCGAGAACAGGCGCTCGGGTTCACCGGTCACTTCGATCTTCGCGAACCGCTTGTGGATCTCTTCCCAGATGATCCGTAGTTGCAGTTCTGCGAGCCGGTTGCCCATACAGCGATGAATGCCATAGCCGAAAGACAGATGATGCCGTGGGTTCTTACGGTCTATGATGAACTCGTCCGCCCTGTCGATGACCGTCTCGTCGCGGTTACCCGACAGGTACCACATCACAACCTTGTCGCCTTTTCTGATCTTCTTGCCGCCGATCTCCCAATCTTGCAGCGCCGTGCGGCGCATATGGGTCAGCGGTGTCTGCCAGCGGATGATCTCTGGCACCATGCTAGTGATGAGCCCAGGATCGTTATTCAATTTCAAATACGCGTCCGGGTTCTGGTTCAGTGCCAGGACACCACCGCTGATCGAGTTGCGCGTGGTGTCATTGCCGCCCACGATAAGCAGCAAGAGGTTGCCCAGAAACTCCAGGAAGGGCATGTCCCGTGTCGCCGGAGAATGCGCCATCATGGAGATCAGGTCATTCTTCGGCTCCGCATTGATGCGCTGCTCCCACAGACCCTTGAAATACATTGCGCATTCGATCAGCTCTGCGCGCCGCGCCTCATAGGATGCGACGATCCCAGTTTCAGGGGCGGCCGTTGTGACGTCGGACCAGCGCGTGAGCTTGCGGCGTTCCTCCCACGGGAAGTCGAACAGGGTCGCAAGGGTCATTGTGGTCAATTCGACCGCCACCTTATCAACCCAATCAATATCTTCGCCGACCGGCAAGTCGTCGAGGATTTGGCATGCTCGTTCGCGGATAGTTGGCTCAAGCAGCAGCAAGTTGGACGGCGCGACCGCACCAGTAACGGCCTTTCGTTGCTGGTTGTGCTTTGGTGGGTCCATCGCGATGAACATTTCAAGTTCAAGCGCGCTTTTCGCCGAGTGCATGTCCTCGATGGCGATACCGCCGAGCTTCGCCTCTGACGAAAATACCTTATGGTTGGTGTCCACGGCCATGATGTCGTCGAACTTTGTAATCGACCAATATGGTCCGACATAGCTTTCGCGGCAGTAGTGGACCGGCTCCTCTCGGCGAAGCCGCTCGAAGAACAGGCCGACCGTGTCTTTCTGGAAAAGGCTCGGACGCGCAACATCAATCTCGTCGATCGGGATGAAAGCGACCTTTTCGCGGATATTCGGCTCCACCATGTCGGTATCCATGTCGCGCCCTTCGTCGATAACAGCACAATTGCCCTACTTGAAATCGTAAATCCCTTCTGAGGCTCAGTCAATAATGCTTATAAGGTTTTATCATTTTTTTGCATCTGAAACATTTTTATCTCACGACCATGGACATAAACGGAACTTAAATCTTATAAGGCTTCGTGACAGGGGTGAGGCAGAGTGATGTTGCTGAAAGTCGAAAACGCGAAGAAAGCTAAGCGCGCACTCTCGCTTGCCCAGCACATCGTTCGCGATATCGAGGCAGGTGCACACGCCCCGGGCGACAGGTTGCCGCGTGAGGAAGAAATGCTTGCGCGATATGATGTCGCGCGAGCGACCTTGCGCGAAGCGCTCCGCTTCCTTGAGCTCCAGGGCGTTATCCATCTTCAGCTGGGCCGTAGCGGCGGTCCGGTGGTTGCGCGTCCGCAGACCGGCGACTTTGCAAACAGTCTCTCGCTAATTCTGCATTTCATGGACGCCGACCTCAGAGGCCTGCTCGAACTACGTGAAGCGATCGCCGCGGATGTTGCCGCCTACGCCGCCCAGCGCGCGACTACCGGCGACCTGAGCGCACTCGCCGATTGCCTCAAAGAGCTGGAACGAAATGAAGCCGGAGGCCAGTTCGAGGAACTGAACCGTCGTTTTCATGACCTTCTCGGCTGGGCCAGCGGCAATCCATTGTTCGGGCTATTAACGTCGACGCTGCATTTAATTACGCGCGAATTCTCTCACTCACTTGGCTATTCGGCGCAGGAGCGAGCGGTCCAATTGCGATTCCTCCGCCGTGTCCTCGAAGCAGTACGCACCGGGGATTCCGAAGCGGCGCGTCAGGCCATGGCCCGGCTCGTCTCGGGATCCGCGTCCTATCTGGCAGAGCGAAGCCCCGAGCTTGTATCCCAGCGTGTCAGGTGGGGGCAGATTTAGAAAATTGCGTCTGATCGGGCGCGGAACGGAGAGGGTAGGATAATGGCGCTGAAGAGCCCTGTTTGCAAAATTCTCGGGATCGAATATCCGATTCTTCTGGCTGGAATGGGCGGGGCGAGCGTGCCTGCACTCGCTGCCGCGGTGTCGAACGCAGGCGGACTTGGTGTTCTCGGCGCTGCCGCATGCTCGCCCGACCAGTTACGTAGCTGGATCAGGCAAACCCGCGAGATGACCGACATGCCTTTTGGGGTCGATACCTTGCTGCCGGCGTCTGTCAGGCGCGGTTCGGCGCCGGAGAGCGGAGGTGTAGCAGAAAACCCCCTGGCTTTGCTCGGCGAATATCAGGAGTTCACCCGCGAATTCATGGAGCGCGAGCATTTGCCCGCAGTGGACGCCGCCACGGCGATGCGCGCGGCGGGCGCCCCGGACATGGGCAAGGGCGGACTGCAGCTGTTCTCGCGGGAGTTCTTCGAAGCGCAGATGGAAGTAATCATCGAAGAAAAAGTGCCGGTCTATGCCGCAGGCCTTGGCAATCCCGAACCGTGGATGGAACGCCTTCATGCCAATGGCACCAAGGTCATGGCGGTGATCGGAAAGGTCAAGCACGCCCTGCAGGTAGTGGAATCGGGTATCGACCTGATCGTCGCGCAGGGTCACGACGGCGGCGGCCACAACTCTCCTGTCGGAACCTTCTCGCTGATTCCGCAAGTGGTTGATGCAGTCGGCGATCGTGTTCCCGTAATCGGTGCGGGAGGAATAGCCGATGGTCGCGGAGTCGCCGCAGCGATGATGCTCGGCGCCCAGGGGGCGTGGATCGGATCGGCGTTCCTCGCAACCGACGAAGCAGGTATCGAACAATTTCAGAAAGAAGCCATCACCGAAAGCGGCGATGCCGATACGGTGGTCAGCCGATCGCTAACGGGCAAGCCTGCCCGGATGATTCGGAACAAATGGGCCGATGCTTGGGTGGCGGCCGGCAAAGAGCCGCTTCCGATGCCTTATCAGTCGATGGTTTCGGGGCCTGTCATGGCTTCTGGCATCAAGGCCGCACGCAAGGACATCATGCCCGGCTTCGCAGGCCAGGGGATTGGTCTGATCGATGCGATCCGCCCAGCGGCAGTCGTGATGCGCGACCTTATAGAGGGCGCGGAGAGAGCATTGGCCGGCGCCGGAACTCATTTCTGACCGGCGAGCGAGACAGGGACGCGGCATGAATCTTTCATCCACCCTTTCCTTTGCCGACAAGGCAGCAATCACCGGGGTCGGCCAGACCGATTTCGTCAAGGGCACCGAGCGGACTGCAGTGGAAATGATGCTCACCGCCTCGCGCCGGGCCATCGCGGATGCTGGACTGAAACCCTCCGATATCGACGGCTTGGTGCCGCCGCCAATCTATACGACGTCGGAGGAGATGGCCGCCAATCTGGGCATTGATGTGCTGCGCTATGCGGCAACCGTGCACATGGGCGGCGCCAGCCCGACAACGGCACTACAGAATGCCGCCATGGCGATCGCCTGTGGTCTATGCGATCATGTGCTCGTGACACTGGGCTGGAACGGCTATTCCGCTCTCAGACCTAAGCCGGGCGCCCCGCCCACCCGGCCGATGAACATGAACACCCTGACCAATACGATCCAAGGCTACTACAGCCCCTACGGCGTATTGTTGCCGGTGCAGATGTACGCCTGGCTGGCGACCCGTCACTCGAAGCTCTACGGCGTTGGCGAAGATGCGATGGCGGCCGTGGCGCTCGCCTGCCGCCGTCATGCGCAATTGAATCCACGCGCCTTTACCTATGGCCGCGAACTCGACGCGGAAACCTATTATTCGGCGCGCTGGATATCTGAGCCGTTTCGCCTCTACGATTGCTGCCTCGAGACCGATGGCGCCTGTGCTGTCGTCCTCTCGCGCATGGACCGTGCCAAAGACATGCCGCATGTGCCCGTCAGCATCGCCGGCGCGGCCGAAGGCCATCCCTATCCCGCCGACGACATCCCTTCCCGCCCCGACCCCTTCAAGATCGGCCTCAGCGATGCCGCCCCGCGCGCATTCGATATGGCGGGCGTCACGCGCGACGACATGGACTTCCTCCAGATCTACGATTGTTTCACCTATATCGTTCTGCTGCAGCTCGAATCGCTCGGATATTGCGAGCCTGGCGCGCAGGCCGAATTTGTCGCCAATGGCCAGATCGAGCTGGGCGGGCGCTTACCGATCAACACCCATGGCGGCTTGCTTAGCGAGGCGCATGTCTGGGGTCTCAACCATGTTGTGGAAGCAGTACGACAGCTGCGCCATGACTGCGGCGAGCGTCAAGTGATCGGAGCCCAGACCGGCCTTGTGACAGGCTGGGGAGACCTTGGCGATGGCAGCATCGCGATCCTCAGGAGGTTTGCATGAGCGACGAGCATGATGTGCCTCCCAAGGCGCGGCCCTCCGCGCAGGCAACGCCGGCCAAGCCGCAGCCGCGGCCGCAGGACCCGATCGAACAGGAGTTCTGGAGGCTGTGCCAGGACGGTCAACTCTATTTCCAGCGTTGCGGAAGTTGCGGCATCTTTCGCCACCTGCCTCGCTACATGTGTGCACGATGCGGCTCGCCAGACTATTCCTGGGAACCCAGCAGCGGCAAGGGCACGCTTTTTTCCTGGACCGTGACCCATCAGGCGCTGCACCCCGCTTTTGCCGCCGACGTCCCGTTCGTGGCTGCCGTGGTGGAACTTGAGGAAGGCGTGCGCATGGCCACGCGCCTCGTGGATTGCGAGCGTGACATCCTCGCACTCGATCTGCCGGTCGAACTCGATTTCGAAATGATCGGGGGGGACTTTCGCCTTCCTGTTTTTCGTCCGCGTGAAGGGTAGAGACGACATGGATCTCGACTACGGCCCCCAATATGACGCCTTCCGCGCGGAGATCCGCGCCTTCATCAATGCGCACAGACATTTGGCGCCACCCTCCGCCACCCGGTTCTCCCGGCCCTCAGCCGAAGCTATCCGATGGCAAAAGCTATTGATCGAGCACGGCTATACGGCGCGCACGATACCGGCCGAATATGGCGGCTACGGAGCGGCGCCGGATATACTCAAATCGCGCATTATCGCGGAAGAGTTTTCGCGAGCTCGGCTTCCGAGCGGCTTGGCGAACCAGGGCATCTCAATGCTCGTCCCGACTTTGCTCGAGTTGGGCACCGATGAACAGAAGCGGCGGTGGATCGCAGCAACGCTGACGGGCGAAGTCGTGTGGTGCCAAGGATATTCCGAACCCGGTGCGGGATCGGACCTCGCCAACCTCAAGACCAGCGCGCGCATCGAAAATGGAGAATTCGTTATAAATGGCCAGAAAATCTGGACCAGCACCGCGAAGCAAGCCGACATGATCTTTTGCCTTGTGAGGACCGAACTCGAGGCCTCGAAGCATAGCGGTATCTCTTATCTGATTTTCTCGATGGACATACCGGGGATCGAGGTACGCCCCTTGAAGACGATGACCGGTCACGCCGAGTTCAACGAGACATTCTTTACTAATGTGCGGGTTCCGGTGGACCAGATCGTCGGCCAGCGAGGACAGGGCTGGTTCGTCGCGAACGCAACGCTTGGCCACGAGCGCGGAATGCTGGGCGATCCCGACGCACTCGAGAACCGGCTGCAGGCATTGATTGGCCTGATGCAGCAGGAATCCATCGGCGAAGGTCGGGCGATCGACAATGCGGTCCTGCGCGACCGGCTGGTGGCGCTCCAGGCCGAAGTGACGGCGATGAAATGTAATGGAATGCGCATTCTATCGAACAGCCTCAAGGGCGAGCCTGGCGGCATGGCGAAGCTGATCGTCAAACTGCAGAGTTGCGAGGTCGCGCATCAGATCTCTGCGCTGGCGATCGACGCGATGGGCGAGATGGGCATTTTGTATCACCGCAGCCCGCGGGAACGAGACGGAGGGGCTTGGCAATGGAACTATATGTTCCAACTCGGCCTCATAATAGGTGGCGGCACCGCGCAGATCCAGAAGAACATCATCGCCGAACGTGGCCTAGAGATGCCGCGCGAGCCGAAGCTGGCGCGGATTTCCGACGAAGCGAAGGGAGCGGCAGGCATGCAGACCGACAGGCAGGGAGCGGCGTGATGGACTTCGGCCTTTCGCAGGATCAGCAGATACTGCGCGACGCAGTTGCGCGGTGTCTTGCCGATACCTCCCCGCTTGAGCATGTCCGCGAATGTGCCGGGCGCGACAACCCGTTAAGTGACACTATTTTCGGAGCCCTCCACGATCTGGCGGTCCCAGCCATGCTTGTCCCCGAAGAGCATGGTGGCCTAGGCATGACCCTTCTCGACGCTGCGGTCGTGGCGGAACAACTCGCCTATGCGGTCACACCAGCGCCATTTCTAGCCAGCGTAGTTCTCGCCCCGATCGCGCTGAGCGAGGCAGGAACTAACAAGCAAAAGTGCCAATGGCTTCCGAAGATCGCGCGTGGCGAGGCCCGTATCGGAGTCGCGATTTCCGCGACGGTCCAGGCGCGCGACGGCGCGGGAGTTCAATTCGTCGAAGGGAAGCTTAGCGGCACCGCCCTGTTCTGCCTCGATTTCGAAGGCGCGGACGCGTATCTCGTAGCGGACGCCGGTGGCAGGCTGCACCTCGTCCCAGCCCTAGCATCGGGACTCAAGGCGACCCGCCTCACCACCATCGATCGCACGCGCAGCGTGGGAGAATTGTCCTTTGCGGCTGTCGAGACCGATCCGCTTGCCGACGACGGCGGCACAGCATCGGCTCGGCTGCGCGATGCTGGCCGCGTGATCCTTGCCGCCGACAGCTTAGGCGCAGGGCAGGCCATGATTGAAAAGGCGGTCGATTATGCTGGTCAGCGAGAGCAGTTCGGCCGCCCTATCGGCAGCTTCCAGGCGGTAAAGCACATGTGCGCCGAAATGGCCGCACGCCATGAACCGTGCCGCGCGCTGGTCTGGTACGCCGCCCATGTCTTCGATGCGCTGCCGGAGGATGCATCTCTCGCGGCTTGCCATGCGAAATCCCTCACGGGCGACGTCCACCGATTTGTCGCCCGCACCGCCACTGAAGTGCATGGCGGGATGGGGTTCACCGATCTGCTCGGCCTGCACTACTGGTTCAAACGGATCGGCTTCGATCGGCAGGTCTTGGGTGGCCCCGAAGCGGTGCGAGCCGAGGCAGCGGCTCTGCAGGGTTGGACGAGAGCAGCCTGATAGTAACGGGAGTCATGCGCCCCGATGCTGCGGCCCCGTCCAGAGAGGAGAATCAATGTGATCGACTGGAATCTCGGGGATATTCTCGACGCGATCGAGCCCTTCATGCCCGAAGATGCGCCGGCTCTGATACATGGAGACCGGATCGTCACCTGGCCCGAGATGTCGGCGCGCTCGAACAATATCGCCCGCGGGTTGCGCCAACGCGGCATCCGCGATGGCGCGAAGGTCGCCTTCTATATGCGCAACCGACCCGAATATGGCGAGTTGATGGCGGCCTGCTTCAAGGGGCGTTTGACGCATGTGAACATCAATTACCGTTATCGGGCCGAAGAGGTGTTTTATATCTTCGACGATTCCGACAGCGAGGTCATCGTTTACAGTTCGGAATTCCGCGACACTATCGTCGAACTCAACGACCGGCTTAGGAAGGTTCGCACCTTCGTCGAAATTGGCGAGCTGTCTTCAATCGCGCCCTTTGCGATCCACTATGAGACTCTCGCGCAAGAGGGGGACGGATCGGCGCTCGGCATCACACGCTCGCCCGCCGATCTGCTTTTCATCTATACGGGTGGTACGACCGGAATGCCCAAGGGCGTGATGTGGCGTCATGATGACATGCGCAAGGCCCAACTCGACGCACAGAAGTTGCTCGGCCCCGTTCCAGAGACACTCGAAGAAAATGTCGCGCTGATCGCCCGCGAAGGCCCGGGCAGGCGCACGCTTTCCTCTTGCCCGCTGATGCACGGAACGGGCTTTATCACTGCGATCGGCACGCTGATGTCTGGCGGCGCGATAGTTACGTTGGAGGCATGGTCTTTCGATGCCGAGGAACTGTGGGATACGGTGGAAAGGCACAAGGTGGAAGGTATAGCGATCGTGGGCGACGCCTTTGCCAAGCCAATGCTTTCCGCGCTCGACGACCACCCTGGCCGCTGGGATACCAGCAGCCTCGTTACAATCCTCTCTTCCGGTGTGATGTGGAGCAAGGAGGTCAAGTCCGGCCTGTGCCGGCATATTCCGCAAATCGTACTGATGGACAGTTTTGGCGCATCCGAAGGCCTCGGCTTCGGCCTTGCCGTCACCACTGCGGAGGGCGGCACGAACACCGCGAAATTTGGGATCGGCGAGTTCTGCGATGTTTTCGACGAAACCGACCAGAAAGTCGAACCGGGGAGCGGCGTGCCGGGATTTATCGCCCGGAAGGGTGCGATCCCCATAGGCTATTACAAGGACCCCGAGAAATCCGCGAAGACGTTTCGCACGATCGATGGGGTGCGCTATTCCATTCCGGGCGACTGGTGTCGGGTAGAAGCCGATGGCAGCCTGACCTTGCTCGGCCGCGGAAGCGTCTGCATCAACACGGCGGGAGAGAAAGTTTATCCCGAGGAGGTCGAGGAAGTGCTCAAGACCCATCCCGCCATCGGGGACGCGCTGGTCGTAGGCGTGCCGGATGATAAATGGGGCCAAGCCGTAACCGCGATCGTCCACCTCAACGACCACGCCCAGTTCGACGAACAAGCGGTCAAAACCCATGTGCGCGCACATTTGGCGGGATACAAAACTCCCAAGACCATAATTCCGACAGACATCCCCATGCGAGCCTCGAACGGCAAGGCCGATTATGCAACGGCAAAAGCGATTGCCGAACGATCGAATGTCGCGACGTGAGATCGACTGGCTCTCCCGATTACGATGCCGTGATCGTCGGTGCAGGCTTCAGCGGCATCTATCTGCTGCACAAATTGCGTGACGCCGGGTTCAAGGTGCTGCTGGTAGATGCGGCCGCCCAGCCCGGCGGCATTTGGTACTGGAATTGCTATCCCGGTGCCCGCGTGGACTCGCAGGTACCGCTCTATGAGTTTTCGATACCCGAGGTTTGGAAATCATGGGCCTGGAGCGAGCGCTTTCCCGGATGGAAGGAGCTCAGAGCCTATTTCCGGCATGTTTGCGATACGCTGGGCCTTTGGCCGCTTATGCGGATGGGATCGAGGGTCCAAAGCGCAAGGTTCGATGAAGAGGGACGACGGTGGCGCCTGCAGCTTGAGGGCGGGGAAGGAATATCGACACACTTCCTTCTGCCCGCTTTGGGATTCGCATCGAAGCCGTATATTCCCGATATGCGAGGAATCGCGGCGTTCGAAGGCGATTGGTGTCACACGGCGCGATGGCCGCAACAGGGTATCGATCTTTCGGGCCGCCGGATCGCCGTCATCGGCACTGGTGCGAGCGGAGTGCAGATCGCGCAGGAGGCCGCCAAATGCGCAGAAAAGCTGACCTTGTTTCAGAGGACTCCTATTCTGGGCCTGCCCATGCGCCAGGAACGGCTTACCGAAGACATTCAGCAGCGTGATAAGCAGGGCTATCCCGCCATTTTTGTTCGGCGCAAGCGAACGAACGGGGGATTCGAATGCCAGTCGCTTGACATCTCCGCGCTCGATGTAGACGCCACGACGCGCAACAACCATTTCGAGACCCTGTGGCGGCAGGGCGGCCTCAAATTCTGGTACAACAACTTTGCCGACATACTGACCAATCGCGAAGCGAACCGCTACGCCTATGAGTTCTGGCGCAAAAAGGTTCTCGCGCGGATTATCGACCCCGTTCTGGCCGAGAAACTTGCGCCTGCGGAGCCGCCGCATCCTTTCGGCACGAAAAGACCCTCGCTCGAACAGGGATATTATGAAATTTTCGAGCAGGATAATGTCGCGCTGGTCGATCTGAAGGCAAACGCGATCATCCGTATCGAGCCCCAGGCCATCAAGATGGAAGACGGTGAGGTCGAATGCGATCTGATCATTTTTGCGACCGGCTTCGATGCCGGGCGTGGCGGGTTGATCGACATGAACATCACCGGGAGGGAGGGGCTTCCCCTTTGGCAGGCGTGGGAAGACGGTGTGCGCGCCTATCTCGGCATGGCGGTGTCGGGTTTTCCCAACATGTTGTTCGCTTATGGTCCTCTCAGCCCGTCGGGTTTCGCCAATGGCCCGACAAGCGCGGAAATACAGGGCGACTGGATTTGCGATTTCATGGTCTGGTTGCGTAGGAGGGACATCGATCTTTTCGAGGGCAAACCGGCTGCCGAAACTGGCTGGACTGAAATGGTTGCCGCGGCTGGCGCGATGACGCTCTTTCCCGAGGCGGCCTCATGGTACATGGGCGCGAATATTCCGGGAAAGAAGCGCCAGCTCATCAATTTTCCGAGCGTGTCTGGCTATGCCGCGCTCTGCGACGAAGAGGCGGCCGGCAGCTATGCTGGCTTCGCTTTCGAAAAACTCACACGCAAGGACGGCCCAACAATATGAACGAGGCGGTAAAGATTGAAGATTGCCCCGAGGACATCGACGCTCTCTGGGCGGGCGATGGTTCGCATCTGCCCGAATGGTTCGTTTCCGCTCTCAGGGTGCCGCGCGAGGAAGGCTATGTAGAGATCGAGGGTGCCAAAGCGCATTACTTTCGCTGGGGCGACCGGGCGAAACCCAAGGTACTGATGACGCACGGTTTTCTCTCGCATGCCCGCTGCTTTTCCTTCATCGCGCCGTTTCTGGCCGAAGATTATGATGTGGTGGCCTTCGATCTTGCCGGCATGGGCGACAGCGAAATGCGAGGGCACGCCGACCCCTTGGCCAGGGGGCGCGAGTTCGGCGAAATTGCCGAAGCGCTTGGACTGTTTGCGGATGGCCACAAGCCCACGATCATTGCCCACAGTTTCGGTTCTGGCGCAGCGTTGACGGCCGTCACCCAATCGCCCGATACCTTCTCCGGCATTGTGGTTTGCGACCTGATGGTCATGCGACCTGCGCTCTTGCAAGCGTATTGGAATCTCCGCCGCGCCAGCCCCGGATCCGGCGACCCGGACAAAGCCAAAAGTCGCTATCCCAGCTACGACGCGGCGCGCAGTCGATACGTCCTTTCCCCACCCCAGCCTGTCGGTGAGCCATTTCTTTTGGACTATATGGCCTTTCATTCTCTGCGGCGTGACGGGGAGGGTTGGACGTGGAAATTCTCTCCCGAAGTGTTCCGGAGGAGCAACCGGCCCGACGAGTGGCTCACCATCGGCGAGCGCCTAGTGAACGCGCCGGGCCGCAAGGCTATCGTTCACGGCGAGGAGAGCCAGCTCTTCAACCGGGATTCCGTGGCATATGTTCGTGAACTGGGGGGAGGAGCCATTCCGATCATTGCCGTGCCTCAAGCCCGCCACCATCTGATGCTCGACCAGCCGCTGGCCTTTGTCACCGCGTTGAGGAGCCTTCTCCGGCTTTGGGAAGCGCCGACTTGAGCAACGTCTAGCGCGATTTTATGGTTGCATGCGACCGTAATGGCGATGCGAGAATTGCCGATCCAACATTTAGTTAAACGATGAGGCCTCTTTTGCACAGCAAGACATAAATACTAAGGCCGAGGCAGAAATAACCAAGCAGAGTTCATATGTTCTGTTTAGATCTTCTTCTCTTGCCTGTGTTGCTTGGCGCCACAAAGAAATCTATCGTGGCACAGTTGGTCGATATGCCTTCCGAGGCAAACAGCAAGGCAAGGTCATGGAGCCACAAAAGGCTGTCCAGCTTCGGCGGGACATGCGCTCGGGATCGGGCGTGCCGTACCGCAGCCGCATCCAAAAGTCGTCGGCGCGCGCTCGACCGTGCCAAGGCTGAAGCGCTGACAGCAAGCATCGGATGTATAAACTGATTTCTTCGGATCTGAGATGGAACACCTCCCAGCGCCCCGAGCAATATAATAAAGTGCCATAATAAAGTTCTTTACCAAATACCGAAAAACTGCTCAGCTTCAAGCCGGGCGGCGAGAATCTTTTCCTCTCCGGAAATCTCCTTCTGGCCACCTCTCAAACTCGGGGCAGCTCGGCGAGCTGCCCCATTTTTGAACATCGACTACCGGGGAAAAGGACGGGTTCGCGTAAGAAACTAAAAAATCGAGACAGGGAGAGAAGGGTGATGAATAACAAAGCTTATTTGTTGGCAAGCGCCGTCCTGATGGCGTTGCCACAGGTCTCAAATGCTCAGGAAGCCATAGCTGAAGAGCCAGATGGCGGTAACGATGTCATCGTCGTGACGGCGCAACGTCAGGCGCAAAGCTTGCAAGACGTGCCGATAGCTGTCAGCGCATTCAGCGCTGAGGCGCTTGAAAGCCAGCAGATCGAAAATGCCTCGGATCTACAGCTGACGCTGCCCAATGTATCTTTCTCGAAAGGCAATTTCACCTCAGCTTCATTCACTATTCGCGGCGTTGGCGACCTGTGCGTCGGCGTCACCTGCGATGCTGCGACCGCAATTCATGTCAATGGATCACCCTTGTTCGGAACACGCCTGTTCGAGACCGAATATTTCGATCTGGAACGGATTGAAGTCCTTCGCGGACCTCAAGGCACCCTGTTCGGTCGGAATGCGACCTCCGGGGTCGTGAATGTCGTGACCGCGAAACCCAAACTCTCCCGTTTCGAGGCTGAAGCGCAATTCGAGTATGGCAATTTCAACAGCATCGAAGCGCGTGGCATGGTCAATGTCCCGATCGGGGATATGATCGGCGTGAGACTGGCGGGCATATATGTGAACCGCGACGGTTATACGACGAATCTTTATGATGGATCGGACATCGACACTCGGGACCTTTACGCGTTGCGAGGCTCACTTCGTTTCGAGCCCGGTCCTGATACGACGATCGATCTCATGGGCTATTATTTCCGGGAAAAGGACACGCGCCTCAGAAACCAGAAACAAACGTGCCAACGCGATCCATTGGGCGTGCTCGGATGCCTGAACAATCGACGTGATTTCGATACCACGAACGCAAATTCCACGGTCGGTGCGACGCTCAGTTCTTCCGAGTTCTTCGCCATTCAGGGCATTCCCGCCGTACTCGGCCTTGGCAGCCTTTATGGCCCTGACGGGTTTTCCGGGTTTCAGGAGCCTGGCGATGTGCGTGTCGTCAACACGGCCTATACGCCCTTCTATTTTGCGGAAGAGCTACAGGTGCAGGCGCGCCTTGAGCAAAAATTCGGCGCGATGACCCTGACGGCCACCGGCATTTATCAGGATACTGAAGTCGATTCCAGGCAGGACTATTTTCTTGGAATTCAAAGCCGTGCCGGTTTCGCCCCGGCGCTCAATACGCTGGCCTTTTTTGCGGCTAACGGATTGCCGACGGGTCTTGCTCCGCCGGCGCCGGCCTTCATTCCCGGCTCCTCGGCCTATTTTTCGCCGATTGCCGGCGCTCTCATCCCGGACGGTCCGCAGGGCGTGCTGTGCACCTCGGATAATGATGATGGAAGCAGAGGCGCTTTCGAAGGGAACTCGCTGTGTTCCGAAACGCCGCTTTCTTTCGATCGATCTTCGGAACAACGCGAATCGTGGAGCGGAGAGCTCATCCTTACGAGTGACTTCGACGGGCCGTTCAATTTCCTGTTGGGGGGAATTTACGCGAAATCGAAAACCACCGACAATAGCTATTATGTGAACTCGTTTGCGCTCGATTACGCCAGTGCCATATTGGGTTCATTCGGCTCCTTGTCGGGCGGCCTTCCGCCATCCTATTTCGCGACGTCGATGTATCGGAACAACTCGCTGGAATCGAATCTGGAGAGCTATGGGATTTTCGGCGAGGTCTATTTCGATCTAAGCGACCGGCTGACGTTGACCGGGGGGCTGCGTTACAACAATGACAAGAAGGATGTAACGGCGCGTACGACACTGATCAGTTTCCTGAACCCTTATGCCAACGATGGAGATCCGTTCGATACCCCGATAACGCCTCTCACCGGGCCGTCTGGACTTTTCGATGCCGACCCGGGGACACCGGGCCAACAGCTCGCCCAGTTTCGCGAAGTAAGCTTCGACGAAATTACCGGACGAGCAGTTCTGGCCTTCGAGGTTACGCCGGACAATTCACTCTATGCATCTTACTCGAGGGGTTACAAATCCGGCGGTATCAATCCTCCGCTTTCTCCGATTTTCGCCGTCAGCGAGAGTTTCGGCTCTGAATCGATCGATGCCTTCGAGATTGGCTCCAAGAACGTCTTCGCAAACGGCGCGTTGCAACTGAATGCCACCGCATTTTACTACAAATATAGTGGACTGCAGCTCAGCCGCATCGTGGCAAGAACGTCTGTGAATGACACGGTTGACGCCAATATCTGGGGTGTCGAACTGGAGTCTGTCATCAGGCCGGACCCGAACTGGCTTATCAATCTGTCCTTCAGCTATCTCAATGCCAAGGTCGCCGGCGATCAATTCTTCTCCAATCCGCGTGATCCGGGCGGCGGAGATCCTGATGCCGTGATTATCAAGGACATCAGCAATGGTGCGCACTGCGCTGTCACGGGACCTGCGCCTGGCGTTGCTGATGCGTTCGTTGCGGGAGTAAATGCGGCTCTCGGCCTTCGCGCACCGCAGGAATTTCCTTCGGACGGCAATATCGCCTCCAGCGGCGCGTTCGGCATTTGCGGTGTCCTCGCGAGCGCTATCCCTGCGAACAGCGGGATCCAGGTATTGAGTCCTGGCGTCGAGGTTAACATCAAGGGCAACACATTGCCCCAAGCGCCGAATGTCAAGGTCTCGATGGGCGTGCAGTACACGGCAGAGGTTGGGAATGGTATGACACTCGTCCCCCGCGTCGACATTTCCCTTACCGGAAAGCAATATGGCAATATCTTCAACGGCAGGATTAATCGTATCGAACCTTTCGTCCAGGCAAATGCGGTTTTACAGTTGAATGGCGCCGACGAGCGCTGGTTTGTCCGGGGGTTCGTTCAGAATATTTTCGATAGCAACTCGGTTACCGGACTTTATGTCACCGATGCATCTTCCGGTAATTTTACAAACATCTATACTCTTGATCCGCGGCGTTATGGTGTCGCCATCGGAGCAAAATTCTGACGATTTAGCGGTTCCAATCTAACTCGCATAGAAATCGCGGCGTCGGAGAGACGGGGGAACCTTCTCCGACGCCGGTTTCCATGCGCCAGGCCCAAGGCACCAAACGGGGGCATCTGCGACGGAAAGAGGCAAGTCATCTGGAGCCATCTCAAGGATCTCCGAATTTCGCGGCCTGTGCTTGCGATGTCGCATGCGACCGACGCGAACGGCGCGCTGACCGTTGCCCACGGGCACTTGTAGGAAGCACGCTGGTCTCCGGCACCGCGAGCTCGCGATCAATCCGGCAGCGTTCGGAGGCGGCACGATCATCGCGGCGGTTTGTGGCCCCTGATTGCCGAGTGCAGCATGACACTCTTGGCCGCCGCATCGATCACGATATTCCCAAGCTTGCTTGCGAACCTATAATTTTTGAACAGAAAAGAGATATCCAGATCCCAATCTGGCAGCCTGGTTTGCGCGGTAATTGAGCCATTCGGCGAGCAAAACACCCATCTGACGCGCGGCGCATCTTGCCACGCGAAGGCCCAGCGGTTCCCACGCAAAGCGACGAGCATTTGACATGGGACCATCGGCGAGTTCGGGAACGCCAGTCGGAGACAGCGCGAGGCACGCGTTCATGATCGAAAAACTCATCCGCGATGGCCGAACCGATAGCGGTTGTGGGCATTTGTCTCGACACGTCCGAAACCGGAAGACCAAACTTCAGCGAGGAAGCTTATTGAGATTCACCGCGGCGATTGCAGTTGACGGCTTGAGTTCCGTGCGAGCAAAATTTCGAAGCGCTTTGGCTTCTCTGCGCGCCCGCCAAATGTGCATCATTGGCGTTAAGGTCGCGGTGGCAAACCGTCCGAGGTCGGCGTCTCGAGTTCAAGGGGGCCGACGGAGATGAGACCTTCTGGATCGGACAAGGGCCCGGTCTGGCTGACCGTGATTTCTGTTTGAGGTCCAGCCTCGCCATTGCGGTCGCTGCGCCTAACTTTCAATGCGTCGATTTCGCGTTTGCGCAGTTCCAGATAGAGGGTCCGTGTCTCGACATAGGGATCAAGGCTTTCCTGTTGCAAGCGCTGGATTTGAGCGTCGCCCTCGATGCGGTCATTGAGTTGCCTGACCACAGTTGTCGGAACGGCATATGCCGTGCGGTCGAAAGGCGCGCCGACCGCGGTCGGCACGACGAGCAAGTCAATGCTGTTGCCCGCCAGATCGCGCAATGTCGTCGACCCGATAAGCGGAAGATAGAAATAGGGACCGGGCTCGACGCCGTAGAAACCCAATGTATTGGCAAAGCCGTTGCGTCGGTAAGGCAGATTGAAAGGCATTGTCTTCGCGACATCGAAAAGGCCGCCGACACCAAATGTCGTGTTTACGGCGAAACGGCCGAGCGTCTCGGCAGCCTTGCCGATCTTGAACTGTAACAGGAAGTTCAGAAAATTGACGGGTTCGCTGAGGTTACGCAGTGCATTGCCCAGCCCGTCGCGAACAGGTTCGGGTACGATACCTTGATAGCCCATCGCGACTGGGGCCACGAGCGCCGCATCGATCGACTGGACCGCCCGATAAGAGGCAATATTGACCGCTTGAAGCGGATCTCCCGGCGGCGCATCGCCACGGGCCGTCACCACAATATCATGGGGCGCCGAGGGCATTTCGGCCATAGTCTCGTCGTCGGAGGTTGCTGGCGCGGCTAAAGAGGGATGCGGGGTGTTGCCGAGTGCTGGCACAACGATCGGCGGCTCGGGTGGGGCCGAGGGATCATCTACCCGCTGCAACTCGGTCTCAGTCTGGCTTTCGGATGCGAGGTCGGTCGGAGGCGGCGCTACCCCGGACAGAAACAGAAGCGCGGCGACGGTTGCAGGGCTCATCGCGCGCGCGATCCCGCCACCATGAGAGGGGCGAACATTAATTCCATTTGCCAAACTCCTGCTTCGGCCAAGGGCCCGAAACGACGACCGACGACGCTCCCTCCATCGACCCATGTCAGCTGACCCACGATGCGGCCAATCCAGCTTTAATACTCCCCCATGAGTAGGGAAACATAAAGAAGCTCGGCCTGCCGTTTAGCCCAGCAACGTCCGTACGGACGGGCAATGGGACCAACCTGTTCTATCAGGTACGATTTTCGCTGGAGGACCCGGCATAGGCACTTTGCCGACGGTCGCTTAGTTCCGGGCTGGGCGGAAGCGGCTCGAAAACTAACTCTGCGGACGCGCCCGGTCTCAGCGCGAGCAACAGTACCGCCGTCAAGAGCGAGCCGAACATGCTCCGGATCAATGCTTTGCCCCCAACCACATTGCGCAACCCGATGACGAAAGTATCGCACCCTGCCTGAGACGCGAGCAGTGCTTGCCCGATCGAACTATTCAGGTTGTTCAGACAACCGCGCTGCGGCTTCAAAGGCGCGGCGCGTGTTTAGCGAGATTGATCGCCGACCCACGGCATGTCCCTAAAAAAATTGGACGCTAGCCCGAGAAATCATCCTTTGGTCACCCGGTCAATTAAGGGTTGGATGTCGTCAGGAGAAATTTTTCCGGTGGCGATCCGAGGTGAGGAAGCAGGAAAATGCGGAATGTGGGGCGGTTCGGAATTTCATTGCAGCGAAGCGTGATTCCAGCAGGCCTTTTGTGCTTTCAAGGCTTCGTTGTTGGCTGCAGCGAGGCCGAGACGCGTGATCCTGACGCTAAGGGCCCGACAAAGATGCCCGAGACGGCAAGCGTTGAGGGCAGGGAGGAGGGCGTGTGGCAACCCCAGCGGGCCATCAGCAGACGCCACCGTGGCCTGGAGCGGCGCCGAACATGGAGGATGTCAAACTTCCTCCAGAGTATAGCGAAACGGCAACGAATCCGAAACGCTTCGCCGGACGTCCGGTTACCGGCGCCTTCAACGTCACTGTGCCCACTCTCACGGTGTTTCCCGCCCAACAACCAGGCAATGGCACAGCGATGCTGGTTTTTCCCGGCGGAGGATTCTCCAAGCTCGCGATCGATCTGGAAGGTAGTGAAGTTCGCGACTGGCTGACTTCAAGAGGCACCACTTGCGTGCTCGTCAAATACCATGTTCCCAAAAGCGGCCACCATTATGATGAAGACTGCCATTGTGCAGTGACGCCCAAGCACCTCCTTGCGTTGCAGGTCGCCCAGCGTGCGATACGCCTGGTGCGCTCGCGCGCCAGCGAGCTCAAGATCAACCCCCGCAAGATCGGTGTCATAGGCTTCTCAGCCGGAGGGTATCTGGTCGCGCAGACCAGCAATATATTCGAACCTGCTTATGAGCCGGTCGACGAAATAGACAAAGTGAGCAGCCGGCCCGATTTTGCCATCGCAATGTTCCCAGGCCACCTGTGCAGATCGGGGGGCTCGCTTGATCCTGGTATCAAAGTTACCAAGATGACCCCGCCAACATTTCTTCTTCAGGCTTGGGACGATCCCGTCGATCCGATTTGCAATAGCATAGTCTATGCGCGAGCGCTGGACGAGGCAGGTGTTCCAGCGGAAGTCCATCTCTTTGCCAAGGGAGGGCACGCCTTCGCCATGCGCCCGCTGCGTCATCCCGTTGAGCGATGGCCGACGCTCGTGGAAGATTGGCTAAAGGACACAGGAATTCTTTGAGCAAATAGGGCAAGAAATGACCCCCTCTCCCCGGAATGTTCGCTACTCAGGGGAATCGCTGGTCTTGGCCGATCGGAGATCGCCGGGTTTCTGACTGAAACTAACCGAAAGCCGACAACGGTTTGAGCTCCAGGGTATCTTTTGGCGCTGCCGTACAATTATCGGTCGGCTCGCGACGCTATCCGCGCGGTGCGACCCAGAAGAGCTCTTCCTTTCAGGAAACAGAGATCTTCATCTGACGCCCGCACGGTTTCGATCGCGCGGGCGTCTTTTTTTTGGCGCACCGCCGCCAGCGGTTTGAACGAACACATATGGGTGATCACGCCTGACCGACGTGAGGATGACGCCGCAGACACTCAGCGCCGCCGCCGTTCCGTCGCAAATCCACGATCGGTCGCGATAAAGCGCTCGATCATCGGCACCGCGATCTTTTCCGGCGCCATAGGCGCCGCGAGGCCATTAGCCTTCGCATGCACCTCGGCATAGACGAGCAATTCGCGATGGAGGGATCCCGTCAATTCGATCGACAGCTTCACGGGCTTGTCGTCGGCGATGGGGCCTAGGCGCAGCTTGCTCATGGGGCCGCACCCGCCGGCGGTTCGAGTATCAGATCGCGTGTGACAAGGACCCGCAAAGCGAAGCCGGGGCGGATCGTGAGGGTTGGCGGGATGTTCATCTGACGCTCGACGAGCCGCCGTCCCGACTGGTTGACCGTATCCTGCGGCCCGTCGCGAAGCGCCCGCACGAGCGCATCATCCCCGTCCGAGCCAAGTTCGGCTCCGACGCCGAGCAACGAAGAGACGAGCGCCGCGCGCAGCATCGACCCCCAATGATGGTCGGTGCGATCGGCAATCCCCGCCATGCCCCGCGCATCGGCGCCGGGCTGACGATCGAGCCGGATCGATCGGCCACCGGGCAGGATCAACCGGTTCCAGGCCAGCAAGACGCGCTCCTGCCCCACGGATATTTCGCTGTCATAGTCGCCGATCAGCCGGGCACCCTGCGGAATGAGGAGAATGCGACCCGTCGGGCTATCGTAGACATTCTGGGTCACCTGCGCCGTGACCTGTCCGGGAAGGTCGGACCTGATCCCAGTGATCAGCGCGGCCGGAATGAGACTTCCCGCCTGAAGGATGTATGGCGAAGCAGGCGCATGAAGGCGCTCGGCACTCTCGAACGGTTCGGCGGAGCCGCCCGCGAGAAAGGCGCGCCGCGCCGCCGCCGGAGTCCGCGCGCCGCCTTCGGGTGCCGACATGGTCGCGGCGGACGGTTCGATCGATCCACGCTGCGCGTCTGCCACCGGCGCGCCCGAGGTCCCTCCTCCAAGGAATATCCGGCTCGCCGTGGCGGCCTCGCGCTCCAGCCGCGCCCGATCGCGCGCCTTGTCGGCGGGTGAGCGCCCGCCGGCGGGCGGATTTCCCATCGGCGGCACCGGGATCGTCTCGCCGTTCTGCTGCGCCGAGACGATCGGTCGCCCGAGATCGCCGGGTAGCGGCGGTCCGAGCTTCGGCACCTTGCCATAGTCGGCGGGCGCACCGGTGACGACTTCGGCGCGATTCGCTCCATCGGCCGTGTAGAGATTCTCGGCGGTCTTCGGGGCTACGGGTTGCAGCGCCCAGAGCAGAGCGCCGCCGATCGCGGTGCCGCCGGCAGCGCCGATCATCGCGAGCGCCTTGCGCGAAAGCCGCATGACCCGCGGCGTGTCGCCGCGTAGCCGAAAAGGATCGACCTCCGGGCCGGGCGCCGTGCGCTCGCCCGCTTCCGGCACGTCGGCGGGCGCCACCGCCTCGCTTGCCGGCCCGGTCACGACCGCCCCCGGCGGCGCGGCATTTCACGCTTGATCCGAACGACGCGGGCCTGCTTTCCGGCGCCCAAGCGGAGTTCGCCGCGCTCGAAAAGGCGGTCGACGATCATGTAGCGGCCCTGCACCCGGTAGTTGACAAGCTCTGCCTCGCCGCTGCCGCCGATGACGAAGAGTGGCGGCATATCGCCGGTGGCGATATCCTCACCGAATTCGATGATTAGCTGGCGCGAGTCGTCGAAGGCGCGCACCGGCCGCCACGCGGCCTTGTCGCCTGCGATGCGGTAGCGGAAGTTGAGCGCGGCGAGATCGATCGCCCCGGCAACGGGCGCCACCCTCGCCGCCTCGGCCTCGGCAAGCTGCAAGGCGATCAGCTCATCGGCGGGATAGGTCCAGGATACCGATGCCATATAGGCCGCGGCGGTCGCGCGCAGCTCGACATGATAGGTGCGCCGGTCGGTGTTGATGATGAGATTCGTGGCGATATCGGATCGGGTGGGTTTCGCCAGAATATGCACGCGCCGCCGGGCCCCGGTCCCGCTGACCGTATCGCCGATGATCCAGCGCACCGTGTCGCCCGCGGCGACCGGCCCCGGGCCGACGAGCTGTTCGCCTTCCTGAAGGACGATATCGGTGACCTGCCCTGGCGCAGCATAGACCTGAAAGAGCGCGCCTTCGGACCAGGCATATTGCTGGATGGCGTTCCGATAGCCTTGCCGGTCGGGCTGCACGCGCGCCTCGGCGTTGGCGCGGCCGACGCGCTGGCGGGGATCGGCGGCCTCGCTCGCCGCGGCGGGCGCCGCAAGGAGGGACAGCATGGCTCCGAGTGCGATCGGAAGCAGAGGATATCGCGTCATTGGCTGAGTTCCTTCGACCAGTTGATAGCATTGACAAACAGCCCGATCGGGTTGCGGCGAAGCGCGTCGGGCGTGCGTGGCGGCCGGATCGCGACGGTCACGATCGCCGACCAGCGCGAACGCTCGACTAGGCTGCCGTCCTGATATCGGCGCTCGCTCCAGGCGATGCGGAAGCTGTCTTTCGAAGCCCGAATGACGCTCGACACATCGACCGCGACCTGGGCCTTGCCGACCTCGGCAAAGGGATCGTTGGTGCGGGCATAGTCATTGAGCGCCTGCGCTCCGGTCGCGGTGGTAAAGTCATAAGCGCTGAGCCAGTCGGCCCGCAGCACGACCGGATCGGCGGGAATGCTGCGAACATGTTCGATGAAGCGCGCGAGATGGAACGCGACCTGCGGATCGGTCGGTTGATAATCGCCGTCGGCCGGCGCGACCGCGCGCGCTTCACCCAGCTTGTCGACCTCGACGACCCAGGGCGTGATCGTCCCGCGGGCGGACTGCCAGACCAGGCCGCCGGCAAGACCACCGGAGATGATCAGCGCGCCGAAGAAGGCGAGCCGCCAGTTCTTGGCCTGGACCCGCGCAGAACCGATCCGATCGTCCCACACTTGCGCGGCGCGCTGGTAGGGCGTGACCGGCTCGGGCGCGCGGCCATAATGATTGGTGGGTCTTTTGAACATGGGATCAGTCCTTTTCGCTGATGTTCGGCGCCGAGCCGGCCCCGTGGCTGTCGCCGCTCTTGAGCGTCTGCGCGCCGATGGTCGCGCCATGCGTCATGGTCTGGCGCCGCCGCATCGCCGCCGCCCAGGCCGGAGGCGCGCTGGCAGCTTGCGCTGGCGCCGCGCTATCGGTGGGACCGTCGCGGCCCGACGCGAAATTCGCGCGAACCCGTTCGGCCATGCTGCGAACAGGTGAAGCTGCGCCGCTGGCTGCCGTACGTGCCACATTCGCAAGTCCCCCGCCGATGGCCTTCGCTCCGCTCTTCCCGGCCGCGCCCGCCGCATAAGCTGTCGACGCGCTCCCCGCTCCGCGGGCACCGGCAGCAGCTGTGCCGCGCGCCGCCGCTGCAGCCGCGCCGGTGGCCAGGGTCGCGCCAGCCGCCCCGGCGGCAAGCGTTGCGCCTGCGGCGACTGCGGTGCCGGCGGCGGCCCCTGCTCCGAGTTGCGGACCGCCGGCGACGATCCCGTTGGCGATCGAGGGACCGAAGATGCCGAGGCCGAGCAGCGTCAGTGCGCCGAGCGCGATCGCCATGACCTGTTCGATGTCAGGCTCCGGACCGAGGCCGGCTTGCATGAAGCGGTCGAACAGGGTCACCCCGATGCCGGTGATCACCGCGAGGACGAGCACCTTGATGCCCGAAGATATGATGTGGCCAAGCACGCGTTCGGCCATGAAGGCGGTGCGGCCGAAGAAGGCGAACGGCAGCAACACGAAGCCCGCGAGCGTCACCAGCTTGAATTCCAAGATGGTAACGAAGACCTGCACCGCGAGAATGAAGAAGGCGAGGACGACGATCACCCAGGCGATCAGCAGGATCATGATCTGCACGAAGTTGGTGAAGAGACCGACCGGGCCGACGAGGTCCGCCGACGCATCGAGCAGGGGCTGCGCCGCATCGATGCCGGTCGCGGCGACGACGCCGGGACGCATGAAGTCGCCGATCGCCATGGCGCCGCCGCTCGCCTTAAGGCCGAGGCCAGCGAAGCTTTCGAGCATGATGACGGCCAGCGCCTGGAAGTTGCCGATGATGAAGGCGAAGACGCCGATATAGAGCGTCTTCTTGACGAGCCGCTGGATGATGTCCTCGTCGGTGCCCCACGCCCAGAACAGCGCGGCAATCGTCACGTCGATGACGATGAGGGTCGAGGAGAGAAAGCCGACTTCGCCCCCGAGCAGCCCGAAGCCGCTGTCGATATAAGTCGAGAAGACCGCCAGAAACTGGTCGATAACGCCGGTGTCTTCCATCGGGCTAGTCCTTCTGTCCAAAGAAATGGCGGCGCCTGGCGTCCCAGGCCGCTTCACAGTCCGCATCGGCGACCGTGACCGTGCGGCAGCGCTCGGCCACGTCGGCGGCTGCCGGGTGTGCGCCCGCCGCGGAGATCGGGGGGGCGGGCGCACGAGGCGTAGGCGGCGATGACGCATGCAGAATTGCCAGCGTGATGAGCAGGCCGCCCAGCACCGCGACCGCCGCTATCTTCGCCGCCCGGCCCATCTCAATTGCCTTTGCGGAAGCGGCGGAAGCGCTCGCGGCCTTCGGCCTCGGCGGCGGCGCTGCGCGCCGCGTCGAGCATCTGCGCCCGGCCCTGCGCGGCGAGAGCGGCGGTGAGGTCGGAGATCTGCTGCGACTGGACGGCGAGGATCTGGTTGCCCGCCTGCGCCGCCTGCAAGGCGCCGGTCGCCGACTGGCTCGCCGAGACGAGGGTTCCGATCGACTGGCGCGTGCCGCCGATGTTGGTGACGACGCCGGCCTGCACCTTCATCGCATCCTGGAACGCGCCGACGCTGTCGTTCCAACGCGCCTCGGCGTTGGCGACCATCGCGGCCTGCGGCCCCGACAAGGCTGCGCCCTTGTAGCGGGCATCGAAAGCGGTCTGGATATCGCCGACGTCATAAGCGACGCGCTGCGCTTCACTCAGCAATTGGCGGGTGCGATCGACCTGGCCTTGCAATTCCTTCAGCGTCGAGACGGGCAGGCTGGTCAGATTGCGCGCCTCGTTCGCCAGCGACGTCGCCTGGTTTTGCAGCATGGAGATCTGATTGTTGATCTGCTCGAGGGTGCGCGCGGCGGTCAGGATATTCTGCGCATAGTTGCGCGGATCGTGAACGATGCCGCCGATCTGCGCCGCGGCGGGAACAGTCACTCCGCTCGCGATCAAGGTCGATCCGGCGAGCAGGGCAGCAAGCAGCACGCGGTTCTTCACATTCTTCATAAAAAGGACTCCTTCAGCTGGTCGGGGGTTTCGAGGTTCGCGAGCAGATCGGCGGCCCAATAGAGGCCGCGGTGACGCAGCCAGAATTCGGCAAAATCGGCGTGGCCGCGCGTCTCGATCAGCTCGCCGATCTTGATCTGGTCGGTCTTTGAAGAGGCAGCGGTGAAAGCGAGTGCGATGTCGCCGAGGCCGAGTTCGAACAGCCGGTTGCCGCGTCGCGACTGGCAATAATAGTCGCGCTTCGGCGTTGCGCGGCTCAATATCTCGATCTGGCGATCGTTGAGCCCGAAGCGTTCATAGACCCGCGCGATCTGAGGCTCGGCGGCGCGTTCGTTGGGCAGGAAAATGCGTGTCGGGCAGCTCTCGATGATCGCCGGCGCAATGCGCGAGCCCTCGATATCGGCGAGGCTTTGCGTCGCGAAGATCACGCTCGCATTTTTCTTGCGGAGCGTCTTCAGCCACTCGCGCAGCTGCGCCGCGAAGGCGGGGCTGTCGAGCACGAGCCAGCCTTCGTCGATGATGATCAGCGTCGGTGAGCCGTCGAGGCGGCCCTCGATGCGGTGGAACAGATAGGCGAGGACCGAGGCCGCCGACGAGGCGCCGACCAGCCCTTCGGTTTCGAGCGCCTGAACACGCGCATCGCCAAGATGCTCGGCCTCGGCGTCGAGCAGCCGTCCCCAGGGACCGCCCACGAGATAGGGCGAAAGCGCGAGCTTCAGCTCTTGCGATTGGAGCAGGACGGCAAGACCGGTCAGCGTGCGCTCGCGGATTGGCGCCGTCGCGAGCGACGTGAGCGCCGACCAGAGATGCTCCTTCGCGGCCGGATCGACGTCGACCCCTTCGCCCGCGAGCAAGGCGGCGAGCCATTCGGCTGCCCAGGCGCGCTCCGCGGCCTCGTCGATGCGCGCCAGCGGTTGCAGAGCGACCGACCCGGCGCTGCCGGCATCGTGCAGCGCGCCGCCAAGATCCTGCCAATCGCCGCGCATGGCAATCGCCGCGGCGCGGATCGAACCGCCATAATCGAAGGCGAATATCTGGTTGCCCTCGTAGCGGCGGAACTGGAGCGCCATCAGCGCGAGCAGGACCGACTTGCCCGCACCCGTCGGGCCGACGACGAGGCAATGACCGACGTCGCCGACGTGCAGCGAAAAGCGGAACGGGGTCGAGCCTTCGGTCTTGCCGTAAAGCAAGGGGGCATCACCGAAATGCTCGTCCCGTTCCGCCCCCGCCCACACCGCCGACAAGGGAATGAGATGGGCAAGATTAAGGGTGGAAATCGGGGGCTGGCGAACATTGGCATAGACATGGCCGGGGAGGCTCCCGAACCAGGCCTCGAGCGCATTGACGCCTTCCACCGTGCAGGTGAAGTCGCGGCTCTGAACGATTTTCTCGACGAGGCGCAGCTTCTCGGCCGCGAGCGCCGGATCGCGATCCCAGACGGTGATCGTCGCGGTGACATAGGCGATGCCCGCCTCGTCGGCGCCAAGCTCCTGCAGTGCCATGTCGGCGTCGGCCGCCTTGTTCGAGGCATCGCTGTCCATCAGGACAGAGGCCTCGTTGGTCATCACCTCCTTGAGGATCGCGGCGACCGACTTGCGCTTGGCGAACCATTGCCGCCGGATCTTGGTCAGCAGCTTGGTCGCGTCGGTCTTGTCGAGCATGATGGCGCGCGAGGACCAGCGATAGGCGAACGCTTGGCGGTTCAATTCGTCGAGCAGGCCCGGGAAGGTGACGCTCGGGAAGCCGGTGATGGTGAGGGTGCGCAGATGATGATCGCCGAGCCGCGGCTCGAGCCCGCCGACGAGCGCTTCGTCGGCGAGCAGCGCGTCGAGATAGGCAGGCGTCTCGGGCACCCGGACGTGCTGGACCTTGGTCGAGACACAGCTGTGGAGGTAGGTTAATGTCTCGCCGTCATCCAGCCATTCGGCCTCGGGCATGAAGCCCTCGACGAGATGGAGCATGCGCCCCGTGCGATCGACGAAGCTTTTCAGCAATTCCTTGGGGTCGACGCCGGTCTTCGAGCGGCCCTCATAGAGCCAGTACTCGGCGCGCGCCGCTTCCTCTGCCGGCGGCATCCACAAGAGGGTCAGATAATAGAAGCTCTCGAAATGGGCGCCTTCCTCGCGGAACTGCTCGCGGCGTTCGACATCGACCAGCTCGGACACCGCATCGGGGAACTCGGACACCGGATAGGTCACCGCGGGCACACGCTGGGCTTCGACGAAGACTGCCCAGCCCGACCCGAGGCGCCGCAGCGCGCTGTTGAGGCGCGCGGTGACCGCCACGAGTTCGGCGGGCGTGGCGCTGTCGAGGTCGGGGCCGCGGAAGCGCGCCGTGCGCTGGAACGCGCCGTCCTTGTTCAGCACCACGCCCTCCGCCACCAGGCAGACCCAAGGGAGAAAATCGGCGAGGCGGGCGGATTTCGTGCGATATTCGGAGAGATTCATCATGAGCGCATCCAGACGGGATATTTGAGGTGACGCCGGGCGACGTCGACGAACTGCGGGTCGCGGCGGGCGGCCCAGACCGAGAGGGTGTGGCCGACCGCCCATATCGCGACGCCGACGATCCAGAGCCGGAGGCCGAGACCGACGGCGCCCGCGAGCGTGCCGTTGACGATCGCGAGGCTGCGCGGCGCCCCGCCGAGGAGGATCGGCTCGGCGAGCGCCCGGTGAACCGGAGCAAAGAAGCCCGGCACTTCCCCTTCCCGGCTCATCACACGAGCGCTCCGCCGCCGAAGGAGAAAAAGGACAGGAAGAAGCTCGATGCAGCGAAGGCGATCGACAGGCCGAACACGATCTGGACCAGCCGGCGGAACCCACCCGACGTGTCGCCGAAGGCGAGGCTGAGACCGGTCACGATGATGATGATCACCGCGACGATCTTTGCGACCGGACCCTCGATGCTCTCGAGGATCGACTGCAGCGGCGCTTCCCACGGCATCGACGAGCCGCCGGCATAGGCCGGCGCGGATACCGCAAGCGCAACGAACATCGCGGTCGAACAGAGCATGGCGCGCCGTGCGCCATGCCGAAGAGCATGGATCATCGATTTTCTCCTTCAGGGGTGATGAGCGGGGTCAGCCGATATTCGAGGTTCAGCCGGTCGAACCCGTCGATGCGGGCGAGTTCGGCGAGGCGCCGGCCCGTTCCGTCGCGGACGAGCACGGCGACCAGATTGATCGTCTCGGCGAGAAGAGCGCGCGGGACGGTGATCACGGCTTCCTGGATGAGCTGCTCCATACGGCGCAGCGCGCCAAGCGCACTCCCGGCATGGATTGTTCCGACACCGCCGGGATGACCTGTGCCCCATGCTTTCAGGAGATCCAGCGCTTCGGCGCCGCGCACCTCGCCGATCGGAATGCGGTCGGGCCGGAGGCGCAGCGAGGAGCGGACGAGATCGGACAGCGATGCGACACCGTCCTTGGTGCGCATCGCGACGAGATTGGGCGCCGCGCACTGCAGTTCGCGCGTGTCCTCGATCAACACGATCCGGTCGCGGCTGCCCGCAATCTCGGCGAGCAACGCGTTGGTCAGCGTCGTCTTGCCGGTCCCGGTGCCGCCCGCAACGAGGATGTTGAGCCGGTCACGCACGCCGCAGCGAAGTATGTCCGCAGCATCCGCCGACATGATGCCCGAGTTCACATAATCGCCGAGCGTGAAGACCGCGATTGCCGGTTTGCGGATCGCAAAGGTCGGCGCGGCAACGACCGGCGGCAACAATCCCTCGAAACGCTCGCCTCCTTCGGGCAGCTCGGCCGATACGCGCGGCGCGCTGCCATGCACTTCGGCGCCGACATGATGCGCGACGAGACGAATGATGCGCTCGCCATCGGCGGCGCTCAGTGTTTCACCGCTGTCCTCGATCCCTTGGCCGAGGCGGTCGACCCACAGCCGACCGTCGGGATTGAGCATGATTTCGATGACCTCGCGGTCGGCGAGCCAATCCGCGATCGCACCGCCCATCGCGGTGCGCAGCATGCGCGCGCTGCGGTGACGTGCCTCCAGCCGGATTGGTTCTGCGCCCATCGGGAACCCCGTTTCATGAGCCTTGGCGATGATGCCCGGCTCGACGGGGATGAGTAAGAGACGCAGAGAAAACCCAAATTCAACAAGGTTTTCGCGCCGTCGTACCGTCTCGTAGAAAGACAGGCCGTGGCGTAGGTCGATCCGCATCGGAACGGATAAAAATCATGGTGGAACTTGTGAAACGCCCGATTTTGACAACAGTGTAACAATGACTGATTCGGTGTCGCAGCCGTCAGAGGATGAATTGTGCTGGGCGCGGCTCACGGACAAGCAGCGCGCTTGTCTCGATCTTGTGCTTGAGCATCAGACCTCAAAGCAGATTGCGCGGCGGCTCGACATCTCGAAACAGGCCGTCGATCTCAGGCTCACGACCGCGCGCGATATTCTGGGAGCGGACAGTAGAGCCGAGGCGGCCGTCCGCTATGCGCGTCTCAAACGGACCTATGACCGAATACCATGGGATCCGATCATACTACCGCCGCAGGCCAGACTGATGCCATCCGATTTCCCGGACGGAGAGCCGGCCGCATTGGCGCTGAACGATCATGCATCGCTCGCCAAGCATCCCAATGCGGTCGACCCGCCGTTCAAGGGTCTCTGGAGGCGCGATCACGCGCGTTCGAGCAAAGTCTGGATCATGGCGGCGATGTTCGCCGGATTGATCCTGCTGACGCTGGCGGGGGTGACGATCGGTGAAACGCTCACCCGTCTGATTTCCGGCTGATCCTTTCATCCTGTCTGTCACCAATAGGCCGGAGCGATGCTTCCGGCAGAGGAGAAGTCATGTCCCAAGCACTTACAATCACGGCAGCCCGTCTGATCCGCGACGTACCCGCCGCCGAAGTCAGGATCGACGATGCACTCATCGCAGTGTCTTCGCTGATGACCAGCGTCGTCACCGCGCGGCGCGACACCGCCGGGGTGCCGGCGACCAGAGGGCAGGCAACGATCCGCCGATTGATGAAGGCGCAAATGGCGCTGGTCGATGTCAGCGGCGATATTCTGCGGGTTCATGGCGAACTCGCCGATATCGGGCGCGAGACGGCGGGTTATGACCTCCATGAATGCCCGTCGATCGCGGAGGCGGGAACGAGCGTGCGGGCGGCCGCAGCCTGACGCCGGTTGACCGGGAGCGACAGCCGTGAAAGTTTCAGGGCATGCGCATCGCCTTGTTTCTCGCTTTCTTGGCTGTTGCTGTCGGCTATGCCGCCTGGAAGGGCGGCGGGCCGGAACGGACGATGGCGGCGATCGCAGCAACGATGGTGGGCTTGGATCAATTGCTCCACCTGTTCGTTCCGCCGACCTTCGCTTCACTCGACACCGGTCATCTCGCGATCGACCTGTTTGGAGCCGCATCCACCGTCACGCTCGCGCTGTTTGCGCATCGCTTCTGGCCCATGTGCATCGCCGTCTTGCACATGGTCCCGCTCCTTGCGCACTCGAGCCGGATTCTCGACGTGGCGCTGCATCCGGCAGCCTATCTCGCGATGCAGGTGGCGACGTCCTGGCCGGTGCCGGCGATCCTCATCCTCGCAACCTGGCGCCACCAGCGTCGGCTGGCGCGCGGCGCCAACGAGCCATGCTGGCAGATCTCGTCGCGGCCATCGATCCCGAGCATTGCGAGTCCCTAGCCGAGCGACTGCTCGCGGAACATCGGACACTCGCACGCCTTTTCGCCCAGTCCCCCGAAGCGCTGGCGCGAACGCTCGGCAAGGACAGCCCGGTCGGCGCGATGCTCGTCGCCGCACGGTGCGCGACATTGGAGGCCATGCGCGAAGAGCTGAGCGGTCGCGGCATCGACCCCGACAATCCCAAATTGCTGCGTTATCTCAGGGCATCGATGGGCGCGCTTCCCGATGAGGCGCTGCGCGTGCTGTTCCTTGACCCGTCGCATCGCCTCATCGCGGATGAACAATTACAGCGCGGAACGCTCGGCCATCTCGCAATCTATCCCCGCACGATATTTCGGCGAGCGATCGAACTCGACGCCGCCGCGATCATTCTCGTCCATAACCATCCTAGTGGCGACCCAGCGCCCAGCCGGTGCGATATCGAGGCAACTGAACGCCTGGCTACGATCGGACAAGCGCTCGACGTCGAGGTGCTGGAACATATCATTGTCGCGCTCCGAGGGCATCGGATGATCCTCCGGGGACGACCTGCCTCCGGTCGGACGTCTTCGCCCGGCACGCTACTTCGCGACAGAATTGCCGATTGGCGGAACTCACCCGATGCCGAGTTGGCGCTCGCCAACGCGCAGCGCGTATGGCGGCGGCGCCTTCTGCGCCGACAACTTGTCGGCGCAGAAGGCCTGTTCGGCGAACCGGCTTGGGATATGCTCATCGATCTCTTCATCCATGAGGCAGCGGCGAAATCAGTATCGACCAGCTCGCTTTGTATCGCGTCGGGCCTTCCGAGAACGACGGCCCTCAGGCTGCTGCAGCGCCTTTGCGACGAGGGACTGTTGGCGCGGGAGCCGGATCGCCACGACGGAAGACGCAATTTCATCCGGCTGGCCCCCGATCTCGCGCAACGCCTCCTGGCCTATTTCGCGGCGGGCGACGAATGATCGCCGTCCACGTCGCGGGACAATTCGTCACCAAGCTTCGGCCCGAGCTCCATCCGGCGGCTCAGCGAATCGACAAAGGCCTCCCACCGTTTCTTGCCAGTCACTTGCGCCGCCCGGAGTGCCGCGTCAGGGAGCGGGGGATTGTTGATCAGCCAGGAGCGGACGAACAGCGCGAAGCCTTCGTTCGACAATTCGACATGCCATTCGAGCCGGTCGAGTTGCCGCGACAGCCGATCGAGCCGCCGCGTCAGCACGGCCTCAAGTCGCTCCTCATGATCGGGAGTGAGCAAAGATGCGAGCGCGGCCTCGACGATGTCGGTGCGCGTGATGCGGCGGCTGCTCGCGCGTTCGTCGAGCTGGCGCGCCAGCACGCTATCGATCCGGAAGGTCCGCTTGACCGACGACTTCCTCATAGTTCGATCCCGTCGTCCGGATCCTGCGACGCCAGGCGGGCGCCGCGGCGCATCGCACCGTCGATCGCCTTGCGCTCGCGGACGGGGTCATCCTCTCGTTCCTCGGTTGCGAAATCGAACTCGCTGACATCCGGGCGAGCCTCAGATACGATATTCTCATGGTCGGCCATCGCCGGCTCCTGCCGGATACCGCTGTTGGCGTCGCTATCGTCCTCCTCGCCGTCGCTCGCATCGGGGATCTCATCATGAACTGCGATCTCGACCTTCCCGCCGGACAGGTCTTTCGGTCGTTCCAACGCGCTCCAGTCGTCGGGACGGCTTTCGCCGACTTGCGGCGGCGCGGGCGGCGGCAGGATCCGCGCCATCAATCGGGGGTCGGCATAGTATTTGGCCTTGCTCGCCCGGATCGGCGCGACGCCGGCGACCATGACGATTTCCTGATCGGGCGGCAGTTGCATGACCTCGCCGGGCGTCAGCAAGGCGCGGGCCGTCTCGGTCCGCGAGACCATCAGATGGCCAAGCCAGGGCGATAGCCGGTGCCCGGCATAATTTTTCATTGCGCGCATTTCGGTGGCGGTGCCGAGCGCGTCCGAGATCCGCTTGGCCGTCCGCTCGTCGTTTGTCGCGAAGCTGACTCGGACGTGACAATTGTCGAGGATGGCGTTGTTCTGGCCGTAAGCCTTCTCGATCTGATTCAAGGACTGGGCGATCAGAAACGCCTTGATCCCATAGCCGGCCATGAAGGCGAGCGCGCTCTCGAAGAAATCGAGCCGCCCCAGCGCCGGAAATTCATCGAGCATGAGAAGAAGGCGCTGCGACCGCGCACGCGGATTAAGTTCCTCGGTGAGCCGCCGCCCGATCTGATTGAGGATCAGACGAATGAGCGGCTTGGTGCGGCTGATGTCGCCGGGCGGCACGACGAGATAGAGCGAGGTCGCCGTCTCCCCCGCCACAAGGTCGGCGATGCGCCAGTCCGACCGCCGCGTCACCGCAGCGATGACGGGGTCGCGGTAAAGCCCTAGAAAGGACATGGCGGTCGAAAGGACGCCCGACCGCTCATTGGCCGACTTGTTGAGCAGATCCTGCGCCGCCGCCGCGACGACGGGATGGATACCCTTCTCGCCGAGATGTGCCGTCGACTGCATGATGCGCAGGGTCGAGGCGATACCGCGCCGCGGATCGGAGAGGAAGGCCGCGACGCCTGCGAGCGATTTATCCTCTTCGGCATAAAGAACATGCAGGATGGCTCCGACGAGAAGCGAGTGGCTCGTTTTCTCCCAATGGTTGCGCTTCTCGAGGCTGCCTTCCGGATCGACAAGTACGTCGGCGACATTCTGGACGTCGCGCACCTCCCACGCGCCGCGCCGCACTTCGAGGAGAGGATTGTAAGCGGCCGACGCGATATTGGTGGGATCGAAGAGCAGGACGCGCCCATGCTGGGCCCGGAACCCCGACGTCAGCTGCCAATTCTCGCCCTTGATGTCATGCACGATGCAGCTGCCCGGCCAGGTGAGCAGCGTCGGCACGACAAGCCCGACGCCCTTGCCCGACCGTGTCGGCGCGAAGCATAGGATATGTTCGGCGCCGTCATGGCGAAGATAGCTCCGACCAAAGCGCCCCAAGATGACCCCAGCCTCGTCGAGCATGCCTGCGCGGCGGATATCGCCAGCCTCGGCCCAGCGCGCTGAACCATAGGTCTCGGCGCGCTGCCGCTCACGGGCCCTCCACACCGACATGGAAATCGCGACAATGATCGAGGCGAAGCCGCCCGACGCCGCGATCATGGCGCCGCGGTAGAAAATCGGCGGCGCATAGGCATCATAGGCAAACCACCACCAGAAGAAGGCGGGCGGCGGATAGACCGGATAGTCACCGATGCGGAACCAGGGCGCGCCGAGCGCCGGCTGAAATCCAAGCGCGCCCGCGGTCCACTGCGTTGCTGCCCAGACCGCGAAGATCACGATCGAACCGACCGCAGTAATCTGTCCCCAGAGGATCTTGTCGTTCATTGCAAAATGCCTTTCTAAATGCCTTTCTAGATGCCGATGCCCCGGCCCAGCGCCCAATCGACCGAGCCGCCGGGGGACATGGTGCCGGTGATGTGCTGGCCGAGATGGCGGTCGAGCGCGGGGCGCCAGGGGACGAGCTGGAAACCCAGCCCGTCGTCGATCATGGCGAAGCGCCCCGATGCGAGCGTCACGCGCTCGCGGTAGACGCCGCTCACATAGTCGCCGGCAGCCGACGATTTGTGGGCAAGGCCGGTCCGCTCGGCAATCGATGCGGTCGCGGCTTCCAGTTCGCGCGAAGCGAGCTTGTCGATGAGCCCGGATGACAGGGTCAGCCGGTCCCCGGCGCGCGACGCCAATCCCTGCTCGACGAGATAGCGCGCCCGCTTCTCCATCGCCTGGCGGATTTCGAGACCGAAGCCATTCCCGCACGCGACCGGTTCACGGGCGACGAGTTGGCGGTCGAGCCAGGTCGCGCCGGGCGCGGTGACCTGCGACGCGAGCGGGAGGTCCGAGCGCGTCGCAAGCGACATATGCGCGCGCCCCTTGCCATCCTCCCAACTGCGGAGCTCGACGATCGAGCCCGGCCTGGCATCACCGGTCATCTCCATGTAGTTGAAGCGGATGTGATGGGTTCGCCCGTCGGCGCCGTCGACGATCGCATAGGCGCTGCCGGCAAGTTCGTCATGCAACCCCCGCTCGACAAGGCGGCCCACGATCGCGGTCTCGGGCGCGCCGTCGTGAAGCGCGAGCGCGGCGGGATCGAAGCGGCGCCCGCCGCGCGACAGCGCGCGGTGCATCGTCTTGATGATATCGCCGCGCACCGCGACCTCGCGCAGCGCCGGCTCGGCGCCGGCCCCGAGCGCCCAAAGGCCGGCGCCCTGCCGCTCGGCGAGACCCATCTGCTCGAGCCGGGCGGCGCGGCCGACCAGCAGGCCGTGCATATGCCGGTCTTCGTTCGCTGCGGGGCGCAGATCGATGACTCCGCCCGCTTCGTCGGCGAGCCTCTGCAGTCGGGCATCGAGACTTGTCCAGCGATCGGCATCGACTTCGCGCGCGAGCGCGCTTTGCATGTCGAGCTCACTGCGTGGACCGAGTTCGAGCGTTGCAAGTGCTTCGGCCCGTCCGCGAATGCCTGCGGCGATATAGCCGCGGTCGATGACGAGATCGGCGCCATCATCGGTGACGCCGCGCACGAGGATATGGATATGCGGATTGTCGGTGTTCCAATGATCGACCGCGACCCAGTCGAGGCGGGTCTGGAGATCGCGTCCCATGTCCGTCATGAGATCGCGCGTGAAGGAACGGAGATCGCCGAGATCCGCGGCGTCCTCCGGGCTCACGATCAGCCGGAAGTGATGCCGGTCGTCTTCGCAGCGCGCGGCGAAGGCATCGCGATCGGCGGCGTCGCCGCCCGCATCGAACATGCTCGCGTCGCGGCCGTCACGGGTCACGCCTTCCCGCTCGAGATAGGAGATATGACGCGCCAGCGGCGCGGCGCGAAACCGCGCGCCTTGGTGGCGGACGACGCGCGCCATGACCGTGACGCGCCGGGCGCCAGGCTGACGGCGCATCGCCGCCATGGCCCGCCGGCCCCGTCCATGCGTGCCGGTCCCGCCGCCAGCGCCGCGGCCAGGCCGCGAGCGGGTGTAGCCCGACCGCGAGGCTGCTTTGCGCACCTGCGTAGCGAGCCGCTTGCCCTTGCCTGCCGACCCTGCCCCGCGATCGCGGCTCCGTCCCGGCCTGATGCGGAAATCATGGTCGTCACCGCGCATCGGGGGCGGTGCCATACGAAAAGTTGGGAGAAAACGGCGCGTTCAACGCGATGATATGGCAGATTTCGGCAGAGCCATACGCGCAAACCCGCAGAAAACCGACCATGGAGTGCCCGAAGCTGGCACGGCTTTTATCTTGCCCTCCCCCATGTCCCTTCCAGCAAGCGACCACCGGCCCTGAGCAGAGCCTGTCAAAAAACCCAGCGGCCCCGCCGTCCGTCACCGGTCACGGCCATCGGACAAGGGAATGAAAATGGAAGCACCTGCAGCCCGGGCAGGCGCAGCCGTTCCCGACGGGCTTGCAGGTTGTGCGTCGTCAGACGGCAAATTTCGCTCAGCGAAGAGCGCCGCATCGCGCCATCCCGGCGCGGGCGACAGCATCGACGGAGCAGTTGCGGCGCTGCCTGATACATGCAATTCGGGTGCGATCTTGGCGACATAGGCGATCGTCTCAGCGGGCAGACCGCGGCGCCCCGATGCGAAGGCATCGGCGCGGCCCGGCCCCGCGTTGTACGCCGCGAGCATCAACTGAACGTCGCCATAGCGGTCCCACATCGCGCGCAGATAGGCTGCACCGGCGAGGATATTGGCGCGCGGGTCGAACGGATCCGCCCCGAGCCGATGGCGCGCGGTCAGCGACGCCCAGGTTCCGGGCATGATCTGCATCAGCCCCATCGCCCCGGCGTGCGAAACCGCACCAACCTTGCCGCGGCTTTCGGCGTGCATCACGCGCCAGATCCAAAGCTCCGGAATGCCGAAGCGCTGTGCGGCTTCGGCGACCGGTGCGGCATGAGGATGGCGCGCCGGTTGCACCGCCGCGGCAGCGGGCGGGCAAGCCAGAGGCATCGCGAATGACGCAAGAAACGCGCCGCAAGGCACGCTGACGCGAAGCGCGAACCCACCCACGAAGCGCAGCAGCAGCCCCATGGCTCAGTTCCCGGCCTGCGGTTCGGGGCGCGAACAGAGAATAGACAAATCGCCGTCGTCTGGGCCCAGGCGAACCAGATTTGCGCGCAACGGCGCAGCAAGGCTCGGGTCGTCGATCTGCAGCGCAATATATAAACCGCGCGGACCCGTGCGATCCCAACCGGCCCCGATCTCCGCACCGAGTGCGGGATCTCCGATCAGTAAGCGCCAACCTGGCGCATTCTCTTTTTCAGAATAGGCTGCCGGTGCGAGCTCGATTTGCGCGTCGAACGCGAGCGTCTTGATCGAGCCGGAATATCCTCCCGTCGTATTCCGGCGCATTGTCCCGATGATCATGATGACGTCTCCTTGCTGCGTGATGGCGGGTGGTCGGGTTCGGCGGAGCCCCAGCGAAGCGCCGCCGTCGGATGCGAGCGGGTGAGGATCGGGTGCGCGGTGCCGAGCAGACCAGCTGCCGGCATCGCCCCGAAATAGCGGCCGTCGAGGCTGTCGCGCGCCGCATTGACGAGAAAGAGTTCGTCACCGCCGACGATCCGGCAACCCGTCCAGACGGGGAGCGGACGACCGGCCCGATCGCGCGCCAGCGCGCGGGCGGCCGCGACGCCATCGAGCGTGACGAAGACGCCGGAACGACAGACGAGCGCGCCGGGAAGACCGGCGACCCGCTTCAGCATCGGCACGTCGCGCGGCAAATATCCGCGCTGCGCAAGGAATGTCCCGAGTGCGGACGGCGGGGCGATGGCGACAAGGTCGCCGAGCCGCGGCGGCGCGCCCACATCGACCCAATAGAGGCCGGTCGGAGCGCTGGCGCTCACATTCCAGAGGAAGCGCGGCGCGGGCTTGAGCCACGCAACCGCGACGAACGATGTGCTGAAGATCGCCGCGGCCGCCGCCGTGGCGCGAAGTGCCCGGCGGCTCATAACTCGACCGCCCGGCGGCGCAGCCATGCCGTATGGCGGTCACGGGAATATGGCCGGAATGGCAGCCCCGCCGAAATCCGGCTGCCGACATGGCGCCAATGATCGGGCGCCGCATCGCAGGCATCGATGCCGGTCGCTTCGACCGCGTCGATCGCCTCAAGCGCCTGTTGCACTTTCGGCCAGCCGTCGATCCGCGCGAGGATATCCGCGCCGGGATGGACGAACGGCAGCGTTGCATAAGCTTCGCCAGGCACAACCGCCGCGGCAATCGCGATGGTCGAATGGATCGTCCCGAAGTCGTTCGACGTCCAGCGCACGTAAGCAAAGACGGCGCCGGGCCGGAACGCCGCGACGCGCTTGGCGCGGCTCAAGATGCGCTCGGCTGCGATGCGGCCGAAGCGGATCCACTGCTCGTGTCGCCCCTCGATCCAGGTCATTTCGACCTCAGTGAGCGCGGTGTCACGCGGCGACGGGTGTGTGCCAGCGTTGCAATTAGCGGTTAGCCGCGGGCGCAGCGCCCGTTCAAAATCGACGCCGCGCATTAGCGCTGCACCTGCCGCGCCGGGTGCACGGTGCCGGTGCCGGGATCGGACGTCGACGAACGCCGGCCAAGTTCGACCCAGGCATCGAGTTCGTCGATCGCATAGACGACCCGGCCGCCAAGCTTGCGATAGGCGGGACCCGTTCCATAGCAGCGATGCTTCTCCAGCGTCCGGTGCGAGAGGCCGACCCGCTTTGCGGCATCGGGGGTCGTCAGAAAACGCGGTGGGTGACCGGTGGTCATGGGGGGCTCCTTCCAGCGGCCGGACCGGAAAGCGCGGGCCGGCGGGCGATGTCGCGTGGTGGCGCGAAAGCGCGCGCGCGGGGGAGCGGCAGAATTGCGGCGCTATTTTTGTCGCCCCGCCCGGTCTGCCAGCAGCGCGCGGTATCCGCCCGCCGCCAGCGCCTCGGCTTCGCGGATGAGCCGCTGGGTCCGGCGCCGCTCGGGAGAGGATTTCCACGCCGAGCCGCGGCCGACATCCAGGCGTGGATAGATGAGCCGGCGGGCGACCTCATGGCTGGTCACGTCCAGTTCGCCGCGAAGATCGAGAATCGACAGAAGCAAATCGAGGCGCTGTGCCTGGTAGGATGTCGGCCGAGACACGGCCGACGCCGACGATATGCCGCGGAGCCATCGTTCCAGATCCGCTACCGCCTGTAGGCGCGTCTCGGCCATGCCATCGCACGGAATCAGCGCAGCAAGCGCACCGTGAGCTGGATCGCAGCGCAGCCAGATCCGGTGCATGATGCGGTTTTCGCCCAATATATAATGACCGCCGTCAAGCGCGATCCGAGAGCAAAGGCGATGCGTCCAGCGAGCCGGATCGAGGCGCAGGTCAGCGGCAAAAGTCGGCGGTGCAGCGTCGAGGATCACGATATAGGGGCAGACCGCCGCGTCCCAGAAGGCTGGCGCGTCGAGCGCGGAAACACGCGGATCGACCGGGAAAGCAGAGGCCCCATCGCCGGGCCATGCCCTCCTGCGACGCCGGATCGGCCTTGCGATCCGACATCACGCTTCGATAGTCACGGCGATAGTCCGGACTGCGGCGCAGAAACTCCTGGGCGTAGCCGGGAAAGTCGAGGCGCAGCGGCCCTTCGCTTTTTGCCGTCGTCTCGATCGCCATAACAGCCTCCGGGGAGACCGAAGAGTTGGCGATATGCGGGCATGCGCCAATTCCAAGACGCGGGGATATCCATCCCCAGTAATGGGTATCCCGCCCGGCGCTGCCGGGCGGGTCCCTGCGGCTCAGTCGCCGCGGCGGGTCTGGCGGCTCCAGACCAGGTCGTGCTCTTCGCCTTCGCCCGCGAACAGTTGCGCGAAGATCGGGGCGGTGAAGCTCGGATCGTCGAGCTTGACCGAAAGATAGGGGCGCTTGTCCTGCGTCTGCTTTTCCCAGGCTGCGCCGACTTCGACGTCTCCAACGAAAACACGGTGGCTGGGAGCATTGCCGCTGGGGTCTTTTTCGGGTGCGATGCGAACCGATTTCGCCTGCACCGAGAGAGTGGTGATTTGACCCCGATATTCTCCGGAGACTTTCTTGAACGTGCCGATCTTGGCCATGTCGCATTCCTTCCTTGGCTCGGGCCGCACCATCGCGGCCTCGATGCGCATCGGTCGTCAGCGGGGGACCGGCGGTGCAGCCGCAGGCCCGCAGCGCAGCGGAGGATCGCGCCGTTCGTCTTTCTTGTTTCGCGAGGAATGGCGGCACGCCAGGGGAAGAAAGTCGAACGGCGCGGTTGCACCAAGCCGGGCCAGCGAAGCGGCGCGCTGACAGATGGCGCATGTCGAGAGGCCGCGATGGGACGGCTCTGCGGACGGTTGCGTTGCCGGTCGGCCGGGAAGCGAAGACGATGAGAGGCGGGCGAACGCCTAGCTGTGCAGCGCTGGTCGCTCGATCCCACCCCCCGGCGACAGGAGATCACGCCAACCGGCATAGCCGGTGACGACGGCGGTCAGGATGGACATGCCGCGCTGCGTCCAGGGATTGAGGTCGGCCAGCATCGCGAGCGCGACCCCAACCTGAAAGCCAGCAGCCGCGGCGGCGCCAACGAAAATCAGGATGACGCCAAGCCTGACGGCGAGCGGAGCCGAGCCGCGCGCCAGGTGCCGGCCGAGGGTATGGACGGAGACACCCGCGAGCAATCCCACCGCTAAAATGACCATCCAGCCGAAACCTTGGTCCCGAAGCGTGAAGGCCAGACCAAGCCCGGCGAAGAGTGGCAGCGCGTAAGTCGCGCAGCGAAAGAGCAGGAGAAGGCCATAAAATGCCGCAACCGCGCCAAGGATCAGCATCAGGGTCATGAACGTCCTCCCATCGGACGCGCCCGCCACCACCTCCGCAGCGCAACCTGCAGGCACAGCATAGCCAAAGCCAGCTCGGGGGAGACCCCGAACCGGCTCCAATCTGGAACCAATTCCAGACGCTTAGCGATTGAACGGGTCATATTCGCTGACGATCGTTTCGGGGTCGCCGTCGAACTCATCGAGCGGCATGACCGAATATCCGGCGCTGGTCTCGATGAGGATGATCACGGTCATCATGGTCCGGGCGAGGCTCCATCCGAGCGACTGGGCGGTGGAAAGCGGCATGGGATCAACTCCTGTCCTTGGGAGCGGGCCATTCCCGCTCGACAGGCGCCCCGCCGGACGGGGACAGGCCGCAATCACCGCGCGCGAAGCCGCGGCCCGAGCGAAGCGTGGGGACCCTTCACGGGTTGATTGAAGGAGGCCTGGCCTCGGCCAAGGGATCAGCGGCAATCGAGAGCGGGTATGGCCCGATCCCATGCGGCAGAGCCCCCACGCCCCACCCG
>NZ_LNRU01000008.1 GCF_001468225.1 Sphingopyxis sp. H053 | reverse complement strand
GCGGTGGGGAGGGGGACCGCGCCCGGAGGGCGTGGTGGAGGGGCGGCGACGTCGCTTCAAAGCCCCTCCGTCAGCGCTCCGCGCTGCCACCTCCCCATCGCTGCGCGACAGGGAGGATTGCCGTTGCGTGAGATCGTCACTAGCCTCCCCGTGGGAGAGAAAATCATGACGACACCGCCACTCGACCGCGACGACCCGCTCGACGATTTCGACCATCGCGACATCACGCTGCTCGGCCGCAGACATCGTGTCTATACGATGGGTAGCGGTCCCGCCGTCATCGTGATGACCGAAATGCCCGGAATCAGCCCGCATGTCGCGCGTTTTGCGCGCTGGGTCCGCGACGCGGGCTTCACCGTCTATATGCCGCATATTTTCGGCAAGGATGGCGCAGTGCCGACGTCGGGGCAGTTCCTTCTGACCATGGGACGCGCGTGTATCAGCCGTCAGTTCCGTGCCTTTCAGGCCAACGAAAGCTCGCCCGCGACGCAGTGGCTGCGCGCGCTCGCAGCGCAGGCGCATCAGGAATGCGGCGGCAAGGGCGTCGGTGCGATCGGCATGTGCTTCACCGGCAATTTCGCGCTGTCGATGATGCTTGAACCATCGGTGCTTGCGCCGGTGCTGTCGCAGCCGTCGCTGCCGCTGAACGATCCGGCGGGTCTGCACATTCACCCGGACGAATTGGCGGCCGTGAAAGCGCGGATGGACGCCGAGGACCTGACCGTGCTCGCCTATCGCTTCGAAGGCGACAAATATTGCAAGGCGGCGCGTTTCGCGGCGTATGAAGCCGCGCTTGGTGACCGGTTCGTCGGGCGCACGCTCTCCGACAGCGCCGCGAACCCCGATACGCGGTTCGACAATCCGCACAGCGTGGTGACGCTGCACCTGATCGACGAGACGGGCCAACCGACGGTGCAGGCGCGCGACGAAATCCTCGATTTCTTCAAGATGCGGTTGAGCGAATGAGGTCGGCGGCCTAAGGGCCACCGCAATCACCAATCGAAAGGAAATTTCATGCGCCCTTCCGGCCGCGCGCCCGACCAGATGCGTCCCATCGTCATCGAAACCGAATTCACCATCCACGCCGAGGGCAGCGTCCTCGTCAGCTTCGGCAACACCAAGGTGCTGGTGACCGCCAGTGTCGACGAAAAGGTGCCGTCGTGGATGCGCGGCAAGGGCGCGGGTTGGGTGACGGCCGAATATGGCATGCTGCCCCGCGCGACGCACACGCGCGGCAGCCGCGAGGCGGCGAAGGGCAAGCAGTCGGGGCGGACGCAGGAAATCCAGCGGCTTATCGGGCGGTCTTTGCGCGCCGTCGTCGATATGAAGAAGCTCGGCGAGCGCCAGATCATCATCGACTGCGACGTCATCCAGGCCGACGGCGGGACGCGCACCGCGTCGATTTCGGGCGCGTGGGTCGCGCTGCGCTTTGCGGTCGACAAGCTGCTTGCGGCGAAGACGATCGCCGAGGATCCGATCGAGGACAAGGTCGGCGCGATCTCGTGCGGAATCTACAAGGGCACCCCGGTGCTCGACCTCGATTATGACGAGGATTCGGTCGCTGAGGCCGATGGCAATTTCGTGCTGACCGGCAAGGGCCAGATCGTCGAAGTGCAGGCAAGCGCCGAGGGTGCGACCTATGACGAGGAAGGCCTGCTCCGCCTGCTCCGCCTCGCACGCATCGGCTGCGGCGAGATTTTCGCGGCGCAGGACAAGGCGACGGGCCGCTGAGATGACGCGCAGGCTCGCCCCCGGCAGACTGGTGATTGCCAGCCACAACGCAGGAAAGGTGCGCGAGATTCGCGCGCTGCTCGAACCGTTCGGGATCGAACCGGTGTCGGCGGGCGACCTCGGGCTTCCCGAGCCCGAGGAGACGGGGACCAGCTTTCGCGAGAATGCGCTGCTGAAGGCGCATGCGAGCGCGTCCGCAGCGGGACTTCCCGCGCTCGCCGACGACAGCGGGCTCGAGGTCGCGGCGCTCTCTGGCCGGCCCGGCGTCTACACCGCCGACTGGGCCGAGCGGCAATGGTTCGAGGGCAATCCGGGCCGCGACTGGTATATGGCGATGGGCAAGGTCGAAGGCCTGCTTGCCGAACAGGGGCCAGCGGTCGACCGCAGCGCGCGTTTCATCTGCACCCTCGCGCTCGCCTGGCCCGACGGCCATGCCGAAGTGTTCGAGGGCCGGGCTGAGGGCAGCCTGACCTGGCCGCCGCGCGGGAAACTCGGTTTCGGTTATGATCCGGTCTTCGTTCCGGAAGGTAACACACTGACTTATGCCGAAATCGATCCGGCGGAAAAACATGCGATCAGCCACCGCGCCGATGCGTTTGCGAAGCTGGTGGCCGGAGTCTTCTGACCTTCCTTCGTCACCCCGGATCGGGTCCGGGGTCGCCATCGGCCCTGGGGAACTCCGCGAGAGATTCCGGCTTTCGCCGGAATGACGAAAGGGAGTAGGGGGCCAGCATGGCCGAACCGCTCGCCCTTTATGTCCATTGGCCGTTTTGCGTGTCGAAATGCCCCTATTGCGACTTCAACAGCCATGTGCGCGAGAGCGTCGATCAGGCGGTGTGGCGCGACGCGTTGCTCGCCGATCTGCGGCATGAGGCGGCGTTGCTGCCGGGGCGCGCCATCGGGTCGATCTTCTTTGGCGGAGGGACGCCCAGCCTGATGCCGCCCGCCACGGTCGCGGCAGTGATCGCGGCGGCTGGCGATGCGTGGGGGCTCGCGGATGGCGTCGAAATCACGCTGGAGGCGAATCCCAATTCGGTCGAAGTCGCCAATTTCGCCGACCTTGCCGCGGCGGGGGTCAATCGCGTTTCGATAGGGGTTCAGAGCTTCGATTCCGAAGTGCTTGAATTTCTGGGCCGCGCGCACAGCGAGGATGAGGCGCGCCGCGCGATCGCGACGGCGCAGGAGCATTTCGCGCGGGTCAGCTTCGACCTGATCTATGCGCGGCCCGGCCAGTCGATGGCGGCGTGGGAAAGCGAACTGGCGGGCGCGCTCGCCTTCGGCACCGACCATCTTTCGCTCTACCAGCTCACCATCGAACCCGGCACGCGCTTTGCGACGCTCGCGGCAAAGGGCGACCTCACCATTCCCGATGGCGACACCGCCGCCGACCTGTTCGACGCGACGCAGGCGATGACGCGCGCTGCAGGGCTGCCTCGCTATGAGGTGTCGAACCACGCGCGGGTAGGGCAGGAAAGCCGCCACAATCTCGCCTACTGGCGCTACGCCGATTATGCGGGCGTCGGCCCCGGGGCGCATGGCCGAAGGCTGGGCCAAGCGACCGAGCGGCACAAGAAGCCCGAGAATTTCGTCACGGCGGTCGAGCGCAATGGCCATGGGCTCAAGGTCGAAAGCGACCTCCCGGCGCACGAGCGCGCGACCGAGGCGATGCTTATGGGGCTGCGGCTGACCGAAGGCATCGATCTGGCGCGGATCGAGGCGCGCAGCGGGCTGGCGCGCGAGGCGTTCGTCGATGACGGCGCGGTGGCGCGGCTCGCGAAGCAGGGGCTGATGACGTACGATGGCGACCGGCTGATGGTCACCGACGACGGGATTCTCCTGTTGGACTCGATCCTTTCCGAGGTGGTTCGCACAAGCTAAGCTCCACAAACCGTTCGCATGAGCGAAGTCGAGATGCCTATCCGCGTTGCGCCACGCCGATGGGTGTCTCGACTTCGCTCGACACGAACGGAACGAGAGGGACGGGTTTGGCGCAAGAATTGATCCGCGACTGGGATGCCCATCTGGCGCATGAGAAGCGCCGGTCGGAGCATACGCGCCGCGCCTATATCGCAACCGCCGAGCGCTTTTGCGGCTTCCTGTCGCGGCACCGCGGCGGCGGGGTTGACGCACGGATGCTGAAATCCCTGACCCCGAACGACCTCCGTGCTTATTTGGCCGACCGCCGCGCCGAGGGGCTGGGCAATGCATCGGCGGCGCGCGAGCTTTCGGCGCTGCGCGGCTTTCTGCGCTTTGTCGGCGGGTCGGGCGCGAGCGTGCCGCAGATGCGGGGGCCGCGCGTCAAGAAGGGGCTGCCGCGGCCGGTGTCGCCCGCCGAAGCGCTCGCGCTGGCGCAGGATGTCGAGGATAATGCCCGCGAGGGCTGGGTCGGTGCGCGCGATTTTGCGCTGCTGTTGCTGCTCTACGGCGCAGGGCTGCGCATCGGCGAAGCGCTGTCGCTGACAGGCGCGGTATTGCCGCTCGGCGAGACGCTGCGCGTGACGGGCAAACGCGGCAAGACACGGATCGTCCCGATCTTGCCCGCGGTCGCGAGCGCGGTGTCGCGCTACGTTGCGGCTTGCCCTTATCCGATCGCCAAAGAAACGCCGATCTTCCTTGGCGCGCGCGGCGGGCCGCTCCAGCCCGGCGTTGTTCGCGCGAGCGTGCGGTCGGCGCGGCGCGCATTGGGTCTTCCCGAACGCACGACGCCGCACGCGCTGCGTCACAGCTTCGCGACGCATCTGCTCGCGGGTGGCGCCGATTTGCGCAGCCTGCAGGAATTGCTCGGTCATGCGAGCCTTGCCTCGACGCAGGTCTATACCGCGGTCGATGCCGCGCATTTGCTCGACATTTACCGGAATGCGCACCCCAGGGCTTAGTCGGCCTGCTTCGGCTTCCAGGTGATGACGCGGTAGATATAGACGACGACGAGCGAACCGATCGCGACGAGCGCGACGGGGCCAACAAAGGCGTCGAGGTTCGCGAACTTCCCCCCGAACCAGTTGCCCGCGCCCGCGAGCGCGGCGATCCAGATCGTCGATCCGGCCGCGGTCCAAGCCAGGAATTTCGCCTGGTTCATCTTCACCATGCCCGCGGGCAGCGACACCATCGTCCGCGCAACGGGCATGAAGCGCGCGACGAAAATGATCGCGGGGCCATATTTCAGGAAGAAATTGTGGAGCCGCTCGACCTCGGTCCAGTCGAGCGTCAGCCAGCGGCCGTGGCGGTCGATAAAGGGTTTGAGCCGTTCATAGCCGATCCAGCGCCCGATCCCGTACCAGACCCAATTGCCCGCGGTCGTGCCCGCGACCGCGACCGCGACGAGCGTCCAGAAATCGAAATGGCCTTTGGCGACTGCGATGCCGCCGAGCCCCATGATCACTTCGGACGGGATCGGCGGAAACACGTTCTCGAGGAACATGAGGATGAAGATCCCCACATAGCCCCAGTTCTGGATCAGATTGAGAATGAAGTCGGTCATGGCGGGGAAACGCGCGGGCGGCTCAGCCGATCCGGCGGACGATCGCGTCCCAGATCATTCCCGCCGTGTCGCTGTTGTTGAAACGGTCGATCGCGACGATCCCGGTGGGCGAGGTGACGTTGATTTCGGTGAGCCATTCGCCGCCGATCACGTCGATGCCGACGAAGACGAGACCGCGTTCGCCGAGCTGCGGGCCGAGCACGTCGCAAATCTCCTGCTCGCGCGGGGTCAGTTCGGTCGCCTCGGCAAAACCGCCGACCGCGAGGTTGGAGCGGAACTCGCCTTCGCCGGGCTTGCGGTTGATCGCGCCCGCGACCTCGCCATCGACGAGCACGATGCGCTTGTCGCCTTTCGACACGCTCGGCAGGAATTGCTGGACCATGAAGGGTTCGGGCCACACCTGTCCGAACAGCTCGACGAGCGCGCCCAAATTGCTGCCGTCGGCGTCGATGCGGAACACCGCCTTGCCGCCATTTCCGTGGAGCGGCTTGATCACCACCGCGCCATGGCGCGCCTGGAAATCCTTCACCGCGTCGAGGCTGCGTGTCACCATCGTTGGCGGCATGAACTCGGGGAAGTCGAGCACAAACACCTTCTCGGGGGCGTTGCGGACCGAGACGGGGTCGTTCACGACGAGCGTCTCGTTCGCGATGCGTTCGAGCAGCCAGGTGCCGGTGAGATAACCGAGGTCGAAGGGCGGGTCCTGCCGCATCAGCACGACATCGACGTCGCGGCCGAGGTCGAGCAGAACTTCGTCGCCGAACTTGTAATGCGCGCCGGCTTCGCGCTGCGCCTCGAGGATGCGGTGCGCTTTCGTCGTCAGCCGTCCGGCCTCCCATGTCAGGCCGCGTACATCGTAATGATAGAGCTCATAGCCGCGTTCGAGCGCCTTCAGGATCAGCGCGAAACTGCTGTCGCCCCCGATGTTGATTCCATCCATCGGGTCCATTTGTACCGCGGCGCGCAGGGTCATCTTCTTCTCCTCAAGGCGTGCGCCATCAGACAGCACCCCCAACCTGAATCGTCATCCCGGCGCAGGCCGGGATCTCATCGTTGCAACAGAGCGCGCCGGCGAGATCCCGGCCTGCGCCGGGATGACGAGAATGGAGCGTTGTTGCCGCACCCCTAAGGCTGCCATACGTGGACCAGATGGCGTGGCAGGCGCCTTGGCGCAAGGAGCATCACGTCGATCCTGATGTCGTCGCGCGGGCCGGCGAAGCGCGGGCGCAGCATTTCGGCGGCGGCGGCGACGCGGCGCAGGCGATAATGGTCGATCGCAAGGTCGAGGTCGGCGGCGCGGTCGCGCCATTTGACCTCGATGAAGGCGATCGTGCGGCCGCGCCGCGCGACAAGGTCGACCTCGCCGACGGGGACGCGGAGCCGTTCGCCGATGATGCGCCAGCCGTGGAGGCGGAGCCACCAGGCGGCGCGGCGCTCGGCCTTGCGTCCGCGTGCTTCGGCGGCGGCGCGGTTCAAGCCTGCTCTTTCAGCGTGAGTGCGCGCGCATAGACGTCATGGCGGTCGAGCCCGAAGCGTTTGGCGACCGCCTTCGCCGCCTGCGCGACGGGCTTGTCGGCCATCGCTTCGCGCAGCGCCGCGTCGAGCGTATCGTCGTCGGCTTCTTCGGCCACGGCTTCGCCGGGCGGGCCGACGATCACGACGATCTCGCCCTTCGGCGGCGCATCGGCATAGCGCGCGGAAAGCTCGGTCAGCGTGCCGGTGACGCATTGCTCGAACATCTTGCTGATCTCGCGCGCGACCGCCGCCTCGCGGTTGCCGAGTCCTTCGGCCATTGCGGCGAGCGACGCCGACAGCCGCGGCCCGCTTTCATAGAAAACCAGAGTCGCGCGCAGCCCCGCGAATTCGGCGAGCGTGTCGGCGCGCGCCTTCGCCTTGTTCGGCAGGAAGCCCGCGAAGAGGAAGCGGTCGCTCGGCAGGCCCGACAGGGTGATCGCGGCGATCGCGGCGCACGGGCCGGGCAGGGTGGTGACGTGCCGCCCCGCCGCGCGCGCGTCGCGAACGAGCTTGTAGCCGGGGTCCGAAATCAGCGGGGTTCCGGCATCCGACACCAAAACGACAATTTCGCTCTCCATACGCGCAACCAGCGCGGCGCGGGTGCGTTCGTCGCTATGATCATGATAGGGGGTCATCGGCACACGCAAACCCAGATGCGACAGCAATTTCGCGGTCACGCGCGTATCCTCTGCGGCGATCACGCCGGCGGAGGCGAGTGTCGTCGCCGCGCGCGCGCTGATGTCGCCAAGGTTGCCGATGGGCGTCGCGACGATATAGAGACCGGGCAAGGGAGAATCTGAGATGTTCGAATCTGGCATGACGCCGAAAATGGCAGAAACTGCCGACCAGCGCCAAAATAAAGCACCGGCCCGCCGCCAAATGTTGCGCGGGCTCGGCGTGATGGCGATGGCGGGTCTGCTCGCGGCGTGTCAGGTGGTGCCGAAGTCGAACGGCCCGGCGACCCCGCCGCCGCCCACCAACCCCGACGACAATGTTGGCCCCGGCCTGCCGACCGACACCGATCGCCACCGCGTCGCATTGCTCGTGCCGCAGACGGGGCCGAACGCTGACGTCGGCACCGCGATCGCCAATGCGACGACGCTCGCTTTGCTCGATTCGCGCACCGAACGCGTCCGCATCACCACCTATGATACCGCGCTCGGCGCGGCCGCGGCGGCGCGGCAGGCGGTCGCCGACGGCAACAAGCTGATCCTCGGCCCGCTGCTCAGCGAAGATGTCACCGTGGTGGCGCCGATCGCGCGCGCGGCGAAAGTGCCGGTGCTGAGCTTCTCGAACGACAGCAGCGTTGCGGGCAACGGCGTCTTCATCATGGGCTTCGTCCCCGGCCAGTCGGTCGAGCGCGTCGTCGCTTTCTCGCGGTCGAAGGGTCATCAGCGATTCGGCGCGCTGGTGCCCAAGAATGTCTATGGCGACCGTTCGGCGGCGGCGTTCCGCGCCGCGGTGGCCGAAGCGGGCGGCACGCTCGTCGCGGTCGAAAGCTATGACCGCAGCGCGACCGCGCTGACGGGTGCGGCGCGGCGCCTCGCCAACGCCGGCGCGATGGACGCGGTGTTGATCGCCGACAGCGGCGGCAACGCCATTCGCGCGGTGCCGGTGATCAAGACCACGGGGAACAAGCAGATCCTCGGCACCGAACTGTGGAACACCGACGCCGCACTCGGCAGCAGCGCGGTGATGCGGGGGTCGTGGTTCGCCAGCGTGTCGGACGGCCTCTACGGCCAGCTCGCGACCAAATATCGTACCCGCTTCGGCAAGACGCCGTACCGGCTTGCCAGCCTCGGCTATGATTCGGTGCTGCTGACGGTGCGCATCGCGCGCGACTGGAAACCGGGCACCAATTTTCCCGCGAACCGCCTGCTCGCCGCCGACGGTTTCGGCGGCATCGACGGCATCTTCCGTTTCAGTAACAGGGGTATCGCCGAACGCGCGCTCGAGGTCAGCGAAATCGGCGCGGGCGGCTTCCGCGTCGTCGATCCCGCGCCGACCAAATGGTAGCCGCCGGCTGACAGTGGCAGACTGGCCACAGTCGGCCCGAAAAGCGTTATAAGGTGAGCGCGGCGGCCTTTACGACGGCGCTTTGATCACTATATGACCACCACGCGTGTTTTTGCGTCGATGCTGCACGCCCTTTTTAAACGACCCAGGAGATACAGCTATACCACCGCCCATGACCCGTCGCCCAATGGCACCGATGCCGCCCAAAAACGGCCCGCGTTACAATGAATTTATCGCCTCCCCCAAAGTCCGCGTGATCGACGAGGAAGGCGAAAATCTGGGCGTGATGCTGACGGCCGAAGCGATTGAGCAGGCGGCTTCCGTCGGGCTGGACCTGGTTGAAGTATCCCCGAACGCCGATCCGCCGGTGTGCAAGTTCCTCGACGTCGGCAAGTTCAAATATGAGGCGCAGAAGAAGGCGAACCTCGCGCGCAAGAGCCAGAAGACGCAGGAAATCAAAGAGATCAAGATGCGTCCGAATATCGACGATCATGATTTCGACGTGAAGATGAAGAAGGTCTTCGATTTCCTTGGCGAAGGCGACAAGGTCAAGATGACCATGCGCTTCCGCGGCCGCGAAATGAGCCACACCCAGCTCGGTCTCAACGTGCTCCAGCGCGTCGCCGAACTGACGTCGGAAATCGCGAAGGTCGAGGCGCACCCGCGCACCGAAGGTCGCCAGATGCTGATGGTGATCGCGCCGAAATAAGCGCGACCGGCTCAGCCGATACGAAATTCGAGGGCGGTCGTTCCAGCGGGACGGCCGCCCTTTTCGTATCGCCGCTCGATCATCCTGACGTCGCCCGCCGCCGACACCGCGACGAGCGTCGAGGCGCGAGTGCCATAGACGTCGCCGCGCAGGAACAGCGCGGGGTCGTCCTCGGCCATCAGCGTGTCGAGCAGGATTTCGGGATCGCCGCCGGCCGCGACCGTCGCTTCGAGCGCAAGGCGCAGCCGCTCGGCGCGCGGGCAGGGCGCGTCGACGGGTTCGTTAGCGAGCGCATGGACGCCGGGCTCGAGCGGCATGATCAGCGGGACCGGCCGGTTGGTGAGCAGCCGCGTTTTGCCGTCGCCCACCGCGAAGAGGTTGAACGCGTTGAAGCGTGGCAGATCCCCGGCCGCGGGGTCGGCGAAGCGCCCTTCGCCGCGCAGCATGTCCGACACCAGCGCGCCGCGCGATTCCTTGGCGGGGTCGGGCATCGCCCCGCGGACATTGGTGACGACCACGGCGCCGCCGCTGGGGCGATGAACCCCGAGCCATGTGCCGCCGGCCTGCAGATCGCGGCCGGCGACGATGCCGCTGCCGTCGCCCCATTCGGCGAGCGGCGCGGCGGGGCGCGCGTGGAGCTCGTCGCGATTGCCGATGAGGATGAGGGGCCAGTCGGGATGGGCTTTGTGAGCAAGGGCGACGACGCACATGCCAGTGCATATCGGGCCTCGCCACCCGCTTGCCAAGCCTCTTGACAAAACGCTTGGTTGAATGTTCAATCAACTCATCTTGACGAGGGAGAACGGCGATGGCCGACGAATTCGAGAAGATGGGCGAAAGCCTCCGTGCCAAGACGGGCAAGGGGCTGGACGAATGGGTCGCTGCGGCGCGCGCGACCGGCATCGCCGGCCATATGGCGCTGGTGAACCACCTGAAATCCGAACATGGGCTCGGGCACGGCTATGCCAATATGATCGTCCATGCCGCCAACGAGTCGTCGTCGCTGTCGCAGGACGATGATGCGCTGGTCGCGGCCGCGTTCGACGGGGCGAGGGCGCATTGGCGGCCGCTATACGACCGGCTGGTCACGCTCGTGCAGGGGTTTGGCGACGATGTCGAACTGGCGCCGAAGAAGGGCTATGTCAGCCTGCGCCGCAAGAAGCAGTTCGCGCTGCTCCAGCCGTCGACCAAGGACCGCTTCGATATTGGCCTCGCGCTCAAGGGCGAGGAACCCGTCGGAAAGCTCGAAACCGCGGGCAGCTGGAATGCAATGGTCTCGCACCGCGTGCGCATCGCCGCGGATGAAGAGGCGGGCGACGATGTGGTGGGCTGGCTCCGCGGCGCCTATGATCGCGCCGGATAGGGGAAGGCCATTGAACGCCGCCGACACCCGCCAGCGCATATTGATGACAGCGATGGAGCTGTTCTGGGAGAAGGGCTATCTCTCGACCTCGGTCGCCGACATTCTTTCGCGCAGCCAGGTCCATTCGGGCAGCCTCTATCATTTCTTTCCCGGCAAGCAGGACGTGCTCGTCGGCGTGCTCGAACTCTATCGCGACGGGATCGACGAAATGCTGCTCGCCCCCAATTGGGAGGGGGTCGACGATCCGATCGACAAGATTTTCGCGCTGCTCGCCGGCTATCGCACGCACCTGATCGTTACCGATTGCACTTATGGCTGCCCGATCGGCAGCCTCGCGCTCGAGATCCACGAGCCCGACCCGGTGGTGCGCGACCTGATGGCGGCGAATTTTACGGGCTGGTCCACCGCGATCGCGGGTTGCTTCAATGCAGCGGCCGATCGCCTGCCGAAGGGCGCCGATCGCAAGGCGCTCGGCGAATTCGTGCTGACGGTGATGGAGGGCGCGGTGATGCAGGCACGCACCTATCGCGACATCGGCTATTTCGACCGCAACATTGCTGTATTGCGTGACTATATCACCACGTTGATGGCGACGGCAAAGGATGATAGCTTCGCCTGACTTTCTGGAGGGGGAGACTTATGATGACCGAAGTGCGCAAAACGCCCTGGCACCTGTGGGTGGTCGGGGTGGTGTCGCTGATCTGGAACGCCTTCGGCGCGATGGATTATACGATGACCAAAATGGGCAACGCCGAATATCTCGCGGCCTTCACACCCGAACAGCAGGCCTATTTCGCCAGCTTTCCCGTCTGGGCGAACATCGGTTGGGCGCTCGGGGTATGGGGGGCGCTGCTCGGGTCGCTGCTGCTGCTCGTGCGCAGCCGCCACGCGGTGACGGCATTCCTCGTCTCGCTGATCGGGCTGGCGCTCAGCAGCGTCTATCAGTTTGGCATGCATTATGGCGATCTGATGCGCATGTTCGGCGCCTTCCCGATGATTTTCACCGCAGTGATCTGGGTGATCGCGATCGCGCTCTTCCTTTACGCACGGTCGCAAGCGGCAAGGGGCGTGCTGCGCTGAGCGGAGGTTCCGCACTTTCGTCATTCCCGCGAAAGCGGGAACCCAGCAGCAACGGTGGCTCGCTGGGTCCCCGCTTTCGCGGGGATGACGAAGCAGGAAGTAATCGGGCTTCCGGTATCAGCGCCCCCGGATGAAGGCGCGGATATCGGCCGACAATTTGTGCCGGTCCTCGTCGCGAATATACATCATGTGGCCCGCGCCATAATAGGTGTAGCTGATGCGATCCTGCGGGATGCCGGTGCGCGACAGCGCATATTCGGCGGCGAAAAAGGGCGTCGCGAAATCATAATAGCCCTGTGCGACGAGCACTTTCAGCCCCGAATTTTCGCGTAGCGCCTGCCCGATATAGGGCGCGACATTCAGATAGCTATTGGTGTCGCGGTCGCCGATCCGCCAATCCCATTGCCCGCCGATGCGGCCGATCGACTGATATTCGCGGTCGGTCTTGAACCCCAGCCCGTCGCGGCTCCAGCTGTTGATCGCGGCGGTATAGCTCGCGTCGATGCCATAGAAGCTCGGGTCGTTGTCGGGGCCTTCGCCGGCGCTGTCATAATCCTTGCCGGTATAGCGGCTGTCGAGGCGGCCGACGGTCAGCCCGCGGTCGCGCAGCAACTCCTTGTAGAAGCGGTTCGGCGTAACGCGCAGGTCGGCGTTTTCGAGATAGGTTTCCGAGAGGCCGGTGAAGCGCGAAAGCTCGCGGCGGATCGCGGCGCGTTCCTCGCCCTGCAATTTCTGGCCCTTGAGCAAGGCGGTCGCATAGGGCCCGATCGCCCATTGCCGCGCTTCCTCGACGAACCCCTCGACCGACGGCGCGGTCGCCTTGCCATGATAGAGCGCGGTCGCGGCCATCGAGGGCAGGTTGGTGATCGGCGACAGCTCGTTGCCCGGCGTGTCGGCGCCCGCCGCGAAATCGAGCACCGTCGAGATCAGGATGATGCCGTTCAGCGCGACGTCGTTGTAGGTCTCGTTCATCAGCTGGTTCGCGACCGCCGCCGAGCGCGTCGTGCCATAGCTTTCGCCGCCGAGATATTTGGGGCTGTTCCAGCGGCCATTGTCGTTCAGCCAGCGGCGGATCACCTCGGCGACGAGCTTTGCGTCCTGCGTGACGCCGTAATAATCCTTGGGGTCGGCCTTGCCGATCAGGTGCGAAAAGCCCGTGCCCGGCGGATCGATGAAGACGACGTCGGTGACGTCGAGCAGCGCGTCGGGATTGTCGACGATCGGGTAGGGCGGGGCGCCATCGTCGACGCCGGTGCCGGGGATCGCGACGCGCTTCGGCCCGAATGCGCCCATCATCAGCCAGACGGTGCCCGATCCGGGGCCGCCGTTGAACAGGAAGGTGATCGGCCGGCCCGGATCGCGCGGTTCCTTGACATAGGATGTGGTGACGACCGCCACCTCGGGCACGCCGTCCTTGTTCTTGATGATCGTCTCGCCGATCGTCGCGGCATAGTTGATCCGCTGGCCGCCGAAGGTGCCCGATAGCTTGGTGGTGCGGACCTGCGGTTCGTAGTCGGCGGGCTTTTCAGCCTTCGCCTTGTCGTCAGCGGGCTTGTCCTGCGCGTAAAGCGCGGCAGGCGTGGTGGCGGCAAGCGCCAGGACAATAAGCGACAGACCTGTTTTCATTGATGACTCTCCCCGGTTTCGGGGCGGACCCTAAGCAGCGGCCAGAGGCGGGGCAAGAGCGCTTGTCGGAAAACGTATACGTTTTGTCGAAGCGAAGACTATCGCCCCCACTTGGTCTTGCTCTGCTTCCCGAACCGCCCCTTGCGGGTGCCCGGCTTGCCCTCGTTCGACCGCCCGACGCGCGGCGCGACTTGTTGGTCGGCGGGTAGGCCGAGCTCGTCGGCCTCCAGCTTGCGGATTTCATCGCGCAGGCGCCCGGCTTCCTCGAACTCAAGGTCCGCCGCCGCATCGCGCATCTTCTTTTCGAGGTCCTGGATATAGGCGCGCAGATTGTGCCCGACCATGTGCGTCGGCTTGTCCTCGCCGATGTCGATCGTCACCTGATCCTTCGACGCGACGTGGGCGATGATGTCGCCGATGTTGCGTTTGATCGTCGTCGGGGTGATGCCGTGCGCGACATTATATTCGGTCTGCTTTTCGCGGCGGCGATCGGTTTCGCGCATCGCGCGTTCCATGCTGCCGGTGATGCGGTCGGCGTAGAGGATGACGCGGCCGTCGACGTTGCGTGCGGCGCGGCCGATGGTCTGGACGAGGCTGGTCTCGCTGCGCAGGAAGCCTTCCTTGTCGGCGTCGAGGATCGCGACGAGCCCGCACTCGGGAATATCGAGCCCTTCGCGGAGCAGGTTGATGCCGATGAGCACGTCGAACACCCCGAGTCTCAAATCACGGATGATCTCGATGCGCTCGAGCGTCTCGACGTCCGAGTGCATGTAGCGGACCTTGAGACCCGCTTCGTGGAGGAATTCGGTGAGGTCTTCGGCCATGCGCTTGGTCAGCGTCGTGACGAGCGTGCGATAGCCCGCGGCGGCGGTCTTTTTCGCCTCGACGATCAAATCGTCGACCTGCTCCTCGACCGGCTTGATCTCGACCGGCGGGTCGATCAGGCCGGTGGGGCGGATGACCTGTTCGGCGAACACGCCCTGCGTGCGGTCCATCTCCCAGGTTCCCGGCGTCGCCGATACGCTGACCGTCTGCGGGCGCATCATGTCCCATTCGGCGAAGCGCAGCGGCCGGTTGTCGATACAGCTCGGCAGGCGGAAGCCATATTCGGCGAGGGTGATCTTGCGGCGGTGATCGCCCTTCGACATCGCGCCGATCTGCGGGATCGTCTGGTGGCTCTCGTCAACAAAGAGCAGCGCGTTGTCGGGAAGATATTCGAACAGGGTCGGCGGCGGTTCGCCGGGCAGGCGGCCGGTCAGGAAGCGGCTGTAATTTTCGATGCCCGCGCAGCTCCCCGTCGCGGCGATCATTTCGAGGTCGAAATTGGTGCGCTGTTCGAGCCGCTGGGCTTCGAGCAGCCGGCCCTCGGCTTCCAGCTCCTTCAGCCGCTCGGTCAGCTCATGCCGGATCGCCTCGCTCGCTTGCTTCAGGGTCGGGCCGGGGGTCACATAGTGGCTGTTGGCAAAGACGCGGACATAGTTGAGGGTCGCGATCTTCTTGCCGGTCAGCGGGTCGAACTCGGTGATCTCCTCGATCTCGTCGCCGAAGAAGCTGACGCGCCACGCCATATCCTCATAGTGCGACGGGAAGATTTCGAGAGAGTCGCCGCGCACGCGGAAATTGCCGCGCGCGAACGCCTGATCGTTGCGCTTATACTGCAGCGCGACGAGCTTGCGGATGATTTCGCGATTGTCGGCGACCTGACCCTTTTTGAGGTCGAAGATCATCGCCGAATAGGTCTCGACCGAGCCGATGCCATAGAGACACGACACCGATGCGACGATGATGACGTCGTCGCGTTCGAGCAGCGCGCGCGTCGCCGAGTGGCGCATGCGGTCGATCGCCTCGTTTACGCTCGACTCTTTCTCGATGTAGGTGTCCGACCGCGGCACATAGGCTTCGGGCTGGTAATAGTCGTAATAGCTGACGAAATATTCGACCGCATTGTTCGGGAAGAAGCTTTTGAACTCGCCATAGAGCTGCGCCGCGAGGATCTTGTTCGGCGCGAGGATCAGCGCGGGGCGCTGCAATTCGTCGATGACCTTCGCCATCGTGAAGGTCTTGCCCGATCCGGTGACCCCGAGCAGCACCTGGTCGCGCTCGCCGTCGAGCGCGGTGGAGACGAGTTCCTTGATCGCGGTCGGCTGGTCGCCCGCGGGTTCATAGTCGCTAACCAGTTCAAATCGTTTGCCGCCTTCGACCTTGTCGGGGCGCGCGGGGCGATGCGGGACATAGCCCTCCGCCGTGTCGATTTCATCGAGCGATGTACGAATCTGAATTGCCATTGCTGCCAATATGGTATCGATGGGGCGGGTCCACAATCGCAATGAATCAAAACAGAACCCCCGAACGAACAGTCACAGGAGACAGGGTATGAAGAAATTTCTGACGGTCGCCGCGATCGGCGCCCTCATCGCGGTGTCGGGTTGCGGCAAGAGCGAGAATGCGGCCGCCAGCGGTCCGGTGAAGCGCGAAGCCGGTAACTGGAAGACCGACGTCAAGCTGGTGAAGTTCGAAATGCCCGGCATGCCGCCCGAGGCGAAGGACCAGATGACGAAGATGATGGAAGGCGCCAGCGGCATGGACCAGTGCTTCACGCAGGAGCAGGTCGACAAGGAAGACATCGCGGCCGAACTCGCGAAGGGCCCGGGCAACGGCGGCGAATGCAAATGGTCGAAGAAGGATGTCGCGGGCGGCAAGATCGACATTGCCGGCACCTGCACGCAGAACGGCCAGACGGTCGACATGGCGATGGCGGGCACGATGGAAGCCAAGAAGAACGACGTGACCATCACGACCAAGGGCAAGGCCCCGACCGGCGGCGACATGGAAATGGTCATGCAGATGACCAGCGTTCACACCGGGCCGTGCAAGGCACCGGCCACGACCTAAGCCCTCTATCTTTTGACGAAAAATGATGGGGCGTCGGTGGAAACCGGCGCCCCTTTCGTATATGCAGAAAAAAATGGGGTCGCAAATATGCTTGGTTATGGGACGTTGGGCGCCGACGAGCTGACACCTGTGTCCGTTCGCGCCTTGCGCATCGAAGCCGTCTGAATTTGACCGGCTGGCTCGACCGCCGCGGGACCCCGCTCTGGCTCGGCCTCGCCGCCGGGCTGCTCGCGGTCGCGGCGGGATTGCTGGTGGGCGGCGATGCCGCCGAGCGCGCGGGGCTGGCAGCGCGATGGACCGCCCGCGCCGGCCTGCCGCTCTTCCTCGTCGCGTTTCTCGCATCGACGCTGGTGCGCCGCTGGCCGGACGCGACAACGCACGCGCTGCTTCGCCGACGGCGGCAATGGGGGCTGGGCTTCGCGCTCGCCCACACGATCCACCTCGTTGCGCTGGGCATTAACGTCATCGTCTATGCGCCGGGTCGGACCTGGCAGTCGCTCATCGGCGGCGGCCTCGCCTATGTCATCCTCTATCTGATGGCGCTGACCTCGACCGACGGGTGGCAGCGGCGGCTGGGCCAATGGTGGGGGCACCTGCACCGGTTCGGAATCTATTATATCTGGTTCATTTTTACCGCGAGCTACGCCGGGCGTGCCTTTGGCGCCGATCCGGACAAGCAGGTTGTCGGTATGGTCTTTGGCACCGTCATGGTCGCGGCGCTCGCGCTGCGCCTGTGGCCAGCACGGCGCGTTGAACGGAGAGCGAGGGATGTCGACTTGCCGGGCGACAGAACAGGTGGGGCTGTCGGGCCGCCCGGCGAAGTCTTGAAATGAGGCCTGAGGGGGATCGAAGGGTGCCAGGGACCAGCTCGCACCTTTCGCCTTTTGGCCTCAACACCGCGTCATCGTAGGAATGCCGCGATGCCCAAAGGATGCCACAGTTTCGAAACTGTGGCAGTTACAAGGGGTCACATGCCGTTATGTTGCCATTTGATAACCAATCCTTAACCCGTTTTCGCGTTTTTCCTCGCAGATTGGCGCACGGCTTTTCTTCTGATATGGCGTAAGGTTTCCTTGTTACCGTTACGTCAAAGTAACAATGGGTGGCCGTGCTTGTTGATTGGCGTATCACCCGCACCGCCCGCCAGGGGTATTTGAGGGTAGCATGGACCAGGCGAAAACGAACGAGACACAGGACCCCGCCGAGGTCGATCGGATCATCGCGGGAGAACTCGAGCGCCTGCTCGATTCCCCGATGTTCACCCGCTCGCCAGTGCTGTCGCGGCTGCTGCAATTCCTTGTCGAGCACCGCCTTCGCGGCGGGCGCAGCTCGCCCAAGGCTTATGCCATCGCGACCGAGGCGCTCGGCCGCAGCGAAGATTTCGACCCCGCCGTCGACAGCTATCCGCGCGTCATGGTGGGGCGGCTGCGCAGCCTTCTCGACCGCTATTATGCCGATACGCCCTGGGTCCACCGGTTGCGCGTTCCGCAGGGCAGCTATGAAGTCGTCGTCCAGTATCGCGCGGCGCCCCCCTCGGCGCGGTCGGCCGACGACCCGGCGGGCGATGATGACGTCAAGACGGCAGGCGCCGCAGGGCGGACGACGGGGCGCGGCGGCGTCGTCCGGCGCGCGCCCGATCGCGGCGCCCACTTTGGTCGCTGGATCGTCGTCCTCATCCTCCTCGCGCTCGCGCTCTTCACGCTCTGGACGCTCCGCGGCGGCGACCGGCTGTTCGTCGGCGACCCGGTGCCGGTCCCCTTGCTCGAAGTCAGCGCGCCGGCCGCGGGAAATCTGCCCCAATCGCGCGCGCTCGCCCGGGCGCTCGATGGAAAGCTGCGCGACGGGCTGCGGCGCTTCGATCTCGTCGACCTCCTGAGTTCGAAGGCGCCGGGCAGTGCGGTCACCGGCAAAAGCGACTATCGGCTCGACACATCGCTCGTCCGCACGGTCGAGGGCAACACCGACGTCACGCTCGTTCTCAACCGCGTCGCGGACCAGCGCGCCATCTGGTCGCAACAACTGCGCCTGACGCAGGATGAAACGCCCGAATTTACCGCCATCGAGCCGCTGATCGCGCAGCTTGCCGGGGATTATGGCGTGATCGTGCGCGACCAGGTTCAGCGCCAGCCCGACAATTTCTCGCCCGGGTTCCCGTGCCTCGCGCAGTTCAACCGGGTGCGCCAGATGCGCAATACCGCGAACGTGAAACAGGTCGACGCCTGCCTGCGCGCGACCCTCAAGGCCAACCCGCGCGATCCCGTCACGCTCACCGCACTGTCGCTCGTGCGCTATGGCGACTGGCAGCCGCAGCGGATGACGCCGGCGGGGCGCGAGGCGTTTGCCGAAGCGCGGGCGCTGGCGCAGCGCTCGTATGAAAGCAGCCCCAATTCGTCGGCGGGCATGTTCGCGATGGCGCGCGCCAATTTCTATACGGGCAATTGTGCGGCCGGCAATGCGATGGGCGACGCCGCGATCGCGCTCAATCCCTATGATGCCGACATGGCGGGCTTTCTCGGCCTGTTCAAGCTGACATGCGGGATGGGGCCCGAGGGCGAGCTGTTGCTCCGGCGGTCGCTCCAGCTCGATTCTTCCTATCCCGGCGTTCCGGCGGTCACACTCGCTTTCACCCTGTCGGAGCGCGGTGACCAAGATGAGGCGCGGCGGATCCTCGATCAGATGCCGTCGCCGAGCAATATGGAGCCGCAATATATGATGGTGCGCGCGATCGTGCAGGCGCGGCAGGGCCAGGTGGCGGAAGCCCGCGCGCAATGGCAGCGCCTGCTCGCCTATACGCGCCAGCCCGCCGATGCGACGCCCGAACGGGTGCTGGGCCGGTTCATCATCACCCCGGTGGTGATCCAGCGCGCCTCGGCCGCGCTTCGCGATTCGGGCGTCGTTGCGGCCAAGGCGGCGCCTTGACGCTGCGCCGCGTGCTGCGCAGAGTGGCGCCATGCTCTCGCTTCTAGCCCTGCTGACTTCGGTCGCGTCGCCCGCCCCCGCCGCCGTGGCAGTGCATTTCAACCGCGAAGGACAGGTCGAGGCGCGCGTCGCCCAGGGGCTGGCCGACCGGGCGAGCGGCCGCGCGATCACGCCCGACGATCCGGTGCGCGTCGCTTCTGTCTCCAAGCTGATCGTCGCGCTCGGCGTGCTGCGGCTGGTCGAGGCGGGCAAGCTCGATCTCGACCGCGACGTGTCGGACTATCTCGGCTGGCGGCTGCGCCATCCCGCTTATCCCGACCGGCCGATCAGCCTGGCGCAGTTGCTGGGGCACCGGTCCGGGCTCAACGACGAAACCGACTATGCACTGCCGCTGGATGCCGATCTCGAAACCGCGCTCCGCAGTCCCGCCGCGTGGGACAAGGCGCGTCCGCCGGGGGGCGACTTCGCCTATGCCAATTTCAACTACCCGGTCGTTGCCGCCGCGATCGAGGGGGCAACCGGCGAGCGGTTCGACCAGGCGATGACGCGGCTCGTTTTTCGTCCGCTCGGTCTCGATGCCTGCTTCAACTGGCCGACGTGCAGCGACGCCGCGGTCGCGCGGGCCGTCGTGCTGCACGATGCCGACGGCAATGTCGTGCGCGACGATCTGAAGGGCGCGCGACCCGCCTGTCCGGTCGTGCCGGCGGCGAACGGCGGCTGCGACCTCGGCACTTATCGCCTCGCCCGCCACGGCGCGGGGTTCAGCCCGCAAGGCGGGGTTCGCATCTCGGCGAACGGCCTCGCGCGGATCGGCATCATGCTGCTGCGCCGCGGCGATGGCTTTCTGAAACCCGAAAGCCTTGCCCGGCTCGAAGCGATGGCGCGCGTCCGCCCCACAAGCGGCGAGGGGACGGGCGGCTTTTTCTGCGAATATGGCATAGCTATGCACAGCACCGGCGGCCCGGCGCTTCGCGACCCCGCCTGCCGCGACGACCTGTTCGGCGACGGCCGTCTGCGCCGCGGCCATTCGGGGGATGCCTATGGATTGCGCTCGGGCCTGTGGTTCGACCTTGAAGGCGGCGATGGCATTGCCTATTTCGTCACGCAGGTGCCGGAGGGGCAGAAAGGGACACGGTCGGCATATAGCGCTGCAGAGGAAGTCTTGGTCGACGCGGCGCTTCGCCGCACGGCCGATGCCAGCCCTCTTGCCAGCCCCGCCCACGGGCACTAGGGCAATTTTCAACATTCACGACATAGTCAGAAAAAAGGAACTGTGCATGAGCGATTCGGCCGAAAAGGTTAAAAAGATCGTCGTCGAACATCTGGGCGTCGAAGCCGACAAGGTCACCGAAGAAGCGAGCTTCATCGACGATCTGGGCGCCGACAGCCTCGACATCGTCGAGCTGGTGATGGCGTTCGAAGAAGAATTCGGCGTCGAAATCCCCGACGATGCGGCGGAAAAGATCGCCACCGTCAAGGATGCGATCGACTATATCGAAGCGAACAAGGGCTGATCGGGCCCGGTCCGGCCTAGCCGGACGCGGCGGCGACGCCGCCCACGCGTTTCCGGCTTCCCGGTCCCGAGCGTTCGCGCGCAGTGGCCGGGAAGCTTTTTTTATGGATATGCGTTTTCAAACGTGACGCGGCGCCCTGCGGGGGCAGGGGCCGATGAAAGGAATGACTATGCGCCGGGTTGTGGTGACGGGTTTGGGTTTGGTGACGCCGCTGGGCGCCGATGTGGAAACCACATGGGCCAATCTGCTCGCGGGCAAATCGGGCGCCGGGACGATCACCCATTTCGATGCGTCGGACCAGAAATGCACGATCGCGTGCGAAGTGAAGGGCCCTGACCATGAATATGGTTTCGACCCCGGCAAGCGCGTCGATCACAAGGTCCAGCGCCAGGTCGATCCCTTCATCATCTATGGCATCGACGCCGCGGGGCAGGCGATCGAGGACGCGGGCCTTGAGGACATGTCCGAGGAAATGAAACTGCGCGCCGGCTGCTCGATCGGTTCGGGAATCGGCGGGCTGCCGGGCATCGAAAGCGAAAGCCTGCTGCTCGCCGAAAAGGGTCCGGGCCGCGTTTCGCCGCACTTCGTCCACGGCCGTTTGATCAACCTGATCTCGGGTCAGGTCAGCATCAAATACGGCCTGCAGGGTCCGAACCACGCGGTCGTCACCGCCTGCTCGACCGGCGCGCATTCGATCGGCGACGCCGCGCGGATGATCCGCGACGACGATGCCGACATCATGCTCGCGGGCGGCGCCGAGGCGACGATCTGCCCGATCGGCATCGCGGGCTTCGCGCAGGCGCGCGCGCTCAACATGAGCTATAATGACCGGCCCGAACAGGCGAGCCGCCCCTATGACAAGGACCGCGACGGTTTTGTGATGGGCGAGGGCGCGGGTGTCGTCGTGCTCGAGGAATATGAGCATGCCAAGGCGCGCGGCGCGAAGATTTACGCCGAAGTCGTCGGCTACGGACTGTCGGGCGATGCCTATCATGTGACCGCGCCGCACCCCGACGGTTCGGGCGCGTATCGTTCGATGGAAATGGCGCTGAAAAAGGCGGGCATGACCGTCGCCGACATCGACTATATCAACGCGCACGGAACCTCGACGATGGCCGACACGATCGAACTTGGCGCGGTCAAGCGGCTGTTCGGCAATGAAATCGCCAATGTGTCGATGAGCTCGACCAAGTCGGCGATCGGCCACCTGCTCGGCGGCGCGGGCGCGGTCGAGACGATCTTCTGCATCCTCGCGATCCGCGACCAGATCGTTCCGCCGACGCTCAACCTCGACAATCCCGATGAAGGCACCGACGGCGTCGACCTCGTCCCGCACACGGCGAAGAAGCGCGAAGTGAAGGCCGCGCTCAACAACAGCTTCGGTTTCGGCGGCACCAACGCCAGCGTCATCGTCAAGGCGGTCGACTGATTATTCGATCCTCCCTGCGGCGAAGCCGTGGGGAGGGGGACCGCTCGCGAAGCGAGTGGTGGAGGGGTCGCGACATCGCGATATGGCCCCTCCGTCAGCGCTTCGCGCTGCCACCTCCCCATCGCTGCGCGACAGGGAGGATCAAAACCTCTTTCCTACATTGCACCGCCATGCTCTAGCAGCAGGGCGTTCGCAGAGGCTTCGCTTAAAGCCACAAAGGACACAAAAAGACGATGCACATGCGGGTCTTTTGTGGCTTTAAGCAGGGGCCATCCAACCGACGGGAGAAAAGCGTGCATCCGTTCCGCTGGCTGACGATCACGATCTTGGCCCTGCTGCTCGCCGCCTGCTCGGGCGGCGCGCCCAAGGATGCCGAAATCGTCATCCCGCCGGGCGCCAGCATCGCGAAAGCAGGGCAGATTCTCGAAGACGCTGGCCTTGTCTCGGCATCGAGCTTTCGCAACGAAGCGCGCTTCTTCGGCTCGGACGACCCGATCAAGCCCGGCGAATACAAGGTCGAGAAGGGGATGGACGCGGGCGACATTCTCGAGCTCTTCCAGTCGGGCAAGACGATCCAGCGCATGGTCATGATCCCCGAGGGCATGCCCTCGATCATGGTGTGGGACCGGCTGATGGCCGAAAAGCGGCTGAAGGGCGAAATCCCGGTTCCCGCCGAGGGCAGCATCCTACCCGACAGCTACGCCTTCACCACCGGCGAGACCCGCGCCGCGGTCGTGAAGCGCATGCAGGCGGCGATGGACAAGGCGTTCAACGAGCTTTGGGCCAAACGCACGCCGCGCACTGCGGTCAAGGACCGCAACCAGGCGATGACGCTGGCGTCGATCGTCGAAAAGGAAACCGGCGTCGCCGCCGAGCGCCGCACCGTCGCGGGCGTCTATACCAACCGCCTCGGCGTCGGCATGCGGCTTCAGGCCGACCCGACGATCATCTATCCGATCACCAAGGGTAAACCGCTCGGGCGCCGCATATTACGCTCCGAAATCCAGGCGGTGAACGGGTACAACACCTACAGCATGATCGGCCTGCCGCAGGGCCCGATCGCCAACCCCGGCAAGGCCTCGATCGCCGCGGTGCTCGATCCCGAAGCGAACGACTATCTCTTCTTTGTCGCGAAGGGCGACGGCGGTCACATCTTCGCGCGCACGCTCGCCGAACATAATGCCAATGTGCAGAAATGGTATCAGCTGCGGCGCGACCGCGGGGAGATGGAGTAGCGATCCCCAAAAGATCGTCATCCCGGCGAAGGCCGGGATCTCGACATTGCGGATCAGAGCCACGGTGAGATCCCGGCCTTCGCCGGGATGACGAACGGGGGACCAATGGTGACCGCGAAGCTCTTCATCCACGGGGTCCCCGACAGCCCCGCCATCTGGCGTCCGCTGCTCGCCGCGCTCGACCTCGGCGACACCCCGGTCGTGGTGCCCGCGCTTCCCGGCTTCACCGCTCCGCTGCCTGCCGGTTTTGCCGCGACCAAGGAAGCCTATGCCGACTGGGCGGTGGAGCAGACGGAGGCGCTGGTCGCGGCGCACGGCCCGATCGACATCGTCGGCCACGACTGGGGCGCGCTCATCGCGCAGCGCGCCGCGATGCTGCGCCCCGATTTGATCCGCAGCTGGGCGGTTTCGAACGCGGTGATCGATCCCGAATATCGCGGCCACCGGATCGCGCGCATCTGGAACACGCCGGTGCTGGGCGAAATCTTCATGGCGCTCAGCAAACCCGGCAAGCTTGCCGAAGGGCTGGCGGCGCAGGGTATGCCCGCCGACATCGCGCACGAAGAGGCGGCGCAATGGGCGAACAAGGACAAGCGCCGCGCGATCCTGAAACTTTATCGTTCGGCAAACGGGCTCAGTTTCGAGCATGACTGGGCGCGCGATATCGGCAAGCTGCCCGCGAACGGCACGCTGATCTGGGGCGAGGGCGATCCCTATGTCGAACTGTCGGTGGCGCAGCGCTTCGCCGCGAACACCGGCACACCGCTGACGGTGATCGAAAGGGCAGGGCATTGGGCGATCGCCGAACGGCCTGCCGAAGTCGCCGCCGCGCTGCGCAGATTCTGGGCCAGCCTATAGCTCCTCACCCGCATCCGGCATTCGAATTTTTGCAATCCGAGTTAATCGATAAATCCGATCAACCTTTGCCAATTTATCGATTGGACCGCAGCAGCCTTTCATGCGCTTAGGCGCACGAAACCAACAACAGAAAGGCTCTCCCATGATCAATCAGCCCGTTCCCGCCGTCACGCTCAAGACCCGCGTGCGCGACGAAGCCGTCGACGGCCCGAACCCGTTCCGCTGGCAGGATGTCGACACCGGCGAGCTGTTCGGCACCGGCCGCCACATCCTGTTCGGCCTGCCCGGCGCCTACACCCCGACCTGCTCGAACGAGCAGTGCCCGGGCTTCGAACGCCTGCACGGCGACTTCGCCGCTGCCGGCGTCGCCGATATCCATTGCATCAGCGTCAACGACGCCTTCGTCATGTACAACTGGGGCAAGAACCTCGGCGTCGAAAATGTGAAGATGGTTCCCGACGGCTCGGGCGCGTTCACGCGCCGCATGGGCATGCTGATCAACAAGGATCACCTTGGCTTCGGCATGCGCAGCTGGCGCTACACCGCGATCGTCGATGACGGCGTCGTGGTCCAGATGTTCGTCGAACCCGGCATCAACGACGTCGGCACCGACGCCGATCCCTATGTCGAATCGACCCCCGAAAAGGCGCTCGAGTGGGTGAAGGCGAACCCGTACCAGGGCAAGCTGTCGCAGGCGGCTTAAACCGATAAGCGGCCCGGCATCCCCCCCTCCCGTCCGGGCCGCTGGCGCCGTACCCATCATCGTGACCGCGACGATGGGTGCGGCGGACCAGCTTGCGTTCAACAATCTGCGCGCTGCTTATTATCCGCATGAGCGCAATCATCTCGCGGCGCACATCACGCTGTTTCAACAGCTGCCGCCCTCGTGCCTCGATGAACTCGACCGGCTGATTCGCCGTATCGCCGCCGACACGCCGCCTCCCGCCGCAAACCTGCGCGAGATCTATTCGCTCGGCGGCGGCGTCGCCTTTCGCATCGACAGCGCAGACCTGCTGGCGATTCGCGAACGCATAGCCGACCATTTCACCGGGATGCTGACGCTGCAGGACCAGGGAACGCCGCGGCTCCACGTCACCGTCCAGAACAAGGTGGAACCCGCACAGGCGCGCGCGCTCCTCGCCGAACTCGCCGCCGGCTTCCGGCCGCGCGCGCTGACGATCGCGGGTCTCGCCGCGCATCACTACCTCGGCGGCCCGTGGCAACCGGCCTTCGCACGCAATTTTCGCGGAGTGCGCACATGATATTGACCAGCGCGAATGCCCTGCCTATAGGCGCTGCTCGCCCATCGCGGCGGCCCTTCGGGGCGGAGTAGCTCAGCTGGTTAGAGCAGCGGAATCATAATCCGCGTGTCGGGGGTTCGAGTCCCTCCTCCGCTACCAACTTATCTAAGTTTTTGAATTAATTAGCTAATTTGTGGAGCAGCTGGTTGCCACATCTATCGGCCGTCCCATCTGAAATCCTGAGGGCCGGACTTTGGCTTTCGGCTCCGGGCGGGGTTGGTCGAACCCGCAGATTCGCGAAGATCGAGCGCGCGTTGCTGTTTCATGTCGGTGATCGAGGACGGGCTGTGCCAGCCTGTCATGAGGCCAGTCTGGCCGAGCTGGAATGCGAAGAGGCTGAGATCGGCGCGCGCTTGCCGTCCGCGAGATAGCCGAACCCAGAAGTAGGGCATAAAAGCCTGGATTTCTTGACGATGGAAAATGCCAGGAGCGCATTCAAATCAATGAACGTCGCTCTCCAGAGATGTCGGATGGCGATCGTGTGTCGGGGCTGACGGCGGAGGCAACATTCGGTGAGAATGGATGTGTCGTTCGGCAGGAGTCATTGGCATCGATGGGGGCCTGTTCGTCCCTAAATGCCCGCTTTTTATGATTTGAGCCTAGAAGCAGACTGTCTCCAACCGGCCATCTCCACCAGTTCAAGTCCCGCGATATTCGTCATTGAACTATGTGTTTTTCGTCGAGCGGATATCCTGGCTGGGGTGTGCCGTCTGGATTCCAGCCGGGGCGGCTCAGCATCGACTGCTTTGTCACTATGCTGAGCCTTCCGACCATTTTTGCTAGAAGTTACAAGCTCAGACCTTTTCGTACAGCGTGACAACGCATGCTCCGCCAAGGCCGAGATTATGCTGAAGTGCGTGGCGTACACCATCGACCTGGCGTGCGTCGGCAGTACCGCGAAGTTGATGGGTCAATTCATAACATTGAGCAAGGCCGGTGGCGCCGAGCGGGTGGCCCTTGGACAAAAGCCCGCCTGACGGATTGGTGACGACGCGCCCGCCATAGCTGTTGTCGCCATCGGCGATGAATTTCTGCGCCCCGCCTTGGGGGCAAAGGCCGAGCCCTTCATAGGTGATCAGTTCGTTATGCGCGAAGCAGTCGTGCAGTTCGACGACGCGGATGTCTTCGGGGCCGACGCCGGCGGCCTCATAGACCTGCCGCGCCGCCCGGCCGGTCATGTCGTAGCCGACAACTTGCATCATGTCGTTGGCATCGAAGGTCGAGGGCTGGTCCGAAACCATTGCCTGTGCGGCAATGCGGACGCCGGGCGTGAGGCCGTTGCGTTTGGCAAATTCGGGCGAGACGAGGATGGCGGCTGCGGCGCCGCAGGTCGGCGGGCAGGCCATCGGGCGCGTCATCACGCCGGGCCAGATTAGCTGTTCGCCGAGCACATCGGCCTCGCTCATTTCCTTGCGGAACACCGAAAGCGGATTGTTCACCGCATGGCGGCTCGCCTTGGCGCGGATCTTGGCGAAATCCTCCATCGTCGTGCCATATTTCTGCATGTGCGAGAGCCCGGCTCCGCCGAAATATTTGAGCGCGAGGGGGAGTTCGGTATCGACCAGCGCATCGGTTGCGGTGTTGAAGTCGACAAAAGGGCTCGGTCGGTCGGTAAAGGTTGCACCGAGCGCGCCCGGCGTCATCTGTTCGAAGCCGACCGCGATGGCGCAATCCACCGCGCCGCTCGCGACCGCCTGCCGCGCCAGATAGAGCGCGGTCGAACCCGTCGAGCAATTATTGTTGACGTTGAACACCGGAATGCCGGTCAGCCCGACCTGATAGACGACGCGCTGGCCGCAACAGCTGTCGCCATAGACATAGCCGGCATAAGCCTGTTCCACATCGGCATAGTCGATGCCGCCGTCGGCGAGCGCGAGGCGGATCGCTTGCGATCCCATCTCATCATAGGCGGGACCGGCGCCCGGCTTGGTGAAGGGGACCATGCCCACACCGGCGACAAGGACTTCGCGTTCAGATTTGGCCATTTTTCTTCTCTCCGACAGATTCATTGTTCCGTGGAGGCGTATCGGATGCCCGCCGACGTTGGGTCCAATTCAAAATAGTAGAGAACTATTCGTTTATGGAATAGTGCTCGACATCGGGACCGGAGTGGACGCAGCTTAGCCCAGCCTCTCGCGCACTTGGGCGATCATTGCCCTGGTCGCTGGCTTTGCGGGCCAGCGGGCCCGCACCGCGCAGCATAGCGGCGGCCCTTCGAAAAAATTCGTATCCCGCAGGGCCACGAACCGTTCCCGGAATCGCCGGCTGTTCGCAAATTCGACGGCAACGAAACCGATGGTATCCGACGAGGCGACGACGCGCTCGATGAGCGGGAAAAAATCCATCACATGCAGGCGGTCACCCAAGGCTTGCCCGCTTGCTTCATACATCCGGCGTACCGCGGTTGTGTAGGGTTCGGAGGACGAAGGGACGACGAAATCGAACTGGGTGAGCGTCTCCACCGTCACCGGGCCCATGGCAAGGATCGGATGCTCGCGGCGGACAAACGGTACGGCGTCGAGCACGCCCATCTTCTCGCACTTGAACTGGGCCCAGTTGGCGAATGCCGCGTGCATGCCGAAAGCCACATCGATGTCGCCGCGCGTCAGGAGCTGGACCCCCCGTTCGCTGGACCCCGTCACCATCTCGATGCGAATGCTGGGGCGACGGTGCAGCAGTGCGAGGAGCGGCTCGGTCAGCATCCACTCGAGCGAGCCCGGGAAGATGCCGATGCGCAAAAGCCCCTTGTACGGGTCGGCGCTTCGCTCGGTGTCGCCCACCAGTTCGGCGGCATCGGACAGGAGACGCGAGGCGCGGTCGATGAAATCGCGCCCCTCTTCGGTCAGCAGCGCGCCGCGCGAGGTCCGGTGAAACAAGGGATAGCCAAGCTGCCGCTCAAGATCGGCGACGCTCTTGGTCACCGCCGATTGGGTGACGCCGACATCGTCCGCCGCGCGCGAGAAGGAACCGAGCTTTCCCACCGCCACGGCATGCTTCAATCGGGAATCGAACATATCATTCCTCTCAGGCATGATCGATGATGATAATGAATTAGAGCAAATAGGCCGGTTCCGCCAATCTTTCCCTTTTCAACGAGGAGAGGATTTATGGCCGGACCTTTGGCTGGACTGCGGATTATCGAGATTGCCGGCATCGGGCCGGGGCCGTTTTGCGGCATGATGCTCGCCGATCATGGCGCGGAGGTGATCCGTATCGAACGGCCGGGCGACGGTCCGGGCTTCGCGCCCGGGGTTGCCGACGACATATTGGTGCGCTCGCGGCGGTCGGTCATGATTGATCTCAAAACGCCCGAGGGCATCGCGATTATCCGTGATCTGTGTCGCACGGCCGACGGCCTGATCGAGGGGTTTCGTCCGGGGGTGATGGAGCGCTTGGGTCTTGGGCCGGACGTCCTGTTGCAGGACAATCCGCGCCTCGTTTACGGCCGGATGACCGGCTGGGGGCAGGAGGGCCCCTACGCACACACTGCAGGGCACGACATCAACTATATCGCGCTTTCGGGCAATCTGCACACCTATGGGCGCGCGGGCCAGAAGCCGACACCGCCCGCCAATGCCGTCGGCGATTTCGGCGGCGGCGGGATGATGCTCGCTTTCGGAATGGTGAGCGCGATCCTTCATGCCCGCCAAAGCGGCCAGGGTCAGGCAATCGACTGTGCGATGGTCGATGGCGCCGCGGTGCTGGCGAGCATGATCTGGTCCTTCTATGGAAATGGTCACTGGCGGGATGAGCGCGGCGCCAATCTGCTTGATACGGGGGCTCCGTTTTACGACAGCTATGAAACCGCGGACGGCAAGTTCATTGCCATCGGTCCGGTCGAGCCGCAATTTTACCGGGAACTGCTTCGGTTGGTCGAAGCGACGGACCTGCCGTCCAATCATTTCGACGCCAGGACATGGCCGGAGATGGGGGCCAGCCTTGACCAACTGTTCCGGATGCGGACCCGGCAAGAGTGGTGCGCCCTGCTCGAGGGTTCCGATGCCTGTTTCGCGCCGGTGTTGTCGCTGTCCGAGGCGCCGCTGCATCCACATAATCAGCAACGCGGCACCTTCCTTTGTGTCGACGGCAAAATCCAGCCCGCTCCGGCACCGCGCTACACCCGGACTGTGACCGAAAAGCCCCGGATGTCGCGCGCAGCGGGCGAGGATAGCGCAGAAGTGCTCTCCTCGGTGGGCTATGACGTCGCGCACATCGCCGACCTGAAGGCGCGGGGTATCATTGGCGGCTAAAAAAACGAGGCGCGGCCGGAGAGAGGAGGAGATCGGCCGCGCCTCGTTTCGGTGCGTCAGAAGCTGACCGCCACCTCGCCACCGATCACGCGCCCCTTGTTGAGTGGCGAGAAGCTGGCGCCAACCCCGCCAAAGGCCGCCGGGAGCTGTACATCGCTTCCAATCGTGGCCTCGTTCAGCAGGTTGCGGCCATAGATGGAGAATTTCCAGTGGTTGTCCGCTGTCGCGAGCGTCAGGCTCGCATCGAGCATGTCCGCACCCTGGAGGAAACCTTGATTATTATCGGTGAAGGCTGCCTTGTCACGATGGTTGTAGCTTACCCGCGCGGTCGCCGTACCCAGAGAACCGAGGCGCTGGTCGTAGGTCAGGCCGGCGCCATAGGTCCAGGGTGACAGGCGAGGCAGTTTGAGTCTGCGATCGACGCCGTTGATCACGCCATCGCCGCTGAGGTCAAACTGGACATTGCGGTATTGGCCGTCGACATAACCGACCTGGCCCGACAGCGCGAGGTTCGGGAGAATGAAGAACAGCCCCTCGGCCTCGATCCCCTTGATCGTCGCATCGGCGGTGTTGCGGATCACCTGGCTTGCGCCGAGCGGCCCCGGCAGGACGATCTCGCGCTGCAGATCCTTGATCCGGTTGTAGAAGCCCGCAACATTGATCCGGTTGCGACCGAACTGCTGCTTCACGCCAAGTTCGAAACTGTCCTGCACTTCCTGGTCGAACGGCCCCGGCGGTACGTTCGGATCGGTGTTGCGCAGATTATAGCCGCCGCTGCGAAAGCCGCGGGTGTAGACGCCATAGACCTGCGTATCGTCGCCGGGTTGCCATTGCAGGCCGATCTTGGGGGTGAAGCCCTTCCATTTGTCGCTGTCGGCGAAGTTGGTCGTGCAGATGATCGTATCGAGATTGCAGCCATTGGGCCGGAGCGTCGACACTTGCACGGTCTTGCGCTCCCAGGTGTAGCGACCACCGAGGTTCAGCGTCAGCGTCTCGCTCAGATGCCAGTCCGCCGAAGCGAACACGCCCCAGGTCGTCTGATCCTGGGCGCCGCCGCCTGAGACGATCTGCCGACCTCCGAGGAGGGTACGGCGCTCGCCATAGCGAATATCCTGCGTGAAATAATAGAGGCCCGTCGTGACATCGACATCACCGAATTTTCCGGCATAGCGCAGTTCGTCGCTGAGCTGGCTTTGAGCGATCTCGATGTCGGCATGGAAGAGCGACAGGGGCGTGGCATCGATGTCGGATGACGCGGAGGACCGATAGCGCCGATAACCCGCGATATTAGTGATGACGCCCTCGCCGAAGCGGACGTCGACATTGGTCTCGGCGCTCGCCTGATCCCATTTGTTGTCGTAAAAACCGCGATTGTTGACCGAGAAGTCGAAGCTGTCGCGGCGGAACAGTCCATGATTTTGGCCTGCTGGGCCGTCGCCCTTGGTTTCGCCATGCTCATAGCGAATATCCATGCGGAAATCCTCGCCGCCCCGGATCGATAGGGCGGGGCGGATAATCAGATCCTTCGCCTTGCCAAAGCTCTTGCCGTCGAAACGATTGCGGAACCAGCCATCGTCGTCGCTGTAATAGACCGCGAGTTTTGCTGCCACGACATCGTCGACAATCGGCCCCGTCACGACGCCACTAACGGTCTTTTTGAGGCCGGTCTCGACCGAGGCTTTGCCCCGGAATTCAAGATCGAAGCTCGGCCGCGACGTGCGGACGACGACCGCGCCGCCGGTGACATTGCGGCCGAAGAGCAGACCTTGCGGGCCGCGCAGCACTTCCAGTCCCTCGAGGTCGAAATTGTCGAACAGGACGCCGGCGTTGATGCCGAGATAGACGCCATCGATGAAGACGCCGACCGTCGGGTCGATCGACGGGATCGAACTGTTGATGCCAAGCCCGCGGATCGAAAAATTCGCATAGCCGGGCGTCGAGCCAACATCTTCGAGCTGGACGTTGGGAACATCATAGCTCAGGCTTTGCAGATTCTGGACAAACTTGGCGTCGAGCTGCGCCTCGCCATAGGCGGTCACCGCGATCGGCACATCCTGGACATTCTCGCCATAGCCTTTCTTGGTGGCGGTCACGATGATCTCGTCGGCGAGCGCGCTGGTCGATCCTTGCGGGGCCGGATCGGTTCCGGTTTGCGCGAATGCAGTCCCAGGACACAATAGCGATGCGCTCGCCAGCAGCCAATATTTCCTCATGAGCAATATCCTCTCCCTCAATATTTTGTTTTTCGAGGTTGAGTGTCGTGCGCCGGGTGCAAGGCGTCCAATTCAAACTGCTACTGAGTTATTCCTGACAGTCATATCGCGACATTGGATCGCGGCAATCTCATGCGCCGCAGAAATTCGGCGAGCGACGTTCGCGAAAAGACGTCACGCCTTCCCGGAAGTCCCTGGTCTGGGCAGCGGCGTGTTGGTCGAGTCCCTCCATCGCGAGCGTCTCGGAAAAGCTCTGATTCAGCGCGGCGCGCATGCCGTGCCGGATAAGCCGGTACGACGTTGTCGCACCCTTGGCGAGCCGATCCGCCAGCGTGCGGGCGGTTCCGGCAAGTTCTTCATCGTCGACACAGGCATGGATCATGCCCCAGTCGCAGGCCTGGTCGGCACTGATCTTTTCGCCGAGCAACAGCATTCTGCCAGCGCGCTGGAGGCCGATCAGCCTTGGAATGATCCAGGTCGCCCCGGCATCGGGCACGAGTCCGATATTGGCGAACGACTGGTAGAAATAGGCAGAGCGGGCCGCGACGACGAAATCCCCGTACAGGGCAAGCGAACACCCCGCGCCCGCCGCCGGCCCGTTCACCGCGGTAACGATGGGAATGGGGAGGTTTGCGAGCTTCTCGAAGGCGGGATTGAGCTGCTCGACGAACATTTGGCCTATGTCGCGGGCGAACGCATCCAGATCCATCTCCTGAAGGTCGGCGCCGGTCGAAAACCCGCGCCCGTTGCCCGTGAGCAGCAGGCAACGCGCGCCTTCTTCCACCACCCGATCGAGTATGGCCGACAAATCGTCGATCATATCGAACGTCAGGGCATTCAACCGGTCGGGGCGATTGAATGTGATCGTCGCGACGTCGCCGTCGAGCGCGTACAGAATGGCATCAGACATAGTTGCATTTCGCTTTCGGCATGGGGGTGGCTCAGGCCGCGTCCTGTTTCGTCCAGTAGGGCGCGCGCAATTCGGTTTTCAGCACCTTGCCCGCCGCCGAAAGCGGTAGCGGTTGTTCGCGAACCTCGCATGAGCGCGGGCATTTATAGCCGGCGATCAGCGTCTTGCAGTGCGCGATCAACATATCGAGGGTTAGGGATTCCCCCGCGCGCGGGACGATGATCGCATGCACGCGCTCGCCCCATTGATCGTCGGGCACGGCAATCACCGCGCAATCCGCAACGGCGGGATGTTTTAGCACCGCATTCTCGACCTCGGCGGAAAAGACATTTTCGCCGCCCGAGATGATCATGTCCTTGACCCGGTCGACGATGAACAGGAAGCCGTCGGCATCCATATAGCCGGCGTCGCCGGTCAGCACCCAATGGTCGATGATGGTCGCGGCAGTGACCTCGGGTTTGTTCCAATATCCCATCATGATATTGGGGCCGCGAACCCAGACTTGGCCGACCTCGCCGCGCGCCAGTTCGCTGCCGTCGTCCGCGGCGACTTTCACATCGATCCCGGGGAGCGCATGGCCGACCGAGCCGAGTTTGGACATGTCGCCGTCCAGCCGTTGATATTCGGGAGAGAGGACCGTCGCTCCCGGCGACAGCTCGGTCTGGCCATAGCCGTGAAAAAGCTGCGCATCGGGCAACGCCGCGATGGCGCGGCGCAAAATCGGTTCGGGCATCGGCGCGGCGCCATAGACAAGCGTCCGGATCGACGACAGGTCGCCGCCATGCTCGTCGCAATGATCGAGCAGCATTTTCACCATCGTCGGAACCAGCAGGATATCGGTGATCCGGTCGGCCGCGATCGCATCGCAGACGAGGGCAGGAACAAAGCCGGGGATGATCGAATGGGACCCGCCGAAAAATGTGGTGGAGAACATCATGGCTGCCGCCGCCATATGAAAGAGCGGGGGGGCATGTAAGGTGATGGAGTGACGACCGGGTCGCGTGATCGCGCCCATCGATTGCACGCTAGAGACAAGCCCCGCGTGGCTCAGCATGACACCCTTGGGGAACCCCGTCGTCCCGCCGGTATACATGATCGCCGCCAGCGCCTCGCCGCCGTGCCGCAGGTCCTCGATCGGGGCGGCCTCGGCGATCAGCCGCTCATAGTCCTGCGCCCAGTCGGGAGATATTCCTTCGCCAGCGTAAATAAGATGGCGCAGCGACGCAGCCTCATCGCGCAACGCCGCCGCCTGATCGGTGAAGCTGTCGTCGAACAGCAGTACCGACGGCGTCGAGTCGTCGAGCGAATAGAGGATTTCCGCCATGCTCCAGCGCGTGTTCACCGGGACCGCGACGGCGCCGATCCAGAACAGCGCATAATAATGTTCGACATAGCGATCCGAATTATGCGCCAGCATCGACACCCGGTCGCCCGGCCCCACGCCCAGTGCACGGAGCGCCCCGGCAAGCCGGGCGACGCGGTCGCCAAATTCACACCAGTTTCTTTTGCGGCCCTGGAACGATGTCGCAGTGCCACTGCCGTTGATCTGAACCGATCGGTGAACGCCTTGAGTCAGGTACATATAATTCCTCTCCACAGCCGCTCTTATGGCGGTCCGTCATTCCAACCGGTCGCTACATTCCGGCACGGCCCAGCCGCACGTCCGCTTTGGCAGGGCGCAGGGGGCGCACGACATAGACGGCTTCGGTCACCGCCACTGTTGCACCGCCTTCGTCCCGAACGACGGCGTGAAGGTGAAACGTCGCATCCTGTCCGTCCCCCATCATCTGTTCGATCCGCCGGGCCTCGCGCTCGTCGAACAGGGCTTCGGCGACGATCGCCGACCGGGCCGGGCGCTGGAAATCGATCGAGACCGACTGGACGGCACCGTACATTTTGTCCAGTTGCTCCAGGCCGAAAACGGCCATGACCACCAGACCGCCCAGAACCTCGGCCGCGGCCCATTGCAAAGCTGCATGGACGGTGTTCAGGTGGTTGCCATTCTCGCGGTTCAGCGGGATGCGCACCCGATAGATGCCGTCACGCACCGATTCCACGGTCAGGCCGGCATGCTCGTAGATCGGGAAGATCCGCCGCAGGGCGGCTTCCACTTCAGTCTCGCTGGCGGCCATTTCCATCTCCTGTCCTTGACCCATGCGGATCATGTCACATTACCCGCGAGCCGTCTTGCCTTGGCCTTGTCGTACTGATCAGGATCGATCACCGAGAGTTCGCTAAGCTTGTTCGACGCCATCACGTCGCCGCCCACCTTCATCTGTCCGCCGAAAAAGAGCTTCTGGACGTCGGCGAGCGGGGCGGTCACGACGGTATGCAGCAGGTCCGCGTCGAGTTCGATCGTGCAGTCGGCCTTGTCGGCGATGCCTTCGCGAACGGCATCGGCCCCGGTCTTCAGATCGAGCACCCAGTGGGATTCGGGGTTGTTGAGCTTGAACTGAAAGGCGGTGTCGACCTTGGCGGCAAGCTCGGGGTGTCCCGCGACATGATCGGCGATCACAGCGAACACGTCCTGCGGGATAACCTTGTCGGGTTGAACCGCAGCCGCCGCGTCGGTGTCCTGGCTTGCGGCCTTCGGCTTGCGAACCGGAATCTCGTCATAGAATTCGACCACGGCATTTTTGATCACGACCTTGCCGCGTTCCTTGACGCTCGTCTCGACGATCACGCGATTGTCGGCTTCCTTCCACATCTTTGTCACCAGCGTCTCGCCGGGGAAGACCGGCTCGGCGAAGCGCACCTTGATGCTCTTGAACTTGCGCGGATCATTGCCGAGCATCGCCTTCACCACATGGCGGCCGACATGGCCGAAGGTGCAAAGGCCGTGCAAGATCGGCTTGTCATAGCCGAACGCCTTGGCAAACGCGGGGTCGGCGTGGAGCGGGTTCCAGTCGCCCGACAGGCGATAGAGCAAGGTCTGGTTGGCATCGGTCGCTTCCTCGACGATGGCGTCGGGCTCGCGCGCCGGTGGCACATTAATGTCTGCCGAGGGGCCGCGCTCGCCGCCCCAGCCGCCCGCGCCCCTCACGAAGGACGTCATCTCGTTATAGACGAGTTCTTCGCCATGCTCATCGACCGTGCTGACGCCGAACACCACAACGGCGTGGGGATCCTTGTCATAGGCCTGCTTGAACTTGAAGATATGCTTGAGCTTCGCCGATTTGGGAAGCGGCCCGCGCACTTCGGTATATTGTTCGCCATGGAGTATTCGGTCAAAGCCATAGCTCATCCCTGGAAGCTTCAGTCCGCCGTCCTTCGCCTTGGCGAGCATCGCGTTCGATTGCGGCATCACGCCCCAGGTCGGCAGGGCATGGAAATCGCCGAGCTCATAGACGAACTTGCGCTCGTCATCGTCCATCGGATCGCGCGCGGCGCCAACGCCCAGCGCATAGATGGCGAGGTCGCGCTCGTCATAGGCGGATTCGAGGACCAGCTCCTCGCGCATCGCGACATCGAGATCGATGAATTCATTGCCGCCGAGCGTCTTCGTGTTCACCGCCTGCATCACCGCGGTGAAGGTGTCGTTGACGGTCACGGGATGTTCGGCGTCGGCGAAATCGCTGATCTTGTTCCATTGCCGGGCGACATCGTCGGGTGTGAAGGCGCGATCGGTGCCGAAGCTGTAGCCGCGGGTGCGTTCCCAGCGCAGCTTGGAGATATAACCCGCGCCGACCTCGAACAGCCCCTTGGTTTCGGTGCAGCTCTCATGCGCGAGCCATCCGACCAGCGGGCTGACCGCCTCGGGCTTGAGATTGGCGAGAAATTCTTCGGGAAAGGCGGTTTCAGTGAGGCGTGAGGCCGCGATCGGCGCGATCGTATTGACGAGGATATTCTTCGCGCGCCCTTCTTCGGCCAGCGTGTTGGCCAGGCCATAGATGCCAAGCTTCGCGGCCGAATAATTGGCCTGGCCGAAATTGCCATAGATGCCCGCCGCCGAGGTGGTCATGACGATGCGACCATAGGCCTTGTCGCGCAAGATCGGCCAGGCGGCGTGGGTGACGGCCTTGGTTCCGTTCAGATGAATGCGCACGATCATATCCCAGTCGGCGTCGGTCATCTTCGCGAAGCTCGTATCGCGCAGGATGCCGGCGTTGTTGACGAGGACATCGATGGTCCCGAACGCATCGAGCGCGGTCTGGACGATCTTCGCGCCATCCTCGACCGAGTCATAATTGGCGATGGCGTCGCCGCCCAACGCCTTGATCTCCTCGACCACGGCATCGGCCGCGGCGGATGATTTGCCGCCGCCGGCGATGTCGCCGCCCAGATCGTTGACGACGACCTTCGCGCCGCGCGCACCGAACATCAGTGCATGCTGGCGGCCAAGCCCGGCGCCCGCGCCGGTGATGATGACGACCTTGTTATCGTAACGGAGTTGTTCAGTCATTTTTCTGTCCACTTGCTTATAGGGGCGCGTCAAAGCGAGCGCGCGATGATGGTCTTCATGATTTCGCTGGTGCCGCCAAAGATGCGGCCGACCCGAACATCGGCGTAGAGCCGCGCGATGGGATATTCGGTCATATAGCCATAGCCGCCGAACAGCTGCAGGCACTCGTCGATGACCTGACATTGCTGCTCGGAAATCCAGAGTTTCGCCATCGCCGCGGTGGCCGCGTCGAGCTCGCCGGCCAGCAGTCGAACGATCATCTGATCGACGAAGGTCCGCGCGACGCTGGCGACCGTGGCGCATTCGGCCAGTTTGAACTGGGTGTTCTGGAATTCGAAGAGCGGCTTGCCGAACGCCTTGCGCTCTCTGGTATAGGCCGTCGTCATGCGGACCGCTTCTTCGATGTGGATCGCGCCCATGATCGCCAGTTGCAGCCGCTCCCACGCGAGCTGGATCATGAGCTGGGTAAAGCCCTGGCCTTCGACGGTGCCGAGCAGGTTGCCCATGGGCACGCGAACGCCATCGAAGAACAGCTCGGACGTGTCCTGCGCGCTCATTCCGATCTTGTGGAGATTGCGGCCGCGGCGAAACCCCTGCGCCTGATCGGCGTCATCGGCTTCGACGACGATGAGCGACAGGCTTTTCGCCCCCGCTTCGCTGCCGGTCCGCGCGACGACGATGACAAGGTCGGCATTCTGGCCGTTGCTGATGAAGGTCTTGGACCCATCGATCATATAGTGACCGCCCTCGCGTTTCGCAGTCGTGCGGACCGCTTGCAGATCGGACCCGGTACCCGGCTCGGTCATCGCGATCGCGCCGATCTTCTCGCCCGACGCCAGCGCCGGCAGCCACCGCAGCTTCTGCTCCTCGGTGCCATAGGAAAGGATATAATGCGCGACGATGCCGGCATGCACGCCGACCCCGCCGCCAAGGCCGCCCGTCAGGCCGGCCCGGGCCATTTCCTCGAAGATGACGATGTCATGGGCGTAGGTACCGCCCGCGCCGCCATAGGCTTCGGGGATGCTCGCACAGAGTAGCCCCGCTTCGCCCATCTTGCGCCACGACGCTCGATCGACAATGCCTTCGGCTTCCCAGCGTTCGCGCTGCGGCACCATCTCCTGCGCCAGAAAGCGCGACGCAGCATCGCGAAGCAGCGACAACTCTTCATTCATCCAAGGGGAATTGCTTCCGGACATTCAGCTCTCCAAACCCATCGCCTTTGTCCGCCGTCGTGACAGCAGGTGCGATTGGGCTCGAGGGTGTTGGAAAGCTCGGCGACGGTCCAATTCATTCTAATGAGATCATATGCCTATCAGGAATATTGGAACCGCTAGCGCCCATGGACATTGGCCGGGCGCGCTTCGAGTTAATTGGGAAAACCGGCCGACGACCGTTCTGATTGATGCGCCAAATTTCCGGATCGCGCCTAGCAGCAGCAAGCCCTGCTGATGATGCACGAGGTCGAGGCGATTGAGAAGCAGCGCGACAGCATTCGCAGTCAGGCGGACATCGAAGCCGAGCGCTTGGAGCAGGAAGCGGAGGCGGGGCGCAAGGTGTCCGACGGGGCGCTGAAGCGGCGATATCGCCAAAATGGGGGCTGGAAAGTTAGGCCGGCCGTCCGTAACCGGCCATAGCCCGCCTGCAATAGGCATCCAACCACTGCCGCAAAAGGGCTCCGCTACCGCGAAGCCCTCTCATCCTCTGCGTTGATGACCAAAGGAAGCCCCATCGACTTTCCGGGTCGCGTGGAAAGCCTCTGCCGATCGAGGCTAGGCCTATTCTGCGGGGAGTCGAGTCATATGAGCGGCCACCCGCCGATCATCGACAATTATAAATTCACGCTCATTGTATTTGGAGCCCTGCAACCCCACCTCCATGGCATCGCCCGCTTCCACCGCGTGCCGGCGACTGAGAGACCGCTGCGCTCCCGCTAAAGGAGCTAAGCTATGGACCTCAATCAACTTCTCCACCACCATCAGATGGCCTTGATGGCCGTCAGCCAGGGACGACACGATGGGCAGGCGATGCCCAGTTTCGACCTGCCGCGTTATTATGCCAAACGCATCAACGAATATCGCGAGCGTCGCGGACTGAGCGGCGACGCCGAGGCCATTGCCGATCTTGCCATACCATCCACGGACGCGGTCGATGCGCAGGGCGGTTTGGTCGGTGATGTGCTGATCGCCGAATTGCTGATGGCAAAGGCATTCGAGAAGGCGAAAGGCCAGCATCCATCTGGGGCGGTTGACGGAGCGGACGGTCGGCCGCTCGACATTCGCGCCACGCTGCTGGCCGTCGGGCGCGACTTTTATCGCTCCCTGGGTGTGGAGGATGGCGCTCTCGCAGCCGCAATCGACGAGGCGGCGTCGCGCTCGGCGTGGGAAGACGAGGGAGGGAGCCTGCGCCCGCCGGCCGACGACGAGGATGGCATCATCCGGACCTATGTCGAACAATTCGCGGTGGGGACCTATCGCTATTCGAACCTTGTCGACGCCAAAGCCTCCGTGCGGCGGCAGCGCGAGGCGGCAAGAGTCGAAGCCGGACAGACGCCTGTATGAAGCGGCTGATCGCTTTCGATCTCGACGGGACGCTCGCCGAGAGCAAGCAGCCGCTCGATAACGCGATGGGAGACGCACTTGCCGACCTCATGGGTGTTGCCGAGGTTGCTATAATCTCGGGCGGCGACTGGCCGCAGTTCGACAAACAGGTGGCGACGCGCCTTCCCGAGCGCGCGGACCGCGCGCGGCTGTGGCTCATGCCGACGACCGGCACCAAGCTTTACACCTTCCGTTCGGGCGCGTGGCAGGCGCGTTATGCCGAAATCTTCGCCGACGAAGAGAAGCAGCGCATATTCGAAGCCTTCGATGCGGCGCTTCGGGCGACCGGGTTCGTTCCCGAAGCCGTCTGGGGAGAACGGGTCGAGGATCGGGGGAGCCAGATCACATTCTCGGCATTGGGTCAGGAAGCGCCCATCGATGCCAAGGAAAAATGGGATCCCGATTTCGCGAAGCGCAAGGTGATCCAAGCCGACCTTCGCCAACGTCTGCCGGGTCTGTCGATCAATATGGGCGGCGCTACGTCGATCGATGTCACGCGCGAAGGCGTCGACAAGGCCTATGGCCTGACGAAGCTGAGCGACGAAAGTGGTATCGAACTGGGTGCGATGCTCTTCATCGGCGATGCGATATTCCCGGGCGGCAATGACTATCCGGCCAAGGCGCTGGGACTGGACACGATCTCCGTTCGCGATCCGGGCGAAACGCTTGCGATCATCGAAATCATCGTCGCCTGTCTGAGGTGAAAATGTGGCCGCGACATTCGGCCGGCGTGACCGGGATTGCCCCCTACGGCTACCGGCGAGGTGCGTGCCAAGGGGAACAAATGCGCCGCTGAATTGTTCTGTTTCGAGATGTCTGCAGTCTGTTGCGCGTCTCTAAACAACCGAAAACCTGTTGGGTGAGGCCTTCTGTCACATCATTTTTTGGAAGGTAATTGCCTGTGTACGAAACGCTCGATCGCACATCGTTCAATGAAGGCCAGGAGGCGTGCCAAACGCTCCGGCCGGAAGCATTGGCTACCGCCCGGCTCGCTCTTGTCGGCGGCTTTCTTCCCAGGCGCTGCGGCATCGCGACCTTCACGGCGGACATTCGTTCGTCGCTTGGCGAAGCTGCTCCCGACCTCGCGGTCGACGTCTATGCGATGGCGCCCGCGGCCGTCCCGACCATTTTCGATCGGGTCGTTCGCGGCGTCATAACCGAAGGTGACGCGGCCAGCTTCGTCGAAGCGGCGCGGCAAATCGAGGCGAGCCGCGCCGACATTGTATGGCTGCAGCACGAGTTCGGGCTCTTCGGCGGACTGGCGGGCGATATGATCCTCGAACTGGTGGATCGGGTTTCCGCACCCCTGATCATCACCCTTCACACCGTGCTCGCCGAACCCGACGCCGATCAGCGCCGTGTCATGGACCGTCTGATTGCGCGCGCGACCAAGCTGGTCGTCATGTCCGAGCGCTCGCGCGATCTGCTGCGGACTATCTATCGCGCCGACGAAGAGCAGATCGCTTTGATTGCGCATGGCGTTCCCGACCGGCCCTTCGGCCGCGCGTCGCAGTTCAAGCCGCGGTTCGGGTTCGAGGGTAAAGGCGTCGCGCTGACCTTCGGGCTTTTGTCGCCAGGCAAAGGGATTGAGGCGGTCATCGAGGCGTTGCCCGCGATCGTCGAGGATCATCCGGATTTCCTCTATTGTATCGCCGGGGCCACGCATCCCAATCTTCTGGCGCATGAAGGCGAAGCCTATCGCGAACGGCTTCAGGCGCTTGCCGTCTCGCTCGGCGTCGAAGCGCATGTCCGCTGGATCGATGCATTCATGGAGACTGGCGAGCTCCTCGACCTGATCGAGGCGGCCGACATTTATGTGACGCCTTATACCGGCGCGCAGCAGTCGACCTCGGGCACGCTCTCCTATGCAATGGCGCTCGGCAAGGCCGTCATCTCGACGCCCTATGTCCATGCCGTCGAATTGCTCGCCGACGATCATGGCGTGCTGGTGCCCTTCAACGATAGCGGGGCGATCGCGAACGAGATCAAATATCTGCTCGGCGATCCCGAGAGGCTGCTCACGCTGCAGAAGCGCGCTTATGCGCGCAGCCGTGACATGATCTGGCCAGTCTTCGCGGCGCGGACCCACGCATTGATCGAAGAGAACCGCGTCGTGCCGAAGGCAACGCCAATTCCGAATCGGATCGGCGTCGAAGGCCTTTTGCGCATTTGTGACGACACCGGCATTCTGCAGCACAGCATCCACATGATTCCGGACCGCGCGCACGGCTATTGCGTCGATGACAATGCCCGCGCGCTGATGTTGATGCATCGGCTGGACGACGATGCGCTCCGTCAATGCGGGCAATTGACCTCGGTCTTCGCTTCTTTCGTCCAGCATGCCTGGAACACGGACAGAGGCGAGTTTCGCAACTTCATGGGGTTCGGACGGAACTGGCTTGAGGACGTCGGCTCGGAGGATAGCTGTGGGCGAACCCTCTGGGCACTTGGCGCGACGGCGCGCGAGGCGCGCGATCCCGGTTTACGCCAATGGGCGCGTGAACTGTTCGAGCGGACGGCCCCCTCCGCGCTGGAGTATAATTCGCCGCGCGCGATCGCTTTCGCGATGCTCGGTGCCGATTATATGCTGTCGGGCGATCCCCGGCATGGGCCTGCGAACCGGATATTGCAGCGAGGCGCTGATCGGCTGCTCGCGCTGTATGACGCGGCGGCACGTCCCGATTGGCATTGGTTCGAACCCGTTCTCGCCTACGACAATTGCCGCTTGTCCGAGGCAATGCTGCGCGCAGGCGTGCGGCTGGAGCGTGCGGACGTCACCGCGTGCGGGGTCGAGACGCTGCGGTGGATCAACGATGTCCAGATTTCGCCCTGCGGTCATTATCGCCCCGTCGGTTCCGACAGCTTCGGTCGTGCCTATGAACTGCCCCAGCCCTTCGACCAGCAGCCGCTCGAGATCTGGGCCGCGATCGATGCCGCGTCGGCGGCCTATGACGTCACCGGCGACGACATCTGGCTGGCGCATGCGCGGCGTGCGTATGAATGGTTCGGCGGGTGCAACGATCGCGGCATGATTGTTGGCGATGCGCTCACGGGCACCAGCAAGGACGGGATAAATCCGCGCGGCCTCAATCTGAATGAAGGCGCAGAGTCGGTTCTCGCCTATCAGCATGCGACCTATGCCATTCGGGATTTCGTCCGGCAGGTCGGCTGAAAGGAAGATCATTTGCATTTGATCCAGCATGAACTGCGTCTGCACGCAGACCCGACGCGCGTCGTCGTGCGACCCTTTCATCTGGCCTGGCAGGCGTCGGGCCCCGATCTCGAACGCGTGCAGCGGCTGGCGCGCGAGATCGTTGAATTCGATCCCCGGACGGTGCGCGCCGAACTCGGCGTCGTGCTGCGCGATTTCGCCGACCGGCACTGGCAGATCGAGAAGGTGTTCGAGGATCGCTTTGACGAAATAGAACCCAAGCTCGGCCTCGAAGGTCTCGCCCTCAAACGCGAAATGCGGCTCCTGATCGGCGCCTATTTCTGCCACGAATATAGCTTTGCGGCGGCAGCGCTGATGAACCCCAGTGTCGTGCGCCACCCCGACCAGAGCGGGCTGCAGGAGGGGAGCATCCGCATCCTGCTGTCGCTGCGCGCGGTCGGCGAAGGGCATATTTCGACCATAGCCTTTCGCGAGGGCATCATCACCTGCGATCGCGAGCTGACGCTGTTGCCGCAGCCGGCCTTCGCCACCGCAGCGATGCTTGGCCCGCACCGCGACGACAAACCGGAAGATGTCGTCTCGCTCTACCGGCAGAAGGATAATACTCTGTCGGGAACCGTGATCTTTCCAATTACGGAGGCGCAGCGCAACGGACTCGAGGACCTGCGGCTGGTCGAGTTCGAGCGCGACAGCGGCAACAGCGAGTGGATCGGAACCTACACGGCCTACAGCGGCCGCGACATCCAGTCCGAATTGCTACGCACGCGAGACTTCAAAGATTTCACGCTCACCCCGATCAAGGGCAAGGCTGGGCGCAACAAAGGCATGGCACTCTTTCCGCGCAAGATAGACGGGCAATTCTGCATGATCGGGCGGCAGGACGGCAAGAACCTATATCTGCTGCGATCCGACACGATCGATCGATGGGAGGAGGGCGAGTTGCTGCTCGAACCGCGCTTTCCCTGGGAGCTCGTCCAGATCGGAAATTGCGGGGCGCCCATCGAGCTTGACGAGGGCTGGCTGGTATTGACGCATGGCGTCGGGGCGATGCGCAAATATGCGATCGGGGCGATGTTGCTCGACAAGGAGGATCCGTCGAAGGTGATCGGCCGGACCCCCAATCCGATCCTCTCCGCCGCTGACGAGGACCGTGAGGGCTATGTTCCCAATGTCGTCTATACGTGCGGAGCGATCCGCGTCGGCGACGATATCTTCCTGCCTTATGGCGTGGCCGACAGCTCGGTGTGCTTTGCGTTTGTCGCGATTTCGGAAATTCTGGCGGCAATGGCCTAGGCCCACGCAACATATGGCGATGCGGCGGATTGTAGCAGTGTCGCCTTCCGCGGCTGAAGGAACGATCGATGCCGAAAGCTCCGCCACCGTCCCCCGCGAATGACCATAAGCTTCGCGAGCACCAACCGGGCGCAGGCCAGCCCAAGATCGAGGCGAGCCGCGGGAATGGTGACGAGCTGCACCAGAATGTGGCAGCGGGCGGGAGCCCAACGGATGCGTCTTTTCTGACCGACAATTTCGGTCACCGCATTTCCGACAACCAGAATTCGCTTCGCGCCGGAGAGCGCGGGCCGACGCTGCTCGAGGATTTTGTCCTCCGCGAGAAAATCTTCCATTTCGACCATGAGCGCATCCCCGAGCGGATCGTCCACGCGCGCGGTTCGGGCGCGCACGGCGTATTCGAATGCACCAAGGCAATCCCCGGGCTGACCAAGGCGTCGATCTTGCAGAAGGAGGGCGCGACCTGCCCGGTCTTCGTCCGCTTCTCGACCGTTGCCGGCGGCGCCGGGTCGGTCGACACCCCGCGCGACGTGCGCGGCTTCGCGGTCAAGCTCTACACCGACAGCGGCAATTGGGATCTCGTCGGGAACAATATCCCGGTCTTCTTCATCCAGGACGCGCTGAAATTCCCCGACCTCGTCCATAGCGTGAAGATGGAAGCCGATCGCGGCTATCCGCAGGCGGCGAGCGCGCACGATACCTTCTGGGACTTTATCGGGCTGATGCCCGAGGCGATGCACATGATCATGTGGGCGATGTCCGACCGCGCGATTCCGCGCAGCTTCCGTATGATCGAGGGCTTTGGCGTCCACACCTTCCGCTTCGTCAATGCAAAGGGCGAGGGCAAGTTCGTCAAATTTCACTGGAAGCCGGTGCTCGGACTCCAGTCGACGACATGGGACGAGGCGGTCAAGATTGCGGGTGCCGATCCCGATTTCCATCGCCGCGACCTGTTCGAGGCGATCGATGCGGGCGACTTTCCGGCGTGGGATCTCGGCGTGCAGGTGTTCGACGAGGCGTTCGCGAAAAAGCAGCCCTATGACGTGCTCGACGCGACCAAGCTGATTCCCGAAGAAGATATCCCCGTCGAGATCGTCGGCCGCATGACGCTCAACCGCAATGTCGACAATTTCTTTGCCGAAACCGAACAGGTCGCTTTTCTGCCGTCGAACATCATTCCCGGGATCGATTTCAGCAATGATCCACTGCTGCAGGGCCGGCTATTCTCGTATCTCGACACCCAGAAATCGCGGCTGGGGACGACCAATTTCCACCAGATCCCGATCAATGCGCCGAAATGCCCGTTCCACAATTTCCAGCGCGACGGGATGATGCAAACGCTCGTGCCAACCGGGCGCGCCAATTATGAGCCCAATAGCTTAGCTGAAGCAGGCGAAAATGGCGGCCCGCGAGCGAGCGCCGAAACGGGCTTCACGACCTTCACCGCCAACGACGAGCGGAACGACCCAGCGCAGAAGCTGCGCATCCGCGCCGAACTTTTCGCCGATCATTTTACTCAGGCGCGGCTCTTTTATCTGTCGCAGACCGAGAATGAGCAGGCGCATATCGCCTCGGCGCTGGTGTTCGAGCTGTCGAAGGTCACGCTCGATCATGTTCGTGCGCGCGTCGTCGGCCAACTCCGCAACATCGACGAGGATCTGGCGATGCGCGTCGCCGTCGGCCTCGCGATCGATCTGCCGGCCAAGGAAAAGGCGGCGCGACCGCCAGTCGAGCTCAAACCCTCTGACGCGCTCTCGATCCAGAAGAATGCCGACGACACGATGGAGGGCCGCAAGGTCGCGATCCTGTTCGCCGAAGGGTCGGACAAGGCGGCGATCGACAAGCTGAAAGGCGCGATCGAAAGCGCCGGCGGCACCGCCTTTCTCGTCGCGCCGAAGGTCGGCGGGATCAAGGTCAAGGGCGGCACGCTCAAGGCCGACGGCCAGCTCGCGGGCTCGCCTTCGGTGCTGTTCGACGCCGTCGCCTCGATCCTGACCGACGAACAGGCCAAGGCGCTATCGGCGCAGGGTGCAGCCGTCCAGTGGTTCATGGACGCCTATGGGCATTGCAAGACCATCGCCCATGATGAAGCGACGCAGCTATTGCTCGACAAGGCGGGGGTTGAAAAGGACGGCGGTGTCGTTGCGATCGACAAATTTGAAAGCGTGGGCACACGGCGCCATTGGGCGCGTGAAGCCAAGGTGCGCGATCTTGCCTGATCGCCATTTTTGGTGAGCCGGGCATCGGCTACCCATCATCGCGACCTCCGGACCGGCCAGTCGATCTGGTCGGCGCGGCGCCGTCCCGCTATCGCCGCACAGCCGCTGACACGGGACATCGCGTGCGACGTGGTCGTCGTTGGGGCCGGCGTATCGGGCGCGCTGATCGCGGAAGCGCTGTCGGACGCGGGACTCAACACCGTCATCGTCGATCGCCGGGGCCCGGCCGAAGGATCGACCGCCGCGTCGACCGCGATGCTGCAATATGAGCTCGATACGCCGCTGACCCTGATGGCCGAGCGGATCGGTCGCGAGAAGGCCGAACGCATCTGGCGCCGCTCGCGCCAATCGGTCGATGCACTGCGCGAACGGACCGAACGGCTGGGCCTCGCCGTCGATGGCGCGACGCGCGGCTCGATCTATCTCGATGGCGATGTGCTCGACGCGGGCGGTCTCGCGATCGAGGCCGACGCCCGGCGACGCGCTGGCTTCGAGGTCGAGCTGCTCAAGCCCGCTGCCGTGCAGGAGCGCTACGGGATCAAGGGACGTCACGCGCTGATCGGCTTCGGCAATTACTCCGCCGATCCGCGTCGTCTCACCGCGGGTTATCTGAACGTCGCGCTGGCGCGCGGCGCCCGGCTCTATTCGCCAGTCGATATCTGCGACTTAGTGCCCACGGGCGATGGTGTAACTCTGGTGTCGGCTCGCGGACCAGCTATTCGCGCGCGCCATGCCGTGATGGCGACGGGCTATGAGATGATGAAAGGCATCCCACGCAAGGGAAACAAGATCATCTCGAGCTGGTCGATCGCGACGCGCCCGCAGCCTCGCGCCATCTGGCCGACCGCCGCGATGATCTGGGAAGCCGCCGATCCGTACCTGTACATCCGGACCACCCCACGCGGAGAAATCATTTGCGGCGGCGAGGATGAGGAAATCGGCGATGCGGAGCTCCGCGATGCCAAGCTTCCCGACAAGGCAGCGACGTTGTCCCTAAAGCTTGCGGCTTTGCTGCCGGGCGTCGACGCCACGCCCACTTATAGCTGGGCCGGCAGCTTCGGTGACAGCCCGGTGGGGACACCGACCATCGGCCGCATCCCGGGCATGCCGAACTGCTATGCCGCGATGGGGTATGGCGGGAATGGCATCACCTTCTCGATGATGGCGGCCCAGATTTTGCGCGGCTTGATCTGCGGCTACGGTGACCCGGACGCAGATTTAGTCAGCTTCCATCGGAAGTTCTGACCGCAGAGATATTCGCCCGTCGGGTGATATCCGCTTTCCGCACCTGTCTCCCCTATGCCTATCGTGCGTAGCCGGCCCATAACGGAATTGGCTGCCCATCTTTTCACAGCTTCGCGATATGAGACGATCTCAATGTCTTTGACGCACTCGGCCGCTCCAACAGAGGAGCGTTACCAAGTGCCATTGAGTGAAGCAATTATTCGGCAAGCCGACCCCCGCCTAAAGCCCCACAAGATCTCCGACGGTGGCGGACTCGACACGCGCTTCTGTTCACGCTGCTCCCGATCTCGTCCATTTGAGTGATGTGGGCGCCCGGCAGCGGCCGTAGGGAACGGGGCAAGAGCAATCGGAAAACTGGAGTGGATAGTGGGGCGCAATCTGGACCTGCGATATGTCGTCATCGGCGCGGGCATGTCGGGGATATTGGCGGCGATCCGGCTGCGCGAGGCGGGCTATCGCAACGTCACGCTTCTCGAAAAGGCGCACACGATCGGCGGCACCTGGCGCGAGAACCGCTATCCGGGGCTCAACTGCGACGTTCCCGCGCACGCCTATACCTACAGCTTCGCGCCCAATGCCGAGTGGAGCAGCTATCTGGCGCCGGGTCCCGAGATCCAGGACTATTTCGAAGATGTGACCGATCGTTTCGGCCTGCGCGAGGTCGCGCATTTCGGGCAGGAGGTCGATAGCTGCACCTATGCGGACGGCGTCTGGACCGTCACGACCAAGCCGGGGATGACCGTCGAGGCCGATGTCGTCATCACCGCGACGGGCGTCCTTCATCATCCGCGGATGCCCGAGATCGAGGGGCTGGGCAGCTTCGCCGGCACCGTCGCGCACAGCGCGCGCTGGGACGATGCGATCGCGCTCGACGGCAAGCGCATCGGCGTCGTCGGCAGCGGTTCGACCGGGGTCCAGCTCGTCTCTGCGCTCGCCGCGCGCGCGGGCAAGCTCGGCCATTTCCAGCGCTCGCCGCAATGGATCATGCCGATGCCGAACACGCCTTATTCCGAGGAGCAGCGCGAGGCGTTCCGCCGCGACCCGGCGCTGATCGACGCGGTTCGTTACGATCCCGACTATCAGGCGAATGTGCTGCGTTTCACCGCGGGCATCATCAAGCCCGACAGCGAAGAGATGCACATTATCGAAACGATCGTGCGCGACAATCTGGAACAGGGCGTCGCCGACCCGGTGCTTCGCGAGCGGTTGCGCCCGAATTACCGTGCAGCGTGCAAGCGGCTGATCTTCTCGCCCGATTATTATCAGGTCGTGCAGCAGCATGACGTCGACATCGTGATCGAGGGGATCGAGCGCATCGAGCCGCAGGGTATCCGGACGAGCGACGGCGTGCTCCACGAACTCGACCTCATCATCCTCGCGACGGGTTTTCACGCCGACCGCTTCATTCGCCCCGCGGTCGTGACCGGGCGCGGCGGCGCGTCGCTCGACGACATGTGGGCGAAGCACGCGACCGCGTACAACGCGATCTCGCTCCCCGATTTCCCGAACTTCTTCTTCCTCAACGGGCCGACGGGGCCGGTCGGCAATTTCTCGCTGATCGACGTCGCTGAACGTCAATGGGGCTATATCGAGCAGCTCCTCGACAAGGTGACGAGCGGCGAATGCGACGAAATCTGCGTCACGCCCGACGCCATGGCGCGTTATGACGACGCGCGGACCGAGGCTGCCAAAGGCACGATCTTCGCGTCGGGCTGTTCGAGCTGGTATCTGGGCAAGGATGGCGTGCCGATGACCTGGCCGTGGAGCTACGGCCATTTCGCCGATGTGATGGCGAAGCCCGTTTTCGCCGATTTCGAGATGGTGAAGGCCGAAGTTGCCGCCTGAAGGCGACGCCCAATAGGGAGAGTGACATGGCAAATCCGGCAATCGCCGTCGTGACGGGCGCCAGCCGCGGCGCGGGCAAGGGCATTGCGATCGGTCTCGGCGAAAAGGGGATGACGGTCTATGTCACCGGCCGTAGCAGCGATCGCAGCGATGCGACGGGGTGGGACGGCGCGCCGCTGGCGGGGACCATCCACGAAACCGCCGCGGCGGTGACGGCGGCGGGCGGCAAGGGCGTCGCGGTCGCTTGCGACCACGCCGACGATGCGCAGGTCGCGGCGCTTTTCGAACGGGTACGCAAGGATTCGGGGCGGCTCGACATCCTCGTGAACAACGCGACCTATATCCATCACCAGCTCATCACGCAGGCGCCCTTCTGGGAAAAGGAGCTTGCGGCGGTCGAAATCCTGAACGTCGGGCTGCGTTCGGCCTATGTCGCGAGCTGGCACGCCGCCGCGATGATGGTGGAACAGAAATCAGGGCTGATCGCCTTCACCTCCTCCTTCGGTGCCAGCTGCTACATGCACGGCGCGGCCTATGGCGCGCAGAAAGCGGGCGTCGACAAGTTCGCGCACGACATGGCGGTCGATTTCCGCCCGCATGGCGTTCGCACCGTCTCGATCTGGCTGGGGCCGCAGATCACCGAGCGTGCGCTGGGCGCGGCCGAGGTCCACAAGGAGCAATATGAAGGCTTCATGGCGATGGCCGAGATGCCGCAGTTCACCGGGCACATCATCCACGCGATCGCCAGCGACCCCCAGGGCGACGAGCTGTCGGGGCACACCGTCATCGGCGCAGAGATTGCGGGACGCTATGGCATCACCGACCGCGGCAAGACGCCGCCGTCGCACCGCGAGATGCTGGGCAGCCCGCGCGAGCCGAACCCCGCGATCGTCTATTAGTCGGGCGTGGCGGTTGCCGCCTGCCGCCCCGCCATACGCCCGAAGAAGGTGCAGTCGGCGAGGCTGAGACCCGAGCTATAACCATGCCCCCAGCGCGGCAGGCCCGATGTGGCGCGGCCCGCGGCATAGAGACCGGCAACGATCTCGCCGGCGCGATCGAGCACTTCGCCCGACGCGCGGGTGTTGAGGCCGCCGAGCGTGAAGAAGGAAAAGAAGCTGGTGCGGATGTTGAGCTCCAGCGCCGCGAAAGGGCCTTCGTCGAGCACTTTCAGCCATTCGGGCGCCTTGTTGAAGATCGGATCATGGCCTTCGGCGGCGTAGCGGTTGAAGATGTGGACGGTCGGCGCCAGCGTGTTTTCGGGCAGGCCGAGTTCGCGTTCGACCTCCTCCCAGCTGTCGCCCACCGCGGCGATCTCGATCCGCGCAAGGTCGAGCGGCCGCGCAAAAATCGCGTTGTCGACGAGCAGGAAGACGCGGTCGCCGGGCTGGTCGAGCATCGTCCGGCTGACCCGCCCATGATAACAATCCTCGTTGATGAAGCGCTGCCCGCGTTCGTTGACGAAAATGCCTTTCACGAGGCTTTCGGGCATGATCCACGGGCAGGTGGTGAAAAACTCGTCCATGTGGATCGCATCGCCGCCGGCGCCCATACCCATCAAGATGCCCGAACCATTGTCGTTCTCGCCGATCGGGTTCGCGAGGCGCAGCGTTTGCGGCGCGTGGCGGCGGAGCATGTCGTCGTTCATGCAGAAACCGCCGGTGGCGAGGATCACGCCCTTGCGCGCGCGAATAAATCGCGGCTGGCCGTCGAGGCGGACGACCAGGCCGGTGACGCGGGCGTCGGTGTCGACGACGAGCGACAGCACGCGCGCATCGCATTGAACGTCGACGCCGAGCGCGCGAACCCGCGCTTCGAATATGTCCATCAGCTTGCGCCCGCCGCCCCAGCCCATGAACTGGATCGTGTGCCCGCGCGGCGCCGGGGCGGCCGCCTCGGAAAAGGGCCAAGCGGCCTCGCTGCCCGACCAGATCAGCGTGTCGTCTTCGGCGGGCTCGATGATCTTGCCGGGAAGGAATGTCCCTTTGTGGGGAATCCCCTGATCCTTGAGCCATTGATAATGGCCGAGGCTTTCGCGCGCATAGAGCGCAACCTTGGCGGCATCGGCATCGGGGCCGCCCGCCATCATCAGATAGGCTTCGAGCGCTTCGGTGGTATCGGCAAAGCCCGCGGCGCGCTGCGCGTCGGTGCCGCCGCCGCCGCCGAGGTAGATTTCGCCCCCCGACAATGCCGAGGCGCCGCCGCTGCCCGAGGCCGCCTCGAACAGCACCACCGCGGCGCCGGCTTCGGCCGCCTCGATCGCCGCGCACGCGCCCGCGGCGCCGAAGCCGACGATCGCGACATCGGTCTCGGCGTCCCAGCGCTCGACCTGTTCGTGAGGAAAGGGGCGAGCGGCGGAGAAGCCCGTCATGCGGCGGTCTCGCGCGCCTTCAGCATGTCGAGCGCGACGTCGACGATCATATCCTCCTGCCCGCCGACCATCTTGCGACGGCCGAGTTCGACGAGGATCGTGCGCGTGTCGAGACCATAGGTTTCGGCCGCCTTTTCGGCGTGACGCAGGAAGCTCGAATAGACGCCCGCATAGCCGAGCGCGAGCGTTTCGCGGTCGACGCGGACCGGGCGATCCTGAAGCGGACGCACCAGATCCTCGGCGGCGTCCATCAGCGCATTGACGTCGCAGCCATGGTTCCAGCCCTTGCGGTCGGCGGCGGCGATGAAGACCTCGAGCGGCGCGTTGCCCGCGCCCGCACCCATGCCGGTGAGCGAGGCGTCGATACGCACCGCGCCCACCTGCGCCGCGACGATGCTGTTCGCGACGCCGAGCGATAGATTGTGGTGCGCGTGCATGCCGCGCTGCGTTTCGGGCTTGAGCACGCGGTCATAGGCTTCGAGCCGCGCCTTGACGCCGTCCATGTCGAGCGCGCCGCCGCTGTCGGTGACATAGACGCATTGGGCGCCATAGCTTTCCATCAGCAGGGCCTGGCTCGCGAGCGCTTCGGGCTCGATCATATGGCTCATCATCAGGAAGCCCGCGACGTCCATGCCGAGGTCGCGCGCGATGCCGATATGCTGCTTCGACACATCGGCCTCGGTGCAATGCGTCGCGACGCGCACCGAACGGACGCCGAGGTCATAGGCTCGGCGAAGTTCCTCGACCGTGCCGACGCCCGGCAGGATCAGCGTGGTGAGCACCGATTTGGTGAGCACCGATGCGACCGCTTCCAGCCATTCCCAGTCGGTGTGTGCGCCGAAGCCATAGTTGAAGCTCGCGCCGCTCAGGCCATCGCCATGCGCGACCTCGATCGCGTCAACCCCCGCGTCGTCGAGCGCCTTGGCGATCGCCTTCACCTCGGCGATGCCATACATATGGCGGATCGCGTGCATCCCGTCGCGCAGCGTGACGTCCTGGATATAGAGCTTGTCGCCCGCCTCGACGTTGAATTGCGCGCTCATGCGACCACCTTCTTTCCTTCGCGAATACGCTCCGCGAGCAGTTCGCCGGTCGCCTTGGCGGCGGCGGTCATAATGTCGAGATTGCCCGAATAGGGGGGCAGATAATCGCCCGCGCCCTCGACCTCGAGCAGGATCATCGTCTTGATGCCCGTAAACTCGCCGCGCCCGGGAATCTTGAGCTTGTTGTTGTCGCCGAAGCGCTCGAACTGCACTTCCTGCTTCAGGCGATAGCCGGGCACATAGGCTTGCACCTTTTTCACCATCGCCTCGACGCTGGCACGGATGGTGTCCTCGTCGGCGCCTTCGGACAGGGTGAACACCGTGTCGCGCATGATCATCGGCGGCTCGGCGGGGTTGAGGATGATGATCGCCTTGCCCTGCGCTGCGCCGCCGACCTTTTCGATCGCTCCGGCAGTCGTGCGGGTGAACTCGTCGATGTTGGCGCGGGTGCCGGGGCCCGCCGAGCGCGACGAGACCGACGCGACGATCTCGGCATAATGGACGGTCGCGACCTGGCTGACCGCGGCGACCATCGGGATCGTCGCCTGTCCGCCGCAGGTCACCATATTGACGTTGCCGGCGTCGAGGTTGTCCTCGCCGTTGACGGTCGGGATCGTATAGGGGCCGATCGCGGCGGGGGTCAGGTCGACGACCTGCTTGCCGTCGGCGCGCAGCGCGGCGTCGTGCACCTTGTGCGCATAGGCGCTGGTCGCGTCGAACACGATGCCGATCTCGGGATAGACGTCCATGGCCTTGAGCCCGTCGATGCCTTCATGCGTTGTCGCCACGCCGCGTTCGCGCGCCATCGCGAGTCCTTCGGACTTCTCGTCGATGCCGACGACCGCCACCAGCTCCATATTCTGCGGATATTTGATCATCTTGATCATCAGGTCGGTGCCGATATTGCCCGATCCGATGATCGCCGCCTTCACCCGTGTCATTGCCATTCCTTATACAAAACGCGCGACGCAATGGCCGAGCGTGCGGCGCCCGTCGCCGAGGATCATTTCGAAGATGTCGCCCTTCACCGCGGGCGCGAGCGGCACGAGGCTGCCCGACAGGATGATGTCGCCGGCATCGAGCGTCACGCCGTGCGCGCCGAGCGTATTGGCGAGCCACGCGACCGCCTGCGCGGGGTCGCCCTGAACCGCATGGCCATAGCCTTCGGACAGCGGCGATCCGTTTTTCGCGACCGCGACATGCAGGTTCGGAAGATCGAGCCCGCGCGGATCGATACGTTCCTTGCCGAGCACGAAGACCCCGCACGAGGCGTTGTCGGCAACCGTGTCGACAATGCCGATCTTCCAGTCGGTGATGCGGCTGTCGACGATCTCGAAACAGGGGGCGATGCTCGCGGTTGCCGCAATCACGTCGGCGGCGGTCACGCCCGGGCCGTTCAGGCTGTCCTTCAGGATGAACGCGATCTCTGCCTCGGCGCGCGGCGCGATCAGCGCTTTCGCGTCGATATCGATATCGCCCTCGACATACATCCAGTCGGTGAGGAAGCCGAAATCGGGCTGGTGAACGCCCAGCATGTCCTGCACCGCCTTCGACGTGACGCCGATCTTCTTGCCGACGACGCGCTCGCCGTCCTTCAGCCGCCGCGACAGGAAGTCGAGGCTGATCGCATAGGCGTCGTCGATCGTCAGCGAGGCATCGCGCGCGATCAGCGGTTCAACCGTGCGCCGGTCGCGCAGCGCCGCATAAAGCTCGCGCCCGTAAGTTTCAGCGATGCTCATCGAGGAACTCGATCGCATAGCGGTTGAACTCGCTCGCGCGCTCGACCTGCACCCAGTGGCCGACCTTGTTGAAGGTCACACAGCGCACATCGTCGCACGCTTCGAAGAAATACTGGATGCCCGAGAGCGGCATGAAGCGTTCGTTCTGGCCCCAGAAAAGCAGGATCGGGACCTTGATCTCGCCGAGCCGCGGCCGGACATTATGCGTCCGCATCCGCGTGATCACCTCCTTGGGCTGCCGGCTCGCGACCGCGAAACGTTCCTCGACGAGCGCATCGGTGATGTGCTTCGGGTCATAGACCAGATTTTCGCCGAGGCGCCGCTGGTCGGCGAGGCTGAAGTCGGGGCTGCCGAACGAGGAGCGCATGTCGGCGATGCCGGGCATCGCGAAATAGACGTCGAGCTCCTCGATGCAGCCGGGCGCCATCAGGATCAGGCGCTCGGTGAATTCGGGATGGTCCTGCGTCATCTGGATCGCGACGCCGCCGCCGAGCGAGTTGCCGATCAGCGTCGCCTTGTCGATCCCGTGCGCCTTCAGCGCATCGTACAGCGTGTCGGTGAACAAGGTCAGCGTATAGTCGATGTCTTCGGGCTGCGACGAGGCGCCATAGCCGATCAGGTCGGGCAGGATGACGCGGTAGCCGGCCGCGACGAACGCATCGACATTCTGCCGGAAATTGGACAGTCCCGATGCGCCGGGGCCGCTGCCGTGGACGAACACCAGCGCCGGGCCTTCGCCCGCTTCCTTGATGTGGATGTCATAGCCACCCGCGACGCGGTGCGTCGTTTCCTTCATCTCTCCCATGGCCATTTCCTCTTACATGAATGTGAAGGCGGGCGGTTCGCCGAGCATCGTCATGACGACGTCGGTGGTGCGATTGCCGGGGTCGTTCGCGACGTGCGCGCGCGCCGCGTTGAGGTCGAGCCACGGCTGGATGATCGCGCTCGACATATAGACGGCACGGCCGCCGAGGAGCTGGACCATGCCGTCGACCAGCTCGGCGAGCCGCCGCACGACGGTCGAGCTTTGATAGGCATAGAGCGCGCGTTCCTCGAGCGTGATCGGCTCGCCGCTTTCGGATTTCGCCATCAGCCGGTCGAAGGTCGTCTGGTGCGTCAGCTCCATCTCGAGGATTTGCGCGTGGGCTTTGGCGATCGCGCCGTGCAGCAGCGGGTCGGCCTTCGACGCCTTGCCGGTGTTGGTCGAAATGCGGCCCTGCATGATTTCCATCGCGGCATTCACCGCCGCGCGGGCGCCGCCGAACGCCGCGGTCGACACCGAGCGGACGAAGATCTGCGCCCAGGGCAGGCGATAGAGCGGGCCGTCGTTCTCGGCCTGGCCGGGATTGGTGCAGGCGAAGCCGTCGCTTGCGCGGTGGGTGCGATGTTCGGGGACGAAGACGCGCTCGACGAGGATGTCGAAGCTGCCGGTGCCCTGCAGGCCGAAAACGTCCCATGTCCCCTCGATGACCTGATAATCGCCGCGCGGGAGCAGGAAGGTGCGCATGTCGGGCGGGCCGCCGTCGGTATCGAAGTTGAGCGCGCCGAGCAGCACCCAGCCGCAATGCGTCGAGCCCGAGGAAAAGCCCCAGCGGCCCGAAAGATAGAAGCCGCCCTCGACCTTCTCGACCTTGCCGACGGGCTGATAGGTCGACGAGACGAGCATCGCGCCGCCATTGTCGCCCCACACCTCGCGCTGCGCCTCGTCGTGGAAAAGCGCGAGCTCATAGGGGTGGCAGCCGAGCACGCCGTAAATCCAGCCGGTCGACATGCAGCCCTCGGCGAGCGCCTTTTGCACTTCGAAGAAGACATTGGGGTGCATTTCATAGCCGCCCCAGCGCTTCGGCTGCAGGATGCGGAAGAATCCCGCGTCCTGCATCTCGGCGACGGTTTCCGCGGGGACGTTGCCGTCGAGCGTCGTCTGGCGTGCGCGGGCCTTCAGCGTCGGAATCATTGCGCGGGCGCGCTCGATCAGCGCGGCGGGGGTGGGCAGCGCGGTGTCGGCGGCTTGCTGCGGGGCGGTGGCCATATGCTCTCCTCGGGATATTCATGCGCTTGCGGGAGGCCGCGTCGCGATATCACTCCTGTATTCGTAGTGAATGATGCATTTCTCTACGCAAGCTGTCAATCCGGATTCTATGCAAAATGTCGCTTCGGGCCATTCGAAGGGTCGGGCTGCGTATCGAGGCGCGCAGCGCGATACGCAAAGTGTCGCTTGCCGTAGCGGCGTTCAGGGCTTTGGATTGATCGATCGACAGCGAGAAGTGCGAGATGAGAAGACAAAATATACGGTTTGCGTAAATTATAACGCAAATTTCTACGTATCATACTTGATGTGGCGCGTTCTCGCCTGTAGCTTGCGCTCGATTCAGGGTGCAGGAGCACCCGTCCGTAGGGGATGAGTGAATGGCAATCAGGTCACTGGCCTATGTCGTGGTCGATACGGCCGATGTCGAAGCGTGGCGCGCCTATGCCGAACAGGTGCTGGGCATGCAGGCAATCGACCATGCGGGCGGCCTGCGCCTGCGCATGGACGAGCGTCCGTTTCGCATGCTGATTCGGGCAGGCGACGCCGAGCAGTTTCACGCCGCGGGGCTCGTCTATCCCGACAAGGCCGCCTTCGATCGCGGCATTGCGGGGCTTCGCGAGGCGGGCGTCGCGATCGAATCCGCGACCGCCGACGAAGCCACGGATCGCCATGTCGTCGAATTCGTCCGCTGTACCGATCCCTCGGGCAACCGGCTCGAACTCGGCTGGGGGCGCGTCGTCGACGGCAATCCGTTCGTCTCGCCTGCGGGCGTATCCGAATTCATCACCGGCGAGATGGGGATGGGGCATGTCGTCTTCCCCGCGGCCAAGCTTGCGGAGACGCGCGCTTTCTATATCGACCTGCTCGGTTTCGGCGACACCGATGAAATGCGTGTCTATATGCAGGGCGGCGGGCCCGACGATCCGGGGCTCGGCCTTCATTTCCTCCACTGTGACAATCCGCGTCACCACAGCGTTGCGCTCGCCGAATTTCCCGTGCCGAGCGGGCTTGTCCACATGATGGTCGAGGTGCCGGGCCTCGACGATGTCGGCCGTGCGCTCGACCGCGCGAAGGCGGCGAACGTCCATATCTCGTCGAGCCTCGGCAAGCATATGAACGACAAGATGGTCAGCTTCTACATGCGCAGCCCCGGCGGTTTCGACATTGAATATGGCTTCGGCGGCATCCAGCCCGACTGGGCCAGTTTCACCCCGACGATCAGCCTCAAGGAAGACGAATGGGGTCATCATTGGGATTTCGGCGGCTGACGCTGCGCTGATCTCGCCCCCGATTTTGGAGAAAGACATCATGCCCAGCCACGAGGAAATGGTCCGAGCCGTCGAGCGCTATGTCGAAGCGTTCGACAAAGGTGACGCCGCGATGGCGTCGGGCCTTTATGCCGACGACGCGACGGTCGAGGATCCGATCGGCACCCCGATCCACCAGGGACGCGACGCGATCCACGCCTTTTATACCATGTCGATGCAGGCGGGCGCCAAGCTCCGCCTCGATGGCCCGGTGCGCACCGGCGGCGATTATGCCGCCTTCGCCTTCACCGTGCTGGTCGATTTCGGCGGCCCGAAGGAGATCGAGGTGATCGACACCTTCAAGTTCGACGCCGAGGGCAAGGTGACCGAGATGCGCGCCTATTGGAGCCCCGCCAACATGCGCGCAGTCGAGGCCTGAGATGGCACGTGAAGCCGCCATCGTTTCGACCGCGCGCACCGGCGTCGGCAAAGCCTATCGCGGTGCGTTCAACGACACCGAGGCGCCGGTGCTGGCGGCGCATGTCGTCAACGCCGCGATCTCGCGCGCCGGGATCGATCCCGCGCGCGTCGACGACGTCTATCTGGGCGTCGGCAACCACTGGAACACGCAGAGCTATAATCTCGGCCGGCTGACGGTCCATGGCTCGGTGCTCCCCGATTCGACCGGTGGCTTCACGCTCGACCGCAAATGTTCGTCGGGGCTCAACGCGCTCGCGCTCGCCGCGCGTGGCATCATTGCCGACGAGATCGACGTCGCGGTCGCGGGCGGGATGGAGAGCATCTCGCTGACGCTCAACAAGCACACCCCGGCCTTTCGCAACCGGTCGGAATTCATCAAGGCGGCTGACCCCCACGTCTATATGGCAATGATCGAGACCGCCGAGATCGTCGCCGACCGCTATGGCGTCAGCCGCGAGGCGCAGGACGAATTTTCGGCTGTAAGTCAGCAGCGCGCCGGCGCGGCGCAGGCCGCGGGAAAGTTTGCCGACGAAATCGTGCCGATCACCGTTCAAAAAGCGCTATTCGACAAGGAAGGCCATGAGGTCGGCAAGGAAGAATTGACGCTGGCGCACGACGAGGGCGTGCGCGGCGACACCACCGCCGAAAAGCTCGCGGGGCTGAAACCCGTGTTCAAGGACGGGCTGGTCGTCAGGGAAGGCCGCCACATCACCGCGGGCAACGCCAGCCAGCTGTCCGACGGCGCCTCGGCGCAGGTCGTGATGGACCGCGCGATGGCCGAGAAGGAAGGGCTCCCGATTCTCGGCATCTATCGCGGTTTCCAGGTTGCGGGCTGCAAGGCCGAGGAAATGGGCATCGGCCCGGTCTTCGCGATTCCCAAGCTCCTCGAACGCGCCGGCCTCAAGATCGACGACATCGGCCTCTGGGAAATCAACGAGGCGTTCGCGAGCCAGGCGCTCTATTGCCGCGACAAGCTCGGCATCGATCCGGGCAAGCTCAACGTCAACGGCGGCGGCATCGCGATCGGCCATCCGTTCGGAATGACGGGCTCGCGCCTCGTCGGCCACGCATTGATCGAGGGCAAGCGCCGCGGCGTCCGCTATGCGGTCGTCTCGATGTGCGTCGCGGGCGGCATGGGCGCTGCCGGCCTGTTCGAAATCGTCTGAATCAAAGGAGGCAGCGATGGCGCTGTTGTTCGAAGGAAAAACCGCTTTCGTCACCGGCGGGGGCAGCGGCATCGGCCGCGCCGCCGCGCTGGCCTTTGCCGCCGAGGGCGCGAAGGTCGCGATCGGCGATCTCAATGGCGACAGCGCCGCCGAAACCGCGGCGCTGATCCGCGCGGAGGGCGGCGAGGCGCATCATGGCGCGCTTGACGTCACCGACGGGCGCGCGGTCGACGCCTTTGTCGACGATATTGTCACGCGCTGGGGACGGCTCGATTGCGCCTTCAACAATGCCGGGGTCTCACTCGAGGGAATGGAAACGCCGTGGGGCGACCTTGCCGCCTATGATCGCACCATCGCGGTCAATCAGCGCGGGCTGCTGCTCTGCATGGCCGCGGAACTGCGCCATATGGAAAAGGCGGGGCGCGGCGCGATCGTCAACACCGCGTCGATCGCGGGCATGGCGGGCGCCGGGGGCGCGGGCTATTGCGGGTCGAAGCATGCGGTGGTCGGGCTCACGCGCTCGGCGGCGATGCGCTACGCCGCGCAGGGCATCCGCATCAACGCCGTCTGCCCCGGTGCGATCCGCACCCCGATGGTCGATGCGGTGGTGAAGGAAGAAGCCGCAGCGCGCTTCGTGGCCGAAATGCACCCGATGAACCGCATCGGCGAAGCGCATGAAATCGCCGACGCGGTGATCTTCCTCTGCTCGGACAAGGCAAGCTTCATCACCGGGCATCCGCTCGCGGTCGATGGCGGTTATCTGGCACGCTGAGGGATCAGTCAGCGACGAGCGCGCTTGCGCGCTCGTCGACCACGATAAGCCGGGTTTTTGATCGGTCGAGGAATTGTTCCTCGTCCGCCGCCAGCCGTGCGGCATTGGCGGGGCTCATCAGCACAGCGAGCGCCTCGTCATAGGCCGCACGGTCGTGAAACCAGATCTCGGTCACCGAATCATAGTCGAAAGGCGGGGCCAGATCGAAGGCGATGCTGCCCTCGGCCGCGACATAGTTGCGGCGATAAGCGAGGATATTGGGCATCAATTCAAGCACCAGGGGCGCGTGCCGGGTCTCATAATAGTCGATAAAGGCCGCGCGGCTGATATCCGCGCGCGCCTTCAATAGTGAAATGACCTTGAACATACCCATCAGCTGTTCACCCGCATCGCGTGCCGCGCAGCAAGCCAGCCGAAGGTCATCGCCGGCCCCAGCGTCGCGCCCGCGCCCGGATAGGTCCGCCCCATCGCGGCCGCCGAGGCGTTGCCGATCGCATAGAGCCCGCCCAGCGGCCTGCCGTCCTCGCCCAGCACCCGGCCGTTGTCGTCGGTGAGCAGCCCACCGTTGGTGCCAAGGTCGCACGGATAGATGGGGATGGCGTAGAAGGGCGCCTCGGCGATCGGCGCGAGCGTCGGATTCGGGGTCACCGACGCATCGCCATAATGCCGGTCATAGGCGGAGGCGCCGCGGCCGAAATCGGGATCCTCGCCCTTGAGCGCATTGGCGTTGAAGCGCGCAATTTCCTTGGAAAGTACCGCGGCGTCGACGCCGATCTCCTTCGCGAGCCCGGCAAGGGTTCCGGCCTTCTTCAATATCTTGCGCATCGCCTCGGGGATGCGGCTGTCGGCCGACGGTTTGCCCGCCATCATCGGGCCGAGCATATATTTGCCGCGATAACGCGCGTCGAACACGAACCAGGAGGGGGTGGTGGGCGCCTCGGGGGTGTTGCAGCGGTGCATCTCGCCCCCCGCGACATGATAGGATGCCGCCTCGTTCATGTAGCGCTTGCCCGCCTGGTTGACGATGATCGAGGAGGGGAGCGCGCGTTCGACGAACAGGATCCGCGCGCGGTCCTCGCCTTCGAGCAGGAAGCCGGGACCCCACCAGGCCGAATCCATCAACGCGGTCGCGGCGCCCGCCGCGAGCCCCGCCTTCAGGCCGTCGCCGGTGTTGCTCGGCACCCCCGCGCTCCAGTCGGCCGAGGTCGGCTGCGGCAGATATTTTTCGCGCAGCGCGGCATCATGGTCGAAGCCGCCGCTCGCAATGATCACCCCGCGGCGTGCGCGAACCTCGATCCGCTTGCCGTCGCGTTCGACGATCGCGCCGGTGATCCCGCCCTTGCCCTGGACCAGTTCGACCATCGGCGCATTGAGCCAGAGCGGCACGCCCTTTTCGTCGATCGACAGCTTGAGCCGCCCGATCAGCGCGTTGCCGCCGGTCAGGCGCCGCGAACGCTTGGTTTTGAAGCGCCACGGCAGGTCGAACATATATTTGAGCATCAGCTTGAACAGCAAAGGCTTGGCGCCGGGACTCATGGTCAGGAGCAACTTCGCCTCCTCCATCGTCCAGGTGAAGCGGCCAAAGGTCAGCGTCAGCGTGTGCGGCGGTTCCATCCGCTCGAAATCGGCACCGAGCGTATCGGCCATCAATGGGATCGGGTCGTGCGTCCGCCACCCGTCGCGCGCGCCCGCGACGTCCATATGATAGTCGGAATAGGCATAGGCGGTGTAGCGAACCTCGGACCGTTCCTCGAGATAGCGCAGCATCCGGTGTGCATTGTCGACATAGGTCGCAAGCCTGGTTTCGGGCACGTCGTCGCCGATCAGCGTCTTGATATAGCCCAGCGCTTCCTTCGGATCGTCGGCATGGCCCTTGGCGCGCGCGTCGTCGCTGTTCGGGATCCAGATGCCGCCGCCCGACGTCGCCGACGTCCCGCCATAACGCGCGCTTTTCTCGACAACCAGCACGTCGGCGCCGGCGTCGGCAGCGGTGAAGGCCGCGGTCAGCGCCCCCGCACCCGAGCCGATCACCAATATGTCGACTTCGTGAACCGCCACTCTATTGCTCCTGCGTGCCTGCCCCGGAAAAACTCGCGCTTTCCGGCCTGCATGCGGTTCTACATAATGATTGCGTTTTTGAAAGATAAAATTTTTACGCAAACCGTTATATATTCCGCGCTGCAATCGATGAATGTTGACAGTGGCGCGGCGATACGGTCTGTGGACGCATATCGATGACGTCGAAGCGCCATCGCACAGGATGCTGGTTTAGCTGGGGAGAACAGGCGTTGCGCACCGCAACCAAGGCCGGAAAAAGGACGCGGGGCAAGGCCGCGAACGCGAACCAGGGTGACGGGCTGCCGGCGCTCGACGAGGTCGACGAGCAGATCATCGCCGCGCTTCGCAAGAACGGCCGGATCGCAAACCGCGACATCGCGCGCGAGATGGGGCTGAACGAGGCGACGGTGCGCACGCGGCTGCGCCGGCTCGAGGATGCCAGCATGGTGCGCGTCGTCGCGATGCGCGACCTTTCGGCGATGGGCTTTGGTTATCTGGCACCCGTCGGCGTGCAGGTGAAGGGGCGGCCCGCGGGCGATGTCGGCGCCGAGATCGCCGAGCTGGAACGCGTTATCACCGTCAACGTCGCGATCGGAACGCATGACCTCGAAATCCAAGTGGTGGCCGAAACGCTGGAGGAGATGCAACATCTTCTGACCGGAGTGATCGCCAAGATCGACGGGGTCGAGCGGCTGTTTCCCAGCCTCGCGCTCAAGGTTCTCAAATATAATCCGGAATGGGCACCGCTATGAGCACCAGGATCAGCCTCGACGAGCTCGATCACAAGATCATCGAACGCCTCGGCCACGACGCGCGGGTCTCGAACCGCGAGATCGGCCGCGAATTCGACCTGACCGAAGGCACGATCCGCTCGCGCCTCAAGCGGCTGCTCGACAACAGGGTGATCCGCGTCGCCGCGGTCACCAACGCCAACCGGCTCCGCAACCCGATCCTCGCCTATCTCTGGGTCGAAGCCGACACCGCCGCCGATATCGAGAAGGTCGCGGAGAGTCTGGCGCAACTGCCCGAGATCGGTTTTGTCGCGACGACGCTGGGCCGCGCCGACGTGCTCGCGATGACGCTGGTCGAAAACGGCAATGAGCTGACCGATTTTCTCCACCAGACGATCGACAAGATCCCCGGCGTCCGGCGGGTCCGCTACAGCCTCGGGCAGAATTTCATCAAGCACGACTATCGCTGGTGCGCGTTGGTCGATTGAGCGTGGTCTTTATCGATCGCAGAAAAATGCCCGAAACGACCGTTGAGGGGCGGAAAGCGGCCGTTGCTCCATCTCCCTTCGTCATCCCGGACTTGATCCGGGATTCCGCTTTTCCTGACGCGTCGATCGGCTTCGGCCTCAAGCTGGACCCCGGATCAAGTCCGGGGTGACGATGATGGAGAGCGCGGCAACCGATCGTTTTACGCCGCCACCCAACTCGCCTTGATCCCGTCCTCCGCCAAAGTCCCGTCGACGATCGCGCGCGGTTCCGAGCGCGTGTAGCAGATTCGCCACCCCTCGGGGGTGCGGCGATAGCGGTCGTGATAGAAATTGGCGAGCAGCCGGAAACCCCCGGTGCGCGGGTCATAGGTCGCATAGCCCAGATTCCAGCGCGCGCTCGCCTCATCGCCCTTCACCTCGATCTCGGCGTTATGCCCTTGATGCACGTCGGTGATCGGCGTCGTCGCCGCCATCTGCGTGAACACCCCGATCAGCCCGTCGAGGTCGAATTCGCCCACGGGCGGAAAATCGATCACCGCGTCGTCGGTGAAGCAGGCGCGGATTGCGTCCACATCCTTGGCGTCGCAGGCATTCAGGTAACGCGCCTTCAGGCGGCGGATGTCGCTTTCGGCTTCGAGCCGCGCGATGCGGGATTCAAGGTCGGTCATCGATGGGGATTATCCTCGTTTCGGGGATGGGATGGTCGGAGGCGCCGATCCAGCGCAGCAACATGGTGCCCTGATGGTGCCCCGCGGTATCGATCCAGTTGCCGAAGCCCGGATCGTGCGGCGCGACGATCAGCGTCAGCGTGCCGTCGTCGTTCAGCCGCGCGCTGTGCCCGTTCACATGGATGCGGTGATGGCGATAATCGAGCGATTCCATCCAGTAATTATCGAGCTGGAAATTCCAGAAGCTGCATGCGGGCACGCGCGTATCGATCCGCAGCATCTCGCCGGGTTCCAGCTGCCACCAGCCATGGAGGTAGAAGATCGTCGGATCGCCGCCCGCGCGGAAAAAGGGCGTCTGGTCGGTCGTCGCCAGCCGGTTCATCTGGTTGGCCCGAAAATCCTCGGTCCACTGGACGAAGGTCCGCGCCGTGCCGGTGACAAAGGCGGTGGTGCGCTCCAGCGCCGCCGCGAGCCTGTCGGCGGACAGCGCCGCGGGGTGGGCGGGGCCGTCGATCGCCTCGATCGTCACCGTCGCGGGCACTTCGTTCGCGCGGTCGAGAAAGGTCTGGCGCACGATCACCATCGAACTGTCGTCGGCTAGAGGGAGCCAGTTGCCGTCGGCCTTTTCGCGGCTGACGATGATCTCGAACGATCCGTCGGGGGTGACCGCCATGTCGGCTGAATCGAGCTCGCCGGTCGAGGCCATCGTCCCGTCGACGGCATAACGATTGGCCTTGGTGCCGAAACTCAGGATCGGCACGTTGCCGCGTGTGCCCCGGATGCGGTAACGCCGCGCGCCCGACACGGTCGCGTTCATATAGATATTGTCGGGATTGTCGGCGCCGATCTTCGCCGTCTCGTGCGATGCGGCATAAAAGCTCGGAAAATCGGGGTCGGCATGTTCAAGCTGCATGTCGAGCGCGATGCGCAGCAGCCGGGTCAAGTAGCGATAGCCCTCGGCGCGGTCGAGCGGGTTCGCGGCGGCTTCCGCGCCGGTGACGATCTCGCCCGCAGCCTCGAGCCGCCGGCAGAAGTCGCGCCAGACATCGGGCGACAGGATGCGATCTTCGGTCATCGTCAGGGCGCCATATACTGGCCGCCGTTGACGTCGAGCGTCGCGCCGGTGACCATTTTTGCATAATCGGAGAGGAAGAAGAGCACGCTCTTCGCGCAATCTTCCTCAGGCGGAATGACGCCGAGCGGGATGCGCCCGGTGATTTCGCCGATCACCGCATCGCGGTCCTGTCCGCCCGCGGCGGCGCGGTCGATATAGTCATAGACGGGCTTGCCGCCGATCCAGCCCATCCGCGTCGCGTTGACCCGGATGTTAAAGCGGCCAAGGTCCTTCGCCATATGTTTGGTCATCGTCGTGAGGCCGCCCTTGCCGGTGGCATAGCCGCCCTCGCCGGGAAAGGGATTGACCTGCGACATGGTCGCGACATTGACCACCGCGCCGCCGCCCGCCGCTTTCATCGCGGGCAGCACCGCCTGCGTCATCCTGAGCGCGCCGAGGCAATTGACGTCGAACACCCGCGCCCAATCCTCGGGATCGGCCTCGTCCACGGTCACCCATTCGCCGTGGATATAGGCGGTGTTGACCAGCCCATCGATCCGCCCGAACGCGTCGGCGGTTGCTTTCGCCAGTGCCGCACACTGGCCCGCATCGCCGACGTCGGTCGGCACCGCGACGGCCTCGCCGCCGCTCGCGCGGATTTCGTCCGCGATCGCTTCGATGAAATCCCGGTTGCGCGCGCCGAGCCCGACTTTCGCGCCCTCGGCGGCGGCGATCCGCGCCATCGCCTGCCCCATGCCGGGGCCGACCCCGCTGATGATGACGACCTTGTTCTCAAGCAGGCTCGGCATATTTTTCTCCCGCAAAAATGTCCTTGAGCCCGGGGTCGAGCGCGTTGCCGACCTCCGGGCAATGCGTTCCCGACGGACCGTACATCGCGGCGACGCAGCGGTTGCACGCGGTGCAGCCCGAAGCATCGGTGATCCCGCTTTGCCATTTCGCGATCAGCGCCGGATCGTGGATCAGCGCGCGTGCCAGCGCGATGGCATCGAACCCTTCGGCGGCCGCCTGCCGCGCCCCGGCGAGCGACTGGACGCCGCCCAGATAGGCGAGCTTCATCGGCGTCGGGCCGAGCGCCGCCTTCAGTTTCAGCGCGGGCTCCATCAGGTAATTTTCGCGAAATGGGGGCAGCTTCGGCACGCTGCGCTTCAGGACCGCGAATTGCAGTTTCGCGAGCCACCCGCCCTGCATCGCGGCAAGGTCGTCATAGGGCAGCGCGCTGCCGAACATCGCCCAGGTGCTTTCGATGTTACGCCCCGCCGACAGCACCAGCATGTCGGCGCCCGCCGTTTCGAGCGCGCGCGCGGTTACAATTGCGTCGTCGACCGTCGCGCCCCCCGGCACCGCGTCGGTCAGATTGATCTTGGCAAGGATCGCGAGCCGCCCGCCGGTCGCCCGCTTGACCGCCGCCAGCACCTCGGCTGGAAAGCGCACGCGGTTCGCGGCCGATCCGCCATAGCCATCCTTGCGGAAGTTGGAGAGCGGCGAGATGAACTGGTTGAGCAGATAGCCGTGCCCCATATGGATTTCGAGCGCATCGAAACCCGCTTCTTCGGCGAGCTCGGCGGCGCGTACGAACTCGCCCGTCACCGTCTCCATGTCGGCGCGGGTCATCGTACGTTGGAAAAAACGGCCCTTCAGCACGCCCATCTTGTCGATCCCGGCCGATGCCGACATCGCGCGCGGGGTCGACAGGTCGTCGATCTGGCAGAAGCTGCCGCCATGGGTGATCTGCGCCGACGCTTTCGCGCCCTCGGCATGGATCACATCGGTGACCGCGCGGTAATGCGGTACGCTTTCGCGGCTCAGCATCCCCTGTCCGGGCAGCGTGCGTCCATCGGGCGAGACCGCGAGATAGGCGAGCGTCGTCATCCCCACGCCGCCGCGCGCATAGGCGCGGTGAAAATCCAGGAGCGCACGGGTGGGGAAGGTCGCCTTGCTCATCATCTCGTTCGCGCCCGAACGGATGAAGCGATTGCGCAAGGCGATTGGCCCGATGCGGACCGGGTCGAAGGGATCGGCGGCGCTCATGGCGCGGGCTCGGGGGTGAAATCGGCGGGCGGATCCTTGACCCAGAAATCCGCTTCGGTGCGGCTCGCGATCCGCCAGCCCGCGGGCGTGCGCACCAGATCGTCGATATAGGTGCAGCCGAGCAGGAACAGATGATCGCCCTCCGGCCGCGCCAGCTGCATCGGATTGAACAGCATCGTCTTCGCGGTCGCGCGGTCGCCGTCGAGCCGGATCAGCGGCAGGCCGATCAGATGCTGGGTGACGGGGAAGGGAGCGAGCGCCTTGGCCAGCCACGGCTTGATCTCCGCCCAGTTGCCCTCAGCGCCGCCGGTGACGCGATAGTCGATCGCGGCGTCCGGCGTGAACACCGCGTCGAGCGCGTCATAATCCCTGGCGTCGATCGCAAAGACATAGGCGGCGAGCAATTGCTGGATTTCGATGATGTCGGCGGCGCTCATCTTGCTCGTTCCTTCAGCCGAAATTGGCTTGCCCACCGTCGAGCGGGATCGTCGCCCCGGTCAGGTAGCTGAGGTCGGGGCCGCACAGCGCCGCGACCGCATTGCCAATATCGTCCTCGCAATCGCCGACGCGGCGCAGCGGGATCGTGCGGAAAAATGCCTCGGCCTCGTCCGGGTTATTTTCGATCCAGCCTTGCAGGCCCGGCGAATTGGCGTGCGGCGCGATGGTGAGGACGCGGATGCCGTCGGGCCCCCATTCGGCCGCGGCGGCGCGGGTCAGCGCGCGCGTCGCCTGCTTCACAGCGGCATAGGCGCCGTAATTCGCCATGTCCCAGCGTACGGCAGCCGAACTGGCGAGGTTGATGATCGTGCCGCCACCGCGGCGCAGAAGGTGCGGATGACAGGCTTTCATCAACCGGAACGAGGCCAGCGGTCCAGAGGTGAAACCCGCCTCGAACGCGGCATCCTCGACCGACAGCAGCGGTCCGAGCGGCACCTCCTGCGCATTGTTTACGAGGATGTCGATCGCGCCGAAGTGCTGCGCGACCGCGTCCACCACGGCGCGGATCGATTCCGCGTCCTTGACGTCGGTAGCGAAGGCGGCCGCATCACTGCCGATTTCGGCCGCCACCGCTTCGAGCTTGGCGGGCGTCCGGCCAACCAGTGCGATCCGGGCGCCGCGCCGGGCAAGCGCGCGGGCAATGCCGCGCCCGACACCCTGGCCCGCGCCGGTGACGAGTGCGACCTTGCCCGCCAGCATGTTCAGGGCTGTCCGTTCAGACTGGCGGGTGCGCCGGGCAGGAAGGGCTGATAATAGCCCGCCGACCAGCCGCCATCGACCGCCAGCTCGGCGCCGCTGATATAGCTTGCATCGTCGGAGGCGATGAACAGGCTGGCGCGTGCGATTTCCTCGGGCTCGCCGATCCGCTGGAGCGGCACGCGCTCGTAGCCGACATTGAGCGCGTCGCCGGTCAGCCCGGCCGGATTGCCCATCTGGGTGTTCACGCCGCCGGGATGGACGGTGCAGACGCGAATGCCGCGCGGGCCGAGCTCGTAAGCGAGCGACTTCGACAGCCCGCGCACCGCCCATTTGCTGGCGGTATAGGCGGACAGGCCGTTGCAGCCGCGAAGGCCGTCGACCGAAGAGATGTTGACGATGACACCGCGGCCGGCCTCGGTCATCGCGCGCGCGGCATATTTGGCGCCGAGCATCGTCCCCATCACGTTGATCGCGAGGACGCGTTCGATGTCCTCGGCGGGCATCGCCTCGATCGGGCTGAAATGCACGATCGCGGCGTTGTTGATCAATATGTCGAGCTTGCCGAAGCGCGCGACCGTCGCGGCGACTACGCGTTCCCAGTCGGCTTCGGACCGCACGTCGAGCTTCTCGAACACGGCACTCTCGCCGATTTCGCTCGCAGTTTCCTGCCCCTTGTCCTCGATCACGTCGCAGAGCACCACCCTGGCGCCCTCGGCCGCGAAGAGCCGCGCGGTCGCGGCGCCCATGCCCTGTGCCGCACCCGTTACGATCGCAACTTTACCCGCGAGTCTTGCCACGCATTTTCTCCTGATTTCTGTCTGTTATGCCGCCGTCAGGCGACCTTCTGTTCGAAAGGCGCGGACAAGGTGCCGCGGGTGACGTGCGTGCCGTTGACGCGCTTCTGATATTCCTCGGCGCGCGCGCGGCTGTTGTAGAATTGGCGATACCAGATCCGCAATTTGCCGATCGGGCCGTCGCCCTGCACCGCCATCGGATTGATGCACGGCCTTTTATTGGACCAGATTTCGAAATCCTGCGCAAAGGCGGCGCAGGCCGCGGCTTGGTAGGCGCGCGCCATCGCGACATCGTCCGCGGTCGGCTCGGCATTGGGCACCTTGACCAGCAGCGCGTGCCACACCTTCACCACCCCGTCGTCGACGGGGGTGTGCGCGATCATGATGATCGACGGGAATTGCCCCGACATGCGCGATTGCAGGATGCCGGGCCCGGTATACCAGGTGTCGGTTTCGAGCGGGGCGTCGCCCTGGAGCGTGCGGTGCCCCGCGCGCAGCCGCTGGACGACGCGGTGGCCGTCGAAATCATTTTCGAAGACGTCGACGGCATCATTGCCGTGGACGGGCTCGAAATGCGCGCGGTCGGCCATATTGTCGAGAATCTCGACCGGGTGGCTGGCGAGTTCGCCCAGCCGGTCGAGCTCCCATTTCACCCAATGCGGCTGATAATATTCCTCGAACGACGGCAGCTCATATTCGGGCTCGAGCCCCTCGGGATCGTGCCACATCCAGATGCAGCCCGCGCGCTCGATCACCGGCCAGTTTTCGAGCTTGGCCGCCGCGGGGATCTTCTGCGGCGAATAGGGGATCTGGTTGCACTTGCCGTCGGGGCCAAAGCGCCAGCCATGATAGGGGCAGCGGATCGATTCGCCCTGCACATGCTCATTGTCGCGGATCACGAAGCTCGTTTCGTTCTTCGCCAGATGCGCGCCCATATGCGGGCAATAGGCGTCGACCAGATAAACCTGCCCCGACTCGCCGCGATAGAGCACCCGGTCGCGGCCGAAAAAGCGGACGGCCAGTGGGGTCGTCCCCTCCAGTTCGGCGGCGGCGGCGATCATGAACCAGCCGCGCGGAAACGCCTGGTCGCCCAGTCCATAGTCTGCGGTTGTCGCCATTGGAAATCTCCCATCCATGCCCGGTTTTGCATCAGGCATTGTCACTATGCGTTTTGAAAACTTGCGATGTCATCGCATTTCGATAATATATCTCACTATTGTCGACGTTATGCAATATTTTGTGGTTCAAGGAGGGTGAAGATGGGTGAAGGTTCGCAGTTTCCCGAGGGCGCGACGCTGATTTTCGGTGCGACCGGTGGCATCGGCGCGGCGGTTGCCGGTGAATTCGCGGCGGCGGGGAGCGACGTCGCGATCGCATGGCGCTCGAAACAGGCGGAGGCCGAGGCGCTGGCCGAGCGTATCGAGGCGTCGGGGCGCAAGGCGAGCCTGCATCAGTGCGACGTCACCGACGAGGCGGCGCTGGCCGCGACCATCGCGGGCGCCGTCGCCGCGCACGGGCGCATCCACACCATGCTGTGGGGCGCCGGCCCGCTGGTCGCGCAGGTCCATCTCGCCGATACAACCCCCGAACAATGGCGCCGTGCGATCGACGTCGAGGTCCACGGCTTTTTCGGCGCGGTGCATCGCATCCTTCCGCATATGCGCGAGCAGGGTGGCGGCTCGTTCGTTCATCTGGGTTCGGCGGGCGACCTGCGCTGGCCTGACAAGGACGGCCTGTCGGTCGCGCCCAAGGCCGCGAACGAAGCGCTGGTCCGGGGCATCGCGCGCGAGGAGGGAAAGCATGGCATCCGCGCCAACTCCATCCTCGTCGGCGTGATCGAGGCCGGCATGTTTCTCGAGCTGTCGAAACAGGGCGTGTTCGACGACGCATGGACAGCCGAGGTTCACAAGAACCTCGCGATCAAGCGCTGGGGTCGTCCCGAGGAAATCGGTCATGCCGCTGTCTTCCTTGCCTCGTCCAAAGCTGCCTACATCACAGGCCAGCAGATTGCGGTCGCGGGCGGTTACGGGGTCTGACGCGACGGCGCCGACCCCGCCGCCGCCGTTACGCCGCGGCTTCCATCGCGAAGGCGGCCCGCAATCCCCGGGCCGCCGTTCCCACCGCGACGTCGGCCTGCGGCAGCATGCCCAGCATGCTGGCAAAGCCGTGGATCACGCCGGGGAAATGATCGTGCGTCACCGCCACGCCCGCCGCCTTCAGTCGCTCGGCATAGGCGGTGCCTTCGTCGCGCAGCGGATCGAACTCGGCGGTGACGATCGTCGCCGACGGCAGGCCGGCGAGGCTGTCGGCGCGGATCGGGGTCGCAAGCGCGCCGGCGTCGCGGCTGGCGTCGCCCAGATATTGGGCCCAGAACCACTGCATCATTTCGCTGCTCAGCATATAGCCGGTGGCGTTCTCGACATAGGAGGCGCGGGTGAAGTCATTGTCGATGACGGGATAGAGAAGCAGCTGGTGCGCGATAGCCGGGCCGCCCTCGTCGCGGGTGGCGAGGCACAATGCGGCGGACAAATTGCCGCCGGCGCTGTCACCGCCGACCGCGATCCGGCCGGCGTCGATGCCGAGGGTGTCGGCCTGTTCGACCGCGGTCACGACGGCGGCGCGAACGGTGTCGAGCGCGGCCGGATAGCGATGCTCTGGCGCGCGCGGATATTCGAGCGAGAGCACCGCGATCTCGGCGGCCGCGGCGAGCGCGCGGCACAGCGGATCATGGGTGTCGAGCGTTCCGAACACCCAGCCGCCGCCGTGGATGAAGACGAGCAGCGGCAGCGTCGTTCCGGGCATGGGATGATAAAGGCGCGCGTTCACGGCTCCCGCGCTGGTATCGAGCGTGACGTCGCGGACCTCGGCGACGCCGGCCTTGGGAACGGGCATCGGCTGTTCGTCGGCCAGCCGCAGCGCGGCGGGATCGAAGGGCGCGTTCAAATGCGGCAGCGCGTTCATCATATCGAGCAACGGCGCGAGGGCGGGATCAATGGGCATGGCAAAACTCTCCGGCTTGTGGGATGGAATGGATGGAAATGAAGGTGCGATGGTGAAGGCAGGCGGACCGACCGCGGAATTTTCGAAGCTGCTCGCCGACCTGTTCGGCGGCTTGCTGACGGACACGCCGTGGGAGGATTTCCTGCGCGGTCTCGCGCTCCATCTCGACGGCACCTACGCGACGTTGATCCTGACGATGCCGGGCACGCGCAAGCCCGGGACGATCGTCACCCCCGACGCCGATCCGCAAACCAGCGAAGACTATGCCGAAAGCTTCTTTGCCAGCGACCCGTTCAAGGGGCTGCCCGAAGGCAAGGTCCTGTCGTTCAGCGACTTTGTGCAGGGCGCGGCGCGCACGAGCGATTTCTGGCGCGACTTCCTCGAAGCCGCGGGGGGCGACCAGATTCTGGGCGTCGACCTGCGTTTCGACAGCGGGTTCGAGGCGCGGCTTCGCGTGACACGCGACCGCAGCCGTCACGATTTCGGCGCCGCCGAGCGCGATGCGTTGCAGGCGCTCGTTCCGCATCTGCGCCATGCCATCCAGCTGTTCGAACGGTTGCAGGCGTCGGGCGCCGAGCATGGCGTCTATCGCGGCGTTGTCGAACAGATGGGCGTCGCGGCGATCACCCTCGACCACGACGGAAAGGTGATCCGCACCAACGCGGTCGCCGAGCGGCTGCTGGCCGAGGAAGACGGGCTGACGCTGGCGGGCGGGCGGCTCCGGCTGGCGGCGGGCAGCGCGCACCGCACGCTCGAAAAACTGCTCAAATTGCTCAGCGCGGAGGCCGACCCCGCCGCCGCGCCGCCGCAGCGCTTCCGAATTGAGCGGCCCTCGGGGCGGCGCGACCTGGGCGTCGTCGCCAAGGCGGTGACGACGCCGGCCTTCATGCGCGGCGGCAAGGGTGCCGCGCTCGCCTTGTTCATCAGCGATCCGGGGCAGGATGCGGCGCCCGATCCCGAAGCGATCCGCGACCTGTTCCAGCTGACGCGGATGGAGGCGATGCTGGCCGCGGCGCTTGCCGGTGGCGGTTCGCTCGTCGAAGCCGCCGACCGGCTGGGCATCGCGCACAACACCGCGCGCTCGCACCTGCGCTCGATCTTCGCCAAGACCGGCGCCCGGCGCCAGTCGCAGCTCGTCCACCTGCTCCACGCCGGAATGACCGAATTGGGTGGCTCCAGCACCTAAGGGTGTTGCTTCTTTCTGCGTAGATGATAGCATGTGTGAATACGAATATCGTATGTCATACATAAAATTGCTATCATAATGCAGAGAGGATGTGCCGTGAAAGAGGCAATTGGCCAAGTGCCGAATCGCGACGTGCTGGTGGCGCGAGCGTGCGAGCAGGCGGGGCTTTCGGATTTCGGCGATACCTGGTTCTTCGCCAATATCGACGCGCTGATCCCCGCGCTCAATGCCGAAGCCCGGCTCAGCGAAGCGGGCGTTGCGAGCGCCTCGGCGATGATCGTGAACGGCCTCGTCAACCGCCTGCGCCATATCGACCTCATCAAGCGCCACCCCGAGATTCTCGGCGAGGAGGTCGAGGTCGCGGCCGTGGTCGTCGGGCTGCCACGCACCGGCAGCACGATGCTGCACCGGATGCTCGCGTCGGCCCCGGGAATGACCGGCACGCGCTGGTTCGAGACGCAGAATTACGCGCCCTTTCCAGGCGAAGTGCGCGGCGATCCCGAACCGCGCCGCGAAGCCGCCCGCGGCTTCCTCGACTATATGCTCGCCACCATCCCCGACCTCATGTCGATCCATCCGATGAGCATCGACCAGCCCGACGAGGAACTCATCATCCTCGGCCAGCTCTATTCGAGCACAATGATCGAGGGGACCTATCATGTCCCCGGCTATGCGCGCTGGCTGACCGAAAACGACCGCGTCCAATGCTACCGCGACCTCAAGCAGATCCTCCAGTCGCTGCAATGGCAGGACCAGAGCCGCGCGGGGGCGAAATGGGTGCTCAAGACCCCGGGTCATCTGCTTGCGCTCGATGCGGTGATCGAAGTCTTCCCGGAGGCGAAGATCGTGATGACCCACCGCGATCCGGTCGCGACGGTGCCGAGCTATTGCAGCATGGAGCACAGTCTTTACCAGATGGTGTCCGACCGCGTCGATCCGGCGAGCGTCGCCGCCTTCTGGGTACCGCGGCTCGCCGAGCTGCTCGACCGTTTCATGGCGGTCCGCGGCGAGGTCGCGGGACAGAATTTCATCGATGTCCGCTACGCCGATCTGCTGGGCGATCCGATCGGTGAGGGCGTGCGCGTGCTCGAGGCTGCGGGGATCGACGTCACCGACGCGGTGCGCGCGGGCATGGCCGAATGGACCGAAGCGAACAAGCGCGAGGATCGCGCGCCGCATAAATATGCGCTTGAGGATTTCGGCTTGGTCCGCTCCGATGTAGAACAGCGTTTCGCGGCCTATCGAGCCGCCTTCCTGGGAGGGGAATAGATGATGACCGAAGCCGTCAACCTCGCTGCGATCGAGGAGATAAGGTTGCTCAAGGCGCGTTATGTGCGCGCGCTCGACACCAAGGACTGGACGCTGCTGCGCAGCTTGCTGACCGAGGACATGATCGGCGACTTTCGCGAAATGCCGGGTGAAACCGACGAAGGATTGCTGACCAACGGCGCCGACGCCTTTGTCGCAGGGGTCGCCGCGACGCTCGAACATGCCACGACGGTCCATCATGTCCACAGCTTCGAAATCCGCTTCACCGGCGCGCGCGACGCCGAGGGCATATGGGCGATGGACGACCATTTCTGGGCGGGCGAGGGGAGCGACCTTGCCGGTCGCTCGCGCCACGGTTTCGGACATTATCACGACTGTTATCGCAAGGCGCGCGGGCGCTGGCTGATCGCCAGGACCCGGCTCAGCCGCATCCGCGTCGAGCGCGACTGACGCGCCCTCCGGCTCATTCGGGCATCGGCGGGTAGCTGGCGAGGAAGCCCGCATCGGCGATAATTTCCTGGCCGTTGATCCCGCCCGAGCGCGGGCTGGCCAGGAACAGGGCGAGTTCGGCGATATGCTGCGGCAGGAGCAGGCCATCCGCCGGGAGCGCGAGCGCGTCGGCGGGCTGGATCGGTGCCTGTTCGGTCACGCCGAGGATCGCGGTCGCGACGGGACCGGGGCAGATCGCGTTGACCCGAAGTCCGCGCCGCGCGAAGCTTTGCGAGGCTGAACGCACCGCGCCGATCACGCCATGCTTCGCGGCGCTGTAGGCCGCGGCGACGTTGAGGCCGATCATGCCCGAGGTCGAGGCGGTCACCACCGCGGCGCCGCCCGGTTCGAGCGCGGGCAGCACCGCCTGCAGGCCGAGAAATGCACCCTTCAGGTTGATCGCGATCATGCTGTCGAGCGTCGCCGCGTCGGTGTCCTCGAAGACAATCTGTGCATAGGCGCCGGCGTTCAGGAAGGCGGCGTCGAGCCGGCCGAACTCCTGCTTTGCCGCGGCGACCATCGCCGCATTGTCCGCCTCACTGCTGACGTCGCAGCGGATGGCGCGCGCGCGGCCGCCGGCGGCGCGTATCTTTTCGGCGATCGCTTCGGCGCCGGCTTCGTTGATGTCGGCCACGATCACCGCGGCGCCCTCTTCGGCGAAGCGCAGCGATGCCGCCACGCCGATTCCCGAAGCGCCGCCGGTCACCAGCGCGACCTTGCCCTCGAACATGCCCATCTCGATCCTCTCTCCATCCGTCGTTGCCCGATTTCGTAGCACCGGCGGGGGCAGGCGAATTGATCCAATTGGACGAGGAGCGGGTGCGAACGGGCGCCTTATGCTCGCAAAAAACGCGGCATGACGGAGAGGATCGGACAGCCATGAAATTCTCGATCATTTACGAAGCGCAGATGGTGGACACTTCGCGCGCGAACGAAGCGCGCTGTTTCCACGAGATCGTCGAGCAATCGCTGCTCGCCGAGGCGATGGGCTTCGACACCGTCTGGGCGGTCGAGCACACCGCGCTCACCCAATATGCGCATATGTCGGCGCCCGAGACCTTCCTCGCCTTTCTTGCCGGCAAGACGACGCGGCTTGGCATCGGGCACGGCGTCGTCTGTCTGCCGCCGGCGATGAACCATCCGGTCAAGGTCGCCGAACGCATCGCGACGCTCGATATTCTATCGAAAGGCCGCGTCCATTTCGGCATGGGCAAGGGCGGCACGCAGCAGGAGGCGGGAACCTTCGGCTATGACCTTGGCGCTCTTCAGCCGATGATCGATGAATCGATGTAGCTGATCCCGAAAATCATGGTGCAGGACGAGATCGAACATGATGGCGAGTATATTCAGATCCCGCGCCGCCCAATCCATCCCAAACCGTATCAGGACCCGCACCCGCCGCTCTATATGGCGTGCACGCGCGCCGACGCGCTGACCACCGCGGGCGCGCGCGGCATCGGCGCGCTGGTGCTCGGCTTTGCGGGGCCCGACGACATCGCGAGCAAGAATGCGATTTATCGCGCCGCCTGGGCGAGCCGCAAGGCCAAGGATCAGGTCGGCTTTCGCCCGACCGAGCATCTTGCGGCGCTCTGTCCTGCGCTGGTGCTCGACGACCGCGAAAAGGCGCGAAAAATCGGTCTGCGCGGGCAGCGCTTCTTCGTCGAATCGCTGGGATACTGGTATCAGGGCGGCCCCAAGCCGACGGTCGAAGATTTGTCGGGCGATGAACAGGCGGCGATCCTCCAGCAGGAAAAGGCGGCGGTCGTCGCCTATTTGTCCGAGGAAAAGATCACCATCGGCTCCGAACATACCGGGGCTTATGAAGAAGTGCAGGACGCCTATGGCACCCCCGACGACTGCATCCGCTACGTCCAGCGGCTGTTCGACGCGGGGGCCGACGAAATCCTCTTCCTCTTCCAGATGGGCGCGGTGCCGCACGACGTGATCCTGGAAACGATCCGCAACATCGGAACCCATGTGATCCCGCATTTCAGGGCGCAGGCCGCGGTCGCTGCACAATAGCGGTTTGCGTACCGCCCGGTGAGTAGCGTCGCGGGGCGGCCTTGGCGTAAGGCCATGAAATGCGACAAAAAGCCCTGACAGATAAACGCATAATATATATAAGAATGTCATTTGATGTTGAAATGCGTTCTATGGAATGTCATTTGCGATGCATAAGAGAAGCATCATCCCGGAGATGATCCGGGTCGCAGAGGGGCAATTATGAAATATTACAGGCATTTCGCGCGCACTTCGGTTGCGCTGGCGGCGCTCGTCGCGGCGCATCCGCTTCTTGCGCAGGAGCAGGCGCCCGCCGCCGAGGACACGGCGAGCGAAGCCGAATCCACCGAAATCGTCGTCACCGCGCGCCGGCGCGAGGAAAAGCTGCAGGACGTGCCGATTGCGATCACCGCGATCGGCGGCGCGCAGCTCGACTCGCGCGGCTTCGACGGCGTCACCGACGTCGGCCAGGTCGCGCCAAACCTCCAGTTCACGCCGGGGCAGGGCGGCAACAGCGGCGGCGTCTCGGCGTTCATCCGCGGCGTCGGCGAGAATGACTTCATCATCACCTCCGATCCCGCGGTCGCGCTCTATATCGACGGCGTCTATGTCGCGCGAAGCTTTGGCGCGACCACCGAGCTTCTGGGCATCGACCGGATCGAAGTGCTGCGCGGGCCGCAAGGGTCGCTGTTTGGAAAAAATACGATCGGCGGCGCGATCAGTGTCGTCTCGCGCGTGCCGACGGGTGACCGGCTCGAAGGCGACGTCCGCTACGGCTCTTTCAACGATCTCCGGCTGCGCGCCAATGTCGAGGCGGGGCTGACGGACAATCTCGCGATCGGCGTCGCCGCGCTCGGCGAATGGGGCGAGGGTTGGCAGAAAGTCCCCTCAGGCAAGAATCTCGGCAATCGCAATGTCCAGGCGGGTCGGCTGACGCTGCATTATGACGCGTCGCCGATCGATGCGGTGCTGACCGTCGACGGGCTGCGCCGCCGTCAGAACAGCACGCCGCACAGCATGCTGTCCTTCACCCCGACCTTCTTCTCGGGGCTGCAATCGGGCTTCATCGCGCCGTGCTGCACTGCGCCCGGCAGCATCAACCGCACCGACACCACCGACTTCCTCAACCGCGACGATACCGATGCCGCTAACGCGACGCTGACGCTCTCGGCCGATCTCGGCGCTGGCACTTTGAAGTCGATCAGTGCCTATCGCTGGGTCCATGCGATCTTTGGGCGCGACGGCGATGCGTCGGCGGCGGTCAATTATGCGGGCGACATTCATGACGAGAGCGCGCGCCAGATCTCGCAGGAACTGCAATATGCGACCAGCCTGTTCGATCGCGGCACGCTGCTCCTCGGTGCCTATTATTTCCGCGAAAAATCGCGCGACGATACCCTGCTCTACGTCGCCGACGGGCTTTATCCGCGCCTGATCGCGGCGGGTTTCGATCCCGCGCTGGCGACCGCGCTCGATTTCAACATCGACTTCGCCAACCGCCAGAAGACGACCAATTTTGCGCTGTTCGGCAACGCCACTTTCGATGTCACCGATGCGCTGACGCTCGAAGTCGGGGCGCGCTACACGTGGGAAAAGAAGGTCTGGGATCAGGCCGCGATGCGGATCTACAGCCAGCAGCCGCTGCTCGCGGGCATGCCTTCGTACAGGCTGAGCGAGGACTGGAAGGCATTCACGCCGCGCGCGTCGCTCTCGTATAAATTCACCCCCGACATCCTCGGCTATGTCTCGTGGTCGCGGGGGTTCCGCAGCGGCGGCTTCAACGGGCGGCCGACGTCGGTCGAGGAAATCGGCTCCTACGATCCCGAATATCTGACGGCATATGAGGCCGGGCTCAAGACCACGCTCGGCGGGCTCGTCACGCTGAATCTCTCGGCCTTCCGCAACGATTACAAGGATCAGCAACTGCTGATCTCGACGGTCAGCCCGAACACCGGGCTGATCGTGGTGCGCACCGACAATGCCGGCAAGTCGCGGATCCAGGGGATCGAACTCGAAGCCGACGTCCGCGTCTCGCGCGAACTGCGGCTCAGCGGCGCCTTCGGCTATCTCGATGCGAAATATCTGCGCTACACCTCGGTGATCGGCGGCGTTCCGACCGACGTCAGCTTCCGCAATCCCAAGCAGGCGCCCGATCTCACCGCGAGCGGCAGCATCGTCTATTCGACCGCGCTGTCGGACCGCGTCGATGCGAGCTTCCGCCTCGACGCCGCCTACCGCAGCCTCACCTGGATCGATGTCGAGAATTCGCCGCTGATGCGCGCACCCGATCATGCGATCCTGAACGCCAGCGCCGAATTCACGCTGCCCGCCAAGGGGCTGTCGCTTCGCCTCGCGGTCGACAATATCACCGACAAGCGCGTGCTGACGGCGGGCTATGACGCCTCGACCAGCTTCGGCTTTGTCGAGGGCTATTATAATGAACCGCGCCGTTACTGGGCCACGCTCAGCTTCCGGCGCTGACGGGGCAGGGTTCGGCCGCATGGCGCGGCCGGACCCTTTGCCATCGGTCGATAAGGAGAACGGCATGCGCGCGATGGTGATCAACGGGTTCGGCGGTCCCGAACAGCTTGTCTGGGGCGAGTTGCCCACGCCCGAAGCCGGCGCGGGCGAGGTGCTGGTCCGGGTGATCTGCGCCGGGGTCAATCCCGCCGACTGGAAAACGCGGGTCGGCAAGCTGTCGGCCTATATCGACTATCATTTTCCGTTCGTGCTCGGTTTCGACTTCGCCGGCATTGTCGAGGCGGTGGGCGAGGGTGTCGATGCCTTCGGTCCCGGCGACCGCGTCTTCGGCATGTCGAAACAGGGGCAGGGGCGCGATGGCTCCTATGCCGAATATTGCATCGCCGACGCGGCCTTTGTTGCGCCTTTGCCGCGCGGGTGGAGCTTCGCGCAGGCGGCCGGGCTTCCGGTCGCGGGGACGACGGCGTATGGCGGGCTTGCCGATGTCGGCGGATTGTCGGCGGGGCAGACCGTGCTTATCAACGGTGGTGCGGGCGGCGTCGGCAGCCTCGGCATCCAGATCGCGCACGCGCTTGGTGCGCGCGTCGCGACCACCTGCGGCCCCGACAATATCGCCTATGTCACGGGTTTCGGAGCCGGCCATGCGATCGACTATCGCGCTGGCGATGTCGCGCAGGCGGTACGCCAATGGGCGCCGGGCGGCGTTGATCTCGTTCTCGATGCGGTCGGGCTCGACAGCCTGCTTCCGTCCGCCGCCGATATTGTCGCGCCGGGCGGCCGCTATGTCGAAATCGCGACTTTGGTGTCGCAGGCGAGCGCCGATGAGGTTGCGCATGCCGCGGCGAACGGGGTGAGCATCCTGTCGAACATGAACGCCGTCATCCGCCTGCCGCAGCATCTGAAGGAACTGGCCGCACTATGCGCCGCGGGCGGGGTGAAGCCGCCCGCAATCGAGATCCTGCCGCTCGGCGAAGCCGCCGAGGCGCATCGCCGCATCGAAGGACAGCATGTCCGCGGCAAGATCATCCTGGAGGTGGCATCCCATGGCGACTGATGGCACCGCGGCAGCGCCGATGGTCCATGCGATCGACGAGATCGTCGCGAAGCCCGGCGAGGGCAAGGCGCTGCTTGGCGACTATCTGGCGCGCTATGCACCCGGCGCTCGGGCGCGCGGGATGACTTTGGAACAGATCCTTGTCAGCCCGCCGATGTGGCTCGACGATCAGTCGAACACACTCGTCTTTCGCTGGTCGCTCGCCGGCGCGGAGGCGTGGTGGCAAATGCGCTTTGTCGGCGGCAACGACCCCGACGTCGCCGCCTGGTGGGCCGATGCCGACGCGCGCGCGGTCAGTCGCCGGCGTTTCTTCGCCTCGGACCCTGCCGATATCGAAAGGCTCTGCGATGTATAAGCTGACCCGGCTCGTCACCCTGTCCGATCCCGCGAGTGTGTCGGCGTTGGCCGATGAGATACACGCGCTGGCTACGGCGCACTCCGCCTATCGCCAGCTGGTCGCACCCACCTTGGCCGGCAGCCATTTCGGCGGCGACCTCCTCGCGCATTTCGCGTTCGACGATGCCGCGAAGCGCGCCGATTTTGACGCCGCGCTCGCGCCGCTGCTCGCCGCGCCCGCGGTCGCCTCGGTCGACGGCGTCGCCTATCGGAGCGAGGAATGTGGGAAGTCCGGTCCCGAGCTTGCGAACGGCATCTATCGCGTGCTGCTGCTCAGCGTCGATGAAGGCACCGACCCCGCCCTTGTCGAGCGCTTCGAGGCGGAAACGCGGATGATGCCATATTATATCGCCGCGATCCGGGGCTGGCAGTTGAGCCGCGCCGACGAGGCGATCGGCGCGCGCCGCTGGACGCACGTCTGGGAACAGGAATATGCCGACGCCGGCGGGCTGATGGGCCCCTATATGATGCACCCCTATCACTGGGCGCGGATCGATCGCTGGTTCGACCCCGAATGTCCCGACCGCATCGTCGATGCGCGGCTCTGTCACAGTTTCTGCGGATTCGAGGGCAGGGTGATCTAGCAAAGCGAACTTGGGACTCGCGCGCTTGTCACCGCCGTTCCGCGCTTGATCGCGCAGGTGTAGATGCGCTTGCTGACCCGCCAGCCTTTGTCTGTGCGGACCAGTTCGTCGTCATATTGGCCCCACATCGAATATTGCTCGCCGGGATAGTCGCCTTGGCCGAGATGTTCGGCATAATAATGGACCTTGGCCGCCGCGGTGTCGCCGTCGATGGTGATGCGGAAATTGCCGACATTGTGATGCGTCGGCCCGCAATTCGAATCGGTGCCAAGGTTCGCGTGCATCGAGGCGATCAGGCTGGCGCGGTCAGGGCTGATGACGCCCGGACCCAGCGCTTGCGTATAGTCGCCTGTCGCATCTTCCGTGAACACCTCGTGCAGATCGTCGAAGTGTTTGGTGTCGACGATTTCGCAATAACGAATGTAGACTTGCTCGATCGTCCGTTGGTCCAGCAACATTTGCAGCGATCCCATCTTCCCTCCACTGGACATCATCATTTCTCCCATGCGTATCGCCATCATGTTTGTGCATGGAAAAACGCATAGGCAAGTCGTATTGTAAAAATTATGCTGATTTGCGTAGAATTTGGAGGGTCATGATGACGACGAAAGCGGGGCTGGGCAGCCAGTCCAACTATCTGGTCGAGGCGCTGAAGCGCGTGCTGAAAGAGCGCGGGCTGACCTATGCCGATGTTGCGGCGGCGCTCGGCATCAGCCACGCCAGCGTTCGTCGGACCTTCGCGCAGCGCAGCTTCACGCTCGCGCGGATCGACGAAATCTGCGAACTCGCCGGGATCAATTTTCTCGAACTCGCGCGGCTTGCCGACGCGTCGCAGCCCGCGATGCCCGATATGCTCAGCGACGCGCAGGAGCAGGCGCTGGTCGACGATCCGCTCGCGCTCTTCTGCTTTCACCTCGCGACCGGCGGCTGGACTGTCGAACGGATCGAGAGGGATTATGGTATCGACCAGACCTTGCTGATCCCGGCGCTGATGAAGCTCGAACGCATCGGGTTGATCCAGTTGCTCCCCGGCAACATCATCCGCCTGATGACCGCGCGCAGCATCAGCTGGCGCCGCGGCGGGCCGATGCGGCGTTTCTTCGACCGGCGGGTCAAGGAGGAGTTTCTCCAATATGACTTCTCGGCAAAGGGCTCGATCTGGGAATTCGAGATCGGCGAGCTGTCCGATGCCTCGCGCATCTTGCTCGAACGCCGGCTCGTCAGCCTGTTTCGCGAAGTCCGCGACCTGATCGCGCGCGATGCCTTGCTGCCGCCTGCGGTGAAGACCAATGTCGGCTTGCTGATCGCATCGACCCCGATCCCGTTGCCGATGGTCGCCCGCGACGTCACCGCAGGCGCGTTTGGCGCCAAAAGTCGCGAAAGACGATCCTGAAAGGATTAAAATTCGCTACAATCATGCGACCCTCTCGGCGGTGCGGGGCACCGGCGCGATACCCGATTGCAAGCCGGCCTCGACGCCGGCGCGAGAGGGAGAAATTCGATGTCGGCAATCGCCATGCAGCCACCCGCGATGCGCGGCGGCGTTCCGCTCCTCGGTCACCTGACAGACTTCTTCAAGGATCCGGTCGGATTGCTGCGCCGGGGCTATCAGGAACATGGTCCGATCTATTCGTTCCGCATGGGCGGGCGGAACATGGTCGTGATGCTCGGACCCGACAATAATCGCTTTGTCTTTCAGGAAACCGACAAGCTGCTGTCGATCCGTGAATCGATGCCCTTCTTCCACAAGATGTTCTCGCCCAATTTCTACTCCTTTGCCGAGATGGAGGAGTATCTGAACCAGCGCGCGGTCATCATGCCGCGCTTCAAGGCTTCGGCGATGAAGCAATATGTGCCGGTGATGGCGGAGGAGACGATGGCGCTCTGTCACCGCCTCGGCGACAGCGGGGAGTTCGATCTTATCTCGACCTTGGGGCCGGTCGTCATGGACATCGCGGCGCACAGCTTCATGGGGCGCGATTTCAAGCAGAAGCTGGGTCATGAATTTTTCGAGCTGTTTCGCGACTTCTCGGGCGGGATGGAATTTGTCCTGCCGCTCTGGCTCCCGACGAAGAAGATGCGTCGCAGCCAGGCCGCCAAGAAAAAGCTTCACCGAATCCTTGGCGACTGGATCAGGCGGCGGCGCGCCAACCCGGTCGAGCCTGCTGATTTTTTCCAGGACATGGTGGCATCGACCTATCCCGACGGCCGCCCGATCCCCGACGAGCTGATCATCCACATGATCCTGCTCCTCGTCTGGGCGGGGCATGAAACGACCGCGGGACAGGTCAGCTGGGCGATGATCGATATCCTCCAGAACCGCGAATATCAGGATGTGCTGCGGGGTGAGATTGGGGCCATATTGGGTTCGGCCTCGGGCGCCGATCTCAGCTGGGAACAGGCGATCGCGATGCAGAAAATGGATCTGGCGCTGCGCGAGACCGAGCGGCTGCATCCCGTCGCCTTCACGATGATCCGCAAGGCGGCGGCCGATTTCGAGCGCGACGGTTATCAGGTTCGCGAAGGCGACTGGATCCTGCTCGCGCCCTCGGTCAGCCACCGGATGAGCGAAATCTTCGACCGCCCCGACGACTATGATCCCGAGCGCTTCAACACCGAACGCGCGGACAGCAAAGTCGAATCGAACAGCCTGATCGGCTTTGGCGGCGGCATGCACCGCTGCGCCGGGGTCAATTTCGCGCGGATGGAGATGAAGGCGCTGATCGCCATCCTGCTCCAGCGATACGACATGGAATTGATCGACACGCCGCGCCCGATCGCCGGTGCCGGCACCTATTGGCCCGAACAACCGTGCCGGGTGCGCTACAAGCGCCGGACCATAGCAGCGGGCGCGCCGGCCGACCTTGATGCGGTTGCGGCGGCGGCAGGATGTCCCGCGCACGCGAAGGGTGCGAACTGATGGCCCGCGTCACCTATGTCCAGCCCGACGGGAGCGAAAAGACCTGCACCAACTTCGAGGGCATGGCGGTCATGCATCTTGCCATCGGCAACCTCGTCGACGGGATCGATGCGCTGTGCGGCGGCGTCCGCCAGTGTGGCACCTGCCACGTCTATGTTGACGATGCCTGGATCGACCGAGTCGGGCCGCCGGGCGAGGACGAGGCCATCATGCTCGATGCGCTGTCCGACGCGATCGCGGTAACAGCGGGCAGCCGGCTGAGTTGCCAGATTCATATCACCGAGGAACTGGACGGGCTGAGGGTGCATATCCCCAAAGAACAGCCCGGGGTTTGAATGAGTTAGGGGCGGTAACTGGGGCGGCTTTGCCGCCCCTTTTTTTGTCCGCGCCCCCACCCCCAAAAGGGGGTGTTGAATTACCTGCTTGCGTAGGTATGTATTGCATATATTACGCATCATGTGAAAATTGACAAAAAGTGGCGCATAATACGCCATAATTGACAAGCAGGAGGGATGGGACTGATGAAGGCACGCACACATCGCCGCACGCAGATGGCCGCCATCGCGCTGATCGCGCCCTGGATGGCCAGCGCCGCGCAAGCGCAGCAGGCCGAACAGGCGCCGCAGGCCGAGGGTGCCGCGTCCGAGGGGCTGACCGAAATCATCGTTACGGCGCAGAAGCGCGCGGAGAGCCTGCAGGACACGCCGCTCGCGATCAGTGCGATCAATGCCGAAGCGATCGAGCAGCGCGGCATCACCAGCGTCGCCGCGCTTGGCAGCGCAGCGCCCAACCTCATCATCACCGAAACGCCGTCGGCGACGGCCAACCCGTCGATTTCGATCCGCGGCATCGTCGACAACGACCCGATCCTGACCGCCGATCCCGCGGTGGGGCTTTATGTCGACGGCGTCATCGTCGGCCGTTCGGCGGGCGCGCTGTTCGACATGATGGACCTCGAACGCGTCGAAATCCTCCGCGGGCCGCAGGGCACGCTCTATGGCCGCAACACGACGGGCGGCGCGGTCAACCTGATCTCGGCCAAGCCGTCGAAGGATTTCGGCGGCCGTCTGCAGGTCGGCTACGGCAGCTTCGACGAATATATGGTGAAGGCGCTGATCGACACCGGCGAACTGGGCGACACCGGTCTGGCGCTGAAGCTCGGCTATTACCACAGTCAGCGCAACGGAACCGTCGACAATCTGCTCGAACCGTCCGACAAGCGCGATCCGGGCGCGCGCAACACCGACGCCGTCCGCGCCGCGGTGCGCTTTGACAAGGGCACCGGTTTTACCGCCGACTATGTCTTTGATTCAAGCGACCGCAACGGCCGCGCCAATGCGTTCCAGCTGCGCGCGATCCGCCCCGACATCCTCCAGTATCTGAGCTTCTCGCCCGCGTTCGGCGGCACCGCGCCGCAGGTTTCGCAGGACCGGCTGTCGCAGATCCGGCTCGATCGCGACGGCAATGCGCATGACAAGGTGCAAGGTCATTCGCTGACGCTCAACCTCGAGATCGGCGATGCGACGCTGCGCTCGATCACCGGCTATCGCAAGTGGGACAATGTGAGCGACAGCTCCGATCTCGACGGCAATGGGGGGCTCGTCGGCTTCCTCGTCAGCCCGGCGATTCTGGTGCCGCCCAATGCCTTCATTCCGCAGGGCATCGGCCCGATCGACCTGTTCCACACCAGTAATGAGCGGCATCAAAAGCAGTTCAGCCAAGAATTCAACCTGATCGGCTCGATCGGCGACGAGTTTGATTATGTCCTCGGCGGCTATTATTTCCGCGAGCGCGCGACCGAGGTGAATCCGCAGGGCTTCACATTGGTCCTCCCGTCGCCGGTGCCGATCCCGATCGCGCCGGGGGTCAACCTCAATAGCTTTGGCGTCAACCTCGACACATTGTTGTCCTATCGCCACATCTCGCGGTCGGTGGCTGCGTTCAGCCAGCTCACCTGGAAACCGGCGGCGCTCGACAGCCGGCTGAGCATCACCGGCGGCATTCGCTATACCGAGGACAAGAAGCATCTGATCCAGTCGGCGCCGGCACCGACCGCGCCGCGCGACCTGACGCGCAAGTTCAATCGCCTGAACTGGCTTGCCAATATCTCCTATGACTGGAGCGACGACATCATGACTTATGCCCGTGTGAGCACGGGGTATAAGGCGGGCGGTTTCAACGCCCGTGCGGCGGACAATAATGGCTTCAATCCCGAGGACCTCGTGTCCTATGAAATCGGGTTCAAGAGCGAGTTGTTCGATCGCCGCGTCCGCTTCAACGTCGCCGCTTTCCACGCGATCTATGACGACCTTCAGGTGCAGCAATTCCTCGCCGGCACTGGCGGCGCGGCCAGCACGACGGTGAATGCCGCGAAGGCCACCTACACCGGTATCGAGGCCGAGCTGCAGGCGCAGATCACCGATGGGCTCACCGTCGACGCGTCGTTCGGTTACACCGACCGCAAATATAAAAGATTCACCTTCGTCGATCCGATGACCGGTGTCGCCACCGACATTTCGGATGTCGCCAAGTTCCAATATTCGGCCGCGACGACCGCCAATATCGGCGCACAATATGAAACCGAACTCGGCAATTTCGGGAAATTCATCGCGCGCACCGACTGGAGCTATCGCAGCAAGGTCTATTGGCACCCGGTCAATCCGTTCAACGAGGAAATCTCCGATGGCGGGGTCGGCCTGCTGAGCGCGCGGCTATCGATCTCCGACATCGCGGTCGGCGGCGCCAAAGCTTCGATCTCGGTCTGGGGCAAGAATCTGACCAAGGAAGATTATGCGCTCTCGGGGATCGACTTCGGTTCGCTCGGCTTCGCCGGCGTCATGTACGGCGATCCGCGCAGCTTTGGCGTCGAGCTGGGCTTCAAATTCTAGAGAGCCGCATGCCATGATCTCGTGAAGCCGGGGGTCGCAAATGAGCGACCCCCGGCTTCACTGTTTTCAGTCCGGGTTGAGGCCGGAGATCACCCCGCGGTTTTGCGGTCCCGATACATCGCTTCGGCGCGGGCCTTGAGCGCATAAGCGGTGTCGTCGAAAGCGCGTTTCACCCAAGGGCCGGCAAAGCGCATCACATGAATGCCGTTGGGTCCCAGAAAGGCATCGGTCGAATGATAGGCGCAGGCATTCTCGCCCAGCGCCTCGATGACCTGATCGCGCCGCGCCGGATAGGGCCAGGCTTCGGCATGGGGAAGTTCCCATGACAGCAGCTTTCCGGGCTCGAACGCGCAGACATATTCGCAATTGGGAAAGACCGTATCGGGTTCGGTATAGCTTTTGAGCGTCATGTTGACCGGCGCGCCCATGGCGAGCGTGGATTCCGCCGCGATGCAAAAGGGGTTCCATTCGCCGTAGCGGGGCAGATCGACCAATATCTCCCAGACCACCGCGGCGGGGGCGTCGATTTCGACGCGCTCCGAGCGGACGATGGCGTCGGGATCGACATAGGTCAGCGATTCATCCTTATCACGCACGACATATCCTTTCGATTTGTGGGGCTTTAGCGGGCGAACGGCCGAACATCGAACTGGCTGGTCGGGATGCAGTCGATCCGGTCGAAATCGATGAAGCGCGCGCAGCTTTCCATCATCAGCCGCTGGTTCTCCGCCAGCCGCGCGGCGTCGCCCGCCGCGTCGAAATAGACCGCCTCGTCGGTCAGCGCGGCGGCGGGGAAGCATTCCTCGACCATCGCGACATAGGCGGGTGCGCCATAGCTCAGCGGCCGCACGATCAGATTCTGGACATATTCGAAGTTGCTTTGCGTATCGACCGCGACCGCCGAATGCTGGCGCTGCCACGCATCACGCCACGCGTCCCAGCTCAGCCGCGGCGGCAGACCGAGAAAGACGATCTGCGAAAAGCCTTCGGTGCGCACACCGGGCGTCGGCGGATGCTGAGTGTTGGCGATAATGGTGGATTCGCTCGCCAGCCACGCGGCATGGCGCGGCGCGGCGTCCGCGATGACCGCATCGACGGCGGCGCGTTCGGGGTCGTTCGCGCTCGGCAGCCAGAGCTGAACCACGGCATCCATCTGCGGGCGGGTCGAGGTCATGCGCGGCGAGGTGCCGTTCGCGACGCTGTCGTCCTGGACATTGACGCGCACCGCGTGCGCCAGTCCTCCAAGCCGCGGCGCAATGTCGCCCAGCAGCCGCGCGGTGAAGCGTGCGTCTTCCTCCGCGCTGTCTTTCCACAGAGCGTAAATGATCTTTTCCATGATGCTCCCTCAGGCTGCGAAGTCGAAAATGGTAACGGGGTTGCTGCCGTCCCAATCGCGGGCGGCGGCGGTCCCTGCCGTGAAGCCGTCGCGGATCATCGGCGTCGCCTCGATCAGTTCGAGCAGGATCGCGGGTTCGTCGGGGGCCTCGAGATAGGCGACGCGCGTTGCACCGCCCCCGCTCTCGGCGCTGAAGACGGGAACGAGACCCGCGGCGGCGGCATTCTTCGCGGCCGCCGCGACATCGTCGACCAGCCAGGCGACATGGTGCATGCCCACGCGTACGCGGCCATTTTCGTCATGATAGGGCGAGGGGCCGGTGCCGTGCGGCGCGATCAGTTCGATCTGGGTCTCGCCTTGATACGCGAGTCCGACATCGATCCCGATCGTCGCGGGCGCGCCGCGATAGTGGCCGTCGAGTGTGACGTTGCGATAGACGGTCCAGGGCCCCACGCCCGCGAGGAGGCGCCATTGGTCGATCGCGCGATCCAGATTCTCGGTCAGCCAGGCGATCTGGGAGATCGGGCCATGCCCCGCGATTGTCCGTATCTTCTCCATCCTCGGGCATTCCTTCATTATGGGCGTCGCGTTTACGGTGTCTCCTGCGCCGCCCACGGATCAGGAAGTCCGGGATCGGTGCTGCGGATGACATGTTTGAGCAGATGCTTGAGCAGCGCGGTTTCATTCTCGTCGAAAGCGCCCAGCGCGTCCTCCTCGGCGGCCTTGGCGGCGGCGGCGAGTTCGACGAGGACACGCCGGCCGGTGTCGGTCAGCCATATCCGGTCGGGCGTATCGGTCCGGACGATGTCGCGCGCCGCGAGCGATGCGATACGATCGGGGGTGATGTGCGCGCCGGTATAGCCGATCAGACCGTCGATCTCGGTTATGGTGCGTCCGTCGTTTATTCCCAGCACGCTCAGGATGAAGTGATCGGTGGCGTCGAGATGATGATCGCGCAAGCTTTCCTGCATCCGCCCATAGAGTTGGAAATGCGCGCGGCCGAGCAGATAGCCGAGAAAATCCTCGCCAAAACTGCCCGCGGGCTGCGCGCCGGCGTCGCAGGCGGTGAGCATCGCGGCCTTGCGCGCGGCAAGCGCGTAGCGGCCGCCATGGAAGAGCAGGGGTGCGCGGTCCTCATGGTCGAAAGCAATGACCTCGCCCACGAAGATGATGTGGTCGCCGCCCTCATATTGATAGGCGGTGCGGCACTGGAAACGCGCGGTACAGCCGGTGAGCAGCGGCACGTCGCCTTCGCCGCGCTCGATTTTGGCACCGGCGAACTTGTCCGCGCCGCGTTTGGCGAAACCGTTTGAGAGCGCCTCCTGATCGGCGGCGAGGATATGCACCGCGAAATGCGCGGCGCCCTGAAACGCCTCCATGCTCTTCGACGTGCGCGCGAGGCTCCACAGCACCATCGGCGGATCGAGCGAGACCGAGTTGAAGCTGTTGGCGGTCAGTCCGCAATCTTCGCCCGCCGCATTCCGCGTCGTGACGATCGTGACCCCGGTTGCAAACGCGCCGAGCGCGCTCCGGAATGCGATGGCATCGGGATTGGCGGCCATGACCTTTTGCTCCTCATCCGGCCGCGATCGATGGGCGGGCAGGTGTCGACCCTATCGCCCGGCCGCGGCCGCGCATCGCTCAATTGGACTAGATAGGACGCCCGGATTGCGGCGTTGGCGGGCGCGCCGCCACCCCCTTTTGGGGGCGGGTCAGCCGAGGACGGCGCCGCTGCAGGGTGAAGCGGACGAGATCGGCCTGCCGGCTGACCCCGCGCCTCATTCTAGCGCAGCATCTGCTTGCGCAGCCGCTGCAAAGCCTTTGAATCCACACCGAGTTCGCGCGCCAGATAGGTGTCGACGTCGCCATAGTCCTTGCGGATCTGGTCGAAGGCGGCGTCGAGATAGGCGCGTTCGACTCCAAGCAGGGGTTTCGCAACATCGGCCGGCAACGCCGACATCGCGGCGTTCATCCCGGCATCGGCGCGCAAAGCCTCCATATCGAGCGCGCTGTTGCTCAGCAGATAATCCTCCATGATCGTGTCATAGGGAACGCCAAGCGCGCTCAGAACGAGCGCCACGCCGACGCCGGTGCGATCCTTGCCCGCGGTGCAGTTGACGATGACCGCCTTGTCGGAGGTCAAAAGCCTGTCGAACAGCATGCGATAGGACGCCGCCTGTTCCTTGGGAAAGCCTCGATAGCCCTGAATCATCACGCCGCGCATCGTTCCGGCGTCGAGCGTCGTACCTTTCGCGAACAGTGCGCCCAGATTGCCGCCCGACAGGTCATAGTTACGCGCCCAGTAGCCGAGGCCAGAGTCCTGCATCCACGGGGTCTTGTCGGTCTGACGCTCGCGCGTCGAGCGCAAGTCAATGATCGACCCGACGCCCAGTTTGCGGACCAATGCCTGATCGTCCGCGGTGTAGCGGCCGACCGACGCCGAGCGATACAGCTTGCCCCAGGCTATCGAATGACCGTCCTTCGTCCGGTAGCCGCCGATGTCACGGAAATTGTCGCCGCCGGCGAGCGCGATCTCGCGCGTCCTGGTCGTTGTGGGATCGGTGTGCGCCGCCGTGGGCGCATGCTGAGCGATCGCCATCGTCGGCGTGAGCAACAGCAGCCCGAATAATGCCTTTTTCATGTCCTTTTCTCCCGCAATTGCCCGGCGACGGAAAAGCCGCCGCCGGGCTGGGTTCTTCAGAATTTTACCCGGGCTTCGAGACCATAGGTTCGCGGCTCGTTATAGAGCGTTGCGGTGGTCCTGCCGGGGATGCGGAAATCGAAGAGATTGTAGGTCGCGTTGGTCAGATTCTTGCCCCACAACGCGACTTCCAGCTCGCCGACGCCGCCCAGATCGATGTCGCCCAGCGTCAGCCTGCCATTGAGCAGCAACGCCTTGTCCGCCTTGACCGTCACCGTGCCGTTGGGGATGTAATTCCCGGCGGTATCGAGGCCGACATAGGCACGCAGCTCGCCAAAGGAAAAAGCGGGAAAGACATAGTCGGCCGAAAAGGACGCCGCATGTTTCGGAGTGAAGGCGGACGATGCCTGTTCGATCACTCCGGTGAATATATTCTGCACGGGTGTGGGCGGGGCGTCGGTGTAGACATAGTTCGCCGACAGCGACAGGCCGCGCACCGGAACGAGCGTGATATCGGCCTCGATCCCCTTGATCTTGCGCTTTTCGGGCGCGTTGACCGTTTCGGTATTCGATATGAAAACGGGATTCAGGAAATCCACCTGCTGGTTCGAGAGGCGGCTCATATAGGCGGCGATGTTGACGCGCAGCCGACGGTCGAACAGGTCGGCCTTGACCCCCGCTTCCCACGCCGTCAGTTCCTCCTCGCCAAAGGTGCGCAATATCACCGAGCGCGTGTTGGCGCCGCCCGCGCGATAGGCCCGGCTCCACTTCACATAGGCGTTGATGTCCTCGCTGAAGTCATAGGCGATCGTCGCCATCGGATCGATGCGGCTCGAATCGAAGACGAAATCCAGGTTCGGGTTCACCCCCGCGATGAACAGAAGGCGGCCGTCCTTATGATCGTCGGTGTAGCGCGCGCCGGCGGTAATATGCAGCCCGCGCAGCGCTTCGGGCGACCATGTCGCCTGCCCGAACAGCGCCTTGGATTTGACATCGACCTGCGCCGCGCGATCGGGAAGCCGGGTCGCGCCGCCATCAGGCGACGGCGCGGGGAAGAAATTGACCCCGGTCAGCGTCGAATTGAGCGTTCCCAGCGAATAGACGATCGCCTCGTCCTGGCCCTCTTCCTCGAAATAATAGGCGCCGACGACGAATTTCAGTTCGCCGACATCGCCGACGAGCTGGACCTCCTGGCTGAACTGGTTCTGCTTCACATTGGCATAGCTCAGGCGGGCGAAGCGGCGGTTCGGGCCCCAGGTCGTGTTCGATCCCTCGTCGGTGTCGAGCTGGGTCGAATCGAGATTGCGCCAGGCCGAGATCGAGCGGATCGTCAGCGCGTCGCTGACATCCCATTCGGCGGTGAGGCTGTGCCCCTTGGCCTCCTGCGGATTGCGGAAGACGGGGAAGCCGAAGCGCCCGGTTCGCACGCGGCCGGTATCGAGCTTGATGAAGGATGGCGTGACCGCGGGCGACTGCGTCGAAGCCGTGATGTAATGATAATAGCCCGTCGATTTGTCGCGTGAGAGATCATAGGCATAGAGCAGCGACAGATTGTCGGCCAGGCGCCAGAGCGCCGAGATTTTGAAGCCGTATCGCTTGACCTCGCCATAGTCGAGCGCGCTGCCCAGCGGATTTTCCACCAGTCCGCCGCGCCCCTCGAACACCCCGTCGACCTTGACGCTGAGGCCCGCCGCTTCGGGCAGGTTGACGTGCGCGGCGAACGAGCGGCCGCGGTAGTTGCCGATGCCCGCCTTGAGGTCGACGCTCGCTTCGCCTGTCGGTTTTTTGGACACCACGCTGATCGCGCCGCCGATCGTGTTGCGGCCGAAGAGCGTGCCCTGCGGCCCGCGCAGCACCTCGATGCGTTCGATGTCGGCAAGCTCCATGCCGAGCCCCGACACGCGGCCCAGATAGACGCTGTCGATATAGATGCCGACCGTGGGATCACGGCTGACCTGTGTGGCATCGACCGGGACGAGGCCGCGCATGCCGATGCTGACGGCGGAGACGCGGCCGACGAAGGGCGCGATGCGGATCGACGGGATCGCGCCGGTGAAGAGGTCGGACAGCGAGCCGATGCCCTTTTCTTCGAGCGTCTCTGCGCTCAGCGCCACCATCGAGATCGGCGTGTCCTGAAGATTTTCTTCACGCTTCTGGGCGGTCACCACGATGTCGGCGACACCGATATTCTCGCTCTCCGTGCTTTCCTGCGCGGTCGCGGGCGTTGCCGCGAGCCAGGTCGCGGCCGAGGCCGCGAGTGCGATACGTGACAGGCGCAATCCTTCTATCGACATATGCTCTCCCTCCCGTTTTGCGCGGATATTTGTTCCCGCGTCGACTCACCTACTAATGAGTAGGTGAATTTGTAATCGGGGAAGGGAGATTTGCAAGCGGCATTCGGATGCGCCAAATAGCGGCGATGCATATGACGATTCCGATCCCGTCGACGCGCAAGGAGCGCGCGGATGCGACCCGCGAGGCCATCCTGCACGAAGCCGAACGGGTGTTTGCCGCGACAGGCTTCAGGGCCGCGCGCCTCGAGGATATGGCCGATGCGGTCGGCATTCGCCGGCCGTCGCTGCTTCATCATTTCTCGACGAAAAAGATGCTGTACGATGCCGTCGAGCAGCGCATTTTCGAGGCTATGCATATGGCTTGCGAGGCGCGAACCGCGGATGTCGAGGATCCGACCGCCAAGTTGCTCGCCCATCTGGACGCTTGGCTCGACTTCTTCGTCGGTCGCCCGACGGCCGCCCGAATTCTTCAGCGTCTCGTCGCCGATACCGCCGTTCAGCAGGGCAACCCGATGGAGTTCTCTTCTGTCGCGCTAGAAGACATGGACCGGACGCTGGCCTATGGCATCGCACAGGGTGTGTTTGTTCCGCTTTCGACGATGACCTTTATCAACGGCGTGGCTGGCGGCATTCTCTTCTTCGTCTGCAACAGCCGTCAGGTCGGCGAACAGCGGCGTTATGAACCGTCCGATCCGGCGGATCAGGCGGTCTTCAGGACTTTGCTGCACAAGCTCGCACGCGCCGCCGTGCTGCCCTGACACCGGTGTTGCCGGGGAACGGCAAACGCCGCCTTGCCATGGCGTTTAGCCGGGCGTGGCCGGGGCGACGGCTGCGCGGGTCAGCAAGTGAAGCAGCTCGCGGAAACTTTCGAGTTCCGCGGGGTCGGCGGCGTCATAGCTGCGATTGGAGCCAAGTTGCTTGCTGTTGCACACGTAGAAGAGCGAGCTCGATCCCACCGCGTTGACGACATGCATCGGCGGCAGCGGACGAAAGTCCCCGACGGCCACGCCTTCGTTCACCACGATCTCGACATCGCGCAGCAATATGTTCGAGAATTGCGTGGGGTCGCCGCGGCGTGGTGAGACGTCGGCGACGAGGCGTTGGATGATCCGCGCCGCGGTCGGCCGCGCGACGAGGAAGTCGAGCCACCCGTCGAGCAGCGCGAGCAGCTTGTCGATCGGCTTGTCGTGCAGTGCGATGTGGCCGAGTGCTTCGCGGTGCATGGAGGCGAAGATGTCCTCCTCGACCGCGTCATAAAGCTCCTGCTTGTTCGAGAAATAATAGACGATCGACGGGCGGCGGATGCCAACGGCGGCGGCGACGTCCTCCAGCCGTGCCGTGGTGAAGCCGACCTCGGCGAAAACCGTCTCGGCCGCCTCGAGGATTGCCTGACGCGTCGCTTCGCCGCGCGCGTGCCTGATGGGCTTCATGCTCAATGCTCAAAAACCTTTCGTGTCAGCGCCTGTGAAGCGCGCTCCCTTTTGGCGCAATCAAATCCTGCTTGCAATCTACCTGCATGAAGGTAGAAATCTACCTACACGAAGGTAGAATCGTGAAACGAGGCGATCGCTCGCCCGAATGTTCGATGGAGGGGATTACGATGAATAAGGTTTCCGGGCCGCGGGTCCGTCTGCTGCTTTGCACGCTCGCGATGACCGCGGCGCATCCCGCTTTGGCGCAGACCGCCGATGCCGCACCCGACGAGGCGTCGGGCCTTGGCGAAATCGTCGTCACCGCACAGAAGCGCGAGGAATCGCTTCAGGACACCCCGATCTCGATCGCCGCCTTCACCGCCGGCGATCTGGAGACCCGGGGGATCAGCGGGCTCACCGACCTACGCGCCAACGTGCCCAATCTTCAGCTTACCCCGCACCCCAACAGCGCCGCGACGACGCAGATCTTCATGCGCGGCGTCGGCCTGAGCGACGACCAGATCACGCAGGATGCCGGCGTCGCGGTCTATATGGACGGCGTCTATGTCGCGCGCAGCCAGGGGCAGGCGCTCGAAGTCGCCGAGCTTGAGCGCGTCGAGGTGCTGCGCGGGCCGCAGGGCACGCTCTATGGTCGCAACGCAACGGGCGGCGCGATCAACTTCATCACCAAAAAGCCCGAACTCGGCGATTTCGGCTTCAAGGGGCAGGTGACGATCGGCAACTACGACAATCGCCGCTTCAAGGCCGCGGTCAATGTGCCGATCGGCAGCACGCTGGCGGCGCGCTTTTCCTACGCGAACATCCAGCAGGACGGCTTCGTCAAGAACCCCGGCACCGGGGTGAAGCGCTGGGGCGACAAGGGTCGCCAGGCGATGCGCGCCGATGTGTTGTGGCAACCCGCCGACGCGATCAGCCTGCGCTACAGCTATGATCGTTCGGAGATTCAGGACACGCCGATCTTCGTCGCTTTCTCGCCGCTGCATCCGCTGAAGGCGCCGCGCCCCAAGGCCGGCAGCCCGCTGGTCGGCGACCTGCTCGCCAATGACGTGACGTCGGAGGGGCACAGCCTGATCGGCGAGTGGAGCGCCGCCGACTCGCTCACGATCCGCTCGATCACGGGGTATCGCAAGCTCGATAACTTCCAGAATCAGGATTATCTGACGGGCGTGCTCGGCCCGACGCCGCTTCAGAAGAACAGCAGCCGCGCCACGCAGGATCAGTGGAGCCAGGAGCTTCAGTTTGTCGGCGACGCGCTCGATCGCCAGCTCGAATATGTCGTCGGCGGCTATTGGTTCTCCGAAGAGGGCGACAATTTCAGCAACAGCTTCAGCCCGCCGACACGGACGCGCAGCTTCACGACCACCACGATCGCGAACGAGTCCTGGGCGCTATTCGGGCAGGTGACCTATTCCCCCGAATGGCTCGACCGGCGTCTTCACCTGACGGTCGGTGCGCGCCAGAGCTGGGACAAGCGCGAAGCGACGCTCGCACGCCAGACGCAGGTCAATAATGGCCCGATCGTGCCGGTGCCCGGCGTTGGCGACGGCAGCCGAAAGTTCAAGGATTTCAGCCCCAGCGTCATTCTCGCCTACGACCTCGCCGAAAATGTGAATGTCTATGGCAAGGTGGTGAAGGGCTATAAGTCCGGCGGGTATAATACCCGCGCCAGCTCGATCCCGCGCTTCAATCAGGGGTTCGATTCGGAAACGCTCTGGTCCTACGAACTCGGCATGAAGAGCCAGTTCCTCGACAACAAGCTGCGCTTCAACGTCGCGGCGTTCCAGTCGAAGTACAAGGACATCCAGATCAACGTGCAGTCCGATCCGACCAATGTGCGGATCACCGACGTGCTCAACGCGGGCAAGGCGACGGTGAAGGGCATCGAGGCCGATCTGACGCTCGCACCCGTTCGCGAGCTGCGTTTCACGATCAACTACGGCTATCTCGATGCGCAATATGACGAGATTGTCGACGCCACGGGCGCCGACATTTCGGCCAATTTCCGCTTCTCCAACGCGCCGAAACACTCGCTGGGGCTGGACCTCAACTATGACCTGCCGACAACGCCGGTCGGCACATTTTCGACCAACGTGAACTACACGATGCAGAGCGACAAATTCGTCAGTTCGAGCATCTCGGGCGGCAAATTTATCGTTGGCGACTATGGCCTGCTCAACGCGCGGCTGACGTTGGCCGATATTCCGGGCGTTGACGGCCTTCGTGTCGCTCTGTGGGGCCGCAACCTCACCGACAAGGAATATTATGTCACGCAGTTCAACATCGGCCGCCCCGGCGCGCTGTTTGGCGAACCGCGCACCTATGGCGTCGATCTGAGCATCGAATTCTAAGGGGATTCGCGATGCGATATGCGGCCTTGCTGCTCGGCGGCGTGCTCGCCCTCTCCCTGTCCGGGGTCGCCATCGGCGCCGGGCAAGGGGCGAAAGACTTTCGCGCGGGCACGCCCGGCGTCGCCCGCACGCAAAAGGATTTCGCGGGCGGCGCCGACGAGTTCCGCTTCGTCGTCATCGGCGACCGCACCGGCAAGCATCGCCCCGGGGTGTTTGAGGATGCGATGGACAAGGTCGAGGCACTGCGCCCCGATTTCGTCATCAACATCGGCGACCTCATCGAGGGCAATAGCGAGGATCGGGCGCAGCTCGGCAAGGAATGGGACGAGGTCAATGCCGCGATCGACCGGCTGAGCGTCCCTTTCTTCTACGTGCCGGGCAATCACGACCTGACCAACGAGGTGCAGCGCACTGAATGGCGCAAGCGTCTGGGCGCCGACTATTACAGCTTCACCTACAAGGGCGCGCTGTTCCTCGTCCTCAATACCGAGGATCCGCCCCAGCCCAAGATCGCGCGGGCGAAACTGGTCGAGCAATATGGCGCCGACGCGATGATGTCGGTGTTCAAGGCGATTAACGGCGATCCCGCAAAGGCCGAGGCGCTGTTCGCGAGCGACCCGAAGCTGGCCGAGCTGGCGGGCAAGTTCCGCGCTTCGGAGAATGTCGCGTTCAGCGCCGATCAGGTGAAGATGGTCCGCGAGGCGCTGGCGAAAAGCCCCAAGGCGCGCTGGACCTTCGTGCTCATGCATCGGCCGGCGTGGAAGGTGGATTCGCCGGCATTCCGCGAGATCGAGGGGCTGCTCAAGGGCCGTCCCCACACCATGCTCGCGGGGCATTACCACAAATATGCCTATGAAGCGCGCGGCGGCCACGATTATATCCAGCTCGGTACGACGGGCGGCATACCGGGGGGCGCGCCAGACGATCCAGCGGTCGTCGATCATGTGATGTGGGTTTCGGTCGCCGGTGGCGCACCGCGCGTCAGCAATTTGAAGCTCGACGGTTTTTTCGGAAAGCAGGGGCCGTCACCGGTCGCGCCGGCCCGATGACACGGATAATCGGCGCAGAAATTAGAATGGCCCGCATCATGGAGATTGTTCCACAATGACGTTTACTGATCTTTCGCCCGCGCTCGGCGCGCCCGGGACCGCCGTCATCGTCACCGGGGGGGCGTCCGGGATCGGGCTCGCCTCGGCGCGCGCGCTGGCGGCGGTTGGCCGGGCGGTTGCGCTCTGGGATATCAATGCCGGCAAGGCCGAGGCCGAGGCCGCGGCGATCACGCAGGAATTCGGCGCAAAGGCCATCGGCCTAGGCGTCGATCTCACCGATCTGGACGCCTATCCGGCCGCGATCGCCGCCAGCCGCGATGCGCTCGGTGCGCTGGGCGGGCTCGTCCACGCCGCGGGCATCGTCGACACCGCCTCGCTGGAAGGCATCACGCCCGAAAGCTGGGCGGCGGGCATCAACACGCACCTGCGTCCGCTCGCGCTGCTGACGCAGCAGCTCCACGGCGACTTTGCCGCCAATCCGGGGTCGGCGGTGGTCGCGATCACCTCGATCAACGCGACGCTCGGTAACGCGATGAACCCGATCTACAGCGCGGCCAAGGGCGGGATGCTCTCGCTCGTCCGCTCGCTCGCCGACCGGCTGGCGCGCGACAAGATCCGGATCAATTCGGTATCGCCCGGCCAGATCATGACGCCGATGATGAAGCCGGCGGTCGACAATTTGCCCGAGGGCTTTTTCGAAAAACGCATCCTGCTCGAACGCATCGGCGTGCCCGAGGAAATCGGACGCGTCGTGCGCTTCCTGCTCTCGAACGAAGCGAGCTACATCACCGCCGCCGAACTCGTCGTCGATGGCGGCAACATCTCGTCGCAGCGCGGCTGAGCGCAGGAAGGAAGCTGAAAATGCGGAATGACGATCACCGGATGTGGCGGGCGGCGCTTGCAGCCGCATTGGTCCTGACGCTGCCGGCATGTGCGACGGTCGACAAGCGGCCGGTCGCCGGCGCGGTTGCCGAACAGTCGGGCGTCATTCCCTTCACCGCCGCCAGCGTATCGGCGGATGGTACGATCAACTGGTCCGCGCCCGGCGCGGGTCAGGTCCGGGTTTATGCGGGCACCGATTCTGCAGTGAGCGACCGGTCGAAACCGGTGGGGCAGGGCGATGCTACGGGCAGCATCCACGTTTCCGGCCTAGCCCCCGGCAAGCGTTGGTTTTTCGCGCTCGTTCCCGATCGCGGCGCCCCGCTGGTCATCGCCGACCGCGGGCTTCACCTGGGGACGGCCCCCAATTTGCGCGACATCGGCGGCTATCGCACCACCGACGGCCGCTGGGTGAAGATGGGGATGATCTATCGTTCGGATCAGCTCGACCGCCTGAGCGATAGCGACCTCGGTGCGATGGGCGATCTGGGCCTCGCGCTCGTCGCCGATCTGCGCACCGCAAGCGAACGCAGCCATGAACCCGATCGTCTGCCCGCTGGCGCCGAGCATCTCTTGCTCGACGTCGTCGCGGACAGCAAGGGCAGCGTCGGCGGCGACATGCGTCAGGCAATGGCAACGATCGCGGCGGGCAAGGGCGCGGAGATGCTGACCGAGGCGAACCGCGATTTCGTCTCGTTGAACAGCGCGCGCAGCGCCTATCACACGCTGCTCTCCCGCATCAGTGCAGAAGGCGCCGGACCGACGCTATATCACTGCACCTCCGGCAAGGACCGCACGGGCTGGGCGAGCGCGGTGATCCTGACCCTCCTCGGCGTGCCGCGCGAAACGGTGATGGCCGATTATCTTGCCAGCAACGACTATCTGCGCGCCAAGAACGAAGCGACAATCGCCATGCTCGCCCGATTGCCGACGCCGATCGCGCGGGAAAATCTCGAGCCGGTCTTGACCGTGCGCGCCGCCTATATCGAGGCGGCCTTTGCCGAAGTCGATAAGCGCTATGGCTCGTTCGACCGCTATGTTCGCGAGGGGATTGGCCTGGATGATGCCGCGATCGACCGGCTTCGCACGACCTTGCTGGCGGGGGCGCCGCAATAGCCGCCGTGTTTGCGTCCGGCTCTGCACAGCAGGCAGCATTTGGCGTTCACCAGAAAACGGCCATGTTTCGTGGTCCAAATTAGCAAAATATAAGCGGACGCTCGGACTCGAGGATTCAGCCCCGTGTCAATTGTCCGTCGCAATCAGGGTGAATGGCGCCCAAGCGGCGGGATGCGCCCAGTCACTGGTCCAGCCTTCCACCACGGTGCCGTCTTCGCGCCTGCCCGATCGGATCGCGCGCATGGCCGATTGGAAGGCCGCCGCCTTGCCTGCCTTCCTGTTCCGCGCCGCGTTGACGAGTGTTTCGACCGTGAGCGCAGCCGTGACCCTATCGCCGACGCGCCAGCGGCTCGCGAGCAGTGCGTCGGTGCCGGCATATAGGAATGAACGTGCCAGCGCCGATAGGGCGTCGGCCCCGCCAGGCCCTTCGGTCGTTCCCGTGTTGCAGGCCGACAGAATGACCCACTCGGCCGAGAGGTCGAGCTCGGCGGCTTCGGCGGCGGTCAATATACCGTCGTCGGCGTATGTCGCGTGGCCTGGGGGCGTGAAGATCAGGCCGGGCTCGGCGAAACCTTCGATCTCGCCGGGCAATATGCCATGCGTGGCAAAGGCGACGATGCGCGCGTCGCGCAATCGCGTGTTCGTTCGGACGGCGGTCTCGGTGGCATCGGGGCCGAGGTGGATTGCGTCGATGTCGGCGTCGAGCGCGCGCGCCATCGCGTTCAGCTCGACCTCGGTGCCGGGAAGCGAAGGAAGCGCGCGCAGGCGTTCGGGATCGGCGAGGGTGCCGCCGATCCCTCCGGTTCGTGGCGAGAGTCCCGTGGCAGCGGCCCGTTTGCTCCCCGCTTTGGCCAGCACCGGTGCGCCATAACCGATGAAGGGGCGTGCGTTTCGCCCGGCCGACCGCGGCTTTCCCGTCCGCAAGGATTCGATCGACGGCAGGGTAACGATCGCAAATCGATCGCCGAGCCAGGGGGTGGCGGCGAGCGCCTTCTCGGAGTCGGGCCCTTTGGGTTCGGCGGTGATGAAGGCGGCGAAGGGAAGGTCGGCGAGCGCACCCGAAGTCGTCACATAGAGGGTCTTTACATCCTTGAGCAGCGGCTCATGCGGTTGGACGAGGAAGCGATAGAGATCCCAGGCGTAGCGGCGCTCGAACAGCGGCGACGCGGTCCAGATGCCGCTGCAAGTCTGGGGATCGACCTCGCAGCGAAACGCGTCGATCGTGCCGCGCAGGAAGGATTGGAGTCGCGGCACCGCGTGCCAGCCCGCCCCCTTGGTCGTCACGACAAAGGTGAAATCATAAAGTTCGCCCTCGGTGACGAGAAGCAGCGCCTCGCCCGGACGCAGACGGCGGCGCACCTCGTCTTCGCTCAGGGGCTGGGGCAGTGCGAGGCGCGCGTAATCGGGGTAGGAACGACGCAGCCGGGCGTCGATTTCACTAAGTTCCCGGCCCAGCGTCCCGATCCTGTCCTTCAAATTTTCGGCGGCGTCGGGCGCGCCGATCATGGCCGTGCCAAGGGTGTGGTTGAGGTCGCGGATTTCCGAGGCCAGATCCTGCTGGCGTCGCACCAGCAGGGCGAGCGGGGTATCGCCAAGCGCTTCGCGGGCGACGATACCGGCCAGCGCGCGGGTCGATGCGCTCGATGTCAAATCCTGCGCAATACGGAAGGATTCGGATCGCAGCTTCGCTTCCTCGCTCCGGACCTGCGTCGCCCGATTGGCGTAGAGGGTGAGCGCCAGCGCGAAGGTGCCGGCCCCCGAGGCGTCGGACCAGCCGCCTTCACTGACGGCGGCGGCGACCGCGCGCTCACCCGCGCTTGCTCCCGCCACATCCCGCGCCGACAGCACGCGCGTTCGTTCCGCGCGCGCGCGCGCGACCGCACCGCGCATAAGGCTGACATATTCGGGCGAAGCGGGATCCTTGCGCGCGATCGATCGGGCCAGTTCCATCGACGCGATCGCGACATGGCGGTGACCGGGATCGAGCGAGCCGGCCGCGCGCGCCAGCGCGCGCCGCTGATAATCGATCGCAGCTTCGGCCTTGCCCTGCTTGGCGAGGATCGCGCCCATTCGGCCGAGGTCGGCGATATTCTCTTCCAGGTTGCTCTCGGGAAGTGCGGAACGCAAGGCGATGACGCGTGCCTGGAGCGCGCCGGCATCGTCATATTTCGCGCTCTTGATGAGCAGGCCGACGAGATTGCCGAGCGAGCGGAGCGTGTCGGGATTGCCCGCTCCCAGGTGGCGCTCGCGGATCGCGATCGCCTGGCGCAGCCGGACCTCGGCTTCCAGCTCCTGCCCTTGACGGTCGAGGTTGGTCGACAGCAAGGCGAGCGTTCGCGCGGACCCAAGGCTTTCGCGCCCCTTCGTGCGGACGAGGGTTTCGAGATTACGGCGATAGATCGCCTCGGCGCCCGGCAGGTCGCCCATTTCCTCAAGGTTCAGCGCAAAATCATTATATTCCTCGAGGACGAAAGGGTCCTCGGGGCCGAGCGCCAGCCTGCCATATTCGATCGCCTTCTGGATTGCCGTCGAGGCTTCCGGCCGGCGGCGCTGCCCGGCGAGCACTTCGCCCAGGGTGCCCCACGCCGCCGACAATGATCGCGTTTCCCCATCCGATGGCGTGAGCAGTTCGATCGCGCGGCGCGCACTGGCTTCGGCCTCCGCATAGCGGCCGCGTACACTCTGGACGAGCGCGAGCCGCCGCAACGCCGCGGCGTGCGCGGCGCGGTCGCCGAGCCGCTCGCGAATGCCGATGGCGTTCCGCATCAGCGTTTCGGCGGTGTCAGCGCGGCCGGTCAGATAGAGAATGTTCGCGAGCGTCTCCATGTCGGTTGCCGCGCCCGGCGATCGGTCCCCGGCTGAACGCCGGGCCATCCGTGCCCGAACTGCGGCTTCGGCCTTGACGAACTTGCCGCCATCGATGAGTTCGCGGATCTCCTTTTCGGTATCGCCGACCATGGCGATGCTCGCCGGGTCTGGCGGCGCTGAATCGCCTTGCTGTTCATGGGCGGGAGCGCGCGCTTCCGCACCGCGGCGGAGTATCGTGGCAAGCTGGTAGAGCGACGCGCGGGTGTCGGCGTGATCGCGCCCGAGCACGCGGGCCTGGATTGCATAGGCCTGTTCCGCGGTCGTTTCGGCCTCTGCGATGTCGCCCTGCAGCACCAGATAGAGCGACAGCAAATAATGTTCGCGCGCGGTTTCGACACTGTCGCGGCCTGTCGCGTCCGCGACCGCATCGACCTTGCGGCGTTGCCCCGCGGAGCGTTCGCGATAGGCCGACATCTTCGCTTCGGCATCGACGAGCAGTGATTGCAGTGCAGCGACCACCGCATTGTCGTCGCCGAGCATCCGCCGACCGGCGCCGACCCCTTCGCTATAGGCCGTAATAGCTTCCGGAAGCCGGCCGCGGGCTTCGAGTATCCGTCCGGCATTGCCCCAAGCCGCGATCAGCCGATCGTCGGCCAGGCCGGGTGCCGAGAGCAGGGTTATGGCGCGCCGCGCTGCGGCCTCGGCCTCTTCATACCGCCCGCGTTCGAGCAAGACCGATGCGAGGCGGTTGAGGCTGCGGCCCGTCAGCCTGTCGTCGCCCAGCTGTTCGCGTGTTCGCACCGCGGACCGGATCAGGGGTTCGGCTTCCTCGGCGCGCTTTGTCATGGCGAGCAGGAGTGCCAGCCATTCGGTGTCGCCCGCAGCCGCGGCGGTCTCCATGCTGTCCGCTATGACATGCGCCTTCAGGCGATCGCGCAGGATCGTTTCGGCTTCGTCAAATTTGCGGGCATCGATGAGCGGCTGGACCGCGGTGTCGCCCGGTTGCGCCGCGGATGTCGTTTGCGCCCGGAGGGGCGCAGGCTGCACCGTCATCAGGATGCAGGCCAGCCAGCCAAGGCGATGGATGACGCGAAGTGAATGTTTTTCCATGAACGATTGCGGTCGATCGAAAATCGGTCCCATTGGGTGTTGGAACAGGCGGGCACGGCATTGGTTCCGCCAGCACGCTTCCCAGTTCGTACCGCTTTCATCCAGACAACACCCGCGAGCGAGGTGGCTTTCGATGCGGGCTTCGGCGACTTCTCGGAATTCAACCGGCGATTTCGCCGATTTACGGGAGCGACGCCGGTCGTGTTTCGTCCCCGCTGACGGCTGCCGGTTCCTCGCGACTGCGGCGTGCGCGTGACCACTGGCGAGGGGAGCCTCATCGAGGAGAAAGCTTACCTTTTGTACGGCTCGTTAGGTGGAGCAGCCGGCAGCGATCGCAGCGGTATATCCGGAGCTGCAACTCAGAGCGTCGAACCACAGCAAGCGCCTCCTCCTCCGATCGATAGGAGGCCTTCTTTACGCAAATGCTTAGTCTCGTGCGCATACTGCCTCATTGCCAAAGATCGCCGACGGCTGCTTCTCGCACAAAAGAGGCCGAAAGAAATTGTCTGCTATCGGCCAATAGCAGCCAAGGATCGGTGCTCGGTGGAATGCAATGCGCTGGTGACATCCAGAAACGCGGAAATCAGGCGCGATTGCAACCGGTCCTGCCGGCACACGATATGGGCATAGTTGAAGATTTCGGCATCGACGACCGGCAGGCTGCGGATGCGTTCGTCGGCGATATATTCGGCGCTCGAGACGAAACCGAAGCCGACGCCGCTCGCGACCGCCTCGCGCACCGCTTCGCGGCTGCCGATCTCCATCACGATTTTCGGCCGCACATTCGCCTTCGCCATGGCCTCGTCGCTCGCGCGGCGGGTGTTTGAGCCATGTTCGCGTGCCACCATCGGCTGGTCATGGAGGTCCGCGATGCGGATATGGTCGCGGTCCGGCGCGAATAGGGGATGGTCGCGGCGCCCGAATGCCACGATCGGGCTTTCGCTATATTGGGAATACCAGAGCCGGTCGTCATTTTCGACATAGGCCAGCACCGCGACGTCGGATTCAAACTCGAGAAGGTTGCGCAGGACGACGTTCGAGTTGCCGATCGACACCGAGATTTCGATTTCGGGATAGCGGGCGTGAAAGGCGACGAGCATCTCGGTCACATGAAAAGGTCCGACCGCGCCGACGCGGAGATGGCCGGTGCGCAGCTCGCGGCTCTCGGTCAGGAAATGCCGGGCGTCGGCTTCGTCGGCAATCATTCGCCGCGTGATCTGTTGAAGCTCGCGGCCGGCGTCGGTGAGGCGCATCCGCCGCCCGGTGCGCACGAACAGCTCGACCGCATATTCCTCCTCGAGCTGGCGGATTTGCGTGGTCAGCGTCGGCTGGCTGATGTTCAGCCGGTTCGCCGCGGCGGTGACGCTCTCGGTTTCGGCGACCGCGTGGAAGGATCGGAGCTGTGTGTATCTCATAGATTTTTTATATAGATGCGGCGAAAACTATCAATTGGATAATCTGTCGCGCTTCGGCTTCAAGGCTCTCCAACAAGAGCAAAGGGAGGACGAAAGCGCCGATGTCCGTTTCGTGGAAATATGGAAATCCTGTCGAGGTGACATTTTGCGAGGACGCCGTGACGGCGGTCGGCGACAAGGTGGCGGGCCGCAGCTTTTGCCTCGTCACCTATAATGACCATCCCTATTTCGACGACATCGTCGCGGCGATTTCGGCCCGTGTCGGCACCCCCGCAGTCGTAGTGCGCGAGGTTGAGCCGAACCCGAGCTTCAACGGGCTGCGCGGCCTGTGTCGCACCTTTGGCGCTGCCGCTACGACCCCCGAAGTCATCGTCGCGTTCGGCGGCGGATCGGTGATCGATTCGGCCAAGGCGCTCGCGGTCTCGAGCGGCGACTTCGCCAACGTCCAGGACTTCCTCGAAGGTCGCAAGGGCGCCGAGGCGGTGAAAGCGATGCCGATCATTGCGGTGCCCACAACCTTCGGCACCGGCAGCGAGGTGACGAGCTGGGCGACGATCTGGGACACCGATGCGCGCAAGAAATACTCGCTGAACCGCCCCGACCTTTATCCCGAGCACGCGATCATCGACCCATCCACGTCGCTGGGGGTGCCACGCGGGCTGACGCTGGCGACGGGCCTCGATACGCTGTCGCATGCGCTCGAAAGCATCTGGAACGTCAACGCCAACCCTGTCTCGGCCAACCACGCCATTTTCGCGGCGAGCGAGCTGATCGATGCGCTGCCCAAGCTGGTCGACGACCTTGGCAATCTCGAGCTGCGGACCCGCGTGGCGCGCGCCAGCCTTTTTGCGGGGCTCGCTTTCTCGAACACCAAGACCGCGCTCGCGCACTCGCTGTCCTATTATCTGACGCTGCACCACGGCACCGTCCACGGGATCGCCTGCTCGTTCATGCTGCCCGCCGTGATGCGCAGCGCGATCGGCCAGAACGCGGCCTGCGACCACGCGCTGGCGCGGATATTCGGCGCCGACCTCGCCGCGGGCGCCGACCGGCTCGACGCCTTCCTGACCGGGCTCGGCGTGTCGACCGACGCGACCGATTACGGCGTCACGCGCGAGAATTGGCTCGCGGCGATCGACGATGCCCTCGACGGCGAGCGAGGGCGCAATTTTATCGGCACCCGCGATGCCTTTTTGTCCAGCGCGGCCTGAGGAGAATATTTGTGAACATGCCTACCACCCCCGCCGACCTCGTCGTCAACGGCCGCGCCTACGCGCATCCTGACCGGCCTGTTGTCGTCATCTGCCTCGACGGTTCCGAACCCGGTTATATCGAGGCCGCGATCGAGGCGGGGGTCGCGCCGAACCTCGACCGCATCCTGAAGACCGGAACGAACCGGACCGCGCTGTCGGTGGTTCCAACCTTCACCAACCCGAACAATTTGTCGATCGTAACGGGCCGCCCGCCGGCGGTGCACGGCATTTCTGGCAATTTCTTCTATGACCGCGAGGCGGGCGTCGAGGTGATGATGAACGACGCCAAATTCCTGCGTGTGCCGACGATCTTCGCGACGGCGCAACAGGCCGGGATGAAGATCGCGGTGGTGACCGCCAAGGACAAGCTGCGCACCTTGCTGGGCAAGGGGCTGGATTTCGGAAGCGGCACTGCGATCGCTTTCTCGTCGGAAAAGGCCGACCAGGCGACCAGGGCCGCGAACGGCATCGAGGACGTGCTCGATTTCGTCGGCCTGCCGCTGCCGAACGTCTATTCGGCCGACCTTTCGGAGTTCATCTTTGCGGCGGGCGTCAAGCTGCAGAACAGCTTCCGCCCCGACCTCATGTATCTGTCGACGACCGACTATGTGCAGCACAAGGCGGCACCGGGGGCCAAGGCGGCGAATGATTTCTATGCGATGTTCGACCGCTATGTCGGGCAGCTCGATGCCGCCGGCTGCACGATCGTCATCACCGCCGACCATGGCATGAACGACAAGCACGACAGCGACCAGCAACCCGACGTCATCTATCTTCAGGACGTGCTCGATGCGGCGCTCGGCGCGGGCACCGCCCGCGTGATCCTGCCGATCACCGATCCCTATGTCGCGCACCACGGCGCGCTCGGGTCCTTCGCGACCGTCTATGTCGATGCCGACAAGGTGCAGTCGGTGATCGACATCGCGGGCGCGGTCGCGGGCGTGACGGTCGCGATTTCGGCCGCGGAAGCAGGCGAGCGCTTTGAACTGCCGATCGACCGCATCGGCGACGTCGTCGTCATCTGCGATCGCCACAAGGTGCTCGGCACGACGGCCGCGCGGCACGATTTTTCGGGCCTGACCGAGCCGCTGCGCAGCCATGGCGGATTGACCGAGCAAAGCGTGCCGCTGATCTCGAACCGCCCGACCGAGGTGGCCCCCGATCGCGTCCTGCGCAATTTCGACGCGTTCGACATGGCGCTGAACCTGGTGCGCTGAGATGAACATCCACACCAGCCCCAGCCAGCCCGTTCGCCTCGAATCGATGCGCATCGCCGGCAAACTCGTCCAGACCGACGACGTCATCGAGGTCCGCAATCCCTATGACAACACGCTGACCGGCACCGTCCCGGCGGCGCGGCCCGAGCATGTCCGCGAGGCGTTCCGCACCGCCAAGGCGTTCAAGCCGAAGCTGAGCCGGTACGAGCGCCAGCAGATCTTGCAGCGCACCGCCGAACTGCTGCGCGATCGCAAGGAAAAGTTCGCGCGGCTGATCGTCGCCGAGACGGGGCTGTGCTGGAAGGACGGGCTTTACGAAGCGAGCCGTGCCTATGACGTCTGGTCGTTCGCGGCGCAGCTCACCATCAAGGACGATGGCGAAATCTATGCCTGCGACATTTCGCCGATGGGCAAGGAGCGCAAGATTTTCACGACGCGCGTCCCGCTGCTCGGCGTCGTGTCCGCGATCACGCCGTTCAACCACCCGCTCAACATGGTCAGCCACAAGCTGGCGCCGGCAATCGCGACGAACAATCGCGTCGTGCTGAAACCCACCGAGCTCACGCCGCTCACCGCGCTCGCGCTCGCCGACGTGCTGTATGAGGCCGGCCTGCCGCCTGAGATGCTCTCGGTCATCACGGGCAATCCGTCGACGATGGGCGACGCGATGATCACCGATCCCGATGCCGACCTTGTGACCTTCACCGGCTCGGTGCGCGTCGGGAAGCACATCGCCAACACCGCGGGCTACAAGCGCAAGGTGCTCGAACTCGGCGGCAACGATCCGCTGATCGTGATGGAAGACGCCGACCTCGACAAGGCGGCCGAGCTCGCGGTGGCGGGGGCGACGAAGAATTCGGGCCAGCGCTGCACCGCGGTAAAGCGAATCCTGGTGGTCGACAGCGTCGCCGACGATTTCGCGAAACTCGTCGCCGAAAAGGCGAAGTTGCTGAAGAGCGGCGACCCGATGGACCCGTCGACCGACGTCGGCACGGTGATCAACGAACGCTCGGCGATCCTCTTTGAAAACCGCGTCAACGATGCGGTCGAGCGCGGCGCGGAAATCCTGCACGGCGCGCCGCGGCGCGGGGCACTGTTCGCGCCCACCGTCGTCGATCATGTGCCGGCCGACTGCGAGCTGGTGTTCGAGGAAACCTTTGGCCCGGTGATCCCGATCGTCCGCTGCCCCGACGATATTTCGGAGGTGATCCGGATATCGAACTCGACCGCCTACGGCCTGTCGTCGGGCGTCTGCACCAACCGCCTCGATTATGTCACGCGCTTCGTCGCCGAGCTCGAGGTGGGGACGGTCAATGTCTGGGAAGTCCCCGGCTACCGGATCGAAATGTCGCCCTTCGGCGGGATCAAGGATTCGGGCCTCGGCGACAAGGAAGGCGTCGTCGAGGCGATGAAGGGCTTTACCAACGTCCGGACGTGGTCGCTTCCCTGGAATATTTAATATTTTGTCATAAAAACTGAACAAGAATCACTAAATAGAGAGCGCATAAAGTGCCTATTCACGGGACAGATGCAAATGAACGTGGTTCAAAAAGGTGTTACGGATCTCCGTAACTTGACAGATAGCAGTATATTATTTCGCAAAGCTCAGCATCGTATGCTGTTTGCGGCGATGTTTTGCTATCTGTTCTTTTACACCGGTCGGCAGACTTTCGGGTTCGCGATCCCGGGCATCCAGGCCGAATTCGGCGTGTCGAAAGAAACGCTGGGCTGGGTCAGCGCGGCACTTTTGTGGTGTTATGCGATCGGGCAGGCGATCAACGGCAACCTCGGCGACAAATATGGTGGCCGCCGCGTGATGAGCGCGGGCGCGATCCTTTCGTGCATTGCCAACTGGGCCGCGAGCTTTGCAACGGGCGTGCTCAGCCTTGGCGCGCTGTGGGGGCTCAACGGCTATTTCCAGGCGATGGGCTGGGCACCGGGCAGCCGGCTGTTGTCGAACTGGTTCGGCAAGCATGAACGCGGCAAGGTATTCGGATTCTATGTGTTCGCCGCGGGCATGGCGTCGGTGCTGTCCTTCGTCACCTCGATCATCGTCGTCCATGTGTTGCAGCTCGACTGGCGCTGGATCTTTCGCCTGCCCGTGCTGTTGATGCTGGTCGGGGGTATCGCCTTCTATCTGATTGCGCGCGAACGCCCCGAAGACCTGGGGTTTCAGTCGCCGCACGACGATGTCGCCGACGAGGACACCGCCCCCGATGTCGCCGACGACGAGAGTTCGTGGGCGCGCTACAAAGCGGTGCTTTCCAACTGGCGCTTGCTGCTCGGCGGCCTTGCCATCGGTTTCCAGAATTCGGCGCGCTACGGTTTGCTCGTCTGGGTGCCGGTGCACTTCCTCGGCGGTGCGGGGGAAGCGGCTCCATCAAACAGCTTCATCGATCCTCAGTGGATCAGCGTCGCGCTGCCCGTCGGGATGGCGATCGGGGCCGCCACCAACGGCTGGGTATCCGACAATGTCTTCGGATCGAAACGCTATCTCGCGATCGTCCTCTATATGGTGCTCGCCACCGTCACCTCGCTGTTCATGTACACGATCCCCGCCAGCGACGTGTATCTCGGCCTCGCCACGCTCTTCCTGTGCGGCTTCTTCGTCTACGGCCCGCAGTCCTCCTTCTGGGCGCTGTGCCCCGACCTCGTCGGGCACAAAAGGGCCGGCACCGCGATCGGGATCATGAACTTCTTTGCCTATCTGTTCGCGGGGCTCGGCGAACCGCTGATCGGCGGCTTCATGGACACGCATCACGACACGTCGCTGGTGTTCCTGATCGTCGCGGGGGCGAGTGCCGCCAGCGCAACGGTGGCGTTGTTCATCCGGCGATGAACCGCCCCTGAGGGGCCGCCCGGCAAAGTTTCACGTGCTCAGTTTATCCGGCCGCGCCGATCGGTGGCCGCCTGCCTACCCAGACTGCGATTTTTGCTTAATGCGGAGGGAAACATGAAAGCTCGTCATTCGATTCTATGCGGCACCGCGATGGTGTTCGCGCTCGCCACAGCAGCCGGCGCCCGCGCGCAGGATGCGGCTCCGTCCGCCGACGCGGCACCCGCCGAAGCCGATGCGCCGACGAAGGAAATCGTCGTGACCGGCACCAATATCCGGCGCGCCGAAACCGCGCTGCCGGTCACCGTCATCGACCAGTCGGAAATCGACCTGCGCGGCGGATCGACCGGCGCCGATCTTTACGAGACGCTGCCGTCGGCGTCGCCGCCCGAAATCAACGAAGGCACGATCGCCTCGCAGGGCGCGCGTGGCGACGTGTCGTCGCCCGACCTGCGCGGCATCGGTTCGGGCAGCACCTTGCTGCTGATCAACGGCCGCCGCATGGCGCCGCATCCGATTTCCGGGACCGATCAAGGCGTGCCGTCGCTTTCGGCCAATGCCAATGTCATCCCCACCGCGCTGATATCGCGCGTCGAAGTGCTGCGCGACGGCGCATCGGCGATCTACGGTGCCGATGCCGCGGCTGGGGTGATCAACAACATCATCTCGCCGACCAAGGATCGCGGACGCATTTCGATGGAAAGCGCGATTACGCAGCACGGCGGTGCCGAGGAATTCCGCGTTACGGCGGCGAAGACCTTTCAGTTCGGCCAGACGTCGATCGGCATTTCGGCCGACTATTTCCGGCGCAACGACCTGCTGTTCGGCGATCGCAAATGGGGGTCGCAGTCCGACCTGCGACGCACGCGCAAACTGCCCGCGCCGTGGAACGGCCTGCCGATCGTCAATCCGGCGACGGGCGCGAACTTCTCGCTCGACAACGACCTCGATAACGGCAGCACGATCACCCATTATGGCCAGTTCCGCCGCGGGTTCATTCAGTCGGACTTCCTGACGTTCAACGGTGGGCGGCCCGACGGCAACCGCGGGATCTCGACCTCGACCTCACCCGCGGGGGGCGTCGCGACGGTCGCGACCGACGGCACCTTCTTCCTTTATCCCGGCGCCGATGGCGCGGTGAATTTCAAGCAGACGGCGCCGTCGCGCAACCTCGGCAACCCCGAGGACGAATATTATGACAACCGCCTGCCGCACCGCACGCTTGTGCCGGGGCTGAAGCGGCTCAATCTCGCGATGTTCGTCGAACATGAGTTCAACGACAGCTTCACCATATTCGGCGATGTCCTCTTCTCCGGCTCGCACGCGAACAGCCAGCGCGAAGCGGCGAACATGCAGAACGTCAACGAACCGGGCCTCTATGTCCCGGCGTCGAACCCCTATAACCCGTTCGGCTCGCGCTTTTATCATCCGCAGGGCCTGCCCAACGCCGATGGCACCGCGCGCATCGCCGGCACACCCGCCGACGTCACGATCGTGTCGGGGCTGATCCCGCCGGGCACCAAGGATCGCTATATCGAAGTCGATTCGACCTTCTACCGTGCTATGGCGGGCGCGCGCGGCAAGTTCGGCGACAGCTGGGCCTGGGAAAGCGGCCTGCTCGTCTCGGGCGCCTACAGCCACGAGACCGAGTCGAACATCTTCCGCGAATCCTTGCTGCGCCGGGCGCTCGCGCGCACCGATGGCAGCGCCTACAATCCGTTCCCGGTGACGTTCAAGGTGGTGAACAACCGCGTCGTTGTCGATCAGCCCTATGTGAACCCCAACACGGTCACCGAGCCGATGTACGACACCGACAACCGCTATGGCAAAACGCAGATCATCGTGTGGGACGCGAAGATTGGCGGCGAGCTTTGGAAGCTTCCCTTTGGCGGCGGCCCCATCCAGGTCGCGGCGGGTGCCGAGGCGCGCTGGGAAAGCTATCATGCGTGGAAGGCACCGTTCGCGGGCCTCAACCCGCCCGGATCGGGAAATGATTTCCCGTACCTGCGCGAAAACGACAACGACTTCATCGCGATGAGTCCCAATTCGGACATCGACGCCAAGCAGAATGTGCAGGCCGCCTATGCCGAGGTCGCGCTGCCGCTGGTGACCGACGACAATCGCTTCTTCCTGTTCGACCGGCTCGAGCTGAGTGCCGCGATCCGTCACGAGCGCTTCTCGATCCACGGATCGAGCACGACACCCAAATACAGCATCCTCTGGGCGCCCGCGTCCTGGGTGAAGCTGCGTGCGTCCTATAATGAATCGTTCCGCGCGCCGAACCTGGCGCAGACCAACACCACGCCGCTGCTGCGCGTGAACTACACCGCCGATCCCTATCGCCGCGACGTCACCAATTCGGCGGCGGACGACAGCGCGCCGCGGCGCACCTTCCGCCAGGGCAACGACCGGCTCAATCCCGAAAGGGCGAAGAACTTCGGCGCGGGCATTGCGATGGAGGTGCCGGGCATCCGCGGGCTTTCCTTCACGGTCGACTATTGGCGGCTGAACCAGCGCGACGCGATCACCGCGCTCGGCAACACCGAGGTGCTCGCGACCGACGAACTGCTGCTCGACCTCGCCACCCAGGCGGCGCTCGCGTCGGGCAAGACGGCCGACCAGATCGATCTCGGATCGGGGACGGCCAATTATGCGGGCAACAGCCGCGTCACCCGCCGCGCCCCTACGCCGGTCGATATCGCGACCTTCAACGCGTACAACGCCGCGCAGCCAACCAACGCCACCAAGCGCGCCGTCGTCGGTGAGATTACCAGCCTGATCAACGACTATATCAATCTCGGCTCGCGCAAGCTCGCGGGGCTCGACCTCGCGCTGCAATATCGCGTGCCCGACTTTGGCCTCGGCCAATTCACGCTGAAGGCCGAAGCGACGCACTATCTGAAGCGCGACGAGGAGCTGGCCGACGATGGCATCGTCAACGACGAACTCGGCAAGAACAAGCGCGCCAAATGGAAGGGCATTGCGTCGGTCAACTGGAAGAGCGACGGCTGGTCGCTGGGCTGGTTCACCAGCTACTACGGCCCCTACGCCGACACGTCGGCGTCGACCACCGAGGCGATCTATGAAGCCCTCGGCCGGCCCAAGAGCATCATGACCTTTGACGATAACGGCATCAAGCGCTTCTATCTGCGCGTGAAGCCCGCGATCCTGCACAATGCGCGCATCACCTATGCCTTCGGCCCCGGCAACGACACGCGCGTGACCTTCGGCGTCAACAATGTCTTCGACGCCGATCCGCCCGTCGCGGACGAGGATGAGGGCTATTTCGTGGGCACCGTCAACCCGCGCGGCCGCCAGTTCAAGCTGAAGCTCGAGCACCGGTTCTAAGATTCCGCCCGACCCATCATTCATTTGTGGAGCCAGTCATGAAACTTTGGCGGACAATCCAGTTTTCGATCGCACTCGTGATGGCAACAAGCCTGCCGGTGGGCCAGGCGGGCGCCCAAACTGGGGCGGCGACACCGGACGACGCCGAAGTGTCCGGCCGTCACCCGGTGCTGATGATCTCGATCGACGGGCTGAGGCCCGACGCCGTGCTCGACGCCGATAAACATGGCTTGAAGATTCCGATGCTGCGCAGCTTCCTGACCGGCGGGAGCTACGCACAGGCCGTGATCAACGTGAACCCCACCGTGACCAACCCGAACCATACGACATTGGTCACGGGCGTGCTGCCCGCCGAGCACGGCATCTATAACAATCGGCCCTTCGCGCCGGCCGCTAAGCTGCCGAAAAGCTATAGCAGTTATGCGCAGATCAAGGCGCCTACGCTGTGGGGGGCGGCAAAAGCAGCGGGCCTCAAGACCGGCAGTATCTTCTGGCCGGTCACCCAAAGGGCTACCGATATCGATTTCAACCTCGTCGAAGGCAATGACGAGGATGACGCGAAGATCGCCGACGACGCGATCGCGCTGATCGAGCAGAAAAACCCCGAATTGCTGACGGTCCATTTCGTCAATTTCGACCATCAGCAGCATGAGTTCGGTCCGTTCAGCGCCGAGGGCAACGCGGCGCTTGAACGGATCGACACCGCGCTCGGCCGCGTCGTTGCGGCGTACCGGAAGACGCATTCCGGCGGCGTCGTCGCGGTCGTGTCCGATCACGGCTTCGACAGGGTGACGCATCAGGTCAATCTGAACGCCGCCTTCGTCGACGCGGGCTTCATCAAGCTCAGCGGCAAGGGCGACGAGCAGGAAGTCACCTCGTGGAAAGCCTTTGTCTGGTATGTCGGCGGGTCGGCGATGGTCGTGCTCCAGGACCGGAAGGACCAGAAGACGAAGGCAAGCGTCAGCGAATATCTGCAGAAACTGGCGGCCGACCCGGCCAACGGGATCGAGCGCATCTACGCTCGCGACGAATATGCGAATCGCGGGCTTCCGCCGGCAGCGGAATATGTCGTAGCGTTCAAGCCCGGATACCGGATGGCCAACGCGATGACGGGGCCGATCGTGAAGCCGTCCAAAGGCGGAGCGCATGGTGCCTTCTCGAGGCGGACGGTCCGTGCCGACATGCATTCGTCCTTCTTCATCACGGGGCCGGGGATCGCCGCGGGCCAGAATCTGGGCGTGATCGACATGCGGCAGATCGCGCCGACGCTTGCCGCGGAACTGAAGGTTTCGCTTCCCGCCGCCCGCGCGCCGGTGCTTCCGATCCGCGGCCAATGACGGAGGAGATGCGCGTGTCCGATATATATCCGGTTCCGGCCGAGTGGAAGGAGCGGGCACTTGGCGAAGCGGCCTATGCCGCGATGTACGAAACCTCGCTCGCAGAGCCCGACGTTTTCTGGCTGGAGCAGGCGAAGCGACTCGACTGGATGAACGCGCCGGACACGGCGGGCGACTGGTCGTTCGACGAAGGCGATTTCCGCATCGCGTGGTTCGCCGACGGCACGCTCAACGTCGCGGCCAATTGCATCGACCGGCATCTCGCGAGCCGGGGCGACGACGTCGCGATCATCTGGGAACCCGACGATCCCGCCGAAGACCCGCGTCGTATCAGCTTTCGCGAACTACACAGCGAGGTCTGCCGCTTCGCCAATGTCCTGAAGGCGCAAGGGGTCGGCAAGGGCGATCGCGTCACCATCTACATGCCGATGATCCCCGAGGCGGCGTTTGCGATGCTCGCCTGCGCGCGGATCGGAGCGATCCATTCGGTGGTGTTCGGCGGCTTCTCGCCCGAAGCGCTGGCGGGCCGCATCACCGATTGCGACAGCCGCGTCGTCATCACCGCCGACGAAGGGCGGCGCGGCGGCAAGCGCATCGCGCTCAAGGCCAATGTCGATGAGGCGGCAAAGCGCGCGCCCGCGTTGGAGAAGGTGATTGTTGTGCGGGCGACCGGCGGCGCGGTGGCGATGACCGCGGGCCGCGACATCTGGTATCACTATGCTGCCGCAGAGGTCGCCGCCGACTGCCCGCCTGAGGAAATGAACGCCGAGGATCCCCTGTTCATCCTCTACACGAGCGGCTCGACCGGCAAGCCCAAGGGGGTGCTGCACAGCAGCGCGGGCTATCTGCTCTGGGCGAGTCTGACGCATGAGCTTTGCTTCGACTATCGTCCCGGCGAGGTGTGGTGGTGCGCCGCCGACATCGGCTGGGTTACGGGGCACAGCTACATCCTCTATGGCCCGCTCGCCAATGGCGCGACGACCCTGATGTACGAAGGGCTGCCCAACTGGCCCGACGCGAGCCGCATCTGGCAGGTCGTCGACCGGCACAAGGTCGACACGCTGTTCACCGCGCCCACCGCGCTGCGCGCGTTGATGAGGGACGGCGATGATTTTGTGGCAAGGACGAGCCGCAAGTCGCTCCAGCTGCTTGGCACGGTCGGTGAGCCGATCAACCCCGAGGCGTGGCGCTGGTATCATGCGGTCGTGGGCGAGGGCCGCTGTCCGATCATCGACACCTGGTGGCAGACCGAAACCGGCGGCGCGATGATCGCGCCGATGCCGGGCGCGACTGCGCTCAAGCCCGGCAGTGCGACGAAACCCATGCCCGGCGTCGATCCGCAACTCGTCGATGGCGAGGGGCATGTTTTGCCCGGCGCAGCCGAGGGCAATCTCGTCATCGCGCGGAGCTGGCCAGGACAGATGCGCGGCGTCTGGGGGGATCGTGCGCGCTTCTTCCAGACCTATTTCACCACCTATCCGGGCAAATATTTCACCGGCGACGGCTGCCGCCGCGATGACGACGGCTATTACTGGATCACCGGCCGCGTCGATGACGTCATCAATGTTAGCGGCCACCGCATGGGCACGGCCGAGGTCGAAAGCGCTTTGGTGCTCCACCCCAAGGTGGCCGAGGCTGCGGTGGTCGGGATGCCGCACGATGTGAAGGGGCAGGGCATATACGCCTATGTGACGCTCAATGCCGGCTGCGCCGCGGACGACGCGCTGCGCGGCGAACTGGTGAAATGGGTACGCAGCGAAATCGGCCCGATCGCGACCCCCGACGCGGTGCAGTTCGCACCCGGCCTGCCGAAAACCCGCTCTGGGAAGATCATGCGCCGCATTCTCCGGAAGATCGCCGAAGGGGATGTGTCGTCGTTCGGCGACACATCGACACTCGCGGACTCCGCGATCTTGGAAGCTTTGGTGGCCAATCGAATCCGTTGAGAGGCGAAAGCGCCGTATCAAGATTGGTGGAATTGCCACCGCGGGCGCATTGCAAATCGAACGGCCGCATGTTCCCGTTTTTTTTCATAAGCGGACATTCCGCAAACGGTGATTTGCTGTCAGGTCGGTCGCTCGTGGAACGGCGCGCCAACGACCTGATGGTACATGGCTCAATCCGCTCGTGTCGCCCGTTTACAGCGATTTCGCAGCCGGTTTCCCGCCGACGCTGATTCAGGGCGGCACGCGCGAAACATCAATGTCTCCGGGTTTTTCGATTGGATAGCGGTGACCCATTCGTCGGCGTGAGCCAGGACATATCGGTGCTTCGCCCCGTCGAGGCATGCGCCGACAGGAAAATTCCGCCCTGTGAGGATCTGAAGGGACAGCGTGTAACCGCATTGACGCGAAGCGCCCCTAACCGGCCGAGTTCCATAAGGGGACTCGACAATGCAACTCGCACACAAAAAAACTTACGCTCTGACGCTTCTATCTTCTTTGACCGCGTTGGCATGGTCAATGCCCAGCATCGCTGCGGAACAGGATGCAACCCAAACGGCCGCTCCGGAAGCGGAGGCAGAAGCAGAAGAGACGGCGCAATCGGACATCGTCGTGACGGGAAGCGCCCGCGCCCAGCGCCGGTTCGACGTATCCTATGCCGTGAACTCCCTTGGACAAGAAGAGGTCCAGCGGATCGCGCCCAAGAATTTCGCCGACCTGCTGGGCACCGTTCCGGGTATCCAGGTCGAAGCGACTGGCGGCGAAGTGCAGAACATCACGCGCGTCCGCGGCATTCCTACCGATCGCGGATACCTGATCTTCCAGCAGGACGGGCTGCCGCTCTATCATGAGATTGACGGCGTGTTTTTCAACTCCGGTGAAGGCATGAACCGCTTCGACCTGATGACCGAGCGCGTCGAAATCGTGCGCGGCGGTCCGGCGCCGATCTATGCCAGCAGCGCCGCAGCGATCGCGAATAACATCACCGTGTCGGGCGGGCCCGATGCGCGCGGCAAAGCGCAGCTAACTTTGGGTGATACCGGCCTGTACCGGCTCGACGCGATGCAGTCGGGACCGATCGGCGAGCGCACCTATTTCGCCATCGGCGGCTTCCTGCGCCAGCATGACGGCTATCGCGACGGCGGCTTTCCCAGCGACAAGGGTGGCCAGATCCGCGCCAACCTGAAGCACGACCTCGACAACGGCTTCGTCAAGGTGTCGATGCAATATACCAACGACCACAACATCTTCTACCTCCCGATCCCGGTCGCCGATCCGCGCAATCCCTCTCTCTCACTCGATCCTTATATCGATTATCACACGGGTACACTGAACTCTCCGGCGCTCCGCAACGTCAACGTCAAATATCGCGATGGTGCCGGCGTGCTGCAGGGTTTGAACCGGGATCTTGCCGATGGCCGGCACATGCGCTTCTTCAACGTCGGCCTGCAATATGAAGGCGATTTCGATGGCTGGCTGGTTTCGGCCAAGGGCGGCTTCACCAAAGGCAAGAGCAGCTTCGACGCTTTCTATTCGACCACCAACCCGGTTAGCGCGAACACCTTTGCGGCAAGCTATCTGACGGCCGCTCGCACCGCTTTCGGGGCCGATGTGGCGCGGCTCGGCTATGCCGTTGCGGGCACCAACGGCGCGACGGTTTATGATCCGGGCGCGGCTTCGGGCCTCATCATGTCGGGCCAGTATCGCGTTTCCGAATCGGACTTTTATTCGGGGCAGGCCGATCTCAGTGTTACCCGCAAGTTCGAGACCGGCCTGGGCACCCATGACGTGCGCGTAGGCGTTTATGGGGCGGCTTATGGCAATACGCTCTTCCAGGCCTATCAGGACATGCTGATCGAAGTGCAGAGCCAGCCCCGCACGATCGACCTTGTCGCCTATTCTGCGACGGGCGCCGTGCTCGGCTCGGTCACCCAAAATGGCGTGTTGCGATACACCACCACGCTGAACCAGGGCGAGGCCGATGCGAAGATGGTCGCCGTCTATGCCAATGATACCTGGGAGATTACCGACGGACTGCGGGTCGACGGCGGCATCCGTAAGGAATGGTATGACTATGAAGGCTTTGCGCTGTTGTCGACCGCCGCTGATCTGGGTGATGCGACGACGCTGGCCGACAACGCCACCCGCGCTTTCAGCGGGGCCATCGTTTCGAACAAGCTCAAACCCTCGGCGACCAACTGGACGGCCGGCGTCAATTATGACTTCACGGACAATTTCGGCGCTTACGGCCGCGTTTCGAACCTGGAAGTGCCGCCCCAGATGGGCGTGGTATCCAGCACCGCCCCGACAATCATCAAAACCAAGGCGCGGCAGTATGAACTGGGCGTCAAGGCCAGCTTCGGCCCGCACTACCTCTACGTCACCGGCTTTTACACCAAGTTCGATCCTTTCAACGCGACGTTCATCGCGTTCAACCCGGTGACCGGCCGCAATGACCAGCCCGTGCCGTTCATCGGCGAGGCTGTCGCAAAAGGCGTCGAGGTTGACGGCCGGATCAAGCCGGTGAGCTGGTTCGAACTGGCCGGTTCGGTCACCTGGGCCGACCCCCAATATCGCAATCTCGCGAACACGTCGGGCGCCGATCCGACCGCGGTGAACGGCAACCAGATCATCCGCGAGGCCAAGTTTTTCGGCAATGTGCGTCCGTCTGTCCGTTTCCCGGTCGGCGGAGGCGAAGTCGAGATTGCAGGACGTTACGAATGGGTGGGCCGCCGCTACGTCGATCTTTTCAACCTGACGGCGTTGCCCGCTTATCAAACCTTCGGCGCAAGCGCGTCGGCGAGCTTTGGCAACTGGCGCTTCCAGGTGGTTGGTGACAATCTGACCAACGCCAAGGGATTGACCGAGGGGAACCCGCGGACCGACCAGCTCGCCGGCCAGGGCGCGAGCGATGCGATCTATGGACGGCCTTTGTTCGGCCGCAGCTTCCGCTTTATCCTCAGCCGCAGCTGGTAAGGGTGCGCGCAATTCGCACCACAGCCTTGAGCATCTGCCTGGCCGTCGCCTCGTCCCTTTATCCGGGAGTGGCGGCGGCGCAGGACCCGGCCGGCTACGCATCACCCTTTGCCGCCACGCTGGCGACCCGCATCTTTCCGCTGTTCGCAATGATGCGAACGGCGCCGGATTGGGCGCAGGCGCTGCGTGACGATCCCGTTCTGGTGGAACTTGCCGCCGCGCGCGCCGCGCGGGTGCCGGAAAACAGCTGTGCGCCGTCTCCGCAATGTCTGGCCGATGCGTGGATATGGACCGAGGCGGATATCGCCCTGGTGCAGACGCGGTTGCGGCTGATGGTGAGCGATAAAAAGCGCGCCAGGGCGCTCGTGACGCGGCAAATGCGACCTTCCGGGCGCTTCGCCCGCCATGCGGCACTGTCCGATGCGGATCTTGTCGCCACGGCGTGGGCCGAAACGGCGGCAGCGGTGAACCAGGTCATCGCCGTCTATGCCAAAGGGGCATCACCGCGTTATCCCGTTATCGACTCCATCATTTTCAATATTGCCGACCCCAAGATGGCGGACGTGCTGGATACGCACGGCGTCGCCACGGCCGCGCAGGCCAAAGCCGATGATCTTTTCTTCGATCCATCGTTGCGTTACGCGATTGGCCTCCTCCAGATGAACGAGCGTATCGACGCGGGCAGCTACCGGCCGCTATTGGGCGGTGACAATGCCGACACGGCCCGGGCTGTCGCCCGGATGAACTGGCGAGCAAAGCCCTATACCGCGCTGCTGGTGTTCGGCCATGGCCCGGAAGACGTGCAATCGCGCACGGGCGTGATGGGGCATATCCGCCTGGCCATTGCGGCCGATCTGTTCGCGCGCGGTTTGGCCCCTTTCATCATCGTATCGGGGGGCAATGTGCACCCCAACCGCACGCCGTTCAACGAAGCGGTCGAGATGAAGCGCCTGCTGGTCACGCAATATGGCATTCCGGCCGACCGCATCCTGATGGAGCCGCATGCGCGCCATACCACCACCAACCTGCGCAACTGCGCGCGGCTTCTGCTCGCCGCCGGCTTTCCAGAGGATCGGCCGGCGCTGATCGTCTCCGACCATCGCACGATCCAGTATATCGGCGGCGAGGAACTGGCGCTCCGCAACCTGAAGGAAATGGGGGTGCAGCCGGGCCGTCTGGCACCCGGCCCCGATCGCTTCACGCTGCGCTTCGTCCCCGACCCGGTCGCGTTTCACGTCGAACCGGCCGATCCGCTCGATCCCTGACGTCCTGTTCGGAGCAAAGTCCGTGCGCCATTTCCTGTTAGCTTTTGCTGCGGCCGCGTGCGCCGCCGTTCCTGTTCCCGTCCTCGCCTGGGGCGAACGCGCCCACGCAGTAATCGACAGAGCGGCCATCGCAGCGCTGCCCGCCGACGGCCCCATATTCCTCCACAGATATGCCGACTATATTGCAGCTTCTTCGACCATGCCCGACAGCTGGCGCAGCGCCTCCGAGCCCTTTTCAAAGATCGAGGAGGATCCCAATCACGGATGGTTCAAGGAGCAGTTCGCATTTTTGAACCCCATCCCGCGCTCGCGCTACGAGTTTATCCTCGCCTTGCATGACGAGTATCTGCGGATCAAGGACAGCGATCCGGAGCGGGCCAAGCGGACCAACGTGCGCTGGACCGGCACGCTGCCCTATGCGGCAATGGAAAGCTATGGGCGCCTTGTCGTTTGCATGCGCCAGATTCGCGCTGCGCAAAAAGCGGGTGCCGACGCCAGTGTGCCGGAACAGAACTGTGCCTATCAGGTTGCCCGCCTTGGGCATTATATCGGCGACGGTTCGCAGCCGCTCCACGCTTCGGTCAACAGCGATGGATGGCTGGGCGCCAATCCGAAAAACTATACGACCGATCGAAGCATCCATGGCCGTTTCGAGAGCGAGTTTGTCGATGCGATCGCGCTGGAGCCACAGAACCTCGCCGACCGGATCGGCGCACCGGCTCGGCAGCGAGGCGATTTGTTCGATGCCGTCCTGTCCTTCCTCGACGAGGCGGGGAGCCATATGGAAACCGTCTACATCATCGAGAAGAGAGGTGGCTTTGCCAATCCGGAGGATCGGGACGCGCGGGCTCTGGTCTACGGCCGGGCGGCAGCAGGCGCTGCGATGCTCAGGGACATGATCTACCGCGCATGGACCGAGAGCGCCGACCCGCCCGCTCAGGTGAATCCGTCCCCGCTCGATCCTGCAAATCCTCTCTATAATCCGGCAACTGGTTCCGCGCCCAGTCACTGAGCGCGTTCTCGACGGGATTCGGTCGGGGTCTTCGGCACAGCCCCGCCTGAAGGGGCAAATGGCATCGTGCGTGACCGATTCGGTTCAGACCGATCGGGTCCTTGCGACGAAGGTCGTGGTGTTCAGAAGCGCGTCGCTACGATAGCAAGGCGCAAATAGCCGCGATGCGAGAAGCGTCGCTCATCTGCGAGCCCCTCATTTGCTTCCAACGTCGATTGACCGCCCCGGTCCGCTTGCCGTCTCGCGAACCACAATCGGTCTGACATATCTATTGCAAGTGGCCTGACCACATATTAGTGGTTGGCAGGCACAAGCTGTGTTCGCGTGTTCACGCTAGCGGCAATATAATGCGAGAGCCTGGCGCGGCAGGAAATGAAGCGTGTTCGGGATGCCCTCGCAATAAAAAATTGAGAGGAGCCACGATGTTTCGAAGGATCGCATTTCTAGCTTTGGCCACCGCACCGCTGATAGCGCTGACGCCCGGTTCGGCTGCGCAGGATCAGCGGCAGGCTCCGTGGCAGGACGTCACGCCGCGCGCCGGACTCGCCGGCTGGCACAGCGCCGGGGGGCAGGCGCCCTATCGCGTTGTCGACGGCGAGGTCGTTGGCAGCGCCGTGCCGAACTCGGCGAACAGCTGGCTGGTGTCCGACGCGCTTTACGGCGATTTCATCCTCGAATTCGATGCCAAGACCGACCCGACGCTGAATTCGGGCGTGATGATCCGCGGCCAGAGCCGGCCCGATTATCGAAACGGTGTGGTTCACGGCTATCAGATGGAGATCGATCCCTCGTCGCGGCGCTGGAGCGCCGGCATCTATGACGAACAACGCCGTCAATGGCTCTATACGCTCGGCCGCAACGATGCGGCGCGGCAGGCCTTTCGCTCGGGCGACTGGAACCACTATCGTGTCGAAGCGATCGGGACGCGCCTGCGCACCTGGATCAATGGCGTGCCCGCCGCCGACGTTGTCGACGATGTGGACGCGCGCGGCTTCATCGCTTTCCAGGTGCACTCGGTTGCCGATGCGGTCGCGGCGAAGAAGCCCGAGGCACGTTTCCGCAACGTGCGGATCATCACCGACGCGCCCGCCCGCTTTGCCTCGCCCGCGACCAAGGTCGAGCAGCAGGGATGGCTGGCCAATCGCCTGACCGACGCCGAGCGCGGCGCCGGCTGGAAGCTGCTTTGGGATGGCAAGACGACGCAGGGCTGGCGGAGCGCCAAGGGGCCCGCTTTTCCGAAGAAGGGCTGGTCGATCGCCGACGGCATCTTGTCGGTCGAAAAATCGGGTGGCGCCGAAGCGACCAATGGCGGCGACATCATCACCACCCGCGATTACAAGAGCTTCGAGCTATCGGTCGACTTCCGGCTGACGCCGGGCGCCAATAGCGGGATCAAATATTTCGTCGATCCGAACCTGCTCAAGGGCGACGGATCGGCGATCGGTCTCGAGTTCCAATTGCTCGACGACGAACGCCATCCCGATGCGAAAATGGGCCGCGATGGCAATCGGACGATCGGCTCGCTCTATGATCTGATCACCGCGCGCAACCTCTCCGATCCCGATAGCCCGGGCAAGCGGGTCAACGCGCCGGGCGAATGGAACCGGGCGGTCATCGTGGTGCGCGGCAAGCATGTCGAGCATTGGCTGAACGGGTTCAAGGTCGTCGAATATGAACGGGGATCGCCCGCCTTTCGCGAGCTTGTCGCGCTTAGCAAATATGCGAAATGGCCGAACTTCGGCGAGTGGGAGCAGGGACCGATCCTGCTCCAGGATCATGGCGACCGGGTCGACTTCCGGTCGATCAAGCTGCGCGAATTCTAAGGGGACAGGACATGATTGACCGCCGTACGATGTTGAAGGGCGCCGCAGCGACGCTGGGCGCCACGATGAGCGCGCGCAGCTATGCGCAGATCAAGGGTGCGAACGATCGCTTGCGTGTGGCGGTGGTTGGCGTGAACGGGCGCGGGCAGGCGCATATGAGCGCCTTTTCGAAGCTGCCGAACGTTTCCGTCACCCATTTCGTCGACGTGGATTCGGCCATCCTCGCGAAGCGCGCGAGCGAATTTGCCGCCAAAGGCCATCCTGCCCCCAAGATCGTGGGGGACTATCGCCGGCTGCTCGACAGCAAGGACGTCGACATCGTCAGCATCGCGACGCCCGATCATTGGCACGCAAAGCTCGCGATCGATTCGATGAATGCGGGGCGCCACGTCTATCTGGAAAAGCCGATCGGCATCGCCCCCGCCGAAGGCGAAGCGCTGATCGCGGCACAGCGCCGCACCGGGCGTCAGCTGCAGGTGGGCAACCAGCAGCGCTCGAGCGTCGAGACACGGCAGCTTGTCGACATGGTCCGGGCCGGCGAACTCGGCGAAGTCTATGAGGCCCAGACCTGGTATGCGAATAATCGCGGGTCGATCGGCAAGGGGCAGGAAATCGCGCCGCCGGCCAATCTGAACTGGGATTTGTGGCAAGGACCGCGTCCGCGCGGCCCGTACCGTTCGAACTTGGTGCATTATAATTGGCACTGGTTCTGGAAATACGGGACGGGCGAGATTTGCAACAATGCGATGCACGAACTCGACATTGCGCGCTGGGTGATGGGCCTGACCTATCCGACCAGCGTATCGACGCAGGGCGGACGGCATTTCCACCGCGGCGACGATTGGGAAATGTATGATTCGCTCGCGCTCGACCTGATCTATGACGATGGCCGCGCGATCCGCTGGAACGGGCAAAGCTGCAATGGCATCAAGACCTATGGGCGTGGCCGCGGCGTGCTGCTGCTCGGCACCAAAGGGTCGGCCATCGTCGATCGCAACGGGTTCGAGCTGTACGATCTGGAAGGCAAGTTGACGCGGGAGGTGAAGGCCCCGGCCAGTTCGGAAACCACCGGAACGGTCGGCGAGGGTGCGCTCGACATCCTTCATGCCGGCAATCTGGTCGACGTCATCCGCGGCCGCGCCAGCGCGCTCGCATCGCCGATTGCCGAAGGGCATATCAGCACCGCGCTCTGTCACCTCGGCAATATCGCCTATCGCACGAGCGGCGCGCTGACGATCGATCCGGCGACGGGCAAACCGGCCAATGCCGATGCCATGAAGCTGTGGTCGGTCGATTATGAGCCGGGCTGGGAGGTCAAGGGCTGACCCCTGGGGCGATCATGACCGACGTTGTGCGCTTTGCTTCGATGGGGACGCGCGTCGAACTGCATCGGTTCGGTGCGGGTGACGACGACGCGTTGACGGCGGCGCAGCGCGCGATCGAGGCGGTCGACGATGCGTTGACGATCCATCGCCCCTCGGCAACGACCGCGCTCAACGAACGCCTGATGGCGGGGCAGGGGGCTGCCATCGACGATGCGCTGTTGTTCGAAGCGCTGGTCACGATCGAGGAGTTGCGCGCCTCGACGCTCGGGCTGTTCGATCCCGCGGCCGACCGCCGGTTCGCGTCGGCGGGATGGAGCGCCATCGCATTTGATCGCGGCGCCGCGCGGATCGAGATATCGCAGCCCGTCGCGCTCGATTTCGGCGGATTCGGCAAGGGCTTCGCGCTCGATCGCGCCTGCGCCGTCCTGCGCGAGAAGGGTGTCGTATCGGCGTGCCTGTCGGCCGGGGAAAGTTCGATTGCCGTCGTCGGCGAACACCCGCTTGGCGGCGGCTGGCCGTTCGCGATTTCCCATCCGCTGCGTCCCGACGAGATTCTGGTCGAACTCGAACTCACCGACGAATCGGTATCGATCTCGTCGACCGTCGGTGCGGGGACGAACGCGCCCGAACGCGCCGCGATGATACGCCCGACCGATGCCACCATCGTGTCTGCGCCGCGCTGCACGGTTGCCGTCGACCGGCTTGGCGCGCATGCCGAGGCGATGAGCACCGCTTTGCTCGTCGCCGATGAAGATCAGGCGGAGCGCTTGCTGAACGGCGACCGGACGCGCCGTTTTCTATTCGATTTCCCCCGGGGAGCGGCGATCCCCGATCAATCTGCCAGGATGAGTTTTAATGACTGACAATGATTTCGACCTGTCACGGCGATCGTTCATCGATCGCGTGCTGATGGCGACAGCTGGCGCGGGGATGGCCGCAGCGGCGCCCTGGGCAAGCACAGCCGCCCTCGCCGCACCGGTGGCGAAGGGCGATCGCGTACGGCTGGGGGTGATCGGCACGGGCGATCGCGGTCGGGGACTGATCCAGAATATCGCCAAGACCCGCAACTGCACCGTGGCGGCGATCTGCGACAATTTCGAGCTGCATCTGGCAAAGGGGCGCGCGCTGGTCGATGCGTCGACGCGTGCCTTCACCGATCACCGGGCGATGCTCGATGCGGGCGGTCTCGATGCCGTGGTGATCGCGACCCCGCTCGACCTTCATAAACAGCAGAGCTTCGATGCGTTCGATGCGGGGCTTCATGTGTGGTGCGAAAAGGCGATGGCGCGCACGATCGACGATTGTAGCGCGATGGTGAAACGGTCGCAGGACAGCGGCAAGGTGCTGCAGATCGGCCATCAGCGCATGTTCAAACCCACCTATCTGAACGCGGTCCGCCGCGCGAAAGAGGGCGAAATCGGATCGCTTACGCAGATCCGCGCCAGCTGGCACCGGCAAAGTAGCTGGCGCCGGCCGGTTCCCGCCGGGGCCACCGACCGCCAGATCAACTGGCGCCTGTATCGCGACAGCTCGGCGGGGTTGATGACCGAACTGGCGACGCACCAGATTCAGGTCAGCAACCTGTTCTTCGACGCCGTACCGACCCGCGTGATGGGATCGGGCAGCATCTGTTTCTGGAAGGACGGGCGCGAGGTCTATGACCATGTCGCGCTGATCTATGAATATGCGGGGGGCCGCAAACTGATCTACACCTCGCTGCTGAACAACGCGCGTTATGGCTGCGAAGAGCAGATTCAGGGCAGCAAGGGGACGATCGAACCCGAACTCGGTCGCATTTACAAGGAACTGCCGCCGAAAGAGCTGGCGCTGCTGCGCATGCAGGCCGACGTGGCGAGCGGGAAAAAGCGTACGGTCCCGATCGGCGGTGCGACCTGGTTCGCCGAACTTCCCGTCACCACGCCCGGCGATTCGCTCGGCTGGGGCGAATATGACGAGACGATGCTGCAGTTCGAGGGTTTTGGCGAAGCGGTACGAACCGGCAAGCCGCTGCCCGGCCTGTTGTCGCAGGCCTATTACGCGAGCGTCGCGTCGCTGCTTGGCGAACAGGCGATGGATAGCGGTCAGGTGATGGCCTGGCCGACGTCGCTGGTCGCCATCTGAAAAAGGAACAAGCCATGACCGACACCAACCGGCGCGATCTTCTGGGCCTTGGCCTGACCGCGGGGCTCGCCGCGGGCTTCGCGGTCGATGCGCTGGCGCAGTCCGCGGCGCGCGGCGATGCGCCGACCGAGGGCGCACCCGCACGCCCGGCGCCGGAAGCGAAATATCGCGTGCCGTTCGCGGTGATCGGGCTCGATCATAATCACATCTATGGCATCACCGACGCCGTGATCCGGGGTGGCGGCGTTCTCACGACCTTCCATGCGACCGATCCCAAGCAGATTGCGATGTTCCGCGCGCGCTATGGCGATATCGCGCTGGCGCGTTCGGAAGACGAGATTCTCGACAATGTCGCGATCAAGCTGGTCTGCAGCGCAGCCATCCCCGGGCTGCGCGCGCCGCTGGGCATCCGCGTCATGCGCGCGGGCAAGGATTATCTCAGCGACAAGGCGGCGATTACCTCGCTGAAGCAGCTTGCCGACGTTCGCCGCGCGATCAAGGAGACCGGCCGCAAGTTTGCGATCATGTATTCCGAACGGCTGGAAGTGCCCGCCGCGGTCATGGCGGGGCAGCTCGTCCACGACGGCGCGATCGGGCGTGTCATCCAGACCGTCAACCTTGCCCCCCATCGACTGGCCGCGGCATCCCGCCCCGGCTGGTTCTGGGACACGGCGCGCAACGGCGGGATCCTGACCGATATCGGCAGCCACCAGGCCGATCAATTCGTCTATCTGACGGGCAGCAAGCGTGCGCATGTCGTCGCATCGCAGACCGGCAATTTCGCGCATCCCGAACATCCGACGTTCGAGGATTTCGGCGATATGATGCTGAGCGGCGACGGCGGCACCGGCTATGTCCGCGTCGATTGGTTCACGCCCGATGGTTTGCCGACCTGGGGCGATGGCCGTCTCTTCATTCTCGGCACCGAAGGCTATATCGAGCTCAGGAAATATGTCGATATCGCCGGCCGGCCCGGCGGAAATCACCTGCTTATCGCCGACCGGAAGGGTGTTCGGTATCTGGACTGCTCCAAAGTGCCTCTGCCATTTGGCCCGCAGTTCGTCACCGACATCGTCGAAGGGACATCGGTGGCGCAAGATCAGGAGGGAGCGTTGCTCGCCGCCGAACTGGTGCTGACGGCGCAGGCGCATGCCAAGCCCGCCCGGCAACAAGCGACCTTGTAACGCATAGGCCAACAAGATAGCGGTTTCCTCATGGGGAATGGCATGGAATCAAAACGGCTCTACGAACGCGTATCCACCGATATCGCGGCCAAGATCGAGGCGGGGGAATATCCGATCGGTACGCGGTTGCCGTCGGAGCGGCAACTCGCCCAGTCCTATGACGTATCGCGGCCGACGGTTCGCGAGGCGATCATCGCGCTCGAGGTCGACGGGATGGTCGAAGTGCGCAAAGGATCGGGCGTCTATGTGACGGCAATTTCGCATGCCGATGTTGACGGCCCCTCCGCCGACGTCGGTCCCTTCGAACTGCTCGAAGCGCGCCGTCAGATCGAGGGGGAGGTTGCCGCGCTCGCTGCCGGACGGATCACCGACGAACAGCTTGCGGAGCTCCGTACGCTCGTAAAAGCGATGGGCGATGCCGGCGGCGACAGCGCGCGCGCCGAAGTGGCCGACCGCCAGTTCCACGAACTGATCGCCAGCGCGAGCCTGAACAGCGCCTTCGTCGCGGTCGTGGAATCGCTGTGGGACATGCGCGCGCGCTCTTCGCTCTATCGTCTGCTCAGCAGCAAGGCGCATATCGCGGGGGTGACCCCGAGCGTTGCCGAGCATGAGGATATTGTCCTCGCGCTGGAAGCGCGCGATCCAGCGGCGGCGCGCGCCGCGATGCAAAAGCATCTGGCGCGCGCGCTCGAAGCGCTGCTGGAGGCAACCGAAGTGCACGAGGTCGAACTGGCCCGAAAGCGGGTCGCCGACGAACGGAGCCGCTACGCCCAGTAATCGGGCTATACCCTTTGCCTATCCCTATCGCCTGACATCGAAACCCTCGCTCAGGAAGGCTTCGATATCGGATCGCCCGAACAGGCTCGCATCGCCGGGAAGCGAATGCTTCAGCGCGGCGAGCGTCAGCCCGGTTTGCGCCGCAACCGCGATGGATTGGTCGCGCAGCAGCGCATCGAACACGCCCGCAGCGAATGCGTCGCCGGTGCCGATGCGGTCGACGATACCGGCCACCCTGATCTCCTCGGTCTGGGCGAAGTCGTCGCGCGTATCGATCCGCGCGGCGAGGCGGTGATGGTCCACATCCTCGACATGGCGCGCGGTCGAGGCGATCAGCGCCAGCTTGGGAAAGGCATCAAATGCCGCGTCCGCCGCGGTCCGTCGTCGCGCCGGCCCGTCATCGCTAAAATCGCGGCCGAGCAGGAGCGCGATGTCGCGATGATTGCCGAACATGATATCGGCCAGGCCGACCAGCCGGGACAGGATGGCCCTGGCATCGCCGTCCCAGCTTTCCCACAGGCGCGCACGATAATTGCCGTCGAACGAGACAGGAATAGCAAGCCGCGTCGCGGCGTCTGCGGCAGCGAAGGCCGCTGCCGTTCCGCCGGGGCCCAGCGCCGGGGTGATTCCCGACAGGTGCAGACGGCCGGCGCCGGCGAGGAGCCGATCCCAGTCCCAGTCCGCTGCGGGGGCGTCAGCGAAAGCGGAATGGGCGCGATCGTAGATTATGTTGGTAGCGCGCAAACCGGCGCCGTTCACGGCATAATAGACCCCCATCCGTCCGGGCCGCCGCGCGACGGCCGAACAATCGACGCCGTGCCCCCGCAGCGCGGCGACGGCCGCGTCGCCGAGCGGATCGTCGGGCACGGCGCTGACGATCGCCGTGTCGTGGCCGAGCCGCGCGAGCGCGGTTGCGACATTGGCCTCGGCGCCGCCGATCCAGACGTCGAGCCGCGGCGTCTGGAGCAGGAGTTCGCGCCCCGGGGGCGACATGCGCAGCAGGATTTCGCCAAAGGCGACAAAGCGTCCCATGTTGGTCAGTTCCTTTCGGTCGGAATCCCGGCCGCGCCGGGCATCGTCTCGGCTGGTGCCGGTCCGCTCATATCGTCCTCTCCAAGTTCGACCTGCTTCTTCGGGCTGGTCGGTTCGGAGCAGGTGCAAGCCTATTTGGTATGGCCAATTTTGACAATCGCTTTTTTTGCTGAGCGAGTGGGGCGGTGCGAAATCTTGGGAATATTTGTTTTCCATTAGGCCAGTTCGGTTTGCCGAAAATGCTTTCCTGCGCCTGATAATCGCAGAACATTGGGAAATTTCTCACATGTTTCGCTGGCAGGTCGATCCGTGTGACGAGTTTGGCATGTAACAAACCACTTGTTGCAATCGGTCAGACCAATCCTTATGGATATTGCAGAAAGGGGCGCGGAAAGCGTCCGGACTGTTGTGGAGAATGTGATGCGGGCCTTCCTTTTCGATAGCGCATTGGCGCGGCCTTTGATCGGCGCCGCCGTGCTGCTTGCGGGGGCCACCGGCGAGCGCGCGCCGACCTTCTAGCCATCCCCAGCCTTGCCGGGGTTCGTTCGGACGGATCCCGGCATTTTTCTGGTGCCACGGGAGAGACATATGACGCAGGGCATTGCAGCAGGATCGGCGCCGCCGGTATCAAAGACGGGACGCTATCGTTGGCTGATCGTCGCGGTGCTGTTCGCGGCCACGACGGTCAATTATATCGACCGCACGATGCTCGGCCTGCTGGCGCCCGTCCTCGGCGACGAGATGCGGTGGAGCGAGAATGACTATGGCAACATCGTCATGGCGTTTCAGGCCGCCTATGCGCTGGGTTTCCTGTTGATGGGCTGGCTGATCGACCGCTTCGGCCCCAAGATCGGATACAGCATCGCGATCGCCATCTGGACGATCGGCCATGTCGCCCATGGTTTCGCGGGATCGATCGCCTCTTTCATGGCCGCGCGTGTCGTCCTCGGGGTCGGCGAGGCGGGGCATTTCCCCGCGGTCGTTCGCGCGTCGAGCGAATGGTTCCCCCAAAAGGAACGCGCTTTTGCGATCGGCTGGGTCAACAGCGCAACGACGATCGGGGTCATTTTGACCGCGCCGACGATCTGGCTGTTCATGGTCTGGGCGGGTTTCGACTGGCGTCAAACCTTCATCTACACCGGCGCATTTGGCGCTCTCCTGCTGGTATTGTGGCTGTGGCTCTACAGCAATCCGCGTGAGAGCGGGAAGGTCAGCGATGCCGAACTCGCGTGGATCGAGCATGATCCGCCCGAGCAGGTCGCGCGCCTCGGCTGGTCGAAAATCGTCACCAAGCGCGAGGCATGGGCGTTCGCGGTCGCGAAATTCCTCATCGATCCCGTCTGGTATCTGATGCTGTTCTGGCTGCCCAAATATTTCGCCAGCACCTATGATGTCGACCTGAAGGTCGTGCTGCTGCCGATGATCATCATGTACCTTCTCTCCGACGTCGGCAGTATCGCGGGCGGCTGGCTCTCCTCGAAGCTGATCCAGCGCGGGCGCACCCCCAATTTCGCGCGCAAGCTGACGATGGTGATCGCCGGTTGTTTCGTCCTGCCGCTGTTGTTCGTCACGGGCCTCGACAATATGTGGCTGGCCATCGTCCTGATCGGTCTCGCGCTCGCCGGGCATCAGGCCTTTTCGTCGACGATCCTCTCGATCCCGCCCGACATGTTCCCCAAACGCGCGGTCGGGTCGGTGATCGGACTTGGCGGCTTCATGGGCGGCATCGGCGGGATGATCATGGCCAAGTCGACCGGGCTCGTGCTCGATGCGACAAACGGCAATTACACGATCATCTTCGCCGTGTGCACGACGGTCTATTTCCTCGCCGTGCTGGCGCTCCATCTCCTGAGTCCGCGCCTGACGCCGGTCACTGTCGAAAGCGAAGGCACCTCCGCATGACCCGCCCGTTTCAGCTTCATCCCGATCGCCTGTTCCCGTCCGATCTCGCGCAGCGCGATATTTGCCGGCGCCTTTATGCCGAGGTTGCCGACCTGCCGATCGTCAGCCCGCACGGGCATACCGATCCGGCGTGGTTCGCGGGCAACGCATCGTTCGGCAATGCCGCCGAGTTCCTGCTGCATCCCGATCATTATGCGTTCCGGATGCTCTATTCGCAGGGCATTTCGCTCGATGCGCTGGGGATCCGCAACAAGGCGGCCGGCCCGCGCGAGAGCTGGCGGCTGTTCGCGCAAAACTATCATTTGTTCCGCGGCACGCCGACGCGGATGTGGATGGACTGGGTGTTCGCCGAGGCATTCGGCTTCGACGTGCAATTCTCGGGCGAGACGTCGGACCTCTATTACGATCTGATAACCGAGAAGCTCGCGACCGATGCCTTTCGGCCGCGCGCGCTGTACGATCGGTTCGGTATCGAAGTGATCGCAACGACTGAAAGCCCGCTCGATACGCTCGAGCATCACGCGGCCGTTCGCGCCGCCAACGCCAGCGGCGAATGGCTGGGTAAGGTGATCACAGCCTATCGCCCCGATCCGGTGGTCGATCCCGAGTTCGAGGGCTTTCGCGACAACCTCAAGCGCTTCTCCGAGTTGAGCGGCGAGGACGCCTACAGTTACGCCGGCTATCTCGCCGCGCACCGGAATCGCCGCGCCTTCTTCGCCGAGATGGGCGCGACCTCGACCGACCATGGCCATCCGACCGCCGCGACTGCCGACCTTTCGGAGACGCAAGCCGAAGCGCTGTTCGCGCGCGTCACCGGCGTCAATGTCAGCGCCGCCGACGCCGAGCTGTTCCGCGCGCATATGCTGACGGTGATGGCGCGGATGAGCCTCGACGACGGGCTCGTCATGCAGATTCACTCCGGCAGTTTCCGCAACCACAACCCGTGGCTGTTCGAGCATTATGGCCGCGACAAGGGCGCCGATATCCCGACCGCGACCGACTATGTCCATGCGCTGCGCCCGCTACTGGGGCGTTATGGCAACGAAGCCGCGCTGACGATCATCCTCTTTACATTGGACGAGACAAGTTATGCGCGCGAACTCGCGCCGCTCGCGGGCCATTATCCGGCGCTGAAGCTCGGCCCCGCCTGGTGGTTCCACGACAGCCCCGAAGGCATGCGGCGCTTCCGCAGCCACACGACCGAGACCGCGGGCTTCTATAACAGCGTCGGCTTCAACGACGACACACGCGCTTTCCTGTCGATCCCCGCGCGCCATGATGTCGCGCGGCGCATCGACTGCGGCTTCCTTGCGCAGCTCGTCGCCGAGCATCGCATGGAGGAATGGGAGGCGGCCGAGCTTGCCGTCGACCTCAGCTATAATCTCGCCAAGGCCGCGTACAAGCTGTGAGGCTGTCGGCGCAAACGAAGCTTCCGGCGTCGGTGCAGGCGCCGGGTTACGACCGCGAGCGCCAAGCCGCGGGCATCGTCCATATCGGTATCGGCGCCTTCCACCGCGCGCATCAGGCGGTCTACACCGACGATGCGATGCGCGCGGGGGATCGCGACTGGGGCATCATCGGGGTGTCGCTCCGTTCAGGGGACGTCGCGGCACAGCTGAACCCGCAGGATGGGCTTTACACGGTCAGCACACGGAGCGTCGCCGGAACCGAAATACGATTGATCGGCGCGGTCCAGCAGGTGCTCGTCGCTTCCGACAATCCGCAGGCCGTGGCCGATGCGATTGCGGCACCGACGACGCGCATCATCAGCTTCACGGTCACCGAGAAGGGCTATCTGCGCCGGGCCGATGGCTCGCTCGATCTGGCTGCGGCGGCCGGCGGTTCCAGCCTCTATCGCTTCGTCGCGGCAGGGCTCGCGGCGCGCAAGGCCGCGGGCCTGCCCGGGCTGACGCTGCTCAGCTGCGATAATCTGGCGGGCAATGGCGCGGTGCTGCGCGCCTTGATGCGCGACTATCTCGCCGCTTGTCATCCCGACCTTTCGGCGTGGTTCGACAGCGAATGCCGATGCCCGGCGACGATGATCGACCGCATCGTCCCCGCGACTACTGAGGCAGACCGCGCCGAAGTCGAAACCACCCTTGGCGTCCGCGACGAGGGCGCGGTGGTCACCGAAGGCTTCAGCCAATGGGTCATCGAGGATGATTTTGCCGGCCCGCGGCCGCGCTGGGAGAATGTCGGGGCCGAGCTGGTCGCCAACGTCGCGCCCTATGAAACCGCCAAACTGCGTATGCTCAACGGCGCGCATTCGGCGCTCGCCTATATCGGGCTTGGAGCAGGGCACGTATTTGTCCATCAGGCAATCGCCGACCCGGCGATCCGGCCGGTGATCGAGCGGCTGATGCGTGAGGAAGCCGCCCCGACGATCGACGCCGCGCCGGGACAGGATCTCACGGCTTATGCCGGCGCCCTGCTCGACCGCTTCGCCAACCCCGCGCTGAACCACCGGCTGATCCAGATCGCGATGGATGGCAGCCAGAAAATCCCGCAACGCTGGCTCGAAACGCTGGCATGGCACCAGCACCGTGGGCAGCGTTGCCCTTCGCTCGAGGCTGCGATCGCTGCATGGATCGCTTTCCTGCGCAGCGACCATACGATCGACGATCCGCTTGGCGATAAGCTACGCGAAGCGGTCGCAGCTCCCGATGCAACGCAAAGGCTGTTCGGTGAAGGCGCGCTGATCGCCTCCGAGTGGCGGCCCGAAAGCCTAGCCTAATTCCGTCATCCCGGCGAAGGCCGGGATCTCGTCGTCGAAATATGATGCACCGGCGAGATCCCGGCTTCCGCCGGGATGACGATTAGTTTGGCACCAGCACCCCGGCTCTCCCGCACCTCAACAGATCACCAGTTGAACATCGTTCCGTCTTCGAGCCGGGCGACGGGCAGATAGGCGGGCTGATAGGGATATTTTGCCGCCAGCTTCTCGTCGATGTCGACGCCGTGCCCCGGGGCATCGCCCGCATACATATATCCCTGCTCGAAACGGTAGTTGTGCGGGAAGACTTCGTCGGTCTCGGGTGTATGGCGCATATATTCCTGGATCCCGAAATTGGGGACCCAGCTGTCGAAGTGGAGCGCCGCGCCCATGCACACGGGCGACAGGTCGGTCGCGCCATGGCTGCCGGTCTTGATCTGATAGATCGCGGCGAGGTCGGCGATCCGCCGCAAATGCGTGATTCCGCCGGCGTGGACCACGGTCGCGCGGATATAGTCGATCAGCTGGTTCTGGATCAGGTCCTTGCAGTCCCATATCGTGTTGAAAATCTCGCCGACGGCCAGCGGGGTCGTCGTATGCTGGCGAATGAGTTTGAACGCTTCCTGATTTTCCGCCGGCGTCGCATCTTCGAGCCAGAATAATTTTGCGGGCTCCAGCGCCTTGCCGAGTTGGGCGGCTTCGATGGGGGTCATCCGATGATGGCCGTCATGGAGCAGATGATGCTCGAACCCATAGGTGTCGCGGATTTTTTCGAACAATTTGGGGATGTGGTCGAGATATTTCTTCGTATCCCAGATCGTCAGCGACGGCAGCGCGGCGTCGGCGGGCTCATAGAAGAGCTTGCCGCGGCCGACGCCATAGGCGTCCTTGATTCCCGGGACCCCCGATTGCGCGCGAATGGCCTTATACCCGAGGTCGATATACTGGCCGACCGCGTCGACGGTTTCGGCAATGTCGGCGCCATTGGCATGGCCATAGACCATCACGCCGTCGCGGCTCTTTCCGCCGAGCAGGTCATAGATCGGCATGCCCGCCATCTTGCCCTTGATATCCCAAAGCGCCGTGTCGACCGCCGCGATCGCCGACATGGTGACGGGACCGCGCCGCCAATAGGCGCCGCGATAGAGATACTGCCAGATGTCCTCGATCCGGCGCGGGTCCATCCCGATCAGGCAAGGGATGACATGATCCTCGAGATAGGAAACGACCGAGAGCTCGCGCCCGTTCAGCGTCGCGTCGCCGATTCCGAAAACCCCCTGATCGGTTTCGATTTTCAAGGTCACGAAATTGCGCCCCGGACATGTCACGATGACGCGGGCAGACTGGATCTTCATGCTATTTTCCTGTTCTCGTTTCGGGGAGCCGATCGGCTGCTCCCATTGCTCATAGCATCTGCCTTACCATTTTCAATAAAATTGGTAATACCAATTATGACAATTTATGGACCGGTTTTAACCTGGTTTCCGCCGCGCGCACGAGAGCGGTCGCCGCCCGCAACATATCGCCGCGAGCATAGTCGGAAAACCGACCGATGCTCACGGCGACAGGGAGAAGCTCAGAACTGAAAATTGACTGCCAGGCTGAACGTGCGGCCGAAATAGGAGGTGTAGAGCGGGTCTTTCCGCGTGGTGTCGGTGTAGAGGCGATTGGTTTCGTTGGTGATGTTCGACACCTCGGCGATGAGCTTGATATTCTCGTTGATGTTGTACGAGGCCGAAGCGTCGACGAAGATCGAGCTCGCATTGACGTTCGCGTCGCTGTCGGTCGGACCCGGGACGCCGGTGAGGAAGGCCGCCCGATAGTTGACCGTCGACCGGACGCTGAATTTATCGTCCTCATAATAGAGCGTGGCGCTGGCGGTTTCCGGCGAGAGGCCGACGAGAGGCGCCCTGCGCGTGAGGGTCGGCGAGATGATGTAATTGATGCTCGAGCGCACCCGCGTGAAGTTGGCGAGCAGGCCGAAATTGCTGAGCGCGCCGGGCAGGAAACGGAACGGCAGCTGGAGGTTCGCCTCGAACCCGCGCAGCGGCCCGCCGTCGGTGTTGTTGCTGCGCGTCACGCTGAACAGTTCGTCGGGCGTGATGCCCGTGCCCGTGCCCTCCAGCAGCGACAGCGGGAGCCCGAGATCGCGGAACGGCACCAGCTGGTTGGTATTCTGGATATAGGTCTCGATATTCTTGTAGAAATAGGCGACCGACAGCAGTGAACCGGGCGCGAAATACCATTCGAGTGCGGCGTCGATCGTGTTGGCCCGGATCGGATCGAGATAGGGGTTGGTGATCGAGGCGGTGCGGATCACGATGTTCGCGCTGCCGCTGGGGATGAGCTGCCCATAGGACGGACGCGACATCACGCGCGCCGCGGAGAAACGCGCGATAAGGTCGGGCGTGACGTCGAGCGCGAGGTTTATCGACGGCAGCCAGTCATCATAGCTACGCTCCACTGTCGAGATCACATATCGCGTGGGATAGGGCGACCCGGCCGGCGCGGCGGTGGGGATCGGCCCATATGTGTCGAAGCTGGTGCGGACATAGCGGACGCCGGCATCGCCGCGCAGCGCGAATGGCAAGACGTCTTCGGTGTCGAACTTCACCATGGCATAGCCCGAAGTATATTTCTCGTCGACCCCGCCATAGGTGCCCTTGGCGCACTCCAGGTTGCAATATTGATAGCTGCTGAAGTTCACCGCTTCGCGGAACTTGTCCGGATCGATCGCGAGGAAATCCTGCATCTGGCCGTTCAGATTCTTGCCGATGTTCTTCGTCACGAAGGTGATGTCGGCGAGCGACACGCCGGCGGGGAGCACCTGCGGCAACGACTGGGCGGGGATCAGCTGCCGCTCGCGCGCGGTATATTTGTTGGTGCGATACTGGCCACCCACCTGAATGGTGAAGTTTGGCGCCGCCTCCCACTCGCCGTTGAGTTCGAAGGTCTTGCTGACGATCGTATTTTTACGGATGAAGCTCGAAATCTGACCGCGCTGCGTGCCGTCGGCCAGCGGCGGGCCAAACAGGAAATTGGCCGGATTGGTCAGGTCGATGCCGTAACCGATCTTCGGGACATCCGGATTGTCGCGGAAGTCGATCGAGAAATTATCGGTGTCGTTCGAATCCATCGCGACCTGGAGGCGATCGACGTTCAATTTGGAATCGTTGATGCCGGCCAGGCCGAAGACGCGGAACGTGTCGGAGAAACGATGGTCGAAGTTGAGGTTCACCTGGCGGAAGGTCGAGGTGAAACGCTCGTCCTGCATTTCCGATCGCAGGTCGACGCCGTCCCACAGGCCATGGATCAGCGACCCGTTGTCGTCGACTTCGATGTCGCGGATCGACATCATCGGCTGGCCGTTGTTCGAGGCGGTGCGGCCCATCGAGCGCGCATCGAGCATCGTGTCGAGACGATTGACCTTGAAGCGCGAATACAGGCCGTCGAGCGAGATATCGGTGTCGTCGGTGGGTTTCCACTGCAGCGTCAGCGACCCGGCCATACGCTCCTGATTCTGGCTGCCCTTCACCGGACGGGGCAGGCGCGGCAGGAACACCCCGCCACCCGGGCGGCCCGACACGCCCGTGCGGCTCATGATATAATCATAGGCTTCCTTGGTGCTGGTGCGGGGGTTGCCGGCGCTGCAGTTGTTGGCGTCGGCGCCGACCGGGGTGCCGCCATTGGCATAGCCCGGCGCGGGGCTGTTCACCGGTACGCCGCCAAAAGTGTAGCCGACGGGCGTGCAAAAGGGAAAGATGATGCCGCCCTGCGACTGCCCGGCGACGTAGGACGGCAGGATGTCGACCGCCGAATAGGCGTATTCGTCGATGTGGCGCTTCGAATAGGCGAGGCTGGCGAGCACGCCGAATGTGTCGCCGAACTGCTTGGAAACGAGCGCGGACAGCCGCGGATCGGCCTTTTTGCTGATGTCGTTGTAGATTCCGCGCGCCGTGCCCGAGAAGACGAAGTCCTCCTTCTGGTCGAACGGCCGGGGTGCGCGCAGGTCGACCGTCGCGCCGAGCGAGCCTTCCTCGACGTCGGCGGAGGTCGTCTTGCGGACCGAAAGCGCGGAGAAGATTTCGGTCGGGAAGGTCACGAAGTCAAACGAGCGCCCCGTGGCGACGCCGCCGCGGATATCGCTGCCGCTGACCTGCGAGGTGCCCTCCATCCCGTTGATCCGCACGCGGGTGAATTGTGCGCCGAGACCGCGAACCGAGATATTGCGCCCCTCGCCGCCATCGCCGCGCGACAAGGCGACGCCAGGAATGCGCTGCATCGATTCGGCGAGGTTGGAATCGGGAAATTTGCCGATGTCTTCGGCGACGATACTATCGACCGCCGCGGTTTCCTGCCGCTTCAGGTTCAGCGCGCTATTTAGCGAACCACGGAAACCGGTGACGATGATCTCTTGCGTATCGGCTGGGGGGGATTCGGTGTTCTCGGCTGTCGGACTGGTTTGTTCGGCCGGTGCCTGCGTAGCCGTCTGGCCATGGGCCGGCGACATGATCAGCAAGCTCATCAGACTCGTTGAAATAAGCAGGTGGCGCCTGCTGCAGCTCTCGCGACTCATTCTTCTCTCCCTTCGGCCTGCACCAAGATCCGACGCCCTTTTGTGATCAGGGCGACCGATTTGACGTCGTGTGTCCTGTTGCCGGATAGACTTGTCAGTCCAATTTGGCAAGAGTGCCTTACCAATTATCGGAATGACGGGGATTACGCGCAGATTTCGCGCGTATAGGCGGCCGCCATCGCGCGTTCGGGACATTTGGTCAGGCCAATACTGACCCTGTGGAATGGGCCGGCCCACATTAACGTGCGGGCTCCATGATGCCGTGCGTCATCGGCGCTTCCCTCTCTTCAGAGGGGAGAAGGCGTTAGCGCTCCCGCGCCGCCGTCGTGCGGATCTCGTCGATCGGGCTCAGCAGATAGGAGGCGAGCGAGCGGCGGCCGGTGCGGATGTCGGCGGTGACCGCCATGCCGGGGGTGAGGGGGATCGCCCTGCCATCGCGCACGATCGTTGCGCGGTCCAGCGTCACCCGCGCGGTATAGATCAGCCCGCGCTTCTCGTCCTGCACCGCGTCCGAGCTGATCTGCTCGAGCCTGCCCGGCACCGCGCCGTAGCGCGTGAAGGAAAAGGCCTCGACCTTGAGCGCGACGGGTTGGCCGGCGCGGACGAAGCCGACATCCTTGTTGGCGATCATCACTTCGGCGACCAGCTTCCCGCGCGCCGGCACGATCACCATGATCGGCTTGGCCGCCTCGACCACGCCGCCGACGGTATGGACGGCGAGCTGCGTGACCGTGCCGTCGACGGGGCTGACGAGGCGCTGGAGGCTGCCGCGCTTGGTCGCCTTGGTCAGCTCCTCCTTGCGCAGTCGCGCCTCGCTCTCGGCCTTGGCGAGATCGGCGAGGATGCGCGCGCGGGCTTCGGCGGTGGATTGGCTCGAATGGCCGCCGGCTACCGCGATCTGCGCCTCCGCCTTGCGCGCGGTGGCGAGCGCGGCGTCGCGGTCGCGCGCGGCGACGAGGCGCTGGCGGCGCATCTCGATCACGCGCAGCTTCGAGACATAGCCCTTTTCGAGCAGCGTCTCGTTGGCGGCGATCTGCTCGTCGAGCAGCGGCAGGGTCTCGGTGAGCTTGGCCGCCTGGATCTGCGCCTCGGCCCCGGCCGCGCGGGCGGATTCGGTGTCGGCGGCGCGCGTCTGGCTGCCCGCCCGGATCTCGGCCAGCTGGGCGCGGGCGAGCGCGATCTGGGTGGCGGCAACGTCGGCCGTGGTTCCGGCGGGCGGCGTGAAGCGCAAACCCTGGCCGTCGAGCGCGGACAGCATGGCGCGCAGCCGCGCGGCGTCGAGCATCGCCGTCTCCAGCGCCTTGCCGGCTTGCGCCGTGTCGGCATCCGAGACGGTGGGATCGAGCTCGACCAGCGGCTGGCCGGCGCGGACGCGCTGGCCGTCGCGGACCAATATGGCGTGGACGATCCCCGTCGCACCGGGCTGGATCAGCTTGACGTCGTCGGCGGGGACCAGCTTGCCCGGCGCCGAGGCGACGACGTCGACCCGGCCAAGGACCAGCCAGAGCAGCGCGGCCGCGAACAGGCCGAGCAACAGCCAGGCCGTGACCCGCCCGGTCGGCGATACGGGGCGCTCGACCACTTCGAGCGCGGCGGGAAGGAAATCGGTCTCCTCGGTACGCAGAACCCCGCGCGATCGCGCGCGCTCATTGTCGAGCGCGTCGCGAACGGCCGTCCAGTGACGCGTGAGCGCGTTCATGCCGCGGCCCCCGCCTGGACGCCGATCTGGCGGTGATGGAGCGCGGCATAGCGGCCGCCGAGGCGGAGCAGCTCGTCATGCGTGCCGCTTTCGACGATCCGCCCCTTGTCGAGCGTCAGGATGCGGTCGCACTGGCGGATCGCCGAGAGGCGGTGCGCGATGATCAGCACGGTGCGACCGGCGGCGATCGACTTGAGGTTGCGCTGAACGATCTCCTCGCTCTCGGCATCGAGCGCCGAGGTCGCCTCGTCGAGGATCAGGATGCGCGGGTTGGTGATCAGCGCGCGGGCGATGGCGAGGCGCTGGCGCTGGCCGCCCGAGAAGTTGACGCCGCGCTCCTCGACGATCGTGTCATAGCCCCGCGGTAGCTCCAGAATGAAATCGTGCGCTCCGGCGAGGCGGGCGGCGGTCATTACCCGCTCGATCGGCGTGACGGGATCGGCGAGCGCGATATTCTCGCGGATCGATCGGTTGAACAGGATATTCTCCTGCAACACCACCCCGATCTGGCGGCGCAGCCAGGCGGGATCGATCTGGGCGATGTCGACGCCGTCGATCAGCACGCGGCCGCTTGCGGGCAGATACAGGCGCTGGAGCAATTTGGTGAGCGTCGATTTGCCCGAGCCCGAGGCGCCGGCGATGCCGAGCGTGGCGCCGGCGGGCAGGTCGAGGCTGATGTCGTCGAGCGTCCAGGGCCCCTCGGCGGCATAACGGAAGCGGACGGCCTCGAAGCGGACATGGCCGGCGAGCGCAGGCAAAGTTGTGCGCGATCCGGCGCCGGGCTCGGGGCCGCTGTTGAGGATGTCGCCGATCCGCTGGACCGAGAGGCGGACCTGCTGGAAGTCCTGCCAGAGCTGCGCCATGCGGATGACCGGGCCGGAGACGCGCTGCGCGAACATGTTGAACGCGACCAGTCCGCCGATGGTGAGGGCACCGGCGATCACCTGCTGCGCGCCGAAGAACAGGATCGCGGCGAGGCTGAGCTTGGAGATGAGCTGGACCGCCTGACTGCCCGAATTGCCGAGGTTGATGACGCGCTGGTTGGCGGCGCTGTACGCGGCGAGCTGGCGTTCCCAGCGGTCCTGCCATTGCGGCTCGACCGCCGCCGCCTTGAGCGTCTGCATGCCCGAGACGCTCTCGACAAGCAGCGCGTTGTTGGCGGCGCCGCGCGCGAATTTCTCGTCGAGCCGGCGGCGCAAGGGACCGGTGACGACGAGCGAGACGATCACATAAGCGGGGAGGGTGAGCGCGACGATGACGAAGAGGAGGGGTGAGTAGAGCCACATCGCGATCATGAAGACGATGGTGAACAGCGGATCGACCAGCACGGTGAGCGAGGCACTGGTCATGAACTCGCGCACCGTCTCCAGCTCGCGGACGCGGGTAACGGTGTCGCCGACGCGGCGATTCTCGAAATAGGCGAGCGGCAGGCGGAGCAGGTGGCGGAAGAGGCGGCTGCCCAGCTCGACGTCGAGCTTTTGGCTGGTCTCCGAATAGAGCCGGGTGCGCAGCCAGCCGAACGCGACTTCCCACAGCGAGACGATCACCAGCCCGATGCTCAGCACCTGCAGCGTGGCCAGGCTGTTGTGCGCCAGCACCTTGTCGACGACATTCTGGAAAAAGAGCGGCGCGGCGAGGCCGAGCAGGTTGAGCGCGAGGGTGATCAGCAGCACCTCGCCGATCAGCTTTCGATATTTGACGATCTGGGGAACGAACCACGTCATGTCGAAGGCGGGCGCGGCAACCTGCGCGGCGTCGCGGGTGGCGACGAGGAGCAACTCGCCCGACCAGCGGGCCTCCAGCGCGGCGCGGTCCCATCGCTCGATTTCGGCACCGGGGCGCTGGATCGCCACGGCATCCTCGCCGACGCGGCCGATCACGAACCAGCCCTCGGCGCCGCTCGCCATCACAGGCATGGGTAGGCGTCTCAATCGCTCGAAATCGGCGGTCGTGGCGCGGGCGCGGACACCGTCGATGCGCTTGGCCAAGCGTAACAGATCGGATGCCGTGACAGGGTCGGCATGGCCGAGATCATGGCGCAGCTCGGCCGGGTCTGCGACGATGCGGTGCATGGCGAGGATCAGGGCGAAGGCCGCGAGCCCGTCGTCCGCGGGCGGCTGCGACGTCCCGAGGGACAGGTCCTGCTGTACGGTGGATCTCCGATCGGATTCTTGAGGCGTTGACAATCTGCGGGGTGCGGCAACGTGAAGCGTCCGGCGCGAACCTTGGTAGCGGCCAAAGTCTGGAGAGCGAAGGCGCGGTGGCTCCGGTCGTCGGAGCAAAGGGGCGATTCGGCGTTCGCAGATGCAGCATATGGTTGACCCGGGTGCCGTCGCGGGCTGTTTGGTCGCGATTGCGCGGGGGGTGTCTTTTCAGGCTTATGACGGGAACCTTGCCATGCCGACCCTCTACATCTCGCCGACCGGCAGCGGTTCGGGCGACGGCTCGAGCGCCGCGAACGCCGCGACGCTGAAGGACCTGCCGCAGCTGATCGCGGCGGCGGGACCGGGTGGGCAGGTGCTGCTGCTCGCCGACCAGGGGGCCTATACCGCGCCGACCGGGGCGCTGGCGATCGTCGCGGGCGGGACGGCGAGCGCGCCGGTGACGATCCGCGGGGTCGATGGCGCGGGCAATGCGATGGCGGCGACGATCGCCGGCACCAGGACTGCACCGTTCGATCCGGCCAGTCCCCCGGGCGAGGAGGTCTTTCGGCTGCTCGGCGGCGCGAACAATCTGCGCTTCAGCGACCTTGCCTTCGAGAATGTCGGCACGGCCTTTCGTGTCGGCGCGGACGTGCGCAACCTCACGGTCGAGCATGTCGACGCCGCGAACGTTTCGCGCTTCTTCGACAATATGGTCTCGGGGGCCAACGCCAGCGCGACGATCACCGGCCTGACGATCCGTGACGTCGCCGTCGATGGTTATTCCAAGGGCGCGATCCGCGTCCAGTATGACAGCAGCAACGTGCTGATCGAGGATGTGCGCGGCGACAGCCAGTTCCAGGATGGCGACAATTTCGCGATCGGCGTTCACATCACCGGCACCGCGCACGATGTGACGATCGATCGCGTCGCCATGCGCAACGCGCTCGACACGGTGAACGACTATCGCAACGGCGACGGTTTCGCGACCGAACGCGGCACCTATAACATCACGCTGCGCGATGTGATCGCCACCGGCAACAGCGATGGCGGGCTCGATTTGAAGAGCGACAATATCGTGGTCGACGGCGCGATCGTCTCGGGCAATGGCCGCAACATCCGGCTGTGGGGCACGGGCGCTGAGCTCAGCAACATCGTCAGCCTCGACGCTGGCGCGCCGCTCGCTGGAGGGAATCGCGAGCATATCTGGCTGGCCGAGGGCGCGAGCGCGACGATCGACGGGGCGCTCTTCTCCGACCCTGGCTCGCCGACTTTGTTCAACCTCGCCGAGAGGAACGGCTTGCTGACGGTGCGCGACTATGGCCTCGCCACCGGTGCGGGCACGGTGACATTGAAGAAGGGCACGGGATCGGTGCTGACCCTGGACGGGCAGCGCGTGGTGGTCGCGGCGGGGACCGCGGGCGACGACCTGATCGGCGGCACCGCGGGCGCCGATGCGCTGATCGGCGGCGCGGGCAGCGACATGCTGGTCGGCAATGCCGGCGACGATATGCTGGCCGGCGGTTCGGGTGCGGACATATTGGTCGGCGGCGCCGGGCGCGATATGCTCAGTTACGCAGGCAGCGATGCTGCGGTGCAGGTCGATCTGATGCGGCTCTCCGCCAGTGGCGGCGATGCCGCGGGCGATCTGTTCGACGGGTTCGAGGATGTCGAGGGCTCGGCCTTTGCCGATGTGCTCGCGGGCGACGCGGCCGCGAACCGGCTGTTCGGCGGTGCGGGCGACGACGCGCTTTCGGGCGGTGCCGGCGATGACATGCTCGATGGCGGTTCGGGCGCGGACCTGCTCGACGGCGGCGCCGGGATCGATCGGGTCGATTATGGCAGCAGCAGCGCGGCGGTGGTCGTCGATCTCGCCAATGGCGCGGCAAGCGGCGGTGAAGCGGCTGGCGATCGGCTGGTCAAGATCGAGGGCGTCGAAGGCTCGGCCTTTGCCGATACGCTGTCGGGCAATGACGGCGCGGACTGGATCGGCGGCGGCGCGGGCGACGACCGGATCGATGGGCGCGGCGGCGACGATCTGCTGGTCGGCGGCGCAGGTGCCGACACGCTGATCGGCGGCGCCGGTTTCGATAGCGCGGATTATTCGGGCAGCGGCGGCGCGGTCACGGTCGACCTCGTCGCCGGCATCGGGATTGGCGGCGATGCGGCAGGCGACCGGCTCCAGGGGGTCGAGCGGCTGATCGGCTCGGGTTTCGCCGACGTGCTGACCGGCGACGGCTTCGCCAATGCGCTGGTCGGCGGCGCGGGTGCGGACCGGCTGACCGGCGGCGCCGGGATCGACACCGCCGATTATTCAGCAAGCGCAGCGGCGGTGAATGCGGTGCTGGGCGGCACCGGTAGCGGCGGCGATGCCGAGGGCGATGTGCTGGCTGGGATCGAGAATCTGGTCGGTTCGGGCTTTGGCGACGTGCTGGTCGGCGATAGCACGGCCAATGCGCTGTCGGGCGGCGACGGCGACGACCGGCTGGCCGGCAAGGACGGGGCGGACCGGCTCGACGGCGGCGCGGGCACTGACGTTGCGGACTTTTCGACCAGCGCGAGCATGGCGACGGCGGATCTTGCGGCGGGCACCGCTTCGGGCGGGGTGAGCCTCGTCGCGATCGAGGGCCTGATCGGCTCGGCGTTCGGCGATGCGCTGAACGGCGATGCTGGCGACAATCTGCTGGCCGGCGGCAAGGGCGCGGACCTGATCAATGGGCGCGACGGCCTCGATACCGCCGACTATTCGGGCTCGGCGGCGGCGGTGCAGGTCGATCTGGCGCTGTCGGTGCAGGGCGGCACCGGCGATGCCGCGGGCGACCGGCTGATGAGCATCGAGGCGCTGGTCGGCTCGGCGTTCGACGATGCGCTGGCCGGGGTGGGGGCTGACGAGACGTTGTACGGCGGCGCAGGCGCGGACCGGCTCGAAGGGCGCGGCGGTGATGATCTGCTCCAAGGCGGCGCGGGCGCCGATGTGCTGATCGGTGGGGACGGTATCGATACGGTCGACTACAGCGCCAATTCGGGTGCCATCTCGATCAACCTCCAGACCGGCGCGAGCAGCGGCGACGATGCCGAAGGCGACCGGTTCGACGGGATCGAGCATTTCATCGGCACGGGCTTCGCCGATACGATCATCGGCGATGGCGGCGATCAGATCCTCGCCGGCGGCGCGGGCGGTGACCGCATCGACGGTGCGGGCGGGTTCGACACTGTGGTCTATTCAGACAGCGCCGTGGGCGTGAAGGTCAACCTCACCACCGGCGCCGTGTCGGGCGGCGATGCACAGGGCGACGGTCTGTCGGGGATCGAGGCGGTGGTGGGCAGCGCCTTCGCCGACACGCTGACGGGCGATGCGAACGCCAACCGGATCGACGGTGGCGCGGGCAACGACATACTCGACGGCGGCGCGGGCGCGGATGCGATGAACGGCGGCGAGGGCGACGATAGCTATGTGGTCGATAATGCGGGCGACCAGGTGACCGAGACGGTCGGCGGCGGACTCGATATCGTGCGCACGGGCCTGTCCTCGCTGACGCTCGCCGATGGGGTCGAGGATCTCAGCTATACCGGCACCGGCGGCTTTACCGGCACCGGCAATGCGCTCGATAACAGCCTCTACGGCAAGGCGCTGGCTGACGCGCTCTACGGGCTCGACGGCGACGACAAGCTGGTGGGCGGCGCGGGGGCGGACTTGCTCGACGGCGGGGCGGGACGCGACCAGGTCGACTACACCAAATCCGCTGCGATCACCGTGAACCTTGTCACCAACGTCAATCGCGGCGGCGAGGCCGAAGGCGACCGGCTGGTCGGCATCGAGACCGTGATCGGCTCCAACTATTCCGACAGCATCACCGGCGGGGACGATCCGCTGCTCGGCGATATCCTCTATGGGCGCGGCGGCGACGACCTGCTGTTCGGCGGAGCAGGCGATGACCAGCTCGATGGCGGCGGCGGCAACGATGTGTTGCGCGGCAGCACCGGCAACGACCTCTATGTCGTCTTTGAGGCCGGCGATCAGGTGATCGAGGCGGCGGGCGAGGGACGCGACCGCATCCGCACCGCCGCGACCAGCTACACGCTCGGCGCCAATGTCGAGGAGCTGGTCTATACCGGGACGATCGGCGCGACGATGACCGGCAACGCGCTCGACAATTTCGTCGTTGGCAGCGGCGGCGAGGATCGGCTGGCCGGCGGCGACGGCGCGGACGTGCTGCGCGGCGGCGCGGGCGGCGATCTGCTCGACGGCGGCGCGGGATCGGACACCGCGGAATATGCGGGCTCGCTCGGCGGCGTGCTGGTCAACCTGCGCGCCCAGACCGCGACCGGCGGCGATGCCATGGGTGACCGGCTGGTGAGTATCGAGAATGCGCAGGGCTCGGCCTTCGCCGATGTGCTGCTCGGCAGCGCCGGGGCCAATATACTGACCGGCGGCGAAGGCGACGACGCGCTTTCCGGCGACGACGGCAACGACACGCTGCGCGGTGGCGTCGGCGCCGACCGGCTCGATGGCGGCAAGAACGAGGATATGCTCTCGGGCGAAGACGGCGACGACACGCTGTACGGCGGCTCGCAGACCGACCGGCTATATGGCGGCGCTGGCAACGATCTTCTGGTCGGTGATGCCGAATGGGTCTCGTCGCTCGCCGCCAGGGACACGCTGGATGGCGGCGATGGCGACGACATGCTGGTCGGCGACGGGATGAGCATGACCGCGAGCGGCGTCGGCGGCGCGGACACGCTGATCGGCGGGCTCGGCGACGACATATTGTACGGCGACGCGGTGACCATGGCGGCTGGCGCGCGCGGGGGCGCGGACAAGCTGACCGGCGGCGGCGGGGGCGACCGCTTCGTCTTCGCGGTCGGGTCGGGCGCCGACGAGATCACCGATTTCACGCGTGGCGGCGCCGAGGCCGACCGGATCGACCTCAGCGCTTTCGACATCGCCTATGAGGCGCTGCGCTTCACCACCAGCAGCGCGGGGGTGACGATCCAACTGAGCGCCACCGATACGATCTTCGTGCGCGGCGTCGGCGCGCTCGATCAGGCGGACTTTGTCTTTGGCTGACGTACGCGTCAGCCAAAGACGAAATCATTGGGCGACAACCCCTGCGCGCCGCGGACGAAGATGCTGTCGGTGCCCATGGTGATGCGGGTCCCATCCGCGCTCGTGGTGAACCTAAGTTGCTCATACGCGATGTCGAAAGCGCTGAGGTCGATATAGTCTGCGCCCGAGGCGAAATCGCTGATCTCGTCGGCGCCCGAGCCCGGCGCGAAAACGAACCAGTCGGCGCCCGCGCCGCCCGCAAGCAGGTCGTTGCCGCCGCCGCCGATCAGGTGATCGGGGCCGTCGCCGCCATAGAGCTTGTCGGCGCCGCCGGCGACCGCCGCGGTCGTCTCGCGGCCGTCGCCATAGAGCCAGTCATTGCCGTCGCCGCCCTCCAGCGTGTCGGCGCCGCCCCTGGCGCTGTCCGTCATCACGTCGCCGTCGCCGATCAGGATGTCGTTGCCCGCGCCGCCGGTCAGCCGGTCGTTGCCGCCCCTGCCGCTACCATAGACATTGGTCGCATCGCCGATCAGCAGGTCGGCATCGTCGCCGCCGTCGAGCCGGTCGTTGGCGCCCTGGCTGCTCAGCCATTCCTGGTCGCCGACCAGCCGGTCCGCGCCCGTGCCGCCGAAGAGCGTGTCCGACTGCCAGCCGCCGATCAGCATATCGGCACCCGACTGGCCCCGGAGCAGATCCTCGCCATTGCCGCCCACGAGCGTATCGTCGCCCGAATTGCCGGCGATGTCGTCGCCGCCACCGAGTCCGCCCAGCGTGTCGCTGCCCGCGCCGCCGATCACCGCGTTGGCGAGTGCGTTGCCATTGCCCGTGAAATCGCCGCCGCCGCGACGGATCAGTGCCTCGATATTGCCGGCGAGCGTGTAGCTGTCCAGCGTCGTCTCGACCCGGTCGAACCCGGCGTCGGCGGCCTCGGCGATCCGGTCGTCGGCGTGATCGACAAGAAAGATGTCGTCGCCAGCGGTGCCTTGCAGCGCATCCGCCGTGGCGGTGTCGGGCAGGGGGAGCAGCGCGATATAGTCGGTCGCGCCGGGCGAGGCCTCGCCCTGATCGACGGTCAGCGTTTCGCGGGTCGTCTCGATGCCGACGAGGCCGGGGAGCGAATCGCGCGTGGCGAGCGTCGAGAGTTCGGACCGGGTGACCTCGACGCCCCGCAACGTGAGCTGCCCTTGCGAGGAGATCACCTTGGTGCGCGATCCGGCATCGTCGAAGCGCCCGCCGATCACGGTGACGTCGGCGTCGTCGTCGAGCCAGAGCTGGTTCTGCTCGGAGATGCCGCCGCGCAACACCGGGTTCAGGCCGACCGAGTCGATCAGCGTCGCCTCGTCCCAGAGGCGGTAGTTGCGGCCATTCTCCTCGCTGAGCGCCCGGACGATCAAGGTGCCGCTCGACTTGAGGTCATAACCGCCGTCGCTGTTGCCGCGCGCGACCGTGTCGATGAAGCGTATGTCATGGACGCCGCGCTCGCTCGCGAAACCGTCGCCGTTGAAATAGGCGCCGGCGGTGCTCTGGATATTCTCCATGACCACCCGGCTCAGCGTAACGTTGTGGACGGTGCCGTCGAGATGGACGCCCGCGGGCAGATCGTCGCCCGTCTGCCCGGCCATGTCCGCCGTGACATTGTCGATCACCACATTGTTGGTGTCGTACTGGACGCGGATCGCGACCCTCGAGAAGCCGTGTATGTCGACGTCGCGGATCGTCAGCCCGGTGATCGTCGCGGTGCCCGAAGGCGCGCTGGAATAATCCTCGAAGAAGCGGCGGACATTGTTCGCGTCGACATCCTCGATATGGAGGTTGGCGAGGTCGGCGGTGACGCGGAAGGCCGTGCCGACATTGTCGATCTGCAGGTCGCGGAATATGAGATTGTCCGCGCCCGCCCCGAGCTTGAACAGCTCGTTGCCGGAGGCGTCGCCCGCCTGCCAGTCGGCCGGTCGCGAGCCGGTGAAATGCGCGGCCATGGCATTGCCGCCCGAATCGACGCCGCGCACCACCACCGACTGGCCATCCGTCCCGCCGCGAGTGATGCCGAGGATGCCGGTGACGTTATAGTCGCCCTGGTCGGCCAGCAGCAGCACCTCGCCCCCCGGTCCCGCCCTTCCGATCATATTGTTGAGCGAACCGATGGACGCTGCGTTATTGATATCGCTGCCACTTTTGTCCCCGGAACCGGCTGGCGAGATGTACAGGCTTGGCATGGCGAACGACCCCTTGCTGTTACGACGAGGTTAACCTCGGCCAATCCGCCATGCTGCACTGCACTATGGTTAAGCCAGCGTTAAGCTGATCATCGGAGTGGTTATCGCGATGGACCGCCTGCCCCGGGGTGCAACCTGGCCCGGCGCTTAACATATTGGCATGTGGGCTTTTGGAGGCCGAGCGGCCGGTTCGAGGACGGCAAGATCATACCCAAAGGGGCCGACCTATTTGCGCGCGAAAAGCCGTAACAGGCAGTAACCCGGAACCGCCGCCAGGGCGATGACGGCCAAAATGTCGAAGAGGCCGACCGCCAGCAGGCCCGTCACGAGCGAAGCGATCGTGACAATCGCCATCAGCAGCGGCAAAGCATATGTTCGGCGGACGGTCTGCCTGGTCATATTGCGTCTCCGCCTTCGACGACTTCGTGGACGCGCCGCTGCAGCGACTGGCCGCGATGCCCGATCCAGAGATAGATGCCGCTGCCGAGGATGGCGATCGCGATGATATCGAGCAGCGCCCAGACGATCTTGAGCGGCAGGCCCGCATAGTCGCCGAAGTGCAGCGGCTGCGACAGATACATGGCGCTGAGGCTGAGCGGCCAGGTCGGGACGCCGGTCAGCTTTGACGTCGCGGCGTCGACGAGCACGGGTTGATAGTTGCGCTGGTCGAGCTGCGATTGGCCGATCATGAACACGCCATAATGATGCTCGCCGCTATAACCCGTGCCCGGGTAGCTGACGAAGGCGGGCTTGAGTTCGGGCCGCGCCGCTTTCGCCTCGGCGACCGCCTTTTCGATCAGGCCGAATTGTGCGGGGGCGGGGCGACCCGCCCATTCGCGGGTCAGCTCGGCAAGCTGGTCCTTCTGCCACTGGTCATAGAGCGGCTCGTCGAGCGTGTTGATGACGCCGGTGAGCCCGACGACCAGCAGCCAGGCGGTGGCCGCGATGCCGAGCAGGTTGTGGATGTCGAGCCACTTCAGCCGCGTGCTGCGCGCCTTGCGGATCGTCCCGAACTCGAGCTTGCGCATGAAGGGACGGTAAAGCACGACCCCCGATATGGTGGCGATGGCGAAGAGCAGGCCCATCACGCCGAGAAAGAGCTTGCCGGGAAGCCCCGCGAACATGTCGGTGTGCAGCCGCAGGATGAAGAACATGATGCCTTCGTTGAACTGCGGCGCGGGAACGGCCGTGCCGGTGTAGGCATCGAAAAGCGCGGTCTTCATCTCGGCCGGCGGGGTATCGGCGGTGGGGCCGAGATTGACGTAGACGATCGGTTCGTCGGGATACCAGCCGAGGAACAGCGGCCGGTTGCCGGGATATTGCGCCTTCGCGTCCTCGATCAACCGGTCGAGATTCGCCGGCTCGGCGCCGGGCGGCGGCGCCGACAATTCGGGCTCGGCGCCCGCGAGATGCGCGATTTCCTCGCCGAAGATCAGCGGCAGGCCGGTGATGCAGAGGAGCAGCAGGAAGGCCGTGCAGACAAGGCTGGTCCACTTATGAACCAGATACCAGGCCTGCACGGTCTTCCGTTTCATGGCGTCAGAACCGGTAGCCGAGCGAGGCGATGACATAGCGGCGATTGCCGCTGAAGCAGTCGCCGAAGGTGCGGCACGCGGTGAAATAGCTCTTGTCGAACAGGTTCGAGGCGTTGACCGCGGCGGTCCAGCGGTTCCAGTCGACCGACACCAGCGCATCGACGAGCGTGTAGGAGGGGGTCGTGATCGCGCTCGTCGGGCCGGTCGATCGGGTATTGCCGATATGGCGCACGCCCGCGCCGATCCGCAGCAGCGCATCGGCGCCGAGCGGGACCGCCTTCACCGCCCAGAGCGACGCCTGGTCGCGCGGCACGTCGTTGACGCGCGCGCCCTCTTCATAGGTGTAGAGGCTTTCGGAAACGCGTGCATTATTGTGGCTGTAGGCGGCGGTCAGCTGGAAATCGCCGGGCAGTTCGAACGCGCCTTCGATCTCGAACCCCTTCGAGGTCACCTCACCGGTCTGGAAGACGTTGATCGGGTCGGCCGGATCGTTGGTCGGGCGGTTCTGCTCGACGATGTCGTAATAGGCCGCGGTGACGAGAATGCCGCGCTGCGGCTGCCACTTGATGCCGCCTTCATACTGCCGTCCGCGCGTCGGGACATAGGGTTCGCCGGTGCGCGGGTTGATCCCCGAAACCGGCTGGAACGCCTCCGAATAGCTGAGGTAGGGCGACAGGCCATAACCGATCTCGCCGATCAGGCCGACCTTGAAGGTCCACGCCGTATCGACGACCGCGGGGGCGCCTTCGGTCTTCGACCGCGCGCGGTCGTGGCGGACACCCGCGACCAGCGTGACGCGGTCGGCATAGCGGATCTGGTCCTGGACATAGACGCCGAGCTGCGTGTTGCGCTGGTCGGGCAGGGCGGCATAGGGCAGCACGTCCGCCGCGACGCCGCTATTGTTCGGGTTATAGGCGTCGACCGGGGTGATGCCGGGCGTGAACGCGCTGCCGCCCGACGCGCTGAGCGTCTGCTCGAAATAATTGGTGTAGTCGAGGCCGACGAGGAGCTGGTGGCTGAACGGTCCGGTGTCGAAGGTCAGGCGCGCGTTCGTGTCGCTGGTAAAGATCTTGCCGTGCGGTTTGGTCTGATAGGCGTAGCGATGCAGCGTGCGGCCCGTTTCGGCGGTGCCGTCGATGAACGGATTCCCCGGGTTCGAATAGACGTCGGGATACAGCTCGCGGAAGGTCGCCTTGGCGTCGGTGTAACGCGCCCGCGCGCTGAGGCTGAGCAGGTCGGAAACCCGCTGGTCGACGCTGAGCGTCGCCGACAGCGTGCGCTGGCGGAGCGTGTCATAATTCTCGTCACCCAGGAAGGTGCGGTTGCTGAGCCGCCGGGCGTCGTTGGGGGCGCCGATCGCCGACACGACGGGAATAAACTGCTGGCTCGATGCAGAGCGGTCGCGCTGGTAGAGGCCGATCAGCGTCACCGCGGTGTCCGAACTCGGCCGCCAGCTCAGCGACGGCTGGACGAGCACGCGATTGTCGTCGAGCAGCCGCGTCTGCTGGCCCGCGTCGCGCACGACCGCGACGATGCGGCCGGCGAGCATATCGCCGCTGAGCGGGCCGGTCAGGTCGACCATCGCCTGCTTGCGGTCCCACGATCCATATTCGATCCGCGCGCTGCCGCCCGCTTCGAATTCGGGGCGCTTGCTGACGCTGTTGATGATGCCGCCGTTGGATGCCTGACCGTAAAGCACCGAAGACGGTCCGCGCAGCACCTCGACGCGCGACAGCGTGTCGACCGCGGCGCGGGCGAAGGGCGCGAAGGTGTAAAGGCTCCGCATCCCGTCGAGGAACTGGACGGGCGCGAGCCCGCGCACGACGCTCGCGTCGCCGCGCGTGTCGAGGCCATAGGCCTCGCCGGTGACGCCGGCTGAATAGCGTAGCGTTTCCTGCAAATTGAGCGCGCCGCGGTCGCGGAAAAGTTCTTCGGTGACGACGCTGATCGCCTGCGGGGTTTCGACGAGCGGCGTGTCGCTCTTGGTCGCGGTGACGGCTCTGTCGGCGGTGACGGTGATCTCCGCGCTGGTCTGGCTTTCCTGCGCCTGCGCGGCGCCCGTCCAGGCCACCGTTACCAGCAAGGCATTGATCATTTTATATTTCATCGCGAACCTCCAATATGGGAAGCGCGCTAGACGCGAATGATCGCTACTGCAACCCATTTGCAAGAGCGCAGCCTGCCAGCCGGAAAGATCGCGCGTCGAGCGCGCGACCAAGCAATCCGCAACCGGACCAAAGCTGGCCCCTCCGCCTGATGAACAGGCTTGGTGGAGCCGGGCAGGAAGGGATCAATAGGCTTTTCGGTCCGGGTGCGCCAATTCGGCTTCCGAAGGCCAATGGCCCTGCGGATTTTCCCGAACGATCTCGGTCAGCAGCGCCTTTGCGCCCATCTCGTCGCCGGCAAAGCGACGCTCCATCGCGATCGCGAACTTGATGGTGCTGTCGCGGCTGTCCTTGAAGCCCGTGGGGTCGAGACGACCCTGCATGATCTGCACCGCCTGGTAATAAGTGAAATTCTCGATCAGCTTCAGCCCCGGCTCGATCGCGTCGATCGCGGCGCGCGCCTTGTCGTGCTGCCCCATCTTCCGGTACGCGAGATAGGTCCAGTAGGCCGTCGGCACGCGCATGTCGTCGCGCGCGAAATCGGCGGCAAGCTCCAGCGATTTCGCCATGCCCGACACCATCGTCGGATAGTCGCCCGTCGCAAAGCTCGTTTGCGCGTGATAATAGACGATGTTCCCGCGATAGGTGCTGATCGTGAGGCCGATCGGGTTGGGCATGCCGTCGGGTTCGAAACTGTCGGGCGTGTCGCCCATCAGCGCGAGCGCCTTTTCATAATCGGCGAGCGCCTCCTTGAACTTGCGCGCGCGCGTCAGGTCGCGGGCGCGGAAGCGGTAGAGCTTGTAGCTCTCCGGGAACTGCTTGATCCCGGCGCTGAATGCATCGACCGCGTCACAGATGCGGCCGGCATAGTCGAGGCGCCGCCCGTACCAGATATGGCTGTCCTCGCGGCCCGGCGCGATGCGCAGCGCTGCCGCGGCGATCGCGATATCCTCGTCGAGCAGCTTTTGCGTCGCGGGCGAGAATTTAGGCACGGTCAGCGGCGTGCCGATCAGGCTGGTCGCGCAATTCCCCGCGTCGGCGCCAGGGACGTTCGCCGACGCAGGGGCTGCCGTCAGCAGCAAGGCAAGGGTGAGGGCGGAAAGACGGAGGCTCATCCGATCACTTCCTGATAGATGCGGCGGACGTTGGTCCCCATGATTTTTTCGACCGTGCTGGTCGGATAGCCGAGCTTGCGCACGCCATCCCACACCACCTCCATGCGCCGCGGACCGTTGAGTTCGTTGATGAACAAAGGCCAGTCGGGCTCGTGGAAATTGGCGCCCTCCTCGCGCTTCAGCTCGGCGATATAGGCGTCGGTCATCTCGACGACGCGGTGGTCGCGGTCGCTGCCGATCGCGACATGGTCGGCGCCCATCACCTTCACCGCATGGTCGATATGGCGGAAATATTCGGGCAGCGCGTCGTCGCGCTTCGTCGTCAGGAACGGTCGCATCTGGCAGATGCCGGCGACGCCGCCCTTGTCGGCGAGCAGGCGCAGGTTCGCGTCGGTCGTGTTGCGGACATTGCTGTGCACCGCCATGCACGCGGTGTGCGAGACGATCACGGGCATTTTCGACGCGGCGATCGTATCGGCCATCGTCTGCATGTTCGAATGCGACAGGTCGATCAGCATGCGGCGCTCGTTCATCCGCCCGACCAGATCGCGCCCGAAATGGGAGAGGCCGTTCGCGCCGAGTTCCTTGCACCCCGCGCCCGCCCAATTCTGGTCGTTATAGGTGATCTGCGCCGACCGCACCCCGAGCTTGTGGAACAGGTCGACATTGTCGAGGTCGCGGCCGAACTGGGTGCTGTTCTGGAACAGGTAGAACAGCGCGAGCTGGCCGTTCGCCCGCGCGGCGTCGATATCGCTGGTCTTCGTCGCCTTCAGGAACAGCTCGGGATGCTTGGCGATATGCGCGTCATGGTCGAGCACCGCCTGCACCGCCTCTTCATAGGCTTGCCCCTCATAGGCCTTGGGGTCGCAGAGCGTGACCGTGATCGCGTCGAGCCCGCTGGCGCGCATCTGGCCGATCAGCGCGGCGTCATATTCGAAGCGCACCTCGCCCATCGCGTCGAAGGTGAGGGGCCGCGTCTTCGATCGTGTCGCCGCCGCGGGCGCGAACGCCATCGTGGCCGACAAGGCCGCCCCCGACAGGATGAAATTCCGTCTGTCCATCGCTTCGCCCTCTCCAATTTTCTATTGGAAAGAAATTAGCGTATCGGAAAATTATTGCAAGCCCGATGATCGGGCGGGCGCTCAGCCGGTGTTGACCCACAACACGACGGCATCTTCCTCGCTCGTCGAATAGGCGGCGTGCTGCATGCTGCTGTTGATATAGATGCTGTCGCCGACGCCGAGATATGCGGGCTCATAATGCTCGGTCTGGAAGCAGATTTCGCCTTCGAGCACATAGAGGAATTCCTCGCCGCTATGCTGCGACCAGCTCTTGAAATCCTCGAGGCTGCGCGCCTTGATCGTCGTGACGAACGGCAGGATCTTCTTGTTCTTGAGCTCGGCGGCGATCAGCCGGTGGCGGTAGACCGCGGTTTCCATCAGGCGGCCCGCGCCGTCCATCGTGACGCTGCGCCGGCCCGCGGCATCCTGCCCCGAATTGCTCGCGAACAATTCGGTGATGTCGATGTCGAAGCCGGTCGCGAGTTTCTGCACGACGTCGAACGTCGGCGACATCTGGTCATTCTCGATCTTCGACAATGTCGAGGCCGCAAGCGCGGTCAACCGCCCCGCATCCTCCAGCGTCATCCCGCGTTCCTTGCGCAATTGGCGCAAGCGCTCGCCCAGGTGAAAGCCTTCGGATCGAGGCCGCTTCGCGGTACGAACGGCACCCAAAACTTCCGGCTCGTCTCCATTTCTGGGCGGCATAAATCTCCAATCCTTCACTTGCTCGAGATCGCATGGCATCGGCCGATGGGGACGGCTGGGGGAAGAGGTCCGGCCAATCAGCCGCCGCCATCTATAAGGCACAAATTTCCGATAGGCTACGATATTGGCATATCCGCTATGCCAATGCCGTATGTGCCCACCGGAAATACGCGTCGATCTCTAACAGACGAGATCAGAATTTATACTTAGCATTCAAATAATAGAAGCCGCCGGCGACCCCGAATACACTGTGATTGTCATAGATCAGGCCGGCGCGGGCGCGCGCAGGGCCGCGACCCGGCGGGAAGATGTTGAAGATGTTGCGTGCGCCGACGCTCAGCTCGACATCCTGAATGCCCGAATAGGTCACTTCGGCGTCGAACAAAGTCACCGCCTTGCGCGGCAGGAAGGTCGCGCCATCGAGGCGGCGCCACGCGCCATAATGGATCGCGCGCGCCATGAAGCCGAAATCGCCGACCTTGGTCGTCGCCGAGAAATTGCCGCGCCAGCGCGGGGTGCCGCGTTCGAACTCGGTCACGATCGCTGGGCTGAACCCCGGAGGCGGCGCGCCGCGCAGATGCTGTTCATTATAGTTTACGGCAAGGCTGAAGTCGGTCGAGGCATTGTCCGACCAGCTGTGGCGATAGGTGCTCACCAGGTCGAAACCGCGCACGCGCGTGTCCATCTCGTTCTGGAAATAGCGCACCTGCTGGATGTCCGCGCCGTTCGGGAAATTGATCGCGGCCAGCGCGGCGCGCTCGGCGGCGGTGGTGTTCCGCGACGGCGTCAGCAACAGGCGATCGTCGACGTCGATCTGATAGAAATCGAGCGTGGTCAGGAAGCCGTCGAGGCCGGTGAAGACGACGCCCGCCGACATGTTGAACGAGGTTTCGGGCGTCAGCGCCTCCGAGCCGAAGACCCGCGCCGCGGGCGACCCCGGAACGAGCACGGCGTCGAGGATGAAGCCGCCGACGCCGTCGAGCTGCGAGGTCAGGCTGGTGCCGAAGACCTGTCCGGCGGCCGGCGCGCGGAAGCCGGTGCTGACCGAACCGCGAAGCGCAAAGGCATCGCTCAGCTCGAAGCGCGTCGAGGCCTTGTAGCTGAAATTGTCGCCGAACTGGTCATAATCCTCGTAGCGGGCGGCCGCCGACAGATTCCACCAAGGCGTGATGTCGGCATCGATTTCGCCGAACACCGCATAGCTGTTCGAATCGAAGCTGCCGGCAAATTCGGGCGAGAAGCCCTGGAAACCGTTCGAGCCCGCGGGCAGGTCCCGCAGCGGACCCGTCGTGTAGCTCGCGACGTCGCCCTCGCCGATGACATAGGTTTCCTTGCGATGGCTGGCCCCGGCAAAGACGAGGATGTCGTTGCTCAGCTCATAGGAGACTTCGGCGTCGAACTGGATTTCGCGCTGGGTGAGCGAACCGGGCTTGAACGCGGTCGGCGACTTGACCCCCATTGACGCGTTGATCGTGCCGGTGATCGTGTAGTCGACGGTGTTCGTGCCGTAGCGCGCCGACAGGTCCCAGGTCAGCGGACCTTCCTGGTCGCGCAGCCCGACAAGGGCGCTGAAATCCTCGAGATGGCCGCGGAATTCCGGCGTGAAGCCGCCCGGATAGACGGCGGCAAGGTTGAACAATTCGGGGTGCGCGGGCGTCAGGTCGAACGCCGAATTGGCATAGGTGCCGTGGCGGTTCAGGCCGCCCGCCGTGACGGGCTGGCGCAGACCGAAGGTGACCGAGCTCTTGCCCGTCATATAGTTGCCGAAGCTATAGAGTTCGAGTTCGTCGCTGAGTTCGATGCCGGCGTTCCACACCGACTTGAACGCCATGTAACGCGGATCGAGATTACCCTCGGGATGCTCGGGGATACCGGGAATGCCCATCGCCCGCATCGCCTCGGCGCCCGAATGGGTGGCCTTCTTCGCATAGGCCTTGGCCTGGTCGGTATATTGGGCGGCGATGTTGAAATAGGCATTGTCGCCGACCGGGACGGCCAGATGACCCTGGATGTCATAAGTGCGGCCGCCGGACGTATAATATTCGCCAACCTGGCCGATGATCGAGCCGCCGCTCCTGGCCTTTTTCAGCTCCAGGTTGATCACGCCGGCGATCGCGTCCGAGCCATATTGGGCCGACGCGCCGTCGCGGAGCACTTCGACGCTCGACAGCGCGATCGGCGGAATGACGTTGAAATCCTGACCCTGCGAACCCGAGGTCGAGGCATGGCCGGTACCGATCTGCACGATCGAGGCGCGGTGGCGGCGCTTGCCGTTCATCAGCAGCAGGACATGATCGGCCGGCGAGCCGCGCAGCGTGACAGGCCGCACGAAAGAGGAACCGTCGTTGCCCTGAAGGCGCTGCGCGTTGAACGCGGGGACGAGCGTGCGCAGCGCGTCGTTCACGTCCGAATAGCCGGTCGTCGCGATCTGTTCGGGCGCGATGACGTCGATCGCGACCGAGCTATCGGTGATCGAGCGGTCCTTGCGGCGCGTACCGATGACGACGATGTCGCTGCCGCCGGCACTGGTCTCTGCGCCATCCTCTTCGGGCGGCGCCGACTGGGCATGCGCCATCGGCGTGATCGCGAAGGCGAGCGCGGACGACAACAACAGGCGTGACACGAACTTCGACATTTTTCCCTCCTTTTGGACCCGTTTCCCCACCGGAAATTCGTTGATTTCCGCAATGTGTCGTAATTTCCATAATTTTCCTATCATAAAAATTCTTGCTCAACTAGCAAAAACTTCCTATGCAAATGGGGAGTGCTGCACGGGCGGCCTCGCGGCGTGGGCCGACGGGAGAATTTCGCTTGAGCGGCATTGGGAAATGGGCGGCGCTGGCGATCGGCGTGTCGCTTTCGGGCACGGCCGTCGCGGCGCCTGCTGGCGCCGAGCTTGCCGATACGCTGGTAATCCACGCGGGCGCCGTCGTCGCAATTCCGGGCGAAAAGCCGCTGGGACCGAGCACGATCGTGGTCCGCGATGGGCGCATCGCCGAAATCCAGCCGGGCTATCTGGAGCGCGCGGACGTGCGGGTGATCGACCTGAAGGACCGGACGCTGCTGCCCGGGCTGATCGACACGCATGTCCATTTCAGCTTCTCGCCCGAAACGAAACTATGGGCGGCGGCGGTCGATACGCCCGAGGATGTCGCGCTGTTCGCTTTTTCCAATGCGAAAAAGACCCTCGAGGCCGGGTTCACGACGGTTCGCGACGTCGGCTCCGACGGCACTTCGATCCACGCGCTGCGCGACGCGGTCAACAAGGGGACGGTTGTCGGCCCGCGCATCTTCCTGTCGGGCACGTCGCTGTCGATCGTCGGGGGGCATGGCGACATGTCGGGGCTCAACCGCAAGACGACCGAGGCGCTCTATCCCTATGACTATACCGGTGCCTGCACCGGCGGCGTCGAATGCGCGCTGCGCGTGCGCGAAGCCGCCAAATATGGCGCGGACCTGATCAAGGTCACCTCGACCGGCGGCATCATGTCGCAACAGGCGCGCGGACTGGGCCAGCACCTGACCGACGAGGAACTCACTGCGATCGTTACCACCGCGCACAGCCTCGGGCTCAAGGTCGCGGCGCACGCGCATGGCGGGGAGGGCGTTGCCGCCTCGGTGCGCGCGGGGGTCGATTCGATCGAGCATGGCACCTATCTCGACGAGGAAACCGCGAAGCTGATGGCGAAGCGCGGCACCTGGCTCGTGCCGACGCTCGGCCTGCTCGATTCGCGGAAAGAAAGCGAGGCCAGCCCCGCCGTGCAGGCGAAGATGACCGAAGCGCGCCGCGTCGCGGGGCGGAATATCCGGCTCGCGGTCCAGCATAAGGTCAAATTCGCCTTCGGCACCGACGCCGGCGTGTCGCCGCACGGACAGAATGCGCGGCAGTTTCGCCTGATGGTCGAGCAAGGTCCGATGACGCCGATGGCGGCGCTGCGATCGGCGACCGTCGATGCCGCGGCGCTGCTGGATCAATCGGACAATATCGGCACGATCGAAGTCGGAAAATATGCCGACATGATCGCGGTCGCGGGCGATCCCTATCGCGATGTGACGGTGACCGAGCGCGTCTCTACGGTGATCAAGGACGGCCGCGTCATCATCCACGATGGCCGCGCGAGCCCATGACGCAAACCCGCCAACAACCTGCTTTCCCCTTTCAACGGACAATTTGATGAACGCTCTTGATAAGATGATTTCTCCCGGTGCCGGCCACAGCGCGCAGGGCGGCTTTGCCCATTCGGTCCCCGATATATTCGGCGCGCTCGGGCTGTCGCTCGATGCCAGCCGGGGTTCGGACCTCAAGGTTTTCTCGCCGGTCGACGGGTCGGAACTCGCAGCCCTGCGCACCGACAAGGCGGGCGACATGGATGCGATGGTCGCTAATGCGCGGGCCGCTTTCGCGGTCTGGAAGGACGTGCCCGCGCCGCATCGCGGCGAACTCGTCCGGCGCTATGGCTTGCTGGTGCGCGAGCATAAGGAGGCGTTGTCGCACCTCCTGACCATCGAGAATGGCAAGATCCTGACCGAAGCGCGCGGCGAGGTGCAGGAGGTCATCGACATCTGCGAATATGCCGTCGGCCTGTCGCGCCAGCTCTTCGGCCTGACGATCGCGTCCGAACGCGCCGAGCACCGGCTGACCGAATATTGGCACCCGCTCGGCGTGCTCGGGCTGATCTCGGCGTTCAATTTCCCCGCTGCGGTCTGGGCGTGGGGCACCACCGTCGCGCTCGTCTGCGGCGACAGCGCGATCTGGAAGCCGTCCGAAAAGACCCCGCTCACCGCGCTCGCCTTCGCCGGGCTGCTGCAGAAGGCGGCGGCCGACTATGAGCTTGCGCCCGACCATCTGGTGCAGGTCGCGATCGGCGATGCCGCGTGCGGCACGATGCTCGCCGACCATCCCGATGTCGCGATCGTCAGCGCGACGGGCAGCGTCGGCATGGGGCAGGATGTCGGCGTGCGCGTCCAGCGCCGCTTCGGGCGCCCGGTGCTCGAACTCGGCGGCAACAACGCCGCGGTTGTCGCGCCGAGCGCCGATATCGGGCTCGCGCTGCGCGGGACGATCTTCGCCGCGACGGGCACGTGCGGCCAGCGCTGCACGACCTTGCGCCGCCTGATTGTCCACGAGGACATTCGCGCCGATTTCGTGAAGCGCCTGATCGCGGCTGTCGGCAGCCTCAACATCGGCAGCCCGCTCGACGACGCGACGCACGTCGGCCCGCTGATCGACAAGGCCGCGTTCGACGCGATGCAGCGCGCGCTCGAACAGGCGCGCCGCGACGGCGGCACCGTCCACGGCGGCGACCGGATCGAGGTCGCGGGACCCGACGCCTATTATGTCCGTCCGGCGATCGTCGAGATGCCCGCACAAAGCGAAATCGTCCGCGAGGAAACCTTTGCGCCGATCCTCTATGTCCTCGCCTACACCAGCTTCGACGAAGCGATTGCGCTGCAGAACGGCGTGCCGCAGGGCCTGTCGTCGTGCGTCTTCACCAGCGACGTGCGCGAGGCCGAGAAATTCCAGTCGGCGCAGGGCAGCGACTGCGGCATCGTCAACGTCAATATCGGGACGAGCGGCGCCGAGATCGGCGGCGCGTTCGGCGGCGAGAAGGTGACTGGCGGCGGGCGCGTGTCGGGGTCCGACAGCTGGAAGAATTACATGCGCCGCGTTACCGCGACGGTGAATTACTCGACATCGCTCCCGCTCGCGCAGGGTGTGAAGTTCGATCTCGATATCGATTGAAGACATAGGATCAGTTCGGAGAGGATGTTTATGATGAAGCCCAGGCATTTGAAATTGCTGGTGTCGGCCGGCCTGTTGCTGATCGCCGCGCCGGTGACGGCGACGGCGCAGGAAGGCAGCTTTCAGGGCATGTCGCTGCTCGGCGAGCGGATGGTCACCAGCCCCGCGCGCAACGCGAACGTGGCATCGACCGAAACGCTCGAACGCGCCGCGCGCGATGCGAAGGCGGCGTTCGAGGCCAATATGACCGTCGACAGCGCGACCTGGTACGGCCGCATCCTCTTCTATCAGGGCTATACGAAAGAATCGGCGGGGGTCTACGATCAGGCGCTGAAGCGCTTCCCCAATTCGGGCAAGCTGCTGCGCCACCGCGCGCATCGCGCCTTTTCGCTGCGCGAGTTCGACAAGTCGATCGAACTGGGGCTGAAAGCGGCGAAGCTTTATGAGAACCAGCCGCTCGAACGCGAAAAACCGGGCCCCGACTATTTCCCGGGCGACCCCGATGTCGTGCAATATTATCTCTATTACCATCTGGGTCAGGCTTATTTCGGCAAGCATGATTTCGAAAATGCGGCGAAATGGTTCGCAAAGTCGGCCGAATCTGCCGCCTTCACCCATGACGTCGAGGCACGCACCGCGAACGGCTATTGGGAATATCTTTCGCTCGCGCGCGCCGGGAAGCTTCGTGAGGCACAGAAGCTGCTCGACGATTATGACCTGACCTTGTTCGAAGTTCACCCGAAGGGCGGGTCGGACACCTATTTCGACGGGCTGCAGCTGTTCAAGGGCAACCGCGCGGCCGACAGTTTCTTCAGCGACAAGGACAGCGGCCGCGCTTTCGCGACCGCCGACGGGGTGGCGGCGTCGACCGCTTACAGCCTCGCCAACTATTATATCCTCCGCGGCGAGCCCGAAAAGGCGAAGCCCTGGCTGAAGCGGTCGATCGCCGTCGACAGCTGGAGCTTCTTTGCGCGCATCCAGGCCGAGGCCGACTGGCTGCTGCTGTTCCCGAACGAAAAGCCCTGAACGGACGCATCGAACTGACGCATTTGGGTGAGCGGCGGACCCGAACCATCGGGCCGGATATTGGGAGACGCATCGTGAAGAACTGGACCCGCCGCAAACCCATCGCACCGCCCGGCGAACGCAGCGCCGGGGCGCTGCCGCCCAGCCTGTCGTGGCCGCAACTGATGGCGATGGGCGTCGGCGCGATCATCGGCACGGGAATCCTGACGCTGATCGGCGTCGGCGTCGACCGCGCGGGCCCTGCGGTGCTGCTGTCTTTTGCCATCGCGGGCGCGGTCTGCGCCTGCGCGGCGCTCGCCTATGCCGAACTGTCGGCGATGATGCCCGCGGCGGGCAGCGCCTACAGCTATTCCTATGCGGGGCTCGGCGAGGCTTTTGCGTGGATCGTCGGCTGGAGCCTGATCCTCGAATATTCGCTCGTCGTCTCGACCGTCGCGGTGGGCTGGTCGGGTTATGCGTCGCCGCTCCTGATGGGGATCGGGTTTCCCGAGGTGCTGACGCGCGGGCCCGAACTCGGCGGGCTGATAAATCTTCCCGCGGTCGCGATCATCGCGGTCGTCGCGGGCCTGCTGCTGCTGGGGACGCGCGAGAGTGCGCGGATCAATTCGGTGCTCGTCGTCGTGAAGATCGTCACGCTGCTGCTCTTCGTCGGTTACACATTGCCCTATTTCGACGCCGCACACCTCGATCCGTTCATGCCCTATGGTTATGCCGCGCAGGTCGACAGCGACGGCGTCCAGCGCGGGGTCATGGCCGCCGCCGCGATCATCTTTTTCGCCTTCTACGGCTTCGATGCGATTTCGACCGCGGCTGAAGAAACAAAGCGCCCCGCGCGCGACTTGCCGATCGCGATCATCGGTTCGATGGCCGTCTGCACGCTCATCTACATGCTGGTCGCCGCTACGGCGGTCGGTGCGACGCCTTTCACGACCTTTGCCGACAGTCCCGAGCCGCTGGCGCTGATCCTGCGCTCGATAGGGCAGGGCGGTATCGCGCAGATCGTCGCGACAACCGCCGTTGTCGCGCTGCCGACCGTGTTGCTCGCCTTCCTCTACGGGCAAAGCCGCATTTTCCTTGCGATGGCGCGCGACGGCTTCCTGCCGCAGCGCCTCGCGCATATTTCAGGGCGCGGCACCCCGGCGCGCATCACGCTGCTGACGGCGGCGATTGTCGCGGTCCTCGCCGGGTTGCTCCCGATCGGAAAGGTCGCCGCACTCGCCAACGCCGGAACGCTGATCGCCTTCATCGCGGTCGGCGTCTGCCTGCTCGTCCTTCGCCGCCGCGCCCCCGATGCGCCCCGGCCCTTTCGCGTGCGCGCGGCATGGCTGGTCGGGCTTGGAACGATCGGCGGCTGCCTCTACCTGTTCCTCAGTCTGCCCGCCGAAACGCTCTTGTGGTGCCTCGTCTGGAATCTGATCGGTCTCGCCCTCTATGCGGCCTATGGGCAACACCGCAGCACCTTGGGCAAGGCAGCTCGCGGCGGATAATCCCCTTTGGCGCCCCTAGATCGTGCCGGCCTTGAGCAGCTTTACGGCGTGGTCGGCGGCTCGCGCCGTCAGTGCCATGAAGGTGAGCGACGGGTTGACGCACGAGATCGAGGCCATCTGCGCGCCGTCGGTGACGAACAGATTGGCGGCGTCGTGCGCCTGGCCCCATTTGTTGAGCACCGACTGGCGCGGATCGGCGCCCATGCGCGCGCCGCCCATTTCGTGGATCGCGTCGCCGGGGACATGTTCGCGGCGCTCGCTGGTGACGTTCTGCAGCCCCGCCTTGCGCAGCATCGCCTCGCCCTCGGTCCGCGCATCGTCCATCATGCGGATCTCGTTGTCGCGGAAGGTGACATCGAAGCGCATCAGCGGGATGCCGAACCGGTCGACCTTGTCGGCGTGCAGGCTGACGCGATTGTCCTCATAGGGCAGGCATTCGCCGAAGGCGCCCATGCCGAACTTCCACGGGCCATAGCCGCGCATGCCATGCTTCATCGCCGCGCCGAAGCCCTTGGGCGGTAGCGGATCGCGCCGCGCGCTGCCCTGATAGCCATAGCCGCGCTTGAAGCCGATCCCCTCTTCGCCGCCGACGTTGCGGAAGCGCGGGATATAGACGCCGCCCGGGCGGCGGCCATATTCGATATAGTCGGTCATCCCCGGTATCTCGCCCGAGATGTTCACGCGGAAGATATGGTCCATCACATAGCGGCCCAGCGTGCCGCTGGAATCGAAATGGCTCTTGGCCGTTCCGGGGATACGCGAGTTCATCAAGATCTGGGTCGAGGCCATCGCCGAGGCGCAGAGGAAGACGAGGCGCGCGGGGATTACTTCGGCCTGCTTCGTCTTCGTATCGATCACACGCACGCCGGTGACCTTCTTCGTCTTGGGATCATATTCGAGATTCGAGACCACCGCGTCGGAACGCAGGGTCAGCCGCCCGGTGGCGCGCGCCGCGGGCAGGGTAACCGCCTGCGTCGAGAAATAGGCCCCGAACGAGCAGCCGCGCCCGCACTGGTTGCGGAACTGGCATTTGCTGCGGCCCTGATCCTCCTTGTCCTCGGTCATGTTCGACAGGCGGGTGTTGATCAGCTTGCGGCCCGGCGAGGTCGTCTCGAGCCGTTCCTTCACCCATTTTTCGGCGACGTTCATCTGCATCGGCGGCTGGAACGCGCTGTCGGGCAGCTGCGGCAGATTCTCGCGCGATCCCGACACACCGATATATTTCTCGACATAATCGTACCAGGGAACAAGGTCGTCATAGCGGATCGGCCAGTCGCCCCCGACATTCTCGCGCTTGTTCGCCTCGAAATCCTCCGGGCTCCAGCGAAAGCTCCAGCGCCCCCAGATCAGCGACTTGCCGCCGACCGCGGCGGGCCGGATCCAGTAGAATTTCTCGCCCTCGTCATAGGCATAGGGGTTGAGCCGGTCGTTGTTGTAGAATTTCTGGTTCGACGGCGAGACATAGCCATGCGTGGCGATGAAATAGTCGCTCTTGACCAGCGCCGCGGGCATCCTGTCGCGCGCCGGAATCTCATAGGCCGGCTTGCCGTCATAATCATAATCCTCGCCATGCTCGACCATCACCCCGCGGTCGAGCATCAGGACCTTGAGGCCCTTTTCGGTCAATTCCTTCGCGGCCCATCCGCCGCTCACTCCGGAGCCGATGACGATCGCATCGAACATGTCGGTCATATCTTGATCCTCGAATATCGGGTTAGGCGCGAAGGCGGCTGAGCGTGGTGAAACTGGTCTGAATGTCGGGAAGATAGGGGGCGGGCGACTGATCATTCTCGACATAGAAATGCTTCACGCCGGCAACAGCGTTGAGCGTGAAGATGTCGGCGAAATCGATGACGCCCTTGCCGACGCTGGTCATCTTGCCGTCGGCGGTGCGATCCTTGACGTGATAGGCATAGATGCGCCCCGGCAGACGTTTGATGATTGCCTTGGGATCCTCGCCCGCGGCGACCGCCCAGAACAGGTCGAGCTCGAGTCGGACGAGCGCCGGATCGGCGTCGGCGATCAGCGTGTCGAACAGGCTGGTTCCGCCGTGCTTCAATATGAACTCGAAATCATGATTGTGATAGGCAAAGCCCAGCCCGGCCTTTTTGAGCCGCTCGGCATAGCGGTTGAAATTGGCGACCGCCGCCTTCCAGCCCTCGGCATTGCGATGCGCTTCGACCATATAGGGAACGACGAGCGTGTCGGCGCCCAGCGCCTTGGTCATCGCGACCGCGCCGTCGAAATCGCTGGCAAGCGCCTCATAGGCGACATGGATCGAAGGCGACGTCAGGCCCAGCCGGTCCATCGTCTTGCGGAGCGCGGCATGGTCCATCTTGTCGTAGCCGCCGCCGCCATATTCGACCTCGCGATAACCGATCGCCGCGACCTTTTCGAGCGTTCCCATCGGGTCCTTCGAGAAGAGCTCGCGCACGGTGTAGAGCTGGATGCCGATGGGCTTTGATTTGAGGCTCTTTGCCATGAGCGGTCCCCCTGCCAGTGCCGCCCCGAGCGCGGCGCCGCCCGCCATCCATTGCCGCCTGCCAATCATCATGACGAAAACACCTTTTTGATCTCGGAATAGGGATAGGCGCCGTCGTAGCGGCCGGGGACGGGAAGATATTCGCGCTCCTGCGTAATGCCGACTTCTGACGTGAAATATCCGGTGAGCACGAGCTGGCGGAACTTGTCGAAGAAGTCCGCGCCGCCGGGCAGCTTGTCTTCCATCGCCAGCGTCAGCAGCGCGTCCTGCTGCGCGGGCGTCGCCTTGTCGGCGGCGATCTTGAAATCGGTCCGGCTGCGCGCCTCGATCGCGTCGAGCCCCGCGATGATCGGTTTGCGATCGTCGGGCGAGGCCCAATCGGCGAGCAGCTTTTCGATATATTCGGGGACGCCCGCCGCGATCGCGCCGGGGGTGTCGGTCGTCGGCATGACGCGCTCGCTGAGCGCGGTCATCAGCGCGCGCTGCTGCGCGGTAAACACCGGCGAGGAGGGCGGGCCGCTGCTGATGAGCGGGGGCGCTTCTGCCGCCGCGGCGCGCGCGATCGGCGCGAACAGGCTTGCGCCGAACATCGCTGCCATCCCGGCCAGCGCGTCTCTGCGGTCGATGATCATTTCACGGTTCCTTCGAAGTCATGGCTCGCCGCCGCTTCGGGCAGCGGGCGCACCCAGATGTTGCGAAACGAAACCGGCGAATTATGGTCCTGGAGCTGGATCGGCGCGGCATCGCCATGCGCTTCATACTTCGCGACCTTGCGCCAGACGGTGCTGCCGAGCCACGGCTGGCGGTTCTGCACGAGCACGCCGTTCAGGAAGGCGGTGACATAGGCCGGGCGGAGCAGCTTGCCGTCGGGTCCGAAATGCGGGCGTTCAAAGACGATGTCGTAACTCTGCCATTCGCCGGGCTTGCGCGATGCGTTCACAAGCGGCGGCTTCCAGGCATAGATCGCGCCGACGGTGCCGTCGGCGTAGGTGGGGTTCTGATAGCCGTCGAGAATCTGGATCTCGTAACGCTGCATGAACCATATCCCGCTGTTGCCGCGATCCTGCGAGCTATGATCGGGCGGGTTCGGTGAGCGGAATTCGAGATGGAGCTGGACGTCGCCGAAGCTCGCCTTGCTGATCAGCGCATTCTCGCCGCGGCCGCCGAGCGGTGGGATCGACGTCATCGCGCCATCCTCGACGATCCATGGCCTTGCCTTCGCCCGCCACGCATCGAGCGACTTGCCATCGAACAGCACCACCGCGTCGGAGGGCGGGGCGCCGGGAACAGTGCCCGGGGTTACTACGGTCGGATAAGGGCGGTCGGAATCATGCACCTGCCATTTGCCGTCGGGCAACATCGGCGTGTCCTTGAAGCCGGGCTTTTCCTGCGCCGTGGCGGGATTGCCCGCCGCCGCGGCGACCGCGATTGCCGCGGCCCAAACGATATGCTTCACGCGTGTCTCCCTCATGCCGCGTCGATCGCGCGATAGGCGGCGACCAGCCGCTCCTCGCCCGCGCGCCCCTCGACCGAATTGCCATGTTCCATGCCGATCACGCCGGCGAACTTCTTCGCGCGCAGCCAGCGGACGATATTGCGATAGTTGATCTCGCCCGTTCCCGGCTCCTTGCGGCCGGGATTGTCGCCGAACTGCACGTACGCGATCTCGTTCCAGCAGCTGTCCAGCGTGTTGATGAGGTTCCCGGCCTGGATCTGCTCGTGGTACAGGTCCGCCAGCACCTTGATCGCCGGGCTGTCGACCGCGCGCGCCATCGCATAGCCTTGCGGGACGGTCGACATGAAGACGCCGGGATGGTTCACCAGCGTATTGAGCGGCTCCATCACCATGACGAGTCCGTGCGGTTCATAGATGTCCGCGGCGCGGCGCAGCACGTCGATCACGCGCGCGGTCTGGATATCGACCGGCAGCTTGCGGTCCATAAAACCGGTGACGATCGTCATATGCTTCGAATTCAGCCGTTTGGCGACGTCGACCGAACCCCGGATATCGGTCAGGAAGCGCTCGCGATCACTATCGTCGTTGCCGCCCAGCAGCGGCCGGAACTCGCTCCATCGCGGCATGCTCGCGACGAACACGCCCATGGTCATGCCGCGCTGTTGCAGCGCGCGCGCCATCGCGGTCTGGTCGGCGACCGAACGGGTGGCCGCCTCATTATCTTCCCACGCGGTGAAGCCCTGATCGGCGGCAAAAGCGATCTGTTCGAGCCGTCCGCCGCGGCTTTTGAAGCTGCCCTCGTGCGGGGCGTATTTCAGCGAAAAGCGCGGCGCGTTCGACGCCATCGCACTGTTTGTCGCCGTCGCCGCGGCCGCAGCCGCCATGGCGCCCCCCGCCAGAACCGCTCGGCGCGATACGCTCATGCCGTCTGACCTGCGAGCGCCGCGCGCGACTTGCCGCGCTCGCGCAGCCAGATGAAGCCAAATACCGCCAGCAGGATGACGGGCAGGATCGCCAGCCGCTGGAACGACAGCGACGCCGCCGCATCCTCGACCGCCAGCTTCGCCGCGCCCGTCAGCCGCGCGAACGCTTCGGGACCGCCCGCGAACTCGATCTTGGCCTGGTCGAACATCGCGCCCAGTTGCGGCAGCACGAAGAAGCTGGCGAGCGCGCCCGCCGATCCGACCAGCCCCATCGCCCACGATCCGCCGCGCGGATAGCGTTCGGCGACCGAGGCGAGCATCGTCGGCCACATCACACAGACGCCAAGGCCCCAGACGGTCGCGGCGACGATCGCGGCGACCGGCGACTGCGCCTGGCTCAGCATGAACAGGCCGATCGCGGCGAGCAGGCTCGATACCCAGAGCAGGCCGGGGTTCGAGATCCTGTTGGCGAGCCGCCCCGCGAAATGGCGGAAGATGAACATCAGCGCGTTGACATAGACGAGGAGCAAAATGCCGCGCATGCCGACGCGGTTCGACAAGGCGACGTCGATCCACTGCCCCGGTGCCAGTTCGGACGCCGCGGTCAGGAACATCGCGCCGAACCAGATGAAGAAGCTGGGGCGGCGAAACACCTCGCCCATCATCTCGCCGAAGCTGACGCCGCTTTGCTCACGCAGCGGCGGCGGGAAGGTGGTGGTGAGGGCGATCACGACGGTCGCTACAGCGGGGATCATCACCAGCGCCATGATGCCCTGCCACGGCAACGCTGCCGAAAGGAAGAAGCCGGCAAGCCCGCCGACGATGATGCCGCCGGGGAACCAGGCGTGCAGCACGTTGAGCCGGTGCGTGGTATCGTCGGGGTAAAGCTGCGCGGTCAGCGGATTGATCGCGGCTTCGGTCAGCCCCCAGCCGATGCCGCTGAGCAGCATGCCCGTCCAGACGAGCCAATAGATGGTCATGCCGGTCGCGAGATGGCCCGCGGTGACGATCATCAACGGGCCGAGGATGAAGCACAGCCCCGCGCCCGCGAGGCACCGTTTCATGCCGATCTGGTCGAGCAGCGCGCTGGCGACGAACAAGGTGATCGCAAAGCTGAGGAACGCCGCGCCCAGCGCAGCGGCGATCAACTCGCCCGCTTGCAACGGGGCGACCGGGTCGATCCATTCGGCCTTGAGCCCGCTGGCGATCGCACCGCGGATCGCAAGGCTCGCCGCGGCGGTGAACAGCGCGAGCACGCCCAGCCAGAACAAGCGCCCCTTGTGCAATGTCGTCATCCTGCGTCCCCTTTAGTTATTATCGTTTTATTCGTCTGCCGCGTCGTCAGGTCAGCCCCAGCATCGCGCGGTTGAGGGCCGGGTCGCTGCCCCCGGCGAAATCGTCGAACGCCTTGTCAGCCTTGCGGATCATGTGGGCGGCGATGAACGGTGCACCTTCGCGCGCGCCGTCTTCGGGATGCTTCAGGCAGCATTCCCATTCGAGCACCGCCCAGCCGGCATAGCCGTACTGCGTCAGCTTCGAGAAAATGCCGCCGAAATCGACCTGCCCATCGCCCAGCGAGCGGAAGCGCCCGGGGCGATCGACCCAGTCCTGAAAGCCGCCATAGACCCCCGATCGCCCGGTCGGATTGAGCTCCGCATCCTTGACGTGGAACATGCGGATGCGGTCGTGATAAATGTCGATGAACTGCAGATAGTCGAGCGCCTGCAACACATAATGGCTGGGGTCGTAGAGGATGTTGGCGCGCGGATGATTGTCGACGCCCGCGAGGAAGCGCTCGAAGGTCACGCCGTCGTGGAGATCCTCGCCGGGATGGATTTCATAGGCGAGGTCGATGCCCTGTTCTTCGAAGGCGTCGAGGATCGGCCGCCAGCGTTTCGCGAGTTCGGCGAACGCTTCCTCGACCAGTCCCGCGGGGCGCTGCGGCCACGGATAGAGATAGGGCCAGGCGAGCGCGCCCGAAAAGGTCGCATGCGCGTCAAGAGCCAGCCGCCGGCTCGCTTTTGCGGCAAGATGAAGCTGCTCGACCGCCCAAGCCTGACGCTCGGCCGGCTTGCCCTTCACCGCGTCGGGTGCGAAGCCGTCGAACTGCGTATCATAGGCGGGATGCACCGCGACCAGCTGGCCCTGCAGATGCGTCGACAATTCGGTGATCTCGACCCCCGCCTCGCGGCACGTGCCTGCGAGCTCGTCGCAATAATCCTGGCTCTCGGCGGCTTGGGCGAGATCGATGCAGCGGCTGTCCCACGTTGGAATCTGGATGCCGACATAGCCGGCATCCGCCATCCAGCGCGCCGCCGAGGGCAAAGTGTCGAACGGCGCGGCGTCGCCCATGAACTGCGCAAGGAAAACAGCCGGGCCCTTCATGCGCTTGCCTTTCGCGTCACTTGGTTTCGGTCTTGAGAAAGGCGATCAGCGCCGCGCGGCGCGCCGGGTCGGCTACCTTGACGACCATGCGTGTACCGGGGACTTTCTTGGTCGGCGCGGCGAGATATTCGTCGAGCGTTTTGTCGTTCCAGCGGATTTTGGATGCCTTGAGCGCCGGGCTGTAATTGAACCCGGCAACGGTGCCGGCTTGCCGGCCGAACAGGCCGTGCAGATTGGGACCCATCGTGCTTTTGCCGCCAGCCTCCAGCGTATGGCAGGCGCGGCATGCCGCGAAGGCCTGCGCGCCGGGACCTTGGGCCGGCGCCGCAACCACCGCTGGTGAAGGCGCGAGCATCAGCGCAATCAATATTGCTCCTGCCGGTGGCAGGGCGAACAGAAATTTCATTATCCTCTCCCGTCTGGCAACAGCCGGTGCGATCATGTAACCGGTTGAAATCGAATTGCGCAAACAATTTTGGAAATTCAGGCCAAGGGAATGCGATGAATACGAATACGAGGTCAAAAACGCGCTACGGCATGGTCGGCGGCGGCGAAGGCGCTTTCATCGGCGCGGTACACCGGATGGCGGCCGCACTCGACGGCGAGTTTGCGTTGGTATGCGGGGCGTTCAGCGCTGACGCCGAGCGCAATGGGCGCAGCGCCGCGGCGCTCGGGCTCGACCCCGCTCGCGCTTACCCGACGCTCGACGCCCTGCTCGCGGGCGAGGCCGCGCTGCCCGAGGATCAGCGGATGGAGGCGCTGGCGATCGTCACCCCGAATCATCTGCACGCCCCGATGGCGATCGCCGCGCTCGATGCCGGTTTTCACGTCCTGTCCGAAAAGCCGATGGCGCTGGACCTCGCCGAGGCGCGGGCAATTGACGCGGCGGTTGCCCGCAGCGGCAAGCTCTATGGCCTGGCATTCACCTATAGCGGCTATCCGCTGATCGAAGAGGCGCGCGTGCGTGTCGCGCGCGGCGATTTCGGCAAGATCCGGCTGGTGCAGGTCGAATATTCGCAAGGCTGGCTCAGCCGGCCGATCGACCGGGACGGCAACAAGCAGGCCGAATGGCGCACCGATCCGGCGCGTGCGGGACTGGGCGGCTGCCTCGGCGATATTGGAACGCACGCCTTCCAGCTGGCCGAACATGTCTCCGGGCTTGCGGTCGGGTCGCTCAGCGCGGAGTTGACTACACATGTTCCGGGCCGCCGCCTCGACGACGATGTGGCGGCGTTGCTGCGTTTCGACGGCGGCGCGCGCGGCGTATTGAAGGCCAGCCAGATCGCCGCGGGTGACGAAAACGGCCTGCGTCTGCGTATCCATGGCGAGGAAGGCGGCCTCGAATGGTCGCAGATGGAGCCGAACAGCTTGACGCTCCGCTGGCTGGACCGGCCGGTCGAAGTGATCCGCGCCGGCGGACCCGGTCTCGACCCATCGGCGCTGGCGCGGCTGCGCACCCCGGCGGGACATCCCGAGGGCTATATCGAGGCGTTTGCCAACCTCTATCGCGGCTTCGGCCGTGCCCTTCGTGCGGGCGCCCCAACCCCGCCACCGCCTGGCACGGCCGATTGGTTCCCGGGAATCGTCGATGGCCTGCGGACGATGGCCTTCGTCGAAGCGGTGATCGAAAACAGCGCCGGCGAAGCGAAATGGACCGCACTTGCCGACGTCGCGAACGATCGCCGAACGGCCGGTGGCAATTAGCGGCGCGCTATTTACTATCCCTCTTCGGGGGATGCCGCTTTACGGCCGCGCCGCTCAGGCGGTGGCTTCGCGCCCGCGCATCTTGGTCGGCGCCATGCCAAAGCGGCGCGCGAAGGCGCGCGTGAAGCTCGCGTTGCTCATATAGCCGCAATTATAGCCGATGCTCGATATGGGGAGGTCGCTCTGCGCGAGCAACTGGCGCGCGCGTTGCAGCCGCCGCTCGCTCACAGCTTCGGCAACGCTGCATTGATACAGTTCGCGAAAGCCCCGCGTCAGCTTGGCCTTGCTGAGGCCGCAGCGCCGCGCGACGCTGCCGACTGTCAGCTTTTCCTGCCACTTCTCGTTGACCAGCTGGTGCGCGGCGGCGACGCGGGTGATGTCGAGCTCGCTCAGCGACGTGCTGCCCCCCACCTCGACCATGCGGTCGGCGGCGAGCTCAGCGAAAAGCTGGCAGAGCAATTCCTGGCTGCGCGCGCTGCGGAGCATGTCGTCGACTTCGCTGTCGCCCTCGACCGCGACCACCGCGCGGCCGAGACCGCGAAGATTGGCGGGGAGATACCAGCGTCCATCCGCCTTGGGGCGGAGCGCGAACAGCCGGTCGCACGCGGCACGGCTGATCGCGAACACAACCAGATGATCGTCGGCGGGGCCGGCAATATCGCCGGGGAGGAGCATCGAGACGGCGGGCTCGCCAATATCGCCAAAGCCGAAGATGAGCGCGTCGGGCGGCAGGAACGCGGCGTCACAGGGGCCGCGGCCGACGAAGCTCGTAAACTCCGGAGAAATGCGAATGGATAGCTTGTTTGTCATCCTGTCATCCCAGCGAATCGGGGCATCAGTGGCGGCGCCATGGCGTATGTGCAATCATCTTGGTCCTATCCGATACGCAAATTTTCTTTGCCGATTGTTCCGACAGATTGTGCCGTTCGGCTTGATCGATGCGATAAATGCGCAAATATATGCTAGATGAGAAAATCGATTGAAAGGACACCGATGCCGGCAACGCGTCAGCCCATTCCGACCAGCGGCGACCGGCGGACCGCCGTTGACGGCAATCCGGGCGTATTCCTGCGCGAACTGCGGACCGAAAAGGGATGGACGCTCGCCGAGGTGAGCGAACGCACGCGCATTCCGGTTTCAACTTTGTCAAAGATTGAAACCGGCAAGATGTCGCTCAGCTACGAAAAGCTGCTGCGGCTGAGCCAGGGGCTCGAAATCGATATCACGCAGCTCTTCGCCGCGGCGACCTCGATCCCGGCCGCCACGCATACCGCCACGGGCCGGCGCAGCATCACCCCCGCCGGCGAGGGGCCTTCGATCAAGACGGCGACGTATAACTACACCTATCCGTCGGCGGATTTGCTCAACAAGACGCTCAATCCGATGATCATCGACATCAAAGTGCGGTCGATCGACGATTTCGGCGATCTGATGCGCCACTCGGGCGAGGAATATGTCCTCGTTCTGGAAGGCGAATGCGAGTTTCACACGGACATGTACGCGCCATCGCACCTGAAAACGGGCGATTCGGCCTATTTCGACGCGTCGATGGGGCATGGCTATGTCGCGGTTGGCGACGGGCCGTGCCGTATCCTGTCGGTCTGCTCGGCAACTGACGCCGATCTGAAATCGGCGCTTCATCCCGTCGACGCCGAATAATCGTTTAGCACCGCGTCCTCCGGTAATCGGCCTTCGCGGCCGCTTCGGAGAAAATTCTTCCACCTTGAAATCACGCCCCCGCACTGCGGGCGCGGCGCCGCGTCCCCCATTGACAAATTTCCATTCAGGATGCCTATATCCAGAATTGAAAATATTTCAAAATGTGAAATTTCGGTGACGCGACCGTGGGGTCGGCCAAATCGGAAAGGGGAGGATGAATGCGGTTCATAGGTTCATGCGCAGCGCTGGCTGCGGCGGTGCTGGCCGGGTTGATGGCGCCACCGATGACCGGAGCCGCGGCGCAAACGGCAGCCAAGCCGGTCGCGGAGACGCGCGGCGGCGGTGGCCTGCTCCCCGCTCCCGATATGGTGAAGAGCGACGTCGACGCGTGGCTCGACGGCTATATGCCCTATGCGCTCAAGCGCGGCGATGCGGCGGGTGCGGTCGTGGTGGTGGTCAAGGACGGCAAGGTCCTGACGCAGCGCGGCTTCGGATATGCCGATGTCGGAACGCGCCGGCCGGTCGATCCCGAAACCACGCTTTTCAAGCAGGCGTCGGTGTCGAAACTGATCACCTGGACCGCGGTGATGCAGCTCGTCGAGCAGGGTAAGATCGACCTCGACCGCGACATCAACGCTTATCTCGATTTCAAGATTCCGGCCTTCGGCGGCAAGCCGGTCACGATGCGCAACCTCATGACGCACACCGGCGGCTTCGACGAAGTGCAGCGCGGGCTCAACAGCTATGACCCGAAGAAAATCCCGTCGCTCGGCGACGCGCTGAAACGGCAGGTGCCGCACCGCATTTACGCGCCCGGAACAACGCCGGCCTATTCGAATTATGGCACCTCGCTCGCGGGCTACATTGTCGAACGCGTGTCGGGGCTTTCCTACGATAATTATGTCGAGCGGCGCATCTTTGCGCCCGCGGGCATGACGCGATCGACCTTTCGTCAGCCGCTTCCCGCGGCGCTGCGGCCGCTGATGGCGAGTGGATATATGCTCGGGTCGGGCAAGCCGGGGCGGTTCGAGCTCAGCAGTCTCACGCCATCGGGCGCGATGACCGCATCGGGCGCCGACATGGGCCGCTTCATGATCGCGCACCTCGCCGATGGCGGCGCTCTCATGAAGCCCGCGACCGCGGCGCAGATGCAGGGCACGATCCTGCGCCTGATCCCGCCGCTTAACGGCATGGCGCTCGGCTTCTACGAACAGAATATCAACGGTCGCAAAGCGCTCTCGCACGCCGGCGACAGCCTCAATTTCCACAGCCAGCTCTGGATCTTCCCGGAGGAAAATGTCGGCATCTATATGTCGATGAACGCGGCGGGCACACAGAATGTGTCGGGGCCGATCCGCAGCTATTTGTTCGAAGCCTTCGCCGACCGCTACTTTCCGTTCGAACAGCGCGACGGCCGCGTCGATGCGGCGACCGCGCGCGAGCATGCGCGGATGATGGTCGGCACGTACAACAAGACGCGGCGGCTCGAATCGAGCTTCCTCAAGGCGATGGAACTGGTCGGGCAGACGAAGGTCTCGCTCGATGGCGACGGCGGCATCCGGCTGAACGCCGTGCCGGACATCGGCGGACAGCCGCGCAAATGGGTGGAAATCGCGCCGTTCGTGTGGCGCGAGCAGGGGGGCAAGCTACGCCTCGCCGCCAAGGTGGAGAATGGCCGCGTCGTGCGTTTCAGCGTCGATTCGGCGTCGCCCTATATCGCGTTCGATCGCGTGCCCTGGCATCTGTCGAGCGCGTGGCTCACACCCGCGATGCTCGCCAGCCTCGGCGCACTCCTGCTGACCGCGATCGCCTGGCCCGCCGCGGCGCTGGCGCGTCGCCGCTATGGCGTGAAGGCCGACCTCGCGCCCGGCGCGCTCAAAAGCTACCGGCTGACGCGCGGCTTTGCGGCGCTGGCGGTCGCGGTGATGGTCGGGTGGCTATGGTTCGCGACCAGCCTGCTCGCCGATTTCTCGTCGCTCAGCGGCGAACTCGACTGGGCGCTCGTGACGCTCCAGATCGCAACGCCCGTCATTTTCCTCGGCCTGCTCGCGAGCGCGATCTGGAATATCCGGCATGTCTGGACGTCCAAACGCGGCCGGTTCGCGAAATTCTGGAGCCTCGTGCTGCTGCTCAGTGCGGTCGTTCTCCTGTGGATCGGCGTCGGTTTCCACCTGATCGGCTTTGGCACCCGCTTCTGATCGGGGTTCGGCGGGCCGCACGCCGGCCCGCCAACAAAAGAAACTTCTCTAATCGTATTGCAATTATCAAAATTTGAAAATAATGTCTCAAACAGGTCAACAGGAGCAGATGCAGGATCGGCGCCGCGACGGCGCCGGATTCTGCCTCGCTTCGGATTTTTGGTGAAAGACGTGAACATTCAAACTTCCCTCGATATCGCCGCCGGCGCATTGCAATTGCCCCAGCCTTATCTGCTGTTCCTCGGGGACACGACGGTGCGCGGCTATGCGAAGACCGCTTTCGGTCTTCGCGACTGGGCGCCCGAGAAATGCGTGGGCGAATATGCCCTGCCGGGCGCGACGGTCAGTGCGGGGCTGGAGCAGCTTGCACCCGCAGAGGCGCAGGCGCGCGGTGCGCGTTCGCTGCTCATCGGCGTCGCGAACAGCGGCGGCGTGATTCCCGAAAGCTGGATGCCCGCGCTCTTCGAGGCGCTCGATGCGGGGCTCGATATCGTCAGCGGCATGCACATGCGGCTGGCCGACATGCCCGAACTCGCCGCGCGCGCGCAGCGTCTCGGTCGCCAGCTGATCGACGTGCGCCATCCGCCCAAGGGTCTGCCCGTCGGCACGGGGCGCAAGCGGAGCGGCAAGCGCCTGCTCACCGTCGGAACCGACTGCGCGCTGGGCAAGAAATATACGGCGCTGGCCCTCGCTCGCGCCTTTGCCGAGCGCGGCGTCGACGCCGATTTCCGCGCGACGGGGCAGACCGGCATCATGATCGCGGGCGGCGGCGTTCCGATGGACGCGGTGGTCTCGGATTTCGAGGCGGGTGCGGCGGAGACGGTGAGTCCCGACGCGGCGGATGATCATTGGGATGTCGTTGAAGGGCAGGGGTCGCTGTTTCACCCCGCCTATGCCGCGGTCTCGCTCGGCCTGCTGCATGGAAGCCAGCCCGACGTGATCGTCGTGTGTCACGAGCCCGGCCGCGAAGAGATTTTGGGCTCCCCCGGCTACCGCTTGCCGAGCATCGAGGAAACGATCGATCTCAATCTGCGGCTTGGCGCGCGGACCAATCCGGCGATCCGCTGCGCGGGCCTGTCGTACAACACGTCGCATCTGGGCGAGGAAGAGGCGATCGCGCTGATGGCGGCCGAAAGCGAGCGGCTCGGTCTCCCCGTTGCCGACCCGATCCGCGGCGGCGAAGCCTTCGCGCGTCTGGTGGATAGCTGCCTCGCATGAGCGCAGCGGCCACCCCGGCAGCCGCGGCTGGATCCTCGTGGTTCCAGCGTTTCCTGCTGCCGGGTTTCGCCTTCAAGGCCGTGGTGATCGGCGGCGGTTATGCCACCGGGCGCGAGCTCGCGGAATTTTTCCTGCCGAGCGGACCGTGGGGCGGGTTGGCTGCAATGCTGCTGGCGATGGTGCTCTGGAGCATCATCTGCGCAACCACCTTCGCGTTCGCGCGGGCGATCGGCGCGTTCGATTATCGCAGCTTTTTTGAAGGTCTACTCGGCCGGGCGTGGATCCTGTTCGAGATCGGCTACGTCCTCCTCGTGACGCTGGTCCTCGCGGTCTTCGGTGCCGCGGCGGGCGAGATTGGCGCGTCGATCTTCGGCTGGCCGCCGCTCGCCGGAACCGCGTTCCTCGCGGCGTCGATCGCGCTGTTCGTGACCTTCGGAAACGCGTCGGTCGAGGGGCTGTTCAAATATGTCTCTTTCCTGCTTTACGGCGTCTACGCGCTGTTCATGGTCTTTGCGCTGAGCAGTTTCGGTGACGAGATTGCGGCACGTTTCGCCATTCCCGCGCCGTCTGACGGCTGGATTCTCGGCGGACTGACTTACACGGGGTACAACGTCATCGGCGCGGTGGTGATCCTGCCGGTGATCCGCCACCTGACCAGCCAGCGCGACGCGGTGACCGCCGGCCTGATCGCCGGCCCGCTCGCGATGGCGCCCGCGATCCTCTTCTTTGTTGCGATGATCGCTTTCTATCCGGGCATCATGGGCGAGACCTTGCCGTCCGATTTCATGCTGCGGCAGCTCGACATGCCGCTGTTCCACTTGCTGTTCCAGTTCATGATCTTTGCGGCGCTGCTCGAAAGCGGGGCGGGGTCGGTGCACGCGATCAACGAGCGGGTCGATGCGGCGCGCCGGTCGCGCGGTCATGCGCCGCTCGGTAAGCGGGCGCGCGCCGGCATCGCAGGCGCGCTGCTCGTCGGCTGCATGTTCCTTGCCGACCGTTTCGGGCTCGTGACGCTGATCGCCAGCGGCTACCGTTTTCTGTCGTGGGTGTTCCTCGCCGTCTATGTCGCGCCGCTGCTGACGGTCGGCCTGTACCGGCTGGTTCGCAGCCGGAAACAAGAGCTTCAACCCGCCGTTCAGGGGAATGTGACGTGACAAAAGCAACTGGCTGGGCGCGGTTCCGGCGCTGGACGAAGCGCATCTTGCTGGGCCTGCTCATACTGTTGGTCCTGCTCGTCGTCGTGGGTTCGATCTATGAAGCGCTGGGACGCAAGAACGCGGCCGCGAACTATCCGCCCCCTGGCAAGATCGTCGATATCGGCGGACGCAAGATGCACATCGATTGCCGCGGCACCGGATCGCCGACGGTCATTCTGGAATCGGGGCTCGGTACGGGCGGGTCGACCGACTGGACGCTGGTCCATGACGAGATTTCCGGGTTTACCCGCACCTGCGCCTATGACCGCGCGGGCATCATGTGGAGCGACGCCAAGGATACGCCGCAGGACGCCGCGGCTGTGACCGAGGACCTGCAAAAGCTCCTGAAGGGCGCGGGAATATCTGACCCGCTTGTGCTCGTCGGCCACTCAATCGGCGGTCCCTACACACGGGCCTATGTCGGCAAATATGGCGAACAGGTTGCCGGGCTGGTGATGGTCGATCCGTCGCACCCCGACCAGATCGCGCGGCTCGGGAAAGTCGTAAGCATCGACGTTCACCCGAAACGCGCGTCGACGCTGATCCACACGGCCAAGGCGCTGGCGTGGACCGGCATCGTCCGCTTCGTCATCTCGCTTGGCGACAAGCCGCAGCTTCGCACGCCGGCCGAAACCAAGAGGCTCGGCGACGCGCTGGTCAAAGCGGCCGCCTATGCCAGCACGTCGATACGGGGGTCGGCATCCGAACTCGACGGCTTCGATCGCACGATGGATCAGGCGCGCGCGGTTCACAGCTTCGGAAACCGGCCGCTGATCGTGCTGACGGCGATGGCGCCGATGAAGCCCGAGCAGCTGAAAGGGCTCGGCCTGAAGGCCGAAGAGGGCGACCGCTTCAAGCAGGAATGGAAGAGGCTCCACACCGAGCAGGCGGCCTTTTCGACGCGCGGCCGCCAGCAGATCGTGCCCGACGCGACCCACTATATCCAGGTCGACCGCCCCGAAGTCGTGATCGCCGCGGTCCGCGAGGTCGTGGACGAAGTGCGCGCCGATGCGCAGGCGACCGCAAAGAAATGAAAGCAAAACCGTCAGTCCCCCGGCTGGCGACAGGGAGATGAATGATGAAGCGTAAGATCCTCTTGGGTGCCATGTCGATGCTGCCGCTGCTGCTCGCCGCGAACACCCCGGCGCCCGAATATGACATCGTGATCCGCGGCGGCCGCGTGCTCGACGGCGCGGGCAGCCCGTGGGTCAGCGCCGATGTTGCGGTCAAGGACGGCCGCGTCGTGCGCATCGGCCGCGTTGCGGGGCGCGGCACCAAGGAAATCGACGCGAAGGGCCGCTACGTCTCGCCGGGCTTCATCGACATGATGGACCAGTCGGGGCGCGTGCTCGTCAAGAATGGCGCCGCCGAGAACAAGCTGCTGATGGGCGTGACCACCGTCATCGCCGGCGAAGGCGGCCCGCCTGCCGAGGCCGCCGAGATTCCGGCGCATTTCAAGACGCTCGAACAACAGGGCATTTCGGTCAACTATGGCACCTATTATTCGGCGACGCAGGCGCGCGTGAAGGTGATGGGTGACGGTGCCGGGCAGCCGACGCCGGCGCAGCTCGAGGCGATGGGCCGCGAGGTCAAGATCGCGATGGACAATGGCGCATTCGGCATCACCAGCGCGCTGATCTATCCGCCGAGCAGCTTCCAGACCACGTCGGATCTCGTCACCTTGGCGAAGGTCGCGGCGCAGTGCGACGGTTTCTACGCCACGCACATGCGCGACGAGAGCGAAGGGCTGGTCAAGGCGATCGAGGAAGCGATCGAGATCGGCGAAAAGGGCGGCGTGAAGGTCGAGATCTTCCACCTGAAGGCCGCCTACGCCCCCGGCTGGGGCAAGCTGATGCCGCAGGCGGTGGCGACGATCAACGCCGCGCGCGCGCGCGGCGTCGATGTCGCGGCGGACCTCTATCCCTATACCGCGGGCGGTACGGGGCTCGAGATCATCGCGCCGAGCTGGGTGTGGGCCGACGGGGTCCAGAAGGGGATCGAGCGGCTCCGCGATCCCAAGGTGCGCGAACGGATGAAGAAGGAAGTCGCCGCGGGATCGATGCCCGGCTGGTCGAACCTCGTCCACGCGTCGGGCGGCTTCGCCAATGTGCGGCTCGCCAACGGCTTCAGCGACAAATACCGGCCCTACCACGGCAAGAGCCTCGCCGAGATCGGCAAGGCTCTCAATCGCGACCCGGCCGACGTGGCGTGGGACATATTGCTCGAAGGCCTGCCGAACCGCTCTGTCGCGCTCTATTTCATGATGAGCGAGCAAGACATCGAGACCGCGATCAAGCAGCCGTGGGTCAGCATCGGCAGCGACGCCGCGGCGTCCGAAAAGGCGGGCGAGATGGACGCGCTCGGCCTGCCGCACCCGCGTGCTTACGGCACCTTCCCGCGCATCATCGCCGAATATGTGAAGCGCCGTCCGGTGTTGTCGCTCGAGGATGCGGTGCGCAAGATGACCGGCTGGCCGGCACAGCGCATGGGCCTCACCGACCGCGGGCTGATCCGCGACGGGATGCGCGCCGATATCGTGGTGTTCGATCTCGACAAGCTCGACGATGTCGCGAGCTGGGAAAAGCCCACCGCGTCGCCGACGGGGATCGAGACGGTGATCGTCAACGGCGTCGTCACGATCGCGAACGGCAAGCACACCGGCGCCAAGGCCGGCGCGGTGCTGCGGCATAGCTGCGGCGTCTGAGGATATGGCGCGGAAAGTTTCGAGCCTTTGCTTCACCGGTCTTGCGCTCGCCGTTTCGGCTCCGGTCTTTGCCGCGGCTCCGGCAATTTCGAAGCCGGAAGACCTCGGCACTGCGGTGTCGGCGCAGATTGCGTGCGCCAGCATCTTCGTGGCGGAGCGCGCCGAGGCTGATGTCCTGCGCGACGACATCCACGCGTTCGCGCCGTTCATGACGGCGGTGACGCTGGCGGTCGACCGCAAGGCGCGGACCGTCACCGCATCGGCGCCCGGCGCCGCCACGCGCACCGCGCTGTACCGCCCGGTCGCCGGATGCACGCTGCTGACGGGCAATGTCTCGAACGCTGTGCTTGACGCACAGGCGGCGAAGCTCAAGCCGACACGAGGGAATGCCGCGAAGCCTTGGCCGATCGGCGACGCCCCGGTGCCCAAGCTTGCGGCGGCCGCCGAAGCCAGGCTCGACCGCGCCGCACTCGACAAAGCAGTGAGCGCCGCCTTCGACGAACAGAATAAGGGCGGTTATCCCGACACGCGCGCGATCGTCGTCGTGCAGGGCGGGGCGATCGTTGCCGAACGCTATGCGCCGGGGTTCGATCGGAACACTGAACTGCTCGGCTGGTCGGCGTCGAAGAGCATCATGGGAACGCTGGTGGGCCTGCTGGTCGATGATGGCACCCTCAAACTCGACGAACCCGCGCCCGTCCCCGAATGGCAAGGCGCGGGCGATCCGCGCGCGAAAATCACGCTGCGCCAGCTGCTCACCATGTCGAGCGGGCTGACCTTCAGCGAAAGCTATGTTCCCGGCAATGACTCGATCAAGATGCTGTTTGAGGCGGGCGACATGGGCGCGATGGCGGCGGCAAAGCCGCTGAAGGATGCGCCCGGCACGACCTGGAGCTATTCGTCGGGCACCACCAACATATTGTCGCGCATCGTATTCCGCGCGACCGGCGGCACGCTCGAAGGCATGACGCGCTTTGCGCAAAAGCGGTTGTTTGAACCCACTGGCATGACGAGCGCGCTGATCGAACCCGACGAAGCGGGGGTGCAGGTCGGCAGCTCCTACGCCTACGCCACCGCACGCGACTGGGCGCGCTATGGGCTCCTCCATCTCAACAAGGGCAGGGCCGGGGGCAAGCAACTGCTCTCGAAGGAATGGCTCGATTTTGCGGTCACGCCGACCAAGGCCGCGCCGCGTCCCGTCTATGGCGCGCAGCTCTGGCTGAACCATGCCGAAACCGACGGCGAGCGCCGGAAGCTCTACGCCGACCTGCCCGAAGATACCGTGATGGCGCGCGGGCATAGCTTCCAGATCGTCGCCGCGATCCCGTCGCAGGACGCGGTGATCGTCCGCCTCGGCTGGACGCCCGAGGGGCATGCATTCGACTGGAACAAATATCTCTCGCAGATCGCGGCGGCGCTCGCGCCCGCCGCCCCTGCGCCCTGAACCGACCGAAGGACAATTTCGATGACGACGCTTACCCCTCTCTCGCTCGACCTCGCGATTGAATCGCTCCCGCTGGCCAAGCCGTTCCGCATCTCGGGGCATGTCTTCACCGACACCCCCGTGGTCCTCGTAACGCTTTCGGACGGCGAGCACAGCGGGCGCGGCGAAGCGTCGGGGGTCTATTATCTCGGCGACGATGTGCCCGCGATGGCGGCCGCCATCGAAGGCGTGCGCGGCGCAATCGAGGCCGGGGTGACGCGCGACCAGTTGCAGACGCTGCTCCCCGCGGGCGGCGCGCGCAACGCGCTCGATTGTGCGCTGTGGGAGCTTGAAGCCCGGCGCAGCGGAGTCTCGGTATGGGAACTCGCCGGTCTCGGTGAACCGCGCCCGCTCCGCACCACCTTCACGCTCGGCGCCGACGATCCCGACGTGATGGCCGAGGGCGCACGTTATTACGCGCAAGCGCGCGCGCTCAAGCTCAAGCTCACCGGCGACCTTCAGGTCGATATCGCGCGGGTGCAGGCGGTGCGCGCGGCGCGGCCCGAATGCTGGATCGGCGTCGATGCCAATCAGGGCTTTGCGATCGGCGATCTCGACGCGCTCGTCGCGGCGCTGGTCGCCGCCGACGTCAAATTGCTAGAACAGCCGCTGGCGCGCGGCCGCGAAGCCGACCTCGACGGCTACCAGTGTCCGATCCCCATTGCCGCCGACGAAAGCGCGCTGACACTGGCCGATGTCGAGGGGCTGGTCGGCCGCTTCGACGTCGTGAACATCAAGCTCGATAAATGCGGCGGGCTGACCGAGGGCCTCGCCATTGCACGGCGCGCCCGCGAACTCGGGCTCGGCGTGATGGTTGGCAATATGGTCGGCTCCAGCCTCGCGATGGCGCCGGCGTTCATCGTCGGGCAGCTCTGCGACATCGTCGACCTCGACGGCCCGATCTTCCTCGCGGACGATCGCAAGCCGTCAATCGAATATACCGACGGCGATGCATGGTGCGGCGAGGCGATCTGGGGCCGCGAAGTCAGCTGAGAGCGATAACGGGACAGGGAGAGACAGGGTGAAAAAAGCAATATTCGCAGGCTTGGCGCTGGTCGCGCTGATCCAGCCCGCCGCCGCACAAGAACCGGCGACGACATACATCCACGCCGGCCGCCTGCTCGCCGATCCCGCGAGCGGCCGTGTCGAAACGAACAAGACGATTGTCGTCACCGCCGGAAAGATCGCCGAAATCCGCGACGGTTTCGCCGGCGAGGGCAATGTCGTCGACCTTCGCGACCAGTTCGTCATGCCGGGCTTTATCGACAGCCATGTCCACCTGACCTTTGAATCGAGCCCGACGAGCCGCCTCGACGCGGTGACCAAGTCGACGGTCGATCAGGCATTCGACGGCGTCGTCTTCGCCAAGCGCACCGTGCGCGCCGGCTTCACGACGGTGGTCGACCTCGGTTCCGATCCGCAGGCGATCAACGCGCTGCGCGACGCGACCGCGACGGGCAAGGTCGTCGGGCCGCGGATCATCGCCGCGGGCGGCGTCGCGGCGCACGGCGGGCATGGCGACATCCACGGCTATCGCCAGGAGATCATCGACCTGTTCCGCGCGCCGACGCTCTGTTCGGGCGCCGACGACTGCGCACGCGCGGTACGCTTGGCGGTGCAACAGGGCGCCGATGTCATCAAGACCGCCTCGACCGGTGGCGTGATGTCGAACACCGCGGCGGGGCTCGGCCAGCAGATGAGCGACGCCGAACTCGTCGCGATCGTCGACACCGCGCACCGCCTCGGGCGCAAGGTGGCGGCGCATGCGCACGGCACCGACGGGGTCAATGCCGCGCTGCGCGCCGGCGTCGATTCGGTCGAGCATGGGACTTATCTGGACGCGGAATCGATCCGGCTGTTCAAGGCAAAGGGAAGCTATCTGGTTCCCACCCTGCTCGCCGGCGACACCGTCGCGCGGCAAGCCGAAACCGCCGATTGGATGCCAGCAGCAGTTCGCGCCAAGGCGCGCACCGTCGGCCCGCTGATGGTCGACGCGCTGCGCCGCGCGCATCAGGGCGGCGTTCGCATCGCGTTCGGGACCGACAGCGCCGTGTCGAAGCATGGCGAGAACGCCCGCGAATTTGCACTGATGGTGAAGGCGGGGCTGACCCCGCTGGAGACGATCAAATCTGCAACGGTATGGGCGGCAACGCATGCCGGGCTCGAAACCGAAATCGGCACGCTCGCCGCGGGCAAGTCGGCTGATATTGTCGCGGTGAAGGGCGATCCGCTAACCGATGTGCGCAGCCTCGAAACGATGGGCTTCGTCATGGCGCGCGGCGTCGTCGTGCGGGCGGCAGGGGAATGAAGATGCGCTCGATCAAGCTGTTTGCGCTGCTGCCGCTCGCCATGATGCTCGGCACCGCGGCGACGAAGCCCGCAACGCCGCTGGCACCGGCGCTCGCGCCCAAACCGGCGGCCGAGGCACAAAAGACGGCGACGCCGGTCACGACCCCGCTCGCGCCATCGGCAACGCTGACCAAGCAGGACGTCGACAGCTGGCTCGACGGCTTCGTGCCCTTTGCGCTCAAGCGCGGCGACCTTGCGGGCGCGGTGATCGTCGTCGTCAAGGACGGGCAGGTGCTTACGCAGCGTGGGTTCGGCTATGCCGACGCCGCCAAGCGCACCCCGGTCGATCCCGCCCGCACCCTGTTCCGCCCCGGTTCGGTGTCGAAGTTGTTTACCTGGACCGCGGTGATGCAGCAGGTCGAGGCGGGCAAGATCGACCTCGACAAGGACGTCAACACCTACCTCGATTTCAAGATCCCGCTGAAGGACGGCAAGCCCGCGACGATGCGCCAGCTGATGACGCACACCGCGGGCTTCGAGGAACATGGCAAGCTGACCATGTTCGAGGACAAGAAGTTCCAGATCCCGCTCGGCGATCTTGTAAAGGGCGGCATTCCGAACCGCATCTATGCGCCCGGAACCACGCCCTCCTATTCGAATTATGGCACCGCGCTCGCGGGCTATATCGTCGAGCGCGTGACGAAAATGTCGTTCGACGACTATGTCGAGCAGCGGATTTTCCAACCGCTCGGCATGGCGCAGTCGACTTTCCGCCAGCCGCTGCCCAAGGCGTTCGCGCCGTGGATGGCGACGGGATATCGCCAGCTTTCGGCGGGGCCGTCGAAGTTCGAGATCGTCGGTCCGTCGCCCGCGGGCGGCCTCTCCTCGACCGGCGCCGACATGGCGAAATTCATGATCGCGCATCTGAACCAGGGCGCGGGGCTGATGAAGCCCGAAACCGCGCGGATGATGCACGACACGCCGCTCACGATCCTGCCGCCGCTCAATCGCATGGAACTCGGCTTCTTCGAAACCAACATCAACGGCCGCCAAGTGATCGCGCACCTCGGCGATACGCAGCTGTTCCACACCGCGCTCCACCTCTTCACCAACGAGAATGTCGGCCTCTATATGTCGTTCAACGCGACGGGCGAGCAGGCGTCGGTCGGTCCGGTGCGCCGTGCGCTGTTCGAGGATTTCGCCGATCGCTATCTTCCGGGCAACGAAATGCCTGCGACGCGCGTCGATGCGAAAACCTCGGCCGAACATGCCAGGATGCTCGCGGGCAACTGGCTCAACAGCCGCCGCGCCGAAACGAATTTCTACGCGATCGCCTCGCTCTTCGGACAGGTGAAGATTAGCGTCGGTCCCAAGGGCGAACTCATCGTCCCCGCGGCGCGCGACCTTAACGGAAAGCCAGCGAAATGGGTCGAGACAGCGCCCTTCGTCTGGCACAATGCCGACGGCCACGGCCGGCTCGCCGCGCAGGTGGTGGGCGGCAAGGTCGTGCGCTGGAGCATCGACGGCATCTCGCCCTTCATGGTGTTCGACCGGGCGCCAGCATCGAAATCGGCGGCGTGGATCATGCCCGCGATGTATCTCAGCCTCGGCGTCCTGCTGATCACCTTGCTCCAGTGGCCGATCGCTGCGCTGATCCGCCGCCATTACAAGGCGCCGCTTACGCTCGATCGCCGGTCGCTGCGAGTCTATCGCGGCGTTCGCGTCGGCGCGGGGCTGGTGCTCGCGCTGGTCGCGGCATGGGTGATCAGCATGTCGAAGCTGAAGGCCTTGCCCTCTTATGATCCGTGGCTGTGGTTTCTCCAGATAGCCGGACTGATCGTGCTGGTCGGCGGCGCCCTGCTCGCGGCATGGAATCTCCGCATCGTCCGTAAGGAAAAGCGCGGCCGGTTCCGCACCCTCTGGGCGCTGCTCCTGCTCTTCGCGACGATCATGCCGCTGTATGTCGCATGGACCTTTGGCCTGATCGCGATGACGGTGAATTACTGACGCTCTCCCTGAAGACGGAGGGGCCCTGCGGGGTCTCTCCGTCGGCGCCTCGCGCTGCCACCTCCCCATCCCATATCGGCCATCCGCGACGTTGCGCTCTCGAACGGCAGAAACGATCGATTGCTGTCGTTCAGGAGAGCAGGTCGTCCTTGGTCATAGCGGCAAACACCGGTAACTCTGGCAGGGCCGCGATCTGCGGCAACCCATTTCCGCGCCATATTGCGCACACGACGCCAATGACTTCCGCGCCAGCATCTTCGACAAGCCGTGCAGCGTCTGCCACGGCACCTCCCGTCGTTATGACATCTTCGATGAGAACGACGCGTTTGCCTTCGACACCGCCCCCTTCGACAGCCAAACAAGTGCCATATTCCTTGGCCTCCTTCCTCACGAAGGCCGCGGGCAAATCTGTCGCCAGGGAGATTGCCGTAGCGATCGGTATGCCCCCAAGCTCTAACCCCGCAAGAACCTCGGTGTCCTTGGGCAGTAATGGGATCATCTCTGCCGCAACTCGCCGCAGCAGGGCCGGATCAGCTTCAAAACGATATTTGTCGAAATATGTTTCGGAAATTTGACCGGAGCGAAGACGGAACTCGCCTTTCAACGAAGCGATGGCTTTGACGGCGGCCGCCAGTGTCGGATCAATCATGCATCCTCATGTCACAAACTGATGGCAGCTTTCCACCCAAAGCGGAGGTCTACCATTCCTTCGGTCAAGCGGCAAAAAAAGGGCGGCGGTATCGTCGATACCGCCGCCCCGGGACTAGCTGTTGAGAAGGGTTAGAAGCTCAGCTTCACGCCCCCCGAAATATAGCGGCCGATCACGTCGAAATTGGGACTGGTGTACGGCGTGATCGGCGGATCGCGGTCGAACAGGTTGTTGACGTTGCCGAACAGCGTGAACGGTCCCGCTTTGAACTGGGCGCCCACATCGATGTAGGTGCGGCTGCCCACCTTGTTGTTCACGATAGGCACGGCGACCCCGTTCACGACCGTCAGGGGGCGGTCGAGGCCGCCGTCGACGTAGCGGATGCGAAGATTGGCGCCGAAGCTGTCGTTGTCGAAGGCGATCGTGCCCGTGCCGCGCCATTTGGGGGTCGAAAAGGCGGTGTCGCCGCCGACGTAACCCGACACGTCCGCGCCGTTGATCTTCAGGTTGAAGACATGGTTGGCCAGCGCGCGGAACGACAGGTTCCCGTCGCCCAGCGGCATGCGGTACGACGCCTCGATGTCGAGACCCTGCGTGCGGTAATTGGCGAGGTTGCGATACCCGTTCGTGATCGATCCGATGGTGCCGTTGGCTTCGCGGACGATGATGCCATTGCAGGTCGGATCGGTCGGAGCGGTGGCGAAGCACTGCTTGAGCAGATCGTTCGCGGTGACCGTCGTGATCACATTGTCGATGTCGATATCGTAATAATCGACCGACAGGCGGAGGCCGGACGCAAAGGACGGGGAGTAGGATCCGCCGAGCGTCAGCGTATGCGAAATTTCGGGCGTCAGATTGGCGTTACCGCCCCCATAGACGACCACATTGTTCTGCACCGTGCCGTTCTGACCCTGGAACGGATCAAAGACGGTGCCGATGTTGGTCGAACGGTTGAGGAAATATTCGGTGATGCTGGGCGAGCGGATGTCGCGCGAATAGACGGCGCGGAGCAGCAGGTCATTGACGACACGCAGGGTGCCACCGGTCTTCCACGACCAGATCCCGCCGCTGGTGCTATAGTCGGAATAGCGCGCGGCGCCGTTGACTTCGAGCTTCAGCGTGTCGGTGATGTCGAGCAGCGGCACGTTCACTTCGGCGAAGGCTTCCTTGACGTTGAAGCTGCCGTTGGTCGCCGACGAATTCAGCGTACCGAGCGCATTGGCGAGCGACAGCGGGTCGACAAAGTTGGTGACCTGCTTTTCCCAGCGGACGTCGGTGCCGAACGCGATGTCGACGGGGCCGGCCCAGGTCGAGAAGGGCTGACCCGAAACGCTGGCGCCCGCCGCGTCGAGCTTGATCGTATAGATCAGCTGCGAACCGCCGAACGCCCACGCCGCCGCCGCGTCCGAAATGCTGCCGTTGCCGAACAGGTTGATCGGCACGCAATTGGGGTCGTTGTTGGTCGTCGAGGCGTCGGCGTTGATGCGGCACGTCGGGGTGCCGTTCACCAGGACCGAATCGACGCCATTGTTGAAGCGCGACTTGATCCGCTGGTTGTTGAGCTGCTGATTGAGCCGGATTTCGCCATGATTATAATAGGCGTCATATTTCCAGCCGTCGCCGAAGCTCCCGTCGAGCCCGATCGCCCCTTCGAGATTGCGGCGGCTGTATTTGAACTTCATCACCCCGTCGGCGCCGACATCGTCCATGACGCGGCCGAGGAGGAACGGACCCGCGACGCCGGCGGCGGCGAGCTGGTTGCGGTTCGCCTGCGTCAGAAAGGCGTTGTCGGGCATGATGACCACGGCGGGCGTTTCGGGGAAGAAGCTATAGTCCGCCGACATGCGGTGATAGCTGAAATTGGCCCAGACCTTCAGCGAGTCGGTGAGGTCATAGCTGGCGCGGGCGAAGAGGTTGACGCGCTCATAGGGCGTGCTGACCGCGACATAGTCGAAGATGTTCTGGCCGCCGCCGCCGATCGTCGTGACGCCGTTCGTCACGCTGCCGAGCGGGAAGGCGCCGATATTGCCGTCGGGATTGAACACCAGATTGCGGGGCGCGCCGGTGAGGCCGAGGATCGAGCCGCCGTTGTAAAGCTGGGTCGAATTGGGATCGCGCACGAGTTCGAGCTTGTTGTCGGCGCGCTGGAACAGCCCGGCTTCCAGATTGGGGCGGTCGTCGCGGCTGAGCGCGCCGCGTTCGTTCATATATTCGCCCGCGACCATGAAATGGCCGCGCCCGCCCGCGAAATCGGTGCCCCACGCAATGTCGGCGCCATAACGCGCCGCGTCGCCGCGCGACGAGATGCCGCTCTGGACGCCCATGCGCCAGCCGGTGAAATCATCGTCGAGGATGATGTTGACGACGCCCGCGACCGCGCCTGAGCCCCAGGCCGCCGATGCGCCGCCGGTGACGACGTCGATCCGCTTGACCAGGCTTTGCGGCACGATGTTGAGATCGTTGGCGCCGGCAAAGCGGTGCCCGTTGAGCAGGGTGAGGGTGCGGACCGACCCGAGGCCGCGCATGTCGGCGGTCGAGACGCCGCTGCTCGTGTTGCCGGGCGTCGTCGACGGCGTCGAAGTTGCGCGGAACTGGGGGGTGTCGTTCAGCACCTGCGCGATGCTCGGGCGGTTGCCCAGCGCCAGCTCAGCCTCGCCGATCACCGTCGTCGGGGTCGGTGCATCGAAGCCTTCGCGTTGAATGCGCGATCCGCTGACCACGATTTCCTCGTTTGAAACCACGTCGGTCGCGGTGTCGGCGGACTGCGCATAGGCCGGGTTCAGGCTGACCAGCATCGACAGGGCGGTGCCCGCATACAAGCCGGATTGAACGAACTTCATAATTATCCCCTTCGCCTGTGGACGGCAATTTCGCTGTCCGGTGCTCGCTTATGTTTTTTACCGCGAGGCTCCTGCGATCCTCGGGTTTGCGATTTTCTATAAAGTCGGATTTTTTTGAAAAATCAACCCCAATCAAGACATAATTTTCAATAATAGAAAATATGTCATGGAAAAGTCGAACGACTTGGGTCGATAGTCCTATGAATCAGCGCGTTTTTGCGCCAAAAGCCATGTTTCAAAAATCCGGATTCTTCAACCGGCATCTTTTCGGATCTTAATGATCCATTTCGCTGGCTGGCCCGTTCGGGCGAGCGGCGGGGCGCAGCAACACCGCGCGCGGCGCGCGCGCGTTAGCGGCCGTTTCGATTCAAACGAGACGAGGCGTCAAGGCGCCGGCGTGCAGGGCGATTCGGACGCCCTGCAGTTCGTCCAACCGCCACCCATCGCCTGAAACAGCTGGATGCGCGCGGCGAGCGCGTCGGCGCGGAGCTGGATCAGCGACAGTTCGGCACCGAGCAGGCCACGCTGGGCGTCGAGCTGTTCCAGATAGGGCGAATAGCCTTCGCGATAGCGATTGGTCGCGAGCCGCAGCCCCTCGGCCAGCGCATCGCGCTGCGACTGCGCGAACGCGATCTGAGCGTCGATCCGGCTGACCGCGGCGAGCGCATCCTCGACTTCGCGAAATGCGGTCAGCGCGGTGCGGCGATAGACGAACGCTGCCTGATCGCGCTGCGCGCCCGCGGCTTCGGTCTGCGCGGTCAGCCTGCCGCCCTGAAAGATCGGGGCAAGGATGCTGCCGCCGACCGACCAGATCGAAATCGGGTCGCCGATCAGCGTCGAAAAGGCCGCGCCCGCTGCCGAGGTCAGCCGGACCTGCGGCAGGAAGCGCTTGCGCGCCGCGGCGAGATTCTTGTCCGACGCCGCGAGTTGATATTCGGCCTGCGCGACGTCGGGACGGCGGCGCAGCAGTTCGGACGGCAGGCCGTCGGGAACCGCGGGCACCGCGAGCCGGTCGAGCGCCGAGCCGCGCTCGATCGCGCGGGGTGTGTCGCCGACCAGCAGGCTGAGGCCGTCCTCGGTTCGCGCGATGGCGAGCTCGATCTGCGGGACGATCTGCGCCGTCGCGTCATATTCGGCTTGCGCCTGCTGAAGCTCGAGCTTGGGCGAATAGCCCCGTCCGACGCGCGATTTCGCAATCCGCAGCGATTCCGACCGCGCGCGCACCGTCTCGCGCGCTACCTCCAGCCGCGCATCGAGGCTGCGCAGCGTGACATAGCTACTTGCCACCGCGGCGGCGATCGACAGCTGCACCGCATCGCGTGCCGCTTCGCTCGCGAACCAGCTATCGCGCGCCGCCGATTTCTGGTCGGCGAGGCGGCCGAACAGATCGACTTCATAAGCGACCTGGATCTGCGGCTGCGCGAAATTCTGTTCGGACGGCTGGCCGAACGGACTGACCGAGCGCGACCGCCCGCCGCTGATCGCCGCATCGATCGTCGGCAGCGTCTGTGCCCGCGCGAGCGCGAAATTGGCGCGCGCTTCGCGCACGCGCGCCGCCGCGACGCCGATGTCGCTATTATTGGCCAGCGCCTTGTCGACCAGCGCGGCGAGCGTCGGATCGCCGAACGAGCGCCACCAGTCGCGCGGCAACGGCGCGGCGGGATTGGCATCGGTTCGCCATGCCAGCGGCGGCGTGACGGGCGCCACGCCGGTCGTCGCGGCGTTCGGCCCGGCGCAAGCGGCGAGCGCCGCCGCCAGCCCGGCCATCACCGCGAGCCGCAGAGCCTTCATCGCTTCGATCCGCCGCGTGTGTCGATCCGGACCTCAACCGACATGCCGGGCCGCAGCCGCGCCGCCAGCGGTTGTTTCTCGTCGATCCTGATCCGCACCGCGATGCGCTGCGCGACCTTGACGAAATTGCCCGTGGCGTTGTCGGCCTTCAGCACGGCGAATTCGGACCCCGCCGCCGGCGACAGATTCTCGATCCGCCCGGTCAGTTCGGTGCCGCCCAGCGCATCGACGCTGAACCGCGCGCGCTGGCCGATCGCCATATAGCCGGTCTGCGCTTCCTTGAAGTTCGCTATCACCCAGACATGGTGCGGGACGACCGAGAGCAATTGCGTGCCCGCGGTGACATAAGCGCCGACGCGCACGCCGATTTCGGAGAGCTGGCCGTCGGCGGGCGCTCGAATGATCGTGTTGTCGAGATCGATCTGCGCGAGACGAAGCTGTGCTTTCGCCGATTCGACCGCGGCTTCGAGCCCGGCGCGCCCGACGACGACGGTGCGGACGTCCTGCGTCCCGATCGCGCGGCTGGCGCGCGCCTGTTGTAGCGCCGCCTGCGCCGCGAGCAGCGCCGCGCGCGTCTGGTCGAACTCGCGCGTCGAGATCGACCCGTCGGCGACGAGCGCGCGGGCGCGGCGCATGTCGGCGTCGGCTTTGGTCAATTGCGCCTGCGCGTTGGCGATCCCGGCATTCTGGCTGTCGGTAGCGACCTCGCGCGAGCGCTGCGCCTGCGCCGAATTGGCGAGCGCGGCCTGCTGCGCCGCGACATTGGCTTCGGCCTGCGCGACGCGCGCGCGATAGATGCGGTCGTCGATCGTCGCGAGGATCTGGCCCGCCTTGACCTCGGCGAAATCCTGCACGGGCACGCGCGTGACATAGCCGCTGACCTGCGGGCTGATGATCGTCACGCGCCCGCGTACATAGGCATTGTCGGTCTCTTCCGAGGCGCCGGCGAAAGGCGGCAGGTCCCAGGCGTAGAGGATGGCGAGGATCGCCAGCACCGCGGCGGCGATGATGACAATCACCGTCGTGCGCGTCTTGTCGGGCGGCCGCCAGGAGGATGGCGGCGCGTCGATCTGCGGATCGGAGGGAGGCGCGGCGTCCGCCGCTTCGGCAGGCTGCGTTACCGTTTCCGGTTCGGGTTTCGGCGTGTTCGCCTTGGGCTTGTCGCTCATCCTATTGCCCCTGTCGAGCTTGTGCCTGCGCCTGCAGACGCTGGGCCAATAATATCACCGGCGACGGTTCGTTTCGCCGCCGGATAGACCAGCTGATCATGAAACCCCATAGTGCCGTCAAGATCGCGAGCACCCCGACCAGCAGGAATACGTCATTATACGCAAGGATATGCGCCTCGCGCGTGACTTGCTGGCTCAGCAGCGCGGCGCCCTCGGCGGTGCGTAGTACCGGGTCGCCGACCGTCCCGGCAACGACGCGGCTGCCCGCGCCGAGCCGTGCCGCGACCAGCGGGTCGCTCGCGACGATGTTCTGGACAAGTTCGTGCGAATGATATTTCTCGCGGACCGTCTGGAACGTCCCGAGCAGGGTGCCGCCGGCGAGACCGCCGATGCTCTGGCTCATGCTGAAGATCACGACGAAGCTGATGAAATTCTTGCCGCCCGCGAGCAGGGTCCGGGCGATGCCGATCACCATCGCCTGCGCAAGGAAGAGCAGCGAGGCAAAGCCGATCAGCGCCTGGCTGAGATAGAAATGGCTTGGCCGGGTAAGGTTGGTCGTATGGGCATCCATGAAGGATGCGATCACGATCAATATCACCGCGATGATGATCGGCCGCGACAGATTGTCGGGACGAAAGGTCAGCACCGCGGTCACGAGGCCGGCGATCGACGCGAAGACGACGATCAGGTTCAGCGTGACCATCTGGTCGTTGATCATGCCCACGGTGCTGAGGAATCCGACCGAGCCGAACGCCTGTTCGGACAGCAGGATGCGGACCGATGCGGCGACCGCGATCAGCCGGAGCATCTCGCGCGTGCCGAGCCAACGCGTGTTGATGAGCGGGTTCCGGCGATGATGTTCGACGAGCACCGCGGCGGCGATCAGCGCGACACTTGCCGCCAGCGACCAGCCGATCCACGGCCGTTCGGTCCACCATTGGATCCGCCCTTGCGACAGTACCGCGATCAGCAGCCATAGTCCCGGCGCGAGGAGGAAGAAGGTCAGGAAGTCGAGTGGCTCGAACACTTTTTCGCGCTCGCTCGGCGGCAGCGGCTGCGCCATCACCGCGGCCAGCGTCGCCAGCGCGAGCCCGAATTCGAACCAGTAGAGATTGTGCCAGTCGCCCCAGATGAGCAGCCCCGGCGACAGCACACGCGCGAGCGGCGTCGCGATCTGCGGGATACAGATGCCGATCATCACCGCGGCAAGCCGCTTCGATGCCGGAAGCGCCTGGAAGAAATAGAGGATGGTCAGCGTCGAGAGGCCGCTCGCCGCAATCCCGCTCATCGCGCGCACCGCGACCGACGTCCAGAAATCGTGGATGAACAGGTGCATCAGCGTCGTCACGGCATAGGCGACGAGCGTGTAGCGGATGAACGGCTGGAGCCCGAACTGCTGGCGATATTTGACGAGCAGCAGGTTCGCCGTGACGTTGGTCATGAAATAGGCGGCGGTCAGCCACGCCGCTTCGTCGCTGTTGAGCCCGAGCGTCCCTTGCGCGAAGTTGAGGTTGACCGTGACCAGCGCGTTGCCGAGCCCGCCGGTGATCCCGATCAGGCAGCCGATCAGGAAATGGCGCACCATGCGCGCGGTCGGATGATCGGGATTGGCGGGCGATCCCGGAAGCGTCGGCCGCTCGTGGGGTTTGAAGACATATTCCGCCATAGCGGGTCAGGCCGGCTTCGCGGTCATGGACGCGCCACGAGCGGAGCGAGTCGGTTCGGTAATCATGATTTTCCTTACCGCATCGACGGGGCGCATGCAGCCTATTCGGTGGAATAGGAGTCCCACGATGCTGACGTAGAAGCGGCCGGTTATGCCCCGGATACGCGATCGCGGTGCGTCTTCCAAAGCCAGGCGGCGCAGGCCAGATCCTGTACGATCGAGCCCAGCGATTTATAGATGGTGACGTCCGATGCCGTCAGGCGGCCCGGGGTGGAGCCCGAAAAGACATGCCCGATCTCGGGCAGGACATGCGCTTCGGTGACCAGCCCCGCGTCGCGTGCGCGCAGATATTCCGCGCCCTGCGCCAGCACCCCCTCACGATGATCGGGCACGAAACGCGCCCGCGCTACAAGCGCTTCGTCGATTTCGGTCGGTCCCGCGCGGCTGGAGCCGACGGCGTTGATATGCGTTCCGTCCGCGACGTGCGCGTTGAGCAGGAATGGTTCGGCCGCCCCGGTCAGCGTGCAAATGATATCGGCGCCCTCCGCCGCCTCGGCCACCGAGGCCACCTCATAGGCAGCAAAACCGAAGTCGTCGGCGATCCGGCCGGCAAGCTCGCCCGCCTTTTCAGGCGCGCGTCCCCAAATTCGCACTTCGTCGAGCGGCCGCACGTGGCGGATGGCGGCGACATGATGCCATGCCTGTTCGCCCGTCCCCATGATCGCGAGACGGCTGGCGCCCGGCAACGCGAGTGCGTCGGTCGCCGCTGCCGAAGCGGCGGCGGTGCGGATCGCGGTGACCTCGCTGGCGTCGATCACGCACACCGGCGCGCCGCTCGTGCGATCGAACAGGATGATGACGCCTTGATGCGAGCTGCCCTGCTCGGCGGCGGCCGGGAAGATGCTGATGATCTTCGCGCCGAAGCCGGCGCCGTCGAGCGCGCCGGGCATCACGCCGAACAGATCGCCGCCGTCGAGGTCGATGATGCCGCGCAGCAACTGCCGGCTGCGTCCTTCGGCAAGCGCGATCATCGCGGGGCACATCAGGTCGATGCACGTCCGGTGGTCGAGCCGCTTGCGGACTTCGTCCGCATCGATGAAGCGGATCGGATCAGCCACCCCAGACGCCTTCGGCGTGGCGCAGGAAATTGAGCCCCATGATCTTCTCGATCCGGCCACTCGAATAGCCGCGCACGGCTAGCAGGCCGATGAGTTTGCGAAACTGGTCGGGCCCGCGCAGGTCGACGACGAAGGGATAGGTGTCGGGGCGCTCGCCCGCGGCGCTGATCCCCGCCGCCCGGCGCTCGGCGATCTCCTTGGCGAGCACGGCTTCGTAGGCCTGGAGATCGTCGATCTGGCCGACGGTGCCGTCGGTGCCGATCCCGACATGATCCTCGCCGCAGATGTTCACCGCATGGTCGATATGCGCGACGACATCCTCGGCGCGCGCGTGGCCCGACACATTTAGGAAGGGCATGAAATAGATGCCGACGAAGCCGCCCTTTTCGGCGACCAGTCGCAATTCGGCGTCGGTCTTGTTGCGCGGGAGGTCGGTGACGGTGCGGCATCCGGTATGGTTGATCGAGATCGGCGCCTTCGACGCGCGCGCGGCCTCGAGGCAGGTCTTCTCGCCGCTGTGCGACAGGTCGACGATCATTCGCTGCGCATTGAGCCGCTCGATCACTTCGCGACCGAACGGCGTCAGTCCGCGATTGTCGGGTGCCATCGACCCGTCGCCGAGCTGGTTCGCCGGATTATAGGTGAGCTGGAAGATGCGCACGCCCATGTTGGCGAAGATATCGACCCGGCCCGCATCCTTTCCCATCATCGCGCCATTCTGGAATCCGTAGATGATCCCGATCTTCTTTTCGGCCTTGGCGCGGCGGATGTCGGCGGCGCTCAAAATCTTGACGAGGTCGCGCGGATAGCGGCGCAGCAACATGTCCATCTCTGCGACGTCGGCGACGCTCTTTTCGAACGGTTCGGCCGGACCCGCGACATAGCCGAGGGTGCAATTGATCGCCGTGACGCCTGAAGCATGCGCCTCGGCCAGCACGCGCGGCGAGAACGGGTCGGGGGCATCGCGTATATTCGGATCGGCGAGCCCGCCGAGCGCATTGACGATCACCCATTTGCGGCCATCGGGCACCGCGGCGCGGCCCGCTCCGGGTAGCAGCGATGTCGCGGCCATGCCCGCCGCCCCCGCAAGCATCGCGCGCCGGTCAATCGTCATTGCCAAGCTCCTTCGCGGTCGGCGCGATATAATCGGCGCGCCGGTATTCGCGGCCGCGCTTCACCGTCATTTCGATCTTTTCGATATTGTCGATGTCGGCGAGCGGGTCCGCCGCGAGCACGACGAAGTTCGCGAGCTTGCCGGGCTCGATCGATCCCATCTCCTTGTCCTGCCCCGCGGCGCGCGCGCCGACGAGCGTCGCCGAATGGATGACCGCGAGCGGGGGCATGCCGACGTCCTTCGCCAGATAGCGAAGCTCGGCGTGGACTTCGGGCCAGGCGTCGCCGGCGGGATTGACGAAATCGGTGCCGGTCGAAATCGGCAACCCTGCGCGCCACGCCTGCTGCGTCAGGCGTATCGTGCGCGCGCCGCTGCAACGCAGCGGCTTGGCCCCTGGGTCGGCCTTGCGGGAGGCCTCGAACTTCACGAACAGGCTGCCGGTCGCGTCGAGGATCGTGCCGCGCGTCCGCATCGCGTCGAAGAGGCGGGCGACGACCGGATCGTCGCCGGTCGCGGCAAGGCGCGCCTCGTCGACCGGGGTGCGGTCCTGATAGGCGGCGAGCATTTCGGGCTGCGCTTCATAGCCGAGATAACAAACATGGCTGACCGAATCGACGCCCGCCGCGATCACCTCGGCGGGGCGGGCAGGGAAGACCGCGCTGTGCGCCCAGATCATCAGCTTCTGGCGGTGCGCCTCGGCGGTGATCGCCGCGACGCGTTCGGCCGGCAGGTTCGCGTAGATCTTGATCGCGCTCGCCGAGGTGCCGCGCGCTAGCGTGACCGCGGTGCGGAGGTCGGTCTTTTTGTCGATCGCCTGCATCCACGGCGCGGTGCCGGGCGTGAAGCCGCGGCTGACCGCGAGCACGCGGGGATCCTCGAAAAAGGACGGCCCGGCCATCAATGCGGCATAATGGATGTCGGGCGCGGGAATCTCGCCGACCAGCGACGCGCGCGACAACTCGCCCACCGCGCGCAGATCGTCGGCCATGTCGCGCACCGCGGTCACGCCGCCATAAAGTTGGCGGCGCAGGATCGCTTCGGCGCGAGGGCGGTTGGGCGGGGTGGCGAGGTGGACGTGGCTGTCGATCAGTCCCGGGATCACGAAGCGCCCGGTCAGGTTGACCCGGCGCGCCGTCGCCGCGCGCGACGCCAGCGTGTCATGCGCGCCGATCGCGACGATGCGCTCGCCGTCGATCAGGATATCCTGATTGCCACGCGCCGGACCGCCGGTTCCGTCGATAACCGACACATTGGTATAAAGCACCTGTTCGGCCGCGTACGAGGGCGCCGCCGCCATCAGCGATGCGGCGATACCAAGCGACTGAAAGGCAGCGACGAGCGCGGGCGGACGTGAGCGAACCGATGTCATGGCCCGTCGCTAGCGCCGTCATTTCATGTCCGCAATCGACTTGCCACGCGATCGCATGGACCAGCGTCTATTCCCCGGTCCCGCACTATGATACCGGTGTATCAGGAATCCGAATTTTCTGTGCCGACGCGGTCCCAATAAGCCGTGCGGTATCGACTGCCTGAACCTTCCCCGTGGGCCTTCGCGTCCATTGGCAAACAGAACAGAAACGGACGAATGCGATGCAAACTCCCGAAGAATATGAGCTGTCCCGGCGCGGCGTGCTCGTGGGCGGCGCGGCCTCGGTCGCGACGGTGACGATGGTCCCGATCGGGACCGCGGCCGCCGCCACGCCTCCTGCCAAATCTCCGCCGACCGCCAAAGTGGCCTTCGAGGTGAATGGCACGGCGCGCGAGCTGGAACTCGACACGCGAACGTCGCTGCTCGACGCGCTGCGCGAGCATCTGCATCTGACCGGGACCAAGAAGGGGTGCGATCACGGCCAGTGCGGCGCGTGCACCGTGATCGTCGACGGGCGGCGGATCAACAGCTGCCTGACCTTGGCGGTGATGCACGAGGGCGAGAAGATCACAACGATCGAAGGGCTTGGCACCCCCGACAAGATGCACGCAATGCAGGACGCCTTCGTGACGCACGACGGTTATCAATGCGGCTATTGCACCCCGGGGCAGATTTGTTCGGCGGTCGCGGTGCTCGACGAGATCAAGGCAGGGGTTCCGAGCCATGTCACCGCCGACCTCGGCGCCGCGCCCGCGGTGACGAAGGTCGAGCTGCGCGAGCGGATGAGCGGCAATATCTGCCGCTGCGGCGCCTATTCGAACATCATCGATGCGATCACCGATGTGGCGGGAGTGAAGGCATGAAAAGCTTCACCTACGAACGCGTCGATAGTGCGGCGGCGGCGACCGCGGCCTTTGCCCGGACCCCCGGCGCGCGCTTCATCGCGGGCGGCACCAACCTGCTCGATCTGATGAAGCTCGAGATCGAAACGCCGCAGCATTTGATCGATGTCAGCCGTCTCGCGCTCGACAAGATCGAGGCGACGGCAGATGGCGGGCTGCGCATCGGCGCGATGGTCCGCAACACCGATTTGGCGAGCGACGCGCGCGTGCGGCGCGACTATGGTCTTTTGACCCGTGCGCTCGTCGCGAGCGCATCGGGGCAACTCCGCAACAAGGCGACGACCGCGGGCAATCTGCTCCAGCGGACGCGCTGCCCCTATTTTTACGACACCAACCAGCCGTGCAACAAGCGCCAGCCGGGCAGCGGCTGCGCCGCGATCGGCGGCTTCAACCGGCTGCACGCGGTGGTTGGCGCCAGCGACGCGTGTATCGCGACGCACCCCAGCGATATGGCGGTGGCGATGCGCGCGCTCGATGCCGCGATCGAGACGGTCGACGCGGCGGGCAAGGCGCGCGCGATCCCCATCGCCGATTTCTACCGCGCGCCAGCGAAGACCCCGCATCTGGAGACGGTGCTGGCGCCGGGTGAACTGATCACCGCAGTCACATTGCCGAAGCCCGTCGGCGGGACGCACATCTATCACAAGGTCCGCGACCGCGCGTCCTATGCCTTCGCGCTGATCTCGGTCGGCGCGATCGTCCAGCGCGACGGAAGCGGCCGTGTGGCGCTCGGTGGGGTCGGCTATAAGCCGTGGCGCGTCGAAGCGGCCGAGGCGGCGTTGCCGCGCGGGGCGAAGCCCGTTGCCGACGGACTGCTTGCGGGCGCCAGGACCACGCACGAAAATGCCTATAAGCTGCCCCTCGTCGAGCGCACGCTCGCCGGGGTGCTGACGCAAGCGAAGGGCTGAGCCATGAAATTCGACACGCCCGCGACGACCAATCCGATCGATCAGATGAAGATCGTCGGCAAACCCACCAATCGCATCGAGGGTCCGCTCAAGACGACGGGCACCGCGCCCTATGCCTATGAACGCCACGATGTCGCGGCGAACCAGGCCTATGGCTATGTCGTCGGATCGGCGATCGCCAAGGGGCGGATCGCGTCGATGAACCTCGACGAAGCGAGGGCGGCACCGGGCGTCATCGCGATCGTCACCGCGGACAATGCGGGCAAGCTGGCAAAGGGCGATTTCAACACCGCCAAATTGCTTGGCGGCCCCGACATCGAACATTATCATCAGGCGATCGCGCTTGTCGTCGCCGACAGTTTCGAACAGGCGCGCGCCGCCGCCTCGCTTGTCCGCGTCGAATATGCGCGCGGCAAGGGCGCGTACGATCTTGCCGCCGCGATCGACACGGCGATCAAGCCGAAAGCATCATTCGGCACCGAACCCGACAGCGCCGTCGGCAATTTCGCCGCCGCCTTCGCCGCTGCGCCCGTGCAGATCGATGCGCGCTACACGACCCCCGATCACAGCCACGCGATGATGGAGCCGCATGCGTCGATCGCGGCGTGGGAGGGCGACAAGCTGACCGTCTGGACGTCGAACCAGATGATCGCCTGGTCGGTCGGCGACATGGCGAAGACGCTGGGCATTCCAAAGGAGAATATCCGCTTCGACTCGCCCTATATTGGTGGCGGATTCGGCGGAAAATTGTTCAATCGCGCCGATGTGCTGCTGGCCGCGCTGGGTGCGAAGGCGGCGAAGCGGCCGGTCAAGGTCGCGCTGCCCCGGCCGCTGATGATCAACAACACGACGCACCGCCCGGCGACGATCCAGCGCGTCCGGCTCGGCGCGACCGCCGACGGGAAGCTCACCGCGATCGGGCACGAAAGCTGGTCGGGCGATCTGCCCGGTGGCGGCCCCGAAACCGCGGTGGCGCAGACACGCCTGCTCTATGCCGGCGAAAATCGCATGACCGCGATGCGCCTTGCGGTGCTCGACCTGCCCGAAGGCAATGCGATGCGTGCGCCGGGCGAGGCGCCGGGGCTGATGGCGCTCGAGATCGCAGTCGACGAGCTGGCCGAGAAGCTCGGCATAGACCCGATCGCCTTGCGCGTCCTCAACGACACACAGGTCGACCCCGAAAAGCCGAGCCGGCCCTTTTCGCAGCGCCAGCTCAATAAATGCCTCGAGACCGGCGCCGACAAGTTCGGCTGGAGCAAGCGCGCCAAGCCCGGCGCCACCCGCGACGGGCGCTGGCTGGTCGGGATGGGGGTCGCCGCGGCGTTCCGCAATAACCTCAACGGGCCGTCGGCGGCGCGCGTTCGCCTCGCCAAATCAGGGGTCGTGACGGTCGAGACCGACATGACCGACATCGGCACCGGCACCTATACGATCATCGCCCAGACCGCCGCCGAAATGATGGGTGTCCCGCTCGACAAGGTCGCCGTGAAGCTCGGCGATTCGGCGTTTCCGGTGTCGGCGGGTTCGGGCGGGCAATGGGGTGCCAACAGCTCGACCGCGGGCGTCTACGCCGCGTGCGTCAAGCTGCGCGAGGCGGTGGTGCAGAAGCTCGGCCTCGCGTCTGATGCGGTCTTTGCAGGTGGCAAGGTCAAGGCCGGGCGCCGCAGCGTCGCGCTCGGTGATGCGGCCGCCGACGGCGAACTCGTCGCCGAGGACAAGATGGAATATGGCGACCTCGCCGAAAAATTTCAGCAATCGACCTTTGGCGCGCATTTCGTCGAGGTCGGCGTCGATGCGATGACGGGCGAAATTCGCGTCCGCCGGATGCTCGCGGTCTGCGCTGCCGGGCGTATCCTCAACCCCAAGGCGGCGCGCAGCCAGGTGATCGGCGCGATGACGATGGGCGCAGGCGCGGCGCTGATGGAGGAGCTTGCGGTTGACAAGCGCTTCGGCTTCTTCGTCAATCACGATCTCGCCGGCTATGAAGTCCCCGTCCACGCCGACATTCCGCATCAGGAAGTGATCTTCCTCGACGAGGCCGATCCGACCACCTCGCCGATGAAGGCGAAGGGCGTCGGCGAACTCGGCATCTGCGGCGTTGCGGCGGCGGTCGCCAACGCGGTCTACAACGCGACCGGCGTGCGCGTCCGCAATTACCCGATTACGCTCGACAAGCTGCTTGGCAAGCTGCCGGACATGGTGTGATCGCCAGCGTGAAAGCGGGGTTTCATTTGGGCAAATCGCCCGGCCGGTCGATGTCCATCAGCTCGTTCGCGTCGGCGTGGACAAGTGCGGCATTCGCCAGCAAAGCCTTGCCGCCGCGGTCGCCTTCGCCGCCGCGCAGCTTTTCGAACAGCCCGCGGGCGAACAGCGCCGGGGGCATCGTCGCGTCCCCGTTCGTCGACGCCACCACGGGCGCTGCCACCGGATCGAACCGGGCGATGAGTTTGCGCAGATGGCCGGTGCCGACGAAGGGCATGTCGGCGAGGCAGACCATCGCCGCGACGTCGGGCCCGCGTGCCGCTTCGGCAATGCCGCACGAGAGGGATCGCGACAGCCCGTGCTCGGGATGCGGATTGGCGACAATCTCGAAGCCGTGCGCCGCGAGCAATTCCGCGAGCGCGCCACGGTCATCGCGGCAGACGGCGATGCGGCGCCGCGGCGCCAGCAGGGCGATGTGCCTGGCTGCGTGCAGCACCAGCGGTTCGCCCGCGAGCGGGGCGAGCAGCTTGTCCTCGGTCCCGAACCGCCGCGATATCCCCGCGGCGAGCAGGATGGCGGCGATGTTCGCGGCTTCGACCATGGCTCTCGTCCCTTCAGACGCCCTTTGCGCGTCGGCTGACTTCAAAGCAAATCGCAGATGATAGCAACCACGCCGGCCGACATATTGCGCTTTGTTCTGGCGCGCACCGCAGAGGGTGCCGCGACGATCCTCGTCACGCTCACCGCGATCGAGGGATCGTCGCCGCGCGCGATCGGCGCGCAGATGGCGGTGGCCGAGGATGGGCGATATGCAGGTTCCTTCTCGGGCGGCTGCATCGAGGCGGCGGTCGTCGCCGAGGCGATCGGAACACTGGAGCACGGGCGCGCTAAGCTCGTACGCTTCGGCGCGGGATCGCCCTATCTCGACATCCGGCTTCCGTGCGGCGGCGGGATCGACCTGCTGTTCAACCCGCGCCCCGATCCCGATGCGATCGGACAGGCGCTCGCGCAGCACGATCGCCGGCAAATCGCGGCGCTGCGGCTGGCCGACGATGGCGTGCATGTCGAGACGATCACCGATGCGCACGCGCGGGCTGGCTGGGAGGATGGAAGCTTCCGTCTCGGCTATGTTCCGAAGCTCCGGATCGTCGCGATGGGGCAGGGCGAGGAACTCACGGCGCTGGCGCGTCTCGCCGCCGCCTTCGGGGCCGAGGTCAGCGTCCTCTCCCCCGACGAACGGGCTTTGGCCGATCTCGATGCCGAGGGTTTCGACACGGTTCGGCTGACTTCGCGCACAAACTTGCGGCCGCTCGTCACCGATCCGTGGACCGCGATCATTTCGGTCTTCCACGACCGCGACTGGGAGGAGGAGTTGCTGCCGCGCGCGCTCCAGCTTCCTTCCTTTTACGTCGGGGCGATCGGGAGCCAGCGGACGCAGGATGTCCGGCGGAACGCCTTGCGCGATGCCGGCGTGCGCGAGGACCTTCGGGAAAAGCTCCGCACATCGGTGGGGCTGATCCCCGCGACGCGCGATCCGGCGACGCTGGCACTGTCGGCGCTGTCGCAGATTGTGCAGGACTATCACCAGCTCGGGGGTACGGACGCGGATGTCGACCGCCTGCCTATGGTTCGCAGCCTGACCAGCCCGGTCTAATCGCGCTCGCGCGGCTGCCGTATCGCCTGATACCGGGCGTCGAGGTTGACCGCGCGCTGTTCATCGACGTCGGCGCGCTTCGTATCGCCCTGTTTTCGCAGCAGAAGGCTGCGATTATAATAGGCGCGCGCCGACTGCGGCGCGTGCCGGACCGCCCGGTCGAGATCGGCGATCGCGCGCGCGCTTTCGCCCTGACGGTCGTAAGCGAGGCCGCGATTGAGATAAGCGACCGACAGGTCGGGCGCGACGGCAATTGCCTGATCGAAGGCCGTGATCGCGCCGTCGAGATCGCCCTCCCACGCCTGTTTCAGCCCGTCGGAAAGATGCGCGTCGGCTTGCGCGCGAACGGCTTTCGCTCCCCCGCTTGCCAGCTTTTTACACCGCGACAGCGCCCGGCTCGGATCGTTCACCGTGCAGGCGTTCCAGTCGCCGCGCCGGGGCGCGCCGCGCGGCGCGACGCGTGTTCCCGTGACGACGACCGAATCCTCGGCGACTTCGCTCGATGAATAGGCCGAAATGGCGGAGGGTGAATCCTGCACAGGGCGCGCCACGCGCTGCGCCGAGACGATGATCCCCTCGCGTTCCTCGGCTTTTGCGGCGGGCGCGGCGGGCGGCGCCTGCGCCAGTTCCACTCGCTTCGCCACCGGCGCGGAAACGGCAAGCGGCGCCGCCGCGACTTGCTCGGCGGCAGGGCTGTTCTTTGCGGGCGGCGGTGCCGCGATCGCGACGGGAGCGGGCACTTCGGCCTGGTTGTCCACGACCGTGGGTGCCGGCTCGCGCGTCTCGCGCACAATCTGTTCGTCGGCGACTGGCGCGCCCGGATCCAATGCCGTCCATGCAAAGGGCAGGCTGATCGCGGCGACCAGCGCGGCGGTCGCGAACAGCCCGGCCTGCGGACGCCGAAGATTGGCCCACCAGGATGCTCTCGCCGGCCGAGGCGCGACCTGCGGCGCGGGGGCGCCGTCGAAGCGGGCAAGCGCGCCGGCAATCGCCGCCTCGCGCCGCTTCGGCGCGGGCGGCGGCGGCTCGGGCAGGAACGCTTTCAGCTCGTCATCGCCCGCCATGGCTACGATGCCCCCGGCGCGGCGCGGCGCGATTTCGAACCCGGTCGAGATGGCAGGCGCGAGAGAAGGGGCTTGGGCATCGTCTGGCCTTATACGCACAATATCGCGGCGGTCGAATATCTCGATCGACCGGCCGAAATGGGCGGGGCGGATGCGGCGGCGCTTCGCAGGAACCGCCGCCGCACCATGATCAGCGTTCCAGCTTTGCCATCGATCCCGCCGTCTTGGCGGCGCGGACCATCTGGACCAGCTCCATGCGGTATCCGAAATCGTCGGTGCCGCGCGCGGCGCCGACGATCTGCAGCACATCGTCATAGGTCATCGATCCGCTGTAGCGCCCGCCGCGGAGCAGTTCGGCAAAGGCCGCGACCCCGGTTGCGAAGCGCGCATCCTGCGGCGCGTCGGCGAAGCGGGCAAACTCGACGCGCCGATCGATCGGCGTCGAAATCAGCTGGCTGCGATCCGATTTCGGCAGTTTGTACCGGATCTTCACAAAGCCATATTCGCTCGATGGCGCCGCGACCGCCCGCGGGGCGGGCTTGCTGTACCTGAGGTCACCCATCGTACGTGGCCCGCCGACGGGGACGATCTCGTAGATCGCGGTGACCGTCTGCCCCGACCCGACATCGCCCGCATCGACCTTGTCATTGTCGAAATCGTCGCGGTTGAGCATGCGCGTTTCATAGCCGATGAGCCGATATTCGGCGACGGTGGCGGGGTTGAACTCGACCTGGATCTTCACATCCTTCGCGATCGGGAAGAGCGTCGAGGTGGCCTCATCGACCAGCGTTTTGCGCGCTTCGCCCAGCGTGTCGATATAGGCGGCGGCGCCATTGCCGTTCTGGGCGAGCGTCTGCATCAGCGCGTCATTGTAATTGCCCATGCCGAAGCCGAGGACCGAGAGGAAAATGCCCTTGCCGCGCTCGCGCTCGATATAGCCCTTCAACTCGTCCTGATTGGTGATGCCGACATTGAAATCGCCGTCGGTGGCGAGGACAACGCGGTTGACGCCGTTCGGGTCGAGATTGCGCTCGGCCAGCGCATAGGCCTGGCGGATGCCTTCGGCGCCCGCGGTGCTGCCGCCCGCGCCGAGCTGGTCGATCACCGCGAGGATCTTGCCTTTCTGGCTCGCCGGCGTCGGCTCAAGCGCGGTGCCCGCATTGCCCGCATAAGTTACGATCGACACACGGTCGTTGCGATCGAGCTGATCGAGCAGCAGGCCGAGCGATTTCTTGACGAGCGGCAGTTTGTTCGGCGCGTCCATCGACCCCGAGGTGTCGATCAGGAAAACGAGGTTCGCGCGCGGCCGCGTCGCACGTTCGATCGTATAGCCCTTGATGCCGATGCGAACGAGCTTGCGGCCCACGGTGAATGGGCTCGGGAAGACGGCGACATTCGAGGAAAAGGGCTGCTGCGCGCTGCGCGGCGCCGCGTAATCATAGGGGAAATAGTTGACCAGTTCCTCGGTCCGCACCGCGGCGGGCTGTGGCAGGGCATTATTGTTCAGCGACGCGCGGACAAAGGAATAGGAGGCGGTGTCGACGTCGATCGAAAAGGTCGACACGGGCTCGTCGCGCGCGATCTTGAACGCATTCTCCTGCGTCGAGGTAAATTTGTCGCGGCCGACGTCCTGATACCAGGGCATCATCCGATCGGGATAGGGCGCGCGAATGGCGCTGCCCGTCACGACCATTTTTCGGGCCTGTGCCGGCGGCGGCGGCGATGCGATGTGTTGCGAACCGATCGCCGACATCGCCACCGGCGCGTCCATCACGTGCGGGGCGACCCGCTGTCCGGTGACGACGATGTCCGAAGCATGCTCTTCCAGCTCGGTCTTTGGGGTCGGCGCGGTCGCCTCCGACGACGGCGACGCAATGTCGGCTTCGTTCGATTGCGAGCAGGCGGTGACGAGCGTGATCGACAGGCCCGCGGTAAGCGTCAGATAGAAACGGGACATGATATGTCTCCCTGGCAACAGCGGCGCACAATCGCCCGCATGTCCCTGGGACGCGCGGGCGCGGGAAATCCTTGGCGGGCTCTGCGAAAAAAATCGGGGGCGCGTCGCGGTCAGTCGCCGGGGCCGGGATTCGCCGCCAGCAGGCGCCGGATCTCGTGCATCCGCCATGACACCGTCGCTTCGGCGATCCCCAGAATCTGCGCGGCTTCGGCGTGCGACAGCTGCTGCCCCGCGATCAGGACGGCGGTGTCGCGAAGGTCGGGTTTCAATCGCGCGATCGCGCTTTCGATCCAGACCGCGTCATACAGGTCGCGGCCGTCGGGCCCCCGCGCCAGCCCGGCCATAATGCTCAGCCGCCCGGTGAACCGCGTAAAAGCCGACCGCCGCCGGTGGAAATCGCGGCAGGCGTTGTAAACGATGCTGCACAGCCAGGTCGTGAATTTGGCGTCGCCGCGAAAGGCGGAGAGCTTTTCGGCGAGGATGCAGCAGACGTCCTGCGCAATATCGTCGGCATCGGCGCGCGATCCGGTCAATTGCCACGCGAGGCCGTGGATGCGGTCATAGTGACGCCGCAGCAAGGTTTCGAAGGCGTCGCGGTCGCCCGCGATCGCCGCCGCAAGAATATCGGGTTCGTCGGCGTCGGCCATGCGTCAGCCTCGCACGCGCGCTGCGCGCCGATGGCATTCGGCTGTGGAATCAGGCTCGCCGGCGGACCGAAGGTCCTCCACCGGCCAAATCGATCCCCCATATCCTGCCATCGCAAGGCTTGTGCCCCATTCGCCGCGCGAAGGCTATCGCTGACTTTCGCAGGGGCGCGTCGCGGCCTCAGCCCTCGGCGTCGCGCTTTTCCAAGTCGGACCAGGACTCCCCTTGGAATGGGTCGGCGGCGGGGCGGCCGAAATAATAGCCTTGCGCCTGCGGGCAGCCCTCGTCGAGCAGCATCTGGCGCTGTTCCTGCGTTTCGACCCCTTCGGCGACGATCGGCATATTGAAACTGCGGCCGAGCCCGATGATCGCGCGAACGATCGATCGCGCTGCTTCATCGTCCGAAATCGAGGCGACGAAGCTCTTGTCGATCTTGATCTTGTCGAACGGGAAGGCTTTGAGATTGCTCAACGACGAATAGCCGGTGCCGAAATCGTCCATCGCGATCCGGACCCCGAGCGCGCGGATTTCGTGGAGCGCCTTCAGCGCGCTGTGCTTGTTGCGCAGAAACGCCGTCTCGGTGATTTCGAGCTCGAGCCGATGCGCCTCGAGCCCCGATTGCGACAGCGCGTCGCGAACGACGGCGGGCAGGTTCGGCACCTGAAACTGGATCGTCGACACGTTGACGGCGACCGAGACATTCTTGGGCCAGCCCGCCGCCGCGCGGCAAGCCTCGCGCAGCACCCATTCGCCGATCGTAACGATGGCGCCGATTTCCTCGGCAACGGGGATGAAATCGTCGGGCGCGATCTCGCCGCGTTCGGGATGGTTCCAGCGGAGCAGGGCTTCATACCCGATCACCGACGCAAAGGCCGTCGCGACGAGCGGCTGGTACACGACATAAAGCTGATCGCGGGCGATCGCGTGGCGCAGATCATGTTCGAGCGCGCGGCGTTCCTGCGCCAGCTCGTCCATCTCCTGATCGAAGAAGGCGGCGTTGCCCCTTCCGTTATTCTTCGCGCGATAGAGCGCCGTGTCGGCGTTGCGCTGCAGCATTTCGGCGTTGGTTCCGTCCTCGGGAAAGAGCGCGACGCCGATGCTGACCCCGACCGCCATCGGATCGCGCGCGACGTCCATTTCGATCGCCAGCGTGTCGAGGATGCGCGCCGACAGCTTGCGCGCGTCGTCGGGCCCCGAAACGCCGGTCTGGATGACGAGGAATTCGTCGCCGCCGATGCGCGCGACAATGTCGTCGGCGCGCACGACGGAGCGGAGAATGTCGGCGATGCGGCACAATATCTCGTCGCCGGCACCATGGCCGAAGATGTCGTTCACCGCCTTGAAGCGGTCGAGGTCGAGCGCGAGCAGGGCGAACGGCGCCTTCGCTTCGATCGCCGCGTCGAGCGCGCGCGCGAAGTGGGCGCGGTTCGACAGATCGGTCAGCGCATCGTGCGATGCCAGATGCTCGATCGCCCGCTGCGCGCGTTTCCGGTCGGACAGGTCGCGGATCGCCAGGACCTGACAGCTTCGCCCGCGATATTCGATCGTCTGGGTCGCAATCTCCAAAATATGGTCTTCGTCGAAGCTGCTGCGGAGGCGCGCCTCGGCGGAATGGCCGTCGGGCGGTTCGAACGAGCCGCCGTCGCCCGCGACGAACCAGTCGGATGGCGTGCTGCCGACGATCGCGCCGCTGCTGACGCCGAGCAGAGCGCAAAGCCGCGCATTCACCTCGATGATCCGCCCGTCGTGCGTGATCGCGAGCGCCTCGAGCGTCGCATCGGCCAGCCCGTGCGCGTCGGTGAGCCAGCGGTCGACGAGCGAGCCGGTGAGGGCGAGCGCGACCAGCGCGACATTGGCGATCACGATCGCGGGGACGAGCCAGTCGCGGCTGCTCGCCGTTCCCAATATGTCGCCGCGCGTTGGATCGGGGACGAGCGTGGTGGCCGACATCGCGGTAAAGTGCAGGATGACGATTGCAAGCACCGCGAAGCCTGCGGGCAGGGCGACCTTCTTCCAGCCCTGCGTCTTTGCGAAGGCGAGGAAGGCGGCGAAAAAGCACAGCCCCGATAGCAGCAGCGAAACGAGGATCGGAGCCAGGTCATAGGTCACGCGGGCCGGCGCGATGATCGACGCCATGCCGGTGAAATGCATCGCCGCGACCCCGACGGCCGCGCCGGCCGCCGCGGCGGCGCAGCGCCCCACATTCGGCGCCTTGCCGAGCAATCGAAAGCTGCACCAGAAGAAGCCGATCGCGATGGCGACCGACAAAATGGTCAGGCCGACGTCGAAACGGATCGGCATCGATCCGCGATAGGCGAGCATCGCGACGAAATGCGTCGCCCACACGCCGACGCCTTCGGCCACCGCTGCGACCATGAGCCAGTGACGCCGGCGGGCGTCGACGCAGTGCGTCGATCGGCCCAGGACGACGAAAAGGCTGATATTTCCGAGGATGCAGACGAGCGCGGCAATCAGGACGAATCGCAGATCGTGCTGATAAACGACGCATTCGAGGACGCTGAACATGCATTCCCTCCCTGGTCCCCGTCGTCCTTCTACCTCCCAATTCTAAATATTGCCTTATCGGATGGCCGGCGGGCGCGTCAGCGCGCCTCGATTACTTCGGCCGGGACAAGTAATGGTTTGCCCTTTTCGACGATATAGGTTGCGAGTTCGGCGCCGTTCGCGGCCGTGCGATTGCGCGCCTTGTGGGCGACGCCTGCCGGCACGAACAGCACTTCGCCGGCTTTCAGCGTTACGGGCGCCTGCCCCTCGAGCTGATATTCGAGCGTTCCTTCGATGATGTAGATCACCTCTTCGCCCGGGTGGCGGTGCCACGGCGCGACCGCGCCGGGCGCGATGTCGATGCGCGCCTGGACCGTCTCGCGGCCGGGCGCCGAAAGATCGTGGCGCTGAAGGTCGGTCCGGCTGAGGCCTTCGGGCGCGGGCATCGCCGCGATGGCGGGGCTCGCGAGCAGGAGTGCGCCGGTAAACAAGGCACGGATATGTCGGGTCATGATGGCCTCCTTTTGGCGTGGCTGGAATGGCGGTTCTGCTCGCTTGGGAAGAGTTTCGCCGTCGCGGCTCCGAAGGTTACTTGCCGCAAAATGATTCATCGCATATAGTTAGCATGCTAAGTAAAATGATGGACGAGAAGGCGCGGGCGATGCGGGGATGGAATGCAAAATATCTGCGGATGACCGCCGTGCACGGGACGTTGTTCGCATGACCGATATTTCCGCGTTGCTCCCAGCGATAATGACCCGCGTTGTCGGTGCTGGCGTTTTGTCGGGCCTGACGCGTTTGTCGGGCGGCGCGAACATGGAGAGCTTTGCGTTCGATTGGGCGGAGGAAGGCTATGTCCTGCGCCGCGCGCCGTCGGCGGATTATATGGCGGACCGTCCGTTCGGGCATGTGGACGAGGCGGCGCTGGTGATGGCGGCGTTTGATGC
>NZ_LNRU01000007.1:310000-423623 GCF_001468225.1 Sphingopyxis sp. H053 | reverse complement strand
CACCCGCCCCCGGTTCGCCGCCGCGTCCCGGCCCCCTCGCTGACCTTTCATTTCGAAGACCTGTCGACATTCTGCCGTTCGCAACATGCGCGGCACTCGTCGTCTGCGACAGCCCAGTCGCCGAAAAGGAGGATAACCGAGTGCCGGGCCCCGGAAACCCACACTCGTCAGCACAAGACACGAAAAGGCGGCCCAGAGGACCGCCTTCACGTGATGAAATCAATCGGCTCCGCCCGAAGGCGGAGCCGGGGTGCCCGTCAGGCAGGCGGGTTCCAGATGATGACCTTTTTCATCGGGTCGTCGCCGGGGGCGTTTGCGACATTGCCGTAGATGGTCCCGAACTCGGGGGCCGACATCGTCACTGCGATATATTCGGCGCCGGTCGATTTGGCGGTCTTGACCCAGGCTGCGCCAAGTTCGAAGCCGTTCTTGCGGCTGAGGATGCGATAATCGGGTTCGTTGTCCTTGGCCTTGCGGCCGTTCGGGACAATCGCGATCTGCGCGGTGACGTTGAGGGTGGCGAGCGTGCCTTCGAAGCTGCCGTCGGCCTTGACGTTGAGGTTGGCGATGGTGGGCATGGACTTTCTCCTTCGGTTGCTCGGGGGACATCCCCGATGGCGCCAGAAGAAGGGACCGCGAGCTGCCGTCACCGAGCGGAACGCGAGGGCGAACCCCGCATGGGGTTGACGGCCAGAGGCGAGCCGGGCCCGCAGAAAGGCGACAGAAAAGGGGTGGCCTTGAGCAACTGAGAGAGAGCTGCCGCCGCGTCCATTCAACGATCCGCGCCGGACTCAAAGGCCGGTCCACCTGACCCACCCGCCCGATCCGGTCCGATCAATCGCAGCGATGCGCACCCCAATATTTGTCCCAGCGCGCGGTGAGGCCGCTGCGGGTCATCGCACAGGAGATATCGCCCGACCGGGGCGATGTGCAGAAGGCGGCGGTGCGGGTGCCGCCGGCCCCGCCGCGCGATAGGCAGCGCATGGCCGGTCCGCGCACGAGAATATGGCCAGTCCGGTTCCGCCCTTGCGGCGTCCCGAGCAGGCCGACGAGATGATCGCGCGCCGCGACCGGATCGGCGTCCGGACAGGGATGCGCTGAACTGCAGCTGCCATTCATTTCGCGTGCGGCGACCCCGGAAAGGCGAACATGCGGACCTTCCGCGCACCAGATCGGCCCATCGCCATCCCAGACTGCGACGGGGGTGCAGGTGAAGGATTGGCCGGCCGGAACGACCGAGGCGAGCAGGAACAGACTGAATATCATTGCGGGATCCGTAGTGCCGACCGCCGATCGATTCAAACCCCGTAACTATCGCAAGGCGTCAAAGAACCGCGCGAAGCGCGCAAAGGCAAACGCGCTCTTGGCGAGGCCGCAGCCGGGCGGCGTGCGCGCGGGCCTGTGGGCCAGCCGCCGTCCGGCAAGGATAGCGAGCCAAGTGCGCTGCGCGGCCCAAGATAACGCGCGGCCCCTGGCGCCGCCTGCCGGCGCCAGAGCACGCCCATTCAGCCGCGCTCGATCTTTCCGCGGCGAATTGCGAAGTTCAGCCTTTGTAACGAATGACGTGCCGCGGCTCGCCGCAAAGGCCGCATGGCTCTTTGAGCCGCTCAAATCCTCCGACGCCGGCAGCTGCTCCGGTGGCGACGCTTGCCTGTGACACCGAAGAAAGGTCGAGCCGGTCTGTAATGCATTCGTCGCAAAGGGGCGCCCCATCCATTCGCCGGACGAGCGCCTCGACACGTTCTGCAATGGTTGAGCGTCTAGCCATTAGGCGGCTGTAGAGAGGGACCGAGTTTTTGGAAAGTCACCGATGTCGGACCACGGGATCGACTCGATTTGATCGTGAGAAACACCGAAATCCCCCCATATCAGGTCGACGTTCTATGTTATTCTCGCGTCATGACCTCCGGCCTAGAACGAGTCGCCCGCGCACTTTGCGAGTTGGATGCAAATCCACCCAATGCGCGGATGGATGGCAAGTCGCTTTGGGAAGACTATTTGCCGGAGGCACAGGCCGCGATCATGGCTCTTCGCGAACCCGACATGACGATGATCAGCGCCGCAGCGCTCGAGGCTGGCCACGTTAGCAAAGATGAAGTCGGAAGAATCTATCGAGCCATGATCGACGCCGCGATGATCCACCAAGTGCCGACCGCAGGCAAAGCCGAGCGGTAGGAAAAGCAGAACTGGCCGCAAGCAGACCGACAGGTTTTAGTTTCCTGGGATGAAAAGGGGACGCCGCTCCTTAAGGCGCGAGGTGTGGAGCAATTTTGATAGAGAAATCATCCTTCGGGCGCCTCAACACGTCGCCGCTCCACGCAGGGACAATTATGAGCCCGCGCTTCCTTAAGTCGTTAGCTATGTCACCGAGGGCGCCGTAAGTAACCGCGCAAAGATCCAACACACGCGGCCAGACATCTTTCCATTTCAAATCGGCCGAGCTCTCCGACAGGATTTGAAGCATCGTTGACCGCGCGGCCGCCTCGCCTTGGGATATTTCGCGAGCGCTTCGCTCGCCCGGTTCCATGGCAGATTGGCCAGCAAACATGTCGTTCATTCCGCTTGCAACCCTCCGCGTCTCCGCCTTTTTCGCCGATTTGTAGGTCGCTTGGGTCTCGAGAGACTTTCTGTGTGCGTCACGGAACACCTTGATGCCGGCTGGGTGCCGAGTCAGGTAAATGAGCTTGTACAAGGGCCGATCGACCGCCGTCTCGTCGACGGTTAACGCCGGCGCGAATTTATAGTCCCCCATGCGCCGCAACGCTTGGCGGGCGCGCTCGGAAATGGCCGCTTCTCTTTCGGATCCGCGCAGTTCAGCGAACTCCGCTCTCCAACCGCCATTTTCTTGCAGATCGCCGAGCCATCCTTCGAGTGTCGGCATCCGATCCTGTGATCCCGCAAAGCGGTTTGCGAATTGGAACATGAAATTCATGAGAACTTCCGTTCGATCCGGCGAGATCAAGCATCGAAACTTCCGAACGTCGGGAACACCTTTGGGGTCTATGACGACGAACCGGAAGGCTCTCGCAGGAATGGCGGTCGCGATTGCGGATGCGTGATCCTCGGCCTGACCCGGGTGACAATGTATTTCAACGTCGGGAAAGCGCTTTACGGCGTCGATTAGCTCTGCAAAATTAGCGGGATCTTTCTCAACGAGGTGAGCCACCATGGTCACTTTACGGCCGAGTTCCGCCTGCTTCGCTTTGGCTTCCGTCATCCTGCGGAGGGCAATTCCAAACGATGTGTCCGAATAATCGCCGCTCTTTGACTGCCACGGTCCGGCAAAGAGATCGACATAGGTGAATTCGTTTGCCCAGCTGACGATCTTGGGAATTTGGGCCGGCATATAGGTATCGAGGAACGTGTGCTTCACCAGCGCCTGTTCCCGACCATCGTACCAGCGCGGATCGAGCATTTAGCCGGCCGCCCGCGTCAGGCGGGGCCACTCACTCCACTCGCGGCCATCAAGCTCCCGTCCGCCAGACTTTGGTCGAAATCCGCCCCATTGTTTGAAGAAGAAAGGCACGCGCTGTTCTCGGCACGCGTCGCGTATCTCCCGTGCCCACTCGATCCGCATCACGCGGGCATTGGGACCGCTTTCTCCGCCCGCTATGACCCAGTGTATGTCCTTCAGGTCAATAGGGCCTACAGAGCCTATGAGAGGTTCCACCGATAGAAAGCGGACTGCGGATTTGGCCGCACGAAGATGGGCAACCCGCGCCGCGCCTTTCTGGTCTTCGACGGATACGCCTACCCATATGTGCGCGGGCGGGCTTCTGTCGGCATAGCGGCCATTCATATAGTCCCGGAGCCTCGGGCTCCGCTTGGTCAGGACCTGGTACGTGTGCCAATTGGCCGCCTCCATCGTGTCGAATATCCGATCGATGAAGGATGTCGGTATGGCCTTATGGAAGAGATCGCTCATCGAGTTTACGAAAATCATCCGTCCACGGCGCCAGCGCAGTGGCTGATCCAAGCGCTCGGGCCGGAGGGTCAGGTCAAACCCGTTTTCGAAGGGATGGCCCGGCACTCCACGGAACCGCTCGGAGAAGCGCGCGGCATAGCAGTTATCGCATCCAGCGGTGATCTTCGTGCAACCTGTGACGGGGTTCCACGTAGCGTCGGTCCACTCTATTGCGCTGTGATCAGCCATTGTCGTTCTGCTTTGCCCCGTCTCGAAATCGATTAGACAACCGAATTTTCGTGAAGCTGAATCTCACATAATCCGTGCGAATGGAATCCGGTTTTTGCAGTAGAGGATTTGAGGCTTCCTGCTGAAGGTCCACAGGCTGGGCGCGGCGCCATTCTGTCTGTCCGAAGAGTGCAACATGCTTCGGACATAGCTGTCTGAAGTTTACATCATGGTTCGGACATTGCCGTCCGAACGAAGTGACATGCTTCGGACAAATTAAAATAGACATTGTCCGAAAAATGTATCATGCTTCGGACATGATGGGGAAATCGTCCGGAGCCGACGATGATGTGGGCAGGAACATCATGCGCCGAGTAAAGCGAAAGCTGGGCCAAGCATGGACCCCGGCAGACTTCAGCGACCTCGGCAACCGGCAGGTCATCGACAAGAATTTACAGCGTCTGACCAAGGCTGGCGAACTCCGCCGCATCGATCGAGGGCTCTACGATCGCCCCGTCCACAACGAACTTACGGGCAAGCCCTCGGTCCCCGATTATCGCGCGGTCATCGAGGCGGTCATTCGCCGGGACCAAGCCCGCATGGTTGTCGACGGCATGACAGCCGCTAACGACCTCGGCCTGACGACGGCTGTGCCGGCGCGGATCGAGGTCTTGGTGGATGCGCGGCTGAAACCGATCACGCTCGGCAACCAAGAAATCACCTTCAAGCACGCCGCTCCGAGCCGCCTCTATTGGGCTGGCCGCCCTGCAATGCGAATCGTGCAAGCACTCTATTGGCTCAAGGATGTGATCGACCGCAGCGAAGAGGAGCGCACTCGCGTCTATGACGCGCTCTCCGCGATATTGTTGGACCCAAGGCACGGCCGGACCCTTCGCAAGGACTTGAAGGACGGCCTCGCCGCACTTCCGATCTGGATGCAGGACTTCCTCCGCGAACTCGTCACGCCGGCCAAGGTGCGGCGCGCGTGACCCGCGCCGGCTACCAGCAGATCATCGGGTCGAGAGAAGCCGATCGCCGGGACCTGTTCCTGTCGGCCGCGAACCGGCTTGGCACGCCGCTCGGCAATGTCGAGAAGGATTTCTGGGTCTGCTGGACGCTGGACCAGCTCTATCATGAGCGCAGCGCCGACCAGCCACGGCTGCTCTTCAAGGGCGGCACCTCGCTTTCGAAGGCGCACGGCCTCATCAAGCGCTTTTCCGAGGATATCGACGTCACCATATACAGGGACGATCTCGGCGAAGCCGCGAGCGTCGACGAGCTCGAAGCGTTGTCGGGCAAAAAGCGTGAAGCGAGACTCGACGCCATCCGGGACGCCTGCAGCACTTATATCACCGGTCCTCTCCAGACCGATATCGCGGCGCGCCTCGCCGAGGCCACGAACGGCGCGGGACGCGTAGAGATCGACAAGGCCGACCGCGACTCCCAGACCCTGCTAGTCTGGTATCCGTCGCTCGAACATGACGAAGCGAGCTATATCAAGCCAGCCGTCCGCATCGAATCTGGTGCCAAATCGGCGCTCGATCCGAACGGCAAAGCCACGGTCACGCCCTATGTCGCCGAAGAGTTGCCGGATCTAGATCTCGCGGTTGCCGAAGTAACGACGATCGACGCCGAGCGGACCTTCTGGGACAAGATCGTCATCGCGCACGGGCTGCGCAGTTGGTTCGATCGCCGAGGCGTCCTCAAGAATGAGGGCCAGCGTATATCGCGCCACTATTATGACCTTCACTGCCTTGCGGATACCACGCTTGGCCGCGAAGCGATGGAGAAGGATGAACTTGGCGCCGACTGCGTGCGTCATGCCCGCATGTTCTTCAATCGACCCGACTTCGACCTCGCCTCAGCGGCGAAAGGAAGTTTCAGCCTCGCGCCGGCCAAGGCGATGCGCGAGGCGCTGCGGCGCGACTATGCCGCAACCGAGGCAATGATCTTCGGCAAGGCTCCAGCCTTCGACGAAATCATCGCAACCACCGAGAAAATCGAAGCCAAGGTGAACGGCCAATGATCGCCGACATCCAACTGGATTCGGAACAGAAATTCCCAACCGGTTCGCAGAAAGTCGTGCGGCCTTTAAGGAATACTGCAGTTTTGGGGCTAAACGGCGGCGATATTCATTGCCGACTCGCCCTGTGTTTCGTAGCGAAAGCGAATCATTGCGCCCTGCCGGCCCGGCAGGGCGCGTTCGATTCGCGAGGAGGACCCATGAAAAATGGTATAAAGTTACTCGCGGACAATACCTACGGACGTGTAGAGATTTCCAATCGCAAGGAATTCAAGCACTTCAATCTTCGACCATCGAAGAAGGCCGTCGAAGAAATCGAACGGCTCGAAGAGCTGACGCTCGCGGCAGAACAGCGACTCGGAAATTTCGTCGTCGGCGCGAACCGCGGCTGATCGGGAGGCAATCGCTGAATGCAGGCTCAAATCCAGGTAGGACCCCTGCTCGGCGAAGACGACTGGACTGAATTGGCCGAATTGGTGGGGGCCGACGAGTCCGCGCTGCTGCAACAATTGCTACGCGATTACAGGGAGGCGGGTGCGAAGGCCTATCTCCTCGAGCGGGCCTATATCGACCGCGACTTCTCCGCCGCCTATTCGGCCTTCTATTCGACCCTATTCCATCCCTATCTCAAATATTGCCAGCGTCTCCACTTCTTCGGGTGTGACCTTTCGTATCTCGGCAAGGTCGATAGCCCCGAAGGCCTGTCGCGCGAGGTCGCTTCACATGACGACGACTATCTTGGCTTTGTGGTGCTGCGCCCCGTTTCCCACGCGCCGGTTGCAGCGGCGGTAATCTCGGCAGCTGCGATTGCTTCCGACCCCTCGACGATCATCGACGTAACGGCGGATTATCCCGTTCACCTCGTGGGGGCTGACCTTACTGTCACGGGATTCCCGCTCACCCAGCAAGACACACGCGTCGGCGCCTGCGCGCAGGCGGCAATCTGGATGGCAGGACGCCATTTCCATCGCGCGCATGGCGGACCCTGGTTCTCGATGCCTGACATCAATGATGCGGCGCTGAAGCCCACAGACAATTTCGTGACCCGCTCACTTCCCGCCGGATCGGAGTTCCTGAGGCCCGACAACATAATCCGGGCGCTACGGGCGATGGACCGTCATCCGGTCTTCGATCTCGGCAAGGCCGCGGTCGAACAAGGGGTCGGCATCAAGCCTCTGCATGAGGTGATTGGTCGTTATCTCGATTCCGGCATCCCAGTGCTGATCGGGCTAAAGGGCCGGGACGGCGCGACGGTCGGCCATGCTGTCGTTGCCATCGGCCGGGTGATGCGCGAACGCGGCGATGACGACCTGCCCGATGACCCGACCTCGGCCGAACTGATTTCGCATCTCATCGTCGCCGACGACCAGAGGGGGCCGGTCTGCCGCCTGCCGGTCTACAAGGACGACGCGCTGGAGGCGGGCGCGCCCGGTGCCTATCCGTGGACGCTCGAAGAGGATGCGGTTTATTCAGTGACGCCGCTGCCCGGGAAGGTGTTCATGACCGGCGAAGTTGCCGAAACACTGAGCCGCGACTTTCTTGCGAGCTGCGTCGAGCGCATCGAAGAGTATCGCGAACTCGCCCGCATGCGCGCCGGCGAAGGCAGTGCTGCACTCGGCAAGGCGATCGCCGTCGATCCCTCCTTTTTTGCGGTTTCGCCTTCAAGACTCGTGGCGCGGACCTATCTTACCTATGGCTGGCGTTATAAGGGCAGGACGCTCCGCAATCGGCTTCCCGATATCTTCAAGTTCGAAATCTTCCGACACCAATATCCACGCTACGTGTGGGTGACCGAATTCTCGCTTCCCGACGATCTTCGCGGTTTCGACCAGTGCCAGCGGAAGGTGCGTGCCCATGTCGTCGTCGACGCGACAGGCAGCAAGTTCGGCGAGAGCATGCTGATCGTCCAGGTGCCCGGGCTTTCGATGTTCTGGACGTTTGACGCCGACAGCCCGACCCAGACTTATAACCTCATTTTCCGGACGACCGACGAAGCCGAACCCTTCCTGCCCAAGGTCCGCAATTGGCCCGACTTCGACCAGTGCGAAGTGCCGGACGCCGGGTCAGATTCGGACGCCAAGCTGGCTTAACAGGCGGCGCCACCACGATCCGCTGGTCGGCGCCACGCGCGTCTCCTCCCGTTCCGTTTCTGACTGCCTTGCCGGCGCCGGACGTCGAACATCGAACAGCGGGTCACCGGTCTCGCATGCGCCATGGTGCCGACATGTTTGCCCGGCGACCGCCTTTAAGCGATTGCTTGTCGCGACCTGATGACGATTGCCATCATATTCGAGGTAGACGCTGGCGACGGGTTCGCGCATCCACGGCAGCAGCAGTTGCATGACGAGGCCCACGGCCAACGACGCCAGCACGCCGTTCGGCCAGACCACCTGCGGTTTGCCGCCGGCGGCGCCATATTTCTGCGCCTCTTGCTCAAGCCGCGCGTCGGTGAGAACGCCAAGGCACCAGAGGCATGGCCCGCCCGGGGAAGACAGGATGACCTGGCCGCCGATCGCGAATTGATCGCCGAGGTCGTGAACGTCCATGCCCATATCGATACAGGGGATCATCATCCGGCGGCAGAAGGCTTCGAGTTCGCTCCGTTCGCGGTAGGAATCGACGCCGCCGACGATGATGTCGCATTCGGCGAGCGCCTCGGTTGCATCCTGCCACCTGCATGCAAGAGCAAGGAAACGCGGCGCCGCGACGAGCCCGCGCACCATTCGTTCGGCGACATCCGCTTTCGGCGTCGCGTTCTCGGCGTCGGCGGCGGTTGCACCGACGAGGCGGTTGAGATTGCTGTCCTCGACGATATCGGGATCGACGCAGACGAAGCCCCCGATTCCCAGATGGGCGAGCTGCTGCACCACATGCGAACCGCCGCCGCCGAGGCCGACGATGCCGATCGTCACGGCGCGGAGCCGGGCGTCGCTGTCCGGCCCCAGAAAATCCTGCCGGTCATAGCGGCTCATGACATCGCTCCTTCCATCCAGAGGGTGGCGCCGACCGCGGTGAACCGGGCAATGGGGAGCGGTCCCTGACCACGCGCAAGCCAGAGGTCTCCCGCTATATTGTCGGCGCTCAGCACGATCGCGCCATGCGGTACATGTGCGGCGACGTTGAAGAAGTCGGGCACGAACTTCGCATTCTCGCGAATGTCAGTGCCGCTGAACCCGGGACGGCCGCGATGTTCGTGCATATGGACGTGCAGCGCCGCAGTCCGCGACTGGTAGCTGCGCTGCAGCGCCTTGCGGATTGCCTTTGACCCCATCATCGCGCCGACGCTCGGGTCGTCGATATAGTCGGCGTCCTCGACCGGGTGATAATCCTGCGCGAGGAGAAATAGGCTGCCATCGCCGATGCGCGACACGCCCGCCGAAATCCAGCCAACGCGCTCATATGCGAAGGCGTGACGCCGCCTCAAGTCGCCTCGAATGGCGTCGAGAAGCGGGGCGCGGATCTTGAAATGGACGTTCACCGGAAGGCCGCCAGATGATTTGCAAGGATGGAAGTCCATGGCTGTTCTGCCTCGATGTAGTTCCAGGACCAGCAAAACCAGTTCCGGGTGAAGAGATTGTGCTGGGTCCAGTTTGCGAGATGACCGGGAACGGCGGCGTTAAGGAAGAGCCGCGTCTTATAGCCGCTATGCTCGTGAGGGCAGAGCAGCGCATCGCGCGTCACCGGTCCCGCCCGCGTCGCGATCACCAGCCCGGGCAGATGGACGAAGGTACGGCCACCTTCGACCAGCGCGACCGCATCCGGGTAGATGGCCTTGATGCGGTCGAACTGATCTTCGGCATTCACGAGGAGCCGCCCTGGCGAACGTGGCTGACGAACTTCATGCGGGCGATCACGCGGATCGCCTCGCCGGGCTGCAGGGTGCGGAAGCTGCCCTGCTTGTCGACGACGTCGAGGTCGAGATCAGCCGATACGCCGAGCGCGTCCTTCAACGTTTCGGTCGTATAGTCGCCGGCGAGGATCCGGACCTTGTCCCCGTTGAGGTCAACATTGACGTAACGCGGTTCGTCCGAGCGGTCGGCAGTGTAGAAGTGCTCGACCTCCTTGCCCTTGAGGGTGACGCTCTCGGTATCCTCGACGAGGTCGTCCCTGCCGCCCTTCGGGTCGAAAAAGATATCCTTAGCCGCCGGCACTAGCGCGAGAACGCGGAGTTCCGCGCCGCTGATCTCATCCTTACCCCAAGGGAAACGGCGCCCGTCGACGACAAGGAAGAAGAGGCGGTCGGCCTTCACCGAGCTGAACTCTTCCTTGCCGCTCGCGCGAAGGTCGATTTCTTCAGCGAGGTTGATGTCTTCGAGCAACCCGTCGCCCTGGCGATAGAAGAGCAGATGCTCGTCGACCGGGATACGGCCCGCGATTTCGAGCAGGTCGCGGCCCTTGACCAGTGGGTCGCTCAGCAGATGTTCGACGCCGTCGATCGTGATCGCAAAGCGCCCAGACATGGAATTCTCGTTCGTCACAACATTTCTCCATACGAAGGCACTTGCGCCTTGTTGACGTTTTCGACATGATGATCGTGTCGATAACGCTAAAATAGGAAACATGTCGTTTATGTCAATATATTCATCGCGAAATCGCCATGACCGATAACAGCGGATCAGGTGAGATTTTCCGGGCCCGGCTTGCAAGTGCCCGTGATGCAAGGAAAATAAGCCAAGGCGACCTAGCAAAAAAAACTGGCCTCCCGGCAAGTTCGATCTCGCATTTCGAAGGTGGCGGTCGCAAACCATCTTTCGACAATCTGCTGAGGCTCGCCGACGCGCTCGATGTTACGACCGACTATCTGCTCGGGCGCAGCGAGGATGTGGGCACGTCCGTGGCTGCGCAGAAGCTCCAAAAGCATCTGGACGGGTTGAATTCCTATGATCTCGATATTGCAGAGAAGTTCATCGAAGTTCTCGCCAGCAAATCGACGAAGCCACCCGGGTAGAAGGTGCGAAGTGTAAGTTGCGAGCTCAGGGCGTCCGCGGTCCATCAAGCCGATAAACCGGAACCGTTGAGGTCATTGACGGCTAGGGAGCGGCGTTTCCCGACCAGAATCCGATCCGTTACCTACGGCTTCGGCGACCTCAAGCCGCTCCGGACCGACCTCCCGCAGGTGATCGGGGTGAATCATGATTGGATGCTCATATCGTGATGCAAGCTCCTCCATGTACTCATAGAGATCGGGGACCATCGGCCGCACGTCAATTGGTCGAAAGGATACCGAACTGTAGACGCGCTGATCACGCGTGGTGGGCTGAAGTTCAATCTCAACGCCGTAGCTAATGCCGTCGCCCGCGAGCTCGGCACTGTTGAAGTAGATCGCCTTTAAGGCGCCCCCATCCCCCGCGATTGTATCCGTGTCGAATGCGAACCGAGCCTCTGGCTTTGCCCGAAGAAGCAGATCCGCAGCCAGCTGGATCCAGCGGCTGTCCCACAGGTCACCAATCGCGAGGGAGGCCTTGGATCGCACGCCGGCCAGTTCAAGCAACCGCCGCCAATCGGAGGCGATCTTGTAAAGCGCCGGCAGGTCCTCGACGTCGGGGCCGGTTAGCACATTGCTCATAGGCAGTTTGATCGGGCCAAAGCGACCGTCGTCACCGCTCATTACGATTGCACCTTCGCCCGAGGCGAGGTTGGCCATTGCGCGGAGCAGCATCACGAGGTCGTCGAGCGTCCGGCCGCCCTGCTCGAAGATGCCCTTGGTCTCGAAATCCGCCTCGCGCTCATGGAACAGGAAGCTGAAGTCGGCGTGACGGATGAGCATCCGCAGGCGCGCGTCGAAGGGAGGCGCGAAGAATATCTCGGCGTGGAAGGTAGCAGGCGGGGTCAGTGGCGCGCCGGTCACCACGATCTCGCAACCACCGGCTGAGGGAGGCGAAAGCATGATCTCCTCAACCGCGTTCAGCATGTCGTGATCATAGGGCACCGGCATATCGAAGCGATTGTCGAAGGCCTGAATAGCCAACGGCTTCAGCGGAACCATGCCGAGCACGACGCGGGTCAGCTGCTCGTCGCTGTCCGGTCTGAAGAAGACGTCGCCGACGATGCGGTCATCACCGTAACCCAGTTCCGCGAGCTGGCCGAGCTTCTCGGCTGAATAGGCGGCAGGATCTGGGCCGCATGCCCGTTCGATCGCTGCGCGAAGGCCCTGCGGCGTTACCTCAAAGGGGTGGCCGAGCTTGCGGTAGTCGAAGGAGATCGACTGTCGGTTGATATCGCGGTTTCCGATGAATTGCTCGTGCCTCAACCTGCGGAGCAGTTTCTCAAGCGGCGCGCCGAGAAGATGGACGACATAGCCCCTGATCGGCGTGCCATCGGGCCTCATCCTGAAGACGATGATGACCGCGGGAAGCGGGCTTTTCGCAAGCAAGTCCGCGGCGGACAATCGCAGTTGGACATTGCCAGTCCCGACCGACTTCGTGGCCTTTAGCTGGACATGACAGGTCGTCTTGCTGCGCTGGTCCAGGATGCCGTCCTGCATAGGCAGGTCCACGACGAAATCCCATCCCGAACGGTCGCGGTCACTCTTGTTACAGACGATAAGCGCGCGCGGGCAAAGATAGATGAAAAGCCCTTCAGCCGCAGCGCCGAGTTCATCGTTAGGAAGATCCAAGACGACGGGAACGCCATCGCCCTCGGCCCTCGCCTCGCCTTCCGAACCACCCATTACTGCCACAGATCCTCCCTCCGCTGCGTAACTACGCGATACGTCCCGAATGCCAGGCGCGCCTTGTGCGCTACAACCCCCCGCGCCCCATCGCCAAGCGCCTCTGCGACCTGAGCGCGCGTCGCGGGGCAGTCGGCGCCTACGATGACCTCCCGCAGGACTAGGTCGCCATCGAAGCCGCGATACCAGATCCGGCACGCATCATCATAGGTTTCGAGGTCGACGATCATGCGCACTTCATCCTCGTAGGTCCAATGGACAAACTTCACGTCCAGCGCTTTCAGCACGAATGATCCCATGTCGAACCCGGGCGCATCGATGACGGTGGCATCGACGGCGGCGCGGGACTTCCGGTACTGCACATCCCGCAGCAGCCGGTCAGGCACGTCGAAGCCCAGGCACAACCCGCGGTGATGGTCTGCATAGTGGCTCCACTGAACCGGGTTGCGCCAGCCTCGGCTGAAGCACAGCATGCCCCGCCGCTCACCGAATTCCTTTCGGGCCTTGCCCAAGGTGGCGCGGAGACCACTATCTTTCAGGTTCAACGAAAGCATCTCGAACGGGTCATTCACGTCAGCGAGAGTCGCGACTTTCAACCGCCTTCGGGCGATGTCCTGGAGACCGTATTCGCAGTTGACGAAGTGGTAAACGCGCATCGCGCTAGAATTGCCGAGAAACGGAGTGCCAGCCAATAGCCAATTGGGCCGAGTCCATGAATGACCGCTTTCGGATCCGCGCTTCTTTCACTTGGACAGCGACAAACAGGCGCAAAGCCGACATACAAAAAAGGCGGCCTAAAAGGCCGCCAAAGTTGAATGGAGGAGCCCTCCTTTTGGGTCGCATCGGGGCGCATACAGCAGCAAAAAATGCACGCCATCGAAATCAGTATTCCGTAACGGAATTACGCGTGACTGATGCATTGGCGCAACACAAAATCACTTTAGCCAGAGTTCTGACACGTATCTTGCATCGCCCCCCCCCCCGCCATCGGTTAACGACCGTCGCAGCAACTCTTCACCATACGCGCGATGCGGATCGAATTTCCCCGACTATCGCAGCTCCCGTTCGACAAGCAATTTCGTCGCTGGTTTGCGCCGCAGCGCCACGATCAACGCACCGAGCATTGCCAGCCCGCCGCCGATAGCCATCCGCATATCGAAATGATCGTGGGTGATCAGCACACCGAGCCCGATCGTCGCGAGCGGCGTCATCAATGTCAGCGGTGCGAGCAAGTTCGCTTCATAGCGGTCGATGAGGTGGTAATAGACGGAGTGCGCACCGACCGACACGATCAGCGCCGTGAATACGACAGCGGCGACAAGCGGCCGTCCAGTGGTCGTCGCCGCCGTCCATTGACCGTCTTCAAGCAAGATCGAAGCGAGTGTCAGAACGGTCGCCGACACCAGTCCCACCCAGGCCTGAAAGCGGAACGGTTTGACGCCATCAACCTGCTTCATCAGCACCGCGCCAGCGGCGCCGGCGAAGGCGCTGGCGGCGACGAACCAGAGCCCCGTCGAAAGCGAAAGTCCACCGGGCCGCCAGGTCACGATCAGCACGCCGACCAATGTCAGCGCGATGCCCAGTCCGCGGCGCTAGTAGATACGCTCGCCGAGCACCAGCACCGAGAGCAGCATGGTAAAGGGGACACCGAGCTGCAGAATAATCGCGGCCTCAGAAGGTGAGACAGTCTGCAAACCGACGAAAAGTAGTGAAAAGCTTCCGCCGCCCAGGCACAGGGCGATGGCAACAATCCGCCATGCCGGCCGCGGCATCGGCAGCAACCATGGCCACATGACCATCGCGACGACCGCAAAGCGTAGCGCCGCATAGAAAAGCGGCGGGACCGCCCAGTCCGTTACTATAATCTTGCTCAGGACATTGTTGAATGCCCAGATCAGGCACACGGCGACGAGAAGGAAGAAGTCACGAACGCGCATGTGCCGGGTCTACTCCGGAGCCTGCACAGCTTCTTCAAGGTTCGCTATCCGTTCAGAGCAGATGGCATGCACGGCGCGGCCCAGCTCCTCCACGCGTCCAGCCAGCCAGAGCAATTCTTCTTCGCTGATTCGATAATGTTTGGAGTAGCGAGCCTTCACATAGGCTTCCTTGAGCTTCTCGAAGCGCGCGCGGTCTGCCTTCACCTCGCGCGGCCAAACATCGACAAGCCGCATGTTTAATCGCTCGGCTTGCGTGCGCAAAAATCCCAGGTTGTGGACGTGGGGCGTGTAAAAATTGCAGACCAAGAGCACGCAATGATAGAGAAACTCACTGCTCTGATGGAGGTCAAACGCGGCGGGCTTCAGAAACCCTTTTTCGCGGCCCATCTTGGACAGCTCGAACCGCTGCATGGCGAGCGGAAACCACTCGTCGAAATATTCCTGCGCCATCGCCAGCGCCTGCTCGGGCGTCTTGGGCTTCGGCTTGTGCAATTCCTTGTCGTCATATTCGTAGAGCGCGATCCCGTCGCCCGCGACGTCCATGAAGAAATAGCGGCCGTGAGCCAGCCCATCGTTCACTTCCTGCAGCGTGTGGACGATGAAGTTGACCGGCGTGTGCAGCGTCTTGTCGATCGCAAGCTCGCGGGTCAGCCGGTCGTCGAGCTTCGACCAGAAGTCGATCTTGTCGGTCAACCGCTTGTCGTTGACGATGATCAGGAGATCGAAGTCCGAACGATAGCCCTTTGCGGTGTGCGGCTCGTCGACCCAGCCACCGCGCGCATAGCTGCCGTAGAGGATGACCTTGTCGATCCGACCCTTCTTTTTCCAGCCCATGGTGCCGAGCGCGATCGCATCCTCGAATTCTTCGAAGATGATCGCCTTCACACGTTCGAGCTCGCGCTGCTTGTTCGCCGGAAGATGATCGAGATCGGTTTTCATTGATTTTCATCCTGTAATCCTGCTCGCCGGATGGCAAGCGCCGTCAGATCCAAATCGACAACTCAGGCTTCCTTGAGCCGAAAATCCCAGACCGGAATGCCGAACGCCCGCGCCTTGTCGACAAGATTGTCCTGGATGCCGGTGCCCGAAAAGACGACCAGCCCGGCGGGCATCGCATCGATCAGCCGCTCGTTGCGCTTGAACGGCGCCGCTTTCTTGTGCCGGTTCCAGTCGGGCCGGAACGCTACCTGCGGCACGCCGCGCGCATCGGCCCAGCAGGCCGCAGCGCGCTCGGCGCCGGTTGGCGTCGCACCATGCATCAGCACCATGTCGGCATGACGCGCATGAACCTTGTCGAGCGCCGACCAGATGTGGCGGTGATCGTTGCACGCCGGTCCGCCGCTGAAGGCGATGCGCGTTCCCTCGGGGATCAGGGCCTGGGCCTTTTCGCGGAGGCGTTTGTCCATGAAGTCGCGGCTGTCGATCATCGCCGCGGTCATCGTCTTGTGACGGACGCGCGACCCAGTGCGCGGGGTCCAGGCCTTGCGGGCATGGATGCGGAACTGCTCGGCGGCGCATTCGCGGAAAAATTCCATCGTGTCGCGCCGCTCGATCATCGTGATGCCCTCGGCGATCGCGCGCTCGAGTTCGACCGAGCGAATTTCGCTTCCATCCTGCTCGCGCTGGAGTTCGCGCTGCGCCTGTTCGTTGCGGTCGAGCTCGCGCTCGATCCGTTCGCCGGCGCGGTGAAAGATATTGACGATGCCCCAGAGCAGATCTTCAAGATCGGGCTCGATGCGGGTATCGACCAGGCAGCCCGCCAATGCGTCGAAGATATCGGCGACGGCGCCGCCAGCGAGCCGGTCGTCTGGAAGCGGCCGTGCGTCGGGTTCGTCCTCATAGGGCCTATGACCGTAAAGCTGCATTTCCTGGAGGAGGTAGGCGCTGGCGCCGGGTTGCTGCGGTTCGCCGCGTTCGGGAAGGTCTGACAGGTCGATCATGTCATTTCTCTTGTCTGGGGCCGCGCCTCTCGCGGCCTTCGCGGCGACGCCTCGGCGGCGGCGGGTGCGGGTTCGCACCGCGCGGCACCCCGCGCGGCCGAAGCGCCAGCGAAGGATGGCGGGCTCGCGGCTATTTTGTTTCGCGATGCAAAGGGGCGCCAGCCCCGGCGGAAAATAGCCGCGAGCAGAGCCATTGCACGGCCCGCGCACGCTGCCGCAGTCGCCCTCCAGCGAAGGCCGAGGCGCGGCCTCCCGAGAACAGGCTGATCGGGCTTCCCCTTCCCGGACCGGCTTGATCCGATCCCCGCGGCGAGGTGACACACCGCTTTCCGAAACAACTATGGGATTTCGGGCATCATGAGGATGGCGCGCGCGATTGCGACGTCCCAATTCGCCGCCGCGCTGCTGGAGGCGTTGCGCCGCTGGCGCCAGGCGCGATCAGGCTGCATCGAGCATCCGCTCGGCATCGACGACGTGCATCTGCGGGGCGATCGAAGCGACGAGCTGCGAATGGCCCATCTGCATAAGATCGCTGTTCAGATCGTCCAGCGCCGGATCGAGCGGCAGGATATCGATCCCTAGCTGGACGGCTCGCTCGGCAAGAGCGGCGAATGCAGCGCGTCCCGCTGCATCCCGTTCGCGGGCAACATAGAGGCGGCGAAGCGGCGCAGGAAATTCCAGCGCCGCGAGATGGGCGGCCGACAGCCCGGCGATGAGCGGTAGTGCCGGGGCGATTTCGCGCAGCGAGAGCATGGTTTCGATGCCCTCACCGAATGCCATGACCTCGCCCGAGAGCCCGAAGCGGACGCCATGACCCAACAAATGCCCCATCGCGCGCCGCGGATAAGCCACGGGCGCCTTGGTCGATTGGTGCGGATCAAGCCATGTGCGATGAACGCCCATGAGCGAGCCGCCGAGGTCGGTCACCGCAGCGATCATCGCCGGATAGGCCGACTTGACCGACGGGCCATCCTCCTCCGACCGGCGATAATAGCAGTGCGGGTGGCATCGCAGCGCGGGCACATCGCCGACGTGCCGAAGCGCACGGCCCGCCAGATAGGTGCGCACAGGTGTCCCAGCGATGGGCTTCGACGCCGCCCAAAGCCGCGCTGCCGCCTCCGGGCTGCCAGCGGGCGCCCGGCGCGGACGCGGACGCGGCCCCTGCGTGCCCGCGTCGGATGGAGGCAAGCTCAGAAATCGCCGCGCCTCGGCGAGCGTTTCAGCGAGGTTCGTATGCGCGCAGCTGGCGGCGATGATGTCGAGCAGGTCACCATGATCGCCAGTCGCGGCGTCAGTCCATTTGCCCGCCGTGCGGCGACCATCGCCATCGGCGAGACGCACATAAAGACTGCGCCCAAGCGCATTGCCCTTATCGCCGACCATCCAATAATGGCCTTCGCGGCGACCGTTCGAGAGGTATTGGCGGCACGCCGCCTCGGCATTTTCACCGAGACGACGCGCAAGTTCACGGACCGGACTTTCCATAGCGGGGCTCCTTCAGGCGGCCTTGCGATCCGCGATCCGCTGGATCGGAAATCGATCAACCAGCCGCGCGAACACGTCGGCGCCAGCAGCCCCTGCCGGCACGTAGAGCTTCAGTTGCCACGAGACGATTTCGGAAATCAAGCCAAATGCCTTCAGCCGGTCAACACCAAGATCGTTGAAGCCGGACAGCTCGATCCGCCAGTCGTTCATGGCGCGAACGCGGCGCAGCATCTGGCCTTCCGCAAGGTGCAAGACAGCCTCGCCCTTTTGCAGAAGTTGCCACGCTTCGTCTTTTGGGAGGTCGCACGGCGTGTCGCGGATCACCGATGCCACCCAGCCCGGCGAGACCTTGCGCCCGATGATGCGTTCGCCCTCGTCGGTCTGGAGCCGGTAGACGCGCGACGATTCCTTTGGCAGCAGCCGCCAGATCGGCAGCAGCAAGCCCGACGCCATGTGCAGGGTCGACGTCTCGTAATCCGGAATGTCCGCCAGTTCGGCCTTCCAGACATCGGCGAACTGATCGCGGTCGGCAGGCTGCCAATGGCTCATGACGAAATCGGCGAGCAGCATGTGGCTGGCGTCGAGGGGCCGATGGAGCCGCACGCGGCGGTGGATTGCGCCATCGTCATCGATCACGCTGCGCGCCCCGAGCTTCACCGCAGCACGCTGCGAGCGCTGGTTCACAAGCAGTTCGCCGCCGCGTTCGCGGACGAGCGCCAGTGCATCGTCAAGATCGAGCGGCAGCACCCGCTCCTTGCGCTCGATCGTCAGAAGCTGCGTCGCCGCCCCGGTGCCGGGATGGGTGTAGATCGTCTGCCGTGCGTTCACCGCGAAGCTCTCGGCGCGCAGGGTTTCGAGGCCGATCTCATAGGTTCCCGCAGCAACCGCCGCCTCGATGCGATGCACGAGCAGACCCTCGAAGGCCTCGAACAGGATGTTCTGGAGGTCGATCGTGAGGGCAAGCATGCGATTGAGGAAGGTGGTGATCGGCGGCAGTTCCTCGCGCAGGCAGCCATCGATATCGAGCAACGACAGCCCCGTCGCACTTTCGAACGTCAGCAGCGAACAGCCCTCGACCTTGGCATTCACGATCAGAAGATAGAGTTGGCGCAGCGCATCGCGGGCATAGAAGGATTCCAGATTGTCCTCGGGCCGGAACATATTCTGCCCGCCCGTCTGGCGCTGGCCGCGCGTGATCGCCCCCATCGAATCGAGCCGCCGCGCGATCGTCGATATGAAGCGCTTCTGCGCCTTGACGTCGGTCGACACCGGACGAAACATCGGTGGCTGCTTCTGGTTCGTTCGATTTGTCCGCCCGAAGCCCTGGATCGCGGCATCCGCTTTCCATCCTGCCTCGAGCAGATAGTGAATGCGCCGCCGCTGGTTCTTGGCGCCGAGATCGGCATGATAGGAGCGGCCCGTTCCCCCGGCCTCCGAGAAGACAAGGATGCGCTTCTCGTCGTCCATGAAGGCGTGGGTCTCGCCAATGTTCGCACTGCCGGGGCGGGTCTCGACCGCAAAACGCACATCTCCGTCGTCGCCCGTCCGCGGGACAATGCGACGCGAGCGCCCCGTCACCTCGGCGACCGTCTCGGTCCCGAAATGCTGGACGATCTGATCGAGCGCGCCCGGCACCGGCGGCAACGCGGCGAGCTTCTCGATCATCGCGTCGCGCCGCCGGCACGCCTCGCGGCTGACGATCTGATTGCCGGCCTCGTCATAAGCGGGCCGCGACGCAAGATTGCCCTCGCCGTCGGTGCAGGGTTCGAACAATTGGACCGGAAAGCCGTGCGCGAGATAATCGAGCACATATTCGCGCGGGGTGATGTCGACCGACACGTCGCCCCAATCCTCCACCGGGATCTCGGCGAGCCGGCGCTCCTGCAACGCTTCCCCAGTCGAGACGATCTGGACGACGGCCGCATGGCCCGCCTCAATGTCGCGAGCGATGCTTGCGATGGCGCTCGGGGTCTGCATCGCGGTGATGAGATGGTTGAAGAAGCGCTGCTTGGTGCTCTCGAATGCCGATCGCGCCGCCGATTTCGCCTGCGCATTGAGCGTGCCATGCTCGGCGCTCGTCACCCCCGCCGCCTCCATCGCCGCGGCGAGATTGTTGTGGATGACCTGGAAGGCACCGGCATAGCTGTCGTAGATGCGTCGCTGCTCGTCGGTGAGCTTATGTTCGAGCAGCTCATATTCGACCCCATCGAACGACAGCGACCGTGACGCGTAGAGGCCGAGCGCCTTGAGGTCGCGCGCGAGCACCTCCATTGCCGCCACGCCGCCCTGCTCGATCGCGGCGACGAACTCGCTGCGCGAAGCGAACGGAAAGTCGTTCCCGCCCCACAGGCCGAGCCGCTGCGCATAGGCGAGGTTCTGCACCGTCGTCGCCCCTGTCGCGGAGACATAGACGATGCGCGCGTCGGGAAGCGCGTGCTGAAGTCGCAATCCCGCTCGCCCCTGCTGCGACGGTTTCTGGTCGCCGCGCTCGCCCTTTCCACCCGCCGCATTGGCCATCGCATGGGCTTCATCGAAAATGATCGCGCCGTCGAAGTCAGGCCCGAGCCATTCGGCGATCTGCTCGATGCGGCTCGCCTTGCCCTCGCGGCCCTGCGAGCGAAGCGTCGCATAGGTGGTGAAGAGGATGCCTTCGGCAAGCCGGACCGGCGTACCCTGGCGGAAGCGCGACAGCGACGTGACGAGCAGGCGCTCCTGCCCGAGCGCCGACCAGTCGCGCTGCGCGTCCTCGAGCAGCTTGTCCGACTTCGAGATCCAGAGCGCGCGGCGCCGGCCCTTCAACCAGTTGTCGAGAATGATCCCCGCGACCTGTCGGCCCTTGCCGGCGCCGGTGCCGTCGCCAAGGAACCAGCCGCGCCGGAACTGGACCGCTGCCTCATTATCGTCGCTCGCCGCACTCACGACATCCGCGGTCTCGTCGACCGTCCAGGCGCCCGACAAATGACCGGCATGGGCCTCGCCGGCGTAGATGACCGATTCCAGCTGCGCGTCGGACAGGAGGCCGTCGCTAACGAGATTTTCGGGAAGATGCGGCCGATAGGAAGGGCGCGGCGGCGCGACCGACGCCATCGCCGCCGACTGGACGAGCGCGGTCGGATGGGGAGACGCCCCCGCAATGCGCAAGGACTGGAGCGCATAGGGCTCGTAGATCGCCTCGCCAAGTTGTCCGACGGGCGGTGACCACTCGATCGTCTCATAGACAAGCTCGCCCGAAGCGACGCGCGCGGTCTTCTCCGGACGCGTGGCTCCCCTGGCAAGAGGCCCCCGAGAAGCCGCTGCGTCGCGCATGAATGGCATTGCCGCTGTTGGCGCAGGGGGCGGCGGGGCAGGCCGCGGCGGAACATGGCTGGTCACCCAGGCAAGAAGCGTCGCCAGGTCGGGCGCTTCGCCATGGCTCGCCGGCAGCATCGATGGATCGGCCACGGGTACCTTGTCGATAACAAGCAGTCGCGTCGCGGTCGTGGTGCCGTGCTTGGCGTAGACTTTTCCAGCGATCGCGGCGGAGAACAGGATCGTCGCCCGCTCCTGTAACCCGACGAACCCCGCGCGGAAGGCCGCGGCATCGGGTGCGCAATTCGCCCCCATGATCGCGACCAGCCGACCGCCGTCGCGGAGCCGCGCGAGCGCGGAGGCGATATGGCGAAGTGCAGTGCCTCGCATCGGGCGGTCGACGTGCGCCGTGGCGGAGAAGGGCGGGTTCATGAGGACGACGTCGGGGACGAAAGAAGCGTCGAGGCGGTCGTCGATCGACGCGCCATCATGACGCGTGATTGGCACGGCGGGAAACAGTAGCTCGAGAAGCTCGGCGCGACCGTCGGCCAACTCGTTGAGCGCGAGGCTCGCCCCCGCAAGTTCGGCGTGGATCGCGAGCATGCCTGTCCCGGCCGAGGGTTCGAGCACGCGGTCTCCGGCATGGATCGAGGCCGCGTGCGCCGCCACAAAGGCGAGCGGCAAAGGCGTCGAGAATTGCTGGAGTGACTGGCCTTCCTCTGAGCGGCGCGTCTGGGTGGGAATGCGCGCGGCAAGTCGCTCCCACATCGCAAGCACGCGTTGCGGCGAGCGGTTTTGCGTCGCAAGCGCGCCGCCGTAGCGGCGAAGCAGCAGGATCTGCGCCGCCTCGCACGCATCATAAGCCGCCTTCCAGTCCCACGCACCGGCAGCATCGCTCGCGCCAAAGGCGCGTGCCATCGCCTCGCGCAGCTGGGCCGTGGAAAAGGGGTGGCCCGCCTCGAGCAGAGGCTGAAGCGCCTGAGCGGCATCGAGCAGGCGCCGGGAAGCTGGCGCGACCGAGCTGGGACGAGCGGCCGCCGCGGCGCCGCGCGCCGCATCGGGGAAGGTCATATGCATGGCTGAAATCCTCAGGAGAGCGGGGCAGGAATGAACCGCCCGCTGCTCTCTCCAGGATCCGGGGGTTCCCCCTCCCGGCCCCGCCTCTCCCTCTCAACCGAAGCGAACCCCATCCTCGGTGAAGCCATATTCGTTGAGGCGGATCATCTCGTCGATCGCCGCGTCGGACGTCAGATGCTCATATTCGTCATCGAGCCGCCCGTAGAGCCAGCGGGCCAGGTCGCGCAGCGCCTCGCTTACATCCTCTTCGGCGTCAGCCGTCATATCCTGGACGACGGGGCTGTCGCGCTCGACGACAATGTCCATGCTATATTCGTGATAATAGCGACCGCGATGGCCAATGCGCGCGCTAAGCTGATAGAAGTTGCGGCGCTGAATCGAGCCAAGGGCATCGGCGATGCGATGAAGTTCGACATCCTTGGGCGCGTAGCGGCGGATCGTCGCCAACGCGCCCTTGGCGTAACTGTAATCGCCTTCGAAACAGGCGCCGTCACCCTGGCTCCAGCAGCCGGAAAACCAAATGCAGGGCTTCCGGCGCGTCCCGCCGCCGAAGAGGCGCACCGAGGTCATGTCGAGACGGACCCCCAATATGTCGCAGACGCGCTCGAAGTCCTCATAAACAAATTCGAACCAGTCATAGTCGAAACCGCCTTCGCGATACCAGGCGCGTGCCTTCTCCTTTGCGGCCTCGGGCAGTTCATCAAGGCAACACACGGTCGTTTGGATAATCGAGGGCATGACATCTTCCTCTCGCGTCAAGAGCCAGAAAAGGCGAAAGCCCGGCGCGCGGGCCGGGCTTTCGCAGTCGGTGAACGATGGTCTGGACAGGCGTCAGTCAGGGGCATCGCCCGACAGACGGGCGATGGCCTCCTCAAGCCATCCCGCCGTCGAGACCGCTTCGATATCGTCCGCCGTGATCAGCGTCGCGGCGCCGCCGAAACCGTCGGGCCGCATTTTCGAGCAGGTCCATGCGGCCTCGACCTCGACATGGTCGAGCGCCGACCGCTGAACGATGTCCTGGAAAATGCCCTCGAAGCCGATCGCCGACATATCGAGTTCGAGCTCGGCATCGTCGGCATCGCATTTGGCAATCTCCTGCCGGACGAGATCGGCAAGGCCGCTTGCGACACCGTCATCTTCGGTGAGCAGCGCCTTCACCTCCGCGAGGTCCAGGAACAGCAGATCGTTCGGACCATGGCCGGCGCAGAAATAGACATCGTCGCCGACATCCTCATGATCGAATATCTGGCCGAGAACCTTATATTCGAGCGCGGTCATCGCAGTGCGCGGGATATCCGGACGGATAACGGTCTGGGAAAAATAATCAGCCATGGCTCGCCTCCCGCGGTGCGGCCGCGCTTTCCGCCGCCGCCGGTACCGGCGGCGGATCGCCCTCGACAACCAGCGGCGGCACTGCGAATTCCGCGGTGTCGAAATAGGCCATCGCAGCCTCGATCGAGCCGAGCTCGACGAGCAGACGGCGATCGAGCAGGACCCGGTCGCTTTCATCGATCATATAGCTGTCGACCGTACCCGAGCCGCGGTAGACGAGCCGCTCGGGCGACCATTCGCCGGGATAGCTGCCCGACCAACGGACAAAGGGCAGACTTTTCTCGACGCAGAAGGCCTCGAGATTGTCGATCTTGCCCCAGGCGCAACTCTCGTCGAACAGCGCGAGCGGCTGGCCCACGACGCGGCTTTCGGCGTCGAAGGGCTCGCCGCCCCATTCGGGCGACAGGCCCTCAAAGGCGATGATATGGAGCAGCTCTGCGAAAACTGGAGCAGAGATTTCGCCGCCGATCTCGATCGATGCGGGAACGCGATCAGCCATGACAGCCTCCATCGTTGGAGCGGCGAATGGGATTTGAATTATTCATGTCAGGTCTCCAAAAAAGGGCCCGGCCCGGCATCGCTGCCGGGTCCGAGGTTCGATTGTCAGTGATGGGCGGAAGCCGATTATTCGGCCGCGACAGGCAGTTCGGCGTCGTTCGCGCCGTCCAGTTCGACTGCATCCTCGGCAAGGAAAGGAGGCAATTCTGAGTCGGCGGGATCGCCCTCCGCGTCGCCGAGTTCAGCATCGTCGAGCCCCGGCGTGCGCATCGGCTCAGGAAGCCAGGCCGCATCTTCGAGAAGCCGTTCCGCCTCGCGCGCCATGTCGGCCTTCTTGAGATGATCGATCATCTCGGCAAATTGCGTCCCGCGCGCCTCGGCGACGTCGGCGAGGATCCGCGGTTTCGTCACCGAGCGGAAATAGCCCTCGACCGTCGGCCGCCAGCCCGCTGCAACGAGATCGAGCCCAACCGCCCGCGCCAGCACATCGCTGTGCGCGATCCGGCGCGCCACGCCGTGCGCCGAGATGCGGCCATTGTCGTATTTGGGAACGATCTCGGCCTGGGCATTGACGCAGAGCGAGGTGCAGTGCGCGAGGAGTTTCGCCTGCTCCTCGCCGTCGAGGGTCAGCAGAAAGTCCCAAAGCTCCTTGTCGTCCTGCGGGAGCCGCTCTTTCCATGCCGACGCGCGCGCGTCGATCGCCTGCGCCGGCGCGCAATCGCGCAGGTTCGTCGGCGCGTTGCTGAAATAGACGCGGTTCGCCGCGATCTCGACGCAACTTTCGCGGGTAGCGGAATAGAAACAGCCGAGAACAAGGGCATGGAGCACCGCAGCGAAGGCAATGGCCGGATCCTGGGCAAAGGCGTCCTGGAGCGCGAGCGTGCGCCATGCGGTGAGATCCGACACGAGGCGATCGGGAAGCGGACGCAGCGCATCGGATTCGTCTTCGCCATCGCTGCCCACAGGCGGTATGACGTGATCGCCATCCCCGCCGCCACGCAGGCCGGACCCTTCGCCCCCTGCTTCCGTTTCCGGATCAGCCTCGCCATCGGCCAGTTCCCGCTCCGGCTCGTCCTCAGCCCGCACGAACCCGCGCTCGTTCCGCACCGATCCGTCGCGGTCGATCGAGACGAAGGCGCCAGCGCGTCCCATCTCGGCGGGATCGAAGACGAGCGGGCGGTCGACGAGCGCGCCGAGTTCGGCGTCGATGGCATCGATCCGCGCATGCACTTCGGCGGGCACGTCCGGCACCTCGGACCATTGCTCGCAAAGCGCCTCGCTTTCAGCCTCGAGTGCGGCGACGCGGGCCTGTTCATCGTCGGTCATCGGGACCTCCGTGCGGTCGATCGCGCGCAGGTCGCGCGTCGCGTCCCACGGCAGGTCGATCGAGGTGGTCACCCATTTCCAGCCCTCGGCGAGAATGCGCTCGCCTTCAGCTTTCAATCTTTCGTCGACCAGCCGGTCGAGCAGCGCCGGGTCGGTGAGCCAGCCGCCTCCGTCGGCCTCAAACAAGTCGCGCACCACGCCGCCGCCTGCCGTGACATAGGTATCGACGCCGACGAACGCTGCGCGCTTGTCGGTGACCCTTACGCTGTCCTCGGTGAGTTTCTGGCGGATGAAGCCGGGGCTCTTGTTGAAACTGTGATCGAGCTGCGCCCAGAGCTCCTCCTGGCGCTGATGATCGTCGGCGACGGTGAAGGCCATCAACTGGTCGAGCGTCATCCCGTCGTCGGCATAGATGTCGTGGAGCTTCGGTGACACCGCGGCGAGCTTCAGCCGCTGGCGCACGACCGCGGGGGTGGTGAAATGATGCGCCGCGATCGCCTCGACATCGTCGCCCTTGTCGACCATCGCCTGCATCGCGCGAAACTGGTCGAGCGGATGGAGGCTCTCGCGCATGGCATTTTCGGCGAAACTGTCGTCCTCGGCGAGAATATCGCTGTCCGCCGCGCGCACGACGCAGGGGATTGGCGCATCATTCGCGAGACGCTTCCGCTTCACCAGCAGTTCGAGCGCGCGATAGCGCCGCCCCCCGGCCGGTATTTCATAGCGGCCCGTCTCCTTTCCCGAGGCGTCGCGTTCGGGCCGGACGTTGAGGCTCTGGAGCAGGGTTCGCCGGTCGATATCGTCGGCGAGCGCCTCGACCGACACGCCGGCTTTCACCCGCCGGACATTGGACTGGGAGAGAAACAGCCGGTCGAACGGGATGTCGCGCGACGGGCTGAGGATGAGTTTCGGGGCCTGTCTGGCCATGGGCTTTCTCCATGACGGGCCGCCGCGAGACACTCTCCCGGCTCCTGGACCCGTCACGAAGGCGCCAGCCCCCCTCTTCCTCCCGGGGGCCGCGCGTGGCGGTCCCGGCAGGCGGCCAGGCGCGTCAGCCGCGCCCCGAAAGTCGTTCGACCGCGCGCCGGAGCCTTTGCTCCCCCAACACGATCGACCCCGCTCGCCGCGCCGCTTCGGCATAAGCCGATAGCGGGTGGCTTGCCGTGAAGTGGAGGTCGCGTTCGATCGTGAGGCCGAACGGAAGGCGGACGGACTCGAGTTCGGACAGCGCGAAGCTGCCGAGTTCGGGGCAGCCGAAGCCGAGATCGGCGAGGCCGAAGAAAATACCGTCCGCATCGATCTCGGTCGCGAGCCAGGTCGCCGCGCCGACGGGGCTGAACAGGCGGACGACCGGTTTGGGGTCCGGCTCGCGTTCGCCGCGCGAAAGCGTGTCGATCCGGGTGGCCAGATTGGCGCGAAGCTGCGCCTCGAGCGCGGGGGTCAAGAGTTTCATGGTACTTTCTCCTGGGGCGACCGGCGGCGAGCCTCTCTCGCCGCGCGCGGTCCGCCGCCCAGGGGCGGGCCATCTCTTCCTCGCCGGTTTCTGGCGTTGCCGGTGGCGGCCGCGCGCCCCGGACCGGGCGGCGACGGGCGGCAGCGGCAGCAAGCGCCCGCTGACCACGCAGGCCGCCCGCGCTGTCCCGGTCACCCACTTGCCAAATTGTTCTCTCTATGTTCTCATTAGGGCATGGACAATATCGATACTGCCCGAGTCGCAGAGACCATCCTTTCCGCCCCTGGCTGGGCGCGCGTGGGTATCACCGCGCCGACGAATCACATCCGTGTCGAGGCCGCGTTCGAACTCGCCCGTGCGATCGTCGAGAGCGTCCGTGCCGGCGCGGAGCCCGCAAGCCCCGACCAGCTTGGACTCTCCCTGTGACGTGGGCGGATGGACAAAGGACGGACAGCATCGCGCCACGCATGTCTTCGAGGCCGCGGCCTGGTTTCGGGCGATCAAGCCCGTTTGCCGCTGCGGGCATAGTGCGACGTTCAATCCCTATGGGATCTGGTGGCGCTTCGAGTGCAGGATGTGGGACGGCAATCTCGTCAAGGCGTGCCAGAAATTCTGGTGTGTTCGCTGCGGCGCGCGGACGGGCAAGCGCGTCCGCCCGGTGCGGATCGAGCTCGTCGACCCGAGCCCCGATGACATCGCCCTGCCGATGCCCGAAGAACGCGAATGGAAGCGCGCGCTCAGCCGTTTCCGCGCCTGAGGACTGAGTTCATGGATATCGAGACGGACGACGCGCTGGTCGGCATCGGCAAGCTCCACCGCGTGATGGTGTGGAACGGCCAGCGCGAATGCGAGAAGGAGATGCTGTGGGGGCTGCCCTCGCGCGATGCCGATATATTCCAGATCCCGCTCCTGAAGTCCGAGACCGCGATCATTGATCGCCCCTGTCTGCTGCTCGCCAATGAGTTCGGCCTCGTGAAGCGCGGCAAGACGATCTACGCCGCAAGCCTCATCAGCGACGAGCCTTTCTTCTGCATCGCAGCGGTCTGGCGTCCGGCGCACCGCCTGTGGCCTGAGAGCTTCGCGGTGCTCACCGTCCCGGCCTATGACGATCTGGCGCCGCACAAGGATCGCCACGTCGGCGTGGTCCGCCCCGAGGACTGGTTCGACTGGTTGATGGGGGCGCGGCCGCCGCTGGACATGTTGCGACCTTTCCCCAAGAATAGCTTCAGCATCATGCCGCCGATCCAGCAGAATTTCGACGAAATGCTCGGCGCGGCCTGACCGAAACCACCCAAGGGGACTCGCCGCCATGTGCAATCTCGTGACCCTCAAGGCTTCGGTCGCCGAAGTGGCCTCGGCGTTCGGTGCGCGGCGTCCGCTCACCAATGCGCAACCCGGCGAAGTCTATCCCGGCGGACAAGGATTTGTGGTCCGTGACGACGCGGGCACGCGCGCGCTCCAGTCGATGACCTGGGGCTTCCCGGTGCGGCTCAAGCATATGAAACCGACGAGCAAGCCCAAGCCCGTCAACAATGCCCGCGACGACAAGCTGATGACCTTCTGGCGAACATGGTTTACCAATCCCGCCCAGCGCTGTCTGATCCCGATCACGGCCTTCGCCGAAGCCGAAGGCGAGAAGGGCAAGATGACGCGAACCTGGCTAAGCGTCGTCGACCAGCCGCTCGCCGCCTGCGCCGGGCTCTGGCGTCCGACCAACGAGTGGGGCGATTGCTATACGATGGTGATGGTCGATGCGACCGAGGAGCTGTTCGACATTCACGACCGGATGCCGGTCATTCTTCACGCCGCCGATCATGACGCCTGGCTGCAAGCTTCGGCTGAGGAGGCAATGAAGCTCGTTACCCAATATCCGGCAAGCCGGTTGGAGGTTGAGCGGACCGACGTCCCGTGGTTCAGCCGCAAGCCCCCGAGCGCGTATGCCCCGACGCTCCTTTGAGAAGCTGGATAGCGGGGCGACGTCACCCGCCGAATAGCGACCGGATCGCGCCGATGAGGCCGGCAATGAAGGAGCCGCCGACGAGAACAGCGGCGAACCAGAATTCGATCGCCAGCGCGCGCGATTTCCATTTCGGTTCCTGATCCATCTGACCGGCATGCCATGACCGGTGAATGTAGGAAATAGTGGAATCGGGGCCATCTCCGAACGCCATAATCATTGCATGACATGTGACAAAACCTATGATACATCGCATTTAAGTTAGAGGTTTTGTCACATGCACACATCGATAACGCAAGGCGAGACGCTTCGAGCGCTCTTTGGCGCGCATCCGATCCTGCGCGCGCGCGAGCTACGCGCCGCAGGCGTGGCACCCGAAACCATCGCTCGCGCGGTCGACAGTGGCGACATCGACCGTATCGCGCGAGGACTCTATCAGCTTCACGGCGCGCCGATCGACACCGACCAAGGCCTCGCCGAAATCACCAAGCGCATCCCGAACGGGGTTATCGCCATGGTATCGGCGCTCGCTTTCCACGGGCTCACCGACCAGATGCCGCGGCGGGTCTGGGTAGCAATAGGACCCAGCGACTGGGCACCGGTCATCGATTATCCGCCTGTCCGGATCGTCCGCCTCGCCGACAAATATCGACGCCAGGGGATCGAGCATCACAAGGTCGCCGGGGTCGATGTTCCCATCTATTCGGTTCCCAAAACGCTGGCCGACCTGTTCCGTAATCCGCGCCTCGTCGATCGCTCGGTTGCGGTCGAGAGTCTGCGCGCAGCGCTCGACCAGCGCAAGACGAGTCCCGGTGACATCGCCGAGGCCGCGGCAGCGGGCGGGGTCTGGAAGCGAATGCAGCCCTATCTCGAGGCGCTCAGCTTCAATGGCTAAGGCACCCGTCAATCTGGCAGCCTCGGTCAAGGACCGGCTGCTCCAATTGGCGCGCAAGGAGCGTCAGCCCTTCGACGTTCTGCTCGTTCGCTTCGCGCTCGAGCGCCTGCTTTACCGACTGTCGCTCTCGCCGCTACGGGACCAGTTCATTCTCAAAGGCGGTCTTCTCGTCACGCTCTGGCTCGAAGACGATAATCGAGTCACCCGCGACGCCGACTTTCTCGCCTTCGGCGATGCAAGCGCCGAACGGCTGATAGCGGATTTCGGCGCGATCATGAAAATCGAGGCGGCTGACGGGCTGACTTTCGATATCGACGCACTCACCGCGCGGCCGATCCGCGAGGGAGCCGAATATGGCGGCATGCGGCTAACAACGACCGCCTTTCTCGAACGAACGCGCATCCCGATCACGATCGACCTCGGCTTTGGCGACGCCCTCTCGGATCCGGCGCCGCCGACTTCCTTCGCGACGCTGCTGGACTTTCCCGATCCGGAGATCCGCACCTATTCGCCGACAAGCGTCATCGCAGAGAAATTTCAGGCGATGGTAGCGCTCGGGATCGCCAATGGTCGCATGAAGGATTTCTACGACCTCTGGGCGATTCCGCAGGCCTGCGACATCAATGCTCAAGCGCTCGACGCAGCACTTGCGGCGACATTCGATCGACGCGGCACGCCGATCCCGGCTGACCGTCCGCCGGGGCTCTCGGCTGCCATGTTCGAAGACGGCGACAAGCGGCGGCAATGGGATGCCTATGCCGCGAGCCTTGAGCTTGAAGGCGTGACATTCTCCGCCGTGATCGACGCGGTCTGGGGCCTTGTCGCGCCGAGCTGCGAACGACTGCTTGCCCATGACGTTTCGATCGCCACTTCGACTCCAGATGCCGCCGGTGCGTGACGCCGGCTCCGCCGCGGTCGGCGTATTAAGGCATTAGGTGTCAATCTGGGTCCGATTGGTGCACCAAGCCGCTTTATCAGGTGATTTCCTGTCGTTACACCGAAGAGGCGATCGGCATTGCGTATAGAGGCTGAGGTATCACCCGCCCGCCGCAGTGCGAGGACCATCGCGCAGCTTGTCCAACTTCATTGTCTCCCGGAGAGGAAACGGGAGCGATGAGCCATGGAGCGGATCGCGGGCGGACGGGTCGGGAACGCGTCGGCGGCCGATGAATCGACGTGAAGCATTTTAATCTGACGGAGGAACTCGCACACGACATATCAGGCGCCGACAAGGAAGAACGGCTCTTTGCCGCCCTGTCGAACGCCGCCGACCGCATGGGATTTGATCTTTTCGCGCTCGCCTTCGATCGCCGCGGCGGCGGCGGCGAGGGTGCATCGATGCTCGTGCATAATTATCCCGACGCCTGGGCGAATGTCTATGTCGGCTTCGATCTCAGCGGCACCGACCCGATCCGGCGCGCCGGCGAAAAATCCATGACGGGTTTTCAATGGCGCAATGTCGATCACTACATCCCGCTTTCTCGCGGTGACCGGCAGTTGCTGAAGGTCGCCCGCGAGAGCGGAATCGGCGACGGCTTCACGGTGCCGCGGCACTTGCCTGGCGAAGCGACCGGAAGCTGCTCCTTTGCCGTCGCTCCCAATGCCAGGATCCCGCTCGAGATGCTCCACGCCGCCGAGATCGTCGGCGCCGTGGCGCTCGCCGCGGCGCGGCAGCTCATCGGGACAGGCTCCTATACTCCGCGGGCGGCGCTGACCGAGCGGCAGCGCGAATGCGTGCTCTGGTCCGCCCGCGGCAAGACTGCTGGCGAGACCGCCAGCATCCTCGGCATCAGCGAAGAGACCGTGGTCCGTCATCTCAAGATCGCGCGCGAGCGCTATTCAGTGCCTTGTCGGCAAATGCTGATCCTCTGCGCCCTGTTCGACGGCGTCATCGGCTTTTCGGATGTCTATGACTGGTGGCGCCCGCTCTGACGCTCGCACATAAATCGTCCCGGGATTGCCCATTTCTGGGCATAGCCGCGCGGTGGGAATGATGGTCTGATCCTGGCACCGACAAGCCAAGGAACCATCATGATCACTCAATCCACGCGGGCGCAGGATGCGCCCGGGAATGCGGCGCTTCGCGCCATGTTCGCCGCCCGCAAGCAGGTCTTCATCGACAAGCTGCAATGGGATTTGCCTGCCCTCGACGGCCGCTTCGAGCTCGACCAATTCGACACCCCGGACGCGCGGTACCTGATCCTGCTCGATCCCGATGATCTGCGCCACCGGGCGTCGGCGCGGCTGCTGCCAACCACGGCGCCGCACCTGCTCGGCGACATCTATTCGCATCTTTGCGCCGACGGGGCGCCGTCCGGTGAAGGCGTGTGGGAGATCAGTCGCTTCTGCCTCGACCCCGGACAAACGCCCACCGAGCGCCGCGACGCGCGCAACCAGTTGGTCACCGCGCTGGCGGACTATGCTCTCCGCCACGGCATAGGCGAATATGTCGGTGTCGCAGAAGCCGGTTGGTATCACACGATCAGCAAATTTGGCTGGACATGCCGCACGCTGGGTCCCGTTCACCGGGATAGCGCGTGCCGGATAGTCGCCCTCAGCATAGCGATCGACGAGGATACGCTCCCCGGATTGCAGCGCACCGGCACCTATGCGCCGCTTGTCCTCAAGTTCGAAGAAGGCGGGGAGGCGGGGCGATGAAAAAGGATCTGACCGAAGCCGATCTGCCTGGCCTGCTCTTCGAGGAGCTGCGCCGCAAAGGCTATTGCATAATTCGCAACGAGGCGGTCGCGCGTGTCCATGCGCTCGCAAGGGATCTCGACCCCATCTTCGCCGCGACGCCCTTTTGTGAAGGCAATTTCTACGGCCGCCGCACAAAGCGCTTCGGCGGCCTGCTCAAGCGATCGGAGCACATGGCCGCACTGGTACTCAACCCGCTCATCCTTTCTGCCGTGGAGACCATTCTCGGCACCGGCTGCGACCGGATCCAGCTCAACCTCACACAGGCGATCGAAATCCATCCGGGCGAAGTGCGGCAGTTCCCGCACCGCGACCAGGATATGTGGCGCGGCGCCGACGGCACCCAGGAATATCTCGTCAACGTCCTCTGGCCGCTGACACCCTTCACAAAAGAAAACGGCGCAACGCGCATCTTTCCGAAGAGCCACGGCGTGAAGGGGATGGCGAAATCTGATCTTGGGCAACCCATTTTCGCCGAAGGCAAGCCGGGCGCGGCGATATGCTTTCTGGGATCGACTGCGCATGGGGCGGGCTCGAACCTCAGCCAAGAGGTCCGGCGCGGCGTGCTCGTCAGCTACAGCTTGGGATGGCTGAAGCCCTATGAGAATTTGTGGCTCGCCTATCCGCCCGAGGTCGCCCGGACGTTTCCTCCCGAACTGGCCGCGCTCGCCGGCTATGCGCAGCACCGCCCGAATCTCGGCAATTACGAAGGGCAATGCCCATCGATCCTGCTGCAAGACGAACGGCCGGCGCATATCGGCGCGATCGACGCGCTCCGTACCGACCAGGCCGACGCCGTGTCCGAATTCGCTGCTGCGGAAAGGAACGAAAAATGAGCCCGGCACACGTGTTCGAGCCGACCTATGAGGCGATCAAGCGTCAGCTGATGAGCGGAGAATGGGCTAGCGGCACCCGGATCGAAGCGGCCCGTCTCGCCGAAGATCTCGGGGTCAGCGTTACCCCGGTTCGCGACAGTCTCTACCGGCTCAATGGCGAGCGGATGGTCGATTTCGCACCGGGCGAGGGCTTTCACGTTCATCGGCTGACCGAAACCGAGTTTCGCGACCTGCTCGAGTTGCACCTGATCTTGCTGCTCGCGGCGCTTGCGACGGCGCCAAAAGGCTCGGCAACTTCGGTCCCCGCTGACCAGCCCTATCCCGACCGCATCGCGGACCTGTTCCTGGCGATCGCGGAGCGCTCGGCGAACAGCGAGATCGTCGCGAGCATCGCAGCGATCGGCGACAGGCTTCAGCTATCGCGTCATTTCGACGCGATGATCCTTGCCGACATCGACGCAGAGTATAACGCGATCGCGATCGCCTTCGCCGATGCAGAGCCGCAAGCGCAGGTTCGCAATCTCCTGCTCGGTTATCACGAGCGGCGCGCGCGTGAAGCGGCCAGCTACGCCCGAACGCTCGCCGGCCATCCGGGTCGACAGCCATGATCGCTGGCCGAAATGGGAGTGACGTTTTGCTTGTCAGCGCCGCCTACAATTGACATGATTCGACGGCGCAGGAGCATCGCTGGCAGTTCCTGCGCGGAATATTTCGCCAGGCATCATATGCGCCAGTCCCTGACCGGACCGGCGGCCCAACCGGTCCATGGTTCGCGCGAGCGACCAAACGGCGGCACTGCACTGGAAGACGGGTCTCTGGCGAATGCCGGCTGGTCCCGTTCGTGCCTCCGGGATTTTCTGTCGTGTCTTCCTGTACCTGCGGCGACCGTGCGCCGCCGCGTCACCCCTTTTCGGTGTCCTCGGCCTGCCATGCCCATCCGGCCGATCGTCCCCCTTCGGCCGATGAGCGTCCAGAAGCCGGGCACGATCTGGACGCGATATATCGGACCCATCGCATATCGCTCTTCCATTTCCTTCGCCGCAAAGCAGGAGCCGAGGAAGCACCGGACCTAGTGCAGGAAGTGTTTGCTCGCGCCGCGGGGAGCGCACAGCGCCACCAGCTCATCAATCCGGGCGGGTTTCTTCGCCGCATCGCCCAAAATCTCCTTATCGATCGCGCGCGGCGCCAGAAGTCCGCGCGGGCGATCTTCTTTCCGCTTCGCGAGGAGCGCGACGGCGCGACGCCTGCGGCGCAGGAGTGGAACCTCGAAGCCGCGGACCTGCTGCGATTGTATGAAACGGCGGTTGACGCCATGCCGCCAAAAACGCGCCGCGTTTTCCTGATGCACCGGGTGGACGAACTCAGTTATCGCGAGATACACGAACTGCTGGGCATCAGCATCGCAACGGTGGAATATCATATGATGAAAGCGCTCGGTCAGATTTCAAAGTTGGTGGACGGCGGCCGATGACGAGCACAAGCGGCGGCAACTATCCCGTCGATGAGGTCGCGCAGGCGTGGCTGATCAAGATGCGCGGCGAGGACGCCGGCGCGCTGCGCGGAGAGTTTGAAGCGTGGCTCCTCGCATCGGCCGATCATGGCGAAGCCTACCGCCGCGCCGAACGCCGCATGGCGGCCATGGCGGTTCTCAAGACCTCGCAGCGCCACGGAACAAGCCATGCCGAAGCGCGGCGGGGCCGGGTTCGCGGCTGGCTGCCATGGGGCGCCGCCGCGACCGCAATCGCGCTGCTGATTGTAGCATTCGGGGCTGGAGGCGCCTCCCTTCCCGGCCAGCCCGGCAGTGCGTCCACCGCGCGCGCCGCCGAACCCCTGATTACGCAGCGCGGCGAGATCCGCACGTTCCGGCTTGCCGACGGCTCGCGCGCGACGCTTGATACCGACAGCCGGCTGGACGTCGCGTTCGGAGACGGCGACCGCAGCGTCCGCTTGGTAAAGGGCAGGGTCCGTCTTTCCATCGCCAAGCAAGCTAAACCGCTCCATATCGACGCCGGGACAGGCGCAGCAATCGCGAACGATGCCGAGATCGACCTTAGCCTCGACGAGGCCGGAACGGTCAGTGCGGCCCTCCGGCGCGGCGAGGCCGGCCTGCGCGCAGACGCCAAAACCGGTCCTGCGACCGCGTTGTCACAGGGAAAGACGCTGACCTATCGGCGTGATGGCAAGTTGCAGTTCGGTATGGCCCAAGCGTCTGACATTCCCGCAAACTGGCCCGAAGGCTGGGCCGAATATCGTTCGATAAGGCTCGACCGACTGGTTGCGGAGGCCAATCGCTATGCCGTCATCCCGATCGTGATCGACGATGCGGCGAGCGCCGCGCTTGAGGTTTCCGGCCGCTTCCATCTTAGCGAGACCGATGCTTTCGCTGAACGGATCGCAACCCTGTTCGGTCTCAGGGTCGAACGCACGGCGAGAGCCATCCATCTTCGCCGCCGATAATTTTTTCACCCAAGACTAAGGGGCTCCCCTTCGCCCCGTCAACGCACCCCCACTGGCCGCCTGCCTGAAGCACGGCCGAGGAAATGGGGGAGTGATAATGTTGAAGAAGTCCCGTTCGCTGGTCGCGCTGCTGGTCGGCAGTGCCACCTGTTTTTCACCTACGGTTGCGCTGGCCATGCAGCAACAGCGCCAGCCCTACGATATGCCCGCGCAGGATCTCGACGACGCGCTGCGCAGCGCTGCCACGATTGCCGACATCGAGCTCTACGCATCGTCGCGCGATCTTGATGGAAAGACTGCGCCGCCGTTGAAAGGCGAGCTGACGAGCCGCGAAGCAATCGAGGCGCTCCTCAAAGGTAGCGGGCTCACCGCAAGGTTCGAGGTCGGCTCGGTGGTCATTTCCAGACTCGCCTCCGCCGAAAATGCCGCCGCGACCGAGGCCGAGCCGATTGTCGTGACGGGGTCACGGATCACGGGCGCGCCCACGGCAACCCCTGTGATCCGGGTGACCTCGGAAGACATCCGCAACTCCGGCCATGCCGATCTTGGCGAGGTGGCGCGCAGCTTGCCGCAGAATTTCGGCGGCGGCCAGAATCCCGGGATCGGAAATTCGCAAGGCGCCGCGAATGAAAACGTGAACGCCAATGGCGCATCGACTTTCAACCTGCGCGGTATCGGTCCCAATGCGACACTGACGCTGATCAACGGCAATCGCTTTGCCTACAGCAGCGTCAATTCGGTGATCGACGTCAGCGCCATTCCCATCGCGGCGGTCGACCGCGTTGAGGTCGTGGCCGATGGGGCATCGGCCATCTACGGCGCCGACGCGGTCGCCGGGGTCGTCAATATTCTTCTCAAGCGCGACTATAAGGGCGTATCGACCAGCGCCCGGCTCGGCCTTTCGACCGACGGCGGCAATTTCCAGCACCAATATAATCTTCTCGGCGGATCGCGCTGGTCGGACGGCGGCATCATCGCGGCCTATGATTATTCGCACGGTACCGCGATCCGGGCGAAAGATCGCAGCTATGCCTTCGCCAACAACCCCGATTCGACGCTCTTCCCTGCCCTTCGCCGACACGCGGTTCTGCTGAGCGGTCACCAGTCGCTTGGCGGCGGCGTCACCCTGGCTGCCGATCTTATTTACAAGCGCGGAAGGATGGAGTCGGCGACCGGTTTCACGGTCGCTCAGCCGCTCCGAAACTCAGGGCTTGAGGCGCGCACCAAGTTCGAAACATTTGGCGTCGCACCGACGCTGTCGGCCGCACTGTCGGCCAATTGGAAGCTGAAAGCGGGCGCGTTTTTCGGCACCGACACGACCGATGGCATCAGCCAGAACTTCAGCGGCGGCGCGCCGAGCACTGCCACCGCGCGGCACTTCTTCAACCGGAATATCGCGGTGGAGGCGGGACTGGAGGGGTCGCTGTTCGAGCTCCCCGCGGGCCCCGCGCGACTGGCCTTTGGCGGCGGCTATCGCACCAACCGTTTCAAATCCGAAATCGGAACCCGCAGCTTTTCACGCTCGCGCCGCAATCATTTCGCCTATGGCGAGCTTTTACTGCCGATCGCGGACCCCGATCAGGATCTGGCCTTTGCGCACCGCGCTTCGCTGACCGGGGCGCTGCGCTATGAGGATTATTCGGACTCCGGCGACATCGTCACCCCGAAGCTGAGCTTCGTCTATGATCCGGTCGAGCAGGTCCGGCTGGGGGTGTCATGGGGCAAATCCTTCAAACTTCCGACGCTCTATCAACAATATTCCGGCTATGTTGCGCTGCTCGTGCCGGTCGGCGGCTTCGGCCAGGGATTTCCCGCTGGTTCGACCGTCGCTTATGCTCTCGGGCCGAACGACCAGCTCGAGCCTGAACGCTCCGAAAACTGGACCTTCAGCGCGACCGTGAAACCGCTCCATGGTCTTGAGGTTTCGGCAAGCTATTTTCGGATCGACTATAAGGATCGCGTTGCGCCGCCGCTCGCCTCGGGCGCCGGGGTTCTGAACAATCCGATCTTTGCTGATCTCGTTACCTTAAATCCTGCGCCGGCCCTGCTCGACACCATCTTCGCCGGTGCCGATGGCGGGCTCCAGAACATTACGGGGTCTCCCTACGACCCGGCGCGCGTCGTCGCCTTCCTCGATGCTCGCGACCGCAATATCGCGCGGCAGAAATATCGCGGCGTCGACATCGCGGTACGATATGATGCCCAGCTTGGCAGCGACCGGCAGCTGAGCCTGAACGCCGGAGCCACCTGGCTCGACAGCAGTCAGCAATTGCTTCCCGGCCTGCCGGTGACCGACCTCGCGGGAACAATCTTCCGCCCGCCGCATTTTCGGGCGCGCGGCGGGCTCACGCTGAGCGACAAGGCCTTCTCGCTCGCGGCCTTTCTCAATCACAGCGCGAGCGTCACGGACAATCGTCGTCCGGCAGCCATCAAACTTAGCGGATCGACAACGCTTGACCTGACCGGCCGATTGCGGCTCGGCGCAGGCACGGAAGTTGCGCTGAGCGCACAGAATGTCTTCAACAGCAAGCCGGAGCCGATCTTCACCACCTCGCCTTTCGATGCTCCGTTTGACACGACGAACGGGTCAGCAATTGGCCGCTTCCTGAGCGTCACGGTTCGGCATGACTGGTAGCATCCGCCTATGGCCGCTTCTTCTGTTGGTCGGTCTCGCTAACAGCGGGACGGCCGTCGCGGAGGAAGGTCGGCGCTGGACGCTCGAAGATGTGGTGACCGTCCCGGCGGAGTTCGAATTGAGCTTGGCGAGCGACGGCAAGTCGCTCGCCTATCTCGAACGGCGAGCGGATCTCCAAAAGAATGAGACCGTCTCAATTCTTCATCTGTTTGACCTGCGCTCGCGCGCCTCGCGCGAGATTCTGCGCGCGGCGAGCGCAGAGCAGCTTCGACCGTTGCCGAACGGCACGGGCTGGAGCCTACTGCTAGATCGGGGCGACGAGCTTCAGCTCTATGCGCTCGACGCCGAAGGGACGATCAAACCGCTGCTGGTGCGCGATGCGAAGGTTACCGTCGGCCAGACCGAAGGCGCGCTGTTCGCCGTGCGAAGCGGTGCGCCGCGCCGGATCGGGATTTTATATCACGACTGGTCTCCCGACGGACAATGGCTTTGGTACGCCACGCTAAAGCCAAGTTCGGAACCGGCCAATGTTGCCATCGACGACGCGGTGGTTAGCCAGCGCAATCGGCGTCGCGCGCCGGTCCGGGCGATCGTAGAACTGCGCATACGGTCGGCGACGGGCGAAGACTGGCTGGTCGCATCGCGGCCATCGGGCGACCGGCTTGCTTTCTATTATGGCGGCCATGTCGAATGGACCGACGAAGGGCCGCGCTACCAGTTAGAGCAATCCGATGCGGAGCGGGCCGACGGCATCGGGACCTTTTCCTGGAGCTTTGTCACCAACGCCAGCCGGCCCATTCAGGAAAGTTCGGGTTTTCCGGCGATCGGTCTGGTGCGCGGCCCGAATGGCGGAACTCTTGCAAGCGAGGGTTTCGGCAGGACGCTTGCCCTCACGGAGACGCACACCGATGGCCGAAAAACTCACTATGGTCGCCAGCCCTATTACATCGGCGACCCGCGTTCGGCAGGAAATTGGCTCTCGGGGGATGGGCTAAGCGCGCTGCTGGGGGTGCGAACGACCTCGCATCCACGGTACGGGTTGGTTTTGCTTACCGGTCGGCACGCAACGTCGCTGATCCGCCCCGGCAGCTTGACGGCCTGCGACTTTCGCGAGGATCTCGCGTGGGGCATTTGCGTCGAGGAAGGGCTGAACCAGGCGCCACGGTTCGTCCGTGTCGAACCGAAAGACGGGCGCGTGCAGGCCATCGCTCCGCTCTCCGCTGCTCATGATTCGATCGCACCGTTGCGCGTCACGCCGCATCAATGGACAAACCGGCTCGGCTACCGATCGACCGGATTCATCGTCTGGCCTCGCAATTACCAGACAAGCAGTCGCTACCCGGCGATCATCATCACTCATGGCAGCGATGCGGACGAGCGCTTCGCGAACGTCGATCTGCAATGGAACTACCCCGCTCAGCTGTTCGCCGAGCGCGGATATGTCGTCATTCTCATGAACGACCCCTCGGCTCGGCAGCAGGCTGAGCTTTGGCACGCCTATATGATATGGTCGGGCGGCCCAGGCACACTCGGTCCCGAAAAGCTGCGCGAGCTGATCTGGATCAACGGCGTCTATAGTTTTGAAGACGCGATCGCCGAGTTGGCAAGCGAAGGCATTGTCGATCCCGACCGCATTGGCATTGCCGGGTACAGTCGGGGATCGCAGATGGTGAATGTCGCGATGACCCAATCGGAGATGTTTCGCGCTGCTTCCAGCGGGGACGGGAATTATCTTGAACCCGCATCCTATTCAGATCCGAAAGACGGGTATCACGCCGTCTTCGGCGGCCCACCTTCAGGTCGTTACCTCGACGCCTATCGCCAGCTGTCGCCCTCGCTCCGTGCCGATAGGGCGTGTGCTCCGGTCCTTCAGCAAATGGCTTCTCCCTTTGCGGGAGCGATCGATTTCTACGCCGCGCTGCGCGAAGCAAAGGTTCCTGCGCAGATCAGTCTCTATCCTGGCGAGACCACCGCCACCGATGAGACCCATCTGTTTCACATCCCCTCCAATCGGCTGCGCGCGATGCAAGAGAATCTGGCGTGGTTCGACTTCTGGCTTCGCGATCGGCGCGACCGGGATCTGGATGACAGAGGCGCATTCGACCGCTGGGCGAAAATGGCGGCGCAATGGAAAACAAGGTGTGTGCAGACGCGAGGCGCCGAGCGGCGATAGCCTTATGACGCGCGAACATCCGTCCACCAACGAACCCAGCTTTCCGCCGCGCAAAGTGCGAGGATGCGCTGCGCCTTTTCGAAGCCCGCCACCGTCGGCTGCGAGGCTCCTTCCAAGGTCCTGAGGTCGAGCAGACCGGCCCGCGCCAGCAGGCCAGTGCGCAGCAGGTCGCCGGCATGTTCCGCGTTCGCCTGGAATATGCGCTGCATGAAGCCGCCCGGCCCGCCCTTGGACGTGCGGCGCAATAATTGCACAGGGACGATGGATTTGAATGCCGCCCGAGCGACGGCGCGATCCCTGCCGCCCTCGATCCACTGCCATGTCGGGATTGACAGGCATGTTTCGACGATTGGTTGCGACAGGAGCGGCGCGACATGCTGCGGATGGGAGCGGCGGGGATACAGCTCGATGCTGCGATGCGCGCGCGCCAGCAGCCTGACATGCGCCGCCTTGCCGGGCGGCGTGCCTTCGGGCGCTTCCATCCATGGATGGGGCGGCCTCGGCACATCCAGCTCGGCGATCGCGGCGGAAGAAAGCCCGGAAGTGTCGCGATGAAGTTTTACGGGCCGGCTGCAGTCACGATAGCGATCCCAGGCGTGCCGCAAGATGGTCGCACCGCTGGCTCCCGTCAGATCGCTCAAATCGCGCAGGGTGTCGAAAAGCCCGTGACGCGGTCCCTGCGCCATGAAACGATCGACGAACGGCGAGGCGCTGCGGATCGCACAGAAGATATTGTCCCCGCCATTGCCCGAGAAGAAGGCATCGATTTGATGCTCGCGGCGGAGCTCTTCATGAGCCGACGCGATTGCCTGCATGTAGAATGGCGCGTGCGGCCAAGGGTGGTGCGGCGCCACGGCGCGATCAATCTCAACCTTGCCGAGGTCATAGTGGGCTTCAAGCAAGGGAACGCCAATCGCCTTGGCGAGAATGGAAGCATAGCGGCGCTCATCGCCAATCGCATCGTCTTCGATCATCGTCAGGCAATGAAGCGCGGCGGCGCGGCGAGATGCGGCGCCGGCGACAATCGAGGAATCGAGGCCGCCAGATACGCCGGTCAATATGGAATCAAAGCAGGACGCCCAGCTTTCGATACAGTCGAGCGCCACGGCGCGAAGCTTACGGGCGGCCACCTCGAACCGCTTGTGGGGGACCTGCGTCCAATCCCACGGTGACCACCAGCTTTCCAGACGACGCGATCCCGAAGTAATGATCAGACATTCCCCTGGAAGCAGTACCTGGACACCTTCGAGGCAGGTTTCTCGGCTAGGCGCGCCTCCATTAGCCAGAAACCGCGCAACTGCCGGATAATCGACGCCGCCACGTCTGCCGAGATCGGCAGCGTCGCTCGACGCTGTGACGCCCGCCCCATCGGCGCGGTAATAGACGGGCAACAACCCGGACGGGTCGCGAAATATCGCGAGACCTCCACCGGGCCGCGCCAAGATGGACACATAGCCGCCCCAATAGTCGGACACGAGCGACCGGCCGCTAGACGCCGCCATTCTGGTTACCGCCGTTTCATGCAGATCCAACACGCGGCGGCTCATTTCGCCTCGCTCGAACAGGTGGCCGATCAGATATCCATGCCCACCCAGGGCAAGCGGCTGTCGATCGCACCAGAGCCGAGCGCCTGGAAGCGATAAGGCGGGTGGGTCCGCTTCGCCATTGTCACGATCAGCCTGTCCCGACGCCTCGGAAATCTCGATGCGAAAGTACCCCGGCATCAGGCGACCAATATCGGTGTGTAGGGGGTCACCACATCGAGCGGATCGGTCAATACCGCCGAGCCCAGCTGCACCCAGCAATGCGCGGCGAATGGCAAAGTTACGCCGATCACCAGCCGGGCCTCGCACCCCTTTCCGGCCAGCACACGGCGCATTGCAACGCCGCGGCTGAGGCATTCATCCATGCCGGAAAAATAGTGACGCGCTCGCTTAAACGCCGCGGCTACCTGGCGTGCATCCGACCGTTGAACGTGCGGAGCTACTGGCACGCCGTGCAAAAGATTAGGCAGAATTTCCATTAGAGCGAGTTTCCGAACATGCCGCTGAGCTAGGGCCAGGACCCATACCGAACGGGCTGTCTCAACCGCCGAAGCCCTTTCGAGATTTGGCTCCTCGAGAACACTGCTGGTCGGAGCGATCCTTTCGGAACTAGATTGATCGACCGGCGGCGCCAGATGGTGCAAGCCGCGTGCGGCAAGCCAATCATTGTCACCCTCCTCTTGCGCTCCGGCGACAATCCGGGAAAAGCGATCAGCCGCACTTTGCTCAAGCATGAAATAGCGATCGCGGGACAAGTCCAGAAAGACGAAGGTGCCGCCGACTCTGCACCAATGCGTGGCAGCTGAAGTGATGACATTCATCATGGAAGCGCGCGACGGAGCGGTGGCGTGCAGTGCGAGGACTGCACGCCACGCGTCAGTCAATCGTCGGCGCTGATGCCGCCGAGGATAAACTTGTCCCCGGGCTGTACGTCCTGCTGGCCCGACGGCAGCGCGCCGAGGGTTTCGTCCTGGGCGGCGCCGAGATCGATGATGTCGTCATGCGTTTTCATGTCACGTTCCTTTTCAAGGTTGCGACCAAGATGAGTCGCAGTTGAAAAGTATGCCTCGCGTCAGAGCGCTACTATTTAATAATCCAATTATTATTCTAGGCGTTGCATCGCGAAAAAGTGACCGAGCAAAGGAAACGCGCGTCTGGAGCACGTACCACCACCTTTAGCAATTGCCTGGACATACGTGGCGGAACCCGGTCACTCGCCCAGTTGACTGTACGGGCGCGCGCCTATTTCCAACAGATCGACCGCAATCAGCAACCAAAACTGCGACCGAAAATGGATCTAATTGGAGTATGCCGTCCAAAGCTGCGCCAGCGGGGTTGCGCGCTGCGATACCGGCGATCGCTAGATCGTCTGATCCTGTCCGGCGGTGCTAGCCTGAACTGATCCAATTTTCTGATGAGAGGCACCAGATTCTTACCCACGGCACGGTACTTGTCGCGACCTTGGAGAGGTTAACTGAGGGAGGATATGAGAGGCAACCTACAGGATTTGAACCGGTGACCTTCGCCATCAGAGAGTCGTCAAGATTGGTCTTGGAAAGGTCCGATCGAAGAGCAGATTTGCGCGTGGCCACGAGGTTTTTTCGCTCCTGAAAACGGTGATTGCTGGGTGATTGCTGGCCAATTTTTGGAGGTCAAAATTCTGTTAAAAGTCATTCTATTTCAATAGCATGATTGACTTGTCACATGAAGTCTGGTATTTCCGCTACCGGCGGACGGCTACAAAATGCAGCTGACGCCCCAGGCTCTCCATACTATATTTTTGACGCGAATTTAGCCTTTCAACCCGCTTCAGTCGCTGATCACAATCTGGCGGCAAATGACCGAGCGCGAACGGGCAACGCCTTTCCTTACTAGCGGCTTGGCATAAATAGACCGCTTATCGTTCGATTTTAGTGGCCAAAATCACCGACGTCGTCGTGCGTTCGACACCGTCGAGGAGGCCGATGTCGTCGATCAATTCGTTGAGCTGCGCGCCATCCTCGGCCTCGAGCATCGCGATGATGTCATATTCGCCGCTGATCGCATGGATCGCCTGTACCAGCGAAAAGCCGGCGAGCGCCTGCTCGACCTCGCGGTGAAAGCGCGGCAGCGTCTTGATCATCATATGCGCGCGCACGCGGCTCGCGGCGAAGGCGTTGCCCAGCCGCACCGTATAGCCGGCAACGACCTTTTCTTCCTCCAGCCGCGCAAGCCGCGAATAGATCGCACCGCGCGAAATGCCGAGCCCCTTGGCAAGCTGCGCGATCGTCTGCCGCGCATCGTCGCGCAGCAAGGTGAGCAGGCGTTCGTCGATCTCGTCGAGATTGACGCCCGAGTGCGGCATCAATCGGCCAACTTCTCGTCGGCGAAGATCGCAATTTGTGGAGTCCCCCCGGCGCTCATCCGCCCACGATACATGCCGAGGTCGTTGATGGCAAAGGCGGGGCGGCCGTCGGGCCCCATCGCGATCAGCCCGCCGTCGCCGCCGATCGCGCCGACCGCCATGATCGCGCCTTGCGCGGCGTCCTTCAGGCTCTCGCCCTTCCACGCGACGCGGTCGCAGACTTGCCGCGCGGCACTTTCGCGAATGAAATACTCGCCCGATCCGGTCGCCGACACCGCGCATTGCCCGTTCTTGGCATAGGTGCCCGCGCCGATGATCGGCGAATCGCCGATGCGGCCCCAGCGCTTACCCGTCATCCCGCCGGTCGAGGTCGCGGCCGCCAGATTGCCGTCGGCGTCGAGCGCGACCGCGCCGACGGTGCCGAACAGATGCGTCGGGTCGACCGCCGACACCTGCTTTTCGCGCCAGCGCAGCAGCCCCTGCCAGCGTTCCTCGGTGCGAAACCAGCTCGGGTCGACCTGTTCGAGCCCGCGTTCAATCGCGAAGCGGTCGGCGCCGTCGCGCGCGAGCATGACGTGCGGGCTCTTGTCCATCACCGCGCGCGCAAGATCGATCGGGTGGCGCGTGCGCGTCACCCCCGCGACCGCGCCGGCCTTGAGCGTCTTGCCGTCCATGATCGCGGCGTCGAGTTCGTTCTTTCCCTCGGCGGTGAACACCGCGCCGCGCCCGGCGTTGAACAGCGGATTATCCTCGAGCACACGCACCGCCGCGGCGACGGCATCGAGCGCCGCGCCGCCCTTGTCGAGCACCGCGCTGCCCGTGCGCAGCGCTTCGTCGAGCCCGGCGCGATAGGCCCTTTCCTTTTCCGGCGAGAGCGTCTTGCGCTCGATCACCCCCGCGCCGCCATGGATCGCGAGCGACCAGCGCGGCACCTCGACGATATCGCCCGCGCGGGCGGCATAGTTACGCACGAAAACAGGCGCGTCGACTTGCCCCGACGGCAGGTGGAGCACCGAACCGGGGCCGACGCCCGTCACCTTGACGCGTGGCGCGTCGAGCGGGCCGCGCTGCGCGAGGCCGCGGAGCCCCGCTCCGTCGACGACCCACGCATAGCCGTCGGGTTCGGTCGCATAGATGCGCGCGCGGCCGTCGGGTTCGACCGCGAGCGCCGCGCTTTCATCGACGCCGAGGCCGAGCATCGCAGGCTGGTCGGCGGGGCGCCCGGTCTGCGCCTTGGCGACAAAAGCGAACAGCCGTCCGAGCCGCTCGCGTTCCTTGAAATGCGTGTCTGTGACGATGCCCTTGAGCAGCGCGAAGTGGAGGAAGTCGCCCTCGATCGTGTTCGCCGGACCGAACGGGTCGGCGAGTGCCTCGGGGCTCTTGATGCTGCCGTCGTCCATCGCGCCGTAGAGCTTCTCGCCCTGGATCGCGAGGCCGGCGCTGGTGCCCGCGAGCGGCTTGCCCGCCGCGACATGCGCGTTGAGGATGTCGGCCACCGGGGTGCCGCGCCAGTATCGCACATAGCGCGCCTGATCGCCGCCCGCGATGAAGATGCCGTCGGCCTTTTTCAGCCGGTCGAGGATCTTTCTGTTCGTCGCCTGCGACCGGCCATGGAAAACGAAGATTTCGGTCGACTGGATACCGCCGATATCGCGGAAGAATTCCTCGCCGATTTCCTTGCCATAGGATGCGCTGATCACGACGATATGGCCGTTCCCGGCCTTGCCGAAAAACCATTTCATCGCGTCGATGTTGCGGTCGCCGCCGCCCATCAACAGCATCCCGCCCGATACCGGTCCCGGCGTCGGCGTATTCAATTTGCCGAAGACGTAATGCTCGTGGGGCTTATCTTTCGCTTCTTTCGCCGCAACGGGCGCGAGCGAAAGCCCCAGCGCGGCAAGCAGCAGCCCAAATCCCCGCATGATCGAACGCAGCATCCGTCTTCCTTCTCGCGACCCCGGTGAAAAAGGCAGCGTACATAATGATGACCTCAAAAGACAATATGATTTCCAATTTTGTCATAGTGATTGAAATTATCGACGCTTTCTGGTCGAGTGAGTGAAATATCCGGTGGTGGGCGAATGGGTTTGATTCGGGCCGGGACAAAACAGGGGGTTTGATAGATGACCAATTTCGGGAAGCGGGCGTTTCGGATTGTCCTCGGGCTGGGCGTTTGCATGCCCGCACTGGCCGTGCCGGCGCTCGCACAGGACGCCCCCGAAGGCGATGCGCAGGAAATCATCGTCACCGGATCGCGCATCCCGACGATCAAGGATCAGGGGCCGTCGCCGGTCACGACGATCGATTCCGACACGATCCGCGCCAACGGCTATACCAGCGTCCCCGAACTGCTTGCCGCGATGACGCAGAACAGCGGCGAAACGCAAAGCCCGCAGTCGGGCAGCAGCGCCGATTTCACCCCCGGCGCGCAGCAGGTCGACCTTCGCGGCCTCGGCCCCAACCACACGCTCGTGCTGATCAACGGCCGCCGGATCGCCGACTTCCCGCTGCCCTATATCGGCCGCAGCAACTTCACCGACATCTCGAACATCCCCGTCAGCCTGATCGACAAGGTCGAAATATTGAGCGGCGCGGGCTCGGCGATTTACGGGTCCGACGCGATCGCGGGCGTCGTCAACTTCAAGATGAAGGAAAAGCTCGACGGCATCACGCTCGACTATCGCCACGGCCGTACCCAGCACGGCGGCGGGCTGTCGCACCGTTTCACCGCGACCGGCGGCTGGTCGACCGACCGTTTCAATATCGCTGGCGGGATCGAATATCTCGATCAACGCCCGCTCTGGGCGTATCAGCGCAAGATCCAGGACAGCACCGACGACGAGCCGGGCGGCGGCCTGCCGCGGCGTACCTTCCTCCGCCGGAACATGGAAGACGAAGTCTATATCGATCCGGGCGCCGACACCTGCGCCGCACTGTCGAACCTCAACGGCGGATCGATCATCTATGCCTCGCGCCCCAACTGGGGCTATTTCGACGACGCGCTCGATGACTATGGACCGGGCTTCTATTGCGGCAGCAAGACCTCGATCGGTTACGGCACGATCATTTCGGGCCGCAAGGGTTTCAACAGCTTCGGCACTATGTCGTACGAGCTGTCGGATAATGCCAAGCTGTTCACCGATTTCCAGTTCGGGATCAGCAAGGTCCGCCTGATGTACGATGTGACGAGCTGGAGCTTCGAAGGTTCGTCGAGCAGCTCGAACAACAGCTTCTATAACATCAATCCGGCCGTCGATTCGCTCGACGAATGGACGCGCCAGTTCACGCCCGAAGAAACCGGCGGGCTGGAAATGCAGCGCAGCAAGCAGACGACCTACAGCATCACGCCCGGCATCCGCGGCAATTTCGGCAATGCCTGGAATTACGAGCTGTCGTTCAACTACAGCCGCTACAAGTCGATCGTGCGCTGGCCGCAGATCATCGCCAGCAAGGCGAACGACCTCTATCTCGGTCCGCAGCTCGGCGTCGACGGCGACGGCAACCCGATCTTCGACGCCGATCCGACGCGCTTCTACACGCCGCTGACGCGCGCCGAGTATGAAAGCATCTCGGCCGACACGGTCTACAAGCCCGTCAGCTGGACGAGCAATCTGCAGGCGACGATCACCAACGGCGAGCTGTTCCAGCTGCCCGCGGGTCCGGTCGGCTTCGCCGCGGTCGCCGAATATGGCAAGCAGGGTTACGACCTCAATCCCGACCCGCTCGCGCTCACCGACTATTATTACAGCTGGAAAGACAGCGACGGCAAAGGCAAGCGCAGCCACGCCGCGATCGGCGGCGAGCTTCGCGTGCCGGTGCTCGATTTCGTGACCGTAACCGGCGCCGGACGCTATGATCATTTCCGCTTCGGCGGGGGCAACACCGGCAAGTTCACTTACAATGGCGGGCTCGAAGTGCGCCCGACCGAAAGCCTGTTGTTCCGCGCCGCCTATGGCACCGCCTTCCGCGCGCCCGATCTCCACTATGTCTTCACCGGCCCGGGTAACGTCGAAAGCAGCGTTGACGATTATTATCTCTGCCGTTCCGATCCCAGCGAGGATTATGAGGACATCAGCGATTGCAGCTATTCGGGGACCGGCATCGTCGTGAACCGCAACGGCAACCGAGATCTCAAGTCCGAAACCGGGCGGACGCTCACCGCTGGCGCCGTTTTCTCGCCGTCGCGCCGCCTTCATATCTCGGTCGACTATTTCCGCGTCACGCTCGACAATCAGGTCGACGACCTCAGCGTCAACCAGATCGCGCGCGACGAGGCCGATTGCCGGCTGGGGCGGACGCAGGCGGGAACCGCGGTCGATATCAATTCGCCGACCTGTCAGGATGCGATATCGCGCGTCAGCCGTTTCACCACCGGGCCGTCGATCGGCGAAATCTCGTCGATCCGCGTCAACCCGATCAACATCGCGCGCGAAAAGACGAGCGGGATCGACGTCGCCTTCCGCGGCACGCTGCCTACCAGCTTTGGCGATTTCACGCTGTCGCTCGCGCACAGCCATGTGTTCAAGCACAGCTTCCAGCAATATCCGGGCGATCCTGTGATCGACAAGCTGGCGGCGGACAGCGGCTATTACCTGCCGCGTGACAAGTCGAACGGCAGCATCACCTGGGCGTCGGACGGCGCGCAGTTCACCTTCTCGGGCACGCGTCTCGGAAAACTGCCGAACTATGATGAGGATGCCTATATCAAGGCGAGCTACCTGTTCAACGCGACGCTGCAATATGATTTCACCGATCATATGCGCGGGTCGCTGACGGTGCGGAACGTGTTCGACAAGAACCCGGTGAAGGATCCGACCTGGACAAGCTACCCCTATTACAACACCAGCTGGTTCGACAGCGTCGGCCGCAGCGTCTTCCTGCAGCTGACCTACAAGCTCGGAGGGTCGCCGCTCTGAATTGCCTCCGGACCAACCGATAGGCCGTGTTGGGGCCTATCGGTTTTGGTCGCAAATCCAGCCAGCCAAAAGCCATCAGTAACCTGCCGCATGATGGATCGACCGCCGTATGAGGACTTCCGAAACGATGCTCGGCCGGCGAGCCCTACTCGTTGGATCTGCGGCGCTGATCGCAAGCGGCCCGGTGTCCGTTCGCGCCCGTGCGGGAACCCATCACGCAGACGACAATGCCGCATGGATTCCGTCCGAGACACTGGTGCAGGAACTTCCGCACCTCATGCGCATCGCCGGGGTGCCCGGCGTCGCCATCGCGGTCGTTGACCGCGGGAGGCTGGCCTGGAGCAGAAGCTTCGGGGTAAAAAATGTCCTCACCCGCGACCCGGTGCGGGAGGATACGCTGTTCGAAGCCGCGTCGATGACCAAGCCGGTCTTCGCCTATGTCGTGATGCGGCTGGCCGACGAAAAACGCCTCGACCTCGACAAGCCGCTCGCCCGGTATCGCCGGCCGGCGAATTTGGGTATCGACCCGAATCTTGAGCTTATCACGGCCCGGCAGGTGCTGGCGCATTCGACGGGCCTGCCCAACTGGGCTTCCGAGCCGCTCGTCACGAGCAGCGCGCCCGGATCGCGCTACACCTATTCCGGCGAAGCTTTCATCTGGCTCCAGCTGGTCGTCGAGACGATTATGGGAATGGGCCTCGGCAGCGTGATGCAGGCGAAGCTGTTCGGCCCTGCGGGAATGTCCCACAGCAGCTTCGGCTGGGACGAGGCGATCGCAAGGTCGGTGGTCTTCGGCCATTCCGAACCTCCGGAAGGCGAGCAGAAGCTTCCTTCCCAGCCCACGCGCGAGCTGGGCGACCGGCTGCTCCGGGTCGCTTCGAAGTGGCGCAAGCCGATCGCGTCCTGGACCTATGAGGATTCGGTCGCAGCGATGCGAGAGACAGATCCAAAGACGCCGCCATCGACACACGACCTTCTGGTCAATTCGGCGGGAGGGCTCCTGATGACCGCGTCTGACTATGCGAAGTTCATGGTTCTCATGATGGATCGGCCGGGGCGAGCGGATTGGGAGATTAGCGACGCGGCCCGGCGAGCGATGCTCACGCCGCAGCTCGAAGTGCGCGGGCGCGACATTTCGCGAGGGCTGGGTTGGGAACTCGAGCAATCCTCATCAGGCCAGCTGTTCCAGCACAGCGGCAGCAATTACGGGATCTTCAAGACCCTGGGCGTCGGTGATGCGCGGAGTGGGCGGGCGATCGTCGTCTTCACCAACGCCGCGAACGGAAATGCGCTCGCGTCCCGGATCGTTCGGCAGGCAACAGGTATCGACCGGTTGAAATCCCTGGTCTGATCAGCTTGTCGAACCGGAGGATTGTCTCTTCAACCTTTCTCCCGGTGCAAGATCGCCGAACATTCGCGGCAACAATCTGCTCGATAAGAAGCTGGTCAAGGATCTGGCATACGGGCCCAATCTGTATTGCGACAACTCTTGGCCACGAGCGGGTCGCGAAAGACCCGGCCCGCGGTCATCGGGCTGCACTGGCCGGTTCCAGCCCGTCAGCATATGGGAACATAGCGGCCTTCCGGCGAGCCACGGGACAAGATGCTTCGATCAATTATCGGCGCCGATAGTCGAGAAGGAGGCCCAGAAGGCCGGCGACGCCCAGCGCCGATCGCGCCGCAATTCGCCCTGCGCTTCCTGGAATGCGGCCGGGACGGACAGGGAGGGATTGGCGGCGATCTTCCTGAAGAAAATCTCCATCAGCCGCGCTGTAGCTTCATCGTCGACGCTCCAATGCGATGCGATAACCTCGCGCGCGCCGGCGAACTGGAACGACCGTGCGACGCTGTTGAGGTTACGCGAGGCGATGCCCCTTTCCTCGGTTCCCGTGTTGCAGGCGGATAGAATGATGGCGGCGCGCGCCAGATGGAATTGCGCGATTTCCGACGCCGACAGAAAGCCGTCATTGTCCGATCGGACATTGCTGGCCGGCGGGGTCAGCACCAGCCCCGGTTCGGCCAGACCGCCGGCCTGAGACGCCAGCAGCCCATGGGTCGCAAAGGCGATGAAACGCGGCCGGCTTTCGCGCAAGGCGCCCCGGACATTCCGCTCATCGGCTTCGCTTCCCATCAACAGACGGCTTCGAGCCGGGCCGAAGGATTGCGCGGCCATCTTCAGCTCAGCCGCGGCACCCGGAAGCGGCGCCATCGCCATCAGCATATCGCGATTGGCGACCCCGCGGGTCGCCCAGTCGCCGGGAACGCTCGCCGGCTGGGCCGAAAGCACGTCTTGCTTCCCGATCGCCGGATTGCCGACCCCCAGAAAGCCCTCCCCCTGCAAACCCGGTGATTTGCTTGCCGATCGTCCCGCGCCAGCCGCCTCGCAGCCCGTGTGGCGATGCTTTTGGTCGACAAGCAGGCAGCGCTGCGCACGCAGCATTGAAACCGTTGCAAGCGACATGATGACGCGCTCGTCCGCCATCCATGCGGCGCCTGGGGCTTCCCGGGCCGGCGTTCGGGGGAGGAGGCCGAGGGGCAAGGCTGAAAGCGGTCCGCTGGTCACCGTGAAGATTCGCCGCCTGCTCCCCAGATCCTTTTCGACCGGCGCCACCAGATTGGCATAGATGCGATGCGCGCGTTCGAGATCGATGCCGGTGCCGCGATCCGCATATCCGTCGATCTCTTCCCGAATCCCCGACCGAATGGCATCGACGTCCGATTTCAGTTCGCGCGATCCATAGCCGTCGACGCGCGACCAGCCGGCGCTTTTGGAGGTGACCGCAAAGCTGTAGCTCTTCTTTTCAAACGTCACGATCAGAAGCAGAGCCTCGTCGGCATTGAGCAGGCGCTGCAATCCGGTAAGCGACACGGCTTCGGGGTGCAGGAGATCCCAATAGGCCGGATCGCGGTCGCGAATCCGGGCCTCGATCGCCTCGATGTCCACGAGCAGCGCGGCGCGGCGCTCGGCGGCCTGCTTACCGACAGCGGGGTCGGTCCTCGCGACAAGCGCGTCTTCGAAATCGCGTTCGGCGCGCGTCAAATCGGCAAGCGCGGCTTGTCGTTCGCCTTCCCACACGGCAATTTCGCCATCGCCGCGCGACGCCAGCACCGTTGCTGCGTTGAGATTGATCGTCGATTCCGAAAGGGTCGCCAGCTGGACATATTCGAACGCCTTGCCCATCGCGTGAGGACCGGGTTCCTGCGCTTCCGCCACGAAGCTTGCCGCGGCTAATGCCAGCAGCGCGCCCGCGCGCCGTCCCTGCCAGGGGGTCTGGCGACAAAAGATACGCTGCCGTCCCGTCATTCGCGCCCCACCTCGCCCTCCAATTCGCCGGTTTCGGCGTTCCACAGCCAAAGCCCGTTCTCGCTCGATACAGCCAGGCGCGCGCCGTCAGGCGAAAAGGCGAGCCCCGAGACGCCCGCGACGAAAGTCGCCAGGTGCCGAGGTGCTCGAACCCCGCCCGCGAAATAGAGCCAGAGCCGGTTCTGCCGGGTCAAGGCATAGGCCTGCTTGCCGCCAGGGGAGAAGCGCACCGCATAGACGGGGTCTTCGGTGGTTCCGATGACGCCCGCGACCGCTGATGCATGGCCGCCAAAGGCTTCAGCCTGTGCAAGCTCGTCCTGCGCGGCGGCACTCCCTCCCAAATCTGCGACGACCGAGCAATCTTGCGCGCTCCAACGCGTCGATCGGGCAAGATTCGCGACCGCCGGTTCGCCGCGGCTACCCGGTGCAAAGGTCATTCCCAAACCGACGACTTCCGACCCGTCGGCGGAAAAGGCCAGCGCACCAAATGGGCTGACCGGCTCGCCCGAAGCTACTGTCATTTTCTTCACCGGCGCTGAACATAGTTCGTCCCCGCTGTCGGCCGACAGCAGCCTGAACGTGCCATCGCCGCGGATGTCGGCAACCGCGATGCGCGAACCGTTCGCATCGGCAGCGAGCAGGACGCCGTCGACCTTGTCCTGCCGCCAAAGCAGCTTTCCGCTACCGATCTCGAACGCCGCCGTGCCGCCGCCATCAAAAAGGCCGGAAACGATGCCTACGTCGCGGGACGTTGAAATCGTCGCGTCGCGGAGCCGGGTACCGCCAGGGATTTTCGCCGAGCGCTCCAATATGTCGGGATTCGAGGTCAGGAATATGTCGATACCGTCCGATCCGAGCGCCGCCACGCGCCGCCCGTCACCCGAAACCATCACGGCCGAGTCCTGATCCGCGGGATATTGTGCGATCAGACGCCGGGTGGTGCTGTCCCATTGCCGCAACGCCTTGCCGTCGCGCTCGCCAATCGCGCTCGACAGCGTGAAGAGGCTCCGTGCGTCCGGGCTGAAGCCGAACGCCCGGATCTTCGCCTTATGACCTTGTGCGGAGGCATCCCCACTCAGCTTGGCGGCCACGCCACCCGTTTCAGCGGAAAAGACGATGATGGCTCCCGCTGCGGAACCGCTCGCCAGGAGATCGGAATCCGGACTCCAGGCCAGGCTGACAACCGTCCCATTATGCCCCGAGAGCTGATGAAGAAGCGCGCCGCTCTCGGTCGAATAGAGGCGGAGCTTTCCGTCGAGGCCGCTGACCGCGATCTTCGCGTCGTCGGGAGACAAGGCGGCCGCCTCTACCAGGCCGCCCATCTGAATGGTGCGGGAGGCACCGGTCCGATCATCTTCAATCGATATGGCCTGCAACCCCACCCGCGCGCGCCTGTGCCCGTCGCCGAACTCGATGGGAAGATTGCGATCGAACGCGGGAGGGACGTCGCCATATTCGGGTTTGCGCGCCGAAGCGAACGTTGCACCTTCGACATCCCACGAAATTTCGCGAGCATATTCCCGGCTTTTGAGCATCCTTCCGTCATCGAAAAATTCGAGGCTCCTTATCGATCCCTCGGGCCGGGGGCTTATCAGCACCGGAGCGTTCGCCGCCCGCTTGCTCGTCGCCGCCGTGAGCGGCGCGAGACGCGATCTGGCCCAGTGGATGTCGATCCCGGCCTCGAACAGCCGCGCGAGGCTCAGATAGTCGACCTCGGCGCCTGGCGAACGCCGCGACGCAAGGCGCTTACGACCGGCGGCTATTGCGCCCTCCACTTCGGTCTCCAGCATCGGTGTATGGCTTTGCCGCGCCAGATCAACCGATGCCGCCAGACCGATCGTCGTCAACAGGTCGAGCGAGTCGTCGGGCAATTTCCCCAGCAATACGGCCTTCGCGCGGGCCAGATCGTCGGCGGCATCGCCCGTCGCACCGAGCGCGAGACGATCCTCCGCGATAGCCCGGCTGACTTCGGCGACGCGGACCGGATCGGGGGTTTCCGACTTTTCGAGCGCTTTGAGCGCAAGCTGGCGCGTGCCAACAGCGCTCTGCAGATCGCCCAAGCGGCGCAAGATATCCGCGCGCAGGTTCAATCGGTCGACCCGCACCGTGAGCGGCAGGATACTATCGACGAGCGTGGAAAAACGGTCGAGCGCCGCGAGCGCGGCGACCGGGCCGTCGAGCGCCTCTTCGCCGCGGCTGCGCTGCAAGAGCAGCGATGCGCGCAGAGCTTCGGTTTCGGCCGTCAACCGAAACAGCGACAAGCGGCTTCGGGTGATTTCCAGCCCGGGCGCGAAACCGACCGTTTCCAGCTCGGTGAGGCTCGTCACATCGGACAGCCTGTTCAGTTCGAGATATTGCGCCTCATCAAGCTCGATGACCTCGCCCGCCGGATGCTTCGAGGCGCCGATGCGATCGAGAAAGGGCCCTAGCTCCTCGATATCGGCGGGCCCCAGCTCGATGCGAAGCCTATCATAGCGCAAGACCCGTTCGGCTCTGGCGGCTGACGCGCCCGCCCGCTCCAGGTCGGCCAGCAGTGCCTCTACCAGCTGCATTGCTCGTACCGGTTCCCGGTCGTCCTTCAACATTGACGCCAGCGTCAGCCGCGCGCGGGCGCTGCCCTCGGCATTGGGTATGGCAATCGCCGCTTCGAGGATCGAACGGGCATCGGCGCGTCGGCCAAGCGCCAGATAGGCTTCCGCCAGTTTGGTTCGCGATGCGGCCCAATGGGGTCCAAGCCTCTCTTCGGTGGCATCCGCACGCGTCAGGATTTCGACGATATCGACAGGGCGCCCGCTTCGGACCGCTACCTCATAAGCGGCGCGCAGCCGGCCAACATCGCAGGCGATCTCACCATCAATGCAGAGAAGCTCCGCTCCGCTACGCAGATCGAATATCTGGGTCGGCCCTTCCCAACCAATCGCGAGCAGCCGACCTCGCGCGACGAGCCGCGAACGATAGACATTGTCGAAATTGGCGAATGCAACCGGCAGTTCGAGGGTACGCTGACCGTCAAGCGACCGGACCAGAGGGCGGTTGTCGACGTCGGAAAGCAACGCACCGGCAGACACATTGACATCGACAGGGGCGAAGGGCCTCGCCACGGCGACATAGGCTTGCTGTCCGGATTCCAGCGAAAGAACGGATAGCTGCTGTGTGCCCAACCCGGTGCTGATCGCGGTCACGACATGGGTGCCGTCCTCGGCGAAACCGCTGAACTCGCAATCCTCATCAGCCTCGCGGATCCGAGTCCATTCTGCTTCGCCGTCGATGCGGCGACGCAATATCCCGCAATTGTGGCTTGCCACGACGATGGCCCCATCATCGAGGAACTGGCTGGCGCCGATGGTCACGGGCGCTTGCAGGAGCCGTTCCTCGATCCCGGTCCTGGCATTGTGGATCCGCACCCCCTTACCGTCTTCGGCTTCGGAAAGCAGATAATTGCCGTCGGGCGAGAAGGGAGAGGGACCGACCTTGCCGATCGTTGCCAGAATCCGGCCATCGGCCGTGTCGAGCAAATAGCCCGGTTCTCGCGACGAGCGCCGAAGCAGCATCGTCTCGCCGCCCGGCGATATCACGGGTGCGACGACAAGAGACGGATCGCCATCGGCGAAGGGCGCGTCGAAGACGCGAACGGAATTTGTAGAACGGCGCCACACAAGGACCCGCAAACGATCCTGCCCATCGGCACCCAGCGCCACAACCTGCCCCGCGTCGGGCGACGCCGAAAGCCCCCTCCATCGAAGAGGCGCCGCATCGACATGGTCGACCTCCCCACCCGTTTCGATCGATCGGATCGACAGACGTCCGGCGCTGTCGCCCGTCAGAAGCAATTGCCCGTCAGCGGACAATCCGGCGATGTGGTCGGCATGCGCGGCGTTCGGGCCAGCAAGCAGTGCTAACGCGAAAAGATACCGCCATCTTGCCAATGATGCCCCCTCCCGGAGATTGGCTATCATCCCTGCCGACGAGAATCCATCCGGTTGCCGGAGGGATGGGGTGAACAGCAGCATCCGTATCCGACCCGCGCCAAGTATCGCTGGCTGGGACCGTGCTGGATCTCGATGCGGATAACCGCGGCTGGCCGCCTGCAGTCAGTCTCCTCTGGATCGCTGCCCCGAGAAAAGCGGACCTCGCTCTCGCTCAGGCAGGCCGGAAGCGGGGCGTTTCGACGGGGAATTTGAACGCGGGCGACGCGAAGCGCCGGTTGGGATAATAGCGATGAATCGTAGCGCCCTTGGCATTTCCATTGCGTATCGGCTCGCACTTCAGAGGTAGCCGATTCCGTCAGGCCAGTTGCAACAGGGATAAGCCGCAAGGCGCGGTGATCATCAAATGGCGACTACCTCTCGCTTTTTGTCGAAGCGGCATCCGCACGCCACACACAGATGCAGAGCCAGGCGACCACGCTCCATGCACCGATGCTAAGATGCCCGAACCAGGCGACGGCGCCGTAGCCAGCGCCGAACGCAAACCCGTCAAGCACGAAGACCAGCAGCAACAGCGCATAACCGCTGACACGCGCGCGGCGGGTTGCGGCGGGCGCGAGCTTGCGCCCCGCCATATTCGCCTGATGCCGCGGCATGGAGATGGCGAGAAGCGCAAAGCCGCAAAGCGCGAGGATGATGGCAAGGAAATGGATCATGCTGCCGCTACCGTGTCAGACGCTTGCGCTGCCCGGCGCGGGGCACGCACGGATCGCGGACGCGCCGCCTTGCGCGCGGCCCAGCCAAAACCCGCTGCGAGCAGCAGCATGACGGCGTCGAAGGCGACGAACAGCCAGTCGCCCGCCGCAAGGCTCGCGAACAGGTTGCGCGGCGTCGTCAGCGCGTTGACGAACGGAACCGCCGCGAACAGCAGCGCCGCGAGGGCAAGCGCTTCGATCCAAGCACGTCGCGCCGGGCGAACCAGCGCCCAGATCAGCACCGCCCCCCAGATGAGGAACAGGCTGTGGACTTCCCAGTCGGCGCGCGCCTCCATGCGCAGCGGCAGAAGGCGATTGGCGAGGAAATAGGTCGCGAGCCCCGACCCCAGCCCCGCGATCGCCGCGACGTTCAGCCGCTCGACCAGGCGAAAGCCGAAATGCGGCCGTTCAGGATCGGGAAGCCGCGCGCGGCGCTTGACGGTCCACAGCACCAGGCCGCTGCCGACCATGATCGTGCCGCCGACCCCCGACAGGAAATAAAGCCAGCGCAGACCCCATTCGGCGAACCGTCCGGCGTGGAGTCCGATCATCACGCTTTCGGTTTCGAGCGCCGCGCCTTTGGACACGCTCGCGTCGAGCCGCCGGCCGGTGGTGCCGTCGAGCGTCAGCTGCGGCCCGCGCGAACCGATCGCATCCTCGGGCGCGCGGGTCAGCGAGACCGTCGCCGTGGTATCGCCGGGGTTCGACACGCTCAGAAAGCCCACCCCCGCGCCATGCCATTCGGCCGACGCCGTGCGCATCATCGCCCCGATGGGGGCGAGCGGCGCGGCTTGCCCACTGCGTCCGACCTCTTCGGACTGCGCGAAGACGGTGTCGAAGAAGCTGTCGGGGCTCGTATAATTGGCGGCGATTCCCCACGGCATATAGAGCGTCGCGAGCGTGACCAGCCCGGTGAAGGTGATCATCAGGTGAAAGGGCAAAGCCAGCACCGCGGTGACATTATGCGCGTCGAGCCAGCTGCGCTGACCCTTGCCGAAACGGAGCATGAAGAAATCGGCGAAGATCTTTTTGTGCGTGATCACGCCCGACAGGATCGCGACGAGCATGAACATCGCCGCGATACCGACCAGATAGCGCGCCCAGATCACCGGCAGATAATGGAGGTCGAAGTGGAACCGATAGAGGAAGGTCCCGCCGCGCGTCTCGCGCGCCTCGATTTTCTGGCCCTGCCCGTCCAGCGTCGCGCTCGTGTCGCGGCGGCTGCCTCGCGGGCGGTCGCCATCGGGCTGCCAGAACACCTGCGTCGTCGCGCTCCGGCTGTTCGGCGGGGTGATGAACCAGCGCTTCGCGTCGGGCGCCGTCGTCTGGAGGAAACGCACCGCCCCCTCGGCCGCGACAACCGGATCGGGGCGCCCCATAACCTCGGGCTGCATCCAGCGGGTGATCTCGTCCTGAAAATAGGCCGCAGTGCCCGTCGCAAACATGGCGAAGAGCAGCCAGCCCAGCAGCAGCCCCGTCCAGGTGTGGAGCCAGGCCATCGATTGGCGGAGTCCCTCCTTCATAGCCGTCCCCCCGATGCGATCGAGAGCCAGAGCCCGCCGCCGAGGAGAAGCCCTGCCCCGATCATCCCCAGCCAGAGCCGCGCGACCGAGCGCACCGCGAAGGCGGTCAGCGCGAGCACCGCGAACAGCGCGAAGGAAAAGAGCGTCGCCGCGACACTTGCTTCCTCGGGCCGCATCGGAAGCAGTCGCGCGAGGCACGCAATGGCGAGCGAGGTCAGCACATAATTGGCGGGGATCGCCGCGAGCGCGCGCGCTGCCACATTCCAGCGGCTGGCGCCCTTGGCCCGAGATGCCTTGGTCGCCATCGCTCAGAACCGTCGCGCAAGACTGATCATGAAGGTGCGCGGCTCGCCGGGGGTCGTACGGGTCAGCGAAGCGGTCGGGAAATAGCGCTCGTTGAAGATGTTGCGGATATTCGCCTGCACCGACCAGTCGTCGAAGCGATAGAAGAGCGCCGCATCGACCAGCGCGTAACCATCGAGATAGAAGGGCGTCGAGGTTGCCGAAGCGGTGCTCGCCGGCCGGTTGCTTTCATGGTGCAGCCCCAGCCCCGCGCCGAGATTGGCGAGCGGCCCCTGCTGGATCGTGTAGCGGCCCCACAGGTTGACGATGTGGCGCGGCACGCTCGACAGGCGCGCGCCGACGAGCAGCCGGGAGTCGGCGGTGACCTTCGCATCGAGATAGCTGTACGCGGCGGTCAGCTCGACCCCGGGCAGCGGGCGCCAGCCGCCCTCCAGCTCGATCCCGCGCGTCCGCTGCTCGCCGGTCAGCACATAGGTGTTCGGCGGCGCGGTGGGCGAGAGGTCGGCGGTCGCGACGTTGGTGCGGGTCAGTTCGAACAGCGTCGCCATCGCGCGCAGCGATCCGTCGGGGCGCGCCACCTTGATCCCCGCTTCGTAATTGACGCCGCGTTCGGGCGGCAACGTCGATCCGTCGGACGCGCGGTAGCTGCCCTGCGGATTGAACGATTTGGCATAGTTCGCATAGAGCGACACCGCGTCGCCCAGCATCAGCGTCGCGCCGGCGCGCGGGCTGAAGGCGGTGTCGACCACCTTGGGATTGGCGGTGCCATTGTTGTTGATCGCGCTCGACGCCCGGTCCCAGCGCCCGCCGAGCGTGACCGTCAGCCGCTCGCCGACCTTGATATGGTCCTGAAGATAGAATCCGCGCTGCTTGGTGACGCTGGCATAGGTCGTCCCGGGCACCGCGGGATTGGGCGCGCTGACCGTGCCGTAAACCGGATTATAAAGGTCGAGCCAATAGGGGCCCGGATCGAAGAGATTGGTCTGGTCGCTGTCGCGATGCCCATAATCGAGCCCCGCGAGCACATAATGGCTGAGCGGTCCTGTCGCGAAACGCAGGCTGAGGTTAGTGTCGACGCGGAAATATTCGCCATTCTCCTCGAACGGGCCGTAATAGAAACGGCCGACCGAGCGGAAATCGGGTGAGATGCTGCTGACGAACAGCCAATTGTCCCAGCTATTGTGGAAATCCTGATAACGCAGCGACTGATGGACCGCGATCGCGTCGCTGAACTTGTGGTCGGCGACATAGCCGACGCTCCAGTAATCATTGTCCTGCACCGCCGGATATTTGCCGTCGTTGATCGAGCGCTTGATCGAAACCGGCCCGTTCGGATTGGGCAGCGCGGTGCCATAGGCGGTCGTCGGCGACCATGGGTTGATCTTGTCGTCGACATAACGGCCGAGCAGGGTGATGCTGGTGTCGGGGCCCGGCTTCCACGTCAGCGAGGGGGCGAGGAAAATCCGCCGTTGCCCCGAATAGTCGACAAAGAAATCCTGGTCGCGATAGACTGCGGTCAACCGCGCGAGCAGGCTGCCGTCGGCGACGAGCGGCGCGTTGCCGTCGACCTGCATCTCGAACAGCTCATAGGATCCGCCGGCGATCGACATGTCGAGGAACGCCTCGTCACGCGGCCGCTTGCTGACGAGGTTGACGATGCCCGATAGCGGCCCCTGCCCGAACAGCCCCGACGCCGGCCCCTTGACCACCTCGACGCGTTCGAGCGCTGCCATTTCCGATGTCCCATAGCCGGTGTCGTCGAGCAGCCCGTCGAGATAGGTCGCGCCCGTCGAAGCGTTGAAGCCGCGAATATTGAAGCCGTCGAAAAAGCCGTAGGTGTTGTTGCGCGACACCCCGGCGACGTTGAACAACGCATCGCCCAGCCGGCGCACGCCCTGATCCTCCAGCAGCTGCTCGGGCAGGATCGAGATCGCCTGCGATGTTTCGAGCACCGGGATATCGGCCTTCGACGCGATCGCACCGTCATGGGCGCGCTGCCCGGTGACGACGATATCGGCGCGGCGCATCGATGCGCCTTGCGCATCCGCCTCCTGCGCGCTGGCGGAAACCGCCGGGAAACACAAAGCTATAGCGACTGGAAGGCCGATACCGGAACGCGCCATCTTTACCCCTTTTCGATGATTCGCGCCGCACCTAACGATATTGAGAATTGATCGCAACTATATTGATAATGAATCTCGTTTGCAAAATTGACTGCAATCGTCAAAGCGCCGCGCACACGCACGCACACAAGCCGACCGCCTATTTTAGCTGGCTGCACATAAGTTCTGGTAGTTCCGCTACCGCCGGACCCACGCGAAATAGGCGCAGGACATTGGCGCGCATAAAATAGGGGCGGTAAAACTCGTCTTTGCCTATCGTACCGCCGCGGCGATTTTGCAGCTGATCCGCGCGGCCTTCGCTTTCATCACAAGCTGCCGGCCGGTGTCGCGTTCGATCGCGACAAAGGGCCGCCACGACGACATCCCCGGCGCCACGGCGACCACACGGACGCCTCCGCCTGCGCCGCGCAAGAGGACCGCGGGCGGGCGCCGCTCCACCGCCACCTCTTCGGGCAAGTTCGTGCTGCGGCACCGTGCCCATGTTGCAGTCGCCCCGCCCGCCCCGCGCAACGCCCGCAATATGGCAAGGCGTTCGGCAAACGCATCGGCGACGCAGGCGCGCCCGTCGGGCTGGAACGCGCAGAGCGCGCGGCGGCGCACCCAGTCCGCCTGTGGCTCGATCCAGCCGGGATCGAGCCCCGCGAACGACAGCCCCGCCAAAAGGCCGTCCACTTCCGCATTTGCCGCGCCGAGGTCGCGGTCGTCGCAGATCATCGTGTCGATCGCATAAACGGGGCGCGCGCAATCGATCACCGGCTGATCGGGCGGTGGCGGCACGGGCGCGGGCGCTGCCTGCACGGGCTGCATCACCAGCAAGGCCAGCACGACGCCGGCGACGCGCGATGCACGGGTCATTTTGCCGCCTGGCTCGCCAGCACGGTCAGCTTGCCGCCGTTCGCGGGCAGCACCGACGCCTGTGTCACCAGCATCGTCGTCCCCGGCACGATCGCGCCCAGCACAGCCTTGCGAGAGGCTTCGGCGCCCATACCCATTCGCCCGGTTTCAGCCGCTCGGCCTGCCGCGCCAGTTCGACGGGCGAGCTCGCCCGGGCGCCCTGCGCAAATGCGCTCGCAGGAAGAAGCAGCGACAAAGTCACGAAACCAAAGGGAATGAGATGCAATGCCAATAATTTCGCTTTCAAACGCGAAGCAGCGCGATCGGGCACCGCAGCGCATAGGGCGCCGCGAGCGCGCGAAAGACGATCACCTCACACCGATGGTCAGCGTGTAATTGGCGGTCTCGTTCCGGCGCGCGGCATTGCGCATGAGGTAGACGCGCACCTTGTAATCGCCGCTCGACGGAATCTGGACGCTGGCGCGATTGCCGTCGATCGAGCCGGTGAAGAGCGCGGCGTCGGCACCCGGCGCGATGATGTTGAAATAGGCCGAGGCATTGCTCGTCGTCAGCGAGACGGTCATCGTCTGGCCGGCCCGCACGCCAAGCGCATAGTCGACCGTCTGATACCCCTTGATCGACGCCTTGATCGTCTTCGAGGAGGCTCCCTTGGCGAACTGCACGCGTTCGGTGCGGATCGGCGCCTGTGCCAGCGAAGGGACAGCGAGCGCCGTCAGGACGGCGGCGGCAACCAGCGGCTTTATCATCGGCTTTGCTCCCTCGATCGAGCCCGGCACGAACTCGGGTCATTGCGGACCTATCCCGCACAATCGGCAAGGGTTTAGACTTGCGAACGGCTTCCATAAACTATCATCGAAATGATCTTTACGAAAGCGACGGCGCCGAGGTCTGCCCTTTCAGTCCGAAAACCTCCGTAACGCGCTCGATCCGTTCCAGATCATAACAAGTGTCGATCGAGATCGTGCTGACGGCACGCGGGGACCAAAAAACGCCCCCGCTTACCTGCACCGGCATGGTCAAACGCGTAATCGTCTGTTAAATCCAGAGAACAGCTGGCGCAATTGAACGGGGGAACCGTCGATGAAGCAAGGTGCTGATACGGGGACGAGAAAAAGGGAACTGCGTCTCTTCCTCTTTATGACCGTGGTACTGTTTCCGGTACTCGCGGTGATTACGGTGGCTGCCTATGGCTTCATGGTCTGGATGTGGCAGCTGCTGAACGGTCCGCCGGGGGTATGACGGGGACGGCGACATTCTCGCCCGAACGCCGCGCCTTTCTGCGCGGGAAACCTTCTCGGCCATCGCCGCTGCGGCCGCCCTGGGCCGTCACCGAAGCGCTTTTTCTCGATCTCTGCACAAGCTGCGACGATTGCATCGCCGCCTGCCCCGAACAGGTGCTGGACCGCGGCGACGGCGGATACCCGCTTTTCGACCCCCAGCGCGGCGAATGCCTGTTTTGCGAGAAATGCGTCGAAGCGTGCGACCCGGGCGCCCTCGACGGCGCGCTCGCCGGGCCGTGGACGATCAGGGCGGACATCGCGCCGGCCTGCCTCGCGAAGAGCGGCGTCACCTGTTTCAGCTGCCGCGACGCCTGCGGCGAGGCCGCGATCGGTTTTCGCCCGGTGCTGGGCGGCGCGCACGTCGAACTCGACGCCGCGCGCTGCACCGGTTGCGGCGCCTGCGTCGGCGTGTGCCCCGTTTCGGCCATCACCCTGTCAGCGCCGGAGGCGGCCGATGGATGACGAGGTCCATATCGCGAGCTTCATCGTCCACCACCGCTCCGATGCGCTCGCCGCAATCGAACATCTCGTCGCGGAAACTCCCGGCGCCGAGATCGCCGCGCGCGACGCGGGCCGCTGCATCCTGCTCCACGAATGCGGCGGCACCCGCGAACTGCTCGCCTGCATGGATGCCGTCCAGGCGACCCCCGGCGTCGTCGGCGTGAGCCTTGTCTATCATCATGCCGAACCGCGCAGCGCGCTCGGCGACATCGTCCAACCCAGCGCCGAACAGGGGAGCCGTTTATGACGACGCGCCGCGATTTCATCCGGGCCAGCGCGGTTGGGGCCGCGGCATCGGCCGCCGGCATCTCGGTCCCCGCCAGCTTTGCCGAAACGGCGGCGACCGCCGCGCCGGCCGGCGTCAAATGGTCGAAGGCGCCGTGCCGTTTCTGCGGCACCGGCTGCGGGGTGCAGGTTGCGGTGCAGGCGGGGCGCGTCGTTGCGACGCACGGCGATGCAGATGCCGAGGTCAATCGCGGGCTTAACTGTGTGAAGGGCTATTTCCTTTCCAAGATCATGTACGGCAACGACCGGCTGACGACGCCGCTGCTGCGCAAGAAAGACGGGCAGTTCGCCAAGGACGGCGACTTCGAACCCGTCAGCTGGGACGAGGCGTTCGACGTGATGGCGGCGCAGTTCAAGCGCGTGCTGAAGGCGAAGGGCGGCACCGGGATCGGCATGGCGGGATCGGGCCAGTGGACGATCTGGGAAGGCTATGCCGCGAACAAGCTGATGAAGGCGGGGTTCCGGTCGAACCATATCGATCCCAATGCGCGCCACTGCATGGCCTCTGCCGTCACCGGCTTCATGCGGACCTTTGGCATGGACGAGCCGATGGGCTGCTACGATGATTTCGAGGCGGCCGATGCCTTTGTGCTCTGGGGCTCGAACATGGCGGAGATGCACCCGATCCTTTGGACGCGCGTCACCGACCGGCGGCTGTCGCACGATCATGTGAAGGTCGCGGTGCTTTCGACCTTCGAGCATCGCAGCTTCGACCTTGCCGACATTCCGATCATCTTCAAGCCGCAGACCGACCTCGCGATCCTCAATTACATCGCGAACCACATCATCCAGACCGGCCGCGTCAACGAGGATTTCGTGGCCAAGCATGTGAGCTTCAAGCGCGGCAACGACGATATCGGCTATGGCCTCCGCCCCGACAATCCGCTCGAACTGAAAGCCAAGAATTCCAAGGACCCGACGGGCAGCACCCCGATCGACTTCGACGCGTTCAAGGCGTTCGTCGAACCCTATACCCTCGATTATGCCGCCGAACTCAGCGGGGTCGAGAAGGGCTGGCTCAAGCACCTCGCCGAACTTTACGCCGACCCCAAGGTCAAGGTGATGTCGCTGTGGACGATGGGCTTCAACCAGCACACGCGCGGCACCTGGGCCAATAATATGGTCTATAATATCCACCTTTTGACCGGAAAGATCGCGACCCCGGGCAACAGCCCCTTCTCGCTCACCGGCCAGCCGTCGGCGTGCGGCACCGCGCGCGAGGTCGGCACCTTCTCGCACCGCTTGCCCGCCGACCTGGTCGTCACCGATCCCGAGCACCGCAAGCATGCCGAGGAAATCTGGAAACTCCCCGACGGGCTGATCGTCGACAAGGTCGGTTATCACATCGTCGAGCAAAACCGGATGCTGAAGGACGGCAAGCTCAACGCCTATTGGGTGATGGCGAACAACAATATGCAGGCGGCGGCGAACCTCGAGAATGAGGGCTATCCGGGCTATCGCAACCCCGACAATTTCATCGTCGTCTCCGACCCCTATCCGACGGTCACCGCGCAGGCGGCCGACCTGATCCTGCCGACCGCGATGTGGGTCGAAAAGGAAGGCGCATACGGCAATGCCGAGCGGCGCACGCAGTTCTGGCATCAGCTGGTGAAGGCGCCCGGCGAGGCGCGGTCGGATCTGTGGCAGCTGATGGAATTTTCCAAACGCTTCACCACCGACGAATGCTGGCCCGCCGACCTGCTCGCCGCCAACCCGGCGTACAAGGGCAAGACTTTGTTCGAGGTGCTGTACCGCAACGGCAAGGTCGATCGCTTCGCGCCGGGCGAGGTCGAGGCGGGTTATGCGAATGACGAGGCCGCGGTGTTCGGCTTTTACCCGCAAAAGGGGTTGTTCGAGGAATATGCCGAATTCGGGCGCGGCCACGGCCACGACCTCGCGCCGTTCGACGATTACCACAAGGCACGCGGACTGCGCTGGCCGGTGGTGAACGGCAAGGAGACACGCTGGCGCTACAAGGAAGGCAGCGATCCCTATGTGAAGCCGGGGACCGACTGGCAATTCTATGGCAACAAGGACGGGCGCGCGGTGATCTGGGCGCTGCCCTATGAGCCGCCCGCCGAGGTGCCCGACGCCGATTATGATCTGTGGCTCGCGACCGGGCGCGTGCTCGAACATTGGCATTCGGGGTCGATGACGATGCGCGTCCCCGAACTCTACAAGGCATTCCCCTCGGCGGTGGTGTTCATGAACCCCGACGATGCCAAGGCGCGCGGGCTGAAGCGCGGCGACGAAGTGAAGGTGATCTCGCGCCGCGGCGAGATGCGCAGCCGGGTCGAGACGCGGGGCCGCAACCGGGTGCCGGTGGGGCTGGTCTTCGTCCCCTGGTTCGACGCCGCGCAGCTGATCAACAAGACGACGCTCGACGCGACGTGCCCGATCTCCAAGCAGACCGATTTCAAGAAATGCGCGGTGAAGGTGGTAATGGCATGAGGGGGCTGCTCTTGCGCGCGTTGCTGCCGCTGATCGCCGCCGCAAGCCTCGCCGCATGCGGATCGAAGCATGAGGAAACGCCGCGCAAGGCGCCCAATGCTCCGGTCGTCATCACCGCTGCGGGACAGATCGACGGGCTGCGCCGCGGCGTCCCGATCGACAAGGAAGCCTCGCCGCTGCCGATGGCGCGCGTCGAGAATTTCGACCGCATCCGCCCGGTGAATTACGAGATGCAGCCACCGACGATCCCGCACGCGATCGACAATTATCAGCTCACCGTGAACACCAACCGCTGCATGCTCTGCCACACGCGGTCAGCCGCGAAAAAATTCCAGGCGCCGCCGGTCAGCGACGCGCATTATCTGACCCGCGACGGCAAGGTCCTCGAGCAAATCTCGTCGCGCCGCTATTTCTGCGTCCAGTGCCATGTCGTCCAGACCGACGCCGAACCGTTGGTCGCGAACCGGTACGAGGGGCTCAACACCACATTGGCGAAGGAGGAGACGCAATGATCCCGGGGCGGCTTCGCGCGATATGGCTGCGCGTCTGGGGCTGGATCAAGCCGTTCTGGACGACGGTGTGGCGGCCCAGCCTGCATTTCAGCATGGGGTTCCTGACGCTCGGCGGCTTCATCGCCGGCATCATCTTCTGGGGCGGCTTCAATACCGCGATGGAGGCGACCAACACCGAGGAATTCTGCACCAGCTGTCACGAAATGAACGACAATGTCTTCGCCGAACTGAAGACGACGATCCATTACAACAACCGCTCGGGCGTGCGCGCGGTCTGTTCGGACTGCCATGTCCCGCACAACTGGACCGACAAGATGGGCCGCAAGATGCAGGCGTCGAAGGAAGTCTGGGGCAAGATTTTCGGATCGATCGAATCGCGCGAGAAGTTCCTCGACAAAAGGCTCGAGCTCGCCAAGCATGAATGGGCGCGGCTGAAGGCGAATGACTCGCTCGAATGCCGCAACTGCCATCAATATGATTCGATGGACCTCACCCGCCAGTCGCCGCGCGCCGGACAGATCCACCAGCTCTATCTCGGCACCGGCCAGAAAACCTGCATCGATTGCCACAAGGGCATCGCGCATCACCTGCCGAATATGAAGGGCATTCCGCAAGGCTGACGCCCGCGCGAGCTAGTGGTCCGCTTCGCGCTTTGCGGCGTTCGCGCGCCGCAGGCGATTCTCACGCATCGCCAGTTCTTCGTACCGGCATAGCGGTATCGCGGCCTTCGCGGCCGAACGATCGGCGGGCGTTTCGCGGCGGGGTTTCTTGCCGGGCATGACGGACATCACCCTAAACCATGCGCCGCGCACAAACAAATGGGGCGGCCTCGTATCGAGTGCCGCCCCAGTTATGTGGATCCGTCGGGGAGAGGGAGAGGACGGTCCGGAGATTGGTGTCAGTCTGTCTTAGCGCGACGCCATCTGGCTGTCGGTTTCGACTTCGGCGACGCCGGCGATCTTCAGCGCGGCGCGGAACTGCTTGGCGGCGGCGCGTTCGTTGCCCGCTTCGCACAGCTTCTTGCCGGTCGAAACAAAGCGCTTGGCGCTCGACTGCTTGGCGCCTTCGACGCCGCCGGCGGCGACATGGGCCTGTTCGGCCAGACCGGCGCAGCGATAATCGCTACCCGACTGGGCGTAAGCGGGGCTTGCGGTCGCCATCAGGCCGGTGAAGGCCAGCGCCGAAGCGGCGACGATTGCGAAAGCGGCGGGAAAGCGGCGATAAGAGGAGAGCTGATAGGCCATGGGAGAGGTTCCTTTCGTTTCTTTGTGCAACCTTTTTAGTCGCGGTTGCGCAGATAGATAATCCTCTATAATCTGCAAGTGCTTTGAAGCAGGATTTAACAATCCCCCAAGGGGCGCTCGACGGGATCGAAGCCTTCCTGCGTGTTGCGGAAAGGCGCAGCTTTTCCGCCGCCGCCGCCGACCTCGGTGTCTCGCCCTCGGCGATCAGCCAGACCGTGAAAGCACTCGAAGCGCGCGTCGGCGCGCCCTTGTTCATGCGCACGACGCGCAGCGTGGGCCTCACGCAAGCGGGCGAAATGTTCCTCGAACGCGCCGCGCCCGCCTATTCGGGGCTCGCCGATGCCTATGAAGCGGCGCGCAATCTCGGCAACCGGCCCGCGGGGCGCCTCCGCATCAACCTCATGCGCGGTGCGGTGCAGCCCCTGTTCGAACCGATCATCGCGGGCTTTTGCGAAACCTATCCCGAGATCGAGCTCGAAATCTATGCCGAGGACGCGCTCGCCGACCTCAGCGCGGGCGGGTTCGACGCCGGGGTACGGATGGGCGAAGCGCTCGACGCCGACATGATCGCGGTTCGCCTGACCGGTTCCTTTCGCTTCGTCGTCGCGGCGGCGCCCGCCTATCTCGACAAATACGGCCGCCCCGAGTTGCCAGAGGATTTGCGCGACCATCGCTGCGTTCGTTTCCGCCTTGCGAGCGGCGCGCTGATGCCGTGGACCTTTGAACGCGGCAACCGCGATTTCGACGTCGCGGTCGCCGGCCCGATTATCGTCAACGACTGGATCGCCGCATTGGTCGCAATGCGCGCCGGGGTCGCAATGGGCATGATGGCCGAACCGATGGCGACGGCGATGGTCGAATCGGGCGAGCTCGAACTGGTGCTCACCGACCATGCCGCATCGACATCGGGCCTCTTCCTCTATTATCCCGGCCGCAAGCAGGTGATGCCCAAGCTGCGCGCTTTCATCGACTATGTGCGCGACAACCTGCCCGACGACCTGACCGGCTGACCCGGTTTGCCGCGGTTCGATCGGGCGCGGAAACAAATCCCTTTGTCGCCAGCAGAAAATTTGGGCTGGCGCGCGAGCGGAAATCCCGGCAGCAGGTTGTCAATCAAAAGGGTTGGGATGAAATATGATTGATCTTGCGGCCATCGACTTTACCGCGCTCCTGCCGTTCATCCTCATCGGTTTCGCGGCGCAGCTCGTCGACGGCGCGCTGGGCATGGCGTTCGGCGTCATCTGCAACACATTGCTCGTCGCCGTTCTCGGCGTCCCGCCCGCAACGGCGTCGGCGCGCATCCATGTCGTCGAAATCTTCACGACCGGCGCGTCGGGACTCAGCCACTTATTCCATCGCAACATCGACTGGCCGCTGTTCTTCCGGCTTCTGATCCCGGGCGTGATCGGCGGCGTCCTGGGCGCCTATGTCCTTTCGTCGCTGCACGCCGACGTCGTAAAGCCCTTCGTGCTGGGATATCTGGTGCTGATCGGCATCTGGCTGCTCATTCGCGGCCTGCTCTATCCGCCCAAGATCGCGAAGCCCAAAGTCGTCGCGCCCCTGGCGGTCGTCGGCGGCTTCCTCGACGCGGCGGGCGGCGGCGGCTGGGGTCCGGTCGTGACCTCGAACCTGCTCGTCCAGGGCGGCGAACCGCGCAAGGTCGTCGGCACCGTTAACAGCGTCGAATTCTTCCTCGCCGTCGCGGTCTCGATCGCTTTCATCGCGAACCTCGGGATCAACGAGATATTGGGCCCGACGCTCGGCCTGATCATCGGCGGCGTGGCGGCGGCCCCGCTTGGCGCGATGATGGCGAAGCGCTTCTCGCCGAAGGTGATGCTTGTGATGGTCGGCGTCGTGCTGACCGCGACCAGCGCCTTTGGCCTCTATCGCGCAGTGATCTGATCTTTCCGGCTGCCGCCGGAAACCAGGGTCAGGACCTAGTTCGCCGGCCGGGTCTCGTCGATCTTGTCGACCCATTCAGGATAGAAGCTCGGCTCGCGCGCCGACCAGCCGGGTGCGGTCGCCGCGGCTTCGCTGATCGACTGGAGCAGCAGCTTGCGCTTGTCGGGGTGCAGGTGCGGCAGCGACGCCGCGGCGCAAAAGGCGCCGGGCAACCACGGCCGCGCATGCGCGCCGAGCAGCCGTTCATAGAGGAAGCGATAGGGGGCAAAGGCGTGCAGCCGGTCCTGCCCGAGGTCGAACGCCGACACCGCGATCAGCGGCGCCATGAAATGTTCGAGCGCGTCGAGGCCGCTGTCGTCGGGGATATGCCCGCGGACTTCGTGCAGACGCTGATAGACGCGCGCCTGGACGCGGATTGCTGTTTCCTCGACCATATCGCGCGACCAGCGCGCGATCGCATCGTCGCGTTCGAGCCCGATATCGAGCGAGCGGCGGATGTAGCGCTGCGTCGCCGCTGGAAAACCCGCAAATTCCTTGATTTCCGCAATCGACAGGTCGCCTGCTGCCGGTCCCGAACGCGTCGCCATGGTCGTGCTCCCGCACGGCGCCCGGGGAGCCATCCCCCCGGAGGCCTGCATCAAACAGTCTGCCACTAAAATGGTTAGTGGCGGGTTAACCATGACGTTAGCGATCGTTCAGGCAATTTGGGGGCGTTGCGCGATGCCGCGGCGGAGCCTAATCAGCGTGTCTTGAAACGATAAGACACACGAGAGCCACATGTCGCATACACCGCAGCCGGTCATTTCCTCCACCGGCCTTTTCACCCCCGCCGAACGCATCTCCAACGAAGAACTTGTCGCAAGTTTTAACCAATATGTTGCGCTGCACAATAGAGAAAATGCAGCGGCCATCGCGGCCGGCGAAATTGCCGAACTCGCTGAATCGAGCGTCGAATTTATCGAGAAGGCGAGCGGCATCGGGTCGCGCTTCGTCGTCGACAAGACGGGCATCCTCGACCCTGAACATATGGCGCCGCGGATCGCCGAACGCAGCAACGACGAGCTGTCGATCCTTGCCGAAATCGGCGTCCTTGCCGCGAAGGACGCGCTGGCGCGCGCGGGGCGCGATGCTTCGCAAGTCGATGCGGTGCTGTGCGCCGCGTCGAACATGCAGCGCCCTTATCCCGCGATGGCGGTCGAAATTCAGGACGCGCTTGGCATCGACGGCTTCGGGTTCGACATGAATGTCGCCTGCTCGTCGGCGACCTTCGGCATCCAGACCGCCGCCGATTATATCCGCGCGGGCCACGCGAGGAGCGTGCTCGTCGTGAACCCCGAAATCTGTTCGGGGCATTTGAACTGGCGCGACCGCGACAGCCATTTCATCTTCGGCGACGTCGCGACCGCGATCCTCGTCGAGGACAAAAGCATCGCGCCCGCGGGGCATTGGGACATCCTCGGCACCAAGCTGAAAACGCAGTTCAGCAACAATATCCGCAACAATTTTGGCTTCCTCAACCGCGGCCATGGCGGGATCGACCAGTCGGGACCGAAGAGCGACAAGCTTTTCGTCCAGGAAGGCCGCAAGGTGTTCAAGGAAGTCGTGCCGTGGGTCGCCAATCTGATCGTCGAGCAGATGGAGGTGCTGAACCTCCAGGGCAGCGATATGCGCCGCCTGTGGCTGCACCAGGCGAACACCAACATGAACCGGCTGATCGCGCAGCGCGTGCTGGGGCATGAGGCGAGCGACGACGAGAGCCCGACGGTGCTCGACACCTATGGCAATACGTCAAGCGCGGGATCGATCATCGCCTTTCACCTGCATCATGAGGATATGGCGGCGGGCGACACCGGGCTGATCTGTTCGTTCGGCGCGGGCTATTCGGCGGGGACGGTGTTCGTCCGCAAGACCTGACCGTCGTTTACGACGGCGGGACAGCTACGGCACAAAGGTCGTGAACAGGTAGATCGCGAACAGCATCAGGTGGATCACCCCCTGCAGCACCGTGGTGCGGCCGTTCGCAAGCGTCTGCACCGACACGATCAGCGACAGGAACAAGAGCACGGTCGACTTGGCGTCGAGCCCGAGGCTGATCGGCAAGTCGGTCATGATCGACAGGATCGCGACCGCCGGGATGGTGAGGCCGATCGTCGCGAGCGCCGAGCCGAGCGCGAGGTTGAGGCTGGTCTGAAGGCGGTCGGCCTTCGCCGCGCGCACCGCTGCCAGACCTTCGGGCGCGAGGATCAGCGCCGCGATCAGCACGCCGAGCACCGCGGGCGGCGCGCCCCAGTCGGCGAGCAGCGCTCCCATGATCGGCGACAGATTTTTCGCGAGCAGCACGACCGCGACGAGGCTCGCGAGCAGCAGCGCGCCCGAAATCGCAGTGCGCTGGACACTCGGCGGCGCGGCGTGCGCGTCGGGTACACCGTCGCCGTCGGCATCGCCGTCGGGAAGGAAATAGTCGCGGTGGCGAACCGTCTGCACCAGCGCAAAGGTGCCATAGAGAATCAGCGAAACGACCGCGACGAAGCCAAGCTGCGTCGCCGAATAAAAGGGTCCGGGCACGCTCGATGTGAAATTGGGCAGCACGAGTGTTACCACCGTGAGCACCGTGAGCGTCGCGAGCGCCGCACCGATGCCGGTGCGCTGGAAGCGTTGCTCATGATGGCGGATCGCGCCGCTAAGCAGGCAAAGGCCCATCAACAGGTTGAGGATCACCATCACCGCCGCGAACACCGTGTCGCGCGCGAGCGACTGCGCCTTTTCGGGTTCGGCCTGCATCAGCGTCAGGATCAGCCCGACCTCGATCACCGTCACCGCGAGCGCTAGGATCAGCGTGCCGAACGGCTCGCCGACGCGGTGTGCGATCACCTCGGCATGGTGGACCGCCGCGATGACCGCGCCCGCCAGAATGAACGCGACCACCCACGCATTGAGCGGCATCGCCATGCTCGCCATCGCAGCAACGAAGCCCAGAATGGGGAAGATGTCGTTGGTGCGGTCGGCGAGGCGCAGTTTCGAGGTCATGCCGCTTCTATTGCAGCCCCCTCCCCGCATGACTACCCCGCGCGCGGATTAATGTGCGCGAACGGGCAATCCGGCGGCGGCGAGCCGCGCGTGCGCTTCGGCGACGGTCGCTTCGCCGAAGTGGAAGATGCTCGCGGCGAGCACCGCGCTGGCGCCGCCCTCGATCACGCCCGCGACGAGATGGTCGAGATTGCCGACGCCGCCCGATGCGATCACCGGCACGCTGACCGCATCGGCGATCGCGCGCGTGAGCGTGAGGTCGTAACCATCCTTGGTGCCGTCGCGGTCCATGCTGGTGACGAGCAATTCGCCCGCGCCGAGTTCGGCAAGCCGGACGGCATGTTCCAGCGCGTCGATCCCCGTCGGCTTGCGCCCGCCATGGGTGAAGATTTCCCAACGCCCCTCTTCAACCCGCCGCGCGTCGATGCTGCCGACCGCGCACTGGCTGCCGAAGCGGTCGGCGATGTCGGCGACGAGTTCGGGCCGCGCAACCGCGGCGCTGTTCACCGCGACCTTGTCGGCCCCCGCGAGCAGCAAGGCGCGCGCATCGTCGGCGCTGCGCACCCCGCCGCCGACGGTGAGCGGCATGAAGCAGACTTCGGCGGTGCGGCTGACCATGTCGAGCAAGGTGCCGCGCCCCTGATGGCTGGCGCTGATATCGAGGAAGCAAAGCTCGTCGGCGCCCGCGGCGTCATAGGCGCGCGCGGCCTCGACCGGGTCGCCCGCATCGCGGAGGTCAACGAAATTGACCCCCTTCACGACGCGCCCGTCGGCGACGTCGAGGCAGGGGATGACGCGGACGCGGACGGTCACTTGCTCCCCTCCCATTTATGGGAGGGGTTGGGGGAGGGCTTGTTTCGGGAGGGAAGCATTGTCGACATGCCCTCCCCTAGCCCCTCCCGCCAGCGGGAGGGGAATTTCCCGCCGCAATCGCTTCGGCCAAGTCGAGCCGCCCGTCGTAGAGCGCGCGTCCGGTGATGACGCCTTCGATTCCGCTTGCGACATGCGGACGCAGCGCGTGGATATCGCCGATATCGGCAACGCCGCCCGACGCGATCACCGGAATGGCGACCGCCTGCGCAAGCGCGACCGTCGCTTCGACATTGCAGCCCTTGAGCAGCCCATCGCGGCCGACGTCGGTGAACAGCAGCGCCGCGACGCCCGCGTCCTCGAAACGGCGCGCCAGATCCTCGACGCGCACGTCCGAGACATCGGCCCAGCCCTCGGTCGCGACCATGCCGTCGCGGGCGTCGACGCCGACGACGATCCGACCAGGCAAATCGCGCGCCGCCGATTTGACGAACTCGGGATCCTTCAATGCCGCGGTGCCGATGATAACGCGCTCGACGCCGAGCGACAGCCAGCGGTCGACCCCGGCGCGGTCGCGGATTCCGCCGCCGACCTGCACCTTGCCCGGGAATGCCGCGATGATGCTCTCGACCGCAGCGCCATTGACGCTTTCACCTGCGAAGGCGCCGTCGAGGTCGACGACATGGAGGTGCGATGCGCCCGCGCCTGCAAACAGCCGCGCCTGCGCCGCGGGATCGTCGCCATAGACGGTAGCGCGCGCCATATCGCCCTCGGCGAGCCGCACGACCTGTCCGCGCTTAAGATCGATCGCGGGGAAGATGGTCAGGGCCGCCAATTGAGAAACCTTTCGAGCGTCGCGAGGCCATAGGCCTGGCTCTTTTCGGGATGATATTGAACGCCGACGATATTGTCCTTCGCCACCGCGGCGACGAAGGATCCGCCATGGCTGCTGGTCGCGGCGACATCGACCGCGTCGGCGAAATGATAGCCGTGAAGATAATAGGCCTCGCCCGCGGCGATCACCGGATGCGCGAAGCTGGGCACGACGTCGTTCCAGCCCATGTGCGGGATGCGCAGGCCCGGCGCCGGATCGAACGCACGCACGGTGCCGCCGATCCATCCGAGCCCCGCGTGGCGACCATGTTCCTCGCCCGCGTCGGCGAGCAATTGCATGCCGACGCAGATGCCGAGGAAGGGCGCACCCTCGCCGCGCACGCGCTGTTCCATCGCGCCCACCAGCCCGTCGATCGCCGATAGTCCGTTCATGCACGCGGCGAACGCCCCGACGCCGGGCAGCACGATGCGGTCTGCCTTCGCGACAAGATCAGGATCGGCGGTGACGGCAACATTGTCGGCGCCCGCAGCGACGAGCGCATTATGCACCGAGCGAAGATTGCCCGCGCCATAGTCGATCAGGGCAATGCTGCTCATTTTCTGGCCCTAGAGGACGCCCTTGGTCGAGGGGATGGCATCGCCCTTGCGCGGGTCGATTTCGACCGCCTGACGCAGCGCGCGCGCGAGCGCCTTGTACATGCTCTCGGCGATGTGATGGTTATTCTCGCCGTAGAGCATCTCGATGTGCAGCGTGATCCCCGCCGCCTGCGCGAAGCTGTGGAACCAGTGCGGGAACATCTCGGTGTCCATCTCGCCGAGCCGCGGCTGCGAGAAGGCCGATTTATAGACGCAGTGCGGGCGCCCCGAAATGTCGAGCACGCAGCGCGTCAGCGTTTCGTCCATCGGCGCATGCGCCTCGCCGTAGCGCGCGATGCCGCGCTTGTCGCCGAGCGCCTTGGCCACCGCTTCGCCGAGCGCGAGCGCCGAATCCTCGACGGTGTGGTGCTGGTCGATATGAAGGTCGCCCTTCACCTGCATCGAGATGTCGATCAGCGAATGGCGCGACAATTGCTCGACCATATGGTCGAGGAAACCGATGCCGGTGGATACCGAATATTCGCCCGTTCCGTCGAGATTGACGGCGATCGCGATATCCGTTTCCTTGGTCGTGCGCTGGACGGTGGCGGTACGCATGGCGCACGCCTTAGAGCCTGTATTTCGCGTTGCAAGGCGATTCTCCCCCCTTGACCGGCGCGCGGCGCGCGTTCATCCCCTCGCCCCATGAGTGACGATGTACGCGACAGCCTGATTCCCTATGACGAAATCGTGCAGGACGCGCTGCGCGCCGTGGTCGGCCGCGTGCTCAGCCAGATCGTCGGTTATGACAGCCTGCCCGGCGAACATCATTTCTATATCACCTTCAAGACGCAGGCGGTCGGGGTCGATATTCCGGCGCATCTGATCGCCAAATTTCCCGACGAAATGACGATCGTGCTGCAGAACCGTTTCTGGGACCTGAAGGTCGAGGACGATCATTTCAGCGTCGGCCTGTCGTTCAATCAGACACCGTCGATCCTCACCATCCCCTACGCCGCGATCACCGCCTTCGTCGATCCTTCGGTCGATTTCGGGCTGCAGTTCCAGGTCAGCGACGATGACGAAACCCAGCCCGAGCCGCATGACGAAGCCGACAACGACCGTCCCGAGGTTACGACCGAGGACGGTTCGAATGTCGTGACGGTGGATTTCGGCAAGAAGCGCTAAGATGGCGGGCCCCAACTGGCCCCCCAGCCGTTTTTGGCAATATTGGGCTCTCGCGGGTATGGTCGTGCTCACCGCCGCTTTCTGGTGGGGGGTTGAGGGCTATGCGCTGGCCCAAAGCGATATTCCGCGCGGACAGATAGCCGACGGGCTGCTGCGCTTTAGCGTATTGATCCTGACCCCCGCGCTCGTGCTCGCGTGGCTCGCCGCGGCATGGCTGCGCCGCCGCGTCGGCGAAGGTGGATATTGGCAGATGCTGGGGCTTGTCGCAATGATCTGGGCGGGATCGGTGCTGGTAACAAGGATGCTGATAGCATGAGCACGCGAATCGAAAGCGACAGTATCGGCGAAATCGAGGTTGCGGCCGACGCCTATTGGGGGGCGCAGACCGAGCGCAGCCGGCATAATTTCGCCTTCCCGGCGCACGAGCGCATGCCGCTGCCGATCGTCCACGCGCTCGCGCGGATCAAGGGCGCGGCGGCGCGGGTCAATCGCCGCCATGGGCTCGATGCCGGCCTCGCCGACGCGATCGACGCCGCGGCCGAAGCGGTGGTCGCCGGCCGCCATGACGACCAGTTCCCGCTCGCGATCTGGCAAACGGGCAGCGGCACGCAGTCGAACATGAATGCCAATGAGGTGATCGCGGGCATCGCCAACGAGAAACTCGCCGGGACGCGCGGCGGCAAGTCGCCGGTGCATCCGAACGATCATGTCAACATGGGCCAGTCGTCGAACGACAGCTTCCCGACCGCGCTGCATGTCGCGGTCGCGGTCGAGACGACCGCGCGGCTGCTGCCGGCGCTGATCGAGCTGACCGATGCGCTCGCCGCCAAGGCGGACGCGTGGGGCGATATCGTCAAGATCGGCCGCACCCATTTGCAGGACGCGACCCCGCTGACGCTGGGCCAGGAATTCTCGGGCTATGCCCAGCAGCTGATTGCGTGCCGCACGCGGATCGAAGACGCTCTCGCCCATGATATCTGCAAGCTCGCGCAAGGCGGCACCGCGGTCGGCACCGGGCTCAACGCTCCCGCCGGTTTCGACAAAGCGATCGCCGCCGAGCTGTCGAAAAGCACCGGGATCGTGTTCGAACCCGCACCCAACAAGTTCGAGGCGCTGGCATCGAACGACGGGCTTGTCTTCTTTTCGGGCGCTTTGAACACGCTGGCGGTCGCGCTCACCAAGATCGCGAACGACATCCGCCTGCTCGGCTCGGGCCCGCGCGCGGGGTTGGGCGAACTCGACCTGCCCGCGAACGAGCCCGGCAGCTCGATCATGCCGGGCAAGGTCAATCCCACGCAGTGCGAGATGCTGACGATGGTCGCGGCTCAGGTGATCGGCAACCATCAGGCGGTGACCGTCGGGGGCCTCCAAGGCCATCTCGAACTCAACGTGTTCAAGCCGCTGATCGGGTCGAACGTGCTGCGCTCGATCGAGCTGCTCGCGATCGGCATGGCGGGCTTCACCGAGCATTGCGTTGTCGGAATCGAGCCAAATCGCGCCCGCATCGACGAGTTGATGAACCGCTCGCTGATGCTCGTAACCGCGCTCGCGCCCGAAATCGGCTATGACAAGGCGGCGAAGATCGCGAAGCACGCGCATGAGACGGGCAGCACGCTGAAGGAAGCCGCGCTCGACCTCGGCTATGTCGACAGCGACACCTTCGACCGCGTCGTCGATCCGCGCACGATGCTGGGCCCCGAAGGCTGAGCGGGAACCCGCGGGGCCTTCCGGGGATTGATGAGGGGAAGGAGAGATGAAGATGATCGGTCGGATCGTAGGCGGCGTTCTAGGAAGCGCCATCGGACGCCAAAAGGGCAATCATCCCATGGCCGGAGCGGTCATCGGCGCGGGCACGCTGTTCGCGGCGCGACGCCTCTTCCCGCAGCGTTACGCCGTCCTCGCGGCGACGGTCGCGGCGGGCTATCTCACCAAGAAATGGGCCGAGCGCGCCGAGGCGCGCAAGGCGGCGGCCGAGGCGCATGCACTCGACCCCGAACTCGCAAAGGCGGGCGTGGTCGACACCTATGCCGGCACCGCCAAAATACCGACCGACGGGCAGACGATCGGCGATGCCCTGCCGCCGGCGATCCCAGTCGACTCGAATGGGCGCAGCACCGCGATCCATTAAGCGAACCCGTCGCCCCCGCGAAGGCGGGGGCCGCCGTCGGCTTGTCACTTCGCAGCAGCTCTAGACCGCTTGCGGCCCCCGCCTGCGCGGGGGCGACCCTATTTCTTAGGCGCCCGCCTGCCACTCCTTGATCGCCTCGACCGGCGAGACGAGCATAAGCACGTTCAGCGTCAGATTGTCGCGGATCGTCCACAATGTGAAAAGCTCGAAGACGATCGCGAGCGCCGCCGTAACCCACCAGCGCAGCTTGCTGGCGGCGAGGAAGCCCAGCACCATGAACAGCGTGTCGCTCACCGAATTGAGCACCGAATCGCCCGAATAGCCGAACGCCATCGTCACTTCGCGATAGCGGTCGATGATGATCGGCGAATTTTCGAGGATTTCCCATGCGCCTTCGACGCCGATCGCGATGGCGAGCGGCACCCACAGCGGCCGGTGCGGCAGGATCCAGCGCAGCACGCCATAGAAGATGAAGCCGTGGATCACATGGCTGAAGCTGTACCAGTCCGAAATCTGCTGACTGTTCTGGTTCGACTGGACGCTGCCGTGCCACAGGCTGATCGTACCGCACGGACAGATCGGCGGGCGGCCCATGCCGAGCAATATCGCCGCGAGCAGCGCGACCAGCGCGGCGGCCACCAGCCATCCGGTTCGTGAAATTTCTGCCATGCCCGGCTCCCCCCTGTTCCACGGACGTGGAACCCGCATACGACGCTTGACCCGCGCGGCTGCTTTGGCGAATAGCGCCCATGGCTGAAAGCGTCCACCTGAACCGCCGCGGCGTGTTATTCGTCCTCTCCTCGCCCTCGGGCGCGGGAAAGACCACCATTTCGAGGATGATGCTCGAGGCCGACAAGGATATCGCGCTCTCGATCTCCGCGACGACGCGCCCGCCGCGCCCCGGCGAAATCGACGGCGTCCATTATCATTTCGTCGACACCGATACCTTCAAGAAGATGGCGGCCGACGGCGAGTTCCTCGAATGGGCGCATGTCTTCGGCCACCGTTACGGGACGCCGCGCGCGCGGGTCGACGAACTGCTCGATGCGGGCAAGGACGTGCTGTTTGACATCGACTGGCAGGGCGCGCAGCAGCTGTATCAGGAGGCCGGCCCCGACGTCGTCCGTGTCTTCGTCCTGCCGCCGACGATGGAAGAACTCGAACGCCGTCTGCGCAGCCGCAACACCGACAGCGACGAGGTGATCGCCGCGCGCATGGAACGCGCCGCGAACGAGATCAGCCACTGGGACGGCTATGACTATGTCCTGATCAACGACAATGTCGAAGGCTGCTTCGACGAGGTCCGCGCCATCCTGCGCGCCGAGCGGCTGAAGCGCCGCCGCCAGATCGGGCTGATCGGGTTCGCGCGCGACCTGATCCGCTCGGTCCCGGACGCCGACAAGAATCTCTAGACCGGTTTCACCAGATTCGCTTCGAGTTCCGTGACCATTTCGGGACGGAGCGGTTTCGCCTGCCCGTCGGTGCGGCACACGACGACGGTGTCGCACGTCGCGATCGCGCGGCCGTTCTGGAACATCGCCTGCACGATCGTCCAGCTCGAGGTGCCAAGCCGGCCGATGCCCGTCGCGATCTGCACGGGATCGGGGAAATTGCCCTCGGCGAGATAGTTGATCTCGACCGCCGCGACCATCGTCCGCTCGTTCGCGGGACGCTCGTCCCATGGACGAATTTGCCGGTTCAGCAGCACGCGGCCGCTCTCGAACAAGGCGGCAAAGGCCACATTGTTGAGGTGGCCGTTGATGTCCATGTCCTGAAAACGCGTCTGCAATTCGATGCAGACGGGGTAGCTGGCGGCGTCGAGCCGCCAGCTTTCCGGTTTGGGCATATCAGCGCGGCGCCATGCGGATGCCGCCGTCGAGGCGGACGTCCTCGCCGTTGAAATAACCATTCTCGATCATGCACATCGCGAGATTGGCATATTCGGCGGGGACGCCGAGACGCTTGGGGTTGAGCACCGAAGCGCCGAGCGCGTCGCGCACCGGCTGCGGCGCGCCGGCGAGCAGCGGAGTGTCGAAGATGCCGGGCAGGATCGTGTTGACGCGGATATTCTCGTTGCCGAGGTCGCGCGCGATGGGGAGCGTCATGCCGACGACGCCGCCCTTCGATGCGGAGTAAGCCGCCTGGCCGATCTGGCCGTCTTCGGCCGCGACCGATGCGGTGTTGACGATCGCGCCGCGCTCGCCGTCTTCCATCGGATCGAGCGTCAGCATGCCCGCCGCCGACTTGGCGATGCAGCGGAAGGTGCCGACGAGGTTGATCTGGATGATCCAGTTGAACGCATCGAGCGGGAAATGCTTGATGCTGCCGTCTTCCTTCGAGCGGCTCGCGGTCTTGATCGCGTTGCCGGTGCCCGCGCAATTGACGAGAATGCGTTCTTGCCCATGCGCTTCACGCGCCTTGGCGAAGGCGGCGTCGACCGACGCGTCGTCGGTGACGTTGCATTCGCAGAAAATGCCGCCGAGTTCGGCCGCGATCGCGAGGCCCTTTTCTTCCTGCAGGTCGAAGATCGCGACCTTGACGCCCTTCGCAGCGAGCGCACGCGCGGTGGCGGCGCCGAGGCCCGAGGCGCCGCCGGTGACGACGGCGGATACGGTTGAGTCGAGTTTCATGGATTGTCCTCTCTGATTTTCGTCATCCCAGCGAAAGCTGGGATCGCTGGCGACGGTGCGCCGGGTGGATAGCGGCCCCAGCTTTCGCTGGGGCGACGCTGGATTGCTTAAAGCCGCTCGATGATCGTGACGTTGGCCTGGCCGCCGCCTTCGCACATCGTTTGCAGGCCATATTTGCCGCCGGTCGCATCGAGCACGCCGAGAAGGGTCGCCATCAGCTTGGTGCCCGAGGCGCCGAGCGGGTGGCCGAGCGCGATCGCGCCGCCATGCTGGTTGATCCGCGCGGGATCGGCGCCGAGATATTTGAGCCAGGCGAGCGGCACCGGCGCGAACGCCTCGTTGACCTCATAAGCGTCGATGTCGCCGATTGTCATGCCCGCCTTCTTGAGCGCGCGTTCGGTCGCAAACAACGGCTCTTCGAGCATGATCACCGGATCGCCCGCGGTCACCGAAATATGGTGGATGCGCGCGCGCGGGGTCAGATTGTGATCCTTGAGCGCCTGCTCCGAAACGACGAGCGCCGCCGAGGCGCCGTCGCAGATCTGGCTCGCCGATGCCGCGGTGATCGCGCCGCCTTCCTGGAGCAATTTGACCCCGGCGATGCCCTCGAGCGTCGCGTCGAAGCGGATGCCTTCGTCGACCAGATGCACCTGGCGGCCCTCGGGCGTGTCGATCTCGACGCCGACGATCTCGCGCTTGAAATGCCCCGCTTCGGTGGCGGCGGCGCCGCGGCGATGGCTTTCGAGCGCATAGGCGTCGAGGTCGTCCTTGGTGAAGCCATGCTTCTTGACGATCATCTCGGCGCCCATGAACTGGCTGAACATGATGCCGGGATATTTTTCCTCGAGCCGCTCGGATTTGTAGTGGCCGAGCCCTTCCTTGATGAACAGGGTCGCGACGGTGCCCATCGGCACGCGCGTCATGCTTTCGATCCCGCTCGCGAGCACGATGTCCTGCGTCCCCGACATCACCGCCTGCGCGGCGAACTGGATCGCCTGCTGCGACGAGCCGCACTGGCGGTCGATCGTCACCGCGGGGATCGAGTCGGGGAGGTTCGAGGCGAGCACGGCGTTGCGGCCCAGATCCATCGTCTGCTGGCCGCCCTGGCTGACGCAGCCCGTGATGACGTCGTCGATCGCCTTGGGGTCGAAATCATTGCGGTCGGCGATCGCGTCGAACACCGCGGCGCCGAGGTCGACGGGATGGACGCCCGCGAGCCGGCCGCCGCGCTTGCCGCCCGCGGTGCGGACGGCGTCGACGATATAAGCAGTAGCCATGGGAGAATTCCTTTCACCTTCTTCCTCTCCCCTTGCGGGAGAGGGATGTGGAGCCCCGGACTTGATCCGGGGCGGAGCTGGGAGAGGGGGGTCGCGTTACAGTGCCGAGGTAAGCCCCCCTCAAGACTTGCTAGGCGGCACGCCGCCAAGCCAAGTCTTTCTCTCCCGCAAGGGGAGAGAGAGAATTTCTTCAGAGTTTCCGCCCGATCAATTCCTTCATGATCTCGTTCGTACCGCCAAAGATGCGCGTCACGCGCGCGGCGCGCCAGGCGCGGGCGATCGGATATTCGTTCATATAGCCCGCGCCGCCGTGGAGCTGGAGGCATTTGTCCATGACTTCCCATTGAAGGTCGGTGTGCCACAGCTTCGCCGCGGCGCCTTCCTCGGGGGTCAGCTCCTTCTTCATATGACGGTTCAGCGCCCAGTCGAGGTGCGCCCAGCCGACCTGCAGCTTGGCCTTGAGATCGGCGAGCACGAAGCGCGTGTTCTGGAAATCGAGGATCGGCTTGCCGAACGCCTTGCGGTCGCGGGTGAATTCGACCGTGTCGTCGAACGCACGCTGCGCCGATGCCTGCGCGCTCACCGCGATCGACAGGCGCTCCTGCGGAAGCTCGCTCATCAGATAAATGAAGCCTTGCCCCTCTTCGCCGAGGCAGTTGGTGATCGGTACGCGCACGTCGTTGAAGAACATTTCCGACGTATCAGCCTCGTCCTGCCCGATCTTGTCGAGGTTGCGCCCGCGCTCATAGCCTTCGCGGTCGGCTTCGACGAGGACGATCGAAACGCCCTTCCACGCCGGCTGGACCTCGGTGTCGGTCTTGACGCAGACGAGGATGAGGTCGGCGTTCTGGCCGTTGGTGATGTACGTCTTCGACCCGTTGATGACATAATGATTGCCATCCTTTTTCGCGGTCGTGCGCATCCCCTGAAGGTCGCTGCCGGTGCCCGGTTCGGTCATCGCGATCGCGGTGATCACCTCGCCCGACACCATCTTGGGCAGCCAGTGCTTCTTCTGCTCCTCGCTGCCATATTTGACGATATAGCTGGTGACGATGTCCGACTGGAGCGAGAAGCCCGTCGTGGCGCGGCCATAATAGGCGCTTTCTTCGTCGACGACCGCGTTATAGCCGAAGTCGAGGCCGAGCCCGCCATATGCCTCGGGCACCGTCGGGCACAGCATGCCGAGTTCGCCCGCCTTGGGCCAAATATCCTTGGGCACGATGCCATCCTCGGCCCATTTCGCCGCATTGGGGGCGACTTCCTTTTCGAGGAACTGGCGTACCGTGGCGCGAAACGCCTCATGATCTTCGGAGTAGGCGGAGCGCGATAGATTATCGAGCGACATATGGTTCCTTTCCCTGAGAACAGCCGAACGCAAGCGGGGAGTCGGCCGCATCTTTCCCGCTCAAAAGACCTTACGTTTACGTCCACGTCAAGTAGAAAGACGCTACGGCATGAGACTCTTTCGTCGCCCTGCCTTTCCTCCGGGATGACGAAGGAAAATTACGCGGCGGCTGCATCCAGCACAGCGAATAGGTTTGCAGCCGCTGGGCAGCATCGGCGGGCCGCGCTAAGACCCGCTCCATGGTCCAACTGCTTCTCGATGCCGGCGCGCTGCTTGGCGAATCGCCCTTCTGGCATGCCACCGAAGCTCGCCTCTATTGGGTCGATATCGACGGCCGCAAAATCCATCGCACCGATCCAGCAAGCGGCGCCGACGAGGTGATGGAGCTTACCGAGCAGGTCGGGTGCATCGCGCCGCGGGCGCGCGGCGGGCTGGTCGCGGCGCTCGAAAATGGCTGCGCGCTGATCGACGGGTGGGGTGCCGCACCGCGTCCGTTCGGGCCAGCGGTGCTCGCCGACAAACCCGAACAGCGCTTCAACGATGGCCGTGTCGACGCCGCGGGGCGGCTGTGGGTCGGCAGCCTGACGAGCGACAAGGCGAACCCCGCGGCCACGCTCTACCGGCTCGATCCCGATGGCTCGCTGACCGAAATCTTCGGACGGCTGACGACGAGCAACGGCGCAGCCTTCAGCCCCGACGGCCGCACCTTCTACCACGCCGACACGCCGACGCATGCGATCCGCGCCTATGATGTCGACCCGGCCGCGGGCACGCTGAGCAACGGCCGCATCTTCCACCAGTTCGAGTTCGGAAACGGCCGCCCCGACGGCGCCGCGGTCGATGCCGAGGGCTGTTACTGGTCGGCGCTGTGGGACGGCTGGCGCGTCGTGCGCTTCTCACCCGCAGGCGAGTTGATCCAGACGGTTGAGCTGCCGGTCCAGCGCCCGACGATGATCGCCTTTGGCGGACCCGACCTCAAGACCGCGTTCGTCACCAGCGCGGGCAAAAATCTGACCGACGAGGAGCGCGCGAAGCAGCCGCACGCAGGCGGCGTGTTCGCCTTCCGCGTCGACGTGCCCGGCCTGATCCAGCAGGATTTTGGCGCTTAGGCGGCTTGCACCCCGCTGTCATATAAGGTTAAGGCGGCCCCCGACATGGTTTCGTTCGAAACCTTATCCTCCGGGGAGATTTATCGATGTCGCGCACCGCGCAGCCTTTTGCCCGTCATTTGTCGATCATGCTTGCATCCACCGCGATGATCGTGGGTTATAGCCAGATGACCACTGCAACCGCCGCCGAACCGACCGCCGCCGCAAAGCTGACCCCCGCCACGCCCGCGGGCCAGAACCCGATGCTCGCGCCGTGGACCGGCCCGTTCGAGGGGGTGCCGCCGTGGGACAAGATGGACCCCGAGCTGTTCCCCGACGCTTTCGTCAAGGGCATGGCCGAGACCAAGGCGCAGGTGCAGGCGGTGATCGACAATCCCGCCGCGCCGACGTTCGAGAACACGCACGTCCCGATGATGCTCGCGGGCGACACGATGGACCGCCTCTTCGCGCTGTGGGGCGTGCAGACGTCGAACAAGTCGAACGACCGCGTCGAGGATATCGACGCCGAATGGAGCCCCAAGCTCACGACCTTCTACACCGAGCTGTTTTTGGAGCCGAAGCTCTTCGCGCGCTACAAGGCGGTGTACGACAAGCGGAACAACAGCGGCCTCAACGCGCAGCAAATCCGCATCGTCGAGCGCAGCTACGACGAGATGGTCCGCGACGGCGCGAACCTGTCGCCCGCGAACAAGACGAAGCTGGTCGAGATGAACTCGAAGCTCGAAGGGCTGTTCTCGGCCTTCTCGTCGAAGCTGCTCGGCGACGAGAAGCTCTATACCTTCGTTACCGACAAGGCCGAGCTCGCGGGTCTTGAGCCCGGCTTCGTCGCCTCGCTCGCCGCGGCGGCCGAAGCCAATGGCAAGCCCGGCCAGTGGGCGATCAAGAACACCCGCTCGTCGGCGCAGCCGGTGATGCAGGGCGCGACCAACCGCGCGCTTCGCGAGAAGGTCTACAAGGCGTTTATCAGCCGCGGCGACAATGGCGACGCGAACGACACCAATGCGACGATCGTCGAGATATTGAAGCTGCGCCAGCAGCGCGCCGAACTGCTCGGCTTCCCGACGCATGCGCATTACCGCATGGCCGACACGATGGCGAAGACCCCCGAAGCCGCGATGGGGCTGATGATGAAGGTCTGGCCCGCCGCGGTCGCGCGCGTGAAGGAAGAGGTCGCCGACATGCAGGCGATCGCCGACGCCGAAGCCAAGGCCGGCAAGGGGCCCAAGATCACCATCGAACCGTGGGACTATCGTTTCTATTCGGAGAAGGTCCGCAAGGCGAAATACGACCTCGATGAAAGCGAAGTGAAGCCGTACCTCCAGCTCGACAAGCTGCGCGACGCGATGTTCTGGTCGGCGGGGCAGCTCTACGACCTCGGTTTCCGCGAGAACACCGGCACGATCCCTGTGTTCGATCCCAAGGTCCGCACCTTCGAGGTCTATAACCTCAAGACGAACGAGAATGTCGGCGTCTTCTATCTCGACAATTTCGCGCGCGACGGAAAGCGCTCGGGCGCGTGGATGACGACCTATCGCAGCCAGCAGACGCTCGGCGGCGAGCGCAACGTCCTCGCGTCGAACAATAATAATTTCACCGAGGCCGCGAAGGGCGAGCCGACGCTGATCAGCCTCGACGATGCGACGACGCTGTTCCACGAATTCGGCCACGGCATCCATTATCTGCTGCAGCACATCTATTACCCCGCGCTCGCCGGGGTGCCGCGCGACTTCGTCGAATATCCGAGCCAGGTGAACGAGAATTGGCTGATGACCCCCGAAGTGCTGTCGAAATATGCGACGCACTACAAGACGGGTGCGCCGATGCCGCAGGCGCTGGTCGACAAGATCCTCGCCTCCGACAAGTTCAACCAGGGCTTTTCGACGGTCGAGTATCTGTCGAGCGCGATCGTCGACATGAAGCTGCACGACCGCAAGACGCCGCCCACCGACGTCGACAGGTTCGAGCGCGAGACGCTCGCCGAAATCGGCATGCCGAAGGAACTGGTGATGCGGCACCGCTTGCCGCAGTTCGGCCATCTGTTCAGCTCGGACGCCTATTCGGCGGGCTATTACAGCTATCTTTGGTCCGAAACGATGGACGCGGACACCTGGGCCGCCTTCACCGAAGCCGGCGGCCCGTGGGACCGCGGCGTTGCCGACAAGTTCCGCACGATCCTGCTGATGACCGGCAACGAAACCGACCGCGCCGAAGCCTATCGCGCCTTCCGCGGCCGCGATCCCGACGTGAAAGCGCTGCTGAAAAAGCGCGGCTTTCCGACCGAATAAGCGAACGATACCGGGGAGGCAAAGGGGGCGATTTCGCCCCCTTTGTTTATCCTAATTCACCTTATTCTTCATGCTTAGCGCTGCGAACAAATGTCCAGTCGGCAGCGTTCCTGTACGAAGTTTCCACTCGGGAGCGGTCCGCATAAGGAAATAGCGCCAGCTCTCCGGACTCCAGAAGTTGATGTGGCCCGCGTAGGAATCAAACTCCGCATGATATTCCTTGGCGGGGAATTGATCCTTCCGCCCATCGGGAACCGTCAATATGAGCGTCCCGGCAGCAGACACAATATCGAGCAGGCGCCGGACAACGGCTTCGGGATCGACCGTGTGCTCAAGCACTTCCATCAGGAACACCACATCGTAGCGCGATGACCGGGGAAGGTCCGAAAGCGCGCTGAAGAAGAGTTCGGCGTCCGGGCAGGCGCGTTTGGCCATCGCGAGCTTCACATCGCTGATGTCGCATCCAAAGAGCGAGGCTTCCGGGTATCTGGCGTGCATGAGGCGCAGCAGGCTCCCTGCGTGGCACCCGATGTCCAGAACGCGCTTGCCCGCGATTTCGACGTCTTCGGCGTCGCATTGATCGAGCAGAAGGCGAGCCATCGCAAGGCGGCTTGCATCGAAATAATCCTCAAGAAATGCCGGTGTCGGCCATTCTCCGGTCAGCGCATTGTGCTGCACCACGGGAAGTATCTCATGGAGTAAGCTGGCAGAGTGGCGCGCGTCGGCTGCGGTCGGCCGATACCGCATGCGGGATTCTGATCTTACAATCCTGTAGCCGCTCCGCGCGAACATGGATTGAACCAGTTTTTTGCCCTGGAGCATCTGTCCTCCTTCGCGCACGAGCGCGTCAGTTTTGAAGTCCGAACTTGAGTATGCTTCGATGCTGCCGCAGCCGGCCGCCATGGGCAACCACACCGATTGCCACACATCCCGGTCTAAACACGATCGAACCCAACTCCGGCCGTTGTGCCAACTTGCCGCAGCGAAACCGACATGAGCGTCTGTTCGCTCGAATCCCGATTGACCTCCACCCGATTCGATATAAATATGATATCATCTTTATATCGAATGATTCGGAGGGCAAAATGGTCGAAACAGGGACTCCCGCGCTGAACCGCAGCCGCGAGACACGCGCCGCTACGCAGAGCGGCTATCTGATGCTATTCATCTGGCTGCTGCTGCTGGGCGTCGCCGCCTGGGCGGGGATCACCAACGCCAACGCCGAATATATGGTCGCGTGGAAATGGATCGTCGTTGTCGCCTCGGCGGTCGTGGGCCTGCTGATCCTGTGCGGCTTCTACCTCATCAACCCGAACGAGGCCGCGGCGATCCAGCTGTTCGGCGCGTACAAGGGCACCGACCGCGAGGAAGGGCTGCGCTGGGTGCTCCCCTGGCTGACGCGCAAGAAAATCGCGGTGCGCGCGAACAACGTGATTTCGGACAAGATCAAGGTCAATGACCTCCGCGGCAACCCGATCGAGATGGCGGCGCAGGTCGTGTGGCGCGTCACCGACACCGCGCAGGCTTTGTTCGACGTCGACGATTACAAGGAATTTGTGATGGCGCAGATCGAGGCCGCGGTGCGCTCGATCGGCTCGCGCTACCCCTATGACGACATCGAGCATCAGGAAGTCACGCTGCGCGGCAACCACGACGAGGTCGGGGTCGAGCTGCGCAAGGCGCTGATCGAGCGGCTGAGCGTCGCGGGGATCACCGTCGACGAATGCGGCCTCACCCACCTCGCCTATGCGCAGGAAATCGCCGGCGCGATGCTCCGCCGCCAGCAGGCCGAGGCGGTGATCGCGGCGCGCAAGAAGCTGGTCGAAGGCGCGGTGACGATGGTCGAGATGGCGCTGACCCAATTGTCCGAAAAGGGCGTCGTCGACCTCGACGACGAACGCAAGGCGGTGATGGTGTCGAACCTGATGGTCGTGCTGTGCGGTGAACGCGACACGCAGCCGGTCGTGAACGCCGGTTCGCTTTACTGACGTAAAAATCCCGTTCGTGTCGAGCGAAGTCGAGACACCCATCGTGGGTACACGACCTCCCGGCATCTCGACTTCGCTCGATGCGAACGGGGATAGAGGTTTGTTCCAATGCCGACGCAGTCCAAAAAAGCCTTTGCCCTCCGCCTCGATCCCGCGCTCTATGCGGCGATCGAGCGGCTGGCGGCGGACGAACTGCGCAGCGCCAATGCCGAAATCGAGATACTGCTGCGCGAGGCGCTGGCGCGGCGCGGCATGACGGTAAAACCGCCGGTTCCCGCCAGACGCGGACGGCCGCCGAAAGAGGAAAGCTGATCATGCTCCACCTGTTCATGCGAAAGAGCCCCTGGTTTCGTGCCAAGCGCCACGGCTATGGCACCGGCCTGCCGCTCGTGTGGGAAGGCTGGTTCTTCCTCGCGCTTCATATCGCGATGATCGCCGGCCTCGCCTGGCTCTTCCGCGACAGGCCCGTTCCGATGACCATCCTCGTCGTCCTCGCGGGGCTCGCCCCGATGCCGATCTATCGCGCCAAGACCGAGGGCGGCTGGCGCTGGCGATAGCGTCGCGCGACATTATTTGGGGATAGCTGCCAATAGCCGCCCCGCCCCGCTTGCCCCCGACTCGCTAGATGGTTAAGGCCGGTTTCTATGACCGCCGCCACCACGCCCGTCCGCATTGCCCCGTCGATCCTCAGCGCCGATTTTGCGCGGCTGGGCGAGGAAGTGCGCGCGATCGAGACCGCGGGTGCCGACTGGGTCCATATCGACGTCATGGACGGCCATTATGTCCCCAATCTGACGATCGGCCCGGCGGTGGTGAAGGCCTTGCGCCCGCACTCGACCTTGCCCTTCGACGTCCATCTGATGATCTCGCCGGTCGACCATTTCCTCGACGCCTTTGCCGCGGCGGGCGCCGACATCATCACCGTCCATCCCGAAGCGGGGCCGCACATCCACCGCACCGTCCAGCACATCAAGTCGCTCGGCAAGCAGGCGGGCGTGTCGCTCAATCCCGCGACCCCGGCGAAGATGCTCGACTATCTGATCGACGATATCGACCTCGTCCTGATTATGAGCGTCAATCCGGGCTTTGGCGGCCAGAGCTTCATTTCGAGCCAGCTGAGGAAGATCGAGGCGGTCCGCAAGATGATCGACAAATCGGGCCGCGACATCCGGCTGGAGGTTGATGGCGGAATCGATGCGGGCACCGCCCCGCTCGCGATCGCCGCGGGCGCCGACGTGCTCGTTGCGGGCACCGCGACCTTCAAGGGCGGCCCCGACGCCTATGCCGACAATATCCGGCGGCTGCGCGGCGGCGCCTGAACATGGCAAGACCGGTGACCGCTCCAGAAGATGAACCGGAGGGCGCCGCCGCCGACGCCATCGATGACACGATCGAACCCGGCAAGCGCCTGATCCGCCTTCCTGCCGACAAGGGCCTTTCGCTCGGCGACCGCGTCGCCAATGCGATCACGCGCCTGACCTGGCGCACACCGCTCCACGCGTTCCGCCTGAAGGGGCGCTTTCCGCTCAAGCTGCTCGGCGTGCCGGTCGATCCGGTGCCCGGCGACACGCGCGCGGGCACCGCGATCCGTGCCGGCCATTTCCTCCACCGCGGTCTCAAGCTGCCGCTCGGCGAGCTCGACTTCGCCGCGCTCACCGTCGCACCGACCTTTGCCGACTATCTCCACAGCTTCGCCTGGCTGCGCGACCTCGCCGCCACCGGATCGCGCGCCGACGGCGCGCCGATCGCCGAGGCGGTCGTCCGCCACTGGCTCGGCACCCACGGCGAGACCGTGAGCGAGCCCGCGTGGAAAGCCGACAACAGCGCGTGGCGCATCCTGTTCTGGGCCGCGCATGCGCCGCTGATCCTGTCGTCGAGCGACCTCGTCTATCGCTCGGCGGTGCTCAACCATCTTGCGCGCGCAGCGCGCCATCTCGACCGTGTCGCCGACAAGACGCGGCCCGGCACCGGCCAGATGGTCGCGTGGGTCGGGATCGTCGCCGCGTCGCTGCTGATGCCCGGCGGCGAGCCGCGGCAGGTCTTCGGCGAGGCCGGGCTGCGCAAGGTGCTCGAGACGAGCTTCTACGCCGATGGCGGCAATATCTCGCGCTCGCCGCAGGCGCAGCTCGACGCGGTCATGGCATTGTCGATGCTCGCGAAAATATACGACATGCGCCGCATGGAGGTGCCGCCCTTCATCCAGGAAGTGCTCGCGCGCGCGGTCCCGGCGCTGCTCGGCCTCACCCACAGCGACGGCGGCATGGGCAGCTGGCAGGGCAGCGGCGCGACGTCGGCCGCCACGATCCAGGCGATCGTCGACGCCAGCGGCGTGCGCACGCGGCCGCTGAAGCAGGCGCGCGACTGGGGCTATCAGCGGCTCGTCGCGAACAAGGTCGTGCTGCTCGCCGACGCGGCGCCTCCCCCCATTGCCCGGGTGACCGAAGCGGGCTGCGCCTCGACCCTCGCCTTCGAACTCAGCGACGGCGCCGAGCGGATCGTCGTCAATTGCGGCGGCGCCGCGCTGACCGGCGCGACGATCCCCGCCGACCTCGCGCGCGGGCTGCGCACCACCGCGGCGCATTCGACACTGACGCTGGGCGACAGCAATTCGACCGCGATCCTGGCCAACGGCTCGCTCGGCAAGGGGGTGACCGAAGTCGAGCTCGACCGGCGCGAGACGCCGCAGGGCAGCCGCGTCGAGATGAGTCACGACGGCTATGCGCGGCGCCACGGGCTGATTCACCGCCGCCTCCTGATCCTGTCGCCGAACGGGCGCGAGCTGCGCGGCGAGGACATGCTCCTCCCCGCCCCGCGCACGCGGCGCAAGGGCGACAAGGGGTTCACGCTGCGCTTCCACCTCGGCGCGCATATTTCGGCGAGCCTCACCGCTGACAAATTGGGCGCACTGCTGCGCATCAATGGCGGTCCGCTGTGGCAATTCCGCACCTCCGAAGGCGGGCTCGACATCGAACAAAGCCTGTGGGTCGACGGCGAAGGCCGGCCGCACCCGACCGAACAGCTCGTCGTCACCGGCACCGCGCCCGCGGGCGGCGCCAGCATCGGCTGGATCTTCAAGCATATCGGCTGACGGCGGCAGGCAAGGGACTGCCCGCCGCCGCAACCCAGCGCGTCAGAAAGCGTAACGCGCCATCAGCTGGAAGACCGGACCCGCGGTTTCCTTCTCCAGTTCATATTCGTCGAACTCGCGAGCGACCTGATCGCCGGTGGTCGTGAACTTGTTGAAACGCTCGCGCTTCGCGCCGTTCAAGAGGTTCGAGCCCACGGCGCGGATCGTGAAGCTCTTGCCGAAGCGCTTTTCGACGAAGACTTCCAGGTCGGCGCCATAGCTGGTGAAGACTTCCTCGCCGACCGTGCGGCTGAACGCGCCGCCCTGCTTGCGATAGGTCGCGCCGAACGCCGCGCCGACCGAGGGAATGTCCTGAATCACGCCGAAGTTGTATACAAACTTGCTCTGCCCGTTGAAGCGGCGCTCGCCGAATTCGTCGTCGATCTTGCTGTCGAGCCACGACACGTTGCCGAAGACGCCGGTGTCGGGCAGCCCGATAAAACCAAGGTCGCTCGACAGGTCAAATTCGACGCCCCAGACCTTGCCGTCGCCGATATTCTGCGGCTGGTAAAGGAAAGTGGTCGAGCTGCCCGGAATCGCGCCGATGTTGGCTAGCTCGATCAGGTCGTTGACCTTGCGGTAGAAGAGGTTGACCCCCACGATACCCGAGCGGCCAACACGCTGTTCATAGCCAAGATCAAAGCCCCAGGAGGTTTCGGGGTCGAGCAGCGGATTGCCGACGAGGCTGTTGTCGCCGAGTTCCTCCGTCAAAGTCACCGGCGAGAGATAGTTGAACTCGGGGCGGCGGCTGGTACGCGCCGTCGAGGCGGTGATGCGGCCGCGCGCGCCGACGTCGACCTTGATCGACGCCGAAGGGAGCAGCTTCTCATAATTGTTCGTCGTGCGCTGCAGCGCGGCAGGCACGGTGAAATCGTCGATCGTGAGATCGGTCGTTTCATAACGGACACCGGCTTCCCACTTTACCCCGGGCATGTCGCCCTCGACCAGCACGAAGCCGTCGAGGCGCTTTTCCTGGATTGTATTGATTCCGCCGAGCGCGGGCACGAAGGCGCCGAAGGTGCGGACGAATTCGGTCGGGTTGCGCGTGAACTGATCATAGCCCTGGCGGTTTGCGGCGGTCAGATTGAACCGGTCACGCGGCGCCTCCGTGATCGAGGAGTCACGATCCTTGTCCTGCCACAGGCCGCCGAACACCAGCTTGGCGGTTTCGCCGAGGTCGACCTCATGCTCGAGCCGCACCGAAAATTCCTTGTCGGTGATGGCGGTGCGCGTCTGATCGCCGGTGAAGCGCGGCAGCGCGCGATCGAACTCGACCTCATATTCGGTTTCGAACCGGTCTTCGTCGAAATAGGCATAGCCGATCTTCAGGCTGGTCTCGCCCGCCGACCAGCGGTGCGCGAGCTTGCCGTTGACGCTGTAATTGTCCTGATTGATCTTGGCGACATTGGCGTTGTCGACGGTCAGATTGCCCGGCGGTGTCGCACGGATCGGGCCGTTGACGTTCGTCGGATGATTATATTCGAAGCTGCGCTCATCCTCGGTACGATCGGTGTGGACATAGAAGCCGTTGACCGAGAAATCGGTCGTGTCGCCTTTGATGTCATAGGTCGCGTTGAACGAATAATCCTTGCCGTCGCGGGTGTCGCGCTGGTCCTCGCGATTTTCGAAATCGTCGGTCGCGAAGTCGGGGTCATTCTCGGGCGAGTCGCTGTAGCGCAGCGAATATTTCTTTTTCGGGTTGTGGCGGCCCTGGAAATTGCCCCCGATCAGGAAGCGGCCAGGCCCGAGCGCGCCGCCGAACACGCCGCCGACGCTCGGTTCGAGTTCCTTGTCGTCATAATAGAGGCCGCCCGCGCGCAAATAGCCGCCGTCGAGCTCATAACCGTCGCGCAGCTTGATGTTGAGCGTGCCCGCGACCGCGTCGCCGGTGCGGCGCGCCGAAGACGAACGAACGATTTCGACGCGGTCGATCAGCTCGGCGGGGATACGATCGAGGAAGAAGCTGCGGTCGGCATTCGACCCCGGCACCTTTTCGCCGTTGATCAGGATCTGCGTATAACCCGGCGGCAGGCCGCGGAGGCGCGCGCCATCGCTTTCGATGACGTCCGACAGGAAAGTCACCGACGGCACGCGCTTCAGCGCGTCGCCCGCGGTCAGCGGTTCGAAGCGCTGGAAGAATTCGCTGTCGTACGACAGCACGGGTTCGGCCTCGTCGCTGCGCCCCCGATAACCGACGCTGCCGAGGACGACGATGTCCTGCGACGTGGTGATCGTGCCATCGCCGCGGTCTTCGGCCGGGATCGGGGCATCCTGCGCCGTCGCCGGAGCGGAGAGGAGAGCCGTGGCAAGCACAAGCGCGGCGGCGGATTGCAGGCTGAAAGTTCGAATCATGGTAACAGACCCCCCTTATTGGTTGCCGGGCCTCTAGGGGGGGCGTGTGACAGTTTGCGGCGAGCCGTGTGACGTGTCGATGACAGTTAAGTGACGGAAATATTGTCGTATTGACGCCGCTCGACTTTGCTGGGACGGGGCGCGCGAGCCGCATTTTTTGCGCAATCGGGAACGGGGGAATCATCATGGCCACCATCGGCAAAGGAAAGCTGCTGACTTCGCTGGCTTTTGCATCGACGCTCGGCGGTTGCGCCGCGGGCGCGCCCGTCATCACCGGCCTGCCCCCGGTGCAGGTGGCCGCGAGCGGCGAGACCGCGCCCGTCGGCACAGGCAAGGCCGACGCCGCCGACGATCCGGCAATCTGGGTCGACCCGGCCAATCCGAACCGCGCGCTGATCGTCGCGACCGACAAGAAGGCCGGGCTGCATGTCTATGACCTGACGGGCAAGGACATCGCCTTTACCCAGGCCGGCCTCGTCAACAATGTCGACGTCGCGGGCAACATCATCGTCGCGAGCGACCGCAACGACGGGGTGAACGCCCATCTCGCGGTGTTCCGCCTCGATGCCGACAAGCCGGCGATCGTCGCGCTGGGCCGCGCCGCGGCGGGCACGGGCGAAGCCTATGGCCTCTGCCTCAAAAAGACCGCGCCCGGCGCGCCGCTCACCGCGGCGCTGATCGTCAAGGACGGCATGGTGCGCGTCGGCACGCTGGCGGTCGACGGCACGCCGAACTTCACGACCGAATGGGAATATAAGATCCCGACCCAGTCCGAAGGCTGCGTCTTCGACGGCGATACGCTCTATGTCGGTGAGGAAGACGCCGGGGTCTGGGAGTTGAAGCCCAATGGCAAGACCGCCACCGCCCGCATGGTCGCGCCGGTCGACAACCAGCGCCTCGTCGCCGATGTCGAAGGGCTCGCGACGATCGATCACAAGGGCCAGCGCTACCTGCTCGTGTCGAGCCAGGGCGATAATGCCTATGCGGTCTTCCGCCTGCCCGGTGTCGACTATGTCGGCCGCTTTGCCGTTGCGGCGGGCGCGTTCGGGGCGACAAGCGAGACCGACGGGATCGAGGCGGTCGCGGGGAATTTCGGTCCGGCCTACCCCGACGGTATCTTCCTCGCGCAAGACGGCGACAACGCCCCGAAGGCGCAGAATTTCAAACTGGTGCGCTGGGACCAGATTGCGGCGGCACTGGGGCTGTAAGATAATCGTCGCCCCCGCGAAGGCGGGGGCCGCCATCGGCCTTGCACAAGGCTGCCAGCGGCCCCGCCTTCGCGGGGGCGACGTGTACTTGCTCTTAAGGGACGACGCGCCTAGGGGGGCCGCGTCATCCCATCGCCAGCCGAGGCCCTCCCCCATGACCGACCTGATTCCCGTCCGCCGCGCCCTCCTGTCCGTCAGCGACAAGGCGGGGCTCGCCGATCTTGCCGCCGCGCTCGTCCGTCACGGCGTCGAACTCGTATCGACCGGCGGCACCGCGAAGGCATTGCGCGAAGCGGGGCACAATGTCCTCGACGTCTCCGACCTCACCGGCTTTCCCGAGATGATGGACGGCCGCGTCAAGACGCTGCACCCGACCGTCCACGGCGGCATCCTCGCGGTGCGCGACGACGCGGCGCATGTCGCGTCGATGGAGGAACATGGCATCGGCGCGATCGACCTCGTCGTCGTCAACCTCTACCCCTTCCTTCAGACGGTGATGAGCGGCGCCGATCGCGACACGATCATCGAGAATATCGACATCGGCGGCCCCGCAATGGTGCGCTCGTCGGCAAAAAACCACGCCTTCGTCGGCATCGTCACCGAGCCTGAAGATTATGCCGCAGTCATCGAAGAGATGGACGCCAACAACGGCGCCACCACCCTCGGCTTGCGCAAGCGCCTCGCCGCGACCGCCTTCGCGCACACTGCGACCTATGACAGCATGATCGCGCAATGGTTCGCCTTTGCCGACCAGGGCAAATTCTTCCCCGACACGCTGCCGCTGACCGCGAAGCTGTCGGCCGAACTCCGCTATGGCGAAAACCCGCACCAGAAGGCCGCACTCTATCTGCCCGCCGGCCCCGCCGCGCGCGGCATCGCGCAGGCCGAACAGGTGCAGGGCAAGGAACTCAGCTACAATAATATCAACGACGCCGACGCCGCGCTCGAACTCGTCGCCGAATTCCGCGAGGCCGACCCGACCTGCGTCATCGTCAAGCACGCGAACCCGTGCGGCGTCGCGACCGCCGCGACGATCGCCGAAGCCTATGACGCGGCGCTGAAGTGCGACGATGTCTCGGCGTTCGGCGGCATCATCGCGGTCAACCGGCCGCTCGACGGCCCGACCGCCGAAGCAATCAGCGGCATCTTTACCGAAGTCGTCTGCGCCCCCGACGCCGACGCCGATGCGCGCGCGGTGTTCGCGAAAAAGAAGAACCTCCGCCTGCTGCTGACGGGCGAGCTGCCCGACCCGGCGCGCGGCGGACTGATGCTCAAGACGATCGCCGGCGGCTGGCTCGCGCAGAGCCGCGACAATGGCCGCATCACCCGCGCCGACCTGAAAGTCGTCACCGACCGCGCGCCGACCGACGAAGAACTCGCCGACGCGCTGTTCGCGTGGACGATCGCCAAACATGTGAAGTCGAACGCGATTGTTTACGCCAAGAGCGGCTCGACCGCGGGCATCGGCGCCGGGCAGATGAACCGCCGCGACAGCGCGCGCATCGCCGCGGTGAAGGCGCGCGAAGCCGCTGAATCGCATGGTTGGGCCGAAGCCCGCACCGTCGGCAGCGCGGTCGCGAGCGACGCCTTCTTCCCCTTCGCCGACGGCCTGCTCGCCGCGGTCGAGGCGGGCGCGACCTGCGTGATCCAGCCGGGCGGCTCGATCCGCGACGACGAAGTGATCGCGGCGGCGAACGAGGCCGGCCTCGCGATGGTGTTCACCGGGATGCGCCACTTCCGCCACTGACGGCGCGGCCGAGGCGCACCAGCCGCTCGGCTTCGCTTTTGCAATCGTAACGCAGTCCGGGCTCGTTGCAGAAGTCGGGCCAGCGACCCTGGCGCCGCCAGAAATCGACCAGCCCGATCCGCGCCAGCTTGGCAAAAAACTGCGGATCGCGCCGGAGCGGAGCGACCGATGGCCAATAGAGAAGCGACCATTGGCCGTCGGTTTTGCGTATCGGCGCGCGCGCGAGCCACGAAAGCGCCTTCGGCTGGTCGCCGAGCCGCGAAAAATGCGCAGCCAGTGCATAGGCCGACGAAGGGTAGCGCGCGAATTCGGCTTCGGCGGCGGCGTCGACCTCGCGCGATCCGATCGAAGGGTCGGCAAATTGATGGAGGAGCAGCATATCGAATTCACGCTGCTCCCCGGCCGTTGCGCCGCGATAGACTTCGGCCGCCGCGTCCCGGCCGCGTTCGACCGCGAGACGGCGGCGATGTTCGGCAAGATCGGGATGCCCCGGCCAGATTGCCTCCACTTCGGCGAACTGCTTCATCGCATCCTGCATCTTCCCGGCCGCCCCATAACGCCGGACCACCCCCAATGCCTTGTAGATCGACGTCGGGTCCGCGCGCGCGGCGCGCTGCGCCGGGCCGACACCGGCTTGAACATAGCCGGCCTGGAACAGTCCCACCGCATTCGTCATCAATGCGGCCGGATATTCGGGATCGATCGCAAGCGCGCGGTCAACAAGAGGCAGGGCCTCGACCATGAACAATTCGCTCCCGCCCGTCTGCGACAGCGCGGTCAGCGCGGGGACATTGTCGGGATCGATCGCAAGCGCCCGGCGCGCCGCATCGATCGCTTTTGCGCGCCCCACGTTCCATTTGGCCGGATCCATCTCGTGCGAGAGGTGCTTGATGCGGACCTGCGCCAGCAATCCCAGCGTGTCGGCATCCCCCGGCCAGCGCTGAACCAGCTCCTCCATCAACCGGATTGCGCGGGGTCCGTCGAAAGCCGTGTCCGCGTCGCAGACCGCAAAGATCAGCGATCGTCGATCCGCATCGGCCGCCAACAGGTCTTTCCGGCCGTTCAGCGTCAGCGCGCAGTTGACCAGTCCGGCGACCGCGAGCGCGGTCCGTTCGCGCAGCCGGCTGAGGTCGTCGACGGGCGCCGCGAAACGGCTGGACCACAGGATCGATCCGTTCAAACTGTCGACAATCCGCGACTCGCTGACGAACTGACTCCCGTCGCGCTCGATCGCGATGCGGACGATGAAATCGCCCGCGCGTCCCGCCACCTTTCCGTCGAGCACCCGGACCGCGCCCCCCGACGCCTTGGCAAAGCGCGCGAAATCGCCGGCCAGCGCATCGGCAAAACGGTCCTCGACCGGATCATTGCCGCGCTGCTCGATCGGTTCGACGCGGACCACCGGCGTATCGAATGCAGCGACCGCGGATCGCGACCGCGGCGCATCCGCGCCCGTCAGCGCGAGCGCCAGCGCGGCCATGCCGAGGAACAGCGCGCGCCGCGGCGACAGGCTGGCGGTTGGATTGGCTGCCATCGCGGGCGCTGCGACCGGATGGGCGACCGGGTGGGCGACCGGGTGAAGGTCAGGGGGACAGGGCCGGGCCGCCAGGCGTCGATATAGTTCGGCGGTTTCGACCGAGGGTTTGCCGTCGATTCCGCGTGCGAGCGCGTCCTCGATCCGCTGCCAGGCGTGGCGCACGCCATCGCCGTCGCCCGCTTCCCAGCGCGCGCTCATCACCAGCCGCGCGGCATGTTCGCTGCACGGATCGAAGCGCGTCACCTTATCCGCCACCGCGAGGGCCCCCTCGACATCGCCCGCCTGCAGCCGCCTTTCCGCCACCGCGAGCACTTCGCGGACGATCGCTTCGCCCTGACGCGTGCGCTCGACCGCGAGCCAGTCGTCCCATGCTTCGTCGATACCGTCGAGATCGGCCAGCAACCCGACATCGTGCGCGGGCAGCCGGTTCAGGACCACGGCGACATCGTCCACCGCGCACGCGGCGTGAAGCAGCGAAATATCGTCGATGACTTGTGTGCGGTCGATGGCGACGGTTTCGCGATCGGCGTGCAGCAGCGGCGGCAATGCGCGCGTCCAGGGCTTCAGTTCGACGAGACATTGCCTGAGGCTGGCATGCGCCTGTGCATCGGGGCGGCGGCTCCAGAGAAGCGCGCTCAGCCGGTCGCGCGCAAGCGGCGCGTCGGCAAGCACGAGCCGGGCAAGAAGGGCGCGGGCCTTGCGACTGGTGGGGGACAGGGCGGGCGGCTCGACGGCGAAGTCACCAAGGAGCCGCAATACCGGCGGCACGGCGGCGATATGCCGCTCGTTTTTTGCGAATGCAGAATTCACGGCGCGACCTCCTTGGTCGAGGGATTGCGGCCGTATGTTTTTCCCGAAGACGGAATAACATTCTTTTGACGGGCAGACGAACGGTAAATTTCAACATTCTGGATTTTGACGTATTTTTAATACCGGATTGACGCTCTTCTCACGGCCGCCGACATGCGCGCCCGCTACTCCCGTCGCATCCGCAGCCTGCCGTTCGGCTGGGACATGGTGAAAGGGAGTAACTCGATGCGTATCTTCATGGCTCTGCCCCTGTTGCTGCTCGGCGCAGCACCCGCATTTTCTCAGCCCATCGTAGCGACTGCACCGGCCGGTGAAATCGAGGTGGTCAAAGTCAGCTATGCCGACCTCAATCTCGACACCGATGCCGGCTGGGCGCGGCTCGACAGCCGCCTGCGCGCCGCGGCGCGATCGGTATGTGACGTCCGGCCCGAATTCGAATCGACCGTGCGGGAAATGGCCACCGGCCATTGCTTCCGGAGCGCGCTTTCGAGAGGCCGCGAAGCCGGCAAGGAGATCATTGCCGCCCAACGGACCGGCACGCCGATGACGCTGGCCAGCGCGATCATGATCTCGCGGCGGTGACCCTTCGCCGATAGCGCGGACGCTACGAGGTCCCTTGCTCCCGTCTCTGGTGGGAGCAACGCCGGAACCGTTCCCCGACGGTTCCGGCGTTTTTCGGTCACGGCATGCCAGGCTTCGGCTCGACTTCGCACGGCGCGGGCGGCATAGGAGGGCCGACGTCGCCACCGCAAGGACCAGCATGACCGCCACACCGCGTAACAAGTCCATGATCCAGAGGCTTTATAACTGGACCATGGAGAAATCCGCGCATCCGCACGCCGAATATTGGCTGGCGCTGGTCTCCTTCGTCGAGGCGAGTTTTTTCCCGGTCCCGCCGCACCCGATGCTCGGGCTGATGTGCCTTGCGAACCCGAAAAAAGCGGTTCGCTACGCGATCATCTGTACGCTCGCGTCGGTCGCGGGCGGCATGCTCGGCTATTTGATCGGCTTCTTCCTCTATGAAAGCGTCGGGCTCGCGCTGCTCGGCGCGCTCGGGCTCACCGACGCCTTCCCGTCGGCCGCCTGTTACCTGCGCGAGTTCGGCGCCGAGATCATCCTGATCAAGGGCGCGACGCCGATCCCGTTCAAGCTGCTGACGATCACCGCCGGTTTCATCCACATGAGTTTCTGGACCTTCCTGTGGGCGAGCCTCGCCAGCCGCGCCTTTTCCTTCATGCTCGTCGGCATATTGTTCCGAATGTTCGGGGCGCCGATCAAGGCGTTCATCGACAAATATCTGATCTGGGTGACCGGCGCGTTCCTCGTCGCCGTGGTCGCGGGTTTCCTCGCGATCGGGGCGCTGTCGGGCGATGGCAAGTCCAAGGAAGCCGACAAGTGCAGCGGTGCGACGCTGGAGAGCATCGGGCTCGACCGGAAGTAGGGAAGAAGGCCGTCGCCCCCGCGAAGGCGGGGGCCGCTAGCGGTTTACGCTGTTGACGCTCGATTAGAACGACAGCGGCCCCCGCCTTCGCGGGGGCGACGATTTTTGGTCAACCCTACTCGTTCGCCGCCTGGTGCAGCCAGTCGGCGTGGCGCGGGGCCTTCTTGGTCTGGCTCCATTCCTCGAGCATCAGCGGTGCGACGCGTTTCAGCTCGGCATATTGCTCGTCGGTGCCGATGTCGCAGGCGAGCTCGACGCGGTGACCGTTGGGGTCGAAGAAATAGATCGACTTGAAGATGCCGTGGTGCGTCGGGCCGAGCACATCGACGCCGTTCGCGGTCAGATGCTCTTTCGCGGCGACCAGCTCGTCATAGCTGCCGACCTTGAACGCGAGATGCTGGACCCATTTGGGCGTATTCTCGTCGCGGCCCATCACGGGCTGGTTCGGCAACTCGAAGAAAGCGAGGATGTTGCCGTTCCCCGCCTCGAGGAAGACGTGCATATAGGGGTCATATTCGCCGGTCGACGGCACATGATCCTCGGCGAAAGCGGTCGTGTAGGTCATGCCGAGCATGCGCTCGTACCAGTCGACCGTTTCCTTCGCATCCTTGCAGCGATAGGCGGCGTGGTGGACACCGCCCAATTTGATCGGGCTCGTCATTCAGCGGGTTCCTCGACGGTCAGGGCTCCGCGGCGAATCTGGTCCATTTCCATCGATTTGAACAGCGCCGTAAAATTGCCCTCGCCAAAGCCTTCGTCCTTCTTGCGCTGGATGAATTCGAAGAAGACCGGACCGATCACGGTCTGGCCGAAAATCTGGAGCAGCAGGCGCGGGTCGCCTTCGGTCGTCGAGCCGTCGAGCAGGATGCCGCGCGACTGGAGGCCCTCGACCGACTCGCCATGGCCCGGAAGCCGCTCTTCGAGCATCTCGTAATAGGTCGCAGGCGGCGCGGGCGCGAAGGGATTGCCGATCGCTTTCAGCTTGTCCCATGCGGCGTAAAGATCGTCGCAGCTGAACGCGATATGCTGGATCCCCTCGCCATTATAGGCGCGCAGATATTCCTCGATCTGGCCGCCGCCGCCGGCGCCCTCTTCATTGAGCGGGATGCGGATCTTGCCGTCGGGGGCGGTCATCGCCTTCGACGTCAGCCCCGTATATTCGCCCTTGATGTCGAAATAGCGAATCTCGCGGAAACCCGCGATGCGCTCGTAGAAGGCTGCCCAATGCGCCATGCGGCCGCCATAGACATTGTGCGTCAGATGATCGATCAGCTGCATGCCCGCGCCCACCGGGTGGCGATCGACGCCCTCTTCATAGACGAAATCGATGTCGTAGATGCTGAGGTCGTCGCCATAGCGATCGATCAGATAGATGATCGAGCCGCCGATGCCGCGGATCGCGGGCAGGCGCAGTTCCATCGGGCCGGGGTTGACCTCGACGGGTTCGGCGCCGCGCGCGACGGCTTCGCTGTACGCCTTCGCCGCATCGCGGACGCGCCAGCCCATCCCGCACGCCGACGGGCCGTGCTCGGCGGCGAAATAAGCAGCGGGCGATTTGGGTTCGTAATTGGCGATCAAATTGATGCCGCCCTGGCGCCACAGCTGGACGTCCTTCGAGCGGTGGCGCGCGATCAGCGTGAAGCCCATCGCCTCGAACACGGGTTCGAGAATGCCCTTTTCGGGCGCCGAAAATTCGACGAATTCAAAGCCGTCGAGGCCCAGCGGATTATCGAAAAGGTCGGCCATGTCGCATTCCCATCTAGTTTCAATTGAAACTATTATGATGGATTGGGGTGGCGGAGTCAATGCGGGTGAGCCCACAACAATTCGTCATGCCGGACGTGATCCGGCATCCATGGCAGCTTTGGGTGTCTGGACCCCGGATCAAGTCCGGGGTGACGAAGTAGGAACAGATAACCTAGGCGGCCGCGCTCTCAAACGCCTCCAGCGCTTCGCTCGCCGTCACCCAGCGCGCCTCGGCGGCTTCCTGCGCAGCGACGATCTTGCCGCGCCGCTGCGACAATTCACTCATCGTCAGTCCCTTATATTCGCTCGCAGCACCCTGCGGATCGAACATCGCGCGGTCGATGGCCGAGAGCACGACCTCATATTTGGCGAGATCGGCCTCGGCGTCGCTGACGTCCTTCTTGATCTTCGCCGCCGCTTCGCGCGCGGCGGCCGCGGCCTTGCGGTCTTCCTTCTTGTCGGCTTTCGACACGCGGTCCTTCTGCGGACCCTTGCCGAGGATCATGTCGACATAATCGTCCATGCTGCCGTCATATTCTCGCGCGGTGCCGTCATCGACGAGCACGAGCCGGTCGGCGGTGAGTTCGAGCATGTGGCGGTCGTGACTGACCAGCACCACCGCGCCGTCGAAACCGTTCAGCGCCTGTACGAGCGCCTCGCGCGCGTCGACGTCGAGGTGATTGGTCGGTTCGTCGAGGATCAGCAAATGCGGTGCGTCGCGGGTGATCAACGCCAGCGCCAGCCGCGCGCGTTCGCCGCCCGACAGCTTCGCGACCTGCGTCACCGCCTTGTTGCCCGAAAAGCCGAAGCGGCCGAGCTGCGCGCGCACCGCGCCCTGCGTCTTGCCTTCCATCACGCGCGTCATATGCGCGAGCGGGGTGTCGCTGCCGTCGAGTTCCTCGACCTGATATTGGGTGAAATAGCCGACGCGCATCTTGCCCGATGCCGCCATCGCGCCCGCCATCGGCGCCAGCTGCGCCGCGAGCAGGCGCGCGAGCGTCGTCTTGCCATTGCCGTTGCGGCCGAGCAGCGCGATCCGGTCGTCGGGATCGATGCGCAGGTTGAGCCGCTGCAGCACCGGGCGTTCCGCGTAACCGACGCTCGCGAGGTCGAGCGTGATCAACGGCGGCTTCAGCTCGTCGGGGCTCGGGAAATCGAACGCCAGCGTCTGATCCTCGGCGAGCGCGGCGATCGGCTGCATCCGCGCGAGCATCTTGGCGCGCGACTGCGCCTGCTTAGCGGTCGAGGCGCGGGCGCTGTTGCGCGCGACATAATCCTGGAGCTTGGCGCGCTGGGCGTCCTGCGATGCCTTGGCCGCGGCGAGTTGCGCCGCACGTTCGGCGCGTTGACGTTCGAACGAGTCATAGCCACCGGTGTAGAGCGTGACCTTGCCGCCTTCGAGGTGAAGGATATTGTCGACGACATTGTTGAGCAGGTCGCGTTCGTGGCTGATCACCACCAGCTGCCCCGGATAGGCGCGCAGGAAATTTTCGAGCCACAAGGTCGCTTCGAGGTCGAGGTGGTTCGACGGTTCGTCGAGCAGCAGCAAATCGGGTTCGGAGAACAGCAGTGCCGCGAGCGCGACGCGCATCTTCCACCCGCCCGAGAAGCTGTCGAGCGGCTGGCCCTGCATATCCTCGTCGAACCCCAATCCGATCAGGATGCGCGCGGCACGCGCGGGCGCGGTATAGGCGTCGATCGCGATCAGCCGTTCGTGGATGTCGCCGAGCTTGTCGGGGTCCTGTTCGGTCTCCGACGCCGTCAGCAATTCGGCGCGCTCGGTATCGGCGGCGAGCACCGTTTCGAACGGCGTCGCGATGCCGTTCGGCGCTTCCTGCGCGATATAGCCGACGCGCGTCTTGCGCGGCATGTCGATGCTGCCCTCGTCGGCCTCAAGCTGGCCGATCATCACCTTCATCAGCGTCGATTTGCCCGCGCCGTTGCGCCCGATCAGCCCGACGCGGCTTTTTGCCGGCAGGCTCGCGGTGGCGCGTTCGAGGATGGCGCGCCCGCCAAGGCGTACAGTGATTCCGTTGATCGTCAGCATGGGCGCGCGCCTAGCATGTTGCGGCGCACAACCCAAGTCCCGGACTGGCTTTCCGTGCGTCGGTGCGGCAAATGGGGAGCATGACCGGCCTCGCCCCCTTTCACATCGCCTTTCCCGTCGACGATCTGGACGCCGCGCGCCATTTCTACGGCACTATCCTCGGCTGCCCCGAGGGGCGCAGCGATCCCGACTGGATCGACTTCAACCTCTATGGGCATCAGATCGTCGCGCACCGCGTCGATACGCCGCGCGCATCGGCCGCGCATAATCCGGTCGACGGCCATGCGGTGCCGGTGCCGCACTTCGGCGTCGTGCTGTCGCCCGCCGACTGGCAGGCGCTCGCCGGCCGGCTGAAGGCCGCGGGCACGACATTCGTAATCGAACCGCACACGCGCTTTCCCGGCCAGCCCGGCGAGCAGTCGACGATGTTCTTTTACGACCCCGCGGGCAACGCGCTCGAGTTCAAGGCGTTCGCCGATCTGGATCAGCTGTTCGCCAAATAACGTTAATGCCCGCCGCCCATCGAAATCTGTTTCGGCCGCGGCGCGAACCACACCGATATAGCGGCAAGCACGAACACGACGCCCGACGCGAGGAACAGGTGCAGCACGCCGAGTGTCGAGGCCTGCACCTCGACCAGCCGCTCGATCGCCGCGCGCGCCTGTTCGAGCGTGAAGCCGGCATTTTGCAGCGAGGTCATCGTCGCTTCGGGGTTATTGAGCGACGAGACGAGCTCGGACCGCGACGTCCGGCTGGCATCGTCCCACGCGGTCGTCGCGACCGCGGTGCCGATCGCCCCGCACAGCGTCCGCAGGAAGCTCATCAGCCCCGCCGCCGACGTCTGGTGCTGCGCGGGCACCGAACTCAGCGCGAGCGCGGTGAGCCCGACGAAGAAGAAGGGCATGCCGATCCCCTGCAGGATATGCGGCAGCGCGAGCGTCCAATAGCCGACATCGGCGTTCCAGCTCGCGCGCAGCACCGACATCACCGCCATCCACAGGATACCGCCCGAGATGGTGATGCGCACGTCGACCTTGGTCATCAGCCCCGCCGCGACGGGCGACAGGAGGACGGCGAACACCCCGAGCCACGCGACGATGAACCCCGTCTGCGTCGCGGTATAACCCGCGACCTGCTGCAACCATAAGGGCGTCAGTACGACCTGCGCAAAGAAGGCGCCGAAGCCCAAGGATATCGCCATCGTGGCGAAGGTGAAGCCGCGGAAACGGAAGATGCGCAGGTTCACGACCGGATTGGCGTCGGTCAGCTCCCAGATCACGAAAGCCGCAAAGCTGATTGCAGAGACGACCGCGAGCCCGACGATCCACGTCGATCCGAACCAGTCATGTTCGCGCCCGGTGTCGAGCATGATCTGGAACGCGCCGACCGACACGACAAGCAGGATCAGGCCAACGACGTCGATCCGCGCCTTGGCGCGCTTGGTCTCGAACGGCGTCAGCAACGTGAAGACGCCGAACGCACAGATCGCGACGACGGGCAGGTTGATGAAAAAGATCCACGGCCACGTCCAGTTGTCGCTGATCGTGCCGCCGAGGATCGGGCCGAGGATCGGCGCGGTTGTCGTCGTCATCGCCCAGATCGCAAGGCCGATCCCGGCCTTTTCCTTGGGGAAGATGCGCAGCAGCAATATCTGCGACAGCGGCATCAGCGGGCCGCCCGCGAGCCCCTGCAGCACGCGGAAGAGCACGAGCGCATCGAGCGTGCGCGAAACGCCGCAGAGGAAAGAGAAAATACCGAAGCCGATGATCGAGATCATGAACCAGCGCACCGTGCCGAAGCGCATCGCGAGCCAGCCGGTGAGCGGCACGCTGATCGCGTCGGCGACCGCATAGCTGGTGATGACCCACGTCCCTTGTGTCGGCGACACCGCGAGCCCGCCCGCGATATGCGGCACCGACACATTGGCGATCGTGGTGTCGAGCACCACGACGAAATTGGCGAGCGCCAGCGCGAAGGCGGCGACGATCAGCCGCGCGCCGGTCAGCGGCTGCGGTTCGGCGGGGATGGCGGATGCAGGGAGGGCGGCGCTGGCCATTTGTCAGCGACCGCGCGTATCGATCGTGGCTTCCATCGACAGCCCGACGCGCAGCGGATGCTCTTTCAGCTGCTTCGGATCGAGCGCGATGCGCACCGGCAGGCGCTGGACGACCTTTACCCAATTGCCCGTGGCATTCTGCGCCGGGATCAGAGAGAAGGCCGCGCCGGTGCCGCCGGCGATGCCGATCACCTTACCGCGATAGACGACGTCGCCGCCATAATAGTCCGACACCAGTTCGACCGGCTGGCCGATGCGGATATCCTCGAACTGGCTTTCCTTGAAATTGGCGTCGACATAGGCGGTCGCGATCGGCACGAGCACCATGATCGGCGCGCCCGCGGCGATCCGCTGCCCCACCTGCACCTGCCGGTTGGTGACGATGCCGTCGACGGGTGCGCGGAGCACGGTGCGCGCTAGGTCGAGCCGCGCTTTCTCCAGCCGCGCTTCGGCGGCGGCGACGTCGGGCGCGGTGTTGATCGTCGTGCCGCGCACGATGGCTTCGGCGGCACCGAGGTCGCCGCTCGCCGATCCGCGTGTCGCTTCGGCCGAGGCGATGCCCGCGGCGGCGAGATCGCGCGCCGCCGCGGCTGACGCGAGCGCCGCGCGCGCCGCGGTCAGTTCTTCGCCCGACACGGCACCGGTGCCCGCGATGCTTTCGCGCCGCGCGAGTTCGGCGCGTGCGCGCTCGACCGTCGCATTGGCGTCGCGCAGCCGCGCGCGGGCCTGCGCGATATCGGCGCCGCGCGCCGCGACGCGCGCGCGCGCCGCATCGGCGGTCGCGTCGGCCTGTCCATAGCGCTGGCGCGCGAGGCGCAGCGCCGCTTCGGCATCGGCAACCGCGATGCGCTGGTCGGCGTCGTCGAGGATGACGAGGATGTCGCCCTTCTTCACAGCCTGCGTGCCGCTGACGCGGACTTCCTTGACGGGTCCCGAGACGAGCGCGGTCACCTGCGCCGAGTCGGCACCGACATAGGCGTTATCGGTATGAACGCGTCCGGCCTGCGTCAGAAAATACCAGAGGCCCCACAGGATCGCGACCGTCACGACGACGATCGCGAGGATGCGCAAGAGCTTCTTCCGCTTGGCGCCATTGGCTTCGGGGGGGGCTTCGGGAGTCTCGGGAGCGGGGGTTGCGGCTGCAGCCGTTTCGTCGGCCATCATTCGTCTCCTGTTGAATTAGCGGCCCGATATCCGCCGCCAAGCGCGCGGATCAGGGCGATGTCGAGCGAGAGCTGGCGCGCTTCGAGGTCGGCGACGGCGCGGCTCAAGGCGACCATGCTGTCCTCGGCGGTGAGCTGGACGATCTGGTTCGAGAGGCCGGCGCGGTAACGAAGTCCGGCGAGTTTCGAGGCTTCGGCGGCGGCGGCCAGCGCCTCGCGCCGCCCGACAAGCTGGCGTTCGGTTGCGACGCGGCTCGCGACGATATCGGCGACATCGCGCAGCGCCCCGATCAGTGTGCGGTCATAGGTCGCAACCGCGACGTCATAGTCGGCGCGCGATCCACGATAACGCCCTTGGAGGCGCCCGCCCTCGAAGATCGGCAGGCTGATCGCGGCACCGCCATTGCCATATTCGGACCCCGATTTGAACAGGTTGGAGAGGCCGAGCGACTGGAGCCCGACGAGCGCCGACAGGCTGATATTCGGATAGAAATCGGCGCGCGCGACATCGATGCGTTTTGCGGCGGCTTCGGACCGCAGCCGCGCCGCGACGATATCGGGGCGCCGTCCGATCAGGCCGATCCCCGCATTGCCCGGCAGTCCGAGCGACGGGCGCGCCATCTGGGGGCGCGCGATCGACAGGCCGCGATCGGGACCGGCGCCGATCAGCGCGGCGATCCGGTTGCGCGTCGTCGCGATCGCTTCTTCGAGCGCGACGACGTCGGCACGTGCCGAGGCGGCGCGGCTTTCGGCCTGTCGCTGGCTCGCCTGATTTTCGATCCCCGCCCGCGCGCGTTCGCCCGACAGGTCGGCGCTCGCGGTGCGGACGCGCACCGCATCGTTGGCGACGTCGAGCGCCCGATAATAGCCCGCCAGATCGGCATAAGCGGCGGCGATCCCGGTGGTGAGCATCAGCCGCGCCTGCGCCGCGTCGACGCGCGCCGCCTCGGCCTCCGACGTCGCGGCGGCGAGCGCCGCACGGTTACGGCCCCACAGGTCGAGGTCGAAGCTGAAGGTCGCGGCGATATGACCGGTGTCCTGAATGCCGTCGGGCACGAAGCCAGGCGGGATGCCCATGTTCTGGCTTTGCTGGACGCCGCCCGCGCTCGCCTCGGCGCCGATCCGCGGCAGAAGGGCAGCACCCGCCTGCTGCGCCATCGCCTCGGCCGCGCGGACACGCGCGGCGGCGATCGCAACGTCGGGCGAGCCCTTCAAACCCTCTGCGATCAGCGTATCGAGTTGGACATCGCCCAAGCCCTGCCACCAGCCTTCGGCGGGCCACTCGCCCTCAGCGCGGGCGAATGTCGCGTGCGATTCCAGCGACTCGGCGGCCGCCGGAACGGGTTTTGGTCCGAGGTCGGGAACGCTCGCGCAGCCCGCGAGCAGGCCGAAAACAGCGGTGGAGAGAAAAATTGTCCGGGGCATGGCTTCCAACGATACTAGCTGGTATCATGCGCAGATGAACTTCGGAGGAAGCGTTGTCAATCGAAATGATACCAGATAGTACGCCTGCCCTCGACGACGCCGCGGCGATACGCCGCAAGGCGTTTGTCGATGCCGCGCGCGAGCTGTTCTTTGCGAATGGCTATGCCGGGACGACGATGTCGTCGATCGCGAGCAAAGTCGGCGGATCGAAGACGACGCTCTGGACCTATTTCCCGTCGAAGGAGGAGCTTTTCGCCGCGGTCGTCGACGACATCGTCGCGCAATATGGCGACGCGCTCGCGATCGACCTGCCGCTTGACGAGCCGGTGCCCGATGTCTTGCGGGTATTCGGCAATCTGCTGATGACCAAGCTGACCGCGACGCCGATCCTGTCGCTCTTTCGCCTCGTCGTCGGCGAAGCCGAGCGTTTCCCGCACCTCGCCGAGACATTTTACGAGCGCGGCCCGCGCCGAGGCAAGGCGCGCGCCGCCGTCTGGGTGGGCGAGAAAATGGTGCGCGGCGAGATCCGGATGGGCGACCCGATGCGCGCGGTGCAGCAATTCACCGGCCTTTGCCAATCAGGCATCTATCAATTCGCGATGCTCAACCTTCCCGAAAGCCGCGACCTCGATCGCCTTCGGGACGATGTCGACGCCGCGGTCGACACCTTCTGTCGCGCGTGGAGCTCCGACGACTGACCTCCCCCGCGGAAACTTGCTCCCCCCACCCTCCTGTGCAATAGGCGCCGCCCCCAACCGGGAATCCCCAGCTACAGGAGCATGTCATGGACAAGGCGGCCGCGAGCGCGCTCGGCCTCGATTTCGGCACGACGAACAGCGTCGTCGCGCTCGCCGATGGCCAGGGCGGCACCGAGCTGGTCGCGTTCGGCGACGCGGGCGATGCGGTGTTCCGCTCGGCGCTCTGCTTCTGGGAAGAGGAACGCGGCTGGAACGGCATCGCGCATGAGGCGGGTCCGTGGGCGATCGACGAATATCTCCAGTCGCCGCTCGACAGCCGTTTCATCCAGTCGTTCAAAAGCGTCGCCGCGAGCCCGTTGTTCGAGCGCGCGATGATCTTCAACAAGCCGTTCCGCTTCGAGGATATGGGGCGCCTGTTCCTCCAGCGCCTCGTCGCGCATGCCGGCGGCGCGCTCGACGAGCGGCCGCGCCGCATCATCGTCGGCCGCCCGGTCGAATATGCCGGCGCGCGGCCCGATCCCGAACTCGCGCGGCAGCGCTATGATGCGATGCTCGCGGCGTTCGGCACCGAAATCCATTATGTCCACGAACCGCTCGGCGCCGCGCACAGCTATGCCTCGCGGCTGACCGAACCCGCGACGATCCTCGTCGCCGACTTCGGCGGCGGCACCACCGACTTTTCGATCGTGCGCGTCGCCGAGCCCGGGAGCCCGCGGCGCTGCGTGCCGCTCGCCTCGTCGGGGATCGGTATCGCGGGCGACCGTTTCGATTACCGTATCGTTGATCGGCTGGTGCTGCCCCTGCTCGGCAAGGGCAGCCGGTATCGCTCGTTCGACAAGCTGCTCGAAATCCCCGGCGGCTATTTCGCCGATTTCGGCGACTGGTCGCGGCTCGCGATGATGCGCAACCGCCGCACGATCGAGGAAATCCGCCGCCTCCAGCGCGACGCCGAACGGCCCGACCTGATCGGCCGCATGATCGCGCTGATCGAACATGAGCAGGGCTTTCCGCTCTATGATGCCGTGGGCAGGCTCAAGCGAGCGCTTTCCAGCAGCGATCACGCCGAGTTTCATTTCGCCGGCGGCGGGATCGAGATCGGGGCCGACGTGCGACGCGCCGATTTCGAGCAATGGATCGCCGACGATCTTCGCCGTATCGAGGCGGCGATGGATCAGGCGCTCGCCCGCGCGGGCGTCGTGCCCGCGGCGATCGACCGCGTCTTCCTGACCGGCGGCTCCTCGCTGATCCCCGCGATACGCGCGATGTTCGACCGCCGTTTCGGCGAAAATCGCATTGCGACAGGCGGCGAGCTCACCTCGATCGCGCACGGCCTCGCGCTGATCGGCGAGGAATCCGACCCGGCCGAATGGGCTGCCTGAGGCCGGAATAGCCGAAACGCGCAAAAAGCGTCCGCTCCAGACGCAAAAAGCCCGCGCCCCATAGGGGCGCGGGCTTTTTGATGGTTGCGGGAGTAGGATTTGAACCTACGACCTTCAGGTTATGAGCCTGACGAGCTACCGGGCTGCTCCATCCCGCGTCAACCAGCTTGCGAGTCCCTGGGGACCGGCAAAACAGCAAAAGGCCGGCATCGCTGCCGGCCTTTAACTTTGTGAATGGGTTTTCCTCTTTTCGACCTTACGCCGACTACAATGCCTGGCGACGTCCTACTCTTCCGGGACTTAAGTCACAGTACCATCGGCGCTGTCAGGTTTCACGGCCGAGTTCGAGATGGGATCGGGTGGGTCACTGACGCCATGGTCACCAAGCAATGAAGCCGGCGTGGGTCAAAAAGGGTTTCAATCGATGTCCGTGCAATATTTGTCTGATCAATCATCCACATATCGCGGACAAACCAGTCAGGCTTGTCGTTGATGGCGGGACTCTTAAGTGCGAATAGAGCAATTAGTATCGGTTAGCTCCACGCGTTACCGCGCTTCTACATCCGATCTATCAACGTGGTGGTCTTCCACGGCTCTAAGAAATCTTATCTTGAGGGAGGCTTCCCGCTTAGATGCTTTCAGCGGTTATCCCGTCCATACATAGCTACCCTGCTGCGCGGCTGGCGCCACGACAGGTACACCAGAGGTATGTTCAACCCGGTCCTCTCGTACTAGGGTCAACTCCTCTCAAATTTCGACGCCCACGGCAGATAGGGACCAAACTGTCTCACGACGTTCTGAACCCAGCTCACGTACCACTTTAATTGGCGAACAGCCAAACCCTTGGGACCTGCTCCAGCCCCAGGATGTGATGAGCCGACATCGAGGTGCCAAACGATTCCGTCGATATGAGCTCTTGGGAATCATCAGCCTGTTATCCCCGGCGTACCTTTTATCCGTTGAGCGATGGCCCTTCCACTCGGGACCACCGGATCACTATGACCGACTTTCGTCTCTGCTCGACTCGTCAGTCTCGCAGTCAGGCAGGCTTATGCCATTGCACTCTTGCAGACGGTTTCCAACCGTCCTGAGCCTACCATCGCGCGCCTCC
>NZ_LNRU01000007.1:0-305000 GCF_001468225.1 Sphingopyxis sp. H053 | reverse complement strand
ATGACCGAATGGGTGATTCCGTTCCCCGCCGCCCCTCGCAGTCGCGGATTCGCATGCGCCGCGCGATTGATTCGATCGATTTGCTCGCGAATCTGGCGGACGTGGGCGCGGATACCGACGTTCAAAGGCCAATCCCGACGATTCGACTCATCTGGCGGCCGCCCAAGCGGATGGGTGGCTCCGCCGACCGCCGACGGGCGCTGTTATATGGCGCCCTATATATAGAAGAGAGAAAGGGGCGGCGGGGCTTGCGCTTGTCGCGCCCGCCGGGCCCGGCAGCGCGCCGCCGTTATGACGCTATATAGTCGCGCATCGCGGCAGCCTCGGCCTCGATCCGGTCGATACGATATTTGACGAGGTCGCCGATCGATATGAATCCGACGAGTCGGCCGCCATCGACCACCGGCAGGTGGCGAATGCGTTTCTGCGTCATCTGCGAGAGCGCCCCGATCACCGCCATGCTGGGATCGCAGGTCACCGGCGATTTGGTCATCACCTCGTCGAGGCTGCGGTCGAGTGTTTCGGGGCCATAGGAAGACAAGAGCCGCACGATGTCGCGTTCGGAAAAGATGCCGACGATCGAATCGCCCTCGACGACCGGCACCGCGCCGATTCGATTCTGCGCGAGCAGGTCGACCACCGTCCGCACCGTGTCGCCCGGCCCCGCCGAGATGATTGTCCCGGTCCGTCCATGAAGAATCGCTCCGATCGTCATAGGTGCCGCTCCCGTCTCTATCTGTTGCGGGGCGAGCCTAACATGATTCGCTTGGCGAACGAAACGCCCCGGTCCGCCGCGATGGCGCTTGGCCGCGGCGGCGGCTTGGTTCATGGAAGCACCATGGTCAAACGCTCTCCCCTCGACAATCGCGACACGTCGAATGTCGCCTGGGCGCGCTATCGCCGCCTGATGAAAGGCATGGCGCTGGTGTCGCTGCTCGCCGTGGTCGGCGCGCTCGGCTGGCTGCGATTTACCATGGGCGAGGCGCTCACCATTCATATGATCATCGCGACCGCGGCCGGCGTCGGCCTGTCGGTCATGCTCGGTGCGGCGCTGATGGGACTCGTCTTCCTGTCGAGCGGCAGCGGCCACGACGAATCGATCGAAGACCCTTTTGAAAACGACCCGGATATGAACAATGACCGATAACGATAAGCCCGACTGCCCGCGCGACCCGATCCTGCGCGTCGTCCCCCGCCCCGCCGACATCAACGCCAACGGCCATATCTTCGGCGGCTGGGTATTGAGCCAGATGGACATCGCCGGCGGCATCGTCGCCGGACGCGAAGCGCAGGGCGCGGTCGCAACCGTCGCGATCGAGACGATGGAATTCATCGCGCCTATCCTGCTGCGCGACATCATCTCGGTCTATGCGCACCTCGAGCGGCGCGGCCGCACCTCGATGGGCATACGAATCGAAGTGATCGCGACGCGCGACGGCGGCCGGACCGAGGAGCGCGTGACCGAGGGGCTCTTCACCTTCGTCGCGCTCGACGAGAATCACCGGCCGCGGGCACTGCCGCCGGTCTGAACGGCGAATCAGTCGCCCTTCATCTTTTGCCGGAAAGTCTGAACGAGGCTGTCGTTCGCGGGAACGCGCACGCGCCAGACCCAGTTGCTTCCCCGCCGTTCCCACCCTTCAGGCGTCGGGTCGAGCGCGAAGGGGATCAGCATCTCGACCTCCGCATCGAAGGGCCGGGCGTTGGTTATCTTGACCTGCCAGAGCTTATAATCCGGATCGGCGTCATTCTTCACAACGGTCAGATACTGCACCGCCGGACTTAGGCCGAGGTCATAATCGACGCGTTCGTCCTTTGCCTTGTCGCCGATCTTTGCCTCACCGACGAGCAGGCGTCGCCCGCCGATCGTCTCAAAAACCGTCACCGCACCGGCGGGCAGCGCGAGACCCAACCCGTCGGACTCGCGGTTCTGGACTCGCAATTGCATGGAGAGAGGCTGAAGCCGGTTCGCCATGAAATCATAAAGCGTCGCCGCATAAAGCTGCTCGACCGCAACCTTGTCCTTCGCGAGCAGTGCGACCTGCTTCTGCCCCTTTGCCGACACATCGACGCGAAAGGGGATGCGATAGAATTTGAGGTCGCCCAGATCCTCGGCCGGCGGCGGAGGCGGTGGAGGCGGCGCCGGGGCGGCCACCATCATCGGCGGTGGAGGCATCCCGCGCCGATCGCGGCGCTGCGCCGTCACGATCACCTCCGACGCCGCATCTTCATCATAGCTCTGCTCGAACTCGATAATCGGCGGCAGCTCCCACAAGGGATGCGTGCTTGTGATGTCCATCGGCCAGCATTTGAGCACCAGCGGCCCCGGCGTGCTGCGCGGCAGCGGCGGGCTGTACATCTTGTTGAGGCGGCCCGCGATCACGTTGAGCTGCGCGCCCGGGAAACTCGTCACCCCGCCGTTCGCGACGGTGATCCAGCCGGTCAGCCCCAGCGTCTTTCCGTCGGTGCCGCGGTCGGCGACATAATTGGCGGCCCAGTCGAACCCTTCGGCGAGATAGAGAAGCTGGACTTTCACCGTGCGGGCGGTGCGGCTTTCGAGAAGGACCGACAGCGTCGGCTTGGCCGAAAGATCCTTGGGCACGCGGGGATAGAGCATCCGCTCGGGCAGGCCCGAACAGGCGAGCGCCTCGACCCCGGCCGCGGTCTGGACGATGACCCCGCCGTTCGGCCCCGACTGGATCACCGCATCCTGCTCGACGACCTTCCCAGTCACGAGGCTGGTGCGCCGCAAGGTGACGCTGCGCTTGAGATAGGCATCGACGAGCCCCGCGGGCGACAGCAGCCGCGCATCGCGATTCTTTTCGACCACGCCATCGGGCAGGCCGCTGAGCACCGCAGTTTCGGGCAGCAACCCTTCAGCCACGCCTTCGAATCGCAGCACCGAGGTTCCCGCGGGCAAGGTGACGGTGCGCGTTTCGGTAATGAAGGCGAAGCCCTGCGGCCAGTTCGGGTCGATCGGCCCGCCGCCGCGCGACGGCGCGCGATAGACGGTGACCGCGGCATCGTCGATTTTGGCCGACACCGCGATCGGTACCGAAACCTGGGCAAGCGCGGGCATCGGCGCGAACAGCGCCGTGACCCACGTCAACAGGGGCCAGGCCCGCATCGCGTGGATCTCAGTAACGCGAATCGAATGCGACGGTCAGGTCGACCTTGCCGTTCGCGGGCACGGGCACCTGCCATTCGACGCGGTCGGCCGAAATGCGCTCGCCCTTCAGGCTTTCGTCGCTGATCCGGACGTCGCCATAGAGCCCGTCCTGCGCGAGCAGCACCGTGACCGGCGAAGGCCGCGCGTTGCTGACTATATATTTCATCTTGGTCACCCAGCGCGAATCGCCCTTGCGCGTGCGCGACACAACCGTCGGCTGCACCTTCACGTCGAAGGCATCGCCGGTGCGCAGCGACATCGCCGATCCCATCGGGGTGTGGTCGATGCGATTCTCGCCGATGAACTGCGGATCGCCGCGCGCGTCGCGCATATAGACGCGAATCGTGCCCGCGGGCAGCTGATCGCCGAGCCCGCCCTGCCGCGACGTCGAGAAACGCAGCACGCTCGCGGTGCTGACGGGCTCGTTGTTGCTGCCGAGCCAGCGATTGACATATTCATAGGTCGAGCGCGCGGGCGCCCCCTTCACGTCGAGGAAACTGACCTGCTTCTGCTGCGCGTTGGCGATCGTCGTGCGCTGCGCGAGCGGATAGAGATAATAGTCGCCGAGCCGTTCGCGGTCGTTCGATTCGGTGCCCGCCGAATCCATCGCGCCCGACATCTGGCGGAAACCGCCACCGCCGCCCGGACTGCCCGCGACGAGCAAGGTGCGTGCATTGCTGAAGGTTGTGCCCGTGCTGTTGGTCAGCGTCACCCAGCCCTGAATATCCATCGCGCCCTTTGCGGCGTCGAACAGCGCGACATAGTCGGCGGTCCAGCTGAGGTTCGGGGTGAGATAGGACAGCCGCGCCGGGACGGTTCCCGCATTGGCCGCGTCGACCGTCACCGACAGCGTCGGGCGCGCGCGCAGATTGGGCGGCAGCCGGTCGAACACCGCGCGCACCGGCAGGCCGTCGTCGCGCAGCACCTCGATCCGTTCGCCGATCTGAAGCACGATGCCGCCGTTCGCCGCGAGCACCTTCGCGCGCTCGGTGCGTTCGGCGCCGGTTGCGGGGTTGGTGCGGACGAGGGTGATCGACTGGCCGACCGCCTTGTCCATCAGCTTGTCGGGGGTGAGCAGGTCGAAATCGAAATTCTGTTCGACGATGCCGATACCGGGGCCCGAGAGCGTCACCGTCTCGGGGCGGATGCGCGCGGACACGTCGGGGAACTCGATGCGGTTGCGCCCGGCGGCGACGCTGAGCTGGCGGTCGTCCTGCACGAGTGACTGACCATTATTATAGATGGTGACCGCGACATCGCCCTGGGCGTTGCCGGTCGCCGCGTCCTGCGCGAAAAGGGCGGTCGACGTCCCGCCGACGAGCAGCGGCAAACAGGCCAAAGCCAACACGCGCATAAAAAACCTCCCCGCAGGATATCCCGCGGGGAGGCTATGTCATGCGAATCGGAAAAACCAGCGTGAAATCGCTGACTTATTCGGCCGCTTCGACGTCGGTGTTGCGCGTCGCCAGCGTGCGGCGCGTACGGCGCGGCTTGGCGGCGGGCGCTTCATCGGCGGCATCGCTTTCGGCGCTGCGTTCGGGGCGGCCGATCGCCGGCGGCAGAACGGCGGTGTCGATCCCGGCATCGCCATTGTCGGCGCTGTCTTCCTGACGCGGACGGCGCGCCGGGCGGCGCGCGGGACGCGGAGCGGGTTCCTGCTCGGCAATTTCTTCGCGTACGGGGGCTTCGCTGCGATCATTGCGGTCGCCCTGCGCTTCGTCCTCGTCGCGGTTGCGGACGGGACGCGCGCGGGCCGGCTGGCGGTTGCCGCGATTGTCATCGTCGCGGTTGCCGCGCGGTTCGCGATTGCCGCGATTGTCGTCGTCGCGGTCGCCGCGCGGTTCGCGGTTGCCGCGATTGTCGCGCTGGCCGCGGTCATTGCGATCGTTGCGGTCGCCCCGATCATTGCCGCGCTCGTTCCGCTCGCCGCGGTCGTCGCCATTGTCGCCGTCGTCGCGGCCGGTGTCGGCTTCGAAATCGCTGTCGGTATCGTCGTGGCCGTCGAAATCCTCGACGCCGCGAATCTCGCGGCTGCGGTCGTGGCTGCGTTCCTGTCCGTTCGCCGCGGCCTTTTCTTCCTGGCGGGCGCGGAAGTCGCTCACGACGCGGAAATAATGGTCGGCGAACTGCAGATAATATTCGGTCTGGACCCGGTCGCCGGCAAGCTGCGCGTCGCGCGCGAGGTTGCGGTATTTCTCGATCATCTGGGCGCCGTTGCCGCGCGCGCGGCTGTCGATGCGGTTGGCCTGGTCAACACCCCCGCGCCCACCCGACTGCGGCCGATTATTGTTGTTGCTGTTGTTGTTACGGCCGCGACGGCGACCGTTCTGTCGGTTGTTCATGTTCAACTGAGACATCCTGTCGATAAGCTAATAAGCTATGCCAACCCCTTTTGGCCGACCGCGCCACCTGCGCGTCGTGCCCGCGCTCCTTGCGCGGCCTTGCCCTTTACCGCTTGCACCGGACCCCACGGTCCCGCGCCAGCATCGTAAGTGGGAAGCAGACCAGCCGGACCAGTATCGATGCTGTCCGCATCGCCAAAGGGACCCCGATCAGGTCTGTAAGCCGCCCCTACCGCGCTTTGTAGCGGAAACCAAGCAAATTCTTGTGGGGCCGTCAGGCGCGGGTCAGCAAAAGCGCCCTGTCGCGGCCACCGAGATCCTGTCTGCAAGCGACCTTGAATCCCGCGGTTTCGGCGAGCTCACCAACCGAGATATGTTGTGTGTGCCCGATTTCAAGGGCCGCGAGACCCCCGGGCGCCAAAAGGCGCGGCAAATCGGGGATGATGCGGCGATAATCGTCGAGTCCATCGGCGCCCGCGAAAAGCGCGCTCGCGGGCTCGTGACCGGCGACGTCGGGCATCAGCGCTTCGGAATCGGCAATATAGGGCGGGTTGCAGAGGATGAGGTCGAACTGGCCGTCAAGGCCCGCGCTCCAATCGCCCGATCGAAATTCGCTGCGATCCGCCAAACCCAGCGCATCGGCATTGGCGCGCGCATAGACCAGCGCCGCGTCGCTCGCGTCGATCCCCAGCCCCGTCGCGCGGGGCCATTCGGCCAGCGCCGCGAGGAGGAGGGTTCCCGGGCCGGTGCCCAGATCGAGCACATGGCGCGGCGCGCGATCGCCGAAATGCTGGGTCGCCGCTTCGATCAACGTCTCGCTATCAGGCCGCGGGATCAGCGCGCCGGCGCCGACCGCCAGCCGAATCGTCCAGAAATCGCGATAGCCGACGATATAGGCGACCGGCTCGTACCGCAGGCGGCGTTCGATTAGCGCCGCGAAACCCTCGGGCACGGCAAAACGCGCGGGATCGAGCAGCAGCGCCTGCCGCTCGACGCCCAGCGCATGCGCCATCAAGAGTTCGGCATCGAGGCGCGGCGTATCGGACACCGCCGCCAGCCGCTGCGCCGCGTCGCGCAGCGCGGCCGCGACGTCAGTCACCCAATCCCGCCAGCCGCTGGGCCTGATCCTCGGCGATCAGCGCGTCGATCAGCTCGTCCATCGCGCCTTCGAGTATTTCGGGCAGGCGGTGGAGCGTCAGGTTAATGCGGTGATCGGTCACGCGCCCCTGCGGGAAATTATAGGTGCGGATGCGTTCGGAGCGGTCGCCCGACCCGACCATCAACTTGCGCGCCGACGCCTCGGCGCTGTGGATCTTCTCGCGCTCGAGGTCATAGAGCCGCGCACGCAGCACCTGCATCGCCTTGGCGCGATTCTTGTGCTGGCTACGCTGGTCCTGCTGGATGACGACGAGCCCCGACGGGATATGTGTGATGCGGATCGCCGAATCGGTCGTGTTGACGTGCTGGCCGCCCGCGCCCGATGCGCGATAGATGTCGATCTTGAGGTCGCTGTCGTTGATCGCGACATCGACCTCCTCGGCCTCGGGCAGCACCGCGACCGTCGCGGCGCTGGTGTGGATGCGCCCCTGGCTTTCGGTCGCGGGAACGCGCTGGACGCGGTGGACGCCGCTCTCGAACTTGAGCTTCGCGAACACGCCCTGCCCGGTTACCGACGCGACGACTTCCTTATACCCGCCGACCTCGGCCTCGTTCGCCGAAATGACTTCGACCTTCCAGCCCTGTCCGTCGGCGTAGCGGCTGTACATGCGCAGCAGATCGCCCGCGAACAGCGCCGCCTCGTCGCCACCGGTCCCGGCGCGGATTTCGAGCATCGCCGCGCGTTCGTCGGCAACGTCCTTGGGGAGCAATTTGATCGCGAGACCATGCTCGGCGGCGGGCAAAGCCTCTTCGACCGCGGCGAGTTCCTCGGCCGCCATCGCCTTCATCTCGGGATCGGCGAGCATTTCGTTCAGCGAGACGAGTTCGCCGCGCAGCCGCACAACCTCGCGCGCCGCGGTCGCGACGGGTTCGAGCTCGGCAAACTCCTTCGACGCCGCGACGAAATCGGCGGGTGCCATGTCGCCCGTCGCCATGCGCGCCTGCAACGCGGCGTGACGCTCGATGATCGCGTCGATCTGTCTTTCGGAAACGTTGGTCATCAGGCGATCGAAAGGAAGAAGGCATCCACGCGGGCCGCAATTTCGCTGCCGTCAGTCTTGCTTCGAGTAAAGCGTTGGCCATCTCGTACACCAACTGAAATCAGTGCGCGCGCGGGTATCTTAGCCGCCTTGTCGAATCGTTTGCGCGGCGAACCAGTCGCCACGATCTCCGACGAAAAGCCGCCAGCCCGAAGAGCCGCGAGTGCCTTAGTTGCGAACGCAAGCTCTGCGTCGTCCTCAACAGCGATCACGGCATCGAGCCGGGTGTCGATCACATCGTCCGCGAGCAACATCGCCAGCCGCTCGATCCCTGCTGCCCAGCCGACCGCCGGGGTCGGCGGTCCGCCAAGATTCTCGATCAGCCCGTCATAGCGTCCGCCGCCGAGCACGGTGCCCTGCGCGCCGAGCCGATCGGTGACGAATTCGAACGCGGTGTGGCGATAATAGTCGAGTCCGCGTACGAGCCGCGCATTGCGTTCCCACGCGACGCCCGCGGCGTCGAGGCCCGCGGTGACGGCACCGAAGAAATTCTGCGCCTCGCTCGTAAGGAACGCGTCGATATCGGGCGCGCTGTCGGCGATCGGGCGGTCCTTCGGATCTTTGCTGTCGAGGATGCGCAGCGGATTCTTGTCGAGCCGTGCGAGACTGTCTTCGGACAAATCGCCGCGGTGCGCTTCGAAATGCTCGACCAGCGCCGCGCGCCAACCGTCGCGGCTCGCCGCATCGCCGAGCGTATTGAGCGTCAGCGTAACGCCCTCGTTGATACCAAGCTCTTTCAGGAGCTGGTCGGCGAACACCAGCAGCTCGGCATCGGCCAGCGGGCTGTCGCTGCCGAGCACTTCGGCGTCGAGCTGGTGGAACTGGCGATAACGCCCCTTTTGCGGACGCTCATAACGGAATAGCGGGCCGTGCGTCGCGACCTTCAGCGGCGCGAATTGCTGCCAGCCGTTGGTGACATAGGCACGCGCGATGCCGGCGGTGAATTCGGGGCGCAATGTGATCGATTCGCCGCCGCGATCGTCGAACGAATACATTTCCTTCGACACGACGTCGGTGGTCTCGCCCAAGGAACGCGCAAACACCGCGGTGGGCTCGATCACCGGCACCTCGATGCGCTTGTATCCATAGAGGCGGCGCACGCGTTCGAACGTCTCGACGACGTGCGCGAAACGGTCGGCGAAATCGCCAAGCATGTCCTGGGTGCCGCGTACCGCCTGCGGGGTCGGGATTTTCGCGCTTTTGTCCTTGCTCATGGCCGGCGCATCTAATGGTTTTTCGTCGAAAGGCAAAGTGCGCTTGCAGAGCGGCCGCTGGACCTGTGCTTCATTTGGCGGCAGAGGTGCGGCATGAAAAAAGCACTGTTCGTCGCACCCGCCCTCTTTCTTCTCGTCGCCCCCGCTGCCTACGCCCAGGACGGCAACAGCCGCCCGCAGCCGGTCGTCCAGCCGCTGACGATCCCGCTGCCCGCCGACAAACCTTATCCGGGCATGATGCAGCTGAAGGTCGACGCGACCGACTTCGCGCGCGGCATCTTTCATGTGCGCCAGACGATTCCGGTCGCGAAGGCGGGCAAGCTGACCCTGCTCTATCCCGAATGGCTGCCCGGCAAGCACGCCCCGCGCGGCGCGATCGCCGAAATGGCGGGTTTCAAGGCCAGCGCAGGCGGCAAGCCGCTGGCCTGGACGCGCCAGCCGACCGACGTCTACGCTTTCGACGTCGACGTGCCCGCGGGCACGAAGAGCATCGACGTCACCTTCGACTTCCTGTCGCCGACGCGCACGAGCGAAGGCCGCGTCGTCGTCACCCCGGCGATGATGAACCTGCAATGGGAACAGGTCAGCCTCTATCCCGCGGGCTATTTCACCCGCGCGATCCCGGTGCAGCTCGAAGTCACGCTGCCCGACGGCTGGACCGGCGCCTCGGCGCTCGACGGGCTCAAGGTTTCGGGCAACCGCTACAGCTTCGCCCCGACCAATTATGAGGTGCTCGTCGACAGCCCGATGTTCGCGGGCAAATTTTTCCGCAAATGGGACCTCGGCAACAGAGTGACGCTCAACGTCGTCGCCGACGAAGCCAAATATCTCGAGGCGAGTCCCGACCATATCGCGCGACACGCCGCGCTCGTGTCCGAAGCCGTCGCGCTGTTCGGCATCCGTCATTTCGACCGCTATGAATTCCTGCTCGCGCTCACCGACGAACTCGGCGGCATCGGGCTCGAACATCATCGGTCGAGCGAGAACAGCCGCAACCCCGACTATTTCACCAAATGGAACGACAATGACAGCGAGCGCGGACTGCTGCCGCACGAGCTGACGCACAGCTGGAACGGCAAATACCGCCGCCCCGACAAGCTCTGGACCCCCGACTATCGCACCCCGATGCAGGGCAATCTGCTGTGGGTCTACGAAGGCCAGACGAGCTTCTGGGATCTGGTCCTCGCCGGCCGATCGGGGATGCAGTCGAAGGAAATGATCCTCGCCGAATGGGCGACCAACGCCGGTTACTACAGCGCCCAGCCGGGGCGCGAGTGGCGCCCGGTCGAGGACACGACGCTCGACCCGGTGATCGCCGCGCGCAAGCCCAAGCCCTTCTCCAGCTGGTCACGCAGCGAGGATTATTACAACGAAGGCTCGCTGATGTGGCTCGAGGCGGACATGCTGATCCGCCAGGCGACGAACAACGCGAAAAGCCTCGACGATTTCGCGCGCGCCTTTTTCGGCGGGCGCGAGGGCGATTTCGGGCAGGATACCTATGATTTCGACGATGTCGTCGCCGCGCTGAACGCCGTCCATCCTTATGACTGGGCGCGCTTCCTGCGCGAACGCATGCAGGCGAGCGGGCAGCCCGCCCCCACCGGCGGGATCGAACGCGCGGGATACCGCCTCGTCTGGCGCGACGCGCCCAACGTCTATGACCGCGACCGCATGGCGCAGGCGAAGAACACCGACCTCACCCATTCGCTCGGGATGACGATCGACAAGGACGGCGTCGCGACCGGCATTTTGTGGGACGGCGCGGCGTTCAAGGCGGACATCGTCAACGGCACGAAGATCGTCGCGGTCGACGGGCTGAGCTACAGCCGCGAGCGGATCGAGGCCGCGATTCGCGCCGCGACCGACGCCAAGACCCCGGTGCGGCTGCTCGTCGAGCGCGGCGGGCGCTATCGCAATATCGAGATCGACTATCATGGCGGGCTGCGCTGGCCGCATCTCGAAAAAACCGCGGCTGGTCCCGACTGGTTCGACCGGCTGCTGGCGGCGAAGCGCCAACTCTAAAATCCTCCCTGCCGCGCAGCGGTGGGGAGGAGGACCATGCGCAGCATGGATGGAGGGGCCGCGACGTTGCGCCACGGCCCCTCCGTCAGCGCTTCGCGCTGCCACCTTCCCATGCCTGCGGCACAGGGAGGAACTTGCACACCCTCCCCCCTCGACTTTTGGCTCTTTCCGGCGCTAAAGGCGCGCGCGATTCAAAAAAGCACAAAAGGATCTCCCATGCGCATCGACCTGATTCCCGCCGGCGACAGCCCGCCCGACAGCCTCAACGTCCTGATCGAAGTTCCGATCGGCGGCGAGCCGGTGAAATATGAATTCGACAAGGCGAGCGGCGCGCTGTTCGTCGACCGCTTCCTGCACACCCCGATGCGCTATCCCGCCAATTACGGCTTCGTCCCGCATACGCTGGGCGAGGACGGCGACCCGCTCGACGCCCTCGTCGTCGCGCGCTCGCCGATCGTCGCGGGCGCGGTGGTCAAGTGCCGCCCGATCGGCGTGCTGATGATGGAAGACGATGCCGGCGGCGACGAGAAACTGCTGTGCGTCCCGGTCAACAAGACCTTCCCCTATTATGCCGATGTCGCGAGCTACACCGACATGCCGCCGATCGTGCTGCAGCAGATCGAGCATTTCTTCACCCACTATAAGGATCTCGAACCCGGCAAATGGGCGAAGCTCAACGGCTGGGGCGATGAGAACGAGGCGAAGCGCATCATCGTCGAATGCATCGAGCGCGCGAAGAAGACCGGCTTCTAAATCTTGCTTGTGGGCGCCGGGCTATCATCCGGCGCCCCGATAATCCGCACATCCTGCCGCGGATAGGGGATGGCGATCCCCGCTTCCTTGAAGCGGTCCCATATCCCCAGGAACACCTCGCCCTGGATATTGCCGAGCCCCGCTTCAGGGTCCGAAATCCAGTAGCGCAGCTCGTGCTCGACCGCGCGTTCCCCGAATGCCGTGATCCACACCGCCGGTTCGGGCTCGTTCAAGATGCGCGGATTCGCCGTCGCGGTTTCCATGATCAGCCGCTGCGCGAGCCGCAAATCGCAGCCGTAACCGACCGGAACACGCATCCGCACGCGCACCTCGGGGCTCGCATAGCTCCAGTTCTCGACCGCCTGCGTCATCAACAATTCGTTCGGGATCAGATGCTTCTTGCCGTCGCGGGTGACGACATTGACCGCGCGCACCCCGATCTTCGCAACGCGGCCGACATTGGGCACCCCGCCGGGTAGCGCCGATCCGCCCATCGAGCTGCCGTCGCCGACGACGATGATGTCGCCCGGCTTGATCGACCGGTCCATCAGCAGGATGATCCCGGCGATCAGATTGCCGACGGTCTTTTGCAGCCCGAAACCGATCGCGAGGCCCGCCGCCCCCGAGAAGACCGCGAGCGCGGTGAGGTCGATGCCGAGCAGGTCGATGCCGAAGAGCAGCGCAAAGACGAACAGCGCGATCGCGATCAGCTTTTCGGCGAGCAGCCGCTGCGTCGCATCGATCTGGGTGTTGCGGCGGAGCAGCCATTTGATCGACCGCAGGATGATGCGGACCGCCAGATAAAGCAGCACCGCGACGACGATCGTCGAGAACAGCCCATAGAGCGACAGCCTGTACGAGCCGACATCGATGCCGATCGCCTTCAGCGCCTCGATCGTGCGGAGAAGGCCCCCGGACAGCCCGTCCATCGGCTTATCCCGCCATCGCGGCAAAGCCGCGTTCGAGGTCGGCGATCAGGTCGGCCGGATCCTCGAGCCCGATCGACAGGCGGACGAGCGGATCGGGATCGGTCCATATGGTCGCGGTGCGGATCGACGGCGGATCGCTCGGGACGACAAGGCTTTCATAGCCGCCCCAGCTGAAGCCGATGCCGAAATGGACAAGCGAATCGATGAAGCGCGTCCGCGCGGCTTCGTCGGCGCCCTTCAGCGTGAAGCCGAACAGCCCGCTCGTGCCGGCGAAATCGCGCGACCAGATCGCATGGCCGCGATCGCCGGGCCGCGCGGGGTGCAGCACACGGCCGACCTCGCTCCGCGCCGCGAGCCAGTTCGCGACCGCCAGCCCGTTCGCGCCGTGGCGCTGCATCCGCACGTCGAGCGTGCGCAGCCCGCGCAGCATCAGCGCGCAATCGTCGGGCGAAACCGCCTGGCCAAGCTGGTACGCCGCGCTGCGCAGCTTCGGCCAGATCCCCTTGGTCGCAGTGAGAGAGCCCATCATCGCGTCGCTGTGCCCGCCGACATATTTGGTGAGGCTCATCATCGTAACATCGACGCCGTGCGCCAGCGCCGGGAACAGCAAGGGCGTCGCCCAGGTGTTGTCGAGCATCGTCAGCACGCCGCGCGCCCGCGCGACACGCGTGATCGCGGGAATATCCTGCACCTCAAAGGTCAGGCTGCCCGGCGACTCGAGGAAGATCAGCTTCGTCTCAGGCCGAATCAGCTCGGCGATCCCCGCGCCGACGAGCGGGTCATAGTAGGTCGTCTCGATGCCGAGGCGCGCGAGCATGCCGTTGCAGAAGGCGCGTGTCGGTTCGTACGCGCTGTCGACCATCAGCAGGTGATCATCCGGCGACAGCAGCGCGAGCAGCCCCGCCGAATTGGCCGCGACCCCCGACGGATAGAGCAAGGTGCCCTCGGCCCCCGGCTCCATCTGCGTCAACGCATCGGCAAGCGCCCACACCGTCGGCGTCCCGCGCCGGCCGTAATAGAGCTTGTCGTGCGTCGCATGACCGCGCGCCTTCAGGTCGGCGATATTGTCGTAGAGGATCGTCGAGGCGCGCCACACCGGCGGATTGACGACGCCGCCGCCAAGCCGCGGGTCGCCGGTCCATTCGGGGCGCCGACCGCCCTGCACGAGTTTCGTCGCAGGGCGGAGGCTGTCATCGTCGCTTTTGCTCATCCCCGCCTTGTTAGCGGAGCACCGGCCAAAATCCAGTGGTGGCGAAACTTACCGTCGCCCCCGCGAAGGCGGGGGCCGCTGGAAGTTTAAGCCTTCGGCGCTCAGTAAGGCCGACAACGGCCCCCGCCTTCGCGGGGGCGACGTTTTTGTTTTCAGGCCGCGCCGGTCGCCTTGGGCGTCGCGGGGTCGGCGCCCCATTCGACCCAGCTGCCGTCGTAAACCGCGACATCGTCCTTACCGAGCAGGTGCGCGCCGAATGCGACGACGGTCGCGGTCATGCCGCTGCCGCAGGTGGTGATGAGCGGTTTGTCGAGATCGACCCCCGCGGCGTCGAACGCGGCCTTCAGATCGTCGCCACGCTTCCACGTGCCGTCAGCGTTGAACAGCTCGCTGTGCGGCAGGCTGCGCGAGTTCGGGATATGGCCGGGGGCAAGGCCCGGACGCGGATCGCGTTCCTCGCCGGTAAAGCGCGCCGCGGGGCGCGCATCGACAACCTGTTCGGCGGCGCTGTCCAGGTTCGCGAGCACCTGGTCCTTGGTGCGTACCGCCTTCGCATCGCGCCATACGGTGAAGTGACGGTGGCGCAGCGTCTGCTTGCCCATTTCGAGCCCGCGGCCTTCGGCCTTCCACTTCGCGAGGCCGCCGTCGAGCAGCGCGACGTCATGCGCGCCGAACAGCTTCAGGAGCCACCAGCCGCGCGCCGCGCTCTTGAGCGGGCTGTCGTCGTAAAGCACGATGCGGCTGCCATCGCCGAGGCCGAGCGACTGCATGCGGCTCGCGAATTTCTCGGCCTGCGGCGCCATATTGTCGATGTCGCTCGACGGATCGGTCAGTTCGGCGAGGTCCATGAACACCGCGCCGGGGATGTGGCCCGCCTCATATTCGGCGCGCGCGTCGCGTCCCTCGTCGGCAAGGAATTTCGTCGCATCGACGACCCGCAAGTCCGATGCCCCCAGTTCGCGTTCCAGCCAGTCGGTTGAGACCAAGGCGTCCATGTCATGCTCCTGTTGCGACCGGTCGGGAACCTGTTTTTCCTGTCCCTCGCCGGCCATCCTGCTGTGGCTCTGTTCTTTTCTGGGGGAATAGCAGCCTATGCCCCCACCCGCGCTTTTTCAAGCGCAGTCGATCCTGCCCCAGCCGATGCTGCACCGCAACAAAAAAGCAGTGCCGTTTTGAGCCAAACTATTGAGCGCGCTTGACGGCGGTCGAACGCGCCGCGGGCCGATCGACCGTATAAGAAGCGCGGTCGAGCGGCAGCGGCGCGAGCTTTTCGCTCCCGCTCGCACCTTGCTCGCGGCCGAGCACAAAGCTGCCCGCATTCTGGCCGAAGGCGTCGCCCTCGCCGTCCCAATGATAGGTCACGTCGAACGCGATGACGGGGACGAGCATCGGCTTGCCGCCGATCATCAACGGCTCGATCGCGGCGCGTGGCAGCATCACCTCGGTCGACAATTCCTCGCCCGCGCCGGGCGCGAGCATCATATCGTCGCGCAGCACGCTGCCGCCCGCGCCGTCGAAGAAGCGCGCCAGCACCGGTTCGGTCATCGCCGATCCCTGGTTGAGCGCGATGCGGACCATCAGGCCGGTCGCCGCGGTCGGCCCCTGATTCATGAGGTGAAGTGCAAAGCCGACCGCCACATGGTCGGCGGCGAAGCGGATGCTGCGGATGTCGAGCGCCATGCCGATGATCGCGCGCTTTTCGGCCGCCGGGCGCGTGACGAGCGGCGAAGGCTGAGGCCGCTCGGGCGGCGCAAGCGGCGCGCGCGCAGGCTGGGGTGCGGCCGGGCGCGGCGCCACCGGCTGCGTTGGCTTCGGCGCGGCGGGCCTTAGCGAAGCCGGCGACGCGGCGCGCTGAACCGGCGGTTTCGGCGCCCGGCGCGGCGCCTCTGGCGATTCGTCGATGGCGGGACCGGCGGGCGCGGCGCGGCGGCGCCAGTACCAGAAACCGGCACCCACAGCCGCCAGCGCGGCAAGCACCCACGCCCAGATCGGCGTGCCCGACGGCGCGTCCGCGGGAGCCGCCGTGACCGGCGTTTCGTCGGCGGTAATGGGTGCGGCGTCGGCCGCCGTGGCAGCGGGCGGCGCGGCGGTCTCAAGCGGCGGCAATGCCGGATTGTCGGTCGCAGCGGGCGCCGCCGGGTTTGCGGTTTCCGGTGCGGCCGTACGCGGAGCCGCGACCGCGGGGGCGCCCCGCCGTGTCGGTGCCGGCGCGGGTGCCGGGGTGGCGGCCGCCGGCTGGGTCGGGGCTATGCGCGGCGGCGCCACCGGCTGCGGCGGCGTCGGCGCGGGGGTGGGCGTCGGCTGGCCGCGGCGTTCGCCCGGCGCCACCGGCGGCAGGCCATTGTCCGAGGGCCCCTGCACACCCGGCGTCCGGCCGTCGTCGGCGGGCGGCGGCAGACGGAAGTCGATCGGGCGTGACGAGGTTGCGGTGTCCTGCGCGCGCGCGGGCATCGCCGCGCTCAGCATCGTCGCCGCCAGCGCGAGCGTCGCCACCTGTTCTCGCCCGAAGTTACGCACCGTCATCTTGTCCGCGATCCCACACTACCCATATCTCGCACACGCCGCTGAATTGGCGCTGAACCCTGCCGCTTCCGTCCAACCAGATCGGTGACATCGGCGCCGCTGCGCACTAGAGCCTTTCCATGACCGATTCCAGCCCTACCCCGCTCGCGCCGAAACATCTCGGCCAGTCCAGCGAACTTCCTGCCTCGCCCGAGGCCGCGGTTCTCGACTATGTCCCCAATCCGCGCGCCGGCGAGCTCTATCTCGTCCGCTTCGCCGCACCCGAGTTCACCTCGCTCTGCCCGGTGACCGGCCAGCCCGATTTCGCGCACCTCGTGATCGATTATGCGCCCGGCGAGACCATCGTCGAATCGAAGAGCCTGAAGCTCTTCCTCGGCTCGTTCCGCAATCATGCCGGATTTCACGAGGATTGCACCGTCGGCATCGGCCGCCGCCTGTTCGACGAAATGCAGCCCCGCTGGCTGCGCATCGGCGGTTACTGGTATCCGCGCGGCGGCATTCCGATCGACGTCTTCTGGCAATCGAGCGCGCCGCCCGCCGACCTGTGGCTCCCCGATCAGGGCGTCGCGCCCTATCGCGGGCGCGGATGATAATTCATCTTTCCGTCACAAAATATTGACATTAGTGTCAGCGATATGATCACCGCTTCCCTTCCGCACGACCATGCGATCGCCGTTGGTGCCGACCAGATCGATTTCATGGGGCATGTTAACAACGCCCATTATCTGAGCTGGGTGCAGGAAGCGGTGCTGTCGCACTGGCGCCATATCGCGCCGCCCGACGCGGTCGCGGCGCATTTGTGGGTCGCGCTGAAGCACGAGATCACCTACCGCCGTCCGGCGTTCCTCGACGATCAGGTCATCGCGACCGTGATCCTCGAAAAGGTTCAGGGCGCGCGCGCCTTTTACGAAACGATCATCAAGCGCGGCGAGGATGTGCTGGCCGAGGTTAAATCCTCATGGTGCTGCATCGACGCCGAAACGCTGCGTCCCGCGCGGCTTGCGAGCGACGTCATCGCACGCTTTTTCCCGAGCGAGAAAGTCTAGGTTTCGGGCGTGAAAAAGCCCCCTCCTTGCGGGGAGAGGGCCATTTCCTGCCGCGAATTTACGGGCTTACCGGCTCGTCGTCATCGTTGCCATCGACCACCAGCCAGATACCACCGGCGATGATCGCAAGGCCGAGCACGATCGCAATCCAGCTCGCACCTTCGAGTTCGTTCTGACCCTCGGCAACGGCCCCCGCACGGGCAGCGTCCAGCGCGGGCGCAGCCGACGCGGCCACCGGCGCAAGGACCATCGACGTCGCCGCGAACGAGATCGCGGCCTTCTTTAAGAGATTCATCGCAAACTCCTTTTTTTACCGGGCTGGAAACGCCGGCCGACGGGCAATGGTTCCACGGCGCCGCGTCAGATGGAGCTAGGCGGCCGCGAACCGGATCGGCAGACGCTTCAATCCGCCGACGAAAACCGATTCGACGCGCGCCGGCTCGCCCGCCAGTTCGAGGTTTTTCAGCCGCGGCAAAAGCTCTTCCATCAATATACGCATCTCCATGCGCGCGAGATGCTGGCCCAGGCAGACATGCGCGCCGAACCCAAAGGCGATCTGCTGGTTCTTCTCGCGGTCGGGATCGAAAGCGAAGGGGTCGCCGAACACCGCCTCGTCGCGGTTGCCCGAAACATAATTGAGCATGAGCCAGTCGCCCTCGCGAATCGTCTGCCCGCCGATCTCGACATCTTCCCTGGCGCTGCGCATGAAATGCTGGACCGGCGTGGTCCAGCGGATCGCTTCCTCGATCAGCCCCGCCTTGTCGCTGTCGGCGGCGCGGAAGCGTTCGAACAGCGCGGGGTTCTTCGCAAGTTCCATCATCGCGCCCGCGGTCGACGCGCTCGTCGTGTCGTGCCCCGCGGTCGCGACGATCATATAATAGCCCGACATTTCGCGGTCGGGGATCTGCTCGCCATTGATCGTCGCATTGGCGATCACCGTCGCGATATCCTCGCGCGGGTTGGCGCGGCGCTCGGCGGTGAGCGCGCCGAAATAATTTTCGAAATCGGCGATGACGTAATTGAGCATCGCGATCGCCTGTTCGGCGCTGGTGATCGCCTCGCGGCTCCGATTGAGTTCGGGGTCGGTCGGGCCGAACAATTGCTGCGTCAGCATCAGCATGCGCGGCTCGTCCTCGCGCGGGACGCCCAAAATATCCATGATGACGCGCAGCGGATAATGCGCCGCGACATCGCGCGCGAAATCGCATTCTCCGCCCGCTTCAAGCATATGATCGACGGTTTCGCGCGCCAGTTGGCGGATGCGGTCTTCGACGATCTTCAAATTCTTGGGCATGAACCAGCTCTGCGTCAGCAGCCGGTATTTCATATGGTCGGGGGCATCCATCTGGACGAGCGAGCGAATCAGGTGCCCGTCATTGTTCGGGGTCGCCGCGCGCGCCAGCGCCTCTCCGTCGCGATTGGTCAGCACCGTCGGGCGGATGCCATTCGCGAAACGCTGCGGGTCGCGGCTGATCGCCATGATGTCGGCGTGGCGCGTCACCAGCCAGAAGGGGTCGTGATCGTGATTCTCGGCGACAGCGAGCGGCGCATTCGCGCGGGCCCAGGCGAGCTGCTCGTGCAGCGGATCCCATTGGCCGTATGCGACGGGGTCAACGACGGCGGCGGCTACCTCTCCAGGCAATATAGGTTTTGTCATGCAACCAAAGCTGCCTCATCGCGTGCCGTCTGTCGAGCCTCGACGACGGCCTGCCGAAAGGGGGCGTTGCGGGGGCTCGCGCATGCGCCTAGCCCGGAGCGCAAAATCATACCGGGGATCGCAACCATGAAACTCTCGAATCGCCATTTGCTTGTTGCCGCCGTGTCGTCGCTCAGCCTCGCCGCCTGCGCCGCGCAGCCGGGGGTCGAATCCCCCACGCCCGTCGCCGCGGCGCCCGCGCTCACCGGCGCCCCGCTCGATACCAGCGTGCCGAGCCAGCTGCCGCGGATCGCGCGGCCGGTGCATTACGACATCAGCGTCACGCCCGACGCCAAGGCGCTGCGCTTTACCGGCGACGCGGGCATCGACATCGAGCTTTACGAACCCTCGGCGACGCTGACGCTGAACGCTCTCGACCTCAGCTTCGAGAGCGCGAGCCTGACCGGCGCCGACGGCAAGGCGATTACGCTGACCGTCACGGTTGATGCCGCCGCGCAGACGGTAAATTTCAACGCCCCCGCAACGCTCGCGCGCGGCAAATACCGCCTGACCACCAGCTACACCGGGGTGATCAACACGCAGGCGAACGGACTTTTCGCGCTCGATTATCCCGACAAGGTTACGGGGAGCGAGGTACGCGGGCTGTTCACCCAGTTCGAGGCGCCAGACGCGCGGCGCTTCGTGCCGAGCTTCGACGAGCCGAGCTACAAGGCGACCTTCACCCTCGCGGCGACCGTTCCCGCGAGCGACCTGGCGGTGAGCAACATGCCCGTGGCGAGCGAAACGCCGGTCGAGGGCGGCAAGAAGAAGGTCACCTTCCAGATCTCGCCCAAAATGTCGTCCTACCTCCTCTTCTTCGCGACCGGCCATTTCGAGCGGCTCGCGGCGAAAAGCGCGAGCGGCGCCGAGGTCGGCATCGTGTCGCCCAAGGGGTCGGGCGAGCAGGCGCGCTTCGCGCTCGACAGCCTCGGCCCCCTGCTCGGCTATTACAGCGACTATTTCGGCCAGCCCTATCCGCTGCCCAAGCTCGACAATGTTGCGGGGCCCGGCCAGTCGCAATTTTTCGGCGCGATGGAAAATTGGGGCGCGATCTTCACCTTCGAGCGCATCCTGCTCGACGATCCGAAGATCACCAGCGAAGCGACGCGCCAGCAGATCTACACGACGCAGGCGCACGAGGTCGCGCACCAATGGTTCGGCGATCTTGTGACGATGGCATGGTGGGACGACCTCTGGCTCAACGAAGGCTTCGCGAGCTGGATGGAAACCAAGGCGAGCGACCATTTCCATCCCGACTGGCAGCCTTTGCTCGACCGCGTCGACGGCCGCGAGCGTGCGATGGCGCTCGACGCCTTTGCGACGACGCACCCGATCGTCCAGACGATCCGCACCGTCGAGGACACCAATCAGGCGTTCGACGCGATCACGTACCAGAAGGGCGAGGCTGTGATCACGATGCTCGAGGCCTATGCCGGCGAGGATGTGTGGCGCGATGGGCTGCGCACCTACATGGCCAAGCATAAATATGCCAACACGCGCACCGACGATCTGTGGAACGCGGTCGAGGCGGCGGGCGCGAAAGGGCTGACCGCGATCGCGCATGATTTCACCAGCCAGCCGGGCATCCCACTGCTCCGCGTCGGCGGGGTGACCTGCGCGGGCGGCAACACCACCGTCCAGCTGACGCAGAGCGAATTTTCGCGCGATCGCAAGCAGGTCATCGACACCCAAAATCGCCGCTGGCAGGTGCCCGTGCTCGCGCGCGCCGGAAATGGCGCGGTCGCGCGGCAGGTGGTCGCCGGCGGCACCGGCACGCTCACCCTGCCCGGCTGCGGCGCAGTGCTGCTCAACGCCGGCCAGGCGGGCTATTATCGCACCCTCTATTCGCCCGCGGCGCTCGCCGCGCTCCGCGGCGACTTCGCGAAGCTCGCTCCGATCGACCAGCTCGGGCTGCTCGGCGACAATTTCGCGCTCGCTTATGCGGGCTACCAGCCGATGGGCGCCGCGCTCGACCTGCTGACAGCAGTGCCGCACGATGCGAGCCAGAAGCTGCTCGGCGACGTCGCGGGGCGTTACGCGGCGCTATATGGCTATTTCGACGACCAGCCGGCGGTGCAGAAACAGATCGCGGCACGCGGCACTACGGCGCTCACGCCCGCGATGGGACGCCTCGGCTTCGACGCGCGTGTCGGCGAACCCGCGCTCGACAGCATCCTGCGCTCCGAACTGCTCGGCGCGCTCGGGACGTTGGGCGACGCCAAGGTGCTGGCAGAGGCCCGCCGCCGCTTCGCGCTGCTCGACAGCAATCCCTCGGCGCTCGACGGTCCGCTGAAATCGCGCTGGCTCGACATCGTCGCGGCCAACGCGAGCGAGGCCGAATGGACCAAGCTGCGCGCCATGGCGAAGGGATCGAAATCGGCGGTCGAACGCAGCGCCTTCTACACGTTCTTGGGCAATACGAAGGACGAACCCCTTGCCAAGCGCGCCCTCGACCTCGCACTCACCGACGAACCCGGCAAGACCGTCAGCGCCTCGATCATCGGCGCGGTCGCGAAGAATCACCCCGAACTGGCGGTCGATTTCGCGCAGGTAAACCAGGCCGCGGTCGACCGGCTGATCGACGCCTCGGCACGCGCGCGCTTCCTCGCGGGCCTCGCAGCCTCGTCGAACGATCCCGCGATGATCGCGAAGCTCGAGCGGATTGCGGCGCCGCTGCCCGCCGACGTGCGCAAGCCCTATGACAAGACGCTGGCGAGCCTGAAAGAGCGCAGCGTCAGCCGCCCGCGCATCAAGGGCGAAATCGCCGGCTGGCTGAAGGCGAGGTAAGAAAACAATCCATTTCGTCATTCCCGCGAAGGCGGGGATGACGAGGGTGGATTATTACTCGGCCGGCTGCGGCGCCCCGACCGGCATCGCGCTTTCCCATTCGGCGCGCGCGCGGCGGATCATCGCCTTGAGCGCGTCGGCATGGCGCTGCCACGCGGTCGCCGTCTCGCTGCTCCATGTCCCGCCAGCCGCTGCGCCCAGTTCGGCGACCGTCATGTCGATGAAGGCGTCATATTCGGCGATCGGCAGCGGCCCATAGGCGCGGTGGGTGAAGACAAGCTCGGCGACGAGCGGCCACACCCAGCCTTCGCGCTTCGCCAGCCCGAACATCATCTGCAGCGTCTCGTCGGTCATCCGCCGCGACGAGGCGTCGACGACCATGAAGCTCGCGCGCCGCTCGGGAAACGCAGCAAAGAAGCGGTCGAACAGGGCGTGGCGGATGTCGATGCCGGCGTCGGCGACGGCCGTCAGGCTCGCCTCCATCCGCGCGGCATCGGCTTCGCTCACTTGAACAGGCTGCCCAATATCCCGCGCATCAGCTGGCCGCCGAACTTGCCCGCAACCTGTCGCCCGAGGCTGGTCGCCGCCGAGCGTGCCGCCGACTGGACCATTTTTTCGGTCATCGACGGTTTCGCGGCTTCGCGCGCCGCGGCCTTTTCGAGCCGTAGCCGCTCGCGTTCCTCGGCAGCCTTGCGCTTCGCCTCTTCCTTCGCGGCGATCGCGGCCTGCTTGTCGGCCTCGACCTGTGCCTTGGCTTCGACGGCCGCCGCCTGCGCCTGCTCGGCCTTGGCGGCGAGCAGTTCCTCGGCGCTTTCGCGATCGACGGCGGTGTCATATTTGCCCTCGACGGGCGAGATCGACTTGATGATCGCGCGTTCCTTGGCGTCGAGCGGGCCCGCGCGCGAGCAGGGCGGCTTGATCAATGTGCGCTCGACCGGCGACGGCGCGCCGTCGGCCATCAGCAGCGACACCAGCGCCTCGCCGACCTTCAATTCGGTGATCTCGCGCGCGACATCGACCTTGGGGTTCGGGCGGAAGGTGTCGGCGGCGGCTTTCACGGCTTTCTGATCGCGCGGGGTGAAGGCGCGCAGCGCATGCTGGACGCGGTTGCCGAGCTGGCCCGCGACTTCCTCGGGGACGTCGATCGGGTTCTGCGTGACGAAATAGACGCCGACGCCCTTCGAACGGATCAGGCGCACGACCTGCTCGATCTTTTCGGTCAGCGCGGGCGGCGCGTCGTCGAACAGCAGATGCGCCTCGTCGAAGAAGAAGACGAGCTTCGGCTTGTCGGGGTCGCCGACCTCGGGAAGCGTCTCGAACATCTCGCTGAGCATCCAGAGGAGGAAGGTCGCGTAAAGCTTCGGGCTCGCCATCAGCTTGTCGGCGGCGAGGATATTCACATAGCCGCGGCCATTTTCGTCGGTGCGGATCATGTCCTGAATGTCGAGCGCGGGCTCGCCGAAGAAATTGGCGCCGCCCTGGCTTTCGAGCGTCAGCAACTGGCGCTGGATCGTGCCGACGGTCGCCTTCGACACATTGCCATATTTGGTCGTGAGCTCGTCGGCGCTTTCGGCGCACCACGACAGCATCGCCTGCAGGTCGCCGAGGTCGAGGAGGAGCAGATTCTGTTCGTCGGCGACGCGGAACGCAATCGCCAGCACGCCCTCCTGCACCTCGTTGAGTCCCATCAGCCGCGCGAGCAGCAGCGGGCCCATTTCGGAAATCGTCGTGCGCACGGGGTGCCCCTGTTCGCCGAACAGGTCCCAGAAGATCACCGGATTGTCGCGATAGGCCCATGTCGCATCGCCGATCTCGGCGGCGCGCGCGGCGAAAATCTCGTGCGTCTTCGCGGTCGGGCTGCCCGCCATCGCCATGCCGGCAAGGTCGCCCTTCACATCGGCGACAAACACCGGAACGCCGACCGCCGAAAAACCCTCGGCGAGCCCCTGCAAGGTCACCGTCTTGCCGGTGCCGGTCGCACCCGCGATCAACCCGTGACGGTTCGCACGTTTCAGCACCAGCGACTGGCGCGGGCCATCGGCTGCGCCGCCTCCGCCAAGGCCGATATAGATTTCGCTTGCCGTACTGCCGTCGCTCACCCGCTGTCCTCCACCTTGAAATGTTGCGTCGAGGTTAGAGCGGCGGGTGAGTGCAGGCAATCGGCAAACCAGCGTGGCCGCCGAAACCAGCACACGGCCAAAAACCGCCGAACTTTACACTGAATTCGCGTTTCGCGGCGGCACGGGGGAACACCGCCGCTGGCGTTAAAGCCACAAAAGCCCCGCACGCGCGAAGCGAAAATGGGGCTTTTGTGGCTTTACGCGATCGTACGGGCGGTCGGCGCATCGCGCCACGGGCAAGAACAGCAATGGTGTCGGGTCGGGCCATCCGAAAGCATAGATCATGGCGGGATATTTTAGGAAAGGCCCTTTCCATGCCCGCCGCCGGCATCGACCGGCGGCGGGCATATCCAATCGCCGCCAAGCACGCTATCTCTTGCAGATGAGCGCTGCGGAGGCCGAGATAATTTCCATCCTGCGCGCCGACCGGCGGCGCTGGCATCTGCTCGCGACGGTTGCAGCGCTCGATCTGCCCGACTGCTGGATCGGGGCGGGTTTTATCCGAAACGCGGTTTGGGATCATCTGCACCAATATCCGCCATCGCCGCCCAATGGCGATATCGACGTGATCTGGTACGATCCCGATCGAACCGACCCGGCACTCGATCGGCACCACGAGGATCGGCTGGCGGCAATCGAGCCATCGGCCCTCTGGTCGGTCAAGAATCAGGCACGGATGCACATCCGTAACGGCGATCCGCCTTATGCTTCCGCCATCGATGCAATGCGCCATTGGCCCGAGACAGCGACCGCCGTTGCGGCCCGACATCATGGTGCCGGCCTCTGCGAAGTCGCAGCTCCCCTGGGCACCGACGATCTTTTCGGCCTGATCTTGCGTCCCGCGGCAAATTTCGTCGACCTGAAGCGCGACGTTTACGACGAGCGACGGCGATCCAAAAAGTGGCTGGAACTCTGGCCATTGTTGCGGGAGGCGTAGGACGGCGCGGGACCGAAGGCCGTCTCCTCAATCATCGTCACCCCGGATTTGATCCGGGATCCCCGCTTGCAGTCGATGCCAGTCGATGCCGAAAAAAGCGGGATCCCGGATCAAGTCCGCGATGACGAAGGTGGGGAACATGAACGCCCGCTCCCCACCCCCAAAGCCGAGATCGACCCCGACCCATTCACCCCATCATGAAGGCGTTGAGCTTGTTGCCGTCGGGGTCGCGGAAATAACCGGCGTAAAACCCCTCGCCGCGCGGTCCCGGAGGGCCTTCGCATGTGCCACCATGCGCGAGCGCGATTTCGTGGAGGCGGTGGACCTGTTCCTTGTCCTTCGCCTGCAGCGCGACCATCACGCCGTTGCCGACCGTCGCGACATTGCCGTCGAAGGGCCGCGTCAGCCCGATGCCCGCGCCGCCGCCCGGCTTTCCCCACGCGATGAAGCCGTCGAACTCCATCATCCGCGGCGTGTCGAGTTCGGCGGCAATCGCGTCATAGAAGACCGCCGCCTTTGCCAGATCCTTCGTGCCCAGCGTCACATAGCCAATCATCATCTTTCTCCCGACTCGTTCTTATGAGAACATAATATGAACAAGAGCCGCGGCGCGCAAACAAAAAGGGCGCCGGACCCGAAGGTGCGGCGCCCCGTTTGATGGACCGGAAGCCGAAGCCTATTTCACGCGAATCGCGATAAAGGCCGACGGCTGGCCGCGGCGCTGGATTTCGAGCAGCACCGCATCGCGGCCCGCCTTCTTCGCGTCGGCGATGGTCCTGGCGAGCGCCTCGCTCGTCGTGACCGGGGTGCGGTTCGCGCTGAGGATCACGTCGCCGCGGCGCAGGCCCTTGCGGCCGGCGTCGCTGCTCGCCGACGCGGCGCCGATCACCAGACCCTTGGTTCCGGCGTCGACACCCACCGCGCGCGCGATATCGGGGGTCACCACCTGCACCGACAGGCCAAGCTCGTCCTGGATCGCCTTGTCGGCCGCGCCGGTCGGATCCTCGGGTTCAGCCTGCTCGGCCTCGGGGTCGAAATTGGCGCCCGCCAGCTCTTCCTCGGGCGGACGCGTGCCGACGAGGACATTGAGCGTCATCGCCTTGCCGTCGCGGATGATCTCGAGCGGGATGCGCGTGCCCGGCTTGGTGTTCGAGACGATGTACGACAAAGTCTGCTGCGGCGTGACGTCCTTGCCATTGACCTTGGTCACGACGTCGCCGCGCTTCAGCCCGGCCTTCTCGCCCGCCTGTGCGGGTTCGACGCGCTGGATGAACTCGCCGCGATCCTTGGGCAGGCCGAGCGCCGCCGCGAGATCCTCGTCGACCGGCGCGATGCCGATGCCGAGATAGCCGCGCTGGACCTTTTCGCCCGCGCGCAGCGCGTTGATCACCGGGATCGCCGCATCGGCGGGGATCGCGAAGTTGACGCCGATGTTCGCGCCGACGGGCGAGATCAGCATATTGTTGATGCCGACGACATTGCCCTGCAGGTCGAACAACGGGCCGCCCGAGTTGCCGCGATTGATCGCGGTATCGGTCTGGATATAGCGGTCATAGGCGCCGCCCTGCCCGATGTTGCGCTGAACCGCCGAGATGATGCCCGCGGTCACCGTCGAGCCGAGGCCGAGCGGGTTGCCGATCGCGACGACCCAGTCGCCGACGCGCGCGGTGCCGCCGTCGGCGAATTTGACGAAGGGCAGGCCGCCGGCCTCGATCTTGAGCAGTGCGAGATCGGACGCGACGTCGCGGCCGACGATCGTCGCCTTATATTCCTTCTGGTTGGTCAGCGTCACCGTGACCTGGTTCACCGCCTCGCCGCGCGGACCGCCCGAGATGACGTGATTGTTGGTGACGATATAGCCGTCGGCCGAGATCAGAAAGCCCGAGCCGCCGCCCTGCTGTTCCTGCGTGATCGGTTCGCGCGTCCCGGCAAAGGGGTTCAGCCGGACGCCGAGCGTGACTTCCTGCTTGGTCGAGATGTTGACGACCGCGGGCTGCAACTGCTCGACGAGGTCGGCGAAGCTTTCGGGCGCACCCGAACGCGGAACGACCTTGGCGATTTCGCTCTTTTCATTCTGCGCGACCTGCGCGCCGACGGGGGACTGGGTGACCAGCGCCAGCGCGGTGCCACCCGCCAGCAAGGCCGAAGTGATGCCATAAACATAACGCACGATCGAAATTCCTTTTCGTTCTCGAAAAACTCATCTGCCCCGGCCGCGGCTATCTGCGGCGAATTGGCTGAACGGTGATTGAACATGAACGAGCGCTGCAAGTTCCATTCAGCCGGCAGCCGCCCTCATCAACCGCCGCTGAACCGCTTCAGATATTCATTGTCGGGCGACATGATGATCGACGTCCCGCCCGTGTTGTTTTCACCCAGGAAGGTCTGCCGATAGCTCTGCATCGCGCGGTAGAAGTCATAGAATTCGGGGTCCTTGCCAAAGCTGGCGGCGTAGATACGCGCCGCTTCACCATCGGCGCTGCCGCGGATGATCTGCGCTTCCTTCTGCCCTTCGGCGCGGATCGAGATCGCTTCCTGCTGGCGCGCAGTGCGCATGCGGTTGTACGCCGCCTCGAGCGTCGCGCCTTCGGGAAGGTCGGCGCGCTTGATCCGAACGTCGATGATCTCGGCGCCATATTTGTTCGCCTCGCGGTTCAACGCGACCTGGATATTGTCCATCACCGCACCGCGTTCGGGCGACAGCAAGGTCGCGAAGGTGCGCTTGCCCAGCTCGTTGCGCAGCGACGAGCCGAGGATCGTCGCAAGCTGCGCCTGCAATTTATCCTCGGTGCGGATCGCGGTGTACATACGCACCGGATTGGTGATGCGGAAGCGCGCGAAGGCGTCGACCTGCAGCCGCTGCTGATCGGTCGAGAGCACCTGCTGGCGCTCCATGTTCACGCCGAGGATGCGCTTGTCGATATACTGGATGCCGTCGGTGAAGGGCACGCGCAGGACGAGGCCGGCGCCGGACTTGCCGAAATCCTCGCCTTCCTTGTAGCGGTTCACCGTGCGCTCGATCTCGCCGAAGCGCAGGATCAGTGCCTGCTTATCCTCGGGCACGATCGCCAGCGATTGCGACAGGATGACGAGTATGATGACCACGCCAAAGAGTAGCCGCATCGGGTTCTGGAAGAACGAACCGAACATCATTCGCCTCCCTTCGTGGCGGCTTCAGGCGCCTTGATCCGCTTCTGCACTTCGTTGAGCGGCAGATAGGGGGTCACCCCGCGTGCTTCGACAATCGTCTTGTCGACGTTCGACAACACATTCTCCATCGTTTCATAATAAAGGCGCTTGCGCGTCACTTCGGGTGCCAGTTCATATTGCGCGTAGATCTGGTCGAATGCCGACGTGTCGCCGCGGGCGCGTTCGAGCACCTGCTGCTGATAGGCGCGCGCGAGGTTGATCGCCGATTCGCGTTCCTGCCGCGCCGCGGTGACTTCCTTGAACGCCTCGTCGACCTGGCTCGGCGGGTCGACCTGGCGGATCGCGATGCCCTGGATCATCACCCCGGCGCGATACTGGTTGAGCAGTTCCTGCATGCGCTGCTGGACCTGCGCCTCGATCTCGACGCGGCCGGGGCCGATCGCCTGGACGAGGTCGAAGTTCGCGACCGTCGCGCGCATCGCGCTTTCGGCGACTTCGCGGATCGTGCCTTCGGGATCGGCGAGCTGGAAGAAGAACAGCTCGGGATCGCGCACCGACCAGCGGACCTCATAAGCGAGGTCGACGATGCTCTGGTCGCGCGTCAGCACGAAATTCTCGTCCGTAGCGTTCGGCGAGCCGACCGCCATCGTACGGATCGCGCGAACGTCCTCGAGCCGGATGCGCTCGATCGGCGCCGGCCAGGTCAGTTTCACGCCGGGGCCGACGGTGCGCGAATAGCTGCCGAGACGCGTGACCACGCCTTCCTTTTCGGGCGGTACGATGTGGAAGGAGGAGAAAAGCACCCACGCGGCGACGAGCGCGAGCACCACCCATTTCCAGAGCTTCGCCGAATCGCCGAAATTGAACGGGCTGCCGCCGCCCGAGCCGCCACCGCCGAAACCGCCGCGTCCCTTGCGCAGCAATTCGTCGAGCGCCGAAGGGCCGCGCGGTTTTTGCGCGCGCCGCTGGTCGGCCGGATCGGGCGTGACCCACGGGTTGCGCGGGCCGGGCTTTTTGCCGTCGCCCTTCCCGTCATCGTCCCCCTTGCCGGGACCGCTGCCCCACGGGCTATTAGCCATCTGGCTGATCTGATGGAAAAATTGCCGCAATCCTCTCGGGCTGCGGCGTCCCATGCTGCCGTCAATCTTGTCGTTCATAAGGCTTTTATAGGGGCGGCGGGCGCGATTAACAGGGGGTGCGCACGAAAATGGCTGGCAAACGCACCGATCATGCCTATCTGCCGCGGACATGACCGAACAAAGCGCCGATATCGCCCGCCTGACCGCCACCGCCGCCGACCTCAGTGGAGGACGGTCGTCAGGCCTGCGAATGCTCGACGATTCGGGATTGCTCGCGGTGGTGCTCGATGTGTCGGGGCTTGCCGTCGAAGAGCGCCAGCCGCTCGAGGACAAGCTCCGCGCCGGCCTGCTCGCCGATGCGGGCGTGCGCGAGGTCCGCATCGCGATGACCGCCGAAAAGAAAGCGATGACGATCATCGCGGTCGGCAGCGGCAAGGGCGGGGTCGGCAAATCGACCCTCGCGGCGAACCTCGCCGTGGCGCTGCGCCGTCTTGGCGTGAAGGTCGGACTGGTCGACGCCGACATCTACGGGCCTTCGCAACCCCGATTGATGGACAGCGAGGGCGTGAAGCCCGAAGCGCGCGGATCGAAGCTGGCCCCCGTCCCCAACGCCTATGGCGTGCCGATGCTCTCGACCGGCCAGATCGCCGCGCCCGGACAGGCGATCGCGTGGCGCGGCCCGATGGCGGGCAAGGCGCTCGAACAGCTCGTCGACGCAAGCTGGGGCGACATCGACACGCTCGTCGTCGACCTGCCGCCGGGCACCGGCGACGTCCAGCTGACGATGATCCAGCGGCACAAGCCCGCGGGCGCGGTGATCATATCGACCCCGCAGGACCTTGCGCTGATGGACGCGACGCGCGCGGTCAGCCTGTTCGAACAGGCCGACGTGCCGATCATCGGGCTTGTCGAGAATATGGCGGGCTATGCCTGCCCGCATTGCGGCGAGGTCAGCGACCCGTTCGGGTGCGGCGGCGCCGAAGCGGCGGCAAAGACGATGGGCCTCGACTTCCTCGGGCGCGTGCCGCTGTCGATGGGCATCCGCCTTGCGAGCGATGGCGGCGTGCCGCCCGCGGCGGGAACCGATCCCGCGGGCGAGCCATTCCATGCGATAGCGGCGAAGGTTGCCGACTGGCTGAACACACGAAAGGGGCGATAATGGCGATCAACGACGAAGGCGAAATCCGCGAACTGCTCGGACAAAAGCGCCGCATCGCCGTCGTTGGCGCGTCGCCGAACCCGGCACGCCCGTCGAACGGCGTCCTCGCCTTCCTCGTGGGCCAAGGGCATGACGTGATCGCGGTGAACCCCGGCCACGCCGGCAAGACAATCCACGGCGCGCCCGTCGTCGCGACGCTCGCCGACGTCGAACCGCCCGCCGAGCTCGTCGACATTTTCCGCAACAGCGCCGACGCCGGCACCGCGGTCGACGAGGCGATCGTCCATGGCGCGAAGGCGGTGTGGATGCAGATCGGGGTGATCGACGAAGCCGCGGCGAAACGCGCCGAGGCCGCGGGACTGACCGTCGTCATGGATCGCTGCCCCAAGGTCGAGATCCCGCGACTCGGCCTGCTGAAGTGAAAGCCGCGCTTTCGCTGCTCACCGCGACCATGCTCGCGGGATGCGCCACGACGTCCGTCGCCAACAGCCCGCAGGATGCGTTTTTCGAGGCGCTTTCGGCGCGCTGCGGCCAAGCCTACGCCGGCAAGCTCGCAAGCGATCAGGAGGCCGACGCCGAGATGCGCGGCAAGGCGATGGTGATGCATATCCGCCATTGCACCGCCGACCGGATCGAGATTCCCTTTCACATCGACGGGCTGGCCGAAGACGGCGGCTGGGACCGCTCGCGGACGTGGATCATCACCTGGACGGGCGCGGGTCTCCGCCTCAAGCACGACCATCGCCACGCCGACGGCAAGCCCGACGCGGTCACCCTCTATGGCGGCGACACCGCCGATGCCGGGACGGCGACGCGCCAGACCTTCCCCGTCGACGCCGAATCGATCGCGATGTTCACCGCAACCGGCCGCAGCGTTTCGAATAGCAACATCTGGTCGGTCGAAACGACGGACGCGGGCTTCACCTACGGCCTCGACCGGCAGGGACGGCATTTCCGCGTCGCGTTCGATTATGCGAAACCGGTGACGCCGCCGCCCGCGCCCTGGGGTTGGTAAGGAACCGATTCCCCCGTCATGCGCTAGGTCGCATCGAACGGGAGAAAATATATGCGCACCCAGACCCTTATGCTGATTCCTTTGCTCGCGCTCGGCGCCTGCAGCGAAAAGGCGCCCGACCCGCGCGGCGTCGGACATGACGAGACGCTGCTCTCAGTCTCCGCGACCGGCCGATCCGAAACGCGGCCCGACGAGGCGCGCTTCACCGCAGGCGTAAGCACCATCGCGGCGTCGGCCGAAGCCGCGACGCAGCGCAACAATGAAACGATGACCAAGGTGACCGAGGCGCTCAAAGCCTTTGGCGTCGCGGGCAAGGATCTCCAGACGCGCCAGCTGACCGTGAACCGGATCGACTGGGGCGCCAACAAGGGCAAGTTTGAAGCCGTCAATCAGGTCGAGGTGCGGATGCGCGCGGTCGACAAGGCGGGCGAAGCCGTCGCCGCGACGACAGAGGCCGGCGCCAACGTCCTGTCGGGTCCGACGCTGCGCGTCTCCGATCAGGAAGCCGCGACCAAATCGGCCTACGCCGCCGCCTATCGCGCCGCGCGCGCCCGCGCCGACGCTTATGCGGGCGCCGCGGGGCTCAAGATCGACCGGGTGCTGACGATCCGCGATGGCGGCGACAGCGCGCCACCGATGCCTTATGCCGGCGGCGTCGCTTATGAGGCCGCTGCTCAATCGGCCAACGCCGCCCCGCCGTTCAATCCGGGGGTCAGCGAATCGCAGGTTTCGGTGCGCGTCGACTTCGCTTTGTCGGAGAAATAGAGCGCAACGCTGGCGGCCGCGCGAAAGGCCGATTTTCTTTGCGCCGATTCGCACCCCTGACTATCAGCAGCGAGCATGGCCGGCATTCGCGACATCGTGGGGAAAGATAAATCGCGCCTGCCGCACGTCAGCCGCCGTTCGCTGCTGGTCGGCGCGACCGCGGCGGGCGGGCTGGCGATCGCGTGGAGCCTGTGGCCGCGCGATTATCAGCCGAACCTCACCGCCGCCCCCGACGAACATATCTTCAACGCCTTCCTCAAGATCGGCGACGACGGCCACATCAGCGCGATCGTCCCGCAATGCGAGATGGGGCAGGGCGTCACCACCTTGCTGCCGCAGATCATGGCCGACGAACTCGGCGCCGACTGGCGGACGATCGCGGTCGAGAGCGCGCCGATCAACCCGCTCTATACCAACACGCTGCTGATCGACGAGGATAGCGCGGTCTTCACCCCGCGCGCCGGTGTCCCCGATTTCGTGTCCGATGTGCGCAGCTGGGCGCGCCGCGAATGGGCGGTGCGCCACGCGGTGATGCTCACCGCGAACAGCTCGTCGGTGCGCATGTTCGAAGCACCGTGCCGCGCCGCGGCGGCGCAGACGCGCGCGCTGCTGATGATGGCGGCGGCCAATCGCTGGGACGCCGACTGGGAAGAATGCGACACGCAGGACGGCTTCGTCACCCATGGCAAGAAAAGGCTGCGCTTTGGTGATGTCGCGGCGGCCGCGGCGCTGCTCGAACCGCCCGCCGAGCCCGTCTATCGTGCCAGCAGTTCGGACCCGCTTTACGGCAAGGAGCTGACGCGGCTCGATCTGCCCGCCAAGATCGACGGCTCGGCCAATTATGCCGGCGACATCCGCCTGCCCGACATGGTGTTCGCGGCGATCCGCCAGGGCCCGCTCGGCGCGACGCGGCTGAAAAGCATCGACCGCGAGAAAGGGCTCGGCTCGCCCGGCCTGCTGCATGTCGTCACGCATGAGCGCTGGGTCGCGGCGGTCGCGCGCAACTGGTGGGCCGCGAACCGCGCGCTCGACCGCTTCGCGCCCGTCTTCGAAACCGAAGGCACCCCGATTTCGACCGACCGGATCGACACGGCGCTGAAATCGGCGCTGAAGGACGAGGGCTATCGCATCGCAAGCGAAGGCGACGTCGCCGAGGCGATGGAAGGACGGCAGAAAATCGCCGCCGAATATGCCGTCGCGCCCGCGCTCCACGCCGCCATCGAAACGCGCACCGCGACCGCCGCGCCCGACGGCGACGGCCTGCGCGTCTGGGTCGCGACGCAGGCGCCCGCGCAATGCCGCGATGCGGTCGCGCGCGCGACGGGGCTGGCGCCCGCCAATGTCACGCTGTTCCCGATGATGGCGGGCGGATCGTTCGACGCCTGCCTCGACCACAATGTCGCGGTGCAGGCGGCGATCATCGCGCTGCAGGTAAAACGCCCCGTCCAGCTCGCCTGGTCGCGCGCCGAAGAGATTATGCGCCTGCCGCCGCGCGCGCCCGCGCGCGCCAAGCTGACCGCCACGCTCAACGCCGCGGGCGGGATCGACGCACTCGTCACGCGCATCGCCGTTCCCTCGACCAACCATGAATTTCGCGACCGGCTGTTCGACAACACGCCGGCGGACGTCGCGCAGCGCGCAGCGGCGGGCAACCCCGATGCGGCTGCGGTCGAGGGTGCGGCGAGCAGCTATGCGATCCCGCACTTCGCGGTCGACCATTGCCCCGCCGACATCGGCCTGCCGACGGGGCGCTGGCGCGGCAACGCCGACAGCTACACCGCGTTTTTTACCGAATGTTTTATCGACGAGATGGCGGCGCGCGCCGGAACCGATGCGCTGTCCTATCGCATGGCGATGCTCGGCAATGCACCGCTGCTCGCGCGCTGCCTGCTCACCGCGACCAGCCTTGGCGGCTGGGAGGGCGGATTGTCGGGGACGGCGCAGGGGCTCGCGTGCCATGCAATGCGCGGCAGCCATATCGCGCTGATGGCGACCGCGCGGCCAAGCGAGCGCGGGCTGCAGGTCGAGCAATTGGTCGCGGTGGTCGACGCCGGGCGCCTCGTGAATCCTGTGATCGCGCGGCAACAGATCGAGGGCGGGCTGATCTTCGGCCTCGCGGCCGCGGTCGGCGCGACCACCGACTATGAAGGCGGCCTCGCGACCGCGCGCAAATTGGGCCAGCTCGGCCTGCCCGACCTGTCGCAAACGCCGCAAATATTGGTCGAATTCGTCGAAAGCGACCGCGAGCCCGGCGGGCTCGGCGAAATCGGCGTTCCCGTCGTCGCCCCTGCGATCGCCAACGCGATGTTTGCCGCCACCGGCCGCCGCATCCGCCGCCTGCCCCTCTCGGCGCACCCGCTGTGAGCGCGCCGCCACAGATTGGCGTTCTGCTCGTCAACCTCGGTACCCCCGATGCCCCCGACGCGCGCTCGGTACGGCGCTACCTTGCCGAATTCCTGTCCGACCGCCGCGTCGTTGAAATTCCGCAAATCCTGTGGCAGCCGATCCTGCGCGGGATCATCCTGACCACCCGCCCGAAGAAATCGGCGCATGCCTACGCGCAAGTGTGGACCGACGAAGGCTCGCCGCTCGCCGCGATCACGCGCCGTCAGGCCGAAGCCTTGCAGGCGGCGTTCGGAGAAACGGTGCGGGTCGCTTATGCGATGCGCTATGGCGAACCGGCGATCGGCGCGGCAATCGATGCGCTGAAGGCGGCGGGATGCGACCGCATCCTCATCGCACCGCTCTATCCGCAATATTGCGCCGCGACGACCGCGACCGTCGTCGATGCGGCGGGCCAGCATCTGCAATCGCTGCGCTGGCAGCCGACGCTGCGTTTCCTGCCGCCCTATCATGCCGATGCCGCTTATCTGGGCGCGCTGAAGATATCGGTCGAGACGGCACTGGCCGCGCTCGACTTCACCCCCGACGTCCTGCTCGCAAGCTTCCACGGCATGCCCGAGCGCACGCGGACGCTCGGCGATCCCTATCACGACCAGTGCCAGGCGACCGCACGGCGGCTTTCGGACGCGCTCGGCAGGCCGGTCGAGGTCAGTTTCCAGTCGCGCTTCGGGCGCGCCAAATGGCTCGAACCCGCGACCGACACGCGCCTCGAACAACTCGGCCGCGACGGCCGCAGCGTCGCGATCTTCGCGCCGGGCTTTGCCGCCGATTGCCTCGAAACGCTCGAGGAACTGGCAATCCGCGGCAAACACCAATTCGAAGACGCCGGCGGCAAGGATTTCGCCTATCTCCCATGCCTCAACGCCGATGCGCCCGGCATGGCGATGCTCGAGAGCCTGGTCCGCCGTGAACTCGCGGGCTGGCTCTGATCGCGGCCGCTTACCAACTGTTTAGGTCCATGCGCTAAATTGATCCGACACGGTGCGGAAAGCTTGTTGAACCGCGCCATTTTGGAGATTCGCGATGAACGAGGTCGAATCGGCGGTGCTGATGCTCGCCGGAGTGACGCTGGCCCTATTGGCGATCGTCTTCGCCATCTGGTGGTCGCGGCGACCGCGCACCGCACCCGCCGCGCCGCGAGTTCCGCGCGAGCCCCGTGAAATCCGCCTGCCCAAACTCTCGCGCAAAACCGCACCCGAAGTTGAGGAGGTCGAAATCTCTCCCTCACGGCTCGCGCGGATCAGCCGCAAGGCGCCGCTCGAAATACCCGCCCAGGCCGAATATGAAATCTCGCCCGAGCCCGTCGCCGTTGCCGAGCCCGTCGAGGTTGCCCTCGAACCGGTGATTTCCGGGGTCGAGGACGAAGCGCACCGGATCGAGAAGGCCGATATCGAAGAGGTCACGCTTCGCCTCATTCCCCAGATACCGCCGCGCGACGCCATATCGACGAACAGCTGGCTCGGCGGCCGCCCGCACCTGCCCGCGGGCATGGAATGGCCAAGGATCGACGATCAGCCAGCGGATTTTCTGGCGCAGATCAGCTGCGCCGACCTGCCGCAAGACCTGTGGGGCGGGCTGGGGCCGCGCGACGGCGCGCTCGCCTTCTTCATTCACCGCCGCAAACATACGCTGCGCGTCCTTCACCTGCGCGATACCGGCATGCCGGTTGCACCGCCCTTCACGCTCAACGATCCCGAGGGATGGTTCGGCCCGCATGGCGGCCTCGCTTCGGGCGATCTCGCCTCCTTTGCCGTGCGCGCCTTTCCCGAATGGCCCGTCGACCTCGTCGCCGTCCGCCCGGGCGATACCGATCCGCGCAGCGAGGGCGATCCGGATGAGCCCGGTGCCGCGCTCCACGATCGCGGCTACGACATCGCCGACCCCGCCTTCCATCCCTTCGACTGGGGCAGCATGACCGCGATGGTCGCGCTGCTCGAACAGCGGCTCGACCGGCTGATGACCGAAGCGCCTCCCGAGGCCGACACCGACAATCCCGACGAAATGGAACAATGCGCCGCGCTCAACCGCGAAGCGCGCGCGCGCGCCGAAGAGATTATCGCGATCGTCCGCGACGGCGCCGGGCGCGCCGATTTCTCGGCCGGCGACGCAACCGCGGTGATGGCGGGGCTGCACGCGATCCGCTGGGTCAAGGTGATCCGCTCGGCCGCCCCCGAAACGGGCGCCGAACAGGTCGAGACGATCACCCTGCCGCTGACGACGCACCGCGCCGATGCGAATCTTTGGGTTCACGACTATCAGACGATCCTGTTCGATCGCGCGAAACATGCCTGGTGCGCCAATCCCGACAATCTGTCGGCGCCGGCGCGCGCGCTTTTCGAGCCCTGGTGGCGCACCCTGGCCGAGCGCGAGATGGCGGCGATGGGGCATGAGCCCTTTCGCCACGTCCCCGATTATGACGAGGAACGCGACGCGGTTTTGCTCGAATTGCCGACCAGCGGATTGATGAGCCGCATCTTTGGCGACCGCGACAATCTGGTGGTGACGATCGACAAGGCCAACCTTGCGATCGGCGATTTTTCGAAACTGCGTGTCCAAGTGAGCAGCTAACCGCCTCTATCCCTTGAATAGCTTTGCGATTGACGTTCCGGTAAACTTGCGGCGGCCGCTCGCGCCGCCTAGTCATGGTCCATAACTCTGTGGGAGAGAAGGATTTATGGCACGCATCGCAATCGTTACCGGTGGCAGCCGCGGCATCGGGGAAGCGATTTCCCTGAAACTCAAGGAACAGGGCGTCACCGTCGTCGCCAACTATGGCGGCAATGACGAAAAGGCGCGCGAGTTCACCGACCGCACCGGCATCGCGGCGATCAAATGGGACGTCGGCGACCATCAGGCATGCCTCGACAGCTGCGCGCGCATCGCCGAGGAATTCGGCCCCATCGATATCGTCGTCAACAACGCCGGCATCACGCGCGACGGCACGCTCGCCCGCATGAGCTATGACGACTGGGACGATGTGATGCGCGTCAACCTCGGCGGCTGCTTCAACATGGCGAAGGCGACCTTTGGCGGCATGGTCGAGCGCGGCTGGGGCCGTATCGTCAACATCGGGTCGATCAACGGCCAGGCCGGCCAGTACGGCCAGGTCAACTACGCCGCCGCGAAATCGGGCATCCACGGCTTTACCAAGGCGCTGGCGCAGGAAGGCGCCAAAAAGGGCGTGACGGTGAACGCGATCGCGCCGGGCTATATCGACACCGACATGGTCGCCGCGGTCCCGCCGCAGGTGCTGGAAAAGATCGTCGCGAAGATCCCCATCGGACGCTTGGGTCAGGCCGACGAGATCGCGCGCGGCGTCGCGTTCCTGTGCAGCGAGGATGCGGGGTTCGTGACCGGATCGACGATGTCGATCAATGGCGGGCAGCATATGTACTGACGGGCCGAGGGCGCCAGCAATGTCGTTCGCGCCAGCGAACGGCGAGCTGGAAACCGGTGGCGAAGCCACGGCCCGGCACGGCCAGCGGGGCGGCGATCCGGAAAGATCGCCGAACCCGTCTGACGACAGGCGGCGGCTTTGCCGTCGCCCACCAAGCCGCCCGCATTCCCCCTACTCGATCGTACACCCCACCACGCGCCACGCGCCGCCCTCGCGAACCAGCGACAGCGTTTCGATCGCCCCCGCCTTGTTCGCATAGCTCGTCCGGAACTTGACGAGCTGATAGCCATAGGGCGGCGCGGGCACAAATTCCTCGCCGATCAGTTCGCGCGAGACGACCGCGCCGAGCGGCGTGCGCACCGTCTCCGACACTTGGGCCCACCGCTCGCTGGTGTTGAGCGATTTGAACGCCTGCCCCGTCGCATTCCAGCTGCCGTGCCAGTCGCTTTTGTCGGTGAGGGCAAGCCACTGCCGCGCAGCCTGTGCCGCGGCGGTTTCGGCGGCGGGCGCGGCGGAAGCAGGCTTCGGCGCAGCAGACGGCGCGGCGGTCCCCGACAGGGACGCGAGGGCATAGAGAGCAAGGCTGATCGACATGAATATTCCTCCGGCTATCCAGCCGAAGCGGCGCGACATGCGCCGCGTCCCGGCCGGTGCCCGAAGCCCTTCCATGTCGGTGGCGGCGGCCGCATCCCCCAAAACCCTGTCCGCCAGAAATTGGGGATCCTGCCGTTCGATCTCGCGCAGCTGCCGCGCCGCCTCGCGGCTGCTCGACGCCGACATCTTGCGCCGCGCATCGCGCAGCCGTTCGTTGATCGTGTGGACCGACAGTCCCAGATGCCGCGCCATCGATTTCGCGTCATGGCCATCGACGAGCAGGCGCAACGTCTCTTTTTCTTTTTCGGTGAGCGCCTGAAGTCCTGTCATAAGCCTGTCTGCATTCGCGCCGGATCGGCTGGCCGGTTTACAGAGCGCCGAAATGCCCTGCCACCCCAAATAAATCGTACCCCGATTTTGGACGGCGCGGCGGCGCGGCTGTGGCCTTGCCGCCGCGAATCAAGTCGCTACACCCGGCGCATGACCGACGCCTCACTCCCTGCCGCCCAGCACGACCTCGCGCGCGCTTATGCCGGCGGCGCCCCCGGCGTCCTCGTCTCGGGCCTCGTCTGGCTGATCGCCGGAACGATATGGCAGCTTCACGGCACCACAGCCGCCTTCGCGGCGCTCTTTTTCGGCGGCATGACGATCCATCCGCTCGGTGTCCTCATCGAACGCGCTGCATTCAAGGCACCCAGGGCCACCATCGGCAAGCCGCTCGAAACGCTCGCGATCGAGGCGACGATCCCGCTCTTCGTAGGCGTGCTGATCGCATGGGTGCTACTCGTCCGCGCGCCCGACCTCGCGATCCCGACCTTCGCCGCGATCGTCGGCGCACGCTATTTCCTCTTCCGGACGATGTATGGTGACATCGCCTATTGGGCGCTCGGCGGCGCCATCCTGCTCGTCGCCGGGCTGGCGCTGTTCGGCATCGGCCTTCCGCTCAACCTCGGCATCCTCGTCGGCATCATCGAACTGATCGCCGCCGCGCTGATCCTGCAGCGCTGGCGCGCCCGCCGTTGAACACGCCGCTTCATCCGCCGGTCAAGCGCTCGGTGACGATCGCGGGTCACCCGACCTCGATCAGCCTCGAACCGATGTTCTGGGATGCGCTCGAAGCCGAAGCCGCGCGGCAGGCCTTACCTGTCAACGCGCTCGTCGCGCGCATCGATGTCGAGCGGATGGAAGCCGACGATCCGCCGAACCTGACCTCGGCGATCCGGCAATGGCTGTGGCGGGGCCGGCCCGGTCAGATCGCGCCGTAGACCGCCAGCCCGAACGCCGCCCCCTTGTCGGGCGCATGATGCAGGAACAGCGACGGTTCGATCAGTTCGAGTTCCATGATGTGGAGCTTGCCCGCGGCATCGCCGACCATGTCGACGCGCGCATAGACCGGCGGCGCTGGTGCGGCCGCCAGCGCCGCTGCGGCGAGGGTCTGCGCGGCGTCGCTCGCGTCCCACGGCTCTTCGCGCCCGCCGAACTGTTCCTGCACGCGAAAGTCGCCCGAAGCCGGGCGCTTGACGATCGCGTGGCTGAACTTGCCGGCAAAGAAGAAAAGCGAATATTCGCCCTCGGTCAGGATGCCGGGCATCAGCGGCTGGACCAGCCGCCGGGCGCCGTGGGCATCGGCGGGAATCGGCACACCCGGTACGATACGATGCGTCCCGTCGGCGCCGCCCGAGATCGCGGGCTTGATCACCACCTCGTCGGTCGCGAGCTCGGACATCGCTTCGGTCAGGCTCGCGTCGTCGAGTGCCGCGACCTCGACCGTCGGCACAACCGCGACACCCTTTGCGCCGAGTTCGCCGAGATAGGCTTTGTCGCTGTTCCAGCGCAGCACCGCCACCGGGTTGACCACCGGCAGGCCGGCTTCCTCAAGCCGGTCGAGCAGCGCGTACCAGCCCGCGACGTCGCGCTGATAGCCCCACGCGAAGAGCGGCAGCACCAGATCATAAGCCGACAAATCGCCGGGATCGGTCCACACCCGCTGCTCGACGATCAGCCCGGCCGCGGTCAGCGCCGCCGCCTTGCGGGCGAAAGCGGGCTGCCACTTTTCATAATAGTCGGGCGCCGGGACGAGGATCGCGACGCGGGGCTGAAACGGCATTACCGCCCCAGGAGCCCGCGTGCCTGCCCGGCGATATGCGACAGCATCGCGCCGTTCGGGTTCGGGATCATCCGCGCCCGGTCGACCGTCGCGCGGAACTGCTCGACCCGCGGCGCATGATCGGCGAGCCATTTGGTCACCGCCGCGTCGAGATCGCCCTTCGGCAGCCCGGCGAGGAAGGTCAGCCGCATCTGCTGGAAATCGCGCGCGAGGCTGTTGACGAGCAGGCGTTCCCACGGATCGGCGGGGCTCATATGCGCCGCCAGCGTCTGCGCCCAGTCGAGCCCCAGCGCTTCGCCCAGATGGGTGAAGGCGCTGGTCACCGCGACCTCGTCGTCGCCGCGCCGTTCGGCAAGGTCGACGATGCCGATCGCGCCGTCGGTCTTGAACAGCCGCACGACCGACGCGGTCAGCGCCTCGGGCGCGCCCGCGTCGAGCAGTTGCTGCGTCAGCATGTCCCATTGATGCTTGACCGAAGGGCTGAGCAGCGCGTCGACACTCGCGTTGAGGCGGTCGACGCCGGGTTCGAGCCGCGCGACGACGGGACCCGGCTGCGACAATGTCTGCGTCACGCGCAGCAGGTCGGCCATTTGCGAGGTCATCGCCGACGCGGCCTGGCTGAACAGCGACAGGCGGATGCTCTCGTCGATCTTCGCTTCGTCGAGCGCGTCCCAGATCGCCGGCATTTCGAGCAGCCGTTCGACCGCGACGAACGCCGCGGCGATATCGCCGAGCGCGCAGCCTTCCTCTTCGACGAGCTCGAAGGGATGGACGATGCCCATGCGGTTGATGATGCGGTTCGCGATCTTCGTCGCGATGATTTCGCGGCGCAGCTGGTGATCGGCGATCGCAGCCGCAAAATCGCGCTGCATCTCGTCGGGGAAGGCCGCGGCAAGGTCGCTGCCGAGCGCCGGGTCGTCGGGGAGGTCGCTGTTCTCGATCGCATCCTGCAGCGCGAGTTTCGCGGTCGACAGCAGCACCGCCAGTTCGGGGCGCGTCAGCCCGCGGCCTTCGGCGGCGCGGCGGAGCAGTTCGTCGTTCGCCGCGAGCCCCTCGACCTTGCGGTCGAGCCGGCCCGATGCCTCGAACGTCTCCATCAGCCGGACGAGCGACGGCACCGCCGCCGATCCGCCCTTTTCGGCGATCGACAGCGCGAGCGCCTGCAGCCGGTTGTCCTCGAGCACCAGCTCCGACACATTGTCGGTCATGCGCACGAGCAGCGCGTCGCGGTCGTCCTGCGACAGGCGCCCTTCGGCCATCTCGCGGTTCAAGGCGATCTTGATATTGACCTCATTATCCGAGCAATCGACGCCCGCACTATTGTCGATGAAGTCGGTGTTGATCCGCCCGCCCTTCGCCGAGAAGGCGATGCGCGCCGCCTGCGTCGTGCCAAGGTTCGCACCCTCGCCGACCGCCTTGACGCGCAGATCCTCGGCATCGACGCGCAGCGCGTCGTTCGCGGGATCGCCGACCTCGGCATTATTCTGGCTCGCGGCCTTCACATAGGTGCCGATGCCGCCGAACCACAGCAGGTCGACCGGCGCCTTGAGGATCGCCGAAATGAGCGACACCGGGTCGATTTCGGAGACCGACAGGCCGAGCAGCGCCTGCACTTCAGGGGTCAGCGTTATGCTCTTCTGGCTGCGCGGGAAGATGCCGCCGCCCTTCGAGATCAGCTTGGCGTTATAATCGGCCCAGGATGAGCGCGGCAGGTTGAACATCCGCTCGCGTTCCTTCCAGCTCTTCGCCGGATCGGGATTGGGGTCGAGGAAGATGTGGCGATGGTCGAAGGCGGCGGTCAGCTGGATCGCCTTCGACAGCAGCATGCCGTTGCCGAACACGTCGCCCGACATGTCGCCGCAGCCGGCGACGCGGATCGTGTCGGTCTGCACATCGACGCCCATTTCGGCGAAGTGGCGCCGGACCGACAGCCACGCGCCCTTGGCGGTGATGCCCATCGCCTTATGGTCATAACCCTTCGACCCGCCGCTCGCGAACGCGTCGCCGAGCCAGAAGTCGCGCTCCATCGCGAGCCCATTGGCGACATCGGAGAAGGTCGCGGTGCCCTTGTCGGCGGCGACGACGAAATAAGGATCGTCGCCGTCGTGGATCACGACGCCCTTCGGATGCACGACCTTGCCCGCGACCAGATTGTCGGTGATCGACAGCAAGGACCGGATGAAGATGCGATAGCATTCGGTGCCCTCGGCAAACCAGGCATCGCGGTCGAGCGACACGTCGGGCAGCGCCTTGGGATAAAAGCCGCCCTTCGCGCCGGTCGGCACGATCACGGCATTCTTGACGCGCTGCGCTTTCATCAGCCCGAGGATTTCGGTGCGGAAGTCGTCGCGGCGGTCGGACCAGCGGAGACCGCCACGCGCGACCGGGCCGGCGCGCAGGTGAATGCCCTCGACGCGCGGCGAATAGACCCACACTTCGCGCCACGGCAGCGGCTTGGGCAGGCCGGGAACCTGCGCGCTGTCGATCTTGAACGCCAGCGCTTCTTCGGCGGCGGGCGCAAAGGCGTTGGTGCGCAGCGTTGCGCCGATCACCGCGTGGAACAGGCGGAGGATGCGATCCTCGTCGATCGACTTGATGTCGGCAAAGCCCGCCATGATGTCGGCTTCGAGTGCCTCGGCGCGCTTCGCATCGCGCGCCTTCGGATCGTGGAGCGCCGCGAAACGCTCGATCAGCGCGGCGGTCAGCGCGGGCGCATGGCGCAGCGCGCTGACGACCGTGTCCATGCCGTAAGCCGAGCCGCCCTGACGCAGATAGCGGAACCAGGCGCGCAGCCAGACGATCGCGCGCGGGTCGGTCTGGTTGGTGAGCACCAGCTCGTTGAACGCGTCATTCTCGGCGCGCCCGTCGAGCACCGCCGCGATCGCGCCCTCGAGCACTTCGGCATAAGGAAGCAGCGCGAGCTCGTCGACGTTGGCGGGCAGCCGCAAGGTGAAATCGTGGATCACGATCGCCTGCTCGTCGTCGCCCTCGGCGCCGGGGGCGCGGCTGTTCAGCGCGGTCGGGATTTCCTCGAGCACCTCGAAGCCGAAATGTTCAAGCGCGGGGACGACCGCGGACAGCGCGAGCGGGCCGGCCGCGCTATAAACTTTGAGCCGCAGGCGATCGTCGCCGTCGAGGCTCTTGCGCGCGAGGCGCACGCTGCGCGGGTTGGCGGCGTCGAGATCGCGCAGGCGCAGGATGTCGCGCGCCGCTTCCTCGGGATTATAGAGGTTGCGGTAATTGGGCGGGAAGGTCGGCGCAAAGCGCGCCGCGAGTGCTGCCGCGCGGCCCGGTTCGCCGCGCTTCGCCAGCGCCGCCTCAACCTCGGGCTGCCAGCCGCGCACCATCTGTTCGAGCTGCGCGTTGAGCGCCTCGGTATCGGGAACAACGCCGCCGCTGCGCAGGTCGAGCGTGTAGCGCAGCAGCGCCGCGCCGCCGTCTTCGAGCACCATCGTCCAGCCGATCACGCCGGCTTTCGCTTCGCGCACCAGCAGCGATTCGACCGCGAGGCGGCGGCCGGTCGACACTTCGTCGCGCGGCAACCAGACAAAGGCGAACAGGTGGCGGCCCAGCGCGCTCTGCACCGTCACCACCTTCGGCCGCGGCCGGTCGGTGATCGACATCGAGGTCAGCACCAGCTCTTCGAGCGAGGCGGCGTCGAACGCGATCAGCAGGTCGTGCGGCAGCGCGGTCAGCGCATGCGCGAGCGCCTTGCCCGCGTGGCCCGTGGGATCGAAGCCGAACTTCGCCATCAGTGCTTCGAGCTGCGCGCGCAGCATTGGCACCTTCGCGGGCGGCGCCGACAGCGCCTGGCTCGTCCACAGGCCGGCATGGATCGACAGCCGCTCGACCTTCTTGCCCTTCACTTCGGGCACGATGACGAGGTCGAGCAGCACGCGGCGGTGCACCGCCGACAGCCGGTTCGACTTGATCAGCAGCGGCGCATGGCCGCCCTTGTCGAACCATGCGAAGGCGGCTTCGAGTGCAGCCGGTGAAAGCAGCTGGCTTTCGCTGCTCTCGCTGATCCCCAGCGAATCCTGAACCTTGCCATCGCGCGTCCGCCACTCATGGCCAAGCTGGGTCATCGAGCCGCCCTCGAACCAGCGCAGCAGTTCGGCGGCTTCGCCCTCGACGCGCATCGCGGCGTCGGCGAGCATCGCGGCGCGCATCGCGCGCCAGTCGCGTACCGCCGCGCGGACGTCGCGCAGCGCGGCTTCGAGCCCGTCGAGCAGGCGCCGGCGCGCGCGCGCATCGCCGCGCTCAAGCTCGATATAGATGACCGACTCGCGCGTTCCGCCCTCGCCCGCTTCCTGCAGATGCCCCTTGGCATCGCGCTTCACCGCGACGACGGGGTGAAGGATGCGGTGGACCGCCAGCCCCTGCGCGGCGACCGCCTGCGAGGTCGAATCGACGAGGAAGGGCATATCGTCGTTGATGATCACGAGCCGCATGCGGCGGTCGGTGCCGTCGGCAGCGATCGGTTCGAGGAGCAGCGACGGGGTCGCTTCGGCGCGATCGAGCGCAGCGCGCGCGGCGAACTGGCTCGCGTCGGCGAGCGCCGCCTTGTCCATATCGTCGCCCTCGCCCGGCAGCGCGCTGCCACGCAGCGCCGCCAGATAGGCGGCGGCTATTTTCGAAGGAATTTTGGCGGTGGTGGTGGTGTCCGTTTCCGGCGTGTCGGACAAATTCTGAGACATAAAGTGCAGCATCCCGAACCAAAGAGGGGGACCCAGCCGACGATCGGCGGGGGCCCGTTCGCTGCCGCCCCCTATGCGCCTCAGCGGCGCGCGGCTCAAGACCTCGTTCGCGCGCCCGCGTAAAATAATTTCAATTTTCGGATTTTCTGTTGCGTGAACGCTCTCAGCCGTTCTGCGTGATCGGAACCGCCTTCTTCGCCAGCTTCGCCACCAGCGCCGGATCGTCGGCCGCCTTGGCGACGATGCCGATGTGCCCGCCCGGCATCGCGCGCGCGATCAGCACGACGAATTCGGCGCCGCCGGCGTCATGCTCAAGGATGAGCGCCGGGTGCGCGCGGCGCAATGCGTCGAGCGTCTCGTCGGGACGTTCGGCGGCGTCGGCCGGCTTGCGGCGCGCGCGCGCGTCCTTGACCAGCCCCTTGAGCCCGCCCGGATAGCGGTCGAGATAGGCGCTGAGTTCGCCGCGCCCCACGCCTTCGTCCTTGGCATGACCGAGCACGCAGGCATATTCGGCAAGCCGCGTCTTGTCATAGGTCGCGCCGAAAACCAGCTTCACGACCGGGGTCATCGGTGCGCGCTCCTGCATCGCCAGCCCGGCGTCGTCGAGCAGCGCGGCAAAGGCGTCGGGCTGCTCCTCGGCGGCGAGCGCGAAATCCCACGCCTTGCCGACCGCCTGATAGAGCGCACCGCGACTCCGGCTGTCGGCGGCGATCGCGCGTTCGGCGGTTTCGCGTGCGAGCGCGAGCCAGTCGGCGAGTTCGGCATCCTGCCCCGGATCGACCGGCACCTCGTCCGCGTCCCCGTCGTCTTCGTCCGCCTCGACCTCGGCATCCAGCAAGAGCTCTTCATCCTTGCCCAGCCCGGCGAAACCGGGGGCCGCATCGACCGCGACATCGTCGTCGAGATGCTGCGAGTCGGGACCATCGGCCCACACGGGCACCGGCGCGGTCAGCGGCGCGGCGCTGCGCAGCGCCTGTTCGACCGACAGCTGCAGTTCCTCGGCCTGGTCGGCGGCAACAGCCTCCTTCCAGTTGATCACACCCATGATGAAATCGATCGTGTCGTCGTCGGACGAAAAGGGCAGCAAGATGCCGCGGTACATGATCGTCGTGCCGCGATCGTTGACGAACTCGGCCTCGAAGCCGATCGGCGCACGGTTGGCGATGATCTGGAGATAATGGTCGGTGAGGCGCGACAGCAGGGATCGGCCCGGAATCTGGCTGATATAATGGACGTCCTCGTCGATCTGCGATTCTTCGCGCAGCGTGTCGCCGAGGAAGGCGAGTCCGGGGTTTTCGACCCCGGCGGTGAAGTCGAGCAATACCGAGTGCGAGCCGAAATCGGCGCCGTCGAGGTCGAGGTCCTCGACCGACGGATAAGCGCGGTCGGCGAGCAGCGAGGCCCAGTAATTATAGGCCCGAACCTGCATCCGCCGTTCGTCGACGCCGACGGACGCGGGCGCGTCGATCGCTCCATCCTCCTGGTCGTGGCTGCCCGAAAGCAGTCCGCGCATGCTGTCCATCATTTGTCCCCAGTCGCAAACATCGGTAAATCTTATGCACCGGGACTGGTAAAAGCGGCGTAAACGATGGCGGGGGCGATCCGCGCTTTGCGCCGCCGCGCTTCGCGACGCGATTGTACGGCAAAAAGAGCGGCCAAATGCCTCTTTGGCCTGAAATCGCTCCATTATGCATGGGTCATATTTAGATAATCACCATGCCATAAACCCGGGAAATCCATATAACCATTCTATGTCATATGGTTAGGCTTCTCCTTCACTTGCCCAAATCTCCGCACCATATGCTTTTTGCATGGCATATATGATGCTTTCTGTTGGAGTCGGACATGACGAGCGGTGATATGGGCAACGAAAAGCTGCGCTGGATTCTCTGGTCGGGCTGGCACGGAAAATGCCCCGAATGCGGCAAGGGCCATATGTTCCGCTCGTGGCTGAAACTCGCCGATCATTGCGAGAATTGCGGGCTCGATTTCAGCTTTGCCGCGCCCGACGACGGCCCCGCCTTTTTTTCGCAGTGCATCGTGGCGTTCCCGCTGACCTTCGTGATCGTGTGGCTGCAGATCGCCTACAGCCCGCCGCTGTGGGTCCATCTGGTCTTTTCGATCCCGATCATGGTCATCGGGTGCGTGCTGCCGCTGCGCCCGATCAAGGGCTGGCTGGTCGCCTCGCAATATGTGAACAAGGCGCAGGAATCGGGGACCGAGCATCTGTGGGCGAAGCTGAATGCGCGCGAAAAACATGAAGCGGACGAACGGCGTGGCGGGTGACGCATGGCTCCCCGACATCGCGAACGCGGCAGGGCCCAAATATAAGGCGGTGACCGCCGCAATATCGGCGGCGGTCGCGCGCGGCGAGCTGCGCCACGGCGATCGCCTGCCGCCGCAGCGCGACCTCGCGGTGAAACTCGGCATCGACCTCACCACGGTGACCAAAGCCTATGACCTGGCGCGCCAGCGCGGCCTGATCGTCGCGCGCGGCCGCGCGGGCAGCTTTATCCGCGAGGATGTGCGGACCGGCGAGGTGGCGACCGCAGCGCAAAGCGACATCGCGATGAACAGCCCGCCGATCCCGATCGAAAGCCGGTTGACCGATGCGATGGCATCGGCGCTGGGCACGCTGGGGCGTGCCGACGGTCTCGCGCGGCTGCATTATCAGCGGCCGGGCGGCGCCGCGGCGGACCGCGAAAGCGGCGCCGAACTGCTCGCTCGCACCGGCCTGTCGTCTTCGGTCGAGCAGATCATCGTCACCGCCGGCGGGCAAAATGGGCTGCACGCCATTGCTTCGGCGATCCTCAAGCGCGGCGACCGCGTCGCGTGCGGGCGCTTCGTCTATCCCGGCTTCGCCGCGATCGCCCGGCGCATCGGGGTCACCCTCGTCCCGCTCGCCGCAATGACCGCCGAAGCGTTGGAGGCGGCGCATGCCGCGGCCCCGCTCCGCGCACTCTACGTTGTGCCAACCAACGACAATCCGACCACCGCGACGATCGGGATCGGGGAACGGCGGGCCATCGCCGCGTGGGCCGAGGAAACGGGCGTCCAGATTATCGAGGACGATGCCTATGGCCTGCTCCCCGACGCGCCGATCCCCGCGATCGCGAGCTTCGCGCCGCGGGTCGGCTGGTATGTCACGAGCATGGCGAAGATCGTCTCGCCCGCGCTGCGCGTCGGCTTTGTCCGCGCGCCGGGGGTGGCCGAGGCCATGCAAATCGCGGCGTGCCAGCATGAAAGCGCGGTGATGGCGCCGCCGCTCAACGTCGCGATGGTATCGCTATGGCTGGCCGACGGAACGCTCGACGCGTTGATCGACGCGGTGCGCAAGGAGGCGAGTTGGCGGCAGCGGCTGGCGCACAGCGTGCTGGGTGACGGACGCCATGCCGCACACCCCCAAGGCTATCACTTCTGGCTGCCGCTGGCGGTCGATATCCAGCCCGACACGCTCGCCGCCGCGCTCGCGCTCGACGGGCTGTCGGCGGTGCAAGCGGACCGCTTCGCGGTTGCCGCCGACACGCCCAGAGCGATGCGCATCTCGCTCGGCGGGACGATCGACCGCCGCGGGCTTTCGCGCGCGCTGCACCGGCTCGCGGCGCAGCTATGGACGCCCGGCGGCGCGGCGAGCCATATCGTCTGACGCGGCCCTAGGTCGACCAGCCGCCCGCGAGTGCGCGGAACAACGCGATCTGGCGCCGCGAAATCTGCCCGTCCTGCGCAGCGAGCACCGCTTCGGTTTCCGCGAACGTCCGTTCGGCATCGAGCCATTCGAGCGAATCCGACGCGCCTTCCTGCCGCTTCGCGCGCACGATCCGCGCCGCGCGTTCGGCCTGATCGCGCGCGGCGCGCAGCGCCTGCCGCTGTTCGAGCGAACGCGCATAGGACGACAGCGCCGTCTCGGTTTCCTCGAGCGCGCGCAACACCGTGCCGTCGAATTCGGCCAGCGATGCCTGCGTGTCCGCCTCGGCCGCCGCGATCCGCGCCCGCGCAGGCTCCTGATTCGGGAACGCCCAGTTGAGCAGCGGCCCGAGCAGCCAGCGGATCGGCCCACCGCCGAACACATCGCCGAAGCCCGATCCGGTCGACCCGGCCGAACCGCCGAGCGTGATGCGCGGGTAGAGATCCGCGGTCGCGACGCCGATCCGCGCGGTGTCGGCGGCCAAGCGGCGCTCGGCGGCGCGAATGTCGGGACGGCGCTTCAATAGCGCCGCCCCATCACCGACCGGGATGGGGTCGGTGATTTCGAGGCTGATGTTGCGATCCGCCGCGATCGCGGGGAGCGCAGCGGGGGCACGACCGGTCAGAGTCGCGAGGCGGAACAACGCCGCCTGCCGCTCGGCCTCGATGGAGGGGATGTCGGCCGAACGCTGGTCGCGCAGCGTCGTGATGCGCGCGAGGTCGAGCCCCGTCGCCATCCCGACCTCCTTGCGGCGTTCGGTGAGCTTCACCTGCTGGTCGAGCAGGCTGACGATGCGCCGCGCGACATCAAGCCGCGCCGCGCCCGAAGCCGCATCGGCATAGGCCTGCGTCGTGTCGGCGGCGACGATCACGCGCACCGCGTCGGCATTGGCTTCGGCGGCGGCGGTGTCACCGCGCGCGGCCTCGATCGAGCGGCTGACGCGGCCGAACAGGTCGACCTCGTACGAGACATTCAGCCCGACATCGACCGCCCAATCTTCGCGGGGCGAGCCCGGCAGGCGCTGGTCTTCGGGGCTGCGGCCGTAATTGGCGCCGGCACCGATCTCGCCCTGCGGCAGCCGATCCCCACGCGCGCCGCGCAAGGATGCACGGGCGCGGGCGATGTTAGCGACCGCAACGCGAACGTCGGTGTTGTTCGCCAGCGCATCGCCGACGAGCCCGTCGAGAACGGGATCGTCATAAAGGCGCCACCAGTCGCCCGCGACCGGCGCAAGCGACACCGCGGGGCTGTTCGCCGAGACGAACGGCCCGGTGGCGACAGGCGCCGACGCCGATTTCGGCTCGGCATAGTTGGGGCCGACCGCGCAGGCGGCGAGCGTCAGCGCCGAGGCGGCGGTGAGGATATTGCGGAGGATCATGATCCTTCTCCTGAAATTCTATCGCTAAAGAAGCCTATGTGCTCCCGCGAAGGCGGGAGCCCATCTCCCGCCGGCGCAAGTTGGGGCCGACCGGAGATGGGTCCCCGCCTTCGCGGGGACACGCGGAAAAGAAGACATTTTTTCATCACTCAGCCGGAACCGGCAGTGCCGTCCCGTGGTCGTCCGACCCGCGTCGCGCGCGCCGCTCTGCCGACCACTGGCTGAGCGCGCGTGCGACGACGTAGAAGGTCGGGGTGAAGATGAGGCCGAACGCCGTCACGCCGAGCATGCCGAAGAAGACCGCGGTCCCGAGCGCCTGGCGCAGTTCTGCCCCCGCCCCGCTTGCGATCAGCAGCGGCACGGCGCCGAGGATGAAGGCAAAGCTGGTCATCAGGATCGGGCGCAGACGGTCGCGCGCGGCACGCACCGCGGCTTCGATCGGCGACAGCCCATCCTCTTCCTCGGCCTGCTTGGCGAATTCGACGATCAGGATCGCGTTCTTCGCAGCAAGCGCGATGAGCACGACGAGCCCGATCTGCGTCAGCACATTATTGTCCATGCCGCGCAAATTCACGCCGACCATCGCCGCGAGCAGACACATCGGGACGATGAAGATGATCGCCAATGGCAGCATCAGGCTTTCATATTGCGCCGCGAGCACGAGGAAGACGAAGACCACCGCGAGCGCGAAGACGATACCCGCGGTGTTCGCCGCCGCCTTCTGCTGGAAGGCGATGCCCGTCCATTCGGTGCCGTAGCCCGCCGGGAGCGTTTCCGACGCGAGCTTCTCCATCGTCGTCAGCGACGCGCCCGACGACGAGCCCGGAGCGGTATCGCCGTCGATCTCGACCGCGGGGAAGAGGTTGTAGCGCGTGACGCGGTACGGCCCCGTGCGATCCTCGAAGTTCGCGACCGACCCGATCGGCACCATCGCGCCTGAATCGGATCGCGTCCGCAGGTTGGCGATATCGGCGACGGTCTGGCGATAGGGCGCATCGGCCTGCGCGGTGACACGATAGGTGCGGCCGAGCAGGTTGAAGTCGTTGACGAACGCCGATCCCAGATAGACCTGCAACGCTTCGAAGACGCGTTCGGGCGGCACGCCGAGCATATTCGCCTTCGCCCGGTCGATATCGGCATAGACGCGCGGGTTCGACGGGTCGAAGAAGGTGAAGACGTTCGCGAGGCCCGGGGTCTCGTTCGCCTTGCCGATCAGATTGTTCGTCTCGTTCGCGAGCGCGGCATAGCCGTTCCCGCCGCGATCCTGAACGATCATGCGGTAACCGCCCGCCGAGCCGATGCCCTGGATCAACGGCGGCGGGATGATGACGATCTGCGCCTCGGTGATGTCGGCGGTGTTCGCGCGCGCCTGGTTCATGATGTCCTCGAAATTGACCCCGAGCTTCCCGCGTTCCTCGAAGGATTTGAGCGGGAAGTAAGCGGCGGCCGAGTTCGGCGCGAGCGTCTGCGACGGGCCGTCGAAGCCCGCGAGCATCACCGAACCGAGCACACCCTCGATCGGCAGCACGCGGCCAGCGACCTTCTTCAGCACCGCATCGGTGCGTTCGACCGAGGCGCCCGAGGGCAGCTTGGCGACGACGAGGAAATAGCCCTGATCCTGCGCGGGAATGAAGCCCGTCGGCGTCGCCCAGAACAGGCCCGCGGTCGCGGCGATCAATCCGGCATAGGTGACCATCATCTTTTTCGGCGCACGCACCAGCCGGTCGGTCAGCCGCGCATAGCCGTTGCTGAGCCGCTCGAAAGCCTCATTGAAGCGCTCGCCGGCACGGTGGATACGCGCCATCAGCCATCCGTCCGCCTGCGCGGGGGCGTGCGGCCTCAGCAGGATCGCCGCGAGCGCGGGCGACAGCGTGAGCGACAGCACGAGCGAGATGATCGTCGCGGTCGAGATCGTCACCGCGAACTGCTGGTAGAAGGCACCCGACAGCCCGGTAAGGAACAAGGTCGGCACGAACACCGCGCAGAGCACGAGCACGATCGCGACGAGCGCGCCCGAGACCTCATCCATCGACGTGCGCGCAGCTTCGAGCGCGCTCATCCCTTTTTCGAGGTTGCGTTCGACATTTTCGACGACGACGATCGCGTCGTCGACGACGATGCCGATCGCGAGCACCAGCCCGAACAGCGAGAGGTTGTTGAGGCTGTAACCGAACGCCGCGAGCACCACGAAGGTCCCGATCAGCGACACCGGAATCGCGAGCACCGGAATGATCGCCGCGCGCCATTTCTGCAAGAAGACCAGAATGACGATGACGACGAGGATGACGGCTTCGAACAGCGTCTCCATCACCGCGTCGATCGACTGGGCGATGAATTCGGTGGGGTTATAGATGACGCGATATTCGAGGCCCTTGGGAAAGCTTTTCGATGCCGCCGCCATTTCGGCCTCGACCGCCTGCGCCGCGGCGAGTGCGTTCGAACCCGGGCGCTGGAAGGTCGCGAGAATGACCGTCGGATCGCCCGACAAATAGGTGTTCGAATTATAATCCGATGCGCCGAGCTCGACGCGCGCGACGTCCGAGACGCGGACCTGACGCCCGTCGGCGTCGGTGCGGATGACGATATTGGCGAAATCCTTGGGGTCGGTCAGGCGGCCTTGCGTTTCGACACTCAGCTGGAAACTGCTGCCGTTGGCATGCGGCGGCTGGCCGAGCGAACCCGCGGCGACCTGCACATTTTCACGGCGCAGCGCGGTCACGATCTCGCCCGCGGTCAGGTCGAGCGCGGCGGCGCGGCCGGGATCGATCCACACGCGCATCGCATAGTCGCGGCTGCCGAACAGGCGCACGTCGCCAACGCCGTCGATGCGGCTCAAACGATCGCGCAGCTGCGTCAGCGCATAGTTGGAGATGTACGCGCGATCCAGCGACTCGTCGGGCGAAACCAGGTTCACGATCAACAGGAAGTCGGGCGAGGTCTTGCGCGTCACCACGCCGAGGCGCTGCACCGTTTCAGGGAGGCGCGGGGTCGCAATCGCGACGCGGTTCTGCACCAGCACCTGCGCGGCATCGAGGTCGGTGCCGATCTTGAAGGTCACGGTGATCGTGACGACACCGTCGCCGGTCGACTGGCTGCTCATATAGAGCATATTGTCGACGCCGTTGATTTCCTGCTCGATCGGCGCCGCCACTGTGTCGGCGACGGTTTCAGCCGACGCGCCCGGATAGGTTGCGGTCACAGTCACCGTCGGGGGGACGATGTCGGGATATTGCGAGACCGGCAGGCCGATATAGGCGACCGCACCGATGATGGTGATGATGACAGCGAGCACGGCGGCAAAGATCGGCCGGTCGATGAAAAAGCGGGATAGGCGCATGGGAGAGCCCCTGTTCTATGATCTGTAAACCTTCCCCTCCCGCCCCGCGGGAGGGGTAGCGAGACTTGCGAGCTTGCTCGCTAGTCGCAGCGGGGAGGGCATAGCCACCGGCCCTCCCCCGACCCCTCCCGCAAGCGGGAGGGGAGAGAAGTTACCGCGTGAAGGTCGCCTGCGCCGACACCGGTTCGACCGCGGCAGCCGCACCCTCGGGGGGTGCCGTGGCGACGATCTTGCCCGCCTTGGCCACGGCCTTTTCGCCGGGACGCGCGAACTGATAGCCGTTGATGACGACACGATCGGTCGGGGTCAGGCCCGAACGGATGACGCGCAGACCATCGACTTCGGGGCCAAGCTCGACCGGCTTCGCCGCGACCATGCCGTCCTTGCCGACGACATAGACGATCTTGCGCGCCTGGTCGGTCTGCACCGCCGCGGCGGGGATCAACAGCGCGCGCGCCGTCTGGCCGGTCGTCAGGCGCATGTTGCCGAACATGCCGGGGGTCAGGAACATTTCCGGGTTGCGGAAGCTGGCGCGGGCGCGGATCGTGCCCGAACGCGGGTCGAGGCCATTGTCGGTAAAGTCGAGCTGCCCCTTCCAGCGATAATCGCTTTCGTCCTGCAGGCGGACTTCGACCGCCGCACCCTTATCGCCGCCCGCGCGCTTGGTCTTGAGGAACAAAGCTTCGGATCCCTGGAAGGTGAAGTAGACGGGATCGAGCGCGTTGATCGTCGTGAGCAGCGTACCGCCGGCATCGCCCGCCGACACAAGGTTGCCCGCGTCGATCTGGCGATCCGAAATACGGCCGCTCAGCGGCGCGCGAACGACAGTAAATTCGACGTCGAGCGAGCGCGCCGCGATGCGCGCATCGGCACCAGCCAGCGCGGCATTCGCAGCGTTCACCCGCGCACGCAGCCGGTCGATCTCGCTCTGCGACACCGCCTCGACATCGACGAGCCGTCCGGCGCGTTCGAGTTCGAGCCGCGCGAGCGCAAGGTCGCTGCGCGCGCTGGCCGCCGAGGCACGCGCTTCGGCGAGCGCGGCGCGATAGGGGCGCGGATCGATCGTGAAAAGCGGCTGACCCTGACGGACGATCTGCCCGTCGGTGAAGTGGATCGCGGTGATCGCGCCCGAAACGCGCGGGCGCACCTCGACCGCTTTCGATGCCTCGAAGCGGCCGATATATTCGTCCCACAAGGTCACGTCGCGCGCGATCGGCGCCGCGACGGTGAGCACGGGCGCGGGCGCTGCGGCCGCCTGCGGCGGACCGTCGCGGAGCAGCCACCAGGCGCCGACAATGAGCACGAGGAACGCCCCGATCCACGCGGCGCGGCGGCCGCGGCCGGGGTGGAGCAATGTCTTGAGTTCGCGCCGGACCTTCGCGTCGGCGGGGTCGAGTTTTTCGATCGGGGTGTGGACGGTCATGGAAATGCCCTCTTCTTTTCGTTCGTTTTGGCCGCCTGCGCCCCCGGGGGAGGGGGAGGGGGGCGCAGGCAGCCAGCGCCGGAAGCGCATGCCTCCGGCTGGTGTCGCAAATGGTCCTTGTTGCCAGAGGGCCCTCGAGAGAGGACGGCCGCCCTGTCCCGCCACACGCATCCCATGCGCGCGCGGGGTCCCTGTTTATATCTTGCGGGCAAGCGCCTTCGGGCGCCCGACCGGAGCAAGACTCTCTTCCGGGAAATTATTCGATGGTGAAACTTCCGGCCGCCGCACGATCTTTGTCACGCAGCGGCCGGTCTCGGGGGAGAGCCTATCTTTGTATACTGAGTGGTATATAAGTCATGTTGCGCTGCGTCAAGACCATTCTGTACCGGGCAGTAAAATTTTTCTTTCCGAGCGTTTACCGAAACAGTGGGCGTCGGTCTTTCGGCCGGTAAATGCTCAGATCAACGCCCCGGCCAAAGCTTCAGGCTGGTTTCGACGAGCCGCTCCAGCTCGGCGCGCGTCGCGCCGGCGCCGGCCTGCACCGACATGCCCTGGTTCACCGCGGTCAGGAACGCCGCCAGACCTTCGGCGTCGGTGTCGGGCGGGAAGTCGCCCTCTTCCTTGGCGCGCGCAAAGCGTTCGAGCATCGCGCGCTTCGCCGTCGCGCCGCGTTCGAGCACGGCCTGACGAATGCATTCGGCCTCGGCGCCGCACGCAACCGAGGTGATCACGCCAAGGCAGCCGTTCGGATTTTCGGGGCAGGTGTACATGTCGAGCGCCCCGTACATCAGCCGCTCGGCGACGCCGCGCGCGGTCGGCGCATCGAGCGCCGCATGCATATAGTCGGCCTTTTCGCGCTCATAGAGGTCGAGCGCCTTGTTGAAGAGGGCTTCCTTGTTGCCGAAGGCCGCGTACAAACTCGGCTTGGTAATCCCCATCGCCTCGGTCAGATCAGCCATCGACGCACCCTCATAGCCCTTCGACCAGAAGACGCGCAGCGCCGCCGCCAGCGCCATGTCGACGCAAAATTCGCGCGGACGGCCCTTATGCGGTGTGGCGACGGTGGCGGTTTCGATTTCCATAACGGCTGGTATATAAGTGGTAGATCGCAACTTGTCCAGTGGCGCCCCCGATCCCCTATCCTCCCTGTCGCGAAGCAATGGGGAGGTGGCAGCGCGAAGCGCTGACGGAGGGGCCATAACGCAACGTCGCGGCCCCTCCACCATGCTTTGCATGGTCCCCCTCCCCATCGCTTCGCGACAGGGAGGATCCTATGCCAATCTTGTGTCGATCGGCAGCCCGCCCTTCAGCGTCAGCGTCACCGGCGTCCGCTCGGCAATATCGGCGAGCCGTGCTTTCTGTTCGTCGTCGAGCCCCGCGATCGTCAGCACCCGATCGACCCGAAGGCCGTCCTTGTTGACGAGCCGCAGGCCGACATCGACCGATTCGAGCGGCCATTCCTTGCGGTCGGCGTACATGCGCAATGTGATCGCGGTGCACGCGCCGAGGCCCGCGAGCAGGAAATCATAAGGCGCCGGCCCCAGATTCTGCCCGCCCAGCCCCGGCCCCTCGTCGCCGATCAGCTCATGGCCGCCGACGTTGATCGCGGTGCGATAATGATCCTTGCCGATGCGGGCGGTGCCATGGGCCATGCTGCTGTCCTCCATGCGAACGAGTCCGATAGAAACTTCTTTCCCGGCAGGGCGCGCAAACGGCAAGCAGAAAGCGGGACGATTCACAAGCTGGATATCGTCCGCCTGGCTCCGTGTGCGGGGCAAAAGCAAACATCTTGAACTGACCGCCAGGAATCTTACATTGATTTCATCGTCAACAAGCGAAAGGAGGTGGTCGAATGTCTCATTGTCACGCGCCGCATGCGGCAGATTTGAGCATGACCTTCCTCGCGGGGGTCCGGCTCGGATAATCGTCCGCGAACAGGCACGACAATGGAAGGGCTGCTCCGAAAGGGGCAGCCCTTTGTCCTTGGGGCTACCGAACAGCCTCCCTCGTCAGGTTACCGTCAGAAACCGGCGCTACAGATTGCGCGATAGGGGCGACGCCATGGGACCGACGCAAGCGAAGTCTGATTTTGCAACTTGGGAAAAGTTTGGAGCCGAGCCGGAATCTAATTACGCGAAAAAATTGGCAGTTTTCCGGGATATTCCTCTATTCGCAAATCGTCCAGTGCCCCCAAAAAGGCCCCAAATTAATCTTAGACCACTGGATTACATCGGATTTTTGGCCGGCTGCGTACCCTAATCGTGCCGATTCCCACTCAGTTCGTCACGCGGCAATCGGCATGCGATATGGGAAATACCAAGCGGCAAGCGCCGCCGTCAGTGCCTTCATTTCCTCCTCGCCATGCAGCGGACCCGGCGTGAAGCGAAGCCGCTCGGTTCCGCGCGGTACCGTTGGATAGTTGATCGGCTGAACATAGGCGCCATGCTCGGTGAGCAGATGGTCGCTGAGGGCCTTGGCGCGGACAGGGTCGCCCACGAGGAGCGGGACGATGTGCGTGTCGCTCGGCAAGACCGGCAACCCTGCGGCCCGAAACAGCGACTTGAGCCGCTGAGCAGCGGCCCGCTGTCCTTCGCGTTCAGATGTCGACACTTTCAGGTGGCGAACGCTGGCGAGCGCGCCGGCGGCGAGAACAGGCGACAGCGAGGTCGTGAAGATGAAGCCTGGTGCATAGCTGCGAATGCAGTCAATGACTGCGCGGTCCGCGGCGATATAACCGCCCATGACGCCGAAGGCCTTGGCGAGCGTGCCCTCGATCACGCTGACGCGGTGCGCCACTTCATCGCGCTCCGATATACCGCCACCGCGCGAGCCGTACATGCCGACGGCGTGGACTTCATCGAGATAGGTGAGGGCCTGATAGCGATCGGCCAGATCGCAGATCGCGGCGATCGGCGCGACGTCGCCGTCCATCGAATAGACACTCTCGAAGGCGATGAGCTTGGCCCGCGCGGGGTCCGTTTCGGCAAGCAGTGCCTCGAGATGCGCCAGATCATTGTGGCGAAAGATCTTCCGCTCGCATCCCGCATTGCGAATGCCGGCAATCATGCTCGCGTGATTTAGCTCGTCCGAAAATACCACGCAGCTGGGCAGGAGCTTGCCCAGCGTCGCGAGCGTGGCGTCGTTCGACACATAGCCCGACGTAAAGAGGAGCGCACTCTCCTTGCCATGGAGATCGGCAAGCTCGCGCTCGAGTTCGATATGATAATGGGTGTTGCCGCTGATATTCCGTGTGCCGCCCGAGCCCGCACCGACATCAGCGATTGCGGCTTCCATTGCATCGAGGACCGCCGGGTGCTGCCCCATGCCGAGATAGTCGTTCGAACACCAGACGGTGATCGGCCTCGCTTCCCCATCGGCATCGAAGCAGCGCGCGCCGGGGTAGGCGCCGCGGTCCCGCAGGATATCGACGAACACCCGATAGCGTCCCTCGTCGTGCAGGCGCGCGATCGCATCGCTGAAAATCTGGTCGTAGCGCATGAGCCTGCCCCTAAAGGTTGAAATAGCCGGGATATGAGGCTTCTATCTGTCAGGGCGGATACGCTTCCCATTAGGAATAACACGTACAGGTAAGCTGCAGATTTCTGCAGTTAGCGGAGGATTTATATCATGCCCTGCTTGCTGTTCTATCTGCGCAATTGGAAAACATAGGCTCGAGGTCCTCACGAGTGATCGCGCCGCGATGACGGTCGAATTGCGCGGCGACCAGTCGGGCGTAGGGCAGGCCATGGTCCTCGACGACGAGCCTTTCACCCTCCCAGCGAAGGATATTCAGGCGCTCGAAGGGCGCAAGCGCGGCCCGCGCAGACTTTAGCCAGCGCGCGTCGAGGCAAGCGGTCCCCTGGCACAGCAACTCCTTGATGAGCCGCCCGCGCTCGCGGTCATCGGCGTCGATCGCAACGCCCAGAACGGCGGACAACTGATCGGCTGCGATGAGGTCACGATAGACGCCCGCGCGTTTTTCATTCTGGACGATGAGATCGGGAAACCGGCTGATCGCACTGGCACCGATGCCGATCAGAACCGGGCTGTCGTCCTCGGTAAAGCCCTGAAAATTGCGGCTCACCCGCCCGTCGCGCGCGGCGTCGGCAAGCGGATCGGAAGGCAGCGCGAAATGATCGAATCCGACGGGAACATAGCCCGCATCGGTGAGGCGCTCATACCCGCGCCGGGCCTGCTCGAAGCGCAATTCATGGTCGGGCAGATTGCTGGCGTCGATCTGGCGCTGGCGCGGAATCATGTTCGGGAGATGCGCATAGCCGAAAAGCGATATCCGGCTCGGCGCGAGACGGATCGTTTCCTCGAGCGTCTCATCGAGATCGGCGAGGGTCTGACCCGGCAGGCCGTACATCAGATCGAAATTGATGGCGTCGATATCGCGCAGCCGAAGCCCGGCCACGACGCGTTCGATATGGGAGAGCGGCTGGATGCGTCCGATTGCCTGCTGGATATGCGGTGCGAAGGTCTGCACGCCGAGGCTCACGCGGGTCACGCGCGCGGCAGCCAGTACAAGTGCCCATTCGGCAGAGAAGCCGCGCGGATCGAGCTCGATCGATATCTCGGGCCGGTGCGCATCGAACAGGGTAAGCAACAGGTCGAGCAGGCGCACCAGCTCGACCGGGGCGATCGCATTAGGGCTACCGCCGCCGAAGGCAATGCGCTGGACGCGTCCGCGGCCCCCGAGCCGCTTGGCGACAAGCGTAATCTCCGACTGGAGCGCCGCGAGATAGTCGGCGAGCCGATGCTTGCGTCCCGCCGCGCCGGTGTTGCAGCCGCAATACCAGCAGATCTGCTCGCAAAAGGGGATATGGACATAAAGCGAAATCGGCGTCGCGGCTTCGACTGCGTCGAGTGCCTGTGCATAGGCGTCGGCGCCGACGTCGTCGGCAAATTCCATCGCCGTTGGATAGCTGGTGTAGCGCGGCACGGGCCGGGCGAGAAGATCGGGATGATAGGACCACATGCGACGGCTTTACGCGGCGCCCGCAGCGGCGACATTGACCGGGATCAAAACCCGCCGCGTCAACAGCATCCTCGCTTGCCGGACAGCCGGTCCCGCCGGTCGGTCATGGCGTGACACGCCTTGGCGCAATTGCCGCCCTCGTCGCTCGGCCGGGCGGGATCGGCAGGCAGGACAAGATGCTGCGCGGCGCCGCCGCACTTCCCGACGCGTATGACGCGCGCGTCGGTCGCGAGCGGTGCGGTGGCGAGGCCCGCCGCCGCCACAACGGCTCCGATCCGGCGCGCGATCATGCGGCCCGGTCCTCTTCATCCTCAACGAAGATCCGCAGCGCCGCGCCGTCGAGATCCTCGAACTGCCCTTGGCGCAATGACCAGAAGAATGCAGCGAGCCCGAGCAGGCCGAGCCCCAGCGCGATCGGTATGAGCAGTATAAGGCCGTTCACCGGATCGCGCCTTTAAGGCGCAGGGCATTGCCGACGACGAGAAGCGACGATCCCGACATGGCGACCGCGGCGATCAACGGGGTGACGAGTCCGGCGAAAGCGAGCGGCACGGCGACGACGTTGTAGACGATCGCGAGCATGAAGTTCTGCCGAACGACCGTCTGGGTTCGCCGCGCCATGCGCACCGTCTCGACCACGGGCATCAACCGGTCGCCCATAAATATGCAGTCGGCGGCATTTTTGCCGACGTCGCTCGCGGAGCCCGGCGCCATCGAGGCATAACCTGCGGCAAGCGCCGGACCGTCATTAAGGCCATCGCCGAGCATCAACACCTTGTGCCCGAGCGCCGTCTGCCGTGCGATCGCGGCGAGCTTGTCTTGAGGGCTCATACCGGTCTGCGCGGTGAGACCGAGCTCGCGCGCCACGGGGGCGACGGCTTCGGCACGATCGCCCGACAGGATCATGGCCGCGATCCCGGCTTCGCGCAGCGCATCGACCGCGTCGCGCGCGTCGGGACGCAGCTGGTCGGCGAAGCGGATCGTCGCCACCGGACGCCCGTCGACGGCGAACTGGGTCGCGAGCGCATCGCCCAGCCCGGTGCCGAGCGGCCGACCGAGCGTCACGGTGCGGTCGGCCCAGCGAGCTTCCACCCCGAACCCCGCGGTTTCTCGGATCGAAGCGACCTCGGCGGGACGAACGTCATAGGCTTGCAGCCCGCGGGTCAGCGCTTCGCTGAGCGGATGACGGCTCGACTGAGCCAGCGCGAGGACCAACGATTTGACGCCGATATCGAGCAGCCCGAGATCGAGCGCCTCGGGGCGGCCAGGCGTGAGCGTCCCGGTCTTGTCGACAAGCGCGAGGTCGACTTCGGACAGGCGCTCCAGCGCCGAGCCATCCTTGATCAGCACCCCCTTGCGCATCAGGGCCCCCGCGGCGACGATTTGCGCGGCGGGCACAGCAAGGCCGAGTGCGCACGGGCAAGTGATGATCAGCACCGCTGCAGCGATGAGCAGGCTGTGATGCCAGCCGGCGCCCGCGATCATCCAGCCTGCGAAGGCAAGCAGCGCAAGGCAATGGACGGCCGGTGCATAGAGGCGGGCCGCGCGATCGGCGATCCGGACATAGCGCGACTTACCCTGCGCGGCCTCGCCCATCAGCCTAGCGATATCGGCGATCGCAGTATCGCTGCCCGCAGCGGTGACGCGAACCTTCAGCGGTGCATCGAGGTTGAGGGTGCCCGCATGAACGACGTCGCCCGGGCGAACCGTCTGCGGCGCGCTTTCGCCGGTCAGCAGCGACAGATCGATGCTGCTCGATCCGCTCGCGATGACGCCGTCCGCCGCGAGCCGCTCACCGGCAGCGACGAGCATGACCATATCCGGCTCAAGCGCAGTCGCGTCCACCCAGCGCGTCGAGCGTTCGTGGCCAAAGACCATCGCACCGGTGCCCATGTTGCGGAGCAGCGCGGTGACGCCGCCCCGCGCGCGGTCGCGCATCACGCTGTCGAGCCAGCGGCCGCAGAGCAGGAAAAAGAGCAGCATTACTGCGCCATCGAAATAGGCGTGGGCGCCGTGCGTCGCCGTCTCGTAGAGGCTCATGACGCTGACGAGCAGGACCCCGATGCTGATCGGCACGTCCATATTGGTGCGGCGATGACGCAGCGCGCGCCAGGCCGAACGGAAGAAGGGGCGTCCGGCGTAAGCGATCGTCGGCAGGGCGATCGCCGCCGACAGCCAGTGGAACAGGTCGCGCGTAGCCCCCGCCGCGCCCGACCAGACCGACACCGAGAGCAGCATGATGTTCATCATCGCGAAGCCCGACACCGCGACCGCGCGCAGCAACTCACGGCTCGTTTCGGCTTCGGCATCGGCTTCGTCGGGGCCGCTCCCGATCGGGTGGGCTTCGAAACCCAGGCTCGAAAAGGCGCCGATCAGGTCGGGCATGTCGGTGTCGGGGGTGCAGGACAGATGGACGCGCTTCTCGGTGAAGTTGACGCGCGCGGCGGCGATGCGCCTGTCGCGCACCAGCCCCTGCTCCAGCTTGGCGATGCAGCCCGCGCAGCGGATATCGGGCACCGCGAAGTCGCGTTCGACGACGGCGGTCGCGGTCATTGAAGATTCTCGCGATAGCGGGCTTCGTCGGCGCCACGCCGGACGATAAGGTCGAGCCGCCAGCGCCCCAACACCAGCGGCTCGACCGAGCGCAGCACGCCGCCCACCGCCGGCTCGAAATTGAGCGCGGCGGGCGGGGTGCGCCCAACGGGGTGGTTGATCGTTGCCGACGCCCGAATGCCGTCGAGCGGAACGCCATCCTTGCTGAGCGCCAGAAGCACGTGCCGCCTCGCATCGAGCGTGATGCGCGTATCCCATCCGAGGCGGTCCTGCGCGTCGGCACGTTTTAGCCATTCGTTATAATGCTGGCTCGCAACATAGCTGTTCTCGACTACCTTGCCGCCAAAGGTCGACATGGCGAAGCGCGCCATGGTGAGATTGACCGCGATCACGACCGCAAAAAAGCCGACGAGGATCGCCGTCATATGCCGGCCGGTGAAGGCCTTGGGTTTGCGTGTGTCGGTCATTGTCCTGCCTCCGGCCGGTCGAACTGGATGATGTCGCTGTCGCCGCGCGGATCGCCGTCGAGCCCGCGCGTACCGATCGTGAAATCCTGCCGCGCCGGACCGATGGCGGGCGCCGCGACGAAAAGTTTGACGCTCGTGACGCTGTCGGCGGGCAGCGCCAGTTCGATACGCTGCCCGGCCTTTTCACGCGAACCGGCGTCGGTCCACAGCACCGCACCGGGAAGCCCGCTGACACTCACCGCGACCCGGCGCGGGCGCGTTTCCATATTGCGCAGCTTCAGCGTGTAATTGTTGCGGATGTGGCCGTCGGAAAGCTGGACGAAGAGCGGGCTGCGCTCGTGCTGGACGGCAAGGTCGAGCCGCGTCCGCTGGCCGAGCGAAAAGAGCATCGCCGCACCGATTGCGGTCCAGACGCCGAAATAGATCAAGGTGCGCGGACGCAGCAGCGTCTTGCGGATCGGCTGCCCGGTGCCGCCTGCCTTTTCGGTCGCCGCATCGTCGAGCGTGCAATAGTCGATGAGCCCGCGCGGGCGACCGACCTGCGCCATCGCCCTGTCGCACGCGTCGATACAGAGTGCGCAGGTGATGCAACCGATCTGCGGCCCTTCGCGAATGTCGATTCCCGTCGGGCACACGGCGACGCACTGGTTGCAGTCGATGCAGTCGCCGAAGCCGCCGGGGTGAGCCTGCGCCTTCTTGACACTGCCGCGCGGTTCGCCGCGCCAGTCCTTGTATGTCACCAGCAGCGATTTTTCATCCATCATCGCGGTCTGGATGCGCGGCCAGGGGCACATATAGACGCACACCTGTTCGCGCATAAATCCGCCGAGGATGAAGGTCGTCGCGGTCAGCACGGCGACGGTGCCATAGGCGACAAGCGCCGCCTGTCCCGTCCAGAAATCCGCCGTCAGCGTCGGCGCATCGGCGAAATACATGATCCACGCGCCGCCGGTCCAGAAGGCGATGGCCAGATAGATGCCATATTTGATCACCCGCTTCGCCAGCTTTTCGGCCGTCCACGGGCCGTTCGCCAGCCGGACCTGCGCGTTGCGGTCGCCGTCGATCAGCCGGTCGACATGCTGGAACAGGTCGGTCCACACCGTCTGCGGACAGGCATAACCGCACCAGGCGCGCCCGACTGCGCTGGTGACAAGGAACAGCCCGATCCCCGCCATGATGAGCAGGCCCGCGACATAATAGAATTCATGTGGCCAGATCTCGATCTGGAACATGTAGAAACGCCGGTTCGCAAGGTCGACGAGCACCGCCTGATCGGGCGCGTAAGGACCGCGATCCCAGCGGATCCACGGCGTCCCGTAATAGATCACGAGCGTGACCGCCATGATCGCCCATTTGAAGCGGCGGAAGGGACCGTTCACCGCTTTCGGGTAAACGCCCTTCCGCGCTTCATAGAGCGGCGCCGACTGGCCGGAAAGATCTTCAGGGCTGGCCATCGGCTCCCGCCCCTTCGGCGACGGGCGCGAGCCCCTTCTCGCCGCCGCCCAGCGAATAGACATAGGCCGACAGCATCTTGATCGTGACCGGATCGAGCCGGCCACCCCAGCGCGGCATCACGCCGTTTCGCGGCTGCGTGATCGTCGCGGTCAGGCTGTCGCGATCGCCGCCGTACAGCCAGATCGCATCGGTCAGTTTCGGCGCGCCGACCTGCCGCCCGCCTTCGCCGCCCGCGCCGTGGCAGACCGCGCAATTGTCCGCGAACAGCGTCGCGCCGCGCGACGACGACGCGCTGACCTTTTCCTGCCGGCTGATCGTGCGCACGAAACTGACGACATCGCCGATCTGCGCCGCGTCGAGAATGCCGTCGCGGCCGAAGGCGGGCATCAGGCTGGTGCGGGTCGCCTTGTGGTCGGGATTCCGGATGCCGTGGGTGACCGTATATTCGATGGTCGCCAGATCGCCGCCCCACAGCCAGTCGTCGTCGGTCAGGCTCGGATAGAGCTTCTTCACCCCCGCACCGCCAGCGCCGTGGCACTGGACGCAATGGACGCGGAACGCCGCGCCGCCGCCCTGCACCGCCGCCTGCATCAGTTCGGGCTTCGCGGGCAGATCGGTAATCGCGGTTGCGGCGATGGCATTGACCGTCGGCGCGCGGCGCTTCGCATCGGCCGCCATTTCCTTTGCAAGGTCGCCGCGGCTCGACCAGCCGAGGACGCCCCTGGTCGCGCTGTCGACCATCGGCCACGCCGGATAGAGGATGACATAAGCCAGCCCCCAGACGATCGTGGCGTAAAAGGTCCAGAGCCACCAGCGCGGCATCGGCGTGTCGAGTTCCTCGATCCCGTCCCACTCATGGCCGACCGTGCTCGTGCCGGTCGCCTCGTCGATGCGCTGTTTCAGATCAGCCATGCTCGTCGTCCTTGAAGATCATGTTCGCGGCCTCTTCGTTGCGGGCGCGCGCGCTCGGCCGGAACGGCCAGGCGATAAGGGTGAGGAACAGCAGCGCCATCGCGAGCAGCCCCCAGCTATCGGCGAAATGGCGAAGCGCGTCGTAGCTCATCGCGCCGCCTCCGTTTCGCCGGCGCGTTCCTGCGGCGCCGCCTTGTCGACATCGACCAGCGTGCCGAGCATCTGAAGATAGGCAATCAGCGCATCCATCTCGGTCACGCGCGCGGGGTCGCCGTCAAAGTCGCGGACCTGCGCCTTCGGATAGCGCTTCTGCAGATCGCCCGCGCCGGCATCGGGGTCGGCCTGCGCCCGGATGTCATCGTTCGCCTTGGCGATGTCGGCCTTCGTATAGGGCACACCGACGCGATAGAGCGCGGTCAGGTCGTTCGCCATGTCGCCCGTCTGGAGATCGCGTTCGGCGAGGAAGGCATAGGGCGGCATGATCGATTCGGGCACGACGCTGCGCGGGTCGATCAGATGCGCCTTGTGCCATTCGTCCGAATAGCGGCCGCCGACGCGCGCCAGGTCGGGCCCGGTGCGTTTCGACCCCCATTGGAACGGGTGGTCGTACATGCTCTCGGCGGCGAGGCTGTAGTGGCCATAGCGTTCGACCTCGTCGCGGAACGGACGGATCATCTGGCTGTGGCAGGTGTAGCAGCCCTCGCGCATGTAGATGTTGCGTCCGGCGAGCTCGAGCGGGGTATAGGGGCGCATGCCCTCGACCTTCTCGACCGTGTTGTCGATCCAGAAAAGCGGCGCGATCTCGACGATGCCGCCGATGGTGACGGTGAGCAGCGCGAGCGCGCCGAGCAACGTCACATTGCGTTCGATCTTCTTGTGGCTGAAGCCCTGTTTGGCGGGTCTGGTGGCCATGATCCGGGCTCCTTATTCGGCAGGGACGGGCGCGAGCGGGCGGTCCGCTGCGGCGTTGTACGGGGTTTCGGTCATCGGCTTTTCGGCGCGCACCTTGCCGCTGAGCGTCGCCCAGACGTTGAAGACCATGATCAGGAAGCCGGCGAGATACATCGCCCCGCCCGCGGCGCGGATCAGGTACATCGGGTGCATCGCCGCGACGCTTTCGACGAAGCTGTAGACGAGGTAGCCGTCGTCTCCATATTCGCGCCACATCAGGCCCTGCATGATGCCCGCGACCCACATCGACGCGGCGTAGAAAACGATGCCGACGGTCGCGAGCCAGAAGTGCCAGTTGACCATGCGCAGGCTGTAGAGCCGCTCGCGTCCCCACAGGCGAGGCACGAGGTAATAGACAGCCGCGAAGGTGATCATGCCGTTCCACCCGAGCGCGCCGCTGTGGACGTGGCCGATCGTCCAGTCGGTGTAATGCGACATCGAGTTCACCCATTTGATCGACATCATCGGGCCTTCGAAGGTGCTCATGCCGTAGAAGGTGAGCGCCATCACCATCATGCGGATGATCGGGTCGGTGCGGATCTTGTCCCACGCGCCGTTGAGCGTCATCAGACCGTTGATCATGCCGCCCCAGCTCGGCATCCACAGGATCACCGAAAAGACCATGCCCAGCGTCTGCGCCCAGTCGGGCAGCGCGGTGTAATGGAGGTGGTGCGGCCCCGCCCAGATGTAGAGGAAGATCAGCGACCAGAAGTGGATGATCGACAGGCGATAGCTGTACACCGGCCGCTCGGCCTGCTTCGGCACGAAATAATACATCATCGCGAGGAAGCCCGCGGTCAGGAAGAAGCCGACCGCATTATGCCCGTACCACCATTGCGTCAGCGCATCCTGCACCCCGGCAAAGGCGGCATAGCTCTTCGACCCGAAGATGCTCGCCGGCACCGACAGATTGTTGACGATGTGGAGCATCGCAATGGTGACGATGAAGCTGAGGTAAAACCAGTTAGCGACATAGATATGCGGCTCGCGGCGCTTGACGATCGTGCCGGTGAAAACGACCAGATAGGCGACCCAGACGATCGTCAGCCATAGGTCGACATACCATTCGGGCTCGGCATATTCGCGTGCCTCGGTGACGCCCATCAGATAGCCGGTGGCGGCAAGCACGATGAAGAGCTGGTATCCCCAGAAGACAAAGCGCGCGAGCGTCGGGAAAGCGAGCCGCGCGCGGCAGGTGCGCTGGACGACGTAAAAGCTCGTCGCGATCAGCGCGTTGCCGCCGAAGGCGAAGATCACCGCCGAGGTGTGCAGCGGCCGCAGGCGCCCGAAGGTCGTATATTCAAGATTGAGGTTCAGCGCCGGGAAAGCGAGCTGCAATGCGATGAATAGGCCTGCCGCCATGCCGGCGATGCCCCAGAACAGCGTGGCGACGACCCCCCAACGCACCGGATCGTCGTCATAGACGCCCTGATCGGCGGGCATCTTCAATATCCCGCGCGCGATCGCCTCATAATCGGCGCGCGACACGGTCGTCCAGAGCATCAGCAAAGCGGCCAGCGCGACGATGATCATATGGACGGCGAAGGGCGCATCGACCGCGACCGCCGCCATCACCAGCGCGAGCAGGGCCAGGCCGAGCCAGCCCCCCGCCTTTGCTACCAGAGTGTCCATATCGCTTGTCCCTGTTTTCGCGCGGCTTTGACGCCGCATGGTTCAGGACCGCTCTTGGCCGTGCGGCGGGGCAAAAACATTGACCAGGATCAACGAATAGATTGCGCGGCATCAATGCCCGGCGGCCAGGCCGGGTGCAGGGAGCCCAGGTCAACGCAAGGAGCAACGACCATGAAAAAACAGCATCTCTCGCTGATCGCGCTGGCGGCCGCCGCCGCAATTCCCGGGCAGGCCGCGGCCAAGGCCGGCGATGTCCAGTTCAAGATTTTCGCGACCTATGTCGCGCCCGACGGCAAGATCAGCGACGTCAAGCTCGACGGGATCGGCCTGCCGGCCGGGACGCAGACGAAAGCCGACGACAATGTGACGCCGACGGTCGCGATCGAATATTATGTCGCCGACCATATCTCGCTCGAGACGATTGCCGGGGTGACCCAGCATGACGTGAACGGCCGTGGCGCGCTGAGCGGCGCGACGTTGGTGTCGAACGCCAAGATCGTCCCCGCGACGCTGACGCTCAAATATCATTTCGGCAAGGAAGGCGGCATCCAGCCTTATGTGGGGGCGGGTCCGAGCTACTTCATCTTCATCGACGAAAAGCCCGGCGCCACGACCCGGTCGCTCGGCGCGACCCGCCAGAAGATGGGCGACAAGCTCGGCGCCGCGCTCCAGGCCGGGGTCGATATTCCGGTGAACGACAAGGGACTCGCGCTATCCTTCGATGCCAAACGCTATTTCCTGCGTCCGACCGCGACATGGTATGCCGGGACGACCGAGGTGCTGAAGACGCGGCACAAGCTAGATCCCTGGGTGATCAGCGCCGGCGTCGCTTTTCGTTTCTGACCTCCCAACTGGCGCCGTTGGCCGGTCAGCCTGCCATTTCGTTCAGAGCCGCAAGGTCGTTGATGACGATCTTGCGGCGGGATGGAAGGTCGATCAGGCCATCGGCGCGCATTTTGGTGAACTGGCGGCTCGTGGTCTCGATGGTGAGACCCAAGATGTCGGCGATCTGCTGACGGCCGAAGGGCAGCTCGAAGCCTCGCGCCGTATCCGCCGCACCGGGAGGTGACGACAAGCGATCGGCCATTTCGAGCAGGAAGGAAGCAACCTTCTCGGACGCCGACTTGCGCCCGAGCAGAAGCATCCAGCGGCGCGCGCGATCGAGTTCGCCGAGCGTGCGGCGCAGCAATTTTTGTTGGAGATCGGGATGGTCGGCGGCGAACTCGTCGAACTGGTCGCGATGGAAGATGCAAAGCTCGGCGGCGCTGATCGCGCTGACGCTATACGGGCTTTCCTTCCCGAACGGCCGCCCGATGAAGTCCGAGGGAAAGACGATACCAACGATCTGCTCGCGCCCGTCGGCGGTGGCGGCGACGAGTTTCAGGACGCCTTCAAGGACATTGGCGACGACCGGCGCGTCGTCGCCCTCCCACAGGAGCGTATGCCCGCTGCTCACGCGCTGGCGCCGGCCCATCCGGCCGAGCAACAGGAGCTCGTCCGGCCGCAGGCTCGCACAAATGGCGCGGTTGCGCACGATGCAGGACAGGCAATCGGTCATGCGCCGGGCGCCCGGCAGGCAGGCATCGCGGTCAATGGGCGAGGAGGAGCGGCGCCGGCGCGGCTTCGAGCAGATAGCGCGTCACCCCGCCGAACAGGGTCTCGCGCAGCCGCGGACGCCCATAGGCGCCCATCACGATGAGCCCCGGTGCCATTTCCTTCGCGGTTCGCTCGAGTATCTCCTCGGGCGTAAGCGCCCCGCAATCGAGGCGGCGAAGCTCAGCATGAATGCCGTGCCGCGACAGATAGCAGAGCGCGTCCTCGGCCGGCACCCGTCCCTCATCCGGCCCGACCTGCACCATCGTCACGCTGCCCGCGCCCGCCATCAACGGCCCAGCGGCGCGCAAGGCGTGCGCGGCTTGCGGGCTGCCGTTCCACAGGATCATCACCGGGGCATCAAGGTCGAGCGGCTGGCCTTCGGCGGGCAACGCGAGCACGGGCGCGGGCACAGTCATTGCGAGGTCGCCCGCCAGCGTCGGCTGAGCGAGGCCGCGCCGGTCGCGGGGGCCGAGCGATACGATGGCAAGATCGGCTAGCGTCGCGGCGAGCGAGAGCGCCGCGAGCGCATCGCCGTCGGCGATGGCGACGTCCCAAGGCACATCCTCGCGCGCGAGCTGCGCCGCGAGCCGGGTCTCGAGCTCGGCATCGGCAAGCTGCGCCTTGGCGAGCTGTTCGCGCGCCAGATACATGCCGCCGAAGGGATCGGAGGCGATGAACTGCTGGAAGGGCGAGCAGATCAGGAAACTGAGATGAGCGCCGAGGCGCCGTCCGATAGCGAGCGCCGTCTCGGTGCGCGCGGCCATGGCCGGGCTGGCGTCGGCGTGAATCAAAAGATTTCGCATGTCTTGCTCTCCTTCATGATGGAGAGGGAAGCGCTTATGCGCGCCGCCTTCATTGACCCTGATCAACAAATCCGCGCTTTCAGGCCGGCCGGCACAGTGGGTCGCTCCGTATAATTACGAAATGCGCCGACCGCGCGGGGCGTTAGCCTGACGTCGCAAAGGAGCAAGCGATGCCGAGACCCAGTCCATTGACCCCATTTCGCGCGCACCCGCGCCGGACTCCGGTGAATCGCGCGCCGGCGGACCCGCGACGCGAGCAAAGCCGTATCGCGGGCACCCTCACGCTTCGCCCTTCGCCGCTCCGGCGGTCCGATCCAAATCAAGGAGACAGAGGATGACGCTCACCAATGCGCCCGACACCACGCTCAGCGAGGCGACCGAGACTTGCCTGCAGACCCGCAGCGGCGTCGACCTTCGTCTCCGGCCGGTCGCGGAGAGCGACGCGGATATCGTCAATCATTTCTTCGACGGCCTGACGGCGGACGATATGCAGTTCCGCTTCCTGAGCGGCCAGTCGCACCTGTCGAGCGCCCAGCTCGCGGCGATGATCGGTGTCGATCATCGCCACCGCGAGCATCTGCTCGCGTTCGATGCCGCGACCTCGGAGCTGATTGCGAGCCTGCTGATTGCTGCCGACGATGCGTTCGTGACCGCCGAGGTCGCGATTTCGGTCGCGCCGGCGTATAAGACACGCGGCGTCGGCTGGCCCCTCCTCAATCATGCCGTCGATCTCGCCCGCGCCCGCGGCCTCAAGACGTTGCGGTCGATCGAGAGCCGCGCCAATCGAGGCGCGATGGAGGTCGAGCGGACGCTGGGGTTCAAGGCGAGCGACTATGATGGCGACGCCACGCTCGCTCTGCTCGAACTCGAGCTTCGCTGACCTTGGCCATCGGGTCGGCGCCCGGCAGGCAGCCGGCTGGAGACACTCCCAATGGAGCAAGGCTTTCATGCCATGCAGCTCGACACGCCGGGCGCACCGCTACACCGCGTCGAACGCGCGATCCCGACTCCGGCCGACGGCGAAATCAGGATCGCGATCACCGCTTGCGGCGTGTGCCGGACCGATCTCCATATCGCCGACGGCGACATCAGCGGCCGGCATCCGATTGTCCCGGGCCATGAGATCGTCGGCCGCGTCGATGCACTCGGCGCGGGCGTCACGCGGTTCGGGCTTGGCGAGCGGGTCGGCGTGCCTTGGCTCGGCAGGAGTTGCGGCACCTGCCCCTATTGCGCTGCGGGCCATGAAAATCTCTGCGACGCGCCCGAGTTCACCGGATTCACGCGCGACGGCGGTTTCGCTTCGCATGTCGTCGCCGATGCGCGCTTCTGCCTCGCAATCCCTGCCGCCTTCGACGATCTTCATGCGGCGCCTTTGCTCTGCGCCGGCTTGATCGGCTACCGCGCCTATCGCATGGCGGACAGCGCGAAGGCGCTCGGCCTCTATGGTTTCGGCGCCGCCGCACATATTCTCGCGCAGCTCGCGATCGCCGACGGCACCGATGTCTACGCCTTCACACGCGAAGGCGATACCGCTGGTCAGGATTTCGCCCGCCGCCTCGGTTGCGCCTGGGCGGGCGCGTCGACCGAAGCACCGCCGGACCCGCTCGACGCAGCGATCCTCTTTGCGCCGGTCGGAGCACTGGTTCCCGAAGCGCTACGCCATGTCCGCAAGGGCGGACGCGTCATCTGCGCCGGCATTCATATGAGCGACATCCCGTCCTTTCCTTATGCCGATCTCTGGGAGGAAAGGTCTATCCGGTCGGTCGCCAATCTGACTCGTGCCGATGGCGCAGCGTTTCTCGAAGCCGCGGCGCGCTGCGGCGTGCGGACGCATGTCACCGCGCTACCGCTCGCCGACGCCAATCGCGCGCTCGACCGGTTGCGCGCCGGCGAAGTCGAAGGCGCGCTCGTCCTCGTCCCCGAGGGCGCGGCTAGGGGGAATCCCTAATGGCGCGCCCGCACCGGCGGCGCGAAAGTGGCGAAGGCCAGATCGGCCTGTCAGGAGAGACTGCCATGGATCGTTTCGAGCGAGACCCCGCCAGCGCGGCGCGCCCTCCCGAATGTCCCGATTGCGACCCGCCGGCGCAGCCCGACAAGGCCTATCCGGAGACGCCTGCACCGGACCCCGATCGCCAGCCGCTGCGCACGTCGCCGGAGGCACCGGTGCTTCCCGACAGCCATCCCGAAACCACGCCGCGCGAATATCCCGAATAGCTGCGCGCGGCCGGACAAGACCTCAAGGGCTTGCGGGCGGCGTGCCGCTGCGCGTGAGCCTCGTCACGGCGTCGACAAGCATATGCTCGCGCAAGGGCTTTTCCAGAACGAGCGCGAAGCCCGTCTCGCGCGCGCGCGCGCTCAGCTCCCCGGACGGATAGGCGGAGATCAGGATGGCCGGCCCATCCCAGCCCTGCGCGCGCAGCGCGCGCAGCATCGCGATCCCGTCGCTGCTCTCGAGCCGGTAATCGACGATCAGGCAGTCGGGCGCGGCACGCGCCGCCTCGGCGAGCGCGGGATCGGCGGCGGGCCAGGCCTTCACCGCAAATCCGCGTCCCTGCAGAAGCAGGAGGAGCGAGCGGCGCACTGCCGGGTCATCCTCGACGATAAGAATGGTCGGCGGTGCCTCGCTCCAACCCGATCGGGCGATCAACATGTCCATGGTCCCGTTATCGAAGCTTTGGCATGGCGGCAGGTTTCCGGCCGCTACCGGCCAGGTCTTGCAGAATTGTCGGGCTCGCCCTTTCGGAGGTGCGAGCCCGAAGCCGGAAAACAGGGCCGGGGGCCACCGATCAATGGCTCATGAGCAGGGGGAATTTGCTCTTCGTCAGCAGATTCTTCGTGGTGCCGCCGAAGGTCTCGCGCAGCCGGCCGCGGCCGTAGGCGCCCATCACGATATAATCGGCGCGGAACATCTTTGCCTCGTCCGAGATCAGGAAATCGGCGTGAAACTTGCCGATGTCGGTCTTGCGCACATTTGCCGCGATGCCGTGGCGCGACAGATAGGCCGCGGCATCCTCGGGCACGATATGATTGTCGGACCCTTGCGCGGTGAAGATCTCGACCTCTTTCGCGAAGGCGAGCAGCGGTACAGCGGCGCGGAGCGCGGCCGCCGCCGAGGGACGACCGTCCCACGCGACGAGCGCGCGCTCGAGCTCGAAGCGTTCGAGCGTCTCGGGCACCGCCAGCACGGGCGCACTCGCGCGCGCGACAATGCGGCTCGCGATGTCGCGCATGTCGGGCATCGGAAAGCCGTCGAGCGCGCGATTGAGGATGATGAGGTCGGCGAGGTCGGCTGCATCGAGTACCGCATTCGCGATCTCGTCCATCGCGTCGATCCAGCTCCAGCTGACATCCTCGCGCGACAGGCGCTCGCTGATCACCGACTTGTTCTTCGCCTCGCTTTCGCGCTCGTCGAGGATGACGACGGTTTCGGCAAAGCCGAACCCGTCACCGGCGATGAGCGGATAGGGCGTGACGTCGATGCAGGTCAGATGGCCTTCGACCGCGCGGGTGATATCGAGCGCCGCCTGCAGGCGAGCTTCCTGGCCATGGTCGTCATGTACGAGCAACAGGATATTCTTCATGAGCCGTCTCCTTGGTTTCTGCACCGAGACTATGTGTCGTCAGCCGAGGCCGATATGCGCAATGATACGGATGGAAAGGCGGCCGCCCGGATGTCCGGACGGCCGCAGGGGGGTCGCCTCTTCCCCAGGCCAGCGGGATCAGCTGTCGACCGCGAGATAATCCTCGACGTCGGTCACGCCGGGCGCCGACCAGGCAGCGAGCTCGGCCATGCGCCGCTCGCCCCACGCCTTGACCCGGCCGCGCAGCGTGACCGTGCTGCCCTCGGTGGTGACCGATACGCCGCTTGCGTCGAGACCCGCCTGGCGCTTGAATGCCGCCATGATCCGCGCCTTGACGTCGGCAGGGGTGGGAATATCGCCGACCTTGATCAGGTTCGAGACGCCGGTGACCCCCGATATCTGCCCCGCGGCGCGCGCGACTTCCTTTGCGATGAAGTGCCAGTCGACGGTGCCGGTCAGCGTGACCCAGCCGCGCTCGACCTTCACCTTGATCTGCCCCTCGGGGATCGCGACCGTCCAGCCGATCATGTCGACGATCCGCTTGGCGATCTCATGATCGGCGGTCTTGGGATCCGACGCGAAGCGCACCTTCAGCTCCTCGGCGAGCGCGCGAACCCCCACGACCCGCCGTACGGCGCGCTCGGCCGCGACCTTCTGCGGGAAGCTCTTCACATAGCCCGCCAGCGTCACGACGCCGTCATTGACCGACACGCCGATATCGGCGTGATCGACGCTCGGATCCCATTCGAGTTCGGCGACCACATCATCCTGCAGCTGGCCGTCACTCTTCTTCTGCATGATCATTCTCCTTCGAAAGAAATCCGGCTCGCGTTGCGAGCGGACCGAAGCCGGCGAACATCGGCAGGAGCCGCCCGCGCATGCTAGCAGCCTTACCCGGGACGAAGGATGCGGCTTATCCGCAACTTTCCGTAAGGAGAGCTCCGCTTGGGAACTTCCCCGATTCTGCCTCCGCAGCCTGCTCGCTAGGTCCGGGTTGCGCTCCGGCGCATTGCGGCAACGAGGGTCCTGCCCGGCACAGCCCGCCGCCGCGATCCCTCTCGATTTTCAAGAAGGAGCAAGCTGATGAACGATCTGACCCCGACCCGCACCGCGGGTAGCCAGCCCGCTGAGGCGGAGCTTGGCGCGATGAACTGGCTGCGCAGCGAGCTCGACCGCATGTTCGAGGAATTCGCTCTCCCCGGCCGCAGCCTGCTGAGCTATGTCCCGCGGCTCGTGAGCCCGCTCCCGGCGGTCGAACTCGTCGATACCGGCCCGGCCTACAAGCTGACCGCCGAGCTCGCGGGCCTCACCGAGAAGGACATCCGGCTCGAGGTCGCCGACGGGGTCCTCCTGCTCGCGAGCGAAAAGGAGGAATCCTCCGAGCGCCGCGAGGATGGACATCTGATCAGCGAGCGGCGTCACGGCAGCTTCCGGCGCCGCATCGCCCTGCCCGCCGACGCCGATGCCGACAAGATCGAAGCGAAGTTCAAGCATGGCTTGCTCAGCGTCGAGATCGCGAAGACCGAAAAGGCGCGCGATCACGCTCGCAAGATCAAGATCGCCAGCTAGGCAAACGGGCCGGAACCGAAGACGCGGCTTCGGCCCTCCCGCTCGATCTCGCACGATTCCCTCGCACCGGAGTTATATCATGCCCCCTGGTATTCACACCGACCGGCACGGCGAGGCGCTGCTTCGGCTCAAGCTCGGATCGGCGATGCTTTCGCTTGTGATCTGCGCGTCGTTGATCCTGTCGCTCGCTCCGCGGCTGTGGCCGTAGGACCAGACGCGCCGATGTCGGCGCCTAGCGATCCGGCGCGCCTTCCTCGTCCCCGCCGAGAATCTCCGCCGGCACCGGGCTTCCGGCGCGCAGCGAATCGGGCGTGATGATCACGCTCGTTCCCGCGACCAGAAGCGGGCCGAGCAGCGCGCGCAGATCGGCCGCGATGTGGACGCGCCCGGCGAACGACGTCGGTGTCCTCGCGGCGATCGCGCCCGGGAGGGGGACTTCCGTCCAGGCTGCCGGCCCCTCGACGCCCGACCGCCGGATGAAGGCGGAAGTGCCCGTCATCGATCCCTCGATGCGCGCGGGCGCCGAGCCGATGATCGTTCCGTTGCGAAGGATCAGGATCCGCTGGTCTGTGGCACTGGCGATGATCGACAGGGGGCCGCTGGGCGCGCGTTCGGGCGTCCAGAGCAGCGCGCCATCGGAAGGGCGCGTTTCGGTCATGGCGAGCGGATCGGTCGGGGCCGCACGCGTCACCGCTGCGGCATCGGTGACGATGACCGTCATGCCGAGCCGGGAGACGCCATAGAGGAGACGGGCGAAGCCATGCGGCAGGCGAATGCAACCGTGCGAAGCGGGGTAGCCCGGCAAGGTGCCGCCGTGCAGCGCCACGCCGCCCCAAGTCAGCCGCTGCATATAAGGCATCGGCGCATCGTCGTAGAGGCTCGAGCGATGGTCGACGTCGCGCTGGAGGATGGTGAAGACACCGGTCGGGGTTTCATGGCCGGCCTTGCCCGTCGAGACAGTGGTAATCGCGATCGGGACGCCATTGCGGTACAGCGTGCCGCGCTGGGTCGCAAGACTCACGATCATCATCAAGGGCCCGCGCGGCGCGATCTCGGGCGCCCAGATATAATCTCCGGGCTTCAACCGCTCGGCGGCATCGAGCACGCTCCCATGAGGGCTTGAGGGCTCGGCCGAGGCCGCGAGTGGCAATAGCAGCGCCGCTCCCAACAAAAGCACTGCCCTTCCGGCGAGCTTCGCCCAGGTTCCCACTTTCTCAACCGGCCATCGCTGCCACTCGGGCGCGGTCGTTGATCCGTACCGCGCGCCGCGAGGGCAAGTCGACGAGGCCGTCGCTGCGCATGCGCGTCAGCTGCCGGCAGGTCGTTTCGATCGTCAGCCCCAATATGTCGGCGATCTGCTGGCGGCCGAAGGGGAGCTCGAACCCGTCCGGGGTCTCGCTGGCATCGGCGGGCAGCCGCTCTTCCATGTCGAGAAGGAAGGAGGCGACCTTTTCGGGTGCCGACTTGCGGCCGAGCAGCATCATCCAGTGCCGCGCGCGGTCGAGCTCGTCGAGCGTGCGATGGAGCAGTTTCTGCTGGAGATGCGGATGGCGACCCGCGAAATCGTCGAACTGCTGGCGATTGAAGATGCAGACCTCGGCGTCGGTCATAGCGGTGACCCGGTAGGGGCTTTGCTTGCCGAACGGGCGGCCGATAAAATCGGAAGGGAAGACGAGCCCGACGATCTGCTCGCGGCCATCGGCGGTGGCGACGACCAGCTTCAGGACGCCCGACAGGACATTCGCGACCGTCGGGGCTTCGTCGCCTTCCCAGAGCAGGGTGTGACCCGCCTTCACGCGCTGCCGCCGCCCCATGCGGCCGAGTTCGGCGGCTTCGTCGGCGGCAAGGCTGGCGCAGATGGCGCGGCAGCGTACGGCGCAGGATGCGCAATCGCTCATCGCCGTGCACCCGCAAGCGACGCGCGCTGCGCACGCCACTCCGTTGCTTGGCGGTCGCGGCCTGGATGGCGGAAAAGATGTGGCTGACCCCTCATGCGGCCGGGAATAGCGGCTCTGCATGCGCCCGTGATTACGCAACTGTACGTATGCGGTGCGAGGAAAGGCCCGACCGGCGCGAACCGCCAGGGGCGTAAGGGCTATTGCGTAACGACAGGGGGCGCGTCCCGGCGCAATCCGGCGAGACAAATCCGCGACGAAAGGACCCAGGATGAGCGAAGCCGGCCACGATCTTCATGCGCTGTTTCCGGACCACGGGCCGGCGCTCCATGCACTCAAGCTTGGCAGTTCGAATTTTCGCCAGCTCGCCGAGGAGCATCATGACCTTCAGAGCCGGATTCAGCGCGCCGAGGCCGGTCTTGCGGCGGTCGCCGACGACCAGCTGGAGGACCTCAAGAAACGGCGGCTGTTCACCCTCGACGAGATTGCCGCGCTCATCGCGATCGAGGAGGAGGCGTGATGCACAGTCTTTCCGAAATACGCGCGGGCCTGGTCGTGCGCCTCGACCAGCTCGCAGCGGAGGTTGAGCGGCTGGAAAGCGAGCAGCGCGTGCCGCTCGACGACGATTCCGCCGAGCAGGCTGTCGAGCGCGAAGACGACGAGACGATCGATGCGCGGCAAAGCGCCGCAACTGAGCAGATGAAGGCAATCCGGCTCGCGATCGCGCGTCTCGATGCCGGCCATTACGGCCTCTGCACCGCGTGCGGCATCCCGATCGATGCCGCGCGCCTCGAAGCCGTTCCGCACACCGCGCATTGCATCGACTGCGAGCGCGAGTTCGGCGGCTGAACATACGTCCGGCGAACGACATGATCGAATCCCTTCCCGACGCCAACCTGCAGCAGCTCGCCGGCATCGGACTGGCGCTTCTTCTCGGGCTGCTTGTCGGCATCCAGCGAGGCTGGAGCCTGCGCAACGAGACCGCGGGCAGCCGCTTCGCGGGTGTGCGGACCTTTGCGCTGTTCGGCCTTGCAGGCGGCATCGCGGGAGCTACCGGATCTCAAAGCCCGGCGATCGCGGCGATTGTCGCCGGGGCTGCAGCTGTCCTCACCCTCATCGGCTATGCGAAAACCGCGCGGGCGCCCGAGCAGCTGAGCGGGACATCGAGCCTCGCGGCCCTCATCACGCTCGGTTGCGGCTATCTCGCGGCCAGCGGTCGGAGCGAGATGGCGACGGTGGTCGCCGTCGCCATGACGCTGGTGCTTGCGCTGCGCACCGAGCTTCATCGCTGGGTTTCCGGTCTCAGCGATATCGAGGTCGGCGCGATCGTCCGGTTCGCGCTCATCGCGCTCGCCATACTGCCGCTGCTGCCCGACCAGCGCTTCGGCCCCTATGACGCCTGGAATCCCCGCCAGCTCTGGCTGGTCGTGGTGTTCGTCTCGGGCTTCTCCTTTCTCGGCTATATCGCAGCGAAACGCTTTGGCGCCTCGCGGGGCACGCTCGTCATGGCCGCGACCGGCGCGATGGTTTCCTCGACCGCGGTGACCGCAGCGCTCGCGATGCGCGTGCGCGATGGCGAGGAAAGCGAGGCGATGGCCATTGCCGGCATCGGCGCGGCGTCGGCGGTCATGCTGATCCGCGCGATCATCCTGACCCTGTTCCTCGCGCCGGCAGCGATGCCGGCCTTCGGCTGGCTTGCGGCACCCGCCGCGCTGGTGAGCGGCGGCGCGATGTTCTGGGCTTTGCGGAGCCGCCGCAAGGAAAGCGCTGCCAACCGTCCCGTCGAGCTCAAGAACCCGTTCCGGCTCGCGCCGGCGATCGGTCTGATGCTGCTCGTCATGGTGCTGACCGTCGCCGCACGCTGGATGATGGCGATGGTGGGCGAACGCGGCCTCGCGCTGGTCATCGCGCTTTCGGGCCTGGCCGACGTCGACTCCGCGATCATCACGGTGGGATCGCTACCTCCGGGTCTGCTCGAGGGCCAAATCGCGACGACCGTCATCATTGCCCCGGTGCTCGCGAACACGTTGTTCAAGGGCGCCACCGCTCTGGCGATCGCAGGGCTGCGCAAAGGATGGAAGCTCGCCCTGCCGCTTGTCCTGAGCGTGGCGGCCAGCCTCGCAGTCACGCCGACCCTTCTCGTCTGAGCCCGATCGGATGCAACATGAAATGGCCAGAGGTGGAATAGTTTCAAAAAGGGCCTTCGATGACCGCAGCAATAGACCATAATGAAGAACTGCCGGCGCCGCCGGCGCACGTCTCGTCAAACCCGCGGACATTTCTTCGCGCGCTCGGTCCGGGCCTGATCGCCGGCGCCGCCGACGACGATCCGAGCGGAATCGGAACGCACAGCCAGATCGGCGCGGCATTCGGTTACCGGCTCTCCTGGACCTTCGTGCTGAGCTTCCCGCTGATGGTGGCGATCCAGGAAATCGCCGCCGAGATCGGGCGCGTTACGGGCGCAGGGATCGCGCGCAACCTCCGCCGGCATTATTCGCGTCCCCTGCTCTGGTCGATGGTGTCGCTGCTGCTCGTCGCGAACATCATCAATCTCGGCGCCGATCTCGGCGCGATGGGTGCGGCGCTGGCCCTGCTCGCCGGAGGCAAGGCCGGACTCTATACCTTGTTGTTCGGGATCCTCAGCATCGTCCTCGAAGTCGGCCTTAGCTATTCTCGCTACGCCGCAATCCTCAAATGGACGACGCTCACCCTCTTTACCTATGTCGCGGTGCTGTTCGTGGTGCATGTTCCATGGGGCACGGCCCTCACGGCGCTGCTGCTTCCCGACATCGAACTCAATGCAGCCTATGCCACGGCGTTCGTCGCAATCCTCGGCACGACGATCAGCCCCTATCTCTTCTTCTGGCAGGCGGGGCAGGAGATCGAGGAACAGCATCGCCATCATGCCAAGCCGCTCTGCCTGACGCCCGCGGCAGCCGATGGCGAGTTCAGGCGCATTCGTGTCGACACGCTGACGGGCATGGCGTTCAGCACGCTCATTTCGCTCGCGATCGTCTTCGCGACCGCGGCGACGCTGCATGCCGAGGGCATACGCGATATCGCCACATCGGCGCAGGCCGCCGAAGCGCTGCGTCCGCTCGCCGGGCCGTTTGCTTTCGCGATGTTCGCGCTCGGAATCATCGGCACCGGCCTTCTCGCGGTCCCGGTACTGGCCGGATCGGCCGCCTATGCCGTCACCGAGATGGCGGGAATGGCAGGCAGCCTCGACGCCAAGCCGCTTTCGGCGCGTCTCTTCTACGGATCGATCGCCGCCACTACGCTTGCCGGCGCCTCGCTCTCGGCGATCGGCATCGACCCGGCACGCGCGCTCTACTGGGCAGCGGTGGTCAATGGCGTGCTCGCCGCGCCGCTCATGCTGGTGATGATGCTGATCGCCCGCAATCCGCGCGCGATGGGCCGTCTCGTCATTTCGCGCCGCCAGAGCTGGTCGGGCTGGGCGGCAACCGCGGTAATGACGGCAGCAACCTTGCTGTTTTTCTTCTTCCTCGTGACGGGAGATATCTAGCGCGGGGCGCGGGCGTGCCGCGCGATCAGTGCGTCGATCCGGTCGCGCTGGGGCAGGATGATACCGAGGAGCCCGGCGAGCGTCGCGGCGCCGAGCTTGCGCATCAGGCGCGAGCGATGAATTTCGACGGTGCGGTGACTGATGCCGAGCTCCTGCCCGATCTGCTTGTTGGTGAGACCGCGCACGAGCCCGCCCACGACTTCGAGCTCGCGATGTGTGAGCTGTTCGATGAGAGGGGGCGAATGCCGCGACCGCGCAGCGCGGTCCGGCGCGGGGCGGCGGATCGCGGCCTGTGGGTCTTCGCGGCGGGCTGTCGTCATGCGGTCCATCCTCCGATGGACAGTCGTCTAGCGCTCGGGCATCCTGCGGTCGTTACGTAATGTCCGCAGATTTCAGGCACCGAGTCCTGCGGCGAAGGCGAGCCGCAGCGCGTCGGACAGGCTGCGGACATCGAGCTTCGCCATGAGGTTCGCGCGGTGGACTTCGACGGTACGCGGCGAGATGCCGAGGTCATAGGCGATGGTCTTGTTCGGCAGTCCCTGCGCGAGCCCTTCGAGAACCTCGCGCTCGCGCGGGGTCAGGATGCCAAGAACGACCTCGGCCTCGGCGGCGCGCGCCACCGCTCCATCGGCCGCCGCCATGCGGGCGAAAGCGGCCTCGATCGAGGCAATGAGCACCGCCTTCTCGAAGGGCTTTTCGAGGAAATCGACCGCGCCGGCCTTCATCGCTCGGACTGCGATCGAGACGTCCGCGTGCCCGGTAAGGACGATCACCGGCATGGTAACCCCGCGCTCCAGCATCGCCTGCTGGACCTCGAGCCCGTCCATTTCGGGCATGCGCACGTCGAGCAGGACACAGCCTTCGGGCACGTGCCGGATTTCCTTCAGGAACAGCGCGCCATTGGCCCAGGTCTCGACCGCATAGCCCGAGGTCTTGAGCATGAAACTCGCCGACCGCCGGATCGCCTCCTCATCGTCGACGATATGCACGAGCTTCCTATCCGACATCATTTTCCTCCGCCTTCGCGCTCACCAGTGTGAAGTGAAATTCGGTCCCGCCGCCGGTGCGCGGCTCCATCCAGATACGTCCGCCATTGGCCTCGACGATCGTCCGGCAGATCGAGAGACCGAGTCCCATGCCTTCTGCCTTGGTGCTGACGAACGCCGTAAAGAGCTGCTCGGCGACCTCCGGCGTCACGCCCGGTCCGGTATCGGCGACGATCACGCGGACAAAGCCGCGCTGGTCGGGACGGCTCGTGACGGTCAGCTGCCGCACCGGACTGTCGGCCATCGCTTCGACAGCGTTGCGAATGAGGTTGATCAGCACCTGCTGGATCTGGACCTTGTCGACGAGCACCGGCGAGGCATAGGGATCGAGGTCGAAGCGCGGCTCAACGCTCTTCTCGCGCGCGCCCATCAGTCCGAGCACCGCCGCCTCGTTGATGAGCACCGGCAGTTTCTCGATCGTCTTCTCGACCTCGCCGCGCGCCACGAAGTCGCGCAGGCGGCGAACGATATGCCCTGCGCGCAACGCTTCCTTCGCCGTATCGTCGAGCGCATCGCGGATCATCGGAATATCGTCGGGATCGGGATTGGCGAGCAGGTCGCGCACCGCTTCGACATAATTGGTGACCGCGGTAATCGGCTGGTTGAGCTCATGCGCGAGCGTCGAGGCCATCGTCCCCATCGCGCTGACGCGCGAAACATGGATCAGCTCGGACTGGAGCGATTCGAGCCGCGCCTCGGTCTGCTGGCGTTCGGTGAGGTCGCGGATGAAGCCGGTAAAGAGCGGGTGACTGTCGCTCGACGCCTCGCCGATCGACAATTCCATCGGAAAGGTCGAGCCGTCCCTGCGCTCGGCGAACACCACGCGTCCGATGCCGATGATGCGCTTTTCCCCCGTTTCGAGGAAGCGCCGGATGTAGGCATCGTGGCGCTCGCGATCGGGTGAGGGCATCAGCCGGCTGACATTGACCCCGAGCAGCTCGGCCTCCTGATACCCGAACAGCCGCTCGGCGGCCGCGCTGAAGGACACGATCGAACCTTGATCGTCGATGACGACCATCGCGTCGGGCACCGTCGAGAGGATCGACCGGAGATGGCTTTCCTGCGACCGCAGCGCCTCCTCGGCGGCGCGCCGTCCGGTGATGTCCGAGACGACCTTGGCGAAACCGCGAAGATCGCCGCCCGCGGTGCGAAGCGCCGTGATAGAGACATCGGCGAGGAACTCGGATCCATCCTTGCGGACGCGCCAGTCCTCCATCTCGAGACGTCCCTCGCGCGCCGCAACGGCAAGGTCGCCCCCAGGTTTGCCGGCGGCGACGGCGTCGGGCGGATAGAAGATCGCGGCATCCTTGCCGACAACCTCTTCCTCGCGCCAGCCCTTGAGGCGTTCGGCGCCCTTGTTCCAGATCGTCACGCGGCCTTCGGCATCGAGCAGGTAGATCGCATGCCCCTGCGCGCCGTCGATGAGCAGATTGAGTTCCTCGGCGACCAGCGCCGCCTCGGCATCGCGCCGCGCAGCGCGATGGTCGCTTTCATGCACGCGCCGCCGCATCCGCTCGAAGGCTTGCGAGAGCGCGACGATGCCGGTCGCGGTGACCAGAAACACTATGACCTCGACGAGATTATAGCTGCCGCCGTCCCGGAAGCCGGCGAAATAGAGACCAAGCCCAAGGGCTGGCGCGGTCGCAATCGATGCCGCCATCGGACCGGCATAGAAAGCGGCCGCAAGGATGGCGGGTGCGAAAAGCAGGAAGGATGCACTGCCGCCAAGCCAGGGAGTGAGCGCATAGCGGAGCAGCGCCGCAGCAGCGACAAACAGCAGCGCCAGCGCCAGGCGTATCGCAAAAGGACGTTGTATCATCGACATCGACCGCGCGGCCTCCGCCCGCGCTGCAAAGGCGCCGCCGCCCTCGCGGTGCGCCTTCCCCCGATCACCGTCCATAGCGGCTTTTGGCGGGGCGCGAAACGCCCGGCGCGTTCGCGATCCGTATTGTTCCTTAAGGGACATCCCGCTTCGCTAGGGCGGTGTGCGCCGTGCGCCCATGCGGGAATCTACGGATAGGAGGAACCCGCCCGCGATATCAAAAGCGGCACGCGGATCGTCGCGCCTCGCCCGTCCCGTCCAGCTCGGCCCGGCGCGGCGGTCCATTGCTCCCGCGCTAAAATCCGGCAGCGGCCCTTCGTTCAGGATGTCACATGCAGACCAGACGGATCACGCTCATCGACGGACATCCCGACCCCGATCCGGGACGGTTCGTCCATGCGCTGGCCGATACCTATGCGGCGGCGGCGCTGGCGGCGGGTCATGAGGTCCGCCGCATCGCGGTCGCGGAGCTCTCGTTCGATTTGCTCGAAAGTCGCGCCGAGTGGGAAGAAGGTCCGCTTCCGCCCGCGATCGCCGAGGCGCAGGACGATATTGCATGGGCCGAACATCTGGTGATTTTCTACCCGCTCTGGCTCGGAGACCTGCCCGCTCGCCTCAAGGGCTTCTTCGAACAGGTGATGCGCCCGGGCTTCGCGTTCGCGCCCAAGGCGAACGGCTTGCCCGAACAACGCCTCAAGGGCCGGACGGCCCATATCGTCGTGACGATGGGGATGCCCGCGCTTTTCTACCGCTTCTATTTCCGCGCGCACAGCCTGCGCAGCCTCGAGCGCAACATTCTGCGCTTTGTCGGCATCGCGCCGACCGAACGCAGCATCGTCGGCAATGTCGAGGGCGATCCCAAGCACCGCACCATGTGGCTCGAGACAATGGCCGAACATGGCGCGGCGGGCCGCTGAGCCGATGCAAGGTCGTCGATCCCATCCGCGAAAGAAGGGCAGCTAGTCATGGCCAATACCGAAACGCCGCTGACGATCCAATTCCATGGTGCCGCCGGAACCGTCACCGGCTCGTGCATGGAACTCACGCTCGGGCAGCACAGAATCCTGATCGATTGCGGATTATTCCAGGGATCGCGAAGCCTCGAAACACTGAACCATGGCGCGTTCGCGTTCGAGGTCGGCAAGATCGACGCCGCGCTCCTGACCCATGCCCATATCGATCATTGCGGGCTGTTACCGAAGCTCGCGAAGGAAGGCTATCACGGCTCCGTCTGGTGCACCGCGCCCACCGCAGACCTTCTCGTATATATGCTCGCCGACGCGGGGAGAATTCAGGAGAGCGACACCGCGCGCCGAAACCGCCGCTATGACCGCGCCGGCGAAGCGATGTTCGAGCCGCTCTATACCGAGGCCGATGGCCTTCGCGCCTGGCGACTCGCCGAGCCGGTCGGACTTGGGACATGGTTCGAACCCGCGCCGGGTTTCCGGGCGCGGCTGTGGAACGCCGGCCATATCCTGGGTTCGGCCTCGGTCGAACTGGAAGCCGGCGGGGTGCATCTGCTCTTTTCCGGCGACATCGGCCCCGACAACAAGGCGTTTCACGACGATCCGGCAGCGCCGGAGGGCATCGATTTCCTCATATGCGAAGCTACCTATGGCGACCGCACGCGGCCCAAACTCTCGATCGAACAGCGCCGCGCGCTACTCGAAACCGAAGTCAAAGCGGCTCTCGCGAGGGGCGGAAATCTCGTGATCCCGACCTTTGCGCTCGAACGCACGCAGGAACTGCTGCTCGATCTTGCGCGCCTTGCCGACGCGAACCGCATCCCCAATGTTCCGATCTTCGTGGACTCGCCGCTCGCGAGCCGGGCGACGAAGGTGTTCGCGGCCCATGCTTCCGAGCTCGAAGATGTCGAAGGCGCCGACATCTTCCGCCACCCCTCGATCCGCTATGTCGAGGATGTCGCCGAATCGATCCGCCTCAACAGCGTGTCGGGCGCCATCATTCTCGCTGCCTCGGGCATGTGCGAGGGCGGGCGCATCCGCCACCATCTCGAGCATAATCTTCATCGGCGCCAGTCGACGATCCTGTTCGTCGGGTTTCAGGCGCGCGGATCGCTCGGGCGGGTCATCCTCGACGGAGCCGAGCGCGTACGGATTTCTGGCAAGGACATCAATGTTCGCGCCGCCGTCCGGCGCATCGACAGCTATTCGGCACATGCCGATCGCGACGAGCTCGCGGCATGGATACGCGAACGTCACCCGATCCGTGGCGGACTTTTTCTGGGTCATGGCGAGAGCGAATCGATCGAAGCGCTGCGCACGCTCGTCCAATCCGAAACGCCCCGCCTCGCCGTCGTCGCTCCGGCGATCGGGGAGACTTTCGCGCTCGCCCCCGGCGCACCGCCCAAGCGAATCCGGACCGGACGCGTCGATATCGCCCGGCTCGCGGGTGAAGACTGGCAGAATGACTACGCCGATTTCGCCGCCAATCTGAAGCACAACCTCGCGCACATCCGCAGCGAGGAAGGGCGGCGCAAGGCGCTCGACGAGATGCGGCGGGTGCTCGCCGGCTATGAGGCGGCGCGCTCCCAGCAGAAACGGCGGCGCCGCGCGGCATAGACAAAATCCTCGCACCCGGCGGGTCCCACGCGATCGAGACCGCCAAGGCAAAGGTCCGGACGCCCCGCCACATACAAAGGAGACATCGCATGAAAGCCCTCGTCTATAACGGCCCCGGCCTGAAAGCCGTCGAGGAGCGGCCGGTGCCCCAGGTGCAGGACGCGGGCGACGCGATCGTGCGCATCACCAGGACGACCATTTGCGGCACCGACCTTCATATATTGAAAGGCGATGTCCCCAGCTGCGAACCGGGGCGCATCCTCGGGCACGAGGGCGTCGGTATCGTCGACAGCATCGGGGCGGACGTGACAGCTTTCGCGCCCGGCGATCATGTTCTGATCAGCTGCATCACGGCGTGCGGCCGCTGCGACTATTGCCGTCGGAGCATGCCATCGCATTGCACGACGGGCGGCTGGATCCTCGGCAACATCATCGACGGCACGCAGGCAGAATATGTTCGTATCCCGCATGCCGACACGAGCCTCTATGCCATCCCCGAACAGGCCGGCGCGGATGCGCTGGTCATGCTCAGCGACATCCTGCCGACGGGCTTCGAATGCGGCGTGCTCAACGGCAAGGTCGGGCCGGGATCGACCGTCGCGATCGTCGGCGCGGGTCCGATCGGCCTTGCCGCGCTGCTCACGGCGCAGCTGTTCTCGCCCGCCCGGATCATCATGATCGATCTGGACGAGGCGCGCCTCGCCATGGCGCGCCGGTTCGGCGCCACCGACACGATCAACAGCGGCACGCGCGACGCCGCGGCGGCGCTGATGGAGATGACGGATGCGCGCGGCGCCGACACGGTGATCGAGGCGGTCGGCGTTGCCGCCACCTTCGAACTCTGTCAGCTGCTTGTCGCAGCCGGGGGAACGATTGCGAATGTCGGCGTGCATGGCGCCAAGGCCGACCTGCACCTCGAACACCTCTGGTCCCGCAATATCACGATCACGACGCGATTGGTCGATACCGTCTCGACGCCGCAGCTCTTGCGGATGGTCGAGGCGAAACAATTGGATCCCGGAGAGCTTGTCACCCATCATTTTGCGATGGCCGACATGATGGACGCATATGAGGTCTTCTCGCGGGCGGCCGAGACCAAGGCACTGAAGGTCATCATCGAAGCCGACGGTCCGCGCACGGCGAGGCCCGCAGCGTGACGCAGCGCATGAAAGAGATCGCGCGGACCATCGTCGAACTGCAGGTCGAACTCGATCGCGAGATCGAATTTAGGCGAAGGGCGCTGGGCGTGCGGGTCCATGACCGGCTTGTGGAGTTCGAACGCGGCATCGTGATCGAACAGAGGAAACTCAAGACGAGCGTGCGGGCGTTTCTCGCCCGCTCCTCCTTCGGGGTCATCATCACCGCGCCCGTCATCTACTCGATGCTGCTTCCGCTGGTCCTGCTCGATATCTGGATCAGCGTCTACCAGGCCATCTGTTTTCGCGCCTACGGGATCGCCCGCGCCCAGCGACGCGACTATATCGCGTTCGACCGGGGTCGCCTCGCCTATCTCAACTGGGTCGAAGCGCTGAATTGTGCCTATTGCGCCTATGCCAATGGCGTGATCGCCTACGCCCGCGAGATCGGAAGCCGGACCGAGCAATATTGGTGCCCGATCAAGCATGCGCTCAGGATCAGCGATCCGCACCAGCGCTATTATGAGTTTCTCGAATTCGGCGATGCCGAGGGGTATCGGACGCGTCTCGCCGCGTTCCGCGAGCTGCTGGCCGCGGACGGCGACGATATCGCCGCCGGGACCCGCGCCGCGTCACCGCGACCGGAAGCGGAGGAACAGACGAGTCCGTAGAATCCCGCAATGCGGCGCTTGCGGCACGGCGTTATGCCTGCTCCCGACGCAATTTCCGCAAGGGAGACGAAAATGATTGCGACCGATGCGCCCGGCCGACCCGTGCAGAGCGGCCTCTGGAAGGAAATCTCGGTGCTCGAGATCGGGGTGGCGGTGTGCCTCCTCATCCTGTTCGTCCTCTCGCGCACCTTCCTCGAGACGATCGCCGCCATCTACATGCTGGTCGCCGCGATGCTGTTCGCCGCGCTCGTCCAAGGCCGCATGGCGGCGACCTGCAATGACCGGCTGGACCGGCGGCTATGGCTCGCAAGCGCGCTCGCCTGCCTCGTCCAGGCGATCATCCTGTTCGTCGATCCGCTGCTCGGCGGTTATCATACCGCCATGGCGATGGCGGGTATTCTCGCCGCTGGCGCGGCGGCGCGGCTGACGCTTGCCCTCGTGCGGGGCCATGCGGGCCGCGGCTGGCTCTATCTCTCGGGCGCGGTCAGCATGATGGTATCGCTCGGGATCGGATTCGCCTGGCCGTTCGCCTCGATCGTCCCCGCGGCGCAAAGTCTCGCGCTCGACCTGCTCGCCGTCGCGGCGATGCTGGCGAGCGTCACCGGAAAGGCCCCGGCATGTTCGAGATGATCAAAACGAACGACGACGTGCTCGCCGTCCGTATAGAGGGCAAGATCACCGGGGCAGAACTGGCCTCGATCATGGACCGGCTCGACGCCACGATGGCGGCGAACGAGACGGTGCATGTCTATGCAGAGACGCGGTCGATCGACGGTATCGAGATCAGCGGGCTGGGCGCTCATATCGCGCGCGCCGCGCCCCTTTTCGCAAAGCTCGACCGGTTCGGACGCGTCGCGGTCGTCGCCGACCAGTTATGGATCCGGGCCCTCACGCGGATCGAAAGCGCCCTTCTGCCGCATATCAGCTATAGGGTGTTCAAGCCCGAGGATCGCGGCGCGGCGCTGATGTGGGTCGAAGGGCGCGACGGATGACGGGCACCCTTCTGCCCGGTCCCTGGCCGTCCGCGCGCGGCGATCACCGCGAAGCCCATCTCGTATCGCGGACGGGGTGGCTGCGCGCAGCCGTGCTCGGCGCGAACGACGGGATCGTTTCGACCGCAAGTCTCATTATTGGCGTCGCGGCGTCGGGCGCCACCCGTCAATCGATCCTGGTTTCAGGGGTTGCCGGCCTCGTTGCCGGTGCCATGTCGATGGCGGCCGGCGAATATGTGTCGGTCAGTTCGCAGGCCGATACCGAGCGGGCGGACCTTGCCCGCGAAAAGAGAGAGCTGGCGAGCGACCCCGCGGCCGAACGCGACGAGCTGGCCGGCATTTATGAACGACGCGGCCTCGATCCGGAAACCGCGCGCATCGTGGTCAACCAGATGACCGCGTTCGACGCGCTCACGACGCATGCGCGCGACGAACTCCATATCACCGACATGACGGCCGCGCGCCCGGTCACCGCGGCGCTGGCGTCTGCCGCCACCTTTACCGCCGGCGCGTCGCTGCCGCTCCTCGTCGCCGCGCTGACGCCGACGACAGGGATCGTTGCACTCGAAGCCATCGGGTCGCTGCTGTTCCTCGCCGCGCTGGGATGGCTCGGCGCATTTGCAGGTGGCGCCGCGCCCGCCCGTCCGGTTGCACGCGTCATATTCTGGGGGGCGCTTGCGATGGCCATCACGGCCGGAATCGGCCGACTGGTCGGCACGGCTGTCTGACGGACATGGGCGGACCCCGCCCCGATCTTAGAACAAATGATCGGGCGAGGCAGCCTTTTCGCACCTGCGCGGTTACCTGTTTCATGATGGCCGCGGACAAACCATCGAAGCATTTGCGGCTCCGGGCCGCTTGGGCCGCTCTGCAGGCAAATGAAAATCCGGGCGCCGGTCGTTGTGGAACGGGAGCGGCATGACCGCGGCAGTCGCTACCGCGCCGACCCAACCCGGTGTCGATCGGAGGCTTCTGCCCGCCGCGCAGCGCGTCGGTCTTCTCTATGGCTGGCGCCATGGCCGCCGCATCGACTGGAACCATCCCACCCGCTTCACCGAACTTGTGCAGCTTAGAAAGCTGACCGATCGGTCGCCGCTCCAGACCCAGATGATGGACAAGATCGCGGTGAAGCGCTTGGCGGGGACGCGGCTGGGCGAGGAGTGGATCGTGCCGACGCTCTGGCAAGGCACGGACCTGCCCTGGCTGATCCCGTTCCCGGCCCCCGCGATCATCAAGTCGCGCCACGGCTGCAATCAATATAGGGTCATCACGGCCGTGCCCGACTGCGCGCGATGGCAGCAACTGCGCAGAACAGTCCGCCGCTGGCAGCGCAGACCCTACGGGCGCTGGCTCGACGAATGGGCCTATCGCGACGTTCCGCGCGGCATCCTCACCGAGCCGCTTCTTGGCGGCGCGCTCCCACTCCCGATCGACTATAAGATCTATGTGTTCGGCGGCACCGCAACGCATGTCCAGGTCCATCTCGGGCGGGGCCGCCGGCATCGATGGATCCTTCACGACCGTAGCTGGCGACAGCTCGTCAGGGCCGCGGACGAACCGCCCCCGCCACCGTCACTGCCTGCGATGCTGGAGGCGGCCGAAACGCTGGCCGGCGACATGAATTTTCTTCGCATCGACTTCTACGACATCGGGGGTCGACCCTATTTCGGGGAATATTGTCTCTATCCGGGTTCCGGTCTCGACGCCTTTGCCGCGGACTGGATAGACCTTGAACTGGGCGCGCTCTGGCTCGCGGCCATGGCTGAAAATCCGGTGTCATCCGCACCGATTGGTTATGCTTAGCAGCCACACCGCGTCAGCATCACCGCTAGGTCATCCGCCACCATGATCGGTATCCAAACTGCGTTCGAGGAGTTTCATGCGATCGACGATCGAGAAAAAGAAGGCCGTGGACCAGCCGATCAGGATGATACCGCTCGCGCCCTCGATCGCGCCGAGGATGCGGAGCCCCGGGGGCAGGACGACATCGCCATAGCCTATGGTGACATAGGTCGAGGTCGAGAAATAGAGGGCATGCTCGAAGTCTGTGAAGGCGCCCAAGAGCTGGTAGATTCCCGCCCAGATCCAGATTTCGGCCGAGTGCAGCGCGAACAGCCCGAACGTGGCGACGAGAATCGCGCCGCCGTTGAGTAGAATGACGAGATAGCGCCGCGACGCACGCCGGTAGCGGCGCAGGATCGCAAGCAATAGCGCCAGGCCGACGAGGTGCACCACGACCGTGACCCCGACGACGAGGGTTGCGAGACCGAGCTGATGGGCGAGCGTCAAGATCCGCTCCGGACGGCCGCAGTTAGGATGGCGGGCCTGTGCCCCCGGCCGGCCTTGCGGCGCGGCCGCGCCATCAGGCTGTTACTTCGGTACCGGCGCGCGCCGACATTCCCGAGCGCTCAACGTCGTAGACGAACTCCGCTCCGCGCAGGTCGATGCGCGGGAAAGCGTCCTTCTCCGCCCAATAATCCTGATTGTGGCGCCATTCGGGTTTGTCACCGCGGCGCGGCATCGCGCCCAGCCCGCGCATCAGATAGCCCGGATTGAAATTATCCTCCTCGATCCACGGCAGGATCTGCATGCCCTCATCCTCGGGCCTGAGCGCGACCTCGACCCTCCTCGCACCGATGTCGTCCATATGGTTGAGGAGGTTGCAGACAAAGTCTCCCATCATGTCGACCCTGAGGGTCCAGCTGGCGCGAAAATAGCCCATGACCCAGGCAAGGTTGGGCACGCCGGTCATCATCATCCCGCGATAGGTGATCGTCTTCGCCCAATCGACGGGTGCGCCGTCGATATCGAACGGGATCCCGCCCATCACCGACAGATTGAATCCGGTCGCGGCCACGATGATGTCGGCCTCGATCTCCTCGCCGCCGACCGTGCGGACACCCGTCGCAGTAAAATGGTCGATCGTATCGGTGACGACCGTCAGCTTTCCCTGGGTCGCCGCCTTGAAGATGTCGCCTTCGGGACAGAAGGCGAGCCGCTGCTGCCACGGGCGGTATTTCGGCGTGAAATGCGGCTCGAATTTGAAGTCGGGATCGCCCGAATAACCCCGGATCAGCGCTTTCAGATCCTCGAACACCGCGTCGGGCTCGGATTGGCACCGCCGTGTCATCAGATCCTGGTCGTGCATGATCTGTGCCCGCACGACGCGGTGGACCGTGGGCTCGTCGATTCCGACCTCGCGAAGCCGATCGGCAAGTTCGTTCCTGTTCTCGCTGCAGTAGAAATAGGTCGGCGAACGCTGGAGCATCGTCACATGCGCCGCCTTTTCGGCGAAGGCCGGCACGATGGTCGCAGCCGTCGCACCCGACCCGATGACGAGTATGCGCTTGCCCGCATAATCGATCGCCGAATCCCAGAGCTGGGCATGGATGAACTGCCCCTCATAATCCGAAAGTCCCGGCCAATCGGGGATATAGGGCTTCTCATGATCATAATAGCCCTGGCACATCCACAGGAAGCCGGCCGTGAAGGTAACCGGCGCGCCATCCGACGCGCGCACCGCCTCTATCGTCCAGTGATTGGTGGCGCTCGACCAGTGGCAGGCGGTAATGCGATGACCATAGTGGATATGGACCCCGATCTCGTTCTCCTCGATCACCTCGCCCATATATTTGAGGATTTCGGCGCCGCTGGCGATCGGCGCGCCGACCCAGGGCTTGAAGCGATAGCCGAAGGTGTAGAGGTCCGAGTCCGATCGCACGCCGGGATATCTGTGCGTGTCCCATGTCCCGCCGAACGTCGGTTTCGCCTCGAGGATCGCGTAACTCTTCCCCGGGCACCCCTGCTGGAGATGATAGGCCGAGCCGATGCCCGAGATGCCGGCACCAACGATCAACACGTCGACATGGACTGGACGGGGCTGGCTCGCGCCCCCTCGACGACTAGTTTCCGCCATCGACAGCTCCCTTCACTTCTATCTTTGGAAAGGCATGAACACCGCATCGGCAAAGGTCATTGACCTTGGTCAACCAGGCCGTCGCCTCATCTGCTCTGGGATTTGCCGCACCCGCGTGGGCGGCGCCGGTCAGAGCCGGAAGAGAAAGAACCAGACCGAACCCAGAATGACGAAAGCGAAATAGACGAGCCACAGTCCGAGCGAAGCCGCGTGCTCGCGGTCACGCTCAATCGGATCCTCGGGGTTCGATGGCGCCACTTTCAGGACCCCTTGCGTGCAAATCTGCGCGCCGCGAGGAGGCCAGCGGTAAGAATGGGGACCAGCGCCGCCGCCGCGCGAAGCTTGGGCGATCGCGAAACGCGGCCGATCTTCTTGCGCATCCGGCGCGGCACGCCGAGTTTCGCAAGCGACTTGTCGACATCGGGCATATCCATATTGGCCTCCTTCACCTTAAGCGTGGTCAGAGATTGAGCGAAAGCGTGAGACCGCGAAATACGTAGATTCCGCACGTGGCCCGGCCGCGAAGGCGCGTTACATTTCAGCCGCACCATCGCGGCGGAATCAGAAGCCTCGCGGGCCGAACCGCTCGCTGCGATGATCGGGAGACACGACCGATGCCGACGAACAGCTGCGGCTGCCAATGATGGCGCGAAGCGCCGGGATACTGCTTTATCGTCTGAAGGGCGGGAGCGCGGAAGTCTTGCTCGTCCATCCCGGCGGACCCTATTGGCGTGGGCGCGACCGCGCCGCCTGGCAGATACCGAAGGGAGAAATTGCGGCGGGTGAAAACGCAGAGGCTGCCGCCTTGCGCGAAGCTCAGGAAGAGCTTGGCATACCGCTGCAAGCTACGCTTGTTCCGCTGGGCCAGCTCCGGCAGGCTGGCGGAAAGATCGTCGAAGGCTTCGCACTCGAGCAGGATCTCGATGCTACCGCGGTCGTGAGCAATCGCTTCGAGATCGAGTGGCCACCGCGCAGCGGCCTGTACCAATCGTTTCCCGAAATCGACGCGGCACGATGGTTCTCGGTTGCGGAGGCAGAAGCCATGATGCTTCCAAGCCAGCAGCCGTTCCTTGACCGGCTCGCCGATTATCTGGCCCTTCGACACTGACGCAAAAGCGGCCGCCCGGCTTCGAGGGCGGCCGCAAAGCGTATTTTCGGGATCGCTCCGCTCAAAGGACGATCGTGATATTATCCTCGACCCGGGTGACCCCCGGCGCCGACCATGCGGCCCTCTCGGCGACCCCGCGCTCGGCCCATGCCCTGACCTTGCCGCCGAGCTTCACAATTCCCCCTTCGGTGGTCACGGTCACCGCGGCGGCGTCGAGATCGGCCTGACGTTTGAAGGCCGAAACGATCCGCTCCTTCACGTCGGCGGGCGCCGGGTGCTGCTTGACCTCGATCAGGTTGCTCACGCCCGCGACGCCGGTAACGCGGCTGGCGGCCCGGAAGGCTTCCTTGCGTTGATAGTCCCAGTCGACCATGCCGCCGAGCGTCACCCAGCCCCGCTCGACCTTGACCTGAACCCTGTCGTTCGGGATCGACACCGTCCAGGCCATCATATCGAGCAGGCGCCTGGCGATTTCATGATCGGCCATCTTGGGCTCGGATGCGAAATGAACCTTGATCTCTTCGGCGATCGCCCGGACGCCGGCAACGCGCCGCGTCGCCTTCTCGGCGGCAATCTTCTCGGGATAGGTTTTCACATAGCCCGAGAGAGTGACGACGCCATCGGTTACGGCGACGCCGATGTCGGCATGATCGATGCTGGGCTCCCATTCGAGCTCGTCCATCACGTCGCGCTGCAACTGCCCGTCTGTCTTCTTCAACATCATCTGTCTCCTCTTCGTCCGAAGGTCGCAACCCGCCAAAGGCCGGCAGGACCCGATGGTTCGGTTCGGAAATCTTCGCCTACCTCGCGCACCGCCCCAATTCGGAAACATCCGTAAGGGTAACGCCTGCCCGATGGCGACGGACGTCGGCTAAATGTGGGTCGGCCTATAGGCTCCGGTCAGAGAAGCGGACTCTTGCTCCCGCTTTCGATCTCAGCCCCTGACCGAAAGCGTGATGGCCGCTCGCGCCGAACAATGGCGTAGAGACATCGCCGGCACGGCGATGCTATCGAAGACTCCATGATCCGGTACGATAGAAGCTTTCGAAGAGTGGCATTCTGCCTCGCCGGGCCGGCGGGATTTGTCGATGCCATCGGGTTTCTCGGGTCGGGCGGGCGCCTCGATCACGATCTTCCACCGCGACGGAGAGGTCCGTATCAGCGTCACCTTCATGACCGGCATCTTGGCCAAACTCGGCCATAGGTTTGCGGTGCGGCATTGGGCGGTAGCCCGACTGCCTGGAATCCATACCTGCTGCTTTGGCTAGCCCTCGTCGGCGGAGGCATTTTCGGCTCGGCCAGCCATGCTTGGTCTCCCGACGCAAGATCGGGTTCGCCGCCGCCTTCGCTCTCGCCCTCGTTCCCGTAAGGCAAGGATTGACCGCCACCTTGTCGCCCTGAGCTGACCGGCTGCGGTCAGTCCGCTTTTTGGCACGGATCGCAAAAAGCGGACGTACGCCGCTGACCCAGATGGGATGGCAGGAAACGACCGGGTCGCGGACATTCAAATCCGAGCATAGCGCATCCGAAAGAGAAGACTGTCTTTTAGAACATAGTGGCGAAACAATGCTGCTGCTGCGTGGAAACCGATTAGCCAATATCCGATTGTGCCGCCTAGGCCGTGGAGGTCTTCGACCTCTTCCGCCAGTGCATGGTTTGGGGCCGCCAAGGGCGGCAGCTCCAAACCGAAGAAGGGAATGGGTTTGCCCTCAGCGCTGAGGATGAGCCAGCCGGCGATCGGCATTCCGATCATCAGAAGATATAGAGCAAAGTGAGTGGCGTTTGCGATCAGTTTCCGCCAGCCCGGCCCTTCCAAAGGCGCTGGTGCCGGCCATATGAGCCGCGCCATGATCCTGAGCCAGACGAGTCCGAAGACGGATAGTCCAAGCATGAAGTGCCAGTTCTTGAGCGCTTCACGGGACACACTGCCTTTTGGCCAGAATTCCCGTAGCTCGATAGCGGCGTAGACCGCAGCGATGACCAGCACCGTAAGCCAGTGGAGGATTATCGATGGCCGACTGTAAGAATCGGATTTTTTCTCAATCGTCATGGCGGCGCTCCTGCGATCACATTGCCCTGTATGAATTCTCGCTACATTGATCTGCATCAATCCGCGCGGATCGCTATGCGGCAAGCTTTTTACCCCGTTTGGGCCAACCCCTGACCTGACACCGGTCAAGGCCCCGCTACAATATGACCTGGCCGCAAAGGGACCGTCCGCTCTTGAACCGCTTTGCGGCCAGGCGGCTTTTGGAACACTGTGCACAGAAGCAGCCCTGACGGCCCGATCAAGGTTTCTCCGCCACCCCGTGAGGAAGCGCTGGCCAACTTCTGTGGGTCCACGCAACGACCACCGCCGTCCATAGGCTGCCACTTTCTTCGTGCTGTCTCCGCTACTATGACGGACCCATGCCACGCCGAATGACGATAGCCGGACAGATCGAACAATTGATAGGGAACCTCGGTGGCTCGCCCATCTGCGACGACTGCGTCACCGATCGGCTGAACCTGTCGGTTCGAAGCCAGGCCAATGTCGTAACCCGCGAACTCGGCCAGCGCGAGGAATATACCCGCGCCAAGACCTTATGCGGGCAATGCGGCGTGCTCAAGACGGCCATTCAGATCAGAATATAGGGGTCGATTGTCGGCAGATGCTCAATTTCAGCCGGCCGACCATAGCGAGGCGATCGACAGCGACTGCGCTTCCTGAAAGTCGCTATCGAAACTGTCGCCAAGCCTTTCATCGCGCGATTTGATGCTGTTCGATATTTCGTTCGCCAAAAGCAAAAAGGATATCGGATGGATGTGATCGAGATCGCCGGCGGTCTGCAATAGCGCGGCAGGATCCGAAGGGAGTCGCCCATCCCTGAATGCGAAGATGATCCGGTTCATCCCTATCTTCATGGGAAGATCGATCGTACATTCGAAATGCTCTCTTATGCGAGCCAGGATAGAACCGTGCTTCCAGTAATCATCGCACAGGTTGACGACGAGAATGCCGCCAGGCTTCAACCGCGAATGGCAATCACGATAGAAACTTGAAGAACAGAGCTGCGCAGGCTGTCCGTCCTTGTCGAAGCCATCGACAAGCAAGACATCGCAGCTTCGTGTATCCCGCCTCACGAATTCCGCGCCATCATCCCAGACGATCTCAAAACGCTCGCTCTCGGGCGGCATGAAGAATTGCTCCCGGACCGCGATGACGTCGGGGTCGATCTCGACCGCGACGATCGAGGTGTCCGGAAGATATCGGTGGCAGTATTTTGCCAGCGATCCGCCGCCGAGCCCGATGATCTCGATGGTCACCGGAGAGGGATGGAACAGGAGGAACCCCATCATCCGGCGCGTATAATCGAGGATCAACATGTCCGGATCCTCGATACTCATCGCGCTTTGTACGAAAGCCCAGTTTGCGAGGAGGCTCCTTATATTGCCCAGCTCGAAGACGAGCGGGGCGGCCAGTTCGACCGGCTCCATCGGAGACGCGTGGTAATGTTCGGTCCCGTATCGTTCAAAATAACGCTGTTCGCGGTCGATATCGTCGAGATGATCGAGAAAGCGATCGAGTTCGGATTCCGCTTGATCGATGCTCCGGCAATCCGCCCCTGTTTCGAGTTCGCAAGCGAACTCGACCTTGAAATCTTCCGCGGACCTATCTGTCATGGTCGCGGCGCTCGTTCTGCCGATCATGCGACCGTCCGCCCGCAATGGTGACGCCGATAAACAGGGCGAGAAGCAAGACGGAGACGAGAATGATCAGGAATATCGTCATGCGCACTTCCCGCAAGGATGTGTCGATTGTTCGAAGGGCAGGCTGCTGGCGACTTCGGAGCGCCAAACGAACCCCGTCCGGGTCATGATCGCCGTGGCCGGGATCATTGGCTTTGCCGCTGCTCGAACTGCAGTGCCTTCTGGTACATCTCGCGCCATGCAACGGCCGCACGAAGGGCCCGGTCCCGTACATTCGGAAGCGACGCCTCGTTTGCTTCCGTCTGACACGCCTGCATGCGAGCCAGATAGAAGCGGCTGTTCCGTGCGGTCGGTTTGGGGCTTTGGGGAATCATGTCGCAAGTTCCGCTTCTCGGGATTGTGGTGGAACGTCATCGCGAAGCCCGGTCGATCCGCCCCGGCAGGGCGGCGGAACGTTGCGGCTCCACCGATCGGTCCGGCGACGAGCCACGCGCCGCTGCCGCCACGACAAGGCTTCGCAAGCCGGAAACCTAGCGCTTGCGCACGAACTCGGCGCGCAGGACGAGCCCCCTGATGCTCTCGTGACGGCAATCGATCTCCTGCGGATCGCCCGTCAGGCGGATCGACTTGATGACGGTCCCCACCTTGAGCGCCTTGCCGGCGCCCTTGACCTCGAGATCCTTGATCAGTGCGACGCTGTCGCCATCCTCGAGCAGGTTCCCGACCGCGTCGCGAACCTCGACCTGCGAGGCTGCGGCCTTGCGTTCCGCAAGCTCCGACGCCGGCATCCACTCGCCGCTTTCCTCGTCATAGACATAGTCGTCACTGTCACTCATTTCATTCTCCAGACTTGGTCAGAATTGGGTTTTCCCGGCCGCCGGCCGATCGAGAAACGGCGCGTGCGAATGGCCTGCCGCTCACAGGGGCAGTTGTCATTTCGCACCCGCGAGATCGATCGCGAGCGCCTGCGCGCCCGCATAATCGGCCGCATAGGCGATGCGACCCGCCGCTTCGCCAAGACCGATCCGCCCGAGCATTGCCCGCGGCTGGGGCTGCACCCCCGAGACGATCACCTGCGCGCCCGCCAGCCGGGCCTGTTGGACAAATTCCTCAAGCGCCTGCGCGCCGCTCGCATCAAGGAGCGGCACGAGCCGCATCCGCAAGATGATGACGCGCGGCGACTGCCCGACGCGGCGCAGAGTGTCGAGCAGCTCGCCCGCGACGCCGAAAAAGAAGGGACCGGCAATCCGGAACACCTCGACCCCGGGCGGCAGGTCATCGCGCTGGTCGAGATCTTCGGCATCGAGTTCAGCGTCGCGGCGGCCGCTCCGGTCGACCTCGACGGCTTCGGCCATGCGCGCCATGAACAGCAGCGACGCGAGCGTCACCCCGACCGCGATCGCCACCGTCAGATCGACGAGGACCGTCAGTCCGAAGGTGATGAGCAGCACCGCCCGGTCGCTGTTCGGCATCCGCAGCAGCGCGAGAAAGCGTTGATACTCGCTCATGCCCCAGGCGACCATGAACAGGATCGCGGCGAGCGCCGCCATCGGCACATAGGCCATGAGGTCCGTGCCGAAGAGGATGAACACGAGCAGGAAAGCCGCGTGCATCATGCCCGCGACGGGCGTCTTCGCACCCGACCGGATATTGGTCGCGGTACGGGCGATCGCTCCGGTGGCCGGGAGGCCGCCGAACAGCGCCGAACCGAGGTTGGCGACGCCCTGCCCGATCAGCTCCTGGTTCGAGCGATGCCGCGTCCCCGCCATGCCGTCGGCGACGACTGCGGACAGCAGCGCCTCGATCCCGGCAAGAAAGGCGATCGTGAAGGCCGACGGCAGAACGGCATTGATCTTGACGAGCGAGATGTCGGGAAACGACGGTACCGGGAGCCCTGCCGGTATATCGGGAAAGCGCGATCCGATCGTGTCGACCGGCAGATTCAAAAGTGCCACCGCGAGCGAACTCACCACCACCGCGATCAGGAAGCCCGGCAGGCGCGGCGCGAATTTGCGAAGCGCGACGATGATCGCCAGCGCGCCCGCGCCGACGCCGATCGCGGCCCAGTTCGCGCTGGACAGCGCCCCCAGATAAGCCTGCCACTTGGGGAGGAAATCGGCGGGCACCTCGTCGATGGCGAGGCCGAAGAAATCCTTGACCTGACTCGAGGCGATGATGACCGCGATCCCGGCGGTGAAGCCGGTCACCACCGGATGCGGGATATATTTGATCATCTGGCCGAAACGGAGCAGGCCCGCCGCGATGAGGATGAGCCCGGCGAGCAAGGTCGCGATCAACAGGCCGTCATAGCCGTGGCTCGCGATGACGTTGAAGATCACGACGACGAAGGCGCCCGTCGGCCCGCCCACCTGCACGCGCGATCCGCCGAGCGCCGAGATCAGGAAACCCGCGACGACGGCTGTGATCAGCCCCTTGTCGGGCGACGCCCCGCTCGCGATGCCGAGTGCCATCGCGAGCGGCAACGCAACGATGGCAACAGTCAGGCCCGCGATCGCATCGGCGCGAAATGCGGCAACGGAATAACCCTCGCGAAAGACCGTGAGGAGTTTCGGCGTATAGGCCTCGGCCTTCACCGGATTGCGGGCCGGCTCGGAAATTTAGCGGACAGAAGCGCGCGGCCGGGCGCCCTGGGATCGGCGTCCGCGGGCTCGCGAAGCCGCACGCCGCGCCCGGATCCGACACTCGATGAATATTCGCCGAGCAGTTCGATGCCGGCGCTTTCCAGCGCCGTAATCACCTTCACCAGCGTATCGACGACACCGCGGACCTGGCCGTTCGACGCCTCCATGCGCTGGATCGTCGGAAGCGAGAGACCCGCGAGTTCGGCAAGCTCGCGCTGGTCGATCCCGAGGAGCGCGCGCGCCGCGCGCATCTGCTGCGATGTGATCATATCGACTCCAATGATGTTTCATACATCATTTATCAATCTTAACATTATGGATCGATGCTGTATATATACATCATGCTCGCTGCTATATCGAATATGCTTGCTTTGGCGGGAGCCGCTCGCTGCGCCCACCTTCGCGCAGGAGGCGGCTGATGCCCGATTTCATGCAAACGCCTCTGGATCGCTCTTATCGTGCGGACAACGCCCGAAAATTACCGATCTCCGCCAATCACGGGAATCCTAAGACGGAAAGCGCGGAGCTTCCTGCCTCGGCCTGGAAAGCGATGCTCCGCGGCGCGCGCGGTCGCTGTCCCCGCTGCAACGAAGCGAAGCTATTTCATCGCTTTCTCAAACCCGTCCTTATTTGCTCCGCGTGCGCGCAAGACTGGACGCATCAGCAAGCCGACGATTTCCCGGCTTATATCGCGATCCTCCTGACGGGGCATATTATGGCGCCGATCATCATTGCACTCGTTCAGGACACGAAGCTGTCGCTCATCGCATTGGCCGCGATAATCGTGACCGCCATGCTCGTTTTGATGATCGGGTTCCTTCAACCCGCCAAGGGCGCGATAATCGCATTGCAGTGGTGGTTCGGCATGCACGGATTCACCAAGGAACGACGCGCTCCGGAAAATACCGGTCGCGACAAATGAAGGTTATCGGTGGGCCTGCCCCGATCATGGCCCATCAAGCGGGATTTGGAACCCCTGCGCGGCCTCCGAACCGCGACAGCGCGGCTAGTGGCTGATAGCGGACGGGCTGCTATCACATCGTATTTGGCCCAAGCGGTCCCTGATTTTGTTGCTGGAAATTATCGCTCCGCTCGTTGGTCGGTCACTTTCGATATTGCCATTGATACTCGGGAATATTGCCCTTGCGAAGAAAAGCGGCGGTCCAGAAATTGATCTTCAATCCGGGCTTGCCGTCGTAGGCCGCCGACTGCATGAAAGCGTGACCAGGGCACGCCATCGTGTCTGACCGCGAGGTGTCGATCAATTCTAGGCATTGGCCGACGAACCGCGCCGACTTGGGTCCGGTCGATTCCACGCCCGTGATGCGAGCGATGACGGTTCCAACGGGAGCCGCGATCTTCTTGAGGTAGGGATCGGCGGTGTCGTTCTCCACGATCGTTACCACGCCATTTGCCACGGACAACTTGATCTTGTGGTCGACGCCATACCATTCGCCGTCGATCGCCTTCAGCGGATTGGCGGGCAGGTCCGGCACCGTCTGAGCCTGAGCCGGCGATGCCACCAGCGCCATCGCCATAAAAATATTCGCATTTCGCATAAGTTTCCCCCTCTTAATGGAAAAATGCTGCAGCATTCCGCCCGGCCTGGCAATAGCGGCAATCGTTGAGAGGACCGCAGGCGGCTCGCCCTCCCGCACATAAATTGGCCCGTCGCGTCCCATAAGCGACGAACGGTTGGGCGCATCCCATGCCCCTCCGCAACCTTTTGTTAACCTCGAAACCGCATCTTTGCCGCGGGGGGCACTCATACGGCAGCAGCCGAGCGAATGGAGAGTTCGCAGTGCTCGAATTTACGACGAGGCCGACATCGGTCGCCGGGCCGGTGGGGCCGCTGACAATCGACGATCTGCCTTCATCGACGGCAGGCTATTGGGTGGCGCGCCGCAAGGCGGAGTTGCTTGCCGCGATCGATGGCGGACTGATCGGGCTTGCCGACGCCTGTGCAAGATACCGCCTCAGCGGCGAAGAACTGGAATCGTGGCGCCGCACCATCGACCGGGCGGGCATAGCCGGGCTGCGCGCGACAAAGTTGGGGCGCCTGCGCGATCAGACTGTCGAATAGATTTTTCGTCACCGCCCGCACCCCCACTGCGTGCGGTGTCCAAGGGGACGGCGCGAGCAGACTGGTCCCTCTCGCGCCGTCCTTTCACATCAGCGGCATTTCAGTTCACCGCGATCGATAGCCCGCCCGAGCAGCCCGCCGCCGGCCGCGCCGATGATCGTGCCGACCGTACGGTCACGCCCTCCATCGAGTTCGCGCCCGACGAGCGCACCGACGGCGGCGCCAATGATCAATCCGGTCGTGCCATTCTCGCGGCGGCAGTGGTAGCGGCCGTCCTTGCTCCGCCAAATACGGTCGTTGTGCGAAATGCGGCGAGGCTCGTAATAGCGCCCATATCCGTCATAAAGACCACGATCCTTGGCGCGCTTGCCGTGCGCCGGCGCCCAGGGCGGCGGATCCGCGAGCGCCGGGCCGGCGGGAACGGCGAGTGCAGCGAGGACCGCAGCAGCGATATATTTTTTCATGACCCGTCTCCTTCAATCATGGACCGGACGTAGCGGCGCGCAGCCGAACCCCCGCTGAACAACCCGCCATGGCTCGGCCGATTGCATACCGAACGGGTCCTATTTGAACCAACCTGCGGTCGACGTCCTATGCGCTCCAGGGCAGCCTTTTTGGCGCAGCGGTACAATTATTACCCGGCCCGCGACATTATCTGCGCCGTGCGACCCAGGAGACCTCGTCCTTTCAGGAAACCGAGATCTTCATCTGACGCCCGCACGGTTTCGGTCGCGCGGGCGTCTTTTTTGGCGCCCAAAGATTGGCGATTTGAAGATCAAAGTGGCCGGTTGGATACTGTCCGCTATTAGCCAACGAGTGGGGTAATAGCGGACACTCGGCTAAATTCATCGGATATTTCCGATAGGAATTGACGAGCGTCAACGCATCGGATAATTCCGATGTATGAATATCGATTCCGCGCTTCCCGCTCTCGCCGCTCTCGCCCATCCGACACGTCTCGAAGCCTTCCGCTTTCTTGTCCGGCATGAGCCGGAGGGTCTATCGACCGGTGAACTTGTTGACGCGTCGGGTCTCACGCAGAGCACCTTCTCGACGCATCTCGCTGTGCTCGCGAAAGCCGGTCTCGTAAAATCCGAGAAACTCGGGCGGCAGCAGATCCAGCGAGCCGATATCGATACGCTCCGAGAACTGATGCTCTTCCTTGCGAAGGACTGTTGCCAAAGCCGCCCCGAGCTGTGCGAACCGCTTCTGGCCGAACTCACCTGCTGCTGAAGGAACCGGCGTAGTGACCGACATCATCATCTACCACAATCCCGACTGCGGCACGTCGCGCAACACGCTCGCGCTGATCCGGAATTCCGGGATCGAGCCGCATGTCGTCGAATATCTGAAAACGCCGCCGGCTCGTGCACTGCTCGAACAACTGATCGACCGGGCGGGAATCAAGCCACGCGAATTGCTCCGCGAGAAGGGCACGCCTTATGCAGACCTCGGCCTCGGAAACGAAAGCCTGAGCGATGACATCCTGTTCGATGCGATGATGGAGCATCCCGTCCTCATCAACCGCCCGCTCGTCGTGTCGCCGCTCGGGGTCAGGCTCTGCCGCCCGTCTGAAGCCGTGCTCGACATCCTGCCCGCACAGCAGCTCGGCGCCTTCGCCAAGGAAGATGGCGAACGGGTCGTCGATGCCGCTGGCAATCGCGTCCAGGGATGAGGCCGGCATCATGACGACTGCCGCCAACCGCGAACGCCTGTCGTTCCTCGACCGCTATCTGACGCTCTGGATTTTTCTTGCCATGGGCCTCGGCGTGTTGCTCGGGTCGGCCTTCAAGGGGCTGCCCACCGCGATCGGTGCCATGTCCGTCGGGACGACGAACATCCCGATCGCAATCGGCCTCATTCTGGTGATGTATCCGCCTCTGGCGCGCGTGCGCTACGATGAGCTGCCGCGGGTATTCGAGGACAAGCGGGTCCTCGCGATTTCGCTGATCCAGAACTGGATCATCGGCCCGGCGTTGATGTTCGCGCTCGCGGTCATCTTCCTCTCGGACAAGCCCGAATATATGACAGGCCTGATCCTGATCGGCCTCGCGCGCTGCATCGCAATGGTGATCGTCTGGAACCAGCTCGCGAAGGGCGACAATCAATATGTCGCAGCGCTCGTCGCGTTCAACTCGATCTTCCAGATCCTTTTCTTCAGCGTCTACGCCTGGTTCTTCCTCACTGTCCTGCCGCCGCTCTTCGGCATCGAGGGCAGCGTGATCGATGTGAGCTTCTGGACTATCGCCGAAGCGGTCCTCATCTATCTCGGCATTCCCTGCATTGCCGGCTACCTCACCCGCAAGTTTCTCACCAGCGCCAAGGGCGAGGACTGGTACGAGACGCGTTTCCTACCGAAGATCGCGCCACTCACACTCATTGCCTTACTTTTCACCATCGTCGCGATGTTCAGTCTCAAGGGCGGTGAGATTCTGACTATCCCCGGCGACGCCGTGCGGATCGCGATCCCGCTCACTATCTACTTCGTCGTCCAATTCCTCATCAGCTTCTGGATAGGCAAGCTCATCGAGGCGGACTATCCGCGCACCACCGCGGTCGCCTTCACCGCCGCAGGCAATAATTTCGAGCTCGCCATCGCGGTGGCCATCGCGGCCTTCGGGCTCGCTTCGCCGGTCGCCTTCGCCGCCGTGATCGGGCCGCTCGTCGAGGTTCCCGTCCTCATTCTCCTTGTCGGCGTCGCTTTCCGCCTCGGACGCCGCTGGTTTCCCTCGACCGTTCCTTCACAAGCCTGAGTATCATGACAGAACAGACCCATAATCGCCTGCGCACGCTTACCGATCCCGACCATCTGCCGGCGCTCAGCCCCGAATATCTCCGCGCGCAACCCGCCCTCGGCCTCGGCCCGCTCGATCCGGCGCCGCGCATCCTCCTCCTCTACGGGTCTTTACGCGAACGCTCCTATTCGCGCCTCGTCGTGGAAGAGACGGCGCGCCTGCTTCAGCTTTTCGGCTGCGAGACGCGCATCTTCGACCCGTCCGATCTCCCGCTTCCCGATCAGATCGCCGACGACGACCACCCCGCGGTCGAGGAACTCAGACAGCATTCGATCTGGTCCGAAGGCCAGGTCTGGTGCAGCCCCGAACGCCATGGCCAGATCACCGGCATCATGAAGGCGCAGGTCGACCATCTCCCCCTCGCCTACAAGGGCCTTCGCCCGACGCAGGGCCGCACGCTGGCCGTGATGCAGGTGTCGGCAGGATCGCAATCGTTCAACAGCGTCAACACGCTGCGCGTCCTTGGCCGCTGGATGCGGATGATCACCATTCCCAACCAGTCGAGCGTCGCGAAGGCCTATCAGGAGTTCGACGAGGCCGGCCGGATGCTGCCCTCGAGCTACTACGACCGTATCGTCGACGTCGCAGAGGAGTTGGTGCGCTTCACCGTCCTGACACGCGGTCATGCGGACCAGCTCGTCGACCGCTATTCCGAGCGCAAGGACCGCAAGAAACCGACTGCCACGCCGGCTGAACTAGCCCGGTTGCCGGGGCGCTGAAGAGCCATCGGGACCAGTTTCCGCCCATTGCCCACACTTCGATATGAGTAAAATCGCTTCAGCGATGCCTTGGCACTTCTACATCGCTCACAGCAGTCGTTGCCACCAACCGACGTCGTGCCAAGCATCGAATTTTCGCCCGACCTCACGGTAAATGCCCACCGGCTCGAAGCCCATGGTTTCGTGCAGCCCGACGCTTGCTTCGTTTGGGAGTGCGATGCCAGCAAAAGCCGCGTGATAGCCCAAGCTTGCCGCGTCAGCCAGCAGGCGCGAGTATAGACTTCGCGCTACACCGCGCCGTTGCGCGCCAGGCGCCACATAGACTGCTACATCGACAGATGTCCGGTAGGCCGCGCGCGCCCTATGTTCGCTGGCGTAGGCATAACCGACGACCCGCCCATCCACTTCGGCTACCAGATAGGGATAGCGCGGCAGAATAGCGGCGATGCGCCTTTCAATCTCCATAATATCAGGCGGGACTTCCTCGAACGAGATGGTGGTGGCAGTTACATAGGGTGCGTAAATTACCTGAACCGCTGGCGCGTCCCCCATCGTTATTTGACGCACATGCATGTTTGCACCACCTCCGAAGCAGAATTTAATCAGACTGGCCCGCCACGTCCCGGCAATCAAGGCACTGCGTCCACTTAAGCCTGTGAGGAGCGCGGAGGCTGCCTGTACGGAAGCCGCCCACTCCGGCCATTCGCCGCAGATCTGGGTCCCATGCAGGATTGGACGATAGCGGCCATTGCCTATCCGATACCGGACAAAAGCCCGTCGTTCTCATTACAGGCGGCGTATGCGCCGATTTGAGCGAACGACCTATTCCAACCCATTGAAATCAGGGATGGCCCTTTCTTATATCCCCGCCGCAGCGGACCGGCTGCAACATCCTCAACTTGGCATGGAGAAGAAGATGTCCAGCAAACATATCGAATACTTCCGGCGCGAGCATGCCCGCCTCGAAGCCGAAATCGATCGGGAAGCGCGGCAGCGCGGACCCGACGAGGTCCTGATCGCGCGGCTCAAGAAGCTGAAGCTGGCGGTCAAGGACCAGATCGCCACCTGGAGCAACGACATCGGCGGGAGCCGCGTTGCCTGACCACCCGCGGAGCCGCACACTGCGGCTCCGCACCTTCCGGTGCGATGGCGCTCTTGCACCTCTGCGACGAACTGCAATCCGCCGTCGGCGACATGTCTTGAAACAGCAAATTCGCTTCCTAATTTCCTTCCAGATGCCGGATTGACCGGGTCTGCAGGACATGGAGAGCGCCGGCTCTGTGTACCGGCGCATCTCATGCCCGAATTGCTTCAATCAGGAGGATTTGGAAATGAGAACCGATTTTGACTTCACCCCTTACCGCCGCTCGACGGTGGGTTTCGATCATCTTTTCGACCTGCTCGAGAAGGGGCAGCGCAGCGAGACGTCCGACGGCTATCCGGCCTTCGACATCGTGCGCGAGGCCGACGACCGCTTCCGCATCACGCTCGCTGTCCCGGGCTTCAAGCCCGACGAGATCGAGATCGTGGCGCAGCAGAACCAGCTGGCCGTTACGGGCAAACCCGCGGAAGAAGATGCGAAGAGCACCTATCTTCATCGCGGCATCGCGCGCCGGGCGTTCGAACGGCGCTTCCAGCTCGCCGACTATATCGAGGTCGGTAGCGCGAGCTTTACCGACGGCCTGCTCACGATCGAACTCAACCGGGTCATTCCCGAGGCGATGAAGCCGCGCAAGATCGAGATCGGCAGCGGCGATGCCGAACCGCGCCGGATCGGATCGTCGAAAGAAAAGGCGCTTGAGAGCGCCTGATGTCTTGCGGGGCCGCTGTACAGCAGCGGCCCCGCTTTCCTGAAGAATAGCAGTGGAAATACAGCTAACCAGCCGGAGACGCTCAAGTCGCTCCGTCAATCAAGCGAGCGAATGATGTCCGCCACGCGCCACTCGGCGGGCCCGACCAGCGCATCATGCGCGATCCGCACCGAGTGGAGCGCGGCTTCGATCTGGCGCCTCCACATGGCAAGAAAATCGAACAGCACCGGGAAGTCCGGCGGCAGATCATAGTCCTGCCAGACGAAGAGCTGGAGCAGCGAGGGATGATCGGGCCGGTAATAATGGATCTCGGCGGTTGTCAGCCCATAGCCGTCCAGCTGCGCGATCAGCGCCCGGTCGGTCATGGCGCGCGCGCCTCGCCGCCGTCGAGCGACCGGAGCGCCGCGAGCACATCGTCGACCGGCACCGCGCGGCGCGCGCCGGGCGGCTTTCGGAGCGCGGGCTTGTTGCGGACCGCCGAGTGGTCCGATGCCCAGGATGCCAGAAGTGCGCGCTTGACCTCGGGCTCGAGGCTCGGGTGACGCGCCACGTCGAAGGGGTGAAGAAAACGGGAAAATGGCTCGGACATGATCGTGCCTCCTTCCTTGTAGCCTTTCCTTTCCTGTCGTGCGGCAGGCTGCCGCGACCAGAGATTTTGGAAAGGAAGCGAGTCGAGTCAAGAGGTGTCAGCCCCTTGATAAGGGGGATTTGTTTTGCGCTGGCGCGAATGCGAAAAAATTTTCGTCGACCCTCTTGAAGCAAAAAATTCCGCTTCCTAGCTCATCGGCGCCGCGCGTCCCGGACAGGCGCGCCGGCTTATCATATCGCTATGCAACATGGAGGTTATGCATGCATTTCCGTCCCTTGCACGACCGTGTGGTCGTCCGCCGCATCGAAGCCGAGGAGAAGACCTCGGGCGGCATCATCATCCCCGACACCGCCAAGGAAAAGCCGCAGGAAGGCGAAGTCGTCGCCGTCGGTCCGGGCGCCCGCGCCGAGGACGGCACCATCGCCGCGCTCGACGTTAAGGCCGGCGACCGGATCCTGTTCGGCAAATGGTCGGGAACCGAGGTCCGCATCGACGGCGAGGAACTGCTCATCATGAAGGAGAGCGACATCCTCGGCGTGATCGAGCAGGCCGAGGCGCTCAAGCAGGCGGCCTGATGCCGCACTCATCACCAACTGAAAGGACAGCAAGAAGGAGGTCAAAATGGCTGCCAAGGAAGTGAAATTTGCGTCGGACGCGCGTGATCGCATGCTGCGCGGCGTGGATACGCTTGCGAATGCAGTGAAGGTCACGCTGGGCCCGAAGGGCCGCAACGTCGTGATCGACAAAAGCTTTGGCGCACCGCGCATCACCAAGGACGGCGTCACCGTCGCCAAGGAAATCGAGCTTGCCGACAAGTTCGAGAATATGGGCGCGCAGATGCTGCGCGAGGTCGCGTCGAAGCAGAACGACAAGGCCGGCGACGGCACCACCACCGCGACCGTGCTCGCACAGGCGATTGTCCGCGAAGGCTCGAAGGCGGTCGCCGCCGGCATGAACCCGATGGACGTCAAGCGCGGCATCGATCTTGCCGTGAACACGGTCGTCGAGGATCTCAAGGCGCACGCCAAGTCGGTCGAGGCGAACAGCGAGATCGCGCAGGTCGCGACCATCTCGGCCAACGGCGACGAAGAGGTCGGCCGAATCCTCGCCGAGGCGATGGAGAAGGTCGGCAATGAGGGCGTGATCACCGTCGAGGAAGCGAAGAGCCTCGCGACCGAGCTCGAAACGGTCGAAGGCATGCAGTTCGACCGCGGCTACCTCAGCCCCTATTTCATCACCAACGCCGAGAAGTTGAAGGTCGAACTCGACGATCCGTACATTCTCATCCACGAGAAGAAGCTCTCGAACCTGCAGGCGATGCTGCCGCTCCTCGAGAGCGTCGTCCAGTCGGGTCGGCCGCTGCTCATCATCGCCGAGGATGTGGAGGGCGACGCGCTCGCGACGCTCGTCGTCAATCGCCTGCGCGGCGGACTCAAGGTCGCGGCCGTCAAGGCACCGGGCTTCGGCGACCGCCGCAAGGCGATGCTCGAGGATATCGCGGTGCTCACCGGCGGCAATGTCGTCAGCGAGGAGCTGGGCATCAAGCTCGAGAGCGTCACGATCAACATGCTCGGACGCGCCAAGAAGGTCGTCATCGACAAGGATAATACGACGATCGTCGACGGCGTCGGTTCTAAGTCCGACATCGACGGCCGTATCGCGCAGATCCGGCAGCAGATCGAGACGACGACCAGCGATTATGACCGCGAGAAGCTGCAGGAGCGGCTCGCCAAGCTCGCGGGCGGCGTCGCGGTGATCCGTGTCGGCGGCGCGACCGAGGTCGAGGTCAAGGAGAAGAAGGACCGCGTCGACGACGCGCTCCACGCGACACGCGCGGCGGTCGAGGAAGGCATCCTGCCCGGCGGCGGCATCGCGCTGCTGCGCTCGCTGAAGGCGCTCGAAGGCCTTAAGGCCGCAAACGACGACCAGCAGTCGGGCATCGACATCGTCCGCCGCGCACTCCGCGCCCCGGCGCGCCAGATCGCCGACAATGCCGGCGAGGACGGCGCCTGGATCGTCGGCAAGCTCCTCGAAAGCGAAGAGTATAGCTGGGGCTTCAACGCCGCCACCGGCGAGTATCAGGACCTCGTCAAGGCCGGCGTGATCGATCCCGCCAAGGTCGTACGCACCGCGCTGCAGGATGCCGCGTCGGTCGCCTCGCTCCTGATCACCACCGAAGCGCTCGTCGCCGAGCTGCCGAAGGAAGAGAAGGCCGCGCCGATGCCGGCGATGGACTTCTGACGAGATAGGGCGGCGGGCGACCGCCGCCCTATCCCCTTCATGTTCGCAACCAAGGAGAATGCGGAGGGAACTGTCATGCCCTTTTACGGCAGTCAAAACGTTCGCGGCTGCTCAGCCCAACTGAAGCTACGACACGGAAACGAGGCCAAGCAGCTCGTGGCAAGGCAACTCGAGTGGGCTCGTGAACGCGGCAACGGTCAGGAAATCGCTTATTGGGCCGCGGTCCTTGAAGACCTTGCGAGCATGCCGTCTTAGCGTTCCATAGGCACGACGGATGATAAAGTTATCACCGCCGCGCCACGGCGCAGAACCCGTCTTGGCCGATGCACGAACCGCTCCGCGGATTGGTGCTAGCTTCGATGTAAAGCGGCCCAGCGATCGCCGCACCTGATTGAACGCGGGCTGCCGCAGGCAGACCCTTTCGGCTCCTTTACCTGAGGAGTCGAACGATGAACGAGCTTATCCAGATTGGCCCGATCAGCCCGCCGCGCCAGCGCCTGATCGACGACATGACCATGCGCCGCTTCTCGAAGGAGACGCTGTCAGTGGGCGTGTAATTCTCCGCAAAAGTGGGCTTTGAAAATTCCCCGATTGTTGGACCTGGTTCCCCAATGAGCCGGGGTTAACCCCGGCTCATTGGGGAACGCCAAAATCGGCGCGAGAAGGTCTCCTGATGGGAGGCGGCGCCGATGATCCGACTTGGAGAAGCGATGATGATATTGGAGTTGCATCGGCAGGGGCTGTCGGTGACGGCGATTGCCCGCCGGACGGGCCGCGATCCCAAGACCGTTCGCAAATATATCGAGCGCGGCGTGGAAGCGCCGGCCTATGGTCCGCGAAAGATCGGACGGCCGTGCAAGATCGCGCCTTACATGGAGTTCCTGCGCGAGCGCATCATGACGTTCCCGGACCTGACGGCGTCGCGCCTGACCCGCGAGATCAGGGAAATGGGCTACTCGGGCGCCTACACGGCGGTGAAGCGTTACCTGGCGGCGATCCGTCCCGATCACGATCCCAAGCCTTACGAGGTCCGCTTTGAAACCAGGGCGGGCGTACAGGGCCAGGTCGACTTCGCGCGCTTCGTCGTCGAATTTACCGATGATCCTGGCATGGCGCGCATTGTCTGGCTGTTCAGCATGGTGCTGGGCTACTCGCGCTTCCTCTTCGCTCGCTTTGTGCTGCACCAGGATCTCCAGACGCTGCTGCGTTGCCATATGCAGGCGTTCGAGGCGATGGACGGCGTACCGATCGAAATCCTCTACGACCGGATGAAGACGGCGGTCACGGGTGAGGACGATCAGGGCCACATCGTTTACAACAGCTCGCTGCTGGCGCTGGCGAAGCACTATCGCTTCCAGCCGAGGGCGTGTCGACCCTATCGTGCGAAGACGAAAGGGAAAGTCGAGCGGCCGTTCCGTTATATCCGCGAGGACTTCTTCCTGGGACGCTCCTTCCGCAACATGGAGGACCTCAATGCCCAGCTTATCGTCTGGCTCGACACGGTCGCCAACGTGCGGGTCCATGGCACGACCCAGCGCGTGGTCACCGAAGCCTTTGCCGAAGAGCAGGGCGAGCTGCAGCGCCTGCCTGAGCACCGCTTCAATGCGGTCCTGAAGCTCGAGAGGCGGGTGACCCATGACGGCTTCGTATCGGTTGGCGGCAACTTCTATAGCGTGCCCGACCGGGCGCGCCGGATCGTCGAGATCGAGCAACTGCCGGACCTGATCCGTATCATCGACCGGGGCATCGTTGTTGCCGAGCACTCCGTGCTCGAAGGGCGCCGGCAATATCGTATCGATCGGCGCCATCGCACCGGACGGCCGCATCCAGATCGAGGGATCCAGCTATCGCATGCGAGAGCACGCCGCTCTCGTGCCCGAAAACCTGCGCAGCGCCGCCTCGTTCAATCCGCCAGCGCCGAAGCGCCGCGGCCGACCACCAATGAAAGGAAATCAAGATCCCGAGCACGGCTGATCACCGCCCCCCCAACCACCGACATCGGGAATTTTAACTGCCCACATCTGCGGAAACTTCAGGGCCCATTGACAGACGCAGCGTAATTATCTGCGCGACGTCGGGCGGTTCGCGACCTGGCTCGGGCGCTCGCCGCACACCGCGAGCGCCGAGGATGTCCGGCAGTTCCAGATCGAGCAGCAACAAGCGGGCGTCCCGGCGCCGACCATGAACAGCATCGTGGGTGCTCTGAGGTTCTTCTTCACGCACACGCTCGACCGCCCCGACCTCGCGCGCAAGCTCGTCCGCACCAGGCAGGTGCGCAAGATCCCAGTCGTGCTGACGATGGCCGAGGTGAAGCGCCTGCTCGATGCGACCCGCACCCTCAAGCACCAGGCGGCGCTGTCGGTCGCCTATGGCGCAGGCTTGCGCGTCGCCGAGGTATCGGCGCTGAAGGTCACCGATATCGACAGCAAGCGGATGCTGCTGCGGATCGAGCGCGGCAAAGGCGGCCGCTACCGCAACGCCATGCTGCCCGAAGGCCTACTCCTGCTGCTGCGCGACTGGTGGCGCGCGGGGCGGCAACAGGGCATCCTCGTTCCCGACGGATGGCTCTTCCCCGGACAGAGCGCCGCAGTGCCGATCAGCACCCGCCAGCTCTACCGCGTCGTCGTCGAAGCCGCTGAAGCAGCAGACATCGACAAGCGCGTCGGACCGCACACCCTGCGCCACAGCTTTGCCACCCACCTGCTCGAGGACGGCGTCGATATCCGCGTCATCCAGGCGCTGCTCGGTCACGCCAAGCTAAACACCACCGCCTTCTATACCCAGGTTGCCACCAAGACTGTCCGCTCGATCGTCAGTCCGCTCGACAGGCTCGCGCTCGCATCGCCGAGTGAGGAGGCACCCGACGGCTGAGGCCGATGCGCGCCTCACTCGAGGTCGCCGACATCTTCCGTGCCGCTGGGCCAACCTACCGCGCCGCCCAAGCCGGGCATCTGAGCCTGCATCAGCTCAAGGTCATGTCGGCGATCGAGCATTGCCGCACCGCCGCGCTCGGCGGTCATATCGAGGCCTGCGCCGACTGCGGGCACTGGCGGATCGCCTATAACAGCTGCCGCAACCGGCACTGCCCAAGGTGCCAGGGCGCCGCTGCGCGCAGCTGGCTCGAAGCGCGCGAGGCCGACCTGCTCCCGGTCGGCTATTTCCACGTCGTGTTCACCCTGCCTGCCGAGGTCGCCGCGATCGCCTTCCACAACAAGGCGATGGTCTATGATCTGCTGTTCAAGGCCGCGGCCGATACGATGCTGACCATCGCCGCCGACCCCAGGCACCTCGGCGCCCGGATCGGCATCACCGCCGTCCTCCACACCTGGGGCTCGGCGCTCACCCATCATCCGCACATCCACATGATCGTGCCCGGCGGCGGCATCTCCCGCGATGGAACGCGCTGGATATCGGCGCGCGCCGCCTTCCTGCTCCCGGTCCGCGTACTCGGCGCGCTCTTCCGCCGCCTGTTCCTCACCCGGCTGCGCGCGCTGCACGATGCCGGCAAGCTCGCCTTCTTTGGCAGCCTCGCGCCTCTCGCCGAACGACACGCGTTCCTGCGGCACCTCTCACCCGTCAGGAAGAAGCGCTGGGTGGTCTATGCCAAGCCGCCGTTCGCTGGTCCCGAGGCGGTGCTCGCTTACCTCGCGCGCTACACCCACCGGGTCGCCATATCGCACAGCCGCCTCCTCCGGTTCGACGAGGAAGGCGTCACCTTCCGCTACAAGGACTACCGCAAGGCCGGCCCCGGACGGCAGCAGGTCATGACCCTCGCCGCTGACGAGTTCATCCGCCGCTTCCTCCTCCACGCCCTGCCGCGCGGGTTCCACCGCATCCGCCACTATGGCCTCCTCGCCAGCGCAAGGCGCAAGGACCATCTCGAACACGCCCGCCGCCTGCTCGATGTCGCACCTCCGCCGACCGTCGAGCCAGCCGACGATGCAGGGCCCCAGCCGACCTGCCCGTGCTGCGGCGGTACCATGATCATCATCGAAGTGTTCGAGCGCCGCTACCAGTCCCGCGCGCCGCCACCGCCATCCCTCGCACCCGGGACACCTGCGCCGTGACCCGGCACGGCCCGTCGCCTTCCTCGTCCAGGGCAGACCCGCGCCTGGAAGCGGACCCGCTCGCGACGGCGCTGCCCAAAAGCAGACGTCGCACCACCAAAATCGGTCCGTCCGCTTTTTGGCGTCCGCTTTTGCGATCTAAATCCAGACGGTCCGCTATCGCGCACGTCCGCTTTTGGGTAACACGGGGCTATCCCACCATCGCCGCAAAACAGCTTTCCCCATAGCTCACACCATATGACCACCGCGGTTCGGGCACCGAAGACTTTCTGACGCCTGGCGGCGTCCGAAACTCTCAACGTTAGGAGACTGACCGCTTCTGGGCGCCAAATGGGAATAGCGGACTTTCGCGACGTGACGAATATCGATGACGGGGATCCGCGCCATCACGCGGTCGATGTCCTTCGTCGCTTTCCGAACATGCGGACGATATGCCGCGTGGCGATCGGCGATGTGATTGACTGCTGCAAACGCAGTTTCTTCCGTTCCGAACCGGAGATGCCAATCAATCAGGTCGACGGCACGCAAAGGCCCTCCGCAAGCTTGGGCGCCTTCCTTAAAACTGAGAGGGACTGGTGTCGCTTTGATGGCTTTGATTTCGGCTGGCGTGCCGTTCCAAACGCGAAGAACAGGAAGGCATACGCAAATCCGCCGAAGCATCAGCGCTGGTTCGGACGCGTTCAGGCGCAGCCCCGCTCGCGCCAAGGCCGGCCCGATCGTAGAGACAGACACGAGCGTGTTCGGCAACCTTGGCTGCAATCCCTCGCCAGCCCGGATCTTCGGCAGGCGCTGTTCCCATCCCGGCATCGACAACGACGGTGGGCGCGCCGGACCCGAGGCATGTCAGTTGGATAGAGCGCCCACCTATGTCGAAGCGGCCGTCTGCTGAGCTGCCGCCCGATCCTTCTGCGTTGGCGATGGTAGCAGTCGTCAGAACGAACGACAGGACAAGCAAAGAGCGCATCAAAATCTCCAAATCGGCGAGGCGACCAAACGCGGCGGCAACTTACAGACGGTCGCTGGACGTCATTTGGATGCGAAACGCAGCGGAGTGCAATCGCCTTTTGGCCGATTGGAGACTGACCGCTTTCAGGAGAGAATTTGCGAAAGAAGCCGTTCGCAAATTGCTCCCAGCGGCACGACCATATGATGCAGAAAGAAATGAGGCCGAGGTGACCAAAGTCGCCTCGACCTCATACCGAGCGTTTCGCCCTTCCGACGGGTCGCTAATCAGAAGGCGATGCGCGCAGTTACCCTTGCACCATGGGAGTTGCGGTCCGATGCCAGCGTGCCGGTGTAAGCAGCGCCGAGATGAAACGAGCCCGTGGTATATTCAAATCCGGCTTCGACTTCGGCTGAGTTCTTCGGGATAGCCGTGCCAAGGATGCCGAACGTAGGTCCTCCGGCCGTGAACCGAGATGCAATCGGTGCGGCGCGGTCGTTGAACGCTCGGTTCCAGGCAGCCGACACATAAGGCTGGAAGCCTGGCTGACCGGCGTTTAATTGCGCACGCCCGCCAAGACTGACGAAGGTGGTCTTCTGATCGCCCTTCGCGACGGTCAGTGCCGCGTCGCCGCCGGTTTCAGCGAAAGCATCGCTGCCGGTATCGACATGCGCCAGTCGGGCAAAGGGTGTGATCGCCGTATTGCCCGTGACAATGTCGTAACCGATCTCGCCAAAGATCTGCAGCGTGTCAGCGTCCCGCTTCGACGAAAGCGTTTGAGCCAGCGGCGCGCCGTTGATCGCGCGGGTCGTATCGATGTCGTGCCAGGCATAGCTGACACCGATGGTGCCGCGCAGACCGCCTTCCGCGCCATAAGTGGCATGGGCCGCGATATATTTGCTTTCCACGTTTGCATGGTCATTGCGCCCGCCGAAGCGGAAGTCCGACCCGCCGATACCTGCCGAAAGCGCTGCAGCGAAGCCGCTACCGCCAAAACCGACGCCCGCGACCAGACCCTTGTGATCGGTGTCCATCGCGAAATTCCCGCGCGCCGCGTCAAATTCTCCCCAGCCGCCAAAGGCCGAGCCCCAAACGAACGCACCGCCCTCTTCGGGAGCCTTCATGCCAATCAAGGCATTACGCAGATGACGACTGTCGTCGGTCAGGCCGCTGATCGTGCTAGCCAGAATTTCGCCCGACAGGTCGCCGAAGCTCGCCTGTGCGGTCGCCGCATTCTGGACCAGCACCGCTTCGTACAGCGGATTGTCGACGCCAAGTGCCTGAACCGCGGCCGCCACGCTCGCTTGGTTAAAGCCCACCGCGATATCGGCGAAATCGATATCGTTGCGATAGAGCGACAGCGTCACCGAGTTGGTGCTGTAGCGCAGAAGCGGATCGAGGAAGGCGAGGTCGGTCGTCACCGAACCGAACGTCCCTGTGATTCCCGCACCGCCTGTCAGAATTACATAGTCGGTGCGCGGGTTATAGTTGCCGTCCTCGGCCAAGACCGCCACGCTCGCCGTGCTGGCGATCGTCACAGCACCCGTCGCATCGAGGCGATCTGCGGCGCCCGCTGCGTTAACCTCGACTTCGTAGACCGAGCCTGCAGCGAAGGCGAGGTCGCCATTCACGGTCAGCTGGCCGATCGAGTTGCCCGGCGCAATCGTCCCGCCGCTGGCGACTGTCGTCGATCCCACGGCGCCATTGCCGCCGAGCGTTCCGCCGCTGTTGACGGTCACCGGCGAGGCGATCGAACCGTTTACCGCGAGCGTGCCGCCGTTGACCGATGTCGGGCCCGTATAGCTGCTGTTTCCGGTGAGGTTGAGCGTGCCGGCGCCCTCTTTCACCAGGCTGCCCGTGCCCGAGATATCGCCGCCGAAAGCAGTATTGCCAGATTGATCGACGGTGAGCTGGCTGTCGCCGATCACGACGCTCGACCCCGCATCGCCTTCGAGACCGCCGATCGTCTGGTCCTTGCCCGTGATGTCGAGCGTGCCGCCTTCGCCTAGGTCGAATTCGGTACCCGGATCGATCGTGCCACCGATCCGCACCGAGCCGCCAAGGATGTTCGTCACCCCCTGGAAGGCATAGTCACCCATGAAGGTCAGCGCGCCGTCACCCATCTTGTCGAGGGTGCCGCTGCCCGAGAAGGCGCCGAGAAAATCATAATTGTCGGAACGATTGAAAACGAAGCGCCCGTCGTTGACGATATTGCCCGCGAAGCTGCCCTCGGTTCCGCCGGCGCCCAGCTCGAAGAAGCCGGTCCCTTCCGTCTTCACGTCACCCTGAAGCAGCCCGGTCAGGACGAGGCCGCCATTGGAAATGACCGTTCCGCCAGTGTGCGCGATGTTGGCGGTGTCTACGGTAAACACGGCGTCGCCGATGAGCTGCAACTGCCCCGTCCCGTCGATGGTCAGGTCGGCCAGATCGGACACGACATCGTCGGTACCGAAGTTCAAGACGAGCAGGCCGTCAGTCCGAACCGAAGGGGTCAGGATCGGCGACGAAGTATCGCCCGCGCCCAGATCAATTTCATTGACCTGCAGCGACGCACCGCTGGCGATCGAAACGCTATCGAATGCGCCGACCACGCCTGTGGTCGACCAATAGCCTGCCGCAACGTCGAGTGTCTCAAACCCGGTCGCTTCGGTAAGCTGCTGCGCCTCGGTCAGTTCAAGGACGTCCCCATCGAGCGTCAGGCTGTCGTTGCCGCCCCCTGCGTCAACGGCGCCGGACATTACGCTACCGGTTCGCAAAGTGACACGATCGTCGAAACTGCCGAGCTGGACAGCGATCCCGCCTGAACCGGTGATCGTCCCTGCGTTGTCGAGGATGATCGCACCGCTGTCATCGCCCCATACGCCCCGACCGCCGCCCGTGATTGCGCCGGTGTTAACGAGCATTGCGGTCCCGAAATTACCGAGGATGACGCCGTCGGTTGCACCAGAGATCGAGCCGCTATTGTTTACTTCGGCACTATCGAGCAAGCCCGCGACCGCAGCGCCAAAGGTCCCGCTTCCGGTGATCGTGCCGCTATTGCTGATCGTGCCGGTCTGCGCGATATCTTGCGAGACCTGCAGCCCTTCGACGACAGCGCCCGATGTTGCGCCAGTGATCGTTCCGCTATTGGTGATCGTTGCGGTATCGGTGACGAGGACGACCGCGCCATAGCCGTTGGAGCCCGTGATCGTCCCCGTATTGGTGAGCATGCCGTCAAAGCCCGTTTCCTGGACAAGCCCTGCCCCGCGCTGGATAAGAACGCCGCCCGGCCCCTCACCGGTGACCTTGCCGGCGTTGTCGACCGCGCCGCCGGCCGACAGGATGATCCCGAACCGCGTACCGCTGATGTCGCCGGTGGAACTGTTCGCAACGGTTCCGACATAGTTCGCCAGCGCCTGACCGTCATAGGGATAGATCGAGATGCCATCGGCCAGCGCGCTGCCCTCGCCGCGGATAATGCCGCTGTTGCTCACGCTGCCGCCGCCAATCAGACGCACGCCATCGTTCGATTCGCCTCGGATCGTGCCGCTGTTCGTCACCTGCGTGCCGACCGCGATGCCGACGATATCGCCGATCGCCTCGTCGAACTGATAGGCGGTCGTGATGCCGGCGCCCGCACCTGTGATCGTCCCGCTGTTGGTCACGCTCGACGACGCGGTGGTGATCGTGATGCCGGCGTCGGGCGCGGCGTCGAACCCGTCGTAACTGCCCTCGCCGCGGATCACACCGGCGTTGTTCACGGCAAGTGTGCCCGTCGCGAAGGAATAGATGCCCGACGTGCCGCCGGTGATCGTGCCCCCCTCGGCATTGGTGATCGTTACGTCCGCACGCGATCCCTGCGAGACGCCGGCGCCAAAATCGCTGCCGATCGTGCCGCTGTTCTCGAGCGTCGCGCTGGACATGTCGCTGCCGAAGCCAACCCCATAGCCGTCGCCGCCACTGCCGCCGAGATTGCCAGTGCCGCGAATGTCGCCTGTGTTCACGACCTTGGCGGTCAATCCACTGCGATCCTCGCTTGGATCTGTATTGAGGGCAGTCCCCTGGACATAGACGCCGGCATTAACGCCCTCGATTTCCCCGGCGTTCACGACCTCGCCACCGCCCGACAGGATGATTGCGAACCGCTGGCCCTCGATGCGGCCATTCTCATCGTTGGTGACGTGGGCCGAATAATCTTCGTTCGACTGGTCGACATGCGCAAACATCGAGATGCCATCCGTGCCCTGCGCACCTGCATTGACACCCACGATAAAGCCGCTGTTGATCACGCTCCCGCCGCCGGCGAGGCGAATGCCGTCGTTATTGAGACCGATGATCTCGCCATTGTTGGTAATCGAGGTATTGATTGCGCGGCCCGTCCCATCCGCCATCGGCGTGGTGACGATCCCATATTGGCCGCCGATGATCCGACCGCTGTTGACGATCACCGCGTCCGCCGTCGTAATGACAATCGCATCCTGGGCGGCAGCGCTTATCAACCCCGCATTATTGAGAGCCAGCGAGCCTTCGTTGGAACGGATCGCGGTCCCATTGGCGACGATCTCGCCGTCGTCATGGTTGTTGATGGTGAGGGCGCCCGTCGACTGACCGATGATGGCGGCCGCTTGGCCGCTGATCAGACCCTCGTTTTCGATCACGGCACTGCTGAGCGCGCCTCCGGCAAGGACTCCCAGGAAACCCTGAACGGTGCCGCTGTTGTTGAGCGTGCCGATGCGACCAGTCTGGTCTGCGGTCGCGCCAAGGATGACGCCGAACGGGCTGACATTGGGATTGGCGGGATTGAAGGTCCCGGTGCTGCGAATGGTCCCTTCATTATCGATGGTCCCGCCACCCTGGACGACCACGCCGAACATTTGGCCTTCGATCAAGCCGCCCGGAGCATTGGTCACCGAGCCGATACCGGTGACATCAGTCGCGACAGACTGGGCGAATTCGGAAATGGCGACACCGGTGCCCGACCCGTTATTGCCGTTCAGTCCGCGGATCACGCCGCTGTTGACCACCGATCCGCCGCCCGCGAGCGAAACGCCGCTGCCTGCGCGGCCTTCGATCGTGCCCGAATTCGTGACCGCAGTGTTGCGCGCGCGCGCCTGCGTCCCCTCGGCATTCTGAAACACGGTGGTCGTAATGCCCGACAGAGCGCCGACAATGCCCTGGCTATTGTTGATCACGGCGTCGGCGGTCGTGATGTTGATCGCATTCTGACCGGCGCTGAAGATGAAGCCCTTATTATCGACGGTCAGCGTGCCGCCGTTCGACGCGATCGCCGTCGCATTTGCAAGGATTTCGCCATTCTCTAAATTATTGACGGTCAGGTTGCCGGTGGACTGGCCGATGATGGCGATTGCGGTCGCACTGATCATTCCATCGTTGTTGATCGTCGCGCTTTCCAGCGCACCGCCAGCCAGAACCCCGAGAAACCCCGAGATGTTGCCGGTGTTCACCACCGTCGCGGCGCGGCCGGTCTGTTCGGTGGTTGCACCGAGAATGAGCCCGAACGGGCTGACGTTCGGGGTCGCAGGGTTCGGATTACCGGTGCTGCGGATCGTGCCCATATTGGTAACAGTGCCGCCGCCCTGCAGCACCGCGCCGAACATTTGGCCCTCGATCACGCCGCCGTCATTGTTCGTGATCGATCCCACGCCGGTGATATTGCTGGCAGCCGCGCCGGGGAATTCCGAGATCGATACGCCGGTGCCGTTGATCATGCTCCCGGGCGCCCCGCTGGTCCCCGAGATCGTGCCACCGTTGGTGACGGTACCGCCGCCGACAAGGGCGACGCCCGATCCTCCCTCGCCGCGGATCACACCGCTGTTCGAAACCTGCGTGTTCGCAGCGAGCGGCTGCGGGGGCAGATCATCGCCATTTGCGTCTTCGCTGAAAAAATAGGAGGTGACGACGCCGTTCGCTGCGCCGCTGATCTGGCCCGCGTTGGTGACGATCGAATTCGGCTGCGCAATCACGATGCCGCCGCTCGGCCGACTGTCGATGCCGCCGACGTCGATGCCGTTGCCGCGAATGACACCGGCGTTGCCGACAGTGACCGGACCATTGTCGGCGTAAATGCCGATGAGATCCCCCTCGACGGTCTCGCCATCATCAACCTCGATTTCGAGCCGCTCGGGCTGGTCGTTATGAACGCCGAACGCATTTTGGGCGGCGGCGGGCGCCAGATGGCCGATTGCAAGGCCGACAATCGCACTGGTGGCGAGCAGGCGAGATTTCGAGATTCGTGACATATTCCGGAGTCCCCCATTGACGTTGCAGGCGAGGCAAGGGACTTGCCGGAGAACGTTTTGCGCTCTCCGGCTCATCCGCCCCGCCTCGAAATTTTGCGCCCCCAGCCGCTCGGGCAAAAACACCCATCGGCTTTGCGTGCGATGACTAGTGGCGGGGACGGCGGCGCGTCTACCCAATGTTATTTAGGGTGAATTTGCGACGGACCGTTGCCGCGGTGCTTGCACCGAGGTGTCTGGCCGTTACGGGTGACAGATCACCGGGGGGTGGGTTGAACTTGTCTTGGGCGAACCTGTGCGTGCGCCCGTTGGACGCAGATAAGCGTTCGGTCCCCGCCCGGCGGCGGGGGTGATAATGAAGATCTTATACGCGATCCTTGGGTTCTTTTGCCTGCTGGCCGCTCAACCGGCGCGCGCAAACTCCGACAAATTGCCGCTGCTCGATCTCAGGGCTGGAGAAGATGCACCCGCACTCGCCTCGTTTGTTCGGTTCGCGAAGCGCCCCGGCGTCGCAAGGACGCCGCAACTGGAAGCGATTCTCGGCGGTCCGCTGCAGCATATAAAGGGATCGACGATCCACTTCGGCCCACCGGGCACCCGGACCGTCGTTCTCCTGAAAGTTCGCAATGCAAGCGACGCGCAGGGAAGCTGGATTCTGACCACCGGCCGCGGCTCGCTCAAACATTTCCGGCTTTATGAAGCTGAAGGTCGCGCGCTCGCGCTGGTCGTCGATGCTACCGATCCGCAGGTCGCCCGCGAAAATCTCGGGACCTACCAGGCGTTCAGCTCCGAGCTTGTGCTTGCACCGCGGCAGGAAAAGCTGGTCGTCATCGAATTTGTTTCCGAAAATTCGACCTATATGCCGCTCCGCATCGAAACCTATGGGACCTTCTTCAAGGATCGGCGAGCCAATATTTCAATGGTGTCGGGCGTTGTCGTCGGCGCGCTGACGCTGCTGCTCCTCAATTTCCTGTTCTTCTCGATCACGGGCTTCAAGGAATTTCTCTGGCTGGCCGTCGCGGAAGCTTTTTTTGCGCTCAACACGGTCCATTCCGAGGGCTACATCACCATATTCTTCCTGTACGACAAGCCGCTGACCGGTGTCGCCATCGAAGATTTCTTCAAATGCGGATTTGCGGCCGCGATGGCCCAGTTTTGCCGAAGTTTCGTGAAGACTGCGGACAACTTCCCCAAGAGCGACCTCACCCTAAAGGCGCTCATCCTGTTCGCCGTCGCCGTCATGCTGGTCCAGCCCGGCCTATCCCTCTACCCCGCCGACGTTCGCTTTTTTCTCCACCTGTCCGGATGGATCGTCGCGGTCGGGGTGGCGTTATTCCTGCCTTTCGTGGGCTATGCGGCCATGAAGCAGCTTGGCTCCCAGCTCTGGCCCCTCTTCGTAGGCTGGGCCAGCCTCGCGCTGTTCATTTTCTATGCCGCGATCGCGTCGATGGGCTTCTTCACCTGGCTACCGATCAACTGGCACCTCTCCGGGCCTGTCGGGCTCTTTGAATCAGTCATGGTAACATTGGCGCTCGGACTGAACCTCAAGAAGATCCAACGGGAAAAGCTCGTCGCCGACGCCAATTATGCCCAGTCGCTTGGTGAACGCCTCGAGATCAGCGAACGGGCAAAGCGGCTTGCTGAAGAAAAGGCCTATGCGCTCGAAACCGTGCACAGCCAGAACGCGCTGCTTCACGCGTCCGGCCACGACAGCCGGCAGGTCATCCTTGCACTCAATAGTGCGGTTGCGGTTCTGAAGCGTCGGGGAAAGCCGGGCGACGATCCGGCGCTGATCGGGATGCTCCAAAGCTCCGCCAACTATCTGAACGAAATCGTGACGACCACCATTTCCGGCGCCAACATCGCCGCGGGCGATGCTCAATTCGTCGCACTCGGGGCCTTTCGCGGCCAGGCGTTGATCGAGCCGCTGACGATGATGTTCAAGACGCCCTTCGCAAACAAAAAGCTGACACTGAAGGTCAGCGTCGCGGACGACGTCATGATCATTTCGGACAAACCGCTCCTGATGCGCGCGCTCGCAAATCTGCTGAGCAATTGCTATCAATATACGCAGACTGGCGGCGCCCACATCGCCCTCGTGCTCGACGAGGGCCGTGCCATGATAAGCATCACCGACACCGGAAGCGGAATGCCTGCAGACATCATGGCCGCCTTGAACAGCGGAGGCAGGGCGCGCGTTCGAGGAAATGAAACGACAGAGGGAACCGGCTCCGGTTTCGGATCGGCGAAACGCATCGTCGAAATGCTTCGGGGAACCCTCAAAATCTTTTCGTCGACCAGCCACGGCACGGAGATCCGGATAACCCTCCCCGCAGCTTCCGTTGTCGTTACGCCGATCTCAACGGACGAATTGCAAGCGGGCTTGCCCGAATGGACGGTTCTCGACTTCGATCAACGCAGGGATTTCGAGTTGGAATTGGCTTCATCCGGCAGCGAACCAAAACCTGTCCTCGCCGTGACCTATGATGACAGCACAGTCACGCGCGGGCGGCTCGGCCAGCTTGTCACGATGGTGGCGATCAAACCCGTTTGCCGCGAACTGACGCACCATCCCCTTCTGTTGGCTGCGTCAAAGAAGGTTTAGCTCATTCGCGCGCTCGACGATCCTGCGGTTATGCGGGACGTCGAGTTTACGCCGCAGTTCGGCAATATGGAAAGATACGGTCGGGGGCGCGATCGCAAGACGATAAGCGATCTCCTTGTTTGTCTCACCCTGTGCCAGATAGTGGAGGATGGCCATCTGCCGCGAGGACAGCGCAACGGGGGATTGCTGAAACTTGCCGAGCGCTTCTTCGATATGCGGCGAAATATAGACCTCGCCCGCCAGCGCTGCGTCGCAGGCGGCGACAATGTGATCGAGCGGGTCCGATTTGCTCACGACAGCACGCGCGCCCAGTTTGAGCGCCGAATGAATCTCGGCAAGGTTCGTTTCACCAGTCAGGATGATAACCGTCATGTCGCGCGACCCGACGATCTCGGCGAGAACATTTATACCCCGCACGTCGGGCAAGTTGAGATCGAGGATAACCAAGTCGATCGGTTGCGACTGTACGAAAGCATTGACCATCGCGCCGCAATCGAGCGCGTCGACAACGACGAAGCGATCGAGCGAACCAAAAAGGAACCGCAGACCGCTTTGGGTGATACGGTGATCGTCGACGATCAAGACATTATGCTGCACCGTCATGCCCCACTCTCTCCTCCCCAGATGCTTCTCCGCAGATTATTCACCTGCCGCAACCCGAAATAATGCGGGGTGGTTGGGGGTCGGACTCCGGGCGCGAAAAAGGGTCGCGCTTCACATTACGGCCAAGCGCTCTTTCTGGGCGATACCGGAACCGGTACTGGCCGATTTCGGACTGACCGGTTTCACTCAGAAGTCTGCAAGAGCGGACTTTCGCAATTATGCTCTGGCTTCCTCTAACGAAATTTGTGCGCGCTAATTGAAGCGCGTGGGACGATCGTCCGATGTCCACCTGTAATCATTTCTCACCGGCTGCTATGATTGCTAGCCGGCTGGGAAAGGCATTCAGCCTTGACTTCATTGTTAAATCGTGTGGATTATTACGTAATACCTCCGCGCGCTAAAGCATAGGCAAAAGTTGCGCGTAGGGTTGGTGTTAAACAAGAAAAGGAGAGCACTCATGGCACTTAAGCCAGGACCCAAGCCGATAGCAAAATCAACAGGGAAACCCGATCAGCGTCGCCGTGACAACAAAACCACACCAGGTAACACACCGTCCCTCAAACCCAGCAAATCTAGCAAGCCCCCAAAAAAGAAATGAAAGAGCCACCGATCGCCGTGCATGGGGTTGACCGGTTTCGCTGAAACTGGTCATTCTTGGTCAGCGAATACGGGGCCGACGATGACCGCGGATGGGCCGAAGGCGGACTTGCGGCTCTTAGGTAAATCTTACGAAGGGCTGCCATCTGTGCGGGCTCTCTAGTATCCGCAATTTGAGAGCCAACGGTTGGCCAGAGCAGCCTGTAGGCCTAAACAGCTATTCTGCGCTCGACGATCTGTTTTACGCGCTGGTGGCGATATTGCGGTGACACAATAGTTTGCCTGATACGCGTTTCTGTAATTCGACCACAGTGGCGCGACAAGGCGGTTGGCATTGCGTACACAGGTAATCCCGGGGGGCTTTGTGGCACTTTTTGAGAAATGGTGCGACCGGACGGTCGACGCAAACGGACGGCGGTCTTACTGGACGCTCGTCGAGAAGGCAGATGGTCGCGACAAGGTTCGCGACAGCCTGATCGAAACTGTTCGCTCCCATTATGATCGGCTCGAACATATCGCCGCCGATGTGGAGCGGCTGGGATACAAGGCTGCCGCCAAGATCCTGAATGCCGAACTGCCCCAGGGCAAGAAGGGACGTTCGGGCGATCTGGGCGAAATCGTCGCAACCGAGCTGGTTGAAGAGATGGTTGATCTTCGCGTTCCCGTGCGGCGCCTGCGCTACAAGGACGGCCGCGAAATGGCTAGCGCTCGACAGCCCTGTCGAGAGAGCCCCGCTCCGATCCCGCATCGAGCGCCCGGGCACTGACGCGAAGCTTGCGCGGTGCCGCATCGCGCTTCTGTTCGGGACCTTTGCCCAGAGCCTCGGCGGACACGCTGCGTTTGAGCTTGAGCCCGGCGAACATCGAGCGTTTCGGCTCAGCGGCCTTCGCCGATTCCTGCCCCCGATAATCGCTCGCCATATCCTTGCCGCGCTCGCGGGACGCGGCGCGCACAAGCTGATTCTGGTTCGCAAAATCGTCGCGACCATAATATAGATCGACCTGCTCGCGATGCCTGGACAGCGCGACGTAAGTCGAATGGCTGTCTACCCCCTGCGTCGCGAGTACCTGCACCCGGTCGACGGTCATACCCTGCGCCTTATGGATCGTCGCCGCGTAGCCATGATCGATATGAGCATAGTCCTTGACGTCGAACGCAACGCTGCGGCCATCATCGAGCATTACCGCCATGCGCATCGGACTCGCGCTCTGCACGGTACCGAGCGAACCGTTCTTGACCCCAAGGTCGTGCTCGTTCTTCAGGAACATGATGCGGTCACCCGCCGCAAAGCTCCGCTCGCCCCGCTCGACCGCGAGCGCGACGTCATTGCCAAGCGCTCCGCCGGCCTTCAGCCGCACGCGAACCGCCTCGTTGAGCTCTCGCACCTCGTCATTCGTGTGGGTGAGAATGATGCGGCTCGCATCCTGATGCGCCTGCCGGTCACGATCCCAAGCCTCGACGAGCTTACTACGCGCCGCTTCGCGGGTATCGGCAGTATGGACGAAGCCGGCGTCCGCGTAGCGCCCGATCGCTTCGCCCGTCCGCCCTGTAGCGAGCTCGCGGGTCGCCTCGCGCTGCCAGTCTTCCTGCTGGCGGCGGATGTCCATGATCTCGATGGCGCCATGACGCTCGGCCGTTGCGCGGAACGCCGCGCCAGCTTCGATCGCCTGCAACTGCTGTGGATCGCCGACGAGCACGACCTTCGCACCTTGGCGCTCGGCTTCCGACACGACGCGTTCGAGCTGGCGTGTGCCGACCATCCCCGCCTCGTCGATCACAAGGATGTGTTTGTCGGTCAGCCGCTCGCGATCGTTCGCCCATTGATGTTCAAGGCTCGCCAAGGTTCGCGAGCCGATCCCCGAGCCATGTTCGAGGTTTTCCGCAGCGATACCCGACAGCGCCGCGCCCTGCACTTGGTAGCCCGCTGCTTCCCATGCCTCTCGGGCCACGCCAAGCATCGCGCTCTTGCCGGTTCCGGCATAACCGATGACATTGCTGATCCCGCGTGCAACGGTGACATGGTCCAGCGCGCCGCGCTGCTCGGCGGACAGGTCGAGGCCACGCTCGGCCGCAAGCGTCAGCGCCCGTTCGCGATGGCGCTCGACAACAGCATGATTGCGGCGCGCGTCGAGGGTGGCGGTCGCGCGTTCGAGCCGCTGCTCGGTCTCGATCATCGACCGCGACGTGAAACGGCTTTCGCCGCGCCCGTCCTCACCCAGCGCGACCAGATCGGGCGACGATTTGACCGCCGCCATCACCGCATCGAACTGATCCTTGCCGTCGCTGTGGCGATGCACGAACATCGCGAGGTCGCGGTTGGTGAAAGTTGCCTGTCGGTGCGTGATCGCGTCGAGCGCTATGCCCGGATCCGCGATGATCTTGTCGCCGTTCGACCGGGCGATCTCGATATGCTCGACGAGCCTGTCGGCCTCAAGTCCGTCGGCCGCCATGCGCGAGGCTGCGGGACCGATCTTGTGCTGCGGCTCGAGTTCGATCCCCTGCGCTTCCAAGGTGCGGTGATCGACGCGCGCGTCGATGTCGAGCGCGGCCAGACGCTCGTTCACATGATCCGCCCACGCCTCGCGCCAGTGGGTCAGCAGTTCGGTGCGATTCCAGTCGCGGACCTTGCCGCCGAACTCGGCGATGCCATCCTCGTCGATCCGGATCTCGCGCATCGTCAACATGACATGCGCGTGAGGCCGCGCCAGCCCATCGGCGCCGATATCCCAATGGACATTGAGGTCGGCGATCATGCCGCGGTCGACGAACTCGCGTTGGACAAAGTCGCGGGCAAGCTCGATCCCCTGTCCTTCGGTCATCTCGCGCGGGATCGCAAACTCGATTTCGCGAGCGAGCTGCGCATCCTTGCGAAGCTCGGCCGCCTCGACATCGTTCCAGAGCCGTTCCCGCTCGCGCCACTGCTCGTCAGCGCCCTCGGGCAGCAGCACCTCGCTGTGGACGACACCCGCTTTGTTCGAGAAATCATGGCTGCGACCGAGCCGCTCGTCGTGCAGCCGGTCGGCCGAACGATAGGCCGCGGCAGCGACAGCACTGCTGCCGGCGGCGCGGGAAATGACTTTTGCCGAGAAATGATAGATCGCCATGAAGGCTATCCATTTAGGGCAAAACGAGCACGTCGGCACGACGTATAAGCGCGCCCTCACACGATTTCATCGCGCTCGGGATCACAGCTTCTCACAAGATTTCAGCTACTTGAATGACGTTGAGACACGGCATAGCTGGTTCGTCCGCCCCACTTAAACGGAAGGACAGACGATGCGTAAACCGCGTGATTTCGACGCCGAACTCCAGGCGCTCACCGACAAGGCAAGGGCGCTCAAGACGAAGAAGCAAGGCCAGCTCGGCGAACTGGTTATAGCAACGGGCGCCGACGCGCTATCGATCGAGCAGCTGGCCGGTGCGCTGATTGATGCCGTCGGCGCGGACGCTGCGCGGAAGGAGGCGTGGCGCAAGAGCGGCGCCGCCTTCTTTCGCGGCGACGGCGCCCGCGCTCGCAAGGGCGTTGGCCGCGACGCGAATGGCGCATCGCCGGACGGTGCAGGCCCGCAACCGCCTTCAGGCGAAGCGGGCGCGGCATGATACGCGCGAGTGGCAGGTGAAGCGCCGCGAGCGCACGCGCCAACTGATCGAGCTGGGCGGCCTCGTCGCCAAGGCCGATCTTGTCGAGCTTACCGGTGACGATCGCGCCGTGATCCTCGGGTTGCTTGTCGAAGCCGCCGCAACGCTTCGCGGCGAAGCGCGCGAACAGCAATTGCTGCTATGGCGCCGCCGGGGGCGGCGCGCGTTCGCGGCGGCTTCCCTCGACAAGGCGATCAGTGCCGGGTGAAGTGGATCATCGACCAATTATAGCCAAGCGCGCGAACGCGCGCTTCGAGCTCGATCAGAAGCGCCGCGCCAGGCTTGGCGTTGCGCGTGAGAACCCAAAGGTAGCGCCCCGACGGCTCGCCGACGATCGACCACTCATAATCGTCGCCATGGTCGAGAACCCAGTAGTTGCCGTAGAAAGGACCAAAGAAGGACACCTTCAGCTTGGCGCTCGTCGCCTTGTCCTCGATCCTCGCCTTGCCGACCGATTTGCGCAATTTGCCATTAGGGCCACGCTTGCGGCCCTGGTTGACGACACGAACACTGCCGTCCCGGTTCAGCGAATAATCCGCGGTGACCGCCTCGAGGCCCTGCTCGAACGACGCGTCGTAGCGATATTGCTCATACCAGCGCCCCATATAGCGATTGAGGTCGACCGCCTTCGCGGGGTCGGGGACCGAGTAGCCGCCTTCGCTTCCCCAGTATCGAACAACGCGTGTTTCACCGCGATGGCGGTGCCGCCGAACAGCCATGCTTTGAGCTGATGACCAGTCGGGCAATAAGCGCCCTCGTCGTCGAACAGCGCCAACCATGATTTCTGCTGGCTCTTTGAAGCGAGGGTCAGATGCCGAACGGTGCCCGCATCGATCTCGCCGCCGCGATAGAGATTGCGGATGCGTGGCAGGAGATTTCCGAGCGCGAGGATGCGCTTCACCGCGCGCGGCTCGAACCCGAAGCTGTCCGCGACCTCCTCGACCGAACGCCCCGCCTTGACCAGCGCGACGAACGCTTCCCACTGGCTGACCTCGTCGGGCTGCACGCGTGCGAGATTTTCGAGCATCGACGCTTCCAGCGCATCGGCATCGTCGCCTTCGTCGAGAATGGCACAAGGAATGGGCCGAACCGCCCCGCCCTCACGCGCGACCGCGCCGACGGCGGTAAAGCGCCGACGCCCCGCGACGATCTCGAAATGGCCTTTCGAACAATTGGGCCGAACGAGCAGCGGAACCAGCACCCCGCGCGCGCGGATGCTCGGCATAAGATCTGCGACGTCGGGGTCTTTCCCCTTCCCGCGCATGTTGGCGGCGGCGATGGACAGGTTACCCAGATCGATGAAATCAAGCTTCATGACTATCTTCCTTCTCTTCAACCACACCCGGCCCCGGACGGCGGGGCGGGCGGCGAGAAAAGGCGACGGGACCGCGCCAAAGGACGGCGCGCACCCGAAGGGCCGTAACGAAGTGGAGGAGCCGGGCATTGCCCGACTTGCGCGACGGCCGAGCGGTCCTATAGCCGTGCGCCGCACGACAAGCTGTCCGTGGCCGGCCCCACGACAGAGCCGCCGTGCGGTCAGCGCGGCGTCCTCATCGGACAACAAACGCGCCCTTGGCGAAGCCGCAGGCGGGGCGGCGTGCGCGCGGGCCTGGGCTTAGCCGCCGCCCCGCCAAGGGCAGCGAGCCAAGAGCGCCGCGCGGCCAACCGTGCAAACGCGCGACCTCTGGCGGCGTCTGCCGCCGTCAGTGTGCGCTCATTTGAGGCCGCGCTCATTTGAAGTTCGCCGTGATGCTTCGAAGATGCTGCGAATTCGTATCGCTGCCGCTGTCGGCAGGTCAGTTGGCCGTTCCGGATTGGGTGAGGCGACGGATCGACTCCGTGGTCAGCAAAGTTCGGGTACCGATCTTGATCGCGTCGAGCGATCCCGATTTGATAAGAGCGTAGACAGACGACCGGCCAATGCCGAGCGCCTTGGCAGTTTCGTTGATCGAAAGGACGAGGGGTTCCATGAGGGTCTCCGTGTGTGACAATTGTTGGCGGGAGACAGCTCAGGTTGCACATGATTGTTCATGGGTCGTCCGGTAACCCGAACCCCGCACAAATCTGCGAGCGGCGGGAAATTTCGGCAACCGCACTACGCCGATTTTGGGGCTTTTCGGCGAGTTTTCGGTATCTCCCGAAGCTTCCCGTTTAGCCGGCGCCCCGATTTATTTTTACTGCCGCGACGATGTCCTTCGCAAATTCCCGCAGGCGGGTATTCTCCGGAAAGCGAATATTGTTGTCATGGTCGTCACTCGGTTCGCAGCGATCTCTGACAAGGTCCATGACCGCGCTTTCAGCACGATATTCGTCCGGATCAATTGCGCGGAGCGCGGGGTGCTCGATCAAAGCCAGCAGCATCGCCTCATAATCATACTCTTTCGGGCGCCCTCCGCTGTTGGGCCGGACTTTGAGCGCGCGGATGATCTCCTCCGGTTCGGCATCGACGAAGATCTGAGCGCTGAACCAGAAGCCGCGTGGCGGAAGCACGATCGCCCGGTCGCTGGCGACTTCGGACAGCAACAAGCCTCGCAGCCGCCCGTAAAAGTGGCGGCGATGGACCGGACGACGTATGCCTTTCCGGTCGTAAAAATAGGCAGCCGGCGCGGTTCGGCGACCTAGATAGTCGAAGAGCTTCTCGAGTGTTTCGACGGTCGAACGACGGCTGCTGCCATAGACGGGCGTTCGCTTGCTCTCGGCAATCCCCAATCCATATTGAAAATGCCGCCAGGACGCCGCCACGCAGGCAGCCATCGCGAGCAGAGCGATCACCGAAACAGACGCCGGCTGATCGATGTTCTCCCCGTCCCATGCCGCCGCGCCCCAAACGATCAGGACGAGCAATAAAAGCAGAATGCAGAGAAGAAACGACGTACCGAGGATCAGGAACCGGCGCCTGACCGCGCGCTCGATGGCGACCGCGACGCGGTCGACCTCGTCTAACCCCAGCTCCTCCTTGTCCTTGGCGTATAGGAGGCGAGCGGCAATCCGCGGGAGACTCCGATGTGCATCGGCCGACCGATGCCATATCCCGGTCGGGGTTGAGGTCTCGGTGATGGGCATCGGTTTCCTCCTTCACGCAGATCGTCCAGATAATCGCTCCACCACTGAGCCATTTCGACGCGTTCCATCCAATAGGCAGACTGATTGTAAATGCGGCGGACCGTGCCGCCGACTGCGTGCGCCAGCGCCCGTTCGATTGCGTCGGGATTCCAGTAACCCGATTCGTTGAGGAGCGATGATGCCGACGTGCGAAAACCGTGCGCAGTCATCTGGTCCTTAGGGATACCCATGCGCCGCAGCGACGCGTTCAGCGTGTTGTCGCTGATCGGGCGAGACCGCGTACGAACCGATGGGAAGACATATTGGCCCGAACCCGACAAGATTCGCATGTCGGCAAGGATGGCCAAGGCCTGCCGCGAAAGCGGCACAGCATGGGGCTGGCGCATCTTCATCTTCGCTTCCGGAATCGTCCAGACCGCCTTGTCAAAATCGATCTCGCTCCATTCCATCTGGCGCATCTCGCCGGGGCGCTGGAACAGATGGGGGATGAGTCTCAAAGCCGTCATAACGGCCGGGTCACCTTGATAATCGTCGATTGCGCGCAGTACCCCGCCAAATGCGACCGGATCGGTGATCGCCGCAAAATGCTTTACCTTTGGGATAGTCAGCGCACCGATCAACAGGTGCGCGGGGTCGCGGTCCGCGCGCGCGGTGGCTACGGCATAACGGAATACACGACTAACGAACGACCGCAGCAGATTTGCTGTTTCCAGCCGACCCCGACGCTCATGCTTGCGCAATTCATGCAAAATCTCATGCGGCGTGATGTCGGTGATGGGTCGCCTGCCGAATTCAGGACCGAGCAGCTTCACGAACCAGTGCATTTTTTTGAGCGTCGGCGCGGCAAGACCTTCGCGGGTTTTCTTCTGAATCAGATCGTCGGCTACATGCGCGAAACTGTTGCGAGCGCGTACGCCCGCCTCAATTCTCGCCTCCCGCTTGGCGAAGTTTGGATCGATCGAATGCGCTACCTGCTTGCGGGCGGCGTCACGTGCCTCCCTGGCCTCGGCCAAACTGATTTCGGGATAAGATCCGACCGCCAGTTTTCGCTCCACACCGTTGATTCGATATTTCACCCGCCACAGCTTGCTACCGCTCGGATTGACCTGCAGGTAAAGACCTTTTGAATCCGCAACCTTGTACGGCTTTTCTCTTGGCTTGGCGTGTCGGATCGCCGCGTCGGTCAGAGCCATTTGGGGGCCTCGCAGATTTGGGGCCTCGGCTGCCCCAAAAAAGGCCCCCAACAGCCACAATTACGGGCAATCAGAGACCATCACCGACAATCAGTGAATGCTCCATAACTAGCAGAAAACCGGGAGTTTTTCAACCATCAGCAGCCTTCCGCTGACAGGATTCTGGAGGCCCGAGCCGGAATCGAACCGGCGTGCACGGATTTGCAATCCGCTGCGTCACCACTCCGCCATCGGGCCTCATGCCAAATTACCGCATCCTGAGAGGGACGGGCCGGGTGCTGGACGGCGCCGCTAGTGAGGGGCTTTGGCGGCCTTGTCAAGGATTCGCCGGACCGGCACCGCCCGGGCCGCGGCGCAGCGCGCGATGAGGCTTGGCGACACCCCCATTGACAGCTATGCGCGGCGACAATGCGGCTGCGGGGCTGTATTACTATTGCAATACAGCATTGCTTCGGCTAAAGCTGCCCCGCAAAGGTTCAAGTTCCAGGGAATTGGAAAAGGCTGATGGCGACGAAGTTTAGCGAAATCACTGCGGCAGAGATGCGCGCTGCCATGATCGACAGCCAGCTGAGGACCAACGACGTCATCGACCCCGCGGTGATCGGCGCGATGGCCGCGGCACCGCGCGAGGCGCATGTGCCCGCCGCGCTCGCCGGCGTCGCTTATATGGACCGTCCGATCGCACTGGGCCATGGCCGCGCATTGAACGCGCCGCTGGTCACCGGCCGGATGCTGGTCGCGGCGGCGATCCGCCCCGGCCAGCGCGTGCTGCTGGTCGGCAGCGCGACGGGCTATACCGCCGGACTGCTCGCGCTGCTCGGCGCCGAAGTGCATGCCGTCGAGGAACAGGGTGAATTGATGGCGGTGGCAGAGGGCGCGGTCGCCAACGCCAATATCCGCTGGACCCGGGGACCGCTCGCCGCCGGTGCGCCCGATGCGGCACCGTTCGACCGCATCATCATCGAGGGCGCGATCGAAACGCTGCCCGATGCGCTGGTCGCACAGCTCGCCGACGGCGGCCGGCTGATCGCGGCGCGGCGCGAAGGCGCGGTGACGCGGCTGGTCGAGGGCGTGAAGGCCGGCGGCGCGATCGCGCTGCGCAGCTTCGCCGACATGGACGTCGCGCCGCTGCCGGGCTTTGCGGCACCGGTCGCTTTTCAGTTTTAAGGCCACTTCCTTCCTTGTTGCGGGGCTGACATCTTTATGAACGATAATAATAAGAAACAGCCCCTTCGCCGGTCCAGCTGGCTCGCCGGACTCGCGGTCGGTGCGCTGATGCTGCCCGCGGCGGCGCAGGCCGAAACATTGCAGGGTGCGCTGGCCAAGGCCTATGAAAACAATCCGACGCTGACCGGCGCGCGCGCGGGACAGCGCGCGAATGACGAGAATGTGCCGATCCAGAAAAGCTTCGGCCTTCCCGAGGTCAACACCCGCGCGGATTATGAGGAAAATCTGATCATCCCCGGCAACAGCTTCAACGCGCCGATGCGATCGATTACCGCGAGCGGCCAGCTGTCGGTGCCGATTTATCAGGGAGGCGCCGTCCGCAACGCCGTGCGCGCAGCGAAATATCGCGTCGAGGCGGGACAAGCCGACTTGCGCGCAACCGAAGCAAGCGTGTTTTCGCAGGTCGTCGGCGCCTATATGGACGTCATTCGCGACCAGGCGATCGTCCAGCTTAACCAAAAGAACGTCTCGGTCCTGCGGACCAACCTTCAGGCGACGAGCGATCGCTTCGAGATCGGCGACCTGACGCGCACCGACGTTGCCCAGTCGGAGGCGCGGCTCGCGCTCGCCGAAGGCGATTTGCGCAACGCCGAGGCCAATCTGATCGGCAGCCGCGAATCCTATATCCGGCTTGTCGGCGACGCACCGACCGATCTGCAGGCACCGCCGAAGCTGCCGAACCTGCCCGCGAGCGCCGAAGAAGCGGTCGGAATCGCGCTCAACGCCAATCCCGATATCGAGGCCGCGAATCAGCTGGTCAATGCGTCCAAGGCGGACATTGGTGCGGCAAAGGCAGCCCGCGCGCCGAAACTCTCGGCGACGGTCGGCGGCGGCTACAATAATTACCTCGGCTCGCTGAACAGCGGCGTCACCGGCGTCGGCGTATTGCAGGAAACATCGAACGCGGCGGCCGGGGTTTCGGTAACGCTGCCGATCTTCACCGGCGGCCGCCGGTCGGCCCAGGTGCGGCAGGCGCAGTCGCGCGGCAGCCAGGCGATCGAACAATATGTCGAAACCGAACGCGGCGTGATCGCGCAGACGCGCGGCGCCTATGCCGCCTGGCAGGCAAACGAACGCATCATCACCGCGACGCAGCAGGCGGTCAGCGCGAACGCGCTCTCGCTCGAAGGCGTACGCGCCGAAAACAGCGTCGGCACGCGGTCGATCCTCGACATTTTGAACGCCGAACAGGAATATCTGAATACCCAGGTCCAGCTCGTGTCGGCGCAGCGCAACTCGTACGTCGCCGCCTTCTCGGTCCTCGCCGCAATGGGCAAGGCCGAAGCGCGCGATCTCGGCATCGGCGGCGGCGCGCTCTACGATCCCGAAGTCAATTACAAGCGCGTGCGCGGCGAGATCTGGGATTGGGCCGACGATCCGGCGCCGCAGCAAGTCGCAACCGACACGCGCGCCGTTCCCGCCGCCACCGCCAGCGTTCCCGTCGGTCCGCCATCGCTCTCGCCACAATAAGGCTTGGCAAAATCCACCCCGAATCGGTAAGAGGATGGTTAACCATCCGGTAATCGCGATGGTTTAGGGGGTTGGTTATGGGCGATATGTCGCGGGAACCATCGATGGAAGATATCTTGTCGTCGATTCGGCGCGTGATCGCTCGCGACGAGGCGCCGGGCTCGGCACGCGAGATCCGCGTCCCCGAAGCCGACGATATTCTCGACCTTCAGGATGAAGAAGACCGCGCCGATGCGGCGCCCGCAGCCGCGGAGCTCGTTTCCGAAGCAAGCGCCGATGCCGCGCGCCAGTCGCTCGAAGCGCTGACCGCCGCGGTCGCGCCCGCGGTTGCCGCTGCAACCGTTGCCGCCCCGCCCGTCGCCGGCCGCACGATGGAGGATGTCGTCCTCGACGCGCTGCGCCCGATGCTCAAGGACTGGCTCGACACCAACCTGCCCGCGCTGGTCGAGGCGATGGTCGCCAAGGAAATCAGCCGGATTACCGGCAAGCGGCTCTAGTCACTTTATCCTCCCTGTCGCGTAGCGATGGGGAGGGGGACCATCCGCGTAGCGGATGGTGGAGGGGCAGCAACGTTGCGCCATTAGCCCCTCCGTCAGCGCTTCGCGCTGCCACCTCCCCATGCCTGCGGCACAGGGAGGATTTATCTGGCCCAATCTTCCAGCAAATATCGCGCGATCGCCAGCGGCGGCGGCGCCATGAACGGCGCGCCCATGTCGCCCGCGAGCGCGGCGCGCACCTCGGCCTTGTCGACCCACATCGCGGCCTCGATCTCGGTCGTGTCGAGCGTCAGCGCCGGGTCCTTCGCGACCGCACGGCATCCGATCATCAACGATGACGGGAACGGCCAGGGCTGGCTCGCGACATAGCTGACATCCGAGACGCGGATGCCCGCCTCCTCGAACAATTCGCGCGCGACCGCTTCCTCGAGCGATTCGCCAGGCTCGACGAACCCCGCGAGCGCCGAGAAGAATCCCGGCGGAAACCCGCCCTGCCGCCCGACGAGCACACGCCCCTCGCATTCGGCAAGCATGATCACCACCGGATCGACGCGCGGGAAATGCTCGGCATTGCAGCTGCCGCAACGCCGCCCCCACCCGCCGCGAAACAGGTCGGTCGGCGAACCGCACACCGCGCAGAAACGATGCCGTGCATGCCAGTCGACAAGGCTGCGCGCGCCGCCATAAAGCGCCGCATCCGCGCCCGAGAGCAAAGGCAGCAGCCGCATCACCGTGCGCGACCGCGCATCGATCCGCGCTCCCGGCGCCGCCTCGCGGACGAAATGCGGGCTTCCCGCGTCGTCGATCCCGAGCAGCATCAGCGCGCGATCGTCGGCGGGATCGAGCGGCTCCCACAAGAGTCCGCCGCCCTCGCCCGGCACGAAGTCGATGCCGTCGAGCACGAGGCAGCGCGCCCGCGGATCGGCCGCTGCCGCAGCGAAAGCCGCCTCGTTGGTACGCAATTGATCGGCGCGGTCGAGCCACGCCCCGGTGAAACCGAGCGGCAAAGGCATCAGCGCGTCACATCCTTGAAGAAAGTCTCGCCGAACTTGCCCTGGAACGACACCGCGTCGGGCGGCATGATCTGCGTATAGCCGCCGACGCGATAGCCAAGCCCCCGATGGACGAAGCCGATCGTCCCCGCGGCGCCCGCCCAGCCGAAAATCCCTTCGCCACCCGGCGAGGTCGGCAGCGACACGCGGCCGCCGGCACCAAAGCCCTGCCCGTCGATGAACGTCCCCTTGCGGTCGACGCTGTCGGCGATGAGGTTCGACATCGCGAGCCGCGCGGTCTCGCGCTTCATCACGCGCTTTCCGCCGGTTTCGCCCTCGCCCAGCAGCATCGCGAGGAAGCGGTCGTAGTCGCGCGCGCTCGACACGAGGCCGCCGCCGCCGAAGGGATAGGGGGGCGGGTCGAGATAGATCGAGCTTGCCGCGGGATCGAAGGGAATCAGCGCGCCGCCAAAGGGCGCGTAATTGCTCGTGAAGCGTCCGACATCCTTCGCGGCGACCATGAAACCGGTGCTCGTCATGCCGAGCGGATCGAACAACCGCGCCTTCAGAAAGGCATCGAACGGCTGCCCCGAGACGACCTCGATCAGCCGCCCCAAGAGGTCGAGGCTGATCGAATAGCTCCATTTGGTGCCGGGTTCGTAGACGAGTGGCAGCGCCGCAAGCCGGTCGGCCATCACGGCGAGGCTCGGCGCGGGGGTTACCGGCGCGAAACCCGGGATCGGCAGCCGGCTCGCCTGCCCGCCAGTGATGCCATTATCGTCATAGGCCTTTTTGATCGGCCCCTTCTGGATGATATTATAGCCGAGCCCCGCGGTGTGCGTGAGCAGCTGGCGCACCGTGATCGGGCCTTTTGCCGGACGCACATCGGTGATCGAGCCGTCGGGCGTGTTCTGCACCTTCATATTCGCAAAGGCGGGCAGGAAGTCGGCGATCGGCTGGTCGAGCTTCATCTTGCCGTCCTCGATCAGCAGCATCGCGGCGATGCCGGTGACGGGCTTGGTCATCGAATAGAGGCGCCACAAAGTATCGGGGCCGACCGGCGTCGCCGAATCGTTCGACTGCACCCCGGCGCCGAAAAAGACTGCGGCCTCCTGCCCCTTGCCGATTGCGGCGAGCGTGCCCGCAAGTTCGCGGCGGTCGACAAAGCCTTTGATGAACGCATTGGTCGCGGGATAGAGCGCGGCGCCGTCGACCTTCCACGCCAGCGCGGCGCGCGGCAGCAACGCCCCCGCGCCCGCCAGCGCCATCCCACCCATCAGCGCGCGGCGCGACACCATCATGTTCATGCGTCTCTCTCCAGCATCTTGTCGGTCAGTTTGCGATAGAGCGTCGGCAGCCCCGCCGCGTCAAGGTCCGCGATCGGCCACCATCGGCCTTCCGCTGCGGCATCGGGGCCTTGTGGCGGAGCGTCGCGCCGCACCAATGTCAGCGTCAGGTCGAAATGGGTAAAACCATGGTCGACGCTGACGATTCCCGACTCGGACGGCCGCGCATCGCTCCAGTCGCCGCCGGGCAGCGCGCGCATCCCGCCGAGCATGCCCTTGCCCGGCCGGCGCACGAGCCAGACCTGCGCATCGCGCTCGATCCAGTGCGCCAGCCCATGCCGATGCGGCTTGGCTTTCTTCGGCGGCTTCACCGGCAGCCTCTCAATATCCGCTCGCCCGCGTGCGCGGCAGTCGGTCATCAGCGGGCAGGTCGCGCACGCGGGACTACGCGGCGTGCAGACGGTCGCGCCAAGGTCCATCAGCGCCTGCGCAAAATCGCCCGGGCGATCCGTGGGCACTAGCGGCGCCAGAGCGGCGCGAATCTCGCGCTTGGCCATTGGCAGCGGAGTTTCGATCAGGCGGTGGCGCGCGATCACGCGCTCGATATTGGCATCGACGACCACCGCGGCGCGCCCGAAAGCGATCGCCGCGACCGACGCCGCGGTATAGTCGCCGATCCCGGGCAGCGCGCGCAAGGCGGCCTCGCTATCGGGAAATATCCCGCCATGGTCGCGAACGACCGCGCGTGTGCAGGCGAGCAGGTTGCGCGCGCGGGCATAGTAGCCGAGCCCCGCCCACGCCGCCATGACATCGGCATCGTCGGCCGCCGCCAGATCGGCGACCGTCGGCCAGCGTTCGGTAAAGCGCGCGAAATAGCCCGCGACCGCGGCGACGGTCGTCTGCTGCAACATGACTTCGGCCAGCCAGATGCGATAGGGATCGGGGACGCCGCCGCTGTTCGGCGCGATCCGCCACGGCAGCACCCGCGCCGACCGGTCGTACCAGCCGAGCAGCCGGTCCGCGAAGTCGCGGGCGATGTCATCTGCCATGTGGGAAGTCTGGACGCTCACCCCCCGCCTATGGCATGGCACCCGGCATGACGAAAGACGTAGGCGAGGATGCGCCGGCCAAAAAGGCCAGGGCGAAAGGCAAGGCGAAATCCGCCAAGCCGCCCGTGCGCGTTTACGAACGCCCGCGCGGCGGCGAAGCGCGCATGGTGTCCGACCTCGTTCCCGAAATCGGCCGCGCCGCCTTTCGCAAATTCGGCTTTGTCCAAAGCTCGGTCGTCAGCCGCTGGCGCGAGATCGTCGGCGACCGGCTCGCCGACGTCACCCAGCCCGCGATGATCCGTTTCCCGGCGGGCCAGAAAGCGGGCGGCACGCTGCACCTGACGATCAGCGGCGCGCACGCGCCGATGCTCCAGCATGTCGCGCCCGACATCATCGGCGCGGTCAACCGCTTCTTCGGTTATGCCGCGGTCGCGCAGGTTCGCATGACGCACGGTCAGGTCACGCCCGCCGCGCCCGTTCAGCCGCCGGCAATGCTGAAACCCGTACCCGCCGAACTGGGGGACAGCCTGCGCGACATCGGCGACCCGGAACTGCGCACCGTGCTCGAACGCATGGCGGCAGGACTGGCGACGCCGCCCAAGCTTCCCCGTATCAGTTAGGAAAGACGGATGTCCGCTTTTGACGACCCGCTTCTCGATCGCCGCGCGGCGGTGCTGGCGCTTTCGGGCGCCGCGCTCGGCCTGATCGCCGCGACCCCGGCGAAACCCACGCTCTGGTCGCAGACCGTCACGACGACCCCGATCGGCGCCTTCCTCGCCGGCAACCCCGCCGCGAAGGTGCGGGTCGTCGAATATTTCAGCTACACCTGCCACGTCTGCGCCGATTTCGCGAAGGCGAGCGCGCTGCCGCTGAAGACAGGCTATGTCGATCGCGGACTCGTGCTGTTCGAATATCGCAACCTGGTGCGCGACCCGGTCGACATGACCGCGGCGCTGCTCGCGCGCTGCGGCGGTCCCAAGGCGTTCGCGGGCAATCATCAGGCGATCTTCAACAATTTCCCCGCGCTGATCGCCAGTATCCAGAAGGCGACCGAGGCGCAGAAGAAGAGCTGGTTCGAAGGCACCACCGGCGAGCGCGCGCGCAAGATCGCCGCCGGCACGGGGCTTACCGCGCTGATGCGCGCACGCGGCTACACACAGGCGCAGATCGACGCCGCACTCGACAGCGAGGTGGCGCAGGCCGAACTCACCGGCATGACGAACATCGGCCTCAATGCCGACAATGTCGAAGGCACGCCGAGCTTCTTCGTCAATGGCCGCAATGCCGGGGTCACCGCATGGCCCGCACTCAAATCGAAACTCGACCTCGCGATCAAGGCCGCTTAAAAGCGCCGCATTCCCGTTCTGTGGAGAAAGTAACAATATGACCGCATCGCTTCGTATCGCCCTTCTGTCTTCGCTCGGCGCGCTCGCCCTCGCCGGTTGCGGCGACGGCGCGACCGACCCCTCCAAGGAACAGTCCGTGGTCGCCAAGGTCGCGCCGCCGGCCGGCAAGAGCTGGTCGCAGGTCGTGCGCGTCGACGGCGACGGCGTCGTGATGGGCAATCCCGACGCGCCGATCAAACTCGAGGAATTTGGCGCCTTCACCTGCGGCCATTGCGCGCAGTTTACCAAGGATTCGCACGAAGAGCTGAAGCGTGACTTCGTCGACACCGGCCGTGTGTCGTACAAGCTGACGCCGTTCATGCTCCACCCCGTCGACGCGATTTCGGGCGCGATCGTCAAATGCACCGGCCCCGACCGCTTCTTCCCGCTCGCCGATGCGACCTTCCTCGAACATGAAGCCTTCATCGCCGGCGCGTCAAAGCCGGCACCGGGGATCGAAGAAGCGATGAAGCTGCCCCCCGCGCAGCGCTTCGTTGCGCTCGCCAAGGGCTGGGGCATCGACCAATTCTATCAGCAGCGCGGCGTCCCCGCCGCGACGATCCAGCAGTGCCTCGCCAAGGTCGAAAATGTAGAGGCGATCGAAAAGGGCACCAACGCTGGCGTCGAGAAATATCAGATCACCGGCACGCCGACCTTTGTCATCAACGGCCAGGTCGCCGAAGGCGTCGCATCGTGGGCTCCGCTGCGCGACCGCCTGCGCACGATGGGCGCACGCTGATTCGGATTTGATCCTCCCTGCGCCGAAGGCGTGGGGAGGAGGACCGCTCGCGAAGCGAGTGGTGGAGGGGCAGCAACGCTAGCGTCGTAGCCCCTCCGTCAGCCCTTCGGGCTGCCACCTCCCCATCGCTACGCGACAGGGAGGATCGTTTAGCCGGCCCTTGCGCCTCATCGCCCCGCGCGGCATGACGGCCTGCAGGGGGATATGTGACACCAAGGTTGCACCAGCTCCGATTCGATGACCTGCACGGGGCCGCCCCGTGCAGATAAAGCGGCTGCGCCTCACCGGTTTCAAAAGCTTCGTCGAACCCACTGAACTCCGCATCGAACCCGGGCTGACCGGCGTCGTCGGCCCCAATGGTTGCGGCAAATCGAACCTGCTCGAAGCGATCCGCTGGGTGATGGGCGAATCCAGCCCTAAGTCGATGCGCGGCGGCGGGATGGAGGATGTGATCTTCGCCGGCACCTCGACGCGCCCGGCGCGCGATTTCGCCGAGGTGGCGCTTCATTGCGATACCGAAGGGGCGCTCGTTGCGGGTCTGTCCGATTCGAGCGACGGCGACGATCTCGAGGTGATCCGCCGCATCGAGCGCGGCGCGGGCAGCGCCTATCGCGCCAACGGTCGCGACGTGCGCGCGAAGGATGTCGCGCTGATCTTTGCCGACGCCGCGACCGGGGCGCACAGCCCCGCGCTCGTCAGCCAGGGCAAGATCGCCAACGTCATCGCGGCGAAGCCCACCGACCGCCGCGCGATGCTCGAGGAAGCCGCGGGCATCGCGGGGCTGCACGTCCGCCGCAAGGACGCCGAGCAGAAACTGCGCGCGACCGAAACCAACCTCACGCGCCTCTCCGAGATCGTCGCCGACATGGAAGTGCGCGCCAACGCGCTGCGGCGGCAGGCGCGCGCCGCGGAAAAGTACAAGAAACTCAGCGACGATATCCGCATCGCCGAAGGACGGCTGATCTATGCGCGCTGGCGCGACGCCGCCGCCGCCGCCGATCAGGCACGGCGCGACGCCGACGCCGCCGAGACGGCGGTCAAGACCGCGCAGGACGAACTCGAAACCATATCGAAAGCGCAAACCGAGGTCGCAACGCGCGTCGCCGCAGCGCGGAGCGATGCACAGGCGCAGCGGGGCGCACTCGCCGAGGCGACCGCGACGCAGGTGCGCTTGCACGGCGAGGAGCGCGCGGCGCTCCAGCGGCTCGACGATCTGGCGGCGCAGCAACGCCGCATCGCCGACGACCGCGCGCACGAAGGCGAACTGGCGCGCGAAGCCCATGCGGCGCTCACGGCGCTCGACGCCGAAACCAGGACGCTGGCACAGGAGATCGCCGGGCACGACGCGGGCAAGGCTGCCCTTGCCGACGCCAGCCTCGCCGCACAGGCACGGCTGCGTGACGCCGAGGTCGCGCTCGCGCAGGCGCGCGCCAAGGCGGCGAGCGAGGCCGCCGACCGGCGCATCGCGGTGTCGGCTCGCGACAGCGCCGAAACTGCCGTACGCCGCATCGCGGGAGACAAGACGCGCGTCGACGCCGAGGTTGCCGCGCTCGGCGACAGCGCCGCGCTCGCCGCAACGCTCGCCGACAGCAAGAAGGCGGCCGAAGCCGCCGAGGCCGCGATCGCGACCGCCGAAAATGCGCTGCACGAGGCCGAGACCGATCGCGAAGCGACCGCCGCCGACCTCGCGGGCATCGAGGCGGGGCTCGCCGAAGCCCGCGCCGCGCTCGCCGCGCTCGAAGGCGAGGCGTCGACGCTCGAACGCGCGCTCGCCGCGGCGCGCAGCGATGCCGACCGCATTCTCGACCAGCTCCGCGTCGCGCCGGGCTATGAAGCCGCGCTCGCCGCCGCGCTCGGCGACGATCTCGACGCGGGAACCGACAAGGATGCGGCGCGCAGTTGGGGCGGTGCCGACACAGCGAAGGGCGATCCCGCGCTTCCTCCCGGCACCAAATCGCTCGCCGAATTCGTCCAGGCCCCCGCCGCGCTCGCGCGCCGCCTCGCGCAGGTCGCGGTGACAGAAAGCGACGACGACCAATCGCTCGCGGTCGGCCAGCGCCTCGTCACCATCGATGGCGTGATGCGCCGCTGGGACGGTTTCGTTACGCGCGGCGACGGCGCGACCGCGGCCGAGCGGCTGCAACGCCAGAATCGCCTCGACGAACTCGCCGCGCAGCGCCCGCAGGTCGAACTCGGCGTGCAGGATCTGCGCGACCGGCGCGATGCCGCCGCCGCAAAGGCGTCCGAGCTCACCGCCGCCGCCGCCGCGGCACGCAAGGCGCTGGCGCAGGCCGACGAAGCGCGCCGGGCCGCATTGCGCGCCGCCGACCAGGCGCAGGGTGCGATCGACCGCCACCGCGACGCCGCGGCGCTGTTCGACCGCCGCCTCGCCGAAATCGCCGAGGCGGCAAACGACGCCGCCGAACAGCTCGCGGTGCAGGAAAGCGCGCTCGCCGCGCTACCCGACGACAGCATCGCGCGCGCGGCGCTCGAGGCCGAGGAGCATGCGGCGGACCGCGCACGGACCGATGCCAATGCCGCGCGCGACGCGCTGGCGGCGCACGAGCGCACACTTGCCAGTCTGAGCGAACGTCAAGCGGTCGTCAGCGCCGAGATCAAGAGCTGGAAGGCGCGCGCGGGCGAGGCCGCACGCCGCGTGACCGAAATGGACAAGCGCGCCGATGCATTGGCGGCCGAAGCGGCGAAACTCGCCGACGTCCCGGCAATGCTTGCTGAGCAGCGCGCCGCCGCCGAAGCACAGCAGGCCGATCTGCGCGAAAAAGTCGCCGCCGCCGAAGCGCAGGAACGCGCCGCCGAGGCCGCGCTGCGCGAGGCCGAAACCGCCCTCAATGCCATCCGCGAGCGCGTCGCCGCCGCGCGCGAAACGCGCGCCGGCGCGATCGCGCGCTCCGAAAATGCCGAGCTGCGCCGCATCGAGATGGGGCGCCTGTCGGGCGAACGTTTCGAATGCCCGCCGCCGCTGCTGCCGCAAAAGGCCGGCTTCGAATCGGGCAGCGTCGGCGACGCCAACGCCGAATCGGCGCAGCACGACCGGCTCGTTTCCGACCGCGAGCGGCTCGGCCCGGTGAACCTCGTCGCCGCCGACGAACTCGCCGAACTCGACACCGAGCGCGAGAAGAACGCCGCCGAGATCGAGGAACTGACGCAGGCGGTCCATCGTCTGCGCGGCTCGATCGGCAATCTCAATCGCGAGGGCCGGGTGCGGCTGCTCGCGGCGTTCGAGGCGGTGAACCAGCATTTCCAGCGGCTGTTCACGACGCTGTTCAACGGCGGGCAGGCGCATCTCGAGCTCGTCGATTCGGACGATCCGCTCGAAGCCGGGCTCGAAATCATGGCGCAGCCGCCGGGCAAACGGCTCGGCACGCTCACCTTGCTCTCGGGCGGCGAACAGGCGCTGACCGCCGTGGCGCTGATCTTCGGCCTGTTCCTCACCAATCCCGCGCCGATCTGCGTCCTCGACGAGGTCGATGCGCCATTGGACGACGCGAATATCGAGCGTTTCTGCGACCTGCTCGACCGCATGGCGCGCGAGACGAACACGCGCTACCTGATCGTCACGCACAATGCGGTGACGATGGCGCGCATGCACCGGTTGTTCGGGGTGACGATGATCGAGCGCGGCGTCTCGCGCCTCGTGTCGGTCGACCTCGGCGGCGCCGAGGAGTTGCTCGCGGCGGAGTAACTAGGGCGCCATGCCCACGACGAGCATCGCCGCGAACACCAGCAGTCCCGCGAACCGATTGCTCCGGAACTTCGCCAGCGCATCCTCGCCGTTCGCCGGGTCGAGCGTGACCACCTGCCCCGTCAGATGCACCGCTGCGGGCAGCAGCGCGATCAGCACCAGCGGATCGGGCCGCACCGCCCATAGTGCCCCACCCCAGCAGGCGAGCGCGGCGGTGTAGCACATCGCGACCCCGCCCTTCACATGGCGGCCCATCGCGCGCGCGCTCGACTTCACCCCGATCAGCATATCGTCCTCGATATCCTGCAGCGCATAGATGGTGTCGTAACCGATCACCCACGCGATGCAGCCGGCGTAAAGCAAGGGCAGCGCGGGCCCTTCCGCTCCGCCCACCGCGACCCAAGCGACGAGCGCGCCCCAGCTGAACACGAGGCCCAGCCACGCCTGCGGCCACCAGGTGATGCGTTTCATGAAGGGATAGCCCGCGACGAGGATCAGACTGCCGAGCGCGACGATCTGTGCCGGGCGCGGCAACTGGAGCAACACAAGCAGGCCGACGAGCGACAAGAACAATGTCCACAGCAGCGCATTGCGCACCGACACCGCCCCGCTCGCGACCGGACGCGACGCCGTCCGCGCCACTTTCGCGTCGAGGTCGCGGTCGACGATATCGTTATAGACGCAGCCCGCCCCGCGCATCGCGATCGCCCCGACCAGCATCCACAGGAACAAGGGCCAGTGACTGACCGCGCCGCCGCCGAGCGCGAGCGCCCACGCACAGGGCCAATAGAGCAGCCACCAGCCGATCGGCCGGTCGAACCGCGCGAGCAGCGCATAGGGCCGCGCCGCGGAGGGCATCAGGGCGACGAAACCGCGAAGCTGGCTATCGGGAGGATGGGTGGCAGTCATCGATGCGCGGGCGATAGCAGGCGCGGCGCGCGCGATAAATGGCTGATTGAGCGAAGCCCGTCGCGGTCAGGTGCAGGTCGACGCCACGCCGGGCCCAAAGACCCCGCCAGTGAGATTGCGCGCCTCGCGGATATTGAAGGCGGCGGTCGTCGTGATCGTCCGGGCACCCAGCCATTTGCCATAAAGCAGGGGCTGATACTTATAGGTCACTTCGACGAACATCACGGCGGTCCCCGGCGCGGCCGTTACTTCCTCGCCCTCCGGCCCCATGCCTGCGAAGTCGTCGCCGTCCTCGCCCGTCCCTTCCGGACCAAATTCCGAATCGATGTCCAGATCGCCATAACAGCGCTGCCAGTGTATCCACTGACCATTATCGGTGTTGCGCTCGAGGCTGGAGAGGATGAGGCGACCATTTTTCTTGAATTCCAGCCCCCCCGCCTGCTTCTCGATGCCTGCGAACACGTCGTTGATATCGACTTCGCGGACTTGCGGCAGCGCCAGGTTGCTTCCCGCCGCGATGCGCGAGGCATTGTCGGCAACGCTCAGCCCGATCTGGCTGATGCGCGTATTGACGAGCGTCAGATTCGCAATTTCGAGGCCGCCGAAACCGATCAGCGCCAGCAGCGGGATGGCAAAGGCCATTTCGATGATGACCGCGGCCCGGGCGTTGCGCGCGAGCTGCCGGATTGCAATCCGCGCGCGGCGGACGATGTGACGGCGGGCCATCACAGGCACTCGTCCGGCGGCGCATCGCTACCGCTGGCGAACGGCTGATTGCGCAGAACCGTAGAATAGGAAAGCGTCGTCGATTGCGGCTGACCCAGCATTTTCCATACCGGCAGGACACGGTCGAATGTCATCGACACTGTATAGAGAACCACGTCGTCGGCGCCGCCGTTGCCCTCGATGCCGCGATCGGCGTCCCATCGGCCATTGTTGTTGAAGTCGTCGAAACATTCGCCCGCGTCATAGCTGCCGCTGTCGTTGTCGTCGGTATAACGTTCCTCGACGCCAACCTGATCGAAACGGTCATATGCCTTGCGGGTGAAGGTCACCGTCGCATTGTGGAATATGTTCAGAACCTGTGCCTCGATACGATCGTCGAGCGCAGACTGATTGAGCGCGTAGGCCTGTAGCGTGGAGTCGCGGCCGGCCTCGCTCACCGCGCCTTGCAGCACCTGCTGGGCATACATTTGCCAGCAAAAGTCGAATATTCCCAACAGGACGAGAAGGAAGACCGGCGCGGTCAGCGCGAATTCGACCAGGGCGGCCCCGCGCTCGTTCCGGCGCAGACGGCGAAGCAAGGCGGCGCGGCGCGTCACTGCGCCAACCTCAGCTTCGACATCTGCCGCGCGATCGACTGGAAATTCCTGTCCAATTCCTCGGTATTGCTCGACGCGAGCGCCTGACCCGAAGAGGCGCATCGGCCGAGATTCCGATTCGACTCGCTCTCTTCCTCCTCCGCGGAAAGGCCGAAGGACACCACCCAGACGGTGATGCCCCGATCGCGCGCGGCCCGGCAAAGCTGCAGGAACCGGTTGGTGTGCCGCGCATCCGAATCCGCCTTGCTGGTCGAACCGACCCGTACCATCGACCGTTCCAGCCCCTGGTGCGTGTACTGGGTGTTCGACGTGTCGATAAGGCCGTCGGTCATGAAAAGAATGTGCCGGTCGATCGGCTCGCCGTCGTCGGTGGCATCATTTTCGTCGGCGAACAGCCCGGTCGGCGAAATCAGCCGCGCCCCCCACGCCATGCCGACGTCGTGATAGGTGCCGCCGCCCGTAAGCAGGCCGTCGATATAATCGTCGAACGTCTCCTGGTCCGCGCTCGTCATCACGGTCAATTTCATCGCCGGATTGGGACAGGCGACATTGCTGACCCTCGAAAAGTTCGTCGATGACTGGAACGGCGCAACCTGCCGGCGATCGTGGACGAAAGCAGGAAGGAGCAGTTGCCATTGGGTGTCTGCGTTGGCGTTGGGCACCATGTCGATATTCATGTCGAAGGCGTCGGACGGCGCCGTCTCCTCAGGACCGAAAGCCGTGGTCTTCCGCTCCACGATGCAGCCGCCCCAACGGGTGGACACATTCGCGCCTTCGCTTCCCGTTGCGAACCTCAATATGGTGCCATTGGAGCCGATCGTGGGCGATCCGACAGTGAAGGTCCGATCCTCATAATGATAGAGGTTCTTCGTCACCATGCTGCAGACCCATCGCGGGTTCCTGTTCGACCCCTCGTTTCGGCATTCCTCTTCCTGGCCCGACCCCCACCGCCGTGAGGGCACCGTCACGGTTTGCGACAGCCACGCGGTGTTTTCGTCGCGAAGGATTTTTCCGACATTGACCGTGGTGCTATAGGGTACGACGCCGAAACGGAGCTGGCCGTCGCCGATGTCCGCGCTGGTCAGGGTGGTGAAGAAAGACTTCGCCGCCGCTTTCAGCCCGGTTATCTTGTTCTGGTCATCGCCTTCGTTCGTCTGCTCCATCGATCCGGTCACGTCGAGCACGAGCATCACATCGATGTTGGAGATTTCGAGCCTTGCCGTGCAGGCGGCGGAAAGGTTGAACTGGCCCTTGCCAAAAATATACATGAGCGCGGTGGGGAGGGTCGCGCTCGCGGTGCCGGTGACGTCGGCCGTGCCGTCGGCCTCCGACGAGAAGCTGATGGCCGTGGCGCCATAACGGCCGGTCGGGAAGTTGAAGTTGAACATCTTGTCCGCTTCGGCTTCCTCGTCCACGCCATAGGCTCCGGCCCCCATCGCGCGGCGCCCGGCGAGGACGCCGGCGTCGCACGCCTGCTGCAAACGCAGCTGCGTCATATAGGCGCGGCCGATGTCGACCGCCGAACCGACGATACCGATCACGGGCACGATCGCCGCCGCGGTCAGCATGAAAGCGTTGCCGCGCTGGTCGCGCAAAAGCTTTGTGGCGCCGAGCCGCAGCCGGCTGAACACGGTCCCTCGCATGGCCTAACCCCTCTTCGCCCCGCGACGCCCCCCACTAGATTTGGGCCGCTGGTATTCTCGCACCTAGGGGAAGACTGCTTACCAAAATGCTAATCGGGGGCGGGTCGACCGGCCCGGATCGGCGGTTCTGACCCGGATCGGGACAAGGCCCATCGCCTCACGGCAAAGGATGCACAAAATATCGCCTTCTGTTATCGGCCCCATATGCCCGCGACTCCTGCCTGGCCCCCCGCCAGCACACCCCGCCTGTTTGTCGATTTGCCGTTGGGGCCCGATGCCGCCCCCATGATCGACGGCCCCGCCGCGCATTATCTGCTCCATGTGATGCGGATGAAGGCGGGCGACCCGATCCTGCTGTTCGATAATATCAGCGGCGAATGGCTCGCGGTCGTCGCCGACGCCGCGAAACGCGCGCTGACGCTGCGCATCGAGCGGCAGATCAGCGAAATCGAGCAGGTTCCCGACCTCTGGCTGTGCTTCGCGCCGGTCAAGAAGGCGCGGCTCGACTGGATCATCGAAAAGGCGACCGAGCTCGGCGTCAGCCGCCTGCAGCCGGTCATCACCGAACGCACGATCGTCGAACGCGTCAAAAGCGAGCGGCTCGAGGCACAGATCGTCGAAGCGTGCGAGCAATGCGGACGCACCGCGCTTCCGACGCTCGCCGAGCCCGTCAAACTGCCCCAGCTCTTGAAGGACTGGCCGGCCGGGCGCACGCTGCTGTTCGCCGACGAAGCCGGCGGCGCGCCGCTCGCCAGCATCGACGCCCCCGCACCGGCGGCGATCCTCACCGGCCCCGAAGGCGGCTTTACGGAGCGCGAGCGCGAGCTTCTGACCGGCCATCCCGCCGTCCGCCGCATCGCGCTCGGCCCCCGCATCCTGCGCGCCGAAACCGCAGCGATCGCCGCCGTCGGCATCTGGATGGCGCAAAATGGCGATTGGTCGGCGGGCGGCTGAATTCCCGCTTTTGTCCCGTTGCCGCACAGAAATGCGGCCAAGTTGCCGATTTTAACCCGATATTAGCTATGCCCGGGCCATAGCGGCGCCATGCAACGGCGGGACCAGAGCCGATACCGCTGGCGTGGGGGCCAGTGTTTGCAGTCTGTGCGAGTATGTCTCATGCTCGTTTGGCTGGCGTTGACGCTTGCCAGCAATCCCGCCGCCGCACAGACGACCACCAGCTACAGCAACACGGCGACCGGCACGATCAGCGAAACCGCGACCGCGTGCGCCAGCCCGATGGTACGAAATTTCACCGTCGGCGCGAACGCACAGGTCACCGATGTGAATATCGGCGTGCAGTTCACGCACAGCTATCGCGGCGACGTCCGCGCGACGCTGGTTTCGCCGGGCGGAACCGTCGTCAATCTGATCACCAATGTCGGCACCTCGGCCGACAATCTGAACGTCCTGTTCGACGACAGCGCGGCGGCGAGCATCTCGACCCATACGAGCAACGACAATAGCGCCGCGGCGCCGCCCTATCAGCGCACATTCCGTCCAGAGGGATCGCTCGCGAGCTTCAATGGCCAGGGCTCGGCGGGCACGTGGCAGCTCACGATCTGCGACTCGCTCAATGGCGACAGCGGCAACTTCACGCGCACCGACCTGACGCTCACGACGGTGCCGATCGCGCCGTCCGCCGACCTGTCGCTGACCAAGTCGGTGAGCAACGCGTCGCCCGCGGCGGGTGCCAGCATCAACTATATATTGAGCGTGACCAACGCGAGCGGCTCGGCGCTGACCGCGACCGGCGTCACCGTGCAGGACACACTGCCCGCGGGCTTCGCCTTCACCAGCGCCTCGGGTTTCGGCAGTTACAACAGCACGACCGGCGTGTGGACGGTCGGCAGTATCCCGCCCGGAACGACGCGGACGCTGACGATCACCGGCACCGTCTCCGCCACCGCGGGCGCGAGCGTAACCAATATCGCCGAGGTCAGCGCGTCGTCGGCCTTCGACTTCGATTCGACCCCCGGCAACGGCGCGGCGGGCGAGGATGACTATGATGCAGCCAGCTTCACCGTGTCGGGCACGCGCGCCGCGGGAACACCGCCGACACTCGTCTGCCCCGTCGGTACGACGATGCACGACTGGGACGGCGTCACCTGGACCGCGGGCACGACGAGCGGCAGCTATGCCCTGACCGCGATCGGCACGATGAACTTCAATATCGGCATCAGCGGCGGCGCGTTCCTGAACAATGCGACCTATGGCGGCCAGTCGCCGACGCGCCAGAATGTCGTCACCGGCGGCCTCTCCCCGGCGCAATTTTCGATCTTCGAGATCGCCGATTTCACCAGCCAGGCCGGCACCATCACCTCGACGATCACGCTGCCGACCGCGGTGCCGGGCGTGCAATTTCGCGTGTTCGATATCGATTACGCGGCGGGACAATTCGCCGACCGTTTGACCGTGACGGGCAGCTTCAACGGATCGCCGGTGATGCCAACCCTGACCAACGGGGTCAGCAATTATGTCATCGGCAACAGCGCTTATGGCGACGCCACCTCGGCCGACGCCAGCGCCAACGGCAACGTCGTCGTCACCTTTGCCGCACCAGTCGACACGATCACCATCACCTATGGCAGCCACGGCCTCGCCCCCGCCGACCCCGGACAACAGGGCGCCGCGATCCATGATATCACCTTCTGCCGCCCGACCGCGAACCTGACGATCGCCAAGACCAGCAGCATCATCAGCGACCCCACGAACGGGACGACCGATCCAAAGGCGATCCCCGGCGCAACGATGCGCTATTGCATCCTCGTCACCAACAATGGCAGCGGCACCGCGACGGGCATCAATATCGCCGATCCGCTGCCCACCAGCACGGCCTTCACCCCCGGTTCGCTGCGCAGCGGCACAAGCTGCGCGGGCGCGACGGCGGTCGAGGACGACAATGCGAGCGGCGCCGACGAAAGCGATCCGTTCGGGGCATCGATCGGCGGCAATATTGTCGCCGCGACCACGCCGACACTCGCACCCGGCAATGCCTTGGCCGTCGCCTTCGACGTGACGATCAATTGATCGGCATGGCGCCGGGATCGCGCTTCACGATCAACCTTCGCGCCGGGGTGAAATAGCAGGCGGCAACAGCCGATTGCTTTCTGTACCGAACCGTATAATGGCGCGATATGAGCACGCGCACCGCCTCGGGCAGCAACGATCCCATCGTCGAAAGCCGCGATCAGCTCGCGGTCCCCATGATCAAGGGCGAAAAGCCGAAGGACCGCTGGCGCATCGGCACCGAGCACGAGAAATTCGTCTATCGCACCGCCGACCATCGCGCGCCGTCCTACGACGAGCCCGGCGGCATCCATGACCTGTTGATGGCGCTCACGCGCTTCGGCTGGGAACCGGTGATCGAGGGCGGCAAGGTGATCGCGCTCGCGGGCAGCGACGGCACCGTCAGCCTCGAACCCGCGGGCCAGCTCGAACTCTCGGGCGCGCCGCTCGAAAATCTCCACCAGACCTGCGCCGAAACCGGCCGCCATTTGAAACAGGTGAAAGAGGTCGGCGCCGAACTCGGGCTCGGTTTTCTCGGGGTCGGAATGTGGCCCGACAAGACGCGCGCCGAACTGCCGATCATGCCCAAGGGCCGCTACAAGATCATGCTCGACCATATGCCGCGCGTCGGCACGATGGGCCTCGACATGATGCTGCGCACCTGCACCGTCCAGACCAACCTCGATTATCAAAGCGAGGCCGACATGGTGCAGAAATTCCGCGTTTCGCTGGCGCTGCAACCGCTCGCGACCGCGCTCTTCGCCTCGTCGCCCTTCACCGAGGGCAAGCCCAACGGCTTCATGTCGTACCGCAGCCATATCTGGACCGACACCGACCCCGCGCGCACCGGCATGCTGCCCTTCGTGTTCGAAGACGGCTTCGGCTACGAACGTTATGTCGACTATATGCTCGACGTGCCGATGTATTTCGTCTTCCGCGACGGCAAATATATCGACGCCGCGGGGCAGAGCTTCCGCGACTTCCTGAAGGGCGAGCTGCCCGCATTGCCCGGTGAAAAGCCGCGCCTTTCCGACTGGAACGACCATCTCTCGACCGCCTTCCCCGAAGTGCGGCTCAAAAGCTTCCTCGAAATGCGCGGCGCCGACGGCGGCCCGTGGAACCGCATCTGCGCGCTCCCGGCTTTGTGGGTCGGCCTGCTCTATGACCAGGGTGCGCTCGACGCGGCGTGGGATCTCGTCAAGGGCTGGAGCATCGAGGAACAGCAGACGCTCCGCGACGCCGTCCCGCGCGACGGCCTTTGCGCCCCCGCCCCCGGCGGCGGCACCGTGGGCGAACTGGCGCACCGCGTCCTCGACATCGCGGCGGCGGGGCTCGCCGCGCGCGGCGAGGTCAATTCGATGGGCGATAACGAGGTCGGCTTCCTCGAACCCCTCCGCCGCATCGCCAAGAACGGCAAATCCCCGGCGCACGACCTGCTCGACCGTTACGAAGGCCCATGGGGCGGCGATCTTTCGAAAATCTACGACGAGCTCAGCTTTTAGCCCACCGACGCATGCGACGGGCGTCCTCCCTCTCGTCATCCCGGACTTGATCCGGGATCCACGGCAGCGCTGAAGTCATGGGCCCCGGATCAAGTCTAACGAGCCACGTGTCTCGTTAGAGGGTGACGATGATGGTTGGCGTCGTTCGCAGCCGACGGCAGCCGACCGACCCGCCCCCAAAGTGCAGCAAATGCGCAACACTGCTGACATGAAAGTCAGCGGCGCACGCTTCCGCGATTGATTGCGCGCGTGCGGAAAGCCAAAGAGCCTTTGGTTTTTCCACTCTCCCATCGTCAACTCTGTTTCAGGAAGCTCGCCATGCGCCACTTTCCTTCCACTATTGCTATAAGCATCGCTCTCGCCACGTCGGCCTGGGCCGCCCCCGCCGCCGCGCAGGACGCCGCCCCCGTCGCCGAAGACAGCGGCCTCGGCGACATCGTCGTCACCGCGCAGCGCCGCGAGGAAAGCCTGCAGGACGTGCCCGTCGCCGTCTCGGTGCTGTCGGGCAACACGCTCGACGCGATCACCTCGACCGGTTCGGACGTCCGCGTGCTCGCGGGCCGCGTCCCCAGCCTTAACATCGAAAGCTCGTTCGGCCGCACCTTCCCGCGTTTCTATATCCGCGGGCTCGGCAACACCGACTTCGACCTCAACGCATCGCAGCCGGTCAGCCTCGTCTATGACGACGTCGTGCTCGAAAACCCGATCCTCAAGGGCTTCCCGATCTTCGACCTCGACCGCGTCGAAGTGCTGCGCGGGCCGCAGGGCACGCTGTTCGGCCGCAACACCCCCGCGGGCATCGTCAAGTTCGACACCGTCAAGCCCGGCAAGACCGGCGGCTACGCCCGCGCCAGCTATGGCCGCTATGGCACCACGCAGGTCGAGGTCGCGGCGGGCGCCGCCGACGACAATGGCTTCTCGGTCCGCCTGTCGACCTTGTACCAGCACCGCGACAATTGGGTCGACAACATCGCGACCACCAAGAAAAACGATCTCGGCGGCTATGACGACATCGCCGCGCGCCTCCAGCTTCAATATGAAAACGGCCCCTTCACCGGCCGCGTCACCGGGCAGGTCCGCATCTATGACGGCTCGGCGATCATCTTCCGCGCCAACACGCAGCTTCCGGGCAGCAACAAGCTCGTCGGCCTCGGCGGCGCGGGCACCGAATTCAAGCGCGACGAAGTCTATCAGGACGGGCTCAATTTTCAGAAGCTCAACACCTATAATGCCGGGCTGAACCTCGAATATGATTTCGGGCCAGTGACGGCTTATTCGATCACCTCCTATTGGAACGGCAATTTCCGCAGCCGCGGCGACATCGACGGCGGCTTCGGCGCGGTGTTCCTGCCCGTGTCGGGTCCGGGGCTGATCCCGTTCCAGGCGCAGAGCCAGGACAATGTCCCCAGCCTCGACCAGTTCACGCAAGAGATCCGCATCGCGTCGAACAACAGCGGCGGGCTCGGCTATCAGTTCGGCGCCTTCTATTTCGACGAAAAGCTCGACATTTCGAGCTTCGAATTCGGCGGCCCGACCGACGCGACCCCCTCGGCGATCGCCATCCAGCGCCAGGACAGCGAGGCCTATGGCATCTTCGGCTCGGTCAATTACGCGTTCGACAATGGCTTCAAGCTGCAGGCCGGCGCGCGCTACAACCATGACACGCGCGACTTTGTCGCGTCGCGCCCCGTCGAAACGCGCCCGCCCTTCGTCGTCAGCCCTAACACGCCGGTCCCGCCGCAGGCGGCAAAGGTCAAGGGCAAGCTGCTGACGTGGGACGCCAGCGCGACCTATGAAGCGTCGGACGCGCTCACCCTCTACGCCCGCGTCGCGCGCGGCTATCGCGCGCCGTCGGTGCAGGGCCGCCTGACCTTCTCGCGCGTCATTTCGACCGCCGATCAGGAAGAGACGATGTCGTACGAAGCGGGGATCAAGACCAACTTCCTCGACAACCGCGTCCGCTTCAACCTGACCGGCTATTATTTCGACACCAAGGATCTGCAGCTGACCGCGGTCGGCGGCACGTCGAACGTCGCGAGCCTGCTCAACGTCGACGCCAAGGGCCATGGTATCGAGGCCGAACTGCAGGCGGCACCCGCCAAGGGCCTGACCTTCTCGATCGGCGGCGCGTGGAACATCGCCAAGATCGACGATGCCAACGCCTTTGTCGCGGGCTGCGGCTCGGCGACGCCGTGCACCGTGCTCGACCCGGCGCGTCCGGGCAGCCCCGGCATCTTCTCGATCGACGGCAACCAGCTGCCGCAGTCGCCGAAGTGGACGCTCAACTGGACCGCGGGTTATGAAATCCCCGTCGGCGACGGCGCCATCTATGCCTTCACCGACTGGTATTACCGCTCGAAGGTGCAGTTCTTCCTCTATCGCTCGGTCGAATTCTCGGACGACAAGCTGCTCGAGGGCGGCGTTCGCGTCGGCTACAAAACCGACCGCTTCGACATCGCGGGCTTTGTGCGCAACGTCACCAACGATGAATCGCCGACCGGCGGCATCGATTTCAACAACCTGACCAGCTACGTCAACGAACCCCGCATCTATGGCATCGAAGCGGGCTTCAAATTCTAAAAGCCTTCGATCCGCGCGGGGTTTCGCTCCGCGCGGATCGGGCTTCGCTTCCAATTACTTCCATGTTATCATCGCCCTGCAACGATATGGGAGTCGATGATGCGACGTTTGACCACCAGCCTGATCGCGCTTGGCCTGTTTTCCACCGCCGCGGCGGCGCAGGGCATCGATATCAACTCGGCCGCCACTATCGGCGCCAACGCCATGGGCGAACAGGTCCGGGCATTTCCCGCAGGCCGCGACAACAGCCCCAAGGCCGTCCTCGCGCGGCTCAATCAGCTCTGCACAAGCGAGCGGTCTTCCGACAAGCAACGCTGCGAAAAAGCGTGGCGTGCGATCAATGAGGCGCATGCCGAACTGCAAGCGCGCCGTGCAGCCGAGGCCGCTGCAAGCCATGGCGTTACAAACTAGCGCGAACGAAAGCTAGGCGACCGGTCCGACGCGCGCGTCGGGCTCGAGCCGGATCAGCGGGCTCGTGCGGCCGGTCATCCGGGCGAACAGGCGCGGCACCAGCGCATGCTCCTGCGCCCAGTTCCAATAGGCGACATAGGCGGGATCGGCGAGGAGATGCTTCTCCTCGGTCTTGGCGCGCCAGTAATAGACGCCGCTGACCAGCCCGAGCAGCACGACGTTGCGCGCGCCTTCGACCCAGCCGCCCGCGGTGACGAGGAAGGGCAGCGAACCGATCCACCAGGTCATATTCTTTGAAATATAGGCCGGATGGCGCGTGAACATGTACGGCCCATGCGTGATGATGCCGCGGTGCGTCAGGTTCGAAAAGCGGATCCCGAACGCCATCGTCGCCCAGCTGTAGACCGCGGTCAGCAACACCAGCACGATGCCCCAGACGATTAGCAGATTTTCGTGCCCCGCGAGCCAATAGCCCCAGTCGGAGCCGTACATCTGATAATCGAGCGGCCCGCCGTTCATCAGGATGAAGGGCGGATAACAGACGAGCGCCGCGACCCACGCCATGCCATAGGGGTTGGCGGTGCGGATATGCGCGTCGAGCGGCTTCAGGGTCAGGATATAGCCGACCGTCGCGATATGGACGTCGATCAAATAGAGGAAATTGATCGTCCAGATCCCGGTCTTGTACGGATTGGCCAGGATTTCGCTCAGCGGCACCGTGACCAGCGCCGAAAAATTGCCCGGCACGATCGACAGCATGAAGGCGGTAAAAAAGCCCTTCACCGCCCACGCGCGCAGATGATGGCCGATGGCCTTGCCGTCGACGGGCTGGCCGGGTGCGATCAGCCAGCGGCCGAAGGCGTAGCAACCGTCGCGCGGTTCGACCATGCGGCGGTCGAGCCACAGCATATAGGGCACCGAAAAGAGCAGCAGCCACGGCGCGACGGTTTCGAGCAGGTTCATCGAAAAGGCGTAATTGCCCTCCCAATAATAGCGCATCGTCGCATAGATCAGCGCGATCAGCCCCCAGGTCGCCCACATTCCGGCGAGCTTGGTCAGGCTGATGTCGAGCGTCTCGCGCCACGGACGGCGCAGCGCCCAGTCGATCCCGGTCGACGGATTGCGGTGAACCTTGTCGACGAAGATCGACCACAGCACCATCGGTCCGCCACAGGCAAGCACACTCGCGATCGCCGAATTGGGCCCGTTCATCGCCCCGCGGGTTCCCCAGTCGATACCGAGGAAGGCCGCAATGTCGGGCGCGAAACGCGCGATCAACAAATAACTCACCAGACCGGCGAGCCCGACGATGCCCACCCCGGCGCTGACGGCCGAACGCGGCCGGACGCCCGTCGGCGCGATCGGAGCGCTTGCCGATTCGTGGGCGTCGGATGATGCAGATTTCGCCATGATATTCACCCGCTTAGCGTTACCCGAAAATGGTAAGCAAGCCGTCAATCGCATTTTCCGATTCGCGGGCGTTTTCCTGCCAAAATGGCGGCGTTCCGACCGTTTGACACCGTTCACCGCGCGAAAATTTCGACTCGGCCCGAGTCGCCCTCCAAAGATTCGCACCTGTGCAACCGGCCTGATACAGCGCGCATCAATCGGGGCGGAGGGCTCCAATAAAACACAAGATGGGGTCGCCACTTGTCATCGAAAACAACGGGTCTGCGCGATTTGCGCCAGCGTTTTTCTGCGCTGTTTCAGGACCATGAAATCTTCGTCCGCACGCACGGACATGTCCGTTTCGTGCGCGTCAGCGCCATTTGGCAAAAGCGCGTCGCGCTGATCGCCGGCATCGTGCTGCTCGCATGGGCCGGCGCAACGCTGGCCGTGCTCGTCAACCAGCTCCTGAGCTCGGGTGAGCGCGCCGCGGTCGCGCAGCAGCAGGCTGCCGCCGCCGCCTCCGAAGCGCGAATCGCCAAATATCGCAACAATGTCGCCGAAACCGCCGCCGATCTCGAAGACCGGCAGGAACAGCTCGAAGAATGGTCGAAGGTCCACTTCGGCGTCGAGCCCGCGGCCGTGACACCCGAAGCCCATACCGCGGGCGCCGCGCCGGCGGCCGAACAGGCGCCCCTTAAAACCAGCGCGCTGATCGACCCGAACCTGCCCCCCGAAGCACAGATCCTCGCCCGCCTCGAGGCGCGGCAGGAAGATTTCGCGACGCGCCTGCTGACCGCGGTCAACGAACGCGCCGCGAAGGCCGAAGGCGCCGTCGCCAAGCTCGGCATGAACCCCGCCGCGCTCGTCCGCAACGCCGCGGCCGGCCGCGGTGGTCCGTTCATCCCTTATCGCGGCGGCAAGGGCCGCGCGAGTTCGCTCGGCAAGTCGTTCGCCGCGCTCGAAAGCGCGCTGTTCCGCATGGAAGTGCTCGAACGCACGCTCGTTGCCCTCCCCTCGGGCAAGCCCGCCAATGTGCTGATGCTCTCGTCGAGCTACGGTTATCGCAGCGATCCCTTCACCGGCGCCGGCGCGATGCACTCGGGGCTCGATTTCCCCGGTCCGATGGGCTCGCCGATCCTCGCCGCCGCCCCCGGCCGCGTCGTCTATGTCGGGCAAAAGTCGGGTTACGGCAATGTCGTCGAGGTCGATCACGGTCAGGGCATCCTGACCCGCTACGCCCACTTGTCGGGCTTTACCTCGACCGTCGGCGCGCAGGTTGCCGCGGGGCAACAGATCGCCAAAATGGGCTCGACCGGCCGTTCGACCGGCAGCCACCTGCATTTCGAAGTCCGTTTGAATGGCGTCGCGGTCAACCCGCGCCGCTTCCTGGAGGCCAAAGCCGATGTTCTCGAAGTCAAAGACGACGCCCGACAGCGAGTCGGTTCCGTCGCTGCCGCCCGTGGTGCCCGCTAAGATGGCGACCGGCGCGCGTCACACGACCTTTTCGATCCTCGGATCGGACGTCGTCGTCACCGGCAATGTGGCCGCCAGCGTCGACCTGCACGTCGACGGCAAGATCGAGGGCGACCTGAAATGCGCCAACCTCGTCCAGGGCGAGGCGAGCGAGATCAAGGGTTCGGTGGTCGCCGAAACCGCGAAGATCGCGGGCCTGCTCGACGGTGCGATCGAGGCGAAGACGCTGATCGTCCACGCGACCGCGCGGATCACAGGCGATGTGGTCTATGAAAACATCACGATCGAAAATGGCGGCAAGGTCGAAGGCAAGCTGAGCCACCGCCGCCACGGTGCCGCCGCGGCGAAAGCCCCGCCGCCGCTCGAGGTCGTCTCCAACTAAATCGATTCCGATGGGGCCGCGTCCGCGCAGCCTTCAATTCGTTCTCGCAACCTCGCGGGCGGACGCGCGTCCCGGCATGTCATAGTGCCGCTGAACGACCACCTTGTTACGCCCGCCGCGCTTCGCATCATAAAGCGCCTCGTCGGCGAGCCGGTATAATTGCTGGAAATCGCACGCCGGCCGCACCTCGGCGACGCCGACGCTGGCGGTGACCAGCCGCTCGCCGACCGTCGCGCTGTGGTCGCACGCGGCGATCCCGCGCCGGATGCTTTCGGCGAAGCGGCCGAGGATGATCCCTTCCATCCCGATCGTCAGCAACCCGAACTCCTCGCCGCCGAGCCGCGCGACGGTACACATCGGCCCCTCCCAGCGCTCGATCCGCCGTGCGATACCGCACAGCACCACGTCGCCCGCATCATGCCCATAGATATCGTTGATCGACTTGAAACGGTCGATGTCGACGAGCAGCAGCGCCGCGGGCAGATTGTCCGCACGCGCGCGTTCGAGCAGCGGGGTGACGCTTTCGACAAAGCCGCGGCGGTTGGGCAGGCCGGTCAGCGGATCGCGCCGCGCGAGTTGCTGCGCCTGCGCTGCGGCGCTGCGCGCATGGTCGCGTTCGATGCGCAGATGGCCGAGCCGCCGCGTCGCCGCCGCCGCCAGCCAAAGCGCCTGCCAGGTCGCGGCAACCAGCACGAGCAGCTTCGATCCGCCGCCCCAGAAACCGTCCTCGACATCGACGACATGGATGGCGGCCAGCACCGCCATCGGCAGTCCCCACGCCGCGAGGAAATCGCGCGCTTCGACCGATCCGCGCCGCCATGCCCAGCCAAGATAGACGGTCACCGCCGCCAGATCGGCAAGGACGACCAGCCCCAGCGCGTCGCCCAAGAGCCCCAGGCTGCTGCCGCGTATCAGCGCCAACGGGATGCCGGCGAGCCCGACTCCGACCCCAAGGATGAGCGTGCCGGCGCGAAGCCACTTCGGCACCCGTCCGCGGTCGACCGCCGTCGCCGCGCTGACCGTCGCGAGCGCGATGGCAAGGCAGGAAAGGAAGGTGCAGATTTGCGTCGTCACCGTCCCGGCCAATCCGGGCACGAGCGCAAGGTGGATCTGCGACCAGAGCGCGCCCCACAGCAGCATCGTGCCCGACCATGCCGCCTGCCACGCCAGATATTGGCGGCGCACCGCAAAGGCGAGCGACAGGCTGTAGATACAGCTGATGAGCAGCAGCGTGAGCGCCGCACCGATGGCCGCCGCCATGCCCGCCGACTGCATCGCCGCCTCGGCTTTGGGGATGAGCCGCGCGTGGATGAACTGGTGGCCGGACAGGCGATCGAAGCGCATTGTCACCGCGGTCAACGCCGCGCCGCCATCGGGCGCTTCGAACAGGATCTGCCCGCCGGTGCGCCAATGCGATCCATAATCGCCTGCCCGCACCTGCTGCCAGCGCGTCGTGCCGTCGGCGTAGGAAAAGGCGACGGCGAGTCGGTCGAAACGCGACTGATGGACCATCAGGGTGACATCGCCGCGCCGGGCGCCCGGCCCCTCAAGCGGCGCGCGCAGCCAGAGGCTGCCCTGCTGATAATCCGCGGGCGATCCGCTGCACGAAAAGCGAAGCGTGGGCAGGCTGCTATCGCGCCCCGCGACACCGGTCTGCGCATGGCAAAGATCGCGATCGACGTCGAGCGTCCCCGCCGCTGCCGGTGCCGCCCACATCGCGAGCACGAGGACGGCAAAGCCAAGCCCCAGCCGGCCGCACAGGTGCGCCAGAAGATGTGCCGCCGCGATCATCCCTACCCCATCGCATCAATATGTTCGGAAATGTTTACCACCATCGGGAGGGTCGCGCGAATCTAAGGCCGGCCGACGCGCATCCGGACCGCGATCCGATCGCCGAGGCCCACGGCTTCGGACCGCTGGACCGCGACCTTGATCGGCAGCAGATAGGTGCCGTCGCGCGGGAAAAGCGACGTAGCGAACGCCGTCTCCCCCACGGTCGCGACCACGGGCACGACACCCCAGCCATAGCTCTCTGTCATCGCGGCGTAGCGGACGGCACCGACATGTTCGCCCGGAACCGGCGCGAAAAGAAAGGGCGCCGGCCCGCGCCATTCGATGATCTCCGCCTCGAAGACGATCTCCTCCATCAGTTCCTCGGTGCCTGCCGCCGATAACTGAGCGCTTCGGCGATATGGATGCGCCCAACAGCGTCGCTGCCCGCCAGATCGGCGATCGTCCGCGCGACGCGCAATATCCGCGTATAGCCGCGCGCCGACAGCCGCATCGCCTCGGCCGCCTGCGCCAGCAGTTTGCGCCCCGCTTCGTCGGGGGTCGCGACCGCTTCGAGCAGCTCGCCGTCGATCTCGGCATTGGTCCGCGCCTTGTGCGTCGCATAACGTGCGGTCTGCGTCGCGCGCGCCGCCGCGACGCGCGCCGCGACCTCGGCGCTGCCCTCGGCGGGCGGCGGCAGGACGAGGTCGGCGGCGCTCACCGCCTGCACCTCGACGTGCAGGTCGATGCGGTCTAGCAGCGGCCCCGACAGCTTCGCCTGATAATCGGCGGCGCAGCGCGGCGCGCGGCTGCACGCGAGCGCGGGGTCGCCGAGATGGCCGCAGCGGCATGGGTTCATCGCGGCGACGAGCTGCACACGCGCCGGGAAGGTGACATGCGCGTTGGCGCGCGCGACGCTGACCTCGCCGGTCTCGAGCGGCTGGCGCAGCGAATCGAGTACGCCGCGCTGGAATTCGGGCAATTCGTCGAGGAACAGCACGCCCAGATGCGCGAGGCTGACCTCGCCCGGCCGCACGCGCAGTCCGCCGCCGACGAGCGCGGGCATCGATGCCGAATGATGCGGGCTGCGAAACGGCCGCGCGCGGATCAGGCGTCCGCCCTCGAGGTTCCCGGCGACCGACGCGATCATCGACACTTCGAGCGCCTCGGCGGGGGTGAGATCGGGCAGGATGCCGGGCATGCATGCCGCCATCAGCGATTTGCCGGCGCCGGGCGGACCCGACATCATCAGGTTATGCGCGCCGGCGGCGGCGATTTCGAGCGCGCGTTTGGCGGTCTCCTGACCCTTCACCTGGCGGAGGTCGGCGGAGCGCACCGGCATCTCGACCTCGCCCGGCACCGGCGGCGCGAGCAGCGCATGGCCCCTGAAATGATTGAGCAGCGACAGGAGGTCGGGCGCACCGATCACTTCGACATTGCCCGCCCACGCCGCCTCGGGCCCCTGCGCCGCCGGGCAGATCAGCCCGAGCCCGGCGCTGCCCGCGTGGATCGCGGCGAGCAGCACGCCGGGCGACGCCGCAACGCGCCCGTCGAGCCCGAGCTCGCCGACGACCACGTAGGAGGCGAGCGTCTCGGCATCGATCACCCCCATCGCGCCGAGCAGCGCGAGCGCGATCGGCAGGTCGTAGTGCGAGCCTTCTTTCGGCAGGTCGGCGGGCGAAAGATTGACCGTGATGACCTTGGGCGGAAGCGACAGGCCGATCGCGGCGATCGCGGCGCGGACGCGCTCGCGGCTTTCGCCGACCGCCTTGTCGGGCAGGCCGACGACGACGAAGCGCGGGACGCCGGGGGTGATCTGGCACTGCACCTCGACCCCGCGCGCGTCGATGCCGAGATAGGCAGTGGTTGAAACGACTGCGACCATATTCCCCCCGGAACAGCACCGATGTGCCCCCTTTGTTCCGACGCCCTGTTTAGGCGAAGTGGCGGGAAGGTCGAGTCTTTTCGCAACTTCTCGATCATCGCGCACATCGCCGAGGTCTATGCCGATTTGACAACATACCAACTAGTCGGTATGTCGATTCGCATGACGACGAATCACCCGCCCTCGATCCCCGCAGCCGCCGCCCGCGATGTCCCCCCGGCGGGCGGCGGCACCCCTGCGGTCCGCGCGCCGCGCGGCAGCGCGCGCGCCAAGCTGATCGCCGCGGCGCATGCCACGGTGCGCAAGCAGGGCTATGCGGCGACGACGGTCGATCAGATCTGCGCGGCGGCGGGGGTGACCAAGGGTGCCTTCTTCCATCACTTCGCGTCGAAGGAAGAGCTGGCGGTCGCGGCGGCCGAGGGCTGGACCGAACGCGCGCGGCCGATGTTCGAGCTGGCACCGCATGTCAGCCTCGAGGACCCGCTCGACCGGCTGCTCGGCCATATCGATTTCCGCCTGTCGATGCTCGACGGCCCCACCGAAGATTATACCTGCTTCGTCGGCACGATGGTGCAGGAAGCCTATGCGACGAACGACCGCATCCGCGCCGCTTGCGAGGCAAGCATCAACGCCTATTGCCAGGCACTCGCGCCCGACATCCAGGCGGCGATGGACGTTTATAACGTGCCCGAGGATATCACCGCGATCGGCCTGGCCCAGCATGTCCAGTCGGTGCTGCAGGGCGCTTTCGTCCTGGCGAAAACGACGAACGATCCGGCGATTGCGCGCGGCACCGTCACCCATTTGAAGCGTTATGTCCGGATGCTGTTCGGCGCCGGCGGCACGCCATGATGCGACAGGTAATTGTCGCCGCGCACCGCGCACGCTGACTTCAACAATCACCACCCCCCAAAGGAGAGAGTAATGCCCCAGATGATTTTCGTGAACCTGCCGGTCACCGACCTCGACAAGTCGAAAGCCTTTTACGAGGCGGTCGGCGCGGCGAACAACCCCGCCTTCACCGACGAAACCGCCGCGTGCATGGTCGTCGAAGAGGGTTCGATCCACGTCATGCTGCTGACCCACGCGAAATGGGCGGACTTCACGACCAAGACGATCCCCGACGCGCGCACGCATGCGCAGGTCCTGCTCTGCCTTTCGGCCGACAGCCGCGACGCGGTCGACGGACAGGTCGACAAGGCGGTCAAGGCGGGCGGCAAGGCCGACCCGACCCCGACGCAGGATTTCGGCTTCATGTACGGCCGCAGCTACGAAGATCCCGACGGCCATATCTGGGAAGTGATGTGGATGGACCCGACCGCGATCCCCGCCGGCGAGCCCGCCGAAGCATCGGCCTGACATAAAGCATAAGGGAGGAGGAAGAGGATGACCGATACGACCCCCGCCAAGGGCCAGTTGATCGCCGGCCGCGTTTTGAGCGGCCTTGTGATCCTCTTCCTGCTCTTCGACGCCGGGCTCAAGCTGGTGTCGCCCGAGACCGCGATCAAATATAGCCCGCCCGATCTAGGATGGCCGCTCGAGGTCGGCACGATGTATCTGCTTGGGTTCCTGCTGCTGATCCCGACCCTGCTCTATATCTGGCCGCGCACCGCGATCCTCGGTGCGATCCTGATCACCGGCTATCTCGGCGGCGCGATCGGCACGCATGTGCGCATCGACAGCCCGCTGTTCAGCCACAGCCTGTTCGGCGTCTATCTTGGCCTGATGCTGTGGGGCGGCCTGTGGCTGCGCGACCCGCGCCTCCGCGCGCTGATCCCGCTCAGGGCAGGAGCGAGCGCATGAGCTTCCAGGCCTATATCGACAATGTCGAAACCAAGACCGGCAAGTCGGCCGGCGCGTTGACGGCGATCGCGATCGACAAGGGCCTCGCCGACGAAAACGGCCTCGCTCCCGGTATCAAGGCCGGCGCGATCATCGACTGGCTGAAGGCCGATTACGACCTCGGCCACGGCCACGCGATGTCGATCGTCGCCTGGATCAAAGGCAAACGCTCCTAGCCTCCGTCTTTAGAATAAGAGGAATAGTCGAATGACAAACCACTCCTCCAGTTGGAGCCTCGTGCCCGTCTTTGCGCTGTTCGCCGCCGCGGCCCTGCCGCAGCCGGCGCACGCCGCGCCGCCCGCCGCCGCCCCAGAAACCGCCAAAGCCGCGGCACCGGTAACGGTCAAGAATGGCGACGCCGATGTGAATGGCACGCGCATCCATTACCAGCTGCACGGCGATCTCGCGTCGGGCAAGACCCCGCTGCTCATACTCCACGGCGCGTTCATGTTCTCCGACGCGATGAAGCCGCTGATCGCCCCCCTGGCCGCGACGCGCCCGGTGATCGCGATCGATGCGCGCGGCCATGGCCGGTCGGGCGGGGTCGACGGCAAGCTCAGCTATGATCTGATGGCCGACGACGCCGCCGCGGTGCTTGCAAAGCTCGGGGTGAAACAGGCCGACGTGCTCGGCTATTCGATGGGCGCATCGACCGCGATCGCGCTGGGGGTCCGCCACCCCGGACGGGTTGGCAAACAGGTCATCCTGTCGGGAACCTCGCGGCTCGACGGCTGGTATCCCGAAGTGCTCGCCGGTATCGCGCAGATCACCCCCGAGACATTCGCCGGCAGCCCGATCGAAACGGGTTACAAGAGCCTGTCGCCGACGCCCGACAAATTTCCGAAACTGGTCGAGAATATCAAGACGCTCGACGCCACGCCCTTCGCCTATTCCGACGAACAGCTTCGCGCGATCCCCGGCAAGACGATGGTGATCATCGGCGACGCCGACGGCGTCACGCTCGATCATGCGATCGCGCTGTTCAAGCTGCGCGGCGGCGGCGACATCGCGGCAGCGACCCAGGGTTTCATGACCGAAGCGCCGAAGGCGCGGCTCGCGATCCTGCCCGCAACATCGCACGTCGGGATCATGAGCGAGGCGCCCGCGATCGTCGCGACGGTCGTGCCCTTCCTCGACGACGCCAAGCCGCCGATGCCGACCTTCTGACCCCAACGACAAGACAAAAAGAGAGGAACGATCATGTCCGTCAACCCGAACGCCAAGCTCGAGATCACCGCCTTCGACTGGGTTCCCGATTTCGCGCGCGGCTATGTCCGCGACCTCCGCCCGCGCTGGGCGTGCGAGGAAATCGGGCTCGATTATGCCGAGCATCTGATCAGCGCGATCAACCGCCCCGCCGACCATTTCCTGTTCCAGCCGTGGGGGCAGGTGCCGGTGCTCAACGACGGCGGCATCCGCCTGTTCGAAAGCGGCGCGATCCTGCTCCACCTCGCCGAGAAGGACGAACGGCTGATGCCCCGCGATCCCCAGGCGCGCGCCAACACGCTCGCCTGGCTGTTCGCCGCCTATAACAGCGTCGAGCCGATGCTGTTCGAACTCGGCAATGTCGATATCTTTTCGACCGACGAGGAATGGGCGAAGCTGCGCCGGCCGAGCCTGATCGAATTCATCCAGGGCCGGCTCGGCCGCCTCAACGACGCGATCGGCGACAAACAATATGTCGCGGGCGACTTCACCGTCGCCGACATCGCGATGGCGACCGTGCTGCGCGAAGGTGTCGAGGCCGGACTGATCGCCGAACAACCGCGGCTGCAGGCCTATCTCGACCGCTGCCTCGCCCGGCCAGCATTCCAGCGTGCGATGGACGCACAGCTCGAAGCCTTCAGCGAAGAAGCGGGCCCACCCGCCGCCTGAAGTTCCACTCCCACCCCCCTAAGGAGAGATAAGATGACCTATGTAGAAGGATTTGTGGTCGCGGTGCCGACCGCCAACAAGGAAGCCTATCGCAAGCATGCCGCCGATGCGGCGCCGCTGTTCAAGGAATTCGGCGTCGCGCGCATGGTCGAATGCTGGGGCGACGATGTCCCCGACGGCAAGGTCAACGACTTCAAGGGCGCCGTGCAGGCGAAGCCCGACGAGACGGTCGTTTTCAGCTGGTTCGAATATCCCGACAAGGCGACGCGCGATGCCGCGAACCAAAAGATGATGAGCGACCCGCGCATGGCGCAAATGGGCGGCGAGATGCCGTTCGACGGCAAGCGCATGATCATCGGCGGATTCGACTCGATCGTCGACGACGCCAAGGGAGGCGACGGCAAGACCGGTTATGCCGACGGCTATATCGTGCCCGTCCCCGACGCCAACAAGGAAGCCTATCGCGAGCTGGCGCAGAAGATGTCGGGCGTCTTCATCGACTATGGCGCGACGCGCGTCGTCGAGGCGTGGGCGGACGATGTCCCCGACGGCAAGGTCACCGACTATGCGCGGGCGGCGCACAAGAAGGACGACGAAAGCGTCGTCTACAGCTGGGTCGAATGGCCGAGCAAGGAAGCGCGCACCCAGGGCTGGGAAAAGATGATGGCCGACGAGCGGATGAAGGCGAGTTCCGAGAACACGCCGTTCGATGGCGCGCGCATGATTTATGGCGGTTTCGCACCGATCGTCGAGGCGTGATCGCAGCTGCTCCTCCCTGTGGCGAAGCCATGGGGAGGGGGACCGCCGCGAAGCGGTGGTGGAGGGGCCGCAACGCTGCGCCATTGGCCCCTCCGTCAGCGCTGCGCGCTGCCACCTCCCCACCGCTGCGCGACAGGGAGGATCGAGAAGAGGATCCGAACGATGATAAAACTCTACGGAACGCCCCCCACCCGCGCGCTGCGTGCGATGTGGCTTTTGAACGAACTCGATCTCGCGCACGAGATCATCTCGATCGACCTCGGCGCCGGCGAGCAGCTGACGCCCGAGTTTCTGGCGCTCAATCCGGCCGCGAAGCTGCCGGTGTTGGTCGACGGCGATCTGGTGGTAAGCGAATCGGCGGCGATCCAGCTCTATCTGGCGGATAAATATGGCGGCCGCTTTCCCGGCGGCGGGCTGATCCCCGGCACGCCCGAAGGCCGTGGCCAAATGTATCGCTGGCTGTTTTTCCTGATGACCGAGATCGAAGCGCCGCTGTGGCGGATCGCGTTGCACAGCTTCCTCTATGCGCCCGACGAGCAATCGGCCGCGGAAATTGCGCTGGCGAGGCGCGATTGCAAACGGATGATCGCAATATTCGAACAACATATGCAGGGGCGCGACTTTGTCGTCGGCGCGCAAGTGACGGTGGCCGATTTCAATGCCGCCTACACGCTCGATTGGGCCAAGCTGGAAGACATGCTGGACGATGCCCCGGTGCTCCGAGCCTATCTGGAATCGATGTACGCGCGGCCCAAGGCGCCGGTGACGATCGCCGAGGCGATGGCGGAGCTGGAGGCATGAGCCGCAGCGAGCCCGGCATGACGCGCACCGCCTCGTGCCCGTGCGGCGCGGTGCGGCTGGAACTCAGCGGCAATCCGATCGTCGCGGCGACCTGCTATTGCCATAGCTGCCAGGAGGCGGGCCGGACCTTCGCCGCGCTTCCGGGCGCGCCGGGAGTCGTCGGCGCCGACGGCGGGACGCCCTATGTGCTGATGCGCAAGGACCGGTTGCAATGGCTGTCGGGATCGGACCAGCTGGACGAGCATCGGCTGAAGCCCGATTCGCCGACGCGGCGGTTCGTCGCGCGCTGCTGCAACGCGCCGATCGCGCTCGAATTCACCAAGGGGCATTGGCTGAGCGTCTATTCGGGACGCATAGCCGAGGCCGAGCGCCCGGCGGCCGAGATGCGGACGATCGTCGGCGACCGGCCCGACGGGGTCGAGCTGCCGGACGACATCCCCAATTACCGGACGCCGACGGGCAAGTTCATGTGGCGGCTGCTGAAGGCGTGGGCCGCGATGGGTTTCCGCGCCCCGCCGATCGAAGCAACGAAAGGATATGCAGGATGAGCAAAACCATCGAACGCACCGAGATGCGCAGCATAACCAGCCCGGGTTTCGCGATGCAGGTCGACAAGGCGAAATATGACGCAATGAAGGACGCGATACTGGCGGCGGTGCCGAAAACCGTGCCCGGACTGACCGTCGCCGAGATCAAGGCACGCGTGCTGCCGCTGCTGCCCGAGGAGCTGTTTCCCGGCGGCGCCAAGGCGGGCTGGTGGCTGAAGGGCGTTCAGCTCGATCTTGAGGCGCGTGGGCTGATCGCACGCGAAAATGTGAAGCCGCTGCGGCTGCACCGGCTATAAGCGAACCCAGAAGGAGGCAGGCTATGCAACATCTGTCCTTCCCCGGCGAGAGTCCCGAATATCGCGCCGCGCGCGCCGAGCTGCTCGCCGACGAAATCGCGCTGCGCCGCCAGATCGAGGCGGTCGCCGCCAAGCGCCGCGCGCTGCCGCCGGGTGGCGCGGTGCCCGAGGATTATAGCTTCGAACGCATCGGCGAATATGAGCGTCCCGAGCGGGTGAAGCTGTCCGAGCTGTTCGAGGGCAAGCCGAGCATCATCCTGCAAAGCTTCATGTTCGGGCCCGAGCGCGACAAGCCGTGCAACGGGTGCACGCATATGCTCGACGCGATCGACGGCAGCGCGCGTCATGTCGGGCAGCGCGCGCCGCTCTACATCGTCGCCAAGTCGCCGATTGCGCGGCTCGAAGCCTGGGCGAAGGAGCGGCGCTGGCCGCACCTCATCTTTCTGTCGGACGTCGATGGACGCTATTCGGCCGATTATTTCGGCGACACGTCGAAGCTGACCGACGCCAAGCGCGCCGAGCATGGCCTGAAGCCCGGCGAGAATTGGGACGAGACGATCTTCAACGTGTTCTGCAAGGATGGCGCGGACGTCCGCCACGTCTGGGCGAGCGAGATGGCTTATGCGCCCGAGGATCCCGGCCAGCACCACCGCGCGGGCGACCTTGTCGATCCGCTCTGGGGTCTGCTCGACATGACGCCCGAGGGACGCGGCGACTGGTTTCCCAGCCTGACCTATTGAGACCAAGGAAAGAGGAGAGAGACGATGGCATCCAATTTCATCTGGTACGAACTGATGACCCCCGACCCCGCTGGCGCGGCATCCTTTTACGGCGCCGTCGTCGGCTGGACCATCGCGGCGCAGAACGACGCCGCGGCCGGCGGCGTCGATTACCGCATGATCGGGCGCAGCGACGGCGGCACCGCGGGCGGGGTGCTCGCGCTGAGTGCCGATATGCTCGCGGGCGGCGCACGCCCCGGCTGGCTCGGCTATCTCGAGGTCGCCGATGTCGATGCGAGCATCGATGCGATCAAGGCCGATGGCGGCGCGGTGCATATGCCCGCGACCGACCTCCCCGTCGGGCGCATCGCGATGGTCAGCGACCCGCAGGGCGCGCATTTCTATATCATGGACCCGATCCCGCCCGAGGGTGCCGTTCCGGGGGAAGGCGGCGTGTTTTCGGTCACCGAAGCGCAGCATGTGCGCTGGAACGAACTCGCGACCAGCGACCCCGACGCCGCGATCGCCTTCTATAAAAAGCATTTCGGCTGGGGGCAGGAGGGCGAGATGGATATGGGTCCGCTCGGCGCCTACCGCTTCCTCCAGCGCGGCGACGTGATGATCGGCGCGGTGATGCCCTTGATGGAGGGCTATCCGGTGCCCGTGTGGAATTTCTACATCGGCGTCGACGACATCGACCGCGCGCACGCCGCGGTGACCGCGAACGGCGGCACGATCACCAGCGAACCGATGGAAATCCCGGGCGGCGAATATGCGATGAACGCGATCGACCCGCAGGGCGCGCCCGTCGGCTTCGTCGGCCCGCGCAAATAAGCAAAGGAGAGAGAGGATGGAAAACCAGGGCCCGACGACAGGACTCACCCCGCATATCGCCATCGCCGACAAGCGCGCGAGCGAGGCGATCGATTTTTACATCAAGGCGTTCGGCGCGACCGAGAATATGCGCATGCCCGCCGACGATGGCGTGCGGCTGATGCACGCGCATCTGACGATCAACGGCGCGTCGCTGATGATGCACGACGAATTTCCCGAATATGTCAGCGAACCCTCGGGCAAGCCCGATGGCGTGACCTTGCACCTGCACGTCGACGACGCCGACGCCTGGTTCGACCGCGCGGTCGCCGCCGGCGCGACGGTGGTGATGCCGCTCGACAATATGTTCTGGGGGGACCGTTACGGCCAAATCAAGGATCCGTTCGGCCATCAATGGTCGATCGGCGCGCCGATCAAAGGAGAGTGAAAATGACGAACCAACCGACAAGCCAGCCCGTGACCCTCTGCCTCTGGTACGACAAGGACGCCGAGGAAGCCGCGAACTTCTATGCCGCGACCTTCCCCGACAGCAAGGTCGGGTCGGTCCACAAGGCGCCGGGCGACAATCCGAGCGGCAAGGAGGGCGACGTGCTGACGGTCGACTTTACCGTTCTCGGCATATCGTGCGTCGGGCTCAACGGCGGCCCCGCCTTCAAGCATAGCGAGGCCTTTTCCTTTCAGGTCCACACCGACACGCAGGAGGAAACCGACCGGCTGTGGAACGCGATCGTCGGCAACGGCGGACAGGAAAGCATGTGCGGTTGGTGCAAGGACAAATGGGGGCTGAGCTGGCAGATCACTCCGCGCGCGCTGACCGACGCGGCGATGGGGGGCGACCCCGCGGCCGCCAAACGCGCGTTCGAGGCGATGATGACGATGAAGAAGATCGACATCGCGAAGATCGAGGCCGCGGTGCGGGGCGAAGCCGTTGACGCGGCGTAGTCCGGCGCTCTTCGCCTGGCTGCTCTGCGGCACGCTCGACATCGTCTATGCGGCGGTGTCGAGCGTCGTGCAGGGGGGCACCGTCTCCTCGATGCTCCACGCCGTCGCGAGCGGGCCGTTCGGCGACGCCGCGCGCGGCTGGGGCATCGGCGGCGACATCGCGGGGCTCGCGACGCATTATGCGATCATGGGCGCGATGGTCGCGGCGTGGTTCTTTGTCGCGCGGCGCTGGACCGCGCTGACCGTATGGCCATGGTGGCTCACCGGCACGCTCTACGGGCTGCTGCTCTATGTCATCATGAACGGGATCGTGCTGCCGCTGCGCTTCGGAGTGCCCTTCCCGCCGACCGACCTCGTCAAAGGCGCGGTCGCGCTCTTTCCGCATATTTTCTTCGTCGGCTGGCCGCTCGCCTGGCTGACGCGCAAGGATGGTAATTGATGCTGATCTATTATGGCCACCCCTTCTCCTCCTACACCTGGAAAGTGCTGATCGCGCTGTACGAGAAGGGGATCGAATTCGACTATCGCTCGGTCGACCCGGCGTTCCCGGACCATATGCCCGAGCTGAAAGCGCACTGGCCGGTCGGGCAGTTTCCGCTGCTCGTCCACGACGGCATTCCCTATTTTGAATCGTCGATCATCATCGAATATCTCGACCGGCTGGTGCCCGAACCGCGCCTGATCCCGGCGGATTTCGATGCGGCGCTGAAAGTCCGGCTGTTCGACCGCGTCTTCGACAATCATGTCATGGGCCGGATGCAGGCGGTCGTCGCCGACGCGATCCGCGGGCCCGAAAATCACGTCCCGATGATCGTCGAGCAGTCGAAAGCCGCGCTCGATACCGTCTATGGCTGGCTCGACAAGGAGCTGGCGGGCGGCGGATGGGCGACGCCCCATGGCTTCACCATGGCCGATTGTGCTGCGGCGCCTTCGCTCTTCTACGCCGACTGGGTTCATCAAATCCCGGACACATACGAGAATCTGCGCGCCTATCGCGCGCGGCTGCTCGCGCATCCGACGATTTCGCGCTGCGTCGAGGAAGCGCGGCCCTATCGTCCCTATTTCCCGCTCGGCGCCCCCGACCGCGATTGAGGAAGCCAATGGCGGTCGAGCTCAACCACACGATCATCTGGTGCCGCGACACGCGCGCGTCATCGGCCTTCCTGGCCGAAATGTTCGCGCTCGACCCGCCCGAACCCTTCCTCCATTTCATGGTGGTCCGGCTCGCGAATCATGTGTCGGTCGATTTCATGCAGAAGGACGGGCCGGTCGCGCCGCAGCATTATGCCTTTCTGGTCAGCGAAGCCGAGTTCGACGGCGTGATCGACCGGCTCGCGGCGCGCGGGCTCGACTATTGGGCCGACCCGGCGCGCACCCGGCCGGGCGAGATCAATCGCCATTTCGGCGGGCGCGGCGTCTATTTCGCCGATCCCGACGGCCATCTGCTCGAAGCGATCACGACGCCTTATGGCACCGAAAGCGAGCTGTAGCGCGATTGTCCCGGATCGCGGTTAACGGCGCGCTGACACTGCCTGTTCGCCATTTGATAGGCGCGCACGCGCGAAGGCGGACCTATGGTTTCGCCGTCGGCCTTCGTCCGCACGCTCATCGTCGCCGCTTTGGCGGCGGTGCTCGCGTTCGCGCCGGCGCAGGCGCAGCAGGTCGTGACGATCACCACCACGACGGTGACGTGGACTTATGACGATGCCGGCGTCGAAGACGGCGTCGCCGACAGCGATGAGGATGTCATCGACGAAGGCGCCGCGCTGCTGGATGACGAGGCGCTCGCCGAGGATGCCGATTTCGCGGCGACGCGCCGCTACGCCCCCGCCGCCACGCTCGCGACACTCGGCCATGCCAAGGCGCGTTTCGGTCCCTTTTCGGTGATCGACGGCGCGACCGTCCGCATGGCGGGCGACGTCACCTCGGCCACCCCGCGCCAGTTCGCGGCGATGCTCGCGGCGTATCCGGGGCTCAAGCGGCTTGAGATGCTCGACTGCCCCGGCAGCCTCGACGAGGAAGCGAATTTGATCCTCGCGCGCGCCATCCGCCGCGCGGGGCTCGAAACCGTGGTTCCGGCGGGCGGCTCGATCCGCTCGGGCGCGGTCGAACTGTGGCTCGCCGGCGTCACCCGCCGCGCCGCGCCCGACGCCGAATTCGGCGTCCACAGCTGGGCCGACGAATATGGGCGCGAGGCGAACGACTATCCTGCGAACGACCCGGTCCACGCCGAATATCTGGGCTATTACCGCGAAATGGGGCTGAACGACGCGAAGGCGCGCGAATTTTACGCGCTGACCAACAGCACCCCGTTCGACGACGTCCGCTATCTGACGCGCGACGATATGGCGCGCTTCGTCACGCTGAATTGAATGTCGTCGCGACTGCGTTCGTGAAGGCAGCCATGACCGAACCCCGTCATTCCCGCGAAAAAGAGAGCAACGTCCGCTCACCACCCCAAAACCGCCGCGCGCGATCATAAACCCGCGCGCGCCAAGCTGCTTTAGCCTTGCAACACGCCGCAGCCTCCCCACATCGCCCCCATGGCGAAACGCAGCCTTTACCAGCGATTGCGATCGAACCCGCGGGTGCGGACGGCGCTGTTCGTGCTTGGCGTCCTGCTGATGATCGCCGCGCCCTTGCTCGGTCCGCTGCCGGGGCCGGGCTTTGTCATCCTGTTTCCCGCGGGATTGATGCTGGCTTTGCAGAACAGCGAGTGGGCGAAGCGCGTCTATGTCCGCTTCAAGCGGCGCCACCCGCGCTATGCCGGCTGGACCGACCGGTTGATGCGGCGTACCAGCGCGGCGCGGCGGCGCGAACGCGAAGCGCTGGCGGCAGCCGATGGCGAAACGACCGAAAACCGCGCCAATGGCGATTGACTTTGCGCCGACTCTCGCTTATCCGCGCCTCCATCAGTGGCCGCCCACGTTTGGCGGCCCTTTTCTGTTAAAGCCTTTGACGAGAATTAGGGACAACCGCGATGAAGCGTACCTTTCAACCGAGCAACCTCGTGCGCGCCCGTCGCCACGGTTTCCGCGCCCGCAAGGCAACGGTTGGCGGCCGCAAGATTCTCGCCAACCGCCGCGCCCAGGGCCGCAAGAAGCTGTCGGCCTGATCGCTGACGCTTCTGCGCCAGTTCAGCTGGTGCGAACGCTTTCAAAACGTAGCGAATTTCTGGCCGCCAACCGCGGCCTTCGCTTTCCCATGCCCGGCTTTGTCCTGCTCGTCCGCCAGCGCGGCGACGGCGACGACGTGCTGGGCATTGGCTATACCGTCAGCAAGAAAGTCGGCAATTCGGTCACGCGCAACCGGATGAAGCGCCGGCTGCGCGAACTGTGCCGCGCCGCGCTTCCCGAATCGGGGATCGCCGGCGCCGACCATGTGCTGATCGGCCGGCCGGGCGGCAACGACATCGTCTTTGCCGAACTCGGCGAGCATCTCGATTCGGCGCTGAAGCGCGCGGCGAAGAAGCTCGGGACGAAGCCGTCGTGATTGCCGCCCATCTCCTTTATCGTCACCCCGGACTTGATCCGGGGTCCCGCTCGGCGACGTTGAAAAGCGGGACCCCGGATCAAGTCCGGGGTGACGAAGAAGAAAAAACATCATTCGCGCGTGAAGTTGCGCGGATTTCCGGGCTTTTCTCGTGATCGCCAAATTGCTCATCCTGATCGCGCGCGGCTGGCAAATCGGCCCGTCGCGCATCCTTCCGCCGACCTGCCGCTACGCGCCCTCGTGCAGCGAATATGCGATCGTCGCACTGCGGCGCCATGGTGCGATCAAGGGTGGCTGGCTGGCGACAAAGCGGCTATTGCGCTGCCATCCTTGGGGGGGCCACGGCTACGACCCCGTTCCTTGAACGGCATTCCCCGACTTTTTAGAGACGAAGAGAGATCGAAGAGCGTGGACGACAAGCGTAACATGATCGCGGCAATTTTGTTGTCGGTGGCCATCCTGATCGGCTGGAATTTCGTCTCCGAGAAATTCTTCCCCACCCCCGACAAGCCCGATGTGACGACGACGGTCGCCGGGCCGGGCGGCTCCGCGCCCGCCGCGGCGCCGGGCCAGCCCGCCGCGCTGCCCGCCCCCGGGGTGCCCGCTACGGCCGCGCCGCAGGCGATCCGCCCGATCGAAGCGGTGCTCGCCGACGGCAACCGCATTCCGATCGAAACTCCCGCGATCAAGGGGTCGATCAACCTCGTCGGCGCGCGCGTCGACGACATCACGCTCAGCAAATATCGCCAGACGATCAAAAAGGATTCGCCGCCCGTTCGCCTGTTTGCCCCCGCGGGCACCAAGGCCGCCTATTTCGCGAGCATCGGCTGGTCGGCGCAGGGCGTCGTCGTTCCGGGTCCGACCACGGTCTGGACCGCGACCGGGACCAAATTGACCCCGACGACGCCGGTCACGCTGAGCTGGGCCAACGGCGCCGGTCAGACCTTCCGCATCGAATATAGCATCGACAGCGATTATCTGATCACCGCGAAGCAGACGATCGCCAACACCGGCGCCGCCCCCGTCGCGGTGCGCAGCGGCACCTATATCGACCGCACCGGCAAGCCGACCGACCCGCACGAGCAGGACAGCTGGACGATCCACGTCGGCCCGACCGGCTATCTCGACGGCAAGTCGAACTTCACCAATTATGACGAGCTCGAAGAGGCGGCGAACAACACCGTCTCCTACACCTCGGCCGGCTGGCTCGGCTTCACCGACAAATATTGGCTCGCCGCGGTCGTCCCGGCGAAGGGCGAAAAAGTCTCCGCCGCGTTCAATTCGCTGCCGGGCGGCGCCTATCGCGCCGCCTTCGCCCGCGACCTTGTCGAGGTCGCACCGGGCAAGCAGGTCACGACGACCAGCCGCGTCTTCGCCGGCGCCAAGGAAGTGAGCACGCTCTCGCACTATCAGGACGATCAGGGCATCACGCGCCTGTCGAACGCGATCGACTGGGGCTGGTTCGAATTTTTCGAGGTTCCGATCTTCAAGCTGCTCGACTGGCTGTTCAAGCAGGTCGGCAATTTCGGCGTCGCGATCATGGTGCTGACCTTGATCATCCGCGCACTGATGTTCCCGATCGCGCAGCGCCAGTTCGGTTCGATGGCGCAGATGCGCCTCGTCCAGCCGAAGATGAAGGCACTGCAGGAACGCCATAAGGACGACAAGCCCAAGATGCAGCAGGAGCTGATGAAGCTCTATAAGGACGAGAAGATCAATCCGCTCGCCGGCTGCCTTCCGATCGTCATCCAGATTCCGATCTTCTATGCGCTGTACAAGGTGCTGATGCTGACGATCGAAATGCGGCACCAGCCGTTCATTCTGTGGATCAAGGATCTGTCGGCGCCCGATCCGCTGCACATCCTGAACCTGTTCGGCCTGCTGCCCTTCACCCCGCCATCGATCCTGTCGATCGGCATCCTCGCGGTGATCCTGGGCATCACGATGTTCCTGCAGTTCCGCCTGAACCCGCAGGCGACCGACCCCGTGCAGCAGCAGGTGTTCAAGATCATGCCGTGGCTGTTCATGTTCATCATGGCGCCGTTCGCGGCGGGCCTGCTGCTCTACTGGATCACCAACAACCTGCTGTCGATCGCGCAGCAGCAATGGATGTACCGCAAGTTCCCGCAGCTGAAGGCGGCACCGGCGAAGTGAGCGACAACGAGGATCTTGACCCGGGGGCCGACCCCGAACGGGCGGAGCGCGCGCGCAAGCTGTTTTCGGGACCGATTACGTTCCTGAAATCGGCGCCCGCGCTCCAGCATCTGCCGCCTCCGAGCGTGCCCGAAATCGCGTTCGCGGGGCGCTCGAACGTCGGCAAGTCGTCGCTGCTCAACGCATTGACGAACCGCAACGGGCTGGCGCGCACGTCGGTGACGCCGGGACGGACGCAGGAGCTGAACTATTTCGACGTCGGCGAGGATCCCCTGATCTTCCGGCTCGTCGACATGCCCGGTTACGGCTTTGCCAAGGCGCCGAAGGATGTCGTCAAGAAATGGCGTTTCCTGATCAACGATTACCTCCGCGGCCGCGCGGTGCTGAAACGCACGCTCGTGCTGATCGACAGCCGCCACGGGATCAAGGACGTCGACCGCGACGTGCTCGAAATGCTCGACACCGCGGCGGTCAGCTATCGAATCGTGCTGACCAAGGCCGACAAGATCAAGGCGACCGAACTCGAAGCGGTGCAGGCCGCGACCGAGGCCGAAGCCCGCAAGCATCCCGCCGCGCACCCGCAAGTGATCGCGACGAGCAGCGAAAAGGGCATGGGGATCGCCGAGCTGCGTACCGCGGTGCTGGAGGCGGTCGAGTCATAATTTCTCCTCTCCCCTTGCGGGAGAGGATGGTGCAGGTTGCGGACTTGTCCGCTACCGGAACCTGGAGAGGGGGCGTGCGCACGCAACCGTTGACACCCCCTCTCCCAGCTACGACTAGGCAGCAAGCTGCCAAGTCTGCGCAACCCTCTCCCGCAAGGGGAGAGGGATTAAAGGAGACACCATGAAACTCTTCCTCGGCAACAAGGCATACTCCAGCTGGAGCCTGCGCGGCTGGCTCGCGGTCAAGCATAGCGGCCTGCCGTTCGAGGAAGTCACCGTCCCGCTTTACGACGAGGATTGGTCGAACCGCCGCGAGGGCGACGAGTTCGCGCCGTCGGGCGGCAAGGTGCCGATCCTGTGGGACGGCGACGATATCGTCGTGTGGGACAGCCTCGCGATCATCGACTATCTCAACGAAAAGACCGGCGGCACCAAAGGTTTCTGGCCCGACGACATGGCGGCGCGCGCGATGGCGCGCTCGATGGCGGCCGAAATGCATTCGAGCTTTGCCGCGCTCCGCCGCAACCACAGCATGAACATCCGGCGCATCTACCCCCCCGCCGAACTGCTCCCCGAAGTGCAGGCCGATGTCGTGCGCATCTTCCAGATCTGGGCCGAGGCCCGCGCGCGCTTCGGCGGCGACGGCGATTATCTTTTCGGCAAATGGTCGGCGGCCGACATCATGTTCGCGCCCGTCGTCACGCGCTTTATCACTTACTCGATCCCGCTGCCGCGCTTTGCCGCCGCTTATGCGCAGGCGGTGATCAGCCACCCGTGCATGCAGGAATGGATCGGCGGCGCGCAGGCCGAGGACTGGATCATCGAGAAGTTCGAGGGGCCGGTCGAGGGCTGAGCCCAAGCTATCGCGGCGATGAACCGGCCGTTCAGGACATGACCATGTCGGCCTGCTATTCCGGGCCTATGCGATATCCTGTCACCGCGGCGCTGATCGCCTTTGCCCTGCTGCTCCCCGCCATCAGCCCGGCGGCGGCGCAGCGCGGGGCGGACTGGGAGATCGGCCCGATCATTCGCGGCAAGAATTATTCGCAAGGCATGCCGCTGCGTCCGCAGCCGACCCGTACCGGGTGGCAATTCGACTTTCCCGTCGGCAGCGCCGCAGCCGGCCATGTCCACTATGTCACCTTCCGCCCCGGCCCGATCTCGCCGCAAGCCCGCATCGTCGTGCGCTACCGCGTCGATGCACAGGCCGGCACGCGCTTCGTGCCGCAGGAAAGCCCCGATGTTCCCGCCACCGTGTCGCTCTATTTCCAGCGGCGCGGCGACAATTGGAGCGCGAAGGGCCGCTACGAAGATTTTCGCTGGTACGCCCCCGCCGCCACGGTGCGCGAAATCGCGCCGGGCGAACATGAAATCAGCGTGCGGCTCGACGATCCGAACTGGATTTCCGTCCTGGGCCGAACCGCCGGATCGAAGCCGGGCGCGATCGAGGCCGCACTCGCCGATATCGACCGCATCGGGCTGGTCTTCGGATCGCCGGCGGCGCGCGGTCACGGCGTCTATGCGACCGCATCCGCCCGCTTCACACTGCTGAGTTACCGAATTCTCTAGGGAATCCGCGACGTCGGATAGGGCGTGCCGTCCTTGTGGAAATAGCCGTCGGGCGTGAAAAGCATGTCGATGTCCGAATAGCCGCCGCCGGTGTCATATTTCTTGCCGCCGCCCAAGGCGACGAAGACGCAGTCGGCATCCGATTCGTTGACGAGGTGATGGCCGTTGGTGCTGCCCTTCGGCCACACCGCGATGTCGCCGGGCCGCATCGGCCAGCGTCCGTCGTCCTCGATCAGCACCGCCTCGCCCGAAATCATCACGAGCATCTCGTCCTCGCCGTCGTGCCAGTGACGCTGCGACGACCAGGCACCGGGTTTGAGCACGACATGGCTCGCGGCGAAGTCGCTGAGCCCCGTCGGCGGCGCGAGGCGGCGGTACCAGCGGCCCTGCACAGGCGCATCGTAAGGCGCGGGATAGCCCGTCGTGTTGGTTTGCGGGATCGTATCGAGATCGAGCTTGGGCATGGCAGTCCTCGTGGCTTTGTTCCCACTTTGTTTCGCACAACGGCGGCGCGATGCAAAGCCTCGACTTGCGGCCGCGCGAGGGAGTAAGGGAGCGGCATGAGCATCACCGTCGATCCCGTAGAGCTTGCCAAGGCGCTGATCGCCGCGCCGAGCGTCACCCCCGCCATGGGCGCCGTGTTCGACACGCTGGAGGCGGCGCTGACCCCGCTCGGCTTCACCATCGAGCGGTTCATCGACGGGATCGAACCCGACGGCCCCGTCGAAAACCTGCTCGCGGTGCGGACGGGCAAGGGGCCGAAGCATTTCGGCTTTGCGGGGCACCTCGACGTTGTGCCGCCGGGTATCGGCTGGACCGGCGATGCCTTTGCTCCCGAGGTGCGCGGCGATTTGCTCTACGGCCGCGGCGCGGTCGACATGAAGGGCTCGATCGCCGCCTTTGTCGCTGCGGCGGCCGCGACGCCGGTCGAGGCGGGCACGATCAGCCTGATCATCACCGGCGACGAGGAAGGCCCGGCGATCTTTGGCACGCGCGCGCTGATGGAGCATATGGACGCGCGCGGCGTCCGCCCCGACATGATCGTCGTCGGCGAGCCCACGTCGGTGAACCGGCTCGGCGACATGGTGAAGATCGGCCGGCGCGGCTCGGTCAATATCTGGATCGACGTGCCGGGAACGCAGGGCCATGTCGCCTACCCGCACCTCGCCGACAATCCGATCCCCAAGCTGGTCAAGATTTTGGCCGCGATCGATGCGGTGGTGCTAGACAGCGGCAACGACTGGTTCCAGCCGTCGAACATCGAATTCACCGACGTCGAGGTCGGAAATGGCGCAACCAACGTCATCCCCGCGTCGGCACGCGCCCGCCTGTCGATCCGCTTCAACGACCGGCATAAGGGCGCCGACCTCGTCGCGATGATCGAGCGTCTTGCGCACGACGTCGAGCCCAATGCCAAGGTGCTCGGCAAGATTTCGGGTGAAGCCTTCCTCACCCCGCCGGGCGACCTGTCCGAACTGGTCGCCGAGGCGATCCATGCCGAAACCGATGTGCGCCCCGAAATGTCGACCACCGGCGGCACCTCGGACGCACGCTTCCTCCACGCGCTCTGCCCGGTGGTCGAGTTCGGGCTGACCAATGCCACGATGCACAAGCTCGACGAAGCCGTCGCGGTCGAGGATCTGCACACGCTCACCGCCATCTATCGCGGCATATTGATGCGCGCTTTCGTCTAATCTTCGCGGGCGCGCCGCAGGATGACATAGACCGCGCCCGCGCCGCCGTGGCTGATGTGCGCGGGGCGGAGCGCGACGATCTGGTCGGCGTAGGGCGAGTAAGCAAGCCAGTCGGGCAGCGACGCGCGGATCGCGCCGCGCGGGCGCGGATCGCCGTGCATCTGCGGCAGGCGGTCGGCGCCGGGGCGCAGCCGTCCCGCGACCACCAGCAGCACGCGCGCGCCGCGCATCAGCCCGCGCCCGATCGCCTCGTCGAGCAAAGCCTGCGCCGAGGCGAGTGTATGGCCGTGGAGGTCGATGCTGAGATCGGGGCGGACGAGCCCCTTGCGCAAGCGGCGGTCCCAATGGCCGTCGAGCGTCGCCGCCTGGTGTGTACGGCGCGGCGGCGGCAGTTTCGTCGCGGGTCGCGGCGCGGCGGCGGGCACCGCGACGCCGCGCGGGGTGGGTTTCGGCGGCTTCACGGTCGGCGGCGCCACGGGCGCGGACGGCGCCTTCGCCTTGGCGAGCGGCTTTACCGTCGCCGCGACCTTTTTCCACAGCGCGCTTTCTTCGGGGGCGAGGCGCCGCGGCACATCAAGGCGCCGGGATCAGCCGTGCGATGCTGGCGCGCGGAAGCAGCAGCAGCGCCGAGCCGCGCCCCGCCATGCCGCCCGCGATCGCGCGCGCATCGTCGCCCGCGCCCCAGAAGCTGTCGAAGCGGTTGGCGCCCTTGATCGCGCCGCCGGTGTCCTGCGCGATCCACAGGCCATTGGGTTCGGCGCGGTCGAGCGAAAGGACAACGGGGGCGCCGAGCGGCACATATTTGGGATCGGCGGCGACGCTCGCGCGGCCGGTCACCGGGACGCCGAGCGCGCCGAGCGGCCCGGGGCCGGTGAGTTCGCGGAAAAAGACCCAGCTTGGGTTCTCGTTCATCACCGCGGCGCCGCGCACCGGATCGGCGCGGAGATAGTCGAGGATGCCCTGCATCGACGCCTGCCCGCGCTGCAGCTCGCCGCGGTCGAGCAGAAGCTTGCCGATGCCGACATAACCGCGGCCGTTCTGCGTATCATAGCCGATGCGCATGATGCCGCCGTCGGGCAGGCGGAGGCGGCCCGAGCCCTGCACCTGCAGGAAGAAGAATTCGGCGGCGTCGGCGGCATAGGCGATTTCGAGCCCGCGCCCGTCGAGCGCGCCGCTCTCGATCGCGGTGCGGTCGTAATAGCGCGTGAAATTGCTGCCATCGACGCGCCCGCGGATCTTGCGGCCCTTCAAATCGTCGGCGAACTGGCCGAGGTCGACTTCGATCAGGTCGGCGGGGCGGCGATAGATGGGGACGTCATAACCCGGCTGCTTCGTGCGCGAGCCGGCGATTTCGGGTTCGTAATAGCCGGTGACGAAGGCGGTGCCGGCGCCGACCTGTACGGTGCCGAAATAGTTGGTGAAGAAGGCCGAAGCGTCGCCGTCCTTCCAGCTTTTCGCCGCGTTGCAGCTTTCGGTCCAGTCGGCGCCCTGCGTCAGGCCGCTGGTGTCGGTGCGGCGCTGGACCGAGGGGCAGCTGATCCGAAACGCGACGAGCGCCGCGCTCGCCTGTTCGGCGGTCACACCGAGCGTCGCGAAATCGGGACCCGCGACAACGCCGCTGGCAGCGGCGGTCGTCGCATCGGCCGGGACGGGCGTTGCGGGAAGCGCCGCTCGTGGGGTCGCGGGAATCGGCTGCGCGGCGGCGCCGGCGCCCTCAGACGGGCGCGGTATATAGGGGCGCGGCGTGCCAGCCGGACGCGGCGGTGCAGGGCTGGTGGTCGCGGGACGGCCGCTATCCGCCTCGGGAATCACCGACGCGCAACCCGAAAGCAGTGGCAGAGTAGCGAGCAGCGCGAATCCGAAAGTCCGCGCGCGCGGCGCCCCCACCGCCCGGATCATGCGATCAGGCCGATTCGGCTTCGTCGAGCACCCAATTGGGGTCGTTGCTGCCGATCTGGCGGCGGAAGGTCCACAAATCGTCGGTCTGCGACGCGTCGCTCATCGACCCGGCGATCAGCTTGCCGTCGGCGTCGCGCGTCACCGCGCTGATATCGGCGTGGTAACGAACGGTGACGCGCGCCTCGCTGCGATTCAGTTCGACCGCGGTGATCTTGGCCGAATCGATTCCCATCAGGCGGTTGTCGAGCGTTTCCCCGCGGCTTTCGCGCGCGGCGATCGCGTCGGCAAAGGCTTCGTAGCTGTCGTCGTCGCACAGGTCGCGCAGCGTGTCGCGGTCGCCCTTCCAATAGGCTTCGAGGATCATGCGATACGCGGCTTCGGCGCCTTCCATGAAGCGGCCGGCGTCGAAATTGCGGTCGGAAGCCAGCAACTGGCGGAGGCCCGCCTCGGCAGCGGGTTCGTAAACGAGACCCGAAGTGTCGGCCGGTGCGGTCGCGGGCGCCTGCGACCCGTCATTCTCGTCGAGCCGGACCGGCGAGGCGGCGGTGCGCTCGCGCGGCAGCACGGGCTCCTGCTCATGCCCCGTGCGCTTGCCGAGCACCGAGTAGAGCCGCATGCCGAGGAAGGCGGCAATCATGGCGAGCAGGACGATCGAAAAAGCGGTCACGGGCAAAAGTCCAATGCGGGCAATAGAAACATAGTGGTTGATACATAGGCGATACGCGCCTCAGTTTCAAATGACCATGACCGCTGCCGCGCGGCGGGTCAACGATTCGCCCTTAACTATAGGATCGACAGGGCGGCCATTGTGCTCGCCGCCGGGCGCTGCTAAGCGCCGCGGCAACCGTCCGCCGCGGTTCCGACACGGTCCGCGGATGCCGATATTGTTTCCATCTTTTCAGTGAAAGCTTCTTCATCATGGCTGACGAGACCAGCGCCGACATCAACAATCCCGCCCTGCAGCCCAATGGCGAGGACACGAGCCCGGCGATCGGCCTGATTTCGCAATATGTGAAGGATCTGTCGTTCGAAAATCCGAACGCCCCCGCGGTTTACCAGTGGCAGGACGCGCCGCAGGTCGATGTGCAGTTCAACATCGCCGCCGACAGCGTCGGCGACAATCTGTACGAAGTGACGCTGAAGATCGACGTGACGTCGAAGACCGATGCGGGCACGAGCTTTGTGATCGACCTGAAATACGCCGGCCTGTTCGGCGTCCGCAACGTCCCCGACGACCAGCTGCAGCCCTTCTTCCTCGCCGAAGCGCCGCGCATCCTGTTCCCCTTCGCGCGCCGCGTCGTTGCCGATGCCGTCCGCGACGGCGGCTTTCCGCCGCTGCTGCTCGAACCGATCGATTTCCACGGCCTGTTCATGCAGCAGGTCCAGCAGGTCGAAGCCGAGCAGGCGGGCGACGTCGCGCCGGTCGGCCAGGCTTAACCCCCTTTCGGACGGGCTGACGGGTTGAGCAGCCTCATCAAAAATGTCGGGACGATCGGCGGGCTGACGATGGTCAGCCGGATCTTCGGTTTCGCCCGCGACATGCTGCTCGCCCGCGTGCTGGGCGCCGGCCTCGCCGCCGACGCCTTCCAGCTCGCCTTCACGCTGCCCAACACCTTTCGCCGCCTGTTCGCCGAGGGCGCCTTCTCGGTCGCCTTCGTCCCGACATACAGCCGCGCGCTCCACGGCACCGACGCGGAGGGGGGCGGCGAGGCGGCGGCGGCGAAATTCGCCGACGATGTCCTCTCGGTCTTCCTCTGGATATTGCTCGTTTTCTCGGCTGTGATGATGATCGCGATGCCGGGAATCGTATGGCTGCTCGCGCGCGATTTCCAGGAGGTGCCGGGCAAGTTCGAATTCGCGGTGTTCCTGAGCCGCGTCACCTTCCCTTATCTGGCGCTCGTCAGCCTGGTCGCGATGCTGTCGGGCCTGCTCAATGCCCGCTCGCGCTTTGCGCCGGGCGCCTTTGCGCCCGTGCTGCTCAATATCGTGCTGATCGGCGGCATCATCACCGGATGGTGGCTGCGCGGTCCGGGGGGCGACGACCGGATCGTCGCCGAAGCGCTGTGCGTCGCGGTGAGTATCGCGGGCGTCGTCCAGCTCGCCTATATGTGGTGGGCGGTGCGCCGCGCCGGGCTGAAGCTGCACTGGCACCTGCCCCGGTTGACGCCCGAGGTGAAAAAGCTCGGCATGCTGATCCTGCCTGCGACCTTCGGCGCGGGGATTTATCAGATCAGCCAGTTCGTCGACACCTTCTTCGCGACCTCGCTGGCGCAGGGCTCGCTGACGCTGCTCAAGCTCGCCGACCGGCTCAACCAGCTGCCGCTAGGCATCGTCGGCATCGCGCTCGGCACCGCGATCCTGCCGATGCTCTCGCGGCATATCCATTCGGGCGATGCCGCCGAGGCGCAGCGATTGCAGGGCAATGCGTTCGAGATTGCGACGCTGCTGACGCTGCCCGCCGCCGCTGCGCTCGCGATCTGCGCCCCCGCCTTCGTCACCGCTTTTTTTGTCGGCGGGCGGTTCACCGAGGCCGACGGCGCGATCATGGCGCAGATCGTCGCCGCACTCGTCGCGGGGCTTCCCGCCTATGTCATCGTCAAGATTTTGAATCCGGGCTTCTTCGCGCGCGAGGATATGCGCACCCCTGTGTGGACCGCGCTCGCGGCGCTGATCGTCAATATCGCGATCAACCTTTATGTCGTCGAACATTATGGCATCGTCGGGCTCGCGGGCGCGACTGCGGCGTCGGCGTCGCTCAACTGCCTGCTGCTCTACACGGTGCTCCACCGCCGCGGCTGGTTCCATTTCACCGCGAAGCTTGGCGGTAGGATCGCGCGCCAGCTGATCGCGGTCGCGGCGATGTCGGCGCTGCTGTGGTGGATGATGCCGATGATGGCGCCTTATTATGGCGGCGGCGTTTTCGAGCGGATCTGGTCGCTTGTCGCGCTCTGTACGGCGGGCGGCGCGGTGTTTTTCGTCGTCGCCTTCCTCGTCGGCGCGCTTGACAAGGATCTGGTCGCCATGCTCACGCGGCGGCGCGCCAAACCGGCGGTTGAACAGGAGTAAGACATGCGGACGCTATCGGGCATCCAGCCCACCGGAAATTTGCATCTCGGCAATTATCTGGGCGCGATCCGCAACTGGGTGCGCATGCAGGACGAGATGCCGGGCGAAAAGCTCTATTTCCTCGCCGACCTGCACGCGATCACCGTCTATAACGACCCCGCCGAGCTGACCGCGAACACGCGCGAGATGGCGGCGGCGTTGCTGGCCGCAGGGATCGACCCCGCGAAATCCATCCTGTTCAACCAGGCGCGCGTTCCCGCGCACGCCGAACTCGCGTGGCTGCTCTTCTGCACCGCGCGCATCGGCTGGCTGAACCGGATGACGCAGTTCAAGGAAAAGTCGGGCAAGAACCGCGAGGGCGCGAGCGTCGGGCTGTTCGCCTATCCGGTGCTGCAGGCGGCCGACGTGCTGATCTATCAGACGACGCATGTGCCCGTCGGCGACGACCAGAAGCAGCATCTCGAGCTCGCGCGCGACATCGCGACCAAGTTCAACCTCGACACGGCCACCGAGACCTTCACCCTGCCCGAACCGACGATCCCGGCGGCGGCGGCGCGGATCATGAGCCTGCGCGACGGCAGCGCGAAGATGTCGAAGTCGGACCCGAGCGATGCGAGCCGCATCAACCTCGTCGACGACGCCGACACGATCATGGCGAAGATCCGCAAGGCGAAGACCGACGCCGAGCCGCTGCCGTCCGAGGCCGCGGGACTCGAAGGGCGCGCGGAAGCACGCAATCTGGTCGCGATCTATGCCGCGATGGCCGACGAAAGCGTCGATCAGGTGCTCGCGCGCTTTGCCGGGCAAGGCTTCGGCGCGTTCAAGCCCGCGCTCGGCGAACTGCTCGTCGAAACGCTGCGCCCGATCGCGACGCGGCTGAACGAACTCAAGTCCGACCCGGCGGCGATCGACGCGGCGCTCGAGGCCGGTGCGGCGCGCGCATCGGCGCTCGCCAAGCCGACCCTCGACGCTGCTTATGCCGCGCTGGGGCTGTGCCGCTGACAGCGCGCTGTTTCGCAGGCGAAATTTCTTGTTTTTGCGGCGCGCGACCCCATATCGGGTCGTGGAACCGCCATGCGATGAAACGAGTTCAACCAAGGTTAAGTCGCACCGGCGTAGTCTATGGTACGAGAGCGCGGCTATATGCGCTTCCCGAATACGGAGCCAAGACGATGAGCAAGATGAATCTTAGACGGCTGGGTCTGGCCGCGATGACCGGCGCGGCGCTCGCGCTCGCGGGTTGCGCGACGCCGTTCAAGGCCGATGTCGCGCGCTTCCAGACGCAGCTTCCCGCACCGCAGGGCCAGAGCTTCACCGTCGAGGCGAGCAACCCCGCGCTGCAGGGCGGCATCGAGTTCGGGCATTATGCCAATCTCGTCGCCGGCGAACTGACGCGCTATGGCTATCGCCCCGCGGCGAATGGCGAACGCGCCGACCTGATCGTCCGCATGGATTATGGCGTCGACAAGGGGCGTGAGCGCGTCGTGTCGAGCCCCGGCTTCGGCGACCCCTGGTACGGCGGTTACGGCGGCTATTATGGCCGCGGCTTCTATCGCCCGGTGATCGTCAGCGGCCGCGGCGGACGCCGCTATGTCTATGGCTATCGCGACCCGTTCCTGTGGGGCGGGTTCGGCCCGGGATGGGGCGGCTATAACGACGTCAGCAGCTACACCGTCTACACCAGCGGGCTGAACCTCCAGATCAACCGCGCCGCCGACGGCTCGCGCCTGTTCGAAGGCCACGCCGAGGCGCAGTCGCGCGACAACAATCTCCAGGCGCTCGTCCCGAACCTCGTCGAGGCGATGTTCACCGGCTTCCCCGGCAATTCGGGCGAGCGGGTGCGGATCACGGTGGCGCCGCCCGAAAAGGGCTGAACCGCCTCGCAAGCCAAAGCAAAAGGCCCGCCATCCGAAAGGAAGGCGGGCCTTTTTTTGTTTGGCATCAAAGCGATATCCGCTTTCGACCGGTTGCGGACTCCAACACTCTCGTCATCCCGGATCAAGTCCGGGATGACGAAGGGTAGGGAAGCAACGTCCGCTCACCACCCCAAAGCGGACCTCACGGCCCGCGACGATGTGGATAACCCCGGGGACAACCCCGGGATAAGTCTGTGGATCAGCTGTTGAGACTGCGCCGGATCGCCGCGATCTCGGCGTCGAGCTCGCTGTCGGCGACGCGCAGTGCCTCGACCGTGCGTACCGCATGGATCACCGTCGAATGGTCGCGCCCGCCGAAGCGGCGCCCGATTTCGGGGTACGAACGCGGGGTGAGTTCCTTCGCGAGATACATCGCGACCTGGCGCGGGCGCGCGACCGCGCGAACGCGACGCTTCGACGACATTTCGGACTTGTCGAGCCGGTAGTGCGCGCAGACCGCACGCTGGATCTCGTCGATCGTGATCCGCGGGCGCGCGGTGCGGACATTTTCGGCGAGCCGGTCTTCGGCGAGCGCGATATCGACCGTCGTGCCGGTGAGCGCGGCGTAAGCGAGCAGCTTGTTGAGCGCACCTTCGAGTTCGCGGATGTTGCGTGTGAAATGCTTGACCAGATAGGCGACGACATTGTCGGGAACATCGACCATCGGCATCGCGGTCAGCCGCTGGCGGATGATGCGTTCACGAAGATCATCCTCGGGCGCCTCGATATCGGCGACCAGCCCGCCCGACAGGCGCGACAGCAGGCGTGCCTCGACCCCGTCGAGCATCGCCGGCGGACGGTCGGCGGTGACGACGAGGCGTTTGCCCGCGGTCATCAGGTCGTCGATCGTGTGGAGCAGTTCTTCCTGTGTCGAATTCTTGCCGATCACGAACTGCAGATCGTCGAGCAGCAGCAGGTCGGCGGCGCGCAGCCGCGCCTTGAACGCCATCATGTCGCCGCCGCGCATCGCGCCGACGAATTCGAGCATGAATTTTTCCGCCGACATCAGGATGATGTTCGCGGTCGGGTGCGCCGTGGCATAATCCTGCGCCATCGCCTGCAGGAGATGCGTCTTGCCCTGCCCGGTGCCCGAGCAGAGATAGAGCGGGTTGAACTGCGGTGTCTCGACCATCGCCATGCGGCGCGCGGCGTTGGCGGCGAGGATGTTGCTGCGCGCGACGACGAAGCGGTCGAACGACAGGCGCGGGTCGAAGCCCAGCAGCGCGGGATTGGCGGCGGGTGTCGGCGGCGGCGCGTCAAAGCTCGGCAACGGCGAGGCTGCGAGCACCGTGGCGCGATCGTCGGCGGCAGCGCCGCCGCGCACCGTGACGCCGCGCACTGCGGGCAGCTGTTGGCGCCATGCGAGTTCGAGCCGGTCACCGAAACGCTCGTTGATCCAGTTCGCCGAAAAGCGGCTGACGGTTTCGAGCGTCACCACGCCCGACAGCGTGCAATAGTCGGCAAAACGCACGGGCTTCAGCCAATGATCGAAGGTACGCACGCCAAGGTCGCGGCGCAGCCCTTCGGCCACGCGCGGCCAGAGCGTCGCGGCATCACCGCTCATTGCTCCGCCCTTTGCGTCATATCCATGCCGATTGCTGCTTTCTATCACGCCGTGCCGCCCCCTCAGGTCCCCGCGCGCCGCACGATCGGGCGGCCGACCACGCGCCGATTCGTCGCCTGCGCAGGACGCAGGCATACTATCCGGGGCAGATAGCCCGAGAAGATGCGAATCATGTCGATGTGGCGGCCACCGGCGAAGGCCGACGACGCACCCTGTCTAGTCAGGCCGCGCCGAGTCGATCAAGGTCTGGCCGTGTAAAAATACTGAAATAAAAATCTTGACTCACTAGGGGGGCCGGAATCGCGCCAGAACGTCATTTTATGACTGTTTTTCAACAGTTTAAATATGACATTCCGGTGACCAAACAACGAATCGCCGTAAATCCGTCACTTACCGCGCTGCAACACTATTGCCATCGCGCTGTCACAATATCCGACGCAAAAAAGGACCCGCGGGCATGAAGCCAGCGGGTCCTTTTTGTTCCCTTTCGGGACGAAGCGAATCAGGCGATCGCGTTCACGCTCTTGGTCAGGCGCGAGAACTTGCGTGCCACGGTGTTCTTGTGGAGCACACCCTTGGCAACGCCGCGCGCCATTTCAGGCTGCGCCGCCTTGAGTGCGGTCGCGGCCGCGTCCTTATCGCCGGCGGCGACGGCGTTTTCGACCTTCTTCACCAGCGTGCGGATGCGCGAAACGCGATTCTTGTTCACGACGGTGCGCGCGGTGTTGCGGCGGATGCGCTTTTTTGCCTGCGGCGTATTGGCCATAAATTCCTCGGTTTCCAAACGGTCTAAGTCAGTCGGAGCGCAGCGTCACCGGAGCAGCCGAATCGCGCAAACAGGCGAATCAATGTCCGGATACGGCCGGTTCCGGTAACCCGGACCCTGCTCGAAGGGTGCGCGCATAGCCAGCTTGGCCCTTTTGGTCAATGCCTATTGCGGGAAAGCACACGCATTACCGCTGGCATTTCGGACAAAAGAAGGTCGAGCGCCCGCTCTGGACGATCCGCGCGATCGTTCCGCCGCATTCGCAAGCCTCGCCCTCGCGGCCATAGACGCGCCAGTCCTTGGCGAAATAGCCGAGATCGCCCTCGGGGCTGAGGAAATCGCGCAAGGTCGAGCCGCCCGCCGCGATCGCCGCGATCAGCACCTCCTTGATCGCGGGCACCAATGCCGCGAGCTTCGCCCTGGACACATCGGCTGCGGGCTTCGTCGGCGCGATGCGCGCCATGTTGAGCGCTTCGCACACATAGATATTACCGAGCCCCGCGACGAGCGTCTGGTCGAGCAGCATCGCCTTGATCGGCGCGCGGCGCGCGGCAAGCGCCTTCGCGAGATAGGCTGCGTCGAAGGCTTCGGACAAGGGTTCGGGACCCAGCGTCACGAACGCCGGGAACAGCGTCAGCGGATCGCCGCTGACGAGGTCGACCGACCCGAAGCGCCGCGGATCGTGGAGGAACAGCCGGTGTCCCGCGGTTTCGAGCAGCAGATGATCGTGCTTGCCCGCCTCGCCGCCCTCGGTCCGCCAGCGCCCCGACATGCCGAGATGGAAGATCATATGATCGTCGCGGTCGGTCGAGATGACACCATATTTGGCACGGCGTGACAGGCCCGTGACCGTCGCACCGGTCAGCCGCTGCGCAAGGTCGGCGGGAAAGGGCCGGCGCAGATCGGGGCGAAAGGTGGTGACCGCCGTCAGCCGCTGGCCTTCGAGGAAGGGCGCAAGGCCGCGAACGGTGGTTTCGACTTCGGGCAATTCGGGCATATCGCGCATCGGGCTACGCGCCATTTGCCTGCACGGCAAGGCCCGGCTAAAGGCCGACGCAACACACCATCTCCCCGCAAAGGCGCGCACTCCATGGCCACTCCCGACACCGTCAGCTTCGGTTATGAACAGGTTCCCGCGGGCGAGAAGACCGCGATGGTCGGCGAAGTGTTCAGCCGCGTCGCGCGCAAGTACGACATCATGAACGACGCGATGTCGGGCGGCATGCACCGCCTGTGGAAAGACCGCTTCGTGCGCCGCGTGAAGCCGCGCGAGGGCGAGACGATCCTCGACATGGCGGGCGGCACCGGCGACATCGCCTTTCGCATGGAACGGTTCGGCGCGAGCATCACCGTCGCCGATATCAACCCCGACATGCTCGGCGTCGGCGTCGAACGCGCGGCCGAACGCGGTATCGACAGCCTCGTCTGGTCCGAACAGAATGCTGAGAAACTGTCGTTCCCCGACCAGTTTTTCGACGCCTATACGATCGCCTTCGGCATCCGCAACGTCACCGACATCCCGGCGGCGCTCAGGGAAGCGCACCGCGTGCTGCGCTATGGCGGGCGTTTCTTCTGCCTCGAATTTTCGACGAACGAATGGCCGGGCTTCGCGCAGGCCTATGACGCCTATTCGCACCACCTCGTCCCCAAGCTCGGCAAGCTGATCGCCGACGACGAGGACAGCTATCGCTATCTGATCGAATCGATCCGCCGCTTCCCGCCGATGCCCAAATTTGCGCAGATGATCCGCGACGCCGGCTTCACCGCGGTGAAGGTCGAGCCGATCCTCGGCGGCCTCGTCGCGATCCACAGCGGGTGGAAAGCTTGACCCGTCCCGTCATCCACATATTGCGCCTGCTGAAATGGGGCCGCATCCTCGCGCGCCACGGTGCGCTGCGCGGGATCGAAGCTGCGCCCGAAACGCCGGCGGGGGTGAAGCGTCTGTGCCGGATTGCACGGCTGGGCACGATCCAGCCGAAAATCCCTGATTATGCCACCGCATTTCAGGCGATCGGCCCCGCCGCGGTGAAACTCGGCCAGACGCTTGCGACGCGTCCCGACCTTGTCGGCGAAGAAGCGGCGCGCAATTTGCTGAGCCTGCAGGACGCACTCGCGCCCGTCGATTTCGACCGCATCAAGCAGGAAATCGAGGCGGTCTTCGAAACGCCGCTCGAAAGCCTCTACAGCGAATTCGATCCCGAACCCGTCGGCTCGGCCTCGATCGCGCAGGTCCACCGCGCGGTCACGACCGACGGCCGCAAGGTCGCGGTGAAAGTCCGCCGCCCCGGCATCGACAAGCAGTTCGCGCGCGACATCGACACCTATGAATGGGCGGCGGCGCATCTCGAGGCGCTCGGGGGCGAAGCGACGCGGTTGCGCCCGCGCGAAGTGATCGCCAATTTCCGCCGCTGGACCTTGCGCGAGCTCGACCTGCGCCGCGAGGCCGCCTCGGCGTCCGAACTCGCCGACGCGATGGTCGGGGTGCCGACTTATCAGGTCCCCGCGATCGACTGGGACCGCACCGCGAGCCGCGTGATGACGCTCGACTGGATCGACGGCATCAAGATTTCGCACCGCGAGCAGCTGATTGCCGCGGGGCACGACATGGAGGCGCTGTCGGCGAACCTCGTCAACGCCTTCTTGCGCCAGGCGATCGCCGAGGGTTTCTTTCACGCCGATATGCACCAGGGCAATTTGTTCGTGAAAGCCGACGGCACGATCGCCGCGGTGGACTTTGGCATCATGGGGCGGATCAACCGGCAGGCGCGCTACTGGCTCGCCGAGATCCTCTATGGCCTGACCACGGGCAATTACCGCCGCGTCGCCGAAATCCATTTCGAAGCGCAATATGTGCCCGACTATCATAATGTCGAGGAGTTCGCGACGGCGCTCCGCGCGGTCGGCGAGCCCATGCGCGGCAAGCCGGTGAGCGAGCTGAGCGTCGGGCAGATGCTCGACGGGCTGTTCGCGATCACGCGCGATTTCGACATGCAGACGCAGCCGCATCTCCTCCTCCTCCAGAAGACGATGGTGATGGTCGAGGGCGTCGCGACGATGCTCAATCCGAAGATTAACATGTGGGACGTGTCGGGGCCCTTCGTCAGCGAATGGATCCGCGACGAACTCGGCCCCGAGGCCGCGCTCGCCGACGGTTTGCGCGAACAGGGCAAGACGCTGGCGCTGATCCCCGACATCATCCGCCGCCTCGACGCGCAATTGCCGAAGAAAGGCGCCGCGCCGCCCGCCCCGCCGCTGCCCGACATCGCGCTGATGTGGGACGTGGGCGAGAAAAAGCGCTGGTGGCGCTATGCGCTGACCGCGCTCGCGGGCGCCGCGGCGGGCGCCGGCATCCTGAACTGGCTGGGCTGACCCTCGTTCATCGGGCCGGGAATTAGCTGGTTACCGGACATTTACCTTAAATCGTTAAGCGTGGACCTCGACCAACCCGGACGTGAAATCCGGACAGAACCGAGGTTTCATGCGCCACGACATCCTGATTGCCGACAAGATCCTGCCGGTCGACACCCTGCCTCTCGAGGTGGCGGTCGTGGTGCCGACGCTCAACGAAGCCGCCAATGTCGAAAAACTGATCGAAAAACTCTCGGTCGTGCTCGCGGGGCGCGGCTGGGAAGTCGTCTTCGTCGACGATAATTCGCCCGACGGGACGAGCGAACTGGTGCGCCGCATCGGCCGCGGATCGCGGCATGTGCGCATCGTCCAGCGCGTCGGCCGCCGCGGCCTGTCGTCGGCGGTGGTCGAGGGCATATTGGCGACCGCCGCGCCCGTGGTCGCGGTGATGGACGGCGACCTCCAGCATAGCGAGGACGCGCTGCCACGGCTGATCGACGCGATCGCGGGCGGAGCCGATATCGCGGTGGGCACGCGCTATGTCGCGGGCGGCGGGATCGGCGAATGGGACCAGGACCGCGCGCGGATGAGCCGCCTCGCGACGCGCGCCGGACAGATCGCGCTCGGCACCGATGTGTCCGATCCGATGAGCGGATTCTTCGCGGTTCGCCGCGATGCCTTCGAACGCGCGCTGCCGCGCCTCTCGGCGATCGGGTTCAAGATATTGATCGACATATTGGCGTCGAGCCCGGCGCCGCTGAAGGTCGCCGAAATCCCCTATCAATTCCGCACCCGCGAGGCGGGCGAGAGCAAGATCGGCGCGCGCGTGATCGCCGAATATGCCGAGCTGATCGCCGACAAGACGATCGGCCGCTTCGTCCCCGTCCGCCTGCTCAAATTCCTGATGGTCGGCGGGCTCGGCGTGTTCGTCCACCTCGCCGTCCTGCGCACGATCCTCGGCACCGGCAGCGCCTTTGTCACCGCGCAGACCAGCGCCGTGATCACCGCTATCGCGTTCAACTTCTTCCTCAACAACAGCTTCACCTACGCCGACCGCAAGCTGAAGGGCTGGCGCCTGGTCGGCGGCCTTGCCAGCTTCTATGCGATTTCGGCGCTCGGCGCGGTCGCCAATATCGGCATCGGCACCTGGATGGCCGGGCATGACGAGCGCTGGTGGGTGGCGGGGGTTGCGGGCGTGCTGGTCGGTGCGATCTGGAACTTCGCGATGTCGTCGGCGCTGACGTGGCGCAAATGATGGCGAGCGCGCCGGTCTGGAACCGCTTCGCCGGGGTTTCGCGCCCCGTCGCGGCGGCGGTTCTGGGCCTGCTGGCGCTGCTGATGGTCTGGGGCGCGGCGGGCGGCGTCGGCCGCGATCATGTCGCGGTCGCAAAGCCCACGTCGGCGCAATTCGACGGCCTCATCGGCGACCATGCGCTCTACGCGCGCATCTCGGCGCGGGTCGATGCGGGCGAAGCCTATTACGCCGCGGCCGCCGCCGAACACCGCGCCGGCGATTATCCGCTGCGCCCCTTTGTGACGGTCCGTTTGCCGGTGCTGGCCTATATCGTCGCCGCGCTGGGCGAACGGAAGGCGATGCTCCTCTTCGTGATCATCGGCGGCGCGGCGATCCTGGCCTGGTACCGGCGGCTGCGCACCGAGCCCGCGCTCCCCCGCTACGCCGCGATCGGCGCGTTGTTCGTCGCGGCGAACCTGACGCAGCTCGCCGCGCGCGAGTGGCTGTTCATCCACGAAGCCGCGGCGGGCGTGCTCCTCGCGCTCGCGCTTGCGCTCTATCGCCCCGCCCGTCCGTGGTGGACCATGGCGATCGTCGCCGCAGCGCTCGCGATCCGCGAGACGATACTTCCCGTAGCGATGCTGTTCGGGCTTTTCGCGCTGATCGATCGCGACTGGCGCGCCGCAGCGGGCTGGCTGGCAGTCGGGCTATGCTTCGCGGCGGGCCTCGCGGCGCATATCGCGGCGCTGGCGGCGGTGACGACCCCCGCCGACGCCGCGAGCCAGGGCTGGAACGGACAAGGCGGCTGGATCGCCTATCTGTCGTTCGTCCAAGCATCGTCGCTGCTGCGTTTTTTCGCGGGATGGGTCGGCGCGCTGCTCGTGCCGCTCGCGCTGCTCGGCTGGGCGGCATGGCGCTCGCGGCTCGGGCTCGCTATGCTGCTGATCCAGCTCGGCTATGCGGCGCTGCTGATGCTCTTTGCGCGCCCCGCCAATTTCTATTGGGCGATGCTCGTCACGCCGACCTTGTTCATCGGCCTCGCCTTCGCACCCGCCGCGCTGACCGCTTTAATACGATCGTTGCGACAGCCGATGCGCGCGATTCCCGCTGCTGCGATTTAGGCGTCCGCTTGAACTGAAGCGAGGAAGCGCATAACTGATGCGCGAAGGAGACGGCGATGAATCAAACCCAGTCGATCGCCGCCCGCTCGCGGCAGGCTTGCCACCGCTGATGTCCGCTCCGCGCATTCTTTTGATCATCGGCGGCGGTATCGCCGCCTATAAATCGATCGAGCTCGTCCGCCTGCTGCGCAAGGCGGGCTATGTCGTGCGCTGCGTCATCACGCGCGCGGGCGAGCAGTTCGTGACGCCGCTGACACTCGCGGCATTGAGCGAGAACAAGGTCTATACCAACCTCTTCGACCTCAAGGACGAGGTCGAGATGGGGCATATCCAGCTCAGCCGCGAGGCCGATCTGGTCGTCGTCGCGCCCGCCACCGCCGATCTTCTCGCGAAGATGGCGGCGGGGATCGCCGACGACCTCGCGACGACATTGCTGCTCGCGACCGATAAGCCGGTGCTCGCGGCGCCCGCGATGAACGTGCGAATGTGGCTGCACGCCGCAACGCGCCGCAATATCGCGACCTTGCGCGGCGATGGCGTGACCGTGATGGAACCCGACGAGGGCGAGATGGCGTGCGGCGAATATGGCCCGGGCCGCCTGCCCGAGCCGGAGGCGATCAAGGCCGCGATCGAAGCGGCGCTCCAGTCCCCCTCCCGCTTGCGGGAGGGGCTAGGGGAGGGTCTGTCCCGGTCACCCAACCCAACAAGCCCTCCCCCGACCCCTCCCGCAAGCGGGAGGGGAGAAATGGACGGCCAGCCCGACTTCGCCGACGAAAATCACCGCCCGCTCTATGGCCGCCGCATCCTGATCACCGCGGGGCCAACGCACGAACCGATCGACCCGGTACGCTACATCGCCAACCGGTCGAGCGGGAAGCAGGGCTTTGCGATTGCCGCCGCCGCCGCGGAAGCCGGCGCCGAGGTGCTGCTGATCGCCGGCCCCGTGCCGCTGCCGACCCCGCCCGGCGTGATCCGCGTCGATGTCGAGACCGCGGTCGAGATGGCCGCCGAAGTGCAGCAAGGCCTGCCCGTCGATGCCGCGATCATGGTCGCCGCGGTCGCCGACTGGCGCGCCGCCGACACTGCGGTGCAAAAGATCAAGAAGGACGGTAGCGGCGCGGTCCCGCCGCTTGCGCTGGCCGAAAACCCCGACATTCTCGCCGGCCTTGCCAAATCGCCCGAACGCCCGAAATTGTTGATCGGTTTTGCCGCCGAAACCAACGATGTCATCGAACATGCGCAGGCCAAGCTTGCGCGCAAGGGATGCGACTGGATCGTCGCGAACGACGTCGCGGCCGACCCGATGGGCGGCGAAAACAACCGGGTGCATATCGTTAGCAAAGACGGCGTAGACAGCTGGGACCGGCTTCCCAAGCAGGCCGTCGCCCGCAAATTGATGGAAAAGATCGCCGATGAGCTCGAAAAAAATTCACCCCTTGAAAGAGATTGAGATCGCCATCCAGCGGCTGCCCAACGGCGGCGGCCTGCCCCTGCCCGCCTATGCCAGCGATGGCGCGGCGGGAATGGACGTCGTCGCGGCCGAGACGCTGACGCTGCGCCCCGGCGCACGCCACGCGGTCGCGACCGGCTTCGCAATGGCGATCCCGGCCGGTTATGAGGTCCAGGTGCGTCCACGCTCGGGCCTCGCGCTCAAACATGGCGTCACCTGCCTCAACACGCCTGGGACGATCGACAGCGACTATCGCGGCGAAGTGAAAGTGATCCTCGCGAACCTCGGCGACGAGAGTTTCGAGATCAAGCGCGGCGACCGCGTTGCGCAGCTCGTCCCCGCGCCCGTCCAGCGCGCGGCCTTTGCCGAAGTCGAGACGCTTGATGAGACCGTGCGCGGCGCGGGCGGTTTCGGATCGACCGGGGTCGAGAGCGATGCGGTCGACGAGACCGCGGACATGGCGGGCCTCGCTTCGCTGTCGGGCATCAAGCTGCGGCGGCCGGTCGACTAGTTTGCTGAGCGACGCCGAACTCGACCGCTATGCCCGCCAGATCATCCTGCCGGCCTTTGGCGGCGCGGGACAGGCGAAGCTGAAGGGCGCGCATGTCGCGATTATCGGCGCAGGCGGGATCGGCTGTCCGGCGATCACCTATCTGGCGGCGGCGGGCGTAGGCAAGCTCTCGATCATCGATCATGACGTGATCGAGCTGTCGAACCTGCAGCGGCAGCCGCTGTTCACCGATGCCGATATCGGCGCGCGCAAGGCCGATGTTGCGGCAGGCGCGGCGCGGCGGATCAATCCGCATGTCGATGCCATCGCGGTCGCCGAAAGGCTCGATTCGAGCAACGCCGAGACGCTGCTGGCGGGCGCAAGCCTGATCCTCGACGGCTGCGACAATTTCGGCACGCGGCTCGCCGCGAACCGCGCCGCCGTCGCGCTGCACATTCCGCTGCTCAGCGCCGCGATCGGCGCCTTCGAGGGGCAGGTCGCGCTCTACGAAGGCTGGCGCGCGGAGTGCGCCTGCTATGCGTGCCTGGTCGGCTCCGATCCCGACCGCGAAGGCACTAATTGCGCCGAAACCGGCGTGATGGGCGCGCTCGCGGGGATGATCGGCACGATGGCGGCGCTCGAGACGGTGCGCGCGCTCACCGGCCTTGGGTCGTCCTTGACCGGCCGGCTCGCGATCGTCGATATGCTCGACAGGCGCTGGCGCGAGGTTGGCGTACCGAAGGATCCGCTATGCCCGGTCTGCCGAGCCTGAACATCATCGTCGCAGTCGCCGAGGGACGGCGGCTTTACGCCGCGCTCGAAGCGGGGATGGCGGCGGCGGCGCTGGGCCGGCCGGTGCGGATCTTCCTGCAGGGCGAGGCCGCGGCGCTGCTGCGCGACCCGGTGTCCTTTTCGGGCGACGAAGCGCGCCGCGCCGCCGGACAGCCCGATCTCGCCTGGCTCGTCGAAGAGGCGATCGCGATGGAGGTCGACCTTTTCGTCTGCCAGTCGGGCATGGCGCTCGTCGGCATCGCGGCAACCGAACTGGTGCCGCATGTTCGCGCTGCGGGACTGGTCAGCTTTCTCGCCGAGGTCGGCGCCGAGGACCGGCTGATCGTTTATTGATCTGGATCCTCCCTGTGCCGAAGGCATGGGGAGGTGGCAGCGCGAAGCGCTGACGGAGGGGCTAATGGCGCGACGTCGCTGCCCCTCCACCACCGCTACGGCGGCGGTCCCCCTCCCCACGGCTTCGCCGCAGGGAGGATCAAAGCGTCACGGATTATCGCAGACCTTGATCGCATCGGGCTCGGGACGCCTGCCTTCGGGCTCGAAGCGTGCGAGGTAGCCCCCGGCATGCTGCTTGTCGTCGTAGGAGACGAGCTTGTAGCCCACCGCCTCGAACTCGCAGACGAGCAGGCGGAAAGGCGTGCCGTGCTGCGCGATCGGGCGGTCGCCGTCGACGACGAGCACCTGCCCGCCCTTGCGCAGCGCCGGACGCAGCCGCCACAGAAAGGCGTAAGGTTCGCCGATCTCGTGATACATATGGACCATGAACACGCGGTCGAAGCTCGCGGCGGGCAAACGCGGATCGTCGACCGCACCGAGTTTCAGCGAGACATTGTCGAGCCGCTCGCGCGCAACGCGGTCGGCGAGCCGCTCGATCACCTCGGGAATGATGTCCTGCGCGAGCACGCGCCCGCCGACGCCGACGCGCTGCGCGAGGCGCACCGTATAATAGCCGTCGCCCGCGCCGATGTCGGCGACGGTCATGCCGGGCCGCACGTCGGCCGAGTTCATGACGTCCTCGGCCTCGTTGACGCGGTCGCGCGCTTCCTCGGTCGACCATTTGGTCGAGACGGTCGGCGCGACCGGCCGGTCGGCGGGCGGAAACTCCCGCGCGGTCTCGGCGCGGTCGCTGCCATCGTCCCACGGCGCGTCATCGCAGCTGCCGAGCAGCGGCAACAGCGCCAGCGCGGCAAGAGCGGCGACGCGCTTCATCAGTCGATATCTTCCACTTCGACCTTCTCGCCCGTCACCTTCTGCGACAGCGCCGCCGCCATGAAGGGGTCGAGCGCGCCGTCGAGCACGTCGGACGGTGCGGTCGAGGTCACGCCGGTGCGCAGGTCCTTCACCAGCTGATACGGCTGGAGGACATAGGAACGGATCTGGTGGCCCCAGCCGATCTCGGTCTTCGCCTGATATTCGCCCGACGCCGCCGCCTCGCGCTTCTGGAGCTCGGCTTCGTACATCCGCGCCTTCAGCATTCCCATCGCGGTCGCGCGGTTTTTGTGCTGCGAGCGGTCGTTCTGGCTCGCGACGACGATGCCGGTCGGGATGTGCGTGATACGCACCGCCGAATCGGTCGTGTTGACGTGCTGGCCGCCCGCGCCCGAGGCGCGATAGGTGTCGATCTTAAGGTCGCCTTCGTTGATCTCGATATCGATATTATCGTCGATCACCGGATAGACCCAGACGCTCGAAAAGCTGGTGTGGCGCCGCGCCGAACTGTCATAGGGCGAGATGCGGACGAGGCGGTGGACGCCGCTTTCGGTCTTGGCATAGCCATAGGCGTTTTCGCCTTTCACCAGCATCGTCGCCGATTTGATGCCCGCCTGTTCGCCCGCCTGATATTCGACCAGCTCGACCTTCAGCCCGCGCTTTTCGGCCCAGCGGCTGTACATGCGCTGGAGCATTTCGGCCCAGTCCTGGCTTTCGGTGCCGCCGGCGCCCGCATGGACTTCGATATAGGCGTCGTTGGCGTCGGCCTCGCCCGCGAGCAAGGCCTTGATCTTGTCCTCTTCGGCGCGCGCCGCAAGAACGCCGAGCGACGCGACGGCCTCGTCGACCATCGCCTCGTCGCCTTCCATCTCGGCAAGCTCGATCAGCTCGGCGGTATCGGCGCATTCGGTTTCGATCGCGCGCGTCGCATTGATCGCTTCGTCGAGCCGGCGACGTTCGCGCATGACCTCCTGCGCCGCCTTGGCGTCGTTCCACAGCGTCGGGTCCTCGACCTTCGCATTGAGTTCGTCGAGCCGCCGCACCGCGCGGTCCCAGTCGAGAAAGCGGCGCAGCAGCGCCAGCGCGGCGCCAATCTTGTCGATATGATCCTGCGCTTCGGCGCGCATGTCCTTGCTCCTGAAATATGTTGATCCCGCCCTTACGGCTTCAAGCGCCGCAGGGGAAGGTGGTCCAAGCCGTCAGATAATGCCGCCGCGGTCGTCGAGGAAGTCGCTGTCGGTGCGGCCGGTCGATCCCTTTTGCGACGCGCCGCCGGTTGCCCGCCGCTGCGTCTTGATCGGCTTGATTTCCTCTTCGCGGATCGTGCGGCGCGGTTCGCTTTCGGGCTTGAAGGCTTCCCAGATGATCGACGCCTTCGGGTCGGTCCCCGGCCAGCTGCCATAGACGCGGCGCCCCGACTGACGGTCGATGCGGACCATGCGCACGCCCTTCGGCGCCGAGAAGGGAATCGGCTGGCGGTCGGCGAGCGCGGCGAGCGCGAAATCCTTGAAGATCGGCGCGGCATAGCTGCCGCCCTGCGCATAACCGCCCATGCTGCGCGGCTGGTCAAAGCCGATATACATGCCCGCAATCACGTCGGGGGTGCCGCCGACGAACCAGACGTCGTTCGGGCCCGACGTCGTGCCGGTCTTGCCGAACAGCGGCACGTCGAGGTCGCGCAGCCGCACCGCGGTGCCGCGCTGGACGACGCCTTCGAGCATATGCACGACCTGATAGGCGGTGATCGGGTCCATCAGCTGTTTGCCCGACCTCGCGAAGCGCGGCATCGGCCGGCCGTCCCAATCCTTCTTGTTGCAGCCCTCGCACGGTTTCCAATTGGCGGGGAAGACCACCTTGCCGCGGCGGTCCTGCGCATAGTCGATCACGCGCGGTTTCAGCGCGCGGCCGTGGTTGGCGAGCATCGCGTACGCATTGGTGATCTTTTCGACCGTCGTCGTTCCGGCGCCGAGCGCGGTCGAGAGATAGGGTTCGTGCTTGCCGATGCCCATCGTCTGGATCGTTTCGACCACCGGCTCCATGCCGACCTGGCTCGCGGTGCGCACCGTCATCAGGTTGCGCGACTGTTCGAGACCCCAGCGCATCGTATGCTCGCCCGACCCGCCCGCGCCGCCGAAGTTGCGGAAGCATTTGTTGCCGAGGCTCGCGCCCTGATAGACGCAGAAGGGCCCGTCGACGATCATCGTCGCGGGGGTCATGCCATTGTCGAGCGCGGCGGCATAGACGAAGGGCTTGATCGTCGAACCCGGCTGGCGTTCGGCCTGCGTCGCGCGATTGAAGGGCGACAGGCGGACGTCGAAGCCGCCCTGCATCGCGTAGATGCGGCCCGAATGCGGGCTTTCGACGACCATGCCGCCCGAGACTTCAGGAATGTTGCGCAGCGCATAGCTGCTGCCGCCGGTCGATTTGACGACGATCAGCTGGCCGGGGCGCATTGCCGAAAAGGCACTGCCGCCGGTCTTGCGATAGCCCATCGTCGCGGCGCTCGCGGGCAGCGTGCCGGTGTCGCCGTTGGAAAAGCCGATCCGCGCCGCGCCCGCCGACTTCGACAGCACCGCGGCGACGCGCCAATTGTCGTAATCGATACCGATGAAGCTCGACGCGAGGCGGCTCTGCCACTGGTCGTCGGCCTCGATCGTCGCGATCGGTCCCGACCAGCCCTTGCCCGCGTCGTAGCGCTGGAGCCCCTTACGCAGCGCCATCGTCGCGCCTTGCTGCATCTTGCCGTCATAGGGCGTGCGCACCCAGAGGCCGCCGGCATAGACGCTGTGCGGACCCTTGTCGGCGGTTTCGCCGAACTGGGCGATCAGCTGGCGCCGCACCTCTTCCATATAATAGCCGCCGACCTGCGCGATCGCGGTGTTGCCCGTGTTGGTGAGGCCGAGCGGCATCGCGCGCGCCGCGTCGCGCTGCGCGGTGCTGATCCAGCCATTGTCCTGCATCGACCCGAGCACGAAATTGCGCCGCGCCAGCGCCTCGCGCTCAAAGCGCGCGCGGCCGTATTTCTCGGGCGCCTTGGGCAGGATCGCGAGGAAGGCCATCTCGTGCAGCTGGAGCTGGTCGACATCCTTGTCGAAATAGGCGCGGCTCGCCGCCTGCACGCCAAAGCTGCGGCGGCCGAGCGGGATTTCGTTGAGATACAGCTCGAGAATCTGTTCCTTGGTCAGCGCATCCTCGATGCGCATCGCGAGGATCGCCTCGCGCACCTTGCGGCGATAGCTGAGCTCGTTCGTGAGCAGCAGGTTCTTCGCGACCTGCTGGGTGATCGTTGAGGCGCCGATGGGGCGGCCGCTGTTCGTCAGATTGGTGACGATCGCCGAGGCGATCCCCGGATAGTCGATGCCGCCGTGGCTGAAGAAGGTCTTGTCCTCGGCCGCGAGGAAGCTGCGCACCAAAAGCTGCGGATATTCGCTATATTCGAGCTGGACGCGGCGTTCGCGGGCATAGCTGTGCACCGGCTTGCCTTCGCCGTCGCGGACCATCGTCGGCAGCGGCGGTTCATAGTCGCGAAGCTGGTCGACCGACGGCAGGTCGCGCGCGAAAACCACCCAGATCAGCGCAAGAAAGAGAACGCCCGCGAGCGCGAGATAGCCGAGCCAGCGGAACCAGCGCCGCGTCCACATATCGCTCAGCCATGCGATGACGGCATTGCTGTCGCGGCGCAGGCGCAAGCGGAAATCGGGCGGACTGTCAGCGGCCATATGTCCCCGCCTCTAAAGCCTGTGTCGACGAAAGGGAAGCGTGCTTGCGGCGAGGTGCGCGACTAGGCACTTCGGGTCAGGTCGAGCAACGCCGAACGCAGCATCGCGGCCACTTCGCCGTGCACCGCGCCCGCCGAAACGCGGTCTTCCTCATACAGCATTTCGTCGGCGGCAAAGCCAAGCTCGACCGCCAGCCGCAGCCGCGACCAGAGTATTTTGCGCTCGATGCCAGGAAGGTGCGGCGTACAGGCATCGGCGAGCCGGCCGGTCACATGGCGATGCGATTCGAGCCGGACATGCACGAGACGCGGAGTCGCGTGCAGCGCACGCAAGATCCACACCGCCCCCGGTTCGGCGCGCGTCACCGCGGCATTTTCGGCCAGGAGATCTCCGATATGATCCGCCATGCCCGCGACCCCCGCGGGCGCATGACGCGCGATCCAGCTTTCGAGCACGGCGTTCTGGCGCTCCATCAGCCGCCGCCCGAGCGCCTCGATCACCGCATATTTGTCGTCGAAATAACGATAGAGCGCGGGCGGGGTCAGCCCGGCGCGCGCGGCGATCATGTTGGTCGAAATCCGCTCGAGCCCGACCTCGGCGAGCAATTCGCCCGCGACATCGAGCAGGCGTCCCTGCGTCTGCCGCGCGCGATCCTGCTTCGGCGGCTGGCGGGCGGCGGCGATCACCGCGCCCGGCCGCGCGCGCTGACCGGCCAGATGTCGACGAGCGTGTCGCCCGCGACGATATGATAGAAATCATAGAGATTCACCGTCGGGTCGCAGTGCGGCACGGTCAGGCTGACCGGATCGCCGGGCGCAAGCTGCGTTCCGATTTCGGGCGCGATCAGCGCGGCATGCTCGTCGCCCATGAAGGCGAAAAAGGCGGTTTCGGGCGCCCCGCGCTGCACCACAGCGACCCCGCCATCGGTCGACAGCGACTTATATCCGGCATCGATCGTGACGAGCCCGCTGTGATTCGCGCTGACGACGCGCGCGTCGACCGACAGCGAAACCTCGAACGGCGGTTCGGCGCCATCGGCGATGTCGCAGTCGAGATATTGCTTGTCCATGAAGACATAGGAACCCGCCTGCAATTCGGTGAAGACGCCGAGCTCGAGGTCGATCCGGTGCGTGCCGGTGCCCGACCCGGTGATGATCGCGGGCGCGAAACCGGCTTCGGTCAGCGCAGCGATCACCGCCTGCAGATAGGCGGTGCGTTCGACGATCGCGGCGCGGCGCTCGGCGTAGCTTTCGATATGCTGCTGCGACCCGCAGTAAAATTGCACGCCGCGATATTCGAGGTGCGGCGATGCGGCGATGGTCTTCGCCAAGGCCACGGCTGCCTCGGCCGACGCGACGCCGGTGCGCGCGATGCCGGGGTCGATGTCGATGATCACGTCGAGCTTCGCGCCCGCCGCCGCCAGCGCCGCGTCGATGCGCTCCGCAACGCCCGGATGATCGACGACCGCCATCAGCCCATCGTCGGTGACCGCGAGTTTCGCCAGCCGGTCGATCGCGGCGGGAGCGGCGACGGGCGAGGTGATGAGGATGCCGGTTACGCCACCCTCGGCGAGCACCTCGGCCTCGCCGATCTTGGCGCAGCAAACGCCGACCGCCCCTGCCGCGAGCTGGCGCTTGGCGATGTCGACGCTCTTATGCGTCTTGGCATGCGGGCGCAGCGCGACGCCATGCTGCGCCGTGAGCGCGGCCATGCGCTGAATATTGCGGTCGAGGGCGTCGACATCGAGGACAAGCACCGGCGTGTTGAGGTCGGCGCGCGAACCCTGCCGGCCGATCAGATGGTCGTGCAATTCACGGTCGGTCGTCATGCGAACAATGTCTCCAGATGCGGATTGAGGAATTTGCCGTGCGGGTCGGCGGCGCGGCGCACCGCTGTATAGCGCGCCGCCATCGGGTAAAGCGCCGCGACGTCGGCACGGCTCAGCCTGTGGCGCTTCGCCCAGTGCGGGCGCCCACCGGCGCCGCGAAAGATCGCCTCTGCATCGGTGAAAAGGGCCGCCCAGGGCATTTTCGCATATTGGTGCATCGAGATCGCGGCGACCGGCCCGGCGTTCATCGGGCTCATCCAGATATCGTCGGCAGCAACGGTGCGATATTCGAAGGGAAAGGTCACAGGCAGCCGTTTCTTGCGAATCCAGCCGACGACTTCGTCCAGCGTATCAAGCCCGGCGGCGCGCGGCATTTCATATTCCATCTCCTCGAACCGCAGCGTCCGGTCGGACGGGAAAATGGCGTGCGCGGGGCCGCGGCGCCGGCCCGAAATGCCGCTTTTCATCATCAGGCGCTGAAGAAAAGGGGTGAGGAACGGCAGCCGCGCCGAAATGTCGAGGATGCGGCGAAAGGTCGCCTCCTCCATGTCGGTCGTACTCGGCGGCGGGTCGCACGGGTCGCATAGGTCGAGTGTCTTCAGGATCACATGGTCGCTGTACGGAAAGAACCAGAATTCGATATGGCGGTGCCGCTGCGCCAGCTCGTCATAGCTTTCGCGAATCTCGGCCCAGCGGCGCTTTTCGATGCGTTCGGCGAGGTGGAAGGCGGGGACGACCGCGACCTCGATTTCTGTCGCCACGCCGAACAGCCCCAGCGACAGACGCTGCGCCTGATAAAGATCGGCGTTGGTGTCGGCATCACACCAATGCGCCTCACCGTCGGCGCCGACGAGGCGGAAACCGCGTGCAAAAGTCGCGAGCGAGCCGAGGTCGACGCCGGTGCCATGCGTCCCCGTCGCCATTGCGCCGGCTAGCGACTGCGGATTGACGTCGCCCTGGTTGGCGAGCGCCAGCCCCTCGTCCCACAGCGCAGCGGTCAGCCGGCGGATGCTCCAGCCCGCCGGGATGCGCGCGGTCCGGCGGTCGGCGGCGATATGGATCGCACCCGCCATATCGTCGAGGCTGACGATGAGCTCGGCCGATTCGCAGAGCGGCATGAAACTGTGCCCCGCGCCGGCGACGCGCAGCCGGTTCGCGCTGCGAACGAGCGCCGCCAGCTCATCCTCGCTTTGCGGGCGCGCGACCTCGCCGCTTGCGGTGACGCTGCCCGACCAGTTGCTCCACGCCATGCTTCCCTCCCGCAGCGAGCACGTCGAAGCTGTGCGCCGCAACAAAGTTAGTCAAGACTATATTTTAGCAGTCGCGGACCTTCTCTTTCATCGTCACCCCGGACTTGATCCGGGGTCCCGCTTGAAACCCAAGCTGGTCGATGCTCCAAAAAGCGGGATCCCGGGTCAAGCCCGGGATGACGAGAGGGGGTCGCGACTCCCCACCCCGCAACAGACATCGACGCCAACCTACCAATTGGCGCGAAGCGTCGCTCAACGTGCCGTGATCCGCCGCGCGAAATGGATCTGCACCGCGTCGCGCACCCCGCGCGCGACCTTTTTCTGGCCCGCGGGCGAGGCGAGGAATTCGCTATCCTCCTTATTCGAGATGAAGCCCGTTTCGAACAGGACCGACGGCGTGTCGGGCGCCTTCAGCACGATGAACGAGGCGAAGCGGTGCGCTGTGGTGCGGAATTTGACGTCGCCCGACGCCTCGCGCTGGAGCAGCCGCGCGAAATCCGACGCGACATTCATCGTTTCGCGCTGGGTGAGGTCGAGCAGGATCGCCGACACATCGCCGCTGTGTGCGCCCAGATCGACGCCATTGATGACATTCGCCTTGTTCTCGCGTGCCGCAAGCCGCGCCGCCTCGCGGTCGGAGGCGACCTCGGACAGCGTGTAGATCGACGCACCGCTGGCCTGCTGATTCTCGGCGGCATCGGCGTGGACCGAGATGAACAGGTCGGCCTTCAGCCGCCGCGCGATGCCATAGCGCTCCTCGAGCACCAGGAAACGGTCGTCCGCGCGCGTCAGCGCAACGCGCACGCGGCCCGAGGCGAGCAGGTCGTCGCGGATCGCACGCGCGAGCGCGAGGGTAATGTCCTTTTCGCGCTTGCCGCTGTGCGGGCTGATTGCGCCGGGGTCGTGCCCGCCGTGCCCCGCGTCGATCACGACGAGCGGCAGGCGGCTGTTCGCCGGCCCCTCGATGCGCGGCAGCGCCACCGAAGGCTTCGGTTTGCCGATCGGGACGGTGACGCTGTAACGTTTTTCCGGCCGTTTGGCGCGGAACTGGGCGGGCGACTGCAATTGGGGGCGCAGGCCGCGCGATGTGCGTTCGAACCGGTTTACCGAATCGCCGATCGGGCTCGCGTCCGCCTGCCCCGTCAGCGCCGGCGCCGGGGTCGCAATCATGCCAAGCAGGACGAGCAGCGGGCTCATGGGGCGTCTATGCCGCCCGATGCGCGCGATGGTCCAGCGCTTATTCGAAACATGGCGCCCCCGGCCGCAAAACATGGTGAAGATATCGTTAGCCGTGAGGCGTGAAAGGCCGGTTAACTGCCGAATAATGACGTTTGATACGGCGTGCATAATTGCAACACCCCGGCGCCATCCTATCTTTGTACGGTGGTTGTGGTTGCCGTCGGCACATGCCGATGCTAGCACGCCCTCACTGACGGTGTCGTTCCCGGTGCCGTCCGGCCTTTTGAGGGGAGGGCCTGCTCCGCGAATATGCGGAACATGGCCGCCTTGGCGCCGGACTTACGGGGAAGGGCGACCTGCCGCCAGTCCACCCGGTTGACCGGACAGTCGGGGCGTGCGCATCACGCCCGCCCTGCCCGCCCGCTCATCCCGTAACAGGTTGATGCCGCATGAGGCTTGCCATGCCCTCTTCACTCCGCGACGCGGGCGCTTTCGCCCCGGCCGTCGCCGGATTTGAAGACCGCATGCGCGTCCAGGACCGGACGCAGGCTCCTTTCGGCAATAACGTCTTTTTTCTTTTCACCCGTATCCGCCGCGGCCCGCCCTCGGGCAGGTTCGCGGGATTTTTTGATGGCGCGCTGAGGCGCGCTTGGAGTGTATCTAATGACCACGCGCATGTTGATCGACGCGCGGCACCGGGAAGAAACCCGGGTCGCCGTCACCAAGGGCAACCGAATCGAGGAGTTTGATTTCGAGTCCGCCGAGCACAAGCAGCTCAAGGGCAATATCTATCTGGCCAAGGTTACCCGTGTCGAACCGTCACTTCAGGCGGCGTTCGTCGAATATGGCGGCAATCGCCACGGCTTCCTCGCGTTCAGCGAAATCCACCCCGATTATTACCAGATTCCGAAGGAAGACCGCGACGCGCTGCTGCGCGAAGAGGCCGAGCACGCCGCCGCTGCGGCGCAGCGCGCCGAGGAAGACCTCGACGAGCTCGAAGGCGATGTCGCCGACGTCGAATATCACGACGAAGACGATAATGGCGACAATCGCGCCGATCGCGACGATGACCGTGACGATCACGACGATGGGCACGATGACCATGATGATCGCGACGACCATGGCGATGCCGAAAATGGCGACGCCCAAGAGGGCGCCGAGGGCTCCGAAGAAAATAAGGATGGCCGCGGCGATCGCCGGGGCCGCGGGCGCGGACGCGGAAACAACAATCGCAAGGGCGGCCGCGGACGCAGCCGCCGGGGCGACGACGAAGACGGCGAGAACCGTATGTCGCTGCGCCGCCGTTACAAGATCCAGGACGTTATCCGTCGCCGTCAGGTGATGCTGGTCCAGGTCGTCAAGGAAGAACGCGGCAACAAGGGCGCCGCGCTCACCACCTATTTGTCGCTCGCCGGCCGTTATTGCGTGCTGATGCCGAACACGATGCACGGTGGCGGCATCAGCCGGAAGATTTCGAACGGCGCCGATCGCCGCAAGCTGAAGGCGATGATCGACGAGCTCGCGCTGCCGCCGACGATGGGCTGCATCGTCCGCACCGCAGGGATGAGCCGCACCAAGGTCGAGATCAAACGCGACTTCGACTATCTCGCGCGCCTGTGGGACGAGATCCGCGAAAATACGCTGGGCAGCTCGGCACCGGCGCTGATCCATTCGGACAGCGACCTGGTGAAGCGCGCGATCCGCGACATCTATCATAAAGACATCGAGGAAGTGCTCGTCGAGGGCGACGACGGCTACAAGGCTGCGAAGCAGTTCATGAAGCTGTTGATGCCCAGCCACGCGCGGCGCGTGAAGCAATATGCCGACCCCGTGTCGCTCTATCAGCGCTACGGCGTCGAGGATCAGCTCGCGGGGATGCTCAATCCCGTCGTCCAGCTGAAATCGGGCGGCTATCTGGTCATCAACCCGACCGAGGCCTTGGTGTCGATCGACATCAACTCGGGCCGCTCGACGCGCGAGCATAATATCGAGCAGACCGCGCTCAGCACCAACCTGGAAGCCGCGGCCGAAATCGCGCGCCAGCTGCGCCTGCGCGACATGGCCGGGCTTGTCGTGATCGACTTTATCGACATGGATCATGGCTCGAACGTCCGCAAGGTCGAGCGCGCGATGAAGGATGCGCTCAAGAACGACCGCGCGCGCATCCAGGTCGGTCGCATCTCGGGCTTTGGCCTGATGGAGATGAGCCGCCAGCGCCTGCGCACCGGCGTGCTCGAAGCATCGACGCGCCCCTGCCCGCATTGCGAAGGCACCGGCCTCGTCCGTACCGCCTCGTCGGCGGGGCTCAGCGCGCTGCGCCTGATCGAAGAGGAAGCCGCACGCGGCAAGGGCAATAAGATCACTCTGCGCGCCAGCCAGGAAGCGACCTTCTACCTCCTCAACGAAAAGCGCCGCGAACTGCGCGAGATCGAAGAGCTTTACGGCGTGACGGTCGAAATCCTGCCCGACGGCGAGACCGAAGGCGCGCGCATGGCGGTCGAGGTCAGCGGTCCGCCGCCGATCGCGCGCCGCAGCTTCGCCCCGATCGCACCGATCGAAGATGACGACGACGAAGACTATCCCGACGACGAGGAAGAAGAAGCCGAAGAAGAGGCCGCCGAAGAGCGTCCGGCGCGTTCGCGTGACCGCGAAGAAGGTACGCGCGACCGCGAGGAAGGCGATGCCGACGGCGAAGGCCGCAAGCGCCGCCGCCGCCGCCGCCGTGGCCGCCGCGGTCGCCGCGACGACGAAGGCAATGAAATCGCCGAGGGCGGCGAAGGCGGCGACGATCGCGATGGCGACAGCGCCGAGGCCGACGAAGGCGAGACCGCACCGGCCGAAGCCGTCGAGGCTGCCCCCGACGTGGATGCCGAGGAAGCCGAAGCCGAAGCCAAACCGCGCCGCCGCCGTGGCGGACGCGGCCGCAAGAAGGCCGATGCGGTGGAGACGACCGACGACGCTGCGGTCGAAGCTGAAGTCGCTCCGGTAGAGACGGTCGAAGCCGCCGAACCGGTTGCCGAAGAAGCGCCGATCGCCGAGGAAAAACCGAAGCGCAAGCGCGCGCCGCGCAAGACCAAGGCTGCTGCGGCCGCCGAAGCCGAGGCTGCGGATGCCGCCGAGGCGCCGACCGTCGAAGCGCCCGCCGTCGAAGCACCCGCTGCCGAAGCTCCGGTTGAAGCGGAAGCGGAAGCCGAAGCCGCCAAGCCCGCACCCAAGAAGCGTGCGAGCCGCGCGAAAAAGGCCGTCGCCGCCGAGGCGGCAGCACAGCCCGCGACCGCCGGCGAAGCCGAACCGGTTGCGGCCGATGCCGACGGCGAGGGCGAAGGCCCCGACGGCGAACCGCGCCGCGGCTGGTGGCAGCGTACGTTTGGCAATTGATGCCCAGCACTGAGTAAGATGCCGTGTGTCCCCGCGAAGGCGGGGACCCATCTCCTGATGGCTCGAAATAGCACCCACCGGTGATGGGCCCCCGCCTTCGCGGGGGCACGCGGACTTCGCAGACCGCTCCTGATTCTCAAACGCGCGGCCACCCGTCGTAGAAATTGCAAGCTGACCTTGCGTCCGCGCGCACTGATCCCCAATAAGCCCGCATGGCTTCACTCGGGGTTCAGGCGCGCGGCGCAAGAGAGGCGGGGATGACCGCTTTCCCGCCGCAGCCCGCGTTCGGGGCGCACAGTCTGCGCTCCCTTTTCCGTATCGCGCTGACATTGCTTGCAATGTTCGCCATCGCGCTGCGCCCGGCAGCGGCGCAGTCGATCCTGCGCGACGCCGAAACCGAAGCTTTGTTCCAGGACATGATGGACCCGCTGCTCGTCGCCGCGGGGCTCAGGCCCGGACAGGTGCGTGTGCACCTGCTCGGCGACCGCAGCATCAACGCCTTTGTCGCCGGCAGTCAGGACATCTATGTCTTCAGCGGGCTGATCGAGGCCGCCGACAGCGCCGAAGAGGTGCAGGGCGTGCTCGCGCACGAACTCGGCCATGTGATGGGCGGCCACGCGATCCGGGTCAACGAAGGCGCCAAGACCGCAACAGGCATCTCGCTGCTCAGCCTTTTGCTCGGCGCCGCGGCGATCGCGGCGGGCGCGGGCGAGGCCGGCATGGGCGTCATGATGGCGGGCCAGCAGGCCGCGCTCGGCAAGTTCCTCGCGTTCAGCCGCGTCCAGGAATCGACCGCCGACGCCGCGGGCGCGCAATATCTGTCGAAGGCCGGGATCAGCGGCCGCGGCAGCCTCGCCTTTTTCAAGAAACTGCAGAATCTCGAATTCCGCTACGGGGTCAAGCAGGACGACGATCAGGCCTATGGCCGCACCCACCCGATGTCGGGCGACCGCATCCAGACGCTGCGCGAAGTCTATGTCATCGATCCGGCATGGGAAAAGCCCGCCGACCCGAAAATCGAGGCGCGCTTCCAGCGCATCAAGGCGAAGCTGTCGGGCTATATGGCCGAGCCCGAGCGGACGCTGCGCAAATTCCCCGAAAGCAACAGCAGCATTCCGGCGCGCTATGCCCGCGCCTATGCGTGGCACAAAAGCGCCTATCCGCAAAAGGCGCTGACCGAAGTCGAGGGTCTGCTCGCGACCAATCCCAGCGACCCCTATTTCCTCGAACTCGAAGGTCAGGTGCTGCTCGAATCGGGGCGCCCGAAGGAAGCAATCCCGGCGCTTCGCAAAGCCGTCACCAACTCGCGGTCGCAGCCGTTGATCAGCGCGACGCTGGGCCATGCACTGATCGCGACCGAAGATCCGGCGAATTATGCCGAAGCCGAAGAGGTGCTGAAAACCGCGGTCGCGCTCGACAATCAGAACCCGTTCGCCTGGTATCAGCTCGGAATCGTCTATGCGAACAAGGGCGATCAGGCGCGCGCGGCGCTCGCCTCGGCCGAACGCTACAGTCTTGAGGGTGGACAGTCGGGGCTTGCGCTGCGTAATGCCGAAATGGCGATGCAGGGTTTGCCCCAAGGCTCGCCCGACTGGATCCGTGCACAGGATATTTCGTTGGTGGCTCGCGCCGAGGTGGAACGCGAGCGCAAACGGCGTTAGTTTCGGGTGAAGACAGGGGCGACGCGTCGCATTTCCGTGATGCTCGAGGGCGATAAGTGACTGACAAAAAAGACGATTATTACCAGCCATGGCTGCGCGACCCCGCGCCGACGCCGACGGGCGGTGCGCCAGCGCCGGGCGAAGGATTGGCGAAGCCGAAGGACGAGCCTCCGGTCGGCATCGACCTTGCGCGATACAGCGCCCCCGAAAAGCCGCGCGATCCGCTGGTGAAGCCCGAGGCGATCAAGGCCGGCGCGGCGAACCTGTGGGACCGTATCCAGCGCGGCGCCGAAGCCTTTGCCGACTGGACGATCCGTGTCGGCGACCGCGCCGACATTCCGGCGCGCGTCGAAGCGATGGAAATTCCGCGCCGCTCACGCGCACTCGCGGCAAAGACGGGTGCGCTGACCGCGCGCGCCGCGCGCGCGGCGGGGCGCGGATCGGCGCAGGCCGGCCGCGCCGCCGCCAAGGCGAGCGGCGAGGCGTGGGAGAAGATGGCGCTCGGCGACAAGGCCCGGAAGCTATCGAGCGAGGCCGGGCGCGGGCTCGGCGAAGTCGCGGGCAAGACCAAGGCGGGCGTTGTCGACATCGCCAAGGCGAGTGGCGAAAGTCTTCGCGACGGCATCGGCGATGCCGCAAGCAAGCTCCGCCCCGCGCCGCGCGAGGAGCTGGCGCCGCCGCCCTCGGGGCTCGAACAATTGCTCGCGCGCGAGGAAGCCGCTGCCGCGCAGGCGAACGCACCTGCCGCGCCCGACTTGCCGCTGTTCGCCGGCGACGCCGCGATTCCGGCTGTCGCGAAGCCCGCACCGGCGGCGAGCGCGATGGAAGGCGACGATCGCTCGCCGATTGCGCCGCCAATGAAAAAGACCGCGAATGCCAAGGCGATGCCGGCGCAGGGCTTGCCGCAGGTGAAGGGGACGGGAATGGACGGCGTTTCAACGCGCACATGGGGTTTGGCGCTTGGCGGCATATTGCTCCTCGCCATCGTCTTCTGGCTCGGCGGCCGCTTCGGCGGCGGGATGAGCAAGAGCGAGGTCGAAACGATCGTCGCCGATTATATCAAGGCGAACCCGCAGATCATTCCCGCGGCGCTCGAAGCGCAGCGCAATGGCGAAATCGCCAAGGCGATCGACGCGATCCGCCCCGCGCTCGAAAAACCCTATGCCGGGGCGTGGGCGGGCAATGCCGACGGCGATGTGACGCTGGTGGTGTTCACCGACTATGCGTGCGGTTTCTGCCGCGCGAGCGTGCCCGACGTCGACCGGCTGATCCGCGAGGACAAAAGGCTGAAGGTCGTGTTCCGCGAACTGCCGATCATCGCGCCGCAAAGCCGCGACGCCGCGATCATGGCGCTCGCCGCGGCGCGGCAGGGCAAATATGACGCCTTCCACCACGCGATGTTCGCGGCGGGCTCGCTCGACAAGGCGGCAATCGCCGCGGCCGCCGAAAAGGTCGGCGTCGTCACCGACGGCACCGCCGATGCGACCGCGAACGAGGCGTTGTTCCAGCGCGAACTCGACAGCAACCTCGCGATCGCGACCCAGTTGCAGCTCAACGCCACCCCGACCTGGATCGTCGGCAACCAGCTGTTCCAGGGGCAGATCGGCTACGACGCGTTGAAGCAGGCCGTCGCGAAAGCCCGCGCGGCGAAAAGCTGAGGGAGATCGAGGGGGAAATGATCGACAAGGTGCCGGAATTTCCCTCCTCGTCATTCCCGCGCAGGCGGGAATCCCGCTTCTTCCTGTCGTTTCGCAATCGAGCTTCGGTGAAGGGTGCCCGGCCGCAGAGCGGGATTCCCGCCTTCGCGGGAATGACGAAATTTTCGCGATGACCGCGACCGTCTCGCACGATGAAGCGCTCGCCAACGTCCGCCGCCTGCTGAACGGCGAGCCCGGCGCCGCGCTGGCGCAGGCGCAGGCGATCATCGAGGCGGTCCCGACATCGGCGGCGGCGCACCGGCTTGCCGCGCATGCGCTGCGGACGTTGAACCGCGAGGCGGAAGCCCAAGCGGCATCGCTCGCCGCGGTGACCGCAACGATCCACGATGAAGCGATGGTCGACGCCGCGCTCGCGCTCGCCGAGGACCGGCTGCCCGATGCCGAGGGGGCGCTGCGCCAGCGGCTCCGCGAAGATGCGACCGATGTCGCGGCGATCCGCATGCTCGCCGAGGTGGCGGGCCGGATCGGACGTTATGAGGACGCCGAAAAATTGCTGTCGCGCGCGCTGCAGCTTGCGCCCGGTTTCGGCGCCGCGCGCGCCAATCTCGCGACCGTCTATTACAAGCAGAACCGCTTCGCCGACGCCGCCGAGACGCTCGATGCGGTGCTCGGCGACGATCCCGACAACCCCGCGCACGCGAATTTGCGCGCCGCAGCGCTTGGCCGCATCGGCGGCTATGACGAGGCGCTCGCGCTTTATGAAGAGCTGACGCGCCGTTTCCCCGATCATGCCAAGCTGTGGATGAGCTATGGTCATATGCTCAAGACCGTGGGGCGGCAGGACGACAGCATCGCCGCCTATCGCCGCGCGCTTGCCGCCGATCCGGGGCTCGGCGAAATCTGGTGGAGCCTCGCGAACCTCAAGACGATCCGTTTCGACGCGGAGGACCGTGCCGCGATGGAAGCGGCGCTGGTAGCGGCCGAGCCCGACAGCGATGCCCGCGCCGACGACCGGCTGCACCTGCATTTCGCGCTCGGCAAGGCGTATGACGATGCCGCCGAACATGAGCCCGCGTTTCGCCATTATGCCGCGGGCAACGCGATCCGCTCCGACCAGCTCGGCTATCGCGCCGCCGAAACGAGCGCGGCGGTCGACGCGATCATCGCCGCCTGCACCCTCGAATTCTTCGCCGCGCGTGCCGACGCGGGCGATCCGGCGCCCGACCCGATCTTCATCCTCGGCATGCCGCGCGCCGGATCGACGCTGATCGAACAGATCCTTAGCTGCCATTCGGCGATCGAAGGCACGATGGAACTGCCCGACATCCCCGCGCTCGCGCTCGGCCTCGGCCGCGAGGCGTATGACGACGGCCGCCGCTGGATCGAGGCGCTGGCCGAGACGCCGCGCGAACGGCTCGCTGAGCTGGGCGCCGCCTTCCTCCAGCGCACCGCGGTGCAGCGCAAGACCGACAAGCCCTTCTATATCGACAAGCTGCCGAACAACTGGCTCTACACCGCTTTCATCCGCCTGATCCTGCCGAATGCGAAGATCATCGACGCGCGGCGGCATCCGCTCGACTGCTGCTTTTCGAACTTCCGTCAGCATTATGCGAAGGGGCAGGCGTTCAGTTACGGCCTCGCCGACGTCGGCGGCTATTACCGCGATTATGTCCGCCTGATGGCGCATATCGACGCGGTCCAGCCCGGCCGCGTCCACCGCGTGATCCACGAGGCGCTGCTCGATGCCCCCGAAACCGAGGTTCGCGCCATGCTCGCCTTTCTGAACCAGCCCTTCGAAGCCGCCTGCATGGCGTTCCACTCCAATGCGCGCGCCGTGCGCACGGCGTCGAGCGAACAGGTGCGCAAACCGATCAATCGCGACGGCGTTGGGCAATGGCAACCCTATGGAAAATGGCTCGATCCGCTGAAGCAGGCGCTCGGCCCCGTGCTGGGCGCCTATCCCGCTATTCCCGCCGATTTCGGCTAGGCCCACGCGACAAAACGTTGCCTTTCGGCAACAGCCGACGACATTTTCGACCAACGACCGCACCGCCCCGCCAACAATGCTTGCGCTTGCGCGGCGGTGCGTCATGCTCCGTCACATGGCTGTCATGTGAGGGGGATTCCATGCGGAAACTATCGGCAGTATTGACCAAAAGCGGCGCGTTCCTGCTCGGCAGCACGATCCTGTGCACATCGGGAACCGCGCTGGCCCAGCAAAACAACACCAACGACGACCGCGATATCGTCGTCACCGCGTCGAAGCGCGAAGAAAATCTGCAGGACGTGCCGCTCGCGATCACCGCGATCGGGACCGAGCGGCTCGACGAGCTGCAGGTCAAGGAATTCCAGGACGTCGTCAAATTCCTGCCGTCGGTGACGATCCAGACGCTCGCGCCGGGGTTCAGCCAGGTCTATTTCCGCGGCGTCGCGTCGGGCGAGAACGCTAACCACTCAACCTCGCTGCCGACCGTCGGCACTTACCTCGACGAAATGCCGATCACGACCATCCAGGGCGCGCTCGACATCCACGCCTATGATCTTGCGCGCGTCGAGGCGCTCGCGGGGCCGCAGGGCACGCTCTATGGCGCGAGCTCGATGGCGGGCACAATCAAGCTGGTCACCAACAAGCCCGATACCAGCGGCACCTATGGCTCGGTCGGGCTCGAACTCAACAGCGTGACGCGCGGCGGCATCGGCGGCGTTGCCGAGGGCTTCATCAACGCCCGGATCAGCGATCGCGCGGCGCTCCGCCTCGTCGGCTGGTATCGGCACGATGCGGGCTATATCGACAATATCGCGGGGACGCGCGTCTATCCGATCAGCCAGAACACCGACACCGACGGCGACGGCGAGAATGACACGGTCATCAACCTTCCCGGCGACGACATCACGCAGAACAACGCCGATCTGGTCGAAAAGGACTATAACACCGTCGACACCTATGGCGCGCGCCTCGCGCTCGGCATCGAACTCGACGACGACTGGACGATCCGCCCGACGCTGATGGGCCAGATCCAGAAAGCGAATGGCAGCTTCGCGCAGGAACGCTCGTCGGCGGTAACGCGCAGCCTGCAGACGGTGCAGTACAACCCCGAACGCAGCGACGATAAATGGATCCAGGCCGCGCTGACGATCGAGGGCAAGATCGGCAATTGGGACCTGACCGTCACCGGCGGGCATCTGCGCCGCAAGACGCTGACCGACAGCGACTATTCGGATTACGCCTATTTCTACGACGCGCTCTTTGGATCGGCGGTCTATCTTTACGACAATGCCGGCGACCAGATCAGCCCGAACCAGTATATTCAGGGCATCGACCGCTATCGCCGCAACTTCGGCGAAATCCGCGTCGCCTCGCCCGCCGACGCGCGCATCCGCTTCATCGGCGGGCTGTTCTATCAGCGCCAGTCGCACAATATCGAGCAGCATTATATCATCGACAATCTGTCCGACGATCTGCAGGTCCCGGGCACCGTCGACAATATCTGGCTGACCAAGCAGCTGCGCGTCGACCGCGACTATGCGGCGTTCGGCGAGCTCAGCTTCGATATCACCGACAAATTGACGCTGACCGGCGGCGGCCGCCTGTACAAGTTCGACAACAGCCTCGTCGGCTTCTTCGGCTACAGCAACCCCGGCTACAGCAGCAATCCGGTCTACGCGTGCCAGGGACCGGCGGTTGTCGACGGATCGCCTTGCACGAACCTCGACAAAAGGACGAAGAAGACCGACTTCATCCACAAGCTGAACCTGACGTACAAGTTCACCGACGATGTGATGATGTATGCGACCTGGTCTCGCGGCTTCCGTCCCGGCGGCATCAACCGGCGCGGCTCGCTGCCGCCCTATGGCTCCGACACGCTCGACAATTACGAGCTCGGGTGGAAGACCAGCTTCGGTCCGGTTCGGTTCAACGGCGCGGTGTATCAGCAGGATTGGAAAAATATCCAGCTGTCCTTCCTCGGCGCCAACGGGCTGAGCGAAGTGCGCAACGCCGGCATCGCGCGGATCCGCGGGGTCGAAGCCGACGTCAGCTATCGTTCGGGCGGCTTCTCGCTCGGGATGGGCGCCAGCTATAACGACGCGACGATCCGCCGCGATTTCTGCGCCATCGCCAATGCCGATTTCGATTGCACGACAACGGACAACAGCCTGCTCGCGCCGTCGGGATCGCGCCTTCCGGTCACCGCGAAGTTCAAGGGCAATGCCGTCGCGCGCTATGAATTCCCGATCAGCGGCCTCGACGGCCACGTCCAGTTCGCGGTCAACCATATCGGCAAAAGGCGGTCCGATCTTCGCACGCTTGAAAATGACATCGTCGGCAATTTCAAAGCCTATACGACCGCCGATTTCAGCATCGGGGTGAAGGGAGAGGGCTGGGATGCCGAACTGTTCGCAACGAACCTGTTCGACAGCCGCGGCGTGATCAACAGCGCGGTCCAGTGCGGCGAGACGGTGTGCGGCGACGGCGATGGCCTGACCCCGGGCGGCGGGGTCTTCTATGACAATGTCATCCGCCCACGCCTGATCGGCATCAAGGTGAGCAAGGACTTCTGAGCGGCCCATTGAGGGGACGGCGCAACGCGCATCGCGCCGCCCCTCGGCTCTATCCCCCACGCGGGGGATGGACGAACAGACCCCGATCGGACGGTATCGGCACCCGGGTCGATCGCGATCGGGGATAGAGGATGGGAACCAGCTTCGCATGGCAGAAGAGATGACCGCAGGCGTCAGGCCCGCCCAAAAGCTCGGCCTTGCAATGTGCGTCGCGCTCGTCATGGGCAATATGATCGGATCGGGGGTGTTCCTCCTCCCCGCCAGCCTTGCCCCGTTCGGGTGGAACGGCGTCGCAGGGTGGGTCATCACGATCGCCGGCGCGCTTGCGCTCGCGGTGGTTTTGGCGCGGCTGACCGTCGCCTTTCCGCACGCGAGCGGGCCGACCGCCTTCGTCCAGCTCGCCTTCGGGCGCATTCCCAGCTTCATGATCGGCTGGGCCTATTGGGTGTCGGTGTGGACCGCCAATGTGACGCTCGCGGTCGCCGCGGTCAGCTTTCTCAGCCTCTTCGCGCCAGCGCTCGGCGACCATATGGCGCTCTCGACGCTCGCGCTGATCTGGATCGTCACCGCGATCAACTGGCGCGGCGCGCGCGCGGCGGGGCGTTTCCAGATCGTGACCCTGCTCATTAAGCTGATCCCGCTGCTGACCGTAATCGTCCTGATACCGATCGCATTCGGCAGCGAGACCCCCGTCGTCACGACACCCTTTCCGGCCGAGGGACTGTCGCTGACCGCGGTCAGCGGATCGGCGATCCTCACTTTGTGGGCGCTGCTTGGTTTTGAATCGGCGAGCGTCGCGACCGACAAGGTCAAGGATCCGGTCGTCACCATCCCGCGCGCGACGATCATCGGCACGCTGGCGACGGGCATCCTCTACCTGATCGTCTGTTCGGCGGTCGCGCTGATGCTGCCGGCGGACAAGGTCGCGACGTCCGACGCGCCGTTCGCCCTGTTCGCCGAAACCTATTGGGGGCACGGGCCGGCGCTGTTCATCGCCGCCTTTGCCGCGATCAGCGCGATCGGGGCCTTGAACGGCTTCACACTGATCCAGGCCGAGCTGCCGGCAACGCTCGCACGCCAGGGCCTGTTCCCCGCATGGTTCGCGCGCACCAACCGCCACGGTACGCCCGTTGCCGCGCTGCTGATCGCGAGCGGCCTCGCGACCGCGTGCGTCGTGCTGAACAGCAACAAATCGACCGCGGAGATGTTCACCTTCATGGCCATCTTGTCGACCTCGGTGACGCTCTGGCTCTACCTCTCCTGCGCCGCCGCCGCGCTGCGCCTGCGCGTGGCGATACCGGTCGCCCTGATCGGCCTCGCCTATTCGGTCTGGACGCTGTGGGGCGCCGGGCTGAACGTCAGCGCGATGAGCCTGATCCTGATGGTCGCGGGGCTGCCGCTCTATTGGTGGACGCGCGGATCGGCGCCAGCCTCAACGCCATCGGGGAGCGAAGAAACCCCGGTCGCGTAGGATCACCTGCGCCGCATTATGCCCCGGCGCGCCGGTGACCCCGCCGCCGGGATGCGTGCCCGCGCCGCACATATAAAGGCCCTTCACCGGCCCGCGATAGGCGCCGTTGCCGAGCACGGGGCGTGCCGACCATAGCTGGTCGAGGCTCATATTGCCGTGCATGATGTCGCCGCCGACCAGCCCGAACTTGCGCTCGAGCCCCTTGGGGCTGAGGATCTGGCGCCCGACGATCGAGGCGCGAAAGCCGGGGGCATAAGCCTCGACCGTGTCGATGATCGTATCGGCGGCCTTCCCCTCCTCGGCGTCCCAGTCGCGTCCGTCTGGAAGCTCGGGCGCGAATTGCTGGCAGAAGAGGCTGGCGACATGCTGCCCCGGCGGCGCGAGGCTGTCGTCGACGGTCGACGGGATGAGCATTTCGACGATCGGCTTCTTCGACCAGCCGTACTGCTTCGCGTCGAGGAAGGCGCGGTCCATATAGTCGAGCGTCGGGGCGAGAATGATCCCCGACTGATGATGCTCGCCCGGTTCGGGAAGACAGGTGAAGCGCGGCAACTCGCTGAGCGCGACATTCATGCGGAAGGTGCCGCTGCCCGCCTTGAACGCCTTGATCCGGCGGCGGAACTCGGGCGCGATATCGCCCTCGTCGAACATCCGTTCGTAAAGCAGCTTGGGCCCGACATTGGCGATGACGCGCGCCGCGACGATTTCCTCGCCGCTGACCAGCTTGACCCCGACGGCCTTGTTTCCATCGACCAATACGCGCGCGACGGGCGCTTCGAGGCTGATCTCGACGCCGAGCTGGGTGCACACCTTCGCCATCATCTGGGTAATCGCGCCCATGCCGCCGACGCTGTGGCCCCACGCGCCCTTCTTGCCGTTCACCTCGCCGAAGACATGGTGGAGGAGAACGTAAGCGCTGCCCGGCGTATCGGGGCTGGCGTAGTTGCCGACGACCGCATCGAAACCGAAAGCCGCCTTGACCGCTTCGCTTTCGAACCAGCTGTCGAGGAAGGTGCGCGCCGACTTGGTGAAGAGTTCGAGCACGTCGCGCTGCTGCGACAGGCTGAGTTTGGTGAGGCCGCGCCCCTGCCGCGCGGCGTCGAGCAACGTCTTGAAGCCGTCGCCGACATTCGGCGGCGATTTCAATGCGAGGTCGCGCAGCACATCGGCCACGCCCTCGAGCATGTCGTAATATTCGGGGAGGCGCGCGGCGTCGTGCGCCGAGAAACGCGCAAATTCCTTTTGCGTGCGTTCGAGCCCGCCGCCGAGTTTCAGATAGCCGCCATCTTCCTGCGGCAGGAAATTGCTGATCGGCCGCTCGATGACGCGGTAGCCATGATCGGCCAGCTTCATGTCGGCGATGACCTTAGGCTGAAGCAGGCTGACCGTGTAGCTCGCGACCGAATTGCGGAACCCCGGCGCGAACTCCTCGGTCACCGCGGCGCCGCCGACGACGTCGCGCGCCTCGACGATGCGCACCTTCAGCCCCGCCTTGGCGAGATAGAAGGCGCAGACGAGGCCGTTGTGGCCGGCGCCGATAATCAGGGCGTCATAGGCTTTGGTCATTGAAACTCTTTCGCAAGCGGGGATTGGACATGCTGGCGGCCGAAGCCGAGGCCGAGGACGCGGCCGGGGATGCGGCGGAGCAGCGGGAAACGGTCCAGCAATCGGACCGCGAGCGGGACGCGCGTGATTTCGCCGCGCAGCATCGGTTCGATGATATTCTGATGCGCAAAACGCTGGATCGTCTGCATGCGCGTCGTTGGCGCCCAGCGGCGGTCCTGCACCTTGGCGAGCAGCGGATCGGGATTGGCGCCAGCCGCAAGCGGCGAGGCGAGGATATTCGCGGTCGCAACGGCATCCTGCACCGCGAGGTTGATCCCGACGCCGCCGACGGGCGACATCGCGTGCGCGGCGTCGCCGATCGCGAGCAGCCCGGGGCGCGACCAGCGCGTGAGACGATCGAGCGCGACCGAGAGCAGTTTGACATCGTCGAAGCTCTGGATCGCGTCGATCCCGGCGGCGAGACCGGGAGCGATTGCAACGATCTTGTCGCGAAAGGCCGCGATCCCGCGCGCTTGGATCGGCGCGAAGGCGCCCTTTTCGATGATCTGCGCGCATTGCCAATAGTCGCCGCGCGGGATCGCGACGACCATGCCGCCCTTGTCGATCGTGCCGAGCGCGACTTCGGACATGTCCATGCCTGCGGGAACGGGGATGCGGAACCACAGCACGTCCATCGGCGCGCCCAGATCTTCGAGCGGCAATTGCGCGGCATCGCGCAGCACCGAACGACGCCCGTCGGCGGCGATAACGAGCCGCGCGGGCAGGGTCGCGCCACTCGCCAGCGTCACGCCGCTGACGCGGCCGTTTGCGTCATAGGTGAGCCCAGTCGCCTCGGTCGACATGCGCAGATCGAAGGTCGGATATTTCCGGCCCTTCCCCGCGATAAAATCGAGCAGATCCCATTGCGGCATCATCGCCACGAAGCGCGCCGCGACGGGCAGATGTTTCATCGTCGCGATCGTATAGCGCCCGCCGAGCAGGTTGAGCGTCATCGTATCGATGGCAGCGTGCGGTTCCTTGAGCAGCTCTTCGAGCAGACCGATCTCGTGAAACAGTTCGAGCGTCGAGGGATGCACGGTGTCGCCGCGGAAATCGCGGAGGAAATCGGCGTGTTTTTCGAGGATAGTGACGGGAACCCCGGCGCGCGCAAGCAACAGGCCCGCGACCATGCCCGCGGGTCCGCCGCCAACGATGATGACATGGTGAACCTCAGCCATAACAATCTCCGTTCGTGTCGAGCGAAGTCGAGACACCGCGAGGCCGTGCGCTCGCGATGGGCATCTCGACTTCGCTCGATGCGAACGGGGATATTATTGTCATGCCCGGCTCCAACCCGGCGGCGGGGCTCGCTCCAACCGCGCTTCGGGGATGAGCTCGCGCATTCGCGAACAGAAATGCTTGAGGCAGACCTCCTTGTCGCTGAGCGGTCCCATCGTGAAGCTTTTCGACGCCATCCCCTGCTGGACGCGCGTGATCAGTTCGGTGTCCTCGGCGTTGACCTGGCGGTTGATGCGCCAGTTCAAATAGCGTGCGGCCTTTATTTCGCGGCGCTCGTCGGGGAGGACATAGGAAATCTCGCGGATCAGGCACGTCGTCGGCCCCGTCGGCAGCCACTGCATGAAATCGACCTGGTCGGGATAGATGTCGAAGGCGACGTTCGGCCAGAGCTTGAAATAGAGCCAGTGGCGCTGGTTGGCCTCGGGTAGATGCGGGACCGGCGGCAGCAGCCGCTGATACATGCGTTCGGACCAGTTCACCGACGGCCGGTCGATCAGGTCGCCCCACATGCGGTCGACATTGTCCTCGGCTTCGACGCCATAGCTTTTGCCGAACAGGCGCGTCAGCCCGGGGTGCGCGACGGGAATGTGGAGCCCGTCCGAATAATTGTCGCCGACATTCTTCCAGTTCACCTCGCGCGGGCGCAGCGTGACGCGGCCGAGCGCGCCGAGTTCCTCGAAGCGGTAGGGCGCGACCTGCGCTTCATAGGGCGCCATCATCGACGCAACCGACGGGCCGCCGTCATCCTCGAGCCGCACGAACCAGAAGCCGCGCCATTGTTCGAGTCCGACGGGGACGAGCCCCGCCTTGCCCTTGTCGAGCGTCGGATAGCTCGCCGAATCGGGCACCCCGGTCAGCCGGCCGTCGAGCTCGTACGTCCACGCGTGATAGGGGCAGACGAGCTTCTTCGCGCAACCCACCGCGCCGTCGACAAGGCGCGAGCCGCGATGGCGGCAGACATTGGTGAAGGCGCGTACATTGCGGTCGGTGCCGCGCACCAGAATCACGCTCTCGCCGCAATAGTCGATGCTGTGCCAGTCGCCGACGTTCGGGATGTCGCTATTGTGGCAGACGACCTGCCAGCTCGGACGGAAGATCCGTTCCATTTCAGCGGCATAGAAATCAGGATCGCTATAGGTCCAGGCGGGCAGCGACCAGCCATCGAGCGGGTCGAGATTCGAATCGCGAAGGGGTGCAGTTGCCATATCTCGTTCCTTGTTGTACATATGTATAACAATATGACCGCCGTTCGCCAAGCCTTTACGCGCGAAAGCGCCGATGCCCGCCGGGCGGACCTGATCGAGGCGACCGCGGCGTGCCTTGCCGAGCATGGGCTGGCGGGAACCAACGTCCGCGCGATCTGCGCGAAGGCGGGTGTGTCGCCGGGGCTGCTGCGCCACTATTTCGGCGGCATCGACGATCTGGTCGCGGCGACCTATGAAGCGACGAGCGACCGCATGGACGCGATTTTCGCCGCCGCGATGGTGCAGGCGGGCAGCGATCCGCGCGCGCGGCTAACCGCTTACCTCACCGCCAGCTTCCGTCCGCCGGTGACCGATCCCGAACTGCTCGGCGCATGGACCGCCTTTTGGGCGCTCGCACGCAGCGACGCGCGCATGGCGGCGATCCACGCGGAAAGTTACGCCGGCTATCGCGCCCGGCTCGGCGAATTATTGGTCGCGTGCGGCGCGGCCGATGCCGAGCGGCTGGCGATCATGCTGACCGCGATGGTCGACGGGCTGTGGCTCGAGCTGTCGCTCGACGCCGAAAGTTTCGGCGCCGAGGCGGCAGTCGCGATGGTCGAGCGCGCGGTCTTCGCGCTCGTCTGACCCTTATTTCGACAGGTCTCGCAGCAAACTGTCCCAGTGCGCGAGCGCCGGCGCGATCGCATCGACAGGCACGCGCTCGTTGAGGCCGTGCGCGTAGCTGTCGCTCGCTTTCGAGAAGAGACCCGCGACGCCATAGCTCGGCACGCCCTGAATGCGGAAATGATAGCTGTCGGTCGCGCCCGCGCTCATCGACGGGATGATCAGCAGGCCCGGAGCGCGCGCATGCACCGCCTTCGTCACCGCCGCGACGACGTCGGGGCGCAGCGGCGAGGCATCGCTCGCGCTCGCGTCGGGATCGGTCTTCACCTTGATCGCCGGATCGGCGATCGCCTTTTCGAGCTCGGCGCGCACCGTTTCGACCGGCACGCCGGGGAAGATGCGGCAGTTGATGTTCGCGGTCGCACGCTGGGGCAGCGCATTCTCGGCATGCCCGCCCTTGACCAGCGTCGGCACGCAGGTGGTGCCGATCTGGCCGATATATTCGGGGTCGGCGCGGATCGCAGCAATGGCTTTCGCGTCCGACGGGTTCGCGGCAAAGGCTTTCAGCGCCGCGCCGATATCGCCGCCGACCTGGTCGGCGACGATCGGCATGCCGACCTTGGTCAGCTCATTCTGCTGCGGCGTGAAGCGATAGGCGCCCACCTTGGCGAGCGCGGTCGACAGCTGGACGATCGCATTGCTGCCCGACGGGCGCGAGCTGTGGCCGCCCGGGTTGGTGACTTCGAGCGTGAAGTCGGCATAGGTCTTCTCGCCCGCCTGCAGGCCATAATATTTGGGTTTGCCGTCCTCGCCGATCGTCCCGCCACCGCCGTCGCCGTTGAGCGCGAATTCGGCACCCTTATACTTCGCTGCGAGCGCGCGCGTCGTGGTCATCGAGGTTTCCTCGTCGCCCGAGAGCAGCAAGATGATCGATCGCTTCGGCTTGAAGCCGTCCTTCTTGAGCTGCGCCATCGTCGCGACCATCATCGAGACGTCGAACTTATTGTCTTCCGACCCGCGCCCGAAAATATAGCCCTCTTCCTCGACCGGCACGAAGGGGTCGCGCGTCCAGTCCTTGGGATCGGCCTCGACGACGTCCATATGGCCGAGCAGCACGATCGGCTTTTGCTTCGTCGTCCCGTGCAGCGTTGCGGCGAAGGTCGCGGTTTCGCCGATCGGGGTGATTTCGATGTCAGCGTCGGCATAGCCCGCGGCTTTCAGCACGCTTGCATAATAGGCGGCGAGCTTGGGCACCTGTCCGCGCCCCTCGACCGTCGGGATCGCGATGCTGTCCTTAAGGATTTTCTTCGCGGTTTCGGTATCGGCGGGCTTGGCGTGGACGGGCGCGGCGGCGAGCAAGGCGGCGGCGAGGGCGAGCGGAGCGGTAAGGTTGCGCATGGAAACGGACCCTAACCAGCTGTCATCCCAGCGCAAGCTGGGATCGCTATCGTTGTGGCCGGGCGGCAGCGGTCCCAGCTTTCGCCGGGACGACGATTCCTATGCCGCCTTCTTCGCCTTCGGTGCCGGCGTCTTCGGCTTGTAGCGGCAGAGGTCGACGACCGGGCAGCGCCAGCACTCAGGGGTGCGCGCCTTGCAGATATAGCGGCCGTGGAGGATCAGCCAGTGATGCGCGCCGACGCGGAACGGTGCGGGCGTATTCTTTTCGAGCTGTTTTTCGACCGCGAGCACGGTCTTGCCGGGCGCGAGCCCGGTGCGATTGCCGACGCGGAAGATATGCGTGTCGACCGCGAAGGTTTCGGCGCCGAAGGCGCAGTTCATCACGACATTGGCGGTCTTGCGCCCGACCCCGGGCAGTTCGACGAGCGTGTCGCGGTCGGCAGGCACCTCGCCGCCGAAATCGCGGACGAGAATTTCGCTGAGTGCGATGACATTCTTCGCCTTGCCGTTGAACAGTCCGATCGTCTTGATGTGCTGCTTCAGCCCCTCTTCGCCGAGGTCAATCATTTGCTGCGGGGTCTTTACCTCCTGAAAGAGCCGCCGCGTCGCCTTGTTCACCCCGACGTCGGTCGCCTGCGCCGACAGCACAACCGCGACGAGCAGTTGGTAGGTGTTGCCGAACTCCAGCTCGGTCTCGGGACTCGGGTTGAGTTCCGCGAGCCGCCGGTAGAATTCGAAGATATCGGCCTTTTTCATCGGATCAGTTAAGCCCGAGCACCTGCGGCATCGTATAGCGGTCGGGCTTCTGCTGGAGCAGCCACAGCGCCGCGCGCACCGCGCCGCGCGCGAAGATCATGCGGTTTTCGGCGCGGTGCGAGAGGGTGATCATCTCCTCGGGGCCCGCGAAGATCACGTCATGGTCGCCCGCAACCGTCCCGCCGCGCAAGGACGCGAAACCGATCTTGCCATGACCGCGCGCGCCCGTAAGCCCGTCGCGGCCGCGTTCGGAGCAGGTGTCGAGGTTGATCCCGCGCCCTTGCGCCGCCGCCTGCCCGAGCAGCAGCGCGGTGCCGCTCGGTGCGTCGACCTTCATCCGGTGGTGCATCTCGACCACCTCGATATCCCAGTCGGCGCCGAGCCGCGTCGCGGCCTCGCGCACCAGATGCGCGAGCAGCGTGACGCCGAGCGAAGTGTTGCCGGTCTGAAGCACCGCGATATCCTTTGCGGCATCGTCGATCAGATAATGATGGCGTTCCTCGAGCCCCGTCGTCCCGATGACGATCGGCGTTTTCGCCGCAACGCAGGCGTCGAGCGTCGCCTCGAGCGCCGCGGGTGACGAGAAATCGACAAGAACGTCGGCGTCGCTGGCGAGCCTCAGAACATTGCCGCCCCGGTCGACGCCGCAACTGCGCTGCCCCGCTTCGGAGATCGCGGCGGCGAGCGCGACGCCCATCCGCCCTTCGCTGCCGATAATGCCGATGCTGGTCATATGCCGTCCCCTAAATTGCCGCTCCCTTTAGCCGCTCGTGTCGAGCGAAGTCGAGACACCCATCAAAATGACGCAATGCCGATGGGCATCTCGACTTCGCTCGATGCGAGCGGATAGAGAGGAGTCATGCGTGACATCCAGAATATCGTCATCCTGACCGGCGCCGGCGTTTCGGCCGAAAGCGGCATCGACACCTTCCGCGACAGCGGCGGCCTCTGGGAACAGCATCGCGTCGAGGATGTCGCGACCCCCGAAGCCTTTGCGCGCGATCCCGACCTTGTCCTGCGCTTCTACGATATGCGGCGCGAGGCGATCCAGACCAAGGCGCCGAACGCCGCGCATGAAGCGCTCGCGCGGCTCGACGCCGCTTGGCCGGGCGAACTGCTGATCGTCACGCAGAATGTCGACGACCTGCACGAGCGGGCGGGCGCGAAACGGCTGATCCATATGCACGGCGAGCATCTCAATGCCTGGTGTACCGCATGCGACGCGCGAGTGCCGTGGACGGGGCCGTTGCTCGACCGGCCAGCGTGCAGCGCGTGCGGCATCGTCGGCACCCTGCGCCCCGACATCGTCTGGTTCGGCGAGATGCCGTACCGGATGGAGGACATTTACCACGCCCTGAACCGCGCCGACCTGTTTGTTTCGATCGGCACGTCGGGCGCGGTCTATCCCGCCGCGGGCTTCGTGCGCGAGGCGCGCGCATCGGGCGCGCGGACGCTCGAGCTCAATATGGAGCCGAGCCAGGGCAGCTACTGGTTCAACGAGGCGCGGCAGGGTCCGGCGACGCGGCTGGTGCCCGAGTGGGTGGCGGAGATGTTGAAGGAATAACGTCGCCCCTGCGAAGGCAGGGGCCGCCGTGGGCATAGCGCTGAATCTCTCGCGGCCCCTGCCTTCGCAGGGGCGACGGTAGGTTTCTACCGCCGCGCCACGAAGAAATCTCTGAGCAGCGCCGCCGCTTCATCTTCGCCGATGCCGTCGTAAATCTCGGGCCGGTGGTGGATCGTCGGCTGCGCGAAGGTGCGCGGGCCGTGGACGACCGCGCCGCCCTTCGGATCGTCGGCGCCATAATAGAGGCGCGCGATGCGCGCGTGGGCGATCGCGCCGGCGCACATCGCGCAGGGCTCGAGCGTCACATAGAGGTCGCAGCCATCGAGCCGCTCGTTACCGAGCTTGGCCGCCGCGGCGCGAATCGCGACGATTTCGGCATGCGCGGTAGGATCGTGCGATTCGCGCGGGCGGTTATGGCCCTCGGCGATAATCGCACCGTCCTTGACGATCACCGCGCCGACGGGCACTTCGCCCCATTCCGCGGCGATGCGGGCGAGATCGAGCGCGCGGCGCATCGGTTCGGGGAGCGGAAACTGAGCCATAAAAGCGGCCTATGCGCTTGACGAATCTCCTGCAAGCCGATAAGCGCGCGCCTTTCCCGGCTCACTCCGGTTCTGTATTCCCCGTTTTGCGGGAAGTGCCCGGACGCCGACCTGAAATTTTTTGACGAGGACGAAGACCATGTCGCGCATCTGCGAACTGACCGGCAAGGGCCGCCAGGTTGGCCACAATGTGAGCCACGCCAACAACAAGACCAAGCGCACCTTCCTGCCCAACCTGCAGAATGTGACGTTGCTGTCGGACGCGCTCGGCAAGGGTGTGAAGCTGCGCGTGTCGACCCACGGCCTGCGCACGGTCGAGCATAATGGCGGTCTCGACAACTGGCTGCTGAAGGCCGGCGACGACCAGCTGTCGACTTCGGCGCGCAAGGTGAAGAAGGAAGTCGCGAAGAAGCTGGCCGAAAAGGCCGCTTAAGCGCTTTCGAATCGCTAAAAGCAATCAGGCCGCCGGATCACCGCGCGGCCTTTTTGCTGTCCGGCCTCTTTTTCGGCGGCAGGCCCACCAGTTCAAATTGCAGCAGCAGACTGCGTTGCCAGACATTGAAATTATTGTCGGCAACGAGCCATAGCCAAGTCCGCCCCTGCTCGACCGAAATCGCCGCGCCTTCATAATTTTCGGCGAGCGCCGCCGGGACGCGGCCGATCGTCCGTGATCGCACGACAGCGCCCTTCTTTATGTCCGCGGGGTCGACGACAGCGACGATCGTCGTGAAAACGGGGTCGAAGCCGAGCCGCCGGTGCACGATCAGGATGCGCCCGTCGGGCAGCGCCGCGGCATCACTGACCAGCCCGCGCCCCGCCGAATCATAAAAGAAGCGAATCGGCGCGGGACCGGGCGCGGCCGGATCGCCGGTGTAGATCAACGCCTCGCGCCCGCGCGGATCGTCGTTGGCGTCTTCCAGAAAGACCACCGTCCGGCCGTCCGGCAGCCGCGTCATCGCCTCAGGCCCGCGATTCCTGGGCCAGCGCGCCGGTTCGGGCAGCTTGCGTCGCGACTCGATTGCCGAAAGACCGGCATCGAGTCGCCAGATTTCGTTGATCCCCTCGAGCGCGATCCAGCTCTTGCCGCTTTCGGGGGCGACAAACATCGCCTCGGCATCGACCATGGATTTGCGTTGCGGCCGGCCGTCGGGCGTCGGCAGCGCGCGAATCCGGACATCCGAAACCGAACCGCGCGCATCGAGCGTCAGGCGCACTCCATAACCATTGTCGCCGATCAGCTGAAACCGGTCCGGCCCCATCCGCGCGAGCGCCGAAAAGCCGCCGAACCGGCTGTGCGGGCTGACGAGATGCCAGCCGCGGACGAACCGCATCGCACCCGAAGCCTCGGGCGCGAAAACCAGCGGACGCGCGGCGGCGCCTTCGGTCATGTCGCCCTTCGGAAAGCGCATGACGGTGCCGGGCACCGGACCGACGGCAAGAAAGATCAGGGCAGCGAAGAGCAAGCGGCGCATCGCCGCGGGTTAGGGCGGCGATACGCGAAAGGGAAGCGGTTCGCCGCAGAAAGCTGAACATCAGCCAACAACCATGTTCAGGCTTCGCTCAATGCGAATCAGGCAAAACCTGTTTCATCGACAAAGCCCAGTCGGGCCAATGACGACGAAGGAGAACGACAATGAAAAAGATGGTGACCCTCTCGATCGCCGCCCTGATGTCCGCCGCGACGCTGGGCATGGCGGCTCCCGCCGCGGCGCAGAACGGTTATTATGACCGCGACGGCTATTCGAGCTATTACAGCGGCTACGACCGCGACGATCGTCGCTACGACCGCTATGACCGCCGCGACTATCGCCGCGACCGCCGCGATTACCGCAATGATCGCCGCTATTACCGTGGTGACCGCCGCAACTATCGCCAGTGCGACAAAGGCACCGGCGGCACCGTGATCGGTGCGATTGCAGGCGGCCTTGCCGGTCATGAAATCGCCGGCCGCGGCGACCGCACGGTCGGCACGATCATCGGCGGCGCTGTCGGCGCCCTCGCCGGCCGCGCGATCGACAAGGGGAATGACGGCTGCCGTTAAGGGCTGTCCCGACCCCCAATAATTTCCTTCCCTCCTCCACCCCGCCCGGCCCCGCGCCGGGCGGGGTTTTCTTTGCGCCCAGCAGGCCGGGGAGGAGGCCTTGCCATAATGGCCGGGAAAGCCTAGGTTTGCTGCCAAGTGCACGCCTGCGGTCTTGCGGGCGCGTGAGCAGAACAGGTTACGATAGCCATGCGGCAAATGGCAGCGCCATCAGGGCGACCGCCGCGGCCAGGCCCGGCGGTAAAAGGACGAAACAAGGCGGGTGGCGAATCGCGTCCGATGCCGATCACGCGGCCGCGCAGCTATGCCGCGATCGACCTTGGCACCAACAATTGCCGGCTTTTGATCGCCCGCCCGCAAAATGGCGAGCTCGTCGTCATCGACGCTTTTTCGCGCATCGTCCGCCTCGGCGAAGGCTTGCACGGCAGCGGCCGCATCAGCGACGCGGCGATGGACCGCACCGTCGCGGCGCTGTCGATCTGCGCCGACAAGCTGCGCCGCCGCCACGTCTCGCTGTCGCGCGCGGTCGCGACCGAAGCGTGCCGCCGCGCGAGCAACGGCGAGGAACTGGCCGAGCGTGTCCGCCGCGAAACGGGCATCGTCCTCGACATCATCTCGGCCGCCGAAGAGGCGCGGCTCGCGGTGCTCGGCTGCCACAATCTGATGGAGCCCGGCGAAGGCCCGGCGCTGATCTTTGACATCGGCGGCGGTTCGACCGAGCTGATGCACGTCGATGTGTCGGACCATGACGTCAAGATCCACGACTGGATCAGCGTGCCGTGGGGCGTTGTCTCGCTGACCGAACATGCGCCGCTTCCCGACGACAGCCTCGCCGGCCGCCAGGCCGCCTATGCACATATGCGCGAAGTGACGCGCGAAGCTTTTGCCGCCTTTGCCGGGCGCGCCGAACGCTTTGCCGGTCAGAAGCTGCGCCTGCTCGGCACCAGCGGCACCGTGACGACGCTCGCCAGCGTCTTCCTCGACCTGCCGCGATACGACCGACGCGCGGTCGACGGGCTGGTGGTCCCATCCGATGCGATGCGCGACATCAGCCGCCGCCTTGCCGACGCGAGCATCGCCGATCGTGCCGAAATCGCATGCATCGGCCGCGAGCGCGCCGACCTGGTCGTCGCGGGCTGCGCGATCCTCGAGAGCATCATCGACCTGTGGCCCGCCGTGCGTGTCGGTGTCGCCGACCGCGGCATCCGCGAGGGCATCCTGCGCACGCTGGCGATGCAGGGCCGCGACATCCCCGTCACCCGCCGCGAGTATCGCAAATGAGCGGTGCCGGCGGAAAGGGTGGCAGCGGCCGCGGCGGTCTCCATGTGCGCGTCAAAACCGCGCGCAAGCGCAGCGTCTCGTCGACGCGCTGGCTGCAACGCCAGCTCAACGATCCCTATGTGCGCCGCGCGCAGGCCGAGGGCTATCGCTCGCGCGCCGCATACAAGCTGATCGAGCTCGACGAGAAATTCGGCTTCCTCAAGAAATCGCGCGCGGTCGTCGACCTTGGCATCACGCCCGGCGGCTGGTCGCAGGTCGTACGCAAAGCGAACCCCCGCGCGCGTATCGCGGGGATCGACCTGCTCCACTGCGAGCCGATCGAGGGCGTCGAAATCCTCGAAATGGACTTCATGGACGATGCGGCGCCGGGCGCGCTGATCGAGGCGCTCGGCAGCGCCCCCGACCTCGTCATTTCGGACATGGCGGCGAACACTGTCGGCCATCAACAGACCGACCATCTGCGCACGATCGGCCTTGCCGAAACCGCCGCCGATTTCGCGGTGCAGAATCTGCTGCCCGGCGGCGCGTTTGTGGCCAAGGTGTTCGCGGGCGGGGCGGATCACACACTGCTGACTCTACTAAAACGTCACTTCACAACGGTAAAGCACGCCAAACCGCCGGCGAGCCGCAAGGGGTCGCCCGAACTTTATGTCATCGCCCAAGGCTTCAAGGGCCGGAGCAAGGACGCGGAATAAACAGTGTAATGGGTCGATCCGGGGGAGAATTTTGATGGCCAAGTCGGGGCAGTCGGTCGCGGCTGTGACGCTCGCCGCGCTGATGCTCGCATCGTGCGGCGGCGGGGGTGGTTCGAGCACCCCCGGAAGCGGCGGCGCCGTCACGGTCACCCCAACGCCAACCCCTACCCCGACCCCGACCGCCACTTGCGCGCTGGCGTCGCGCCAGGCTTTTGCGAAAGCGGTGATCGACGAATGGTATCTGTTCCCCAGCGACATCGCGAACGTCAGCGCGGCGAGCCATAGCAATGTCGAATCCTATATCGACGCGCTCGTCGCCCCGGCGCGCGCGCTGAACAAGGATCGTTTCTTTACCTACATCACCTCGATCGCCGAGGAGAACGCCTTCTACGCCAGTGGGTCGAGCGCGGGGTTTGGCGTCCGCATGACCTATGATGCGGCGGGTCAGCGCATCCTCATTGCCGAAGCCTATGAGAGCGCGCCGGCTTTTGCTGCCGGGATCGACCGCGGCACCGCGATCGTCGCCATCGGCACGAACAGCGGAAATTTGCGTAGCGTGGCGAGCATCGTCGCCGCCGAGGGGACCGCGGGCCTCACCAATGCACTCGGCCCGAACGACCCCGGGGTCAGCCGCGTGCTGCGCATCACCGACGCGGCCGGAACGCGCGACGTCACCGTCGCCAAGGCCGACTATTCGCTCGATCCGGTTTCGGACCGCTATGGCGCAAAGATCATCACCGAGGGCGGCCGCAGTTACGGCTATCTGAACCTCCGCACCTTCATCTCGTCGGCGGACGACCAGTTGAAGGCGGCCTTTGCCGATTTCGGCGCACGCGGCGTGACCGACATCATCATCGATTTCCGCTACAATGGCGGCGGCCTCGTTTCGACGGCCAATCTAATGGGCGACCTGATGGGCGCAAATCGCGCCGGGCAGCTCTTCTCGCAGACCCGTTTTCGTCCGAACAAATCCGCAGAGAATGACGAGCATCGCTTCGCACCAGTGGCGCAGTCGATCGCGCCGACGCGCATCGCTTTCATCGGCACCGCGTCGACCGCATCGGCGAGCGAACTCGTGATCAATTCGATGCTGCCCTATCTCGGCACCAATATGACGCTGGTCGGCGGCAACACCTATGGCAAGCCGGTCGGCCAGATCGCGCTCGACAAGGCCGAATGCGACGACCGCATGCGCGTCGTCGCATTCGCGACGGCCAATTCGACCGGCGCGGGCGACTATTATGACGGGCTCGCCCCGAAAATCACGAACAGCTGCGCCGCGAGCGACGACCTGACCGTCCCGCTCGGCGACCCGCGCGAGGCATCGATCCGCGCCGCGATCGGCTTCCTGTCGGGCACCGCCTGTACCACGCGCATCGCCGACGCCAGCGCGGGTGCGGCGGCGCGGAGCCGCAGCGCCCGCATGCTCGCCGAGCCCGAGATGCTCACCCCCGAGCGGCCGAGCGCGGCGCAGCGCGAACTGCCCGGACTATTCTGATCGCCCCCTGCTGCATCGCAGCAATTGACCGCGGCCCGAAAAAGGGGCTAACGGCCGCGGCAAGCGACAGGTTCCCCGGCGACGGGGACTAAGAGGGAACGGGAAAACCCCGGCTGCCCCTGCAACTGTACGCGGCGAGCCATCGGCCACTTGCCATTGGGATTCCGGTCCCGAGAAGGCGGCCGACCGGCGCTGACCCGCAAGCCAGGAGACCTGCCCGTCGCCGTCGTCTTTCGCGCGGACAGGGTGTGCCGGGCGGACGGGGGTGAACCCGCATGACGACAAGCTTGGCTGCGCATGGGCGCGGGCGATGTCGTGTGTCCCCGGGACAACCGCATCGACCGTGTTCGTGAGCGGCATTGTCGAGGGGTTATCCTGTGTTTAAAGTGTTTTTCCGAAGTTCGATCTGCCTCGCCGCCGTTGCGGCATCCTCCGCTGCGTTCGCCGACGAAGCGTCGACCGCGCACGCTGTCGCCGCCGACGGCGACAGCATCATCGTCACCGCGACGCGCGCGCCGCTGACGCTCGACGAAGTGCCGTCGTCGATCGCCGTGCTCGACAAGGAAGCGATCGATCGCGCGCAGGATATCGGCGTCACCGAACTGCTGCTCCGCACGCCCGGCATCAGCATTGCGCGCAACGGCGGCTACGGCACCTCGACCTCGCTGCGCATCCGCGGCGCCGAATCGGAGCACACCGTCGTCGTGATCGATGGGGTGAAGCTCAACGATCCGTCGTCGACCGGCGGCGGCTTCAACTTCGCCAACCTGCTCATCGGCGATATCGACCGGATCGAGGTGCTGCGCGGCCCGCAATCCATCCTGTGGGGCAGCCAGGCGATCGGCGGGGTTGTCAACGTCGTCACCGCCTCGCCCGAAAAATCGCTCGAAGGCAGCTTCGACCTCGAGGCCGGGTCGCGCGAGACCGTCAGCGCGCGCGCGGCGATCGGCGGCCGTACCGGCCCGCTCGCCTGGCGCCTCGGCGGCCAGCGCTTCACCACCGACGGCATTTCGTCGCACGCCAAGGCGTTCGGCGGGGTCGAGCGCGACGGCTATCGCAACACTAATCTTTCGGGCCGCGCCGAACTGGCGCTCGCCGACAATGTCAGCACCGAGGTCCGCGGCTATTATTCGAGCGGCCGCGTCGAATTCGACGGCTTCAATACCGACAGCAACGACTATGGGTTCAACAAGGAATTCGTCGGCTATGCGGGGCTCAATTTCGACCTCGTCGACGGGCGGTTCCGCAACCGCGTCGCTTTTGCCTATACCGACACCAACCGCGATAATTTCAACCCCGACCGCGCACGCCCGCAGAGCTTCGAGGCCGACGGCCAGAACAAGCGCTGGGAATATCAGGGCAGCTTCGATTTTACCGATCGCATCACCGCGATCTTCGGGGTCGAGAATGAACGCTCGGACTTCCGCAGCCGTTCGCCCTCGGCATCGCTGGCGACCCCGCTTCCGGCGTTCGTGCGCGGCAAGGCCGAACTCACGAGCGCCTATGGTCAATTGAGCATCGAGCCGATCGACGGCCTGACGCTCAATGGCGGCGTCCGCTATGACGATCACGACCGCTACGGCGGGCAAACCTTGTTCGCGGCGGGCGGCGTCTGGCGTCTCGCCACCGGCACCGTGCTGCGCGCCAGCTATGGCGAAGGCTTCAAGGCGCCGTCGCTTTATCAGCTGTTCAGTGAATATGGGAATGTCGGGCTCGATCCCGAAGAAGCGCATGGCTGGGAAGCCGGGATCGAGCAGCATCTGTTCGACCGCAAGCTCGTCGTCGGCGCGAGCTGGTTCGACCGCACGACGACGAACCAGATCATCTTCAACAGCTGCAGCTTTCCGACCTCGACCGATCCGCTCTGCACGGTGCCCGGCAGCAGCCCGGCGACCCCGCGCTTCGGCTATTATCTGAATGTCGCGCGCAGCGAAGCACATGGCGTCGAGGCGGCCGCGGCGCTCACGCTCGGCGGGCTGACGCTCGACGGCAATTACAGCTGGATCGTCGCCGAGGACCGCTCGGAAGGCACCGCCAATTTCGGCAAATGGCTGCCACGCCGCCCGCGCAACACCGCCAACGCCTCGGCGAGCTATGCCTTTGGCTTCGGACTCGAACTCGGTGCGGCGGTGCGCTGGTCGGGCAAGAGCTATGACAATGCGAGCAATGCGACGCGGCTCGACGATTATACGCTCGTCGACCTGCGCGCCGAATATGCGCTGTCCGATGCGGTGAAGCTGTTCGCGCGCGCCGAGAATATCTTCGACGAGCAATATATGACGGCGTTCCGCTATGGCTCGCTCGGCCGCAGCATCTACGCCGGCATCCGGGGTCGCTTCTGATGGCCGCGCTGTCGGACCGGGGCGCCTCGGCGCTCTGGGTCTCGCTGCTGACGGCAGCGAGCACCGCGACGACACTCGCGCTCGCCTGCGCGACCCCCTTTCCGGCGCTTGCGGCGCTCGCGGCGGTCCATATGCGCCGCCGTGACGGCGTGGCGCTGATGCTGCTCGCCTGGGCCGCGAGCCAGTTCGTCGGCTTCTTCCTGCTCGGCTATCCGCGCGATGGAAGTACCCTCGGCTGGGGCGCCGGGCTCGGCACCGCCGCGGTGGGATCGGCGCTCGCAAGCTATGCGGCGCTGCGGGCGCTCCCATACCGCTCGGTCGCGGCGCGGCTCAGCCTCGCCTATGCGGCGGGGTTCACGGCGTTCAAGGGCATCATCCTCCTATGGGCGCTTGTGCTCGGCGGGCTGCACACCGCGATGGCACCCGACCTGCTCGCCGAACAGTTCGTGCGCAACGGTGCGATCCTGATCGGGCTTTACGCCCTGTATCGCGCGCTCGTCGCGGTTGGCGTCCCGGCGCCGCCGCAACCGGCAACGGCGGCATAATGCTGACGCGCGTCGACCCGGGGCCCGCGGTCGTGGTGTGCAACACCTGCCGCCACAGCCGCGAGTCCCGGGACGACGCGACAGGCAAACGCGGCGGCGCGCGGCTCGTCGAGGCGCTGAAACAGCATAAGGAAGGCGATCCGCGCTACGCCGGCATCGCGGTGCAGGAAATGGCGTGCCTGTTCGCATGCCAGGACCATTGCACCGTCCACCTGCGCGCGCCCGACAAGGTCGGCTATGTCCTCGGCCGGTTTCAGGGCGATGAAGAGTCCGCGCGCGCCATCCTCGACTATGCGGTCCATTATGCGACAAGCGAGCATGGCCGCGTCCCCTTTTCGCTTTGGCCCGAAGGCGTCAAAGGGCATTTCATCACCCGCACCCCGCCACCAGGATTTGTCGCCGAATGACCAGCTTTGCCTCCGTCCATGCCTTCGAGGCCGCGCTTGCGAACCTGCGGGATCCCGATGCCGGGGCCGCCGCCGACGCGCGGGTAAGACAAGGCGAGTTGACCAAACCCGCCGGATCGCTCGGGCGGCTCGAGGATCTGGCGATCTTTTTCGCCGGCTGGCAGGGCCGCGCGCGACCGCGGATCGCCCGCGCCCGCGCCGCGATCTTCGCCGGCAACCATGGCGTCACCGTCCATGGCGTCAGCGCCTTTCCGCCGAGCGTCACAGCACAGATGGTCGCCAATTTCGCGAACGGCGGCGCCGCGATCAACGCTTTGTCGGGCGCGGCGGGGCTCGAACTGACCGTCGTCGCGCTCGATCTCGACCGGCCGACCGCCGATTTCACCGTCGATGCCGCGATGAGCGAGGCCGAATGCCTCGATGCGTTGAACCGCGGCGCGGCGGTGGTCGACGCCGACCTCGACCTGATCGTCCTCGGCGAAATGGGGATCGGAAATTCGACCGCCGCCGCCGCGCTGTGCGCGCGCAGCTTCGCAGGCGGCGTGGCGGGATGGGTCGGGCCCGGCACCGGGGTCGACGGCCACGGCGTCGCGCGCAAGGTCGAGGTGATCGAGCGTGCGCTCGCCTTTCACATCGATGCGCCGCGCTCGGCGTTCGAGACACTGCGCCGCGTCGGCGGGCGCGAGATTGCGGCGATCGCGGGCGCGATCGTGCGCGCACGCCAGCTTGGCGTTCCGGTGTTGCTCGACGGCTTCATCTGCACCTCGGCCATCGCACCGCTTGCGGCCGAGAATCCCGCGATCGCGGACCATATCATCGCGGGCCATTGCTCGGCCGAGCCGGGACACAAGCGTCTGCTCGACCTGCTCGGCCTCGCCCCTCTGCTGTCGCTCGACATGCGGCTGGGCGAAGGCAGCGGCGCGGCGGTCGCCGCGAACATCATTCGCAGCGCCCTCGCCGCGCACGACCAAATGGCGACCTTTGCCGAAGCGCAGGTTTCAGCGTCGCTGTGAGCGGCTTCGCGCTCCATCTGCTGCGCCACGGCGCGCCCGAAGCGCCGGGTTTGCTGATGGGACGCACCGATGGCGCGCCGACCCCCGAAGGCATCGCCGCTTGCGTGGCGCAAGCCGAAACCCTCGGCATCGAACGCCTGATCGCATCCGACCTTCGCCGCAGCCGCGCGGCCGGCGAAGCGATCGGCGCGGCGATCGGCGTGCCGCTCATCATCGATCCGCGCTGGCGCGAACTCGATTTCGGCGACTGGGACGGCCAAGCGGCGAGCACCATCGACCGCGACGCGCTCGGCCGCTTCTGGAGCGATCCCGACGCCAATCCCCCGCCCGGCGGCGAACGCTGGTCGGTGTTCGCCCGGCGCGTGTCCGCCGCCATCGCCGACCTTGCGCCGGTTCCAACATTGATCGTCACCCACGGCGGCGCGATGCGCGCCGCGCTCCATGCGCTGTGCGGGTTCGACCAGCGCCAGCTCTGGGCGTTCGACCTGCCCTACGCCGCGCTGCTCTCGCTCTGCGTCTGGCCGGGCGAACCGCCCAGCGCGCAGATCGCGGGGCTCTATCGATGAAGGGGCTCATCGTCGCGATCCAGTTCCTGACGCGCCTCCCCACCCCGCACATTTCGGTGTCGAGCGACGAATTCGCGGCGTCGATGCGCTGGTTTCCCGCAGTCGGGCTGATCGTCGGCGCGATTGTCGCTGCAGGCGGCTGGGCCGGCGCGCGGATCGATCCGTGGACCGGCGCCTCGTGCGCGCTCATCCTCTGGGTCGCAGTGACCGGTGCGCTGCACCTCGACGGGCTCGGCGATATCGCCGACGCAAGCGGGGCGGCGCACAAGGACCGCGAACGCCTGCTCGGCGTCCTCTCCGATCCGCATGTTGGCAGCTTCGCGGTGGTGACCATCGCGCTGCAACTGATCGCCAAGCTGGTGCTGCTCCACGCGCTGCTCGATCGCCAGATGTTCGCCGCCATCGCGCTCATACCCTTTGCCGCGCGGATCGGCCCGCTCGCATGGTCGCGCGCGCTGCCCGACCTTCACGCGGGACTCGGGTCGCGTTTCCGCAATGCCGTGCGACCAGTGGACTTCGTCATCTGGGGCTTGGCTCTCGCCGCTGCGGCGTGGGTATCACCCTCGCTGCTCATCGCACCCCTGATCTTCCTCCTCTGTGGCTGGTGGCTGCTGCGCAGGATCGGCGGGATTTCAGGCGATGGCCATGGCGCGGGAATCGAGATCTCCGAAAGCCTGCTGCTCGCCGCGGCGCTGCTGCTGGCGCATCTTGCATGAGCAGCCCATGGACCTGGCACGGCGGCGGGCTCGAAGCCGCGAAGCGCGCGTTCGGGAATGGCGACTGGATCGACCTGTCGACCGGGATCAATCCGCACCCCTGGCCCGGCGCGGCCGCGATGGTTTTCGACTGGCACCGGCTGCCCGACCCCGACGCACTCGCGCAGCTCGAAGCCGTCGCCGCCGCCTGTTTCGGTGTCGACGCCCGCCATGTCTGCGCCGTGCCCGGAAGCGAGATCGGCCTGCGCCTGACCGGGACGCTGATCGAAGGCCTCGCACGGCATATCGCGCCGAGCTATCGCACCCATGGCGAAATGGTCGCGGGAAGCACGCCGATCGCCCCCGAAGCGGCATGCGGCCACGACGGCACATTGATCCTCGCCAACCCCAACAATCCCGACGGCCGCGCGACCGGCGCCGCGGCGATGCAGGCGCTGCTGGACGGGCGCGGACCTGGCGGCTGGCTGTTGGTCGACGAAGCCTTTGCCGACACCGATCCGGCCACGAGTATCGCGCCGCTGGTCGATGACGGCAGAAGGCTGATCGTCTTTCGCTCCTTCGGCAAATTTTTCGGCCTCGCGGGCATCCGGCTCGGCTTCGTCGTCGCGCCGCAAGCCATCGTCGCGGCGCTGCGCGAACGGCTTGGTGCATGGCCCTTATCCGCGGCCGCGATCGCGATCGGAACCGCCGCCTATGCCGACCGCGACTGGATCGCCGCCGCGCGGCGCCGGCTCGCCGATGAAGCCACCGCACTCGACACCCTGCTGGTGCGCCAGGGTCATCGGCCGACCGGCGACTGCCCGCTCTTTCGCCTGATCGAAACCGGCGACGCGCATGCGCTGTTCGAACGGCTCGCGCGGCGCGCGATCCTGACGCGTCCCTTCGCCGACCAGCCGCGTTGGCTGCGGATCGGCCTCCCCGCCCACGCCGCCGCGCGCGCGCGGCTCGAAGCGGCGCTAACCGATGGCTGAGCCAGTCGCGCTCACCGCACTCGCGCTCGACGCAGCGTTCGGCTGGCCGCGCGCACTCTATCGCCACATCGGCCACCCCGTCGGGCTGTTTGCGCGGATCATCGACAGTTGCGAGGGGCGGTGGAACCGTCCCGAATATAGCTTCGGCGCACGGCGCGCGCTCGGCGTCCTGACCCTGCTCGTCCTGCTGACCCTCGTTGCCGGCTCCGGCTGGGCGCTTCAGCGCCTGCTACTCGCGTCGCTCGGCGGCTGGGGCTGGATCGGCGTGGCGATCCTTGCCTGGCCCGCGCTCGCGCAGCGCAGCCTGTTCGATCATGTCCGCGCGGTCGGCGAGCGGATCGATGCCGGCGACCTCGCCGGCGCGCGCGGTGCGGTCGGCATGATCGTCGGCCGCGACACCGCCGCGCTGGGCGAAGCTGGCGTCGCCCGCGCCGCGATCGAAAGCCTTGCCGAAAGCTATTGCGACGGCGTCGCGGCACCGCTCTTCTGGCTGCTCCTCCTCGGCCTGCCGGGCGTGTGGGCGTATAAGGCGGTGAACACCGCCGACAGCCTGATCGGGCACCGCGAGGAGCGCTGGCGCGCCTTCGGCTGGGCGGCGGCGCGTTTCGACGATCTTCTGAACTGGATTCCGGCGCGGCTGGCCAGCGTGCTCATCTGCCTGGCGGGCGGTGGCGGCTGGCGTGTATTGTGGCGCGACGCGCGGCGCCACGCTTCGCCCAACGCCGGCTGGCCCGAAGCGGCGATGGCGGGCGTACTCGGGCTTCGGCTGGCGGGCCCGATCGCCTATGACGGCGTGATGCACGACAAACCATGGATCGGCGATGGGACCAGCGACGCGGGCGGCGACGAAATCGACCGCGCGCTCACCATCTATATCCGCGCCTGCCTGCTGCTGTGGCTGATCGCGGGGGGCGCCCCGTGGCTGCGCTGATGTTGCAGGGCACCGGCTCCGACGTCGGCAAGTCGGTGCTCGTCGCCGCGCTGTGCCGCGCGCTGACCAATCGCGGCCTTCGCGTCCTTCCCTTCAAGCCGCAGAATATGTCGAACAATGCAGCTGTGACGACCGACGGCGGCGAGATCGGGCGCGCGCAGGCGCTGCAAGCCGTCGCGTGCCGCGTCGAACCGCACAGCGACATGAATCCGGTGCTGCTGAAACCGCAGGCCGATCGCACCTCGCAGCTGATCGTCCACGGCCGCGTGCGCGGCACGCTCGGCAGCGGCAATTTCCGCGAGGCGCGCGGTGCGCTGATGGCCGAAGTGCTCGAAAGCTATGAACGCCTCCGCGCCGCCTCGGACATCGTCATCGTCGAAGGCGCCGGATCGCCCGCCGAGATCAACCTGCGCGCGGGCGACATCGCGAACATGGGTTTCGCGCGCGCCGCGAACGTGCCCGTCGTGCTGATTGGCGACATCGACCGCGGCGGCGTGATCGCCTCGCTCGTCGGGACGCGCGCGGTGATCGACGTCGAGGACGCCGCGATGATCCGCGGCTTCCTGATCAACAAGTTTCGCGGCGACCCCGCGCTGTTCGAGGACGGCTATCGCGAGATCGAGAAGCGCAGCGGGTGGCCGGGGTTCGGCGTGATCCCGTGGCTGAGCGCCGCCTCGCGCCTGCCGAGCGAGGATGCGGTGATCCTCGAACGCCCGGCCGACCCACGCGAGGGGCGTAAGATGATCGCCTGCCCGATCCTTCCGCGCATCTCGAATTTCGACGATCTCGATCCGCTGAAGCTCGAGCCCTGGGTCGAGATTGTGATGGTGCCGCCGGGCCGGCCGATCCCAGCCGAGGCGGCGATCATCGTGCTGCCGGGATCGAAGGCGACGATCGCCGACCTCGCGGCGCTGCGTGCCGAGGGCTGGGACATCGACATCAAGGCGCATCACCGGCGCGGCGGGATGATCGTCGGGCTGTGCGGGGGCTATCAGATGCTCGGGCGCCGGATCGCCGACCCGCTGGGGCTCGAAGGCGCGCCGGCCGAAGTCGAAGGACTCGGCCTGCTCGACGTCGAAACGATTCTTTCGCCTGCAAAGACGTTGCGTCACGTGCAGGGCACCGCATTGGGTGCAGCGGTGGAGGGATATGAAATGCATATGGGCGAAACCAGCGGCGCCGGCACTGCGCAGCCATTCGCCGTTCTGGAGGACGGTGCGCGGGATGGGGCGATCAATCGCGAAGGCAATGTCATCGGCTCCTATCTCCACGGCCTGTTCGCTTCGTCCGACTTGCGCCGCGCGTTGCTGGCGCGGATCGAGGTAGCGGGCGGCGGGCGCGACTATGCCGCCGACGTCGATGCGGCGCTCGACGACATCGCAGCCGAGTTTGCGGGGCATGCCGATATCGATGCGATGCTGCGCATCGCGGGGATCGGCGCATGAGCGGATCGTCGCTGTTCGTGCTCGGCGGCGCGCGATCGGGCAAGAGCCGCTATGCGCAGGCGCGCACCGAAGCTGCGGGCGGCAGCCCGGTCTTCGTTGCGACCGCCGAAGCGTTCGACGACGAGATGCACGAGCGGATCGCGCGCCACCAGGCCGACCGCGACGCGCGCTGGCGCACGGTCGAGGCGCCGCGCGACCTGCCCGCCGCTATCGATGCGCTGGATGCCGAAGATGCGGTCGTGCTGGTCGACTGCCTGACGCTCTGGGTCTCGAACCTGCTGCTCGCCGACGCCGACATTCCGCGTGCGGGCGGCCAATTATGCCATGCGATCAACCGCTTCAAAGGGACGCTGATCCTCGTCGCGAACGAAGTGGGCCTCGGCATCGTGCCCGACAATGCACTCGCACGGGCGTTTCGCGACGCAGCCGGGCAGCTCAACCAGTCGGTCGCGGCGACGGTGGACGAAGTGGTGCTGCTCACCGCCGGACTGCCCCTGACACTCAAGCCGCGCGGGGCATAGCCCTCGCTTTCCGAAACGTGCTGAAGGCTGTGTTTACTATCGTCATGAAGCATATCCTCACGCCGCCCCGGCAAATCGGGCCGCATGAGAAAGCATGCCCATCTTGTCGCTGGCGATTCGCGATGGCTTCCTGTCTCCATCGCGCTTGCCGCCGCAGCGCTGACGCCGTCGGTCGCGCACGCCTCGTCGAAGCTGCTCAACGCCAAGGCGTTGGCGGGCAGCAAGACCGCATGCCCCGTCGCGGCGAGCTATGCGCCGCCGGCCAGGGCCGACATCTCACGCGCCATATTGGGCGGAGCGCCGAGCGCGCTCGAGCGCATCCGGGCCGACCAGCAGGGAATCGCGGCGTCCGAAGCCGCTGCCGCTGTACCGATCACCGCCGGCCTCGCCGCTTTCCCGGTTCGGCAGGCGCTCGAGCCTGCCAGCCGCACCCCGATCGCTTTCCCCTCGTCCGAGGACTGCGGTGCGCCGTCGATTTTCGTACCGCTCGTTGAAACCGCCGAATATGATCCGGCCGCCGAACTCGGCACCCGCGCGATCCCGGTCAAACGCACGCGTTTCGACGACCGCTGGGATCATGTCCGCCGCGCCGCGCCCGCCGGGCTGATGCAAAGCAAGCTACGCCGCGCGAACGCTTCGCCGGGGCTGGCCGAGCAGGACCTGCTCGCGCGGGTCAATCAATGGGTCAATCGCGAGATCGCCTATGTGAACGACGACCGCAATTACCGGCAGCGCGATTTCTGGGCGACCGCCGAGCAAACGATCGCGCGCGGCAAAGGCGATTGCGAGGATTTCGCGATTCTGAAAATGCAGATGCTGCGCGCCGCGGGAGTCGACGCCGACCGCATGAAGCTCGTCCTCCTTCGCGACCTCGCCGCGAACGCCGACCATGCCTTCCTGCTCGTCCAGACCGACGCCGGGAAGGTCGTCCTCGATAATGTGACCGACCGGCTTTACGACGGCAGCCGGGCCAATGCGGTGCGTCCGGTGTTGTCGTTCAGCGAGAACCGCCGCTGGGTCCACGCCTATCGCGGCACACAGCCGTCGGCGAATTTCGCGGCGATCCCGGCGTCGCAAAAATCCTACGCGCTGGCGCTGAACAATCAGCGTTCGGTAAGCGCCGATCCGCTGACCTTCAAGACGGGCTTGAGCAAATAACTCAGCACCGACTTTTTCCCGGTCACGATTTCGACGTCGCATAGCATGCCGGGGGTGATCGGCAGCCGCCGACCGTTCGACGTCAGATAGCTGTTGGTCGTTTCGACGACGACGGTGAAATAAGCCTGCCGTTCGACCTCGTCATAGATGCTGTCCGCCGACACCCGGACGACCTTGCCGTTGAGCCCGCCATAGATTGAAAAGTCGTACGCAGTGACCTTGACGTTCGCGGGGTCGCCGACCTTGATGAACGCGATGTCGCGCGGGGTGACGCGCGTTTCGATCAGCAATTTGTCGCCGAGCGGCACGATCTGCATGATCTTTTCGCCCGCATTCACATAACCGCCGAGAGTGTTGACGAGCAGGTCGTTGACGACGCCGCGCGTTGGCGAACGGATCTCCGATCGCGCCAGCCGCCCTTCGGCGCCGCGGATCGTTTCCTCATTCACCGCCATCTTGGTCGTTAGCTGGCTGCGTTCGTTGAGCGCTTCCTGCTGGAAATCGAAGCGCGCGCGCGACACTTCGGCGCCCGCTTCGCGCACCGCGGCCTGCGAGCGCGAAATCGCCTGGCGCGCCGCGGCGAGCCGGCCCTGGATGTCGACGACCTCGCGCTGCGCGGTCAGCAGCTCGGTCTGCGGCACGACGCCCTTTGCCGCGAGCGGCGCGAGCATCGCGACCTGTTCGCGCGCGAGGCTCAGGCTGCTTTCGAGCGACGAGGCGGTCGCCTGCGCTTCGCCCATATCGCGGCGGCGCTGCTCGACGCTGGCCGACAGCGCCGCGAGCTGGCTTTGCAGCGACGAGCGCCGGACCTCGGCCAGCCGCGTTTCGTCGCCGCAGCTTGTCCCAATGCAACCCGCCCCGCCGCCTTCGCCCGCAAGGCGCGCGGCGCGCTGCGCGAGGCGGGCATTTTCGGTTTCGAGCTGGCCGAGTTCGGACTGCGACGTCGTATTGTCGAGCCGCACGAGCAGTTGGCCCTTTTTCACTGTCTGCCCCGATCGCACGAGGATTTCGCGGATCGTCGAGGGTTCGGCCGATTGGATGATCTGCACCTTCGACGAAGGGATCACGCGGCCCTGCCCGCGCGACACCTCATCGACGCGCGCGATGCTCGCCCACAGCAGGAACAGCACGAAACCCGCCGCTGCCGCGACCATGATCTGCTCGCTTCCACGGAGGCGCTGCCAGAATTTCACGATTCCCATGGTTATGTTCCGGGCTGGATTTCGGGTGTGGCTGCGGTGCCCTGCTGGCTCGTCAGGCTGTCGAAGCGCGACTTGCTCTGCGTCGGGTCGGGAATATTGGGAACCCAGCCCTTGGTCATATCGACGCGGCCGCCGACGTCATTGTCGGCGCGGTGGTCGGTCGGGTCGCGCGGCGGGGGCACACCCTCGACCGCGATCGCTTCGCCGGGTAGCGCCACCACAGCGGCAGTACTGCCTTGATAGAGCTGGCTAAACGCGGGGATCCACTCGGCACCGGCATAGGCGTCGGAGAAAGCCCCCGGCTTCCCCCACGAACCCGGCCAGCGATAGAAGATATGCGCGCCGATCTGCTCGATCTTGGTGAGCTTCGGCGCCCAGCGCGGCAGCACATAATTGGCGTGATAATGCGTCGCCATGCCGACGCTCGTCTCGACATGGCCCGACAGCGCGGCGCGCGCGATCTCGGCCGAACGGCGCCACAGCGCGGGTACCGGCGGGCGGCGCATCGATCCGTCGCAGGCAAAGCTGAACTGGCAACCCGGGCGCGAACTGCCTTGATAGATCACGCCGCAGACGGTGTTCGGATAGGCTGGGTGCTTCATCCGGTTGAGAATGACCTGCGCGACCGCGGCCTTGCCCGCATCGGATTCGGTCGCCGCCTCATAATAGATCGCCTGCGTCAGACAGCGCTGCGCGTTGGTCGCCTGCGCCAGCGAGATCGTCGGCATCAGGAACGGCCGCGCCGCCTCGACCGGCAGCGTCGAGACCGGGAGTAGCGCGTTGCGCGCGACGGCATCGGCGCCTTCGGCGGTGGGAACGACGGAGTTGGTTTCGGTTTCGGTGATCAGCTTTGCAATCGCCTGTTGCTTCGCCGCCTTGGCGGCTTCGACGGGATCGGCGGTCCAACTGGCGACGACGCCTTCGACGAAGCGCGACAGGCGATCGTTGGACGAGGCGAACAGGATCGCGGCCGCGAACAGCGCGAGACCCAGCAGGATCCGCTTCAGGCTCTTGGGCGCCCCCTGCCGGGCATCGGCCCAGGGTGCGTCGGCGGCCGCGGCGCCATCGCGCCCGATGTTAAGCTCAGGGATCATGATGCCGGTTCCTTGGTCGATCGCGCGAGGACTTCGGCGCGCGGGCCGTCGGCGACGATCCGCCCGCCGTCGATGACGATGATGCGGTCGCACATCTGCAGGATCGCCTCGCGGTGCGTCGCGATGATCACCGTCTGCGATTTCGCGACGGCGCTATCGAGCGCGTTGATGAAAAGCCGTTCGCTCTGTGTGTCCATCGCGCCGGTCGGTTCGTCGAGGAAGAGCAGCCGCGAGGGCGAGGCCAGCGCGCGCGCGATGGTGAGGAAGCCGCGCTGGCCGCCCGAAAGCTGGGCGCCGCGCTCGCCGGTGCCGCGGTCGAGTCCGGTTTCGTCGCGGCCCATGAAGCGGTCGGCGCCGATCGACTGCAAGGTCGCGAGCAACTCGGCGTCGGTCGCGGCGGGCGCGCAAAACTGCATATTCTGCTTGATCGAGCCGCTGAACAGCACCGCATCCTGCCCGACGAAGCGGAATTGCGAGCGCAGGTAGATCGGCGAATGCTGACGGCTGTCGAGCCCGTCGATGAAGATATTGCCCGCCTCGGGCGCGTACAGGCCGCAGAGCAGGCGCCCCAGCGTCGACTTGCCCGACGCGACGCGGCCGACGATCGCGATCCGCTCGCCCGCCGCGATCTTGAGATCGATGTCGGTGAGCGACGGTGCCGCGGCGCCCGGATAGGTGAAGGACAGTCCCTCGACCGAGACATTGCCCGTGTCGATCGTGAGGTTCAGCGCGCTGCTGCCCATGCGGCGTTCGTCGTCGGCCTCGATCATCTGCTGGATGCTCGCCATCGTCGTCAGCGCCTGGCGCCCGCGCGTCATCAGGAAGGCGAGCTGCCCGACGGGGGCCATCGAGCGGCCGGCGAGCATGACGATCGCGATGATCGCGCCCATCGAAATCTTGCCCGCATCGAACAAGTAAAAGCCGCCGACGACGAGCGCGAGGCTGGAAAATTGCTGGCCCAGCGTCGCGAGGTTGATCGCCGCGGCGCCCGTGCGGCGCATCGTCGCCTGCGTCCGCGCGCTGGTGTCGACCATCCGGCGCCACTGGCCGAGCACCTGTCCCTCGGCGGCGCAGCTCTTGACCGTTTCGGCCCCGCCGATCGCCTCGACGAGCATCGCATGCTGGATGCTCATGTCGGCCTGATTGTCGAGCGACGCCTGCGCCATGCGTCGCTGCAGGAAATAGCCGGCAACGCCCATCGCGACGATGATCGCCAGCGGGACGAGCGCGAGCCAGCCCGCGAGCACCGCGATCATGATCAGGAACAGCACGAGGAAGACGACATCGACGATCAGCACGATCGTCGTCGAGGCGAAGAAATCGCGAATGCTTTCGAATTCGGAGACGCGCCGCGCGAGCATGCCGGTGCTGCCGCGGCGGTCGGCGAGCGGCATGTTCAGCACTTTGGAGAAGATCTTCTCCGACAATTTGACGTCGAGTTCGCGGCCGAGATCGTCGAGCAAGGTCGAACGCGCGAGGCGGAGCGTGAATTCGACCGCGAAGGCGAGCAGCGCGCCCACCGCGAGAACCCACAGGCTCGACACCGCCTTGTTCGGGATGACGCGGTCATAGACGTTCATCGTGAACAGCGGCAGCGCAAAGCCGAGCAGGTTGATCATCAGCGCCGCGCCGAGCACCGGATAGAAGGAACGGCGCATCCGCCGGACCTCGCTCCAGAACCAGTGGCGCTTGGCTTGTTCGTCCCACGGCCGTTCTTCGGCGCGGATCGCGGTCGGATCGGCGGCCACCGCCACCGCCTGCCCCGCATAGCTTTCCTCGACACTGTCTTCGTCGGCCCAAACTGGCGCTTCGGCGCCCGGTTCCCAGACGAGATACTGGCTATCGCGCGCTTCGATCAGCACCGCGCACGATCCATCGGTGCGCCGGATGATCGCCGGCAGCTCGCGCGCAAGGTTCCGCACCTTGCGCGCATAGAGCCGCTCATTGTTGATGAAGCAGAGGTCGAGCGCGGCTTCGGCCTGATGAAAGGGGAGGAAACCCCTCTCATCGCGCGCGAGCGCCGAGAGCGCGCCGCGCTGGAAATTCTGACCGAAATGCTGCGCGACAAAGAGGATGCAGGCGATCAGCGGATCGCCCGGCACCTCTTTACCGATACGCGCAATCGAGGATTGATTCTGCACCATATTGAAATTTTCTACTTGGAATCAATCCACTGACATCATTGCGGATAGTGGCGGCGCTGCAGTTCGGCCGGGGCCGGCGGACCGTAACCGACCTTCTCGCGCGCATAGACGCGGCGCGCTTCGGGGGCGGTCAGGTTGAACGCCTCCAGCAAGCTGTTGGTCGATGCGAGGATTTGATAGACCGCGAACATCTCCGAGAAACGCGCCGTTTCGGCGCGGACCTGAACGTTGAAACGCGTGTTTTGCGCATCGAGCACGTCGAGCAGCGAACGGCGGCCGACCGAGAATTGCTCGCGGTACGACAGCAGGAGTTCGTCGGTCGACTTGCTCTGATCGACAAGATCCCGGAACACCGCGGTCTGCGTCTCGCGGCTGTTCCACGCGCGGCGCGTATCGGCCTCGGCGTTGCGCTCGGTTTCATGCAGGCGGAAGCGGCTCTCGCTCGCGCGGCGTATCATCTCCTGATATTTCGCCTGGTTGATCCCGCCATTGAAAATATCCCAGCGCAGGACAACACGGCCCAACAGGTCGGTCGTCTCGCCGCGGAACGCGTCGATATCCTCGCCCACCCGGCCCGAAAATTCGAGGCCGATCGTAGGGAAGATATCGCCCTTTTCCTTCTTCGCCTCGGCATTCGCCGCATCGACGTCGGCCTGCGCTTCGAGCACCTTGGGGTGCCGCGACCGGGTCAGGCCGACCGCTTCGCTCAGGCTGACGGGCAGCTTTTCGGCCATCGCCGGCGGCATCTGCACCTCTTCAACTTCGAGCCCGCTGAGCGCGAGCAGCTCGATCCTTGCATTCTGCAGCGCTTCCTTGGCTTCGGACACGCGCACGCTTGCCGCCTTGGCGCGTTCCTGCGCCTGCTGCAGGTCGGCGACGCTGATCGATCCGGCGGTCACGCCGCTCGACAGGTCGGACACCAGGCTGTTGTGAAAGGTCATATTGTCTTCGGCAGCGGCGACGACGCGCTGCTGGAGCAAGACGTCGAGATATTGCCGCGCCGATTGCAGGGCAATGAACTCGGATCGTTCGACCACGCGGAGCGCCGCACCGTCGACACGCGCCGCCTGACGCAGCTTTTCGCCGTGGCGCCGGCCGAAATCGATCAGCGTCTGCTCGGCGCGGATCCCCGCTTCGAGCGGATAGAGTTCGTCATTGGCGATGCCGAGGTTGCGGCGCGTCGCATTTTCGAGGCGGCGGACCCCCGCGGACAATTCGAGCGAAACGCGCGGCAGATACAGGCCCTTCGCCTGTTCGAGTTCGAACTCGATTGCCTGCTTGTTCATTTCCGCCTGATTGATCTGCGGATTGGAATCGATCGCGACCGCCATGACATTCTGCATGCTGGTCGGCTCGGCAAAAGCCTGGCCTGCGAAAAGGGATATGGCGAGCGCCGAGGCAAAGCCGGCGAGCTTATGTTGCGGTTTCATCACAGTCCCCCATTCACTTCGACTTCGACACGCCGGTTCTCCGGCGTGCGCTGGCCATCCACGGTCTGGACGCGCGGCTTGCGTTCGCCCATGCCCGATACGGCGATGGCATCGGCCGGAATGCCGGCCACGCCCATCATGTCGGCGATCACGCGTGCCCGGCGCAGCGCCAGACCGTCATTATATCTGTCGGAGCCCGACCGGTCGGTGTGACCGACGACGGTGAAGCTGCGCCAACCGCAGCGCGTGCGGTTTTCGGCCATGAAGGCCACCGACTGGCTCGCGTCGGCGGGCGCGACGGTCGAATCCCAGTCGAAATAGAAGGTCGAGGCGACCTCGGGCGGGCAATTTTCCGTCGGCGGTGCCGGCGGTACGAGCGGCGCCTCGGGCGTCGGCGGCGGCTGGTTCCGCATCATGCCATAGGCGAAATCGCAGCGACGCAGGCTTTCGGCGTCTTTGTTGCCCGACTTCAGGAAGCCTTTTGCGATGCCGCACTGCACCTTGGCTTCGGACGCCCAGGTATAGGTGTTGCTGTTGGCGGCGACGACCGATCGATCAGTGGTCAGCGCCAAGGCCGCGTCGTACCGGGTCTGGACCTCGGTCCGCACCTGATCGATCGGCAGATCGGCAAGAGCCTGCGCATATGCGCTGCCAGGCTGGGCGAAGGCCAGCGCGGCGAATGCCCCCGCCATCCATTTTCCCGGTTGATGTGCCATTTCGTATCGCCCTCCCGTTATTCTCTGTTCCACTGGTCCTAAATTTGCTCGATCAGGCCGCCGCCATATGGTGAAGATCCACTGCCAGCGGCTGGCTGGCCGGGAACGCCACATCGGGCGCGACCTGTTGATCGAGGAACTGCGCCAGATCGAAAGCGGGCGTCTCACCGGCCGCGATCTGCACCGGTTCATGGCCGCCCGTGACGGCGTGGATCAGCTGATCGACCGCGCTGCCGCCGCTCTCCAGGACCTCGGCAAGCACCGCAGTCGCCGCCGGATCATGCGCCGCGGCATCCGAACCCGCGGCAACCGCATCGGCGGGCACCGCCGCCAGCGCGAGCAGACCGTCCATTACGCCCGGATCGAACGAGCCGCGATCCGCGATCATGTCGGCCAGCGAATCCGAGCTGTCGGCGTCGGCATTGTCGGTGGTTTCGCTGCGCCAGCCGCTGTCCTGCACGCCGTCGATCGCGGCGGGGCTCGCGTCGTCGGAATGCAGCGTGGCCGATGTGTCGGGCGCGGCGGTTTTCGGCGTTTCGGCAAGGCCGTCGCTGGCGGCGCTCGAAGGCGCGGCCGTCGCCGCAGCATCGATGGATGCCGCTGCGACGCCGCCGTCGGCCTGCTCGATACCCGGCTCGTTCTTCGCCGCGACGATCGGCGATGCGCCGTTGTCGGGCTGCGCGCCCTGAATCCCCACGATCAGCGACGCGGCGACCAGCGAGCTCGTCAGCGCCTGATTGCCCGCGGCGCGCTGGACGTCTTCCGCCTCGCGCGCCGGTGCGCGGGCACCGAGCTGTGTGTCGAGCTGAACTTCGATATAGTCGCCGCTCGTGCCGTCCTCGCGGGTGAAGCCGCCGCGTGCGGTCACCGCTTGGCCATCGACCTGCTCGTCAGTGGGGGTGGCGCCCGTCGCAATCGAGGCGATCCCCCGATCGGCAAGGCTCGAAAGCTCGCCCGCATCGCTGACGCCGTCGGCGTTGGCGTCCTGCCAGATCAGGAGGTTGGCAAAAGCCGCGTCGGCCGCGTCGATGATGCCGTCGCCATTGCCGTCGAGCGAAGCGAGCGCCGCGACGCCGCTGGCGAAATTGCCGCCACCGAAGCCGGGGGTGAAAATCTCGGTTCCGCTATCGATCTTGCCATTGCCGTTGAGGTCGACCGCCAGAATGCCGTCGTTCGACGAATTCCACGTCACCCGATCGGCCGCGCCGTCGGCATTGATGTCGAATGCGGCGGTCGCGCCAAAGGCATAGCCGTCGCCGCCCAGATCGAGGATGATCGGGTCGGCGGTTCCGACGAAGTTGGCGGCGGAAAGATTGCCGTAACCGACACCGTTGATCGTCATGATATGTTCGACGGCCATCCCGCCCTGGGTGGGGTTGGCCGAGCCGGTGATCGACACCGAATAGATGCCCGCATTCGCCGAACCGCCCGTGCCCGAATAGACGATGAACGTATAGATCCCGACCGGAATGCCGTCGGTTGCGCTCTGAATGAAACCCTCGATCGTCGATCCGTCGCCGTCATTGCCAAGCGAACCCGTCACCCAGGCACTATTGACCAGTTCGACGACTTCGACCCCGGCGCCGATGGTGGTCTGCGTTGCCGTCACGGTCACGAAGCTGCCGTCGGTGCGGCTGGTGCCGCCCATCGACACCGCGATCCGGTCGTTCGTCGTCGAGAAATTGCTGACGGTGGCGACCGTGTTGTCGCCAAACCCCAGGGCCGTGTGGCTAAAGACGATCTTGTCCACTGCGCCATCGCCGTTGCCGAGGTCGACCGTCCAGGCGCGCGTCGTCAGCGCCGCGGCGTTGATGGTGACCGTATCGCCCCCAGACCCGGCGTTGACCACGCTGTTGTTGCCGGTGCTCGCGGTGAGTGCGTCGCCGCTCGCCGACCCGGTGATTGTCATCGTCTCGGTCTGGGCGCCGAGGTTGATCGTCACGCCGGCCGCCGCTCCCGATGCGGAAACCGTCTCGACATTCACCAGCCTGCCATCGGCGAGGCCGTTGAGGTCGGCCGAGGTCGAGGTGAGTGCGATCGTATCGCTGTTGTTCGCGCCAAGGTCGATCGTGCCGGCCGCCTGGATGATCGCATCGAGCTGCGCGCCGGTCAGCGTCAGCGTGTCCGCACCGCCCGAGCCGGTGAGGTTGCTCGTCTCGACATTGCTGACCGTCGGCGCGCCCGCGGCGGAAATATTCACCGCGCCGCTGACCGCGATGTTCAGCACGTCGGCGCCACCGGCAAGGTCGATCGTGGCGAACGACGCCCACTGCGCCGCGGACATCGAGACCGTGTCGATACCGCTGCTGCCCGTCAGCGTTTCGACGCCGCTGATCGTGCCGCCCGCGAAATTGACCGTCGTGGCATTGGTCAGCAGGATGGTGTCGCTGTTCGCGGCGCCGTTGATCGTTTCGCCCGCCCCAAATTCGCCATTGGCAAGCCAGAAAATATCGTTGCCGATGCCACCGGTTAGCGTGTCCGAACCGGTGCCGCCCGAAATGATGTCATCGCCATCGCCACCGTCGATGATGTCATTGCCTTCCTGGCCGAAGACGATGTCGTTCCCGGTGCCGGCGTTGATTGTGTCGTTGCCGCCGGTCCGTCCGCTTTCCTGTGCCAGCGCGCTGTAATTCGTGCGGATATAGGCGATCGTATCCTGACGGGTCCAATCGGCGCCATTGAGTCCGGGATCGATCGATTCCAGATTTGCCCGACCTTCGAGCGTCTGGAAGACGGCCCAGCCCGACCCGGCGGGAAGGCTCACGCCTAGCTGGGTCGCCAGCGTATCGGTGAACAGGACGTCGCCGAAGATCACGTCGCCCCCGGCGCCGCCGTTGATGGTGTCATTCGCCGCGGCGGCGAGGTCGGTCGAGCCGCCCAGAACCTGGAGCACGGCAGCCAGTTCTTCGGCCGAGGTCGCGTTGGTCGCGCTGCCCGTCCCGCCCGATGCAACGCCGTCCTCGACATCGCTGAGCCGTGCAAGCAGCGTCGCATTGACGTTGATCCCGATCGAATCGATCGAATAGCCGGTCGCGAGTATCTGCTGCGGCTCGTTCGAGCCGTCGGTGCCGAGCACCTGGTCCATCGCATTCTGGACGTTGGTGGCGTCGGAATCGCTGCCGTTGCCGCCAGTATTCCATAGGGTTGGAAGACCGTCGGAAACGAAGACGACCTTATTGATGTCGGCGCCGACAATGCCGTTCCCGCCGTTGATCCAACTCAGCGCATCCTGGAGGCCGTCTTCATAGTTGGTGCCGCCGCCCGCCGACATGTCCTCGACCGCCTGTTTGGCATCGTTGACCTCTTGCGTCTGGACGACCCCGTTGACGATCAGGTCGAAGGTGCCAAGATTGTCCCCATCCGCGTCGAAATCGATGATCGTGATACGGATGTCCTTGGCCCCCGACGCCGCCAGGCTGTCGATCAGCGCCTGCACACCATCCTCAAGCGCTTGTTGCCGCGAGATCGTGCTGTTTCCGAACGGAATCTGCGTCGTCATGCTGCCCGAACTGTCAAGCACCAGAACGATATTCGCCTGTTGCCCTTCGGTGATCGTCACCGATCCCGGATCACCGACCAGCGTATCGTCGAAAGCACTGCCCTGGATCGCGCCGTCGACCTGGCCTTGCGGATTGGCGACGACATGGTCGGTCGGCTCGCCAGCGACGTCACCGGTTGCCGAACCGATCACCAGCAGCGGTGAAGCCGTGGTGATCGCCAGCGATGCTTGCGCGGTGTCGCCGTCGCGATCGACGATGGTGACCGGGACGTTGAAGTTCACCGGGTTTTCGGTCTGCACCACCGCACCGAAGTCGCCGATCTTGAACGTATCGCCGCCGGCATGGTGGAATTCGATGCTGTTGTATCCGTCGGCGGTAAAACCGGCGACGACGGTATTCGCGACGACACCGGCGACGGTCGCTTCGCCGTTGGCGAAGGTCACGGTGAAGTTCTGGCCGCCGACATTATAGGTGCCATTCGCCGTCACGCTGAGCGTCGCATTGTTGAAGCTGATTGCGACCTTGGTGATCGTATCCTTCACACCGTCGCCGATGTCGTTGTCGGTGTCGATGTCGTCGCGCGCGACAAGCCGGACGCTGCTGCTGGAGCCGATATTCGTAAACAGCGCCGACGCGCCGTTCGCATTATAATGCGAGTCGAAGGCATGGTTCTGGTTGGCGGGCGTGGCATAGTTCGCGCCGCTGTTCGGCGATCCGGTCAGGTCAACGACGAAATCGACCCGCATCGCCTCACCAGCCTTGATCGACTGGCCATCACTGATCCCACCCGTGCCATTGTTGGTGTTCACGGTCCCGCCATCGATCCCGCCCGTCATCGGCGTCAACAGCAAGTCCTGACTGTTATTGTCGCCCGCCACCGTAAAGCCGGCCCATGACGTGTTGCCGCCGACGAAGTTGTAACTGCCGCTGTCGAAATCGACCGTCTGAGTCGAATCGAGCTTCTGGACCATCTGGACCTGATACTGGTCGGCATGGCCGGCCGGCTGCAGGCGGATGATAAAGACATCGTCGCCGTTCGGCTTTTCGGCGGTCAGAATGGTGCCACCGGCCGAGATGACGTAGTTCAGCGCCAGACCGCCCGCCGTCAGATTCTGCGCCTGGAGCGCCGCGATCGTCGCGGCGGTGAAGATCACGCTGCCCGGGCCGTCGCCACCATAATTATTGTCGACGTCATTGTCGGTATCGAGCGATTGATACACCGACGAGCCGGGGGCATTGATCAGCGCCGCGGCAAGCGGCGCGATCGCGATCGGCGAGTCGTCCTCGAGCCCGATGGTCAGCGCCGTCGCGTTGGTCACCGTCGTCGTGCCGTCGTTGACGCTGACGGGAACGACGAGCGACAGCGCGTCTTCCAAGGTCGTGTTGGGATGATCGATCGGCCGCGACAGCGTCACGGTGAAGTTGCCGCTGTTGTTGATCGATACGCTGATGATCGTATTGGCACCGACCTTGCCCAGCAGCAGCTGCGGATTGGTCGTATCCCAGACGATCGGCTGACCGCCCGAGAACAGCGCCGTCGCCGGTGCGCCGAGCGAGAAGGTCAAAGCGTCGCCGTCGGGATCCGTCGCCGTGATCGTTCCGTTCCGGACCGTCTCGTTCGTCGTATCGACGGTGCCCGTCGTATCGGGGAAGCCGCCCGCAAGTCCCTCGTCCGATACCGCGGTCGTCGCCGTCCCGATCGTCGGCAGGTCGTTCGAGCCGTTGATCGTGATTTTCAGCGTCGTCGTCGACCGATCGCCATCGCCGTCGGTGATGGTGTAGGTAAAGGTTTCGGTCAGCGTCTCGTTGACCCCCAGCGCCTGCACCGTCGCATTACCGTTGTTCAGCGCATAGCTGTAGCCGCCATTGGCGTTCAGCGTCAGCGAGCCATAGGTGCCCGCGAGCGGCGTTCCAACATTGCCCGCCACCGCGCCCCCGGACGTGCCGGCGATGACGCCTGTCACGCTGGCGCCGTCGGCGCCCTGCGTGTCGGCGCTTCCGGGCGCATTGGTCGTCCCGACGCCGGTCACGACATTGCCGGTGGCGGGACTCGCCGCATCCTCGGTCACCGCATCGGTGTCGGGACGCGCGGTCGCCAAATCGTCCGAGATGGTGACCGTGACGGTGCCGGTCGCCGTATCGCCATCACTGTCGGTGGCGACGACGCCGACCGAGCCGAGGTTCGCGAGATCGTCGACATCGATGCCGGTGTGGTTGTCATGATTGTCGTTGAGCGTCGCGGTGACCGATGCATTGTTGCCCACGCGCACCAGGTCGAGCGTCACGACGAGACGCGCGCCGTCCGAGCCGGTGATCTGCGTATCGGAGACGCGCACCCAGGTCAGGCCGCCGCCCAGCCCGGCAACGCTGGCCGCGAAGACGATCGAGGCGATGGCGTCCGAGCCGGGCGTGAAGACAAGCGATGCGTTCGCCGAATCGGGGCCGGCGGGGGTCGAGCCGTCGACCAGATTCTGGTCGTCGAGCGCGAGCGTGATCGATCCGCCCCCAATCGGATTGGCGCCGTCGGTCAGGCTGATCGCCTGCGTCGACGTCGCCGGATCGCCGTCGCCGTCGGTGATCGTGTAGCTGAAGCCCGCATTCGCCGCCGCGGCATTGCTCACGGGGTTCGGATCGAAGGTCCATGCGCCGGCCGCAGTGAAGGTGTAGACCCCGTTCGCCGTGGTAATCGTCGTCGTGCCGACGGCATTGATCGCGGTGGTCGTCGCCCCGATCATCACCGACGTCACCGTCGCGCCATCGGCGCCGCGCGTGTCGTTGGTCAGCAGATTTCCTCCGACCGCGGGGCCATCTTCGGCGACGACGATGTCGGCATCGGGCCGCGCGGTCGGGACGTCGTCGATGATATTCACCGACAGCGTGCTGCTGGTCGTATCATTGTCGACGTCGGTCAGGCTGACGACAAAATTCTCGAACAGGCTGTTCTCGCTGGCGCCCGTCGCATGGGCCTCGGCGGCAGCCAGCGTGTAGCTATAGCTGATCTCGCCAGTTGCCGCATTATAAGCCGTGATATTCAGCGTATTGCCGAGCGGGGTAGGAATCGTCGCCGGCGTGAACACGCCATTGTTGATGACCTGCACGCCATGGATCGTGAGGTTCGCGACGCCGTCGGGTGCCGAGATATTGAAGGTGCCGGTCTGGGTGAGCGATTCCTTCGCCGTATCCGAACCCGCGGGCAGGTCGTCTTCATCGACCGAGACATCGCCACCCTGCGCCTCGGGCACCAGGTTGGTGATCGTCACGCCGTCGTCGGTGCCGGTCAGCGTGACCGTCAGCGTCGCGGGGTCGCTGTCACCGTCCTTGTCGGTCAGGGTGTAGGTAAAGATGTCGGTCAGCGTCGCCCCGGGCGCCAGCGCGTTGATCGCGGTCTGGCCAGCGGCGGTCAGCGTATAGGTCTGCGTGCCGTCGGGGTTAAGCGTGATCGTACCATAGGTGCCCGTGAGGCTGGTGAAGGTGCGGCTGCCCAAACCGTCGGCGCCGTCGGTGTCGTTGGTGTCGACGTCGAAGGTGACCGAGATCGGGCCGCCTTCGGTAAGGCCCGCTATATCGTCATTCGCCACCGGCGCATCGTCTTCGAATACCAGATTCTGGCCGATATTGGCGGTGGCGGTCGCCGTGTCGCCATCGGCATCGGTAACCGTTGCGGTCAGCGTGATCAGATTGTCGGCCGACAGGCTCGTCGGCTGATCGGGTCCGCTGTTCGGCGTGTGGACCACCGCGCGACTCTGGTCGAGCGTGACCGTGCCGTTCGCCGCGACGCTGACCGTGAAGACCAGCTCGTTCGAGGTCGAGGTCCGGCCCTCGACCACGCCGCCGACGACGCTGAGCACCACCGCCTGGGTCGTCAGCGTGTCGACAAGACCCGTCGGTCCGGCCGTGATGCCGAGCGCATAGGTCGTCGAATTCGTCGCCGCGGCGCCATCGGCGCCAAAGGTCGGGGTAAAGACCGATGCGAAGCTGAACGGCGCGTCGGTGCCAAATGCCGATTCATCGACCGTCAGCACCGGCTGCGTGGTGTTGGCAACCACCGTCGGCGCATCGTCGTCGAAGCTGATCTGGAGCGTGCCGGGCGCCGTCGATCCGTCGCTGTCGCTGACGGTGAAGCCCAGCACCACCGTGGCGTCATTCTCGTCGCCGCCCGATGTGTGGAGGACATTGTCGACCAGCGTCACCTTGTACGCGCCGGTCGTGGGGTTGGTGACCTCGACGGTGAACAGCACGCCGCGCGGACCGGTGCCGGTCAGCGTGTTGGTGCCCGCGTTCCAGCCAAGCTGGACCGATTCCTGGCCGACAATGACGAACAGGCCGTTCATCGCGGCGAAGTTCACCGAACCCGGGCCGTCGCCACCGAAATTGAGGTTGAGCAGGCCGCTGAAGGTCGCCTGATTATTGTCGCCGTCGCTGTTCGGATCGGCCAGGTCGCCGGTTGTGCTGGCGGGATTGCCGCCGGCGAGCGCATCGTCGTCGACCGAAGCCTGCGTCTGGCCCGCGGTCGGGACGTTGGCGTCGGTGATCGTGAAGCTGATCGACGCTGTCGCGGTGTCGTTGTCACCATCGGTGACCGTGTAGGTCGCGGCGGCGCTGCCGGCGCCGGTCACCGATGCATCGGCGGTGAAGCTGTAGCTGCCGTCGGCCTTCACCTTGATCGTGCCGTGGCCGATATCGATGGCCTGCGAGAAGCCGTCGCCACCGAAGACCAGCGCCGTGCCGTTGATCTGGGTGACAGTCGCGCCGTCGGCGCCCTGCACGAAGTCGAGCGTGCCGGTGACCGTCGCGCCCTCGGCGACATTCTGGTTCGCTTCGGGCGAGGCGGCGGGCACGTCGTCGGTGATACGGATGTCGATCGTCGCGCTGGCGGTCGACCCGTCGATGTCGGTGACGGTCACGCCGACGCTGTCGTTGCGATTATCCTCGCCCGCTGCCGGATGGTCGGTGCGATTGTCGTTCAGCGTGTAGCTATAGGTGAACGTCCCGCCGATCACCGAACCGTCGGCGCCGGTCACCGCGGTGAAGCCGGTGACATTGAGCGTGCCATAGGCGCTCGCAACCGACTGCGGCGTGAAGGTGCCATTCGCGACGACGAGCGTCAGCGGGGTACCGAGCGGCACGCCGTTGAAGCTGGTCAGCACCACCGTGCCCATGCCATCGGGAGTCGACACGGTGAAACTGTCGCTGTCGGTCAAACTGTCGGGCGTCGTGTCCGAACCCGCGGGCTCGCCGGGACGCACCGGCAGATCGTCTTCGTCGACGAACAGCTCGGCGCCCGCGGCGTCGAGGCCGTTGATCGTGACGCCGTCGTTGGCGCCGTTGATCGTGATCGTCAGCGTCGTCGTCGCCGGATCGCCGTCGCCGTCGGTGATCGTATAGCTAAAGATCTCGGTCAGCGTCTGACCGGCCGAAAGGCCCTGCACCGGCTGCGCCGCATTGTTCAGAACATAGCTATAGCTGCCGTCGGCGTTCAGCGTCAGCGTGCCATAAGCGCCCGCCAGCCCCGCGCCCACGGCGCCGACCGTTGCACCGAAGCTCACGCCCGTGACGGTCGCGCCGTCTGCCCCTTGGGTATCGGCAGCGCCATCGGTCGCATTGCCGTCGGTGCCACCCGTACCGGTCAGAACATTTCCGTCGGCGGTCAGCGGACCATCCTCGGTCACGCTGTCGGCGTCGGGCTTGGCGGCCGGAACATCGTCGGCGACCTGCACGGTGACAACGCCCGTTGCAGCGTCACCGTCGGTATCGGTCGCCTGCACCGTGACGGCGCCGAGCGCCTGCGTCTGCGCCGCCATCGCCAGCGCGTGGGGCAGGTTGTCGGCAAGCGTGACGGTAACCGTGGCGATTCCCGACAGGCCGGGCGGGATCGATGCGGGGGCCGTCAGGCTGATCGTGATCGCGGCCGGACCACCCAGCGTGAGCGAGCCGACGATCGTCTGCCCTCCGGGCGCCATCGACCAGAAAAGATCGATGCCCGTCCCGTCGAGATTGGCGACAAGCCCGGCGACGCCGGTGAAGGCGAAGCCCGAAAGTGTGTCCGAGCCCGCGGAGAAAATGAGGTCGCCGCTGGTCATTTCGGCGGGGCTCGCCGGGTTGCTGCCGATCGCATTGATCGCGGCTTCGTCGACCGTGAGCGTGATCGGGGAGGCGTTCTTCGGGTTCGCGCCGTCGGTGATCGCGATCGTCAGGCTGTCCGACGTCGGATCGCCGTCGCGGTCGACCGCCGACAGGGTGAAGCTGGCGGACGGATTCGTGGCGTTGTTCTGGTTGCCCGCAGCGGCAAAGCTGAAGGTGCCGTTGGCGTTGACCGTCAGCGCGCCCGTCGGCTGGGTGATCGACACACTGCTTCCGGGGGCAAGCGACAGCGTCGCGCTGCCGCTGCCGAAGCTGACATTGACCGACGAAACGCCGTCGGCGCCGCGGTCGAGCGTCCAGGTGCCGGTCGCGGTCGCGCCTTCGACGACGGTCGTCGGCGTATCCGAAAGGCTCAGCGTCGGCAGGTCGTCGACGATCGTGACGCCGAACGCGCCCGACGCGGTGGTGCCGTCATTGTCGGTGACGGTGAAGCCGATCCCCGCAAGGAAATCGCTATCCTCGCTGCCCGGAACCGCCTGGTCGATCGCCTGCGACAGGGTGACCGTATAGCCATAGGTGACCTGCGTCGCGCCGGGGCCCGCGGCCGGGGTGGTCAGGCTGATGCGGATCACCTCATTGCCGCCGACCGAACCGACAAGATCGTTGCCGACCTTGTCGAAGGTCACCGGCACGCCGCCAACGGTCAGATGCGTGTCGAGCGCGGCGCTGTCGTTGAGGACGAGCGAGCCCGCGAGCGTCGCCGGCACGTCGCTGCCGAAATCGACGGTAATCGTGCCGTTGGCGCTGGCGCTGCCGGTCGAGGTGACTTCACCGGACAGGCCGTTGTCGGCATTGGCGCCCACGAGGCCATCCTCGTCGACGGTGACATCGGCGGTCTTGCCGATCTGCGGCGCCGAATCGGCGACGAGCGTGATCGTCGCGGTGGCGACGTCGGTGTCGCCGTCGCCGTCGGTGATCCGGTACTGGAAGCTGACGCTGCCTGTTTCCTGCGCACCGGGCGTGTAGGTGAAGCTGCCATCACCGTTGTTGACGAGCGTGCCGGTGCCGGTGAGCGAACCCGCGACGAGCTGGACCGCCGAAGGCTGGACGCCGTCGGCGCCGCGCACATCGTTGGCGAGCACGTCGATCGTGACCGGCGCATTTTCGACCGCCTGCGTCGTACCATCGTCCGCCGCGGTCGGGACATCGTCGATGATCCGGACGTCGAGGCTGGCGTTGGCGGTCGATCCGTCGCTGTCGGTCACGACAACGGCGAAACTGTCGCCGACGAAGTCCTCGCCCTGGCTGCTGTGCGTCAGCGTGTTGTCCGAAAGGACATAATTATAGGTGAAGGTCCCGCCGATCACCGAGCCATCGGCGCCGATCACCGGCGTGAAGCCCGTGATGTTGACGGTCCCCAGCGGGCTCGTCACGGTGCCCGCGGTGAACACGCCGTTCGTCACGACCTGCGTGCCGCCGATCGTTACATTGCCGAGCCCGTCGGGGGTCGAAACGGTGAAATTGTCCGTCTGCGTCAGCGCCGCCGCATCGGGCGACGAACCGTCGGACAGGTCGTCCTCGTTGACGACAACCTCGGCGCCTTCGGCGTTCAGGCCATTGATCGTGACGCCATCGTCGGCGCCGTTGATCGTGATTGTCAGCGTCGCGGCCGCGGTGTCGCCGTCGCCGTCGGTGATCGTGTAGGTGAAGGTCTCGGTCAGCGTTTCGCCGGCCGAAAGGCCCTGCACCGGCTGCGCCTGGTTGTTCAGCACATAGCGATAGCTGCCGTCGGCGTTCAGCGTCAGCGAGCCATAGGCGCCGGCAAAGGCCTCGCCCAGCGCGCCGCCCGCGACGGCCGTGACCGTCGCGCCATCGGCGCCTTGAGTGTCGGCGACCCCGTCGGTCGCGTTGGCGTCGCCGCCACCCAAGCCCGTCAGAACATTGCCATCGGCAGCCGGCGGATTGTCGCCGTTTCCGCTATCCTCGGTCACGCTGTCGACATCGTCGCGCGCGGTCGGAACATCGTCGATGATGCGCACGTCGATGCTGTCGGTGCCGGTCGATCCGTCGCTGTCGGTGACGACCACCGCAAAGCTGTCGATGACATTGTCCTCGCCCTGCGCGCCATGCGTCAACGTGTTGTCGCCCAGCACATAATTATAGGTGAAGGTGCCGCCGATCACCGACCCGTCGGCGCCCGTGACCGGGGTGAAGCCGGTGATGTTGATCAGCCCAAGCGGACTCGTCGCGGTGCCCGGCGTGAAGACGCCGTTCGTCACGACCTGCGTCCCGCCGATCGTCACATTGCCCAGCCCGTCGGGGGTCGAGATCGAGAGGCTGCCGGCCTGCGTGAGCGCCGCGGCGTCGGGCGACGATCCGTCGGCCAGATCATCCTCATCGACAGTCAGATCGCCGCCTTCGGTATTGATGCCATTGATCGTGACGCCGTCGTCGGCGCCATTGATTATGATCGTCAGCGTCGTCGTCGACGTGTCGCCGTCGCCGTCGGTGATCGTATAGGTGAAGGTCTCGGTCAGCGTCTGCCCGGCCGCGAGGCCCTGCACCGCCTGTGCCGCATTGTTGAGGGCGTAGCTGTAGCTGCCGTCGCTGTTCAGCGTCAGCGCACCGTAAGCGCCGGCGAGCGGTTCGCCCACCGCGCCGCCCGCGACCGCGGTCACGGCCGCGCCGTCGGCGCCCTGCACGTCGGCGACGCCGTCGGTGCCATTGGAATCTTCGCCGCCGCTGCCGGTCAGCACGTTGCCGTCGGCGACCGTCGGGCCGTCCTCGGTCACGCTGTCGCTGTCGGCGCGCGCGGTCGGCGTGTCGTCGACGATATCGATGTCGAGCGTGTCCGTCGCGGTGTCGCCGTCGGCGTCAGTGATGACGAGGGCGAAGCTCACCGTCGTGCCATCGCCGTCGAGCGTGTTGTCGATCAGCGTATAGGCATAGGTGATCGAGCCCTCGCCCGTCGCGGCGTTGAAACTATAGCCGGTGACGACAAGCGTCCCGGTCGCGTCGCTGGAAATCGTCTGCGGCAGCGAACCGGGGGTCACGGTTATGCCGCCGATCGACACGCTGCCGACGCCGTCGACCGCGGTGAAAGTGATTGTGCCGCTGGTCGAGGCGTCGCTGCCGGCAAAGGCCGAACCCGGCGCCTCACCTTCGCGCGGGCCGAGGTCGGCCTCATAAACGACCGTCCCGCCATCACCCTCGCCATCGCCCGGGACGAAGGTGATGACGGTCGGCGCGTCGGCGATACTGATGGTAAGGGTCGCCGTCGACGTATCGCCGTCACCGTCGGTAATCTGATAGCTGAAGACGTCGTTGACGCCGCCGGCGGTGCCCGGATTCCGGACATAGGTGTAGCCGCCTTGGGCATTGATCGTCAGCGTGCCATACTGGCCCTGCACCGTGCCCGGCGCCGAAAATCCGCCTTCGCCGCTCGCAGCGCGGATCCCCGTCAGGCTCGCGCCGTCGGCGCCCGGCGTGTCGGCCCCTGCCGCCCCGCTGGTCGTGCCCGTTCCGGTCAGGACATTGCCCGTCTCGGGCGCAAAGCTGCCTGCGGCGACCCGGTCGGTGTCGCCCCGCGCGGTCGGCACGTCGTCAACGACCGAGACGGTCAGCGTCGCGGTCGCGGTGTCGCCGTCATTGTCGGTGACGACGACGGTGAGCGGGTCGGTCAGATTGGCGTTCGCATTGGTATTGTCGGTGAGCGTGTAGCTGTAGCCGACATTGCCCGGCGTCAGGCTGGTGATCGTCAGCTGGCCAAGCGGCGTCGTGATGACCTGGCCGACCGCCGTAATGGCGATGCCGTTGATCGTGATCGTGTCGAGACCGTCGCCGGCGTCATAGACGATCGAACCCGTCGTGGTTTCGCTGTTCGCGGCGCTGTTGCTGCCCGCGGGCTCGTTGCCGCGCGCGGGAAGCCCGGCTTCGTTGACGCTGGCGGTTGCGGCGGTCAGCCCCGCGGGCTGATCGGGCGTGACGATCAGAATCGTCGGTTCCTCGTCGGAAACGGCCGGCAGCAGTTCGCGGTCTTCGGGCTGCGGAAACGCAAGCTGCGTGTAAGGCAGCAGGTCGCCGAGCGCATAAGCATCCTGGATCGGGCCTTCGGGATCGGCGAAATTGCCGCCCGAGCTGCGGACGCCGGCTTCGGGGTTCAGCTCGCCCAGATTCTCCAGCAGCTGCGCCACCGTGCTCGCCGGCACCGTATCGCCATCGACGACGATCGACGGAACATCGACCGCACCGCCGGGAATGATGAACACCTGACCGTTCGGCAGGGTGATGACCAGGTCGGTTCCCGAAATCGTGATATCGTCGATCGATGCGCCCGCGGGCAGGACGACGCGGCCGCTTGCGTCGGGAACGAGGATGGCCTGGATCGCCAGCGGTATGATCGACGCGGCGGCGGTCACGTTCGCCGCGGCGGCAAGAAACTCGCCGCCCGGTGCGGCCCGGCTCGACTGCTCGTTCGATGCGCCGTCGCGCGCGGGACCGGTGATTCCATTCCGCGCCGGATTGTCGAAAGCATCCATGTCAATTTCCCTCGAACGCACCTCGCCCTGCCGCAAAAACGGCACAGCAAAATTTCCACCAATGTCAGTGCGACCCACTGTCCGAGCGACTCGGACCTTCCCCACCCATTAGGAAACATGGATTCCCGGGACTCCGCAAGCGCGTTAACACATTTTTAGCAATCGCTAATTTTGGCTGAACGGCCGATCATTCTTCCGCGGTCTGGAGAATAAAATACAACGTATATTCAATGCGATAATCCGGCCGCCTTTTCAGGATCGCCCGCCGCGAAAGGCGTGCCGCCGTCCCAATTAGAACCACAAATTAACACGGCTCGTCGCATCCAAGGCGCCGTCGAGGCGGCGAATCGCCCCCGCGCTCCGCGCGGCGTTAAGTGGGTCCGACCCGATCTTAGCGAGGCCAGTTGCGCTCGACTGGCGCACCCGAGAACCGCGGCGAAAATGCAATATTAAGGGTTGCCGGGCGATAAGGGATCACCAAAGGAGACGTTGGTGAGATCCTTGCTGGCGCATATCGCGAACCCCATCGAAACGACCGATCGCAGGCGAACGAGCCGCCGCACGCTCCGGCTCGATGTCGCGGCGCGCACGGCCACGGCCGAATCCGCGGTGATCATCCGCAACCTGTCGCGGACCGGCCTGCTGATCGAAACCGGAGCGGGCTTTTCCATCGGCGAAACCTTCCTGCTGGTCTTGCCGGAACTCGGCGCCGCCCCCGCGCGCGTCGTTCGCCACGACGGCAGGCTCTTCGGCTGTGAGTTTCTGACGCCCGTCCCCGCGAGCGCGATCAGCGCGGCGCTGCTCAAAGCAGCCCCCGACGAGGAAGCGGACGATATGGCCGATGCGGCGAGCGCGAGCGATGCCAAAGAACTTTATGCGCGGCGGCCGTCGAGCGCGATCCTGTTCACGGCGCTGACCGCTTTGTTCACGGCCGTGGCTCTTCTCTTCGTCTTTGCCCTCGTGTCGCTGAACTTCTCGGCGGGCTGAGCGCCGGGCAGCTGCTCGACGCGCGCAAGTCAATCTGGCGGACGGATCAGCGATCCGACCCTCGATATTGCGCATTGTCCACCTGTTCCATCCACGTCACCGATTGCCCGTCCTGTGCCTCGGCGATCGCCACATGAACCATGCTGTCAGTTGCGCTTGCACCATGCCAATGCTTGACGCCCGGCGGGATCCAGACGAGGTCGCCAATGCCGATCGGCTGCACGGGGCCGCCCCAATGCTGGACCAGCCCGCGGCCCTCGGTCACAATCAGCGTTTGACCGAGCGGGTGACTGTGCCAGGCGGTCCGGGCTCCCGGCTCGAAGGTCACGATGCCGCCGCCGGTGCGCGCGGGAAGCGGGCGCTGGAAGCGCATGTCGACCCGGACGGCGCCGGTAAAATTGGCGGCGGCGCCGGCTACCGACGGCTGCGAGCCAGCCTTGGTCACGACGACGGCGTCATTCGTGGCTGACGGGGGCTTTCCTTTCTGCGCATCATTCTCGGCGAAGACCTCGCGTGCGACGCCAACCGCGGCGATTGCGTTGGGCCAGCCCGAATAGAAGGCAAGCTGCGTGATCGTCTCGACCAGTTCCGCTTCGGCGACCCCGTTCTGGCGCGCGAGCCGCATATGCGAACGAAGCTGTTCGGGGCGGTTGAGCGCGATCAGCGCCGCGACGGTGATCAGGCTGCGGTCGCGCTTCGCCAGGCCGGACCGCTCCCACACATCGCCGAAGAGGACATCGTCGGTGAGTTCGGCGAGCTTGGGCGCGATGTCACCCATGAGCTGCTGGGCACGCGATTGTCCGGTTTCCATCGAAGAAGCCTCCTGTGACTGCGCCTGAGCGGGAACGATAGCCATGCCGAGCAATAGCCCCGCCAACGATGCGATTTTAACGATGTTCATGATCAATTCCTTGGAGTGGCGGGCGAGGCAGACCGGCGGACTGCCGGCCTACAGCGTCCGCGCGAAGAATGACGACAGCTTGCCCATCGCGGCGTCGACATATTCGGGAACCCAATAGGTCTCGATGTGCGTGGCGCCTTCGATCGTGAACAACGCCTTGTCGCTCGCCCCTCTGGCCTTCGAGAAGGCCTCCTCGGTCATGTAGAGGCTGTCGGCCTTGCTGCCCGCAATCATCAGCAACGGCTGGTCGATCAGGTCGATCTGATCGGTGGCATCCCAGCGCATCAGGTCGAGCAGGCCGCTCATCGTATATTTGAAGGTCGAATTCGGGTGCACGTGGGTCCGCCAGTAATATTCGTAACCCTGTCGGTACATTTCGAACGGCAGCGCCGCGATCTGTGCGTCGGTCATGTCGGCATCGCCGGCATAAAGGATTTCTCCCCCCGCCATCTCCTGGGCACGCGCGGCCGAAGCCCGCCGCAACCGCTCCTGGGTCGTATCGAGCTGCGAGTCCGCAAAGCCGTTGCGGCGCACCCGGCCAGAGTTGAACATGCTCAGCGTCGCGACCGATTTGAAGCGCTTGTCGGTTTTTGCCGCGGACAGCGAGTATCCGCCGCCACCGCAAATGCCGAACAGGCCCAGCCGCGCGGCATCGACGCCCGGGTAATGCGTGATGAAATCCGCCATGCCGTGGATGTCCTCGATGCGGTATTGGGGCTTGTCGACGCTCCGCGGCTGGCCACCACTTCCGCCCTGGTAAGCGGCATCCGCGGTGATCGCGACATAGCCCTGTTCGGCGAGACGCTGCGCATACAGACCCGCGACCTGTTCCTTCACCCCGCCGTTCGGATGCGCGAGAATGATGGCAGGATAAGCCTTTGCCGGATCATAGTTTGCCGGCGTGTAGACGTTCGCGACGATGTCGAGACCGTTCAGCCTGTATTGGACCGGGTGGATATTGACCTTACCCGCCACGTTCTGCGTGATCGCGCCGCGATAGACGAGTCCCAGCGGGTTCCGGTTGGTGTTGGCGGTCGAAGGGGTGGCACTGGCCATTGCGGTCGCTCCTGACATTGCGCCCGAGAATAGGAGCGCGGATGCGCCGAGGAACGCGCGCCTCTGGGTGTCGATGGGTCGGTCGGTCATTCGAAATCCAATCCTGATGCGCTCAATCCAGCTTCTTCTCGGCAAGGAACTGCGAGACCTGCTCCGCGATCTCGACATTGTTGAGGTCCGACATCAGGAAATGCGTGTTGCCGCGAATGCCGATCTCCGGGAGATGCACCAGCCGCGCGTCGCCGCCGCGCTTGTTGATGGCGTCGACCCAGAGCCGGGCCATCGCGAGCCGCACCCGCCAATTGTCCTGTCCGCGCTCGGCGGTCGGCTCGACCGGGAAATTGTCGCCATAATAGATGATGATCGGAATGCGCGTGAGCTTCTCGAAATCCGCCAGCGGCACCGCCTCGGGCGACAGGGTGCCGGCGGCGCTCGGCATTGCCGGGGGTAGTTCGCCTTGTGGAAAGATGAAGCCGCTGCCCGGCTCGAACGCGACGATCGCCTTGACGTTCGGGTTTCGGATCGCGGTCAGCCAGCCAGGACCACCGCCTTGCGAGTGGGTGAAAAGGATGCCCGGCCCGGTCCGGTCGAACAGTGCCGACATCGCATCCGCGATGACCCCGGCATCATAAGGACCGGTGTTCGGCGTCACCGAGCGGAAGAACTGGTCGAGCGTCTCGGGCTTGCGATCGAACTGCACGCCTTCGAAATAGTTTGGCCATTTACCGATCCGGAACTGATCGAAGAAAAGCTGATCGTTGGGCGCCGGCTCGATCGTCGCCGCGACGCTGCTGTTACCGGCGCGGCCGCGGCGCGGCTGATCGACCAGATAGACCGGGAAACGGCGGCGAAGGAACAGCGTCTGAAAGCCTTCGCGGCCGTCGGGCGCCGTCTCCCAGCTGCGCGCTGACTGGAAGGCACCGTGCAGCATGACGATCGGTAGCGCCCTGGAGTTCTGCGGCGCCTGGTAAAAGGCATAGAGATGATCGGCGTGCAGCGTCTGTCCCGCGGCGGTGGGTTTGTTATTGTCGTATGCGCCGGGGGTGGCCGTCACCGTGCCGCCGACCGCGAAACTGCCTTGATCCGCGATGATCAACGGATCGGCCTGCGCCGCGTGACTCATTGCGGCGGGGGCCGCGGCGATGCAGCAACAGATCCAAAGCGGCATGACATATCTCTTCCGGCGGCTCATCGGACGCTCCTTGGCGAAGGGGGAGCCACCTTTTACCGCAAAGCCCCTCGTGCAATTAGCCGCGCAATGTGAGATGAACTTGTGAATAATATTCAGCAATGGAGAGGCGCGTGCCGCGGCAGAATCTGGCAGATCTCGAAGCCTTTGCGGTGGTCGCGCAGGAAGGGAGCTTCACGCGCGCGGCGGCGCGCCTTCGCGTCTCGCCCTCGGCGCTCAGCCACCGGATGCGCAAGCTGGAGGCCCGGCTCGGTCTCCGGCTTCTCGCCCGGACCACGCGCCGCGTCGCGACGACCGAGGCCGGGGAGCGGCTGCTCGATGCGCTGCGCCCGGCCATCGAAACGATCGACCGGCAGCTTGCCGAGCTCAGCGAGCTGCGTGAGCGCCCCTCGGGAAACATTCGCATCACCGCCTCGGACCATGCGACACGGACCTTGCTCTGGCCGGCGATCGACGGCTTTCTCAGGCGTTATCCGGATATCAAGGTCGAGATCAACGCCGAGTCCGGGCTCACCGACATTGTCGCCGAACGCTATGACGCGGGCGTCCGGCTTGGCGAACAGGTCGCCAAGGACATGATCGCGGTACGGATAGGGCCGCCGCTGCGCATGGTGGCGGTCGCGGCGCCCACCTATCTGGAAGTCCATGGAATCCCGCAGACCCCGCACGATCTTACACAGCACAAGTGCATCAACCTGCGCATGTGGAGTTCGGGCGGCCTTTATGCCTGGGAGTTTGAGAAGGATGGGCAAGCCGTCAATGTTCGCGTCGAGGGACAGGTCATATTGAACAGCGGCCATTTGATCCTCGAGGCTGCACTAGCGGGGCATGGCATCGGCTTCCTTATGGACGATTATGTCGTCCAAGGCGTCGAGACGGGCCAGCTGCTGTACATACTTGAAGACTGGTGCCCGCCATTCGACGGCTACCATCTCTATTATCCGAGCCGCCGGCAACCGACGCCGGCGTTCAATCTGCTCGTAGAAGCGCTACGTTATCGGCCGACGTGAGCGGCCCATATTGTTGCTCTTTGTCCACGGCGTGGCTCCAACGCGCCCTCCGAAGCCGGCGCGCATCGCCGAAAGCAGCTCTTCGGTCCGAAGGCCAGGTCCGGTGCAGCCCCGAACGTCATGGCCAGATCACCGGGATCCTGCCGGGCGTCTGAGAGCGCCCTGCAACAGCGTGCTTGGCTTCTGCCGACCGCAACCTGTATAGACGGGCTATGGATTTTACCACTCGCACGCCCGGACGCGGATCAAAGCTTTCGACTGGATCCGCGGCCGCCCGGCCCCGCGGCTCCGACGAAGAAAATGACCGGTCTCCGCCTCGTTACGCCGCCATCAAGCAGAGCATTTGCGATGCCGTTCGCGACGGGCATCTGAAGCCGGGAGACCGGGTGCCGTCGGAAGCCGAGCTGGTCCAACAGTTCGACGTGTCGCGCATGACCGCCAATCGGGCCCTACGCGAGCTACAGGCCGCGGGCGTTCTCGTGCGCCGCGCGGGCAGCGGATCGTTCATCGCCGAGCCCAAGCCGATCGGCCAGATGATCGAAATCCGCAATATCGCCGAAGAAATCCGGGAGCGCGGGCATATCTATCGGGCGCGCGTCGTGCAGAATGACGAGATACGCGCCAATGCCGACATGGCGGCGCTGCTCGAGGTTCCGATCGGGACCAGGCTGTTCCACTCGATCATCGTGCATCATGAAGCCGAGTTCCCGATCCAGCTCGAAGAGCGTTTCGTGCTCGCGTCGGCCGCCCCCGACTATGGCAAGATCGACTTCACGCAGATGACGCCGAACGAATATCTGACAAGGACGGCGCCGCTCGAGCGCGTCGAGCATCGGGTTCGCGCCGAGATGCCCGACGCGCGCACCCACAGCATGCTGGGGCTCTCGGACGGCGAACCCGTGCTGCGGATGACGCGCCGGACATGGAGTCATTCGCGCCTCGTCAGCCACGCCTGGCTGACGCATCCCGGATCGCGCTTCGAGCTGTCGGCCGCCTTCTCGATCGACGACTGACCGCGGGCAGGTCAGGCCCCGCTGCGGGTGACGACGGGTTTGCGGCGTCGGCGCAGCCAGCGAAAGTCGGCGCGGCTGAAACTCTTGAACAGCAGGTAGAAGCCGGTGCCCGAGAGCCATAACGCGCCGAAGGCGACGAAGATGATCAGCGGGTGGTTGAAGCTCTTCCGGTTCACATAGTCCATATTGTGGAGCATCCAGAAGAAATCCCAGGTCCGCCATGTGTCGCCGCGGATGACAAGAAAGCGCGCGGTGTCGAGCGAGACATAGGCGCTGCTATTCTCGGCATCGGCGAAGTCGACCCGCCACATCGCGCCTTCATGATCGCGCGATTCGAGGTTGGGCTTCGCGAGCACGCTCACCTTACGGATCGGCGCCTCGTTCATCATCGATGCGATGTCGCGCGCCATCTGCTCGTCGACATGGACCGTCTCGCCGCTCGTCGCATCGACGAGGCGCGTGCCCTTGGTCGTGCGAAGTTCATAGATCGGGCGCGCGCCGAGATCGCGCAGAACGATCCCGGTGACGGGTTCGTGGCGCGGCAGCGCCGCAACGTCGAAATATTCGCCGGCCGGCAGCGGGTGCGCGTGCGACATGCCGCCGCCGTGCCCGCCGACCTTGTCCTTGTCGAGCAGCGCCATCACCGAGCCGCTCAGGGCCCAGAGCAGGAATTGAAGCCCGAGGATCAGGCCGACCCATTTGTGGATGCGCCGGAAAAATAGCGGCGTCAGGCGTATCTTCTTCATGCCTTCTTCCCTTTGCGGCGCTTGAAAGACCAGATCAGCAGCCAGGCCCCCGTGAGCGCCATGGCAAAGGCGCTCCATGTCGCGACGCGAAGCAGCGGATTGTTGACGTCGGTCCGCTCGTCATAATCCATGATATGCAACATCCAGGCGAAGTCGAAGACGCGCCAGAGTGCGTGGCGCCGCGAAATCAGCTCGCCCGTCTGCGGCGAGAGGTAGAGCGTCGGGCGGTTCCAGCCCTCGAACTCGACCTGCCAATAGGGCGGCTCCCGCGACTGCATTTCCTGCGGCGCCTTGGTCAGCAGGCGTACCGACAAGATCTTGCCGTCGCCGGTGTAGATGCGCCGCGCCTGCGCGCGGACCTGGGACTCGGTAAGCGCAGGCAGCGGCGCACCCGAGCGGGCATCGAACAGCCGCGCCCCCTCGGGAGTTTCTGCGCGCCAGACGGGGCGATCGAAGAACCGCTGCAAGCGAACCTCGGACGCACCGGGCGCGGCCGCAACGATCCGCGACGGCGGCGCCAGGCCCGCCAAGTCGAATGATTGGGTCATCGGCGCGCGCACGAGATGGTCGCCATGGATGGTGTCGATATGCACGACCACCATGTAGAAGCCGGTCAGCGTCCAGAGCAGAGCCTGGACGCCGACCACCAGGGCCAGCCATTTGTGCGTTCGCCGGACGAGCAGAGGCCAACGGATCGCCATGTCGATACCCTCAGAAAGCCGTCCGGAAGCCGACGTAGAAACGCCGTCCGAGCAGGTCATAGGTCATCGTGTCGGTGTTCGCATCGGTGAAGCTCTGGATATAGGGCGCCTTGCGATCGAAAAGATTGTCGACGCCGACCTGGAAGCGGGTCTTCTCGTCGATTTCGAAAGCGACCTGGAGATTGTGGTAGAAGACATTGGGCGTGCTGTAGCCGATTTCGCCGGGTGCCGCATTGAAGTCGGTCGCCTTGCCGACCCACTGCGTCGACCAGGTCGCGCTGACACCATCCTTTTCAGCGGTCAGCACGCCATAGCCGCGCCATTTCGGATAACCACCATTGCCGCCGCCGATAAAGCCGTCGAAGTCGATCGGCGCGCCGCCCGGAAAGGGCAGGACGACATATTTGTTGAGATACGTCAGGTTGACGTCGAGCGAGATATTCACGCTGCCGATGCCGCCCGCATATACGAGGCCGAGATCGAGCCCGTTCATCTCCTCGCGGCCGGTATTGATCGGCTGGGCGGAGAGGAATGTCACTTCGCCGGTCAGCGGGCTGCGCGTGAAATCATCGCAGAAGGGATGCGACAGGTTCGTACTCGCGTAGCAGATGGCGAGCTTAGTCGAGCCCGGAATCGCGCGGATCGCGTCCTTGATCTTGATGTCGAACCAGTCGGCGGTGAGCGACAGGCCCGGGATCAGCCCCTTAGGCGAAACGACCGTCCCGACCGTCCAGGTGGTCGAACTTTCGGGTTTCAGATTCTCGTTGCCGCCGACGGTGGTGAGGATCGTCGTGCCGAGCTGGACATAGTTTGCCGGCACGCCCGACGCCTGACAATTGGCGATCAGCCCGGCATTGCCGCTGGTCGAATAGCGCGAGCAGGGATCGGTCGTCGTCAGATTGCCTTCGGACACGCCGCCGAACAATTCGGGGACGTTCGGAATGCGAAAACCGGTGCCATAGGTACCGCGCAGGCGGAAGCTGTCGTTGATGACCCAGTCGAGGCTGCCCTTGTAGTTCCAGTCGCTGCCAAACAGATCATAGTTCGAATAGCGGACCGCGCCGCCCGCCGTCAGCGCCTGAAAGAAGGGCGTATCGGCAAGGATCGGCACCGACAGCTCGAGATAAGCTTCCTTGGCGGTGCTGGTTCCCGAAATCGGGCTCTGCTGGTTGGTGTTGGCGATACCGAGCACGGTCAGCGGATCGGGATCGCGCCAGCCCTTTTCCTTGCGATAGACCACACCTGCCGCGAAGGAGACGGGTCCCGCGGGCAGCTTGAACAGGTCGCCGTTGATATCGGCAGTGACCGTCGCGAGCTCATTGCCGCCGCGGTCGCGCGAGGTGAAGAGAATATAGTCGAGAACCTCCGGCGTCAGGTCGCCGAAACCGAGATAGTCGGCGCACGGGATCGTCGCACCGGCGGCGAGGCTGCACTTGGTCGTGTCGATCGTGTTGCGGACACGCTCGAGATTGGCGATGTTCGTCGAACCGTCGACCGCGGTGTTGCGACCGAACGCGCCGGCGATTTCCCATCCCCAATTGTTCGAGAGCTTGCCGCGGAGGCCAAAGGTGCCCTGCCAGGTGTCGGTTTCCTGAAAAAACTGGCGCGGGCCGGGCTCGGCGAGGCGGCGCTGGATGAGGACGATATTCTGCCCCGTCGGATTGGTGGGATTGCTCGCCGCGATCGAAAGATTTCGCAGCGTTCCGGGCGTCGCGATCTGGTTCGATTTGCGGAAGGTATAAAGGAATTCGCCGAACGCCTCGATATCGTCGGTCAACTCATAGTCGGCGAAGAAGGCCGTGCTGACGCGCTCGACGGGGCTCACCGCGTTGAGGAACGGGTTGGAATTGAAATTATGCTTCGCCGCGCTGTATGGCTCGAAGAAATTGCCGTTGCCGCCCAGCACCTGATTGAAGTTGATCTGCTGCCCGTTCGGCAGCACCGCGCGGCCGCCGATCGTCGAGGCGCTGTTGACGCAGCTCAGCATGCCGGGCGTGGTTTCCGCCAGCGAGCAGGGCGCGCGGCTCGCCATGTTGACCGCCTTGGTCTTCTGATAGGTGACTGCCGCCATGAAGCCGCCGCGATCATTGCGGACGCCCCAGAGGAGGTCGGCGGTAAAGTCCGACCCGTCGCCCTTTTCGGTGATACCCTGACGCACGCTGAGGCCAAGACCTTCATAGTCGGTGCGGGTCACGAGGTTGACGACGCCCGCCATCGCGTCGGCGCCGTAGATCGCCGAGGCGCCGTCCTTGAGCACATCGGTGCGTGCGAGCGCCGCGACGGGAATCATGTTGAGGTCGGGCGAGGAGTTCGCCCCGGTGCCGCCCGCGACGAGGCGGCGGCCGTTGAGCAGGACGAGGGTGCGCTTGATGCCGAGACCGCGCAGGTTCACCTGCGCCGTGCCATATCCATTGTTCGCCCAATAGGCCGAGGTCTGGTTGCCCGCGAAGCCGGCGTTGGCGGGCAAGCGCTGCAGCACCGTCTCGATATTGACGACACCGGTATTTTCGATCTGCTCGGCAGATACCACGGTCGCCGGTCCGACCCCGGCGAGATCCTGGCGGCGAATGCGCGACCCGGTCACAACGATATCGCTGCCGCTCGTCGCGCCTTCAGCGCCCGTCTCGGGTGCCGACTCGGCCTGCGCGAATGCTGGCGCGGAAATGCCCGCACAAGCCGCTGCGCCGGCGAGCAAAACTGTCCTGATCTTCATCGCGAAACCCCCTTCTGGTTGCGTTACCCACCTCAGAGAGCATCAAATGTATATACAGGTCAACAAAAAATTACGTTGAAGATCAATATCTTAGATACGCATCGGCAGCGCACAGCCGGTCGATATAATACGCATCCGAAGCATCTACCCCTCACGCCGAATGACATTTTTTTGAATGCGGACGGCAATGCGTGCCGGGTGTCGGCCAGGCCGCAAAAACCAAAGACGGACCCTCGCCGCCGAAGGCCGCCACGTCGGAGGCGTTCCTGCTCCCATCGGGCATTTCCATCCCCGGCGAATCGTGCGGGATGCCGGAACCGCGAGTCCCTTCATCGCTTTGGTCGTTCGCGAAGGAGCGGCGGCGCGAGATTCCGTTGCCTTCGGCCGGGCCGGGCCTGCGCCCGGGTCGGGCGATGATCACCAGCTAGATGGCGGCGTCGCCTGCCAAAGCCTGGAGCGCAAGGCGGCGATAGGAGTGCATCACGATGTGCCTCCTCCCGATGCGCCGCCCGCCGCAGCTCAAAACCAGGCGCGTATCCCCATGACGAAGCTGACCCCGCTCGGATCCTCGCCCGCCGCGCGGGCAAAGCGCGCGGTATCGCCCACCTTGCGCGCCCATTCGACACCGACATAGGGCGCGAACTCCCTGACGATTTCGTAGCGCAGGCGAAGCCCGAGCTCGACGTCGGACAACCCCGAGCCAACGCCGATCTCGGGCACGTCCTGCAGCGCAAAATTGATCTCGGTCATCGGCTGGAGGATCAGCCTCTGGGTGATCCGCTGATCATAATAGCCGCCCAGCCGGGCGTGCAGATCGCCCTTGTTCGACAGGAAGAACGCGCCCTCGACCTCGAACCAATAGGGCGCGAGCCCTTCGAAACCGACCGTGGCATAGGTGCGGTCGGGGCTCTGTCCGAAATCCTGCCTGATGCCCGCCTGCGCGTTGAAATAGGGTCCGATCGCGCGGCTGTAGAGAACCTGGGTCTCGACGGTTTCAATGCCCTCGCCGAAGACGGTCTCGCCTTCACTTTTGAGCGTGAACCGGTTGATGTCGCCGCCATACCAGGCTTCGCCTTCCCAGCGCAGACCGTCGCGGCCCTTGCGCGCCTGATATTCGGCAAGGTTGAGGCTAATGAAGCCGATGGTCTGTCCGCCATTTTCCATCATCATCTCGTGGCGCGAATGTTCCATTTCAGCGCTCGGATAGACGCGGTCGGCATACCAGTCGGACGGCGGCGCGGGCGCGGTGGCGTCGCCGGGGGGTAAATCGGTGCCGCTGGCGCCGCTCTTGGCTTCCATCGTGCCCGCGGCCTTCGGCGTGCAATGGCCCATGCTCGCATGCTCGGGCGGGCAGTCGGGATCGGACGGCGACATCGCGCCATGGTCCATCGCGTCCATTGAGCGTCCGCCGTTGTTCATGGGCCCGGGCTTGAGCGTGCAATGGCTCATCGCCGCATGTTCGGGCGCGCAGTCCGGGGCTTCGACCGGGGGGCCCATATCCTGCATGGTACCATGATCCATCGGCTCAGCCGGCGCGTCGCCGGTGGTCGCGGGGGCGGGCGCAGGCTTGGGTTCCGGCGTCGGCGCCGTTCCGTGCATCGAATGATCCATCGACTGGGCCGCCGCGGGGGCGGCGAAGGCAAACGGCGCGATGCCGCAAAGAAGGGCAGCGACACGGGTCATTTCGCGTCTCCCTTCGGGCGGACGCTGACGACGCGCATCATCCCCGCGTGCATGTGATAGAGAAGGTGACAGTGGAATGCCCAGTCGCCGAGCGCGTCGGCGGTGAAATCGAAGCTCGCGGTGCCGCCCGGCTGGACGAGCACCGTATGCTTGCGCGGCGAGCGATCGCCCTTGCCCGTGACCAGTTCGAAGAAGTGGCCGTGCAGGTGGATCGGATGGCTCATCATCGAATCGTTGATGAGGTTGATCCGGACCCGCTCGCCCTCGATGAAGGGGATCGGTTCGTGATAGTCCGACATCTTCACGCCGTCGAACGACCACATGAAGCGTTCCATGTTGCCGGTGAGGTGGATGTCGAGCGAGCGCGAGGCGGCGCGCACGTCGGGATTGCGTTCGAGCGCGACAAGGTCGTGATAGGTCAGCACTTTGTGCCCGACATCCTCGAGCCCCTGCCCCGGCTCGCCCATGCGGTCGGTGGGCATCGGCGAGATCGTCTGGACGCTCGGGTCGCGCTTGACCTGCGGCGCGACGCTGAAGTCGCGCATGCTGTGCTGCATGGCCGCGCCGCCAGCTGCCCCGCCCGCCGCGCCGTGGGCGCTATGATCCTCGGCGGGCGCAGGCGTGCAATGGCCCATCGCGGCATGTTCGGGCGCGCACGCCGCGTCGCCGCCGCCCGCCGCCATCGCGCCCATCCCCATATCCTTCATCGTCGCCAGAGGGCGTTCGCGGAGCGGCGGCACCTCGGCCGCCATGCCGGCGCGCGGCGCGAGCGTCGCGCGACCCATGCCCGAACGGTCGTTCGCCTCGGCCACCAGCGTATAGGCGCGGTCCTCGACCGGCGTGACGATGACGTCATAGGTTTCGGCAACCGCGATCTGGAATTCGTCGATCTCGGTCGGCACGACGTTGAGCCCGTCGGCCTGGACGACGGTCATCCTGAGACCCGGGATGCGGACATTGAAGATCGTCATCGCTGAGGCGTTGACGATCCGCAGCCGCACACGCTCGCCGGGGTGGAACAGCGCGGTCCAATTGTCGCGCGGGCCATGCCCGTTGACGAGGAAGCTATAGGTCGATCCGCTGACGTCCGCGACATCGGTCGGATCCATCCGCATCGCGCCCCACTCGACACGTTCCTTCAGCGACTGGTCCTTGCCGGCGAGCAGCCCGGACAGCGTCTGGCGCTGCATGTTGAAATGGCCCGGGTTGACCTTGAGCTTTCGGAAGATCGCCTCGGGCGACAATTGGCTATGATCCGAGAGGACGACGACATGCTCGCGATCATAACCGATCGGATCGGCGCCGGCGGGATCGATGACGATCGGGCCGTAATGACCAAGCTGTTCCTGAAGCCCCGAATGGCTGTGATACCAATAGGTCCCCGACTGGACGACGGGAAACTCGTAGACGAAGCGCGATCGCGGCTTGATCCCGGGGAAGCTGACGCCGGGCACGCCGTCCATATGGAACGGCAGGATCAGCCCGTGCCAATGGATCGAGCTGTCCTCATCGAGGTCGTTGATGACGGTGAGCCGGGCCGTCTGGCCTTCCTTCAGGCGCACGAGCGGCGCGGGCACGGTGCCGTTGATCCCGATCGCGCGGCTGAGCTTGCCGTCGACCCGCATCGTCTGGCGCGCGATGCGCAGGGTGATGTCATTGCCCGATACCGTCGGCAGCGGCGCGACGATGCCGGGCGACACCGACTGCGCCCAAGCCGGAAACCAGGGGGCAAGCGCGGCGACGGTCCCGCCGCCCAATGCTCCCGTCACGAAACGACGCCTGTCTATCTGCATAAAATTCCCGGATATTGCCTTGTCTCAATGTTCATACGCGGCGCGCCAACTTGCCCCTCACCCGAGGGACGAAAATAGCGAGCGCGCCCCGCGCGATATTTCAGCCCGGCATGCGCGAGGCCGGTTCGCCGAGCAGCGTCTTCAATTTCGCGCGCGCGCGATAGAGCCGCATTTCGACCGTCTTTTCGCTCGTCTGAAGGAGCTCGGCGGTTTCGGCCTGCGTGAGATCCTCGACGCCGCGAAGCACGAGAACCTCGCGCAGATTCGACGGCAGGCGGGCCATGGCGGCGCGGACGCGGGCGAGTTCGGCGCGATCGGCCGCCTCGGCATCGGGCGCCGGGCCGTCGCTCGCGACATCGTGGGCGCTTTCGAGCGGCAGCGCCCGCGCGAAGAAGGAACGCACCGTGCGGCGGCGCGCCCAGTCGCGGCACTTGTTGAGCGCGATCCGGGCGATCCATATCCGGAACGGCCGGTCGGCATCATAGCGGCCGATCGCCCCAAACCCGGCGACGAAGGTTTCCTGCGTCAGGTCCATCGCCTCGTCGGGATCGCCGATATTGCTTTGGATCAGGCGAAAGACGGGCGCCTTGTAGCGCCGCAGCAATTCCCGATAGACTTGTTGCTGCCCGGCGCGGGCAAGTGCGGCGAGCTCGCGGTCGCTACATTGCGAAAGATCGAGACTCACCGCGCATCGGCGGTCAGCGCCCGGACCACGCTCTTGTCGAACATCGCGGCCTGATCGCGGTCGAGAACGACACGCATCGCAAACAGATGCTGGAGCGTTTCCTTCTGCAGCTCCCCCATCACCCGGTGGGTCTCGTCGATCGCCTCGGTAACGCGGGGCCCATAGCCATGTTCGGCCTCGATCGCCTGCGCGAGCCGGATATTGGCGGCGCGCATGTCGAGTTCGAGCGCATCGCGCCGGGTCGCGAATTTCGCCTCGATCTTGTCGAGCTTCACCTGCTGCGCGGGCGAAAGCTTCAACTCGCGATGGAGAAGCGCGTGAAGTTCGGTTTCGCTGGCACGCGGCGCCTCGACGACGAGGCGTCCGGCGAGCACGCCAGCGAGTGCTGCGACGAACGCGACCAGACCGAAGAGCAGCAAACGGCGCGACGACGTCATCAACGCGAATCCAGCAAGGTCGAGGGCGCCAGCGGACTGGCCGGAATGAGCGGCGTGATCGGGCTCGCGGCAACGGCGGGCGGAACGACGGCGCTGCCGACAACGAAGCCACCACCCAGCGAAACGAAAGCGGCAATCGCCATCATGCGCCGCACCGCCGACGCCTCGCGCTGCCGACCCGCGAGCGCGGACAGCACACGCTCGTCGAGCGTTTCGAGCGCCGCCGGGACGGGCGCTTCATTCAAAATCCGGAGTTCGTCCATCGGCCTTTCCCGCCAGTCCTTCCAAACAGCATACGCGGACGATCGCATCACCCCTCAGAAATAGTCCAACAAAGTCTTGTCGAAATTCCGAGGGCTGTGCCGCCGCCTTGCGTATTTAGCAGGACAGACCCGGATTTGGAGGTTTTTATAATGAAGTCATTTCTCCCCGCTGCAACCGCCGCCCTCGCGCTGCTTCTGACGCCCGTCGCGGCGGGCGCGCATACCAAGCTGGTGGGCTCGACCCCGGCCGCGAATGCGACCGCCTCGAAGGTGACCTCGGTCAACCTGCGCTTCAACGAAAAGCTGATCGCCTCGACCGTGAAAGCCGAGCTGGTGATGACCGGCATGCCGGGCATGGCCAATCACGCGCCGATGAAGATTCCCGCGACGTCGACGATGGGCAAGGACGGCAAGTCGCTGACGCTCACCGCCAAGCGCGCGCTCGTCCCCGGCACCTACAAGGTCACATGGTCGGCAGCGGGCGCCGATACGCACCGCATGGGAAGCGAATTCAGCTTCACGGTGAAATAAGGCCGTGGCCGATCTCCTGCTGATGGGTATCCGGTTCGCGCTGTTCGCTGTCCTGATGCTCATCACGGGACTCGCCGCTTTCCCGCTCCATGCGCTGGAGCCTGGCGAGCGACGGGATCCCGAACTGGGATCGATCCTCTCCCGGCCGCTGCCGTGGCTCTGCGCCGCGGCGCTGTTCCTTTCGCTCATGGGCATGGCGGTCCTGACCGCCAGCATGCAGGGGGTCGGGATCTTCGCCATCGACCCGGCAATGGTCGTCGCGCTCGTGGACGAGACCGATGTCGGCGTCGCCTGGCTCGTGCGCATGGCAGCCCTGCTTGTCACCGCGGTCGCCGCTTTCCGTATCGCCCGCAACCCGGTCGCGGCGACAATGATCGTCGCCGTCGCCGGAGCCGTCGCGCTGGCGACGCTGGTCTGGTCGGGCCATGCCGGCGCGAGCGAAGGCACCGCCGGATGGATTCACCGGGCAAGCGACGCCCTCCATATGATTGCCGCCGCGATCTGGCTGGGCGCGATTGCCGGCTTCCTCCTGATGCTCCGTCCGGGCGAACCGGCCGCAAAAGGCCGTCTCGCGATGACGGCCCGAAGCCTCGACCGGTTCGCGCCGGTGGGGACATTGTGCGTGCTCCTGATCGCGGCGACCGGACTGGTGAACGGCCAGATGATCGTCGGGGCCGCGAATATCGGGCGGTCGATCGCCTCGCCCTATGGTCAGCTTCTCGCGATAAAGCTCCTCCTGTTCGCCGCGATGCTGGCGCTCGCCGCCGCCAACCGCTGGCGCCTCACCCCCGCGCTCGGGCGCGCATGCGACGAACCCGATACCGATCCTGCCAGCGCCGCGCGCGCGATGCGCCGCAGCCTGGTCCTCGAAGCCCTGGCGGGTCTCGCAATCCTCGCGCTCGTCGCATGGTTCGGCATGCTGGAGCCCTTCAACCCCGCGTGACCGGCACCCGCCGCGCTTCAACATCACGGTCGCGACAAGTCGGTAGCATGGCGCCAATCCGAAAATGCGTGGCGCCGTGTCGATCGATCGGCAGGCTTGACCCTGTAGTAGCTACAGGGTGCATAAGGGCAGCGAATCGAGCGAAGGGATAGTCGCATGAGCATGTTGAACCGTCGGGACGCGGCCGCCCTGATCGCGGCCGAGATGGCGCAATATCGTGCCGCGCACCGCGACGGCGACCATCCCACCGCCTGGAACGCCATCGGACGCGCGCACATCGTCGCGCAGCCCTTCCTCGCGCTTCACCTGTCTGCGCACTGGCACATGCTCGGTTTTGCGATTGCCCTTCGCGACTGCCGCGAGGCGGCCGGCCAGCTGCTGCGGCTCGCCCTAGTTCCGCTGGGATCGCTAACCGGAAGGCTGCCCGTCGGCAACACCGGCCGCGCACGGATCAGCGCCTTCCGTCCAATGCCGGTGCCGCCCGATCTCGCCAAGATGATTTCGCCACACGACAAACCGGTTTCGCGCTGATAAGGGAACGGCCATGCCGAATGCGTTCATGCGACTGCTGATGATCATCGGGGTGCTGCTTTGCAGCATGCACGTCGCCGAACCGGCGTCGGCACATTTCACGGCAACCGAAACCGCCTTTCACCTGTCGGCCGGCGACGGCGAACAGGACAGGCCGAATCCCGCATCGACGCCCGTGCATGGCGGGCATCATCATTGCCCTGTCGCGCCGGACCTCAAGGCCACGTCGACCGACACCCCAGCGCAGCCAGCCCGCGCGCCGCTTTTTGCCGCGCCCGTGACCCAGCTCGCTTCACGCGTCCTGCCCCCGCTACTCGATCCGCCGCTCCTCGCGATCTGAGCACGCTCGCCGCTTTTTATGCGGCGATCTCTCCGATCAACCGAGGATGGAATCTTTATGTTCAGGTTCGTTGCTGCCCTGGTGGCAGCCACATCGTGCGTCGCAATCGCGCACGCACAGGAGGCCGGCACCGAAAGCCGCCAGATATCGGGTCCGCTTCTGACGCTCGGCGAGGCCGTCGCGCTCGCGGGCGGCAGCGCGCCCGCGGCCGAAGCCGCGGCGGCGGACGTCGATGCCGCGAACGCCGCGCGCCGCGCGGCGGGGCTCCGGCCCAATCCCGCGCTTTCGGTCGAAGTCGAGAATTTCGTCGGCACCGGGCCCTATAATGGCATCAATGGCGCCGACGTGACGGCAAGCGTCGCGATCCCGCTCGAACTCGGCGGCAAGCGGCAAGCGCGCGTCGCGGTTGCCGATGCAGCGACGCACCGCGCGCAAATCGCCCAAGCGATCGCCCGGGCGGACATAAGGCTGCAAGTGACCGAACTCTATATCCAGGCCTCCGCGGCCGAAGTGCGGGTCGCGATTGCCGAGGACCAGTATCGTATCGCGGGCGACACCGCGCGTGCCGCGACAATCCGGGTGCAGGCAGGGCGCGCATCGCCGCTCGAACAGGAGCGCGCCGAAGTCGCGCGCCTGACCGCGGAAGCCGAAGCCGACAAGGCGCGGCGCCTCGCCGATGCCGCCCGTGCCAACCTCGCGCGGCGCGTCGGACGTCCGGTCGCCGGCCCGCTCGACATAGCGGTGCTCGGCGGACCCGGAAACGGAACGACGGGCCCACCCCGCCCTGTTTCGGCGTCGGGCACGCTCGCGTTGGCGGCGTCCGACGCCGATCTCCGGGCAGCCGATGCCGGCGTCCAGCTGGCACGCTCGCAGCGCGTGCCCGACGTCACGGTTGGGCCGGGGGTTCGCCGGCTCGAGGCGACCAACGACGTGGCGGCGGTGTTCAGCGTCTCGGTGCCGCTGCCGCTGTTCAACAACGGACGCGCGGCGGTCGATCAGGCGAATGCCGAGCGGCGGCGCGCCGACGCGCAGCGCCGTGTCACAGCGCTCGACGTCGAGCAGGCGATCAGCGATGCCGAGGTGGAGGCCGCCAATGCGGCAGCGGCGGCGCGGGTCGCGAGCGGCCCCGCCCTCTCGGCAGCGATGGAAGCGGCCCGGATCGCGCGCATCGGCTACCGCGAGGGCAAATTCGGGCAGCTCGACCTGCTCGATGCCGAACGGACGCTGACCGAGATGCGGGTCGCGTCGATCGAAGCGCTCGCCTCCTATCAACTTGCCAAGGCCCGGTTGGAACGCCTCACGGCTCCCGCGCCCCTCGAAGGAAATTGACGCCATGACCATCAACATCAGCCGAAAGCTGCTGCTCGCCGCGACACTGCCATTCCTCCTCGCGGCGTGCGGCGGCGGCGAGAGCGCCAAGCCCGCCGACGAGCATGGCGAGGAAGAGGCCGGCCATGCCGACGAAGGAAAAATCGCGCTCACGAACGAACAGGTCAAGATCGCCGGGATCGCCCTCGGTCGCCCGACGGTCGGCAGCGCCGGCGCCCTGCAATTGCCGGCGACGATCGAAGGCGATCCGCAAGCAACCCAGGCCGTGTCGGCCGCGATCGGCGGGCGCGTCGTCGCCCTCAATCGCAATCTCGGGCAGACCATCGGCCGGGGACAGACGCTCGCGATCATCGAAAGCCGCGAGGCCGCGCAGCTCCAGGGCGAGGTGCAGGCCACGCGCGCGCGTCTCGCGCTCGCCAACTCCCATCTCGCCCGCGAGGAACGGCTGTTCGCGCAGCGCGTGTCGCCCGAGCAGGATGTCATTGCGGCGCGAACCGCCGCGACCGAGGCGCGGATCGCCTATCAGCTCGCCCAGCAACAGGTATCGGCAGCGGGCGGCGGTGGCGGCCAGCTCAACCGGATCGCGATTGCCGCACCGATCTCGGGGCAGGTGATCGCGCGCAGCGTCGTTCTCGGACAGACCGTCGCCGCCGACGCCGAGCTTTACCGCATCGCGAACCTGTCGCGCGTTTCGCTGTCGCTGAACCTTCAGCCCGCGGACGCAGGACGCATCCGCCCGGGCGCTATCGTTTCGGTCAGCGCGCCCGGACGCCAGGCGACCGGCAAGATCAGCTTCGTCTCGCCCGCGCTCGATCCGGCCACGAAGCTCGTGCCCGCGATCGCGATCCTCGATAATCGCGCCGGACAATGGCGCGTCGGCGAAGCGGTGACCGCCTCGGTCGCGCTCGCTGGCGCCGACGGCGATACATCGATCAGCGCTCCCTCGACCGCGATCCAGACCGTCGAAGGCAAGAGTGTCGTGTTCGTTCGCACCAAAGAGGGTTTTAAGGTCGTTCCGGTCGTGCTGGGCGACCGCGCCGGCGCCAATGTGATCATACGCTCGGGACTGAAAGGCACCGAACAGATCGCCATCACCAACAGCTTCGCGCTCAAGTCGGAAATCGGCAAGGGCGAAGCAGGCCATGAGGATTAAGCCATGATCGCCCGCACCGTTACCTGGGCGGTCGAGAAGCGCTGGCTTGTCGTCCTGCTCACCGCCATCGCCGCCGTCATCGGAGCCTTCGCGCTGTCGCGCCTGCCGATCGACGCGGTTCCCGACATCACCAACAACCAGATCCAGATCAACGTCCGCGCGCCCGCGCTTTCACCCGAACTTGTCGAGAAGCAGGTCGCCTTCCCGATCGAGACCGCGCTCGCGGGGATTCCAGGGCTTGAATATACACGCTCGCTGAGCCGCAACGGTTTCGCACAGGTCACCGCCGTTTTCACCGATGGGACCGATATCTATTTTGCGCGCCAGCAGGTCGGCGAACGCCTCAATGAAGCGACCGAAACCATGCCCGACGGCGTCCGGCCCGAGATGGGTCCGATCGCGACGGGGCTCGGCGAAGTCTATATGTGGACGGTGCGTCTCGCGCACCGCAAGGATGATGTGCACAAGCCCGGCGAACCCGGCCTCCAACCCGACGGCAGCTACGTAACGCCCGAGGGCGAGCGCCTCGTCACCGAGGCGGACAAGGCCACCTATCTTCGCACCGCGCAGGACTGGATCGTCACGCCGCTGCTCCGCACCGTCCCGGGCGTCGCCGGGATCGATGCGATCGGCGGTTATTCGAAGCAATATATGGTCGTGCCCGATGTGCAGAGGCTGGCGGCGCTCGACCTCAGCCTCACCGATCTTGCCGAAGCACTCGAACGCAACAACACAAGCGTCGGCGGCGGGGTCGTCGAACGCAACGGCGAAGGGCTTGCCGTCCGCTCCGATGCGCTCATTCGCGATACCGCCGAGCTGTCGCGGGTCGTGGTCGCGACGCGATCGGGCGTGCCGATCACACTCGACCAGGTGGCAAGCGTCCGCACCGGCCAAGCCGTACGCATGGGCTCAGCATCGGAGAATGGCACCGAGGTCGTCGTCGGCACCGCGATCATGCGCATCGGCGAGAACAGCCGGGCCGTCGCGACCGCGGTTGCCGACCGGCTCGATGCGACCAACGCGTCGCTCCCGCCCGACGTCGTCATCGAACCGGTTCTCGATCGCACCAAGCTCGTCAATTCGACGATCTGGACGGTCGGCAAGAATCTGACCGAGGGCGCGCTGCTTGTTATCGTCGTGCTCTTCCTGCTGCTCGGCAATTTCCGCGCGGCGCTGATCGCGGCGCTCGTCATCCCGATCACCATGCTCCTCACCAGCTTCGGTATGCTGCGCGCGGGCGTGTCGGCGAACCTGATGAGCCTCGGCGCACTCGACTTCGGCCTGATCGTCGATGGCGCCGTCATCATCGTCGAAAATGCGCTTCGCCGCATGGCCGAGTTCCAGCACCGCGAGGGGCGGATCCTGACGCTTCAGGAGAGGCTCGCTTCGGTCGCAGCGGCGGCGCGCGAGATGGTGCGCCCCTCGGTCTATGGCCAGGCGATCATCATCCTCGTCTATGTGCCTTTGCTCACCTTGAGCGGGGTTGAGGGCAAGACCTTCATTCCGATGGCGTTGACCGTGATCATTGCGCTCGGCTTCGCTTTCATCCTCTCGCTGACCTTCGTGCCGGCCGCGATCGCCATCTGGCTCTCCAAGCGCGTCGAGGAGAAGGAGGGCCGAATCATGACCTGGCTCAAGCAGCGCTACGAACCCGGTCTCGACCGGGCGATGAGCAAACCCAAGGTCACGCTCGGCGCCGGGATCGGCGGGTTCGTCGTCGCGATCCTTGCCTTCTTCTCGCTCGGCCAGGTGTTCCTGCCTCAGCTCGACGAGGGCGACCTGCTTATCCAGGCGTTCCGCGTTCCCTCGACCTCGGTCCAGCAGAGCCAGGCGATGCAGGTTCCGATCGAACGGATGCTCTCGAAGCAGCCCGAGATCGACATCGTCTTTTCGAAGACAGGCACCGCAGACCTCGCCTCCGATCCGATGCCGCCCAATGCGACCGACAATTTCGTGATCCTGAAACCCCGAAAGGAGTGGCCCGACCCCAGCCTGCCCAAGGCCGAACTGGTCGAACGGCTGGAAAGGGAGCTGAACAAGATTCCCGGCAATGCCTATGAGATCACCCAGCCGATCCAGATGCGCTTCAACGAGCTCATCGCCGGCGTACGCGGCGACATTGCCGTCAAAGTCTATGGCGACGACTTCGACGCCATGAACCGGACCGCGCAGGAAATCGCCGCGATCTTGCGGAACACCGATGGCGCGACCGATGTGCGTGTCGAAGAAACCGAAGGTCTCTCGATGCTCGATATTCGGGCGAACCGCGAGGCGATGGCGCGGCTCGGCGTCACCGCACAGGATGTGCAGGACGTCGTAACCGCGACGATCGGCGGCCGCCAGGCCGGCACGATCTTCGAGGGCGACCGCCGCTTCCCCGTGGTTGTCCGGCTGTCGGACGCGCAGCGCTCGGACCTCTCGGTGCTCGAACAGGTGCAGGTCCGCGTTCCCGGCGGCTCTTTCGTGCCGCTCGCCAGCGTCGCCGACATCCGCGTCGTCGATGGACCCAACCAGATCAGTCGCGAAAATGGCAAGCGGCGCATCGTCGTCCAGGCCAATGTTCGCGGCCGCGCGATTTCCGACGTCGTCGCCGATGCCAAGGCAGGTATCGCGAAGGGTGTCCGCTTACCCGCGGGCAGCTACCTCGAATGGGGCGGCCAGTTCGAGAATCTGGCCTCCGCTCGCGATCGGCTCCTGCTCGTCATCCCGGCGTGTTTCATCCTGATCCTGCTGCTGCTCTACGGCGCGCTTCGTTCGCCGCGCGACGCGGCGATCGTGTTCACCGGGGTGCCGCTGGCGTTGATCGGCGGCGTGCTTGCCCTGTTCCTTCGCGGCATGGACTTCTCCATCTCGGCAGCAGTCGGGTTCATCGCGCTGTCGGGTATCGCGGTGCTCAACGGGCTCGTGATGGTGTCGTCGATCCAGGAGCTGATGCGCTCGGGCATGGCGCGGGCGGAAGCCGCGCGGCAAGGCGCGCTCATGCGCCTGCGTCCCGTGGTGATGACCGCGCTTGTCGCAAGTCTCGGATTCGTGCCGATGGCGCTCGCGACCGGCGCCGGCGCCGAGGTGCAGAAACCGCTCGCAACGGTGGTGATCGGGGGGCTGATCTCGGCCACCTTGCTCACTCTCTTCGTACTTCCGACCCTCTACGCGCGTTATGGAGGCGGACGCGCGCAGAAGGACGAAAGGATCGACGATGGCGCATTCGCATAGTCAAGAAGAGGGCGGCCATTCCGGGCACGACCATATGGCGGGCGCGAACAGCCGGAACCTGACGATCGCGCTGGCGCTGACGGGCACATTTCTCGTCGCCGAACTGGTGGGGGCGTGGCTGTTCAACAGCCTCGCCCTGCTCTCCGATGCGGCGCATATGTTCACCGATGCGGCCGCGCTCGCGATTGCGCTGGCCGCGATCCGCATCGGTCGCCGCCCCGCCGACGTCAAGCGAACCTATGGCTACCGCCGCTTCGAAATCCTCGCCGCAGCGTTCAATGCCCTGCTGCTCTTCGCGGTTGCCGCTTATATTCTCTACGAAGGGATCAAGCGTTTCGTCGAGCCGCAGGAGGTCCAGTCGCTCGGCATGCTGGCGGTTGCCGCCGCAGGGCTCATCATCAATCTTGTATCGATGCGAATGCTTTCGGGCGGCAAGGACGAGAGCCTCAACGTCAAGGGCGCCTATCTCGAGGTCTGGGCCGATATGCTCGGTTCGCTCGGGGTCATCGGGGCCGCGATCCTGATCTATTTCACCGGCTGGAGCTGGGTCGACCCGATCGTCGCCATCGCGATCGGCCTCTGGGTGCTGCCGCGGACGTGGATTCTTCTGCGCGACACCACCAATATCCTGCTGCAAGGCGTTCCGCGCGGCGTCGATCTTGGGGCGGTGCGCGCAAGCATCGCAGCTGTCGATGGTGTGGCCGAAGTCCACGACCTCCATCTCTGGTCCATCGCTGGCCGCGATATGAGCCTGACGGCGCATGTCGTCCTGACGCCGGGGCGTGAAGCGGACGCCGTTCGGCTGGGGGTTTCGGAAGCGTTACACGACGCGTTCGAAATCTCGCACGCAACATTGCAGATGGAATCCGCCAGCGAGCAATGCGCCGAGCCGGAGCATGACTAGCCGCGGCGCGAGCTAGCGCTCCGCCCGATAAAGGGAGATCGATCCCGTCGGGGTCTGGATGGCCCGGACTTCCTCGACATCGCGAAAACCCGCGTCGTGCAGGATTTCGGGGACGCAGCCCCGCGCATTCGGCTCGGTAAGCTCAAAGCCATCGATCATCTGGACCTGCCGGAACAAAGTTCGCATCAGGAGCGAGCGTTGCTCGCCATAGTCGGCGATGTAGAGCCCGCCGCCCGGTTTCAGCAGCCGCCACATCTGACCGACGATCGCTTCCTTCACGTCCATCGGGCATTGATGGAGCACAAGGCTCGAGACGATCTTGTCGCATTGCTGGAGCGGGCCGATTTGATCGAGCGCATCGCCCATCGCCTCGAACCAGAGGATGTCCGCATCCGCCTCTCCTGCCTTTCTCCGGGCGATGTCGAGTATATCCGGATCGGGATCGACGCCCAAGATAATGCTGGTCGGGGTCGCCGCCTTGAGCGCTATTGCAAGCGTTCCGGTGCCGCATCCGATATCGACGATCGTCTCGCCGACCGCCGGAGCGACGAGCTTCACCAGCTCGCCCCGCCACCTCTTTTCGCGCGTCATCAAGGCGAGAACAGCATCGTATCGCTCGATATTGCCCGCCTTGCCCAGCGCGGGCACGAAATCTCGATTTGTGTCTGCCATGATCAGGACACTAGTCCCGCGGGGACCGGCACGCTTGAACGATGCGGCTATCGCTCCAGAATGATATCGCTGGCGCGGATGCCGAACATGGCCTTGATCGTCCGGGCAAAATGCGCGGCGTCGGCAAAGCCGGCTGCATGGGCCGCCTCGGTGATGTTCGATCCTGCCAGAAGCCCCTCGAACGCCGCGCTCAGGCGCCGCCACAGGACATAGCGTTGGAACGGCATGCCAATCTCGGAAGCGAACAGGTGCCGAAGCCGGCCGACCGAAAGCCGGGTCCCGGCGGCGACGTCGAACAGACGAACCGCGCCGAGCGGGAGGCGCCGTTCGATCGTCGCAGTCATGTCCGAGATGCGCGTATCGATGCTTCGCCGCGGGGCGCGCATCATCCAGTCCTGCCAGAAGGAACGCGTCACAGCGCCCGGCACGATCTGAAACCGGCCTGCTTCGATGCGATCCCGCAACGTGTCGGGCGGACCGAAACCGGCGGTCGGTTCGACAAAACAGATATCCGCACCGGCGGACGGGAGCAGTTGGTGCCGGGCGTTGGGTTCGATCAACAGGCAGGTGCCAGAAATTTCGCGGCCGTCGCTCCCGATGGCTCGCACGGGCGAGTCCGCGAAAACCGCCTGGGCCGCAAAATGACGATGGGGAATCGCATCGCCGATCGTGCCCGACCACCAGGCCGTCTCGCCCTCGATGCGCAAGGCGCCCTGCCAGAAATTCTTCGCCATCGACGGGTAGGCTACCTCGGCGATCCGGCGCCGTCATTCGTCGATTGTCTCGGCGGACGGGATAATTCGAACAGGATGATGGCCGATCTCCGCGACGAGCGCCTGGAGCCTCTCCCAGCCATTGTCCGTCCCGGAAGTCCGGAATCCTTCTCGCTCTCCTTGCGCCCCGTCCGGAACAAGCGGCTCCCGCGGGGACGCACCGCCGCCGGGCGCAGCCCCGTGTCGACACTACGCGAGATACCGCCGACCTGTCCGGATCCTCGCCTGGAGCTGGTGACAATATGGAGACAAAGCTCCGTCCCCACAGGCTTGCCACCAGTGACGACGCAATCCGCGCTTTCACTAAATCACTGATTTTATGAAGAAAACTGGAGCGGGCGAAGGGATTCGAACCCTCGACCCCAACCTTGGCAAGAAATTACTGCAAATACCCCAGAGCTTCTTTTTCTACGCCAAGGTACGAAAATCCAAGCATTTGTTGACTTCGGCCTACGATAATTTATCCTAGCCCTACCCTGCGAAGCGGTGATTTTCTATTACGTCCTCATTACTTTTCGAATCGGCCACCCTCGCGTAATATGATGGAGGAACTTGTGGCGCTTGCGAAGCTCAATAAGCGGACGGTCGATGCGCTGGCTGCACCAGCGACAGGCCAGGCATTTCTTTGGGATACCGAGATCAAAGGTTTCGGTGTCCGTGTCGGCGCAACCGGGACGAAAACCTTCGTCATCCAGTATATGAATGAGGAAGGCCGGGTTCGGCGAGTGAAGATCGGGCGCTTCGGCGTGATGACGGTCGAGCAAGCCCGCGAGCTCGCGAAGATTCAGTTGGGCAAGGTCGCCTCTGGCGAAGATCCCGCAGAGGAGTCGCGCCGGGTCCGGAAGGATCTCAATGTCGCCGAGATGTGCGAATGGTATCTCGTCGAAGCGCGAGCCGGCCGCATTCTTGGACGGAAGAACCGCCCGATCAAGGACACCTCGCTCAACATGGATGAGAGCCGCATCCTGACGCATATCATCCCGCTGATGGGCAAACGCCTCGTGCGGAAGCTGACGATCGCCGACGTCGAGGCAATGCAAAATGACATTGCAACCGGTCAGACCCGAAAGCCTCCTTCGGGCGGGCGCGGCGGCCGCCCGACGGGCGGTGCCGGCGTTGCCGGGAGGAGCCTCGGCACCCTCCAGGCCATCCTAGGCCATGCAAAGCACAAGGGACTGATTGCGGAACATCCTACGAAGGGCGCGAAGAAGCTCGCGACCAAGAAAAGGACCCGGCGTCTCAGCATCGCCGAGATCGAGCTGCTGGGTCGGGCGATCGGCCGGGCCGAACTGGGTTCCGAGAACCCCGTTGCGCTCGCAATTGTCAGGACGCTCCTTCTGACCGGCTATCGGCGCGAAGAGGCGCAGGCGCTGCAGCGGCAGTGGGTTAACCCCATGGGCGGCTACGTCGCGTTCCCCGACACGAAGAGCGATGCACAATTTCGGGCGATCGGACCCGAGGCGATCAAGATCGTCGTCGCTCAACCCGAAATAGCCGGCTGCCCCTACGTCTTTCCCGCGTCGAATGGCGAAGGCCCGTTTACCGCCGTCAGCGACTGCTTGGCCCGACTATGCCGCTCGGCCGGCATTGAGGGCGTAACGCCGCATACGCTGCGCCACACCTTCGGCAGCATGGCGGGCGAACTCGGCTTCTCCGAGCTCACGATCCGCGCGATGCTAGGCCACGCGTCGCAAAGTGTGACGCAGGACTATGTTCATATCGATGAAGCCGTGAAGCTGGCGGTCAGCCGCACTTCGGACGAGATCGCAAAACATCTTGAGACTGGCGTGCGGAAGGCGGCAAAGATGAAGTTCGCCGCCTGATCAAGGCGGCGAACCGTCGCGCGCCTCCATTTGCTCGAGAAGCTGCACTCCGATGATTTCCAAATCGGACTTGCCGATATCGGCAACTCTCCGGATCGAGAGGTCATGCTTTAGTATGGCAAGGTCCATCATCAGATCGGGCTCGCCATTCTCCTTCACGTAAGTGGGAACCAGAATGAACGAGCCACCCGCGGGATAGTTATCGAGAAAGAACCTCAGATTCGTGTCGGCGGCAGGTTCGAGCAGCTTGAGGCGGCTCGGCATGCTCACCAGCGTACCAGCGAAATCCCCTGGCTCAGTTCCCGCCATCAATAGCACCGCATAGTGGGACGGGGGCCGACCAGGTAGTTCGCGCAAGATCGCGATGTGGATAGCCCCTTTGGCATCTCGTGCGCCGAACCGTTCGCGCCAACGCTCGAAAATTTGGCGTCCCGCCTCGCGATCCTCAAAGTGCAATCCGACGATCGGGAGATCATGCTGCAGACCGAGCATCACGCCGATCCAGCGGGCCTGCTCCCATTGCGGAATGTCCAAGATCGAGCGCACTTCGACGCTGCGGTGATCGCCAGTCGCGTATCGCTCGCTGATTGTTTCTTCTTCGGGATCAGCCTCTGGCACCCTTACAATTACCGGCCGGTCGGCCTTCGGCGGAAACCGCTCGAGCGATAGCTCGTTCCAATCCGTCAGTCGCGACGCTGGACTGTTCATCGCCCGGATGCGGCTGTTCGAACTCGCGACTGCGGCGCTGACGCGCTCAAGGAGTGATTCTTCCCGAAAAAGCTTCTCCAGAGATATTTTTTGCCGGTCGGCGAGTGAGGTCGCGACGAGCATCAGCGTTGAGAGAAGCAGGAATTGGCTATGGGTTCCGCTCTCACCGAGATGATCGGCGGGTGTCGATCCGGCAGGCCAATGAAGTTTGGCGCGCATGTTATTGCCATCGAAATCAACGTTCGGTGCTGTGGCAACATCGCTTTCCACGAGATCGATATCAAAGCGCTCGACGAATGCTCCGATCCGCAGGCCGATAACCGTAGCAAACAGCGTGTCGATAACCGCCAGCAGGGTTTGGCCGGCGAGCAGCGCTGTGTCGCTGCCCGATAGATGCACCGCGACGCGCATGCCGATAACGCGGGTCTCGATGCTGTGCGGTCGCGGGCTGCCGGTAACCAGCGGCCGACCACCGAGGTCGCCCGCTGGCTGGTTGGCCGCGCGCGCGAACATGCCTTCAAGTCCCCCTTCCGGCTCCTCCTCGGGCTGACGTTCACCCAGGCGCTCCGCATAGCCCAAGGCGTAGAGAAGCGCGCCGCAGGACATAGGCAAACCAAGGCGTTCCAGAACCGTCGGGAGGCCCGCCATCGCCTCGAAGTCATCGGCCGAGCTGTTGAGAAACTGGCAAGTGAGGACGCCATCAAATTCCTTCAACCTCTCGTCGACGCGAACCTTCGAAGCGTCGTCGAGCGGCAGCAACTTTCGGCAACCATTCACCATCCGGATCGCGTCGAGCGCCTCGGGCAGCAGCCGCAACTCGATGTCTATCCAGATGAGGAGCATCAACGCGGGAACGAGGGTGACCGATGGATGGCTATCGTGCTCCGAATCTGCAATTATCGATGCGACAGCAAACAGCGCCGCGGCACGCGCAGCCCAGAGCGTACCGGTGCCCCGATAGGCGACCGCGAGCATGTAGCTCGCTTCGATGAGCTCTTCCGCATATTCGCGCTTGGTGAGTTGATGCGTGGCCCGTCCGAGCAGACGAATTATCTCAAGACGGTCCGCATTTGTGTCGAGCCGCCGCGCCCTTCGCAGCAAAATACGTCCACTCTCGCCTTCGCCGACCCGCTTGCCCATGAAGTCTGCGAGCTTGTCGACCAGTTCACCATAGGCCGGATCGTTCCCGGCAAGCGGCCCCACCTCCTCGATCAGCTGCGCGAGCCGCTCGGCATCATATTCAGCGAGCCCCGACGCCGCTTCGAGGATAGCTTCGGCTTCCTGCCAAAAGGGGGAGATTTCGTCGCGTCGATCGAACGCAAGGGAGGTGATCTCGAGCATTAGGGAGGTCGTGCGCGCTTCGAGCGCATTGTTGGGACGGTCCTTCTGACCCGCAAAAAATTCGAGGCGAGCGACCAACGCGGACCGGCGTTCCGAGAGGCGAACCTGTTCGGCTGAACGATAGCCCTGTGCGACCGCCGTAATCAGGCATTGCAGAAGGTTTGCAAGGCGTTCCGCGTGTCGCGCCGCGGGCGAGCCAAACGCGAGTTCAGCGAACGCGTCAAACTCGCGGTCCAGGAGGTCAAACTCGTCGAACCAGTAGAAGGCCGTCCAAAGCCGCTGATAGCGTGCTTCGATCTGCTGGCTGAGCAGACCATGTTGATCGGCGATGCGGATCGCCCGATCAAATCGCCCATGGGTCTCGAAAGGCGGCCGCTCCAACTCCTTCGAAAGCGTCGCAGCGAGCAGGGCGTCGGTCACGCGCTGCGCCTCGATGCCGGCATAAGCGGCAGGGTCCTGGATTGCCTTCTCCAGATCTTCGAGTTGCTGCGACCGCGCGTAGTCGGCTGGCCCGACACGCGCCTTCTCGTTTCGCTTACCGACTCCGAGATAGTCGACAGCGATATCCTGATTTCCGTGCGTCAGAACCCGGTCGATGATCCAGCTTCGGTCGAATATCTCGACGCGAAAGCCGAATTTCTCTGACAGCTCATCCTGAATCTTGGCGACATCTTTGGAGCGGCCATAACGCGAGGTGACGACGAACACCTTCGTATAGGGACGCCCAGTCGCCGCGATCCCCTCGATGTCCGATCGCGCCTTCTGCTGCCACTGCTTCTTCGCGCTGAAAGCAAACGCCCAGCGCTCGCTTCCAGAGTTGGCCTCGCCGACATAGTGAAGTGTCGTAATCTCGTCGGAGACCGCAAAGGTCTCACTGTCGGCCTTGCTGTCACCGCCGCCCTCCGGGCCCGTCGCAGGCTTCAGATTCTTGCAGACGATCCGCTCGCAAAGCTTCCGACAGAAAATCTCGAAATCATGGGTCTCGTTGCGCGCCGTGACATACTCGAGGCGCTGCTCCAGCTCATAGGCTTCGAGGATGAAGGCAGGCTCGGACCCGCTATCGGAAAACTCGTCGGGTCTCAGCTGGCGCATGAATTCCGAGGGAAGGATGGCGCGTGTTGCCGCAAGCTGATCGGCCGAATCGTCGGGCTGGTCCATAGAACAAGTCTAGAACATCGCGATTTCACACGCGAGCGGGAATTCCTTCCGGCCTGCTCCGCTACACTTTCGGGAGAAGCGCCAGAGCGACTCTCAAATCCGCATCGGTCTCACAAGCTTCGATCGGGCGACGACCGGCAAGCTTCGGGTGCGCACTGTTGAGAAAAAGGTGCGCGCGGTCGGGATCGCGGAAGGCCTTGTTGGAGGCGGTCGTGAGCCGCTTGCGAAATTCCTCCGCCGCTTCCGCCGCCAAAACCCGGCGCTTCCTCACGTCCTCGGCGCGCTCGATATGGCTGAAGGCTCGCCAATAGAGATCGTCGCTGCCACACGCCCACTCGGTGATCGGCACTCCATCGACCACCGTCGATGCGAGCCAGGTCTCGGCCTCGTCCTTGAGCGCGTTTTTCGCGGCAATGGCGAAGTTCCGCCGCCGGCTTTCCTTTGCGTCTTCGATCCGCTTGCGCTCGGCGGCTTCCTTCGCCTCGCGCTTCTGTCGGATACCGTCGCGCCACTCCTGAAAGGGCAATCCGCAAAGATCGTCGACGATGGGAAGGTCGCGATAGCTGCGCGACATGTCGAAGATCGCCCGGACCCGCTTGTCCAGCGCGTGAAAATCATCGCCGCCTTCCGCCGCCACCTTCCAAGGATTTCGGCCGTCGACATTATATCGCCGCATCCAGCGCCGGCTGAAACCATCGGGATCGGGATGGCCGGCATCCTTGGCGATGCAGGCAACGGTGCGCTCAAGGTCGTAGCGATTGTGAACGCGGGCATGAAGATCGGGGTCGACATAGAAGCGCTGCTCGTCACGCTCCCACACCACAGCCTGCCGATCGGTGAAGAGATTGAAGAGATATTCGGTCACGGCTTGGCTGGGCGACCCGAAACTCTCCCGCGAGTAGCCGGCCGCTGCCAGCGCGTTCGGTTTGTAATTGCTGAGGTCGGTGCGCAGCATCCATGTCGGCAGCACGCTCTCGAGATTGGCCTCGTTCGGCCACTCGCCATGGATATGGATGTCCGATCCCGCCGAGTATTTGATGCTCGGCGTGTAGATCAGGGCATGCACGAGCGCCGCCTGCCAAAGCTGCGGCCTTACCGTGAACCAATGGCCCATCCGGCTCTTGGCCCCGAACAGATAGTCCAGTTCGGCATATTGCAGGTCGGCCATGATCTCCGCGACCCATTCGGTATCGACGGGAGGCTTCTGCGGTCGCTCCCGGATATGCCATCGGAGCGCCTCGCCCTTGCGCGTCGCTTCCGCCGTGACCCGCTCGGACAGGCGCTGCGCGGAACGCTCGCGATCCGGATGATGGATCCAGTGCCGCGGTGCGTCGTGCAAAATCTGCTGGTCGAGTTCGGCGCCATCAAGCTGGCGCCAACGCACTCCGTAAAGATCGATCTCGATCATCGGGCAGCCTGCGCGCGCGACCTTCTGCTGCTTCTCCTCATCGACCGCGTGCGACACCTTGAATTCCACCGCGCGGCGATCGGACCCGATCCACACCATGGCATCGGGCTGAAAATCGCCCTCCGATGTCTCTAGCCTCACCTCGTCGAGCGCGAATTGCCCGCCTTCGAAAACGACCTCCTCCAATCGCTCCTCGCGGAGGACAAGGCTTGGCAGGGTGACCCACCGGACAGCAGCCAGCAGCAGCTTGGCGTAGAGATGCAGGGCCGTCTCGCCTGAGCATCGGCTGTCGGACTGGTGCGCGAAATGCTTCCGCATCTTCTTCGGGAGCCGAAGGGTCAGTCGTTCCTTGCATCCAAGGCAGGTAAAGGGGCCGTCGCGGTGCGATACGATCTGTTCGACGTGCCGAACCACGCCATCGCCGCATGCAGCGAATGGCACCCGCAAGCCCGAGGGATCGGGCTTCGTTGTGCAAGGCCGCGGAGGTTGGGTCGGCCGCTCAGGAGCAAAATGCTCGTCCACAGGGCGATCATAATCGACCCTGTGTGCGCATACAAAATACTCTTTACCGCCTAACGCCGCGCCTTCGCAAAACCGCGATCGGTCGCGACGAACCGTTCCAGCATCGGCGGTATGAGCCGTTCGATCGACAACGGCTCCGACAGGCCATTTTCCTTCGCATGTGCCGCGGCATAGTCAGCGAGATCGCGCGCAAGCTTGCCCGTGAGTTCGACAGTAGCCTTGACCGGCTTCTCCTCGACGATCGGCCCAAGTCGCAGCCGACTCATCTCCAATCCGCCTGCGGCTCGAGAATAAGGTCGCGGGTGACGACTACGCGGAGCGCGAAACCCGGCCGGATGGTGAGCGTCGGACGCACCGCCAGTTCGCGCTCGACGATGCGGCGCCCGGCCTGGCTCGTGCTGTCCTGCATCCCGTAGCGGAGCGCCCGGGCGAGTTCGTCGTCGCCGCCGACGCTGAGCTCGCTCCCGACCCCGAGCAGGGTCGAGACGAGCGCGGCGCGGACCATCCGGCCCCAATGATTGTTCACCCGATCCTCCAGCCCCGACATGCCTGCGGCGTCGGCGCCGGGCTGCCGTTCGAGGCGGATCGATCGTCCGCCGGGCAAGATGAGGCGATCCCATGCGAGGAGCACCCGGCTCTGTCCCGCCGCGATCTCGCTGTCATATTCGCCGATCAACCGCGACCCTTGCGGGATGAGCAGGATACGCCCGGTCGGACTGTCATAGATATTCTGCGTCACCTGCGCGCTGATCTGGCCCGGAAGGTCCGAGCGTATGCCCGTGATGAGCGCTGCCGGAATGACAGTCCCGGCCTGGACGATCAGCGCGGAGCTCGGGGCGATCAGCCGCTCGCCACTTTCGAGGGGCCGTTTCGAACCCGATGCCAGAAACTGACGCCGCCCCTCATTGGCCGTGCGAGGCTCCGCCGCCTGTTCGGGCGCGGCCGCCTCGGCGGGCACAATATCTGTTGCTGCGGAACTTGCGGTTCCGCCCCCCAGAAAGAGCCGGCTCGTCTGGGCGCTCTCGCGCTCCTGCAGTGCCCGCTGCCGCGCCTGTTCGGCGGCCGCCACGCGCGGATCGGGAGGATTGCGCCCTTCCGCGCCGATCGGCGGGACGGGGATGGCTTCGCCGCTCCCCTGCGCCGCAACGATCGGCCGGCCAAGGTCGCCGGGGAGCGGCGGACCGAGCTTCGGCACGGCGCCATAATCGGCGGGTGCTCCGGGGACCGCGTCGGGCCGCGCATTGTTGCTCGCTTCATAGAGCTCCCGACGCTCGGCCGGGGCCGGCGTTCGCAGCGCCCACATGAGCGATGCCGCAATCGCAAGACCGCCGGCCCCGCCGATAACCGCCAGCGTTTTCCGTGACAGACGCATGACCCGCGGAGTCTCACCCGCCAAGCGGAACGCATCGGGGCTCGCAGGGGCGATCGGCGCAACCTCGGCCTCGGCGGGCACAGCTTCCGTGCCCGGCTGTTCGGGCGCCGTCACGACCGGCCTCGCGCGCGCGGCGTTTCGCGTTCGATCCGCACGGCCTTGGCGCCGCGCCCGCTCCCCAGCCGGAGTTCAGCGCGATCGAAAAGGCGGTCGACGATCATGTAACGGCCGTCGACCCGGTAGTTGAGCAGCTCCGCCGCGCCTTTCTCGCCGACCGCGAACAGCGGGGGCATGTCCGCGGTTGCGATCGCAGCACCGAACTCGACGAAGAGCTGGCGCCCATCGTCGAAAACGCGCACCGGCCGCCAGGGGACCTTCGCGCCGGAGATGCGATACGCAAAACTCAACGCCGCGAAATCGATCCCGCCTGCAACCGGAGCGAGCCGCGCCTGTTCGGTCTCGGCGGAGCGAAGCGCGATCAGCTCGTCCTGCGGATAGGACCAGGAGACCGCCGCCATATAGGTGGCGGGGGTCGCGCGCAGCTCGATGTGATAGGTCCGACGGCTGGTGTTGATGACCAGATTCGTCATGATGTCGGGGCGCGTGGGCTTCACCAAAATATGGACGCGGCGCGACGCGCCCGTCCCGCTCACCGTATCGCCGATCACCCAGCGCACGGTGTCGCCGGCCGCGACAGGCCCCGGACCGACAAGCTCCTCGCCTTCCTGCAATGCGATGTCGGTGACCTGTCCGGGGGCGGTGTAGACTTGGAACAGCGCGCCATCGGCCCAGGCATATTTCTGGATGGCGTTGAGGAAGGTCGCGCGCTCGGGCTGGACGCGCGCCGCGTCGTTCGCGCGGCCGACCTGCGTGCGCGGATCGGCGGGTGCCGCCTGCGCCGGCAGCGCGAGCGCGGCAGCGCCGAGAAGAAGGGTAAGGCGGATCATTGGCTGAGCTCCTTCGACCAAGAAATAGCGGTGACAAAAACGCCGAGCGGGTTCCGGCGCAGGGCGTCGGGAGTGCGGGGCGGCTGGATCGAGGTGGTCAGGATCGCCGACCAGCGCGACGTCTCGACCAGGCTGCCATCCTGATAGCGGCGCTCGGTCCAGGCGATGCGAAAGCTGTCGCGCGATGCGCGGATGACGCTCGATACATCGACGGCGACCTGCATCTTGCCGACTTCGGCAAAGGGATCGTTCGCGCGGGCGTGATCGCTCAGCGCCTGCGCGCCCTTGGGCGTGGTGAAGTCATAGGCGCTGAGCCAGTCCTTTCGGAGCACCACCGGATCGGCCGGGATCGAGCGGACATGCTCGATGAAGCGCGCGAGATGGAATGCGATCTGCGGGTCGGTCGGCGAAAAGTCGGCATCGGCGGGCGCCACCGATCTTGCCTCGCCGAGCTTGTCGACCTCGACGACCCAAGGGGTGATCGTGCCGCGGAGCGACTGCCACACGAGCGCCGAGGCGAGTCCGCCCGAAAGCGCGAGACAGCCGAAGAAGGCGAGGCGCCAGCTTTTCGCCTGGGTGCGGGCCGAGCCGATGCGGTCGTCCCAGACCTGCGCCGCGCGCTGGTAGGGCGTAACCGGGACCGGGGACTTGCCATAATGTTGGGACGGGCGTCGAAACATGGGTTCAATCCTTCTGGCTGATGTCGGGAGCGGAGCCGGCGCCATGGCTGTCGCCGGCCTTGAGGGTCTGCGAGGCGATGGTGGCGCCCGAGGTGACGGCCTGACGTCGCTTCATGGCGGCCGCCCAGGTCGGGGGCGACGCCGCGCCGTCGCTCGCGGTGGCAGCGCCGGCCACGGACTTGCCCGCCTGCCCCGCGGCATAGCTTTGACGCAGGCGGTCAGCCGCGGCGCGGAGCGGCGAACCCGCGCCGCGCGCCGTGTCACGCGCCACATTGGCGAGCCCCGCACCGAACGCCCGCATCCCGCTCTTCCCGGCCGCGCCCCGGGCATAGGATGCCGAAGCGCTGCCGGACGCGCGCGAGGCGCCGAGCGCGGTGCGACCGACGGCGCTGCTCGCCGCGCCCGCCGCCAGCGTCGCGCCGGCGGCCCCGGCGGCGATCGTGGCGCCGGCCGCGAGGGTCGTGCCTGCGGCGGCGCCTGCGCCGAGCTGCGGGCCGCCCGCCACGATGCCGTTGGCGACGCTCGGACCGAAGATGCCGAGACCGAGCAGGGTCAAGGCGCCGAGGGCGATCGCCATCACCTCGCGGATGTCGGGTTCGGTCCCGAGCCCCGCGTCCATGAAGCGCTGGAAGAGGGTCGTGCCGATGCCGGTGATGACCGCGAGCACGAGCAGCTTGATGCCCGAGGAGATGATATGGCCGAGGACGCGCTCGGCCATGAAGGCGGTACGTCCGAAGAAGGCGAAGGGCAGCAGGACGAAGCCCGCGAGCGTCACCAATTTAAACTCCAGGATCGTGACGAAGACCTGCACCGCGAGAATGAAGAAGGCGATCACGACGATCACCCAGGCGATCAGCAGGATCAGGATCTGGACGAAGTTGGTGAAGAGCCCCACCGGGCCGACAAGATCGGCGGTCGCGTCGAGCAAGGGCTCGGCGGCATCGAGGCCGGTGGACGCGATCATGCCGGGGCGCATGAAATCGCCGATCGCCATCGCGCTTCCTGCCGCTTTCAGGCCCAGCCCGGCGAAGCTCTCGAGCAATATCGTGGCCAGCGCCTGGAAATTGCCGATGATGAAGGCGAAGACGCCGATATAGAGCGTCTTCTTCACCAGCCGCTGCAGCACATCCTCGTCGGTGCCCCATGCCCAGAAGAGCGCCGCGATCGTTATGTCGATCACGATCAGCGTCGAGGACAGGAAGCCGACCTCGCCGCCGAGCAGACCGAACCCGCTGTCGATATAGGTCGAGAAGACCGACAGGAAATTATCGATGACGCCGGTGTCGTTCATGGCTTGCTCTTTTCGGTCCGGAAGAAATGGCGCCGCTTCGCTTCCCAGGCCGCCTCGCATTCGGGATCGGCTTCGGTGGCGGTTCGGCAGCGACGAAGCGTGTCGCCATAATCGGGGGGTGCGTCCGCCCCGGAGATCGCGGGGGCGGACGCACGGGGCGCGGGCGGATCGAGCGCGGCGACAAGGGCAAGGGTCAGCGCAAGACCCAGGACGATTGCCCCCATCACCAGCC
>NZ_LNRU01000006.1 GCF_001468225.1 Sphingopyxis sp. H053 | reverse complement strand
CGTCCAAATTATGAGCGAAACACAATGGACAGGCGTATCGCCATCAACACATTGAAAATACGATAAAAAGACATGCCTTGGTGTTGATATATGTTAAATTTTCTGAAATTCAGAAGAGGAAAGGCTTCTCGCTACGTCACCGTCTGCCATGTGCGGATGACGAGGAATACGAGCCCAAAGATCGCAACCCACGCCAGCGCCATCTTGAGCCAGTCGGCCATCGGCAAGCGCCGTGCCAGCAAAGAACTCAGGACCAATGCGAACGCGCCCGCGAACCACAGGATCTGAACCGTCGTGTCACCACTCATAGCTGCACCTCCAGCCCGTCATATCCCGGTTCGACACCCGGCGGCAATTCGGCCGCAAGGTCGTCATAATCCATCGTGTTGTCCATATGCGTGATGATTGCACGCGGATTGCCGACCTTGGCAAGACCTTCGAGCGTCATGGCCAGATGCGGATGCGTCGGATGCGGATAGCGGCGCAGCGCGTCGATGACGAACAGGTCGACGCTTTGGAAGAAGTCGACCATTTCGTCAGTAAACTTTGAAAAATCAGTTGCATAGGCGATCTTATGCGCACCATCGCTGAAGATCAGGCCGCTGGCCTTGATCGGCCCGTGCGGCATTTCGATCGCCGACACTTCAATGGGACCGATCGACTGATGATCTTGCAGGTCGATTGGATCGACCGACGCCGGATAGCCGGCATTGCCCGCGAAGGCATAGGTGAAGCGCCATTTGAGGATGTCGAGCACATGGTCGCGCGCATAAACAGGAACGGCCGACCGGCGCAGGTGCATGACCTGGCGCAGATCGTCGAGGCCGTGCGTATGGTCGGCATGTTCGTGGGTCCAGATGACGGCATCGATTTCGCCCACGCCGGCATCGAGCAATTGCAACCGCATATCGGGACTGGTGTCGACGAGGATACGAAAGCCGCCGAGCGACACCATGATCGACGCCCGGCTGCGCAGGTTGCGTGGATTGTCGGGATCGCACTGCCCCCAGTCGTTGCCGATCCGCGGAACACCCGAAGACGTCCCGCAGCCGAGGATTCTCAACCTCATGATGCGTGGAACGTCATGGCCGCGCCTTGTTGAAAAGCGCGTAAAAATTGGCGCTCGTCGCGGCGGCGAGCGCGTCTTCGTCGTCGCCGCGCAGCTTGGCGAGGAACGCGAGCGTATCGGCAACAAAGGCGGGCTCGCCGGTTTTGCCGCGATGCGGGACGGGGGCGAGGAAGGGGGAATCGGTTTCGATCAGCAGTCGGTCCTGCGGCAACCACTTGGCCGTGGCCTGGAGATCGGCGGCGTTCTTGAACGTGACGATGCCCGAAATCGAGATGAAGAGCCCAAGGTCGAGCGCCTTATGGGCAAAATCGTCGCTCGCGGTAAAGCAGTGGATCACGCCGGGAAAAGCCGCCCTGCCCATCTCTTCGCCGAGCAGCGCCAGCGTGTCGGCTTCGGCGTCGCGCGTGTGAACGATGATTGGCAGGCCGGTTTGCTGCGATGCGTGAATATGACGGCGAAAGCTGTCCTGCTGCCGCGCGCGGTCGCTCTTGTCGTAATAATAGTCGAGCCCCGTTTCGCCGATCCCGATCACGCGCGGATGCGCCGCGCGTTCGACCAGCTTCGCGGTATCGACGTTGGGATGATGGTCGGCGTCGTGCGGGTGGATGCCGACGCTCGCCCACACATCGTCATTGGCCTCGGCGGCGGCAAGCACGTCGTCCCATTCGCTTTCGCGCGTCGCGATGTTGAGCATCGCGGTCACACCCTTCGCGCGTGCGCGCTCCAGCACCTCATCCTGCTGCTCGGCGAGGCCCTTGTAGTTGAGGTGGCAGTGCGAATCGACGAGCATTACGCCTCCCCTTCCCCTTCCCCTTCACCCTCGGGCAGTTCGAGACGGGGGAAGATCGGCACGGGCTGTCCGACGGTGAAGCCGCTGGCGGCCAGTTTCACTAGCCAGTCCCGATCGTCCAATGCGGAGAAGTCGCGCGCGTCGGCGGCGATGCCCATCTGGTCGAGCAATTTGTCCGCCGCTGCCGGGACGACGGGCCGGATCGCGATCGCCAGCGTACGCACGGCTTGGAACAAGGTCATCAGCACCGCGCGCATGCGTTCGGGATCGGTCTTGCGCAGCGCCCAGGGCGCTTGCGTGTCGACATATTGATTGCAGGCGAAGACGGCGCGGATCCAGTCCTCGATCCCGATCGAGAAAGCGAGCTGCTCGAATTCGCGCGGCAGGCGGACCGCCGCCATGTGGGTGATGTCGGCGAGCAAGTCGATATCGTCCTGCGCCGGCGTATAATCCGCAGACAGTTTGCCATCCAGATTCTTGAAAATCATCGACAAGCTGCGCTGAGCGAGATTGCCGAAGCTGTTCGCAAGATCGGCGTTGGCGGTCCGCACTATCGCCTCTGCCGAATAGGTGCCGTCCTGCCCGAAGCTGACTTCGCGGAGCAGATAATAGCGCAGCGCGTCGACCCCGAACTGATCGGCGAGCGCCATCGGGTCGACAACGTTGCCGAGCGACTTCGACATCTTCTCGCCGCGGTTGAGCAGGAAGCCGTGGCCGAACACCTGCTTGGGCAGCGGCAGATTTGCGCTCATCAGGAAGGCCGGCCAGTAAACCGCATGAAAGCGCACGATATCCTTGCCGATCATATGGATATTCGCCGGCCAGAATTTGCCGAAATCGCTGTCGGGATCGGGATAGCCCAGTCCCGAAAGATAGGTGGTGAGGGCATCGACCCACACATACATGACATGTCCCGGTGAACCCGGCACCGGCACGCCCCAATCGAAGCTGGTGCGCGAGACGCTGAGGTCCTTGAGACCGCCTTCGACGAAGCGCAGCACCTCGTTGCGACGGCTTTCAGGGCGGATGAAATCGGGCTGGTCGTTATAGAGCGCGAGCAGCCTGTCCTGATATCGGGACAGGCGGAAGAACCAGCTTTCCTCGACGGTCCAATCGACCGGCGTGCCCTGCGGTGAGAGGCGGGCGCCCCCTTCCCCGTCGGTCAGTTCGCTTTCGTCGTAAAAAGCCTCGTCGCGGACCGAATACCAGCCCTCGTAGCGATCGAGATAAAGATCGCCATTGGCTTCCATGGCTTTCCAGATCGCCTGCGACGCTGAGTGATGCGCGGCGTCCGACGTGCGCATGAAATTGTCATAACTGATATTCAGCCTGGCATACATCTCACGGAAATATCCCGACATTTCGTCAGCGAGATCGATCGTCGCGCGGCCCTGATCGCGCGCCGTCTGGAACATCTTCAGCCCATGTTCGTCGGTGCCAGTGATCAACCGCACGTCGCGTCCCCGCGCGCGCTGGAAACGGGCCATAACGTCGGTCGCGATCGCCTCGTACGCGTGGCCGATATGCGGACGGCCATTGGGGTAGCTGATCGCCGTGGTGATATAGAAAGGTTCGGTGTTTTCGGACATGGCCGCGCCTTAGCCGTTGGCGCGCGTGAGGGAAAGCGTCAGCGTGCGGTTTGCCCGGTACGCGGCGCCAATTCGGCAAGGCAGTTGCCAATTTCGAAGCCGACCATCGCGCCATCGTACGACCCGCGGATCGCATCGCGAACGGTGCGCTGGACGCGATCCCACTGTGCGAGGATCGGCGCGATTTCCGCGACTGGCCGTTCGCGCGCGAGGCGCGCGAGCAGACCCGGAACAATGTCGATCACCAGTTCGAGCCGGGCGCGATTGCTGGTTCCGCCGACCTCGCGCGCAAGCGCCTCGCGCAGCCGGTTTTCCGGATCTCCGCTCGTCGCAATGGCGAGCAGCTTCTTTTCCATCACCGCGACATCGCTATCGATCAGCGCGAGCGCCTTGCCTGGTACACCGCCCGATGCGGCGACGATCGCGCGCACCTCCGTCATCTCCAGCATCGGCCGCAGTTCGTGCAGCCATGGTGTCATGACGTCACGCTCAACCGGCTGAAAACGAAGCATTCTGCATCGTGACCTGATCGTCGGGAGCAAGCGCCCCGGCGAATGGCTGACGAGCAGGAACAGCGTTTTTTCCGGCGGTTCCTCGAGTGTCTTGAGCAGCGCGTTGGCGCCATCGGTTTCGAGATCGTCGACCGCGTCGATAATGATCACGCGCCACTCGCCGAGCGACAGTGAGAGGTGCAGACGGCGGATCATCTGCCGGATCTGTTCGATCGTGATGTTGCGGGCGAGTTCTTTCGCTTTGTCCTTCGGCTGGCGCGCGAGGCGGAGGATCTCGGGATGGTTTCCGGCGTCGACCAGCCGGGCCGCGGCGTTGTCTCCGCGATCGTCGAGCGTCACCGATTGCCCGTCACCGCCGCGACCATGGGTCACGAGAAAGCGCGCGACGCGTTCGGCAAATAGGCCCTTTCCCATTCCCTGCGGTCCGGCGAGCAGCCATGCGTGATGGAGGCGACCGCCCTGCCACGCTTCGAGAAAAGCCTTTTCGGCGTCCTGATGACCGATCATCACAGCCATTCGGCGAGTTCGGCGAGGATCGCGGCGGTGACGTCCGATGCCGCCGCATCTGCATCGATGATCCGCCATCGCGCGGGTTCGGCTTTCGCCATCTCGACAAAGCGCGCCGCGAGCCGCGTCTGATAGTCGGCGGGCTTGTTACCCATGCGGTCGCTCCCGCCGCGTTCGGTCAACCGCCGTGCCGCCTCGTCGGCGCTGACGGCGAGCAGGAAGGTGCGGTCGGGCAGCAAGCCCATCGAACCGAATCCGTGCAGCGTCAGGAGGTCGGCGTCGGTGATTCCGCCACCGCCACCCTGATAGGCGCGGCTCGAATCGACGAAACGGTCGCAGAGCACCCACGCGCCGCTTTCAAGCGCGGGACGGATCGTCCGCGCGACATGGTCGGCGCGCGCAGCGGCGAATAGCAGGGCCTCGCTGCGCGCATCCCAGCGGTCGTCGCTTCCTTCCATCAGCAGTGCGCGGATCGCCTCCGCGCCCGCGCTGCCGCCGGGTTCGCGCGTCGCGACGGTTTCGATGCCGCGCGCCTCGAGCGCGGCCGTTAGCGCGCGAATCTGGGTGGATTTACCGACCCCTTCGCCGCCCTCGAGCGTGATGAACCGCCCAGTCACAGCCCGGTCAGCCGGTAAAACCCTGTTCGTGCGCGCGCCCACACGCCGCCCTCGGCGACATCTGTGGCGGCGATTAGCGGCGTCGTTTGCGGCGGCAGGCCGTCGGGCGTGACGACAAGGTCGGCGACCGGCGTCCCGCGAATGAGCGGCGCGGCAATGGGGGCTCGTGTGCGCATCACCGCGCGATAGCTGCCCTCATAGCCCTTGGGAACCGTCATCCGCACCGCGATCCCGGCCTCCGTGGCGACCGCGGGAATCGCTCCTTTTCCGACATCGATCCGGCCGAGGCTGGCGCCTGCGGGGACAAGTTCCCGCCCCTCCCATTCCTCGAAGCCCCATTTCATCAGCCGTTCGGCCTCGTCGCGCCGCGCTTTTTCGCTGCTCATGCCGGCGACCACCATGATCAGGCGGCGGCCGTTCCGCTTCGCCGAACCGAGGAAGCAATAGCCGGCTTCGGCGGTGTGGCCGGTTTTCAGGCCGTCGGCCCCCTCGAAACGCCCGAGAATGGGGTTGCGGTTGGGCTGGATGATCGGCTTGCCCTCGGGCGACTTGCCGTGCTGAAGCTTCGGCAGCGAGAAATATCGACTATAGCCATCCGGATGGTCGCGGATCAGCCGGTCGGCAAGCGTTATGAGATCAGCCGCGCTGACTTTGGTGATGCCGCCGTCAGGCCAGCCGCTCGGCGTTCCGAAGCGACTCGATGTCATCCCAATTTTGGCCGCTACGACGTTCATTCTTTTGGCGAATGCATCCTCGCTTCCGTCGATGCCGACCGCAAGGACTGCGGCGGCGTCATTGCCCGAGACGGTGATCAATCCCTTGAGCAATTCGTCGACCGAGACTTTTTCGTTCGGGCGCAGGAACATCGTCGACCCGCCGGTGCTGCCGTTCCACTTCTTCCATGTCGCCTCGCTGACGGTGAATTGCTTGTCGCGCGCAAGTTCGCCCTTTTTGATCAGGTCGAGCACGACATAGGCGGTCATCACCTTCGCCATCGACGCCGGCGCGAAGCGCTTGTCGGCACCGCGCGAAAAGAGGATCGCGCCCGAATCGAGATCCTTGAGCATCACGATCGGCGCCTGCGTGACATAAAGCGGGCGGCTGACCGGCGCGCCTTTGGGGCGGGTATCGCCTGCCGATGCTGCGGGAAAAGCCAGCGTCAGCGCGAGCGCGGTCAGGCCCGCCGCCGCGCCCCTCACGATAATGCCTGGCCTCCCCACGCGCAGGCCGTCAGCGGTCGCGCTGGACCACCGCGTCGCGGAAGCCTCTGGCTTTGACTTTGCCGAGGGCGCCTCGCGCTTCGGCGTCGCTTGCGAAGGGGCCGACGCGCACGCGCCACAGATTGCCTGCCTTGGTGACATGGCCGCCGACCGACTTGGCAGCCGCATTGGCACGGGTCTCGCTGCTGAACGCTCCGACCTGGATGGCGTATTTTCCCGCGACCGCGGCAGCGGGCTTGGCGGCCGTTGCCGCCGGCGCGGGCTTGGGTGCGGGTTTTGTCGTCCCCGGACCTTCGACGACGAAGCGGTCGTCACCGGGCTTGGCCTTGCCCGATGCTATCGGCGCGGCGGGCTGAGCGGCGACCGGTGTTGCCGCAGCGACCGCGGTCTTGGGCACCGGCAGCGCCTTAGCCTTGCTGCGCAGGATCGCCAGCAGCGATTCGGGCGTCGCAATGCGTTCGGGAACGGGCTTGCCGGAACGAAGCTGCGCGCGTTCGGCTGCGGGCGGGTTGGTGCGGCGGACGCGGACCGCGGCGACGCCGTCGGTGAGGCCCAATTGTTCGGCAGCACCGCGCGACAGGTCGATCAGCCGATCGCCGACCATCGGTCCGCGGTCGTTGACGCGCACGAGTATGGTCCGCCCGGTATCGAGCGCGGTAACCTCGACATAGCTCGGCAGCGGCAGCGTCTTGTGCGCTGCCGATATGCCCGCGGGGTCGAAAGTCTCGCCATTCGCGGTGGGTTGCCCGGCGAGTTCCTCGCCATACCAGCTAGCATAGCCGACATCGTCATAGTCGGGGATATCTGCGGGCGTATAGGTCACGCCGCCGACCGAATAGGGATCGCCGACCTTGACCGGCACATCGGCCACGCCCGCGACTGAAGATGCAGGCGTTGGGCTTGCCGTCGGCCCACCTTGGCGCTTGCCATCCACACTACCACAACCGGCGAGCATCAGCATCGCTCCGGCCATCAGGCCCCCGCCCCTAACGATCGATTTCATCCGCCAGCAACCCCACAGACAGTGCGTAAAAGTTGGAACAATTATAGTCCAATATCGCACGATAGTTACCGGTCAGCAAATAAGCGGTTCGACCGGGGCCATCGGGTTCGAGAAGCGTCGCCTGCACATTGCCATCGGGCCAGCGGCCCCCGAGCGGCGCGATGCCGTCGGCGCGCCATTCGGCCATCGAGCGCCAGCGGCTGTGGCGATCGAAAACGCGCGGGCAACGCGTGGGTGCGAGGCGGTTGGCGACCGCGCCGCGGTTGAAGCCCGCGGGAACGGTGACCGCAACGCCCCATGGCTGCCCGGCGCGCCACCCGGCGCGACGGAGGTATGAGCCGATCGATTCGATCGCATCGGCCTCGCTCGACCAGATGCGGGCGACGCCATCGCCGTCGCCATCTTCTGCAACCTGCAGATAGACCGACGGCAGGAATTGCGGATAGCCGAACGCCCCGGCCCAGCTGCCCTTGAGGGCGCTGCGCGGGACGCCGCGTTCGACCATCACCATCGTCGCGATCAGTTCGGGTTCGAACAGGCTGCGGCGACGCCCTTCATAGGCGAGCGTTGCGAGCGCTTCGGGCAGATCGAAATTGCCGGTGACCTGCCCATAGGCGGTTTCGTGGCCGTAAATGGCGATCATGATGCTGGTCGGAACGCCCGTGCGCGCCTCGATACGCGACAGGAGCGGGAGCAGCCGGTCGTGGACGCGGCGGCCGCCGCCGATGCGCGCCGCATCGACATGTTTCGCCCTATACGGTGCAAAGGCAGGGATCGGCGTGTTGGGGCTCGGAGGGCTGCCGAGGTTGTCGCGATCGAGCGCGACGACGCGCGGATTATAGGTCAGCCCCGCGGTCACCCGGTCGAAGGTCGTGCGCGACACGCCGCGCGCCTGCGCCTTCGGCCATAGCGACTGGACGTAGGTGTCGAAGCCGGACTCGCTGCCCTGTGCATGGAGCGGCGCCGACGCGGTGAGCATCCATGCCGACAGGAACGCCGTCGCAAATTTGAAAAGGCGTCCGATTCTGAAACGTATAGCGTGCATCATGTCCCCACCATAAGACGTGTCTCGCACAGATGCGAGCGGCTTGGCTAGGTCGTCGCGAGACAAGGCGATTCATTCGCGCGATGGGTCGTGCAGGCGAGGTTTTGCTTGCCGCAATGCGTTCGCACGCTATGGCGACGCCGTGCGGACAGGTGGCCGAGTGGTTTAAGGCAGCGGTCTTGAAAACCGCCGTGGGTGCAAGCTCACCGTGGGTTCGAATCCCACCCTGTCCGCCAATCAGGCGAAATGCAGCCTCCGATATTTTCCGCGAAAATAGAGTAAAGGATCGCGGTGCGGTTCAAACTGCGCGCGCACCACCCTGCCAACCAGGATGAAATGATCCCCCGCCTCGTGCAGCGATTCATGCTGGCACTCGAACGAGACGAGCGAACTGCCGAGCAGCGGCACGCCGGTCTGGCCCGGCGCCCACGGCTGGTTGGCGAAGCGGTCCTCGCCCCTTGCCGCAAAGCGGTTCGACGTCGGTTGCTGGCCGATCTGCAGCACGTTGACGCCGAAATGCGCGGCTTCGCGGAGGGCCGGTGCGGTTCCCGCCGTGTTGGCAATGCACACCAGCAGCAGCGGCGGATCGAGCGATACCGAGGTGAAGCTGTTCGCGGTCAGGCCGACCGGCGTTCCTGCGGCATCGACCGCGGTGACGATCGTGATGCCGGTGGCAAAGCAGCCCATCGCATCGCGCAGCGTGCGCGGGTCGGAACCTGCCTGAAATTCCATCGCCTCGCGCGGCTGACGCCGTTCGAGGAATTCGAGCAACTGGCCGAGCAAGGCTTCCTTCCGGTCGGACGCGAGCTCGAGGTCGCATTCGTTGATGTCGGCAATCTGGCCGATCGGCAGCGCGGCGTAGAAGGCGTCGCTGACCGCGCTGGATTGCGCGGGAGAAAAGCCCCCGCGCACGACGAGCGTGGGCAACGCCAAGTGGGCAGCAACGTCGTTCGCGATCGCGTCTTCGTCGACGGGCATATCGACGACGACCAATCCGGCCGCTAGAAGCGTACCGTCGAGTGCCAGCGCGCGCGTTGCGATCCAGCCTCCATGCCCTGCCGCGACAACAACGGGACGCGAACCCATTTGCGCCAGGACGGCGCGCAAATCCTCGATATGCGGCGCCAAGTCGTCATCGTCCCGAAGGTCTAGGTTCACGACGCGGCGGCCCGACAACACGAGCGCGTCGGCGACCTCACGCCACGCGGCGCGGCCTTGGCCGATTTCGGGAATCAGGAGAACGGCGGGGTCATTCTCGTCGCCGAGCATGTCGGCCGACAGGGGAACGCCGCCAAAACCCTTATATTCGATGAGGCTCAAAAATCCCCCTTGCCGTGCCGGCAGGCTGAAGCCGGCGGCGTCCGATATGATAGATTGCGAAGAATCGGATCATATCGAAAGCCGGCGCGGCGCGCCAGCGTGCCGGGCGAATTACGCGCGCATCGATGCCAGCCGCTGGTCGACGATCGCATCGGCCTCGGCGATGATCCGGTCGATGAGCTGCTGGCATGTCGGGATATCGTGGATCAGGCCCTGCACCATCCCGGCCCAGAACACGCCCTTGCTGAGGTCGCCGGTCTCGAGCAATTCGCGGCCTGCCTTGCCGTTCACCAGTTCGGCGACGTCGGCAAAAGTGGCGTCGGGCACCGCGAGGCGGCGCACCACTTCTTCGCTCACGTCGCTCTTGCCGACGCGCGCAGTGTTTTTGAGGCTGCGGAAGATCAGGAAGCTGCCGCGCTCATCATTGTCGACATAGGCCTGCTTTACATTGTCGTGGATCGGCGCCTCGACCGTCGCGCAGAAGCGCGTGCCCATGTTGATGCCCTCGGCACCGAGGGACAGCGCGGCGACGAGGCCGCGACCATCGCCGAAACCGCCCGAGGCGAGCATCGGGATCTTCACCTTGTCGGCGGCGGCGGGGATCAGGATCAGGCCGGGGATGTCGTCCTCGCCCGGATGGCCTGCACATTCGAAGCCGTCGATCGAGATGATGTCGCATCCCGCGCGCTCGGCCGACAGCGCGTGGCGCACTGCGGTGCATTTGTGGAGGATCGTGACGCCATGCGGCTTCAGCATTTCCCAGATCTCGCGCACCGCCTGCGTGCCCGCGGTCTCCACGATCTTGACCCCGCCATCGATGATCGCCTGCGCATAGGCCTTGTAATCGGGGGCGTTGATCGTCGGGAACACGGTCATGTTCACGCCGAACGGCTTGTCGGTCATCGACCGGCACTTTTCGATTTCCTCGCGCAGCGCTTCGGGGCTCGGCTGCGTCAGTGCCGTGATGATGCCGAGGCCGCCGGCGTTCGACACCGCGCTCGCCAGTCCGGCGTAGCCGACGCTCTGCATCCCGCCCTGGACGATGGGATGCTCGATGCCCAGCATTTCGGTGATGCGTGTCCTGAAAGCCATTCGATCTCTCCTGTGCGGTCCTGCCCTTACGGCATCTTCGCCCGGTCCATGAAATAACTTGACGCTTACGTCAACGTCGGGTTGACTAGGAAAATAGTTAGATAGCGAAGGGAATCGGAATGACGGCGGGCGAAGGCATATCGGATCGGGCGCTGGCCATCGCCGAAAGGGTCGAAGCGTTCGTTCGCGAAATCGTGGTCCCGTACGAAAGTGATCCGCGCCGCGACCATCATGGCGCACCAACCGACGAATTGGTGATGGAAATGCGCGACCATGCGCGTGCGGCGGGCGTGCTGACCCCGCATATCTTCGACGATGGCAGCCACCTCAACCAGCGCGAAACCGCAGTGGTGCTCATAAAGAGCGGCCTGTCGCCGCTCGGCCCGCTCGCTTGCAACACGATGGCGCCCGACGAGGGGAATATGTATCTGCTCGGCAAGGAAGGGAGCGCCGAACTCAAGGCGCGTTTCCTGAAGCCGATGGTCGAGGGGCGCGTCCGCTCGGCCTTCTTCATGACCGAGCCCGCCGAAGACGGCGGCGCGGGGTCCGACCCGTCGATGATGAAGACGACGTGCCACCTCGACGGCAATCATTGGGTGGTGAACGGCCGCAAGACCTTCATCACCGGCGCGCAGGGCGCGCGCGTCGGGATCGTGATGGCGAAATCCGAACAGGGCGCGTGCATGTTCCTCGTCGACCTGCCCGACCCCGCGATCCGCATCGACGATGTGCCGAATACGATCGACAGCTCGATGCCCGGCGGCCATGCGACACTGACGATCGACAATCTGCGCGTGCCCGCCGACCAGATGCTGGGCGAGGCCGGCGAAGGCTTTCGTTACGCGCAGGTTCGCCTGTCCCCCGCCCGCCTGTCGCACTGCATGCGCTGGCTCGGCGCGTGCATCCGCGCGCATGAGATTGCGACTGACTATGCCAACCGTCGCGAGGCGTTCGGCAAGCCGCTGATCGACCATGAAGGCGTCGGTTTCATGCTTGCCGAGAATATGATCGACCTGAAACAGGCCGAATTGATGATCGACTGGTGCGCGGGTGTGCTCGACACCGGATCGCTCGGAACCGTCGAAAGCTCGATGGCGAAGGTTGCCGTGTCGGAGGCGCTGATGCGCATCGCCGACCGCTGCGTCCAGGTGATGGGCGGCACCGGTGTCACCGACAAGACGATCGTTGAGCAGGTATTCCGCGAAGTCCGGGCGTTCCGCATCTATGACGGCCCGACCGAGGTCCACAAATGGAGCCTCGCGAAGAAAATCCGCCGCGACTGGAAGGCCGCGCTCGCCTGACACGGCCGTCAGTTGCGGGGCTGAAAGCGTAGCGTCAAAGTGCTTGACGTTTACGTCAACGTCCGGTTCACTGGCCGCAACGAGATAATGGGAGAAGGACGGGTGCGCGCATGACCATCCTCTACGACGAAGGGCAGCAAGCGATCGCGACCGAGTCGCGGCGCGTTCTGGAAGCACGGGTCAGCAAGGATGCGCTCCTGCCGCTGCTCGAAACCGTCGGCGAATATCATCGCCCCTTCTGGGACACCGCGAAGGAACAGGGCTGGACCGCGCTCGCGCTTCCTGAAGCCGATGGTGGGCTGGGCCTTGGCCTGATCGAGCTGGGATTGATCGCGCATCAGGCGGGGCGCGGCATCAGCGGCGCGCCGTTCCTGACATCAAGTTTCGGCGCGGCGAAAGCGATCGAGCTTTTCGGTTCCGACGCGCAAAAGGCGCGCTGGCTTCCGGGGCTCGCGAGCGGCGAAACGATCGGTGCGATCGCTTTTGCGGCGGGTCCGGATGCCCTTCCCCGCCAGCCCGATGTGACCTTTGCCGGCGACCGGCTAGAAGGCACGGCGCGCAGCGTTTCGGCCGGATTGGCGGCCGACGTCGCGGTCGTCCTTGCGAATGGCTCGGATATACCGGTGCTCGCGCTCGTCGATCTGGCCGGCGTTCAGCGCTCGGCTGTCGCAAGCTTCGATAATAGTCGTTTGATTGCGGACCTCAGCTTTTCGGGAGCGCCGGCCGAAAAGCTCGCCGCCGGCGGCGCCGCGCGCAATGGGGCGCTCCATATCCTGGCGTTGCAAGCCGTGGTGACCGCGCACGAACAGACCGGTGGCGCTGAAGCGCTGATGGAAATTGCGCGCGACTACGCACTGACGCGCAAGGCGTTCGGCCAGCCGATCGGCGCCTTCCAGTCGGTGAAGCATCGGATCGCCGAGCTCTACGGGCTCGTTGAACTGGCGCGCGCAAACTGCATCCACGCCGCGGCGCGGGAAGGCGCCGCTGATTTCATCAAAGCGGCGGCGGCGGCGCGCCTGTCGGCGACCGATGCCTATGACACGGCGGCGCGCGATTGCATCCAGATCCATGGCGGAATCGGCGTCACCTGGGAAATCGGGCTGCACCTTCATATGCGCCGCGCGCGCAGCCTCGCGATCGAACAGGGCAGCAGCCTGTTCTGGGAGGATATACTCGTCGACCGGCTGGCAGGAGAAGCGGCATGAGCGATCTTGAAGCCTATCGCGCCAAGGCGGCTGCGTGGCTCGCTTCGATGGCGCCGGTCTTTGGCCGCGACGCGCGCAAGGGGCTGTCCGAAGCCGATGATCTGGCGCTCGGCCGCCGCTATCAGAAGGCGAAGTTCGACGCGGGTTATGCCGGGATTAACTGGCCGGTCGAATATGGCGGCCAGGGCCTCGGTCATCTCGAAAAAGTCACCTTCGACGCCGAGGAAATGAAGCACGGCTTCCCGAGCTTCTATTTCGGTATCTCGCTCGGCATGCCGGTGCCGGTGCTGATGCAGTTCGGCAGCGACAGGGACTTCGTCAAGGAGCGCGTGCTCAAGGCGCTGAAGGGCGAGGAAATCTGGTGTCAGCTCTTTTCCGAGCCCTCGGGCGGATCGGATCTTGCGGGGCTGCGCACCAAGGCCGAACCCGACGGCAACGGGTGGAAGATCAACGGGCAGAAGGTGTGGACGAGCTGGGCGCATTATAGCGACTATGGGGTCATCGTCGTTCGCACCGACCCGACTGTTCCGAAGCACAAGGGCCTCACTTACTTCTGGGTCGACATGAAGGCGCCCGGCGTGACCGTGCGCCCGATCAAGCTCGCGGGCGGCGACAGCCACGTCAACGAGGTGTTCTTCGACGATGTGAAGATCACCGACGATCACCGCATGTCACCAGTCGGCGGCGGCTTTGCGGTCGCCATCGCGACGCTGATGATCGAACGCTATGTCGCGACCGACAGCGCGGGCTTTGGTCCGCACCTTGACCTGTTCGTCGATCTGGCGAAATCGGTGCAACTCAATGGTCGCCCAGCGATCGAGGATGGCCGCATCCGGCAGCAGATCGCGCGCAACTATGCGATGCGATCGGGGCTCGATTCGATCAACGTCCGCGCGCGCTTGATGATGCAGGCGGGAATGATGCCGGGGCCCGAAGGCTCGCTCAACAAGCTGGTCGCGGTGCGCTCGCGCCAGAAGCTGTCCGAGCTTGCGCTCGACCTGCAGGGCAGCGACGGCTTCCTTTTCGACGAACATGCGTCGCAGAAGGAGGATTGGGCGTCGAGCTGGATCAACGCCCCCACCGGACGCATCGCGGGGGGATCGGACGAGACCTTGCTCAATACGATTGCGGAGAAGGTCCTCGGCCTGCCGCAAGACCATCGCCCCGACAAGGGCATCCCGTTCAACCAGATCCCGGCCTGAGGAGGCACGCCCATGAAAATCGATTCCACCTTAGCAGCGGTCGTCACGGGCGGCGCATCGGGTCTCGGCCGCGCCACCGCCGAAGCGCTTGCCGCTTCGGGCGTGAAAGTTACTATTTTCGACATCAACGACGCGCTTGGCGAAGAGGTCGCGGCGTCGATCGGCGGGCTCTTCGTGCATGTCGATATCACCGACGAGCAATCGGTCCTCGATGGCTATGCCAAGGCGCGCGCCGCGCATGGCCAGGAGCGCGTTTGTGTCCATTGCGCGATGACCTCGCGTCGCGGCAAGACGCTCGCCTATGACAAGGAAACGGGCACGTTCCGTCGCACCCCGACCGAGGATTATGCCTATGGCGTCGCGGGCATATTGACCGCGAGCTATCGCATCGGGTCGATCGCCGCCGAGGGCATGGCGAACCTTCCCGAGATGGACGACGGCGAGCGTGGCGCGATCATCTTCACCGCGTCGGTCGCCGCGCAGGACGCGCAGATCGGGCAGGTCATCTATGGTTCGGCCAAGGCCGGCGTGAACGGCCTCGTCCTGCCGATGGCGCGCGACCTGATGGACCTCGGCATCCGCGTCAATTCGATCATGCCCGGTGTGTTCGGCACTCCACTGCTCGGCAATATGAACCCGAAGGTCAAGGAGAGCCTCGAAGCCTCGGTCCCCTTCCCCAAGCGCCTCGGCAAGGCCGAGGAATATGCGAGCCTCGCAATGGAGATGGTTCGCAACACCTATTTCAACGGCCAGGCGGTGCGTCTCGACGGCGCGATCAGAATGGCCCCTCGTTAAAACTCGGGGTGGTCGCATGGCCCCCCGCTAACTCCCCGACCGAAAGGAATATTCTCATGGCCGAAGCCTATATCATCGACGCCGTCCGCACCCCGCGCGGGATCGGCAAGCCCGGCAAAGGCGCGCTGTCGCACCTCCACCCGCAGCATCTCGCCGCAACGGTGCTCGCTGCGATCCGTGACCGCAACAATCTCGACACCGCGACCGTCGACGACATCGTCTGGTCGACATCGAGCCAGAACGGGAAACAGGGCGGCGACCTTGGCCGTATGGCGGCGCTGTCGGCGGGCTATGACACGAAGGCATCGGGCACGACGCTCGACCGCTTCTGCGGCGGCGGGATCAGCTCGGTGAACTTCGCAGCGGCCAGCGTGATGAGCGGCATGGAAGATTGCGTCATCGCCGGCGGCACTGAGATGATGAGCTATACGACCGCCTATGCTGCCGAACAGGCGAACGCCGGCCTGCCGCCGCGCCTGATGGGATCGGGTCACGAAGCGCTCGACGAATTGCATCCGCAGTCGCACCAGGGCGTCTGCGGCGATGCCATCGCGACGATCGAAGGGATCAGCCGCGAGGCGCTCGACGCGCTCGCGCTCGTCAGCCAGCAGCGCGCCGACCGCGCGATCAAGGAAGGCCGTTTCAACAAGTCAGTCGTGCCGGTGCTCAATACCGACGGCAGCGTCGCACTCGACCATGAGGAATTCCCGCGGCCCGAAACGACTGCCGAAGGCCTTGCATCGTTGAAGCCTGCCTTCACCGGCCTCGCTGATTTCGATCTCGGCGGCGGCTTCACCTTCCGCAAGCAGGTCAATCGCCGCTATCCCGACGTCGAAATCCAGCATTTCCATCACGCCGGCAACTCTTCGGGTGTCGTCGACGGTGCCGCTGCGCTGCTCCTCACCTCGAAGGATTATGCCGACAAGCATGGGTTGAAGCCGCGCGCGCGCGTCGTCGCCTATGCCAATATCGGCGACGATCCGACGCTGATGCTCAACGCGCCCGTTCCCGCCGCAAAGAAGGTGCTCGAAAAGGCCGGGCTGACCAAGGACGACATCGACGTCTGGGAAATCAACGAAGCGTTCTCGGTTGTCGCCGAGAAGTTCATCCGCGACCTCGCTCTCGACCGCGAGAAGGTGAACATCAACGGCGGCGCGATGGCGCTCGGCCATCCGATCGGCGCGACCGGCTCGATCCTGATCGGCACCGCGCTCGACGAGCTCGAACGCTCGGGCGGCCGCTATGGCCTCGTCACCATGTGCGCCGCGGGCGGCATGGCACCCGCGATCATCATCGAACGTATCTGAGGAACAGGAGAGCATCATGTCCGGGCCGCTGAAGGGTATCAGGATCATCGAATTCGCCGGCATCGGTCCCGGCCCCTTCTGCGGCATGATGCTCGCCGACCATGGCGCCGAGGTGATCCGCATCGATCGCCCCGGCGGCTTCATGGACCCGCGCGACCCGCTGAGCCGCAATCGCACGTCGATCGCGCTCGACATGAAAAATCCCGCGGCGGTGCAGATCGCGCGTGAACTGTGCGAGAGCGCCGACGGGATCATCGAGGGGTATCGGCCGGGGGTGATGGAGCGGCTTGGGCTCGGCCCCGATGTGCTGCTCGCGGACAATCCAAAGCTCGTTTACGGGCGCATGACCGGCTGGGGCCAGTTCGGCCCCTATGCGCAGGCGGCGGGGCATGACATCAATTACATCTCGCTGTCGGGTGTGCTTCACGGCATTGGGCGCGCGGGCGAAAAGCCCGTCCCGCCGGTCAATTATGTCGGCGATTTCGGCGGCGGCGGGATGATGCTCGCGTTCGGCATGTCGAGCGCGCTCGTTCACGCCGCCAAGACCGGCGAGGGCCAGGTGATCGACTGCGCGATGACCGACGGCTCGGCGTTGCTCGCGGGTATGACGTGGGGCTTCCACGCCGCGGGTCGGCTCAAGGACGAAGCTGGGGTCAACATGCTCGACGGCGCGGCGCATTTCTATGACAGCTATGTCTGTTCCGATGGCAAGTATATCTCGATCGGGTCGATCGAGCCGCAATTCTATGCGCTGCTGCGTGAGAAGACCGGGCTGACCGACGATGCCGATTTCGACGCTCAACTCGACCCGTCGAAATGGGGTCCACTCAAGGAAAAGCTGACCGCCCTGTTCAAGACCAAAACGCGCGACGAATGGTGCGCAATTATGGAAATGACCGATGTCTGCTTCGCGCCGATCCTGTCGCTGAGCGAAGCGCCGCAGCATCCGCACAATGTCGAGCGCGAAACCTTCTTGACCGTCGGCGGCGCGGTTCAGCCCGCCCCTGCTCCGCGCTATTCGGCAACGGTCAACGACACGCCGCGGCCGGCACCGGCAGTCGGCGCTGATGGCGACGCCGTGCTGGCGGGTCTGGGTTATGATGCAGACAGGATTGCCGCGCTCCGCGAAGGTGGCGCGCTGCGCTGATTGTTCAAGCGCCGCGCGCGGTCATCGCTTCCCAGAGGCCGCGCCCGCCAAGGGTGGCAACCTGACGGCCCAGCCGCGCCGCCCAATAGGCGTCGTTTCCGTGCGCCCCGCGCCAGCGCATCAGCGGCACCGTCACGCGGTGCAGGTCATATTCCTCGGTAAAGCCGATCGCACCGTGCACCTGATGCGCAATCGCGGTGACCACGCCGACGGCGCGATTGGCACGGAGCTTCGCTGCCGCGATTTCGAAATCGGCGGCTGACGGATCGAGGCTCATCGCATCGAGGCGTGTCGCCAGCGCCGCAGCGGCGGCTTCGACCGCGCGCACTTCGCACGCCATCACCGCGAGCGATTGCTGGACCGCTTGGAACTTGCCGAGCGGCCGGCCGAATTGCTGGCGGGTGTTCACATGCTCGATCGAGAGGACAAGCGCCTGCCCCATCGCACCGGCCATCAGGCTCACCGTCGCCGCGGGCTGATACGCTTCGCCGGCGATCAGTTCGGCAACCGGGAGATCGGGCACGACCACACCGGCGATTTGCAGCACCGCATTCGCATCGCCCCAGTCGCCGCCGAAACCGCCATCCTCTTCGGGAACAAGCAGCAGGCCAAAGCCCGCTTCCTCGACCGGAGCGATCCCCGCCGTCGCGGCCTCCGCGAAGACCGCGCGCGCGGTATCGCACAGCATGTCGTGCGCCGCGCTCATCGCAGGCCCAATCCGCGTGCGATGATCCCGCGGATCACCTCGCGCGTTCCGCCGCGCAGCGAGAAGCTGGGCGATGCGATGAGCAGCGCGCGGAGCAGTTTCGCAAGATCATCTTCATCGTCCCAACCGCCTGTCACGATCGCCTGCACGCGGCGCGGCATGTCCTGTTCAAAGGCATTGCCCAGTTCCTTGACCACCGACGCTTCGACCATCGGGTCTTCGCCCGCCGCGAGTTTCGCCGCGGTCGACATCGACAGCTGGCGCAGCGTCCACATCTCGGCGGTGAGTTCGCCGATCAACGCGGCAATCGCTGGATCAGGTTCGGCGCCCGCCGCATCGATCAGCGCGACGAGCAGTGCGTGGCTCGACAGATAGCGTTCGGGCCCCGAACGCTCGAGGCCGAGTTCGGCGGTGACCTGCTTCCACCCCTGCCCCCGCTCGCCGACCAGCGCGCCGTGCGGGACGAGCACGTCGTCGAAAAAGACTTCGTTGAAGTCGTGGTGACCCGCCATGTCGATGATCGGGCGGATCGTGATGCCGGGGGTGTCGAGGTCGATCAGCAGCTGGCTGAGCCCGGCGTTGCGCTCGCTCCCTTCTTCGGTGCGGACGAGCGCGAGCATGATGTGCGAGAAATGCGCGCCGGTGGTCCAGATTTTCTGGCCGTTGATGCGCCAGCCCTCGGCAGTTTCGCGCGCAGTCGTTCGTACGGCGGCCAAGTCGGAACCGGCGCCGGGTTCGGACAGGCCGATGCACGCATAAAGCTCGCCCGCCGCAATTCCCGGCAGGTAGCGCTGCCGCTGTTCCTCGCTGCCATAGCGCAAGATCAGCGGCCCGGTCTGGCGATCAGCGATCCAGTGCGCTCCGACCGGGGCGCCCGCCGCCAGCAATTCCTCGATCACGACATAGCGCTCGAGCGGATGCTGGTCACCGCCGCCGTACTGCGCCGGCAAGGTCATGCCGATGTACCCCGCCGCGCCCAACGCGCGGCTGAAATCGGGATCGAAACTTGCCCAGCAATTCGCCCGCGCAACGACATCGCCTTGCGGCTGGTTCACCGCAAGCCATGCCCGCAAATCGGCGCGCAGTGCGGCAATGTCGCCGGGTGGATCGAACGGATAGAGCGCAAAGCCTTGCATGTCGCACCAGCCATGCAATAGCTTTGGTTAGTCAGCAAAGGATAATTGAAGATGGGCGAATTTCTGAGTGTCGAGCGGCGGGGCAAGATCGCGGTCCTGACGATGATCAAGCCCGAGAGCATGAATGCGATCGGCACCCACGAAGATTGCCAGGACATCATCGACACGCTGCGCACCCTCGGCGACGACCGCAGCGTCAGCGCGATCATCCTGACCGGCAGCGGCAAGGCGTTCAGCGCCGGCGGGAATTTGAAAGGCATGCAGGACCGCACCGGCATCGGCGTGCTCGACCAGCCCGATTCCACGCGTGCCAATTACCGCAAGGGCGTGCAGGCGGTAATCCGCGCGCTGATGGATTGCGAGGTGCCGATGATCGCCGCGGTCAACGGCCATGCGATCGGCCTTGGCGCCGACCTGGCCTGCACCTGCGACATCCGCATCGCTGCGGAGAGCGCGAAATTCGCGTGCAGCTTTATCAAGGTCGGCATTGTCCCCGGCGACGGCGGGGCGTGGTTGCTCCAGAAGATACTCGGCTATCCGCGTGCCGCCGAGCTGTTCCTGACCGGGGACCGCTTTGACGCGGTGCAGGCAAAGGAATATGGTCTGGTCACGGACGTCGTGCCCGATGCGGAACTGCTCGACCGTGCAATCGCCATTGCCGAGCGGATCGTCTGCAACCCGCCGCGCGCGCTGCGTCTGACGAAACGCCTGCTGCGCGAGGCGCAGCACAGCCGGATGAGCGATATTTTGGAACTGAGTGCAGCCTATCAGGCGATCGTCCACGAAACCGCGGATAACCGCGAGGCGATCAATGCCTTCGTCGAAAAGCGTCCCCCGGTGTTTACAGGAGAATGATGATGATTGCCGAGCGAGTCCTGCCACTGGCCGGCGTCCACAATTTCCGCGATTATGGCGGCTATGCCGTCGAGGGCGGCGGGCGGCTGCGCGACGGGACGCTGTGGCGCTCGGCGCACCATGAGGCAGCGACCGACGATGATCTGGACGCACTCGATGCGCTGGGGCTCGAGACGGTGATCGACCTGCGCGGCGATGACGAGCGCGAGTTGCATCCGTGCCGGCGCTCCGAGACTTTCTCGGCGCGCGTGCTGTTCGCGGGCGGCGTAACCGCGGGCCTCGCTCCGCATCTGCAGGCGGCGGGCGGGACGATCGACGTCGAGACGGCGCGCGAGCGGATGATCGATACCTATGCCGGCATGCCCTATCGCCCCGCGCTCGTCGCGACGCTGCGGCTCTATCTGGCGGCGCTCGCCGAATATGACGCGCCGAGCCTTGTCCACTGCGTTGCGGGCAAGGACCGCACCGGCTTTGCCGTCGCGATCGTCCACCGACTGCTCGGGGTCCATGAAGATGACCTGATGCAAGACTATCTCCTCACCAACACCGCGGGCAAGATCGAGGAACGCATCGCACAGGGCGCGGCGCATATCCGCTCGCGTTATGGCGCCGAAATCCACGACGATGCGATCCGCGCTTTGATGTCGGTCAACCCCGCCTATCTCGACGCCGCGCTCGCCACGGTGCGGCGCGACCATGGCGATATCCCGACCTATGCCGAGGCGGTGCTGAACTTCACCCCCGAAATGCGCGAGGCGATCGTCGACCGGCTGGTGCTGTAGGGGCTATTTGCGCCTGACGAGCACCCCGCCCTTCACCACCGCGTCGACGCTTTCGAGCTGGCGCACGTCGGTCAGCGGATTGCCATCGACCGCGACGATATCGGCGTAGCGCCCGATCGCGATCGCGCCGACATCCTTCTCGCGGCCCAGCGCCTCGGCGGCGTTCTTCGTCGCGGCCTGGATCGCCTGTAGCGGGGTCATTCCATATTCGACCATGACGCGGAACTGGCCCCCGACCTGCCCGTGCGGCATCACGCCCGCATCGGAACCGAACACCATGCGCACGCCGGCCTTCACCGCCTTGCGGAAATTGTCGCGCTGGATCTGGGCGACTTCGCGGTCCTTGCGCAGGTTATCCTCGAGCACACCATTCTTCGCGCCTTCGGCCTGCGTATATTCGGTGTTGTAGATGTCCATCGAGAACCACACCGGCTGCTTGCGCGCGAGCGCCATGCGGATGCCTTCGTCGTCGACGAGGCTGACATGCTCGATCGTGTCGATGCCCGCGGCGATCGCGGCGCGGATGCCCGAGGCACCATGCGCGTGCGCGGCGACGCGAAGGCCCCATTGATGCGCTTCGTCGGCGATCGCGGCGAGCTCCTTTTCGGAAACCTGCAACTGGCCGGGCTCGGTGTTGCGCGAAAAGACCCCGCCGGTGGCGCAAACCTTGATCACCTCGGCGCCATATTTGCGCTGGCGGCGAACCTGAAAGCGCAGTTCCTCGGGCGTGTCGCCGATCCCCTCTTCCTTGCCGTCCTTCTTTTCGAGGCTGGGCGGCAGAAAGGTGCTGTCGCAATGCCCGCCGGTCGCGCCGAGCGCGTAGCCCGCAGGGACGATGCGCGGCCCTGTTGCATAGCCCGCGTCGATCGCCTGCTTCAGCCCGATGTCGTTGCGGTTGTCCGACCCGACATTGCGCACGGTGGTGAAGCCCGCGCCGAGCATGTCGTTCGCATTTTTGACCGCGGTCATGCCCCAGAAGCTGTCGGTGAACTCGAGCCCGCGATAGCCGCCGATGTCGGCAGGGCCGTCGAGATGGACGTGCATGTCGATAAGGCCCGGGACGAGCGTCTTGTCGCCAAGGTCGATATGTTTGACGTTCGATCCCCAGCGGACGGTGCGCGCGTCGGCGATGTTCGTGATGCGGCCGTCGGCGCCGACGAAGATCGCGGGGTATTCGACCGTCTTGCCGGTCAGCACGTCGAGGTATCGCGCGGCGGTGATGACGGTCTGGCCGGGCGCGTCCTGTGCCTTTGCAGGGGCGATTGACGCGGCAAAAAGCGCCGTCGAGCCCAAAGCGATTCCCCGCAGAAAACTGCCTAACTTCATTCGCGATTGCATGTTTACCCCGCCTGTTGTTGGTGCCCGCAAACTAGATGGCAAACCGCCGCAAAATAGGACAGCGGAAAATGCGTCAGGCGGCCGCCCTGTGCCTTGCCACCCACCAGGCGCCAAGCAGCGCGAAGGCGGTGCCGAGCATCGTGCCGCCGGCGATGTCGCTCGCCCAATGGACGCCGAGCATGATCCGCGAGAAGCCATTGAGGATGATCATCGCGGCCGCGAGCGTCCAGGCGTAGGGGCGCCAGCGCGGCGGCGCGAGCCAGGCAAGGAGCAGGTAAACGGTCGCGGCGCTCGTCGCGTGGCCGCTGGGGTAGGAATAGCTCGTCTGATGGTCGAGGTGATCGATCAGGTCGGGACGCGCGCGGCCGAAGCCGAGCTTCAGCAGGCTGGAGGCGAGATTCGAGAGCAGCGACGCGCCGCCGAGTGCGATGGCGCAGCGCGGGCCGCACCAATGCCAGACGAGCCCGCAGAGCAGGATGACGATGATCCAGCGCGGCGTGCCGCCGCCGACCCAGCTTGCCCATTGCATGAAGGATATGAAGGCGGGGTCGCGTTCGTCGACGCGGATCGCGAGGCTGTGCGAGATTTGCCAGTCGATGCCCTGCGTCCATCCCCCGCCGACCGCGAAGCCAAGCAGGATGACGGCGAGAAGGAGCGCAACCGCTATGGCCGGAAAGCGATAGGACTCGACGCTCACAACTCCCCCTTCGTCATTCCCGCGAAGGCGGGAATCCCGCTTCCTCGTGCTGGCAAAGCGGGACCCCCGCCTTCGCGGGGGTGACGAGAATGTTGTGAGATCAAATATGCAGCGGCCGTCCGAAGGCCGCGAGCACGCCCTCGTGCATCGTTTCGCTGAGCGTCGGATGCGGGAAGACGGTGCCGATGAAATCATCCTCGACCAGCTCGGCGGTCTTGCCGATCGTATAGCCCTGGATCAGCTCGGTGACCTCGGCGCCGATCATATGCGCGCCGAGCAATTCGCCGGTCTTCGCGTCGAACACGGTCTTGGTGAAGCCCTCGGACTCGCCGAGCGCGATCGCCTTGCCATTGCCGATGAACGGGAAGGTGCCGGCCTTGACCTCGTAACCGAGTTCCTTGGCTTTCGCTTCGGTCAGGCCGACGCTCGCGATCTGCGGGCGGCAATAGGTGCAGCCGGGGATGTTGCGCACGTCCATCGCGTGCGGATGGTTGCCCGCGATCGCCTCGACCGAAATCACCGATTCGTGCATCGCCTTGTGCGCGAGCCACGGCGGCGCGGTGACGTCGCCGATCGCCCAGATGCCGGGGACGTTGGTGCGGCACATCGCGTCGGTGTCGATATGGCCCTTGGTCGTCTTCACCCCGAGCGCTTCGAGCCCGATATTTTCGGTGTTCGGCACGATGCCGATCGCGACGATCGCGTGGCTGAATTCGGCGCTTTCGGTCTTGCCGTCCTTCGTCTTGATCTTTGCGGTGACGCCGGTCGCGGTGGCCTTCAGTTCCTCGACTCCGGCGCCCGTGAAGATCGTCATGCCCTGTTTCTTGAGCGATTTTTCGAGGAAGGCCGAGACATCCGCGTCCTCGACGGGAACGAGGCGGTCGAGCATTTCGACGACGGTCACATCGACGCCCATGTCGCTGTAGAAGCTCGCAAATTCGATTCCGATCGCACCCGATCCGATGACGAGCAATTTCTTGGGCATTTCGGGCGGGACGAGCGCGTGGCGATAGGTCCAGATGCGCTTGCCGTCGGCGGGCGCGAACGGCAGGTCGCGGGCGCGGGCGCCGGTTGCGACGATGATATTCTTCGCGGTGAGGGTTTCGGTGCCCTTCTCGCCCTTTACCTCGAGCTTGCCCGGCGCGGTCAGCTTGCCCTCGCCCATATGGACGGTGATCTTGTGCTTCTTCATCAGGAAGGCGACGCCCTGGCTCAGCTGCTTCGCGACCCCGCGGCTGCGCTTCACGACCGCATCGATGTCGGCGCTGATCTGCGCGGCGACGAGGCCATAGTCGCCGGCATGCTGCATATAATGATAGATTTCTGCCGAGCGCAGCAGCGCCTTGGTCGGAATGCAGCCCCAGTTGAGGCAGATACCACCAAGATTCTCGCGCTCGACGATCGCGGTCTTCAGGCCCAATTGAGCCGCGCGGATCGCCGCGACATAGCCGCCGGGCCCCGAGCCGAGGACGATGAGGTCGTAGTTGGTATCAGCCAAAATCTGCTCCATTATCAATCCCCTCTCCCTTCAAGGGAGAGGGAGGGGCCCATTGCGCAGCAATGGGAGGGTGAGGGGCCGAAAGCGCGGCAAGAACCGCCGTCAAAACTCCCGACAAATTTCCAGTCACATCATTGTTCCAGACTCGCAGAACGCGATAGCCCTTGCCCTTCAAATAGCCGTCGCGCTGGACGTCGGTTTCGGAGGAGGCGTGTTGCGATCCGTCAACCTCAACGATCAGGCGTTGCTCCTGACAGACGAAATCGGCGATGAAGGGGCCGATAGGCTGTTGTTTGCGAAATTTGAAACCGCCTAGCCGCCGATCGCGAAGTGCGCCCCATAATTTCCGTTCCTGTTCGGTCAGTGAACGGCGCAGCGCCTTGGCGCGTTCCAGCGTCAGCTGTGAATAGCCTGCCGTCATACCCTCACCCTCCCACGCGCTTGCGCGCGCGGGCCCCTCCCTCTCCCTTGAAGGGAGAGGGGTTGATCACGCCACCAGCCCCAGCGGGTTCTCCACCAGTTCCTTGAAGGTCTTCATCAACAGCGCGCCGTCGGCGCCGTCGATCGCGCGGTGGTCGAAGCTGCCGGTCGCCGACATGACGGTGGCGATCGCGAGCGCGTCGTCGACGATGTAGGGCCGCTTCTCGCCCGCGCCGATCGCCATGATCATGCCCTGCGGCGGGTTGATCACCGCGGTGAACTGCTTGATCCCCATCATGCCCATGTTCGAGATCGAGGCGGTGCCGCCCTGATATTCGTTGGGCTGGAGCTTGCCTTCCTTCGCCTTCGCCGCGAGCTCGGACATTTCGGTCGAGATTTTCGACATCGACTTGCCGCCGGCGTCGGTGATGATCGGGGTGATCAGGCCGCCCGGAATGCTGACCGCGACCGAGATGTCGGCGCGCTTATACTGGCGCATCACGTCGCCGCCGAAGCTGACGTTGCACGCGGGGACGCGTTCGAGCGCGACCGCGAGCGCCTTGATCAGCATGTCGTTGACGCTGAGCTTGACGCCGCGGCTTTCGAGGCTGGCGTTGAGTTCGCCGCGGAGCTTGAGCAGCGCGTCGAGGCGGATGTCGACGGTGAGGTAGATGTGCGGCGATTGCTGCATCGACTCGGTCAGGCGGCGCGCGATCGTCTTGCGCATGCCGCTGAGCTTCTCATCCTCGTGCGGGATGCCGAAATCGGGGATGGCGCCGGCGGTTGCGGGAGCCGCTGCCGGAGCGGCGGCGGCGGGAGCAGCCGCGCTCGGCGTCGCAGCGGGTGCTGCGGGCGTGCCAACCGATGCGCCGTCGAGGTCGTCCTTGACGATGCGGCCGCCGGGGCCGGTGCCGGTAACGGTCGAGAGGTCGATTCCGCGCTCGGCCGCGAGACGCTTCGCGAGCGGGCTGGCCTTGATGCGCTCGCCATCTTTCGTCGTCCCAGCGGAAGCTGGGACCGCTGGCGTCGGCGCACTCGCGGGAGCGGCCCCAGCTTGCGCTGGGGCGACGTCTTTGGCCGGAGCAGGCGCTTCGGTCTTCGGTTCAGCTGCGGGAGCTGGTGCCGGTGCCGGTGCGGCCTTCGCGCTCCCGGCATCTTCACCCTCGCCCGCGATCACCGCGATCACCGTGCCGACCTTCACATTGTCGGTGCCTTCGGCGACGAGAATCTGGCTGACGACGCCTTCGTCGATCGCTTCGAACTCCATCGTCGCCTTGTCGGTCTCGATTTCGGCGAGCAGGTCGCCCGATTTGACCGTATCGCCTTCCTTGACCAGCCATTTGGCAAGGGTGCCCTCCTCCATCGTCGGCGAGAGAGCGGGCATTTTGAGTTCGATTGGCATATTCAGGCTTGTCCCTGTCAGTCTTGCAGGCGTGGGCCTGCCGCTACGGATTCTTCCTCGCCATAAGCCTTGCATCGGTCAAGGTCTAGCGGGCCAACTTGCGTTTCATACGAATGTGACGCACTCTTCGCCCCAAGCAAAAACACGAGGGGTCGGGGCGATGCGGACATATCTGGTGGTGATCGACAACAGCCCGGAGGCGACGCTGGCGCTGCGCTTTGCCGCGCGCCGCGCGGCGCGGACGGGCGGCGGCGTGATGGTGCTGGCGATTATTCCGCCGCAGGATTTCGTCGCGTTCGGGGGCGTCCAGGCGACGATCGAGGCCGAGGCGCGCGAACATGCCGAGGAACTGGTGGCCGCTGCCGCCGATGCGGTGGTGCAGGAAGCGGGCGTCACGCCGCAGATCATGGTGAAGTCGGGCAAGCCCGCCGAAGTGGTGCGCGAAGTGATCGGTGCGAGCGACGAGATCGCGGCGCTGGTGCTCGCGACGGCAGCGAGCGGCGCGCCGGGGCCGCTGGTCGCGCATTTCACCGGACAGGATGCGGGGACGCTTCCCTGTCCGGTGATGCTGGTACCGGGCGGGATCGATATCGCCCGGCTCGATGCGTTGAGTTAGACGACGAGGCTGCGCGGCGCGCCCGCGTCTTTCCATTCAAGGATAGCAAAGCCGAGCACGCCGAAGGCTTGCGCCACGACGACCGCGATGCCGAGGCCGGTCATCTGCGCGGCAAAGGTCGCGACGACCGCGAAACTCGCCGCGACCCAGCCGAGATTGCCGATTGCGATCAGCTTGACCAGCGCCGGATTGGGCACCGCCTGCCGCGCGGCGACGATCATCAGTAGCGCGGCGGCGAGGCAGATCCAGCCGCCGATCGCGACGATATTTGCGGGCAGCCCGAGCAGCGCACCGACCGGCGCGGCGGCGAAGAGGCCGATGGCAAAAACGCCTCCGCAGGTGATGGCGTCGGCGACGAGGATGTTCTTCAGGTTGAGGATCGACATTTGGGTTCTCCTTTCGACCTCCTCAAACTGGACTCGAAAGTGAATGGCGTCGATTACGCCGGAGGTAATGGAAAACAGGAAGGCGGAGGTATAGCTCTCCGGACGAAGGAGACGATCATGCAAGTCGCGACGCTGGGCGAGCAATTGCGCGAATGGCGCACCCGCCGCCGGATGAGCCAGATGGACCTCGCGCTCGATACCGAGATTTCGACGCGGCATCTGAGCTTTATCGAGACGGGGCGGTCGAAGCCGAGCGCACAGATGTTGCAGCGGATCGCCGACTGCCTCGACGTGCCGCACCGCGCGCGCAACGCGATGCTGCTCGCGGCGGGTTATGCCCCCGACTATCAGGAGCGGGCGCTCGACAGCCCCGAAATGGCCGGGATGCGCGCGATCGTCGAGCATGTGCTGAAGGGGCACGAGCCCTACCCTGCGCTCGCGGTCGACCGGCACTGGAACATGATTGCGGCGAATAGTGCCGTCGAAATCCTCGCGGGGCTCGCGGCGCTGCATCTGTTCGAACCACCCGTCAACGTGCTCCGGATCGCGCTGCACCCCGAGGGGCTGGCACCGCATATCGTCAATCGGGACGAATGGCGCGCGCATCTTCTCGAACGGCTCGATCATCAGATCGATGCGAGCGCCGACGCCGGGCTGATTGCGTTGCGCGACGAGCTGGCTGGCTATCCCGCCGCGGAAGACGAGCATCATCGCAGCGCGGCGAACGGCATTGCGGTGCCGCTGATCCTCGATACGCCGATGGGTCAAATTCGCTTTGTGTCGACGGTGACGATCTTCGGAACGCCGGTGGATATCACATTGTCCGAGCTGGCGATCGAGGCGTTTTTTCCGGCGGATGCGGAGAGCGCGGCATTGTTGCAGACGCTGGCCGCAACATAACCTCGTCATTCCCGCGAAAGCGGGAACCCAGTCTGACGTTGCTGCTGGGTTCCCGCTTTCGCGGGAATGACGAAGGGATGCGTTAGCGTCGCTTGCCCTTGTGCTTGATATTCGCGGGCCGCCCGCGTTTGCCGACCAAATGCTTGCCGGCCCCGTCTTTCCCGGTGCCCTTTGCTTTCACCCCGTCGCGGCGCGGCGGGCGATTGCGGAAACCGCCTTCGGGGGCATCGGGAAGTTCGAAACGCAAGGCGCCGCTGATCGGGTTTGCGTCCATCAGCCGCAGATCGAGTCGCTGGCCGGTCGTAAAACTGACGCGGCCGTGTTCGCTGTCGAGGCTACGCGCGGCTTCGTCGTAGAAGAAGCGTTCGCTGCCGAGTGTCGAAACCGGCACCAGCCCGTCGCCGCCGAGCCCGTCGACGGTGGCGAAGAAGCCGAAGGGCTGCACCCCGGTGATCCGCGCCGCGACGATCTCGCCCTTCTTGGTCGACAGATAGGCCGCGACATAGCGGTCGACGGTTTCGCGCTCGGCCTCCATCGCGCGGCGTTCGAGTGCGCTGATCGTCTCGCCGATGCGCGATAGCCCCTTGGCGTCGGCCTCGCCGAGCCCGGTGCGGGCGGGCAGATCCTTGGGCTTGCCGGGCACTTCGAGTTTATAGCTGTCGACGAGCGCGCGGTGGACGACCAGATCGGCGTAGCGGCGGATCGGCGAGGTGAAATGCGCGTAGCTGCCGAGCGCGAGTCCGAAATGGCCCGCGTTGGCCGGGCCGTAATAAGCCTGCGTCTGGCTGCGCAGGATCGCCTGCATGATTTCGGGCAACCGGTCGTCTTCGGAAAAGCCGTCGATCAGGCGGTTGAACACCGCGGGGGTGATCACCTGTCCGAGCGCGAAGCTCCGTTCGAAGGTTTCAAGATAATCCTTGAGGCTGACGAGCTTTTCACGGCTCGGCGGCTCGTGGATTCGGTACATGACCGGCGATTTCTTCGCCTCGAGCGCCTTGGCCGCCGCGACGTTCGCCGCGATCATATAATCCTCGATCAGCCGCATCGAATCGAGCCGGTCGCGGACGCGGATTTCGGCGATGCCGCCCGCCTCGTCGAGGATGACCTGGCGTTCGGGCAGGTCGAGGTCGAGCGGGGCGCGGGCGGCGCGCGCTTTGGCGAGCAGCGTCCAGCAGGCCCACAGATTCTGAAGTGCCGGAATTATATCGTCATCCCAGCGAAGGCTGGGATCGCTGGCGTCCTGACCAGCCTCCTGCGGCCCCAGCTTCCGCTGGGGCGACGTGGATTTATCATAGGCAGCCTGCGCATGTTCATAGGCGATGTTGGCGCGCAGGCGGACGAGCGCGCGCGTGAAACGCCATGACGTCACCTTGCCATGCTTGTCGATCACGAGATGGCACGCCATCGCCGCGCGGTCCTGCCCCGCCTTCAGCGAGCAGACGCCCGCCGAGAGTGTTTCGGGCAGCATCGGCACGACCTGGTCGGGGAAATAGACGCTGTTGCCGCGCCGCCGCGCCTCGCGGTCGAGATCGCCGTCGGGGCGGACATAATAGCTGACATCGGCGATCGCGACGATCGCGCGGAAACCGCCCTTGTTGGAGCTGTCGTCGTCGGGGGTCGCCCAGACGGCATCGTCATGGTCGCGCGCGTCGATCGGGTCGATCGCGACGATCGGCAGGTCACGCAAATCCTCGCGGCCCTCGGGGGTGAGCGGCAGCTTCGCCGCCTTCTCGGCCTCGGCGAGCGTTTCGGCGCCGAAGACATGCGGGATTTCGTGGCGCGCGATCGCGATCATGCTGAGGGCGCGCGGCGCGAACGGATCGCCGAGGCGCTCGACGACCTTCGCCTTGATCGCGGGCCCGCGCCCGGTCAGCTCGGCGCGGACGAGGTCGCCGACATTCGCATCGCCCTTGTCGGCGACGGCGAAGTCGTAGCGCGCGCGCTTGTCGGCGGGGCGCAGCCACAGGATCGGCTTGCCGCCGGGCCCCATATCCTCGACGAGCACGCCGATCACCGTCTCGCCGCCGGCTTCGAGCCGCTTCATCGGGTGCGCGACATGGCCGCTGCCGCGTTCCTCGGTGCGCGCGAGGATGCGGTCGCCGACGCCAAGCGCGCCTTTGCGCCCCTGCTCGATCACGCGGAGGCGCGGTGCGGGCGTGGCGGCTTCCCAGCGCTCGGGAACCGCCCAGACATTGCTGCCATCGATCGCCGCGACGCGCAGCACGGTCACGCGCGGCAGCCCGCCATGCTTGTGGAACGCGCGTCCGGGCGCCAGATCGACGAGCCCCTCGTCGGTCATGTCCTTGAGCAGCGCCTTCAGCGCGATCTTGTCGTTGCCGTGGAGCGCGAAATGCTTCGCGATCTCGCGCTTGCCGACCGCGTCCTTGCTCTCTTCGATGAAGCGAAGGATCTGCTCAGGACTGGGCAGTCCGTGATATTGTTTGCGGGCCATTGTCTGCGGATAGGGGGTAACGGGCGGCCCGTCACCCCCCTCACTCCGGGGCGCGGATCAATAGGGTGAAATGTCGATGACCTGACCGTTCGATGAAGCCGTGCAGGTCGAACGATAATGGCCGGTCGCCATCGTGAAGACATAATTGCCGCCGCCGGCACTGCGCTGGCTGACCGCGACGCTGCTGCCGCCGGGGGCATTCTGATACTGATCGGCGCGGCGCTCGCATGCAGCGCGTGCCGCATCGGGGCCGCCGCGGGCATAGCTGCGGTTCGCGGCGCGGCGATTGGACGCTTCGGCCTCGCCCGCCATGAAGCCGTCGTGATAGCCTTCGCTGTCGCTGCGGTCATATTGACCGCCATAAAGACCATCGTTGTAGCCGCGCGAATATTCGCTGTCGTGGTTGGCGTCGCCATCGCCATGCTTCTTCTTGTGACTGGCGAGCGCCGCGATCAGGCCGACCGCTGCAATCGCGCCGACGGCTGCCGCTGCACTGCCGCTCCCGCCATGGCCGCAGTTGCTGGAATCGGTCTTGTCGACGTTCGCGTAGCGTCCGTTGGAGACGACGACGCTGACGCAGGTCTTCGTTCCGCCGTTCCACCAATATTGCGCGCCGCCGCTGGTCTTCGTCATTTCATATCCGCGCGATTCCATCGCGGTTTCCGCGCCCGCGGCGCGCGAACCGGGCAGGTCGGATATGTCCGAAGGCGGCTTGGCCGCGGCGGGCGCGATGCTGCCAAGCAACATCGCTGCGATGATCGACGATCCGGCAATCTGTCGTTTCATGACCTTTTCCCCTGTCAAAAATCTAATAGGATGCGCCCGACGCAGGCCGGGTTCATCGCCCGATCCTTGCCGCCGCATCCTACCAGATTTGTGACAGGGCGCCGAACCGTTTTCACGGCCGTACCGCGCGATCGCTCAGTAGGTTCGCCCGATCAACACGCGTTCGACCGCGGGATCGCCGGTGAAGAAGCAGGCGCCGTCCGCGGGCTCGGCGTCGAGCGGTGTGTTGCGCATCGTCAGCTTGAGCGCCTTGAGCTGGGCGACGATATCGTCGAGCGCCGCGCCGCTCGGCCGCGACCACTGCACCTCGGCCCAGCCGACGAATTTGTCGTCACCGACGAAATGCGCCTTCAGGTCGGTGACGTCGCGGCGAATGTTCGCATGCAGGCGGTCCTGTGCCTCGGCGTGGAGGCTCGACTGGATATCTTCCAGCGTCGCCACCGCCTCGGCCACGAAGTCGCCCTTGGCGACGAACGCCGAATTGAGCTTGCCGTCGTCCTTGTACAGCCGGTCGCGGCGGATCACCGCGACATTGCCGCCGGCGACGTCGCGCGGACCGATTTCGACGATGATCGGCGCGCCCTTCTTGACCCAGCCCCAGCGCTTGGTCTGCGCCTTGTTCGCGGACGCATCGAGCAGCACGCGCACGGGCTCGCGAAACGCATTGAGCGCCTTCAGCTGGCTTTCGAGGTCGCGGCAATAGTCGAGGATCGCGGCGTCCTCTTCATTGTCGCGGAGCATCGGCACGATCACGATCTGGTGCGGCGCGATGCGCGGCGGGCAGCGGAGGCCATCGTCGTCGCCATGCGTCATGATGACGCCGCCGATCATGCGCGTCGACGTGCCCCAGCTCGTTGTATGGCAGAGGCTGTGGCCGCCGTCCTTGTCCTGGTAACGGATGTTCGCGGCTTCGGCGAAGCCGGTGCCAAGATAGTGCGAGGTGCCGGCCTGCAGCGCCTTGCCGTCCTGCATCATCGCCTCGATCGAATAGGTCGCAACGGCGCCCGGGAAGCGCTCATTCTCGGGCTTTTCGCCGGCGATCACCGGCATCGCGAGCACATCCTCGGCAAAGGCGCGATACATTTCGAGCGCGCGCAGCGTCTCGGCCATCGCGTCGGCCTTGTCGGCGTGCGCGGTATGGCCTTCCTGCCACAGGAATTCGCTGGTGCGCAGGAACATGCGCGTGCGCATTTCCCAGCGCACGACATTGGCCCACTGGTTGACCTTGAGCGGCAGGTCGCGCCAGCTCTGCACCCAGCGGCTCATTGCGGCGCCGATCACCGTCTCCGAAGTCGGGCGGACGATCAGCGGTTCCTCGAGCTTCGCTTCGGGATCGGGAATCAGCTTGCCCTTGCCGTCTTGAATCAGGCGGTGGTGCGTGACGACCGCCATTTCCTTAGCAAAACCATCGACATGGTCGGCTTCCTTCTCAAAGAAGCTCAACGGGATGAATAGGGGGAAATAGCAATTCTGAACCCCGGCATCCTTGATCGCTGCGTCCATCACCGTCTGGATGCGTTCCCAGATGCCATAGCCCCACGGCTTGATGACCATGCAGCCGCGCACGCCCGATTCCTCGGCCAGATCGGCTTCGGCAATGACATCCTGATACCAGGCCGCGAAGTCGGCCTGCCGGGTTACGCTGAGCGCATGTTTGACCATGATATTCCGTATTTTCCGTAGCTGGGGCGCCGTGGCGGCCCGATTAATTCTTCTTGGCGAGCGCGGCCTTGAGTTCGGCGACTTCGGCCTTGAGCGCCGCGATTTCGGCATCCTTGGCCTTGCCGCCGCCGCCCGCGCCCGGGATGAATGCTCCAGCGGCCTGCTGGAACATCTCCATATTGCGGCGCGTCAATTCGGCGAGCGGGTTCGATCCCAGCGCGCCTTCGAGCGCCGAGCGGACGTCCTGCTGGTTCTTGCGGAAGGCGGTCATCGAGGCTTCGAGATATTGCGGCACCATCGACTGCATCTTGTCGCCGTACATGCCGATCAGATGGCGCAGGAAATTGACCGGCAGCAGCGTTTCGCCGCGCGTTTCCTCGTCCATGATGATCTGCGTCAGGACATTGTGCGTGATGTCGTCGCCGCTCTTGGCATCGACGACGCGGAAATCGCGGCCGTCGCGGACCATCGTGCCCAGATCCTCGAGCGTGATGTAGCAGCTGCGCTCGGTATCATAGAGCCGCCGGTTGGCGTATTTCTTGATCGTGACGACGTCATCTTCCGTCGCCCCCGCCCTGGACTTCGCCATCTTGACCTGCGCTCCCTATATTCCGGTGCAATGGCGACCGCGCCGCCCGGACATTCGAAGCCCCCGCATTAGCATCAAATAATGATGCATCGCAACATGCGCGGATTCGCGGCCTTTCGCGTGAAAGAACCGATTCTTCTTCCGAACCCTGCGCTCCAAATCCGTCGGTTAGAATTTTTTGGCTTGCTAACCGATCTCGTGACGGCTGACCCGCCTCTACGCAATTTAGTTTCAATCGTAATCAAATCTCTGGTATTTTTTTTTGTTTCAAGTCGCTGTTTTGGCTCATTCGTTTCTCGAACTAGCACTTTGATTCCAAGCGCGAGGCGCTCGCCCTTGCGTGCTGTGTTGCAAAAATGGCACAGCGCCGCATCGGAGTCTCCCCACTGTCAGAAAATTTACATCAAAAGCTTGTGCCGCCGAAAATTTGCGTCTTTCTAGCGTGCAATCCGTTCTCTCCAATTTTTTGAACGGCCAACCGGGGAAATACACCATGAAAAAGACTAGCCTGCTGGTGCGGGGCTCTGCCCTGACTCTTGCTTTGTTCAGCGCGATGCCCGCGATGGCACAAGAGGCCGTTGCTGCGGACGAAAGCGCCGAAGCGGCTTCGGAAGGGACGATTGTCGTCACCGGCTCGCGCATCCGCCGTCCGAACCTCGAATCGACCGTGCCGATCACCTCGATCACCGGCGAAAGCTTTTTCCAGCAGGGTCAGACCAACATCGGCGACACCCTGAACGACCTGCCCCAGCTGCGCAGCACGTTCGCCCAGCAGAACCCGGGCCTCGGCATCGGTATCGCGGGTCTTAACCTGCTCGATCTTCGCGGCCTCGGCACCCAGCGCACGCTGGTCCTGGTCAACGGCCGCCGCCACGTTCCCGCCGACATTTTGAACAATGCCGTGTCGCCCGACGTCAATACCATCCCGAACGACCTGATCGAACGCGTCGACATCGTCACGGGCGGCAACTCGGCGATTTACGGCTCGGACGCGATCGCGGGCGTCGTCAACTTCATCCTGCGCCGCGACTATGACGGTCTCCAGCTCCGCGCCCAGGGCGGCATTTCCGAAGAAGGCTTCGGCGGCAACCAGTATTTCTCGGCCATGTACGGCAAGAATTTCGCCGAAGGCCGCGGCAACGTGACGCTGCATGGCGAATATTCGCGCCAGGATCGCGTGTTCGCATCGGACATCCCGGCGTTCCAGCGTCAGGATGCCTTCGGTGTGATCGACGGCGACGCCGGCGCCGGTATCGTCAATGGCGGCGACGGCTTCCCGGATCGCGTTTTCATCCGCGACATCCGCAGCTCGACGATCCACTTCAACGGGCTTGTTCCGATCAACCAGCGCAACGCCCCGGGCGCAGCCTGCGGTAACGGCACGCTGGCCAACAACGGCGGCCCGAACAGCCTCGGCACGCCGTACAACTGCACCTATATCTTCACCAACGAAGGCCGCCTGGTCCCGCAGACGGGGTCGCGCTACGGTGCAGGCATTCTCGGCGGCATTGCCGGCGGCAACGGCCAGACGGGCCGCGAAGGCAAGCTGCTTTCGGTGCTTCCGTTCACCGAACGCTATAACTTCAACATGCTGGCGCGTTTCGAGGTCAATGAGCAGTCGGAACTGTTCCTCGAAGCGAAGTGGAACCGCGTCAACGCACTCGGCAACAACGCTGGTCCGGCCGGCATCCAGGGCACGCTGCAGCAGTTCGATTATCGCGAGCGCACGCGCCTCGATAACCCGTTCCTGAACCCCGCGGACCGCACGACCCTGGCCAATCTGATCTCGGCTTCGGGCTGCCGGACCGACCTTCTGGTCACCTGCCCTGCCGGCGGCAACCTCAGCGCAGCAGATCGCGCCGCGATCGCCGATGGTTCGTACCGCTTCGTCCTCGCGCGCTCGCTGCTCGACGTCGGCATTCGCGACGAAAAGTTCCAGCGCGATACCTGGCGCGTTGTTGGCGGCCTCCGCGGCACGTTCAACGACGACTGGAACTACGAACTGTCGATGAACTACGGCAAGTTCCGCGAAGACGTGACCACCACGGGCTTCATCGACCGCCAGCGGTTCATGCTCTCGCTGGACGCGGGCCGTAACCCCGTCACCGGCGCAATCCAGTGCCGTGCGCAGTTCGACCCCGCTTCGGCCGTCCGGTTCCAGAACGCCAGCTTCGGTGACCCGGTCGTCAACCAGAACCGCCTTGCTGCCGATATCGCGGCTTGCGTGCCTTACAATCCGTTTGGCGGCCTCGATAACAGCGGTGCGATCGACTATTTCAGCCGCACCTTCACCGCGTCGTCGGGGCTGTCGCAGTTCATTGCGTCGGGCTTTGTCGCGGGCGACACCAGCGGGTTCTTCAACCTGCCGGGCGGCCCGGTCCGCTTCGCGATCGGCGCCGAATACCGCAACGAGCGGGCGTTCTACGAGCAGGATCCGTTCGTCACCGGTGGCTACACCAATGGCGTTTCGATCCCGTCGTTCCGTCCGAAGCCCTTCGAGGTGAAGGAAGCCTATGGCGAAATCCAACTTCCGCTGCTGAAGGAAGTGCCTTTCGCCTATGAACTGACGCTCAGCGGCGCGGGTCGTGTCGCGAAGTATCAGGGCAATGTCGGTACGGTCTATTCGTACAACGCCGGCATCGACTATGCGCCGATCGAGGATGTCCGCTTCCGCGCCAACTACAGCCGCGCGGTTCGCGCCCCGAACGTTTCGGAAACGGCATTCCCGCTGGTTCCGAACTTCCAGACGATCACCGATCCCTGCAACCCGGGGCAGCGCGGTACGGGCATCCGTAACACCAACTGCACGGCCGCTCTGGGCGCGCAGCTGGGCCTGCTCACCGACGTCAACCAGTCGCTCGGCATCGTCAGCGGCAGCAACCCGAACCTGGTCGCGGAAACCTCGGATTCCTACACCTATGGCGTGGTCATCCAGCCGCGCTTCATCCCGGGTCTGAACCTGTCGGTCGACTATTACGACATCACGGTGGACGGCATCATCACGTCGCTGACGGCGCAGCAGATCCTCAACAGCTGCTATGACTCGGCGTCGCTCGACAATGTGTTCTGCCGTCAGTTCAGCCGCAACCTGACCAATGCTCCGGTCAATGGCGATCAGCCGGGTCGTATTGTGACCAACTCGCTGATCGTGGCGCCGTTGAACTTCGCCCGCCGCAAGCGCGAGGGTATCGACGTCAACCTGGCCTATCGCACGGCCCTGACCGACGATGTCAGCCTGAACACGAACCTGATCTACACGCACAATCTGGCGATCAGCAACTTTCAGGACTCGGTGAACCCGGACTTCGAGAACCGTCTTCTCGGCGAACTGGGCGATCCGAAGGACGAGTTCCGCTGGGACGTCGACCTGGGCGTTGGTCCGTTCACCTTCGGATACCGGATGCGCTACATCGGGCCGATGTACCTCAACACCTATGAGGATCTGAACGAACTGAATGGCCTTCCGCCGGCGAACATCGACTATGCCGATGTCGATAAATATCCGCGCGTCTTCTACCACGATCTGCGTTTCGAATGGGACGTCAACAAGTCGTCGGGCGGTCCGAACATCAACTTCTATGCTGGTGTCGACAACGTCCTCGACAAGATGCCGCCGTACGGTTCGACCGCAACGGGCGCGGGTAGCGCGATCTACGGCTTCCGTGGCCGCAGCTTCTATGCAGGTGCCCGCGCTCGCTTCTGATCGCTCAACCTGTCGCAGAATTCGGGGGACGAGAGCTTGCTCTCGTCCCCCATTTCTTAGGCAGGACGGAATGCAGCGCGCCGCGCCGACGGTCCGTTGCGCGATGCGGCTATGCCTTAACGATATCGCTGTGCGGCGCGAAGAGCCGCGCGGTTGGGGGAGCTAGCTCCACAGCCTCGCGAACCGGATGCCAAGTCCGGTCAGCAACTCATATTGCGACAAGCCGCTCCGCGTGGCCGCCGATGGCAGGTCGTAATCGAGCGCAAGCCAGTCGCCCTCGTCGATCGCGCCGGCGTCGCTGGCATCAAAGGCGATGAGGTCCATCGAAACGCGGCCGATCAGCGGCAGCGCATTTCCTTGCCATGACGCACCGCCGCCCGCCCCGGCGTGACAACGCAGATAGCCGTCGGCGTAGCCCATATTGGCGACCGCGACCCGGCTGTCGCGCGGCGCGGTCCAGGTCGCGCCATAGCCCACCGCTTCGCCCTTGCGCACCGTGCGTAGCTGCAGCACGCGCGTCTCGGGATAAACGACCTGGCGAATATGACCCTGCGCTTCGCCGCGCGGGGTGCCGCCGTAAAGCGCGATGCCGGGACGCGTCAGGTCGAACGCATAGTCGGAGCCCAGGCAGATGCCCGCGCTGTTGGCGAGACTGTATCGCTGTGCGGGAACAGCTTCCCGAATGGCTTGGAATGCCGCGAGTTGCCGCGCATTCTGGTCGCTGTCCTCGTCGGCCGACGCCAGATGGCTGAGCAGCGTTTCGATGGCAAGCCCGTCGAGCGCGCCGCCCAGCACCTCGTCGATGCGCAGGCCGAGGCGGTTCATTCCGGTATCGACCATCACATCGCACGGACGTCCCTCGCCCGCTTCGCGCCAGCGCGCGACCTGTTCGACGCTGTTCAGCACGGGGCGCACCGGGAGGGTGCGCGCCGCGACCATGTCGCTCGCCCCGACGCCGTGCAGCACCGACAGCGATACGCCTTCGGGCAAGGGCATCAATGCCGCCGCCTCGGCCCAGGTCGCGACGAAAAAGTCTCGGCAGCCCGCAGCGGTGAGGTGCTGCATTACGGCCCGCGCGCCAAGGCTGTAGCCGTCGGCCTTGATCGCGGCGCCGCACGCCGCGCCGCCGCTCTGGCCGGCCAGCCAGCGCCAGTTGGCGACGAGGGCATTGCTGTCGAGACGGAGGCGGAGCGGCGACGGGACGTGGATCATGCCCTGCCCCTATACAGCTTCGCGGGCTGCGCCAATGGGGTGATCAGCGGGGCGCCGGCTTGTCCCACTGCCCCTCGACCGGGTCCTTGAGCATGAAGGCGGTGACGAGAAAAGCGACGAGCACGACGCCCCAGGTGTACCACAGGCCCGAATAGGCATTGCCGGTCTTCGCGATGATGAAGCTCGCGATCAGCGGCAGAAAGCCGCCGAAATATCCGGTGCCGAGATGGTATGGGATCGACAGCGACGAGTAGCGGACGTGCGGCGGGAACATTTCGGACAGCAGCGCCGCGACGGGGCCATAGGTGAAACCCGACAGCGCGCTGAGGCCGAGCAAGGCGAGGAAGATCACGGCGATGCTGGCGATGCTCGGGATCTGCTTGGCGAAGTCATAACCCATCGCCTCGAGCGCGGGCTGCAGAAGCGCGGGATCTTCGCTCGCGACTTCGCGGTCGCCGATGCGGATCTTGACGCTGTCGAAGCCGCTATCGGTCTGCGCGACGGTATAGGGGACGCCGAGTTTGGTCAGTTCGCCAAGCGTGCGGCCGCATGCCGTTTCCTGTTTCTGCGCGAACGGGTCAAAGCTGCACTGCGACCCGGTGACGGTCACCGGCGCGCGTTCGGCGGCAGTAGACAGCGCGGGGTTGGCGACGCTGCCCATCAGCCAAAACAGCGGGAACAGCAGCACCAGCGTAACGCCATAACCCCAGACGATCGGTTTCTTGCGCCCGATGCGATCGGAGAGGCGCCCCGCCCAGATGAAGAAGCCCATGCCGACCGCGGCGGCGCAGCCGACGATGATTTCGGCGGCGGTGTCCTCGACCTTCATCGGCCCTTTGAGGAACGACAGGCCCGAGAACATCGCGGTGTACCAGATCACCGTCAGCCCCGCCGCGATGCCGAACAGCGCGATGAAGATGCGGCGCGGGTTGCCGGGGTAGGTGAAGCTTTCCTTGAGCGGATTCTTCGCCAGCTCGCCTTCCTGCTTCATCGCCTGGAACACCGGGCTTTCGGACAGTTTGAGGCGCATCCAGAGCGAAATGACAAGCAGGATGATCGAGAGGAGGAAGGGCACGCGCCAGCCCCAGCTTTCCCAGATGGCGTCGGGCATCAGCGCCTTGCAGCCGAGCACGACGATCAAGCTGAGCACGAACCCGCCAACGACGCTTGCCTGGATGAAGCTGGTGTAGAAACCGCGCTTTCCGGGCGGCGAATGTTCGGCGACATAGACCGCCGCACCGCCATATTCGCCGCCGAGCGCGAGCCCTTGCAGCACGCGGAGCAGGATGACGATGATCGGCGCGGCGATGCCGATGGTGGCGGCCGACGGGATCATCCCGACGCCCGCGGTCGCGATGCCCATCAGCGTGACGGTGACGAGGAAGGTGTATTTGCGTCCGAGGCGGTCGCCAAGGAAACCGAAGAGGACGGCGCCGAGCGGACGGAAACCGAAACCGACCGCGAACCCCGCCCAGACGAGCAGCGTTTCAAGCGTCGCATTGTCGCTGGGAAAGAAAGCCTTGCCGATGATCGCCGCGAGCGTGCCGTAGATGAAGAAATCATACCATTCGAACACCGTGCCCGCCGACGAGGCGGCGATGACCATGCGGATGTCCTTCGCGGTCGGTTCGTAAACGGCGCCGGGTCCGGCGGCGGCACTCTCGGTCATCAGGCTCTCCCCACCCCGTATTGCATGGGGCTTTCGCCCTTCTCTACCGGGCAAGCGCCGCCGCGCAAGCCTTCTTGGCGTAGCGTCATTCCGGTGGCAGGATGCGGTGATGCAGTTCATCGACCTTTCGATACCGATCACCAATGACGTCGTGTCCGACCCGCCGGTGATGCGCCCCAACATCACCTATATGACCCACGAAAATACGTGGGAGCAGATCGCGATGTTCTTCCCCGGGCTGACCCGAGAGGATTTGCCCGATGGCGAAGGCTGGGCGGTCGAGATGCTGTCGCTGAGCACGCACAACGGCACGCATATGGACGCGCCCTGGCATTATCATTCGACGACCGACAGCGGCGCGTCGCCCGCCCCGTCGATTGACGAAGCGCCGCTCGACCTCTTCTTCCGTCCCGGGGTGAAACTCGATTTTTCGGATCGGCCGCACGGCCATGTCGTGAGCGGCGGCGAGGTCGAGGCCGAGCTGGCGCGGATCGGGCATGTGCTCCAGCCGCTCGACATCGTGCTCGTCCAGTCGGGCGCACTCTATGGCACCGACAATTTTACCGATCAGGGCTGCGGCATGGGCGCCGAGGCGACGCTGTACCTGACGACACGCGGCGTGCAGGTCGTCGGCACCGATGCGTGGAGCTGGGACGCGCCGTTCAGCCACACCGCGCGGCGCTGGGCCGAAACGCGCGATCCGTCGATTATCTGGGAAGGCCATAAGGCGGGGCGCATCCGGCCCTATTACCAGATCGAGAAGCTGACCAATTTGGCCGCGATCCCCGCGACGGATTTTACCTTCAGCTGCTTTCCAGTGAAGATCGAACGCGCGAGCGCGGGATGGATCAGGGCGGTGGCGCTGATCGACTAAAGGTTCGTCGTCGCCAGCATCCACAACGTCCAGAGGCCGAGTATGAGCAATGTGCCAAAGGTCGCAGCGACGCCGACCTGGCGCCCTAGCGGCGCCTTCCCCGGCTCGGACGGCGTATAGAGCCCGATCACATGCGCGATGCGGCCGAAGAGGAAAATCGCGCCGATGACCATAAGCGCCATATGATTGGCGCGCGCCGTCTCCAGCAAGCCAAGCAGGATGATGGTGATCGGCGCATATTCGGCCAGATTGCCGTGGCTGCGGCTGGCGCTGATGAGCTTCGCGTCGCCGTGATCGCCGAACGCGGCTTTCAGGCGCAGCCGCTGGCGCACCGTATCGATCGCAGTCGCAAGCAGCAGCAGCGCGCAAATGGCGGCCACGAACGCGGTTACCGGTAAAGTCATGGTCCCTCTCCCCTGTTTCCCGCGCCCAGCCTAGCCGGTCGTTCGCCGGTTGGCTATTCGCGTGGCTTGTTGCCCAGCTTGGCCTCCAGAAATGCGAGGATGCGCGTCTCGACCGGCATGCGGCTGACGTCGCTACCCAGGCTGACCGCGCCCATCGGATAGAAGTGGCCGAAGCCCGGCACCCACGCGGTCTCGGCGGCGATGCCCTTGTCGGTCAGCGCCTTGACCGCGAAGCGCGTTCCCGCCTGGATGCCATCCAGATCGTTCTGACCGACGAAGAACAGCGCCGGCGGCATGCCCGGCTGGACGGTTTGGGACGGGTTATAGCCGCCGACGGCGCCCGACAGCGCGAACACGGCCTTGACCGGCGCGCCGATGCCATAAGCGGTGTTGAGCGCGGTGATCGCGCCCGCCGAAAAGCCGCCAAGCGCGATGCGGTCGGCATCGACGCCGTACTTGCCAGCGTGACCGCGGACAAATTCGGTCGCCATCGCCATATCTTCGGCGGCGGCGAGGATGCTGCGCCAATATTGGTCGCGCGCCTGATCGTCGAGCGGCGGCAAGCCCATCCGCTGGCGCACGATTTCGATGCGCGCGGTGGCGGCGGGTGACAGGTTCACCGACTTCGGGACGAGCTTCTTTTCGTCGACGGGTTTCGCGAGGCCGGGGTCCTCCGGCGTCAGCCGATAATCGATCGAAAAGCAGGCATAGCCATCGCGCGCGAAGCGGCGGCAATAATCGGCCATCGAACTGTCCTGCGCGCCATCCTCGGTAAAACGCTCCTCGCCCTTGTCGCCGCGATGGAAAGCGCCGCCGAACGCCATGATCACCGCGGGGCGGTTCGTGAGCGGCTTGCCGTCGGCGACGGGGCGATAGACATCGACGTGCAGGTCGCGGTCGCGCGGCCGAGCCTTCGAGGCGTCTATCGGGGCGCGGCCGTACACCACATTGCGCGAGAGCTGCACGTCATATTCGCGCGGCAGTTCGGCCTCGGCCGTCGCCGATACGGGCAGCAGCGTCGCGCAAGCAGCCGCAAAGAAGGCGGCTTTCAGTGGGTTCATCGTCCCTCTCCCCTGTTTCTTTGCACCAGCCTAGCGGCGAAATGGGGCTGAGCAACAGGCGAGACGATCAGAAGAGGCGCGACCCGTTCGGAACGGGGCGGTCGGGCGCGAACAGGATCACCGCGCCTTCCTCATCGGCGAAGCCGAGCGTCAGTACTTCGGACATGAACTTGCCGATCTGACGCGGCGGGAAGTTTACGACGGCGGCGACCTGCCGCCCCGCAAGCTCTTCCAGCGCATAGCGGTCGACGATCTGCGCGCTGCTCTTCTTCACTCCGATTGCGGGCCCGAAATCGATCTTCAGCTTGAACGCGGGCTTGCGCGCCTCGGGGAAGGGGTCGGCCTCGACGATTGTGCCGATGCGGATGTCGACGCGAAGGAAATCGTCGAAGGTGATTTCATTTGCGGCGCTCGCACCCGCATTGTGATTTACGTGCATTCCAAACCTCCGTCATTCCCGCGCAGGCGAGAATCCAGCTTATCCGTGCTTTAGCTGGATTCCCGCCTTCGCGGGAATGACGAAAGTGGTTATTCCATCTCCAAAATCACCGCGTCGACCGCGAGGCTGTCGCCCTGCGCGGCGTTGACCGTCTTCACCGTGCCCGATTTTTCGGCGCGAAGGATATTTTCCATCTTCATCGCCTCGACCGTTGCGAGCGGCTGGCCCGCCTCGACCTTGTCGCCCTCGCCGACGTGCAGCGTCACGAGCAGCCCCGGCATCGGACAGATGAGGAATTTCGACAGATCGGGCGGGATCTTTTCGATCATATGCGCGGTGAGCGGCGCGATATGCCACGGCAGCACGCGGACGTCGTGGATATGCCCGCGTGTCGTCATTTTCCAGCCGGTGCGCGTCTTCGCGACCTTTACCGCGAGCTCGGTTTCGTCGATCTCGGCGACGACGAGGCGATCGCCGGGCGTATATTCGAGCGCGATGTCGATCCGGTCGCCCTCGACCTTGATATGCTTCTCGCCGATCTTGACCTTGTATGCCGTGCCATCGATCGTGACCTGCCATTTGGCGGGCGGTTCGAGCCGGTCGCCAAGCTGCCCGTCGGTGCGGCGCGCGCGATCGGCTTCGGCGCTCGCCATGAAGCCCGCGATCGCCGCGAGCGCGCGCGTGATCGTCGCATCGGTCGGCGCGCCGTGGAAGCCTTCGGGATATTCCTCGGCGATGAAGCCCGTCGTCAGCTCGCCCGAGCGGAAGCGCGGGTGCTGCATGATCGCCGAGACGAAATCGATATTATGCCCGAGACCTTCGAGTTCGAACCGGTCGAGCGCCGCGATCTGCAGGTCGGCGGCCTCGTCGCGCGTCTTCCCCCACGTCACCAGCTTGGCGATCATCGGGTCGTAGAAGATCGACACTTCGCCGCCCTCCTCGACCCCGGCATCGACGCGCACGCCGTCGACGCCGCGCTCGTCGCCTTCCCACGCCGGAACGGGGGTGCGGTAGCGCACGAGGCGCCCGGTCGAGGGCAGAAAGCCGCGATAGGGATCTTCCGCATAGACGCGGTTCTCGATCGCCCAGCCGTCGATCTTGATGTCGTCCTGCGTCATCTCAAGCTTTTCGCCCGCGGCGACGCGTATCATCTGCTCGACGAGGTCGATGCCGGTGATTGCCTCGGTTACCGGATGCTCGACCTGCAGGCGCGTGTTCATTTCGAGAAAATAGAAGCTCTCGCCCGTCGGATCGGCGCCCGAGACGATCAGCTCGACCGTGCCCGCGCTGTAATAGCCGACCGCCTTCGACAGCGCGACGCACTGCTCGCCCATCGCCTTGCGCATCTTTTCGGTGACGAAGGGCGACGGCGCTTCCTCGACCACCTTCTGGTGGCGACGCTGGATGCTGCATTCGCGCTCGTTGAGGTAGAGGACATTGCCGTGCTGGTCGCCGAGGATCTGGATCTCGATATGGCGCGGGTTGAGGATGAATTTCTCGATGAAGACGCGGTCGTCGCCGAAGCTGTTGAGCCCCTCTCGCTTGGTCGCCTCGAAGCCCTCGCGGACGTCCTTTTCGTCATAGGCGAGGCGCATGCCCTTGCCGCCGCCGCCAGCCGACGCCTTCATCATCACCGGGTAGCCGATCTCGTTCGAAATCTCGACCGCATGCTCTGTGTCGCGGATTTCGCCGACGAAGCCGGGGACGACGTTGACGCCGGCTTCCTTCGCGAGCTTCTTCGACTCGATCTTGTCACCCATCGCGGCGATCGCGTTCACCGGCGGGCCGATGAAGGCGATATTTTCCTTCGCGAGCGCCTCGGCGAAGCTGGTGCGTTCGGAGAGGAAGCCATAGCCCGGATGCACCGCCTCGGCGCCCGTCTGCTTGCACGCGGCGATGATCTTGTCGGCGATCAGATAGGATTCGGACGCGGGTGACGGCCCGATATGCACCGCCTCGTCGGCCATCTGCACAAAGGGCGCACGCGCGTCGGCGTCCGAATAGACGGCAACGGTCGCGATGCCCATGCGCCGCGCGGTCTTGATGACGCGGCAGGCGATTTCACCGCGGTTGGCGATCAGGATTTTCTTGAACATGGCCCTCAATATTCCTCAATCAAATCTTTGAGTTGTTTGGTGCGCGCTTCGGTCAGTTGCGTCTGGCAACCGCTGATCACCATCGGCTCGGCCGAGCCGCCGCGCATCGTGTAGCCCTCGCTGGCGCATTGCTTGTCGCGGTACGTCAGCCACGCGCGCTGCGCGGCGAGCAGTGTGTCGAAATAGCCGGGGCGGTTGTCCTGCGTACGGTCGAAATCGGCATCGATGGCCTTCATGCGCGCCACGGTGATCTTCCACTGGGCGTTCATCGCGGCATCGGCGCGCTCGAATTCCTTGTAGGCGCAGGTGTTGAGCTCGAACTGCGCCATCGCGTTGTCGCAATCGATCTCGGGCTCCTGCGTGGCGGCCGCCAGTGCCAAGAGGGCGGAAAGGATCATTCCGCCGCTTCCATCTGCGCGCGCATCGGCTCTTCGCTCTCCATCGGGACGATCCCCAGCTTGGCGAACAGCGCCGCGTCGGCATTGTCGCCGCGGTTGCCGGTGGTGAGCAGCTTGTCGCCGGTGAAGATGCTGTTCGCACCCGCCATGAAGCAGAGCGCCTGCGTCGCCTCCGACATGCTCTCGCGCCCCGCCGACAGGCGGACCATCGATTTCGGCATCGTGATGCGCGCGACCGCGATCGTGCGGACGAATTCGATGTCGTCGATCTTGGCGAGCGGGGTGTCGGCGAGCATGTCGCCGAGCACGGTACCCTTCACCGGCACCAGCGCGTTGACCGGCACGCTTTCGGGATGGCGTTCGAGTGTCGCGAGCGCGTGGATGAAGCCGACGCGATCCTGCCGGTTCTCACCCAGCCCGACGATGCCGCCCGAGCAGACGTTGATCCCGGCGTTGCGGACCTCCTCGAGCGTGTCGAGGCGGTCCTGGAAGGTGCGGGTCGAGATGATATTCTCGTAATTCTCGGGGGAAGTGTCGATATTATGGTTGTAATAATCGAGCCCCGCGACCGCGAGCGTCTGCGCCTGTTCCTTGGTCAGCATGCCGAGCGTCATGCAGGTTTCCATACCCATCTGGCGCACGCCCTCGATCATCTCGACGATCGCGGGCATGTCGCGCTCCTTGGGGTTGCGCCAGGCGGCGCCCATGCAGAAGCGCTTCGAGCCCGAATCCTTCGCCTGCGCGGCGGATTGCAGCACCGCGCGGACGTCCATCAGCTTGGTGGCTTTCAGCCCGCTGTCGGCGCTCTTCGACTGCGAGCAATAGCCGCAATCCTCGACGCAGCCGCCGGTCTTGATGCTGAGCAGCGTGCAAAGCTGGACTTGCCCATGCGCATGATGGCGGCGGTGGACGCCCTGCGCCTCCCACATCAGTTCGTCGAACGGCAGGTCGAACAGTTCGGCGATTTCCTCGCGCGTCCAGTCGGTCCGCGGCTGATCGTCTTGCGTTGCAGGTTGGGAGAGGTTCATGGATCGTCGACCTTCTTTGATGTTATTTGCAGAAGCGCTCGAGCGCGGCGCCGTAAAATTCGATCGTCGGCGTTTCGCCGGACATGTCCTGATAATTGCCGTCGGCCCATGGCCGGCGATCGCCGTAGCTGATCGTCACCTGCCGCCCGGTTTCGGCGCCGCCATATTCGCCGACGCCGTAGAGCGTGAAGTCGATGTCGGCTTCGGGATCGTCGCAGTTGAGGCGGATCAGCCCCTTGTTCACATATTTATCGCTCGTCTCGAAATAGATGTCGCGCCAGGGGCCCTCGCTCTTTTCGAGGCGGCCGTTCCAGTCGGTGAAATAGACATCGTCGATCTGCTGCCGGTAGATGAACTCGACCGCGACATCCTTGCGATATTCGCTCGGGCGGCTCGCAGGCTCGGCGTGCGCAGCAATCGCCGCTACGGCGCCAAGTCCGGCGATCATCAGGCGAAACGATCGGTTCAAGCGGCATCCTCCAGCGGCGGCATATTGTGGCCGAGCAGGCGCAGCACGTCGGCGGCGCATTCGACCACGTTCGAGCCGGGCCCATAGATACCCTGCACGCCCGCGTCGCGGAGATACTGATAGTCCTGCGGCGGGATGACCCCGCCAGCGATCACCTTGATGTCGCCCCTGCCCGCTTCCTTGAGCTTGCCGATCAGTTCGGGGATCAAGGTCTTGTGGCCCGCGGCGAGGCTCGACGCGCCGACGACATCGACGCCGCTTTCGAGCGCGAGCACGACGGTTTCGTCGGGGGTCTGGAACAGCGGGCCGGAGACGACGTCGAAGCCCATGTCGCCGAACGCCGACGCGATGACGTTCGCGCCGCGGTCGTGCCCATCCTGCCCCATCTTGGCGACGAGCAATTTCGGTTTGCGCCCCATACGGCGCTCGACCGCCTTCACCCCGTCGAGCACCTGTTGCCAGCGATCGTCGCCTTCATAGGGCGCCGCATAGACGCCCTTCACCGGAGTCGGCTGGGTGCCGTACCGGTCGAAGCTTTCTTCCATCGCAGACGAGATTTCGCCGAGCGTCGCGCGGGCGCGGGCGGCTTCGACGGCGAGTGCGAGCAGGTTGTTCTCGATGCTCGAAGGCTGCGCCGCACCGTCGCGGAGCGCCTTGAGCGCCGCAGCACATGCCGCCTCGTCGCGGCTTGCTTTGATGCGGTTGATCCGCGCTATCTGCCCCTCGCGCACCTTGGCGTTGTCGACTTCGAGCGTTTCGAGCAGATCTTCGTCCTTCAGGCGATATTTGTTCACCCCGACGATCACATCGTCGCCGCGGTCGACGCGCGCCTGCCGGGCGGCAGCGGCGGTTTCGATCATTGCCTTGGGCCAGCCCGCGGCGACGGCCTTCGCCATGCCGCCTTCCTTCTCGACGCGCTCGATGATCTCCCACGCCTTGTCGACGAGTTCCTGCGTCAGCGCCTCGACATAGTAAGAGCCGCCGAGCGGGTCGACGACCTTGGTCATCCCGGTCTCTTCCTGGATGACGATCTGCGTGTTGCGCGCGATGCGGGCCGAGAAATCGGTCGGCAGCGCGATCGCTTCGTCGAGCGCGTTGGTGTGGAGCGACTGCGTCCCGCCGAGCATCGCCGCCATCGCCTCGATCGTCGTGCGCATGACGTTGTTGTACGGGTCCTGCTCGGTGAGCGAGACGCCCGAGGTCTGACAGTGGGTGCGCAGCATCTTGCTACGCTCGTCCTTGGCGCCGAGATTGGTCATCACGCGGTGCCAGAGCACGCGCGCCGCGCGGAGCTTCGCGATCTCCATGAAGAAGTTCATGCCGATCGCGAAGAAGAAGCTGAGGCGCCCCGCGAACTTGTCGATATCGAGGCCGCTCGCGACACCGTAGCGCACATATTCGGCGCCGTCGGCAATGGTGAAGGCAAGCTCCTGCACCTGCGTCGCGCCGGCTTCCTGCATATGGTAGCCGCTGATGGAGATGCTGTTGAACTTGGGCATCTCGCGGCTGGTGTAGCCGAAGATGTCCGAGATGATCCGCATGCTCGGCTCGGGGGGGTAGATATAGGTGTTGCGGACCATGAACTCCTTGAGGATGTCGTTCTGGATCGTCCCGTCGAGCAGCTTGCGATCGACGCCCTGCTCCTCGCCCGCGACGATGAAGAAGGCAAGGATCGGGATCACCGCGCCGTTCATCGTCATGCTGACCGACATCTGATCGAGCGGAATGCCGTCGAAGAGGATCTTCATATCCTCGACGCTGTCGATCGCGACGCCCGCCTTGCCGACGTCGCCGACGACGCGCGGGTGGTCGCTGTCATAGCCGCGGTGCGTCGCGAGGTCGAAAGCGACCGATAGGCCCTTCTGTCCCGCGGCGAGGTTGCGGCGATAGAAGGCGTTCGATTCCTCGGCGGTCGAGAAGCCCGCGTACTGCCGGATCGTCCACGGGCGGCCCGCATACATCGACGCGCGCACGCCGCGCGTGAAGGGCGCGAAACCGGGCAGGCCGGGGTCGGTCTGGACGTCCTCGGCCGTGTAAAGCGGCTTGACGTCGATGCCCTCGGGCGTCGCCCAGGTGAGGTCCTTGCCCTTCACTTCCTTGTCGGCGGCGGCGGTCCATTGGCCCAGCGTTGGCTTGTCGGTCATATGCAGTCTCTTGTCCCTAACCCCCTCTCCCCTTGCGGGAGAGGGTTGCGAAGACTTGGCGGCCAGCCGCCTAGTCGAAGCTGGGAGAGGGTGCGTGAGCCACCGGCTCGCAACCCGCACCTCTCCAAGTTCCGGTAGGGGACACGTCCCCAACCTTCATTCTCCTCTCCCGCAAGGGGAGAGGAGAATGTTCAATGCGCTTCCTTCGGCGTCTCCATAATCTCGGTCAGCACCCCGCCCATATCCTTGGGGTGGACGAAGAAGATCAGCGTCCCATGCGCCCCTATCCGCGGTTCGCCGAGGACGCGCTTGCCTTGTCCCTCGAACTCGGCCTTGGCGGCGTGGATGTCGGGCACTTCGCAACACAGATGATGCTGGCCTCCTGCGGGGTTCTTTTGCAGGAAAGCCGCGATCGACGCATTGCCCGGCAATGGTTCGATCAGCTCGATTTGTGTGCCGTTGAGGCCGCTGTCGGTGGGCGTATCGACGAAGCACACCTTGACGCCCTGCTCGGGCAGGTCGAACGGCTCATGGATCTGCGTCGCGCCCATCACGTCGCGGTAAAAGACGATGCTGTTGGCGATCGACGGCGTCGCGACGCCGACATGGTTGAGGCGTCCGAGTTTCATGTCACCACCTCGATCGGGAATTTGACGCTGTTGGCGATAAAGCATTGGTCATGCGCGTCGTGGTGCAGGCGTTCGAGCGTTGCGGCGTCGGGCGCCGCGCCCTGCCATTCGATATCGGGGGAAAGCTCGACCCCGGTTATCTGGACGCGCCCGTCGTCAGCCTTCGCCATCGTGCCCACCGCGGCATCGCGATAGGATTGAACGGCATAGCCCGCCTTGGCCGCGAGATAGAGGAAGGTCAGCATATGACAGCTCGACGCGGAGGCGACCAGCGCCTCTTCGGGGTCGACCGCGGCTTCGACCGACCAGGGCAGCGGCACGACATGCTTCGACGACGACGCCGGAACGCTCACATTCTCATCGAACGTCCAACGATGGCCACGGCCGTATTTGCCGCCCGGAACATCGTCGGTGGCCGACGCTTCCCATTCGATCAATGCGTGATATTTCGCCATTTTCCTATCCTCAGATCCGCCTTAACACCCCGGAACCTGGTCCTTGCCGACCAGTTCGTACTTGCCGTTCTTGAGCACATATTGCTGCTTGATCGCGCGTGTCCCCGTATAGGTGACGGTAAAGCTCTTGTCGGGAACGGCCGCGGTGATCTGCCCGTCGAAGCTCTGCTCCTTCTGGTTCAGACCGGCCCCCGAGCTCATGCCGTCGGTGAAGCTGCCGCGATCGACCGGTGCATCGGGTGCCAGCTCGGTCAACGTCGCGCTGCTGATCGCGCAGCCCTGCCACACGCCGCCGCCCGAGGTGACGAGATAGGGATTCTTGCCGAGCGCGTCGCTGAAGCCCCACGCGGTTGCCGCATTACCGACCGAGCCGACCGCACCGAGGTTCAGCCACTCGCCCTTGCGCTGCCAGCCCGACGGGCCGCCCTGCAGATAATGGATCGCGTTGATCCCGCCCTCGCTGTGCCCGGCTTCGTCGAGGCTGCCGAGGCTCAGCAGCACGCCGACCCGGTTCGGCAGCAGGTGGATGGCGGCGGGGCGGAATGTGTAAGTGCGCCCGTCGATCTCGCGCGCGGCCGTCGCTTCGGCCCCTTTCGGAAGTCCGAAAGCCGTCCGGAACGCGAGGCCGATCGTGCTGTTCTCTTCGCTGTCCAGCGTCACCGGAAAAGCGGGTTTCGGCTCGCCGACAGGGGTATCGGGATCGAACGCAAACGCCGCCGGCGAAGCCAGCAGGGCGGGAGCAATCAGAGCACCAAGAAGGAATTTACGCATCTTCAAACCTCTTTCGGAATCAAGGACATGGCGGCCATGTTCTAACCGCCTCCCGTCCTTGCCTCCAGTCCGGTATTTCTCATGTGCCGGGCATCACACACACGGATATTATCCGCGCCCCCGCGATCAGAGCGGAATATTGTCGTGCTTCTTCCACGGGTTTTCGAGTTGCTTGTTCCGGAGCTTGCGCAGACCCAGCGCGATCCGCTTGCGCGTATTGTGCGGGTGAATGACCTCGTCGATATAGCCGCGCGATGCCGCGACAAACGGGTTCGCGAAACGGTCCTCATATTCCTTCGTGCGCTGCGCGATCTTTTCGGGGTCGCCGATGTCGCTGCGGAAGATGATCTCGACCGCGCCCTTCGCGCCCATCACCGCGATCTCGGCGGTCGGCCAGGCATAGTTCAAATCGCCGCGCAGATGCTTCGACGCCATCACGTCGTACGCACCGCCATAGGCTTTGCGCGTGATCACCGTGATCTTCGGCACCGTCGCCTCGGCATAGGCGAAGAGCAATTTCGCGCCATGCTTGATGATGCCATTATATTCCTGCGCGGTCCCGGGCAGGAAGCCGGGGACGTCGACGAAGGTGATGATCGGGATTTCGAACGCGTCGCAGAAGCGGACAAAGCGCGCGGCTTTCTTGGACGAGTTGATGTCGAGCACGCCCGCGAGCACGAGCGGCTGGTTCGCGACGATGCCGATCGTGCGCCCTTCGATGCGTCCGAAGCCGCAGATGATGTTCGCGGCGTGCGCCGGCTGCACCTCGAAGAAATCGCCCTCGTCGACGGTCTTCCGGATCAGCTCGTGCATATCGTACGGCTGGTTCGCGTTCGGCGGGATCAGCGTGTCGAGGCTCGCCTCGGCGCGGTCATAGGGGTCGCTCGTCGGGCGCACCGGCACGCCGCTGCGGTTGTTCTCGGGCAGATAGTCGAAGAAATCGCGCGCCGCGAGCAGTGCCTCGATGTCATTCTCGAACGCGAGGTCGGCGACCGAGCTTTTGGTCGTGTGCGTGATCGCGCCGCCGAGCTCTTCCTGCGTCACGACCTCGTTGGTCACGGTCTTCACCACATCGGGGCCGGTGACGAACATGTACGAGCTGTCCTTCACCATGAAGATGAAGTCGGTCATCGCGGGCGAATAGACAGCGCCGCCCGCGCACGGCCCCATGATCAGGCTGATCTGCGGCACGACGCCCGATGCGAGTACGTTACGCTGGAACACTTCGGCATAGCCACCGAGCGAGGCGACGCCCTCCTGGATGCGCGCGCCGCCGCTGTCGTTGAGGCCGATGACGGGCGCGCCGACCTTCATCGCATTGTCCATCACCTTCATGATCTTCTCGGCGTGGCGCTCGGACAGCGAGCCGCCGAAGACGGTGAAATCCTGGCTGAAGACATAGACAAGGCGGCCGTTGATCGTGCCCGAACCGGTAACAACGCCGTCGCCCGGGACGATCTGGTCCTGCATGCCGAAATCGGTGCAATTATGCTCCACATAAGTGTCGAGCTCTTCGAACGAGCCTTCGTCGAGCAGCACGTCGAGCCGTTCGCGCGCGGTCAGCTTGCCCTTGCTGTGCTGTGCATCGATGCGTTTTTGCCCGCCACCCAGAGCGGCTGCGGCGCGGCGGCGTTCCATTTCGGCGATATTGGCGGACAAGGCGACTCTCCACTGGATTTGGAAGAGCGTCGTCTGCTCCGATTGCGCCGCCCACGCAAATGTGAATTTGCAAAGTTGTAAATTGATACTTTGCAAAGAGCCGTATATTGTCCGCTCATTCGTTTTAAGGGTGTCGAGACGTCGCAATACCCCTCCCTAAACCCCCGCGGCGGCTCGACACCCATCGCAATGGAGCGCATTTCGATGGCACGGCAGCGCATTTTTGCCGGAGCAAAGCTCCGCGAACTCCGCATCGCGCGGGGAGCCAAACAGGCCGATTTTGCGGGCGGGCTCGGCATTTCCATTTCGTACCTCAGCCAGATCGAGCATGATGACCGCCCGCTGACGCCGGCGCTGCTCGACCGGCTGCAAAAGCTGTTTCCGCTGGAATGGGAGGAAGTCGCGGCGGACGCCGGCGACCGCCGCGCGGGAGCGCTTCGCGAAGCTGCGGCGGACCCGCTCTTCGCGGCGTCGCCGCTCGCCCCCGAACAGCTCGAACGCGCCGCGCTGCAACAGCCGCAGCTCGCCGACCAGTTCGTCGCGCTCCACGCCGCCTATCGCCGCGCGGGGCAGCGATTGCAGATCATCGACGAGGCGCTGACCGGCGGCACCGCCGAGGGCAGCCGCCTGCCGTGGGAAGAGGTGCGCGACTGGTTCCACGACGCAGGCAATTATGTCGACAGCATCGACCGCGCGGCGGAGGCGCTGGCGGGCCAGCTGCGCGGGCGAGACCCCTCGCCGCCCGTCGAAACGATCGAGCGCCGGCTGCGCGATGCGCTCGGCATTTCGATCGTTTACGGCCAGACGCAGGCGCTGCGCGATTTCGACGCCACGATGCGGCATCTGGTGATCGATCCGTCGCTGCCCGCCGAAAGCCGGCGCTTCCAGCTCGCGCACCAGCTCGCCGCGCTCGCGCTGGTGAACGAGATTGCGGCGGTCGTCGAAGCATCGCCGCTGCGCACGGCGGCGGCGCGGCAACTGCTCCATGTCGGCCTTGCCAACTACGCCGCGGGCGCCGTTCTGATGCCCTATGCGCCCTTTCGCGCCAGCGCGCGCGCGGTGCGGCACGATATCGACCGTCTGCGGATGCAATATGGCGTGAGCTTCGAACAGGCGTGCCACCGCCTTTCGACGCTGCAGCGCCCCGGCGCGCGCGGCATCCCGATGTTCTTCTGCCGCGTCGACATGGCGGGCAATATCACCAAGCGGCATTCGGCGACGCGGCTGCAGTTCGCGCGCTTCGGCGGCGCCTGCCCGCTGTGGATCGTCCACGAAGCCGCGGCGATTCCCGACCGCATCCTGTTCCAGCTTGCCGAGACGCCCGATGGCCTGCGCTATGTGTCGATGGCGAAGGGGTTGGTGAAGCCGTCGGGCAGCTATGCGCGCAGCCCGCGCCGATACGCCGTCGCGCTCGGCTGCGAGGCGCAATATGCGGGCGATTTCGTCTATGCCGACGGGGTCGATGTCGCCGCGCCGCAGGCGGCAACGCGCATCGGCCTGTCGTGCCGCATCTGTCCGCGCGACGATTGTGACCAGCGTGCGTTCCCGCCGAGCGACCGGCCGATTTTGGTCGATCCGGATCGCAGGGACGTGGTGCCGTACCGGATCGGGTGATCTTCTCCCCTCCCGCTTGCGGGAGGGGTCGGGGGAGGGCCTGTTACAGTTCGCGCGGGGCAGACATGCCCTCCCCTAGCCCCTCCCATAAATGGGAGGGGGATTCTCAGACCTTCACGATCCCGCGCTCGATCAGACTATGCGCGGTCGCGAGGATCGCCTCCTCGGGCGGGCGCATCGTCCATCCCAATGTCTTCATCGCATGGCTGCTGTCGCCGCCGCGGACGTTGCCGAGTTCGGCGACGAGCTGCTTGAGTTCGGGGCGCACCAGCGCGAGCAGCTTGAGCAGCCAGTCGGGCATCTTCCGCTTCGGCACTTTTCGCGCCTGTTCGCCCAGGTTCGCGCGGAGCAGGTTCGCAACATCGATCATCTTCAGGAATGGACCCGAGCAGACGTAGCGTTCATCGCGCATATCGGGCGCGGTCAGCGCGCGATAGTGAAGGTCGGCGACGTCGCGGACGTCGATGATCCCGAAGCCGATGTCGGGGCACATCGGCACCTTGCCCTCGAGCAATTGCTTCACCAGCTCGATCGAGGTCGAAAGGTCGTCCGACAGCAACGGCCCGAACACCGCGGCGGGATTGACCGAGGCGAACTCCATGCCGCCGCCGTCCGCCCTCGCCCAGTCGCGCGCCGCGTGCTCGGCGACGGTCTTCGAGCGCGGATAGGGCATGACCTCGGGATTATCGAGATTGGTCCAGTCGGCTTCGCTATAGATGTCGCGGCCCTTGCCATGACCATAAGCGATCGCCGCCATCGATGAGGTCAGGACGAACCGCTTGACCCCAGCCGCTTTGGCGAAGCGCAATGCGCGGAGCGCGCCCTCGCGCGCCGGAACAATTAGCTCGTCGGCATGGTTCGGCACGTCGAGCGGAAAAGGCGACGCGACATGTGCGACATGGCTGCACCCTGCCATCGCCTCGGCCCAGCCAGCGTCGTTTTCGAGATCGGCGGCGAAGAAGTGCAGCCTCCCGTTGTCGACGCCCAGCCAGCCACGAACCTCGGCTTCGCGCTTCAGGCTGCGAACGGTCGTGTGGACGGTCCAGCCGTTTTCGATCAGCTGCCGGATCAGGAAGCCCGCGATATAGCCGCTGCCCCCAGTGACCAATGCCGTGCCCGTCATGCGCCCCTCCCCTCGCTCCTTATGCGGGGAAGATAGCGCATGCGGGTTGCGGGCCGAAACCTTATTTCAGCAGCACCAGTTCCTCAGCCATGCTCGGGTGGAGCGCGACGGTGGCGTCGAAATCGGCCTTGGTCAGCCCCGCCTTCACCGCGATCGCCGCCGCCTGCAGGATTTCGGGCGCGTCGGGGCCGATCATGTGCAGGCCGACGACCTGGTCGGTCGCGGCGTTGACGATCATCTTGTACAGCGCGCGCTCGTTGCGGCCCGCGAGGACATTCTTCATCGCGCGAAAATCGCTGGTGTAAACGCGGATCGAGCCGAGCTTGTTGCGCGCCTCGGCCTCGGTCATCCCGACCGCGCCGATCGGCGGATGGCTGAACACCGCGCTCGGGACATTGGCATAGTCGACGACGGTGGGCTTGCCGCCGAACACCGAGTCCGCAAACGCCTGCCCTTCGCGGATCGCCACCGGCGTCAGCTGGATGCGGTTGGTGACGTCGCCGACGGCATAGATGCTCGGCACCGACGACTGGTTGGTCTCGTCGACCTTGATCGCGCCATCCTTGTCGAGTTCGACGCCGACGTCTTCGAGGCCGAGCCCCTTGGTATTCGGCACGCGCCCCGCGGCAACGAGCACCGCGTCGGCCTGGATCGGATCGCTATTTTCCAGATGGACGGTCAGCGAACCGTCGTCATTCTTTTCGATCGACTGGAAGGGCGCGTTGAACTTGAACTCGATGCCCTTGGTCATCGAGATCTGAAGCAAGCGGTCGCGGATCTGCTCGTCATAGCCGCGCAGGATCGTGTCGCCGCGGTTGACGATCGTCACCTTGCTGCCGAATTCGTTGAAAATGCCGGCGAATTCGTTGGCGATGTAGCCGCCGCCCGCGATCACGACGCGCTTCGGCAGCGTTTCGAGGTGGAAGACCTCGTTCGACGTGATCGCATGTTCGCTGCCCGGGAATTCGGGGACGTGCGGCCAGCCGCCGGTCGCGATCAATATCCGCTCGGCGCTGATTTCCTGCCCGTCGGCGAGGCGGACCTTCTGCGGGCCGATCACGGTCGCGCGCGTCTTGAACAGCGTGACCTTATGGTTGTCGAGCGTCTGGCCGTAGAGGCCTTCGAGCCGATCGACCTCGGCGAGCACATTGTCGCGGAGGCGATTCCAGTCGAACTTGCAATCGGGGACGTCCCAGCCGAACTGGCGCGCGTCCTTCAGATCCTCGGCGAAATGCGCGCCGTAAACGAGCAGCTTCTTCGGCACGCAGCCGCGGATGACGCAGGTGCCGCCGACGCGATATTCCTCGGCCAGCGCGACGCGCGCGCCGTGCGAAGCGGCGATGCGCGAGGCGCGAACCCCGCCCGACCCGGCGCCGATGACAAACAGGTCGAAATCAAACTCGCTCATTCAAAACCCCTGATCCTTATGGTCGCGTGTAATTCGCGTCGGCGGCCTATGTGGTTACCCCGGCATGCGATGCCAATCGAATTTTGCGGTCACAGTGATGGAGCGGAGGGCTATTCGCCGCGCGCGGCCTTCATCAGCGCCTGCGTCGCGGCGTCGAATTCGACCGTGCCCTCGGCAAGCCCCTTCGCCATTTCCTTGCCCAGCTCGACCCCGAACTGGTCGAACGGGTTGATGCCGAGCAGCACGGCATTGGCGAACACCCGATGTTCGTAGAAGGCGATCAGCGCGCCGAGGCTGCGCGGCGTGACCTGGTCGAGCAGGATCGTCGTCGACGGACGGTCGCCCGGATAGTTGCGCGCGCCATCCTCGCTGGCGCGCCCCGTCATCAACGCCGCGCCCTGTGCGATGCAGTTGGCGACGAGCGTTTCGTGATGCGCATCGTCGAGCAGATGGTCGGGCTCGCGCGCGACGACGAACTCGACCGGGGTCAAGTGCGTGCCCTGATGCAGCAGCTGGAACACCGCATGCTGCGCGTCGGTGCCGACCCCGCCCCAGGTGATCGGCGCGCTTTCGCGGCCGACGGGCTGGCCGTCCAATGTAACCGACTTGCCGTTCGATTCCATTTCGAGCTGTTGCAGATAGTCGGGAAGCAGACGCAGCCGTTCGTCATAGGCAAAGACCGCGCGCGTCTGGCAGCCGAGGCGGTTCGCATAAATCTGGTCGGCGAAGGCGGCGAGCAGGCAGATATTGTCGGCGCCGTCGGCAAGGCGGAAATGGCGGTCCATCTCGGCAGCGCCCTCGAGCAGGTCGGCAAAAGCGTCCCAGCCGAGCGCGAGCGCGGCGGGAAAGCCGATCGACGACCAGAGCGAATAGCGCCCGCCGACGCTTTCGTTGAACGGCAGGATGCGCGTTTCGTCGATGCCCCACTCGATCGCGCGTTCGGGCTTTGCGGTCAGCGCGATGAAGCGGCCGAGCGGGTCGGTAACCCCGGCTTCTTCGAGCCAGAGCAGCGCCGAATTCGCGTTGAGCAGGGTTTCGGTTGTCGTGAAGGTTTTCGAAGCGACCGCGACCAAAGTATGTTCGGGGCTGAACCGGGCGAAGGCTTCGTCGAGCGCAGCGCCGTCGACGTTCGACACCACCGCGACGTCATAACGGTCGCTGTGGCGGCCGAGCGCGTCGATGAGCAGATCGGGGCCGAGCGCCGATCCGCCGATGCCGATGTGGAGCAGATGGCGGATCTCGCCGAACGCGCCGGCCTCGATCGCGTCGATCATCATCCGCATCCGCTGGTGCAGCGCCTGCGCGGCGTGGACCGACTCCGGCGCACCGTCGCCGCGTTCGGCGCTATGCTCGGCGGCGCGGTCTTCGGTCGGATTGGCGATGCCGCCCGAGAAGAGCGTCTTGCGCCGGCCCCCGAAATCCTGCGCATCGGCGAGGCCCGAGAGAATATCGACAGCCGCCGCATCGAGATGCGTCTTGGCAAAGTCGAAACGGATGTCGGCGACGCTCCGCACCAGCGCCTGCAGGCGCGTTTCGGGGTCGGTGGCGACCAGATCGGTCAGCTTCTGCGGCTGCCAGTTCGAAAGGGCCTGCCAGGCGTCGGATGCGGTTGTCATCGTCTATTGTCCTCGAAGGGGGAGTGAATCGCGGACTTTCTCTAAGCCCACGGCCACCCGCGCGCCAGTGTCGTCCACCGATATTTGCTTGACGTGGCAACCTATTCATCGCCAATGCGCGGCATGACCCAAGCCAGCTTTACCGCCGATGTCACGCCCCCGACCGGACCCGCGCCGTCGTCCCCGACCCCGGCACCGGTGTCCGCCAAGGAAGAGGCGGTCGACACCGTCCGCTTCCTCGCGCTGCTCGCGATCGCGGTGCTGATTTTCCGCAGCTTTTTCCTGTCGCCGTTCAATATCCCGTCGGAATCGATGCAGCCGCGGCTGCTGATCGGCGACTATCTGCTCGTGAACAAGATGGCTTATGGCTATTCGAAATACAGCCTGCCGTTCAGCGCGCCGCTGATCCCGGGCCGGATTTTCGCGCGCACGCCCGAACGCGGCGACGTCGTCGTGTTCAAGGCGCCGCCGGTCGCCGACAATGATTATATCAAGCGCGTGATCGGCCTGCCCGGCGACAGTGTTCAGGTGAAAGAGGGCATTGTCTGGCTGAACGGCAAGCCGCTGAAGCGCGAAGCCATCGCCGATTTCGTCATTCCGGTGACCCCGAACATGGTCGAAGCCTCGCGCATGACGGGCACCCTGCCCTGCTATTCGCCCGAGTTCGAGGAAGTCGCCGCCGACGGCCAGCGCCAGTGCCGCTACAAGCAGTTCAAGGAAACGCTGCCGAGCGGCAAAAGCTATAATATCCTCGACATCACGACGATCCCCGAGGACAATACCCCGCTTGTCGTCGTGCCTGCGGGCCATCTGTTCCTGATGGGCGACAACCGCGACCGCAGCGCCGACAGCCGTTTCCCCGCGATGGAAAATCAGGGCATCGGCCTCGTTCCTGAGGAAAACCTGGTCGGCCACGCACTGGTCGGCATGTTCTCGACCGACGGATCGGCGAGCTGGATCAACCCGATCAGCTGGTTCACCGCCGCGCGCTGGGGCCGCATCGGGGACGGTTTTTGAACGATCCGCTTAACACCGGGGCGCTCGCCGAGATCATCGGCTGCACCCCGGACGACCCGGCGCTCTACGATCTGGCGCTGACGCACGGCAGCACCGGGCGTGCCGATTATCAGCGGCTCGAATTCCTCGGCGACCGCGTGCTCGGGCTCGTCATCGCCTCCGAGCTCTACACGCGCTTTCCCTCGGCGAGCGAGGGCGAGATGTCGTCGCGCCTGCACGTGCTGGCATCGGGCGCGACCTGCGCCGCGATCGCGCAGCGGCTGAAGCTCACCGACCTCGTCCGCTTTGGCGCGCAGGCGCGGAGCGATGGCGGGCGTTACAGCGACAATATCGCCGCTGACGCGATCGAGGCGCTGATCGGCGCGATCTATCTCGACCAAGGCGCCGATGCCGCGCGCCGCTTCGTCCTCACCCACTGGGATGATATGATCGACGGGCAGCAGGAAGCACCCAAGCATCCCAAGGCGGCGCTTCAGGAATGGGCGCTGGCGCGCAAACGCCGCCCACCCGAATATGAAATCATCGCGCGCGAGGGCCCCGACCATGCGCCGCGCTTTCGCATCGCGGTCAGTATCGGCAAGCTCGCGCGTGCCGAAGCCGAGGGCGCCTCAAAACAAGCGGCCGAAAAAGCCGCGGCGGCGGCCTTGCTCGCCGAACTCGAAGGAATGAAGTTATGACCCACCGTTGCGGATTTGTCGCCGTCGTCGGCGCGCCCAACGCGGGCAAATCGACGATCGTCAACGCGCTCGTCGGCCAGAAGGTCGCGATCGTCAGCCCGAAGGCGCAGACGACGCGCACCCGCCTGATGGGCGTTGCGATGGACGGCGAAACGCAGATCGTGCTGATCGACACGCCGGGCATCTTCGCTCCGACGCGCCGGCTCGACCGCGCGATGGTCGCGGCGGCGTGGAACAGCCTCGACCAGGCCGAGGCGATCCTCGTGATGATCGACGCCGCGGCAAAGCTCGGCGAGCGCGCCGAGCGCGTGTTGCAAGGGATCGAGGGGCGGCCCGAAAAGAAGTTCCTCGTCCTCAACAAAGTCGACCTGACCAAGAAGGACAAATTGCTGACGATCGCGACGCAGCTCAACGAGCGCGTCAAATTCGACGAAACCTTCTTCATCTCGGCGAGCACCGGCGACGGCGTTCCCGAACTCAAGGCGACGCTGGCGGCGCTGATGCCCGAAGGCCACTGGCATTTTCCCGAGGACGAGGTCAGCGACGCGCCTGAGCGTATGCTCGCGGCCGAAATCACGCGCGAGCAGCTCTATCGCCAGCTCCACGAGGAACTGCCGTACCAGTCGACCGTCGAGACCGAGAAGTTCACGACGCGCCCCGACGGCAGTGCCGAAATCCACCAGCAAATCCTTGTCGCGCGTGACAACCAGCGCGCGATCATCCTCGGCCACAAGGGCGAGCGGATCAAGGAGATCGGTAGCAAGTCGCGCGCCGAGCTGACCGAGTTATTGGGGCGCAAGGTCCATCTGTTCCTGCACGTCAAGGTCAAGGCGAACTGGGACGAGGACCGCGGCGTCTATCGCGACATGGGGCTTGATTGGGTCGATTGACCCTTTTCTCGTCATTCCCGCGAATGCGGGAATCCCGCCTTTTCCTCGCGGTCGCCGAAACTTGATCCCCGCCTCAGCGAGGATGACGAACAGAGGAGTTAAATCCGCCGGCAGTCGTTCGGCGGCGGGTTGCCATCGAAGCGCGAGGTGATCCAGCCGATCGTTTCCTGCGAACTTTCGCGCGCGCTTGCCCCGTGATCGCCGGTCATGTCGATCCAGCGCAGCGGCGTTCCGCGCCGGCAGACCGATTTGGCGAACTTGCGCGTGACCGCCGGTGCGACGATCGTGTCGTTGCGGCTCTGCGCGATCAGCAGCGGTCCCGGCACGCGCGCGGGATCGACGCTGTTGGTGCGCGCGAAGGAGCCGAAGGGCTCGATCTGCGCGATATCCTTGTTCTTCGTTGCGCGGACGATGGTGAGGATGCCGAGGATGGTGCCGAGCTTCGGCTTCTTGTCGAAGCTCACGCAATTATTCTCGGCGAGCCGGTGAATGATGCCCTGGTTCGTACGGTTGGCGATCGAGTCGAGGGAAAAGCCGTAGAGCGTCGACCAGCTGTGCAGCGTGAAGGACAAGAGCAGCGCGCGCGCATTCTTGTCGCTGCCTTCGCGGAGATTGGCGGCGAGATCGGTTGGCGGGGCCGCCGCCGCGGTCGCGATGAGCCGCAAATCGGGGGCATAGGACCGCGCGGCGATTGCGGTCCAGAGCGCTGCATGGCCTCCCTGCGATTCACCCCAGACCGCAAAATCGGCGCCGGCAGCAGCGCCGGGGATTTCGCGCGCCGCACGCACGCCGTCGAGGACCGACTGCGCTGTGTCCGGGCCGACGAGGAACGGATGCATCGTCGGGTTGGCAAGGCCGATATAATCGGGCGCGACGACGACATAACCGCTGCGCACCGCATCGATCCCCGCGGTGGCGGCGAAGAAATTCGGGCTGAGCGAGGGCGCGCATTTCTCGGCGACGCCCCAGGCGCCGTGGGTCCAGGCGATCACGCGGCGCGGACGCGGCGGGATCGCCTCCATCGGCGCAGCGACAATGCCGGTAACGGCGAAGCGCGTCCCACTTCCGTTGGTGGTCCAATATTGCACGCGCCACGCCTGCACGCCCGGCGGCGCGTCGGTCATGGGCTGGGCGGAGATCAAATATCGGGAAGACTGCGCCGCGGCGGGCAACGAAAATACCGAGAATATGGTAAGCAGGGCGGCGGCAAGCAGGTGGCGCATGGACAGTCTCCCGGGTGACCACCGTAACACGGCTTGGCAGCGACGGGAACGCGGACTGTAACGTCCCCCAAAAATTCGTCATTCCCGCGAAAGCGGGAACCCAGCGAGCAACTGTTGCAGCTGGGTTCCCGCTTTCGCGGGAATGACGAGATAAAGGGGCGAACGCCTGTCCGCCGGCGTTATTCGGCCGCCTTCTTCTTCGCCGGAGCCTTCTTTGCAGGCGCTTTCTTGGCTGGGGCCTTCTTCGCCGCAGCCTTCTTTGGCGCTGCTTTCTTCTTGCCCTTCGCCGGCCCCTTTGCCGCGCGTGCGTCGATCAGCGCGATCGCCTCTTCGAGCGTCAGCGTCGCGGTGTCGGCGCTCTTGGGCAGCGTCGCGTTGGTCGTGCCGTCGGTGACATAGGGACCGAAGCGTCCTTCCATCAGCTTCATCTCGCCGCCGCTCGTCGGATGCGGGCCGAAGGTGTTGAGCGGTTCGGCCTTGGTGCGGCCGCGCCCGCCGCCGGCTGCCGCTTCGGCGATGCGGACGACCGCGGTGTTCATGCCGATGTCAAAGATTTCGGCGGTGCCGGTCAGCTTCGCATATTTGCCGTCGTGAAGCAGATAGGGGCCATAGCGCCCCAGCCCCGCCATGATCGGCTTGCCGCTTTCGGGGTGCACCCCGACCTCGCGCGGCAGGTTCAAGAGCCGGCTCGCATAATCGAGATCGAAATCCTCGCCCGGGATATCCTTCGGGATCGACGAGCGCTTTGCCTCCTTGCCGTCGCCGAGCTGGATATAGGGACCGAAACGCCCGCTGCGCTTGGTAACCTCCAGCCCGGACTCGGGGTCGGTGCCCATCGTCTCGGGGCCGGTATCGGCACCGTCACTGCCGCCCGGCTGCGCAAATTTCCGTGTATATTTGCAGTCGGGGTAATTGCTGCACGCGATGAACGGCCCGAACTTGCCGCCGCGCAGCGCCAGCTTGCCGGTGCCGCAATTGGGGCAGATGCGCGGGTCGCTGCCGTCGCCCTTGTCGGGGAAGAGATAGGGGCCGAGGAATTCGTCGAGCGCCGCGGTAATCTCCGACGGCTTCTGCTCCATCACCTCGCCGGTGCGCGGCTTAAAGTCGCGCCAGAAGCGTTCGAGCACCGCCTGCCACTGTGCGCGGCCGCCCGACACGTCGTCGAGCTCTTCCTCGAGCCCGGCGGTGTAATCATATTCGACATAGCGCGCAAAAAAGCGTTCGAGGAACGCCGTCAGCAACCGCCCGCTTTCTTCCGGAATGAAGCGATTCTTTTCGACCGTCACATAGGCGCGATCCTTCAGAACCTGCAGGATCGCCGCCCAGGTCGAAGGACGCCCAATCCCCAGCTCTTCCATCTTCTTGACCATGCTGGCTTCGGAATAGCGCGGCGGCGGCTGGGTTTCGTGGCTTTCGACCTCGACCCCCGTCTTCGCGGGTGCATCGCCCCTGGCCATGGCGGGCAGCAGGCGTGCGTCGTCATCGTCGTTGCTGTCGTCGCGGCCTTCGTCGTACAGCGCCAGAAAGCCGGGAAATTTGATGACCTGTCCGGTGGCGCGCATCATCGTTTTTCCGGTGCCGTCGGTCAGGTCGATGCTGGTCCGCTCCAACCGCGCCGAGGCCATCTGGCTCGCCATCGCGCGCTTCCAGATCAGCTCGTACAGCCGCGCATGATCGCCGCTGCCCGCCTTGTCTTTTGAAAAGTCGGTCGGACGGATCGCTTCGTGCGCCTCCTGGGCATTTTTTGCCTTGGTCTGATAGAGACGCGGCTTGTCAGGGACATAGCCGCCGTCATAGCGGTTCGCGATCGCGGCACGCGCCACGCTGATCGCGGCACCGTCCATCTGGACGCCGTCGGTTCGCATGTAAGTGATCGCGCCGTCTTCATAGAGTCCTTGCGCGACCCGCATCGTGTGGCTGGCGGAAAAACCCAGCTTGCGCGCGGCCTCCTGTTGCAGCGTCGACGTCGTGAAGGGCGGCGGCGGGTTGCGCGTGAGCGGCTTGGTCTCGACCGCATCGACCGTGAAATGCCCCGCCTTCACATCGGCTTCGGCGGCGCGCGCATCGGCTTCGCTGGTGATCGACAGCCGCTCGATCTTGTCGCCGCGCCATTGCGCAAGGCGCGCCTTGAACGGCGTGCCCGACATTTCGAACAGGCCGGTGATCGACCAATATTGCTGCGCAACAAAGGCTTCGATTTCGCGCTCGCGTTCGACGATCATGCGCAGCGTCACCGACTGGACGCGGCCCGCCGACTTGGCGCCGGGCAGCTTGCGCCACAGCACCGGCGACAGGGTGAAGCCGACGAGATAGTCGAGCGCGCGGCGGGCACGATAGGCGTCGATCAGATCGTCGTCGAGCGCGCGCGGCTGCGCCATCGCGGTGAGCACCGCATCCTTGGTGATCGCGTTGAAGGTGACGCGGTCGACCTCGGCGGGGAGCGCCTTTTTGCTGCGCAGCAATTCCTGCACGTGCCAGCTGATCGCTTCGCCCTCGCGATCAGGGTCAGTCGCGAGAATCAATCGGTCGGCGGTCTTCGCCGCGTCCTGGATTTCCTTCATCCGCTTCGTCTTGTCGGGATACAGCTGCCACTGCATCGCGAAGCCGTCGTCGGGATCGACCGACCCGTCCTTGGGCGGCAGGTCGCGGACATGGCCGTAGGACGCCAGCACTTTGAAATCGCGCCCCAGATATTTCTCGATCGTCTTCGCCTTTGCGGGCGATTCCACAATTACCAATTGCATGAAAAACCTTTAGTCCTAGCTGTCCCTTACGTACGTACGCGTGAGGGTGGCGCCGACGGGCGCCGCGTCAACCGAAAATTTCCTGTAACGTCGATGCCGGTTGCTCGATGTTCAAGAGCAGCGCCACCGCGGCCAGATAGCTCCCCACAATACCGATCGCCGCGGCCAGATTCGTCGCCACCAGCCACCCGAACCCATATTCAAACGCCAGAGCCGGCGCCGCGATCTCGACCGCCAACGGCGCCACCGATAGCGCGAACAGGATCAACCCGACGCCAAGCGCGGCGGGCCAATGCACCGCAAGCATATCCCAGCTCCGCTGCATCGCCGCGCGGCGGCCGCCCTCGTCGCGCACGAGCAACGCGCCGGCGAGATACCAGCGCGCAAAGACATAGAGCCCGGGCAATATCAGGAGGACGAGCCCCAACAACACGCCGAGCCCGACCAACAGGCCCTGCAAATAGACGCTCAGCGAATTGGCGGCCGACATGGCGGCGGCAATTCCAGCCTGCGCAAGGGCTTCGCGGGTGATCCAGACCTGAACGAAGGTGATGGCAATGCCATAGACAATCAGGATTCCGCTGCCGTTGCCACCCGTCCGCTCGATGGCAACATCCGACGCAACCCCCGCTGTCGCGGTTGCCAGCCAGGCAACCAAAACGGTGCCCGGCATGGCGACCGCCATATCCCATGTCCGCCGCAAAGTGGGGACGAGCAAACTCGCATCATATTGCATTTACCGACGTTCCCCCTTCGCCCGACTGCGTGCGAGGGTGGCGGGGATCGCTTGATTCCGTCAAGCCGGATTTTGCATCAACTGCCTGCCATTTGAAATCGGTGGGCAGGAGGCATTTGCCCGCGTCATATTTGCCGACGCTGCGGATGATTTCCCGATCGTCGGGTCATACGAGCGAAATCTTCGCTCCGGCATGGCGCTCGACGCGCCCCGCCAGCTCGAGTTCGAGCAGGACGAGCTGGACGGTCGCCGCCGCCTGCCCCGACTGCCGCACCAGCTCATCGACCGCGACGGGCGTCGGGCCGAGCAGGTCGATCAGCGACCGGCGTTCGCCCTCGCCGGCATCGATCGGCGCGGGCGCGGCGGCGTAACGCTGCACCGGTTCGCGGACCATGCGCGCGTCGATCGGCCCGACCGCTTCGAGCACATCGTCGACCGTCTGGATCAGCGTCGCGCCCTCGCGGATCAGCATGTTGCAGCCCTGCGCGCGCGGGTCGAGCGGCGAGCCCGGCACCGCCATCACCTCGCGGCCATAGTCGCCGGCTCGGCGCGCGGTGATCAGCGATCCCGACCGGGGCGCGGCTTCGATTACCACCGTGCCGTGCGCGATCCCCGCGATGATGCGGTTACGCGACGGGAAGTGACGCGCGAGCGGCTCGGTTCCGGGCGGCTGTTCGGCGATCAGCAATTGGTCGCTCGCGATCTTTTCCTGCAGCGCGGCGTTTTCGGGCGGAAAGGCGATGTCGATTCCGCTCGCGATGACGCCAACGGTCGATCCGCCGAGCGCGCCGATATGCGCGGCGGTGTCGACCCCGCGCGCCAGCCCGCTAATCACGGTCACGTCGCGCGCCGCCAGATCGGCGGCGAGCTGCCGCGCGAAGCGGCACGCGATCGCCGACGCATTGCGCGCGCCGACGATCGCGACGCACGGGCGCCGCAGCATCGCGGTATCGCCGCGCACGACGACGACGGGCGGCGCCCCCTCGACCTCGCGCAGCATCGGCGAATAATCATCCTCGTCGCTGAAGATATGGCGCGCGCCCAATTGGGCCACGCGCTCGATCTCACGCTCGGCGACCTCGACCGGTGCGATGCGCGCCTTCCCTGCCCCGCCGCGCAGGACGAGATCGGGCAGCGCATTGAGCGCGGCCTCGCCCGACCCGAAACGCAGCATCAACTGGTGCCAGCTGACCGGGCCGACATGCGGCGTGCGGATCAGCCGCAGCCGCGCCAGCCGTTCGGCGTCGGTCACGCTCCGCCGGCTCCTTTGGGGCCGTCTTTCTTTCCGCCGACCCGCGGCTCGGTCCCGGCGCGCAGCCGTGCGATATTTTCGCGGTGCCGCCACAATACGATCACCGCGAGACCGGCAAGGCCAATGGCATAGACCTGATGGCCGAAGGCGAGCGCGGCGATCGGTGCCGACACCGCGCCGAGTATCCCGCCGAGCGACGAGATGCGGAGCAACAGGACGGTGCCGAGCCACACGACGGCGAACACCAGCCCGATCGGCCAGGCGAGCGCGAGCGCAAGGCCCAGCAATGTCGCAACGCCCTTCCCGCCGCGGAATTTCAGCCACACGGGATAGCAATGGCCGATCATCGCCGCGGCGCCCGCGATCATCGCGGCATGGTCGCCGAGTTCGGGGACGAAATGGCGCGCGAGCAGCACCGCGACAGCGCCCTTTGCGCCGTCGAGGATCAGCGTCGCCGCCGCCAGCCCCTTGCGCCCGGTGCGCAACACATTGGTCGCCCCGATATTGCCCGACCCGATCTGGCGGAGGTCGCCCGCACCGAACAGGCGCGTCAGGATGACGCCGAACGGGATCGATCCCAACAGGTAGCCCGCGGCAATCAGCAAATATAAAGTCATGACGCTCCCCGCTCCGTTCGGCGCCAGTGTGGCGATGTTGGACGATGCAATCAACGGATTCGAACAAGTTGGCCGCCAAAACGGATTAACCCGTCGCCCCCGCGTTCGAGGGGCGACGGGAAGCAATTGAGCACCGCTCTTTGCGCTGCTAGGCGAAAGCCCATGAACGCTCCCGCGCCCGATGCCCCCATTCTCTTCTTCGACAGCGGCCTTGGCGGGCTCACCGTGCTGGGTCCAACCCGCGCGCTGCTTCCGACCGCGCCGTTCGTCTACGCCGCCGATTATGCCGGGCTGCCCTATGGCAAGAAGAGCAACGACGAACTCGCCGCGCGGGTGCCCGCGCTGCTCGGGCGACTCGTCGAACGCTATCAGCCACGGCTCGCGGTCATCGCGTGCAACACCGCTTCGACGATCGCGCTCGCCCATGTCCGCGCCGCACTCGACCTGCCGATCGTCGGGACGGTGCCCGCGATCAAGCCCGCCGCCGAGCTGACCAAAAGCGGCGTCATCGGCGTGCTCGGGACCGAGGCGACAGTACGCCAGCCCTATGTCGACGACCTCAGCGCCAAGTTTGCCGCCGGCAAGACCGTGCTGCGCCACGGGAGCCCCGGCCTCGTCACCGGCGCCGAGGCGAAGCTGCGCGGCGAGGCGGTCGATCCCCACGTGATCGCGCGCGCGATTGCGGGCCTGCGCGACCAGCCCGGCGGCGACCGGATCGACGTGATCGTCCTCGCCTGCACGCATTTTCCGTTGTTGCAGGACGAATTGCAGGCTGCGGCGGGGCCGGAAGTGACCCTGATTGATGGCGCCGCGGGCATCGCACGGCGCATCGCCTATCTGACCGAAGGCCAGCCGTGGCCCGCCGCGGCCGCCCCCGGTGTCGCGGTCTTTACCCGCAGCGACGACCACCCGCCCTCGCCGCTCGCCGCGCTGGCTCCCTATGGCATCGGCTCGATCGAGACGATCTGATAGGACAATTTGTCCCATAAGTTGCGAATCGTTCGCACTGGATTTCAGCCAGATTCGGCGTTATTGGCCCGCCTGTTAATAACCGCCGGAGGGAGCGGTTAAACAGCTGCATTAGCACCTGACTGCGGGGCTGAAACGTGAACTATAACGACATCTTCGCTCGGGCAATCGACCGGCTGCATGAAGAAGGACGCTACCGCGTCTTTATCGACATCCTGCGTAATCGCGGTGCTTTTCCGAACGCACGCTGCTTTGCCGGCCATAACGGGCCGAAGCCGATCACCGTGTGGTGCTCGAACGATTATCTCGCGATGGGCCAGCATCCCAAGGTCATCGAGGCGATGGAAGGCGCGCTGCACGACGTCGGCGCGGGTTCGGGCGGTACGCGCAACATCGGCGGCAATACGCACTACCATATCGACCTCGAGCACGAACTCGCCGACCTCCACGGCAAGGACGGCGCGCTGCTCTTCACCTCGGGCTATATCTCGAACGAAGCGACGCTCGGCACGCTCGGCAAGCTGCTCCCGAACTGCATCATCTATTCGGACGAACTCAACCACGCGTCGATGATCGCGGGCATCCGCAACTCGGGCTGCGAAAAGCGCGTGTGGCGGCACAACGACCTCGAACATCTCGAGGAACTGCTCGCCGCCGACGATCCCGAGGCGGCGAAGCTGATCGCGTTCGAAAGCGTCTATTCGATGGACGGCGACGTCGCCCCGATCCACGCGATCTGTGACCTCGCCGACAAATATAATGCGCTGACCTATTGCGACGAAGTCCATGCCGTCGGCATGTACGGCCCGCGCGGCGGCGGCATTTCGGACCGCGATGAAGCGGCCGATCGCATCACCATCATCGAGGGCACGCTCGGCAAGGCGTTCGGCGTGATGGGCGGCTATATCGCCGCCGACAAGAATATCATCGACGTGATCCGCAGCTATGCGCCGGGCTTCATCTTCACGACCAGCCTGTCGCCGGTGCTCGTCGCGGGTGTGCTCGCGAGCGTGCGCCACCTGAAGGCGTCGAGCGTCGAGCGCGACGCGCAGCAGGAAGCCGCGGCTTACCTCAAGCAATGCTTCCGCGACGCCGGCCTGCCGGTGATGGATTCGACGACGCACATCGTCCCGCTGATGGTCGGCGACCCGGTGCGCGCGAAGAAGATCAGCGATATCCTGCTCGCCGAATATGGCGTCTATGTGCAGCCGATCAATTTCCCGACCGTGCCGCGCGGCACCGAACGCCTGCGCTTCACCCCGGGGCCGGCGCATGACGAGGCGATGATGCGCGAGCTGACGAGCGCGCTGGTCGAGATCTGGGACCGCCTCGAACTGCAGCTTCAGAAGGCCGCGTGACGACGGCACCCGGTTTCGATGACGTCGTCGTCGGACGCCGCTCGATCCGCGGCTTCCTCGACAAGCCCGTACCCAAGACGCTGATCGCCGAGATCCTTGAGGTCGCGATGCGCGCGCCCTCCTCGTTCAATAACCAGTGCTGGAATTTCTCGGTCGTCACCGGCGCGCCGCTCGCGGCGATCCGGCGGGGCAACACCGAAGGCATTCTTGCTGGGAAGCCCGACAGCCGCGAATTTCGCCGCTTCGACGGCATCGCCGACGATCATCGCGGCCGCCAGATCGAGATCGCCAAGCAACTCTTTGGCGCAATGGGAATCGCGCGCGACGACAAGGATGCGCGGCAGGACTGGGTGCTGCGCGGTTTCCGCCAGTTCGACGCGCCGGTGAGCGTCGTCGTCACCTATGACCGCGTCCTGCTCGGTAGCGACATCGCGCCCTTCGATTGCGGTGCCGTCACCAACGCGCTGGTCAACGCCGCCTGGTCGCGCGGGCTCGGCTGCGTGATCAACAGCCAGGGCATCATGCAAAGCCCCGTCGTGCGCGAACATGCGCGCATCCCCGACGATCAGGTCATCATGATCTGCGTCGCGATGGGCTGGCCCGATGCCGATTTCCCGGCCAATGCGGTGGTATCGAACCGCAAGGGCGTCGATGACGCGGTGCGCTTCGTCGGTTTCGACGATTAGCGCCCCTTCGACAAGATCGGCATGACTCGATAGGGTGTGGGGCGAATCCCTCCCTGCTCGCGAAAGATTATCATGCCGACACAGCGTTATAGCTATACCGCCATCACGCTTCACTGGCTCATCGCACTGCTGCTGGCCTTCCAGATCGCGCTCGGCTGGGCGCTCGAGGGGAACAACAGCCCCGAATTGTTCGCGCGATACCAGTTGCACAAATCGATCGGCATCACGATCCTGCTGCTCAGCCTTGCGCGCCTTGCGGCGCGCCTGTTCACACCGCGCCCGCCCGCATCCGACGGCCCGGTATGGACGCGCGCGCTCGCCAGCACGGTCCACTGGCTTTTCTACCTGGTGATGATCCTCGGCCCCCTCACGGGGTGGCTGCTCGTCTCAACCGCGCGGGTTCAGGTGCCGACTTTGCTCTACGGCCTCATCCCCTGGCCACACCTGCCCGTTGGCCGGAGCTGGCACGAGCCCGCGGAATCGATCCACGGCGCGATGGCTTGGCTCGCGATCGGACTGTTCGCGCTCCATATCGCGGGTGCGCTGCGTCACCAGTGGCTGCTCGGCAAGCCCGAACTCCAACGAATGCTTCCCTTTGCGCGCGGCAAGGCCGCGGGGGTCGCCATCGGCGCGCTGGCGCTCGTCGGTGCTGCTTTTGTCGCGGGCCAGACGGTCTATCCCGAACGGCCCCGGCCCGCTGCCGAAAAAGCGGCGCCGCCTCCGGTCGCCACGCCAACCACATCGGCTACCGTTCCCGTAGCGAAGGATGACGAAACGACGGCGATCGAGGCGGCGGAGGAAGTGCCGGAGGATACAGCCCAGCCGCTCGCCGACTGGACGGTCGCGCCCGGCGGACGGCTCGGCTTTACGGCGCGTTGGAACGGCGAGGCGGTCGATGGCCGTTTCGATCGCTGGCGCGCCGCGATCCGTTTCAGCCCCGACGAGCTTGCCAAATCGACCATTCGCGTCACGGTCGACCTCGCTTCGGCCGACACCGGCGACGGCCAGCGCGACGATTCGCTGAAGAGCAGCGATTTCTTCGATGTCGTCGCGCACCCGAGCGCGGTCTTTGCCGCGCGCGACATCCGCCACCTTGGCGGGGACAAATATGAAGCGCGCGGCACGCTCGACCTGCGCGGCGCCAGCAAGCCCGCGACCCTGCGCTTCACGCTGCGTATCGACGGTGACCGCGCGCGTGTTTTCGGAACCGCGCGCATCGACCGCACTGCCTTCGGTGTCGGCCAGGGCGAATGGGCAGCAACCGACGCGATCGCCGCCGCGGTGGATATCGCCTTTTCCTTCAACGCGACGCGCCCGGCGTCCTGATCGATCAGGATGACGGGCGCTTCATGCCCCAGAAATGCGGGCCGCCGGGGACGTCCCACTCCACTTGCGTGATGAAGCCCAGCCGCTCGTAGAGAGGTACATTTTCGGGCGTCGCGGTCTCCAGCCAACAGGGCAGACCTTCGGCATCCGCAACAGCGGTCTGCGCGCGGATAATCCGCCCGCCATGCCCCTTGCCCTGATGCCCGGGGCGGACGCCGACATAATGGAGATACCAGAAGCGCCCCTTGGGCCGGTGGGCATCGATGCTGCCCTGCACCTTCAGCCCGCGCGGCAAGGCGGTGCCGAAGGTCGCAACGAGCGGGATCACGGTGCGCAGGAATTCGACTGTACCGCTATGCGCCTGTCCCGGTGTGCGCCAGAGCGCCGCCGCCTCGTCGTCCGGCGAGCGCAGCGCGATCCCGGCACGGGCGTCGGCAGGAACGAGGGTCCGAAACAGGCTGCGGAGCGCGCGGGCGCGATGATCGGGATCGGGCAAGATCCACGATAGCGCGGGGTCGGTCTGAAAGGCCTGCGCCAGCGTTTCGGCAATCGACGGCAGTTCGGCGACCCCCGCCGGCAAGATCATATCGGTCATTGCGCCTCCCCCAAATGAGAGGAGCAGCTGTTGCGCCGCTTGGCAAGGCTAGCGCGGGCGTTTGTCGAGCCGCAGCGCCCACGCATAGCCGCGATAAAGGCGCGTCACCGCGAGCCGCGCGCCGGCGTCGTTCGCAGCCTCGCGCGCGGCTTCGATCAACAGCGCGCGCGGCTCGACATGAAAGCGTGCGAGCCAGGCGAACAGCGCACCGCGGAACCAGTCGGGCATATCCTCCTGTTGCCCGAAATCGACAATGTGCAGCGATCCATAGGTCGACAGATGGCACATCGCTTCGCGGATCGCGCCTTGCCAGTCGGGGATCATCGACAGCGTATAGCTTTGAAAGATGCGGTCGAAACTAGCGGTGCGGAACAGCGCGTTCGGATCGAAACCCGTCGCGTCGGCCTGCGCCACGCTCACCCTTCGGGTCAGCCCCGCGTGGGCGATCGCGGCGCGCGCGGTCTTCAGCATTTCTTCCGAAATATCGATGCCATGGAATTTCGCGCCGGGCCAGCAGCGCGCCGCCGCGATCAGGTTGCGCCCGGTGCCGCAGCCGATTTCCAGCACATGCCCGCCGACCGGCGGCGTCAGCTCGTCGATCAACCGGTCGCGCCCCAGCAGATAATATTTGCGCGTCAGGTCATAGATATGCCGCTGACCGCGATAGACGCCGTCCATACGTGCGGCGTGACCCTCCCCCCCGGTCATGGCATCAGTCTTTCAGGATATAGAGATGGACCCCGCCATAAATGGCCGAACGATCGCGCCGCGTAAATGCAAGCGATTCAGCCGCGCGATAATCCCACCGCCGCAGCAGATCGTCGGGGAGCCGCCCGGGGAGCAACGTCGGTTCGGCAGCGGTACGGAAGAGAACGCGCGCGCCGGGACGCGCGGTGCGCGCGACCTCGCTCCACAGCGCGGTCAATTGCGCGTCGCTCATCCAGTCCTGCGCGTCGAGGAAGATATAGCGGTCGAAGCTCGCGGCGTCGGCGGCCGCCAGCATGTCGGTCATATTCGCATGCAGCATTGTGACCCGCTCGGCGCGCGCGCGGACGGCGGCATAATGGACTGCCTGCAAATAGGGCGGCAGCGACGCCGCTGCTCCCTTGCCATAGCCGCGGCCAAATGCCTGCCACGCGAAATAATTGTCCTCGAGCGGGAAGTCGCAGGTTAGTTTTTCGAGGCGTCCGCGCAGAACATCGGCCATCGGCTTTCCGTCGGCCAGCGTGTCATATTGGGCCGGCGGGATGCCGAGCCCGAACAGCGACGATCGCTGGTCGGTGACCCAACGAATGAACTTGCGGTCGAAGAAAGGCGCAAACTTCGTCTCGAAAATCGCGCGCTGTTCCTCGATCGTCCTGGCTTCGAGGAACTGGCGCGGATCGATGCGATGCATCCGCGCGACCAGATGGGCAAGCCCGATAAAGCTGCCGAGCAATCCGCGCTTGTAAAGCCCGTGCGCAAAGCCGTTGATCCGGCGCCGCCCGACGAGGTCGCGGCCCTCCCAATAGCGCCGGCTCACCTCGTCGAGATGCGGACGGACGAAGGCGCGATAGTCGGCGATGTTCCCGCTGCTGTCCGCGTCGGCAAAAAAGCGGCGAAGGCTGGCGTGATCGGGCAGCCGCTGGATCGCGACGCGTTTTAGATTGTTGAGGGCAACATGCGCGGTGTTGAGGTCGACCGCGACGATCTCCACCGGGTCGGCCGTCAGATAGGAAAAGACGTTGCAGCCCCCGCTCGCGATCGTAGCGATCCGGTTGCCCGGCGCGATCGCCAGCGCCTCCATGTCGACGACCGGGTCTTCCCAGATCTGTGCATAGACAAGGCCCTTGAACGCCAGCGCAAAAGCGCGGTCGAGCAGGCGTTGTTTCTGTTCGCCATCCTCGCGAACGACGGCGGCGACGATTTTGCGATTGGGTAGGCTGGCCATTCGAATGGGTTCCCCGGACAATGTTGATCCGGGGCCGCGCATGGCAGGCTTTCATGCGATTTCCGTGCCGGTTCGATGACAATCCGGCGACATGGGTGAAATTCTTTCCTCGTCATTCCCGCGAAGGCGGGAATCCCGCTTTTGTCGCATTAGCGGGATTCCCGCCTTCGCGGGAATGACGAAGATATGTTAGTCGCGGCAATAGCCTTCGCCGGTCTTGACGATCAGGCATTCCTTCTTGCCGAAGAGATTTTTGAGGCCGGTTTCGTCGCCGTTGCCGCGATGCAGACTCAGTTCCTCGGCGCCGCGCTTGAACTTGATGCCATGCTCGCTGTCCTCGCCGTCATAGGTCCCCTTTGTGTCGAGGTCCGACTGCATCTCCAGCGTATACTTGCCCGGTGCGGCGGGGGTGATCGTGGCGTACATGCCCTCGACCCCGGTCCATTTGCCCGCCCAGCTCGCAAAGCGATGCGGCGCGGTCGCGGGATCGGTCGCCTCGGCGCCTTCGGGCGGCATGGTTTCGACCGGAACCTCGGTGGTCGTGGCATCGGTCGGCGCAGGCGCGGGCGCCTCGGCCTTTTCGCAGCCCGCCAACAGCACCAGCGCCGCGGCGCTCGCCAAAATTACACTCTTCTGCATCATGCTTCTCCTTCCCCGTTCAAACGCTCGGGCGCGGATAAGTATCCGCGAGCCTATTCGGTGATAATCTCCGCGAACTTCAACGGGTCGACATTGCCGCCCGACAGCGTGACGAGCGTCGCGTCGGTCAGTGGCACCTTGCCCGCGAGTACCGCGGCGAGCGCGGCGGCGCCGCCAGGCTCGACGACGAGGTGCAGTTTCTCGAACACCGTCCGCATCGCATGGCGCACTTCGCTCCGCGTCACGACGACACCGCGCACGCCGCGCGCCTGCAGCACCGCGAAGTTGATCGGCCAAGTCTCGGGGGTCTGGAGCGCGTCGCACTCGGTCGGATAGGCCATATCCTCGACCGACAGGATTTCGCCGGCGGCAAGGCTGCGCGTCACATCATCCCAGCCCTCGGGCTCGACCGCGACGATCTCGGCATCGGGAAGCGCAAGCGCGAGCCCCGCCGACAGGCCGCCGCCACCGCAGCACGCAACGACCTTGTCGGGACCGCCAATCCCGCGCGCGGCCATCTGTGCCTTCGCTTCGGTCCCGGTGCTGCCCTGCCCCTCGATGATCCACGGGTCGCCATAGGCATGGACGAGCGTCCCGCCGCGCTGTTCGAGCAATTTCGCCGCGACCGCATCGCGCGATTCGGTGACGCGGTCGTAAAGCACGACCTCGGCGCCCAATTGGCGCGTCGCGGCGAGCTTCATCGCCGGCGCATTGCTCGGCATCACGATCGTCGCCTTGATCCCCAGCCGCTTGGCGGCCCAGGCGACGCCCTGCGCGTGATTGCCGCTCGACACGCCGACGACGCCCGCCGCCGCCTGTTCGGGCGTCAGGTCGGACAATCGGTGCCACGCGCCGCGGATCTTGAACGCGCCGACGGGCTGCAGGCATTCGGCCTTGCACCAGATGGTCTTGCCGTCGACTTCGAGCGGCAGCAGCGGCGTTTGCGGGAGCAATGCAGCGACTTTCGCCGCGGCGCGTTCGACCCCTGCAAGCGTGGGTGCGCGGTTCGGATCGAGCAGGGGATCGGGGCTTTGCTGTGTCATGGCTTCGTCCTATAGGGCCGGCCATACAAGACAAGCCACATAGCTAGGCGCAGGAGATTTTTCGATGAGCAAGGTTCTGGTGATCGGCGCAGGCGGCGTCGGTTCGGTCGCGGTGCACAAGATGGCGATGAACCCCGACATTTTTCCCGACATCACGCTGGCGAGCCGCCGCAAGTTCAAGTGCGATGCGATCGCCGACTCGGTGAAGGAACGCACCGGTGTCACGATCAAGACCGCCGAGGTCGACGCCGACCATATCGACGCGACCGCGGCGCTGATCCGCTCGATCGGCGCGACGCATGTCGTGAACCTCGCGCTCCCCTATCAGGACCTCACGATCATGGAGGCGTGCCTGTCAACCGGCGCGCATTATATGGACACCGCGAACTACGAACCGCGCGACGAGGCGAAGTTCGAATATCACTGGCAGTGGGCGTATCAGGACCGCTTCAAGGACGCCGGCCTGATGGCGCTGCTCGGCTCGGGCTTCGATCCCGGGGTGACGAGCGTCTTCACGACCTGGCTCAAGAAGCATCATTTCGACCGCATCGACACGCTTGACATCCTCGACTGCAACGGCGGCGACCACGGCCAGCATTTCGCGACCAACTTCAATCCCGAGATCAACATCCGCGAAGTCACCGCGGTCGCGCGTCACTGGGAAAATGGCGACTGGGTCGAAACCCCGCCGATGTCGGTGAAGCAGAAATTCGACTTCGAAGCGGTGGGCGAGAAGACGATGTACCTCATGTATCATGAGGAGATCGAAAGCCTCAAAACCCACCTGCCCGAAATCAAGCGCATCCGTTTCTGGATGACCTTTGGCGAAGCATATATCACCCACCTCACCGTGCTGCAGAATGTCGGCATGACGCGCATCGATCCGGTGATCTACGAAGGCCGCGAGATCGTCCCGCTGCAGTTCCTGAAGGCCGTCCTGCCCGAACCGTCGAGCCTCGGCGAGACGACCAAGGGCAAGACCAACATCGGCGTCATCGCGACCGGCCTTGGCAAGGACGGAAAGGAAAAGACGCTCTACCTCTACAATATCTGCGACCATGAGGACGCCTATGCCGAAACCGGCAATCAGGCGGTGAGCTACACCACGGGCGTGCCCGCGATGATCGGGGCGGCAATGATGGTCACCGGCACGTGGAGCGGCGACGGCGTGTTCAACATGGAGCAGATGGATCCCGATCCCTTTATGGAGATGCTGAACCAGCATGGCCTGCCGTGGCAGGTGAAGGAACTCGACGGTCCGCTGGATTTCTGATCGACCTTCCATTTTCGTCATTCCCGCGAAAGCGGGAACCCAGTAGCCACGGCGGAACTGGGTTCCCGCTTTCGCGGGAATGACGAGAGGTGGTTGATATGAAATTGCGAATTGCGGCGTTCGCGTTGCTTGCTGCTTTCGCCGCGCCTGCGGCGGCCCAACCCGACGACGCCTATGCCCCCGCCCGCGCGATCGTCGCCGACATCGGCAAGATCGTCACGCCGAACGGGGTACAGGAAACCTTCGAGGTCACGCTGGGCGGCGCGCGGCAGGTTGTGAACGTGCGCGGATCGGACCGCGACAATCCGATCCTGATTTTCGTCCATGGCGGCCCCGGCGCGGTCGAAATGCCTTTTGCGTGGGCGTTTCAGCGTCCGTGGGAAGATGTCTTCACGGTCGTGCAATATGACCAACGCGGTGCGGGGCGCAGCTATCCGCTCAACGATCCCACGACGCTCGCGCCGACGATGACGGTCGAGCGTTATCGCGACGATGCCATCGAGCTTATCGAACTGCTCAAGAAGCGCTACGCGAAGCGCAAGGTCGTGCTGATGGGTCACAGCTGGGGCTCGATTGTCGGCTTGTCGGTCGCGGTCAAACGCCCCGACCTGCTTCACGCCTATGTAGGCGTCGGCCAGGGCATCGATTTTCGCGAGGGCGAGAAGGCCGGCATGGCGTGGACGCGCGCCAAGGCGCTTGCGGCGGGCAACAAGGAAGCCGTCGCCGCGATCGACGCGCTCGCACCCTATCCGCAGGGCGACTTCACCATCGCCAAGGCGGATGGCTGGCGCAAATATGCGATCCCCTATGGCTCGCTGATCTACAACAAGCCCGATCTCAAATATTATTTCCAGACCCCGCGCCTTTCGCCCGAATATAGCGAGGCCGATCGTCAGGCGTGGGGCAAAGGCAGCGAGTTTTCGGTGACGACGCTCTGGCCGCGCCTCGCCGACGTCAGCTTCACGAAGGTGAAGAAGGTCGAGGTTCCGCTCGTCTTCCTGCTCGGACGGCACGACTATACGGTCCCTTCGCCGGTGGCGGCCCAGTGGTTCGGACAGGTCAAGGCACCCTCGAAGAAGCTCGTCTGGCTCGAGCATTCGGCGCATATGCCGATGGTCGAGGAGCCGGGGCATTTCTTCGCCGCGCTGCTCCGCGACGTACTGCCGCTGACGAAAGAAAAGAAATGACCGCCTATCTCGCGCCGATCGGCCTGTTGTTCGTATCGAACATCTTCATGACCTTCGCCTGGTATGGACAGCTCGGCGCCGTGTCGCGGCCGATCTGGCTCGCGGTGCTGATCGCATGGGGAATTGCCTTTTTCGAATATTGCCTCGTCGTGCCGGCGAACCGCATCGGTTACGGCGTTTACACCGCCGCCGAACTCAAGACCTTGCAGGAAGTGATCACACTGGTCATATTCGCCGGGTTCGCGGTCTTCTGGCTCGGTGAGAAGCTGACCTTGAACCACCTCGTCGGCTTCGGTTTGATTGCGGCGGGGGCGTTCTTCATCTTCAAGGGACCGATTGCGGTCTGACAGGAATATACAGCGACATGGAAACCCGTGCCGGCGACCCCGGAGCCTTTGCCCGCTTCGACCTGACCAGCGTGCCCTCTCCCGCCTTCGTCGTCGATGCCGCGAAAGTGCGCGCGAACCTGGCGGTGCTCCGCCATATCGGCGATGCGTCGGGCGCGCGCGTGCTTGCGGCGCTCAAGGCCTTTTCAATGTGGTCGCTTGGACCCGTGGTCGCCGAATATCTCGACGGCGTCTGCGCGTCGGGCCTCTACGAAGCCCGGCTCGGCCGCGGCGAATATGGCGGTGAAGTCGCGACTTATTGCGCCGGCTATAAGGAAGCCGACCTGCCCGAGATCGCGGCGCTGTCGGATCACCTCATCTTCAACTCGCCCGGTCAGATCGCGCGTTTCCGCCCGCTGCTCGACGAGCTTCGCGCCAAGGGTGTGACCTTCGACATTGGCCTGCGCATCAATCCGATGCACAGCGAGGGCGAGGTTGCCAAATACGACCCCGCCGCGCCGTGCAGCCGCCTCGGCTTCCCGGTGACCCAGCTGCTCCCCGAGCATATGGAGGGCATCGACGGCGTGCATATGCACAGCCTGTGCGAGCAGGATTTTCCGCCGCTCCAGCGGACATGGGAAGCCGTGCAGCCGATGCTGCGTCCCTTCTTCAACCAGCTCAAATGGATCAACTTCGGCGGCGGGCACCATGTCACGCGCGCCGACTATCAGGTCGACGATTTGATCGCCTTCCTGAAACAGGTTCGCGCATCGACCGACTGTGACGTGATGATCGAACCCGGCGAGGCGATCGCGCTCGACGCCGGCATTCTCGTGGGCGAAATACTCGACCTGTTCGACAATGGCATGCCGATCGGCATCACCGATATTTCTGCCACCTGTCACATGCCCGACGTGATCGAGGCCCCCTATCGCCCCGCGATGCTGAGCGAAGGCAGCGAAGGCATGCCGACACGCCTCGGCGGCCCGTCGTGCCTCGCAGGCGACGTCATCGGCGACTATCGTCTGCCCGGCGGCGCGCGCATCGGCCAGCGCTTCGCCTTCCTCGACCAGGCGCATTATTCGATGGTGAAGACCAACACCTTCAATGGCGTCCCGCTGCCGTCGATCTGGCTTTGGGACAGCGAAAGCGATAAGCTCCGGCTGATCCGCGAATTCGGTTACGAGGATTTCAAGACGCGGCTGGGTTAGCGACGAGCCGCGCGACGGCGGGAGTGGAGCGTTGGATCGACGGCATTTTCTGCGCGCCGGCGCGGGCGCGGCATTGGCACCCGCGATATGGGCCTGCGGCGAGGTGAACGACAATATGGTCCAGGCCGGCGCCCGTTACGAAATGCCGCTGGAATCGGAACCGCACGAGCGGACGCTGATGCAATGGCCGGTCAATCTGGACGTCTATGACCGCGCGTCGTTAAGGCGCGTACAGCGTGCCATCGCACGGATCGCCAACACGATCGTTCGCCATGAGCCCGTCGCGATGCTGGTGGCGAACGCCGATGCGGCGAGCGCACGCGCCCTGCTGGCCTGCGAGGTCGAACTTTGGGACATCCCGACCGACGACCTGTGGTGCCGCGATTCGGGACCGACCTTTGTTCGCGACGCTTCCGGCAAGCTTGCGGTCGCGCATATCCGGTTCAATGGCTGGGGCAACAAACAGCCGCATGCCAATGATGCCCGGATAGCGGGGCGCGTGGCCGAGCGGCTGGGAATGCCGCTGATCGAAACGGGACTTGTCGGGGAGCAGGGCGGGGTCGAACATGATGGCGCGGGAACGCTGCTCGCGCATGCAAGCTGCTGGGTGAATCCCAACCGCAACCCGATGAGCCAGGATGAGGTCGGCGAAAAGCTGCTCAAGGCGCTCGGCGGCGAGAAAATGATCTGGGCGCCCGGCATCGCGGGCAAGGACATCACCGACTATCATATCGACGCGCTGGCGCGGTTCGTCGGGCCAGGCAAGCTGCTGATCCAGTTGGGCGACGAAATCGACCCCGATGACCCATGGTCGGTGTCGGGGCACGAAACGCTGGAAATCCTGCTGCGGTCAACCGACGCGCGAGGGCAAAAGCTCGAAATTCTTCGCCTGCCCGATCCGGTCGACATCCGGTCGGCCGAGCCCGATTTTGTCGCCAGCTATGTCAATTATTACGTCTGCAACGGCGCGGTCATCGCGGCGCAGTTCGGCGACACGGCCGCGGACGGCCGCGCGCGCGAAATGCTGCAATCGCTCTATCCCGGGCGCACGATCGAGATGATCGAAATCGATGCGATCGGCGAATCGGGTGGAGGCATCCACTGCGCGACGCAGCAACAACCGAAAATCTGAGAGCGAATTCGGGAAGTCAAAACTCCGCTGCACCGATCTCCGCAAGCGCCTGATGGATATCGCTGACCACCACCGATCCCTCGCCCACCGATGACGCGACGCGCTTCACCGATCCCTTGCGCACGTCGCCGACGGCATAGATTCGCGGCCAGCTCGTCTCGAACCGGCTCGGCATGCGGTCGAGCGACCAGCCCGCCTTGACCAGTTCGAGCGGCGCGATGTCGGTGCCCGTCTTCACGAAGCCGCGCTCGTCGCACACCATTTCCTTGGGCAGCCAGGTCGTGTTCGGGCTCGCGCCGAGGAAGAGGAACAGGAAGCCGCAATCGCAATGCCCCTCGTCGCCCGTTTCGCGGCAGCGATAGGTCAGGCCGGCGAGCCGGTCCTCGCCGTGCAGCGCGATGACATCGGTCGACGGGATGATCTCGATATTCGGATGCTCTTCGAGCCGCTTGACGAGATATTCGGATATCGTCTCGCGCAGGCTCCCGCGGCGGAAGATGACATGGACCTTCTTCGCGACGCTCGCGAGATAGATCGCGCCCTGCCCCGCCGAATTGCCCGATCCGACGATCGTCACCTCGGCGTCGCTGCACAGCTGCGCTTCCATCGGCGTCGCACCATAATAGATGCCGCGGCCTTCATAAGATTCGATGCCGTCGATCGGCAGGCTCTGATATTTCGCGCCGCTCGCGACGACGACCGCGCGGCTGCGCAGCTTCCGCCCGTCGGCGAGGTGCAGGCAATAGGCGTCGCCGTCGCGATTGATCGACGCCGCGCGCACCGGCGATACCAGCCGCGCGCCAAATTTCTGCGCCTGCACCGTCGCGCGGCGCGCCAGCTCGTTGCCCGAAATCCCGGTCGGGAACCCGAGGTAGTTCTCGATCTTCGAAGAGGTCCCCGCCTGTCCGCCGGGCGCGAGCGAATCGAGCGCGATCACCGTCAGCCCTTCGGACGCGGCATAGACCGCCGCCGCGAGCCCGCCGGGACCGCTGCCGACCACGAGCACATCGGCGGTCGCGCCGTCGGGCAACAGGTCGAGCCCGAGCCCCGCCGCGAGCTGTTCGGGTGTCGGCTGGATCAGCACGTCGGCAGCGCCGAGGATGGCTACCGGAAGCTGGTCTTCGCTCAACCCGCGCTCCGCCAGCAGATGCGCGGCGACGGGGCCGTCGGCGGGGTCGAACCAGCGATGCGCGACGCCATGCTTCATCAGTAGGTCGCGCAGCGCATAGACGCTGCGGTCCATCGCTGCGCCGATCACGATCGTCACTGCAAAGCCGCGATGCTTGCTGAACTCGCGCCGCGCCGACAGCACGCGAACGAAAATGTCCGAATAATGGCTGTTGCCCGCGATCAGGCGCTGGAAATCGGTGTGGGCGATGCGGATGATCTCGCCGTCGGCGCCCATCTCGACGCGCGACAAATGCCGTTGCCCGGTCAGCACCGACAGGTCGCCCGCGAATTGCCCATGCTCCATCCAGCCGACGCGCTTGCGGCCTTCGTCGGTCGACGCAAAGATGTCGGTGTGTCCCGACAGGGTGATGATGCAATCGGGCGCCATCGCGCCTTCCTCGACAATCAGATCGCCCGCTTTGTGCGATTCGACCGTGCCGAATGCCGCCAGTTCCTCAAGTTCCGCGTCGGTGAAGTTATGATTGACGTCGGCGCGGGAGACCATGCTAGCGAATCCTCTACTTTTCTGACCCGTCACCCCGGCGAAGGCCGGGGTCTCGACGATGCGACATTACGCGATGTTGAGATCCCGGCCTTCGCCGGGATGACGGAAAGCCTTAGCCGCGTCGCTTGGCTTTGTCTCGCATTCGCGCGGTTTGGCGCACGCCCGCCCCGGTTCGCCCTTCATGTTACCGCGCTATTACAAAATTGCGCGATAGGGTCTTTACAGGGGGGACCCCCCTGCATATATCGCCCTCCGCTGCCCCAGGGGGACTTCCAATAACCGCAAGGCAGCCTTTGTGTTGAACGTTATTTTTGGGGGTCCCTTGAGTTGCACCAGCATCATAGCGCCCACGGGCTGATTCAGGCACTTTCGCCGATCGAACCTGTTACGCTTGTCCGCCCGCACGCCGCGCGGCGCGCAGCGCGTTTCTTCATCGAGCGTTTTCCCGGCACGACCATGTATGCGGTCAAGGCGAATCCGTCGCCCGACCTGCTGCGCGTGCTGTGGGATTCGGGTGTCACGCATTATGACGTCGCCTCGATCGCCGAGGTCCGGCTCGTTGCGCGCACGCTGCCGCAAGCGACGCTCTGCTTCATGCATCCGGTAAAGGCCGAGGAAGCGATTTCCGAAGCCTATTGGAAGCATGGCGTGCGCACATTTTCGCTCGACACGCTCGACGAACTCGAAAAGATCGTCCGTGCAACCGAAGGCGCGGCCGACCTGAACCTGCTCGTTCGCCTCCGCGTTTCGTCCGACCATTCGAAGCTCAGCCTCGCCGCCAAGTTCGGCGCCGAGGCCGACGAGGTCGTCGAACTGCTGATGGCGACCCGCCAGGCGGCCGATGCGCTCGGCATCTGCTTCCATGTCGGCAGCCAGGCGATGACCCCGCACGCTTATGCGCAGGCGATGGAACGCGTCCGCGCGGCGATCGTCGCGGCGTCGGTTACCGTCGACATCATCGATGTCGGCGGCGGTTTCCCGTCGTCTTATCCGGGCATGGAACCCCCGCCGCTCGACGCCTATTTCGACACGATCCACCGCAGCTTCGAAAGCCTGCCGATCAGCTATTCGGCGGAACTCTGGTGCGAACCGGGCCGTGCGCTGTCGGCCGAGTATAGCTCGCTGATCGTGCGTGTCGAAAAGCGCCGCGGCGACGAGCTCTACATCAACGACGGCGCCTATGGCGCGCTGTTCGACGCCGCGCATGTCGGCTGGCGCTTCCCGGTGTCGCTGCAGCGTGACGGCGAAAGCGACGCCGAGATGGTGCCGTTCAGCTTCTATGGCCCGACGTGTGACGACCTCGACCATATGGCTGGGCCTTTCTTCCTGCCCGCCGACATCAAGGCGGGCGATTTCATCGAGATCGGCATGCTCGGCGCCTATGGCTGCGCGATGCGCACCAAGTTCAACGGCTTCGGCGCCGACGAAACCCATGTCGTCAGCGACGAACCGATGGTCAGCCTCTACACCGGCGAAGTCGAGCAGGAACGTCGCAGCGCGACGGTGACCAAGCTGTTCTGACGAACGGCCACACGAAAAACCGGGGCCGGCGCAGCGATGTGACCGGCCCTTTTCCTTTTGAACCAAGTCGCTAGATTGCGCGGCGCATGCAGCCCTTCCATCATCTCCTCGCCAATAATCTGGTCGCCAACATCACCAATTTCACGGTGTGGTTCGCGCTGACCTTCTGGACCTTTCTCGAAACGCAGTCGGTGTTCGCGACGGGAATGATCGCGGGCATCTATCTCGTCCTGACGTCCGCGCTCGGCATCTGGTTCGGCAGCCTCGTCGACCATCATGGCAAGCGTAACATGATGATCGTGTCGAGCATGGCCTCGCTGCTTCTCTACGCCGCCGCTCTCGGCGGCTATGCGCTCGATCCCGCGATCCGGGCGGCCGAGGTGCAGAGCCTCGCTTTCTGGCTTTTCATCCTCGTTTCGATGTTCGCCGTGATCGCCGGCAACATCCGCATGATCGCGCTGCCGACGCTCGTGACCTTGCTGGTGCCCGAGGACCGGCGCGACAAGGCGAACGGGCTCGTCGGGATGGTGAGCGGGATCGGTTTCCTCACGACCTCGGCGATCAGCGGCTTCCTCGTCGCGTGGGGCGGGATGGTCGCGACGCTCGTCTTTGCGATCGCGCTTTCGCTGCTTGCCGCGATTGACCTGCTCTTCGTCCATATCGACGAGCCGCGCGAAGCGGAAGAACATGCCGAACCGCGCCGTATCGACCTTGCCGGCACCTTCCGCATCGTGCTGGGCATTCCCGGCCTGTTCGCGCTGATCCTCTTTTCCGCCTTCAACAATTTGCTCGGCGGCGTCTTCATGGCGCTGATGGACGCATACGGCCTGTCGCTGATGAAGGTCGAGGCATGGGGGTTGCTGTGGGCAGTGACATCGAGCGCCTTCATCCTCAGCGGCGCGCTCATATCGCGGACGGGGCTCGGCACCAACCCGGTGCGAACCCTGCTTCTTGTCAATCTCATCACCTGGGCGGTGGCGGCGGTCTTCACCATCCAGTCGTCGATCATCCTGCTGACGATCGGCTGTTTCATCTGGATGTTCTTCGGCCCCTATGCCGAGGCGGCCGAACAGACGACGCTGCAAAAGGTCGTGCCGTTCGAGCGGCAGGGCCGCGTTTTCGGCTTCGCGCAGTCGGTCGAACTCGCCGCCTCGCCGCTCACCGCCTTCCTGATCGCGCCGCTGACGCAGTTCGTGTTCGTGCCCTTCATGACCGACGGCGCGGGCGCGCAGGCGATCGGCGACTGGTACGGACGCGGTCCCGAGCGCGGGATCGCGATCGTCTTCACCATCGCCGGGCTGCTGGGCTTGATCCTCACGATGATCGCCTTGCGTTCGCGCTCTTATCGCAAGATTTCGGCCGCCTATGCTGCCGGAAATGGCAGTGGTGAAACGGCGCCCGCTGCGGCGTAAGGAAAATCGCGGAAGCCTCTTCCGTTTTACTTTGCAATCATTCTATCCTGCGCGCCGGAAGAGGAGGAGCTATGCCTATGCTGTCGGGGATCCGGATCGTCGACCTCACCACGGTCATCTTCGGACCCTATGCGACGCAGATGCTCGCCGACCTCGGCGCCGAGGTGATCAAGGTCGAAACGCCGGGGACGGGCGATATCTCGCGCTATCTTGGCAGCGGGGTTCCCGACCCGACGATGGGGTCGATCCACCTGACGGTGAACCGGGGGAAGCGATCGATCGCGCTCGACCTCAAGAAGCCCGAGGATGCCGCGACGCTGCGCGATCTGATCGCGACCGCCGATGTGTTCTTTCACAATGTCCGTGGGCGAGCGATCGCGCGCCTCGGCTTCGACTATGAAGGCTGCAAGGCCATCAAACCCGACATTATTTACGTCCATGGCACGGGCTTCGGACAGGACGGGCCCTATGCCGATCTTCAGGCGTATGACGACGTCATCCAGGCGGCAACGGGGACAACCAGCCTTCTCCCGCGCGTCGACGGAAACCCCAGCCCGCGCTATTTCCCCTCGCTCATCGCCGACAAGATCGCCGGCCAGTTCGGCGCGCAGGCGATCCTCGCCGCGCTCGTTCACAAATTCCGGACTGGCGAAGGCCAGCAAGTCGAAGTGCCGATGTTCGAGTGCTTCGCGTCGTTCATGCTCGTCGAGCATCTCCGCGACGCGACACTCGATCCGCCGATCGGGCCCGCGGGTTATCCGCGCCAGCTCGACCCGACGCGCCAGCCCTTCCCGACCAGCGACGGCCATCTCGCGATCGTCCCCTATACGCCCGAATCAACCGTCCGGCTGATGGCGCTGCTCGGGAGCGCCGACCTGCTCGAAACGCCCGAATATGCGGCGGCGAAAGCGAAGGGCCAGCACATGCCGGTCATCTATAGCGAAATCGCGCGCAAGACCCCGGCGAAGACCAGCGCCGAGTGGCTCGAACTTTTCGCCGCGAACGACATTCCCGCAATGGCCGCGCGCGACCTTCAGGATATCAGGGAGGATCCGCATTTCGTTGCGACGGGTTTTTTCCGCCACCGCACGCATCCCGATGTCGGCGCCTTCCACGAAATGCAGCCGCCGGTGAAATATGGCGCGATGCCGCCGCGCGATATGGGCTTCGCGCCGCGCGTCGACGGCGACGGAAAGGCGATCCGGGCCGAACTCGATCGCTGAACTTCGCCGGTTGCAATGTCCGCGCCGCGCCCTAGCATCGCGGCCAAACGGACGCCGCCAAAGGAATAAGGGGGAACCAGAATGCCTGAAAATCTGCTCGCGCCCGGCGCGGTGCTCGCGCTGTGGACGCTCGTCATGCTCGGCTGGGCCGGGGTGACGCGCTTCCTGGGATTTTCCAAGGTTGGTATCGACCTGAAAGCCGCGCCGCCGGGTGGGCGCGGGGTCGATCTGGAGGGGGTGTTGCCGCCGCTCACCAACTGGAAATCGCATAATTACACGCATCTGTGCGAACAGCCGACGATCTTCTACGCCATCATCATCTTCCTGCACCTGTCGGGCGGCAGCACCGACCTCACGCTCGGGCTGGCGTGGGCCTATGTCGTGCTGCGGATCGTCCACAGTTTCTGGCAGTCGACGGTCAATCGCGTGCCGGTGCGTTTTGTCATTTTCACGCTCGCAACGCTGTGCCTCTTCGCACTGGCATTGCTGGCGGTGATCGCCACTTTGGGTTGAGGGGGAGAGACGATGGAAAACAACGCGATACTAGGGCCGGTCGCGACGCTCGCGCTCTGGTCGATGGTCATGTGGGTGTGGATGTACGCGACGCGTATCCCCGCGATGAGCCGCGCGAAGATCGATATTCCGAACCTGACCGGCGGTACAGGGGGCAATCTGGAGGGCGTACTGCCGCCCGAGGTCCAGTGGAAGGCGCACAACTATAATCATCTGATGGAACAGCCGACGGTCTTCTACGCCGTCGCGCTGGCGCTCGCGATCGGCGGCATGGGCGGCGGGCTCAACGCGCAGATTGCCTGGACCTATGTGGGCCTGCGCATCGTTCATAGCCTGATCCAGGTCACGGTTAACCGGGTGCTATGGCGCTTCGCCGTCTTCGTGCTGGCGAGCCTCGCGCTACTCGCCCTGTGCGTACACGCCTTCATCGGTTTCGTACTGCATTGAGCAAAACCCTTCCCTGAAAGGGAGGGGGACTATTTCGAAAATCTCGCGGCCAGTTCCACGTGGGTCGACCAGCGGAACTGGCCGACGGGCTGCACCCAATCGAGCGTGTAGCCGCCTTCGATCAGTGTTTTCGCGTCACGCGCGAAACTCGCCGGATTGCAGCTGACATAGGCGATCACCGGCGCCGCCGAGGCCGCCAGCTGCTTCACCTGCTCCTCCGCCCCCGCGCGCGGCGGGTCAAGGATGATCGCACCGAAGCGGTTCAGCTCGGCGGGAATGAGCGGGCGGCGGAACAGGTCACGATGCTCGGTCGCGACGAGCGCCCGCGCGCGATTTGCCGCTCCCGTCAGCGCCGCGATCGCATCGCGCGCGCCTTCGGCGGCATAGACCTTGCGTCCTTCCTGTACCGACAGCGCAAAGGTTCCGACGCCCGCGAACAGGTCGGCCACCGCGGCGGCATCACCGATCGCTTTGGTAACCGCTTCGATCAGGGTGGCCTGCCCCGCACTCGTCGGCTGCAGAAAGGCAAACGGCGGCACTTCGACCGTCACGTCACCAAAGCGCATCGTCGGCGGCTCGGGCTGCCACAGGATCTCGAGCCCGTCACCCTGATCGATCGCAAAGCGCGCCAATTTATGCGCGCCCGCGAAATCCTGCAGCGCCATCGCGGCATCGAGCCCCTCGGCCTTCACGCCTTCGAGTATCAGCTCGACGCCCTGATCGAGCATCTGCAGCTTGACCTTCACCGGGCGCCGCGGCTGCGCGATCATCACCAGCAGGTCGCGCACCGGCGCGATCAGCGCAAAGAGTTCGGGGAGCAGCAGCGGGCACATCCGCATGTCGACGATCTGGTTGCTCTGCGCGGCGTTGAAGCCGATCGCGACCTGCTTGCCGGTACGAAGCGCAGTCAGGACAGCGCGGCGGCGGCTTTGCTCGGGTGATAGCACGGCGGGCAAGACCTGAATGCCCGTCACTTCCTGCCCTTCCAGCCCGCCTACCACGCGGTCGCGAACGAAGTCGGCGAGCGCGGGTTCGGCGACATGCTGCAACTGGCAGCCGCCGCATTTGCCGAAATGACGGCACATGGGATCGGTGCGGTTCGGTCCCGGAATGATGATCCCGTCGTCGCGGATGCGGTCGCCCGGCACGCCGCCCGCCACATGGCGGCCGTCGCCCGTCACGCCATCGCCGCGCGCGGCAATGCGCTCGATCAGCGCAGCTTCAGTCATTTCATTCCCTAACCAGATCGTCGGCGACAAGGCCGGGGCCTATACGCGCGGCCTGCGCAATATGCCAGCCCACCGCCGCGACCGCCGCATCGAACGCATCGCCGCCGCGCGCGAGCATCGCACCGCACGCCCCCGCGAGCACATCGCCCGTCCCCGCCGTCGCGAGCCAGGGGCTGCCCGGCCAGGCGGCGGCGACGCGACCATCGGGCGCGGCGACGATGGTGTCGGCGCCCTTGTAGATCACCACCGCCTGCGTCCGCACCGCGGCCGCCTTCGCGCGGTCGATCTTGCTGCCGTAAAGCTGCGGGAAAGCGCGCGCGAACTCGCCCTCATGCGGGGTCAGGATCGCCTTGCGCGGCGTTTCGGACAGGCGCGGCAGCGCGGCATCGATCGCGGCCGCGTCGAGCACCAGCGGCTTGCCCGAATCGAGCGCCGCCTCGACATCGAACAGCAATTCGTCGCCCGCCGGAAACCCGGGTCCGATCACGACCGCGCCGACGCGCGGATCGTCGAGCCGCTCGCCGAATTTTTCGTCGCTTTCGGTAATGATCGCCGACAACGGCGCGCGCTGGGCGCCGTCGAGCACGACATAGCCTGCGCCCGCGCGCAGCGCCGCCGCCGCGGTCAGTCCGGCGGCGCCGCGCATCGGCCCGGCGAAGACAAGCACCATGCCGCGCGTGAATTTGTGCGCCGTCACATCGGGCTTGGCCGTCTGCGGCGCGGGCAAGCTGCGCATCGCCTTGCTCGCCGATATGCCGATGGGTGCGAGCAAGACGCGTCCGCACCCCGGCGCGGTCGGCAGCAGGACATGCGCGGGCTTGAGCGCCCCCAGCGCCAGCGTCACATCGGCGGCGAGCGGCGGCATCCAGTCTTCGGCGCCATCGCTCTCCACCCCGCTCGGAAGGTCGACCGCCAATATGCGCCGGTCGGAAAAATGCCGGAGGATTATGGCCAGCCCGTCCGGGATCGGCCGCGACAGCCCGACGCCGAACAGCGCGTCGACGATCAAAGGCGCAGACGCAAGACGGCCGTTCAGCGGCTCGACCGGCCCGCTCCACCCTGCCCGCGCAGCCTTCGCCAGATCGGTTGCCGGCTCGGCCAGCGCCGCGACGCGCACGGCGGCACCGCGCGCCGCGAGCAAGCGCGCCGCGACATAGCCGTCGCCGCCATTATTGCCGGGGCCGCACAGGATCAGGATAGGGGCCCCCGCCGCCATTCGCCATGCGGTATCCGCGACTGCCGCGCCCGCAAGCTCCATCAATTCGGTGAGCGATGTGCCCTGGATCGCGCACGCTGCCTCGGCCTCGCGCATCGCCTTGGCGGTCAGGATCGGGGCATCGGCGGGAACGGACATGAGGCGTGCCCTATCACGATCGCGCGAAAGCGCCTACTTCGCGCCGCCCGTATTGGCAGGCAGGCGATAGCGGTCGTTGTCGATCGCGACCTCGATCACATTATCGCCGACGATGCTCACTTTCGCGGGTTCCGCGCCGTCGGCGGACACCACGCCGCGTCCGTCGGTGGTGATCTGCAGGCGGCGATAGCCGACGTTGCTGCGCCCAACGACGAGCACCGCCCCGCCCTCGCCGCTCATCTCCTCGACGGTGCAGGTGCGGTTGAACAATTTGGCGCCCTCGAGCGCGCATTCGATGCGGCCGTTTTCGGCGGCCTCGCGCGACCCGCGCGCTTCGGCTTCGGCAAGATCGCTGTTGTCCGACGTGCGATTGCAGCCCGTGAGGGCAACCAGTGCCAGCAATGCCCCCCCGAGTTTTCTCATCCCTTGCCCTTCAGCTGCGACAGGTCGCGCACCGCGCCGCGCGCGGCACTCGTCGTCATCGCGGCATAGGCTTGAAGTGCTACCGAAACCTTGCGCGGGCGCGGCTTGGCGGGCTGCCAGGCGGCATCGCCCTTCGCTTCCATCGCCGCGCGGCGCTCGGCGAGCACATTGTCGGCGACCATCAGGTTGATCGTGCGCTTCGGAATATCGATCTCGATCAGGTCGCCATTCTCGACCAGCCCGATCGTTCCGCCCTCGGCGGCTTCGGGTGAAGCGTGGCCGATCGACAATCCCGACGTGCCACCCGAAAAGCGCCCGTCGGTGACCAGAGCGCACGCGGCGCCCAGCCCCTTCGATTTCAGATAGCTCGTCGGATAGAGCATTTCCTGCATGCCCGGCCCGCCCTTTGGCCCTTCGTAGCGGATGACGACGACATCGCCCGCCTCGACCTGCCCCATCAGGATGCCCGCAACCGCTGCGTCCTGGCTTTCATAAACCTTCGCCGGGCCCGTGAATTTCAGGATGCTCTCGTCGACGCCCGCGGTCTTCACGATGCAGCCGTCGCGCGCGATATTGCCCGACAGCACCGCGAGCCCGCCGTCCTGGCTGAAGGCATGCTCGGCCGAGCGGATCACGCCCGCTTCACGGTCGAGATCGAGCGAGTCCCAGCGCCGCTCCTGGCTGAACGCCACCTGCGTCGGCACGCCGCCGGGCGCAGCCATGAAGAATTTCTGCACCTCGGGGTCGTTGGTGCGCGAGATGTCCCATTTGTTGAGCGCATCGCCCAGCGTCGCGCTGTGCACCGTCGGCAGATGCGCATGGAGCAGCCCCGCGCGCTCAAGCTGGCCGAGGATCGCCATGATCCCGCCGGCGCGGTGGACATCCTCCATATGGACGTCCGATTTGGCGGGGGCGACCTTCGACAGGCACGGCACGCGCCGCGAGAGCCGGTCGATGTCGGTCATCGTAAAATCGACCCCCGCCTCGAACGCTGCGGCGAGCAGATGGAGCACCGTGTTGGTCGACCCGCCCATCGCGATATCGAGGCTCATCGCATTTTCGAACGCCTCGAAGGTCGCGATATTGCGCGGCAGCACGCTGTCATCGTCCTGCTCATAATGGCGCTTGCACATCTCGACGACGATCCGCCCGGCGCGCAGGAACAGCTCCTTGCGGTCGGCGTGCGTTGCCAGCGTCGAGCCATTGCCCGGCAGTGAAAGGCCCAGCGCTTCGGTCAGGCAATTCATCGAATTGGCGGTGAACATGCCCGAGCATGAGCCGCACGTCGGACACGCCGCGCGCTCGATCTCGTCGACCTCGGCATCGGTATATTTCTCGTCGGCAGCGGCGACCATCGCATCGACCAGGTCGAGCGCGACCTCCTTGCCCTTGATCACGACCTTGCCGGCTTCCATCGGCCCGCCCGACACGAACACGACCGGGATATTGATCCTGAGGGCGGCCATCAGCATGCCCGGCGTGATCTTGTCGCAGTTCGAAATGCACACCATCGCGTCGGCGCAATGCGCGTTGACCATATATTCGACCGAATCCGCAATCAGGTCGCGCGACGGCAGCGAATAGAGCATGCCGTCATGCCCCATCGCGATGCCGTCATCGACCGCGATCGTGTTGAATTCCTTGGCAACCCCGCCCGACGCCTCGATCTCACGCGCGACCATCTGACCGAGATCTTTCAGGTGGACGTGGCCGGGCACAAACTGCGTGAAGCTGTTGACCACCGCGATGATCGGCTTGCCGAAGTCGCTGTCCTTCATCCCTGTCGCGCGCCAGAGGCCGCGGGCACCGGCCATATTGCGGCCGTGGGTGGTGGTGCGCGAACGATATGAAGGCATTTCAAACAGTCCTGATAATTTTATTTCAAAAATAAGCGAAGAGACGCGCCTCTACACGCCTATTTGGCCAGATTCAATGCAACTTTGCTGCACATGCGAGAAAGCCGTTCGGCAAACAGCGTCTGCCCCGCCGCATCGCCGACCAGATCCTGCCGCATCTCGATCCCGACATAGGGAATCCCATTGCCCTCGGCATGGCGGTTCATCGTCGCGTTGAGCAGCTTGCCCGAATAGGGCTGCTGGTCGCCGACGATCATGCCTTCGGCTTCCAAGGCCGCAATTGCCGCCGCCGCAAGCCGGTCGTCCTCATTATAGAGCACCCCGACGTGCCACGGGCGCGCCTGATCGGGATGTGCGGCAAGCGATGGCGTGAAGCTGTGTAGCGACAGGATCATCGCCGGGCGCTGCGCGGCGATCGTCGCGGCGATATGGTCGTGATAGGGCCGGAAAAAGCGCGCGAGCCGCGCCTCGCGCGCCGCATCGCCCAGCGCATTGCCCGGCACCGCATGCCCGTCGCTGGCGATCGGAAGCACCCCGGGCGCATCCTCTTCGCGATTGCAGTCGACGACGAGCCGCGACACGCCGCCTAGGATCGCCGCATCGACCGCGCCGCTTTCGACGAGCAGCGCCGCAACCTCGGCAACACCGATGTCGATCGCAATATGATTGCTCAGCAGCGCGGGATCGATGCCGAGATCGACGTCGCCCGGCACAAAGGCCGAGGCATGGTCGGCGATCAGCAGGATGCCGCCCGCACGTGCTTCGCCGATCTGCCGCCACGCTTCGCTCATCGCAATGTCCCCGCCATCGACCACCAGCCCGGATGCCGTTCTGCCAGTATGGCGGCTGCGGTATCGCGCTCGGCCGCCGCTTCGAACAGCGCAAAACAGGTCGCGCCCGACCCCGACATGCGCGTCAGCCACGGGCGCAGTCCGCCAAGTTCGAGCAAGATGTCGGCAATCGCCGGGCATTGCGCGATCGCCGGACGCTGCAGATCGTTGCGCGCGCTGAACAACCCGGCGCGCAGGTCGGCACCGGTAAATAGCGGCCCGCGATCGATCCCGTCCCACGCTGCAAAAACCGGCCCCGTCGCGACTGGCTGGCGCGGATTGACCAGCAGCACCGGCGTTCCGCCAAGCCGCAACTCGGGCACGGCGCTCAATTCTTCCCCGACGCCGACACCCAGACAGGTCGTGCTCGCGACACAGGCGGCGATATCGGCGCCGAGCGGGCCGACGAGCCGCGCCAGCGCCGTATCGCCCAGCTCGGGCAGGAAATGCGTCCGGATCAGCCGCGCCATCGCCGCAGCGTCCGCCGACCCGCCGCCGATCCCCGCCGCGACCGGCAGTTTCTTGGTCAACGTCACCGCAAGCTGCGGCACCCGCTCCGCACCATAGCGTTCGCGCAGCAACGCCAGCACCTGCATCACCAGATTCTCGCCGCCCGTGCTCAATCCCTCGGCGAATTCACCGTCGATCGTCAGCGCATCACTATCGGCGAACTCGGCGGTGATCGCGTCGCCGTCGTCGACGAAAGCGAACAAGGTCTCGATCGCATGGTAGCCATCGGCCCGGCGCCCACGGACGTGGAGCGCGAGGTTGATCTTGGCCCAGCCCGTCTCGCGAAACGCGGTCACGGTGCGGTGGTTGCGGGGGTCAGCCCGTCGCGCAGCTTCGCCTCCAGTCGCGTCGCCATTTCGGCTTCGGCGAGCAGCGCGGCGGCGCGCCAATTGTAGCGCGCCTGAAACTTCTGCCCCGCCTTCCAATAGGCGTCACCCAGATGCTCGACGATCACGGCATTCCCGGGTTCGCCGAGCTGCGCCTTTTCGAGCAGCTTCACCGCGTCGTCGGTACGACCGGTCAGGAAATAGGCCCAGCCGAGTGAGTCGGCGATGCTCGCATTCTGCGGTTCCTGCGCCCACGCCGCCTCGATCCGCGCGAGCGACTGCTTCACATCCTTGCGCCGTTCCAGCGCCGAATAACCTGCGAAATTGAGGATCGATGCATCATCGGGCCGCAGTGCGACCGCCTTTTCCATCAAAGGCGCCGCCGCATCCCACCGCCCCGCCTGCAGCAACAGTTCGGCGCGGGCGATCAGCAACGTGCCACGGAGCATATTGTCGCCCCCGCTGTTCCCCAGCGAAGCTTCGAGGCGCTCATAGGCGCGTGCCGCCGCCGCCGGATCACCCGATCGGCGCGCGATATCGGCAAGACGGACGAGCATGCTGCGCGCGTCATTATCCTTCGCAGCGGCCTCAGCCAGCTTGGCCGCACCGGGCAGGTCGCCGGCATCGGCCATCAATTCGGCGCGCCGCATTGCGAGAACCGGCGGGAGCGGTGCTCGCACGGTTTCGAGCAGCGCCATGGCATCGCCCCGCTGGCCATTGCGATCGAGCGCCTCGACGAGCGTCGTCCGCACCGCCAGATCCTCCGCGTTGAGCCAATAGGCGGCGCGCGCGAACAGCAGCGGCAGCTTGGCGCTGCCCCCCGGCGTGCGGGCCAGACCATCGGCGAGCAGGCCAAGCCATTGCGCTACACCCGCCTGCGGCGTCGAGACGGGCTGATCGGGTAGCAACAGCATCGGGTCCTCACGCTGTCCCGACGCGAGCGCGATCCGCCCGCGCAGCCGCTGCGCCGTATCCTGTTGCCCCGCCTTGTCGAGCGTTGCCGCCACGCGCAGCCCGACGAGTTGGCTGGTCCGGTCGGTCAAGGTTATGCCGTCGGTCAGCGTCGCCGCCTCGCCGACCCGCTTGGTCGCGATCTGAACGAGCGCGACCTGTAGCGTCAGCGCCGGTTCGGGACGCGTGCGGCTGTTCACTGCAAGCAAATGCTGTTCAGGCATTTTTTCGCGGGAACCGACATCGATCCAGGCGTTCACCGTGGGCAGGATCAACCGCCCGATCGTGTCGGCCCCCGCCTTGTCGATCCGGCCCGCCGCATAATCGCGCGCGGTCTTCCAGTCCGACCGGCGCATCGCGTCGACCATCAGCACGAGCTGTGCGTCGAAGCGGCGGTCGCCCGTCGTCCATAGGCGCAGCGCCGCGGCGCGTGCTGCCTCCAAATCGCCCGCCTCGATCGCCTGTTCGAGCATCCGTCCGCGCAGGCCCGGCAGGTCGGGCGCGACGCTCGAAACCGCGGTCAGCGCCGACAGCGCGGCAGCGGGCTCGCCGCCTTCCTCCGCGAGCCGCGCCCGCACCAGCGCGTTCAAGGCCGCGCCATTGTCGTCGACGGCATGCGCCGGAACCGCCGCCGCAATCGCGGCGACGATCAGAAAGAAGCGCGCGTGCTTACATGTTCGGGTAATTGGGGCCTCCGCCGCCTTCGGGGGTGACCCAGTTGATATTCTGGGTCGGGTCCTTGATATCGCACGTCTTGCAATGGACGCAATTCTGCGCGTTGATCACGAATTTGGGATCGCCCTCGGCCTCGCCGACAATCTCATAGACGCCTGCCGGACAATAACGCTGCGCAGGCTCGTCATAGAGCGGCAGGTTGTACGCGACCGGAATCGACGGATCCTTGAGCTGAAGGTGGACCGGCTGGTCTTCCTCATGGTTGGTGTTCGAGACGAACACCGACGACAGACGGTCGAAAGTCAGCACGCCGTCGGGCTTGGGATAATCGGGTTTCGGCATGATGTCGGCCCGGTACAGGCTCTCATTGTCCGGATGATGCTTCATCGTGAAGGGGACTTTGATCTTCAGCGTTTCGAGCCACATCGTGATACCCGACAGGAGCGTCCCCGCCAAATCGCCATATTTTTCGACGAGCGGCAATACGTTGCGGACGACACTGAGCTCTTTCTTCACCCAGCTGTCGTCAAAGGCGGCCTGGTAGGCGTCGAGCGTGTCGCTGCTCCGACCCGCGTTTACTGCGGCGAACGCCGCCTCGGCCGCCATCATGCCCGACTTCATCGCGGTATGCGTCCCCTTGATGCGAGGGACGTTGAGGAAGCCCGCGGTGTCGCCGATCAAAGCGCCGCCCGGGAAGGCAAGCTTGGGCACCGACTGCAGCCCGCCATCGCTGATCGCGCGCGCGCCATAGGAGACGCGCTTGCCGCCCTTCAGGATTTTCGCGATCTCGGGGTGCGTCTTCCACTTCTGCATCTCCTGGAACGGGGAGATATGCGGATTGCGATAGTTGAGCCAGGTCACGAAACCGAGTGCGACCTGTCCGTTCGCCTGATGATAGAGGAAACCGCCGCCATTGGCGTTTTCGTCGAGCGGCCAGCCCTGCGTGTGGATCACGCGGCCCTCGGCGTGGTTCTCGGGCTTGATGTCCCAGAGTTCCTTGACGCCAAGGCCATAGACCTGCGGCTCGCAATCGGCGTCGAGCGCGAACTGCGGCTTGATCATCTTGGTCAGATGCCCGCGCACGCCCTCGGCGAAGAAGGTGTATTTCGCATGGAGTTCGAGGCCGGGGGCATAGTCGCCCTTATGGCTGCCGTCGCGCGCAACGCCCATGTCGCCTGTCGCGACGCCTTTGACCGAACCATCCTCATTGTAGAGGATCTCGGCGGCGGGGAAGCCGGGGAAGATTTCGACGCCAAGACCTTCGGCCTGTTCGGCGAGCCAGCGGCAAAGATTGCCGAGGCTGCCGGTATAGGTGCCCTTGTTGTGCATGAAGCCGGGCGAGATGAATTCGGGAAGCGCGAATTTTTTCGCCTTCGTCAGCACCCAATGCTGGTTGTCGTTCACGGGAACTTCGGCAAGCGGACAGCCCTGCGTGCGCCATTCGGGAAGCAGTTCGTCGAGCGATTTGGGATCGATCACCGCCCCCGAGAGGATGTGCGCGCCGACCTCGGACCCCTTTTCGAGGATGCACACCGACAATTCACTGCCCGCGTCATTCGCCAATTGTTTGAGGCGGATCGCCGCCGAAAGCCCCGCCGGCCCTGCGCCGACGATGACCACGTCATAGGGCATCGATTCCCGTTCGCTCACCGCAAATACCTTTCTGCCGTCCCCGCGCGGGATCATTCATCGTGTCCCGCGCTCATTCTGTCACGAAATGCGATGCCCGCCAATTGACGCGTCCGTCAACTGCCTGTTTGAAACAAATTCATGGGTGGGCAAAATTCAGCCTTGATGGCGGAAAGCTATAGCGACTGGTGGTCGCTGGCGGGCGTCGACATGCTTGTCGGTGAGGAACCGGCGGGCTGGCTTGCCATGCCGCCGGCAAATGACGCTGCGGCGCCCAAGCCGAAACGAGCCATAAACGCCGAACCCGAACTGCCCCCGCTCCCCGCCGCGCTCCAGCGACAGGAAGCGCCCGAGGTGGCTGAAGCCAAGGGTCCGGTCGTGTTCCCGGAGGATTGGGACGAATTTCAAAGCTGGCTTGCGACGAGCGACGATGTGCCGGGCAGCCAGTGGGACGCGCGCCGCGTGCTTCCGGTCGGCGATGCAGGCGCACCGCTGATGCTGCTCACCGCCTGGCCCGAAATCGACGATCAGCGCGACGGCACGCTCTTCGCGGGGCCGGCGGGCAAGCTGCTCGACGCGATGCTGCAGGCGATCGGCAGGGCGCGCGGCGATTGTTATGTCGCCAGCCTCGCGGTCACGCGTCCTGCGGGCGGGCGCTGCGACGGCGAAGAGGCGGCCGAGCTCGACCGGCTGCTCTGGCATCACCTGCGGCTCGCGAAACCGGGACGTTTGCTGCTGATCGGCGGCGACATCGTCCGCATGGCCGCCGGCCTGCCGCTGCCCGATGCGCGCGGAAAGTTACTCAATATTAACCAAGATGGCGGCAAGATGGAGGCCGTAGCAGTCGCCCATCCCGCGATGTTGCTGGCTCGGCCCGCGCAGAAAGCGGCGGCATGGGATAGCCTGAAACTGTTCAACCGGGGACGTTGACGGATGCAGAATATGACCAAAACCCTGATTTCATGCGCCGTTCTGGCGATCTCCCTTGGCTCCGCACCGGCGTTCGCCGCCGATGCCGGCAATCGCGATCTCGCGTCGGCGCCGCAGACGGTGCCCGACATCTTGTCGTCGAAACAGAAGCAGCTCTACACGCAGGTGCTGACCGCGATCCGCAGCGAGCGCTGGGCGGAAGCCAAATCGCTGCTCGATGGCGCGGACAATGGCCCGCTGGGTGATTTCCTGCGCGCCGAGCTACTCACCGCGGCGAACAGCCCGCGCGCCGAAGTCAGCGACATCATGCCGATCCTTTCGCGATCGCCTTTCCTGCCGCAGGCCGAACAGCTTGGCCGGCTGGCGACGCGGCGCGGTGCAACCGACCTTCCGGCGCTGCCGTCGCAGTCGCGGCTCGCCTGGTCAGGCAGCGCCCCGCGCCGTCTTGGCGCCGATGCGATCAGCGGTGACCCCGCGGCGGCCGCGCTCGCCCGCTCGATTCCGGACCGGATCAAAAATGACGATCCCGCGGGCGCCGAAGCACTGCTCAACGCCGTCGGCGACCAGCTGAGCCCCGAGGCGCGCAACGAATGGCGGCAGAAGGTCGCCTGGTCCTATTATATCGAGAATGACGACGCCAACGCGCTCCGCCTCGCCAGCGAGTGCAGCGAGGGTCAGGGCGCCTGGTCGACGCAAGGCGCGTGGGTCAAGGGACTCGCTGCGTGGCGCACCCGCGACTATCGGACCGCGCTGACCGCGTTCGACCGCGTCGCGAAGGAGGCACCCGACAGCGAACTGCGCGCCGCGGCCTATTATTGGGCCGCGCGTGCTGCCGTCGCCGCGGGCGAACCCGCGTCGGTCCAGTCGCGCCTCCGCGCTGCTGCTGCCAACGAGGAGACCTTCTACGGTCTGCTCGCGGTCGAAACGCTGGGCGTCGAAGTGAACCGCCAGCGCGAGAATGTCCGCGCCGACCGCAGCGCCTGGCGCGCACTCGAAGATCTGCCCAATGTCCGCGCCGCAATGGCATTCGCCGAGATTGGTGAGGATAAATATGCCGGGGCGCTGCTCCGCCATCAGGCGCTGATCGGCGACGTGCGGCAGCATGAACAATTGCTCGCGATGGCGGGCGCGCTCAGCTTGCCCGAGACGCAGCTCTATCTTGCACACAACACGCCGCAGGGCCGCAAGCCTGCCGCCCAAGCCCGCTATCCGCAGCCGAAATGGGAGCCGAACGGCGGCTGGCGCGTCGATCCGGCGCTGGTCTTTGCCCACACGCTCCAGGAATCACGCTTCCAACGCGGCGTCGTGAGCCCGGCGGGCGCTACCGGGCTGATGCAGGTGCGCCCCGGCACTGCGCGCGATATCGTGCGTTGGGAAGGCGCAGTCGCGGCACTGGGCGACCTCAAGACGCCCGCGGTGAACATGGATCTCGGCCAGCGTTATCTGCAATATCTCAGCCGCGATCCTGCGACGGGCGGCCAACTGCCCAAGGTTATCGCCGCCTACAACGCCGGTCCAGCGCCCGTCGCGCGTTGGCAGACCGAAATCCGCGATAACGGCGACCCGCTGCTCTACATGGAATCGATCCCCTATTGGGAGACGCGCGGCTATGTCGGCATCGTGCTGCGCAATTACTGGATGTACGAGGCGCAGCAGGGCAAGCCGTCGGTCAGCCGCGCCGCGCTTGCGCAGGGCAAATGGCCGCGCTTCCCCGACGGCAAGGACCGCACGCGCCTGACCTACGCCGGCGGCGGTCTTGCGAATGCCGATTGACGAGAGTCTCGCCTTCAAGCCCGTCCGCATCGCGCTGCTGACGATATCGGACAGCCGCAGTGCTGCGGATGATCGGTCGGGCGACAAGCTCGAGTTATTGCTGACCGGCGCAGGGCATATTCTTGCCGCGCGCGCGATCATCAAGGACGAGACCGACCTGATCGTCTCGCGCCTCCATAACTGGATCGACGACACGCAGGTCGATGTCGTGATCACCACTGGCGGCACGGGGCTGACAGGACGCGACGTCACGCCCGAGGCGCTGCACCGGCTAGACGGCAAGGACATTCCCGGATTCGGCGAGCTGTTCCGCTGGCTCAGCTATCAGACGATCGGCACTTCGACGATCCAATCGCGCGCCTGCGCCGTCGTCGCGCGCGGCACTTATATCTTCGCGCTCCCCGGTTCGACCGGCGCGGTGACCGACGCATGGGAAGGCATTTTGTCGACGCAGCTCGACAGCCGCCACAAGCCCTGCAATTTTGTCGAACTGATGCCGCGGCTGACCGAGTAACCGTCGCCCCCGCGAAGGCGGGGGCCGCTGGTGACGCAGCGCAAGGCCGATAGCGGCCCCGGCCTTCGCGGGGGCGATGAGAATGTTCTTTATTTGTTCTCACCGGGCGCGTAGTTTGGCCCGATGGAATCGCCCAAACCCCTCCCCCCGATCGCGGGCCGCGGCGCGCCGACCAATTTGCGGCCGACGCGCACCGGATCGGCCGAGCGCGTTCTCGACGGCGACTGGCTCGACGCAGCGGAGGAGATCGACGGCGACGCCCCGCCGCTGCGCACGACGGTCACGGTCGAGCACCCGAAAACGATCATTTCGCGTAACAAGTCACCCGACATCAGCTTCGACCGCTCGATCAATCCCTATCGCGGCTGCGAACATGGCTGCATCTATTGCTTCGCGCGCCCGACTCATGCGTTTCACGACCTGTCACCGGGGCTCGATTTCGAAAGCAAACTCTTCGCCAAACCCGACGCCGCAAAGCTGCTGCGCGCCGAACTGGCAAAGCGTGGGTATACGCCGGCGCCGCTGGCGATCGGCACCAACACCGACGGCTACCAGCCGATCGAGCGCGACTGGGGCATCACCCGTTCGATCGTCGAAGTTCTTGCCGAAACGCGCCACCCGCTGATCATCACCACCAAGTCCGACCGCGTCCTGCGCGATATCGACTTGCTCGCCGACATGGCGCGCGACAATCTGATTGGGGTCGCGGTGTCGGTGACGACGCTCGACCCTGCCATCGCGCGCACGCTCGAACCCCGCGCACCGCACCCGCGCCGCCGCCTTGCCGCGATCCGCAAGCTGATCGATGCGGGCGTGCCGACGCAGGTCAATATCTCGCCGATCATCCCCGCGATCACCGACCACGAGATTGAGGCCATTATGAAGGCCGCCGCCGAAGCAGGCGCGATCCGTGTGTCCTATATATTGATGCGCCTGCCCTTCGAGGTGGCGCCCTTGTTCCGCGCCTGGCTCGCGGCGCACTATCCCGACCGCGCCGACAAGGTGATGCATATGGTGCAGGACATCCGCGGCGGCCGCGACAATGATCCCGATTTCTTCACGCGGATGCGGGGCCACGGCGTCTGGGCCCAGCTCATCCGCACCCGCGTCAAACGCGCCGCCCGCGAACATGGCATGGACCGGAGCTTCCCCCCGATCCGCAGCGACCTGTTCAGGCCACCCGAGCGCGACGGGCAGATGGAGCTGTTCTAGCAGAAACAATCGTCGCCCCTGCGAAGGCAGGGGCCGCTGTGGTCATGGAGCTGATTTTGATGGGACGCGCCTATGTCTACATCATGACCAATAAGCCGATGGGCATCCTCTATATCGGCGTAACAGCCGATCTCCCTGCCCGCATCTTTATGCATCGATCAGGGACCGGCTCGGATTTTTGCAAGAAATGGGATCTGACGCGCTTGGTCTATGCCGAGCCATTCGGTCGGATCGACGAAGCTATCGTCCGCGAAAAAGCCCTGAAGAAGTGGAAACGCGGATGGAAGCTTCGGCTGATCTCGGAGGCCAATCCCGAATGGGCCGACCTTTTTGAACACATCAACGGCTGAGCGATGCCGACAGCGGCCCCTGCCTTCGCAAGGGGCGACGCCTTTTACGTCGCGCGCTGGATCATGCCCCCACCAGCGACTTCAGCTTGTAATCCTTATAATCGTCGCGGATCTGGCGTTTCAAAATCTTGCCCGTCGCCGTGTGCGGCAGTTCGTCGACAAAGACGATCTCGTCGGGCAGCCACCATTTGGCGACCTTGTCCTTCAGATAATCGACGATCGCCGCCTCGCTCACCTCGGACCCCGGCTTTTTGACGATCAACAGGATCGGCCGCTCGTCCCATTTCGGGTGATAGACGCCGACCGCTGCCGCCTCCTGCACCCCGGGCGCACCGACCGCAGCATTTTCGAGTTCGATCGAGCTGATCCACTCGCCGCCCGACTTGATCACATCCTTGGCGCGGTCGGTGATCTGCATGACGCCGTCGGGGTGCAGCACCGCGACATCGCCGGTGTCGAACCAGCCGTCGCCATCGGCGGCGTCAACATCGGCCTTGAAATAACGCTGGATGATCCACGGTCCGCGGCACTGTAGCCGCCCGCTGGTCACTCCGTCGCGCGGCAAGTCCTTGTCCTCGTCGTCGACGATGCGCAGCTCGACCCCGAACGGCGGGCAGCCCTGGCGGCACACGATGTCGACCTGTTCGTCAAAGCTCAGCTCGTCCCAGTTCCACGGCCGCTTGCCCATCGTCCCGATCGGGCTGGTTTCGGTCATCCCCCACGCATGACCGACCGCGATTCCCGCCCGCATGAAGCGTTCGATCATCGCGCGCGGCGCCGCCGATCCGCCGATGATCACGCGTTCGAGCTTGCCGTAACCGATGCCGGTCGCATCCATATGCGCGAACATCGCGATCCACACCGTCGGTACACCGGCGCTGTGGGTGACCCCCTCGTCGTGCATCAGGTCGCACAGCACCTGCGCATCATTGGTCGCCGAGAACACCAGCTTGGCGCCGACCGTCGCGGCGGCAAAGGGCACGCCCCAGCTGTTGGCGTGGAACATCGGCACGATCGGCAGAATCACGCTGCGATTCGACAGGCCGAATACGTCGGGCTGGATCTCGGTGATCGCATGGATGACGTTCGAGCGATGCTCGTAGAGCACGCCCTTGGGATTGCCCGTCGTCCCGCTCGTATAGCAAAGACCGACCGGATCGCGCTCGTCGAGCTGCACCCATTCGAAGCTGCCGTCCTCGGCGTCGATCAGGTCGCGGTACGAGAGATAGCCTTCGCGCGCCGGTGCATCGAACAGGATGAAATGCTCGACTGTTGGCAACTGCGGGCGCAGCCGCTCGACGATCGGCAGGAACATCGCGTCGAACAGCAACACACGGTCATCGGCATCGTTGACGATATAGACGAGCTGCTCGTCGAACAGCCGGGGGTTCACTGTATGAAGCACCCCGCCCATCCCCGCGCTGCCGTACCAGCTGACGAGATGATGGCCATGGTTCATCGCGAGCGTCGCGATGCGGTCGCCCTTGTTCATCCCCAACCGCGTCATCGCCGCGGCGAAACGGCGCGCATCCGTCCCGACCTCGCCCCACGTCGTGCGTGTCACGCTGCCATCGGCCCAGCGCGACACGATCTCGCGGTTCGCATGTTCGCGCGCGGCATGGTCGATCAGGCTGGTGACCAGCAGCGGCTGGCTCTGCATTCCGGACATCAGGCATTCCTCTCATTTCTTTGCCCTAGGGATAAGGCGAGGAATGCGGTTTACGCAAGCGTCAACGGATCGGCCGGCGCGAAAACTGCGACGCGATCAGCCGGGAAGCCCGCCGATCTTTGGAACCGTTTCCAGATCGGCGTCCCATCCGGCGCGGCTGTCACAACAGATATGCGCGGTCGGCCGGATATCGATCGCGCTGTCGATGCTTCCGGCCGGGACGACGAGCATCGCTCCCTGCATCACTTCGCGCGGCAACCCCGACCCGCATTCGGTGCAGAAGTCTCTTTGATGGCGGGTCGCAGGAAGGTGATAGGATTTCACCTTGTCCTCTCCCGACAACCAGCTGAGCTTTGCCGTTGCCGAGAACAGGTTTGCGCCATGCGCCGACCCGCTACCCTTGCGACATCGCGAACAATGGCAAAGATAGAAGGCGTGAAATTCGCCGACAATCTCGAAACTGACCGCACCGCAAAGACATGCGCCGGCAATCGTTCGGGTCATTCCGTACCTCCTGTTTCATGCTGGATGGTTACCGAAGGAGCGCGGCGACCGTGGATCGCTAACGCGCCCGAAAATCCTTGGGAGTGAACAGCGACAGCGTCACGTCGCTGACACCCGCGACCGTTTCGAACCGCGCGACGAGATCAGGACCCAGCGCGAAACCGCGGCCGAGGTTGATGCGAAGTTCGTCGCCGGTGTCGGGATCCTCGGTCAGAACGAACACGCGGCCGCGCGCATCGTCGCGCCGCTCGAGCAGGCGCGCCATCTCCGCGATCGCATCGGGCAATGCGACGCGGCATGTCAGTTCCAGCGCCGCGGTCGCCGCCATTTCGGCCAGCGGCTGCGCGCCGCGTACCGTGACGCGCGGCGTTTCTTCGCCCTCGAGCAGGTCGAGCTCGACCGACAGGATCGCGCAGCCGCCGTCGGCCGCGAGTGCTTCCAATATCTTGCCGGCCTGTTCGTCGAAACAACTCGACTGGAATTGCCCGCTGCGGTCGGAAAGCGTCAGGTTGAGGAAACGATTGCCGCGCTGCGACACGCGCGGCCGCGCGCTTTCGACCATGCCCGCCATCGTCATCGGAATGCGCGTACCCGGCGTCATTTCGACATTGGCGCAGATGTCGCCATAGGACCGCGCGCCGCGCGCCGCGACGATCGCCTCATATTGCTCGACTGGATGCGATGAGAAATAGAAGCCGAAGGCGTCCTTCTCGCGCGTCATGCGTTCAGCGAGCGTCCACGGCTCGGCGGCGGGCAGCTGCAACGCCGGTGCGATCGCGATATCGCCGCCGAACAGGCCGCCCTGACCCGTCGAGCGTTCGTGCGCCGAGCTGTTCGCGCAGGCGAGCAGGCTTTCGGCGCCGGCAAAGGCGCGCGGACGATCGGGCTCGATGGGGTCGAACGCCCCCGCCCCCGCCAGCGCCTCGATCTGGCGCCGGTTGAGCAGCTTGGGATCGATGCGGCTCGCGAAATCGTCGAGCGACGCAAAATCGCCCTTGGCGCGCTCGGCGACCAGCGCTTCCATCGCCTTTTCGCCCACGCCCTTGAGCGCGCCGAGCGCGTAACGGACCGTCAGCCCATCGTCGTCGCGGCCGACCGAGAAATCGGCCTCGCTGTCGTTGACCGACGGCGGCGCGATTCCGACGTCGAGGCGCCGCATATCGTCGATGAAGATCGACAATTTGTCGGTCTGATGGCTATCGAACGACATCGATGCCGCGAAGAATTCGTGCGGATAATGCGCCTTCAGCCACGCGGTCTGGTACGACAGCAGCGCATAGGCGGCGGCGTGGCTCTTGTTGAAGCCATAGCCCGCGAACTTGTCGATCAAGTCGAACAGCTCGTTCGCCGCCTTGGGAGCGATCTGGTTATGCTCGCCGCAGCCCTTCACAAAGGTCTCGCGCTGCGCGTCCATTTCGGCCTGGACCTTCTTGCCCATCGCGCGGCGCAGCAGGTCGGCGCCGCCGAGACTGTAGCCCGCCAGGATCTGCGCCGCCTGCATCACCTGTTCCTGATAGACGAAAATGCCATAGGTTTCGGCAAGGATGCCTTCGAGCAGCGGGTGCGGATAGGCGATCGCCTCGCGCCCGTTCTTACGCGCGCCGAACAGCGGGATATTGTCCATCGGACCAGGACGGTAGAGCGCGACGAGCGCGATGATGTCGCCGAAATTGGTCGGTTTCACCGCCGACAGCGTGCGCCGCATGCCTTCGGATTCCAGCTGGAACACCCCGACCGTCTCGCCGCGCTGGAGCAGCTCGTAAACCGCGGTATCGTCCCACGCCAGCGTGTCGAGATCGACGTCGATCCCGCGCAGCGCGAGCAGGCGTCGCGCCTCCTTGAGCACCGACAAAGTCTTGAGCCCGAGGAAGTCGAATTTTACCAGCCCCGCGCTCTCGACATATTTCATGTCGAACTGTGTCACCGGCATGTCCGAACGCGGATCGCGATAGAGCGGGACGAGCTGGTCGAGCGGGCGGTCGCCGATCACAACACCCGCGGCATGGGTAGAGCTGTGCCGCGGCAGGCCTTCCAATTGGCGCGCCATATCGAACAGGCGCCGCACCCCGTCGTCCTGCTTATATTCGGTCATCAGCTCGGCGACGCCGTTCAGCGCGCGTTCGAGCGTCCAGGGGTCGGTCGGATGGTTCGGGACCAGCTTCGCGAGCCGGTCGACCTGGCCATAGCTCATCTGGAGCACGCGCCCGGTGTCCTTGAGCACCGCGCGCGCCTTCAGCTTACCGAAGGTGATGATCTGCGCCACCGTGTCCCGGCCATATTTCTCCTGCACATAGCGGATCACTTCGCCCCGCCGCGTTTCGCAGAAGTCGATGTCGAAGTCGGGCATCGACACGCGTTCGGGATTGAGGAAGCGTTCGAAGAGCAGGCCGAGCTTCAGTGGATCGAGGTCGGTGATCGTCAGCGCCCAGGCGACAACGCTGCCCGCGCCCGAGCCGCGCCCCGGACCCACCGGAATGTCGTGATTTTTCGCCCATTTGATGAAGTCGGCAACGATCAGGAAGTAGCCGGGGAAGCCCATTTGGACGATGACGCCAACCTCGAAATCGAGCCGTGCGATATAGGCGTTTCGTTCGTCTTCGCCGAGGTCGGGATAGAGCGCGAGCCGTGCCTCCAGCCCCGCGCGCGCATCCTGTGCAAGCTGCGCCGCCTCGCCCTCGCGGTCGCCCGCGAGGCTTGGCAGGATCGGCGCGCGCTTCGGCGCCATGAACGCGCAGCGCTGCGCGACGACCAAACTGTTGCGGATTGCCTCGGGCAGGTCCGAGAAGGCGTCTTCCATCGCTTCGGCGGGTTTCAGCCAGGCTTCGGGGCTCGAAACGCGCCGGTCCTCGCTCTCGACATAGGCCGACTGCGCGATACACAGCATCGCGTCGTGCGCGGGATGGAAGTTCGGTTCGACGAAATTCGCCGGGTTCGTCGCAACGATCGGCAGCGCGCGCGCATAGGCCAGATCGATCAGCGCCGCTTCGGCCGCGACCTCGGTCGCATCGCCGCGCCGCGAGAGTTCGATATAGAGCCGCCCGCCGAACAGCGCTTCCAGTTGTTCGACATAATCGTCGGCCGCGCTCTTCTGCTCGCCCGCGAGCAATCGCGCGAGCGCACCCTCGCCGCCGCCGGTGAGGCAGATCAGCCCGTCGGTCCTGCCCGCGATGTCGGACAGCAGCACATGCGGGTCCTGCTCGACCGGACGGCCGAGATGCGCCGCCGACACGAGCGCGCATAGATTGTCATATCCGGCATTGTCCTGCGCATAGAGCGCGAGCCAGTCGATGATCGGAGCGCCGTTCGCGAGGCGCTGTCCGGGGCGTGCGACGCTCAGCAGCGTGCCGACGATCGGCTGCACCCCCGCCGCCTTGCACGCCTCGCCAAATGCCATGACGCCGTAAAGCCCGTTGCGATCGGCGACCGCGATCGCCGGAAACCCGCGTTCGCGGGCCGCCTTGGCGATCAACTTGGGCTCGATCGCCCCTTCGAGCATCGTGTAGCTGGAAAAGACGCGAAGGGGGACAAAGGGGCTGAAGGCCATCGAATGACGCTACAGTGACAGCACCGATTCTGCCAAGGCTTAACCCAGCAGTTCCTCAATCTCTTTGCGCAATTGTTCGGGCTTCGTCGTCGGCGCGTGGCGCGACACCGTCTTGCCATCGCGACCAACCAGGAATTTGGTGAAATTCCACTTGATCCCGCTGCCGAGGAGACCGGTCTTTTCCTTCTTCAGATGCTTGAAGATCGGATCGGCGTCGTCGCCATTGACGTCAATCTTGGCCATCAAAGGAAAGCTGACATCATAGGTCAGCGAACAGAAATTCGCGATTTCCGCCGCATCGCCGGGCTCCTGCGCGCCGAACTGGTTGCACGGAAAGGCAAGGATCTCGAGCCCGCGGTCCTTATAGTCGCGGTAGAGCTCTTCCAGCCCCTCATATTGCGGGGTGAAGCCGCATTTCGACGCGGTGTTGACGATCAGCAGCACCTTGCCGCGATAGTCCGCCAGCGATTGCGTGCCGCCGCCGGGCAGCTTCGCCGAAAGATCGTATAATGCCATAGTCCGTCCCCTTCTGACCAATCCGTTCGTGTCGAGCGAAGTCGAGACACCCCTCAGCTTGGCGCTTGATCGATGGGCATCTCGACTTCGCTCGATGCGAACGGAAACTGGGTCTGTAATAGCTCTGACGAGCCTACGCCTCGATCCGCCCATCGTGCAAGCGCAGCACGCGGTCCATCCGCGCCGCGAGCCGCTCGTTGTGCGTCGCGACCAGCGCCGCCGAGCCATGGTCGCGCACGAGCTTGACGAACTGGTCGAACACTCGATCGGCCGTCGCTTCGTCGAGATTGCCCGTCGGCTCGTCGGCGAGCACGAGCAGAGGCCGGTTGGCCAGCGCGCGCGCCACCGCGACGCGCTGCTGCTCGCCGCCCGACAGCTTGCTCGGCTTGTGATGCAGCCGCTCGGCCAATCCCAGTCGCCCGAGCAGGTCCGCCGCGCGTTCTTCGGCCTCGGCCTGTCCCGCGCCGCGGATCAGCTGCGGCAGGATCACATTCTCGATCGCGTTGAAATCGGGGAGCAAATGGTGAAATTGATAGACGAAGCCGATCTTCTCGCGCCGCGTCTTCGTTCGCTCTCCCTGATCGTATCGCGTCACGTCATGGCCATCGATGCTGATCGTCCCGTCGAACCCGCCTTCGAGCAGGCCCACGGCCTGCAGCATCGTTGACTTGCCCGATCCCGACGGCCCGAGCAGCGCGACGATTTCGCCGCGTTTCAGATGGGCATCGACCCCGCGCAGCACGTCGATGGTGACGTCGCCCTGCGTGAAGCTGCGCTTCAGTGCGTGAAGCTCCAGAACCTTGTCACTCATAACGCAGCACCTGCACGGGGTCGGTATTGGCGGCTTTATATGCAGGATACAGCGTCGCGAGGAAGCTGAAGACGATCACCATGATGACGATCGCTGTAATCTCGAACGGATCGGGCTTCGACGGCAGTTCGGTAAGGAAGCGGATCGACGGATCCCACAGGGGCTGGCCGGTCAGGAACTCGACCCCGCGCAGCACGCCCTGGCGGAAATAGAGCAGCGAGAAACCGACGATCATCCCGGCGATCGTTCCCGCAACACCGATCGAAAGCCCTATCGCCATGAAGATACGCATCACCGCGTCGCGCGGCGCGCCCATCGTGCGCAATATCGCCATGTCACGCGTCTTTGCGCGCACGAGCATGATCAGCGACGAGACGATGTTGAATGCGGCGACGAGGATGATCAGCGACAGGATCACGAACATCGCGACGCGCTCGATCGACAGCGCCTCGAACAGGCTCGCGTTCATCGAACGCCAGTCGGACACGACCGCCTGCGCCGCGACCTTTTCGGCGAGCGGCCGCAATATTTCGCCGACCTTGTCGGGATCGCTGGTCTTCACCTCGATCATGCCGACCTGGTCGCCGGTCAGCAGAAGCAATTGGGCATCCTCCATCGGCATGACGACATAGGCCTTGTCGAAATCATAGACGCCGATCTCGAAAATCGCGGTGATCCGATAGCTGATCTCGCGTGGCACGGTGCCGAAAGGGGTCGAGCGCCCCTGCGGGTTGATGATCGTCAGGTTCGACCCGACAGTCGCGCCGAGATTGCGCGCCAGTTCGCTGCCGATTGCGATATTGCCCGTACCGGGGGTCAGCGTATCGAGACTGCCTTGCAGCACCTTACCATTCAGTGTTTCGTTGTTGCGGATGTCGGGCACCAGCATGCCGCGCACCAATATCCCTTCGACGCGCCCGCTGAAGCTTCCGAGCAGGGGCTGCTCGATCAGCGGCGTCGCCGAAACGACGCCCGGCGTCGCCTTCGCCTGTTTCAGCACATCCTGCCAGTCGTCGAGCCGCCCGCCAAAGCCCTGCACGACCGCATGGCCGTTGAGGCCGACGATCTTGTCGAACAGGTCGCTGCGCACCCCGTTCATCACGCTCATCACGATCACCAGCGCTGCGACGCCGAGCATGACGGCTGTGAAGCTGAACGCCGCCGCGACGAAGATGAACCCTTCGCCGCGCTGCGGAAGCATATAGCGTTTGAAGATGGTGCGTTCGTACGGACGCAGGATCATGGAGCGATGTGCCTTTGCGGCGCATGAGGAATGACACGCATAGCGCCGCTTTAGGCAGCCCTGCCACCGCTGGCAATGGTCGCCGGCATGGCGTCAAACCGCAAATGATTTGCTGAATGTGTTGCCGATAGGTCACAGCGCCCGGCAAAAGCAGGACCAACTGCCCGTCAGAGAGTGACAAAGCCCCCCCGCGGACCTACCCACGCTGCTTCTGGTTCAACGCGGCCCAAAGGCCCGGCTCCAGGGAGTGCAGGCCTTTCGCCAGGCCTGCAACAAAGGGGGATGGCGAGTGTTCGTCACAGGCGCCCGGGTTTCGCAAAGCGAGGCCCGGGCGTTGTGATTCCGGGCCGATCATAACGAGCTCCAACATTCGTCATTCCCGCGAAAGCGGGAACCCAGTTGTGACGCTGGCTCGCTAGGTTCCCGCTTTCGCGGGAATGACGAGCGTTTGTTACCCCTCGCTCTCGCTGATATCCTCCAGCATATCGGCATCGAGCACGCGCACGCGCCCCTGCTCGAGCGAAATCACACCCGATTCCTCCCAGCTCTTGAGCTGGCGGTTGATATGCTCGCGGCTCATCCCGGCAAAATTGCCGAGTTCGGTCTGGCTGAGTTCGACACGCTGCGATGCCTCGACATCCTTGCGAATCAGGCGCTTGAGGTAACGCGCAAGCCGCGGTCCCGACGCGTAAGCCCGGTCGCTTTCGATCGTCTGATCGGCGGTGCGCAACCGCCGTGCGAGCTGCTGCATCAGCGACCAGGCGAATTCGGGATGGCTCGCGGCGAAATCCTTGAGCGCATTGCGGCCAAGCTGGAGCGCGCTCCCGGCGCTCGTCGCGGTCACCGATGCGGTGCGCTCGCCGCCGTCGAGCAGCGCGATCTCGCCCAATATCGCGCCGGGTTCGGCATAGGCGAGCACGATTTCGCGCCCGCCCGAGGTCAGCATCGACACACGCGCGGTGCCTTCGGTCAGGATCAGCATCATGTCGCCCGGGTCGCCCTGGACGAGCAATTCCTTGCCCTTGACGAAATTGACCTGCACCGCGCGGCTGGCGATTTCGGCCCAATCTTCGACCGAGAGCCCGGAAAAGATGCTGTCGGGGCCCTGCAACTCGGCGAGTCTCGCGTGATCCATGCCCCTACACCCCTTTTTCCCGGCGCTAGACCAGCCGGCTCTGCTTCACCGCCGCTTCGATGAAACCCGCGAACAAGGGATGCGGATCGAACGGCTTCGACTTGAGTTCCGGATGGAACTGCACCCCGATAAACCACGGATGGTCCGGGCGCTCAACGATTTCCGGCAGCATGCCGTCGGGCGACATGCCCGAAAAGACGAGACCGCCCTTCTCCAGGCTTTCGCGATAGGCGTTATTGACCTCGTAGCGGTGGCGATGGCGCTCGCTGATGTCGTTCGCGCCATAGACGCTCGCGACATGGCTGTTCGGCGACAGTTTCGCCTCATAGGCGCCCAGCCGCATCGTGCCGCCCAGATCGGTGTCGGCGCCGCGCTTCTGCAAGCCTTCGTCGCTCATCCATTCGGTGATCATCCCGACGACGGGCTCGTCGGTCGGGCCGAATTCGGTGCTCGACGCGTCGGCGATGCCGCTCGTGTTTCGCGCGCCCTCGATGCACGCCATCTGCATGCCGAGGCAGATGCCGAAGAAGGGCACATTGCGTTCGCGCGCGAAGCGGACGCTCGAAATCTTGCCTTCGGACCCGCGTTCGCCGAAGCCGCCCGGGACGAGAATGCCGTGCATCGGTTCGAGATTGGCGGCGAGATCCTCGTCGCGCTCGAACATTTCGGCGTCGAGCCAGCGGATGTTGACCTTGACGCGGTGCGCCATGCCACCGTGGACCAGTGCTTCGTTGAGCGACTTATACGCGTCGGGCAGCGACACATATTTGCCGACGACGCCGATCGTGACTTCGCCTTCGGGGTGCTGCTTGCGGTCCATGATGTCGTACCAGCGCGACAGATCGGGCGCGGGCGCGTCGTGGATGCCGAACGCGCGCAAAACCTCAGTGTCCAGCCCTTCGCCATGGTACTGGACCGGGACCGAATAGATGCTGTCGGCGTCGAGCGCCGGGATCACCGCTTCCTTGCGGACGTTGCAGAAGAGCGCGATTTTCGCGCGTTCGCTCTCGGGCAGCGGCTTTTCGCAGCGACAGAGCAGGATGTCGGGCTGGACGCCGAGCGACGCGAGTTCGCGCACGCTGTGCTGCGTCGGCTTGGTTTTCAGTTCGCCCGCGGCCGCGATGTAAGGCACCAGCGTGACATGGACCGAGATCGCGTTTTCGCGTCCCTCTTCATTCTTGAGCTGGCGGATCGCCTCGATGAAGGGCAGCGATTCGATATCGCCGACCGTCCCGCCGATCTCGCACAGCACGAAATCGAGGTCGTCGATCTCGGCGCGCGCAAATTCCTTGATCGCGTCGGTGACGTGCGGGACGACCTGCACCGTCGCGCCCAGATAGTCGCCGCGGCGCTCCTTGGCGATGATGCCCTGATAGATGCGGCCCGAGGTGACATTGTCGCTCTGCCGCGCAGCAACGCCGGTAAAGCGCTCATAATGGCCAAGGTCGAGGTCGGTTTCGGCGCCGTCGTCGGTCACATAGACCTCGCCGTGCTGATAGGGCGACATCGTGCCCGGATCGACGTTCAGATAGGGATCGAACTTCCGGATACGGACGCGATAGCCCCGCGCCTGCAACAAGGCCGCGAGGCTAGCCGCCATCAAACCTTTGCCAAGCGAGGAGACCACGCCGCCGGTGATAAAAATGAACCGCGCCATGGGAGGAAAGACTTACTCAACGGGAGGGGGACGGCGCAAGCCGTCGAATCGCATCCGGCGGAAATATTTTCCGCCGGGCGGGTTACAGGTGGAGGCCGAAGCCGCCGGTTATTTCTTGGCGGGTGGTGCCTGCGCCGGTGCCGGTGCGGCTTCCTGGCTCGATGCCGCTGCAGCTGCGGCCGCCAGCGGATCGTCACTCGCAACCGCGGGCGCCGTTCCAGCGGGGGCAGGCTGCGCCGGAGCGGTCAGTGACGAAGCCGGAGCCGCGCCGCTCGTCTGCGCCGTTTTCGACAGCGAGGTGTCGATCGTCGAGCCGCTGCGACCAACCGAGGCCATCGCCGCCAGCACGATCGACAGCGCGACAAAGGCGGTCGCAAGGACCGTCGTCGCACGGGTCATGAAATCCGCCGCACCGCGCGCCGAAAGCAGGCCCGCGGGGCTGCCGCCGACGCCCAGACCGCCACCTTCCGACTTCTGCATCAAAATGACGCCGATCATCACCGCAGCGACGAGCGCCTGCAGGACGAGGATGAAGGTGAAGAGACTGGACATCATATTTTCCCGAACTTGCGCGACCTCAAACGGACCGCGCCCGCGGCGCACATAGAGACGAAGCGGCTTCGCTTCAACCCATACGTCGCCTCAGAAATAATCCGTCGCCCCCGCGAAGGCGGGGGCCGCCATCGACCTTGAGCAAGGTTGCCGGCGGCCCCCGCCTTCGCGGGGGCGACGAATAATGGTCAACCCGGGATTGTCGCCGCCGCCGCGACGATCGGCACGAACTTCGCCGCGGTCAGGCTCGCTCCACCGACCAGCGCCCCATCGACATCACCGGCATCGAGCAATTCGGCGGCGTTCTCGCCATTGACCGACCCGCCGTACAATATGCGCATATCCTCCGCCGCACCGCCGAACCGCGCCGCGAGCGCGCCGCGGATCGCGCCGTGCATCGCCGCGACATCGGCGACCGTCGGCACAAGCCCGGTCCCGATCGCCCAGATCGGTTCATAAGCGATGGCCAGCCGGTGCGGATCGAAGCTTTCCGGCACCGATCCAGCGATCTGCGCGAGGACATAGTCGATCGCGCCGCCCGATTCGCGGACCTCGCGCGGTTCGCCGACGCACAGGATGACCGACAAGCCGGCGGCAAGGCCGGCTTCGGCCTTGGCGCGCACATCGTCGTCGCTCTCGGCGAAACCTTCGCGGCGCTCACTATGCCCGACGATCACAACGCTCGCGCCGATGTCGGCGAGCATCTCCGCCGCGACCGATCCGGTGAAGGCGCCTGACGTAGCACTGTGGCAATCCTGTCCGCCGACCGCCTTGCCCGGCACAGCGGCGACCATGGCGCCGATCAGCGTGAAGGGCGGGCAGATCGCTACATCGACGACGGCATGCTCGTCCGCCGCGGCGAAGATCGCCTGCGCTTCGCCGATTGCCGCCGAAAGCCCGTTCATCTTCCAGTTGCCGACCACATATTTGCGCCGCGTCATTTGTCTGCGTCTCCCTCTATTCGAACCTTGCCCTCGCCCTAGCGGCGCATAGGCGCGATAGGCAAGCCGCGTCGCGCACAGGCGATAAAGCCCCTTTCCGGCCTTGATGCGGCCCCGCCTCCCGCCTAAAGCAGCGCGCAATCGCGCGTGACCTGCGCCCTGCCGGAAAGAATGCCCGCTCCATGATTACCGCTATCCGCGCCATGTTTGCCTCGACGATCGGCAAATTCCTTGCCCTCGGCTTCGTCGTCCTCGTCGGCCTCGCCTTCGCGCTGGGCGATGTGACGGGCAATTCGAGTTTCGGCGGGCTCGGCGGCGCCAACGTCGCCAAGGTCGGCAGCGAACAGATCGGCGTCGGCGAACTGCGCGACCGGGCGCGTCAGGCTTATGACCAGGCGCGCCAGCGCCAGCCGGGCCTGACGATGGCAGCGTTCGTCGAAGGCGGCGGGCTCGACCAGGTCCTCGATCAACTCGTCGAAGGCAGCGCGTTCGACCAGTTCGCAACCGGCATGGGGTTCAGCGTCAGCAAGCGGCTGATCGACGGGCGCATCGCCGATCTGCCCGCCTTTGCCGGCGTGTCGGGCAAGTTCGACCAGAAGGTCTTCGAGAATTTCCTGCGCCAGAACGGCCTCACCGAAACCCAGCTTCGCCGCGACCTGCGCCAGCAACTCCTGATCGAACAGCTCGCCGCACCGATCGCCATGATGCCGCGGATCGCGCCGGGCATGGCGCAGCCCTACGCCGCGCTTTTGATGGAACAGCGGCGCGGGCAAGCGACCTTCATTCCGGCGAGCCCCTTCGCGCCGACCGCCGATCCCGGCGACGCCGCGCTGAAGACATATCTGTCGCAGAACAAGGCCAAGTTCACCGTCCCCGAACGCCGCGTGGTCCAGTACGCGCTGTTCGATCGCGCCGCGGTGCCGGTTCCCGCGGTCACCGACGCCGAAATCGCCAAGGTCTATAAGGACAATGCCGCGCAATATACCGCGAGCGAGACGCGCCGCTTTGCGCAGGTGATCGTGCCCGATCAGGCGGCGGCGACCGCGCTGGCCGCCAAGGTTCGCGGCGGCACCCCGCTCGCTGCCGCGGCGCAGGCCGCGGGCCTCTCGGCTTCGACCACCGGCGACCTCACCCAGTCGGCCTATGCCGCAACGAGCAGCGCCGCGGCGGCCAAGGCTGCCTTCTCCGCCAAGCCCGGCGACCTGATCGGCCCGACGCAGACCGGCCTCGGCTGGACCGTCGCGCGCGTCGAGGATGTGACCGCGAAGCCCGCGCGCAGCCTCGCCGACGCCAGCGCCGAGATTCGCACCGAGCTTGCCAAGAACAAGGCGAACGAGGCGATCGTCGATTATTATAACGCGATCCAGGATGCCGTGAACGGCGGCGCGTCGGTCGAGGAAATCGCCGCCGACCGCAAACTCCAGCTGGTCGAAACGCCCGCGATCCTGCCCAGCGGCCGCGCCCCCGCCCAGCCCGCTTTCGTCCCCGCGCCCGAACTGGCGCCGCTCGTCGCGCAGGCTTTCCAGGCCGCCGGCGAAGGTGAAGGCCATATCGCGACGCTCGTCGAGAACGAGAAATTCGCGGTCTATGCGGTGAAGTCGATCACCGCCGCCGCGCCGCCGCCGTTCGCGCAGATCCGCGCCGACCTGCTCAGCGAATGGCGTTTTGCCGAGGGGCAGAAGGTTGCCCGCGGCAAGGCGCGCGCGATCGTCAAGGCAGTCGAAGCCGGCAAGAGCCTGAACGAAGCCGTCGCCGCCGCCGGCCCCAACATCGGCAATGTCCAGACGATCGGTGGTCGCCGTGCCGAACTCGGTGCTGGCGGCAAGCCCGTTCCGCCCGAGCTCGCGCTGCTCTTCTCGATGGCGAAGAACAGCGTCAAGACGCTCGAAATCCCCGGCAACCGCGGCTGGATGGTGATCGCGCTCAATGACGTTCAGCGGCCCGATCCGAAGTCGATCGAACCCGCACGCGTCGCCGCGATCGCGCAGCCGCTCGCACCCGCCTTCGGCAACGAGCTGATCGAGCAGCTCGCCGCCGAAGCCAAGCGCCGCGTCGGCGTGACGATCAACAAGGATCTCGTGAACCAGCTGCGCGCCGAGCTGACCGGCACCGCGCCGGTCTCCGAATAAGGGTGAGTCTCGAGGGAAGAGCCGCCGCGCTCGAAGCGCTGGCGCAGGGCCGCGGCGCGGTCGTCTGGCAGCGGCTGATCGCCGACATCGAAACCCCCGTTTCGGCAGCGCTCAAGCTGATCGAGCCCGGGCGCGGCGACTGGGTGCTCGAATCGGTCGAAAGCGGCGAGACGCGCGGGCGCTACAGCCTGCTCGGGCTCGATCCCGACCTGATGTTCGAGGTTACCGGAGACGCTGCGCGGATCAACCGCGACTGGCGCACCGACCGCGACGCGTTCGAACCGCTCGCCACCCCCGCGCTCCAGGCGCTGCGCGATCTCGTCGCCGAATGCCGCTTCGACGTTCCCGAAGGACTGCCCAAGGCGCTCGCGACGCTCGTCGGCTTCTTCGCCTATGAAACGATCGGCCTCGTCGAGCGCATCCCGCGCGCGCCGGGGGCGGGCCTCGGCCTGCCCGATATGGTGTTCGTGCGGCCGACGGTCATCCTGGTGTTCGATCGCCTCGCCGACGAACTCTTCCTGATCGCGCCGATCTGGCCCGATGCCGAGGCGCCGATCGACCGGATGATCGACGCCGCGCAGGACCGCCTCGACACCATCGCCGCGCGCCTGTCGAGCGTCACCGCGCACGCCGAGCGCGCGTCGACCGGCGCGCTGCCGACCGACATCGCCGCGAACCCCGCGACCACGCCCGCGCATTTCGCGCGGATGGTCGCGACCGCGAAGGACTATATCGCCGCGGGCGATATCTTTCAGGTCGTGCTGTCGCAGCGTTTCTCGACGCCGTTCGACCTGCCGCCCTTCGATCTCTATCGCGCGCTCCGCCGCATCAACCCCTCGCCCTTCCTCTATTTCCTCGACCTCCCCGGCTTCGCGCTGATCGGTTCGTCGCCCGAGATTCTCGTGCGAGTGAGGGACGGCGAAATCACCATCCGCCCGATCGCGGGCACCCGCCCGCGCGGACGCACCAGCGCCGAGGACGCCGAGAACCGCGAGAGTCTGCTGGCCGACCCCAAGGAACGCGCCGAGCATCTGATGCTGCTCGACCTCGGCCGCAACGACGTCGGCCGCGCCGCGATCGGCGGGACCGTCACCGTAACCGACAGCTACACCGTCGAATTCTACAGCCACGTCATGCACATCGTCTCGAACGTCATCGGCCGCATCGCGCCCGACAAGGACGCGATCGACGCGCTGTTCGCGGGTTTTCCCGCGGGCACCGTCAGCGGCGCGCCCAAGGTCCGCGCGTGCCAGATCATCGCCGAACTCGAAGCCGATGCACGCGGGCCTTACGCGGGCGGCGTCGGTTATTTCGCGCCCGACGGCAATATGGACAGCTGCATCGTGCTGCGCACCGCAATCGTCAAGGACGGCGAAATGCATGTGCAGGCGGGAGCAGGCATCGTCGCCGACAGCGATCCCGCCTATGAACAGCGCGAGTGCGAGGCGAAGGCGGGTGCGCTGTTCGCGGCGGCGCGCGAGGCGGTGAAGCTGGCGGGTACGCCGGGGTACGGGCAATAGCTTGACGGGTACCGAGCGGACGCTAGCGTCCGGCCATGCATAAATATCTTGCCCCGCTCGCCCTGCTGCTCGTCGGCCCTGTCCCCGCTCACGCCCAGGCCGTCGAGGGTGCTGTCGAAGGCGATGCAATCCTCAAGGATTTCGCCTTCGCCAACGGCGAAAAGCTGCCCGAGCTCAAGATCCACTATACGACGCTCGGCACGCCGCAGCGCGATGCCAAGGGCGATGTCACCAACGCCGTGATGATCCTCCACGGCACGGGCGGCACAGGAAAGCAATTCTTCCAGCCGCAATTTGCAAGCGAGCTTTTCGGCCCCGGCCAGCCGCTCGACACGACGAAATATTACGTCATCCTGCCCGACAATATCGGCCACGGCGGCTCGTCGAAGCCGAGCGACGGGATGCGCATGAAATTCCCGCGCTACGACTATAATGATATGGTCAGCGCCCAGCACCGGATGCTCACCGAAAAGCTCGGCGTGAAAAAGCTGAAGCTCATCCTCGGCACCTCGATGGGCTGCATGCACGGCTTTGTTTGGGGCGAGACCTGGCCCGATTTTGCCGAAAAGCTCGCGCCCTTCGCGTGCCTGCCCGTCGAGATCGCGGGCCAGAACCGCATGTGGCGCACGCTGTCGATCGATGCGATCAAGGCCGATCCGCTGTGGAAGGAGGGCAATTACACCGATCCACCCGCAGCGGGCCTGCGCACCGCGGCCTCGCTCAGCATGATCGCGGGCGCCAATCCCTACGCGCTGCAGGCGCAATATCCGACGCGCGAAGCGGCCGAGAAATACAAGGATGAGGCGTTCGCCCGCACCTATGGCCGCAACGATGCGAACGATACGATCTACCAGCTCGACAGTTCGCGGACTTACAACCCCTGGCCGAACCTCGAAAAGATCAAGGTGCCGGTACTCTGGATCAATTCGGCCGACGATTTCATCAACCCACCCGCCTATGGCATTACCGAAAAGGCGGCGGCGCGGCTGAAGACGACGAAGTTCATCCTGATCGCGGCAACCCCCGAAACCAAGGGCCACAGCACCCACACCTGGGCGAAATTCTGGAAGGACGATCTTGCGAAACTAATGGCCCAATAGGTCCCTTTTTTCCGTCATCCCCGCGAAGGCGGGGATCCCGCTATTGATGCGCGGACGAAGCCGGGAAGGAAGCGGGATTCCCGCCTTCGCGGGAATGACGAAGGAAGAGTTGAACCGTCAAAAGCTTCTTGTTCTTTCCCCACCGCTCCAAAATCGTTACGGCCCGACCCATGATCCTCGTCATCGACAATTATGACAGCTTCACCTTCAACCTCGTTCACTATCTGATCGAGTTGGGGGTCGACGTGCGCGTCGAACGCAACGACGCGCTGACCGCGCCGCAAGCGCTCGCCACCGGCGCCGACGCGATCCTGATATCGCCCGGTCCCTGCACGCCGAACGAAGCGGGAATCAGCCTCGACCTCGTCGCGGCCTGTGCCGAAGCGCGTCGCCCGCTGCTCGGCGTGTGCCTCGGCCACCAAGCGATCGGCCAGCATTTCGGCGGCACCGTCCAGCGCGGCCATTTGATGCACGGCAAGACCTCGCCCGTCTGTCACGACAACAGCGGGCTCTACGCCGGCCTGCCCTCGCCGTTTCAGGCCACACGCTACCACAGCCTCGAGGTCGTCGACATTCCCGCAAGCCTCGTGATCAACGCGACCAGCGACGACGGCGCGGTCATGGGCTTCCGCCATGTAGACCTCCCGATCCACGGCGTCCAGTTCCACCCCGAAAGCATCGCGACCGAACATGGCCATGCGATGCTCGCCAATTTCCTGAAAATTGCGGGGTTGCCGGTCGGCGAACGGAAAGCCGCATGAGCCGTTTCGGTCCGTTTCCCGATCCCGCCGGCCTGCTCGAACATGACGAGGCCGCCGATGCCTTTGCGACGATGCTCGACGGCGGTGCCAGCGACGAGAATATCGTCGAATTCCTCACCGCGCTCTCCGACCGCGGCGAAACGATGGTCGAAATCGCCGCCGCCGCGCAGGCGATGCGCGACCGGCTGATTCCGATCGATGCTCCTGCCGGCGCGATCGACGTCTGCGGCACCGGCGGTGACGGCCATCATACGCTCAACGTCTCGACCGCCGTGTCGATCGTCGTAGCGGCGTGCGAGGTTCCGGTCGCAAAGCACGGAAATCGTGCGGCTTCCTCAAAGTCGGGCGCGGCCGATACGCTGGAGGCGCTCGGGCTCGATATGGAGCGCGCCGACAGGCAGGCCCAGGAACAGCTCGCCGACCTCGGCATCTGCTTCCTCTTTGCCGGAACGCGGCATCCGGCGATGAAGCGCATCATGCCGATCCGCAAGGCGATCGGACGCCGGACGATCTTCAACCTGATGGGGCCGCTCGCCAACCCGGCGCGCGTCACCCGCCAGCTCGTCGGCATCGCGCGTCCCGCCTACGTCCCCGTCTATGCCGAGGCGCTGCACCGGCTCGGCACCGAGCATTCACGCGTCATTTCGGGCGACGAGGGGCTCGACGAACTCTCGCTCGCGGGCGGCAACGAGGTCGCGGTGGTCTTGCCCGAGGGCGTGCGCATGCAGCGCAGCGTGGCCGCCGATGCGGGGCTTCCGACGCGTTCGCTCGACGAAATCCGCGGCGGCGACGCCGAATATAATGCCAAGGCGCTGCGCCGTCTGCTCGAAGGCGAGCCCGGCGCCTATCGCGACGCGGTGCTTTATAACGCCGCCGAAGCGCTCATCGTCGCGGGTGTGGCCGACACACAGCTCGAAGGCGTGGAGGAAGCCGCCGAGGCGATCGACAAAGGTCTTGCCAACGCGCTGCTCAATTGCTGGATCGCCTATAAATGAACAAGCTCACCCAAATTCTCGAAACCAAGGCCGGTGAAGTCGCCGAGCGCCGCGCCGCGCGCTCCTTGGCCGACCTCGATGCGATCGACGCAGGCCCGGTGCGCGGCTTCGCCGCCGCATTGCAGGCAAAGATCGATGCGGGCGACTTCGGCCTGATCGCCGAAGTGAAGAAGGCTTCGCCTTCCAAGGGACTGATAAGGGAGGATTTTGACCCTGCCTATCATGCGCGCGCGTATGCGGCGGGTGGGGCGGCGTGCCTCTCCGTCCTCACCGACGCCCCCTATTTTCAGGGGCATGAGGATTATCTGATCGCAGCGCGCGCTGCCTGTCCGCTCCCCGCGCTCCGCAAGGATTTTATGGTCGATCCCTGGCAGGTCGCCGAAGCGCGCGCGATCGGCGCCGACGCGATCCTGATCATCGTCGCCGCGCTCGACGACGGCGCGATGCGCGAGATCGAGGCCGCAGCGATCGAGCGCGGGATGGACGTGCTCGTCGAGGTGCATGACGAGGCCGAACTCGACCGCGCGCTGACCCGGCTCCAGTCGCGCTTGATCGGCGTGAACAACCGCGATCTCCGCACCTTCGAAACCGACCTCGCCGTTACCGAACGCCTTGCAAAGCTGGTCCCGCCGGGCACCCTGCTCGTCGGCGAAAGCGGCATCGCGAGCCATGCCGACTGCGAAAGATTGGCGGAGAGCGGCGTCCGTGCCTTCCTTGTTGGCGAAAGCTTGATGCGCCAGGATGACGTCACGGCGGCAACGCGCCAGCTGCTGACGGGCGCCGCGGCGTGACGCGGCCGACGCACCTCGACGAAAGCGGGGCTGCGTCGATGGTCGATGTCGGCGCCAAACCGGCGACGCAGCGTCGCGCGGTCGCCGGTGGGCGGATCACCATGTCGCCGTCCGCGCTCGACGCGATCCGCAGCGGCAATGTGCCGAAGGGCGATATACTCTCGACCGCTCGCATCGCCGGGATCATGGCCGCAAAACGCACCGCCGACCTCATCCCGCTTTGCCATCCGCTCGCGTTGACCAAGGTCGGCATCGATTTCGCGTGGGAAGACAGCGGTATATCGGTCACTGCTACCACGCAGACGACGGGCCCAACCGGGGTCGAGATGGAAGCGCTCACCGCGGCGTCGGTCGCGCTGCTCACGCTCTACGACATGGCAAAGGCGCTCGACCGCGCGATGAACGTCGGCGACATCCGCCTGCTCGAAAAGAGCGGCGGGCGCTCGGGCGACTGGCGCGCCGAATGAGCGGGCTGCTTCCCGTCGAGGAAGCGCAGGCCCGGCTGCTCGCGCTGCGCGCACCACTCACCAGCGAAAATATCGCCTTTTCCGAATCGCTTGGCCGTTATCTTTCAAGCGATGTCATCGCTGTGCGCGACCAGCCCGCCGCGCCGCTGTCGGCGATGGACGGCTATGCGATCCGTTTCGACGATCTGCCCGGGCCATGGTCGGTCATCGGTGAGGCGGCCGCCGGGACCGCACCCGACCGCATTGTGAAAGCCGGCGAGGCGATGCGGATTTTCACCGGCGCGATGCTTCCTGACGGCGCCGACACGGTGATCGTCCAGGAAGACGTCACCCGCGACGGCGCGCGGCTAACCCTGAGGGGCGATGGTCCCGGCACGCGCGGCCGCCACATTCGCGCACGCGCCGCCGATTTCGCCGCGGGCGATTGCCTGCTGCCGGCGGGCACGCGCCTGACCCCGGGCGCCATCGCCGCGGCGGCGATGAGCGGTGCGGGCCAGCTTGCCGTCGGCCGCCGTCCGCGCGTCGCGATCCTCACCACCGGCGACGAACTCGTCCAGCCGGGACACCCGCTCGCCCCCGGCCAGATTCCCGACAGCAACGGCGCGATGCTCGCCGCGATGCTCGTCGGCGAGGTTGCCGAAACGATCCTGCCGCACCATCTCCGCGACGACCGCGCGACACTTGCAAAAATTCTCAAGGAGTTGGCGCGACGTCACGACGTCATCGTCACCGTCGGCGGCGCCTCGGTCGGCGATCACGACCATGTCCGCGGCGCTCTCGAAGACGCCGGCGGCCAGCTCGATTTCTGGAAGATCGCGATGCGACCCGGCAAACCGCTGATCGCCGGGACGATTGGCGACGCGACCCTGCTTGGCCTGCCCGGCAATCCGTCGTCGGCCTACGTCACCGCGACATTGTTCCTCCTCCCGCTCGTCCGCCACCTTGCCGGCGCGCGCGATCCTTTTCCCGCCGTGCACCGGGCGCCGCTCGCCGCGGCGCTGGCCGCGGGTGGGACGCGCCGCGACTATCTTCGCGCGCGACTCGAGGGCGGACAGCTGACTCCGCGCTTCGGGCAGGAAAGCGGGCTCACGCTGCCGCTTGCATCGGCCAATGCCTTGTTGATCCGCGACATTGGCGCGGCGGCGCGCGCGGCAGGCGACATGGCGGACTATATCGTCATCGCTTGACAAGTTCCGCTTTGTTCCACTATCGTTCTCAATATGTCCGGAACTGGCATCATGGAGAACGACCGATGTTGACCGCAAAGCAGCATGAGCTGCTCCACTTCATCCAGGAACGTCTCGACACGAGCGGCATCTCGCCCTCGTTCGAGGAGATGAAGGAGGCGCTGGGCCTGAAGTCGAAATCGGGCATACATCGCCTGATAAGCGCCTTGGAAGAAAGGGGCTTTCTCCGCCGCCTGCCCAACCGCGCACGCGCGCTCGAGGTGCTCAAGGTGCCCGAGGCCGCGAAAGCCACGACGCCGGTACGTGAAAATGTCGTCCCGCTCCGCAAGGCGCCCCCGGCACTCAAGCCGATCGCGGCCAACGACATCATCGAGGTTCCGCTGCACGGCAAGATCGCAGCAGGCGTCCCGATCGAGGCGTTCGAGGATCACAACAATCTCGCTGTTCCCGCCGCGTTGCTCGGTTCGGGCGAACATTATGCGCTCGAAGTGTCGGGCGACTCGATGGTCGAGGCGGGCATTTTCGACGGCGATTATGCGCTGATCCAGAAAGCCAGCACCGCGCGCGAGGGCGATATCGTCGTCGCGCTGGTCGACGGGCAGGACGCAACGCTCAAATATTTCCGCCGCGAAGGGCAGATGATCCGCCTCGACCCGGCGAACGCTGCCTATGAACCGCAGCGCTACCCCGCCGACCGCGTCATCGTGCAAGGGCGCCTGTCGGGATTGCTTCGTCGTTACCACTAAGCTGCTGCGGCAAGCGCCAAGGATGCCCGTCGCCCGCTTTGAGCGTGGCGACGGCTTCGGGTTTTTCGCCCAGATAGAGCGCCAGCCCGCCGCTTGTCGCGAGGCTGTCGCGATCGATCGTCATCCAGCGCCCCGCGCACTCGTGCGGTAACCAGCGGTCGCTGATCACGACGTCGGCGGCTGCGCAGGCCGCCGCCATTTCCGCACCCTCGATCCGATCGCGGCCACGCGAGGCGAGGATGATGCGCCGCGCAGCGCCCTCGCCCTGGTTCCAGCGGCAGAAATCGCGATTGCACTCGACATGATCGAGTTCGGTGAGGGCGGCGAGCGGAGCATCGACCCCGGCGGCTTCGGCCATGCTGTCGCGCACATAGTCGCCCGCCTTGTCGCGGAGCAGCGCATAGCTGCCACCGGGCATCGCGGCGGCGATATGGCGGCCGTCGCCGGTGACAAGCAGGTCGGGGCGCGGCTGGACAAGCAGCGCCGCCATGCCGATCGCCAGCGGCACCGCGCCGATGCGGCGCCACCCTGTCTTCCAAAGCAGCAACCAAAGCCCTCCGAATACCGCCAAGGCAAAACCCCAGCGCGGAAAGCTCGGCATCATGGCGACCGCACCCGGCGCATCGGCGACACCGTGCGCCAACCCGATCAGTGCGAGCAGAGCCTGTTCGGTAATCCACCAGAAGGGCGCGCCGAGCCCCACGCTGTCGAACAGCAAGGCGAGCGCCTCGGCGGGCATGATGACAAAGGTTGTCAGCGGTATCGCGACCACATTGGCGAGCGCGCCGTACAGCCCCGCCTTGTGGAAATGGAACAGCGCGATCGGCGCGAGCGCGACTTCGACGACAAGGCCGGTAAGGAGCAATCCCGCCACGCCGCGTCCCAAGCGGATCACCATTGCCTCATCCCGCCGGGCGAGGAAGGCGTGCATCGGCCGACTTTCATGCAGCGCAATGATCGCGGTGACCGCTGCAAAGCTCAGCTGGAAGCTTGGCCCGGCGAGCGACTCGGGGCGCCAGATCAATACGATCAACGCGCCCGCGGCCACCAGCCGCAGCGTCAGCGCCTCACGGCCCATAAGAAAAGCGATGAGCACGAGCAGCGCGGCGATGAACGAGCGCAGGGTCGGTACCTCGGCCCCGGCAAGCAACGTATAGTCGCCGCCGGCGAGCGCCCCGGCGGCCGCGGCGAGGGGCAGGACATAGCCCGCCAGTGCGAGCCTCCGGCTGAGCGCGAGGAGCCGCATCGTGAGCAACATCGCAAAACCGACCACGGCGGTCACATGCAACCCGCTGATCGACAGGAGATGCGCCAGTCCGCTGCGGCGCATGGCCTCCTCGTCCGCTTCGCTGATAGCGCCGCGATCGCCTGTCACCAGCGCCGCAGCAATGCCTCCTGGAGATCCGTCGATCTGGTCGTGGATATGCGCGCTAAGCCGCGCTCGCAGCGGCGGGGTTACGGCGCCTTTCGCCGGTACGCGCGAAACTTCGCCCAGCACTGTCCCGACGGCCCCGATCCGGTCGAACCAAGCTCGCTGCGCAAAATCATATCCGCCCGGCAGGCTCGCGGTCGGTGGCGGCATCAGACGCGCCCTGACCCCAATCGTTTCGCCGTCGGTAAGGGTTGCCGCCTGCTCGCTGCGCAGGGTCAATCGCACGCGCGGCGGCAGGTCGGAACGGTTCTGCGGCAGAGCGAGAATGCGAATTTGGCCCTTGGCGGGCAGCGGCTCGGCGCGCTCGACGATCGCGGAAAATTCGGTCACCACCGGTCCCGCCAGAACCGGCGCCGCGACCCAGACGGCGCGTGTCCAGATGAGCAGCACGCCCGCCGCCATCACGCTGCAACCCACGACAACAACCCGTCCGAGGCGGCCTTGCCAGCCGATCAGCAGCCCCCCGCACAAGCCGCCCGCGAGCAAGAGCAACAACCCGATCCAGTGCGCCTTGGCGGGTAGCGCAAACCAGGCAGCAATACCGGCGCCGAGCGCGACCGGCAGCCAGAGCCCGATCCGTTCGCGCTCCGCCTCCAGCCGCGTTTCGAGCGCGTTACCCGCACCGCGCCGGATACTTGTCCAGCGCGCGGCAATGGGCGTTTGAAGCTGCCTTGTCGCCATGCTAGGGGCTCCCCCGATCCCCGCCCAGAAGAGCGGCAAATTGAGTGAAAGAGGCCATAGTGGCAACCGAAAACCAAACCAAAGTGGCAGAAGCGAATCCCGAGGCAAGCGGCGCCGACGTGGTGACGCGTTTTGCGCCCTCGCCGACCGGTTTCCTGCACATCGGCGGCGCGCGCACCGCCTTGTTCAACTGGCTGTTCGCGCGGCATCATGGCGGGAAATTCCTGCTTCGCGTCGAGGATACCGATCGTGCGCGTTCGACCGACGCGGCGATCGACGCGATCATCGACGGGATGCAGTGGCTCGACCTCGACTGGGATGGCGAGACGGTGTTCCAGTTCGCGCGCGCGCCGCGCCATGCCGAGGTTGCGGCGGAACTGCTCGCGAAAGGCGAAGCCTATCGCTGCTACCTGACGCAGGACGAACTCGCCGCGATGCGCGCCGAGGCGCAGGAAAAGCGCCTGCCCTTCCGCGTCCGCAGCCCGTGGCGTGATCGGAACGACGGCGATCCGTCGGTGCCGCATGTCATCCGCCTGCGTGCGCCGCAGGATGGCGCGGCAACCATCGCCGACAAGGTTCAGGGCGATGTCACCGTCCAGAACGCCGAACTCGACGATTTTGTCCTGCTGCGCAGCGATGGAACCCCGACCTATATGCTCAGCGTCGTCGTCGACGATAATGATATGGGCGTGACGCACGTTATCCGGGGCGACGACCACCTCAACAACGCCTTCCGCCAGCTCGCACTGATCCGCTCGATGAACTGGCGCGAGCCGGTCTATGCGCATGTTCCGCTTATTCACGGCGCCGACGGCGCGAAGCTGTCGAAACGCCATGGGGCGCTCGGGGTCGACGCGTATCGCGATGAAATGGGCTATCTGCCCGAAGCGGTGAACAATTACCTCCTCCGCCTCGGCTGGGGACATGGCGACAATGAAATCATCAGCCGCGAACAGGCGACCGAATGGTTCGACCTCGCGCACGTCGGCCGCTCGCCGTCGCGTTTCGATTTCAAAAAGCTCGAGAATCTGAACGGCCATTATCTCCGCGAGGCCGGCGATGCCCGGCTCGCCGATCTGGTGGCGCCGCGGGTCGAAAAGCTGGTCGGCCGCGCGCTGGACGGCGCCGATCGCGAACTGCTGACGCGCGCAATGGAGTCGCTGAAACCCCGCGCCAAGACGCTCGACGAAATCGCCGATGGCGCAATTTTCCTGTTCCAACCCGACCCGTTGCCGGTGGACGAAAAGGCGGCCGAGGTGCTAAGGGCCTCGCCCGAAGGCCTGCTTGCCGCGGTGACAGAGCGGCTGCGCGGGCTGAACGACTGGACGATAGAAGAGCTGGATGCGGCCGTGCGCGCCGAAGCCGAAGCCGCCGAACTGGGGCTCGGAAAACTCGCGCAACCCCTACGCGCTGCACTAACCGGCCGAACCATTTCCCCAGGAATTTTCGACGTGCTGCTGTTGCTCGGACGAGATGTCAGTCTGGCCCGACTTGACGCAGCGCAACATTATCCGGCAGGGGCGTAGCCACTCTCTCTCCCCGCTGTCAGTACAGGGAACAAAATATGACCGACACCGCGAAAATCACGCTGGGCGACACGACCGTCGACAGCCCTGTCCTGTCGGGCACCGTCGGCCCCGACGTCGTCGATATCCGCAAATTCTACGCCCAGACCGGCGCCTTCACTTACGATCCCGGCTTCACCTCGACCGCGAGCTGCGAATCGCAGATCACCTATATCGATGGCGACGAGGGCGTGCTGCTCCACCGCGGTTATGCGATCGGCGATCTCGCCGAACATTCGAGCTTCATGGAAACCTGCTATCTGCTGCTCAACGGCGAACTGCCGAATGCGCAGGAACTGGCCGATTTCGACACGACGATCACGCGCCACACGATGCTGCACGAACAGCTCGCGACCTTCTATCGCGGTTTTCGCCGCGACGCGCACCCGATGGCCGTCATGTGCGGCGTCGTCGGCGCGCTCAGCGCTTTTTATCACGACTCGACCGAGATCCACGATCCGCACCAGCGGATGATCGCCAGCCACCGCCTGATCGCAAAAATGCCGACGATCGCCGCGATGGCTTACAAATATTCGGTCGGCCAGCCCTTCGTCTATCCCGACAATTCGCTGAGCTATACCGGCAATTTCCTGCGCATGACCTTCGGCGTGCCCGCGGAGCCCTATGAGGTGAACCCGGTCGTCGAACGCGCGCTCGACCGCATCTTCATCCTCCACGCCGATCACGAACAGAATGCGTCGACCTCGACCGTCCGCCTCGCCGGCTCGTCGGGCGCCAATCCCTTCGCGTGCATCGCGGCGGGCATCGCCTGCCTGTGGGGCCCCGCGCATGGCGGTGCAAACGAAGCCGCGCTCAACATGCTGCGCGAAATCGGCCGCCCGGAACGCATTCCCGAATATATCGCGCGCGCGAAGGACAAGGACGATCCGTTCCGCCTGATGGGCTTCGGTCACCGCGTCTATAAAAACTACGATCCGCGCGCGACCGTGATGCAGAAGACGGTGCGCGAAGTGTTCGAAGCACTGAAGGTCAACGACCCCGTCTTCGAAGTCGCGTTGCAGCTTGAGGAAATGGCGCTCAACGATCCCTATTTCATCGAGAAGAAGCTTTTCCCGAACGTCGACTTCTATTCGGGCGTGATCCTGTCGGCGATCGGTTTCCCGACGACGATGTTCACCGCGCTCTTCGCGCTCGCCCGCACCGTCGGCTGGGTCGCGCAGTGGAACGAAATGATTTCAGACCCCGCGCAGAAGATCGGCCGCCCGCGTCAGCTCTACACTGGCGCGGCGCATCGTCCGTTCGTCCCGGTGGACAAGCGTTAAGCGCTCAAAGATCGGAAATTTCGAGCGGCGGCGCAGGCGACTGTGCCGCCGTTTCGATTCAGGCGTCGCGCGCCGGCAGGCTCAGCGTAAAGCGCGCGCCCTGGCCCGGCGCACTATCGACGGTCAGTTCGCCGTCCATCGCGCGCGCCAGGCGGCGGGCGATATAGAGGCCGAGGCCCGAACCGCCGCTGTCGGTGCGGCCGAGCCGCTCGAACTTCTCGAACACCACGGCCTGCTGCTCGGCGTCGATCCCCTGCCCCTGGTCGGCGACGGTAACCATCGCGCGGTCGCCTTCGCGGTCGACGCGGATCCAGATTTGCGAGTTGTCGGGTGAATAGCGGATGGCATTGCCGAGCAGGTTGAGCAGCACCTGCAAAACGCGGCGAAACTCGCCGGTGGCCGGCGCCCGGTCGTCGGTGCGCGGCGCATCGATGCGGATGCCCTTTTCCTCGGCCTTCATGCCGAGCAGGCCGACCGCGCGGCGCGCGAGATCCCCCAGGTCGATTTCGTCGCGCGCGGCCTTGAACCCGGGCCGCTCGATATTCTGAAGATCGGCCAGATCGTCGACGAGGCCCAGCAGATGGCGCCCCGCATGCGCAATATCGCCGGCATAGCGCGCATAATCGGCGCGGATCGGGCCGTCGAACTGTCCCGAAATCGTCTCCGCCGTCGCGATGATGCGGCTCAGCGGGCCGCGCAGCGCGCCATCGATGCGGCGGCCGAACTGCGGATCGGACAGCGGGAGCGATCCGAACGCCGGATCGACGAGCGCCCCGCCCCCCTTCGGTTCGGCGGGCACCTGATCTTCGGCGACGACCGCAAGCCCACGAAAACCCGTGAAACGCCCCGTGGCGTCGAACAAGGCTTCGCCCGACAAAGTCATCGCGATCCCCGCCGCCTGCACGCGCTGGCTTTCAAAGCGCGACTGGCGCGCGAGCGCGCGCAACACAGGAAAACGCCCGTCTTCGTCGGGCTGGAGCTCGAACAATTCCGACAGCGAGCGGCCTTCCCAACCGCCCGGAATGGCGGGCGCATCGGGCGCGGCGTGCAGCGCTACCAGGCGCAGCTGTTGGTCGCATTCCCACGTCCAGCTTTGCGGTACGGCGGCGCTGTCGGCAATCACAGGCACCTGCGGCTGCATCACCGGGCGTGTACGCCAGTCGCTGATCTCGAGACTCGCGCCGTCGGCATCGGGCGTGATGCGGACGAGCGCGTGGATGTCGCTATGGTCGTCGGCGGCGTATAGGGGCCGGCTGATGTCGCGCTGAAGCCGCTGTGCCAGCGCGACGAGCCGCGCGAGATGCGGCAGCGCGAGCGGCTTATCGAGCCCCGCGCCCGCACGCTGCTGCAGACGCAACAACGGCGTATCGGCGCTGACCAGCGCCCCCGACCGGTCGACCCGGCCCCGGATGATGCGCTCACTCACCGTCGTTCACATCGCTCACCGCCCGCGCGGGCAGCATAACCAGCGACGCCTCGAGTGGCGCCAGCACCGCGTGATCGAGACGCAGCGGAGCGAGCAGCGAAGGCAGCGCGGCGGTTTCGGCTGTCAGGAGCGTGATCGCCATGTCGTCATAGGCGCGGCGGTGCGCCGACGCGGCGAGAGCGATCAGCGTCGGCCAATTGTGGCGTGCGATCGCCGCGGCCGCCGCGGCGGGCAATGCAGCACCCAAAACCTCGTAATAGGCATGTCCGGCGTCCGCCATACCGGTTTCGTCGGCCTGCCGTTCGATCGCGATGCGGACCGCATCGCCCAGATCGGCGGCCCGTCGCTTGTCGCCGCTCACCTCGGCCAGCCGCCACGCGGCGATATCGAGCAACAGCGCGCGGAAAGTTTCGCCGTCGAGATCGGCGATCGCAAGCGCGGGATTGCCCAGCGCGTCGAAGCGGCGGCGGTCGGCGATCTGCAGCGCGAGATAAGCGCGGTCGATATCGGACAGCGGCACGCTCTCCGCTGGCGCATCGGCGTGGGCTGTTTCGGGTTCGGACAGAACCGGCGGCGGGCTGGTTCGTTGCCCCGATTGCTCGCGCCAGCGATGCTCCTCGGCGCGCGCGAAACAAACGCCCGCCAGCCGCGCGGCGCATGGCAATCCGCCGCGCAGCCACTCGTTCCACAGGAGGCCCGGATCGATACGGGGATCGAGCCTTGCCGCGACATCGACGACCAGTCGGCGCGCGACGCCCAAGGACAGCGCGCGCTGCTCCTCGGTGAGCCGCCCGGCAGCCGGCGCGGCCAGATAGCCCGCCAGTTCGCGCAGGCGCGCAGACAGCGTCGGCGACGGCGTCTCGGTGCCGGGAGAGGAGACGGATTCACTCATGCGTATCCGCCAATAACAGCATAGCGTTAATAGGCGTTAAACCTTCAAACGCATATGTTTTAACGTGTTTCCGGGCGCCGCGCGAGGCGCAGCCAGAGCAGGATCTGGAACAGCGCGAGCAGAGGCAGGATCGCAAACATCAGCGGTGCGAAGCCGAACAACAGCGCGGGGGCGAGCATGATCCACGCCTGATCGGCGTCGGGAAGCAGCCAATGGAATCGCCGGCGCTCGCCCGAATCCTCGTAAAGCCAGCGCGCGAGCAGGATCGTCGCGGCGAGGCACGGCGCCATCGCGGCCTCCGAAAACAGCGGCATTTTGTGCTCCGGACCGGCGAGCGACAGGAGCCACGGGAAAATGGCGAGCAGCACCCAGGCAAAGGTGCGGATCACCTCGCGGGTCCGGTCCTGCGCCGCGCTTTCGGCGCGAAAGGCCGACAGGAAGCGCATCGCGGCCAGGCCAAGCCCGCCGAAGATCGCCACCAAAGCGCCTGCGGCGGCAAGCCCGGTCGCCGCCAGCAACCCAACGATCACCCACAGCAACGCGGTGACATAGGGCAGATAGCGTGCGGTGGCGGGCGATTTGACCAGCAAGGGTCCGACAAGCCGGATCAGCGGCATCATGATCGCCGAACGGCCGAGCCCCATGCCGCCATATTCGACCTGTTGCAGGCTCGACTGCTCGATCAGCGCCGCGGTGGGGCGATCGGCGACGATCGCGATCTCGCCCTGTTCGAACAGCGCGGGCTCGCAATAGAGCCGCCGCGCGCCCGATTGCACCGCGAGGCGCAGCAGCGTCAGCATCATGTCCCATTCGCCGGGCATCGCGGCGAGTTCGGCGACCATCGGCTCCGAAATGCACGCAAGTCCGCCCCAGCGGCGGGTCGCGTCGATGCGCTCGAACCCCTGCGTCAGCGGGGTATCGCCGGTGACGAGGATCGCCGGCGACCCGGGCCGGGCGATCGCCGCATAATGCGTCCCGCCCGCACGCAGGCCGTCGGCGACCAGGATGATACGGTCGTCGGGCTCGACCAGCCCCATCAGGTCTGCGGCGGCCCGGACCGCGGTCACCTTCAGTCCGCGGCGGCGGATACGGTCGCACGTCGTCAGCAATTCGGCCGGGACCGCGCCGACCGCTACCGCGATATGCGTCACGCCGACGTCGGAAAGGCGCGCCGCCTGCCGCTCGATCAGCGTCTCGCCCGCCACGGTGACGAGCGCGCGGAGCGACCCGTCGGCCAGCGTTTCGGAAGCGCCGACCAGCGCAATCAGGGCCATCGGCGCCGGGGTTTCTCTGCAGCGGTCATCGGCGCGCAGCTTTAGGGACGACGAAGCGATTGGCAAGCCCCGCGATGGAGCCCGATGACGTCACGCCTTCACCCCATTTTTTCGCACGTTACGCGCCATTTCTGCGCGCAAAAAAATAGCGAAAAAATGACCGAATCGCTGGCCTTTCCACCCACCATCGGCTAGGAAAAAATCATCTCCCGAAAAGCAGAAAAAAGGCCGGGTCTTGACCGAAGAAAATACGCCTACGCCGCCGTCCGAGGATGGCGTTTCGCCGATCAACATCGTCGACGAAATGAAGACGTCATACCTCGATTACGCGATGAGCGTGATCGTCAGCCGCGCGCTCCCCGACGTGCGCGACGGGCTGAAGCCGGTGCATCGCCGCATCCTTTACGCGGCGCAGGAAGGCGGCTTCATCCCGGGCCGCCCGTACAAGAAATCGGCGAAGATCGTCGGCGACGTGATGGGTAACTATCACCCGCACGGCGACAGCGCGATCTACGACGCGCTCGCGCGCATGACGCAGGACTGGTCGCTGCGCGTGCCGCTGATCGACGGTCAGGGCAATTTCGGCTCGATGGACCCCGATCCGCCAGCATCGATGCGTTACACCGAAGCGCGCCTCGCCAAGACCGCGATGGTGCTGCTGAACGATCTCGACAAGGATACGGTCGACTTCCAGCCCAACTATGACGCGAGCCGCGAAGAGCCCACCGTGCTTCCGGCGCGCTTCCCGAACCTGCTCGTTAACGGCGCCGGCGGCATCGCGGTCGGCATGGCGACCAATATCCCGCCGCACAACCTCGGTGAAATCATCGACGCGACGCTCGCGATGATCGACCGACAACTCGAAGGTGGCGAACCCGTCACGCTCGAGGGGTTGATGGCGATCGTCCCCGGTCCCGATTTCCCGACCGGCGCGATGATGCTCGGCCAGGGCGGCGCGCGCAACGCCTATGCCACGGGCCGTGGTTCAATCATGATGCGCGCGACGCACATCATCGAGGAAGGCCGGAACGACCGCCAATCGATTGTTCTGACGTCGATTCCTTTCCAGGTCGGCAAGTCGGGCCTCGTCGAGAAGATCGCCGAAGCGGCGCGCGACAAGCGCATCGAGGGTGTCGCCGACATTCGTGACGAATCGAACCGCGAGGGCGTGCGCGTCGTCATCGAGCTGAAGCGCGACGCGACCGCCGAGGTCGTGCTCAATCAGCTCTGGCGCCACACCCCGGCGCAGTCGAGCTTCCCCGCGAACATGCTCGCGATCCGCGGCGGCCGCCCCGAAATGATGGGGCTGAAGGACATATTGTCGGCCTTCATCACCTTCCGCGAGGAAGTGATCACCCGCCGCTGCAAGTTCGAACTCGCGAAGGCGCGCGACCGCGCGCATATCTTGCTCGGCCTCGTCGTCGCGGTCAGCAATCTCGACGAAGTCGTCCGCATTATCCGCGGCTCGAACTCGCCCGCCGCCGCCCGCGAAGCGCTGCTCTTGCGCGAATGGCCGATCGGTGAAATCGCGCCATACATCCGCCTGGTCGAAGCGATCGAGGGCGAGATGGAGGAAAGCGCCACTTATCGCCTTTCCGAAGTACAGGTGAAGGCGATCCTCGACCTGCGCCTCCACCGCCTGACCGCGCTCGGCCGCGATGAAATTGGCAAGGAACTCGGTGAGTTGGCGACCGAGATTGAGGAACTGCTTTCGATCCTCGCCGACCGCGTCAAACTCTATGGCGTGATGCGCGAAGAGCTTGTTGCGGTGCGTGAAGAATTCGCGACGCCGCGCCGCACGCTGCTCGCCCCCGCCGCCGACGGCATCGACGACGAGGATCTGATCGAGCGCGAGGAGATGGTCGTCACCGTCACCCTCGACGGCTATATCAAGCGCACCCCGCTCGACACCTTCCGCGCCCAGCGCCGCGGCGGCAAGGGCCGCGCCGGCATGGCGACGAAGGATGAGGATGTCGTCACCGAATTGTTCGTCACCTCGACGCACACGCCGGTGCTCTTCTTCTCGACCGCGGGCAAGGTGTACCGCATGAAGGTATGGCGCCTGCCCGAAGGCGGGCCCGCGACGCGCGGCCGCCCGATGATCAACCTGCTGCCGCTTGCACAGGGCGAGACGATCTCGACCGTGCTGCCGCTTCCCGAGGACGAGGCCGAATGGGGCAAGCTGCACGTCATGTTCGCAACCGCGAAGGGCAGCGTGCGTCGTAACAGCATGGACGCGTTCACCAATGTGCCCTCGAACGGCAAGATCGCGATGAAGTTCGAGGGCGAGGATGAGGATGATCGCCTGATCGGCGTCGCCCTGCTCGACGAAAGCGACGATGTGCTGCTCGCGACGCGCCAGGGCAAGGCGATCCGCTTCGCCGGCGACGACGTGCGCGAATTCCAGAGCCGCAATTCGACCGGTGTGCGCGGCATGCGCCTCGCCGAGGGCGACGAGGTGATCTCGCTCTCGATCCTGCACCGCGTCGGCACCACCGGCGACGAGCGCGAAGCCTATCTGCGCGCCGCACCGTGGAAAGATAATGAAAATGAACCGACGCTCGATGGCGAGCGCATGGCCGAGCTGGCCGCGCGCGAACAGTTCATCCTGACCATCTGTGCCAACGGCTATGGCAAGCTCTCGTCCGCCTATGAATATCGGCGCACGGGCCGCGGCGGTCAGGGCATCACCAATATCGATAATATCGCGCGCAACGGCCTGGTCGTCGCCAGCTTCCCCGCAACCAAGGTGCATCAGCTGATGCTGGTGACCGATCAGGCGAAGCTGATCCGTATGGGCCTCGATTCGATGCGCGTCATCGGCCGCGGGTCGGCGGGCGTACGCCTGTTCGACGTCGCCAAGGACGAGCATGTCGTCTCGGCGGCGCTCATCGAGGAAAGCGACGAGGAAGAGGTCGAAGGCACCGAAGGCGAAGCAACGCCCGAGGCCGAGACCCCGACCGAGACGGCGCCCGAATGACCGCTGCGACGGCCTTCAAGGTGCTGACCCAGCAGCAATGGGCCGATTTCGAGCGCGAACGCGTGTTTCGCGGCGCTCCGGTGGATATCGCCGATGGCTATATCCACCTGTCGACCGCGGAGCAGCTTGAAACGACGATCGCCAAATATTTCGCCGGGCAAAGCTGCCTGATGATCGCCGAGGTGGACCTGACCTGCCTCGGCGACGCGATCCGCTGGGAGCCGGCGCGTGGCGGCGAACTGTTCCCGCACATTTACGCGGAGCTGCCGATCCACGCGGTCGTGGGGTTGCAGAAACGCGACCAATAATCGCCGCCCCCGCGAAGAGGGACGACTGCTAACACGCGAGCGAGGCCTTTTTAATCGAACGCTCGTCGGCGTTGGTCGCATCTTGCTTCGCGCACGGAAATACTCCTACCATTGTCGGGCTTTGCACCGTCCGTGCATGGGGGAGATAGAAGATGCGCCTCGTCTTGATTGCCGCCCTGCTGGCCTCGGCCGCATCCGGTCCGGTTTATGCGCATGAAACGGCAGCACCGGTGGCGCAATCGAAGCCCGTCCCCAAGGAACAGCTGCTGAAGCCGCCCGCCGACGCGGTGCAATATGTGGTCGTGTCCGAAGCCGGCCAGCATGGCAGCCAGTGGCGCTGGCAGATGCCCGACGGCCGCACCGCCTATCGCTGGTCGCAGGAACTGCGCGGCTGGATCACCGAGATGGATCAGGTGACGACCTTCGGCCCCGGCGGGGCGATCGAGGCACTCACCGTCCGCGGCGTCACGACGTCGGGCGACGCCGCCGAGGAGTTTCGCATCGCGAATGGCCGCGCAACCTGGAAAACGGCGAATGACTCGGGCGAAGCAACTGCCGGTGGCTGGTACATCCCAGCCGGCGGGGTCGGCATCGCGAATGCCCCGTTGATGGACGCGCTCGCCGCGGCGGGCGACGCCGGGCTGAATTTCCTGCCGGGCGGCAAGGGTCGGATGACTTTCGGCCCGACACAGGTGATCCAGGGGCCCGGCGGTCCCAAGAAGGTCCAGCTCGCCTTCGTCAGCGGTATCCTGCCCTCGCCGCTTCCCGTCTGGCTCGACGAGAACAAGCGTTATTTCGCCGACATCAGCTACATATCGGTGATCCCGGCGGGATATGAGGGGGCGCTGAAACAGCTGCGCAACGCACAGGAAGCGGCGACCGCCGAAGCCGTCGCCGGCATCGCCAAGCGCTTCCTTTCCCCCGCCGCAAAAGCCCCCGTGCTCTTCGACAATGTCCAGTTGTTCGACGCCGACAAGGGCGTGTTTCTTCCCGCTCGCGCGGTGCTCGCGCAGGGCGGCAAGATTGCCGCCATCGGCGCGGCGGGATCGCTGAAGGCACCGGCGGGGGCACAGATCATCGACGGGCGCGGCAAGACGCTGGTGCCGGGCATCTGGGACAGCCATCTTCACATCGGCGACGATTGGGACGTACTCTCGAACATGGCCAACGGGATCACCAGCTTCCGCAGCCCCGGGACGACCTTCGACCGTGCGGTCGAGGCGACCAGGCGCCGCGCCGACGGCAGCCTGCTGATGGGCGAGCCCTTCATCTCGGTCATCATCGACAAGAAGGATCCGCTGGCCGCGCAGGGCGCCGAGGTGGTCAGCAGCGCCGAGGAGGCCATCGCTGCGGTGCGGCGCGTCAAGGCCGCGGGCCTGTGGGGCGTCAAATTCTACACCTCGATGAATCCGGCGTGGATCGCGCCCGCCGCCGCCGAGGCACACAAGCTCGGCCTCCACGTCCACGGCCATGTCCCCGCGACGATGAAGCCCAGCGAAGCCGTCGCCGCGGGCTATGACGAACTCACCCATCTCAATTTCGTGGTGATGGAATCGATGCCGCGCGAAGTGATCGACAAGGCGAACACGCGGCAACGCGTGGAAGGACCCGCACGCTATTTCAAGGATGTCGATCTCGACGGACCCGTGATGTCGCGTTTCATCGCCGACCTTGCCGCCAAGAAAACGCTCGTCGATCCGACGATCGTTATCTTCGAAGGCATGCTGACGCAGGACGGCGGGAAACCCCAACCCGCCTACGCCCCCTATATGGGCATCATCTCCCCCGTCCTCGAACGCTCGGTGTTCACCGCCGGCGGTTATCCGCTGGTCGAAGGGCTGACGCGCGACGATTACCGCAAGAGCTATGCGAAAATGGTCCAGTTGGTCGGAAAGCTGCACAAGGCGGGCGTGCCCATCGTCGCCGGCACCGACGGCTGGGGGATCGAGCTGATCCGCGAACTCGAAATCTACCAGCAGGCCGGCTTCAGCCCCGCCGAAGCCATCCAGAGCGCCACCATCGTCCCCGCGCGCGTCGTGGGCGCCGACAAGCGCACCGGCTCGATCGCGGTGGGCAAGGAAGCCGATCTGGTTTTAGTCGACGGCGACCCCTCGACCGACCTCGGCGCGCTCCGCCGCGTGGTGACGGTCGTGAGCGACGGATATGTGATGGACGCAAACGAACTGCGGAAAGCCGCGGGTTACAGCGGCACGCCGAAGTAGCGGTTGACCGCTATCGACGCCCGAACCCAAATCAGCGCTGCCGGGCCTTCCACGCACGAACCGCCGCCATCGTCTTTTCGACATGCGCCTGCGGCTTGCTGTCGGTGTAGCTCAGCAGGATCGTTCCGTTCGGCGCTATGACATAGGATGTCCGGTTGGAGAGCGTCGTACCGTCGGGGCGCTGCATCGTTGAATCATATTTCGCGGCGATCTTCGCCCCCGGATCGGCGGCGACGGCGAATTTGTCGCGGCATTCGGATTTGGAAAATTCCGCGACGCGCTCGATGTTACCGGCGGTGACGCCAACGACGCGGGCGCCCAGCCGGTTGAAGTCGTCGCTCGATTCGGCAAACAGGTGCGCTTCCATCGTACACCCCGGCGTAAAGGCAGCAGGGAAGAAATAGAGCACGACGGGTCCCTTCTTCAGCGTCTGCTTCAATGACAGGACGAAGGGTTTGCCACCCTGCGCAGCGTTCAGGGTGAAGTCGGGCGCCTTCGCGCCCTGCTTGAGGGCAGCAATGCCCTGCGCCGGAATAGCCGCGAGCGACAGGCCAAGGCCAAACGACATCGCAATCTTCATCACGGTTTTCATCTGCGGTTCTCCAGCTTGGACATAGCGCATGTCCATATTCGCCGGCATGGGGCAAGATCGCGGCGCCGGATCAAGATGATGAAAAAAAGTGGCGGCGTCTACATCGATCGTCCGCGCTGCGCGGCCGCACCATGAGCGGCCTGCCCGCGACTGGCCAATTTAGCCTTGGCCGTGCGACGCCAATCGCGTTACCGATGATTCTGAAAATAACAGAGAAAGGGGTCCGGTGCGGCTATCACGACGGGAATTCTCATGGGCGTTGGGGGCCAGCCTGGTTGCGGCACCGGCGGCACGCGCGGCGATCCAGAGCGGCACGGGCGACGCGGCGCTCACCGCCTTTCTCGACGCGGCCTTCGAGGCCGAGCTGGCGCTCGATCCCGAACAGCTGACCCAGCTCGGCCGCAAGGAACAGCAGGACCGGCTCACGGACCCCAGCGATGCGGCGGCGACGGCGCGGCTCAAGTGGCGCCGGGATAATGTTGCCGCGATGAAGCGGCAATTCGATCGCGCGAAACTCGGCGAGGACGCGCGGGTCTCCTACGACATGTGGGTGCTCGAGCTCGAGCGCGCCGAGGCGTCGACGAAATGGCGCGGGCATAATTACATCTTCGACCGCAACGGGCCGCATACCGGTCTGCCCAATTTCCTGATCAACCAGCACCGCGTCGACACGACGGCCGATATGGAGGCCTATATCGCGCGGGTCACCGCGCTCGGCCCGACGCTCGACGCCTATCTCGAACGCGCCAAGGCGTCGGCGGCGAAGGGCGTGCGCATGCCCGGCTTCGCCTATGACCAGTCGATCGAACTCGTCGGGCGTCTTATCGCCGGGGCGCCGTTCGGCGCTGGTGCGGACAATGCGCTGTTCGCCGATGCCAAGACGAAGGCGACCGGCCTCGTGACCGCCGGAAAGATCGACACCGCCGCGGCCGATCGCTACATCGCGCAGGCGGCCGCGGCGATGACCGGGTCGATGAAGCCCGCTTACGACCGGCTGCGCGCATGGCTCACCGCCGACCGGTCCAAGGCGTCGGCCGAGCCGCGGGGCGCGGGGTCGCTCCCTGATGGCGTGGCTTATTATAACGCGATGCTGCGCCTTCAAACGACGACCGACATGACCGCCGACGAAATCCACGCGCTCGGCCTGTCCGAAGTCGCGCGCATCCGCGCCGAGATGGAGGCGCTGAAGGCGAAGATCGGATTTGAAGGAAAGCTCGAGGATTTCTTTGTCTTCCTGCGCAGCGACGACCGCTTCTATGTCGCGAATGACGACGCGGGCCGCGCGATCTATCTCAAGAAGTCGGAGGATTATCTCGCCGGCATGCGCGCGCGGCTGCCCGAACAATTCGGGCGGCTGCCCAAGGCCGACCTGATCGTCAAGCGCGTCGAGGCGTTTCGCGAGGAACCGGGCGGCGCGGCGCATTATTCGCCCGCGGCGCTCGACGGGTCACGGCCGGGCATCTTCTATGTCCATCTCGCGGACACGCGCGCGACGCCGACCTATGAAATCGAAGGCACCGTCTACCACGAAGGCCACCCCGGCCATCATATGCAGATCGCGCTCGCGCAGGAAATGACCGGTACGCCCGAGTTCCGGAAGAATTATTTCTACGGCGCCTATGGCGAGGGCTGGGCGCTCTATGTCGAACGGCTTGCGAAGGAGATGGGTTTCTACACCGATCCCTACAGCGATTTCGGACGGCTGGGTCGCGAGATCTGGCGCGCCATACGCCTGGTGGTCGACACGGGAATCCACGCCAAGGGATGGAGCGAGGCGGAGGCGCTGGCCTTTTACACCGCCAATTCGCCGCAGCCGATCGCCAAGATCCGCTCCGAAATTCGCCGCTATTTCGTCACCCCGGGTCAGGCGACCTCGTACAAGGTCGGCATGCAGCACATCCTCGCGCTGCGCGACCGGGCGCGGACGGCACTGGGCCCACGATACGACCAGCGCATGTTTCACGAGATCATCCTCGGCCGGGGCTCGGTGCCGCTGCCGGTGCTCGAAGCGCAGATCGACCGCTGGATCGCCGCGCCCGATTGACCCCGCGCCCCGATCGGCGCAGCATCTGACGATGACGCTCATCATCACTCCCAGCGGTCAGGCGTGCGGCGCGCGCGTGACCGGCGTCGACCTGACGCAGCCGCTCACGCCCGAAACCATTGCCGAAATCCGTTCGGCGTGGCTCGACCATCATGTCCTGGCCTTTCCCGATCAGAAGATGAGCGAGGACGATCTTGAGCGTTTCACCGGCTATTTCGGCGGCTTCGGCGACGATCCGTTCATCCGCCCGATCCCGGGCCACGAGCATATCATCGCGGTGAAACGAAAGGCCGACGAGACCGCACCGCTCTTCGCCGAGAACTGGCACAGCGACTGGAGCTTTCAGGCGCGGCCGCCCGCGGGCACCTGCCTGTTCGGCATCACCATCCCGCCCGTCGGCGGCAACACCGAATTTTCGAACCAGCACGCCGCGCTCGACGCGATGCCCGCCGACCTTCGCGCGCGAATCGAGGGGCTGCAGGCGATCCACAGCGCCCGCGCCGGCTACGCCCCCTCGGGTATGTACGGAGCGAACGACAAGGATCGGAGCATGGACATACGCTCGGGTGAAGAGGCGCTCGATACGCAGCTTCACCCGTTCGTCCGCGCACATCCGGAAACGGGTCGCCCCGGCCTGTTCGGCTGCGCGGGCTATATCATCGGCTTCGACGGCCTCGACGATAGCGAAGGTCTGCCGCTCCTGTACGAAATGATCCAGTGGCAGGGGCGCGAGGAATTTCGGTACAGCCACATATGGGAACCCGACATGCTGATCATGTGGGACAATCGCTCGGTCCTCCACCGCGCGACCGGGGGCTACGACGGCTACGACCGCCTGCTGCACCGTACGACGATAGCCGCGTGGGACGGATAGAGAAACTTCGGCGATAGCCCATGCGTTGCTTGCCGCAGAAGGAGCAACATCATGACTCTCGCCCCCAACACCCTCGTTCTTGTCGCCGATGGCCGAAAAGCCCTGTTTCTGCGCAATCAAGGCGACGCGCGGCAGATCGATCTGCGCACCACGTCACATCAGGAACGCGACGATCGCAAGGATAGCGACATCAAGACCGATGCCTCGGGCCAATCGCCCGCCCCCGCCGGGACCGGCCTTAGCGGCGGCACGATGGGCGAACCCGATTTCCACCAGCAGGAGGAAGATCGCTTCGCACGCGACCTCGCCGAAAAGATCAACGCGATGGCGCTCGCGGGCAAGTTCGACGCGCTGGTCGTGATCGCGCCCGCGCGCACGATGGGCGAACTGCGCCCGCTCTGGCACAAGGAGGTGAGCGCGCGCCTCGTCGGCGAGCATGTCAAGGCCATGACCGACCGCCCGGTTTCGGACATCGAGGCGCTGCTCGTCGGCGAAGCGGCGCCGCCTTCCTGATCAGCCGCGCGCTTCCTTCGCGAGGGTGCCCACCACGCCCCATGCGATCAACGCCTGCCCCGCGAAATAGAGCGGCCAGACGAGCCACATCGTCACGTCCTTGGACAGCACCGCGCCCTCGCCCGCAAAGATGAAGAGATCGCTGGCCAGGAACATCATCGCGCCCATCCCGGTGCGATAGCGCGGAAAGCGGCTGGTCCATGCGGCCGCCGCCATTGCGGCGACGAACAGCGAATAGACGGCGGCGTGCCACCAGCCCGGCGCGGGGCTCAGCATAGCCCAGACGATCACCAGCGTGGCGGGCATGGTCAACCAGCCCAGCAGGCGCTGCGACGGCGTCGTCTGCGCGCGCCGGTTCATCAGATAGAGCGTGATCGCGATGATATGTCCGACCACGAACGCCACCGCCCCGACCTCAAGCCCCTTCGCATCGAGCAGGTAATCGCCGAGCGCGCCGAAACCCAGGACGGCCGCGATCAGCCAGCCGTTCTTGTCGCGTGCATTCGCCGCCGCCCAAACCGCCAGCAAGCCGACGCCGCTCGTCTTCCACGCCCAGATCGCCGGCCCGTCGAGCCGCAGATAGACCGCAGCGAAAAAGCTGATCCCGCCGGCCAGTGCCAACAGCCACAACCAGCGCGCGCGATCCCAGCCTTGCTCCCCGCTCATCATCCGTCCCTTTGCATCTTGTCTTCAACGGGCCTAGTGCGCGGCGGATCAAGTGCAAGTCAACGGCCAAGGTTAACTGGAAAGCGCGTAAATGAGCTACGACATTCACATCATCGGCGGCGGCCTCGCCGGATCCGAAGCCGCGTGGCAGCTCGCCGAGGCGGGTTTTCGCGTGCGTTTATCGGAGATGCGTGGCGGCGGCGACATGACCCCGGCGCATCAGGGCGACGCACTCGCCGAAATGGTCTGCTCGAACAGCTTTCGCAGCGACGATGGCGACAGCAACGCGGTCGGCCTGCTCCACCGCGAAATGCGCACGCTCGGCTCGATCATCATGCGCGAGGCCGATGTCCACAAGGTGCCCGCAGGATCGGCGCTCGCGGTCGATCGTGACCTTTTCTCGGGCGGTGTCACGCACGCGCTCGAAAATCACCCGAACGTCACCATCGTACGCGAACGCATCGATACGCTGCCGTCAGAAGGCCTGACGATCGTCGCCACGGGCCCGCTTACCGCCGCCGGCCTCGCCTCGAGTATCGGCACCGCGACGGGCAAGGATGCCCTCGCCTTCTTCGACGCGATCGCGCCGATCGTCTACCGCGACAGCATCGACATGGATGTCGCGTGGATGGCGAGCCGCTGGGACAAGGTCGGCCCGATCGGCGACGGCAAGGACTATATCAACTGCCCGATGGACAAGGATCAGTATCACGCCTTCGTCCAGGGGCTCGTCGATGGCGACAAGACCGAGTTCAAGGATTGGGAAAAGGACACCCCCTATTTCGAAGGCTGTATGCCGATCGAAGTGATGGCCGAACGCGGCCCCGAAACCTTGCGCTTCGGCCCCATGAAAGGCGTCGGTCTCGACAATCCGCGCACCGGGCGCTGGCCCTATGCGGTCGTCCAGCTGCGTCAGGACAATGCGCTCGGCACGCTGTGGAACATGGTCGGTTTCCAGACCAAGCTGAAGCACGCCGCGCAGGTCGAATTGTTCCGGACGATTCCGGGGCTTGAAAAGGCCGAGTTCGCGCGCCTCGGCGGCCTCCACCGGAACAGCTTCATCCGCTCGCCCGAATTGCTCGACGCGCAGCTCCGCCTCAAATCGGCGCCGCACATCCGCTTCGCGGGGCAGATCACCGGCTGCGAAGGCTATGTCGAAAGCGCGGCCATCGGCCTGATCGCCGCGCGCTTTGCCGCCGCGGAACTCGCCGGACGCGACCTCGCACCGCCGCCGCCCGAAACCGCACTCGGTGCGCTGCTTGGCCACATCACCGGCGGCGCTGATGCCGCGAGCTACCAGCCGATGAACGTTAATTTCGGCCTCTTCCCGCCACTTGCCGAGGATGTGCGCAAAAAGGACCGCAAGCTCGGCTATACCGCGCGCGCCGGTGCTTCACTCGCGACGTGGATCGAGCAGGCCGACGGGGTCGCTGCCTAGCAACTACACTTCGGTTTCGCCGCCTGCTTTGGCGCCGTCGTCGAAAACTCCGCGCGCGTCAGATCGCCCGACTTGTCGCCATCGGCGCCCGCAAAACGCTGCCCCGTCGCCGTGGCCCATTCCTCGAAGGTCAGCAGATTATTGCCGTCCTTATCGAGCTTGCGGAACGCCGCGGTGCGCGACGACATCAGCTCGACGCGGCTGATCCGGTCGTTGCGGTCGCGGTCGAAGCGGTTGAAACGCCGCTCTTCGCGCGACGCCTCCTTGGCGGCGGGCAGCGCCGGCGGCGCGGGCCCGCGCTTGGGTGCCCCCGCTGCCACGACCGGAATCGCCGGCAAGGCGGGCGGCGGATCGGGCAGCACCTCTTCCTCTGCAATCTGCGTATAGCCCTTCCACATGAAGAGCCCGCCGGTCAGCAACAGCGCGCTCGCGACGCCGCCAATCAGAAAACGGGAAACTGCCATACGCCCCTCCGCGCCGGTTGATCGGGGATTGCTATCACGGCGGCGCGGAAAACGACAATAAACGCCGCCATTATGGCCACGAATTTTAATCGGCAAACTTGTTCAAAATCCCCTCAATAATTGCTACATTCGATCAATGCACAATTACCTCCCCTCGTTGAAACAGATGCAATATCTCGTCGCATTGCACGAACACGGCCATTTCGGCCGCGCCGCCGACGGCTGCAACGTCACCCAGTCGACGCTGTCGGCGGGCATCCGCGAGCTTGAAACGCTGCTTGGCCAGACGCTCGTCGAACGCACCCGCCGCGTCGTCCGCTTCACCGGGCTCGGCAACGCGATCGTCGAAAAGGCGCACCGCGTGCTGCGCGAGGCCGAGGAACTCGCCGACATGGCCGCCGCCGCCGCCGCGCCGCTCGTCGGCGAACTCAGGATGAGCGTCATTCCGACGATCGCCCCCTTCCTCCTCCCCGGCCTGCTGCCGCGGCTCCGCAAGGAGCGCCCGTCGCTCAAGCTGTTCCTGCGCGAAGAACCGAGCGCGCAGGCGTGCGAATCGCTGCACCACGGCACCGTCGATTGCGTCCTGCTCGCGCTCCCCTACGCGTGCGGCGACGTCGAAGCCGAGAATTTGTTCGACGACGCTTTGTTCGTCGCTTTCCCGGGCGACCAGTCGGAGGATCTGCCCGCGATGGTCAGCGCCGACCAGATCGATCCCGCGCAGATGCTGATGCTCGAGGACGGCCATTGCCTGAAAGACCACGTCCTCGCCGCGTGCAACCGCCCCGAACTACGCGCCGGCGCCCGGATGATGGGAACCTCGCTCCACACGCTGGTGCAGATGGTCGACAATGGCCTTGGCATCACGATGCTGCCGCAAATGGCTATCGAGGCGGGCATCCTCGACCACACCGACATCGACACCCGCCCGCTCGATTCGGAGCATGACTGGCGTACGATCGCGCTGGTGTGGCGCAAGGGAAGCCCGCGCGCCGAGGAATTCCGGATGCTCGCGGACATTTTTCGCAAACATCAGGCGGATTAAAACCAACCAAACCCGTTCGCATCGAGCGCAGTCGAGATGCCCCTCGGCCGCGCGCTATCCGATGGGTGTCTCGACTTCGCTCGACGCGAACGGAAATTGAAGTCAACTCCAGCGATCCGCGCGCGCGTTATCGCCTTCGCGCGGTTCGACCCACTGAACGCGCCCGTCGGCAAAACTCTCGCGCTTCCACAGCATGACGTCGGTTTTCAGCCGGTCGATCAGAAACTCGCACGCCGCCAGCGCCTCGGCGCGGTGCGGACTGCTGGCGAGGATGAACACGATCGTCTCGCCCGGCACCATCGCGCCGACGCGGTGGATCAAGGTCAGCGCCGAAAGGTGCCAGCGATCAGCTGCGGCGTGCGCCAGATCGGCCAGCCCCGCCCCGGTCATCGCGGGATGATGGTCGAGGAACAGCTCGGTCAGGTCGCCGTCACCGCGCACCCGCCCGATAAAACTGGCGCTCGCGCCATGCCCGCCCGCGTCGTGCAGGTCGAGTTCGGCGGCGATGTCGATCGCCGCCGGCTGGACCGCCACGCGGATCATCCGCCCGTCACCGGCGGAAACAGCGCGACCTCGCGCGCCCCGGCAAGCGGCGCGTCGAGGCCCATCATCACGCCGTCGATTGCGGCGCGGATAAGCTGCGGTTCGGCAAAAGCGATTTGCCCGCGCGCATCGCGCGCTGCAAGCCATGCAACCAGGCTGCTCACATTGCTTACGCTAGCGGGGAGGTCGACCGTCTCATCGGCCACTCCCATGCGTTCGCGCACCCAGGCGAAATAGGCGATCTCCAGCGGCATCCGATGTTCAATCCATATGCTTCAGGCCGACGCGCAGATAGTCCCAGCCGGTGATCAGCGTCAGCACCGCGGCGCCCCACAAGGAGGCAAGCCCGACGGTCTTGATCCACGCCATTTGCGGCAGCGCCCCCGCCAGGATCAGCGCCCCGAACGCGACCAGCTGGAACGTCGTCTTCCATTTGGCGAGCTGCGTCACCGGCATCGACACCTGCAGCGTCGCGAGGAATTCGCGGAGGCCCGATACGATGATTTCGCGCAGCAGGATCATCAGCGCGGCGATGACATGATAGCCCGAAATGTCGCGGGTGAAAACCAGCAGCAGGATCACCGCCGCGATCATGATCTTGTCGGCGATCGGGTCGAGAAAAGCCCCCAGCCGCGACACGATGCCGCGTGAGCGTGCAACATAGCCGTCAAAATAATCGGTAATGCCCATCAGGCAGTACAGGCCAAAGGCGAGCGCATAGTCGATCGGCTTCGGCTGGTGCGACCCTTCGACCACCCCCGGCCACAGCAGGAACAGCAGGATCGGCACCGCCAGGATACGCGACAATGTCAGGATGTTGGGAAGGCTGAGCATGATCGCTGTCGGCATGTCCTTCAAATGGGCTTTGACCCCGAATGCCCTAACCGATAAGCCCCCCCGGCGACAACCGAATTGCCTGAGGCGGCAGCCGGTGTTGACATGTCGGGCTGTAAAAATGGATTTTCAATGACCGGTTCCTTTGCGCTGCTGAAACAACGCAGGTTCCTTCCGCTCTTTGTCACGCAGCTCCTCGGCGCCTTCAACGACAATCTGTTCAAGAACGCGATGGTGCTGTTCGTCGTTTACGGCGTATTCAACGACGAAGCGTCCGAAACATTGTTCAGCGCGGTCGCGACCGGCCTGTTCATCCTGCCCTTCTTCCTGCTCTCGGCGCTCGCCGGACAGCTCGCCGACACGCGCGACAAGGCGCGGATCATCCGTATCGTCAAATTCTGCGAAATATTGATCATGCTCGTCGGCGGCGCCGGGCTGGTCCTCGCGTGGCTGGGTTTCGCGGTCCATTTGATCGCGATCCCCCTGATGATGCTCGCGTTGTTCGCCATGGGCATCCACTCGACTTTCTTCGGCCCGATCAAATATGCGATCCTGCCGCAGCATCTGAAAAGCGACGAAGTGCTCGCAGGGACGGGGCTGGTCGAGGCCGGAACCTATATCGCGATCCTCGCCGGCACGATCCTGGCCGGGGTCATCGATGTCGAATGGGCCGCACTCGGCGTCGTGCTGGTCGCCGCGCTCGGTTACTGGACCGGTCGAAAGGTGCCCCCGGCGCCGCCCGAACATGAAGAAACCGGCATCGACTGGCACATCGTCCGCTCGTCGATCACGCTCGTTCGCGGTACGATGCACATCCCGCGCCTCTATCTCGCGATCCTGTCGATCAGCTTTTTCTGGACGATCGGCGCGGTGCTGTTCATCCAGTTCCCGCCGCTGGTGAAGAATATCCTGCACGCCGACAAGAGTGTCGCCAGCCTGTTCCTCGCGATCTTCTCGATCGGCATCGCGATCGGCTCGGTCGCGGTGAACCGATTGCTGAAGGGGCAGGTTTCGGCGCGCTACAGCCCCGCCAGCGTTATCGTCATGGGCGTATTCGTCGTCGCCTTCTATTGGGTCTGCCGCAACTGGGAACATGATCCGTCGGGCGCGATGTACGGTATCAGCGGATTTTTGAACCATGCCGACGTCTACCCCCTGCTCGCCAGCCTGCTCGGCATCGCGATCAGCGGCGGCATGTTTGTCGTGCCGCTCTACGCCTTCCTGACAACGACCGTGCCCAAGGACCAGACTGCACGCACCGTCGCCGCGAACAATATCGTTAATTCGGGCGCGATGGTCGCGGGATCGCTGCTCGCGATGGGCCTGGGATTCGCCGGCGTCGGCGTCGTCGACCAGTTGCTGATGAGCGCCGCGATGTGTCTGGTGTCGGCGTGGCTCGCGCAGAAGCTGCACCGCGCCTGCGATTGATCGAATTCAGAGCAGGAACATCATCGTCGCGGTGAAGAAGATCGCGAAGCTCTGAAGAAATAGACGGAAATCATTGGCTGAAAAGATTGTGACGGGCTCGCGATGGGCTGCGAGCGCGGCGCGGAGCTCGCCCTGCCAGTCCGCCGGCGCGCTGAGCCGCGCGATGACCAGCTGCCGCTTGCCATGATCGCGAACGCGGCCGCGAATGTCGATCTGATCGCTCGAGTCCATGCAGGGAAGCTAGGGCCATGTTAACGAGTCGATAAGGTTAAAAGAGAGTTAACGCGGCGCCGTCCCGCACTGGCACGCTTTTCGGGATTCGCCCTAACGCGCGGGCATCGGTCGAACGCGGATCTGGCGGCCGTCTTTCGCTCCGCTCTGGAATGGCTTGCACCTTGTCGGCTTCATGCGCGGCCCCAGGCACAGCCGCACCTCGTTCAGCCATCCCTGCCGGTCGACCGACACGGCGATCATCGGCGCGGCCACGCCCGGATTGACAGCGGAAAAAGCGCGGCGGACGCTGGCGGCGGTTTGCGGTTTGGCGGCGAGCGCCTTCATGTCGGGAAAGCGGACGGCGCGGAACAGGATTTCGGCCGAGCGAAAATAGGCCGCGGGGTTCGGGCTCATGCAGGTGCCGTGCTTCGCCCATTCGTGCTGGAGCAGCTGCGCCGACGGCGTCATGCACATATGCTTTTTCAGCACCGGCTGCGGCACGATCTTCGCCGGGCGGCACCATTGCGGGTAGCCCGGGCTATCGGTTTCGGGCCACAGCCCGTGCAACACCCAGCCGAAACGGTCATTCGCGCCCGAACATTGAAAGCGGTCGCGCGCATCGCGCGGATTGCGAACATCGGCGCAATGCTGCGGCGACCAGCTCATACTGAGCAGATAGCCGGTGATTGCTGGATTGCGGACAGGTTCGCCGCGCTTGGGCTGTTCAAGGCGCGGAACCGGAATCCGGTCGGGAATGCTGCATGCCAGAGCTTGTGCCTGCGCCGCGACCGGCATCAACGCCAGCGCGGCGGCGCTAAGCCAGCGCAAAATCGAGCCCGATGTCCGCAGCCGGCGCCGACTGGGTCAGCCGTCCGACCGAGGCATAGGTCACGCCGGTTTCGCCGATTGCGCGGATCGTATCGAGTCGTACGCCGCCCGACGCTTCAGTCGGCACCTTGCCGCCGACCAGCGCGACACATTCGCGAAGCTCGGCAAGATCCATATTGTCGAGCAGCAGGTGCGTCGCTCCGGCGCTCAGCGCGGGCTCGACCTGCGCGACGCGATCGACCTCGACGATGATGTCCGCGATTCCCGCGGCAACCGCGCGGCGCACGGCTTCCTCGACCGATCCCGCAACCGCGACATGATTGTCCTTGATCATCGCCGCGTCCCACAAGCCCATGCGGTGGTTGGTCGCGCCGCCCATCCGCGTCGCATATTTCTCCAGCACACGCAGGCCCGGGATCGTCTTGCGCGTATCGAGCAAGGTCGCGCCGGTTCCGGCGAGTGCGTCGACATATTGGCGTGTCATCGTCGCGATACCCGACAGATGCTGGACGGTGTTGAGCGCCGACCGTTCCGCTGTCAGCATCGCGCGCGCATTGCCCGCCAGGCGCATCAGGTCGCTGCCAGGCGCGACCTGCGCGCCCTCCTCGACCAGTATCTCGATCTCCATGGCGGGTTCGAGCGCACGAAAGAATCGCTCGGCAATCGGCAAGCCTGCAACGGTGATCGCGTCGCGGCTGTCCATCACTCCGCCAAAGCGTGCATCGGCGGGAATCGTCGCCATCGAGGTGATATCGCCCCCCGCCCCCAGATCCTCGGCCAATGTGGCGCGGACGAAGGCATCGAGGTCGAAATCGGGCAGGGAAAATTGGGTCATGAACCCCGCGATAATCCGCCTGCCCAGCAAATCAACTTGACGTTTACGTCAACTGACGCTGACATGGGTGCAAATAGACAAATGGAGAGGTCCCCCATGCAATCCCCGATCTGCGCAATGCTCGGCATCGAATTTCCGTTGCTCGCCTTCTCGCACTGTCGCGACGTCGTCGTCGCGGTGTCGAAAGCCGGGGGCATGGGCGTGTTCGGCGCCGCATCACTGCCCCCCGAGCGGCTTGAGGAAGAGCTCGCGTGGATCGACGAGCATATTGGTGGGCGCCCCTATGGCGTCGACCTGATCGTCCCCAACAGCTTCGTCGGCAAGGGTGAGGCGCCTTCCTCCGCCATCGCGAAAGTGCCCGAGACGCATCTGAACTTTGCCGCCGGTTTGCTCGAAAAACATGGCGTCGATCCAGCGGGCTTGTCCGAGGCGATGGCGGGTCGGCAGAGCTTCGGCGACAATATGCATGAGGACGGCGCCGCCAAATTGCTCGAGGTCGCCTTTCGTCACCCGATCGCGCTGATCGCCAACGCGCTCGGCGTGCCCCCGCCGTTGATGCTCGAACTCGGCAGGCGTCACGGCGTGCCCGTCGCGGCGCTCGTCGGGACGCGCGACCATGCGCTGACCCAGGTCCGCGCCGGGGTCGATATCCTCGTCGTCGCGGGCGGCGAAGCGGGCGGGCATTGCGGCGAAGTCGCAACGATGGTGCTCGTCCCCGAAGTCGCCGCGGCGGTCGAAGCCGTCGGCGCTAGCACGCCGATCCTCGCCGCGGGCGGCATCGTCACCGGACGCCAGATGGCGGCAGCGATGGCGATGGGCGCGCATGGCGCCTGGACGGGTTCGGTGTGGCTCACCACCGCCGAGGCCGAAACCAATCCGGTTGTGAAGGAAAAGATGCTCGCCGCGTCGTCGCGCGACACCGTGCGATCGAAGAGCCGCACCGGCAAACCCTCGCGCCAGCTCCGCTCGCCATGGACCGACGCATGGGAAGCCGAAGACGCGCCGAAACCGCTGCCGATGCCGTTGCAATCGCTGGTCAGCGAACCGGCGCTGCGCAAGGTCGATAAATTGTCCGAAGGCGGCCACGAAGGCGCGAAAGCGCTCGCGACCTATTGGGTCGGCCAGGGCGTCGGCCTGATGAACGAGGCGATGGGCGCCGGGCAGGTCGTGCAGGAGTTCAAGCAGGACTGGGTCGCGGCCTGCGAGCGGCTTAATGGCTTTATCGGCGACTAGGCAAAAAAATCCCCGCCGAAGCGGGGATTTTCGTAGATCAGCTGACGGTCGCCTTGACGATCTTGCCGGGCTCGCGCGGCGGCTCGCCCTTGGGCAGCGCGTCGACATTTTCCATGCCTTCGATCACTTCGCCCCAGACGGTGTACTGCTTGTCGAGGAAGCGCGCGTCATCGAAGCAGATAAAGAACTGGCTGTTGGCGCTGTTCGGGTTCTGCGCGCGCGCCATCGAGCAAACGCCGCGGACATGCGGTTCGCTGCTGAATTCCTGCGGCAGGTCGGGAAGCTCGCTGCCGCCCATGCCGGTGCCCGTCGGGTCGCCGCCCTGCGCCATGAAGCCCGGAATCACGCGGTGAAACACGACGCCGTCGTAAAAGCCTTCGCTGGCAAGACCGGCGATGCGCTCGACATGCTGCGGCGCGAGATCGGGACGAAGGCGAATGACAACATCGCCGGTCGACAGCGAAAGGGTGAGAGTGTCGGACATGGTAGAACTCCTGCGGTCTATGTTGGCGGTCCCATAGCCGGGGCGGCGGCCAAAGCCACGCATTAAATCGCGAAAAGGCGTTCGCGGCGTTGCTATCCGCGGGCCGCAGCACTAGGGGAAAGCTCGAACGCCGCAACTTTCAGGGAGGACCGCGCGATGGATAAACGCGAAGAATCCCTGCCGCCGGAAGATGTTGTCATCGCCGATGACCGCGACCGCGAACAACCGGCACGCGAAACCGACACCGAACTCGACGAAGACGACCGGCTGAGGCCCGAATTCGTGCGCGACGTGATCGAGTTGGCCGAAGCCGGCGAAGGTGAAGCGGCGCGCGAACGGATCGGCCGCCTCCACCCCGCCGACATCGCCGACCTGTTCGAACTCGCGCGCGCCGACGAGCGCCCAATGCTCGCCGCGGTGCTCGGCGACATGCTGTCCGCCGACGTGCTGGCGGAAATGAACGATTATGTCCGCGAGGAACTGATCGATCTTCTCGCGCCGGAGCAAGTCGCCGAACTCGCGTCCGAACTCGATACCGACGACGCCGTCGCAATCATCGAGGATATGGAGGAGGACGAGCAGCAGGCCGTTCTCCAGGCGATGGAGCCCGAAGATCGCGCCGCGATCGAGGATGCCCTCTCCTTCCCCGAGGAATCCGCCGGGCGCCTGATGCAGCGCGATCTGGTCGCGGTGCCCGAACATGTGACCGTCGGCGACGTGATCGACCGGCTACGCGAAGATGCAGACCTCACCAGCGACTTCTGGGAAATTTACGTCGTCGACCCGCGGCACCGCCCGGTCGGCACGTGCCAGCTGAGCTGGATCCTCCGTACCCCGCGCGACATCGCGATCAGCGACGTGATGAAACGCGAGCAGACGCTGATCCCGGTCGACATGGATCAGGAAGAGGTTGCGCTGCGCTTCCAGAAATATGCGCTGATCTCCGCCGCGGTGGTCGACAAGGGCGGCAGGCTCGTCGGCATGATCACGGTCGACGACGTCGTCCACATCATTCAGGAAGAGGCGGGCGAGGACATTTTGCGCCTGTCGGGCGCGGGCGACGGCGACATCAACGAACCGATCCGCGAGACATACAGCGCGCGGGTGCGCTGGCTGATCGCCAACCTTGGCACCGCGCTGCTCGCTTCGTCGATCGTCGGATTTTTCGGCGGCGCGATCGAGCATATGGTCGCGCTGGCGGCATTGATGCCGATCGTCGCGGGCGTCGGCGGCAATGCGGGCACGCAGACGCTGGCGGTCACCGTGCGTGCACTCGCGATGAACCAGCTCACCGACTCGAACAGCTGGCGTGCGATCTGGCGCGAAATGAAGATCGCGTTGCTCAACGGCGGGACGATAGCCCTAATCGCGGGGACCGCGACTGCGCTATGGTTCGCCAATCCGCAGCTTGGCGCCGTCATCGCCGCGGCGATGGTCGTGAATATCTTCGTTGCCGGTGTCGCCGGGGTCGCGATCCCCCTGCTGCTCGATCGACTTGATCAGGATCCCGCGGTTGCGAGTTCCATTTTTGTCACGATGACGACCGATTCCATGGGATTTTTGGCCTTCCTGGGCCTCGCCGTGCTCAGCGGATTGACCTCTCTCTGAAGGCAAGTCGCTGAAATTCAAGCGATTCAAAAAGACCCGAAAAAAAATTCATTATCGCAATTTTTTTTCGGAACTTATCCGCCGCTTTGGTCGTTTCCCATTTCGAGCAGCGGTCATCGCCCCCCCGCAGCGCTGCTCAGCAACATTGGCCCGGCCCGCATTCCCTCCCCCCCCTCGAAAGCGTGCCGGGCCATTTTGCAACAAATCCTGAGAGGTAGAAATATGACGAGTTACCGCGCAATCCTTCTCGCCCTGATGGCAAGCTTTCTGGTCGCTGGCTGTAACACGGTAAAGGGTGCCGGTCGCGACATCGAATCTGTCGGTCAAGCTGGCAGCGATGCCATCGACTAATCGGGACTGAGACTAACTTACCCTAAGCCTCTTCGAGAGGCTCGACAGGCGCCTCTTCGGCGCCTGTTTTGCGTCGGCGCTGAGTAAACCAGATCGCGAGCAGCGACATTTCGTACAGGAACACCAAAGGCACCGCGAGCAGCAGCTGGCTCAAAATATCGGGCGGCGTGAACACCGCGGCGATCGCAAAGGCCGCAACGATCATATAGCGCCGCGCCGAAACCAGTTGCTCGCGCGTGACCAGCCCCGACCGCTCGATCAGCATCAACAGGATCGGCAGCAGGAACGCGATGCCGAACGCCATGATGAATTGCATCGTGAAGCTCAGATAATTGCCGACCGAAGGCAGCGCTTCCTGCGTAATCCCGCCAATGTCACCCTGATATCCGAGCAGGAATTTGAGCGCGATCGGGATGGTGATGAAATAGGCGAAGCTGGCGCCGATTGCGAACAACACCGGTGTTGCGAGCAGGAAGGGCAGCAGCGCGCGCTTTTCCTGCTTGAACAGCCCCGGCGCGACAAATTTCCACAGCTGGTTCGCGATCACCGGAAAGGCGATCATCATTGCCGCGAACAGCGCGACCTTGATCTCGACGAAAAACGCCTCGAACAGCTGGGTATAGATTAGCTTCCCCTGCCCCGCACGAACGAGCGGCTGGACGAGAATGCCGAAAATCGGCTTGGCAAAATAGAGGCACACGCCAAAGGCGAGGCCGATCGCGATCAGCGATTTCAGCAAGCGCGAACGCAGTTCGATCAGATGATCGAGCAGCGGCATCTTGCCGCCGGCGCCATCCTCATCTGTCGCGGTTTCTTCGGTCACGGCAGCGGGCCGTCCTTCGGCGGTATCGCATGCGTTTCGGGCGGATTGGTAGCCGCGGCCTCGTCGATCTCGGCCTCTGTCGCGGGTTCGGTCTTCGTCGGTTCGGTCGATTCTGCGTTCGCCGACGACGTCGCGGACGATGCGTTCACATCGTCGATGCGCGGGAATTCGCGCATGATCGCGTCATTCTGCTCGCGCCATTGCTTTTCAAGCTCTTCGAGTTCGGCTTCGCGCATCATCGTGTCGAGCCCGGAGCGGAAATGGCGCGCCATGCCGCGCGCTTTCGCCATCCATTTGCCGACAAAACGCATCGCCTTGGGCAGATCCTTGGGGCCGATAACCACCAAGGCCACCAACACGACGAGCAGCAACTCGGTCGGCGCGACGTCAAACATGACCTAAAACTTCCCCCGCAGGCAGACGGCGATCAGAGCTTGTCGTGCTCGGCAGTCGGGGTCGAAATCGGGGTGGCATCGGGCGCGCGCTGGCCCTCGATGTGCTTGGGTGCGGGCGTCGTCGGCGCGTCGTCTTCCGACATACCCTTCTTGAAGCTTTTGATGCCTTTGGCGACATCGCCCATCATGTCCGAAAAACGGCCCTTGCCGAACAGCAGCAGGACAAGAATCCCGACCACGAGCCAGTGCCAGATGCTGAAGCTACCCATCTTAAATTCTCCTTGAGGCCGTCATCTAAGCCTCTTCGCCGTCTTTTACTAGGTCCAGTTCGCCCATCGCTTCCTCGAAAGCGAGATCGACCGGGTCGAGCAGTCCCGCCGCACGCAAATCCTCGATTCCCGGCAGGTCCTTGCGGCTCGTGAGGCCGAAATGTTGCAGGAACGCGTCGGTCGTCTTGTAAATCAGGGGCCGTCCCGGCACCTCGCGCCGCCCCGCGGGCGCGACCCATTCGGCCTCCATCAGCACGTCGAGCGTGCCCTTCGATGTCTGAACGCCGCGGATCGCCTCGATTTCGGCGCGGCTGACGGGCTCGTGATAGGCGACGATGGCGAGCACTTCGGCCGCCGCGCGCGATAATTTGCGCGGATCGTCGCGTTCGCGGCGGAGCAGGTGCGCGAGATCGGCAGGTGTCTGGAAATGCCAATGCCCGCCGCGCTCGACGAGTTCGATCCCGCTTCCCGCATGGCGTGCGGCGATCGTCTGGATGATCGCGCGAACCTCGCCCGGCGTCATTTCATCGCCCAGCCGCCCCGCAACCTGCCGCGCGTCGAGCGGCGTGTCGCTCGCGAACAGCATCGCCTCAATCGCGCGTTCGAGATCGTCGATCATGCCCCGGATGCCTTCAGATAAAGAGGTTCGAACGCGCCTTCCTGTTTCAGGTCGACGCGCCCCTGCCGCGCCAGTTCGAGCGCGGCGACAAAACTCGACGCGATCGCCGAGCGGCGCAGCGGGCCGTCATAATCGGGCGGCAGGAAATCCGACAGTTCGGCCCAGTCGAGCTTTACGCCGATCATCCTCTGCAGATGATGGAGCGCCGCGTCGAGCGTGATCACCGGGCGCCGCGACACCATATGCACGACGGGCTCGGAGCGCAGCTTGACCTGGCCGTAGGCCGAAAGGAGATCGTAAAGGCTGGCGTCCCAGCGCCGCACCTTGATGTCGCGCAGCCCCTCGGGCTTCGCGCGCAGAAAGACGTCGCGGCCGACGCGGTCGCGCGCGAGCAGCCGTGCCGCCGCCTCGCGCATCGCGGCCAGCCGCTGCAGCCGCAATTGCAGGCGCAACGCGAGTTCGTCGGGCGACGGGTCCTCAAGCGGGTCCTTGGGAAGCAGCAGCGCCGATTTAAGATAAGCGAGCCACGCCGCCATGACGAGATAATCGGCCGCGACTTCGAGCTTCAGCTCGCGCGCCTCGGCGATGAAGGTCAGATATTGCTCTACCAGTCCCAGGATCGAAATCTGCTTGAGATCGACCTTCTGGCTGCGCGCGAGCGTGAGCAAAAGGTCGAGCGGCCCTTCCCAGCTTTCGAACGAAAGCTGCAAGGCGTCGTCGCGCTCGGGCGCTGCCGGTACGATTTCGAAATCGAGCGGCAATTCCTCCATCGGCGATCAGGCCGTCGCCAACAGCGCGTCGCGCTGGTCGACCAACGTCGCGAACGCGCGCGCGTCGCTGTCGCCCGAAATCCGGTCCATCGCGCCTTCGAGGCGCGCGCGCGACACGGTGCTGATCGGGTCGAGCGCATTGGCGATGCCGACCATATCGTCCATCTTCGCCCAGCAGTTGAGCGCGATGTCACACCCTGCAGCAATTGCATCGGCGGCGCGCGAAGGCACGTCGCCCGAGAGTGCCTTCATGTCGAGATCGTCGGTCATCAGCAGCCCGTGAAATCCGATACGCTGGCGGATGACGCTGTCGATGACGATCGGCGACAGCGTCGCGGGCCGGTCGGGGTCCCACGCCTCGAAGATGACGTGGCACGTCATCGCCATCGCCGCATCGCGCAATGCCGCAAAGGGCGCGAGATCGGTCTGGAGATCGCGGTCGGGCGCGGCGACGATCGGCAACGCTTCATGCGTGTCGAGCAGCGCGCGGCCGTGGCCCGGGATATGCTTGACGATGCCGACGACGCCGCCGGCCTGCAAACCGCCGAGGATCGCGCGGCCAAGCGCGGCAACACGCATCGGCTCGCTGCCGAGCGCGCGGTCGCCGATGACATCGCTCGCACCCGGCTGACGCACGTCGAGCAGCGGCAGGCAGTCGACCGTAATCCCAACCTCGGACAGCATGGCAGCAAGCGCCATTGCGTTGAGCCGGGCGGCTTCGATCGCACTTGCGGGCGCGCGATCGTACAGCGCGTCGAACGCCGCACCGCTCGGGAAAAGCGGCCATTCGGGCGATCGCATGCGCGCCACGCGCCCGCCCTCCTGATCGATCAGAATCGGCAGATTGGCGCGCCCGTCGAGATCGCGCAGTTCATCGGTCAGCCGCCGCAGCTGCTCCCGATTTTCGATATTGCGCCCGAACAGGATATAGCCCGCGGGATCGCTATCGCGAAAGAAAGCGCGCTCGTCGTCGGTGAGGGTCAGGCCCGACAGGCCGAAAATTGCCGGTATCATCGTGCATCAAACTCCATCGATCGCCGACCCCTCAGGCGATGACCAAGCGGCAACCATGCCATGGCGACGGATTTGCACCAACAGAGTCTGCGGCCAAGCGGGCCGAATCAGCGAACGACGACGCAATTTTCACCGGCAACGCGCAATTTTCCGCACAAATTCTTGGCATTGGCGGCTGTCCCTGCCGAGACGCGCAGCCGATAGACGGTGCCGTCGCCGACTTTCGCGGGCGAAACCGATTTGTTGAGTTCGGCAAGATAGGCAAAGCGCTTCGACAGGTTCGTCCATGCCTTCGCCGCCGCGGCGTCGCTGCTGAACGCGCCGAGCTGGATCATCGCCGCCCCCGATGCCGGAGCGGCCTTGGGAGCGTCGGCGGTCTTCACCGGCGCTGCGGCGGGCTTCGCCTTGTCCGCCGGCACCCCCTTAGTGGCAGCGGCTTTCGTGGCGGCGGCCTTGTCTGCTGCGACCTTCTTTACCGCGGCCTCGCGTTCTTGAGCCGTTACAGCGGGCTCTTCGGGCATGCGCGTCGGGTCGACCTTGCCCGCGGGTTCGGCGCCTTCGCTGGCGGAGAAGCTGGCATCGCCTTCGCCCTCGAACGCCTTGGCGCCGTCATTCTTCGGCGCGACCTTATAGTCGCCGTCCTGCGCCGCGATCAGTTCGCCGTCGCTGCGCGTGCCGCCATTCTGAACCCACCACAGACCGCCGAGGACCACCCCGATCAGCAAGAGCCCGCCGAGCACCATCACGAGCAGACGGGCGGGCGAAACCTCGCCATCCTCCTCGAATCCGTCGGCGGCTTCGAGCCAGGGCAGACGATCCTCGTCATCGAGACCGAGACCTGCATCCCCCTGCTCTGCGTTCTTGTCGCCGGCCATCAGTTCATCTCCTCGAGCGCCTCTACCCCCATCAGGGACAGCCCGTTACGGATGACTTGCCCGATTCCGTCGGCCAAATAAAGGCGCGTCGCGGTCAATTCGGGGTCATTGTCGAGAACGATGCGCAAACTGGGGTCATCGTTGCCGAGATTGTACCAGGCGTGGAACGCCGCCGCGACATCGGCAAGGTAAAAGGCGATCCGGTGCGGTTCGCGCGCCGACGCGGCGGCTTCGACGATCCGCGGGAACTGCGCGAGCAGTTTCACCAGCCCCAATTCATGCGCATTGAGGCGCGCGGGAGCGGGCTCCGGCAGCACGATCCCTGCATCTGCGGCTTTTTTGCGCAGCCGCGAAATCCGGGCATTGGCATATTGCAGATACCAGACGGGGTTGTCGCGCGACGCCTCGACGACCTTGGCGAAGTCGAAATCCATCTGCGCGTCGGCCTTGCGCGTCAGCATCGTGAAGCGCACCGCATCCTTGCCGACCTCGTCGACGACATCGGCGAGCGTGACGAAATTGCCCGCGCGCTTCGACATTTTGAACGGCTCGCCATTTTTGAGCAGCCGCACCATCTGCACCAGTTTGACGTCGAAACGCGTCTTGCCGCCGGTAAGCGCGGCGACCGCGGCCTTGATCCGCTTGACCGTCCCGGCGTGGTCGGCGCCCCAGATGTCGATCAGTTCGTCGGCATTCCGGCTCTTCTGGAAATGATAGGCGAGGTCGGCGCCGAAATAGGTCCAGCTGCCGTCCGACTTCTTGATCGGGCGGTCCTGATCGTCGCCGAATTGCGTCGAGCGGAACAGTGGCAATTCGACTGGCTCCCAATCCTCAGGCGTTTCGCCCTTCGGCGCTTCGAGCTGGCCATCGTAGACGAGATCATGATCGCGCAGCCATTTTTCGGCGGCGGCGGGTTTGCCCTCGGCCTGCAATTCGGCTTCGGACGAGAACAGGTCGTGATGGATGCCGAGCTTGGCGAGGTCGGCGCGGATCATGTCCATCATCGCGCTGACCGCCTCCGCGCGGAACAGGCCGAGCCACGCGCTTTCGGGCGCGCCGACGAAGCGCTCGCCATATTCGGCCGCGAGCTTGCCCGCGATCGGCATCAGATAGTCGCCCGGATACAGCCCCTCGGGGATCGCGCCGATATCCTCGCCGAGCGCTTCACGATACCGCATGTGCACCGAGCGCGCGAGCACATCGACCTGCGCGCCCGCGTCGTTGATATAATATTCGCGGATCACTTCATGCCCGGCATATTCGAGCAGCGCGGCGAGCGCATCGCCGACGACCGCGCCGCGGCAGTGGCCGACATGCATCGGGCCGGTCGGGTTCGCCGAGACATATTCGACGTTGACGCGCCGTCCCTGCCCGATCGTCGAACGGCCATAGTCGCCGCCCTCGCTGAAGATCAGCGCGAGCTCGTCGCGCCAGCTGTCATCGACGAGACGCAGGTTGATGAAGCCCGGCCCCGCGACGCTCGCCTCGGTCACTTCGCCCAGCGCGCCGAGTTCGGCAACGAGCAAATCGGCGAGCGCGCGAGGATTCATGCCTGCGGGTTTCGCGAGCACCATCGCGGCGTTGGTCGCGACGTCGCCATGCGCGGGGTCGCGCGGCGGCTCGACGCTGATCGCGCCGCGGTCGAGGCCGCCCGGCAGGGCATCGCGGGCGGCAAGCGCGTCGAGCGCGGCGCCGATATGGTCGGAAAAGCGGCTGAACAGGGTCACGGGCTGGCCTATCTTCGATCAGGAAAGTCTTGCGCGCGCCCTATAGCAGCTGGGCGGGCGCGAAAAGCCCCGCGTCGCCGATCGGCGCGCGGGGCGTGAAGATGCGAACGGCGCCGCAGCGCCGCCGCGGCCCTATCGTCGGACGTTATATTCGAGCTGTTCCTGCGTCAGCTGGAAGCCCACGAGCAGTTCGAAGCTCGACCGCTGCACCGCGGCGCGCACTTCGGGAAGGCTCAGCGGATCGACCGCCGCGTCCTGGTCGCCCGCCTTGCGCTTGCGCGTGATGCGTTCCTGAATGTCGGCGGGCAGCGTTGCCGCGGCGCGATCGACATAGGCCGAAGCCTGCGCACGACCAGTGCCGCGCACCTGCCCTTCGGCAAAGGTCACTGCGACATTGCCCAGCCGTTTCGCGACAACCGCGGTGCCGCCCTGCAGCACGGTGGCGTAATAGGGCAAGGTCACGGTGCGCGCGGGTCCGGCATCGCGGCGCGTCGCGACCACGTCGAAGCTTGCGAGCTGGTAGACCTTTTCCGCGGCGTCGTTGCATACCGGCGTCACATTGGTGATCGCGGCGACGACATCGACAGCGCGCGCATCACGGCTCGTTGCGGGGTCGAACAGCGTGATGTCGCCGGTGTGCAGCGGCACCGCGACCGCAGGACATGCGGTGCGGGTGGAGGTGATGCCGACGCCGCCTGCGAGGTCGATTTCATTGTCCTTCGCGCAGCCCGCCACCGTCGCCATGGCCGCCGTGCCGCACAGCACGGTCAGGAACTTACGGGACGGAAACGAAATGGGCATCATGATAAACGGGCTTTCCAAACAAGCGCTTTGACAGGCGTCGGGACAGTTGATCCCGCTTCATGCGCGCCGCTTCTTATCGGTGCGATGAACGCGGCGCAACAAAGAGAACAAGAATGCGAAGGGGGACGAAGCGGCTTTACCCCGGATGGCTTGCTGCGCTAGAGCGCGCGCATCATGAACGCTCCCCATCCGATGACGCAAGCTGAAGGCAGCGAAGCGGCAGAACTCAAGGTTTTGATCGCGGCGCCGCGCGGGTTCTGCGCCGGGGTCGATCGCGCGATCCGCATCGTCGAACTGGCGCTGCAGAAATATGGCGCGCCGGTCTATGTCCGGCATGAAATCGTCCACAACCGCTATGTCGTCGACTCGTTGAAGGCCAAGGGCGCGATTTTCGTCGAATCGCTCGACCAGGTTCCCGATGGCGTGCCCGTCGTGTTCAGCGCACACGGCGTGCCCAAAGCGGTGCCGGCGAAAGCCGAGATGCGCGGGCTCGACTATATCGACGCGACCTGCCCGCTGGTGTCGAAAGTCCACCGACAGGCCGAGCGCGCGCACGAGACGGGACGCCATATCGTCTTTGTCGGCCATGCCGGCCATCCCGAAGTGATCGGCACGCTGGGTCAATTGCCCGAGGGCGCGATGACGCTGGTCGAATCGGTCGACGACGTCGCGGCGCTGTCGCCGCCCGATCCCGAGATGCTGTCCTTCCTGACCCAGACCACCCTGTCGGTCGACGACACGCGCGACATCATCGCGGCGCTCCAGCATCGTTTTCCGGCGATCACGGGCCCGCGCGGCGAGGATATTTGTTACGCGACGTCGAACCGTCAGGATGCCGTGAAAGCGATCGCAGGCGAATGCGATCGCATGATCGTGATCGGTGCACCCAACAGCTCGAACAGCCTGCGGCTTGTCGAAGTCGCCGAGCGGCTGGGGACCCCGGCGCATCTCGTCCAGCGCGGCACGGACATCGACCCGGCGTGGCTGCACGACATCGCGACACTCGGGATCACCGCCGGCGCGAGCGCGCCGGAAACACTGGTCCGCGAGGTGATCGACGCCGTCGCTTCGGTTCGTCCCATCATCGAAGACGTGGTCGTCACCGCCGAAGAGAATATGGTCTTCAAACTGCCGCGCGGGCTCGAAGCCGCCTGATGGCTGTCTACACGCACGTCGAGCCCGACGATCTTGCCGCTCTCGTCGCCCGATACGACATCGGCACCGTCGTGTCGTGCAAGGGGATCGCCGAAGGCGTCGAGAACAGCAACTTCCTGCTCGAAACGACGGGCGGACGTTTCATCCTGACGCTTTACGAAAAGCGCGTGAGCGAGGGTGACCTGCCCTTCTTTGTCGACCTGCTCAACCATCTCGCCAGCCAGAACTGCCCGGTCCCGGCGATGATCCGCGACCGGGGCGGCGTCGCGATACAGCAGATCTCTGGCCGCGCGGCGTGCGTCATCCAGTTCCTGCCCGGCATTTCGCTGACGCAGCCGACCCCGGCCCAGTGCGAAGCCGCAGGCGCCGCACTCGGCGCGATGCACCGTGCGCTCGAGGGCTATACTGGTGCGCGCGCGAACAGCATGGGCCATACTCACTGGCGCGCCGTTGCCGAAGCGACCGGCGACCTTGATGTCGTGTTGCCGGGGCTGCAATCGATCGTCGATGACGAACTGGCATTTCTCGACGCGCATTGGCCCGATGACCTGCCCGCGCATGTCATCCACGCCGACCTGTTTCCCGACAATGTGCTGATGCTCGGCGACCGGGTCACCGGCCTTATCGACTTCTATTTCGCCGCGAGCGACTTCCGCGCCTATGACCTGGTCATCACGCATGCGTCCTGGGCCTTTTCCGCCGACGGAAAGCAATGCGACCCCGCGCGCGCGGAAGCACTGATGCGCGGCTATGCGCGCGAAATCACGCTGTCGGACGCTGAGGTTGCTGCGTTGCCGCTGCTGGCGCGCGGCGCGTCGCTGCGCTTCCTGCTGACGCGCGCGCACGACTGGGTGCACACACCCGCCGACGCGCTCGTCACGCGCAAGGATCCGTCGCCGTTCCTTGCCCGGTTGCAGCGCTACAGCGCTCCCGACGCCGCCAGCCTGTTCGCAGCCGGATGAGCGAAAACACCGGCAAGACCGTGATCGTCGCCACCGACGGCGCGTGCAAGGGCAACCCCGGCCCCGGCGGCTGGGGCGCCGTGCTGCGCTGGGGCGACGTCGTGAAAAAGCTGTCGGGGGGCGAACCCGACACGACGAACAACCGCATGGAATTGATGGCCGCGATCGAAGCGCTCGCCGCGCTCAAGCGCAGCTGCAACGTCGAGTTGTCGACCGACAGCGTCTATGTCCGCGACGGCATCACCAAATGGATTTTCGGCTGGCAAAAGAACGGCTGGAAAACCGCGGCGAAAAAGCCGGTCGCCAATGCCGATCTGTGGCAGCGTCTCGTCAAGGAAAACGCACGGCACAAGGTCGAATGGATTTGGGTCAAGGGTCACGCGGGTCACGGCGACAATGAACTCGCCGACCAGCTGGCGAGCGACGCCGCCCTCGAAGTCGCGCGGGCGCGCAGGGCACCCGCGCGTTAGGGTCGAGACCTACTAATTGCGCGATCGAGGTTTGAAGCGATTTTGTTCAGTGCGAGGAGGCAAGGCGCAGGAATATGTCGATATTTCCAGACTTGCCGACGACGCAATGGACAAAATCGGTCAAATCCCGAAGGGACGCCGAAATGGCTTCGATCTCGTGTCCGCGTGACCTTGCGGGTAGCGATGCTACCCGCGGCGGCCACCCGAACCCGATATCTTCGCCATTTCGACGCCTCGATCGCGCAATTAGTAGGTCCCGACCCTGGGCATCACTCGGCTTCGCGGACTTCGGCGCCCGGGCCGTTCTTCAGGATTGAGTCGATGGCATTCTGTGCGGAGGCCTTGCTGCTATAGCCTTCGGTCCAGAAGATGGGTTCGCTATTATATTTGAAATAGGCGACAAATTCGCCGGCCTTGTTCTTCTTGATCTCGAAATAATGGGCCATGCCATCCTCCACAGGTCGGGCCGTGCCGGGGGTGGTACGGCCAAGCCCATGTTAATGCGGTCGTTTCGCTGTGCAAGCGGCTAGATGGCTCAGGCGAAGCGCGATGGCGCGAAGGGCGTCGGATCGACGCGGCCAATGGCGCCGCCGGGCGGCGGGGCGCCAAGCTCAGCCGCAAGCAAAGCGGCGATCGCCGGCGAAGTCTGAATCCCGAAGCCCCCCTGCCCTGCGCACCAGATGAAGGCGCGCTCATGCCGATCGGCGCCAAAAACCGGGATGCGATCGGGCGCGAAGCTGCGCAGCCCCGCCCATTTGCGCTCAACCGCAACGACCGGCCAGTCGACCACCGACTGCATCCGGTCGATCGCGAGTGCGACGTCCAGCTCTTCCGGCGCCGCGTCGTGCGGTGCGGTCGGCGTCTCGTCGTGAGGGGTCAGCCAGACGCGCCCCTCGCTCTGACCCTTGAAATAGAATTCGCCGCCGACGTGGATAACGAGCGGAAGGTCGGCGGGAACCGGAACGCCCAGCCGAACCTGCATCACCGTGCGGCGATAGGGCTGGATGCCGACCGGCGCGATGCCGCACGCGGCCGCGACCTCGTCCGCCCATGCCCCGGCGGCATTGACGATCAGCGCCGCGCGGACCTGCCCGCTGCCCAGTTCGACGTCCCAGCCGTCGCTGACACGGCGCGCCCCCCGCACCGGCGCGCGCGTGACCAATGTTGCGCCGGCGCGCTTTGCCGCGCGAAGATAGGCCGCATGCAGGCCGCCGACATCGATGTCGCGGCACGCCGCCTCATAGGCGGCTTCGCTCCATTCGGGACGAAGACCCGGAACCATGCGCGAAACCGCCTCGCCCGACATTCTTGCAACATCGACGCCCTGCGCCGCGAATTCGGCAACGAAGGCGTCGACCGCCGCGGCCTCGGACCTCTGGCCCAGCGTCAATGCGCCGCGCGGCGACAGGAAGCCATGATCCGAGAATTCGGGCGGCGGACTGTTCAACATCTCCAGCGATGCGTGGGTCAGCGGCTGAACCCCCACCCCGCCATAGCTTTCGTGCCAGAAGGCCGCTGACCGGCCCGTCGCGTGATAGCCGGGCGCGTCCTCCGCCTCGACCAGCAGGACGCGGCGCCAGGGCGCCAGCGCCGCCGCGAGGCTTGCACCCGCGATTCCGGCGCCGACAATCAGCACATCGGTGGCGGAAGGCGGCGCGTCGGTCATGCCCGCCGCATATCGGTTGGACCGCGGAATGCAAGCCGCAGCGTCCCCGCCGACATGGTTACGCTTTGGTAAGCCATGTTGCGTAGGAGAAAACCGATGGATAACGGCACAATCTCGCTCGGCCTGATGGCCTTACTCGGCCTGCTGATGATTGCCGCGGCGATCAGCGACGTCCGGTCGCGCACCATTTCCAACGAGCTCAACGCCGCGATGGCGCTGCTCGCAATTCCCTTCTGGATTGCGAGCGGTCTCGCGCTCTGGCCCGATGTGCTGCTTCAGTTCGGCGCCGCCTTCGCGGTCTTTCTCGTCTTTGCCGGCCTGTTCGCGATCGGCGCGATGGGCGGCGGCGATGTCAAAATGATCGGCGCGGTGATGCTGTGGATTCCGCTTCCGCTGTTCATGCCGACCCTGATGGTCATGGCCATTGGGGGTGGCGTTCTGTCGGCGGTGATGCTTATCCATATGAAATTGCGCCCTTCGGACAAACCGGTCGAGGTTCCCTATGGGGTTGCCATCGCCGCTGCGGGCCTTTGGGCGCTTCACCAACAATATCTTAACCAGTTTCAGGTTATCGGATGACCTGAGGGAAAAGCACGACCGTCTCTGGTGGGTGCAGGAGGGCGACAAATCGTCATGGATACGCGAAAGATTATGCTGATCGTCGGCGCGTTGGTGATTGCCATCAGCGCAGCGTTCGGGGTCAACCAGATGATGCGCGGAGCAGCCACTCCGCAAGCGCGTGCAGCCGCGGCGCCGGACATTACCGGTCCGATGATCCTTGTCGCGACGCGGCAACTGCCCGTCGGCACGATTGTCGGCCCGGACAGCTTCCGTTTCCAGCCCTGGCCCAAGGAATTGGTCGAAAAGGCCTATTTCATGAAGGACAAGACCGACGTGAACACGTTGGTCGGCACTGTCGTGCGCTATCCGATCACCGCCGGCCAGCCGCTGACGCAAGGCGCACTCGTCCATCCCGATGATCGCGGCTTCCTCGCCGCGGCGCTTGGCCCGGGCATGCGTGCCGTTACCGTCAAGGTCAGCCAAGAACAGGGCGTCGCCGGTTTCGTCTTTCCGGGCGACCGCGTCGATGTGGTGCTGGCTCAGACGATCTCGGTCGAGGAAGGCAGCAGCTATCCCGACAAGCAGATATTCACGGCCGAGACGATCGTTCGCAATGTCCGCATATTGGCGACCGATCAGCGTTATGACGCCGAGGATGAAACCGGGAAGACCCCGGTTCGCACCTTTGGCTCGGTAACGCTCGAAGCCACGCCGGAAATTGCCGAGAAGATCGCCGTCGCGCAGGACATGGGCAAATTGTCGCTCGCACTGCGTCCGCTGGCCGAAAGCGCCGGCGAACTCGATGCGGCCATCGCGTCGGGCGACATCAATGTGCCGGCCAAGGGCGGCTCCGCGGCGGAAAAACGGATGCTGGCCGAAGCCGCCGCACGTCCGGTCGCCAGCCGCTCGACAGTGACCACGGGCGGCGACGTGTCGCGCTTCTGGATCCCGGTACGCGGCCGCGTGAACTCCTCGCGGGCGCCGCAGGCTGCGACGAATGGCGGCGGCTTCATGCCGTCTAATGGGGGCGCCGTGTCCGTTCCGACCGGTCCGGTCGTGCGCGTGACCCGCGGCGACAAGATGACCGAAGTTCCGGTTGGGGGTAAGTAAGATGAATAGCACAGCCAAATTCAAGGCGGCGGCTCTGGCCCGCACCCTGGCCATCGGCCTGGTGGCAGCCACGCTGGCAGCGGCACCTTCGGCGCCCGCCATCGCCCAGGCCGTCCAGAATGCCAGCAGCAGCATCGAACTCTCGGTGGGCCGTGGCCGCCTGGTCAGCCTTCCGGCCTCGATGTCCGACGTCTTTGTCGCCAACGACGAAGTCGCCGACGTCCAGGTGCGTTCGGGCCGCCAGCTCTATATCTTTGGCAAGAAGCCGGGCGAAACCAGCATCTATGCCACCGACGCCAGCGGCCGTGTCGTTTTCTCGACCGTCGCCCGCGTCGGCAACAATATCGAGACGATCGACCAGATGCTGTCGCTCGCCATGCCCGACGCCAGCATTTCGGCAAACACGATGAACGGCTTCGTGCTGCTCACTGGTACGGTCCAGTCACCCGACGATGCCGCCGAAGCCGAACGGCTCGTCCAGGCATTCGTCGGCGAGCCGACCAAGGTCTTGTCGCGTCTTCGCACGGCCACGCCGCTACAGGTCAACCTGCAGGTCCGCATCGCCGAAGTAAACCGCTCGCTGGTCAAGGAAATCAGCGGCAACCTGCTGACGCGCGATACCGATGGCCCGCTGGGCAACGGCTTCCTCGGCGGCGTGTTCGGCGGCCGCAGCCCGGGTGAGATCACCAGCATCCCTGCCCCGACCGCGGTTTTCCCGGGAAGCCCGGCTGCGCGGCCTTACGATCCTTCGACCGGCCTGCCGCTTCCCCCTGGCCAGACAACGCTGGGCACCAATTACCGGTTCGATACGCCCGCCGGCAAGCGGAGCCTGGCCGGTGCCGGCCGCCTGTTCGGGCTCGACCTGATGGCTTCGCTCGACATCGGCGAGCGATCGGGTCTGGTCGCGACGCTGGCGCAGCCCAATTTGACCGCCATTTCCGGCGAAACCGCCGACTTCCTTGCCGGCGGCGAGTTCCCGGTTCCGGTCCCCGGCAATTTTGCCGGTACGACGATCGAGTATCGCAAATATGGCGTCAGCCTCGCGTACACGCCGACCGTGCTGTCGAATGGTAGGATCAGCCTGCGCGTTCGCCCCGAAGTATCCGAACTGTCGACCGAAGGCGCGATCGTGATGCAGGGGTTCCAGGTTCCCGCGTTGACGATCCGCCGCGCCGAAACGACGGTCGAACTCGGCTCGGGCGAAAGCTTCATGATCGCCGGGCTGATGAACAATCGTTCGATCGGCGCGATCGACAAGATGCCCGGTCTCGGCGACGTTCCGCTGCTCGGCATGCTGTTCAAATCGGACAGCTTCCGCCGCGGCGAAACCGAACTCGTCATCGTCGTGACCCCCTATCTGGTCCAGCCGGTGTCGGCGAACGACATCAAACTGCCCACCGACGCCTTTCAGGATTCCGACGACCTGCAGCGGATTCTGCTCAACCAGACGAGCAACGGCGTGACGGGCGGGGACCGGCCGAAACCGCGGCTCGACACCTCGGTCGGCGACGCCGATCGCCCGCGGGGCAGCGGCGACGCGTCGCCCGGCTTCAGCATCAAGTGACGCGCTGGATTTCAGGAGCAAAGTGATGAAAAAAATCGCAACTTGGACGATCCTGGCTCTGGCCACGTCGCTCGCCGGCTGCACTGGCGCGGCGGTCAGCAACCGCAGCCTCGATTCGGTCCACCAGCCCGTCGTGCGCAACGCCATCTATCAATTCGATGTTGCCGCTTCGAACGGCGAGTTGCCGCCCAGCGAACAGGGCCGCCTGCAAGGCTGGCTCGATTCGATGGGGGTCCGCTATGGCGACCGCGTCGCGATCGAGGATCCGTCGGCCTATGGCGCCGGCTCAGCGCTGGCGACCGTTCGGTCGATGGTCGAACGCCGCGGGCTGCTGCTCAGCAGGGATGTCCCGGTAACGACCGGTGCCGTGCCGCAGGACCACCTGCGCGTCGTCGTGACGCGGGCGACGGCATCCGTACCCGGCTGCCCCAATTGGGAAAGCAAATCGTCGATCAACCCGACCAACTCGACGTCGTCGAATTATGGCTGCGCGGTCAACAGCAATCTCGCCTCGATGGTCGCCGATCCGAACGACCTGATCAAGGGCGCCAGCAACACGGGCAGCGATCCGACGGCGGCGACGCGTGCGATCCAGACCTATCGTACCAAACCCCAAACCGGTGCAGGCGAATTGACCAAGGCACCTACCAGCGGAGGCAGCCAGTGAACGCTCCTTTCAAATCAGCAGGCGCGCGTGATCCCTTCAACGCCTTCGTTTGCGACGACGATACGCTGGAGCTGATCCGCGCCGCGGTCAACGACATGGGCTGGCCGATCGAAAAATGTAACAAGGGCGGACTGCGCAACGCTGTGCAATCGCTTTCGGTCTCCGCCAGCCCGAACATCCTGTTCGTCGACATGTCGGAATCGGGCGATCCGATCAACGACATCAATGCGCTGGCCGAAGTCTGCGAACCCGGCACGGTCGTGATCGCCGCGGGCCAGGTGAACGACGTTCGCCTGTACCGCGACCTTCTGTCCAGCGGCATCCAGGATTATCTGCTAAAGCCGCTGTCGCTCGACCAAGTCCGCGAATCGTTCACCATGGCGCAGGCCATGCTGTCGGCGCCGAAACATGCCGACATGCACGACGACAAGCCGCATCATATGATGGGGGTTGTCGGTGTACGCGGCGGCGTCGGGGCGTCGCTGGTGGCGACCTCGCTCGCCTGGGCGATCAGCGAACAGGCGGGCCGCCAGACGGCGCTGCTCGATCTCGACATCCATTTCGGCACGGGCGCGCTGACGCTCGACCTCGAACCGGGGCGCGGCCTGATCGACGCGATCGACAATCCCAGCCGCATCGACGGGCTGTTCATCGAACGCGCGATGGTGCGAGCGTCGGACAAGCTTAGCCTGCTGTCGGCCGAAGCGCCGATCCATCAGCCGGTGATGACCGACGGTTCGGCCTTTTTCCAGCTGGAAGAAGAGCTGCGTTCCGCCTTCGAGATGACGATCGTCGACATCCCGCGCCAGGTGCTGATCCCCTTCCCGCACCTCGTGTCGGAAGCCGGTACAATCCTGCTCGTCAGCGATGTGACGCTCGCCGCGGCGCGCGACACGATCCGCCTGCTGTCCTGGTTCAAGCAGAACATCCCGGGCGCGCGTGTCGTGCTCGTCGCGAACAAGTTCCAGAACGCCATCGGCGAGCTGTCGCGCAAGGAATTCGAATCGTCGATCGAACGACCGATCGACATCGTCATCCCGTTCGACCCGAAGCTGGTCGCCCAATCGGCAAAGCTTGGCAAATCCTATGCCGAAACCTGCAAGGGCACCAAGTCGGCGCAGGTGTGGAGCAACCTGATGCGCATCATCCTCGACGGCGCCGATGTCGAAGCCGAGGAAGCGCAGATCGTCGCCGCGAAGAGCAAATCGGGCGGCTCGCTGCTCGGCAAGCTCGGGCTGACGAAAAAGGGTGTGAAACAGGCAGCGTGACGGCGCGCCTGACGGGCCGTCATCACCTCCAGCGATAGAAGCGGACATCAGCTGACCATGAATCTGCCAGTCATCCTTATCATCGCCGGAGCTTTCCTGGCCTTTTCGATCCTCGTGATCCTGCTTGGCGGGCCTTCGTCCGGCAAGGCAAAGACGCGGCGACTGGCAATGGTCAAGGACCGCCACGCGGCCTCGACCGAAGCGGTGGTGGCAGCACAGATGCGCAAGACGATCCAGTCGGGCCGCAACGGCGATTCATCGCTGATCGCTTTGTTGCCGCGCCGGGACGAGCTGGAAAAGCGCATCCGCCGGACCGGCAAAAACTGGACGCTTACACAATATATGTTCGCGTCGATGATCGTGTTCGTCGTGGCAACCGGCGGCATGCTCATCGTGCGCGCGCCGTTCCTGATGGCCGCGTTGGTTGGATTGCTCCTCGGGCTCGGCTTGCCCTATCTTGTCGTCGGCATGACGATCAACAGGCGTGTCAAGGCGTTCAACGCCCGCTTTCCCGATGCTATCGATTTGCTGGTACGTGGCCTGAAATCCGGTCTGCCGGTCACCGAAACCTTTCAAGTGGTGAGCCAGGAACTTCCCGGGCCGGTCGGGGAGGAATTCAAGGGCGTCGTCGAACGCATCCGTATCGGCAACACGATGGAAGCGGCGTTGCAGGAAACGGCGGAAATGCTCGGCACGCCCGAATTCCAATTCTTCTGCATCACGATCCAGATCCAGCGCGAAACGGGTGGCAACCTCGCGGAAACGCTGGCCAATCTGTCCGACGTTCTGCGCAAGCGCGCGCAAATGAAGCTCAAGATCCGCGCGATGTCGTCCGAAGCAAAAGCTTCCGCCTATATTGTCGGCGCACTGCCCTTCTTTGTGTTCGGCGTCGTCTGGACAGTGAACCCCGGTTATCTGGCGGGCTTTTTTGTCGAAGAGCGCCTCATCATTGCGGGGATAGGCGGCCTGATCTGGATGAGCATCGGCGCCGGCATCATGGCCAAAATGGTCAACTTCGAAATCTGACGGGGGCATAGAAATGAACAGCGGCCTCCTTCTCTCTTCGGCTTTCTCTGGCGCACAAGCCGGACCGAAAATCCTTGGTATCGACGTCGTATGGGCCGGTACAATGCTCGCGGCGGTCGGCGTCTTTGCCGTCCTGTTCGCGATCTACAACGCGTTGACCGTTCGCAATCCGATGACCAAGCGCGTCAAGGCGCTGAACGATCGGCGCGAGCAGTTGAAGGCAGGCATCACCGCCTCGACCGCGAAACGCCGCGCACGGCTCGTCCGCAAGAACCAGACCGCCGACAAGATGCGGACGTTCCTTGGCCGGCTCCAGGTGCTGCAGGAAGAACAGGTCAAGGAGGTTCAGCAAAAGCTGGCGCAGGCCGGTATCCGGTCGAAGGATCTCGCCGTGGCGGTCATTTTCGGCCGCATGGTCCTGCCGATCCTCTTCGGCGGCCTCGCTCTTTTCCTGATCTATTGGGTCGATATGTGGCCCGACCTGACGTCGTTCAAGCGGTCCATGTATACGATGGGCGCCTTGATACTCGGCTACAAGGCACCCGACCTTTTTGTGGATAATAAGCGCCAGAAGCGTACCCACGCAATCCGCAAAGGCTTGCCCGACGCACTCGACCTGCTCGTCATCTGCGCCGAAGCCGGTTTGACGGTCGACTCCGCCTTTTCACGCGTCTCGAAGGAGCTGGGCCGGGCCTATCCCGAACTCGGCGAAGAATTCGCGCTGACGTCGATCGAGCTCGGCTTTCTGACCGAACGCCGCCAGGCTTTCGAAAACTTCGCCTATCGCGTGAATCTGGAATCGGTAAAGGGCGTGGTCACGACCATGATCCAGACCGAGAAATACGGCACGCCGCTCGCCAGCGCGCTTCGTGTCCTGTCGGCCGAATTCCGCAACGAGCGCATGATGCGCGCCGAGGAAAAGGCCGCGCGCCTGCCCGCTATCATGACGGTGCCGCTCATTCTGTTCATTCTGCCGGTGCTGTTCATCGTCATTCTTGGCCCGGCGGCCTGTTCGCTGAGCGACGCCATGGCCGGCGGCAGCCTCGGCGCCAAATAGCCCGGCAACACCGGCACGAAATCGGGAGAGGGCGGAAGCAATTCCGCCCTCTTTTGCTATCAGCCCACGCTCTGTTCGATTGCGCCGAAGATGCTGTGATGCCGGTCGTCATCCATCCAGATGCGAACCGTGTCGCCCTTTTGCATGAACGGAGTCTTGGGTTCGCCCTGCTGGATCGTTTCGACCGTCCGCACTTCGGCGAGGCAGCTATAGCCGAGACCGCCGGCGGCGATCGGCCTGCCCGGCCCGCCATCGGCATCGCGGTTCGACACCGTGCCCGACCCGATGATCGTGCCCGCACCCAGGTCGCGCGTCTTTGCCGCATGGGCGATCAGCGCGCCGAAATCGAACGTCATGTCGACGCCGGCGTCGGCGCGGCCGAGCGGCTGGCCGTTCAGATCGACCGACAATGTGCCGTGCAGCTTGCCGTCCTTCCAGCGATCACCCAGTGCATCGGGCGTCACGAACACGGGCGACATCGCGCTCGACGGCTTCGACTGGAAAAAGCCGAAGCCCTTGGCGAGTTCCGCGGGGATCAGGCCGCGCAGCGACACGTCGTTAGTCAGACCGACAAGCAGGATCGTCTCGCGCGCCGCGGTGGCATCGATCCCCTTGGGCACATCGCCCGTCACGACCACGACTTCCGCCTCCATGTCGCAGCCCCAGGCGGGATCGCCGAGCGGAATCGCGTCGCGCGGAGCCAGAAACGCGTCGCTGCCGCCCTGATACATCAGCGGATCGTGCCAAAAGCTGTCGGGCATTTCGGCGCCGCGCGCCTGCCGCACCAGCGCGACATGGTTCACATAGGCGCTGCCGTCGGCCCATTGATAGGCGCGCGGCAGGGGCGACGCGGCGTCATGTTCGTGAAAGCGGTCTTTCGGGATCGCGTCGTGATTGAGATCCTCTGCCAGCGCCGCGAGGCGGGGAGCGGCATAGGCCCAATTGTCGAGCGCCGCCTGCATCGTCGGGACGATCTGGCCGGCGTCGGCGTACCAGGCAAGGTCGTCCGAAACGACGACCAGGCGTCCGTCGCGGCCCTGTTTGAGCGAAGCTAGTTTCACGGGAACTCCTTTGGCTGACGATGCGGCTGAACCGACATCGCCTCAAAGGAGCGAAAATCAGCGCGTCATCGTGATCGATGCGAAACAGGTAAAGCCGCTCTGCCCCGCCTGCAAGCGCCGGATATATTGGAGATAGGCTTGCGACTGGTTGTACGTCGTACCGGGCAGCGTCTGCCCACGGAATGCCCGCTTTACTTCCTCGCCCGTGAAGGGGCGGACCGAGCCCGGAAACGCGCCCTTGGTGCCCGGTGGGACCAGTTTGCCCGCGGTGCTGATATATTTGCCGGCGCCCGTCGGGCCGGGAACGGGAATCTGGCAGTTCATCACCGACACCGCAGTCTGCGCAAAGGCGGGACGGATCGTCAGCGCGGCGGAAACGCCAACGGCACCGAGCGCGAGCATCTTGCGCCGCGACGGGATGGCTTCGTCCGTCTCCATGGCGTTTTCGGCGGGAATGTCGCTATTTTCCATGTCGCGCGCATAACCCAATGAAGCGCCAAGGAAAAGCAAAAGACGGGTCGCCGCCTTGCCCTTCCCGCTTTGGGACATTCGCGGCCAGGACGTTAATTGCCGTAAACATCCTTGCGCATCGTCACCTCTTCGTGCGAGGCGCAACGGCGATGTTCGATCGCCTTTCCAGCCTGGTCATCGCTTTGACGCTGGTCGCCATCGCAGCGATTTTCGCCACGCTGACGGGCGGCGATCCGCTGTCGATCGCCATCATGGTGCTCGCGGGCTTCCTCGCCGCCGCGACAGTCTACGGCGCGCTTCCCGTCGCCTTGCCCGACACGAAGGGCGCCGGGCCCGAACCCGCGGCCGCCCTGCCCGTCTCCTTGCTCCGCCATCCCGATTTTGCCCATTGGGTCGATCAGGAAAAGGAGCCTTTGATCGGCACCGCCGACAATATCGTCACCATCGCCAACGACGCCGCGATCCGGCTGCTGGGCCGGCATATCGTCGGCGCGGACGTCCGCACCGCGATCCGCCATCCCGCGGCGACCGACTGGCTGTCGCGGATCGACGGGCAAGATCCGCTCGAAACGGTCAATCTGGTCGATTTTCCGCGCCCCGGCCAGCGCTGGACGATGCGCATCGCCGCGCTGTCGGGCAGCGAATATATCATCTTCCTGTCCGACCGGTCGGCAATCGATGCCGCGGACCGCATGCGATCCGACTTCGTCGCCAACGCCAGTCACGAACTGCGCACGCCGCTCGCCGCGATCCTCGGCTATGTCGAAACGCTCCAGGAAATGAACGGCGAGGCCGACGCGCCGACGCGCAATCGCTTCCTTTCGATCATCGATCGCGAGGCGCGGCGGATGCAGCAACTCGTCATCGACCTTTTGTCGATTTCACGCGTCGAGGCCGACCGCTTTCGTCGCCCGACGACCCCGGTCGACCTTGCCGTCATCGTCCAGACGACGATCGCGCAGCTGCGCGATAGCGAACAGCCGCGCACCAAAGACATCGTCGCGCGGCTGGGCGACGATCCGCAACCGGTGCTGGGCGACGAAGCGCAGCTCGGACAGCTCGCGCACAATATCATTTCGAACGCGATGAAATACGGTCACGCGGGAACCCCGGTGACGGTCGAGCTGGCGCGCGAGGGCCGCCGCGTGCGGCTGTCGGTCAGCGACGAGGGCGACGGCATCGCCGCCGATCATCTGCCGCGCCTGACCGAACGTTTCTATCGCGTCGACGAAGCGCGCAGCCGCTCGGTCGGCGGCACCGGCCTCGGCCTCGCCATCGTCAAGCACATCAGCGAGCGTCATCAAGGACAGCTCGATATCGACAGCGAAGTCGGCAAAGGCACCCGCGTTTCGGTGACTTTTCCGCTGCTCGCACAGGCATGACGGCGCGCGAATCCAAGCCTATCCTTGACTTTTCATAGCTCAAGCCCCATCTTCGGCAGGCTATCGTCGCCTACGACGGATTTTTTTGCCTGCTTGGCGGACACTTCCATCCTCACGCTACCTGGCGCCATCGGCACATGCCGGTGGTAAATCCGATTCCGTGAAAGGAACGACCCCATGCCGATCGGCACCGTAAAATTCTTCAACACCGAAAAAGGTTATGGCTTCATCGCGAACGAAGACGGTTCGGGCGACAATTTCGTCCACATCACCGCCCTCGAACGCGCCGGGATGACGACGCTGAACAAGGATCAGCGCGTTTCCTATGACCTGGAAACCGACCAGCGCGGCAAAGTCGCCGCCGTCAACATCCAGTCGGCCTGATCTTTTGGCCAAAGAGGAACTACTGACCCTCGACGGCCAGATCGATGAAATCCTTCCCGATGGACGCTTTGGCGTCGTTCTGGAAAATGATCATCGGATCATCGCTTACACGGCGGGCCGGATGCGACGTTTTCGCATCCGGTCGGTCGTCGGCGACGCCGTACGCGTCGAAATGACGCCCTATGACCTGACCAAAGGCCGCATCATCTATCGCGATCGCGGTGCCGGTCCGGCCGGAGGCGGACCCCGCAAGGGCAATCGACGCTGAATACCCAACCAGAATAAAACAATGATTACAGGATATTATGAACTTTAATTTGAATGCATTTCCTTCCCTCCTTCGGCCCTATTCCGCGATCGATGCGCGGGCCGATAAGCCAGCCCGGCGATCGCCGACGCTGACGCGGCGCGAACTTCGCCGCCTGATCGCCCAAATGGTCGACTGACTTTCCCGGTTCAGACCTTCAACCACCTCTACCCTAAGGATTTCCGCCATGTCGAACACCAGCGATTTCTACCTGATCCAGGCGGACAAATGCGCGGCCGACGCGGCGGAAAGCACGCTGTCGCAAGTCCGCGACCGCAATCTGCGCGCCGAACAGGCGTGGCGCACAATGGCCGAACGTCTGATCCAGACCGAAGCCACGCGCGCGCGGCAGGTCGCTGCAGCAGCAGCCAAGGCGGAAGCCAACGCCGACGCCGACTGACGGGCATTCCCGTCAGTCGATGCGGGCCAGCAATTCCGCAATCTTCCCGAACATCTCGTCGATCTGCGCCTTTTCGACGATCAGCGGCGGCGACAGCGCAATGACGTCGCCCGTCGCGCGAACAAGCAAACCATTGTCGAAGCAGGCGTGGAACAATTCCATCGCGCGCGCGGTCGGTGCTCCCGCACGCGGCTCAAGTTCGATGCCCGCGACCAGACCAATCGTGCGAATATCGATGACATGGCGCGCGCCTTTCAGGCTGTGCGCAGCATCCTCCCAATAGCTGCCGAGTTCATTCGCGCGGTCGAACAGGCCATCGCGCGCATAAAGATCGAGCGTCGCAAGACCCGCCGCGCTGGCGAGCGGATGGCCCGAATAGGTGTAGCCGTGGAACAGTTCGATCCCGCCCGGCACGCTGTCGATCACCGCATCGTGGAGTTCGCGCTTCACCGCAACGGCGCCCATCGGCACCGCGGCGTTGGTCAGCCCCTTCGCCATGGTGATGATGTCGGGCGTCACGCCCCATTCTCCCGCCGCGGTCGCGCCGCCGACGCGGCCGAACGCCGTGATAACCTCGTCGAAAATCAGGATAATGCCGTGTTTGTCGCAGATTTCGCGCAGGCGCTGAAGATAGCCGACCGGCGGGACGAGCACCCCGGTCGAGCCCGCCATCGGTTCGACGATGACCGCCGCAATGGTGTCGGCACCATGCAGGTCGACGAGCCGCTGGAGGTCGCCCGCCAGTTCCGCGCCATGCTGCGGAAAGCCGCGCGTGTACGCGTTGCGTTCGACGTCGTGCGTGTGACGAATATGGTCGACCCCGGGCAGCCCGCCGCCGAATGCGCGGCGGTTGTTCACAAGGCCGCCGACGCTGATCCCACCAAAGCCCGTGCCATGATAGCCACGTTCGCGCCCGATCAGCCGCGTCCGCGTTCCCTGCCCCTTCGCACGCTGGATATTGAGTGCGATTTTTAGCGCAGTATCAACCGATTCGGATCCGCTGTTGGTAAAGAATATCCGGTCGAGCCCATCGGGCATCAGCGCGGCAAGTCGCTGCGCCAGTTCGAACGGCAGCGGATGACCTAGCTGGAAAGTCGGCGCAAAATCGAGCGTCGCCGCGGCATTGGCGATCGCCTCGGTGATTTCGGGCCGGCAATGCCCCGCGTTGCTGCACCAGAGGCCCGACGTGCCGTCGAGGATGGTCCGCCCATCGGCGCTCTGGTAATGCATGCCGCTCGCGGAGACGAGTTGGCGCGGGTTCGCCTTATACGCGCGGTTGGCAGTAAACGGCATCCAGAAGGACGCTAGATGGTCGTTTTCTCCCCGCATCGCCTCAATCTCCTTCCAGCATATTCGAATGCGACTATCGCGCGGCGCCGAGGATGCGGCGGATGCAGGGTCAAGTCCAGTATGACGAAGATGACGGGGCGCCGATTTCGCGCAAGCAAAGAATCCGGCATGAAATGATACCCGAGATGGCCGGATAACGGCCCCCTCTGGCGCTTCCTTCAACCTTGCGATACGCTGCCCATTCCACAGACGGGTCGAGCCTCGGCCCAATCGGGGGCGCATGTCAGTCAATCTGGAACAATGGATCAGCGACCATAAAATCGACGAAGTCGAATGCATCGTCCCCGACATCAACGGGGTCCAGCGCGGCAAGGTGCTGCCGGCCAAGAAGTTCCTCTCCTCGGTCAAGGACAAGTCGCTCCGCATCCCGGGCAGCGTCTTCATCTGCACGATCGACGGCCATTATCCCGAGGATATCGACGATATCTGGGACAAGGATCCTGACAAGATATTGATCGCTGACCCGACCACGATCTGCGTCGCGCCGGGGTTCACTTCGCCGACCGCATTTGTGATCGCCGATGCCTATAATGGCGATGGCAGCGAGGTCGACATCGCGCCGCGCACGATCCTGAAAAAAGTGCTCGGCCTCTACGCCGAGAAAGGCTGGAAACCGATCATCGCGCCCGAGGTCGAATTCTACCTCGTCTCGCAGAACGCCGACCCCGATTTCCCGCTGACCCCGCCGGTCGGCCAGTCGGGACGCAGCGAAACCGCGAGCCAGCCCTATGGGCTCGAGGCGATGAACGAATATGAGGATATCATCGATCATATCTATGACGATTGCGAGCTGATGGGGCTCGATATCGACACAATGATCCACGAAATGGGCGCCGCGCAGCTCGAAGTGAATTTCGAGCATGGCGACCCGCTGCGGCTCGCCGACGAGGTGTTCCTGTTCAAGCGCGTGGTGCGCAACGTCGCGAAGCAGCACAATGTCTATGCGACCTTCATGGCGAACCCGATGGCGGGCCAGCCGGGCAGCGCGATGCATATCCATCAGTCGGTGGTCGATGCGGTGACGGGCAAGAACCTGTTTTCGGTCGCCAACGGCCGCGATAGCGCGATGTTCCGCAGCTATATCGCCGGGCTCGTGCGCTATATGCCGCAAATCTCGCCGCTGTGGGCGCCCAATGTGAACAGTTTCCGCCGCATGCGGCCCGACAGCGCGGCGCCGATCAACGTCCAGTGGGGCGAGGACAACCGCTCGTGCGGGTTCCGCGTGCCCATCTCGGACAAAAACAACCGCCGCGTCGAAAACCGCCTGCCGGGCGCCGACAGCAACCCCTATCTCGCAATCTCCGCCTCGCTGATCTGCGGCTATATCGGGATGGTCGACCGCATGGTGCCGGCAAAACCGATCACCGGCAGCGCGTATAACCGCGCCCGCACCCTGCCACGAACGCTGGAGGCGGCGCTCGATCGCTTCGCTTCGTGCAAGAAGGTTCGCAATCTGCTCGGCGACGATTTCTTCGAAATCTTCTTCGCGGTGAAGGATTATGAGCTCTTCAACTATCAGTCGGTCGTGTCGAGCTGGGAACGCGAACATCTGTTGATGCGGGTCTGACCCGCGCGCCGGCCATGACCGATCCGCTCGCCAACAGCTATTATGCCGCAACCGCGCACCGGTGGCGTTCGGCATATGAAATAGGCGAAGAGCTTTCGTTCGATGTCGCAGTCATCGGCGGCGGCTTCACGGGGCAGTCCGCTGCCCTCGCCTGTGCCGAGCGCGGCTTCTCGGTGATCCTGATAGAGCGCGAACATGTCGGCTTCGGCGCGTCGGGCCGAAACGGCGGGCAGTTGATCCCTGGCCTTCGCTGGTCGGCGTCCGAGCTTGAGGGTGAATTCGGTCGCGAGCGCGCCGAGGCGCTGTTCAACCTATGCTGGCGCGCGAATCCGGTGAAAGCGCGCATCGAAAAGCACGGCATCGATTGTGATCTCAAGACCGGGCATCTTGAGGCCGCGTGGACGCCGAAAGATTTCGGCGCGATGAAGCGCGAGGCCGAGTTTCTGGCGACGCGCTTTGCCTATCAGAGCCACGTCATCGAGAAGAACAACATGGGCGCGCATATTGCCAGCCCGCTTTACCACGGCGGCATCCACGATCCGCAGGGCGGGCATTTCCATCCGCTGAACTATGCGATCGGCCTTGCGCGCGCCGCCGAAGCCGCGGGCGTTTGCATCTGGGAAGATCAGCGCGCCCGCAGGATCACCGACACGCCGGATGGACTGGGCGTGATGACCGATCGCGCGCACGTCGCCGCGCGCTATGTCATCGACGCAACCGATAGCTGGGTCGGCGACGTCGAACCGGACCTCGGCCGCTTCACCGTGCCGATCATGAACTATAACATCGCAACCGCGCCGCTCGCAAATGCCGACGCGCTGCTGCCGAGCGATGCCGCGGTTGCCGATAGCCGCTTCGTGCTCAACTATTTCCGCCTCTCGGCCGACAAGCGTCTGATCTTCGGCGGCGGCGAGCGTTATTCGCAGACGCCGCCACGCGATATCGCAGCCTTTGTTCGCCCGTTCATGGCAGAGGTCTTTCCGCAGATCGCCGATGCGAAGATCGACTATGGCTGGGGCGGCGCGGTCGCGGTGACGATGAATCGGCTGCCGCACATCGGGCGGCGCGGGAACGTCTTTTACGCGCATGGCTTTTCGGGGCATGGCGCGCTGGTCACGACGCTCGCGGGCGAATTGATTGCCGAGGCGATGGCGGGCACCGCCGAACGCTTCGACGTGCTGGCGAACCTTCCTTCGAAACCCTTCCCCGGCGGCAAATGGCTGCGCCAGCCGCTCGCGACGCTCGGGCTGCTCTATTATGCGATGAAGGACAAGCTCGGGTGATATCCGATGCTGCTATCGCCCGCGTTGCAAGCCGCGAGGCCGAACGTTTCCGCGCCGCCAACCGCCAAGCCTTCGCGCATCACGCGGCCGCGACGGGCTGGTTTCAGTCGGTTCCGTTCCACTGGATGCGCGACTGGCCCAGCCCCGTGCCGATCGTCGCCGCATCGGCGAAACACGCGACGCTGACCAGCATCGACGGGCAGCGCTACGACGATTTCTGCCTCGGCGACACGGCAAGCCTGTTCGGCCATTCGCCGCCGGCCCTCGCCGCCGCGCTGGCGAAGCAGGCCGGCGAAGGGCTGAGCTATATGTTGCCGACCGAGCGGGGTGCGGCGCTGTCGCAGCGACTCGCGGCGATGTTCGGCCTTGAGCAATGGCAGGTCACGACGACCGCCAGTGAGGCCAATCGCGCGGTCATCCGCTGGTGCCGCGGGATCAGCGGGCGCCCCAAAATCCTGACCTTCAACGGCGCCTATCATGGCGCGGTCGACGACGCTTTTGTCGATCTGAAGGGCGGCGCGCCCGCTATGCGGGCCAGCCTGGTCGGCCAGGTTCACGATTTGCGCGACACCACCACGGCGATCGAATTCAATGACGAGGCAGCGCTGGCGACGGCGCTCTGCGGCGGCGACGTCGCGTGCGTACTCGCCGAGCCGGTGATGACCAACGTCGGCATGGTGCGCGATGCACCCGGCTTTCTGGCGACGCTTCGCCGGCTTTGCGACGAGACCGGCACCTTGCTGATCTTCGACGAAACGCACACCATCTCCTCGGGATATGGCGGCCATGGCGTCACGCACGGCCCCACCCCAGACCTCATCGTCGTCGGCAAGTCGATCGGCGGCGGCGTGCCCTGCGCCGTCTACGGATTTTCGGCGGCGGTCGCTGATCGCATGGCGGCACTGAACACCTCGCGCCCCTCCGGGCACAGCGGCATCGGCACCACGCTGTCCGCCAACGCGCTCGCCATCACCGCGATGGATGCGATGCTGTCCGACGTCATCATGCCCGCCGCCTATGACCACATGCTGCGCGGAGCGGCGCGGCTCGTCGCCGGGCTGGAGCAGGAAATCGCCACCGCCAATCTCGACTGGCACGTCATGCAGGTCGGCGCCCGCGTCGAATTCCTGACCTGCCCTACCCCGCCGCGCAACGGCGGCGAAGCGAAGGCGGCGATGCATCCCAAGCTGGAGGCGGCGATCCACCTGTTCCTCGCAACCCGCGGGATTTTGCTGGCGCCGTTTCACAATATGATGTTGGTGAGCCCGGTCACGTCGGACGAACAAATCGACCGGCTCGTCGACGTATTTGCCGACTGCGTGCGGGCATTGAAGGAGTAGTGGGGCGATGTCGAAGTCATCGGGCGTGATCGCGCCGCGTTCGGAGGCCGAGGCCTTTTTCAAGGCCAATCCCGACGTCGATTCGATCGAGATGATCTACACCGACTTTGGCGGCGTCCCGCGCGGCAAGCGACTGCGCCAGCATGAGGTGCTTGCCGTCTACGAAAGCGGCCGCATGTTCCCCGGCTCGATCACTGTCGTCGACATCACCGGGCAGGACACGATCGAAACCGGCCTCGTCTGGGAGGATGGCGACGCCGATCGCTCCATGAAGCCGATCCCCGGCACGCTTGTCCGCACCCCATGGGGCGGCGACCATGCCGCGCAGTTCCTCGTCGATTTCTACGAGCTCGACGGCACCCCGCACGACCTCGATCCGCGCCATGTGCTGGGCGGCGTGATCGACGCCTTCACCGCCGACGGGCTGACCCCGGTGCTCGCGGTCGAACTCGAATTCTATCTCGTCGACCCGCGCCGTGCCCGCGATGGCAGGGTCCGCCCCGCGCGGCCCGGCTACAGCCGGGACACCCCGCGCAATGTCGAGGTCTATGGCCTGCGCGAACTCGACGACTTCCGCCCCTTCTTCGACGCGCTTTACGCCGCGACCGACGTTCAGGGCTTGCCGCTTGAAAGCGCGATCTCGGAATTCGCGCCCGGCCAGTTCGAACTGACATTGCGCCATAAGCCCGACGCGCTGCGCGCCTGCGACGATGCGATCATGTACAAGCGTCTCGTCAAGGCGATCGCGCAGCAACAGGGCGTCGAGGCGACCTTCATGGCCAAGCCCTTCGCCGAGCAGGCGGGCAGCGGGATGCATATCCATGTGTCGGTCAACGACGGCAGCGATACCAACATCTTTGCCAGCGACGATCCCGAAGGCACGCCCGCGCTGCGCCACGCGATCGGCGGGATGATCGGCACCGTCGGCGACGCGTTTGCGCTCTTCGCGCCGCACGCAAACAGCTATCGCCGCTTCAAGGCGAACAGCTATGCCCCCGTCGCGCCCACCTGGGGCGTCAACAACCGCACCGTGTCCTTCCGTATCCCCGCCGGCCCGCCGCCGAGCCGCCATGTCGAGCACCGCGCATGCGGCGCCGACGCGAACCCCTATCTGGCGGTCGCGGCGGTTCTTGCGGGCATGCATCACGGCATGACGAACAAGATCGATCCCGGCGCGGCGGTCGTCGGCAACGGCTATGACCGCGACAACAGCGGCGACGACAAGCCGCCGTCGAACTGGTTCGCCGCGGTCGACCGCTTCCATGCATCGACGCTGATGCGCGACTATCTCGGCGCGCGCTTCGTCGACATGTTCAGCATCGTGAAGCGCGTCGAGCAGGATCGCTATTTCAGCGTCGTCCCGACACTCGATTACGATTGGTATCTGCGTAACGCATGAAAGTTTCAAAGAAACTTGGTGCAGCGCAAAAAAGCTCTTCCCAAGCCGACCTTATTGAGTCAGCTTGACGTCACATACAGGGAGGCTGCGACATGGACCCGTTCGAACTGATCAAGCAAACCCGCGGGCGCCGCTCGCTTCTGCAAGCGATGGGGGTCGCGGCAATCGGCATCAGCTTCGGCGGCCTGGCGGCGTGCAGCAAGGAGGGCGGCAAGAAGCTCTCGAACGGCGAGGAAGCCAAGCTCAACTTCTACAACTGGGACACCTATATCGGCGAGAATACGCTCGACAATTTCAAGGAAGCGACCGGCGTCGACGTCACGATGGACCTGTTCGACAGCAACGACGTGCTGTTCGCCAAGTTCAAGGCCGGCAATCCCGGTTATGACGTGATCGTGCCGTCGAACGACTTCGTCGAGCGGATGAGCAAGGCGGGCATGCTGCTGCCGCTCGACCATGCGCAAATCCCGAACAAGAAGAATATCGATCCGGCCTACATCAACGTCGAATATGACCTGCAGCGCAAATTTTCGATGCCCTACACCTGGCTCGCGCTCGGCATCGGCTATCGCAAATCGAAAGTGTCGGCAAAGCCCGACAGCTGGAAGGTCCTGTTCGACAGCCCCGAATATGCGGGCCGCATCGCCTGGCTGTCGGAGGCCGGCGACATGTTCCGCCTTTATGGCAAATATCTCGGCAAATCGGTTAATGCGCTGACCCCGGCGGACATTGCGACGATCGAAAAGATGATGATCAAGCAAAAGCCCAATGTGAAGAAATTCCACGAGGACGACGGGCAGGATTTGCTGCTCAAGGGCGATGTCGACGTCGTGCTCGAATATAATGGCGACATCGCGCAGGCGATGCTCGAGGACAAGGATATCGATTTCGTCATCCCGAAAGAAGGCAGCCAGCTCAATTCGGACAATCTGTGCATCCCGAAGGGCGCGCCGCATCCGAAGAATGCGCACGCCTTCATCAACTATATTCTCGACGCCAATGTCGACAAGGAAATCACCGAGACGATCCTCTACCCGACACCCAATGCCGCCGCGAAGAAGCTGATGCCTGACAGCTACAAGAACAACCCTGTCATCTTCCCGCCCGCCGAAGCGCTGGCGAAATGCGAATATGCGCGCTTCAATCCCGAGCTTCAGCCACTCTATGAGGAGGCGTTTACAAGGGTTCGGGCTGCGTAACGGTCTGAAGGGGGCATCGGGGGATGGCCGAACAGGACTGGAAAACGAACAAAGGGGTCTTTGCAGCGGTATCGCTACCGACGCTGTTCTGGATCATCCTCTTCTTCCTCGTGCCCATGGCGATCGTCTGGCTCTACAGCTTCGGCGAGAATAAGGGGCTGACCGAAATCGACATTTCGGGGACGCTCGACAATTACAAGCGCGCGACCGAATGGCTGTACCTGACCATTTTCGGCAAGAGCTTCGCGGTTGCGGCGCTCGTCACCCTAATCTGCCTGATCATCGGCTTTCCCGTTGCAATGGCGATCACGTTCGCCAGCGAGAAATGGCGGCCGTGGCTGCTGCTCGGCATCATGCTGCCCTTCTGGACGAACCTCCTCATCCGCACTTACGCGCTCATGATGCTCCTCGGGACGCAGGGGTTCGCGAACAAGGGGCTCGGCGCGCTGTGGGAAGGGACGAGCTGGATCAAGACGCTCGTCGGGCTCCAGCCGCTCCCGACATGGGAGCCGGTGCAGCTGCTCTTCAACAATTTCGCGGTCGTCTTCGGGCTCGTCTATGTCCACCTGCCCTTCATGGTCCTGCCGCTCTACGCCGCGCTCGACCGGCTTGACCGCAGCCTGATCGAGGCGAGCCTCGATCTCGGTGCCGGGCATTTCCGCACGATCATGCGCATCGTCGTGCCGCTCGCCGCACCGGGCATCGTCGCGGGCGTGATGATCACGCTGATACCCGCGCTCGGCGCATACCTAACGCCCGACCTGATGGGCGGGACCGACAGCCAGATGATCGCCAACGTCATCGAACGCCAGTTCAAGAAAGCGAACGACTGGCCATTCGGCGCCGCCCTCTCCTTCCTGCTCATCTATGCGATGTTCGCGCTGATCGCGATCCAGTCGATGCGCAAAAAAGTGCCCGAGGTTCGCTGATGGCGCTCTTCGCCCGCACGCCCGTAGCGCCGCTCGAATATAGCCGTACCTTGTGGATGCGCCTCTGGGTCGGCGCGGTGATGATCTTCCTCTATGCGCCGCTCGTCGTGCTGGTGATCTTCAGTTTCAACGACAGCAAGCGCAACGTCGTGTGGCGCGGTTTCACGACCAAATATTACGAGAAAGCGATGGGCAATGACCAGCTCGTCGAGGCTTTGCTCAACTCGCTGACCATCGCGGCGCTCGCAACGATCGTCAGTCTCGTTCTCGGCGCGGTCGCCGCGGTGATGCTGTGGCGCTTCCGCTTCCCGCTCAAAAGCGCGATCGACGGCACGATCTCGCTGCCGATCATCGTCCCCGAAATATGCCTCGGCGTCGCCTTCCTGATGTTTTTCGCCGCGGTGAACTGGCCAACCGACCTCATCTGGCCGTTCAACCTCGGCGCGATCACCATCGCGCACATCACCTTTTGCTTCCCCTTCGTGACGATGGTCGTGCGCTCGCGGCTCGCGACCTTCAACCGCGAGCAGGAGGAAGCGGCCAAGGATCTCGGCGCGAGCGAATGGCAGGTGTTCCGCGACGTGCTGATCCCGCACATCAAACCCGCGCTTGTTGCCGGCGCGCTTCTCTCCTTCACATTGAGCCTCGACGATTTCGTGATCACCTATTTCACCAGCGGCCCCGACACGATCACCTTCCCGGTGAAAGTCTATTCGATGGTCCGCTTTTCGGTGACGCCCGAGGTCAACGCCGCCTCGACGCTGCTCATTCTCCTCACCGTCGCCCTGACCTTCGTCGCGCTCAAGCTTCAGGGCGTGAAAGCCATTGCGGAAACCCACTGACCATGACCGAAACCGCACGCCCGATCATCCAGATCCAGAACGTCTCGAAACGCTTTGGCAAGGTGACAGCGGTCGACAATGTCACCCTCGACATCAATGCCGGCGAATTCTTTGTGCTGCTTGGCCCGTCGGGGTGCGGCAAGACGACGCTGCTGCGGATGATCGCAGGGTTCGAGCTGCCGTCCGAGGGCAAGATATTGATCGACGGGCATGATATGGCGGGCATCCCGCCGAACAAGCGCCCGGTGAACATGGTGTTCCAGAGCTATGCCGTGTTCCCGCACATGAGTGTTGCCGACAATGTCGCCTATGGCCTGAAGATTGCGGGCGTGAAGGGCGGCGAGATCAAGGACCGCGTCGCCGAGGCGCTCGAGCTGGTCAAGCTCGGCGGGTTCGAAACGCGGATGCCCGACCAGATGTCGGGCGGCCAGCGCCAGCGCGTCGCGCTCGCGCGCAGCCTGGTGATGCGGCCGAAAGTGCTGCTGCTCGACGAACCGCTATCGGCGCTCGATGCCAAGCTGCGTGCACAGATGCAGTTCGAACTCAGCGATCTGCAGGAAAAGGTTGGCATCACCTTTGTCACCGTCACCCACGATCAGGACGAAGCGCTCTCTATGGCGTGCCGTATCGGGGTGATTAACAAGGGCGAGGTCGCGCAACTCGCGACGCCGTCGGACCTCTACGAATATCCCGCCAACCGCTTCGTCGCCGATTTCGTCGGATCGGTGAACATCTTCGAGGGCAAGCTGACCCTCGACGATCCGGACAAGGCCGCGGTCGATTGTCCGGGGCTGGGCAAGGTCTACCTCAACCACGGCGTCACCGGCCCGCACGGCGCCGATGTGTGGATCGCGCTACGCCCCGAGAAAATCTACCTCCACGTTCCCGGCGAGGGCAAGGCGGTCAAGGCCGCGGCGCAGGACGCGCCCGACGGTTATAATTTTGCGCGCGGCAAGATCAAAGGGATGAGCTATCTCGGCGACATCACCCTGTTCGAGATCGAGCTGGAATCGGGTGCGTGCCTGCGCGTATCCCGCCCGAACCTGTCGCGCCACGACCAGGAGGATTTCACCTGGGGCGACAAGGTGAGCATGCACTGGCGCGCGGATAGTCCGGTGGTGTTGCTTGGCTGACGCGCTCGGCAAAAGAAGCTTTCCTACATTGCGGTCGTGTGAGAGCCTCTCGCTTCGGCTCTTTCTACCCGTTCATATTTCGCTTTGCCAAACGGGGCTTACCCGGCCTTAAAACCACAAAGGACACAAATGCAGTGTCTCCATGCGGGGCTTTTGTGGCTTTAAGGCTCGTTCGGGAACGGATTCCACTTTCGTCACCCCGGACTTGATCCGCGGCCCATGACTTCGGCGCCGCAATGGATCCCGGATCAAGTCCGGGATGACGAGGTCAATGGGCCTTCTTGCCCGGCAACAAGTGCAGCAGGCCGACGATCACGCCGCCGAGCAGCAGCCCGAACACGCCTGCGCCGCCCGCATTGATCAGCCACTCCCAAACGCCCGCGCCCGGCAGGTTCCCCGCCACCGCATGCGCGAAATCGTGGAGCCCATGCCCGATGTTGCCGATGTGATATTCGTCGAGGCCGTGAATGAAAATCTGGCCGCCGACCCATAGCATCGCCGCGGTGCCGATCAGCGCGAGCGCCGCCAGCAGCTTCGGCATAAAAGCAACCAGCCCGCGCCCGATCGACCGCCGCGCTGCATTGCCCTCTTTCGCCATATGCAGGCCGATGTCGTCCATCTTCACGATCAGCCCGACGACGCCGTAAACCGCGATGGTGATCGCGATCGCAACCACCGCGAGCGTCGCAGCGCGCATCGCGAAATGCTCGTCGAGCACTTCGTTGAGCGCGATCACCATGATCTCGGCCGACAGGATGAAGTCGGTGCGCACCGCCCCCTTCACCATCGCCTCTTCATGATCCTGGTCGGCAACGATCGCTGCGTCTTCGGCGAGGCTCGTCTTGTCCTTCTGCAGCGAGTGCAGCACTTTTTCGGCGCCTTCGAAGCAAAGATAGGCGCCGCCGATCATGAGCAGCGGGGTGATCGCCCATGGAACGAACGTCGACAAGAGCAGCAGCGCCGGCAGGATCAGCACCAGCTTGTTGAAGATCGACCCCTTGGTGATCCGCCAGATGATCGGCAGTTCGCGGTCGGGGGTGAAGCCGGTGACGTAACGCGGCGTTACCGCGGTATCGTCGACCACCACGCCCGCGGCCTTGACCCCGGCCTTCGACGCCGCAGCGCCGATATCGTCGATGCTCGCGGCGGCGACCTTGGCGATCGTCGCAATATCGTCGAGCAGGGCAAAAAGGCCGGAGGGCATAAGGTCTTGGTCTTTCCTGTTTAGAGCGCGCGGAGTTTCGGCAGCACCTCATCGAGAGATTTGCGGATGATGGCAACCATCTCGTCGATCTGCTCGGTCGAAATGATCAGGGGCGGGCACATGACCAGGCTGTCGCGGATGCCGCGCACCATCAGCCTGTTGGCAATGCACGCATCGCGCGCCATCGGCCCCGCCGTTCCCTCTGCGCCGCCGAACCGTGCGCGGGTTGCCTTGTCGGCGACGATCTCGACCGCACCGAGCAGCCCGATCGAGCGCGCTTCACCGACGAGCGGATGATCGTTCAGCGTCGCGAGCGCCTTCGCGAGATGCGGGCCGGTGATGCTGCCCGAGCGCTCGACGAGGCCTTCGCGCTCGATGATCTCGATATTCTTGAGCGCCACCGCCGCGGCGACCGGATGGCCCGAATAGGTGAAGCCGTGGACGAAATCGCCGCCGGTCTTGAGCACTTCGACGACATGCGCCGCGACCGCGGTCGCCGAAATCGGCAGGTAACCCGACGACAGCCCCTTCGCCATCGGCATCAGGTCGGGGGTGAAGCCCATCGTCTCATGCCCCCACATCTTGCCGGTGCGCCCGAACCCGCAGATCACCTCGTCGGCGACGACGAGCAGGCCATATTTGCGCGCCACCGCCTCGACCTTGGGCCAATAGCCTTTGGGCGGGATGATCACGCCGCCGGCACCCTGCACGGGCTCACCGATGAAGGCGGCGCAATTTTCGGGGCCGACCTCGAGGATCTTGTCCTCGATCGCCTGGACGCAAGCGTCGCAGAATTCCTCCTCGGTCATCCCATGCCCTTCATTGAAGGCATAGGGCTGGCGGACATGCTCGACGCCCGGGATCGGCAGGTCGCCCTGCACGTGCATCGCCTTCATCCCGCCGAGCGAAACCCCCGCGACGGTCGAGCCGTGATAGGCGTTCCAGCGGCTGATGAAGACGGTGCGTTTGGGTTCGCCCTTCAGCTTCCAATAATGGCGAACCATGCGGAACACCGTGTCGTTCGCTTCGCTGCCCGAGGCATTGAAGAAGATGTGCGGCAGGCGATTGCCGGTCAGGCTCGCGATCTTCGCGGCAAGCGTCACCGTCGGCGGCGTCGCGGTCTTGAAGAAGGTGTTGTAGAAAGGCAGCTCGCGCATCTGCGCCGCTGCCGACTCGACCAGCTCCTCGCGGCCGTAACCGACGTTGACGCACCACAGGCCGGCCATCCCGTCGAGGATGCGGTGCCCGTCGCCATCGTGGATATAACAGCCCTCGGCGTGCGTGATGATGCGGCTGCCGCCAAGTTTTTCGATCTCGGCCCAGTCGGCTTGTGCTGGAAGATGGTGCGCGACGTCGAGGCGGCGCAGTTCGGCGATGTCGTGATTGCGGGGCATATTTCTGATCCTGATCTCCCCTCCCTCATAGGGAGGGGTCGGGGGTGGGTAGGCGCGAAGCGCCGAGAACGTCGAAGGGAAGAGCGCTCGCCTTTGGCGAGCCACCCACCCCTAACCCCTCCCTTTTGGGGAGGGGAATCCAGGTCAGGGAGAGAAGCAGAGCCGCGCGAGATAGCGATCGTAACGGGTGACGCGCCGGTTCATAGCTCGCCCCGCAGCGCCTGTCCGAGCAGGCGGAAATAGGTCTGGCTCTCTTCATTGCCGTCGACCGCCCATTCGGGGTGCCACTGGACTGCCAGCAAGGGTGCGCCGTTCGGCCGCGCGCTGAAAGCCTCGACCAGTCCGTCGGGCGCACGCGCCTCGACCGACAAGCCGTCGGCGAGCCGTCCGATGCCCTGATAATGGACCGAATTCACATCGAGCGATTCCGCCCGATAGGCCGACGCCAGCATGCCGCCATCGACGAGGTCAACATGATGCCGATGATCGAACATCGCATCGAACAATGTCCCGTCAGGCGTATGGTGGCGCAGCAGTTCGCCGTTCGTCGCGGTGTCGCGGCGCAGCGTCCCGCCGAGCGCGACATTGATGTCCTGGAACCCGCGGCAAATGCCGAATAACGGCCTCTGCGCCGCGATCACCGCCTCGACCAGATCGCGCATCATCCGATCGCGATCGGGATCGAACGGCCCCTCCCCTGCATCTTCCTCACCATAACGTGCCGGCTCGACGTTCGATGGCGAGCCGGTGAGCAAAACGCCGTCGAGCCGACCGACGATCTCGTCGGCGCGCATATAGTCCGGAAGCGACGGAATGAGCAGCGCGGCACAGTCGGCATGGCGCATCGCGGCCTTCGCATAACGGTTCATCACCGCCTGCGCATATTCGGAGCCGACCTGCCGGTTACAGGCGATGATGCCGAGGACGGGACGGGCGGACACGAGCGATGGAATCCTTCAGAAATCGAAGTTCCATTGCTGCCGATTTTCGCCGCCCGATGCCAGCGGTATTTGCGGATTCAGGTGTATTGGCGCGCGAACGCCGCCGCGGCACCAAACAGGCCGGGCTGTGGATGGGTGATGAGCTTTACCGGCAGCGCGGACATAAAGCCTTCGAAACGCCCCTTTTCGATAAAGCGTTCGGGGAAACCCGAACGCACCAGACTGTCGCGGATGCGCAAGCCCAGCCCGCCCGCAACGACCACCCCACCGGCACCTTGCGCCAATGCAAGGTCGCCCGCGACGCTGCCGAGCGACAGGCAGAAGCGATCGACCGCCGCCGCCGCCAAGCTGTCCTCGCCGCTCAGTGCATTGGTCCAGATCGCCTTGTCGTCGAGCCGCGGGATCGCGCGCCCTTCAAGCGCCGCCAGCGTTTCGTAGATGTCGACGATTCCCGGTCCCGACACGATGCGTTCGATCGACACGCGCCGATGGCGTTTGCGCAGCCGCGCGAGGATCGCATCCTCGATGCTGTCCAGCGGCGCGAAGTCGATATGTCCACCCTCGGTCGCCTGGACGCGATAGTCGGCACCGTCGCGCCAGACATGCGCAACGCCAAGGCCGGTGCCGGGGCCGATGATGGTGATCGTCCCGGTCGCGGGAAGCTGCTCGTCAGGACCCGTCAACCGCTCGAAATAGCTGTCGTCGGCCTGCGCGACGGCATGACCGACCGCCTCGAAATCATTCACCAGCGCATATCGATCGACGCCCAGCTTCTCGTTGATCAAAGCCGGGCGGATGATCCACGGGTTGTTCGTGAAGCGGATGATCTCGCCGCGTGTCGGCCCCGCGATGGCTATCGCAACCGCCCGCGGCAAAGTTCCGCCCTGCTGACGTTCGAAATCCTGCCAGGCGGTTTGGAAACTTGCATGGTCCTTTGTATGGAGCGTCGTCGCCTCGCCGAGCGCCAGAACGCGCCCGCCTTCGATCTCGGCAATCGCAAAGCGCGCGTGCGTGCCGCCGATGTCCACCGTGACGATCTGTTCGCTCATGACTCTCCCTTGCCGGTCCCACGCGGCCGGTCCTGCCGGTGGAATGTCGCATGGCCGGGAGCGATGCAACAGGGCATAGCTATTCGGACGAGCCTTGCGCTCGGCCGGAGATTGGCGTAGTTGCGAATTATTCGCAATAAAGGAGCAAGCGCATGTCCGATGTCGAGACCGTCCCCACGCATGACTGGAACGGCGACAGCGGAACACGCTGGGCCGCGAACCTGGCGCGGCTGGATGTGATGCTCGAGGACTTCGGCAATGCCGCGATCGCAGCGGCCGATGCGCGGCCCGGCGAACAGGTTCTCGACATCGGTTGCGGATCGGGCACCTCGACCTTTCCGCTTGCAGAGCAGGTCGGAGCCGGCGGCCACATCCTTGGCGTCGACATATCGGAACAGCTCGTCGAGATCGCCCGCGCCGCCGCCCCTGCTGGCGCGCCCGTCGAATTTCGATGCGCCGATGCCGCGACCGCCCCGCTGCCCGCAGGAAAGTTCGACCTTCTCTTCTCGCGCTTCGGCGTGATGTTCTTCGACGAGCCCGTTGCGGCCTTCACCCATATGCGCCGGGCCCTGAAACCCGGCGGACGGCTGGCGTTCGTGTGCTGGCGCGGGGCGCAGGAGAATGACTGGGTGCGGCTGCCGATGGCGGCGATCCGCGACATCGTGCAGCCGGTGCCCGCCGATCCGAATGCCCCCGGACCCTTCGCCTTTGGCGATCGGCAAAAGGTCGCGGATATTCTCTCGGCAGCAGGCTTTACCGCGATCGACATCACGCCCTTTGACACGAGTATTTCCTATGGCCGCGGCGCAACGCGCGAAGAGGCGATCGACGATGCACTCGACATGGCGTTCCAGGTGGGTCCGCTATCGCGCGCGCTCGCCGACCAATCCGAAGATATTCGCGCGAAATCGGCGGCAGCTGTCCGTGCGGCGTTCGCTAAACGCCCTGGCGAGACGTCTGTGCAGATCGACGGCGCGGCGTGGATTGTGACCGCACGGAATTAGCCGCGCTTAGACCGCGCGCGATTGAGGTGATTTTTTTCCAAGGCTGCGCCGACACCGCTCCGTCTTGTGATTGTCGCCGGGAAGACATCCCGGCCCCGATCTCAAGAGGAACCCGATGCGCAAAACCTTGCTGGCCTCCACCTGCCTGGCCACCCTCATTTCGACCGCCGCCTATGCCGAGACGACGATCAGCACCGCCACTACGGCGCCGGTGCGGACATCGACGATCAAATCGGGCGCCGCCGACGACATCAAGATCGTCGCAGCGGGTTCGATCAAGCCCACCGTCACGGGCCCGGCAGTCACCATCGACAGCAATCACAAGGTCGTTAACGAAGGCACGATCGAGTTCAGCAACGTCGACGGCGCCACGGGCATTCTCGCGAATGCCGGCACGTCGGGCGGAATCACCAACAGCGCGAGCGGCAAGATCACCATCGGCGAAACCTATGCGCCGACCGACATCGACAATGACGGCGACATCGACGGCGCGTTCGCTATCGGCAGCAACCGCGTCGGCATCGCGACCGCCGGTGCGTTTTCGGGCAACATCGTCAACTCGGGTGCAATTGCGATCGAGGGCAATAATTCGGCGGGCATCCGCCTCGGCGGGCCGCTGACCGGAAATTTCACCAACGACGGCACTATCAGCGTCATCGGCGACCGCGCGCTTGGCGTCGGGATGCAGGATGTGACGGGCAACGTCCGCCTTGCCGGCACGATCAGCGCGCAAGGCGTCGATGCGATCGGCGCACGGATTGCCGGCAACGTCACCGGCGCACTGGTCGTCCAGGGCAATCTGACCGCCACCGGCTACCGCTTCACGACGCCGCCTGCCGATCCGTCGAAGCTCGACGCCGATGACCTGCTGACCGGCGGCAACGCGCTGTCAATCGAAGGCAATGTCACCGGCGGCATCGTCCTCGCCGCCGCGCCCAAGGACACGAAGCCCGACGACAAGGACGAGGACAAGGACGGCATCGACGACGACAAGGAAGGAAACGCCGTCGTGCGCTCCTTCGGTTCGGCCGCCGCGATCCGCATCGGGTCAGCCGACCGCGCCGTCACAATCGGCCCCGTCGCCGGAACGGGCACCGGTCTCGGCCTCATCATCGACGGCGCCGTGCTCGGCAACGGCCTCTACGCCGGCAAGGACGGCAACGGCATGCAGATCGGCGGCCTCGGCGGTGCGGTCACCATCGCGGGCGGCATCGGCATCGGTGCCACCGGCAGCGTGACGGCATTGTCGAAAGACACGGCGGCAACCGCAATCCGCTTCGGCAGCGGTGCGACCACCCCCGAACTTCGCAATGCGGGCAAGATCGAAGCGACGACCGGCGGCAACGCCGCGGGTGCGGTCGCAACCGCGGTGCTGATCGAGGCCGGCGGCGATGTCCCGCTGATCCGCAACAGCGGTTCGATCACCGCCAAGACCGGCGGCGACAATGGCACGGCGCGCGCCATCGTCGATCTGTCGGGCAAGGTCGGCACGGTCGAAAACAGCGGCACGATCAGCGCCACCGGCGCCCTCGCCTCCTCCGACCGCAACATCGCGATCGACCTGTCGGCGAACAACAACGGCGCGACGGTCAAGCAGACCGCGGTCGCCGCAGGCATCACCGCCCCCAGCATCGTTGGCGACGTCCGCTTCGGCGGCGGCAACGATGTGTTCGATATCGCCGATGGCTCGGTAAAGGGAAACAGCTTCTTCGGCGCCGGCAACAACAAGCTCGCGCTGTCGGGTGACGCGACCTACGCCGGCAACGCCCGCTTCGGCGCTGGCAGCGACACGATGACGCTGGCCGGCACCTCGAAGTTCACCGGCCTGGCCGACTTTGGCGGCGGCGCCGATACGCTGACGATCGGCGGCACCTCGATCTTCTCGGGCACGCTCGCCAATTCGCAGGGTCTGGTGGTTTCGGTCGCTGGCGGCACCTTTGACGTCGGCGGCGCCGCGACGATTTCGTCGCTCGCCGTCACCGACAAGGGCACGCTTGGCGTGATGCTCGATACCGGCACCACGGGCACCAACCTTCAGGTCAGCGGCAACGCCAGCTTCGGGGCTGAATCGAAGCTCGCGCTCAAGCTGTCGAGCCTCGAAAAGGCCGAGGGTCAGCATATCGTGCTGACCGCGGGGACGCTCACCGGCGCGAGCAACCTCACCGCATCGCAGACGTTGCTGCCCTTCCTCTACAAGGGCACGCTGACATCGAACGCGACCCAGCTGATCGTCGACGTATCGCGCAAGACCACGACCGAACTCGGGCTCAACCGCTCGGAATCGAGCGCGTTCGACGCGGTGCTCGACGCGGTGGTAGCCGACCAGAAGATCGAGGACGTCTTCCTCGGCATCACCGACGGCGAGCAGTTCCACAACCAGCTTGGCCAGATGCTGCCCGAACATGAAGGCGGCGTCTTCGAAACCGTCACCTCGGGCTCGCGCGCGCTGTCGCGCTACCTGCAGGACCCCAACGCACCGTTCCAGGACGAGGGCAAATGGGGTTATTGGGTCAACCAGGCCGTCTGGGGCACGTCGAAAGGCGTCGGCAACACCGCGAGCTATGACGTCAGCGGCTGGGGCATTTCGGGCGGCGCCGAAATCAAGAGCAACTTGGGCAACTTCGGCGGCTCGATCGCTTACCTCAGCGGTAAGGATGGCAACGGCAGCAACGCCAATGAAGTCAGCACCAGCCAGTTCGAAGGCGCGCTGCACTGGCGCCTGCGTTCGGACGGTTTTATGGCGAGCGCCCGTGTTTCGGGCGCGCCGATCAGCTTGAAGGGCACGCGCATCTTCCGCGCTGAAGCCGGCGCCGAGGACATCGAAAAGACGATGAAGGGCAAGTGGGACGGCACTTTGTGGTCGGCCTCAGGTTCGGTCGCTTACGACACGCGCGTCGGCGGCCTGAGCTTCCGCCCGATGGTCGCGGTCGATTACTTCAAGCTGAAGGAAGACGGCTATCAGGAAACCGGCGGCGGCGACGCGCTCGATCTCACGGTGCTGAGCCGCGACAGCGACGAGCTTGCCGTGTCGGGCACTGTCGCCATCGGTCTCGATTTTGGCGGCGCCGACGAATATGACGGCTGGACGCGTTTCGAACTCGAAGGCGGCCGCCGCCAGATCGTCAGCGGCACCCTCGGCACGACGACGGCGTCGTTCAAGAACGGCACGCCTTTCACCCTTGTTCCTGATGATCGCACGAGCGGCTGGGTCGGCCGTTTCCGTGGCATCGCCGGAAATTCGGCCTTCCAGGTCGCTGGCGAAGTGTCCGCGGAAGAACAGCAAAGCCATATCGGCTGGGCTTTCCGTGCGAGCTTGCGGGTCGGCCTCTAGCCCCCCGGCCGGCCCCGCCCGCAAGGGGGAAGCGTAACCCCTACCCACGCTTCCCCCTTGCCTAGGGTCAGGACCTACCAGTTGCGCGATCGAGGTTTGAAACGATTTTGTTCAGTGCGAGGAGGCAAGGCGCAGGAATATGTCGATATTTCCAGACTTGCCGACGAAGCCATGGGCAAAATCGGTCAAATCCCGAAGGGACGCCGAAATGGCTTCGATCTCAGGCCCGCGCGGCCTTGCGGGTAGCGATGCTACCCGCTGCATCCGCTCGAGCCCGATATCTTCGCCATTTCGACGCCTCGATCATGCAATTGGTAGGTCCTGACCCTCGAGAAATGAATGAACGAACCGATGCTTGCACTTGCCACCGCTCCTCTCTTTCCGCCGCAGTTGCGCGGCTGGGCAATGGCGCTATATGACGGCGTCATCAGGGGGACGTATGGCGCAGGGCGAAGCGGCGCTTACCGACAGAAGATGGCGTTCCAAAGCAAGCAATCCATGACCGAGTCGCGTGATCGAACCGACGCCGCCCAAGGCATCGAAGGCGTATTGCTCGCCAACCGGGATCGTATCGTCCGCTTTCTGGAAGTGCGCGGCGCGGGTGACGGCGCCGAAGATCTGTTCCAGGACCTATGGATGCGCCTGACCGACCGGAAGACGGGCCCCATCGCCGACCCCCTGCCCTATATCATGCGCGCCGCGAACAATCTGATGCTCGACCGCTATCGGTCGGCGCGGCAGAGCGATCTGCGCGACAAGGCATGGGGCGAAGCCGCCGCCACGCAAAGCCCTTCGACCGAAACCGCGTTGATCTCGCGCGAACAGCTCGCGCTTGTTGAAGCATCGATCACCGCGACGGGCGAGCGGCCGGCACGCATCTTCCGCCGGTTCCGTGTCGACGGCCAGAACCAACGCGATATAGCCAGTGAAATGGGGGTCAGCCTGAGCACCGTCGAAGCCGATCTGCGCAAGGTCTATGCGGCGCTCGCCGTGATCCGGAGGCAGTTCGATGCAAGCTGACGCGACAAACGCCGAAGCGCGCGCCATCGACTGGCTGATCCGCCAGCGCGACCCCGCTTTCGACGACTGGGACGGTTTTGCCGACTGGCTTGCCGAGGATCCGGCGCACAATGCGATCTACGACGCGGTCGCGAGCCTGGACCGCGATCTCGACGCCCTGCCCGCGGCGCCCAAGCCATCGGTCGTGATTGTGCCCGATGCACCGCGCCGCGCGTCGCGGCGCGCCTGGTTTGGCGGGGCAATGGCCGCGGCACTGGTCGGCGCGATCAGCCTGTCGGGCCTCGGCCTGTTCGGAACCGAAGGCCGGATCGAAACCAAGGCCGGCGAGCATCGCACCATAGAGCTGGCCGATGGCTCGAAGATCGAGGTCAACGGTGCCTCGGTGATCGAGATCGACAAGGAGCGACCGCGCTTTGCCCGGCTGGAATCGGGCGAGGCGATGTTCCATGTCGTCCACCGCGACGATGATCCGTTCGTGGTCGAAACGGGCGGCGCAAAGATCGTCGACCTCGGAACCGCGTTCAATGTCGTGCGCCGTGACCGCCAGACGTCGGTCGCAGTGTCGGAAGGCATCGTCCTCTACAATCCCGACCGCGACAAGGTCCGCCTCGTCGCGGGCAAGGGCATCGAAGCGCGCGATGGCGACCGTCAGCCCCCGGTCGTCCAGGATGTCGATGTGGCCAGCATCGGCGGCTGGCGTAGCGGCCTGCTCGTTTACAATGGCACGCCGCTCGCTGTCGTCGCCGAGGATCTGAGGCGCACCGCCGGGATGCAAGTGAGCATCGCGCCCGAAGCAAGCGATCTGTCGTTCCGCGGCGCGTTGATCATCGACAAGAACCGGAACCGCACGATCGCCGATCTTGCCGCGCTGTCGGGAACGAAGGCCGAGCGGCAAGGCGATGGCTGGATATTGACCCGCTGAGCATGCACCCGCGCCTTTCCCTCGCCGCAGCAGCGATAGCGCTGTGCCTGCCCGCGCAGGCGCAGGCGGCGGAGGAACGCGCGTTCGACGTGCCCAAAGGCAGCCTGTCGACCGCGCTGCCCGTCATCAGCCGGCAGGCCGGGGTCAGCATCAGCGTCGGCGATGCGAAACTGTGGCAGGGCCGCGTCAAACCGGTGCGCGGGCGGATGAGCGTCGAAGAAGCGATCCGCCGCCTGCTGGCGGGGTCCGACGCGCGCGCCGTAAGGGTCAGCGCGACGAGCTGGCGCATCGAGCGTCGCCCTGCCCCCGCCCGTGTCGCGCGGGCGGCACCGGCACCGCGACACGCACCGCAGCCAAGGGCACGCGAGCCATCGCAAGATGCGGTCGCGGCGGCGCAGGACGAAATCATCGTCACCGCGTCGAAGACCGACTTGCCCCTTTCGCACTTCGCCGGCGTCGTCACCAAACTGGATGGCGGCGATTTGGCGTTTGGCGGCGAGCGCGGGATGGATTCGATCCTGTCGCGGACCGCGACCGTGTCCTCGACCCATCTGGGTTCGGGGCGCAACAAGCTGTTCATTCGCGGGATAGCCGATTCAAGCTTCACCGGCCCGACGCAGTCGACCGTCGGCCAGTATCTCGGCGATATCCGCCTCAGCTATAATGCGCCCGACCCGGACCTGCGCCTCTACGACATCGACAATGTCGAAATCCTCGAAGGGCCGCAGGGCACACTCTATGGCGCCGGGTCGCTCGGCGGGATCATCCGCGTCATCCCGAAAGCCCCCGACCCGCGCGAGATGACGGTGCAGGCGATTGCCGGCGTCTCGATCACCCAGCATGGCGACCCCGGCGGGGACATCGCCGCGATCGCCAATATCCCGGTCAGCGACAACGGGCACGCGCTGCGCCTCGTCGGCTATATGCTCACCGACGGCGGCTATATCGACAATCCGCTGCGCGGGCAGAACGACGTCAACCGCGTGCATGTCCGCGGCGGGCGCGGCACTTTCCGGTTCGAGGCGGGCGACGACTGGACGGTCGACCTGGGCGGCGTCTATCAGGCGATCACCTCCGACGACGCGCAATATGCCGACAAGGATGGCGCGCCGCTCACCCGTAATTCGATGGTCGAGCAGAATGCGACCGCGCGCTATGGCATGGGCACCGTCGTCGTGATGAAGGACTGGGACGATCTGCATTTCCAGTCGTCCAACGCCTATATCGATCACCGGCTGTTCGAACGCTTCGACGCCAGTCTGCCCGAAGCGCGGCAAGGGACCGATATGTCCAGCGGCGGCGTTCCCGCGCCGCCTTCGGTTGGAAGCGTCGATGTCGAGCGCCTGTTCGCGCCGGTCCAGGTCATTCCGCTGAACGATGTTCCGCGCGTGCTCGACCAGCATAATGCGACGCGCATGTTCGTCAGCGAAAACCGCCTGTCGCGCCCGTATCGCGACGGCCTCGGCTGGGTGATCGGCGCGAGCTTTATCGACAATCGCGCGCGGCAGGACCGCGAATATGGCTATGGCCCGCTTCGTGCGACCCTGCCCGGCGTGACCAACAAGATCACCGAATTCACCGGCTATGCCGAGGCGACCGTCGAGGTGATGCCCGACCTGATCGCATCGGGCGGCGTTCGCCTGTCGCACGCCAAACTGGGCGGCGCGGCCGAGGGCGTCTCCCATGCCCTCGCGCAGGCCAACCGTGCGGCGACCGCATCGCGTAAAGAAACCGATTTGCTGCCGTCCTTCTCGCTGCTCGCGACGCCGCTCCACAATGTCCGGCTCTATGCGCGCTATCAGGAAGGTTTTCGTCCTGGCGGGCTCGCGGTCGACGGCAATTTCGTGCGGCGTTTCCTCAACGACCAGGTCCGCACATGGGAAGCCGGCATGCGCTTCGGCGACAAGGGGCAGAGCCTGCTCGACGCCAGCATTTCGATTTCGCACAGCCGCTGGCGCAATATCCAGGCCGATTTCATCGACAGCACGGGCTTCCCGACGACCGCCAATATCGGCGACGGCCGCATTACCAGCGTGTCGGGGGCAGTCGCGATGCGGCCGACGAGCGCGCTGACCTTCGAACTCGGCGCGGTTTACAATCATAGCCGGGTCGACGATCTCGCGCCGCAGATCCTGCCGGTGTTCGACGCCGCGCCGGGCCGCCTCGGACGCATTCCCAATGTCGCGAGCCATGCGGTGCGCGGGTCGGTCAATTACGCCACCGTCATCGGTGACGAGGATTTCCGCGTGAACGGCTGGGCCAATTATATCGGCCCGTCGCGGCTCGGTATCGGGCCGGTACTCGGCGAAAGTCAGGGCGACTATGTCGATACCGGGGTTGCGATGCGCGTTGGCAACGAACGACGCGGCCTGTCGCTGACGCTCACCAATCTCTTCGATTCGCGCGGCAATCGCTTTTCGCTCGGAACGCCGTTCCTTGAGGGGAATGAGGGCTTCCTCACGCCGCTCCGCCCGCGCACGCTCCGGATCGCCGTCGACGTCGCTTATTGAGATCCTCCCTGTGTCGCAGGCATGGGAAGGTGGCAGCCCCGAAGGGCTGATGGAGGGGCTAAGGACGCGACGTCGCGGCCCCTCCACCATTCGCTTCGCGAACGGTCCCCCTCCCCATCGCTACGCGACAGGGAGGACAAGCGGTCAATCCGCCAGCGTGATCCGCTCGTAGCGGTCCATATGATGGTCGGCGCTGCCGAACTGGCCTTCGATCATCGTCGCGCGCTTGAAATAATGGCCGATCGCCAGTTCCTGCGTGATGCCGATCCCGCCATGCGTCTGGATTGCATTCTGCCCGACAAAGTTCGCGCCGCGCGCGACCTTCGCCTTCGCAGCAGAGACCGCCGCCATGCGCTCGTTCGCGGGCAGACCCAGCTTCAGCGTTCCCATGATCGTCATCGAGCGCGCCTGTTCGACTTCCATGAACATGTCGACCATGCGGTGCTGGAGCACCTGGAACTTCGCGATGGGCACGCCGAACTGCTTGCGCTGCTGCGTATATTCCAGCGTGCCTTCGTGCAGCTTCTGCATCACGCCGGTCGCTTCGGCGCAGACTGCAACGGTCGCCTCGTCAACGATCTGTTCGATCAGCGGCAGGCCGGTGCCTTCGCCGCCGAGCAGCGCATCGCCGGGGATCGCGACATTCTCGAAATAGATTTCGGATGCGCGGCTGCCGTCGACCGTCGGATAGTCGCGGCGGACGATGCCCGGCAGGTTCGCGTCGATCAGGAACAGTGACACACCATCACGGTCGCGCGCATTACCGCCGGTGCGCGCGGTGACGAGCAGATGCGTCGCCCAAGGCGCGGCATAGACGACCGATTTATGTCCGCTCAGCACATAGCCCGCGCCGTCCTTCTTCGCGGTGGTGCGCAGGTTCGCGAGGTCATAGCGGCCCTGCGGCTCGGCGTAAGCGAAGGCGATGATCGCATTGCCCGCGATGATCTCGGGGATCATCGCATCGGCCTGCGCGCCGCCGACGGCCTTGAGCGCACCGCCCGCGATGACAACGGTCGGCAGATAGGGCTCGACCCCGATAACCTTGCCGAGCTCCTCCATCACGATCGCGTTTTCGAGCGCGCCGCCGCCAAGGCCGCCATGCTCTTCTGCAAAAGGCGCGCCCAGCATGCCGAGTTCATGCGCGAGCGCGGTCCAGATCGCCGGATCGCGACCCGCGTCGCTATTGATGAACTTCTGACGCGTTTCGAAATCATAGGTGTCGCCGAGGAAGCGGGCGAGCGTGTCGCGGATCATGTCCTGCGTTTCGGTGTAGGTGAAATCCATTTTTTATCCCCGTCGCCCCCGCGAAGGCGGGGGCCGCTGTAGGTTTATGCTGCGGCGTCAGGTCAGGCCGATGCGGCCCCCGCCTTCGCGGGGGCGACGCGTTCAGAGACCCAAAACCATCTTCGCGATGATGTTGCGCTGAATCTCGTTCGACCCGCCATAGATCGTCGTCTTGCGCATGTTGAAATAGGTCGGCGCGGCGCGATGCGCATAGTCCGGCCCGATCGGATGCTCGTTGTCGCCTTCGCCGAAACCGCGGAAATAGGGCGCGCCATAATGGCCGACGGCTTCGAGCGTCAGTTCGGTCAGCCGCTGCTGGATTTCGCTGCCCTTGATTTTGAGCAGGCTCGATTCCGGCCCCGGACCGCGATTTGCGTTGGGGCCGGCAAGGCTGCGCAACTCGGTGAATTCGAGCGCCGCCAGGTCAACTTCGAGCTCAGCCACCTTGCGCTTGAAGAAGGCGTTGGCGAGCAGCGGCTTGTCGCCGTCGAGTTCGGTTCGGGCGATCGCCTTCACCTTCTCGATCCCGCGCTTCGACGCCGCGACGCCGGCGATGCCGGTGCGTTCGTGCGCAAGCAGGAACTTGGCACAGGTCCAGCCCTTATTCTCATCGTAAACCCGCTGCGATTGCGGCACGCGAACATCTTCGAGCCACACTTCGTTGACTTCATGCTCGCCGCCCAATGTGATGATCGGGCGCACGGTGATGCCGGGCGATTTCATGTCGATCAGGAGGAAGCTGATGCCTTCCTGCTGCTTCGCTTCCTTGTCAGTCCGGACAAGGAAAAAGCCCCAGTCGGCATGCTGCGCGAGCGTCGTCCAGGTTTTTTGCCCGTTGACGATATAATCGTCGCCATCGGCAACCGCGGTGGTGCGGAGCGAGGCAAGGTCCGAACCCGAACCGGGTTCCGAATAGCCCTGGCACCACCAATCCTCGCCCGACAGAATGCGCGGCAGGAAATGGGCTTTCTGCTCGGGGGTGCCAAAGGTGTAGATCACCGGGCCGACCATCGCGAGCCCGAAGGGCATCAGGCGAATGCAATCGGCGCGCGCGGTTTCCTCCGACCAGATGAAACGCTGCGTCGGCGTCCAGCCGGTGCCGCCATATTCGACCGGCCATGCGGGCGCGATCCAGCCCTTTTTGTACAGGATCTTGTGCCAGGCGAGGAAATCCTCCTTGGACATCTCTTCGCCTTCGTCCTGCTTGTCGCGCAGGTCGGCGGGGTAATTTTCGGCGATGAAGTCGCGCACTTCCTGCTGGAAGGCGAGATCTTCGGGGCTGAATTCCATGTCCATCACGAATCTCCCATTGGGCAATGGCGCCCTTATACTGAGCGCTCACCTTTACGTAAACGGCAAGTTGCGTCTTGCAACCTTCCTTGCCCCGATGATTGCGCTTAACAGCCCGGCTTGTCCAGCACGCGCAGCTGCCCACCGGCAACATGGCTATCGATCGCGGGAGCTGGTTTTAGCCGTGTCTGCGCGTGACGAGTACCACCGCACCCTCGCTGGCATAAGGCCCGCGAACCTCGGCTATCGTCAGGGCAACGTCGACGACCGAGCCGTCGCGCGTCACCATCTGCGATGCGACGTGTGCGGGGACGCCCGACCGAAAAACCGATTCGAGCGCCTCAACGAACGCCGACCGCTGCCCAACCGCGAGCAGCGCCGAAAAGCGGACACGCCGGATCGCAGCCGCATCGACTCCGAGCAGGTCGGTCAGCATGGCGTTCGCCGCCTCGACTGTTTCGCGCACCGAGATGCGGGCGTGGCCGATGCCGCCATCGATCTCGACGGCATCAAGCATCGCCTGCCGCATATCGCCGGCGGCAAAGCCCTCGATCGCGTCGCTGACATCGCGCAGGACGATCGCGCCGCCGACCGGCAGGGGGACAAGGTCGACGTGCAGCCATTGGCGAGGGCGCAATATGCCGGGGACGTCGCCCGAGAACCGCTCGCGATGGTCGAGCAGCCGATTGATGTGATGAAAGATCAGGCTGTCCCGAAGTCCAGGCACCGCGACCGTCAACTCCTCCCCGACCAGACCGGCGGCCGCGACCTCCAGCATATCGGACGCCGCGGGGTTGAGCGCGGCGACACGCCGTTGCCGGTCGATCAGGATCACGCCGTCGCGGACCGATTCCACGAGACCGGCAAGCGAGGACTGCAATATGTCGGATGCCGCCGCGACCTCCCGCGCCACATCGCCGTCTAGGCGGCGGTAGTCGTCGAGCGAAATCAGCACATGCGCATCCTTGCCGTGATGCGTCACGACCACGGGTTTGCGCGCCGACTGCAATCGCCAATTGGCAAAGCCGCGGATGAAATCGGCCGCCGATACGCGCTGTGGTTCCTGTGCTGTTGCCACCATATCCCCCTGAAAACCGGTCAATCCCTTGCCCCTATAGCGCGGCGTCGGCCTGCTTTCGGTCGGGAAGGGATCAATCGGCGGGCGGTCATGTCCAGAACGGCGCCATTGCGCGGGAGATCAGACCAGTCGCGCTTTTCCGCAGCGCAGCGCGTTGACCCGCGTATCGGCCTGCCCGACATGAACCCCGAGCAGGCCGGTGAGGTCCGACAACACGGTGTCGAGCACCGGCGCAGCCAGCGCCACCGTCTCGCCGATCACCGTCGTCAGTGGCTTCAGGTTCAGGCCTAGCCCGAGGACGTTGACGTCGAGGTCCATCCGGTCCGAAAGCGATTTCGCGGCGCCCGCGACCAGGCCGGTGCTCGACACGGTCTTCACCTTGCCGTCGTCGATCTCGGCGCGCGAAAATGCGACCGGCTTCTCATTGAGGTCCGACAGGATGAGTTCGGCCTCCGCATCGACGCTGACGAGCGGCAAGGTGACGACGCGCGCCGGCGCCGGATCCAGCGGGCGCTTCATGTCCTGAAAATCGCTGTCGGGAACCGTCCCGATCGCCACCATCGCTGGGGAAGTCACGACGCCAAGCGACACCGCAGCGCTGCTGTTCGGCCGGCAGTCGATGCCGGTGATCCGCGCCGATGCCGACCCCAGTTCGGCAAGCACGGGGACATGGACGCTGGCGAGCGGCGTCGCGACGCGCGTATCGATCTTCAAACGCACCTGCGCGGTGCGGACAATGACATCATTGGTGTCGGTCACCGCGATCAATGGCGAGTCCACCGGCGGCTCGCCGATCATCAGCGCGATATTGACCCCCGACCCGCCCGGCAGGCTGCCCGCCAGCGACAGGTCGACCTGCCGGTTCGCATTGCCGAGCAGCAGCATCGTGCGCAGCAGGCCGAGCGCGTTGACCTTTACCGGGTTCGCCGCATCGACCCGGATGCTCGACGACCGCGGGCCGAGGTCGATCGCACGCGACGGCAGCAGGGTGCGCGGCAGCACGCGATCCGCGATATGCTCGAGCGCGGTCGCCGCCTGTCCGTCCGACGCGCTGGCGAGCGCCGCCACGACCTGCGGCAACGTCGCCTGCGTGTCGAGCGTCTGGCCAAAGGTCAGCACGTCGGCGTTAAGTTCGGTCCGCAGCGCATCGGAGAAAGCCAGCAGATCGATATCGGTGCTCGCGAGCGCATTATAGTCCATCACCGACAGGTTGACCTGGCTGCCGGTGAGGCTCGACAGCAGCGCATTGGGAAGGCCGCCGTTCACCGCTGCGACCCGCGATCCGAGCGAAAAGGCCGCATAGCCGCGCCGGGCGCCGGTCGCGGTCGCACGAATGATGCTGTCCTGCCGGCCCGTCAGAAAGCTGCCGAAGAATAGCGGGCGATCGCGCGTCAGCGTTATGCGCACGGCGTTCGGCGACGCACCGCCGCCCGTAAAGCGCTGTTCGGCCTGGATCGACGGATCGGCGGTGTAAGTGCCGGGGTCGAGCACCGCGATACGGATGCCGCACTCGCAATTGGCGGCGATGATCCGCTCCGCCGCCGCGCGCTCCTCGCCGGGCCGCCCCGCCGCCGCCATCGCCGCGGCATCGGCGATGCCCTGCAACTTGCGGCGGTCGAGATAGAGCGAGCCGAGATCGACCGCGAATGCCGCCGATCCGATCAGCATCGTCATGCCGAACGCCGTCGTGATGCTGATGCTGGCGCCGCGGTGGCGGACAATACAGCGAAGAAGGGACAGGATCGCCATGATCAATCGACCGGCAATTCGAACGTCGCGCGGGCGCGGATAACGTTGCCCGGCGACGGAACGAAGCTTGATCGCAAGAGGCTGTCCTGCGGCACGGTGAAGGTCACAGCGACGGTGATCGCCTCGGTCGTTTCGGATACGGCGACACTGTGCGTGCCGCCGACCGCCTGCAGGCTGCGGCCGACCGCGCGCGATGCGACCGCGCTGCGGTCGGCCGCGTCGAGACCGACGATCGACGCGCGCGCGCCGTCGTTGGCCGCCTGCTGAACACTATGCGCGAGCATGAAATATTGGCCATAGACCAATATCCCCATCAGCAACGCGAGGAGCAGCGGCAGCACCAGCGCCATTTCGACGATGGCGGCGCCACGCTCCCCGCGCGCCAAGGTAAGACCCGTCAGGGCGATTTTGCGGACGCGCCGCGAAAGTCGGATGGAACCTGTCATGCCGGCAGAATGGCCGCCCGCAAATGAAAGCGGCGTCGAGAGAGCCCGACGCCGCTTTTGCGTATTTTGCAGGTTTTTTCGGCACCGGAACCGGGCGGATTTGGTGGCGCGCTGCCTATCGTTGAAGAACCGCTAATTTCGGCGCGGCGTCTTCAAACGAATAATGTGAATTATTCGGCCCCCTCCAACTTGTCCTGCGTGCGCAATTCAAAGTCCGACGCGTCGTGCCGCTCGCGCAGCTGGCTCGCCGGATCGCCCGTCACGCGGTTGACCATCCGCCCGCGCTTGACCGCCGGGCGCGCCGCGATCTGGTTGGTCCAGCGCTGGACATTCTTATAGTCATCGACCTGCAGGAATTCACCGGCGTCATAAACGAGTCCTTTGGCGAGCGCGCCATACCAGGGCCAGATCGCCATGTCGGCGATCGTGTAATCAGCCCCCGCGATATATTCGCTTTCCGCAAGGCGGCGGTCGAGCACGTCCATCTGGCGCTTCACCTCCATCGCATAGCGGTTGATCGGATATTCCTGCTTCGTCGGCGCATAGGCATAGAAATGCCCAAAGCCGCCGCCGAGGAAGGGCGTGCTGCCCATCTGCCACATCAGCCACGACAGCGTCTCGGCGCGCTTCGCGGTTTCGGTCGGCAGGAAGGCGCCGAATTTCTCGGCGAGATGGATCAGGATCGCGCCCGATTCGAAGACACGGATCGGCTCGGCGCCGCTGCGGTCGACGAGCACGGGGATCTTGCTGTTCGGATTGGCCGCGACATAGCCGCTCGAAAACTGGTCACCTTCACCGATATTGATGAGCCACGCGTCATATTCGGCGCCGCTATGTCCCGCCGCGAGCAGTTCCTCGAGCATCACGGTGACCTTCACGCCATTGGGCGTGCCGAGCGAATAGAGCTGCAAGGGATGCTTGCCGATCGGCAGCTCCTTGTCGTGCGTCGGGCCCGCGACCGGGCGGTTAATATTGGCGAAACGCCCGCCGCTTTCCTTGTCCCAGGTCCAGATTTTCGGCGGCACATACTCGCTATTATCGGTCATGGAGAACTCCTGGGCTGATTTTTGTACTGACCGGTAACTTAAGCGGCGATTGCCGTTTGTCCACCCTTCCCGGCTCAAATAATGTTTGCGGCGCGCAAAGCCGAAATGGCTTCGGCGTCATATCCGAGCTCAGCGAGGATCGCGTCGCCATGCTCGCCGATCTGCGGCGCGCGCCGTGCGGTGCCTTTGTCGCTAGCTGAAAGGCGGATCGGCGCGCGGATCATGGGAACCTCGCCCAGCGCGCCCGGATAACCCACCGGCTCGACCAGTCCCATCGCCGCGACCTGCGGCTGCGCCAGCGCCTCGCCCGCGCGCAGGACCGGGGCAGCCGGAACGCGACCCGCGGCGAGCTCATCAATCGCCTCCGCGCTCGTGCGCTCGATGCACCAGCGCTGCATGACTGCGCTCAGCTCCGCGCCATTATCGCCGCGCAAGATATCGCTGGCATAAAGCGGATCGCCGACCAGATCGGGCCGCCCGACCAGTTCGGCCCAGCGCGCGAAGATGCCATTGCCGACAATCTGGGTGATGATCCATCCGTCGCGGGTGCGGAAGATGTCGGTGGGTCCCGAACTAAAGGCGCGGTTGCCGATCGGCTGGCGATCGATGCCGTTCAGCGCATGATCGATCGTCAGCGCGTTCGACATCGCGAGCGCGGTGCCGAGCAGCGATCCCGATACACACTGCCCCTTGCCCGTCGCCTCGCGTTCGCGCAGCGCGAGCATCACGCCAAAGGCACAGTGGAGCGCGGTCCCGAAGTCGACATAATTGACCTGCGCACGATAGGGCTGGTCGGGCGTGCCGGTCAGATGCACCGTCCCCGACATCGCCTGCCCCACCGCGTCGAACCCGACGCGGCTCGCCAGCGGTCCCTCGCTACCGAATGCCGATGCGGTCGCAAGGATAATGCGCGGGTTTATCGCTGCCAGGCTGTCGTAATCGAGCCCGAGTTTTACCAGGGCATCGTGCGGCAGGTTCGCGATCACGACATCGGCGGTTTCGACCAACCGGCGGACGATCTCCCGCCCCTCCGGACTTCCGGGCTTCAGCGTCAGGCAGCGTTTGGCGCGGTTCATTTGCATGAACATCGCGCCCGACCCATCTTCGGCGACCGGCACTGAATAGCGATCGTCATTGCCCCCCGGCGCCTCGATGCGGATGACATCGGCGCCATAATCGGCGAGCAACGCCGCGCAATAGGGGCCGGCGATATAGCGGCCGAAATCCAGTACCTTGATTCCCTGCAGCGGCACGCTTTGCTCTCCCAATCCCGTTCTTTCGACCGGGCTAGCAGCCGCTTGTCGACCCTGCCAGCGCCTTCGTCGAAAGCTGCAGCTTGCATGTTCGCGAGCGAACCATATGGTCGGCACATAATTTCAAACGGGGATAATTTCATGGCGCGCTTCGCTCTCGCCCTCGCGGCGACTTTGGCTTGTTCAACCTCGGTCTGGGCGCAGAGCGCGCCCGCCTCTCCTCCCGCCGCCGACGCGAAACCCGACAAATGGGACGTCAACGCGCCCCCCGGCCTCGCAACGCGCAAGGTCCAGCTGTCGGTCGACGAGGGCAGCTGGATGAACGTCGACGTCGCGCCCGACGGGCGGACGATCGCGTTCGACATGCTCGGCGACATTTATACGATGCCGATCGAAGGCGGGACGCCGACGCGGATCGCCGAGGGGCTCGCCTATGAGCATCAGCCGCGCTTCTCGCCCGACGGCAAGCGCATCGCGTTCGTCTCAGATCGCGCGGGCGGCGACAATATCTGGCTGATGAACCGCGACGGCAGCGACAAGAAACAGATCTCGAAAGAAGATTTCCGCCTGCTCAACCAGCCGAGTTGGTCGCCCGACGGGCAGTTCATCGTCGCAAAGAAGCATTTCACCACGGGCCGCTCGCTCGGCACCGGCGAGGTGTGGATGTACCATGTCTCGGGCGGCGCGGGCGTGCCGCTCGTCAAAAAGCCGAACGAACGCCATCAGAAGGAACTCGGCGAGCCGATTTTCGCCGCCGATGGCAAGAGTGTCTTCTACACGCGCAACGTCACCCCGGGTCCGATCTTCGAATATGCGCAGGACAGCAACACCGACCTCTTCCACATCGAACGCTACAATCTTGAGGATGGCAAGGTCAGCACTGCGGCGTCGGGACCCGGCGGCGCGGTGCGCCCGACCCCCTCGCCCGACGGCAAGCGCCTTGCCTTCGTGCGCCGCGAAGGAACGCAGTCAAAGCTCTATGTGAAGGACCTCGCCTCGGGCACCGAGAAGAAGGTCTATGACATGCTCGACCAGGATGTGCAGGAAACCTGGGCGGTCACCGGCGTCTACCCGAATATGGCGTGGACCCCCGACAGCCGCGATATCGTCTTCTGGGCCGGCGGCAAGCTCCGCCGCGTCAGCGGTGCCGGCGGCGACGCGCGGATCATCCCGTTCAGCGTCAACGACGACCGCACGATCGTCGATGCGACGCACCCGGCGGTGGAAGTCGCACCCGACAGTTTCGCGACCAAAATGCCGCGCTGGGCCGAAGTGTCGCCCGACGGGCGCAGCATCGTGTTCGAAACGCTCGGCAAGCTGTGGGTCAAGCCCGCGACCGGCGGCAGCGCACGGCGGCTGACCGCGGCGAAGGACGATGCGATGGAAGCGTGGCCGAGCTGGTCGCGCGACGGCAAATCGCTCGTCTTCGTGCGCTGGACCGACGGCGGCATGGGTGAAATCCACGTCGTTGGCGCGGGCGGGGGCGCCTCGCGCAAGCTGACCAACTCCCCCGGCCATTATGCCGAACCGCGTTTCTCGCCCGACGGCAAGACGATCGTATTCGAACGGCGCGGCAGCGGCGGGCTGACCTCGGCGCGCTGGAGCGAGGATCCAGGCGTCTATCGCATCGCCGCGGGCGGCGGGGCGGCCGAGCGGATCAGCAGCGACGGCGCCAAACCGCAGTTCGCGTCGACCAGCGACCGCGTCTTCATGGTCACGGCGGGCGACGGCAAAAGCCAGCTCGTCAGCACCGACATGAGCGGCCAGGACAAGCGCGTCCACGCCAATGGCGAGTTGGTCAGCGATTATGAAATATCGCCCGACGGCCGCACCTTGGCGTTTCGGCAGAACTACGACGCCTATGTCACTCCGCTGATGCCCGGCGGACAGGATGTCTCGCTCGGAACCAAGAGCGGCGCACTGCCCGTTACGCGCGTCAGCGGCAGCGGCGCCGAATATATGCACTGGTCCGACGGCGGTCGCCGTCTGCACTGGAGCCGCGGCGCGACTTTGTTCAGCGCCGATCTCGCCAGCCTCTTCACCAACGCTCCCGTCGACGACAAGGCGCCGAAATTCATCCCACCGACCGATGGTATGTCGCTATCGATGACGCAGGCGGCGTCGAAGCATAAGGGCATCGTCGTCATCACCGGCGCCAAGATCGTGACGATGGCCGACAAGGACGGCGTGATCGAAAATGGTGCGATCGTCATCGACGGCGACCGCATCACCGCGGTCGGCCCCGCGGGCGCGATCACCGTGCCGGCGGGCGCGGTCACCGTCGATGCAACGGGCAAGACGATCGTCCCCGGCTTCGTCGACGCGCACGCGCACGGCTCGCACGGCGACGACGAGTTGGTGCCGCAGCAGAACTGGTCGGAGATCGTCAATCTCGCGATGGGCACGACGACGAGCCATAACCCTTCGTCGCGCGCGTCGGAAATCTTCGTCTCGTCCGAAATGCAGCGTGCGGGGCTGATCCTCGCGCCGCGTATCTTTTCGACCGGCGAGGTCATCTATGGCGCCAAGGCATCGGGGGTTTATGCCGAGATCAACGGCTATGACGACGCGCTCGCGCATGTTCGCCGCCTGAAAGCGCAAGGCGCGCACAGCGTCAAAAACTACAACCAGCCGCGCCGCGACCAGCGGCAGATGGTCGTGAAGGCGGCGCAGGTCGAGGGTCTGACGGTGGTGCCCGAGGGCGGATCGCTGTTCACGCAGGACGTCACGCTGATCCAGGACGGCAACTCGACCGTCGAGCACAACATCCCGCTCCACACCTTCTACAAGGATCTGGTGCAGCTGTGGGGGCAGACGCAGGTCGACTATACCCCGACGCTCGTCGTGACCTATGGCGGCCCCGCTGGCGACCCCTATTGGCGCGCGCACACCAATGTGTGGGAGCATCCGATCCTGTCGCGCCACGCGCCGCCGACCGAGCTTGCGGCAAACAACAAGCGCCGCGTGATCGCGCCTGAGGGCGACTATGTCGATGATGATTCGGCGCGTGAGGCGGGCAAGATCGCCGCGGCGGGCCGCATGGTGTCGATCGGCGCGCATGGTCAGCAATCGGGGCTCGGCGCGCATTGGGAAATCTGGTCGTTCGTACGCGGCGGGTGGAGCAACATCGATGCGCTGCGCGCCGCGACGATCATGCCTGCGACCTCGCTGGGCTATGCGAAGGATGTGGGATCGCTCGAGGCGGGCAAGCTCGCCGATCTGTTGATTCTCGACGCCGATCCGACCGAAAATATCCGCAATACCGAGCAAATCCATCGCGTGATGCTCGGCGGGCGGCTCTACGATCCGCTGACGATGAACGAGGTCGACACGGGGACGCGCAAGCGCCAGCCCTATTGGTGGGAAGCCGACAAACCCTGAGCGATCCTTATAATCCCGCGGCGGGCCGTAATTTTGTGACGAGAGGGTTGCAAGACGTTCGGACCGCCGCTAGGGGCGTCTCCTCTCAGCGAGGAGAGTTGGCTGAGTGGTCGAAAGCGTCGCACTCGAAATGCGAAGTGCCGGCAACGGTACCGAGGGTTCGAATCCCTCACTCTCCTCCATTTTTCTACAATTTGACCACAGCAAGCAGCCCCGGCGCATCACCGGGGCCGCTCGCGTGCGCGTTACCTTATGGTAGCGAATGATGGCGCGGCGAGCGCCGCGACGACAGCGCCAACGATCAGGAACAGCACAATATAGACGATAATCACGACCACCGTGTAGCCGAGCGCCTTGTCCTGCGGCGCCTTCATCAGCACCGGCAGGCCGAGATACAGCAGATAAAGTCCGTAAAGCGCAAACAAGAGGCCGATGACGGCGAGCGCGGGCAGGATCCCGAAAATACCGCCGACCCAGCCGGCGGTCGCCGAATAGGCCGCAACCTTCAGCGCCTGGACCTGATCCTTTTGCCCGCCGAAGTTCGGTGCGAGCCCGTCGATGACCAGCGCGAGGATGAAGATCGTCGCCAGCGACAGTCCGTAAGAGACGATCGCCGACACCAGCGCGCCCACCAGCGGTGGATGATAGGTCACACCGAGCATGGTGAACCCGAAAACCTGCCCGCCGATGAACCCGGCGAGCGGGCCGATCGCCGCCAGGACCAGCACATAGGGCACATAGATCGATTGCGTCGTCGCCGGCTCGGCGGCGATGACCGGCCAGGTCTCTTTCGGCTTGAGAAGGATGTCCTTCGCGCGCTGGATAATGCCCGAAGCCGGGCCGGAAATATTGGGTGGTAAGTCCGTCATAATGCGTCTCCCCTGATCGTGCGGCCCACAACCCGAATGGGATATGCAAAAGCCAGAAGAGCACTTTAGCCCGCATCGCCAATGCATCTGTAACGCTGATCACAGCCCGATTCGGCAAACCACAGCCGAATTGGAATGTAACGGACTTGAAACGTGCGTAAACTGCCATAGATTGATCCTATGACGCCCGAATCCACTTCCGAACTTCCCGCCACCGTTACTGCACCGCTGATCGGTCGCGCGCGTTTCGCGCCGGGCGATATCGTGCGCCATCGGATGTTCGACTTTCGCGGCGTCGTGTTCGACATTGACCCGGTCTTTGCGAACAGCGACGAATGGTATGAAGCGATCCCGGAGGATATCCGCCCGGCGAAAGAACAGCCCTATTACCATCTGCTCGCCGAGAACGGCGATTCCTCGTACATCGCCTATGTCAGCCAGCAGAATCTGGTCGCCGACGGCGACAGCGGACCGATCGACCATCCACAGATCGACGCGATGTTCGAGGGGCTGGAACGCGGCCGCTACCGCGTCCGCGCCATCCATCGCCACTAATCAGGCTTTCAGCTTCCACCCCGAGGCAAGCAGGCGATAGGTCAGCAGGCCCAGTCCGATATTGACCCCGACCAGCACCAGCGCCGCGGTCAGCACAGGGTTGGCGATCGTCGAATCGACCGTGCCGATGAAACCGTAGCGAAAACCCATGATCGCATAATAGACCGGATTGCCGTGCGCGATCGTCTGGAACCATGGCGCGAGCTTGTCGACCGAGTAAAAGGTCCCCGACAGCAGCGCGAGCGGGGTGACCACGAAATTGGTCACCGCGGCGGCATGATCGAACTTCTCGGCCCAAACCGAGGTGATGAGGCCGAGGAACCCGAGCATCGAAGCGCCAAGCACGCCAAAAACCGCGACCGCCCAAAGATGATCGGGCATGACATGCACACCGGGCCACAGCAGCATCGCGAGCCACAGCGCCAGGCCGACGAGGATCGAGCGCGTGATCGCGGCGCCAACCAGCGCGATGATCAATTCGCCCACGGCGAGCGGCGGCATCAGATAATCGACGATCGTCCCCTGGATCTTGCCGACGAGCAGCGAAAAGCTCGAATTGGCGAAGCTGTTCTGCAGCATCGCCATCATGATGAGGCCGGGCGCGATGAAATCGGCGAAGGGAACCCCGATGACCGTCCGCCCCGCCCCGCCCAGCGCGACGGTGAAAATGACGAGGAACAGGAGCGTGGTAATCGCGGGGGCCCAGATTGTTTGCAGCTGGACCTTGAAAAACCGCCGCACCTCCTTGACATATAGCGCGTGCATGCCGGGCACGTTCAGCGTTCGAATATGGGGAACGCCGGGTTCGGCAAAAGTTGGAGTCGCGGCGGAATTTGTCGAGTCGGGGCGCGAAATTTGGGGCTGGTCGTTCATGGCGTTCTCGCCTATCGCCTCCCCGATCTTACCGCAAGCTGGGCAACGACTGAATGCCGGTCCCGAAAGGATCGACAATGCGGATCGCCTGACCGCCCGCAGCGTGAATGATGAGGAATAGATTATGTCATGGACCGACGAGCGCATCGAAAGCCTGCGCACCATGTGGGAAAAAGGGCTGACCGCCAGCCAGATCGCCGACGAACTCGGCGGCGTGAGCCGTAACGCGGTGATCGGCAAGGCGCATCGCCTCGGCCTGAAATCGCGCCCGTCGCCCGTCAAGGCGACCGAAAAGACGAAGCCGGTCAAGGTGGCAGCGCCCGCCACGCCGAAACCCGCAGCCCCCGTTTCCGCGCCGCGTGCTGCCGCACCGGTGGCGCCGCGCCCAGTGGCACCTGCCCCGAAACTCGATGCCAAGCCGGTCGTCGACACGCCGAACGCGGACGGCGGATTGGGTGATCCGACGCCGAAGGCCGATGCGCCGCGCATCGTCTCGATTGGTCCCGGCGGTTTCATCCGCCAAGGCCCCGGCGATCAGCAGGCGCCGATTCCGCCCGCGCCGCCGCGCCGGCTGGTGCCCGCCAAGCCGAGCCCCGAGATCGCCGACAAGACGACCTTGCTCGACCTCAATGACCGCATCTGCCGCTGGCCGATGGGGCATCCGGGCGAACCCGACTTCCATTTCTGCGGCGAAGCCGTGAACCCGGGCTTCCCCTATTGCGTCGAGCATTGCGGCCGCGCCTATCAGGCGCAGCTGCCGCGCGGCACGCGCCGTCCGCCCCCGCCGCCGCCATTCGGTGGTCCCCGAGTTCGTTAAGGCGCGTCCGGTGAGGCCTTTCGGCCAGGATTTCCAGTTCGCGCGCGCGCTTGGCCTGCAAATGGTCGAGCGCGGCGACGGGCGCTGCACGATGGCGATCGACATCGAACGCGAACGCCACTTCAATCCGAACGGCGTGGCGCACGGCGGCGTTGCCTATTCGCTCGCTGACACCGCAATGGGCGGCGCGCTGATGAGTATGCTCGAAGACGGGCTGGTCTGCGCGACGCTGGAGATCAAATTCAACTATCATGTCGGCGTGCGCGAAGGCCGGCTGACGTGCGAGGCCACCGTCCTTCACCAAGGCAAACGGATCGCCAATATCGATGCGCGGCTTTATCAGGACGGCCGCCTCGTCAGCAGCGCGAACGGCAATTTCGCAATTTTCGCGGCGCCATCGGCCCGATAGGCGAAAGGCGCCGGGTCCTTCGACCCGACGCCTCCCGTTCCCGCTCCCAAGAGGTCAGAAGCGGTAACTGATGCTCCCGCGAACACTGTGCGTCCGGAAATGCGAGCCGCTGCGCTGGATATCGGTGCCCCCGCCATTCAGCAGGAACGGATTGGTCGGCGGCGCGGTGCCCGGCCCGACGTTCACTCGGTAATCGTCGTCCTTCACGTCGGAATAGAGATACTCCAGTCCGACCGCGATCTTGTTGGTGAGCATCAGCTCGGCGCCGCCGCCCGCCGCGTAGCCCCAAGCGTGCGTCTTGCCATTGTCGGCAAAGCTGTTCGCGGTGTTCGAGGTCACGAACTTGTTGTCGAGGCGCGCGTAAGCCGGGCCGCCGGTGACATAGAAGAGCGCGCCGCCACCGGGCGTATAACCGGCGCGGACGCGCAAGCTGCCCTGATAGTCGGCCTCGCGGCTCATCGTATAGCTCGCGGGCGTGGTCGAAAAACCGCTCGCGCTGTCGCGCGCGACGCTGCGACCGCCTTCCAGAAGCGCGCCGACAACGAAATTACCCATGCGCTGGTCGAGGCCGATGCGGCCAAAGAATTCGGGGCCATCCTTGTCGTTGCGGCAGCCGAGGTTCGCGGTGCCCGTCGCGGCGCCGTTACAAAATCCCGGCGAAAAGGCGTTGGCGCCGCCCGACGTCGTCACCTGGTCGCCATAGGTGCCGTCACGGTTGGTGTCGAAGACGAGCGTTTCGCCGCGGTCGTTGCCCTGAAGCGTGCCGCCGCCACCGATGCTGATATAGGGTCCGTTGAAATCCTGCGAGGTGTCGCGGCCTTCCTGCGCCATCGCGGGCATCGCGATAGCGGTGGCCGCAAGCGCGGTGAGGAGAGAGAGGTTTTTCATTTTTTACTCCACTTTTTGAACGACTTTGCAGTCGGCATCCCAACCCTTCGCATCCGACCAAGGTTCCCTCTTGCCTCGAAAATGGGGTGAACCGGGCTGCGCACTGTCGCCGAAAAGCGCCCTTGCCAGCCGCCTTGGCAGCCCCCTATAGCTGGGTCATGAGTCACGATTTGTTCGACGCCGCGACCCCCGCCACCGACAGCTATAACGCTTCGCAGATCGAGGTGCTGGAAGGGCTCGAACCCGTCCGCCGGCGTCCCGGCATGTATATCGGCGGCACCGACGAGCGCGCGCTGCACCACCTTGCCGCCGAAGTCATCGACAACAGCATGGACGAAGCGGTTGCGGGCCACGCGACGCGGATCGAGATCGAGCTCGACGTCGGCAACCGGCTAACCGTCGTCGACAACGGCCGCGGCATGCCGGTCGACCCACACCCCAAATTTCCCGGCAAGTCGGCGCTCGAGGTCATCATGACCATGCTCCACTCGGGCGGCAAGTTCGAGGGCAAGGCTTACGCGACTTCGGGCGGCCTGCACGGCGTCGGGGTCAGCGTCGTCAACGCGCTATCCGTCGATACCGAAATCGAAGTGGCGCGAAGCAAGCAGCTCTATCGCCAGCGCTTTTCGCGCGGCACGCCGCTCGGCGGGCTTGAGGAGCTCGGCCCGACGCCGAACCGGCGCGGGACCAGTGTCAGTTTCGTCCCCGACCCCGAGATTTTCGGCGATCACGGACGGTTCAAGCCGCAGCGCCTGTATCGCATGGCGCGCTCGAAAGCCTATTTGTTCGCCGGGGTCGAAATCCGTTGGAAATGCGCGCCCGAGCTGATCGGCGACGACACCCCTGCCGAGGCGGTGTTCCAGTTTCCCGGCGGGCTTGCCGATCATCTCAAAGAACAGATCGGCACACGCGAATGCGCGACCGCCGAACCTTTCGTCGGACGCCAGGATTTCCCGGGCGACCAGGGCCGTGCCGAATGGGCAATCGCCTGGCCGCTCTGGTCCGATGGATCGTATAGCTGGTATTGCAACACCATCCCGACCCCCGCCGGCGGAACGCATGAAGCGGGTCTGCGCTCGGCGCTGACCAAGGGTTTGCGGGCCTTTGGCGAGTTGATCGGGCAGAAAAAGGCGGCACAGATCACCGCCGAAGACGTTTTCAACGGCGGCGAGATGATGCTCTCGGTCTTCATTCGCGATCCGCAGTTCCAGAGCCAGACCAAGGATCGCCTCTCGAGCCCCGAAGCCGCGCGCTTCACCGAAAATGCCGTGCGCGACCATTTCGACCATTTCCTGTCGGACAATATGGACCGCGGCCGCGCGCTCTTGGGCCTCGTCCTCGACCGGATGGACGAGCGCCTCAAGCGCAAGGCCGAGCGTGAGGTAAAGCGCAAGACCGCGACAAGCGGCCGCAAGCTGCGCTTGCCGGGCAAGCTCACGGACTGTGCGAACGACGGCCCCGAAGGCACGGAATTGTTTATCGTCGAAGGCGACAGCGCGGGCGGCAGCGCCAAGCAGGCGCGCGACCGCAAGACACAGGCGATCCTGCCGATCCGCGGCAAGATCCTTAACGTCGCGAGCGCCAGCAACGACAAGATCCGCGCCAATCAGGAAATCGCCGACCTCGCGCTCGCGCTCGGCTGCGGGATGCGCAAGGATTGCGACGCCGACCGGCTGCGCTACGAAAAAATCGTCATCATGACCGATGCCGACGTCGACGGCGCGCATATCGCAACGTTGCTGATGACCTTCTTTTTCCAGGAAATGCCCGACATCGTGCGCCGCGGCCACGTCTATCTGGCGCAGCCGCCGCTCTATCGCATCACCTCGGGCAACACCTCGGTCTATGCGCGCGACGATGCCCATCGCGCCGAGATCGAGGCGACACAGTTCAAGGGCAAGAAGGTCGACGTCGGGCGTTTCAAGGGTCTCGGCGAAATGAACCCGAACCAGCTCAAGGAAACGACGATGGATCCCGCGACGCGTTCGATGCTGCGCGTGACGCTGCCGCAGGAATATGAAGAGCGGCATTTGGTCAAGGACCTGGTCGACCGGCTGATGGGCAAGCACCCCGAACACCGTTTCCAGTTTATTCAGGCCAATGCCGCGACGCTCGACGAGGCGGCCATCGACGCCTGATTTTGAGCTTTGACCGATACCTTCCTGCGTTCGGGGAGGATTAATGAGCGGGCGGCGGACAGAAATTGAAGAAGGGCGTTGGTGAGCAAGCGATACAGCGGCGGATGCCTGTGCGGTAGCATTCGGTTCGAAGCAGCGGGAGCCGCCGCCAAACCCCATACTTGTTCTTGTAAAATGTGTCAGCGGCACACGGGGGCACTGACCACGGCCTGGGTCGAATTCCCTACCGACGAAATAAGCTGGACCGGTCCCGGAGGGCCGCCTTCCACTTGGCGATCATCGGATTTTTCCAGCCGGACCTTCTGCCCGACCTGCGGGAGCAGCTTGGGCGCGATCGATGACGAACCGATTGTCGCCTTGCTTATCGGGGTGTTCGACAAGCCGGACGACAAGGCGTTGATGCCGATTTCGCACGCCTTTCGCGACTGCCGTCCCAAATGGTGGTGTGCTGACGTAAAAGCCGCGCTTCCCCAAAACGACCCGTCCGCCGGGGCGCTGGATTGAGGAGAAGGCCTTGATATCCGTCTTCAATAGGCTCGCCGTCGCAATGCTTGCGGCCGCCCTGCCCGCTTCCACCACGCTGGCCCAATCGCCCGAAACGACCGCGCCGGCTCCGGCTACCGCCTTCGACCGTCGCGCTGCCCAACTGGTCGATCTCCTCGCCGGCAGGATCGCCTTTGCTGACTATTTCGACCCGTCATTCCAGAAGGCCGTCCCCGAAGCTCAGTTCAAGACGTTCATCGCCGGCCTGATTGCGCAATATGGAAAGCCGGTCGCCATCGACAGCGCTACCCCGACCAGCGGCCGTTCGGGAACGGTCCTGCTTCGCTTCGAAAGGGGCGTCGCAACCGTTCTGCTGGACGTCGGCGTAGCGGCCGGCGAGCGCGTCACCGGGCTGCGCGTCACCGGCGTCACCGTGGCCAACGACAGCTTCGACAAGGTCGCGGCCGAAATCGCCGCGCTGCCAGGGCAAACGGGTTTCCTCGTCGCCGAACTGGGTGACGCCGGCGTCCGGCCCCTTGCCTCCGCGAACCCCGACCGGCAGTTCGCGGTCGGATCGACGATCAAGCTCTATATCCTCGACGAACTCGCGGCGCAGGTTGCCACGGGCAAGCGCAAATGGTCCGACGTCGTGCCTCTGTCGCATTTCAGCTTTTCATCGGCGGGGACCGCGAACTGGCCCGCCGATACGCCCGTGACGCTGCAGACGCTCGCGAACTGGATGATCTCGGTCAGCGACAATGGTGCGACCGACACGCTGATCCACCTGCTTGGCCGCGCGCCAATCGAAGCGCGGATGAAGGATGCGGGGCACAGCGATCCGTCGAGCAACATCCCGCTGCTCACGACGGTCGAAGCCTTTGCTCTTAAGGGAAATAATTTCAATGATTTGCGTCCCGTATTTATCAAGAGCGAGGATGCCGCGCAGCGGAAGCTGATCGAGAGCAACCAGAACCGCCTCACCCTCGCCAATGTCGACGGGATCAGTTTCACCGACGGCCCGCGTTTCATCGACAGCCTCGAATGGTTCGCCAGCCCCAACGATATCGCACGGCTGATGGTTGACCTACGCGCACGCCAGTCGAGAACCCTGCTCGCCGCGATGGCGATCAACAATGGCGTCGGTCCGGTCGCTGCGGCCGACTGGACATATCTCGGTTACAAGGGCGGGTCGGAAAATGGCGTTTTGTCGATGAGCCTGCTCGGGCAGCGCAAATCGGACGGAAAATGGTACGTCGTCACCGCGAGCTGGAACAACCCCGATGCCAATGTCGACACCGGCCCTTTGGTCGGGTTCGTCACACGCCTGCTCGCGCTGGCCGCGAAAACCGCTTCCTGAGTCAGGCCGCCGGTCGGGCGTGCGGCGTTTCCCGCAATGCATGACCGGCGTGAAGCGCCAGTGCCAGACAGGCGGCAAGCAGGACGGCATCCTTGAACAGGAATTGCGCGGTCGACCCCATGAACGGAAAACCATAGCCTTCCTCCCACAAGGTCGCGCCAAAGCTGAAGCTGAGCGTGATAAGAAAAGTCGCCATACCCATCAGGCCGCCAAGCAGGCCTGCACGATGCGACCATGCGCCCAGCCCGATCAGCGCGCCGGTCGACAATTCGATCGTCCCGATCACATTGCTCGTCCCCTGAACGCCGATCAGCGGGTACATCCAGGCGAACAGCGGATAGTGCATCGCCGTACGCGCGACGCCTTCGGCTTCATAAGCCGCAAATTTGGCGATTCCGAATAAGGCGAAGATGAAGACCATCGACCAGCGAAGAGCGCCGACGGCGAAAGTCTGGGCCGGCAGCTTGTCCAGAATTTTGTACATGAGTCCCCCTGAATGACTGTTGCTGGGGTATTCGTGCGCTATCCCGGTTCGGTTACATCAGGCGGCGGTCAGCGCCGCCACCAGCGCCTTGACCTTCGCCTGTCGCCATTGCGGGGTGGGAGCAACGAGCCAGTAGCCGCGCTTCACCGCGACCGCCTCACCGACCTGCCGGACACGTCCCGCCGCGATATCGGCCTCGGCGAGCATCGCGGGGACATTCGCCTGTCCGAGCCCGTTGGCGGCCGCGTCGATCGCGAGCCCGGCATCGCCGAGGCGCAGCGCGGGTTCGCCGTCTGCCACGGGGCAGCCCGGCCACGCGATGCGCGTGTCGCTGGTGCTTCCCGGGCCGGTAACGGTGACCATCGACGCGTCGGCGAGCGCCACGCCTTCATGTTCGCCCGCCCCGTCGGTCCAGAAGATCGCAAGATCGAGGTTCGCTTCGGTGAAATCGATGCCGCTGTCGGCCGACACCAATGTGAAGCGCACATCGGGTGCCTGCTGGCTGTAGCGGGCGAGGCGCGGCGCGAGCCATTTGGCGGTGAGGTCGCGCGGCGCGGCGATCGTCAGCGACTGCGAAGATTGCCCCGCCTGCATCGCACGCACCGACTCTTCGAATTGCAGGAAGCCCTGCCGCAGCGCGTCGAGCCCGGCATCGGCCTCGCCCGTGAGCTCCAGCCCCTTCGGCGTTCGGCGGAAAAGCACGACGCCCAGCATATCCTCGAGCGCACGGATCTGCTGTCCGACCGCGGCGGGGGTCACTGCCAGCTCGTCGGCGGCGCGCGTGAAGCTCAGGTGGCGGGCAGCGGCGTCGAACACGCGCAGGGCGTTCAGGGGCAGATGGGTGCGCTTCATGACGCGGTCGCAGGCGCCACGAGCGGGAAATGCGGGATGGCGACAAGCAATTGCGACCCGTCGCCGAGTTCCATCGCATAACTCCCCACCATCGACCCTTCGGGGGTCGGCAGCGGGCAGCCCGAGACATAATCGTACGCGCCGCCGGGCACGATCAACGGCTGCTCGCCGACGACGCCCTCGCCCTCGACTTCGCTGATCTGGCCGCGTCCGTCGCTGATCCGCCAATGACGGCTGATCAACTGCACCGCGCCCTCGCCGTGATTTTCGACACGCACATGATAGGCCCAGAACCAGCGGCCGAGCGCCGGATGCGATTGTTCGGGCAAATAGCTGACCGCCACGCGCACGGTGATCGACCCGGTGGTCGCCGCAAAGGGGAAAAAGGAGTCGATCATCGTGCTCATGGCGCCAGCGTCGCTCAAAGCCCGACCTTGGTCAATGCCTGGTCCAGATCGACGATCACGTCGCGCGGATCTTCGAGCCCGATATTGATGCGCAGCATACCCTCGACGACTCCCATGTCGATACGCGCTTCTTCGCTCACGCCATAATGCGTCGTCGACCAGGGATGGCAGCAGAGGCTGCGCGAATCGCCGATATTGTTGCTGATGTCGACGAGTTCGAGCGCGTTGAGGAACGCCATCGCCTGCTCGCGGCCGCCATCGAGCACGAAAGAAAAGATCGGTCCGCACGCGCTCGATTGGCTCATCGCCAGGTTATGCTGCGGATGGCTCGCAAGCCCCGGGTGGAGCATGCGCGCAACGCGGCCTTCGATCGCCTTGCCGACCGCGAGCGCATTTTCCGACTGGCGCCGCGCGCGCAGGTCGAGCGTCTCGAGCCCCTTCAGCACCACCCAGGCGTTGAACGGCGACAGGTTCGGCCCCGTGTTGCGCTGGAACGGCAGCAGCACGTCGTTGATGAATTTCTCGGTTCCGCACACCGCACCGGCGAGGACGCGCCCCTGCCCCTCCATCAGCTTCGTCGCGGAATAAGCGACGACATCGGCGCCGAAATCCATCGGACGCTGGAGCACCGCGGTGGCAAAGGCATTGTCGACCACGGTCGTGATACCATGCGCCTTCGCGAGGCTGCACACATGCTTCATGTCGACGATGTCCATCGTCGGATTGGCCGGGGTTTCGAAGAAAAAGACCTTGGTGTTCGGCTTGATCGCCTTTTCCCACGCGTCATTGTCGCGGCCATCGACGACGGTCGTCTCGATGCCGAAGCGCGGACAGAGATGGTCGACGAGCCAGCGACACGACCCGAAGGCGGCCTTCGCGGCGACGATATGGTCGCCCGCCGACAGCTGGCAGAGCAAGGCGGTGGTCATCGCGGCCATGCCCGTCGCCTGCGTGCGGCACGCTTCGGCGCCTTCCATCAGCGCGATGCGTTCCTCGAGCATCGAAACGGTCGGGTTCTGGAGGCGCGAATAGGTCATGCCCTGCTCTTCGCCGGCAAAGCGCGCCGCGACTTCCTCGGCGCTGTCATAGGTATAGCCCGAGGTGAGGAAGAGCGCTTCCGACGTCTCGCCATGCTCGCTGCGCCAGGTGCCGCCGCGCACCGCCTGCGTCGCGGGATGCCAGCCCTTTGTTTTGCTGCGGTCGAAACCCGTCGTTTTTTTCATCTTATCTATCCGTTCAAAGCCGAAACAACCGCATCGCCCAATGCCGCCGTTCTCATATTGCCCCCCAGATCCGCACCGCGGCACCCATCCGCCAGCACCTTTGCGACCGCCGCCTCGATCCGCACCGCGCTCGCCTCGTCGCCGCCCGAATGGCGCAGCAGCATCGCGAGCGACAGGATCATCGCCAGCGGGTTGGCAACGCCCTTGCCCGCGATGTCGGGCGCGCTGCCGTGGATCGGCTCGTACAAGCCCAGCTTGCCGTCGCTGAGCGATGCCGAGGCGAGCAGCCCGATCGACCCGACGCACATCGACGCCTGATCGGACAGGATGTCGCCAAAGAGGTTGCCGGTGACGACGACGTCGAACTGGCCGGGGTTGCGCACAAGCTGCATTGCGGCGTTATCGACATACATATGGGTCAGCGCCACGTCGGGGTAATCGGCGGCGACCTCGATCACCACATCGCGCCAAAGCTGCGAGGTTTCGAGCACATTCGCCTTGTCGACCGAGCACAGCCGCTTTTGACGACCCTGCGCCGCGCGGAACGCGACATGCGCAATCCGGCGCACTTCGCTCTCGCTGTACGACATGACGTCATAACCTTCGCGCTCGCCGCCGGGCGTGGTGCGCGTGCCCTTCTCGCCGAAATAGACGTCGCCGTTTAGTTCGCGGACGATCAGCAGGTCGATCGCCGACGCGACCTCAGGACGGAGCGCCGAGCTGTCCTCGAGTCCGGTGAACAGCTTGGCGGGGCGCAGGTTGGCAAACAGGCCGAGTTCGGCACGCAAGCCGAGGATCGCCTGTTCGGGGCGCAAATGGCGTTCGACATTGTCGAAGCGCGGATCGCCGACGGCGCCAAAGAGGAGCGCATCGGCGGCTTTCGCCTTCGCGAGCGTTTCGGGGGGCAGCGGGTGGCCCGTGGCTTCATACGCCGCCCCGCCAACGAGCGCGCGGTCGAGCGTCACCGGCAATGCGAGCGCGGCGAGGACCTTCTCGGCCTCCGCCATGATTTCCGGACCGATACCATCGCCAGCCAGCAGCAGGATTTTCAACGTGTCGCCCTTTCGTGTCTCGCCAGCCGCTTAGACAGCGGCGGCGCGTCACGCAACCGCCCTGCCCAGCCGGGAGACCAATCTTTCCCTTACGGTCAGCAAGTCGCGGTTGCGGCCGTCGAGGATATCGCGGTCGATGAAATGGCCCGTGATGATCAGGCCGTCGAGAACATCGGCCATCGGCGGGCTCGCATCATGGCCCCGCAGAAACGGCGGCAGGCGAAACAGCCGTTCTTCATAACCCGCCGCAGCGCCGGCGCTCACCGCGCCGCCCGATTTGGGGCTGATAAAGGCGAGATTGTCGGGCGAGCCGGTCACGACGCATTCCTCCAGGTTCAGCCCAAAGCCCAGTTCGGCGAGCAGCAGTAACTCGTAGCGCGCCAGCGCCGCAGCCCATTGCCGCGCCGAAGAGGCCACTCCAATCGCGTCCAGAACGGCCGACAGCGCCGAGTAGAGCGCCGGATAAGGTTGGCTTTCGGGTAGAGTCGACGCAGTGAGGCTCGTCGCCCAGTCGATCGCCGCCGACGCCAACGGCTCGGCGAGCAAAGGCGCGCGGCTTTCCAGAAGCTCCACGGTTGCACCGCCAAGCTGTTCCTCGGTACGCGCGCGCAATTCGAGCACGATCAGATTGCCGGGCATGAGGATCGGCCGCAGCCGCCGCGAGCGTCCGCCGCGCACATAGCCCGCGATTAGCCCCGCTTCCTCGGTCAGCGCGCGCAGAATCGCGCCATGCTCGCCATGCGCGCGGACCGCGCAGACGATGGCATCGGCGGTCAGGCTGGCCAAAGCACCATCTGCGTCTGCGTCACCAGCGCGACTTCGGCGCCATCCTCGGTGCGGATGCGTGTCTGCCACACCGACAGGCGCTTGCCGATCTTCACCGGGGTGGCCTCGCCGATCAGCACCGATCCGACCGGCCCGGCGCCGAGGAAATTGGTTTTGCTCTCGATCGTCGTCGTGCCGTTGGCGCCCTCGGGCAAGGTCAGGAAGGCCCCAACGGCGCCGAGGCAGTCAGCAAAGGCCATGATCGCTCCGCCATGAACGATCCCGCCCGCGGTGCAGATTTCGGCGCGGACCGGGAGCTTGCCCGCGATACGATCCTTGCTGCCTTCATGAATCGTGACGCCCAGCGTTCCCGCAAGCGGCATGGCTGCTGCAAAATCCATAATACTCCCCTCACCGTCCCGAATGATAGAAATCATGCACCGCCTGCGCGACCGCTGCGCTGACCCCCGGCGCTTTCTGCAAATCCTCGAGGCTAGCGCCGCGCACCGCGCGTGCGGTGCCGAAATGCATCAGCAGCGCCTTCTTGCGCGACGGTCCGATCCCCGGAACCTCGTCGAGCGGCGATGCCCCCATCGCCTTCGACCGCTTCGCCCGGTGCGCGCCAATCGCGAAGCGGTGCGCCTCGTCACGCAGCCGCTGAATATAGAAAAGCACCGCATTATTCGGCGGCAGCGTGAATTCGCGGCCGTCGGGGTGGTAGAAGGTTTCACGCCCGGCGTTGCGGTCTGGCCCCTTGGCGACCCCGACAAAGGTCAGATCGTCGATCCCCAGTTCGGCAAACACCGCCGCGACCGCCGACACCTGCCCCTTGCCGCCGTCGATCAATACCAGGTCGGGCCATTCGCCCTTCGTCCGCTCCGGATCCTCCTCGATCGCGCGCGCGAAACGGCGCTCGAACACCTCGCGCATCATCGCGAAATCGTCGCCCGGCTGCGTCTCGGCGCGCTTGATGTTGAACTTGCGATAGGCGCCCTTGATCCAGCCCTCGGGCCCCGCGACGACCATCGCGCCGAGCGCATTGGTGCCCTGGATATGGCTGTTGTCGTAAATTTCGATGCGCCGCGGCGGATTTTCGAGATCGAAGAGCTCGGCGAGCTCGCGTCCGAGTTTCGCCTGGCTGCTGCTCTCTGCGAGCCGGCGGTCGAGTTCCTCGCCCGCGTTGCGCACCGCCTGTTCGAGCAGGCGGCGACGATTGCCGCGCTGCGGTACACTGATCTCGATCTTGCGGCTGCCGCTCTCCCCCAATGCCTCGGCAAGCAGCGCGCATTCCTCGGGCTCGCGGTCGACGAGGATGAGCTTCGGCGGCGGCACGCCTTCGTAGAATTGCATCAGAAAGCTCGCCATCACCTCTGCCTCGGGTACCCCCGATACATGCGCCGGAAAAAAGCTGCGATGCCCCCAATTCTGCCCGCCGCGGATGAAGAAGCCCGCGATGCACAGCTGCCCGCCCTTCGCCGCGAGCGCGAACACGTCGGCGTCGCCGAGCCCGTCAGCGTGGACCGACTGGCTCCCCTGGATGAAGGTCAGCGATTTCAGCCGGTCGCGCAGCACCGCCGCCTGCTCATAATCCATCGCCTCGGCCGCCTGCGTCATCGCCGCCCCCAGCCGTTTCTGGACTGCGGTCGAGCGGCCCTCGAGGAAATCCTGCGCGTCGCTCACCAGCCCGGCATAATCCTCCTTCGAGATGCGGTCGACGCACGGCGCGCTGCACCGCTTGATCTGATACAATAAACACGGCCGCGACCGGTTGGCGAAAAAGCTGTCGGTGCAGCTGCGCAGCAGGAAGGTTTTCTGCAGCGCATTGAGCGTCTGGTGGACCGAGCCGGCACTGGCGAACGGGCCATAATAGCGCCCCTTCGCGCGCCGCGCACCGCGATGCTTCTGCACGCGCGGGAAAGCGTGATCGGTGCGCAGAAGGATGAAGGGAAAGCTTTTGTCGTCGCGGAGCAGCACATTGTACGGCGGGCGGTACCGCTTGATCAACTGCGCCTCGAGCAGCAACGCCTCGGCCTCGCTCGTCGTCGTGACGATCTCCATCGCGCGCGTCTGTGACACCATGCGCTGCAACCGCTGCGGCAGCCGCGCGACCTGCGTGTAATTGGTCACGCGGTTCTTCAGCGCCCGCGCCTTGCCTACGTACAGCACGTCGCCGCGCGCATCGAGCATCCGGTACACGCCCGGGCGCGTCGGCAATTTGCGCACCACGCTGCGGATCGCCTCGGCGCCGCGTTCGAGGTCGGGCTGGTCGCCCTCGCCGTCGCCGCCGCGGATGACATAGGTCGCTTTTTCTTCGTTGAATCGGTCGGGAGCGTTCGGGCGAGCCATGATTTTGCATGTAGGCGATGGCGGTGCGACCCGCCATAGTGCGCGAGGTAAAACATAGGAGGGGTCTTATGGAACTACGTGGAAAGCTCGCGCTGGTGACCGGCGGCAGCGACGGCATTGGGCGCGAGATTGCGCTGCAACTGCAGGGTGCGGGCGCCAACGTCATCGTCACGGGCCGCTCGGCCGACAAATTGCAGGCGATGGCGGCGCTTGGTTTCGGCACGATCGCGGGCGATTTGTCGACCTCCGCGGGCATCGATGCGGTCGTAAGCGGTGTGGCGGGCAAGCCGCTCGCACTGCTCGTCAACAACGCCGGCGTCGGCAGCGAATATGAGCTCGACGATGCCGCGACGTTGGAGAATGCGGCGCATTGCATCCGCACCAATCTCGACGCGCCGATCGCGCTCTGCACCCGGCTGCTGCCGGGGCTGCGCGCCCAGCCCGAGGCTACCATCGTCAACGTCACCTCGGGCCTCGCGATCGCGCCGCGCGCCGGCGGGTCGATCTATTGCGCGACCAAGGCTGGGCTGCGCAGCTACACGCAGGCGATCCGGTATCTGCTGAAGGACAGTAATGTCCGCGTGATCGAGGCACTGCCTCCTGTGGTCGAGACCAACATGACCGCGGGCCGCGGCGGCAGGAAGATGCGTGCACACGACTGCGCCGCCGAGATCGTGCGCGGCATTCGTACCGGCAAAAGCGAGGTCGATGCGGGGATGGTGAAGATGTTGCGGCTCGTGCACAGCATCTCGCCCGCGCTGGCGCGGCGCATCATGATCCAGTTCTGAGGATTGCAGGCATGATCACTCTATACGGCGAAGGACGCGGCTTCCGTGTTGCCTGGTTGCTCGAAGAAATGGGGCGCCCTTATCGCGTACGGCCGGTAGATCTGCTCGACGGTGTCGAACAGGATACCGAATTCCTGGCGATCAACCCTGCCGGATTCATCCCTGCGATCGTCGACGGCGACACGGTGATGGTCGAATCGATCGCGATCATGGAATATCTGCTCGCGCGCTACGGACCGGGCCCGCTTGCGCCGACGCCCGACGACGCGGCGTTCGCGACCTATCAGCAATTTCTCCATATGGGTGAGGCGGGCCTCGCGGGTCCGATCAACGCCATCGTCGCGACGAACATACTCGCCCCCGAAGCCGAACGGGAAAACTGGACCACGGGCTGGGCGCTCGGCATTTTCAAGAGCCGCCTCGGCCTCGTGAGCCGCCAGCTTGCGCGTACGCCCCATATCGCAGGAGACCGCTTCACCGCCGCCGACATTTCGGTGACCTACGCGCTCCAATTCGCCCAGCGCACGATCGGCTTCGCGTTGGGTACGGTGGAACTGGACTATGTCGAACGAACCACGGCGCGCGCGGGATATCGGTGCGCGATGGACAATTTCCCCGCGACAAAGGCGTGGGTCGCGGGATTGGCCGGAGCGAACTAGCCCCAAAGCAAAACGCCCGCGGAAATCCGCGGGCGTTTCGGTAATCGGCGATGGAAAGGCTCAGCCCTTGGCGACGCCCGCGATAGCCTGATCGACCAGCGCCTTGTCGGCCGTGGCGTCATGCTTTTCGGCAATCAGCGCGGCGGCGGCTTCGGTCGCAGCCTTCGCAGCGGCCGAGCGGACTTCGCTAAGCGCGGTTGCTTCGGCCGCGGCGATGCGGTCTTCGGCCATCTGCTTGCGGCGGCCGATCAGCGCGGTGGCGTCGGCCTTGGCTTTGGCGACGAGCGCTTCGGCCTCCGCATCGGCGCGGGCGCGCATCTCGTCGGCTTCCTTGGCGGCGTCGGCGAGCTTCGCCTCATATTCGGCCTTCAGCGATTCGGCGTCGAGACGCAGCGCTTCGGCTTCCTTGAGCTGCTTCGAAATCTCGGCAATCTTGTTGTCGAGCATGCCCGCGACCATCGCCGGCACCTTCTTCCACAGCAGGATCGCGATGAAGATCGCCATGGCGATCGAAACCCAGACGGTCGCATCGATGAAGCCGAACGAGGCCGGCTCGACATGCACTTCGCCCGCGGCTTCGGACAAGATGGTCAGAACATTAGCCATGGAGCACCGCCTTCACCGCCGCCTTGGCGTCCGCCGCAGCGACCTTCACGCCCGACAGCTTGGCGACGAGATCGCCCGCTGCTTCGGCCGCGACCGATTCGATTTCGGCCATCGCCGAGGTACGCGCCGCATTGACGTCGGCTTCGGCCGCCGACAGCTTGTCGGCGAGTTCGGCGTCGACCTTTGCCAGACGCTTTTCGGCGTCTTTCGCGGCCTTGTCTTTGGCGTCGGTTACCGCCTTTTGCGCAGCGGCGCGGCTTGCGTCGCTTTGCTGGCGATAGCTTTCTTCGAGGTTGTCGGCGGCGGCATGCGCGGCTTTCGCAGCGGCCAGATCGTCCGCCACCTTGCGGTCGCGTGCGTCCACCGTCGCCTCGATCTTCGGCAGCATGCCGCGGCCGATGACGAAAAAGACGAAGCCGAAGGTCAGCAGCACCCAGAAAATCTGCGATGCGGCGTACCAGCTTTCAGCGAATTGGCTGATTTGAGGCATGGATTTACTCGACCGACAAAAGAAAAGCAGTCGCGGGGCCGGCTTTTAGCGAGCCGGCCCCGCAGACGAAATCAGGCTGCCTTGAGGTACAGCAGGATTGCGATCAGGAACGACAGCAGGCCGAGAAGTTCGGCAGCCGCGAAGCCGATGAACAGGCGGCCCTGCTGGCCGTCGGCAGCAGCCGGGTTGCGCAGCGCGCTTTCGAGGAAGCTACCGAAGACGTTGCCCACACCGATGGCGGCCATACCGGCACCGATAGCGGCCAGACCGGCGCCGATGAGCGAAGCAGCTTGAACGTCCATTTTATACTCCTTGGGAAAAACGTTGATTATACAGTTGAAATATCAGTGCAGATTGACCGCGTCGTTCAGATAGAGCGACGTGAGCAGCGCGAACACATAAGCTTGGATACCCGCGACCAGCAGCTCGAGGCCGCTGATCCCGACCATCAGCGCCATGCTGGGGATGCCGACGCCCAGACCGACAGCCGGACCGGCAGCGATCCCGTCGATGATGAACGAGGCGAACACCTTCATCAGCACGTGGCCAGCGGTCATCGCGACGAACAGTCGGAGAGCAAGGCTGAACGGGCGAACAAGGAACGACACCAGCTCGATCACCGGGATCAGCCACAGCAGCCACCAGGGCGTGCCGTGCGGGACGAACAGCGAGAAGAAATGCAGGCCATGGCGCCAGAAACCGACGATCAGCACGATCGAGAAGCTCAGGATCGCGAGGAAACCGGTGATCGTGAAATGGCTCGTCACGGTAAAGGGATGCACGCCGAACAGGCCGAGCGGCATCAGCCCGATCACGTTCAACATCAGGATGAACATGAAGAGCGAGAAGACATAGGGCGTATATTTGCGGCCTTCGGGGCCGATATTGGCGTTCATCATGCCCGAAATGAAGCCGGTGAAGCCTTCGACGGCGACCTGCCAGCGGCCGGGGACGAGCTGGCGCTTCATCCCGCCGATCATGAAGACCCACAGCAGAAGGCCGGCGACGACCATCCACATCGCGCTGGTCGTAAAGGCAACCTCATGATTGCCGACATGGAACATGTCGAACATCTTCTGCACCTCGAACTGGTGCATCGGGTCCACTTTGCCTTGATCCGCCACGCGATACCTCGCCTAAATCCCAGTAATTCAGCTTCAATCCGGCTTTGAAGGCCGGATATTCGCTATTCGAAATATGCTTCTGAAGGCGACGACTATTCCAAGGAACAGCACCACCAACAGGCCCCAGGGAGCGGTGCCGGCAAAATGATCGATCGTCCAACCGACCAAGGCGCCGCCACCGATACCGCCCAGCAGTTCGGCCAGAACGCGGTTACCGAGCTTATAGTTAGCATCGGTCTCCGGTCCGGCGTTCACTGCGGTCCGTTTCGCTTCTGCGGCTTCGGCCCGGTCCAATCGCTCTTCGAGCGAGACCAGGCGCGAATCCTCCGAAGCTGGTTCCGGATCGCTGCCATTCCCCGTCATTTGTGCCATCCTCCTGAAACAGAGCCGATATCGATCGATTCCGCCTGCGAAAAAAGGCCCGAAAATTCGGGGGACCCCTAAGGCGCGGTCCGTTTAGGAACGACACCCGATTAAGTCAATGCTTGTGCGCAGGTGCACAAAAATGTCGCCGTCGGGGCGCACAAAAATGCCGCCGACCTCTCCGCCCCGTTCGCATCGAGCGAAGTCGAGATGCCGTGAGGTCGCACGCCGTCGGGGGGTGTCTCGACTTCGCTCGACACGAACGGATATCGGGTATGGATTTCGCACCCAAAACTCGCAAAAATGCCGCCGCGTTTAGGGGCGCGGCGGCATCTGAGGGCCCGCAGGCCCTATTATGCGGCTTGTTCGTTTACGGGCAGCGCGCGTCGCGTTCGGGCGGGCTGCCGTCGCGGGTTTTCCAGGCGCCGCCGGGCGTCTGATATTTTTCGCCCGGCTTGGTCTGCGCGATCAGGTTGCAGCCGCTGGTAAAGGCGAACTGCTCGACCGTGCTGCCGGTCGACTGCGCGCTCGCGGTATAGGCGGCCTTGCGCTTGATATTGAGGTCCTGCACCAGCGCGCGGATCGCCGGGGTCGGCGTGGTCGCGAACCCCAGATAGCCGTCGACCTGCTCGCCGATCTGCCCCGCGGCACGCGCGGCGGCATAGGCGGGATCGCGCTGCGCCATAGCCGACGGCACGGCCAGCGCAACGGCGGCGGTGGCCGCAATCGCAGCAAGTGCCAGTCCGGTCGGTTTCCACATCGTCTTGGTCATCTTCTTGTTCCCCATCAGAATATCTCGCTATTCTGCTCGATGAGCTTCTTGGCGTCGCCATCCAGCCTGTACACCACTTCCTGACGGATGTTGATATTCAGGTTGATTTCGATCGGCTTGTCGGGAGTGTCGATCTGGACGCAGCCCGCAAGCGCGGCCGCCCCGATCGATACTGCAACATACCTATAGCCTATGGCCAGCCTCCTAGCTCCGGTCTCGGGTATCTTCATTGCACGGGCTCGCTTTCTGGGGGCTGAACGGGGACGATTGTTGCTTTTTTCGCGTCTTCCTGCGCGCGGATCAGCGCGGGCAGATTCTGTTCGATCAGCAGCGACGGGTCGTAAAAGCCCTTCGCCGATGTCAAAAGCTGGCGGAACGGCGCCCGAATCTTCACGTTGAAGATCAACGGCAGTTTCGCGACCTGGTTGGTCAGGAAATTACGCGTCGCGCCTTCGCCCTGCCCCACGCCGCCAAAGCGGATATCGGTCACCATTTCGCCGTCGAGGTCCCCGTTCAGGATGATCGTCAGATCATCATATTTGAGGCTGCGCAGCGCGCCAAAGGCAAAATTGGCGATGACACCCAGATTGCGGTTCGACAATTCGCCGACATAAGCGAGCGTGCCGCCGCCGCCGCGCGAATCGATGCGGCCACCCACGATGCGCCCGCCCATCCCATCGAACTCGACCGGCAAGGTTCCGTCGAACACGCCCGTCGCGTTGATATTATCAAAGCCGAAGCTTTGCAGGAACACCGCCGCATCGACCCCGACGATATCGAACGACAGCCGCCGCGCTTTCTCCGTGCCGAAATCGAGCGTCGTCGGATGGAGGAGCAACTGCCCGCCGCCAAAGGGCCAACTCCCGCCCTCGACCCGGACACGATTATTGTCGAGCAACTGATATTCGATCTCGCCGTCGACGACCGGAATACCCGGGTTGATCTCCTTGATCTTCGCGATCTGACCCGGCGCCGATCTAAGGCCAATCAGGTCGTCGAAACTGAGCGTCGTCGTCAGCCCCGTCACCGGTCCAAACGCCGCGGCGAGGCTGGCGTCGGCGGTCGCGAAGGTTCCGCGGCTCGTGACGCCGTCCGCGGTCCATTCGATACGGCCGTCGCCGACCACCGAACCTTGCACGTTGGCCACGACGCCGAGCGCGAGACTGGTCAGCTGGTCGGGCTGGAACGCCTCATTGAACCGCAGCTCCTTGACGACAAGGTCAGCCGAACCGCTGCTGTCGGAAAGCCGGTGGCGGATCAACGTGTCGAGGATTTTTGTTCCGGTCTTCTGCTCGCTGAAACCCGCCTTCGCTTCGATCATCCCGTTCGCGAAGCGCAGATTCGCTTCATTGCTGACCAGCGGGAAGAAGCGCGGATCGGGCGCCGCGTCGGTGAGCAGCAACCCGCCGTCGAGCGTCAGCGCGCCATTCGCGAAGCGCCATTGCCCCGCAATCTCGCCCATGTTCAGGGGCACCGCGCCGATCTTGCTGCTCGCACCGTTGAGATCGCCCGCCATACCTTGCGGCGTCGCACGCCCGGTCAGGCTCTCAGCGGCAAAGCGGGTCACGCTCTCCCCCTCGCCCAGCCGGATATCGGCTCGCGCCAGCGACCAGCGCATCGCGGACAGGTCGATGTTCGCCGGGCCGCTTTTCAGGCTGAACGGCGAACTGCCGCTCGTCCCGCGCAGTGCAATACCGGGAATGCGGATATCGCCGCGAAGCCCGTCGGGCCCGGCGCTGAGCAGCGGCGCGCCCGGGCGACTGCACAGGTCGATCGCGCTGCGGCCCAGCCGGAAGCCGCTGACATCGATCCGGTCGGCCACTACGCGGCTGCATCCGCCGTCGAACGCGAGAGCTCCGGTCGGGGCGAGAAAGCCGTTCAACGGCACCGTCAACCGCTCGACGCGCCCGCCCGCGAGCGGCCCCGACAGCGTCGCGGCCGTTGCGAAGCGCAGCAACCCGCCCGCGCCGCCCGAAAAACGCACCGGCGTCAACGCCAGCCGCGCGCCTTCGGCGCCATAAGGATCGAAGCTGGCGAGCCCCGTCACCCTTCCCTCGGCGCTGCGATCGATACTCAGCGTTCCCGACGGCAGGTCACCGCCCGCGATGCTCCAGCGTCCCGTCGCAATCACCGCGGGCTCGTCCGCGCCATAAAGATAGCCGATGCGGCTGTCCGCGCTGCCGGTGAAATGCGCGCCGCTCGCGCTCGTCAGTTCGGGCGCGATCAGGTCGACGCGCGCCGTTGGCCCTTCGCCCGCAAGCGCGAAGCCCGCGCTACCGCTCGCATCGGCGAGCACGCGGCTCAGCGCGCCGACGGCCTTCACCGCGAGAGGCCCGACCGGCGTGCCCGCCAGCCCGCGCGCGCTTTCGGCGAGCGAGCGCCGCAAATCGGCACTGCCGCTGGCCCGAGCGAAGCTGATCTGCCCGTCGAACTTCGGCGCAGCGCTACCGACGCTGCCCTTGGCTTCGAGGTTTACCGTCTCGGCCGCGAAATCGGCACCGCGTAGGCGCGCCATGTCAGCATCGATGTCGAGCTTTGTCAGCACCGCAGTGCCGTCGAAGCGGGCGACCACGCCCATCCGGTCGGCCGCGACGGGTCCCGCGACGAGCCGCGCGATGCTCGCGTCGGCCTTGCCCTTCCAGCTTTGCAGATCCTCCGACAGCGAAAGGTCGAGCGCGACTTGCGGCGAAGCCGCACTGACACTGCCGTCTGCGCAGCGCAACGAACCACCACGCAAGGGACCGACGAGCTGCGACCGCACGTCGCGAACGAGAAGCGTGCCGTAGAAACTGATATCATCGCCGCTACACCCCGCCGCCGCAATGCGCGGCGCGACGAGCGCGAGTTTGCCGGTGAAGTCGCGGCGCAGATTGCCGCCGCCGCTAAGCGCCGCACCGATATTGCCCCACGGCGTTTCGACGCGGGCTCGCGCATCGCGCAGCGCGACCGACAGGTCGGGCAAGGCGAACGGATCCTTGCTCGTCGGATCGCGGAACTTGTCGAGCGAGCCGAACGACAGGCGGCCGTCGACGAAGCGGCCATAAAGCCGAACGCCCTCGGCATTGATTCCCGAAACATAGGGACCGCGCCAGCCATAACCGAGCAGGACCTCTACGCGCTTCGCGGTCAGGTCGGGATGCTTCGGGTCGCCGATGACAATGTCGGATAGTTGCTCGCTGCGAAAGCCGATCCGGTCGATCCTATAGCGCGCCGGAACATCGCGGCTTTCGAGCTGGTCGCGAATGAATTCATCGGCGATCGGCTCGCGCGCGACCCAGACCCCTGCGATGAGGATGATTACGGCGCCAGCGGTCAGCCAGCGCTTTTTGAACAGCAGCTTCCGATATTTCCACCGCGGTTTTACGCCGTCTTCCGTGTCAGTCATGGAATATGGCCGATGACGTCATGGCGGCAAAATCTCGTCCCTCGGCCCGAACCCCGTTCAGGGCACAAACGCCGGAAATCCCGTTTCGATGCAGGAATTTGATCCGGTTCGCCATCTTCCTTACCCTATGACCGTTGAGTGCGCCTCACAAGGCGGTTATTGCCGCGTCATGGGGGATACGCCGGACCATCTTGGGCATCGCGCGCGGTTGCGGGCTCGCCTGCTCGACGACGCCGAAGGCTTGGCCGATTACGAGCTGGTCGAATATCTGCTCACGCTCGCAATCCCGCGCCGAGACACCAAGCCGCTCGCGAAAGCGCTGCTCCGCGAATTCGGTTCGCTGGCGCAGCTGGTCAGCGCCGACCCCGAATCGCTGCGCCGGGTCGACGGGCTCAGCGATACCGGCATTGCGGCGGTGAAGATCGTCCAGGCCGCGAGCCTGCGCCTGCTTAAAGGCGAATTTCGCGACAAACCGTTATTGTCCAGCTGGGACGCGCTGCTCGACTGGCTGCGCGCCGACATGGGGCCGATCGACGTCGAGCGCGTTCGCGTGCTCTATCTCAATTCGCGTAACATGCTGATCCGCGACGAACTCGCGAGCGAAGGGTCGATCGACCAGTCGGCGATCTATGTTCGCGAAGTCATCAAGCGCGCGCTCGAACTCGGCGCTTCGGCGATCATCCTTGTCCACAACCACCCCAGCGGCAGCCCCGAACCGAGCCGGCAGGATATCGCGATCACCAAGGATATCGCAGGCGCCGCCGCGAAACTTGGAATCGCGCTCCACGATCACATCATTATCGGCGGGTCCGATTACCGCAGCTTTCGCGCGATGGGACTGCTCTAGCCAAATTTGACTTCCGCCGCGCGCGGCCACATCATCAGGGCCATGCAGATTCGGCGCAGCCTTCTCCATTTCCGCCATCACGGGGGACAACTTCTCGCGGGCATTTAGCCCCGGGTTCCGGCGCGCTCGCCCCGAACCCGGGGCACCTTCCGTCCAGACATTGCCGCGCGTGGCCAGCCGCCGCGCGCCAGCCGGAAAGTCCGCGCCATGACCAAGAAGAAAAACGGGGCCGCGATGCCCCATATCCGCATGATCGACAGCGAAGCCGACGTGCTGACCGAACTGACCCTGCAGCAGCAGCGCGATTCGGTTCGCTTCTATGAATTGCTGCTCGATGAGATCGATCGCGCCGCGATCTGCGAACGCACCAGAATCCCGCCCGACGTCGTGACCATGGGCTCCAACGTCACCTTCATCGATGAAAAAAGCGGCGCCGAACGGACAGTGCGCCTCGTATATCCCGCCGAAGCCGACATATCCGCCGGGCGGATGTCGATCCTGACGCCGATCGGGGCGGGCCTGATCGGCCTCAGCGTCGGCCAGTCGATCAACTGGCCCGATCGCGGTGGCATCGAACACCGGTTGACGATCGTCGCGGTCGAGCAACCCGCTTAGCTGGCTGCAAACGGCTTAGCTTGCTGCAAACGGCGATGCAGCCGCCGGATCGCTCCGACGGCTGCACCACCCCGCGGGACGCCGTTTAGGCGCCGCGCGACAGGAAACCGGTCAATTCGGTCTTGTTAACCGCGCCCGACTTGTCGCCATCAGCCGATGCGAAAGCCTGACCAATCCAGGTCTTCACTTCGGCCGATTCGACGTCGGCGCTCGGATCGGTCGCTGCACGCAGCTTCTTCATCCACGCGCCGAACTCGGTTTCGTTCAGGTCGCCATTCTTATCCCCGTCATAGGTCGGGAATTCCTGGTCGACGATCTGCGCAATCTGGGTCGGCGTTGCCGCTCCACCCGAAGGCGCGGCCTGGCCCGAAGCCGGCGGGGTCGACGCATCGGGTGCCGGGGCGGGTTCAGCCGGGGGCGTCGATGCGTCGGGTGCCGGAGCCGGCTCGCTCGCCGCCGGCGGTGTGGTCGGGTCCGACGCTGGGGCAGTCGTCTGAGCCAGGGCCGGGAAACTCACGGCAGCGGCGCCGATCAAAAGCATCTGTTTCAACATGGTCTATCTCCTGTGTGCGGGGTTATTCGGGTTCCGATTCGGGCTTTTCTTCGGAATCCGGAGCAGGCTGGTCAGCCGGAGGGGCGGGCTCAGCGGCGGGGGGCGTATCGCTCGGGGTCGCGTCCTCGGTGGGCGCCGTTTCATCCGTCGGCTTCGTTTCGTCCGTCGGCTTGCTATCGGGCGCGGGGGCCGTGGTGTCGGTCGGCGCCGGCTGCGACTGCGTCGTGGGGGCCGGCTCTTCGGCCGGGGCAGTCGTCTGGGCCAAAGCGGGGAAACTGACAGCCGCCGCGCCGATCAAAAGCACTTGTTTCAACACATTTATTCTCCTGTAACGGCGACTTCGATGGTCTCTGCGACCCGTCGCCTTTCTGATGGGGCATAGGAGCAACCCATCGTCTTTCCGCAAAGTTGCGCGCCCTCGGCATTTGGCGAAACGCCCCGTCCCTGCTACGGGGCGCCCCATCGTGGTTCCGCGTGGATTCCGCGATAAGGCGCCCGAAAAGGAAGGAAATTCAATGGTTCCGCGTTACGCACGGCCGGAAATGACCGCGATCTGGTCGGCCGAGAATCGGTTTCGCATCTGGTTCGAGATCGAAGCGCACGCGACCGACGCCCTTGCCGAACTCGGCACCGTGCCGAAATCGGCCGCGAAGGCGCTCTGGGACTGGTGGGCAACGAACCCGGTGATCGACGTCGCCGCGATCGACGCGATCGAGGCGGTTACCAAGCATGATGTCATCGCCTTCCTGACGTGGGTTGCCGAGAATGTCGGCGACGAAGCGCGCTTCATGCACCAGGGCATGACCAGCTCGGACGTGCTCGACACCTGCCTCGCGGTTCAGCTCAGCCAGGCGGCCGACATATTGCTCGCCGATCTCGACGCGCTGCTCGAGGCGATCAAGCGCCGCGCCTATGAACATAAGCTCACCCCGACGATCGGCCGCAGCCACGGCATCCACGCCGAGCCGGTGACCTTCGGGCTCAAGCTCGCCGAAGCCTATGCCGAATTCTCGCGATGCAAGCTGCGCCTCCAGGCCGCGCGCGCCGAAATCGCGACCTGCGCCATTTCGGGCGCGGTTGGCACCTTCGCCAATATCGATCCGCGCGTCGAAGCGCATGTCGCGGCAAAGCTCGGCCTCGCGATCGAGCCCGTCTCGACGCAGGTGATCCCGCGCGACCGCCACGCGATGTTCTTCGCGGTGCTCGGCGTCGTCGCGTCGTCGATCGAACGGCTGTCGGTCGAAGTCCGCCATCTCCAGCGCACCGAAGTGCTCGAGGCCGAGGAATATTTCTCGCCGGGCCAGAAGGGCTCGTCGGCGATGCCGCACAAGCGCAACCCGATCCTGACCGAGAATCTGACCGGCCTCGCGCGCATGGTGCGCAGCGCCGCGATCCCCGCGATGGAGAATGTCGCGCTGTGGCACGAGCGCGACATCAGCCACTCGTCGGTCGAACGCTTCATCGGCCCCGATGCGACGATCACGCTCGACTTCGCGCTCGCGCGCCTGACCGGAGTCGTCGACAAGCTGCTCGTTTACCCCGCGCGGATGCAGAAGAATCTCGACCGCATGGGCGGGCTCGTCCATTCGCAGCGCGTCCTGCTCGCGCTGACGCAGGCAGGCGCGAGCCGCGAAGAAAGCTATGTCCTCGTCCAGCGCAACGCGATGAAGGTCTGGGATTCGGACGGCCAGCTCTCGCTGCTCGAACTGCTCAAGGCCGATACCGACGTCACCGCAAAGCTCTCGGCCGACGAGCTGACCGCGCTGTTCGACCTCGGCTATCATATGAAGCACGTCGACACGATCTTCGACCGGGTGTTCGGGGCGGCATAGCTCCCGGACTGGAATCGCGCGGCAATCTGTCATAGGGTCGGCGCCAGACCGACAGAGGAGCAAGACGAAGTGGGCATCCTGCGAACGATCATCTGGGTCTCGTTGACCGCCATCCTCGTCATTTTCGCGATGGCGAACTGGATTCCGGTCACCGTCACGATCTGGCCGGGACAGGTGCTCGACACCAAATTGCCCGTGTTGATCCTCACAGCGTTCCTTATCGGCAGCGTGCCGATGTGGATCGCGCTGCGCACGACGCGCTGGTCAATGAAGCGCCGCCTCGACGCCAGCGAGCGGCAGGCGGCGGATTTGCGCGCGCTCGCCAACCGGCCCGTCGAGGTCACGCCCACTCCTCCGGTCAACGACATCCCGCCCGCCCCATCCGACCTTTTCTCCACGGACAAGCCATGACTTCACCGCTTTATCTCGCCATCGACACCACGCACCTCGATGCCGCGCTGACGCTGGCGCAAAAGGTGCGGCGCCACGTCGGCGGGCTGAAGCTCGGTCTCGAATTCTTCTGCGCCAACGGGCACCACGGTGTGCATGAAATGGCGAAGCTGGGCCTGCCGATCTTTCTCGACCTCAAGCTCCACGACATTCCCAACACCGTCGCCAAGGCGATCCAGGCGCTGCGCTCGCTCGAACCGGCAATCATCACCGTCCACGCCGCGGGCGGCCGCGCGATGCTCGAAGAAGCGAAGGCATCCGCGGGCACGAACACCAAGGTCGTCGCGGTAACCGTGCTCACCAGCCTCGACGCGCCCGATCTGGAAGACATCGGCGTCGGCGGCAGTCCGCACGACCAGGTGGTGCGCCTCGCGGCGCTCGCCCGCGAATCCGGCCTCGACGGCATTGTCTGTTCGGGACAGGAGGTGAAAGCGGCGCGCAAGGCTTGGCCCGGTGGCTTTTACGTCGTCCCCGGGGTGCGCCCCGCGAACGGCAAGATCGGCGATCAGAAACGCGTCGTCACGCCGGCGCAGGCGATGGCCGACGGCGCCTCGATCCTCGTCGTCGGCCGCCCGATCAGCCAGTCGGCGGACCCCGACCTTGCCGCGCGCGAAATCGAAGCGACGCTTTAAAACCCTTTCCCATTCCCGTTCGTGTCGAGCGAAGTCGAGACACCCATCGGAGCAGCGCAAGATCGAGGGGCCTCTCGACTTCGCTCGATGCGAACGGACAAATTAGAGTCTGACCATGCCCCCACTCGTCAAAATCTGCGGCCTCAAGACGATCGAAGAGGTCGATGCCGCCATCCGTCACGGCGCGACGCACATCGGCCTCAATCACTATGAGCCGAGCCCGCGCTATGTCGACCTCAAGACCGCGGCCGAGCTGCGCAAACGCGCGGGCGCGGCCAACATCAAGGTTGCGCTGCTGTTGGTCAACGCACCGCAGCAACTCACCGGCGACGCGCTCGGCATGGTGCGCCCCGACATCGTCCAGTTCCACGGCACCGAAACCCCCGAATGGCTGGGTGTCGTAAAGCGGCTGACACCCGCCGAAGTGTGGAAGGCCATCGGCCTTAAGGACGCCGACACGCTCGTGCGGATGCAGAAATATCAGGGCGTCGCCGATCGCATCCTGTTCGATGCGCCCGCCGCCGCCATGCCGGGCGGCACCGGCACGCGTTTCGACTGGTCGCTGCTCAAAAACCATCGCCACGGCATCGACTGGGGCATTGCGGGCGGCCTCACCCCCGAGAATGTCGCAGAAGCGATCGCCGCGACCGGCGCGCCGCTCGTCGACGTTTCGTCGGGCGTCGAAAGCGCGCCGGGCGTCAAGGATGTGGACAAGATCGCGGCTTTCCTTAAAGCGGCGGGTCGATGACCGACTTACCCAACAGCCTTCGCTCCGGCCCCGACGAACGCGGCCATTTCGGCCAGTTCGGCGGCCGCTATGTCGCCGAAACGCTGATGCCGCTGATCCTCGACCTCGAGCGCCACTATCGCGCGGCGCAGGCCGATCCCGCGTTCAAGGCCGAGTTCGACTATCTGCTCAAACATTATGTCGGCCGCCCCAGCCCGCTGTGGTTCGCCGAGCGGCTGACCGAGCATCTCGGCGGCGCGAAGATTTACCTCAAGCGCGAGGATCTCAACCACACCGGCGCGCACAAGATCAACAATTGCATCGGCCAGATCCTGCTCGCCAAACGCATGGGCAAGACGAAGATCATCGCCGAAACCGGCGCCGGCCAGCACGGCGTCGCGACCGCAACCGTCGCCGCGCTGTTCGGCCTGCCCTGCACCATCTTCATGGGCGCGGTCGATGTTGCACGCCAGCAGCCGAACGTGTTCCGCATGAAATTGCTCGGCGCCGAAGTCGTCGCAGTCGAATCGGGCGCCAAGACGCTGAAGGATGCGATGAACGAGGCGCTGCGCCATTGGGTCGCGAACGTCCACGACACCTTTTACATCATCGGCACCGTCGCGGGCCCGCACCCCTATCCCGAGCTCGTCCGCGATTTCCAGTCGGTGATCGGCGACGAAGCGCGTGAACAGATCCTCGAGGCCGAAGGTCGCCTCCCCGACATGCTGATCGCTCCCGTCGGCGGCGGATCGAACGCGATCGGCCTCTTCCATCCCTTCCTCGACGATGCAGACGTCGAAATCGTCGGCGTCGAGGCCGCGGGCGAAGGGCTCGACAAGAAGCACGCCGCCAGCCTCGCGGGCGGGCGCCCAGGCATTCTCCACGGCAACAAGACCTATCTGTTGCAGGACGAGGACGGCCAGATCACCGAGGCGCACAGCATCTCGGCGGGTCTCGACTATCCCGGCATCGGCCCCGAACATAGCTGGCTCCACGAAATCGGCCGCGTCCGCTACGAACCCGTCACCGACGATGAAGCGCTCGCGAGCTTCCAGAAGCTCACCAAGCTCGAAGGCATCATCCCCGCGCTCGAAAGCGCGCACGCGATCGCCGCCGCCGAACGCATCGCGCCGACGCTGGGCAAGGACAAGATCATCATCGTCAACTGCTCGGGCCGCGGCGACAAGGATATCTTCACCGTGGCCGATGCGCTGGGGGTGGAGCTGTAATGCAATCGAAGCCGGTTCGGATTTTTACCGATTTCTGCCTCTTTCTGGTCGTCTTGTCGTTCGCCGACCTGCTGTTTCGGCATGGCTTGAATTTCGACGCCTGGAATCTCGCCTCCGCAAGACTGGCCTATAATGCGAGCATTGCTGCCGTGTTCGCGATTGTCTTTTATTTGAGGGCGCCTTCCCGATGACCCGCTTCGCCGCCTCCTTCGCCAAGCCCCATCCCGCGCTTGTGGCCTTCATCACCGCGGGCGACGGCGACACCGCCGCGAACCTCGACGCGCTCGTCGCGGGCGGTGCTGATGTGATCGAGCTTGGCATGCCCTTCACCGATCCGATGGCCGACGGCCCCGCGATCCAGGCCGCGAATTTGCGCAGCCTCGCGAAAGGCACGACCACCGCCGACATCTTCGCCATCGCGTCAGCTTTCCGCCAGCGCCATCCCGAAACGCCGCTCGTCCTGATGGGCTATGCCAACCCGATGACGATCCGCGGGTCCGACTGGTTCGCCGCCGAATGTGCCAAAGCAGGCGTCGACGGCGTGATCTGCGTCGACATTCCGTCTGAAGAAGACGCCGAACTCGGCCCGAGTCTTCGCGCCGCTGGCGTTGACCTGATCCGTCTTGCCACGCCCACCACCGATCCGGCGCGCTTGCCCGCCGTGCTCGATGGAGCAGGTGGTTTCCTTTATTATGTCTCGGTCGCGGGGATCACCGGCCAGCAACAAGCGGCGCAGGCGAGCATCGACGAAGCTGTTGCACGCCTCAAAGCCGCCACCGACCTTCCCGTCGCCGTAGGGTTTGGCGTCCGCACCCCCGAACAGGCGGCCCCGATCGCCAAGGTCGCCGACGGCGTCGTCGTCGGATCGGCTTTCATCGACATCATCGCGCAGCATGGCGACGCCGCCGCGCCTTATGTCGAGACCTTCACCCGTTCGCTCGCCGATGCTATCCACGGCGCAAAGGAGATCGCCGCATGAGCTGGCTCGACCGCGTTCGCAACGCGCTGCCCTTCGGGGTCAAACGCGACACCGCCGACAATCTCTGGCACAAATGCCGCCAGTGCCAGCAGATGGTGTTCGTCAAGGAATGGGAAGACAATCTCAACGTCTGCCCGCGCTGCGATCATCACGACCGCATCGGCGCGACCGAGCGTTTCGCGCAGCTGTTCGACGGCGGCCTCCACGAACTGATCAGCGCACCAGCGGCGCCCGAAGACCCGCTGAAGTTTCGCGACACCAAGAAATATGTCGACCGCATCAAGGCGGCGCGCGCGCAGACCGGCGACCGCGATGCCTATCAGAATGCGGCGGGCAAGATCGACGGCCAACCCGTCGTGATCGGCGTCCAGGATTTTGCCTTCATGGGCGGATCGATGGGCGTCGCCGTGGGCGAAGCTTTCGTCGCCGGGGTCGAGGAAGCGATCAGGCGCGGCTGTCCCTATCTCGCAATCACCGCCGCCGGCGGCGCGCGCATGCAGGAGGGTACGCTGTCGCTGATGCAGATGCCGCGCGCCACCGTCGCGCTCGCGCGCCTGCGCCGCGCCGGCCTTCCCTATATTGTGCTCCTGACCGATCCGACCACGGGCGGCGTCACCGCCAGCTATGCGATGCTCGGCGATATCCAGATCAGCGAGCCCAAGGCATTGATCGGCTTTGCGGGTCAGCGCGTGATCGAGAATACGATCCGCGAAAAACTGCCCGAAGGTTTCCAGCGCGCCGAATATCTGCTCGATCACGGGATGATCGATATGGTCGTGCATCGCAAGGAATTGCCCGAGACGCTGGGACGACTGATCGGCTATCTCGCGCCCGAGAAGGCGGCATGAGCACGGCAACGTTGCTCTCGCCAGCAACAAACTATGCGGTTGTCCAACTCCCCGGCCGGAATTTTCCGGGCGTTGTTGTCCAAGGCGATTCCTTGAACAATTTGGTCAGCCTGTTGGATTCAGCTTTGCTCGATGAAAATGAGCGAATGGATTTGATTGCGGAAGCGTTGGACATACTGAAGGGCGCGCGAAACAGGTACGAAGAAACCTGTGTGAACGCAGGCATACCGCTTCCCTACTGATATGGCAGATCACGCTCGTTCCAGCGACCCTGCGGTGCAGGCCCAACTCGATCGCCTCGCAGCCCTATCACCGGGCCGCGACATCCTCGGGCTCGAGCGCATCGCCGAACTTTGCGCGCGTCTCGGTAACCCGCATCTTCAGCTTCCGCGCACCTTCCATGTCGCGGGGACCAACGGCAAGGGATCGACCTGTGCCTACCTCCGCGCGATCCTCGAAGCGAGCGGACGGCACGTCCACGCTTACACCAGCCCGCACCTCGTGCGCTTCAACGAACGCATCCGCCTCGCCGGAACGCTGATCGACGACGCGCTGCTGGCGGCATTGCTCGAAGAGGTGCTCGACGAGGCGGCCGACCTGCAAGCGAGCTTCTTCGAAGTCACCACCGCGGCCGCTTTCCTCGCCTTCGCGCGCATTCCCGCCGACGACTGCATCATCGAAGTGGGCCTCGGCGGCCGCCTGGACGCCACCAACATCATTCCGCCGCCCGCCGTCTGCGGCATCGCCTCGCTCGGCATCGACCATGAAGCCTTCCTGCTAGCCCCCGAAACAGGAACGCCCGACGATCCGGCGATACGCATCGCGTGGGAAAAGGCGGGAATCATCAAATCCGACACGCCCGTGGCAACGTTCGACTATTCTCCGGGCGTGCGCGACATCATCGCCGCCAAGGTCGCCTCCGTCGGCGCCACCCTATTTCCCGAAGGAAACGGCTGGGCGATAGAGGCCGGCGGCGACAGCTTCCGCTGGACCTCGAAACTGGGTTCGGTAGCGGAGCCCATGCGTCCGCGCATGGCCGGGCCGCACCAGATGCGCAACGCCGGGCTCGCCATCGCGATGCTGCGCCTCGCCCCCGGTCCGCAGCCGACCGACGAAGCGATCGCGCACGGCGTCGCGGACGCCTTCTGGCCGGGCCGCATGCAGCACCTCGGCGCCGGCCCCCTCGCCGCGCTGTTGCCCGGCGGCACCGACGTCTGGCTCGACGGTGCGCATAATGTCGATGCGGGGCTCGCGCTTGCACGCCAGTTCGCGGACGAGCCGCGGCGCGTCCATCTGATCACCGGCATGCTCGCGAACAAGGATCCGGCGGCGATTGTCGCGCCGCTGGCCGATCGCCTCGCCAGCCTGACCGTCGTCCCCGTCCCGGGGCACGAGCATCATGGCGCCGCCGCGTTTGGCGCCGATGCAAAGGCGGCCGCTTCGGTTGCCGACGCACTGAGCGATCTCGCTGTCGATCCCGCGCGCGAAATCGTCCTGATCGCCGGCTCGCTCTATCTCGCCGGCGAAGTGCTCAGCGCGAACCTGCAGTTTCCGGACTGACGGCCTGAGGCGACGCTTCGGGTATCTCGACCTCGCCCGCCGTACCGATCGAGCGATCGACCAGTCCCGACCGCATCATCCACCAGAAGATAAGGATGCCGGGAACCGCCAAAGCAGTCGTCAGCAGATAGAAATCGACATAGCCGAACTGTTCGATCAGCTGGCCCGCGCTGGTCCCGGTGAGGAACCGCCCGAGGATACTCGCGGCGGCCGAGAAAAGCGCGAAGTGGGTCGCGGTAAAGCGCAGATCGGCCAGTGCCGACAGATAGGCGACAACGCAGACGCCGCCGATTCCGCTGGCAAAATTCTCGAACCCGATCGCGCCGGCCATGCCCCAATTGCTGTGCCCGGCGGCGGCCAGGCCCGCAAAGCTGAAATTCGAAATCGCCATCAGGACGAGGCTGAGCAACACCGACCGTTTCATGCCGAGCCGCGCGTAGATGATCCCGCCGACGAACACCCCGGCGAGCAGCGCCCAGAAACCCAGGCCGACATCGTAAAAGGCGATTTCGTCATTGGTGTAGCCGAGATCCTCGAACAGCAACCTGAAGGTCAGGTTGGCGAGCGTGTCGCCGATCTTGTGGAGCAGCAGGAAGAAGAGGATCAGGATTGCCCCCTCGCGCGAGAAAAATTCCGCCAGCGGCCCGACGGCGCCCTTGTCGGCGGCCTGCCCTTCGCGCGATTTGGTCGGCAGCGCGACCAGCGCCCCGATGACGAGCGCGCCAACGGCAAGGACGAACCAAAGCAGCGTCGACCCGACATAGGCGGCGATCGTCCCCCAATCCGCCGCCAGCACCGCGACCAGCGCCAGCGCCGGCAGCGCGATGATCCAGTTGATGTGCCCGCTCCACCCGATGTCGCGGGCGCGCCGGGCACTCAGGTCGAACAACGGGAACAAATATCCGACCAGGACCATCAGCGTCAGGATGTCGACGCCGAGCCATAGGTCGATCTGCCGCGCGATCAGAAACGCGAGCGGGAAGCTGCCAATGAAGAGCGCGTAGTGGGCACGCGACAGGAACGCCGGCCAATGCCGCTCGATCTTGCGTTCGGGCTCGCCCATCACCAACCCGGTGATGATTGCCGGGAGGACCAGCGCCGCGCAGACCATATAGGCAACGCCCCAACCGGCGCGTTCGGCGACAACGAGCGCCAGGGCGCCCGCCACCGCCGCACCGATGCGCCAGCCGTATTGCGACATGCCCGACCCCGTGCCCAATTGTTCTGGCGCAAGCAGTTCGATGCGATAGGCGTCGATTACGATGTCATAGGTCGCGCCGGCGAGCCCGACCGCGATCGCCGCGAGCGCGACGACCGCAAGCGAAGCCTTTGGATCGAGATTGCCCAGCACCGACACAGCGACGAAAACAAGCGCGCCGACAAGGATCAGCCACGATCGCCGCTGGCCGATCCGCCCGAGGACAGGGATGCGGAATCGGTCGATCGCGGGCGCCCATGCCCATTTCAGATTATAGGCGAGAAAGGTCAGCGCAAAGGCGGTGACGGATGACTTCTCGATACCGTCCTGTGCGAGCCGTGTCGTCAGTGTCGCGCCGATCATCGCGAACGGGAAACCCGACGATATGCCAAGGAACAGTGCAGCAAGGGGCGCAGGCTCCAGATAGGGTCGCAGACTGTCGCGCCACCCCTTCGGTGCCGGCATCGCCGCATCTGTCGCCATCATATTCCCCCTTTTGGACCTGTGACGGGCCGCGGCCGGTCATATCTTGGCCTAAAGCGTTGGGGACAAATTGGAAGCGGCTAATTGGCTGCCGATCCGCCGTGCGCGGTCGGTCCGTCGCATCTCACGCCGCTTCGGGACGCCAAAAGGTCGTGAGGCCGCTGACCTTGCGCGGCGCCTGATTCTTGCACGCCATCGTCTCGACCGCACGCAGCGCCGCGACGAGCGCAGAGGCGCTGTGCGGCTTGCCGAGGCAGGCGACCGCGATGTCGGCGCCGTCCTCGGGGCATTGGCCGGTCACCAGCAGCACGGCAATACCGCGATCGCGTGCGAGACGCGCGACCTCGCGCCCCGTCATATGGCCCGCCAGCCCCAGATCCAGAACGACCGCGTCGATCGGCTCGGCGGCCATAATCGCCACCGCGGCCTCGCCCGAATCGACCGTTGCGACGATGTCGTACCCGCTGAGTTTCAACGTGTGCTCATTGTCGAACGCGGTCAGCGGATCATCCTCGATGATCAGCAACCGCTTGATGCAGGTGGGGCGGTGGGCGAAGAGCATGATGACTCCCTTTAACATCGCCATGACTCGCTCCGCGCCGTCCTGCAAGATTGCTTCTGCTTGCCATCGACGAAGCGAGTCTTTTCCGGCTATGAGCGTGATCACAACGCAACACTATTTTCCTTGAAAACGACAAGAAAGCCGCATCCGTTCCGATGACGACACGCCGTCCACCCCGCTCGACGCCTCGCCCCACCGCAGACCGCGACGCCCCCAAGGGCCGCCGCGCCGCACGCGGCGCCGCAACCGCGCTCAAAACCAAACCCGCCGAGGCCGAGCGCGAGGACGGACCGCAGCGCATCGCCAAACTGCTCGCGCGCGCCGGCGTCGGCTCGCGCCGCGACGTCGAACGCATGGTTGAAGAAGGCCGCATCGCGCTCAACGGGCAGGTCATCGTCCATCCCGCCCCGCTGCTCACCTCGCTCGAAGGATTGACCGTCGACGGCAACCCCGTTGCCAAGCCCGTCTCGACGCGCCTCTACCGCTTCAACAAGCCCGCGGGCTGCATCACCGCGGCGCGTGATCCCAAGGGACGCAAAACGATCTACGATCTGCTGCCCAAGGATCTTCCGCGCCTGATGCCCGTCGGCCGTCTCGACTATAACACCGAGGGGCTTTTGCTCCTCACCAATGACGGCGAATTCAAGCGCCAGCTCGAACTGCCCGCGAGCGGCGTCGAGCGCACCTATCGCGCGCGCGCGTTCGGCGACATCAGCCAAGCGCAGCTCGAGGAGCTCGCGATGGGGATCGAGATCGACGGCGTCCGCTACGGCAAGATCGACGCCAACCTCGAACGCCGCACGGGCCGCAACCAGTGGGTCGAAATGACGCTGACCGAAGGCAAGAACCGTGAAGTCCGCAAGGTGCTCGAACATTTCGGGTTGCAGGTCAGCCGACTGATCCGCACGCGCTACGGCGCGTTCGAACTCGGCGGCATGCCGCTCGGCGCGGTCGATGTCGTCCCGCGCGACGAATTGTTCAAATTCCGGCGGCACCTCGGCTGATGCGCGTCATCGCTGGCGAATGGCGCGGCCGCAAGCTGCTCGCGCCCAAGAATGACGCGACGCGCCCGACCGCCGACCGCACGCGCGAGACGCTCTTCTCGATGCTGACGAGCCGCGTCGGCAGTTTCGAGGGACTGGTCGTCGCCGATCTCTTCGCGGGGTCGGGCGCGCTCGGGATCGAGGCGCTGTCGCGCGGCGCCGAACAATGCCTGTTCGCCGAGCAGGATCGCGACGCGCTCGACGTGTTGCGCAAGAATCTGGGCGCATTGGAGGCCACCGCACGCGCCGACATCCGCGCCGGCTCGGTGATGAGCCTCGGCCCCGCCAAGCGCACCTACGATCTGCTGTTGCTCGACGCGCCCTACGACACCGGAGCGGGCAGCGTCGCGCTCGATAAGCTCAACCGCCTCGGCTGGATCGGCGCCGACAGCTGGGTGTCGATCGAGACCGCGCACAATGAAGCGGTCGACGTCGCAGGCTTCGAGATCGATGCCGAACGCAAGGTCGGCAAGGCGAAGCTGACGCTGCTGGTCCGGGCGGGCCGGCTTTGACCGCAAGAAGCGGGATGCTTCGCCGTTCCGTTCGCCGCTAGGGCCCCGTCATGACAGCACCGATCAACTTCCGGATGGGCGCCGCCGAATGGGGCATGTTGATCCTGCTCTCGATCCTGTGGGGAGGCTCCTTCTTCTTTCTGGGCATAGCGCTGCGCGAGGTTCCGCCCTTCACCCTGGTCCTCGCCCGCCTTGGCCTCTCATCGTTGCTGATGCTGGGCTTCATGGCCGCTACCCGCCGCGTTATGCCGCGCCGCGCCGGGCTCTGGCCCGCGCTTTTTCTTCTCGCCCTGCTCAACACTGCGCTCCCCTTCTCGCTTTTCGCCTATGCGCAGACCCAGATCGCAAGCGGCCTCGCCTCGATTCTCAACGCGACCACCCCGCTCTGGGGCGTGATCGTCGCGCATCTTTTCACCCCCGATGAAAAGGCCACGCCCGCGAAACTCGTCGGTGTCGGCGCGGGCATCGCCGGGGTCGCGGTAATGATCGGCGGCGGTGCGCTGTCGGGGGTAGGCACCAGCCTCTCCGCACAACTCGCCTGCCTTGGCGCGACCTTCTGCTACGCGCTCGCCGGGGTTTACGGCCGCCGGTTCCGCGCTTGGGGCGTCGGCCCGCTCGACGTCGCGACGGGGCAGCTTGTCGCGGGCACACTGCTCATTTTGCCGGTCGCGCTGTTCGTCGACGCCCCGTGGCAGCTTGCCCTTCCCGGCACGACCACGCTCTTTGCGATCGGCGGGCTCGCGCTGCTTTCGACAACGGTCGCCTATTTCCTCTATTTCAGCCTGATCGCGCGCGCCGGTGCGACCAACGCGCTGCTCGTCACGCTCCTCATTCCGGTCACCGCGATCCTCCTCGGCACCCTGCTGCTCGGCGAAGTGCTACTACCGCGGCACTGGATCGGTATGGCGCTGATCGCCGCAGGTCTCGTCGCGATCGACGGCCGCCTCTTCGACCGTTTTCGCGTCAGGCGTCCCGCCTGATCCCCCGCCGCCGGACCATCAGCAGACCCAGCCAGCTCACCACGCCCGCGATCGCGAGATAGAAGCCAACCGTCGCGGTCCCACCCCATTCGGCGAGCGCCTGCGCGATGATCGGCGCCATCGCGCCGCCCAATATCCCGCCCGCATTGAAAGCGACCGAGGCGCCGGTATAGCGGACATGCACAGGAAACAGGCCGGTCAGCCAGCTGCCGAGCGGGCCATAAACGAGCCCCATCACAAAGAGCGCCGTCGCGAGGCCAAGGAAGATGAGCAGCCAGCTTCCCGACGCCAGCGCCGGCCCGAACACAAACCCCACGAGCACCGTCGCGCCGCAGCCCCAGGTCAATACGCGCTGTTCGCTCGACGCGTCGCTGACATAGCCTGCGAAAATGATTCCCACCGCCATGAACAGGATCGCGCCGAGCTGGATCAGCAGGAACTGCTCCTTGGGATATCCAAGCGTCTGCGTCCCGTGCCCGAGCGCAAAGCTCGTCGCGAGATAGAAAATCGCGAAACAGGCGACCACCGCGAACGTCCCTGCGAGCGTCGCAACCAGATGATGCCGGAACAGGTCGCCGAGCGGCACCGCGACCGGCGCCTTATTCTCCAGCGCCTCGGCAAAGTCGGGCGTCTCGGTGATCTTGAGCCGCACCCACAACCCCAGCCCGACGAGCACCGCCGACAGGAGGAACGGAATGCGCCAGCCCCATGCCGCAAAATCGGCATCGCTGAGGCCCAGCCCGAGTAACAGGAACAGTCCGTTCGCCGCGATGAAACCCACCGGCGCCCCCAATTGCGGGAACATCCCAAAGCGCGATTTCCACCCCGGCGGCGCATTCTCAACCGCGAGCAGCGCCGCCCCACCCCACTCGCCGCCGAGCCCGAACCCCTGTCCGAAGCGCAGGATGCAGAGCAAGAGCGGCGCGATCCACCCAACCATCGCATAGGTCGGCAGAAAGGCGATCAGCAAAGTCGAGGCGCCCATCAGCATCAGCGACGCAACGAGCGTCGACTTGCGCCCGATCCGGTCGCCATAATGGCCGAAGACGATCGCCCCCACCGGCCGCGCGAAGAAAGCGAGGCCAAAGGTCATGAAGCTGTACATCAGCTGCGCCGAGTCCGAACTCTTCGGGAAAAAAAGCGGCCCGAATACAAGCGCCGCCGCGGTGCCATAGATATAGAAATCGTAAAATTCGACCGCGGTGCCGACAAGGCTCGCGGTCAGGATGCGCCGATGCGCGCGATAGGGTGCCAGATCCAAGGTGAACGCCTTTCGATATCGGCGCCGCTTTGAACGCGTTCCCCGGTCCGGCGCAAGCCGGAATGCGCTCCGCCTAGCGCCCCTTCACCGGAAGCTGTGCCCTAAGCCGTTGCAGTTCCTCCCCCGACAGAGGCCGGAGTCCCGCGGCGGGCTTGCCCTCGCGAAGCCGTTTGCGGTCCTTTTCCGACGGTTCGACACGGCGCACGCGCACCGGGGCGTGGCCCTGTGCCTTGATACCGAGCTCTTCGGCGGCGCCGCGCGAGAGGTCGATGATCCGCCCGAGCGCAAATGGGCCGCGATCGTTGACGCGCACGATGACACGGCGCCCTGTGTCGAGCGCGGTCACCTCGACATAGGTCGGCAACGGCAGCGTCGTGTGTGCCGCGGTGATCCAGCCCGGACGGAATTGTTCGCCATTAGCGGTGCGGTTGCCGGACTCGCTCCCGTACCAGCTGGCATAGCCGACCGCGTCATAGGCCGGGGCGGCGGCGGGCACATAGGTCGTGCCGCGGATCGAATAGGCTGGCCCGATCCGGACCGGCGCGTCGACCACGGGCCGGAAATTGCCGCCGGCACAGGCCGAAAGAATCGAAATTGCCGCGGCGGCGCTCGCCAGCCGGATTGTGGGATATGCGTGCATCGCCCGACCGTAGATGCAGAGAATGTCGAGATAAAGTCCCGACCGTCGCTAAAGGACGGCCATCAAAGATATCACCCCCGTCGTTCCAGCATCGGCGTCTCGTCGCGGCGCAGCGTCAGGACCTCGACGCCGCTGCCTGTCACCGCGACCGTATGTTCGAATTGGGCGGAGAGTTTCCGGTCGTTGGTCACGACGGTCCATCCGTCACGTGCCGTCGTGACCTTGCGGGTGCCCTGGTTCACCATCGGCTCGATGGTAAAGACCATGCCCTCGCGCAGCTTCAGGCCCGTTCCCGGCCGTCCGTAATTCAGCACCTGCGGCTCCTCGTGCATCTCGCGGCCGATGCCGTGCCCGCAATATTCGCGCACGACCGAATAGCCGTTCTTTTTGGCATGCCGCTCGATCGCGAAGCCGATGTCCCCCAGATGTGCCCCGGGGCGCACCTGACCGATGCCCTTCCACATGGCTTCCTGCGCGACGCGGGCAAGCCGCCTTGCCGCCGGCGGAACATCGCCGACCAGATAGGTCTTGCTCGAATCGGCGATGAAGCCGTTCTTTTCGAGCGTGATGTCGAGGTTGATGATGTCGCCGTCGCGGATGATCTCGTCCGGATCGGGCACGCCGTGACAGACGACATGGTTGATCGAGCAGTTCAGGACATATTTGAAGCCATATTGCCCCTTGCTCGCCGGACGGGCGGCAAGGTCGACGCTGATGAAGCGATCGACGAGGTCGTTGACCTGCATCGTCGACATGCCGGCCAGGTCCAGCCCGTCCAGCATTTCGAAAACCGACGCCAGCAGTTTACCCGATACGCGCATCAGCGCCAGTTCGTCCGAGGTCTTGACCATGTCAGGCGGCGGCCACATCCACGAGGCGCACCTGCGCCGCAACGAGCTGCGACTGCACGATATCGTTGAAGGAGAGGGTTGGATTGGCTTCGGCCAGCATGCCGATCTTCATCCAGAACTCGGCCTGCGCATTGATCGACCGGCACATTACCGTGCTGGCCCGCCGCGCTTCTTCATGCAGGTCGTCGTCGATTTTCACAATACCCATGGGCTTCTCTTCCAGCTGATCGATATACGAATCATATATGTTTTGTGTGCAATTTGGTCAATCGGAAGCCGTGACGAAAGATGCCCGTTCGCCACATTGGCGAAACCGCTGCCGACACGTTACAGCGCTGGCATGGACAATCCCCCATCCCGTAAGTTCGGCATCATCGGCGCGGGCCGCGTCGCCCAGGCGCTCGCCATCGCGTTCGCAGCGCATTCGGCCGCCCCGCCGCTGCTCTGGAGCCGTTCCCCCGAAAGCGCGCGCGCAGCCGCGGCGCGGATTGGGCGTGCCGATGTCGCCGCAGGTGCCGATCGCGTGATGGCCGCGTGCGACATTATCGCCATCGCGGTGTCGGACGACGCCTTGGCAGAAATTGCCTCTGACATTGGAAAGATGCTGCCGACGGACCGCACACCCTTCGTCTTCCACGTCAGCGGGCGCAGCGGCGCCGCGATTCTCGAACCGGTTCGCGCGGCGGGCGGGCTGACGGCAGCGGTGCATCCCGCGATGACATTCACCGGACACCCCGAAAGCGAGGCCCGGCGCATGGCCGGGGCGCGGTTCGCGATCACCGGCTCGACGCCCGAAGCCACCGGTCAGGCGAAACATATTGTCGACCTGTTGAACGGCGTCGTCGTCGAAATCGCCGAGGAACGGCGCGCGCTCTATCACGCCGCATTGTGCCATGCGTCCAACCATCTGGTGACGCTGATCGCCGGCGCATCGGACGCGCTGGTCGACGCCGGGGTCGACGATCCGGCGGCGCTGCTCGCTCCGCTTGTCCGGGCAGCGCTGGAAAACAGTCTCGATCGGGGTTTTGCAGGTTTATCGGGGCCGTTGCTGCGCGGCGATGACCGGACGATAAGCGACCATATCGACGCGCTCGCCGCCTATTCGCCGAAGCTTCTGCCCGCCTATCGCGCAATGGCGCTCGCCACGATCGACGAGTTGAGGCGCACCGGAACGGGCGCTTCCTCTCGCCTCACCGCACTGGACAGCCTGCTCGCTGTTCCCTAATCGTTCGCGCGTGAACGATACCCCTGCCTCCCTGCCCGACCTGACCCGCCCCGACCCGTCGGACCCGCCCTATCTGCAGGGCCTCAACGGCCCGCAGCGCCAAGCGGTGCTGACCACCGAAGGCCCTGTGTTGATGCTTGCGGGCGCGGGCACGGGCAAGACCGCCGCGCTGACCGCGCGCCTCGCGCACATCATGGCGACGCGCCGTGCGTGGCCGTCCGAAATCCTCGCGGTGACCTTCACCAACAAGGCGGCGCGCGAAATGCGCGAACGCATCGGGCGGATGGTCGGCGACGTCGTCGAAGGCATGCCATGGCTCGGCACCTTCCACAGCATCGCGGCCAAGATGCTGCGCCGCCACGCCGAGCTTGTCGGCCTGCAGAGCAATTTCACCATCCTCGACACCGACGACCAGCTGCGCGTCCTCAAACAGCTGATTCAGGCCGAGGGACTCGACGAGAAACGCTGGCCCGCGCGCCAACTCGCCGGCCTCATCGACAAATGGAAAAACCGCGGGCTCGTTCCTGCCGACCTCGACGCCGCCGACAAGGAATCCTACGCCGACGGCAAGGGCCAGCATTTCTATGCGCTCTACCAGGCGCGGCTGAAGACGCTCAACGCCTGCGATTTCGGCGACCTGCTACTCCACATGCTGGTGATCCTGAAGACGCACCGCGACGTGCTTGCGCAATATCAGGATCGCTTCAAATATATCCTCGTCGACGAATATCAGGACACCAACGCCAGCCAGTATCTCTGGCTCCGCCTGCTCGCGCAGCAACGGAAGAATATCTGCTGTGTCGGCGACGACGACCAGTCGATCTATTCGTGGCGCGGCGCCGAGGTCGCGAACATCCTGCGTTTCGAGAAGGATTTCCCCGGCGCGACCGTGATCCGCCTCGAACAGAATTATCGCTCGACGCCGCAAATCCTCGCGGCCGCCTCGGCGTTGATCGCGCAGAATTCGGGGCGCCTCGGCAAGACGCTGTGGACCGACCTCGAACCCGGCGACAAGCTCCGCGTCGTCGGCGTGTGGGACGGGCCCGAGGAAGCCCGGCGGATTGGCGAGGAGCTGGAGACGCTCCAGCGCCGCCGCGTGTCGCTGGAGCGCGCCGCAATCCTCGTCCGCGCGCAGTTCCAGACGCGCGAGTTCGAAGACCGCTTCATCGCCATCGGCATGCCGTACCGCATCGTCGGCGGCTTCCGCTTCTACGAACGCGCCGAAATCCGCGACGCGCTCGCCTATCTCCGCCTCGTCCAGTCGAGCGCCGACGATCTCGCCTTCGAACGGATCATCAACACCCCCAAGCGTGGGCTCGGCGACAAGGCGCTCGCGCGCATCCACCAGTTTGCGCGTATCGAGCAGGCGCCGCTCCTTCATGCCGCGTCGCGCATCACCGAAACCGACGAGCTGACGCCGCAGGCGCGCCGCCAGCTCGCGAATTTCATCGCCCAGATGCGCGGCTGGCAAACCAAGGCGAACGAGCTGTCGCATCCCGAGCTCACCCAGCTGATCCTCGACGAATCGGGCTATACCGCGATGCTCCAGGCCGACCGCAGCGTCGAGGCCGCGGGCCGGCTTGAGAACCTCTCCGAACTCGTCCGCGCGATGGAGGAATATGAATCGCTCGAGGCCTTCCTCGAACATGTCAGCCTCGTCATGGACCGCGACAACAACGATACGACCGAAACCGTTACGATCATGACGATCCACGCCGCCAAGGGGCTTGAGTTCGACCATGTCTTCCTTGCCGGATGGGAGGATGGCGTCTTCCCGTCGCAACGCTCGATGGACGAAGGGGGAGTGCAAAGCCTCGAAGAGGAGCGCCGCCTCGCCTATGTAGCGATCACACGCGCCCGCGAACGCGCGAGCATTTATCACGCCGCCAACCGGCGCATCTATGGCCAGTGGGTGAGCAGCATCCCCAGCCGCTTCATCGCCGAAATTCCGCCCGAGCATGTCGACAGCGAGAACAGCTTCGGCGGCGGCCAGAGCCTGTGGCGCGCCAACTGGTCGGCGCAAGGCGATCCCTTCGCGCATGTCGCCGAACGCCAGCCCGCTCGCACGATGACGCGCGGCCCGGCATGGCAGCGGGCGGCGGCGCAATCGTCGACGATAACCCGCGCGCCCGCGCCGTCGGAACGCGGCCCCGCCGCCTCGGTCGGTGCGAAGGCACGATCGGACCTCGCGATCGGGATGCGCGTGTTCCACGAGAAGTTCGGCTATGGCGACATCACGGACATCGACGGCAACAAGCTCGAAGTCGAGTTCGAACAAGCGGGCAGCAAGAGGGTATTGGACAGCTTCATCAAGCTCGCCTGAAATTGATTGTCTACTCTTTCAATTATGATATTTCATATCATGCGACCATGAGTCGCATATTGGGAGAGACTTCATGAAAACCAAGCTCTTAGCGGGCGCGATGGCGCTCGCCCTGGTCGGCTGTTCGGAAAAAAATTCGGAATCGGTGAGTGTCCAGGGATCTCCTACCTATGACATGGCCCCGGTCGATACCGCCGCGGAAGCCACGCCGCTGTCGATCCCGGCTCCTTCGGATAGCTCGGCACGGGCCGTGCGTCCGCCCAACGTCGGGGTCACGTCGGCGCCCGGCGTCGCTTTCAACTATGCCTATGCTTTCCGCCTCGACGACAATCGCATTGCCAAGGTGCAGGAGGAACATGCCGCCGCGTGCGAAGCGCTGGGGGTCAACCGTTGCCGCATCGCCGGCATGACCTATCGCCTCGTGCGCGAAAATGAGGTTGAAGCCCAACTCCTCTTCAAGCTCGATCCCGCAATAGCCCGCAAATTCGGCCGCGATGCCCTCGCAAGCGTCGAAAAGGCGGAAGGCGTGCTCGCGGCGACGCGGATCAGCGGCGAGGATGTCGGGACGCAGATCAGTGACTCGCAGCGCCGCAGTGCCGACCTCAACGCTGAGATCGCGCGTCTCGAAACGCGGCTCCGGCAGGGTGGTCTCGGCGATCGCGAGCGCGCCGAATTGCAGCAGCAGATCGCGGGAATGCGCCGCCAGCTCGACGGCGAACGCGACACGCGCCGGACCGGCGAGGCCATGCTCGCCACGACGCCGATGCAATTCGATTACGTCGGCACCGGCGGGCTGCCCGGCATCGGCTATGGCAACCCGTTCAGCGACGCGTTGAACATGCTCGTCCACAGCGGCAGCGTAATGCTGTCCTTCATCCTTGTCGTTGGGGCCGCCGTCCTGCCGTGGGCGCTGTTCTTCGCGCTGCTGATGATGATCTGGCGGACCCGGCCCATGCTCGTCGCCCGGAAATGGCTCCGCGGCGCAACCAGGCCGCCCGAAGCTTCCCCTACTGCAGCCTGAGGCACGCGGGGCGTCGCTTGCAAAGGTCCGATGCTGCGTTATGGCAAGAGCCATGACGCAGCAGACGACATGGCTGGACCGGGCACGCGACGCCCATCGCCGCGGCGATATTGCGGCGGAAACCGCGGCGCTCGACGATGCGATCCGCGCCGACCGCGGCAATATCGCGGTGCTGCTCGCCATGGCCGAACTCAAGCGCCGCCTCGCCGACGATCGCGCGGCGGTGAGCTTTTACCGGTTAGCGCTCGGAACCGCAGCACAGGCCCGGAGTGTCCCGCCTGCCCTTCATCCCGGCCTCCAGCGCGCCGAACAATTCCTCGCCGAAACCGACCGCGCCTTTGCAGAGCATCTTCTCGGCCAATTGCGCGGTGCCGGGATCGACGCCGGCACCGCAACACCGCGGGTCGCCGAGGCCCTCCGAATGCTTGCGGGCGAACAGCCGCTTTATTTGCAACAACCCAGCATGTTTTACTTCCCCGGCCTCGCGCAGCGCCCCTTTTTCGACCGGGCCGACTTCGATTGGGTTCCCGCAGTCGAAGCCGCAACGGGGGCAATCCGCGCCGAACTCAGCGCCTTGATCGACAACTCGTCCGATCGCTTCGGTCCCTATGTGACCGCCAGCCCCGACCGACCGCCGCCCAACAACCCCCTGCTCGACAAGCCCGACTGGGGCGCCGCGTGGTTATGGAAGGACGGGGTCGTTGCCGACGGGATGGACGAACGCTGCCCCGCCACCCTCGCCGCGCTCGAACTGGCGCCGCAGCCGGTGATCCTAGGCGGCGCACCGATCGCACTCTTCTCGCGCCTCACGCCCGGCACGCATATCCAGCCGCATCACGGCCTGCTCAACACGCGCCTTATCTGCCATCTGCCGCTGATCGTCCCCGATGGCTGCGGTCTGCGTGTCGGCGCGGAAACGCGTGCGTGGCGCGAGGGCGAGATGCTGATCTTCGACGACAGCTTCGAACATGAAGCCTGGAACCGCGGCACCAGCGACCGCACGATCCTGCTGTTCGAAATCTGGCGCCCCGACATCGACGCCGACGAACGCGAGCAACTCACGCGTATTTTCTCGGCGATCGACACCTACGCCGAACAATAATCAAGGGACAGGAAGACGATGACCAATCCGGGAATGGACGCCGATATCTATGAAGCCTTCATCGAACAGCTGCAGCGCTATGTCCGCGAGCGGTTGATCCCGGCGGAAGACCAGCTGGAGGAACTCGGCCGCGTTCCCGACGATATTCTTGCGGGAATGCGCGACATGGGCCTGTTCGGCGTCACGATGCCCGAGGAATATGGCGGCGCGGGCATGAACGTCAGCCAATATGTCGGCTTTATCCGCGAGATCGCCTATGCCTCGCCTGCCTATCGCTCGATCGTCTCGATCAACATCGGCATGGTCTGCAAGTCGCTCGTCGGGTTCGGCACGGCGCAGCAGAAGGAGCATTGGCTGCCCAAGCTCGCCGCCGGAGAAATCGCGGCATTCGGCCTCACCGAGCCCGACAGCGGATCGGACAGCGCCGCGATGAAGACGCGCGCCGTGCGCGACGGCAATGGTTATGTCCTCAATGGCACCAAGCGTTACATTACCAACGCCCCCTTCGCCGACGTCATCCTCGTCATGGCGCGCACCAATGCCGAGGCGCTGCCCAAGAATGCGCATGTCAGCGCCTTCATGGTCCCGCGCGACGCGCCGGGGGTGTCGATCGGCAAGCCCGATGGCAAGATGGGCCAGGCCGGGTCGCAGATCGCCGACGTGATCCTCGAGGATGTGCATGTCGACGGCGACGCACTGCTCGGCGGCGAGGAAGGCATCGGGTTCCGCGCGGCGATGCAGAGCCTCGATAACGGGCGCCTGTCAGTCGCGGCGGCGAGCGTCGGCTATGCCAAGCGCATGCTCGACGCCGGCCTGAAATATGCGATGGAGCGCAAGGCGTTCGGCGAGCCCATCGCCAACTTCCAGCTGATCCAGGCGATGCTCGCCGACAGCAAGGCCGAAATCTATGCCGCCGAATGCATGCTCGCCGATGCGTGTGCGCGCGCCGACCGCGGCGAGAAAATCCTCGTCGAGGCCGCGGCAACGAAAATGTTCGCCAGCGAAATGTGCGGGCGCGTCGCTGACCGCGTCGTGCAAATCCACGGCGGCGCGGGTTATCTCAAAGAATATCTGGCCGAACGCTTCTATCGCGACTGCCGCATTTACCGCATTTATGAAGGGACGACGCAGATCCAGCAGCTAGTGATTGCGAAGAATATGATTCGCGATTTTGCAGGCTGATCGGTCGGGAAGGTCGCTGGTGGAGCCGAGGGGAATCGAACCCCTGACCTCTGCAGTGCGATTGCAGCGCTCTCCCATCTGAGCTACGGCCCCGCGACCGGCAGCGTATTAACGACGCTGATTGGCAGTGGCAACGGCTTTTCTGACGATGACCACCGTCGCCGGCGAAATTGGGAATGGGGGGATTCCGATGGCCAAGGCTTGGCATTTGACCAGTCGTCCGCAGGGGCTGCCGACGATCGACAATTTCGCGTTGCGCGAGGTGCCCGACGCGCCGCTCGAAAAGGACCAGCTTCGCATCCGCAATCTCTGGCTGTCGGTCGATCCGTACATGCGGGGGCGAATGAACGACGCCAAAAGCTATGCCGCCAGCTTCCAGATCGACCAGCCGATGACCGGCGGGGCGATCGGTGAAGTCATCGAAAGCAGGATGGAGGGCTTTGCTCCGGGTGACCTGATCCTCCACATGGGCGGTTGGCGCGACGGCGGCGTCATCGGTCTCGACATGATGCCGAACAAGCTGCCCGGCGACATGCTGGCCGCGGGCCTGACCCCGCAAACCTTCCTGCACAATATGGGCCTGACCGGCGGAACCGCATGGATCGGCTTGCTCCGCATCGCGGCGGCCAAGCCCGGCGATACGATATTCGTCTCGGCGGCCGCAGGTGCGGTCGGTTCGGCGGTCGTACAGATCGCCAAAGCGCGCGAAATGACCGTAATCGGCTCGGCCGGCGGCGCGGACAAATGCGCGTGGGCCCTTGATCTCGGCGCCGACGCGGCGATCGATTATAAGGCTGGGCCGGTGCTCCCCCAACTCGCCGCCGCGCTCAAACGCCTCGGCAAGTCGGGCATCGACGTCTATTTCGACAATGTCGGCGGCGAGCACCTCGACGCGGCCTTTGCGACGGCGAATGATTTCGCGCGCTTCGCGATCTGCGGCATGATCGACGTCTACAACGACGCGAAGCCGCAGGAGATGAAATATATAATCCGGGCCATTCCGGCCCGGATCCGCATGGAAGGCTTCATCTACACCGACCAGTTCATCGACTGCATGGAAGAATTCTATGCCGACATGGGCGGCCTGATCGCCAGCGGCGCGGTCACGATGCGCGAGACAGTGCACGACGGGTTGACGTCGGCGCCCGACGCCTTCCTCGGCCTGTTTTCTGGCAGCAATATGGGAAAGATGCTGGTCAGGGTCTGACCAGCAACCGCTTTCCGCCCGGCGTCAGCTGTCGAAACCGACCGACAGGAAGCCCGGCATCGGGCCGTTCCAGCCATCGTCGGGGCCGTCCAGATCGTCACGCTTGGCGGGCGCCGGCTTGCGATCATTGCGCGGCTTCCTGTCCTCGCGCGGCTTCGCGGGCTGCGCTTCGGCGGCGGGTGCGGCCGGCGCCGGACGCGCAGGTGCCTTCTCCGGCTTCGCAGCAGCTTTGCCGCGCCCGCCGCGCGCCGAACGTCCGCGCCGCGGCTCGCCCTCTTCCGCATCGCGGTCGGGCTTGGCGACATCCGCCGCCGGCGCGCCGCCGCCATGGATCGGAATCTTGTAGCCGGTCAGCTTCTGGATATTGTCGATCGCCTCGTCATCCGACGGCGTCACCAGAGTGAAGGCGCGCCCCTGGGCGCCTGCGCGGCCGGTGCGGCCGATGCGGTGGACATAATCGTCGGGGTGCCACGGCGCGTCGAAATTGAAGACGTGGCTGACGCCCTTGACGTCGAGCCCGCGCGCCGCGACGTCCGACGCGACCAGGATGTTGATCGTGCCGTTCTTGAACCGTTCGAGTTCGGCGGTGCGGCTCGACTGGTCCATGTCGCCCTGGATCTCGCCCGCCTTATAGCCATAGCGTTGCAGCGATTTAGCCAACTCGCGCACGGTCGTCTTGCGGTTGCAGAAGATGATCGCGGTGCCGACCTTCTCGGTCTCGATCAGGCTGCGAAGCGTGTCACGCTTGCTGCGTTCCGATGTCTTAACCAGGAACTGCTCGATATTCTCGTTCCGGCTTGCCGGACGCGCGACTTCGATCGTCTTCGGGTTCGACAGAAACTTGTCGGCGAGCCGCTTGATCGGCGCCGGCATCGTTGCCGAGAAGAGCAGGGTCTGCCGAGTCGCCGGCAGCTTGGTGCAGATATTCTCGATGTCGGGAATGAAGCCCATGTCGAGCATCCGGTCGGCTTCGTCGATGACAAGCAGGTTGCAACCGGTCAGCAAAATCTTGCCGCGTTCGAACAAATCCATCAGGCGGCCCGGCGTCGCGATCAACACGTCGACACCCTTTTCGAGCGCCTTGACCTGATCGCCCATCTGCACGCCGCCGATCAGCAGCGCCATCGAAAGCTTGTGATATTTGCCGTATTTTTCAAAATTTTCAGCGACCTGCGCCGCGAGTTCGCGCGTCGGCGCGAGGATCAGCGAGCGCGGCATCAGCGCACGGGCGCGGCCATGAGCGAGGATGTCGATCATCGGCAGCACGAACGACGCGGTCTTGCCGGTGCCCGTCTGGGCGATGCCGATGATGTCGCGCATCATCAGGACCGACGGAATAACTCCCGCCTGGATCGGGGTCGCTTCGTTATACCCCGACTCGTCGATCGCGCGCAAAAGTTCGTCGGAAAGGCCGATGTCGGCAAATTTCATAAGATCATCATGTCCGGAAAAGAGTTGGCGCCCAGCCTCCCACGCAGGCGGACGTTGCCGCGGCCATTGGGCAAATGATGGGGAAAAGTCAAGGAAAGGCCGCGATAAACGCGATTAATCGTCTTCGCGGACCGGAACCATCAGCTTGAACTTGTCGATCTCGCACTTTGCGCCGGTCCGAGCGTGGATCTGATCACGATCCTCGCACAATTTTCCGTCCTTGCTACCTTGCATGTAGAAACCGGCATAAAAATCGAGCGCGCGGCAACCGCGGTTGAGTTGCGCGCGTAGCCGCTGCTTCTGCCGCGTGATGATATCGATGCTGTCGCGCTGGACCGCCTGCATCCCCAAAATATTGCGCATCGATACGCATTTGGGTGCCTTTTTCTCTTTCCAGACGACCGGCAGTTCGGTCGCGCGTTTGGACATCGATGGGCCCGCCGCGAAATTGTTGAGCTGCGAACGCTGGGCGGGCACGCGGATGATCAGCTGCTGCTCGATCACCACCTGCCAGAAGGAAGAAACCTGTTCGGGCGTCGGCGAGGAAATTGCGACCAACGGTTCCGGCGCGGCAACGGGCACCGCCGCGTCCGCCGCTGGCGCCGCGGCCACAAACCACAGGAATGCCGCCGTCAGCACAGCCCCGCTGCCGCTCCTTTGGCGTTCTGACCGAAGATTTCGCTCACCTATGGCTCCCGCGTCCATGCCCGCTGGACGAAAAGATACTATTCGTCCATCGCTCCCTTTAACAAGGATGATTGAACATCAAATGAACTGCTGTCACCCCCTGCCCGCTTGTGGAGCAGGAAATTTCCGGAGTGGACCGGCATGACGCGCCCGCCATCTGCATCGCTGCTCGACGCATTCGCAAATTTGCTCGGCCCCAAAGGCTATAGCGCCGACCCGGATGCGATGGCGCCTTGGCTGACCGACTGGCGCGGCAAATATCACGGCCGTGCCGCCGCGATGCTATCGCCCGCGAGCACCGACGAAGTCGCTTCCATCGTGCGCCTGTGCGCCGAGGCCGAGGTCGCACTGGTCCCCCAAGGCGGCAACAGCGGCATGGTAGGCGGCGCGACCCCCGATGCCAGCGGTGATCAGCTGCTGCTCAGCCTGCGGCGCCTGAACCGGATACGCCATATCGACGAGGCGGGGCAGCTTGCCGTTGCCGAAGCCGGCGTGATCCTGGAGAATTTCCACAACGCCATCCTCGCGCACGGGCTCCGTTTTCCGCTCACTCTTGGAGGCAAGGGCTCAGCAACGATCGGCGGGCTGGTGTCGACCAACGCCGGCGGCACCCAGGTGCTCCGCCACGGATCGATGCGCGCGCTGGTTGCAGGCATCGAAGCGGTTTTGCCCGATGGCAGCATTTTCGACGGGCTGGCCCCGCTCAAAAAGGATAACCGCGGCTATGACCTGCGGCACCTGTTCTGCGGGGCCGAAGGGACGTTGGGGATCGTCACCGCCGCATCGCTGCGCCTCGTCCCCGCGGCCGCCGCCCGGCGGACGGCGTGGATCGGGATCGATTCGCCCGAAAGCGCGCTGCTGCTGCTGCGCCAAGTCGATGCCGCGATCGGGCGCGAGCTTGAGGGGTTCGAGCTGATCCCGGACGCCTGCCTCGACGCGGTGCTGCGCCATATTCCCCAGACGCGCGCGCCGCTTGCGACCGCGCAGCCGTGGTATGTCCTGCTCGAACTCGCCGGCGAAAGCGATCAGGCTTTGGGTGAAGCCTTGGAACGGCAACTCGCTGCGGCACTCGACGCCGGGTTGATCCGCGATGTCGTGATCGCCAAAAGCGACCGCGAGAGCGAGGATTTCTGGCGTCTGCGCGATTCCATCTCGGAAGCGGAACGCGCGGAAGGTCCGGCGCTCCAGCATGACATCAGCGTACCCGTCGATCTGATGCCAACTTTCATCGCCGAGAATCCGGCGCGATTGAATTCGGTCTTTTCGGGTGCTCGCGCGCTATCTTTCGGGCATCTTGGCGACGGCAATGTCCACCATCATGTCCAGCCGCCCGCCGACGCCGATGGCGCGGCATGGCTCGCCGAGCATGGCGCAGCCGTCAGCCGGCTGGTCTATTCGCACGTTCTCGAACTCGGAGGGTCGATCTCGGCCGAACATGGCATCGGCCAGATGAAGCGCGACATCCTGGCCGAACTGGACAGTCCGGCGCGCTTGTCCGCGCTGCGCGGAGTCAAGGCCGGGCTCGACCCAGCGGGCATCTTCAATCCCGGCAAACTGGTCGCCTGACCACCGCTCCGTCCCGCCGCGCCGCATATCACCCGCTTGCATCATCCCCCTCTTGCGCCGCGCGGCGCGGGTCAATAAGGCGCTTTATCCTTTTCGTCCCGAGCTTCGGGACTTTTACCGGAGTTCAAACATGGCCACCGCGCCCGCACCTGCCAATCTGCCGCTGTTCTACAAGGACCTTGCCCCGCTTTCGAGCGTCGAGCACGCCGATTTCCACGCACGTCCGCTCGACAGCGCCGAATTCCTGGTGGGCCAGCACGCCATCCCGCTGACCTCGGACGAATTCGTGTCGGCATGCCGCTTTTTCCCGATCGTCTTCTCGGCCGGCGACAATCCGGTTCCGCTCGCGCTGATGGGCCTGAACGAAGGCATCAACACCTTCGTCGACGACGAAGGCAAGCTGATCAATCCGGTCTATGTCCCGGCCTATATCCGCCGCTACCCCTTCCTCCTCGCGCGGCTCCAGCCCGATTCGGAAGATCTGTCGCTGTGCTTCGACCCGACGTCGGGCGCGATCGGCAAGTTCGACGAGGGCGATGCGCTGTTCATCGACGGCCAGCCGTCGGAACAGGTTCAGGCCGTTCTCGAATTCTGCAAGAATTTCGAAGAAGCCGGCCAGCGCACCGGCATGTTCATGGACGAACTGAAGAAGGCCGACCTTCTGATGGACGGCGAAGTCGCCATCCAGCAGGAAGGCAATGACAAGCCTTTCGTCTATCGCGGTTTCCAGATGGTCGACGAGAACAAGCTGCGCGAACTGCGCGGCGATGTGCTGCGCAAGCTGATGCAGAACGGCATCCTCGGCCTGATCTTCGCGCACCTCTTCTCGCTGCAGCTTATGCGCGAAGTGTTCGCCGAACAGGTCAAGAGCGGCAAGATGCCCCTCAACACCGAGCTTCCGGCCGTCTAATCACAAAAAACTGTGGCCGTCCTTGCTCAGTGCAAGGGCGGCCATTTAAATTCCGGCGCTATCTCTAGATTATCGGCCGAACCGCGGCGCCCCGATCAGAAGTCGACCGCGACCCCCTTCAATTCCCAGTCGCCATAGCGCACAGGGTTGCGCCCGCCGGGTTGGTCCTCGGCCCTATCCTCGTGGATGGGCTCGGGCGACGGAACCGCGCTGTTCGTCCAGCCTGCGGGAGCTTTCACATGCGCAGGGCGCTTTACAGCGCGCGGCGTTCCGCCGATGGTTCCATTTTGGCTGCTGTCGGTCATGATACCCGCCTTATAGGATTTTTCATGCGTCACGCCAACCACGCCGTTGCCCATCATGGCTGATCGCCGCCCGCCCCGGCGCCCGCGATCGTCCGGCGGCGCCGATCCCGCGGGTACGGCGACGCGACGCGCCGCGCTGCGGTTGATCGACGCGATCCTGCGGCGCGGCGACCCGCTGGACATCGCAATGCATGCCGCCACCCAAGGCCTGACGGCCACCGACCGCGCCTTCGCGGTGGCGATCGTGTCCGAAACGCTGCGCTGGATGGTCGACCTCGACGCGCTGATCGACGGCGCGACGGCGCAAATTCTCCCTGACGACGTCAAATCGCGCGCTGTGTTGCGGATTGCGCTGGCGCAGTTGCTCGTTCTCAAAAGCCCCGGCCATGCGGTCGTGTCGACCGCCTTGCCGCTCGTCGATGGCGGGCCGCGACGGCTGGTTCACGCAATCCTGTCGCGCGCGCAGCAGGAAGAATGGCAGCTGCCCGACCGCGCCACGCTTCCCCTGCCCACCGCCGAACGGTGGGCCGAGCAATGGGGCCTGCCGATGGTCGAAGCGGCAGAAGCGGCGTGGAGTGCGCCGCCGCCGATCGACCTCAGCTTCGCCGCCGAACCGGGTACGGAAGAATGGCCCGACGCCGTTTCGCTCGCACCGCGCCATCGCCGCCTGCCCCGCGGGCAGGCGGTCGAGACGATGCCAGGCTATCGCGAAGGCGGCTGGTGGGTGCAGGATCTGGCGGCCAGCCTGCCCGCGCGCCTGCTCGGCGCCGGCGAAGGCCGGACCGTACTCGACCTCTGCGCCGCGCCCGGGGGCAAGACAATGCAGCTCGCGGCGGCGGGATGGAACGTCGTCGCGGTCGATTCCAGCGCCAAACGCCTCGAACGGCTGCGCGCCAATATGGAACGGACCGGCCTGTCGGCCGACATCGTCCAGGGCGACATCCGCTCGTGGGCACCCGAAGATCAAGCCGACGCGGTGCTCCTCGACGCCCCCTGCTCGGCTACCGGTATCTTCCGCCGGCACCCCGATGTGCTCCACCGCATCGAACCGCGGCAGATCGCCGAAATGGCAGAGCTTCAGACCGAACTGCTGTCGCGCGCGGCGCGCTGGGTCAAACCGGGCGGGACGCTGATCTATGCGACCTGCTCGCTCGAGCAGGCCGAGGGCGAGGATCAGGTCTCGACCTTCCTCGACCGCCATGCCGGATGGAGCATCGATCCCGCGCGCGCCGACGAACTGCCCGAAGCGGTTGTCGCCGACGACAAGGGCCTGATCCGTACGCTCCCCGCCATGCTCGCCGACGCGGGCGGTCTCGATGGCTTTTTCGTCGCGCGGCTGCGCGCACCATCAGGCTGAGCTGCGCGACAATCGATAGAGGGCGAGCTCGCCATAGTCCTTGGCGAGCTGCACCTTGCCGACATAATCGCAATCGAAATCGCGGGCGTTGCGGAGTGCGAGCATCGCCGCTAGCGGCTGCGTGCAATAAACCTGCCCCACCAGTGTGACCGGCTCGATCCGCGCAGTGCGGGTCACCTCGGTGCCGTACCATAGCTCGTTCCCGACGACGGGATCGATGCCGCGATAGATCGGCCCGAAATGAATGCCCGTCCGCATTCCGGCCTTTTGGCCGTCGAGCCCGAGCCCCGGTGGCAGAATATCGAGCCGCTCCTGCATAGCGAGCGCGATCCGCGCCGCCGTCGCCGGGTCGTCGATGATCGCATAGACTGCGTCACCCCAGCTATTGCGGAACAACACCGCATCACCGAAATCGTCGAGAATGCGGCCGATCCCGCCCATCACCTCGCTGGCAAAGATCGGCAGTTCAGCTTCGCCCAGCTTCGAAAAGCCCGCGAAATCCGCGAACAAGATGGCGTAAAGCCCGCGGCGCGTCCCGTCCGGCGGCGTTGGCGCTGCGGGAAAGTCGAGGTTGCGGTCGAGAGCGCCAACAGAAATCGTCAGGGTCTCGCCGCCATGCTCCTGCCACAACGCAATATCGGCATTCGTCCCGGCGATCGCAGCTGAGGAACGCGCCGCGACTTCGGGATCGACCACCGCGAGCTGGATCGCGGTCGTTTCCAGTTCGCGCGCGCGCAGCTTCGCGAGGCCCATCATCGTGTGCGAGCCGAGGACGAACTGGCAATCGTCGCTGACATAGCGCGAACCGCTGGCGAAATGGACCATCGCGGCCCGGTCGCGGCACGCGACATAACGCGCCAGCCAGGCCTCACCGCCCGACAGCACCGACTGGGCAATGAAGTCTTCCTCGGCGAAGGGCAGCACGACAGTCAGGTCGATCCCGCGCGCGATCGCTTCTTCAGCGAACAGGATGTCGGCGCCGCAAGCCAGCGGGCCGATCAGCGCCGAAAGCGGCTGCGTATCGAGCGCGGTGGCGATGGCGGTGCGGGCATTGACCTCGCCGGCGCCGCCCGCACGGAACATCCGCCCGCAATAGACCCCGACCGGGGGCGGACGAAGCAGGTCGACGATCGCACCGGCATGACCTGCGTCAATCGCACCGCTTTCGGCAAGGCGCGACAGCTGGCGGCACGTTGAGGCGCGGTCTCCTGCGCGGATCCCCGCCTGATTATTGGCCGCTTGTGCGGGACGCAGCGCTTCCTCGCCGCGGTTCAGCAGCAGCAGTGCCTCGACCAGCGTCACCAGATCCCAATAATTATCGGCGGCGCCATTTGCGGCGATCGGCCCCGCCAACGCCGCGGCGCGCTCGCGCTCGCCGAGCAGCGCATAGAGGCTCGCGGCGTTGATCGCCGGAAAGGCGGCGCCCGAAAGCGTCCACGCATGATGATAGGCGGCCACGGCCTGCCCCAGCAGCACCGTGCGGCGGTCGCCGCTTTTGTCGAAGGCGGCATCCTTCCATATCCGCCCCGCCAGCGCGAGGCTGTCGACATCGCCCGACGCGGCGAGGCCCAGCTGCTCATAGAGGTGCATTGCGCCCAGGCTGTCGCCCGAGGCGGCGAGTGCGCGCACCATCAGGTAGCGCAGGCGCGGGCTTTCAACGCCGTCGCGCCGGGCCGCAGCAGCGCAATCGAACGCACTCAGCGCATCGCCCTCGGCCAGCCGGTGCGCGACCTCGGCTTCGGCGGCCGTGGTTCGGTCCGCCGATCCCGTCATCGTGCCGCTGTTTCGGCCGATTTCAGCAACGCGACATTCGCTTTCTCGGTGGCGGACAGTTCGACCGTGTCGCTGGTTGGGCTATACCAGCTGAATTGGCTGAAATGCTGGCGGAGCGACGGATCGCTGAAGCGGAACCCGTTGCGTGCGAAAATCTCGTTGCGTGCTATCCGGAGTTCGAGCGCGCTGTAATTGCCCAGCTCGTCGGCCGAAAGCAGCCGGTCCGAGGAATCGGGAATGACGACACCGCTGCCACCGACGCCGGTCGGCGCGGCACCGGCGGGGATCGCCGGCGTGCGGCCTTCGACGAGCCGGATATATTTGCGGAACATGAAGCCCGTCGTGCCGTCGGCCTTGCGCACGCGCCACCACTGGCCCGACTGCTTGTAAGTCAGGAATTTCTCGCCCTCGAGCACTTTGCCAAGGATCCTGCTTTGGGCGCTGTGCTCCGAACGGATGTTGGTGAAGCCCTCTGGGTCGTCGATCACGGCCGCCAATGTGAAGGCTTCGACTGGCTCGCTCGGCGCAGCCCTGGCTTCATCGGCCGGAGCAGGCGCGGCATTGGTCGCTGCCGAAGTCGCAACCACGGTCGCTTCGGGCGCCGCCGCCGGCTGCAATAACTTCCACGCCAGCAGTGCGACGGCGATCACGGCCAACCCGAGCAGGGCCCAAGGGAGGAATGATGACTTTGAGGGCGGCGATGCTGCCTGCCAATCACCCGAAGCGAGTGGTGGAGGCGCGACCGGCGCCGATGCGTTTTTTTCCACCGGTGCGGGCGCCGCTTCGCGCCCGCACAGCTCCTCGAGACTCATCAGAACCTTGCGCCAGCCGCTGTGCGCCGGATCGCCGTTCCAGTCGCGCAAATCGGCGAACTGGATCTGGTTGAACGGCAGCGGCGGCATCACATCGTCGATGGCGGTCTGGACGAGCTTCTTCTGGTTTCGCGCGACGTCGGCCTCGGCGCGCACCCATTCGGATTGCGCCGATGTGTACGACCAGACGACGATCGCCGCCTTCGCACTGCCGATCTTCTCGGCGATCACATCGCCGTACGAGCGATGCGGCGGCAGCTCGGCATCCCACCAGACATCATAGCCCGCCGCGGTTACGGCCGCGGCGATGTCGGCGACGCGCGCCTTGTTGTCGCGCGAATAGGAAATGAACACGTCAACCATCGGCTAGCCCCCTGTTTTGAAGAGGCTAGCCGTCGGTCGTTCGATTCGCCAGCCTCAGAAGACCGCCTTCGGCGCCTCTTCCTTCATCATCGCCGCGCGAACCATCGGGATCGGCGGGCCGCCGTACGACAGGAACTCGTCGTGGAACGCTTTCCACCTCGTCTTGTCGCCCTTGGTCCAGTCTTCGCGCAGCTTGCGGATCATCAGCTTGCCCATCGTGTAGTTGAGATAGGCGGGATCGTACGTACCGCGCGCCGCCTGCTGCCGTGCATTGCCCTCATCCTGATAGCATTGCTCCTTGAACAGCTTTTCGGAGTCCGCGACGGTCATGCCCTTGGTGTGCAGCCCGATTGCCGACAGGTAACGGCAATCGCGCAGCAGCGCGTTCGAAAGCTGGCCGATGTGCGTTTCGGGATCGCCCTCGCCGAGCCCCGCGTCCCACATCATTTCCTCGGTATAATGCGCCCAGCCTTCGGCGAAGGCATAGCCGACGAACAGCTTGCCGAAGATGCTTTCGGCGCGGTTCGAGTGAAGGAAATTGAGGAAGTGGCCCGGCCAGACTTCGTGGACCGAAGTGAACATCAGATCCTTGCGGCCCGGTACGAAATCGGCCTGCGTCTGCTTGTCCCACGCCGGATCGGGCGGCGAGATATAATAGACCGACGGCAGACCTTTCTCATACGGCCCGGGGATATCGATATAGGCGCTGTTCTGCCGGTTGTACGGCGGCGATTCCTCGACCTGCGCCTGCTCGGTGCCCGGGATCGTGACGATATCCTTTTCGATCAGGAAGGCGCGCAGCGTCGGCAGCTGGCGCCGCGCCTCCGCGACCGGGCCGTCGGCGGGCTTGTCCGAGTTCATCTTCTTCATGCAGTCGGCGATCGTCATCCCCGCAGCATAGGTGGAACAAGCCGCCTTGAGCGCGTCCTGATTGCGCTTGAGGTCGGCCTGCCCGATGCGCTCGAGTTCGTCGAGCGGCGTGTCGACGCCTTCGTTGGTCAGGATCATCTTCGAGAATTTCGCGGCGCCGAGCGCGTAGCCGTCGGGCGTGCCCGGCTGCGATCCGACATATTTGGCAAGGTCGGTCATCGCTGCACCCGCCTTCGTAGCGGCCTCGTCGAACTGCTTCTGCAGCGCCGCATCCTTGACCGAGGCAAAGGCGGCTTTGGCGTCGCCCTTATAATAGTCGGCAAAACCGCCGAAGCCCGCGGTGCCATATTTGACGAAGGTCGCGGGCAGCGGAAGCTTGAGGTTGGCCTTGATCTGCGCAGCAGCCGCGGGGACCTTTTCAGCGTAAGCGATAAAGGCCTTCATCCGCGTCGTCGCGTCGGCATAGGGGCGCGCGATATAGACGTTGGGGTCGAGCGCGCCAGTGTAGAAGGACGGGTTCTTCTGCGCGAAATCGGTATCGCGAAGGAAGAAGAGCTGGCCCTGCGCAACATGGACTAGGTAATCGCGCTCGAACTTCTCGGCATCGGTCATCTCGCCGTCGAAAGCCTTGGCATCGGCAATCGCCTTTTCGAGATAGGCCGCCTGCTTTTCGAGTCCCTCGGGCGACCAGTCGGGCAATTGGCCGTCGAACTCATGCTTGCCCTGATAGACCGCGAAATTCGGATTGAGCGGAAAATAGCCTTTCAGGAAATTATCGCGGAATTCGGTCCAGTTCTTCGCGCTCGGGGCGGTTGCCGACTTGTTGTCGGATGCGTTGCACGCGGTGAGAACCAGCAAAGTCGCGGCCATTGCAGCGCCGCCGAAGCGGGCAAGTTTGTTTTTCATTCGAGTGTCTCCCTGACTCCTGTGGGGGTGCTTCTGCCAGCGGCCCCGATCAATGACATCCGATAATCGACGAACGGCAAAGCTATGCCATCTGGACAGTCCCGAAAAGCGGGCTACGGCGGTCTGCAATGGCGACGATCCCTCCCCCCGAAGGCGAAGACCCGGTCATGCCGGAAGCAACGCCCAAAGCCCCCTCCCCGCTCAGTTTTCCCGACTTTCGCTATTTCTGGCTCGCGCGCTTCACCGCGGTCATGGCGACGATCGCGATGGTCGTCGTGATCGGTTACCAGCTCTATGACACCGCGCGCACCGACTATGGCATGTCGATCAAGGAAGCGTCGTTCCAGCTCGGGCTGCTCGGCCTCTTCCAGTTCGTTCCGCTCGCCATCCTGACGCCCGTCGCGGGATGGGCGGCCGACCGGTTCGAGCGGCGCAGCGTCGCGATCTTTTCGAACCTCATCGATCTCCTCATTGCCGCCACGCTCGGCTGGTTCACCTGGCACGACCAGTTGACGCTGCCGTTGCTCTTCACCCTCGCCGCGCTCCACGGCGTCGCGCGCGTCTTCTCGGGGCCAGCAATGAGCGCGATCGCGCCCAATATCGTCCCGCCCGCGGTGCTGCCCCGCGCGATCGCGATGAGCAGCATCGCGTGGCAGTCGGCGTCGGTGATCGGCCCTGCGGCAGGCGGCCTCATCTATGCGGCTCATCCGGGCGCCGTGTATGTTTTCTCGGCCATCCTCCTTGCCATATCGGCCTTCACGCTCAGCCGGGTGCGGCGGGTCCAGCCGCCGCACCCGGCTGAGCGTGAAGGCCGATATGGCAAGGAGGATGGCGGGTCCAGCCGCCGCCCGCCGAAGTCCGCCGCCATCCGCTGCGCGAGATGGTCGACGGTTTGCGCTTCGTGTGGATCGAGCGTTTCCTGCTCGGGACGATCACGCTCGACCTGTTCGCCGTGCTGCTCGCAGGCGCGACCGCGATGTTCCCGGTGTTCGCGCGCGATATATTGCACGCCGGACCCGAAGGCGCCGGATTGATGCGCGCCGCCGTCGCCTTTGGATCGGTTGGCGTAGCGGTCGGCCTCGCCATCCGTCCGATCGAGCGCAACGTCGGGGTGAAGATGCTGTGGGCGGTCGCCGCCTTCGGCGCCGGGACAGTGGTGTTCGGGCTCTCGACCAACCTGTTCCTGTCGCTCGGCGTCCTTGTCCTGATGGGCGCCGCCGACATGTTCTCGGTCTTTGTGCGCGGCACGCTGATCCAGCTCAACACGCCTGACCATATGCGCGGCCGCGTCAGCGCCGCGTCGGGGCTTGCCATTTCCGCTTCGAACGAGCTCGGCGAAATGCGCGCCGGGGCGATGGCGGCGGCGCTTGGTCCGGTCAGCGCGGTTGTCGTAGGCGGCGCCGCGGCGGTCGGTGTGACCGCGCTCTGGGCCTGGATATTTCCCGAACTGCGGCGTGCACGGACGTTCGAGCCGCAGTTCAGGCAGACCAACGGATAAGATAAAACCATTCGCCGTACCTCGTGCTCCTTTCGTCAAAAGCATATTGTCAATTTAATCAGTTGAGTTAAATAGGGCTCACCCGTCACCGCGGTTCCCCTCTCTCCCCCGATGGAGCGACCGCCATGCACAATTCGAATATCCGCCATAAAATCCTGACCATTCCCGGGCTTTACAACAGCGGCCCGACCCATTGGCAAAGCCTGTGGGAGCGAAGCTTCGCTCGCTGCGAACGAGTCGAACTCGGCGGGTGGGACGAACCCGTGAAAGACGAGTGGGTCGAGAAGATCGCCGCCGCGATCGATGCCGAACATGAACCCGTCCTCGTTGCGGCACACAGCCTTGGCTGCCATGCCTTTGCCCATTGGTTCGCCGCCGCCAGCAGCGTCGCACGCGACCGGATCGCCGGCGCGCTGCTCGTCGCGCCGCCCGACCTGACGCAGCTCAGGCGCGACACGCGGGTCGAAAGCTTTACCGACTCGCCGCCGCTTTCGTCGCAGACGCCGATGATCGTCGTAGCCAGCGATGATGATCCTTATGCCAAAACCTCCTATGTCTGGCGCCTGTCGCGGCACTGGGACGCGCGGTTCGTCAACGCCGGGCCGTTCGGCCATATCAACGCGGACTCGGGCATCGCGGACTGGCCTTATGGACAGTATCTGCTCGCCTCGTTACAACCCGCGACCACGCCGGCGCTGGCGGACGAGGCGCTCTGGCTGCGTGCCGGAGACTGGCCAAATCGTGTCCGCCGCGACCCGCGGTTCGAATTCAAGGAAAGAGCGCACCGATCATGAAAGCCAATTCGATCCTCGATACCATCGGCAACACGCCGCACATCCGTGTCGCCAAGCTGTTCCCCGACGCCGAAGTCTGGGTGAAGTCGGAACGCAGCAATCCCGGTGGATCGATCAAGGATCGAATCGGCCTTGCGATGATCGAGGCCGCCGAAAAGGACGGCAGCCTGAAAGCCGGCGGCACCATCGTCGAGCCGACGTCGGGTAACACCGGCATCGGCCTCGCGATGGCCGCCGCGGTCAAAGGCTATAAGCTCGTGCTCGTCATGCCCGAAAGCATGTCGGTCGAACGCCGCCGGTTGATGCTCGCCTATGGCGCGACCTTCGACCTGACGCCGCGCGAAAAGGGCATGAAGGGCGCGATCGAGCGCGCGATCGAACTGGTCGAGACGACCCCCGGCGCGTGGATGCCGCAGCAGTTCGAGAATGAAGCCAATATCGACGTTCACGTCCGCACGACGGGTCCCGAAATCCTCGCCGATTTCAAGGACAGCCCGATCGATGTGCTGATCACTGGCGTCGGCACCGGTGGGCATATCACGGGCGTTGCACAGTTCCTGAAAGGACATTGGCCGAATTTGAAGGTCTATGCCGTCGAACCCGATCTCTCGCCCGTGATTTCGGGCGGCCAGCCCGGCCCGCACCCGATCCAGGGCATCGGCGCCGGCTTCATCCCGCGCAACCTGCACACCGACCTGCTCGATGGCGTGATCAAGGTCGATGCTGCCGACGCCAAGACTTTCGCACGCCGCGCCGCGACCGAGGAGGGCATGCTTGTCGGCATCTCGTCGGGCGCGACCCTCGCGGCCATCGCACAGAAGCTCGCCGAACTTCCCGCGGGCAGCCGCGTGCTCGGTTTCAACTATGACACCGGCGAGCGTTACCTGTCGGTTCCCGATTTCCTCCCGGAGATCTGAGGACCGCTCGTGCACCCCCACGACGATCAAACGGCGTTGCCCCTGCGGCGCGACTGGACGGGCTGGCTGTTCGTCCTGATCGTCGTCGCGGCGGTGGTGGCGGTGATCTATACGAGCCATTCGACCGGCACGCGAAAGCATGTGGCGCATCGGCAACCGGTGGCGCCGCCCGCCGACATCGTGCCCGAAGTCGAGCCGATGGTACTGGCGCCGGTCACCGAAGACGACGCGCGCGCGCAGAACGCCGAGGTCGCGCTGATTACGAAGGGCTTCGTCGCGGCGCGACCGTTCGTTTATGCGGGCGGCGGCGACGCGAAGGCCCGCGCCCGCGACTGCCTTGCCGCCGCGATGCTTTATGAGGCGGGCGACGACGCCAAGGGACAGCAGGCGGTCGGCCAGGTGGTGATCAACCGCGCCCGCCATCCGGCCTTCCCCAAGTCGATCTGCGGCGTCGTGTTCCAGGGTTCGGAACGCACGACGGGGTGCCAGTTCACCTTTACCTGCGACGGGGCATTGAACCGCCGCTATTCGGACGCGGCCTGGCAGCGCGCGCGGGGCAATGCCGACATGATGCTGTCGGGCGGCACCTATCCGCCCGTCGGCCTCGCCACCCATTATCACACCGACTGGGTCCGCCCCTATTGGAGCGACAGCCTCGAGAAGATCGCGATCGTCGACACCCACCTCTTTTTTCGCTGGCCGGGCTATTGGGGCACCCCGGGCGCGTTCCGTGGCGCGGTGTCGGGAAGCGACGGCCCGGTGGCGAAGCTCGCGGCGATATCGCCGCTGCACGCGATGGCACTTGGCTTGCCGGTCGAAATGGCGGGCGTCGATGCCAATGCCGCGGTCGGCGAAGCGCGCGTCGTCGCCGGCGCGGGCGAGAGCGCGGGCCGCGACACCATCTACACCCAGCTCGACCGCAAGGCGGCGCCCGAGAGCTTCGTTACCACCGCGCTCCGGCTGTGCGGCGACAAGCCCTATTGCAAGTTCATGGGCTGGACCAATCCGGTGTTGAAGCCCGACAGCGACGCGATGAGCGACACGCAGCGCGCGGCGATGACCTTCTCCTACCTCCGCGACGACAAGGCGGGGTTCGAAAAGGCGCTGTGGAATTGCAGCGAATATAAGCGCGACGATGTGCGTCAGTGCATGAAACGCTGATTCACGAAATGGCGGAACTCCGCCTAACTTCACTCTGAAATCGCACTTCGTTCGGCGATAAAGCCACAAAAGCCCCGCATGCACGCATGCGAATTGTGGCTTTTGTGGCTTTAAGGCGGCAAATGATACCAATGCGCGCGTCGAAAATATCGCCTTTGTCGCTTTAAGCAGCAGACCGAGTTTCTACGAAATCAAAGAGCCAGAGCCGACGCTGACATATGGAAATAATGTAGGAAAGCTGTGTTTTGTGGGTCGTGACCGATCGGGGATGGGAAGCGGTCCGCGCACCCTTTCCCTTCGTACGGGGTGTCCGCTTCCGGTCGTGACCGGACGCAACCCCATCCTATCCGTGCGGCTTGATCAGATATTTCTCGCCCGTGCGCTTCGCATTATACGCCTGCGCCGTATCGACATTCAGCGCCTCGGTCAGCGAGATTTCGTGACTGTAGTGGCTCTTGAACGTCGTCGTCAGTTCATCGACGACGCGTTTCCGCATCCGCCCGACGGTCTCCATGCCCGCCTTCGCCATGAACGGGGTCAGCAGGAAGCCGCCGAGCGCCCAGGTCAGACCGAAGCTCCGCGCCGAGAAGGTCGTCGGGGACAGGTCGAGCGCGCCATAGATATAGACCTGCTTGAACGTGTCCGAGCCATAGCGGCTGTAGGTCGTCATGCGCTTGACCGCGGCGGCTTCCATCGCGGTCAGGATCTGGCCCGCGAGCTTGCCGCCGCCGGTCGCATCGAAGCCGATCGTCGCGCCGGTCTCGACGATCGCGTCGACCAGTCGCTCCATGAAATCGTCGGCGCTGCTGTTGACGATATATTTCGCGCCGATGCCTTTCAGTATCTCGACCTGCGCGTCGCTGCGCACGATGTTGACGAGCGGGATGCCGTCCTTGGCGCAAATCTTGACGAGCATCTGACCGAGGTTCGAGGCCGCGGCGGTGTGGACGATCGCGCTGTGATTCTCCATCCGCATCGTCTCGGTGAACGCGAGCGAGGTCAGCGGATTGACGAAGCAGGAAGCCCCGTCGGCGGGATCGGTGCCGTCGGGGAGCGGCATCACCATCTGCACCGGCAGGCAGCGATATTCGGCATACATTTCGCCGCCGAGCAGCGCGACAGTCTTGCCCAGCAGCGCCTGCGCCTCGGGCGTGTCGCCCGCTGCGACGACGGTGCCGCAGCCTTCGTTGCCGATCGCGAGCGCATCGCCGATGCGGCCGCCCATTGCGCGCATGCCCGCGGGCGGGACGTCAGCGGTGATCCGCGGCTGGCCGTCCCTGGTCGACGCACGCGCGGTCGACATGTCGGCGCCGCCGAACAGCAGGCCGAGGTCCGACGGATTGATCGGCGCGGCAAGCACCTTCACCAGCACCTCATGCGGCTTCGGCGTCGGCATCGGGCGGGGTTCGAGCGACACCTCGAGCTGCCCTTCGGGCTTCACGAGCGTCAGCATGGTAAGGTTGGTTTCAGGCAGGTCGGTCATCGCGCATCTCCCGTATTCGGTTTCTTGATGCAACGGATTAGGCGAGGCGGCCGCGCGTGACAATGGGCCCGCCGTCACTTTTCTCTCCGTTCGCATCGAGCGAAGTCGAGAGGCCTATTAGGCACGCGCTCCCGACGGGTGTCTCGACTTCGCTCGACACGAACGGGATTTGAGTCGCTTTTAGCCCGGCGAATATTGCGCGGCGAGGCGAAGCACCTCGGCGGCAAGCTCTTTCCGGCAGATCAGCAGGTCGGGCAGATAGGTGTCAGCGTTGTTGTAGCGAAGCGGCGATCCGTCGACCCGGCTGACGTGCAGCCCCGCCGCCTGCGCAACCGCGACGGGCGCACAATTGTCCCATTCATATTGGCCGCCGGTGTGGAGATAGATGTCGGCCTCGCCGCGCACGACCGCCATCGCCTTGGCGCCCGCCGAGCCCATGGCGAGCAGTTCGGCGCCGATCCGTTCGGCGACGAAGACGGCTTCGGCAGCGGGGCGCGTGCGGCTGACGAGCATCTTGAGCGGGGTATTCGCGGGCTGGAGCGGCGCGGGGGCGGCCGATGTCAGCGTCAGCCCGAGCCCCGGCAGCGCGACCGCGCCGACGCTTGCCACGCCATCGACCGCAAGCGCGACATGCACCGCCCAATCGTCCCGCCCCTCGCCATATTCGCGCGTGCCGTCGAGCGGGTCGACGATCCAGACGCGGCTCTGGCCACAGCGCGCCACATTGTCCTTTTCTTCCTCGGACAGCAGCGCGTCGTCGGGACGCACGGCGCGGATTTCGCGGCACAGCATCGCGTTGGCGGCTTCGTCGCCCGCTTGACCCAGCGCTTTGCCGTCGAGGTCGCCCTTTCCGCGCAGGTCGAGCAGGATCGCGCCCGCGGCGGCCGCGAGCCTTTCGGCGAGTTCGGCGTCACTTTCAGCCATATTGTTCCAATTATCCCAGCAGGCGGTCGATGATGAGGTCGGCCGCTTCCTCGGGCGTCATCGCGGTCGTGTCGATGCGAATTTCCGGGCTCTCGGGCGCCTCATAGGGGCTGTCGATGCCGGTGAAATTCTTGAGCTGCCCCGCGCGCGCCTTTTTATAGAGGCCTTTGACGTCGCGCTTCTCGGCCTCGGCCAACGGTGTATCGATGAAGACTTCGATGAACTCACCCTCGGGCAACATGCCGCGCACCATTTCGCGCTCGACGCGGAACGGCGAGATGAAGGCGGTGATGACGATCAGGCCCGCATCGCTCATCAGTTTCGCGACCTCGCCGACGCGGCGGATATTCTCGATCCGGTCGGCCTCGGTAAAGCCGAGGTCGCGGTTGAGCCCGTGACGGACATTGTCGCCGTCGAGCAGGAAGCTGTGGCGGTTCATCCGGTGCAGCTTTTTCTCGACGAGGTTCGCGATCGTCGACTTGCCCGATCCCGACAGCCCGGTGAACCAGAGCAACGCGGGCCGCTGGTTCTTCAGGTTCGCGCGCATGTCGCGGTCGATGTCGGTCGCCTGCCAATGGACATTCTGCGCGCGGCGCAGGCTGAAGTGCAGCATGCCCGCGGCGACCGTCGCGTTGGTCAGCTTGTCGATCAGGATGAAGCCGCCCATCACCTTGTTGGGGCTTGTGCGGTTGTCGCCATAGGCCTCGAACACGATCGGCTTGTCGGTCGACAGCTCGACGACGCCGATACCGTTGAGGTCGAGCGTCTTCGCCGCGAGATGGTCGAGCGTGTTGACGTTGATCTCGTACTTCGGCTGCTGGATCGTCGCCGAGACGGATTGTGTCGCGAGCTTGAGCCAATAGGCCCGGCCCGCAATCATCGCCTCGTCGGCCATCCACACGAGCGTTGCCTCGAACTGGTCGGCGGCCTCGGGCGGCGCGTCGGCGGCGGCGATGACGTCGCCGCGCGAGCAGTCGACCTCGTCGGCGAGCGTCAGCGTCACCGACTGGCCTGCGACGGCTTCGCCCAAGTCGCCATCGAGGGTGACGATACGATCGACCGTCGTCGTCTTGCCGCTCGGCAGGATGCGCACGGCGTCGCCGGGCCGGACCTTGCCGCTCGCAAGCTGGCCCGAGAAGCCGCGGAAATCGAGGTTCGGGCGGTTGACCCACTGCACTGGCAAGCGGAAGGGCTTGGCTTCGTCGGCGGCGGCTCCGATCTCGACATTTTCGAGATGTTCGATCAGCGCCGGCCCCTTGAACCACGGGGTGTTGTCCGAGAGCGCGGTGATATTGTCGCCCTTGAACCCCGAAATCGGGATCGCGGTGAAATTGGTGATGCCGATCTCGCTCGCGAAAGCGCGGTACGCCAGCGTGATGCGGTCGAACACACTCTTGTCATAGCCGACAAGGTCCATCTTGTTCACCGCGAGCACGATATGCTTGATGCCGATCAGGTGCGCGAGGAAGCTGTGGCGGCGCGTCTGCGTGAGCACGCCCTTGCGCGCGTCGATTAGGATCACGGCGAGGTCGGCGGTCGAGGCGCCGGTGACCATGTTGCGCGTATATTGTTCGTGTCCCGGGGTGTCGGCGACGATGAACTTGCGCTTCTCGGTCGTGAAAAAGCGATAGGCGACGTCGATCGTGATCCCCTGCTCGCGCTCGGCGGCGAGGCCGTCGACGAGCAGCGCGAAGTCGATCTCCTGCCCCTGTGTGCCGACGCGCTTGCTGTCGGCTTCCAATGCTGCAAGCTGATCCTCGAAGATCATCTTCGAGTCATAGAGCAGGCGCCCGATCAGCGTCGATTTGCCGTCGTCGACCGAGCCGCAGGTGATGAAGCGGAGCAAAGATTTCTGCTGATGCTGTTCGAGATAGGCGTCGATATCCTCGGCGATAAGGGCGTCGGTGACGTAAACAGGATCGGTCATCAGAAATACCCCTCCTGCTTCTTCTTCTCCATCGACGCGTCACCACCATCCTTGTCGATGATGCGCCCCTGGCGCTCGCTGGTGGTGGTGAGCAGCATTTCCTGGATCACCTCGGACAGCGTGCTCGCCTCGCTCTCGACCGCGCCGGTGAGCGGGTAGCAGCCTAGGGTGCGGAAGCGGACCGAGCGTTCGACGGGCGTCTCGCCCGGCAGCAAGGGAAAGCGGTCGTCATCGACCATCAGGAGCAAGCCGTCGCGCTCGACGGTCGGGCGCGGTGCGGCGAAATAGAGCGGCACGATCGGGATATTCTCGCGCGCGATGTACTGCCAGATGTCGAGCTCGGTCCAGTTCGAGATCGGGAAGACGCGGATGCTCTCGCCCTTCGCCTTACGGGCGTTGTAGAGGTTCCAGAGCTCGGGGCGCTGCTTCTTCGGATCCCAGCCATGGGTCGCGGTGCGGAACGAGAAGATGCGCTCCTTGGCGCGGCTTTTTTCCTCGTCGCGGCGCGCGCCGCCGAAGGCGACGTCGAAGCCGTGGAGGTCGAGCGCCTGCTTCAGCCCCTCGGTCTTCCACATGTCGGTGTGCAGCGGACCATGGTCGAACGGATTGATCCCACGCTCCTTGGCCTCGGGGTTCTGATAGACGAGCAATTCCATCCCGCTTTCGCGCGCCATGCGGTCGCGGAGTTCATACATCGCCTGGAATTTCCACGTCGTATCGACGTGGAGCAGCGGGAACGGCGGCGGCGAGGGATAGAAGGCCTTGCGCGCGAGATGCAGCATGACGGCGCTGTCCTTGCCCACGCTGTACAGCATCACGGGCTTGGCCGCGTCGGCCATCACTTCGCGCATGATATGGATGCTCTCGGCCTCGAGCCGGTCGAGATGGGTCAGCTCCAGTGATTTTGTCTGTAACTCAGACGACAACAAACTCGCCTCCTCGCGCTTCCGCCGTGGAGAGCGGAATAGGGCATTTTTCATCTAGTCATACGTCCAAATGGACGGGGTGAAGGACGCCGCCGTACCGCTGCGTGATGCGAGGGGGCAAACGTTATGGCCTTTCGACGCTGCAAGCCAGACTTGGGGGTGCGGGTCTTGGGAGCGCGGGTCATGCGGCGGTATCGACCTTCATCTGTCGCCATTCGGCCGCGATCGCGCCGATCGTTTCGAGCGCGTGCGCGAGACGCGGCGCGATTTCGGGGAGCGTACGCCACGCGGGGTCGGCGATCAGCCCGAGTTCGCGGCGGAAGTCATAGCCCGCGACCTTGAGCGGGACGATGCCGTCGATTGCGAGCGAGACGGGCGCTGTGGTGATCCCGATCCCCGCCGCGACCATGCGCAGGCAACGCTCGTCGCTTTCGCTGCGCAGCGCGAAGCGCGGGCGGACGCCGTGGCGCGTGAAGAAGCGGCTGGTCGCATCGAGGAATTCGCACGAGCGGCGCGCGATCATCGTTTCAGCAGCTAGCTCCTCGGGGCCGACCTCGATGCGCCCGGCCAGCGGATGGTCCGATGCGATGAACATCGCGAGCGGTTCTTCATAGAGCGGCATCACATGGTCGCCGCGCTCGCCCGGCCGCAGCGGGACGAGCGCCATGTTGATGCGGCCGCTGCCGAGCGCGGCGCGCAGTTCGGAGTCGCTGTTTTCGACGAGTTCGATCGCAAAGCTCGGCCGCAGCGCGGCGGCGATCGCTTGCAGCAATTCGGCAGGCGCCGAGCGGATCACCCCGAGCTTGAGTTCGCTCGACCGGCGGTCGCTATCGCGCCCGAAGCCGTCGGCGGCGCGAAAGCCGCGTTCGAGATCGCGCGCGATCGGCAGGAAACGCCCGCCCGCCTCGGTCAACCGGATCTGGCGGCGGTTGCGAATGAACAGTGCGGTCCCGACCAGCTTTTCGAGCTCGGCGATGCCCGTCGACAGCGCCGGCTGGGTGACGCGGATGCGCAGCGCCGCCTGGGTAAAGCTGCCGGCGTCGACGACGGCGAGGAACTGGCGGATATGCGTGCGCTTTATCATAAATTTTCTTTATGCCAAATCTCACCTCGTTTCAATTTCCCTATGCTGATATTTTGATGCACACTCGCGCGCAGTCCCGCCCCCTCGATCGATAGGTAATCCATGCGCGCCACCCCCGATTTCGATTTCGCGCTCGGCGAAACCGCCGACATGATCCGCGACACCACCGCCCGCTTCGCCGACGAACAGATCGCGCCGCTCGCCGCCAAGGCCGACGCCGACGACTGGTTTCCGCGCGACGAATTGTGGACGCAGATGGGCGACCTTGGGCTGCACGGCATCACCGTCGAGGAAGAATTCGGCGGGCTGGGCCTTGGTTATCTCGAACATGTGATCGCGGTCGAGGAAGTGAGCCGCGCGAGCGGCGCCATCGGCCTCTCCTACGGCGCGCATTCGAACCTTTGCGTCAACCAGATCCGCCGCTGGGGCAATGCCGAGCAGAAAGCCAAATATCTCCCCAAGCTGATCAGCGGCGAGCATGTGGGCAGCCTTGCGATGTCCGAGGCCGGCGCGGGCAGCGATGTCGTGTCGATGAAGCTGAAGGCCGAACGCAAGGGCAGCGGCTATGTCCTCAACGGCACCAAATTCTGGATCACCAATGCGACACACGCCGACACGCTTGTCGTCTATGCGAAGACCAGCCCCGAGGCGGGATCGCGCGGCATCACGGCGTTCCTGATCGAAAAGGACATGCCGGGATTCAGCATCGGACAGAAGATCGACAAGGTCGGCATGCGCGGCTCGCCGACCGCCGAACTCGTCTTCACCGACTGCGAAGTGTCCGAAGAGCAGGTCATGGGCCCCGAAAATGGCGGCGTCGGCGTGCTGATGTCGGGGCTCGACTATGAGCGCGTCGTGCTCGCCGGGCTGCAGCTCGGGATCATGCAGGCGTGCCTCGACACGGTCATCCCCTACGTGCGCGAGCGCAAGCAGTTCGGCAAGCCGATCGGGTCGTTCCAGCTGATGCAGGCGAAGGTCGCCGACATGTATGTCATGCTCCAGACGGCGCGCTCCTATGTCTATAACGTCGCGAAGGCGTGTGACGCGGGGCAGACGACGCGCTTCGACGCCGCGGGCTGCATCCTGCTGGCGAGCGAGAATGCCGTGAAGGTCGCGGGCGAAGCGATCCAGGCGCTGGGCGGCGCGGGTTACACCAAGGACTGGCCGGTCGAGCGCTACTGGCGCGACGCCAAGCTGCTCGACATCGGTGCGGGCACGAACGAGATCCGCCGCATGCTGATCGGCCGCGAACTGATCGGCGCCGGCGCGTGATCTGGCTGTGGCTGTCGGCCGCCTTCATGGTGACGACGGCCATTGTGCATGGCGCTTTGGGCGAACGGCGGTTGATTGGACCGCTGATGATGCTCGATCAAGGCATCATGGGTGTCGATCTCGCGCGCAGGGTGTTTCGCCTCGCGTGGCACGCGCTGTCGCTTCTGATGCTGGTATCGGCGGCATCGGTCATCTGGCCGGGGACACCGCGCGAGCTGATCCTGCTGATCGGCGCGGCGTGGACCGCAACCGGATTGTTCGACGCGATCTACACGCGCGGCCGCCATATCGGCTGGCCTATCCTCACCGCTTCGGGCGTCTTCGCACTGCTGGGGGCGGCATGAGCGCGCGCGGGCTGGTCCATCATATCGACCTGACGGTCAGCGACCTTGCCCGCTCGCGCGCCTTCTACGAAGCCGTGCTCGGTTTTCTCGGCTACCGGCGCTCGGCCGATCACGACAATGGCAGCGACTGGGACCGCGTCGGCGAGCCCTTCCATTCGATCGGCATCGTGAAGGCGCGCGGCGACGGCGCCGGGCGCACGCATGATCGATACTCGCCCGGCCTCCATCATCTGGCGTGGACGAGCGACAGCCGTGCGGATGTCGACCGGCTGTACGCGCTGTTGCTGGAGATCGGCGCGATGATCCTCGACGCACCTGCCGATTATCCGCGCTATGGCCCGACCTATTACGCGGTCTTCTTTGCCGATCCCGACGGGCTGAAGCTCGAATATGTCCATGGCGCAACGGCGAGCGAACGATGAGCGGATTTCACGTCACCGGGTTCGACCATATCGTTCTTTGCGTCCGCGACGTCGCGGCGACGCGCGCCTTCTACGAGCGCGTGCTCGGCATGACTGCACGCGAGGAGCGGCCGGGCAAATATTCGCTGCAGTTCGGCGCGCACAAGATCAGCCTGCAGGATGCCGCGACCAGCCCAGCCATCGCGCGCGACACGGTGCCGGGCAGCGGCAACTTCTGCCTGCTCAGCGACGCCCCGGTTACTGAGTGGCGCACACATCTGGAATCCCAAGGCGTCGCGATCATCGACGCGGGATTGCGCGATGGCGCGACCGGGACAATCGACTCGCTCTATTTCCACGATCCCGACGGCAATCTGGTCGAGGTCAGCAATCTCATCGAGCCGCGATGAGCGATACATTGCTCACCGCATTGCAATATTATGGTGCCGGCGCGGCGACCCTCGCGGCACTCGTTGTGTCGCTCAACCTCGGGCGGCGCTGGACCGGCTGGGCGTTCGTCGTCTTCGTAACGAGCAGCGCCGCGCTGATCGGCTGGGGTTTCCTGCAGCCCGATAGCGAGGGTATCGGGTGGCAGAACATCGCGCTGCTCGTCATCAACGCGATCGGCGTCTATCGCTACCTGATCCTGAAGGAAAAGCCCGGCGCGCCGTCCGGTGAGGGCGAGGCGAAATGACGCCCCGCCCTTCCCGTTTCTCAACCCCAGACGCGGACGCGCTTGTCGGGCGCAAGGTACAGCTTGTCGGTCGGCTGGACGTTGAACGCCTTGTACCATGCGTCGAGGTTGCGCACTGTCAGCGCGCGGTACATGCCCGGCGCATGACCGTCGGTCGCGACGCGCGCGCGCAGCGCCTCGGCGCGCATCTTGGTCGCCCAGGTCTGCGCAAAGGCGATGAAGAAGCGCTGGTCGCCGGTGAAGCCGTCGATCACCGGCGCTTCCTTGCCGCCGAGCGAGGCGCGATAGGCGTCGTACGACGCCTGCAGCCCCGCAACGTCGGCGATATTTTCGCCCAGCGTCAGCTTGCCGTTGACCGCGAGGTCGGGGAACGGCTTGTAGGTGTCGAACTGCGCCGCAAGCGCATCGCCAGCGGCGTCGAATTTCGCCATATCCGCCGGGGTCCACCAGTTGCGCAGCGCGCCGGTCGAATCGAACGCCGCGCCATTATTGTCGAAGCTGTGGCTGATCTCGTGCCCGATCACGGCGCCGATCGCGCCATAGTTGAACGCCGGGTCGGCCTTGGCGTTGAAGAAGGGCGGCTGCAGGATCGCGGCTGGGAAGTTCAGCGCGTTCTGGACGGGCAGGTTCACCGCGTTGACGGTCTGCGGGACCATCCACCATTCACCCTTGTCCATCGGCTTGCCGATCTTGGCGAGCTGGTGCGCATATTCGGCCTGTTGCCCCGCAACCTCGTTCGCATAGGCATTGGCGCCGACGGTGTAGCTGCCGTAATCGCGCCAGGTATCGGGGTAGCCGACGCCGACCGCGATCGTTTCGACCTTCTTGATCGCTTCCTTCTTGGTCTCGGGCGCCATCCAGTCGATCGTGTTCACGCGGGTCGCGAAGGCCGCCTTGATGTTCTTCACCATGTCGCCGACTTCGGCCTTGGCCGAGGCGGGGAAATATTTGTCGGCATAGGCTTTGCCCACCGCATCGCCGAGATAGGTGTCGAGCGCGTCGAGCGCGCGCTTGTCGCGGCTGCGTTGCTGCGGAGTGCCCGCCATCGTCGTGCCGTAGAAGGTGAAGTGCGCGCCATCGATCGCGCTCGGCAGCACGTCGGCGTGGCTGTTGATCTGGTGGAAGGCGAGCCAGTCCTTCCACGCGTCGAGCGGTTCGGACGCGACGAGCGCCGACAGGCCGGTGATCGCGTTCGCGTGATAGGCGCCGAACTTCGCCGCGCCGTCAAGCTTCGCGGCGCTCATAAACGCGGGCCAATCGATGCCGGGCGCCTTCTTGGCGAAATCGGCCTTCGCCCAGACGTCGGCCGATTTGGTAAAATCCTCGCTCTGTTCGCGCGTCGCGTGGGCCTTCGCGATCTTGACCTCGAGATCGTAGATGCGCTTCGCCTTCGCAGCGGCGTCGCTCTGACCCGCGGCGGTCAGCAGCTTGGCGATATAGGCTTGGTACGCGGTGCGGATGCTCGCCATCTTGGGGTCGGCCGACAGATAATATTCGCGCTCGGGCATGCCGAGCCCGCCCTGCAGCAGATAGGGGATGACCTCGCCCGGGGTCGCGAGCCCCTGCGTCACGAAGACGCCGAAGAGATTCTCGGTGCCGAAATCGGTCGCGTTCAAGGGGTCGACGTCGGCGCGGAGCTGCTCGCCGAGGACCTTCGACAGCGCGGCCTTGTCGGTGATCGCGGCAAAGCGTGCGAGGTCGGCGGCGACGGGCTTCATGCCCGCGGCGTCGATCGCCTTGGTGTCGGTGTAAGCTTTATAGAAAGCGGCGATGCGGCCCTCGTTGGTATCGGCGGCTGCGTCGCCCTTGACGATCGCATCGACCAGTTCGCGGTTCCGCTTTTCGGTTTCGAGCTGCGCGACGTAAAAACCACCGATCGACGAGCGGTCGGCGGGGATTTCGGTCGTCTTGTCCCAATTGCCGTTGGCATAGGCGTAGAAGTCGTCGCCGGGCTTCGCGGCGGTGTCCATCGCGGTCTTGCTGATCCCGATTTCGGTGCCGACGGTGTAGGCGGCGGAGCTGTCCTTGCCGCTGCTACAAGCGACGGGGCCCGCGAGAATTGCGGCGGTGGACAGAAGAACGGCAAAGACAGCTTTTTTCATGGAAATGACCTTGTTTTGTCACGGATAGGCAGGCGGCCGACGCGTGCGAAAAACTGGTTTCAACGCCAACCATTTTCGGCCTGCTGCGCTTTTCAATCGACGAGCGACGGGTTAGTTCCGCACCGACTTCCAGGAGAGATGATACAGTGAGCGCACCGGTTCTAGGCACCAGCATCAACGCGGACAGCGACGAATATCGCACCTGCAGCGCGCATAACCGTGCGCTGACCGACGCGCTGCGCTCGGCGGTTGCCGAAGCGGCGCTCGGCGGCAACGAAAAGTCGCGCGAGCGGCACACGAGCCGCGGCAAATTGCTGCCGCGCGAGCGCGTCGAACGGCTGCTCGACCCGGGCGCGCCCTTCCTCGAAATCGGCCAGCTGGCGGCGAACGACCTCTACCATGGCGAGGTGCCGGGTGCGGGCCTCATCTGCGGGATCGGGCAGGTGTCGGGACGCCAGTGCATGATCGTGTGCAACGACGCGACGGTGAAGGGCGGCACCTATTACCCGATGACGGTGAAGAAGCATCTGCGCGCGCAGGAGATTGCCGAGGCGAACCGCCTGCCCTGCATCTACCTCGTCGACAGCGGCGGCGCGAACCTGCCGCATCAGGACCAGGTGTTTCCCGACCGCGACCATTTCGGGCGCATCTTCTTCAATCAGGCGAATATGTCGGCAAAGCGCATCCCGCAGATCGCGTGCGTGATGGGAAGCTGCACCGCGGGCGGCGCCTATGTTCCAGCGATGTCGGACGAAACGGTGATCGTGCGCAATCAGGGCACGATCTTCCTCGCCGGCCCGCCGCTGGTGAAGGCCGCGACGGGCGAAGAAATCAGCGCCGAGGACCTTGGCGGCGGCGACCTGCACGCGAAAAAGTCGGGCGTCGTCGATCATCTCGCCGAAAATGACGAACATGCGCTGACGATCGTGCGCGACATCGTCAGCCATCTGGGCGCGGACAAGGGGTTCGAGGTGCCGATGAAGGCCCCGCGCCCGCCCAAATATGACGGCGAAGAGCTGTACGGCGTCGTCCCCGACGATGTCCGCGCGCCGTACGACGTCCACGAGGTGATCGCGCGCATCGTCGACGCCAGCGAGTTTCACGAGTTCAAGGCGAATTACGGCGCGACGCTCGTGTGCGGTTTCGCGCATATCTGGGGCATTCCGGTCGCGATCCTCGCGAATAACGGCGTGCTGTTCAGCGAAAGCGCGGTGAAGGGCGCGCATTTCATCGAACTCGCGCAGCAACGGCGCATTCCCCTGCTCTTCCTCCAGAACATCTCGGGCTTCATGGTCGGCGGAAAATATGAGGCCGAAGGCATCGCCAAACATGGTGCGAAGCTGGTCACCGCCGTCGCAACCGCAACGGTGCCCAAGATCACGGTGCTGATCGGCGGCAGCTTCGGCGCGGGCAATTACGGCATGTGCGGGCGCGCCTATAGCCCACGTTTCCTGTTCAGCTGGCCGAACAGCCGGATCAGCGTGATGGGCGGCGAGCAGGCGGCGAGCGTGCTCGCGACCGTCCACCGCGACGCCGACAAATGGACGCCCGAGGAGGCCGAAGCCTTCAAGGCGCCGATCCGCCAGAAATATGAGGATGAAGGGAATCCCTATCACGCGACGGCGCGCCTGTGGGACGATGGCATCATCGACCCCGCGCAGACGCGCGATGTGCTCGGGCTGGCCTTTTCCGCGACGCTGAACGCCCCGGTCGAGGACCGCGGGTTCGGCGTGTTCCGGATGTGATGATGCGCGACCGGCTCTTCCTTCTCGATCCGCTGTTCGAAGACCCGGCATTGCCCGGGCGGAATTTCTATTGCCGGGATTGCATTACCGTCGACGGGTTGCTCGCGGCCTATCCCGAACAGGCAGCAAAGCTCGACATCATCCGCATCGGCTATCCGCGTCCACGAAATGCCGTGATCGCCGCGATCGGCGCGGCGAACCAGAATCTGCCCGTGCTGGTGTTAGCCGATGACGCGCCCGGCGAGCTTGCCGACGGCGAGCATGGAGGCACACGCTTTGTCGGCGATTTCAAACGGCTGCTGCACGCGCTGCACGTCCGCCACGGCTTTCCGGAGGCGCATCCATGATCGCGCGGCGCTGGCATGGGATCGTCCCCAGGGGCAAGGCCGAAGCCTATTTCAGGCTGATGCTCGACGTCGCGATTCCCGACTATCGGTCGGGCGCGGGCAATCGCGGCGCCTGGTGCCTTCGACGCGCCGAGGGTGATGTCGTCCATTTCGAGATGCTGACCTTCTGGGACAATCTCGAGGTGATCGAGGGCTTTGCCGGCACGCCGGTCGACGCCGCCAAATATTATGATTTCGACGATGACTTCCTGATCGAAAAGGAAGCGCATGTCCTGCATTTCGAAGTGAACGGAACCCTATGATCCAGTCCCTCCTCATCGCCAATCGCGGCGAAATCGCCTGCCGCATCATCCGCACCGCGCGCGAAATGGGTATCCGCACCGTTGCGGTCTTTTCGGACGCCGACGCCAGGGCGCTGCATGTGCGCGAGGCCGACGAGGCGGTGCATATCGGGCCGTCGCCGGCGCGTGAGAGCTATCTGATCGGCGAGAAGATCATCGCCGCAGCGAAAGCGACCGGCGCCGATGCGATCCATCCCGGCTACGGCTTCCTGTCCGAAAACGCCGAGTTCGCGCAGGCGGTGGCCGATGCCGGACTGATGTGGGTCGGACCGAAGCCTTCGTCGATCACCGCGATGGGTCTGAAGGACGCCGCGAAGAAGCTGATGGCCGATGCCGGTGTGCCGGTGACGCCCGGCTATATGGGTGAGAATCAGGACCCCGCCTTCCTCGCCGAACAAGCGGCCGAGATCGGCTATCCGGTGCTGATCAAGGCGGTCGCGGGCGGCGGCGGCAAGGGGATGCGCAAGGTCGATGCGGCAGCGGATTTCCTCGACGCGCTCGCCTCATGCCAGCGCGAGGCGGCGGCGTCGTTCGGCAACGACCATGTGCTGATCGAGAAATATATCCTGACCCCGCGCCATATCGAGGTGCAGGTGTTCGGCGATACGCACGGCAATGTCGTCCACCTGTTCGAGCGCGACTGCTCGCTGCAGCGCCGCCACCAGAAGGTGATCGAGGAAGCCCCAGCCCCCGGAATGGACGAAGCGACACGCGCCGATCTCTGCGCCGCCGCGGTGCGCGCGGCGAAAGCGGTCGACTATGTCGGTGCGGGCACGATCGAGTTCATCGCCGACGCGTCGGAGGGTCTCCGCGCCGATCGCATCTGGTTCATGGAAATGAACACGCGCCTGCAGGTCGAGCATCCGGTGACCGAAGAGATCACCGGCGTCGACCTGGTCGAATGGCAGCTCCGCGTCGCGTCGGGCGAGCCGATCCCGCTCGCGCAGGACGAACTAGCGATCAACGGCTGGGCGATGGAAGCGCGGCTCTATGCCGAGGATCCGGCGAAGGGCTTCCTGCCCTCGATCGGCACGCTCGAACTCTTCCAGCTCCCCGAGCATATCGGCCGCGTCGATACCGGCGTTTATGAAGGCGCCGAGGTCTCGCCCTTCTATGACCCGATGATCGCGAAGGTCATCGCCTGGGGCGAGGACCGCGAGGAAGCGCGCGAACTCTTGTCGGAGATGCTGGAGGACAGTGCGATCTGGCCGGTGAAGACCAATTCGGCGTTCCTGATCAACGCGCTCGATCATCCCGATTTCGTCGCCGGCACCGTCGACACCGGCCTGATCGGCCGCGACGGCGACGCGATGACCGAAGAGCCGGTGCCGACAGCGCAGGCGCTGACCAACGCCGCGATGGCGATGGTGCCGCGGTCGCTGCAGTCGGGCTTCCGCCTCAACGCACCCGATGTGCGCTCGGCGCCCTTCCTGCTCGACGGCAAGCGCGTCGAAGTCGAACTGCACGGCCCCGGCGCCGAGGAGCCGTCTCCAGCGATGCTCGTTGCGGAGGGTGGTTCGGTCTGGCAGTTGACGCCGTGGCGTGCCGAAGCAAGCGCGGGCGTGGGTGCAGGCGACGGCGCGATCCTGTCACCGATGCCCGGCAAGGTCATTGCGGTCGAGGTCGCGGCAGGCGACAAGGTGACCAAGGGGCAGAAATTGCTGACGCTCGAAGCGATGAAGATGGAGCACAGCCTGACCGCGCCGTTCGATGGCGTCGTCGCCGAGCTCAACGCATCGCCCGGCGCGCAGGTGCAGGTCGAGGCGCTGCTCGCGCGGATCGAGGCGGCGGAGTGAGCAACCTCGTCCTTCGCGACGCGGCGGTGGCGGACCTTCCCGCCATCCTCGCGATGCTCGCCGAAGAGACGATCCCGCCGGGGCGCGAAGCCGATCCGTCGGACCCGCGCTACCTTTCGGCTTTCGCGGCGATCGACGCCGATCCGAACCAGCGCCTGATCGCCGCCGAACTGGACGGACGCGTGGTCGGGACGATGCAATTGAGCTTCCTTCCCGGGTTGTCCTTCATCGGCAGCTGGCGCGGGCTGATCGAAGCGGTCCGCATCGTGGCCGACCTGCGCGGGCAGAAGCTCGGCGAGCACATGATCCTGTGGGCGGTCGAGCAATGCCGCGCGCGCGATTGCAAGCTCGTCCAGCTCACATCGTCGGCGACCCGCACCGACGCGCATCGCTTTTACGCCCGACTCGGCTTTGTCCAAAGTCATGTCGGCATGAAACTCCATCTAAGGGACTGAACATGGCAGGACGCTTTTTCGACGAATGGGCCATCGGCGATACGCTGACCCACGACATCCGCCGCACGGTGACCGAGACCGACAATCTGCTGTTCACCGTGATGACGCACAATCCGCAGCCTTTGCACCTCGACATCGAGGCGGCGAAGGCGTCGGAGTTCGGGCAGATCCTCGTCAACGGCACCTTCACTTTCAGCCTGATGGTCGGGCTGTCGGTCGGCGACACGACGCTCGGCACGCTCGTCGCGAACTTGGGGTACGATAAGCTGGTGATGCCGAAGCCGGTGTTCATCGGCGACACGCTGCGCGCGACAAGCGAAATCATCGGCCTCAAGGAATCGAAATCGCGGCCGAATGCGGGGATCGTGACCTTCCTCCACCGTGCGATCAATCAGCGCGATGAACTTGTCTGCCAGTGCGAGCGTTCTGCCCTTGTCCAGCGGAAGGCCAGCTAATGCGACTTCGTTCCCTCCTCTTCGTCCCCGGCGACCGCCCCGAGCGTTTCGCCAAAGCCGCCGCGTCGGGCGCCGATGCGATCATCCTCGACCTGGAGGATTCGGTGTCGCTCGCGAACAAGGAAGCCGCGCGCCACGCGATCGCCGACTATCTGGCGGGAACGCGCGAAGTCGTGACGCTGGTGCGCGTCAACCCGCTCGACGGGCATCTGACCGCCGCCGACGTTGCCGCGATCGCCGCGGCGCGGCCCGACGCGATCATGCTGCCCAAGGCCGAAGGCGCGCCGAGCATCGCACAGCTCGACACGATCCTGCGCAGCGAAGCCGCGCGCGATGCCACGCTACCGCCGATCCTGCCGATCGCGACCGAAACCGCTGCGGCGATCTTCACGCTCGGCAGCTATCGCGAGGCGAAGGACCGGCTGCTCGGGCTGACCTGGGGCGCCGAGGATCTGCCCGCCGCGATTGGCGCGACGACGAGCCGCGAGGCCGATGGCAGCTACACCTCGCCCTATGAGGTCGCGCGCGCGCTGACGCTGTTCGCCGCCCATGCCGCGGGCGCCGCGGCGATCGACACAGTGTTCCCGGCGATCAAGGACGAGGCGGGACTTTCTGCCTATGCGGCGCGCGCACGACGCGACGGCTTTACAGGGATGATGGCAATCCATCCCTCGCAGGTCGAGGCGATTAACGCCGCCTTCACGCCGTCGGCGGAAGAAGCCGCGCGCGCGCAGGCGATCGTCGATGCCTTCGCCGCCAATCCCGGGGTCGGCGTGTTGCAGGTCGACGGCAAGATGGTCGACGCGCCGCACCTCAAGCAGGCGAAGCATATTCTTTCGCTGGCGGATTAGGGCAACCCGCTATTCCCGTTCGTGTCGAGCGAAGTCGAGACACCCATCGAGATAGCGCCACGCCGAGGGGCATCTCGACTTCGCTCGATGCGAGCGGAATTTTAGTTCGATTTGCGCCCGAAGGGCCGGTGGTGCTTCATCCAGTTGCGGCCACGGTGCCAGCTCTTCTTGAGGCCGCGTTCGGTGAAGCCTTCGAACATCGCATCGGGACTAGTCGGATCGAGCACCTCGTTCTCGGCAATGAATTCGTCGAACGGCCCTGGCGCGACAAGGTCGAGCAGTTCGAGCGAACGCCCCTTGCCGCGCAGCGCCTCGATCGTGTCGATCAGCGAGCCGGTGCGCTTGAACGTCGCCGCGACCTCTTCTTCCTTCACATCGAGATGCTCGGCGATCAGCGACGTGCGCAGCCGTGCGATCGCGGGTTCAATGTCTTTATTTGCTGGCAGCGCGGCGTCGATCGTCACGTCGCACTCGCTGTCGAGCCCCATCGACCGGTTGTTCATATTCGCCGAACCGACGCGAATCATGCGGTCGTCGACGATCGCAGTCTTCGCGTGGACATAGATCGGCTCGCCGCGCCTCGTGCGCGGATAATAGACTTTCAGGCGGTCGCCATGCTTCGCCTTCGCAATCTCGCGCACCAGTTGCACGCGCGCGGCGTCCATCGCCATCTGCTCGAGCCAGCCGTCGGCGGTCTGCGGCATCACCATCACGAATTCGGGCGGCTCATCCTCGTTCAGCCGCGCCGAGAGGGCGGCGGCGATCTTGCCGGAGGTGAAATATTGATTTTCGAAATAGATGAAGCGTGTCGCAGCCGCGATCATGTCGAGATAGAGCTGCTCGATCTCGTGGATTTCCTCATAGCCCTCATATTCGGCGCGCGTGCGCGAGATCGCGACATCGACGCCCTCGAAATCGGGTTCGAGATCATCGGGCCAATTCTCGCCATCACCCTTGACGTCGCGCAGCGGCTTTTTGGTCGCACGCTGCCAGCGCTCGTTGCCGAGCTCGGCGAGCGCGTTGCCGACGGGACCGGCGAGGATCATCGTCGAATCGTGCCAGGGCATATAGGCTTTACCGTCGGGCGCGGTGCGGTGCGCGTCGCCGTCCTTGTGATCGCGCGTATCCCAGCGGCGCGCGCCCACGTCGATCCCGCCGCAGACCGCGAGATGATCGTCGAACACCGCGACCTTCTGATGATGGCTGCACCCGACGGGATGCGCGCTGTCGAGGCGAAAGCTGATCGCGCGCGTCAGTTTCCAGCGTGCGATCATCGACAGGATGCGCGGCATCGCAAATTGCTTCAGCCCGCCGAAATTCCAACGCAATATGTCGATGTCGCGGTCAGGTTTTTCCTTGGCGAGCCGCAGCAGATAATCGCCGAGCGGTTCACCCTTGCCCTGCTTGTCGGGCTTCAGCGCGATGCGCGGATCGAAATCCCAGCCGATGAGCAGGATGCGCTCTTTCGCCTCGGCCATCAGCCGTTCGAGCAGCGCATAATAATCCGCCGCATCGACGATCATCCGCGCCTTTTCGGCGCGTTCGATGCGCCAGCAATTGCGGCCTTCGACGACGATTGGTGATAGCTCTGTCCCCATCGCCGCCACCACGCATGATGGCGGCGATAGTTGCAAGGGCTAACGTCAGGCTGAGACGAACTGTTCGGGCGTCAATGCCATCATCGCGTCGCTGCCCGCCTCGATCTTGCGGCGGAGCGAGCCCGCGTCGGGCAGGAAGCGTTCGGCGAAATAGCGTGCGGTGACCAGCTTGGCTTCTAGGAAACCCTTGTTGCCGCGGCCTTCGGCGAGCGCCTTGCCCGCCGCTTCGGCCATCATCAGCCACATCGAGCCGAGCGCGACGATCCCCAGGATATGCATATAGTGATGCGCGCCGGCGCCGACATTGTTCGGGTTCGCCATGCCATTCTGCATGAACCACATCGTCGCGGCCTTGAGCTCGCCATTGGCTTTTTCGAGACGCGCCGCGAAATCGGCGAGCGCGTCATCGCCCTTGGCGCGCGCGCATTCCTCGTCGACGATCGCGAAAAATGCCTGGATCGCGCGCCCGCCATTCTGCGCGAGCTTGCGGCCGACAAGGTCCATCGCCTGCACGCCGTTCGCGCCTTCATAGATCATCGTGATGCGGGCATCGCGGACATACTGGCTCATGCCCTGTTCTTCGATATAGCCGTGGCCGCCGAAAACCTGCTGCGCGTTGGTCGCGACTTCATAGCCCTTATCGGTGCCAAAGCCCTTGATCACCGGGGTGAGCAGGCTGACAAGATCGTCAGCGCGCTGGCGCTCTTCCTCGCTCTCGGCGACATGCGCGAGATCGACCTGCAGCGCGCCCCAGGTGCACAGCGCGCGCAGCCCCTCGACCGTCGCCTTGCCGTCCATCAGCATGCGGCGGACGTCGGGGTGGACGAACAGCGGATCGGCCTTTTCCTGCGGGTCCTGCGGACCGGTGAGCGCGCGGCCCTGGCGGCGGTCTTTCGCATATTGGACCGCGTTCTGGTGAGCGACGTCGGCCTGGCCGAGGCCCTGGATGCCGACGCCGAGGCGCGCGGCGTTCATCATCACGAACATCGCGGCGAGGCCTTTATTCTCCTCGCCGACCATCCAGCCCTTGGCGCCGTCATAGTTCATCACGCAGGTCGAGTTGGCGTGGATGCCCATTTTGTGCTCGATCGACCCGCACGACAGCGTGTTGCGTGTCCCGAGCGAGCCGTCTTCATTGACGAGGAATTTGGGCACGATGAACAGCGAGATGCCCTTGACGCTGTCGGGCGCGTCGGGGGTCTTTGCGAGAACGAGGTGGATGATGTTGTCGGTGAGGTCGTGCTCGCCCGACGAGATGAATATCTTGGTGCCGGTGACGGCATAGCTGCCGTCACCGTTCGGGACCGCGCGGGTGCGGATCATGCCGAGGTCGGTGCCGCTGTGCGGTTCGGTCAGGTTCATCGTCCCGCCCCATTCGCCCGAAATCATGCGGGGGACATAGGTCGCCTTCTGCTCGTCCGATCCTTTGACGAGGATCGCCGCGGTCGCGCCCTGCGTCAGCCCCGGATACATGGCGAACGCCTGATTGGCGGCGTTGCGATATTCCTCGACCGGAAATCCGATGACGTGCGGCAGCCCCTGCCCGCCGAATTCCTCGGGGGCGGTCAGCAGACCCCAGCCGGCTTCGGAATAGGCCTTATACGCTTCCTTGAAGCCCTTGGGCGTCGTCACCGAGCCGTCGTCGTGGCGCGTGCAGCCTTCGAGGTCGCCCGACTGGTTGATCGGAAACAGCACTTCCTCGCAGAATTTGCCCGCCTCGGTCAGCACCGCCTCGATCATATCAGGGGTCGCGTTCGCGAAACCGGGCAGGTTCGAATAGCGCTCGATCCCGAGCACGTCGTTGAGAAGAAAGAGGGTGTCCTGCACGGGAGCGCGATAGACGGGCATGGGTTATCCTTCTGAAAAGCAGCTAACAATGTCACACTTGCCCGGGGAGAGGCTCAGGCCGGCTTATTGGCCGGCGTCGACTTTTTTCACCATGTCGATGAAACGTGACAGCTCATCTACAGCGCTGTCAATATCGTCGCGCTGGCGTTGCAGCAAGCCGATGCGCTGTTCGCATTTCTCGATCGTCACCTGCCGCTGCAGCTTACGGCCATCGCCGACGTCGTAGAGGTCGATCATCTCGCGAATGTCGGCAAGGCTGAAACCCGTGCGCTTGGCGCGCAGGATCCATGCGAGGCGGGCGCGGTCGCGTTTCGAATAGATGCGCGACAATCCCTTGCGCGACGGGCTGATCAGCCCTTCATCCTCATAGAAACGCAGCGCGCGGGCGGTGACCCCGAACTCGGTCGACAAGTCGGTGATGCTGAATTGTTCGCGCCCCAGATGGTCGGGCGTATCGATATGGGCGTGGCCATATTGTTCGGTCATGCCGGTGAAACTAGTTTCCGTTGACGTGAACGTCAAGCCCGGCAGAGCGGGTCAATTCGGGGCAGGTCCGCCCTCGCAAGGACGCTGCATATTGCCGTCTCGATCGGTAATCCGCAAGTCCCCCGCGTCGCTTGCCGACCAGCTTGCGCGCGGCAGGCGGAGCCCCGCGAGCGAGGCGCGGCCGGGGCACAGGCGGCGGCATTGCGGCGGCAGCTTTCCGGGCAAGCGAAGCTCATCCTCTTCCTCATGCACAAATGCTTCGCAGCCATCGGCGCCGGCAAAGCGCATCCGCCAGCCGCGACCCTCGCGAACCATCGTTCCGCTGGCGGCGCACGAGAGGCTGGGACCGAAGGCGGCGGTGACGGCGAAGCGCCATTTCCCGGCGCCATCGGGAACGACGCACATCGCATCGCGGCCAAGATCGTGCGCGCGCTCGAACACGCCGACCGGCGTCGCGGCAGCGGAGTGCACGACGCCGCGCTGACGCGCGGTCACTTCAAGCGGGTTGCCAGTGTCGATCCCAGTGGCGCGCTCGTCCGGCGCAGGCCGCCCGCACGCCGCGAGCAGCAGAACCGCAAGCGCGGCAGCGTCAACCTTGCGCATCGTCCGCCAGGAAGGTCAGGCCGCCATCGGCCTCGACACGGCGATAAAAGCAGGATCGGCGACCCGTGTGGCAGGCGGGGCCCGCCGGCTTCACGCGGAGCAGCAGCGCGTCCTGGTCGCAATCGACGCGCATCTCCAAGACCGTCAGGCCGTTGCCCGACGTCTCGCCCTTGCGCCACAACGCAGCGCGCGACCGCGACCAGAAATGCGCCTGCCCCGTCGCGCGAGTCTGCTCGATCGCCTCGGCGTTCATATGCGCAACCATGAGCAATATATGGCTGTCGGCGTCGACGACGATCGCCGTCACCAGTCCGGCGGCGTCGAAACGCGGAGAAAATCGGTCGGTCGTGTCGCGCTGATCATCCATAAACCGCGCTTTAGAGCAGGTTTGAAGCCACTGTCACGCCGTTGTTCGCGCCCAGTGTGACAAATGCGTGATTAGGGGGGCGACATTTGCGATTGCCGTCCCTATATGCGCCGCAGTCACTGCCCCCCTGCCCCTGGAATGACATGCTGACGACCCACCCTTTTGATGACGACAAGCTCCGCGAGGAGTGCGGCGTATTTGGTATTCACGGCGCCGATAGCGCTGCCGCGGTAGTCGCGCTGGGGCTTCACGCCCTGCAGCACCGTGGACAGGAAGCCGCGGGCATCACTGCCTTCGACGGCAAGGAGTTCCACACCCACCGCGCGATGGGCCATGTCGCAGGCAATTTTGACCGCGACGACATCATGCGCCAGCTGCAAGGCGGATCGGCGGTCGGCCATGTCCGCTACTCGACGACGGGCGAGACCGCGCTGCGCAACGTTCAGCCGCTGTTCGCCGACCTGTCGACCGGCGGCTTCGCGGTCGCGCATAATGGCAATATTTCCAACGCGGCGGCGCTCAAGAAGGTGCTCGTCCGCCGCGGTTCGATCTTTCAATCGACCAGCGATACCGAGGTGATCATCCACCTCGTCGCAACATCGGCCTATCGCTCGCTGCTCGACCGCTTCATCGACGCGCTGAAGCAGGTCGAAGGCGCCTATTCGCTGATCTGCCTGACCGCCGAGGGCATGATCGGCTGCCGCGATCCGCTCGGCATCCGCCCGCTCGTGATCGGCAAGCTCGGCGACGCGCACATCCTCGCGTCGGAAACCGTCGCGCTCGACGTTGTCGGCGCCGAATTCGTGCGCTCGGTCGAGCCCGGCGAACTCGTCATCATCCGCGACGGCCAGCTGACCTCGCACCGCCCCTTCGCCGACCATGCGGCGCGGCCGTGCATTTTCGAATATGTCTATTTCTCGCGCCCCGATTCGATCGTCGACGGGACGAGCGTCTATTCGGTGCGCAAGGCAATCGGCGCCGAACTGGCGCGCGAAAATCCGGTCGATGCCGACCTTGTCATCCCGGTTCCCGATTCGGGTACGCCCGCGGCGATCGGTTATGCCCAGGAATCGGGCATTCCGTTCGAACTCGGGATCATCCGCTCGCACTATGTCGGGCGCACCTTCATCCAGCCGGGCGACAAGGTCCGCCATCTCGGGGTCAAGCTGAAGCACAACGCCAACCGCGCGCTGATCGCGGGCAAGCGCATCGTGCTGATCGACGATTCGATCGTGCGCGGCACGACCAGCCTGAAAATCGTGCAGATGATGCGCGATGCCGGCGCGACCGAGGTGCATATGCGCATCGCGAGTCCGCCGACGCAGCACAGCTGCTTCTATGGCGTCGACACGCCCGAACGCGCCAAATTGCTCGCAGCGCAGATGAGCGTCGGCCAGATGGCGAATTTCATCAACGCCGACAGCCTGTCCTTCATCTCGATCGACGGCCTGTATCGCGCACTGGGCGAAGCGAAGCGCAGCGACGACGCGCCGAAATATTGCGACGCCTGCTTTACCGGCGACTATCCGACCACGCTGACCGATTTCGACGAGCATGGGCTGGAAGATCAATTTTCGCTGCTTGCCGAACGGGTTGTCTGACAGAATGAATACGACGTCTAAAGAACTGGCGGGCCAGGTTGCGCTCGTCACCGGGGCAAGCCGTGGCATCGGCGAAGCGATCGCCGAATCGCTCGCCGCACGCGGCGCGCATGTCGTGATCACCGCACGCACCGCAGGCGGGCTCGAAGAACTCGAAGACCGCATCCACGAAGCCGGCGGCAGCGCGACGATCGCGCCGCTCGACCTCACCGACGGCGACAGCATCGCGCGCCTCGCGAGTGCAATCGCCGAACGCTGGCAGCAACTCGACATGCTCGTGCTCAACGCCGCGATGCTCGGCACGCTGACCCCCGTTGCCGCCATCGACGGCAAGGAATTCAACAAGCTGCTGACGCTGAACCTGATCGCGCAGCAGGCGCTGATCGCCAATTTCGACCCGCTGCTGCGCCGCGCCGCGAACGGCCGGCTGATCGCATTGTCGAGCAGCGTCGCGCGCGAACCCCGCGCCTATTGGGGCGCCTATGCGGCGTCGAAGGCGGCGTTCGAGACGCTTGTTACCAGCTATGGCGCCGAAATGCGCAATATCTCGACCGTACGCACCGCGATCCTCGATCCCGGGGGCACGCGGACGCAGATGCGCGCGCGCGCCTATCCGGGCGAAGACCCGCAGAGCATCAAGGACCCCGCCGCAGTCGGCGAATTTGTCGCGGCGCTGATGGTCGAGGGCTTCGACAGCACCGCCTTCCACGCGCTGCCCAAGGTCATGGAAAAAGCTTAACGCCATCTTTGTTTTCCTGCGCTAAGACGCTCGCATAAGAGGGTTTGCGAGGGCGCGGGAATGACCAAGGATATTTTGCGGACGGCGATTGCGGCGGTGATCGGCATCGTCGTCGCGTTCGGGCTGATCTGGCTCGCCCAATATGCCGGCAGCGAAATTTCGCCCGACGTCTATGACCCCGACAGCGGCGAAGTCCTGATCCCGATCGGATCGACAATCGCGCTGATCGTCGGCTGGTTCATCGGCACCTTCGGCGGCAGCTGGTTCGCGATGCGCATTTCGGCAGGCACCGGAGCCGGGTGGATCGTCGCGGGCGCGGTGATCGGCGCGGCGCTTTACCGCGCCGTCACGCTGGCTGACGCATGGTGGATCATGGCGCTGGGCGTCGCCGTCCCGCTTGTCGCGGTGTGGCTGGCCCAGCGCGCGACGGCAACTGCCGTCGATTAATGCACGTCGCCCCCGCGAAGGCGGGGGCCGCTGGAAGCCTTACGCTACATCGCCAGCGGCCCCCGCCTTCGCGGGGGCGACGGCTTATTTCGCTTCCTTGTCTACAGCGGCCTGCACGCTCTTGTAGAACGCCTCGCGCGCGGCGCCGACGCCCTCGGGATCGGTGGCGGTCGGCCAGTTGCCGTTCGACGCGATCACCAGTTTGCGTTTCGGGTCGATGAAGATGCCCTGCCCGAAGATTCCCTGCGCCGCGAAGCTGCCATCGTCGTTGGTCCACCACTGATAGCCATAGCCGCGGCCCGGCAGGTCGATCCCCGCCTGCTTCGTCGTCGCCGCGGGCAACCAGTCGTCGGGAAGCACCTTTTTGCCGCCCGCAACCCCGCCGTTCAGGATGAACTGGCCGAAGCGCGCATAATCCTTGAGGCTCGCCGACATACAGCAGCCACTGATCTCGTGCCCCGTCGCGCCGAGCATCCACACCGCGTCCTGCTCCATCCCGAACGGCTTCCACACCTTTTCGGACAGATAGGCCGACAGCGTCTTGCCCGTCGCGCTCGACACAAGCACGCCGATCAAATTGGTTTCGCCGGTCTTGTACACCCACTTCGACCCGGCAGGCGCTTCGCGCGGCAAGGTCTTCATATAGCTGACCGTTATGTCCTCGCCGGCAACGGGCTTCTGCATATTGAACAAAGCGACGTCGGACTTGGGATCGGTATAATCCTCGTTCCATTTGACGCCCGAGGTCATGGTGAGCAGCTGCTTCACCGACACATCGTCATAGGCCGAGCCCTTGAGGCCCGGAATATAGACGGTGACCTTGTCGTCGAGGCTCTTGATATAGCCGTCCTTCACCGCCGCGCCGACGAGCGTCGAGGTGAAGCTTTTGGCGACCGAGAAACTCGTCCAGCGGCCCGCGGCGCCATAGCCGAGCGCATATTTCTCGAGCCGGATCTTGCCGTCCTGCACGATGATCAGTCCGGCATTGCGCTGCTTCGCCATATGGGCATCGATATCATCGAGGTCGATCGGCTTGCCCTGCGGCAGCGGATAGACGGGTCCGCCCGCCTTCACGGTGTTGACGACAACCTTGGGGACCGTCTCCATCGTACGGAAGGCGGCGTCGCGTTGATCCTGGGTCCAGAACAGCACATTCAGATCCTTTGGCAGTTTATCGGTGGTCTCGGTCGGTGCGGGCGCGCTGCACCCCGCCGCCGCGGTGCACAGCAGCACCGCCGCCAAAAATCTTCGCATGTACGTCTCTCCCCCTGTTTTCAGGCTGTCTTTTCGAGTGTGACTTGCGCGACGTCGATGCCGCCGCCACGAAAGCCGCCCTCGCAATATTGCAGATAATAGCGCCAGAGCCGGACGAAGCGCGCGTCGAACCCCGGCGGAAGCTGGTCCGCAGCAACCGCCGCGTCGAAGCGCTCGCGCCATTGGCGCAGCGTCTCGGCATAGTCGCCGCCGAAGCGGTGCACGTCGCGCCACGCAAGGCCGCGCGCCTCGGCAAGCGCGCGAAAGCGGCTTTCCGAAATCAGGCAGCCGCCCGGAAAGATATAGGCCTGGATGAAATCGCTGCTCGCAGCGTAGCGGTCGAACAGCGCGTCGTTGATCAATATATACTGGATCGCCGCCTTGCCGCCGGGGCGCAGCAGCCGCGCGATCGCGTCGAGATAGGCGGGCCAATAGGCCTCGCCCACCGCCTCGACCATCTCGACGCTGGCAATCGCGTCATAGGGGCCCTGCGCGTCGCGGTAATCGCAGATTTCGATGCGAGAGCGATCCGACAGATCGACCGCCGCGAGCCGCGCGTCGGCGATTTCGGCCTGCGCGGGCGACAAGGTGATGCCGGTGTAGAGCACGTCGTGGCGTTCGACCGCGCGCTCGGCGAGCGCCCCCCAGCCGCAGCCGATCTCGAGCAGCCGGCTTCCCGACCGGAGATCGAGCCGGTCGAGGATCGCGTCGACCTTTGCCGCCTGCGCCTCCTCGAGCGACTGGCCGGGATCGGTGAACAGCGCACTCGAATAATTCATGCTCGGATCGAGCCACAAGCGATAGAAATCATTGCCCAAATCATAGTGGGCGTGGATATTCCGCTTCGCGCCGCGCCGATCGTTGCGATGGAGCGCGTGGATCGCCTTATTAAGCCATCGCCATGGCCCATGCGCGCGCGCGACATTGCCCAGCGCTTCTCCGTTGCGCATGAACAAGTCGAACAAAGGCACCGGATCGGGCGACGACCATTCGCCGGCTTCCCACGCGCGATACCAACCCACCGAGCCCGAAAGCGCCAGTCGTGCGAGCGAGGCCCAGCTGTGGAGATGAACGACCGCAACCGGCCCTTTGCCGCGTCCGCCGAGCAGGCGCACGCTGCCGTCGGGCAGATGGCTCTCGATCGTTCCGTGGGCGAGCCCCGCATCGATCCGGTCGAGCATGCGGTGAAAGAGACTCGCGGGCGCGAGCGCGATCAGCCGCGCCATGCCGCCGCCCGAGCGATAGGCACGGTCGGCGCGAAGCAGTTCCTTACCGCGGCGCGGGCTGACATGCGTGTTCATTGTCACCTTCCTGCCTCAAACGCATCGCGCTGACAATCGGTTGAAACACGCGGCGCCATGACGTCACGCGGGCGCGCTCATTCGGGATGGCTGGCGGTGTCGGGCGCGGTCAGCCGAACCTGGAACCGATCCTGCGCGAGCGGGTGCATGAAACGCTGGTCGCGCAGCAGGATCGCGTCGCCATCGCTTTGCGCCACGGGCATCCGCGACCAGAACAGGAAAGCGCGCGCCGCGGGATCGGCCTTGACCCAGGTCGCGAGGCGCGGATCGTCCATGCCGGTCGGTGCGCCGGTCAGATTGACTTCGCCGCCGGCGCCCGGAACGAAGCTTGCGTTGCCATAGCGGTCGGCGGTCCGCCAAAAAATGTCGCGCTTCCAAAAGGCAAGCGGCGGCGGGCTTGCAACGACGAGTGCGTCCTTTTGACCGCTCGCCTCAAGCGCGCGCGAGGCCATGCGCTCGGCAGCGCCGGTGATGAGGCCGTTAACGAAGATATAGGCACACACAGCGGTGAAACCGATCCACGCCGGGCGTCGCCAGTTCGCCGCCCCGCGCCGCTCGCCGCGCAGCGACAGCCAGAGCGACACGGCGAGCGCGATCCATATCCACAGGTCGATGATGAAGATGCTGTCGCCGTAAAACCAGCGATGGCTGAACGGTTCGAGCAGGCGAATGCCGTAATTGTTGAGCCAGTCGAGCGCCGGATGGCTGAGGCAGCCGATATAAGCGAGCGCGAGCAACCAGCCCTTGTGGACCGGAAGGCGCCCCGCCGGCCGTTTTCCGCGCCGCTCCTGCCAGCGGTCGAAGGCGAGCATCAGCCCCCACAGCAGGATCGGCAGCACCAGCAGCGCGATCGGCCCATGGGTGATCCCGCGCCGCATCGACAGCGATTCGATGCCATAGACCGCGCAGGCCGCGTCGATATCGGGCAGGTTCGCCGCGATGATCAGCGTCGGCATCGCAAGGCCGGTTTTCTTCTTGAGCCCCATCTGGCCAAGAACCGCGCCGACGAGGCTGTGGGTCAGATTGTCCATACCGAGCTATAGATCCGGCGCGCGGTGCCGCGGCAAGATCAGAGCTCGGGCCCGCCCTCGGTCACCGTCCAGGTCTGTCCCTTTTTGAGCAGGCTCTGCAGGTCGGCCGTCTTGCCTTCGGCAGCCGCCTTGTTCTGGCGGACGACGTCGGCCTCGAAGGTCGGGCGCGGGTCGTCGTAGAGGACGCCCAAGGCCATCGGGAATTCGCCGAAGCGCATTTCGACGAGCATATGCGCGACGCTGCGGTTCGTGACGTCGTGGACGATGACGCCGGCCGCCTGCCAGTCGCCATCGACGACATCGACGGTCTTGAGGTGCAGCGCCTCGGCGTCGAGCGCGATGCCCTTGGTCCCCTTGGCATAGATCATCGGTTCGCCATTCTTGAGCCAGAGCTGGCGATCCTCGGCGCCCTTCGGCGCGGCGAAATCCTCGAACACGTCTTTGTTATAGACGATACAGTTCTGGAAAATCTCGATAAAGGCCGCGCCCTTGTGGGCGTGTGCAGCCTTCAGCACGTTCGGCAATTCCTTCGACACATCGAAGCCACGCGCAACGAAGCGCGCTCCGGCGCCGAGCGCGAAGGCCGCGGGCTGCGCCGGGCGGTCGACCGAGCCATAAGGCGTCGACGGGCTGGTCGTGCCGACGCGGCTGGTAGGAGAATATTGCCCTTTTGTAAGGCCATAGATCTCGTTGTTGAACAGCATGATCTGACAGTCGAGATTGCGGCGGATCAGGTGCATCGTGTGGTTGCCGCCGATCGACAGCCCGTCGCCGTCGCCGGTGACGATCCAGATGTCGAGGTCCGGGTTGGCAAGCTTCAGCCCCGTCGCGAACGCCGGCGCGCGGCCGTGGATCGTGTGAAAACCATAGGTTTCCATATAATAGGGGAAGCGCGACGAGCAGCCGATACCGCTGACGAACACGGTGTTTTCGGGCGTCGTGCCGATTTCGGGCATCGTGCGCTGCACGGCTTTCAGGATCGCATAGTCGCCGCACCCGGGGCACCAGCGGACTTCCTGATCGGTTTCCCAATCCTTGAGCGTCGTCGTCCGCGCGATGGTGGTCATTTCATTCACTTGAGTGCCTCCTCGATGGCGGCTTCGATTTCGGCGATGGTGAAGGGCTGGCCCGACACCTTGTTCACCGGCTTCGCATCGACCAGATACTGGTCGCGCAGCACGGTCTTGAGCTGACCGGTGTTCATCTCGGGGACGATCACCTTGTCATAGCTTTTCAGCAATTCGCCGAGATTGGCGGGCAGCGGCCAGATGTGGCGGATATGGACGTGGCTGACGTCGAGGCCTTCGGCGCGCTTGCGGCGCACGGCCTGATGGATCGGGCCGAAGGTCGAGCCCCAGCCGACGACCGCGAGCTTGCCGCCCTCGGCGCCGAGTTCGACGACCTGGTCGGGAACCTTGATGCCGTCGATCTTGTCCTTGCGGATATCGGTCATCGCCTGATGGTTTTCGGGCGCATAGTTGATGTGCCCGGTGTCGAGTTCCTTCTCGATCCCGCCGATCCGGTGGAGCAGGCCCGGCGTACCCGGCTTTACCCACGGACGTTTGAGATTTTCATCGCGGCCATAGGGCTTGAACCCGCCCTCGGGCGCTTCGGTGAGGAATTCGACCGGGAAGGCTTCGTAGGTCGTGAGATCGGGCACTGCCCACGGCTCCGCCGCATTGGCGATATAGCCGTCGGTCAGCAGCATCACCGGGGTCATATATTGCACCGCGATACGCACCGCCTCGATCGCGCATTCGAACGCGTCTCCGGGCGAGCGCGCGGCGACGACGGGCATCGGCGCGTCGCCGTTGCGGCCATAGACCGCCTGATAGAGATCGGACTGTTCGGTCTTCGTCGGCAGGCCCGTCGAGGGGCCGCCGCGCTGCGAGTTGACGATGACGAGCGGCAGCTCGGTCATAATCGCAAGCCCCATCGCCTCGCCCTTCAGCGCGATGCCGGGGCCCGACGAGCTGGTGACGCCCAGCGAGCCCGCATAGCTCGCGCCGATCGCCGAGCAGATCGCGGCAATTTCGTCCTCGGCCTGGAAGGTCGTGACGTCATATTCCTTGAGCCGCGACAAATGATGCAGGATCGCCGATGCCGGCGTGATCGGATAGCCGCCGAAGAACATCGGCAGCTTGGCCAGCTGCGCGCCCGCAACGAGGCCGAGCGCGATGCCCTCGGCGCCGGTCAGCGTGCGATAGAGGCCGGGCGCCACCGGCGCGGGATCGACATGATGCTGCTTGAGCGGGCCCGCGAGCTCGGCGGTCTCGCCATAGGCGTGCCCCGCGTTGAGTGCCGCGACGTTCGCCGCGGCGAGATCGGGCGCTTTGGCGAATTTCGCGTTGAGCCAGTCGATCAGCGGCTGGCGGTCGCGGTCGAACATCCAGAGCGCGAGCCCCAGCGTCCACATATTCTTGCAGCGGAGCGCTTCCTTGTTGCCGAGCCCGAACGGCTTCACGGCATCCATCGTCAGCTGGCTGATGTTGAGCTTGAGCAATTGCCACTTCGCGAGGCTGCCGTCGTCGAGCGGGTTCGCCTCATATTTCGCTTTGGCGAGATTGCGGTCGTTGAACTCGCCCTCGTCGGCGATGATCAGGCCGCCCTGCTTCAATTGCGGCACGTTGGTCTTGAGCGCTGCGGGGTTCATCGCGACGAGCACGTCGGGCGCGTCACCCGCGGTGTCGATCGCCGACGATCCGAAATTGATCTGAAACGCCGACACGCCGAACAATGTGCCCTGCGGCGCGCGGATTTCGGCGGGGAAATCGGGGAAGGTCGCAAAGTCGTTGCCCGCGAGCGCGGAGGACAGAGTGAATTGACCGCCGGTCAACTGCATCCCGTCGCCACTGTCCCCGGCAAATCGTACAACTACCGCATCCGAAAGGGGGGACTGCCGTTTGTCGGCCTGGTCCACTACCGCTGTCGCCATTATCTCTTCTGCCTCAAATCTTGCGAACCTGTGACATCGGCCTAGGCCGGTGTGCGCCAAGCCGCAATTGAGAAAAAATTGTACCCTGCAAAGCGTGAAGCGCAGGTGAGTTTCATTTCGGGATTGAATTTGCCCCGCCGATCCCGAATAGCATGGCGAAAATGGCGATCAGGGAGAGACGCAGATGACCGACGGCACCACCCCATATACGCGCCCCGACGTGGCGGCTTTCCTTGCTTTCCTGAATGCGCAGGAAGGCCCGAAGATGGAAGAGATGCCACCCGAGGGCGCGCGCGCGATGTTCCGCATGATGGGCCAGCTCGCCGATGTGCCGCGCGGCGAGATCGCGCATGTCGAGAATCGCACCATCCCCGGCCCCGCCGGCGAGATCGCTATCCGCATCTACGACGACCGCCCGGCCCGCGAAACCGGCCCGGTGATGGTTTTCTATCATGGCGGCGGCTGGGTGATCGGCGACCTCGACACGCATGACGCCTATTGCGCGGAAGCGGCGCGGCTGCTCGACATGCCCGTAATCGCGGTCGATTACCGCCTCGCGCCCGAACACCCCTTCCCCGCCGCGCCGATCGATTGCGAGGCCGCGACGCGCTGGGTCGCCGACAACATTCCCTGCACCGGGCTTGTCCTCTCGGGCGAAAGCGCCGGGGGCAATTTGACGATCGCCACCGCGCTCACGCTGCGCGACAAGCCGGCCTCGAAACCGGTGATCGCGATCCATCCGATTTATCCCGCCGTGACGACGCACGACGACTGGCAAAGCTATCGCGATTTCGGCGAAGGCCATCTGCTGACGCAGGGCAGCATGACCTGGTTCGGCAATCATTACGCCGCCGACCCCGCCGACTACCGCGCCTCGCCGCTCGATTTTCCGGCCGCGGGACTGCCTCCGACGCTGCTGATCACCGCCGGGCTCGACCCGCTGCGCGATCAGGGGCGCGCCTATGCGGCAAAGCTGATCGAGGCCGGGGTGCCGACCACCTATCGCGAGGCGACGGGAACAATTCACGGCTATATCAACCTCGCGCAGGGGATTCCGAGCGCCAAAGAAGATATTCGCGGGGCATTGACCGTATTGAAAGCGATCGTCGCTGAAGCTACCGGGGCGGCATGATCGACCATAGCTCTCTCCCTTACCGTCCCTGCGCGGGCGTCATGCTCGCCAATCGTGATGGCCGCGTCTTCGTCGGCCAGCGGCTCGATACGTCGAGCGAGGCGTGGCAGATGCCGCAGGGCGGGATCGACGATGGCGAAGATGCCGAGGAAGCGGCAATCCGCGAACTCGGCGAGGAAACCGGCGTCCATGGCGGGTTGGTCGAAATCATCGCGCGCAGCCGCGAGGAATATTTCTATGACCTGCCCGACCATCTGATCGGCAAGATGTGGGGCGGCAAATATCGCGGCCAGCGCCAGCACTGGTTCCTGATGCGCTTCATGGGTGAGGATGGCGACGTCAACATCCACACCAAGCATCAGGAATTCCGCGCGTGGAAATGGGCCGAGCTGAACGAGATCGAGAAACTGATCGTCCCGTTCAAGCGCGTCCTTTACCGCGGGCTGGTCGAGGAATTCGGCCCGCTCGTCTGATCCTTGAGCGTCAGCGCGGTGCGGAAGACCTCGGCGAACATTTCGGGCGTCAGCCGCCCGGTATTCGTGTTGTAGCGCGAGCAGTGGTAGCTATCGATCAGATGCCGTCCGTCGGGCAGCATATGCACTGCGCCATGGCCGAAGGGGGAGCCCGCGAGGCGCGCGCCAGCCGCCCTTAGCGTGGCGTCATGCGCGATCCGCCCTAACGCGATGATCACGCGAACTTTCGGCAACGCTGCCAGCTGCGTTTCGAAAAACGGGCGACAATTCGCGATTTCGGCGGGCGTGGGTTTGTTCTGGGGCGGCAGGCATTTGACGCTGTTGACGATAATCGCGCCGTCGAGCGTCAACCCGTCGTCGATGCGCGCATCGTAGCGGCCCCGACTCAACCCGAATTCGGCGAGCGTCGCAAACAGCAGGTCGCCAGCATAGTCGCCGGTGAAAGGCCGGCCGGTCCGGTTCGCGCCATGCTTGCCCGGCGCGAGTCCCGCAAAAGCGAGCCACGCATCGGGATCGCCGAACGCATGGACCGGGGCATTCCACCAATCGGGATGCTCGGCTTGGCATTCGCGGCGAAACGCGACGAGCCGCGGGCAGCGCGGGCAATCGCGCGGCGGCTCGGTTCCGGGCAATGGGCTGTCAATTTCCACGCATCTGCGATAGGCGCGGGGCCATGAGCAACGCAATGCCGCTTCCCCTCTACGCCATCGGGCTCGGATCGAATCGGCGCCATGCGCGGTTCGGCGACCCGCGCGCGGTGCTGCTCGCCGCACTGGCGGCGCTGGAGAGCGCCGATATCGAGGCGGTCGACGCGAGCCCGATCATCGCGAGCGATCCGCTCGGCCCGTCGCGCCGCCGCTACGCGAACGCCGTCGCGCTCGTCGCCTCGCCGCTCAGCCCCCCCGAAATGCTCGCACGGTTGCAAGCGATCGAGGCGAGCTTCGGCCGCCGCACCGGCCAGCGCTGGAGCGCACGGACGCTCGACCTCGATATCCTGCTCTGGTCGGGCGGCGCCTGGTCCGACGGCACACTGACCATCCCGCATCCCGCCATCGAAGAGCGTGCGTTCGTGCTCGGCCCGCTGCGTGCGATCGTCCCCGAATGGCAGCATCCGCTGCATGGTCGCAGCGTCCGCCAACTCGCCGCGCGCCTGGCGCGTCCAAAGCCGGTTGACCGGACCGCATCGGCGCACTAGGGCGACGGCTCACTTCGCAAGCCCGCTTCGGCGGCGCCGCGATGGGCCCTTAGCTCAGTCGGTAGAGCAACTGACTTTTAATCAGTAGGTCGCTGGTTCGAACCCAGCAGGGCTCACCACTTTTCAGAGGCTTGATTACTTCATTCAGAACCAGGAATGCTCCAGGCAACATTCCTTCCCTTCACATCGGCTATGGCAAGCGCTCGCGCTCAACCTGATTATCCTGACTTTAGAGGCAGTAGCCTGCATGCCACCGGAGCGGGCTGCCAGCCCTGCGTCGGATTTTCTCCAGGAGCTTTCCCAGATGAAGCAGCTTGTCGCATTCGATCTCGACGGAACTCTCGCTGAAAGCAAACAGCCGCTGTCCGACCGGATGGCGGAGGCGTTCGCCGATCTTCTGCAGGTGGCCCAGGTCGCCGTCATATCCGGTGGCGACTGGCCCCAGTTCGACAAACAGGTAGCCAGCCGATTGCCGCAGCGCGCTAATCTCGCGCAGCTATGGTTGATGCCGACAACGGGAACCAAGCTTTATACCCACGGCGACGGGAAATGGTCCCCAGTCTACGCCGAACTCTTCGATGAGGCGCAAAAACAGACGATATTTGCGGCTTTCGACGCTTCGCTCGAAGCTACCGGCTTCGTACCTCAGGAAACATGGGGAGAACGGATCGAAGATCGCGGCAGCCAGATCACATTTTCCGCCCTCGGCCAGCAGGCGCCGATTCACGCCAAGGAAATCTGGGATCCCGATTTTGCGAAGCGGAAGATCATTCAGGCAGATTTGCGCACGCGCCTGCCGGGGCTGTCGATCAACATGGGCGGCGCGACCTCGATCGATATTACGCGCGAAGGCGTCGACAAGGCTTATGGCCTCAAGAAACTGCGCGACGCGAGCGGCATACCGCTCGACGCGATGATGTTCATCGGCGACGCGATCTTTCCGGGCGGGAATGATTATCCTGCGAAACAACTCGGCCTGGACACCGTCCGCGTTCGCGATCCAGAGGAAACACTGGCTGTGATCGGAGCGATTGTCGCCTGCCAAAAGAGGTAAAATCCCGCCGATGGCAGCCCAAATCATGTGGTTCGCATAATTCCCGCCGCCTGCAGGGTATCGATGATCGATGCAATCGACTTGAGAGCCGTGGCAAGGTCGACGGGATCAGCGACTTTCGGCAGCATCGGGAGCGGCAAAATCGACGCGATCTGCCGGCCATAGCCAGCCTCGAGCAGATGGATATCATAATGCCAGCCGGCGCGGGGGTTGACGATAGCATAGGCGGCGTGGCCCTTGCTGTTGGTGCTCACCGCCGCCGATTTTACAAAGCCTTGGTTCGCGTAGATGCGCCCCTGGTTGACGCCGAAGCCGGTTTCGCCCGGGGCCATGAACGATTTGTCGGTAACCCGTCCATTGCTGCCGATTTCGGCGGTCATGGCATAAGTGATCGCCCGATCGGTGAAGTTGCCAGCAATGGTCTGCATGACATAAAATATGCCATCAGTGTCGGAAGCCCACGTTAGGCGCAGGATTTGACCGTCAGATATTGCCTTATTGCCTGCTATCAGGGTGGCGGTCGCACCAGCGGGGATGGTCCAGCCAGCCGTGCCGTCAACAAACGCAGGGTTCTTCAAGAGATTACCCATCACGTTCATCGCGACAACGTCGATCATCGGCTCCGAGGCAGAGACGTTCTGAATTTCCTTGACGGTGATATCCTCAAGGATCGGTAGCACCGCCGAGTAATAGGACCGCAAGCGGCTGATGCGGATGGGGCACTTGCCAGACCGATCATATTCATCCCACCACCTATTCGCGGCCGCCTCGTGGACGTCCCTTCGAAGATCGCTATTGACCATCTTTATTAGGCCATCGGTCCGCGAGGATACGAAGATAGGTCGGCGCAACTCGGTGCCATAGCTCTGCTCCACCAGCAGCATGGTCTTAAAGGCGCTCAGTTCGTGATGGTATCCGTCGATCAGCGTGTTCTTGGCGTTAACGACGTGGAGACTGTCTTTCCTGGCGTTGCCATTGAGGTCGAGGACCAGATTCTGGAAAGTGACATGGGTGGTGGGGTTCTTGTTGGTGGGATCGCCAACGCGAATCAGGGGGTCACTGTTGCTTCCCGTGAATCCCGTCTTGTCGATGTCCCGAAACATCAGATGGTGCCCCTGGACGTTGATGAGCTGCTCCGCCCGGCCGACGAAACGGATGCGCTCGAAGGTGGCGCATTGGCTGTAGCAGTCTCCCAACGCGATCCCATAGGGGGCGGCAATGTCGACGTCGGCGATGCGATAGTTGGTCAAAAAGGACCCACCCGATGTGTCGTGAACATGAGCGATATCAGGGTGCTTGCGCACAAATGCTCCGCCCGCCTTGAGAACGCTGTAGGCGCCGCCCTCGATCCTCCATTCGTTCGCCCAGCCCGTTTGCAATTTCGAGCCACCCACACGGAAAATCTCGTCTCCGGTGGCATCTTTCGCGAGCGTGAGTCCGCTGGCCAAGCCATTCAATCCCCGTACCGCTGTCTTGGCCCATAGCGTCGAGGGAGCCTTAACGGCGTACTGTCTCGGCAGGGTGACGCTCTTGACCGCGTCCGCCGCGACGGCGCCACCATCGGAATAGGTGACGGAGTTCATCTGCTTCTGCGCATCGAGCAATCTACCGATTACGGCGGCGTTGTCGGCGGCTGTAGCTAGAGCTCCTCCGTCCTCGACACTAACCGCATTGTCGAGCAGCGTTTCATGTACGCTGCGGACTACCATTCCGTCGCCGGATCGTTTGAAGGGCACCTTGGCCGAACTGCGATAAGAGTGGGGCTGCCAAGTCTGCTCCGTCGTGCCGACGGTGATCATACCCTTGGTGGCCAAAGCCCAAGCACCGGCCTGATCGCCCCCGTCGACCTGAACGAGCGCCCCGGTAACTGCCGCACCGCTGGTATTGAAGTCCGCTGCGCGCGACCAAGCGCCGCTAGCGGCGACATAAACGCCGTTCTCACTACCGCTGTTCTGGTTCTTCACCAGCACGCGGTCGGTGGGAACCACTGCTACATCATCGATTGTCTGCGCACCGGAGAGCAAAATGTTTGTAGTGGTAGCGGCGACTACGGGGTCTATGATCGAGTAACCTGCTGCAGCGGCGACTTCATTGACCGCTTGGTTCAGGAGTTCAATCATCTCAGCGCTGGTGGCATTTGCAGGCACGGGAACGCCGGCAATCAAGCCGGCACGACGGGCGATATCTTCGACGGAAGCTCCACAAAGACCGCCACTTGCAAGCTGGATGAGCTCGCGGCGGTTCGGCAAATTATCGACCATTTGGTATTCCTTCTTACTGCGCCAAGCGGCTTACGTTCATCCATCCCCCTTGTATCACCCTTTGATCATTACCGAGTAGGCGCTCCAGAATATCTTAGCGTTTTCAGTTACAACAGCTTGGCGACCGCGCACCGTGCGATGTCGGCCAGCGATCTGAGCCAATGGCAGCTTTCATCAGTTGGAGCCTGCAGGCGCAATTTGCACGGAGCAAAACACCGATGCGTGTATATTTTCCGCTCGCTTGGCACGCGCTTTCAAGCGCGCCGCGCAGCGCCACCATCATTCCATCGATATAATGGCAGTTCGGTGCCGACGTGGCACGCAAAAGGCCAGCCTTCGGGACGCTTTGCCCGAAAGCCGGCCTTTCGACTGTCCGCCCGGTTGAACCCGGCGAAACCTCACCATTTGTAGCGCAGCGACCCCACGACGGTCCGCGACGCGCCGAAATAGCAGCTGTTCGAGAAGAAGCAGGACGAGACGTGCTGCTTGTCGAACAGATTCTGTGCGTTCACCGCGACGCTGAGGCCGTCCAGCGCCGGGCTGGCATGCCCGAGGTCGTAGGCGAGCATCGCGTCGAACAAAGTGAAGCTCTTCGTCTTGAACAGTTCGAAGGTCGTCACGCTGTTCACGACCTTGTAGCTCGTCGAGCCGAAAGAGCCGCCGACATAGCGGAAGCCCGCGCCGAGACTCAGGCCGCCAAGCGAGCCTTCGCCCGCCCCGCCGCGGCCGAAATCGTACGACAGGAAGCCCGATGCCTGCCACTCGGGCACGCCGAGCGGGACGGTGCCCGTGGTCGACGGCGTGCCGGTGCTGCCCAGCCGGGTGAGCGTCGGCGCCGAGGCGGGAACGGGGGGGGCGCCCTGCGTGATCAAAGCATCGGTGTAGGTGCCGGCAAAGATGATATCGAGCCCCGGGCGGAGCTCGCCGCGGGCTTCGAGTTCGACGCCGCGGACGCGCGTTTCGCCGATCTGGATCTGCGAATTCGCCGGCCGGCCGCCGGTGCCCGCGAGCGGATCGCCGACCGGAACATTCTGCCGCTTCAGCTCATAGGCCGAGAGCGTGATGAGCGCGTTCAGGCCGCGCGGCTGATATTTGAGCCCCGCTTCATACATCTTGCCCGTGGTCGGCGAGAAGGGATTGCCGAGATAGTCGGCGCCCGCCTGCGGCTCGAAGGATTCGGTGTAGCTCACATAGGGCGACAGGCCGAATTCGAACTCATAGAGCGCGCCAAAGCGCATCGTGAAGGCGCTTTGCGAGAGCGGCGTCAGCACGCGGTTCTTCTTGTTGAGCGTGCGCTGGTCATACGAGTCCCAACGGCCGCTCGCGATCAGGTGGAGCCCGCCGATTTTCACCTGGTCCTGGATATAGATGCCCGTCTGGTCGCGCGTCGTATAGCTGTTCGTGTAGGCAGCCGAGAGCAGCTTCAGGTCGAGGCTGGGGATGCCGACACCATAAACGGGCGCGTAGAGGTTGAGGTTCGGAATGCTCGTCAGCGGGTTGGCGGTCTGCCCGGTATTGAACTGCTGGAAATTCTCGCCGGTGATCCGCAGATAATCGAGGCCGACCAAGATGTCGTGCTCGATGCCCGCGGTTTCGAACTTCGCGTTGAAGCTGCTGTCCATCGTCAGCGTGTCGAAATCCTCGTCGGCGCCGCCGCCGCCGCGGATGATCGTGCTGTAATCGGTGTTGATATTGAGCCCGGTGCCCGTCGTCGCAAAGCCGCCCACATAAAGCTGGCGGTAGCTCAGCTTGTTGTTCTGGAACCGGACGTTCGACCGAAACGCCAGATGTTCGTTGAACTCGCGCCGGAACAAGAGTGCGACCGACTTCTGCTTGTGATCATAGACCTCATAGGCGGGATCGCCGGTGTTGATATGATATTCGACCGGGCCGGCGGGGCTGGGCAGCACGCTGCCATAGGCCGGCACGCCCGAATAGCCGCTGCCCGACGGCGCATGCTGATAGGATGCGATGAGCGTGATGTTCGTCTGGTCGTCGGGCGCGAAGGCGATCATCGGGCTGATGTGATAGCGCTCGCTCTCGGTGCGCTTGGTGAAGCCGTCGGCCTTCTGCCACCCGCCGACAAGACGCACGCGCCACTTGCCCTCGGCATCGAGCGGCTGGTTGATGTCGCCGACGAAGCGCAGGCTGTCATAATTGCCGACCTGCGCCTCGAAGCGGCCGAACGCTTCGGCTTCGGGCTTCTTGCTCGACAGGTTGATGAGGCCGCCCGGGGTGCCATTGCCATAAAGGACCGATGCCGGCCCCTTCATGATGTCGATCTGCTCGATGCGGTTGAAATCGGTTTGCGGGGTCGAATAGGGCCCCGCGATCAGCCGCATGCCGTCGAGGAAGAAGCCGGGCGAAAATCCGCGCAGATACATCTGGTCGTAACGCGACACCGTGCCGCCGCGCTGGTTCGCCGCGACGCCGGCGACATAGCCTACCGCCTGGTTGAGCGAGATCGCATTGCGGCGCTCGAGTTCTTCGCTGTCGATCACCGTGATCGTCTGCGCCGTTTCGATCAGCGGGGTTCCCGTCTTGGTCGCCGACGAGACGCTGGCTTCGCGGAGGCCGGTCACAACGATCGTCTCGCCTGCCCCGCCGCTCTCGGCCGCGTCTTCGGCCGCCCAAGCTGGTTGCGCGCCCACAAGCATCGCCGCGGCAAGCGCAGCGCGCGACAGATTCGACCGCACGACGGCGCGCGAGTTCGGCTTCATGATAACCCCTTATTGCTATTGCTACAGATTCGCAGTTGCAGCTAGTCGCATAATCTGTTTAGGGCAAGTCGAAGTCGGACGATTGACGATGAAGGGGAAAATGGCGGGCTCATCTATCGCGAACGGCCGAATGGCCGCGCGGGCATTTACCGCGATCGTCGGCGGCTATGCCGCGGCGGCGGGCTTCGTCTCGCTGCTCGCGCGGATCGCGCCGGTCGACCGCGCCGAGGCGACGATATGGGCGATGACGTTGTCGTTCCTTGTCTATGCGGGCCTCCTCCTCTGGGCCTTTCATGAAACCCGGCTTGCCCGCGTCGCGGTCGCCATCTGGGGTCTTGCGTTCGGGACGGTCGGAATTCTGTGGCTGCTCGGACCAGCACTATGAGCAAAGTGGCATCGAACGAGGCGCCGGGCGTTCGCCAGTCGATGGCGTGGATCCACGGCTGGCTCGGGCTGCTCGCGGGGTGGATCCTGTTCGCGATGTTCCTCACCGGGACCGCGAGCTATTTTCGGCCCGAAATCACGCGCTGGATGCAGCCCGAGATCGACCTGCACCCGGTCGCGCCCGCGACCGCCGCGGACACCGCGGTCGCACACCTGCAAAAGGTCGCGCCGACCGCCGAGCAATGGTTCATCACCCTGCCCGATGCGCGCACGACCGCGACGCGCATCTTCATTCGCGAGCGCCCGAACCCCGATCCGAATGCGAAGCCGGCGCCGCGCCGCGCCGAATTGCGGCTCGACCCGGCGACGGGCGAAGAAGTGACCGCGCGCGACACGCGCGGCGGCGAGCATTTCTATCGCTTTCACTTCCAGCTGCAGATCCCGCATCCGTGGGGACGCTGGCTCGCCGGGCTCTGCGCGATGGCGATGCTGGCGGCGATCATCTCGGGCGTCATCACGCACAAACGCATCTTCGTCGATTTCTTCACGCTGCGGTGGAGCAAGGGGCAGCGCAGCTGGCTCGATGCGCATAATGTATCGGCGGTGATCGCCCTGCCCTTCCACGCGATGATCACCTACACCGGGCTCATCACGCTGGTCGCGATGTATATGCCGTGGCCGATCGAGGCGAACTACAAGGATCCGGCGACGTTCGAGACCGCCGTCTTCGGCGCCGAGCCCGACGGCGAGGCAACGGGGCTCCCTGCCGCGCTGACGCCCGTCGCGCCGCTCATCGCCAGGGCATCCGAAGAATGGGGCGGCGGCCGGCCCGCGACGATGGTTGTCCGCAATCCGAATGACGCGACGGCTACCATCACCCTGTTCCAGAGCGCGAAGGATCGGCTCAACGCGCGCGGCGGATCGATCGTCTTTTCGGGCGTCGACGGGCGGCGGCTATCGGCATCCCCACCTCCCGGTCCGGCTGCCGAGACGAGCGGGGTCATGCTCGGTCTGCACATGGGCAGCTTCGCCGGTCCCGTGCTGCGCTGGACCTATTTCCTGCTCGGCCTTGCGGGTACGGCGATGGTCGGCACGGGCCTCATGCTGTGGACGGTCAAGCGCAAGCGTCCGGGCGCGGAGCCCTTCTTCGGAATAAGATTGGCCGAGCGGCTGAACGTCGGCGCCATCGCCTGTCTTCCCGCGGGCATGGCCGCCTTCCTCCTCGCCAACCGCCTGCTGCCGGCGACTCTGCCAGCGCGCGGGGACGTCGAGGTGAGCATCATGTTCTGGACCTGGTTCGGGCTCGCAGCGCTGGCCTGTGTGCGGCCGATCCGCCGCGCCTGGACCGAAACGCTGGCGATTGCGGCGGTCGCTTTCGTTGCGCTGCCGCTGGTCAACGCGCTCACGACCGATCGGGGATTTGTCCGGTCTTTCGCGAACGGCGACTGGTTGTTCGTCGCGTTCGATCTCGCGATGCTTGCGACGGGCGCGTTGCTTGGCTTCGGCGCCTGGCGGGCCGCGCAAATATCGTCGCACCCGGCACGGAAACCCCGCGCCGCAGCGCGTCCCGCCAACCCGTTGCGCGAGGCCGTCGATGCGCGTTGAGCCGGCCCTTCTCTCCTATGCGGCGCTCGCGTGCCTTGCATTGAGCACCCACCGGTTGCGGCGGGACGTCGCGGTCGAGCGCCTTCCGACTGTCGCCACTCTGCGCACGTTCGCCGTCGTGCTGCTCGTTCTCGCGGCATGGCGCGCCGTCCATGACTTCGGTCCCTATCAGGGGCCCGTCGCCTTCATCGGCATGGTCTCGATCGCCGGGCTGCCGCTCGTGCTGCTGCTTTCACGCTGGCCGAGGGGTACGTTGGTCACGGGACTCGCCACCGCGGCGGTGGCGCTTGGCATGTTGATACCGCTCGGCTGACGCTTACCAGCGCAGGAAGCCGGGCAGGATCAGCCGGCCGGCGATCGCCGAGAAGGGCACCGCCGACGCATGCCAGAGCGTGATGTGGACAAGGTCGTCGCTCGAGCACAGCAGCGCGACGATCGTTGCCCCCGCCGCGCCCGCCGCAACCCCGATCACCCAGCCCGCGCGCGTCGGCGAGGTCGGCGCGCTCGCCCGGAGCCAAAGGAACAGCGCCGCCCCGACGCCCAGCCCCGAAACCACGCCTTGCGCGAGGCAGTGAATGTCGAAGCCGCGCCGCGCGGTGTCAGCGGGGCCATGCGCATCGCCGAAAAACACGAACAGCGCCGCGAGCGGCAACGCCAGCAACGCGCCCACCGCCCAGCGCCAGCCGCCATAGTCGCGCCCGACGCCGGGCAGCCCCATGCGCAGCGCGCTCCATACCGCGGCGACACCCGCGGCGGCGAGCAACCAGAAGGCAAGCATCGAAAGCGGCGGCATTGCGCCCGTGGCGAGATCGTGCCGCCTCCCGAACAGCCCGACCAGCAAAGCGCCGACGCCCAGCCATCCGGCCGCGACCCACAGCGACCCGCGCACGACGCGCCGTGGGCGAACGGGCTTCAGGTCGCTTGCCAAGCCGTCGATCAGCTCGTCGATCGATGCGTCCTTCATCTCACTCACTCTCGATCAGTTCGGCGAGCTTTTTGAGCCCGCGATGGATATTCACTTTGACGAGCGATTCGCTCTGCCCCGAAATCTGCGATGCCTCGGCGATCGAAGCGCCCTCGATCTTCACCAGCGTGATCGCCTGCGCCTGCCCCGGCGGAAGCAGCGTCATTAGATGGTCGATGCTGAGCTTTGCGTGCACCGCCTCGTCCTCGGCGCCGACCGCGGCGTCGTTGTCGCCCAGTTCGGCCTCGTCGCGCTGGCGGCGGAGCATGTCGATCCAGCGATAGCGGGCGATCGCCGCAAGCCACGGGAGGAAAGCCCTGCTGCTATCCCATGTCGCCAGCTTGCGGTGCATCGACACCAAAGTTTCCTGGACGAGATCGTCGATATGGTGCGGCGCAATCCGCCGCGCGAAATAGCGCGTGAGCCATTTGCGGCAATCGCCGAGCAACGCACGATAGGCCGCGCGATCCCCCCGCTGCGATGCCGCCATCAGGCGCGCCAGCGAAGGTTCGTCGATGCTCAATTGGCGAATCCTAACAAAAGCGAATGACGGCGTTTGAAGACCTGTTCGCCGATATCGCAGCGAAGGTTACACCAAAACCGGCGAATGGCCGGCGGACAATGATTTGGCAGGATGTCGCGGATAGAATAGGTCCATCCGCGACGGTCGCTGCGCGCGAATGGAGATGATCGAGCGATGAATATTCTACTGACCGGCGGCGCAGGATATATCGGCAGCCATGTCGCGGCGCCGCTTGTGTCGGGCGGCCATCATGTGGTGTGCTTCGACAATCTGTCGAACAGCGATCCCTCGGTCATGGAGCGGCTTGAGGCGATCACGGGCCAGCCGATTCCGCTCGTCACCGGCGATATCCGCGACGGCGATGCGCTGCGGCAGGTCATGACCGACCATAGGATCGAGGCAGTGATCCATTTCGCGGGCCTGAAGGCGGTCGGGGAATCGGTCGCCGAGCCGATGAAATATTACGACAACAACGTCCGCGGCACATTGTCGCTGCTCGAAGCAATGGCCGATTGCGGCGCGAAGACGCTCGTCTTCTCGTCGAGCGCCACGGTTTATGGCCAGCCCCAATATCTGCCGCTCGACGAGAATCACCCGACCTCGGCGACGAACCCCTATGGCCGCACCAAGCTGATGATCGAGGAAATGCTGGCCGACGTCGCCGCCGCCGATCCCGAATGGCGGATCGCGATCCTGCGTTACTTCAACCCGGTCGGCGCGCACGACAGCGGGCTGATCGGCGAAAATCCGAACGGCATTCCCAACAATCTGATGCCCTTTGTCAGCCGCGTCGCCGCCGGGCGGCTGAACGAGCTGTCGGTGTTCGGCAACGACTATGACACGCCCGACGGCACCGGAGTGCGCGATTATATCCATGTCGTCGACCTCGCCGACGGCCATGTCGCGGCGCTGGCCGCAATCGCAGAGGCCGACCAGCCGCTGTCGATCTGGAACCTCGGCACCGGCCAGGGCTATTCGGTGCTCGACATGGTCGAGGCGTTCGAGCGCGTGAACGGGGTGCGCATACCCTATCGCATCGCGCCGCGCCGCGACGGCGATGTCGCAAGCTGCTTCGCCAGCCCCGACCGCGCCGCGCGCGAGCTGGGCTGGACGGCGGAGCGCGATCTCGACGCCATGTGCTCGTCGAGCTGGAATTTCGAGCGCACCCTTGCCGGGCGCAACGCCGACTAGCTCAGCCAGCCCGCGGTCTGCACCAGCACCCACAGGCCGATCACGAGGAACAGGCCCGCAGCGACCTTGCGAACCTTCGCCAGATCGACGCGCTTGAGCAGTTCGTGGCCTAGGAAGATCGCGGGAACGTTGGCGATCATCATGCCGAGCGTCGTGCCCGCGGTCACCGAAACGACGTCGTGATATTGCGCGCCGAGCGCGATCGTCGCGACCTGCGTCTTGTCGCCCATCTCGACGAGGAAGAAGGCGACGAGCGTCGTCAGGAACGCCCCGAACCTCGGCTTTGGCGCGTCATCGTCCTCGAACTTGTCGGGGATCAGCGTCCACGCCGCCATCGCGATAAACGACAGGCCGATCGCATAGCGGAAAACCGGGCTGTCGAGGAAAGCGGCGGCCGATGCGCCGAGCAGCGCCGCGAGCGCATGGTTGGCAAGTGTCGCGAACAAAATGCCGAGGATGATCGGCGCCGGGCGGTTGAACCGTGTCGCGAGCAGGATCGCGAGCAGCTGCGTCTTGTCGCCGATTTCGGCGAGCGCGACGACGGCGGTCGAGGTGAACAGGGCTTCCATGGGGTACTCCGGGGCCGAGCGGCTTCGCGATTCCAATAGACACCGAACCCGCCGCCCGGCCCGGACGAAGGTCGATGCCATTGGTCTCGCCCAAGCGGTCTCCCGCTTCCACCGCACCACGACCTCTCGGCCGAGTATGTTGACACGGTGGCCCGTCGCGAACGACGGCTGGCTACTCCCCAGATGACGGAGGCGCGTTAGACGGCTTGGCCGCGGGTTGCAAGCCTTCCGATGCGGCCGATGCGGCAGCGTCGGACTTGGCGATGTCGGCGTCCATCGCCTTCGCGCGCGCCTCGATCTCCTTCGCGGCCTTGTCGTAGCGTTCCTCGAAACGCGGCTCGTCCTTGCACGCCGCGAGCAGCAGCAGCGGGACGAGCAGGACGGCGGCGCGCATCAATAATCCTTGCGGTAACGGATGCTGAGGTTCGATCCGCCCGACCCACCCGCCTGACTGAGCAGAGACAGCGCCGGGGTCAGGCTGATTTCGAGCTGCGTCGCCGTATAGCCGCGCGCGTCGGTGATCACCTCCAGATAAATATCCTTGGTGATATATTGCCCGGCCGCCAGCGCCGCGCCGCGCCCGACGGTGTCGTCGGGACCGAGCACGCGCAGCCGGTCGATTCCCGTCGCCGACTGAAGCGAGCCAAGCGGGCTCAATCCGCCGCCGCTGCCGCTGAGCGTGTTGAGCGACGAGGCGAGTTGCACCGCCTGTAGCGGCGACAGCGTGGTGATCGAATCGCCGAACAGGATGCGCGAGACGATTTCGTCCTGCGGCAGCCCGGGAACGCTCGAGAAGGCGATCTGCGGGTTGCTCGCGCGGCCCGTCACGCTGATGCTCACCGTCACCGTCTCGATCGTATCGCTCGCGAGCAGGCGGATCGCGGGATCGAAGGCTTCGCCCGTCGGGAAGGTTACCCGGCCCTCCTGAAGCTCGAACGAGCGCCCCGCAAAGCCGAGCGTGCCGCGGACCAGCTCGATTTCGCCCGTGACGCGCGGATCCTGCGTCGTGCCGCGCAGCACGACATCGGCCTTCCATTCGGATTCGAGCCCCATGCCGCTGACATAGATTTCGTCGGGCGCTTTCAGCGCGATATCAAGGCGGATGAGGTCGAACAGGCTGCCGCCGACCGCCGCGAGCCCGTCGCCACTGATCCGCTGGCGCCCCGCGGGCGGCTTGCGCCGTACCCCCGTGAGCACCGGAACCTGCGCCGCGCCCTCGCGAATGATGCGATAGCGCGTTTCGGGCAAGCGCAGGCTCCCCGACAGGAGCGCGGTCTGCCCCGCGACCTTTTCGAGCGTCAGATTGCCCGTCGCGCGCGCGGCGATATTCTCGCTCTTGGCGAGGCGCGCATTGTCGAGCGTCGCCGAGATATTCATCGGATAGCCGTCGGCCGAAGCAAGGCTGATATAGCCCTTGGCCTGGACGGTGCCGTCGCCGGCGGTCGCAGTCAGCTGCTCGATCTCCAGCCGGTTGCCGGTGAAGCGGCCGTTCACGACCATATTGGTCAGCCGCGTGCCATAGGTCTGGTTTTCATAGACCATGTCCTTGCCGCGAACGACGCCCTGCAGGCACGGATCGGACACGCTGCAGCTAAAATCGGCGGCGACCGCGATCGGTCCCGACACATGCTGCGTCGCCGGGCCGAAAAAGGAGTAGAGCGTGTCGGCGGGACCATTGTAGCGAATGCCGCCACCCAGCGGCGCCGCCATCAGCCGTTCGGTCCAAGTGCCTGCGCCAGCGCCGAGCGGGCGCAGCGATGCCTGCATTCGCCCGATGACGCTGCCGCGCTTGCGCATCACCGCGCGCGCCTCGCCGCCGTCGGCCAGCAATTTGCCGGCGAAATTGACGTCGACCGGCTGGCTGACCGACGCCGCGGTGGTGCGGGTGAAGTCGGTGATCGTCAGCCGCGCGTCGGCGCGCGGGAAGCTGTCCGAATTGGCCTGCTCGAAATCGAGGCTGCCCGTCGCGCGGCCGCCGAGCCCCATGTCGGGATAGACTGCGTTGAGGATCGCCATGTTGACGCGTTCGAGCCGGCTCTGGAGCATGATGCCGTCGCCGAAGCGCCCCGCAATCCGCGCGCGGCTGCCGCGGCCGAGGGTGATGTTCGTCGGCAAAAGTTCGTAGCCGTCGGCGCCGGGGATGATGCGCGCGGGCGTAGTCGTGCGGAAATTGATCCCGGTCGCGCGCCCCTGCACCGCCGCGCGCCAGAGCTTGGGCTGGAGGTCGGCGTTGGCGGCGATGCGGAACGGCACACCGCTCGTGCCCTCGACCAGCGCCTGTGCCTTGCCGGCGCCGCCGCGATAGTCGATCTTCACGCGGCCAACCGCGATATCATAGTCGCGGATCTGCGTGTCGGCGATCTGGATATCGGCGACGATATGCGGCGTGTCATAGAGCGTCACATCAGCATCGACGATTGCCGACCCGACCGCAAGTTTCGCCGCGCCGGGGAGCACGACATCATTGGCCCGGACGTTGATCGCCGCGGCCTGATATTGCCCCGCGGCAGTCAGGCGGACGAGACCGCCGAGCCCCTGCCCCGACGCGTTGAGCTGGCCGACGAAGGGTCCCGCGTCGCTCTTGACCAGCCGGCCGTTGAACCCGATCCCCGACAGGTCGCCGCGCTCGACATCGATCGTGAGCGGTCCTGACGCGGTGAGCAGCACGACGTCGGCCGACAGCGGACCGTAATCGGTGTCGCCGGTCGCCGCGAGGCGATAGCCGTTTTTCGCGCCGTTGATCTTTGCCACCAGATTGGCGAGCCCGATCCCGAGTCCCGGACGCGCGGCGGTTACGACCGCCCGAGGATCGGTGATCGTCCCGGCAAGCTGGACCCCGACGGGACCATAGTCGGTCGAATTCGCCCGCGCCGTCAGCCGGATCTGGCCGTTGGGCGCATAGCTCCCCTGCCCGCCCGTGACCCGCAGCCGCGGCGCCGACATCCGCAGATTGGCAAAGCGGATCATGCCGTCGGTGCCATAGCGCACGTCGCTTGACGCGGTCGCATTGCCGCCGAGGAAATCGCGCACGCCCGAGTTGAACAATTTGGTCGAGCGCGCGCGGACGCGGCCGACGATCTCGAACCCGCCGCGCGGCGCGGTCTTCAGATCGGCGTCGGTGTCGATGTCGAAGATGCCGACGCTTTCGATGCGATAATCGTTGATCCGCCCGTCGATCGCGCCCGTGTAAAAGCCCTTGTTGAGATCGGCGATGATGATCGCCTTCGCATCGATACGCGGCGAGCGCAGGCGCAGATTGTCGCTGAGGATACGGCCGTTGCTGTAAGCCAGGTCGCCGTCGAGGCGCACCTGCACCAGCGTGCCGCCCGCGACGGTATCGAGCCCGCGGATGCGCGCTGCGCGGCCCGCGACGGGGATGACGATCTGGTCGGCGTCGACGCGCGCCTTGCCCGCGAGGCTGATCCCCTCGACGACAATGTCGTTGAACGCGAGGCTGTTGGCATCGGCGCGATAATCGACCGTCGGCAACGCGAAGGCGCCGTCGAGCGTCGCCGTCGCGCGCAGCCCGTTCGCCCGCACCGCCGGGGCAATCGCACTCGGGCGGAGGATATTGGCCGCGAGTTTCAGCCCTTCATAGCGGCTGTTGCCAAGGTCAATGCCGCCGCTGATCCCGAGCTGCGCGGCATCGGACGACAGCCGCCCGTCGATCGCGGCCTTGCGCTCCTCAAGCCGCGCGGTCAGGTCGATCGCGGTTTCGGTGCCCAATATCTCGGTCATCGGCCCGGTCAGCAGCCGCGAGGCCTGCGCCGTCCCCTTTGCGGCAAACGTGCCGTCACGCCCCGTAAGCGCGACGCGCGCGAGCGGCGCCGTGCCGAGGTTCGCGGTCAGATTGCCGTTCCACGCCTTCCAGTCGCCGCGCCCGTCGAGCTTCGCGGTCAGCGTTTCCTTGAAGCCGCCCATCGCCGCGAGCACCCCGCCCTGCGGCGCGGTGAGGTCGAGCTTGATCGCGAACCGGTTCGCCTCGGGCACCGCGTCGAGCACCAGCTTCAGCGCATCGCCCTGTCCGCCGCCGCCCGCGATCGTTTCGGCATTGGCGGTGACCTGTGCACGGCGGTCGGCAATCGCGATCTTGCCGCTCAATTTCGCGACCTGACGCTCGCCCGCCACCGGGGGCTCGAAAACGAAACGGTCGACGCGCACCAGCCCGACGTCGATATCAAGATCGGGGAGCAGCGGCTCGCCGGTGTCGGGAACGACCTTGAACTCGGGCAGCTTGCGCATCGTCATCGTCGCGGCGGTGGCCGAGCGGACATCGACATGGTTCGCCAGATAGCGGATCGGCCGCCAGTCGACCCTGACCTCGGGCGATGCGATGAACACACCCTTGGTGTCGGACAGCGTGAAATTGCGGATGATCATCTGGCCATAAAGCGAGCCGTCGAGCCGGCCGATGCCGATCTTCATCCCGTTTTCGAATTCATATTTCTCGATCTGGGTGACGACGAAACGCCGTCCGGCGTCGCTGTTGAGCCCGACGAGGAACAGTGCAAACAGCAGCACAAGCCCGAGCAGGGTCAGCCCGACCCAACGCAATATGGTGAGCGGCCACGAGCTCGAGGCCTTCGCCGGCGCGGCTCCCTCTTCGGCGAAAGGCGCGTCGTCCGCCATCAGAACGCCTGCCCGATCGAAACATAGACGCTGACGCGCGCCTCACCCGGCTTGCGCCCGATCGGGGTCGCGATGTCGAAACGCATCGGGCCGAAGTTAGTGTAATAGCGCGCGCCGATCCCCGCGCCGAAACGCAGATTCTGGAAGGTCGGCGCCGATGAGCGATACACCTGCCCGGCGTCGACAAAGCCGACGACACCGAAATTGCCGAAGCGATAGCGCGCCTCGAACGCCGCCTCGGCGACGCTGCGGCCGCCGATCGGGTCGTTGTTCGGATCCTTTGGCCCGAGTTCCTGATAACCAAAGCCGCGCACCGAGCCGCCGCCGCCTGCATAAAAACGCCGCGACGGCGCCAACTTTTCGCGCGCCGCACCAAGGATCGACCCGACGCGCACCCGCCCCGCGACCACGATGCTGTCGGTCACCGGATAATAGCCGCTGACGTCGGCCCTGAGGCGCGCATAAGGTGAGAAGCTCCCGGCGAGCGAGCCTTCGGGCTGGATCAGCGAGGTGATGCGGAAACCCTTCGTCGGGTCGAGCAGGCTGTCGGTGCGGTCCATCCCGACCTGTCCCGTCAACCCGAGGATGGTGTAGAAATCGTACGAGCGCGTGCCCGTCGTGAAATCATAATCATCCTCGCGCGTCGCGATCAGCTCGGCGCCATAGGCATAGGTGAATTTCTTCTGCCAGATCGGCGTCGAATCATAGCTGACGCGCACGCCCACACGGCCCGTGATCGCATTGAAGGCATCATAATTGCTGCGCGTAACCTCGGTGACGAGCTCCATTGTGCGGTCGCGGCGTCCCCAGTTCGAGCGGCGCAGCGTCGCCCCGATCCCCTGTTCCTGCGTCCCCAATACACCGCGGAAGGTCAGCGCGCCTTCGGGCGGCAGAAGGTTGCGATGCGTCCAGCTGCCTTCCAGCCTGATGCCCTCGCCCGTCCCATAACCCGCGCTCGCAGCCAGCGTGCGCGGCGGGCCAGCCTGCTGGGTCACCAGCATCGTCACATATTCGGTATCGTCGCCCGCGCTTTCGCCCGTCGGCTGAGGTTCGGCGGCGACGGTCGCGAACAGCCCCGTGGCGACCAGCGCCTGTCGAAGGTCGTCGACCATGCGGCTGTCGTAGAGGTCGCCGCGCTTGAAGCGCGCGAGCACCTCGACATGCTCGGCATCGAAAGCGAGTTCGCCCGTCGTCTCGATCCCGCCAAAGCGCGATCGTTTGCCGATATCGACGGGCAAGGTGTAGACGCCGTCGCCCGTCGCGCCATCGAGCAATATGTCGCGCTGCCCGACCTTGGCGAACGGATAGCCTTCCTGCGGCAGCTTGAGCGCGATCGCGGCTTCGGCACCCTGGATCCGCTGCGCGACGATCGGTTCGCCGACCGCGAGCGGGAAATTGTCGGCGATCAGGTTCGGCGGGACCGTCGGCGCGGCGTTGATGACGATATCGGCCAGCGTGTAACGCTTGCCCGGCTTCACATCGATGACGGCGGTGATCGACCGGCGCTGGCCTTGCTGACCTTGCTCGCCCTGCTGGCCTTCCGGCCCTTCCTGCCGCTCGCCGCGGTCGATCCGCGTATCGACGACCGCATCATAATAGCCCTCGGACGCGAGGATACGGTGCATCAGCTCGCCGTCGGCGGTCAGGCGCGCACGGATCATTGCCGTATTGTCGGCCTTGCCGTCGCCGTCGTACAGCGCCGACAAGTCGCCGAACAGATCGGCTAGGTCGACATCGGTGCTATCGTCGGCGGCGTCCAGCCCGTTGAGCTTGACGGTATAGGCGACGCTGACATTGTCCTTGTCGTCCTCCGCCTCGGCGAACTGGACGGGCTCGACGTCGAAGTTTTCGAGCGGCGGCAGCGGGGCCGCAAGCTCGCTATCGCTTATGGGAGCGTCGCCGATCGCCTCGACAGTATCCCCATCGGCCAGCGCCGGCACGGGAACGCCATCCACCTGCGGCGGCTGCGTTTCGACCGTCGCTTCTGCGGTTCCCTCCGCGGCCGGTTTTGCGCCTTTCGCGGCGTCGGCCGCCTGACGTTTTTCGAAATCGGCGATCGATTCCAGCGGGCGGTCGAGCTCGGCGTCGTCCTCGGCGCTGATCGGCGGGATCGCCTTCTCGAACTCCTCATCCTCGATGATCGGCGCCACTTCGGGCAGCACGGCATCGGGCGGGGGTGGCGAAGGCGCTGCGATCGGGTCGGTCTTGGTGGTTTCGACGGTCCGGACGACCTGCGGCGGTTCGACTTGCTGGGCATGGGCAGCGCCGGCCCAGGCGAGGCAAAGAAAAGAGGTCGCACCGATCAATAGCGGCCGCACCCGCGAGGATCGGCTGCCTGACGATACACAGGAATTTTCAGATTTTTTCATTCGCTGGCCACCGGTACGCACTTGTGGCTTGCGAGATATGGCTGTGCAACCCGTTTCTCCCCATTTGACAAGCTAACTCTCCGACAATGGGACAGTTCCCGGCGATGCGGCGAGTTGCGGCGATGGAGAAAGCTCAGGAATCGGCGCCGAACAGGTCGCGGCTGTAAACCTTGTCCGCGACATCGGCGAGGTCGTCGGTCACGCGGTTCGCGATGATGACGTCGGCCTCGGCCTTGAATGCGGCAAGGTCGCGGATCACGCGTGAGTTGAACAGGCGATCCTCCTCGACCAAAGGTTCATAGACGATCACCTCGATGCCCTTGGCCTTCACGCGCTTCATCACGCCAAGGATGCTGCTGGCGCGGAAATTGTCCGATCCCGCCTTCATCGCGAGACGGTGAATGCCGACAACGCGTGGGGTCCGCTTGATGACTTCGGACGCGATGAAATCCTTGCGCGTGGTGTTCGACGACACGATCGCCTGGATCAGATTCTGCGGCACTTCCTGATAGTTGGCGAGCATCTGCTTGGTGTCTTTGGGCAGGCAATAGCCGCCATAGCCGAAGGACGGGTTGTTGTAGAATTGCCCGATGCGCGGATCGAGGCACACGCCCTCGATCACCTGACGCGAGTCCACACCATGCGACGCGGCATAGGTATCGAGTTCGTTGAAGAAGGCGACGCGCATCGCGAGATAGGTGTTCGCGAACAGCTTGATCGCCTCGGCCTCGGTATTGCCGGTCTGCAAAATCTCGGCATCGGGTTTGAGCGACCCTTCGAGCAGCAGCTGCGCAAATTCCGCCGCGCGCGGGTGCGTGTTGCCGACGATGATGCGCGAAGGATGGAGATTGTCGTAGAGCGCGCGTCCCTCGCGCAGGAATTCGGGCGAAAAGACGATCGCGTCGCTGCCATGTTCGGCGCGCATCCGCTCGGTAAAACCCACTGGCACGGTCGATTTGACGATGATCAGCGCGCCCGGCGCCTTCACCAGCGCATCGGCGATCACGCTCTCGACCGTCTGCGTGTTGAAATAATTGGTGTCGGGATCATAGTCGGTCGGCGTTGCGACGATAACGAATGCCGTGCCCGAATAAGCCGCATCGCGATCGGTCGTCGCGATCAGGTTCAGCGGCTTGTTCGCCAGATAATCCTCGATTTCGGGATCGGCGATCGGCGATTGCTTCGCATTGATCTGCTCGACCTTGCGCGCATCGATGTCGAGCGCGATCACCTCATTGCGCTGCGCCAGCAAAACAGCGTTGGAAATACCGACATAGCCCGTGCCGACGACTGTGATTTTGACGGACGGCGCATGCGGCACATTTGCTGGGGGCAATGACTTATCCTCTGATCGATGTGGCGCCGTCCCTAGCAATTGCGGCGCAGCGGCTCAACCATGGCGGGCGTCAGGTGCCGCAGAAGGTCTTGTAAGGGCCGGCATCGGCGGGGCCCGGCGCGGCGAACCGCTCGTGTCCCGGCCGCAGCGCATAGGGATCGCGCACGACCTCGAGCAGTTCGAGCCACGGCGCAAGGTCGCCCGCCTCCGCGGCGTCCAGTGCGGCTTCGACCAGATGATTGCGCGGGATGTAGAGCGGGTTTACCGCGTCCATCGCGGCGGCATGTTCCAACGGCCCCGTCGCCTCATGCGCGATCCGCTCCCACCACAGGGCGATCCACGGCGCCATCGCGTCGGGGGCGGGAAGCAGGCTTTCGAGCATCGCGCCGTCGCCGCGCAGCAGCATGGCGAGCGCACGAAAGAAGGAGGTGAAATCCACCTCATGTTCTTCGAGTTCGTCGAAGAGCGTATCGATGAGTTCGCCGTCGGCGGTGCCCTCGCCGGCCAGCCCCAGCTTTTCCCGGACCCGCGTGTGCCATATCGCGCGGAAACGGACAGGAATCGCATCGACCAGTGCCTTCGCCGCGTCGACATCGCCGGGCGACACCCGGTGGATCGCGGGGAGCAAAGCCTCGGCAAAACGCGCCATGTTCCAGTGCAATATCTGCGGCTGGCGGCCATAGGCATAGCGGCCGTTGGCGTCGATCGAGCTGAAGACCGTGTTCACGGCAAAGCGATCCATGAAGGCGCACGGGCCATAGTCGATCGTCTCGCCGCTGATCGCGACATTGTCGGTGTTCATGACGCCGTGGATGAAGCCGACGCCCAGCCACTGCGCGACCAGTTCGCATTGCAGGCCGATCACGCGATCGAGCAGCGCAAGCGACGGGTTGGCTGCTTCGGCTAGCTCGGGGAAATGGCGGCGAATGCTGTAATCGGCAAGCTGGACGACATGATCGGCGCCGAAATGCGCGGCAAAAAACTGGAAGGTTCCGACGCGGATGTGGCTGCTCGCGATGCGCGTCAGCACCGCACCTGGATGCGCGCGTTCGCGCTGGACGCGGTCCCCCGTCGCAACGGCGGCGAGCGCCCGCGTCGTCGGGACGCCCATCGCGGCCATCGCTTCCGACACGAGGAATTCGCGAAGGACCGGGCCGATCGCGGCCTTGCCATCACCATTGCGCGAAAAGGCGGTCGGCCCGGACCCTTTCAACTGAACGTCGAACCGCGCCCCGTCGGGAGCGACGATTTCGCCCAGAAGCAGCGCACGCCCATCGCCGAGCTGCGGCGAAAAATGCCCGAACTGGTGCCCGGCGTAGGCGAGCGCGAGCGGATTGGCACCCTCGGGCAGCGCTTCGCCCGAAAACAGCCGCGCCAGCTGATCATCGCCGGCGTTCGATGCGTCGAGCCCGAGCGTCTCCGCGAGCGAATGATTGAAAATCAAAAGCTTTGGCGCAGAGGGCTTCGCGGCTTCGGCAGGCGCGTAAAAGCCCTCCATCGAATCGTAAAAACTGTTGTGGAAAGCGAAATCCATGGATTCTATGTCGAGCCTCGACATCATAAATGCAAGCGCACCGAGCGACAGTCCATCGGGCGGCTCTCGGCGGCTATCGCCGCAGGATCACGGCAGATCGAACAGCGCGATCATCCGCTCCGCCACGTCGTTCCAGTCGCGCGGTATAAGCGCCAGGCGCGCCGTGTAATCGGGCTGCCAGCCTGCCGACAGCCGCTGCTTAAGCTCGGTGATCGCTTGGTCGAGCGCGCCGCTGTCCATGGGATCGAAATAGATCGCCGTATCGCCGCACAGCGACCGGGCATAGGGCAGATCCGCTACGACGATCGGCAGGCCGAGGGTCATCGCCTCGACAAGCGGCAGACCATAGCTTTCGGCGAGCGACGGAAAAAGGAGTGCATCGGCACGATGATATTGATCGCGCATGCCCTCTTCCCCCTGAACGCCAATAGGCATCAACATGCCGGGCTGATCAGCTCCCTCAGGGTCCAGCGTCACGACGATATGGACATCCTCGCGGGCGCCGAAATCGCTTGTATAACGATTCAGGAGTGCGTGATTTTTGTGCGGATAAGCGCTTGCAGGATAGAATAGCCGGAGCGGCCGTTCGCCGTTCCATTCGCCCCACTGCTTCCGCGCGGCGACAGAAAGCCATCGGGGTGCCGGCTGCGGAATGACGCTGATACGCCCATCGAGCCCCGGGAAATTATCGCGTAGCTCATTGCCGACGATATCCGACTGCACGATCGCGCGATGGATATATTTGGCGTTGCGGCGAAACAGCCAGCGGCTGACCGCGACCTTGGCATTGCCCGATGCCGATCCCGTATCGGCGCCCGAGACCATATGCAGCCGATGGACCAGCAAAACCTGTTTCCCGGGGATCGCCAGCGGCAGATCGCCCAGCACCAGCATGTTGCCATCCACCGGGTAATAGCGCGAGGTAGAGAGGCATTCAACGACACGCGACGCCGCATTTGGGAGCCGGCGCGCGATCTTTGCAGCCGATAGCCCAAGATCGGCGGCAAGCCCCGCGAGCGGCCCGCTTTCAGGGACGAATATGGTACCCAGCCTGTCGCGGCCGACAGCAGCCAGCGCGGGAAGCAGCGATTGAACGAGTTGGGACGCGCCGAGCCCATGGATATTGGAAGCCGAGACATGGATCGGTCTCGTCATACGCGACGGGCCATATCCGCCGAGAAGCGCTTGCGCGTGATCGAAGGGATCGCAAGTTCACGCAGCCGATGAATGGCGTGCGACGGATTCTCCAACATCTTGCGAAAACGCGCGCCGCGCAGAAAAGTCATCACATCGCCATCGATCGGGGCGTTCAGTATATCGGCATGGATGCGCCGATAATCCGCGTCGAACCGCCGCTGATGGGCTTCGCCCGCCGCGCCGCCCGAAATGCCCCCGGGATATAGACGAAACGCGCCAAAGCGATCGTCGACGATGGCAAAGGGCACCTCGGCCGCAGCAAAGTCGGCGAGCAGTTCGTAATCCCACGTCGACCGGTTGGCGGCATTGAATCCGCCAACGGCGCGAAATTTATCCATCGCGAAGGAAAAACCCTGCTGAACGATGGTCGCAGCCCCGCTCGCCAGCGTGGCCTTGTCGTTGGCCGTCGGCAACAATTCGCGGTCGACGCTACCATCCCCGCCAACGCGCCACGCCCGGCCGAGAAGCAAGCCGATGCCGGGGTGATCGGCCCACTGCCGCAGCAAGGCATCGATCGCACCCGGCACCATAAAATCGTCGCTGTTCAGAAAATAGCCCACGCGCCCGCGTGCGGCGGCGAAGCCCTTGTTGAGGCCGTCGGCCGGCCCGTCGTCGGGGTCGAGTATAACCGTATCGATGCCTTCGCGATACTCGGCGATGATATCGCGGCTGCCGTCGGTCGAGCCAGGATCGACGACAATGAATTCGACGGCATCGCTTTTTTGCGAAATGACCGACTTTAGAGCCTCCGGAAGATAGTCGGCCTGATTGAACGACAGGGTGACGATCGACAGAAACGGCTCTTTTGCCGCCTCCCCCGTCTCGCCGTCAGGCGAAGACGGGTTTGACATCGCGGTTCCAATCGACGCTGGGGTGGTCGAGTTCCGCCAGTGGCAGATCATGTTCGCTCAACACCTCGTCAGGCGCCAGCAAGCGCCGGGCCATCAAGGAAAGTTCGATGAAGGAAGAATAGCTGCCACTGTCGTTCACACCAAAATTATTGGCGTGAAAATGAACCAGCACAAAGTCTTCGTTCATCGCGGCGATGAATTTTTCCAGTGCGTCGATATGCTGATCGATCAAATGGAATTCGATCACGCAGGCCACGAAATTTTGCCGGTTCGCCACGATGGCGTCGAGGATTTCATATTCCGCCCCCTCGATGTCCACTTTCAGCAGAACATCCTTGTCCATACCGGCAAGTTGCATCGCCTTTTCCAGCCCGACCATGCCCGGAGCATGGCCGATACCAATCTGGAAATGGCGCCGGGCCGTGCCATCGAAAAAGCGGCGATAGGCAAACGGAAGCGGAAGTTTTCGGCGACGGTCGGCTTGCCCCTGAAGCACGCCGCGCACCAAATGGGTCGCCGTCCGGCGGAGCCAGAAACGCCAGTTAACCGTGTGATCGAAGATGGCGATCTTTGCCGCTGTGCGTTCGTGGATCCACGCCTCGAAGCTCCAGTCGTCAAAAAGCCCCATGCCAAGCACGCCACGCACCTCGCTCAAAACGCGGCGCGGGAGGACGTAGCCGCCGTCGCCCGCGCTGCCGGCGCGGATCAGATCGGCGGGTGCCGCCGGACGCAGCCAGAGCGGATAATTGTCGGGGGTGCTCATGCCAAAGCTCCCTGCTTTATAAACAGGCCATCGAAAAACAGCACGTCGCCGTCGCGGCTCAATACCTGGTCGAAAGTGCCGCAAAAGACAAAGCCCAGCGCGCTGAGTTCGGCGTAAATATCGCTGAACCGCGACGTGCCTTCATATAGTTCGCTCACTTGCACCTCGACGATACACGCGACAGCGGAAGCGAGAGTTTTGCGGCCGCCGCGAATGACATGGGCCTCGTAGCCCTGCGTATCGATTTTCACCAGCAGGTCGGGCGTGAGCGCCAGTTCGGGGGCCACATCATCCAATCGCTTGATCTTCGCAACGCGCTCTTCGGTTCGTTCGAGCTGCGGGAAAGCCCGAATATTCGTATCGGTCTGTTCCAGAAACGAGGATGATGCCTGAAAATCGACGTTAACGAAAAACGTCAGTTCGGCGTCTTCTTCGCCGAGCCCGAAATGATGGGGAATGATCCGGCCGCCGCTTGCCGCGGCCCGTTCCGCAAGCAAGGGAAACGCATCCGGCGAAGGTTCGAAACAATGGATCGTCGCACCGGGAAAGGCGGGCGCGAGGATGTCCTCCGCGAATTCGCCGCGCAATGCGCCGATATCGAGGACCGTCTTGATCGGAAGGCGCGTCAACCCGCCCCATGTTTCATTTGCCTGCTGCCATTTGGGCACGATGGCATAACCGAGACGGTCGAACACCGCCTTCGTCGCACGCGACGGCCACCGGCCGCGCCACCTGTCAACTATCTTGCTCATGGGTGCTAATTACATTCCTTGGCTTCGCTGGAGGCAACATGATCGATGGTGCCGGCGATGGCTATCAAACTGTTCCAGGGTGTCAAAATGACGACGATCAGGCCCATCAGCGCCGTTCCGGCACCAGCGGTTATCCACGTCGGCACAATGCCGGTCGCGGCCATATACAATTGACCGGTCAATACCAAGAGCGTCAGCACAGCCAGCCACAGACTTTGGCGGAAGGACGGACGAGACAGGCTGGAAGCGGCCCTGGCCGGCCTGTCCGCCATGACGAACAGCAGCCAGGACGATATCACAACGCCTGTCATGGCGCCCGTAATCGCGCCGAGAAACCCACCCAACTGGCCGCCCAGGAAACCCAGCAGCACCATGCCGCCGACCATCACGATATGCGACAATGTCAGCACGCGTAGATTTCGGCGTCCGAAGAGCATGAAATATTCGGTCGAAGCGACGAGATTGGATAGCCAGCCAATCGCCAGGATCGCGGTGATCAAGGCTGCGTCGATGCTCGTCTGCTCGATGAATATCCACCCCGCGAGATAGGCGCCGCCGATTGTCGCGCTCAGCATCGTTACGCTGAGCGGTACGATCATCGCGCGCGAATGGTCGAACAATCGGCGCTGCTCCTCCTCCGTGCCGAACGCAGTACGCGCGAAGGCGGGGACCATGGTCTGGCCGATGGAGCCGATGAAGGTTCGGGGAATCTGGCACAGGCGCGACGCGAAATCGACGACACCGACGCTGGCGAGACCGCCGAAATGGTTGGCGATCAGGCGCAGGATCGGCTCGGTCAGCAATTGCATCGCGCCGAGGCCGATTGCTTTCGATCCAAAACCCACAAGTTGGCGGACCATACGGCCGTCGAACAAGCGAAACGCCTGCCCGCGCATCATGCCGAAGTGAAAAACGAACAAGGCGAACAACAGCATTGCGACGCCCTGGATGATCTGGGCAATCACCATTCCGACCAGGCCATAGGTCGGCGCGAGCAGTAAGGTGCCGGCCAGGAAAATCAGACTGCCGCCGATCGTCTGGATCGCTTTCAACTCGGGCCGTTCAAATCCCAGAAAGCCGAGTTGATAGATCCCGCCCACTGAATTGAGCCAGAAGCTGATCAGCATCAACGGCAGAATGTCGATGAGCAGCAGCTCCGCCGAATGATCGACGGCCAGACCAAGCCCCCACCACAGGAGCGGCGCGGCGAGGAGCGTTACGACGGCATAGCCTCCGGCGCCAGCCGCCGCTGCGGTCGAGACATAGGTGGCCGCAGACGCATCGCCGTCGGTGACACGGGCCTGCGCCACGAATGCGCTGACGCCGCGGGACCATACATCGACGCTTCGCGCAAAAGCCATGACCGAGCTGACGAGCGCCCAAAGCCCCACGGTCGCAAGATCGGTAATCCGAACGATGACCGCATAGGTGAGAAACGCCAGCAACGCGTTGATGAAGGTTTCTGACAGGACGATGCCGGTCCGCGACTTGACGCCGGTCCACAAGGCTTTCATCGGCGCATCGCTATCTTCGCACGCGACGGCCGCCGTGCCGGTTGGCGCGTCATCCGATCCTCGACAATATCCGGTCGGCAACAGAGTCCCAGCCGTGCCGATCGAGGACGACCCGCTGCCCCGCCTCGGCCATCCGTTCCAGATCGGCTTGCGGCGTCGCATAAGCCGCCAGAACCGCCTGCGCCAGCGCCGTGGGTTCGGCCTTCGCAATCAGGAAGGCGTTGCGTCCATTGTCGGTCAATTCGGGAAGCGCGCGATGATCGAGCGACACGACAATCGTCCGCGACTTCATCGCTTCCAGATAGACCTGTCCCCAGGGATCGCCCAGCATCGGCTGGGTCAGGAACGAGGCGCCGTGAAATTTCGCTACCAGATCATCCCACGGCAGGAAATCATGGGCGGTGACGCCAGGGATACCGCGGGCGCGTTCGACGGCATCCTTGCTGCCGATCAGCGTCAGCCGCGTTTGCGGGCGCCGCGCCAATATCTCCGGCCAGGCTTCAAGCAGCAGGTCGCCGCCTTTGTCCGAAAACTGATGCTTGGCGACGAACAAGATGTCGCCGTCGGCATATGTTTTTACCCCTTCGAACGGGGGGATGGGTCCGCTTCCGCAACCGACCGCAAAAACCCGGTCGCGCGCGACGCCATAATGGTCGACGACATCGTCCGCGACATGTTGCGAAAAGGGAAGAACATGCGCCGCGGCGGCGAATGCCGCGCCGTCGAGCGCATCGATCATTGCGGCGGCGCGCCCGGTAAAACCGGGGGACATGGGCGTCTGCTGCAACAAATGGACGGTGTCGTCGATCCAGATCGAATAGGGAATATTCGTCGGAGCGGGCGCGTCGATCGACGAAGTACAGAGGATATGATCGACCCCCGCCTGTTCGGCGGCCGCGGCGACCGCGCGGCTGCGCAGCGCGCGAATGGTGTCGAACCGCGAGATATCCTTGACGGGCAAGCCCCGCGCCACGTTGCAGGCGGCCGCCAGCGCCTTGCCCGCCTTGCCGACGACGCGACTGTCGAACGGCACGATGTCGACGCCCTTTGCCGCCAGCGCGCGCGCCACGTTGGACGGCGCCGAAGACCATGTGCGGCTGTCGAGGGGATCGCCCATGGGCGATGTGAGCAGAAGGCGCATCAATTGTCCGTCTGTGCGGCTTTGGCGGCGGCGGCCCGGGCATTCGCGAGAAAGGTCAGCACGAATGTCAGCAGCGTAAGCCGGAGCGCCATATCCATGCGGTGCGGGCCAGGCGAGAACAGCACGTCCCATATCGTCGTGCTGGCGATGAAAACGACCACGGGGGTGATCGGATGCCGCCAGGTCATACCTTGCATGATCGCCAATATGCTAACGATCAGCACCACGAGCCACGACAGGCTTGCAAAGAAACCGCCATCAACCCAGGCACCGAAATAATGGCTATGGCTGGGAAGCCCGCCTTCCCATTCCTGATAGAATGTATTCCGGTAGATGGTGCTAAAATCGACGCGCGTACGCCAGTTGGCCGTCAGCAAGTCAATATAATAGCCCCAGATGACTGGATCATATGCGGTCGAGCCCCAGCCCAGCACGGGCCGTTCGGCTATGGCGCTCACCGCAGCCGCCGTTTCGGGGCGGGCCGTCGCTGCGAGACCATAATTGCTATAGACCTGCACTTCGGTTCGCTCCTGAACCTCCGCAGGCAATAGCCGTTTTTCGGTTGCCAGAATGATCGAATAATAGCCGGCCGCGATGCCCAGCGACAATATGCCGATGACGATGAGAAACCGGCGCGCCGTCACCTTGGGCGCGATCGGCTTGCCGAAAAACGAAGCGTAGAGGGAGGCCAGAAAAGCGAACAGCGTGAAAATCGCGATCGAACGGCTGCCCATAACGATGTTCAACGCCGCGACCGGCAGCAGCGCGGCCACTGCGACCGGATACAAGCGGGGCAGCAAACTGAGCCCCAGGCAGGTTGCGAGCGTGAACGCCCATCCCAGGCCAAGCCGCCATGCGTTGTCCTGATAATTTTCGGCGGCACTCGTGCCGACGAAATAAATGAAGACCCACGACAGGCAATAGCCGCCCAATATCCATCGCAAGCGGGTCCATTCGGCAAGCGACAAGAGCTTGCAGGCAATGAATAGGCCGATGAAGATGACATAGGTCCCGACGCGCTTGATCGTGCTGTCGGCATAGACGCCGTTGACCATGTCCGACAAAATTTGACTGAGCGCTGTAACGATGAAGAGAATGATCAGGACTTTGGTCAACCGGTCGACAAAAGCCCACGCGCGGTGCGCATTGACGAACAGGAAGATCAGGACGGCCAACTCGACATAGCGCAGCTGTCCGAACAGTTCGAACGCCGGTCCATAGAGGGCGAACAACATGAAGGCGGCAAGGTTCGACAACAGGCCGCTGCGCTGCAACAGCCCCTTGCCGACTGCTCCCGCACCCGTCGCTGGATTATCGGCCGGAAGGCCGGCCGCAGCCGTGTTCACACCACTCGTCATCGCAGCGCCTGCATCAGAATGACCACCGCTTCAATGATTGCTTCCCACAGGAAATTCTTGAAAGATCGAGGTGCGTATTGCCGACCGCCATCAGCGCGACACCTTTGCTTTGCGCCGCTCGGCGCAGAATCCCGCCTCGCCATTTTTCCGCATCCGACGACACCCGGCCTTGTCCTGTCATCTTACTCACTCATGCACTCGCTGACGCAGCAATAAAGCAAGCGATCGGGTCGACCGACGGGCGGCCATAGGCAGCCGCGACTTGCAGACTGGCGCCCGCTTGTCAACGCCGCTTGCGGTAGCCGGAACCGGCGACCCCGTCCACAACGAGCGGCCGCCTTTTCCCGCCCGGGCACACAATACAAAGCGCCGGCATAGCCACCTGACAGGGCAATTTGCCTTGCCAGCATTTGCCGATGCCCATAAAGCGACCGGCGATGCCCACCTCACGACCACCCAAAATCAGCGTGATTACCGTCTCTTATAATGCTGCCGGCACAATTGCAGAAACAATAATATCGGTGGCGGCGCAAGACTATTCGCACGTTGAACATATAGTCATCGATGGCGCGTCAAATGACGATAGCGTCGCGATTGCTGAAAAACATCTTCGCCCCGGCGGCATCATCCGGTCCGAACCTGACAAGGGACTTTACGACGCGATGAACAAGGGCCTCGCCCTTGCTTCCGGGGACATCGTCGCGGTGTTGAATGCCGACGACCATTTTGCCCATTCGTCGGTCCTGTCCGATATCGCCGCCCGTTTTGAGGCATCGGACAAGGACGCGGTTTTCGCCGATATCGCCTTTTTCAACCCGGACAATCCGGACAGGATCGTGCGGCGATATCGCAGCGACCGCTTTCGCCCCGAACGGATCGGCTGGGGCTGGATGCCCGCCCATCCGGGGATGTTTGTGAAGCGCTCGGTTTATGAAAAGGTCGGCGGCTATGACATCGGCTATCAGATCGCGTCCGATTTTGATTTTGTTGTTCGCGCATTCGGCCGACATCGCTGCACATATGAATTCACAAACGAAATTGCCGTTCTGATGCGCCCGGGCGGGATCAGCACGGCCAACTTCGCTGCGCGCAGGATGATCAGCCGGGAGATGCTGCGCGCGTGCCGGACCCACGGAATTCGATCGAACTGGTTGATGCTTCTGTCGAGATATCCGGCCAAGGCGCTGGAGTGGCTGCGATGAAGGTAGCGGTTAGCGGGGCTCGCGGCTTTGTCGGCAGGGCACTGGTTTCGCGGTTGCATGTCGCCGGGCATGAGGTTCTTGAGCTGGTCCGCGGCGAAGCATCGGATCCGACGGCTTTTTCGATTGGCAACCTGGCGGCTCCGGTCGATGTCCCGCCCCTGCCGGCAATCGACGCGATTATCCATCTGGCAGCAATTTCGACAAGCAGCGCCGCAACCGAAGCGGAACGCGAAGCGGCCTTTCACGACACCAATGTGGAGGGAACATTGAAGCTTGCGAGAGCGGCTGTCGCGGCGGGCGCAAAGCAATTCATCTTGCTCAGCAGCATCAAGGCGATGGGGGAACAATCGGAACCGGGCGAACCTTTTGGCGCATCGACGCCGCCCCGTCCCGAGACGGCTTATGGCCGCTCGAAATGGCTTGCCGAGCAAGAGCTCGCCAGCTTCGCCAGCGGCAAGATAGACTATACGATCGTTCGCCCGCCGCTCGTTTACGGCCGCGGCGCGAAGGGCAATGTGGCGATGCTGGCAAAATGCGTCGATCGGGGCATCCCATTACCGCTCGCCGGAGCGAACAATCGCCGTTCGCTGATTTACAACGATAATTTGGTCGATTTCCTGACCTTTTGCCTGACCAGCCCGAACACAAAAGGTCAGACTTTTACCGTTTCGGACGACCGCGCCGTGTCGCTTGCCGAAATCATCGAGATGATCGCGACAGCGAAAGGGAAGCCCGCGCGCAATTTCGCCTTCCCCACCCGCTGGCTGGAAGCCGCCGCGAGACTTGCTGGCCGGCAGGATGCCTATCGCAAGCTGTTTGGCAGCCTGGAAATTGATGCCGGCGAGGCGCCCAGGCTTAGCGGATGGCGACCCCCTTTCACCATCCAGAGCGGATTTTCCCGAACTTTCGGCGAGCCCTAACCCCGCGTTAAACGGGATTTCCTGTGTCCGGGTACGCATCGAGAAACCACTGATAGGTCGATGCGATGCCATCGGCCAGCCCGATGCGCGGAGTCCAGCCAAGACCGCGCAGCCGGTCGGCACTCATCAGCTTGCGCGGCGTGCCGTCGGGCTTGGAGCTGTCGAACACCATGTCGCCAGTGAAACCGACGGCATCGCGCACCATTCCGGCGAGTTCGGCGATGGTGACATCGTCACCCGACCCGACATTGACGTGAATATCGCCGGAATAATTCGACAGAAGATGCACGCACGCGTCGGCGCAATCGTCGGCGTGCAGGAATTCCCGCCGCGGGGTCCCCGTGCCCCATATGGTCATGGCCGGATCGCCCGCCAGCTTGGCCTGATGCGCTTTGCGGATCAGCGCCGGCAGGACATGGCTGCTCTGCAGGTCGAAATTGTCCCCAGGGCCATAGAGATTGGTCGGCATGGCCGAGATATAGTCGCGGCCATATTGCCGACGATAAGCCTGGCAAAGCTTGATGCCCGCGATTTTGGCGATGGCGTACCATTCGTTCGTCGGTTCGAGCGAGCCCGTCAAAAGCGACTCTTCGACGATCGGCTGTTCGGCAAATTTGGGATAGATACAGCTCGACCCCAGGAACAGAAGCCGGTCGACATCGGCGCGGTGGGCCGCTTCGATGCAATTGGTCGCGATCACCAGATTCTGGTAGAGAAAATCCGCCGGATAGGTGTCGTTCGCCAGGATACCGCCGACCTTGGCAGCGGCAACGATTACGACATCGGGGCGCTCGCGCGCCATCCATTCGTGGATCGCCTTCTGGTCCGACAGGTCGACGACATCGCGGCCCGCGAGCAGGAGGTCGCAATTTTCCTGCTGGAGGCGGCGCACGATGGCGCCGCCCACCATGCCGCGGTGTCCCGCGACAAAAACGCGTTTGCCGGCAACCGAAAGGTCTGTCACTTCCCCGCCGCCTTGCGCTCACGTGCTTCGGCGAGATCGGCTTCGACCATTTCGCGCGCCAACTCACGCGCGCTGATGCTGTGCTTCCAACCCAGCTTTTCATTCGCCTTGGTCGGATCGCCGATCAACAGCTCGACTTCGGTCGGACGGAAATAGCGCGGATCGATCTCGACCAGGCAACGGCCGGTTTTCTTGCAATAGCCCTTTTCGTCGACCCCTGTGCCTTCGAAACGCAGTTCGATGCCGGCGTCGGCGAACGCCCACTCGACAAAAGTCCGGACATGGGTCGTCTCGCCGGTTGCGAGGACATAGTCGTCGGGCTCGTCCTGTTGCAGCATCATCCACATCCCGAGAACATATTCACGGGCATGCCCCCAATCGCGCTGCGCATCGAGATTGCCCAGATAGAGCTTTTCCTGCTGGCCTTCGGCGATCGCCGCTGCCGCGCGCGTGATTTTGCGGGTCACAAACGTCTCGCCGCGGATCGGCGATTCATGGTTGAACAGGATCCCGTTCGACGCGTGGATTCCATAGGCTTCGCGATAGTTCACCACGATCCAATAGGCGTAGAGCTTGGCTGCGGCATAAGGCGAGCGCGGATAAAAGGGCGTGGTTTCACGCTGCGGCACTTCCTGAACCAGGCCATAGAGTTCGGACGTCGACGCCTGATAGAAACGGCAGCTTTCCTGAATGCCGAGAATGCGGATCGCCTCGAGCAGGCGCAGGGTCCCGATCCCGTCGGCATTCGCCGTATATTCGGGTGTTTCGAAGCTGACCTGCACATGGCTCTGCGCGGCGAGGTTGTAAATTTCGTCCGGCTTGGTTTCCTGGATGATACGGATCAGGTTGGTGCTGTCCGTCAGGTCACCATGATGCAGGTGGAACCGGGCGGAATCCTGATGCGGATCCTGATAAATATCTTCGATACGGCCGGTGTTGAAGGATGACGACCGCCGCTTCAGGCCATGAACGACATAGCCTTTCTCAAGCAGAAGACGCGCCAGATAAGCGCCGTCTTGCCCGGTGACGCCTGTAATGAGTGCAGTTTTGGTCATATTCTCTTTCACCAGTTTTCGGGGGAGTTTCGTCCACGCCGGATCATATTGTCATTCGAAGAGGATTTAGCCGCCGGTACCTTTTGACGCAGCATCGCCATTGCCTCTTCCCGCTACAGTTTGCCACAAAATTTCGATGTCTCTGCCCAGGCTCCACGCGCCCAGATAGGCCGCGTCGGCTTCCGCCAGCCGATGGGGATCCGACATGTCGAGGCCGGCAACTTGGGAAACGCCGGTGATCCCGGGCTTGATCGCCAGCACCCCGTGCCGCAGTCGCTCTTCGGTCAGCACGACTTGCGATGGCAGGTGCGGGCGCGGGCCGACGAGCGACATGGTGCCGTTGAGCACATTCCACAATTGCGGCAATTCATCGACCTTCAGCCGGCGATAGATGCGGCCGCTTTTCAGCAATGTGGCGACGCCGACTTCATGCGACGCGCCTTCCCGTGTTCCAGGCGACATCGTCCGCAATTTCAGGATCGAAAAGGGGATGCCATTCCGCCCCACCCGAACCTGCCGAAAAAACGGCGATGCGCCGGCTTCGAACAAGATCGGGATGGCCGCGATCAGACAAACAGGGATCGCGACGGGCGCCAGCCCGATCGCCACCAGCAAGTCGAACAGGCGTTTGCCAGGATGATGGCCGACATTGCCGGCGGCCGAGCTATCCGTGATCATCGATCGACATCCGGGATCAAGGCTTGGCGGCGGCAACCGGACGGACGGATATATCGGATACTGTCCACTGGCTGCTGCTGCCCGAACTATCGACCCGTGTTTGCAGAGCGACGTTCTGAACCGTGCAACCGGCCGGCACCGTGAATGTCACCGCGAGCTCGCGGTTTTGCGACCCGGGGCGCTCGGCGGGCGCCGCCCCGATTTCCCGGCGCTGCAATCCCGGACAATCGATCAACCACGACAGTCCATCGCGGCTCTTGTCGCGGCGCGCGTCCCTGCTGCCGTCCGACGGACTTTCTTCGCCGTTGTCGTTGGTCGCTTTCCATCCCAGACGATATTGACCGGGGGCCAGGAACAAGAGTTTGCTCGCCACCGTTCCGCTCGTGCCGGCTTCGGCATAGGCGACCATCTCGGCCTTGCCGGTTCGCGATAGTTCCGCCCCGATGGCGCCATCCGACTGCAGCCACCATGTTACCGGACGATAAGGCGTCTGCTTTGCCGACGGCAGCGCCATCGATGTCACCGCCGCGCGATCGGCGCCGGGAAGACGCGGATAGAGCTTCCGCACGATCGCATACTCACCCTCTTGAGCTAACCGGCTCACGACCTGGTCATAGTGCAACCGCTGCTGCACGGTGTCGGGCAGCGAAGGAACCTCGGACAGAAACTGCCCATAGAAACGGATCGGAGGCGTATTGCTCAGGATCGCGCCACCCAATCGGCCGAACCAGGGATTGTCGCGGTTGGCATAAGGGATCATCCCTTTGCGAAACTTGGGATCTGCCAACGCAAGCCCCATATGCTCCATGTAACGAGCGCTCGCGACCGGCATGCTCCGCAGCAAGGCGTCGAAATGCTCGAGCGCCGCGGCCATGTCGGCGCGCTTGGCTGCATCGTCGATGAGCAGGCTTTCGGTCACCCCGTCACGGCGCGAAAGTTTGTGCGAAAGGCGCAAAAGCCGGATCGGCTGCGCGTTGCGGGGATCGGTCGAGCCGCCAGAGGCCAACGCAATATTGCGCACAGCGGCAGGATTCAGCGGAACAAGATTGATGGCCGCGCGGGCAAGCCGCATGGCCTGGCCCTTGTCATTGAGCACATTGTCGCGCCCGAAGTCGGCGATCACCGGAGCCTGAAGCGCCTGGGTGGCGCAGAACGCCGGATGGAGCACCGGACAGGCCCCAGCGGATTTGCTGACATGTACGAAGCTGTTGAACCCGGCGAGGCCCGCGAGGACGAGGGCGGCGGGCGCCGCTACCAGCCACCGCCGGTCGAGATTCACCGCCGAGAAATTTTGCCGGATCTGGGAAAGGGTCGATTGCTTGCTGCTCCCGCCCCGAGAGCGCCTTCGGTTGGTCATGAGCCCGACTTCCAAGCTCCGCCCGTCTCGGACTTCGCATCTTCGTCGCGCCCATAGCCATAACCATAGCCGTAGCCGTAGCCGTAACCGGTGTGCTTCGATTTGAACTTGGTCAGAACGATGCCAAGCACCTTACCGCGCGCTTCGCGCAGGCGCTGCAGCGCGCTGCTGACCCCGCGCGCCGCGACGCGTTCGGATTCCACGACGTAAACGACACCCTCAACCGCGCGAGCAATCAATGTCGCGTCCGCGAGACCGAGCATGGGCGGCGCGTCGACGAGCACATGGTCATATTTCTTGCCCAACGATTCAACCAGCTTTTGCAGGCGGTCGCTCGAGAGCAATTCCGCCGCGCTTGGCGGCTGAGGACCTGCGGACAGGAAGTCGATGTTGGCGATCGGCGACCGCTGCATCAAATCTTCCCAATTATTGTCGCCGGCCAGATAGTTGCTGAGGCCCTGATTATTTACCAGGCCCAGATTATTGTGCATCGCCGGCCGGCGCATGTCGCTGTCGACCAGAACAACCTTGCGGCCGAGGCGCGAGAGGACGAGTGCCAAGGCCATGCCCGTCGTCGATTTTCCTTCGGCCTCGACCGTGCTGGTGACCATGAAGGATCGCGGCACGCCATGATCGGTCGCGAACGCCAGATTCGAGCCAACGGTAAAATAGGCCTCGTATATCGAGGACTTCGGATCGCCGAGCTCGACATAGTGATCGCCACTTTCCGACACCGGCGTGGTGCCCAGAAGCGAGGCGTCGAACAGGGCCGCGACCTTGCTCGGGTCGATCACCGTTTCGTCGAGATTCTCAAGGACCAGCACAACACCGAGGCCGATGCCGAGGCCCATGAACGTGGCGAGTATGAGGTTCAGCAAAAGATTAGGCGACGAAGGTTTCACCGGCAGTTCGGCGGCATCGACGATCGACACATTGTTCGCGCCAACACCGGCGACGCCAATTTCCTTATAGCGCTGAAGGAGGCCATTATAGAGTTCGCGATTGGTATCGACATCGCGCTGATAGATGTTGAACTGGATCAACGCGCGTTCCTGCGTGTTGAGCTTGCCCAACCGCGCATCCACGCGAGCACGAAGCCCCTGCTCGCGCGCCACTGCCGCGTCATAGGTCGCCTGGACAGCCGAAACCGCGCGCCGCTCTTCGCGAGCGATGCTGGCGTCGAGTGCCGTCAGTTCTTCTCGCAGCGATTTCGCAGGCGGATAATCGGGTTCGAAGCGGGCGAGCATGCCCGCCAATTCGGCAGCCACTTCCGCGCGCTTTGACCGCTGGTTGTTGATCGACAGATTGTTGAGCGAGCCTTCGCTGACGCCGCGCGCGCGGGACGCATTCAGCTGCCCCTCGGCCGCCACGCGATCGGCGGTAGCCATCGCGAGTGCGGCGTTTACCGATTGCAGGTCGACCGAAGCCAAGGTCTGCATGCCCGGGCTGCTGCCGGTCTTGCCGGTGCCCGACGTTTCGAGACGCACGATATTATTTGCCGCAGCATAGCGGACGAGTTCGCGCTCCGACGTCTCCAGCCGTGTTCTGAGCTCGTCCAGCCGGCGTTCGAGGAACTCGCGCGCATCGGTGGTCGAGGCAAAGCGACGGTCGAGATTGCTCTGAATAAACTGACGAACCCACGCGTCGGCGATACGCCGCGACAGCGCGGGATCGCCGCTTGTGTAGCTGATATCGAACAAGGACGAACCACGGACAGGTTCTGCCGAGACATGTTTGAGCAGCGTATCGACGACAAGCCGCTGGCGCCGCTGGGCGCTGGTCAGCGAAGCGCCCGCCGGCGTAGCGCCGACACCCTCGGCCGCAGCGTCGGGGTCAACACCATGCGCGATGAAAAACGCGTCGTTGCGCGAGAGGTTGAGCTGTCGACTGACGCGTTCCGCCAACGAACGCGCGGTCAACAGCGCGTTCTGCGTCGCATAAAATTCCAGGTCGCGGCCCGCGTCTTCGGGCTGCACGCCTTCAACCGACGTAATATTTGCCTGCTCGCGAGCAACCTCGATCCGCGCCCTGGCGGTATATTGCGGATCGGCGAGCAGCGTCAGGATCAGCCCGGCCGCTACGGTGGTCGCAACCACCGTAATGATCAACAGACGCCGATTCCAGATGACGTTCCAATATTGGCGCAGCATCGGAATTGCGGAGCCGGCAACGCCACCGCTGGCGGGAGCGCCGCCCACGGGATTAATCAGCGTCATTGAATTCATGGAAATAACCTATTGGATTATCGGCGCTGGATGAGCGCGACGACAGGACTGACAAGCAGAGTGCCCGCCTGGACGATTTGCTGGAACATGCGGCGCCCACGGGACTCGCCCACGACCACGATATCGCCGGGAAAGACTTCGGGATCAGCATAGGCACCGCGCCGGATGGCGCCCAGATCATACATCGCGACCATCTGGTCGGCACCCACGGTCCGGAAAATAACCACATCGCTCAGCTTGGCAAATTCGCCCGTGCCCTCGGCGCGCGCCACGGACTGCATGAGCGTCACCCTGCCGACAATCGGCTGGGGGCCAGGCTTGCCGACTTGTCCATCAATCGTGACGAATCGGCTCCGCGCCTCGTTCAAGTTCACCGTGACCAGCGGATCACGGATGTATCGCTGCCGGAGACGCTGGGTCAGGCTTTCGGCGAATTGTTCCGCGGTCTGATTGCTGGCATTCAGCGTGCCCGCGAGCGGGACAGCGACATTGCCAGCCCCGTCCAGCGAAAATTTTCGCTCTTTCAACTCGTCGATACCGACGACGTCGACAAGGATTTCGTCCGATGGGCCCAACAGATAAGGCCGGACGTCGCCGCTGATGTCGATGCCGTTCGGCGGCGGCAGTTGCTTCGCATCGACGACCTGCAGACCTTCGCCGTTCGCGCCACCGAGCGCTTTCGTGCCGGCACAACCCGACAACAATGCCAGGCCGAGCGCGCCCGACATGATTTTCACCCCGAAAGAGCGCCGAATCATGCCTTGGAACCTTCCTCTAAATTGTCGACTTCATTGCGCCGACGGGAGTTTGCTGCGGCGCGGTCGCCATACCCGGGGGCGCGAAATGCGTCTAGTGCAAATACAATGAAACCCGTTGCAATCGCAGCGAGAGCGGCCAGCGACGGAGTACGCAAAGGATAGTCGAACACGCTGCCGACACCGAGCATGACGAGGATCGCGATCCCCGCATATCCCAGACGCAGCCGCTCGACGGCAGCCGATTGCTGCTTGGACAACAGCGCACGGAGTGACCACAACCTGATGGCCGCGACCAGCAGCATGATCAGCGCGACGGCTATCAGCGCGATGCCGAACAGGCCATATTCGAAGAATATTTCGAGGAAGTCGTTATGCGCGTGGTTGAGATAGTTTTCGGACAGGAGCTCCGCGGGTTCTATGACCTTGTATGCGTTGGCGAACGATCCCGTTCCCCACCCGAAAGGAAAGGCGTCGAGCCCCATTTTCCATATATGGGGCAGCGCCGCGAACCGGGGATCGTCATCGACATTTTCGTTCAGGAGGCGATCGATCGTTGTCTGTCGCCTCGACAATGCGAGAAGGAAGATCACCAACGTTGCAACCCCCGCCATGATGGCAGCAATCAGCCCCCCGACCTGCCGCGCCCCGCGCGCCTTCACGCCGCTGTCCGGCCGGCGATATATCAAAGCCGCGAAGACCAGTCCCATCGCTCCGACCAACAAGCCTGCGCGTGATTCGGTGATCAGGATGGTCGGCAACAAGGTTACGGCGCCGGCAATGGCGACGAGGCCATAGGCGCGCTGCTGCTGCATCGTCCCCTTCAGGCCCGAAGCCCATACGGCGAGCAACGGAAAACCGCACGCGAGGAACATCGCATTATGGTTGCGATTGGCGAACAGTCCCGTCGCGGACTCCCAATTGGTGATGCGATAAAGATAGAAACCATTGCTGGGGCCACCGATGATCTGCAGGACGCCCAGGAAGGCGCTTGCGAACACGATAATGCAGAGCAGCTTCAGCAATCGCCCGCCGATTTGCTCGCCGCTGGCCGCCATCAATATCAGCACGGCGGCGGGAACAGCCATCGAAAACAAACTGTTCCATCCGGCAAATGCGTCGACGGTCAGAGGCTGCCAGCTCTCTTTGATCCCGGTCACTTGAAAGATCTCGGCAATGAGGCCGCGGCCCGGAAGCGATGACCATAGAGCCGGGGGCAGCGGAACCAGATGGAGGAGCACCAAAAGTGCCGAAGCGCCGCCGAGCCACCATATCGGCTTGAAAGGTTTCGCCTGCTCCTTCGTCAACGTCATAAGGCCGGCGACCAGAGCGATAAATGCAAGCGGCCTCAGCAACAGCAGAGAGGTCACGTCCGGCCGCGCTCCGCCACCCAGCAGAAAGGTCAGGGCGACGAAGGACAGCAGGATGAGGCCACTGGCAGCCCCGGACAGAGTGCGTCGGCGCGGATCGAAGTCGTTCCGAGCGAATGCGCGAGCCATTACCTAAATTCTCCTGATAGATTCAATTTGCGACTTGCCGGCCGGCACCGGCCCTTTGGCGCATTTGACGGAATGCATCGCTGGGCTGGTATCCCGGGACGATCTTTTCGACAACCGCAACCGCCGCGACAACGTCCCCTTCGGCCAAGGCATCCTGAAGCGCCATAAGATACCCCTCAAGTTCGCGCCATGGGATCATCGCCTCTTCGGCCGAATATATCCTGGAATGCGCCGTAGGCCGCGCGGTGCTGTCGATCAGCAACTCTTCGAACAGCTTTTCGCCCGGACGCAGCCCCGTTTCGACAATCTCGATATCGCCGTCGGGATTTTCCTCGCTCCTGACAGTCAGCCCCGACAGGCGGATCATCGTCTCGGCGAGCGCGGCGATCCGAACGGCCTCGCCCATTTCCAGCAGAAACACTTCGCCGGACCTTGCCATGGCGCCCGCCTGAATCACCAACTGCGCGGCTTCGGGAATGGTCATGAAATACCGCGTGATCGAACGGTGCGTCACGGTGACCGGTCCGCCATTTTCGATCTGACGCCGGAAATGCGGGACCACCGAGCCGCTCGAACCCAGCACGTTGCCAAAACGCACCATCGTGAAAATCGTCCGATCGGGTTCGGTTGCCATCGCCTGCAATATCAATTCGCAAATTCGCTTGGTGGCTCCCATGATGTTGGTCGGGCGCACGGCCTTGTCGGTACTGACCAGGACGAAGCGTTCGACGCCGCAAGCACGGGCGGCCTTCGCCGTCGCCAGCGTTCCCAGAACATTGTTGCGGGCAGCGGAAAGCGGATTCGCTTCCAGCATCGGAACATGTTTGTAGGCGGCGGCATGGAACAATGTGTCGGGGCGATACTGGGCGAGGACGCGTCCGATCGAAGCTTCATCAGAGCAATTGCAAAGTTCCACGCGCAGGTCGATGGACCGGCCCTCGGGCTCGATCTCCAGCCCGCCAGCGATGATCTGTTGCTCGATCGCAAAAAGCGCCGATTCCGACACGTCCAGCAATATCAGCTGCCGCGGCCGCATTTTCCGGACCTGACGGACAAGCTCCGCGCCGATGGATCCACCCGCGCCGGTGATAAGGACGACTTTTCCGGCGATCGAAGAGCCGAGAAGATGCAGGTCGGGCGCGACCGGCTCGCGGCCGAGCAGGTCCTCGACGCGAACCTCGTGCACATCCTTGAGCGAGACCTGACCGCTAAGGACGCTGGTCATGTCAGGAACGGTGCGCACACGCACCGACTGGCGTTCAAGCATGCTCACGATCTCTGCCCGGCGGGCGCGGTTCACGCGTGGCAGCGCCAATATGACCTCATCGACCGCGTCATTGCGAAGGACATTGGCCAGATTTTCGGGACTCCAGACCGTGACGCCGTCGACGCGGCGGCCCTGCATATGGACATTATCGTCGAAAAATCCTGCGAGCCGCATTTCGGGATGCGAGCGCATCGACAAGGCCAGCTCCTGCCCCGACTTGCCGGCGCCATAGATGAATACGGTGCGTTGACGACCACGCCGGACCCGCGAGGGCAGCAGATCGGATATGATCACGCGCATGATCGCGCGGCTCGAAATCACAGCAGCCGTAAATATGACGACATAAATGATCGAAGCAGTCCGCGGGATGCCCACAACGCCCAGCGCGACGACCGCCACGACGAGAACCACGCTGTGAACAAAGGATGCTGCGACGATATCGCGCACCGTACGCACCCCGGCATAGCGGATAATCTGGCGATAAATGCCAAATATCTGCGCGGCAACCAACCAAGCGGAAATGGCGAGCCCGAAGAAGATCGCGACCGGGACGAAGGAGATTTCCCACGTTCCCAACCGGAGCCAGAAGGACAATATTGCCGACAGGGCGGCGATTACAATATCAAGCAGGACCAGCGTAGCCCGCTTAATTGCGCCATTGGCCAAAATCAGGCGCCGCAACTGGACAACGAAATACTGCATGGCGCTGTCGAAACTATCCTAGGCACGTATCCCGGAACGGGAATCAGAAACTCGGCTTGACCATTTTATTAGGCAAGCCGCACCGGATTGCCGCATTCGTCCGGCGCGCGCAACTACGGTTATCCCCGTTCGATGGCAATCCACAAATGCCGCATGGCCGCATCAGCTCGCCGCAACACGAGATTTGCTGCCAACGTCGACGCGTCGGCGGTGTATGATTTCGCCCGCTATCTGCCCCGCGGCGGCGATCGGCACCGGCTGGACGGAAAATTGCAGCTGAATTTGTTAACCAGCTTAAAAGGCGCACGTTTTACATAAGTGGGGAGGGTTGCGTTCCGCGGCCGTTGCGGCTGCAATGCCGCATCACCAGCGAGGGGATCGATTCAGATGGCGGCTATCCTTGTCACCGGGGCAGCCGGCTTCATCGGAATGAGCGTGGCCGAACGGCTTTTGGCCCGCGGCGATACGGTCATCGGGATCGACAATCTCAATGATTATTACAGCGTTGCGCTGAAAAAGAGCCGATTGAACCTCCTCAGTCAGCGATATGGCGCACACTTCCGCTTTCACGAGATCGATTTCGCGGCAATGGCCGATCTGGAAAATGCGCTGCAGGGGCAGACGTTCGACGGCATCGTGCATTTGGGGGCGCAAGCCGGGGTGCGTTTTTCAATCGAAAACCCGCATATCTATATGCAATCCAACATGGTCGGGCACCTCAACATGCTCGAAATTGCGCGGCACCGGTCGACGGGCCATTTCGTTTATGCATCAAGCTCGTCGGTCTATGGCGCCAACAAGTCGATGCCCTTCAGCGTCGGCGACCGCGTCGATCATCCGGTCTCGCTCTATGCCGCGACCAAGAAAGCCGACGAGATGATGAGCGAGGTTTATGCGCATCTCTATCGGTTGCCGCAGACCGGTTTGCGATTCTTTACAGTCTATGGCCCGTGGGGGCGCCCCGACATGGCGATGTGGTTGTTTACCGATCGCATCCTGTCGGGACGGCCGATCGATATTTTCAACGAAGGCGATATGAAGCGGGACTTCACCTATATCGACGATATCGTCACCGGCGTCGTCGCCTGCCTCGACAATCCGCCGGTCGATGACGGGCTGGAGAAGGCCGGCGGAAGCATCAGTCCGCACCACATCTACAATATCGGCAACCATAAGGCGGAGCCGCTGATGCGGCTGGTCGAACTGCTCGAAGACGCCTGCGGCCGGAAAGCCGAACGCCGCTTCCTTCCGATGCAGGCGGGCGACGTCAAGGAAACCTATGCCGATATCGCTGCCATACAGAAGGATCTCGGCTATCAGCCGTCGACCAGCATCGACGTCGGCATACCGCGATTTGTATCCTGGTATAAAGCGTATCACGGGATCGGCTGAACGCCGCCCCTGACCGGGCCTTTGTAGGTCAGGCCGCTTCGGCCAGCCCGTCGGTCTTGAGATAGCGGCGCTCGGTTCCTTCGAGGACAATCGCCGTCAGCACCCCCGATCGATAGGCGCCGGTGTCGATGCCGATCCGGTTCGGCCATTCGTCCACATCGCTGCGGATGGTATGGCCATGCACGACCATCACGCCGTGATCGCGCACATCCTCGAGGAAGTCGTCGCGAATCCAGCGCAAGTCCGACAGGGTTTGTTTCTGAAGCGGAACGCCGGGGCGAATGCCCGCATGGACAAAGACATAGTCGCCAATTTCAATGACGTCTTCGCCCTTCCCCAGAAATTCAACATGTTCTTGGGGAACCATCTTGCCGAACCGGTCGGCGACATAGTCGAAGCTCGCATCGCTCAGTTCAACCTCGTCGCGCCAATAGCTCTGCACCGTCGCTTCGCCGCCGATACGCATGAAATAGCGCAGACGCCGAACATCGCCGCCAAGTGCCGCGAGGAAACATTCCTCATGGTTGCCGATGAGCAGCCGGGTATCCGGGAAATCGCCGCGCAATCCGATCGCGCGTTCGACAACGGCGGCCGATTGCGGGCCACGGTCGACCAGATCGCCGAGCAGGACAATGGTGATTTGGGCAGAGGGCCGCGCGGCGACATCGGCGCGAATCTTGTCGATCAGTTCGGCAAAAAGGTCGTCACGCCCGTGGATATCGCCGATGGCGTACACACGCCGGCCGCTCGGCACAGCGAAACCGCTGCGCACGGTGTCTGCCGGCTGGCTCTTACGCTTCCAGAACATTCGAAAACCGATCCAACTTCCAACTATGGGGTGGCGCCGTTCAGAAACGGCGAACCCGAAAATGATAGCAGCCCCTAGCGGCGCATTGCTTTGGTGACAACATACGCGCCGACCTTCGAAGCGTTGCAGCGCGCCATCATATCCTGTTTTCTTCCCCTTCCATCGCGGTTTAAGGGTGTCGCAAGCTTTGACGCTTAATCGCCCTTCAGGCGGTGTTTGATGACGTCACGATGCGGGAGTCCTTGAAAATGAAAGTAATGACGGTCTTCGGCACCCGTCCGGAAGCCATCAAGATGTTCCCGGTCGTCCATGCTTTACAGGCCCACAGCGGGATCGACGCCCGCGTTTGCGTCACCGCTCAGCATCGCGAAATGCTGGACCAGGTGTTGGATATCGCGCGCATCATACCCGATATCGACCTTGACGTCATGCAGGCCAATCAAACGCTCGACGGACTCCTCGCCCGACTCGTCGTGGGCCTCGGTGAGACGTTCGACGCCGAAAAACCCGATCGCATCCTTGTCCACGGCGATACATTGACGACGATGGCTGCAACGCTCGCAGCCTATTTTCGCAAGATTCCGGTCGGCCATGTCGAAGCGGGCCTGCGCAGCGGCAACATCTATCACCCCTGGCCCGAGGAGGTGAACCGCAAGGTCGCCGGCGCGGTAGCCGACCTGCATTTCGCCCCGACCGAAACCGCGGCGACGGCACTCCGCAGCGAGAATGTCCCGGCCGAGCGGATCCACATCACCGGCAACACCGTAATCGACGCGCTGCTCGCGACAAAGGCGCGGATCGACGAAGAACCGTCGCTTGCCGCCGGTCTCGATCCCCTGATCGGCCGCTTTGCCGGCAAAAGGATCATCACCGTCACGTCGCACCGCCGCGAGAATTTCGGCGACGGCATGAAAGCCATCGCCGAAGCTATCTCTGCAATCGCGGCGCGCGACGATGTCGCGGTCGTCTTTCCGGTCCATCCGAACCCGCATGTCCGCGGTGCGATGGAGCCGATCCTGGGCAGTCATTCCAACGTGGCGTTGATCGATCCGCTCGACTATCCGCATTTCGTCCGCCTGCTCGCGACGTCGGAACTGGTGCTGACCGACAGCGGCGGGGTGCAGGAAGAGGCGCCATCGCTCGGCAAGCCGGTGCTCGTCATGCGCGAGACGACCGAGCGTCCCGAAGGGATCGAAGCGGGCACGGCCCGCCTCGTCGGAACCGACAAAGCGCGCATTGTTTCCGAAATTTTCAAGCTTTTGGACGACAAGGACGCCTATACAGCCATGGCGCGTGCCCATAATCCGTTCGGTGACGGCACGGCGGCAAAACAGATTGCGGAGATTGTTGCGCGTGCCGATTGATACGGAACAGAAGGTCACGGTCCTCGGGCTCGGCTATATCGGCCTGCCCACGGCGGCGCTGATCGCGCGCTCGGGTTGCAAGGTCACCGGCGTCGATGTCAGCCAGACGGTGGTCGACACGATCAACAGCGGCCGGGTCCATATCGAGGAAGTCGATCTCGACGGCCTCGTCCAGGGCGTCGTGTCGCGCGGTGCGCTGGTTGCTTCGATCGAGGTCGCCCCGGCCGACACGTTCGTCATCGCCGTGCCGACGCCGCACGACGACGAGCACCGCCCGGACATCAGCCACGTGCTGTCAGCGGCACGCGCGATCGCGCCGAAGCTTGACGCGGGCAACCTCGTCATCCTCGAATCGACGTCGCCCGTCGGCACGACCGAAAAAGTCGCGGAACTGATCGCCGAGCTGCGACCCGACCTGAAGGTTCCGGGCGCGTGCAACGGCGCGGCCGACATCTTTGTCGCCTATTGCCCCGAGCGCGTGCTTCCGGGCCGCATCCTCGTCGAGCTGGTCGACAATGATCGCTGCATCGGCGGCGTCACGCCGCGCTGCGCGCGCCGCGCGATGACCTTTTACCGCCAGTTCGTGCGCGGCGCCTGCGTCACAACCTCGGCGCGCGCCGCTGAAATGGTGAAGCTGGTCGAAAACAGTTATCGCGACGTCAACATCGCCTTTGCCAACGAGCTGTCGATGATCGCCGAGCAGATGGGTGTCGATGTATGGGAGGTGATCCGCCTCGCCAACCGCCATCCGCGCGTCAACATCCTCCAGCCCGGCCCCGGCGTCGGCGGTCATTGCATCGCGGTCGACCCCTGGTTCCTCGTCCATGGGGCGCCCGACCACAGCCGGCTGATCCGCACCGCGCGCGAGGTGAACCTGGCCAAGACCGCGCACGTCATCGGCGCCGCCGAAATGCTGGTGTCGCAGCATCCAGAGGCGCGCGTCGCCTGCCTCGGCCTCGCTTTCAAGCCCAATATCGACGATTTCCGCGAAAGCCCCGCAGTCGAGGTCGCCGCCGCGCTGGCGCGCCGCTTTGGCAAGCAGATCGAGATCGTCGAGCCCTACGCCCGCAGCCTGCCAATGGAGTTTGCCGGAACCGGCGCGTCATTGACCGACCTCGATACCGCTCTTGCCACGTGCGACCTGCTCATCGTTCTGGTGGATCACGACCTGTTCAAATCGATCCCGCTTGAAGAGCGCGGGGACAAAATCGTCTATGACACGCGCGGCCTGTGGCTCGACCAGCCAAAGGCCGGAGAAGGCGGCCATTTTAATCGGGCGGCCTGACTCCGCCGACTTGACGATCGAACCGCGGGGCGACATGAACCGCGCATGTTCACACGTCTTCAAACACTTGTCGTGGAAAAACCCTGGGGGCGCACGGATATTCCCAGCGATTTCGGTGACTTCGGTGATCGCCGTATCGGCGAAATATGGTTTGCGCATCCCGAGGGCGATGACGCGCAGATCATGGTCAAATTCCTCTTCACGTCCGAACGCCTGTCGATCCAGGTTCACCCCGACGACGAGGCCGCGCAAGCGGCGGGCTATCCGCGCGGCAAGGAAGAGTGCTGGCTGGTGCTCGACGCGAAACCGGACGCCGAGCTCGGGGTCGGGCTGATCGCGGAAACGACGCGCGAAGCCCTTCATGGCGCAGCGCTCGACGGCACGATCGTGGACATGATCGATTGGCGCCGCGCACGGGCCGACGATTTCGTTTATAACCAGGCGGGCACGATTCATGCGATCGGCGCCGGGCTGACAGTCGTCGAAGTGCAACAGAATGTCGATTGCACCTATCGCCTCTATGATTATGGCCGCCCGCGCGAACTGCACTTCGAAGCGGGGCTCGCGGTATCGGAAACGGCGCCGCGCCCCGATCCGCGCGACGGGCGTGTCGCGGCGAACGACAACCGCCTGCTCGTCGACGGGCCGCATTTTCGCCTGCTCCACCTGTCGGGGCCCGACGCCGCGGGGCTGTTGCCGCAGCATGACGCCGACTTCACCCTCACCCCTCTGTCGCAGGGATGCAGCATATCGGGCGAAGAGGTGAAACTCGGCGAATGCGTCGCGACCGACCGCGCCGACCGCATTGCGCTTGCCCCGGGGGCACGCGCGCTGCTGTGCTGGCCTGCCTGACACCCCCTGAAAATCGAGACAATAGATGATCATCCCAGTCATATTATCGGGGGGTTCGGGCACGCGGCTCTGGCCCGTTTCGACCAATAGCGCGCCGAAACAGTTCCAGCCGCTGACGGGCAAGGGCAGCATGTTCCTGCAAACGCTCGACCGCGCGGTCGACCGGCGCCGCTTCGCCGCGCCGATGATCGTCTGCGGCCCGGCGCACGTCGCGCATGTCGAGGCAGATCTGCTGGCGGCGGGTGTCACCGACGCACGCATCGTCGTCGAGCCTGCCGCGCGCAACACCGCCCCAGCGATCGCGCTTGCCGCGTGCGCGGCGCTTGCCGAAGATCCCGACGCGACGATCCTCGTCATGCCCGCCGATCATGTCATGACCGACGTACCCGCGTTCCTGCGCGCCATCGAGGCCGCGATGCCGGCCGTCGAGGCGGGCGCGCTCGCGACCTTCGGCATTGCGCCGTCGCATCCCGAAACCGGTTATGGCTACATCGCCGCAGGTGCCCCGCTCCCCGCGACACCGGGTATCTACGAGGTCCGGCGCTTTGTCGAAAAGCCGCCGCGCGACAAGGCAGAGGCAATGCTTGCCGAGGGCGGCCACTATTGGAATGCCGGTATCTTTTTGATGCGTTCCGACCGCTTCCTGGCCGAACTCGAAAGACAGCAGCCCGCGATCGCGGCGTCCTGCTCGGCAGCGATGACGAAGGCGCGGCAGGACGGCGCCCGCGTCCATCCCGCATCCGATGCCTTTCTTTCCAGCCCGTCGGATTCGATCGATTATGCGGTGATGGAGGGCGCCGAACAGGTGGTCGTCGCCCCGGTCGATCCCGGCTGGTCCGACGTCGGCGGCTGGGCGGCACTGCACGAGCTGGGCGAAAAGGATGAAAGCGGCAATGTTCGCATCGGCGACGTCATCGCGATCGACGCCGCGGATAATTACCTTCGCGCGTGCGAAGGAAAGCGCGTGGCCGTCGTCGGCGTTTCCGACATCATTGTCGTCACGCACGGCGACGATATCCTGATCATTCCGCGCGACCGCGCGCAGGAGGTCAAGGCGATCGTCGAATATCTGGCAGCCAACCCCTCGCGCTAAAAGGGGCGGCCGCCCCTCCCCTTGCAGCGCGCGGGCCCATCGCCCATATCCCGCCGCATGAGTAATCCCCATGCGCACAGTGCCGCGCCCTGGCACGGAACCACCATCCTTTCCGCCCGCAGCGCCGACAAGGTCGTCATCATCGGCGACGGTCAGGTGTCGATGGGCCAGACGGTGATGAAGCCGAACGCCCGCAAGGTGCGCCGCCTCCACGACGGCAGCGTCATCGGCGGCTTTGCCGGCGCGACCGCCGATGCCTTCACGCTGTTCGAACGCCTCGAAGCCAAGCTCGAGCGCCACAACGGCCAGCTGCTCCGCGCCGCGGTCGAACTCGCCAAGGACTGGCGCACCGACAAATATCTGCGCAACCTCGAGGCGATGATGATCGTCGCCGACAAGGAAGTGACGCTGGTCATCACCGGCAACGGCGACGTGCTTGAACCCCAGGGCGGAATCGCGGCGATCGGATCGGGCGGCAATTTCGCGCTCTCGGCGGCGCGCGCGCTCGTCGACTATGAAAAGGATCCCGCGGTGCTCGTCCGCAAGGCGATGGAGGTCGCCGCCGACATCTGCGTCTACACCAACGACCAGTTCACCCAAGAAATCATCGAAATCCAGGCATAATCGAAATGAACAAAGACCTGACTCCCAAGGCCATTGTGGCCGCGCTCGACACGCACATCATCGGCCAGGACGCCGCGAAACGCGCGGTCGCGGTGGCGCTGCGCAATCGTTGGCGCCGCCAACAGCTTTCGGCCGACCTGCGCGATGAGGTGAGCCCCAAGAATATCCTGATGATCGGCCCCACGGGCTGCGGCAAGACCGAGATATCGCGCCGGCTGGCGAAGCTCGCCGACGCGCCGTTCATCAAGGTCGAGGCGACCAAATTCACCGAGGTCGGTTATGTCGGCCGCGACGTCGAACAGATCGCGCGCGACCTTGTCGAGGAAGCGGTGCGGCTGGAGAAGGATCGCCGCCGCGAGGCGGTGCGCGCCGCCGCCGAAGAGGCGGCAATGGAGCGATTGCTCGACGCCCTCACCGGCAAGGGCGCCAGCGAGGCGACGCGCCAGAGTTTCCGCCAGCGCATCCGCGAAGGGCATCTCGACGAGAGCGAGGTCGAGATCGAGGTCTCCGATGCCCCCGGCATGCCGTTCGAATTGCCTGGCCAGCCGGGACAGATGAGCATGATCAACCTGTCGGACATGCTCGGCAAGGCGATGGGCGGCCTGCCCAAGAAGCGCCGCAAGCTGAAGGTGATCGAAGCCGCGACGCGCCTTATCGAAGAGGAACAGGACAAGCGTCTCGACCAGGACGACGTCGCGCGGATCGCGCTCGCCGATGCCGAGGCGAACGGCATCGTCTTCCTCGACGAAATCGACAAGATCGCCGTCAGCGACGTACGCGGCGGTTCGGTGAGCCGCGAGGGCGTCCAGCGCGACCTGCTGCCGCTGATCGAAGGCACCACCGTCGCGACCAAATATGGTCCGATGAAGACCGACCATATCCTCTTCATCGCCTCGGGCGCTTTTCATGTGGCCAAGCCGAGCGACCTGCTGCCCGAACTCCAGGGGCGCCTGCCGATCCGCGTCGAACTCGGCGCGCTGACCGAGGAGGATTTCGTGCGCATCCTCAGCGAGACGAAAGCCGGCCTGCCCGAACAATATGTCGCGCTGCTCGGCACCGAAGGCGTGACACTGACCTTCACGGACGATGCCATCGCGCGCGTCGCGAAGCTCGCGGCCGAGGTCAACGAGAAGGTCGAAAATATCGGTGCGCGCCGCCTGCAGACGATCATGGAGCGGCTGGTCGAGGAAATCAGCTTCACCGCCGAGGATGTCGGCGGCACGACGCTCGAGATCGACGCCGCCTATGTCGAACGCCAGCTTGCGGAGATCGTCGGCGACACCGACCTCAGCAAATATGTGCTCTGACGTGCTGTTTTTCGGACGGAACTAGATCGGCTTTCTTTTCAGCCGGTCGATTGCCGAACTTCATTTGACTTTGCCGCGCGGTCAATGCGATGACTGCGCGGCACGATCGACATGGGTTGCGAACGGTCGGCACCGGAGACAGCAATGGCAGAAGAAGAGGTCGCCACCCAAGGCGAACTGGCGATTACGCGCACGGGCGATCGGCTGCGCCTCGCGCGCGAAGCGGCAGGGCTTTCGCTCGCCGATGTCGCAACGCGGACGCGCATCACCCAGCGTCACTTGGCGGCGATAGAAAAGTCCGATTTCTCGGAACTTCCGGGCCGTACTTATGTCACTGGCTTCGCACGCGCCTATGCCCGCGCCGTCGACCTTCCCGAAGCCGAGATCGGCGCCGCAATTCGCCACGAGCTCGAAGAAGACGCCTATGGCTCGCGTCCGCTGTACGAAGCCTATGAGCCGACCGATCCGGCACGCCTGCCCACCGCGCGGCTGACCTGGACGCTGGTCATCGTCACGCTGCTGCTGGCGTCGGCGTACGGCGTATGGCGTTTCCTGTCGGTCGAGCCCGACGAAGCACTGATCGCCGCGCAGAATCGCGCCGCCGATGCGTCGGAAGCACCGCAGAGCGATGCTGCGACAACCCCGGCGACCAAGGCCGCAACCGGGCAGTCCGCCGTCGCCGCGAATGCTCCGGTCGTGCTGACGGGCGTTTCGGAAGTCTGGATCGGCTTCGACGACGCAAAGGGCAAGACCGAGAATTGGCGCACGCTCGACGCCGGCGAAACCTATCAAGTTCCGCCCGAATATATCGAACAGTTCACGCTGCGCACGAGCATCCCGCAGGCGCTCAAGGTCACCGTCGGTGGCCGCGACATCGGCCCGATCGGCCCCGCCGATACGCTGGTCAAGAATGTCTCGCTGAAGCCCGCGGATCTGGTAGCGCGCGCCGAAGGCAATGGCGCCGCGGCTCCGGCGGCGGGACCACGCCCCAAGGGCTGAACCGCCGATCATTCGGGCCGGCTCGAGCGGCAGTGCACCGAAATGGGTTTGCGCTGCCGTGCTTTGCCGCGTTATGAGCAACGAAATGGTTAATTAGTGGGGACCTAACGGCAGATGATGATGCGTCAGATCACTTTCCTGGGAGCGGCAACAATTGCGCTCGTCGCGGCGATGCCCGTGGCGGCGCAGGACAATGGCGTCGTCAAGCGGGTCGAACGGCTCGAAAAGGAAATGCGCGCGGTGCAGCGGTCGGTTTTCCCCGGCGGCAGCCCGACCTTCTTTGAGGGCGAGATTGCTCCCGACAACACCCCCGGAGAGCGCGCGCGCACCAACGCCCCGGTGATCGACCTGACCGCGCGCGTCGATGCGCTCGAATCGCAGCTACAGGCATTGACCGGCCAGACCGAACAAAATGCCTTCCATCTCCGCGAACTCGAAAAGCAGTTCACCGCGTACAAGGCCGAAATGGACAAGCGCTTCGCCGATCCGGCGGCGGTGTCGGCGCCGACCGCGACGCCCGCCGGCCTCGCCCCGACGGTGAAGCCGCCGGCAGCGACGACCACGGTCGCGGCAACCCCGGTGAAGAAACCCGCCGACAAGCCGGCGGCCAAGCCCGCGACTACCGACGCCGCGCGGCTCGCGCTCGTCAAGAAGGTCGAGGTTCCCGCAAGCGGCAACGAAACCAAGGACGCGTACGACTATGGCTATCGCCTGTGGGAAGCGAAGCTCTATCCCGAAGCGCAGGCGCAGCTGAAGACCGTCGTTACCAAATGGCCAAAGAGCAGCCAAGCGAGCTTTGCGCAGAATTTGCTCGGCCGCTCCTATCTCGACGAAGGCAAGCCGAGCCTCGCCGCGGTCGCTTTTTACAATAATTACAAAGATCGCCCGAGCGGCGCGCGCGCGCCGCACAGCCTGATGTATATGGGCGTCGCGCTCGACAAGCTCGGGCGGAAGGCCGACGCCTGCAAGGCGTTCCGCGAACTCGACGAAGTCTATGGCGACAAGGCGCCGCAGGATGTCCGGACCGATGCTGCCGCCGCAAAAACAAAAGCAGGTTGCTGACCGCGACGCCGCGGACCGGCTGGCCGGCGATCTCGCCGCGCTCGTCGGATCCGACTGGCACCGCCTCCATTATGGCATCGCCGTTTCGGGCGGGCCCGACAGCATGGCGCTGCTCTGGCTGATGGCGTCCTTGCTGCCCGGACAGGTCTGGGCAGCGACGGTCGACCATGGCCTGCGCAAGGGCTCGGACGATGAGGCGCGCATGGTCGCGGGCTTTTGCAAGCGCGAGCATATCCCGCATTCGACGCTGCGCCCGCCAACGCCGATCAAGGGATCGCAGCAAGCCGCAGCGCGCACCGAACGCTACCGCCTGCTCGAACAATGGCGCGAAGCCAAGGAACTCAAGCATATCGTGACGGCGCACCATGCCGACGATCAGCTCGAGACGATCGTCATGCGGCTCAACCGCAGCAGCGGCGTCGGCGGGCTCGCCGCGATCCGCGCGCGCAACGGCGCCATCCTGCGCCCGCTGCTGCACTGGCGGCGCAGCGAACTCGTCCATCTGGCGCTCGAAAACGACCTGCCCTTCGTCGACGATCCGTCGAACAGCGACGATCGCTTCGACCGGGCGCGGCTGCGCCATGCCCTTCAATCGCAGACCGCGCTCGACCCCGCCGCCGCCGCCAAATCGGCGGCATGGCTTGCCGAAGCCGACGAGGCGCTCGACTGGGCGGTCGAGCGGCTGATCGCATCCTGGCCCGATGCGTCGGACATCGCGGTGATCCGCGACGATGGCTATCCGCCCGAGATGTTTCGCCGCATCGTCGCGCAGCGGCTGCGCGCCAACGCGCCGCAACTCGTGCTGCGCGGTGCCTCGCTCGACGGCGTGATCGCCGCGATGCACGAAGGGCGGCGAGCGATGGTCGGCGCGCTCTTGATCGACGCGGTGCGCGGCCTCGAAGGGACGATCTGGCGTATTTCCGCGGCGCCGCGCCGGAAAGCAGCGAAAAAGGGCTGATTGCCTCATTGTCATTTAACCCGATTATCCTATCTTGTGCGGATAGGAGCGCAGTACCGCGCCGTTGAGGAACGAATCCGAATGCAGGACGACAAGGAACCGCAGGGCAACCCCTGGATGAAGAGTGTGATGATCTGGAGCGGCATTCTGCTTGCGATGCTCCTCGTCGCCTCGATGTTCGGCGGCGCTTCGCAGCCTGTCGGCAATCCGCTTGCCTATTCCGAGTTCCGGCAAAAGGTCGAGGAAGGCGCCGTCAAGGACGTCGTGCTATCCGAGGACAAGGTGACGGGCACGCTGTCGAACGGCGATCGTTTCAGCGCCAACGTCGTGCGCGATCCCGAACTGCTCAAGATGCTCAACGACAATGGCGTCAAATATGACGGCAAGGCGACCGAAGCACCGAATTTCTGGATGTATATGCTCGTCCAGTCGCTGCCCTTCCTCCTCATCCTCGGCATCGCTTTCTTCGTCTTCCGCCAGGTCCAGAAGAACAACGGCTCGGGCGCGATGGGCTTCGGCAAATCGCGCGCCAAGATGCTGACCGAAAAGCAGGGCAAGGTGACCTTCGACGACGTCGCGGGCATCGATGAAGCACGCGAAGAGCTCGAAGAAATCGTCGAGTTCCTGCGCGATCCGACCAAATTCTCGAAACTCGGCGGCCAGATTCCGAAGGGCGCGTTGCTCGTCGGCTCGCCCGGCACCGGCAAGACTTTGCTCGCCCGCGCGATCGCGGGTGAAGCGGGCGTTCCCTTCTTCACCATTTCGGGTTCGGACTTCGTCGAAATGTTCGTCGGTGTCGGCGCCAGCCGCGTCCGTGACATGTTCGAACAGGCGAAGCGCAATGCGCCGTGCATCGTCTTCATCGACGAAATCGACGCGGTCGGCCGCCATCGCGGCGCCGGCCTCGGCAACGGCAACGACGAGCGCGAACAGACGCTGAACCAGCTGCTCGTCGAGATGGACGGTTTCGAAGCGAACGAAGGCATCATCATCGTCGCGGCAACCAACCGCCCCGACGTGCTCGACCCCGCGCTGCTGCGTCCGGGCCGTTTCGACCGACAGGTCGTTGTGCCGCGCCCCGATATCGAGGGCCGCCAGAAGATCCTTGAGGTCCACACGCGCAAGAAGCCGCTTGCACCCGACGTCGACCTCCGCCGCGTCGCGCGCGGAACGCCGGGCTTCTCGGGCGCCGATCTGGCCAATCTTTGCAACGAAGCCGCGCTGCTTGCCGCGCGCAAGGGCAAGCGCCTGATCGCGAACGACGAGTTCGAAGAGGCGAAGGACAAGGTCATGATGGGCGCCGAGCGCCGCTCGATGGTGATGACCGAGGACGAGAAGAAGTCGACCGCGTACCACGAGGCCGGCCACGCGCTCGTCTCGCTGCACGTCGATGGCTGCGACCCCCTCCACAAGGTCACGATCATCCCGCGCGGCCGCGCACTTGGCGTGACGTGGAACCTGCCCGAACGCGATCGCTATTCGACCAATATGAAGCAGATGAAGGCGCGCCTCGCGCTCTGCTTCGGCGGCCGCATCGCCGAACAGCTGATCTACGGCAAGGACGAGCTCAACACCGGCGCGTCGAACGACATCCAGCAGGCGACCGACATGGCGCGCTCGATGGTCATGGAATATGGCATGTCCGAAAAGCTCGGCTGGCTGCGCTATCGCGACAATCAGGACGAGGTGTTCCTCGGCCACAGCGTGTCGCGCGCGCAGAATATGTCGGAAGAAACCGCCAAGCTGATCGACGCCGAGGTCCGCCGCCTCGTCGAGGAAGGCGAAAAGGTCGCGCGCAAGGTGCTGACCGACAATATCGACGAGCTTCACCTGCTCGCCGGTGCGCTGCTCGAATATGAGACGCTGTCGGGCGAGGAATCGAAGCGCGCGATCAAGGGCGAAGACATTGGCCGCGAAGACGAAGCGGGCAAGCGCGGCACTCCGGTGTCGGGCCATGCCGGCGGCATCCCGCAGATCAAGCGCAAGCCGCGCCCCTTCGGCGACGCCAACCCCCAGGGCGCCTAGGCTCTTCGATTCAGGGACTATTCATTGGCTGGGGGCAAGCTGCGGCATATGACCAATTGGAAATATGCGCGCATCTTGCCTCCCCTTCTCGCCGCCCCCTTCCTCTGTGCGATGGCGCCGGGCGACATGAGCGTCGCGGCATTCCTCGCGCGCGCGACGTCGCTCGAACGGCTCGGTCCGCTCGCGCTCGCGACCCCGCAAGGAAACCAGCTCAAGAGCGAAGTGGTCGCCGCGGGCAAACGCTATAAGGCGCGCATCGATGCCGAACGCCGCGCCGGTCGCAAGACGACGAGCTGCCCCCCGGAATCGGGGAGCCTGACCCCCGATCAATGGCTTTCGCACCTCCGCAGCTATCCCGTCACCGCACGCAAGTCGGTCAGCGTCTATTCGGCGTTCGATGCGCTGATGAAGAAACGCTATCCCTGTCCCGTTTGATGCGTCAAAGGTGCGACCCGGACCAAAGGAGACGGCGATGATCGGCAAAGCGTGGAATGCCCTGGCCATGGCGGCCCTTTTTGCGGCGGGCGCCCCGCCGGCGGCGGCACAGGGAACCGGTTCGTTGACAAGCAAGATCGAACTCGAAAAATCGACCGCATCGTCGGACGGCCAACCGCCGAAAAAAACCTATGTTGCACCCGATGTGGTCGTCCCGGGCGACCGCGTCCGCGTCGCGCTCACCTTCACGAACAACGGCGCCGCCCCCGCGGCAGGGCTCAATCTGGTCAATCCGATCCCCGACGGCCTGATGTTCGACGACACCGCCGATACGGCGGGTTTCGGCGTTTCGACAGACGGCGGCAAGACGTTCGGCGCACTCGCGGCGCTGACGGTGCCCGTCGATGGCGCAGCACCCCGCCGCGCGACCGCAGCCGATGTGACGCATGTCCGCTGGCTGTGGCCCGACGCGATCGCCCCGGGGCAAAGCCGCTCGGTCGCCTTTTTCGGCCGGGTTCGGTGACCCGCTAAATGACCATTTATTGCGATGAATCGGGCGGCCTCAACGCCGGCGCGATGACCTTTTCGGCGGTGATGCTGACCCCCAAGGCCGCGGCCGACATCCACGCACGCTTTCGCAGCGTGACCGGGCTGCGCGGCGAGCTGAAAGGCAGCCGGATCAGTATCGTCGAGCGTGCCTATCTGCTCGAGCTTTTCGATCGCGCCGGCGGCCGCGCCTGGGTGGCCGTCGCCGAGCGCGACAAGCTCGCGCAAAACCCGGGCGGCACGCTGCCCAGCGACCTCGCGCTCTATGGCGCCTTGCTCAACAGCGCGGTTGGCCACTGGCTGCCCGAAACCGGCGGGGTCTGTACCGACGTCGTGATCGACGACGGACGCTATGATCCGAAGATCCTTTCGCATGTACGCGAAGAGATACAGGCGGGGCTCGGCCAATGGGGCCGTGCGTCGCTCGCCGACAGCAAACGCAGCGACGGGGTCCAGATCGCCGACGTGATCGCGAACAGCCTGTTCAATATCACGGTCGGTTCGCCGCGCGCCTATCGCATCCAGCGGATCATCGAACCCATGCTGGCGTCAAAGGCCATCCGCATTGCCGAGTTGACCGAGGTCGACTGACACAAAAAGGGCCGCAGTTTCCTGCGGCCCCCTTGGTGATCGGATTATACAGCGCTTATTCGAAGTCGCTGCCACCACCCGCGGGGCTGCGCGGCGGCGCAGCGGCGGTCAGGCGAAGCGCTTCGGCCGAGCGGCTGATCGAGCTGATTTCATCGGGCGTATCGTCATCGTCGACGACGACCTTCTGCATCGAACCGACCAGCGTTTCCTTGAGGTCCTTCGGACGCACGGTCTGTTCGGCGATCTCGCGCAGCGCGACGACCGGGTTCTTGTCGCGGTCGCGGTCGACGGTCAGCTCCGAACCACCCGAAATCTCACGCGCGCGATGCGCGGAGAGCAGGACCAGGTCGAAACGGTTGGGAACTTTGTCGACGCAATCCTCGACGGTAACGCGGGCCATATTGTTTCCTTAGGTATAGGAGAGGCCAGCCCTTTGAAGGGGCATGGCGGCAAGCGCTGCGCGCTAGCAGCACCGCCGGGCGATGTCAATCAAAGCGCTGCCCTTGCGGGCTTTGCAGACACCGGCCTATGAGCGGTTGATGACCGAAGCCTGCGCACCCGTCGACTTGTCCGAACGACTGACGGCGGACGTGGCTGGTCACCGGCTCGAGCTGATCTTCGACGGCGGCGAGCGGCTGACCCGGCTGCTCGACCTGATCAACGGCGCGGCGCACAGCATCGACATCATCATGTATATTTTCGAGGGCGACGCCGCGGGCGTGCGCATCGTCGACGCCTTGCTGGTCGCAGCCAAACGCGGCGTGCGCGTGCGCGCGGTTATCGACAGCTTCGGGTCGGGGGACACGCCCGACGGCCTGTTCGCGCCGCTTCGCGAAGCCGGCGGCAGCGTTACCTTTTTCTCGCGCCGCTGGCGCTCGACCTATTTGATCCGCAACCACCAGAAACTGGTCCTGATCGACGATCATGTCGCGGTAACCGGCGGCTTCAACATCGCCGACGATTATCTGAGCCCCCCGCGCAGCGATTGCTGGTTCGACATCGGGATGATCGTCAAGGGGCCGAGTATCGCACGCGCGGCGCTATGGTTCGACGAAATCCATGATTACACCGTCAACAACGACGGCAAACTGCTGATGTTGCGGCGACTGATCCGCGAATGGCCGATCGACAATGGCGCGATATCCTGGCTGGTCGGCGGCCCCACCCAGCGGCTGTCGCCCTGGGCCCGCGCGGTGCGCGCTGACCTCGAAAACGCGCGCCAACTCGACATGGCGATGGCCTATTTTTCCCCGGGCCAGGGCATGCTCCGCCGCCTCGGACGCGTCGCGCAGCGTGGGCGGGCGCGCTTCGTGATGGCAGGCAAATCGGACAATGCAGCAACGATCGGCGCATCGCGCCTGCTCTACGGCTATTTGCTGCGCAAATCCGCCGATGTGTGTGAATATCAGCCGTGCAAACTGCACATGAAGCTGATCATCATCGATGATGTCGTCTATATCGGTTCGGCCAATTTCGACGTGCGCAGCCTGTTCGTGAACGTCGAGGTAATGGTGCGGATCGCCGACGCGGGCTTTGCCCGACAGATGCGCGGTTTCGTCGCGGAAATGCGGTCCGATTGCGAAGTCATCACACCGAATTCGCACAAGGCGCGCGCCGGTTGGCTGACGCGCATCCGCTGGACGCTCGCCTGGTTCGTGGTCGGCATCGTCGATTATACGGTGTCGCGAAAATTGAACTTCGGGCTCGGCGATCCCGACCCGGAAGTTTAGTCCTTCCAGCCCCAGAACAGGAAGCAGGGCGGGACATTGACCCATTCGAACGCATTGTCGATGCGATTGAAGTGGACGGCCAGGAAATCGCGCGCGCGAGCGCGGAACTGATAGACAAGGAACGCGCCGCCGGGGCGAAGCACGCGGTGCGTCGCGGCGGCAATCGCCGGGCCGACGCCGGCGGGAAGCGTCGAAAAAGGCAAGCCCGAAAGGACATAGTCGGCGTGCTCGAAACCATGCGCGCGTACGATCTCTTCGACATCAGAGGCCGAGCCGTGGACCGCGATGAAGCGGCTGTCGCGGATGTCCTTACGCAGATAGTCGATGAAATCCTCGTTGGTGTCGATCGCGATCAGCGTCGCATCGCCGGCCATATGTTCGAGTATGGGGCGGCAAAATGTGCCGACGCCCGGGCCATATTCGACGAAGAGCTTCGTGTTCTTCCAGTCGACGGGCTTCAGCATGTGGCGGATCAGCGTCGGCGACGACGGCACGATCGATCCCACCATGACCGGATGCTTGATGAAGCCGCGGACGAACATGCCCCACGGTCCGAAAAAGCGTTTTACGCCCTCGCGAACCCGGCGGGTCAGCGGGGCTTTTGTTTCTTGGGCCTGCGCCCGCGGATTGGTCATGTTGGCTTTCGCGTTGTTGCGGTTACCAAAGGCGTGGCAAAATCGGCGCGTTGGCGCAAGGAAAGAGTCTGTCTTGACTCTAGACAGCGGGGCGCCCGCGTGTAGGGAGAAGCGGCGTTACCGACCAAAGCCAAGGAGGGGGCGAACATGGCGACGACATCGCATTCCATCCCCTCCGACCGTATGGCGGTGCTCTTTGCGGTGATGCTAGTCGCCGCCGCGGGTAACACCGCGATGCAATCCATCCTGCCCTCCATCGGTGCCAAATTGCGCATCCCCGACGTCTGGGTCAGCCTGGCGTTCAGCTGGTCGGCGCTGCTCTGGGTGCTCACCGCGCCGCATTGGGCGCGCCAGTCGGACAAGCGCGGCCGCAAGGCATTGATGGCGCTCGGCGTCATCGGCTTCCTGTCGTCGATGGCCTTGTGCGGGCTGACTCTCTGGGCCGGACTTCAGGGCTATCTCGCCGCGGGGGTCACCTTCATCGTCTTCGCGGTGTTTCGCAGCCTCTACGGCGGCTTCGGCTCGGCGTCGCCCCCCGCGGTGCAGGCTTATGTCGCCGCGCGCACCGATCCCGAGCAGCGGACGCAGGCGCTTTCGCTCGTTTCCTCGTCCTTCGGGCTCGGTACCGTCATCGGCCCGGCAATCGCTCCCTTCTTCATCCTGCCGATCGTTGGCCTCGCCGGGCCCTTGCTCGTCTTTGCGCTGATCGGCCTCGGCGTGCTCGTCATGCTGCGCTGGCGCCTGCCCGACGACATGCCCCGCTATGCCGCGCGCGGCGCGATCGTTTCCTATCCCACCACGGGTGGCTCACCGCAGACCGCCGCCGAAGAAGCCGAGGACCAGATCATCGATCAGGCCGTCGATACCCCTCCCCTTCGCTGGACCGATACGCGCGTGCGGCCGTGGTTGCTCGCCGGCTTGTTCGGCGGGCAGGCGCAAGCGATGGTGCTCGGCGTGATCGGCTTCCTGATCCTCGACCGCCTGCACTTGCGCCTGCGTCCCGACGAGGGCGCCGCGATGACGGGGATCGTATTGATGGCGGGAGCCTTCGCAACGCTGCTGTCGCAATGGGGGTTGATCCCGCTGCTCAAGATGTCGCCGCGTACCGCGGTGCTTTGCGGCGCCAGTCTCGGCGGGCTCGGCACGGTGATGACCGGCCTGTCTTATGACTTCCACGGCATCATCATCGGCTTCGCCCTCGCCTCGCTCGGCTTCGGCCTCTTCCGCCCCGGCTTTACCGCCGGCGCATCGCTATCGGTGCCGCGCCGCGATCAGGGCAGCGTTGCGGGGATGACCGCGTCGATCAACGGGTCGGCCTATATCGTATCGCCCGCGGTCGGCGTGCTTCTCTATAACTGGCACCCGATGGCCGCTTACGGTCTGATGGCGAGCTTTTGCGGCTGGCTGGTCCTGTGGGGCTGGTCGGCGCTGAAACCGAACCAGCCCAAGGAACAACCGCTTTAGTCGGCCGTATCGTCGTGCTTGCGCTCGCGCACGGGCTTGAGCATGCCGGGCGCGAAGAAGCCGATCGGATCGACGCTCATCGCGGCCTGCTTGATCTCGCCCTGGATCTTTTCATAATCCTTTTCCATCGCTTCGGTCACCGACGCCCGGGTGTCCTTCAGCGCGGCTTCGAAATCCTCCATCGTGACCGTGTCGCTGTCGAGTGAGCGCTTGAGCGCGGCAAGCCCCGCACGCCGCGTCAGATCTTCGAGGTCTGCACCGGTGAAGCGATCCGACTTTTCGGCGAGCACCGCGAGGTCGACATCCTTCGCGAGCGGCATCTTGCTCGTCTGGATTTCGAGGATACGCCGGCGCCCTTCCTTGTCGGGCACCGCGACGTAAATCAGTTCATCGAGCCGGCCCGGACGAAGCAACGCCGGGTCGATCAGGTTCGGACGGTTGGTGGCGCCGATGACGACCACCGACTGCATCTCCTCGATCCCGTCCATCTCGGCGAGGATCGTGTTGACGACGCGTTCGGTCACCTGTGGTTCGCCCGACGCGCCGCTGCCGCGTGCTGGCACCAGACTGTCGAGTTCGTCGATGAAGATAATCGTCGGCGCAACCGCGCGTGCGCGGGCGAACAGACGCGCGATCTGCTGCTCGCTCTCGCCATACCATTTCGAAAGCAAATCCGACGATTTGATCGAGATGAAGTTCGCGTCGGATTCGCGTGCCGCCGCCTTCGCCAACAGGGTCTTGCCGGTTCCGGGGGGCCCATAAAGCAGGAAGCCCTTCGCCGGACGAATGCCGAGCCGACGAAAGGCCGCAGGGTTCTTCAGCGGCAGTTCGATCCCCTCGATCAGCTTGTCGCGCGCGGCGTCGAGCCCGCCGATGTCGCTCCACCGCGTCTTCGGCGCCTGCACCATCACTTCGCGCATCGCCGACGGCTGGACGCGTTTCAGCGCGTTGTTGAAGTCCTCGCGCGTGACGCGCAATTCCGCGAGCACCTCGGGGGGGATCGTGCCTTCCTCAAGGTTGAGCTTGGGCATGATCCGCCGCACCGCCTCGATCGCGGCTTCGCGCGTCAGCGCCGCCATGTCGGCGCCGACGAAGCCGAAGGTCGTGCGCGCAAGTTCGGCAAGGTCGACATTCTCGGCGAGCGGCATGCCGCGCGTATGGATGCCTAGGATCTCGCGCCGGCCGCTTTCATCGGGAACGCCGATCACGATCTCGCGGTCGAAACGGCCCGGACGCCGCAGCGCCTCGTCGATTGCGTCGGGGCGATTGGTCGCCGCGATGACGACAAGGTTCGTTCGCGGCTCCAGCCCGTCCATCAACGTCAGCAATTGCGCGACGAGGCGCTTCTCGGCTTCGCCCTGCACCTGCCCGCGCTTCGGTGCGATCGAATCGATCTCGTCGATGAACAGGATCGACGGTGCAGCCTTCGCGGCCGCCTCGAACACGTCGCGCAGCCGCTTTTCGGACTCGCCATAGGCGCTGCCCATGATCTCGGGCCCGTTGATCAGGAAAAATTGCGCGTCGCTTTCATTGGCGACCGCGCGCGCCAGCCGCGTCTTGCCTGTTCCCGGCGGCCCATGCAGCAGCACCCCGCGCGGCGGATCGACGCCGAGGCGCTGGAATAGTTCGGGATAGCGCAGCGGCAGTTCGACCATTTCGCGAAGCTGGTCGATCGTATCGCCAAGCCCGCCGAGATCGTCGTAAGTGACGTCGGTGCGGCGCGCGTCGTGCGGCTCCTGATATTCGGGAAGCAGTTCGATTTCGGTATTCTCGTCAATGAAGACGATTCCCTTGGGGGTCGCCGATACGACGAGCAGGCGTACTTCGGCGAGCGCATAGGCGGGCGCATTGAGCATCTGGCGAAGCTGCGGCGGCATGTCGCCCGACTCCAGCCGCTGCTGCCCTGCGGTCGCAACCGTATCGCCTGCGACCACCGGCCGGCCGAAGAAGCTGCGCTTCAAGGCATTGGCCGAGCCCTGCAGGCGAAGATTCTCCTGCGCCGGAGCGAATATGACGCGCGTCGCGGGGCGCGGTTCCACGCGGCTCAGCACAACCATATCGCCCGCGCCCGCGCCCGCATTGGCGCGCAGCAGGCCGTCGAGCCGGATGACTTCCAGCCCTTCATCCTCGGCATAGGGAAGCACGACGCGCGAGGCTGTCTCGCGTTTGCCGCTGATCTGGACGATATCGCCTTCGGTGACGCCAAGTTCGGCCATCGCGGAGCGCGGAATACGGGCGATTCCTCCCCCGCTTTCTTCGGCGCGTGCATTCGCCACCTGCAGTTTGACCTGTTTTTCTTTTACCGCTGCGTCGGCCAAGGCGTGTCTCCCGCAAAATAGTCAGAATGCCGAAGATAGGATGGTCGTTCCCGATTTGCGACCCCCGGCACCACAGCCATTTATGACGCACTGCACAAAATTCTGGCATGTCCGGCAAGGTCATGTCATCATCGGCACCCGATATGCCACGCCTTCCCCCCATCAGCAGCATGGAGGCCTTTCTCGAGGTCGCCCGCCACGGCACGGTCAAGGCGGCCGCAATCGAACTCGGCCTGTCGATGCCCGCTTTGTCGCGCCGCATCCAGACATTGGAGCATACCGTCGGCCGCCCGCTGTTCAACCGCCACCACCACGGACTCAGCCTGACCGAAGCGGGCCGGGCGCTGCACGAACAATTGTCGCCGATTCTCGACGAATTGCGTAACGTGATCGAACAGGTCGGCAGCCCCGACGCCTCGCTGCGTCTGCACCTCAACGTCCTGCCGCTTTTCGCGCAGCAGCGCCTGTTCCCCCGGCTTCCCGAGCTTCGGCGCCAGCACCCTGAACTGCATATCGACATCGACACCATGTCGCATGCCGAAGCCCGGCTGGGCGACGGCATCGACGCCGCGATCGCGCTCGCACGCTCGATCGACCCCGTGCTCTATGCCGCGCGGCTCGACCAGGACAAGGTGTTCCCGATTGCCTCGCGGACATTGACCGACGGCGATCGCGCGATCGCCGTGCCCGAACAGATGCAACGGATGACCGTCCTGCTCCATCGCGAGATGCCGGAGACCTTCGCCGAGTGGAAAAAGGCGATCGGCATGCCCTATCTGGAGCCGGCAGGGATCGATTATTTCGATTCGGGGCCGCTGATGCTCGAAGCCGCAGCGCAGGGCATCGGCGTCGCCTTCATGCATGGCCATCATTTCGACGATGCGCACGACCCGCGCCTCGTCCGCCTCTTCGATTTCGACGTCGATAGCCCGTACAGCTATTGGTTCGTGTGCCGCCCCCGCGCGCTGCGCCAGCCGGCGGTCAAGCTGTTCCACGACTGGTTGCTCGCCGCGAAGATATAGCATCATGAATACGATGCGGACAGGCACGACGGACCCGTCGACGACGGGAATTGCACTCGCCACATAAGTGCGCGACAAGGCTGCGACCCTCTAAGCTTCATCAAGCTCGGGAAGGCTGCAAAATGGATCTGGTGAATTTCGCACGTCGTTCGCGGTTCATCCGTTCGGTCTTTTCGCTCCCGTTATATGGGCGGAACAGGTGGATGGGATATCGGCAGGCGCCCGCCAAAGCCGTTCTCGATCGCGTCGAGGGTCTCGTCGCATCGGATGTCCGGGTGAGAGTCGAAGAGTTTGACGGCGAATTCATACTGGGGCCGCGCTCGCATATCCTTCGGCGTCTTCTTTCCCAGGGCTTTTACGAACCCCAATTGGTGCAGCTTTTCCTGTCCCATCTGACGCCCGATCGTGATGTTGTCGATGTTGGCGCGAACGTCGGCTTTTTTTCGGTTCTGGCGGCGAAGCGGCTGACGACGGGGCGCGTCCTCGCCGCAGAGCCCACAACGGCCGCATTTTCGCGCCTCTCGCAAAATGTCACGATCAACGATGTCGAGACGAAGGTCATATTGTACAACGGCCTGGTGTCGAACGAGGCGAGTTTGGCGACGCTGGACATCGTTCCGGGCCGCGAAGAATATTCGTCCATGGGAGGAATCGTGCACCCGTCGGTAGCTGGCCAGGCCGTGCAGACCGAAACGGTTCAGGCCAGGCCCCTCGACAGCCTCGTCGCCGAGAATGGGCTGCGGCCTGCCGTCATAAAGGTGGACGTCGAAGGCGCGGAAGGCATGGTCTTCGAGGGCGCGCAACAGACTTTGCGCGATTATCGGCCTGTGGTCCTTTCCGAATTCAGCCGCCCGTTGCTCGCAAGGAACGGATCGTCACCCGAAGCGATTATCGCGCTCTTCGATCGCTGCGGCTACGATGTCCACAATCCCTTCGATCGATCCGCGAGCGCCGGCGCGATCGATTTCGACGAGATCATCGCAATTCCCCGTCCGGCCTGAAAACCCTGACCTGATCGGCTAGCGCGCCTGCTCTGCGGGCTCGGGACGTCCGATTCCGGAACGCGCGACAGGATTATCCGGTCTTCGCCGATTGCGGATATTCAGCATGGTTTGCGCGGTAAAACTGCGACGACCTTGCGCGTCGTTTTCAGCGCGCCGGCTGCTGTGCGAACTTCCGAGTTCTTCAGGAAAATGGTGCTGCTGGACAGGATTGAACTGTCGACCTCGTCATTACCAATGACGCGCTCTACCACTGAGCTACAGCAGCAACCGGGATGCCGGCAAACGGATGTTCGCTGGGCAGGCGCGGCCTATGACGGGGCGCCTTGCGCCTGTCAAGGTGCGAGGCTTGACGATATGGCGATTTCGCGGGCATGGCTCATAGCGTGAGCAAGACGCCCTCCCCCTCCGATATCGAACGCGAACGCCGCCTCGCCGAGGCGCTGCGCGCCAATCTGCGCAAGCGCAAGGCGCAGGCGCGCGATAGCAAGGCCGAAACACCGCCTAAAGACTGACGGTCACCGTCACGTCGTCGCCCTCGGCGATCCCCTCGGCCTTTCGCACCATCGCCTTGACCGGCAGCAACCAGCCGCCACTTTCCTTGTGCGGAAAGACCGACGTCTTCCAACGCGTGCCGCCGATATTCGCCTCGACACGCGCAGATCCGAATCCCTTTCGCCCGTCGAGCCACTGGCCGGTCATCGCCGCCATGCGAATCCCATCGGCGGCCTCACCGGCGATCGTGACGAAGAACCACGCGGCGGGCGCGGTCGCCGATTTCCAGCGCCAGAGCGGCGTCGTGACGGTGAAATCCTCCAAGGAATTACTTCGCGGCGACCGGGCGTACCGGCACCGGGATATTGCAGATATCGGCGCCGCCCGCCGGCGTGATGAAGAAGGGATCGCGCCGGTTCTGCCGCGCATCGGCATAGCGCGCAAAGCTGTCGCTTTCGGTGGACAGATATTCGAAGCGGGGCTGATCTGCGGCGGGCAGTTCGGTCGCAACGCGAATCGACGTGATCGCGACGCGTTCGGCCGCATCCTCGTAAAAGCCGAGCGCGCCCGTCCCACGCGGCAGACTCGACAGATGCTCGATCCCGCTGACAACCCGGCCGACGACGGCGATATTGCGGTCGAGATGGCGTGGTGCATGGCCAATTACCGTGTAGAGTTCGGCGCCGCTGCCGGTGTCAGGCGACATGTTGCGACCGACGCCGACCGCGCCATAGCAGTGGACGGGCCAAACACCTGTCGTGTCTGCAGCCAAAACCCATCCGTTAACGGCACCCGCAAATTGAGCGTAATTATCTGTGAATTTCCCGTCCGACTTTGGCATTGAGGCCGCCCTAATCGCCTGCTCTGCAGCGTCTTCCGCAGTTGTCACCTTATCCGATTCTTTTGCCAATCGACCGCTAATATATGAATAGCCTCGGCCACTTGAAACATATTGTCGTTCCGACACCACCGCCAATCCCTTCGGCAGCGCCTTCTTCTCGGTCGCATCGCCCCATTGCGCGACATAATTGTCCTGCACGCGGTTGACGCTCGTTCCGTCCCACCAGTGCGCGGCGGCGAGCTTGCGGATATTGCCGATCCATCCCTGACTGAACGGCGCTGGCATCAGCTGGATGACAACGCGGCGCGGATTGCCCTTCGCATCGGGCGCGAGGTCCATTACCAGCAGGTCCGACGGTGCAATGGCGACCCAGTCGCTCGCCGGCGCCGCAGCGGCAATCTCTCCCGGCGAGGGGATTGGTGCGGGCTCCGCGCCATATGCGGGAAGGATGAGCGACGCGGCAGCAACGGCCGACAGGAGCAGATGTTTCATAGCCGATGTCTGCCATGCCCAATCGGCTTGCGAAAGCCCCGCCAAGCGATTAGGGCGCCCGTTCCAGAGCATGCGGAGCGGTGGCCGAGTGGTCGAAGGCGCTCGCCTGGAAAGTGAGTATACGTCAAAAGCGTATCGAGGGTTCGAATCCCTCCCGCTCCGCCACCCGAACAATATTCCAGTCAAATCGGCACGATCCTCGGTGGAGCCTCCGCTTTTCGCGTGGTCAACAGAGCCAGGCAGCCGTTGATCCAATTGTGGTTGAAAATATCAAAATCCGGGCAAGATATGTTAGCTTGGATGCTCGAAACACGATCCCCCTAGCGGTTTCGAACGCCACGCCGTAAAGGCGCCGCCATGCGGATCGCGATCATCGACACCAGCACGACGCGCGCGGCGATCATCTCCGATGGTTTGCGCGAGGCGGGGCTCGACGATCTGGTGCTGATCGATCCGGCGGGCGCGCTGGTCGCGCAAATCGAAGCGGCGAAGCCCGAAGTCATATTGGTCAATCTGGAAAATCCCAGCCGCGATCTGCTCGAGGATTTCTTTGCCATGTCGCGCGCGCTCGCCCGGCCGATCGCGATGTTTGTCGACCAGAGCGATACCGAGGCGACCGGCGCCGCGATCGACGCGGGGGTGTCGGCCTATGTCGTCGACGGCCTGTCGAAGCAGCGGATCAAACCCGTCATCGACCTTGCGGTGCGCCGTTTTCAAGCCTTTTCGCGGCTCCAGCGCGAGCTCGACGAAGCCAAAAATGCCTTGGCCGAACGCACGGTGATTGATCGCGCCAAGGCCATACTGATGAAACGCCGCGCAATCGACGAGCCCGCCGCCTACGCGCTGCTGCGCGGCCAGGCGATGCGCACCAACCGCCGGATCGCCGAGATCGCCGAGGCGATCGTCACAAGCGACGCGCTCCTGGGAGACATGGAATGAGCGCCGAAACATTCCGCATCGGATTCCTGCCGCTGGTCGATGCCGCGCTGCCGATCCTCGCGCATGAGCTGGGCTTTGCGGCGCGCGAAGGGATCAGCATCGAACTGGTCCGCGACATGACATGGGCGACGGTGCGCGACCGGCTGCTCTATGGCCACACCGACGCGGCGCACATGATCGCGCCGCTCGCGATCGCGACCGCGCTCGGTCGCGACCGGCCGGCGGTGCCGATGGCGGTGCCCTTCGTGCTCGGTCTCAACGGCAATGCCGTGACCTTTTCGACCCGGCTCGCGAAAGATGTCGGGCTCGGCGATACACTCGGCGACCCCGCGGCGATCGGCGTAGCGCTCGAACGCGTCGCCGCCGCGCGGAAGGTGGCGGGCAAACCGCTACGCTTTGGCGTGGTGCACCGCTACTCCAGCCATAATTACATGCTGCGCTACTGGCTCGCCGGGGTGGGCATCCGCCCCGACGCCGACGTCGAAATCGTCGTGACCAGCCCGCCCTTCGCCGCCGATGCACTCGCCGCGGGCGAGGTCGACGGCATATGCGTCGGCGAGCCGTGGAACTCGATCGCGGTCGAGCGCGGCGTCGGACATATCGCGCTCGCCACCGCGCAAATCTGGCGCCGCGGCGTCGAAAAGGTTCTCGCGATGCGCGAGGCCGTCATCGACGAGCGGCGCGATGCCGTCGAGGCGCTGCTGCGCGCGCTCCACGCCGCCGCCGCGCATTTCGTCGCACCCGGCACCGCCGAAGAAAGCGCCGACTTATTGGCGCGGGCCGAATATCTGGGCGCCTCGCGCGATGCGGTGCTGCGCGCGATCACCGACCGCATCCGCCTCGTCCCCGGCGGCGAGCCGATCCACTATCCCGACTTCATGTTCCAGTATCGCGAAGCCGCGAATTTCCCATGGCGCAGCCAGGCCGCATGGCTTTATTCGCAGATGCTTCGGTGGGACCGGGCCGACTATTCGGCCGCCGATGCCACGACAGCCGCCGCGGTGTTCCGTCCGGACGTTTATCGCGCCGCACTGGCGGGGTCGGGCGCGCCCCTTCCCGGCGCCAGTTCAAAGCTCGAAGGCGGGATCGGCGAGCCCCTCGGCGCCGGATCGACACAGGGCCGCCTTGTGCTCGGCAGCGACCGCTTTTTCGACGGGCGCGCCTTCGATCCCGACGACATTCAAGGCTATCTTGCTGATTCTAATTAGCTTTATTTCTGCATTCGAATTTATGCTGCACCTGCGAAATAACCGGTTGCGCGCCATCTGCGAATCAGGCAGTTTAAACGCACTCGGCGACGCTGCCGGGGCAGGATAAAGCGGCTACGGCTCCAACGACGGGGCCGGTCCGCGCGGCAGGCAGGGAGCCTTTTCCCTGCACTCCAACAGGCAATGAAGCCGTCAGGATGCGCCCGCGTGGCCGCCGTCCTGGCGGCTTTTTTATTGCCCGTCGCACAAGGGGACGGACGATGACGGACATGACAAGCGGCGCCGGCGCCGGGGCAAAATCGAACTTCTGGGCCAGCGGCCACTGGCCGACACTGGTCGCGGCCTTTCTCTATTTCGACCTCGCCTTCATGGTGTGGGTCATCCTCGGGCCGCTCGCCCCCGCGATTTCCGAAGACCTCGGGCTCACCCCGGCGCAAAAAGGGCTGATGGTCGCGGTGCCGACACTGGCGGGCGCGTTGCTCCGCGTCGTCAACGGCCTGCTCGTCGACCGCATCGGGCCGAAGCGGTCGGGCGCGATCAGCCAGCTCATCGTCATCGCCGGGCTGTTCTCCGCATGGGCGATGGGGGTTTCAAGTTTTGCCGGCACGCTCGCGCTGGGCATCGTCCTCGGCTTCGCGGGCGCGAGTTTCGCCATCGCATTGCCCCTCGCCAGCCGCTGGTATCCGCCCGAGCATCAGGGCAAAGCGATGGGCCTCGCCGGCATGGGCAATTCGGGCGTTGTGCTTGCGGCGCTTTTCGCACCCGGGCTCGCTAAGCTGTTCGGCTGGAACGCCGTGCTCGGCCTTGCGTGCATCCCGCTGACCATCGTCTTCTTCGTCTACCTCGCGATGGCGAAGGACGCGCCGAACGCGCCCGCACCCAAGAAGCTGATCGATTATTTCGAACCGCTCAAGACCGCCGACGCCTGGTGGCTGATGGCCTTTTACGCGGTCACGTTCGGCGGCTTCGTCGGGCTCGCGGCGTCCTTGCCGATCTATTTCACCGACCAGTTCCACCTGACTCCGGTGATGGCGGGTTATTGCACCGCGGGCTGCGTCTTTGCCGGCTCGCTCGTGCGGCCGATGGGCGGCGCGCTCGCCGACCGGATCGGCGGGGTCAAGGCGCTGATGATGGTGTTCGTCGTCGCGGCGCTGGCGATTGCCGGGGTGCCGCAGGCCGACACGCTGCCAGCCGCGCTCGGCCTGTTCGTGATCGCGATGCTCGCGCTCGGCACCGGGAATGGCTCGGTCTTCCAGCTCGTGCCGCAGCGCTTTTCGGCCGAAATCGGCGTAATGACCGGGCTTGTCGGCATGGCGGGCGGGGTCGGCGGTTTCTACCTCGCCTCCTCGCTCGGCTTCGCCAAGCAATGGGCGGGCACCTTCGCCCCCGGTTTCTATATCTTCGCCGGACTCGCGGTGGTCGCGCTGGTCGCGCTGCTCTTCGTCAAGGGCCAGTGGCGCCGGACGTGGGGCGCGGCCGAAGGCGTGCGGATCTGATCGATGACCCGCACCCTCATCTTCCTGGCCGCGCTCGCGCCCGCCGGGGTCGCGCAGGCACAGGATATCGTCCTGAAGCCGATAGGCGAAGCGCGCCTGCGCTATGAGCAGGTCGATCAGGACAGCCTGCCCGCCAATGCCGAGGCCCTGACGCTGCGCCTCCGCGCCGGGGTCGAGGCCAAGGCGGGCGGCTGGTCGGCGCTGGTCGAGGGACAAGGCAACCTCGCGATCGTCGACGACTATTTCGACGGTCTCCACGGCGCCGCGACGCACCCGCTGATCGCCGATCCCGACAATATAGCCCTCGCCCGCGCGCAAATCCGCTATGCGTCGCCCGTCTTCGCGCTCACCGCGGGGCGCCAGCGGCTCGGCTTCGACGACGAGCGTTTCGTCGGCAGCGTCGGCTTTCGCCAGAACGGCCAGAGCTTCGACGCGGTGCGGGCCGAGATCACGCCGCTAAAGGGCGTGAAGGCCGACCTCGCCTATGCGTGGAGCGTGCGGACGGTCTGGGGCATCGACGGCACCGGGCCGCGGCAACAGGCGGTGTCGGGCGACAATGTCTTCGGCAACCTCAGCACCCAGACCCCGATCGGCAAACTCTCGACCTTTGCCTATCTCATCGATCAGGACGAGGCGGCAATGCAGGGTTTTCGCCTGTCGAGCCAGAGCTATGGCGTGCGCCTCGACGGAACCCAGCCGCTCGGCAAGGCGAAGCTCGCATATCAGCTCAGCTACGCACGCCAGTCGGACTGGCACCACAATCCCAACAATTATGCGGCGGTCTATTATCTCGCCGACGTCGCGGTCGATCTTGGAGGCCCCCGGGTCGGCGTCGGGTATGAAATACTCGGCGCCGACGACGGCACGGCACTTACCAGCTTCCAGACTCCGCTCGCGACGGGTTTCAAATTCCAGGGCTGGGCCGACAGATTCCTCACCACCCCGCCTGACGGGGTGCGCGACCTTTATGCGAACGCAGGGTGGAGCTGGAAGGCGGTCGGTCCGCTCAAGGCCGTCACGCTGCAAGCCGCGTACCACGACTATCGAAGCGACCGCGCGAGCCGCTCCTATGGCGACGAGATCAACCTGCTCGCGAGCGCGAAGCTCGGCAAGGTCACCGCCGCGGCGCGCTACGCTCGTTACGACGCCAACACTTTCGCCACCGATACCGACAAATTCTGGCTGCAACTGGACTGGACGATTTAATGGAACACCGCCCCATCAAGACCGACGCCGACACGCGCGACCATCTGGTCGTCATCGGCAACGGCATGGCCGGATGCCGCGCGGTCGAGGAATTGCTCGCGCGCGATCCGGCGCGCTACCGCGTGACGATCTTCGGCGCCGAGCCGCGCGTCAACTACAACCGCATCATGCTGTCCCCCGTGCTCGCGGGCGAGAAGAGCTTCGACGACATCGTCATCAACGACGCCGAATGGTATGCGGCGAACGGCATTGCGCTGGTCGCTGGCGATCCGGTCGCGCAGATCGACCGCGCCGCGAAGACGGTAACGACGCGCGGCGGCTCGACCGAAAGCTATGACCGGCTGCTGATCGCGACCGGCTCCGATCCCTTCATCATCCCGGTGCCGGGCAAGGACCTGCCCGGGGTGATCGCGTTTCGCGACATGGACGATGTCGACACAATGCTCGCGGCCGCGGATGCGGGCGGCGATGCGGTCGTCATCGGCGGCGGGCTGCTCGGGCTCGAAGCCGCGCACGGGCTTTCGCTCCGCGGGATGAAGGTCACCGTCATCCACCTGATGCCGACCTTGATGGAACGCCAGCTCGACGAGGCGGCTGGCTGGCTGCTCAAGCAGGCATTGGAAGGCCGCGGCCAGACGATCCTGACCGGCGCCGACACCGCCGCAATCGTCGGCGACGCCAAGGTCGAGGGGGTGAAACTCAAGGACGGGACGCTGATCCCCGCCAGCCTCGTCGTGATGGCAGTCGGCATCCGTCCCTCGGTCGCGCTTGCCCGCGACGCCGGACTCGCGGTCGGGCGCGGCATCCAGGTTGACGACCATATGGTCACCAGCGACCCCGCGGTGCTCGCGGTGGGCGAATGCGTCGAGCATGACGGGCAGGTCTACGGCCTCGTCGCGCCGCTGTGGGACATGTGCCGCAGCCTCGCCGACGGGCTCGTCGAAAAGCCGACGGGCTATCGCGGCTCGGTCACCTCGACCAAGCTCAAGGTCTCCGGCATCGACGTCTTTTCGGCGGGCGATTTTTCGGGCGGCGACGGGTGCGAGGACATCGTGCTGCGCGATGCAAGCCGCGGCGTCTACAAGCGCGTGATTGTCAGGGACGACCGGATCGTCGGCGCGGTGCTCTATGGCGACACCGCCGACGGTAGCTGGTATTTCGACCTGCTCAAGAAACAGGAGGATGTCTCCGAGCTTCGCGACCTGCTGATCTTCGGCCAGTCCTTCGCCTCAGGAGGGGGCGCGGCGGACCCTAAGGCGGCCGTTGCAGCGCTCTCGGATGATGCCGAGATCTGCGGCTGCAACGGCGTCACCAAGGGCCAGGTCGTGTCGTGCATCGCCAAGGGGGCGCACAGCCTCGACGCGGTCCGCGGCACCTGCAAGGCGTCGGCGAGCTGCGGCAGCTGCACCGGCCTGGTCGAGAATCTCCTCGCGCTGACGCTCGGCGACGATGTCCAGGCGGGGCCCAAGACTATGTGTAAATGCACGAGCTTCGGCCATGACGACGTCCGGCGTGAGATCGTCGCGCAGGCCATGCGCTCGATCCCCGAAGTGATGCAGAAGCTGCACTGGACGACCCCCGACGGCTGTTCGTCGTGCCGCCCGGCGCTCAACTATTATCTGCTCTGTGCGCTTCCCGGCGACTATGTCGACGACCAGCAGAGCCGCTTCGTCAACGAGCGGATGCACGCCAACATCCAGAAGGACGGCACCTATTCGGTCGTGCCGCGCATGTGGGGCGGGCTCACCAACCCGACCGAGTTGCGCGCGATCGCCGATGTCGTCGAGAAGTTCAATGCGCCGATGGTCAAGGTCACCGGCGGCCAGCGGCTCGACATCTTCGGAATCAAGAAGGAGGATCTGCCCGCGGTCTGGGCCGACCTCAATGCCGCCGGCATGGTCTCGGGCCACGCTTACGGCAAGTCGCTCCGCACGGTGAAGACGTGCGTCGGGTCCGAATGGTGCCGCTTCGGCACGCAGGATTCGACCGGCCTCGGCGTCAAGATCGAGCGGATGAGCTGGGGCAGCTGGATGCCGCACAAGTTCAAGATCGCGGTGTCGGGCTGCCCGCGCAATTGCGCCGAGGCGACGATCAAGGATTTCGGCATCGTCTGCGTCGACAGCGGTTACGAGCTGCACGTCGGCGGCAACGGCGGCATCCATGTCCGTGCCACCGACCTGCTTTGCAAGGTCGCGACCGAGCAGGAGGCGATGGATTATTGCGCCGCCTTCATCCAGCTCTACCGCGAGGAGGCGCGCTACCTCGAACGTACCGCGCCGTGGATCGAACGCGTCGGGGTCGATTATGTGAAGGCGCGGATCGCCGACGACCCCGCGGGCCGCGAGGCACTGCGCGCGCGCTTCCTTTATGCCCAGAGCTTTTCGCAGGACGACCCGTGGGCACAGCGCGCCGAGGGTGCCGAACGCGAACATCATGCGCCGATGGCGCGCTTCACCCCGCAGGAGGAACTCGCATGACGACCGCAGAATGGCTCGACATCGGCTGGGTCGACCAGATTCCCGTGCGCGGCAGCCGCACGGTGCAGGTCGAAGGCGGCGATGATATCGCCGTCTTCCGCACCGCCGAAGGCAAGGTCTTCGCGCTGCGCGACCGCTGCCCGCACAAGCATGGGCGGCTGAGCCAGGGCATCGTCCACGGGCGCGCGGTCGCCTGCCCGCTCCACAATTGGCGGATCAGCCTGTCGACCGGCGAGGCGCTGGGCGAAGACAAGGGCTGCACGCCAACCGTTCCGGTCAAGATCGACGCAGGACGGGTGCTCATCTGCCGCGCCAGCACCCTGAAGGCCGCGGCCTGATGAGCGAAGCGGTCCGCACCACCTGCGCCTATTGCGGCGTCGGCTGCGGCATCCGCGCGACGGTGACGGGCGAGCGGACGGTAACAATCGAAGGCGATCCCGACCACGCCGCCAACCGTGGGCGCCTTTGCTCGAAGGGCACGCATCTTGGCGAAACCGTCGGGCTCGAAGGTCGTCTGCTCGCGCCCATGATCGGCAAGAAGCGCGCGAGCTGGGACAAGGCGCTCGACCTCGTCGCGAAGCGGTTCAAGGAAACGATCGCGCGCCACGGCCCGAACAGCGTCGCCTTTTACGTCTCGGGGCAACTCCTCACCGAGGATTATTATGTCGCGAACAAGCTGATGAAGGGCTTCATCGGCACCGCGAACATCGACACCAATTCGCGGCTCTGCATGTCGAGCGCGGTCGCGGGCCACACCCGCGCGTTCGGCGAGGACATCGTCCCGGCGACCTACAACGATCTCGACGCCGCCGACCTGATCGTCCTCGTCGGCAGCAACACCGCCTGGTGCCACCCGATCGTCTATCAGCGCATCCGCGCACGCTGCGAAGCGGGCGCAAAGCTCGTCGTGATCGACCCGCGCCGGACCGAGACCGCCGAGGAAGCCGACCTGCACCTTCCGCTTCGCCCGGGGAGCGATGTCGCGCTGATGAACGGCCTGCTGCAATATTGCCGCGAGGCGAGCGTGATCGACGAAGGGTATCTTGCCGCGCATGTCGCGGTGCCCGAAAATTTCTGGGACGAGCTTGGAGAGGGGAATGACCTGTGGTCGGTGGCGCGCGCGTGCGACGTGCCCGTCGCCGACCTCAGGCGTTTCTATGAGCTGTTCGCCGCAACGCCGCGCACGGTGACGATGTTCAGCCAGGGGATCAACCAGTCGACGTCGGGCACCGACCAGGTGAACGCGATAACCAACCTCCATCTCGCGACCGGACGCATCGGCAAGCCCGGCGCCGCGCCCTTCTCGATCACCGGCCAGCCGAATGCGATGGGCGGGCGCGAGGTCGGCGGGCTCGCCTCGACGCTTGCCGCGCACATGGATTTCGCGCCCGAAAACCGCGACCGCGTCCAGCGCTTCTGGGCCGCGCCGGCGATGGCGGAGAAGCCCGGACTGAAGGCCGTCGACCTGTTCCGCGCGGTCGGCGAGGGCCGCATCAAGGCGTTGTGGGTGATGGCGACCAACCCCGCCGTGTCGATGCCCGACGCGAACCGCGTGCGCGAAGCCCTCGCCGCCTGCCCCTTCGTCGTCGTCAGCGACGTGATCGAACAGACCGACACCGGCGCCTTTGCGCATGTCCGCCTTCCCGCCGCCGCGTGGGGCGAGAAAGATGGCACCGTCACCAACAGCGACCGCACGATCAGCCGCCAGCGCGCGCTGTTTCCTTTGCCCGGCGAAGCGATGCCCGATTGGTGGATCATCAAGGAAGTCGCGCGGCGGATGGGCTGGAAGACCGCCTTCAGCTATGACCGTCCGGCCGACATCTGGCGCGAGCATTGTCGCCTGTCGACCTATGACAATGACGGCGCGCGCCTCTTCGCGCTCCCCGGCGCCGCGCAGGGCGGCAATGCCGCCTATGACGACATGATGCCATTTCGCTGGGGCGGCGATCAGACCTTTGCCGACGGCCGCTTTTCGACCGCAGACGGACGCGCGCGGCTTGTGCCGGTGGCGCAAAAGCCCCTGCCCGAACCGCTTGCGAAATGGCCGTTGACGCTCAACACCGGCCGCTATCGCGATCAGTGGCATACGATGACACGCACCGGCCTCGCGCCAAAGCTTGCGCGTCATCGCGAGGAGCCGCTGGTCGAGGTGCATCCCGATGACGCCGCGCGGCTCGGGCTTGCCGACGGCGGGCTCGCGCGCGTCGAAACCCCGCAGGGCGAGAGCGTGTATCGCATCGTCGTTTCGGATGGCCAGCGGCGCGGCGAGCTGTTCGTCCCGATCCACTGGACCGACCGCACCTCGAGCGGCGGTCGCACCGGGCTCCTCCCGCGCCCGCTCGTCGACCCCGTGTCGGGGCAACCGGGCTTCAAAAGAACCCCCGCCGCGATCGCGCCGGTCGCGACGAAATGGCGCGGTTTCCTGTTGCTCTCAAACGAACTCGACGAACGGCCCGCCTGCCTGTGGGCGACCCGCGTCGCGGTGCCGGCGGGGGTGCTCTGGGAACTCGCCGGCAACGGCGACCTCAAGCGCATCGAAGCGCTGCTCCCGCGCGGCGAACGGATCGAAGCGCAGGACAGCGCGCGCGGAACACGCCGCGTCGCGGTCGTCACTGGGGGGCGTCTCGCCGGCGCGCTCTTCGTGACCGAAAGCGGCGAGCTTCCCCCTCGCGACTGGCTGATCGCGCAGCTTTCGGCCCCTGACGTCGCGCCGACGCTGCTCGCCGGTCGGGCGCCGGGGGTCCAGGCCGACCGCGGTCCAATCATCTGCGTCTGCTTCGATATCGGATTGAAGACGATCGCCTCGGCCATCCGCGACCAGCAGCTCGCCGACGTCGCCGCAATCGGCGGCGCGATCGGCGCGGGAACCAACTGCGGATCGTGCCGCCCGGCGCTCGCCCGCATATTGGCAGAGGAGACGAGCGATGCAGCCTGACGATTTTCCGCCCGGCACGGTCTGGCTCGTGGGTGCCGGCCCCGGCGACCCCGACCTTTTGACGCGCAAGGCGATCCGCCTCATCGAACGCGCCGACATCATATTCCACGACGCCCTCGTCGGCCCTGCCGTTCTCGACCTCATCCCGGCGGGCGTCGAACACGTCAGCGTCGGCAAGCGTTCGGGGCGCCATTCGAAGGAGCAGCAAGAGATCGACGCTCTGCTGGTGGCCGCCGCCGCGGCGAACAAGCGCGTCGTTCGCCTGAAAGGTGGCGACCCTTCGCTATTCGGCCGTTCGACCGAGGAAATCGCCGCCTTGCACGCGGCCGGCTATCCCGTTTCCGTCTGCCCCGGCATTACCGCGGCGAGCGCCACCGCGGCGTCGGCGAAAATATCGCTCTCGCTCCGCGGCGTCGCGCGCGATGTCCGTTTTGTCACCGCACACAGCCGCCGCGGCGCGGCGCTCGACATCGACTGGAACTCGCTCGCCCGCTGCGGATCGACCCTTGCCTTCTACATGGGGCGCGACGCGGCGCCCGAGATCGCCCGCGGCCTCATCGGCGCGGGCATGCCGGGCGATATGCCCGTGATGATCGCTTGCAACGTCAGCCGCGCCGACGAGCAGCGGCTCACGACGCGCCTCGACCTGCTCGGCCTTGCAACGCGCGCGCTGGCGAACGACGCCCCGACGCTCATCCTGGTCGGGGCCGCGGTTGCGCTCGCCATGCCGGCAAAAGCTCGTGCGACGGCTGCCGACAGCGCGCTTTAGCATCGATTGAGCGGCTTCGCGCTCGCAACCGGGGGCGTTCGATCGTCCCGTCCGATACCGCGCGACTACCAGAATCGCTTGGTATCGACGAAATCCTCATACGCATCGGCGGCCGTTTCGATGAGCCGTCCCTTCTTGCCATGTGCCATCAATTCGGCCGCGCCGGGGCTTTCCGCGATGCCAAGCCTTGTCAGCAGCTCGGGGGCGGCCGCAAGATCGTTGAGCGCGCCGAGTTGGTCCTGCAGCGCTTCGAGTGCCTTGACGAAGCGTTTGTGCCGGCGTTTCTCGCCCTTGCGCTCGAACAGGCCGGCAAAGAATTCCGCTGCGTAACGTAGCTTCTTCGCGCTCTTGCGCACCTCGTGCCGCGCATCGTCATCGAGACTGGCCAGATTACGCCCCTTGCGCTTCACCTTTCGCCGATAGCGGTCGAGCGCCCGGGCGGCGAAGTCCCGCGCCGGTCGATTGCCTTCGCGTTCACCGTCCGCCGTCCCCGACCAATCCGACGCCGCAATCCACGCCGTCACCTCGAGCATGAGCCGGCGCGCCCGCGCGGAGGAGAGAATTTCGCACACATCGTCATAAGCGGCCTCGCGCATCGTCGCGATCCGGTCGTGCAGCGGTCCGCCCTCGGCACGCTTCAGGAGCACGTCGAGATCGCGCACCTTGCCCAGTTCCGACGCCAGCCAGCGCAATTCCGTGCGCAAATCGATGCCCGCGTCCCCGATCATCGGCTTGAAGATCGCGAAGGCCGATCGAAGGCGGCGCAGCGCGACACGCGCCTGATGCAAGGCTTCGGCGTTCCGGTTCGCGAGCAAAAGCGCCTCGTTGAGCCGGAACTGCCGGATGCACGATTGCATGATCTGCCCAAGCGCCTGTGCCGCGGTTGTGTCGCCGGCGAGTATCACCGTTTCGGCCGTGACCCGCGCCGGGGCCGCTCCGGTGAGCCGATAGCCGCGCTCCGACTTGCTGAGGACGCCAAGGCGTATCGGCACGACCGCGTCGATCCGGCGCGCGAAAGCAAACAGCGCGGCAGGATCGCCGGACTTCAGCTCAAGCTCGATCTCACACACCGGCGACCGGCGCTCGCCGAGCACGACGTCGCCGCGGTCGAGCACCAGTTCGATCGTTGCGCCGCTCTCGTCGATGGTCCAGCTCTGGCGGTCGATCTCCACCTCGAAAGCTGGCGCGATGGCATCGATCTTGTCGCCGAGCAGCGAGGGAAGCGGCGTGGCAAAATCGAGGACCGGTGTGTCATTTTCCGCCGCGCGCTCCCATTCGGATCGGATGAAGAGACCGGCAGCACTGCCGCCGTCCGCCTTGATCGTCTGGACACGCTTCTTGCCCGAACGGCGGATACGAAGCGAAAAGCCCGCGTTCGCAACGTCATGATCGGGCGTGTCGAAATAGGTCGATATCTGCCGCATTTTTTTGGGGGCGCCCGCCAACAAACCCGATGCCTCGAATTTTCCGGCGTCTTCGCTCACAATTTCGAGTTTCAGCTCGACCTCGTCCGCCATCTGCATATTCTCCGGAAAGATCGGTTCGATCGTCACCTTCGCGTGCGCAACGGACGCCGCATATCGGACCTATCCTGAAAATTTGACGATCCGGCGATAAGCAGCCTGTTTATCGCAATATGCGGCCAGCTGAAAGATCGGGCGCGGCCGCTCGCCTGAAGCCCGTTTGTCGTGCATGAATATGGGGAAACCCGCTCATCCGACAGCATCGGACCATGGCAGGAAGGAAATGGCGCACCCGGAACGATTCGAACGTCCGACCCTCAGATTCGTAGTCTGATGCTCTATCCAGCTGAGCTACGGGTGCGTGGAGAGGCGCCTTTAAGACCCGTCGCGCGGGGGCGCAACCCCCTATTTCAGCTTTGTGACCGTTCCGCACGACGATTGGCGGCGGATCGCGTCGAGCCCGCCGATTTCCGCGGGCTCTTTCAGCAAAAGACGGATCAGCGCGATGCCATGATCATGGTTCGTGCGCACGACTTCGGTGCCTTTGGGCACGGCCTGTCCTGCGCGCGCGACGATGATTCGAAACGGCTTGCCGCCCGCCTCGACATCGTTGCGCACGAAAATGACGTCGGTCGCGGCGTCAAAGATGCTGAGCGATGTATAGCGGCCCGGAACCGGCGCGACGTCGATCGCGATCGGGCCGCCCGAAAGGTCATAGGGACAGCTCGAATAAGCGAGGTCGGGGCTGGGCCGCACGACCGGCTGGCGCTCGGGCGTCGCGAGGTTGCCATAGGACATGGTGTTGACGCCGCCCTGCCCCAGCCGATCGATCGCGACATTCATCAGGCCATAGGGAATCGCCCAGATCGCCGCATAGGCGGTGGCCACCGCGACGATCAGGCCTAGGGCGAGCGGGCCGAGCCAGCTGCGCATCTCAGCAGCCCTCCTTCACGATTTGCGGGAGCACGGCTTTGGCGGGGTCGGCGCGGAACGCCTTGCCGGGGTTGTACATGCGCAGGGTCAGGTGAAAGGGCTGGCCCTTGGTTCCGGGCAACCAAGCCCCTTCCGCGGGCTTTGTCGGGGCGATGGTGACGCGCCATTCGCCCTTGGCATCGAGCGCGACATTGGCGCCGTTCACCGACCAGATGTTTGCCGGGTTCGCAACGAGATAGCCCGCCTCGTCATAGATGGTGACGCTCCACCAGCGCGCGTCGAGCGGCGTGCCCGACAGGCTGTAACGGCAATTGCCGTCGAGTGGCGCGCCCGCGGCGTCGGTCTTCGCCGACCAGTAGACGGTTTCCTTTGCGGGGAGCGCAAGCAGACCCGCGCGCGCCACCGCGGCGCGCGTGATCGGGTCCGTTGCCTTGGTGCCGTAACCGAGCGAGGTCGACCAGGGACCGTTCTCGATTCCGCCGTCGCGCAGCCCGCCGCCGGTTATGGCCCAGGCCGCGCCGAGCCCCACCGCCAATCCGCCCACCAAGGTGATCGTATAGCGGTGCCAGCCCTTCATGCGCGTTCCCCCTTCGCCGTCACCCCGGCGAAGGCCGGGGTATCGCCGTTGCATGATGACGCGAGGGTGAGATCCCGGCCTTCGCCGGGATGACGAAGTTAGGAATTACCCCCGCTTCAGCGCAGCCTGTGCGGCCGCGAGCCGGGCGATGGGGACACGGTAAGGCGAGGCGCTGACATAGTCGAGACCCGTCTTTTCGCAGAAATGGATGCTCGGCGCGTCGCCGCCATGCTCGCCGCAGATGCCGAGCTTGACGTCGGGGCGCGTCTTGCGGCCGCGATCGGCGGCGATCTCGATCAGCTGCCCGACGCCCTCGACATCGAGGCTGACAAACGGGTCGGTCAGGAAAATGCCCTTGTCGACATATTGCGTCAGGAAGCGGCCGGCGTCGTCGCGGCTGATGCCGATCGTCGTCTGCGTCAGGTCGTTGGTGCCGAAGCTGAAAAATTCAGCGGTTTCCGCGATCTCGCCCGCCATCAGCGCGGCGCGCGGCAGTTCGATCATCGTGCCGACGAGATAGGCGATCTCGCGGCCCTTTTCGGCAAACACCGCCTTGGCTTGCGCATCGACGACCGCTTTCATCAGGTCGAATTCGCGGCGCGTCGCGACCAGCGGGATCATCACTTCGGGGATCGGTGCCGCGCCAGTTTCGGCGGCGACGTCGCACGCCGCCTCGAAAATTGCACGTGCCTGCATTTCGTAGATTTCGGGATAGGTCACGCCGAGGCGGCACCCGCGATGACCGAGCATCGGGTTGAATTCGTGCAGTTCGTTCGCGCGCGCCTTCAGCGCTTCGATCCCGACACCCGCAGCCTCCGCAACATCTGCGAAATCCTCCTCGCGGGTCGGCAGGAATTCGTGGAGCGGCGGATCGAGCAGGCGGATGGTGACGGGAAGCCCCGCCATCACGCCGAAGATCGCGGCAAAGTCGCCGCGCTGTTCGGGCAGCAGCTTCGCAAGCGCGGCGCGGCGTCCGGCTTCGCTGTCGGCGAGGATCATCTCGCGCACCGCGGTGATGCGCGCGGCGTCGAAGAACATATGCTCGGTGCGGCAGAGCCCGATGCCCTCGGCGCCGAAATCCCGCGCGACCTGTGCATCCTGCGGCGTTTCGGCGTTGGCGCGCACCTTCATGCGGCGAACCTTGTCGGCCCAGACCATCAGCGTGCCGAAGTCGCCGACCAGTTCGGGAAGCAGGGTCGGAACCTCGCCCGCCATCACTTCGCCGGTCGAACCGTCGAGCGTCAGGATGTCGCCTTCGCGGAGCTCACGCCCGCCCACACGCAAGATGCGCGCCGCGCCGTCGATCGACAGCCCGCCGGCGCCCGAAACGCAGGGGCGCCCCATGCCGCGCGCCACCACCGCGGCGTGCGACGTCATGCCGCCGCGCGCGGTCAGGATGCCCTTCGCGGCGTGCATGCCGTGAATGTCTTCCGGCGAGGTTTCGACGCGGACGAGGATCACCGCTTCGCCCATTTCGGCCGCCTTTTCAGCGCCATCGGCGGTGAACATGATCTTGCCCGAAGCCGCGCCGGGGCTTGCGGGAAGTCCCTTGGTGAGCACATCGCGCGGCGCCTTCGGATCGAGCGTCGGGTGGAGCAACTGGTCGAGCGCGCCCGGATCGACGCGGCCGACGGCTTCCTCTTCGGTGATCAGCCCCTCGGCCGCCATGTCGACCGCGATCTTGAGCGCCGCCTTCGCGGTGCGCTTGCCCGAACGCGTTTGCAGCATCCAGAGCGTCCCGCGTTCGACGGTGAACTCGATGTCCTGCATGTCGCGATAATGCGTTTCAAGCGTATCGAAGACGCGGCCGAGCTCGGTGAAGGTCTCGGGCATCGCCTCTTCCATCGACGCCGGCTTGGCGCCCGCTTTCTCGCGCGCGATCTTCGTCAGATATTGCGGCGTGCGGATGCCCGCGACGACGTCCTCGCCCTGCGCGTTGATCAGCCATTCGCCGTACCAGGCGCGCTCGCCGGTCGCCGGGTCGCGCGTGAACGCCACACCCGTTGCCGACGTGTCGCCCATATTGCCGAACACCATCGCCTGGATGTTGACCGCGGTGCCCCATTCGGCGGGGATCGAGTTCAGGCGGCGATAGACTTTCGCGCGGTCGCTTTCCCAGCTCGCGAAGACGGCGCCAACCGCACCCCAAAGCTGGTCGTTCGGTTCCTGCGGGAAGGGCGCGCCGGTCTCGCGTTCGACGATCGCCTGATATTCCTTGACCAGCGCCTGCCAATCTTCAGCCGACATCTCGGTGTCGAGGTAGAGGCCCTTGTCTTCCTTGGCGATTTCGAGCGCTTCCTCGAACTCGGCATGGTCGAGGCCCATGACGACATCGGCGTACATCTGGACGAAGCGGCGATAGCTGTCCCACGCGAAACGCGGATCGCCCGACGCGTCGGACAGGCCGATGACGGTGCGGTCGTTGAGCCCGAGGTTGAGCACGGTGTCCATCATCCCCGGCATCGACACGCGCGCGCCCGAACGGACCGAGACGAGCAACGGATCGGCTGCGTCGCCGAACTTCTTGCCGGTGATCCCCTCGATATGCGCGATGCCCGCGGCGACCTCATCGATCAGGCCCGCGGGAAATTGCTCGCCATTGGCATAATAAGCGGTGCAGACGTCGGTGGTGATCGTAAAGCCCGGGGGCACCGGCAGGCCGATCGAGGCCATTTCGGCGAGGTTCGACCCCTTGCCGCCCAGCAATTCCTTCGAGCGCTCGGCCGTCGTGGCCGCGCCGCCGAACAAATGCACCATATTCGTCATCTTATGCTCCTGCTGCCCCGGGGAGGAGGTGGGCGGGGGAATAGGGTCGAACCGCAAACGGGTCGACTCAGTTTTGCTTTAGCGGTGTCAGGCTGGCCTGCCTCCATGACGGGTCTGCCAATGGTCGAAAATTGCCTGCCCCGCGCCGCCGCCGAAGGTCAATATCGGCACGTCGCGGCGAAAGGCTAGCGACCAGGCCTTGATCCACAGCGTCTTGCGCGGCTCGATCGCAGCGATCTGGTCCCAGCCGATGTGCAGCGGCGGATGAAACAGGCGGAAGAAGAGCGGCGGGCGAAGATAGATGCCGCGCTGGTCGAGCCAGACGTTCATCGCATTCTTGTAGCTGACCCCGCCCGGAAAACGCCCGATGACCATCGTCGCCCACGAAAAGCGCCGCGCATCGGCGGGGATCGGGCGGTCCCACGCGAAGGCGGGCAGATATTTCGACCAGCCCACGAACGACAGGACGCGCGTGACGAGCAGCCACATCGCGACAAAGAACAGCGGAAAGCCGATCGCAAAAATCCAGACGAGATGCGTTTCGTTCATGGCACCCCTTCCCTCGCGCTGCCGCGCCTATCCTTCGATCTTCGAGAAATCGGCGACACCGTGCACCGCGCCGGTGAAGCGCGACAGCAGGCCGAGCCGATAGGCGCGGACGTCCTCGTCGGGGTCGTTGACCATCACGCCGTCGAAGAACGCGTCGATCGGGGCGCGGAGGCTGGCGAGTGCGGCCATCGCGTCGGTGAAACGTTCGTCGGCGACCGCGGCTGAGGCCGCAGGTTCGGCGGCGTCGAGCGCGGCGAGCAGCGCCTTATCCATCTCCGTCGCCCCAGCGGAAGCTGGGGCCGCCATCGTCGATTCACCATCGCCAGCGATCCCAGCTTTCGCTGGGATGACGGCATCTTTGCCCGCCTGCTTCAGGATATTCGCCGCGCGCTTGTAGCCCGCGAGCAGGTTCGTGCCGTCCTCGGTCGCCATGAATGCCTGCAGCGCCTTCACGCGTGCAAGCAGGCGAACGACGTCAGAATCGATACCCCGATCGCCGTCAATGATCAGCGCAGCTCGAAATATGTCAAAACGAGTCCCGATTGCCTTCTGGGCAACTTCTAACCGATCCAGCACAAAATCGCGGACTAGTGCAGCCGTGTTCAACGCGCGCTCAAATGACGCCTGCTGTCGTTCTGCAATTTCTTCCGGCGAGTTCGAATCTTTCGTAAGTTCAACGATCGCCTTTAACGCCGCGCTCGGATCAAACAGCGTGACGATCTGATCCAACGCGTCGCGCTTTTCCTCGGACCATTGGTATGGGTTTGGTTCCCGCCCATCTCTCAAAACTGTTTGAAACGCAGTCAGCAGAACATCCATGCGCAGCCCGTTTGCCATGATCAACGAAGTCATGCCAATCGCGGCCCTCCGCAGCGCGAATGGGTCCTTTGATCCGGTCGGAACTTCATTAATTGCAAAGAAGCTACAAATTGTATCCAGCTTATCCGCCAGCGCCACGGCCACCGTCACCGGCGCGGTGGGAACATCATCGCCCTGCCCGACCGGCTTGTAGTGATCGCGGATCGCATCGGCGACCGCATCGGGCAGACCTTCGGCGCGGGCATAATAGCCGCCCATCAGGCCCTGCAATTCGGGGAACTCGCCGACCATTTCGGTGACGAGGTCGGCCTTCGCCAGTTCCGCCGCCTGCCGCGCGAGCGCGGGGTCGCAGTTCGGGACGATGCCTTCGCTCGCCAGCCATTCGGCGAGCTTCGCGACGCGCTCGACCTTGTCGGCGACGGTCCCTAGCTTTTCGTGGAAGGTGATGTTCGCGAGCTTTTCGGCGTGCTGCGCGAGCGTCTTCTTCTGGTCCTGTTCCCAGAAGAAGCGCGCGTCGGACAGGCGTGCGGCGAGCACCTTGCGGTTGCCTGCAACGATCTCCGCGCCGCCGTCGACCGCGTCGATGTTCGCGGTGCAGACGAAGCCGTTGGCGAGCTTGCCGTCGGCGCTGTTCACGACGAAATATTTCTGGTTCACGCGCGCGGTCAGCTGGATGACCTCGGGCGGCACCTCCAGAAACGCTTCGTCGAAGCGGCCGAGCAAGGGCACCGACCATTCGGTGAGGCCGGCATTCTCGATCACCAGCCCCTCGTCCTCGACAAGCGTCAGGCCGGCGTCGGCCGCGGCCTTGGCGGCGCCGTCGCGGATAATGTTCTGGCGTTCTTCATGGTCGACGATGACGTGGCAGGCGCGCAGCTTTTCGGCATAGTCCGATGCCGAGCCGATCGTGATCTCGCCCGGGCAGTGGAAGCGGTGGCCGCGCGTTGCGAAACCCGCGGAAATCCCGCTAACTTCACACTCAACAAGGTCTTCGCCGAAGATCGCGACGATGCCCGACAGCGGGCGGACCCAGCGCAGGCTCTCGCTGCTCGCGCTTTCTTTGCCCCAGCGCATCGACTTCGGCCAGGCGAAGGCGCGGACGATTGCGGGGATCGCCTCGGCGAGCACCTCGGCGGTCGCGCGGCCGGGTTTGTCGATGACGGCGAAATACACGCCGTCGCGGTCTTCGAGCTGATCCTGCGTCAGGCCGGTCTTGCGAAGGAAACCCTCGAGCGCCTGCGGCGGCGCGCTGCTGCGCGGGCCCTTGAGTTCCTCGCTGACCGCGGCGGTCGCTTCGGGCAGATCGCGGGCGATCAGCGCGAGGCGGCGCGGGGTCGACCAGATGGTGAGGTCGCCCGTTTCGAGGCCCGCGGCGCTCAATTGCGCACGGAACAGCTTTTCGAGTTCGGCGCGCGCGCCGGCCTGCATTCGCGCCGGGATTTCCTCGCTGCGCAGTTCGAGAAGAAAGTCGGTCACAGCGTCCACCCCGGATGTTTTGCGGTCCAGCGTTCGGACTGGCTGTCGATCCACGCCTTGCAGCTGCCCTTTGCGAGGTCGCGGACGCGCGCCATATAATTTGCGCGTTCCTGTACGCTGATCACGCCGCGCGCCTGGAGCAGGTTGAACAGATGGCTCGCCTCGATTGCCTGATCATAGGCGGCAAGCGGCACGTTCGCTTCGATCGCGCGCTGACATTCGGCCTCAGCGGCCTTGAAACCCGCGAACAAGGTGTCGGTGTCGGCGACCTCGAAATTCCATTTCGAGAACTGCTTTTCATTCTCGAGGAACACGTCGCCATAGCTCACCGCGGCAACATCGCCGACCGCGTCGGAGAAGCGCAGGTCGTACACATTGTCGACATTCTGGATATACATGGCGAGGCGTTCGAGCCCGTAAGTGAGCTCGCCCGCGACGGGCTTGCAGTCGAAACCGCCCATCTGCTGGAAATAGGTGAACTGGGTGACTTCCATCCCGTCGCACCAGACTTCCCAGCCGAGACCCCAAGCGCCGAGCGTCGGCGATTCCCAGTCGTCCTCGACGAAGCGGATATCGTGGAGCAGCGGGTCGATGCCGATCGCGGCGAGCGAACCCAGATATTGTTCCTGCAGGTCGGCGGGCGACGGTTTCAGGATCACCTGATACTGGTAATAATGCTGCAGCCTGTTCGGGTTCTCGCCATAACGGCCATCGGTCGGGCGGCGGCTCGGCTGGACATAAGCGACGTTCCACGGCTCGGGGCCGAGGCTGCGCAACGTCGTCGACGGGTGAAACGTCCCTGCCCCGACGCGCATGTCGTAGGGCTGCAAAATCGCGCAACCGCGCGCCGCCCAATAGGCGTGCAGCGTCAGGATCATGTCCTGAAAACTGAGTGGTGTCTTGTCCGCCCCGTCGGCCACGGCCGCAATTCCTTCGCAGGTGCAAAAATCGCCGCCGCATTGGCCCAGCGGCGGCGCATGGTCAAGGCTCCCCGCCGCGCGCTCGTCGACGAAAAGGCGCGTCTTAGTCAGGTCTCCAAAACTTTTTGTAAGGTTTTATTGACACAGTCAGCGAATCGCGACATATAGTCATGCATGCCTGACATGAAGACAGGTTGAGCTGACCAAAACCAGTCGATCCAAGGAGAATAGACATGATGACCCGCACGCTGATCCTCGCGCTCTCGCTCACCGCCGCTGCTGCGCCCGTCATGGCGGCCGAGACCGGAAACCCCGCCGTCGAAGTCCGCATCGACGATCTGAACCTGACCCACACGGCGGATCGCGAGCGCCTCGACACCCGATTGAAGAGCGCCGCGCGCAGCCTCTGCTACACCGGCCTTCGCGGCGCTGCGGAAAATGCGCGCCAGTCGGCATGCCTTTCGAACGTCCTTGCCCACGTAGAGCCGCAGACCAAGCAGGCGATCGCCCGCGCACAGAACGGCACCCAGCTCGCGCTGCTGATGATCAGCGCCGCGCGATAAGCGACGGAAATGATGGCTTCGCTCGCGCCGTGCCTCCCCGGTGACGGCTGGCGACTTGGACTGGAGCGCCCTCCACAGGGCGGCGCTCCAGTCTCTTGCTTGGCGAAGGACGATCCGACCCTGTCGCCCCCAATCCCGGCCATCCCGAAGGGCCGGACAAAATTTCCCTTCCCCGACATTTTGATGCGCTATGGGAAGGCCATGATCCTTCGGATGGAAATGCTGGCGAGGCGCCGATGAACAATAAATTGAAAGTGCTGCGCGCGATGCGGAACTGGAGCCAGGCGGAACTCGCCGACCGGCTCGATGTCTCGCGGCAGGCGGTGAATGCGATCGAAACGGGGAAATATGACCCGTCGCTGCCGCTCGCCTTCAAGCTCGCGCGGCTGTTCGACATGCCGATCGAGGAGATTTTTGATGATGGTTTCGAAGGAGGCGACGATGAGTGATGCAAGCAAGCCTGCCAAGCGTCCGATGTCGCCGCGGCGTAAACGTTACTGGACCGCACTCGGCCTGGCCGGCGCGTTCGGCGGCGTCCTGGGCGCCTGGATGCAGATGACCCAGACCGACGGCGCGACGATCGGACTGGCGCTGCTGAGCAATTCGGCGCTGCCGGCCAATTTCGCGATCGGTTCGTCGATCGTGTGGGTCGTCGGCATGGCGATCTCGCTGATCCTCTATCATCGCTCGGTCGACGATCACGAGGAGCGGGCGTATCTGTGGGCCGGCACCGCGGCGTGGTATACGCTGACGCTCGCGGCACCGACGTGGTGGGTGCTCCACCGTGCCAGCCTTGCCCCCGCGCCCGATGTCATGCTGCTGTTCCTTGGCGCACTAGCGGTCAACGCGATCGTCTGGCTGTGGCTTAAATACCGTTGAGTATTTTTCACTCCCCTTCCCTGTTCGATCCGGCCATAAGCGCCCGTAACGAAAGTGATTTCCTGATGAAAACCTGGTTGAAGAAGCTTGCCACCACGTGCGCGATCGCCGCCTTCTCGGCGTCCGCGATGCTCCCGGCCGCCCATGCCGCCCAGCCGGCCGCGGCGGCGGCACCCGCAACGTCCCCCACGACGACCGACGCCGATCCGGCGCTATGGGTCGTCAAGGACAAGGACACGACGATCTATCTCTTCGGCACCGTCCATGTGCTGAAACCCGGCCTCGGCTGGTTCGACGAGGCGGTGAAGACGGCGTTCGACAAATCGGACGAGCTGATGCTCGAAATGGTGATGCCCGACGACCAGGCGGCGATGGCAAAGGAAATGATGCCGCTGGCGATCGACCAGAGCGGCAAGACGCTTTCGTCGCGCCTCGATGCCGAGCAGCTCAAGGCGTATCAAGCCGCGCTGGCAGGCCTTGGCATCGCGCCGGCGCAGTTCGACATGTTCGAACCCTGGTTTCCCGCGATCACCCTGTCGGTCCTGCCGCTCACCAAGCTCGGCTATGATCCCGAACAGGGCGTCGAAAAGCTGTTGACGGCCTCGGCCAAAAAATCCGGCAAGCCGGTGGCGGGCCTTGAAACGCTGAGCCAGCAGCTGGGCTTTTTCGATGCGCTGCCCGAAACGCAGCAGATCGCCTTCCTGAATTCGGTGGTGAAGGATCTCGACAAGCTGGGGCCGCAACTCGACAAGATGGTCGCGCAGTGGGCGAAGGGTGATCCCGACGCGCTGGCCGTGACGATGAACGAAAGCCTGGCCGAAACGCCCGAACTCGCCGCGACGCTGCTGTGGGATCGCAACGCCCGCTGGGCCGATCAGCTGAAAGCACGGATGGATCAGCCGGGCACCGTGTTCGTCGCGGTCGGCGCTGGCCATATCGCGGGCGCGAAGAGCGTCCAGGATTATCTGAAGGCCCGCGGCCTCGTCGCCAAGCGGGTCAAATATTGAGGGGAACAGCCCGCCCTTCGCCTCATTGGGGTCGCCGCCTTGCGGCGGCCCTTTTGCCATGCCTGCTCGCCGCTTGCGGCACCGCGGAGCCGGCACGGCAGGCGCGGCCCGCGATGTGGCTGGTCGCCGACGATGATACAAAAATCTATATGCTGGGCGCGATGCACGCCCTGCCGCGCGGCACCGACTGGAAAGGCGGCAAGGTCGCCGAGGCGGTCGGGACGGCTGACGAACTGGTGATGGAATTGTCGCCCGCCGAACTGGCGAAGGCGGGCGCCGTTTTCCAGGCACTCGCACCCCGGACCGCCCCGCTCGCGATGGAGAAACGGCTGCCGCCGCAGGCGCTCGCCGGCTATCGGGCCCTGGAGGCGAGCGGCGGCGATTTCGGCGGCGACGCGCTCGACGATTGGGCGGTGATGGTATTGATGGGCCAGCGCGTGGCGCAGAATGCCGAACTCGATTCCTCCGACGGCGTGGAAACGCGCCTCACCCAGCAGTTCAAGGGCGCCCGAAAGCCGATCGGCGGGCTGGAGACGGCACGCGAGCAACTGATGCTGTTCGAAACGCTCGACCCGAAGACGCAGCGCACGCTCCTGACTCGCTCCGCCCAAAAATCGGGCGACGCGGCAAAAGACGTCGGCGCCCTGACCGCGGCGTGGGGCCGCGGTGATGTCGCAGCATTGGAAAAGGTCATCAACGAGGATGTCGATGCCGTACCGGCGGCGCGCAAGGCGATCATCACCGACCGCAACCGGCGCTGGAGCGCGTGGGTGCAAAAGCGGCTGGAACAACCTGGCACGGTGCTGATGGCGGTTGGCGCGGGGCATCTTGTCGGGGCCGACGGCGTACCCGCGATGCTCGAAGCGGACGGGCTGAAGGTGACGCGGGTGCAATAAGCGCCGTCGCGCTTGCATTTCCGCCGCTTCCCCGCTAAGCGCCCCGGCTTCCGTCCATGGTCATCCCTGGAGGCGTGGCGGAACTGTGTAACTGTTTCTCGGAGAAATAATATGAGCGATCAGCTGACGCTGACGGCCGAGACGCGCGAACGCGGAGGCAAGGGAGCCTCGCGTGACCTGCGTCGTAATGGCCGCGTCCCCGCCGTTGTCTATGGCGGCAAAGAAGAACCCCTGATGATCCACGTCGAAGAAAAGCTGCTGATGAAGCAGCTGATGACGGGTCACTTCATGAACTCGGTCGTCATGGTCGACGTGGGTGGCAAGACCATCCGCACCCTGCCGAAGGACGTCGCTTTCCATCCGGTCAAGGATCGCCCGATCCATGTCGATTTCCTCCGCATCTCGAAGGACGCCAAGGTCACCGTCGCGGTTCCCGTCGTGTTCACGAACGAAGAAGCCTCGCCGGGCCTGAAGCGCGGCGGCGTGCTGAACATCGTCCGTCACGAGCTGGAAATCGCCTGTGACGCGGACAAGATCCCTGACGAGATCACGATCGACGTCACCGGTTTCGACGTTGGCGATTCGATCCACATCAGCAACGTCACCCTGCCCAAGGGCGCCGAAAGCGCGATCACCGATCGCGATTTCACCATCGCAACGATCGTCGCCCCCTCGGCGATGAAGTCGAGCGAAGGCGACACGACGGTCGACAGCGGCGAAGCTGCTGCTGCCGAAGACGGCGAAGAAGCCTAATCATATCCGGGCGGCCCCTCCCCCGGCGGGAGGGGCCTTCCACGAAAGGCGAATAGCATGCAGCTCTGGGTCGGCCTCGGAAATCCAGGGCCCCAATATGCGATGCACCGCCACAATGTCGGCTTCATGGCCGCCGATGTCATCGCCGATGTCCACGACTTTCCATCGCCCGCGAAGAAATTCCAGGGTTGGGTCCAGGAAGGCCGCATCGGGTCGCAGCGCATCCTGCTGCTCAAACCCGGCACCTTCATGAACGAAAGCGGCCGCAGCGTGCGCGCCGCGCTCGATTTCTATAAATTGACCCCGCAGGATGTCACCGCCTTCTACGACGAGCTCGACCTCGCGCCAATGAAGGTCAAAGTGAAACATGGCGGCGGCGCGGCGGGCCACAATGGCATAAGGTCGATGATCCAGCATATCGGCGAGGATTTCCGCCGCGTGCGCATCGGCATCGGTCATCCGGGACACAAGGACCGCGTCACGGGCCATGTCCTCGGCAATTATCACAAGAGCGAAATGGAGCCGCTGATCGACCTGCTCGGCGCGATCGCCGCCGAAGCGAAATGGCTCGCCGGCGGCGACGATGTGCGCTTCCAGAGCGATCTCGCGGTGCGCCTGCAGGGATGACCGCCACGCGCGATGCAACGGCGGCCGATCGCGATGCCGTCGTCGCGATCTGGCAAATGTGCGGCCTGACGCGCCCATGGAATGATCCGGACGCCGATTTCGGGCGCGCGCTCGGCCATGAAGCTTCGACGGTCATTGTGGCTGAACGCGGCGCGCGGATCGTCGCCACCGCCATGACCGGCTTCGACGGACACCGCGGATGGATCTATTATCTGGGCGTCGCGCCGGACCATCAGGGACAGGGTCTTGCGCGACAATTGCTCGACGCCGCGTGCGAATGGCTCCGGCTTCGCGGCTGCCCCAAGGTCGAGTTGATGCTTCGCGATGGCAACCCCGTAGCGGGCCTTTACGAGCATCTCGGTTGGGAACCCCAGGACGTCCGTGTTTTCGCCCGCTGGCTGACTGATCCGACGGCTCCTGATGTCACTGAAGCGTCATAGGAATCATACGCTCCCGACATGGTGAAGCCATCTAGCTGACACCTCCCTCTGCAATCGGTGCGCCACCTCATCCGGACGATCCAGTCCGGGGCTCAACCGAAAACAGGGGGACTGCATGTCACATCTTACCGACGACGCCCGCGGCGACACCGATACGCTTCCGGGGCCCGACAGCCTCGAGGCGATCGTTGCCAAAAATCCCTCGCGCCGGACGCTGCTCCGCAACGGCCTCTTCGGTCTGTCGATCCTGCCGGCACTCGCGGCGTGCGACGACACCAGCGGCGATCCCTCGGTCGTTCTGCCGACGCCCACCCCGACACCGACCCCCACCCCGACGCCCCCGCCGGTCAGCTACGCCGTCAGTTTCGCCGCGGTCGCCGCGAATCAGGATGACAAGGTCACCGTGCCCGCGGGCTACACCGTCGACGTGCTGCTGAAGGCTGGCGATTCGGTCGAAACGGGCACCGCCTATTCGGGCAGCTTCCCCACCCCCGCGGTCGCCGAGAAATGGGCGGGCGGCAACCATGACGGCATGGAATATTTCGCCTTTCCGGGCGTCGATGCCAATAACCGCGGCATCCTGGCGATGAACTTCGAATATCCCGACTTCAACATCCTGATGACGGGCAACTACAACGCCGCCACCGCGACGGCCGACCAAAAGGCGCTCGCCCTGTCGGCGGTCGGTATCGGCGTCGTCGAAATCGCCAAGGGCAGCGACGGCAAATGGGCCGTGCAGCCGGGATCGACCTATAACCGCCGCTACACCGGCAACAGCAGCTATCGCGCCGGCGGCCCCGCCGCCGGCCTGCTGTCGGGCTCCATCAAGGGCATGCTCAACAACTGCTCGAGCGGCCGGACCCCGTGGGACACCTATCTGACCTGCGAAGAGACGACCGACAATTATCTCGATCCCACGCAGCCCGCGCGCGATTATGGCTGGGTTGTCGAGATCGACCCGCTGCGCGAGTTGGCGCAGCCGACCAAGCGCACCGCGATGGGCCGCTTCAGCCATGAAAACGTCGCCTTCATGTCGAACAGTGACCGTCGCGTCGCCTTTTACATGGGCGATGATTCGACTCCCGGCTGTATCTACAAATTCGTTCCAGACCGGGCCTGGAGCAACACCAATCGCGCCGCGAACACCGACCTGCTCGACTATGGCACGCTCTATGTCGCGCGCTTCAACGGCAATGGCACGGGCGAATGGCGCGCACTCGTCGTCGGCCAGAACGGCCTGACCGCCGGAGCGCAGGACCCGGGCAACGTCAGCCAGAGCACGACCCCGCCGGCGCCGACGACGGTCAACTTCAACAATCAGGCCGATGTGCTGATCAACTGCCCGTCGGCGGCGCGCGTCGCGGGCGGCACCGTGATGGATCGCCCCGAATGGCTGACCGTCGCGCCCGACAACAAGGCGATTTATTGCACGCTGACCAACAACAGCGGCCGCCGCGTGGTCGACCCCGCCAACCCGCGCGTCACCAACCTGCACGGACACATCATCAAGTTCCGCGAAGAAGGCGATTCGCCGCTGGCGACCAAGTTCAGCTGGGAAATCTTCCTGACCGCGGGCGATCCGTCGCTGTCGGCGGGCGGCAGCAATCTCGTCGGCAATATCAACGGCGACACTTTCTCCAGCCCCGACGGCCTCCGCATCGACCCGCAGGGTCGCATGTGGGTGCAGACCGATCACAGTGTTCCCGGTAACTCGGGGGTCGCGGGACGGACGATCGATCAGGCGTTCGGGCACAATGCGATGTTCTATGTCGACCAGGTGACGAAGCAGTCGAAGCGCTTCCTCGTCGGCCCGCTCGGCTGCGAGATCACGGGGCTGGCCTATACGCCCGACCTCAAGACCTTCTTCGTGAACATCCAGCACCCGACGGGCAACTGGCCGGTCGCGGGGCAGCAGCCGCGCTCGTCGACCGTCGTCGTGCGCCGCACCGACAGCCAGCCGGTCGGGGCCTGATCGCGCGCCGTCCGCTCTCCCCTTCGCCGGGCGGGAGCGGATGGCCCGTCAGGGTGTGCGCTTGGGCGGCGGCGGCGGCGGCGAACCATCGCGCGTCTGCGACATCAAGGTCACGCACATCGTCCGGTGCACCGGATGCCGGCCGCATGCGATGCCGGCATAGCGGTGCGTCGCACGCAGCAGGCTGTGGCGATGGCCGCGGTCGGGCACGCCGTCGTCGATCAGCAGCTGGTCGACGACGCCTTCGGGGGTGTGATGGCCATAGGTGATGACTTCGTTCACATAAGGCCCGCCGCCGCGCGCCCTCATCCGTTCGCCGGGACCGCTGCCCCGCGTATAATGCCCCACCGCGCCCGAGCGCGACTGGACCGCGACATGGTCGGCCGCCGCGCGTGCCAGCGGATCGCTCCATTCCAGTTCGGGAAGCGGCTTTTCGCGGCGAAGGTCGCGGATCGCCTCGTCGACCGCGGCGACGCCCTCGCGCGTCATGATGTCGATCTCGCTGTCGTCGTCGCTGACCAGCAGCTTGCCTTCGAAGCGCGGGCGATAGTCGCGCAGATATTCGGCATAGCCGGCGGGATCGCTGCGAAAGCGGTTGAGTTCGGTGAAGACACCTTCCTCGAAGCGGTTCGGCGCGGCGACGGCAGCGGTCCCACCGAGAGTCAGAAGGATAGCGGCGGCGAGGAGGCGGGGTTCCGTCATGGCGGGTGCGATAAAGGCGCAAGTCTGAACCGGGCGCAACGGCAAAGACTGGCGCCCGAGCCAATCTGGCGCTAGGGGCGCTGCAACACAGGCCCCTCATTCACGGCAGGCCGAACCTCACGGAGTTTTTATGGGTTTCAAATGCGGGATCGTCGGCCTGCCCAACGTCGGCAAGTCCACCCTGTTCAACGCGCTGACCGAAACAGCGGCGGCGCAGGCGGCGAACTATCCTTTCTGCACGATCGAGCCGAATATCGGTAACGTCGCGGTGCCCGACGCGCGGCTCGAAAAGCTGGCCGGAATCGCGAGCAGCAAAAAGATCATCGCAACGCAGCTCGCCTTCGTCGACATCGCCGGCCTCGTACGCGGCGCGTCGAAGGGTGAAGGGCTGGGCAACCAGTTCCTCGGCAACATCCGCGAAGTCGACGCGATCGTCCATGTCCTGCGCTGTTTCGAGGATGACGACATCCAGCATGTCGAGAACAAGGTCGACCCCGTCGCCGACGCCGAAACGGTCGAAACCGAGCTGCTGCTGTCCGACCTCGAAAGCCTCGAAAAGCGTGTGCCCGCCTTCGCGAAGAAGGCCGCGCAGGGCGACAAGGAAGCGAAGATCGCCGCATCGGTGCTCGGTCAGGCGCTCGACCTGCTGCGCGAAGGCAAGCCCGCGCGACTGACCGAACCCAAGGATGACGAGGAAGCCCGCGTGCTGCGCACCGCACAGCTGCTGACCTCGAAGCCCGTCCTCTACGTCTGCAACGTCGATGAAGGCAGCGCCGCAAACGGCAACGCCTTCTCGGAAAAGGTCTTCGCCAAGGCGGCCGCGGAAGGCGCGCAGGCAGTCGTCGTTTCGGCCGCGATCGAAAGCGAGCTGGTGACGATGGACATGGCCGACCGGCTCGAGTTCCTCGAAGAAATGGGCCTCCACGAAACCGGCCTCGCGCGCGTTATCCGCGCGGGCTACGAGCTGCTCCACCTGATCACCTTCTTCACCGTCGGCCCGCAGGAAGCACGCGCGTGGACCGTCCACACCGGCGCGACCGCTCCCGAGGCCGCGGGCGAAATCCACAGCGATTTCCAGAAGGGCTTCATCCGCGCCGAAACGATCGCCTATGACGATTATGTCGCGCTGGGCGGCGAAGCGAAGGCGCGCGAGGCGGGCAAGCTACGCGCCGAGGGCAAGGCCTATGTCGTGCATGATGGCGACGTGATGCATTTCCTGCATAGCTGATCCGAAGGCCCGTCAGCCGAAGTAGCGCCGAAACCAGCCCCGCTTTTTCGGGGTCAATGGAGGTTGCCCGGAAACCCGCACCAGATAATTGCCCAGGATCGCCGCTTGCTGTTTGGTCATAAGGAACCGAAATAAATCGGGATCGTGCTTCTTGACCGCTTCCGAAGACTGTACGCTTTCGAGCCGGAGCATTATGCGATCGCCCGCATCATGGTGTGTCCAGCCGACCAGTGCTCCAAAATTCTCCACCATCTCGCCCGCTCCCTCACGATTTTCGCGCGACGGGCGCCGACAGCCCGTGACGGCAGGCTACCAGACCTTCGGCGGAATGTCGTCTTCGGGCGGTTAGCGGAAGTTCGCTACCCAACTTTCGTCATCCCGGACTTGATCCGGGATCCACAGCCGCGCCGTCGTCATGGACCCCGGATCAAGTCCGGGGTGACGAGAGTGTTGGAGTCCGCAAACGGTCACTTCCTCCCATTCGTCATTGCGACCCCTTCGACAGACTCAGGAATGACGGTCCAAAGTTCAGGAAAGTTCAGCCCTATGCGCACGCCGATTTGAACCCTCGCGGCGTGTTGACGCCGCGCCTTGCTGCACCAGACTGTTCGGGTAGCGACCGCCTTTATCCACCAATTCAAAGAGCCGGGATGAAGGCTGACACAGCCGAATAGTGTAGGACAGCGCTTTTTTTCGAGCGGCAGATGCCTGCTTTGGGGTGGTAAGCTGTCGCGTTTCCCCTTCTTCGTCATCCCCGCGAAGGCGGGGATCCCGCTTGGCGGCGGCGAGAATGAAGCGGGATTCCCGCCTTCGCGGGAATGACGGGAATCGGTCGAAAGCCGCCGTCTCCGGAACGGCTCCGACGGCGCTAAGGCTCAAACGCTGTCAAAATCGGGCACGGTCCCTTGTCGCTCGCCGCGCATTGCTCGGCGAGGCGCGCGAGGGCGGCGCGCGTTGCGGCCATCTGCTCGATCTTTTCATCGAGAGCCTCGATCCGCTGGTGCGCGAGGGTGCGCACCCGCATCCGGTCGTCGCCGGCCTCAAGCGCGAGCAATTCGCCGATCTCCTCCAGCGTAAATCCGGCCGCCTGCGCCGCGCGAATGAACTTCAGCCGCCTGAGGTCGCTTTCATCATAACGCCGGATCCCGCCGCCCCAGCCGTCACCGCCGCTTCGTGCGGGCGTGTCGAGCAGCCCGCGGCGCTGGTAATAGCGCACGGTTTCGACCCCGACATCGCCCGCCGCCGCCAATTTTCCGATCGTCAATTGCATCGCTTGACTCCGTACCATAGTACGGAGGCTATATGGGGCGCATGAAAAAACAAGCAACCCTCCATCGCATGGTCATGCCGGGGCACACCTGTCCCTATGGCCTCAAATCGAAACATCTGCTCGAAAGCCGCGGCTTTACGGTCGACGACCGCTGGCTGACGACGCGCGAGGAAACCGACGCGTTCAAGGCCGAGCATCGCGTGAAGACGACGCCGCAGACCTTCATCGACGGCGTGCGGATCGGCGGCCACGACGATCTGCGCCGTCATTTCGGGCTGAAAGTCGCCGATCCCGACGCCACCAGCTACGCGCCCGTCATTGCGCTCTTCGCGATGACGGCATTGATGGCGCTCGCGACCAGCTTCTCGGTCTATGGCGATGCTTTCACCCTGCGCGCCGCGGAATGGTTCATCTCGTTCAGCATGATCGTGCTCGCGCTGCTGAAGCTGCAGGATGTCGACAAATTCGCTACGATGTTCCTGAATTACGACCTGCTCGCGAAGCGCTGGGTGCCTTATGCGAGCGTCTATCCTTTTGCCGAGGGGCTCGCCGGTGTTCTGATGACCGCACACGCGCTGCCCTGGCTGTCGATCCCGCTTGCGCTCTTCATCGGCGGCATCGGTGCGGTGTCGGTGTTCAAGGCGGTCTATATCGACAAGCGCGACATCAAATGCGCGTGCGTCGGCGGCAGCAGCAAAGTTCCCTTGGGCTTCGTCTCGCTGACCGAGAATGTGATGATGGTCGCGATGGCGCTGTGGATGGCGCGGATGTGGTTCTGATCCCCTCCCGCATCGGTCATTGATGAAACATATGGCTGGGCTATCAGGGGCGGTGATTCGCCCCCGGGGAGCCCAGCCATGTTCAACCGCCGCCATTTCCTTGCCGGGGCCACGCTCGCCGGCCTTACCGTCCCCGCGATCCTGCGCGCCGAGGGCGGGATCTTCCGCGAATTTCCGTTCAGCCTCGGCGTCGCCGCGGGCGATCCGGCGAGCGACGGCTTCGTCATCTGGACGCGCCTCGCCCCCGAACCGATGGAACGCCACGGCGGGATGCCGCTGGCGAACTTCCCCGTCGACTGGGAGGTCGCGAGCGACAGCGGCTTTCGCGACGTCGTCGCCAAGGGCACCGAACTCGCGCGCCCCGAACTCGCACATAGCGTCCATGTCGAGGTCGCGGGGCTGCAGCCCGACCGGCCCTATTATTACCGCTTCACCGCGGGCGGCGAGCGCAGCCTGCGCGGCCGCGCGCGCACCCTGCCCGCGCCGGGTGCGAAGGCCGATGCGCTGAAATTCGGGGTCGCGGGATGCCAGCATTTCGAGGCGGGCTTCTTCGGCGCCTATCGCCACCTCGCGCGTGAAGATCTCGCCTTCGTCTATCATTATGGCGACTTCATCTACGAATATAGCGAGGAATATCTGTTCAACACCGGGCTGCCGACGCGCCCGGTGCGCAAGCATGCGCACCGGGCACTTGTCGACGTCAATGATTTCCGCACCGCCTATGCGCAGCAGCTGGGCGACATCGACTTGCAGGCGGCGCGATCGGTCCACGCCTTCCTGTCGAGCTTCGACGATCACGAGATCCGCAACGACTGGGTTTCGGACGTGGACAATTGGAAACTCGGCCTTGACGTCAACGATCCCGAAGCCGCCTCGCCCGAGGTCTTCATGCTGAAGAAACAGGCCGCGATGCAGGCGTGGTACGAACATATGCCCGTGCGCAAGGCGTTGCTGCCGCGCGGCGGCATCGTCGCGATGAACCGCGAATTTCGCTGGGGCGACCTGATGGCGATGCAATTGCTCGACACGCGCCAATATCGCGACGACCAGCCGTGCGACGACGGCTTCAAGCCCGCGTGCCCCGACGTGTTCGCCAGAGACAGGCAGGTGCTCGGCAAGGCGCAGGAAGAGTGGCTCGGCCGCAATCTGGCGAAAGGCGGTGCGACGTGGAACGCCTTTGCGCAGCAGATTACGATGATGTCGCTCGACCGGCGGCGCAAGGCCGACGAGCCCAAGAAGATCGTCAATCTCGACAGCTGGGCAGGCTATGAAGCGCCGCGCGAGCGCATATTGTCGCGCATGGCGGGGCTGAAGAATAATGTCGTGCTGACCGGCGACGAGCATCAGAATTTCTGCGGCGATCTGGTGCACAAGGATAAGGTGGTCGGCGCCGAATTCGTCGCAACCTCGATCTCGTCGGGCGGCGACGGCAGCGACAAGCGGAATGGCACCGACGTCTTCCTGAGCCAGAACCCCGAGCTCAAATTCGCGAACGACCAGCGCGGTTATCTCGTGTGCGACGTCAATCGCGAGGCGTGGCAGACACATTTCATGGTGGTGGACAAGGTCACGACGCCGGTGAACACGCTGTCGAAGCGCGCAACGGGCGTGGTCGAGCGCGATGTCGCCGGGATCAAGATGGCGTGATGTGTCGCCGGGTCGTCACATACGCGCCATAGCGGAGCGCGCATGAACCGCCTTTTCTCACTACTGCTCGCCCTCCTGCTTCCGCTCGCCGCGCACGCGCAGGAGGGAAGCGAGCGCAAGCCCGTGACGATCCTGATCTCGATCGACGGCTTTCGCGCCGATTATCTCGATCGCGGCATCACGCCGAACCTGTCGCGGCTCGCCGCCGAGGGCGCGCGCGGCAAGCTGCGGCCGTCCTTCCCGACCAAGACCTTCCCCAACCATTATGCGATCGTCACCGGCAAGCGCCCCGACAATCACGGGATCGTCGGCAACAATATGATCGATCCGCGGCGCCCCGATGTGCGGTTCAGCCTCGGTGATCCGAAACAGTCGCTCGATCCCTTCTGGTGGGACGAGGCCGAACCGGCGTGGGTGACGGCGGGCAAGGCCGGGGTGCGCAGCGCGACGATGTTCTGGCCCGGAAGCGAGGTCGCGATTCACGAGAGCCGCCCGCCCGACTGGATGCGTTATGACGCGCACGTCGGCTATGCGCAGCGGGTCAACACCCTGCTCGACTGGATGCGGCGCCCCGCCGATATCCGTCCTGCCTTCGTCACGCTCTATTTCGAGGCGGTCGACGATGCCGGACACAAATTCGGTCCCGACAGCGCCGAGGTGAACGCCGCGATGACCGAAGTCGATGCGCGCATCGGCGACCTCACCACCGGCCTCGCAGCGATGGGCCAGCCCGCGCGGATGATCGTCGTCGCCGACCATGGGATGCGTGCGATCGACGAGAGCCGCACCATCCAGCTCGCTGACCTCATCGATCTTCCCAGCATCATCGCGGTCGAGACCGGCTCCTACGCCGCGATCGAGCCCGCCGCGGGAACCGACAACCGCGTATATGACGCGCTGCTGAAACCGCACGAGCATATGGTCTGCAACCGCCGCGAGGAGTTGCCGAAGCGGCTGCACTATGGCCGGAACCCGCGCGTCGCCGCGATCATCTGCATCGCCGAACCCGGCTGGTCGATCGTCGCGGGCACCCCGACCTGGCCCGTCAAGGGCGGCGCGCACGGTTATGACAATCAGGATCCCGAAATGCTCGCGCTGTTCGTCGCGAGCGGCACCGGCCTGAAAGGCGATGTCGGCATCGTCGACAATATCGAGGTCTATCCGCTGCTGATGCGGCTGATCGGCGTAGCGCCGCTGCCGAGCGACGCGACGGGCGACCTCGCCAAGCGCCTGCGCTGATCAGTCGCGCAGCACCGCCATCGCGTGAATCGATGCGGTCGGCGCGTTGACGATCTGGAGCTGGTAGCGCCCCGGCGTCACGTCGAATTCGACCATCTTGCGGATGCCCGAGCAGGCGGGGCCATGCCCGTGCGTGACCGACTTCACCACCACGCCCTCGCGCACCAGATCGATCCATGCGCCCGCGTCGAGCGCGACGATCAAGCGACCTGCCTTCTTGACCTCGATCGGAATCATGCCGCCGAATTTATGGACGTCGGGCTTGCGCTCGGGCGCGACGCCATAACGCAGGCTTTCGAACTTGTGCAGCGGCAACGCCGTCCGCGCCGCGCCAAGCGGCGACCAGTCGGCGCCGAGGTCGTCGCCATAGGCATAGATGGTCTTGCTCGACGTGTTGCGCGCCCAGTCGGTCAGTTCGGGCGGCAACACCGGCGCAGCGGGACAGGCCGTTGCCGGCTTCCCGGCAGGCGCAGCAAAGGCGGTCGCGGACAGTATCGAAGCCAGCGAAATGGCGATGATCTGGACCTTCATCCTATTTCCTCCCGAACAATTTTTCGACATCGTCCATCGCGAGCTTCACCCAGGTCGGCCGCCCATGGTTGCACTGGCCGCTGTGCGGCGTGACCTCCATCGTGCGGAGCAGCGCGTTCATTTCGGCGACGCTGAGCGTGCGCCCTGCCCGCACCGATCCATGGCACGCCATCGTCGCGGCGACCAGTTCGAGCCGTTCGCTGAGGCCGAGCGCGGCGTCATAGCCCGCGAGATCGTCGGCGATGTCGGTCACCAGTTTCTGGCAATTGATCGCCCCCAGCATCGCCGGGGCTGCGCGCACCATCACCGCGGCGGGGCCGAAGCGTTCGAGTTCGACGCCGAGCGCCGCGAGCTGCGGCGCGGCGGCTTCGAGCCGGTCGCACGCGGGCTCGTCGAGTTCGACGACTTCGGGCAGCAGCAGCCCCTGCGACGGCACCGCCTGCCCGCCCATGCCGCGGCGGAGTTGTTCGAGCACCAGCCGTTCATGCGCGGCGTGCTGGTCGACGATGACGAGGCCGTCCTCGGCTTCGGCGACGATATAGGTTTTCGCGATCTGGCCGCGTGCGATGCCGAGCGGGTGCGCCCCGGCCTGCGGCACCGGCGCGGTCGCGGGTTCGGCCCGGCCCATCGGGAGCGCATCGCGCGATGGGGCGAAATCGACGATGCGGTCGTGAAGCAAGGCCGTCGTCGCGAGATCGCCCTCCGCCCCGAAGAGATGTGTCGCCGGCGCGTGCGGGTATGGCAGATGCGCGGCGAACAAGGTCGGCGCAGGGGGCTGCGGCGCCACGGGCTCCTGCTGCCACGCCGCAAGCGCCGCCTCGGCGGGACGCTGGACGCTGCGGAAACCATGCTCGTCGAGCGCGCGGCGGAGGCCGCCGACGATCATCCCGCGAACGAGCTGCGGATCGCGGAAGCGCACCTCGGTCTTCGCCGGATGGACGTTCACATCGACCTCGCTCGTCGGCACGTCCAGGAAGAGCGCGACGACCGGATGGCGATCGCGCGCGAGCAGGTCGGCATAGGCGCCGCGCAGCGCACCGACGAGCAGCCGGTCCTTTACCGGACGCCCGTTGACGAACAGATATTGATGGTCGGCGATGCCGCGATTGTAGGTCGGCAGGCTGATCACGCCGCCCAGATGCACCTCGCCGCGGTCGATATCGACCCCGATGCTGTTCGCGGCGAGATCGCGCTGCGTCAGCGCCGCGACGCGCGTCAGCTGGTCCTGCCCGCCCTGCACGTCGAGCACGCGGCGTCCGTCATGCTCGACGATGAAACCGATGTCGGGCCGCGCCATCGCGAGGCGCTTCACGACGTCGAGGCACGCGGCATATTCGCTGCGCCCGCTGCGCAGAAACTTGCGCCGCGCCGGCACCCGCGCGAACAGGTCTTCGACCATCACGCGGGTGCCCTTGCCCAGCGCCGCCGGGCCTTCGGCGACCACCGCACCATTGTCGACGACGCGCTTCCAGCCGTCGCCGCCCGCGACGCGGCTTTCGAGCGTCAGCCGCGCGACGCTCGCGATCGAGGGCAGCGCCTCGCCGCGGAAACCCAGCGTCGTGACGTCCTCGATCGCATCGTCGGGCAGCTTCGACGTCGCATGGCGTTCGAGCGCGAGCGCCATGTCGGCGGCGGTCATGCCGCAGCCGTCATCCTCGACCTCCAGCCGCGAAATCCCGCCCTCGGCGATTCGCACCGAAATGCGAGTCGAACCGGCGTCGATGGCATTTTCAACCAGTTCCTTGAGCGCCGCGGCAGGTCTTTCGACCACTTCACCGGCCGCGATCCGATTTACTAGCTTTTCGGGCAGGCGACGTATTGACATGGCCGCTCTCCTAGCGCAGTCGAACGCAAATCGCGACCCATCCGCACAGCCCTGATCATTTTGTCCAGCCACCCCAAAAGGAAGAGCCGGAATCTCCCCCTGATTAGCTGTCGCCGGCCGGGCGCGCCGGTAAAATCACGACAGGGGCGCGCCCATCATGGACGCGGCTTCGATGACAGGAAGCAGTATCGATGTCCTTCTTTTCCCGCTGGTTCAAATTCAATTCCCAAGACATGGCTATCGACCTCGGCACCGCGAACACGGTTGTCTATGTGCGCGGCAAGGGAATCGTGCTGAACGAGCCCTCGGTCGTCGCGGTCGAGACGCTGAACGGGATCAAGCGCGTGAAGGCGGTCGGCGACGACGCCAAGCTGATGATGGGCAAGACCCCCGACAGCATCGAGGCGATCCGTCCGCTGCGTGACGGCGTCATCGCCGACATCGACGTCGCCGAACAGATGATCAAGCACTTCATCACCAAGGTGCACGGCGGCAAGCCCAACGCGTTCCGCAGCCCCGAAATCGTGATCTGCGTCCCCTCGGGGTCGACCAGCGTCGAGCGCCGCGCGATCCGCGACGCGGCATCGAACGCGGGCGCGAGCGAAGTGTGGCTGATCGAGGAACCGATGGCCGCGGCGATCGGCGCCGACATGCCGGTCACCGAACCGATCGGATCGATGGTCGTCGACATCGGCGGCGGCACGACCGAAGTCGCGGTGCTCTCGCTCCGCGGCCTCGCCTACACCACCTCGGTCCGTGCGGGCGGCGACAAGATGGACGAAGCGATCGTCTCCTACGTCCGCCGACACCATAATCTGCTGATCGGCGAAGCGACCGCCGAGCGGATCAAGAAGGATTTCGGCATCGCGCGCATCCCCGCCGACGGCGTTGGCCTGACGATCCACATCAAGGGCCGCGACCTGGTGAACGGCGTGCCCAAGGAAATTTCGATCAATCAGGCGCAGATCGCCGAAGCGCTGTCCGAACCGATCGGCACGATCGTCGAGGGCGTCCGCATCGCGCTGGAAAACACCGCCCCCGAACTCGCCGCCGACATCGTCGATCAGGGCATCGTCCTGACCGGCGGCGGCGCGCTGATCGCCGAGCTCGACGAGCTGCTCAAGGATGCGACCGGCCTGCCGGTCACGGTCGCCGATGATCCCTTGACCTGCGTCGCGATCGGCACCGGCCGCGCGATGGAAGACCCCGCTTTCCGCGGCGTGTTGCAGCAAGCCTGATCGGGTACAGCTGAAGCATGGTCCGCCCGGCACATCGACGTCCGGGACAATCCCGAAAGGCTCAATACAGCCTGTTCGTTGCCTATGTCATCGCGGTGACAGGGGCAGTGGCGGGCCTGTTGCTGGCGATCCTGTCGGTCGTTGATCCCATCGGCTTCGCCCAGCTGCGTGTGGCGAGCCAGGAAATCGCCGCGCCCGTCGCACGCGCGTCGCGGTCGGTGATCGGGTCGATTTCGGGCATCGACGATACGGTCGGCGCCTATGTCGCTGCGGGCACGCAGAACCGGCGGCTGCGCAAGGAACTCGCCGACACGCGGCGCGAACTCGTCGCGACCAGTTCGCTGCAGGAAGAGAACCGCCAGCTCAAGGCGCTGCTCAAGCTGCAGGAAACCGACAAGACCGCGCTCGCCAACGGCTATCTGCTCACCTCGACCTCGACGAGCAGCAAGCGCATCGCGCTGCTCAGCATCGGGCGCAACCTTGGCGTTGCCGCGGGCCAGCCGGTGCGCGGCGCCGACGGCCTGATCGGCCGCGTGCTTGGCGCCGGCCCCTCGGTATCGCAGGTGCTGCTGCTCACCGACGTCGACAATATCGTCCCCGTGCGCCGCGCGCGCGACGGTCTGCCCGCGCTCGCCAGCGGCCGCGGCAATGGCGATCTCGACGTGCGCACGCTCAATATCGCGAACAACCCGTTCAAGCCCGGCGATATCCTCGTCACCTCGGGAACCGGCGGACTCTATCCGCCCAATATCCCGGTCGCGATCGTCGTGCGGCGTCAGGACGACGGCGCCCTCGCGCGCCCGCTCGCCGACCCGGGCAAGGTCGATGCGGTGTCGGTGCTGCGCCCCTACACCCCCGACAATATCGAAGCGCAGGGTCTGCCCGGCCCGGCGACGCCGCCCCCCGCCCCCGCCGGCGCGCCATGAACCAGAAGGGTCCGCGCCTCGGCGAACCGGCATCGCTGTGGCGGATGCGCATCGTTCCGATCGCGAGCGTCATGTTCGCCTCGGCGCTGCCGCTGATGCTGCCGCTGATCGCCAACTCGCCGGTGCTGCCGCCGCTCGGGCTGCTCTTCTTCCTGTGCTGGCAGCTGCTGCGCGCAGAAATGTGGCCGGTGTGGATCGGGCTGCCGCTCGGCCTGTGGGACGATCTGTTCAGCGGCGCGCCGATCGGCACCGCGATGGGGCTGTGGACGGTCGCCAGCATCGCGATCGCCTATTCGTCGCAGCGCATCTATTGGCGCGGCTTCTTTCACGACTGGGCGATTGCCGCGGCGTCGGTCGCGATCATCCAATCGCTCGCCGCGCTGATCACCCACCCGCATGCAGCGACCGGCCGCGTGCTCGGCCTGGTGGTGCCGCAGATCATCGTCTCGGCGCTGCTCGTCCCGCTGTTCATGCGCCTGACCGGCAAGTTTGACAATTTCCGCCTGAAACGCCGATAGACTGGTTCCAATCCCCTAATGCCGAAGAAGAAGAGTCCGCCGATTACCGAAGCCTGGAGGGGCATAACCTTCACCCGCCGCGCGCTGGTCGTCGGCGGTGCGCAGGCGGCGGTCGGCGTCGCGCTCGCAGCGCGCATGGCCTATATTTCGGTGGTCGACAACGACCGCTATGTCCTTGAATCCGAAAGCAACCGCGTCAATCTGACGCTCGTGCCGCCGCGGCGCGGCTGGATCGTCGACCGCAGCGGCAAGGCGCTTGCGAACAACCGCGTATCCCTGCGCATCGACATCATTCCCGATCGCCTGCACAACAAAGAGCTGGTGCTGGGGCAGCTCCAGACCCTGCTGCGCCTCGATGGCGACACGATGGAACGCATCAATCGCGACCTGAAGGCCGCATCGGGGTTCCAGCCCGTCGCGATCAAGGAAGACATGACCGAGGCCGAGTATAGCTCGATCCTCGTCCGCCTGCCCGAACTGCCCGGCATCGCACCGCAGCGCGGTTTTGCCCGCAACTATCCGACCGGCGCGGCGGTCGGCCATCTGATCGGCTATGTCGGCGCCCCGAACGCCGAGGAATATCAGAAAGCCAAGGATCCGCTGTACATCACGCCGGGGTACAAGATCGGCAAGGATGGGCTGGAGAAATATTTCCAGGACATGCTGAAGGGCCAGCCGGGCGCGCGGCGCGTCGAGGTGACCGCGCGCGGCAAGGTCGTCCGCGATCTCTCGACCCAGCCCGACGTACAGGGCAAGACCGTCCACCTGACGATCGACGCCGACCTGCAGGAATTTGTCGCGCGGCGCATGGGGCGCGAGTCGGGCGCGGCGGTCGTCATCGACTGCCAGAATGGCGATATCCTTTCCTTCGTCTCGATGCCGAGCTTCGATCCGAACAGCTTTTCGGACGGGATCAGCAGCAGCGAATATGCCTGGCTGCGCGCCGACGATCACCAGCCGCTGATCAACAAGGCGACGCGCGGCCTTTATCCGCCCGGATCGACGCTGAAGCCGATGGCCGCGATCGCCGCGGTCGAACATGGCGTAGACCCGAGCGAGCGTCACACCTGCGTCGGCGGCTATCGGCTCGGCAGCCGCTTCTTCCGCTGCCTCGGCACGCATGGCAGCCTCGATATGCCCTCGGCGATCATGAAGAGCTGCAACAGCTATTTCTACTGGCTCGCGCACCGGCTCGGCTACGACGCGATGGCCCCGACCGCGCGGCTGCTCGGGCTCGGCGAGGAATATCAGCTTGCGGGCAGCAACCAGCGCTTTGGCACCATCCCCGACAGCGCGTGGAAGATGAAGAAGTATGATCAGGAATGGTCGGCCTCGGACTCGCTTAACGCCGTCATCGGACAAGGCTATGTGCTCGCCAATCCGCTCCAGCTCGCCGTGATGGCGGCGCGGATCGCGTCGGGACGCCGCCTTTACCCGCGCCTGATCAACCGCGAGTTCAAGAATGAGCCCCTGCCCTTTTCGCCCGAAGCGCTCGCCGTCGCGCGCCAGGGCATGGACCTCGTCGTCAACGGCGCAGGCACCGCGGTGCGCAGCCGCCTGCCGCTCGACGGCATCACGATGGCGGGCAAGACGGGCACCGCGCAGGTGCGCGGGCTCGGCACCGGCAACGGCAAAAGCGGGACGTGGAAATTCCGCGATCACGGCCTGTTCATCGGCTTCGCGCCGGTCGTCAATCCGCGCTACGCAACGGCGGTCGTGATCGAGCATGGCATGGGCGGATCGCGCGCCGCAGCGCCGGTGGCCAAGGATTTCATGACTTTCCTCTTCGACCGCGAAAAGGCGATGGAAGCGCTCGAAACCTTCGAAGCCGGCTGGGGCGGCACCATCAAGGAACGCATGGACCGCGACTATGCCGCGTGGAAGGCGGGTGCGTCGAAGCCTGACCCGGAGCTCGCACAATGATCCCCGTGCCGCCCGCCATCCAGCGCATCCCCTGGAAATTGATCGCGATCCTCGCGGGCATCACCGGTTTCGGCCTGCTCGTCCTCTATTCGGCGGCGGGCGGCAACTGGTCGCCGTGGGCGCTCAATCAGGGCGTGCGCTTCCTCGTCTTTCTGACCGCGGCGCTGGTAATCGGCCGCTTCCCGATCCGCATTTTCGAGGATTTCGCCTATATCGCCTATATCGGCATCCTGATCCTGCTGATTGCGGTCGAGCTGCTCGGTTTCGTCGGCGGGGGCAGCCAGCGATGGCTCAATCTCGGCTTCATGAACCTTCAGCCGTCGGAGCTGATGAAGGTTGCGATCGTCATCGCGCTCGCGCGCTTTTATGCGCAGCTTCCCCCCGGCAACACGCGGACCTTTACCGCGCTGTGGCCCGCGCTGGTGATGATCGGCTTTCCGGCCGCACTCGTCATGCTGCAGCCCGATCTCGGCACGGCGCTCGCGATCTGCATCGGCGGGGTCGTGGTGATGTTCGTCGCCGGCTTGCCCTTCTGGTGGTTCGGCAGCACCGCGGTCGCCGGGCTCGCGGCGCTCCCCATCCTCTTCTCCTTCCTCCATGATTATCAGCAAAAACGCGTGCTGATCTTCCTCGACCCCGAAAGCGATCCCCTGGGAGCCGGCTATCATATCAGCCAGTCGAAGATCGCGATCGGTTCGGGCGGTATCGGCGGCAAGGGTTTCCTCAACGGATCGCAAAGCCACCTCGATTACCTCCCCGAAGGCCATACCGACTTCATCTTCGCCACGATGGCCGAGGAATGGGGGCTGATCGGGGGGCTCGCGCTGCTCTTCGGCTTCTTCCTGCTGCTGCGCTGGTCGACGCGCGTCGCATTGAAGGCGCGAACGCGCTTCGGACAGCTCACCGCCGCCGGCCTTACGATGACGATCTTTTTCTATATCGCGATCAACCTGATGATGGTCATGGGTCTCGCCCCCGTCGTCGGCATTCCGCTGCCGCTCTTTTCCTATGGCGGTTCGTCGATGCTGACGATCATGACGTGCGTCGGCATCATGCTCGCGATCGAAAACGACAGCAAAACGGGCACACGCCGCTTTCATTGAGAAAAAACTTCGGCAAAAAGCCATCGGGGGCATTGCCATCCCCCCGGAGCCATGATAGCGGGCCGCTCGCTTCGCAGCAAAGAGCACAACTCTTCGCAGCAAGGCACGCCTGAAATGGCAGTGGACGCATAGCTCAGTTGGTAGAGCAGCTGACTCTTAATCAGCGGGTCCTAGGTTCGAGCCCTAGTGCGTCCACCAAATTTCCCAATAATATCAGAATAATAGACACCATTCCCGGGCACCCTGACGCAATTTGACACCCGGGCGCTCCTATGGGTGCCATATGGGTGTCATCGCGACGCCGATCATTAGCGGACCTTGGTGGTCGCCGACAGACAAGGGAATCCATCTGGCTCCAGATTCGGCGTTGCCAATAATCGCTCTCTGAGAGCCTTGTTCTCACCCGCTGCCTTGCCGCACCTTTCGGCCTGCCCAGCTAGTGGCTCGAGTGGCGCCTTGCATCTCAAACAGACGCTATCCGTCAGCGAGACGGACAGACAACATAAGAGTAATGGCCTGTAGAGGACCGTCGGCTTTTAGATGAAAGTTGCAATAAACAGACCTTGGACAATGACAACCATTGGGAAAAAGCAAATCTCGCTAGCGGATTTGTGCGCTGCAGCGTACAGGCGCCGCTATGAGGATCGCGATTATCGACACCAGCGCCGGGCGAGCGGCCGTCATATCTGATGGCCTGCGCGAGGCGGGCCTCGACGATCTGGTGCTGATAGATCCTGCCGGCGCGCTGGTCGCGCAGATCGAGGCGGCGAAACCCGAAGTCATTCTGATCAACCTCGAAAACCCGAGCCGTGATCTGCTCGAGGATTTCTTCGCCATGTCGCGTGCGCTCGCGCGGCCGATCGCGATGTTCGTCGACCAGAGCGACGCAGAGGCGACCGGCGCGGCGATCGACGCGGGCGTGTCGGCCTATGTCGTCGATGGCCTCTCGAAACAACGGATCAAGCCGGTGATCGACCTTGCAATCCGCCGGTTCCAGGCCTTCTCGACGCTCCAGCGCGAGCTCGACGAGGCAAAGAATGCGCTCGCCGAACGAACGACAATCGACCGGGCGAAGGCGATCTTGATGAAGCGGCGGCAGATCGACGAACCCGCCGCCTATGCACTGCTCCGCGGCCAGGCGATGCGGACCAATCGGCGGATCGGCGAAATCGCCGAAGCCATCGTCACAAGCGAAGCGCTGCTGGGAGACATGGAATGACCGAGAGCTTCCGTATCGGCTTCCTGCCGCTCGTCGACGCCGCCCTCCCCATTCTCGCGCACGAACTCGGCTTAGCCGCGCGCGAGGACGTCGCGATCGAGCTGGTCCGCGACATGACGTGGGCGACCGTGCGTGATCGCCTGCTCTATGGCCATACCGACGCCGCGCACATCATCGCACCGCTGGCGATCGCCACCGCGCTCGGCCGCGATCGCCCGCCCGTCGCGATGGCGGTGCCCTTCGTACTGGGGCTCAACGGCAATGCCGTGACCTTTTCGATTGCGCTCGCCCGCGCGGTCGGCCTCGGCGAGACGCTGGGCGATCCGGCCGCGATCGGCGCGGCGCTGCGCGAGGTCGCCGCGGCGCGCAAGACGGCGGGCAAGCGGCTGCGCTTCGGCGTCGTCCATCGCTATTCGAGCCACAATTACATGCTGCGCTATTGGCTCGCGGGCGTCGGCATCCATCCGGACGCCGATGTCGAGATCGTCGTCACCAGCCCGCCTTTCGCCGCCGACGCGCTCGCCGCTGGCGAGGTCGACGGCATCTGCGTCGGCGAACCGTGGAACTCGATCGCGGTCGATCGCGGGGTCGGACAGATTGCGCTGGCGACCGCCCAGATCTGGCGACGCGGGGTCGAAAAGGTGCTCGCGCTGCGCGAAACTCTAGTCCACGAGCGCCGCGACGCCGTCGAAGCGCTCATCCGCGCGCTCCATGCCGCAGCGGCACATTTCGTCACGCCCGAGGCCGCCGAGGAAAGCGCCGATATATTGGCGCGTCCCGAATATCTGGACGCGCCGCGCGATGCGGTATTGCGCGCGATCACCGACCGCATCCGTGTCGTCCCCGGCGGCGAGCCGATCCATTATCCCGATTTCATGTTCCAGTATCGCGAGGCCGCGAACTTCCCGTGGCGCAGCCAAGCGGCGTGGCTTTATTCGCAAATGATCCGCTGGGACAACAATGTCTTCTCCGAAGCCGACGCCGCAACGGCTTCCTCGGTCTTCCGTCCCGACATCTACCGTGCTGCACTGGCCGGCACCGGCGCGCCCCTCCCCGGCGCCTCGTCGAAGCTCGAAGGCGGCCTCGACCAACCCATCGGCGCGGGCTCGGTGCAAGGCCGCCTCGTGCTCGGAAACGACCGTTTTTTCGACGGCCGCGCCTTCGACCCCGACGATATTCCAGCCTATCTTGCTGGACTTGAATGACTTTTCCGGCCGTTTAAATTTATGCTGCACCTGCGAAATAACCGCTTGCGGGACAACGGCGAATCAGGCAGGTTAAGACCACTCGGCAAAGCTGCCGGGGCAGGATAGAGCGGCGACGGCTCCAACGAGGGGGCCGGTCCGCGAGGCGGGTGGGAAGCCTTTTCTCACATTCCGACATGGCAATGAAGCCGTCAGGATGCGCCCGCATAGCCGCCGTCCTGGCGGCTTTTTTATTGCCCGTCGCACAAGGGGACGGACGATGACGACAGCAAGTGGAGCAGCCGGAACGGCGCCTGGATCGGGGTTTTGGAACAGCGGGCATTGGCCGACGCTGGTCGCAGCCTTTCTCTATTTCGACCTCGCCTTCATGGTGTGGGTGATATTGGGGCCGCTCGCCCCGTCGATCTCGGAAGCCCTCGGCCTGACCCCCGCTCAAAAGGGCCTGATGGTCGCGGTGCCGACGCTGGCGGGCGCGGTGCTCCGCTTGGTCAACGGCCTGCTCGTCGATCGCATCGGGCCCAAGCGGTCGGGCGCGATCAGCCAAACGATCGTCATCGCGGGCCTGTTCACCGCTTGGCTCATGGGCGTGCACAGCTTCACTGGCACACTCGTGCTCGGCGTGATCCTCGGCTTCGCGGGAGCAAGCTTTGCGATCGCGCTGCCGCTCGCTAGCCGCTGGTACCCGCCTGAGCATCAGGGCAAGGCGATGGGCCTCGCCGGGATGGGCAATTCGGGCACCGTGCTCGCCGCGCTCTTCGCCCCCGGCCTCGCCAAGCTGTTCGGCTGGAACGCGGTGCTCGGCCTCGCCTGTATCCCGCTGACGATCGTTTTCTTCATCTATCTCGCGATGGCGAAGGACGCGCCGGGCGCGCCGGCACCCAAGAAGCTGGTCGACTATTTCGAACCGCTCAAGACCGCCGACGCCTGGTGGCTGATGGCCTTTTATTCGGTGACCTTCGGCGGCTTCGTCGGCCTCGCCGCCTCGCTGCCCATCTATTTCACCGACCAGTTCCACCTCACCCCGGTGATGGCGGGCTATTGCACCGCAGCCTGCGTCTTCGCCGGATCGCTGGTGCGGCCGATGGGCGGCGCGCTGGCCGACCGCATCGGCGGGGTCAAGGCGCTGATGATGGTCTTCGTCGTCGCCGCGCTGGCGCTCGCCGGGGTGCCGCAGGCGGCGACGCTGCCCGCCGCGCTCACCCTCTTCGTCATCGCGATGCTCGCGCTCGGCACCGGCAACGGCTCGGTGTTCCAGCTCGTGCCGCAGCGCTTCGCGAAAGAAATCGGCGTGATGACCGGACTTGTCGGGATGGCGGGCGGCGTCGGCGGCTTCTACCTCGCCTCTTCGCTCGGCTTTGCCAAGCAATGGAGCGACAGCTTTGCGCCGGGCTTGTACATCTTCGCGGGGCTCGCCGTCCTCGCGCTGGGCGCGCTGCTCTTCGTCAAGGGCCAGTGGCGCAGGGCATGGGGCGCGGCCGAAGGCGTGCGGATCTAGTCATGACCCGCACCCTTTTCATCCTGCTGGCGCTCGCGCCGGCCGGGGTGGCGCACGCCCAGGACGTCACCCTCAAGCCGCTCGGCGAAGCCCGGCTGCGGTACGAAAATGTCGATCAGGACGGCCTGGCCGCCGGTTCCGACGCCCTGACCCTGCGCATCCGCGCCGGGGTCGAGGCAAAGACCGGACCCTGGTCGGCACTGGTCGAGGGTCAAGGCAATCTGGCGGTCGTCGATGAGTATTTCGACGGCCTCCACGGCCCCGCCACCCGCCCGCTGATCGCCGATCCCGACAACATCGCCCTCGCCCGCGCGCAGATCCGCTACAGCCGCCCGGCCTTCACGGTCACGGCGGGGCGCCAGCGGATCGCGCTCGACGACGAGCGTTTCGTCGGCGGCGTCGGCTTTCGCCAGAACGGCCAGAGCTTCGACGCGGTCCGCGCCGAAGTGACCCCGATCAAGGGCGTCAAGGCCGACCTCTCCTATGCGTGGAGCGTCCGCACCATCTGGGGCATCGACGGCGCGGGTCCGCGGCAACAGGCGGTGTCGGGCGACAATGTCTTCGCCAACCTCAGCGCGCAAACCCCGGTCGGAAAGCTCGCTGCCTTCGCCTATCTGGTCGATCAGGACGAGGCGGCGGTGCAGGCCTATCGCATGTCCAGCCAAAGCTATGGCGCGCGGCTCGACGGCACGCAAAAGCTCGGCAAGGCGAAGCTCGCCTATCAGCTCAGCTATGCGCGCCAGTCCGACTGGCACCGCAACCCCAATGACTATGCCGCCGACTATTTCCTCGCGGACGTCGCGGTCGACTTGGGCGGTCCCCGGCTTGGCGGTGGTTATGAAATACTGGGCGCTAGCAATGGCACCGCGCTCACCAGCTTTCAGACCCCGCTCGCGACCGGCTTCAAATTTCAGGGCTGGGCCGACAAATTCCTCACCACCCCGCCCGACGGCGTGCGCGATCTTTATGCAAGCTGGGGCTGGGGCTGGAAAGCGGTCGGCCCGCTCAAGGCGGTGACGCTGCAAGCGGTCTACCACGACTATCGCAGCGACCGCGCCAGCCGCGCCTACGGCGAAGAGATCGACCTGCTCGCCAGCGCAAAGCTCGGCAAACTCACCGCCTCCGCCCGCTACGCGCACTACGACGCCGACACTTTCGCCACCGACACCGACAAATTCTGGCTGCAACTGGACTGGATGCTCTGATGGAACACCGCCCCCTCAAACCCGACGCCGATACGCGCAAACATCTGGTCGTCGTCGGCAACGGCATGGCCGGCTGCCGCGCGGTTGAGGAATTGCTTGCGCGCGATCCGGACCGCTACCGCGTCACGATCTTCGGCGCCGAACCGCGCGTCAATTACAACCGCATCATGCTCTCTCCCGTGCTTGCGGGCGAGAAATGCTTCGACGATATCGTGATCAACGATGCCGACTGGTATGCATCGAACGGCATCGCACTGATCGCGGGCGACCCGGTCGCCCATATCGACCGGGCGGCCAAGACGGTGACGACGCGCGGCGGCACCGTCGAAACCTATGACCGGCTGCTGATCGCGACCGGCTCCGATCCCTTCATCATCCCCGTCCCCGGCAAGGATCTGCCCGGCGTCATCGCGTTCCGCGACATGGACGATGTCGACACCATGCTCGCCGCCGCCGATGCAGGCGGTGACGCGGTGGTGATCGGCGGCGGTCTGCTCGGCCTCGAAGCCGCACACGGCCTGTCGCTGCGCGGCATGAAGGTCACGGTCGTCCATCTGATGCCGACGCTGATGGAGCGCCAGCTCGACGAGGCCGCGGGCTGGCTGCTCAAGAACGCGCTCGAAGCGCGCGGCCAGACGATCCTGACCGGCGCCGACACCGCCGAGATCGTCGGCGACGGCAAGGTCGAGGGCGTGAAGCTGAAGAACGGGACGCTTATCCCCGCCAGCCTCGTCGTCATGGCGGTCGGTATCCGCCCCTCGACCGCCCTCGCCCGCGACGCCGGGCTCGCGGTCGGGCGCGGCATCCAGGTCGACGATCATATGGTCACCAGCGACCCCGCCGTGCTCGCGGTCGGCGAATGCGTCGAGCATGACGGTCAAGTCTACGGCCTCGTCGCGCCTTTGTGGGATATGTGCCGCAGCCTTGCCGACGGGCTGGTCGAGAAGCCGACCGGCTATCGCGGCTCGGTGACCTCGACCAAGCTCAAGGTGTCGGGGATCGACGTCTTCTCGGCGGGCGATTTCTCGGGCGGCGACGGGTGCGAGGATATCGTGCTGCGCGACGCGAGCCGCGGCGTCTACAAACGCGTGATCGTCAAGGACGACCGCATCGTCGGCGCCGTCCTCTACGGCGATACCGCCGACGGCAACTGGTATTTCGACCTGCTCAAACGCCAGGAGGATGTCTCCGACCTCCGCGACCTCTTGATCTTCGGCCAGGCCTTCGCCGCAGGAGGCGGCGCGGCGGACCCTAAGGCGGCCGTTGCGGCGCTCTCGGACGATGCCGAGATCTGCGGCTGCAACGGCGTGACCAAGGGCCAGGTCGTCTCGTGCATCGCCAAGGGCGCGCACAGCCTCGACGCGGTGCGCGGCACCTGCAAGGCGTCGGCGAGCTGCGGCAGCTGCACCGGGCTTGTCGAGAATCTGCTCGCGCTGACGCTCGGCGACGGTGTTCAGAGTGGCCCCAAGACGATGTGCAAATGCACCAGCTTCGGCCACGACGACGTCCGCCGCGAAATCGTTGCGCAGGCGATGCGTTCGATCCCCGAGGTGATGCAGAAGCTGCACTGGACGACCCCCGACGGCTGCTCCTCGTGCCGCCCCGCGCTCAATTACTATCTGCTCTGCGCGCTCCCCGGCGATTATGTCGACGATCAGCAGAGCCGTTTCGTCAACGAGCGGCTGCACGCCAATATTCAGAAGGACGGCACTTATTCGGTCGTGCCGCGCATGTGGGGCGGGCTCACCAATCCGCGCGAGTTGCGCGCGATCGCCGACGTCGTCGAAAGGTTCAACGCGCCGATGGTCAAGGTCACCGGCGGCCAGCGGCTCGACATCTTCGGGATCAAGAAGGAGGATCTGCCCGCGGTCTGGGCCGATCTCAATGCCGCCGGGATGGTCTCGGGCCACGCCTATGGCAAGGCGCTGCGCACGGTAAAGACCTGCGTCGGATCCGAATGGTGCCGCTTCGGCACGCAGGATTCGACCGGCCTCGGCGTCAAGCTCGAACGGATGAGCTGGGGGAGCTGGATGCCGCACAAGTTCAAGATCGCGGTATCGGGCTGCCCGCGCAACTGCGCCGAGGCGACGATCAAGGACTTCGGCGTCGTCTGCGTCGACAGCGGCTATGAACTTCATGTCGGCGGCAATGGCGGGATCCACGTCCGCGTCACCGACCTGCTCTGCAAGGTTGCGACCGAGCAGGAGGCGATGGATTATTGCGCCGCCTTCATCCAGCTCTACCGCGAGGAGGCCCGCTATCTCGAACGCACCGCGCCGTGGATCGAGCGCGTCGGGCTCGACTATGTAAAGGCGCATATCGTCGATGACGATGCGGGCCGCGAGGCACTCCGCGCGCGCTTCCTCTACTCGCAAAGCTTCAGCCAGGACGACCCCTGGGCCCAGCGCGCCGAGGGCGCCGAGGCCGAACATCATGCGCCGATGGCGCGCTTCACCCCGCAGGAGGCTTTTGCATGACGACCACCGCAGACTGGCTCGACATCGGCTGGGTCGATCAGATCCCCGTGCGCGGCAGCCGCACCATCCAGGTCGAGGGCGGCGACGACATCGCCCTCTTCCGCACCGCCGAGGGCAAGGTCTTCGCCCTCCTCGACCGCTGCCCGCACAAGCATGGCCGCCTCTCACAAGGCATCGTCCACGGCGGGGCGGTCGCCTGTCCGCTGCACAATTGGCGGATAAGCCTGTCGACCGGCGAAGCGCTGGGCGAGGACAAGGGCTGCACCCCGACGGTGCCGGTCAAGATCGACGGCGGCCGCGTCCTGATCTGCCGCGCGAGCACGTTGAAGGCCGCCGCCTGATGACCGCCGCGGTCCGCACCACCTGCGCCTATTGCGGCGTCGGCTGCGGCATCCGCGCGACGGTGACCGGCGAGCGCAGTGTCGAGATCGCGGGCGATCCCGACCACCCCGCCAATCGCGGGCGCCTCTGCTCGAAAGGGACGCATCTCGGCGAAACGGTCGGGCTCGAGGGCCGCCTGCTCCACCCCATGATCGGCGCCAAGCGCGCGAGTTGGGACAAGTCGCTCGACCTCGTCGCGAAGAAGTTTCGCGAAACGATCGCCCGCCACGGCCCCGGCAGCGTCGCCTTCTATGTCTCCGGCCAGCTCCTGACCGAAGATTATTATGTCGCGAACAAGCTGATGAAGGGCTTCATCGGCACCGCGAACATCGACACCAATTCGCGCCTCTGCATGTCGAGCGCGGTCGCGGGGCACACCCGCGCATTTGGCGAGGATGTCGTGCCCGCGACCTATGACGATCTGGACGCCGCCGACCTGTTCGTTCTGATTGGGTCGAACGCCGCCTGGTGCCACCCGATCGTCTATCAGCGCATCCGCGCGCGCTGCGAGGCGGGCGCAAAGCTCGTCGTCATCGACCCGCGCCGCACCGAGACCGCCGAAGAGGCCGATCTGCATCTGGCGATCCGCCCGGGCAGCGACGTCGCGCTGATGGCCGGCCTGCTGCAGCACTGCCGCGAGGTCGGGGTCGTCGACGAGGCCTATCTCGCCGCGCATGTCGCCGAGCCGGAAGGATTTTGGGACCAGCTTGGAGAGGGGAATGACCTGTGGTCGGTGGCGCGCATTTGCGATGTCCCCGTCGCCGACCTCAGGCATTTCTATGATCTGTTTGCAGCGACCCCGCGTACCGTGACCTTGTTCAGCCAGGGGATCAACCAGTCGACCGCAGGCACCGATCAGGTCAACGCGATCACCAACCTCCATCTCGCGACGGGGCGCATCGGCAAGCCCGGCGCCGCGCCCTTCTCGATCACCGGTCAGCCCAATGCGATGGGCGGGCGCGAGGTCGGCGGGCTCGCCTCCACCCTCGCCGCGCATATGGATTTCGCCCCCGAAAACCGCGACCGCGTCCAGCGCTTCTGGGCCGCGCCCGCGATGGCCGAAAAGCCGGGGCTGAAGGCGGTCGACCTGTTCCGCAGCATCGGCGAGGGACGGATCAAGGCGCTGTGGGTGATGGCGACCAACCCCGCCGTGTCGATGCCCGACGGCAATGCCGTGCGCGAGGCGCTCGCCTCCTGCCCTTTCGTCGTCGTCAGCGATGTAGTCGAAAACACCGACACCAGCGCCTTCGCCCACGTTCGCCTCCCCGCCGCAGCATGGGGCGAAAAGGACGGGACTGTTACCAATTCGGACCGCACGATCAGCCGCCAGCGCGCGCTGTTCCCGCTCCCCGGCGAGGCGATGCCCGACTGGTGGATTGTCAAGGAGGTCGCGCGGCGGATGGGATGGAAGACCGCCTTTGCCTATGATCGCCCGGCCGATATCTGGCGCGAGCATTGCCGCCTGTCGACCTACGACAATGATGGCGCGCGCCTGTTTGCTCTGCCCGACGCGGCGCAGGGCGGCAACTCCGCCTATGATGCGATGACACCCTTTCGCTGGGGCGGCGACCACCCCTTTGCCGGCGGCCGCTTCCCGACCGACGACGGCCGCGCGCGGCTTGTCCTCGTCGCGCAAAAACCGCTGCCCGAACCGCTCGCCAAATGGCCGCTCACCCTCAACACAGGGCGCTACCGCGACCAATGGCACAGCATGACGCGTACAGGCCTTGCCCCGAAACTGGCGCGTCACCGCGAGGAGCCGCTCGTCGAGGTCCACCCCGACGACGGCGCACGGCTCGGCCTCATCGACGGCGGCCTCGCGCGCGTGGACACCCCGCAGGGCGACAGTCTTTACCGCGTCGCCTTCCACCCCGGCCAGCGGCCCGGCGAGCTGTTCGTGCCGATCCACTGGACCGATCGGACGTCGAGCGGCGGGCGCACCGGGCTGCTTTCCCGCCCGCTCGTCGACCCGTTTTCGGGCCAGCCGGGGTTCAAGCGCACCCCCGCGTCGATCGCCACCGTCACCCCCAAATGGCGCGGTTTCCTGCTGCTATCGCGCGAACTCGCTGCCGCCCCGCGCTGCCTGTGGGCGACGCGCGTCGCGGTGCCGTCGGGCGTGATGTGGGAGGTCGCGGGCAACGGCGACCTCAAAGCCATCGAGGCGCTGCTCCCCAAGGGCGAGCACATCGAGGCACAGGACGCCGCGCGCGGCACGCGGCGCATCGCCATCGTTGCGGGCGGCCGCCTCGCCGGCGCTTTGTTCGTCACCGAAACCGGCGAGCTGCCCCCGCGCGACTGGCTGATCGCGCAGCTCGCCGCGCCCGAGGTGGCCCCTACCCTGCTCGCTGGCCGCGCGCCGGGGGTGCAGGCCGACCGCGGCCCGATCATCTGCGTCTGCTTCGACATCGGGCTCAAGACCATCGTCGCGGCGATCCGCGACCAGCGCCTGACCGATACCGCCGCGATCGGCACCGCGATCGGCGCCGGCACCAATTGCGGCTCGTGCCGCCCCGCGCTCGCGCGCATCCTGACCGAGGAGAAAAGCGATGCAGCCTGACGATTTCGCACCCGGCAGTGTCTGGCTCGTCGGCGCCGGCCCCGGCGATCCCGACCTGCTGACGATGAAGGCGGTGCGCCTGATCGAGCGCGCCGACATCGTCTTCCACGATGCACTGGTCGGAGACGGCGTGCTGGCACTGATTCCGCGCGCGAGCGAGAGGGTCAGCGTCGGCAAACGATCCGGACGCCACTCGAAAGACCAGAAGACGATCGACGCGCTGCTTGTCGAAGCAGCAGCCTCCGGGAAACGTGTTGTTCGCTTGAAGGGCGGCGACCCGTCGATCTTCGGTCGCTCGGCCGAGGAGTTGAGCGCGCTAAAAAAGGCCGGATACGCAGTTGACATCTGCCCTGGCATCACCACAGCCTGCGCGGCTGCCGCGTCGGCGGGGATATCTCTCTCGCTGCGCGGGGTGGCACGTGACGTTCGTTTCGTCACCGCACACAGCAAGCGCGGGGCGGCGCTCGACATCGACTGGTCCTCGCTTGCTCACGGCGGTTCGACCCTTGCCTTCTACATGGGTCGCGACGCCGCCGGCGAGATCATGCGTGGTCTGATGCAGGCAGGAATGTCGGGCGGCATGCCCGTGATGATCTGCTGCAACGTCAGCGGACCCGATGAGCAACGGCTGGCAACGCGGCTCGACCTTCTCGAACTCGCGACCGGATCCTTCGCCACGGATGCTCCGACGCTGATCCTCGTCGGCGAGGCCATCGAACAAGTCGACGCTGCACAAATTGCTCCGGCGAACTGCGCGAGACAGATGCATGGGTAAGCACGCAGCCATCCCGGCATCCGGCGCCTGCGCCGCGTCGATCGATTTCGACGGTGCTTTGGGCATCGTCGCGGCGCATGCCCGTCCCCTCGGCAAGCAAAGCGTTTCGTTGGCCGATGCAGGCGGGCGATATCTCGCTGCACCGGTCTTCGCCCGGATCGACGGACCCCGGCGGGACTGCGCGGCCATGGACGGCTATGCGGTCCGCAATGCCGACCTGAAGAACGGAACCACACTTTTACGATCGAAGGGCACGAGCTACGCGGGCGGTGCCGAGCCGGGTGCAATCTCGGCGGGAGAAACCTGGCGCGTAATGACGGGCGCGCCCTTGCCTCATGGTAGCGACCGCGTCGTGATGATCGAACATTGCCGGCATCGCGGCGACGTTGTGGTGCTCGACGCTCCGCCGCTCGGCAAACCGCACGTCCGGAAGGCCGGTTCTGATTTCCTCGCGGGCGACGCGCTTCTTGCTGCGGGCACGAGGATGACGGCGGCGAGGTTGGTCGTGGCCGCTTCCGCCGACCGTTCCGAGGTCGAAGTATGGCGCCGTCCACATATCCTGCTGGTCGCGACCGGCGATGAAATCCTCGCGCCGGGATGTGCATCGCGGATGCTGAACGCGATCCCGGACAGTCTAAGCCTCGCAATCGAGCATTTGTGTGCGTCCGCGGGCGCGGACGTCGTCACCGCCTTGAGGCTCCCCGACAATGAGCGAGCGATTGCCGACGCGCTGGAAAGAGCCGCCGCCGACGTGGTGGTTATAATTGGCGGTGCCTCACGCGGCGACCGCGATTTCGGGCGCTCGGCCTTGGCAACGCTCGGGTTGGAAGTCGCTTTTGCCGACGTCGCCATCAAACCCGGCAAGCCGGTCTGGTATGGCCGGTTGGGGCAAACACATGTCCTTGGGCTACCGGGAAACCCCACGGCTGCCTTTACGATCGCCTCGCTGTTCCTCGCGCCGCTGATCGCGGGCCTGTCCGGAGGAAAGGTATCGGACGCGCTGCCTTGGCAGCTCAGACACGCGACGAGGCCGATCCCGGCCAATGGACCGCGTGAGGCATTCTTGTGCGCATCGCTGTCCTGCGAGGGTGCCGAGATTTGCGATCGCCAGGATGCTTCGGGGCAGGCCACGCTTGCTTTGGCAGATTGCCTCGTGCGCCGCTCCGCCGACGCGCCTGCGACCAATGAGGGCGAACTCGTACTGGTACTCCCGCTGTGCTGAAGGGCCTCTTGCTCGACCGGCTTCGCGTCCATGCACCGCCGGATCGCCGGGTGAGTCAGACGAACTCGGTGAGCCTAGAAGCGACGCTCGCCGCAATTTGGCAAGTGATCGAATGCGGCGGCGGAGAGACACTGTCTGCGGCAGAAATCAAGATCTGGAACACAGCGGTCGTGATCTCTTATATGTCCTCCAGCGCGAGCGATCATATTCCTGCGAATGCCAAGGTTCTCAGCTGGGCGGCCGCCCGCGCCGGCTTCGAAGACATGGGCCTGCCAGCCGCAGCGACATTCGTGACGTCCCTGGTTGCCGAGCTCGCCTTTCGGACCGAAATGGACCCTCGCAACCGTCGGGGCGAGACAGATTCCCTCGTCCGGCTTGCCAAGTTGAAACAGCAGTTTTCAGCCATCGAGGAGCAACATGACCTCTGGGAATTGCTACGAAGAATGATCGAGCGAACCGCTCGATAGCTTCGCGCTTTCGGCTGACAAAAAAATGCGCCCGCCGCATGAAATCGACGGGCGCAAGATGAAGATTTCTGTCCCCCTTCGAGGAAGAGCTCTTCTGGGTCGCGTGGCGCAAATAGCGCGACACGCCGATTCTTGATTGTATGAAAGCGCCAAAAACGTTCGCTAGTCTCGTAGCATTGCGCTGCAGCAAGCGACGAGTGCTCGATTGCGGACCGGCAGCTGCCAGGAATGATGAGCGGTCAGCGGCCGTGAAGCGCCCAGAGTTCATTCATCGTTGGGTTTGGCGCCAAGCCTTCGGATTCAAGGCTTTTATCCGCTGAAATGCGGCGGCAATCGTTCGTGATGGTTGGAGCTTTGGCCTGATTCTGGGCTTGCTACTCTTCGCAACAGGAGCGGCGTTGGTAAGCGTTACGCTCACGAAGTATCCGATGCTACTTAGCTGGCTAGTTTTGTCAGTTTGAGCATTTCTCCTCGGTGAAGTGATCATCGACGGCAGCCATCAAAGCCGCAGTTTCGTTTTTACGACGACAGCGGTCCGCCAAGCGACGGCACCGATCAGCGGAGTGAGACGGCCAAGGACGGGCTCTGGAAATGCTGGTTCAGATCGGATTACGGCGCCTAGCAAGGAACGCGCGAAGACTATCCGTTGGAACAAGAGTAGATCTGCCGATCTTGATCGTTTCAATCTCACCAGCGGCAATCATCTGTTAGCGTCCGCGCTCGTGGTGTAATTTCCGGTGTAGGCGATGGTGTATTCCGGGGTGGGGCATGCCCCACCCCGGAATGCGGCGTCGCTGGTGGCCAC
>NZ_LNRU01000005.1 GCF_001468225.1 Sphingopyxis sp. H053 | reverse complement strand
GGGTATCACGACGACCGAGATCGAGGAAACAGTGGTCGCGGCGCCGGAGTGACCTTTTCCCCTCCCGCTTGCGGGAGGGGCTAGGGGAGGGCATGTTTCGGCCCTCAGCTAATGACAAGTCCTCCCCCGACCCCTCCCGCAAGCGGGAGGGGAGAAGGTCACTCCGGCGCCGCGACCACTGTTTCCTCGATCTCGGTCGTCGTGATACTCGTCGGCGTCAGATAGACGACCGCGAGCGCGCCGATCGCCAGGCCGAGCTGGGTCAGCATGGTGATGATCGTGCCGACCATCCGGCCCCACATCATCCCGTCCATGCCGATCGCGTGGAGGATGCGCCCGACAAGATAGAGCGCGCCAACGCCCCACAGCCAGAGCGATGAGCCGAGGCCCAGCTCGACCAATGCGAGCAGGATCAGCACGAACGCCGTGTTTTCGACGAAATTGCTGTGCGCGCGCATGCGCCGCGTCAGGGGCTCGTTGCCGCCGTCGCCGATGAACACCTTTTCCTTTGTGCGGACGCGGCCGACGCGCACCGCAAGCCACAGGTTGAGCAGCGCCGCCCCGGCGGCGATCGTCAGGCTGATCGGCAAGATTATCATCTGGTTTCCCCCTTATGGACCGGTGCGTTTCGCTTGCCGGCAGCGGGCAGGGTGTGACATCCCCCGACCGGGGCGGCAAGCCTGTACGGGGATGGACGCAATGGGCTTGCCTTTGCGGGCAAAAACGCTATAGCCCCGCCCGATCCGGCACCCGACACCATATGGCGTTGAGGCACCCTCCGGCGGAAGTTTTTCCCTGTCGAACATCGGCAGGAGCGGGCTTCGGCGTGGCGGGCGGGCCAGTCATTTCCGGCGACGGCGGTGACAAATCCGGGTAGCCGATTCGTGACACACTATTTAAGAATGCAGGAAATATCATGGCCGTTCCCAAGCGAAAAACCTCGCCCTCGAAGCGCGGCATGCGTCGCAGCCACGACAGCCTGAAGGTCGAAGCCTTTCAGGAATGCCCCAATTGTGGCGAGCTGAAGCGCCCGCACAATCTTTGCAACGCCTGCGGCCACTATAATGGCCGTGAAGTGGTGTCGGTCGGCGCGTAAAAATCAAGCCGGAGGGCATTAAATGGCACTGACACCGCGAATCGCAATCGATGCGATGGGCGGTGACGTCGGCGTGCGCATGATGCTCGCCGGCGCCGCGATGGCGCGCCACAAGCACGATGGCCTCCGCTTCATCCTCGTCGGCGACGAGGTGCAGATCAAGGCGGCGCTTGAAAACCACCCCAATCTGCGCGCGGCGTCGGATATCATCCACACCGACGGCGTGGTGTCGGGTTCGGACAAGCCGAGCCAGGCGCTGCGCAAGGCGAAAAGCACCTCGATGGGGCTCGCGATCGACGCGGTAAAGCGCGGCGATGCCGGCGGCGCTGTGTCGGCGGGCAACACCGGCGCGCTCATGGCGATGGCGAAACTCGCGCTGCGCACGATGCCGGGGATCGACCGGCCGGCGCTCGCGGCGTTGCTGCCGACGCTCGGCGACAATGACGTCGTGATGCTCGACCTCGGCGCCAACACCGAATGCGACGCGACCAACCTGACGCAATTCGCGGTCATGGGCGCTGCCTATGCGCGCACTGCCATGGGGCTCGAACGCCCGCGCGTCGCGCTTTTGAACATCGGCACCGAGGAGCTGAAGGGCACCGACGAGATTCGCGATGCCGCCGCGATGCTCCGCGCGGCCAAAGGGCTGCCGATGGAGTTCGCGGGCTTTATCGAGGGCGACAAATTGTCGCGCGGCGATGTCGATGTGATCGTGCATGACGGTTTTTCGGGGAATATCGCGCTGAAAACGATCGAGGGGACGGCGCGTTTCGTGACCGACCTGCTGCGCCGCGCCTTCACCAGCTCGACGCGCTCGAAGATCGGCTTCCTGATCTCGCGCCCGGCGACCGAGCTGCTCAAGCATCACCTCGATCCCAACAACCATAATGGCGCGGTGTTCCTCGGCCTCAACGGCGTGGTGCTCAAAAGCCATGGCAGCGCCGATGCGAAGGGGGTCGCGAACTGCGTCCACCTCTGCGCCGAGCTGATCGAAAAGGACATTACGCGTCAGGTGACCGAGGATCTCGCGAATTTCCGCAGCGGAGCCGCAGCATGACGCTCCGCGCCATATTGGCCGGCACCGGCTCGGCCTTGCCGCGCACGCGGGTCTCGAACGCCGAGCTTGCGGCGCGCGTCGACACCAGCGACGAATGGATCGTCGAACGCACCGGCATCCGTTTCCGCCACATCGCCGAACCCGACGAGACGACGGCAACGCTCGGCGCCGATGCGGCGAAGCAGGCGCTGGCGGCTGCGGGGCTCGGGCCCGCCGACATCGGCCTGATCATCGTCGCCACCGCGACCCCCGACAATACATTCCCCGCCAGCGCCACCAAGGTGCAGGCGCTGCTCGGCATCCCCGATTGCATCGCCTTCGACGTCGCGGCGGTCTGCTCGGGCTTCCTTTATGCCGTGTCGGTCGCCGACTCGATGCTGCGCACCGGCGCGGCGAAGCATGCGCTGGTGATCGGTTCGGAAACCTTCAGCCGCATCCTCGACTGGGAAGATCGCACGACGTGCGTCCTCTTCGGCGACGGCGCGGGCGCCGTCATACTGTCGGCGAAGGACGTCGACGACGATCAGGGCATCCTCGCGACGCGTCTGCATGCCGAGGGAAAATACGCAGATATGCTCTATGTCGACGGCGGTCCGTCGACCACGGGCACCGTCGGCCACGTCCGGATGCAGGGCCGCGAAGTCTTTCGCCACGCCGTCACCAACCTCGCCTCGGTGCTGGGCGAAGTGATGGCCGATGTTGGCCTGTCGGCCGAGTCGATCGACTGGGTCGTGCCGCATCAGGCGAACAAGCGGATCATCGACGCAACCGCGAAAAAGCTGGGTTTGCCGCCCGAACGCGTCGTGCTGACCGTCGACCAGCACGCCAATACATCGGCAGCGTCGGTGCCGCTCGCGCTCGACCTCGCGGTGCGCGACGGACGCATCAAGCGCGGCGACCTGGTGGTGCTCGAGGCGATGGGTGGCGGCTTCACCTGGGGCGCTGCGGTTTTGCGCGTCTGACGCTTCGCTCCGGCGCGTCAACTTCTCGCTCCATCCGTTTCAGTTTGGCGGATTAATTCGCATTTGTTACATATGCGAACAGGGACTCGTGACGGTGGGGGCTGTCAGGGAACCGATCGTGCATTTTCGCTTCAGAGGGGGAAGGGATCAACATGACCGCAGGGACTCTTACGCGGGCCGACATTGCGACGCGGATCAACCAGCAGATCGGGCTGTCGCGCAATGAATCGGCCGCAATCGTCGAATCGATTCTCGATCATATGTCCGATGCGCTCGCGGTCGGTCAGAATGTGAAAATCTCGGGTTTCGGCACCTTCGTCCTGCGCGATAAGGCGCAGCGGATCGGCCGCAATCCCAAGACCGGAATCGAAGTGCCGATCCTGCCGCGGCGCGTGATGACCTTTCGCGCCAGCCAGACGATGCGAGCCCGCGTTGCCGGCAAATAGACCGCACCTGACCCATGTCGGGTTTTGAAATGACCGACGATGGCGGCAAGGCGTCCGGCGCCATGCTCGCCATCGGCGAACTTGCGGTGCGCATCGGCGTCCCGACGCATGTCCTGCGTTATTGGGAAACGCGTTTTCCGCAGCTCAAGCCGCTCCAGCGGTCGGGCCGCCGCCGCTACTACCGCGCCGAGGACGTCGCGCTTGCCGAGCGCATCCATCATCTGCTGCATGTCCAGGGCTTCACCGTCGAGGGCGCGCGCAAGGCGCTGTCCGAGCCGGGCGCAGCGCCCACGGCGCGTGCGCCATTGACCCGCGAGGTGCTCGACAGCACCGCGCCGATGCGCGTGGTGAAGGGAATTCCGGTCGAGGCGCTGGTCGCGCTCCGCCAGCGGCTCGCCGCGGCGCTCGGCTAAGCCTTAGTCGTTATCCATCGCCGGCGCGAGCGCCGGGTCGAGATCGCGCGGACGAATGAAGCCCACAAACCGCGCGCTGTTCGTATCGAGATCGTGCCAGTTGCCGATGTCGAGTTCGAGCCGCGCGAGCGCCGAGGTCGGCAGCTTTTCCTCGACCTTCGCGCGCAATTCGTCGCCCGCCGATTCGGGAACGAGCATCAGGATCAGGTCTTCTAGCCCCGGGTTATGCCCCGAAATCAGCAGATGCTCGGAATCCTTGCCGGTGTCGCGGATCACGTCGATCAGCGTCGCGGCCGACGCGAGATAGATGCGCCGGTCCCAATGCGGCTCAAGCCCGTCGAGGTCGGCGGCGGGCTGGAAGATGTCGAGCGTTTCGGTCACGCGCACCGCGGGCGAGGCGATGATGCGGTCGATGGGCAGCTTCTGGCGCTTCAGCCACTGGCCGATCAGTTCAGCGCCGCGCGCCCCGCGTTTGTTGATCGGGCGGTCGAAATCGCGCTCGACCTGCACGTCCCAACCCGATTTGGCATGGCGCAGGATAGTCAAAGTCTTCAAAATCGCTCCCCGCGCCGTTGCGCCATGCCCTCGTTCGCGGGCCTTGTGCCGGAAACTTATGACGGTGAAAAGGCTGGAAAGGCGCTTTTTCGCCTTTCCACATTCGCCGCGGCGACATGGTTGACCGCTTCGTCGAGCGGCAGGCGGCGGATCGGGGTGCCCTCGGGAAAGGCGCTGAGCAGGCGCGAGGGAAAGCTGGGTGAGAGCATCACGAACTGCCCGAAATCGTCGGCGCGGCGGATCAGCCGCCCGAACGCCTGCCCGATGCGCGCGCGGATGACCATGTCGTCATAGGCGCTGCCGCCCTGCGCCGCGCGCCTTGCCGCGTGGAGGATCGTCGGACGCGGCCACGGCACCCCCTCCATCACGACGAGGCGCAGCGAATCGCCGGGAACATCGACCCCGTCGCGCAGGGCATCGGTGCCGAGCAGCGACGCGTGCGGATCGGCGCGGAAAATGTCGACGAGCGTCCCGGTGTCGAGCGGATCGACGTGCTGCGCGAACAGCGGCAGCCCGGCGCGCGCCAGCCGGTCGGCAATGCGCGAATGAACGATACGCAGCCGCCGGATCGCGCTGAACAGCCCCAATGCGCCGCCGCCCGCCGCCTCGATCAGCCGGCTGTACGCGCCGGCGAGCGCGGGCAGGTCGCCGCGCGGAATGTCGGTGACGATCAGCACTTCGGACTGGCGCGCATAATCGAACGGGCTGGGGACCGCGAAATGCTGGACCCCGCCGTCCATATGGCGCGCGCCGGTGCGGATATCGGCATCGGTCCAGCCGCCGCGCCCATGACCACCGTTGCGCAAGGTCGCCGAGGTGACGAGCACGCCCTGCGCCGGGCGGTACACGACGTCGGCGATGGGTTTTGCAGGGTCGAGCCAGTGGCGGTGCAGCCCGCAGTCGAACTCGCGCCCATCGTAGCGGTCGACCGCGAGCCAGTCGACGAAATCGGGATCGGCGGGCCCACCGACGCGCCCGAGCAACGAAAGCCAGCCGCCTAACGTGTCGATCCGCGTACCAAGGCTGTGGCGCGCGCCATCGATCCTTGCCCGGGCTTGTCCGTCGAGCCAGTCGGGCGGATCCTCGATCAACACCTCCAGCCTTTTGCCGAGCGCCATCAGCGGGCGCAGCAGCGCCTCGATTGCGTCGCTGGCGCTCGCGGCTGCGGTCACCAGGTCGGAATCGGGATCGGCGAGCTCGGTTTCGAGCCCATAGCCCGCGTCGGCGGTGCGCGTGTCGACCGCGCGCGCATAAACCTGTCCGCGCACCGCGACGAGCAGCCGCTCGATCGCGCCCCACGGGTCATTCTCCGACAAGCGGCCGAGCCAGCCGTCGCCGGGCAGTTCGGCGGCGGCGGCGATCGCCGCCTGGATCGCACGGTCGCCCGCCTCGTCATAGCTTGCGACGTCGGCGAGCCGTGCCGCGAGCCCGCGCCGCCGCCCGCGCGACTTGCCCTCGGGACCCAGCACCCAGCGGCGGATTTCGACCGCTTCCTGTCCCGTCAGCGCCGCGGCGAACATCGAGTCCGCCGCGTCCCACAGATGGTGCCCCTCGTCGAAGATCAGCCGCGTCGCGGGGGCGCCGCCGTCGCGCGGGCGCGCCGCCTGCACCATCGTCAGCGCATGGTTGGCGATGACGATCTCGGCCTGCGTCGCCGCGCGCGCCGAATGTTCGATGAAGCATTTGCGGAAATGCGGACAGCCCGCATAGATGCACTCGCCGCGCCGGTCGGTGAGCGCGGTCGTGCCGTTGCGGCGGAACAGGGCGGGGAGCCAGCCGGGCAGGTCGCCGCCAACCATGTCGCCGTCGCGCGTATAGGCGGCCCAGCGCGCGACCAGCTGCGCGAGGATCGCGGCACGCCCCGAAAAACCGCCCTGCAACGCGTCTTCGAGGTTGAGCAGGCAGAGGTAATTCTCGCGTCCCTTGCGCACCACGACCTTTTCGCGGTGCGTCGCGGCGTCGGGGTAGAGGCGCTCGGTCTCGCGCGACAATTGGCGTTGCAGCGCTTTGGTGAAGGTCGAGATGCAGACGGCGCCCGCAGACTGGTCGATCCATTGTTTCGCGGGGGCGAGGTAGCCCAATGTCTTGCCGATGCCCGTTCCGGCCTCGGCAACGAGCATCTGCGGCGCATCCTTGCGTTCGCGTGGGGCGAAGATTGCGGCGGTCGCGCGCGCATAGTCCTGCTGCCCCGGCCGCCGCTCGGCGCCGTCGCCGGTCAGCCGGTCGAGCCGCGCCGACACATCGTCTTCGTTGATCGTCACCTGTCGCGGCGCGCCGCGCGGCGGCTGTTCCTCCCATTCGGGAAGGCGCGCGAACAGCCAGCGTTCGTTCGCGTCGGGCTGCGACAGTCGCGGCTGCACCAGCGGCGACCACGACCAGCGCTGGCGTGACAAGGCCTGGACGCCGTGCCACGCGCCTTCGCGCTCGGGCCAGTCGGGATCGTCGATGCTGCCGAGCATCGCCGCGGCCGCTTTCGGCAGGAAAGCCGCGATATCCTCTTCGCCTTTCGGCGGCGTCAGGCCGATCGCGGCGGATATCCCCGCCGGGGTCGGCACGGCGAAGCGCGCGGGATAGAGGAAAGCGAAGAGCTCGAGCAGGTCGAGGCCGGACAATTCGGGATAGCCCAGCCGGTCGCCGGTCAGCGTCGCATTGAGCAGCAGGTGCGGGGTCGCCGCGACCGCGGCGATCGCCTCACCACGCCCGACGCGCTGCACGCGGCCGTGCGTGTCGGCGATCCAGATGCCGATATGGCTCGCATGGATCGCGGGCAGGGAAAGCGGGTCGGGAGCCATCGCCCCACGCTAGGGACAAAAGGCGAACGCGGCAAGGTCGACTTCTTTATCGTCATCCCCGCGAAGGCGGGGATCCCGCTTTTTTTCGGTGCGCGGTCAGCGGGATCCCCGCCTTCGCGGGGATGACGAAAAGGGAGGAACGCTTAGCTCAGTCCGCGACGCCCGAACACGGCCGGCCGATTGCTGTGGAAAATCTGCGCGGGCTCGACCATCGCCGCGTTTCGGGCGAGCTTCAGCGCGTTGTAGAGCGGCCCGTGCGTCAGTTCGTAGGGGAAGCGCACGCCCATGCGGTCATGCTCGGACCACATGACGACCGCATAGGTTACCTGTCCGCCATAGTGAATTTCGCAGCGCGAGCGCGCGGGCATGCTCGCCCCGTCGATCCGCGCGCCGCCTTCGGACAGGTCGGTGATCCGGCCGTCGACGAAGTTGAGTACGCCATTGACGGTGACGTCTATCGAAACGGCGGTGCGCTTGTGGCCGCGGGCGGCGGGGGTGCGAAAATTGTCCATGTCCGGGACGCTACGCCCGCATGGTAAATTTTCCGGTAACGATGTTGGCTCGTGCCGGGACAATGTTGCAAGCGATCGCCGACAATGGTCTACGCGGATCATGGTCCGCCCGATCATCCTTTATGGCATCGGTCTCGCCGCCGCGGCATTCCTGCTCGAATGGCTGAACTACAAACATGTCGTACATCGCTGGTCGACCGAATTTTATGTCGCGATCATCGCCGTCCTTTGCATTGCGCTCGGCATATGGGCCGGCAACCGGCTGACGGCGCGGCCGCGTCAGGCTTTTGTGCGTAACGATGCGGCGATCGCGGCGCTGGGGCTCAGCGTGCGCGAATGCGAGGTGCTGGAAATGCTCGCGGCGGGGCACGCCAACAAGGTGATCGCGCGCCAGCTCGATATTTCGCCCAACACGGTGAAGACACATGTTGCGCGCGTTTATGAAAAGCTGGCGGTCGCCAGCCGCACGCAGGCGGTGCAGAAAGCGCGGACGCTCGACATCCTGCCGTAAATTCGGCCTAATGCTGCCAAATCACCCATTTGGGCGATAGATTTCACCCGTTGTTCCGGTCCATCGCGCATGGCATTCATCAGATGGGGAGACAGGATCATGGGCAGGATCGTTGCGGTTTACGGCGCCATCGCGGGCGTCATCGTCATCATCGGCATGTTTATCAGCATCACCTTCGTCGCCGACCATGGCACGATGGGCATGGTCGCCGGCTATCTGTCGATGCTGGTTGCGTTGCTGTTCGTGTTTATCGGCGTGAAGCGCTACCGCGACGTCAATCTGGGCGGGGTGATCGGCTTCTGGAAGGCGCTTGGCGTTGGCCTCGGTATCGGGCTTGTTGCGGCGCTGTTCTATGTTCTCGGCTGGGAGCTTTACATGTGGCAGACCGGCGGGACCTTCATGACCGACTATATCGCCCGGAGCGTCGAGGATATGCGTGCGGCCGGCAAACCGGCGGCCGAGATCGCGGCGTTTTCGGCCGAGATGGGGGCGATGGCGGAGCAGTATAAGAACCCGCTGTTCCGCATGGCGCTGACGCTGACCGAGATATTCCCGGTTGCGCTCCTCGTGTCGCTCGTGTCGGCCGCGCTGCTGCGCCGGAGCAGCTTCATGCCGGCGCTGCAACCGCGGGGCTGAATTGAGACGCGGCGGCATCGGGCGGTATCGGCCGATATATCGGCTTTCCTACATTGCACCGGCATGCTTGATCCTCTCGGATGCTACCGACCGCCGCCTCTCTCCTTAAAGCGACAAAGACTGTCCTGAGCGCTTGCCGCAGGCGGGCAGTCGAAGGGGAGACAAAAGCGCCGCGCTCGTCGGTATCTTTTGTCGCTCTAAGGCATGTCGATACGCGAGCGAAATGCGATTCCGGAGTGAAGTTGCGCAGTTTTCCGACCTTTCGGCGAGGGTGGCCGTCTCCTGTCATCGTCACCCCGGACTTGATCCGGGGTCCAGCGACGGCCGACGCCCCCAATGGATCCCGGATCAAGTCCGGGATGACGAAGCAAAGGTGCAACCTGTCCGAAAAAAACGATTCCAGCGTGAAGTTGCGCAGTTTTCCGTGCTCCTTTCCATCGCGGCTTCTTGCCGCTATGGGGCGCAGCTATGACTGACTTGCACCTTCACCCGTCGCTGCGCGAGCCCGCGCAAACGTCCAAGGCCTGGCCGTTCGAGGAAGCGCGCAAGATCGTCAAACGCTATCCCGATGGCAAGCCCGGGGGCGAGGCGATCCTTTTTGAGACCGGCTATGGTCCCTCGGGGCTGCCGCATATCGGCACCTTCAACGAAGTGCTGCGCACGACGATGGTCCGCCGCGCCTATGAGGCGTTGACCGGCGGCGCGCCGACGCGGCTGGTCGCGTTCAGCGACGATCTGGACGGACTCCGCAAGGTTCCCGACAATGTGCCGAACGGCGACATGCTGCGCGAATATCTCGGCAAGCCGCTGACCGCGATCCCCGATCCGTTCGGCAAGTATGAAAGTTTTGCGCATCATAACAATGCGATGCTGCGCGAGTTTCTCGACCGTTTCGGCTTCGAATATGAGTTCGTGAGCTCGACCGAGCGCTACCAGTCGGGCGCGTTCGACGACGCGCTGCGAAATGTCCTCCGCCACAATCAGGACATTCTCGACATCATGCTGCCGACGCTGCGCGCCGAGCGCGCCGCGACCTATTCGCCGATCCTGCCCGTCAGCCCGAAGTCGGGGATCGTGCTGCAGGTGCCGGTGACCGTCGTCGATGCCGATGCGGGCCTCGTGTCGTTCGAGGATGAGGGCGAGACGATCACCCACTCGATCCTCGGCGGCGGCGCGAAGCTGCAGTGGAAGGTCGACTGGGCGATGCGCTGGGTCGCGCTTGGCGTCGATTACGAAATGTACGGCAAGGACCTGACCGACAGCGGCGTCCAGTCGGGCAAGATCGCCAAGGCGCTCGGCGGGCGCAAGCCCGAGGGGCTGATCTACGAAATGTTCCTCGACGAAAAGGGCGAGAAGATTTCGAAGTCGAAGGGCAATGGCCTCAGCCTCGAGCAATGGCTCGACTATGGCAGCGAGGAAAGCCTCGCCTTTTTCGCCTATCGCGAGCCCAAGGCGGCGAAGCAGCTCCACATCGGCGTCATCCCGAAGGCGGTCGACGAATATCTGCAGATGCGCGGAAATTACGCGGCGCAGGAGCCTGACAAGAAGCTCGGCAACCCCGTGCACCACGTCCATGTCGCGCGCGGCGAGGACATGCCGAGCGCCGAACTGCCGGTGACCTTCGGCTTGCTCCTCAACCTCGTCGGGGTGATGGGCGCCGACGCGTCGAAAGAGCAGATCTGGCGCTACCTCGGCCAATATGTCGACGGCGCGAGCGCAGCGACCTATCCCGAGCTCGACCGGCTGATCGACAATGCGATGGCGTATAACCGCGACTATGTCGCGCCGACGCTGAAGCGCCGCAAGCCGCAGGGCGGCGAGGTCGCGGCGCTGCAGGAACTCGACGGCGAACTCGCGGCACTGCCCGCCGATGCCGGCGCCGACGATATCCAGAATATCGTGTATGCGATCGGCAAGAACGAGGCCTATGGCTTTGAAAACCTGCGCGATTGGTTCAAAGCGCTTTACGAGACTTTGCTCGGGTCGAGTGCCGGGCCGCGGATGGGCAGCTTCATCGCGCTGTTCGGCATCGACAACACGCGGCGGCTGATCGCGGAAGCGCTTGCATAAAATTCCGTTCGCATCGAGCGAGGTCGAGATGCCTCTTGGTCTTGCTCGATGCCGACGAGGTGTCTCGACTTCGCTCGACACGAGCGGGAATTAGGGAGTGGTTTCATGCCTGTAGAGCCTGCTTTCCAACTCGCGCAGATCAACATCGGCCGTTTCCGCCTGCCGCCCGAGCATGTCGCGAACCGCGATTTCATGGACGCGCTCGACCATGTGAACGCCGTCGCCGAGGCGGCTGACGGCTTTATCTGGCGGCTCACCGGTGAGGGCAACAACGCGACCGACGTCCCCGTGACCGACGATCCGCAACTGATCGCGAACATGTCGGTGTGGCGCGACATCGACGCGCTCGCGGCCTATGTCTATCGCACCCCCGATCATCTGACGGTGATGAAGCGCCGCAAGGAGTGGTTCGACCATATGGCGGTCTATCAGGCGCTTTGGTGGGTTCCCGTGGGGCATCGCCCGACGGTCGCTGAAGGCATGGCGCGGATCGCGATGCTCGACGCGAACGGGCCGACGGCCGAGGCTTTTACCTTCAAGCAGCCCTTCGCCGCGCCCGACGGCACCCCGGCGCTGCCGATCCAGGACGAATGTGCATGAGCGACGTGATCGATATCTTCACGACCGGCGGGACGATCGACAAAGTCTATTTCGATGCCTTGAGCGAGTTCCAGATCGGCCCCGCAGCGATCCCGGACATGCTGCGCGAAAACAACGTCCACGTCCCGCACCGCGTCACGCAGTTGATGCGCAAAGACAGCCTCGAGCTGGGCGATGCCGACCGCGAGGCGATCCGCGCCGCGGTCGCCGCGAGCGACGCATCGCGCATCCTCGTCACGCACGGCACCGACACGATGGTCGTCACCGGGCGCGTGCTCGCGGGGATCGAAGGCAAGACGATCGTGATGACGGGGGCGATGCAGCCCGCGTCGGTGCGCGCGAGCGACGCCGAATTCAACGTCGGCTTCGCGCTCGCGGCGGCGCAGACGCTGCCGCCCGGGGTCTATGTCGCGATGAACGGGATGATCTTCGACCCCGAAAAGACGGTCAAGGACCGCGCCGGCGCAAGGTTCGTTCAGGAAGGCTGATCAGCCGCGGGCGGTGACTTGCCGCAGCACCGCGGCATAATTCGGCGCGATCGTCATCGATTCGTGCCGTCCCGCGCGGCCGAGCGCGGCATGCACATCGGGCAGTCGATAGCAGGGCACACCCATGAACAGGTGATGCTCGGCGTGATAATTCACCCAATATGGAGCAACCGTCGCGCGCGCCAGCCAGCCGGCGTGGGTGGTGCGCGCATGGGTGAAGGGGTCGTCGCTGCCGGTCGTCGTGCACGCATGTTCGGCGATGTTGCGAATACGCAGATAGAGCTGAAAGGTCGTCGCGAGCCCGGCGAGCCAGAGCAGGTAGGGCGTCCAGCCATAGAGCGCGAGCGACGCCGCGAGCAGCACCGCTTGCACGATCAGGAAACGTCCGACCGCGCGGGCGACCGCCATCGCCCCCGCGACGTCGATCGTCGGTGACGTCATGCCGTCGTCGGACTGCTTGTTGAACGGCGTCCCGGCCTTGGTGCTCGCACCGCTTTTCTGCCCCTGTTCGCCGCGCAGAATCGCTTTCAGGCCGACGAAGGCGAATCCGAATTGCGCCATACGCTGCTTGAAGAAGGTCTGGCCGGTCAGGTCGCGCAGCACCTTGCGCCAAAGGCTGGCGCGCGTGGTGGGGAAGGGCTTCGACAGTGATAAGTCGGGGTCTTCGGGCTGCTGGGTGAATTTATGATGCTGGAGGTGATAGGTGCGATAGGCGATCAGGTCCGATCCGACCGCCGCACCGGTCAGCCATTGGCCAAGGAAATTGTTGATTTTCCGGTTCGGATGCAGCGCGCCATGCGCCGCGTCGTGCATCAGGATCGCAAGCCCGAGCTGGCGTCCGCCGACAAAGATGACGGCCAGCAGCCACGCCACCGGGTTCTGCGACCAGGCGGCAAGGCCGACGAGCGCGATGCTGACGATCCACGCGTGCGCGACCAGCCAGATGCCGCGCCATGACGATGCGCGCGTGATCGCCGACCATTCGGCGCGGTCGAAAAAGCGGTCGGGCGGGAACAGGCGGACGGCAGGCATGGCCGATCTATAACAAGTTGCGAACCGAAACGTAACCCCTTCCGTTTTGGCACAATATCGGCGGAAATCGTGAGCTTGCGGTAAGGATTTGGAAACCCCTTTTTGGCCACTGGTCGCGGCGACCAGAAAAGCGGGGAAGTTCGGAACATTGGGGGTTCGGCGTAACATCATCCGGCCGGGAGGCGGCGATTTGCCAGCGGGCGAATCGCTGTTCGATTCACCCGAATTCGTCATGCATCTGATGCGCGTGGCGAAGCTGTGGCATTATGTGCTGATCGGCCGCGTCCTTGCATTCCTGACCTTCGCCTTTCTGCCGGGCCTTGCGGGCTTCCTCGATCACCCTTCGCACTGGCTGGTGATGGCGGCCGGCTTGCCATGCGATGTCGCGCTGACGGTAATCGGGCAGGCGATGCGCAAACCGCGTCCGATCGCACACAGCCGCGTGCGACTGATGGCGATGCTGTGCATGGCGCTGATCGCGCTTGGCACCTTGCTCAACGCCGCCGCGATGTTCGACGCGATCGCCGTTCCCGACGGCAGCCGCCATTTCGATGCCTTTACCGCGATCCACATCGGCTCGCTGCTCGTCGCGGCATCGGCGGTCGCGGTGGTTCGTCCCGCCTTTTTTGCTTTCGCCGGTGCGACAGCACTGGGTGGCGCGATCGGCGTCGCCTCGTGGCCGTTCGCGGTCGCAGGTTTCATCTTCCTTGGCCTGCTGATCGTCATGATGCGCGAGGATGTCCGGCATCAGCGCCGCGCGACGCGCGCCGCGCGGCAGGGCGTCAGCGACCAGCAGCGCGCGCTGAACCTGATGCGTGATTTCGAGCGCGCGGGACGCGGCTGGTTCTGGGAAACCGATCGCTATGGCCAGCTCGTCTATATCTCGCCGACCGTCGCGGCGCGGCTCGACCGGCCGCTCGCCGACCTGCTCGGCCATCCCTTTACCGACATCATCCGCAAGCGGATCGGCAACGACGAGAGCGAGGAGCGGACGCTGGGGTTCAGCCTGTCGTCGCGCACCCCGTTCAAGGAGCTGACGGTACAGGCCGCGGTGCCGGGCGAGGAGCGCTGGTGGTCGATTTCGGGCCAGCCGATCAGCAACGAGCTTGGAAATTTCCAGGGGTTCAGAGGCAGCGGCACCGACCTCACCGACAAGAAGAGGTCCGAGCGCGAGATCAACCAGCTCGCGCGCTACGACACGCTCACCGGCCTTGCGAACCGCCGCCACATCACCGACCTGCTCGAACGCGCGCTCAAGAGCCATAGTGGGCAGCCGCAGCCCTGCGCGCTGCTGCTGATGGACCTCGACCGGTTCAAGGCGGTGAACGATACGCTGGGGCATCCGGTGGGCGACCAGTTGCTGCAGCAGGTCGCGGGGCGGCTGACGCAGATCGTCGGCGACAAGGGACAGGTCGGACGGCTCGGCGGCGACGAATTCCAGATTGTCGTGCCGCAGATGAGCCAGCCCGAGAAGCTTGCCGGCATCGCCAATGCGATCATTCTGAGCCTCGCCAAGCCCTTTTCCATCGAGGGCGAGCAGGTGCGCGTCGGCTCGTCGCTCGGCATCGCGGTGTCGGAGGGGCAGGGCGTCTCGGCGTCGGCGCTTGTCCGCAACGCCGACCTTGCGCTTTATGCCGCGAAGGACGCGGGGCGCGGCGTCTATCGCTTCTATGCCGACGCGATGCACAATCAGGCGAGCGAGCGCAAGGCGATCGAAGATGCGCTGCGCGACGCGCTGGCGAAGGATGAGCTGAGGCTGCTCTATCAGCCGATCGTCGACGTCGAGAGCGAGCGGATTACCGGGTTCGAGGCGCTGATCCGCTGGCATCATGCGACCGACGGCTTGATCAGCCCGTCGAAATTCATACCCATAGCCGAGGAATCGAACCTGATCGTGCCGATCGGCGAATGGATCATCCGCACCGCCTGCGCGACGATCGCGCACCTCGGCCCCGGATACCGCGTCGCGGTCAATGTCTCGCCGCGGCAGTTCGCCAATGAAAAGCTGCCCGCGACGATCATGAGTGCGGTGTCGGCGGCGGGCATCCGTCCCGATCAGCTCGAGCTCGAGATCACCGAGGGGGTCTTCCTCGACGAGAGCGCCGAGAATCTCGCGATGTTCCAGAAATTGAAGCGCACCGGTGTGCGGCTGGCGCTCGACGATTTCGGCACCGGCTATTCGGCGCTCGGCTATCTCAAGAAGGCGCCGTTCGACAAGATCAAGATCGACCAGAGCTTCGTCCTGGGCGCCGCCGATCCCAGCAGCATGAACGCCGCGATAATCTCGTCGATCGTCGGGCTGGCCACCGCGCTCGACATGGAAACGACCGCCGAAGGCGTCGAGACGCATGACGACCTCGCGCTGATCCGCGGGCTCGGGTGCAGCCATGTCCAGGGCTATATCTATGGGCGTCCGATGGATCTGGTCGAGGTACTGGCTCTGCTTCGCGAGGGCGGCGGGCGCGCCGAGGCGAAGGGGTATAAGAGCGCACGCGAGGCGCGGCTGACGACCTTCCGCACGATCCAGGTCGGCAGCGGCGGGTATCGATATGAGGGGATCGTCCGCAACATATCGTCGCACGGGGCGCTGATCGAGGGGCTGTGGAATGTGCCGCCCGGGACGGTGCTGACGCTCGAATTCGGCGCCGACCAGATTTTCGATGCCGAGGCGCGCTGGTCGGCGGGCAACCGCGTCGGCGTAAAATTTGCCGAAGCGGTCGAGATCGACGGGCTGACCGGTCCAAAGACGGTCACGTCGGCGCGGGGACGCGTCCGCCGCGCCGCGTGACGGCCGCGATCATTCGGCGATCCGGCCGCGTGCCATCACCCAGTCGACCTTTTCCAGCACGGTGACGTCGGTCAGCGGGTCGCCGCTGACCGCGATCATATCAGCCGACATGCCGGGTGCGATGCGGCCGATCTCGTTTTCGAGCGACAGGAGTTTCGCCGCGACCGTCGTCGCGCTCGCCAGCGCCTCGCGCGGGGTCAGGCCATGTTTGACGAGTAGCGCGAACTCCTGCCCGTTGCGGCCATGCTCGAACACGCCGGCGTCGGTGCCGAAAGCAACCGGGACGCCGAGCGCCTTGGCGCGCGTCACCGCCTTGCCGACGTCGTTCAGCGTCATGCGCACCTTGTTCTCGACCGTCGGGGTATAGATGCCCTTGCCCAGCCGCTCGCGGATGCCCTCGAACGCCATCAGCGTCGGGACGAGATAGGTGCCCTTCGCCTTCATGACCTTCAGCGTCGCATCGTCGGCGAAGGTGCCATGCTCGATGCTGTCGATGCCCGCCGCCGCCGAGGCGGTAATCCCGCCCGCACCATGCGCGTGCGCCATCACTTTGAGGCCCAGCGAGTGCGCGGTGTCGGCGATGCTCTGCAATTCGGCGCTGGTGAAATGGCCTTCGAGCCCACGCGCCTGCTGCGACAACACGCCGCCGGTCGCGGTGATCTTGATAACGTCGGCGCCCGCGCGCGACGCCTTGCGCACCTTTTCGGCGCATTCGAGCGCGCCGGTGCAGGTATAGCCCTGGTCGAGCACGGCGTGGACGTCCTCGCGAAAGCCCGTGACGTCGCCATGCCCGCCGATGATCGACAGCGCCGGGCCGGCGGCGACGATGCGCGGGCCTTCGATGAAGCCGGCGGTCGTTCCGCGGCGGAGCGCATAGGCGGTATATTGCGCCGATCCGGCCTCGCGGACCGTCGTGAAGCCCGCGCGGAGCGTGATGGCGGCATTTTTCGCACCGACGACGACGCCCCATTCGTCAGGGTCGACCGTCGCGGCGCGATAATCCTCGCCCGGATCGCCGGTCAGGTGGACGTGAAGGTCGACGAGGCCGGGCAGCAGGGTCTTGTCGCCAAGGTCGACGATCTCGGCGCCGGCGGGGGCTTCGGTGCGTCCGGCGACGATCGACGTGATGCGGTCGTCGGTGATGGTGACGGTCGAGGGGCCTTGCGCGGGCTTGCTAGCGTCGGTGATGACGCGTCCCGCATACACGACCGTGGTTTTTGCGTACGCCGTCGTACCCAGCAGCGCCAGCGTCGCTGCCGCGACCATTCCCAATTTACGCATGAAGTCTCCCCTGTCTGATTGCGCCACCGTGGCGCGGCGGGCGGGGGAGGGCAAGCGCATAAAAAGAGGGGCCGGCTGGGCCGACCCCTCAGTTTGTCATCTGATAACCGAAAGGAATATTACCAGAAGAAATCGTAGATCACGTCGATCACTTCGCCCGAGTAGGTGTCGACCAGAAGCGCGTCGTTGTAATAGCGGATCCAGCGCGTGCCTCCGTAAGCGGGCGGCAGGCGGTAATAGCCCGGATCGTTGATCCAGTAGCGCGAGCTATAGAAGAGCGAATTCAGCGAGAATCCGATGCTGAACCGCGTGTAGCCATAGCCGCGATACGGGTTGTAATAGCGCGGCATGCGGTAATAGCTGCGGTTCCGGTCGCGGTAGCTGCGCCAGTCGTAGCGGCGGTCGTTGCGCCAATCGCGGTTCCACCGGTTGTTGCGGTCGCCCCGGTCCCAGCGATCGTTGCGGCCGTCGCGATAGCGCCGGTCTACGCGGTCATTGTTATTGCGGTCGTAGCGCCGATCGATCTGGCCGTCGCGGTTGCGATCGTAGCGACCGTCTCGCTGGTCGATGCGATTGTTGTTGTTGCGATCCCAGCGGCGGTCGAGGTCGCCGTTGCGATTGCGATCGTAGCGGCGATCGACCTGGCCGTTGCGGTTGCGGTCCCACTGACGGTCGACCTGACCGTCGCGATTGCGGTCCCACTGACGGTCGGTGCGGCCGTCGCGGTTGCGGTCATAGCTGCCGCCGCGCTGACGCTGTTCGGCTTGACGTTGCCACTGCTGACGCTGGGCTTGCCGCTGCTGGTCGTTCCCGCGCTGCTGCTGCCACTGCTGACGCTGGGCTTGGCGCTGTTGATCGTTGCCGCGTTGCGCATCATTACCGCGCTGCTGTCGCCATTCGGCGCGTTGCTGACGCTCGACCTGCGGCTGTTGACCTTGCTGGCGTTCTGCGCGGGCTTGCCCACGATCGCCGCCACGGCGCACTTCGGGGCCGCGTGGTCCGCGGTCCTCCCGGTCGCCGCGCTGCGCGATCTGCACCCGCTCGCCCGATGCCTGTGCGGCAGCCGGAGCGATCGGGGTCAGGATCGTTGCAGCGATCAGCAACCCTCCGAACATCTTCTTCATCTCGCCATTCTCCAACTCATGTCCCGATCGCTGAAGACACCAGCCGGGATGATGGAGTGATTCTTACTCTTAGCAAGATGATCGATGGCTGACCGGGCTGTTGCCTGCGGTTCAGCTAGATGAACAGGGATATTCAGGTTCCGGGCGGCAGGCGGAGGGCGGGGACGGCGCGCGCCGCATCTTCGGGACGAATGCCGGGTGGGGGTGCGGCGGCGATGCGTTCCTCGCCGCGGATCACGCGGCCCGCCAAGCGGATGGCAGTGCGGATGCGCGGATAGGTGCCGCAGCGGCAGATGTTGGTCATCGCCGCGTCGATGTCGGCATCGCTGGGATTGCTGTTGGACCGGAGCAGCGCGGCGGCGGCCATGATCATCCCCGACTGGCAGAAGCCGCATTGCGGAACCTGTTCGGCGACCCACGCCTGCTGCACCGGATGGCTGCGATCGCGCGCCAGCCCCTCGATCGTCGTGACGAAGCGGCCTTCGCACTCGGCGATCGTAACCATGCAGCTGCGAATCGCCTCGCCGTCGATGTCGACGGTGCACGCGCCGCACTCGCCGGTGCCGCAGCCATATTTGGTTCCCGTCAGGTTCGACGCGTCGCGCAGCGCCCACAGCAGGGGCGTTTCGGGTTCCATGCGATATTCGACCGGGCGGTCGTTGACCGAGAATCGCGTCATGCCGCACCTGTTAACCGAATGGCCGGATTAGTCACGCCAGCTCGTGTCGATCTTGTCGACCTTGCGCACCATCGCGTCGAATTCGGCCTTACCCGCTTGTCCGGGGATCGAGGCCATGAACAGGTCGCGCTGGTGGACGGCGATCACTTCCTGCGGCACCGTGATCGGCTTGCCCATGCTCATCGTCGCCATCTGGATCTCGCACGCGCGCTGGAGCGCCCAATATTTGATGAAGGCCTCGGTCAGCGTCTTGCCCATCACGACGGGGCCGTGGTTCTTGAGCATCAGGATGCGTTTGTCGCCGAGGTTCTGGACGAGGCGTTCGCCTTCCTCCTCGCGCACCGTCACCCCCTCGAAATCATGATAGGCGAGCTGGCCGGCAAAGTTGCAGGCGTAGAAATTGACCGGCTGCAGCCCGCCCTCGAGCGCGCAGACCGAAACCGTTGCGGTAGTATGCGTGTGGATGATCGCATGCGCGTCGGGCAGGACACGGTGGAACAGGCTATGCTGGACAAAGCCCGCCTTGTTGACGTGCCAGGGATTGTCCTCGTCGACCTTGTTGCCGTCGATGTCGATCTTGATCAGGTTCGATGCGGTGACTTCGCTGAAGTGCAGGCCATAGGGGTTGATCAGGAAGGCGCCTTCCTCGTCGGGCACCTTCACCGTGATATGGTTGAAGATCATCTCGTCCCAGCCCATCATCGCGAAGATGCGATAGCAGGCGGCAAGCTCCTGCCGCGCCGTCCATTCGGCTTCGCTATATTTGCTGTTGCGCTTGAGCTGGGTCGCCATGGCCTGTCCCTCATTATGATGTTAGTTTCGTCCTGCTACCTATGCCATAAGGATGGGGCGCGGCACAATCCCGCGAGCGGGCAGGGCGGTTCGATAGCGGGGCAAGCGCAGTTTACCGCGCAAGGGCTTGCATTTTGCCGCGAATCCTTTTAGTGGCCCAGCCATCGGAACGTCGCGGGTTCGCGGCGCTTCTTTTATTGCCCTTATATCGGCGATTTATGGCGGACCGGATGGCCGGTAGCCGTTCATCGTTGGACGAACCGGAGACGACACGGCGTATGCAGATCATCGTTCGCGACAATAATGTCGACCAGGCCCTTCGCGCGCTCAAGAAGAAGCTGCAGCGTGAGGGCGTGTATCGCGAAATGAAGCTGCGCCGTCATTACGAGAAGCCCAGCGAAAAGCGCGCGCGTGAGCACGCCGCCGCTGTCCGCCGCGCCCGCAAGATGGAGCGCAAGCGGATGGAGCGCGACGGTATCAAGTAAGACCGTCTCCCGTTCGGGATCCTGATCGTGAAAAGGGCGCCGCGGCAACGCGGCGCCCTTTTTCGTTGGTTTGGAGAGTCTGTTACTGGTTTGCGACCGGACGTGACTATCCATCATCGTCACCCCGGACTTGATCCGGGGTCCAGCTTGAGGTCGAAGCCAGCCGGTGCCTCAAAAAAAGCGGGATCCCGGATCAAGTCCGGGATGACGAAAGAAAGTGAAGCGATGGCAGCCTCCATCCCAAAGCCAACATTGGCGTATATCGCGACCTCGCGTAATTGCCTCTGGACCGTTCCGCGCCGCTCCGCCTATAGGCATGCCCGACATTTCGCCCCCGGAAAACGGGGCAGGTAAAGGACTGCAAGATGAGCGTAACGACGGTTCCACTGCGCCCGGTGAGCAAGGGCGGCCTGTGGCTGATGTGGTTTGGCCTCGCCGCGCTGTTGGTCGCCGGCGCGGCCTTTGCCTGGCACATGACCCCGCGCATCGGATTCGAGGTCGTGAAGGAAGGCTCCGGGCCGAGCCCGACTAAGGCCGACGTCGTGCTGGTCAAATATGAAGGCAAGCTCGACGACGGCACCGTCTTCGACGCGAACGAACAGGCGCCGATGCAGGTCGCGCAGGTCGTTCCCGGCTTTTCGGAGGCGCTGACACGCATGAAAAAGGGCGGCGAGTACAAGATCACCATCCCCGCGCAGCTCGGCTATGGCGACCGCGCGGTCGGTCCGATCCCGGCCGGCAGCACGCTGCACTTCGCCGTCACGCTGCTCGACTTCCGTTCGGAGGCCGAGGTTCGCGCGATGCAGCAGCAGATGCAGCAACAGCAGCAGATGATGCAGCAGCAACAGATGATGCAGGGCGGCCCCGGGGGCGCTCCCGGCGGTCCGGCCGGTCCGCCGCCGGGCATGCCGCCGCAGTAACAAGCGACGGTCTCGACGAAATCGAAACGGCGGTGGGCTCAGGAGCCCGCCGCCGTTGTCGTTTTGGCGCCGTCGGCGTTGCGCTCGGCCTCGCGCTCCAGCGCGACCTTGATCATCGCAATGATCGGGTCGGCGAGGAACAGCCCCATCAGGCCGAGCAGCGCGCCGAACAAGATCTGCGCGCCGAGCACGAGCGCGGGGGCGAGATCGACGGTCTTCTTGGCGACCATCGGGACGATCAGATAACCGTCGACCGTCTGGACGATGAAATAGATGGCGATCGCCCACAGGCCGGTGTCGGTGCCCGCCGAGAAGCCGACGAGGACGAGCAGCACGCCCGACACGATCGCGCCGATATTGGGGATGAACGCCAGCAAACCGGTGAGCAGGCCCATCAGCGCCGCCATCGGAATGCCGACCGCCATGCACGCGAGCCAGGTGCCGATGCCCTCGACCAGCATGCCGAGCAGGCGCCCCGCCATCAGGCGGCGCAGCGTGAAGCCCATGCGCGCGGTCGTGATATAGAAATTCTCGCGCGACTTCATCGGCAGCATCCACGCGACGCCGCGCTCGTAAAGCCGCGGCTCGATCGCGATAAAGATGCCGAGCACGAGGATCATGATCAGGCTGGTCAGCCCGCCGAGAACCGTACCCACCGCCGCGGTGACGCGGCCGAAGGTGCCGGCGAGATTGTCGGTGATCGTCTTGGTATCGAGCTGGAAATTGCCCATGCCATGATTGCTCGCCCAGGCGGCGATGCGTTCGATCTGCGCCATCACGACGGTTTGCAATGTCGCGGCCTGATCGGCGATTTGCGAGCCCGCAAACATGATGGTCCAGACAAGGAAGACGACGAGCGAGAGGCAGACGATGAGCAGCCGCCAGCCGCGCGCGATCGGCAGCACGCGGCCGAGCAGGCGCGTTCCGCCGTCGAGCATCGACGCCATCACGATGCCGGCAAAGATCAGCAGGATCGGCTGGATCAGGACGATGCATAGACCGATGAGCAGCGCGAGGCCGATCCAGACGCCGGCCTTCAACAGCTCGGTGCGGACGAGCTGGCTGCGGATCTCGGTAGGGCCGGGGGCTTCCCTGTGCGCGTCGGCCTTCGCGGCGGCGCTGGCGGCGCGCGTTCCGGTTGTCTTCCTTGTCGCCGCCATCTCGTGTTCCCTGTTCTGTTAGCTGCCCTGACGCTCGGGGCGCAAGTCGGTTCCCGCGCGCCCCGATCGCAAGGCATTAAACCAGCTCAATGGGTTATACCACTCGGCGGTTCCGTCGGTCGAAAAGCTGACGATCTCGGCGCGTCCGGCGATCGCGTCGAAGGGGACGGGGCCGCCGAGGCCTTTCTGGTTCGTGCCGACGCGGCTGTCGGCGCTGCCGTCGCGGTTGTCGCCCATCAGGAAGACATGATCGGCGGGTACGGTGACCGGGCCATAATCGTCGGTCGTGTAGCCGGGACCCATGTCGATCGTGTCGAAGGTCGCGCCGCCGGGCAGCGTTTCGCGGACGATCGGCAGTTCGAGCACTTCCTTGCCTTCCGCATCGCGGTTCACGAAGCGGAACAGGCTGCTGTCGGGGCCGGGCAGGTTCGGATCGACGGGGATCGACAACATCGGCTGGACCTCGCGCTTCACCGGTTTGCCGTTGATGCTGAGTTCGCCGTTGCGGAGTTCAATCGTGTCGCCGGGCAGCCCGATGACGCGTTTGATATAGTCGATGCGCGTCACCGGATGTTCGAGTACGACGATGTCGCCGCGCTCGGGCAGCTTGCCGAACAGCCGGCCCGCGACCTTGGGCGCGAGGTGAAAGCTGACCGACGAATAGGACCAGCCATAAGGATATTTGCTGACGATCAGCCGGTCGCCGTTGCGCAGCACCGGCATCATCGAATCGGAGGGGATATAGAAAGGCTTGGCGACGCAGCTGTGGATGCCGAGCACGAGCAGCAATATCACCACGACGTCGCGGATCAGCTTGCCCCAGCTCCCGTCATCCTTCGTCTTGTCCTTCGCCATATAGATGTCAGTCCTTGATTGCTTCGATGATGACGAACGCCTGCGCCCACGGATGGTCGTCGGTCAGTGTCAAATGGATATGCGCGCTGTGGCCGGGCGGAATCATCTGCGCGAGCCGTTCGGCGGCGCCGCCGGTCAGTGCCAGCGTCGGGGCGCCCGAGGGGGCGTTGACGACGCCGATGTCCTTCATGAACACGCCGCGCTTGAACCCCGTGCCGACGGCTTTCGAAAAAGCCTCCTTCGCGGCGAAGCGCTTGGCATAGGTGCCGGCGCGGGTGAAGGGGCGCCGCGCCGCCTTGGCGCGCTCGATTTCGGTGAAAACGCGATTTTCGAAGCGCTCGCCAAAGCGGTCGAGCGAGTTCTGGATGCGCTCTATATTGCAGAGGTCGGAACCGAGGCCGATGATCATGACGACCCCAACAGGTCGTCACCCCCGCGAAGGCGGGGGTCGCTGTCGGTCTTAAACCGCGCTGCCGTGACAGGCCGACGACGGCCCCCGCCTTCGCGGGGGCGACGGGATAGGCGCGCGCTCACCCGCGCGCCTCGTCCATCAGCGCACGCATCCGGCGTACGGCGTCCTCGAGCCCCGTGAAGATCGCCTCGCCGATCAGATAATGGCCGATGTTGAGTTCGGCGAGTTGCGGGATCGCGGCGACGGGAACGACATTCTCATAGGTCAGCCCGTGCCCCGCGTGCGGCTCGATGCCGTTTTTCCACGCGAGCGCGGCGGCGTCTGCGAGGCGGCGGAGTTCGACGGCGCGTTCTTCGCCCTCGACATGCGCGTAGCGGCCGGTGTGGAATTCGACGACGGGCGCGCGGAGGCGCATCGCCGCCTCGATCTGCCGCGCGTCGGGCTCGATGAACAGGCTGACGCGGATGCCCGCATCGTTCAGCCGCGAGACGATTGGCGCGAGGTGGTTATGCTGCCCCGCCGCGTCGAGCCCGCCCTCGGTCGTGCGCTCCTCGCGCTTTTCGGGAACGATGCATGCCGCGTGCGGCATGTGGCGCAGCGCGATCTCGAGCATCTCGTCGGTCGCCGCCATTTCGAGGTTCAGCGGCAGGTCGGTCGCGGCCTGGATGCGCGCGAGGTCGTCGTCGCGGATATGGCGGCGGTCTTCGCGCAGATGCGCGGTGATCCCGTCGCCACCGACCGCCGCGACGATTTCCGCCGCGCGCACCGGGTCGGGATGCTCGCCCCCACGCGCGTTGCGGATCGTCGCGACATGGTCGATGTTGACGCCGAGCCGCAGGCGGGAGGGCGCGCCGCCGTTCAAGCCGCCTTGCTCCGGCTGCCGGGCTTCACCGCTTCGCTTCCTGCCAGCGTCTCGGGCAATTCATCCTCCGCATAGGTCGGGAAATTGATCGCGACGAGCGGGTAGAAGGGCACGCCGAGTTCGACATTGCCCGCCGAGCGGTCGACGAGCGCGGCCTCGGCGATGACTTCGCCGCCCGCGGCGCGCACCGCCTCCATTGCCTCGCGCGACGACAGGCCGGTGGTCACGACATCCTCGACCATCAGCACCTTGGCGCCGGGGTCGATCGTAAAGCCGCGGCGCAGTTCGAAGGTGCCCGTCGGTCGCTCGACGAAAATCGCGGGCTTGCCAAGCGCGCGGCCCATTTCATGCCCGATGATCACCCCGCCCATCGCGGGCGAGACGACGATATCGATCGCCTGTTTCAGGTCGCGCGGCAGCTTCGCGGCAAGCGCGACGGCGAGCCGTCCGGCGCGTTCGGTGTCCATCAATACGCGCGCGCACTGCAGATAATATTCGCTGTGGCGGCCCGAGGAGAGCAGGAAATGGCCCTGGAGCAGGGCGTCGGCGGCGCGGAATTCGGCCAGGATTTCATCATCGGTCATGGAGGAGTTGTTCTTTTGTCCTGTGCGTCGCTCATGATGGGCGACCGGGTTTTGGCGGCGAAGATTATCCAGCCGCAAAATAGTGTTAGAGATGCTTGAGGCAAGCGGCAAGCGGGTCTATAGCGCCCGCGAGATTCAGCCCCTTGCCGGCTGCCGCGACGCGTGTCCGGTGGCTGCCGCAAAGGGGGTGGGGCATCAATAAGAACAACAGGCAACGGGCGGCACTATCCTTATGAAGAGCTTGAAAACCCTTGTAATTGCGGCAGCTTTGTCGCTGGGCGCGGCGGGCGCCGGCCATGCGCAGGCACCCGCGACGGCTCCGGCCGAAGCACCCGCCGCAACGGCTGTGGCGAATCCGGCTCCGGTCGCCACCGATGCGGCCGCTCCGGCAGCGGCACCGGTCGCGACGACCGCCGCGGCTCCGGCTGGCGATGCGACCTACGTTCCGATGAAGCCGACCCCCGGGGTTGGCCAGCCGGTCGACGCGGGCATCGATTTCCAGCCGCAGGTCAGCCCGATCGGCGAACAGGCTTACTGGTTCAACCATGTGATCCTGTTGCCCGTCATCACGGTGATCACGCTGATCGTCCTCGGTCTCCTGCTCTGGGTGATGTTCCGGTTCCGCGCCAAGGCGAACCCGGTGCCGTCGAAGACGACGCACAACACCTTCATCGAAATCATCTGGACCGCCATTCCGGTGCTGATCCTCGCGGTGATCGCGGTGCCGTCGATCCGCCTGCTCGCGGCGCAATATGAGCCGCCGAAGAAGGAGGCGCTGACGATCAAGGTCACGGGTTACCAATGGTATTGGGGCTATGCCTATCCCGACCAGGGCATCGGCGAATATGTCTCGAAGATCCTGCCCGAAGACAAGGCGAAGGCCGCGGGCGAGCCCTATCACCTCGCCGTCGACAACCGCATGGTCGTTCCCGTCGGCCGTCAGGTGAAGCTGATCATCACCGGCGCCGACGTCATCCACAGCTTCGCGGTTCCGGCCTTCTGGACCAAGATGGACGCGGTCCCCGGCCGCGCCAACGAAACGACGTTCACCGCGAACAAGGTTGGCGTCTATTACGGCCAGTGTTCGGAACTCTGCGGTGTCGATCACGGCTATATGCCGATCGCCGTCGAAGTGCTTCCGGTCGACAAATGGGAAGCGTGGGTTCGCTCGAAGGGTGGTAACCCCGCCGGTCCGGTCGCCGCGGCTCCCGCCGCTGCCGCACCGGCTCCCGCTGCCGCCGCTCCGGCTGCGGCGCCTGCCGTGACGCCGGCTGCCGCCCCGACCACTGCACCCGAAGCTGCTCCGGCAGCGGCGCCCGCCGCCGCGCCGGCCGCCAAGAATTAATAAGGGGTCCGACAGATGACCGATATCGCAGCGACTGCACCCGCGCACGGCGCCGAACATGGCCACACCCATGCGCATGACGACCATGATCACGACACGCCCGGCTTCTTTGTCCGCTGGTTCATGTCGACGAACCACAAGGACATCGGCACGCTCTACCTGATCTTCGCGATCGTCGCCGGCATCGTCGGCGGCGCGCTGTCGGGCATGATGCGCCTCGAACTCGCCGAACCCGGCGTTCAGTATCTTTCGGGCTGGGCCAGCGCCCTTGGCGGCGGTGCCGACGAGGTTGCAGGCAAGCATTTCTGGAACGTGATGATCACCGCGCACGGCCTGATCATGGTGTTCTTCATGGTCATGCCGGCGATGATCGGGGGCTTCGGCAACTGGTTCGTGCCGCTCATGATCGGCGCGCCCGACATGGCGTTCCCGCGCATGAACAATGTCAGCTTCTGGCTGACCGCGGTTGCCTTCGTCATGCTCTTCGGTTCGATGTTCGTTCCGGGCGGCAGCGGCAACGGCGCCGGCACCGGCTGGACGGTCTATGCCCCGCTGTCGACCAGCGGTTCGGCCGGTCCCGCGGTCGACATGGCGATCTTCTCGCTCCATCTCGCGGGCGCGGCGTCTATCCTTGGTGCGATCAACTTCATCACCACCATCTTCAACATGCGCGCGCCGGGCATGACGCTGCACAAGATGCCGCTGTTCGTGTGGTCGGTGCTCGTCACCGCCTTCCTGCTGCTGCTCGCGCTGCCGGTTCTCGCCGCGGCGATCACGATGCTGCTGACCGACCGCAACTTCGGCACCACCTTCTATGATGCGGCTGGCGGCGGCGACCCCGTTCTCTACCAGCATCTCTTCTGGTTCTTCGGCCACCCCGAAGTGTACATCATGATCCTGCCGGGCTTCGGCATGGTCAGCCAGATCATCTCGACCTTCAGCAAAAAGCCCGTGTTCGGTTACCTCGGCATGGCATATGCCATGGTCGCGATCGGCGTCGTCGGCTTCATCGTGTGGGCGCACCACATGTTCACGGTCGGCATGAGCGTGAACCTCAAGATGTACTTCACCGCCGCGACGATGGTCATCGCGGTTCCGACGGGCATCAAGATCTTCAGCTGGATCGCCACCATGTGGGGCGGTACGCTGAGCTTCAAGACGCCGATGATGTGGTCGCTCGGCTTCATCTTCATGTTCACCGTCGGCGGTGTGACCGGCGTCGTGCTCGCCAATGGCGGCGTCGACACCAACCTGCACGACACCTATTATGTCGTCGCGCACTTCCACTATGTGCTGTCGCTGGGCGCGGTCTTCTCGCTCTTCGCCGGCTTCTATTACTGGTTCCCGAAAATGTCGGGCCGGATGTACAACGAGGCGCTCGGCCAGCTGCACTTCTGGGTCTTCTTCATCGGCGTGAACGTCATGTTCTTCCCGCAGCACTTCCTGGGCCAGCAGGGCATGCCGCGCCGTTACCCCGACTATGCGGAAGCCTATGCCTATTGGCATCACATCTCGTCGCTCGGCTATGTGATCATGGGCGTCGGCATGCTCTTCTTCTTCGTGAACATCCTCTACTCGCTGTTCGCGGGCAAGAAGGCCGCCGACAATCCGTGGGGCGAAGGCGCGACGACGCTCGAATGGACGCTGTCGAGCCCGCCGCCGTTCCACCAGTTCAACGAACTGCCGCGTATCGCCTGATGTGTGTTGCCCCCTGCCGTTTGATGGCAGGGGGCGCACGACTTTCGGGCCGGAGTAAATATGGCGCAGAGCCTGACCCACGGCGAAACGGCACTACCCGCCGATTGGCGCGACCTGTTCGCGCTGACGAAGCCGCGCGTGATGTCGCTGGTGGTGTTCACCGCCTTGTGCGGCCTGCTCGCGGCGCCGGGGCATGTGCCGCCGGTGCTCGCTTTCTCGTCGATCCTCGCGATCGCGCTGGGGGCAGGCGCCTCGGGCGCGCTCAATCAATGGTATGAGGCTGGGCTCGACGCGAAGATGAAGCGGACCGCGGGCCGGCCGCTCCCCGCCGGGCGCCTCGACCCGCAGACCGCATTGCAGTTCGGCGTCGGGCTTGCCGCCTTTTCGCTGTTCCTGATGCTGTTCGCGTCGAACTGGCAGGCAACGCTGTTGCTCGCCGCCTCGATCCTTTTCTACGTCTTCGTCTATACGATGTGGCTGAAGCCGCGGACCCCGCAGAATATCGTCATCGGCGGCGCGGCGGGCGCCTTTCCGCCGCTGATCGGCTGGGTCGCCGCGACGGGGTCGATCGCGCCGCTGCCGGTGCTGCTGTTCCTGCTCATCTTCCTGTGGACGCCGCCGCATTTCTGGGCGCTCGCGCTGTTCATGCGCTCGGACTATGCCGCCGCGGGGATTCCGATGATGCCCGTCGTCGCGGGTGAGAAATCGACGCGGCGCCAGATCCTCCTCTACGCATTGATCATGGCCGCCGCCGCGATCGCGCCGTGGCCGCTCGGCTACACCGGCGCGCTTTACGGCTGGACCGCGGTGGTGCTCTCGGCCGTGTTCGTCCTGCTGTCGGTCCAGGTCGGCACGCGCACCACGGGCGAGGGCGACCTGATGCAACCCGAAAAGCGCCTGTTCGCTTATTCGATCGCTTATCTTTTCATTCTGTTCGGCGCTGTCGTCGCCGACCATTGGTGGCCGCTATGACCGAAGAAACCCCGAACGAACCGTTTGACGAGGCCGAATATCGCCGCCGCCAGCGCAGCCGTGCGAACCTGATGGCGTGGATGCTCGGCGCACTGGCGGTCCTGTTCTTCTTCATCACCATCGCAAAGATGCAGATATTCTCATGACGTTTTTTCCGGTCATTGGGCGCATGTCCCCGAACGCGAAGACCGCAAGCCTCGCGGCGTTGATGGCGCTCGCGATGACCGGTCTCGGGTTCGCGGCGGTGCCGCTCTACGATCTCTTCTGCCGCGTCACCGGCTTCGGCGGTACGACGCAGCGTTACGATCCGGTCGCCGCGGCGGCCGAGCCCGAAATATTGAGCCAGACGGTCTCGGTCCGCTTCGACGCCAATGTCTCGCCGAACCTGCCGTGGAAATTCTATCCCGAGCATCCGACCGATACGGTGAGCATCGGCGCGCGCGACATGGCGATCTTTATCGCCGAAAATAATTCGGCGCATCCCGTCGTCGGGACCGCCAGCTTCAACGTCACGCCCGATCAGGCGGGCAAATATTTTACCAAGATCCAGTGCTTCTGCTTCACCCAGCAACGGCTGGAGCCGGGGCAGCAGATGCGCATGCCGGTGCTGTTCTTCGTCGATCCGAAGATCATGGACGACCCCGACGCGCGCGACGTGCAGGAAATCACCCTCAGCTACACCTTCCACCCTGTAGACGAGGGTAAAAAGGCGAGCTAAGGCCGCGAACAAGAGTCTAACAAGACCGGCAGATGATGGGGAATCATCATGCTGGGGCTGCTAAAAACGGGAAACACGCCATGTCCGGTGCGAAACATCATGACTACCACCTCGTAAATCCCAGCGTCTGGCCGCTCATCGGCTCGGTTGCTGCGCTCGTGATGTTCTTCGGGCTCGTCATGGCGATGCACGCCGACCATTTCGGCGGCGTCGGCAAGTGGGTCCTCGGCCTCGGCTTCATGGGCGTGATCGCGACCTTCTTCAGCTGGTGGTCGGACGTCATCAACGAAGCGCATGCCGGCGACCATACGCCGGTCGTCCAGTTGCACCTGCGCTACGGCATGATCCTGTTCATCGCGTCCGAAGTCATGTTCTTCGTCGGCTGGTTCTGGGCGTGGTTCGACTTCTCGCTCTTCCCGGTGCCGATCGAATATGCCGAAGGCGCGGTCACCTCGCTGTTCGGTCAGGACGGCGCCGCTGCGATCACCATGTGGCCGCCGAAGGGCATCGAAGTCATCGATCCCTTCTCGCTGCCGCTGCTCAACACGCTGATCCTGCTCTGCTCGGGCACGACGATCACCTGGGCGCACCACGCGCTGATCCACGGCGACCGCGAAGGCCTGAAAAAAGGCCTGTGGCTGACGATCATCCTCGGCGCGGTCTTCTCGTCGATCCAGGCGTATGAATATATGCATGCGCCGTGGGGCTTCGGGCAGAGCAACTACAGCTCGGCCTTCTACATGGCGACCGGCTTCCACGGCTTCCACGTGCTCGTCGGCACGATCTTCCTGATCGTCTGCCTCGTCCGCACCTACAAGGGTCACTTCACCCCGCAGCAGCACTTCGGTTTCGAAGCCGCTGCCTGGTACTGGCACTTCGTCGACGTCGTGTGGCTGTTCCTCTTCATCATCGTCTATGTCTGGGGCGGCTGGGGCGCGCCGATCGCCGCGCACTAAATTGCCGGCTGGCGACAAATTTCAAAAGGGGCAGCCGCCGGTCTGGCGCGCTGCCCTTTTTGGTCTCTGCCCCGAATGCGGCGCGCCGACGCTGTTCGAAGGGCCGGTGAAATTCCGCGCGAAATGCGAAAGCTGCGGCCTCGATTATGGCCGCTATAATGTCGGCGACGGCCCCGCGGCGTTCCTGACATTGATCATCGGCGCGCTGCTGATCGCGATCGCGCTAACGCTCGATGCCGTGGTACGGCCGCCCTTGTGGGTGCATATCATCCTGTGGGTGCCGCTCACCGCCGCCGCGGTCATCTATGGCCTGCGCGTCGGCAAGGGCGCCTTGTTGGCGAGCGAGCATCAGCGTCAGGCCGCCGAAGGCCGTAAGGTGGACAAGAATGACTGAACCAGCCCAACAGCCGACGCGGCGCTGGCCGCTGATCCCGACCCTGCTTGTGCTCGCCGCGGTCGCGGCGATGATCGCGCTCGGCGTCTGGCAGCTGCAGCGCAAGAGCGAGAAGGAAGCGCTGATTGCGCTGTTCCAGCGCAATGTGGCGATGTCGTCGATGGTCGCCTATCCCGAGCTGCCGCCCGTTCCCGACGCCATGCTCTATCGCAAGAGCAGCATCGTCTGCCTCGAACCCGTGCGCTGGGATCCGCGCAGCGGCACCGACATCAAGGGCCAGTCGGGCATCCGGATGATCGCCGATTGCCGCACCGGCGCCGAAGGGCCGGGCGTGCTTGTCGATGTCGGGATCGGCGACAATTTCACGCCGCCCAAATGGACGGGCGGAACGGTGCAGGGGACGATCGTTCCCGGCCCCGAACAGCCGACGGTGATGGAGCGCGCGATGGGCAAGGCGATGCCCGCGCGTGCGATGCTGATCGCCGATCAACCGGTCGCGGGATTGCGGGCCAGCGCGGTGCCATCGGCCGATGATACGCCGAACAATCACCTTGCCTATGCCTTTCAATGGTTCTTCTTCGCGATCGTGGCGCTGATTATCTACATCCTCGCGGTCCGCCGCCGCTTGCAGCCGTGACGGCGCGCCGCTAGGCGCATTTCGTCATGGACTATATCAGCACCCGCGGCTCTGCGCCGACCCTCGACTTTCGTGCCGCAACGCTGGCCGGTCTTGCCAGCGACGGCGGCCTCTATGTGCCGGCGAAATGGCCGCAGATGTCGATCGAGGACATCCGTGCGCTAGCGGGGCTCGACTATGCCGAAACCGCGGTGCGGATCATGCGGCCCTTCGTCGAGGGCGTGCTGGCCGAGAACGAATTGCGCGAGCTTTGCCGCGCTGCCTATGGCCGCTTCAGCCACGATGCGGTAACCCCGCTCGTCCAGCTCGATCATCGCCACTGGCTGCTCGAACTGTTCCACGGCCCGACGCTCGCGTTCAAGGACGTTGCGCTGCAGCTGCTCGGCGAACTGTTCGAGAAATTCCTCGCCGGCGGCGATACGAACATCACGATCGTCGGCGCGACCTCGGGCGATACCGGATCGGCGGCGATCGAGGCGGTTGCAGGGCGCGAGCACATCCAGATCTTCATGCTCCATCCCGAGGGCCGCGTCAGCGACGTCCAGCGCCGCCAGATGACGACGGTGCTCGCCCCGAACGTCCACAATATCGCGATCGACGGCAGCTTCGACGACGCGCAGGCGATGGTGAAGCGACTGTTCGGCGACGAGGAAGCGCGCGGCCAGGTCACGCTGTCGGCGGTGAACAGCATCAACTGGGCGCGGCTGATGGCGCAGGTCGTCTATTATTTCTACGCCGCGGTCCGTCTCGGCGGGCCCGATCGTCCGATCGCGTTCAGCGTCCCCACGGGCAATTTCGGCGATGTGTTCGCGGGCTATGTCGCGGCGCAGATGGGGCTGCCGATCGTAAAGCTCGTCGTCGCGACGAACGTCAACGACATCCTCCACCGCGCGCTGACCCGCGGCGACTATAGCGCGGGCACGGTCACCGCGACCGCGACGCCCAGCATGGACATTCAGGTCAGCAGCAATTTCGAACGGCTGCTGTTCGACCTCGCGGGGCGCGACGGCGCGGCGATCACCGGCATGATGGGCGAGTTCGACAAGAGCCGCGCGATGACGATCCCCGCCGACATGCTTGCCGGCGCGCGCGGGCTGTTTTCGAGCGCGAGCATCGACGGCGACGCGATGGCGCTCGCGCTGCGCTGGGCGCAGGAACATGGCGGGCAGATCATCGATCCGCACAGCGCGGTCGGCCTCGCGGCGGCGCGCGCGCTCGACATCGATGCCGATATTCCCATTGTCACGCTCGCGACCGCGCATCCGGCAAAGTTCCGCGAAGCCGTCGAACGCGCGACCGGCGTGCGCCCGCCGCTCCCCGCGCGGCTCGGCAATCTGTTCGACCGCGAGGAACGTTATACGCGCCTGCCCGGCGACTATGACGCGGTGAAGGCCTTTGTCCTCGCGGAAGCGGCGCGTGGCTGATCTTCTGCCCCTCGTCACGCTCGTCGGTGAGGCGTGGGACGATTATGGACTGGTCGACAGCGGCAATGGGCGCAAGCTCGAACGCTATGGCCGCTATCGCTTCATCCGCCCCGAACCGCAGGCGATGTGGGCGCCCGCGCTGCCTGCGAGCGAATGGGAAGCGGCAGACGGTGAATTCATCCCCGCGTCGGACGACGATGGCGGCGGCCGCTGGTATTATAACAAGCCCGTGCCCGCCGAAGGCTGGCCGCTCGCATGGCGCGAAACGCGCTTCACCGCGCAGTGCACGCCCTTTCGCCACCTCGGCTTTTTCCCCGACATGGCGCCGGTATGGGACTGGCTGCGCGAACGCGTCGCCGACAAGGCGGACCCCGCCTTCCTGAACCTGTTCGGCTACACCGGTGTCGGCAGCCAGGCTCTCGCCGCGGTGGGCGCATCGGTCACGCATGTCGATGCGTCGAAGAAGTCGGTGGGGCAGGCGCGCGAGAATGCCGCGCTCGCGGATATGGCCGACAAGCCGGTGCGATGGATCCTCGACGATGCAGGCAAATTCACCGCGCGTGAGGTCCGGCGCGAGAAGCGCTACGACGCGATCCTGCTCGATCCGCCCAAATTCGGCCGCGGCCCGACCGGCGAACGCTGGCAGATCGAGGAGGGGTTGGCGCCCTTGCTCACCGACTGCCGCCAGTTGCTCGACGAAGACAGCCGGGCGCTGTTCCTGACCGTCTATGCCGTCCGCATGTCGGCGCTCGCGATCGGCGAGTTGCTGGCGCAGCTTTTCGCCGACCTGCCCGGCAAGGTCGAATGCGGCGAACTCGCGGTGCGCGAAGAGGGGCGGGGATTGCTGCTCCCGACCGCGATTTTTGCGCGCTGGAGCCGCTGATCGCGGACTTCGCGCTTATTATGTCGCATACGTTTGCGGCGCAGAATCTGTAATATTGTGACCGAAATGCCACAGCCGATGCGTTGACAATGAGAACGTTCCCATTTAGATAACGTTCACATAACGGGAATGCCGCCAAAAAAGAGCGGCTATTTGGGAGGAATGGGATGCGGGCGTCTCAAAAGCAGTGGCTGGGCAAATTTCTGGTCGGCACGTCGGCGCTGTCCTTGATGGGCATGGCGCAAGCGGCCGCCGCGCAGGAGGCGCCGGCCGAGGGCGAAGTGAACGGCGACGAGATCGTCGTGACGGGTATCCGCGCCAGCCTTGCCGCATCGGCCGACATTAAGCGCGAGGCGCAGGGCGTCGTCGACGCGATCTCGGCCGAAGACATCGGAAAATTCCCCGATACCAACCTCGCCGAATCGCTGCAGCGCATCACCGGCGTGTCTATCGACCGTAACAATGGCGAAGGTTCGCTGGTGACGGTCCGCGGCTTCGGGCCGGAATTCAACCTTGTGACGGTCAACGGTCGCCAGGTGCCGACTGCGACCATCGGCGACGGCGGCAGCGCGCCATCGTCGCGCTCGTTCGACTTCGCTAACCTCGCGTCGGAAGGCATAGCGGGCGTCGAGGTCTACAAGAGCGGCCGTGCGACGATCGAATCGGGCGGCATCGGTTCGACCATCAACATTCGCACCCCGCGCCCCCTCGACAATCCGGGGCTGCGGGGCAGCCTCGCCGTCAAGGGCGTGTATGATACCTCGCGTAACGAGGGCAACCCGATCACCCCCGAAATCTCGGGGATCGTCAGCACGACCTTTGCCGATGACACAATCGGCATCATGATCGCGGGCTCTTACCAGAAGCGCAAATCGAGCACGAACTCGGCCAATGTGGGCTATCGCGACGGTTATCTTGGCAGCGAGAATAATTGGGGTTCGCTGGCGCAGCCGGGTACGGGGGGCGCTGCGAACATCACCAACCGGCCCGATCCGACCGACGTCTATCAGGTGCCGCAGAACGCATCCTATGATCTCAACGACATCGACCGCGAACGCATCAACGGCCAGGCGGTGCTGCAATTTCGACCGACCGACAATCTGACCGCGACGGTCGATTATATCTATTCGCGCAACACCGTCGAAACGCGGAACAGCAATGTCGGCGTGTGGTTCAACCATGGCGACACGTCGAGCGCGTGGACCGATGGTCCGGTCGCGGGTCCGCTCTTCTACACCGAGCGCTTTGGACCGCCCGACCCGGGTTGCTCGGCGCCGTCGCCGGCGCCGCCGAACAACTGCCAGGTCGGCAAGGATCTGTCCTACAGCGGCGCGCTTCAGGAAAACCGGGCGGAGAATAATTCGCTGGGCTTCAATCTCGAATGGAAGGGCCCGGACGGCGTAACGGTCGAACTCGACGCGCATCATTCGACCGCCGAAGTGAAGCCGGTCAACAATTTCGGATCGAGCATGTCGCTGGGCAATGCCGTTTTCGGTGTCGCCAACCAGACGATCAATTTCGAAAATGATCTGCCGGTCATCTCCTATGGGATGCATCCGGGGATCGATCCGCTGAATGCCGCGCTGATCACGCCGACCGGCAATGCGTTTCGCAACGCCTATTTCCGGAACCGGATCGACCAGGTCCAGCTCCGCGGCAAATACGACCATGACGGCGGTTTCCTCGACAGCATCGATTTCGGCGTTTCCTATGTCGACAGCAAAGTTCGCTCGGCATTCGGCACGATCCAGAACGACGATACGTGGGGCGGGGCGGGCCCGGCTTCGGATATTCCCGACGACATCTTCTCGCTCGTGACGCTTCCCGACAAATTCCCGGGTCTCGCCCGCGACGGCATGATCCAGAGCTTCTACACCTTCGATTTCGAGCGCATGGCCGGTCTGATCGAGCAGAATTACCAGTCGTGCAGCAACCCCGCGACGGGCACGGCCCAGCCGGGAACCTGCCTTGCGGAATTCAATACCGACCGGCGCATCTCCGAAAAAACCCTGGCGCCCTATCTGCAGGTCGCGACCGTGTTCGATCTTTTCCAGAACCCGGCGCATTTCGTCGCGGGTATCCGTTACGAAACGACCGATATCGCATCGTCGGCGCTGGTGCCGGTGCCCGTGACCACCACCTGGGTGGGCGAGAATGAATTCAATGTCATTTTTTCGCCCGATGAGCAGTTCACGCGTTTCAAAGGGTCGTACAATAATTGGCTGCCCGCGTTTGACCTCGACGTCTCGCCGATGGAAAATGTGAAGCTGCGTGCGTCGTACAGCCACACGATCACGCGCGCCGACTATGCCAGTATGCAGGGCGGGCGATCGCTCGATACGCTGTTCCGCGTGGGCGGCGGCACGGGCGCACTGGGTAACCCCGGTTTGATCCCGTACAAGTCGAAGAATATCGATCTGTCGGCCGAATGGTATTACGCACCGACAAGCTATGTCTCGGCTGGATATTTCCATAAGGATGTCAGCAATTTCATATCCTCGACGCGCATCGACTATAGCGCGCCCGGGATTACGACCCCGGTGAACGGCCCGCGGTGGCAGGCGGCGCTCGCGGCGCTCCCGCCGAACCCGACGGTCGGGGATATCCGCCAGTATATCCTCAACAATTTCCCCGGTACGGTGAGCGGTAATACCATCCTTGCCGCGCCGGGCGATCCGGAGGTCAATTTCGAGATCACGACGCCGGTCAACAGCGATCAGACCGCGACAATCGAGGGGTGGGAGTTCGCGCTCCAGCACAGTTTCTGGGACACGGGCTTTGGCGTGATCCTGAACTATACGATCGTCAACGGTGACGCGACCTATGACAATACGAAGCCTGCGGCGGTGGCGGTTCCCCAGTTCGCGCTGACGGGGCTCAGCGACAGCGCCAACGCGGTCGCTTATTATGACAAGAACGGCCTCCAGGCGCGTGTCGCGTGGAACTGGCGCGACGAGTTCCTTCAAGGTTCGGGTCCGAACCCGACCTATATTGAGGAATATTGGCAGATCGACGCCAGCGCCAGCTATGAGTTCATCCCCGGCCTCACCGCCTTTGTCGAGGCGATCAATCTGACCGGCGAGGGACGGCGGGGCCACACGCGGCACAAGAATAATGTCACCTTCGTACAGCCGGGCTTCGCCCGCTACGCGGCGGGGGTCAGGTTCAGCTTCTAAGGCGGGTGGGCCACTTTCGCCGGGTCGCAGGCAAGAGGGTCGCACCTTTCGGGGTGCGGCTCTTTTGCGTGACGGCGGCGGTGGGTTGGCTTAGGATCGACGGTAATGAATAGCGCGATCGAGAGGGTTGTCATCGTGGGCGGCGGCACCGCCGGATGGCTCGCGGCTTGCCTTCTCGCCAGTGCGCCTCGCGCCGCAAAGCTCGACGTCACGCTGATCGAGGCGCCCGATATCCCGACGATCGGCGTCGGCGAGGGAACCTGGCCGACGATGCGTGCGACACTGGCATCGATCGGGATCGGCGAGGCCGAATTTCTCGCCGCGTGCGACGGATCGTTCAAACAGGGGTCGCGGTTCGACGGCTGGGTAACCGGCGCCGAGGGCGACCGTTATCTGCACCCGTTCACGCTGCCTCCCGCCGCACCGACTGCCGAACTGCTCGCGGCCTGGCAGACGGGGGCGCCCGAGCTGCCGTTCGCGGCGGCGATGACCGCGCAGGCGCATGTTTGCGATCTCGATCTCGCGCCGCGCCAACGCGCGATGCCCGACTATCAGGGCGCGGCGAATTACGCCTATCACCTCGACGCCGGCAAGTTCGCGGACCTGCTTGCGATGCATGCGGTGCAGCGGCTCGGGGTGCGCCACATATCGGACCATGTCGTCGATGTGGCGCGCGACGGTGCGGGCGGCATCGCATCGGTGGCGACACGCCAGAACGGCGATATTGCGGGCGACCTGTTCATCGATTGCAGCGGCCATGCATCGCTGCTGATTGGCAATCATCTGGGCGTCGGGTGGATCGATCGCGGCGATATCCTGTTTAACGACCGCGCGCTCGCGGCGCAGGTTCCGGTCGCGCCGGGCAGCGCCATCGCGTCGCAGACGGTGTCGACCGCGCATGCCGCCGGCTGGATCTGGGACATCGGCCTGCCGGGACGCCGCGGCATCGGCTGCGTCTATGCCAGCCGCTTCATGGACGACGATGCGGCCGAGGCGACCCTGCGCGCCTATATCGCGCGCGTCCTGCCTGATGCGCCCGAAGTTCCGGCACGGCGCCTGACCTTTCCGACCGGGCACCGGGCGCGTTTCTGGGAAGGCAATTGCGTCGCCGTCGGCCTGTCGGCGGGCTTTATAGAACCGCTCGAGGCATCGGCGATCGTGATGATCGAATTGTCGCTGAAGGCGCTCATCGACAATTTTCCGGCCCGCCGCGCGGCCATGCCGATCCACGCCGACCGCTTCAACGACCTGTTCCGCTATCGCTGGGATCGCATCGTCGAGTTCCTCAAGCTCCACTATGCGCTCAGCCGGCGCGAAGAGCCCTATTGGCTGGCCCAGCGCGACCCCGCGCAGATGCCGCCGCGCCTGACGGAGATGCTGGCGCTGTGGCGCGACCAGCCGCCGTCGGCATGGGATTTCCCGCGCGTCGACGAGATTTTCTCGGCCGAAAGCCACCAATATATCCTCTATGGCATGGGCTATCCGGTGCCCGCCGATCTGCCCGCGAGCGAGCGCGCGGCCGCCTTGCTCGCCGAGAACCGGCAGCGCGCGCGCGCGCTCGCCGCGGCGCTGCCCGCCAATCGCGACTATCTCGACGCTCTCGGACCCGGTGCCCAAGCCGCCGCGCGATAGGAAAGGAATTTGATGACCCGCCACGCCGTCCTCGACAACAAGACCCACCGCGACCTCCGCATCCGGACCGACGCGGGGGCGGAGCTGGGCGACGACATCATGGCGACGCTGACGGTGCCGAGCGAGTTCCGGCGCGTGCAGGCGCATTTCCCGATCCTGTTCCGCCGCGAAACCGGGCGCGAAGATTTTTCGGCGCTGGCGATGTTCGGTTTCGAAAATGGCGAGAATCTGTTCCTCGACGGCGACCGCTGGGATGCGCGCTATCGCCCGCTATCGGCCGCTATCCAGCCGTTCCTGATCGGACGTCCGGCGGGTGGCGACGGTCCGGGGCAAATCCATATCGACATGGATCACCCGCGCATCGCCGCTGCGGGCGAGGGCATCCGACTGTTCGATGCCGACGGCATGGCGACGCCCTATCTCGACGAGATCGCGGGGCGGCTCGGCGATCTCGACGAAGGCTATCGCGAGAGCGGCGCCTTCTACGACGCGCTGCTCGCCTACGACCTGCTCGAACCCTTCAGCCTCGAAGTTACGCTCGACGACGGATCGATCCATTCGCTCGTCGGCTTCCACATCATCGACGAAGCGAAGCTGCGGGCGCTGGGCGGCGAGACGCTCGGCGCGCTCCACGCGGCGGGGCATTTGATGCCGATGTTCATGGCGCTCGCGTCGCTGTCGCAGCTGTCGGTGCTCGTCGCGCGCAAGAACCGCAGGCTGGCCGGTGGCTGAACGCGACCGCGCCATATACGACCGCCTCGCGCCGGTGCCCGAGCGTGAGTGGAATAAGGGGGCAGGGCCGGACGCGTTGCTGGAAGGCGCGCGCGAGCCCTTTGTCCTTCGCGGGCTGGTAAGCGACTGGCCGCTCGTCGAGGCGGGCAAGCGCTCGGCCCGCGATGCGCGGCGCTACTTGCTCGATCATGCGCGCGACCGTCCGTTCAAGGTGTCGATCGGTGCGCCCGGCCACGATGGCCGGCTGTTCTACAATGCCGAAATGGAGATGAATTTCCGCATCGGGACGGGCAAGCTCGCCGACATCTTCGGCGGCATCGATACGGCAGAGGAACAGGGCGAAAACCGCACCGTCTATCTCGCGTCGATCGACATCCCGTCGCATTTCGATGGGCTCGACGAAGCGAATTCGGTCGATCTCGGCGACCGCGATCCGCTGAAGAGCATCTGGATCGGCACACGCACCAAGATCGCGGCACATAACGACTTTCCCGACAATCTCGCCTGCTGCGCCGTCGGCCGTCGCCGCTTCACGCTGTTCCCGCCGCACCAGTTCCGCAACCTCTATCTCGGGCCGATCGACAACACGCCCGCGGGCCGCGCGGTGAGCATGGTCGATTTCGACGCGCCCGACCTCGCGGCCTTCCCGCGCTTCGTCGATGCGATGGCGGAAGCGCGGACGATCGAACTCGAACCCGGCGATGCGATCTTCATCCCGTCGATGTGGTGGCACCATGTCGAGGGGCTCGCGGACTTCAATGTGCTGGTCAATTATTGGTGGCGCAGCACGCCCGCCTGGCTGGGGCAGCCGCAGGTCGCGCTCAACCACGCGATCCTCGCGATCCGCGACTTGCCGCCCGAGGATAAGGCGATCTGGCGCGAACTGTTCGACCATTATGTGTTCGAGAATGACGAGCAGGTCACCGACCATATTCCCGAAAAGGCGCGCAGCATCCTGGCGCGGCTCACCCCCGAAAGCGCCGGGCGCCTCCGCGCTTTCCTGTTGAGGACACTCAGCCGATGAATGAAGATAAACGCATCCAGCGCATCGTCATTGCGGGCGGCGGCACCGCGGGCTGGATGGCCGCGGCGGCCATCGCGCGCACATTGGGGCAGGCGGTCGACCTGGCCCTGGTCGAATCCGAAGCGATCGGGACCATCGGGGTCGGCGAATCCACCATTCCGCCGCTGGTCAATTTCAACCGCATCCTGCGCATCAACGAAGCCGATTTCATGCGCGCGACGCAGGCGACCTTCAAGCTCGGCATATTGTTCGACGACTGGAAGGATCTCGGGACGCAATATTTCCACAGCTTCGGCCTGACCGGCAAGGATCACTGGTCGGCGGGCTTCCAGCATTTCTGGCTCTATGGCCGCACCAAGGGGCATCAGCAGCCCTATGACGATTATTGCATGGAGCTGAAGGCCGCGATCGCGGGCAAGTTCGCGCACCTGCCCGAAGACCGCATGAATTACGCCTATCAGCTCGATTCCGGGCTCTACGCGCGCTTCCTGCGCGAGATGGCCGAGGCCGACGGGGCGAAGCGCATCGAGGGCAAGATCGCGCGCGTCGAACTCGACGGGACAAGCGGCGATATCGCGGCGCTCGTCCTCGACGGCGACCGGCGGATCGAGGGCGATATATTCATCGACTGCACGGGGTTCCGCGCGCTGCTGATGGAAGGCGCGCTCCACGCCGGGTTCGACGACTGGAGCAACTGGTTGCCGTGCGACAGCGCGATCGCGCTGCAGACGCCGAATGTCCATCCGCCCGTCCCCTATACGCGCGTGATGGCGCACGACGCCGGCTGGCAATGGCGCATTCCGCTCCAGCACCGCACCGGCAACGGCATCGTCTATTGCAGCCGCTATCTGGGCAAGGATGCGGCGCTCGACCGGATGCTCGGCAATATCGAGGGCGACGTGTTGACCGAGCCCAATTTCCTGCGCTTCACTGCGGGCACACGGCGCAAGCAATGGTATCGCAACTGCGTCGCCGTCGGCCTGTCGGCGGGCTTCATGGAGCCGCTGGAATCGACCGCCATCCACCTGATCCAGCGCTCGGTGCTGCGCTTCATCCGCATGCTGCCGGCGGGGCGCGTCAGCGAACGCGACGTCGCCGAGTTCAACGAACAGCAGATGCAGGACATGCTGCAAATCCGCGATTTCCTCGTCCTCCATTACAAGGTGACCAACCGCCGCGACAGCCCGTTCTGGCGCCATTGCGCGGCGATGCCGATCCCCGACACGCTGGCGCAGAAGATCGAGCTGTTCCGCGAAACCGGCCGCGTGTTCCGCAAGAATGAGGAATTGTTCGCCGAGAACAGCTGGGTGCAGGTGATGATGGGGCAGGGGATCGAGCCGCAAAGCCATCACCCGATCGCCGAAAAGCTGCGCGACGACGAACTCGACCGGCTGCTCGAAGCGATCCGCAGCGAGGTGCGCCAGACGGTCGCCGGCCTGCCCGCGCATCAGGATTATGTCGCCCGCTATTGCGGCGCCGCAGTCCCGCAGGCGGCTTGAAGGGCGGAAATTATGGAAGCAGAACGGGTTAGTGGCTGGCATTGTGGCGACGATGCGGTTAGCGATTGCGACACGATAGGGGGCCGGGAAAGATAATGGGGCGTCGGCGGCAGTCGGTTACGATCAAGCATGTTGCGGCCGACGCGGGGGTGTCGCTGCAGACGGTGAGCCGCGTCATCAACGACGAGCCCAATGTCCGGTCCGAAATGAAGGAACGCGTCCAGGCGTCGATCGACAAGCTCGGCTATGTTCCCTCGATCGCGGCGCAGCGGATGAGCGGGTCGCGATCCTATCTGATCCTCGCGATCAACGACCGCGAACGGACGATCGCCGACTGGCAGGGGCGGCAGGGGGTCGACTGGGTCGATCAGATGCTGCTCGGCGGGATGCTGAAATGCGCCGAATATGGCTATCGGATGATCTTCGAGCTGGTCGACACGCACAATGATCATGTCGAACGCGAACTGCGCGCGGCGATTGCGGCGCTGCAGCCCGACGGCGTCATCCTGACCCCGCCGCATTCGGACAATCCGTTGATCGTCGGGCTGCTCGACCAGCAGAAGATCCCGTTCGCGCGCATCGGTTCGCGCGGCGGCGACGCGGGCATCGCGCTGACGATGGACGACGAAGGGTCGGCGCGGCGCGCGACGCGGCACCTGATCGATCTCGGTCACAAACGCATCGGGTTCATTCCGGGCTCGCCCGAATATAGTCTCAGCCGCTGGCGCATCGACGGCTGGGAAGGCGAAATGGCGGCGGCGGGCCTCGCCACAGATGGGCTGCTCGCCGAGGGCGATTTCACCTATGCGTCGGGCGCCGCCGCGGCGCGGCATTTGCTGGCCAGCGCCAATCCGCCGACGGCGATCATCGCGAGCAGCGACCAGATGGCGCTCGCGACGCTGGAGGTTGCGCGCGACCTCGGCATCGATGTGCCGGGACAATTGTCGATCGTCAGCTTCGACAACACGCCGGTCGTCCGCTTCACCCAGCCGGCGCTCACCGCGGTCGACCAGCCGGTCGCCGAAACCGCGTCGCGCGCGGTCGAGCTGATCATCGCGGCGCAGCGTGGGGCGCCGCGCCCGACCGAACCGACGCGCGTGCAAGGCGGCCTCGTCCAGCGCGGATCGACCGCAGCGCCGCCTGTCGCCGTCCATGGCTGACGCCGGGACCCCGCGCCGCCAGTCTCTCCCTTTCCTCCTGCTTTATGCGCTCGCGTCGGCGGGCGGGGCGATCGCTTATGTTCCCTTCCTGACGATCTGGCTGCCCGGGCGCATGACCCAGCTCGCCGGGACCGCCGACGTGCAGACGCTGGGATATGTTACCTTTTTCGGTGCCGTCGCGGCGAGCGCCGGCGGCATCGGTTTCGGCTGGCTCAGCGATTTGACGCGCAATCGGCGCGGCTGGATATTGACGGGGCTGGTCCTGACGATCGCCTTGCTGCTGGTCGTTCCGCTCGCGCATAATATCTGGTCGCTCGTTGCGATCATCGTCGCGTGGCAGCTCACGCTCAACATGATGCTCGGGCCGCTCGCGGCATGGGCGGGCGACCTCGTTCCCGATGAACAAAAGGGGCTGCTCGGCGGGCTGCTCGCCTTTTCGCCGGCGCTCGGTGGCTGGTCGGGATGGCTCGTCACCTGGCCGGGGCTGGTGTCGGCGGAGCAGCGGCTTGTGGTCATTGCGCTGCTGGTGGCAAGCGCCGTCCTGCCGGTGCTGCTGCTCGGCCGCCCGCGTGCGTTCCCCGACCTCACCGCGCCGCCCCCGGCTCGCGCAGTTGGCGAGCGGCGGCGACCGACCGGACCGGCGGTGCGGATGTGGCTGGCGCGCCTGCTCGTCCAGATCGCCGAGGCGGCGCTGTTCGCCTATCTCTATTTCTGGTTCCGCTCGATCGATCCCGGGATGCACGACAATGAAAAGGCGCGATTGTTCGGCATGGCGCTGACGATCGCGATCCCGATCGCGCTGGCGGCCGGGCGCTGGGCCGACCGCAACGACCGGCCCTTCGTGCCGCTCGTCGTCGCCGCGGCGGTGTCGAGCCTCGGAATGGTCGGTATGGCACTGGCGACGGGGCTCGACGCGGCGAAGGCGAGCTATCTCGTCTTCGGCATCGCGTCGACGGTGTTCCTGTCGCTCCATAGCAGCCAGACGCTGCGCATCCTGCCGCGGTCGGACCGGCGCGGGCGCGACCTTGGCATCTTCAATCTGACCAATACCGTGCCGTCGCTGATCATGCCGTGGCTGACGATCTCGCTCGTTCCGGGTTTCGGTTTCGACGCGCTTTTTCTGTTGCTCGCGGCGCTCTCCGCGATCGCGGTGCTGCTGCTCGCGACGATGCCGCGGCTGCGCTGATATAACGCAAAAACAGAGCGCTTGCTTTCATCCACTCCCTATGCGAAGTGAAACTTGATAACGTTCACATGAGAGGAATGGGAGAGACGATGCGCCGACAGGCAATGGGTATGGTGACCGCGCTGCTGCTGGCAGGAACGGCAACCGCGACCGCGCAGACAACTGGAACCGAAGCGGCCAAGGTCCATCCCGAACTGTGGCCCGCGGCAAAAAGCCCCGCGGCCATCACCGATCCCAAGACCGAGGCGCGGATCGACGCGCTGATGAAGAAGATGACGATCGAGCAGAAGGTCGGCCAGCTGATTCAGGGCGACATCAGCACGATCACGCCCAAGGATCTCGAAACCTATCCGCTCGGCTCGATCCTCGCCGGGGGGAACAGCGGTCCGAACGGCAATGAACGCTCGACCGCCGCCGACTGGGCGAAGCTGGTCGGCGAGTTCCGCGCGGTGTCGTTGCGCCCGCAGGCGAACGGCGTCGCGATCCCGATCATCTTTGGCGTCGATGCCGTCCACGGCCACAACAATATCCCCGGCGCGACGCTGTTTCCGCACAATATCGGCCTCGGCGCCGCGCGCGATCCCGAACTGATCCAGCGTATCGGCGCGGTCACCGCGGCCGAAATCGCCGGCAGCGGTATCGAATGGACCTTCGCGCCGACGCTGGCGGTGCCGCAGGATTTGCGCTGGGGGCGGAGCTATGAAGGCTATGCCGCCGACCCGAAGCTGATCGCCGAATATGCCAAGGCGATGGTGCTGGGGCTGCAGGGGCCGCTGGTCGCGGGCAAGATGGTCGACGGCACACATGTCGCGGCGACCGCCAAGCATTTCCTAGCCGACGGCGGGACGTTCGAGGGCAAGGACCAGGGCGACGCCAAGGCCGACGAGAAGGAACTGATCGCCAAGCATGCGATGGGCTATCCCGCCGCGATCGACGCCGGCGCGCTCACCGTGATGGCGAGCTTCTCGAGCTGGCAAGGTATCAAGCATCACGGCAACAAGGGGCTGCTGACCGACGCGCTCAAGGAGAAGATGGGCTTTGCGGGCTTCGTCGTCGGCGACTGGAACGGGCACGGGCAGGTTGCGGGATGCAGCGTCACCGATTGCGCGCAGTCGATCAACGCCGGGCTCGACATGTTCATGGCGCCCGACAGCTGGAAGGGGCTGTACGAGACCACGCTGAAACATGCGAAGGACGGCACGATATCGGCGGCGCGGCTCGACGATGCGGTGCGGCGTATCCTGCGCGTCAAATACAAGCTCGGCCTGTTTCCCGAAGGCCATGTCGACCGCAGCGTGGTGAAAGCCGTTGGCACGCCCGAACATCTGGCTGTCGCGCGCGAAGCGGTCGCCAAGTCGCTCGTTCTGCTGAAGAATAACGGCAGCGTGCTACCGATCAAACCGGGCGCGCGCGTGCTTGTCACCGGCCCCGCGGCCGACAGCATGGCGATCCAGTCGGGCGGCTGGACGATCAGCTGGCAGGGGACCGACGTCACCCACGCCGACTTCCCCAATGGCCAGACGATCTGGGAAGCGCTGAACAAATCGGTGCGCGATGCGGGCGGCGTCGCGACCCTGTCCGACGGCGGCGTCTATAAAGAAAAACCCGACGTCGCGATCGTCGTGTTCGGCGAGGCGCCCTATGCCGAATTCCAGGGCGACGTCGCCACGCTCGACTATCAGCCGTCGGAGGCGACCGATCTCGCGACGCTCAAGAAGCTGAAAGCCGCGGGCATTCCGGTGGTCGCGCTGTTCCTGTCGGGGCGGCCGATGTTCACCAACCCCGAAATCAACGCCGCCGATGCGTTCGTCGCGGGCTGGCTGCCGGGGTCGCAGGGTGCGGGCGTCGCCGACGTGCTCGTCGCCGGCAAGGATGGAAAGACGGTGCGCGGCTTTACCGGCACGCTGCCCTTCGCCTGGCCCGCCGACGCGCGCTCGCCCGTCGAAAAGCCGCAGTTCGCGGTCGGTTATGGCCTGAAATATGGCGCGAGCACGACGGTTCCGCAGCTGTCCGAGGAATTGGGCGTCGACATCGCGGCGGCGCTGAACGTCGAAAATTACTTCTCGGGTGGCCGCGCGCGCGCGCCGTGGGTGCTGACCGTGACCGACGCGGGCGGATCGCGCCCGGTGGAATCGCCGCCGGTATCGAGCCCCGGCGGGCTGATCGCCGCGCGCTCGGTCGATGTTCGCGCGCAGGAGGATGGCAAAAGCTTCGTCTGGACCGGCCCCGCGGCGCTGCACCTCAGCGGCCCATATGCCGACCTGTCGCGCCAGTTGAACAACAGCTTCGCGCTGCGTATCGACTGGCGGGTCGATGCGATCGGCAGCGCGCCGGTCAGCCTCGCGCTCGGCGGCAAGGCGTTCGACGTCTCGGCGGCGGTGAAGGCGGCGCCAAAGGGGCAGGTCTCGACGATCAAGGTGCCGCTCCGCTGCTTCGCCGATGCGGGTGCCAATCTGCGGCAGGTCGACTATGCCGTCTCGATCACGAGCGACAAGGGCTTCGCCGCGACGCTGCTGAATACGAATGTTGAGGCGGTCGGGGAGAATCTGCCTTGCCCACCGGCGGTAAAGTGACAAGACCGTCATCCGGGTTAGCCTGAGACAAGGCAAGGGGAGAGAGAGAGAATGGCATTGGCGCCGAACGTCGCGACGAACGCGACCGAACAGCCGGGCAAGGGCGGTCACAGCACACGCGTGGTGCTGATCCTCGCCTTTGCGGTGTTTTTCCTGCTGGGCGGGGTGACGAACATCAACGACCTGCTGGTCGGCAAGTTCAAGCCGATGTTCCACCTGACGCATGCGCAGGCGAACCTGGTGCAGATGGCGTTTTTCATCGCCTATGGCGCCTTTTCGATTCCCGCCGGCATCATCATGTCGAAACTCGGCTATATCCGCACCTTCGTGCTCGGGTTCATCATCGTGGCGGCGGCCGCCTTCCTCTTCATCCCGGCTTCGGCAGCGGCCTCCTATCCCGGCTTCCTCGCGGCGCTCTTTTGCATCGGCGCGGGGATCACGGTCCTGCAGGTGGCGATGAATCCGGTGATCACGACGCTGGGCCCCGTCGAGACCTCGCACAGCCGGCTGACCTTTGCGCAGGCGTTCAATTCGATCGGGGTGTTCCTCATGGTCTATGGCGGCGCGACCTTCCTGCTCGGCGATGAACAGCCGATCGACGCCGAAACCGCGAGCGAGGCGCAGATTCAGGCCTATCGCGTCGCCGAGGGCGCGTCGATCGGCACCGCCTATATGTGGCTCGGCGTACTGATGCTGGTGATCGCGGCGGTGTTCTGGATGTATCGGTCGGCGATCGACCACGCCAAAGCCGACGATGTGAAGCTCGAGGGCACGTGGGGCCTCTTGACCCACAACCGCCGCGTCCAGTTCGGCGCGCTGTGCATCTTCGTCTATGTCGGCGCCGAAGTGGCGATCGGCTCGAACCTGATGGCCTATCTCGCCGAACCGAGCGTGATGGGGCTGGGGCTCCAGGCGGCGGGCAAGCTGGTCGCGATGTACTGGCTGGGCGCGCTGGTCGGCCGGTTGCTCGGCGGCTTCATCCTGCGACTGGCGAAGCCGGGACGCGTGCTCGCGACCTTTGCGGCGGGCGCGATTTCGCTGATCGTCCTGTCGGCGGTGACGACCGGGGCACTGTCGGGTTGGGCGCTGATTCTGGTCGGCTTCTGCAATTCGCTGATGTTCCCGACGATCTTCAGCCTCGCGACCGAGGGGCTTGGCGAACGGACGCCGCAGGGGTCGGGCATCATGTGCACCGCGATCATCGGCGGGGCGATCGTCCCGTTCCTGTTCGGCACGGTGGCCGACCTCAGCGGCGACATCCGGCTCGCGCTGGCGGTTCCGCTGATCTGTTATGCGATCATTGCGAGTTTCGGGCTGTGGGTGGCGCGTCCGGCGACCGCGTAACGGTCGAGACAAATAAACTGCGGGCGATCGCGCGCTGGTGCGCGATCGCCCGCGGCCTCCCGCCCCCCGCGGGAATCCCAGAAACTCAGGCCGGGTCGGCGATTTCGATTCGGTTCCGCCCGCCGGCCTTGGCCTTATAAAGCGCGGCGTCGGCGGCCTTGAGCGCGGCGCGCGTGTCGCCATAGCCAAAGACGTCGGCGACCCCGCCCGAGAAGGTAATCTGGCCGAACGGCTCGTCGGTCTTGCGGTTGATCAGACGCCGGTCGGCCAGAGCCTCGCGCGCATCGTCGAGTTTTTCGGCCGCCTGCGTTGGTGTCAGGCCGCGGAACAGCATGACGAACTCTTCGCCGCCGTGACGCGCGACATGACAATGGTCGTTCGAAATCCGCGCCAGCGTGTCGGCGATCGCCTTGATGACGCGGTCGCCCGCCTCGTGGCCGTGGATATCGTTGACCTTCTTGAATTCGTCGATGTCGCAAAAGGCGATGCTCAGCGGTTCGACCGCGGCGCGCGCTTCCTTATAGTGCCGGTCGAGCAAGGCCTCGAACGCGCGGCGGTTGGGCAGACCGGTCAGATAGTCGAGCTCGGCGTCGCGTTTGGCGCGATCGAGGCTGCGGCGCAGCGCCTTCGCCTCGTCCTCGCTCTTGCGCATGTCGTCCTCGGCCTTGCGCGTGCGTTCGAGCATGACCTTGGCAAGGTCGGCGAGGCTCGAGACGATGCGCCCCGTCTTCTGCAGCTGTTCGAGATCGACGACATGCTGCTCGAGTTCGGTGCCATAGTCAGTGGTGGCGGTTCGCGCTTCTTTCGTATTCGCCTGGAACGCCTCGATATTGGTTTCGAGCCGGGTCATCAGCCGGTCGAGTTCGACGCGATCGGGCTGGCCCGCTTCCTGTTCGTCGAGTTCGTTCAGCCATTTCTGGCTGATCCCCTCGGGAGTCTGCGCCTGCGCGATCACCTGCCGCGCGAGCCGGGGATTGCGGCCCGAAAAGGCACTGTGCGCGAGCAACAGATTGGCGGGTGACACGTCGAGGTCATTATCGACGAGGAAAGAGGTGATCGATGCGGCGAGTTCGTATCGCGCCTGGCGTGCAAGGTCGTACGGCCCCGCCCCATTCGGCGGCGCATGGCCCCCTTCGGGGGGAGCGCCGCGCGATTGGCGAAGCCCCAGCCAACCCAGGAACCGTCCTACCGGCTCGTTCGATTGTGTCGCTTTGGTGGTCATGCGACATTTAACGTGTCGCGCAGGGCAGGTTTAAGCCGGATTCGTGCCAGAGAGCGCTTATCTTCGATCCTGTCTGGTCCAGATCGGAGGGATCGTCGCAATCGAAACGGCAAAACAGGAACTTAGGTCGACTTGCCGCGTGAACGATTGCGCAGGCGGGCGGTTTTCTGGCACTGAGCCTATGCGTTCGACCAGATGTTGAAGGAGCCGATCGTTGCTGGGCTGGATTTTCTTCCAACGGGATCTCGATCCGGCCCTGCCGGAGGTCCCCGAAATCCTGCGGTTTCAGGAGACCGCGGCGGCGCGCGGGATCGAACTGCATGTCCTGAAACCGCATAATTTTGACATCGTCGCGGCGCCGGTCGACGGCTGGTCGGTGCATTATGAGGGCCATTCGCTGGCCCGGCCCGACTTCATCCTGTGCCGGACGGGCGCCGAGACCGACTATTTCACGCTCGCGGTGCTCCGCCATTTCGAACGCCGCGGCGTGCGCCTGATCAACGGGCCCGAAGCGATCGACCTTGTCGCCGACAAACTCCACACGATGCAGCGGCTCGCGCGCGCCGGATTGCCGATCCCCGCGACGATCCTCGGCAAATTCCCGATCGGGGTCGACATCGTCGAGGAGGAGCTGGGTTTCCCGATGATAGTCAAGACGCTGCGCGGCACGCGCGGCACCGGCGTCCTCAAATGCGAGGACCGCAGCCAGTTCGAGGATCTCGCCGGCTTGCTCGAAAGCGCCGATGCCAAGGCCGATTTCCTGTTCCAGCATTATGTCCGGTCGAGCCACGGGCGCGACGTGCGCGTTCTCGTGATCGGCGGCCGGGTGATCGCGGCGATGGAGCGGCGCTCGCCCGCGGGCCATTTCAAATCCAACGTCTCGCTCGGCGGCGTCGGCATCGCCCATACGCCGACGGGCGAAATGGCCGACCTCGCCGCGCGCGCCGCCGACACGCTGGGGCTGGAAGTCGCCGGCATCGACATCTTGTTCGACAATGAGGGCTACCGGATCTGCGAGGCGAACAGCGCCCCGGGGTTCCAGGGGCTGGAACGCGCGTGCAGCATTGATGTGCCGGGTGCGATCTTCGACTGGATCGAGGCCAGCCATCAGGTGCAGGACCGGCCGATCAAGGCGGTGACCGGCGAGGCGCTGATCGACCTGGTGTTCGGCGGCCGGCTCAGCCTGCGCGCGGTCGGCGACCGGCTTCAGGAACCGCGCGCCTTCGCCCGCGCGGTCGGCGTCCGGCTGGTCGGCGCGGGGCTGGGGTCGGTGATGTCGTCGCTGATCCCGGGGCGGCAGGCGGCACCGCACAGCCCGGTTGCGCGCCGCCTTGAGGCGTTGCGCGCCGATGCGCGCGGCGTGCCGCTCGCGGTCGCCACTGACATCGATCAGGAACAGATTTTCCTGACCGTGCTCGGCGTGTCGATCTGGGCCGCGGTGCTGCCCTGGCTCGCGGGCGGCGAGCCGGTCTTCGCCGGTGCGCTGTCATTGATCGCGCTCTGCTTCCCTGCGGTCTTTCTCTTCACGCGCCGGACCTCGAAAACCACGCGCCGTAGGCCCGCTGCGCAATGACGATATTCGACGGGCTGACGCTCTGGGCGCTGCTGCCCTTCATTGTCGTGGGATTTGCGGCGCAGTTGATCGACAGTGCGCTCGGCATGGCGTTCGGCGTCATCGGTACCGCGTTGTTGCTCGTTCTGGGCTTGCCGCCGGTGTCGGCCTCGGCGGCGGTGCATGTCGCCGAAAGCTTTACCGGCGGCGTGTCGGGGCTGGCGCATGCGATGCAGCGCAACGTCGACTGGCGGCTGTTCCGCCGCCTCGTCGTCCCGGGGATCGTCGGCGGGCTGATCGGCGTGTGGATTTTGACCAATATCGACAACAGCATCGCGCGGCCGGTCGTGCTCGCCTATCTCGGCGCGGTCGGCATCTATCTGCTGTGGCGCGGCGCGCGGCGTCCGCAAACCTATCGCAGCATCAAGTTCGTCGGGCCGCTCGGGCTGATCGGCGGGATTGCCGACGGGTCGGGCGGCGGCGGGTGGGGCCCGATCGTCAGCGCCAATCTGCTCGCGCAGGGCGCCGAGCCGCGCACCGTCATCGGCACGGTAAACGCGTCCGAATTCTTCGTCACCGTGACGATCGCGGCCGGGTTCATCGGGACGATGGGCTGGCAAAGCTTCAGCACCGCGGCGATCGGTCTGCTGATCGGCGGGGTGATCGCCGCGCCGATCGGGGCGTATCTCGTCCGCCGCCTGCGCGCCGACTGGCTGGTCGGCGCCGCGGGCGTGCTGCTACTGCTCGCGAGCGCCTATGGCTTCCTTATGCTCATGTTCGCGCCCGTGCCGTCTTTCCGCGGTTTCTAGACGCAGCGCATCGCAAAGGCCCAGAACAGCGCCTTCTGCTGATATTCGCTTTTCAGGTCGGCGCTGCCCTGGTGGCCGCTGTCCATGTCGGTGTGCAAGAGCGCCGGGTTGCCGCTCGTCGAGCGACGCCGCACTTCGGCAACCAGCTTGGCGGGTTCCCAATAGGCGACGCGGTCGTCCTTGAGGCCGGCGGTGCAGAGCAGCGGCGGATAGGCGGCCGCCCGGACATTCTCATAGGGTGAGATCGAGGCGATATAGTCATAGGCTTTGGGATCGGCGAGCGGGTCGCCCCAGTCGGGTCGGAACAGCGGCACGAGCGGATGCGCGCCGTCGCTCATCGTGTTGAGCATGTCGACGAACGGCACCTGCGCGATCACGCCGCCCCACAAAGTCGGGGCGATATTCATGCTCGCGCCGACGAGCAGCCCGCCCGCCGACAGGCCATAGGCGACGACCTTGCCCTTCGCGGTATAGCCTTCGGCCGCCAGATGTTCCGCGCAGGCGATGAAATCGGTGAAGCTGTTGCGCTTGGTGAACTTGCGCCCGCCGAGGAACCAGCGGCGCCCTTTCTCCGACCCGCCGCGCACATGCGCGATGGCGTAGCGCCAGCCGCGATCGACGAGCGCGAGCGCGGGGATCGAAAATTCGGGATCGCTCGGCACGCCGTACGAGCCATAGCCATATTGGAGCAGCGGCGCCTTGCCATCTTTCGGCGCGCCACGGCGCGAGAGCAGGGTGATCGGCACCATTTCGCCGTCGGGCGCGGGGGCGAACAGGCGTTCGACCTCATAATCGTCGGGGTCGAAATTGGCGACCGCCTGTTTCTGGACGACATCCTGCTTGCCGCTGACCAGATCGACGCGGATCCAGCGGCGCGGCGATTTGGGCGACTGGTGGACGATCATCACCGATGACGCGCCATAGCTTTGCTCGCCCGGCAGTTCGATCGCATAGGCAGGGTCGTCGAAGGCGACCGTCTGTTCCGACCCATCGGGGCGCAGGATGACGAGCCGGTGAAGCCCGTCGACGCGCTCGAGGCGGACGAGTGCCGCCGCGAAAGGCTGGATCTGGAGGATCGGCGTGCCCGCGCGGTGCGGCACGAGCGTTGCGAGGGTGCGAAAGCTCTTCGGGTCCAGGCGCAGCAGCGCCATGTCGAACGCGTCGCCGGCATCGGTGAGCGCGATCAGCCCGCCGTTCCACTCGTCGATGTCATAGAGCACACCCGTCTTGCGCGGCCAGACGGCGGCGGGGGTTGCGGTTTCGTCGGCGGCGGACACCAGCCGCACTTCGGCGGTCTCGGGGCCGGCGAGGGTCAGCGCGATGAAGCCGTCGGCCGCCGTGCGCTTCACCTGCATGAAGATCGCGGGGTCCTTTTCCTCATAGACGAGGTCGGTGACCTTGCCGTCGGCCGAGGTGCGATAGAGTCGCGTCGGGCGGTTGCGCGCATCGCGCCAGATCCAGAACAGCCAGCGCGACGACGGCGCGAAGACGAGCCCGCCATAGCCATAGGCGTCCTTGTCGACGATCGTGCGCACCGCGCCGCTCTGATTGTCGCGGATGACAATGCGGTGGCGGTCGTTGCCGATCACATCCTCGGCCCAGGCGAAATAGCGGTGGTCGGGGCTCGGCTGATGCCCGGTGCTGCGGAAATAGGGCTGGCCCTTGGCGCGCACCGCCTCGTCGACGAGCTGCTCGGGCTTTCCGCCCTTCTTGCTGCGCGTATAGATCGCATGTGCCGCGCCGGCGGGCCGCGCCGATCCGTAGTCCCAGCCGTCCTTTTCGAGCGCCGGCGCGGCCGTGTCGCCCGACGCCCGCGCGAGCATCGCGTCGAGCAGCTTCGCGCGTTCGCCCGCTAGCGGTGCAAGGATCGCGTCAGCGTACGCATTTTCCGCCTTCAGCATCGCGCCGACGGCGTCGGGCAAATTATCGCGCGTGCGCTCGCCCGTCGCCGGGATGAACTTCATCCAGCTATAGGCATCGTCGCGCTGGCGGCCCAATTGATCGATCACATGCGAGACACGCGGCGATTGGGGTGGCGCGATTTTGGGCCAGCGTCCGGCGCCGCCCTGGTCGAGCGCCCACGCCGCGCGATTTCCCAGCAGGAGCGCGGCCATCGCGGCGCTCCCCATAAACGCGCGCCGACCCTTGTCCTCGATGTTCTGCATGCGACCCTCTCTCGCCCGGTGGGGATGTCGCGTCCAGTGTATGTCGCCCGGGTTGGCTTACTGCGCCGATCAGGCCGCCCAATCCACCGATCGGGCAAATTGGCCGCAAGCCCTCATGAAACCACGCTTTCCTGCGCCACAGGGGTGGCCCGATCCGGCTGGAAACTGGCCCGACCATCGCCGACACGCCAATTTCGCATGATAGCTTGAGCATCGGATTTTCTTACCAATAGGCATAATCAATAAGGGAGGCAAAAATGGGCTTTGCATCGATCAGGCGGGTCGCCGCATGTGGCATCTCGATCCTGGCGCTGGGGCAGGCATCGGGTGCGCTCGCGCAGGAGGTCGACGACAATGAAATCGTCGTCACCGCCGCGAAGCGCGAACAGTCGGTTCGCGACGTCAGCGGTTCGGTGTCGGCGGTCAGCGAGGCGACGCTGCAAAAGCTCAATGCCCAGAGCCTCTCCGATTACATCACCCGCGTCCCCGGCGTCATTTTCAACGACTATCAGCCGGGCGTTTCCGAAGTCGTGATCCGCGGCGTCGCCTCGTCGACCTATCATGAGGCGAACCAGGCGACGACGGGCTATTATCTCAACGAAGTGCCGCTGATCGAGCCCGGTTTCCCGCTCGTGATCCCCGACGTCGACAGCTTCGATGTCAGCCGCGTCGAGGTGCTGCGCGGGCCGCAGGGCACGCTCTTCGGCTCCTCGTCGCTCGGCGGCGCGATCAACTATGTCGTGAACGAGGCCGATCCCGCGCGCTTCGATGCGGGCTTCGAGGGCGGAGTTTCGACGACCAAGCGCGCGGGCGAGGCGAGCTATGCGGTCAAGGCGATGGTCAATGTGCCGATCGCGACCGACAAGCTCGCCGTCCGTCTCGTCGCGCTCCAGCGCTACGACGCCGGTTATCTCGACAACACGCTGCTCGGCGAGAAGGGCAGCAACGACCTGCGCGTCCGCGGTCTGCGCGGTTCGATCGTCTTCACGCCGACCGAGACGACGCGCGTCTCGGCGCTCAGCATGTATCAGGAATATGATCTCGACGATCAGACCTATGTGATCTTCGGTCCGCCCAAGACCTTCGAACGCGCCACTAACGTTGCCGAATATCAGGACACGCAGTTCATGATGCACAGCCTGCGGATCGAGCAGGATCTGGGCTTTGCGACGCTGACCGCGGTGGGCAGCTATACCGAGAAAAAGGCCGACCTGGCGTTCGACAATTCGATCTTTGGCGGCAACGACCCGCGCACCGACACCCCCGAACTCGCGAGCGGCAAGGGCAAGTCGAAGACCGAATATGGCGAACTCAGGCTCGCGTCGCCCGACGGCGGGCGTCTCCGCTGGCTGCTCGGCGTCAACTATACGCGGCTGCGTTCGAACAGCACCGACGGCACCTTTATCGAGGGCATCTCCGACTATATCGATGTCAATCCGGGCGAGTTCGGCGGGCGGCCGGGCAGCGAGCTGGCTCCCGATGACCTGGCCTCACGCACGGTCAGCAGCAACCGCGTTACCGAAAAGGCGGTTTTCGGCGAAGCATCGTTCGACATCGTCGATACGCTGACGCTGACGCTCGGCGGGCGATTGTTCGAATACCGCACCGCGCCGCGGCTGCAATATCTGCCGAACGCCGATCTGATCCCGCCCTTCGACTATGCGCCGGCTACAGCCAAGGATTCGGATTTTATCCCGAAGGCGTCGCTGACCTGGAAGCCGTCGAAGGACTTCATGATCTATGGCCTCTATTCCGAAGGGTTCCGCATCGGCGGCCTCAACGTCTATTCGCTCGCCACGGTCGGCCTGCCGCTGACCTTCGAAAGCGACACGACGAAGAATTATGAGATCGGCACGCGCTTCGACCTGATCGACCGGACGCTCAGCGTCGATTTGACCGCCTATCACATCGACTGGGGCAATATTCAGGCGCGCCTGTTCACGCCGGGCGATTTCCGCGCTTACACGGTAAACGGCGGCGGCGCGGACATCGATGGCGTCGAAATCAGCCTGAACCTGCGCCCTACGCGCAACCTCAGCTTCACCTCGAACATCGCGTATAACGACGCGCGGCTGTCGTCGCTGTTGCCCGACAGCTTCGCGCCGGGCGGCGGCTATGCAAAGGGAACGCGCTTGCCGGGTGCGTCCGAATGGACGCTGTCGAACTCGCTCGACCTGAGCTTCCCCGACATGTCGCTGAAGCCGCGCTTCGGGATCGCGCACCGCTATCTGTCGAGCGCACCCGTCGATTTCGCCGGGACGCTCGACAAGGGCGATTTCCACCTCGTCGATCTCAACGCATCGGTGACGGTGAGCGACCGGATCGAGCTCAGCTTGTTCGCGAAGAACCTGTTCAACCAATATGGCATTTTGAACGCGCCCTTCGCCTTTGCGGGCTCGGTCGCGCGGCCGCGCACGCTGGGCGCGAGCGTAAGGTTCAGCCTGAACTGATCGGCCGAATCCTCCCTGTCGCGAAGCGATGGGGAGGGGGACCGTCCGCGAAGCGGATGGTGGAGGGGCCGCGAAGCCCCTCCGTCAGCGTTTCGCGCTGCCACCTCCCACAAGGAGGATATTCCTAAAAGCCCGAGAGAAACGCGGCGACATTCTTGCCGAGGTCGCCGACGGCATAGCCACCTTCCATCACGATCAGCGTCGGCACACCGAGCGCGGAGATACGTCCCGCCAGTTCGACATAATCCTTACGCTCCAGCGCAAAGCTCGAAATCGGGTCGCTGCTGTGCGTGTCGGCGCCGAACGAGACGACGAGGAACTTCGCGCCCCAATCCGAAATCGCCGCCAGCGCAGTGTCGAGCGCGGGCGCATAGCTTTGCCCGTCGGTGCCGCGGGGGAGGGGGAGGTTGAGCGTCGTTCCTTCGCCCGCACCTTCGCCGGTCTCGTCGGCGTGCCCCCAGTAAAAGGGATAATCGGTCCGCGGGTCGGCATGGATCGAGGCGAAGAAGATGCCGGGATCTTCATAGAAGATATCCTGCGTGCCGTTGCCGTGATGATAGTCGATGTCGAGCACCGCGACCGGCCCGAGGCGGCGAACATGCGCCTCGCGCGCCGCGATCGCGGCGTTGTTGAGGTAGCAATAGCCGCCCATATAGTCGCGCCCGGCATGGTGGCCCGGCGGGCGGCACAACGCAAAGGCATGCGCCTCGCCGCTGGTTTGAAGATGATCGAGCGCGGTCAGCGCGCCCTGCGCTGACCAATAGGCCGATTCCCACGTACCCGCCGCGATCGGCGTCCCGGCGTCATAGCTGTACGCGCCAAGATCGGCGTCGATGCGGCCGAAGCTGAGCGGGCGGCGGCGCCTGACCGGGAAGGTATAGCCGATCGCGTCGCCATTGCGCCCCGCCGCGACCCAGTCGCGATGCGCGCGTTCGAGGAAGGCGAGATAGTCGGAGTCGTGAACGGCGAGCAGCGGCGCCATGCCGAAATCGCGAACAGCGCTCCAGTCGCTGAACTGTGCGACGATCGAACGCGGACGCTCGATATTTTCGGCATAGGGCACCCAGTCGCCATTGTGCAGTTCGCGCGAGGGGGCGTGGGCGGTCTGGCGATCGTCGAAGAAAAGCTTCACCTTTGTCCTTCCATCCATTTCGCGAGCGTCCGGTCGCTGTGACCCGCGACGATCTCGGCAAAGCCCACTGCGCTCTCATCCTGCCCGAGCTTGAAGCTGTGTTCGACGGAGCGGACGTGGGCGCGAAAGGCGATGATCTGGTCGAGCATCTTTTCATAGCGCGCGCCGAGGCTCGCTGTCGACCAGGCGCCACCTTCCATCTTCGCGACGAGCTGCTCGATTGCGCCCTGCGTTTCGTCGCCGACGAATTCGACCTCGACGGTGAAGCGCAACACCGCATAATTCCACGTCGGCGCCCAGTCGGGCTTCGACAACAAAGTCGTCGGAACATAGCCCGATGGCCCGTTGAACAGGATCAGCCCGCGCGGGTCAGCGCGGAAATCGGCGACCAGCGCATTACGCAGCGCACAATGGCCGAACAGCGCGACTACCGCGCCCGCATCGTCCGTCTCGGCGATCAGCGGCAGTGGGCTGGCATGGAAGGCACCCGATATCACCCAGGCGAGCGGATAGTCGGCGATCAGCTGCCCGATGTCGGCGGCGCCGCGCGGCGTGTAGAGGTCGGTCATGCCGCGACGATATCACGGATCCACGCCGCCTGCTCGTCGAGCGCGCGGCCCGCGAGGGGCGCGATCGATACCGCCTCCAGAAAGCTGTGCGTCGCCCCGCGATAGGTGACCGCGCGCGTCGGCACGCCCGCCTCTTCGAGCTTGCTGGCGAAGGCGTCGTTGCAATCGGCCAATATGTCGCACTCGGCGATGGCGAGGAACGCGGGCGGCAGGCGGGTCAGGTCGGCGTTGAGCGGCGCGACCAACGGGTCGGCAAGCTGTCCAGGGTCATCGACATAGGAGGCCCAGAAGGCGTCCATCTCGTCGGCCTCGAGCGAATAATCGCCGGCGCCGAAGCGGGCATAGCTTGGCGTCCGCTCGGGCGCGAAGGCGCCGTAATTGAGCAGCATCGCGGCGGGCAGCGGACGGCCGCGCTGGCGCTGCAACAGGCACGCCGCGACCGACAAATTCGCCCCCGCGGAATCGCCGCCGATCAGCACGCGGGTCGCATCGAGGTTCAGCGTATCCGCCTCTGCCGCGATCCAGTCGAGCGCCGCCGCGCATTCCTCCAGCGCGACGGGGAACTTGCTTTCGGGCGACAGGCTGTAATCGATGCCGAGCACCGCGATGCCCGCGCGCGCGGCATATTCGCGCATCAGCCGGTCGTGCGTGTCGATGCTGAACAGCGTCCATCCGCCTCCGTGAATATAGAGCATGACCGGCAGCTTCGCGTCGGCGACCGGGCGGTGGAGCCGCAGGCGGACGCCGCCCATGTCGATTTCGCGGCTCTCCGCCATTATCGGGCCACCCTCGCGCCACGGCGCCCGGACGCGTTCGGCGACGGCGCGGCGCGTCGCCATGCTCGCGCCCGCCGGGGCGCCATGCTCCGCATAGGCGGCGTTGATCGCGTCGACAAAGCGCCGGATATCGGGGTCGGCCATGTCGTTCTGCATGACGCTTAAGCCCTTTGACATATTTCGCTTATCCTTCTCGAAACGATCCTTGATTGCCTGATAGCTTTTGCGCGTCCCCATCTATCGCCCATTTGGGCCAATCACCGCAGCGGACAGGCCAGTGGGCGCATCATCGCTGGCCAGCGGCGCGCGCGGCCTATATTGTGTATTTGTCCAAAGCTTGTGAGGATCGGGCCATGAAGCATAGTGCCGATGTTCTGACGAACGACCGCCCGGTCATTGCGCTGCAGGATGAATATCCTGCCGGCTTCATCGATCCGATGCACAGCCACGACCATATCCAGATCCTCTACGCGTCGTCGGGGGTGATGTCGGTCCGCACGCCCGAGACCAGCTTCGTCATCCCGCCGCAACGCGCCGTATGGCTGCCCGCGGGAACACGGCACGAGGTCGCGTGCCGCGGCGCGGTGTCGCTGCGCACGCTCTACCTGCCGTGTCGGGGCGGCGAGACGGGGCACGAGTGCCGCGTTTTCGAAGTGTCGAACCTCGTCAAATCGTTGATCCTCGAGGTTGTCGATTTTCCCGCGCTCTATGATGTCGACGGGCGCGAGGGGCGGATCATCACGTTGTTGCTCGACGAGATCGGGCGCATGCCGAACGCCCCCTATCAGGTGTCGATGCCGTCGAACCCGCGCCTGCTCCGCGTCTGCAACGCGATCATCGCCGATCCGTCGGACCCGCGCGACATCGACGACTGGGCGGCGCTCGCGGCGATGGGACGGCGCACCTTCACGCGCAGCTTCAAGCTGGAAACGGGAATGGGGCTCGCCGTCTGGCGGCAGCAGGTGCGGTTGATGGAGGCGCTGTCGATGCTCGCCGCGGGCGCGTCGATCACGCAGGTCACCTACGACGTCGGTTACGACAGCCCCAGCGGCTTCGCCGCGATGTTCCGCCGCGCCTTCGGCGTGCCGCCGAGTCAATATCTGAAGCACTGACGCCCGCTGCAGCGGCGCTAATCGCCGCGCCCGCGGCCTTCGGTCGTCCGCGCCCATTCCGCGAGGTCGCCGTGCCGCTTGATCGTCTTGAGACACACCACGGTCTTCAGCCGCTGCACGCCGGGCAGTTTCGACAAATTGTGGCGGAGCAGCTCGTCGAGGTGATCGGCCGAGCGCGCAAAGATTTTGAGCAGATAGTCGCTCTCGCCCGCGGTGGTGTGGCATTCGACCACCGCGGGGTGCGCGAGCACCGCGGCTTCGAAATCGGTGTGCGCATCGAAGCGGATCTGGACTTCGACGAAGCTCTGCACCGCGAGGCCGATCGCGATCGGGTCGAGCCGCGCCGCATAGCCTTCGATGACGCCGCTTTCCTCGAGGTTTTTCACCCGCGACCAGCAGGGCGATTTGGACAGGCCGACCTGTTCGCCGAGGTCGGCGTAGGATTGCCGGCCGTCGCGTTCGAGCGCCGCAACGATTTTCCAGTCGAGCTTGTCCATGCGTTCCGTCCTGAATCGGGTTTATGCGAGAATCTGGCCGCCTCATTCTAAACCTGAGAACAAATTCCTGCAAATATGGAAATTAGCAGAACGATTAGCGATTTTCTGCAATCTGTTGCCGCGAAATCCGCACAATGTTCGCGCGGCCCCGCGCTATCACTTGCGCCGAAGGTTTGGAGAGAGACCGATGGCCGCGACACATATATTCGACGCACCGCCCGAAGGTGTCGCGGCCAATTGGACGATGCCGCAGAACTGGGCCGCCTTTACCGCCGAGCAGCACGCGACATGGCGGAGCTTGTTCGATCAGCAGGCGGCGGCGCTCGATGGCTATGCCTGCCGATCGTTCCTCGATGGCCTCGACATTCTTCGCAAGCTGAGGCCGGGGGTTCCCGACTTCGCCGAGCTCAACGCGCTGCTGAAACCCGTGTCGGGCTGGGAAGTCGTCGCGGTGCCCGGCTGGATTCCGAACGAGCCCTTTTTCGAGCATCTCGCGAACAAGCGCTTTCCCGCCGCCAACTTCGTCCGCCCGCCCGAGCAGATCGCCTACAGCGAAGAGCCCGATATGTTTCACGACATTTTCGGCCATATCCCGATGCTCACCGATCCGGCCTTTTCGGACTTTCTGGTGGCCTATGGTCAGGCTGGGCTGCGCGCCGAAAAGCTGGGGGCGTCGGACTTTCTCGGTCGGCTTTGGCTCTATACGGTCGAGTTCGGCCTCGTGGTCGAGGACGGCGAACTCCGCGCGTTCGGCGGCGGCCTCATGTCGAGCTTTGCCGAAGCGCTCTCCGCGCTGACGTCGCCCGAACCGCAACGTATCTGGCTCGATATCGAACGCGTGATGCGCACGCGGTATAATTTCGACGAATTCCAGCAGACCTATTTCGTCGTCGCGGGGTTCGAGGATTTGTTGCGCGCGACCGAAGAAACCGACTTCGCAAGCATCTACCGCAAAATCGCTGACGAACCCGCGCTCGAACCCGGGGATGCCTGGCGCGGCGATGTCGCCTATGAAGGATACCTGCCGGCTGTGCCGGCGAGCGGAGAGGCATCGCAATGATCAGGCAGACGCGCGACGGCGGCACCGACATCTTCGAGACCGAGATCGACGGCGAGACGATCCAGTGGGACAATGGCCTGACCTATGCGCGGCATTTGCAGACCGCGCAGCTGCTCTCGGCGCAGGTGCCCGTGTCGGATAAGCCCGACGAGATGCTGTTCATCATCATGCACCAGACGATGGAGCTGTGGCTGAAGCTCGTGCTGCACGAGGGGCGGCTGGTTTGCGACGCGATCAAGGCCGACCGGCTCGAGATCGCGGGCAAGGGACTCGACCGCATCGCGACGATCCAGCGGCATATGATCAACAGCTGGGAAGTGCTGGCGACGCTGACCCCGCACGATTTCCTGACCTTCCGCGGTTTCCTGCGCCGCGCGTCGGGGTTCCAGTCGCAGCAATATCGCGAGCTTGAATATCTGCTCGGCAACAAGCGCGAGGATATGATGATCGTCCACAAGGACGATCCGGGGGCGACTGAAAGACTACGCGCGGCGTTCGAGGCGCCGTCGCTTTACGACGAATTGCTGCGGCTGCTCGCGCGGCGCGGTTTTGATATTCCGGCGAACATTCTCGAACGCGACTGGACCAAGCCTTATGCGGCGTCGGACGCGGTCGAGGACGCCTGGCTCAAGATCTACACCGACCCGGATGTGCATTGGGATCTCTACGCGCTCGCCGAGAAGATCACCGCGCTCGAATATTATTTCCAGGAATGGCGCTTCAAGCACATGAAGACCGTCGCGCGCGTGATCGGGCACAAGCCCGGCACCGGCGGTTCGTCGGGGGTCAATTATCTGGTCAAGGCGCTGGACCTCAGCTTCTTCCCCGAACTCTGGTCGATGCGCACGCGCATGACGGCGCCGCGCGAGGGTGGCGACTATGCCGAAGGGAAGGGCGCATGAGCCGGATCTGGGACATTTCACAGCCGCTCCACGCCGCGGTGCCGGTATGGCCGGGCGAGCCCGCTTTCGCGCTGCACAGCCATGCGGTGATCGGCGATGGCTGCCCGGTCAATGTCGGCGGCATGTTCACGCCGCTCCACGCGGGCACGCACGGCGACGCGCCGTTGCACTACGCCAATGACGGCGCGTCGTCGGCCGACTGCGATCTGGGTGCCTATATCGGGCCTTGCGTGCTGCTCGACATGCGCCACGCACGCGGACGCGTCGAGATTGCCGATATCGACTGGGATGCGATCGAAGGCAGCGAACGCGTTCTGCTGCGGACCTATGAGCACTTCCCGCACGACCAGTGGGACTCCGATTTCACCGCGATTGCCAGCGATGTCATCACTCGGCTTGGCGAGATCGGTGTGCGGCTGATCGGCACCGACGCGGCGTCGCTCGACCCCGAACAATCGAAGACGCTCGACGCGCATCAGGCGGTCAAGGCGGCGGATATGCGGATATTGGAAGGCCTCGTGCTCGATGACGTGCCGCCCGGCCGGTACGAACTCGTCGCGCTGCCGCTCCGTATCGTCGGCGCCGATGCCAGCCCGGTGCGCGCCATCCTGAGGGAAATTGCATGACCGACACGATGCTTGCCACCGATGTGTCCGCGCTCGACGCGGCTGATCCGCTGGCGCCTTTTCGCGACCGTTTTCAACTCCGTGAAGGGCTGATCTATCTCGACGGCAATTCGCTCGGTGCCTTGCCGAAGGCGACCGGCGACCGGCTCGCCAAGGTTGTCGGCAACGAATGGGGCGAAGGGCTGATCACCTCGTGGCTCGGCGCCGAATGGTCGACCGCGCCGCGGCGCATCGGCGACAAGATCGGCCGGTTGATCGGTGCCAACCCCGGCGAAATCGTCGCGACCGATTCGACTTCGGTGAATATCTTCAAAGCGTTGACGGCCGCACTTTCGTTGCGGAGTGAACGGACTGTCATCCTGTCGGAAGCCACGAACTTCCCGACCGACGTCTATATGATGCAGGGAATCGAGGCCTTTTCGGGCGGGCGCGTCAAGGCGGTCACCGTTGCGCCCGACGCGATCGTCGATGCGCTGAACGAGGACGTCGCGGTGCTGCTGCTGACGCAGGTCCACTATAAGTCGGGCCGCGTGCGCGACATGGCGGCGATCACGAAGCGCGCGCACGAAGTCGGCGCGCTCGTCGTATGGGATCTGAGCCATAGCGCGGGGGCGATCCCGGTCGATCTCAATGGCGCGAACGCCGATTTCGCGATCGGTTGCGGATACAAGTTCCTCAACGGCGGCCCCGGCGCGCCCGCCTATCTGTTCGCAGCCGCGCGGCATCATGCCGCCACGCCGGTGCTGTCGGGCTGGTTCGGCCACGCGCGGCCCTTCGCCTTCGAGGAGGATTATGATCCCGCGGCGGGGATCGAACGCTTCCAGTGCGGCACCCCGCCGGTGCTTGGCCTTGCGGCACTCGAGGTGGGCGTCGACCTGATCCTCGAAGCCGATATGGCAGAAATCCGTCGCAAGTCGCTCGCGCTCGGCGACCTGTTCATCGAACAGATGCAACCTTTGTGCGACGCATACGGCTTCGAACTGGTGAGCACGCAGGGCCACGCCGAGCGAGGCAGCCAGGTCGCCTATGCGCACCCGCAGGGCTACCAGATCGTGCAGGCGCTCAAGGAATATGACGTGATCGCCGATTTCCGCGCGCCCGACATCCTGCGCTTCGGGCTGACGCCGCTTTACCTGCGCTATCGCGACATCGTCGAAACGGTCGAGCGGCTCGACAAGGCCTGCGCGACGCGCGCGTGGGACAAGCCGCAGTATCACCAGCGGGCGGCCGTGACATGAGCGACGTGTCCGCGCCTTTCCTGCCCAAGTCGCGCGTCGCCGCGGTGCAGGCCGCGCCCGTCTTTCTCGACACCGCGCGCACGGTCGACAAGGCGTGCGCGCTGATCGCCGAGGCGGCCGGCAATGGTGCGCAGCTTGTCGCCTTTCCCGAAGTGTTCGTTTCCGCCTATCCCTATTGGAACTGGCTGATGACCCCGATCGAGGGCGCCGAGTGGCACGAGCGGCTGTATCGCGCGTCGCTGTCGATCGACGGCCCCGAGGTTTCGGCGCTTTGCAACGCTGCACGCGATCATGGCTGCACCGTCGTCATAGGGATCAATGAACGCGATCCGGTGAGCGTCGGCACGCTCTACAACACCAACCTGATCATCGGCGCCGACGGGACGCTGCTCGGGCGGCACCGCAAGCTCGTGCCGACATGGGCCGAGAAACTGACCTGGGCGGGCGGCGATGGCAGCTCGATCCGTGTCTACGACACGCCGGTCGGGCCGCTCGGCACGCTGGCGTGCGGCGAGAACACCAACACGCTCGCGCGCTTCGCGCTGCTGTCGCAGGGCGAGCTGGTTCACGTCGCCAATTATATCGCGCTGCCCGTCGCGCCGGCGTCGTACAATATGGCCGAGGCGATCAAGATCCGCGCGACCGCGCACAGCTTCGAGGGCAAGGTGTTCACGATCGTCGCCTGCTCGGCGATAAGCCCTGAAATCATCGACGCGATGAGCGCCGACCGGCCGCAGAACCGTGACCTGCTGTCGCGCCCGAACAGCGCTTTTTCGGGCGTAATCGACCCGCACGGCAATCTGGTGGGCAAGGCGCTGATCGACGACGAAGGCATCGTCTACGCCGACATCGACCTGGGCGACTGCATCCGCCCCAAGCTGATGCACGACATCATCGGCGGCTATAACCGCTTCGACATCTTCAACCTGACGGTCGACCGGACTCCCCGCGCGTCGGCCCTGTTTGTCGACGAGCCGCGGGCCGTCGATCCCGACGAGGAGACGCCATGATGGCAGGCAATAGCACGATCATCGATCCGCGCGACGATGTGCTCGGGCGCGCGCGCGTGACCGACACGCCCGAACTTGAAGCCTTTTATCAAGAGCTTGCGGCGCGAAATGCCGGCGCCTTCTGGAAACGCGCGAATGCGATCGAGCCGTGGGAGCCCGAAACGCGCTATCGCCCGACGCTGTGGCGCTACGAAGAGATGCGCGCCATGTGCCTGCGCGCGCTCGATCTGGTGAAGCCCGAAGAGGCGGGGCGCCGCGTCGTGACCCTGCTCAACGACAGCGATGCGGGGCGCGAGAATGTCGCGGTGTGCGGCTGGCTGTTCAGCGGGATGCAGGCGATGCGTCCCGGCGAAATCACGCCCGCGCACCGGCACACGGCCTCGGCGCACCGCTTCATCATGGAGGGCAAGGGCGCCTATACCGTCGTCGACGGACACCACATCACCTTGGGCGCGAACGACTATGTGCTAACGCCCGGCGGCTGCTGGCACGACCATGGCGTCGTCGCGGAGGGCGAGGTGTCGATCTGGCAGGACGGCCTCGACATCCCGCTGATGAACAGCCTCGAGACCAATTTCTACGCGGTTTATGACCAGCCGGCGCAGACGGCGGCGTTTCCGGTCGACGATCTGCCGCTGAGCTATGGCGGCGGGTCGCTACGGCCCGAAGGCATTGGCGCGTGGGACAAGCCCTATTCGCCGGTGATGGTCTATCGCTGGGAAGCGACGCGCGACGCGCTGTGGAACCTCGCGAAAGTGTCCGACGGCACGCCGTTCGATGGGCATATGCTACGCTATTCGAACCCGCTGACCGGCGGCTGGGCGCTCCAGACGATGGGCGCGCATATGCAGATGCTGAAGCCCGGCTTTCGCGGCAAGGCGCACCGGCACACCGGCAATGTCGTCTATAATGTCGCGGGCGGGCGCGGCTATTCGATCATCGGCGGCGAGCGCTTCGACTGGGGCACGCACGACATTTTCTGCGTGCCCGCGTGGATGTGGCACGAGCATGTCAATCTCGATCCTTCCGAGGAGGCCTTCCTCTTCTCGTTCAACGATTTCCCCGTGATGGAGGCGCTCGGCGTCCGGATCGAGGAAGCCTATTCCGAACATGGCGGCCACCAACCCGCCTGATTTGCAGCAGACAGGACAGAATATGCGCTTCGTGACATATCGCACGGCCGAGACCGAACCGCGGCTCGGCCTTCTCCACGACGGCCTCGTGATCGACGTCGAATATTTCGGCGATGCAATCGGGCAGGATCTGCCCTCGACGATGCTCGATTTCATCGATCTGGGGCCGATCGCGCTGCGCTTCCTGCAGGAAGCTGTCGCAGCCGCGACCACCGCCGACCTGATCGGCACCTCGCTTCCCGAGGGCAATGTGACCTTGCTCGCGCCGATCCCGCGCCCGCGCAAAAATATCTTCGGAATCGGTCTAAACTATACCGAGCATGTCGCTGAATCGGCGCGCTCGCTCGACACGTCGAACGAGCTGCCGCAGCAGCCGGTGATCTTCTCGAAGCCGCCGACCGCGGTCGTCGCGTGGAACGATCCGATCCGCCACAATGCGAAGGTGACGCAGCAACTCGACTGGGAAACCGAACTCGCGGTGATCATCGGCAGCACCGCGCGCGGTGTCGCCGAAGTCGACGCGTTGAACCATGTATTTGGTTACACCGTGATCAACGACGTGTCGGCGCGCGATTGCCGCCGCGCGGGGCAATGGATCGTCTCGAAGGGGCAGGACAGCTTTGCGCCGATGGGGCCGTGCATCGTCACCGCCGACGAAATCGGCGATCCGCATAATCTCAATATTCTGACCCATGTGAACGGGGTCGAAAAGCAGAACAGCAACACGCGCTTCATGTTGTTCAATATCAACCAGTTGATCGCCGATATTTCGAGCGTGATGACGCTCGAACCCGGCGACATCATCGCGACGGGCACCCCCGCGGGGGTCGGTGCGGGGCGGACGCCGCAAGAGTTCATGTGGCCGGGCGACGTCGTCGAATGCACCGTCGAGGGCGTCGGCACGCTGCGCAACCCGATCATCGCGGTCTGAGGCGTCCAAGATGACACGCCCCATCCGCATCGGGCAGATCGTGCCGAGCTCGAACGTCACGATGGAGACCGAGATCCCGGCGCTGCTTCGCGCGCGCGAGGGCATCGCACCCGAACGCTTCACCTTCCACTCGTCGCGGATGCGGATGAAGAAGGTGACGAAGGAAGAACTCGCGGCGATGGACGCCGATTCCGACCGCTGCGCGCTCGAGCTGTCCGACGCCGCGGTCGACGTGCTCGGCTATGCCTGCCTCGTCGCGATCATGAGCATGGGCGAAGGTTATCATCGCGTGTCCGAGGCGCGGCTGCACCAGCGGACGGTCGAGAATGGCCGCGCTGCACCTGTCGTCACCAGCGCCGGTGCGCTGGTCGAGGGGCTGGCGGCGCTGAAGGCGAAGCGCATCGCGCTCGTCGCGCCGTATATGAAGCCGCTGACGCAGATGGTCGTTTCCTACATTCAGAATGAAGATATCGAGGTAAGCGACTGGCTTGCCCTTGAAATCCCGGACAATCTGGAGGTCGCGGCGCAGGATCCGGCGAACCTGCTCGAGCATTACAAAAAGCTCGACCTCACCGGCATCGACGCGCTCGTGCTGTCGGCGTGCGTCCAGATGCCGTCACTGCCGTCGGTGCAGACAATCGAGGATACGATCGGCTTGCCCGTGGTGTCGGCGGCGATCTGCACTGCGCACCAGATGCTGACACGCCTGGGGCTGCCGACCGAAGTCCCAGGTGCCGGGGCGCTGCTGTCCGGCCGCTACTGATCGATTGAGGCGGGCGGTGCGATCGCTGCCGCCGCGGCGACATCGTGCGTCACATTGGCGACCGTGCGGACCATGTCGGGAATGACGTCGATCGCGAGCAATATCGGCAGCAGTTCGATCGGCGCGCCAATTGCGATCGCGGTCGGCGCCACCGACGCGTAAAAGCTGATCTGTCCCGGCATGCCGAGGATCGCCAGCGACGACAGGACCGCGAGCGGCAAGGCCACCCCGAGCTGCAGCGGCGAGACTTCGACCCCCGCCATCCACGCGAGCGCCAGCGCCATCATCACCGTGTTCGACGGTGCGGTGATCTTGAAGGTCGCGACCGCCATCGGCAGGATCGCGGCGGCGTTGCGTTCCTCGATGCCGATGCGGTCGGCGCTCACCATCATCGCGGGCAGCGTCGCGATCGACGATTGGGTGCTCGCCGCGATGGCCTGTGCCGGCGCCATGGCGCGGGCAAAGCGCCCGAGCGGGATGCCCCCGGCGAAACGCGCAATGGCATAGCCGAGGACGATCAGCACCAGCGTCACGGCAATCGAGATCGCGAGATATTGGGCGAGGATCGCGAGGACGGCGGTGCCGACGGTCGCGCCGATCGCCAGCGCGAGCGCGAAGATGCCGACGGGCGCGACGCGGAGCACCCAGCCGACGACGACGATCATCGCGTCGGCGAGCCCGCGCAGCGGCTGGATCACCGCCTCGGCACGGTCGCGGTCGATCTTGCCGACGGCAAGCCCGAGTATGAGGGCGAAGATGACCAGCGGCAGGACCGCGCCTTCGGCCGCCGACGCGACGACATTGGTCGGGATCATCGCGCGCATCGTTTCGGCCGCGCCGGGGACCGCCGGCGCGGGCGGCGCAGGGAAGAGGCTGCGCAGCGCGGTGATATCGGCTGGCGCGATGGTGACCGCGCCGAGCAGCGGCGGGACCATCAGCGCACCGATCACCGCCGAAACGATCAGCAGGCCAATGAGCACCAGCGGCAGGCGCCGCCCGAGCCGCGCGGCCTCGTGATGGTCGCCCATGCCGAGGCTGGCGACGCCGGTCGCAACGAGCGCGAAGATCAGCGGGACGATCGTCATGCGGAGGCCGTCGAGCCAGATGCCGCCGACCAGCTGCGCCGCCTCGACCACGGGCGAGGACGCCGCAATGAAGGTGCCGATCGTAAAGCCGACGACGAGCGCGACGATCATCCAGCCCGATCCGGGCATGCGCGTGGCCCAGGCCCGTGCGCGCGAAATTACCATGAGTCCAAATCCCCCTGACCCCAGCATGCCGATGCATGCCGGGGTGGTCAAAGCCTTTGCTGTGGTTCGATTGCGGGGCGCTAGTGCGCCTGCGGCACGCCCAGCTCGGCGAGCAGCGTATCGCGCAGCGCGTCGAATTCCTCGCCGCCCGCACGGCGCGGGTGCGGCAGGCGGACGCGCGTGTCGTAACCGATCCGCCCTTCTTTCAGCACAAGGATGCGGTCGGCGAGCAGGATCGCTTCCTCGACATCGTGCGTGACGAGCAGCGTTGCGGGGCCGTGCGCCTGGCACAGCTCGCCGATCAGCCGCTGCATCTTGAGCCGCGTCAGCGCATCGAGCGCCGCGAAAGGCTCGTCGAGCAGCAGCAGGCGAGGCTCGCGCACCAGCGCGCGCGCGAGCGCCGCACGCTGCGCCTCGCCGCCGGAGAGCGTCGCGGGCCAGGCATCGGTGCGATGATCGAGCCCGACCTCGGCGAGCGCCGCGACGGCACGCTCACGCGACGCGGCCTTGCCGGGCAAGCCGATCACGACATTCTTCCACACGCTCTTCGACTGGACGAGCCGCGGTTCCTGAAACACGACGGTACGCGCCGCGGGCACCCACGCTTCGCCGCCATCGGGGGCATCGAGCCCCGCGAGGATGCGCAGCAGGGTCGTCTTGCCGCTGCCCGACGCGCCGAGCAGCGCGACGAATTCGCCGCTGTGGATCGTCAGGTTCAGGCTATCGAGGACGCTGTTGCCGGTGAAATTGCGGCTGACATCGCCGACCTCGACCGCGACGGGGCGGTGCGAAAAGTCAGGGACGGCGACGCGCTCGGCGGCGGCGAAATCGATCGAAAGGACGGCGGTCATCGGTATGTCTCCTATCGGATGGCGATGCCCGCGCGCCACGGCATGAACAGCCGTTCGAGCGTGCGGACGATCAGGTCGGCGCTGAGGCCGAGTACGGCATAGATGGCGATGCAGATGAGGATGACGTCGACCTGCTGATACAGTTGCGCGCTGTTGAGCAGGTAGCCGAGCCCGGCCGAGGCGTTGATCTGCTCGGCGGCGATCAGCACGAGCACCGAGACGCCGAGCGCGAAGCGCAGCCCGGTGAAGATCTGCGGCAGCGCGAGCGGCAGCACGACCTCAAGGATCAGGCGGCGCCCGCCAAGCCCGAAGCTGCGCATCGCCTCGATCACCTTGCGGTCGACGTTGCGCACCCCGGCATAGGTGTTGAGGTACATCGGGAACATCGTCGCGAGCGCGATGAGCAGCAGCTTCGGCGCCTCGCCGATCCCGAACCAGACGATGAACAGCGGAACGAGCGCGAGGAAGGGGATGGTGCGCAGCATCTGGAGCAACGCGTCGAACACTTCCTCGCCGAGTTTCGACAGGCCCGCGATGGTGCCGAGGATCAGTCCGAAGACGATGCCGACCGCGCCGCCGACGAGCGCGCGGGTGAGCGAGGTGGCAATCTGTGAGGCAAGCGCCTGTTCGGTCCACAATTGCTGCCACCCCGCGACGAGCCCCGCGGGCGAGGGGAGGATCGACCGGTCGATCCACCCCGCGCTCGTCGAGGCCGCCCACAGCGCGACGATGATCAGCGGGCCGGTGGCGCGGCGGGCGAACGAGAAGCGTTCGGATCGGGTTCCCGCCCTGCGGACGACCGGCTGGACGAGCCGGCCGGGGTCGCCCGCGAGGGCAATCGGTGTCGGCGCATTCACTTCGCCGCCTCCTGCGCGGCGACGATATCGTCGTAGCGCTTGTCGAAGATTTGCGACGCGTCGAGCTTTTTGCGGATCAGTCCTTCCTTGAAGAACAGATCGGCCTCGTCCTGATGCGCCGCGATGATCGCGTCGCTGATCGGCGCATAGCTGGCGGGCGCGCGCGTGATGATCTTTTCCGCGATCGCCGCGTCGACATTGTAGCGTTTGGCGAGCGCCGGCGCGGCCTTGGCGGGATTCTCACGCTGCCAGCGCGTCGCCCGCGCCGCGCGCGCGACGAGGTCGCCGATCGCCTTCGCCTTCACCGGATCGGCGAGCGCCTTGTCGGACGCCACCAGATAGAAGAAGCCCGGCGTGTTCGGCGGTGCGCCGCTGGCCAGCACACGCACCTTCCCGGCGTCGAGCGCCTGCGTCAGATAGGGTTCGCCGATCGTGATCGCGTCGGCCGATCCCTTGTCGAGCAGCCCGGTGCCAAAGCCGGTCGCCTGCACCGGCTTGATATCCTTCAGCGACAACCCCTGCTTGTCGAGCAGCCGCGCGACGAAATAATGGAGCACCGTGCCCTTCATGAACGACACCGACTTGCCCTTGAGATCGGCGATGCTGCGGATCGGCGAGTCGGATTTGACGACGAGCGCATAGGGCGAGCCGCCGCCGTCCACCGTCTTGCTCACGGCGACGACCTTCACCGGGCTGCCCGCGGCCTGCGCGAAGATCAGCGGGGTTTCGGCCATCCAGCCGACATCGAGCGAGCCGCCGGTCTGCGCCGCAATGATCGGCGGCCCGCCGACGAAATTCGCCCATTCGATCTTGTAATCGGCCGGCTGGCCTTCGCCCGACACGTCGAGCGAGGATTTGAGCGCGTGGAGCTGGTCGCCGATCTTGATCGTCGTGCCGCTGTCGACCGCGCCGCCGCAGGCCGCGAGCGACAGGAAGGCGCCGGCGACGAGCGTGCGGAAAGGGGAGAGGGGGAGTGTCATCTGCTGAATTCAGATCAAGCGTTCGGGCCGACGGGGCGGTCGCCGACGATCGTCACGCGCTCCATATGGCGTGCCTCGCTATAATCGGGGACGGCATAATGCTGCGTCGCGCGATTGTCCCAGAAGGCGATCGATCCGGGCTGCCAGCTCCACCGCACCTGGAATTCGGGACGCTTGACCTGGTCGAACAGCCGCGCGAGCAGCGCCTTGCTCTCGTCCTCGGGCAGCCCGACGATATGCCGGGTGAACACCGAATTGACGTAAAGCACCTTCTCGCCCGTCTCGGGGTGGATGCGCACGACGGGATGCTCGACCGGCGGGAAGCTGGCGCGCAGCGCCTCCTTCTTCTCTTCGGTGTCGAGGAACTGGATGAAGATGCTGGGATCGTGGATCGCGGTCAGGCCGTCGATCCGCGCCTTCGTCTCCTCGTCGAGCGTTTCATAAGCGGCGACGGCGTTGGCGAACACTGTATCGCCGCCCAGCGAGGGCGAAACGCGCTGGATCAGGATCGACGCCGCCGAGGGTTCGGTGCGGAATGTGGTGTCGGCGTGCCAGTTGCTGTCGGTCGACTGGCGATATTTGCCCCTCAGCTCCTGCGAGATCAGCGGCAGGATCTGCGGATAATCGGGAAGCGAAAAGACCGGATGCTCCTCAAGGTCGCCGAACGCCGCGCCGAGCGCGATATGCTGCTCGCGCGTCAGATTCTGGTCGCGGAAAAACAGCACCTTGTACCGGAGCAGCGCGGCGCGCAGCGCGTCATAGGTCGGACGGTCCAGCGGCTGGGCGAGGTCGATACCGCTGATCAGCGCGCCGAGGCTCGGTTGCAGCGGGGTGATGTCGAAGAATTTGGTGGCGGTTTCGCTATGTTCGAGCGTCTGGATGGTCATGTCGAATTCCTCGTCGATTGGGGTCGCGGCGCCGAAGCGCGCGACGATGCGAGCGGCGACCGCCGGGCGGCGCCGGATAAAGGGGTGCCAAACGGCTGCGCCCAAATCGGCGTGCGTTTGATTCAGAGAGGCGTCCGGCTCGGACGAAGGCCGCTATCGCGGTGGGGAGACGTGCATCGTATCACCTCATTGCATGAGGGGAACACGATACCTGGCGCTGTCGCCTGAGCATCGCGCGCTTTAGCTGTTGGTAACGCGGAGCAAGCTGCTTCCCGGTCAAAAGCCGCGGATCCCGGGAAAAACGCCTCGCCGGTCGGGATCAGGCCGGCAACTCAACTTGATCGGTAGAGTTGGCGCCGTCAAGCGTAGTTTCGCTTTCATGCCGCAAAGCATCGCTCGGTTGGGTCGGCCCGGCGCGCTGGCGCGAATGGCTTTGCCGAACCGGTCACTTTGGCACTTAATCCCGGCGCGCTCGCACCGTAAATTGTGTAAAATACGAAAGCTTCGCTATCGAACGACCAGCCGGGCCGCGCGCTTTCGCATTTTCTGACCGATGTGACGTTAACTATGATCTGCACTACGATTGAATTATAAGCTTAATTCAAGTAATGCGGTGTCGTGGGGATTGTGAGTTTTCCAGTATAGACGGGAAGTTATGCTTCCGTTCGATGCTGCTTCGATAAGGTAGATGACATGAACCACCGTCGCCTCTCCGACCCGGTAGAGGAACAGGACAAAGCGGCCGACACGGATCGTCGTGGCGGCGACCGCTATCGCACGGTCTGGCGGATCGCCAAGGTGATGCGCAATGGCGATGCGGGTTTGTGGCGCGTGCGCAATATTTCCGACAAGGGCATGATGCTGGCAGCCGACGTTCCGATCGGGATCGGCGAGAAACTGGAGATCGCGCTTTCGGATACGGTTGTGATCCGCGGCGAAGTCGTCTGGTCCGACGCGGGCCGGTGCGGCGTGTCGTTCGACAAGGAAGTCGATGTCGCCGACGTGCTCAAACAATTGGCGGCCGAACAGCGCGCCACCGGTTATCGCCAGCCGCGCCTGCCCGTGAGCACGCAGGCGCAGGCGGTCACCGACGAAACCACGACGAGCATCGAACTGGTCGATTTGTCGCAAAATGGTGCCGGGTTCATCCACGACGGCCATCTGGAAGTCGGCAAGGAACTCGACCTGATACTCGCGGGCGGGGTCAAGCGCCGTGCGATCGTCCGCTGGTCGCGCGCCGGGCGCGGCGGCCTGTGGCTGACGCAGCCGCTCGACCGCGCCGACCTCGAAAGCATCCGCCGCTTCGAAAGCTGACCTTGGGGTCCGGACCTAGCCGCCGCGGGTGATCTTTGCCCAGGGGTTGAGGTCAGGCTCGGCGATCTTCGTCAGCGTGTTGCGGTCGCGATGGAGGAAGGGCTCGTCCTGGCCTTTGACGATCAGCGTCGTGTCCGAAACATAGCTCCACGACCCATCATCGTGAAAATCCACCGTAATCTGATAGCTGTCGGTCCGAAAGGCGAGCTCGAGGAAGGTCGTCGAACAAATGCCATAGTCGGTTTGGCCGCGCGTCGCTTTCAGCACCAGCCGCTTCGCATCGGGCTCGGCATGCCCCGCCGCAATCGCGATCTGCCCGCGCGGGATCGCCAGCGTCTGCAGGATCAGGCCGGTCGCGGCCTCATACAGCCAGTAACCGACCTGGTCGTGGAAGGCGATGTCCTCTTCGCGCGTGTTGACGTGCAAATGGTAACGCAGCCCGTAAAATAGCTGCGGCCCGTTCGCCTGCGGGTCGATCGGCTGCATCTCGATCCGCTCATAATATTGGCGCGTCTCGGGGCCGTCGGCCTTGGGGTTGATGTCGACCCCTCGCTGTCCCTCCCATATCCCCGCAAGACGGCGCAGCGGGCCGAGATTGGCGAGCGTCTCGGGATCGACGTCCCCGGGCTCGGTAAAAATGTCGTCGGGTAATTCCATGTTTCGCCCCCGCGCTATCTTGTCAGATGTCCTCGACGAGCCGCCCGTAAAGCTGCGGCCTGCGGTCGCGGAAAAAGCCCATGCCGGCGCGATGCTTCGCTGCGCGGTCGAGGTCGATCGTCTCGATCAGCACGCCGGTTTCGCTGGCGCCATATTCTTGGCGAAGATCGCCCCATTCGTCGCTGATAAAGCTGTGGCCATAGAAATTGGCGTCGCCCTCGGTCCCGATGCGGTTCGACGCGATCACCGGCATGCAGTTCGACACGCTATGCCCCTGCATCGCGCGGCGCCACATGCGGCTGGTGTCGAGATCGGCGTCATAGGGTTCGCTGCCGATCGCGGTCGGGTAGAAAAGCAGCTCGGCGCCCATCAGCGCCATCGCGCGCGCGCATTCGGGATACCATTGGTCCCAGCAGACGCCGACGCCGATCCGCGTGCCGAACACGTCCCAGACCTTGAAGCCGGTGTTGCCGGGGCGAAAATAATATTTCTCTTCATAGCCGGGGCCGTCGGGAATGTGGCTCTTGCGGTACGTCCCCATGATCGCACCATCGGGACCGATCATCGCGAGCGTATTGTAATAATGCGGCCCGTCCTTCTCGAAATAGCTCGTCGGGATCGCGACCTTCAGCTTCGCGGCGAGCGCCTGCATCGCCACCACGCTCGGATGCTCGGCGGTCGGGCGCGCCGATGCGAACAATTCCTCATCCTCGACCTGGCAGAAATAGGGGCCTTCGAAGAGCTCGGGGGGCAAAATCACCTGCGCGCCTTTCGCCGCCGCTTTCTCGACGAGCGCGGTGACGGCGTCGATATTGGGCTGGACGGGGCCGGGCAGGGGAAGCTGCAGCGCGGCGACGGTGATGGTGCGGGTCATGGGCGGGGTCCGTGATGGCTCGAATCGAGCCGGAATATAGGCGGCTTCGCGCCCGATGCTAGGCCGGAAGCTGCTGGCTCGAGCAATGGAAGCTGCCGCCGCCGACGATGATCCCGCGCGCGGGCACGCCGACCGCGCGGCGGTCGGGGAAGAGCGCGGCGAGGGTGTCGACCGCTGCGACGTCATTGGCGACGCCATAGGTCGGCACCACGACGACGCTATTGCCGATGTAGAAGTTCATATAGCTCGCCGCCGCGACCTCGCCATCGATCTCGATGCGGCCGGGCGAGGGCAGGTCGACGATCTCGACCCCGCCGAACGCCGTGGTGCGCGCGCGGGCATCGGCATAGATATGCGCGTTGGGGTCGTCCGCGCCCGCCGCGACGGGCAGCGCGAGCCGCCCTTCGCCGACGAAGCGCGCCAGATTGTCGACATGGCCGTCGGTGTGATCGCCGACCAAGCCGTTGCCGAGCCACAGCAGCCGGTCGATGCCGAGCGACTGGTGGAGCCGCACCGCGATATCCTCGCGCGTCAGCGTCGGGTTGCGGTTGGTGTTGAGCAGGCACTCTTCGGTCGTGACGCAGAGGCCCGTGCCATCGACGTCGATGCCGCCGCCCTCGAGCACCCAGTCCTGATCGTCGACTGGCAGGCCCGATCCGGCGGCGAGCGCGGCGCCGATTTCCTGATCGCCGGGCATGACGAACTTCTCGCCCCACCAGTTGAATTCGAAATTGCGCGCGCGGCGGGCTGTGCCGGTGCCGGCGATGATCGGCCCGGTATCGCGCAGCCAGATATCGCCGAGCGGATGGATCAGGATGCGCACGCCCGGATCGACGAGCGCGGCGGCGATATCCGCCTGCCGCGCGTCGTTGACCACCAGCCGCACCTCTTCGCCGCGGCCGCCGTCATGGACGGCGTTGGCGAAGGCGGCGACGTCGCGCCGTCCCTCGTCGATCGCGCCCGCCCACTCTTCGGCGAGGTGCGGGAAACCGATCCAGACGGCGTCGTGCGGCGCCCATTCGGCAGGCATTTTCAGCGTCATGGGCGCGCGCTCTTTCCGCTTACTTTGCGGGACGCGACTTGTCGCGGGCGGCGCGGAATTCGTCGCCCTCGTTCCAGTTCGGCCATGCGTCGGTCATCGCGAGCATGCGGCCCGCGGCGTAATAGAGGCGCAGGTCGGACATCATGCCGCCCCAGTTGGTGATCGCCTCATATTCGTCGCCCGGCGCGTGGTAGCGGTTCTTTTCATAATCTTCCGCCGCCTTCTTGCCGGCATCGACGCCGCCCTCGACCAGGTCGTCGCCGCTGCCGAAGTTGAACATCGGCACGCCGAGCTTGGCGAAGCTGAAGTGATCCGAACGATAATAGAAGCCCTTCTCGGGGGTCGGTTCGTCCTTGATCACGCGCTTTTCCATCTGGGCGAGTTTGGCGACATAGGCATCGAGCTCGGACTTGCCGCGGCCGACGACAACGATATCCTTCGCCGGGCCGATCGCGTTCAATGCGTCCATGTTCACGCCGCCGACGGTCTGCGCGAGCGGGAAGACCGGGTTTTCGGCGTAATATTTCGAACCGAGCAGGCCCGATTCCTCGCCGGTGACCGACAGGAATACGATGCTGCGATCGGGGGCGCCCGCCTTGTGGAACGCCTGCGCCAGCGTCACGAGACCCGCGATGCCGCTCGCATTGTCGACCGCGCCGTTGCAGATGTCGTCGCCGGCAACGGGTGTGCAGCGGCCGAGGTGATCCCAATGGCCGGTGTAGAGCACATATTCGTCGGGACGCTTGGCGCCCGGCAGCACGCCGATGACGTTGCGCGACATCTTCTTCGAAATGGCGTTGTCAAAGCTGAAGTTCGCCTTCACGCCGGTCAGCGCGACGGGCTTGAAGCCCTTCTTGCCCGCGTCGGCGCGCAGCTTGTCGAAATCCTGTCCGGCGCTCGCGAAGAGTTCCTTTGCCTTCGGAAGCTGGATCCAGCCGTTGGCGAGCGTTTCCTTCGCCCCGCCGTCCTTGGTTTCAGCAAGGTAATTCGCGCCGGTGTTGCTCGATTCGACGACGTTCCAGCCGTAAGCGGCGGGCTCGGTGTCGTGGACGATCAGCACCGCCGCGGCGCCCTGGCGCGCGGCTTCCTCATATTTGTACGACCAGCGTCCGTAATAGGTCATTGCGCGGCCGTTGAATTCGCCCTTGGCTTCCTTGGTCTGCCAGTCGGGGTCGTTGACGAGGACGACGACGGTCTTCCCCTTCACGTCGAGCCCGGCATAGTCGTTCCAGCCCTTTTCGGGGGCGTTGATGCCGTAACCGACGAAGACGACGTCGCTGTCCTTGACCGCGGTCTTGGGCTGGACGCGATAGCTGAACGCGACATAGTCCTTTGCATATTGCGCGGTGACCGGCGTCTTGCCGCCGGTGAAGGTCAGCGGGGTCGCATTCTTCGCGGTGATTTCGACCAGCGGCACGTCCTGCGTCCACTTGCCGTTGTTGCCGGGCTTCAGCCCCGCTTCCTCGTACTTCTTGATGATATAGGCGACGGTCTTTTCCTCGCCGGGGGTGCCGGGCGCGCGGCCTTCATAGGCGTCCGACGACAATTCCTTCGTCACTTCCTGAAGCGTCGCGAGCGACAGTTCGGGAATCTGGACGTCGGGAATGGCGGTGGCCGACGTCGCGGCCTTGTCGGAGGTGTTGCACGCGGCAACGGTCAGGAGAACCGCGACGGCTGCGGTCGTTCGGGGGAAACGAAGCATGGAAATTCCTCGGAAAGTTTCATTTGCGACGAGCGGGCTTGTGCCAGCCGGGGCGCCGCGATGCAAGGCGGGGCGGGAGCAGCGGATTTTTCGGCCGAAGCTGCCAGCAAGGCACCAAAGACGCTTGAAAAATTTGCCATGGTCTTCACCGTGGACCGCCTAAAATGGGCAACGGGAGGGGCTTTTGTTGAAACTTGATATGATGAGGCGCGGTGCGCTTCCACTTTGTGCACTGGTCGCGGCTGTGCCTGCATTTTCCGGCGCGGTTGCGCAGGGGGCTGTGGACAATGCGGCGCGTTTCGGTGCGCTCGAATCGATCCGGGATGTCAGCCTGTCGCCCGACGGCACGCGGATCGCTTTCATCGAAAATGGCGAAAAGTTGATGCGTCGCCTGTTTGTCGTCGATGCGACCGAAGGGGCGACCCCCAAACAGATCTTGTCGAGCAGTGGCGAAGATGGGTTTCTGAGCTGGTGCGGCTGGGTGACGAACGCGCGGCTCGCGTGCCAGACATATCAACGTGACAAGCTGGCGGGTGAGATTGTCGCCGCCAGCAACCTCATTGCGATCGATGCGGCGGGCGGGAATCTCAAATCCCTCAGCAACCGGCGCAGCGCGCGATCGCTCTATGCCGATTTTCGCGGCGGCAGTGTTCTGGACTGGTCGGCGTCGGAAAACGGGTCGCTGCTGATGACGCGAACCTATGTTCCCGAAAACAATACGGGCACATTCATCGCCGGCCGGAGCGAGGGATTGGGCGTCGATCGCGTTGATGCCGCGAACGGAACAAGCAAGCGCGTCGAAGCGCCGAACCGCGACGCGATCTATTATCTGTCGGATGGCCACGGGCAGGTCCGCGTGATGGCGACGCAGGGCTATTCGCAAAATAGCGGCCAAATGGACCCGACCATTCGCTTCCTCTACCGAGGAAAGGGCGACAGCGTCTGGAAGCCTCTGTCCATTTATGACATTGCGAGCGAGCAAGGCTTTAACCCGTTGGCGATCGATCCCGCCACCGACCGCGTCTACGGGCTGCAATCGGTCGAGGGGCGCAAGGCCGTTGTCGCCATGGCGCTGGACGGCAGCGGCGCCGTCACGACCGTTTTCAAACATCCCGAAGTCGATATCGACAATATCGTTCGTGTCGGTCGCAACGGCCGTATCGTCGGGGTTTCCTATGCCACCGACCGTCGTGTTTCGGTGCTCACGGATCCGGCGCTCGCCAAAATGACGGCGGCGCTTTCAAAGGTGCTGGGTGGCAAGCAGATCATGATCGCCGATGCATCGGCCGACGAAAGCCGCTATCTGGTCCGGACCAGTTCGGACGTCGACCCCGGCCAATATTTCCTGTTCGATCCGAAGGCGAAGGAACTGCGCCCGTTGCTGGGCGAGCGTGACGCGCTGGCCGAAATGACGCTGTCGCCCGTTCGTCCGGTCACCTATCCCGCCGCCGACGGGGCTATGGTGCCCGCCTATCTGACCCTTCCGCCAGGACGCAATGACGCCAAGGGATTGCCCGCCATCGTGATGCCGCACGGCGGCCCGTCGGCGCGCGACGAGTGGGGTTTCGACTGGCTGGCACAATATTTCGCGCAGGCAGGCTTTGCAGTGCTCCAGCCCAATTTCCGCGGATCGTCGGGCTATGGCGACGAATGGTATCAGAAGAACGGGTTCAAATCGTGGAAGACTGCGATGGGCGATGTTACCGACGGGGGGCGCTGGCTGGTTTCCGGGCAGGGGGCTGATCCTGCGAAATTGTCGATCGTGGGCTGGTCCTATGGTGGTTATGCCGCTTTGCAGTCGGGTGTCGTCGCGCCCGATCTGTTCCGAGCGATCGTCGCCATCGCCCCTGTCACCGACCTGGAGCAATTGCGCACCGAAGAGGGGGATACCGGCGGCGGTGCGATCAACGCGCGGTTTATCGGCACCGGTCCACATATTCGCGAAGGATCGCCGGCGCAGAATGCCGGGGCAATCAAGGCACCGGTGCTGATGTTCCACGGCACCTTTGACCAGAATGTCCGCGTCGCGCAGGCACGGACGATGAAACGCGAACTGACGGCGAAGGGCAAGCGGGTCGAGCTGGTGGAATATCCCGAACTGGGCCACGGCCTGGAAACAGGGGAGGCGCGCGCCGACATGCTCCGCAAGATTTCGGCCTTTCTGCCGCACTGAAACGAAAAGGGGCGGCCCGTTGCCGGACCGCCCCTTTGAATTCGATAGCGAACTCGATCAGCGCGAATAGAATTCGACGACCAGGTTCGGTTCCATCTTCACCGGATAGGGCACTTCGTCGAGCGTCGGGACGCGGACGTAGGTCGACTTGGTGCCGTCAACCGACAGATATTCGGGCAGGTCGCGCTCGGGCAGGCTCTGCGCTTCGGCGACCAGCGCCATTTCCTGCGCCTTCTTGCCGAGGGTGACTTCGTCGCCCGGCTTCACGAGGCGGCTGGCGACGTTGCACTTCACGCCGTTCACATAGACGTGGCCGTGGCTGACGAGCTGGCGCGCCGAGAAGATCGTCGGCGTGAACTTCGAGCGGTAGACGACCGCGTCGAGGCGGCGCTCGAGCAGGCCGATCAGGTTCTGGCCGGTGTCGCCCTTCATGCGCGACGCTTCGAAATAGTTCTTCTTGAACTGCTTCTCGGTGATGTCGCCGTAATAGCCCTTCAGCTTCTGCTTCGCGCGGAGCTGGATGCCGAAGTCCGACATCTTGCCCTTGCGGCGCTGACCGTGCTGGCCGGGGCCATATTCGCGGCGGTTGACCGGGCTCTTCGGGCGACCCCAGATGTTTTCACCCATCCGGCGGTCGAGTTTATACTTGGCGCTCTGGCGCTTCGACATTTGTCGTCTCCAATATGCTGTGTGCCGAAGGATTTCGGCGCTTCCCGGGTCGCACCATATGGACAGATGCCATATGCGACCGCCGCTTCACCGGGGTGCGGGGTCCATTGCGAAGGCGCGCGGTTAGACGGCGAGGGCGGCAAAGTCAAGCGTTGCGGCGCAAGTCGGACGCATGCCTCGACAGCGTCGAAAAAGCCGCTAAAGGCAGCGCGCATGACGTCCGCCAAACTTCCCGAACAGTGCGAAACCATGACCGATGTCCGCGCCGGGGTCGACCAGGTCGATCGCGCGCTCGTCGCGCTGCTCGTTCGCCGTTTCGGCTATATGGACGCTGCGGCGCGCATCAAGACCGACCGCGGCAGCGTTCGCGACGAAGCCCGCAAGGCCCAGGTGCTCGACAATGTCGCGCGCGAAGCCGAAGCCGCCGGGCTGGAACCCGAGCGACTGCGCGCCGTGTGGAACGAGCTGGTCGAACAATCGATCGCCTATGAGGCGACCCGGTGGGACCGCCTGCGCGCCGATAGCTGACGTCCGGGCTTAGTTGGTGCTGCCGCCCGCGGGCTGCGCGACGACGGCCTGCGCCGCTTCGTCTTTCGGCTTTGCCGGTTCGGCAACCGTGCGGCATACGCGCTTTGGCACCGTGCTGCCGGTGACTTCGACCTTTTCGCAAACCTTCTTGGGCTTGGCTGGCTTTGCAGGCGAATCCGCAGCGACGGTCGGCGACGTTGCTGCAAGGGCCAGGGAAAGTATCGCAGAGATCATAACAATATTCGCTCCTTGGAGGGGTGTGGCTTCCTAGGGATATTTCCTGCATTAGCCAAGAGGTTGTCGAAATCGCACCCTCCTCGTCTTGACATGATCGTCGAACATCCGTTCGACCGGCGCCCCGGAAGTCCAGCCAACGGCATTTATTTCTCGTTGTGCAGCCTTTTGCTGATGCTGTCGGCCTGGCGATCCCAGTCTTCCTGCGTGCGGCATTCGCGTTCGGGCAGGCGGCTGCCAGTGTCGGCCAGGCGGCGGCAAATCAGCTTCGGCTTGGCTTTTTCGGGTTTGGCAGCTGTTTCGGTCGCCGGCTGGGTGTTCGCCGCGTCGGTTCCGGCCGCCGCGAGGGCGAGCGAAAGCAGTAGGCTTATCATGAAATCAAACTCCTGGGGGATTGTCACCGGGTCGTCACGGCAAGGTGAGCGATGATTTGACATGCAGCATGCCAAATATCGATTGTCAATTCTTGTCTTGATCCATCCACTTACCGGTCTCGTCGGCCCGGCGGTCCCATTGCTCCTGGGTGCGGCATTCGCGCTGGGGGAGGCGGCTGCCGGTGTAGATGATGGTGCGACAGATCGGTTTCGGACCGCCTTTTCTTTCGGGCGCGGGGGTGGTTTCGGGCCTCGGCTGGCTGGTCTTCGCTTCGGGAGCGGCGGCCGAAAGGGCGAGGGAAATCAGGAGGTAAAACATCGAGCGGCCACCAGCGAGGAATGTGCTTTCGTTACCCGGCCCTGGGCTTCCTGCCAAGCGCCGTCACGATTCCGTGCATCATCCTGATATCATTGTGCGACCAGCCCGTCTTGGTCAGCGCGGTGCGCAAGGTGCGCAGCGTCGCCTCGGTGCGCTCGGGCGGAACAAAATAGCCGCTCGCGTCGAGATCGCGCGTCAGATGTTCGATCAATTGTTCGAGTTCGGCATGCGGCGCCGGCGGGTCGAGCGGCACTTCGGGCGGGCTCGCGAGCGCGATGCCCTTCGACCATTCATAGGCGAGCAGGATCACCGCCTGCGCCAGGTTGAGCGAGGCGAATTCGGGGTTGATCGGCACCGTCACGATCGCGTGCGCGAGCGCGACATCGTCGGTTTCGAGGCCGGAGCGTTCGGCACCGAAGACATAGGCCGAGCGGCCCGCGCTGGCATGAACCTCGCGCGCCGCCGCTTCGGGGGTCAGCACGGGTTTCATCACGCCGCGCTTGCGCACTGTGGTGGCATAGATGGCGGTGCAGTCGGCGACCGCATCGGCGAGGCTTTCGAAAACTTTCGCCTCGGCGAGCACGATGTCGGCGCCCGCCGATGCCGGGCCGGCGTCGGGATTGGGCCAGCCGTCGCGCGGGGTGACGAGGCGGAGCTCGGTCAGCCCGAAATTGAGCATCGCGCGCGCCGCCTTGCCGATATTCTCACCAAGCTGCGGACGGACGAGGACGATGACGGGGGGCGGGGCGGCCGCGGTCATTTGATCGGCCGCGCCGCCTCGGTGACCGAGGACGCGAATTCCTCAAAGTCCTTTGCCTCGGTAAACTCGCGATAGACGCTGGCGAAGCGGATATAGGCGACGCTGTCGAAGCCTTTCAGCGCCTCCATCACCATGCCGCCGATTTGCGCCGCCTGCACTTCGCTCTCGCCCGAGGTTTCGAGCTGGCGCTGGATGCCCGACACCAGCCGTTCGATGCGCGCACCGTCGATCGGGCGCTTGCGGCACGCGATCTGGATGCTGCGCATCAATTTCTCGCGATCGAAGGGTTCGCGGCGGCCGTCGGCCTTGGTGACGCCGACTTCGCGAAGCTGGATGCGTTCAAAGGTCGTGAAGCGCGCGCCGCAATCCTCGCACTGGCGGCGGCGGCGAATCGCGGCGCCGTCCTCGGTCGGACGGCTGTCCTTCACCTGACTGTCTTCATGTCCGCAATAGGGGCAGCGCATGGGCTAGCGTTTCACCCGCATCACCAGCGCGATGAGGGCGCCGCCGAACAGGCCGACGGGCCAGCTGACGGCATCGAGCAGCAAGCCCACCGCTGCGCCGACCGCGCCGCCAATCAGCACCGGGCGCGTCGAGGGATGGGCCAGCCCTTGCTTGCCCATCGCCTTGACCTCTTCGATCGAGAGTTCGACCAGCGTCGGTTCCTCGGGGTGCTGCCGTGCCATCGCTTTATCCCTGATAGATGGGGAAGCGTTCGCATAGCGCGCGGACGCGGCCCCGGACGTTCGCTTCGACATCGGCGTCGCCATGCTCGCCCTTGTCGCGCAATGCTTCGAGCACGTCGGCGACCATATCGCCGATTTCCTCGAACTCGGCGATGCCGAATCCGCGCGTCGTGCCCGCGGGCGATCCGACGCGGATACCGCTGGTCTTGACCGGCGGCAGCGGATCGAAGGGGATGCCGTTCTTGTTGCAGGTGATCGCGCTGCGTTCGAGCGCTTCGTCGGCGTCGCGGCCGGTGACGCCGAGCGGGCGGAGATCGATCAGCGCGAGGTGTGTGTCGGTGCCGCCCGCGACGACATCGGCGCCGCGGTCCTTCAGCCGGTTCGCGAGCGCCTGCGCATTGGCGATCGTCGCCTTCGCATAATCCTTAAACTCGGGGCGCAGCGCTTCGCCGAACGCCACGGCTTTCGCCGCGATGACGTGCATCAGCGGGCCGCCCTGAAGCCCCGGGAAGACCGCCGAATTGATGCGCTTCGCGATCGCTTCGTCATTGGTCAGGATCATGCCGCCGCGCGGCCCGCGCAGCGTCTTGTGCGTCGTCGTCGTGACGACATGCGCATGCTCCATCGGCGAAGGATGCGCGCCGCCCGCGACGAGGCCCGCGAAATGCGCCATGTCGACCATCAGCAGCGCGCCGACATCGTCGGCGATCTTGCGGAAGCGCGCGAAATCGAGCGTGCGCGGATAGGCCGAGCCGCCCGCGATGATCAGCGCGGGGCGATGTTCCTTCGCCAGCGCCTCGACCTGATCGAAATCGACGAGATGGTCATCGGCGCGCACGCCGTACTGCACCGCGTTGAACCATTTGCCCGACATCGCGGGCGGCGCGCCGTGGGTCAGGTGGCCGCCGGCGTCGAGGCTCATGCCGAGGATCGTCGCGCCGGGCTTGGTCAGCGCCAGCATGACCGCGCCGTTCGCCTGCGCGCCCGAGTGCGGCTGGACGTTGGCATAGCCGCAGTCGAAGAGCTGCTTGGCGCGGTCGATCGCGAGCGTTTCGACCTCGTCCGACGGCGCGCAGCCCTGATAATAGCGGCGGCCGGGATAGCCTTCGGCATATTTGTTGGTGAATACGCTGCCCTGTGCTTCGAGCACGGCCTTCGAGACGATATTCTCGCTCGCGATCAGCTCGATCTGATACTGCTCGCGTTCCAGCTCGTGCTTCATCGCGGCCGCGACCGCGGGGTCGACCGTGCCGACGCCGTCGGTGAAATAGCCGGCCGATTTGATGGGCTTGTCGAGCGTGTCTGTGGTCATCGGCTGGTCTCCAGTTGAGGCGGATTCGAAAGCTTGTCGACGCGGCGGGCGTGGCGGTCGCCGGCGAATTCGGTGGTGAGGAAGGCGTCGAGGCAGGCTTTCGCCATGTCGACGCCGGTCAGGCGCGCGCCCATTGCGATGACGTTCGCGTCATTATGCTCGCGTGAGAGCTTGGCCGATAGCGGTTCGCCGACCAGCGCGCACCGCGCGGCCGGGTTGCGGTTGACCGAAATCGAAATGCCGATGCCCGACCCGCACAGCGCAACGCCGCGTGTCGCGCGGCCGTCGGCGATGGCTTGGCCAAGGGCGTAGCCAAAATCGGGATAGTCGACGCTGTCGGGGCCGTTGGTGCCGAGATCCTCGACTTCGTGGCCGGCTTCGCGAAGCCAGTCGGCGAGAGCTGCTTTCAGCTCCCAGGCGGCGTGGTCAGAGGCTATTGCAATGCGCATGATGCGGCTCCCGCGGGGCGATAGGGAATCGATGAGCGCCCTTTAGGCGAAGCGGCGCGGATTGGCCATAAGCGAGGTGGCAAATTTGTGACGGCCCCGATAAAGCCGCCCCATGTCCGACACGATCATGTCCATCCTGATGCTCACCGGCGTCCTTTTGACCGGCGGCGCAGCCTATGTTTTTCGCAAGGGCGACCGCCGCCGCGCGCTGCTGATGCTCGTCGCGGCGCTGGTGATGTTCGCGAATGTCGCGATCTGGCTGGTGCCGGTGAAATAGAACCTCGTCGCCCCCGCGAAGGCGGGGGCCGCTGTCGGCCTTGCCCGGCCTCGCTGCATAAACCTCCAGCGGCCCCCGCCTTCGCGGGGGCGACGGGCGTTAATCAGCGGATCGGCGAATCGGGCGCGAGCCGCATATCCAGATAGTTATCGAGCGACTTCATCAACTGGTCGAGCTCATGCTCGAAGAAATGGTTGGCACGCGGGATCTCGTCGTGATGGATCGTGATGCCCTTTTGCGTGCGCAGCTTGTCGACCAGCTTCTGCACCGCGCTCGGCGGCACGATCTCGTCCTGCCCGCCCGCAACGATGATGCCCGACGAGGGGCAGGGCGCGAGGAAGCTGAAGTCGTACATGTTCGCCGGCGGCGCGACCGACAGGAAGCCGCGGATTTCGGGGCGGCGCATGAGCAGCTGCATGCCGATCCACGCGCCGAAGCTGAAGCCCGCGATCCACGTCGTCTGCGCTTCGGGATGGATCGACTGGACCCAGTCGAGCGCCGAAGCGGCATCGCTCAGCTCGCCGATGCCGTTGTCGAACGTGCCCTGGCTGCGGCCGACGCCGCGAAAGTTGAAGCGCAGCACCGCGAAACCGCGCGCGACGAAGCTCTTGTACATCGCCTGCGTAATGCGGTCGTTCATCGTGCCGCCGCCCTGCGGGTGCGGGTGAAGGATCAGCGCGACCGGCGCGCGCGGGCGCGGCGGGGGCGAGAAACGGCCTTCGATGCGGCCTTCGGGGCCGGGGAAAATCACGTCGGGCATGGGAGCACCTCTTATCTTTTATGGCTGGCCGCCGAATCGCCGGGCTGGCAGGGTGGCGGAGCGAAGATGGCGCCTATATAGAAATTGCGTAGCATGTTGCAACTTTTGCGAATCGCTCGCAATAAGGCGCCTTGCCACCCCCCAATTCGTCACCCCGGACTTGATCCGGGGTCCCGCTTTTCGACGCCGCTGAGCGGGACCCCGGATCAAGTCCGGGGTGACGATGATTGTGAGCATGGCTCGACATGCACGGGATTAGGAGGCAGACGCACTTCATGATTTACCTCGATTACCAAGCCACGACCCCGCTCGCTCCCGAGGCGCGCGAGGCGATGTTGCGCTGGCTCGAAGGGCCGGGGGCGGGCGATGGTTTTGCGAACCCGTCGAGCACGCACAAGGCTGGCCGCGCCGCCGCGGCGGCGGTCGAAGTCGCGCGCGATCAGGTCGCGGCGCTGCTGCCGAAGGGCGGCCGCGTCTTCTTTACCTCGGGCGCGACCGAGGCGCTCAACTGGGCGCTGCTGCGCGGAGCCGAAGCGAAGCCGGGCGGCGTCGCCGGGCTCAGCATCGAACATGCGGCGTCGCTGCAATGTCTCGAGCGGCTGAACGCACACATCCTGTCCGTCGATAGCAAAGGACTGGCCCTGCCGCCCGACGACGCGTCGATCCCCGAAAACGGCATTGTCGCCACGATGCTCGTGAACAACGAGGTCGGAACGATCCAGCCGGTCGCCGATTTCGCCGCGGCAGCGCACGCGAAGAACAGCCTGCTGCTCTGCGACGCGGTACAGGGCTATGGCCGCGTCGCGATTCCCGAGGGCGCCGATCTCATCGCTATCTCCGCGCACAAGATCCACGGGCCCAAGGGCATCGGCGCGCTGTGGGTCAGGGACGGCGTCGACCTGCCGCCGCTGATGTTCGGCGGCGCGCAGGAGCAGGGGATGCGCTCGGGCACCGTGTCGCCCGCACTCTGCGCCGGTTTCGGCGCCGCGGCGGCGCTCGCGGCCGAACGGTTCGATGCGGATGCCGAGCATGTCGAACGCCTCTGGTCGCTCGCGCTCGACATGCTCCCCGAATGGACGATCAACGGCGATGCGAACCGTCGTTATCACGGCAATCTCAACGTCCGGCGCGAGGGCGTCAACGGCCTGCGCCTGATGTCCGACGCCCGCGAAATCGCCTTCTCGCTCGGCAGCGCGTGCGGCAGCGGGTCGGGGAAGGTCAGCCATGTGCTGCGCGCGATGGGCGTCAGCGAGGCCGACGCGCGCGCCTCGATCCGCCTTGGCTGGGGCCGCTACACCAGCGAGCAGGACCTGCGCGACGGCCTCAACGCGATCAGGGCCGCCGCGCGATTGCAGGGCGTCAACTGATGCGCGTCACCTTCATCCACGCCGACGGCAAGGCGCGCACCGAGGCCGAGGCCGAGCCGGGTTCGATCCTGCTCGACGTCGCGCAGGCGCATATGATGCCGCTCGAAGGGACGTGCGAGGGCCAGATGGCCTGCTCGACGTGCCACGTCATCGTCGCAAAAGAGGATTTCGACCGCCTGCCGCCCGCAAGCGAGATGGAAGAGGATATGCTCGATCTTGCCGCCGGGGTGCGGCGGACGAGCCGGCTGTCGTGCCAGATCGTGCTGACCGACGATCTCGACGGGCTCACCGTGCATATCCCCGCCGAAAGCCGCAACATGCAGGGGCCACGCTGAACCCCAACCCTCGTCATCCCGGCGAAGGCCGGGATCTCGACCTCGCTTCCTGACGCACCGGCGAGATCCCGGCCTTCGCCGGGATGACGATTGTATCTGATTGGGGCTACGCTTGCATTTCCCTGCGCTCCCCGCCATATGCGCCGCGGGAGTCGGGCGGACGCAGTCTTCGCCAACCCGGTCAGGTCCGGAAGGAAGCAGCCGCAACGAATTCGCTGCGGGTCGTTCCGGCTCCCACCCTCACCATCTCATCGTGTTAATTCGCATCGTCACCCCGGACTTGATCCGGGGTCCCGCTTGTCGACGTCGCTGAGCGGGACCCCGGATCAAGTCCGGGGTGACGAGATATTGGATCGAACCGCCCGTATTCTCCTTCGACAAGCGAGCATGCCGTGCCTAATACGGAACGCATGAGCGATTCCGCCAACGACGAAACCCCGATGCTGGGAATGGACCTGCCCGAGACGGCGCCGCAGCCATCGAGCGGTCCGTACCGCGTCCTTGCCCGCAAATATCGCCCGCAAACCTTTGCCGAGCTGATCGGGCAGGATGCGATGGTGCGCACGCTCGGCAACGCGATCGCGCGCGACCGGCTGGCGCATGCCTTTCTGATGACCGGGGTGCGCGGGGTCGGCAAGACCTCGACCGCGCGCCTGATCGCCAAGGCGCTCAATTGCATCGGCCCCGACGGGCAGGGCGGTCCGACGATCGACCCGTGCGGGGTGTGCGAGCCGTGCCGCGCGATCACCGAGGGGCGCCATATCGACGTGATCGAGATGGACGCCGCGTCGAACACCGGCGTCGACGATGTGCGCGAGATTATCGAGGCGGTGCGCTACGCTGCGGTGTCGGCGCGCTACAAGATCTACATCATCGACGAAGTGCACATGTTGTCGCGTAACGCCTTCAATGCGCTCCTGAAAACGCTCGAGGAGCCGCCGCCGCACGTCAAATTCCTGTTCGCGACGACCGAGGTCAACAAGGTGCCGGTGACGGTGCTGTCGCGCTGCCAGCGTTTCGACCTCCGCCGCATCACCCCCGACATGCTCTTCGCGCATTTCAGTTCGATCCTTCAGAAAGAAGGCGTCGAGGCCGAGGCGCCCGCTATCTGGCTGATCGCCAATGCCGCCGAAGGGTCGGTGCGCGACGGCCTGTCGATCCTCGATCAGGCGATCGCGCATGCCGATCTCGATGGCGGCGGGATGATCGGCGCGGCGCAGGTTCGCGTGATGCTGGGCCTCTCGGACCGCTCGGCGATCGGACAGTTGATGGCGACGATCCTCGAGGGCGATGCCGGCGGCGCGATCGACCTCGCGCGCGGCCAATATGCGCTGGGGATCGAGCCGGTTGCGATGGTGCGCGGGCTTATGGACCTGACCCACGCGATCACGCTCGCCAAAGTGTCGCGCCACGACGACCCCGCGCTGGCCGAAGCCGACCGCGAACGCATCGGCGACTGGGCGCAAAAACTCGGTTTCGCGCCGCTCAACCGGCTGTGGCAGTTGCTGCTCAAGGGGCATGACGAGGTACTCCGCGCGAACAACCCGCTCGAGCATCTCGAAATGCTGCTGCTCCGCGTGATTTACGCCGCATCGATGCCCGACCCGGGTGAACTCGCAAAGCTGCTCGAAAAGGGCGGCGTGCCCGCGACGCCGATGGTCGCGCCGGCGGCGCCCGCGGCGCAGGAAAATACCGGGGCCGAATCCGTCGCCGCGGTCGAAAGCCGCTCAACCGCAAACCTCGATTCCCCCGCGTCGGCATTGACCGTGGCGCAAATCCACCAGCTACTCGAAAGCACAGGAAATCATCGGCTTGCGGTCGATGTTTACGATCATCTACGAATCATCACCCTTGAGCCCGGCAATCTCGTTTTCGCGCCCGTCGGCGCGCTCGGCGCCTCGTTCGCGCGCGATCTGGGCGACGCGCTGCTCGCGCAGACCGGCAGCCGCTGGCAGGTGCGGGAAGGCGAAGGCGAGGGACGGCCAAGCCTTGGCCAAATCCGCGCCGCGACGCTCGCCGACAATGACGCGCGAATCCGCGAGCTGCCGGTGGTGAAGGCCGCCTTGGCCGCTTTTCCCGACGCAAAACTTGAAGAGGCCGGCGACAATCGCCATAAGTCGAACCCATGAAATCGATCGAAGAAATGATGAAGGCGGCGCAGGAAGCGGCCGCCACGGTGCAGGCGCAGATGCAGGAGGCGCAGGCGAAGCTCGACAGTGTCGAGGTCGAAGGCGTTTCGGGCGGCGGTCTGGTACGGATTCGCGCGAGCGCCAAGGGCCGCATCAAGCAAATCTCGATCGACGACAGCCTGATCGTGCCCGCCGATAAACAGATGCTCGAAGATCTGCTCGCCGCCGCGTTCAACGACGCGCGCGAAAAAGCCGATGCGGCGAGCAACGAAGAAATGGGCAAGATGACGAGCGGCCTGCCGCTGCCCCCGGGCTTCAAGCTGCCATTTTGAGCCAACTTTGCCCCGCTGTTCAGCGCAGCGACATTGAATGCGTGCCAACTTACGCCATATTAGCGAAGAACCACCTATAAGAAGGGCGGTGCGCCCGGTCGCGGGGCCCGTCCAGGAGCCGTAATGACGCAATCTTATCCTCTTCTTCCGCTTCGTGACATCGTCGTTTTCCCGCACATGATCGTGCCCTTGTTCGTCGGCCGCGACCGCTCGGTCGCCGCGCTCGAAACCGCGATGGAAAGCGACAAGGAAATCTTCCTCGTCGCGCAGCTCGATCCGGGCGAGGACGACCCGCAGCGCGACGATCTCTACGACGTCGGCGTGATCGCCACCGTGCTCCAGCTGCTGAAGCTGCCCGACGGCACCGTCCGCGTGCTCGTCGAAGGCAAGGAGCGCGCGAAGCTGCTCGCGCTCACCAACGAAGACAAGGCCGTGATGGCGAGCGTCAAGCCGGTCGGCGACACGATCGACGATAGCGTCGATACCGCCGCGCTGATGCGCTCGGTCGTCGATCAGTTCGAAAATTACGCCAAGCTCAACAAGAAGATGCCCGCCGAAACCGCGGTGCAGCTGTCGCAGATCGAGGACGCCTCGCGCCTCGCCGATTCGGTTGCGGGCAACCTCAACATCAAGGTCTCCGACAAGCAGGCTTTGCTCGTCGAAGACGCGCCGTCGAAGCGGCTCGAAATGGTCTTCGCCTTCATGGAAGGCGAGCTCGGCGTGCTGCAGGTCGAAAAGAAGATCCGCGGCCGCGTGAAGCGCCAGATGGAAAAGAGCCAGCGCGAATATTATCTCAACGAACAGTTGAAGGCGATCCAGCGCGAGCTCGGCAACGACAATGGCGAGGGCGGCGACGACCTGGCCGAGCTTCAGCTCAAGATCGACAGCCTCAAAATGTCGAAGGAAGCCAAGGCCAAGGCGCAGGCCGAAATGAAAAAGCTGCGTGCGATGGCGCCGATGTCGGCCGAGGCGACCGTTGTCCGCAACTATCTCGACACGCTGATCGGCCTGCCGTGGGGCAAGAAGTCGAAACTGAAAAAGGACATCGCGAAGGCGCAGGAAGTCCTCGACGACGACCATTATGCGCTCGAAAAGGTCAAGGACCGGATCGTCGAATATCTCGCGGTCCAGGCGCGCACCAACAAGCTGAAGGGGCCGATCCTCTGCCTCGTCGGCCCTCCGGGCGTCGGCAAGACCAGCCTCGGCAAGTCGATCGCCAAGGCGACGGGGCGCGAGTTCATTCGCCAGTCGCTGGGCGGCGTGCGCGACGAAGCCGAAATCCGCGGCCACCGCCGCACCTATATCGGCTCGCTGCCGGGCAAGATCGTGACGAATCTCAAAAAGGCCGGCACGATGAACCCGCTGTTCCTGCTCGACGAGATCGACAAGCTCGGCCAGGATTTCCGCGGCGATCCGGCATCGGCGCTGCTCGAGGTGCTCGACCCCGAGCAGAATGGCAAATTCCAGGACCATTATCTGGAAGTCGACGTCGACCTCAGCGACATCATGTTCGTCACCACCGCGAACTCGCTCAACCTGCCGCAGGCGCTGCTCGACCGCATGGAGATCATCCGGCTCGAAGGTTATACCGAGGACGAGAAGGTCGAGATCGCCAAGCTGCATCTGATCGCGAAGCAGATCGAGGCGCATGGGCTGAAGGCCGGCGAATTCGAGCTGACCGAAGAAGGGCTGCGCGACCTCATCCGCTATTACACCCGCGAGGCCGGCGTCCGCACGCTCGAGCGCGAGATTGCGCGTCTCGCGCGCAAGGCGCTGCGCCGCATTCTCGAAGGCAAGGCCGAAAGCGTCACCGTGACGCCCGACAATCTGTCCGAATTCGCGGGCGTGCGCAAATTCCGCCACGGCATGGGCGATCTGGAAGATCAGGTCGGCGCCGTCACGGGGCTGGCATGGACCGAGGTCGGCGGCGAATTGCTGACGATCGAAGCCGTGACCGCATCGGGCAAGGGGCAGGTCCGCACCACCGGCAAGCTCGGCGAAGTGATGACCGAATCGGTGCAGGCGGCGCTGTCGTTCGTGAAGGCGCGCGCCCCGGCCTATGGCATCAAGCCCAGCCTGTTCGCGCGCAAGGACATCCACATCCACTTGCCCGAAGGCGCGGTGCCGAAGGATGGCCCCTCGGCCGGTGTCGGGATGGTCACCGCGATGATTTCGACGCTGACCGGGATCGCGGTGCGCCGCGATGTCGCGATGACCGGCGAAGTGACGCTGCGCGGCCGTGTTCTCGCAATCGGGGGCCTCAAGGAAAAGCTGCTCGCGGCGCTCCGCGGCGGCATCAAGACCGTGCTGATCCCCGAAGAGAATGAGAAAGACCTCGTTGAAATCCCGGCGAATATCACGACCGGATTGAAGATCATCCCGGTCAGCCACGTCGACGAAGTGCTCGCCGTGGCCCTCGTTTCGCCGGTCGTTCCGATCGAATGGACCGAGGCCGACGAGCTTGCCGCGTCGCCCCCGGTTCACTCCGGCACCGACCCCGAAACGACGATTCGGCACTGAGTCATCGCCGCTTGACGGCAATTCGCCCCAAATTCGTCGCAAAATCGACGTTTTGGGGCGTTTTGCGCCCTTTTTTGCTTTGACAAGGCGGGGCTAAACATCGTTAGTGACGCGCCATGGCTTCGGGCCATGAGAATCATTAAACCAACCATATTGCAGGGGTTCCTTAGGCATGAACAAACAAGACCTGATCGCCGCCGTCGCTGACTCGAGCGGCCTGACCAAGGGTGACGCGAGCAAAGCGGTTGAAGCCGTGTTCGACGCGATCACGGGTTCGCTGAAGAAGGGCGGCGAAGTCCGTCTCGTCGGCTTCGGCACCTTCGCAGTCAGCAAGCGCAAGGCATCGACCGGCCGCAACCCGCGCACCGGCGAAACGATGACCATCGCGGCGTCGAACCAGCCGAAGTTCAAGGCCGGCAAGGCCCTCAAGGACGCCGTCAACTAAGTTGACAGGCGCCTTCTGGTGAAACCATCTCGGGCCGCGGCGCAAGCTGCGGCCCGATTTGTATCTGCCGGTGGGATCCATGCGATTTGTGCGTGAAGATTGAGCAAATGCCCGTTGCAATCACCGTCGCAGCGGCTATGGACGTCCGACTTTCGGACACCGGGCTTCCGGCATGCACCGATCGGGCGCGTAGCTCAGCGGTAGAGCACACCCTTCACACGGGTGGGGTCACAGGTTCAATCCCTGTCGCGCCCACCATGGCCCTCCGGCCATGGCAGGAACCGAAACCGGAGCTGACCCGGCCATTCATCGCCTATTCAATGCTTTCGCGTTAGAGAAACGGCCATGATCCGTACACTGACCCTCTCCCTCATCTCCGCGCTGCTGCTCTCGGCAGGCGCGCCCGCGACCGCCCGCGGCAACCGCGACCAGGACAATCTGCGCGAAGCCGCGGCGCAGGGACAGGTTATCCCGCTCAACAAGCTGATCGCCGACGTCCGTTCGCGCGCGCCCTATAGCGAGATGACCTATCTCGGCGGCCCGCAGTTCGATGCGGGGCGGATGATCTATGCCCTGAAATTCATGGACGGCAGCCAGGTGGTCGTTGTCTATGTCGATGCCCGCACCGGCCGGATCGTGGGACGCAAACCCTGACATTCCCGTGAACCGACCTTTCGTCGCAACGAGATTTTGCGATGATCGTTCGGACTTGATACACAGTCGAAACATGCGGCCGGGTTGCCCGGTGCGCAAAGGAAAGGCGCCTGAATGCGGATCTTGATTGTCGAAGACGAACCCACGCTGGGCCCGCAGCTGAAGGCGACGCTGGAGGGGGCCGGCTATGCCGTCGATCTCGCGACCGATGGCGAGGACGGGCACTTCCTCGGCTCGACCGAAAATTACGACGCCGCGATCCTCGATCTCGGCTTGCCCGAAATCGACGGGCTCACGGTGCTCGACCGCTGGCGCCGCGAAAAGCGCAACTTTCCCGTGCTTGTCCTCACCGCGCGCGACAGCTGGTCCGACAAGGTCGCCGGGCTCGATGCGGGCGCCGACGACTATCTCGCCAAGCCATTCCAGACCGAAGAGCTGATCGCGCGCCTGCGCGCGCTGATCCGCCGCGCCGCGGGCAATGCGTCGAGCGAGCTGACGGCGGGTCCGGTGCGCCTCGACACGCGCTCGGGCCGCGTCACGCTGGCCGGCGAGCCGGTGAAGCTGACGGCGCAGGAATATAAGCTGCTGTCGTACCTGCTCCATCACAAGGGCAAGGTCGTGTCGCGCACCGAACTGATCGAGCATATCTACGATCAGGATTTCGACCGCGATTCGAACACGATCGAGGTGTTCGTGACGCGCATCCGCAAGAAATTGGGTGCCGACATCATCACGACGATCCGCGGCCTTGGCTATCAGCTCGACGATCCGCAGTAAGCCGTGACGGAGGCCGACGTCGCCCCGGCGGTCGTAGAGGACCCGGACGCGGCGGAAAAACCGGCGGCGCTGACCAGTCGCATCACCGGTTCGCTCGCGCGGCGCATGATCGCGATCGCGGCGCTGTGGATTTCGGTGCTGCTGATCGGCGGCGGCTTTGCGCTTGATCGCGTGCTGACCGGTGCGATCACGCGCAACTTCGATTCGAGCCTCGAATATGTGCTGATCGCGATGATCCGCTCGTCGGAGATCGGCCCCGATGGCGAAGTGCGGCTGGTCGAGCCGCTCGGCGACCAGCGCTTTCTGGAACCCTATAGCGGGCTTTATTGGCAGATCAGCGGCGGCAATCAGGAACCCTATCGCTCGCGCTCGCTGTGGGAACGGTCGCTGAAGGCGCCGACGCCGCATGTCGACAACCAGATCCACACCTATGACAGCACCCAGTTTCCCGACGAGGAACTGCGCGTGCTCGAACGCAACGTCATCCTGCCGGGCAGCAAGACCAACTGGCGGTTCCAGATTGCGCAGTCGCGCGAAGCCCTCGACACCCAGAATCGCGCGGTACGCGCGACGCTGATCCCCAGCCTTGCGCTGCTGGGCCTCGGCCTCATCATCCTCGCTGCGCTCCAGACCTTTTACGGCCTGTGGCCGCTGCGCCACATCCGCCGCGCGATCGCGGCGATGCGCGGCGGGCAGAACCGACGCGTCGATGCGCCCTTGCCGCTCGAAGTGCAGCCGATGGTCGACGAACTCAACGCGCTGCTCGCGCATAACGAGAAGCAGGCGGAAGAAGCACGTCTGCACGCGGGCAATCTCGCGCATGCGCTCAAAACGCCGCTGACCGTCCTGGTGAACAGCGCGACGAGCTCGACATCGGAACTCGCCGAGACCGTGCGGCGCGAGGCGGCAACGATGCAGCGGCAGGTCGACCACCACCTCGCCCGCGCGCGCGCGGTCGGGCGTCGCGGCGCGGCGCAGGCGCGCGCGACCGTGTGGGACAGCGTGAACAGCGTGTCGCGGGCGGTCGCGGCGCTCTATCCCGACGCACGGCTCGATGCGGCGGGCGACAAGACCGTCGTCGTGCGGGTCGAGCGGCAGGATCTGGACGAACTCGTCGGCAATTTGCTCGAAAACGCGGCCAAATATGGCGGTGGCAGTGTCTTTGTTACCGTCGGCCGCGAAGGCGGGATGGCGGAAATCCTGATCGAGGATGATGGCGCTGGAATCTCGCCCGCCGACCGCGACCGCGTCATCGACCGCGGCGTCCGCCTCGACAGCGGCAAACCGGGGACGGGGCTGGGACTCGCGATCGTGCGCGACGTTGCCGAAATCTACGGCGGCAGCATCGCACTCGAGGAGAGCGAGGACCTCGGCGGATTGCTCGTGCGGCTGAGGCTGCCGGCGGGTTAAGGCTCCGAAACCGCTTCGGCCGATTGTTCGGTTGCGGCGGGGTCTTCGGGGGGCTCGCCGAAATGGGCAAGCCTGGCCAATGGTGGCTTCCTTGCCATCGCTTTGGCGAACGCGATCAGGGCGCCACGCGAATTAATGCTGCAATAATCGGTCTGCCAGATGTCCATTTGCAGACCCGTGCGCCTGGCGGACAGCGGGCATTCCCTCTGCAAGACGTCGAAGGACTTGATGATCTCCTCGGCGGGCATGCGTGCCAGAAGCAAATAGTCGCTGCCGGGTCGCGTGCCCGATTGAAGAACCCATAATTCGAGCGGTTTGCCGTCGCGTTTCGTATCGCCGATGTGGACGAAGAAGGAGTAGCGGTAGGCGCTGCGGTCCAGATAGTCCCGATCATGGGCGCTTCGTTCGACGATCGCGCAGTGGAAAACGCCATAGTTGGTCAGCCGCATCCATTCGGGTTCGGCGTCAGGGTCGGCTGCTTGTTGGATCGTCCAATCGCCATAGGCGATGCGGCTGAGGCAGCCAAAGTCATCGCCGTCGGTGAAGTTGTACGGTTGAATGTCATCGCCAAAACCCCAGAGCGGGGTGTCGGCGTGCACAAGGTCCGAACGCGGTTCGAGGGCTTCGTCATCGCGTGCGGCGGCGAGACTAGGGCAGACCAGCAGCGCGGCGGCAAGGATAAGCCCAAAGCGATTGACCGTACCGTGGGGGCGCGGCCGTTCGCCAGGACCAATCACGTCGCGGTGACTTCCAGCCCGCGTTGTACACCCGGCCGCGCGAGACCTGCCTCGAGCCAGCGCTGGACATGCGTGAACCGGTCGAAGCCGACGATCTCGCGCGCATCGTAAAATCCGATCAGGTTGCGGACCCAGCCGAGCAATGAAATATCGGCGATGCTGTAATCGGCGCCCATCACCCATTCGCGCGTCGCCAACCTTTCGTCGAGCACACCGAGCAATCGCGCCGATTCGGCCGCGTAGCGGTCGCGCGGGCGCTTGTCCTCATATTCGCGGCCGGCGAATTTGTGGAAGAAGCCGAGCTGGCCGAACATCGGGCCGACGCCGCCCATCTGCCACATCACCCACTGGATCGTCTCATAACGTTCGGCAGGATCGGCCGAAAGAAACTGCCCGCTCTTGTCGGCGAGATAGATCAGGATCGCGCCCGATTCGAACAGCGCGAGCGGCTTTCCGCCCGGGCCTTGCGGATCGTAGATCGCCGGGATCTTGCCATTGGGATTGAGTGCGAGGAAGGCCGGATCATGGCTCTCGTTCGCCATGATGTCGATCCGGTGCGGTTCATAAGGAAGGCCGGTTTCCTCGAGCATGATGCCCGCCTTCACCCCGTTCGGCGTCGGTGCGGAGAAAAGCTGGATCCGGTCGGGGTGCTGCGCCGGCCAGCGCGCGAAGATCGGATGGTCGATGCTCATACGCTTTGCTCGCGCTTGGCTTGCTGATGATGGCGGATCACTTCGTTGATGATGAAGCGCAGGAATTTCTCGGTGAAATCGGGGTCGAGGTCGGCATCGCGGGCCAGCTCACGCAGCCGTTCGATCTGCCGCTCCTCGCGGCCGGGGTCGGCGGGGGGCAGGCCTTCGCGCGCCTTGAGCTCGCCGACCGCCTTGGTCACCTTGAACCGTTCGGCGAGCATATAGACGAGCGCCGCGTCGATATTGTCGATGCTCTGGCGATATCGGCTCAGTTGGTCGTCCATGGGTGCGCGATTCCTCTCTTCTCCGGCACGCTTGGCACCGTGCGGGGCTTCAAAGCAAGCCGAAAGTCGTTGCAAAATCGTGGGCACGGCGCCAAGGCTCGCCGCGTTATGACTGCGGAAATCCATCAGCTCCACGGCGACCGGCCGCCCTCGCTCGACCCGATGATGGCGCTCGTCGCCGCCGACATGAACGAGGTGAATTCGGTCATTCTCGACCGAATGCAGTCCGAAGTGCCGCTGATCCCCGAACTTGCCGGTCATTTGATCGCTGGCGGTGGCAAGCGCATGCGGCCGATGCTGACGCTCGCGTGCGGAAAGCTGCTCGACTATCCGGGGCGCCGCCATTGCAAGCTCGCCGCCGCGGTCGAGTTCATCCACACCGCGACCTTGCTTCACGACGATGTCGTCGACAAATCGGACCTGCGCCGCGGGCGCAAGACCGCGAACCTCATCTGGGGCAACAGCGCCTCGGTGCTCGTCGGCGATTTCCTGTTCAGCCGCGCGTTCGAGGTGATGGTCGAGGACGGCTCGCTGAAGGTGCTCAAGATCCTCAGCCGCGCTTCGGCCGTGATCGCCGAGGGCGAGGTCAACCAGCTCTCGGCGCAGCGCCGGATCGAGACGAGCGAGGACCAGTATCTCGCGATCATCAACGCCAAGACCGCCGAGCTGTTCGCCGCGGCGTGCAAGATCGCCGCGGTCGTCGCCGAGCGTGACGAGGCGACCGAAGCCGCGCTCGACGCCTATGGCCGCAATCTCGGTATCGCGTTCCAGCTCGTCGACGATGCGATCGATTATGTTTCGGATGCCGAGACGATGGGCAAGGGCGTCGGCGACGATTTTCGCGACGGCAAGGTCACCTTGCCCGTCATCCTCGCTTATGCGCGCGGCAGCGCCGAGGAGCGCGAGTTCTGGAAGCTCGCGATCACGGGGCACCGCACGTCGGACGAAGATCTTGGCTACGCGACGAGCCTGCTCCACAAGCACGACACGATCGCCGACACGCTCGCGCGCGCGCGCCATTACGGCCAGCGCGCGGTCGATGCGATCGGGGGTTTCAGCGCCAGCCAGGCGAAGTCGGCGCTGACCGAAGCGGTCGCCTTCGCCGTCGCGCGCGCCTATTGACGCTCCACTTTTGAGGGAAGATCGGCGACACCATCCTTTCGTCACCCCGGACTTGATCCGGGGTCCCGCTTAGCGACGGTGAAAAGCGGGACCCCGGATCAAGTCCGGGGTGACGAGGATAATAGATCGGCTTTCCAGCATATCGGGAACGACATATGGCGATGATGGGTCCAGCAGCCGAAAACCCCGACGCCTATATCGCTGCACTGTCGGGCTGGCAGCGCGAACGCTGCGAAATGATGCGCGCGGCGATCCGGCGCGCGGCGCCCTTCGAAGAGACGATCAAATGGACCAACCTCGTCTTCATGGCGAATGGTCCGTGCATCCTGATCCGCGCCGAGGAGCATCGCGTGCTGCTTGGCTTCTGGCGGGGCAAAAGGCTGCGCGACCTCGATCCGCGCATCAAGGCGAGCGGCAAATATGAATTGGGCAATCTGGTGATGACCGAGGCGACCGAGATCACCGCCGATGCGGTGTCGCGCCTCGCCGCCGACGCTTTTCGCCTCAATACCGAATTGGGCAACCCCGCGGCGCGAACATGATGCAGGTGCTGCCGATCGATGTCGTGCTGCCCGATATCATGGCGGCGCTGGTGCTGAAACCCAACGCCGTTGTCGTTGCGCCGCCGGGCGCGGGCAAGACGACGCGCGTTGCGCCCGCGATCCTCGACCAGCCATGGTGCAAGGGCGCGGTGTGGCTGCTCTCGCCGCGCCGGCTCGCGGCGCGCGGCGCGGCCGAGCGGATCGCCGAGGAGATGGGCGAAGCGGTTGGCGGCACGGTCGGCTATGCCACCCGGCTCGACAGCAAGCAATCGGCGGCGACGCGGCTGCTCGTGATGACGCCGGGCCTGTTCCGTAACCGCATCCTCGCCGATCCCGAGCTTCATGGCGTGTCCGCGGTGCTGTTCGACGAAGTTCACGAACGCAGTCTCGACGGCGATTTCGCGCTCGCGCTGGCGATCGACGCGCAGCAGGGGCTGCGCGACGACCTCCGCCTTGTCGCGATGTCGGCGACGCTCGACGGCGTGCGCTTCGGCGCTTTGCTCGGTAATGCGCCGGTGGTGAAGAGCGAGGGCAAGATCTGGCCGCTCGACCTCCGCCATATCGGTCGCCGCGCCGAGGACCGGCTCGAGGCATCGGTGCTCGGCGCGGTGCGGCAGGCGATGGCCGACGAGGCCGAGGGCGACATCCTCGCCTTCCTGCCGGGTGCGGCCGACATCGAACGCGCCGCGACCGCGGTCGAAGAGGCGCGGCTGCCGCTCGCGGTCCACCGCCTGCACGGCCAGATCGACCCGGCGCTGCAACGCAAGGCGCTCGTCCGCGACCCGGATGGGCGGCGCAAGCTGATCCTCGCGACGAGCATCGCCGAAACCAGCCTGACGATCGATGGCGTACGCATCGTCATCGACGCCGGGCTCTCGCGCCGTCCGCGCTTCGACAAGGCCGCGGGCATTGCGCGCCTTGTCACCGAGCGCGCGAGCCAGGCGTCGGCAACCCAGCGCGCCGGGCGTGCGGCGCGGCAAGGGCCGGGCGTTGCGTACCGATTGTGGGAGGCCGCGGCGACCGCGGGCATGCCGCCGTTCGATCCGCCCGAAATCCACGAGAATGACCTGATGCCCGTCGTGCTCGATTGCGCGAGCTGGGGCATCATCGATCCGCGCCAGCTGGGCTGGCTCGACCCGCCGTCGCCCGCCGCGATTTCCGAAGCGAAGACGCGGCTTCAGGCGATCGGCGCGCTGGCCGACGATGGCCGCATCACCAGGCATGGCAAGGCGCTTGCCGCGATCCCGCTGCCGGTACCGCTCGCGCATATGCTGCTCGATGCGGCGCGCGCGGGCGAGGGCGAAATGGCGGGACGGCTTGCGGTGCTGCTCACCGAACCGGGGCTCGGCGGACGCGGGGTCGATGTCGAGGCGCGGCTTGGGCGCTGGCGCGGGCAGCGCAACGAGCGAAGCGAAGGCGCGTGGCGTCTCGCACGGCGTCTTGCGACCATCGGCGAGAAGCTGGCGGCCGGAACCGACGACGTCGAACCGCGATCGATCGGCGGCTGGATCGCGACCGCCTGGCCCGACCGCGTTGCGCGGCAGCGGGCAGGGCAGCGCGGCGAATATCTGAGCGTCGGCGGCCGTGCCTATCGCATCGATGCGGTCGACCCGCTCGCGGGCAGCGAATGGCTCGCGATCGCCGACGCGCAAGGGCATGCTGCGGGCGTACGCATCCTCGCCGCCGCGCCGATCGCGCAGGCCGAGGTCGAGGCACTCTTCGCCGACCGTATCGTTCAGCATTCGGCGAGCAGCTATGACAGCACGAACGACCGCGTCGACCACCGCCGCGAACGGCGCCTTGGCGCGATCGCGCTGACGAGCGGTCAGGCGGGGCGCAGCGAAAATGTCGAGGACGATATCGCGGTGCGGATGGCGGCGGTGCGCAGCAAGGGGCTGGGGCTGATCGGCTGGGGGGCGGCGGCGCAGGCGCTGCGCCAGCGCGCTTCTTACGCGGGGATCGACGGGCTTTCGACCGGCGCGCTCGCCGACAGTCTCGAGCTCTGGCTGGAGCCGCTGCTCGCGGGGTGCCGCGGCCTCCGCGACATTGGCGACCGCAAGCTGACCGACGCGCTGATGGCGACGCTCGACTGGCCGGCGCGTCAGCTGCTCGAAAAACATGCGCCCGCGGATTATGCGACGCCCGTCGGCAGCCGGCATCCGATCGACTATGGCGCCGACGGCGGGCCGACGGTCAGCGTGCGCGTGCAGGAATTGTTCGGGCTCGCGCGCCATCCGACGATCGGCGACCCGCCGGTGCCGCTGATACTCGCGCTGACCTCGCCCGCACACCGGCCGATCCAGACGACGCGCGACCTCGTCTCCTTCTGGAGCGGCAGCTGGCACGATGTGGCGCGCGAGATGCGCGGGCGCTATCCCAAGCACAACTGGCCCGACGATCCGGCGAATGCGCGGCCAAGCCTGATGACCAAAGCGGCGCAGGCGCGGCGCGATGCGCAATAGACCTCTTTTCGTAGGGCTGGGTTGGCGCTAAGGCGGCGGAACAGGCACCAGTTACAGGACACCCCGATGAAAGCGCGTATCTTCCAGAAGCCCAAGAATGCGATGCAGTCGGGGCGTGCCGGGACGCAGCGCTGGATGCTGGAATTTGCCCCCGCCGAGGCGCGCAAGGCCGATCCGCTGATGGGCTGGGCGGGTAGCGGCGACACGCAGCGCCAGCTGCGCCTGGGTTTCGCGAGCCGCGAAGAAGCGGTGGCTTACGCGGAGCGTAACGGCATCGAGGTCGAAGTGACCGCGCCCCCTGTGCGTACGCTCAAGATTCAGGCTTACGCCGACAATTTCCGGTAATCATGTCATCCCAGCGAAAGCTGGGATCGCGGGCGCCATGCCTGGGCGATAGCGGCCCCAGCTTTCGCTGGGGCGACGTTTTTTTCAGGCTTCGGCGTCCGGCTGCAACAATTTGTGCAGGTGGACGACGACATATTTCATTTCGGCATCGTCGACGGTGCGCTGCGCGGCGCTGCGCCACGCCTTTTCGGCCGACTTGTAATCGGGATAGAGGCCGACGACGTCGAGATTGTGCAGGTCGACGAAGTCGAGACCCTGCGGATCGGCGACGCGGCCGCCGAACACGAGATGCAATTTGCTCATGGCTGCTTTCCTTGCGGGCTAGCGCTGGGGAGGGGAGAAGCCGCGCCCCCTACCAGCGCTTTGCCCTTACGGCAAGTGCGGCTCAATCCTCGCCCTTGCGGCCTTTCGGCAGCAGCGAGCCGAGCAGCGCGCCGATCGCGACCGCGCCCGCGACCAAGGCCAGCGGCTGCTTCTCGGCCGCATCCTTCAGCTTGCTGTTCGCGCGCTTGGCCTGCGCCTTGCCCTTTTCATAGACTTCGCCGGCGGCTTCGCGGGCGACGCCGGCCTGTTCGCTTGCCTTGGCTGCGAGGTCTTCGGTCGCGGCGCGGGCGCGGCCATAGCCGTCCTGGATGCGCGCCTTTGCCGCCTCGGCGGTCAGCCGAGCATTTTCGGCGGTTTTCTCCGCAAGTTCACTCGCTTTTGCACGCGTCTCGCGGGCGGTTTCACCGAATGGCTTCATCATCTTCCTCCAATATTTCGATGTCATCCTCGTCCGCCGGTTCATCGGCGGAACGAAAATGATCGGCGACGTCGGTCGCCAGGTCCTGAATCTTTTGCATCAGGCGGGGCGCATGTTCCTTGATCGGTTCGCGTAGCAACCAAGCGAGGCCGGCTGCCGCCGCGATCGCGATCGGCAGCTTGTTGTCGCGAAACTGCTGCTGCACGGCATGCGCGGTGTCGTCGACGGCCTCGCCAATCCGGTATTTGCCGCGATCGACGAGCGCACTGGGCCTCAGCGCCGCGCGCGCTACGTCGAGCCGGCGGTGCAGTTCGCCCCGCTGGAGCATCGAGCGGCGCGCGGCGGCGATTAGGCGATTACGCGTCCGCGGCATCGTCGATCCCCTCGTTCGTCAGGTCGCGGCGGAGCGCGGTACGGATGTCGCCATAGCTGAGCTGCGCGCGCCATCCGGCAAAGCCCGCGATGGCGAGCAGCACCGCGACGACGATCAGTGTCGCAACGAATGGCCCGACATTTGGCGCGAGCGCGAGGATCGCCCCGAACGCAAGTGCAAGCATTGCGATGCCCAAGGCAGTTGCCGCGACCGCGCCCCACGCCGCGGTCCATGACGCGCCGTGTAGTGCCAGTTCGCTGCGGGCCTCAAGCAGCGCCAGTTCCGCCCGTGCCGTCGCCGAGAGATTGTCGACGACATCGCCGACAATCGTTTCGAGCGGAACGGGCGGCGGCGTGACCGGACGTCCGTCCGGCGCATAACCATGACTTATGCCGTCAAAGCTGCGCGCGTCGGGCGCCGGCGGGGTATTCGGATCGGAAGATGCCAATGCCCTGTCAATCGTTCGAGCTGCCCTTGAGCATCCGGGCGAGCACGAAGCCGATCACCGTGGCGGCACCGACGGCGATCGCCGGGTTCTTTTTGACCATGTCGCGCGTCGAGGCGGCGAGCTCGTCGAGATCCTTCTTGTCGAGCGTCGTGGCAAGGCCGGCAACGGTCGTCGCGGCCGAGCGGGCGTAGTCGCCATATTGTTTGCCGAACTTGGTGTCGACGGTGCCGGCGCTGTCTTCGAGCAGCTTGGCGAGGCTGCCGACGGCTTCGGCTGCCTTGTCCTTGCCCTTGTTTGCGGCGTCGCGGGCCTTGGTCGAAGCCTGATTCTTCAGCGTCGTCGCTTCCTGCTTCAGCGAGGCGGCTTTCTTTGACGCTTCGGATTTGATGGTGTCGCGCGTCGCGGCGATCTGGTCGCGGATCGGGTGATCCTTGGCGTTCGCCTTTTTGGCGGCCGGCTTGCGTGCCGGCGCCGCCTTGGTGGCGGCGGCCTTCACGGGCGCCTTGGGACGGGGAGCGGCAACTTTCTTCGTCGCGGGAGTAGCGGCTTTGGCCATCGGCTTTGTCCTCTTCTTCTTATACGGGCGCCGCATCAGCGGGCGTCCCCTTTTGGTCCTGCCTCAATATATAGCAAGGCGGACCGAATGGTTCCATCCCTCCGCAAAATTCCTATGCAGCGGTTGCACTAACGTCACCCTGCCGATAACAGGCGGGCGCCTTTCCCTACGCCCTGTCGACAGGGCTTCAGCAGGACATATTCCATGACCGCCATCATCGACATCCACGGCCGCGAAATCCTCGACAGCCGCGGCAATCCGACCGTTGAAGTCGATGTCCTGCTCGAAGACGGCAGCTTCGGCCGCGCGGCGGTGCCCTCGGGCGCCTCGACCGGCGCGCATGAAGCCGTCGAACTCCGCGATGGCGACAAGAGCCGTTATCTCGGCAAGGGTGTGATCAAGGCGGTCGCCGCGGTCAACGGCGATATCGCCGAGGCGCTGATCGGCCTCGATGCCGAGGACCAGCGCGAACTCGACCAGGCGATGATCGACCTCGACGGCACGCCGAACAAGAGCCGCCTCGGCGCCAATGCGATCCTCGGCGTCAGCCTCGCCGCTGCCAAGGCCGCAGCCGACGCGCGCGGCCTGCCGCTCTATCGCTATGTCGGCGGCGTTTCGGCGCGCACTCTCCCCGTTCCGATGATGAACATCATCAACGGCGGCGAGCATGCCGACAATCCGATCGACGTGCAGGAATTCATGATCATGCCCGTCGGCGCCGGCAGCATCGCCGAAGCCGTGCGCTGGGGCAGCGAGATTTTCCACACGCTGAAAAAGGGGCTGTCGGCCAAGGGCCTCGCGACCGCGGTCGGCGACGAAGGCGGCTTCGCCCCGAACCTCGCCTCGACGCGCGCCGCGCTCGACTTCATCGCGGCATCGGTCGATCAGGCGGGCTTCAAGCTCGGCACCGACGTCGTCCTCGCGCTCGATTGCGCGGCGACCGAATTCTTCAAGAGCGGCAAATATGAGATCAGCGGCGAGGGGCTTTCGCTCAGCCCCGAGCAGATGGCCGAATATCTCGCCGCGCTCGTCGACGATTACCCGATCAAGTCGATCGAGGACGGGATGAGCGAAGATGATTTTGTGGGCTGGAAGGCGCTTACTGATCTGGTCGGTGACAAGTGCCAGCTCGTCGGCGACGACCTGTTCGTCACCAATCCGCTGCGCCTCGAACAGGGGATCAAGGACGGGCTCGCCAACTCGCTGCTCGTCAAGGTCAACCAGATCGGTACGCTGTCCGAAACGCTTGACGCGGTCGATATAGCGCACCGCTCGCGTTACACCGCCGTCATGTCGCACCGTTCGGGCGAGACCGAGGATTCGACGATTGCAGACCTCGCGGTCGCGACCAACTGCGGCCAGATCAAGACCGGCAGCCTCGCGCGTTCGGACCGGCTTGCCAAGTACAACCAGCTGATCCGCATCGAGGAAGAGCTGGGCGACATGGCGCGTTATCCGGGCGCTTCGATTTTCGGGTGAGCGAGCGAAGCGTGCCGGTTCCGTTGGCTCGGCGTTGAGGCGTCAACGCGGATAATCGAGGGTAAGCGGGCTTCCCGGGCGCAACAAATATAAGCCGTCATTCCCGATTTTGACGCGGAAGGTGTCATCGTCTTCCGCTTCGAACAATCCCCCGGCGCCGAGCGGCTTGAGTTGCCGCGGCTCGCGGTCGGGCCGGATCAGCCATAAGGCCGAACCGCGAAGTTCGATCTTCGCGGCGCCATATTGGCCCGCGAAGGCCGAGAGTTCTGTCGGGGTCGGCGCATAACCGGTGCGCTGCGCCGCCAACCGGTCGCGTGCCCAGACAAGAAAATCCTTTTCGATCCCGGCGGGCGTGACCGGCAGCAGCCGGGCGAGGGCGAGGTCATAGGCGGTTTCCAGCGCCTCAGGCGCCGGAACCTCGACGGTCGGGGAAACGCCCGTGCCTTCCCAGTCGCGCTTGCCGATGGGATCCTGCGTATATCCGAGCGGCACCGAGAGTCGGAAGAATGGCGGCACCGCGGTATCGTCCGAAAAATGGGCCGCACCCTCGGTGCGTTCGCCCACCAGTTCACCGAGTTTGAATTGCCCGATCGTATAAGCAAATGCTTCGGCTGCAGAGCGCGAGCGATGGTTGATCAGCACATATAGGGGAATGCCGGTTAGTCGCCCGCTCGGGAGGTTGAGCTGCGATCGGACCTGTACGTCGGCGCTGCCGGGGGTAATCAGGGTGGTCATCAGCGTATCGGGGGCGAAGAAATGGCTCCGCAGATAGTCGAGCGCGTTGGTGTCGCCCCCCTGATTGCTGCGCAGGTCGATGATGATCGCTCGCCCGCCTTTCAAGAAGCGCATCGCGTCGTCATAAGCCCGCGCTGTCTCGGCTTCGTTCCAGAAGAAGCCGACGATCTTCAGATACCGTATATTGCCCGGCAAAAGCCGTGTTTCGACCAGTCCGTGATTGAAGTCGCGCGCATGCTGCGCTTCGAAGGCATTGGATGCCGCGATCGCGGCCTGATCCGGCGGGGCCGTCGCCGCGCGATACCATTCGGGCTCGAACCGTAAATAGAGGTGCGTGTCGTTTGCGACCGTCTGCATGTCCGCGGTAATCAGCGCCGCAAACCGCGTCGGATCGTCGGTCCGATAGCGCGCCTTCGACGAATCGAGCCGTGCCAATATCGCGGGAACGCGTTCGGGATCGATATAGGCCCGGGTTAGCCGGGCCTTGATGGCTTGCAGCGCCGCGTCGCGCGTTGCGGTGGTCAGGATGGGTGCCGTTACCGGTGCCTCTGCTACCGGTTCGGCCGCCGCGACCGGGGAAAAGCACAGGCCCGGGACGAGCATCATTGCTAAAAGCATGGGGCGACCGTGCATATCAATCACTTTCCCGGTTGGTCGTTGGTGGTAAACCGCGCTATCCCAATTATCCAGTGGTCGGCTTTAGTATGAGCAATATATTGCGCAGTCAACGTCATGTATCGGACAGGTCCGATGTGCTTGCCAATGTTGGGAAAAACCTGCGCAGATTGCGCGATGAAAGGGATTTGAGCCAAACCGCCCTGGCCCAGATGTCGGGACTCAGCCGGCGAATGATTTCCGCCATCGAGGGCGGAGAGACGAACGTCAGCCTGTCCAGCATCGATCGACTGGCCGCAGCGATGTCAGTCACGTTTTCCGAGATTGTTCGGCCGCCAGATGCTGCCGATGGCAGGCGGGTGAACAGCCTTGCGTGGCAGGGGAAGGCCGCGGGCAGCGAGGCCAGGTTGCTGGGAACCGCCCCGTCGACGAAGGAGACCGAATTGTGGCTGTGGTCGCTTGGTCCCGGCGACAGCTATCGGTCGGAAGCGCATTCGGAGATAGGTCACGAGATGATTTTTGTTGTCGACGGCCTATTGATAATTGAATTCGGCAATGACGAGTTTCATGTTGCTGGCGGCGATTTCAAGATATTCTCAAGCGCTTCCTCCTGCACATTCATCAACAGACAGCCGACGCCCGTTCGTTTCGTCCGATGCGTGGTCCTCTAGCACCGTCGCGTCGGCCATGGTCCCGCTGATGGTTTTTGAAATGGAAAAGGGTGCAAAACCCGCACCTGGCGCCTTGACGCCGCGAATCAACTCTGATTCAAGGGCCGGAATGACGCAGCGCCACAAATTCCGCAAATCGATGCACCGGGCCGCCGGTCCCGCCATCGCGGTGATGGTGGTGCTGGCGATGATCGGCTACATCATTTTCGGTCCGACCGGCCTGTACGCCTGGGGCGATTACGGCCAGTCGGTCGAGAAGCAGCGCGTCATCCTGAGCGAGCTGACCAAGAAGCAGACCGAGCTGCAGAACCGCGTCAACCTGCTCGACCGTCGCCGTGTCGATCCCGATCTGGCCGAGGAATATGTCCGCGAGAAGCTTGGCGCCTATCACCCCGACGAGGTGATCATTCCGATGGAACCCGACGCGAAGCGCTAAGCCTGTCATCTGCTTTCCCGTCATCCCCGCGAAGGCGGGGATCCCGCTTCCTTTTTTGCGGGCACAGCATCGGCCTCCCTCTTGGTTCGGAAAAGCGGGATTCCCGCCTTCGCGGGAATGACGAGGATGGGGCGTAAGCGCGTCTCTTGCTGCATACGTAAGTTGGCATAGCGCCCGCCCATGGTGGGCGTTGCCAAGTGGCGCGCGGCTCTCCTATAGGGAGCGCTTGCCGTAACGGCTAACTGCAAAGGAACCCGCCTTGGCCAAAGCACCCGCGCGCACCTCCCCCGCGCCAAAAAAGACTGCATCCACCCCGGCCGCCGCGAGCAACCGCGAGCAACCGCGCGATCCCGTTCCCTATGACGCGACGCCCGAAGAGCTGGAAAAATTCTATCGCGAGATGCTGCTCATCCGCCGCTTCGAGGAAAAGGCGGGGCAGCTTTACGGCCTCGGCCTGATCGGCGGTTTCTGTCACCTCTACATCGGGCAGGAAGCCGTGGCGGTCGGCCTCCAGTCGGCGCTCGACGGCGACAAGGACAGCGTGATCACCGGCTACCGCGACCATGGCCACATGCTCGCCTACGGCATCGACCCCAAGGTCATCATGGCTGAGCTGACGGGACGCCAGGCCGGCATCTCGAAAGGCAAGGGCGGCTCGATGCACATGTTCAGCGTCGAGCATAAATTCTATGGCGGCCACGGCATCGTCGGCGCGCAGGTGTCGCTCGGCACGGGCCTCGCCTTCGCGCACAAGTACCGCGGCGACGGCGGCGTGGCGATGGCCTATTTCGGCGACGGCGCATCGAACCAGGGCCAGGTCTATGAAAGCTTCAACATGGCCGAGCTGTGGAAGCTGCCGATCATCTTCGTGATCGAGAACAACCAATATGCGATGGGCACCTCGGTGAACCGCTCGTCGGCCGAGGACCAGCTCTACCGCCGCGGCGAAAGCTTCCGCATCCCTGGCATGCAGGTCGACGGCATGGACGTGCTCGCGGTGCGCGGCGCCGCCGAAGCAGCGCTCGAATGGGTGCGTGCGGGCAAGGGCCCCGTGTTGATGGAGCTCAAGACCTATCGTTACCGCGGTCACTCGATGTCCGACCCCGCCAAATATCGCAGCCGCGAGGAAGTGCAGGCGGTGCGCGACAAGAGCGATTCGATCGAACATCTGAAAAAGCTGATGACCGATGCGGGCATCACCGAAGACAAGTTCAAGGAAATCGACAAGGAGATCCGCGCGATCGTGGCCGAGTCCGCCGACTTTGCGGAAAGTGCGCCCGAACCCGAACTTCATGAACTGTATACCGACGTGCTGGTGGAGCAATATTGAGATGGCCATCGAATTGAAAATGCCGGCACTGTCGCCGACGATGGAAGAAGGCACGCTCGCCAAGTGGCTCGTCAAGGAAGGCGACACGGTGAAGTCGGGCGACATTCTCGCCGAGATCGAAACCGACAAGGCGACAATGGAATTCGAAGCGATCGACGAAGGCACGATCGGCCAGATCCTCGTGGCCGAGGGCACCGACAATGTGAAGGTCGGCACCGTGATCGCGACGATCACCGGCGAGGGCGAGGAAGCGGCCGCACCGGCGCCGGCACCGGCCGCCGCACCTGCCAAAGACGTCGCCCCAGCGGAAGCTGGGGCCGCTGTCGCCAGCGCTCCCACGCCCGCGGTCCCGGCTTCCGCTGGGACAACGGAGAAGGCGGCACCCGCCGAACGCGCATCGGACCCCGCGATCCCCGAAGGCACCGCGATGGTTCGCCTGACCGTCCGCGAAGCTTTGCGCGACGCGATGGCCGAGGAAATGCGGAAGGACGACCGCGTCTTCGTGATGGGCGAGGAAGTCGCCGAATATCAGGGTGCTTACAAGGTCACGCAGGGGCTGCTCGAGGAGTTCGGCGCGCAGCGCGTCGTCGACACCCCGATCACCGAATATGGCTTCGCCGGTCTCGGCGCGGGCGCCGCGATGGGCGGGCTGCGTCCGATCATCGAGTTTATGACCTTCAACTTCGCGATGCAGGCGATCGACCACATCATCAACTCGGCGGCGAAGACCAACTATATGTCGGGCGGCCAGATGCGTTGCCCGATCGTGTTCCGCGGACCGAACGGCGCCGCGGCGCGCGTCGGCGCGCAGCACAGCCAGAATTTCGCGCCCTGGTATGCGAGCGTCCCCGGCCTGATCGTGATCGCGCCTTATGACGCCGCCGATGCCAAGGGGCTGCTGAAGGCCGCGATCCGCACCGAAGACCCCGTCGTCTTCCTCGAAAACGAACTGCTCTATGGCCGCAGCTTCGACGTGCCCGAAGTCGACGATTTCGTCCTGCCGATCGGCAAGGCGCGGATCATGCGGCAGGGCAGCGACGTCACCATCGTCAGCTATTCGATCGGCGTCGGGCTCGCGCTCGAAGCCGCCGACCAGCTCGCGGGCGAGGGCATCGACGCCGAGGTCATTGATCTCCGTACGATCCGTCCGCTCGACACCGCGACCGTGCTCGCCAGCCTCAAGAAGACGAACCACCTCGTCATCGTCGAGGAAGGCTGGCCGGTCTGTTCGATCGCCAGCGAACTCGCGATGGTCGCAATGGAGCATGGCTTCGACGATCTCGACGCGCCCGTGATGCGCGTGTGCAACGAGGATGTGCCGCTGCCCTATGCGCACAATCTCGAAAAGGCCGCGCTGATCGATACGCCGCGCGTCGTCGCGGCCGTGAAGGCGGTCCGCAATCGCGCCTGACGATCCGGAGGCGGCTTTCTATCCCGATATGCGCGATCCGCGCGTGCTGGTCTCCGTACCGCACGCGCGGCGCGCGGCGTTGTCGGCGCTTTGGGGATTGGCCGCGCGGCTGACCAAGCTGTTGCTCGATGCGCGCGAGCCGCTGATCGGGCAGATCAAGCTCGCCTGGTGGCGCGACATGGCGGCGATGATCGCGCGCGATCCGGGCGCCTTGCCGAAGGGCGAGCCGCTGCTCGCCGAACTTCAGGAAACATGGGCGGGGCAGGGCGGCCTCGACGCGCTCGTCGACGCCGCCGAAGCGATGTTGCTCGCCGAGAGCGACGGCGATCGGCGCGCGGCCTCCGAAAGCTTTGGCGGACAGCTTTTCGCGCTGTCCGGCGGCGGCGAAGCTGGCGGACGGCGCTGGGGTTTGGTCTGGGGCGCGGGCGTCGAGGAAGGCGAGACCGAAGCCCGCGATTTGCTCGATCAGGCGAAGGCGCTGGATGCGCCGTCGCTCAGGGTTTTCGGCCGAAACCGGCCGCTTCTGATGCTCGACCGCTGGGCCGGCATGATCGCGAGCCACGACGGCGAGCGGCATTTGCGTAGCGAGGGAATGCTGCTGCTGCGCCTCGGCCTGTTCGGCCGCTGACGATAAAAATGCGCCGGGGGTGGAAATGCCGCGCCCGAACATCTATCTTGTGCGGTACAAAATAGGGTCGCAGGGGACATTATATGTTCAACGGGCTGGTCGCCTATCTCGATTCGATCAAGGCGCGCGATCCGGCGCCGCGGTCGCGTTGGGAAATTCTACTCTATCCGGGTCTTGTGGCGGTCGGCATGCACCGCATCGCGCATTGGCTGTTCGAGGCGCGGCTGTTCTTCCTCGCACGCTTCGTCAATCACCTGTCGCGCTTCCTGACGGCGGTCGACATCCATCCGGGGGCGACGATCGGCCGCCACCTGTTCATCGATCATGGCTTTGGCGTCGTGATCGGCGAGACCGCCGAGATCGGCGATAATGTCTCCATCTATCAGGGCGTGACGCTGGGCGGCACCGACCCCGCGAACGGCATCGGCGGCAAGCGCCATCCGACGCTCGCCGATGACGTGATCGTCGGATCGGGCGCGCAGATTCTTGGCCCCGTCACCGTCAACGCGCGCGCGCGCATCGGCGCGAATGCCGTCGTGACCAAGGACGTGCCCGAAGGCGCGGTGATGGTCGGCATTCCCGCGCGCTCGACCCTGCTCGACGCGACCGAATATGCCCGCGAGTTCGTGCCTTATGGCACGTCGTGCAGCGAGAATTTCGACCCCGCGACGCAGAAGGTCGAATTGCTGCAATGCCAGCTCGACCTGATGCAGAAGCAGCTGAAGGCGTTGCTCGACGAACGCGAGCTCGCGGCCGAGGATGAAGCGCCGCGGCGCAAAGGGAGCCGGACCGGCGCCTGATGGGAACGGTCACGCCTCTGCCGTTCAATAACCGGGCGGCACCGCAGCAGACCGGTTTCGAGCGTCCTGAGCTCATGCGCATCCTGGACCTTTACGGCCGCATGGTCGCCGCAGGGCATTGGCGCGATTATGCGATGGATTTCCACCGCGACGCCGCGATCTTCTCGGCCTTTCGCCGCGCCGCCGAGCGCCCCGAATATCGCATAGAAAAACGCCCCGCCTTGCGGAGCCGGCAGGGCATGTGGGCCCTTGTCTCCGAAGCCGGGGCGATTTTGAAGCGCGGGGACGAGCTGTCGAACGTGCTCGCCCCCGTCGAACGCAAGCTTATGAAGCTGGTTGGAGACTGACCGGACGGATCGTCGCGGGCAGCTGGTTTGCGAGATTGTCGGGCAGGAAGCCGACCACCACCGCCCGCGCATTCTGCCAGAAGGCCGAGAGCAGCAGCAGCGCCGAACCGATCACGAACGCCGTGAGCGCGACATTGAGTTCGACCGCACCGAAGGTGTTGAACAGCTGCGTCATCGCGAACAGCACATAGGCGAGGGCGGAGACGAGCAGGGCGCGGCGGTCGATCGCGAGCGCGATCAGGCCGAACAGGATATAGACGCCGATCACCATCACCGCCGCGGCGCTGCCGATGTCGTCGCCGCGCGTGACGCCGAGCAGGTGGAAGATCGGATGCGCGATCATCGGCGCGGCGAGCAGGTGGAGCCAGAAGGCGACGTCGCTGCGGCGCGTCTGGCGCACGCGGTCGCTGCGGTCCCACCACATGGCGAGCGCGAACACGCCAAGCCCGGCGATCAGCACGAGCACCATCGGCAGCGTGCCGTCGGGGCTGGGCATCCCGGTGATCGCGAGCACGAGCGCGACCGCGGTCGCGGCGAGCGCGGCGGTCCCGGCGGCGACGGTGATCGGCACCATGAAACGCTTCCAGTGCGCCCACGTCGCCGCGGCGGTGACGAGCGCCATCGCGCCGATGAGGATCGCGCCGACGGTTTCGCCGGGGTCGCTGCCAAAGATTGATTCGCCATGTTCGACGAGGAAGCCGACCATCGTCGCGAACACGCCGCCTGCAAAGGCGAGGACGAGGACGATGCTGGGCAGCGCCATCCGGCGTTTGCGGGTGAAATATTCGGCGAGGAACCATGCCGAGCCGGCGACGAAGGCGCCGCCGAGCGCGGTATGGATCGAGGCGCCGATCCAGCCGACCGCGACGAGCAGGATCACCGCCGCGATGCTGACGAAAATATCGTTGAAGCCGGTGATGAGGCGGAATGATTCCTCATCCGCTCCGGGGGCGGCGCGCACCGATGCGATATGCGACCGGAAAGCCAGCGCGGCCTCCGGCGTCAGTACCTTTGCATCGACCGCGGCTTGCAGGTCGGTTTCACTATACATCGGGGTCGTCCTTCTGTCCGATCCCCTTGCCCCGCGATGTTTATGGCATGGCCGTGTTAGTGTGTCAATACAGCGTGGCGGTAGTGAAAGCCGATCCTCCCCGTGCCGCAGGCATGGGGAGGGGGACCGCCGCCGTAGGCGGTGGTGGAGGGGCCGCGACCTTGCGCCAAAGCCCCTCCGTCAGCGGCTGCGCCACTGCCACCTCCCCATCGCTCCGCGACAGGGAGGAAAGATCAGCTTCAGCCCAGCGCCATCAACGCTTTCATGACGTTCATCGACTGCTCGCTGCCCGACTGCGGGACGATTTCGCCATTGCGGTCGATGATCTTCTCCCACGCCGCGGCGACGCCCTCGGGGGTACGCTCGCCCTCGGGCAGCGCGACGCCGGGGGTCATCGTGACATAAGCGGCGTGGAACGCGCCCGCGCCCGCGCCGACGATCATGTTGGTCGGGGCGTCTTCGCTGACCAGATAGAGCGCCGCCGGAACGACATTCTCGGGGGTGAACTTCTCGAACAGCTCGGCGGGGAAGATATCCTCGGTCATGCGCGTGCCGGCGACCGGGGCGATCGTGTTGCAGCGGATGTTATATTTCGCGCCTTCGAGGTGGAGCGTCTTGGTCAGCCCCGCGAGGCCCAGCTTCGCCGCGCCGTAATTGGCCTGGCCGAAATTGCCGTAGAGGCCCGTCGACGACGCGGTCATCAGGATGCGGCCGTACGCCTGTTCGCGCATCAGGTCCCAACACGCCTTGGTGACGTTGGCGCTGCCGCTGACATGCACCTTCAGCACCAGGTCGAAATCGGCGGGCTCCATCTTGGCAAAGCTCTTGTCGCGCAGGATGCCGGCATTGTTGATCAGGACGTGGACACCGCCCCATTCTTCCTTCGCACGTGCGACCATTTCGACCATCTGGTCATATTCGGTAACGCTGCCGCCGTTCGAGATCGCGGTGCCGCCCGCGGCGCGGATTTCCTCGACCACCTGCAGCGCCGCATCCGAATGACCGGTGCCGTCGCGCGATCCGCCGAGGTCGTTGACGACCACCTTTGCCCCGCGCCGCGCGAGTTCGAGCGCATAGGCGCGGCCAAGACCGCCGCCGGCGCCGGTGACAATAGCAACGCGGCCGTCAAATTTGATCGTCATGATGGTCTCCCGGTTAGGGCGGCCTCCCCGAAGAAAGGTTGCCCGAAAAAACTGGAACGTCCTTAGCCGTTCGCTCCTTGCTGGCAAGAGGGAGAGAAAATGCCGGATGAAACAAAAATGTCACGCAAATGACGTGCATATGTCACGCAAGCGTCATAGCAGCGCCCCGAGCTTGTAACCTTTCGCAACGGAGCAAATCCCTCATGCGCCACGCCCTGACCGCCGCTCTGCTGGCGACGTCGATGTTCAGCCTGCCGACCGCCGCCCACGCTCAGGCGATGACCGCCGAGGAAGCGGCGCAGCTGCGCGCCGAGCTCGCGGCGCTGAAGGCCAAAGTCCAGACGCTCGAAACGCGGCTCGATACCGCGACCCCACAGCCGGCACCGGCTCCGGTGCCGCCGCCCGCGCCGCCTTCGGTCACAGCGAAGCCCGCGACCGAGATCAGCTGGAAGGGCGCCCCCGAGATCAAGACCGCTGACGGCTGGAGCTTCAAGCCGCGCGGGCGCGTCCAGCTCGACGTCGCGGGCATCGACGCGCCGGCGGGCGTGACGGGCATCCGCGGCGGCACCGCAACCGAGTTCCGCCGTATCTACCTCGGCGTCGACGGTAAAATCCCGGGCGGCTTTTCGTACCGCGTCGAGGCCGACCTCGCGAACAGTGAGGTCGAACTGACCGATATTTACCTGGCCTATGGCACCGGGCCGCTGTCGATCACCGCGGGTCAGGTCAAGCCTTTCTGGTCGCTCGACGATATGACGAGCGATCTGTTCACCAGCTTCACCGAGCGCGCCGCCTTTATCCAGGCATTCGGTTTCGAACGCCGCGTCGGCCTGTCAGCGCAATATAAGGGCAAGGCGCTGCTGCTGCAGGGCGGGGTGTTCAGCGACAATGCCGCCGACCTCACCGACAGCAACCACAGCCTCAGCGTCGACGGCCGCGTCGTGTTCATGCCGAAGCTTGGCAACGCGCAGCTTCACCTTGCCGCATCGGCCCATTACCGCGACCCCAATGACCCCGCGGCGACGAACCGCTACCGCGCGCGTCCTTTCGTCCACACGACCGACGTGCGGCTGGTCGACACGGGGCTGATCGACATATCGAGCGAGCGCGGCCTCGGCCTCGAGGGCGCGGTGATCGCCGGGCCGTTCCACGCCGCGGGCGAAGCCTATTGGCAGAGCGTCAAGCGCAGCACCGCCGCCGCCGACCCGACCTTCTTCGGCGGCTATGCCGAAGTCGGCATGGTACTGACGGGCGGCGACGCGCGCGGGTACAGGGATGGCGCGTTCGACCGCCTCAAGCCGTCGAAGCCGATCACCGCCGGCGGGATCGGCGCGATCGAGGTCAATGCGCGCTACGACTATCTCGACCTCAACGACGCGGGCGTGCGTGGCGGGCAGCAAAAGACGGCGCTGATCGGGCTCGCCTGGGCGCCTATCGACTATGTCCGGATCACTGCCAACTACGGCAAAGTCTGGCTCGACGACGCGCGCGTCGCCACCGCGACGGGCGACCGCAGCTATTCGGCCGACACGTTCGGGCTGCGCACGCAGATCGATTTCTGATCTGATTGCGGCTTTCGGAAGTGAGCGGACGTTGTTGCTCACTCTTCTTTCGTCATCCCGGACTTGATCCGGGATCCATAGTCGCGCCGTCGTTATGGACCCCGGATCAAGTCCGGGGTGACGAAGAAGGGGAGGGTTGGTTCAAGCCGTTCTCAAATGCCGTTCGTGTCGAGCGAACGGGTTATGGGGATGGGGTCAGCTTCCGGTCGCTAGCGGACTTCCGGGGCTTCTGGTCGGAAAAGGAGCTTGCCGCGAAGCGCAGCAATCTCATCGGACCCGAAGGCATCCGTCGAATCCGGCGATCAGTGTGCGGTGCTGTTCGAAAAGCCGTTCATCACCACCACGCCGCATATGATCAGCGCCATGCCGACCATGGCGGGCGTATCGAGCTTCTGGCCCTGAAACACCCACGCGATCGCCGCGATCAGCACGATCCCGACGCCGGACCAGATCGCATAGGCGATTCCCGTGGGCAAGGTCCGGAGGGTCAGCGAGAGGAAATAGAAGGCCACAATATAGCCGCCGGCGGTAATCAGCGACGGGACGAGCTTCGTGAAGCCTTCCGATTGTTTCATGAAACTGGTCGCAACGACCTCTGCAACGATGGCGATGGCGAGGTAGATATATTGCATGGCGATGCTCCGTCGTCGGTAGCGGCGGGGCGGCAACTGCAATTCCGCGCCACCCGCCGCAAAAGGCTGGTCGACGCCGTGGCGGAGAAGAACCCGCTAAACGGGCGCAGGAGATACCAGCCTGCTACTCTATTCTCGGCACGCCGGACCTATCCGGCCTGACGGTGAGAATCAACCGGGCCGGCGCCGTCCGACGTCAGACGCTCTTGCCCGAATCGAGGGCATAACCCGCCGAGCGCACGGTGCGGATGATGTCGCTCGTGCCGGGCAGGTTGATCGCCTTGCGCAAACGCCGGATATGGACGTCGACGGTACGCAGTTCGATGTCGCTGTCCTGGCCCCACACGCTGTCGAGCAATTGCCCACGCGAAAAGACGCGGCCCGGATGCTCCATGAAGTGGCGGAGCAGGCGGAATTCGGTCGGCCCCATCGCGACGATCTGGCTGTTGCGCACGACCTTGTGCGCGACCGAGTCGAGCTCGATGTCGGCATAGGTCAGCATCTCGCCCGCCAGCGCGGGGCGCAGGCGGCGGAGCACCGCCTGGACGCGCGCAACGAGTTCGCGCGGGCTGAACGGCTTGGTGACATAATCGTCGGCGCCGGTCTCCAGCCCGCGGATACGGTCCTCTTCCTCGCCGCGCGCGGTGAGCATGATGATCGGCACGTTCGCCGACTTGGGGTTACGGCGCAGGCGGCGGCAAACTTCGATCCCGGGCAGGCTTTCGATCATCCAGTCGAGCAGGACGATGTCGGGGACGCGTTCCTCGACGAGGACGAGCGCCTGCTCGCCGTCGGGGGTCTGGCGGACCGAAAAGCCTTCGCGGGCGAAATGCCAGACGATGAGTTCGGCGATCGCCTCGTCATCCTCGATGAGCAGCAGGTCGGGCTGCGGCATCAGCCTTGCTCCTGCTCCGCGGCGCCATCTTCGGGCTGCTCGCCGCGCTCGCGTTCCTCCATATGATCGCCGGTGACGACATAATAGACCATCTCGGCGATGTTCGTCGCATGGTCGCCCATGCGCTCGAGGTTCTTGGCGACGAACAGCAGGTGCGCGCTTTCGGTGATGTACTTGGGATTTTCCATCATGAAGGTAACGAGCGTGCGGAAGATGCTGTTGTAGAAATCGTCGACATTCTTGTCGCGCACCGTCACCCGCACCGCGAGTTCGGCGTCGCGGGCCGCGAAGCTGTCGAGCGCGTCGTGGATCAGTTCGGCGACGATGTTCGACATCGAAATCAGCAGCGGGATCGCCTCGATCGAGCGCGTCTGGTCCATCAGCGCGACGCGCTTGGCGATATTCTTCGCATAGTCGCCGATGCGCTCGACCACCGAGACGATCTTCAATGCCGCGATCATCTCGCGCAGATCGTCGGCCATCGGCGCGCGGAGCGCGATCGTCTGGACCGCGAGCTGTTCGACCTCGGCCTCGAGCGCGTCGATCTTCTTGTCGTCGCGCACGACCTGCGCCGCGAGGTCGAGATCGCCCTTGCTGAGCGAGGTCATCGCCTGGAGCAGCGCCTGTTCGGCGCGGCCGCCCATTTCGCTGATCAGCCCGCGGAGGCGGTTCAGGTCTTCGTCGAAGGCTTTGACCGTATGATCGTTCGTTAGTGCCATCACGCTTGTCCTTTTGGCTGCGGCTTAACCGTAGCGGCCAGTGATATAGTCCTTGGTGCGTTCCTGTTTCGGGTTGGTGAAGATGTCGGTCGTCTTGCCATATTCGACCAGCGTCCCGAGGTGGAAAAAGGCGGTGCGCTGCGACACGCGGGCCGCCTGCTGCATATTGTGCGTGACGATCACGATCGCATATTTGCCGCGCAGTTCGTGGATCAGCTCCTCGATCTTCGCGGTCGCGATCGGGTCGAGCGCCGAGCAGGGCTCGTCCATCAAAATGACTTCGGGATCGACCGCGATCGCGCGCGCGATGCACAGGCGCTGCTGCTGGCCGCCCGACAAGGCAGTGCCGCTTTCGGCGAGCCGGTCCTTGACCTCGTCCCACAGGCCGGCGCGCACCAGCGCGCGCTCGACGATGACGTCGAGGTCGGCCTTGTTCGGCGCGAGGCCGTGGATGCGCGGGCCATAACCGACATTGTCATAGATCGACTTGGGGAAGGGGTTCGGTTTCTGGAACACCATGCCGACGCGTGCGCGCAGCTGCACAACGTCCATCGACGGCGCATAGATATCCTCGCCGTCGAGCTCGATCTGGCCGGTCACTTTAGCGCTGGCGACGGTGTCGTTCATGCGGTTGAGCGAGCGCAGGAAGGTCGACTTGCCGCAGCCCGACGGGCCGATGAAGGCAGTGACGAGGTCGGTGCCGACGTCGATCGACACGTCGTTGATCGCCTGTTTCTCGCCATAGAAGACGTTGACGCCGTGCGCCTTCATCTTGGGGTCGGCGATGGTAAGATCGTCTTGGGTCATGGGGGTCACCAGCGTTTTTCGAATTTGTTGCGAAGATAGATCGCAAAGGCGTTCATCGACAGCAGCACGATAAGCAGCACGATGATCGCGGCGGAGGTTTTCTCGACAAAGCCCCGGTCGACTTCGTCCGACCAGAGGAAGATCTGCATCGGCAGCAAGGTCGACGGCGAGCAGATGCCGCCCGGAACGTCGCCGATAAAGGCGCGCATGCCGACGAGGAGCAAAGGCGCGGTCTCGCCCAGCGCGCGCGCCATGCCGATGATCGTGCCGGTGAGGATGCCGGGCAGCGCAAGCGGCAGGACATGGTGGAACACCACCTGCACGGGGCTCGCGCCGACGCCCAATGCGGCATCGCGGATCGACGGCGGCACCGACTTGATCGCGTTGCGGCTGGCGATCACGATCACCGGCATCGTCATCAGCGCGAGCGTCAGCCCGCCGACGAGCGGGCTCGCCTGGCAGAGGCCGAACCAGTTGATGAACACCGCGAGCGCGAGCAGGCCGAAGATGATCGAGGGCACCGCGGCGAGGTTGTTGATCGACACTTCGATGAGGTCGGTCCAGCGGTTCTTCGGCGCATATTCTTCCAGATAGAGCGCCGCGAGCACCCCGGTCGGGAAGGCGATGAGGAAGGCGATGAAGATCGTCAGCACCGAGCCCTTGAGCGCGCCCCAGATGCCCGCGACCGCGGGGTCGGTGGCGTCGGCATTCTTGAAGAAGGGCCAGTGGATCCCGGTCGACAGCTTGCCGTCCTTCTCCAGCGCATCGACCTTTGCGCCGAGCGCGCCCTTGGCGCCTTCCTTGGCGGCGATATCGACTTCGGACGCGGCGGGCAGTTCGAACACCGTCTTGCCGCCCAGCAATTCGGGATCGTCCTTGATCGCGCTGCGCACTTCCTTCCATGCATTTTCGGAAATCAGCTTCGATCCATCCGGCCCGAGCGCCTCGTCGGCGGCAAAGGCGACGATGTCGGCGAGCCCGGCGTTCGCGATCACTTGGTCGGCGTCGGCATCGCCGAGGCGCGAGGTGTCGATCGTCAGCGGCATCGCCTTGAAATCGACGGGCACCGCGACATGCGTATACATGAAGCCGCGCGCGCCGTTGCCGACCATCACGAAGAGCAGGAAAGCGAGGAAAGCGCCCGAGAGCAGCACCGCGCCCAGCCCCATCAGCTTGAAGCGGCGTTCGGCGGCGTAGCGCTTCGCGATGCGGGACTGCATCACGGCGCCTTTCCAGTCGGTGGGGGCGGTTTGCCTATTCATAAGCTTCACGATATCTTTTGACGATGCGCAGCGCGACGATGTTGAGCAGCAGCGTGACGATGAAGAGGACGAGCCCCAGCGCGAAGGCGGCGAGCGTTTTCGCGCTGTCGAACTCCTGATCGCCGGTGAGCAATTTCACGATCTGCGCGGTCACCGTGGTGACGCTGGCAAAGGGGTTGGCGGTCATGTTGGCCGACAGGCCCGCCGCCATCACCACGATCATCGTCTCGCCGATCGCGCGGCTGACCGCGAGCAATATGCCGCCCATCACGCCCGGAAGCGCGGCGGGGATCAGCACCTGACGGATCGTCTCGTTCGGCGTCGCGCCGAGCGCCAGCGAGCCATCGCGCATCGCCTGCGGCACCGCGTTGATGCTGTCGTCAGCCATCGAGGAGACGAAGGGGATGATCATCACGCCCATCACGATACCCGCGGCAAGCGCGCTTTCGGTCGAGGCGTTCGGAATGCCGAGCATCACCGCGAATTCGCGCAAGGCCGGCGCGACGGTCAGCGCGGCGAAATAGCCGTAGACGACGGTCGGCACGCCCGCGAGGATCTCGAGGCACGGCTTTACCCACTGGCGCACGCGCGGGGCGGCATATTGGGTGAGGTAGACCGCGGTCATCATCCCGATCGGGATCGCGACGATCATCGCGATGATCGCGCCGATCAGGATCGTACCCCAGAACAAGGGAATGCCGCCAAAGGTGTCGGGCTGCGGCGCCCCGCTCGTCGGCGCCCATTCGGTGCCGAACAGCAATTCGGCGGGCGAGACGAGGCGGAAGAAGCGGATCGATTCAAAGAGCAGCGAGAGCACGATGCCAAAGGTTGTGAGGATCGCGACGAGCGACGCGAGCAGCAGCACCAGCATCACGATCTTTTCGACCCGCGTCCGCGCGCGGAAATCGGGTTTGATCCGCGTGAAGGCATAAAGCCCGCCCGCGAGCGCCAGCGCGAGCATCGCGGCGATGCCGATCCACGCATATTTGTGGCTCGCATCGGCATAGGGTTTCACCAGCGGCGCCGCGGCGGGCAGCCGCACGTCGGCCTGCTGGCCCTGCGCCACGGCGCGCGCATCCGAAAGGATCGCCCCGCGCTCGAACCCGAACGACGGCAGCGATTGCGCAGCCTCGGTCGCGAGCACCTGATTGGTGATCAGCGCCGGCGAGACCGACGACCAGACGGCAAGAAACAGCGCCGCGGGGGCGAACAGCCACAGCGCGACATACCAGCCATGATATTGCGGGCGCGAATGGAGCTTCGCCCCCGCACGGCCGGCAAGCAGGTTCGACCGCGCGCGACCGGCGAGCCAGCCGATCAGCGCGAGACCCGCGATCAAAAGCAAAAGGGCGGCGGCGTTGAAGGTCACTTCTCAGTCCAAAAATTTCCGTTCGCATCGAGCATCCCATTTCCGCTCGTGTCGAGCGAAGTCGAGACACCCATCGGCAGTGCCGGACTTCGGGGCATCTCGACTTCGCTCGATGCGAACGGAGAGGCGGTGAAGCTCGACACGAACGGAGAGGGGGAGAGCCGTCTAATTGCGTTACTTCAGCTCGGCGCCGTTCAGCGCGGTCATGCCCTTGCCGTTCGCCGCGGCGGTGTCCGCGATCGCCTTCGGCGACACGATCAGGCCCTTGGCGTTCAGATACCCGCCTTCGCCAGCACCCTTCAGGAACTCGGCGACATATTCGGCGAGACCGGGGACGACGCCGACATGCGCCTTCTTCACATAGATGAAGAGCGGACGCGAACCGGGATAGCTGCCGTCGGCGATCGCCGCATAGGTCGGGGCGACGCCCTGCACCGGAACCGCCTTGATCTTGTCCTTGTTGGCATCGAGATAGCTGAAGCCGAAGATGCCGAGGCTCGTCGGGTTCTTGTCGAGCTTCGAGATGATGAGGTTATCATTCTCGCCCTGCTCGACATAATAAGGCGCGCCGCGCAGCGTGGTGCAGGTCGCCTCATGCTTTTCCTTGTCGCTGTCCTTCAGCGCCTTCATCTCCGCATTGGCGTCGCAGCCCTTGCCGAGGATCAGCTCCTTGAACGCGTCGTACGTGCCGCTGGTCGACGGCGGGCCAAAGACCGAGATCGCGACCGCGGGGAGCGCGGGGTTCACGTCCTTCCACGTCTTCGCGGTGTTCGGCTTGCCATAGGGGTTGGCGGCGAGCGCCTTGTAAACATCTTCTTCCGACAGCTTGAAGCCGGGGCCGCGCGACGCTTCGCCGAGGGCGATGCCGTCAATGCCGACCTGGATTTCGACGATGTCCTTGACGCCGTTCGCGGCGCAGGTGTCGAATTCCTTTTTCTTGATGCGGCGCGACGCGTTCGCGACGTCGGGGGTGTCGCCGCCGACACCCGAGCAGAAACGCTCGAAGCCGCCGCCGGTGCCGGTGCTGTCGATCTTGGGAGTCTTGTTGCCCGTCGCTTCGGCGAACTTTTCGCCGACCGCGGTGGCAAAGGGATAGACGGTCGACGAACCGACCGCACTGATATAATCGCGCGCACCGCCGCCCGAAGACGCCTGATCCTGACACGCGGAAAGCGCCAGCGCGCACGTCGCGGCACCAGCGACGCCAAGCAACCTGGGAGCGAATTTCTGCAGCATGAGATAATCCTGTGGTGGGGGTCGTTACCGATCCAAGCCACCACCCCCGCGGCGACTCGCTGAGGGCCATTTGGGGGAATTGTGTGACGTGTATGTGACAGGGAGTGTCATATAAGTGTCATGGTGGCGCTACTCTAGGAGGCAGTGAATTCAATGAAGTCTTGATTGTGTGCCCGAGGGCATTCAAAACCCCAAGCGTAGCGGCGGTGCTAGGGGAGGTTCTGTGTATATCAAGTCGATGACGGTCTCAGGGCTATTTGGGAAAAAAATGAGTCAGCGGCACGAGTTTGATAAGGACTTCGTGATCATTACAGGGCTGAACGGATCAGGCAAAACAACGATCCTCAAATTGCTATGGTATGTAGTGAGCGGAAATATCACGCAAGCTCTTCAAGAGATCGATTTTTCGTCAATAACTGTAGAAACGGATGTATACAAAATTAACCTCGTAAAAATTAGGGATGATACGTGCCGAGCCGAAATATCTGATTCAAGTGGAGAGTATATTCTAGAGGACCATCGTGGTGACGATGGCGATATAGATCTAGATGCTAGAGACGCGGTGCGAGACTATATAACCGACAAAGGTGGGTCTCTATTTTTCCCAACATTTCGCCGAATTGAAGGTGGGTTTTCTACGGAAAAGAAACGAGCGGGGTCGGCATTTGAGCAATCTCTTCTTTTTAACACTGCTCGATCAAAAAACGAGCTTCAAGAGGCTCTTCTCAAGATTTCCCGTGAACTTTCCAGTAAGAAGCATACATTCGTGACATCTATATCGACCGTAGATGTGTCAGAGCTTCTCCTCAACCAGTACACTGCAATGTCTGAGCTAGCAAATTCGACGCAACGGGAAATGTCTCAGGCAGTCGTCGATAATATCAGACAGTTCAATCAATCGACTTCTACGTCAGATGACGAGGAGCTGGTCCATCTTCGTAGGCTTCTTCAGGATACCGTTAATAAAATTGAGCACGCGGAGGCCGAGCGTGAGAAGATTCTCCTTCCGCTGCAGGCCGTTCAAGATTTGGCTACCAAGATATTTAGGCACTCAGGAATCAAGATTTCAAATAGAATTACGTTTGGACAAGCGGCGAATGCAATAAACTCGGATTCTCTTTCTGCTGGTGAAAAACAGATGCTGAGTTTTATATGTTACAATGCTTTCAATCAGAATTCTGTTGTTTTTATAGATGAACCCGAGCTTAGTTTGCATGTTGATTGGCAAAGGACTCTATTTCCTACATTGCAATCACAGGGGCAGTCCAATCAATTTATAATAGCAACTCACTCGCCGTTTATATATTCTAAGTTTCCTGATAAGGAAATCAAACTAGCTGATTTACGTGGCGATGAGCAGGTGGATCTGTGACGGGAAGTGTGACCGCCATTGAGGCAATCGCTACCATTGAAAGATCATCGCTTTTAACGGTGATATTGGAAGGGCAGGGAGATTATTTCACCTTCGCTCGGATCGAGGCAGAGCTTTCCGAGCAGGGAATCTCTTTTATGCCGCTTTGCGGAAGAGATTTGGTTTTAGAAGTAATTAGTTCGTTGTCGCCAGAGGCTCTGTCGAGATGTTTGGCGATAGTGGATTTAGATACGTGGGTTTATTCTAGGATTCCCGATGAGGTTATTGGAGACAACGTATTGTTTACGCTCGGATATTCTATAGAAAATGATGTAATATTAAACTCCGATTTATATAGCCTTATGACGGGTAATGAGAGAGCAAGTTTTTTGGCTGAGCTAAAGATTGTTGTGAATTGGTATGCAAGCGAGCTTGAAGACTCGCTCAACGGATTGGATACGCAACTTTCACGCCATCCGAATAATATTCTGCAATCTCATGCTGTGTGCGGACTGGCAAATCGAAAAAAATTTTGGGAAGATACCATAGGTTCTAAGTATGATCAGCTTCTAAGGGGGAAAACCCTGTTGGCATTACTCGTTAGGCAGCTTAGTTCTAAGAACAGAGCTTCACGATATAGCAAATCTAACTTGATGGAAATCGGCGTGCTGCAAGCCGTCGAATGGAGAGAAAGCGTTAAGCGGAGTTTAATGGATCGATTTTCCATGGTCGTTGCTGGGCGTTTGTGATGATCCTCATTACCGGCCACGTCATCATGACCCCCGAGCATCGCGAACGCATGATTGCGCTCGGCGCCGAGCATAGCGCGCGGTCGCGCGGCGAGGCGGGGTGTCTGGCGCATCATTGCCATGTCGATGTCGAGGATGCGATGCGGCTCGTCTTTGTCGAAGAGTGGGAGAGCATCGACGCGGTCCGCGCCCATTTCGCGGTGCCCGCATCCGCCGCTTTCGTCGCCGAAATGCGCGCGCTGTCGCCGCAGCGGCCGATGATCCGGATTTTTGCCGCCGAGGATATTACCGCGAAGCTGATGGGCTGACCTGATACTCCGCTCCCTTCAGGGAGGGGTTGGGGGAAGGTATGTTCCAGGAAGGCGGGACGGGTTGGTTTACAGGCCCTCCCCAAACCCCTCCCGCAAGCGGGAGGGGCTTAAAAAACCGCTGTCCTACAATATGTTGCCGTGCCACCATCGCTTGGACCTTTCCTTTGGGCGATGCGCGCGCCACGGCAATATGTGTCGGCGGGCGCCGTCGGCGCGGCGGCTTAAAGCCACAAAGGACACAAAATCGCATCGCGCATGCGGGGCTTTTGTGGCTTTAAGCGAGGCAGGGTGGCGTTTCGGGGAATGGCCGGGGGCATATGAGCGGGTTCGAATTCATCTTTTCGCTGTTCGGGCTGATCCTCGGCCTCGCGCTCGCCGAGGGCCTCGGCGGGCTGGCGAAGGCGCTGAAGGCCAGCCACCGCGTCCGCATCGGCTGGCCGACCGCGCTGCTCGGGCTGTTCGTGTCGGGCGACGTCGTCACCTTCTGGATGTACGGCTGGGCGATGCGCGACCTGTTGCCGCTGAGCTGGCCGGTGCTGTTCGGCGGCTTTATTGTCACCGCCACCTATTTCATCGCGGCGAGCCTGGTCTTTCCCGACGATGCCGAGGCGTGGGGCGACCTCGGCGCGCATTTCGACAAACATTATCGCAAGGTCCTCGGCGGCATCCTGTTCTGCAACGTCGCGCTGCTCGCCACTGTTGTGGTGCTTGCGAAATCGCCGCCCGTCGACCCGCGCAACATCGTGATCACCTGGAGCTTCTTCCCCGTCGCGCTGCTCGCGATCGCGGCAAAGGACCGGCGTATCGTGTGCGCCTGCCTGATCTGGCTGATCGCGCTCTACCCGCTCTCGGCGGTGTGGCACTGATTTACCGGGCGGCGGTGACCGCGGTGGTCTTGGCGACGACGCGCCATCCGGCGTCGGTGCGATAGAGCAGGAGCTGGTCGACGTAGCGGTCGCCGCCGAAATGCAGTTCATAGGTGACCGCGCTCATCGACGGCGTCGCGTCGCGGCGGTCGAGCACGCGCCCGGTCGCGGCGGGATCGGGGCGCGCCGCCCAGTCGCCGAGCACTTCGGCGAAGCGCTTGCAATCGACTGGCGCCGCCGCGCCGCCTTCGGCCAGCGTGCAGAATTGCCCGTCGGGCAGGAACAGCGCCTGCAGCCGCTCGACCCGCCCCGTGCGCAGCCCGTCGACATAGGCTTCGAGCGCGGCTTCGGGTGAGGAGGGCGCTGGCGCCGCCAATGCGGGTCCCGCCGTCAGCAGCGCCGCGATGAAGGAAAGGGCAAGGCGTACAGGATCGATAGGCATCGCATGAAGCTCCCGCCGCAAATCATGCGCGCAGCCTAGCCGCCTCTGCGCGGTTTCTCCAGCGGGAGTCGCGAAGAGAGGGGTCCCGAAATCTCGTTCGGGACCCCCATTCTTCGGTCCATTCAGTCGGTGGTCGGGGTGCTGCCGGCCGCGGGCGCGGCCGGGGCCGGCGCTTCGGCTGCGGGCGTCACCGCCGCGGCGGGCGTCACCACCGCAACGCTCGCCGCGGGGGCCAGCTGCGCGGTCGGGATGATCACCGCACCCGCCGGGATCGAATAGGCCAGCGCCTCGTTCGTCCGTGCCATCAGATGCTGGCCGTTCGGGATGATCGCCGATTTGCCGGTGACGAAGGCGCCGAACACGCCGACCGCGATTGCCGCGCCGATCGCGGCACCGGTGTTGCCCTCACCCTCCTGCCGGTGCATGCCCGCCAGCGGCAGGCGATGGCCGTTCGGCAGCGTCAGTTCGTTGAAGGTGACTTCCATCTTCGCCGACTTGCCGAACGCGCCCTTGCCGGTGCGCCAGGTCACGGTGCCCATGCCGCGCGTGCCCTTCGGGATCACGACGACGCCATTGTGCATCACGTCGAAGACGGTGTGCATCGGGATCGTGTGCCCTTCGCGCAACTTCTTGCTGTTCGCCTCGGCGTCGGGCGTCAGGATCACTTCGGTATAGGACGGCAGCATCAGCCCGGGCGCCGGCGCCGCGACGGCGAGCGCGGGTGCGGCGACAACCGCCGGAACCGCAGCCGGCGTGGCGGCAGGTTCGGCGACGGCGGCGGGCTCGGCCGTCACGGCCGGTGCCGCGGCTTCCTGCGCCTGAACCGAAATCGAAAGCATGGTAAAAGAGGCCGCAAAAGCGGCCGCGCCCCTCAGGTAATTCATCCATTTTCCCCCAAGCCGCAGAGTGCGGCCAAGGATTACTTGCAGGGCTGTCAGTGCCCTGTCAATCCAGTAGGAGTACGGCAATTACTTCAGTAACGGCGCCAGATACTGGCCGGTGAAGCTGCGCTTCTCCTTCACCACTTGCTCGGGCGTGCCCGCGGCGACGATTTCGCCGCCCTTGACCCCGCCCTCGGGGCCGAGGTCGAGGATATAGTCGGCGGTTTTGATGACGTCGAGATTATGCTCGATCACGATCACGCTGTTGCCCTGATCGACGAGCGCCTGGAGCACTTCGAGCAATTTGCGGACATCCTCGAAATGGAGGCCGGTGGTCGGTTCGTCGAGGATGTAGAGCGTCTGTCCGGTCGAGCGGCGCGACAATTCCTTGGCGAGCTTGACGCGCTGCGCCTCGCCCCCCGACAGCGTCGTCGCCTGTTGCCCGACCTTGATATAGCCCAGGCCCACGCGGACGAGCATCGCCATCTTTTCGCGGATCGAGGGCACCGCTTTGAAGAACTCCGCCGCGTCCTCGACCGTCATGTCGAGCACGTCGGCGATGCTGTGGCCCTTGAACTTCACCTCGAGCGTTTCGCGGTTGTAGCGTTTGCCGTGGCACGTCTCGCACGTCACATAGACGTCGGGCAGGAAGTGCATCTCGATCTTGATCAGGCCGTCGCCGGTGCAGGTCTCGCAGCGCCCGCCCTTGACGTTGAAGCTGAAGCGCCCGGGCTTGTAGCCGCGCGCCTGGCTTTCGGGCAGCCCTGCGAACCAGTCGCGGATGATCGTGAAGGCGCCGGTATATGTCGCGGGGTTCGAACGCGGGGTGCGGCCGATCGGCGACTGGTCGATGTCGATGACCTTGTCGCAATGCTCGAGCCCTTTCAGACTGTCGTGCGGCCCCGCGATCATCCGCGCGCCGTTGAGCACGCGCGCGGCGCTGGCATAGAGCGTGTCGATGATCAGGCTCGACTTGCCGCTGCCCGACAGGCCGGTGACGCAGGTGAAGGTGCCGAGCGGGATCTTCGCGGTGACATTCTGAAGATTGTTGGCGCGCGCGCCCTTGAGCACGAGGTCGAAGCCATTGCCCTTGCGGCGGTGCTTGGGCACTTCGATCTTCTTCGCACCGGTGAGGTAGGCCGCGGTGAGGCTCTTCGTGTTCGCGAGCACCTGTTCCAGCGTGCCCTCGGCGACGATCTCGCCGCCGTGCAGCCCCGCGCCGGGGCCCATGTCGACGACATAATCGGCGTGGCGGATCGCGTCCTCGTCATGCTCGACGACGATCACCGTATTGCCGAGGTCGCGGAGGCGCTTGAGCGTCGCGAGCAGGCGGTCGTTGTCGCGCTGGTGGAGGCCGATGCTCGGCTCGTCGAGGACGTAGAGCACGCCCGACAGCCCCGAACCGATCTGCGAGGCGAGGCGGATGCGCTGGCTTTCGCCGCCGCTGAGCGTGCCTGAGGTGCGGTTGAGGTTGAGGTAATCGAGCCCGACATTGTTGAGGAAGCCGAGCCGCTCGTTGATCTCTTTCAGGATCGCCTTGGCAATCTGTTTCTGCGTGTCGTTCAGCTTTTCGTCGAGCGTGCTGAACCAGCCGAGCGCGTCGGCGACGCTGCGCTGTGCCGACATGCTGATATCCTCGCCCGCGATCTTCACCGCGAGCGGTTCGGGGCGCAGGCGCGCGCCGTGGCACGTCTCGCACGGATGCGGCGCCTGATATTTGCTCAGCTCCTCGCGCATCCACGCGCTTTCGGTCTGAAGCAGGCGGCGGTTGAGGTTGCCGATCACGCCCTCGAACGCCTTATGCGTCGTGTAGCTGCGCTTGCCGTCCTTGAAAGTCAGCTCGACGGGTTTGCCGCCGCTGCCATAGAGGATGATCAGTTGCACCTCGCCGGGCAGGTCCTGCCACGGCGTCGTCAGGTCGAAGCCATAGGCTTTGCCGAGGCTTTCGAGCACCTGCATATAATAAGGCGAGGGCGGGTTCGATTTGGCCCACGGCACCACCGCGCCCTTTTTCAGGCTCAGCGCATGGTTCGGGACGACGAGATCGGGATCGAACTCCTGCCGCTCGCCGAGCCCGTCGCACGCGGGGCACGCGCCCTGCGGCGCGTTGAAGCTGAACAGCCGCGGTTCGATCTCGGCGATCGTGAAGCCCGACACGGGGCAGGCGAATTTTTCGGAAAAGATCAGCCGGTTCGCGGGGATGCCCGCGCCCTTCATCGCGCCGCCCGTATCTTCCTCCTCGCGCCCCGGAACCGGGCCATCGGCGAGGTCGACATAGGCGAGCCCTTCGGCGAGCTTCAATGCCGTCTCGAAACTGTCGGCGAGCCGCGTGCCGAGCCCCTCGCGCACCGCGATACGGTCGACGACAACTTCGATGTCATGCTTGTATTTCTTGTCTAGCGCCGGCGCCTCGCCGATTTCGTAGAATTCACCGTCGATGCGGACGCGCGTGAAGCCGTCCTTCTGCCACTGCGCGAGTTCCTTCTTATACTCGCCCTTGCGCCCGCGCACGACGGGGGCGAGCAGATAGGCGCGCGTTCCTTCGGGCAGCGCCATCACGCGGTCGACCATGTCGGTGACGGTCTGCGCCGAAATCGGCTCGCCGGTCGCCGGCGAATAGGGGATGCCGACGCGCGCCCACAGCAGGCGCATATAATCGTAGATTTCGGTGACCGTGGCGACGGTCGAGCGCGGGTTCCGGCTCGTCGTCTTCTGCTCGATGCTGATCGCCGGCGACAGCCCGTCGATATGCTCGACGTCGGGCTTTTGCATCATCTCGAGGAACTGGCGCGCGTAAGCCGACAGGCTCTCGACATAGCGCCGCTGGCCCTCGGCATAGATGGTGTCGAAAGCTAGCGACGATTTGCCGCTGCCCGACAGACCGGTGATGACGATCAGCGCGTCGCGCGGCAGGTCGACGTCGACGCCCTTGAGATTATGCTCGCGCGCGCCGCGTACGGAAATATGGGTGAGACTCATGGGGAGGGTTTGTTCCAGATTTGTTCTAAAGGCGCAAGTGCGGTTTTGCGCGGTTGCACGATAGATAGGGCGGCAAGAGCCGCACCGCAATGCGCGTGCGCTGACCAGCCTTTCCACCAACATCCCAAAGGCTTCGACCAAGCGTCGTGTCGCTTGCTTGACCGCTTGGCGTCACAGGCGGACAAGAATGACCATGTGCGCCGTCTCGACCCGACGGTGCAGGCAATCGGGAGACTGGGGAAATGAAGAGCTTTTTTTGGGGCGCCGCGGGAATGGCGATGGTAGCTGCGCTGGCCGCTGTACCGGCGGTGGCGAGCGAAGTGGGCGTCAATGCAACGCTATTGGTTGCGGCCGCTGAGGAGGGTGACGCTTCGTCGGCGGGATCGCTGAAGGCGCTGACCTTCGGCAAATGGGGTGTCGACCTCGACGCGCGCGATCCGTCGGTGAAGCCCGGCGACGATTTCGATCGCTACGCCAATGGCGGCTGGTTCGCGCGCACCGAAATCCCGTCGGATCAGGCGTCGGCGGGGGTGGACTATGATGTCTATAACCTGACCCAGCGTCAGCTCCGCGCGGTCGTTGCGGGCGCGCCCGCGGCGAGCCAGGTCGGCGGCCTGTATCAGAGCTTCATGGACGAGGCGCGCGTTGAAACGCTCGCCGCCAAGCCGCTGATGGCCGACATCGCCGCAGTCGCGGCGATCAAGGACAAGAGCGAGATGGCGCGCTTCATGGGCGGCACGCAGGGGACGTTCGGTTCGACGATCGTCAGCGGCGGGCCTTACGCGGACACCGCCGACCCAACCGTCAACGTGCTGTGGCTGGGGCAGGCGGGGATCGGCCTTCCCGAGCGCGACTATTATCTGAACGACAGCTTCAAGCCGCAGCGCGACGCCTACCGCGCCTATATCGCGCGGACGATGAAGATGGCGGGCAATGCCGACCCCGAAAAGGCGGCCGATGCGATCATGGCGTTCGAAACCGAGATCGCGAAGGTCAGCTGGGCGATCGCCGACCGCCGCGACATCGGTAAGATCAACAACCCGATGTCGGCAGAAGAACTCGCGGCCTATGCCCCGGGGCTCGACTGGAAGGCGTGGTTCGCGGGATCGGGCATCGCGCCGCAAAAGCGCATCATCGTCAATGAAAAGACCGCGGTGCGCGATATTGCCGCGCTCTATGCCAAGACGCCGCTCGACACGATCAAGCTGTGGCAGCAGTTCCATGTCGCCGACAATGCCGCGCCCTATCTGTCGAAGGCGTTCGTCGACAGCCGCTTCGAATATACCAAGGCGCTGAGCGGCGTCGGCGAGCTGCGTCCGCGCTGGAAGCGCGGGCTGACGTTGGTCGACGGCAGCCTCGGCGAACTGGTCGGCGAAACCTATTCGAAGCAATATTTCCCCGCGAGCGCGAAGGCGAAGATGGAGGTGCTCGTCACCAACCTGAAACTCGCAATGGGCGACCGCATCCGGAACAACAGCTGGATGGCGCCCGCGACGAAGGACGCCGCGCTGGCGAAGCTCGCGAAGATGGACGTCATGGTCGGTTATCCCGACAAATGGCGCGACTATTCGGGGCTGAAGATCGATCCGGCCGACCTATACGGCAATGTGAAGCGCAGCGCGGCGTTCGAATATGCCTATGCGCTGTCGGACCTCAACAAGCCGGTCGATCGCAAGAAATGGTCGATGAACCCGCAGGAAGTGAACGCCTATAATGGCGGGCTGGAGAACAAGATCGTCTTCCCGGCGGGTATCTTGCAGGCGCCGTACTTTAGCGAGAACGTCGACGATGCGGTCAACTATGGCGCGATCGGCGCCGTCATTGGCCATGAGATCACGCATGGCTTCGACGATCAGGGGCGTAAGATCGACGCCGAGGGCGCGGTGCGCGACTGGTGGACGCCCGAGGATGCGGCGCGTTTCGACGCCCAGGCCAAGGCGTTCGGCGCGCAATATGCGACTTATGAGGCGGCGCCGGGGTCGTTCATCAACCCAGAGCTGACGATGGGTGAGAATATCGCCGATCTGGCGGGGCTCGAGGTCGCCTATGACGCCTATCGCCGGTCGCTCGGGGGAAAGCCTGCGCCGGTGATCGACGGGCTGACCGGCGACCAGCGCTTCTTCCTCGCTTTCGCTCAGGCGTGGCGGACGAAGCAGCGCGAGGACGCGATCAAACAGCAGGTCGCGAGCGATCCGCACAGCCCCGCACGCTGGCGCATCATTGGACCTGTGCGCAACGTCGATGCGTGGTACAAGGCGTTCAGCGTCGCCGCGGGCGCTAAATATTATCTGAAGCCCGAGGAGCGCACGCGGATCTGGTAGTCCTGAGACCCCTTTCTCAGGATTGGGCGGGGGCGGCTTCGTGCCGTCCCCGTACCGCCATCACGGCCAGCGACAGCGCCGCGCCGACAATGACGAACAGCGCGGGAAAGCCGCCGAGCACCGACATCATGCGGATGCCGTCGATCCCGCCGCCCGCGACCAGAACGATTGCGACCAAGCCGACGGTGATGCCCCACACCGCCTGAACCCACAGCGGGGCCTCGGGCGCGTCGGGCGTAATGCCATGCGTCGACAGCGCGCTCATCGCCGAAACATTGGCGTCGGCGCCCGCGACATAGGACAGGAAGATGGCGAACAGCACGATCCCGGCAACGACGGGGCCGCCGCCGAGCGCGCTGAACAGCCGGAACAGCACCGGATCGGGGCCTTGCGCGGTCAGGACGGCGTAAAGGCCGGCGCCGCTCTGCTGGTCGAACGCGATGGTCGCGCCGGCAATGGCAGTCATCCATACCGCACCGAACAGCGACGGCAGGATGAGGTTGTACATAATGAAGGCGCGGACGCTGTATCCCACCGCGAGGCGGCCAAGGAAAAGCGCGGTCACCGGCGCCCACGCGAACCAGTTGGCCCAGTTGAAGATCGTCCATTGCCGATGCCAGCCGGTATTGACGTCGAGGCCGAGGTTGCGGGGGATGAAGGTCTGGAAATAATCGACCACTCCGCGCAGCGACAGGCCGATCATCTCTGCGGTCGGCCCCGCAATCAGAACAAAGGCGATGATCGCGAAGAACAGCCAGGTGTTGAGCACCGAGAGGCCTGCGATGCCCTTTTGCAGGCCCGTCGCGGCGGAAATCAGGAAGCTCGCGACGATCGCTCCTGCAATCGCCCAGCGTAGTGGCGTGCCGCCGTCGAAGCCGCCGATCCCCTCGACCCCGCCCGCGAGCGCGAGCAGGCCGGCGCCGAGCGATGCCGCCATGCCCGCGACCAGCGCATAAAGGCAGATGATGTCGATGCCGGTGCCGACCGGGCCATGCGCGCGCCGGCCGATCAGCGGAACGAACAGCGACGACAGGCTGAAGGGTTCGCGGCGGTTATAATAGACGAGCGCGAAGGCGAGGCCCGCGACGGTGTAGATGGCATAGGGCGTCAGCGTCCAATGCAGGAACATCGTCGACATGGCGAAGGTCGCCGCCGCATCGCTGCCCGCCTCGAGCCCCAGCATCGCAGGCGGATCGTTGAGATGGAAGAGGGGTTCGGCGGCGCCCCAGAAGAGGATGCCGGTGGCGATCGTGGTGCAGAGCGTCACCGCGAACCAGCGCCATCGGGTCAATATCGGCTTTGCGGCGGGGCCGCCAATGATCCGCCCGCCGAGCGGCGAAACGGCAATGCCCGCAAGGAGCGCAAGAAAGCCGATCCCCGCCCAGGCGAAGAGCGGGGAGAAATAGCGCAATATCCAGTCGTTGATCGCCGTCTCGGCCGCGACGACAGCGGCCGCTTGCCAAAGGCTGAGGACAACGGCGGCGAGAAGCACCGCGAGCGGCGTGAAAAACACCGGGCGATTGAGGGGATGCTTCGGAAATGCTGGCAAATGATCGGCCGATCGGACATGGTCAGAAGGGTCAGCATGACGTTTGCCCCGCTCGAGGTCAAATCGGGGAGGTCAATTCGGGGCGGGAACGGCCCATCGGGCAAAGCGTTGGATCGGCAGAGATGTGGATGTGAAGGAGAAGCTTCGATGACCAGAAATTTGATGGCGGCCACCGCCGCGCTCGCGCTGCTCGCCTCGGGTCAGGCGGCGGCCTTCCAGACGCCGGCCGATACGGCGACGACGGCGAAACCGATGAAAGACGGCACCACGGCCGAAGAACGGTCGAACACCGCCCGGCTCAACGCCGAACAGGCCGCGCGCGCCAGGTCCGACAACACGGTCTATGCACAGGAAGTGTCGGCGGCGCAGCAGCAGGTCGCACACGACCAGCAAGTGTTCACCGAGGAAACCGCCGCTTATGAGGCTGAGAAGGCGCGCGTCGCCGCGATGTCGGCCGAAGAGCGGATGAAATGGGAAGCCGACGCTGCTGCGTGCAAGGCCGGCGACACGACCCGCTGCGCCGCGCCGACGACAACGCCGCCGCGCTAAGGCGTCAATATTCGGCGGGCACCGGTTCCGCTGTCGTGTCGGGCGGTGAGGGATCGCCGGTTGGCGCGGCGGCGAGTCGGCCTTCGTCCATCGCCGCTGCGGGTGGCTCCGGGTCGGGAAAACGGCCGCCATATCGATAGTCGTCGTCGGCATCGGCCAGGATCGGCGGGTCGACGTCGATCGCCCCCAGTTCGCGAAAAGCGTCATCACGCATCCTGTCGTCGCGATGCGCCCGCAGCCGCATCGCGACGCCGTAGCTGTCCGCGCAGTCGAGGCACGGCGCGGCCCCGCTGCCCTGCGGCGCCAGCGCGTCCGGATTGGCGCTGAGGTTCGAATAGGATACGGGCTCGCCGGTTCCGCGGCCCAATCGCGTCCCGACGGCCATTTCGCCCAGCAAAGCCCCGCCGGTGACCCCGGCGAGCGCGAGCGCCCACCAACGGAACAGGCGCGCGCCCGTGCGGCGACTCGCAGCGAAAGATAATTTCCTCGCCATCGGTCAATTTGGCCATGAACATGCGCCGGATGCAAGCCCGGCGCCATGATATTGCCCCGCAGCCGGCCATTCGTCGACGGATCGACGCGCTTCGTCTGTCAATCGAGCGGCTGTCCGCCCCGATCGATCCAAAGGCGATTCTCATGACGTCCAGGGGGTATCACCCCTTTGCGGGATATCGGAAGACGGTCTCCCCGGTCCGCCAACCGGTATCCCGCATCCTTTTTGAAGAGAGGACTCCCCCATGGCGAAATTTTCTTTCCTGCTGGCAGCGCCGGTTGCGCTGGCCGGTTTTTCGGTTCCGGCCGCGGCCGAAGACGATGGCGAGCGGCATACCGTCGTCGTGCGTTACGATGACCTGAACCTGTCGAGCGCCGACGGCCGCGAGCGGCTGAACGCCCGCGTCAAATTTGCCGTTCAGAAAGTGTGCGGCACCCGGCTGCACTACCGGCAGGGCCTTCGCGAACGTGCCGTTGCCAATCGCTGCGAGGACAGCGCGATGGCCGACGCCGATGTGAAACTGGCCGGCCTGTTCAACGGCGAAAGCGCCCGCCTGGCCGATCGCGGCCGGATTGTCGTCGCCGCCGCGCCCTGACCAACCCCGCCGTATGTTTGTCCCGAAAGGCGGTCATGCCCTTGCGGCATGGCCGCTTTTTTGTTCAGGCGTGCATGATCGCCTTTACATCGTGGAGATAGGTGCGTCCGATGCGGTGGACGCCGCCTTCGCCCAGGTCGACGCTCCACGCGCCGTCGCCATGGTGCTTTAATCCGACGATGCCTTCGCGGCGGATCATTTTCGACCGGTGGATGCGCATGAACTGATCGGGGTTCATGCGCGCTTCCAGCGATTTGATCGTCTGATGGATCAGCCAGCTGCGGCCGCCGACATGCAGGCGCATATAGTCGCGCTCGGCCTCGATCAAATCGACCTGTCCGGCATCGATGCGCAGCATCTCGCCGCGGTTCTGGACCCAGAATTCATTGATCCATCTGCTTTTTTGCGCCGGCGCGCGCTCGGTCGCGCGCCATTCGCGCACGCGCGACAGCGCGCGGGCGAGGCGGTCGGGCGACACGGGCTTGAGCAGATAATCGACTGCGGCAACGTCGAACGCCGCCACCGCATAACGATCGAAGGCGGTAACGAAGACGACCGCGGGTGGGTTGTCGAGCCCCTCGATCGCCGCGGCGACCTCCAGCCCGTTGAGATCGGGCATCGCGATGTCGCAGAGCACGAGGTCGGGCGCGAGGGCATCGACCATGCGGAGCGCCGAGGCGCCGTCGCTGGCGGTGCCGACGAGCGAGACGCCGTCCTGCTGGCCGGTCAATATCTGCAATCGTTCGATCGCCAGCGGTTCGTCGTCGACGATCAGGGTCCGAAGCGTCTGGATCATAAGGGTCAGGCCCCACTAATTGCACGTTCGAGGCGTCGAAATGGCGAAGATATCGGGTCCGGGTGGATGCAGCGGGTAGCATCGCTACCCGCAAGGCCGCGCGGGCTCGAGATCGAAGCCATTTCGACGTCCCTTCGGGATTTGACCGATTTTGTCCAGTGCCTCGTCGACAAGTCTTGAAATATCGACATATTACTGCGCCTTGCCTCCTCACACTGAACAAAATCGCTTCAAACCTCGATCGCGCAATTAGTAGGGCCTGACCCTTAGCAAGCCTCCCGAGCTAATGGCAGCCACAGCGATACGACAAAGCCGCCGTTGTCCGAAGGACCCCATTCGCATCCCGCGGTGGGACCATAACGGGTCAGCAGGCGTTCGCGCACATTGCCGAGGCCGAGGCCGGTTCCCGAGGCGGGGGCGGGTGCCTTCGGATCGATGTCGTTTTCGATGCGCAGCACCAGCAGGCCGTATTCGGCGCTGGCGGTGAGGCGGACCGCGATCTTTCCCTTACTCGGCGCAACGCCATATTTGATCGCATTCTCGATGATCGGTTGCAGGATCAGCACGGGAACGCAGGCGTTTTCCAGCTCTTTCGGCATGGCGACTTCGACCTGCAGGCGATCGGGGAAGCGGGTCTGCTCGATGTCGAGATAGAGGCGCTGGAGCGCGATTTCCTCGTCGAGACTGACGAGCTGCTCGGGATCGACCGCGAGGCTCGATCGCAGGAAGGACGCGAGATTCATGATCATCGTCTCGGCCTCGCTCTTCGATCCCTTGAGCACAAGCGTCGACAGCGAATTGAGCGTGTTGAACAGGAAGTGCGGATTGACCTGGTAATGCAGCGCGCGGAGCTGCGCGGTCTGTGCCTCCATTCGGAAATGGTTGGCGCGGCGTTCGAGAGCGCGCATCTCGTTGGCATAGCCGAACGCGACATAGAGCGCGGCCCAGACGGCAAAGAAGAAATACCAGCGGATCGAGCTGTCGAGGATCAGCATCGTTTCCCACGCGACCGAATATTTCGACTGCATTTCCTCGACGATCTTGGCGCTGTCGGAAACCGGAAACCAATAATAGAAAACCATCAGATTGACCGTGGCATAGATGATCACGAGCGGGACCGCGGCGCCGAAGGCGGCCGCCAGCCGGGCGCCGAAACTCTGGGGCTGGGCGCGCTGGAGCAGTTGATAAAGGACAAAGGTACACAAGATACCGGCGACGACGACGATCGCGCGGCGGCCGGCGGACGGCCATTGCTCGGGCACGCCGGTCAGCATCGCGAGCACCGAGGTGATCAGGAAATAGATCGCCCACATCGCGATGATCGATCCGATCGCGACCCGAGGGTTCACGCGGGCGTCGGAGGCGCGCCAGTCGGGCGCCGCCGCCAACATTTTCGCGCGCTGATCGCGCAGCGCATCCTTGCGGTTTGAGATATTCATTATGCTGGCTTTAGCGCCAAATGCCGATCGATGGCTAGCGGGCACCGGACCGCCAGTCGAAGCTGCGCGCACCTTGGTCGAAAGCAGAAGGCCGGTCAGCCCGCCGGTTGCGGCAGTGCGCGGCGCCAGTTGCCGCGCCGGTAGATCGCCCACGCCATCGCCAGCGAGGCGAGCGACGAGAGCGGAAAGCTCCACCAGAGGATGTCGCTGCCCACCGCCGGATAACCGAAATAATAGATGCCAAGGCGGATCGGGAACATCGACAGGAACAGGATGACGAGCGGCGGCACGACCGAGCCGTTGGCGCGCAGCGTACTGATCAGCACGATCGTCGTGCCGAAGGGCAGGAAGGTCCAGGTCGCGATCAGCTGGATATTGCGCGCGACCTCGATCGCCGGGCTTTCGCTGCCGAGGAAGAGCGCGAGCGCGGCGCGGTCGAAAGCCAGGAGGAGCGCGATCAGGACGCCGGTCATCGCAAGATTGATCGCGATGCCGCTGTTGGTCACCGATGCGACGCGGTCCCAGCGCCCGGCGCCGATATTCTGCGCCGCCATCGAACTGACCGCGGCGCCGACGGCGAGCGCGGGCATCTGGATATAGTTCCACAGCTGGAGCGTTGCGCCATAAGCGGCGGCAGTGACGAGCCCCTCGCGGTTGACGAGCCCGACCATGACGAGCCCGGCGCCCGAGATGACGAGCATCTGCGCGCCCATCGGCAGGCCGCGGCCGATAATGAAGCGCAGCTCGGACCATTTGGGAAGCAGGTAGGACAGCTCATGCCCGCGCAGGCGCAGCACATGGTTCTTCGCATAGAACCACCCGATCATCCCCGCGAGACTGATCGTCCCCGCGACGGCCGTGGCCAGCGCGCTGCCCGCGATGCCGAGGCGCGGGAAGGGGCCGAGGCCGAGGATCAGCACGGGGTTGAAGACGATGTCGAGCACGACCGCGAGGATCATGAACCGCAGCGGCGTTACCGCGTCGCCCGCGCCGCGCGAGGCCATCATCAGCGTCACCGACAGCATCGAAGCGGGAACCGCGAGGAAGGTGACGCGCAGATAATCATGCGCCAGCGCAAAGGCTTCGGGCGGGGTTTCGAGCCAGCGCAATATCTGGTCCGACGCGAACCAGCCGACAATCGCGATGACGACCGAGAAGATGAGCGCGAGGCCGATCACGCCGCCGGTCGCGCGGCGCGCGGCGTCGATATCGCCGCGCCCCATCGACTGGCCGATCAGCACCGTGGCTGCCATGCCGAAACCGAAGAAGGCGCCGAACATCAGGAACATGATGATGTTCGCATTGGCGGTTGCGGCGAGCGCGCTTTCGCCGAGGAACTGCCCAACCCAGATCGCGTTCACCGAGCCCGAGAGCGTCTGGAGGATGTTCGACGCGAGCGTCGGCAGCGCGAAGAGGATCAGCGTCTTGGTGATCGGCCCGTGGGTCAGGTCCATGCGCCCGTCGCGCGCGGTCTGGCGCGGCGGGATCGGCCCTGCGGCGGGGTCGGCCGCCGCGGCGACCGGAGTCGGCGTGACGGGCGCCTCTTCGCTCAACCCAGCCGCGCCAATGCGGCGGTCAGGCGGTCGGCCTCGGCCTCCTTGGCGGCGTGGTCGGCGCGCGCCTTTTCGACCGCTTCGGGCTTGGCGCGTTCAACGAACGACGGGTTGTTCAGGCGTCCCGCAAGGCCGTCGCGTTCCTTCGCCGCGGCGGCGAGCGCTTTGGTCAGCCGGTCGCGTTCGGCCGCGATGTCGATGACGCCTTCGAGCGGGACGGTGATCGTCTCGCCCTCGACGACGAGCTGGGCCGATGCGCCCGCGGGTGCGGGGTCGAAACTGATGGCTTCGAGGCGCGCGAGGCGATCGAGTTGCGCCGCGAGCTTGTCGGTGCGGCCCTTGAGCGACGCCGGGAAATGCGCGGTCAGGCGCGCCCCCGGCGGCAGGCCGAGTTCGGCCTTTGCGGTGCGCAGCTCGCTGACGAGCTTGATCAGCCAGTCGATGTCGGCGCTGGCATCGGCGTCGCGCACCGCTGCTGGTGCAGGCCATTTCGCGGTGATCAGCGGATAATCGGCACGGTCGCCAAGCCCGGTCCACAGCTCTTCGGTGATGAAGGGCATGAAGGGGTGCAGCATGACGAGGATCTGGTCGAGTACCCAGCCGGCGACAGCTTTCGTCTCGTCGTCGATCGCGCCCTTGATCAGTTCGAGATACCAGTCGCAGAAGCGGTCCCATGCGAAGCTGTAGATCGCGTTCGCGGCCTCGTCGAAGCGATAGGCGGCAAAGGCCGTCTCCATCGCGGCGACGGTCGCGGCGACTTCGCCGATGATCCAGCGGTTGACCGGCAGCGTCGCGGCGGGCCCCTCGAAGCTGGTCGACGCCGAAATGCCATTGGCTTCGCAGAAGCGCGCGGCGTTCCAGAGCTTGGTCGCGAAGTTGCGATAGCCCGCGAGGCGCGCGTCATCCATCTTGATGTCGCGGCCCTGGCTTTCCATCGCCGACATGAAGAAACGCAGCGCGTCGGCGCCATATTGGTCGATCAGCCCGAGCGGGTCGACGACATTGCCCTTCGACTTCGACATCTTCGCGCCATCGGGCGCGCGGACGAGGCCGTGGAGATAGAGCGTCTTCCATGGGACATCGCCCATGAACTCCATGCCCTGCATCGCCATGCGCGCATCCCAGAAGAAGAGGATGTCGAAGCCCGAGACAAGGACGTCGTTGGGGTAGTGGCGGCGAAGAAGTTCGGTATCCTCGGGCCAGCCGAGGGTCGCAAAGGGCCAGAGGGCGGAGGAGAACCAGGTGTCGAGGACGTCCTCGTCGCGCGTGAGCCAAATGGTTTTTGGCGCGTTCAGATCGCGGGCGCCACGATCGTCGGCTACCTTGATGGTGAAATCTGACGGATAATGTTCCGAAGCAAGCCGCAGAGCTTCGTCTTCGTTCTCCGCGACAAATACCTTTTCTGGAATGGGTTCGCGTTTGAAAGGTTCGAAGTCTGGGGTGACGCTAATGACGTCACCGTGTCCGGGGTTGCCATACACGTCTAGGCTCGGCCCATACCACGCCGGGATCCGATGTCCCCACCAGAGCTGGCGCGACACACACCACGGCTGGATATTCTCCATCCAGTTGAAGAAGGTCTTTTCCCACGTCTTGGGGACGATGTTGATGCGGCTGTCGCGCACTGCCTGCATCGGCGGCTGCGCGAGCGTTTCGGCGTCGACATACCATTGGTCGGTCAGCCAGGGCTCGATCACCACGCCGCCGCGGTCGCCGAACGGCGTCTGGATCGTGCGCGGCTCAGCGTCATGTTCGCCGCCGTCCTTGTCGACGTGCGGGATCAGGAAGCCCGCTTCCTTCATCCGCGTCACGACCAGCTCGCGCGCGCCGTCCTTGCCATCGCGCTTGAAGCGATGGAGGCCAAGATATTCGGCGGGGATCAGCCCGTCGGCGGTCTGGATGACGTTCGCGTCGCCATCGAGCATGTTGAGCATTTCGCCGGCCTTGAAACCCGCGCGCTTGCCAACGTCGAAGTCGTTGAAATCATGCCCCGGGGTGATCTTCACCGCGCCCGACCCCAGCTCGGGGTCGGCATGTTCGTCGGCGACGACCTTGAAGCGGCGGCCGGTGATCGGCTGGAGGATGTCCTTGCCGATCACGCTCTTGTAGCGCGCATCGTTGGGATGCACCGCGACCGCCATATCGGCGAGCATTGTTTCGGGGCGCGTCGTTGCGACCACGATAAAATCGCGCCCATCGTCGAGCGTCACGCCGTCGGCGAGCGGGTATTTGAAGTGCCAGAAACCGCCCTGAATCTCGTGCGTCTCGACCTCAAGGTCCGAAATCGCGGTCTTGAGCTTCGGATCCCAGTTCACGAGCCGCTTGTCGCGGTAGATCAGCCCCTTTTTGTGGAGGTCGACGAACACCTTGACCACCGCGGCGGTGAAATGCGGGTCCATCGTGAACTGCTCGCGTGACCAGTCCATCGAGCAGCCGAGGCGGCGGAGCTGGCCGGTGATCTGGCCGCCGCTTTCCGCCTTCCACTGCCACACCTTGTCGATGAAATCTTCGCGGCTGTAATTGGTGCGCTTGTCCTGCCGCTCTTCCATCTGGCGCTCGACGACCATCTGCGTCGCGATGCCGGCATGATCCATGCCGACGACCCACAGCGCGTCCTTGCCGCGCAAGCGTTCGTAACGGACGAGCACGTCCTGCAACGTATTGTCGAGCGCATGGCCGATGTGGAGAGCGCCGGTGACGTTCGGCGGCGGGTTGACGATCGTGAAGGGTGTCGCATCGGGACGCGCGGGGCGAAACAGCCCGCGGCTTTCCCATTCATGGGCCCATTTCGCCTCGATAGCGGCGGGATCGAACGTTTTTTCCATCGGCATAGCCGGGCGCCTTTGCCAGCCGGGGCGCGAGGCGGCAAGGGGGTGATCGCTTAAACGGTCGCTATCTCTCGTCATGCCGGACTTGATCCGGCATCCCGCTTTTCAGTCTTGGAAGGAAAAAGCGGGACCCCGGATCAAGTCCGGGGTGACGAGGTAAGGAGAGGCTGACCTATTTCTTCAAATGACTGCCCAGCCAGTTGAACACCGTCTGGTGCCATTGGACGCTGTTCGCGCCCTTCAGCACCCAGTGATTTTCGTCGGGAAAGACGAGCAGCTGCGACGGAATATTCCGGCGCTGAAGCGCGGTGAAAGCCGCAAGACCCTGGCTGTAGGGAATGCGGAAATCCTTCTCGCTGGTGATCACCAGCATCGGGGTTTTCCACTTGGCCACATGATTGACCGGGTTCCACTTTTCAGGATCGGTGCGTTCCCACCACGGACCGCCATGATCCCATTCGTCGAACCACAGCTCCTCGGTCTCGAACGCCATCGCGCGGAGATCAAAGACGCCGTCGTGCTGGACGAGGCATTTGAAGCCGTCGGTCCACTGACCCGCGATCCAGTTCATCATATAGCCGCCGTACGACGCGCCGAGCGCGCAGGCGTTGGTTATGTCGAGCTGCGGGTCCTGCTTGCCCGCCGCGGCGAGGCCGAGCTTCAGATCCTCGAGCGGCTTGCCGCCCCAATCCTTGTTGATGCTGTCGGTGAACGCCTGACCGTAACCCGTCGAGCCGTGGAAATCGACCGTGACGACGCCATAGCCCTGCTGCGCGAAGACGCGCGGGTTCCAGCGTGTCGACCAGCTGTTGCCGAAGCTCGACTGCGGGCCGCCGTGGACGATGAACGCGACCGGCAGCTTCTGAACCGGGCTGACGGGCTTGACGATCATCCCCCACACCTTGTCGCCGTTCGCGCCCGCGAACTGGACGCGGTCGAGTTCGACCGCGTCATACTCGGCGAGGCGCGCGGCGTTGACCGCGGTGAGCTGCTTCACCTTGCCCTTGGCGTCGCGGACGAAAAGGTCGGTCGGTGCGAGCGCGCTGTTGCGCGAATAGAGGAGGGCGCCGCCGGGAAGCGGCGCAACATCGCCGATATTGCCATCGAAGGCCTCGTTCGACGCCTTGAGCTTCTCGACCTTGCCGCTCGCGGCATCGACGCGGAAAACGGGGTGGTCGAGCGTGTCCTGCGCGGTGACGTAAAGCGACTTGCCGTCGGGCGCCCACGCGATCGAGCCGACCGAGCGGTCCCATGCTTCGGTGAGCTTCTTCGTCTCGCCGCTTTCGAGATTGCGCAGCATCAGCACCTGCCGGTCGGCCTCATAGCCCGGCCGTGCCATCGCGACATAGGCGAGCCATTTGCCGTCGGGCGAGGGGGTGGGGAGGGTGTCGGTGGCCTGATTGTCCTGCGTCAAATTGGCCGGCATCATCCGGCTGTCGACCAGCCAGCTGTAGATATCGAGGTTGGTCGACATCGGCTCGTTTCGGTCGGCCTTGCGCAGCGTGAAGAAGACGGTGCGGCTGTCGGCGCCCCACGCGAGTTCCTCGCCGCCGCCGAACGGCTTCGACGGGCTGTCGCCGATCAGGCCCGCGTCGACCGGGCGCGCCGCGCTGGCCTTGCCGTCTGCGAGGTTGAAAACGAACGGGCGGCTATAGGTACCGGGGGTTTCCCACTCGTCCCAATGGCGGACGAAGCCCGCGCCATCTTTGTACAGACGGCCGCTGCCGGGGCCAGGGAGCGCGCCCTTGTCCTTGGCGTCGCAGCCGAAATCGGTGCATTCCTTCGCGATATCGCCCCACGCGAGCAGTTTCGCCGCGTCGGGCGAGATCTTGAAGCCCGACACGTCGGCCTGGGTGTCGGTCACCTGCGTCGCCGCGGCGCCCGCCTTGGGATCGATCCGCCATACCTGGCTTTTGCCCGAAGCGTTCGAGAGGAAATAGAGGATGCCATCCTTGTCGAAGGCGGGCGCGGTTTCATTCTTGCCCGCGGTGTCGGCGATTTGGGCAGGCTTTGCGTCCTTCGCATTGCGGTCGACGAGCCACAGCCCGGTCGAACGCTTGTACGTCGCACCCTCGGTCTCGGTCATCTGGAACACGACCCAGCGCCCATCGGGCGATGCGGTCGGCGCGGCGACGCGCTTCAACGTCGCAAGGTCGACCTCGGTCATCGGCCGGGCGAAAGCGGGGGTGGAAAGAGCGGCGGCGAGCGCAATCGCGCTGGACAGGATGTGGTTTCGCATGAAAGCGGTTTAGCGATGCGCCGCGCGGGTTCAAGGACGAACCGACCGCGCTCGCCTCGATTCCCCGCTGCCGCTGAAAATCGGGGCTTGGCGATAATAAATCAAACCTCTCTGGCGCCGCCGCGTCCGATGCGCCATCGGGCCGCGTTCAAGGAGATATCTGTGGCGAAGCCGGATTCGAGTCGGATTTTTTTACCGCTGCTGGCGGGCGCGAGCCTGCGCGACCGGGTGGTCGCCAGCGTGGGCGCGCTCGTCGGGATCAGCTTTGCCGGCCTGATCTGCGCGGCGATGTTCCCGGTCACGATGCCGTGGATCATCGCACCGATCGGCGCGTCGGCGGTGCTGCTGTTCGCCGTGCCCGCGAGCCCGCTCGCCCAGCCCTGGTCGATCGTCGGCGGCAACGTCATTTCGGGCATCTTCGGCGTGGTCGTGGCGCAGGCGATCGGCGAGCCCGCCTTCGCGGCCGCGCTGGCGGTCTCGGCCGCCATCTTGATGATGTCGCTCGCGCGCTGCCTGCATCCTCCGGGCGGCGCGGTCGCGCTCAGCGCGGTGCTCGGCTGGCAGAGCTTTTCGGGACATGTCGCCGATTTCCTTGTGCCCGTGCTCATCAATTCGCTGATCCTCGTGGGCGTCGGCATGCTGTTCCACCGTTTTTCGGGGCACAGCTATCCGCATCGCGCGCGGCCCGTCGACGGGAAGGCGGTGCCGCAGGAGCCGGTCGGGCTGTTGATGGACGATATCGACGGCGCGCTTGCCGATCTGGGCGAAACGTTCGATATCAGCCGCGAGGATCTCGCCTTGCTGCTGGCGCGCGCCGAGGCGCACGCCGCGGAGCGCGTCGCCAAGGCGCAGCTTGCCCTGGCGGGCAGCAAGCTTGCGGCGGAAAAAGCGAAAAAGCGGAAGCCCGAAAAGGTCGGTTCCTAACGGACGATCGCGCCGCCCTTCATCACATGGTCGATCTTTTCGAGCACGGTGATGTCGGCGAGCGGATCGGCCTTCACCGCGATGAAATCGGCATAGCGGCCGGGCAGGATCGCGCCGACGTCGCCGCGCCCCATTTCCTCTGCCGCGCGCCCGGTCGCGGACTGGATCGCCTGCATCGGCGTCATCCCATATTTGACCATATTGCGAAATTGCCGCGCGTTGAGCCCGTGCGGATAGACGCCCGCGTCGGTGGCATAACCGATGTTGACGCCCAGCTCGACCGCGCGGCGGAAAGCGGCGCGCTGCGCATCGGTCGTCTCGCGGTTCTTGCGCAGATATTCCTCGGGCCAGCCCTCTTTCGTGCCGACCTCGTCGATATAGGTGCCGTTGTAGATGTCCATCGCGAGCCAGGTGCCGCGCTTTTTTGCAAGCTGCAGCGTCGCCTCATCGGCCAGGCTCGCATGTTCGATGCTGTCGACCCCGGCGTTGATCGCATTCTGGATGCCGATCGCACCGTGCGCGTGCGCGGTGACCCTCTTGCCGCGGGCATGCGCGACCTTCACGACCGCGCGCAGCTGCTCGACGGTCATTTCGGGCGCGCCGGGTTCGGTGCCGATCGCCAGCACCGCGCCCGTCGCGATCGTCTTGATGAAGTCGGCGCCATGGTCGAGCAGGTACGTCGTCTTCGCCGCGGCTTCCTCCGGCGTCGCCGCGACGCCGAGGCGCATGTCGGGGGGCAGCTGTTCGTTCGGAACCACGCCGTTGAGTTCGCCGCCGCCCTTCGGGATGGTGAGATAAGCGCCCGCGACCCACATGCGCGGCCCGGGCACGTCGCCGCGCTCGATCGCATTGCGCAGCGTCACGTCGGTCAGGCCGCGATAGGTGCCAACGTCGCGCACGCTCGTAAAACCCGCGCCCAGCGTCACGCGCGCGTTGCGCGCGCCGACGAGCGCGGTTTCGGCGGGCGATGCCTTCATTGGTGCGGCAAGGTCGGCGCTCTGGCCGAGATCGGCGAGATGGGTGTGGAGATCGATCAGGCCGGGAAGCACGGTGAAGCCCGACCAGTCGACGACCTTCGCGCCAGCGGGCGCTTTGCCGCAGGCGCCGACCGCCTTGATGCGCTCGGCTTCGACGGTGATGCACTGGCCGGTGCGGACCTCGTTCGAGACGCCGTCGATCAGCCGCCCCGTCTGGAGATAGAGGGTTTCGGCCGATGCGGGCGCTGCGGCGAGTGCCGCCGCGAGCGCTGCGATCAGCCGGCCGCGCCGAACGCGTCGCACTGGCGCGGATCCCCCGATTGCAGGCCGCGGCGCAGCCAGCTCATGCGCTGTTCGCTCGTGCCGTGGGTGAAGCTTTCGGGCACCGGCCGCTGCCCCGCCGAGCGCATCAGCGTGTCGTCGCCGATGGCGTTCGCGGCGCGCATCGCTTCTTCCATGTCGCCCTCTTCCATGACGGGCTGGCCCGCGCTGTTTCTGGCGCGCGCCGCCCAGACGCCGGCGTAGCAATCGGCCTGAAGCTCCATGCGGACCTGCAGCGCATTGCCTTCGGCCTGCGAGGCGCGCTGTTGCGCGCGGCGGACCTGATCCGAAATGCCGCTGATCGTCTGGATATGATGGCCGACTTCGTGCGCGATCACATAGGCTTGTGCCGCGTCGCCCGCGGCGCCGAATTTCTGTTCGAGTTCGCGGAAGAAGCTGGTGTCGAGATAAACGCCCTGGTCGGCGGGACAATAGAAGGGGCCCATCGCCGAGCTTGCGGCGCCGCAGCCCGAATTGCGCGTCGATTGTTCATAGAAATTGAGCGTCGGCTTGCGATAGCCGGTGATCAGACCCTCCCAAACCGTATGCGTCGATCCGAATACGTTGCACGCAAAGCGTTCGCTCGCGGTATCACAGGCAACATTGGCGCCGCTACGGCTGTCCACGGCCGGATCGGCGGTGCCGCCGCCGCTGCTGAGCATATTGGCGCCGGGACCGAGAAGGAAGAAAGCGGCCGCACCGATCAGCAGGATCGTGCCGCAACCCATCTTGCGCCCGAGCAGCATCGGCAGAAATCCGATGAGAAGCCCGCCGAGACCGCCGCCCCCACCGCCGCCGAAACCGCCGCCGCTACCGCGGCCCAGGTCGCGGATGTCGTCACCGGGATCATAATCGTCGAGGCGCATGGGGCTTCTCCACCGGTAAAATGCTCGTTCGACCGCGATAGTTACAGCAGCGCCGGGCAATTGGAAGGGGCTTCGCATATAATCGAGCCATTGCAATAGGCTGTGTTGCGGTGCACAAATCTTGCACCCGCAAATCAAGGATCCCCCGAGTCCATGCCACGCCGTGCCGCCCGCGCCGCGCTTCCGCTTCCCGACCTCGTCGTGCTTGTCCTGCAGGGCGGCGGCGCGCTCGGCGCGTTTCAGGCGGGGGTGTATGAGGCGCTGATCGATCTCGGCATCGAGCTCGACTGGGTGGCGGGGATTTCGATCGGCGCGGTCAATGCCGCGATCATCGCGGGGAACGAACGCGATCAGGCCGTGGGCAAGATGCGCGAATTCTGGGAAGGCGTGTCGTCGGCGCTGCCCTCGCTGCCGACGGTCGACAGCGACTGGGCGCGCGAGTGGACGCATATGGCGGCGGCGGGGCAGGTCGCGGCGTTCGGCGTCCCCGGCTTCTTTACCCCGCGCTTCCCGCCGCCCGCCTTTGCCGAGCGGCAGACGCCCGAAGCGGTCAGTTTCTACGACACCGCGCCGCTGGCCCAGACACTCGACCGGCTGGTCGACTGGGACCGGGTGAACAACGGCAAGGTGCGGCTGTCGGTCGGCGCCGTTGCGGTAGAGACGGGCAATTTCCGCTATTTCGACACGAAGCTCGAAACGCTCGACGCGCGGCATATCCTCGCCTCGGGCGCGCTGCCGCCCGGTCTGCCGCCGGTCGAGATCGACGGGACATGGTATTGGGACGGCGGGCTCGTGTCGAACACGCCGCTCGAACATGTCGTCGAGTCGGCGAACGAGGATATGCTGGTGTTTCAGGTCGACCTGTTCCCCGCGCGCGGGGATCGCCCGCACGACATGGAAGAAGCCTGGTCGCGCGAAAAGGACATCCGCTTTTCCAGCCGGACGCGCCGCATTTCGGACGGACTGGTGCGGCGGCGCAAGGAACACCGGCTGATCGACCGGATGCTGCAGAAACTGCCGGCCGAGTTCGCCGACCTGTCCGAGGTCAAGGCGGTGCGCAAGATGGTCGACTGCAAGGCGCTCAACGTCGTCCAGTTGATCCACGAACCGCCGTCATGGCAGACCGGCGCGCGCGATTTCGAATTTTCGCGCTCGACGATGGAGGTCAATTGGGCGCTCGGCCGCGACGCGGTCGAGGCCGCGATGAAAGACGGTCACCTGCTCGCCGAAAGCATCGCCGAAGGGCGGTCGGACAGTTTCGCGGTGCAATCGAACGCATTGCGACCAAAGGCCGAGCCCGACGTTTCCTAGGGTTCGGACCCTTACTCTCTCCACCGAAAGGACTATCTTATGCGCCTCACAGGAAAGACCGCCCTCGTCACCGGATCGACGTCCGGGATCGGACTCGGGATTGCGAAGGCATTCGCGGCCGAAGGCGCGAACATCATCATCAACGGGTTCGGCGAAGCCGACGCGATCGAAACCGAACGCAAGGGGCTTGAAGCGATCAGCGGCGGGGCGGCCGCCTATGACGGCGCCGACCTGACGAAGCCCGAACAGATCGAAGACATGTTCAAACGCGCCGACAAGGATTTCGGCGGGGTCGACATTCTCGTCAACAATGCGGGCATGCAGTTCGTGTCGCCGGTCGAGGATTTCCCGCCGGAGAAATGGGACATGATCATCGCGCTCAATCTGACCGCGGCGTTCCACACGATCCGCCACGCCGTACCCGTCATGCGCAAGAAGAAGTGGGGACGGATCATCGCGACGGCGTCGGCGCACTCGCTCGTCGCCTCGCCGTTCAAATCGGCCTATGTCACCGCGAAGCATGGGCTTGCGGGGCTGACGAAGACGGTCGCACTCGAAGTCGCCGATGCGGGCATCACCGTGAATTGCATCAGCCCCGGCTATGTCTGGACTCCGCTCGTCGAAAACCAGATTCCCGACACGATGAAGGCGCGCGGCATGACGCGCGAACAGGTCATCAACGATGTGCTGCTGGCGGGCCAGCCGACGAAGCAGTTCGTGACCGTCGAGCAGGTCGCGGCGATCGCATCCTTCCTGACCCGCGACGAGGCCGCCAACATCACCGGCGCGAACCTCAGCGTCGACGGCGGCTGGACGGCCGCCTGATCGGCTGCGCCCTTGAGCTATTTCCTTCGCCCTCCTAAGGTTAACGCAACCGGACCGGGGAGTGACGGAGAATGAGGGGTCGTACCAATTTGATTTTAGCCCTGATGCTGGGCTTGACTGTCAGCGCCTGTCGAACGGTGCCGCCAATGCCGCCATCCGCCGCCGATGCTCCGGCGGAGACGGGCACGTGGCGCGGCACCGCGACAACGCAGGACAAGGAGCGCATTCGCGGCTGGTACAGCAGCTGGCAGGCGGCACTGGCCGATGCCCGCGCGAAAGGCTTTGGCGCCGACATCGACCGCGAAGGCGTGCTGCTGCAACCGATGGCGGCCTTGCCCAATCCGCATCTGCCCGCGGGCGATTACCGGTGCCGGACGGTCAAGGTCGGGGCGCAGGCGCGCCGCGATCTCGCCTATATCGGCTATGGCTGGTTCCGGTGCCGCGTCGCGCCCGAACAGGGACTGTCGAGCCTGACCAAGATCTCGGGGTCGCAGCGGCCCGTCGGACTGATCTTTCCCGACAATCTGAAGCGCCAGATTTTTCTCGGCACGCTCGAACTCGGCGATGAGAAGATGGCGGTCAATTACGGCAGCGACCGGATGCGCGACATGGCGGGGCTGATCGAGCGGATCGGCGACAATCGCTGGCGGCTCGTGCTGCCCGCGCCGGCGTATGAATCCTTGCTCGACGTGATCGAACTGGTCCCGGCGACCTAAAAAGAACAACAGGGGAATTAGTATGCGAATTTTGTTGATGAGCGCCGCGGCGCTGGCTTTGGCCGCTCCTGCCGGAGCGCAAACGCTTGGCGGCGAGGTCGAAAAGCAGATGCCGTCGCTGATGGCGATCTACAAGGATTTGCACGCCAACCCCGAGCTCAGCTTCATGGAGGTCCGCTCGGCGGGCATTCTCGCCGCCGAGGCGCGCAAGCTGGGCTTCAAGGTTACCGAAAAGGTCGGCGGCACCGGTATCGTCGCGGTGATGGAAAATGGCCCCGGGCCGGTAGTCCTGGTGCGCGCTGACATGGACGGGCTGCCGGTGACCGAGCAGACGGGCCTGCCTGGCGCGTCGAAGATCCGCGTGACGACGAAAGAGGGCGTCGAAACCGGCGTGATGCACGCGTGCGGCCACGACACGCATATGACCGCATGGGTCGGCGTCGCGCGATTGATGGCGGCGAACAAGGCCAAATGGTCGGGCACGCTCGTGATGATCGGCCAGCCCGCCGAAGAACGCGGCGCGGGCGCCCGCATGATGCTCGCCGACGGGCTCTATAAGCGCTTTCCCAAGCCGGAGTATGTGCTGGCGTTCCACGACGCCGCGCAGTTTCCGGCAGGCAAGATCGGCTACACGCCGGGCTATGCCCTCGCCAATGTCGACAGCGTCGACATCACGGTGAAGGGGGTCGGCGGCCACGGCGCCTATCCGCAGACGACCAAGGATCCGATCGTGCTCGCGAGCCGCATCGTTGGCGCGCTCCAGACGCTCGTCTCGCGCGAGATCAGCCCGCTCGACAGCGCGGTGGTGACCGTCGGCAGCTTCCATGCCGGGGCGAAGCACAATATCATTTCGGACGAAGCGAAGCTCCAGCTTACCGTTCGCAGCTATAGCGACGAAGTGCGCGACCACCTGCTCGACGGGATTGCGCGCATCGCAAAGGGCGAGGCGATCGCCGCGGGGATGCCCGACGACAAGATGCCCGTCGTGAGCGTCGACAAGAATGAATATACGCCCTCGACCTTCAACACCCCCGAATTCACCGAGGAGATGGCGGCGTATCTGAAAACAAGCTTTGGAAACGATCGCGTCGTCCAGATGCCGCCGGTGATGGGCGGCGAGGATTTCAGCCGCTTCGGGCGCGAGGACAAGAGCATCAAAAGTCTGATCGTCTGGGTCGGCGGGGTGCCGCAGGCCGAATATGACGCGGCGAAGAAGGAAGGGCGCACCTTGCCGAGCCTCCATTCGCCCTTCTGGGCGCCCGATGCGCCCGCGGTGATTTCGACCGCGACCGAGGCACTGACCGCGATGACGATGAAGCTGATGGCGAAGGGTTAAGAGACGCAGAATCCGGCGGGGGGCTCCAAGCCCGCATTTCACTTGGCGGCGCTGCCGTTTCCCAAATAAATTGGGATGGACCTGTTCGTGAGGCTGTGGTGAGCAAAGGACATGTCGTTCAATGAACCTGCTCCCGGCTTGTCCGCATGCCTCACTGACCGGGAAATGGAAATTCTGCGCCTGTTGGTCGCCGGGCATACCGTAAAGACCATCGCGGCGCGCCTCGGCCGTTCGGAAACGTCGATTAACGAGCGTTTACGCTCCGCCCGCCGCAAGACGGGCGTCGGCAGCAGCCGCGAATTGGCGCGCCTTCTGGACCTCCAAAAAACTTGTGACGAAAATATCGATCTTTCGAAAGAGCGCCCCGCCGTGAAGGACTTGGCGCATGCCGCGACCGTCGGGGTTCGCGGTTCGAAAGGAATGATCGTCATGCTCATCGCAATACCCATGGCCGCTGCCGGATTAATGGTCGCAGTCTCCCCTTCCGCCGATCAGGTCGAAACACCGAACGCCGTTTACAGCGCTGCATCCAGGCCGGTGCCGCTGGTCGGAAGCTGGTCGCTGGACGCATCGCTCATGCCGGAAAAGGAACGCCCTCAACGGGTCACGATGACGTTCCGTCCATCGCAAGATGGCAAATGGACAACGCGTGTCGAAATCGTCGCGCCAGACGGCTCCAGCAGGCATTCGGAATCGACCGCCGCTCTGGACGGCGTCCCCGTACCGATCACCGGAAATATGGATTTCATCGACAGTGTTGCCTTGCGTCAGCCGGCGCCGGACACATTGGTCATGACACTGGGAAAGGCCGGGGCGCGGGTGTCGACGCGAGTCTACACCGTCGCCAAGGATCTGAAATCCATGACCGAAACGATTGTCTGGTCCAGCGACAATCGTCAAAAATTGGAAACGACGCGTTTTAATCGCATCGATTGATCGCGGGTCGGTTTGCACCGCCGGCATCGCGTGGCGCTAACATACCAATCAACCCTGACGCCCCGTGCGTTCCGCAAAGTTGCGGACTTCGCACGCGCGCAGACGATGCCCCTCCCACTTCGACCGGCCGGGCTTGCCCCCGGGCGGTCGCCTTGTCCTTTTCGCGATGCGGAAACGAGCTGGGCGGCCGTAATCCATATCTTCGTCGTCATTCCTCCTTGAAGGCGGCAAAGCTGCCGCCGCGGCCGGCGCCTTCGGTAAAGCGTTTGGCCCCCGCCGCCGCGCCTTCGCGGAGCGCGGCAACCCCGGCATGCGCTTCATGCGCGAGCGCGCCTTTGATGTCGAAATCCCACTGACGATACGCGCTGAGCCGGTCGCTGTTCATGCAGATTTGCGGGAAGGCGGCGATCTGTTTCGCCAGCTCGATCGCGGCGGCAAGCGCCTGGCCGTCGGCAACGACGCGGTCGGCAAGGCCGATGCGCTGCGCCTCGTCGGCGGGGACCGGGCGGCCGGTCAGGATCATGTCGAGGGCGCGGCCCTGGCCGACGATGCGCGGCAGGCGCACGGTGCCGCCGTCGATCAGCGGCACGCCCCAGCGGCGGCAATAGACGCCGAACACCGCGCTCGCCGCCGCGACGCGCAGGTCGCACCAGAGCGCGAGTTCGAGCCCGCCGGCGACGGCGTGTCCTTCGACCGCGGCGATCACCGGCTTGTCGAGCAGCATGCGCGTCGGTCCCATCGGCCCGGGGCCATCTGGGTCGTAGCGCGACGTGCCGACCGCATTGAGGTCGAAGCCCGCGCAGAAATGCCCGTCGCTGCCGGTCAGGATCGCGACGCGCGCATTTTCGTCGGCGGCGAAGGCCGCGAAGACATTCCGCAATGCGACGGCGGTATCGGGATCGACCGCATTACGGCGCGCGGGGCGGTCGATGGTGACGATCGTAACGGGGCCATCGCTCCGGACAAGCATGCTCATTCGAACCCTCCTCCTTTTTCCATCGCAGCGTGCCGGGGCGCCGGGGGACTTGCAAGCGGTGGGGCGACACCCTAAATAAAAGAAATGCGGGCCGGGCCCCTCTGGCGTCGGCGGGACATATCCCGCCACGTGATGTCGGACCGCATCGGGTGACTCCGATGCTCTGGCCCTATCTCCCCCCTGTTTCCGGGGTCCCGGCATCGGCGTCACCTGCTTGATTTCTCAATCAGGAGGCCCTGTATGACTTTGAATCCCAATCTTTATCGCCTGACCGTGCTGCATCGCCAACTCGACGATGCCGAGCGCCGCGAGGTGCGCCGGCGCGGCGCCGATCCGTTCCGATTGCTGCGCCTCAAAACGCTGAAGCTCGCGGTGAAGGAACGGCTTGCCGCGCTGACCCTGGCTTCTTTGGGGCGGCCCGCGCTGCGCCCGGCGCTCGCGCGCTAATCCATCATAACTAAGGACCGAGCACGCTGCCGAAAGGCGGCGCGCTCGGCATATCCAGGGAAATCACCATGGAATTTCTGTTTGCCGACTGGCTGGGCACCCCGGCCTGGTTCTGGCTGTCGTTCATCGCGCTCGTTATCGCGCTCACTGCCTTCGACCTTGGCATTCTCAACAAGGAAAACAAGGAGATGGGGATCGGCGAGAGCTTGAAGCTCTCGGCGCTCTACATCGGTATCGCGACCGCGTTCGGCGCGTGGGTCTGGGCCGCGAAGGGCGGCGAGGCCGGCCTGCAATATTATACCGGCTTCTTCATCGAGAAGGCGCTGTCGATCGACAATATCTTCGTCATCTCGCTGATCTTCACGACCTTCGCGATCCCGCCGCGCTACCAGTATCGCGCGCTCCTCTGGGGCATCGTCGCGGTGATCGTGCTGCGCGGCATCATGATCGCGGGCGGCGCGGCGCTCGTCACCGAATATGGCTGGCTGCTCTATATCTTCGCCGCGTTCCTCGTGTTCACCGGCGTGAAGATGCTGTTCGCGAGCGAAAAGCCGATGGACGTGAAGGGCAATCCGGTGGTCAAGTGGCTGTCGCGCCGGATGCCGATCACTGAGGAACTGCACGGCGAAAAATTCTTCGTGCGCGTGCCCGATACGAAGACCGGCAAGATCGTCCTCGCCGCGACGCCGCTCTTCCTCGCGCTCGTCGTGATCAACCTCGCCGACCTTGTGTTCGCGGTCGACAGCGTGCCGGCGATCTTCGCGATCACGACCGACACCTTCATCGTCTACACGTCGAATATCATGGCGATCCTTGGCCTGCGCGCGCTCTATTTTGCGCTGTCGGCGATGGTCCACCGTTTCCACTATCTCAAATATGCGCTCGCGCTGGTGCTGATCTTTATCGGATCGAAAATCTTCGTTGCCGACTTCGTGCTGGGCGGAGCGAAATTCCCGCCGCTGGTCAGCCTGGGCGTGACGGTAGCCTTGATCGCAGGCGGCATCATCTGGTCGCTGGTCAAGACGCGCGAGGAAGAAGCGGCATTGCCGCAATAAAAATGTCCGCCGGAAGCGCAAGGGCTTCCGACGGACAGGCTTTCCTCCCCAGGAAAGCTCGGGAGGCACGGGGGTCGGGTCGCTGGCCCCCGCGCCAAGATGGGCGACGCGGGGGTTGCAACGGGCCCCCGCGTCTAACTTGTTTACGCGGCGAACTGGTTCATCGTGTTGTCCTTGCCTGCGGCCTTGAGGGCCGCTTCGCCGGCGAAATATTCCTTATGATCGTCGCCGATGTCGCTGCCCGACATATTCTGGTGCTTCACGCAGGCGATGCCCTGGCGGATCTCGGCGCGCTGGACACCCTTGACGTAACCCAGCATCGCTTCGTCGCCGAAATATTCCTTGGCGAGATTGTCGGTCGACAGCGCCGCGGTGTGATAGGTCGGCAGCGTGATCAGGTGGTGGAATATCCCCGCCCGCTTCGCCGAATCGCGCTGGAAGGTACGGATGCGGTTGTCGGCTTCGTCGCCGAGCGGCGTGCCATCATAATCGACGCTCATCAGCTTGGCGCGGTCATAGGCGCTGACGTCCTTGCCGTCCTTCTCCCACGCGTCGAACACCTGCTGGCGGAAGTTCAGCGTCCAGTTGAAGCTCGGCGAATTATTGTACGCGAGCTTCGCGTTGGGGACGACTTCGCGGATGCGGTCGACCATGCCGGCGATCTGTTCGATGTGCGGCTTTTCGGTCTCGATCCACAGCAGGTCGGCGCCGTTCTGCAGCGAAGCGATGCAGTCCATAACGCAACGATCTTCGCCGGTTCCCGAACGGAACTGATAGAGGTTCGAGGGCAGGCGCTTCGGGCGCACCAGCTTGCCGTCGCGGTTGATCAGGACGTCGCCGGGGTTGCCCGCGCCTTCGACCTCTTCGCAATCGAGGAAGCTGTTATACTGGTCGCCAAGGTCGCCGGGTTCCTTCGTGAAGGCGATCTGCTTGGTCAGGCCCGCGCCGAGGCTGTCGGTGCGCGTCACGATGATGCCGTCCTCGACGCCGAGTTCCATGAAGGCGTAGCGGCAGGCGCGGATCTTCGCGATGAAGTCCTCGTGCGGCACGGTGACCTTGCCGTCCTGATGCCCGCACTGCTTTTCGTCCGAGACCTGATTTTCGATCTGGAGTGCGCAGGCGCCGGCCTCGATCATCTTCTTGGCGAGGAGGTAGGTCGCCTCGGCGTTGCCGAAGCCCGCGTCGATGTCGGCGATGATCGGCACGACGTGGGTTTCGTGATTGTCGATCGCGGCCTGGATCTGCTTGGCCTTGAGTTCGTCGCCCTCGGCGCGCGCGGCGTCGAGTTCGCGGAACAGGCCGCCGAGTTCGCGCGCGTCGGCCTGACGCAGGAAGGTGTAGATTTCCTCGATCAGCGCCGGAACGCTGGTCTTTTCGTGCATCGACTGGTCGGGCAGCGGACCGAATTCGCTACGCAGCGCCGCGATCATCCAGCCCGAGAGGTAGATGTAACGTCCCTTGACGGTGCCGAAATGCTTCTTGATCGAGATCATCTTCTGCTGCGCGATGAAGCCGTGCCAGCAGCCCAAGGACTGGGTGTAGTTCGCGGGATCGGCGTCATAGGCGGCCATGTCGGCACGCATGATGCGCGCGGTGTAGCGGGCGACGTCGAGGCCGGTCTTGAACTTGTTCTGGGCGCGCATGCGGGCGATGCTTTCGCCGCTGATGCCGTCCCACGTGCCGTCGTAATCGCGGATGAGGCGGCCTGCCTGCGCCATGTCTTCCTGATAACCCATCGTCATATCCTTGTGCGGAGGTGATGGGTGGAAGTTGGCGAAACTGCCGCCGAAAGTGAAAAGCTTTGTCAATAATATTTGTGAAATATGGCAGATAGGTGTAAATTGGCGTGTAAATTAGTAAAGAAAGTTACACGTGATGGCGGAGCGACGGGTGTTTGCCGGGCCGGCGGTGCGCAAGGTGCGGCGCGAGGCGGCGATGACGCAGGCGGCGATGGCCGATGCGCTCGACATTTCGCCGAGCTATCTCAATCTGATCGAGCATGGCCAGCGGCCGCTCAGCGCGACAGTCATCGTTAAACTGGCTGAACGCTTCGGGTTCGATGCGGCGAAGCTCGGCGCGGAAGACTTGCCCGGTGGGCTCGCCGGACTCCGGCGGCGGCTCGCCGACCCGCGCTTCGCCGACCTCGGCATCGGGACGCACGAGGTCGAGGAGTGGCTCCAGACGGCGCCGGCCACCGCCGCCGCCTTTGCCCGATTGTTCGATGCGGCGCCCGAGGGGCGCGCGGATGGCGAAGGGGATGCGCCCGAAGTTGCCGCGGTGCGCCGCGCGATCGAGAAATGGCGCAACCATTTCCCCGATCTCGACGCGCGTGCCGAGGAGCTGGCCGACGAATTGCGGCTCGCGGGCGGCGATCTTTACGGCACGATTTCGGAGCGTTTGCGCACGCGGCACCAGCTCGGCATCCGCATCCTGCCGAGCGACGTGATGCCCGACCGGCTGCGCTGGCTCGACTGGCACGCGCGGCAATTGATGCTGAACGAACTGCTGCGCCCCGCGTCGCGCACCTTTCAGGCGGCGGCGACGCTGGCGCAGATCGAGGCGAAGGCCGAGATCGACGCGCTCGTCGCGGGCGCCGAATTTGCTGAAACGGCCGCCGCGCGATTGTTCGAGCGCCATCTGATCCAATATTTCGCGGCCGCGCTGATGATGCCGTACAGCCGCTTCCTGCGCGCGTGCGATGCGACGGGTTATGATCTGCTGTTGCTCCAGCGCCGTTTCGGTGCGGGCTATGAGCAGGTCGCGCACCGGTTGACGACGCTCCAGCGTGTCGGCGCGCGCGGGCTGCCCTTCTTCATGCTGCGCATCGACCGCGCGGGGCAGGGGAGCAAACGCTATGCCGGCGCGAGCCAGTCGCCGCTGGTCGACGGCGATGCGCGCTGCCCTTTGTGGGGAGTCCATGAAGCCTTCGCCCGCCCCGGCGAGGTGGTCGCCGATCTGGTCGAACTCGAGGACGGATCGCGCTGGTTCACCCAGTCGCGTTCGGTCGCCGCCCCCGGCGCGACCGGAAGCGGCACGCCCGCGCGCTTTGCCGTGTGTGTCGGGGTCGATGCCAAGGTCGCCGCGCCGTTGATCGCGGCGCGCGGGATCGACCTGATGCGCAGCCCCGCGACGCCGATCGGGCTCGGCTGCCGCCGCTGCACGCGGACGGGCTGTGTCCAGCGTTCGATGCCGCCGCTCGGCCGCCCGCTGCGCTTCCGCGAAGGCGAGCGCGGGGTGAGCGCGTTCGATTTCGCGGGCGATTGACCGAAAATCGCCGATGCGCGGCTTAAATCGACACGCGCCGTGCCGTATTTGGAACGTGGCGCGGTGATCGGCCGCGACGGGACCGAAAATGCTTGTTCGAATAAGACCAGAAGACGTCGAGATCGGCATGTTCATCCACGCCTTTGAAGGGTCGTGGTTCGACCACCCGTTCTGGCGCCGTTATTTTCGGGTCGAGACCCAGGACCAGCTGCAGCGAATCCGCCATTCAGGCATCGATGGCATCGTCATCGACGAAGGGCGCGGCCTTGGCGCGCCCGAAGATCGGCTAGAGACCGAAACCAGAGAAAAGCCGCAGGGCAAGCGTCCGTCGGCATCGAAACGATCGGGGGGCGAGGCCATTTCGCTCCGGGCGGCGGCCACTTTTGCGCCGCCGTCGTCGCCCGCGCGCGACGCGCCACGCCGCCGCCGCGGCTATGCCGGGGAGTGCCGCCGCGCCAAGCGGGCGATCGAGCGGACGTGCGAGGCCGTGGTCGACATGTTCGACGCCGCGCGGCTGGGCCGGGCGGTCGAGGTTCGCCGGATGGTCAAGCTCGCCAGCGCGATCGGCGCCTCGATCGAGCGCGATTCCAAGGCGCTGATCAACCTCGTCCGGCTCAAGGAGAAGGACGAATATACCTATCTTCATTCGGTCGCGGTCTGCGCGCTGATGATCAACTTCGCCCGCCACATGGGGCTCGGACCGCAGGAGGTCGAGGATCTGGGCGTCGCGGGACTGCTGCACGATGTCGGCAAGGTCGCGGTGTCCGACGCGATATTGAACAAGCCCGGCGCACTGTCGAAAGTCGAAATGCGGTCGGTGCGGAGCCATCCGGTCGCCGGTCATCGCCTGCTCGCAAGTTCGCCCGGCGCCCCCGGCCTCGCGCTCGAACTCTGCCTGCGGCATCATGAAAAGATCGACGGGTCGGGTTATCCGGGCGGCCTGAAGGGTGACGAGCTGTCGCTCGCCGCGCGCATGGGGGCGATTTGCGACGTCTATGACGCAGTGACGTCGAACCGGCCGTACAAGGACGCGTGGACGCCGTGCGAGGCGCTGACCGCGATGCAGAAATGGACTGGGCATTTCGACCCCATGCTGCTCGACCGCTTCGCCGATAGCCTGGGGATCTTTCCGGTCGGAACACTGGTCCGGCTGTCGACCGGCGAGCTCGGGGTTATCGCCGGAAGCGCCGGCGATGCGGACGAAGATGTCGTCGTTCGGGTCTTTTTCGACTGCGAGACGCTGTCCGAGATCGAACCCATCGACCGCGCGATCGCGCCGGCGGCCGAACATCCGCGGATCATCAGTCGCGACAGCCCGAATTTCTGGCGCTTTCAAGATTGGGATGCGCTGCGCGTTCGCATCCTTGCGTCGAGCACGGCGTCGGCCGCCGTGCCGGATCCCGATCATCCGATCGGCCCGCGCGGCGCCGACCGATGAGCAGTTCCAACTGACTCACACGCGGCCGATCGCCTGCTGCGCGCGCATCCTTTCGCGCGGAGGATCGTTGATCCTGCTCCTAGCCAAGAGGACCAGCGCTTGAAACTTTCCCCTTTTTTACCGTGCCTTTTCCTGATCGCCGGTTGCAACGCCGCCCCGGACGATAGCGCCAAAAAACCGACATCATCGACGGTCGCCGCCGATCCGGCTTCGTTGGATTTCAAAGATGCCCCGCCCGCCGCGGTTTCATTCAGCGAACCACCGCCGCTTCGCGCGCAAGTCCTGCTCGATCGTCTCGGCTTTTCGCCGGGAGTAATCGATGGAAAGGAAGGGCAGTCCTATACGGCGGCGCTCCGCGGTTTCCAGAAAGCGCATGACCTCGACGACAGCGGCAAACTCGACGCGGCGACGCTGCAGGCGCTGCAACAATGGCAACAGGTTCCCGCGACCCGGCTGGTGATCATTCCCGCCGGCTTTGCTGCGGGGCCGTTCGTTCCGGCGTTTCCGAAAGACGCGGCCGACCAGGCCAAATTGCCCGCGCTGGGCTATCGCAATTTGACCGAAGCGCTCGCCGAACGCTTTCACACCACGCCCGAAACGCTGGTCGCGCTGAACAGCCCCTCGACGCTGGTGGGCGCGGGCCGGCCATTCCGCGTCCCCAACATCCCCGATATCGACCGGGCGACATTGGGCGAGGACGCGCGCGGCTGGAACGGCACGCTCGAACGCCTGGGCGTCGCGCCGACACAGGTCGCAGCCGCAAAGCTGGTGGTCGACAAATCAGAGGGTGTGCTGAAAGTTTATGACGAGGGGGACAAGCTGGTCGCGCAATTTCCTGCCACGATGGGCAGCAGCCGCGACCCGTTGCCTATCGGCAACTGGAAGATTCAGGGCGTGAGCCGCAATCCCGACTTTCATTATAATCCGAAACTGTTCTGGGACGTCAGCGACAGCAAGGAGGCGGTGTTGCTGCAACCCGGGCCGAACAGCCCGGTCGGGGTCGTGTGGCTCGACCTCAACAAGCCGCACTATGGCATTCACGGAACAAGCGAGCCGCATACGATCGGGCGCGCCGAGAGCCACGGCTGCGTCAGGCTGACCAATTGGGACGCCGCGCGTCTGGCGCAGATGGTCAAGCCCGGAACCCCGGCGATCTTCCAGAATTAGCTGCCTTCGGGGCCGCGATGGCCCTTCGCCCGTCGCTGACAGGCGAAGGGTTTTCATGTGTGGCTCAGGCCTTTTGCGCGGCCGTCCAGCGGTCGATCACCGATTCGAGAACCGAGATCGGCATCGCACCCGCCGACAAAGCCGTGTCGTGGAAGCCGCGGATATCGAATTTGTCGCCGAGCGCGGCCTTCGCTTTCTCGCGGATCGCGACCCAGCGCGTTTGCCCGACCATATAGCTCGTCGCCTGGCCCGGCCACACGCAATAGCGCTCGATCTCGGTGACGTTCGACCCTTCGGGGGTGCCGAGCGAGTCGTTATAATAGGCGATCGCCTTCTCGCGGCTCCAGCGGAAGTGGTGGAGGCCAGTGTCGACGACGAGGCGCGCGGCGCGAAACATATAGGATTGCAGATAGCCGAGCTGGCCCCACGGGTCGTTTTCATACACGCCCATTTCGTCGGCGAGCTGCTCGGCATAGAGCCCCCAGCCCTCGGTATAGACCGAATAGGCGGGCAGGCGGCGGAGGCGCGGGATGCCCTCGGCCTCCTGCGCGAGCGCGATCTGGTGGTGATGGCCCGGCGTCGCTTCGTGATAGGTCAGCGTCGGCAGCGTCCACGATGGGTTTTCGGCGGTGTCGCGCAGGTTGATGTAATAGGCGCCGGGGCGCGAACCATCGAGCGCCGGGATCTGGTAATAGCCGCCGGGCGCGCCCGCCTCGATCTCGGGCGGCACGCGGCGGATATCGCACTTCGCCTTGGGCAGCCGGCCAAAGGCTTCGGGCAGGCGGCGCTGCATTTCCTGGATCTGCTCGTTCAATTTGGCGATCAGGTCGGCCTTGCCCTTGTCGGTGTTGGGATAAAGGAAACGCGGGTCCTTGCCGAGTTCGCGCATCCGCTGCGCGACCGTCCCCTTGGACATGCCCTGCTTCTTGAAGATCGCGTCGGCGCGCGCGGTGAGCGCCGCCATGCGGTCGAGCCCGAGCTTGTGCACCTCCTCGGCCGACATGCCCGTCGTCGTCGCATAGCGCAGCGCATAGGCATAATATTCGTCGCCCTTGGGCAGGCGCCACACGCCGGCGTCGTGCGTCGCACGCGGGCGCACGGCGGTGAGTTCGGCGGCCTGGCGGCGCATCGCGGGATAGATTTTGCTCTCGACGATCGCGGCGCAGCGCTTCGCCCAGTCGCCGGGAATCGCGGCGGTCTTGGTTTTGAGGTTGGTGGTCAGGATATTCGCATCGGGGGCGGGTGCCATGATGCTTTCGAAGAGGGCCAGCGTGCGGTCGATGACGAAATCGGGCGGGATGACGCTGGCGGCGTGATCGGCCTTGATGCGGCCGGTTTCATTGTCGAGCTGCACCGCGAAATCAGCGCAGCGTGAAAGATAGGCTTCGGCATCGGCGGCGTTGGCGATGCTGTGCTGGTTGACGAGGAAATCGGGGATCGAGCGATAGGTGCCGCTCAATTGCGTCACTGGATGCGGTTCAGGCCAGCTATGAAGTCCGTAGCTGAAGGTGTCGTAAGCCTTGACATAATCCTCCCACGGGCCGCGGAACGTCTCGTAATTGACGAGGTCCATGCCCGAGAGTTTCTTCGGGTCGATCGTTTTCAGTTCCTTGAGCCCGGTGCGATAGAGGTCGTGGGATTTCTTGATCCCGGCGGGCGAGCGGTCGGCGAGTTTCGCTTTCGCCGCGGCGCGGTCGCCCTTGTCGGCGCCGAGCGACGTCGCGAATTCGGGGTCCTGGTCGAGCAGCATGTCGTAGATGCGCTCGTAGATCGCGGTCAGCCGCGCGCCTTCGCCGTCGGGCGCCGCGGCGAACGCGGTGCGCGGACGGACGCCGGCGAGCATCGAGGAAGCCGCGGCGGCGGCGAGTAGGGTGCGACGGTCGAACATGGGGCGATCTCCAGAACAGCTATGGCGCGCTCCAGTGGAGGCGCCTCATGGGTGTACTGGTATAGCAAGTCACCGCGGGTGCAAGTGCTTGATGCGACTTCGCTCTATTCGCGCGCCTTGGCCGCCGCGCGGACCTCTTGCGACCGCCCGAGCGGGATCACCAATATGTCGTCGCCGTCGACGATCACCGCAATATTGTCCATGCCGAGGATCGACACGCGCTTGTCGCCCGCGCGGACCAGATTGCCGCGGCTTTCGTGGAGAAAGGCGTCGCCCGTGACGGCATTGTCGGCGCCGTCCTTGTCGGCGAGCGCATGGATCGTGTGCCAGCAGCCGAGATCGGACCAACCCATCGCCACGGGGACGACCGCGACGCGATCATCCTTTTCCATCACCGCATAATCGATCGAATCGGACGGCGCCTTCGCGAACTCGATTGCGTCGGCATAGAGCGCGTCGCCGTCGCGCATACCCGCCGCGACGGAGTTGTCCGCTGCCTCGAAGATCGCGCGGCAATGCGTCAGCATCGCATCGCGCATCCGTGCGGCGCGGAACAGGAAAATCCCGGCGTTCCAGCTGTATCCGCCGGCAGCGAGCATGGCTTCGGCATCGGCGAGCGGGGGCTTTTCGACGAAACGATCGACCGCGAAGCCCCAGGATTCATCGGCGCCGCCGAGCGGGCGTCCGGCGGCGATATAGCCGAAGCCCGTTTCGGGGCTGTCGGGCGTGATGCCAAAGGTGACGAGCCAGTCCTGCTGCGCGAGGCGCACCCCCTTGGCGATCGCGGCGTGAAAGGCGGGAACGTCGGCGATCACATGATCGCTCGGCATCACGAGCAGCAAAGTGTCGGCATCGGCCTGCGCGACCGCGAGCGCGATCGCCGCGGCGGTGTTGCGCGGCATCGGTTCGACGAGCAGCGTTTCCTCACGGTCGTCCATCTGTTCGCGAACCATCGCGACATGCCCGTCGCCGCACAGGACGATCGGGGGGAGAAAGTCGGGACCGGCAGGGGTGCGCTCGACAGTCTGGCGAAACAGGCTGCGCTGGCCGTGAAGCAGCAGGAACTGCTTGGCGCGGGGGCCGCGCGATTCGGGCCAAAGCCGGGTACCGGCACCGCCGCACAGGATTACAGGCTGGATCATCAGCGTCATAAGTTCGAGTTTATCGCGTTGGAAGCGGCGGGTCACCCTGTCATTGCGGATATGGGGAGTGTAAAATTAACCGACAGTTGACGCCTCGGCTGTAGTATCGAGCGCGCGAAAGGTCCCCATGTTCCGGCTGTTTAAACATTATGTCCCGCACGCCGTCGTCTGGCTGGCGCTGATCGAATTTTTCGCGCTGCTCGGCTCGGCCGAGGGGGCGTGGCATCTTTATGCGCAGCAGGCGGGGTTCGACGCCGGGCCGCTCGCGGGCCGCTGGCTGCCGCTGCTGACCTTCGGCCTTGCCAATTCGCTCGCGATGATGGCGACCGGAATGTACGGGAACGAGGGGCTGCGCTCGATGCGTTTCGCCACCGCGCGCCTGCTCGCGGCGATTTCGCTCGGCGTGATTTTCCTTTCGGTGCTCGGCTTCCTGTTGCCGACCGCGACGCTGTGGCGCGCCAACAGCCTGTACGCGATGATCTTTGCCATCGCGGTGCTGTTCGTCATCCGCCTCGCGCTGACGCAGTCATCGGGGACCGAGGCGTTCCGGCGCCGCATCCTCGTTCTTGGCGCCGGGCCGCGCGCCGCGCGCCTTGCGGCGCTTGCCGACGCGCCGGGGAGCGGGCTCGAAATGGTCGGCTTCATTGCGATGAGTGCGACCGAAAGGACCGTGCCGGGCGCCGTGCCGCGCGAAGCCCTCGACAATCTGTCTGACCATGTCGTGATGCTGCGCGCGGGCGAAGTCGTGCTCGCGCTGGAGGAACGGCGCAACGCGCTGCCGCTGAACGACCTGCTGCGCGTCAAGACGACGGGTGTGCATGTCAACGATATCGCGAGTTTTATCGAGCGCGAAACGGGACGCGTCGACCTTGCGACGACGAACCCCAGCGGGCTGATCTTTTCCGACGGATTTTCGGCGGGACAACGGATTTCGAAGGTCGGCAAGCGGCTGTTCGACATCCTCGCCAGCCTGCTTGTGCTGGTCGTCGGCCTGCCGCTGATCATCGTCGCGGGGATCGCGGTGATCCTCGATAGCCGCGGCCCGGTCTTTTACCGCCAGCCGCGCATCGGGCTATTCGGCGAACCCTATGACATCTTCAAGATTCGTTCGATGCGCACCGATGCCGAGGCGGCGGGCAAAGCGGTGTGGGCGAGCGAAAACGACCCGCGCGTCACCCGCGTCGGCCGCATCATCCGCAAGCTGCGCATCGACGAGCTGCCGCAGACCTGGTGCGTGCTGAAGGGCGACATGAGCTTTGTCGGGCCGCGCCCCGAACGGCCGAGCTTCGTCGAGGAACTCGAAAAGAAGCTGCCCTTTTATGCCGAACGCCACATGGTGAAGCCGGGCCTGACCGGCTGGGCGCAGATCAACTATCCCTATGGCGCCTCGGTCGAGGACGCGCGCGTCAAGCTGGAATATGACCTCTATTACGCCAAGAATTATTCGCCCTTCCTCGACCTTTTGATCCTGCTCCAGACCGTACGCGTCGTGCTGTGGCCGGAGGGCGCGCGGTAGCCGTGGGCGCGCTGGCCGGCCTGTCCCAGATCCTGTCGGGCCTTGCGCTGGCGGGCTTTACCGGTGTCACTTTGTGGCTGCTGATGCGGCCGCGCGCGCGGATGGCGGCATTGATGCCGGCGCCGCGGTTGCTCGCCGTAACCGCAGCCGCCACCGCGCTGTGGTGCGCAGCGATGGCCGTCTATGGCGCCGGATCGTCGCAATCTTTGGTCGTGCAGACGGTGCGCGACCTCGCCATGCTCCTCTGGTTGGGGGCAACCTTCTGGTCGCCGCGTGCGCCGATGTCGCGGCCGCTGCGCCTGATCGCACGCATGCTCGCGACGATCTGCCTGCTGGCGCTGCTGCTCGGCGCGGCGGCGCATTTGCGCGCCGGAGCGGCGGCCGAACCATGGATGACGCCGACGCTGGGCTTTGCCGCGACGGTCGTCGCGATCGGCGGACTGCTGATGATCGACGCCGGGGTTCGCCATGCGAGCGCGGGGCAACGCATGCCCGTGATGGCGGTCGCCGGCGGGTTTGCGATGCTGTGGGCCTATGAGCTCAACGTCCAGCTGATCGGTGCGCTGACCGGCGAAATCGCGTCGACGCTGATCGCCCTGCTTCCGGCGATCGTATTGCTCACGCTGCCGGTCTATATTGTCGCCGCGATGGACATCGGGCGCGAGCGGATGCGCCTGTCGCGCACCGCCGCGACGCGCACGCTGATCCTGCTCGGCGCCGCCGCCTATCTGATCGTGATCGCGCTGACCGGTGCCGTCGCGCGCGTCGCCGGCGGCGACTATGCCGAACTGGCGCAGGCGATCTCGCTGCTCGTCGCGCTCGGCACTGGCGGACTGATGCTCGCCTCGGCGCGATCGCGGGCGTGGCTGTCGGTGATGATTTCCAAGCATTTCTTCGAGCATCGCTATGACTATCGCGCCGAATGGATGCGCTTTACCGCGACATTGGGGCAGGGTGCCCAAGGCGATGGGGGCGAGGACGACCGCAATCTGCACCGCCGCGTCGCCAAGGCGCTCGCCGAACTGACCGGAAGCCCCGGCGCGTTGCTGATGCTGCCCGGCGCATCGGGGGGCTTTCGCATCGCCGAGCATTGGCATTGGCCGGACGGCGCGAGCGAGGATGCCATGCTCTCGTTGCGGTCGGCCTTCATGCTGCAGGAAACGCAGCATATCGTCGACCTCGATGCCGAGCGCCGGGGTCATCCCGGCGAGGATCTGGCGATCCCCGAGTGGCTGATCGCCGATACGCGCGCTTGGGTGGTCGTGCCAGTGCTGCATTTCCAGCGGATGATCGCGGTCGTCGTGCTGCATCGGCCCGCGGTGTCACGCGCGCTCGATTGGGAGGATCTCGACGTGCTGCGCATCGCGGGGCAGCAGGCGGCAAGCTATCTCGCCGAATCGCAGAGCCAGCAGGCCTTGTCGGAGGCGCGGCGGTTCGACGAATTCAACCGGCGCTTTGCCTTCATCATGCACGACATCAAGAATCTGGCGAGCCAGATCGGGCTGCTCGCGCGCAACGCCGAGCGTCACGCCGACAAGCCCGATTTCCGCGCCGATATGATCGAGACGCTGAAGATTTCGGCGGGGCGCCTCAGCGACCTCCTCGTCCGCCTGTCGCCGCGCGAGCGCGGGCCAGCGGCAGAGGCGGGGCGGACGCTGGTCGAGCCGGTGCTGAACGAGATCGCGGCCGAAATGCGTCCGCGCCGCGCGCTGTTCGTCGGTTGTCAGGCGGGGCTGTCGGCATGGGCCGATGCGGGGGCGGTCCGGCAGATCGTGCAGCATCTTGTCGCCAATGCGATCGATGCGTCGGCGCCTGACACCTCGGTCCAGGTCGTCGCGGTGGCCGAACAGGGGCGCGTGCGGATCGACGTGATCGACCAGGGCTGCGGCATGACGCGCGATTTCATCCGCGACGAGCTGTTTAAACCGTTCGTGTCGACGAAGGAATCGGGTTTCGGGCTGGGGGCGTTCGAAGCGCTGCAGATCGCGCAGGCGATGGGCGGGGCGATCGAGGTGGCGAGCGAGCCGGGCAAGGGGAGCAGCTTCACGCTGTGGCTGCCGCTCGCCGATGCCCGGGGCGACGCGGGGGTCGACGCGCGTGTGATGAAAGTGGGGCATAAATGACCGATAGCGGGGCCAATCTGCGCAAATTGCTGGTGGTCGAGGACGACCCGGGGCTGCAGACGCAGCTCAAATGGGCGTATGAGGATTATCAGGTGCTCGTCGCGGGCGACCATGATGCCGCGATCGAGTTGCTGCGCGCCGAGGAACCCGATGTGGTGACGCTCGACCTTGGCCTGCCGCCCGATCCCGACGGCACGCGCGAGGGGTTCCGGACGCTGAAAGCGATCCTCGAAGCCAAGCCCGACACCAAAGTGATTGTCGTGTCGGGGCACGGCGAACGCGCGAGCGCGCTGACCGCGATCGCGAGCGGCGCGTGGGACTTCTATCAAAAGCCGATCGACATCGACGAGCTGGGGCTGATCGTGGCCCGTGCCTTCCATGTGCGCGAGCTCGAGGTCGAGAATGCGCGGCTCGCCGAGCAGGGTTCGAGCGACAATCGCGTGCTCGGCGGGATGATCACCGGGGCGCCCGAGATGCAGAAAGTGGCGCGCACGATCGAGCGCGTCGCGAACCTCGACGTCTCTGTGATGCTGCTCGGCGCGAGCGGCACCGGCAAGGAATTGCTCGCGCGCGGACTGCACGAGGCGAGCGGGCGGCGCGACGGGGCGTTCGTCGCGATCAACTGCGCTGCAATCCCCGAGAATCTGCTCGAAAGCGAGCTGTTCGGGCACGAGAAGGGGGCGTTCACGGGCGCGGTCAAGACGACCGAGGGCAAGATCGAGCTCGCGCATGGCGGGACGCTCTTCCTCGACGAGGTCGGCGACATTCCGCTGCCGCTCCAGGTCAAGCTGCTGCGCTTTCTGCAGGAGCGGACGATCGAGCGCATCGGCGGGCGCAAGGCGATCGCGGTCGATACAAGGATCGTGTGCGCGACGCACCGCGACCTCGATGCGATGATCGCCGACCAGAGCTTTCGCGACGACCTTTATTATCGGCTCGCCGAGATGGTCGTAAAGATTCCATCGCTCGCCGAGCGCCCGGGCGATGCGGTGCTGCTCGCGCGGCATTTCCTCCACCAATATGCGCCCGAGATGAACCCCGGTGTGCGCGGCTTCGCGCCCGACGCGTTGCAGGCGATCGACGAGGGGCGCTGGCCGGGCAATGTCCGCGAGCTGGAAAACCGCATCAAGCGCGCCGTGATCATGGCCGATGGCAAGCTGGTGATGCGCGAGGATCTCGATATGGCGGGCGGCGAGGCGGAAGGCGAGGAGGCGTGGCTCAACCTGCGCAGCGCGCGCGAAGCCGCCGACCGCGTCGCGATCCGCCGCGCTATGACGCAGAGCGAGGGCAATATTTCGGCGGCCGCCAAGCTGCTCGGGATCAGCCGCCCGACGCTCTACGACCTGCTCAAACAATATCGGATGCAGGCCTGAATGGATTTAGGCCGCTTCTGGACAAAGGCGCTGCTGCTGGCGGCGCTGCTGCTCGGAGCGTGCGGCGACGGGGCGTCGTCCGCGCCGCGCAAGGCGCTCGCGGAGCGCCGCGCTGCCCTCGAGAACGCCATCGCGAGCGATCCCAAGGTCATTGTCGAGCGTGTCGAACTGGCGCGCGTCGCGATCAAACTGGGCGACGGGGTCGGGGCCGAGGCGGCGGTCAAGGGCGCGATCGGTGCGGGCGCCAAGGAAGCGGCGCTTCGCCCGCTCTTGGCGCGCGCCTATGCAATGCAGGATGAGGGGAGCCGTGCGCTCCAGACGCTCGACGACGGCCCGATCATTCCCGAGATGATCGGGGAGGCGGCGTGGGTCGCGGGCGACGTGCACCTCGGCAATGGCGATCTGGCCGCCGCGCGCGAAGCCTATGACCGCGCGGTGCACGAACTGCCGCGCTCGTCGGCCTTGTGGGTCGACGTCGCGCGCTTTCGCGATGCCAATGCCGACACGCTCGGCGCGCGCGACGCGGTCGATTATGCGATCGAACTCGACAAGGCGAACAGCGCGGCGCTGGCGTTCAAGGCGAACCTCGTGCGGACCGAGGATGGGCTCAACGCGTCGCTCGCCTGGTACGAAGACGCGCTTGCCGCCGATCCAGACAATGAAGATGCGCTGATCGAGCAGGCGGCGACGCTCGGCGACCTCGGGCGCTACCGCGACATGCTCGCATCGCTGCGCCGCGCCGCGACGATCGTCCCGCGCGATCCGCGTCTCTTCTATCTGCAGGGGGTGCTCGCGGCGCGCGCCGACAATTACCGGCTCGCGCGCAGCCTGCTCCAGCGCACGCGCGGCGAACTCGACGCGCAGCCGTCGTTCATGCTGCTGAGCGCGATCGTCGAACTCGAACTCGGCGGCGAAGCGGTGGCCGCGACCTGGGCCGACCGGCTGCTGGCCGAGCAGCCGGAGAATTTTACCGCACGCCGCATCCTCGCGGCCGCCGAATGGAGCGATGGCGACGCCGACGCCGCGCTCGCCGCCTTGCTGCCGCTGGTCCAGCGGCCCGACGCCGACAGCTGGTCGCTGCTGCTCGCATCGCGCGCGGCGGCGGAACTCGGCCGGCGCATCGAATCGGCGGACTATCTGGGGCGCGCGGCGGCGCTGGCGCCCGGCGAGGCGGTGCCCTTTGCCGCCGACAATGACTATGGCCTGCTGACGTTGGCGGCCGATGCCGAGCCGCTCAATCCGGCTAGTGCGATTCCCGCTATTTCGGCCGATTTGACGAGTGGCAATGGCGCGCGAGCGATCGCGCGCGCCACGCGGCTCCGCGATGCGAACCGCGGCGTTGCCGACGCGCATATCCTACTGGGCGATGCGGCGCTGGCGGCGGGACGTACTGAGCTGGCGGTGCAGGCGTATCGCGCCGCGCGCGATCTCGATGCGAGCGAGCGCACCACATTGCGGCTCGCCAATGCGCTGTTCCGCGCGGGGGATGCCGCGGGTTCGGGCGCTGCGATCCTCGCGCTGCAGCGCAGCCAGCCGTCGAGCATCGCCGCCGACCGATTGTCCGGGCATCTGGCGATGGACCTCGAACATTGGGACCAGGCGATCGCGCATTTCGAACGCGTACGCCGGCGGATCGGCAATCGCGACGTCGTGGTGCTCCGCGAACTGGCGCGGGCGTGGGCGGCGAAAGGCGACGATGCGCGCGCGCTGCCGCTGATCGACCGCGCCTATCGGTTGCAGCCGCTCAATGCCGGGATCATGGAGTTTTACGCGGACCTGCTCGAACGCCGCGGCAGCAAACAAGCGGCGACGGACCTGCGCGACAAGGCGGCGCAGATCGGGCGGTAGGTGGAGGAATGTCGGCTAACGACCGATTGCCGCCCTATCTTTCATCGTCATCCCGGACTTGATCCGGGATCCATGACCGCACCATCGTTATGGACCCCGGATCAAGTCCGGGGTGACGAAGCTTGGGGCGAACGGCAGGTCTCAATCCAAAAGCGGAAAAAGGCGTTACGCCTCGGTCAAATCCAGCAACGTCCGCGCGTCGAGGCCGATGCGGCGCATCTGCTGCGCGACCGGCGGCCAGACATTGGCGAGGAAATCGGCGCGCATAAGGTCGCGGAGGCGCTCTGTCGCACCCGCTGCGACAAACATGCCGACCCCGCGCTTCACCGTGACCAGTCCTTCGTCCTGAAACGTCTGATATGCTTTCGCCACCGTCAGCGGGTTGGCGCCTTCTTCGGCGGCGAGCGATCGGACCGACGGCAACATGTCGCCATCGCGAAACTGGCCGTCGAGGATGGCGTTGGCGATGACATCGCGCAGACGCTGGTACACGGGTTTGGACTGATCGAGCATGCCGCCTTAATGCCATAAGACAGCAGCACAGTCAAATGCCACTAATTACAAATTAGGTTCGGAAAGTGAAACTAAATTTCCCAAGCCCGGACGACATCGTCATATTCGGGGCGGGGCCGTTCATCGAGTTCGCGCGCGGGCGTTCCCAGAAAGAAATAGCCGACGATCGTGTCGCCTTCGCCGGCGCCGAACGCGGCGGCGACCTCGGCGCTATAAGCGGCCCAGCCCGTCAGCCAGCTGCCGACAAAGCCGTGCGCGTGCGCAGCGTGAAGCAGGTTCATGCCGACCGCGCCCGCCGACATCTGTTGTTCCCAGACGGGGACCTTCGCTCCCGCCACCGGCGCCGAGACGAGCACGAGCAAGGTCGGTGCCTGATGCGCGAACTGGTCGAGCGCCGACAGGTCCATGCCCGCGGCGCCCGGATTCTCCGCGATCCATGCCTTTTTGAGCAGCGCCGCGAACGCCTCGCGCTGATCGTCGGCGACGGTGACGATGCGCCAGGGCGCGAGCTTGCCATGGTCGGGGGTGCGTAGTGCCAGCGCGATGATGCCCCGAAGCTGCGCGGCGTCGGGGCCGGGGGCGATCATGTCGCGCGCCTTGCCCGAACGGCGGGTGGCGAGATGGGCGAGGAGCGAGGAGGTGTCGTTGAACATGGTGCGCCATGTGGCCTTTGGCGTGCCTTGGCGCAAGTGTTGCGAACGGTTCGCAGTAATATTTGGCCCGATCGAGACGGTTTCACGCGCAATTAGATTCTTCCAATACGCAATTTTCGCGCTAGGTTGCCGCATTCGCGCGGCGGGAGGCCGCGCCAGACAATCCTAAAAGGGACGCAACATAATGAAAAATATGGGCTCGTGGGACGAGGGGGACTGGATTGCGGTAATCGCACTTCTGGTCCTCGGCGTCTTCCTCAGCATCGGTGCGCTGATCGCCGGCAGCAAGAAACCCGAATTCGCCGGACACCCCAAGGGCCTCTACATGCTCTTCTTCGCCGAAATGTGGGAGCGCTTCTCCTACTACGGCATGCGCGCAATCCTGATTTTCTACCTGACCCAGCATTGGCTGTTCAACGACAGCAAGTCGAACCTGATCTACGGCGCCTACACCAGCCTCGTCTACATCACCCCGGTGCTCGGCGGCTATCTCGCCGACCGCTACCTCGGGCAGCGCAAGGCGGTGTTGTTCGGCGGCCTGCTGCTCGCCGCCGGCCACAGCCTGATGGCGGTCGAAGGCGTCGGCGGACAGAATGATCCGACGATCAACGTCTTCTGGGCCGCGCTCGCCTTCATCATCGTCGGCTCGGGCTTCCTCAAGGCGAATATCTCGGTGATGGTTGGCCAGCTGTACCGGCTCACCGACATTCGCCGCGATGGCGCCTATACGATCTTCTATATGGGCATCAACGTCGGCGCCGCGCTCGGCACGATCCTCGTCGGTTATCTCGGCCAGCGGATCGGCTGGGGCTATGGCTTCGGGCTCGCCGGCATCGGCATGCTCGCCGGCCTTGTCGTCTTCGTTCTCGGCAAGAGCGCGCTGAAGGGTGCGGGCGAAGCGCCTGCACCGCTGTCGCGGTCGAGCGAGTGGACGCTCTACGCCGTCGGTTTGGGCGCGGTCGCGGTGATCTGGGCGCTCGTCCAGTATCAGGACGTTATCCAGAACCTGCTGCTCGTCTCGGGCATTCTCCTGCTCGGCTATGTCGTCCTCGTGGCGACGTTCCAGCTGCCGTACGGATCGATCGGCGCCGGTCCGCGGAGCCGCGTCAACATCGCGCTCGCGGGCCTCGCCCTGATGCTGTTCCTGCCGCTGGCGCTGATCCTCGGCCTCGGCATCGCCAGCGGACCCGTCGCGCTCGGGCTCGCGCCCGCGGCGTGGGTGGCGCTGTTCGGCTTCCTCCTCCTCCTCGGCGTGATGGTGGTCGAGAAGATGAACCGCGAAGACCATGCGCGCGACCGGATGTTCGCGATCCTGTTCCTGATCGCGTTGAACCCGCTGTTCTGGGGCTTGTTCGAACAGGCGGGTGGATCGATGAACCTGTTCACCGACCGCTATGTCGATCGCGGCGCGGTGCCGGCTTCGATCTTCCAGTCGATCAACCCGATTTACATCATCCTGCTCGCCCCGCTGTTCGCCGCACTGTGGCAATGGCTTGGCAAGCGCGGCAAGGAACCGTCGGCCCCCGCCAAGTTCGGGCTGGCGCTGGCGCAGATGGGGCTTGCGAACCTCATCCTCGTCTGGGGCGCACAGGCGTTCGGCATCGCGGCGATGACCCCGGTGATCTTCGTTTTCCTCTATTACCTCCTCGCCACGACCGGCGAGCTGTGTCTCAGCCCCGTCGGCCTCTCGGCGATGAACCGGCTGGCGCCGACCTTCGTCGCGTCGCTCATCATGGGCGCGTGGTTCTATATGACCGCGGTCGGCAATTTCGTTGCCGGCAAGATCGGCGAAGCGACCGGCGGGCATGGCGGCGAGATGAGCAAGGCCAAGCTGCTCGAGATTTACGAGATGTTCGGCTGGATCGCGATCGGTGCCGCGGTGGCGGTGCTGGCGGTCAGCCCGATCGTCAAACGCTGGATGCACCTCGACACGCTGCGCGACCGCGACGACGGGCTGGCGGGCATCGGCGAGGCCGAGCCGCAGGCGGCCGGCGTTCATCCCGAACCCAAGGGGGCGTAATCGATGATCCGTGGTGTGAAGGGCAGCCTGCTGGCTGCGGTGTCGCTGGCGCTCGTCGGTTGTGCGGCGAGCAATGGAGAGACGGCCTCGGCGGGCGACAAGCCCGCCGAAAAGCCGGTGAAGTTCAAGAAGGACCCGTATCCGTCGACCTACAAGGCTTATCCCGGGCAGGTCACGGCGGTCCGTAACGTCACGATCTTCGACGGCGAGGGCGGGCGGATCGACAATGGCACCGTGCTGCTGGCGAACGGCAAGGTTGAGGCCGTCGGGGGTCCCGATACGCCGATCCCGGCGGACATCGCGGTCTATGACGGCACCGGCAAGTTCCTTACCCCCGGCATCATCGATATCCACAGCCACCTTGGCGACTATCCCTCGCCCAGCGTCGAGGCGCATTCGGACGGCAATGAGGCGACATCGCCGACGACACCCGAAGTCTGGTCCGAACATAGCGTCTGGCCGCAGGATCCGGGCTTCAGCCGCGCGCTTGCGAATGGCGGCGTGACGAGCCTGCAGATCCTGCCGGGCAGCGCGAACCTGATGGGCGGGCGTTCGATCACGCTCAAGAATGTGCCCTCGCGCACGGTGCAGGGGATGAAGTTCCCCGGCGCGCCCTATGGCCTCAAAATGGCGTGCGGCGAGAATCCGAAGCGCGTCTATGGCGGTAAGGGGCGCGCGCCCTCGACGCGCATGGGCAATTTCGCGGTGAACCGCGCGACCTGGCAGAAGGCGGCGGCGTACAAGAAGAAGATGGACGACGGAAAGGCCGTCGACCGCGACCTCGCGATGGAAACGCTCGCGGGTGTGCTGTCGGGCGAGATCCTCGTCCACAACCATTGCTATCGCGCCGACGAAATGGCGCTCGTCATCGATATGTCGAAGGAGTTCGGCTATAAGGTGTCGACCTTCCACCACGCGGTCGAAGCGTACAAGATCGCGGACATTCTTGCGAAGGAAGGCATTTGCTCGGCGATGTGGGCCGACTGGTGGGGCTTCAAGATGGAAGCCTATGACAGCGTCAACGAGAATATCCCGCTGGTGTACAAGGCCGGTGCCTGCACGATCGTTCATTCGGACGATGCGAACCAGATCCAGCGGCTGAACCAGGAAGCTGCGAAAGCGCGTGCCGCGGGGCGCCGCATCGGGATCGACGTCAGCGATGAGGTGGCGTGGACCTGGCTGTCGTATAATCCGGCGAAGGCATTGGGCATCGGCGACAGGACGGGCAGCCTGAAGCCCGGCAAGATGGCCGACGTCGTGCTGTGGAACGGCAATCCCTTCAGCGCCTATACGCGCCCCGAAAAGGTGTGGATCGACGGTGCGTTGATGTTCGACGCGAACGACCCCAAGCGGCGTCCGGTGAGCGATTTCGAGCTGGGCCAGCCGGGCGAAGGAGACGTGAAATGATCCGCGCGCTCCTTCTTTCCGCTGCGGCGATCGTTGCGGTTCCGGCGGCGGCGCAGGATATCGCGATCGTCAATGCCAAGCTCGTCATCGGCGACGGCAGCGCGCCGATCGACGGCGGCACCGTCGTCGTGCGCGGCGGCAAGGTCGTCGCGGCGGGGGCCGGCGTTGCGGTGCCCGCGGGCGTCGAACGCGTCGATGCGCAGGGCAAATATGTCACGCCGGGCATCGTCGCGGCGTTCAGCCGCGTCGGGCTGACCGAAGTCGATGCCGTCACCGGCACGAACGACCGCTCGGCCCCGCGCACGCGTTTCTCGGCGGGGCTCGACATCGCGCCCGCGTTGAACCCGATGGGCTCGCCCGTCGCGGTCAACCGCGCGTCGGGCGTGACGCGCGCGATCGTCGCGCCGGGCAGCAGCAGCAATCTGTTCGCAGGCCAAGGCGCGGTCGTCGACCTCGCCGACGATATGGACATGGTGACCAAGCCCCGCGCGCTGCAATATGTCGCGTTCGGCGAGGATGGCTCGGCAAAGGCGGGGGGCAGCCGTGCGGCGACTTTCCTGCTCTTCCGCGAGCAATTGCTGGCGGCGCGCAGCTATGCGCGCAACCCGGCGGCGCTCGCCGAATGGGGCAATGACGCGATGATCCAGCGCGCCGACGCCGATGCGCTGGTGCGCGTGATCGACGGCACGACGCCGCTGTTTGTGCGCGTCGACCGCGCCGCCGACATCGTCAACGTCATCAAGCTGAAGGGCGAGTTCCCCGCGCTGAAGCTCGTGCTCGTCGGGGTGACCGAAGGCTGGCTCGTCGCGCGCGACATTGCGGCGGCGAAGGTTCCGGTGCTCGTCTCGCCGCTCACCGACCTGCCGTCGACCTTCGAACTGCTTGGCGCGACGCAGTCGAACGCGGGCCGGCTCAAGGCTGCGGGCGTCGACGTGTCGGTCGGAGTGTTCGACGACGATGACGCGCACAAGATGGGCTATGCGACGCAATATGCCGGCAACCTCGTCGGCCTCGCGCGCGTGCCGGGTGCCAGCGGGATGACGTGGGATCAGGCGTTCGCGTCGATCAGCAGCGTCCCGGCACGCGCCGTCGGCATGGAAGGCAGCATCGGCTCGCTGCGTCCGGGCCGCGCCGGCGATGTCGTGATCTGGGACAATGACCCGCTCGAACTCGGCAGCCGTCCGACGGCGGTGTGGATCGACGGCAAGGCGCAATCGCTGACGACACGGCAGGACCGCCTGCGCGATCGTTATGCAACGCCGCAGGAAGGGGCATTGCCCAAGGCATACGACCGATAGGGCTGGGCAGGCGTTTCGGCGCCTGCCCATTGCCCACCCTTTATGTTGACACTGTTATCTTTGTCGCGCAATCGTTGGCACCCGGCGCATTCCGAGTCGCGCAGCGGCGAGCGGGGCGATAAATGATGAGACATTGTTGGAGGAGGGATTGGTCATGCAGCCCGTGTCGCTTTTGATCACCACCTGCGTGTTGTTCGTGGGGTCGCATCTCGCGCTGTCGCATCCGCTTCGAGACGGGCTCGCGGCGCGGCTCGGCGAGCGCGGGTTCCAGATCACCTATTCGATCGTCGCGATCGCGACGTTCATCATGGTGGTGCAGGCGTGGCGCGGGATGCCGCCCGAGCCGCCATTATGGGTGGTCGACGATCCGCTGTGGATCCTCACGTCGCTGATCGTACTTTTCGCCAGCATCCTCTTCATCGGATCGCTGATCGGCAATCCGGCGCTGCCCGCGCCGGGCGCGGCGAAGGCGGCACAGGCCGCGCCGCGCGGCGTGTTCGCGATCACGCGGCACCCGATGATGTGGGGCTTCGCGCTGTGGGCTTTTGCGCATGTGCTGGTGATGCCGACCACGGCGCAAATCATCCTGTCCGCGACGATCATCTTCCTCGCGCTCGTCGGTTCGGCGGGGCAGGATGCAAAAAAGGCGCGGCTGATGGGCGATGCCTGGCGCCAGTGGGCGGCGCGGACAAGTTTCGTGCCCTATGCGCGGCAGGTCGGCGGGGCGACGCCATGGGCCGACACGATCCCGCGCCCGCATGCCTTATTCGGCGGAATATTGCTTTGGTTTGTCGCGACCTGGGCGCATGGCGCGCTTGGCTATATGGTCGCCGGGATCTGGCGCTGGATGGGATAAGACCCGAATGAACGCGGACACGCATCTCAACGACCTGTCGCTGCGGCTGCTTGGCCGCGCGTTCGACGAGCTCGATCCCGAGGAATCGCGTGTGGTCGCGTCGATCGCAAAGCGCGCCCCCAGCAGCCGCGACGCCGCCGATATCGAGGATGCGCAGGCGAGCACCGGCGACCGGCTGGCCGACAAGGTCGCGGCGGTCGGCGGCTCATGGGGCTTCATCATCGTCTTTGCGCTGATCCTGTTCGGCTGGATGCTGCTCAATTCGGAAATACTCCAGCGCTTCGGCCTCGCGTTCGACCCCTATCCCTACATCTTCCTGAACCTGATGCTCTCGACGCTCGCGGCGATCCAGGCGCCGATCATCATGATGAGCCAGAACCGGCAGGCCTCAAAGGACCGTCTGACCGCGAGTGTCGATTACGAGATCAACCTGCGCGCCGAACTGGAGATCATGCGGCTGCACGAGAAGCTCGACCAGATGCGGATCGCCGAGCTGGCGGAAAAGGTCGACGCGCTGTGCGCGCGGCTGGATTCGAAAGGATAGTCGAACGAGGGATGGTGGCTATGGGGCGGGAAGTGGATGCTTCCAGCGCTATGCCGCGAGTGCGCCAAGGGAGCAAAAATGGCCGAGCAACATATTGATAAGATCGAGCCGATTCAGATCGAACACTCCATAGATGAAGTGTGGGAAGGCGATCAGCTACACGAGAGCTATAATTTTCTAGACTATCATTTTGAGCGGGAAGGAAACTACTGCCGCGCGCGGACTTATGCGGATGATTTTCAGAGCATTAGTCTTTTTGGCCCGTTTGAGGGGCGGCATAGTATTCAACGCATAGATAGTCCTAACTTCGAGCATGACGTGACTCTTTATCTTGAACGGCGCTTTATCCAAGTATCTCGGCGCTAGTTCACCGTCCGCAATCGGCCGAAGCCGACGTGTAACGAACGGGTTACAGCCGCACCATCCGCATCCCCATCTCGCCATAACGCGGCCCGCTCGTTCCGCCCTTCGGCGCCGCTGCGTCGATCGCGGCGAGGTCGTCGGCGGTCAGCGTGACTTCGGCGGCGCCAACGCTGTCTTCCATCGTCGCACGGCGCTTGGTGCCGGGGATCGGGACGATGTCGTCGCCCTGTGCGAGCAGCCAGGCGAGCGCGACCTGCGCCTTCGACACGCCATGCCTGTCGGCGACCGCGCCGATCGCATCGACGATCGCGAGGTTGGCGGGCAGATTCTCGTCCGAATAGCGCGGATCGTTGCGGCGCCAGTCGGTTTCGGGAAGCTCGTCGCGGCTGCGCACCGCGCCCGCGAGGAAGCCGCGGCCGAGCGGTGAGTAAGGGACGAAGCCGATGCCATTCTCGCGGCACGCGCCGAGAATCTCGTCCTCGATGTCGCGCTCCCAGATCGAATATTCGCTCTGCAGCGCGGTGATCGGCGCGGCCTTTGCGGCGCGGCGGATCGTCTCGGGGCCGGCTTCGGAGAGCGCGATGTGACGGACCTTGCCCTCCTTCACCAGCTCCATCATGCCGCCGACGGTTTCCTCGATCGGCACCGACGGGTCGACGCGGTGCTGGTAGAAAAGATCGATCGTGTCGATGCCGAGACGCTGGAGCGAGCCTTCGCACGCGGCGCGCGCGTTGGCGGGCGAACCGTCGACGCCGGTGATCGCCTTGCCCTCGAACTTGAAGCCGAACTTGGTCGCGATGACGAGCCCGTCGCGCTTGCCCTTGATCGCCTCCCCCAGCAGTTCCTCGTTCGAGAAGGGACCATAGATTTGCGCGGTGTCGAAGAAAGTGACGCCCAGGTCGATGGCGCGGTGGATCGTGCGCGTCGATTCGTCGAGGTCGGCGGCTTCGCCGTACAGGATGTTGCCGCCCTTGATCATCGGCATGCAGCCGATGCCGATCGCCGAGACTTCGAGGCCGTGGCCGAGCTTGCGATATTTCATGGCGTTTCTCCTGCTGCGGGGGCCGCGTCGTCGACACCGTCGGCGGCATATTTGGTGGCCGCTACGTCACCGATAACATTACCTAGGGTTCGGAAGATGTCAGGAAAAGTCTCGACCGCGACGAGCAGCCCGAGCGGTGCGACGGGGACCCCCATCGACACCGCGATCGGCGCGATCGAGGTCACGAAGCTGATCGAGCCGGGCAGGCTGACCGAGGAGAGCGCCGCGGCAATTGCGACCGCAAGGCCGACCGCCATTTCCCATGGGGTCAGCTCGACACCGAACAGCCACGCGACATAGACGACGACCGCGAGGTTCATCGCCGGGCTGGTGAAGCGGAACAGGGCGACCGCGAGCGGCAGCACGACGTCGGCCTTTTTCGGGTCGACGCCGAGTTCCTCCGACGATGTCAGCATCGCGGGCAGGCTGGCGAGCGAGCTTTGCGTGCTGATCGCGACCGCGAGCGTCGGGACCATCGCGCGGATGAAGCGCGGCAGCGGAATGCCGACGACGAGCCACGCGAGCAGCAGGCCGAGGAGGAGGCAGCTGATCCCGATCGCCGAGAGGATCAGCACATAATGGATGAGCCCGCCGAACGCCGCGACCCCCGCCTTGACCGCGAGCGCATAGCCCAGCGCGAAAACGCCGATCGGCGCGAGCGCGAGGACCCAGCCGATGACGATTAGCATCGCGTCGCCGAGCGCCTTGAACAGCCCCGACAGCGTCGCGCGCTGCACGGGCTCGAGCTTCGTGATCGCGAAGGCGAAAATGGTCGTGAAGACGATCAGCGGCAGGATCGCGGTCTCGGCCGCCGCGGCAATCGGATTGGTCGGGATCAGCGAGAGCAGGAAATCGCCAAAGGTCGGCGACGGTCCTGTCTGCGTCGTGCCGCCAAGGCCGTGGCGCAGCGCTTCGGCGGCGTCGGGGGAGAGCGGGAAGAGGCGCAGCAGCAGCGGCGCCAGAAACAGTGTCATCAGCCCCGAAAGCGTGATCGCGCCGAGGAAGATCATCACCGCGCGAAAGGCGAGCTTGCCTGCGCGCGCAGCGTCGGCGGTCGCGGTTATCCCAGTGATGAGCAGCGCGACGACGAGCGGGACGATCGTCATCTTCAAGGCGTTGAGCCAGAGCAGCCCGATCGGTTCGACAAAGGGAAGCGAGGCGGTTCCGGCATCGGGGGACACCAGCTCGACGCCGATTCCCAAAAGCATGCCGGCGACGAGCGCCGAAAGGATGAACCAAGCGGATTTCAAGACGGATTCTCCCGGCGTTTTTTCTGGCCTGCTTGCCAAGCAAAAGAGGGTGACTTAGAGCACCTCCCGAAAGAAACGGGAACCGGTTTTTGGGCCGGGAAATGCTCCGCGGGGGCCATCCCGTGGGAAGCCGGGGCAGGCATTTGCCGGGCGATGGTTAGGTAGCTGAGGGAACATGCGCAAGTTTTTCGGAACCGACGGGATTCGCGGCCTGACCAACCAGGTCCCGATGACCGCGGAAGTCGCGATGCGCGTCGGCATGGCGGCGGGCGCGCACTTCCTGCGCGGCGACCACAAGCATCGCGTCGTGATTGGCAAGGATACGCGCCTGTCGGGCTATATGCTCGAAAACGCGCTGGTCGCGGGGTTCACCAGCGTCGGGATGGACGTGGTGCAGGTCGGGCCGATGCCGACCCCCGCGATCGCGATGCTCACGCGTTCGATGCGCGCCGACCTCGGCGTGATGATTTCGGCGAGTCACAACCCGTTTCGGGATAATGGGATCAAGCTGTTCGGCCCCGACGGGTATAAGCTGTCCGACGAGGATGAGGCGCAGATCGAGCATTTGCTCGGGCAGGAACCGAAGCTCGCCGAGCCCAGCCACATCGGACGCGCCAAGCGCATCGACGATGCGCGCGGCCGCTATATCCATGCGGTGAAACAGAGCCTGCCCGAATCGGTCCGTCTCGACGGGCTGCGCATCGTGCTCGATTGCGCCAATGGCGCGGCGTATAACAGCGCGCCGACCGTGTTCTGGGAACTCGGCGCCGACGTGGTGGCGATCGGGGTCGAGCCGAATGGCACGAACATCAACGACAAATGCGGATCGACCGCGCCCGCGCTGCTGCAGGAAACGGTGGTCGCCAGCGGCGCCGACATCGGCATCGCGCTCGACGGCGACGCCGACCGGCTGATCGTCGTCGATGAAAAGGGACGGATCGTCGACGGCGACCAGATCATGGGACTGATCGGCGCGAGCTGGGCGCGGCAGGGGCGGCTGAAAGGCGGCGGCGTCGTTGCGACGGTGATGTCGAACCTCGGCCTCGAACGCTTCCTCGAAGGCGAGGGGCTGCGGCTCGAGCGCACCAAGGTCGGCGACCGCCATGTTCTCGAACGGATGAAGGAGGGCGGCTTCAACGTCGGCGGCGAGCAGTCGGGGCATATGATCCTGTCGGATCATGCGACGACCGGCGACGGCACGCTCGCGGCGCTGCAGGTGCTCGCCGAGCTGATCGCGTCGGGCAAGCCCGCGGGTGAATTGCTGCACCAGTTCGACCCGGTGCCGCAGCTTTTGAAGAATGTCCGCTTCGCGGGCGGCAAGCCGCTCGAAGACAAACAGGTCATCGCGGCGATCGCCGAAGGCGAAGCCACGCTCAACGGCCGCGGCCGCCTCGTCATCCGCCCGTCGGGCACCGAACCGCTGATCCGTGTCATGGCCGAAGGCGACGATGCCGGACAGGTCGAGCAGGTCGTCGACATGATTTGCGACGCCGTGCGCGCGGCGACGGCATAACCATTTGATTTTTTAGAACCGAAAGAGACTTATCATGCTTGAAATGCGACCCGATTGCGAAAAATGCGGACGCGATCTGCCCGCCAACCTTCACGGCGCCTTCATCTGCTCGTTCGAATGCACCTTCTGCGCGAACTGCGCCGACAAGCTCGACGAGATTTGCCCCAATTGCGGCGGCGACCTGCTCGACCGGCCGCTGCGCGAGGGCGCGGCGCTGGCGAAATTCCCCGCTTCGACGGAGCGAAAGCATAAGGGGTGACCGTCCACTTTCACGTCATCCCAGCGAAAGCTGGGATCGGGTGCGTCATGACGCGGCTTATGCCCGATAGCGGTCCCAGCTTCCGCTGGGACGACGGAGTGGTTCGGTGACCGCGCGCGTCCTGATCATCGCCGGCTCGGATAGCGGTGGCGGTGCGGGTATCCAGGCCGACATCAAGGCGGTCACGATGCTCGGCGGCCATGCGATGACCGCCATCACAGCGATCACCGCGCAGAATACGCTGGGGGTGCAGGGCGTCCATCCGGTCCCGACCACGATGGTCTTGCAACAGATCGACAGTGTCGCGTCGGACATCGGCGTCGACGCGGTCAAGATCGGGATGATCGGCAGCGCCGAAACCGCGGCCGCGGTTGCGGAGCGATTGTCGCGGCCCGATCTCGCGCAGGCGGCGCTCGTGTTCGATCCGGTGATGATCGCGACGAGCGGATCGGTGCTCGCCGACACGGCGACGATCGACGCGTTTCGCGCGCTGCTCGATCGCGCGATGGTCGCAACGCCGAACCTGCCCGAACTGGAAGCCTTGGGCGGCGAGGATGCGGTGCTCGCGCACGGCTGTTCGCTGCTCGTCAAGGGCGGCCATGCCGAGGGCGAGACGGTGATCGACCGGCTGCTCGAAACCGGCGAGGGCGAAGTCGCGCGCTGGGAAGCGCCACGCATCGACACGCCGCACAGCCACGGCACCGGCTGCACGCTCGCGAGCGCGATCGCGACCGGGCTGGCACAGGGCATGCCGCTCGAACCCGCGATCGCGCGCGCGCGCGATTTCGTGCGGCTTTCGCTGCACGATGCGCCGGGACTGGGGCAGGGGCATGGCCCGATGGGGCAGCAATATGTGCGCAACGACGGGCTGTTCACCGGCCCGGCGCTGAATCAGGTCACGCTGCCCGCGAACGACTATGCGGTGTCGGTCGCTTTCTACAAGCAGATGGGGCTGACACAGATCGTCGATAGCCCCGACAATGGTTACGCGCGCTTCGAGGCCGCCAACGGGGTGACCCTGTCGATCCACGTCGGCGACGGCGCGGCGGGCGGAGTGACCGCTTATCTCGAGAGCGGTGCGCTCGATGCGTGGGTCGCCTATCTGGCGCGGCGCGGGGTGCGCTTCGATCAGATGCCCAAGGACGAGGAATGGGGCTGGCGCGAGGCACGGCTGGCCGATCCCGCGGGCAATCGCCTGTGCCTGTACCAAGCGGCCGAATATCGGAGATATCCGCCGTGGCGGATATAGCTCCCCTCCCGCTTGCGGGAGGGGTTGGGGGAGGGCATGTTTCGACAGCGCCGAACCCCGACCGGCCCTCCCCTAACCCCTCCCATAAATGGAAGGGGAGCAAGTGATCGTCGGCGTCGACGAAGCCGGTCGCGGGCCGCTCGCCGGCCCCGTCGTCGCGGCGGCGGTGCTGCTCTGCGAAGGCGGCATCCCCGGCCTCGATGACAGCAAGAAACTCACGGCAAAGCGCCGCGCCGAACTCGAAGCGCAGATCAAGGCGCGCTGCCGCTGGGGCGTCGGCGAGGCGAGCGTTGCGGAGATCGACCGCGTCAACATCCTGCAGGCGACCTTCCTTGCGATGACGCGCGCGGTCGAGGCGCTGGGGTTCGAGCCCGCCGAGGTCCTCGTCGACGGCAACCGGCTGCCGCGCTGGCGCTACACCGCGACCGCGATCATCGGCGGCGATGCACTCCACCCGTGCATTTCGGCGGCGAGCATCATCGCGAAGGAGCATCGCGACCGTTTCATGGTCGCCGCGGCGCGCGACTTCCCCGGCTTTGGCTGGGAAACCAACATGGGCTATGGTACGGCGCAGCATCTCGCGGCGCTGCGCCAACATGGCCCGACGCCGCACCATCGGACCAGTTTTGCCCCGGTCGCACAAATGCAGCTGGTCTGACCGCCCGAAGCCTAAAAGCCTAAGAGGGGAACAGGCGATGAGCAGAGGATTTTCGGCCGACGATGTCGGTACGCAAACAGGGCGGCGTTTCCTTGTTACCGGTGCCAATGCCGGAATCGGGTTTGAAGTTTCCAAAATCCTCGCGGCGCGCGGCGCGCATGTGATCCTTGCCTGCCGCGATGAGGACAAGGCCGAGGTGGCGATGAACCGCATCTGGGTCGACGTGCCAAAGGCCGAACTGTCGTTCCAGCCGCTCGATCTTGCCGATCTCGACCAGGTGCGCGATGCGGCGAAGGCGGTGCTCGCGGGGCCGCGGATCGACGTCCTCATCAACAATGCGGGGGTGATGATCCCGCCCCGGACGCTGACCAGGCAGGGGTATGAGCTGCAATTCGGGGTCAACCACCTCGGCACCTTCGCGCTGACCGGGCTGCTCCATCCCCATGTCGACGACCGGATCGTCATCACCGGCAGCATCGCGCACCGCAACGGGGCGATGGATTACAGCGACCTGTCGGCGTCGCGCAGCTATCACAATTGGGCGCGCTACCAGATGAGCAAGCTCGCGAACCTGCTCCATATGTTCGAGCTCGACCGGCGGCTGAGCGCTGCCGGGCGCGCGACGCAGGCGATCGGGTGCCACCCGGGGGTCGCGCTCACCGAACTGACGCGCCACCTGCCGCTGCCGCTGCGCACGATGACCCCGCTCGCCGCGCCCTTTTTCAACAGCGCGGCGCAGGGCGCGTGGCCGACCTTGCAGGCGGCGACGGGCGCGCGCGTGCAGGGCGGCGACTATCTGGGGCCGCAGGGGCTCGGCGAGGTGTCGGGCCGCTCGGGCCCGGCGCGCGCAACGCGCGACGCGCGCGATCCAAAGCTCGCGCGCGAACTGTGGCAGCGTTCGATCGACCTGACGGGGGTCGATCCGGGGCTCTGACCCCGAGACGCAAATTTTTTTCGCCAGTGAGTCTTCATCGCCACACCACCAGTGGTTGAGTCTCCGAGTCGCGGCCGACTCCATATGGTGTGCCAGACTCGTTTCGTTCTCATCGCGTTAACCAGTTAGAGAGGCGGATTCCTTAGACTCCTGCGCTTGACGGCGGACTCCGCTGGACTCATCAGGGCCTTCTTACGAGCAAGGAACGGGGTGAAGCATGGGTGTGATGGAACGGGTCAAGGCGCCGGCGACGAAGAAGCGGACGCCGAAGGTCGACCCCGCGGACCTGCCGCTCGACAGCATCTTGCAGGGCGATTGCGTCGAGATGATGCGCAGCTTGCCCGCCGCGTCGGTCGACATGATCTTCGCCGATCCGCCGTATAATCTCCAGCTTGGCGGCGACCTGCTGCGCCCCGACGGCAGCCAGGTCGACGCGGTCGACGATGACTGGGACAAGTTCGACAGCCTCGCGACCTACGATCGCTTCACCCATGCCTGGCTCAAGGAAGCGAAGCGCATCCTGAAGCCGAACGGCAGCATCTGGGTGATCGGCAGCTATCATAATATTTTCCGTGTCGGCACCGCGCTGCAGGACAATGGCTATTGGATCCTCAACGACATCGTGTGGCGCAAGGCGAACCCGATGCCCAATTTCAAGGGCACGCGCTTCACCAACGCGCATGAGACGCTGATCTGGGCGTCGATGGGCGAAAAGTCGCGCTACACCTTCAATTATCGCACGATGAAGACGCTGAACGACGAACTGCAGATGCGTTCGGACTGGCTGATCCCGATCTGCGGCGGCCAGGAACGGCTCAAGAAGGGCGGCACGAAAGTTCACCCGACGCAAAAGCCCGAGGCGCTGCTCTATCGCGTCCTGCTCGCCTGTTCGAACCCCGGTGACGTGATCCTCGATCCCTTCTTCGGCACCGGCACGACGGGTGCGGTCGCAAAGCGCCTTGGTCGTCACTTCATCGGCATCGAACGCGAGGATGATTATATCGCGGCCGCGCTGGAACGTATCGAGCTGGCGCTGCCGCTCGACGAAAGTGCGGTGAAGACGATGATGGCGCCGAAGGCCGCGACGCGCGTCGCGTTCGGCACGCTCGTCGAATGCGGCATGATCGCGCCGGGAACGATACTGACCGATACCAAGCGCCGCTGGAAAGCCAAGGTGCGCGTCGATGGCAGCCTCGATTGCGAAGGCCAGCCCGCAGGCTCGATCCACAAGGTCGGCGCGGGCCTGCAGGGGGCGCCGAGCTGCAACGGCTGGACCTTCTGGCATGTCGACAATGGCAAGGAACTCCGCGTGATCGATGCGGTGCGGCAGGACTGGCTGCTGGCAAACGAAGCGTAAAAGACCGTCGCCCCCGCGAAGGCGGGGGCCGTAATCGGCTTGCCACGACGTGGCGGCTTTATAATGCCAGCGGCCCCCGCCTTCGCGGGGGCGACGAAGGGACCGGGCATGTTTTCACCTCTAACCAAGCCCGACTTCGGCGCCGCGTCGGCGGATGCGCAAATCTATTGCCGCCCGACCTGCTTCGTCGACCGCCCGCACGAACTTGACGACGATTGCCTGCGGATCGCCGACTCGATGGTCTGGTTCGCGGCATGGCATATCAGCCTGCGCGACGGTCTGACCGTCAAATCGGCAATTGTTCCCATTCCCGAGTGGGATGGCTGGATCGCGGCGATGCCCGACAGATTGGCGCAGGCGGCAAATGCGCAGCGTGCCGGTGTCGCGCGGCCGCGCGGTGTGCTGCAACTCGGCGAGCGGAAGATCCGGCTGAACGAGCCGCAGCTCATGGGCATTTTGAACGTCACGCCCGACAGTTTTTCGGACGGCGGCAAGCATGTCGATGCGGTTGCGGCGACCGAAGCCGGTTTCGCGATGGGCGCCGCGGGCGCGGCGATCATCGATGTCGGCGGCGAATCGACGCGCCCCGCCGCGCCGCTGGTCTGGGAAGGCGACGAGATCAAGCGCATCGAGGGCGTGGTGTCGGCACTCGCGAGAGGCGGCGTCGCGGTGTCGATCGATACGCGCAAGGCCGCGGTGATGGAGGCGGCGCTCGCCGCCGGCGCGCGGATCGTCAACGATATTTCGGCGCTGCGCTACGACGACCGCGCGATGGAAGTGGTCGTGCACGCGGGTTGCCCGGTCGTGCTGATGCACGCGCCGTCGGCCAAGAGCGATCCGCACGAGGGCGGCAATTACGCGCACGTCCTGTTCGACGTCTACGATATGCTCGCCGAGCGCGTCGCGGCGTGCGTTGCCGCCGGGGTCGACCCGGCGAAGATCATCGTCGATCCGGGGCTCGGCTTCGGCAAGGGCGTCGGCGACAATCTCGCGCTGATCAACGGCCTCGCGCTGTTCCACACATTGGGCTGCCCGGTCCTGTTTGGAGCCAGCCGCAAGCGGATGATCGGCGCGCTCGATAACGAAGCGCCCGCCGATCAGCGGCTCGGCGGCACGGTGGCGCTGCATTATCAGGCGGCGACGCAGGGCGCACAGTTGCTGCGCGTGCACGACATTGCCGAGAACCGGCAGGCGCTGCGCGTCTGGCGCGGGCTGCGCGATGCGGCGCTGACGGTTTGATCTTTTCCCCCTCCCGCTTGCGGGAGGGGTTAGGGGAGGGCATGTCGAGGTCGTCCGCCGTCGAAACAGGCCCTCCCCGACCCCTCCCTAAAGGGAGGGGAGTTATTCTTCCACCCGCCGCGCCTTCTTCCCGCGCGCCACTTCGGTCGCGAGCGCCTCGAACCTTGGCTCCCACGTCCGGCGGAAGCGTTGGACCCATGCGTCGATCTCGTCGAATCGCTCGGGCGCGATGGCGTAGAGCCGCCGCCGCCCGTCGGCACGCGACGTCGCGAAGCCGCTGTCGCGAAGCACGCGCAGATGCTGCGACACCGCGGGCTGCGAGATGGCGAATTCGGCGGCGATCACCTCGACGATCTCGCCCGATGCGCGTTGGCCGTCGGCGAGCAGTTCGAGGATGCGACGGCGCACAGGGTCGCCGAGGATGTCGAAGGCGTGACTCATTCGGGCGCAGCGGCGCCGGTGTAGAAGGCGGTTGTGCTAGCACCCGCGCGGTTCGCGGCCGCCTCTGGGGTGCCATAGGCGATCGAAGCGGCGGTCCATGCCTCGCTGCTCCATGTCGCGAACGCCATGCCTTCGTCGCTCAGCGCCCAGGTCTCTTCGGCGAAGCGTTCGTTACTCTCACCGGTTTCGATATGCCAGCCAAGTCCCATCAGCGACAGATCCCAGCCCACGCCGACCGCGCCGGGGCCGAACCTGTCCCAGAATTCCTCGGATTTGTCGTCGAGCGGAGCGATATGCCTCAGCGTCAGGCGCGTCCTGTCGCCGCCCGCCGCGGCCAGTTCGACCTCGACCCAGCTTACCCCGCCACCGAATTCCCACGTCAGCGCAAAGCTGCGCGGCGGGTCGCACGCGGTGACGGTGCCGCCGGCATTACCCTTGATCTGATATTTTCCCCCGAGGGAGAGGTCGCCGTCGACCGGCGCGAACCAGCGCGGGATGCGCTCCTTTTCGGTGATCGCATTCCACAGATCGGCGATGTCGGTGGGATAGTCGCGCGAGGCGACGACTGCGCGCGCGGGTTGGCCCTCGTGCGTCACATCCTCGACCTTGCGGACGACCATGGCGGCTTGGGCGACGGTATCGAACGACATGATGATTCTCCCGATTGAATTCGGAGAATAGATAAGTCGTCAATTATATAAGTCTAGACTTATATTAAGCGGCCGTATCGATCCCCAGGTCGCTCAATTTGCGATAGAGCGTCGAGCGGCCGATGCCGAGGCGGCGGGCGACTTCGCTCATGCGGCCGCGATAATGGCCGATTGCGAGGCGGATGACGTCGGCCTCGATTTCCTCGAGCGGGCGGAGGTTGCCGTCGGGCAGGTACAATGTGACGCCGATCGCCTCGCCGTTGATCGCGATCTCGCCTTCGCCGCTCGGGCTGCCGCCGCCGAGCGTCGCCTCGATCGCGCGGAAATCGGCGCTGGTGAGGACATCGGTGGTGCTGTTCACCGCAGCGCGGAACAGCACGTCCTGAAGCTGGCGGACATTGCCCGGCCAGGCATAAGCGGCAAGCAGGCGCAGCGCGTCGTCGGTGACCCCGATCGGCCCCATGCCCGGCAGGCCGCCGATGCGCGCGAGCAGATGCCGCGCGAGCGGTCCGACGTCGCCGCGGCGCTCGGAGAGCGAGGGCAGGGTGAATTGGGCGCTCGACAGCGCGTAGAACAGGTCTTCGCGGAAGTGGCCGGCCTCGATCAGCTTGTCGAGCGGGCTCGTGCTGGTCGCGATGATGCGCACATCGACGCTCTGGCGGATCGATCCGCCGATCATCTGCACCTCACCGGAATTCAGGAATTCGACGAGCTTCGCTTGCGTTTCGAGCGGGATGCATTCGACATGGTCGATGATGATGCTGCCGCCGTCGGCCTGGACGAGCCGCCCGACCTGGCGGTCGAACGCGCCGGCAAAGGCGCCGCGTTCGTGGCCGAACAGCCCCGATCCGATGAGACCGGGGGACACCGCCGAGCAATCGACCATGACGAGCTGGCCGCGCGCGCGCGGGCTGGCGCTGTGGATCGCGCGGGCAAAGACTTCCTTGCCGGTGCCGGGCTTGCCGTTGATCATCACCGGTACGCGCGCGCGCGCGGCCTTGGCGGCGATCGCCAGCGCGCTGCGGAAATTGGGGCTCGACCCGATGATTTCCTCGAAAGCGAGCGGTGCGCGCAGCTTTTCGGTGAGCGGACGCAATTCGCCCTGCGGGCCGCTGGTCGACACGACGCGGTCGAGCGCTTCGAGCAGCCGGTCGGGCGCGATCGGTTTCTGGACGAAGTCGCTCGCCCCGGCGCGCATCGCGCCGACCGCGACCTCGACCCCGTTGCGCATCGTGATCACGACGAGCGGCAGCGCGGGCCGCCAGCGGCGCAGTTCGCCGACGAATTCGGAAATATCCATCCCCGGCGCGCCCTGATCGACGAGAACGGCGTCGAGCGCCATGCCTTCCTGCGTGCCGAGTTTGGCAAGCGCGGTGTCGGTGTCCGCGGCGATGACGCTGCGCCAGCCGCCGCGCGATACAAGGGCCGCCAGAAAGCGCTGCTGGGCAGGCTCGCTGTCGACGATCATCACCATTCGCGTGTCGCGCGTGTTCGTCATCGTTCCGAATCTGCCCCCTGAACCGACATTGCTATGGGTTTGTTCTGCTGAGGGCTGCATGTGTATCCGATAGGGGTAAAAGGGCGATTAAGGGCATTCGTCTTTTCCCACAGTTAAGTCCAGCGGCCAAACCCGCACTTGAGCATCGCGGGGCGCGTAGCTAAGACCGGCGCGATAACCGATTCTGGGTGCGGCGCTGTGCGTTCGCGCACAGTAATTGACCGTTTAAGGGGAAAAGCGATGGCACAGCAGGAAATGAAGGCAGCCGAAGAAACCTATGCGGGTTTCATCAGCCTGTTCAAGATCGGCTCGATCATCACCGCGGTCGTCGTCATCGGCGTCGTCCTTCTCATCGCGTCCTGATCGAACGGCATGCGCATTGCTGTCCTGAGGGAGCTCGCCGAAGGCGAGACCCGCGTCGCCGCGACCCCGGAAACCGTGAAGAAATTCATTGGCCTGGGCGCCGAAGTTGCCGTCGAATCGGGGGCAGGTGAACAAGCCTCGATCGCCGATGCTGATTATAGCGCCGCGGGCGCGAGCGTCGGCAGCCGCGCCGACGCGCTGAAGGGCGCGAACATCATCCTCGCGATTCAGGGGCCCGATCCCAAGGGGCTTTCGGGCTTTGCCGAGGGCGCCTGGCTCGCCGCAGGTCTCAACCCGTTCGGCGAGCGCGAACGCGTCGACGCCTATGCGAAGCTCGGGCTCGAGGCGCTCGCGATGGAATTCATGCCGCGCATCACCCGCGCGCAGTCGATGGACATCTTGTCGAGCCAGGCGAATCTCGCGGGCTACAAGGCCGTGCTGATCGCGGCGAACGCCTATGGCCGCGCCTTTCCGATGATGATGACCGCCGCGGGCACCGTCAGCGCTGCCAAGGCGTTCGTGATGGGCGTCGGCGTCGCCGGGCTTCAGGCGATCGCGACCGCGCGCCGCCTCGGCGCACAGGTCAGCGCGACCGACGTGCGCGCCGCGACCAAAGAACAGATCATGTCGCTCGGCGCCAAGCCGATCTTCGTCGAGAGCGTCGCGGGGATCGAGGGCGAGGGCGCGGGCGGCTATGCCACCGAAATGTCCGACGAATATAAGGCGGCGCAGGCCGAACTCGTGTCATCGCACATCGCCAAGCAGGACATCGTCATCACCACCGCGCTGATCCCGGGGCGCCCCGCGCCGCGGCTCATCAGCGACGCGCAGCTCGCGACGATGCGCAGCGGCAGCGTGATCGTCGACATGGCAGCCGAAAGCGGCGGCAATGTCGAAGGCTCGGTCTCGGGCGAGGCGAAGAAGATCCACGGCGTCACCGTGATCGGCGCGAAGAATATAGCGGCGCTGATGCCCGCCGATACCAGCGCGCTGTTCAGCCGCAACCTGTTCAACTTCCTCTCGGCCTTCTGGGACAAGGAAACCGGCAAGCCGGTGCTCGACGAGGAAATCGGCAATGCCGTGCGCCTGACGCAGGGCGGCAAGGTCGTGAACGAGCGGTTGCTGGGGTAACGGAACCGGGAAATATCATTTGCTTCCGTCGCAGCCGCTCGTGAATTTCCGGCAAAATACGGAACAATGCGGGCGGCCGCGGGTCTCTAAGCGAGAGGGAAAATCTTTCCCGACTCCGTGGAGACGATGCATAAAAATCGCATATCTTACTTCGGCCGCTCTGACGGTCGCACTCGGGCTTACCGCATGCGGTAAAACCTCCGAAACGCCGCCCACCGAAACCACCACCGTCGCCGCGGAAGAGGCGATGCCTGCCGATACAATGGCGACCGGCACCAACCCGATGGTTGGGGGCGCCGAAATGTTCCCGACCAAGACGATCGTCGAAAATGCAATGGCGTCGCCGATTCACAAGACACTCGTCGCCGCGGTGACTCAGGCCGGGCTGGTCGATACTTTGAAGGGCGCAGGCCCCTTCACGGTCTTTGCGCCCACCGACGATGCCTTCGCAAAGGTGCCGAAGGCGACACTCGACGGGTTGATGCGCCCGGCGCAGAAAACCGTTCTCGGCGACGTGCTCAAATATCACGTCGTTGCTGGCAAGATGAGTGCAGCGGATATCGCCGCCAAGATTACCGAGGGCGGCGGCAAGGCGATGCTCAAAACCGTGAACGGGCAGGATCTGACCGCCACGATGAGCGGCAATACGGTCACGCTTGCCGGAGCCGACGGCAGCAAGGCGACGGTGACCCAACCCGATGTCAACCAATCGAATGGTGTCATCCACGTCGTTGACGGGGTGCTGACGCCGAAGATGTAACCGCAATATCAGGCTTGATCGGCCTCGCATCCCCGCCAGGGAAATGCGAGGCCGTTCCTTTTGACCCGGGTTTCCGGTTTCAGCGGGGTCCCGGCTGCCTGGTATAATCCGGGTTCGCACGAGCGACCTATCATTTATCAGAAAATGGCCGTTTTCGGCCTTTTCATGAAACCTCCTTTGGTTACTATGCGTTCAGGGTTTCCCAAACCCTGAGTTTCAACCAGTTGGAGAATGATTGATGTCGTCTGCGAAGCTTTTCGCCACTCCCCTCCTTGTGCTTGCCACCCTGTCGCCCGTTTACGCACAGGAAACCGCCGCGCCGGCCGAAGCCGCTGAAGTCGCCGCCGACGCCGCCGCTCCGGCTGAAGCCGCTGCTCCTGCGGCACCCGCGCAGCCCACCGGCATCGCGCTCGAAATCGCCGCCAAGCCCGACCACAAGACGCTGGCCACCGCGCTGACCGCGGCGGGCGTGTCGGACAAGCTCGCGGGCCAGCCCTTCACGATCTTCGCGCCGACCGACCAGGCCTTCGCCGCGGTCCCGCAGCCGATGACCGACTGGCTGATGAACCCGAACAATACCGAATCGCTTGCGAAGGTGCTGACCTATCATGTCGTTCCGGGCCGCGTGACCGCCGAGGATCTTTACGCGAAGATCAAGGCCGGCGGCGGCAAGGCGACGCTCGCGACCGTCGAAGGCGAGACGCTGACCTTCACCGAGGTGCAGGGCAACATCAAGGTCGACGGCACGCAGGGCAGCAGCGGCTTCATCACCCAGCCCGACGTCGAGCAGTCGAACGGTAATATTCACGTCATCAACGGCGTGTTGATGCCCAGCCTCGGCTGATGATTCGCGCCGCTGCGTCCGGCTTTCGAAAGGATAAGGATATGAAAACCCATCTGATCTTGACGGCCGCAGCGGCCGCGCTCGCGCTGTCGGGCTGCGGCGACAAGAAGGAAACGCCGACCGAGACGACCACCGTCGCGGGCGGCGAAACCGCGGTGCCCGCGACGCCCGCTGCCGGCCCGTCGGCGATGCTGGCGAGCAGCACCATCGCCGCCAACCTCGCGGCCTCGCCCGATCACAAGTCGCTGGCCGCGGCGGTGACGCAGGCTGGTCTGGCGCAAACGCTCTCGGGCGCGGGGCCATTCACCGTGTTCGCTCCGAACGACGCCGCCTTTGTGCAGGTGCCGCCGGTGACGCGCGACGGCTGGATGCGCCCGGCGCAGAAGGATGTGCTCGCCGGCGTACTCAAATATCATGTCATTCCGGGCAAGCTGACCGCGGCGGACCTTGACGCGAAGATCGCCGAAGGCGGCGGCAAGGCCGTGCTCAAGACCGCCGACGGGCAGGATCTGACCGCAACCAGGAGCGGCGACACCATTTTGCTGACCAGCGCCAGCGGCAACAAGGCGACGGTGACGCAGGCCGATATCGGCCAGTCGAACGGTGTCGTCCATGTCGTCGACGCGGTGCTCGTCCCGAAAATGTAAAAAACATCGCCGGCTGGCCCGGCAAAGCGATATTTTATGTCGCAAAGCGCCCGCATTTCTCTTGGTCAGAAATGCGGGCGCTTCTTTTTGGGAGCTTTGGAGTCGACACATTCGGCGGCGCGCGGCAAGAGGTGCGCGAAACGGAATCAGCAGGGGAGCGAGCCCGTGGATTTTATCGCGATTTTTTCAATTTTCGTACTGGCCTGCTTTGTCGGCTATTTCGTCGTCTGGTCGGTGACCCCGGCGCTGCACACGCCGTTGATGAGCGTCACCAACGCCATTTCGTCGGTGATCATCGTCGGCGCGCTGATTGCCAGCGCCGCCGCGGGTTCGGCCTCGTCCAAATGGCTCGGCCTCGCCGCGGTCGTGATGGCGAGCATCAATATCTTCGGCGGCTTCGCCGTCACCGCGCGCATGCTGGCGATGTACAAGAAGAAGGAGCGCTGAGATGGAATTTCAGTCGATCCTTTCCGCCGCAACCGGCGGCCACGGTCTCGCGGTTAATCCCTGGGCCTCCGTCGCCTATCTGGTAGCGGGCGTCCTGTTCATTCTCGCGCTGCGCGGGCTGTCGAGCCCGGCGACGGCGCAGGCCGGTAACCGTTTCGGTATGGCGGGCATGTTGATTGCCGTCGTGACCACGCTGCTCACCCATGCGCCGGCCACCGCCGAGGGCTTCCTCGATACGGTCGGGCTGGTCGAAATCCTCGTCGCGATCGCGATCGGTGCCGTGATCGGTATCGTGATGGCGCGGCGGATCGCGATGACCGCGATGCCGCAGCTTGTCGCGGCCTTTCACAGCCTCGTCGGCCTGGCGGCCGTCGCGGTCGCAGCGGCGGCCTATCTCAATCCACAAGCGTTCGGCATTGCAGACGCCGCGGGCGAAATCTTCACCGTCAGCCGGATCGAAATGGGGCTCGGCATCGCGATCGGTGCGATCACCTTCTCGGGGTCGGTCATCGCCTTCCTGAAACTCAACGGCAATATGTCGGGGTCGCCGATCATGCTGCCGGGGCGGCATATCATCAACCTCGGCACGCTCGCCGCGATCATCGGGCTCGTCGCCTATTTCACCTTCGACCAGAGCCCGTGGATCTTCTGGACGGTTACCGGGCTCAGCTTCCTTATCGGTTTCCTGCTGATCATCCCGATCGGCGGCGCCGACATGCCGGTCGTCGTGTCGATGCTCAACAGCTATTCGGGCTGGGCCGCGGCGGCGATGGGCTTCACGCTCGGCAACACCGCGATGATCATCACCGGCGCGCTCGTCGGCTCGTCGGGTGCGATCCTGTCGTACATCATGTGCCGCGCGATGAACCGCAGCTTCATCAGCGTCATCGCGGGCGGCTTCGGCGCCGACGCCGGACCAAGCGACGGCGGGTCGAAGGAACAGCGTCCGTGGAAACCCGGCAGCGCCGAAGACGCGGCCTTCCTGATGAGCCAGGCCGACACCGTCATCATCGTTCCGGGATACGGCATGGCGGTCGCGCAGGCGCAGCACGCGCTCCGCGAAATGGCCGACCAGCTCAAGAAAGAGGGCGTGACGGTCAAATATGCGATCCATCCGGTCGCAGGCCGCATGCCCGGCCATATGAACGTCCTGCTCGCCGAGGCGAACGTCCCCTATGACGAGGTGTTCGAGCTCGAGGACATCAACGGCGAATTCGCGCAGGCCGACGTCGCCTTCGTCATCGGCGCGAACGACGTGACCAACCCGTCGGCGAAGACCGACAAGACGTCGCCGATTTACGGCATGCCCGTGCTCGACGTCGAAAAGGCGAAGACGGTGCTGTTCGTGAAGCGTTCGATGGGCGGGGTCGGCTATGCCGGCGTCGACAATGACGTCTTCTACATGGACCAGACGATGATGCTGCTCGGCGATGCCAAGAAGATGGCCGACGACATCGTCAAGGCGCTTAGCGGCAGCGGGCACTAGACAAGAATCGTCGCCCCTGCGAAGGCAGGGGCCGCTGGCAGCCCTGCGCTGCCTTGATAGCGGCCCCCGCCTACGCGGGGGCGATGTGTTTTAAAGGGGCAATATGCGCAAAATCGGCCTGATCGGAGGGATGAGCTGGGCATCGACCGAGCTTTATTACCGCCATCTCAACAAGGGGGTGCAAAAGCGCCTCGGCACAGCCTGTTCGGCGCCGATCCTGATGGAGAGCCTCAACTATTGCGAGCTGTCGCGCATCACGACCCCTGAAGGGTGGACGCATGCGAAAGAGGTGCTGATCGCCTCCGCGCAGCGGCTTGAGGCCGCCGGCGCGACCGCGCTGATGATCGCAGCCAATTCGATGCACAAGGTGGCCGAGGATGTCGCCGCGGCGATCTCGATCCCGATCCTCCACATCGTCGACGAAACCGGCCAGAAGATGAAGGCCGACGGGGTCAAGTCGGCGGCGGTGATCGGCACGCGCAATGTGACGACCGAACCCTGGTTCCGTCAGCGGCTGGTGCGCCACGGGCTGACGCTCGCACCCTATGACTCGAGCCGCGTCGACGAGATCGACCGCATCATTTACGAAGAGCTGATGCTCGGCAAGGTGAACGAAAGTTCGCGCCGGACGATGAAAACCTTCATCACCGATATCGCCAAGCAGGATATCCAGGCGATCGTGCTCGCCTGCACCGAACTGGTGATGCTGGTCGACACCGACGCCAATCTGCTGCCGATCTATGACACCACGCGGATACATGTCGCCGAGGGCGTCAACTGGATTTTGGGCGAAGGGTGAAGGCAAATCCTCCCTGTCGCGAAGCGATGGGGAGGGGGACCGCCGCCGTCGGCGGTGGTGGAGGGGCGGCGACGTTGCGCCACAGTCCCTCCGTCAGCGCTTCGCGCTGCCACCTCCCCATGCCTGCGGCACAGGGAGGATCGAGTTTATCCCATCTTCGTCCACGTCACCGTGCGGCAGAACAGGCTGACGCAGCCCTTCATCGTCATCTTGCCGCCGTTCACGCGCAGGTGCGCCTTATAATATCGCCCATCCTCGGGGCTATAGCCTTCGCCCTTCCAGCCGTCGCCATGCGGCACGAGATCCCAGTAAATCTGTAGTCCGGTGACCTGGCGGCCGCGTTTCGCCTTGTCGGGATTGCGCTCGTCGCGCTGGCCCCCAGTCGGCTGCTTGATCAGCAGGCGATCGACGCGCCCGCACATCTTGTTTCCGCACGCGGCCATGACGACGACGGCCTTGCCATCGTCGGTTTTCCAGCGCCCGGCAATCGGCGCGGGCGCCGCCGCCATCGACGGCACGGCTATCAAGGCGACAAGCGCCAAACCTAATCTGTGAATCAAAGCGACCTCTCCCCGGGTTAGCTACACATATGTCAGCAACATCGCTTGGCATCCGTCAAGTCTTGCACCATGCTCCCCGAAAATAAGGGGAGAGACATATGCGATTCCATGGCCTGCGCCACGCGGCGACGCTCTGCATCGTGGCGGTCCTTGCCGCCAGTCCGGCGGCGGCGAAAGTGATCAGCGTCAGTGCAACAACGCCCGACGCGAACGAAAAGCTGCAAGAAGCCCTGATCCTCGCGCAGCCGGGCGACACGGTGCAATTGGGCGCGGGCGTGTGGAAGCTCACCGACGGCCTGTCGCTCGACGTCGCCAATGTGACCGTGCGCGGCGCCGGGGCGGGCGAGGGCGGATCGATCCTCGACTTTATCGGACAGCAGGGCGCCGGCGAGGGGCTGCTCGTCACCTCCGACGATGTCTTCCTGACCGAATTTGCGGTGCTCAACACCAAGGGCGATGGCATAAAGTCGAAGGGCGCCGACCGTATCGTCTATCACAAGCTGCGCGTCGAATGGACCGCGGGGCCCAAGGAAACCAACGGCGCCTACGGAATCTACCCCGTCGAAAGCACCGACGTGCTGATCGACAGCGTGTTCGTGCGCGGCGCGTCGGATGCGGGCATCTATGTCGGCCAGTCGAAGAATATCGTCGTCCGCGATTCGATCGCGACCGAAAATGTCGCGGGGATCGAAATCGAGAACAGCTACGACGCCGACGTCCACGACAATATCGCGACGAAGAATACCGGCGGCATCCTGGTGTTCGACCTGCCGAGCCTGCCGATGCAGGGCGGGCACAATGTCCGCGTCTTCGAAAATATCGTGAACGACAACAGCACGGCCAATTTCGCGCCCAAGGGCAATATTGTCGCGAGCGTTCCGACGGGCACGGGCGTGCTCGTGATGGCGAACCGCAATGTCGAGATTTTCGACAATGTCTTCGCCGACAATGGCACCGCGAACGTGATGATCGTGGGCTATCGTTATGAGCACAAGGATCCGAAATATCAGCCGCTGCCCCGCGCGATCGTCGTGCGCGGCAACCAGCATGGCAAGGCGGGCTATGCGCCGAAGTTCCCTGGCGGCGACATGATCGCGGCGGCGATGGGCGGCAGCATCCCGCCAGTCCTTTGGGACGGTGCGGGCGATGCGATCGTGCTCGACAAGGTCGGCGTGCTGTCGCTGAACCTGCCCGACGTAAAGACGCCGCAGAGCGAGGCGAAGCCGTCGCCCGCCGACCTGTCGAAGGGCACGCCGCCCGCGGCGCTGCCCGTGATCAAGCTGCCCGACGCGATGGAGGCGAAGGTCCGGTGAGGCGCGTTTTCGCCGCGGTTGGAGCGGCGCTGCTGTGTGCGAGCGGCGGGGCGGCATCGCCGCCGCCCGGGGTCGATCAGGCGGTGGTCGAAAGCGATGCGATGCCGGCAAAGCTGTCAGCGTTCGGGCTGTTTCGCGGCAATGATCCGCAAACACCCTCGACCGGCATCGGCTACACGCTGCGTGCGCCGCTGTTTAGCGACTATACCGACAAGCACCGCTTCATCTCGATCCCGGCGGGAAAGAAGGCGAAGGTCGCGGCCGACGGCGTCATCGAGTTTCCGGTTGGAACCGTGCTCGTCAAAAGCTTCGGCTGGAGCGACGTCAACGACGGCCGCCCGGTCGAAACGCGCCTGCTGATCCGCCGCGCCGGCGGCTGGACCGCGCTGCCCTATATCTGGGACGCCGACGGCAAGGATGCGACGCTGGCCCTGGGCGGGCGCCGCGTGCCGGTGACCTTCAAGAGCCCCGACGGCGAGACGCACAGTATCCGCTACGCGGTGCCGAACAAGAACCAGTGCAAGGAATGCCACAGCCTCGCCGGCGAGATTGTCCCGATCGGGCCCAAGGCGCGCAATTTCATCCTCGACCCGGCGGCGTCGGACACGCTGCGCAGCCTCTATTTTGAGAACCCTGCCGCGCTCAAACCGACGATGCCGGTGTGGGACGATCCCAAGAGCGGCAGCGTCGCGACGCGCGCGCGCGCCTATCTCGACGTCAATTGCGCGCACTGCCACAATCCTGCAGGCAGCGCGTCGAACAGCGGGCTTTTCCTGCGCTGGACCGACGATCCCGCGGGCGTCAATTACGGCATCGGCAAGCGCCCGACCGCGGCAGGGCGCGGCAGCGGCGGGATGGACTTCGCCATCGCGCCGGGCGATCCCGCGCACAGCTTCCTGATCTATCGCCTCGAAAGCACCGACCCCGGCATCGCGATGCCCGAGGTCGGGCGCTCGACGGTGCACAAGGAGGGCGCGGCGTTGCTGCGGCAATGGATTGCGGAGATGCCGAAAGCATCGCATTAGGCGGGCCATGACCCAGCTCGTCCTCCACGACTATTTCCGCTCCTCGGCCAGCTTTCGCGTCCGCATCGCGCTGAACCTGAAGGGGCTCGATTATGAGCGCGTCGAGATCAGCCTGATCGCGGGGGAGCAGCGCAGCGACGCCTATCTCGAACTTAATGCGCAAGGCTTTGTCCCGATGCTCGTCGTCGATGGTGAGCCGATCATCCAGAGCATGGCGATCATCGACTGGCTCGACCGTGCCTTTCCCGAACCGCGGCTGATCCCCGAGGAAGCGATGCCGCGCGCCGTCGCGCTTGCACGCGCGCAGGTGATCGCGAGCGACATCCATCCGCTCAACAATCTGCGCGTGCTCAAATATCTGAAGCGCGACCTCGGCCTCAACGAGCAGACCAAGGACCGCTGGATCGCGACATGGATCAGCCAGGGGTTCGAGGCGCTCGAGGCGATGGCGGGTGACGGCCGCTATCTCGGCGGCGATACGCCGGGGATCGCCGACTGCTGTCTTGTGCCGCAAATCTACAACGCGCGGCGTTTCGAGGTGCCGCTGGATGCCTTCCCGCGGCTGATCGAAATCGACGCCGCCTGCATGGAGCATGAGGCGTTCCAGCGCGCCCACCCCGACGCGGTCAAGCCCGCGTGATCCGCCTTCTGACGGGAACCCTCGCGCTGGCGCTGCCGGCGGCGGCGATGGCGCAGGACGACCAAGTCTCGGATTCTCTCGAGCCGATCACTATCCCGACAAAGATATATTATCCGGACGCGATCGTGGTGAACGGTGGGCTGCTGCCCAATAATGCCCGCAATCCGCTGGGCGCGACGGTGCTGACTGATTTTGAGCCGGGTATGGGGGCACGCGTCGAAAATCGGCTGCGTGACGAGGCTGGTATTGTCCAGTTCCGCCGCTCGGACGGCCGCACTGCGCACCCGACCAGCCAAGGCGTGACATTGCGGGGGCTAGGCGGGAACGCATCGAGCCGCGCGCTCGTCACGCTCGACGGCGTGCCGCAGGCTGACCCGTTCGGTGGTTGGGTCGCTTGGAGCGCCTATGATGCGATCAACCTCGGCGGCATCGCGATCGCGCGCGGCGGTGGCAGCGGAGCTGACGGGCCGGGTGCGCTAGCCGGAACGATCGGGCTTTATTCCGAGATGACCGATGGCGGCGAGGCGAGCCTCGCCTATGGCAGCCGCGACAGTTGGGACGCGTCGGCGTCGGTCGGCGGCGAGGTCGGCAGCGGACACATCGCGGTGGACGGGCGCTACAGCCGCGGCGACGGTTTTGTGCCGGTCGCGAAGGGACAGCGCGGCATCGTCGATCGCGCCGCGCCCTATGAACAGGGCGGGCTCGGCCTGCGCCTGCGCTTCGATGCCGGCGATGACAGCCGGATCGAAGCGAGCGTGCGCGGCTTTTCGGATCGGCGCGACCGGGGCACCGATTTTACGCAAAGCCAGGTCGATGGGGTCGATGCCAGCCTTCGCTTCATCCATGATCCGGTTGGCGAAACGCAATGGCTCGCGCTCGGTTATATCCAGCTTCGTGATTTCGAAAGCGGCTTCGCAAGCGTCCCGGCGGGACGGAACAGCGTCGCACCGGCGCTTTTTCAGCGGGTGCCGGCCACCGGGCTGGGCGCGCGCGTCGAGTTGCGGCCGCTGATCGGCGACGCCAACCCGCTTCGCATCGGCGCCGACTGGCGGCGGACAACCGGACGCACCGAGGAGGATTTCTTCTTCAGCGGCGTCACGCCGGGTCGCCACCGCACCGCGGGCGGCAGCAGCGATACCGTCGGTGCCTTCGCCGAATGGACGTCGGGCGATGTCAATGACGGCTTTCTGTGGACGCTCAGCGGCCGCGTCGACCGTTGGTGGCTCGGCGAGGGCTATCGGCTCGAACGCAATATCGCGGGTCCCGTCATCACCGACCTGCGCTTCGCCGCGCGGCAGGGCTGGGAAGGCAGCGGCCGCGCCGGCGTGCGCTGGACGTCGGACGCATTCTCGCTGCGCGCCGCCGCCTATCGCGGCTGGCGCCTGCCGACGCTCAACGAACTCTATCGCCCGTTCCGCGTCGGCGCCGAAGTGACGACCGCGAATGCCGCGCTGAAACCCGAACGCCTGTGGGGCGGCGAGGTCGGCGCCGATTGGGACAATGGCGACACCAAGCTGTCGGCGACATTGTTCGTCAACCATCTGACGAACGCGATCGCCAATGTGACGCTCGCGCCGAACCTCAACCAGCGGCAGAATCTCGAAGCGATTGACAGCAAGGGCGTCGAAGTCAGCGCCGAGCAGCGGATCGGCCCCGCGACGCTGCGCGCGACCTATGCCTTCACCGACGCGAAGGTCGATGCATCGGGCGCGGCGCTGGCGCTCGACGGCCGCCGCCCGGCGCAGATCGCAAAACACGGCGGCAGCGTGTCGCTGCGCAGCAATACCGGCGGTCCGTTCGACGGCTTTGCGACGCTGCGTTATGTCGGCAAGCAGAATGAGGACGACCTCGGCCTGCTCGAACTCGGTGACGCACTGACACTCGACGCCGGGCTGTCGTGGAAACTGACCAAGGCGATCAGCATCGAGGCGCGCGGCGAGAATCTCTTCGACGAGTTGGTGCCCGCCGCGATCTCGTCGTCGGGCATCGTCGAACGCGCGACGCCGCGCACCTTGTGGGTCGGCGCGCGCATGTCTTTCTGACTTTCGCGTCATTCCGCCCTTCACAGGCCCGAAACAGGCGATAGGATGGGCGCGCCGGGATTTTTTGAGCGTGTGGGGGTGACCAATTCATGGCCGCGAAGAAGCTGAATCTCGATAATTTCCTGCCCTACCGCCTGTCCATCGCCTCCAACGCCCTGTCGAGCCGGATCGCCGCCGAATATGAGAATCGCTTTGGGCTGAAGATCCCCGAATGGCGGTTGATGGCGGTGCTCGGCGAAGGCCAGCCGAAGACGCAGCGCGAGCTGGTCGAGGCGACGCGCATGGACAAGGTGACGGTGAACCGCGCCGCCAAGGCGCTCGCCGACCGCCAGCTCATCGCGCGCCAGGCGCATGAGGCAGACGGGCGTTCGCACCATCTCGAACTCACCGAAACGGGGCGTTCGCTTTACGACGCGATCGTCCCCGCGGCGCTGGCCAGCGAGACGCAGCTCGAATCGAACATCAGCGCCAGCGAACGCGCGACGCTGATGGCCATCCTTGCGAAACTGACCGCCGCCGCCGAAGATTATGGCTGATCGCATCTATCGCGCCGCACCGGCCGATGCATTGCGCGTCGAGCCGTTGGGCGAACTGACCGCGATTTTCGACCGGCGGTCGATGCAAACGCATCTCGTCGTATCGCCGATGCCCGAGATACTGGACGCGATGGGCGCCGATGCCTGCAATGCCGCCAGTCTCGCCGCGCGCCTTGCCGCCGCGTTCGATCTCGACGCGACGGAGGATGCGCAGCCCATCCTGGCCGAACGGCTGCGCGAGCTCGCGGCGATGGGGTTGGTGGAGCGCGCGTGAGGCACAGCACGCGCATTGCCGTCGGCCCGGTACAGTTCCGGATCGGAAGCGACTGGGCCGAGCCGATCGCGGCGCTCGAACATCTGTACGCGGGGTATCCGCAGGACGATACGCGCCCTTCCGACGCGACCGTGCGGCTGTTCGCGGCGCGGCCGTGGCGGCGCTGGCTTCGGCCGTCGGTCCACATCGGCGGCGATTTCGTTGTCCCCGATGCGCTGCCGCTGCCACTCTCGATGGGGCTACTCGCGGCCGAAATGGGGATGAATTTGCAGGTCGCGCTTGGCTGGCGGCGGCACATGCTGCTGCATGCGAGCGCGGTGGCGAAGGATGGCCGCGCGCTGATCATGTCGGGCGAATCGGGGTCGGGCAAATCGACGCTCGCGGCGCTGCTCGGCGAGAAGGAGGGTGGGGGCGACTGGCGGCTGATGGGCGACGAATTCACGCTGATCGACCCCGCCGGCGGCAATGCCTTCGCTTTCCCGCGCGCGGTCAGCCTGAAGAATGAAGCGATCGCCGAGGTCGCGGCCCGCGTCGACCCGTCGCGGCTCGGTCCGTTGCTCGCCGCAACGCCGAAGGGCGATATCCGTCACCTGATCCCGCGTGCCGATGCGATCGCGGCGATGCACGAGCCCGCGCGCCCGGCGCTGCTGCTGTTCCCGCGCTTCGGCGGCGAGGCAAGTGTCGAGCCGATGGGCGAGGGCGAGGCGTTCGTCCGGTTGACCGAGGCGTCGACCAATTATGTCGCGCTCGGCGAGGCGGGTTTCGCCGCGCTGACGCGGCTCGTTCGCGAAACCCCGGCTTTCGCCATTTCCTATCCCGACAGCGCCGCCGGTATCGCGCTGGTCGAGCAGCTCTGGGCGGAGGCGGCGAAGTGAGCGCGGTACGAAGCTTCGTCGACCTGCTCGCCGGCCGCCGCGACCCCGCCGCACTCGGCCCGCGCGACTGGGACGGCGTGATCGGCGTCGCGCGCAGCGAGGCGATGCTCGCGACGCTCGCGCACCGGCTCGCCGATGCCTGCCTGCCGCCGGCCGTCGCCGCGCTCTTTGCCGATCAGCGCGCCGCCGCGAAAGTCGCGCAGGCGCAGGCCTTGTGGGAGGCCGAGATGGCGCGGCGCGCGCTCGCCCCCGCGGGGATCGAGTTCGTGCTGCTGAAAGGCGCGGCCTATGCCGCCGCCGATATGTCGTGCGCCGCTGGACGCCAGATCGGCGACCTCGACATATTGGTCCTCGCGCCCGACATCCGCCGCGCCGAAAATCTGCTGCTCAAGGCGGGGTGGGAATGGGTGAAGTCCGATCCCTATGACGACGCCTATTACCGCCAGCATATGCACGAGCTACCGCCGATGATCCACAAGGCGCGCGACCGGATGATCGACGTCCACCACACCATCCTGCCGCGCACCCACCGGATCACGCCCGACGCGCTGGCGCTGGTCGGCGATGCGGTGACGAGCGGCGCGGGGTTCGCGGTGCTGAACCCTGCCGACATGGCGTGCCACTGCGCCGCGCATATGCTTGCCGACGGCGATTTGCAGGGTGGGCTGCGCAATCTGTGGGATTTCCACACGATGACGCGCGATTTCGCCGCCGCCGATCCGGGCTATTGGGGGGAGCTCGACGGGCGGGCAGCGCTGCACGGGTTGCAAAGCGCCGTTCACCGCGCCGCGCGGCTGTCGCGCGATCTTTATGGGGTGGCGCTGCCGAGCGCGTGGGATCGGCAGGATCCGTCCGACGTATGGTTCCGCCGCCGCCTCTTCGCGCGCGACGATTGGGGGCGCGTGACCGATCCGCTGCTCGAACAGGCTTTCTACATCCGCTCACACTGGCTGCGCATGCCGCCTGCGATGCTCGCCAGGCATCTCTGGACGAAGTGGCGGAAGCGCTAAAGCGTTTCGAGCAGCGGCACCAGTTCGTCGAAATGATCGATGACATGGTCGGCGCCGAGCTCGCTGGCGGGCCGGTCGAGAAAGCCGAAGCTGACCGCGACGCTCGGCACGCCCGCATTCTTCGCCGCCATCACATCATAAATGCTGTCGCCAACGAAGGCCGCGCGCCCGCCGCCGCATCGCTCGATCATCGCATGGATCGGTTCGGGCGACGGCTTGCGGACGCCCAGCGTGTCGCCGCCGATGATCGTCGCCATGCGGTCGGCCAGATCATATTCGCCGAGCAGGAGGCGCGCCAGATGCTCGGCCTTGTTGGTGACGACCGCGGTGCGCACGCCCAGCGCGCCCAGCCGGTCGAGCGCGGCGATCACACCCGGAAAGGGGCGGCTGTGGACCGCGATATGCGCTTCGTAGAAATCGAGCAGTTCGGGATAAAGCCGCTCGACCGCGCCATCGGGGACGCCGCCCGACGCGCGCAGCCCTTCCTCGAGCATATGCTTCGCGCCGCGTCCGATCATCGGCCGCACCGCCGCCTCGGCCAGCGGGGCGCGGTCCATCAGCCCCAGCGTATGATTGACCGCCGCCGCAAGGTCGCCGAGCGTATCGAGGAGCGTGCCGTCGAGGTCGAAGCCGACGATCGCAAAAGGAAATCCGTTCATCCGCCGCGCATGGCGCGATGCTCTGGAAACCGCAATGATTTGCTGGCATGGCAGCGCGCATGAGCAATAAAATCGCCGCTATCGTCCTTGCCGCGGGCAAGGGCACCCGCATGAAGTCCGACTTGCACAAGGTTCTGCACCCGATCGCCGGCCGGCCGATGCTGCTGCACCTGATGGCGAGCGTCGACGAACTCAGCCCTGCGAAGAAGGTCGTGGTCGTCGGCGACAAGGCCGACCAGCTCGAAGCCGCGCTTGCAGGCAGCGCCGATCTGGCGGTGCAAGAGCCGCAGCTCGGCACCGGGCATGCGGTTCAGCAGGCCGAAGCCGCGCTCGCGGGTTTCGACGGCGATGTGCTGATCCTCTACGGCGATGTGCCCTTCGTTCCCGCGGCGACGATGCAGGCGATGATCGACCGGCTGAACGCGGAAGATGCGCCCGCGGTCGTCGTGCTCGGTTTCGAGCCGTGGGACGGATTGCAATATGGCCGGGTCATCAGCTGGGACGATGGCACCATCACCAAGATGGTCGAATATAAAGACGCGACGCAGGTCGAACGCGACTTTCGCGTCTGCAACAGCGGCCTGATGGCGGTGCGCGCAAAGGATCTGTTCGCATTGCTTGCCCGGGTCACCAACGAGAATGCGGCGGGCGAATATTATCTTGTCGATATCGTCAACCTTGCGATTGCCGACAAGCGGCGCTGCGTCGTGATTAAGACTGACCCCTATGATGTCGCCGGCATCAACAGCCGCGGTGAACTCGCCTCGATGGAGGCCGACTGGCAGGCGCTTCGCCGTCGCGACGCGATGGCCGACGGCGTTACGCTGATCGCCCCCGACACCGTCTGGTTCGCGTGGGATACCGAGCTTGGCCGCGACGTGACGATCGAACCCAATGTCTTCTTCGGCCCCGGCGCGAAGATCGCAGACAATGTGAAGATCCGCGCGAACTGCCATATCGAAGGCGCCATCGTCGGCACCGGCTGCGAGGTCGGCCCGTTCGCGCGGCTGCGCCCCGGCACCATCCTCGGCGAGAAGGCCAAGATCGGCAATTTCGTCGAAACCAAAAAAGCGGTGCTCGGCAAGGGCGCGAAGGCGAATCACCTCACCTACCTCGGCGACGTCACCGTGGGGGCCGGCGCGAACATCGGCGCAGGCACGATCACGTGCAACTATGATGGCTATTTCAAATATAAGACCGAGATCGGCGAGAATGCCTTCATCGGATCGAACAGCGCACTGATTGCGCCGGTCAGGATCGGCCGCGACGCGATCGTCGCCGCGGGCAGCGCGGTGACGCTCGACGTCGCCGACGGCGAACTCCGCCTCGTTCGCGCCGAGCAGCTGGTCAAGCCCGGCTGGGCCGATCGCTTCCACGACGCGATGCGCAAGAAAAAAGCGGCGGAAAAGAAATAGCCCGATGCCCGCACCGACGCTGACGACCGCGCGCCTCGTGCTGCGCCAGCTGCGCGACGACGACGCCGCCGCGCTGTTCCCGGTGCTGTCCGATCCCGAGGTGATGACCTGGTGGTCGAGCGGGCCGCATATATCGCCCGCCGAGACCGAGGCCTATGTCAAAGGCAATGCCAGCGAAGGGCAGGGCTATCTGTGCTGGGCGATCACCGCGGGCGATGATGCCGCGCTCGGCTGGGTGATCCTGATCGACGGCAAGCCCGACGTGAAAGAGATCGGCTATATCCTGCGCCGTGACCGTTGGGGCAGCGGTATCGCGCGCGAAGCGGTGACGCGGGTGATCGACCATGGCTTCGGCGAGATGGGGCTGCGCCGGATCTTTGCCGACACCGACCCCGAAAACCCCGGCTCGATCGGGCTGCTCGAACGGCTGGGGTTCCAGCGCGAAGGCAGGCTGCGCGGCGAGTGGGAGACGCATATCGGCGTGCGCGATTCGCTGATCTACGGCCTGCTGCGGGACGAATGGATGATGGAGAAGACGCAATGAGTGATCGCTATACCGACAAGCCCTTCCTGCGCTTTGTCGACGCCTGGGTGCTGAAGGCGATCGGCCATCTCGACGCCGCGACCGAGACTTATTGCAAGGCGATGGTGCCGCAGCTCGAACAGAGCTTCGGTGTGACGGGCAGCTGGGAACAGATCGTCGAGCAGCAGATGAAGTTCGGCCCCGAGGTGAAGGCGCAGATCCTGAAAATCTGGACCGACGGCAAGGCACGCTTCGCCGCGGGCAATGGCGAGGCGCCCGATCCGGTGCAGTTCGCGATGATCTTCGTCGACCGGAATTTCGGGCGAACATGAGCGGCCCGATCGTCCGTCCGGCGGCGCGCGCCGACTATGATCGCTGGCTGCCTTTATGGGACGGCTACAACGCATTCTACGGCCGTAGCGGCGATACGGCGCTGGCGCCGGAGATCACCGCCGCGACGTGGGAGCGCTTCTTCGATCCCTATGAGCCGATGTTCGCGCTTGTCGCCGAACAGGACGGCGCGCTTCTGGGCCTCACCCATTATCTGCTCCACCGCAGCACGACGTCGTTGCTACCGTCGCTTTATCTGCAGGACCTTTTCACCACCGCCGAAGCGCGCGGAAAGGGCGTTGGCCGTGCGCTGATCGAGGCCGTCTATGACGCGGCAAAGGAGCGTTCGCTGCCGCGTGTCTATTGGCTGACGCACGAAACGAACGACGCGGCGATGATACTCTATGATCGGATTGCCGAAAAATCGGGTTTTCTCGTCTATCGCAAGTCGATCGGTTGACATGATATCATGATATGATATCAGTATATCAATGACCCGCATCCTTGCCGATCTGCCTGACGACGACATCAAATGGCTCGACCAGCTCGCGGCCGAGCAGGGGAAGTCGCGCGCATCGGTTCTTCGCGAGGCGGTGGCGGCCTATCGGGCCGAAACGCCGAAGGACTGGCTCGATGTCGGATTCGGAGCGTGGAAAGATCGCACCGATATAGGCGATGCCGTCGAATGGCAGCGGCGCGAACGCGCGTCATGGACGCGGCCTTGGGACGCCGACTATGCAGAGGTTCGCGCCGAATTTCCCGACCTGTTCGACGAAGACGATGACCGCGAGCATGAAATTCATAAAGCATGGGCGGCCGAAAACGGTGTCGCATTGGACGCTCCCGAAGCGGCAGATGCCAAGCCGAAGAAAAAGAAGAAGCAAGGCCGGACGTGAGCGGCTTTACCTTCGACAGCAATATATTGATCGACGCGCTTCGCGGTTTCCCCGAAGCGCGCCGGGAGATTGAGCGCGCTCTTCAGCGCGATCGCCTCTGGGTAAGCCGGATGGTGTGGATCGAGGTGATGTCGAAGGGCGAGGGCGAAGGGCTGCGCCGGGCCGAGACGCTGCTTTCGGGTTTCGGCGTCGACGAGGTCGATGAAGAGATCGCAGGGCGCGCCGCCAACCTTCGCCGCGATCGGCCGCGGCTGAAATCGCCCGACGCCATCATTCTGGCGACAGCGCAGTCGCGCGGCCGGGTGCTGGTGACACGAAACACCAAGGATTTTCCGGCCAACATGCCGGGCATTCGCGTTCCTTACACGCTCTAACGAAAGCAATTACCCATGTGCGGAATTATCGGAATCATCGGCACGGCCCAGGTGGCGGACCGCCTGGTCGACGGGCTGAAGCGCATGGAATATCGCGGCTATGACTCGGCGGGCGTGTGCACGGTCGAGGGCGGCCAGCTGATCCGCCGCCGCGCCGAGGGCAAGCTGGGCAATCTCGTCAAGGAACTCGCCGGCAATCCCGCGCCGGGCACCGTCGGCATCGCGCACACGCGCTGGGCGACGCACGGCGCGCCGACCACGAGCAACGCGCACCCGCACGCGACGGGCGAAGTCGCGCTCGTCCACAACGGGATCATCGAGAATTTCAAGCCGCTGCGCGAAGCCTTGCAGGCGCGCGGCCGTAAGTTCGAAAGCGAGACCGATACCGAGGTTGTTGCGCATCTCGTCAGCGAACAGATCGAAGCCGGCCTGTCGCCGCAGGAGGCGGTGAAGGCGGTGCTTCCACAGCTCCGCGGCGCCTTCGCGCTCGCGATCGCCTTCCGCCAGCATCCCGATCTGCTCATCGGCGCACGCCTCGGCTCGCCGCTCGTCGTCGGCTATGGCGATGGCGAAACCTATCTCGGCTCGGACGCGCTCGCGCTCGCGCCGCTGACGCAAAAGATCGCCTATCTCGACGAAGGCGACTGGGTCGTCATCACCCGCGACGGCGCGCAGATCTACGACGCCGCAAACAACCCGGTGACGCGCGAAATCACCACCTCGGGGGTCACCGCCGCGGCGGTCGAGAAGGGCAATTACCGCCACTTCATGCAGAAGGAGATTTTCGAGCAGCCGACGGTGGTCGCGCAGACGCTCTCCTCCTACATCCGCCCGCTCGAACAGACCGTCGCGCTGCCGCAGATGGACTTCGACTTGTCCAAGGTCGAGCGCATCACCATCGTCGCGTGCGGGACCAGCTTTTACGCCGGCATGGTCGCGAAATATTGGTTTGAGACTTTTGCCCGTGTCCCGGTCGACATCGATGTCGCCTCCGAATTCCGCTACCGCGACCCGGTGCTCCAGCCCGGCGGGCTCGCGCTCTTCATCTCGCAGTCGGGCGAGACCGCCGACACGCTCGCAGCGCTCCGCCATTGCAAGGCGAACGGGCAGACGATCGCGGTCGTCGTCAACGTGCCGACGAGCAGCATGGCGCGCGAAGCCGATCTGCTGCTTCCAACCCACGCGGGGCCCGAAATCGGCGTCGCGTCGACCAAGGCGTTCACCTGCCAGCTCGCGGTGCTCGCCGCGCTCGCCGCGCACCTCGCGCTCAAGAAAGGCAAGCTCAGCGCCGCTGAAGAGCGCGAGATCGTCAAGCATCTGATCGAGGCGCCCGCCGCGCTCAACGCGGCGCTCGCGCACGACGAGGAAATCTCCAAGATGGCGCACCTCGTCGCTCCCGCGCGCGACGTCCTCTACCTCGGCCGCGGCCCCGACTATCCGCTCGCGCTCGAAGGCGCGCTCAAGCTCAAGGAAATTTCGTACATCCACGCCGAGGGTTACGCCTCGGGCGAGATGAAGCACGGGCCGATCGCACTGATCGACGAGGCGGTGCCGGTGATCGTCCTCGCCCCGTCGGGCCCGCTGTTCGAAAAGACCGTCAGTAACATGCAGGAAGTCATGGCGCGCGGCGGCAAGGTCGTGCTGATTTCGGACGCCGAGGGCCTCGCCGAAGCCGGCGACGGCTGCATGGCGACGATCGAAATGCCCAAGGTCCACCCGCTGATCGCGCCGCTCGTCTATGCGGTGCCGGTGCAGTTGCTGGCCTATCATGTCGCCGTGGCGAAGGGGACCGATGTCGATCAGCCGCGCAATCTGGCCAAGTCGGTTACAGTGGAGTAGGGCGCCCGCCCATCACTCCGCCGCATTAGCCTGCTCGAGAATCGACGCGGCGATTTCGTCGATCTTGCCGGCGACGAGCAAGGGCGCGCCGCCGACCATGCCGACCTGCGTCTGGCCATTTTCATAGTCGCGGAGCCAGGCGACATTTTCGGCGACGACGAGGTAATTGCCGCCGCGCGACTTGAGCGAAATGAATTTCATTGGGGTGTCTCCTGATCCCCGATGCTCTAGGCGGGAAATATGAAGAATATCAGATCGACCCGTCCCGCCGCGATCATCTTCGATTTCGACGGCGTCGTCGCCGACAGCGAGGTGCGCGCCAACCTGTCGCTGGCGGAGAGCCTGACCGCCGCCGGCATGCCCGCGACCTATGACGAATGCCTGCGCGACTATTATGGCCACAACTGGCAGGAAACCGAGCGGCGCATCGTCGCGCGTTACGGGCGTCCGCTGCCGGTCGACTTTCGTGAGACGCACCGCGCGCGGGCACGGGCGCGTTATATGGAAGGGTTCGATGCCGTCCCGGGCGTCGCGGATTTCCTCGGCAGCGTGGGCTCCATGCCGCGCGCGATCGCCTCGTCGAGCCGCGCCGAATATATCGGCTGGGCGCTCGGCCTGTTCGGGCTCGGCCATCATTTCGGCGAACATGTCTACAGCGCCGACGACTGGGACCGCGGCAAGCCCCATCCCGATATCTATCTCGCCGCCGCGAAGGGGCTGGGCGTCGATCCGGCCGCGTGCCTAGCGATCGAGGATTCGCCGACCGGCGCGCAGGCGGCGATTGCGGCGGGGATGACCGTCGTCGGCTTTTGCGGCGCGGGGCATATCGTCGACCGCGCGGGCCATGGCGCGATGCTGCAAGAGGTTGGCGTGCATCATGTGGCGCTGACGTTCGACGAGGTTGCAGCGCTGACGCTCAACCTCAAATGATCCTCCCTGTGGCGAAGCCATGGGGAGGTGGCAGCGCAAAGCGCTGACGGAGGGGCCAATGGCGCGACGTCGCTGCCCCGCCACCATCCTTTGGATGGTCCCCCTCCCCATGGCTTCGCCGCAGGGAGGATTGAAGCTGCAAAAATCTCTGTCCTACTTTGGATCGCTGGATTAGCTTCGCGCCCGGTTCGATCCCGACCGCGGGACGAAATATGCAATCGCGAGTGAAGTTACGCAGTTTTCCGCGATTTTTTCAAAACGCCTTTCGAGGAGAGAGATATGTGCACCGAAAACACCGAAGCCGATCTCGACCGCGCGGGATTGCCCGTCGGGCGGCGTAGTTTTGCCGCGCTTGCTAGTGCCGGTGCGCTGATCGCGGCGCTGCCCGCGCGTGCGATCGCGGGCAAGCCGGTGAAGGGCCGCGATGTCGAGATCAAGACCGCCGATGGCACCTGCGACGCCTATTTCGTCGCGCCCGCGAGCGGCAAGCATCCCGGCGTGCTCATCTGGCCCGACATTCGCGGGCTGCGTCCCGCCTTTCGCCAGATGGCCGACCGGCTGGCGGGCGAGGGCTATGCGGTGCTCTGCGTCAATCCCTTCTACCGCTGGCAGAAGTCGCCCGTCGTGACCGCGACGAGCGATTTCAACGATCCGGCGATCCGCGAAAAACTGTTCGGTTACCTGAAGCTGCTGACGCGCCCGATCGTCGAAACCGATGCCAAGGCGCATCTGGCTTTCCTCGATGCGCAGAAGGAGGTCGATACCAAGCGCAAGATCGGCACGACCGGCTATTGCATGGGCGGGGCGATGACGATCTATACCGCGGCGCTGAAGCCCGATCGCGTCGGCGCGGCGGGCAGCTTCCATGGCGGCGGGGTCGGCACCGACAAGCCCGACAGCCCGCACCTGCTGATTCCGAAAACCAACGCCGGTTACCTGTTCGCGATCGCCGATAACGACGACAAGGAAACGCCGAACGAGAAGATACTGCTCAAGGCCGTTCTCGAACCGCGCAAGCAGTGGCACGAGGTCGAGGTTTACGAAGGCGCGATGCACGGCTGGTGCCCGCCCGACGGCCGCGCCTACAACGAGGCGGCGGCCGAAAAGGCGTGGGCGCGGATGCTGGCGTTGTTCAAAGCCGAGCTCGCCTGACGCCGCTAGCGGGGCAGGGTGTCGAGCAGCGCCCTGCCGCGCGGCGACAGCCGATATCCGGTCTCGAGACTTTCGGTCAGGCCAAGCTCCTTGAGCTTGCGGATATTCTGCTTGAGCCACATCTTTTCGACACCGAGCGACTTTGCGATGTCGGCTGCCGCTTGTCCTTCGTGCGCGGCGATATGGTGCAGGACCGGCCGCGTCCACGGGCTGGCCCCCCGGTCGAACCGGTCGAGCCGCTGCGCGAGCGACGCCGCCTCGTCCGCCGAAAGATCGCCGGCCTCGCGAAGCGCGATGCGCGGATCGGGCCGATCGAAACGGAGGGCGATGCAATAGATGTCGCCGTCGGGTCGCGCGTCGAGTTCGGCGAGCAATTCGGCGCGCGACCCGAACCCGGCCGCGCGCGCCTCGGCTTCGGTAATCGCGGTGGACGCACAGGGCGTCACGCTTTCGATCGCCAGCTCGCCGATCGCGGTACGCAGCCGCCCGCCGGCCTTGACCGTTGGACGCCGCCAGCGCCGAAAGGCAAGCGTCACCTCGCGGGTCCCGATGCGTTCGAGAAGGATGGCGCGGAACAGCATCGATCCGCCGGCGCCTCAGTGCGCGTGCGCGCCGCCGCTCGCGGCATAGCTCGCATAGACGCGCTGGCCGCCGGGACCGAAGGTCATGACCTTATAAGCTTCGCGGTGGTCGCCATGCTCCATGCCGGGCGATCCCGTCGGCATGCCCGCGACCGCGAGGCCTTTCACGCCCTTGGGTTTTTCGCGGAGCAATCGGCTGATTTCCTTCGCGGGCACATGGCCTTCGATCACATAGCCGCCGACGAGCACGGTATGACAGCTGCGCAGCGCCTGCGGCACGCCCTGCTTGTCCTTGACCGCATTCATGTCGGGCGAATTCACCACGACCGCCTTCTGTCCGAACGACGCTTTCACCTGCTCGAGCCATTTGAGGCAGCAGCCGCAGCCCGCGTCGCGAAACATCGTCGGGTTCGCGGCGTGCGCGGTGCCGATCACGGCGGAGAAAGCGGCGAGGGCGAAAAACGCGCGGCGGGCAGGAGTCATCGCAAATCCTTTTTGAAGAGGTTGCCGCGAACTTATAGGCTGACCCCATGAAAGTCCATTTCATCCGGTCGGGCGAGCGCCGTTACAGCATGCGGATCGAGCGTGCCGGTGCGCCGGTGCTGGTGATGGACCCGGCGCCGGGTTTCGATCCCGACCTGCCACACGACATGGTGCATTTCGTCGTCGAGGCGGCGCTGGGGCTCAAGGCCGGCGTGTTCGGCCAGATTGCCGCAGGGGGCAACGCCGGATCCTTCCACATCGGCGGCCCCGAGGGCGGCGACGCCCGCGAGCATCGCCGTGCGGCGCGCAAGCAGGCGGCGAAGGGAAGGAAGCTGATCGAGGGGCAGGGGCGCGATGGCGAGCTGTCCGAAATCGCGGCGTTCCTGTTCGATGTCGCGTGGCGGAGCCAATTGCGCCCCGACAGCGCGGCGCAGCGCGCGGCGCTCGGCGAGGCGGATCGGACGCGGGCGGGCCTCAGTCCCGAGGAGCGCGCGCGGATCGATACCGCGCGGCCGCAAATATTCGAGACGTTCGAGCGGCTTTCGAAGGCATGGCGCGCGCTGCCCGTCGGCGGGGCGCTGATCCTCGAATGGCCGTCCGTTCAGCCCATCGGGTAGAGGATGTCCTTGCTGACCTTGTACAGCGCCTTCATCACATCATCGGCCAGCACAAGTTCCATCGCGTCGAGGATCGGATCGACCTGATCATAAGCGCTGACCCCGACGATCGTCGAGGCGACGAAATCATGCTGCTTCGACCAGGCGGTCGCCATCGTTACCGGGTGCAGCCCGGCTTCTTCCGCAATCTTCAGATAGCGCTCGGTCGCAGCAAGGCTCTTGTCGTTGACGAAGCGGCGACCCATCGCAGCCTGCCGGCCCTCCATCTTCAGATAGCGCGAAAAACGCGCGCCCTCGGGCGTCGCGCCACCCTGATATTTGCCTGACAGAACCCCGCCCGCGAGCGGCGAGTAAGGGATCAGGCTCACGCCTTCCTGCCGGCACACCTGCACCAGTTCGTCTTCGAAGCGGCGGTTGTTGAGGCTGAAATTATTCTGGATCGTGTGGTAGCGCGCGCCGCCGAGCCGGTCCGACGCCGCGAGCGATTTCATCAGCCCCCAGCTCGTCTCGTTCGAGCAGCCGAGAATGCGCACCTTGCCGGCGCGGACGAGCTCGTCGAGCGCGTCCATCATCTCGTCATAGGGCGCGTCATGGTCGGGCCAGTGCGTCTGGTAGAGGTCGATATAGTCGGTCTGGAGCCGCGTCAGGCTGTCGTCGACCGCCTGCATGATATTCTTGCGGTCGAGCGCGGTCATCCCGCTGCGGCACGGCGACTGGAACCACACATGGCTCGGCCCCGACACCTTCGTCGCGAGGATGATCGCGTCGCGCGGCTTGGTCTTCATCCAGCGCCCGACGATCTCCTCGGTCCGCCCGACCCATTTGACGTCGGGCGGCACCGGATAGCCCTCGGCGGTATCGTAGAAATTGATCCCCGCATCGAAGCATCGGTCGAGAACGCGGAACGCCGTCGCCTCGTCGGCCTGGCTGCCGAAGGTCATCGTCCCCATGCAGATGTCGGACACATGGATGGCGCTCTTGCCGAGGCGACGACTCTGCATGCTCTTGTTCTCCGGTCAGAAGAGGGGAGCGCCGTCCATAGGTTGCGGGATGCAACCTTGCAATCAGATCAGTAGCGCGAGCGACCCCACGAGCAACGCCGCCATCGTCCAGTTGAACGCCTTGAGCCGCGCCGGGCTCGACAGCCAGCTGCGCATCACCTGGCCCATCACCGCCCACAGGCTGGTCGAGGGCAGGTTGATGATCCCGAACACGACCGCGACGAGCAGCACCGCGCCGAGATTGCGGTCGGGGGCGTAAAGCGCGATCGCAGTCAGCGCCATCGACCAGGCTTTGGGGTTCACCCACTGGAACAGCATCGCCTGCACGAAGGTCATCGGCTTGCCGCGCGCGCCGCTTTCGGTGTCGGGCGCGGCGGCGTTGGCGATCTTCCATGCGAGCCAGAGCAGATAGGCGACGCTCACCACCTTCAGCACGGTGCCCAGTATCGGGAAGAGGTCGAACAGACCCATCAGCCCGACCCCGACCAGTATGATCATCAGCGTGAAGCCGATGCCCACCCCCAGCGCGTGCGGCACCGTCCGGCGTAGCCCAAAATTGGCGCCCGATGCCATCAGCATCATATTGTTCGGCCCCGGCGTGATCGACGAGACGAGCGCGAAGGCGGAGAGCGCGAGGAGAGTGGTCTGGTTCATGCACGCAACATAATGCGTTTTGATGCGCGATGGATTGCAAAGGTGGCCCGCTACGAGCTAGATTATGCAATCTATGATCAAGATCGATACCATTGGCCGCAAGATATTGCGCGAGCTGTCACTCGACGGGCGAATCTCGAACCTTGAACTCGCCGAGCGCGTCGGGCTTTCGCCGTCGGCCTGCCTGCGCCGCGTTCAGGAGCTTGAGCGCAGCGGGGTGATCAAAGGCTATCGCGCGGTGATCGACCCGGCGAAGCTTGGATTGACCTTCCTTGCCTATGTGACCGTCGGCCTGTCGTCGCACACGAAAAAGTCGCAGGTCGATTTCGAGGCGGCGATGGCGGGCGCGCCCGAAGTCCGCGAATGCCACAACATCACCGGCACGATCGAATATCTGCTGCGCGTCGAGACCGAGGATCTGGCGGCGTACAAGCATTTCCACACCGAAGTGCTCGGCGTGCTGCCGCAGGTGCACTCGATCACCACTTATGTGCTGATGGACTCGCCAAAGGACGAGCGGGCATAGTTTTTCTTCGCCATGCCCGCGAAGCGGTGAGCTTGAACCGCGGTCCCCGCGACCGCATATCGGTTTCATGACGAAACTCTCTTTCCTCGACCTCGTGCCCGTGACCGACACCGGCACGATTGCCCAATCGCTCGCCAACGCCGCCGATCTCGCCCGCCACGCCGAGGCGCTCGAGTACGGACGCTATTGGGTCGCCGAGCATCATGGCATGACGGGGATCGCGAGCGCCGCGACTTCGGTCGTGCTCGCGCATATCGGGCACGCGACCCACAGCATTCGCATTGGTTCGGCGGGCATCATGCTACCCAACCATGCCCCGATGGTGATCGCCGAGCAGTTCGGGACGCTCGAAGCCTTGTTCCCCGGCCGGATCGACCTGGGTCTGGGGCGCGCGCCGGGATCGGATCAGCGCGTCGCGCGCGCCCTGCGCCGGACGCTCGCCAGCGACGAGCGCCAGTTTCCGCAGGATGTGCTGGAATTGCAGGCCTTCCTCGCCGGTGACGAGCAACTGGGTATCACAGCGGTTCCGGGTGCGGGCACACATATCCCGCTGTGGATACTCGGCTCCAGCACCTTCGGCGCGCAGCTCGCGGCGATGCTCGGGCTTCCCTATGCCTTCGCCAGCCATTTCGCGCCCGACGCGCTCGACGAGGCGCTCGACATCTATCGCCGCCAGTTCAAGCCGTCGGCGCAGCTCGCCGAACCCTACGCCGCCGCAGCGTTCAACGCCTTCGCAGCCGACAGCCGAGAGGAAGCCGAACTGCTTGCCTCGTCGCAGCAGCAGGCGTTCGTTGCGCTGCGCACCGGCAATCCGGGCAAGATGCAGCCGCCATTGGAGGGCTATAAGGACAGCCTGCCGCCGAATGCGCGCGCGATCCTCGATCATGTGCTGCAATGTTCGGCGGTCGGCACCGCCGACGATATCGCGGCGGGGCTGAAAACTTTCATCGCGCGCACCGGCGTCGACGAGGTGATCATCGCGTCGTCGATGTACGACCATGATGCGCGCAAACATTCGCTCGCGCTGACGATGGAGGCGGGCAAGTCGCTCTGATAGATCCTCCGCATCGCTGCGCGACAGGGAGGAGCAAGTGCGACCCCCAATGTTGACGTCCCTCGGACTGCGGCAGTATAGGAGCGGCCCGACCAAGGGCGGCCCGCAGAAGGGTCGCCTTTTTACTTTTGACTGAAAGGTGCCTGCCATGACGATCACGCCGCTGATGCCCGTATACCCCCGCTGCGGTGTGCGTCCGGTTCGCGGCGAGGGCGCCTATCTGATCGGCGAGCGAGGCGAGCGCTATCTCGACTTCGCGAGCGGCATCGCAGTCAACCTGCTCGGTCATGGCCACCCGCATCTGACGAAGGCAATTCAGGATCAGGCCGCGACGCTGATGCACGTGTCGAACCTCTACGGCAGCCCGCAGGGCGAAGCCTATGCCGCGCGCCTCGTCGAGAACACCTTCGCCGACACGGTCTTCCTGACCAATTCGGGCGCCGAGGCGGTCGAATGTGCGATCAAGACTGCGCGCGCCTATCATTCGAGCGCGGGGAACGCCGAAAAGCATAATCTGATCACCTTCAACAACGCCTTCCACGGGCGCACGCTCGGCACGATCTCGGCGACCAATCAGGAAAAGCTGCGCAAGGGTTTCGATCCGCTGCTGCCAGGCTTCGCCTATGCGCCGTTCGACGACATCAACGCCGCGCTCGATCTGGTCGACGACAACACCGCGGGCTTCCTCGTCGAGCCGATCCAGGGCGAGGGCGGCATCCGCCCGGCGTCGCAGCCCTTCCTGCAGGCGCTGCGCGACATCTGCGACAAGCGCGATCTGATGCTCGTGTTCGACGAAGTCCAGTGCGGCGTCGCGCGCACCGGCGCGCTCTATGCCTATGAACATTATGGCGTCGTCCCTGACATCCTCGCGAGCGCCAAGGGCATCGGCGGCGGTTTCCCGATGGGCGCGTGTCTCGCGACCGAAAAAGCCGCGCGCGGTATGGTGATCGGCACCCACGGCTCGACCTACGGCGGCAACCCGCTCGCGTGCGCGGCGGGGCAGGCGGTGCTCGACGTCGTGCTCGAAGACGGCTTCCTCGCGTCGGTCAAGGCAACCGGCGAGCGCCTCCGCGGGGCGCTCGAACAGCTCATCCCCAATCACGACCAGCTGTTCGACAGCGTCCGCGGCGTCGGCCTGATGCTCGGGCTGAAACTCAGCTCGGACAGCCGCGCGTTCGTGGCGCACCTGCGCGACAATCACGGGCTGCTGACCGTTGCGGCGGGCGAGAATGTCGTCCGCGTGCTGCCGCCACTCAACATCGACGACAGCCATATCGCCGAATTCATCGAGAAACTGTCAGCGGGCGCGGCGAGCTACACGCCGCCCGAGTCCTGATGTTTTCCGTTCCTGTAGAACGGAGGGCATAATGCGGCACTTCCTGAACCTGTCCGACGCGGGCGGGGACGCGGTCGCCGCGATGCTCGCCGACGCGATCGACCGCAAAGCGGCGCGCGCCGGCTGGCCAAAGGGCAAGGTCGATGCCGATGCGCCGCTCGCGGATCATGTGCTCGCGATGGTGTTCGAGAAGAATTCAACGCGCACCCGCGCCTCGTTCGACATCGCGATCCGCCAGCTCGGCGGCACGCCGATGATCATGGACGCGGGCGTGACGCAGCTCGGGCGCGGCGAGACGATCGCCGACACCGCGCGCGTACTGTCGCGTTACGCCGACGCGATCATGATCCGCACCGACGATCATGCGAAAGTCGAAGAGCTTGCCGAATATGCGAGCGTGCCGGTGATCAACGGCCTGACCGACCTGTCGCATCCGTGCCAGATCGTCGCCGACCTGCTGACGGTCGTCGAAAGCGGCAAGGCGTTGCCGGGGCTCGAACTCGCATGGCTTGGCGACGGCAACAATGTCCTCTCCTCGCTGATCGAGGCGGCGGGACTGTTCGGTTTCCACGTCCGCGCCGGCGTTCCGCAGGGCTATGATCCCGATCCGGACTTTGTCGAAGCCGCGCGCGCCAAGGGTTCGCGTATCGACATCGTGCGCGACGCGCGCGAGGCGGTGGCGGGCGCCGATCTGGTCGTCACCGACACCTGGGTGTCGATGGGGCAGGATCACGCGCACAACAAGATCGCGGCGATGGCGCCCTATCAGGTCGACGAACGGCTGATGACGGGTGCGAAGGACGACGCGATCTTCCTCCACTGCCTTCCCGCGCATCGCGGCGACGAGGTTGTCGATGCGGTGATCGACGGCCCGCAGTCGCGCGTCTGGGACGAAGCCGAAAATCGCGTCCATGCGCAGAAGTCGATCCTGCTCTGGGCGCTCGAAAAATTGTGAGTTCGAAGACGTGAGTGACATCATCGAAACCTGGTTCGACCAGCCCCTGCTGTTCACGATCGCCGAGCGCCATGTGCGCGGGCGACTGGTGCGGCTCGGGCCGACGCTCCAGGCGATCATGGGGGCGCATAATTACCCGCCGGTGGCCGAAAAGCTGCTCGCGGAGGCGCTGGTGCTCACCGTGCTGCTCGGCTCGACGCTCAAGGACGAAAATGGCCAGATGACGCTGCAGGCGCAGACCGGCGGCGGCCCCATTGAGCTGCTCGTCTGCGACTATCGCGGCGGCGAACTGCGCGGTTACCTGAAATTCGATGCCGAGCGGCTAGCCGAGGTCGGCTCCGACCCGACCTTGTTCGCGCTGTTCGGCGAAGGCTTTCTTGCGATCACCTTCGACCAGGCGACGACCGCCGAGCGCTATCAGGGCATCGTCCCGCTCGAGGGTGCGTCGATCGGTGAGGCGGCCGAGCATTATTTCGAACAGTCCGAGCAGATCCCGAGCCTGATCAAGCTCGCCGCGCGCCACGATCCCGAGGCGGGCTGCCTCGCCGGCGGGCTGCTCTTGCAGCATCTGCCCGAGGGCGAAGTCGGCCGCGACCGGTTGCACGTGCGCCACGACAATGCCGAATGGGAGCATGCCAAGACCATCGCGGCGACGCTGAAGGACGAGGAACTCACCGATCCGGCGACGTCGCTCGAGACGCTCGCGTGGCGGCTGTTCCACGAGGATGAGGTGCGCGTCGAGCCGGGCATCGGGGTGTCGCGCGGATGCCGGTGCAGCCCCGGTTATTTCGCCGGGGTGCTCGCGCAGTTTCCGGAGGCCGAGCGTGCCGACATGGCCGATGAAAATGGCCGGATCGTCGTCGACTGCGCCTTTTGTTCGCGCTTCTTTCCGATCCCGCTCGATGAAATCTCGGCTCACAATCGCGCGGAATAGCGATGGAATTTCCGCGAATTTCGGCGACGAAGCGAGGTAATTCGGCGCCAAGTGGTTGAAAACGCATCCCCGGCTTGCTAGCTATAAGGGAACAGGGTCGCATATTCGCTCGCTCGCGGGCGGCCAATGGAACAGGTGGAATGGCGATCTTCTCTCCCACATTGCGAATGTCTCTCCTTGCGCTCGGCTGCGCCGCCGCGAGCGCCGTGCCGGCGCAGGCGCCTTCGCTGGCGATGCTCGACCGCCTCGAAAAAGGCAGCTGGCAGCTTCGCGAACGCGGCAAGGACGACGTGTTGCAGACGATTTGCGTCGGCGACGCGCGGCGGATGATCCAGATCCAGCATCCACGCTCGACCTGTTCGCGCTATGTCATCGAAGACACGCCGAATTCGGTGACCGTCCATTATACCTGCCCCGGCGCAGGGCATGGCCGCACGAGCATCCGCAGCGAGACGAACCGGCTGGTCCAGATCGACACGCAGGGCATTGCCGAGGGCAGGCCGTTTTCGCAGGCGATCGAGGCGCGCCGCGCTGGCGGCTGCTGAGCGAACGAAATATTAACCATGCGGCGTTAAACGAGGTGCAGGGCTTCTTCATGAGTGCCCTTCTCCCTAACGGCTGTCATGCCGAACTGGGCCGTGCGGCAAGTGCCAAGCGGCCCATTTTCTTTGATGCGGCGCAGCACTTGCGCGCCCCGCGGCGCGGGCCTATCTGGCGCCAATGCAGCAAGTTTCCGGAAAAACGGTGATCGTCCTCCTGTCGGGCGGCCTCGACTCGATGGTCTGCGCGGGCCTCGCGCGCGAAGCGGGCGCGCGGATCGTCGCGCTCACGATCGATTATAATCAGCGCCACCGCGTCGAACTGGAATCGGCGACGCGCATCGCGAACTATGTCGGCGCGGCCGAACATATCGTGCTGCCGCTCGACCTTCGCCGCTTCGGCGGCTCGGCGCTCACCGCCGATATCGACGTGCCGAAGGATGGTGTTAGCGACGATGTCCCGATCACCTATGTCCCCGCGCGCAACCTCATCTTCCTGTCGCTGACGCTCGGCCTCGCCGAAGCACGGGCTGCGCAGGACATCGTCATCGGGGTCAATGCGCTCGACTATTCGGGCTATCCCGACTGCCGTCCCGAATTCATCCAGGGGTTCGAAAAGCTCGCCGCGCTCGCGACGCGCGATGGCGATAAGGGCGTTGATTTTCACATCCACGCGCCGCTTCAGCATATGACCAAGGCCGATATCGCCGCCGAAGCGGCGCGGCTGGGCATGGACGCGGGGATGAGCTGGTCGTGCTACGACCCGACGCCCGAGGGGCTGCATTGCGGCGCGTGCGACAGTTGCCGCTTGCGGTCCAAGGGCTTCGCCGACGCGGGTCTAGCCGACCCGACGCGCTACGCCTGAGCCGATGACCTACGCCGTCAAAGAGATTTTCCTTACCCTGCAGGGTGAGGGTGCGCAGGCAGGGCGCCGTGCCGTCTTCTGCCGCTTTGCCGGCTGCAATCTGTGGACGGGGCGCGAGAAGGATCGCGCCAAGGCGGTCTGCCAGTTCTGCGACACCGATTTCGTTGGCACCGACGGGACGTTGGGCGGAAAATATAAAACGGCGGGCGCGCTGGCCGATGTCATCGCCGAAAGCTGGGGGCAGGGCCGCGATGACCGCTATGTCGTGCTCACCGGCGGCGAGCCGATGCTGCAGGTCGACGCGGCGCTGATCGACGCGCTGCACGAGCGCGGCTTCACGATCGCGATCGAAAGCAACGGCACCTTCCCGGTCCCGCGCAGCATCGACTGGATCTGCGTCAGCCCTAAGGCGGGCAGTGATCTGGTGCAAACGAGCGGCGACGAATTGAAACTCGTCTGGCCGCAACCGGGCAGCGATGTCGCGCGGCTTGCGACGCTCGATTTCAAGCATCTGCTTGTCCAGCCGCTCGACGATCCGCACGCCGCCGCCAATGTGCAGGCGTGCATCGATCTGGTGATGGACGATCCGCGCTGGCGCCTGTCGCTGCAGACGCACAAAAATCTGGGGCTGCGTTAGGGTTTATTCGCCCTTTTTCGCGGCGGGATCGGCGGTGATCGCCTTTTTCGCGACGGGCATGTCGACCGCATCGGGATCGTCGTCGGCTTCGCTTGCGGGCGCCGCCTCATCTGCAGTATCCGCTTCGTCGGTCTTCGCCGCATCCTTTTTCGTGCCGTCGTCGGGAACGCTGTTGTCGACCGCCGTGCCATCGCTGACCGCGTCGTCGAGGATGATCATCGAATCGCTCACCGATCCGGGCTGGACCTCGACCGCGTCGAGCTTGGTCGTCGACTTGCCGGCGGTGTCGCCGCCGCCACAGGCAGCGAGCGCGAGCAGGGAGAGCGATGCGAGAAGGGTGCGGGTCATGCGGCGTTCCTAGTCCTTCGGCGAAAGCTTGTCGAGAAAGGCGGGAAACGTTTGCACAAGCGCCGCGTCGACCTCGGCAAAGGATGCGGCCCGGCCCAGCGCGGCGAGGCTCGTCACCGGAAATTCGGCGATGCCGCACGGCACGATGCCGCCGAAATGCGCAAGATCGGGCGCGACGTTGAGCGAAAAGCCGTGCATCGTCACCCACCGCTTCACGCGCACCCCGATCGCCCCGATCTTGGCCTCGCGGCCGTCGGCGTCGTCGGTCCAGATGCCGATGCGCCCCTCGGCACGGCGCGCCTCGACGCCGAGCAGCGCGAGCGCGTCGATCACCCAGCCTTCGAGCGCGGAGACATAGGCCCGCACGTCGCGCCCGCGTTTCGTCAGGTCGAGCTGGACATAGCCGACGCGCTGGCCCGGGCCATGATAGGTGTAGCGGCCGCCACGCCCGGCATCATAAACCGGAAATTGCGGATTGAGCAGCTCGGCGGGATCGGCGCTCGTTCCCGCGGTATAAAGCGGTGGATGCTCGATCAGCCAGATGCGCTCGCCCGCCTCGCCGGCATGGATCGCGGCGGCGCGCGTCTCCATATCGGCGAGCGCCGCATCATAATCGGTCAGGCCGGGACTGATGGTCCATTCGGGCGGGGAAAGGGGGGGCATTGCGCGGGCTATCTGGCGCGCCGCGGCGCCTCGCGCAAGACCCTCCGTAGCGCTTGCCGACAGGGGTGGACAGGAGCGCCGAAGATCGTCACCTTCGCCGCAACTGGGAAATCGAAAAAATGACGGGGTATCAATGGTAAAATTCGACATGGGCGCCGCGTGGGACGACACGCTGCAACTTCTGAAGTCGCACACGGCGCTGGTCGGCACGATCGCCGGCGTTTTCCTGTTCCTGCCGGCGCTCGCGGTCGCATGGTTCGGCCCGGTGCCGATCGAGCCCGCGGCGGGCGCTGACTTCAATCAGGTCATGGAGACGTTTCGCGAAAGCTTTCGCCAGATGATTCCGGGACAACTGGCGATCGCGCTATCTGCGCTCATCGGCACGGCGGGAATCCTGCGGCTGTGGCTGTCGCGGACCGGGACCAGCGTCGGCGAGGCGCTGACCTTCGCGCTCATGGTCTTCCCGACGATGATCGCGATCCAGATAGTATGCGGCATCGCGATCGGCCTGGGTTTTCTCCTCCTTCTCGTCCCGGGCCTCTATCTGGTCGGGCGTCTCGCGCTGGTCGCGCCGGCCGTCGCCGACCGCAGCCTCTACAACCCCTTCGAAGCGATCCGGACGAGCTGGGACCTCACGCGAGGCAATGGTTGGGCGATCTTCTTTTTCCTGTTCCTCGTCGCGCTGGTGATCGTGATCGCGGCGTTGATCATCGGGGGCATCGTCTCGGTCATCGCGGGAAGCGAACCGGGGTTCGGGCGGATGCTGGGCGGCTTCATCGAAGCTGTTTTCAGCGCCGTCGGCAGCCTGGCGTCGATTGCCGTTTCGGCGGCTGCCTATCGCCAGCTTGCATCGTCCGATGTGTTCAAGTGATGCGGGTCACCGCCAATAAGAATGATGTGTCGCAAATGGGCGAAGCCGGTCAGGCTTTTGCCCGCCTTGGATGGAGTGAGTGTCTGGTTTAAAAACAGGGGGAAGTGACATGACGAAAATGAGTATCGGAGCAGCCTTCTCGGAAACCTTCGCGTTTCTAAAGGCGAATTGGATGCAGATGCTGATCTGGATGGGCGGGGCGCTGCTCGTCGTCGGTCTGCTCGGTTATCTGCTCCTTGGATCGACTTTCTCGGCAATGGCGCTGGCGCCCAACGACCCGTCGCTCGTGATGGGCGCGTTCGGCAAGATTGCTCTTTTCGCGCTGGTCGCGGCTGTGATTTTTTACGGCGTTTCGATGCTCATCTGGCGCGGCGGCATGTATCCCGGAGAGGCGCCGAATTTCGCCTGGGCGTTTCAGGCCGGGCCGGCGCTGGCCTTTGGCATGTTCGTAGTGATGATCGCCGCCTATATCGTCATCTTCATCATCATGTTCGTCCTGACGCTGATTTTCGGCGCGGCACTCGGCGGCATGGGGGCTTTCTCCCCGGCGGCGCTGGAATCGGGCGGGGCGGGCGCGATCGGCGGCGGCGCGATCTTCCTGATGATCATCCTCTACGTCGCGATGATCGTTTTCCTGCTGTGGGTGCAGGGGCGTTTTCTGGTTGCCGGTCCTGTCATGGCCAATCAGCTGACGCGCAATCCGGTGACGGGCCTCGGTGAATCGTGGCGGCTGACGGGTCCCTCGCAGTGGACGATCGTCGGCTTCTATCTGCTCTTCACGATCGGCATATTCATCTATGCAATGATCGCGGGCCTGATCTTCGGCGGCGTTCTGGGCGCGATTCTCGGCGGTTCGGCGGTGGGCGCGATTTTGACGATGATCGTCATGGCCGCGGTCGTCTACCTGCCGGTCATCATGATTTCCTTCTCGATGCCGGTCGGCGTTTATCGCGCCCTCTCACCGCGCGCATCGGGGGACGTTTTCGCCTGATCTGCGCCAACGGAAATTAGAAAGGGCGCCTCCGGCAACGGGGCGCCCTTTTCTATGTCAGTTCCATTTGGCGAGCGGCGGCAGGCTCATCAGGATCGCGTCGATATTGCCCCCGGTCTTCAGGCCGAACAAAGTTCCGCGGTCATAGACGAGGTTGAATTCGGCATAACGCCCGCGCCAGATGAGCTGTTCCTCGCGCTCGGCCTCGGTAAAGGGCAGGCCCATCCGGCGCCGCACGATCTGCGGGAAGATGTCGAGAAAGGCTTCACCGACCGCCTGCGTCAGCTGGAAGTTTCGGTCGAACTCGGCATCGTCGCCGCATTCGAGATGGTCGTAGAAAATCCCGCCGACGCCGCGATGGACGCCGCGATGCGGGATATAGAAATAATCCTCGGCCCATTTGGCGTAACGTTCGTAAACGTCGGGGCCAAAGGGCGCGCAGGCGGCGCGCAGCCGCGCGTGAAAGGCGTCGGTGTCCTCGGCATAGGGAATCGGCGGGTTGAGATCGGCGCCGCCGCCGAACCAGCGCTTTGTCGTCGCAAGGAAGCGCGTGTTCATATGCACCGCGGGAACGTGCGGGTTCGCCATATGCGCGACAAGGCTGATTCCGGTCGCGAAGAAGCTCGGGTCTTCGCCCGCGCCATGGATCGACCCGGCAAAGTCGGGGGCAAACTCGCCCGCGACGGTCGATACGTTGACGCCGACCTTTTCGAACACTTTGCCCGTCATCACGCCGCGCACGCCGCCGCCGCCTTCGCCCGGCGCCAGCCCATCGGCCTCGCGGTCCCACGGCGTATAGGCAAAGCGCGCGTCGCTGCCGGCCTCGGCCTCGATCTTCTCGAATTCGGCGCAGATCCGGTCGCGGAGCGATTCGAACCAGTTACGTGCCGTCTGTTGCTGCGGGTCGAGCGAGATCATGCCGGAAAGCCTTTCGTTTGCCTGAGCGCTTCGGCGAGCGCGATGCCAGCCGCGACCGCGACATTCAAGGAGCGAAAGCCCTCACGCATGGGAATTGCGACCCGTGCCGTGGCCGCATCATGGACATAAGGCGGCACGCCCGAGGATTCGGCGCCGAGCAACAGCAGGTCGCCGGGCTCGAACGTAAAGGCGGGCAGGGGCGTCGCCCCCGCGGTGGTCAACAGTACGAGCCTCCGAGCCGCCTCGGCGCGCCAGTGCATGAAGTCATTCCAATCGGCGTGCCGGCGCACATTGGCGCGCACCGCATAATCCATTCCCGCGCGCTTCAGCGCGGCGTCGCCAAACGGGAATCCGCATGGCTCGATGATATGCGCGGGCGCGCCGAAGCAGGCGGCGGTGCGCAATATGGTGCCGACATTACCGGCGATGTCCGGCTGAAACAGGGCGATTTCCATGGTGCCCCCATAAAGGCGAAGGCGCCGGGAATCGAGAGGCTTGGCGGCCGTCGCTTGGTACAGTGCGTTATGCGGAAATTGCCTGTTGGCAAGCCCGGACAGTGCGGCTATCAGGCCCGCAATTCCCGGAGGGGCCGCCGGGTTGTGCGCTTTCGTGCGCGTGCAACAGGGCGGCCATAACTTCGAGAACTTTTGTTAGTTCACCCATGCAAGGGCAGTCGAATGGCCAGTGAATCTGAACTCAACGCCGGTATCGAGGATGGCGTACGCCGCCGGGATTTCATCAATATTGCGGCGGTGAGTTTCGCTGGTGTCGGTGCGGTCGCCGTGGTGCTGCCGCTGCTCAACCAGATGAACCCGTCGGCCGACGTGCTCGCGCTGTCGACGACCGAAATCGACATTTCGGCGATCCAGCCTGGCCAGGCGATCAAGACCAGCTGGCGCAAGCAGCCGGTGTTCGTGCGCAACCTCGTCGCCAAGGAGATCGCCGAAGCCAAGGCGGTTCCGCTGGGCGACCTGCGCGATCCTGAAACGATCGACCAGCGCACCAAGCCCGGCAAGGAAAACTGGCTGATCACGCTGGGCGTCTGCACGCACCTCGGTTGCGTGCCGCTCGGTGCGGCCGAGGGCGAGAACAAAGGCGATTTCGGCGGTTATTTCTGCCCGTGCCACGGTTCGCACTATGACACCGCGGCGCGCATCCGTAAGGGGCCGGCACCCAAGAATCTGGTTGTGCCGCCCTATGAATTCAACAGCGACACCGTCGTGACGATCGGCTGAGGAGCGAGATAAGATGAGCTTTCCCTGGGCCAAGCCCTATGAGCCGACGCATCCGCTGATGAAGTGGATGGACGAGAAGCTGCCGATTCCGCGCCTCGTCTATAACGCCACGGGCCCCGGCTATCCGGTCCCGCGCAATCTCAACTATTTCTGGAACTTCGGCGTCCTCGCCGGCGCCGCGCTGATGATCCAGATCATCACCGGTATCGTTCTGGCGATGCACTATGCCGCGAACGCGAGCGTCGCGTTCAATTCGGTCGAGCATATCATGCGCGACGTGAACGCCGGCTGGTTCATCCGCTACGCGCATATGAACGGCGCGAGCATGTTCTTCATCGTCGTCTATCTGCACATCTTCCGCGGCCTCTATTACGGTTCGTACAAGGCGCCGCGCGAAATGGTGTGGCTGCTCGGCGTCGTGATCTTCCTCCTCATGATGGCGACAGCCTTCATGGGCTATGTGCTTCCGTGGGGCCAGATGAGCTTCTGGGGCGCGCAGGTGATCACCGGCTTCTTCTCGGCGATACCGATCGTCGGCGAACCGGTGCGCGAATGGCTGCTCGGCGGCTTCGTCCCCGACAACGCCACGCTCAACCGCTTCTTCTCGCTGCACTATCTGCTGCCGTTCGTGATCCTGGGTGTCATCATCCTGCACATCTGGGCGCTGCACATCCCGGGTTCGTCGAACCCGACGGGCATCGAGGTGAAGGACGAACAGGACACCGTCCCGTTCCACCCCTATTACACCGCGAAGGACGGCTTCGGCGTCGGCATCTTCCTGCTGATCTTCGTCGCGCTGACCTTCTTCAGCCCGAACACGCTCGGCCATGCGGACAATTATATCCCGGCGAACTCGCTTTCGACCCCGGCGCATATCGTTCCCGAATGGTACTTCCTGCCCTTCTACGCGATCCTGAAGGCGTTCACCTTCAACTTCCTGTGGATCGACGCGAAGCTGTGGGGCGTCATCGCGATGTTCGCTTCGATCGCGCTGCTGTTCTTCCTGCCCTGGCTCGACAGCTCGCCGATCAAGTCGTCGAACTATCGTCCGCTGTACCGCATCTTCTTCTGGATCCTCGTCGTCGACGTGCTGCTTCTCGGCTGGTGCGGCATGCAGCCGGCGGAACAGCCGTGGGTGATCCTCAGCCAGCTGGGCGCGATCTATTACTTCGCCCACTTCCTGGTGATCCTGCCGATCGTGTCGCGGATCGAACGCCCGCTGCCGATGCCGAATTCGATCACCGAAGCGGTCCTCGCCAAACACGCCACCGACACCTCGTCGGCTTCGGCAACGGCCTGAGCGCCGGACTTTAATAGGAGCTGATACAGCCATGGTTCGTCCGCTCGGTTTTCTCGTCGGCCTCGGTTTCATTACCGCGCTGGTGCTCGCGATCTTCACGACGCCGCTCAGCAATGAAGCCAATGTTGCGCACGAGTTTCACAAACACCCCCGGCATCTGAAGCTGGCCAGCGATGGCATCGTCCTGCCGCATTGGGACAAGGCGCAGTTGCAGCGCGGGATGCAGGTGTACAAGGAAGTCTGCTCGGCCTGCCACAGCCTGCATCTTGTCGCCTTCCGCGACATTGCGGACCTCGGCTACACCGAAGGCCAGATCAAGACCTTCGCCAAGGGCTTCCAGGTTCCGTCGGTCAACCCCGACACGGGTGAACCGGCGACGCGCGATGGCCTGCCGTCGGATTATTTCCCGTCGCCCTATGCGAACGAAGTCGCCGCGCGCGCCGCGAACAACAACGCGCTGCCGCCCGATCTCTCGCTGATCACCAAGGCGCGCGAAGGCGGCAAGGATTATGTCTATTCGCTGCTGACGGGCTTCCAGAACCCACCGAAGAATCTGCCGGCAGAACTGAAGCCGGGCACGGGGCTGCACTACAACCCCTATTTCGCGAACCTCAACCTCGCGATGGCCCCGCCGCTGGCTCCGAACCAGGTCACATATGCCGATGGCACCAAGGCGACCGTCGACCAGATGTCGAAGGACGTCACGGCGTTCCTCGTCTGGACGGCCGAGCCGAAGCTGATCAAGCGCATCCAGGTGGGTTATGCAGTCTTCTTCTTCCTGCTGATCTTCACCGTGCTGACGTACCTGTCGTACCGGAACATCTGGGCCGACAAGAAACATTGAGGGCGTAGGGGAGGGCGGCCAACATGATCGCCCTCCCGCCCCAGCCGGACCTCGACCTCGCGTCGCTCGTCCGCACCATCCCGGACTTTCCAAAGCCGGGCATTCAATTCCGCGATATCACGACGCTGATCGGCGACGCCGCTGGTTTCGCCGAAAGCGTGCGCCGACTGAGCGCGCTCGCCACGATCCATCGGCCCGATTTCATCGTCGCGGTCGAGGCGCGCGGGTTCCTGTTCGGCGCGGCTATGGCGACCGCGATGGGGCTTGGCGTCGTTCCCGTGCGCAAGGCGGGCAAGCTCCCCGGCGTCACCATCGGCGTCGACTATGAACTCGAATATGGCGTCGATCGCCTCGAACTCCACGAAGGTGCGGTGCTGCCCGGCCACCGCGTCGTCCTTGTCGACGACCTGCTGGCGACCGGCGGCACGATCCTCGCGACCGCCGCGTTGATGCGGAGCGTCGGCGCTGAGGTTGCGGCGGCACTATTCGTGATCGATCTGCCCGATCTGGGCGGATCACGGCGGCTCGAGGCTGCGGGTCTGACCTGCGAGACGCTGATCGCGTTCGACGGCGACTAAGCGGCGCCCTTTGCCGCCAGGGCGATAGCTTCGATTTCGATCCGAAAGCCGAAATGCAGAGGGCCGGTGGGGACCACGCTTCGCGCGGGGCGCGTCGCCCCGAAAAACTGGCCATAAACCGCATCCAGTTCGTCCCAGTCGGCCATGTCGCCGAGATAGACGGTCGTCTTGATCACCCGCGTCAGATCCGTGCCAGCGTCCTGAAGGACGGATTTCAGGTTTTGGAGCGTCTGTTCCGCCTGCGCTCTGAAGGGGGCATCGGCCAGCGACGTATCGCGGCCCGGCAGCAGCGGCAGCTGCCCGGACACGAAAATGAGGCCGCCACCGACCGCGAAGGGTGAATAATGCGGGCCGCCAGCAGGTTGCGTTGTCATGTCGTCGATCCTCCCGATCAGCTGCGACCACGCCCTATCATCGGCGCAAAGAAAAAGCCCGCGCCGAAGCGCGGGCTGTCGCCCCCGTGGCAAGCGGGTTGTTCTTAAAAGGGCACCCAGTTCTGTTTTTTGCGGAACTTCATATAGCCGGCGTTCACGCCAAGCCGCGCGCCGACGCCGACGCGGATCGGGATCAGGACGACGTCGCCGCGGCGCATATAGCTCGCGTTGAAGCCGCCGACCAGATAGGCGGCGCCTTCACCCGCGGGATAGCGCTTGTACAGATCCTCGCTGTCGAACAGGTTATAGACGAGGACAAAGGTGTTGCCGGCATTGGCGCCGGCGTCGAACCCGATCGACGGGCCGGTCCAGTAAGCGGGCAGCTCGCCCTCGACCTTGTGATGCAGCGTGCCCGAGCCATAGCGCACGCCGAGCACGAGCGCGCCGCCGGCCTCGCGCCCGACGATATAGGCGTTGGGTTCGCCCTGCTTCTTCAAAATATCCTCGATCAGCCCGGCAAGGCCTTGCGCGCCCTTGCCGAACACGCCTTCGGCGGCGCCGATCAGATCGTCCTTCTTGTAGGTCGAGCCGGGTGCCGCCACGACGGTCGCCGCCGAAACGTCGGCGCCGGCCGCGGCGCCGTCCACGGGCGGCGTCTCGCTGGTCTGCTGGTCGCCGGTGGCAAGGTCGCTGTCGTAGGATGTGCCGGCCGTCGAATCGCTCGATACCGGTGGCGGCGCCGGGTTGTCGAGATCGGAATCGATCGCCGTGTTATTGGGATCGACTTCGCGCATCTGCGCGGCTGCCGGAAGCGGCGTCAGCGCAAGGCCGAGCGATGCCATTGCTGCCAAGGCAAGGCTGGTGAACGTTTTCCGCATATTGGACCCCCAAAGATCGAGTGACGCACGCGCGCCGAAATCTGCGTTAATCATGACTCGCTTTCGGCTGCGGGCAATGAACCGGCGATGACTTGAGTCGAATTTACGCCGGACCGAATCATCCGGGCGACGAAATGCCTGCTTCGACCCCAAAATTGCACAATCTTTGCCGTTGCGGGGTGCGAAGTGCATGGCTATAGCGACCCGCCTAGGCCAGACTGTCGTTAGCGCGACAGGCCATGCGGAGACGTGGGTGAGTGGCTGAAACCAACGGTTTGCTAAACCGTCGTACTGGTAAATCCGGTACCGAGGGTTCGAATCCCTCCGTCTCCGCCACTATTTTCCTAATTCTAATCCGATTAATTGGGGGCCTCCGTGCCAACTTGTTACGGTTAGTTCCGGTAATCGGATAATTCCGGTTCGCGGAAGGCGCGGCATTCGCGGTTTGATCGGCGGGGTTCCTGCCAACTGCACCGAGGATGCGAATCCCGGCCTTCTTGATTTCGTGAATAATGAGTTCATACTCACCGGACCGGCAACAGCTTCCCTTGATGCGGGGGTTTGTTTTGGGGGCGTGCCTGGCGATGACCGTGGGGGGCTCCGCTGCCAATTGGTGCGACATGCGCGTCCTGATCATAGAGGACAACGATCGCCTGGCGGGGCTCGTTTCGCATGGCCTGGCTCAGCATGGATTCAGCGGGGACGGCGTCGGGAATCTCGACGAAGCCGAGGTCGCTCTTGCCAGCGTGACATATGATGCGATTATTCTGGACCTCGGGCTACCCGATGGTGACGGGCTCGAATGGTTGCGCCGCGACCGGCCGGGCCACCCCCTGCCGCCCGTCCTGATCCTGACAGCGCGCGACGGAATGGGGGATCGGGTCGCCGGTCTTGATGGCGGGGCGGATGACTATCTGGTCAAACCTGTCGAAATCGAGGAACTCGCCGCGCGCCTTCGCGCGCTTCTGCGCCGGCCGGGAGCGCGCAGCCTGCCGATCATCAGGGCTGGGAAGCTGGCGTTCGACGTGGCGGCGCGGACGGCGCGGAGCGGCGACAACGCCATCGAACTGACCCGCCGCGAAGCCGACTTGCTGGAACTGCTGATCCGGCGGGCCGGAGCGGTCGTGCGCCGATCGACCATCGAAGAAGCGCTGTACCGGTTCGACGAACCGGTGACGCCCAATGCGGTCGAGGCCATTGTGTCCCGGCTTCGCCATAAGCTCAGCGATGCCGATCATCCCGACCGGCTCGTGACCGTCCGCGGAATGGGCTATCTGCTCCGGGACTACGGGGATTAAAGCGCCGCATTCCGTATCGCGCCGCCTGACGCGCGGCCTGGCATGGACGGGCGCGTTTGGCGGTCTGGCGCTGATCATTTTCGTCAGTTTCGATGTCGAGGTCATGCTCGAGCAAAAGTCGGCATCGGATGGCTGGCGCGGCGAATGGCTTGAAATCGCTGAACATGTCGTCCTGCCGCTCCTCCTGCTTATGGTGCCGATGTTTTTCGCGGTCAGGTGGGTCATCCGGACATCGCTCGCCCCGCTGGGCACGGCGGCTGCCCGCATGGATTCGGTGGTGGGCACCGACCGCGGCTTCCGTGTCAATCTTGAGGAATTTCCGCTCGAGACCCAGCCCTTTGCGCGCGCGCTGAACGATCTGCTGGCACGCCTCGACGACGTCGCGGAGCAGCGCGAGGCCTTTGCCGCCAATGTCGCCCACGAACTGCGGACGCCGCTGGCGATCCTGATGATCGAGCTGGACCGGCTAGGCTCGCCCGACGCGCTCAGGCTCAAGAAGGACGTTGCCGCGATGAAGCGGCTTGTCGGTCAGATCATGATGATGGCGCAGGTGGAAGCGCATGTGGCGCGCCCCGTCTCCCACGATGTCGTTTCGCTTTCCGATGTGGCGATGGACGTGACCAACCGCTTTGCCCCGCTGGCGGCCGAGCAGGGCAGGCACGTCGCGTTGGCGGTCGAGGGCGAACCCATGGTTTCCGGAATCAGGGAAACGCTCGCGGCGGCGGTGTCGAACCTGGTGGAGAATGCGCTGCGCGTGACCCCCGAGGGCGGAACGGTCGTGATCGCGGTCGGCCCGGATGCCCGCATTTGTGTCAGGGACGAGGGGGCTGGCTTGTCGGCTGCCGACCTTGCCGCGCTCAGCCAGCGCTTCGCTCGCGCCGATCATGCGAACGCCGGCGGGGCGGGCCTGGGCCTCGCGATCGTGGCGCGAATTGCCGAAATCCACCATGCCAGGCTGATTACCAATCCTCACCGAAAAGAAATTGGCCTGTTATTTCAAGGCGCCCACCAAATTGGTGAACAATCTGATCGTCAGCTAAGTTAACCGTCAGGTTGGCGTCAGCTTAGGCGCATAATCTTAACAGGACCGATTCGTTTCATAACAAAAAGAGTGCCTTCTCGCTCGGGTCGCGGCGGCGGGAAATGGTCAAGCGGGCGTATGTTTGTCGGCGCGTGCCTAGGCAAGTACCCGTGGGGGGCAAATCCGTGACGAATGCAACAGGTGAGATTTTGGTTGCGGATAGTCATCCGCTTTGCCGCGAAGGATTGACTACACTTTTCGCGCGAAATCTCGGCCTGCCCAATCTGATCGAAGCCTGGGACTTTCCGTCTGTCATCACACGAATGGCGGCGCGGCGATCGATCGATCTTGTGACGATCGATCTCGGCCTGCCGGGGATGCACAAGCGCGAAGGCTTGCGCGATCTGCGCGTTAAATATCCCAATGTCCGCGTCGTCGTCGTGACTGCGTCCCGCGACCGCGAGATGGTGCTCGACGCGCTGGCGGCCGGCGTCCACGGCTATATCCCAAAGGATTTTCCGGTCCACGAGATGGCGGACGCATTAAGAAAGGTGCTGGCGGGGCAGATATATGTTCCGCCTTTCCTGTCCGATTTGAATGCCCGGAAGGCGAGCCTCGCCGATGAGGATGGCGCCGCGCACGAGACGGCGCTGACCGGGCGTCAATTCGAGGTTCTGAACCTCCTCGCCGCCGGGCGGTCGAACAAGGAAATCGCGCGGCTTCTGTGCATCGCCGAGGGAACGGTGAAGGTTCATATCGCCGCCGCATTTCGTATGCTGGGTGTACACAACCGGGTCAGCGCGGTCGCCGTGATGCAGGCGCGGGCATTCAATGACAGCGCGGATGAGACATATCTACCCGGCCTTCTCGAAGAGAAGCGCGGAAGGCCGATGTTGCAGCGTAATTTTAACGGGGTTTCCCAAATCTCGTACAGGCGCTAAGCGGCGTTTCATCGCCATTCGCGGGCCATTTTCGCGCCCGCCCCAAATCAGCTTCCCTTCCGTCTTTTGCCTTGCCAGCCTGCAAAGGGCCCTCCTTGGCCTGCCCCTTGCCCGATCGTCACCTATATATAAAAAGTACTATATAGATTGTGACATCGTAATAGAGCGCGTGAATATAGAACGGCGGGAACGTAATAGGTCGCCAGTCCAACTCGACGGCGGCGCTCCTTAAGACTTAGCTTGCAACCACAAAATCCGCAGATCGACCGCGTATTGCGAGTCGAAGCCGAGCCGGTTGCTGGGCGGCGTGTGCGGGTTTACTGCAGGGAGGTAAGCATGGTTACGTACATCCGCAGCGATCTCGAATTCATTCTCGATCAGATCAAGATTGCCGAAGCGCATGCCGCTGGGCAGCCGCTTTACGGGCCGGGTGGGCTTATCCCCGCGTATAATCTTTCCTTCGGATTGCGTGCGGTCGACGGCAGCAACAACCATCTGCTCCCGGGCCAGGAACAATGGGGCGCGTCCAACGTGCAGTTCCCGTCATTGCTCGATCCGGTTTACCGGCCGGCGGACGGCACCGTGTTCGATCCCGACGGGCCTGGCGGCGCGCCGCCGATGCCGACGGCGCCCAACTACAATCCGTCCAACAATCCGAACTCGCTCGTCTTCGACAGCAGCCTGCGGACAATCTCCAACCTGCTCGTCGATCAGACGCTGGGCAATCCCGCCGCGATCCTCGAGGGGCTGGACCGGGCGGGTAGTGCTGATCCGCTGACAGATCTGGCGGCGATTACGGCGATCTATCAGACCTTCAAACCGGCGTCGGACGCAGAATATCAGGCGCGCGTGGTCAAGGAGAACGCACGGGTCGCAGCCAATGAGCTGGACGATGGCGACCCCCTTACGCCGCCGAGTGCGGCGGAACAGGCTGCGCTGGATGCGCTGGCCGCCGCGACCGCCGCGCATGACGTGACCGTCGCCGATCTGGAGGCCGCGCGCGTCGTTCGCGACGCCGCGCTTGTGCCCTATGGTCTCGCGATGGACGGCGACAACGTCCATCTGCCGAATATTTCGCCCGACGTGGGCCTGTCGGCCTCGTTCAACTCGTGGTTCACCCTGTTCGGCCAATTCTTCGATCATGGTCTCGATCTGGTCAACAAGGGGGGCAGCGGCACCGTCTTCATTCCGCTCCAGCCCGACGATCCGCTTTATGTCCCGGGCAGCCCCACCAACTTCATGGTGCTGACGCGCGCCACGGTTTCGGCGGGCGCCGACAACATCATGGGAACCGCCGACGATGTGCGGCCGGTCAACACGACGACCTCCTATGTCGATCAGAACCAGACCTATGCTTCGCACGCGTCGCATCAGGTGTTCCTGCGCCAATATGAAGTGAACGCGGCGGGCCATCCGGTTGCGACCGGCAAGCTGATCGAGGGCGCCGGCGGCTCCCCCGGCGGCATGGCGACCTGGGCCGAGGTCAAGGAACAGGCGCTGATGCTCGGCATCCTGCTCACCGATCAGGACGTGGGCAAGGTGCCCCTGCTGCGCACCGACGCCTACGGCAATTTCATCCCCAACGCTGCGGGCTATGCGCAGGTGATCACGGGTATCGGCGGCGACGGGATTCCGAACACGGCCGACGACGTTGTGATTTCGGGTACGCCGTTGGCGCCGGTGGGTCTTGCCACCGCGATTCGCACCAACAGCGCCTTCCTCGCCGATATCGCCCACACCGCGGTGCCGAACGGCATCGAAGACGGCGACATCACGATCGGCCTGCTGAACCCCGGCAACAACCCGGCGGTTTATGACGATGAACTGCTCGACGCCCACTTCATGGCGGGCGACGGCCGGGTGAACGAGAATATCGGCCTGACCGCGGTCCACCATGTCTTCCATGCCGAACATAACCGCCTGGTCGAGCACACCAAGGAGGTCGTCCTGGCAACCGGCGACCTTGCGTTCCTCAACGAATGGCTGGCGGATGACGTCGCGGCCCTCCCAACGACGCCGGGGCAGGTCGCTGCGCTGGTGTGGGACGGCGAACGCTTGTTCCAGGCCGCGAAATTCGGCACCGAGATGCAATATCAGCACCTCGTGTTCGAGGAATTCGCGCGCAAGATCCAGCCGCAGGTCGACTTCTTCATCGTGCCCGACGGGTTCGACACCACGATCAACCCCGACATCGTCGCCGAATTCGCGCACGTCGTCTATCGCTTCGGCCACTCGATGCTGACCGAAGATATATCCCGGTTCGGCCCGACCTTCACGCCCGACGACATCAGCCTGATCGATGGCTTCCTCAATCCCACGGCGTTCAACGGGGTTAACGGTGTCATCGCGGACGGGTTGGCAGCGGGCGACATCATCCGCGGCATGACTCGTCAGGTCGGCAACGAGATCGACGAATTCGTCACCAGCGCGCTGCGCAACAACCTGCTGGGCCTGCCGCTCGATCTGGCGACGATCAACCTTGCCCGCGGCCGCGACACCGGCGTCCCCTCGCTTAACGCCGCGCGCCGCGAATTCTATGAGGTGACGAACAACGACGCGCGGCTGAAACCCTATGAAAGCTGGGTCGACTTCGCCGGCAATCTCAAGAATGAGGCGTCGATCATCAACTTCGTCGCGGCTTATGGCACGCATTCGCTGATCACCGGCGAAACGACGGTAGAGGGCAAGCGCGCTGCGGCGATGGCGATCATCTTCGGTACCGATCAGACGGTGCTGGGCGATCCCGACGATCCGCTGGACGATCGCGTCATCCTGGCGGCCGATGCGCCCGATGCGTTCGACTTCCTCAACGGCGAAGGCGCCTGGACCAGCGGTCCGAACGGGGTCACGATCACCGGCCTCGATAATGTCGACCTGTGGATCGGCGGCCTTGCCGAAAAGATCCTGCCCTTTGGCGGCATGCTCGGCTCCACCTTCAACTTCGTCTTCGAAGTGCAGATGGAACAGCTGCAGAATGCCGACCGCTTCTATTATCTCCAGCGTCTCGACGGCCTGCACCTGTTCAGCGAGATGGAAGGCAACAGCTTCGCCGGGATGATCATGCGCAACACCAATGCGACGCATCTTCCCTCCGACGTCTTCTCGACGCCCGGACTGATCCTGGAGGTCGACCGGACGCGGCAGTTCAACGATCTCAATGGCGACGGTGTGCTGGAGAGCACCGACCCGACCGGCGGCGGCATCCTGACCCCGCTTGTCGTCCGCAATAACCCCGGAACCGTCGGTCCCGACACCAACTATCTGCGCTATACGGGCGATCAGCATGTGGTGCTGGGCGGCACCGAGGGCGCCGACATCATCATTGCCAGCGAAGGCGACGACACGATCTTCGGCGATGGCGGTAACGATACGCTCGAAGGCGGCGCCGGCAACGACATCATCAATGCCGGTGCGGGAGACGACGTCGTCCGCGACATCGGCGGTGACGACAATGTCAAGCTTGGCGACGGGCATGACGTGATCAACACCGGACCGGGCCTCGACCTGGTGCTCGGTGGGCGCGGGCAGGACTTCATCGTTCTCGGCAGCGACGCCGGGTCGGAAGTCTTCGCCGGTGAAGGCAATGACTTCATCCTCGGCAATATCACCGCCGAACGCATCCTCGGCAACGAGGGCGACGACTGGATCGAACATGGCACCTTCGACGGCGCGCCCGGCGACAATTTCGACGAAATTTTCGCGCAGGACGGGGTCGTGGGCCATGACGTGTTCTTCGGGCTTGGCGGCTTCGACGAGTTCATCGCCGAAGGCGGCGACGACATCATGGTCGGCAGCCCGGGTCGCGCCAAGATGGCCGGCATGTCGGGTTGGGACTGGGCGATTTATAAGGATAACAGCGCCGGCACCGATGCCGACCTGACGCGCGGGATCGTGTTCGACGAGAATCCGACGCCGCCGCCAAATGCGACGCAGGACGCCTATGAAAGCGTCGAAGGGCTGTCGGGGTCGCGGTTCAACGATATCCTGTCGGGTTCCAACATCACCGCGGCAGAACGCGCGCCGTTCGATCCCGATCCGGCGATCAGCGGATCGGAAGGCTATACGGGAAGCAATCTCGACGCCGCGGGCATCGCCCGGATCGCCGGGCTGCAGGCCGTGGTCGGAGCGGGCGTCACGTCGTATAACGCCGGCGATATCATCCTCGGCGGCGACGGCAGCGACCTCATCCGCGGTAACGCCGGCGATGATATCATCGATGGCGATAAATGGCTGAACGTGCGGATCAGCGTTCGCCAGAATGTCGGTCCCGATGGCGGCACCGGTGTGGAAATCGCCACGGCCAACAGCATGAGCGAGCTGGTAACGCGGATGTTCAACCGGACATTCAATCCGGGACAGCTTGTGATCGTCCGCGAAATCCTGACCGACACGACCGCGGGCGACACGGACATCGCCGTGTTCTCCGACCTCAGGGCCAATTACGACATCACCTATAATGCCAATGGCACGATCAGCGTGGCGCATGCGCGCGGCACGCAGCTCGACGGCACCGACAATTTGCGCAACATCGAACGCATGCGGTTCTCCGACGTCGAGATCGCGGTCAACGCGCCGGCGACGGGCCAGCCCGTCATCAGCGACCTGACGCCGAGAGAAGGGCTGCAGCTGACCGTCAATAACGCGGCGATTGCCGACCCGAATGGGCTCGGCGCCTTCAGCTACCAATGGCAGCAGTCGATCGACGGCGTGACCTGGAACAATATTGCCGGGGCCACCGCTGCGACGTTCACGCCCGACGACAATGCCGGCCAGGTGTTCGGCGACCAGGCCGGGCTTCGGCTGCGCGTCGCGGTGAGCTTCACCGATGGCGGTGGCACGGCCGAACAGGTCATATCCGCCGCGACCGGGCCGACCGGGGTCAATTGGGACGGCAATGGCGCCAACAACAGCCTGGTCGGTACGGCCGGCGACGACACCGGCGACGGTGGCGGCGGCAATGATGTACTGTCGGGCAACGACGGCAATGATACGCTGAACGGTGATGGCGGCAACGACACCGTCTCCGGCGGTCTTGGCAACGACGCGCTGACCGGCGGGGGAGGGAATGACACGCTGACCGGAGGCGCGGGCAACGACAGCATCAACGGCAATGGCGACAACGACGTGGCGGTGTTCGCCGGACCGGTCGGAAACTATAGCGTCACGACCACCGGAACATCACTTGTCGTCACCGACAACACCGGCGCCGAGGGTGTCGATACGGTGAGCAATGTCGAAACGCTGCGGTTCAATGGCGTCAACTATGCGGTTGTCGCCGGAACCGGCGGCAACAACAACCTCAACGGCGCCGCGGGCTCGCAGGCGGTGTTCGGATTTGGGGGCAATGACACGATCAATGGCGCCGCCGGCAACGACATCGTCAATGGCGGCGACGGCACCGATACCATAACCCAGACCGGAGCCACCGGTGGGAGGGATCTGGTGGATGGCGGGGCCGGCACGGATACATTCGTGCTCAACGGCGTGGCGGGAGCGGAAACCTTCCGTATCTATGCCCGGGCCGCAGCCGAAGCTGCGGGCATGACCGGACTGAATGCCAACACCGAAATCGTCGTCACGCGCAACGGCACCGGGAACGCGCAGATCGTGGCCGAACTCGACAATATCGAGGAGATCAACGTCAACGCCCTGAATGTGACGTCGCCCGGAGGCGTCCCGCCGGGCGGTACGGGAGGGAACGGTGGCGACACGATCCTCGTCATCGGCGATTTCAACCCGACCAGCCTCAACTTCAATACGATCACCGTCAACGGCGGCCGGGGCGCCGATACGGTCGATATATCCGGACTGACCTCCGCGCATCGGCTGGTATTCAATACCGGCGGCGGCGCCGATCAGTTTATCGGTGACGCCCGGGCCCAGGACGTCGTCAATTCCGGCAGTTCCGGAAATGGCCACGGCGGCGGTTCCGTCCATCAGCAGGACAACCCCTTGCAGATGATCCGGGCACTGATGGACGACTGGATGGAAGCGAACGGGCGCTCCAGCCTCCGCGATGTCCGGCACTATTTCGACACGGATTATCTCTTTTCATAACCAGCTTGGCGCCGGGACCTCCCCCCCTCCCGGCGCCATTTTTTTCCGATAATAAGGGAGGATTGCATGCGCCTGTTCTGGATGCCCGTTCCACCGGCATTGTCAGAAGCCGTCCGCGCCTGTCGGACTCACTTCATCCTTGCAGCAACATTCAGTGCGCTGATCAACATCCTCTATCTCGCACCGACCATCTACATGATGCAGGTCTATGACCGGGTTGTGCCGACCAATGGCGTATTGACGCTGGTCTTCATCACCGTCGTCGTCGGCGTTGCGATCGCCACGCTGTCGGCGCTCGATGCGATCCGGGTGCGGTTGATGGCCCGTGCGTCGCTGCGCCTCGACCGATTGCTCTCGGGCGAGATATTGGATCGGCTGCTCGCGCGGTCGCGCGCGCGGCCCGGCGACCCTTCGACCCATCAGGCGATGCGCGAATTCGACCTCTTGCGTCAATCGCTTGCGGGACCGGCAGCGACCGCCTTGTTCGACGTCCCGTGGACGCCGCTGTATCTCTTGGTGGCCTTTCTCATTCACCCGATTTTGGGAGTGCTGGTGCTCGGTGCCGGATGCGTTCTGGTCACGCTTGCGATCGCCAATGAAAGGCGCAGCAAGGCAAAGGCCGAAGAGGCGCATCACGCCAATGCGGCGGCCTATGAATCGCACGAAGCGATGCTGCGCAGGGCCGAGATCGTACGCGCGCTCGGGATGCGGCGCGCGCTGGTCTCGCGCCATATCCAGCAGCGCAGCGTCGGCCTGAATGCCGTCGCCGATCTCCAGTTTTCGGGCAGCCGCTACAATTCGCTCGTCAAATTCGTGCGGATGTTCATGCAATCCTTCGCGCTGGGCGTCGGCGCATGGCTCGCCATCAACGGGCAGATTTCGGTCGGCGCGATCATCGCCGCCTCGGTGCTGCTCAGCCGCGCGCTGCAGCCGATCGAGCAGCTTGTTGGCCTCTGGCCAAACATCGTCCAGTCGCGCCAGGCGATTCAGACCCTCGACAGGCTGTTCGATCAAGCGACCGGTCCGGTGGTACGCACCACCTTGCCTGATCCAGAGGGGCAGGTGGAGCTTCAGGGCGTTGTCGTCCGTAATGCCGACGGCAGTGCGATCCTGCTCAAGAATATTTTCCTGAAACTCGCCCCCGGCGAGGTGCTGGGTATTGTCGGCCCGTCCGGGGCGGGCAAGACGACCCTCGCGCGTGTCGTCGCCGGCGCGCTGCCGCCCGACCTCGGCGAAATCAGGATCGATGGCGCCAGTATGGCCGATTGGGATCCCGAAGAGCTTGCGCAACATATCGGTTATCTTCCGCAGGATTGCGGCCTTCTCCCCGGAACGATCAGCGAGAACGTCTCGCGCTTCGGTGCCGCGCGCGGTATTCCGCAGGCGGAGGTTGACGAGGAGGTCGTAAGGGCTGCGCGCATGGCCGGCGTCCACGAGATGATCCTGCATCTGCCAGGCGGTTACGACACCTGTATCGAAGGCAACGGCCACAGGCTGTCGGCGGGACAGGCGCAACGCGTCGCGCTGGCGCGCGCGCTCTATGGCAGCCCGCGCATCCTCGTTCTCGACGAGCCGAACTCGGCGCTCGACAGCGATGGCGAGGAAGCGCTGTCGCGGGCGATCGGTGCGGCAAAGCTCCACGGCGCGGCGATCATGATCGTCGCCCATCGCGCGGCCGTTCTGGCTAGCGCCGACCGGCTGGCGATCCTCGCCGACGGTGCGGTCGTGGGGGTGGGGCCACGCGACGAAATCCTCCAGGCGCTGCAGAATTCCGCGGCAAAGCAGAATGTTGTTCCAATCCATGAAGGAGCGCGGCCATGACCGACATGACCTGGAAGCCGCCGACGGGTGGCGATCGCCCCTCGGGGCATGATTCCGCCGATCGCCCGCATCGCGAACTGCGCATCGGCGGCCTGATCGTGGCCTTCTTCTTTGTCGGCATGCTCGGCTGGGCGTCGCTGACCCCGCTCGATGCGGGCGCCTATGCGCCCGGCGTGATCGCGGTGTCGGGCAGTCGTCAGGCGGTGCAGCACCGCGAAGGCGGCATCGTTACCGAACTCCATGTTGTCGAGGGGCAAACGGTCAAAAAGGGCGAGCCGCTCCTAACGATCTCGGCATCCGAACTGGTTGCAGCCGAACGCGGACTGACCGGCGAAGTGATCGCCCTGCTGGCACAGCGCGCGCGTCTGGTTGCCGAACTCGGCGGTCTGAGAAGCGTCGCCGAACCGGCGGAATTTGCCTCGCTGGCGCCCGAAAACCGGGAGTTGGCCGCCGAAGCCTTGCGCGGCCAGCGCCAGCTGTTCGAAGCGCGGCGCAATTCGGTGCACACGCAGCGCAACGTGTTGCGCCAGCGGATGCGCCAGCATTCGGAACAGATCAACGGATACAGCTACCAGATGAATTCCAACAAGGTGCAGCAACAGCTGATCGGCGAAGAGCTGGACGGGCTGCGCACCCTGCTTCCGAAAGGCTTTGTATCGATCAACCGGGTCCGCGGCATGGAACGATCGGCGGCTGAACTCGACGGCTCCTACGGCGCGTATCGCGCCGACATCGCCCGCTCCTCCGAAGCGATCGGCGAGGCGCAGATGCAGATGGTCGGCATCGACAAGCAGATGCTCGAAGAGGTGGCGACACAGAAGCAGGCGGGGCAGGTTCGCCTCGACGAACTTCAGCCCAAGCTGATCGCGGTGCGCGAACAGCTGGCCCGGTCGACGGTGCGTGCTCCTGCCAGCGGCCGGGTCGTGGGACTCAAGGTCTTCACCGTCGGCGGCGTCGTTTCGGCGGGCGACACATTGATGGAGATCGTTCCGCAAGACCGCGCCCTCGTCATCGATGGCAAGGCTTCGCCGACCGATGCCGACGATCTTGCGCCGGGGATGGAGACGCAGATCCGCTTTACCGCGTTGCAGGAACGCAATCTGCCGATCCTCGTCGGTCAGATCTCCAAGATTTCGGCCGACAGCTTCGAGGACGAACGTTCGGGCATGCGCTATTTCAAGATCGAGCTGGTCGTGCCGCCAAGCGAGCTCGCGAAACTCCGGCGTGTTCGCGAGGATGGCGGGCTTCGTGCCGGCCTGCCCGTCGACATCATGATCCCGCTGCGCAAGCGGACCGCTCTATCCTATCTCATCGAACCGCTCACCCAGACGCTTTGGATGGCCGGGCGCGAGAATTAGGCGCCGGCCCATCGGCCGGAAATCGGCGGCATAATTCTTCATCCGGCCGACGATCCGGAATCATATTGTAATTGCGAATCGTTCTCGATAATGGCCATGCATCCTTTTGCTGGAACTTCCGGATGCATGCACCGACAACCCCGCGACCGGCGACGAAGAAAAGCCGGAAAGCCTTTTGGCTGAAACAGCTGCACATGTGGCACTGGATGAGTTCGGCCGTCAGCCTGATCGGCCTTCTGCTGTTCGCGATCACCGGGTTCACGCTTAATCACGCCGCCGATATCGAAGGGTCGCCGGTCGTCATCCAGAAATCGGCGCAGATGCCGCCCGTCTTGCTTGCGCGCCTGAAGGCGGCGGTCCCCGACGCCGAAAAGGCGCCGCTGCCCCCCGCCGTCGCCGAATGGGTCGAGCAGAGCTTTCCGGTAAAAGCAGCAGCGAGCGAGGCCGAATGGTCAGAGGGCGAAGTCTATCTCCCCGCACCGCGTCCGGGCGGCGACGCGTGGGTCGCGATCGATCTCGCGACCGGCGCGGCGTCGAGCGAGGTCACCAGCCGCGGCTGGATCTCCTATCTCAACGACCTCCACAAAGGCCGCAATTCGGGCGGCGAGTGGAGCCTGTTCATCGACATCTTCGCTTTCGCCTGCCTCATCTTCGCAATCACCGGCCTTGTTCTTCTCTGGCTGCATTCGGCGAAGCGCAAGAGCACCTGGCCGCTCGTCGGCCTCGGCCTCGCGATCCCGGCCGCCATCGCCGTCATTTTCATTCATTAGGGAGACCCATCATGCAGCTTTCCACCCCAGCGCGCATCCTCGGCGGGACGATCGGCCTCGGCGCTGTGCTCGGCGCGCCCGCCTTCGCCGCCGATCCGGGCACGATGGACGTGACGATCAACATTCCGCGGCTGAAGGTCGCCGAATATCACAAGCCCTATGTCGCGATCTGGGTCGAGAAAGCCGGCGCGTCGGCGAAGACAGTCGCGGTCTGGTACGATTATGACATGAAGGCGAACGAGGGCACCAAGTGGCTGCGCGACGTGCGCCAGTGGTGGCGCGCCGCGGGGCGCTCGATGACCTTTCCTGCGAACGGCATCACCGGCGCGACGCGGGCCCCCGGCGCGCATAAAGTCTCCTTCTCGCGTGCGCAGCTCGGTGCCGCTGCCCCCGGCCAGTACACGCTGGTGATCGAGGCGGCGCGCGAGGTGGGCGGCCGCGAACTTCTGCGCATTCCCTTCACCTGGCCCGCAAAGGCAGGGGCGGGCGGGCGCGTTTCCGGAACGACTGAATTGGGGGCCGTCTCGGTCGCCTTCCGCTGAACGTGAAAAGGACAGGGTTATGAAAAAGCGAATTTGGGGTTTCGCCGCGACCGCCGCGCTGGCGGCACTGGTCGCCGTTCCGGCTTCGGCACACCGCCAGTGGATGCTGCCGTCGTCGACTGTATTGTCGGGCGATGACGTGTGGGTCACGGTCGACGCCGCGGTGTCGAACGACCTCTTCTATTTCGAGCATCAGCCGATGCGGCTCGACGCGCTGAAGGCGTGGGCGCCCGACGGCACCGAAGCGGCGATCGAGAATAAGGCGACGGGCCGCTACCGCAGCACCTTCGACGTCCACCTGACGCAAAAGGGCACCTGGCGCATCGCCTCGGTCGCCGATGGCGTGATGGGCAGCTATGACCTGAACGGCAAGACCGAGCGCCTGCCGCGCGGCACCACCACGACGAACCTCGCCGAGCGCATCCCCGCGGGTGCGACCAATGTGAAGACCGCCGAATCGAACAACCGCAACGAGATTTTCGTGACGGTTGGCGAACCGACGACGACCTTGTTCAAGCCGACTGGCAAGGGCATCGAGCTGGTTCCCGTGACGCACCCCAACGACCTGATCGCGGGCGAGGCGGCGACCTTCCAGTTCCTGCTCGACGGCAAGCCCGCCGCGGGTCTGCCCGTCACGGTGATTCCCGGCGGCATCCGCTATCGCGACCAGCTTGGCCAGATGGACCTCAAGACCGGCGCCGACGGCAAGGTCGCGGTAAACTGGACCGAACCCGGCCTGTACTGGCTGAACGTCACGACGCTGCAGGCCGAGCGTGCCGAAGGCGCACCCGAACCCGCCACCCCGCAGCGCCGCGCGAGCTATGTCACGACGCTGGAAGTGCTCGCGCCCTGACCGACCGCATCCTCATCCCCCGCGCCCTGACGCCCGCGGCTTTCGCCGGGCGCGGGGCGGGGGCGGCCATCGAACGCTTCGCTGGTGAAACGATGGGGACAGGCTGGTCGCTGCAAGCGGTCTCGCCGCCCGCCGCGACGCAGCACGGCGTTCAGGCCGCACTCGACCTCGTCGTCGAACAGATGAGCCAATGGGAGCCCGAATCCGACCTCTCGCGCTTCAACCGCGCGATGTCCGGGACATGGCGCGAAATTCCAGCCGAATTCGCCCATGTCGTGGAGGTCGCGCTCGACATCGCGCGCGCCAGCGGCGGCGCCTTCGACCCCGGTCTCGGCCGCATCACCGACGCCTGGGGTTTCGGCAGTGCCCGGCGTACCGGGCGGGTGCCGCAGGCGGTCCAGTCCGGCGCGGACCGCACGATCGATTTCGACCCCGGGGCGCGGCGCATCCGGCGCGGCGAGGCGGCGGCGCTTGACCTGTCGGGTATCGCCAAGGGCTATGGCGTCGACCTCGCCGCCGCATGGCTGCTCGACATCGGGGTCCGTCATTTCTTGCTTGAAGTCGGCGGCGAGCTACGCGGCGAGGGGATCCGCCCCGACGGTCAGCCCTGGTGGGTCGATGTCGAGATGCCGCCCACCTCGTCCATTCCATCATGGCGCATTGCGCTGCACGACCTGTCGGTGGCGACCTCGGGCAATTATCGCCGCGGCTTCAGCGCGGGCGGCCAGCATTATTCGCACAGCTTCGATCCGGCGACCGGGCGCCCGATCGTCAACGGCATATCGTCGGTCACCGTGCTCCATCGCGACTGCATCAGCGCCGACGGCTGGGCGACCGCACTGACGGTTCTGGGCTCCGAGGCCGCGGTCGCGCTCGCCGATGAGCAGGACCTCGCGGTATGCGTCGTTGTGGGCGACCGCGAACATCTGTCGCGCGCCTGGCGCGCTATGCTGGATTAGCTGTCGGCCCAGCGTCGCAGAAGATTGTGATATACGCCGGTCAGGCGGACGACCGTTGCGTCGCCCTGACCTAGTGCCGCCGCGGCACCCTGCACCCCCATATCGAGATCGAACAACAGGTTGCGCTGCCCCTGATCGCGCACCATCGACTGAATCCACATGAAGCTCGCGACGCGCGCGCCTGCGGTCACCGGCTCGACGCGGTGGACGGTGGTGGAGGGGTAGAGGACCAGATGCCCGGCGGGCAATTTGATCCCCGGTTCTTGCGCAAAGCCTTCGACGACCAGCCCGCCGCCCTCATAGCTGTCGGGATCGGCAAGGAAGAGCGTCGCCGACAGGTCGCTGCGCATCCGGAAATCGCTGCCGCGACGGATGCGGATCGCATTGTCGATATGATCGCCAAAATTCTCGCCGCCGGCATAGCGGTTGAAATAGGGCGGATAGATTTTGAGCGGCAACGCAGCGGCGATGAACAGCGGGCTGCGGCCCAGCGCGTCGAGCACGAGGCGCCCCGCTTCGCCGGCCGCCTCGCCGAATTCGGGGAGCTGCTGGTTGCGTTTGGCGAGCGCAGCCTGCGGACCCGATGTCTCGTTGCCGTCGACCCAGTCGGCGGCGTCGAGAATCGATCGGAGCTTTGCGACGCCGTCGGCATCGAGCACGTCGGGAATGATGCGGATCATGGCGCCGCTTCTAGAGCGAAAGGGGCGGGCACGGCAATCGCCGTGCCCGCCCCACCGGAATCAGAAGTTGTAGAAGAGGCTGAACACCGCCGAGCGCGATTCGCCGGGGACCGCCCAACCGCCCGTCACGGCGCCCGTCGTCGCGTTCACATTGTTGCGGACGCCGGTGTAATAATCCTCATTCGTGAAGTTCTGGACGTTGACCTGCGCCACCAGGCCGTTCTTGAAGTCGTACGACACGAATGCGCGGTGGATCAGATAATCGTCGACCGACAGCGGCGCGCGCTGCGCCAGGTTGCGCTGGTGCGTCGTGAACTTGCCCTGATAGGTCAGGCCGTAACCGACCTGCAGCCCGAACGGAAAGACATAGGTGGTGAACAGGCTGCCCGAATGCTTGGGCGTCTGGAACAGCCGATCGCCGCGCTGCGGATCGGGAATGGCGGCGCTATTGCCGCAACCGGTGCTTCCCGGGTTGGCAAGGCAGAAATCCGAAACGCTCTGCTTCACCTTGCCGTCGAGGTAGGTGTAGTTCGCAAAGATCGCCCATTCCGGCGTGACATTGCCGCTCGCGCCGAGCGCGAAACCGTCGACGCGCGAGCGGCCATCGAGGATCTGAAGCGAAGCGGGTTGCGCCGGGTCGTTCGACGGCACGCGATAATTGGTGCGCTCGTTGCGGAACACCGCGGCGGTCAGCAGCAGCTTCTTGTCCATCAGTTCGGCCTTGGCGCCGAATTCGATGTTCCGCGCCTTTTCGGGTGCCGTCGCACAGGGATCGGCCGCCGTCGGGCTTGCCGGCAGGCCGCAGCCCGCGCGGACGCTGGCCGAAGTCGGCGTCTTGGCGTTGCCATAGGCGGCGTAGAGGCTGACATTCTCCATCGGGTGGAACACCGCGCCGGCGCGGTACGAGAAGAGATTCTCGTCGCTGATCTGGTTGGGGCCGCGCGTGTAGACCGCGCCGGTCGCCGGCGTCGTCACCGTGTCGGCGTGGAAGATGTTGCGCGCATTTTCATAGCGGACACCCGCGTTGATCTCGAACATCGGCGAGATTTCGAGCGTGTCGAACGCATAGATCGCCCAGTTGCGCGTGTCGCCATAGCTGTTGCCCGTGCGGACATAATTGACCGGGCCGGTCCAGACAGTGTTCGGGTTCGACAGGCTGATCGGCGGCAACACCGGGTTCGGCAGCGCGCCGCCGGGATTGCGCAGCAACTGTGCATTCTCGATCGAATAATCTTCCTGGCTGTAAGACGCGCCGATCACCAGCGTATTGAACAGGCCGCCCTTCGCGCCGCTGACGACGGTGAGGTCGGTCTGGTTGTGCAACAGATCGTTGACCTGATCGCGCACGAGGCCGCGCGGTCCCGAAGGATAATAGGTGCCCGGCGTATTCTGGCCGGCGGGGCAGGGGATGCCGACCGTGGCAGCCGCGTTCGCGCCGATCGGCTGGAGGCCGTTCGCAAGACAGAAGACGCCCTGCGGCGCGCTCGTCTGGCTGTACTGGTGGACGCGCTGCCAGCGGGTCAGGTTGCGGATCGAAACATTGTCGCTGAACGCGTGGCGGAAGGTCGCGGTCAGGCGATCGACCTTGGTCTTCTGCTTGTCGAGGTTGACGATCCCAAAATAGTCGCTGTCATCGACACCGGGCAGCGGACCGTTGTTGACGGCGCCGAGAATGAACGGAACGCCATAGATCGGCGTATTGTCGTCGTCCTGATGGATATAGGCGAGCGTCAGGCTGGTATCGCTGTCGACCCCGATCGTGATCGACGGCGCCACGCCCCAGCGCTTGTAGGATTCGACGTCGCGGCCCGGTACGTCATTCTCGTGATACATGGCGTTCAGGCGGACGGCGATCAGGTCGTTGACGCGCCAGTTGCTGTCGACGGCCGCGCGATAATAATTGTCGGTGCCGACCGCCGCCTGCACCGTCGTGGCGCTCCGCGCAAAGGGGATCTTGCTGACGAGGTTGATCGTGCCGCCGACGCTGCCCGATCCGTTAAAGACCGAGTTCGCGCCGTTATAGACTTCGATCTGCTGCAGGTTGAAGGGGTCGGTGCGGCTGTACTGCGCGCTGTCGCGCACACCGTCGACCGTCAGGTCGTTGTTCGCCGAATAGCCGCGCAGGTTGATCGAGTCGCCATAACCGCCGCCGCCTTCGCCCGCCCCGAATGTGATGCCGGGGATCGTCGCCAAGGCGTCGCGCAGCGTCAGCAGGTTCTGCTGGCGGATCTGCTCTTGCGACACGACCGTGATCGTCTGCGGCGTGTCGACAAGCGGCGCGGTCGACTTCGGCGATTCCACCTCATTGGCGAGTGAGCCGTTGACGATGATCTCGCTGCGGCCACCGGGCGCATCCTGCGCGTCCGCGGCGTCGGCGGCGAAAGCCGGTGCGCTGATAAGGCTGCCGACGCAGGAGAGCGCGAGGAATGAGGCAGATGTCGATGGCTTCACGGTAAACCCCTATTTTGTGATTGGTTGGGGGCGCCGCTATTGAGAGTCGATTGCAAAGTCAACTCTAATGCGAATCATTCGCGACATCGTCGCAATCGATACCAGTTGAGAGAAGGACGCCTAGTGTCGGCGTTCGAGCCACCAGCTCTGCCGCCAGCCATATTGGCTCGCGACGGGTTCGCCGGCGGCGTTGGTCGCGGGCTTGAAGCGGAAACGTTCCTCGATCAGCTCGCACGTCGTCCGGTCGAGCGAGGTATCGCCGCTGGGCCGTGTCACGCGGCAGCCGCGGACGCGGCCGCTGGCTTCGATGGTGAAGCGCACTTCGACCTCGCCGCCCGCTTTCGCGCGGCTGGCTTCGCGCGGATAGTCGCGGTCGCGGATCGTACCGCTGCGCCAGACGGCCTTGGTCCCGCCGCCGGTTCCGGTGCCCGCACCGCCCGCGCCGGTGCCGTCGCCGCGCCCGCCTGCGCCCGATCCGGGGCCGGGATTCGGCGTCGCCCCCGCCGACGCGTCGTTCCCGGCGCCCGGGCGCGGCGCGGCGGCAATCGGCGGCGCGATGGGAGGCAGCTTGGGCGGCGGTGCGGCGACCGCGGCGGCTTTGGCATGCTTGTTCGCCGCCGACGCCTTGCCGCTCGCCTTTTCGCTCGGCGCCTTTGCCGGCTGGGCCTCCTCGCGTGGTGGTGGGCGCGCGGGGAGGGCGATCGCCGCGATCGCGTCGCTGGCCTTGCGGACGACATCGAGATCGAGGCCGCTCGCAAGGCCGAGCCCCACCGCACCGACCGCGAGCAGCGCGCCGCCGCCCGATACGAGCTTCTGCTGCCTCGAAACCTGCCCCGTATAGGCCATCGCGCCGCCTCTCATCGCGCATCGCCGCGCGCAACCGGCGACCCGTTTAGAGGAATTCGTCTAGCGTGGATATGAACCGGTCGAACTGGTCGTGGTGCAGCCAGTGGCCCGCATTTTCGAACTCGATCACCTTGGCGGTGTTGAAATGGACGAGGCGCCCGTCCTTTTCGGGATTCGAGGCCCAACTGTTCGCGCCATAGAGCAAGAGGGTGGGGCAGGTGATCGCGCCCCACAGCGCGGCGATGTCGTCCTGCGGCATGTCGAAGGCGGGCCAGACATTGAGGTAATTGTCGAACTTCCAGCTCCACGTGCCATCCTCGTTGCGGCTGATGCCGTGGATGGTCAGGTGGCGCGCCTGCACCTCGGTCAGATAGCTGTTCTCGCCCATCATGCGTGCGAGCGCGTCTTCGAGCGTCGCATAGCGGCGCGGGGTGCGCCCGGCGGCCTGGCGCTTGTCGTCGATCCATTTGCGGAAGCGTTCGGCATAACCCGTCTTCGCGCGCTCGGCGATCACCTTCGGAGAGGGGCCGAGCCCCTCGATCGCGACGAGCTTGCGGACATTCTCGGGGTAAAGGCCCGTATAGCGCAGCGCGATATTGCCCCCCATCGAATGCGCGACGATCGAGAGTGGACCAAGGTCGAGCTGGTGGACCAACTGCGCGAGGTCATAGACAAAAGTGTCCATCGCGTAATTGCCGTCGGGCGACCATGCGCTGTCACCATGACCACGCAGATCGGGGGCAATGATATGATAGCGATCGCGCAATTTCTCGGCGGCCCAGTCCCAATTGCGGCAATGGTCGCGTCCGCCGTGGACGAGCAGCAGCGGCGGGGCGCCGCGATTGCCCCAGTCGACATAATGCAGCTTCAGCCGCTGCGAGATGAAGCTGTTCGAGGTCGGGCCGGCACTTGCCATCGGATCATCCTTGCTGTCTGTTCCAGTTTCAAAAGGCGACTGGTTTCGATCCGTCAACCCCGGATCGCTTTCAGTATCGAGCAAGGGAGAGAGACATGACGACATTCCGCGATAATCTGCTGGCCGGTAAGACGGCCTTTGTCGCCGGCGGGACGAGCGGCATCAACTTGGGTATCGCCAAGCGCTTCGCCGAACTCGGCGCCAAGGTCGCCGTTGCCGGCCGCGACCCCGACAAGGCGGCGCGCGCGGCGGCGGACATCGGCGAGGGCGCGCTCGGCCTGTCGGGCGACGTGCGCGACTATGCGGCGATCCGCGGCGTGATGGAACGCGTCGCAGGCGAACTTGGGCCGATGGACATCGTCATTTCGGGCGCGGCGGGCAATTTTCTCGCGCCGGCGCTTGGCATGTCGGCGAATGCGTTTCGTACCGTGGTCGACATCGATCTCAACGGCACCTTCAACGTGTTCCGCGGCTGCCACGATTTGCTCAACCGTCCGGGCGCGTCGCTGATCGCGATCACCGCGGGGCAGGCGGTCAATGCTTCAGCGCTGCAAGCGCACGCCTGCGCCGCAAAGGCGGGGATCAACCAGTTGATTCGCGTGCTGGCGCTCGAATGGGGACCCGAGGTGCGCGTCAACGGCATCTCGCCGGGGCCGATTGCGGGGACCGAGGGCATGGCGCGCTTGGCGCCCGACGCCGCGACGCGCCAGTCGCATTTCGACCGCATCGCGATGAAGCGCTGGGGCGAGGTCGAGGAGGTCGCCGAATCGGCGGTATTCCTCTGCTCGCCCGCGGCGGGATATATCACCGGCACGATCCTCGACTGCGACGGCGGCAGCCAGATCGGCGACGCGTCACGCGGAGATCTCGCGCGCGGCATGGCCTGAAAGCAAAAACGCCGCCAACCCATCGGGGTGGCGGCGTTTTTAATGGTGGGCGTGGCAAGGATTGAACTTGCGACCCCTGCGATGTCAACACAGTGCTCTACCACTGAGCTACACGCCCATCCCTTGGGGTGACGCGCCCCCTAAATGCCTCCGCGCGACTTGGCAAGCCCTTCGCGTGCGGCGGCGTCGTTATTGTTGGCTGGAGCGGTCGCTGCGACCGAACATATTGTCGACCTCGCGCACCAGATCCTTGAGGTGGAAGGGTTTCGACAGCAGCTTTGCCTGCGGCACATTTTCCTCGGCACGCAGCGAAACCGCGGCAAAGCCCGTGATGAACATCACCTGCGTCTGCGGCGCGGCCTTCGCCGTGTGCTGGGCGAGTTCGATCCCGTCCATCTCGGGCATCACGATGTCCGACAGCAAAAGATCGAACGTTCCCGAATCGATATAGGGGACTGCGGCGGTGCCGCGATCGACCGCAGTGACGTGATAGCCGGCACTGGTCAGCGCGCGTGCGAGATACTCGCGCATCACGTCGTCATCTTCGGCCAGCAAAATGCGAATCATGTTGAAATCTGTTCCCTGGTCCTTCGGCGCAGCCGGTTCCGGTCGGCTGCCCCCTCTGTCACGCCCTGCATAGCGTCAGAGATTTAACAAATTGACGCGCGGCGCTGGATTCGTCCCGCTTTTTTTGCCACCCATCGCTTATGCCGTCCCGCACCATCTCGCCCGCCGCCATCGCTGTCAACCGGCCCGCGGCGAGTGGCCCCGTCGTCGTGTCGGTGCCGCACGCGGGACGCATCTATCCGCCCGAGATATTGAGCGCGGCGCGGGTCGACCGGCCGCACCTCGAACGACTCGAAGACAGCTGGTGCGACCTGATCGCGGCCGGCGCCGCCGACGCCGGCGCGACGGTTGTCCACGCGCTGTGGGCGCGCGCCGTCGCCGACCTCAATCGCGGCGAAGGGCAGATGGCGCCCGGCGAGGTTGCCATGCCGCTGCGCGCGCAATTTTCGGCGCCGGGGCGCAAGGAGCGGGCAGGGCTTGGCGTCGTGCCGACGCGACTCGCCGATTGCGGTCCGCTATGGAAGCGGCCGATCGACGGCGCGGCGCTGGAATGGCGCCTCGAATCCTTCCACCGGCCGTACCACGCCGCCCTCGCCGACGCGTTGACCGCGGCGCGCGATGAACATGGCCATGCGATATTGATCGATCTCCATTCGATGCCGCCGATTCCGGCCGGCCAGCCGGGGCACGGCGCGCGAATCATTATCGGCGATCGTTTTGGCGAAACCGCGGGCGATTGGCTGATCGACCTCGCGGTGGCATCGGCCGAACGATTGAACGAGCCCGTCGCGCGCAATCAGCCCTATGCCGGCGGTCATATCATCCGAACGCACGGCCGCCCGGCGCACGCCGTCCACGCGGTGCAGATCGAAATCGACCGCAGCCTCTATCTGACGGCGGAGCGCTTGCCCGACACGGCTCGTATCGCGCGGCTGGCGCGCTGGTTCTCGAATCTTGTCGCTGAAGCGGGATATGCCCGACAGGGCGCTGAAATATTCGCGCAAGCTGCTGAATAAAAAACCACCTCGTACCGAAGTACGAGGTGGCCAGGGTCCAGGGAGGACGCGTCCGCGTCAGTGATGACGGGACACTCGCCGCGATGGAAAGGGGGAAAACCACGGCGGCGTAGAAGAGATTTAGGATGTTGCGCGCCGACTTACAAGAAGAGACGGTGCAGAATCTGCAATATGCAAGAAATTGGTCGGGGAGAGAGGATTCGAACCTCCGGCCCCTGCCTCCCGAAGACAGTGCTCTACCAGGCTGAGCTACTCCCCGACCGATCTGCGCGCCGACCGGGGTCGCCGCGAAGGCAGGGCGGTCCTCTAGACGCGCAATTTGCGAACTTCAAGCGCCAATCGGCACATTCAATGCGATTGCCGCGATTACATCATTTCGGCAGTTCGAAAGCTGAAATGACCATCCGCAACGAAAATCAGATGATCGACCAGATCGATGCCCATGGTCCGCAGGAAAAGCGCGGCATCGTGCGTTGCGCCGATGTCGGCATCGCTCGGCCAGGGCGTGCCGGACGGATGGTTGTGCGCCAGGACGACTGTCGCAACGCCGCCGTCCAAAAGCGTGCGCCAAGCGCGCGGCGGGATGACGCAGCGGCCCGAGCTATCCCCGTCGACGCGTTCGAGCCGAACAAGGCGTTCGAAGGCGTCGAATGCGGCAAGGAGCAGGGTTTCGCGCTCGTCATCGAACATCGGGCGCAGCAACAGGCGCGCGAAATCATCCTCAAGCGGGCACGGCACAAAGCCGGCCAGCGCCGACGGATCCGGCGCTTTGCCGAGGGGTTCGAACAGGGTCATCGCCGTTCCCATGCGCTCAGGCTGCGCGATTCCCAACGGGCGACTGCCCCGCATCGGAGGCTTTGTGCCGCCGGCGATATTGCTCCCCATGTTGCTCCCTTGTCCCCTCGCGGCACGAAGCCTAGCACCGAGAGACAAAACCGGGAGCCGAGTCTTGCCTGATTCCATCCATTATGAACTGCAATATCTGGACCTGATGCGCCGCATCTGGGTCGAGGGCGACGAGCGCGTCGACCGCACCGGCGTCGGCACGCGCTCGCTATTTGGCGAGACGATGCGATTCTCGCTGAAGGACGATGCGATTCCGTTGCTCACGACCAAGCGCGTCTATTGGAAGACGGGGCTGCGCGAACTGCTGTGGTTCCTGACCGGTGACACCAATATCCGGTCGCTCGTTTCGCAGGGCGTGAAGATATGGACCGACTGGCCGCTCGACAAATATCGCCGCGCGACCGGCGAGGCGATCAGCGCTGCGGAATTCGAGGCGCGGATCGTCGCGGATGAGGATTTCGCAGGAGTGTGGGGCGACCTCGGCCCCGTCTATGGTCACCAGTGGGTCAACTGGCCACGCTACGAGCCGGCGGGCGAGGGGCTCTTTCGCCGCGCAAGCCAAGGACACAACCAGATTGCGGCGCTGATCGATTCGCTGAAGAATAACCCCGGGTCGCGGCGGCACATCTTCACCGGCTGGAACGTTGCCGACCTCGATCGCATGGCGCTGCCGCCATGCCACATGACCTACCAGTTTCATGTCCGCAGCGATGGCGGCCTGTCGTGCCTGCTGTTCCAGCGCTCGTGCGATCTTGGCCTGGGCTTTGCCTTCAATGTCTTCGAAGCGGCGCTCCTCACGCGGATGGTTGCCGATCAAGCGGGGCTTCACGCCCATGAGCTCGTCTGGACCGGCGGCGACGTGCATCTCTACCTGAACCACGCCGAGCTGGTCGAACAGCAGCTGTCGCGCGTTCCGGATGGCGCGCCGAAGCTGCGCATCCTTCGCCGCCCTTCGAGCATTTTCGACTATCGGTTCGAGGATTTCGCAGTCGAGGATTATGCGCCGCAAGCGCATATTTCCGCGCCTGTCGCGGTCTGATGGCCGCCGTTGCATTCGTATGGCTACCGTAATAATATGTCGCCACGTTGAAATATAACTAGGCGCCGATTCGCGCCTTCAAAGGGAAGAAGATATGCCTGAGACGCCTCAGCGCCCGGCGAGCAATTTGCCGCCGCTGTCGCTTCATATCCCCGAACCGCGCTATCGCCCCGGCGATACCCCGGACTTTGGCGATATCGAAGTTCCCGCGGTCGAAGCGACCCCGCGCCCGAGCGAAGCGACCAAGCCCGATGCGATGCGCGAGCTCAGCTATGGCCTCGTCCGCGTCCTCGATTTCGACGGGCAGGCGAAGGGGCAGTGGGATCCGAAGCTGTCGCCCGAGCGGCTGCGCACGATGCTGCGCTACATGATGCTCACCCGCGCTTTCGACGACCGCATGTTCCGTGCGCAGCGGCAGGGCAAGACCAGCTTCTATATGAAGTGTACCGGCGAAGAAGCGACCTCGGTCGCCTCGACGATGGCGATCGATCGCGGCGACATGTGCTTCCCCAGCTATCGCCAGCAGGGCATATTGATCGCGCGCGACTATCCGCTGATCCAGATGATGAACCAGATCTACTCGAACCGCGGCGATCACCTGATGGGGCGCCAGCTGCCGATCATGTATTCGGCGCCCGAGCATGGTTTCTTCAGCGTGTCGGGCAATCTCGCGACGCAATATCCGCAGGCGGTGGGCTGGGCGATGGCCTCGGCGTCGAAGGGCGACAGCCGTATCGCGACCGTCTGGTGCGGCGAGGGCTCGTCGGCCGAGGGCGACTTCCACTCGGCGCTGACCTTTGCGACCGTTTATAACGCCCCGGTCATCTTCAACGTCGTGAACAATCAGTGGGCGATCTCTAGCTTCTCGGGCTTCGCCGGCGGCGAGCGCACGACCTTCGCGGCACGCGCGGTGGGTTATGGCATCGCGGGGCTGCGCATCGACGGCAATGATCCGCTCGCGGTTTATGCCGCGACGCAGTGGGCCGCGGATCGTGCGCGAACGAACAACGGCCCGACTTTGATCGAGCATTTCACCTATCGCAGCGAAGGCCACAGCACCTCGGACGATCCGAGCGCCTATCGCCCCGCCGACGAGGCGACCGCCTGGCCGCTCGGCGACCCGATCGCACGGCTGCGCCAGCATCTCGAAACGCTCGGCGAATGGGATGCCGAACGCCACGAGGCGCAGGCGAGGGAACTCGACGAGCTGGTCAAGACGACGCAGAAACAGTCGGAAAAGCTCGGTATCCTCGGTCATGGCATGCACCAGCCGTTCGAGACGATGTTCGACGATGTGTTCGAGGAGCTGCCCTGGCACCTCAAGGAACAATGCGCACAGATGCTCGCCGAGCAAGAGGCCAAGTTCGGCCCCAACTGGAAGCCCGAATGATGAGCGCCGAGACCCAAACCGCGACCAAGACCATGAACATGATCGAGGCGATCAACAGCGCCATGGACGTCATGCTCGAACGCGACCCGAACATGGTCGTGATGGGCGAGGACGTCGGCTTCTTCGGCGGCGTGTTCCGCGCGACCGCGGGCCTGCAGAAGAAACATGGCAAGACCCGCGTGTTCGACACGCCGATCAACGAATGCGGCATCATCGGCGTCGCGGTCGGCATGGGCGCTTATGGCCTGCGCCCGGTCCCCGAAATCCAGTTCGCCGACTATATCTACCCGGGGCTCGACCAGCTCGTCAGCGAAGCGGCGCGCTTGCGTTATCGTTCGGCGGCCGACTTCATCTGTCCGATGACGGTGCGTACTCCTTTTGGGGGGGGCATCTTCGGCGGCCAGACGCACAGCCAGTCGCCCGAAAGCATCATGACGCACATCTGCGGTGTGAAGACGGTGATCCCGTCGAACCCCTATGACGCCAAGGGCCTGCTGATCGCGGCGATCGAGGACAACGACCCCGTCGTTTTCCTCGAACCCAAGCGTATCTACAACGGCCCGTTCAGCGGCTATTATGACCGCCCGGTCGAACCCTGGTCGAAGCATGACGCGAGCGCGGTGCCCGAAGATTATTATCGTATCGAACTCGGCAAGGCCGCGACGGTGCGCGCTGGCGAGGCACTTACTATCCTCGTCTATGGCACGATGGTCCATGTGACCAAGACGATCGTCGAGGAAATGGGCATCGATGCCGAGATCATCGACCTGCGCACCTTGCTGCCGCTCGATATCGACGCGATCGAAACCTCGGTGAAAAAAACCGGCCGCTGCCTGATCATCCACGAAGCGACGCGTACCTCGGGTTTCGGCGCCGAACTTGCCGCACTGGTGCAGGAACGCTGCTTCTATCATCTTGAGGCGCCGGTCGAACGTGTGACCGGCTTCGACACGCCTTATCCGCATAGCCTCGAATGGGCCTATTTCCCCGGCCCGGTGCGCATCGCGACCGCGCTGACCAAGATCTTGAAGGACTGACGCCATGGCCCGTTATTCATTCCGTCTGCCCGACATCGGCGAAGGCATCGCCGAGGCCGAAATCGTCGCCTGGCACGTCAAGATCGGCGAGCGCGTCGAGGAAGACGCGCAGCTCGCCGATATGATGACCGACAAGGCGACCGTCGAAATGGAATCGCCCGTTTCGGGGATCGTCGTCGAACTGGCTGGCGAGGTCGGCGACCTGATCCCGATCGGATCGACGCTGGCGGTGATCGAAACCGATGGCGACGGCGATGTCGAAGCGCCGCCCGCGGACACGCCGGTCGAACAGGAAATCGTGGCGGAAACGCCGGGTGCCGAAGAGATTTCGGTGGCCGAGGTCGCCGCGCCTGCGCCCGTTGCAGCTCCCGCGCCGACGCCCGCTCCGGCACCGGCGCCCGCGCCCGTCGCCGCTGTGGCGGATCATAGCCGGGCTGTGCTCGCATCTCCCGCGGTCCGCGCCCGCGCCAAGGATCTCGGCGTCGACCTCTCGCAGGTTCAGGCCGAAGGCGACCGCATACGCCATGCCGATCTCGACGCCTTCCTCCGCTACAGCGGCGGGCAGGGCTATCACACCCCCGGTGCCAGCCGCGCGCGCGCCGATGACCCGATCAAGGTCATCGGCATGCGCCGCAAGATCGCCGAGAATATGGCGGCGTCGAAACGCGCGATCCCGCATTTCACCTATGTCGAGGAAATGGACGTCACCGCGCTCGAAGAGATGCGCGCCGATTTGAACGCCAACCGCGGCGGCCGTCCGAAGCTGACGATGCTGCCCTTCCTGATCGTCGCGATCTGCCGCACGATCCCGCAATTCCCGATGATCAACGCGCGCTACGACGATGAGGGCGGCGTGGTGACGCGCTATGGCGCGGTGCATCTCGGCATGGCGACGCAGACCGACGCGGGGCTGATGGTCCCCGTCATCCGCGACGCGCAGGACAAGAATGTCTGGCAGCTCGCGAGCGAGATCACCCGCCTCGCCGAAGCCGCGCGCACCGGCAAGGCGAAAGTCGAGGAACTGACCGGCGGCACGCTGACCGTCACCTCCTTGGGCCCGCTCGGCGGCATCGCAACCACCCCGGTGATCAACCGCCCCGAAGTCGCGATCATCGGCCCGAACAAGATCGTCGAGCGCCCCGTCTTCGACGGCGACGAAATCCGCAGAGCAAAGCTCATGAACCTGTCCATCAGCTGCGACCACCGCGTCGTCGATGGCTGGGACGCGGCGAGCTATGTGCAAGCGCTCAAGAAGCTGGTCGAAACGCCGGTCCTGCTGTTTGCGGACTAAGATAGCGACGAAGCAATCCGAGGCGGTGGACGCGCGCCCCGGATTGCTTCGCCCCGCGGGACGGGGTTACAGCCCCAGCCCTTGAAAACTCGTCTGGTCGAACTTCAGCTTGAAAGTCACGTAAGCGCCCGAGCGCGAGAAGCGCGCGTCCTCGAAATCGCGGTCGTGGAAACCCGCGAAATTATAGCCAAAGGTGATGTTTGCATTCTTCATCGGCGCCAGCGTCAGTGTCGGGCCGCCCGCCCAGCTGACGGTATCGGCGTCGGTGCCGACACGCACGGTGCCCGACACACCGGCATCGACATGTTCGCCAAGGTTGAAGCGGAAGTCGGCGCCGATCAGGTTCGACCATCCCTTCACATCGTCCGCGCCGAAGCGGTCGAAATTATAGCGCGTGCCCCAGAAGAAGCCGATTTCGGCGCGTTCGTACCAGCCGTCGCCGAACCCGCGGTCGCCGAGCGGCGCCCAGTTCACCGACAGGCTGTTGAGCAGGCGGCGGCTCGTCGCGTCGCCGTCGATCGTCAGCGTGCCGCCGATCGGGCCGGCCTGACCCGCGACGGCATCGCGAACCTTGTCCGAACGGAACTCGCTCTTGTTGAGCCACGAAATCCGCGAAGCCGCGGGGCGATGCGCCCAGCTCATTTCGAAATTGATGACCTCGGTCGTCGGCATCGTGCCGCTGCCGCTCGCCTTTGCATAGGTGAAGAGCGCGCCGAGCGCGCGGCCCTCGCCGAGCTGGCGGAGCCCGCCGAGCGTCAAGCCATAGCGATTGGCGATCTCGCCATCGCGATACTCGGCGCGGCCGGTGAGCGTCCAGCGGTCGGCGCGGTATGTGGCGCCGGTGCTGATCGCGAGGAAATCTTCGGTCAGTGTGCCATTGCCGCCCAGGAAACCGCCTGATGCGACGGGCTGCTCGGTGTTGAGCACGTCGCGCGCGCGGATACCGCCGATGGCGCGATTGCCGTCGACCGAGACATCGACCGACCAGCGTTCGCCGAGCTTCAGCGATTGCGACAGGCCATAGGCAGCAAAGCTGCGCGGGCCATATTCGCCGATTTCCTGCTGGTTTGCGGTCGCGAGCAGTCGCGCACCCGACCAAGGCGTCAGGTCGAAACCCAGCCGCGCGGTGCGTGCCTTGATCGTGTCGCCGTCGGCGATCTCGTAGCTGCCAACCAGATTGACGTCGCGATTGATCGCGTAGCGCGCGCCGAGGCGGTGACGCGTCGGGAAATCGATACTCGCATCCTTGCCGCCGAGCGCGAATTCGGTCTGCGCGTCGAGTTCGAGGCGCTTGCCCATCAGCCGCTGCGTCGCGCCGAGCTGGACGATGTTCGAGCGATTGCGGCTGCCATCGGTCAGGCGATCGTCGGCATGCGTCAGCCCGGCGCGCGCCACGCTGGTACCATTGTCATATTCGACGAGCGCGCGCGCCGCGCGGCGACGCGCATTGGTGTCGAGATAATCTTCCTGCCACGCGCTGCCGGTCACCGACAGGTTGCGTCCGGCTTTCAGCCGCGCATCGAAACCGAATTTGCGCGTGCCATTCTCGCTGCTGTTGAGCTGGCCGGTGCCGAAACCCGCCTCGCGTTCGCGGACATAGGCGAGGAAATCGGCGTTGCTGCTGTGATGCTCGGCCTCGACCAGCCATGCCTTCGCAGTGCCACCGGCCGCGGTGCTGCCGTTGGTCGCTTTGGCGTCGCTGACCGCGAGTTCGGCGCGAACCTCGGTTGCGATGGTGGGGCGATAGCGTGCATCGACGCCGCCGAGGTTGGTCTTGGCGTTGCCATCCTCGTCGTGGATGAAGGTCGCGCCGACGCGCAGTTTCTCGTCATTCGACTGATAGCTGACACGGCCGCCCGCGTTGAGCACACGCTGGCCGACCCCGTCGACCTCATATTCGGCAACGATGAATTGCGGATCGAGGTTCGACGAGCGGCTGAGGACAGGCTCGCGGAAGCGGATCGTGCCCGACAGATAGTCGATGTCGTAATCGACGTGGCGCGACAGGCTTACGCTGTCGACGATGCGTTCGCTGTGCAGCCGGTCGCGCGTCTCGATGAGGATCCGCTCGCTGTTCGGCAATATGTCCTTGGCGCCAAGCTGATAGGGGCCGGTGAGGCCATTGCCCTGAATCTCGTCGCGGCGGAAACGGTACGGCGTGTCGGCGACGAACGCTGTCGCGGCGACATTGCGGCCGCGATACTCGGCCTTGCCGCCGTTGAGCGCGCGCTGGTAGCGGGCGAGTTCGGGTTCCGAAATCCCCGTCTCGATATCGCCGAACATCGCATAGAACTGCGGGCGTTCGAGGCGCAGGTAGAGCTTGCGCACCGAAGCGGCGTCGTAGCGCGTCTCGTTGCGGTCGGCGTAGATGGTGTAATAGGCACGCGGATCGATCACGCCGCCGAACCGCGTGTCATCCTTGTCCTTGTCGCTGTCGTACGCCAGCGTCATCAGCCATTTGCCGCGCACGCGGCCTTTTGCGTAGAGCGCTAGGCGCGCATCGGCGTTCAGATCGTCAAGCGTCTCGGCCACCGGCTCCATCCGATCGCCCAGCGTGTTGTAGCCAACCGTGCCCGCAGCAAAGCCGACGACGGTCCACGGGCGATTGCCCGGATCGAGCCAGGTTTCGATCGTCTGCTTGCGCGTCACCTTGTCGTCGCGGAAGGTGAAATCCATCGCGAGCGTGCCCGACGCGGTTGTCGGTTCGAGCTCGATAGTGGCGATGCCGTCGTCGCCATCGATCTTCCACACCGGCTGCGCGCGTTCGAGGCCAGCGAGCTGGCGCGCCTGCTGCGCATCGGCTTCGACCGCGGGATAGTATGGCGCGGGGACGCTGAAATCGCCCGTCAGCCCGGCGCGGATCGGTTTGCCGTCGCGATCGGTCAGCCGCACCGCGATCACCGGGCGCGTCACGCCATCGGCGACCAGTACCGACTTTTCGCGGATCAGCGACGCGCGCATCGGGGTGATCGAATAATGGACACCTCGTTCGAGCGTTTCGATCGTGACGCCGTTCGCGTCCTTCACTTCGGCGACGAGACGGTTTTCGCCTTCGCGGATTTCAAGCCCGCGCCACAGGCTGACCGCGACACTGCCGTCGGCCGACTTGCTTACGCCTTCGAACGTCAGCGCGTCGGCGGGCCTGCCGTTGACGCGGAGCGACACCGTCTGTCCCGGCGCGTGCTTGATCGCGGCGCGGATCGCCTTGGCGCGCGGGTTGTGCTCTGCGTCGGGGAAGAGCCAGCCGATGCCGGGCGCCTGACCCGCGAGCCAATCGCGGTTGGCGCCGGCGGCGTCGGGGTCGCTCAGCACCTTGCGCGCTTCGATGGTTGCCTTGGCCGGCGCGGCGCGGGGGGCACTCGCGACGGCGCGGAAATCGGCGCGCTTAAGCGCACCGCCGCGGCCTTCGACGAAGCGCGAGATCGGGCTGTCGGCGCTCTGCGTCGACCGCGCGCAGTCGATCGCCGCGCGGTCGAGCGGCAGCGTCGACGGGTCGATCTGCACGACATGCAGGCCGGGGCGCACGCCCTCGAAATGATAGCGGCCGTCCTCGTCGGTGGCGGTGTAGCTGCCGTCCTGCAGCATGACTCGGACGCCCATGACGCCATCGGCCTTGCCCGGATCGACGCTGCAACCGCCGTCGGTGATGCGGCCGATGATCGTCATTCGGTCGCCGAGCTGGTCGCGTTTGATCGAAATCGTCGCTTCGGCGATATTGCTCGTCGAACCGCGATTGTCGGCGGCGGTGGCGCGGTTGAGCGCATTGCCCGGCTGCGCCGACACGATGACTTCGGCCAGATAGGTGAGAAGGACCGAGCGCGATGCCGCGATAGTGGGCAGGGTGACGGCGAACTCGCGGCCGTTGGCGGCGACGTCGGCGGTCACGCGCACGCCATCGACGCGCACCGTATCGGCGCGCAGGCGCATACCCGCGGGCAGCACATCGCGGACGGTTACGGCGCCGGTGTTGCGGCGCGTGTCGCGGTTGGCAACCTCGATCCGATATTGGATTACATCGCCGGGCACCGCGACCTGCGTCGAGGTCGTCTTGCGCAGAACCAGCGGCAGCCCCGGCTGATCAACCGGAATGTCGACGCGAACGGGCGCGGGACTGTTCAGTGTGAAGGCATTGCTATAGCTCGCGCCGGTGATCGTGAACGGCTGGCCGTCGTCGGGACGGCGCAGGCCCGCGAGATCGGCGGCGCTCGATTTCGACGGCGCGGTATAAGGCGCGGGCGGCGAGACGATCAGGCGATAGGTGCCCGACGCGACAAAGGGAAAGCGATAGTCGCCCGGCGGGAAATTGTACGTCGTGCCGCCCGCATCGGTGACGCTCTGGCCGGTGACGACGCTCGACGGATAGGCCGAGATGCCATCGTCGCCGAACACCTGCGCTGGCTGGCCGGTCGCGGCGTCGACGATCGTCACGCGGCTTCCTGCAACGGGCGCGCCGTCGCCGCTGTCGAAGACGATGCCAAACGGATCGACGAGGAAGTCGATCGTCGCGAGTGCGACGAGGCTGGCGTTCGCCTGATCGGTGACGCGCAGTGCCAGGGGAGCGCCCGGATTGACCGACAGGCGACAGTCGCCCGCGACCACGGCGGGCGGAACACCGATCGTGTTGATGATGCCGACGAACTCGCCGCTGCTGTTGGCGGTCTCGGTCAGGATGATCGCTTCGCGGTCGCCATTTTCGAGCTCGAGGACGACGGGCAGGGTGTCACGCGCCTGCGGATCGGCATTGGCCGATGCGAGCGTGACCCCGACGACCAGCACTTCGCCGGCGCGGAAATTATTGGTGCTTTGGAGCGACGCGGGGGCGGTCGAAATACCCTCATAGACGCCGCCGAGGTCGATGGAACTCGTGGCGCTGCGCGCTGCGGGGCGGCTACACTGCGTCGGCGCGAGTGCCACCGATTTACTGCCGCTGCCATTTGTCAGGCGATAGGTGGTGATCGTCGGCGGCTCGGGCGGACGCGCCGTTACCGTCACGTCGACGCGGTTCGACAGCGCCTGACCGGGCTGCCCGTCGTGCGTCCACTGCGCCGAAGCCGTGTTCGTGATCACCTGTGCGTTCGCCGTGGATATCGCAGGCAGCATCGCTGCTGCGACCAGGGCGGTCACAAGGCCGGAAAATTTCGTGCGGAGTGCCATCACAGCCCCGAAGGGAGCAGCGGGAGGCGGTTTTTGGGCCGCACCCGCTGCTCCACCGGTTATCCGATCAGTTGACCGTTGCGCGGAAAACGAGCGTGCTTGCGGCGCCCGCGGCGATCGACGCGATCGTGCCCGACACGTTCGGCGCCGTGTAACTGCCGCCCGCGGTGCCGTTGAAGTCACACGTCCCGCTAGTCACCGTGCCGCCCAGCAGGATCGTGCCCGCATTGAACGTCAGCTGGCCCGGAACCGGGTCGTTGATCACCACCGAGGTCGCGGCAGCGCCACCACTGTTGGCGACGGCGATGCAATATTCGACCACGGCACCCGGGATCAGCTTCGGATTCGTCGTATTGTTGAACGGATCCGAAATGACGCGGCTGGCCTTGGTGACCGTCAATGTCGCCGTCTGCACCGTATAGTCGTCGTTATCGCTATGCGAGCCGTCGCGTGCGACATCGCCAGCCACGCCCGCGATATCGGCAAAGACTGTATCCTTGCCTGCGGTGTTCGCACCCGTGGTCTCGGTGATTGCGGCACCCTGGGTGCCGGCAAGCCCGCCTTCGCGCGCGGTGGCACGCAGCGTCACGCCGGCAACCGCATTGTTGGCGAGGCCAGCCGGGATATCGGAGACGACGAACAGCCGAATCGCGGTGTCGACGACGAGTTCGTCGACATAAGCCGTGATCAGCGTGTCGCCCGCATCCCAGCTTCCGACCGTACCGGTCACGGTATTGTCGCGGTAAATCCGGACGTTATTGGCGTTGAACGTGTCGGTGCCGCCGTGTGAGGCAGTCCCGCCCACGATCTGCGACGCGACGAGCGCGAAGTCGAGCACTTCGTTCGAGCTGTTGGTCAGCTGAAACGTCGTGACGGCGTTTGTCTGCCCGGGCACGACATTGGTCGTGACCGTTCCGACTTCTTCGACAAGCAGGTTGATCTTGCGGTCGACGGTGAAATTGTTCGACGCCGACTGCTGTCCCTGTGTGACGCCACCGACCTGATAATCGACGGTGGCGGTATTGGTGATCGTGGTGCCCGCGGTCGTTCCGGCGGCAAAAGCCGGCGTGGCGGCGACGCTCGAAAGCGACGCCAGACCGACGGCACCCATATAAGTCAGCTTGCTGGTCATAGCTGAGCTCCTGGGCTTTATGTTGGTTGCCGTTTCCCCACCGCTGGCAACCGTTAAGCGGTTTTATGCCTTCGCTATTTGACAACTCCCCGAAACATGAGCTTGCCCGTGCCGCCGACCGGGATCGGCTTCTGGAAAGCCCAGCGGACGTGCGTGACGTCCGCGGGCTGCGCCGCGCGGCGCGAGCCGCCTTCCATCGGAACCGAAAGGTCGGCAAGCAGTCCCCACTGCTTGCCGCCATCCACGGAAACGAAGGGGCGCGTGTCGCCGGCGTCCGCAAAGCGGACCGCCGATGGCATCGGGTTGGTGATCACGAACTTGTCCGCCGGCTGCGCGCCGGCGTTGCGATAATTGAGCACGAAAACGAGCCGGTCGCCGGGAACGACGACTTTCGGTTCTTCGAGCAATATCCGCTGCTTGCCTTGGGCGTCGGTCGATACGCGTTCGACGAACACGGCATTGTCGAGCGCAACCTGGTTCGCGGCGAACGCCTGGCCGGGTGCGAGCATGGCGAGCAAAAGGAAAAGGGCGGTGCGCATACGCATCTCCATCAATCGATCTTGGTCTGGAAGGTGACGGTGCGGGTTTGGCCGCCGGCAACGGTGCCGAGCGCGACATTGACGCGCGTGCCGTTGTAATCACCGGCATCGGCGTCGGCCGCATCGGACAATCCGCTGCCGCCGAGTGTGATCGAGCCGGGCACATAGCTGGTGTCCGCGGGAATATTGTCGGTGATCGCAAGGCCGATGACCGAACCGCTGCCCGCGACGGTGGCAACGATCGTATAGGTGATCGTCGCGCCCGGCACCGGATCGGTTGTGCCCAGCGAATTGGTAACCACCGCCGATTTGACGAGCGTGACGGTCGCGGCCGAAACGACAAACGCTCCCGCATCCTGCCCATCGGCGCCGGTCGAGCCGACGACGGCATCGCCGCCGCCTTCGCCCTGGCCGGCAAAGCTGTCACCGGGATCGCCGGTGCCTGTCTTGGCCGCCGCGACGAGGCTGACGATGCCGCGATTGCCGTCGACCACGGTGCCCGGCGTCGTCGCGAGGACGAAGACGGTGACGCTCTGGTCGGGACTCAGCGACGGATCGTTCGCGCCCGGCGTATAGAGTGTGTCGGTGCCGGCGTCGAAAAGGCCGTCACCGTTATCGAGATAGATTTGCGTGACCGCGGGGTCGTAATTATCGCCGCCCGCGTTCGCGATCGTCGTCAGTCCGAACGCTTCGACACCGTTGCCGTTGTTGGTGACCGAAAAGGTCAGCAGCTGTCCCGTCGCGCCGGGCGTCGTCGGAACGTCGGCGGGATTGCTCGAATCGACCGTGACGTCGAGCAGTTCATCGACGAGCAGGTCGACGCGGTTCGAATCGACCGTCGTCGTGCCGCCGCCCGTATCGAAGCTCGCGCTCGCGGTATTGCTGATGGTGGAGCCGGCGCGTGTGCCGGCGGCCTCAGCCTGTGCCGACAGCGCGAGCGCGGCCAGCACGGCAATGATTGAACAAGAGGGAAGAAGCCGATGCTTCGCGCCCCCCACAGGCGCTATCATCATCACTTTGACTCCGAATAGGTTGGTCCTTGGAGCCTTCAGTCGCCGATAAAGGGTAATTTCTGGTTAAAAAGCAGGAAGGAAGACGCGTTTTGACCCAGATAGGGACAGGGATTGTGTCAGGTGTGTAGCAAAACGGGCCGACTGGCGCGGAAACCAAAGGTCGCGTAAGACGAGGCAGTTAACGAGGAGAGCAGGGGTGGCGGAGGAGCGGGGCAGCAAGGATGGGCGTCCGCCGCGCATCAATCCGCTGCACCAGATCGAGATCGACGATTTCCGCCGCGACCGGCTTCTCGCGGCGCTGGCACTGCTTTTTGGCGCCAGCTTCTGTCTCATACTGCCCTTCGCGCTGCAGGCGGGCGCCGAATTCTTCCTTCCGCTGACCGCGGCGATCGTCATTGCGATCGCACTCGTCCCCTTGCTCGAATGGCTCGAACGGCGCGGACTGCCGTCGGCACTCGCGGCTTTCCTTGCGCTTGCGGCCTTTCTGGCGATTATCAATGCGGCGCTCGCGATCATCGTCGTGCCCGCCACAGGCTGGTTCGCGCGGCTTCCCGATTCGATCCCGCGCATCCAGAGTAATCTCGCGCCGCTGATCGATTTTTATTCGACGCTGCAACGCTTCGTCGATCGCACGCTGATGTCGGTGGCCAGCGGGACCGAGGCAACGGCGCAGGCCGTGGCGGCAACCGCGCCGACATCGGTCGTCGACTATTTCATCTCGTCGGCGCCCGCCGCCGCGATCCAGCTCTTTTTTGCCGTGCTCGTGATCTTCTTCTTCCTGTCGGGCTGGACCCGGCTGCGCAAGGGCACGATCCGGCGTCGCGGCAGCTTCGACGGCGCGATGCAGACCGCACGCGTGATCCAGAATGTCGTCGATGCGACCGCCGACTATCTGGCGACGATCACGATGATCAACGCGATTCTCGGCCTGACCGTCTCGCTCCTGCTCTGGGCGCTCGGAATGCCGTCGCCCTTCATGTGGGGCGGGATCGTCAGCATCTGCAATTTCGTGCCCTATCTGGGGCCGATCGTTGCTGCGGTGCTGCTCGGGCTCGGCGGACTAATGACCTTCGATGCCGTCGGACTCGCGCTGCTGCCCGCGCTGATCTTCATCGGCGTCCATCTGGTCGAGGCGAATCTGATCACCCCGCTGGTGCTCGGCAAGCGCCTGACGATCAATCCGCTGCTGATTCTCGTGTCGCTCAGTTTCTGGGGGTGGGTGTGGGGGACACCGGGCGCGTTGCTCGCCGTGCCGCTGCTGCTCATCCTGCAAACGGTGCTCGCATCGACCGGCACCCCCGATCTGGCGGGTTTCCTGTTCGAACATGGTACTTTGACGACGACCGACGACGTGCGCGATCGATTAAATCGCACGCATGAGGAAAGCGACGGTTGACAGGTCGGGGCGAGCGCCATATTGGCGCGGCTCCCAAGCACACGCGGGTGTAGCTCAGTTGGTTAGAGTGCCGGCCTGTCACGCCGGAGGTCGCGGGTTCGAGCCCCGTCACTCGCGCCATTCCTTCCATTTTCGGACGGAATGGCCACCGCGTCTTGGGACCATTCCATCACTGGAAATCGGGAAAAATGGCGCGGCGTTTCAGCCGCGCCATTTCCCCAATTCCATCCAGCGCAGCAGCGGCTTCAGCGGCAGGATCCAGACAATCCCTGCCGCAAGATAGAAGACCGCCTGCACCAGCACCGGCCATGTACCGACCCATGGTGACACGCTGACGACAATGCCCGTCCACACCGCGATCAACGCGAGAATCAGGAACATGCCCGCAGGCTTACGCCAGCTCGGCTGGGGGCCGGGGGGTATTTGGCTCACAAACGGTCTCCACAGACGATGAATTCTTGTTCGGTCAGGATCGCGTCGAGCGCGATGTCGGTCGATTCGCGCGGCGTCGCATCGATTTCCTGCACTGACCAGCCGATTCCGATCCGCAACGCATCGGGGTGCGCAGCGAAATAGCGATCATAATGCCCGCCACCCTGACCGATCCGGCCGCCCTGACGGTCGAAACCGACGAGCGGGCAAAATATCAGGTTGGGATTCGCCAAAGGCGAATCATCGGCCGGCTGCTGGGTGCCCCACGGCCCTTTCGCCAGGGATTCGCCCGGTCGCCAGCGACGAAAGTCCATCGTGTCGACGCGGGCAGCGTGATGGGGCAGGGCGAGCGCCCCGGCATCGGCGAGGCCCGCAAACATCGGCAGGATATCGGGTTCGTCGCCCCACGCGACATAGGCGCCAATGACGGCGTGATTGGCGAGAAGCTCGGAAAGCGGTGCGGGCAGCGCGCGAAAGGCCGCCAACTGCGCCATGCCGTCGAGGTTGGCGGCGAAATGCTTGCGGCGAAAGCGCAATTTTTCGCGCAATTTCTGTTTTTGCTGGACCAGATCGGCGGACAAGTCGGTCATCGCCTCCTCTGGGACTTGCTGGGTGGTTGGCGGGACCGCCGAGGTCGTTTGCTGGAAAGTCCTCTGACGCCAGTAACGTCAGGTGGGGACCATGTACGTCGGACCAGGGTCCGGGCAGGGACAGCCCCCTAGGATGATGTATCGCCTCAGGGATTTTCGCAAAAGCTCGTGCCGGGCAGTACCCGCCATTCCCTATGTAGGGGCGCGGGCCCGCTTGCTCAAGGGAGTTGCTCGACTTTCGCAGCTAGTGCCTCGATCCGGTCGGCGATTTGCAGCAGTGCTCGATCATGCGCGGGTTTCGTGGATGGCGCAGCGGCTGGCCCGGCCTGAAGCACAGCCTCCAGCTCCTTGAGCGCGGCCTGTTCGCGGGTCACCGCCGCGCGCAGCTCGTCACGCGCCGTCGCCTCGCGGCTTTCGGCAAGCGCCACCGCGGCGCGAAGCGAATCGGATTGCGGCTCGGACTTTTCGATCTTGCCCTTCGCATCCTGCGCATCGTCGGCGAGCATCAGCGCGGCGAAAAGCAGCTGACGAACCTCGGTCCCGCCCGGCATTTCACGCGCCTTTTCGTCGACGACGGCGGCAAGCTGAAGAAGCTGCGATTCCTGTCCATCCTCGCAATGGAGGTCGTAGGGGCGTCCCGCGATCGTGAGTTTCACGTCAGCCACGGTCGGCCTCCGCGATCAGCCGATCGAGTTCGCCGATGACAGCGGCAACCTCTGCCTTCAATGCCGACTGGTCGGCGGCGGGAGCTGCTCCGGCCGATTCGGGCCGGTTTGCGCGGTCGGCGAGCGCCTTTTCGATGCGGCTCAATGCGCGTTCGATACGGCCGATGGCCAGGCTGGATTCGTCGAGATCGAGTTCCATGACGAAGGGTTAGCAGCGCCGGGGAGGGCGTGCAATTGCCCTGTCGGTCGAAAATGCGCCGATTTTCCGTCACGGGCGGTTGACTCCTGCCCCCGCCGCCGCAAAGGGCTGTCCGCATCCGATCCAGACGCTACGTCCGGCGTCTACCCAGCCATTTCCGGGGGACCAATGACATTGCCTGAACGCCAGCTCGCCAACGCAATCCGCGCGCTTGCGATGGATGCCGTACAGGCCGCAAACAGCGGCCATCCGGGGATGCCGATGGGCATGGCCGACGTCGCCACGGTCCTTTATTCGGACTATCTGAAGTTCGATCCCGTCGACCCCAAATGGGCCGATCGCGACCGATTCGTTTTGTCGGCAGGGCACGGCTCGATGCTCGCTTATGCGACGCTGAATCTCGCCGGCTATGCGCGGCCGACGATCGGCGACATTCGCAATTTTCGCCAGCTCCACAGCCCGTGCGCGGGCCACCCCGAGAATTTCGAGCTCGAAGGCGTCGAAACGACGACCGGGCCGCTGGGGCAGGGGCTTGCGACCTCGGTCGGCATGGCGATCGCCGAGCGGCATCTCAATGCCATCTATGGCGACGACCTTGTCGACCACCGCACCTGGGTGATCGCGGGCGACGGCTGCCTGATGGAAGGCATCAATCACGAAGCGATCGGGCTCGCCGGACATCTCGGCCTCGGCCGCCTGACCGTATTGTGGGACGACAATAAGATCACTATCGACGGATCGACCGACCTGTCGACCAGCGAAGACATTCCGGCGCGCTATGCGGCGACCGGCTGGCATGTCGAAAGCTGCGATGGCCACGACCCTGCCGACATCCGCCGCGCGATCGATGCCGCGCTCGCCGATCCGCGCCCGTCGCTGATTGCGTGCCGCACGATCATCGGGTTCGGCGCCCCCAACAAGCAGGGCACCTCGGCGACGCACGGCGCCCCGCTCGGTGCCGACGAGATTGCCGCCGCGCGCAAGGAACTGGGTTGGACTGCCGAGCCGTTCGTCATTCCCGCCGATATCGCGTCGGCATGGGCGGCGTTTGGCGAGAAGGGCAAGGCACTTCATGCCGAATGGAATAATCGTCTCGCAAGCAACGAGAAGAAAAGCGAATTTGAAGACCGTCTAAGCGGCAAGATCGTTCCAGGCGACGCCTTCAAAGCCTATCTGGACGGCCTCGTTGCCGAACCGCCGAAGGTCGCGACGCGCAAGGCGTCGGAGAACACGCTCGGCGCGCTGACCGCCGATATCGCGGCGCTCGTCGGCGGCAGCGCCGACCTGACCGGTTCGAACAACACCAAAACTTCGTCGACCAAGCCGCTGACTAAAGACGATTATTCCGGCCGCTATATCTATTACGGCATCCGCGAATTCGGCATGGCGGCCGCGATGAACGGCATGGCGCTGCACGGCGGCGTCGTCCCCTATGGCGGCACCTTCCTCGTTTTTGCCGACTATTGCCGCGCCGCGATCCGCCTCTCGGCGCTCCAGCAGCAACGCGTCGTCTATGTGATGACGCACGACAGCATCGGGCTCGGCGAAGACGGCCCGACGCACCAGCCGATCGAGCATCTCCAGTCGCTCCGCGCGATGCCGAATCTGCTCGTGCTGCGCCCCGCCGATGCGGTCGAAACCGCCGAATGCTGGGCGCTGGCGCTCGCGCAGGAAAGCCGGCCGTCGTTGCTCGCGCTGACGCGTCAGAACCTTCCGCCGCTGCGTCATGACGTCACCGAAAATCTTTGCCTGAAAGGCGGTTACCGCCTCCGCAAGGCCTCGGCTGCGCGCAAGGTCGTACTCGTCGCGACGGGTTCGGAAGTGTCGCTCGCGCTCGAAGTCGCCGACAAGCTAGAAGCCGCGGGTCACGGCGTCGACGTCGTGTCGATGGTCTCGACCGAGCTCTTCGACGAACAGAGCGCCGCCTATCAGGCCGATATCCTGCCCGACGATGCGCTGATCGTGTCGATCGAGGCGGGCACGACTTTCGGCTGGGAACGCTATACCGGCCGCCACGGCCTGCGCTTCGGCATCGACAGCTTCGGGGCCTCGGCGCCGATTGAAGACCTATTCAAGCATTTCGGCCTAACCGCCGATGCTATCACCCCCCAGATACTGGCAAAGCTCGGCAACTAAGCACCGGCTTATCCCACGCAGAAAGGATTTTTCGACATGGCAGTAAAGGTTGCAATCAACGGTTTCGGACGCATCGGCCGCAATGTGGCGCGCGCGATTCTGGAGCGTAGCGATCACGATCTCGAGCTGGTGTCGATCAACGATCTGGGTGATGCCAAGGCGAACGCCCGCCTGCTCCGCCATGACTCGGTGCATGGCGCCTTCAACGGGACCGTCGAAATCGACGGCAGCGACCTGATCATCAACGGCAAGCGCATCCAGGTGACCGCCGAGCGCGATCCCGCCGCCCTGCCGCATGCCGCGAACGGCATCGACATCGTGATGGAATGCACGGGCTTCTTCACCAACAAGGCTGGCGGCCAGAAGCATCTCGACGCCGGCGCCAAGCGCGTGCTGATTTCGGCTCCCGCCAAGGAAGTCGACCTGACCGTCGTCTATGGCGTCAACGACGACAAGATCACCGCCGATCACCTCATCATCTCGAATGCGTCCTGCACCACCAACTGCCTCGCGCCCTTTGCCAAGGTGCTGCACGAGGCGATCGGTATTGAACGCGGCCTGATGACCACGATCCACGCCTATACCAACGACCAGAAGATCCTCGACCAGATCCACGACGATCCGCGCCGTGCCCGCGCCGCCGCGATGTCGATGATCCCGACCTCGACCGGTGCGGCGGTTGCCGTCGGTCTGGTCCTGCCCGAACTCAAGGGCAAGCTCGACGGTTCGTCGATCCGCGTTCCGACGCCGAATGTCTCGGTGGTCGACCTCACCTTCACGCCGCTTCGCGACACCACCAAGGAAGAAGTCAACGCGGTGCTCAAGGCTGCGGCCGAAGGCCCGCTGAAGGGCGTGCTCGGCTATACCGAGGAGCCGCTGGTTTCGATCGACTTCAACCACAATGCGGCGAGCTCGACGATCGACAGCCTCGAAACCTCGGTGATCGACGGTAAGCTGGTGCGCGTGCTCAGCTGGTACGACAATGAATGGGGCTTCTCGAACCGCATGATCGACACCGCGGGCGTGATCGCCAAGTTCCTCTGATCCAAAAGGAAACGTCGATGACCGCGTTCAAGACCCTCGACGATATCGGTGACGTCACCGGCAAGCGCGTGCTCGTGCGCGTCGACCTCAACGTCCCGTTGTTCGAAGGCGCGGTCAGCGACGCGACGCGGATTCAGGCAGCGATGCCGACGATCCGCGAACTATCGGACAAGGGCGCGATCGTCCTGCTTCTCGCGCATTTCGGGCGGCCGAAGGGCGCGAAGAACCCGACCCAGTCGCTGTCGCTCGTGATGGGCGGTGTCGAAGACGTCCTCGGCCATTCGGTGATGTTCATCCCCGAAGCCGTGGGCGAGGGCGCCAAGGCAGGCATCGCGGTGCTCGCCGCGGGCGACGTCGCGGTGCTCGAAAACACGCGCTTCTATCCCGGCGAGGAAAAGAACGACCCGGCTTTTGCCGATGCGCTCGCCGAAATTGGCGATATTTACGTCAACGATGCCTTTTCGGCGGCACACCGCGCGCATGGCTCGACCGAGGGCATCGCTCGCCGTTTGCCCGCCTACGCCGGCCGCGCAATGGAAGCCGAACTCAAGGCACTCGACGCCGCCCTCGGCAATCCCGAGCATCCGGTCGCCGCGGTCGTCGGCGGCGCGAAGGTGTCGTCCAAAATCGACGTGCTGCGCAACCTCGTCAGCAAGGTCGATCATCTGATCATCGGCGGCGGTATGGCGAACACCTTCCTCGCCGCGCGCGGGGTCGATGTCGGCAAGTCGCTGTGCGAGCATGATCTCGTCGATACCGCCAATGCGATCTTCGACGCGGCCGACGCCGCGGGTTGCACGATCCATCTGCCCTATGACGTCGTGGTGTCGAAGGAGTTCGCCCCGAACCCGCCGACGCGCACCGTCAACGTGCACGAAGTCGCCGCCGACGAGATGATCCTCGACGTCGGCCCCGCAGCGGTCGAGGCGCTCGCCGATGTGCTGAAGAATTGCCGCACGCTCGTGTGGAACGGCCCGCTCGGCGCGTTCGAGACCCCGCCGTTCGACACCGCGACCGTCGCGCTTGCCAAGACAGCTGCGGCGCTGACCCGCGAGGGCTCGCTGATCTCGGTCGCGGGCGGGGGCGATACCGTCGCCGCGCTCAACCATGCCGGCGTGGCCAAGGATTTCACCTTTGTTTCGACCGCCGGCGGCGCCTTCCTCGAGTGGATGGAAGGCAAGCCGTTGCCGGGCGTCGACGCACTGAAGGCATAGACTTCCCCGTCGCATTGCATCGCGCCCAAGGGGTCGCTATGCGCAGCGCCACATACGTATGCAAACAACCGGAGATCTTATGACCACCGCCAATGCCGCCATGCTCGACCAGATCAAATCGGGGCAGGGCTTCATCGCCGCACTCGACCAGAGCGGCGGTTCGACGCCCAAGGCGTTGAAGGGCTATGGCATCGAAGCCGACGCCTTCTCGAACGACGAGGAAATGTTCGGCCTGATCCACGACATGCGCAGCCGCATCGTCACCGCGCCGTGCTTCAACGGCGAGAAGGTAATCGGTGCGATTCTGTTCGAGCGCACGATGGACGGCGAAGCCGGCGGCAAGTCCGTTCCCGCACTACTCTGGGAGCGCGGCGTCGTTCCGTTTCTGAAGGTCGATAAGGGGCTCGAAGACGAAGCCGACGGCGTTCAATTGATGAAGGCCAATCCGGGTCTCGATGCGCTGTGCGAGCGCGCGGTCGCCAAGGGCGTATTCGGCACCAAGATGCGCAGCGTCGTCAACCTCGCCAACCCGGTCGGGATCAAGGTGATCGTCGAACAGCAGTTCGCCGAAGCCGCGCGCATCGCCGCGCACGGCCTCGTCCCGATCATCGAACCCGAAGTGAACATCAAGAGCGCCGAGCGCGACGCGGCGGATCGCCTGCTGCTCAAAGAAACGCTCGCAGCGCTCGACGCCTGGACCGGCGCGCCGGTGATGCTGAAGCTGTCGCTGCCGACCGAGGCCGGCTTGTTCCAGCCGCTGGTCGATCATCCGAAGGTGCTGCGCGTCGTCGCGCTGTCGGGCGGTTTTGCCCGCCCCGAAGCGTGCGTCGAACTGGCGAAGAACCCGGGCATCATCGCGAGCTTCAGCCGTGCGCTGCTCGAGGATCTGCGCCATCAGATGAGCGACGACGAGTTCAACGCGTCGCTCGGCGGCGCGATCAAGGAAATTCACGCGGCCTCCGTGGCCTAGGTGATGGGAGAGCGGTGGCAAGCCGTCGACGATTATATCGCCGAAAAATTGCTCGGCGCCGATGACGCGCTTGCCACCACCCTCGCCAACAATGCTGAACAAGGCCTGCCGCCGATCGACGTGTCGGCGGCGCAGGGCAAGATGCTCTTCCTGCTCGCGCAGATGGCGGGCGCGAAGCGGATACTCGAAATCGGGACGCTCGGCGGTTACTCGACGATCTGGCTAGCCCGCGCGCTGCCCGATGGCGGCGAGCTGGTGACGCTGGAACTCGAAGACCATCACGCGAAGGTCGCTCACCAGAATCTGGAACGCGCCGGGGTATCGGACAAGGTCGATATCCGCGTCGGCCCTGCGGCTGGGAGCCTTGCGGCGATGACCGGCGAAGAGCCGTTCGATTTCGTCTTCATCGATGCCGATAAGCAGAGCAACGCGCTTTATGTCGCCGAAGCGATCCGGCTCGGGCGCCCCGGCGCCATGATCATCGTCGATAATGTCGTCCGCGAAGGCGGGGTGCTGGAGGCGGACAGCGACGACGAGCGGATCATCGGCACCCGCGCGCTGTTTGACATGCTCGCCGCCGACCCCCGCCTCGATGCGACCGCGATCCAGACCGTCGGCGCGAAAAAATGGGACGGATTCGTACTGGCGCGGGTGCTTTAGAGCCCGCCCGCGAAGCGGAACGAGAAGCGATAGTCCGCCGGCTTTATCGCTACATTGGTCATCTTTTCCGGCCGCACCGATTCGAGCGTGAACTGCCCATCGGCAAGCTGAGTCGGTTCGCCCAGCGTCGCCTCGAATGGCTGTTTCTCGCCATTGCCGCGGATCCAGACCATCTTCACCCGCACGCGTCCCGCCCACACGCAGCGTGCGTTCATCGGGCAGCGGCTGTCTTCCAGCACCTCGACGGGCTGGACGATCGGACCATCGACACAGGCTTTCTGGCCGAGCGCGACGTCGCTGCCGTCGGGCAGCGGTGCGGCGCGCGTCGTGGCGCAGGCGGACAGGGCAAGCGCGGCGGGGAGGGCGAGGATCGCGAGGCGGTGGAAGTTCTGCATTTGCCCGTCTGTGACCTCGCCGCTATGAACGCGCCATGAAAGCACCAACCTGCCAACTTTACCTGATTTCGCCGCTCGATGTCGGCGGCGATTTTCCCGATCGGCTCGCCGAAGCACTCGGCGCCGGCCCGGTCGCCGCGTTCCAGTTTCGCGTCAAGGACATCGACCAGCACGAGGCCGCGCGGCTCGCCGAACCGCTGCAGGCGATCTGCGCCGCGCACGACGTGGCGTTCATCGTCAATGACGATGTCGCGCTAGCGAAGCGGCTGGGTGCCGATGGCGTGCATCTGGGGCAGGATGACGGCGACCCGCGCGAGGCGCGCCAGCTCCTCGGCCCGCAGGCCCAGATCGGCGTGACCTGTCATGCAAGCCGCCATATGGCGATGGAAGCGGGTGAGGCGGGGGCGGATTATGTCGCTTTCGGCGCCTTTTTCCCGACGACGACCAAGGCGGTCGAGCATCATGCGGAGCCCGAAATTCTCGAGTGGTGGCAGGGCATGTTCGAACTGCCCTGCGTCGCGATCGGCGGAATCACTGTCGACAATGCGCCGGCGCTGATCGACGCGGGCGCTGATTTTCTTGCCGTATCGGGAGGCATTTGGGCGTACCCTGAGGGCCCTGCGGCAGCTGTGCGCGCGTTCAGCGTGCTCCTCGAAGATCAGTCCGCCGGGTAATCGCGTCCGGGCGTCTTCGGACGATCTTTGGACGCACGCGGCGGCGCATCCTTGCGCCAGCCAAAAAGGCCGGCGCAAGGTGCCCCGCGCGACGAAGTTGCTGCGTTGCCGCGTGGGGGCGGAGGGGTAGGGTCCGAAAGATCGATACTCATCATGGCGGCCGATATGGCATTGATGTCGCGCGTCCTATTGGATCGATGCGTCAAATCGACTTCGGTTCGTCGTCTTTTGACTTGCGCTGGGCCCGGCGTGTCGCAACACAGCGGGCGGGGAGATATTTATGACCGAAATTAGCACAGCACCCGCGCGTGGCCGCGAACTCACGATCCGCGCAATCCTGCTCGGCGGGCTGCTCACGCTGATGTTCACCGCAGCGAATGTCTATCTGGGGCTGAAGGTCGGGCTGACCTTTGCGACCTCGATTCCCGCGGCGGTGATTTCGATGGCGTTGCTGCGTTATATGGCCGGGTCGACGATCCTCGAGAATAATATCGTCCAGACGATCGCGAGCGCCGCGGGCACGCTGGCCGCGATCATCTTCGTGCTCCCGGGCCTGGTCATGGTCGGTTACTGGCAGGGTTTCCCGCTGCTGGAGACCACCGCGATCACGATGCTCGGCGGCATATTGGGCGTGCTGTTTTCGGTGCCGCTGCGCCGCGCGCTCGTTGTCGATTCGGACCTTCCCTATCCCGAAGGGCGCGCCGCCGCCGAGGTGCTGCAGGTCGGCGCCGCGAGCGCCGAGGGCGCCGAGGAAAATCGCGCCGGATTGTCGGCCTTGCTGTGGAACAGCATCGTCGCCGCGGTCTTTACCCTGATGACCCAGATGAAACTCGCGGGCGCAGAGGTCGCGCGCTGGTTCGCGGTCGGCACCGGCGCGACGGGCATCGCAGGCGGGCTCGCCTTTGCGCTGTTCGGCGTCGGCCACCTCGTCGGCCTTTCGGTCGGCATGGCGCAGCTCGTCGGGATGGTCACCGGCTGGTGGGTGCTGCTGCCGATCCTGACGCAGGGCGGAGCGGGCGATGCCGAAACGCTGGCGAACACGGTGTTCCGCGCCGACGTGCGCTTCTTTGGCGCCGGCGTCATCGCGGTCGCCGCGATCTGGACGCTGATCAAGATCGCGGGGCCGGTGCTCGGCGGCATTCGCTCGGCGATGGCGGCGAGCCGCGCGCGCGAAGGCGGGCAGGCGCTCGCGATCGAAGAACAGGATATGTCTATCAAATGGGTGTTCGGCGGCTCGCTGGCGCTGATGCTGCCGATCGGCTGGCTGCTCTGGACGGTGCTCGCGGGCGGGCCGCTTGCGGGATCGTCGATGATCCTAATTGCCGGCGCGATCCTGTTCATCATCATCGTCGGGCTGATGATCGCGTCGGTCACCGGCTATATGGCGGGCCTGATCGGCGCGTCGAACTCGCCGGTGTCGGGGATCGGCATCCTTGCGATCATCGCATCGTCGCTGCTGCTGCTCGGCCTGCTTGGCCGCGGGGGTGGTGAGGAAGAAATCGCCGCGATGGTCGCCTATGCGCTGATCGTCACCGGCCTTGTCTTCGGCATCGCGACGATCTCGAACGATAACCTCCAGGATCTCAAGACCGGCCAGCTCGTGGGCGCGACGCCGTGGAAACAGCAGGTCGCGCTGATCATCGGCGTGATCTTCGGTTCGCTCGTCGTCCCGCCGGTACTCAATGTGCTCAACGAGACCGTCGGCTTCGTCGGTGTTCCGGGTGCGGGGCCTGAGGCCTTGGCAGCACCGCAGGCGGGGCTGATCTCGTCGCTCGCAAAGGGCGTGCTCGGCGGCGATCTTAACTGGACGATGCTTGGCTATGGCGTGCTCGCAGGGATCGGCTTCATCATCGTCGACGCGCTGCTCGGCCGCGCGGGCAAGCTGCGGCTCCCGCCGCTCGCGATCGGCATCGGTATCTACCTGCCGATGGCGGTCATCCTGCCCGTCGTGATCGGTGCGGTCGGTGGCTGGTTCTATGACCGCTGGGCGGCGAAACGTCCGAACGCCAGCTTTGCGCATCGCATGGGCGTTTTGACCGCGACGGGCATGATCGTCGGCGAGAGTCTTCTGGGCGTGTTCTACGCCGGCACCGTCTATGTGACCGACAATGACGCGCCGCTTGCGGTGACCGGCGACGGCTATGCGCCCTATGCGCCGTGGATCGGGCTGATCCTCTTTGTCGTGCTCGTCTGGGCCAGCTATCGGCGCACGCGCCGGCTGGTCGTCGCCACGCCCTGACGCTGCGGCTTGCCCTTCGGCGCTGGCGCGGCTAAAGGCGCGCACCTGATAGCTGTGCCCGGCGGGCGCTGCTTTGCTCTTTCCATCCTTGTCTAGTGAGTGTGCGCGATGAAAATCACCGGCGTTGAAATCCGTCCCGGCAATATTATCGAATATGAAAAGGGGATCTGGAAGGTCACCAAGATCCAGCACACCCAGCCGGGCAAGGGCGGCGCCTATATGCAGGTCGAAGCCAAGAATTTGATCGACGGGCGTAAGCTCAACAACCGCTTCCGCAGCGCCGACACGGTCGAAAAGGTCCGCCTCGACACCAAGGATTTCCAGTTCCTCTATGCCGAGGGCGACGACCTGGTGTTCATGGACAAGGACACGTTCGAACAGATCAACATCTCCAAGGATGTCGTCGGCGAAGCGCATGAATTCCTGCAGGACGGCATGGACGTCGTTCTCGAACTTTGGGAAGAGCGCCCGATCTCGGTCGAACTGCCCGAAACGATCGAAGCGACGATCGTCGAGGCTGACGCGGTGGTGAAGGGCCAGACCGCTTCGTCGTCGTACAAGCCCGCGATCCTCGACAATGGCGTGCGCGTGATGGTGCCGCCGCACATCACGAGCGGAACCAAGATCGTTGTGCATGTGTACGACCGCGAATATGTCCGCCGCGCCGACTGATGGCTAAGATCGTCACCGACGCGCGGAGCTTTCGGGCCGACCGCGCGTGGGGGGCGCGCGATCTCGTCGAGATCGAAGGCGCCAGCGTCCGTCTGCATTGGACGGACCAGCCATATAAATGGCATGTCAACGACGGCGCCGAACTGTTTTGCGTCATCGCCGGGACCGTCGACATGCATTATCGAGAGGCGGGCGAGGAGCATGTTGCGCGCCTCGCCGCCGGCGACATGTTTGTAGCCGATGTCGGCGACGAACATGTGGCGCATCCGGTGGGCGAGGCCCGCATTTTGGTCGTAGAACGTAAGGGATCCGTATAGTGGCCGTATCGGGCATCATCACCGTCATGGAACGCGCCGCGCGCAAGGCCGGCACGAAGCTGCGCCGCGACTTTGGCGAAATCGAGCACCTGCAGGTCTCGCAGAAGGGGCCGGCCGATTTCGTGTCGAAGGCCGACCAGGCCGCCGAGCGCACGCTCTATGACGAACTCGGTCGCGATCGTCCGGGCTGGGGCTTTGTGCTCGAAGAAGGCGGAATCATCGAAGGCGAACCCGGCAAGCCGCGCTTCATCATCGATCCGCTCGACGGTACGTCGAACTTCCTTCACGCGATCCCGCATTTCGCGATCTCGATCGCGGTGCAGGAACCGAAACCCGGCGGCGGCTGGGGCGACGTCACCGCGGCGCTGGTCTATCAGCCCGTCACCGACGAAAGCTATTGGGCCGAACGCGGCCGCGGCGCCTGGCTGCACGATCGCCGCCTGCGCGTCGCATCGCGCCGCCACCTCAACGAGTGCCTGATCTCGACCGGCATTCCGTACATGGGCCATGGCAATATGGCGCAGTGGAGCCGCATTTTCGGCGCGGTCGCGCCCGAAGTCGCCGGCATCCGCCGCTTCGGTGCCGCCAGCCTCGACCTCGCATGGGTCGCGGCTGGGCGTTACGACGGTTTCTGGGAAAGCGACCTCAAGGTCTGGGACGTTGCAGCGGGCATGTTGCTCGTGCGCGAGGCTGGCGGCTTCGTGAGCGATTTCCGCGGCGGCGATCGGGCGATCGAGCGCAGCGAATTCATCGCGGGCAGCGCCGCGGTGCATTCGAAGCTGCAGAAGCTCGTCGCGGGCGCACTCCGCAACGCCTGACCTTCTTTTCGTCATGCCGGACTTGATCCGGCATCCCGCTCGGCGACGCTGAAAAGCGGGACCCCGGATCAAGTCCGGGGTGACGAATGATTGGTCAGGTCACTTCTCGAAAACATATTCGCGAAAGCTGTCCATCAGCGACGCCCAGGTGTTGAAGGTCTCGCCGACATTCTCGCGCGGGATGCCTGCGAAATCGAGGTCGACGTCCATTTCGAGCACCGGATCGCCCTCGTCATCCTTATAGGCACGCGCGAAGCGCTTGTCCTTGTTCCACTTGTTGAGCTTGTCGAGCGAGACGTCCTTCGCGTCGCTGAAGCCCATATAATATTGCAGCGTCTTGCACTTCTTGCTTTCTTCGCAGTTCATGAAGAGAACGAGGAATTTCAGGCCGTTGCGATTGCTTTCGAGATAGGGATCGTCGCCGGGCTTGCTGATCAGCGTCGCGGGCCAGCCCTGCGACTCGAGGATCGCCTTGATCGTTGCGGGATTCGACGCGTTGATCAGCTCGGCCTTGGCCGGAGTCGCCGCAAAAAGTGCAGCGACGCCCAAGGCGAGCGCGGCGCGAGTGGTAGTTGGTCCCATGGAAGCTCCCTTTATCCAAGTTGCGCCCTGAAAGCGCGGTACTCCGACCCTTTTCGGGTGGGGTATCACAGCGATAGGGGCTGTCACCAGCGGCCTTTGTGCTTTTGGTCGCACGCGATACGAAATTCCTGCCCGCAGCGCTTGCGACACGCGGCTTCGTGGCCTAAAGCGCCCCCGATAAACGGGTGCCAGACACCCCAAAATATGAACAACAGAACTGCGAGCTCCCATGGTCGATCTGACGCAATATTTGCCGATCCTGATCTTTCTGGTCGTCGCCGTCGGCCTGTCCTCCGCCTTCGTGTTTCTTCCGATGGGCGTCGCGCGGCTGACCGGGGCGCACAAGCCCGATCCGGCGAAGCTGACCGAATATGAATGCGGTTTCCCCGCTTTTGAAGACGCGCGCAGCCAGTTCGACGTGCGTTTCTACCTCGTCGCCATTCTTTTCATCATCTTCGACCTCGAAGCCGCCTTCCTCTTTCCCTGGGCCGTGAGCCTTGAGGAAATTGGCTGGGCCGGTTGGGCGACGATGATGATTTTCCTCGCTGAACTGACGCTCGGCCTTGTGTATGCGTGGAAGAAAGGGGCGTTGGACTGGGAATGAGCAGCTCGATCATCCTGCCGCCCGGCCAGATGCCGGTTGCCCCGGGGACGAACCCCGACATGGCGTTCTTCGACGACCTCAACAGCGAAGTCGGCGACAAGGGCTTTCTCGTCACCTCTACCGAGGATCTGTTCAACTGGGCGCGCACCGGCTCGCTGTGGTGGATGACCTTTGGCCTCGCATGCTGCGCGGTCGAGATGATCCACGTCAACATGCCGCGCTATGACATGGAACGTTTCGGTGCCGCGCCGCGCGCATCGCCGCGCCAGTCGGACGTGATGATCGTCGCGGGCACGCTCTGCAACAAGATGGCCCCGGCGCTCCGCCGCGTCTACGACCAGATGTCGAACCCGAAATACGTGATCTCGATGGGCAGCTGCGCCAACGGCGGCGGCTATTATCACTACAGCTATTCGGTGGTGCGCGGCTGCGACCGCATCGTGCCCGTGGACATCTATGTCCCCGGCTGCCCGCCGACTGCTGAGGCCCTGCTTTACGGCGTGATGCAGTTGCAGCGGAAAATCCGCCGCACCGGGACGATCGAACGCTGATGACCCATGCCGCACCCCTCGTCGCCCGCCGCGCCCATATCGACGCGGAGCTTAAGGCGCTGCTCGGCAAAGACATGCTCATGCATGTCCATGCCGCCGATGAAGACAGCATCACCGTCGATCGCGAAGCGATCGCGGGCGTGATGATCGCGCTGCGCGACAAGATGGAATATCAGCAGCTGATGGAAATCGCCGGGGTGGACTATCCCGACCGCGCCGAGCGGTTCGAGGTCGTCTATCACCTGCTCAGCGTGACCAAGAATCATCGCCTGCGCGTCCGCGTCTGCACCGACGAAGCGACGCCGGTGCCGAGCATCGTGCCCGTCTGGCCGGTCGCCGGCTGGCTCGAACGCGAAGTGTTCGACATGTACGGCGTACTGTTCGCGGGCAATCCGGACCTCCGCCGCATCCTGACCGACTATGGTTTCCAGGGGCACCCGCAGCGCAAGGATTTCCCGCTGACCGGCTATACCGAGCTGCGGTACAGCGAAGAGGACAAGCGCGTCGTCTACGAGCCGGTGAAGCTCGCGCAGGATTTCCGCAATTTCGACTTCCTCAGCCCATGGGAAGGCGCCGACTATGTACTGCCCGGCGATGAAAAGGCCGGCGGCACCGGCGAAGCGCCGGGCAAGGGCGCGCCGACGCCGCTGACCGCGGCCGAGGTCAAGAAGGCCGACGACCAGGCGAAGGCGCCGCCGCCGCCGACTCCGAAGACCACCGAAAAGCCGGAGCAGACCGGGGCAGGGGCGAAGGCCAACATCAAGGCCGCAAAGACGAGCCGCGATGGCGCGAGCGCGAAGCCTTCGACCAAGGCCGCGAAAACGCCGGCGACCGCGAAGGCCGAAAAGGCTCCGCCGAAGCCGCGCGCACCGCGCAAGCCTAAAACTGGAGGTGACGCATGACCGACTCTCCGAACGTCCATCATTATGGTGGCGACCTGTTCGAAGGCTATCCGGTCGACACCGCCAATACGGTGGGCGATCAGGCCGTCACCAACTACACGATCAACTTCGGTCCGCAGCACCCCGCGGCGCACGGCGTTTTGCGCCTCGTGCTCGAGCTCGACGGTGAGATCATCGAGCGCGTCGATCCGCACGTCGGGCTGCTCCACCGCGGCACCGAAAAGCTGATCGAGTATAAGACCTATCTGCAGGCTTTGCCCTATTTCGACCGGCTCGACTATTGCTCGCCGCTCGGAATGGAGCACAGCTATGTTCTCGCGATCGAGAAGCTGCTCGATCTCGAAGTTCCGGCGCGCGCGCAATATCTGCGTACGCTGTTCGCCGAGCTGACGCGCATCTGCAATCACATGCTCAACATCGGGTCGCACGTCATGGACGTCGGCGCGATGACCCCGAATCTCTGGGTGTTCGAGCTGCGCGAGGATTGCCTCAACTTCTTCGAGCGCGCGAGCGGCGCACGCATGCACAGCGCCTATTTTCGTCCGGGCGGCGTCCACCAGGATGTGCCCGAACGACTGCTCTACGACATCGGCGAATGGTGCGAAAAACGCCTGCCGAAACTGTTCGGCGACGCGATGAGCCTCGTCATCGACAACCGCATCTTCAAGCAGCGGAACGTCGACATCGCGACGGTGTCGAAGGAAGACGCGCTGGCGTGGGGCTTCTCGGGCCCGATGATCCGCGGCAGCGGCATCGCGTGGGATCTGCGCAAGTCGCAGCCCTATGACGCCTATGCGTCGATGGAATTCGACATTCCCGTCGGCACCCGCGGCGACTGCTACGACCGCTTCATGGTCCGTGTGCAGGAAGTCTATCAGTCGGCGCGCATCATCCTGCAGTGCCTGCGCGACATGCCCACCGGCCCGATCGCCAGCCTCGACCGCAAGGTCGTCCCGCCGAAGCGCGGCGAGATGAAGCAGTCGATGGAATCGCTGATCCACCACTTCAAGCTCTATACCGAAGGCTTCCACGTCCCGGCGGGCGAAGTCTATGTCGCGACCGAAAGCCCCAAGGGCGAATTCGGCGTCTATCTGGTCAGCGACGGCAGCAACAAGCCCTACCGCTGCAAGATCCGCCCGACGGCGTTTTCGCACCTGCAGGCAATGGACATGATGTCGAAGGGCCACATGCTCGCCGATACCACCGCGATCATCGGCGCGATCGACGTCGTGTTCGGGGAGTGTGATCGGTGAACGTCGTGAATTCCTTGAAACAAATGGGGTTGATCGGCCTTTTGTCTTGCGTTGTCGTGCCTGCTGCCCACGCGCAAACGGACCCTCGCGAGGCATCGCGATCCGAATATGCGAAAGAGATACGGCTGGCGTTCAAAAATAAGGACGCCGCTGCGATCAATCGACTTGTAGGGTCTTTCAATCTGTCGATTGTTGACATGTCTTCGCTGGGTGGGCCGACGGTCTTTTTAGCTCCGACTGAGTTCGCAGAATTGGTGTCCTCGTGCGAAGATGCAGAGGCGGTGATTGGATATCCGGCCGATGCGAAATTAGCGTGGTCCTGTCCCAATCAGTCGGCGGATGATGCCGGATGCTATTCGCCGAGCTTTCACCTCGATGTTTCGAAGGTTGGTGAGCAAGTTGTGACGGCAGTCTCTCGCTATACTCGTTTCAAAAAGGGCATCACGAAGTCGCAGTGTGCGAGCTATGTTCCTCCATCGCCGCCGCCTCCCGTTTATGTTCCAGTTGACGCACCGAAGGCGCAATAATGGCTGACGCACCCCAAATTCCCGACGAAGCCGAAACCCGCGCGCGCTGGGGCGCTTTTGCGTGGACGGCGGAAAATGCCGAAAAGGCGAAGGCGGTTATCGCGCGCTACCCCGCGGGGCGCCAGCGCTCGGCGGTGATGCCGCTGCTCGATCTCGCGCAGCGCCAGGTCGGCGCTGAGACGCAGACGCAGGGTTGGCTGCCCGTGCCGGTGATCGAATATGTCGCGGCACATCTCGATATGCCGTTCATCCGCGCCTATGAGGTCGCGACCTTCTACACGATGTATAATCTCGTGCCCGTCGGCCGCTATCATGTGCAGGTCTGCGGCACGACACCGTGCCTGCTGCGCGGGTCGGACGATGTGATGGCCGCGTGCAAGAACCGCGGCATGGTCAAGGGCAAGACCACCCCCGACGGCCTGTTCACGCTGACCGAGGTCGAGTGCATGGGCACGTGCACCAACGCGCCGATGGTCCAGATCAACGACGATAATTACGAAGACCTCGATTACGACAGCACCGTCCGCATCCTCGATGCGCTCGCTGCGGGCGAGCAGCCGAAGGCGGGAACGCAGCTTGCGAACCGTCACACGAGCGAGCCCGACGGCGGCCCGACGACGCTGAAGGAAATGGTCAAGGCCAACCACGACTATCGGAAGGAATGGTAAGCCATGCTGGCCGATAAGGATCGCATTTTCACCAATCTCTACGGCTTCCAGCCGTGGAGCCTCAAATCCGCGCAGGCGCGCGGCGATTGGGACAATACCAAGGATCTGATGAAGCGCGGCCAGGACGCGATCATCGAAGAGATCAAGGCGTCGGGCCTGCGCGGCCGCGGTGGTGCGGGCTTCCCGACCGGGCTCAAATGGTCGTTCATGCCGAAGGAGCCGCGCGCCGACCGCCCGAGCTTCCTCGTCATCAACGCCGATGAATCCGAGCCGGGTTCGTGCAAGGACCGCGAAATCATCCGCCACGATCCGCACAAGCTGATCGAAGGTGCGCTGATCGCGGGCTTCGCGATGCGGGCGCGCGCCGCCTATATCTACATCCGCGGCGAATTCATCCGCGAGGCCGAGACGCTCTTCGCTGCGGTGCAGGAGGCGTATGACGCCGGCCTGCTCGGCAAGAACGCTGCGAAGTCGGGCTATGATTTCGACGTCTTCGTCCACCGCGGCGCCGGCGCGTACATCTGCGGCGAAGAAACCGCGATGATCGAAAGCCTCGAAGGCAAGAAGGGCCAGCCGCGCCTGAAGCCGCCGTTCCCGGCGGGTGCGGGCCTTTATGGCTGCCCGACGACGGTGAACAATGTCGAGAGCATCGCGGTCGTCCCGACGATCCTGCGCCGCGGCGCCCCGTGGTTCGCAAGCTTCGGGCGCGAGAATAACAAGGGCACCAAGCTCTTTCAGATCTCGGGCCATGTCGAGCGCCCGTGCGTCGTCGAGGAAGAGATGGGCATCACCTTCCGCGAGTTGATCGACAAGCATTGCGGCGGCATCCGCGGCGGCTGGGACAATCTGCTTGCAGTGATCCCCGGCGGTTCGTCGGTCCCGCTCGTGCCCGCGGCTGAGATCATGGACGCGCCGATGGACTTCGACGGCCTCAAAGCCGTCGGATCGGGCCTCGGCACCGCGGCCGCGATCGTGATGGACAAGTCGACCGACGTCGTCCAGGCGATCAGCCGCATCAGCTATTTCTACAAGCATGAAAGCTGCGGACAGTGCACGCCGTGCCGCGAAGGTACCGGCTGGATGTGGCGCGTGATGGAGCGGCTGCGCACCGGCGACGCCGACATCAGCGAGATCGACACGTTGTTCGACGTGACCAAGCAGGTCGAAGGCCACACCATCTGCGCGCTCGGCGACGCCGCGGCCTGGCCGATCCAGGGCCTGATCAAGCATTTCCGCCCCGAAATCGAGCGCCGCATCCGCGAGAATGGCGGCGCGCTGGAGGCAGCGGAATGATTGGTCGTAGCCTTGTTGTTATCGGAATAGCTGTTGGCTGTGTGGCAATGGCCGCGCCGGCAACGGCAAAGGGCAAGATGGATGCGCTCGTCGAGTGCATGTGGCAAGAATCGCCGACGTCTACAGCGCGTTACATCGATAGTCAGGATAAGACGAAAGAGGCGGCTCTGTTCATGAGAGCCGTTATGCCTTGCGGGGGTTCGATGAATATCGATCTGAAGCAGTTGAAGAAGCGTCTGGCAGCAACGCGTCCCTCTGAAATTCGACCCGACAAAGAAACCGATGCTTCCGTCGTGATGTGCACAAAAGACGCGTCCGGCGAAGATAATTGCGCTCCGGTTGAGGAGTGAGGAAAACCGATGCCTAAAGTAACCGTAGATGGCGTAGAACTCGACGTCCCGCAGGGCGCGACCGTTCTGCAGGCGTGCGAGCTGGCGGGGAAGGAAATTCCGCGCTTCTGCTACCATGAACGCCTGTCGATCGCCGGCAATTGCCGCATGTGCCTCGTCGAAGTCGCGCCGGGTCCGCCGAAGCCGCAGGCGTCGTGCGCGCTGCCGACCGCCGAAGGGCAGGTGATCAAGACCGACAGCCCGATGGTCAAGAAGGCGCGCGAAGGGGTGATGGAGTTCCTGCTCATCAACCACCCGCTCGACTGTCCGATCTGCGACCAGGGCGGCGAATGCGATCTGCAGGACCAGTCGGTCGCCTATGGCCGCGGCGCGACGCGCTATGACGAGAATAAGCGCGCGGTCACCGAGAAATATATGGGGCCCATCGTCAAGACGGTGATGACTCGCTGCATCCAGTGCACGCGCTGCGTTCGCTTTGCGGAGGAAGTCGCGGGCGTCGAAGACATCGGCGCGATCTATCGCGGCGAGAATATGCAGATCACAAGCTATCTCGAGCGCGCGGTTGCGAGCGAGCTCAGCGGCAATGTCGTCGACCTCTGCCCCGTCGGTGCGCTGACGTCGAAGCCCTATGCGTTCGAAGCGCGCCCGTGGGAGCTTTCGAAGACGCTCGGTATCGACATGATGGACGCGGTCGGCACCAACGTGCGCATCGACGCGCGCGGCCGTCAGGTCCTGCGCGTGTTGCCGCGGGTCAATGATGACGTGAATGAGGAATGGGCGAGCGACAAGACGCGCCACCATGTCGACGGCCTGACCCGTCGCCGCCTCGATCAGCCCTATGTTCGCGTGAACGGTGCGCTTCAGCCCGCGAGCTGGGCCGAAGCCTTTGCGGCCATCGCGGCCGTCGACGCCGGTTCGTCGGTTGCCGCGATTGCGGGCGACCTCGCCGATTGCGAGACGATGTTCGCCGCGAAGACGCTGGTGAACGCACTCGGCGGCACCCTGCTCGAAGGACGCCAGACCGGCCTCGACTATGACGTCACCAGCCTGTCGGCGGTCAATTTCAACACCGGCATCGCCGACGCCGAAAATGCCGACGTGATCCTGCTCGTCGGCACGAACCTGCGCTGGGAAGCGCCGCTGATCAACACGCGCATCCGCAAGGCGGTGTGGAAGAAGGGCGCGAAGGTTTTCGCGATCGGTCCCGAAACCGACCTGACCTACAAGGCACAGTGGCTCGGCGACGACGCGTCGCTCGTTTCGAAGCTGCCTGCGGCGGTGCTCGACGCGCTGAAGGGTGCAGAGCGTCCGATGCTGATCTTCGGCGGCGGCGCTTTGTCGGTGCCCGGCGTCCACGGCGCCGGCCTCGCGCTCGCCAAGTCGGTGAATGCGGTCAAGGACGGCTGGAACGGCTATAACGTCGTGCATTTCTCGGCCGCGCGCATGGGCTCGCTGATGCTCGGTTATGGTCTCCCCGGCGGGATCAAGGATGTGATCGCGGCGAAGCCGAAGCTTGCCTTCTTCCTCGGCGCAGACGAGGTCGATTTCGCGGCGCTGCCCGATACGTTCAAGGTCTATGTCGGCCACCATGGCGACAAGGGCGCGCATGCGGCCGATGTCATTTTGCCGGCGGCAGCATGGACCGAAAAGGATTTCACCACGGTCAACACCGAAGGCCGCGTCCAGCGCAGCGAGAAGGCTGTGTTCGCCCCCGGCGACGCGCGCGAGGACTGGAGCATTTTCCGTGCGCTCGCCGATGCGCTCGGCGTATCCCTCGGGTTCGACAGCTTCGCGCAGTGCCGCGCGGCGATGATCGCAGCGGTGCCGGCGCTCGGCGTCGAAGGCCTTGCCGACTATGGCTGGACGGTGCCCAAGCTGCCCGCGAAGGCCGAAGCGCGCGCGATCCCGTCGCCGATCAAGGATTTCTACCTCACCAACGCCATCTGCCGCGCGTCGCCGACGATGCAGCGCTGCTCGGAAGAGCTGATCCATGGCGCAGACTTTGCGGAGGCCGCGGAATGACCCCGGTGCATGCGATTGCCAGCATCCTGCTGGTCGGGATGGGCTATTCGGTCTGGCGCGGGTTCAATCCGCGCAAGTCGGAAAAGCCCGGCCCGCATAACGGCTGGCGCAACCAGGACGGGACCCGGAAATGACCGAGACCTTCATCTCCTGGGGCATGGACCCGAATTGGGCGTGGGGCGTCGCGACGATTTGCGGCATCCTGCTCATCGCGCTGCCGCTGATGCTCGCGGTCGCGATGATCATTTACGCCGACCGCAAGATCTGGGCGGCGATCGCGCTGCGCCGCGGTCCGAACGTCGTCGGTCCCTTCGGCCTGCTGCAAAGCTTCGCCGATGGCCTGAAAGTGTTCCTGCAGGAAACGATCGTCCCGAGCGGCGCCAATAGGGGCCTGTTCCTGATCGCGCCGATCATCACCTTCACGGTGGCGCTGCTCGCCTGGGCGGTCATCCCGTTCAATTCGGGCGCGGTGCTCGCCGACATCAACGTCGGATTGCTCTACATCCTCGCGATCTCGTCGCTTGGCGTCTACGGCGTGATCCTGTCGGGCTGGGCGTCGAACTCGAAATATCCTTTCTTTTCGGCGATGCGCGCCTCGGCGCAGATGATCTCCTATGAAGTCTCCATCGGCTTCATCCTGATCGGCGTCGTGCTCTTCGCCGACAGCTTCAACATGAACGAGATCGTGAAAGCGCAGCAGGGCCACGGGCTTGGCATCGTCAATGCCTTCGGCTTCAACCTGCTGCTCTTCCCGCTCGCGGTGATGTTCCTCATCTCGTCGCTCGCCGAAACCGCGCGCGCGCCGTTCGACCTGACCGAAGCGGAATCAGAGCTCGTCGCCGGTTACCAGACCGAATATTCGTCGATGAGCTTCGCGCTCTTCTGGCTCGGCGAATATGCCAACGTCCTGTTGATGTGCACGCTCAACGCGGTGCTCTTCTGGGGCGGCTGGCTGCCCCCGATCGACTGGGCGCCGCTTTATGCCGTCCCCGGCATCATCTGGCTGTTCGCGAAGATCCTCTTCTTCTTCTTCGTCTTCAGCTGGGTCAAGGCGACCGTCCCGCGCTACCGCTATGACCAGCTGATGCGGCTGGGTTGGAAAATCTTCCTGCCGATCTCGCTTCTCTGGATCTTCCTGATTTCCGGCTATCTGATGCTGACGAGGTATTCATGAGTACCATTGCCCACCTCATCAAAAGCTTCACGCTGTGGGAGTTTGTGAAGGCGCACGCCCTCACGCTGAAATATTTCTTCAAGCCGAAGGCGACGATCAACTATCCGTTCGAGAAGAACCCGCTGTCGCCCCGTTTTCGCGGCGAGCATGCGTTGCGCCGTTATCCGAACGGTGAGGAACGCTGCATCGCGTGCAAGCTGTGCGAAGCGGTGTGCCCGGCGCAGGCGATCACGATCGAGGCCGAGCCACGCGAAGACGGCTCGCGCCGCACGACGCGCTACGACATCGACATGACCAAGTGCATCTATTGCGGCTTCTGTCAGGAAGCCTGCCCGGTCGATGCGGTGGTCGAGGGGCCGAACTTCGAATTCGCGACCGAAACGCGCGAAGAACTGCTCTATGACAAGGCCAAGCTGCTCGCCAACGGCGACAAATGGGAACGCGCGATCGCGGCGAATCTTGCCGCCGACGCGCCCTATCGATAAGGGCGCGCGCACATGATCCAACTCTTCGCCTTTTACCTGTTCGCGACGATCGTCATTGCGTCGGCCGCGATGGTCATTTTCGCACGCAATCCGGTCCACAGCGTCATGTGGCTGATCCTCGCCTTCTTCAACGCGGCGGGTCTGATGCTGCTCGCGGGCGCCGAATTCATCGCGATGCTGCTTGTCATCGTCTATGTCGGCGCGGTCGCAGTGCTGTTCCTCTTCGTCGTGATGATGCTCGACATCGATTTCGCCGAGCTGCGCGCCGGATTCGTGCGCTATCTGCCACTCGGCGCGCTTGTCGCGATCATCCTTGCTGCTGAGTTGATCTTCGCGGTCGGCGCATGGAGTGCGGGCGGGGTCGACCTCGCGGCGCGCGCTGCGCCGGTCGTCAGCGACAAGAGCAATATCCAGCAGATCGGTGAACTGCTCTACACGCGCTACATCTTCCTGTTCGAGGCGGCGGGCATCGTCCTCCTCGTCGCGATGATCGGCGCGATCGTGCTGACGCATCGCAAGCGCGGCGGCGTGCGCACCCAGAATATCTCGAAGCAGAACCAGCGCCGTCCGCAGGATGCGACGCGGCTGGTCGATCCGGGCGTCGGGCAGGGGATGGAACTGTGATTTCGTTGCATATCCTTAACCCGTTCGCATCGAGCGTAGTCGAGATGCCCATCGTTCGTGCACGCCTTCACGGTGTCTCGACTTCGCTCGACACGAACGGAAATGGAGTTCAGGCATGATTTCGGTCGGCCATTATCTCGCCGTTTCGGCGGTGCTCTTCACGCTCGGCGTGCTCGGCATCTTCATCAACCGCAAGAATATCATCGTCATCCTGATGGCGATCGAGCTGATCCTGCTGGCGGTGAACATCAACCTCGTCGCGTTCAGCGCCGCGCTCGGCGATCTCGTCGGGCAGGTCTTCTCGATGTTCGTGCTGACCGTCGCTGCGGGTGAAGCCGCGATCGGTCTTGCCATTCTCGTCATTTACTTCCGCGGCCGCGGCACGATTGCCGTCGACGATGCCAACCGGATGAAGGGGTAAACCGGTGATCAACACCATCCTCGTCATCCCAGCGAAAGCTGGGATCGCCAACGTGGCAACGCCGCTTAAAACCGTGAGCGGTCCCAGCTTTCGCTGGGACGACGGAGCTTTCGCATGATCCAGGCGATCGTTTTCCTGCCGCTGCTCGCGGCAATCATCGCAGGCCTCGGCCAGCGCGTGATCGGCAATGTGCCGTCGAAAATCCTGACCACGGGCGCGCTGTTCATCAGCTGCGCGCTCAGCTGGCCGATTTTCCTGTCGTTCGTGACGGGCAGCGGCGAAGCGGGCGTGACCCCGGTGCTCCACTGGGTTTCGTCGGGCGCGCTTCAGTTCAATTGGGAGCTGCGCGTTGACGCGCTGACCGCGGTGATGCTCGTCGTGATCACGACGGTGTCGGCGCTCGTCCACCTCTATAGCTGGGGCTATATGGAGGAAGACCCGGACCAGCCGCGCTTCTTTGCCTATCTCTCGCTCTTCACCTTTGCGATGCTGATGCTCGTGACCGCGAACAATCTGGTCCAGATGTTCTTCGGCTGGGAAGGCGTCGGTCTCGCTTCCTATCTGCTCATCGGCTTTTGGTACAAGAAGCCGAGCGCCAATGCCGCGGCGATCAAGGCGTTCGTCGTCAACCGCGTCGGCGATTTGGGCTTCATGCTCGGTATCTTCGGCACCTTCCTTGTGTTCGGCACCGTCTCGATCCCCGAGATCCTCGCCGCCGCGCCGGGCATGGCGGGCAGCACCATCAGCTTTATGGGCATGCGTCTCGACACGATGACGATCCTCTGCCTGCTGCTGTTCATCGGCGCGATGGGCAAGTCGGCGCAGCTTGGCCTGCACACCTGGCTTCCCGACGCGATGGAAGGCCCGACCCCGGTGTCGGCGCTGATCCACGCCGCGACGATGGTCACCGCGGGCGTCTTCATGGTCTGCCGCCTGTCGCCGATGTTCGAAACCAGCGAAGTCGCGCAGGGCGTCGTGATGTTCGTCGGCGCCGCGACCTGCTTCTTCGCCGCGACCGTCGCGACGACGCAGTGGGACATCAAGCGCGTCATCGCCTATTCGACCTGTTCGCAGCTCGGCTACATGTTCTTCGCCGCGGGTGCGGGTGCCTATGGCGCGGCAATGTTCCACCTCTTCACGCACGCCTTCTTCAAGGCTTTGCTGTTCCTGGGCGCGGGCAGCGTGATCCACGCGATGCACCATGAGCAGGACATGCGCTATTATGGCGCGCTGCGGAAACAGATTCCGATCACCTACTGGGCGATGATGCTCGGCACGCTGGCGATCACCGGCGTCGGCATCGCCGGGGTTGCGGGCTTTGCCGGCTTCTACTCGAAGGACGGCATCCTCGAGGCGGCTTTCGCGAGCGGCGGCGGCGGCGTCATCGCCTTCTGGGTCGGCGTCTTCGTCGCCTTCCTCACCAGCTTCTATTCGTGGCGCCTCGTCTTCCTGACCTTCTATGGCAAGGCGCGCTGGGAACAGAGCGAGCATATCCAGCACGCGGTTCATGGCGAGCATGAAGATCCCTCCGAAGAACATTCGGCCGACGATCATGCCCACGCGCATCATCATGAAACGCATGGTGACGGCACCGCGGGCTATCACCCGCACGAAAGCCCGATCAGCATGCTGATCCCGCTGGTCGTACTGTCGATCGGTGCGGTGTTCGCGGGTTTCGCGTTCCACCACCAGTTCATCTACCCCGAAGAGGGGCTGGCGTTCTGGCAGGGCAGCCTCGCGTTCGACGAGCATCTGATGCACGCCGCGCACGAAGTGCCTTTGTGGGTGAAGTGGACGCCGTTCACGGTGATGGCGATCGGGCTATTCTTGGCGTGGAACAGCTATATCCGCAACACCAGCCTGCCGGCGCGCTTCGTGGCGCAGTTCAAGCTGCTCCACCAGTTCCTGTACAACAAATGGTATTTCGACGAGCTCTACAACATCCTCTTCGTGAAGCCCGCCTTCGCGATCGGCCGCTTCTTCTGGAAGCGCGGGGATGAAGGCACCATCGACCGCTTCGGTCCCGATGGCGCCGCCGCGCTCGTCGCTGGGGGGACCCGTCTCGCGGTCCGGCTGCAATCGGGTTATGTTTATGGATATGCGTTTGTGATGCTGCTCGGTCTTGTCGGCCTCGCCAGCTGGGCCATGGTGAATTTCCTGTGAGCGACTTCCCGATCCTTTCGCTGATGCTGGCGGTCCCCGCGATCGCCGCCATCGCCTGCCTGTTCGTCGGCGACAAGATGTCGCGCTGGGTTGCGCTCGGCGCGACGCTCGCGACCTTTGTCCTCGGCTGCGTCATGTGGGCGCAGTTCGATATCGGCGGCGCGCAGTGGCAGTTCACCGAGCGCGCCGACCTGTTCGGACGTTTCCAATATGCCCTCGGTATCGACGGCATGGCGCTGATGCTCATCATGCTCAGCGTCTTCCTGATGCCGCTTTGCATCCTCGCCAGCTGGGACGCGATCAAGAGCCGTGTCGGCCTCTACATGGCGATGTTCCTCGTCATGGAAACGATCATGATCGGCGTCTTCTGCGCGCAAGATCTGCTGCTCTTTTACATCTTCTTCGAAGCCGGCCTGATCCCGATGTATTTCATCATCGGCATCTGGGGCGGCGCGAACCGCATCTATGCGGCGTTCAAATTCTTCCTCTACACGCTGCTCGGGTCGGTGCTGATGCTGATCGCGATCATCGCGATGATCCACGAAGCGGGCACGACCGACATCCCGACGCTGCTGAACTATGATTTCCCGGTTCAAATGCAGACCTGGCTGTGGCTCGCCTTCTTCGCCAGCCTTGCGGTCAAGATGCCGATGTGGCCCGTCCACACTTGGCTTCCCGACGCGCACGTCCAGGCGCCGACCGCGGGCTCGATGATCCTTGCGGGCGTGCTCCTGAAGCTCGGCGCCTATGGCTTCATCCGCTTCATGATGCCGATGTTCCCCGACGCGTCGGGGCAGCTGATGTGGATCGTCTTTGCGCTGTCGATGATCGCGGTGGTCTACACCAGCCTCGTCGCGCTGGCGCAGAGCGATATGAAGAAGCTGATCGCCTATTCGTCGGTCGCGCACATGGCGATCGTCACCGCGGGCCTCTTTGCCTTCAACCAGCAGGGGATTGAAGGCGCGCTGATCATCATGCTCAGCCACGGTGTTGTCTCGGCCGCGCTCTTCTTCTGCGTCGGCGTGATCTATGACCGGCTCCACACGCGCGAAATCGACCGTTACGGCGGCCTCGCCGTGAACATGCCGGCCTATGCGCTGTTCTTCATGCTGTTCACGATGGCGTCGATCGGCCTGCCGGGCACCAGCGGCTTCGTCGGCGAATTCCTGAGCCTCGCCGGCATTTATGAAGCGTCGAGCTGGGTCGCCTTTGTTTGCACCACCGGGATTATCCTTGGTGCCGCGTACATGCTTTATCTCTACCGCCGCGTCGTGTTCGGCGAACTGACCAAGGACGATGTGAAGGCGATGGCCGATCTCAATCCCCGCGAATGGACGATCATGGTGCCGCTGGCCGCCGTGGCGCTGTGGATGGGCGTCTATCCCGAAAGCTTCCTCGCGCCGATGCGCGGCGACGTGACGACCGTCGTTGCGCGCCTTGCTCCGGCGAAGCCCGCGGGCGACGCGCACCTTGCCGCCGGCAAGCCGAAGCCCGCCAAGGCGCATGGTGACACCGCCCACGGATCGAGCCACGCAGGAGGCGTCCAATGACCGCCGACCTGATGCTCATCTGGCCCGAACTGATCCTGACGATCGGCGGGCTCATCACGCTGATGCTCGGCACCTTCTTCGGTGACCGCAACGTCGGCCTCTATCAGCTGAGCTCGCTGCTGACGCTCGCTGCGGCCGCGGCCGCGGTCGTTGCGCTGTTCGGCGTCGATGCGACGGTCTTCTCGGGCACGCTGTCGGTCGACAGCTTTGGCGGCTTCGCCAAGCTCTTGATCTATGCCGCGAGCTTCGTCTGCATCGTCATCGCGCCGCGCTTCTTCAATGGCGGGATGCGCGCCGAATATCCGACGCTCATCCTGTTCGCGGCGCTCGGCATGGGCATCATGGCCTCGTCGCGCGACCTGATGACGCTGTATGTCGGGCTCGAACTCAACAGCCTCGCGGCCTATGTGCTCGCCAGCTTCATGCGCACCGACGAGCGGTCGACCGAAGCCGGCCTCAAATATTTCGTCCTCGGCGCGCTCGCGTCGGGCATGCTGCTCTATGGCATTTCGCTGCTCTATGGCTTTACCGGTACGACCGATTTCGCCGGTATCGCGAAGGTGCTCGGCGGCGAGCTCAACATCGGGCTGATCTTCGGCATCGTGTTCGTGCTCGCGGGCCTCGGCTTCAAGATCAGCGCCGTGCCGTTCCACATGTGGACCCCCGACGTCTATGAAGGCGCGCCGACCCCGGTGACGACCTTCTTCGCCACCGCACCCAAGGTTGCGGCGATGGCGTTGATGACGCGCGTCGTGATCGATGCGATGGGCCCCGCGGTCGGCGCGTGGCAGCAGATCATCATCTTCCTGTCGCTCGCCTCGATCATCCTCGGCGCGGTCGGTGCGATCGGGCAGAAGAATATCAAGCGTCTGCTTGCCTATTCGTCGATCAACAATGTCGGCTTCATGCTCGTTGGTCTTGCTGCCGGAACGCAGCAGGGGGTCGAAGGTGTGCTGACCTATCTGCTCGTCTATATGCTGACGACGCTCGGCGCCTTCCTCGTCGTGCTCCAGCTGCGCGATGCCGACGGCAATCATGTCGAGAGCATCCCGGCGCTCGCCGGCCTGTCACAGCGCCGTCCGGGTCTTGCCGCGGCGATGGCGGTGTTCCTGTTCAGCCTCGCCGGCATCCCGCCGCTCTTCGGTTTCTGGCCGAAGTATCTGGTGTTCGAGGCCGCGGTGAACGCGAACCTCGTGCCGCTGGCGGTTGCGGGTATCGTCGCCTCGGTGATCGGTGCTTTCTATTATATCGCGATCATCAAGACGATGTACTTCGACGACAAGTCGGACACCGAATTCCCCGCGGGCGGCGGCGCGATCGTCGAGGATGCGGTGATCACCGCGAGCGCCCTGTGGCTTTCGGTCATCGGCTATCTCTTCATTCCCGTGCTGGCGGTCCTTTCGGCCAGCGCCGCCGCGGTGCTGTTCTGATACCGCCGATAGAGCGGATCCAGCAGACTGGCTCAACCAACGCCGACCTGCTGGCGCGGCTGGCAGGCGGCGAGCATGTCGGTGAAGGCCATTGGCTCGTTGCCGATCGCCAGACCGCCGGGCGCGGGCGTCTCGGGCGTGGCTGGAACGACGGGCAGGGCAATTTCATGGGCTCGACCGTCGTCCACCTGACGATAGGCGATCCATCGGCGGCGACGCTCGCGCTCGTCGCCGGAGTGGCGCTCGCCAAGACCGTTGCCGCGCTGGCGCCCGGCGTCGACGCGCAGCTCAAATGGCCGAACGACCTGCTGATCGATGGCGCCAAATGCGCGGGCATATTGATGGAACGCACGGGCAATTCGGTGGTGATCGGTATCGGCGTCAATCTGACCGCCGCGCCCGAACTGCCCGACCGTCCGACCGCGACGCTGGCGGCCAAGGGCGTCGAACTCGACCGCGATCATTTCGCCAATGCGCTCGGTATCGCAATGATCGACGCGCTCTGGACTTGGCGACAGGAAGGTGTGGCAAGCATCGTTCGCGCCTGGCTACCGCAGGCGCATCCGGTCGGTACGCCGCTCCGCGTCTCCGAACAGGGGATCGACGGTTTCTTCGACGGCCTTGCCGACGATGGCGCGCTGCGCTTGCGCCGCGAGGGCGGCGAGACCATGCTGGTCCATGCGGGCGACGTCGAACTACGCCGGCCCGTGGAGGGGAATTGAGATGCTGCTCGCGATCGATGTCGGCAACACCAACGCCAAATTCGCACTGTTCCGCGGCACCGAGCTGCTCGCGCGCTGGCGCATCGCGACCGACGACCGGCGCACGGCTGACGAATATATGGTGTGGCTCGATCAGCTTATGCGGATCGAGGGGCACGACCGCGCCGACGTCGAAGCGGTCATCATCTCGACCGTCGTGCCGCGCGCGCTCCACAATCTCCAGCTGCTCGCGCATAAATATTTCGGCGTCGATGCGTTGGTCGCGGGCCGCGAGCCCGTGACCTGGGGGATCGCGCTCAAGGTCGACGAGCCGCAGTCGGTCGGCGCCGACCGCGCGGTCAACGCGATCTCGGCGCAGGCGGTCGAGCCCGGCAAGGACAAGCTCGTCATCAGCTTCGGCACCGCGACGACGCTCGACCATATCGGCCCCGACGGCGCCTATCTCGGCGGGATCATCGCGCCGGGCGTCAATCTCTCGCTCGAGGCGCTCGTCGCTGCGGCGGCGAAACTGCCGCGCATCGCGATCGAAGCACCGGCAACGGGCAGCGTTATCGGGCGCACTACCGAAAGCCAGATGCTGATCGGCGTCTATTGGGGCTATGTCTCGATGATGGAAGGGCTGATCGCGCGCATGAAGGCCGAAATCGGCAAACCACTCACCGTCATCGCGACGGGCGGCCTGGCGACACTTTTTCAGGAACAGGCACACCTGTTCGATCGTATCGAGCCCGACCTGACACTGAACGGGCTGATGCACCTCTATCATCAATGGAAGCCAACAATATGACGACTCCGGGCAAGGAGCTGCTTTTTCTCGCATTGGGCGGATCGGGCGAGATCGGCATGAACGCCAATCTCTATGGCTGCGACGGCAAATGGATCATGCTCGACCTCGGCGTGACCTTCGGCAGCCACGATTATCCGGGCATCGACATCGTGATGCCCGACCTCGAATTCATCGAGGACCGCAAGAAGGATCTGCTCGGCATCGTGCTGACGCACGGGCACGAGGATCATATCGGGGCGCTGCCCTATCTCGCCGCTGACCTTGGCGTGCCGCTCTATGCCAACCGCTTCACTGCGGGGCTGATCGCGCACAAGCTCGCCGAAGAGGGGCTGGAGAAAGCGGTCACGCTCAAGACCGTCGACATCGACGATAATTTTCAGCTCGGCCCGTTCGGCATCCGCCTGATCCCGCTCGCGCACTCGATTCTCGAAATGAGCGCTGTCGTGATCGACACGCCTTATGGCCGCGTTTTCCACACCGGCGACTGGAAGCTGGACGAGGAACCGATCCTCGGCGTTCCCGCAACCGCCGCGGCGCTGACCGCGGTCGGCGACGAGGGCATCGACGTTCTCGTCTGCGATTCGACCAATGCCTTCAACCCCGAGGCATCGGGCAGCGAAGGCGGCCTGCGGGCTGGGCTGGAGCAGGCGGTCGGCGCGGCAAGGGGCCGCGTGGTCGTCACCACCTTCGCATCGAACGCCGCGCGGCTTGCGACGCTGGGCGCCGTAGCCAAAGCCACCGGGCGTACCTTGTGCGTCGCGGGCCGCTCGCTCGACCGCATCCTCGGCGTTGCGCGCTCGGTCGGTTACCTCAAAGACTTCCCGCCGACGGTCGATTTCGACGAAGCGATGCGCCTGCCGCGCGACAAGGTGATGGTGATCGCCACCGGAGGCCAGGGCGAACCGCGCGCGGCGCTCGCGCGCATGGCGGCCGACATCCACCAGATCAAGCTCGAGGCGGGCGACACCGTGGTCTTCTCGTCGAAGCAGATCCCCGGCAACGAGGTCGCGATCGGTCGGATCATGAACCAGCTTGCTGCGAAAGACATCCTCACCGTCACCGAAAAGCAGGCGCATATCCATGTCAGCGGCCACCCGGGGCAGCCCGAGCTTGCCGCGCTTTATGGCTGGCTGCGGCCCAAGCTCGTCCTGCCGGTGCATGGCGAAATCCGTCACATGCACGAACAGGCACGCTTCGCGCTCGAACGCGGCGTTCCCGATGCGCTGGTGCAGGAAAATGGCGATCTGGTACGACTGGCGCCCGGTCCGGCGAAGATCGTCGAACGCGTTCATGCAGGACGTCTGATCCTCGACGGCGACGTGATCCTGCCCGCCGACGGCGAGACGATCAACGAACGGCGCAAACTCTCGCTCCACGGCCATATCACCGTCGCGGCGATCTTCTCCGCAAAGCGTTTCGTCGAAAGCGCGATCAGCTATCGCGGCGTGCCCGTCGAGGACGAGCGCGAAGCCTTTATCGACGAGATGCGCGAAGCCGCCGAACAGGCCGCCACCGGCCCGGCGCGCGACGAGGAAAAGCTCCGCGAGGCGATCCGCCTTGGCGTGCGCCGCGTCGCGACCGACTGGACGGGCAAAAAGCCCGTCGTCGACGTGATGCTCGTCACCATCTGAACGGACCCACGACGATGAAATGGACCTCGGCGCTCGCCATCTACCTGCTGTTCTGGGCGTTCAGCGCCTTCTTCGTGCTGCCCTTCCACGGCCGCCGCGCAAGCGATGACGCGACGCCGCTGGTGCGCGGGCAGGAACCGGGCGCGCCAGCGGCCTTCCGCCCCGGACGCATCCTGCTCCAGATGACGATCGCCGCGACGGTCGCCTTCGTCCTTTATTACGTCGCCTATGTGAACGGCTGGGCCGACCCCGACGTGCTCAGCGGGCGGACCTAAATAGCGGCAGCCCGATTGCCGATCCGACATGCCTGCTTTGGGACGAAAGTCGGACAATGGGTGCCCCGCTAATATTCGCTACAAGCTGGCCACCAGAGGAATGCGGCCGTATACCGCGCCCAGAGGTTGCCCTGCCGATGCAGGTGCCCACATTTCAGTGCGCGCTTTTGTGGACCGTAACCGACGGCCAGAACCCGCGCATTGGGCTTAATGAGAGGCCGCCTGCGGCTGTATGAAATCGCCCGATAAGACTTTAGAAGTTCTAGGCTGGAAGGCCCATTTCCGCGAACAGGTCACTAGCGAGGAAGCCCGGCAATGCCATCCCGTCCGGGTGATGGCCGTCCACCGCGGCAAGATCGACGTTGCGGGCGCCGGATTTCAGCGTTTCATCTCGCCCTATATTCCGGGCGCGGGGCCGTCGGACGATCATCCGACAGTCGGGGACTGGCTGCTTATCGACCGCGATACATTTGAGCCAGTACGCGTCCTGCATCGAATGAACCTGTTCAAGCGGCGCGCACCGGGCGATCCCCGCAAAGAGCAGATGATCGCCGCCAACGTGGACACGCTGTTCATTGTCGCCTCGTGCAACCAGGATTTTAGCGTCGCCCGGCTGGAGCGCTATTTGGTGCTGGCACGCGAGGTTGGGGTGAATCCCGTCGTGGTTCTCACCAAGACCGACCTGGCGGACGACCCGGAGGCTTTTGCGGCGGCCGCACGCGCGATCGAACCGGGATTGCGCGTCGAATCGGTCAATGGCCGCGACCCTGCCAGTGTCGCTCGCCTCGCCGCATGGTGCGGTAAGGGCGAAACCGTTGCGCTTCTTGGATCCTCGGGCGTCGGAAAATCGACGCTCGTAAACACTTTGCGAGGATCGGATAGCATCGCCACCCAAGCGATCCGCGCAGGGGACGGTACGGGCCGCCACACCACCACCGTGCGCGAAATGCATCGACTCGATGGAGGGGGCTGGCTGCTCGACACACCCGGTATGCGAGAGCTGCAACTGTCCGATGCGGCCACCGGAATATCGGAAGTTTTCGACGATTTCATCATTGTGGCGCAGCATTGCCGCTTTTCCGACTGTGCGCATGGCGTCGAGCCAGGCTGTGCCGTCCGGGCAGCGATTGCCGAGGGAAAATTGACGTCTGCGCGCTTCGATCGCTGGCGCAAACTGCCGGCCGAGGACAACATCAACCCTCCATATTTCAAGAAGCGCGCGCCGAACTGACAGATTCGCGAGGAATTCAACAACTGTCTGCTGACGGGAAGAATTCCGGAATCGTCGTCAACGCATTCGCGCAACTTCAGAATGTCCGCTTCCGGACGAAAGCCGCTACGCCGATCCGTTTATTTCAGCGCCGCTCAGTTCCGCAGGCGGTCGATCGCCTGCGCGAGCGCGACATAGAGCTTGCCGATATCCGACGAGAGCAGGGTGACACTGATTGCCGACCCGTCGCGTGCGCCGATGAGCACGCGCAGCATCGCTTCGAAATCGTGGATGAACTGGTTCACCGCGGCGTGGAAGCCATCGTCGGCCTGATAGATGCGCAGGATTTCCTTGGCCTCGCTATTGTCGATCAGCTTGACCGCACGCCGCGCGAACACGCCGCGGTCGCCCTTGAGGTACGCGTCCCATGCGATGTCGCTGACTTCGCTCGACAATATCTTTGTGACGTCGATCGCGGTCGATTTCAGCGATTCGGTCAGCAAGCCGACCTGTTTCGCGAGGGAGTCGCGGTCCGACGCGGCGATCGCCTGTTCGGCTTCGCTCACGCGCTGTTCGACGCTCGCGCTGGTGTCCATGATCGTGATCAGCTGGCGCATCAAGCGGTCGGCGGCGCCGTTGGCGGCGGCGACGGCGCGCGCTGAGGCTTCCTCGATCGCGCTGAGTTGCGCCATGATCTCGTTCTTGAACGCGGCGTCGATCGCATCGGTCGCGGTCGCCTGCATCGTCTCGCGCGCGCTCGTCACCAGCTTTTCGAGTGTCAGTCGGGCTTCGTCGGCCGCCGAATCGGCGGTGGCGCGAACTTCGCCCAGCGTCGCGATCATGCGCGCGCCGCCCTGTTCTGCGAATTCGTCGGCACCTTCGCGCAGCTTGGCGAGCGCCGTCTCGGCGTCGGCGAGCGAGCCGTTGATGCGGTCGACAAGCGCCTGCTGGCTGGTCGCATGACCCGCCATCTGTTCCTCGTTCGCCTTGAGCGTCGCTTGGACGGCGTTGACGTGCGACGCCGTCGATTGCGCGACGAGTTCCGACGCATCGAGGATCGGGCGGAGCTGCGACAGCGCCGTCTGCGTCGTCTTGCCGTGCGAGGTGATACGGTCGAGCGCGTGCGGCAGCGTTTCGTCGAGTTCGCGCGTCACGGCATCGAGCGCGAGGAGCAGCGATTCGGCATGGGTGATAAGCTGATGCGCCGAGGCGTTGCCGCTCTGCACTTCCTGCATGAAGGCGCCGAGCTGCGCTTTGGTATCGTCGATCGAGCGGCCGATGACCCCCGTGCTGGCGCTGACGCTGACATCAAGGATTTCGAGCTGCTTGCCGACTTCGGCGACATGCGCGGTGATGCGCGAGGCGAGCGCGTCGCTGGCGTCGGCGTGCGCCGCGAGCTGCACGCCCATCGCATTTCCGGCATCGCGGGCGAGGCCGAGCTTCGCATCCATCAGCGCGCCGGCGTCGTCGACGCCTTCGCGGAACTGCCGCCAGCTTTGATCCATTTGGCCCGTCATCGCGGCGACGGTCGAGGTCATGTCATCGCGTGCGGTGGCCGCTACCTTTGTCATTTGCGCAAGCACGGCGCCTTGCTCGTTGGCAACCTGCGCCGACGCGGCGAGCAGTTCCGCTTCGGTTTCCTTCGTCTGTTCCTGCAGCGCGACGATCGCCTCGAGCATGGTCGCAGTCGTTTCGGTTCCGGTCTGCGCCGCCTTGGCCGCTTCCTCGCCAAGCGCCGCGAGCCGGGCTTCGAGATTGGCGCCCTGCTGGTGCGCGACGAGACCGGCTTCGCGGAAATTGACCGCGAGCCGCTGCGCGACGTCGTCGATCCGGGGCAGGCCGGCGAGCAGCCCATCCATCCGCTGCAGCGCGACATCGCCCGAGCGTGCGAGCTGGTCGTGCGCATTGGCGATGACCGAGGCATTGCTGGCGAGCTTGTCGCTGCTTTCACCCAGCCGCAATACGGTGTCGAGGCCGAGCTGCTGGACGATCTTCGCCTGCTCGCCGAGCTGCTTCTGCGCATCGGCCAGATGCAAGCCGAGCGAATGCATCGACTGGTTGAGCGCCATATTCTCTTCGCGAAGCGCGGCCGCGACCCGGGCGAAACGCGCCTGTTCGGACCGGCCCGATCGGAGCAAGGCCATCCACAGCACCGCAAGCAGCGTCAGCGGCATCGCGATCGTAGCGACCAGTGTGGGCCAGACGGAGAGGGCCGGGCTGCGTGCAAAGCCGCCTGTTGCGACGGAAAGCGCGAACCCCGTCCAGCCGACCGCCAGAAGGATAAGCAGTGCCGGGGCACCGCGTTCGCGCCAGGCCGGCGCAGCGCGTGGCGCTTCGTCGATATCCCCGGCGTCATCGAGCGAGGACATGTCGAGCCAATTCCGTTCGGTGGGCGCCTCGGTTTCGGGCGCGAGCGCGGGTTCGGGCGCCGCCACTTCTGCCGGTTCCGCGCCGTCCGCTTCCTGGTTTGTCGCGGAATTCCGCCACAATCCAACGATTTTCTTTTCCCCCGTCATCCTGCCATCTTAGCATCAAATGGCCGCCATGAAACGGAAACTTAACTACAAGCTGCCAATCCTGTGGAATGTCTTTCGACAGCGGCCCCCTTGACCGATATCTCAGCGCGGCGTTCGGCGACGATCCGGCGATGGCGATGGATCTGCGCACCGCCTTCACCGGCAGCGCGCGCGACCTGTCCGACCTGATGCGCCGATCGCGCTGCGATGCGAACTGGGAAATGGCGGCAACCCGCCTGAAAGGGCTCGCCGCGACCTTTGGCATCATCCCGCTGATCCAACTCGCCGAAGCGGCGATCGAGGGCGCGCCGGGTGACCCCGCCGTGCTGCGCCGGATCAACCTGGCAATCGACGCGATCGCCTGACCGCCGGCCCTGACGCTGTGCGGCCCGGACCGGCAGACCGGGTTCAATTTCGGTTCAGCCGCTTTTCTCCATTGAAATATCGATACCGCCTGTCTTGCCTTGGCAACGCGACGGGTTTAGCCGCGTTTACGACGCGCGGCCGAACCTGTGTGCGCCAAAGCGCATGCCTGGGCGAAGGCGGCCGAGTAAAAGGAGAGATTTCGATGTTTAACCGTTTCCGCTCGATGCCCGCAACGGCGATGGCCGCCGTGCTGGGCTGCGCGCTGATGGCGACTGCGACCCCGGCTACCGCTCAGAAGAAAGAGAAGCCGAAGAAGGAAGAAGAGGCGAAGGGCAAGGGCCTGTCGGCAAGCAAGGGGTTCGGCCCCGCGCTCAAGAAAATGACCGACGCGACCACCGCAAAGGACGCCGCGGCGTTGCAGGCGGCGCTGACCGAAGGGCAGGGGACCGCCACCGCGCCCGACGATAAATATCTCCTCGGCTTCTACCAGCTCCAGCTCGGCATCCTGAACAAGGACCAGGCGGTTCAGGGACAGGCGCTCGATGCGATGCTCGATTCGGGTCTGACCCCGCCGGAAAATCTCGCGGTCTACAGCTTCTTCTCGGGCAATTTCGCTTATGCGGCGAAGGACTATCCGAAGGCGATCAAGCGGCTCGAAGCCGCGCGAGCCGCGGGTTCGACCGAAGCCAATGTGCCCATTCTGTTGATGGACAGCTATCTCAGCTCGGGTCAGGTCGATCAGGGCATCACGATCGCCAAGGCCGCGATCGAGGCAAGCCGCGCCGCGGGTCAGCGTCCGTCGGACGAACTGTATGTCCGGCCGATCAAGGCGTTGCAGGCGGCAAAGCGCAACGACGAGATGCTAGGCCTGATGACCTTGCGCCTGCGCGACTATAGTCAGCCGCAAGTCTGGCGTCAGACCTTGTTTTCGGTGCTGCAGGCCGGGCCGGCTGCCGGGACGCCGAAGGAACAGGAATCCGTTACGCTCGACGTCATGCGCCTGATGCGCGCGGCGGGCGCGATGACCGAACGCCTCGAATATGACGAGTATAGCGCGCTTGCGGCCAGCGACGGCCTGCCGGGCGAAGCCGTCGCCGTTATCCAGGAAGGCGAGCAGAAGAAGGTTTTCCCGGGCACCGACGCGAAGCTGGCGGCCCGGCGCGATGACCAGAAGGCGCGCGCCGGCAACGAGGCATCGACCATCGTGGCCTATTCCAAGCAGCCTTCGACGCTGACCAATCCCAAGACGGCGGGTGCCACCGCCGACGCGCTGGTCGGCTATGGTCATTATGCCGATGCGATTCCGCTCTATCAGGCGGCGGCAAAGGGCGCAGCGGACAAGGACATGTGGACGTATCGCCTCGGCGTTGCCCAGGCACTGTCGGGCGACAAGGCGGCCGCCAAGGCCAGCTTCGGCCAGGTGGCCGGCCCCCGCAAGCGGTTGGCCGACCTTTGGGTGGTCAAGCTGGATGCACCCGCGGCGGCTCCCGCTGCGGCGGCTACCCCGGCGGCTCCCGCGACGAACTGATCGCGCGCTCCGCACAAAAGAAAAAGGGCGCCGTCCGGTCAGGATGGCGCCCTTTTCTTATGGCCGACCTGCAATCTCAGGGTTCGACGGGAATTCCCGCCAGCTGTTTCGCGGTGCGAATCGTCAGCGAGGTTTTGACGCTGGTGACGTTGGGCGCCGACGTCAGGTGCGCGGTCAGGAACGACTGGAAGCTCTGCAGGTCGCGCGCGACGACCTTCAGCAAAAAGTCGATCTCGCCGTTCAGCATATAGCATTCGCGCACCTCGGCGAGCCCGCCGACATAGTCCTCGAACGCCTTCAGGTCGGATTCGGCCTGGCTGCGCAGGCTGACCATCGCAAAGACGGTGATTCCATAGCCGAGCTTCGATGCGTCGAGGTCGGCGTGATAGGACCGGATGACCCCCGATTCCTCGAGCGCCCGGACACGTCGGAGACATGGCGGAGCCGTCAGCCCCACCATTTGTGCCAGTTCGACATTCGTCATCCGCCCGTTTTTTTGCAGCTCGCCCAGTATCTGCAAATCAATCTGATCGAATTTCTGACTAGCCATCATTGAAACATCCGCTTTCCAAAACTGCGGTGACCATAATATTATTTCAGGCGATTGCAATTGTCCCACAATGCGACGTGGACGGTTAAGGCACTTTCATGACCGGATGATTCACGCTAGCCGGTAAGCATATGCTAACCAACGACCAAGGCTGTGGGGCTGATTTCGCGTGACTGCTGACTCGATGATTGCGACCATCTTGCGCCAGGCGCCTGCGGATCGCCGTGCGAGCATCACTGCCTGGCGACAACTTACCGATATTCTGGCGCAGCGCGGCAATCAACTGTCCGATGACGATATTCGCCGCAGCCTGCACGCGCTTGCCGTACTCAGGCCGCGTGTGCCCGAATCGGTACGGCGCGACTGCGCGCGCGCCGTCGCGCGCCATGGCCGTTTTGCACCGCTCGTCGCGCTCTATGCCAATGATGTGCCGGCGGTGTCGGCGATCATGCTGCGCGATGCGCGGCTCGCCGAAGCCGACTGGCTGGCGCTGCTGCCGGCGACGAGCGCGATGGCACGGTCGGTGCTGGCGGGACGCTCCGACTTGCCGCACGGTGTTTATCGCGCGCTCGCCAGCCTGGGCAGCGCGTCGGTCGCGCTGCCGCAGCCCGAAGCCGCCGCGCACGAGGAACCGGCTCCCACAGCCGAAGCGACGCCCGAACCCGCGAGCGAGGGGCATCCGAGCCAGATCAGCGAACTCGTTCGTCGGATCGACAAATATCAGTCGACGCGCACTCAGCCCGCCCAATCGCGGGCGCCGCGCGCGGCATTCCTGTTCGAAACCGGCCCCGATGGCGTCGTCCACTGGGTCGAGGGCGTGACGCGCGGCGCGGTGATCGGCCTGTCGATCGCCGAGGCGGCCTATGGCGGCGAGCCGGGCACCGACGGCGTTGCCGCGGGCGCCTTTCGCCAGCGCGCCGAAATCATCAACGCGCGCATGCTGCTGGAAGGGACGCCGGCGGAGGCGGGCGAATGGCGGTTTTCGGCGCTGCCCTGGTTCGACCCGGCGACAGGGCAGTTCCGCGGTTACCGCGCGAGCGCGCGCCGCCCGCACCGCAATGAAATGCCCTTTGGGCGGCCGGCGTCGGAGGATTCGGGCGATTCGATCCGTCAGCTCATCCACGAGCTTCGCAGCCCGCTGAATGCCATTTCGGGTTTTGCGCAGATTATTTCGGGACAGATGTTCGGGCCGGTCAGTCACGGCTATCGTGGGATGGCCGAAACGATCGTCGCCGATGCCGCGTCGGTACAATCGATCATCGACGATCTGGAGACCGCGGCGCGCAGCGGCTCGGCGGGCACCGGCGCCCCGTCGGACGAGGTCGTCGATATCGGCGTGGTGGTGACGCAAGTCGAAAGCGAACTTGCCGCGCTCCTCGCCGACCAGCGCGTGGATCTCAGCATCTCGCGCGTCGGGGGACCGTTCCTCGGGCTTGCCGGCGACGCGGATGTCCGGCGGATGGTTGGCCGCCTGCTGACGGCGCTGGTCGATGTATCCGAACCGGGGGCAATATTGGTTGGGCAATTGGTGACCGAATCGCGGCACGACGACATGCTCCAGCTGCGGGTCGTCCGCCCCGCGACGATCCGCTTTGCCACGGCGGCGGACCTGCTCGACCCGGGGTTCAGCCCCGAAGGCGAAGCGCCCGGCGCCGCGGTGCTCAGCCTCGGTTTCTCGCTTCGCCTCGTCGACAGCCTCGCGCGCGGTAGCGGGGGACGCCTCGATATCGGGCATAACGCCTTGACCTTGCACCTGCCCTCCGCCAACTCAAAGGCCGAAGTCGAGCTGGAAGCCCAGCAAGGCGAGTAGGTCTGTCGGCCAGCCTTTCGGGGCAAAGGGGAGCATAGTGCAGCCTGCGGGCAATTTCTTTGCGTATCCGGCCGCATCGGACCTGATCGAACTGGACGGCGGTGAGCGCCCCCGATTCTGGGTCACGATCGACACCGAAGAGGATTTCGACTGGGCCGCGCCCTTCGCGCGCACCGGCTATCGTCTCGCGTCGGTTCCCGCGCTCGCCGAATGCCAGAGCTATTTCGAGCGTGCCGCGGTTCGCCCCATCTATCTGGTCGATTGGCCGATCGTCGCCGACGACCGCGTGGTAGGCATTCTGGGTGCGGCGCAGGATGGCGGCCGCTGCGAAATCGGCGCGCAGCTCCATCCCTGGGTAACCCCTCCGCACGATGAGGATGTGAACGAGCGCAACAGCTATACCGGAAACCTGCCCGCCGCGTTGCAGCGCGCGAAGATGACGGCGCTGCGTGATGCGATCCGCGATCGCTTCGGCATCGCGCCGGTCGTCTACCGCGCCGGCCGTTACGGCCTCGGCTCCGACACCGCCGCGATGCTCGCCGAACTGGGCTTCCGCTGCGACACATCGGTGCGCAGCGGGTTCGATTATCGCGCCGGGCACGGCCCCGACTATCGCGACGCGCCGCTGCATCCCTGGTGGGTTCGGACGGGGCAGGGCGCCGTGCTCGAGATGCCGGTCACCACCGTCTTCGGCGGCTTGCTCGGGGGAGCGGGACGCCGCATCTATCACCGCGTCGCGCGAAACGGCACCCACGCCGGCGCCGCGCTCGCGCGTCTGGGGCTTATCGAGCGGATCGCACTGACGCCCGAGGGGATCCCCGCCGAACGCGCGTGCAAGGCGATCGATATCGCGATCGCGGCGCGCCTTCCGGTGCTCAACTTCTCGTTCCACTCGCCGTCGCTGCAGCCGGGAAATACGCCTTACGTCCGCAGTGTTGCGGATCTCGACCTCTTCTATCGCTGGTGGGACATTGTGCTCGACCACCTCGCGCGCCGCGGCGTTGAGGCGACTACCGCCGCGGGAATATTGGCGATGGCCGAACGAAGGGTTCCTTCAAAGCCGGCATCCTGATCGTTGGCGCTTGCCAATGCGGCGCGGCCTCCGCTATCGCCCGCACACCCCCACCGGGTTTCAAAAGGGGGCCTGTAGCTCAACGGTTAGAGCTGGCCGCTCATAACGGCTAGGTTGCGGGTTCGAGTCCTGCCGGGCCCACCATTTCCTCCACCATTTTCCCTTGCAAATCGAAACCGATACCTCTCCATTGCGCGGGCAGAAGGAGAGGGACATGGGGAAGCGGCGAATGATTTTGCTCGGCGGTCTTGCGATCGTTGCTGTGGTTGCTGGGACGGTGGCGGTACGGACCGCGACCTTCGCGCCCAAGGACATCGCCGACGGCAGCGCCATCCGGCTCGCCGCCGTGCCGGCCTATGATCTCGATGCCGTCGTCGGCCATCTGAGCGCCGCGGCGCAGATCAAGACGATCTCGCACCAAGACCCGGCCGAGAATGACGTCGCCGAATGGGACCGGCTGCATAGCTGGCTCGCGGCGACCTATCCGGCGACGCACCGCGTCATGGCGCGCACGATCCTGCCGAACCGGACGCTCGTCTATCACTGGCCGGGCAGCGACGCGTCGCTCGCACCGATCATCGTCATGGCGCATCAGGATGTCGTGCCCGTTACCGAGGGCACCGAAAAGGACTGGAAATATCCCCCCTTTGCGGGAACGATCGCCGAAAAGGCGGTGTGGGGCCGCGGCACGGTCGACGACAAGGGCTCGCTCATCGGGCTGTTCGAAGCGATCGAGGCGCTGGCGGCGCAAGGCTTCCAGCCCAAGCGCGGCATCTACCTCGTGTCGGGGCACGACGAGGAAGCCGGCGGATCGGGCGCTGTCGCGGCCGCAGCCAAGTTGAAGGCCGAGGGCGTGCGCGCGCTCTATACGCTCGACGAGGGCAGCGTCGTGCTGCGCGACACCCCGGTGATCGACGGGCCCGCCATCCTGATCGGCGTCGCCGAAAAGGGCTATGCGACGCTCAAGGTCACCGCCAACGCACCCGGCGGGCACAGTTCGATGCCGCCCGCCGAAACCGGCGTGACGACGCTGGCGCGCGCCGTGCTCGCGATCACCGAAAGCCCGTTCCCGATCGAAATGCGCGGCCCCGGTGCGGCGATGGTCGAGGCGCTGGCTGCGCACAAGGGCGGCACGACGAAGTTGGCGGTCGCGAACCAGTGGCTGCTCGGCCCGGTGCTGAAAAAGCAGCTTTCGGCTTCGCCTTCGTCGGCTGCGGCGTTCCACACGACGATCGCGCCGACGATGCTTCAGGGAAGCCCCAAGGAAAATGTGCTGCCGCAATCGGCCACGGCGTTGATCAATTATCGCATCGCGCCGTGGAACAGCTCGGCCGACGTGATGGCGCGCGCGAAGGCGGCGGTCGGCGATGCGCCGGTCGAACTCAGCTGGGTGAAACCGCCGAACGAGCCGTCGCGCGTGTCGTCGACCAGCTCGCAAGGCTGGAAATATGTCGTCGCGGCGGCGCGCGCCGATGCGCCCGATGCCATCGTCGCCCCATTCCTGGTCGTCGGCGCGACCGACAGCCGCAGCATGGGGCCGATTTCCGAGGATGTGTACCGCTTCATGCCGATGCACTTCACGCTCAAGGAAACCGCGATGATCCACGGCACCAACGAACATATGACGATCGACAGTTTCAAGCGGATGATCGATTTCTATGCGCGGCTGATCGCGACGTCGGCCGGGTAAGATTGGGATGCATTTGATACAGCTTCCGGCCTCGGTCTTGGCAATCGCATTGGCTCTATGTGGCATCTTCGCATTTGGTGTTCGTGTCTGGCTAAAAACTTTCATCGAGAGTCGAGTGAAGGTGACCGTCGATATTCAAACTGAAGAAATTCGTAGCCAACTGCGGAACTCCGAAGAGCGTCTTAAAAGCAATCTTCGAAATCGAGAGGCGGAAATCTCTGTACTTCGTGATGGCGCTCTAAGTGGTCGAGCAAGTCGCGCGGCTCAGATTGATAAGAGACGACTTGCAGCTGTCGATCATCTTTGGGACGCCGTTCTGAAACTGAGTAGTCTACAAGGCCCCGCTTTGACGTTGTCTATGTTGAAGCTGGACGCAGTCGCGAAAGAGGTGCCCGAAAACGAGAACCTTCGAGAGATGCTCGAAATGATGATGCTCGTTAAAGATTTCGAGGAGACTATTTCCGGTCTGCGAGCAGAAGTGGAGCGGCCATACGTAGAAGAACCATTGTGGTCTGCCTATTCCGCCTATTCGTCTGTCATAATTGGATCTTGGGCTATTATGAAAATGCTAACAATAGGCATCAAGGACGCAAATCAATTTGTTAAACTAGATCACATGAAAAATGTGCTAAAGGCTGCTTTGCCACATCGCGCTAAAGTGATTGATGAAGGAGATGTCACATCTCACTATCATTTTCTTGATGAGATTAAGCAAAACATTCTAGTCGAAATCAAACGAGAGCTCGATGGTGAGCGCGCAGACGGCGAAGCATTGAAGAAAGCCGCGACTATTATGGACGCAGTAAAAAAGGTTGAGCGGGATGCGTCCGAAATTTCTAACACGCCAGCGAGCAGCGAGAAATTTTAGCTCAACAGGGTCACCTGATTCTATCACGACCTACTTTGAAAGCTAATGTGGTCGGGGAGATAGGATTCGAACCTACGACCCTCTGCTCCCAAAGCAGATGCGCTACCAGGCTGCGCTACTCCCCGACTACTGCCCCGCGCCTTAGACAGCGCCGGGCCGCAAGTCTATACGTTGCTTGTCGCGGGACCCTTGAGTTCGATCAGATTTCCTTCGGGATCGCGGAAATAGATCGACGGGCCTTCGCCCTCTGCGCCGTATCGGGGTCCCGATTGTTCGATAGCGACGTCGTGGCGATCGAGGTGCGCGCGGATCGCGGCCTCGTCGAACGGAGCGACGGCGAGCGCGAAGTGGTCGACGTTCCGTCCCTCGCTGCCCGGCGCCGCGCCGCCGGTGGCGCCGAGGCGGCCGTCGATCGTCACGAGGTCGATCAGCGATTGCCCGGCGCGCAGCTGAAACAGGCCGATTTCCGCCTGCTCGCGTTCGTCGATACAGCCGATGACCTCGCGATAAAAGGCCAGCATCCGGTCGAGATCGGATATGCGCAGGACGATGTGATCGAGCCCTTTGAGATCGAAGGGCGGGGTGGACATCGGCATCGGATTTTCCTTTCCAACCCGAATGACGCCTGACCGCCCCACCGGGTTTCATCTCGCCGTGCAGGCAAAGAAAAAGGCGGCCTTCCCGAAGGAAGACCGCCCCAATCTCGTTTCAGTCAACGCCCCGAAGGGCTGCGACTTACTTCTTTTCTTCAGCCGGAGCAGCAGCGGCCGGAGCAGCAGCGGCGTCAGCCGGAGCAGCAGCGGTTGCAGCAGCGTCAGCGGCCGGAGCAGCAGCTTCTGCACCAGCAGCAGCAGCGTCGGCACCAGCGGCAGCGGCTTCAGCGCCAGCAGCAGCGGCGTCGGCGCCTTCTTCAGCAACCGCTTCAGCGGCAGGAGCTTCGGTGGTGGCTTCTTCAGCAGCCTTTTCACCGCAAGCGGCGAGGGCGAACATGCTGGCAGCAACGGCGATAGCAGCAAACTTCTTCATGATGTGTGGGCTCCCTAAAATGCCTTAACGCGTCCGGGAAAACTTCCCGTACCGCGAGCCGCGGGATTTAGCCGTTCCGCATGAATCGTCAACAAAAATAATTGAGATGGTCGGCGGCGGCGGGATTCTGTCATTTCTCCGTCACACTAGGGAAGCTCGTCGTTCGAGCTGTTCGCCAGAATCGCCAGAGTCGCGGCCCAAACTGTCACATTTTGCCGCAATTGCGCGGGGTCGATCTTGTCGAGCGTATCGTCGGGCGTGTGGTGGATATCGAAATAGCGTGTCCCATCCTGTGCCAGATCGATCGCCGGAACCCCGGCCTGCACGAGCGCGCCGATGTCCGCGCCGCCGTTCGCCGGCTGCTTCCCGCGGACGACGCCGAACGGCATCACCGCGGCGGCAATCCGGTCCGAAAGCGCCTTGGCGCTGTCGGGCAGTTTGAAATCGACCCGCCATACGCGGTCGGCACCAAAGTCCGACTCAAGCGCGACGGCGTGCTTCTCTTTTCCATGCGCTTCGAAATAGGCTTTGCCGCCGAACACGCCGACTTCTTCGGCGCCCGCCCACAATATGCGGATCGTGCGGCGCGGCTGGCCGGCCGTCATCACATGCTTGGCGGCGGCGGTGATGATCCCGCAGCCCGCGGCGTCGTCGATCGCTCCTGTGCCGAGATCCCAGCTGTCGAGGTGGCACGCCACGATCACGGGGCTTGCGGCGGGGTCGCTGCCCGGCACTTCGGCGATGACATTGCCCGACTTGCGGGTGCCTAGGTTCTGCGGAGTCAGGATAAGCTTGATCTTGAGGTGCGGCGCCGTGTCGGTGCGCACCGGCTGCGGGCGTTGCCACTGCCGGGCAAGTTGATCGGCATCGGGGTTCGAGATCGCGCCTGCCGGGATCGGCTTCACTTCGGCGTCGAAATTGGTAACGCCGGTGTGCGGGTTCCGGTGGTTGTCGGTGCCGATAGAGCGGATCACGATCGCGATCGCGCCCTTTTTCGCCGCGACATTGGGGCCGGTGAACCGGCCGCGTCCATAATAGCCATAGCCGCTTCCGTCCTGCGTCGGCTTCATGTCATGGTCGATGAAGACGATCTTGCCCTTCACCGCCGCATCGGGCGCCGCCGCCAGCGCATCGAAGCTCTCGAAATAGGCAATTTCGCCCTCGATCCCCTTGGGTCCGGTCGAGGCGCTGTTCCCGAGCGCGGTAATCGCGAGCTTCTGCGGCACGAGACTGCTGGTCAACCAGGCCTCTTCGGCGCCGCGTACCCACACGGGCATGTCGAACGCTTCCTCGCGGACATGAGCAAAGCCCATTGCCTGCAGCCGCCGCACGGCCCAGCGGCGCGCCACGGCTTCGGCGTCGGTCCCGGCCATGCGCTGACCGACGTCTGTCGTCAGGTCGCGCGCGATCGCCCATGCGGGATCATCGCCGCGCTGCGCCAGTTCAGCAGCGCTCTGCGCCGGTTGCGCCGATGCGGTGGAACTGGCGGTGATAAGGAGAAGGGCGGCGATTCCGGCTAAGCGGGTGGAGCGATGGGGGGTTTTCATGCCGCTTTCGTAACGGCGCGCCGCGCGCGCGCAAGCGCCGATTGCCAATCGCGCGCCCATTCGCTAACCGGCGCGCAACTCATAACTCTCCCGGCCGCGCGCGCGGCCCAGCCCATACCGGAGCATATCCATGGCCGCCCAATATAGTTTCGTGATGAAAAGTCTGAACAAGACTTATCCCGGCGCGCAAAAGCCGACGCTTAAGGATTTGAGCCTGCAATTTTATCCCGATGCCAAGATCGGCATCGTCGGCCCGAACGGCACCGGTAAATCGACGCTGATGAAGATCATGGCCGGCATCGACAAGGAATTCACCGGCGAAGCTTGGGCAGGCGAGGGGATCACCGTCGGCTATCTGGCACAGGAACCGCAGCTCGATCCGACCAAGACGGTCAAGGAAAATGTCATGGACGGCGTCCGCGGCGTCGCCGACATGATGGACCGCTTCAACGAGATCAGCACGCTGATGGCCGATCCGCCCGCCGACGCCGATTTCGACGCGCTCATGGAGGAAATGGGCACGCTTCAGGAAAAGATCGACGCGGTCGACGGCTGGACGCTCGACAACCAGCTCGAAATCGCGATGGAAGCGCTCCGCTGCCCGCCGGGCGATTCGAGCGTCGAAAGCCTGTCGGGCGGTGAAAAGCGCCGCATCGCGCTCACCCGCCTGCTGCTCGAAAAGCCCTCGATCCTGCTGCTCGACGAACCGACCAACCACCTCGACGCCGAAAGCGTCGCGTGGCTCGAAAAGCATCTCGTCGACTATCCGGGCAACGTCATTCTCGTCACCCACGATCGCTACTTCCTCGACAATGTCGTGAACTGGATCCTCGAACTCGATCGCGGCCGCTATTTCGTCTACGAAGGCAATTATTCGACCTACCTCGAAAAGAAGGGCAAGCGCCTCGAGCAGGAATCGCGCGAGGACGCGGGTCGCCAGAAAGCGATCAAGGACGAGCTCGAATGGATCCGGCAGTCGCCCAAAGCCCGCCAGGCCAAATCGAAGGCGCGTATCAAAAGCTTCGACCAGCTGGTCGAGGCGCAGGAAAAGCGCATCCCCGGCAAGGCGCAGATCGTCATCCAGGTTCCCCAGCGCCTCGGCGGCAAGGTGATCGAGGTCGAGAATATCTCGAAAGCCTTTGGCGACAAATTGCTCTTCGAAAACCTGTCCTTCTCGCTTCCGCCCGGCGGCATCGTCGGCGTGATCGGCCCCAACGGCGCGGGTAAATCGACCTTGTTCAAGCTGATCACGGGACAGGAAACCCCCGACAGCGGCAAGGTGACGATCGGCGACACCGTCCACCTCGGCTTCGTCGACCAGAGCCGCGACGACCTGAAACCCGACAATAATGTCTGGCAGGAAATCTCGGGCGGCGCCGAAATGATGAACATCGGCAAGCACGAGATGCAGACGCGCGCTTACGTGGGCGCGTTCAACTTCAAGGGCGTCGACCAGCAGAAAAAGGTCGGCCAGCTCTCGGGCGGCGAACGCAACCGCGTCCATATGGCGAAGATGCTGAAACAGGGCGGCAACGTCCTGCTGCTCGACGAACCGACCAACGATCTCGACACCGAAACGCTCGCCGCGCTCGAAGAAGCGCTCGAGAATTTCGCGGGCTGTGCGGTGGTCATCAGCCACGACCGCTTCTTCCTCGATCGCCTCGCGACGCATATCCTCGCGTTCGAGGGCGACAGCCATGTCGAATGGTTCGAAGGCAATTTCGAATCCTATGAAGAGGACAAGATCCGCCGCCTCGGCGACGACGCGACGCGCCCGCATGCGACGTCGTACAAGAAACTGACGCGCTGACCGGGATGAGCGGGGAGGGGCAGTCACCGATTTCGTCGGGCGCGATCCGCATGGATGCGGACGCGCTCAACGAATTTCTGAAGGCGGCCTTCCCGCACTCCGAACCCGGATCGCGCGGTCACGTCGTGTCTGCCGCGCCGGGTTTCATTCAGGCGCGGATGGACCCGACCGACAAGGCGCTCCGCCCCGGCGGGCTGATCTCCGGCCCCACGCAGATGGGTTTCGCCGATATGGCGGCCTATGCGCTCGTCCTCGCGCATATCGGCCCGGTCGCGATGGCGGTGACGAGCGCGCTCAACTACCAGTTCCTGCGCCCTTGCCGCCCCGGGCCGCTGTTTGCCGACGCGCATATGCTGCGCCTCGGCAAAAGGCTGGCGGTGATGGACGTGCGTATCTGGACCGACGACGCCGACAAGCCGGTGGGGCAGGCGAATGTGACTTACGCTATTCCCTGAGGGGATTCCGAGCCTCCGCTGGCGATCGATAGCCGACCTTCTCTATCATCGTCACCCTCTAACGAGACATGTGGCTCGTTAGACTTGATCCGGGGGCCACAGCTACCGTCGCGTTAATGGATCCCGGATCAAGTCCGGGATGACGAAAGGAGGAGGAGTCTGCTTTCAACGCGACCGGTAACCGCTCAAAACACGGCTTTCCTACATTGTTCCGGTATGCCAGCGTCGGTTTCGGCTCTTTGAATTCGTCAAAATTCCGCTCCTCCGCCTAAAGCGACAAAGGAGACATTTTCGGCGCGCACATCCGTATCCTTTGTCGCCTTAAAGCCACAAAGGACACAGTTTCGATACGCGCATGCGGGGCTTTTGTGGCTTTAAGCCTCAATATTCCAGCGACGGATACCAGTCGGTGCCGCGGCCCGACGGAGTGAGATCGAGGATATTCCACAGACTCGCGATGTCGGGTGCGTCGCGCGGATCCTGCCCGGGGTCGGCCATGGCTGCAGTCATTTCGCTCTTCCAGAACAGCCGGATGCCGCTGCCGTTACGCTTGAACACCGCGAGCGCCGGGTTTTCACCGCCGTCGGCGTTGAGCAGCCTGAAATCCCGCGCATAATCGTCGCCGACGGTCTGCACGAAATCGAGCGCCTGCCAGCCGCGCTCCTGTGCGAACGCCTTTTGCCGTTCGACCGGGCTGCGCCCGATGATCTTGAGCGCGATGCGCTGCTTGATGTCGTTTCCATTGCCGTTCACCGCGCCCAGCCAGTTGGTGCACATTGGGCAGGGGCGCTCGCGTTCGGGGCCGTACATCCAGAAATACGCGACCAATGTGTCATGCTCGCCGAACAGCTCGGCCAGCCCGAGCTCGGCGCCGTTTGCATCCTTGAACCGGTAATCCTTCATCAGTGGCCCGGGCGGCAGCGCACGGCGCTGTTCGGCCAGCCGCGTCATCTTTCGGCGCAGGTCGATTTCTTCGGCGAGCAGTGATTTTCGGGCTTTGGTATAGGCTTCATCTTCGCCGGGAAAGGCATGTCTACGCGAAGCAAGCGCCGGCGCAGCCGACAGGGTTTGGCGAAGGGCCATCAGGTTCTCCTTTTTTGGAGAACGTGTCATCAACGTCATTGTTGCGGCGGAGTTTCACGCTTGCCCGCAGCCCTGCGTCGCTTCGTCGCGCGCCGCGCGGCCCCGTCATGCGGGCGCGGCCTCCCACAGCATCAGCTTGGTCGCATGGACATTGTCGCGCGCGCTTTTGGCGTCGAGTCGGGTCAGTTTCACATCGCCCTTGAGCGCACCCATCTCGATCATCGCGTGGATCACCACGACCCCGCCCGCGCCGAGATCGATCTCGAACTCGGCGGGCCGCGCGAGGCTCGCTTTCGCGGTCGCGACGTGGAGATGATGCTTGCCGGGGTCGACGTCGGCCATCAGCATCTGGCCCGATTTGATCTGGCCGCTGGCCGTGCCGTCGAGCGTGACGTTCATGCCCTGGAGTGCGGCGACGAAGCCTCGGCGACAGACATAGATGCGTGCCTTGCCTGTCGGGGGCTCCATCTTCCGGGCATCGGCGACAAGGCCGCCATCCGCTTTTATGCCGCGCTTGTTGCTCGACAGAGCCCAAACGATAACGCCGATGAACAGGATAAGCAGGATGGGCGCGACGATCATCATCGTCTCGTCGCCAATCGCCTCAAAGACTGGCGGGCCAATGAAAGCTCCGAAAACGGCCGCGATCGCAATGATCGTCAGCCACATGGCATTTTTGCCGCTCATCCCGACCTCCCCTGTCAGGCGGGAGAAAATTCTCCCGACGTTTCGTCCATCACGTGCAGCACGCCGTCGCTGATCGCGAAAAAGGCGCCGCGCAGCTTCAGCGTGCCGCGATTTTCCTTTTCCTGGATACAGGGGAAAGTCCTGAGATTCGCTATGCTCACGCGCACAGCTTCCATCTCCATGGCGCGGCCCGCATCGCGATTGTCGAAATCGGGATATTGCGCGCGAATCTCCTCGCTCGCCTCGTCGAGCATTGCGATCCAGTCGGCGATGAAACCGCCGCGTCCGGGTTCGGCGCCTGCCATCGACCGATGCAGTGCGGCGTGACACCCGCCGCACATGCCGTGACCCATCACGACGATTTCCTCGACCTTCAGAAACTGCACCGCGAATTCGAGCGCCGCCGAGACGCCGTGACGTCCGGGCGTCGTCTCGAACGGCGGCACCAGCGCCGCGACATTGCGAACGACAAAGATTTCGCCGGGATTGGTGTCGAAAATCTGCGACGGTTCGGATCGGCTGTCCGAGCAGGCGATGATCATCACCTTGGGCGATTGCCCCTCGGCCAGTTCGTTCCAGCGTTCGCGCTGTTGCTGCCAGCCGCCGTTACGGAAACGCCGGTAGCCATCGATCATATCTGCAAAGTGAGTCATGTGCCGCCCTTAGCATAGGTAGAGAGGTTGAGAAGAGGCGCGTGCGCGACTATGTGGGCCAAATGAACGCTCCCGCATCACCCGCCGCCACTCCCAGCCAGCGCCAGCGCAAGCCCGACTGGATTCGCGTCAAGGCGCCGACCAGCCCCGGTTATGCCGAAACGCGCAAGCTGATGCGCGAGCTCAACCTGCATACGGTGTGCGAGGAGGCTGCGTGCCCGAACATCGGCGAATGCTGGACGAAAAAGCACGCGACGGTGATGATCCTCGGCGACACCTGCACCCGCGCCTGCGCCTTCTGCAACGTCAAGACCGGCATGCCGCGCCCCGTCGACCTGCTCGAACCCGAGCATACCGCAATCGCCGCGGCGAAGATGGGGCTCAGCCACATCGTCATCACCTCGGTCGACCGCGACGATTTGCCCGACGGCGGCGCGAGCCAGTTCGTGAAGGTGATCAACGCGCTGCGCCGCGAAACGCCGCAGACGACGATCGAAATCCTGACGCCCGATTTCCGCAACAAGCCCGAAAGCGCGGTTGCGGCGATCGTCGATGCGCGCCCCGACGTCTATAACCACAATCTCGAAACCGTGCCGCGGCTCTATCCGACGATCCGCCCGGGCGCGCGCTATTATGCGTCGCTCCGCCTGCTCGAAAGCGTCAAGCGCCGCGATCCGTCGATCTTCACCAAGTCGGGCGTGATGCTCGGGCTCGGCGAGGAGCGGATGGAGGTGCATCAGGTGATGGACGACATGCGCAGTGCCGACATCGATTTCATGACGATGGGCCAGTATCTCCAGCCGACGCCCAAGCACGCCAAGGTGATCGACTTCGTGACGCCGCAGGCGTTCGACGCTTATGCGCAGATTGCGCGGGCGAAGGGCTTCCTGCAGGTCGCTTCGTCGCCGCTGACGCGTTCGAGCTATCATGCGGGCGACGATTTCGAACGCATGCGCGCGGCCCGCGAAGCGCAGCTGGCACGCGTCAAGGCGGACTGACGAACCTTTGCCGCGGCACCACGAAACCCGCGTCCTGCCGTACAGCGACGAGCAGATGTTTGCGCTCGTCACTGATATTGCGCGCTATCCCGAGTTCCTGCCCTGGGTAATCGCGCTGCGCATCCGCAGCGACAGCGAACATGAGGCGGTCGCCGACATGATCGTCGGTTTCAAGGGGCTGCGCGAAAGCTTTTCGTGCCGCGTCCACAAACAGCGGCCGAGCGAGGTTTGCGTGAGCTACATCGACGGCCCGATGAAGCATCTGAACAACGAATGGCATTTCCAGCCCGCCGAGGGTGGCGGATGCCGTGTCGACTTCCTCGTCGATTTTTCGTTCCGCAGCCGGATGTTTGAGGCGCTCGCCGGGCAGATGTTCGACAAGGCCCTGCGCAAGATGATCGCGGCGTTCGAAACCCGCGCCGACGAACTTTACGGGGTTGTGGCCTGACTTGCCCCCACGGCGTTTTCTTTTTGCGAAATCAGCTCCGGCGACGTAAGACGAGCCCAGCATCAAGAGTTGGGGCGACGCCCAACGCCAACCTGCCGATCCGGGCAAGGTGGCACTCCGCAAGGAGGATGTGGCCGGGCCGGCAACTAAAGCGGATCAAGCCACCAAGCGTCGAACCTGTAAAGAGGAAGCGACGCGCCGTGCCCATAACAATACCCGATCAACTCCCCGCTCGACATACTCTCGAAGCCGAGGGGGTCATGGTGATGGGTGAAGCCGATGCAGTGCGCCAAGACATCAGGCCGCTGCGGATAGGCTTGCTAAACCTCATGCCGAACAAGATCGACACCGAAACCCAGCTGGCCCGACTGCTTGGGGCGAACCCGCTTCAAATCGAATTGACGCTGGTGCGGATCACGGATCATGTTTCCCGCAACACGCCGGCCGATCACATGGCGGCCTTCTATCGGCCGTGGAGCGACGTCAGCGCCGAGCGATTCGACGGTTTCATCATCACGGGCGCACCCGTCGAACGGCTACCTTATGAGGATGTTCGCTATTGGCCCGAACTGCGGTCGATCCTTGATTGGACACAGACGCATGTCCATCGCTGCTTCACGATCTGCTGGGCTGCGCAAGCCGCCCTTTTTCACTTTCACGGCATTCCAAAGCGCAACCTGTCGCGCAAAGCCTTCGGCGTGTTCAGGCATCAAAATCTGGCCCCCACGTCGCCTTATCTTCGGGGTTTTTCAGACACATTCGACGTACCCGTCTCGCGCTGGACAGAGGTTTGCCCTTCCGCTTTGGCCGGCGCGAAAGGGCTGCATGTTCTTGCAGGCAGTGACGAAGTGGGTGCCGGCTTCGTCGACGACCGCGTCAACGGAATGCTGCACATGTTCAACCATCTTGAATATGATACCGGCACGCTCGCGTCCGAGTACCACCGCGACGGACCCGGCCAGCTTCCGAAAAGCTATTTTCCTGCCGACGATCCTGCACGCCCCCCGGAAAACCGTTGGCGCGGTCATGCTCACTTGCTGTTCGCGAACTGGGTCAACGAAATCTATCAAACAACGCCATTTGATTTCACCGGCAGCGTGAACGCGGAACGACCGAAGCCAAAGGCGCCGCTCCTGCGCTCTCAAGCCGGCAGGGCAATATCTTCCGACGGCCGCAACTCGTCCTTGTCGGGTTGAAGCAGGTCGAGCGCGAACAGCGTGGCCGCATGGCGGATCGCCGCGCGATCGGTCGATTCGAACTGCACCCGCTGGGTGAAATAATCGTCGGGATCCTGCCCGCGGAGCGCGCGCGCGAACACGATCAGGCCGACGGGCTTCTTTTCCGACCCGCCGCCGGGGCCGGCGATCCCGGTGATCGCGACCGCGACATCGGCGTCGCTGTTGGCGAGCGCACCCGCCGCCATCGCCCACGCGGTCGCGAGCGAGACTTCGCCAAAGGTTTCCAGTATCTCGCTGCTGACGTCGAGCTGGCACTGCTTGGCATGGCCCGAATAGGTGACGAAGCCGGCGCTGAATACGTCCGAGCTCCCGGCGATATCGGTCAGCGCGACCGAGACCATGCCGCCCGTGCAGCTTTCGGCCACGGCGACTTTCCGCCCCGCAGCGCGGTTGTTTGCAAGGACGGTTGTGGCAAGGTCGTCGCGCGCGGCAAGGCGCGTTTCAGCATCGGACAGCACGGGTTCAATTCTCCGGAAGTTGCAGGGTCGCGACGGCCTGGGCCGCGATCCCCTCGCGGCGACCGGTGAAGCCCAGCCGCTCTGTCGTAGTTGCTTTGACACTAACCCGTTCGAGCGGAATCGCAAGGATTTCGGCAATCCGTGCCCGCATCGCGGCGCGGTGCGGGCCGATCTTCGGCGCTTCGGCGATGATCGTCACGTCGACATGGTCGATGCGCCCGCCGCGCGTCGCCGCCCGCTCGGCTGCAAAGCCAAGGAAGCGGTGCGACGCCGCGCCGCGCCATTGCGGGTCGCTGGGCGGAAAATGATCGCCGATATCGCCGTCGCCGAGCGCGCCGAGGATCGCATCGGTCAGCGCGTGAAGCGCGACGTCGGCATCGCTATGCCCTTCAAGTCCATGACTATGGGCGATTTCTATTCCCCCGATCCATAGCGGCTTGTCCGCCACCAGGCGATGGACGTCATATCCCATGCCAACGGCAGTGCGCGTCATTCGATCGATCCCCAGCAAGCCGTTCAGGATCGCCATATCCTCGGCATATGTCAGTTTATGAAGGCGGGCGTCGCCGGGCACCGCAACGACCGGCAGGCCAAGCCGCCGGACGAGTTGCGCGTCATCGGTCGCGGCCGCCTCGACGGCTTCGGCATGCGCGCGGCGCAATGTGCCAAGATGGAACGCCTGCGGCGTCTGGACGCGCGCCAGCGCGCTGCGGTCGACAACGTCACCGGCGAGATGGGCGGCTTGTTCGACCAGCGTATCGGGAACTGGAAGCGTCGGGATCGCCGCTTCGGCGTTCCCCAGCGCCGCCAGCAGGCGATCGATCACCTCCGCGGTCACGCCCGGCCTCGCCGCGTCATGGACCAGAACAAGCGCCTCGTCGTCCCAGCCTGCCATCGACGCGAGCGCATTGCCGACCGATTGCTGCCGCTCGACGCCGGGATCGGCGGAGATCCAGGCGTTCGGAAGGTCGCCGATGGCCGCCAAGACGTCATCATTCGCAACCAGCACGCCGCCCGAAATTGCGGGATGCGCTGCAAAGGCGTCGAGGCTCCACCGGAGGACCGGCTTTCCGCCCAGCGCTTCGAGCTGCTTCGGCTGCCTGAAGCCCGCACGCGTTCCCTGGCCCCCGGCAAGCAGGATTACCGCGACGGGCGGGGCAGGGAGGAAGGCGGACTCGATCATCGTGCGCGCCGGTTAGCGCAGCCGCGCCTTGCGGGAAAGCGGCTTAGCGTGTACGGGCTGCTCAAATTTTAGGCAATGTAAACGAAAGCTCCCCGCCATGGTGCCGCTGCGGCCCATCCAGATCGGCAACATCACCATCGCGGATCCTGTGATCCTCGCGCCGATGACGGGCGTCACCGATCTGCCGTTCCGCAAGCTCGTCCGCTATTATGGTTCGGGGCTCAACGTCACCGAGATGATCGCCAGCCAGGCGGCGATCCGCGAAACGCGCCAGTCGATCCAGAAAGCGGCGTGGGATCCGGTTGAGGAACCCGTGTCGATGCAGCTTGTCGGTTGCACGCCTTATGAAATGGGCGAAGCGGCAAAGCTCAACGAAGATCGCGGTGCGTCGATCATCGACATCAACATGGGCTGCCCGGTGCGCAAGGTGACCAACGGCGATGCAGGCTCGGCGCTGATGCGCGACCTCAAGCTCGCTGCGGCGCTGATCGAATCCTGCGTGAAGGCCGTGTCAGTGCCCGTGACGGTCAAGATGCGCATGGGCTGGTGTCACGACAGCCTGAACGCGCCCGAACTTGCACATATCGCCGAGGATCTGGGCGCGAAGCTGGTGACGGTCCACGGCCGCACGCGCAACCAGATGTACCGCGGCGAGGCCGACTGGGGCTTTGTCCGCAGCGTCAAGGATGCCGTGTCGATCCCGGTTATCGTCAATGGCGACATCTGCTCGGCGGACGATGCGCGCACCGCGCTGGCGCAAAGCGGCGCCGACGGCGTGATGATCGGCCGCGGCGCTTATGGCCGTCCCTGGCTGCTCGGACAGGTGATGGCGGCGCTGCGCGGCGAAAACGCGCGGCCCGATCCGGGCATCGATGAGCAATATGACGTCATTACATCGCATTATCGCGCGATGATCGACCATTATGGTGAAGTGACCGGGGTCAATATGGCGCGCAAGCATCTCGGCTGGTACGTCAAGAGCCTGCATGGCTCGGCCGAATTCCGCAATAAGGTCAACCAGATTCCGAACAGCCGCGACGTGCTCGACGCGCTCGAGCAGTTCTACACGCCGTTCCTGAGTAAGGCGGCGGCGTGACCACGCTCACGTCGAGCATCCCGAGCTTCGACCATGACGAGCTGATCCAGTCGCATCCCGTCCCAACGCTGCTCATCGACGGCGGCGGGGTGGTGCTGTTCGTCAATGCCGCCGCCGAGCAACTCTGCAATGTCAGCCGCTCGGCGATGGTCGGCCGCGTTGTCTATGACGTCATCGAGATGGATCGCAGCTATCGCCAGCGGATGAGTGACGCTTCGACGTCGGCGCTTTTCGCGCACCGCACCGAGATTTCGGCGGGTGGCCGCCGGTCCTTCTTCGTCGATATGCAGATGGTGCCCTATGGCCAAAGCGGTCACCGCATCCTCGCGCTCGTGCCGTCGCAAAGCGACGCCGAGCTGATGGGCGGCGCGATCGGCCGCTCGGGCCGCGCGGCGGGCGCGGCGGCATCGATGCTGGCGCACGAGATCAAGAACCCGCTCGCAGGGATCAAGGGCGCCGCGCAGTTGCTGGCGCGCAAGACCGACGCGGGGGGCGAGCGCTTCACGACGCTGATCTGCGCCGAGGTCGACCGGATCGCAACGCTGATCGACCAGATGGAACATTTCTCGCGCGGGCAACCGATGGCCTGCGGCCCAATCAACCTCTACCAGCCGATCCATCAGGCAATGGAAACCGCTCGCGCACGCCAGTTTCCGGGAATCCGGTTTGCGGAGGATTTCGATCCGTCATTGCCGCTGGTCCATGGGAACCACGACGCCATGGTGCAGATATTGCTCAATCTCGTGACCAATGGCTGCGAGGCGCTGTGTGGGCGCGACGACGGGGTCGTCCGGTTGACGACCGCTTACCGGCACGGCCTGTCGATCGACAATGGCGACGGGCGCGGACGCATCGCGCTACCAATCGAGGTCAGCGTCAGCGATAATGGCCCCGGCGTTCCCGCCGACATTCGCGGCGACCTGTTCGCGCCGTTCGTGACGACGAAGCGCGAGGGAAGGGGGCTCGGCCTCGCGCTCGTCGCCAAACTGGCGCGCGATATGGGCGGCACCGTCCAGCATATCCGTGATGGCGAATGGACGCGCTTTCGGGTCCATCTGCCCGTCGCGCAAAAGGGACGGCCGGCATGAGCAAGGCGAAGACGATCCTGCTGGTGGAGGATGATCCAGCGATCGCGATGATCATCCGCGAAACGCTCGTCGGCGAATGTGGCCGCTTCGCATCGGTCGCCAGCATCGCCGAACGCAATGCCTGGCTCGCCGACAACCGTCCCGATCTCGTTATCACCGATGTCGTCCTGCCCGACGGCGACGGCATCGATTCGCTGCGCATCGACGCCCTGACCCCGGTGATCGTGCTGTCGGCGCAGAACACGCTCGATACCGCAGTGCGTGCGACGGGGATCGGGAGTTATGATTATCTGCCCAAGCCGTTCGATCTCGACGAACTGACCGCGAGTGTCCGCGCCGCGTTGCAGCGAAAGGCGGAACCCGCGGCAAGGGACACCGCGGCGCCGGCTGACAGCCATGGCCTCGTCGGCCGCGCGCCGGCGATGCAGGCGGTCTATCGCACGATCGCGCGGCTCGCCTCGAACGACCTGGCGGTGCTGATCCTTGGTGAATCGGGGACGGGCAAGGAGGTCGTGGCGCGTGCGATCCACGCAACCGGCCTGCGTCGCAACGGACCTTTCGTGGCGATCAACATGGCCGCAATCCCGCGCGAACTGATCGAAGCCGAATTGTTCGGTCACGAAAAGGGTGCCTTTACCGGCGCGCACAGCCGCAATGCCGGACGCTTCGAACAGGCTGCGGGCGGCACACTCTTCCTCGACGAAATCGGCGACATGCCGCTCGACGCGCAGACGCGCCTGCTGCGCGTCCTGCAAAGCAACGAATATTCGACCGTCGGCGGCAGTCAGGCGCTGCGCGCCGATGTGCGCGTCATAGCCGCGACGCACCGCGACATGCGCACCCTCGTCGCCGATGGCCGCTTCCGCGAGGATCTCTTCTATCGTCTCAACGTCATTCCCGTGACGCTGCCACCGCTGCGCGACCGACGCAGCGACATCGCCGCGCTCGTGCGCCACTTTGTCGAGGCGGGGCGCAGTTCGGGGTTGCCCGATCGCCAGTTCGCGCCCGCTGCGATGCAATGGCTCGAGCGCTACGACTGGCCGGGCAATGTCCGCGAACTCGGCAATGTCGTCCAGCGGCTCGCTGTCTTGTCGCGTGACGTCGTCGTGACCGTCCGCGATGTCGAGACGGTGCTGCACGAAAGCGGCGAGGGCGGCGGCGCGGTCGAGCCCGCTGCGCTGATCGCGCGCGCGGTCGACGATTGGGCGCGCGAGCAGATGGCGGATACGGCAAGCGAAGGCGATATTCACGAACAGCTCGAGGCGATCGTCGAGGCAGCGCTTTTTCGGCGCGTCCTGCGTGACGTCCGTGGTAACCAATTGGAGGCGGCACGGCGCCTTGGCATCAACCGTAACACGCTCCGCAAGCGCCTCGGGCAGCTCGATATCGATCCTGCTCACCCTTGATTGGCAAAGACAAACCCGGAATCGGGGCAATTGGGCGACACTTGCGTAGATTGTGTGTTTTCTATGCAACAGGATTGTCGTAGCGTGGCAACAATGACGCAATCCCCCACTCTGGCTCTCGACATGGATTCGGACGGCCAAGAAGTGCGTTCGGGTTTCTGGCGCTTCGCGGCCCCGGAATATTATACGCTCGCCATCATCATCAGCGTTGCCATCGCAACCTACATCTTTGTGACGGGTGATGCGCAGAGCGAGCGGCTGCTGACCCCTGCGCTGGTGGCCGCGATCATGGTCGTCAATCTCGTGCCGGCGATGGCATTGATCGTGCTCATCGGCAGCCGCGTTGCGCGCGCGCGGGCCGTGCGGTCGATGGCGGGCGGCAACGGCCGCCTCCATGTCCGGCTCGTCGCGCTCTTTTCGTTGATTGCCGCGGCACCGACCTTGCTCGTCGTGATTTTCGCCTCGCTGCTGTTTCAGTTCGGCGTCGATTTCTGGTTTTCGGACCGGTCGCGCGGCATGTTCGAAAATGCCGCCAACCTCGCCGAGGGCTATTATCAGGAAAACCAGCGCCAGGTCGGCGCGAACACCTATGCGATGGCAACCGACCTCGGCAAGCAATTGAGCCTGGTTCCGATCGATAGCCCGGCCTTCAGCAATTATTATCTGCAGCAGGTCGTGGTGCGCAGCCTCAATGAATCGGCGATCATCGAAATCGGCAGGGACGGCGTCGCGCGCACCGCGACGGCGATCAACCCCGACGACAGAGCGGCCGAAGCCCGTCTCGGTTCGGCGATGGTCGGCCGCCTCGACGCGGGCGAGGATGTGGTCGTTGTTCGCCAGCCTACCCGAATCGAAGCTGCGGCGCGGCTGCCCGGCACCGATCGCGCCTATGTCTATGCCTCGCGCGACACCAACGTCCCGGGATTCCAACAGTCGGCGCGCGCGAGCGCCGTGCTGGCGGACTATAACAGCCTGTTCGACCGCTCGCAGCAGCTCCAGCTGCAATTCAACGGCGCCCTCTATCTTGGTTCATTGCTGCTTCTCGCGCTTGCCGTCATAGCGGCGATCGTGGTTGCGGACCGTATCGTTCGTCCCCTCGGCACATTGATCGGAGCGACGCGAACCGCGGCGGGCGGCGATCTGTCGGTCCGAGTTACTCCGCCGGCACGCGACGACGAAATCGCGGTCCTGACGCGTGCTTTCAATCGGATGACCGAGCAGTTGCAGGGCCAGACCGGCGCGCTCGTCAGCGTGAACGAGCAGCTCGAAGCCAGGCGCAGCTTTATCGAGGCGGTGCTGAGCGGCGTGTCGTCGGCGGTGGTCTCGGTCGATGCCGATCACCGCATCCTGCTCGCCAATGCCGCCGCCGAGCGCCTGATTTGCCAGTCGGCCGAATGCCTGACGGGCCAACCTCTCGACGATGTCGCGCCCGAACTGGCGCGCCTGCTGATCAGCGACGAGCGCGAGGCGATCGTTCAGCTATCGCGCAAGGATGCCGAACCCGCGACGCTCGCGGCGAAAGCGGTGGCGCAGGGCGATGGCTTTGTCCTGAGTTTCGAGGACATTACGCAGCAATTGCTCGATCAGCGCCGCGCGGCCTGGTCCGACGTGGCGCGGCGCATCGCGCACGAGATCAAGAACCCGCTCACCCCGATCCAGCTCGCGGCCGAGCGCCTCCAGCGGCGGTTTGGCGACAAGGTCGAGGGCGATAGTGCCACCTTCCGCAAGCTCACCGACACGGTGATCCGGCAGGTACACGACATGCGGCGCATGGTCGACGAATTTTCCAGTTTTGCCCGGATGCCGAAACCGACCTTCGGGGTCGAGGATGTCCGCGATATCCTGCGTCAGACGGTGTTCCTGTTCGAAGTCGCAAAGCCCGACATCGCGTTCGCCGTCAAAACACCCGCCGAGATCGAACCGCTTGTCTGCGATCGTCGTCTGTTGTCGCAGGCCATGACGAACATTGTCAAAAACGCCGTAGAAGCAATTGAAGAAAAATACAAAAATTCAGATGCGCCTGTCACCGGGCATGTGGCGGCCGAACTTTTTTCCGGCGCGGATGGCGAGATCGTCATTCGCGTCTCCGACGACGGCATCGGGCTGCCGGAGGCGCGCGACGCCATTGCCGAGCCCTATATGACGACGCGCCAGGGCGGGACGGGCCTCGGGCTCGCGATCGTCAAGAAGATCGTCGAGCAACATTATGGCGAACTTGAATTTTCGGACAATCCGGCGGGGCAGGGGACGTGCGTCACCCTGACGCTCCACCCCGACCGGCTGCGGCCGTTGGCCGGCAAGGGCGGGGAACAAGGCATGGGGCATAGTGAATCGGTTCCCGGACGCATCCGGAACCGGCAGGACAGAGAAGATCATGGCGCTTGATATTCTGATCGTCGACGACGAACGCGACATTTGCGACCTCGTCGCCGGCGTCATGGAAGACGAAGGTTATGAGGCGCGCACCGCGTCGGACAGCGATTCCGCGCTGGAAGCGATCCGCCAGCGGCGGCCGTCGCTGGCGCTGATCGACGTATGGCTGCAAGGTTCGCGGCTCGATGGGCTGGGGCTGGTCGAAGCGATCAAGGCGTTCGATCCGACGCTGCCGATCATCGTCATCTCGGGCCATGGCGGTCTCGACACCGCAGTCGCAGCAATCCGCCGGGGCGCGTTCGATTTCATCGAAAAGCCGTTCGAAGCCTCGCGCCTGCTCCACCTCGTCGCGCGCGCGACCGAGAATGAGCGGCTGAAGTTCGAATATGAGCAATTGCGCGAGAAGGCAGGCCCGTCGGACGAACTGACCGGCACCAGCGCCGCGATCAACAATGTCCGCGCGACGCTGAAGCGCGTGGCGGGGACGGGGAGCCGCGTGCTGATCACGGGTGCGCCCGGCGTCGGCAAGGAGGTCGCCGCGCGCGTGCTGCACGGATGGAGCGGGCGGCAGAACGCGCCGTTCCGCGTCATTTCGTCGGCGCGAATGGACCCCGAGACGGTCGAGACCGAATTGTTCGGGTCCGAAGCCGAGGACGGCTCGATCCGCGTCGGGCTGCTCGAACAGGCGCATGGCGGCACCCTGTTCCTCGACGAGGTCGCCGACATGCCGCTGACGACGCAGGGCAAGATCTTGCGCGTCCTGACCGACCAGAGCTTCACACGCGTGGGCGGTCGCACGATGATCCGCGTTGATGTCCGCATCATTTCGGGATCGGCCCGCGACCTGATGACCGAAATTGCCGAAAACCGTTTTCGCGAAGACCTTTATTACCGGCTGAACGTCGTGCCCGTCCACATCCCGCCGCTGCGTGAGCGGCGCGACGATATCGCCAGCCTCTGCGATCATTATATCCGTCGTTATGCCGCCGACCGCCGCGTCGCGCCACCCGAAATCAGTTCCGAGGCCATGGCCGCGCTCCAGGCACATGAGTGGCCGGGCAATGTTCGCGAACTGCGCAACGTGATCGAACGCGTGATGATTTTGGCGCCGAGCGACCGCCTGGCGCGGATCGACGCGGACATGCTGCCGTCCGAACTGGTGCGCGGCGGAACCGACATCTTGCCCCATTCGGAATCGATCACCGCGATTCCGCTGAAGGAAGCGCGCGAGAATTTCGAGCGCGAATATCTGCGCATCCAGATCAACCGCTTTTCGGGCAATATCTCGCGCACCGCGACCTTCATCGGCATGGAGCGCTCGGCCTTGCACCGCAAACTGAAACTTTTGGGGCTTACCGAGAGTTCGGACGGCGAGGGATAGCGGCTTTGCGCTAGACCTTGCGCGCCCTTTGCCGCATATTGCGTTCGCAAAGAAGGTCTTGAAAGCCGGAAAACCGGCGCCGTACCCGCGGTTTAACCGCCAAAAACAGGAGGCAAATGTGTCCGATAAAAATCAGAATCTCCAGGATATTTTCCTCAACGCCCTCCGCAAGAGCAAGACCCCGGTGACCATGTTTCTGGTCAAGGGTGTGAAACTGCAGGGCATCATCACCTGGTTCGACAACTTCTCGCTGTTGCTCCGCCGTGACGGACAGTCGCAGCTTGTCTACAAGCACGCGATCTCGACGGTGATGCCGTCGCACGATTTCGACCTGTCGCTGCTCGGCGACAATCTGCGCGATGCGCCGGCGAGCAAGGGCAAGGCATTGCAGGACGTGTTCCTCAATGCGGTGCGCAAGTCGGACGAGTCGGTGACGATGTTCCTCGTCAATGGCGTAATGTTGCAGGGCGATATCGTTGCGTTCGACCTGTTCTGTATGCTGCTCGAGCGCGAGCGCCAGGTTCAGCTCGTCTACAAGCATGCGATTTCGACCGTTCAGCCGAACGGCCCGATCAACCTGACCGACAGCGAGCCGGACGCAGAAGCGGACAACGCCTGATCGACCCGATAATCGACAATGAAGACGAGGTAACGCGCGGCGCCGCCGCGCTTATCGTCGTGCCCGAATGGCATAGCCAGCGCCTCGCGCGCGACCTCGACGCGCGCGCCGAGGAGGCGAGGGGGCTCGCGCTCGCGATTGGGCTCGACGTCGTCGCGGTGCATACACTTCGACTTCGTCAGACGCGTGCCGCGACTTTGCTCGGCGTCGGACAGATCGACGCGATCACGCCCGATATCGCGGCAAAGAATGTGCAGCTGGTCGTCGTCGATGCGGCGCTCAGCCCGATCCAGCAGCGCAACCTCGAGACTGCGTTCGGGACGAAGGTGATCGACCGCACGGGCCTGATCCTCGAAATCTTCGGCGAGCGCGCCGCGACCGCCGAGGGGCGGCTGCAGGTCGAGCTCGCGCATCTCGATTATCAGGCGGGGCGGCTGGTGCGTAGCTGGACCCACCTTGAACGCCAGCGCGGCGGTTTCGGCTTCCTCGGCGGACCCGGCGAAACGCAGATCGAGGCCGACCGGCGGATGATCCGCAACCGCATGGCACGCATCCGGCGCAGCCTCGAGGATGCCCGGAGAACGCGCCAACTGCAGCGATCGAAACGGCAGCGCGCACCTTGGCCCGTGGTCGCGCTCGTCGGCTATACCAATGCCGGAAAATCGACGTTCTTCAATCGGTTGACCGGAAGTGACGTCATGGCGGAAGATATGCTTTTCGCGACGCTCGACCCGACGATGCGCGAAATCCGGCTGCCCGGCATTGACAAGGCGATCCTGTCCGACACGGTGGGCTTTGTCTCTGACCTGCCGACCGAACTGGTCGCGGCGTTCCGCGCGACGCTGGAGGAAGTCACCACCGCCGACCTCATCGTCCATGTCCGCGACATCGTCCATCCCGACAGCGAAGCGCAATATGATGACGTGCGCGCCATTCTGAACTCGCTCGGTGTCAACGGGCCGCAGGATGGGGAGGAGGGCGATGCGCCGCCGGTGATCCAGCAAATTGAAATCTGGAACAAGATCGACACCGCCGATAGCGGCCGCCGGGCGGACATTGAAGAAATGGCAGCGCGGCGCGCCGACGTTGCAATCATATCGGCCGTAACGGGCGAGGGCGTCGAAGCCGCGCGTACCCTTATGGCGTCACAATTGACCGCGCTGCACAAGGTGCAGCGCATCTATCTGACCTATAGCCAGGGCGAAGCGGCGGCGTGGCTTCACGCGCGCGGCGAAGTGCTGGCGGACGAGCCCGAAGCCGAGGGGCATGTGTTGACCGTCCGGCTCGATCCTGCCGATAGCGCGCGGTTCGAGCGGCTATGGCCCTCTACGGACGTTCCGACACCTTGACTGCCAGCCAATGGCTTTCCTGCACGTCGAGCGAAAGCCCCGACAGGCTGCCGCCGGCACGCGCTTCCATCGCCGCAAAGCGGCGCGCGAATTTCACGTTGGCGTCGCGCAGCGCGCCTTCGGCATCGACGCCAAGGTGGCGCGCGTAATTGACCACCGCGAACAGGAGGTCGCCGACTTCTTCGTGTCGTTCGGCATCATTTGCTGCGCCCGCAACCTCGACAAGCTCTTCGGCGATCTTGTCGAGGGGGCCCTCTGTGTCGGGCCAGTCGAAGCCGACACGCGCGGCGCGTCCTTGCAGCTTTTGCGCACGCAGCAGCGCGGGAAGCGATAGCGCGACCCCGGCGAGCGCACTCGTCGGCCCGTCCGACGCGCGTTCGGCCGCCTTGATCTGCTCCCACTGCAACCGGACGTCGGTCGTCTTGCCGCCGCCGAAAATATGCGGATGGCGCCGCTCCATCTTGTTGCTGATGGCATTGGCGACATCGTCGAAACCGAACAGGCCGTCGTCGGCCGCAATCTGGCTGTGAAAGACGACCTGGAGCAGAAGGTCGCCAAGCTCGTCGCAAATCTCGGCAGGATCGCCGCCGGCAATGGCATCGGCGACCTCATAGGCTTCTTCGATCGTGTAGGGCGCGATGGTCGAGAAATCCTGCGCCAGATCCCATTCGCAGCCGCCATCGGGATTGCGCAACTGGCGCATGATGGCGAGCAGGCGGTCGATGGGGGATTGGGCTGCCGTCTCGGCCATAGAGTTATCCGATAATATATATTATGTTAATACCGATACCGCAACTGTCCATGTAAACTGTGTCCAGTGTGATGGCGAAAGGCTTGCGGTCACGGGGGTCTTTCAACAGTATCAGCGACCGTGTCCACTTCGTTCGCCACGACGCCCTGGGAGGCTGCGCGCATCGAAATGCCCGGCGGTCTCCGGTCGTGGACGGTATTGGATGATCACGGCGATGTCGTCGAGTGCCTTCGTCACTGGATCGTCCATCTCGAGCAGACCCATTCGTCACCAAACACGATCCGGGCTTATGTTCGCCACGTTGTCGACTTCGCGAACTTCCTCGCCGCAAACGGCGCCGGCATCCATGAAGCCACGGTTGCGCTGTATGACAGCTTCCTTGCATGGCGGCTCGCACGCCGAAAGGATGCGCTGCCAAGCCCGCGTCTGATCCTGCTGCGCAAGCAGGAAACACGGGTTCTGGCACCATCGACGCGCAACCAGATCCAGCTCGCGGTCAAATCGTTCTACCGCTTCTACAACGGCACCGACGACTTCGCGGTCGATACGGCCGAGGTCACGAAGGCCTATGACGGGCACCGGATCTACAAGCCGTTCCTCGAGCATATCAGCCAAAGGCGCACGACGCGGCGCAAGGACCGCTATCTCTCGGGCGATCCCGGCCGGGTCCAGCAGCAGGTGCTCAAGAAGCGGCTGACGCCGAGCGAGGTTCTGCGGCTGATCGAGGCTTGCGGGCTCGCGCGCGACGCGTTCCTGATCGTGCTGCTCTACAATACGGGCCTCAGGATCGGTGAAGCGCTGGGCCTGCGCCATGTCGACATCGATCTCGCCGAAAAGGTCATCTGGGTCGTTCCGCGCGAGGACAATGCCAATGAAGCCCGCGCGAAATCGGGCCGAACACGCGGTGTGCCGGTGCACGACTACGTGCTCAACATGTACGTCGACTACCTCACCAGCGACGAATATCTGCCAGCCTTCGAGGCCGGTGCCGAGTACGTCTTCGCCAATGTCAAAGCCGGCGTCATCGGGCACGCCATGAGCCTGTCCTACGCGCAGAAGCTCGCGGGCCTGCTGGAGCAGCGCGCCCATATCGGCTTCAGCTGGCACATGTTCCGCCACAGCCATGCATCCGAGGCGATCGCGGCGGGATACAGCCTGCTCGAAGTGGCCGACCGGCTCGGGCATGCTAGCCCGCAAACGACAGCGGCGTTCTACCAGCACCTGTTCGCCTCGGAAATCCGCAGGCTTTACCTCACAGGTCCCGACGAGGTGCATGAAAGGCTTGAGAAACTTCGCGAGGCTGAGCTGCTCGGAAAGGATTTGCGATGGGCCTGACGCCGCTGGCACTCGTCGGCGGAACGCCGCACGATACCGATCGCTACAACAACTGGCTTGAGGGGCGCCTCGCGGAAATATCCCCCCTCCTCGTCGCCAATCCTGTCTGGTCGGACGCCATGATGGGCGAGGTGTTCGGCCATCCTTGGTTGAGCCAGACATACGCAAGCCTGCCGCTTCAGACTGCGGTTCCGGTACTCACCAACGAGATCAAGGCTTACCTGGCGGCATCCGTGCTCGACGATCGCAAGGCGGACGCCCACTGGTTCCAGCGCCGGATCCCGGTGATCCGCTATCTGTTCGAGGAAGGCGCAGACCTGCTTCACCACTTTGAGGCGGACTGTCTTGCCGACATCCCTCACCCCGGCTTCGCGCCATCAGATGACGAGGGTGCGCGCAAACCGAACCACCACAACGATGCGGTCCTGGAGCGCTACGCCGCCTGGTATGGCGCGAATTATGGACGGCGCAGGCAAAGCCAGACCCGCCAGTGGATCCGGGGCGGCGAAATCGTCACCGGCGAGTTCCGCTCACCGGAAGTACAGCTGTTCGGTGATATCCATCGCTTCGCGATCATCAACCGGGCGCAGATGGTGCCGATGCACGACCGCGACATCATCCTGCTTAACGATCTCTACAGCGAGGAGGACACACGCTTCCGCGATCGGCAACGGCGAAGCGACACCTATCTCAACTTCCTGTGCGTCGAGCCGTGGTTGCGCCCGCTGATGCGCGGCTTCCTTCTGGACAAGGTCGCGCATGGCGAACTTGCACCATCGACACTTGTCGGAATGCAGTCGCGCTTACGGTTCTTCGCGCAGTTCCTGCACGCGGAGGGCATTACCGAGCCCGCTCGGGTCAATGAACTGTCGATGGAGCGTTACCTCGCTTGGGGGAATGCGCAGAATGCCGCTGGCAAGAACTGGTACACCGACATCGTCCAACTGATGCGTGCGGCGCCAGTCCTCCTGCCGGGACAATGGCCGCGGATCACGCTCGACAAGCGTGCGGCACGGCGCATCCGTTACAAGCAGGCACCGGACGATCCGCGTAACCGCCTTTACGCATCGCGCGAGGGCGCCAACCGGGCGGCACCGCCTGAAGCCCTGTCGGCGATGGTGGCCAGACTCGACGAAATGCCCGCACCCATCCCTGCCATCTTCATGATCGGCATCACGACCGGGGCGCGGGCCGAAGACCTTCATGCCCTGCTCTTCGACTGCCTGCGGCCCGATCCGCACGACAAGCGGTTCATGCTGTTCACGTTCTGGCAGAACAAGGTCAGCCGCTGGAATACCAAGCCGTTACTGGCGGCCGATCCCGCGCACCAGGCCATGATCGAGCTGATCGAAGCCCAGCGGGATCGTGTCCGGCGGCGTCATGGCCGCGCCACGAAATACCTGTTCCCGGTCTTTTATGGAAAGCGGGAATCGTTCCTCGGCCAAAACTGGACCATGCAGGAGCTCAAGAAGCTGTGCCTCAAGCACCGAATCGTCGATGGTGATGGCCGTCCGTTCGACTTCTCGTGGCATCCGCTGCGCCACCATCGCGGGACGCAGATGGCGGCCGAAGGCCACGATATCCTGAGCATCATGTTCGAGCTCGGCCATGCCTCGCCCGATATGGCGTCGATGTACGTCAACAAGCGTCTCGACCTCAAGAAGAACGCCTTGCTACGAAAGGGCGGCGGCCAGTTCTTCACGATCGCAGGCAAGGTCGACGAAGCGGTTGGCGATCTCCTGCTGCGCAAGGAAACCATGATGGCTACGCGGGTCTGCGGCGGCGCCTGCACGCTGCCAGGGCAACTCGGCGAATGGTGCGAGCATGCCCACGCCTGCCTGACCTGCCGGTTCTTCCGCGCCGATGGCGACGATGTGGAGCACTTCCGCTACGAGCGGGCCGGACTTTACGCCGCGATCGAAGGGCTCGAGCAGGAAGCGCAGAACTACGAGGAAGGCGGGCAGACCCGCATGGCCGACATCACGCGCAAGCGGCTGCAACGCAACAAGGATGCAGTCCACAACACCGACACCATCATCCGCTCCATCGAGGAGCACGGTCTCTACAAGGGTGAAAAGCAGCGCTACAGGCCGGCCGCTGCTCGGGAGGAAGCCACGTCATGACCATGGGACCGGATCTGCGGATCGCAACACTCAACGATGCCCGCAGCCGTCGTAGCGCTGAGAAGCGCGCCGCGGTCGAAGATGCGATCATGCGGCTGCGCGACACCAGGCAGGCTGTGACGTTCGTCTCGGTGGCCCGTGAAGCAAAGGTCAGCCGCCAGTACCTCTACAATAACTTCGCCGACGAGATCGGCGAGGAACGCGTCGAAACCCGCGCGGAAACCGAGGTCATAGACGGCAAGAAGGTCCCGCTGCGAACACCCGAGGAATATCGGCACATCGAAGCGGCACTCCGCAACAAGATCGAGCGCCTTGAGACCGAGCTCCGGGATGCCCGTGCCGAAAGGGCCAAGGCGGACCGAACGGCCGAGCGTGAGCGCGGTAAGGCGGAACACTGGCGTCAGCTCTACACGGCTGTCCTCGCACGTGTATCACCAGGACAATCGCCCGAGCCGCTGCCCTCCTCCGAAGACTGAACCGTCACGCTGCGATCGGGTTACGATCAAGGGAGTTGGAAGTGAGCCGCCTACGGCGTCTTGCACTTCCAACTCCCTTGATCGTCCAAATTATGAGCGAAACACAATGGACAGGCGTATCGCCATCAACACATTGAAAATACGATAAAAAGACATGCCTTGGTGTTGATATATGTTAAATATTATGTCGATTATGGCTACGGCGACGTCGAGCGCGGAAGCAACTCCGGCCCAAGCGGACGTCCAGTGTTGCGAGTGTCGCACCCTTTCTGGCTCGGCAATGTGGATGGCATCAGGTATCCGAAGGCCGAGCTCAAGGCTTGCTGTTCGATCGCAGACGTCGGCGGCGGCAAGCTGGTCCACACCATATAGTCGGGCCAAGGCAGGTACTGCTTCTCCCGCGGCTGTCGATAAGCGTGCAATCCGGGACCCCACCGTTCCCTCAATCGGGTTGCTGAGAATGGGTCCTTTTTTCTCGCCTGAGGGGTTCCGATGGACACCGATCCCAGTACCGCGCATCTGTCGGTCTAACGCAATTTCAGTGTGATAGCTCGAACTTTCTGGGATCCGTTTGGGAGCTGCTTCACAACCACGCACGGAAATTTTGGCATCCAGCCAACCATCTTCGACAAGGAGAGAATGATATGGCAACTTACGTCATAATTGTGACACAAGCGATTTCAGATCCCGCCCTGATGAACCAGTACAAGTAGCAGGCCAGAGAGCTTCTTACAGCGCAGGGGGTTTCTTTCACCGCCGGTCCAGCCGTGGCCTAATCGCTGGAAGGAACGGCTCCGAACGGAGCGGTCGTGCTCAGGTTCGAAAACATCAAGCAGGCACAGGACTGGTACCGGTCCGACGAATATCTGGAACTGGCGGAAATGCGGCTTTTGGCTTCTTCCAGCGCAGCGTTTATCGTTGAAGGGCCTTGAAAGCCAGCATGAGAAAACGAAACGGAAGGATATTTGCCAAGAATTGCCCTGTTCGTTGCGGCAGCTGCAATTTCACTAGGCCGTGTTGACAAAAGATTTCAACCATAGTCGCGTGGCGGCGAGGTTTAGGAAGCTCTCGAACGAGAGCAGGGTTTTGTCATAGCGTGTTGCAATGCGTCGTTGCTGTTTTAGCTTGCTGAACATGCGCTCGACGCGGTTGCGGTCCTTGTAGCGGCGATAGTCGGGATGCTCTGGCACTTTGCGATTCGAGCGAGGCGGGATGATCGGCAGGATGCCCCGGACCAGCAGGCTTTCCCGGAAGCGATCACCATCATAGCCCTTGTCCGCGAGCAGCGCCTTGGGTGTGGCGACGGGGATCGCCATCAGCGGTTCGGCAGCGGTGTAATCGGAAGCCTCGCCGCCGGTCAGGATGAAGCCGACAGGCAGTCCTTGATTGTCGCAGCGGGCGTGGATTTTGCTCGTAAAGCCGCCGCGTGATCGACCAAGAGCGTTCGCACAAGCCCCCCTTTTCCGCCCGCTGCCGAGACATGGCCGCGAACGCTGGTGCTGTCGATCATGTGTTGCCAGTCGTCGGTTAGACCCAGATCGACCAGTGTTTGCAGCAGGGCATCCCAGACACCCTGTTCGGCCCAGCGCCGGAAGCGGACATAGACCGAGTTCCACTTGCCGTAGCGCTCGTGCATGTCGCGCCAGGGGCAGCCGACCCGCAGCACGTGAAGCATTCCATTGAGGAACCGCCGGTTATCGCCCGCCGGCCGCGCCCAACGACCGCGTTCAGGCGGCAGCAGCGGCCCAATCAGATCCCACTCCGCATCCGACAAATCCCCGCGACCCATGACTGCTCCTCAAAAAGCAGTCTTGAATCAGAACGACGCGCGTTTGGGAATCCCTTTTGTCAACACGGCCTAGCATACGCCTATCTGCAAGACTCGCGTCTTAGCGTCGCGCAGATCGCCGAAACCCTACATTTTTCTGAAACCAGCGCCCTTTCACGCGCCGTGCGCCGTTGGTATACAGTGTCGCCTCGCGCGCTCAAGCACGGCGGCGCGGCTCTTGCCCCGTCGATGAACTCGACATGAGGACGCCTAGGAAAATAGGTCTTTCCTGGCTGGCCGAAATGGGATTCAGCGCTTGGCGCGCAGAGGGCGCGGGAACTTTGGGATTTCGAGATGAGCCAGCCTGGATTTTTCGTCCTTGAGAACCGCTATGCTGGCTTGGACGCGCATGGCGATCCGTTGGTGGCGATCAATGCATCGGTGCCGTTCGAGCTGTTTCGGTTGGATCTGAAGACGGCGCTGGTCAAGGGCGGACTTCGGCGCGCGGATGCAGAGGCGCTGCGCCAGGCCGTCGGCCGTCATCGTAGCGCGGTGTCGGCCGCGGCGAACATCATGACATGTGCGCAGGAGACGCAAGTCAGCCCTTCTCCAATGGCCTCTCCCGGTCTCGCCAGATTACGGGCTGCTCGAAAGGCTGATCGCCGTGGACAATGGGAGGAAATTTGTCGGCTTCGCGAGCAAGGTCATCCCACGTCAGCATCGCTGACCTGGTCGGCATCGATCGGCGCACGGTCCAGCGCTGGATCGCCTCTGGCGGCGAACCCGAACATATGCGTCCCCGGATACGATCCCATCTTCTGGGTCCTTACGAAGAATGGCTCGAGGCCCGGTGGCAGTCGGGATACCAGGTTGGACAACAGCTTTGGCAGGAACTGAAGGAACTCGGGTACAAGGGGAGTCGGAATACCGTTGCACGATGGGCCGCCAAGCGGCGCGCCGGCCACAATCCACAGGCACCAGACCGGCAGCAGACGCGGGCCGCCTGGAAAGCACCATCACGTCGACGCTGCGCCTGGTATCTGAGCCAGGCTCCCGATCAGATCGATGCCGAAATCACCCGGTTCCTCGACCATCTCTATGCGCAGGCACCTGAACTTCGCACGGTGGCTGAGCAGGCCGTGCGGTTCGTCGCGCTGCTCGACGGCAACGAAGTGACCGAGCTCAACAAATGGCTCGAACAGGCAGTGGACGGGGAACTTGGCAGCTTTGCGGCCGGCATCGCCCGCGACATCGATGCCGTGAAAGGCGCCATTCTGACCCGGTGGACGACGAGTCCGGTCGAAGGTCAGATCAGCAGGGTCAAAGCCATAAAGCGGCAGATGTACGGACGCGCAAACTACCAACTTCTGCGACAGCGAGTTCTATTGGCCGGCTGACCATCGATGAGGACAACAAAGGCCTCGTCGAGCATCCTGTGTGGATCAGCGTTGGAGCGGGCCCCTCCTCTTTCACGATCTATCATTTTGAATTACCCTAAAAAGGCGGTTTTGACCGGGGTCCCGATAGGCGCCCCCCGGGACGCCGGCATGCGCCAGTATAGGCATAACAATCAATGCCTAAGCTTTCGTGAAGCGTGGCCCCACTCTGACGCTGATCTGACGCTGATCGACAATTCTCCGTCTCGAAGACCGCAGCATCCGAGCATTGTTGCTGGCCGCAGATTTTCTCAGTCTTCGATCGGAAGGGTCGTGCCTCTGCTCAAGGTTTCTGCACAATCTGACGCTGTGTCGGCTGATGGATCGGAAGCCTGAGGTGCGACAAGCGTGTCGGGAATGACCATATCAGGCTCGCCCGCCCGATCGCGATCCTTGCCGCGCAACACGTCAATTTCCCGCTGCCGCATCTCGAGATACAAGCTGCGCGTCTCCACATAGGGATCGGCGCTTTCCTCTTGCAAACGCTCGATTTCCGCATCCCGCGCGACACGATCGTTCAGCCTGTTGATGACGGTGGTCGGGACAGCATAGGCGGTCTGGTTGAAAGGCTTGCCAACGGAAACGGGTAAGACGAGCAGGTCGATGCCGTCGCCGACCATATCGCGCAATGTCGTGGGCCCCACCAGCGGAAGGAAGAAATAGGGGCCAGGCTCCACCCCATAGAAACCAAGCGTGTTTGCGAAGCCGTTGGGTCGATAAGGCAGATTGACGGGCGGCTTTTTGGCGACGTCGAAAATGCCCGCGACGCCGATCGTCGAGTTGATCGCGAAGCGGCCGACCGTTTCCACAGCCTTTCCTATCTTGAATTGGAACAGGAAGTTCAGAAAATTGATCGGCTCTCTGAGATTGCGCAAGGCGTTGCCAAGACCATCACGGATCGGCTTCGGAACGCCCCCCTCATATCCCTTGGCGATCGGCCCAACGAGAGCCTTGTCGACCGACTGAGCGACCTGGAAGGCCTCAATATTCACATTCTGGAGTGGGTCGCCCGGCGGCGCTTCGCTTCGTGCGGTCACAATAATTTCGTCCGGCGCTGCTTCAGCCGTATTTCCAGCTTCCGCCGGCACGTCGCTCAATTGTCCTGCTGCCACCGGCCCTTCGCCGATCATGACAGGGGTCTGCATTTCGTCCTGCGGATTCACAATCATCGGACATGGTTCGGCAGAAGCTGCTTGAGCTTGAGCTGTCCGGACCAATGGCTCATTCTGGTGAACAATGCCTATTTCTTCGGGCTGCGTTCCGATCAGAAGGAAAGCGGCAGCACTGGCCACGACGCTCATTTTGCGATTATCTCCCATATTTCGAACATCTTTGGCGTCCAATGCCCCCGTTCGGCTCGCATTCCGCACACGGCAGCATTGCGCGCGCGTCGGCGATCATCCCCCCGAGCAATTCCTCGGTTCGACGGCAAGGACTGCCCACTTTGCGGGTGCTCGCTGGAGACCAAGTCAATCACTCTTCTGCCAACGTCTTTGGGCTGGATACGCTATGGTCAGCGGGAAATCAGTAGCGGAACCCGCGCGCTCGACAGCAGCGACCGAGTGACACCGCCGAAGAGTATCTCGGTGGTGCGCGGGTGGCTATAAGCCCCGATCACAAGTAGGTTCGCGTCGCGTTCCGCCGCCTGGTCGAGGATCACATCTGCGACCGATACGCCCTCGGACGTGATGTTGGCGATCTCGACACGCGCGCCGTATCTGGACAAGTGTTCAAGGAGATTGGCACCAGGCTCTGCCCCAAAACGTTCGGGGTTCCGGCCGCTGTCGATGGTGAGTATCGTCACGTTGGACGCAGAATTGATGAACGGAATTGCGTCGTTCACCGCCCGTCGCGCTTCTCGGCTGCGATTCCATGCGATCAGCACATTTTCGCCGATCGTCTCACCGCCCCATCCCGCAGGGATCATCAGCACGGGAATGCCGGTGGCCAGCAGCAGTCGCTCGGCCGACCAGCCTGACGGGAGGTCTGCCGGTTTGGGATGCGCCGCGACGATGAGATCGCAGTGCAGCGCCCGCAACATGCCTTCGTCGCGCAGGTCATCGCGCCACACGATCCGGAATTCGGAGCCGATGCCATATTCGCGGGCCAGTTCTCCAAAATGGCGAGCGGCGGCAATAATTTTCTGTTCGTCGGCAAGCCGTTGCCGGGTCAGCACGTCTCGAATCGCCGCAGTGCCCCTCGCAAAGGTTTCGGTGGGATGCGCGTTTTCGTGGGACACGCCATAGACGCCCACCAGATGCGCATTATGACGTTGCGCGATCGCAGCCGCACGGCAACCTATGCGTTCGCCCTCGGGTGTGGCGTCGAGGAAAACGGCGATATCTCTCCAGATAGGCAACAAGGGTTACGATCCTCCAGTTTACGGTTGTCCTCTATCAGATCAGCGGCGTCCTGGCCGAACTTCAGACCAAGATAACGAAAGGCTTCAAGACGGGGATTTGAGAGAGGTTGAAGGTTTGCTTGCGCGGTCCATCGGCAAAAACGCCGGTAAAGTCGCCTGATCCAGGTTGATCCAGGCGGCAGAGGTCCATAACCGGCAGCCGCATCCTGCATGCCGATCCAAATCGCGCGACGTTCCAACAGTGAGAGTGAAATCCCGCGATCGGTTAGCCCGCCTGCGGAGCCATCGACTGACGGGCCAGCGGACAGGAGGTGCGGGCAGGCCTCACAGGAGGTTTCGCCTGCCAAAGACAATGGCTGCAAGAACAATCGGCGAGCAGATTCATCCTGAGCACTCGACGCATCCGGAAATTGGGCGAAGGCTCCCTCCACTTCACGACCCTCCCTCATTTCTCATCGGAATGAGCCCTCACTCCAATGTCAAACGAATAGACCTCCCGGGAAGGGCAGTCAAGACAGCCCTTTACCCACCCCCATTTCAGTCAGCCGCCGACACGCAATACTCGACGATGCGAAGTGGTATGCAGCCATTCCGGTACCCTCCTTCTGAAGCGGTGCGTGCAGCCTCCGGCTGCCACTGCGTGAAGCGGAGGTTGTGTTGGTGCAGGGCGCCGTGACCGCGGAGGCGTGTCGGCGGATCGCGACCACCGAGGAGTTGGGTGAACGGGGGCTCCTGTCGTCTGTGTTAAATCCGCCAGCGGCCGGGTGACAATCCTGCTTCAGGCCGAAACAAGTTCTAATATTTCAATTCTGTGACCCGGCTTGTCATGCGAATGCGTTCGACTTCCCCGCAGGCCTTTTGGGACGGACTGCGTGACGAAAGCGGTGCCCAGGGCGTTTCAGGAACAGCGCCGGCGTGGCCCACCTTCGGCCTTTCAAGAAGTACGTGTGACGGCAAATTGCGCCGCCTGAGCGAGAGCATGTTTGGCTTCGCTATGACAAAGGTCGAAAGTTGTTCGACCGCAAACAGGCTATGCTGAGACAAGCCCCGAACAGGCTGCCGAATGGAAGGCACCGCTCCTCCCATCCTTGGTCGCGATATCCTTCCGGACAGTAGGCTCGACAGGCGTCTCTCCCGCGCATTTTCAACATGCGCGCCTCTTCATTTACACTGTCTGATTTTCTTTCCGGACTCGGTCAGGGTGATCCCGCTTGTGTCTACCGTCATGGTCACTCCACCGCCCTGGAACGGTCCGCCTGTTTCATTCGCCTTGAGCTGGGCAAGATTGCCATCGGTCCGGAGCGTGGCCGTAAGACCATCATTCAGGAAATCCACAGAGACTATGCCGTTGTCCTGGCAGCGATAGGTCACACTTTTCTCGATTGCCGGTGGCAGCTCTGCGGGAGCGACCGGTTTCGCGACGTTGGTTGAGTTGCTCGCGCTTGTCGTGGCGCTATCGCAGGCTGACAGGAGAACGGTAGACGCGAGCGCCATTCCGCCGAGCATCCACACGATTGACGACGATAGGTTGCCCATGTGCTTCCTTTTATTCTCCCGAACATACAATTCGGTTGCGGTTGTTTGATCTGCTTTTTTTCAGGCGTAGCCGAGGGGGGCCCGCGCTTATGCTCTCCGAGGTCCGCTCGTTTTCCCCGTTCGGCTCGTCCTGCCAGCCCCGGAGACGAAGGATGGGTCGCCGGCCGCCACTCGTTGGTGTTTCCAAGGTCATCATACCAGCCTTTCGCGGCGCTCGCCTCGACGGACGATGCTTTCATTGGTCCTGCCAGCCGGCGCGACGCGACCCGAAGGGCTTCGACCAGTGGACAATGGTAGCCGGTTCAGGGAATACCGGCTGGCAGGTGGCGGGACCCGGCGCCAAGGGTAGGGAGAAATAGCGCAAACGGGCCCGTCAAACCGAACGGGAAAAACAATGCTGCGGAGAACCCCATGATCGCGAGCGACCGTGCCGGCTTCCACAGGGGAATGAATGCGCTGGTTCCCATTATCTCTCCGGAGCATGTTATGAAATGAGCGCTCACTCCTATTTCAATTAGGCAATCCCGATTCTCCGGTCAAGCGGTAATTCAATCCTGGTACAGCGTCTGTGGCTGCGGACCACACGCTTCGCGCTTCCGGTCTTTAAAGCGCCGATCCCAGCGGGCACGGTGCAATCACCTCCGATGCCGCTGCCGGCTAAATTCGGCGGCATCATCGATTACCCGTCGCCCGCCAGGGTAGCGGCCCCAGAGCTGCACAGTCGCCGATGTCATGATGGGTCCTCCCCCGCTTACGGCCGTGCGCGCATTTCGGAATCGTCACGGCTGGGTTTGCACGCGACCACTTTCCAGTTCCGCCAGACCAAGCGCGCGCATCATCAGGCAAGCTGTGCTGTGGCTTGTCGCTTCGGGATCGACGGGTGGTGACATCGCCGTGCGGTGGCCGAGCCCGATGAAACAGGCCATCATGACATCGCCATAGGCTTCGAGCTCGGCCGCAGGCACATCGGGCCGTGCAAGCGCAGCGAGGCGGCGTATGCCATCGCGGTAAAAGGCGGTCTGCGTCTCGAACCGCTCTGCGACTGTAGGATTTCGGCAAGCCTCCGCCAAAATCTCATAGAACAGGCTGCCATCCTCATTGTGCAGCGAATTGGCAGCGATTGCCTTGATCGCCTCGAACATCGCAAGCTCGCGCCGTTCCACGGCGTCGAAAATCGAGTGCATCTCGGCCAGACGAACGCGCACATTTTCCTCCACTATTGCGAGGATGACGTCGTCCTTGTCGGTAAAGAGTCGGTATATCTGGCCGACGCTGACCGACGCTTCTTCCGCCAATTCAGCCGTTGTTGTCGCATAAAAGCCCTTCGAACCGAACAATCTGCTAGCGGCATTGACTATTCTCTCGCGCGGAGACTCTCCCTCGGCATAATTTCTTGAAGAACGTTTCATTCGAGACTTTCCCTGCGTCCTCTGTTTGACGATCTTCGGACGCGACACATGCCGATCCGCTCCATCCGGGTCTATCCCGCAAGCTTACATTTCATATGGATGAGGGGGAAGCACTAACAGTTCGCTGAAACGGGCTTCATCGCGCGGTCGACAGGATTCCATTCCCGTCATTGGATTAGACGGGCCGGTTGTGATCCGCGGTTCGGATGTGAGGTTGGGGAAGCTGTTGTGCTATGTGGGTCCCATGCGGCCGTTCCGCCGGATTGATCATGAACAAGGCCAGCTCGGTGTTCGGCCGCATCGCTGTCGCCCCGGAGAGCGCATGCCTGAGATCACGCAGGATTATCTGGCGGCGCGGCGATCCGGACGGTTGTGCAGCGCCTTACGATGCCCCCCCGCCCGCCCCGCAAGATCCTGGAACCGGAGGTGCAATTGAGCCGATGATTGCAAGGCGGCATCGGTATTGCCCGCCGCAGATCGAGCCTGGCGCGTTCGTACATTTGGCATTTGACGAGCTTCAAATCGGTGATCTCAATCTCGGTTTGTCCATTGGACCAGATCTGATGGCTGCGGACCGACCGAACCAATATCCCTGTTCGCCTTCGGCAGAGCAAGGATCGCGCAAAGTCTTCGGAATGCGCTACGTTCATCTCCATAGGCCCGGCTTTGTGGATCACCGCCTGCCATTCTCGCGGGTCTGGGGCGACGGCACCACGTCCAGCTGCGATGGACAATTTTTCAGGGGCGCGAAGCGAGGCGCATCCGGCGGCGACATCAACGCCCGCTACGGCGTCGATCATGGCTTCAGCTTCTACACGCACAATTCCGATCAGCGCGCGCCCTACCACGTCAACGTGATCTCGGCGGCGACGCACGAGGCGCCCTATGTCCTTGATGGCCTCACCAGCCATGGCACCGATCTCAGGATCGTAGAGCATTACACCGACACCGGCGGGGCGACCGACCATGTATTCGCCCTGTGCGCCATGCTGGGCTTTCGCTTCTGTCCGCGCCTGCGGGACTTTCCCGACAGGCGTCTCCCGTCAATCGCCCCGGTGGCCGCCTATCCATTTATTGCCCCGCTGCTGGGCAAGCGCATCCGGACCGATATTATCCGTGAACAATGGGGCGATGTGCTACGGCTTGTCGGTTCGATCAAGGCCGGTCATGTTGCGAAAGCTCGCCGCCTATGAGCGGCAGAACCAGCTCGACGTGGCGCTACAGAAAATCGGCAAGGTCGAGCGAACCCTGTTCATGCTCGACTGGCTTGAAAACCCCAACCTGCGCCGGCGTTGCCATGCCGGCCTCAACAACAGCGAGCAACGCCATGCATTGACGCAGGCGATCTACACATTCCGGCAAGGGCGCATCATTGATCGCAGCCATGAAGCCCAGCAATATCGCGCATCGGGCCTCAACCTGGTCATCGCCGCCATCGTCTATTGGAACAAGACCTACATGGGCGCTGCTGTCCAGCATCTACGATCGGAATCGGTCGCTGCGCCAGACCACCTCCTTGCCCATACATCCCCGGTAGGCTGGGAACATATCGCCTTTTCCGGAGACTTTCTCTGGGATAGAGTTGCCGCTTCCGCTGGCCGCAAGGCCCTGAACCTGCCGCAAAATGCCCGCGTCGCCTAAGCGTTCACTGATTGTTCGCCCACAGCGTTGTTTGGCGTACTCTTCACGCTATGCCCTCAACTTCGACTTCGCCACAGGTTTGGTCCGCGTGTAGCCCGGCGGCAGCGAGAACCGGCACATCTTCGATATCGTCTCGCGGCTCAGTCCAAAGACCTTCGCGGCCTCGCGCTGACTATTACCTTCAATAAAAACAAAGTGCCGAACGGCGGCGTAGCTCTCCACGGCAAACATCCTCGGCCACCCCCCTTAAAAGGAGCAACCTCTCCAATGGCTGGTTTTTAAACCGCCACGCTCAACAAATCGCTGGCGTTCCTTTGGCCCGGTTTCTCACCGCCCTCCACAATGTGACAGTGGTGGTCAATTAAACGAAGCATGGCTGTCACTGATTGGTCACAGAATTGTCGCTGCCCAGCTCTAGGTGCGCCGCAACAATCAGGGGAACTCATATGCGAAACAAGCTTTGCCTCGCCGGTGTCAGCGCTCTTGCACTGCTCACATCCACGCCGGTTCTCGCCCAGGATTTGGCGCCTGCCGACGAAGGCGAAGCGATCGTCGTCACGGGGCAGCGCGCGCAGCAGGAACGTGCGATCGAGATCAAGCGCAATGCCGTCGGTATTATGGATGTCGTCGCGGCCGACGAGATCGGCCAGCTTCCCGACCGCAACGTCGCCGAGGTGATCGAGCGGCTGCCCGGCGTCGGCGTCCAGTACGACCAGGGTGAGGGACGCTATGTCGCGATCCGCGGCATCCCGTCGGACCTCAACAACTATACCGTCAACGGCTTCGAACTCGGCAATCCCGACGGCAACACCCGCCGCTTGCCGCTCGACATCGTCTCGGGGCAATTGCTCAATCGCGTCGAGGTGACCAAGGCGAAGACCGCCGACCTCGACGCGCAGGGCATCGGCGGCATGATCAACCTCGTGACCCAGACCGCGTTCGACTTCGCCGAGCCTTTCGTTCTTTCGGCGAACGCGCAGGTTGGATACCAGACGCTCAATGAGAAATATCCGATCCGCGGTGACGCGAGCGCCGGCGGCCGTTTCGGCGGCGACGAGCAATTCGGTATCCTGATTGGCGGCAGCTATTCGAAACGCGATTTCCAGAGCTTCGGCATCTTTCCGGACGATTGGGCGGCGTTCCCCGGCGCGGCGCGCGAAGGGATGCCGACCAATATAAAATATACCGACTATCAGCTCGAGCGCGAACGCATCGGAGGCATCGCCTCGCTCGACTGGCGCCCGAGCGACACCACCCATCTGTGGGCTCGGGGCCTCTACAGCAAGTTCACCGAGAATGAATATCGCCAGCGGTTTCGGCTCGATTTCGCGACTCAGGCGCAACGGGACAATGGGACGGTAACATTGACCCCCGATGGCTTGACCGGCGTATCGACGGTGACCGAGCAGCGATCGGACCTGCGGCTTGAATATAAGGAGAAGTCCGTTCTCGTTGGCATGATCGGCGGTAAGACCGAGGCGAACGACTGGACCTTTGACTATGGCCTGGCACGTTCACACAACGAGGTGGTCGAGCCGAACCAGCTGTGGCAGTTCCGCGGCAATCCCGGAACAGTCGATTTCGACTTCACCGACAAGTTATTCAGCGCGGTTCCGCGTACCCCGCTGTCACCCAGCAACCTGGGTTTCCGCCAATATACGGTTCAGGATGAAAGCGGCGACGAATATATCTGGACGGGCCGGCTCGATGTAACGCGAAAGCTCGGCTTTGGCGACGACAGCTGGTTGAAGGTCGGCGGCAAATATCGCGCGACCGACAAGGTTTTCGATTCGAATAACAGCATCTTTTCGCGTGGCGGAAATGCCGCGACGCGCTTTACGTTAGGCCAGTTCGGGTTGCAGGGCGCCGACGTGATTTCGCGTGTCGGCGGCGGCCATGATTATCTGATTACGCCGGTGATCGACGCCGGCCTGATCGATACCTTCACCGCCGACCCGGCCAATGCCGCTTATTTCGTTCTCGACGAGACATCGACGCTTGCCAATGCGACGCTGGGTGATCTCGATCTTGGCGAGGATATCGCCTCGGGATATGCGATGGCGAACCTCGATTTCGGGTCGATCACCGTGACACCGGGCATTCGCGTCGAACGCACCGACCTGACGATCCGGGGGTTCCAGCTCGAGAATGAAACCGACGTCGTCGCCGTTAACGCGAAGCGCAACTACACCAACTGGCTGCCCAGCCTGATCGTGCGCATCGAGCCCAGTGACGAGGTAATCGTCCGCCTTGCCTATACGCGCAGCGTCGGCCGTCCCAACTATTCGGACCTGACCCCTGGCGGCGAGATCAGTTATGAACAGAATGACGACGGGACGTTTGACGGGTCGGTGTCGCTCGGCAATCCGAACCTCGAACCCTATATCGCCGACGCGCTCGACGCCTCGGCCGAATGGTATTTCGCAAAGGGCGGGCTGTTTTCGGTGGGCGTGTTTGCGAAATTCATCAAGAACCCGGTCTATACGCAAAGCTTCACTCTGCTCGACACCAGCTATGGCGGTCGCGACTACGCGGTGCTCGGCTTTTCGCAAAAGGCGAACGGGACCAGTGCCGACATCATCGGGCTGGAGGTCGCCTATCGTCAGCAGTTCGACTTCCTTCCCGGCTTCCTCTCGGGCTTCGGGGTCGAGGCGAACATGACGCTGATCGATTCGAAGCTGAAGGTGCCGGGCCGCGCCGACCCCGCGGCGTTCCCCGAGCAGTCTAACCTGCTCTATGGCGCACAGCTCTTCTACCAGAATGGGCCGATCGAGGCGTCGATCGCCTATCACAACACGGGCAGCGCGCTGATTTCGCTCGGCGCCGACATGCTCGGCGATCAATATAATGACGACCTGCGCCGGCTCGACGCCAAGGCTTCGTTAGCCGTGACCGACAATGTCAGCCTCTTCGTCGAGGGGCAGAACCTGACCGACGAGCCGACGCGCCAATATCAGGGCGAGCGCCGTGACTGGATCATCCAGAACGAACGCTATGGCCGAACCTTCTACGCCGGCGCGTCGGTGCGCTTCTGATGCTCGCCGCCGCGCTCTTGACGCTTTCGACGATCGCGGCGCCCGAGGCCGATCAGGGCGTCGCGTCGGACCGGAGCCATGTCTATGCCATCGATAATTATGCGATCGGCAAATATGACAAGGCGAGCGGCAAGCGGGTTGCGGGGTGGGAGGGCGATCCGAAGCTGTTTCCGCATCTCAACAGCTGCGCGGTGGTCAAGGCCGAGCTTGTTTGCGCCGCATCCAACTATCCGAAAGTGCCGATGGCGAGCAGCGTCGAGATTTTCGACGCGAAGACGCTCCGCCATATCCGCACGGTGAGCCTCGGCCGCATGGTCGGGTCGCTGACCGCGATGGACTGGCACGGCGGCAGCTGGTGGGCGGTGTTCGCCAACTACGACGACCGCGGCGGCGAGCCGGGGCGCGACCACCGATTCACGACGCTCGTTCGCATGGACGCTTCTTTCCGTCCCCTCGAATCCTGGCTGTTCCCCGATGCCGTGCTCGCGCGCTTCGCGCCCAAAAGCTGTTCGGGTTTCGCATGGGGGCCCGACGGATTGATGTATGCGAGCGGGCACGACCGACCCGAAGTCTATGCGCTGCGGCTGCCGAAGGCGGGCGCGACGCTCGAACTGGTCGCGACGCTTCCCGTGCCGACCGAGGGGCAGGCGATCGACTGGGACCCGGCCGAACCACGCCTGCTTTGGTCGATCGACCGGCGCGCCAAGCAGTTGCATTCGACCCGCATGCCGCCGCTCTGAGGTCGTGCGCGAAAGCGGCGCGGTTTTGCTCAAATCTGGCCGCTGCACGAACATGACGTAATCGCGGGTGCGCCGGCGATGGTCCAGAAGCACGAGATGGCTGGAAGGTTGGTTGCCCCCCGATAAGATGAAGTACGGGCTCGGGCCCAGCATCAAAGGAGGACAACCGTGGCTCAGTATATAGGACTCGACGTTTCCTTAAAAGACACTTCGATATCGGTTCGTCAGGATGGCAAGCGCGTCTGGCGCGGCAAGTGTGCATCCGAATTCATTCATGCTCCCGAAGTTACCTTCAGTTGCCTCATGTAAATGCTCCCGTAGCATATTTGGGCTGGAGGGGCGATGGGCGGCGGAGCGCAGGCCTGCGATATTGCCGAAGCGTAGCCGCCCATCGCCCCTCCAGCGTCAGCTCGCCATGGAGACGCTTGGCGTCAGCGCCATTGGGCCGAACACCAGTTGATGCGCTTGCTCTGCGCGCCAGATCTTCAGGCGTCTTTGCACCGTCCGAAGCAGGGCGTCGGGATGTTCTCCGGGATGGACGGCCTGCAACTTGTCCAGCAGTTCACGCCCGGTCCGCCATGGCTCGGCCAGGAACCAGTCGTGCAGTTCGCCCGTCACGGATAGAAGGGGATCAGGCCGCCGCCGCTCTCTCTTCGGTTTCGACGCCGCCCCGGCGGTCGGCCGGATTTCGCCATCTCGCCAAGCGATGCGTAATCCTGTCAGGAACTGATCCAGGGCGTCGTTGATCGGGGGAGCGGTTTGCGGCGTAACATCCGCGATGGTGGCAAGACGTTCCTGGCCACGCCGGATTTCGTGAAGAAGGCGCACGGGATCGAGTTCGGCGAACACGGTGGTCAGTCGATCGCGTACCGCCCCCGTTGTTCGCGGATCATCCAGGAGGCGCTGGCACGGCGTCGCCGGCGCGTGATGCCGCTTGATGACCCTGGCGCCATCGCGCCGCTTTTCCGCCAACTTGAACGAGGGCTGGAAGAAGTTCACATACAGGCGCAAAGCCGCATAAAGTTCGGCTAGGATCGTGGTCGCAGCAACGCCCTCATAGCGATGATATCCCACCATGCGGCGCACGATGGCACCATTCTTCTGTTCAACCCAGGCTTGATCGTTCTTCCGGTAGGCGTCACCTCAAGGTTTGTGCGCCAGACAACGATTTGGCGGACATAATGAGAACACTGGCTATGCCACGAGTTTGAGGCGGGCCATGGGATCGTTGAGGGTGCGGAACTCGCCAGGGGAGAGCCGGTTTGCCCTTTGCCACAGATAGTCGCCGGTCAAACTGATATGCACCCAGCCCATCGGCGAGAGATGGGCAAGCAGCGCATCATCGAAGGTGCCGCCGGATGATTGGAGATGCTGGGCGGCCCTGTCCATATAGACGGTGTTCCAGTAAGAAATCGCCGCGATCAGCAGATTGAGGCCCGATGCCCGATATTCCTGATTCTCGATCGAGCGATCGGTGAACCGCCCCTGTCGGTTGGTGTAGATCGCGGCGGCAAGGGTATGACGTGCTTCGCCTTTATTGAGGCCGGCCTGGCAGGCGCGACGCAAGTCGGGCTGTTCAAGCCAGTCGAGCGCAAATAGCGTCCGCTCGATGCGGCCGAGTTCGGCCAGCGCAAAATCCAGCCTGTTCTGGCGCTTGTAGGCGGCCAGCTTGCGCAGGATCGCGGAGGGCGCAACGGCTCCTTCCTTAATGGAGGCGACGATCCTGACGATGTCATCCCAATCGGCTTCGATCGCCGCCGTCTTGATCGTGCGGCCCATGAGGCTTTCGATGCCTTTGTAGGTCGAAGGCGCGGCGATCGAGCCGAGTTTCCGGTCGGCGATGTCGCGCAGACGGGGCACGAACCGGAAGCCGAGAAGATGGCAAAGGGCAAAGACATGGTCCGTCGCGCCGCCGGTATCAGTGTAATGCTCATGCAGCGGTAGCGCGCCGGCGCCGAGCATCAGGCCATCCAGCACGTAGGGGGCCTCGCCGGCGGTGGCCGACATGATCCGCGATCCGAACGAGGCAAAATGATCGGACAGGTGGGAGTAGATCTTCAGGCCCGGCTCGCTGCCATATTTCGCATTGATGTCGGCCGCCGCCGATCGGTTGCGGCCCGAGCGGAAGAACTGCCCATCGGAGGATGAACTAGTGCCGGCTCCCCAATGGCGCGTGAAAGGAAGATCATGGTGCGCGGCAACGATCATCCCCAACGCGGCCTGATAGTTTTCGGGCGACAAATACCAGTTGTGGGTCCAGGCAAGCTGGGCGTAGCTCACCCCGTCGCTGGCGTTGGCCATGCGCTCTAGACCCAGATTCGATCCATCAGCGAGAATGGCGGCGAGGATCGCGTGCGGGTTGTCATGCTCCTTGCCGGACCGAAGATCGCGAAATGCGCTCAGGAACCCGGTGCGCTCGGCCACCTCGACCAGGAGTTCGGTGATCCGCACGCGCGGAAGCAAGGCGTCGAGCCTGCGATCGAGAGCCTCCGCCTCGGGTGGAGTGATCGCCGGCATGGGTTGCAGCTTGAGCCGGTCGCGTTCGAGCGCCACGCCCGCGAGCCTGTTCGCCTTGAGTTGCTTGGCGAAACGGCGCAGCCGCCAGTCGAGCGTCCTTGCCCGCTCCTCCAGATAGGCGGCCGCATCGGTCTGGAATGGCAGGCTGTCGGCCACCTTATCGGCATCGCGTCGACTCAGCAAATAGGTGTCGAAGCGGCGATAATTGCGGGTTCCTTCGACCCATATGTCGCCGGCGCGCAACCGATCGCGCAGCGTGGCCATGATGGCCGTCTCGTATCGCCGGCGATCGACCTGGCCACCTTCGGTGATGAGGCGCTTCCACTGCCGGTTGGCGAATGGGAGCGGAACGCCCTCGGGCAGGCTGCGGGCCTTGCGGGCATTGGTATCGCGGATGACCTCGATGGCCTTGACCAGTTGCGATCCGCTCCCCGATGCCTTGAACGTGAATGTATCGAGGAAAGCCGGGCTGAACCGCCGCAGCGTCGCATAGCGACCAGTCGCCGCGACAAGCGCATCTTCGCCCGCCAGCTCGGCCAGCGCATCGACCTGCGATTTGGCTGCGACCAGTCTGTGCCAGCCTACCGCTTCGTCGATCAGTTCGAGCGGATTACCGCCATGTTCGACCGCCTCTCCCAGCGCGGCGATCGTCGCGCCGAACAGCCGCATAAGTTCGCCGACCGAGCGGATGCTGTCCTGATAGCGCCTTTCCCGCCCGCGCCGCGCCCGTGTGAACAGGCTTCCGACAAGCCTGTCGAACATCTGGATCGCACCATCGGCGAGCCTGGCATCGAGGTCGATGACCGCCGCGATCAGCGTCGCGCGGCGCCTGTTAAGGCTATAATCGGAGAGCAGGAACGCCGGCGCAACGCCACCTTCGCGCATGAACTGCGCGAACCGGAAGTCGGGGATTTTCGCGCCGATCGCCGGGTCGATGCCGATTCCGCGCACATAGCGTAGCCGTTCCAGCAGCCCGTTGATGTTCGCCGTGGTGGGCGCTTCCTCGAAATTGCGCAGCCAGGCCAGCGGCGTCATGCCGAAGTCGCTGTTGTTGACGATCAGATCATCGATCCGCGCCAGTTCGGCATGACCCAGGCTTTCGACAATGAGCGCCGCCGCGGCTTTGCGGGCGCGTGCCCTGCCGGCGAGGCCCGCACGTTCGAGCGTGTCTGCCGATGGAAGAATGAAGCGTTCCTGCTTCAGCCCCTCCATCAATGCGCGGACAATAGGTTCGCCCCGATCGGTCCGCTCCGCAGCTCTTGCGGCGAGATCGAGCGCGAGCGGTATATCCCCTCGCCGAAAAGGGTGTAGCCCCAGATGCCGTGCCGCAATGTCGGCATGATCGTTACGTGTTTGCGCGCGCTGGCCATAGTCGGCGAACGCATCAACATCGACGAAGAGCTGGGCGGCGAGATAGTGAAGGACCGCATCGGGGACGTCGACGTCGGGCTGCAAACCGAAGCCGGGATGCCGCATAAGCGCGATCTGCGTTGCCAGACCGAGGCGGTTGGCAGGGCGATAGCGGCGACCGACCAGTTCGAGATCCTCGGCGGCAAGGGTATAGTGGCCGACGATCGCGGTTTCGTCATGGGGGATATCGAACAGGCGACGCCTTTCTTCTCCGGTCAATAATCGCCGCCGCGCCATCCTGCCTCCATCCCGAGTCGAGAGCGACAGGCTAGCGTCAATCTGGAGTATAGCCTAACCGGACGTCAGGATGCAGCGGCGGTTTCTGTCAGGATAGGGTTATGGCAAGCATTTATTGACGCATGTTCCGCCGTGTCATAGAATTCAACCTGACATTTTGACCGGAGGCGGCGATGAAAGGCCAGAGGATCGGTTACGTCCGGGTGAGCACATTCGATCAGAATGTCGATCGCCAGTTGGACGGGCAGTCGCTCGACCGGATTTTCACCGACAAGGCATCGGGCAAGGACATCAACCGCCCCGAACTCGATGCCATGCTCGCCTTCGCCCGCGAGGGTGACACCGTCGTGGTCCACAGCATGGATCGATTGGCGCGTAATCTCGACGATCTGCGCAAACTGGTTCAGTCCCTCACCAAAAGAGGCGTCCGGATCGAGTTCGTGAAGGAAAGCCTGGCCTTCTCGGGCGAGGATTCCCCGATGGCCAACCTGATGCTCTCGGTCATGGGTGCGTTCGCCGAATTCGAGCGCGCCCTGATCCGGGAGCGGCAGCGCGAAGGCATTGCGGTCGCTAGACAACGCGGTGCTTATCGCGGGCGGAAACGTTCCCTCTCCGACGAAATGGTCGCCGAGCTGCACCGCCGTGTTGATGACGGCGAGCGCAAGGCCGTCATCGCCCGTGACCTGGGGATCAGTCGCGAAACCCTCTACCAGTATCTCCGCGCTGCCACCTGAGCCGGTTTCACCCAGCCTCGCTCACCCTTAGGCTTGTCTGATTGATACGACCAATGTCACGTCTCTTGAATTGCTTGAATCATATCAATGAGGATTGGAGGTCTCCTTCGTCAAACGAATGGCAAGAGCGCGACCGATTGCCGCTGCGGCGACTGGCTGGACGGCGCTTGGCGGAAATGGTGCAACCGAACTAGCATTGATCTCGCAAAGCGCATAGGAGCCATCGCTGATGGCTTCACCAGGGCGAAATAGGAAGTCGGCGTCCCAAAGAAGCGGAAGATCGTGGTCGGCGATCGACAGCAACCTTTGCATCTCTGGAATCCAGCGATCCTCCATCGCTTTCCGTAAGGCTGCGAAGCGCGTCACCTCCGGTCCGAACATGGCGCGGCCCATCGGCTGTGGGGTTGACGACGTTGTATCAATGGCCGTTGGCGTCATCAGCGCAGTGATCAGGTTGTGCCCAAAGCCAACCACTCGGTGCCCGCACACGTAGCAGCGGACCATGCCCTCGGACGACTGCGGCTGATAAGCCTGATCGATCAGCACGCCGCCGTCGTTTAGAAACGGCACCCACCTTTCCAAGCACTCGGCTAGGCTGATGCGCTCCGATTTGCTTCCTTGGCGGGCCTCTTGAACTTTCACCGACGTTTTCAAAGCCGGAGCGTTTCCCGCTTCGTCTAGTTGGACACGCCATACATTCCTGCCGCCGTTGCCGTAGTTCGGCTTCAGCACGCGCGGGCCTGCGGCAAGATGTTCGGGGAAACGAGCGCGAAGGCCTTCAGCGTCCACGTATCGATCGACATCGCTGCCCCATTCCATGGATCGCGTTGTGTAGAGCACTTCCTTGACGCCGATTTTGGCGATCACGTCAGGATGCGCGCTGACGACAACGCCGCACCCCGCGACTTCGCGCAGCATTGGATCGAGCTGCGAGCGGTCGCCTGAAATGTCCAACGGATTCACCCAGACCAGCACTGCGTCGCACGACAGCAGCTCGTCCCGAATCTCGCGAACCGCCTCGTCCCTGTACAGTACAGGCCTTGCGGTCGCCCCGAGCGCCCGCAAGGCCTGCATTATCGGCCACTGCCGGGCTTCATGAAAGCGATGCGTCCACTCGGCTGCTTGCCCACGCCAAAGAAGAGCGATGTTCGGGCCGGATGTCATTGTTGCATCTCCCCATCGGACCTGTCCCCTTTGTGGTCGCGAACTCAGGTGTCGCGCAGCAGTGGGTGTTAAGCCACGGCGGTCGGGTTCAGCCGCCGCCGCGCAAAGCCGCGGCATAGCGCCGGTCGACCACTTCCCAGTCGATGTTGCGGAAGAAGGCGTCGACATATTTGGCGGCGGCGGTGCCGTAATCCATGTGGAAACTGTGCTCGTACATATCGAGCGCGAGCAGCGGCACGCCGGCAATCGCACCGTGCATATGATCCCACGCCCAATGGTTGTGCAGCGAGCGCGTGTGGAGATTGTAGACGAGCACGCACCAGCCCGATCCGCCGGCAAGGCTCATCCCGGTACGGCGGAAGTCGGCTTCCCAGCGGTCGAACGAGCCGAACGCCGCGCCCAGCGCGTCGCGGATGGAACCGGCTGCCTGGCCGTTGCCGCCGAGCCCGTCGAAATAGACCTCATGGAGCACGACCGAGCCGGTGCGGTGCAGCTCCTCGCGCTTCAATCCGCCATAGACCACCGGCGGCAGGTCCGTGTCAGCGAGCGCGGCGGCAAGTCGTGTCTCGATCATATTCAGGGCCTTGACCGAGCCCGCATAATTGTTCTCGTGGTGCGATGTGATCAGCCTTTCGGAGAGGCCGTGAAGCCTGGCGGGATTGAACCTGAGCGGCTTGACCTGATGATTTCCGGCAAAGGCGGGGACAGCCGCCGGCGCTGCGGCCGGCGTCTGCGCAGAGGCTTCGTTGATAGTCATGGCGGCGGCTCCGATGCCAAGAGTTGCGATTGCACTGCGTCGGGAAAGATGGTCGATCGTCACGCGTCACTCCTTCAGATGATCATTACATATGCGGCCCCGAGGACCGAGCAGACGCCGAGCACCGGCAGCATGCCGGCCTTGAACCGGAACATGGCGAGTATCGCACCCACCGCGAGCGCCAGCGCCGGCCAGTTGACGGACGTTAGGACTGGGAGATCGATGGTGCCGGCTGCGAACGGCACTTCGCGGACTTGCTCGAACAGAGTGTGGATACCAAACCAGACCGCCAGATTGAGGATCACGCCGACCACTGCGGCGGTGATCGCCGAAAGCGCGGCCGACAATGCGCGGTTGCCGCGCAGCCGCTCGATGAATGGCGCGCCGGCGAAGATCCACAGGAAGCATGGCAGGAAGGTAACCCAGGTGGTGAGGATTGCGCCGAAGGTCGCGGCGACGAGCGGCGGCAGCCCGGTCGCTTCGCGGAAGGCCGCGAGGAAGCCGACGAACTGCGTCACCATGATCAGCGGCCCGGGCGTGGTCTCGGCCATGCCGAGCCCGTCGAGCATCTCGCCGGGCTGGAGCCAGCCATAGGTCTCGACTGCCTCCTGCGCGACATAGGCGAGCACCGCATAGGCGCCGCCGAAGGTCACCACCGCCATCTGGCTGAAGAAGGTGGCGATGCGGCTGAACACGTCGTCGGGGCCGAACGCGAACAGCAGCGCTGCGACCGGCCCGAGCCAGAGCAGCAGCAGGACGCCGGAGATGCGCAGCGACCAAGAGAGGTTCGGCCGGGCATGGTCGGGAAGGCCCTCGCCAAGAGCGGTGTCGCGGTCGTGGATTATCTCAGCGCCGGCGGGACCATGTCCGCCGCCGCCCTTGAATGCGGCGTAACCAGCGCGGCCACTGAAGAAGCCGATCAGCGCGGCGGCAAGCACGATCAGCGGGAAGGGCACGTCGAGCACGAAGATCGCGACGAACGCCAGCGCGGCAAAACCGCGCATGACGTTGTTCTTCAAGGCACGCGAACCCACCCGGACCACCGCCTGTAGCACCACCGCCAGCACGGCGGCCTTCAATCCGAAGAACAATCCCTCGACCAGCGGCACTTCGCCGAGCAGCACATAGACATAGCTGAGCCCTAAAATCGCGAGGAAGCCGGGCAGCACGAATAGCGCGCCCGCGACCAGGCCGCCCTTGGTCTTATGGAGCAACCAGCCAATATAGACAGCTAGCTGTTGCGCTTCAGGGCCGGGCAGCAGCATGCAATAGTTGAGCGCGTGGAGGAACCGCTCCTCGCCGATCCAGCGCTTCTCCTCGACCAGGATGCGATGCATCACCGCTATCTGGCCCGCCGGTCCGCCGAAGCTGAGCAGCGCGACCCTGATCCAGACGCGCACCGCCTCGCCAAAGCTGATGCCGTGCTCGTGCAGCGTCTCGACTGCGATTTCAGCGCGTGCGCTGGCCTCCATCTTTAGTCCTCTTTTCGCCGGGTGAAGTGAGCATAGAATCCGTCGAGCGCGGTCGATCCGCGCGCGATCCGCTCCTCGTCGTCGTCGGTGCCGGCACAGATGCCGGCGATAAGCGCGCTCACTCCCGGAGTTTCCGGGCGCTCGAACCGAGCATCGGCAATATCAAGGTCGTGAACAATTTCGCCGAGCGCCCGCAGCGCGGGGTCGGTCTCGAGACCGGTGAGGAACACCAAGGTCTCGAAGGAGCAGCGGTCGCCTTCGTGGGTGAACTCAGCGTCCGCCATGTCGAACCTCAGTTCGTCAGGCTCCGGCACATATCCTTTGCCCTCGACGAACTTGAAGCTCGCCTCGGGGTCGATGAAGCGGCGAATGAGCCAGGCGGACGCGATGCGATCGACATGGACATGGCGGCGCGTCACCCAAACGCGGCGCTTTAGCTCCGCCGGGGTCAGCTCGGGCGCACCGGGGCCGCTCACATCGGGATGTTGGTGAGAGCGGCGGTCCGCCTCGGTGATGGCGGCCTGTGCCGCCTGCCGACCATGCGCACCGAAAAAGTCGATCGCGGCGACCTCGTTCAGGCGTTTGCGCAGGCGGCCCACATCCGCCGCCGCGACATACTCGCCCTCACACAGCGCGCGCGCCTCGCGTGCCAACTCCTCATAGTCGGCGTCACGCGCAGCGTCGAACACTCCGCGCAGCTCCGCATCGCCCATGCCGCCGACAAGGCGCGCTTCGAGGATCAGCGCCTCGCCGCCATTTTCGGTGATCTCGCGATGCAGTTCTTCGAACAGCGCGCGCGTGTCCTCGCGATTGGGGAGCGCATGGACGGCGTTCTTGAGCGGCGCGGCCCCGATCGCCTGCAAACGCCGCCAGACCTTCACCCGCAAATAGGCAGGCTTAGCCGGAAGCTGCGGGATCAGGAGCAACCAAGGGGAAGCTTGTGTGTTTGTCATAGTTGTATCGTCACTAGCCTACAAGTGTAAGGGTTGCATCACAAGCCTCATGAGCATAGGACTGCTTATCCCGAAGAAAGAAACCGGAGCGTAATGTCGCGGCTCGCCGGCGGCGCGCTCGCATGACGTGAGGCTTTCCGTGTCGAGTGCGCTGATGAAGGATCAATTATGCTGAAAAAGACCATCGCCTTGGGATTCGCCAGCCTCCTGCTGGCAAGCCCGGCTTGGGCAGCGCCGGACTGGTCGGCTGTCGACCGGGCGATAGGACGAGCGGGGGCCGAACAGCCGGGGGGCGTTCACCGCTACAGCTTCCCGCGTTCGGACCTGAGCGTCACGCTGGATGGGGTGACGATCAAGCCCTCCCTCGCGCTCGGCTCTTGGGCGGCGTTTCAGCCGATGGGCGACGAGGCGATGGTGATGGGCGATCTCGTGCTGACCCACGACGAGGTGAACCCCGTTTTGAGCCGCCTGCTCGCAAGCGGTTTTACGATCACCGCGCTCCACAATCACCTGCTCCGCTCTTCGCCTGCGACCATGTACATGCACATTGCCGGCCACGGCGACCCGGTGAAGCTCGCGGCCGCGCTCCGGCAAGCGCTATCAGCCAGTCGGACCCCGCTCGCCGCGCCGCAATCGCCTTCGGCCAGCGCAGCCGCATCGCGGCTCGACCTCGATGTGGCCGCGCTCAACCGGTTGATGGGCGGTGAGGGCAAGACGGCCGGTGGCATCCTCCAATACAGCTTTCCGCGCGCCGAGCGGCTGATGGACGGCGATATGGAGACTCCGCCGACGATGGGCACGGCGACCGCGATCAACTTTCAGCCAACCGGGGACGGCCGAGCCGCCATCACCGGCGATTTCGTACTTGTCGCAAACGAGGTCGATCCGGTCCTGCGCGTGCTGCGGACGAACGGGATCGAGGTCACGGCGCTGCATAATCATATGCTAAACGACGAGCCGCGGCTGTTCTTCATGCACTTCTGGGCCAACGACGACGCAGCCAAGCTCGCCCGTGGGCTGCGCGCGGCGCTCGACAGGATGAACAATCAGAGGAGTTGAACTCGGACGACGGCTCATTGGGCCGTAACCGCCGCCCGCCCGACCCCACGGCCCTTATGCAGGAAGTGGAATGGAACATGGCTAGCAAACGAACTCTCACTGTTGTCGCAGGCGTGGGCGCGGCCGCGCTGGCGATCGCGGGCGTGGCGATCGCGCAAAACCACGAGGCGAACGAAAACCGGATAATCGGCAAGCACAGCGAACGAGACATCCCGCTTGCTCAGGTGCCCGAGGCCGCGATGAACGCGGCACGCGCGCAACTCGCGTCAATAAGCAAAGCGGAGCAAGTCACCCGAAAGGCGGACGGAAGCACGCTCTATGAAATCAAGGGCAAGAACAGCGACGGAAAGACGATCGAACTGTTCGTCACGCCCGAAGGCCAGGTGCTCGGCCGCGAATGATGGATCAGCACGGGGCGCCGGCCGTCGAGGGCCGTGCGCCCCTTCCGAAATGATACTGCGGAATAGGAGACGAAAATGCGGCCAAGACGATGGATATTGTTATGCGCCGCTTTGGCCGCCCTGCCTGATAGTGCGATCGGCCAAACCGAACCCGCGTCGGCGACGGGCTCGGCGTTGTTCGTAAGCTGTCAAGCGAATGAGCCGCGATGCGGCGCTTACCTCCAAGGCGTGCTCGACATGATGATCGTCGCGCGAAAAGCGGAATGCCGCGCTCCACGCTATGACCGATCGGCGCTGCGCGCGGCATATTTACGCTGGGCGGAGCAGAATAGCTATTTTATGAGTGTTCATATGGTGGCCGGAGCTGAACGCTCGTTAGCGAAGGCTTGGCCATGTCAGTAGCATCGTACCCCGCGGCGTAGCCTGCCCGGCGGCTGCCTTTGAGGGCAGGCGGAGCGTCCGCCTGGCGGTGAATTCCGCCAGCTCAACGATCCCATGTCGCGCCTCAAGCTCGCTAATTAGCCGATGTTCGCATTATGTCTGCCAAATCGTTGTCTGGCGCACAAACCTTGAGGTGACGCCAATAGGCCAGTGCGATCTGTTCGGGGTTCTGACCGTTCCACGCGTCCTCGGCCGCCCGAACTTTCGCGATTGCGCTCTCGCGCGTGAATTGGAAGGCAGTCGTCTCGGTCATGACCATTTTCCTGGCTGGGCGGGCGGCGGACCCTATCGGGAAACCGCCCGCCCGAGGGTGGCTCAGTGGACGGCGGCAGCCCGGATTGCGGCGACCGTCGTATCGGTGTCCGCGACATGGCTGGCGATCATGCGGAAATTGGCGAGCGCGGCGGCGTAGCCGTCGAGACCCGGAAGCTGCGCCGCTGCAGTGGCGTCGGACACCACCATGACCTCGAAGCCCTGCTCGACAAGCTCACGCATGTGCGATTCGGTGCACAGATTGGCTGACATGCCAGCGAGAATGACCTTGCTAACGCCGCGCTTGCGAAGCTGGAGGACAAGATCGTTGGTCTCAGGCCCGAAAACCTTGTGCGGACTGGTGACCACCGTATGCCCGTCTTCGATGTAGGGCTTGTACTGAGCCAGCCAATCGGCGCCCGATCCCTCGAAAGCCGCGGTGGTTAGCGGCCCCTTGCGGTCGAACATGCCGATCTTATGCATCAAGGCCTCAAGCGCGCCCTCGAAGCGCCAGCCATGGTCGTGCGGATAATAATAATGCGGGGAGACGAACACCGGCACGCCGCTGGCTTTGGCCGCGGCGAACAAGCGGTCGATATGACCGATCGTTCCGTTCGCTTCGACATTTTTGCCGACGACGCCCCAAGCCACACCCGCGGGACTTAGAAAATCGTTCTGGGGGTCGGTGACGACCAGCGCCGTCGCGCCGGCGACAATGGTGAATCCCGGATCGGGCAGGCCGTCGGCGTGGGCAGGTGCAGTCGCAGGAAGCGCGGCGGTCAGCGCCGCGGCCCCAATCAGAAATGCGCGTCCGAGTCGTCGCGGAATGCGAGAGATCATTTGGAAAAATCCTTTCAAAGCTTGGCATTGCACCAGCGAACGGGTACAAGGTTTACCGATCGGTACATGCTACCTGTACCGATCGGTAAACCCTGTCAAGCGATGGCTTGGGGATGGCTTGGTTGCGAAGAGGCAACGCCTTGTTTGGGCGACCAAAAAAGTACGGCGCCCGGTGCGGCCTGTGAACGGAGCGAATGGAATGCGACCGACGAAACGCGACGAACTGGTCGAAAAAGCGACAGATGCCTTCTACCGCCACGGCTTCCAGGCGACCGGAATGGACCGCCTCGTCGCCGAAACCGGCGTCTCGAAGACGTCGATCTACAAGCATTTCCGGACCAAGGAGGATCTGATTGTCGCGACGCTACAGTTGCGCGACGCCCATATTCGCGGCTGGCTATTCCGGCGGATCGAGGAGCTGGCTTCCGATCCACGCGATCAACTGGTCGCGATCTTCGACGCGTTGGACGAATGGTTCCACGAACCCGGTTTCCAGGGCTGCATGTTCGCCAAAGCGAGTTCGGAATATCAGGACGCCAAACACCCGATCAATCGCGAGGCAAGCGATCATGTCGTGCGCCTTTCCGATCATTTTTCGGCGATTGCGGCGCGCGCAGGCTTGCGCGACCCCGACGCGATCGGACGGCAACTCGCCTTGCTCAAGGAGGGGGCGGTCGCATTGGCGACAATGGTCCACGACCGGCGCCCCGCCCGCGAAGCAAAGGCAATCGCAATCCAGCTTCTCGCCGCAGCCGCGACGGAGAGTTCCGGCTAGCGGGCGGCGAGATCGCCCAGAAATTCGCGAATGCGCTTCGCATTGACGCCGAAGTCGCTGATCCCGACCCGGCTCACCGATCGCATGTCCACAATGCTTTGCGTGCCGTCGGCGCTTGGCCGGACGCGCACGACCACATCGTCCTTGAATCGGATATATGAAGTGCTGGCGGTCGCTTCGAGCGCGCCGGCAGTGACATCATAGCGCGCGATGTCCCAGCCGCGTGCGGCCGCGAGCTTGCGGGCATCAGACAAGACATCACCGGCGGGACGCGGGATCGTGACCGGCTGGATGTCGGGATAGCCGGCGGCGTGGATGCGACGCCATGCGGCGAGGCTGCCTGTCCCGGCGAGATTGTCGGGACGCAGCGGCAAGCTCCGGAACTGCGGCGGCTCCGCGAGATCGGTCGTCACATCGTGGATCGGCGGCATATCGCGTGCGACGAGGGGCCGCGAGGCGATAAACAGAACGAAGGGCAGTGCAACCAGCAGGGCCGCAGAGGCGGCGCGGCGACTTGCTGACGGCTGTCGCCATGCCAACAGCAACGCGGCAAGCGCCGCAACGGCGGCCGCGAGCGCGAGCGCGGCGCCGGCGAGCAGCGAGAGAAAGCCGGGCATTTTCGCAATCAGATCGTAGCGCGCCAGCGTCAGACCGGTCGCGGCGATGAGCAGCGATGCGGCGGCAAGCGCCAGCGAAAACCGGCCGATCCGATTCGCCCATTTCGATCTCGCCACGGTCCATTCCTCCCCGAATTGCGGCCTCGCGCCGTCAAACGCCGATTTCCATGCCAGCCCTGGCGCCTCGACGCCAATTAAATGACGGGTGATTGTAACCGGCGCCGTCCCGGGGGCGAATAGGATATCAGCAACTGCCGGGAGCAGCCTGCGTGCGAACGGCCAAACTGACTGCCGCCCGTACGTTCCAAATGGGTCATTCGAAGCCCTCGCATCCGGCAGCCGTCACCCCCAGGGGAGCCCTGGGTCGCCGCGGATGCTGGCAGACATTTGCAGCGTAGCCGGTCCCATCCCCCCTGCCGGTCGCCGCGCCCCGCGACGTCTCCCGTCCACCGTCCGGGATATGACTGCCAGCATCCAAGCCGCGCGACCCGCGCTTGGGGTGCGGGCAAGAATCTTTGGCCTCCCGTGTAAGATATCGCTGTGCGCCGCGACCAAGGCATGTGACGAGGAAATGAAGGCAAGGGGCGGCAATCGGAATGACAATAAGGATAGTCCTCGCAGGTGGTGGTCATGCCCATCTTGCGGTGCTCGCCGACTGGATCGGTGCGCCGCCCGAGGGCACCGAGCGCTGGCTCGTGACGTCGCATCGCCAGACGGCTTATTCGGGCATGCTCCCCGGCTGGATCGCCGGGGATTACCCAGCAGAGGCGCTGACGATCGATCTTGAACCGCTCGCGCGGCTGGCCGGTGCGCGGCTGGTGATCGCCGACGTCGTCGGTCTCGATCCCGAACAGCATCTCCTCGATCTTTCGACCGGAGTGCGCCTCGGCTTCGATCTGCTGTCGCTTGCCACCGGCGGCGAAAGCGATGTTTCGCATCTGGCGGCGCTTGGTGATCGCCTGCTGCCGGTCCGTCCCGTCCTGCCTTTCATGGCCCGTTGGGAAGCCTTTGTGGCGGGACGACAAGGGCGCACGCTGACGCGCGTCGCGGTGGTTGGCGGCGGCGCCGCGGGGGTCGAACTTGCGCTCGCCGCCGAACGGTCGCTGCGCCGCCAGATCGGCGGAACGACCAAAGTGATATTGGTTGCGCCGCGCGACGCTTTGCTTGCCGGCCACAGCGAGGCGGTCCGCCGCCGGGCAGGCGACGTCCTTCGCGCTCGCGATATTGCTCTCCATGAGGGGCATGCGGCAGGCGCGCCCGACGGCCTGATGCTGCCCGACGGGACGATGTTGGCTTGCGACGCGGTCATTGCGGCGACCGGAAGCCGCCCCTCCGACTGGATCACCGATACCGGGCTCGCGGTGCGCGAGGGCGGATTTGTCGCGGTCGGTTCGGACCTGCGTAGCGTGTCGCACCCCGACATCTTCGCGGCGGGCGACATTGTTTCGCGAAGTGACCGCCGCGTCGAGCGCTCGGGGGTCCATGCGGTGAAGGCCGGCCCGGTGATCGCCGCCAATTTGAAAGCGGCGCTCGCCGGTACGCCGATGCACGACTATATCCCCCGGCGTCGAACGCTTTACCTGCTGGCAACCGGCGACAGGCGCGCCATCCTGTCATGGGGAAAACTGACCGCCGGCGGACATCTGGTCTGGCGGCTCAAGGACTGGATCGACCGCCGCTTCGTCGAACGCTACGCCGGGTTCGGGCAGTTTCGCTCATGAAGGGGGTGGCGGCTTTGCTTCAACATATGATCACGCGCCCCGTGATCGCCAATGCCCTGCGCGTGTCCGCCGTCGTCGGCACCATCCTCAATGCCATCAACCAGGGCTCTGCGATCTGGACTGGCGTCGGCATCGATTGGCCGCGTCTTGCGCTCAACTATGCGGTGCCGTTCCTCGTCGCCAGTTACAGTGCGGCGCGCATTTGCCAGGCGATGGAGGGCTGAATGAGGCGCCCGCCGCAACCGCGTCCATCGTCAACGCCGATCGATCCGGCGTTTGTTGCGCGCGTGCGCGGCGACCTGCTTCGCTTCGCGCGTCTCCAGCTCGGCAGCGACGACGAGGCCGAGGATGCCGTACAGGAAGCACTCGCCGCGGCGCTGCGCAACGGTGATCAATTTCGCGGCGAGGCGGCGCTCAAGACCTGGGTAATCGCGATCCTGAAGAACAAGATCGCGGACCTCTTGCGCCAGCGCCGACGCCGGCCGCTCGGGGCAAGCGAGATGGCAGCCGAAGCGGATGGCGGCGCGCTGCCGGCGCTGTTCGACGAGCGCGGCATGTGGCGCGAGGCGGCGCGGCCCGCAGCATGGGAAGATCCCGAGGCGGGGCTGCACAGCGACCAGTTCCTCGCCATCTTCGACGCCTGCCTCAATCGCCTGCCGGCCCAGCAGGGGCAGGTTTTCATGATGCGCGAGGTGGTCGAACTTGCCACCGACGAAATTTGCGACGAGCTCGGGCTCACCAGCGGGAATATCCATGTCATCCTGCACCGCGCGCGGCTCGCGCTGCGCGCCTGTCTGCAGCATCACTGGTTTGCGGAGGAAGTGCGATGATGCTCAATTGCCACGATACGACATTCCTGATGTCGCAGCGCCGCGAGCGCGATCTCAGCTTTTCGGAGCGCATGAAGCTGCGGCTGCACGCGGGCATGTGCCGCCACTGCGCCAATTTCGAACGGCAGCTCCCGCTCCTTGGCGAGGCCGCGAAACGCCTCGCGGCGCAAGAGGATGATCATGGTGTGTAAGCATTGCCCGTCTCGTGCGACCAATCTCGCCAAAGGCCTCCCGCCGGAAGGAAGATCATGAACAAGCGTTTCGTCCTGCTGCTGCTGCTCGTGCTGGCGCTTGCCGCATGGGTGCATTTCGACCTCGGCGACTGGCTGACGCTCGAAGCCCTGAAATCGCAGCAGGCGGCGATCGACGGCTATTTTAGCGCCAACCCGCTGCTCGTGGCGGGGCTATTCTTTCTTGTCTATGTCGTGCTGACCGCGCTTTCGGTCCCCGGCGCGGCGATATTGACGCTCGCCGCAGGGGCGATCTTCGGTCTCTATTGGGGGACGCTGATCGTCTCCTTTGCCTCGACGATCGGCGCGACGTTCGCGTTTCTCGCCTCGCGCTATCTGTTCCGCGACGCCGTCCAAGCCCGCTTCGGCGATCGGCTACGGCGCGTCAATGAGGGCATCGCCCGCGACGGCGCCTTCTATCTGTTCTCGCTGCGGCTCGTGCCGGTCTTTCCTTTCTTCGCGGTCAATCTGCTGATGGGGCTGACGCCGATCCGCACCGTCACCTATTTCTGGGTCAGCCAGCTCGGCATGTTCCTCGGGACCATCATCTATGTGAATGCAGGCACCCAGCTCGCGCGCATCGATGCGCTGTCCGACATCGCCTCGCCGGGCCTGCTCGCTTCTTTCGCCGCGCTCGGCCTGCTGCCCTGGATCGGCAAGTGGATCATGGCGACGATCAAGCGTCGCCGCATATATGCGCGCTTCAAACGCCCGCGCCGCTTCGATCGCAATCTCGTCGTGATCGGCGCCGGCGCGGCGGGACTGGTCTCCTCCTATATCGCGGCGACGGTGAAGGCGAAGGTGACGCTCGTCGAGGCGTCAAAAATGGGCGGCGATTGCCTCAACTATGGCTGCGTGCCGTCGAAGGCGCTAATCAAGTCGGCGCGCATTGCCGAGCAGATGCGGCATGCGGACCGTTACGGACTTTTGTCGGCGTCGCCGCAGATCCGTTTCCGCTCGGTGATGCAGCGCATCCACGACATCATCGCAGCGATCGAGCCGCACGACAGCGTGGAGCGCTATACCGAGCTTGGGGTCGACGTGGTGCAAGGCTATGCCCGGATCGTCGATCCCTGGACGGTTGAAATCGCGCGCAATGACGGCGAAATCCAGCGGCTCACGACGCGGGCGATCGTCATCGCAGCGGGGGCGGAGCCGGTCGTCCCCGATCTGCCTGGGCTCGCCGATTCAGGATATCTGACCAGCGATACGCTGTGGGAGGAATTTGCGGCGCGCGACACCATGCCGCAGCGGATCATCATCCTGGGCGGCGGGCCGATCGGCTCGGAGCTCTCGCAGGCTTTCGCGCGGCTCGGTGCCGACGTCTCGCAAGTCGAACGCGGCGCTCGCCTGCTGCCGCGCGAGGACGAGGAGGTGTCCGAGCTGGCGCGCGATGCGCTCGAAGGCGCCGGCGTCGAGGTCCTGACCGGGCATGAAGCCTTGCGCGTCGAAGGGACCGAGAGCGATCGGCACCTGATCGTTCGCCATGCCGGCGGCGAACGCGCGATCGCATTCGACGCGCTGATCGTCGCGGTCGGGCGCAAGGCACGATTGTCGGGCTATGGGCTCGAGGATCTCGGCATCGAAACGCAGCGCACCGTCGTGACCGATGAATATCTCGCGACCGTTTATCCCAATATCTATGCCGCGGGCGATGTCGCCGGGCCCTATCAGTTCACGCACAGCGCGGCGCACCAGGCCTGGTACGCCAGCGTCAACGCACTGTTCGGCCAGTTCCGGCGCTTCAAGGCCGATTATCGCGTCATCCCATGGACGACCTTCATCGACCCCGAAGTCGCTCGCGTCGGGCTCAGCGAGGCCGAGGCGATCGAACGGGGCGTTGCGGTCGAGGTCACGCGCTACCCGCTCCACGAACTCGACCGTGCGATCGCGGACTCGGCGACCACGGGCTTCGTCAAGGTCCTGACCCCGCCGGGCAAGGACCGGATCCTCGGGGTCACGATCGTTGGCGAACATGCCGGCGAACTGCTCGCCGAATATGTGCTCGCCATGAAGCATGGTCTGGGCCTCGGAAAGATTCTCGGGACCATCCACACCTATCCGACGATGGCCGAGGCGAACAAATATGCCGCGGGCGAGTGGAAGCGGGCGCATGCCCCCCAGCGCCTCCTCAAGCTGGTCGGGCGCTATCACGACTGGCGGCGCGGATGAGGCGTGACGGGAAATTGTCGCAGCGGTGTAACCGTGCGGCAAAAGGCTTCGAACCTGTAAGGATGCGCGGCCTGTTTTTCCTTTTGCTGATCCTGTTTGCAGGCGTGACCGCCACGGTGATGCCCGCGAGCGGTTTTGATGCCATATCCAGCGCGCGATGCTGTGAAAGCGGCTGCCCTCTGCCTGACGGCTGTGAGCAAGCCTCGATGGCGTGCAAGCGCGCCTGTTCGGCCGCGGTTCTCCCCGCAAACCCACAACCGGACGCGCCGGCGCCACTCGCCTTCACCGAACGTCATGCGGGGGTTCGCTTGAACTCCTTGACGCGAAATCCACCCGTTCCCCCGCCGCGCGGCTTCGCGATATCCGACTTCAACAAATCGATATCAGGAGAATTGACATGAAATTTGCTGCAAAACTTCTCGCCATCACGGCGCTGCTGTCTTCGGGAACCGCCTATGCGGCGGCTCCCGCGGCCGTGGTCCAGGCTTGCTGCGCGCTTGCCGCGTGCTGCGGTTTGCCGTGCTGCTAAGACGCTAGGCGGGCGGGGGCCGGCTATCCGGCCCCCGCCCAAGCGCGCGAAGGCGCGCGCTCAATTCTGAAAAGAAGGACGACCGATGAAAGCCCAATCGCTGCTCTTGCTCCGGATCGGAACCGGATTGCTGCTCGTCGTGTGGGGCATGATCCGCCTCGCCAGCCCCGACAAGGGCGCGGGCGTCAGCGTCAAATATTATGCCGGGCTTGGCGCCAGCGATACGATCCAGCTCGTCTGGGGCGCGATCCTGCTGGTCGTCGGATTGCTCACAATTCTCGGGCTGTTCCGCCGCTTCGCCTATACAGCGCAAGCGGTCATTCTGGTGACGGGGGCGCTGTCGATATGGAAATATCTGCTCGACCCCCTCGGTCTCTGGCTCCTCGATCGTGAGAGCAGCCAGGTCCTTTTCTTTCCCTCCCTCGCGGTCGCCGGCGCGACCCTCGTGCTGCTCGCTTTTCGCGACGAAGACCGGATTGCGCTCGATCGCATGCTGGCGCGGCGCGGCTAGCGGGCGCGTTCGAGCATCGCCACAATCTCGTCCTCGCGCGTCGCGGCGCTTGCCGCGACGCGCAGCGAGCCTTTGTAAATGTGGAGCATGCCATAGCGCTTCGCGCCGATCCGTTTCCAATCGGCATCGGCCGTCTTTTCGCTGATGCTAAAGAAGAGGGTGTCGCGGTACCGTTCGCGCTGCAGCAGCCCCGACAGGACGGGGCCGCGCACGCGGCATGGCAGGCACCAGGGCGCATAGGTTTCGACGACGATGGTTCGTCCTTCGCGTTGCGCCTCGGTGAATCGGACCGCGTCGAAGGCCGTGGGGCTTGCGGAAGCCGCGCTCACGGCGCCCGGGGTTGCGGCGAGCAGAATTCCAAGCGCGGGCCAGATGGGCGCCATATACGCATCTCCTTCGTCATCAATACGCCCGGGACCGCGCGCCGGTTACAGGACGTCGCCCCAAATCGGCATTGCAGCGACTGTAAGGAATGGCGCCGCACGGCGACCAAGGGGCGAACAATCAGAAAAATGCGCAACGGCGCCTTGTCCATGGAGTGAAACTTGACCCTTTTCCCGCGTCTCACGGCCGGTGCCGCCGCATCGGTTCTTGCAATCGGCTTTGCGCTGCCTGCCGCCGCACAGCAGGCCGGCATCCAGATTGCCGTGGTCGCCGACGACGGGCGCCCATTGGCGGATATCGACGTGCTGGTCGAGAACCCGGGCATCGGCTTGCGCCGCATTGTGCGAAGCGACGCGCAGGGACTGGCGCGGATCGAAGGACTGACCACGGCCGGCGAATATCGCGTGTCGGCGCTGGCAAACGAGCGCTTTGAGTCAGGGGAGCCCGCGCGCCTTTCGTTACGTGCCAATTTTTCGAGCAGCGTGACGTTGCGGCTTGCCCCCGCCGGGACCGCGATCGTCGTCACCGGCAAGCGCGGCATCACCGCGCTCAACAGCGTCAACGCCGAGGTGTCGGCATCGCTCGGCGAAGAGGAGCTTGCCGCGCTGCCGATCGAGGGGCGCGACGTGCTCGGCGCGCTGGTCCGGCTCCCGGGCGTCGTCCCGTCAACCGGCTTCTTCCCCGAAGCGCCGTCGATCTCGATCAACGGCTCGAACGGCCTCGACACCAATTATCTGATCGACGGGCTCGACAATAACGAGAATTTCCTCGGCGGGATCAAGTTTCCGGTGCCGCTCGGCTTCACGCGCGAAGTGACCGTGCTCGCGAACAGCTATTCGGCGGCCTATGGCCGCACCGCCAACGGCATTGTCAACTATACGACGCCATCGGGCACCAATGATTATCATGGCGAAGTCTATGCGCTGGTACGGCCGGGGCGTCCGTTCGATGCCCGCTCGCCCTTTCCGCGCCGCGACCTTTCGGGCAACGCGGTCGGTGAGAGCTTCGAGCGCTATCAGGCCGGTGCGAGCCTTGGCGGACCAATCGCGCGCGACCGCACCTTCTTTTACGCCAATTTCGAATATACGCGCGATCGCAACGTCCAGATCGTCGATGCTCCTGCGCTCGGCACCGTTGCCAATGTGACCGGCAACAACCAATTCTACCTCGGATCGGTGCGGTTCGATCACCGCCTGACCGACGACTGGACGGTTGGGCTGCGCGCCAATGTCGGCCGCGTTACCATCGATCGCCCCGGCGGGGCGCTCGGCGGTGGCAACGTCATCTTTCCGTCGGCGGGGTCGGACCAGGACCGCTTCTCGACCCTGGTTGCGGCGACCGCGAGCTATTCGGGCGATGTCTGGAGCTATGACGGCGCGCTCCAGTTCAGCCGCTTCCGCTGGAATTACGGCAAGCCGAAAGGGCCCGCGGGGCCGCAGGTCGCCATCCGCGATCCGAGCGGGCTTACGGTCGGCGTCGTCGGCCACCCGGGTTTTGTCTTCGACGATGTCGAGGAGAGCTGGCAGACGACGCACCGCTTGCAGCGGCGGCTCGGCAACCATCGCTTGCGTTTCGGCGCGGACCTCATCCATTCCAATTTTTCGCTGCTCGGGGGCGGCAATCCCGACGGCAACTACACCGTCGATCTCACCGCTGCCCAGCTTGCCGGGCTTACAGCGGGTGGACAGGGGCTCGCGCTTTCGGCGGACGATGTCCTCGCGCTCGATCCCGCGGTCGCCAATTATTCGGTCGAGCTCAGACCGCAGTCTTTCGGCACCGGTCAGACCCAAATCGCCTTCTATGTCGAGGATGAGTGGCAATTGTCGCCGCGCCTCACCGCGACCTTTGGCGTGCGCTGGGACTATGACAGCCTGACCGCCAAGGGCGGCGGCGGCGGCGATTATGACAATGTCGCGCCGCGCTTTGCGCTCAACTACCGGCCCGATGCGCGCTCAACATTGCGCTTCGGCGCGGGCATCTTCACCGGCAAACTCTCCTATGCCGTGATTTCGGACGCGCTCCAGCGCAATACAACCTCGGCGGGCTTCCTGACCCAGCTGGGGTCACTGCAGGCGCAAGGCTTGATTCCGGCGGGTACCAATCTGTCCGCATTGACCTTCGACGGTAATCTTGGCGTGTCCCCGCCCTGTGCGACGGTCTCGGCCTGCCCAACCCCCGCGGAGGTTCAGGCGTTGCGCGGGACCGCGACCCTTGGCGAAGCGCGCATCCTCAGCCCGACCGGTTATCGCAGCCCGTGGAGTCTCCAGCTGAGCGGCGGCTATCAATATCAGGCGAACGACACGCTGACCCTGAGCGCCGACGTCATCTATAGCCGCACGCACAATCTCGCCCGGCTCCGCGACCTCAACGCGCCCGCGCCCTTCACGCCCAATCTCGCCAATCTGACCGACGCCAATATCGCGTTGCTGCGGGCGCAGGCTGACAATGCGGCGCGGTTCGCGCTCGCCGAGGCGCTCGGTCTTGTTCGCTCGCAGGCGACCGCCGACGCGACCCGTCCCGTGGCGCTCGTGCCTGGCGGGACGCGCCAAATCACCGTGTCGGAAACGGCGGGCGAGTCCGAATATAAGGCGCTGATCCTGCAGCTCGCCAAGGCACGCGGCAGCGATGCCTACGCGTTCCGCTTATCTTATACTTTGTCGAAGCTCAGCAACGATACCGACGACATCAACTTCCGGGCCTCCAATTCGAATGACTTCTCGGCCGAATGGGGACCGTCGGCCAACGACCGCCGCCACGTCATTTCGGCGGTTGGCTATCTTTATCCGCTTGAGGGTCTGACATTGAGCGTCGCCGGTCTTTTCCAGTCCGGCCAGCCGGTGAACCTCGTCCCCGACGCGCGGATCTTCGGGACGCAGGATCTCAACGGCGACGGCGCCTCGTTCGGCGAGAATTTTGTCGGCAACTCGGACCGCTATCCCGGCGCCGCGCGCAATTCGGCGCGCTTGCCCTGGTCGGCGACGGTCGATGTCGGGGTTCGCTATGCGGTCCCGGCCTTTGACGGCCGGATCGAACTCAGCGCCGATGTCTTCAACCTGTTCAACGCCAACAATGAATCGGGCTTTGCGAATGCCGCGACAACGTCCAATCAGGTGCAGTTCGGAGGCGGGGCACCATTCGTGCAGCGCAATGCCGGGCCGCCGCGCCAGTTCCAGTTCGGCGCGGCATGGAAATTCTAGGGGAGGAATAGGCGGATGGCGTGGCTCGCAAACCTGCAGGGACTTGTCGGCCTGACGGCGATCCTGCTGCTGGCCTGGCTCCTCTCCGAGGATCGCCGCGCCCGGCCCGGTTGGCGCTGGATCGGCGGCGCGCTGCTGCTCCAGCTCGCCATCGCCTTCGCGGTGACCCACATCCCCTTCGTCTGGACCCTTGTCGGTTTTGCCAATGGCGCGGTGGCGGCGATCGAGAAAGCGACGCTCGTCGGGTCTAGCTATATGTTCGGCTATACCGGCGGCGCCCCGATTCCGTTCCTGCTCAAGCCCGGCGCCGAGCCGCCGGTCGTGATCGCCTTCCAGATCCTGCCACTGATCATCGTCTTTTCGGCGATCTCGGCGTTGCTCTGGCACTGGGGCGTGCTGCGCGCGCTGGTTCGCGGGCTGTCATGGGCGCTGCGCAAGACGCTTGGGGTCAGCGGGGTCGTCGGCCTTGGCGGAGGCGCCACCATCTTCCTCGGCGTCGTCGAATCGCCGCTTGTGCTGCGCGCCTGGTTCGACCGGATGAGCCGCGCCGAACTGTTCATGATCATGGTGATGATCATGGCGACGATCTCGGGCGCGATCCTCATCCTGTATGCGACAACCCTGGCGAAGACGGTGCCGAACGCGGTCGGCCACATGATCGTCGCGTCCCTCATTTCGCTTCCCGCCGCGGTGCTGGTCGCGCGGATCATGGTGCCGGGCGACGGATCGCCGGGCGCCGATGCCGCCGAGCCCGACCTTGCCTACGAGAGCAGCATGGACGCGGTCATCCGCGGCACGATGGAGGGCGTTCAGCTCGTCCTCGCGGTGATCGGTATCATCATCGTCGTTTTCGCGCTCGTCAATCTTGCCGACCAGCTGCTCGCGCTGCTGCCGCCCGCCAATGGGGCGCCGCTGACGCTCCAGCGCCTGTTCGGCTGGCTGTTTGCGCCAGTAATGTGGGCGATCGGCGTTCCCTGGGATCAGGCGCCTGCTGCGGGCGGGCTGATGGGGACCAAGGCGATTCTCAACGAATATGTGGCCTATCTCGGCCTTGCCGCCATGCCCGCGGGAACGCTCGATCCGCGCAGCCTGCTGATCACAACCTACGCGCTTAGCGGGGTCGCCAATCTCGCGAGCGTCGGCCTCCTGGTATCGACCGTCGCGACATTGGCGCCGGCCCGCCGCCGCGATGTCGCCGAGCTCGGGATGAAAAGCTGGGTCGCAGGCAATATGGCATCGGCGATGACCGGGGCGGTCATCGGCCTCGTGACCTGGGCGTAAAGCGATGTTCGATGCGCGTCTTCGTCCCCTGATCGATCCGCCGCTGAATGCGGCGGGACGCCGGCTCGCCGCCTGGGGGATTGGCGCCGATGCGGTGACCCTTGCCGGCATGTTCGCGGGACTCGCGGCCGCGGCGGCCATCGCCGACGGCCTTTACGCGGCAGGGCTCGCGCTTATTCTCCTCAATCGCCTGCTCGACGGGCTCGATGGCGCGGTCGCGCGCGCGACAGGGTTGACTGATTTCGGCGGCTATCTCGATATCGTCGCCGATTTCGTCTTCTATGTCGCGGTCCCGGTAGGGTTTGCGGTGGCGACGCCGCACAACAGCTTCGCTGCCTTGCTGCTGGTCGCGGCCTTCGCGCTCACCGGTACAAGCTTTCTTGCCTATGCGACGCTCGCCGCGAAACGCGGCGTCGAGACTGCGGCGCATGGCCGTAAGAGTTTTTTCTACAGCACCGGCCTCGCTGAGGGGGCGGAGACGATCGCCTGCTTCGTGCTGATGTGCCTGATGCCCCAGCATTTTCTCCCGATCGCCGCAATTTACGCCGCGCTTTGCCTGATCACTGTCGTTCAGCGATCGGTGACCGCCTGGCGCATGTTTCGTTAGGAAAATAGGGCTCTGTTGCAAAAATCGTGAAGCTTGAGCATGCTTGGCGGAGATTGGACGGACGGAACGATGACGGATTTCAAGTGGCGCCATTTCCAGGGTGATGTGATCCTGTGGGCGGTGCGCTGGTATTGTCGCTATCCGATCAGCTATCGCGACCTTGAGGAAATGCTGGCGGAACGCGGCATTTCGGTCGACCATACGACGATCTATCGCTGGGTCCAGTGCTACGCCCCGGAGATGGAGAAGCGGCTGCGCTGGTTCTGGCGGCGTGGCTTTGATCCGAGCTGGCGCCTGGATGAAACCTACGTCAAGGTGCGGGGCAAGTGGACCTACCTGTACCGGGCAGTCGACAAGCGGGGCGACACGATCGATTTCTACCTGTCGCCGACCCGCAGCGCCAAGGCAGCGAAGCGGTTCCTGGGCAAGGCCCTGCGAGGCCTGAAGCACTGGGAAAAGCCTGCCACGCTCAATACCGACAAAGCGCCGAGCTATGGTGCAGCGATCACCGAATTGAAGCGCGAAGGAAAGCTGGACCGGGAGACGGCCCACCGGCAGGTGAAGTATCTCAATAACGTGATCGAGGCCGATCACGGAAAGCTCAAGATACTGATCAAGCCGGTGCGCGGTTTCAAATCGATCCCCACGGCCTATGCCACGATCAAGGGATTCGAAGTCATGCGAGCCCTGCGCAAAGGACAGGCTCGCCCCTGGTGCCTGCAGCCCGGCATCAGGGGCGAGGTGCGCCTTGTGGAGAGAGCTTTTGGCATTGGGCCCTCGGCGCTGACGGAGGCCATGGGCATGCTCAACCACCATTTCGCAGCAGCCGCCTGATCGGCGCAGAGCGACAGCCTACCTCTGACTGCCGCCAATCTTTGCAACAGAGCCATCCTGGGTCTCCAGTTCCTGCTCTGGGCGCTCAGCGGTTCGGTGATGGCGCTGCTCGACAAGGACAAGGTCGGCGGTCACGGCGGCGGCATGTCGCATGCGCATGCCTTACCCGCGGGAGAGTATTTCGACATCGCCGGCCTGCCGCGCGGTGAGCCCGTCACCGGGGTGGTTTTGCGCGATCTTGGCGTCCGACCGATCTACGAACTCCGCACCACCAAGGGCGTGCGGCTGGTCGATGCTACGAGCGGCGAGGATATTCGCGTCGATGAGGGCATGGCCCGCGAAGTCGCGTCGATGATGAACGAGGCACCAATCCGCAAGGTGAGCGTGATTGCGAAGCCAAACCTGGAATCACGCGACCATGAAGGTGCGATGTGGCGCGTCGACTTTGCCGACGCCGAGAATAGCAGCGCCTATGTCTCGCTCGACACGGCGCGCTTCCTCGTGATGCGCGGCGATACCTGGCGGACCTGGGATTTCTTCTGGATGCTCCACAACATGGATTATGTGAACCGGAAGAGCTTCAACCACCCGTTGATCATCTTCGTCGCTTTCGGGGCGCTGTGGCTTTCGGGGACCGGTTTCTATCTGCTCTTCAAAAGCTTCAGCCGCGCCGATTTTCGCTGGCTGCGCCGTCGCCGCAAGCCCGTCGTTACCCGCAGCACGGCCTGACGCGTCAGTCGTCGACCGAAAAGGCGGCGGAAAGCTCGAAGCGCGTGCCGGGATGGGAGAGCCAGGCGTGCGACACCAGCCGACCGTTGCTCCAGGTCCGCCGCGTCATGCGCAGAACCGGTTCCCCCTCGTTGAGACCAAGCATGCCGCGCGTGCGCGCGTCGGGCATTTCCGCGCGGACGCGGTGTTCGACCCGCTCGAGCGGCGCGGTGCGCGTCAAATATTCGTTGGGCGTGAGCTGCGTAAAATCTAGCGTGCCATAATCCGGCGCGGCGGACGCAAGTACGAACCGCTCTTCGAGCTGGATCGGGAACTCGGCCTCGTGGTGAACGATGATCGAATGGAAGATTTTCGTGCCCACCGGCACCTCCAGCAGCGCGGCGGTTTCCGCGCCGGCCTTCTCCTCGAGATTCTGGACGACCCGGGCCCGGTAGTCATGACCGCGTCCGCGAATTTCGTCGGCAATGTTCCGTATCTCGATCATATGGCCGATCGGTTTCGGCTCGGCAATAAACGAGCCGCTGCCGGCTCGCCGGACGAGAACGCCGGCGGCCTGAAGCTCGCGTAGCGCCCTGTTCGCGGTCATGCGCGAGACGTCGAATTGTTTGACCAGCTCGGATTCCGACGGGACACGGTCTCCCGGCTTCAAATGCCCGTCCCGGACGGCATCGCAAATGCTCTGCTTGATGGCTGCATAGCGCGGCGGCGTTTGGTCTTCTGTCTCGGCGTGGCGGCTTTGCCGGCCATCCGATCGGCCCGAATTCTTTGCCGCCAGGGCCGCCCTGCGTGAAATAATATCCATCAGCCGTCTATACAGCTACCCGGCGTCGAATTCCAACCGATCGTCGGGAATAATCGAATGTTGTAGAGGGCCTAGACGGTTCTTCCGCCGCTGCGGGATCGTCTGCTAGTCGCGTCCAATCGAGCGCTCTTTTGGAGTTCGCCCACGCCTTGTGTCGTGCCTCCCGCCAGCTATCCCGCCTTACCCAATCCTATCGGCCAGCCGGAGCGTCGCTGTCCCTCTCAGGCAAAAACAAGCCCCAAATTCGCTCGCTGCCCCACCACAAGGCGAAGAAACCGGCAAAACTTGTAGCGCCGAGTATCGGCCAGCCAAATCGGCCGAGGGGCAGCCACCCGATCGCAAAACCTATGACCAGAATGGCCATCACGATCAGGAAAGGCCCTGTGAACCGGCAATGCGTCCGGCCGCACCTGCGGGAATTAACGATGCAGGCCAATCCCATCACGCTCAACATGACAGTCCAGACGACTGCGCGCGGCGTCGGGTCCAGCCCCAAGGCGCCGAGCATGGCCAATCCTGGAAAGCCCCACAGCATAAGGAGGGTGCGCCAGTTCCCGGACCAGTCCCCGGCATCCTTGCCGGGATCGAAATCGCGCGGTCGGCTCATTCTCGCGCGCTGCGACGACGCGCCCGGGCGAATCTAGCCCGCACAGCAGGATAATCGCTTCACGTCCCGGTCAAACGTCTGCGCCGCGAGTTTCAGGCCTTCGACAGTTGTCAGATAGGGGAAAATCATCCCTGCCAAATCGTCGATCGTGAGGCCGCAACGGATCGCCATCGCAGCGGTCTGGATGCTGTCCGCCCCTTCGGGCGCCAAGATGTGGGCGCCCAGCAACTTGCGGGTGGAGCCATCGGCGACCAGCTTGATCAGACCACGCGTGTCGCGGGCCGCGAGCGCGCGCGGGACATTCTCGAGCGGAAGGATCGAGGTTCGGGCTTTATGCCCCGCCGCTATGGCCTGCGCTTCGGTGAGGCCGACACTGGCAACCTGCGGATCGCTGAACACCACCGCGGGCATGGCCGAATTGTCGTAGCGCAGACTGTCGCCGTTGAGGGCGTTTTTCGCAGCGATCTTTGCACCATAGGCCGCCATGTAGACAAACTGGTCGCGCCCCGTCACGTCGCCGGCGGCATAAACGCCGCGCATCGAGGTCCGCATATGATCATCGACGAGGATGGCGCCGCTGGGCGTTTGTGCCACGCCCGCCTCCGTGAGGCCAAGATCTTCGACATTCGGCGTGCGACCCGTCGCGACGAGAAGGCGCTCCGCGACGATGGTTTCGGAAACCCCGTCGCGCAGCACCGTGAGCGCTGCGTCCCCTTCCGCCGTCTTGCGGACGGACTGATACGCAAGCGTCCCATGGACGGCGATGCCCTCGCTCGAAAGATAGTCGGTCAGCGCGGCACCAATCTCGGGTTCCATTTCGGGCAGAAGGCGACTGCGGAAAACGAGCGTTACCTTGACACCGGCGCGGGAAAACATCTGGGCGAGTTCGACACCCACATAGCCGCCACCGAGGACGATCATCGATTTGGGCAGCTCGGTCAGGTCGAGCGCGGCGGTGCTGTCGAGCGGATCGACATCCGCAAGGCCCGGGATGGCCGGCATCGCCGGACGCGTGCCAGTCGCGATTACGATCCGTTCGGATGTGAATAGCTTTCCGCCTGATTCAACACCGTTTTCGACAAGGCGCGCCGTGCCCTCGTGATAGGCGATGTTGTTGTAGAGGGGCAGCAGGTCGGCATATTTCGCCTGACGAAGGTCCGCGACGAGCCTGTCCTTTTCGGCGACCACTTGGCTCCAATCGGCGATAGCCGCCCGGGCCTCGATGCCCTTGAACCGCATAGGCGCCGCATTGGCGTGGTGAATGCTCTCGACGGCGCGGATGAGCGCCTTGGAAGGAACGCAACCAACATTGACGCAGGTCCCGCCGATGGTGCCGGCCCCGATAACGGCGACCTGGGCGCCTTGTTCGGCTGCGGTGATCGCCGCCGAGAAGCCTGCCGACCCACCGCCGACGACCACAAGATCGTACGCCTTGTCATCAGGGTGACCGACCGAATTGCAGCAATCACTCATGATCTGACTTTCACTTGCGAACTTGCGATGGGTAGCCGGCGTTGGTGGTCGCCGCGATCAACGCCTTGGTGTTCGTCTTGGCGTCGTCATAGGTGACCGTCGCGGTATGGGCCTCGGTCGAGACTTCGACCGCGGTCACGCCCGGCACGCGCGACAGGCTCTTTTTGACGATCGGGCCGCAGGTGACGCAGGTCATGTTTTCGACGGCCAGGGTGACGGTCCGGATTGCGGCAAAGGCCGGGCCGGATACGAACAGCGCCGCGGCAGTCACGATCAGGGCAAGCTTTTTCATCATGGTCTCCTTGTTCAAACTTCGAGGAATAGGGGTGCGAGATAGGGGAAGAGGACGGCGAGTCCGATCAGCACCGTTGCGAGCCACAAGGCCGTCTTCGCCAAGCGGTTTGAGGACGGTGTCCCGCATTCGCCTTCGGCGCAGGCCGCCCGCGGCCGGCGGTAGACGCGCCAGAACCCGGCGGCGAGAAAGGCGACGGCCACGCCCAAGAAGATAGGCTGGTAGGCGCCGAGCGCGGTCAGGTTGCCGATCCACGCACCGCTGACGCCCAGTGTGAAGAGCACCAGCGGCAAGATGCAACATGAGGCCGCGCCGAGCGCGCCGAGACTTCCTCCGGCAATCGCAACCCACGTACCGCGTTTGGAAACCGTTTCCGGCTGGGTCATTTTCTGTTCTCCGAATCAATATACAGCCCCTAGATAGGACCTGTAGTCCCTACAGGTTCAAGAGGAATTTCAGCGTGGATCGGAAAAATCTGCAGGACACCGCGCCGCGGCTGCCAATCGGCGTCATGTCGCAGCGCACGGGGTGCAACATCGAAACGATCCGATATTATGAGAAGATCGGCCTGCTTCCCTTGCCGGCGCGCAGCGAAGGCGGTCACCGGCTCTATGGTCATGGCCATCTCATGCGGCTCGGCTTTGTCCGCCGGGCTCGGGAGCTGGGCTTCACGCTCGACGAGATACGCGCGCTGCTGCAACTGACCGAAGACCGCGAACGTCCCTGTGCCGAAGCGCGCGAGGTCGCCGTCGTTCATTTGGCGGACATCCGCGAGAAGATTGCCGATCTCCAGGCGATGGAAGCGGTGCTTGCCAGAACCGTCGTCCGATGCGCCGATGGGAATACCCCCGAGTGTCCACTACTCGAGACATTGTTCGGCGCGTTCGATCCATCCGCGGGCGGTTAGAACCCCTCACTGACTGCGGGGACGATCGGGAGCAAGGGCTTTGATCCGTGATCAACAGCGACGCGTGACGAGCTCTCGCCGCAAGCGGGCGGACCGATTGCGGACGCCACGGATCCGGGCCTGTTGCTAGGCGAGCCGCCGATCGATCGGCCGCGTCGTCGCGCAGGCGGGCGTGCCATCCTTGCCGGTGCCGATCACCCGTATTTCGATGGTGCCGCCACGCGCGGCGCGATCGAGCAGATCCTGCTCGATGTCGTGAATGTCGATCTTCATTCGGCGCAGCCCGAGCGAGGCCGCAGGCCTCGATCAGCCGCAGCACCTCGGTTGGCGTCAGCCGCTTTTTGAGCACCTGCTGCTGGACCCGGCCGGTGTCGCCAGACAGATAGCGGTCCTTGCGACGCGTCGTCCGGCGCTGGCTGATGCGCTCGAGGAACGGCCTGTAGAGGCGGTGACCGTCGTGGAACTTGGCGACCTCGACCGTGTTGATGGCGAAGTCGTCGGTTCCGTTGAGGAACCGATAGAACGACTTGATCGCGAGCTGGATCTGGTTGCGCGTCGCCGGAGCCAGCATGCGGACCTCAGGCTTTCGCAGCAGGATCAACTTCGGGCTGGGCAAAGCATCTTTTCGCCGGGCGAGCCGCCAGGCCAGGAGGCTGTCGTAGAGCGGCACGGTGGCGTCCGAAAGACCAGCGCCGTTCGCGCTCAGGAAATTGGCGAAGTCGGCAACGTGGCGAACATAGGCCCGGATGGTATTCGGTGATGCGTGAGTTTGTTCGAGATGAACGATCCTATAACGAAGACACTCGACGATATCGCCCCGATCATCCAATACCGTCCACGACCGGCGACCGCCGGGCATTTCGATACGCGCAGCGTGCCAGGGCGTCGTGGAGGACGAAGTGGACACGGTCGCACTGTTGAAATTACCCCGTGACCGCAAGCCTTTCCCTGCCACACTGGACACAGTTGACATAGGCAGTTGCGGTATCGCTATTAACATAATGTTTGTTATCGGATATGTATTTATCCCACATTTGACGTATTTTAAAAATTGTGGGATAAATCCTCATGCATACCGTACGCGCCTTCACTGACGAGCAATCCCGACTGCTCGTCAACCTCCGGCAACGATATGAGGCCTGGATCGCTATCGAACGCGAGCGGACGGCCTTGCCTTACGATTTGCGCCGTAAAACCGTTGGCAAGTACGAGTATTTGTACCAGATTTTCGATCGCAGTGGGAACGGGAAATCCCTCGGAAATATGGACGCGACGCGCGAAGCCGAGCTCAAAGCATATCGCGAGAAAAAGACCGAACTCAAAGAACGCGGCTCAATTCTGCAATCCAATCTTGCGGAAAGCGCGGCCCTCTACCGGGCGCTGCGCCTGCCCCTGCTTTCCAGCGATGCCGGTCCCATCCTTCGCGAATGCGATCGCCGTGATCTCCTTGGCACGCACCTTGTCGTTGTCGGCACCAACGCCATCGCAGCCTATATGATCGAGGCTAACGGCTTCATTCTCCTGCCCGATGAAACGGAGGACTTCGATCTGGCCTGGATCGCCACGGAACAAGAAGCTTCCGAACAGACTGTCTGGCAGATGCTAAAGGCTGTCGACCCGACCTTCACGATCAACAGCGAGCGTGATTTCCAGGCGCGGAACGCCCGGGCCTATGAGGTCGAACTGCTCGTGGCCCCGTCTCGCGCGGGAACGCTGAGCGGACGCGATCAACCGCGGCCGATACCTTTGCCAGAGCAGGAATGGCTGTTGCTCGGCCGACCGGTCGATCAGGTAATCGGCTGCCGCGACGGGTCTCCCGCCCGGATCGTCGCACCGGACCCTCGATGGTTTGCGCTACACAAACTCTGGATGTCGCAGCAGGCGAAGCGCAATCCTCTCAAACGCCCGAAAGACCGCAAGCAGGGGCTGGCGCTGCTCGATGCTGTCGCCGAAGCCATGCCCCATTATCCGCTCGACGCGGCATTCGAGGCGGCGATCCCTTCCGAATTGCAGGGCTGTTTCGACAACTGGCAGAAAAATACATTCGCACAACGCAAGTCCGATTGGTGACGTGACCACCTATCGCGAGAATCTATGCAGCCGTGTTTGCTTCGTCGATCAGAGCCTGAATCTTCCCAATCGGCGTTTCGTCAATTGGCCTGACGGTTTCTCCACAGCCCTGACATTCGATTGTTCGTCGAAGCCGCAGGGTTTTGTAGGTGACATTGAAAACGCATCCACAGACCGGGCAGTCGCTCTGCGCTTTGATATCGTCAAGCTCATAGGCCATGGCGCATATTATCATTCGGGCGCTTTCGATGATAGTGTTGACCCATACCGAGACTCACGCGGCGAGAAGTTGACCACCAACAAATCTGCGTACCCGCCATCGTCGTCGTTTCTCGTCATGGGTTGCCGATGCCCGCTAAAATTCGTTCGTCGCACTCGCATCAACCGCCTTGTCATTCGGTCGGCGGGCGAATTCGTCCGCCATGCGCCGCTGCGAACTGGAGGATGAGACCGCCCACCCCACCGGGTATCGGCTACACGCGTACTTGCGATTTGCTATCAGAAGATGCATATTGATATCAATGCAAACGCATTAGAGGTTTTGATTTATGCCCGCCGTTACAATTCGAAATTTGCCGGAAGCAACCCACCGGGCGTTGAAGGTTCGAGCTGCCCACCACGGACGCAGCACCGAGGCGGAAATGCGCGAAATCCTTGAAACGGCCGTGCGCGCGCAGGGCCGCCTGCTTATCGGCTCCCTTCTATCGCAGCGCAGCCGCAAGATCGGGCTCACCAATGCCGATCTGGAAGCGATGAGTGCCAACCGGGACCCCGCGGCGGCCGTGCCCATGAGCTTTGAATGATCGTCCTCGACACCAACGTCATTTCAGAGGCGATCAAACCCGAGCCGAATATGGCGGTACAGGCATGGCTCGACGAGCAAGTCGCGGAGACACTCTATCTCTCCAGCGTAACAGTCGCGGAGTTGCTGTTCGGGATCGGCGCCCTTCCCCAGGGTCGACGCAAAGATGGGCTGGCGAAGGCCATCGACGGAGTCCTTGAGATTTTCGAAGGCCGCATTCTGCCATTTGACACGGCAGCCGCTCGCCACCATGCCAGTCTCGCCGTATTGGCTCGCGCTGCCGGGAAAGGCTTTCCGACCCCAGACGGCTACATTGCCGCAACCGCTGCATCATGCGGATTTGCTGTGGCATCGCGTGATATCAGCGCGTTCGCAGCCGCTGGTCTTCCCGTCATCGATCCATGGAGCCACGACCAATAACCTATCCGCTGCGACCTAGCGCGAGCGCCGCTTCATCAGTGATCGTGTAGACGGCCTCCCGCTGTGCTCCACGATGAAAGTGGTCGACGCGATAGCCTTGATAGTGCCGGCGTAGGAGGCCTGCGCGGACCAGATCCGATACTGCACGGCTCACATTGCACCGACCCGAGTTCCGCACCCTGGCGCGCACCTCTTCGCCCAGCTGTCGTTCCGCCTCGGCGGCGTCCGCGGGAAGCTCACCTCGTCGCTGAAGATTGGCACGAACCTCCTCCACAATCACACGTCGCCGTGCATCCCTTTGCGCCATAGGGACAAGCGCATCGCAAAGCCAATCGCGTAGTGGCACACTGGATGGACCGTCATTGACATATGGACCGGCGCTCTTCCCCTCCCCTGCCGCCTTCGCGATCAAATTGAGCACCATGAATGCGTAGCGCGGTCGGCGGGAATGAGCGGCGATGCGTTCGATCAATCCGGGCATGCCAAACCTATCGGCTACACAGACTGGTGGTTCGAACAGGTTTGGCTGATAGAACATAACACGAATCTTAGCAGCCGCGAGTCCCGTGTGAATCCCCTATTTTCGCCAAGCAGCGGTTTTTTTCACCTGTGACACTTTACCCCGCCAATACTGGTAAAGTGTCACGGGAGACATCACCAGATGGGCGTCACATTGCGAGCGAAACGCAGGAGCCTCGATATGGAGAACACGGTCAATGCGAGGTGAACGACGGCCTCGCGCCGCCAACTATATGCAGCACTCATAATTGTTCTATTATTTTCTGGCGCCACCATTCCAGCTTCGCTGGAAATCGGCAAGCCACACAGTCCGCACCGGCAGGAGCCCTCCCCTTGCCGGTTCCAACCGAGGATGACGGGCTTCAATGGCGTGCCAATTGGTGAGGATGCTGCTCACATAGTTTTGAGTCTCGACTATCCTAGGCACACGGCGCAACGAGCGGACGCGACCAGGACCCGCATTATATGCAGCCAGGGCTAAATCGACGCGGCCGAACTCGCGCAGTTGCCAGCTGAGATAGCGCGCGGCTCCGCGGAGATTTCCGTGAAGACTGTAGCGATCGACGCCGAGTTGCTTCGCCGTGCCGGGCATTAATTGGCCCAAGCCGAAGGCGCCCTTGGGACTCAAGGCCATCGGGTTGTAGCGGCTCTCCTGGATCAGCATGGCGTCCATGAGTCCAATCGGTAAGCCGGCCTCGCAGGCCGCGCGCTGGACGAGAGGATAAAGAAGGCGCCGGCGTTCTTCGGCGGTTCGGCCGAGGAGGCCGGAAGACAGATATGGCTTCGGAGCGCAATTGCCGATTGCGGGCAGATCGAGCGCAAGGCTCGCAAACCGGCTAGTATCTTGGCCAGCTCGCATCCAACCGGGAACACGTATCGAACGCACGATGCCTGTCCCATCGGAGATATCTGCCGCAAAGGTCACTGGACACGGAATAGTCTCGGATCGCATCTGTTGAAAATCGAGGAGCATGCCGCTCTTCAGCCCGCGTGCGCCCTCAGGCTCGTCGGCGCGCGGGATTGGCTTGGTCGCGGTGAAATCGAGAAGAGCCACTTGCCTTACCGGGGGCGGCGAAGTGGCGTGCGCCGGTGAGTGGATCGCCACTGCAGCTAGCAATGGCAAAATGAAAGAGCGGAGATCCATGCTTATCGCGCACCACGGAAACTGAGAAACGGCTGCTTGAATCGCGACCGGGGTCCGAGAAGTTCGATGATAAGATGACGTATCTTTTCGAACAACGAATTCGCTTCCCAATCTCGCAGATCGTCATCGAGTTGGCAGTCGTCTGAAGAGAGGGTGTCGGCCAACCAGGGAATGAACAGGGCCAGCAATTTGGTGGCAGGCTCATTATAAGCCTCAACGGATTCAAAAATCTCGACTGCTAGGAATGCCCGAACGTGATCTATGCCGAGCGCTTCGGCAATTTCATCGAGCCGGTCCTGCTTGGGAATCGAACGCGCCTTGAGGAAGGAGCAAATTCCAGAATGATGGGCATTAAGCTTGGCGGCGAGCTGCCTTGAAGACAATTGCTGCCTCGTCGCCTCGTGTCGATATAAGTCGGCGTACAAATCTATCACATTCATGACCCGATCCTCGCTTGGCGCGTCTCATATTTTTATGACTTTCGATTGAAAAATCGCGATCCCGGGCCAAGCACAAAGGACCGAAATTAAAATGTCAACATTAGAGGGCTTTAGTCGGAGAGATTTATTCTCCGGTGATTGCCGAGAACGCGAGGCGATGCATCTCGATGTTGGAGACGACGCGCCCGGCGCGTGCCGCGAGGCGGTAGCGCGCGGCGCTGAGAATGTCGTTGGTCGATTTATCAAGATGAATAGAAACGAGTATGTCGCCCCGCAAATCATCCTTGTTCGCGTAGAAAATTAGATCCTTGACAGTAAAAGATTCTAATCTCTGCCGTCTATGCTTCACAACATATTCGAATATCTGGCAAAGGGTTTTTACGTCTTTTTCGGATATAGTGAGCTGGTATATCGCGAGCGCAAGGCTTTTCAGGAAAACGTCACTGACTTTATACTGAATTGAGACGCGCGATTTTCTCATATAATTACCACCCTCGATGTCCTGAGGGTGCGCGCAAGAGCAGCTGAGGTGCCCTTATACCATAGCTGAAACCGTCGCGTCATGCCGACAAAAGGGCGAAGAAATTCTCCAGCCCGTCGCAAAAATGCGACATACATTTTCAACGAATCAATCATTCTGGTTCTATTAGGACCATTTTGAATGTTATTCTCGTAAGTTTATTGCTTTTCTGTTGACAGCCCTAGGCCGCCGTCTGCCCCATGCGATCGGCGCCCCCTTTGGGACGCCGATAAACAGATGGGAAATGAACCATGCAAACCATAACCATGTCCAAGAACCGGGGGCTGTTCCGCAAGGAAAACCTTCCGCTTCTGGCGGCGGCAGCATTCCTTGCGTTCGTCGTGCTTGCTGGTCCGGCTTTCGCCGGCACCGACACGACCTTCGATACCGCGTTCACGAAGTTCACCGCGTTCCTCGAAGGTTCGGGCGGAAAGATCATCACGATTATCTCGCTCGCGCTCGGCCTCGTCGGCATGGCCTCGGGCCGGTTCAGCCTGGGCCAGATCGCACTCCCCGTCGGCGTCGGCATCGGCGTCGGCACGGGCGTTCCGATCGTCACCTCAACCGTGACGGCAATTATCTGATCTGGACGGTCCGGGTTTGCGCACCACGCGCGCTGAATTCGGACAATAGGGCGGGGCGGTTATGGATCGCTATGTAATTCCGGGGAGACTGGACGAACCCGAACGGATCGGGCTCTGGACCATCGACGAATTCGTCGCAATGGCCGGGCCTTTCGTGATGGGTATCCTCGTTCAGCATATCATCTGGGGCATATGTTTCGGAATCTTGGGTTGGTGGGTCTTGCGAAAGGCAAAAGCGGGACGTGCTGGTTCTTGGCTTATCCATATGGCCTATTGGTATTTCCCTAGTGGGGTGATGGGGATCCGAGCCGTTCCGCCTTCTTATCTTCGATTGATGGCGGGGTGAGCGATGGAAGCTGGATTTAGCCAGGCGCAGGCGCAGCGCGTCCTGAAGCAGCGCAACATGCTGGTAATCGCGAGCACCGGGCTCGCCATAGTCACCATTTTTTCTTTGATCGCCGCGTCGGCGCGGGACCGCGAGATTGTCTTGCAGCCCGTGCTTACCCGACAGGTTGAACTGAGCAGCTCGGGTGTTAGTCGCGAGTATCTCGAGCTTGTCACGCGAGATGCGTCGGTCTTGATGCTGAACCGCAGCCCTTCGAGCCTCGACTATTGGTTGGAATCGGTCCTGAAGATCGTCCATCCGTCGGCTTATGGCCGCATCAAGGGCGATCTTCTCAAGATCGTCAACGACCAGCGCGGTTCGAGCGTCTCGCAATATTTCGCACTCGAAGGTCTGCGTGTCGACACGCAGGGACTGACGTCGGAGGCTACCGGCACGCTCAATACCGTTGTCGGCCGCCAAGTTGTCGGTTCGGTCAAGCGGACGTTTCGCTTTGAGTGGACCTACACCGGCGTGGAGTTGCGTCTCATCGGCTTCGGCGCCGTCGTCCCGAATAAGCCGGATGGCGAGGTGACGCTCAGCGCCCCCGCCCCGGCACCCCTATGATGGAGGTTCTCATGCCCGTGGCACTCGGCGCCGGCGGTGTGCTGATTTCAGCGCGCTCGATCGACAGGCTCCACCGCATTTTCGGCGTCGGCTTGATCGGCGCCGCGCTGATGGTTTCGCAAAATGCATATGCGGACGAAACCGTTATGGTCGAAGATAACTCCCGCGTTGCCTGTGTGGCATCAGAGAAGGATCTGACCCGCATCAGTCTGATCGGTGACGAATTCGCCAGTGTGTCGAAGGTGCAGCCGACGAACCCGTTGGACGATTTCTCAGTCGTCAACGAGCCGACCCGGGGTGATATTTATCTTTCGGTCCCGGAAGGCTTCCGCCCCAAGATCCTGTCCTTCTTCGGCACCACGAAGAAGGGCTATGTCTACAAATTCGGCTGCCGGATTGAGGCAATCGAGGCACAGCAGATATTCGTGTCCAATCCAGTTGCGCTCGCTAAGGTCGAAACGCCAGACGATTCCGACGTTGAGGCGCCCGATGCCGATGAGACGGCCGTTCGCCTTATTCAGGCGATGGCATCGCAGGAGGTCGTTCCGGGTTACCGGATGCGCCGATCCGCGCTTGTTCCCGTGCAGGCCGGCGAACTGACCGTCCAGCTCGTGGCAGAATATGAAGGGCAGGATGTCGTCGGCCGCATCGTGCGGATCGAGAACAGCTCCGCCGCACCCATTGAAATCTCTGAGGCGCGCATCGCGCCGGCGGACGCACTTGCCGTGTCGATCGCCAATCCGAAACTCGCGCCGCGTCAGGCGACGTCGGCTTACGTCGTCGCCCGAAAGCAGGGGAGCTAAAAATGGTAGGTTTGCCTTCATTCTTCAAAGGCGGGTCTCCGCGCGGTGCCACCGCTGCGCCCGCGGTTCCGGAGGGCTCCAGCCTTTCCGTCAATGAAGGCGTCGAAAAGCGGCAGCGGATGCTGCTTTTCGGCGTCGGCGGCTTGTTGCTGACCGGAGCAGGCTACTGGCTGTTCTTCACCGGCAACTCCGAGACGCCCGGTCAGGCGAGCGAGATCGCGTCGCAAAACATCAAGGTTTCGACAGATGATCTCGCGGCGCGGAATCTGTCCGAGAAAGAATGGCTGTCAATGTCGGAAAACCGGCTGACGCAGCAAGATAACCAGATTCGCCGAATGTCGGGGCAGGGCGATCAGCTCGAGCAAATGCAGGCGCAGATCGATGCTTTGAAATCCGAAAACTCGAATATGGCATCTGAGGGGACCCGCGTTCTCTCGGCCTACGATGATGAGAATCGCTCGTTGAAAGAGCAGCTAGCGGCGGCGCAATCGGGTCCACGACCAGGCGCGGGACCTACCGCGTTATACGGCCCCGGTGGCCCGGCTGCGTATGACTCCGTTGCTGGTGCGGCTGCCGCTGCCGCTCAATCGCGGCGCGAGCTCAAGGTGATCAGCTTTGCGGCCACGCCGGCGTCGACCGGTGGCGCGGCAAAGGCCCCGGCGAGCGGAAACATGTTCGTATCCGACAGCCCGAATTACCTGCCCGCGAACAGCTACGCGAAAGCGCGGGTGATCGTTGGCGTCGATGCAGCTTCCAACGTGCAGTCGCAATCCGACCCTCTCCCGGTTGTGCTGCGCATCGTTGGCCCCGCGCGCTCGGTCGCGCAGAATGGCAAGGTGTTGACGACGCGGATCGATGGATGCCTCGTCAATGGCGCAGCGCGCGGGGATCTCTCTTCGGAGAAGGTTTATGTCAAACTCGCCAAAATGACCTGTCCGCAACCGGGCGGTCGCTACGCTGAGACAGAGGTCAAAGGCTTCATCGCGTTCGGCGGCAAGACGGGCGTTCGCGGCCGTGTGGTCAGCCGCGAAGGCAGTCTCACGATGCAGGCGTTCATGGCTGGCCTTGTGGGCGGAATCGGTCGGGGCTTTTCGGCCAATTCGACGGGTTTTCTCTCGGGCGGCACGACGATCGTCAATGGGGAGCGCCAGAAGCTCTCGACCGGCGACATCGCCAAGGGCGGCATCGGCGAGGGCGTGAGCCAAGCCGGCGACATGCTCTCCCAGTACCTGATCGAACGGGCCGAACAATATCAGCCGGTGATCGAAATGCCGACGGGCGTCGAGGTGGAAATCGTCTTCCTCGACGGCGCGTTCGTGCGCAACTGATGAAAGGGCGTAAGATGAAGCTCAAGGTAGCATTGCTCGCGATGGTGGCTTTTGGCGGGGCGGCAACCGCCGTCTATGCCGCCGACCGTCTCGAACCGACCCGTGTTTCCGCTCTCCTGAAAGCGCGGCTTCCGAAGACACAGGTCTCGGCGATCGATTGCGACAAGGTGGCTGGGCTCTGTGAGGTCGTTGCGGGCAAGACGCTGTTCTATGTCGACGGCAGCGCACGTTATCTCATCGTCGGCCGCGTCTACGATATGGAATCGCGGCAGGATCTGACAGCGGCGAAGCTGCTCGAGATGAACCCCGATATGCTTCTTGGCGGTGCGGCGAAAGCGGGCGTCGAGGAAGAAGAAACGCCAGTGGCGCAGCTCGCCAATGCGGCGGGCCCGAGCCGTGCCGCGCCTCCGCCGGCAGCCGCGCAAAAGGTCGACCTATCCAAGCTCCCCGCTACTGGCGCCATCGTGTGGGGCAACCCGTCGGGCGCGCCCGTGACGATCTTCACCGATTTGCATTGCGGGTTCTGCCGCGCGCTCGCGAATGAGCTCGAACAGATGAACGTGCGTGTGATCGAGCGTCCGATTTCGACGCTGGGCACCCGCGATCTCTCCAATCGCGTTTACTGCGCGAAGGATAAACCCCGCGCGCTGCGCGCCGCATATGCCGGTGCGGAAGTTGCCCCGGCGACCTGCGACACAAGTGGCCTTGATGCGAATGAGAATTTCGCGCGCGCACATGGCTTCAGCGGGACGCCCGTCCTGGTGCGATCTGATGGCACCGTGCTTGAAGGCTATCGCCCGCGCGCTGTTCTGGAAACTTGGCTCAAGGGAGCGAAGTGATGGAGCGTATTGATCGCGCAGAAGCGGGGCTCTTTACCCTCTTCTTTGTGGGCCTCGCGGGCGCGGCGGTTGTCGCCAGCGCCGGATTGACTGAATTCGGTGTAGCGGGGCGTTACGCGTTGCTCTTTGCGCTGATCAAATCCTTGTCGATCTGCATGATGCTGGTCCTCGGCGCCACATTTGGCGGCGAAGCGCTGTTCTCCCTTCGCCTGAAGCGCCGCCGCACCCTTGCCATCAATAGCAACAGGAGCTGACGACATGCGTGCTTCACCGCTTCTAATTCTGCCCGCTGCGCTCGCCCTCACGGGCTGTGCCTCTATGGGCGGAAACGTCAAAGGGAACTTCATATGCCGCGCTCCCGATGGCATTTGTTCGCCAACTTCGAATATCGACGATCAGGCGATTGCCTCCATGATGGGTGGCGCCGCAGCGGGCGCCGCCGCTTCCCCGATTGCAGCGAGCGCTGCAGCGGCCCATTCCGCAGCATCGCTTAAAGTCGTTCTGCCTGCGCGGACGGATCGTTTCGGTCGCTGGCGTGATGAAACGGTGGTCTACGTCGAGCCGCAGCTTGCTGCAGGTCACTCCGCCGATCGTCAGCTGGCTGGCCCCGGCGCGGCGATCCCTGCCCGGTTGTCGTTGGTTGAGCTCGCGGCGGGGGCGCCGGCGCCGGCGGAGCTGGCCAGTGTTTCGCAGCCGATATCCGCAAAGCCTATAACCGGTGAGGTTTTCCGGGCCGAAGTCGAACGCCGGCTTTCTGCAACGCGAAAGGGCACCGAGCCCGTGGACGTTCCGCCAGCCGATGCGGCGACGGCGGCGGCGATAGCGGCTACTGCGCAAGGGGATACGGTCGTCACCGCACCAGGACTCGGCGGACAACCCGCACCGGACGGCAACTGATGGCGGGCTGGCTCGATAAGTTCCTCGGCGAACTGCTGGGCGGTCCGCGCAAGGTCGACAAGGCGTTGCCGTCGACCGCAATTCCGATGTTCGCCGATTGGCTTCCATATCGGAGTTTCGATCCGAAGACGGGGCTTTATTACAATAGCGCCTCGCGCGGCTTCATTCTCGAAGTCTCGCCGTTGGTCGGCGCCGACGATCAGACCAGCGAAATCATCGCGCAATTCCTGTCGGAAGGCATACCCGACAAGACCTCGATCCAGATCCTTCAATGGATGAGCCCCCGTATCGCCGATCGCATGGTGCAGTGGTTCGTGCCGCGGCAGATGGCGAAGGGTGTCTACGAGCGCATCGCGCAGCACCGCGCCGACTATCTCGAACAGGGCGTTTGGTCGAGCCTCTCGACCGACGCGCCCTTTCACCTCCGGTCGCATCGCGTCTTGATCTCGCTCGGAGTTCCGGAAGGCGCGAAAGTCACCGACGAAGAGTTGATCGCGCTGCGCGAATCCATGTCGTCAATGTTGCGGTCGATCGATGTCGAGTCTCAGATCCTCGATCCGGTTGGGCTTTTGAAGCTCATTGATGATTTGACCTCGCCGACGACCGTTTCGGGCGAGGACGTGGTGGATTATAACCGCTTCGATCCGATTGCCGATCAGGCCGTGCGCCGCGATATGGAGATCGTCACCGATCCGAACCGGATTCTGGTGCGCACCGAACGGTTTCGCGCTCTCGGTGCGCTTCAGGATGGCACGCCGGAAATCGGCGAGGTCGTCCCCGACCGTTTCGACTTCCGCTGCTATGCGATCCGAAATCTCCCGCCCCGTTGGGCGCCGTGGGACACCGTTCGCCTTATTGGCGACCCCTATATCGACAAACTTCGTATGCCGTGCCCGATCGCGACCCTGCTCACGATCTACTACCCGGACGAGCATGCGGCCACTGCCAAGGCGTCCTTCAAGTTCATGCGCACGACGAGCCTCGCCAATTCTCAGAGCGCCAAATTCACTCCGCAGGTCCGCGATCAGTCGCGCGAGTGGGAATATGTCCAGGACCAGCTCCGGCAGGGTCAAAAACTCGTGCGCGTTTTTTACGGCGTGATGAGCGTTTCGCCATACGGCGATGGCGACCGCAATGAACGCAACCTCAAGGCGGTCTATAAGGCAGCGGGTTGGGAGCTTCAGGACGAGCGCTATTTGCAGATGGCGGGCTTGCTGGCTGTGATGCCGCTGACGATGGCCAATGGTCTGGCTAGGGACTTCGAGCGCTTGAAGCGCTTCCGGACGATGTTGACCACTACCGTCGCGAACATTGCTCCGCTGCAGGGCGAATATAATGGCGGTCTGATACCGCACATGCTGCTTCTCGGCCGCCGCGGTCAGCCTTTCTTCTGGTCGCCGTTCGAAAACACCGCCGGCAACCACAATGTGGCCGTCTTTGGCAAGTCTGGTTCAGGTAAGTCGGTGTTTCTTCAGGAAATGACGTCGGCACTGGTCGGCGCCGGCGCGAAGGTCATCGTCATCGATGACGGCCGAAGCTTCGAACATAGCAGCAAGCTGCAGAACGGCGAATTTGTCGAGTTTACGATGAGCTCGGGTTTCTGCCTGAATCCCTTCTCGATGATCGATGAGGAAGAAGCAAGGCAGGACGAGGATTATAGGCTCGATTGCATTGCGATGCTCAAGGCGATCATCGGTCAGATGGGTAGGCACATCGATCGTCTCGACGACACAGAGCGCGGTCTCATCGACGCCGCGGTTAATGCAGAGTGGGAAGCGCACGGCATTCGCGGTTCGATCGATGGGGTCATTTCGTCGCTGAAGGACACCGGACACGTCCAAGGCGAGGCGCTCGCGATCGCGATGCGTCCGTTTGCAGATGGCGGTACTTACGGCCGTTTTTTCAAAGGCCAATCCACTTTGAAGATCGGGGCGTCCCTCACGGTGTTCGAATTGTCGGATCTGTCCGCTCGCGAAGAGCTTAGGTCCGTGGTGTTGGCGGCAATCATGTTCCTGTCGGCCCAGGCGATGCGTAAGGATCGCGGCACGCGCAAGGCGTTGTTGCTCGATGAAGCTTGGCAGCTCCTCAAGGGCGGCTCGATGGCCGATTTCGTCGAGACCTATGCGCGAACCTGCCGCAAATATGGTTCCTCGCTCATCACCGCAACGCAGTCGCTCAACGATTATTACAAATCTGAAGGGTCGATCGCGGCGCTGGAAAACAGCGACTGGTTTGTGATCCTGCAGCAAAAGCCGGAAACGATCGCGGATTTCAAAAAACTCAACCGGTTCGATATGAGCGATGCCGTCGAGGCCATGATGCGATCGCTGAAGCGCAACGGCACCGAGTATTCAGACGTGATGATCAAGGGCCCCGAGATGCTCGCTCTCGGTCGCCTCGTGCTCGATCCGTATTCGTCGACGCTTTATTCGTCGAGCCCACAGGTCTTCGCATCGATCGACCGCAAGGTGGCAGCCGGCCTTACCATGGCGGAGGCGATCGAGGAGGTGTCCTTCCCCGGTCGAGAGAATGCCCGTGGCGGCCGCAGTGACGGGTATGCGGAGGCAGCGGAATGACCGTCTCGGCCGCACCGCTGTCGCACCGTGCGCGCGCTGTGGATATCCAGCCCCGCAAGCTGCTCCAGGATTTCGCCTATTCGCTGGTCTCGGTGACGTGCTGGCTGGCGATCAATTGCCTTGCTGCTGCAGGCCTCATCCTCGGTCTTTTTGTGCTTATGGCGAACGCCAGCGTCGACCAGTTCTTCGTCGAGGCGGCCAATCTGTCGAACCATTATGTCGCAGCCGACGATCTGCGTCGTTCCGAATTCGCTGAGGTCCTTCTGTACCTCTTCGGCGGCTGTGTCCTGTTTTTCTGCATCACCCGGCGCGGCGCGCTGATGGCCGATAAGGCACCCAATCAGGGGGAAATTTCCAATGACTGAACAATTGGTTTTGAAGGTCGGCGATGAGCCGCTCGTTCCGGCAACGGATGCGACTGCGCCGGCGGCGCGGCGGGGCGGCTTCGCCGGTTTCACCTGGGGGCAGCTCGCAACGGGGACCGCTTTGATCGCGGCCCTTGTCTGGGGCGGTTGGACAACGCGCGAGCTGCTGATCCTGAAAGATCGACGCATCGTTTCGATCAGCCTGGCGGGGATGGCGAACGACTTCATCATGGCTGAAGCCCGGTCGGGCGTGAGCGCGGAACAAGTGGACGCCGACACGCGTCATTTCATGTCGGCAATGCAGAAGACGCTGCAGGATCGGGCCGCCGCCGGCGAGACGATCGTCGTCAGCGAAGCGGTCGTGGCAGCGTCGGTTCCGGATATCACCCCTGAGGTCCGGTCGGCGGTTGGCGAGTTCATCAAGCGGAATCCTCCTCCCCGTGTCGGCGGCATGATGGGTGCCCCGGCGATGCCTGGTCTGGCGCCGACCTCGCCGCCGGCGGCGCAAACTATGCCGGCGCCAGCGCCCGCCCCCCTCTTCGGCGGTGGTGAAGGTTTGCTGCCCGGCGGGGGCCAGTGACGAAATGGCATGGGTGCGCTCGCCGTTCTGGCGGAATTCGCTGATAGCGATCGTCGCGGTAGCTGGGACCGGAGCGTGGTTGTCGCTCGACAACTTTGCGCAAACCCACGGCTTCCTCATCAACCGGACGCCATCGTTGCCCAATTGGGCCTATTTCTTCGAGCGGGGTAAGCGCTTGGAGCGCGGGGAAATAGCGTTCTTCATTCCGCCGTCCAATCCGCTCGTCCATGCGCACTTCGGGGCTGAACCTCCAGCGTTCGGCAAGATCGTCTATGGAATGCCGGGCGACAAAATCTTGCATCGCGGGTCGGATGTTATCCTGAGCTGGGAAGCTGGCCCGCACGGCGATGCGCCGTCGGAGCGCGTGGTCGGGAAGCTCAAGCCTTTGTCGTCGAGGGGGGAGAAGCTGGAAGCCGGACCGACCGGCGTGATTCCCGACGGCTGCTATTATATGGGCAGTCCGCATCCCGATGGCTTCGATAGCCGGTATGCCGCGATCGGGTTCGTCTGCCGGCGTCAAATTCTCGGCGTCTCGAAATGGTCACTCCTGTGAGGCGGCGCCTGCTTCTTCTTGGAGCGGTCGCGTGCAGCGCCTTCGCACCTCTGGCCGCGGCAAAGGACTATGGCCAGCAAGGCGCGGTCTTTCGCATCACGGAGCCCGATCTTCTCCGCACGATCGAACAGAAGTTGCGGACCCTCGAAGCCAGCGGGGGAATTGAGCGCATGAATGCCGAGCTCACTCGGCGCACGGAAGCGGGTGTCCGGCGTCCTCGACCGGTAGCTGGCATCGCACTGGCGGTGCGCGCACGCAGCTGGATCTTCGATCCGGCGATGGTCGTGGAGAAGGACATCTTCGACAATAAGGGCAACGCGATCGCGCGGGCAGGCCAGCGCGTCAATCCGATGGATTTCGTTACGATTCGCCAGAAGCTTGTGTTCATCGACGGCGATGACAGGGACCAGCTCAATTGGGCGCTGCGCCGCTTCGACGACCAGTCCGCTAAGCTGATCATGGTGAAGGGCGCACCGCTCGATGCGATGACGCAGCATCAGCGCCGTTTCTATTTCGACCAAGGTGGCTTCTTGGTCGGTCGCTTCGGTATTCGCGCCGTGCCGGCGATCGTGGAGCCGGACGGCAAGGTCATGCGCGTCTCGGAAGTCCCGCTCGGGGTTGGCCGAAAATGAGTTTCTTGGCAAAAATCTTCGCAGCCGCGTTTGCGCGTCGATGGCTTCCGGCGACGCTGCTGCTTGCTTCGGTGATGGCGATGTCCGCATCTGCACCCACGGCGAGTGCTCAGATAAAGCCTGGAATTGAGGGCACGCCCGGAAAATGTACGGGTAAGTTCGTCAACCCGGTAACCGACGTTTGCTGGTCGTGCTTGTTCCCGCTCTCGGTCGGCGGGCTTAAGATCATGCCGTCCAATCGTCCCGACACCGAAAATCCTGACCTCCCAATTTGCGCCTGCGGGTCTCCGTTGCCGCGGATCGGCGTCGCAATGGGGTTCTGGGAACCGGTTCGGCTTGCCGATGTTACGATGAAGCCTTGGTGTTTCGCGAGCCTCGGCGGCAAGAAGATTTCGCCGGGCTTCAATATCGGTCATGGCCGTGCGGCCGACAGTGTTGATGGGCACGATCGCGGCGCAAAATGGCACGTCCATTGGTACGTCTATCCGCTGCTATACTGGATGGAACTATTGACCGACGTCGCCTGCCTCGAGCAGGCCTCGTTCGATATCGCGTATGTGACCGAGATCGATCCGCTGTGGCAGGATGACGCACTCACGGCGCTCATCAATCCCGAAGTTGCATTGTTCGCCAATCCCATCGCGCAGACCGCTTGTTCTGCCGATTGCGGGGCAGCTACCCTGAAGCTCCCGCTCGACCCGCTCTTCTGGTGCGCCGGCTGCCTCGGATCGATGTACCCGATGAACGGGAACATCTCCGAGCATATCGGCCATGTCCAGTCCAGCCGCCTCGCGCTGTCGCGATTTGCATTCAAATTGCACCGCCAAGGCATCGCGTGGGGAACCATGGGCAAGAAGGGTCTGTGCGGCAAATATATCATGCCGATCATGCGCAAGCAGCAGTACCGGTTTCAGGCCACCGTGCCCTCGCCGATGGTCAAGGGCCGTTGGGCCTGCCCGCCGATCGGCGCCTCCGACATGAAGCCCGGATCCGGCAACACCTATCCCGCTGTCGGTGAAGACATGGGTTATCTTGTGTGGAGGAAGCGAAATTGCTGCGTCCTTTGAACAATTGGTCTCGCAAGGCCAAGGTCTTGGCGGCCGCCGCCGCAATCAGCGTGGTCGGCGGCGTCGCCGTTCTGGCGCAAACTGTGGACGGGCTGGATCTTCAAGCGGTGCTGAGCCGCGGCGAAGCTGCCGATCCGGATGCGGAAGCGCTCGTCCGCGAAGTTGCGCGGCGCGGCGAGGAGATGCGCGAAGAGGCGAAGTCGGCCGCCGATGGCGGGAATCGCAATCTTCGCGATAACAGAGGGATCCTCGGTGGCGGTCCTGCAGGCCCGATCGACTTCGATCAGATGTTGCAGGCTTCTAACGATCTCGAGGCGAGTGATAAGGGAGCACCCCAGCTCATCGTGTTTGCGTCCTTGTCGATGCCGGAACAGAGCCTGAAGAAGCTCATTCGCGACACGGCGAAGGCTGGCGGCACGGTCGTCTTTAACGGCTTCCCGGGCAACTCCATGAAAGCCTTCCAGCAGGGCATCATGAAGGTTGTCGACAATGAAGACGCCTACGGCAGCATCGGTATAGATCCCCGGCTATTTCGCGCATTCGACGTGACCGCCGTGCCGGCGATCGTCGTCGTGACGTCCGAGTTCGAGCTTTGCGATGGGTTCAACTGCCGGACCTCTGTCCCACCCTTCGATCGCATGAGCGGAAACGTACCGCTTGAATACGCGCTCGAGACGTTTGTCGACGGGCGTGGCCCGGGCGCGCCGATCGCTGGCCAGGCGCTTGCGCGGCTGAAGGGAGGCCGGGGCATATGAGCGACAACCTGCTTTTCGGCGCCGTGCAGCGTTGGACCCGGTGTGCTGTAGGCATATGTGGGGCAATATCGCTTTCGGTTGCGGCCCCCCTGAATGCACTCGCGCAGACGGCGCCGGCCTCGGGAGAAATCACCGCCGCGGGCAAAGACGGCGAGGCCTTTGCCAAATCTGGGAAAGAAGGCGCCGCCTCGATCCCCGACCAGGAAGTCAATTCAGACGTCATCCCTGGCTACGCGACTGCGCCCGACGATCTATCGAATCTGTTCGGTAGCGATGACGGAGCGCTGAATTCGGCGGGCGGCAGCGCCGTCGGGAACGAAGCTTGGCAGGTGATGATGGGCGGCGACGCCAACCGTTCGCAGGTCGATCCAGCGTGGCTCGAGGACATTCGCCAGAAGGGTCAGGAGATCAACGAAAACGCCGGAAGCTCGGGGCTCGGTGAAAATATCTCCAATACCCCGGGCACCTGCGAAGAGGTCAAAGTCGGCGAAAAGCAGGACTATTATGACGCGACTTGTGACGTCGGCGTAACCGTAACCACCCCGGATCGCGTTGAAGAACTGAGCTGCCCTGATGGGTATACGCTCGTCGGGCGGACCTGCACCAAGACGCTCACGCAGCCGGCGGACGTGACCTACACTTGTCCGGATGGCGGCGTTCTGCAAGGAACGACTTGCGTCGTTACCCAGCCCGCGGCCGTGTCGAGTTACAGCTGTCCCCCGGGCTTCAGCCTGCAGGGCACAACCTGCACTCGCACGACGACCGAGGCGGCGGTCATCACCGGATATAGCTGCCCGGCAGACTATATGCTCGAAGGTGATCGCTGTGTTCGCACCATTCAGCAGTCGGCCACCCCGAACTACAACTGCCCGGCAGGATATATTCTCGAGGGCACCACGTGCCGGTCGAAATCGACCTATGCGGCGACGGCCAGCTATAGCTGCCCGAACGGGTATAATCTGACCGGCACGACGTGCTCGCGGACGCTCTCGCAGCCGGCGGAGGTTCGCTATACGTGCCCTGCGGGCTACGACCTCTCCGGCACGACCTGCACGCAGACGGGGACGTACACTGCCGTCCCCAATTACAGCTGCCCGTCGGGCTATACACTCGTCGGGACAAGTTGCACGGCGACAGGCAGCTATGGCGCCACGCCGAATTATAGCTGCCCGAATGGGGGGACGCTGCAGGGGAGCGAATGCGTCACTTCGGGTAGCTACGCGGCGACCGCCAGTTACAGCTGTCCCAACGGCGGGACGCTCAACGGCACGAACTGCATGACGACATCGCAGACGCCGGGCACGCCAGTCTACCAGTGCAGCGGGTGGGCCATCCCGATGGACCCCTATACCTTCGAGGGCCAAACCTATTGCGGCATGATTAAAACCGGCAAGACCTGCCCCACGGGCTGGATCGGCTTCTACAAGGAAGGTGTTGCCCAAGGCTACTCGGGCCGGAAGTGCTTCTTCCATCCGAAGGTCAATTATACATGCCCGGGCGGTACTGTCCTTGAAGGCTCCATGTGCACGATGGTCTCGGCAACGCCCGGGACCGTCTCCTATAGCTGCCCGAACGGCGGGACGCTCAACGGGACCACTTGTCAAACGAGCTCGTCCAGCCCCGCCTCGGTAACGTATAGCTGCCCGAGCGGCGGCACGCTGGCTGGCAATGTTTGTAACACCAGTAGCACTTTGCCCGCGACCGTCACGCATACCTGCCCCAGCGGCGGTGTGCTGAATGGAACGACCTGCACGATCGTCACGTCGACCTCGGCGTCACCGGTCTATTACTGCCCCACCGGTTTCAACCTCTTGGGAACGACCTGCTCGCGTACCGATGAGACCAGCGCGACCGTCACCTATAGCTGCCCGAACGGTGGCAGTCTGGCGGGCTCTGTCTGCACGATTGACCTCGCGCAGCCTGCCGACGTTACATATAGTTGCCCGGCAGGCTGGGAAGTCCAGGGCGACAAGTGCAAGTCGGCGCTCTCGCAGCCGGCGACACCGATCTTCTCCTGCCCGACCGGTTACAGCCTCGATGGCAATATGTGCAGCAAGACCGAGACGCAGCCCGCGATCACGAATTATAGCTGCCCTGCCGAATTCACCCTGTCGGGGACGACGTGCACCAAGACCTATCCGGCACAGCCCAATTATAGCTGCCCCGCCAATTACACCCTGTCGGGCACGACGTGTTCGCTGACTCTGTCGCAGCCGGCGACGGTCACTATGGCTTGCCCACAGGGAACCACCGAACAGAATGGCGCCTGTTACGGCGAAAGTGCTGGCCAGAGCGAGTGCGCGGAGCTCGAGGCCAATCCCAAGTGCAGTCATTTGCGCGACACCTGTCTGGACGAAGAGCCGAACGGTCCGTGCAAGGTCATGGAACGCACCTTCAAATGCCCGATTCCGAATTCAACCCCGACCGACGTGAAGGAATATGTTTGTGGCGGGTCGGTGTATTGCATCAACGGGAGCTGCAGCCAGATCGAGGATGAGGCGTCCAACGAGTTCAAGGATGCGCTCGTTGCGCTCGGCGCGATCGATCAGGTCGGGAAGGAATTCGATCCCGACACGCTCGGCCTGTTCAAAGGGACGCGCGAAACATGCCACAAGCCGGTGTTCGGTTTGGTCAATTGCTGCGCCGGCAAGGTGTCGGGTCTTTTCAGCGGTGGTGTCGCGGCCGCGGCCGCTTGGGCCGGGCTGGGTGGCGGCCCCGCTGTGCTCGCGGGTATCGCGACGCAGTTCCTGACCACATTCCTCTGTTCGAACGAGGAAAAGCAGCTTGATGTGAAAGACCGCCTCGGGTTGTGCGTGTCGATCGGGAGCTACTGTTCATCGAGCTTCCTCGGGGTCTGCCAGACGAAGCGCAAGGCCTATTGCTGCTTTGAATCGAAGCTCACGCGGATCCTGCAGGAACAGGGCCGCCCGCAAATCGACAAGCCGTGGGGCAAGCCCAAGGAAGAGCAGTGCGCGGGCTTCACGATCGACGAATTTTCGCGCCTCGACATGAGCAAGATGGATTTCTCCGACATCTACGCGGACTTCCTCGAAGCCGTAAAGCTCCCGGAAGAGGCTCAGATGGCCAGCGAGATTCAAGCAAAGATCGATGCTTATTACAGGCAGAATGGACCGGGAGGCCAACCTGGCCCGGGAGGGAATTGACGCAGATGACCGACTCCACGCCGATCAGGGCCGCCATCGACCAGGCGCCGGCAAATAGTCCACCGTGTTCGCTGCGCGCTGCCGTGGTGGAGCGTTCAGATATTCCTGACGTGATAATCCACGAATGGGCCGTTCTGAAACTCTACAGCGGCGAAGCGCCGATCGAGGCCAATAAGATCAAGTATTTGGTGGGTAGGTGTTTTCCTCCGCCGCTTACCATGCGCGAGCTGGACGACGGTCCGGTCGGCAATTGTTGGTTGGCGCGGGACGACGACGATTTGAAGCTTCCTGCGACTGCGACGGGCTGTGAAAATTTGGCGCGCATGAGCGACTCGTTCGGGCTAGCCGACTTCTCCGCTGACCGAGTCAGCATGGCTAAACGGAGGCCGGACAAATGACCGTCCGCTTGGCCAGCAAGGGAGATGCCGCGCATGGAGAGGGAAGAGTTCGACCACCTGAGCCCAGAGGAGCAGAAAGCTCATCTCGCGCGGATCGAGCGGTTCATCATGGCCCCGGGCCATTGGCCCGAAGTGAACAGTTTACAGCTTGGAATATTGCTGCGAGCCGGTGGCGATGCGCCGGTGGCAGTCGAAGAGGTCATGCTCTCGATGCAGAATTGGTTTGGAATCAATCCGGAAGAGCTCTCCCACACGATCCAGCCGATGATCGAGAAGGAATGGGTCGAATACAACGACCATGGCTTCGTCCAGACGACGCCACTCGGCCGCGAGGTTCTCGCGATGCACAAAGCGCCGCTCACGAAAGCGGTCATGTGGTCGCTGAAAAGCGGCATTTCCAACATGGAGGAGCGAGATGAAGAAGGCGATCCGTAGTTCGCTCGCGCTCGCATGCGCCGGCTTGGTCGCAGCCGGCTCACCGCTATATGCGCAGCCGCAACCAGAGTCGGCCGAATCGGCATCATCTCCCAATGACCGATCGGCCGACGACAGCGAGGCATCATCCGGTGATTTCTATTGCGGCGATCGCAAGCTCGGGATCTGGTTCTATTGCGAGAAGCCGAAACCACGACCTTCCGAAAAGAAGACGCCGGCGCCAAGTGCTACTGCAGCCAGCGAACGTCTAGCTTCGATCTCCAAGGAACTTGACGAGCTGAAGGCAAGGGCGATCCTTGAGCCCTCCGAAGAAAACGTAACTGCCTATATCCGCTTCCAGCGTGAACAGCTGGACCGCGCATCGATGTTCTCGGACGTCTGGCAGCGGTCCATGTGGCAAAATCCCGATCTCGATTACACTTTGCAGCGCCCGGTGACGACGCTGGCGAAGCGAGCATGGATTGATAACCGCAAAGCGGAGCAGGAAATGGCGCTTCGCAATCTCTCGAAGCGCTACGGGATCTTTTACTTCTACGCCCAGAGCTGCGGTGCCTGCGACATTTTTGCTCCAATCCTGCGATCGCTCGCTGATGGGAGTGGCTTCAATGTCGTTGCCGTCTCCATGGACGGCGGCCCCAACCGCGTTTTTCCCAATTACGTCGTCGACGTCGGCCAGCACGCCAAGATGGGTCTGAGCTCCAAGGCGACGCCCGCGCTCGTCCTTTACGACACCGTTCGCAAGCGGCCGATCCCAATCGGCACGGGCATCTTGTCGGCCGACGAAATCACCGAGCGGATTTTCACGCTCACGAGCACCAAAGCGGGGAGTGACTTCTGATGGCTGACCTTACGTTCGTCGCGCGCATCCGCATCGCCGTGTCACGCATAGGAATCGGCGTGATTGCTCTCTCTGTTGCAGCTGCGCCGGCACAGGCGGGCGTCGGTGATGAGATGAGCGAGTTCTTCAATGACATGGGCGCCTCGGCGAATGCCACCGGCGCGACTGCCTATCAGGGACAATCCGCCGGCTACTATTCGCTGGGCTCCGTCTGGGCACGCTTCCCGCAAAAGAGTGTCTACCCAGCCAATATCCAGCTCCCGAAGGTTCGGGCGGGTTGCGGCGGCATCGACATCTTCACCGGCTCCTTTTCCTTCATCAACATGTCGGAGTTCGTCGCGAACCTGAAAGCGATCGCCAACAACGCGATCGGCTTCGCCTTCAAGCTCGCGATCGACAGCATCAGCCCACAAATTGGCGGTGTCATCGATCAGATGCAGGACATCGCCAACAAGGTGAACCAGTTCAACATGCAGAGCTGCGAGTCCGCAGCGGCGGCCGTCGGCGCCGTGTGGCCGAAGGTCGATGCGGCCGAAGATCGTATTTGTCAGTCGATCGGTACGTCGGCAGGGCGCTTCTCGGATTGGGCAAAATCGCGCCGCGGTTGCGGAAATGGCGGCGAGCGGTCCTCGACTATCAATTCGAACACAGACCCGGCGCTCGCGGCAATGACGCCGGGGCCGAAGAACTACGCCTGGGACATGATCAAGCAATCGCCCCTCGAAAGTGCCGATCGCCAGATGCGCGAGCTCGTGATGACACTGACCGGCACGATCGTCGTTGGCAAGCGGCCGTCCGACAATGATCCGCTCCCCATCATTTATCGTGGCGAGGGCGATCCTGCGATCCTCGATGCGCTGCTCGACGGCGACAAGCCGATCGACGTTTTGGGATGTGACGAAACCGATAAGTGCCTTGGCCCCGGCAGACGCACTATACCGGCGCTGGGCGGCACGGCGCTGCGTCCCCGTGTTGCGGCCTTGATCCAGTCGATGAGTGACAAGGTGAGGACGAACGGGGCGCTGACCATCGAAGAAAAGAACCTTCTCGGAGTCGCCAGCATCCCGCTTTACAAGGTAGTTGCGGTTCAGGCTGCATCGGGCTTCAACCTCTCGCCGGGCGAGCTCAACACGCTCGCGGAAGTCACAGCGATCGACCTCCTCAACTCGATCGTCCGGCGGATGCTCGACCAGGTTGCGGCGGGGCAGTCGAACAATAGCAATCAGGCCGATGCGGAAAACCTGCGTCAGTTCAATGAGCAGCTCGCGCGCGTGCGCCAGCGGCTGTTCGAGCGCGAAAGCACAGTCAATCAGCGGGTCACGCGAACCTTCGAGATCGTCGATCGCGCGATGATGATCGAAAGCACGCTGCAGTCTCGGATGGCCCCGGGGATGGCGGCATCACTCAATTTTTCCCGCGCTCTCTCAGCGCAAGGTTTGCGGCCCTGATTTCGGGCTGAAGGAGCGCGTGCGATGATCGAGGTCTTCACGGTCGGCGGCGGCGAATATCTCGTCAACGTCTTCAACGCGGTTGCGTCGTGGGCGGGCTCCGGTGGTTACCGGGGCCTCATTCGCGTCGTGATGGTGATGGCATTCACCTGGGCGCTTCTTGTCACGGCGTGGAACATGGATCCGCGAGCCTTGCTCAAGTGGTTCATGCAGGCGACGCTGATGTATATGGTGGTGATGGTGCCGACCATCTCGGTCAAGGTCACCGATCGTACCAATCCCGGCGTTACCGCCGCGGTGGTCGATAATGTTCCCGTCGGCCTCGGCCTGATCGCGGGCTTCACGAGCCAGATCGGGGATTATCTTACGCGCGCGGCCGAGACTGTTTTCGCGATGCCTCAGGTCCTGAACTATTCGACAGGGGGCATGATTTATGGCGCAAAACTACTCGATGCGACGCAGGGCCTCCGCATCGACGATCCAGTCTATGCGACCAATCTCAACGAGCATTTCAAACAATGCGTCTTTTATGACGTCCTTCTCGGTCGCAAGACATATGACGACATTCTGAAATCGTCGGATCTCTTGACCGCGATGGGACCGGGCTCAGTCGCTCTGTCGCAGCAGTATATCTACCCTGACGGCACGTCGGGAATCATAACGTGTCAGACTGCCTACACGTTCATCAGCGCAGGCTGGAACAGCTACTATGCGGTTGCTGCTCCGAAGATTGCCGCCCAGTTCTTCCCCGGCATTCCCGCTGCACAGGCGACCGCCCGGCTTAACAATGACATGATCGGAATGGGAGCGGCGGGGATGGCCTCGAGCAGCGGTCAGCTTGTCAGGCAGGCAATGTTCATCAATGCTTTGTCCGAAGCGCGCGACGGCTTTGCAAGCGGTTCCGCGCAAGGCGCGATCGACGCTTTTGCTCAGACGCGCGCGGACATCCAGACCCGCAACACCTATTCGACGATCGCCGGCGGTGCGATGAAGTGGGTTCCGTTGCTGAACATTGTGCTGACGGTTGTCTTCTATTCGTTGTTCCCGATCCTGTTTCTGCTGATGTTGCTGCCTACCAACGGGATGACGGTTGCCAAGGGCTATATCACCGGCTTCTTCTATCTCGCCGCTTGGGGTCCGCTCTTCGTCATCCTGAACATGATTTTCATGTCGCGTTGGCAGGATTCCTTGGCGTCGTGGGGCGCCAATGGTGGCCTCACAGCCGCCAATTTCTCCGGTATCTCGGCCCTGAACCAGGACGTCGGCGCGCTCGCTGGCTACATGATCATGTCGGTTCCGTTTATCGCGGCAGGCATGGCCAAGGGCGCAATGGCGATCGCGTCGCATTCGGCGAGTTTTCTTTCGCCAAGCCAGAATGCCGCGGAGCAGGCGGCCGCAGAGGCCACAACGGGCAACTACGCATATGGCAACGCCTCGCTGATGAATCGGCAGATCAACACGCTGAACCGCGACCAATATTCTACGGCACCGAGTTTCAATACCGGCGCCGGCACGATCCAGCAGCGCTCGAGCGACGGCGCGTTCACGCGATACAATGAAGACGGCACGTTCGCCTATGACACGAGCCAGGGCATTTCGAACCTCGGGTTCGGTATCTCGGCTAGCAAAGATTTCGGGGCTCAGCTGCAAAAGGGGCTCAGCCAAGGTTCCAGCGTGGTCGAACAAAAGCGAGTCGCCGCGAGTGATAGCTGGGCGGCTACCCGCACGGAATCGGCGAGATTGTTCGACACCGCGCAAACGTCGGCGAGCGCCACAACCGAAGAGGGTCGCTCTCTGCAGTCGTCGATCGCGCAGGTCCAGGATCTGTCTTCGAGCTGGTCGAATACGCTGCAAACCCAGTTCGGCATGACGAAGAGTCAGGCCGATCAGCTTGCTCGAGACACCGTATTGACGGGGAGCGCTGGTATTGGTGCATCCGGTGCCTTGAGCGCTGGGAAAGGCGGACCGCTGTCGGGGTCTGCGGACCTCAAAGCTGGGCTTGATGGACGGTCGAGCGATACTCGCCGAACCGACCAAGGAGTTTCGACTTCGACCCAAAATACTGATGCACATCAGTGGCTCGAAAAGGAATCCAATTCTGAAGCGGCTCGCCAAGCGCGCGAGAGCTTCTATCGTGCAACGGCATCGTCGACAGATAGCCAAGTCCGCGGACTTGGTCAGGAGGTTTCTCAAGACCTTCGTCATTCGCAAAGTCTCAGCGAGGAGGCGTCGCGGGCCGAAGACCAGTATCAGCGCTGGTCGAACGAATTCTCGCAGTTCGAGCGCGACGGCTACGCGCTCAACAAGAACCTTAGCCAAGACTTCGTGCGCTATGCTCAAACAGCTATGATGGATCCTCAAAACCGCCATCTCGATCAGAGCTATCACCCGGGCCTGGTCAATATGACGCCGACGCAAGCCCTCACGCAGGACGCCTTGGTGAAGCAGTTTATGGATGATCGGGTCGAACAAATGCACCACGACCTCGGGGTGGTTCCCGATGCGCCGGGGGCGACCATTGCGGGGCCGTCGTTCTCAACTGCCAACGAAGTTCGTGCGATCGGTGCCGCCGGCATGGCAGAAATTGCTGCTCGTGGGCCATCGGTCGATGTTACCGGTTCTGCTCGAGATGTTGGGCTTGAGGACAGCGTTAGCGGCCGACTTGACGGCAGTGTAGCGAGGCTGGATGATTATGGTCATGGAATGAGGGCAACGCTGCTCGGCGATCGGCGGCAAGCCGACAATCTTGGCGCAACGGCCGAAGCTCGAAACGATTCTTGGGTTATACGGACAATGCCGGGCGTTGCCGGCGCAATGCGAGCTCTCGGCCTGGACGGCCCTGGCGAAGCGCCGCTTGGTGGCCAGCGGGTGAATCTCGGGGGTGTCGCGTCCGCCGCTGGCCTCGACGTAAAGCCTGGCGCCAACCTCAGCTCAATGGACTCGAGCATGGCGCCAGCCCTGACGGCGGCGGCGGCTTCGGCACAGGCACTCGGGTTACCACAGCGCGTGGTCACATCTGCGCGCGATAGCCAGCATACTCGCGGCAGCTTGCATCCAGAAGGAAAGGGCGTTGATCTGCGAGGAAGCGACATCAGCGTTGCCCAAGGAAAGCAATGGGCGCGGGATGTGCGCGAACGGCTTGGCCCAGATTACGACGTCAATTTTGAGACGTTCAAGGACAATCCGGCCAATAACCACCTCCATCTGGAGCATGATCCTAAACCCCGGGGTGGGCGCGGTAGGAAACGATAGTGCTGAGTTGCCGGTGGGTGAATCCACCGGCAACCGTCAGTGGCTGCCCACCGCCAAGATGAGGGCGAAGTATGACGCAATGAGCGCGAAAGCTGCATAGAGCGCGCGCCGCCCCCAAGGCCCAAGCTCAGTCTTGCGACCGCCATTCGACATGCGCGCAAGCCCGTCTTCCGCAGCCGACGCGATGTAAAGCGGGTGCGATGAATCGTAGTACCGGCGGCTCCAGTCGGATCCAAAAGGCTTAAACTGATCGTCCATGACAAAATCCTTCACAAGCGAACATACAGGAAACACCCCGAAACGGCAAGTTCCTGTATGTTCGCGCAGAAGGATGATTCTGATCCGCAGGCCTATCCGAAACTTCAAAGCGAAGTCTGGCACCGTATCGGTCAGCCCGCCCAGTCAGGAAGACGACTGATCAGAAGTTACCAAGGTTCCGCTTGAGATAGAGCACTAACGATAGTGCCTCTTGAAGCGGTCCAATCTCAACGGTGGCATCAACATCATAATCGTTCGGCCATTTCACCGAACGCACCGCAGCCTTGTTCCCAGTCATCATTTGCTTCAACAATATGGGGGATGAAACGCAGCCGCCTTCCGACGTTGCAAATGGCGCATTTTTGTCAACTCGAATGGCCCCGCGTCGCCCCGGAAAGTCGTGGCCCATAATGCAGACGCTTTGCACCGTCGTTGCGCTGCCCATATACAGAAACAGGTTGCGAGCGGTCAGGCTACATTTGTTGGCATCGGTGATCGGATCGATCTCGCATTTCACCGACCAGCCCTCCCCGGTCAATTCCGCACCGGGCTTCAGCACATATCCGCTGCCATCGCTGGCGTAGCGATAGGGACTTCCGCTCGGTGTTGTTCCGGTGCGGAAGCGCATTCCGTATCGTTCTTCATCGACTTCGTTTGCCTGCCACTTTGGTTCAGCGGTTTGTGCAAACAGTGGCTGCGAAACCATTGCAGCGACGATGGCCAATGCGACCTTCATTCTATTTCCCCTCACGGCTCCCCGCCAGCACACATAATCTCCGCAGTTCGCTTCGCTTCGACTGCCGTCTCTTCCGCGGACGGTGTAACTGATGGCACGTCTTCGAATCCGGGCACGACCTGATTTGAGACTGGTCCGGCTGCCTTGTATCGTTCCCGCACTTCGGCAACGTCCGCTTCAATGCGCGCTGCCTTCGCTCGCACACAGGTTTGATAGGGTGAGTAGTGCATAACGATCCAGGCGACTCCCACAGTTGCCATAGCCGCTATCAGCGCGAGCTTATCGCTTTTGTCGTCGTCCTCATGTCACTCTCCTCGATCTATCCGTTATCAAAGGTGGTTCGCCCGGCGCACCGTGCTCGCGCAACTGCGCCAAATCATTTTCCGATCGTCCCAACGGGCGACATAGCTCGCGCCTTCTGCGAGCATCGCGCAGCTGAGATTGATGCCGCCGGCGGATTGGACGATCGCGACCATCCGACCATATCTGTCCCGCTTGACCGGCATGATGGTGATCCGGGCGCTCACCAGCCTTTGAAGGGCGGCGCGGTGTGCCTCTGGATTTCCGGGCGCGCAAACTCGTCCTTGCCGACAATGGCCCTTCTTTTCAGCCGCATCGATGCCGAGCAGTCGGACACGTTCCTCACCGCAGCGGAGTGTGTCACCGTCGATCGCGCGACAGGCGCCGGCGGCAAGCGACTGCGCAGGGGCTGCCGCCGGCGAAGTCAGCAGCTCGCCGCCAGCCAGGATCAGCAGCATCGCGCCGGCATGTCCAAACATCAGGGCATTCACGAGCGATCCCCTCCCCGCCGAATCCAACGAACTTCTTCCCGGACCGCTTTCGCAAGGCCAAGGAAAATGTGACCGACCAGATAAAGGGCGAGCAGAGCCCCGCCGAGATCGAGCATCTCGGCCGTCGATTGCCAGCGTTGTAGGGTGAGGATGCCGGCGACATCGCCTAGTTTGGATGCGACGATGATCGCAGCGCCAAACGCCGCCGTTGAAGCGCCTACAACCCAAAAGACCGATTCAACACGGCTGGATCCCGTGCGGGTTATGAATCGTGCAGTCGATAATGACATTGCCGCGATTTTGCGGTTGAGCGCGATCGGCGCGGCCAATGCTCTCGATATGATTGCTCGCATGGTTCGGCCTCGTCCTATTTGATGCGCGCTTATCATAGCTCGAGGCCCTTTGAGCGATCGAGCTGGGGTTCCTCGCGAGGTGCTGCCGGCGCCGGCGACGCCGGAGATTTTCCGGTGTCCTTATCTGGCGAGGGCTCGGGACTGGAAAGGTCCGTTGCCTTGCTTTCGGTTTTCGGCTCGGAGCCGCGGATATCGAGATCCGCCAGCCCGCTAAGGTCGAGCTTTCGATCGAGGTCGCCGGTGCCGGACGGCTTGTCGAGGTCAACGGGCGGTTCCGGAGAAAAGTCTTTCCCTTTTTTGGAAAGGATTTTCTCGACGGCGAGCTCGCCAATGGCCTCAAGCGCGGAACTCTTCTCGCCCCGGTTGTTCTCAAGCTGCGCGACCAGCTTTGTTTTGTCGTCGGTAAACAAACGAACATCATTCTGCTGACGCGTATGGTTGACCAGGAACGCTCGCGCGTTGGAAAGGTTCGATTCACGGGCGCCCATGACGGAGAAAACGGTTTCGTTCGTGATACCCTGGGCCATATGGGTGTTGATCGCGTAGGCGAGATCCATACGCTTCAGCATCTTGTCGCCATTCTGCAGCTCGCGGAGCTCGCCACTCGCCAGTTTCACCGTGATGCCTTCTGCCGTCACCTTTTCAACGCTCGCGATCGTAGCATTGATCATCCCGCGGCCATCGCGTTTATCACTATCGGTCCAGCGGATCCGTTCACCTTCATGCACCTCGATCCGCTTCTCATTGCTGAGCTTCAGCCGATTAAGCTTGCCCGTGGGGTCAATCTTGATGGGCTCGACGCGATGCTTCTTCCCGCGCATGTCGACAAGATCGACTTTGCCGTTGTCGAAGATACGAGCAATTCGATAATCGCCTTTCGTAAGTCCAAGGCCATTGTCGCGACTTCCGACCTCGAGGAATTCAGCCTGACGCCAATTACGGGCGTATCGATATTCCTCACGGGTGAGCTGGACCGTTTCCCGGACATTGAATGCCCTTCCCTCGCCCTGCAGCGTCCCTTCCGCCTTCAATCCGTCCTGAATGATCTGGTTTGCCTCCGCTCGGCCGTCGCGGCTCGATGGGAGCAGCGTCGTCTTTTCGCGCTGGTCGGCAGAGAGCGCCAGCCACGCATTCGCGGCGTCGCCTATACGATTGTCGGATTCAATGACGCGATCGCCAAGGATGGCGATTGCACCGCGAACATTGCCGGCGTCAGCGAGATCAGCGACAAGCCTCATCTCCTCGGTTTTCTGCCGCATGTTGATGTTGACTTCGCTGACGGGAAGTTGGTCCTGGATCGCGCGGGCTTGCATGAGCGAGAAGCTCTTCCCCGCGTCGATAGGATTGAGCTGCTTCCGGTCACCGATGATGGCGAGACGGCCGACTTCCATGAGGTTCGCGATAGCGGTCAGCTTGTCCATTTGCTCGTTCGAGATCATCGAACCTTCGTCGAGGATGAGATAGACGCCCGCGAGTTCGGCCTTCCGGGCTGCGAACGCTTCCGCCGAGCCCTCCCCGTTCAGGAACTTCTCGTTCCGAAATATAAAGGCGTGCGTGGTCATCGCCTCGAGACCGGTATCGGTCTTGAGATCAGCGACCATCTTGTTCTGGAATGCGAGGGCCTTTGCGTCACCTTTGACGTCGGCCGTCAGCAACAGCGCGTCTTTGCCTTCAGCGCTGAGCATCCTTGCCGTGGCGTCGATCGCTTCTGCTTTGGCGATTGGCTGGAGCATCGTCGATTTACCGGCGCCCGCGCGACCTTGGACAAGGACGATACGATCGGGCGATGACACGATCTGGATCGCGGCGGCGAGCTGCTGATGGTTGAGTTCTCGCGGTGCTGCCAGTTCGGCCAGGCGCGTGGCCGCGACGTCGGCGGTCATAAGGGGCCGCGCTTCGCCGGCGCCGGTATCCATCGCCTTCAGGATCCGGCGTTCCTGCTCGATGGCCTCGCGCGTGGTTATCATGTCGACAGCTTTATCAAGACGTTGGGATGTCTCTGGAACGATCTCACCCTTTTCGACCAGCTCCGCGATCCGCCGCTCGATTCGATCGGGCGTGACACCTTTCTCGCCCAGGTCGACCGCAGTCTTGATTACGTCGGCCGTTTTGAACACGGCTTCGCGCTCACTCAGAATACGAATGGCGCTGGCAGTGGCATATTGGGTGCGCGCGGTAGCCGGCGTCCTCGTGAGCTTGGCGAGACCGGAATCGACGAGCGGATCGTCAGGGCGGCGCAAATAGTCGATCAGCCTGTCGCGGCTGTCACGGATCGCTGAACTTACGGCCAATATGCCGCGCTCGATCGGCGAGCTGCGCTCCTGCGATCGGGAGAGCGCCATCGCGTAGATCTTGTCGCCGTTATATTGGTAGTCGCGCGCTTCAGCACGCCACCGCTCGGCGAGCTCGCTGCGATCGCCGGCGTCCATCTTCGGATCGCGAGTGCGCTGCGTGATGGCTCTTCGCCCCTCGGGACTATGCACACCGAGTTCTTCAGCCTTAGCCTTGATGTCGTTCCCGCGTTTCGAGAAGCCGTCGAGCGCCTCTTTATTTATGCGCTCACCATTGGGACCGAGAACCTCGAAAGCGCCGTGCTTGCTGGTCACTTCTGTCTTGTAGCCCAGGCCCTCGAGCTTTTCGCGCAATATGGCGTTCGCCATGGAGCTCAGCACGGCGCTGGCCCTATACATCGCGCCGTTGTGCCATGCGCGCCACCCGTCGTCGCTCGTGATCTCGCCTGTCTTCTGATCGACCTGATCGGGATTACGAAACCGCTCGGGCAATCTGGTCAAATTGGCGATCACGGCGTGGATGTGGCTCTGCGGATCCGTGGCGCGGCTCGTATCGTGCGGGAACAGCGCATAGACGAGATTTCCGGTTCGGACCGCGACGTCCTTGCCGTCGACATGAACTCGGGCTTCAGCCAAATTCTTCTCTGCCCAGGTCATCGTCTGTTTGACGGCAGCCATATGCGCGGCGAGGATCCGTTTGTCGCCGGAAACGAGAGCGAGGAGCGAAGCCGACTTCGGCATTGAGAATGTGAAATCACGGCCGCTATCGCGGGTCTCGGCGTCGCCGACTTGTTTGCCGTCAGGCAATTCTCCGTTCAAAATCCGCTCGAAGGTTGCCGTGTCCACCGTCCCGGAAAGCCCGAGATCCTGGGCGCCTTCTCCCGCCCATGCCGAGGCGGCCTCGGATTGCTCGGCCGTGTAATAATTGTCGGCCGCGAAATAGGCCGCCGCACCGCCCGCCGAATGAACCTTGCCAATCGATACGGTCATGATGCGTCAGCCTGCCAGAAATTCTTGCGGCCGTACTGGGCGAGCGCCCAACGTGCGCGACGCTCACGCCACAACATCGGTTTCAAGTCGGCGTGGGACGGGCCCGTCCAGGTGAGCTTGAGGCCTTGGCTGGTGAGCCGATCTTCGAGCTCGCTGGCATATATGTCTTCAGCTGAGCCCAGTTTCGCTGCCAGCGTCCAGCCATCAATGAGGCCCCATCGCATTCCCGGTCCGACACCCCAACCAAGCACCAACATGTCGAGGACGAAGGCATCATCGGCGACGCAGAGGGCGTAAATGAGGCCACTCGGGCGGAGCGAGCCTCCAGCAACATCGCGAACCAATGTCCAGCTTTCGAGGTGCCGAAGTGCAACTCGCGCGGAGGCAATATGGGCGGCCCGTATCACGCGGGCGTTTTTGCTTTCGCGAACATATGCGAGATCGAACGGCGGCGAGAACAGCAACGACATTCCTGCAATCGTTCCCCCAGCTCGACCACCCTGCCGTTTGATTTCAACTGTAGGTGTGAACACCGCCGCAATTACCGCGTCGCGATCGAGGGCGGAAAGACCGAGCGCGTCGGCGCCCCCGCCGAGCCAGTGGATCGTTCGCCCAGCCGAATGATGTTCAAGGATCCGCGCTTCGATCTGCTCGAGCACTTCCATGTGGAAGAAGCTGATCATCGCGCCACGCCCTTAGCCATCACAATTGCTTCCACCCGGGGACGGGATCGCCAATGTGCCACTTCCCGCACCGGTCGCATTGATAAGGCTGCAGCAGTGCGATTTTGCGCCGCCTGTCCTTGTGCGGGGCGTACCGGAACTTGTTGAGCTGGACCAAAATGCTCTTCGCGGCACCAGCTGCCTTTCTCGTCCTCCAGGCAACCATGGCCGGGCATTGTGGACTGAACGGAAGGCGCCTGAAGCTCATGGCGGGTCAATCCATGTCCATGTCGAGATCATCGCTGCCGCGCGCCATGCCATCGGCCCCGAGCTCGGCGCCGCCGGCGCGGCGGTGCTCGCTCTCACCGAAATCCATACGGGATTCGCGGCGGGCCAATTCACCGCTCTTTTCTTCCGCAGTATCTTTCGGTCCGCGCAGTTGTTCTTTGTGGGCGAGCGCATCTTGCTGGCCGCTACTCCCGGTCGAAGCGTTGCGCGGTGCGGCACCCGTGGGCGGGTCGTCGTCGATCGAACGCTTGGCCAGCGACGTGATCGGCGCGGGCTTCTCGGTTTCTCCCTGCGCAGCGATCCGCCCGTCCAGATGCGACCGACGGACGTCGAGGACGTCCCGCGCGCGGACCTCCCGCCCATCTTGCAGGTCGGTAATCTCGCGACGTTCCTGCCGCTCCGTCACGGCTTCAACGCCCGGCTCAGGACGGTCGGCCGCGATGTCCTGGCCGCCCCCTTCTTCGCCGTCGCCGTCGCCGTCGCCGTCGCCCTCGTCCTCATCGCTGGGATCGACATCCGGCGGTGGCGCAGCCTCTATGAAGCCCTCGGCAATTGAAGGAAAACCGACGTAGGGAAACGAAACCAGTGTAGAAGGAAACTTCTCAGGGAAACGAACATAGGCGTTGAGATTTGGGAGACTGGTGATGTCGTCCGCTATCACCAGCGCCTCTTCCTTGGTGGTCGGTGAGATGGTCGAAGCGTCACGAGTTTGATGCGCGCCATAGCTGTAGGATTCATCCATAGTCCGGACCTTGCGGAAGCCGATCAGTCGGGAACATTCCTCCGCTGTCTCTCTCTCCTTTACGCGAAGAATCACGTTGGTGTTCGTCAGGCTGATGATGTTCTGTGCGCCATCGTCGCCATATGTTTTTCGCAAGCCTGCAAAATTGTGGAGCCCGAGAAGGAAGGCGCCACCAAAGCTGCGGGCGGTCTGCAACCCTCTCTCAAGCGCAGGCAGCTGATGAAGCGCGGCGAGCTCGTCGAAGATAAACCAGGTACGAAGCTGCCGTGTGTGCTTGAGCGTCATGATCGTGTTGATCGCGATATTCATCCACAATGTGAGGAGCGATCGCGACATATCGAGGTGCGCATATTGCGCGGTTATGAAGAGGATGGACGCCTCTCCATTGTCCCGCTTGATCCAGTCCTTGATCGAGAAAGGCTCGCCTGCGTGCGGCAAGAACCTGATGGACTCCGCATGGGAGTTCAAGACTGCGCGGATCGACTGAGCCATTTTTGCCGCATCCGGCGATATGAGCGGGTCAGCCACAGTGCCCTTCAAGCTCTCGTAGATTTTCTTCAGGCTGGCTTTCAAAAGCTCGTCGCAAAGATGCTGGTTCGTGGCGCGACCCTTCCTCCGCAAATTGTCGCACATCTCGACAAACAAGGTGCGCGCGGCCTTCTCCCAAAATCCACCATCGGAACCGTGATCCGCTGGGATGAGGGCCGTCGCTGCAGTCACCAATTCGCTGCGTGAGTGACAGTCATTGAACAATGACCAGGACTCACAGCGCGCATCGTTGAGATTCAAAACGAAGTCGCGCTCGGGATCGTAGAAGGCTTCCATATAGTGACCGGTAAGGTCAAACAGGACGCATCGGTCGCCCCTCTCGATCGCCTGCGCGACGACCTGTCGAATGAGTGTCGTCTTACCCGTGCCGGTTGTCCCGGTGAGCATGACATGGCTCTGCTCGAACCCATAAGGGAACGGGAGCGTCGCGATCTTATATGGCAATATCACACCCGCTGCTTTGAGATCAGCGAGCGGAAGGGCTTCAACCTGCGCAAGAGTCATGTCAGGGAAAGCTTCTTTAGCGCGTTCCCGAACGCGGTCCATATTGTGCCGGTCGAGCATCATTTTGAGAACGTCATATTCGACAATCTCGACACCGCGTTCGTGATGATCAGCAAGGATCGAGACGCCTCGTTCTCGCGCCCATGGAATGAACCACCAAGCGAACACGCCAGCACCGATTGAAGCAAAAATGAAGCTGCCCCAAAAGGCGTTCATCAGCTTCGCCCACGCGATCTGCACATCCGGGACGAAAGGTACGTACCCCATATAGGTTTGATAGACAGAGCCGTCCCGGAGGGTCACGTTGGCACGCTTCATCTCGTCGAACCCGACGAAATTCCAGAACGCCGCAAGCGCCTTCGTACCAAGCATCTGGAACTCATAATCGTCGAGGATCAGGGTCAGCTTGAGCCACGCAAAACCGAGCAACAATCCGATCCAAACCAAGAGCGGAACGCGAGCGCCGCGCCACCACATCGAGAACTGGTGACCGATGAGTTGGGATCCGCGGGTGAAGTTTCCGCTGTTTCGGTTGGCCTCGCCGTGGCTCGACCACGCACGCGGATGACGGGGGCGTGTGGGCTTATCCCCCATGGTGCCGCTCCAGTCGCTGGTCGACCACCGAAAGAAACTCGTCGCGCCGATCGGGAGCGTGCTTCTTCACCCACTCATCGGCAACGAGCTGCATATACTCGCAGATGATTGCCATGCGCTGCGGATTGAACTGCGGGCGGTCGCGGTCCGCCAAAAAGAGGATGAGGACGCGCCGAACCAACTCTGATGTTGTGATGCCCTCTTCCTGCGCAATCTTCGTCAGAGACGACCAAGTCTCCGGTGAAAGCGCTACGGAACGACGATGAAATTCCAAACCACCCTCCCTCGGTAGGGGATGGGTGATGGGTTCTTGCGAAAGGCGAATGCTGGTTACCAGCACGCTGCAGAATCGTCAAGGTGCGCCCCTTGCAGCGCGGAAAATGGTGCAATTGGCACCCTGGTAACCACAGGTTTTGGGCGGAAATCCGCGCCTTTTTCGGGGTGCGAAGTGCACCCTTAGGCGGGTTCGAAATACACCCTTTGGGGTGTATTTTGCACCCTGTTATTCGCATTTGTTTTCCGTATGTTGCGGAGCAACGGCTTTGCGGCTTGCCGCATACCGTGTGCATCTCAGAATGAGATATACCCGAAGTGGTTTTCTCATTCTTCTATTCGAGATTGAATTCGGGCTTAGCCCGTCATCTTGCCAAGGCAGGGGCACTTTGTGACCCTGCCGGGCATCCAATAGGACGGCAGCATGATGCGAAATGCATCGACTGGCATTGCGAGATTGCCGGGCCGAATGGTCCCGGCAATCTAATCGTTATCGTTCGGCGGAACGAGACCGATCAGGTTCCAAAAATGGAACCCCACGAAGATCATCCGTGCTTACGGATGCGGATCGATTGTGACACCTGTGGGATAAATCGCCACAAAGCGCTGGCGTAGCGCGCCCCAAACGCAATTCATCTTGTCGCCAGCGACGATCAAGTTGGAACTGTATCGGGTACATCGCTGTGCGGCTGAATGGGTTGAGGTAAAGATTGCAACCGTTCCCATATCGTACTGGAATTTCACCCGCGTCATGATAGCTATGGCATCAGCTACGACGGATCAGAAGGGACGATACTATGCCAAGAGCGAAGAAGATCGAGGGCAACCTTGACGCGATTGCTGCGAGGCGTGCAGCGCTCGAAGCCGAACTTGCTGAGATTACGGAAGCGGAACGTCGCGCTCGCGAGGCCGAACGCGATGCGGGACGTGATGCGCTGCTCGGTGCGCTTGCCAAGGTGAAGATCGCCCGCATGGATCGGAGCGAAGCGACGGCCATTGCGAAGGCGATCGAGAAGCATGGCGCGAAGAAGATTGCGGAGAAACTCGCGTGACTTTGAGACTGCCGGCGATGCGCTGTCCGCCAGCGTAGTCAGGCGGCTAGCGAGCAGGATCGTTCTGGCCATCGCATCGGTGGCAACTAAAGGAACCGCCGCCCGTCGGGCAGCGGTTCCGTTCGGCGCTCAATGCGCCGCCCTGCAAAGCTGGTCGTATCTGAAATCGAGTTCCATTTTCGTTTCCGCCAGAGTTTCAGCGAAATGATCTTCGTGTATTGAGATCAGGTGGCAATCCTCGGTCGTCATGGCGTGCCAATCGATCATGTCCGCGAAATATTCGGTGCGATCGATCTGGCGATTGATCGACCGCGCCACGCTTTCGAGATGGGCGATGCGGGCGTTGATTGCGAGTTCCATGATTGTCCTCCTGTGGAGACTGAAGGGGCGGCCGAGACCGCCCCCGGGATGATCAGAAGGGGACGTTGTCGTCCTGGACGTCGTCGTCACGATCTGCAGGTGCACCACCGGCCTTTATGATGGTGGCCATCCGGTCGACGATCAGATCGACCGTGTAGTGACGCTCGCCGTTGCTCTCGTAGCTGTTCTGGCGGACGCGACCGGTGATGCGGACCAAGTCGCCCTTGCCGATCTTCGCGGCCCGTTCGTGCATCTTGCCGAAGCAGGTAACGCTGTTCCAGTGGGTGTCGTCCTTCCAGCTGTCGCCGTCCTTGCGGGGATAGTTGGCTGCGACATCGAGGTAAGTGACCTTATCTTTGGCGTCGACTTTGCCGACGCGGCCGATGATGTGAAAGTCTGCACAATTCTGCATGATGTATCTCCTTGGGTGGTGTCGTTGCTGACGCACTTCGAGGAGGCGGCCGTCCGCCGCGGGCAAGCTGAAAAACGGAGGGTCCACACAGTGGAAACCGTAGGCGCGCAGCGCCGGTTTTCTGCTTGAGGGCCGAAGGCCCGTCCCGCGTGAGGCGGGCGAGCTGCCTACGTGCGTCAGACAGCAACGAGGCCGCCCAAGGAGATGGGCAGCAATTCGGCTTTCGCATTGGACGCCTTGCGCTTCACGTCGATGGTATGCAGGTTGCGCGGCCCTTCGCCAGCTCCCCCGATGGACCGATCAACAGCGGGACGATGAAGGAACAGATCAGCTGCCGGTGCGGCTCGAACCGAAATTCGAGATCAAGCTATGCGGTGCCGGTCCCCTTTCTGGCCCACGCCGCCACGCGCCACTAGGCAAGGGCGATGCCTGTCGGTCGGCAATACCGAACGGAGGGCCGTGGCTCAGCCCATGAGCTCGTTGAGGCGGGTTGCTTCGGCTGGCGCCTTGGCGGTTCGGAGACTGCTTGCGGCCGTTTCGGTCAATTCCTCAGGCAGCAACGCAATTTGGTCGAGAGCAGCTAGGTAAGAATGTTGGGGACCTCTGGAGGTGACCTTCTTTGGTTCGTGTTTCAAAAATCCATCTCCAAATCGAGCAATTCCACTACTCTGAAGTCTACACCGTCGGCGGCCATTGTTGCGCGGCATGCAGAACGCGAAGCACACGAATAGTCAAAGGATCCTCGCAATAGACGACGATGTAATTAGCGCGGACAAGCATTTCCCGCGTTCCTTGAATCCGACCATTTCGATATAGTTGCGGGAAATCCGGCAGCTTAGCTACCTTCGCCTCTATGTTCTCCTTTACCCGCTGGGCGGCATCAGGATTGTCATCCGAGATATAGTCGACGATCGCTAACAGATCAGCCCGCGCGAGGCGCGTCCACTCAATTGCGCGCACGGCGCTTCCTATCGATCAGTTCTTGTGCGTCATCCATGACCTCTTGGTGACTCACAGTGGGCTGCTGGTCAGCCAAGGCTTCGATAACTTTGGATCGAAACCATGTATCGTGGGCTTCGGGATCAGACGTCAGTCCGGCGGGCAACCCGCCCTCCTTCGCGACTCTGGTCAACAAGATGCGTACGGCATCTGAGATCGACAAACCAAAATTTGCCAAGTTTTCTGCCGCCGCAGCTTTGAGCTTGTCATCTACGCGGACGTGCAACATCGAAGTATGGGCAGCCATTGCGATATCTCCTGACCTGAACCTGATCCCTATATGTATCTCAATCGAGATACATTCAAGGGTTTCTGCATCTAAAGAGGTCTTCCCCGCCCGCATCGCGGGCTGGGCCTCGGCATGAGGGCGTGGCCCTCTGCACGGCGCTGCCTAGTCGAACAACCGTTCAACCAGTTCCGTGCCGCCGTCTTGCAACAGAATTACGTCGGGAAACATCGCGACCATCAAATCCTGCCAGCTGCCATCTCCGAACCTGAGCGAATGTTTGTCGAAAGCCTTGCTGTATTCGTAGATGCCGAACGTCGGCTTCGCGAAGTTCCAATGGCGCGCCAGCGCCGAGCCGGGTTTGACGAGCGCGATGCACTCCACATCATTCGGCGGATTTTCAACGGGAGATTGCGGCTTCGGCATGGAATATCCTCTTGCTCAAGTTTCGAATCCTAGCACGATCATTGCATCATGCTTCCAAATGCTTCCAAACTTTCCGCCGTCGGGCCGTCAGGACCGGCGGCGGCGCGATTATCCAGGCGGCATCGTTAGCGAGCTGGCGGAAGCCGCGAGCGACGCGATGTCGCGTACTTCTATAAAGACGATCTTCTCGGCACGTTCTGTCCCGACCGGATCGAGAAAAACGCGGCAATGGTCCGCGAACACGGACGAGCAGAGCCGCCAGACGACACCCTCGCGGCCGATCAATCGATAAGTGCCATATTGCGGATCGACAGAGTCGGGTCCGTCGATGATGCGAACGCGCTGGCTGACATAAAGCCAGTTGGCGGCGGCGTTGCTCCTCGCGGTAAGCGCGCGCCAAATCTGTTCGGGCGTCTGGGGCTTCTCGGCCCGGTCAAGCTGGTCGAGGTAGGCCGCAAATTCTTCGGGCGACATGGCGTCGAGGTCGGGCGCATGGGTCATCGCCGCCCGCGCCGCTTTGCGGTGCGGGCGCGATCCGGTTTGGGGCATTCCTCCACCGTCGCACGCCGCCTGCGCTCCTCGCGCCCCCATTCGGCGAATAAGGGGCTGACGTGCGTCTGAATCATGACGTCGAGTTCAAGGTCGTTCATGGCCGCGATCTTCGCCTTTCGGTCGCTTTCCCATTCTACGTCGCTCCGGGGCCGCACCTCGCCTTCGTGAACGATCAGGCGGCCATCCCGGAACATATTCATGTAGGTTAAAAGGTAGCTGCCATTGCCCGGGCATTTGCACCGATTCCAAAAGCGGATGAAGGCGGCGCGATCCGGCTCCGGAATTGCGCGAAGTTCCACCCGCGCCTGCCACCAGTTCCGGGCTGCGCGGTCCCGGTTGTCTTGCTGGTGGGTGACGAATGATCGCGCCCGCGCATCCAGCAATTCCTCTGGCGACGGTTGGCTCTCGCCGATCTCTTCGGCGAAGAGCGGAAACTTTTCGCGATCGAGACGAAGGCGGCGTTCTGCCGCCTTCAATTTCCGGTTGGTCCGCTCATAGGCATAAATGCCTTGGTGTGGGGTGAACCTCATGGCGCTGTTCCCTGCGGCGATCCGCGATCAGGCGTGAGCTTGATCGCGGATCGCAAAATCCTCATGTTTGAAGATGGTGAGCGGGACGCCAGCGGCGCGAAGGCCCTGCGCGAGATTGATCTGGATGCCGCTACCTTCGCAGATGACGGCTTCGACCGGCTGCAACCGCTCTAGCGAGCGATTGCGCTCGAAGGCCGCGCGATTGCCAAGCTGGCGATTGAGCCGGAAGGCGACCAGCGGCACCGCGCGCGCGGCGGCCCATGCGGCGGCGATGGCGTCGGCGCCCTTGTGCTGCGCGGTCGTAACCAATGTCATGGTGGGAATGCGCGATTTGATGGCGTCGAGCCGGTCCCAAAGGGCTTCATGTGCTGTCCAATCGGCCCCGCCTGAAACGACGATGACCGGGCCGCTGGGGGCATGGGCTTCGCGCTTCTGGGAAGCTCTGGCCGCAAGAAAATCGCGGGCGTCGATCTGGGACGCGGTCAGGGTTCTGCTCGTCCGGCTCCCGGTGGTCGCGGACCAAGGACGGCCACATTCGACGCGATAGACTTCGGCGGCATGGTCGCGCATCGCCTCTATGCCCGCGATAGCTTCGTGGAGGGACTGGCAAAAGCGCTGCGCTTCCTCAAGCTTGACGGCGTGAATTTCGGACGGATCGAGGACGCGGGCAAGCTCGCCCAGCTCGCGCGCGGCGTCATCCTCCTGACGGGAAAGCTGCTGCGCGACCTTGTGAAAGCTGTTGACGATGCCCCAAGCGATGCGCGGCGCGATGGTGGCAAGGCGGGTGTCGGAAAACAGGTTGAAAATCTCACCGGTGACTTGGGCGGCAACGATCCGCGCGTCGTCGGCGTCGGGCATGTCTTCGGCGGATGGTTCGTCGTGGATGGAAAGCTGGCTGCTGGCGATTTCGCTGCCGAACGCGCCAGCGAAGGCGTCGGCGCTGGTAAGGCTGGCATAATGTTCGGCGAGGTCTGCGAAGCTGTCGAGGCGAGTCATGTCGAAAATCCCTGTTCGCCGCTTCGGAAAATGGATAAGCATCGAAGCGGACATTGACCAATGTTCAGCCATGAAGGCCGGGAAGGGTTGCGACCCCCTTCCCGGCCTCACTTGTTCAGGCGGTCGCCTTGTCGGCGGTTTCACCCTCTTTCGCGCTCGGGTCTTTTCCCTTCCCTGCGCCCTTCGGAGCATCGGGGGCAGTGCTTTCGCCAAGGCCATCGGCGGGCGCTTCGCTGTCCCCGCCGCCGTCCGTCGGGGGCACTGCCGGTTCGCCGCCGCCCGGAAGTTCCTGCCGCGCGCGGCGACGGGTCCACGAGATGTTGTAGCCATCTTCGTTGTTGGCAAAGAGAGCGATATCCATCGGGCTGCTCATGCTCGGATCGTCGAGACGGCCCTGATAGAAGCTCTCGCCGCTCGACCGGATCGTCTGTTCGAACAACGCCCCGATCTTGACCCAACTGCGGGCGGCGGTCAGCGCCATGACCTCGAACTTGGGAGCGTTCGGATTGTCACTGATGAAGCGGCGCAGACCGATGACATTCGAGAATGCCAGCGTGTCGATCTTCCCGACCAAACCACCTTCGTTGGTTTTGTTGATGTGACCAATATTCGCCATGATGTTTACTCCAGATATTAGGGCAATGCCCGCTTGGTTGTTGTCAAACCGGCGTTTCCGTCTTGACCATTACTTAATAGCGGCCCTATCAAATCTGGTCTATCACATTGTTTTCTTGACGAAATTCCGATCCTCTTTGGTGAGCCGGAGCATCAAAATGCCGTGCGGGAGCGCGGCCGACAAAGAAGCCCGGTCCGACCAGGACCGGATCCATCATGGTCGGGGGAAGCGATGCCCTGCCCCACCTTTCCATCCCCTTCGGAGCCGCCGTCGCAGGCCCCAAGAAGCAGACGGGGGATAGCGCGGGGCAAGCTGAAAAACGGAGGCTCCGCCGCGTAGCGGTGGAAACCGTAGGCCCGCAGGGCCGGTTTTCTGCTTGAGCGCCCAAAGGGCGCGTCCCCGCGTGCCGCCGGATGCGACGCCGGGAGCCTGAAAGGCGGCGTAGAAGGGAGAGGGAAAGGTATGCGCGCACACCGGCGCCGCGACACGCGAACAGCGTGGCGCGGCCTAAGATGCTGACGGCGGTCGCCGATCGGCGACCGACCATATCGCCCTGCCCCTGATCGTAACCCGCAGGGCCGAGACCCGCAGGGGCTCGGCGAGCTTGGTCGCGATCGAAGAATCGCGGCCCTAGCGAGTAGAGCAGGTTGCCGATCGGCGTTTGCCGGTCGGTGGCCCGCTGTTTCGTGCTCAAACTCTCCTGTCAGACTCCTGCATTCATCAAAGAACCTCAGATTTTCGCCATTTCCTATCAACCTACGGGTCTATTTTCGCGATAGCGAGGCGCCGGCGAAGCCGTATTGTCCACGTAAGTCACCACCCCCCTTTCATGCTATAGCGCGACCCCGCAAAATCTGTTTTCATCCGCCTCGGTCGTTCGAGGCCCACGCCGGGCAGCGGCCGAACAACAGCAGGATGAAGACGATGATCGTGACAACGAGCTTGTCGCGCCGGGGCCTTGTGTGCGCCGGCGGAGGACTTTTGCTGACCGGCATATTGCCGATCGGCGACAATGTGAGCGATTGGGGGCACGCCCTGCAGGGCCGCGGCGCCGATCGATTCGAGCGCGCGGAGGAATTCTACCGGGGCTTAGCCGCGGGGCTCTATCGCGATCCCCGCGACCGACTCTATCAGGCGGGGATCGTGGCGCAGCTCGGTATCGGAGCCTATCTGCTCGAACTCGGCGCATCGGACGATTGGTGCAGGCAGCGGATCGGTCTGTTCATCGACAAGGGACTGGCGATCGCGAACCAGGCCGGATTGAATCATCGTCAGCCCGACATGGTTCACCTGGCGCAACTGCTCTCACCCTATGGAAAATGGCGAGGCCCGTTTGCTGCCGATCTGCCGACAATCGGAGCAATCGACCCGCTTCGCGTGTCGGCGACATTGGATGACTTGCTTGAAGCGGTGCGACGCCGGCTCGCCGACGGACGCATCGAGGAGGACGCGCGATGAAATGGCATCATCGTTTGTCGCGAGCCTATTGGCTCTGGGTCCGCGCGAAGCGCTAAATATGCTCGCCAGCTCGGTTCCGACCCGCCGATCCTCGATCAACTCGATCTGGCGATGGATCTATTGTGGCCATTGGCCCGGCGCATGTTTCTCATGCACCGCCTCGACGAGCTGTCCTACGAGGTGATCGCGATCACGGTGGACGTCGACGTGGCAACGGTCGAGCGCTGTGTTGCCGATGCGCTTTTGTCGGTCAGGATGGTTCGCCGGGAGTTCGAGTGAGCCGCTCGGATTCGGGCGTTACGACCTCGGATGTTACCCCCCATTTTTTCGAGTTCGATTTTACAGGGGTTTCTCCACGACGGCTTTGCCGTTCTTCCATCCGGGCATGTGCGCAGCTGGCAAAAGGGAGACTGCTGGATGGAACGTCGGACGCTCATAGGCGGATTGTTGCTCAGCTCGGGGATCATCGGCGTGCGCTGGCCGGTCGCCGCGCGAGGACGGCGCGATAGCGAAGCTAACGAGGAGGCAATGTGGCGTCTGCGAAACGCGCACGAGTTCTTCCCGAAAGCAGATTTCGTGCGTCCCGCTGATCTATTATATCAGGTAGGCATCGTGTCCCAGCTGGCCTTGACGGCTTGCCTCGTGGCGACCGGCTGGTCCGATGATGACTGTCGTCGCCATGTCGGGCAGGACGTGGGCAAAGCCTTTTTCTTGGCAAATGGCGGAGGATTGCAGTTTCACTCCGAGAGTTTCGCGCGGCTGATGCCGTTGCTGTCGCCATACGGACGTTGGCGACCGCCGGCGGCCGTTGACTGGCGGGAGCGCGGCACGATCGACGCCGATGAGGTCAGATTTACGGTGTCGCGTTTGTTGGCAGCGGTGCGGTCGCATCTGGTCAGCGCCGACGCTAAGGCGAAGCGGCAATGATGTGGCGCCACCGCATCGCACGAGCCTATTGGCTGCATGTGCGCTTGAGGCGCTACCCCCTATATGCGAGGAATCTGGGCCCCGACGCGGAGATCGGGGATCAATTGAGACTCGCCACTCAACTCGTATGGCCACTCGCGCGCTCAGTCTTCCTCATGCACTGTGTCGACGAGCTATCCTATGCTGAGATTGCGACGCGTGCTGGCGTAGATATCAGAACGGTTGAACTGTGCATCGGTGACGCAGTCTATTCGATGTGCCTGATATGCGACGAGTTTGAGGAGGCTGCAGGCTGAATTCGGACGGTGGGCATTGCGCGCGCGACGTGCCAGTGGAGCCTTGAGCGCGCCGTGTATTACATTGTTGTCGTTTTGGAACATTTGTCTTACGCATAGCTCATTATCGCTGTGGAGATGCGTATGACGATTTTCAATGTTCGGCTTTCACGCGAGGATGAGGCGGAACTTTCGGCAGCGGCGAAGAGGTCGGGCCGAAGCAAATCCGAGATCGCGCGCGATGCGATTTCTTCTCATCTGAGCAAAATGGCTGACGACGAGAAGCGCTGGGAAACACTTCATGATGACTGGAGCGAATATGGTGCCGCAGTGCTCGACGCCTATGGCGCGCTCGTCGGCGCGCAGGTCGCGAAGCTGGATGCGTTGCGCAAGACGTTCGAGACGCGTCTGGCCGAAATCGAGAGTATGGATTGGGAAAAAGCGATCGAGCCGGTCTATGAGATTTTTCGGCGGAAGGTGATTGAAAAGTCGGGAGCGCACGGCCCCAATCCGTGCATTGAGGGACGCAACATAAAAGAACCGATGGTGACGGGCGTAATCGGATTCGCGGCCGATGATTGCCACGATTTGTCGAGACCGCTTGAGCAGGTCTTCTATGATTATTGCGCTTCCGCCGGTTGGGATGCGTTCGATGAAATTCCCGTCATTTATGCACGCGCGCGGGCACGGCTCGAGGCTGAAGAGAAGAAATGACGATGGCCGATTGCGATTTAGGGATTCGCACGGACGATCCAGTTGATAAGATGCCGATCTTCATATTGTGTTCGGCTCAGAAGCGAGGAGCATTTTAATGGCGCTGCAGGATTTATGGCTCGAAGGCATCGATATCGACGCGGCGCTCTATGATGTTCGCGACGATGATGCGCAAGCTTGGGAAGTGCGGGCACTTGCCGGCGCCAGCATCGGCATCGATCCGATCGCCGGGCTGCGCGCAGTGATCGAGCTCTCCAATGCGTTGGAGCGGATTGTTCGCGCCGAGAGCGAGGGCAAGACGCAGCTTGCGGCTATCCTCGGCCGCGCCGGTGACGATTATCAGCGTTGCCTCTGGTATACCGTTGCGGGCCGCGATCCGCTGGGGGTCGCAACGTCGTTCGGTGAACTCGAGAAGTTGATGGCGGCTCGCGCTATGCTGTGGGTAGAGGCTGGCGATCGCGGGCTTGCTCCAGCGAAGTCGGACAATCCTTATTGGACTGCGGCGCCGGAAGGCCCACGCGCGACCTTCAGTGATCGGTTCGAGCTCGGCGATCATTGGAGGCCCTATCTGCCGTCCGAATTGCTCCCGGAGGACTGACCATGCAGCGCTACTATGTTCTCGACCGGGAAATCGCCGCAGGCGAAGACGGGTTCGAGGCGATGGTGGCGCGGGCCTACACGCTCAAGCAGGCGGTCCGCTGTCTTTGCCGCCGCGATATCGCGCTCGATCTTTATATTTCGCACCGGCATGGCGGGCATGTGCTGTCGCGCTGGCCCGGGACGGGTCCGCGGCACGCTCCGCACTGCGATCATTATGAGGCGCCCGATCATCTGACGGGTCTCGGCCAGGTTCTTGGCAGCGCGATCGTCGACGACATCGACAATGGCGTGACAACGCTGAAGTTCGGGTTCCCGTTGTCGAAGGGACCCGCGCGCGCGGCGCCGGCATCGTTCACGAACGACAAGCCCGATGTGAAGGCGACCGGACAGCGATTGACGATGCGGGGAATGCTGCATTTCCTTTGGGATCGGGCGCAGCTCACCCACTGGCATCCGCGGATGGCGGGAAAGCGCAATTGGTACATCGTGCGGCGCCAACTGCTGAATGCCGCGCTCGGGTGCAAGGTCCGCGGTGACGCGCTTGCGCAGCGCCTCTTCATCCCGGAGCCGTTCAGGCTCGACGACCAGAATGCGATCGAAGGGCGCAGGGCCGCGGAGCTGTCCGTGGCCAGATCGGCGCCCGATCGCATCATGTTGCTGATCGGTGAGGTTCGCTCGATCGAGGGCGCTCGCTACGGGGAGAAGATCCTGGTCCGCCATCTGCCCGATTGGCCATTCTTGATGGACGCCGATATGGCGCGACGATTCCATAAGCGGTTCGCGGCGGAAGAGGAGCTATGGCGTTCGGATGACCGGGACGGCCATCTGATCATCGCTGCGAGCTTCTCGATCGGGACCTCGGGCCTCGCGCAGATATACGAGATGTCAGTCATGCCGGTGACGCGTGAGTGGATGCCCTATGAAGGGCTCGAGGAGCGGTCGCTGGTGACGCAAGCTGTCGATCAACGGCGTCATTTCGTAAAGGGGATGCGCGTCAACCTCGGCCTCGAGGCACCGATCGCGAGCCTCACATTGACCGACACGGGCGCGGAGGCCACCGCGGTCTATCTCGCGCACAATCTGCCGGAACCTCGCTATGACGAGGCGCTCCAACAACTGATGCGCACGCGAGGGGTCGAGCACATGACGTGGCGTCCGGGAAGCGGCCTGCAACCGGCGCGGGCGCGGTCGACCGCTATAATTGCACCCGGGTCAGCGACGGCGCAGTGAACTCGCCATCTATTGGCCTTTTGGGGCGATGTTCCCCACACGTCGTTGGGCATTCGTGTTGCCGCGCGCGATGCATGTCAAAGCCCGTGGCGATCAATTAGGTATGCGAGAATGAGACGACGCAATCGAGCTGTGAGGCCATAGGCGGAAGCGTGTGGGCGCGTAATGACAGCGCAAGAGTCCGAAAGTGACAAGGAAAATCACTCCCCGAACGCGATCAGAACGTCCCGGCATTGCCTCTTCAAGCGCTTCCATCGCAATTTCAGTTCAAAGCTAAGGGTCCACACCGGTGATGGCAACGGCCAACCGATTATTGCGTAGATGGCGCGGCGTATCCGCCGATCCGCGTTGCGACGTCCGATGCCAAGCCGCTTGGAAATCTCGTCGACGCTTCGCCCGTAGGTCTCGAACAATATGTAGGCATCCTGCGTCAGGCCGGGCAGGCGATCGAACCTGCGTTGCGCTTCGGATGGCGCTTCACGAGAGCGTGCATCATCCTGTGGCGATGGTATGGCATTCGTCTCATCAGGCAGAGGACGCCGCCGACGCTGGTGCAGGGTATAGAAATGCGGATAGTGGCGATCGGGCGCAACCCGTCGCGCAAGCCACACATCGAACCGCATCCATCCCGCACAACCAAGGGCATCGGCGATATGCAACCGGCGCCGACGCAAAATCCTGCGCCACGGCGGCACAAAGCGCCAAAGATCGACAGTGGCGACGTCGGCCTCTCGCGATTTCGACGCAGCCGAGCGAAACGATGCGGAAAGGAAAGAAACCACGAAAGTCGCCGCAGCTTCCTCGTCTGTCACGATGTCAGTGCTTGGGGCGGGCCATTTGATTACACCGGCGTAACCGCTTGCCGCAAAGTTGCTTTCGAGATGCTGCCGATATTCGCGGCGCAATCGCCTTTCCAATAGCGCGATGGGCAATCCAGCCTCTTCGGCGTCGAAGCGATCTGTCCCGCCATAGGGTGTGTTGGCGTGTATCAATGTTCGTGCTTCGGCGAGACAAAGAAGGATGCTCTCTTTGTCCGTCACCAGCCTTTGGGCCATCGTTTCGACATCAGCATCGAAGAAATTATGCAACCGGAACAGGGCGCCAGGCAGGGCTGGCAGCCTATTCATTTCGGCGAGCCGCATTTTATCGAGATGGAGCATAATTACCTCCATTCGGGGGAGGCGAAGTGAGGCATCGCGCTGGCGTTGCACTACCCGGCCTTTTCCGCGGCCAGCCTTTCGGGCGGGGATGACCGGTCACGTCATGGACACGATCCAGCAGCGCGTGAAGAAGCGGACGAACCTGCAGGACCGTGAACCCTCCATCATTGGGCTCCGGTTCGTCGAACGGACGAACCTGGTTCCATTTGCAGTAGGGCGTGAGGACAGCCGCCAGACGCGCCATGTCGGGGCAGTCATGTCCAAATCCCGTCGCATTGGCGTATTCGTTGCGCGGCGGACCGAGAAGGTCGAGGACGGATGCAGGGCATTTCGCTTCGCACGGCCCCATGCCTTCATCCATGTCCTTAAATCCGAAGTGCTGGCCGGAGGTCGATTTCGGATTCCAGCGAACAAGGCAGACGATCGCGAGCACTGGCTCGACGGCGCCTGTCTCGTCATAGGGCTGCACGGCCGCGTAATATTCGCCGCCAGACCATACCGACTTCAATAGGCGAAGGCCCTGCGTTCGCTCGGAGCCAGGTGCATAGCTGCACTGGGCATCGAGATAGGCCTTGGGAGAATGAAAGCCTCCCATGTGATATTTTGACATGAACAGCCAACCCATGGCGGTGTCCTTTCTAGAAATTTCGGATGTCTTCGATCGTCGGCGGCTGGTCGGGGCGCATATTGATTGCGGTGCGATCGAATGGATCGATGCAGAACCAGCTCCGTTCGCGGTGATCATACTGATGCCAGCGGCCACCCGTGGGATGGTCGTAATTGTCGAGCGGAAACCATTGTAAATCGCCGGTCGTGAGCGGAGCAGGACCTTGCGGGCTGTCCGCGAGGCGGAGGCCGTTACGCCAAATCGGTTTTGGGAAGGGAAATGCCGGATGAGGCATCGGGACGCGGCCGACATCACCAATCTTCCGGAAGCAAGATAGTGATGACCCGCGTCGTCATCGCCGCGTTCGCGGGATCATCCGAGCCAAACAGACAATCGAGATCATAATAGTCGATCTTCATCCAGACCTTTCGGTCGCGATAAAGAATCGACGCAAAATCACGCTCCGGACTGTCGGTTGCAAAGTCGCAGGTTCGAAAGGCCCTCAGCAGTTCGGCCTGGATCAAGGCGGGATGTGCTCCCGCTTCGGCGCAAAACGTCTCGAGGCAATTGCGAGTGAATAATATGCGCGCGCGGTGGTCGCACCCGAGGCGCGCATCGTCGTTGAGCCGAGCGATCGCAGTCGTGCACGACGCGGAATTGAGGTTGGTCGCCATATTGATTACCATTCGTAGCTGGGGAGTTCATCGGAAGCTGGCGCATCGCGGTCGAACATGATCCACATGCACCTGCGGCGGCGCGCGAACGCCATGCAGGTTGACAAGTCGGCGGGGAGTTCGTCATCATCCGGTTCGGCGACATAGACGAACCAGCCATAATCGGCCTTTTCGAAGACGGCGTGGTCGGTCTGCTTCATCCAGACGTTGCAGGTCTCGAAGGTGAGGTTGCCCGTGGAGAGCACCAGCATCGGCTCGATCATCGGATTTCTCCCCGAGCGGGCTGCAACCAGGCGCGCAAATCGCGCCGCATGAAACCGATCGGCCCGTTGATTTCGGTCACGCGGGCATCGCGAGCAATGTATCCGCGCTCGCGAAAGTCGCCGATGAAGCCACGCATCACCTGGAGATAGAGGTGGCCGCCGGCTAGGGCGACGTCCGTGAACGGGCGGTCGCCATGATCGGTGAGCGGAGCGATTTCGCAGCCGGCATGATTGCCGTAATTGTCCAGCTTGCGCGGCGATGGCGGCCGCGGCCAGCGCGTCGTAATCCCGCCCGCGATCATCCGCTCCGCAAGGTTTTTGGTCAGACGGCTGTCGTAATGCTCGATCGGCGAGCGGGAATCGATAAAACCGTATCGCGCCGAAAGGACGGCGACCTTCGTATGCTGCCGATCGGGCGCTATCGTACGAAGCGTTTGCCAAAGCGGTCCGTCGTAGCGATCGATGGCGGCGGTCCATCCGGGGATGTTCGTTTTCGTCGCGGAACAAGCTAGGATGAGCAGTCGATGGGTCGGGTGATTGTCCATATCGCGCCTCATGCTGCGAGCGACAGGGGATCGGCGGCGAGCGCGCGAGATCCGGTGGCCGCGTGGATCCAGTCGGTCGCGGCTTGAGCAGCGGCGGCGGCCTTGAATATCGCACGGGGGTCGTTTTCGAGGTTAGCGTCCGCGCTCGTGGTGTAATTTCCGGTGTAGGCGATGGTGTATTCCGGGGTGGGGCATGCCCCACCCCGGAATACACCGTCGCTGGTGGCCAC
>NZ_LNRU01000004.1 GCF_001468225.1 Sphingopyxis sp. H053 | reverse complement strand
CCCTCCCCCCACCCCCCATTTTCCCGCTTGCACCCGTGCGCCTTCGCGCGCAGTCTTGACGTTAACGTCAACGATAGGCGTCGAACGGGAGAGCAAGGGATGGCGAAACGGGTCTGGACGGCCGCGCTGCTGGGCTGCGCGGCACTGGCATTGGCTTCATGCAACGCATCGAAGAACGACAGCATCTCAGGCGGCGGATCGCTCGACGACGCCGAAAAGGCCAGCGAGACCCTGCTCAAGACCGGCGGCAACGGCGATAACTGGGGCGCGATCGGCTTCAGCTACGACGAGCAACGCTTCAGCCCGCTGACCGATATCAACGACAAGAATGTGGGCGAGCTCGGCATCGCGTGGACCGCCGACCTCGAGGATGCGCGCGGACAGGAAGCAACCCCGGTCGTCGTCGACGGCGTGATGTATGTCACCCACGCCTGGTCGAAGGTATCCGCCTGGGACGCCGCGACCGGCAAGTCCTTGTGGAAATTCGATCCCAAGGTCCCCGGCGAGCGCGCGGTTTCGGCCTGCTGCGACGTCGTCAACCGCGGCGTCGCCGTGTGGGGCGACAAGCTGTATGTCGGCGCGCTCGACGGCCGCCTGATCGCGCTCGACAAGAAGACAGGCAAGGAGCTGTGGTCGACGCAGACCTTTGACGCGTCGAAACCCTATACGATCACCGGCGCGCCGCGCGTCGTGAAGGATATGGTGCTGATCGGCAACGGCGGCGCCGAGTTCGGCGTACGCGGTTATGTCACCGCCTATGACGCCGACACCGGCAAGGAACGCTGGCGCTTCTACACCGCGCCGAATCCGACGAAGGCGAAGGATGGCGCCGCATCGGACGACATTTTCGCGAGCAAGGGCAATGCGACCTGGTCCGACAAGGGCGAATGGCAGACCTCGGGCGGCGGCGGCACCGTGTGGGACGCGATCGTTTACGACAAGGATCTCGACCAGATCTACCTCGGCGTTGGCAACGGCAATCCTTGGAACCATGGCACGCGTTCGAATGGCGAGGGCGACAACTGGTTCCTCTCGTCGGTCGTCGCGCTCGATGCCACGACCGGCAAATATAAGTGGCACTATCAGGAAACCCCGGCCGAAACGTGGGATTATACCGCGACCCAGCCGATCATCCTCGCCGAGCAGGCGGTGAACGGCAAACCGGTCAAGGTGCTCTACCACGCGCCGAAGAACGGCTTTTTCTTTACGATCGACCGCAACAACGGCAAGCTGATCGACGCCAAGCCCTTCGTCGACGGGATCAACTGGGCGACGGGCTACGACATGGCCACCGGCCGCCCGATCGAAAATCCCGAGGCGCGCTTCTACAAGACGGGTAAGCCCTTCATCGCGATCCCCGGCGCGCTCGGCGCGCATAACTGGCACCCGATGAGCTATAATCCGGCGACGGGCCTCGTCTACATCCCTGCGCAGCAGATCCCGCAAGGCTATCTCGCCGACATGACCGAGCTCGACAAGCGCAAGGTCGTCGGCTTCAATATCGGTTCGTCGCTGACCGCGACGATGATGCCCGACGACAAGGCGGCGTATCGCGCCGCGGTCGCCGCCACGACCGGCCGCCTCGTCGCCTTCGACCCGCGCACCGGCAAGGTCGCGTGGGCGGTCGACCATCCCGCGGCGTGGAACGGCGGCACGATGACGACCGCGGGCAATCTCGTCTTCCAGGGCACAAGCACCGGGCGCTTCCGCGCCTATGCCGCCGACACCGGCAGGCAATTGCTCGATCTCGACATGCAGTCGGGGATCGTCAGTGCGCCGTCGACCTTCCGCGCCGGCGGCGTCCAATATGTCGCCTTCCAGACGAGCAAGGGCGGCGCCTTCCCGCTCGTCGCCGGGGTTGCGGGCGGCGTGACGCGCAAGGTCCCCAATATCCCGCGCCTCGTCGTAATGAAGATCGGCGGCACGGTGAAGCTCCCTGCCCCGCCGGCCGCGGCGGCGCTCGCGTGGAATCCGCCGCCGCAGTTCGGCACGCCCGCGCAGGTTGCGGCGGGCAAGGCGCATTTCGGCCGCTATTGCATCGTCTGTCACGGCGACAGCGCGATCGGCAACGGCTTCACCCCTGACCTCCGTGTCTCGGCCACGCTCGCCAACGCCGATGCGTGGAAGTCGGTGATCATTGACGGCGCGCTCAAGGACCGCGGCATGGTGAGCTTCGCCAGGGTGCTCACGCCCGCCGATGTCGAGGCGCTACGCGCCTATGTCATCGACCGGTCGAACTGGACCAAGGCCAATCTCGCCGACGCCTCGGCCCCGATGGGACGCTGACTGCTCAAAAATTGGGCAGTCAAAGAACGCCGTTGCCCACCCCTTGGGCAGCGGCGTTCTTTCGTTTCAAATTTCTTACCAGAACCCCGCGATTCGCCAATTGGCACGGCTTTTGATTGGTGCAAGATGGCGGGACATCGCACCGACTCGACGGCAGACCGGACCAGGCACGCCTGATCCGGCTTGACGCGCAAGGAGCGGCGGCCAGCCCAAAGGGGGACGAAAAGCGTGAAGAAGATTGAGGCGATCATCAAGCCGTTCAAGCTCGACGAAGTGAAGGAAGCGCTGCACGAAGTCGGTGTCAGCGGCATCACCGTCACCGAGGCCAAGGGTTTCGGCCGGCAGAAGGGTCACACCGAGCTGTATCGCGGCGCCGAATATGTGGTCGACTTTCTGCCCAAGGTGAAGCTGGAGGTCATCGTCGAGGACTCGATGGCCGACCGTGTGGTGGAGGCGATCGCCGCCGCCGCGCAGACCGGCCGCATCGGCGACGGCAAGATCTTCGTCATTCCGGTCGAGACGGCGCTCCGCATCCGCACCGGCGAACGCAACGAGGACGCGCTTTAATCTTTCGCACTTTTCATACCCTCAACAATCCCCGGCACGCCGGACCATTTCGCAAGAAGGAAGCATAGACGATGGCTACGAAGCCCAAGGATATCATCGCGCGGATCAAGGAAAACGACATCGAGTGGGTCGACCTGCGCTTCACCGACCCCAAGGGCAAGTGGCAGCATTTGACGATGGTCGCCTCGGTCCTCGGCGAGGACGAACTCGAAGACGGCCTGATGTTCGACGGCTCGTCGATCGAAGGCTGGAAGGCGATCAACGAGTCGGACATGATCCTGAAGCCCGATCTCGACGCCGTCTATGACGATCCCTTCTCGGCCACCCCGATGCTTGTGATCTTCTGCGACATCGTCGAGCCGTCGACCGGCGAAGGCTATGCCCGCGACCCGCGCACGACCGCGAAGCGCGCCGAGGCCTATGTCGCCTCGACCGGCATCGGCGACACCGTCTATGTCGGCCCCGAAGCCGAATTCTTCATGTTCGACGACGTGCGTTTCGAAACCGGCTATAACAAGTCGGGCTTCGAGATCGACGATATCGAACTGCCGACGAACACCGGCCGCAGCTATGAGGGCGGCAACCTCGCGCACCGTCCGCGCGCCAAGGGCGGTTATTTCCCCGTCGCGCCGGTCGACAGCGCCGTCGACATCCGCGCCGAAATGGTCTCGACCATGCTCGAACTCGGCCTGCCGTGCGACAAGCATCACCATGAAGTCGCCGCGGCGCAGCACGAGCTTGGCCTGACCTTCGGCACGCTGACCGAAACCGCCGACCGCATGCAGATCTACAAATATGTCGTGCACCAGGTCGCGCATGCTTACGGCAAGACCGCGACCTTCATGCCGAAGCCGATCAAGGACGATAACGGCAGCGGCATGCACACCCACATCTCGATCTGGGAAAAGGGCAAGCCGCTCTTCGCCGGCAACGGCTATGCCGGCCTTTCGGACATGTGCCTCTATTTCATCGGCGGCGTCGTCAAGCACGCCAAGGCATTGAACGCCTTCACCAACCCGACGACGAACAGCTACAAGCGCCTCGTCCCCGGCTTCGAAGCCCCGGTGCTGCTCGCTTATTCGAGCCGCAACCGTTCGGCCTCGTGCCGCATTCCGTACGGCGCGGGCGCCAAGTCGAAGCGCGTCGAGTTCCGCTTCCCCGACGCGATGGCGAACCCCTATCTCTGCTATTCGGCGCTGCTGATGGCGGGCCTCGACGGCATCCAGAACAAGATCCACCCGGGCGACCCGATGGACAAGAATCTGTACGACCTGCCGCCCGAGGAACTGAGCGAAGTCCCGACCGTCTGCGCATCCTTGCGCGAAGCGCTCGACAGCCTGCTCGCCGACCATGACTTCCTGCTCAAGGGCGACGTGTTCTCGAAGGATCAGATCGAAGCCTATGTCGAGCTGAAGTGGGACGAAGTCTATCGTTTCGAACAGACCCCGAGCCCGGTCGAGTTCGACATGTACTACAGCGCCTGATCCTTACGGCTCAGCAACGCTAAGGAGGGCGTCCGGTTCGGGGGAACCGGGCGCCCTTTTTCGTATCAGCGCGTCATCATACCGCGCCGCCCGATCGCAACGAACGCGCCAAGGAGCATCATCGCTGCGAGCGTCGAGACGACGTCGATCGGGGTCAGCGTTACGCCCCAGCCGAGAAAATCGGCGGCCGCCCACATAGTGAGCAGCGCCCAGCTGAGGCAAAACGCCCAGAAGCAGCCTTCGAGTCCCAGCTGGTGATTCAATTCGTCGAAATCGTTCCGCCAGCGCCACGATGCAATCGCGCCGCCGGAGAAGGCAATCAGCAACAAACCCATGGCGACGCCGGGCGGGACAGGTCCGGCAGCGAAACCGGGGCCGCGCGCCAGCGCCAGCAAGACGAGCACCAAGCCGATCGCCGCCATCGTCACGGTCGATCGGATCATACCCCGCCGTTCGTCGCGCAGTTCGTCGGCGTCGCCGACATTCAGCAAGGCCGCGCCGGCTCGCGGTGCTGCGAGGCCGAAGCTGACGAGCGCGGCCATCAGCGCATAGACGACGCCCACGGCGCCCAGCGCGAGGCGCGAGGGCCCCATCGCATCGAGCAGGTCCGATCCTGCAGCGGCCAGCAGGGCCGCCATCGCGGCGCCGCCAATGAATGCACCAACCAGCATCCGCATCGCCGATCGTTTCCACGTTGCGGGCTGGTTCTCGGTCATGCTGTTCATCCTTCAATCTCCGGTGTCCAATGATCGATAAACAGTTCGCGCACCTCGAGCCCAAACAGGCGGGCCATGCGAAGCGCGAGCGGCAGGCTGGGGTCGTATTTGTCGGTTTCGACCGCATTGATCGTCTGACGCGACACGCCGAGCCGGCGGGCCAGTTCGCCCTGGCTCCACGCCGCCTTCTCCCGATATTCGCGAACCCGATTTTCCAACAGCCGACGCCCCTCCTGTAAAGAGTTCTTTACATAACACCAGCTGAGCTGTCAAACATTCTTTACAGCCCTCAATCCTTCGCGATTACGCTTTGGTAAGCCGTGCGTGCTAAGAGGAGGCCTGTCTTTTCCGGGGGAAATGCTCGATGTTTCGCATGATAATTCCGATTGCCGCGATGCTGCTGGCGACCGGCTGCGGCAAGATGGCCGAACTGGTGAACCAGACGCGGACCGTCGCGGCGCCGCGCGAACAGGTGTTCGCCAAGATGTTCGGCAACGACAGCGCCTTCACCGGCCTGCCGCTCGTCACCAACGGCGGGTCGACGCGCCTCTACGAACTTGTCGTGCAAAAGGGCGAGCCCGGGTTCGAACAAATGGTGCCCGACGAGCGGCCCGATGCGCAAAAGGTAAAAATTGCGGTCGCGATGGAAATCCCGCGCGAAGCGCATCTGATCTACAGCGTCGACGACGGGGCGCTGACGACGGGGCTGAAATTCACGTTCGACGAAATGGCGCCCGATCGCACCAAAGTCGCCTTCACGATCGACGATCTGACGGGACATGGGTCGAAAGGACTTATGGTCAACCGTTCCGCGCTGCAGAAGATCGCCCGCGACGCGCTCGACAAGCTCGACGATTTCGAAGAGGTCAAAGAACCCGCCTGAGGCGGCAGCGTTCCAACAATATTGAAAACCGGCGGACTTGTGGTCGCCGCCGGCGAATGGCAGGTTGCATTTTGGGTGGGCTCAATCGCGAAAGGCTATTTGCCATGCGGATGCGCGTCCTTGCTGCCCTCACCCCCTTGATCCTGGCCTCGTGCGGCGGCGGCGGAAGTGGCGGCGGCGGCACCCCGCCTGCTGCGAACGTCCCGCCGACTTTCACCTCGCTCCAGACCGCCAGCGTGACCGAAAATACCGCCGCCGCCTATCAGGCGACCGCGAGCGATCCCAACGGCGACGCGCTGACCTTTGCGATCGACGGCGGCGCTGACGCGGCGCTGTTTTCAATCACGGCCGCCGGCGCACTGCGCTTCAACAGCGCGCCCGATTACGACCTGCCCGGCGATGCCAATGGCGACAATGTCTATACGGTCCAGCTCCGCGTCAGCGACGCCAGCGCCAGTGCGACGCAAACGGTCAACATCACCGTCACCAACAGCCGCGAGGGCATCGCTGTCGCGCGCGTCGGCACCGGTTTCAGCCAGCCAACCTATGTTCTCGGCATTCCGGGCAGCAGCGACGTCTATGTGCTGGAAAAGGCCGGCAGGGTCTATCGCCTGAATCCCTCGACCGGCGTGAAGACATTGCGCTTCACGGTCGGCGATCTCTCGATCGACGGAGAGCGCGGATTGCTGAGCATGGCGCTGCTACCGAATCCGGCGAATTCCGATCGCTTCATGATCTATTGCACCAATGCCGCGGGCGATATCGAGATTCGCGAATATGGAACCCTCTCCGGAACACCGCAAATATTGGCGAGACTCACGATACCGCATCCCGGCGCGAATAATCATAATGGCGGTTCGATGGTCTTCGGTCCCGACGGCTTTCTCTATGTCGGGGTGGGCGACGGCGGCGGCGCGGGCGATCCCGGCAACAATGCCCAGAACCCCAATTCACGGCTCGGCAAGATATTGCGGATCAGGGTCGTCGAAGATCCCTATGCGGGTGCGTCGCCGACCTTTTTCACCCCGGCGCCCGGCAACCCCTATATCGGCGGGGGTGGCGATCCGTACGTCTATGCACTTGGCCTCCGCAATCCGTTCCGTACCTCCTTCTCGGGCTCGGCGCTGATCATCGGCGACGTTGGGCAAGGCGCGGTCGAAGAAATCGACCTGGTGACGACCACCGCGCCGGGGCTGAACTTCGGCTGGCGCTTCAAGGAAGGGACCCAGCCTTTCACCGGCACGGCACCCGGCGGGCTCACCGACCCGGTCGCCGAATATGGCCATGGCAGCGGTCCGCGGCAGGGCAATTCGATCACCGGCGGCTATGTCTATCGCGGCCCGGTGACGTCCTTGCAGGGTCAATATGTCTTCGCCGATTTCGTCTCGGGCAATATCTGGTCGGTGCCTTTCGCCAGCCTCGTCCCCGGCCAGACGCTCGCCTCCTCGCGCTTCGCGCGGCGGAACGAGGATTTTGCACCCGACGCCGGGACGCTGAATTCGATCGCCTCGTTCGGCGAGGACAGCGCGGGCAACCTCTTCCTCATCAGCATCGGCGGCGATATTTTCATGGTCCGCCCCGGAACCTGAGCGGGTTCCCGGCTATTTCCTTGCGGGGGGTGCCAGCCCGCAAGGAAATGACATGCCTGCTCCCCTGACTGCCGCCGCCATCAACTGCTCGCTTTCGGCCAAGGGCCGAGCCAGTTCGACCGACGCAATGATCGCGGTGCTCGCCGAACATTTCGCCGCGCTGGACGTGACGGTCGCCGACCCGATCCGGATCGCCGCGCACAACGTCAAATGGGGCGTGACCTCAAACCAGGGGCCAGACGACGACTGGCCGAAAATTCGCGAGCAGATCCTTGCCGCCGATATCTTGATCTTCGGCACCCCGATCTGGATGGGGCAGGCGTCGAGCGTCGCCAAGCTCGTGATGGAGCGCATGGACGCCTTCCTGTCGGAAACCGGCGATCAGGGCCGCATGCCGAGCTATTCGAAGGTCGCGGTCGCGGCGATCGTCGGCAATGAGGACGGCGCGCACAATGTCTCGGCGCAAATCTTCCAGGCGCTGAACGATGTCGGCTGGACGATCCCCGCGGTCGCCGCCTGCTATTGGGTCGGCGAGGCGATGGGATCGACCGACTTCAAAGATCTCGAGCATCGCCCGCGCAAGGTGACCGAAACCGCGAAAATGGTCGCCGCCAACGCGGCGCATCTTGCAAGATTGCTCAAGCAGGCACCCTATCCCGGCTGAGCGCTTGCGCCCGGGTCGCAAGCGAGGCACAAACCATCCCGTCGCCCCCGCGAAGGCGGGGGCCGCTATCGGCCTTGAGCCACGTCTCCAGCGGCCCCCGCCTTCGCGGGGGCGACGACTTGTAACGCACGAGCCGGAGTCCCCCATGAAATCACTGCCCTTTGCCGCCCTCATCGCCTTTCAACTCGCGCTCGCCCCGACGGCTCAGGCGAAGCTCGGCAAGGCCGAAAGCGCGATGGCAAAGACGGTCGCAGCGGAACAGGACCGCAACCTCGCGCTGCTCGAAAAGCTCGTCAATCAGAACAGCGGCTCGCTCAATCTCGAAGGGGTCGAGAAGGTCGGGCAAATGATGCGCGCCGAACTCGAACCGCTCGGTTTCAAGGTCGAATGGAAGCCGATGCGCGACACCGGCCGTGCGGGCCATCTGATCGCGACGCATGTCGGCAAACCCGATGCCAAGCGGCTGCTGCTGATCGCGCATCTCGACACGGTGTTCGAACCCGACTCGCCCTTCCAGAAATTCGTCCGCAAAGGCGATATGGGCGAAGGCCCCGGCGCGGGCGACGACAAGGGCGGGATGGTCGTGATCGTCGCGGCGCTGCGGGCGATGCAGGCCGCGGGAACGCTGAAGGATGCCAATATCGAAATCCACATGACCGGCGACGAGGAGGATTCGGGCACCCCGATCGAGAAGGCCCGCGCGGACCTGATCGCCGCGGGCAAGCGCAGCGACGTCGCGCTCGATTTCGAGGGGCTCGTGCGAGATAATGGTGCCGACATGGGATCGGTCGCGCGGCGCTCGTCGGACAGCTGGACGGTCACCGCGACGGGCAAGAGCGCGCACAGTTCGGGCATCTTCAGCGCCGCGGCGGGCGACGGCGCGATCTATGAACTCACGCGCATCATCCACCGTTTCCGCACCGAGCTGCCCGAGCCGAACCTGACCTTCAACGTCGGGCTGATCGCGGGCGGGCAGCAGGCCGATCTCGACGCGGGCGGCATCCGCGCGACGGTGACCGGCAAGACCAACATCATCGCACCCGTAGCGGTCGCGCGCGGCGACCTGCGTGCGCTGTCGCCCGAACAGATCGCGCGCGTGAAGGCGAAGATGGCGGCGATCGTCGCCGAGCATGCCCCCGGCACCGACGCAAAGATCGCCTTCGACCCCGGCGGCTATCCATCGATGGCGCCGACCGACGGCAACCGCGCGCTGCTCACGAAATTGAACGGGGTGAACCGCGACCTCGGGCTCGCCGAAATGGCGCCGCTCGATCCGCTGAAGCGCGGCGCGGGCGACATCAGCTTCGTCGCCGCCGATGTCGACGGGCTCGCGGGACTCGGGCCGTACAGCACCGGCGACCATGCCCCGGGCGAGGCGGTCGATATCCCGAGCATCGCGCGCCAAGCGACGCGCGCTGCCATCCTGATGTCACGCCTTTCTGCTGAAAAACGCTGACCTGCCGCAATTGGCAGTTGGCCTTTGCTTGATTCATCCGCCACAGTGATTAGGTAGCAATCCGAGACGGATTCACCGCCGATGGGAGACAGGACATGAGCACCGAAACGCATCTCAAGCAGAATTACATCGGCGGCCGCTGGGTCGACAGCAAGGGCGGCAAGCCGCACGACGTCATCAACCCGGCAACCGAAGAGGCCGCCTCGACGATCGTCCTCGGCACCGCCGCCGACGTCGACGACGCCGTCGCCGCGGCGCGCGAAGCGCTCAAGAGCTGGTCGCAGACGACGCGCGAGGAACGGCTCGACCTGCTGAACCGCATCGTCGAGGAATATAAGAAGCGCGCACCCGACCTTGCCAAGTCGATGGCGAGTGAAATGGGCGCTCCGGTCAGCTTCGCGGGCACCGCGCAGGTCGGCGCGGGCATCGGCGGCTTCCTCGGCACCATCGCGGCATTGAAGGATTTTGCCTTCACCGAAAAATATGCCGCGGGCGTCATCGCCTACGAACCGATCGGCGTCGTCGGCATGATCACGCCGTGGAACTGGCCGCTCAACCAGATCGCATTGAAGGTCGCCCCCGCGCTTGCCGGCGGCAACACGATGGTGCTGAAACCGTCGGAAGAATGCCCCGGCAACGCGACGATCTTCGCCGAAATCCTGGATGCGGCGGGCGTGCCGCCGGGCGTCTTCAACCTCGTCCAGGGCGACGGCCCGACCGTCGGCAATGCGATTTCGGCGCACCCCGGCATCGAAATGGTGAGCTTCACCGGATCGACCCGCGCGGGCATCCTCGTCGCCAAGGCGGCGGCCGACACGGTGAAGCGCGTCCATCAGGAACTCGGCGGCAAGTCGCCGAACATCGTCCTGCCCGACGCCGATTTCGCCGCCGTGTTGCCGCCGACGGTGCAGGGCGTGCTCGTCAACACCGGCCAGAGCTGCATCGCGCCGACGCGGATCCTCGTCCAGAAGGATCGGGAAGCCGAAGCCGCCGGCTTCATCAAGGCGATGTTCGACGGCACCTCGGTCGGCGACCCGCAGGCCGAGGGCGGCCATATCGGCCCCGTCGTCAACAAGGCGCAGTTCGACAAGATCCAGGGCCTGATCCAGTCGGCGATCGACGAAGGTGCGACGCTCGAGACCGGCGGCACCGGTCTCCCGTCGAACGTCAACCGCGGCTATTATATCAAGCCGACGGTCTTCTCGGGCGTCACGCGCGATATGCGCATCGCCAACGAGGAAATCTTTGGCCCCGTCGCGACGATCATGGCCTATGGCGACCTCGACGAAGCCGTCGATATCGCCAACGACACCGAATATGGCCTGTCGGCCGTGATCTCGGGCGATCCCGCCAAGGCCGCCGACGTGGCACCGAAGCTGCGCGCCGGCATGGTCGCGGTCAACGCGTGGGGCCCCGGCCCGGGCGCGGCGTTCGGCGGCTACAAGGCGTCGGGCAACGGCCGCGAAGGCGGTCTGTTCGGCCTCAAGGATTTCATGGAAGTGAAGTCGATCAGCGGCATTCCGGGCTGATAATCTTTTCCCCTCCCGCTTGCGGGAGGGGTCGGGGGTGGGCCAGCAACGTCGCCATGCCCACCCCGCTGCGACCAATGAGCAAGCTCGCAAGTCTCACTGCCCCTCCCGTTTACGGGAGGGGTTTTGCTTTGGGCGAACTGCGATTAAGCGCGTCCCCATGACCACCCGCTCGCCGCTCGCCCCCGACTCATTCCCGGCCCTCCCCGACATCGCCGGGGTCGCGCGCCGCGTCGCGCGCGCGCAGTACAAGAATTGGGACCGCTGCGACCTCACCTATGTCGAGCTAACCCCCGGCACCACCGTCGCCGGGGTGTTCACGCGCAATGTGTGCTGCTCGTCCGAAGTCGAGCTCGGCCGCGAACAGGTCAAGGGCGGCAGCGGCCGCGCGCTGATCGTCAACGCGGGCAACAGCAACGCCTTCACCGGCTATCGCGGGCGCGAAGCGGTCGAGCAGATCATGGAACAGGTCGCGGGGCATATCGGTTGCGAGCCGAGCGAAGTGTTCGTCAGCTCGACCGGCGTCATCGGCGTGCCCTTGCCCAAGGACAAGGCGCGCGCCGGGGTCGAAGCTGCGCTGATCGCCCAGCCATGCTCGTGGGAAGCCGCCGCCGAAACCATCGGCACCACCGACACCTTCGCCAAGGGCTCGGGCGCGAGCGCGATCGTCGGTGGCACGACCGTCCATGTCGCGGGCATCGTCAAGGGATCGGGCATGATCGCGCCCGACATGGCGACGATGCTCGGCTATATCTTCACCGACGCCGCGGTCGCTCCTGCGCTGTTGCAGGCGATGCTCAGCGAGGCGACCGGCGGTAGCTTCAACAGCATCACCGTCGACAGCGACACCTCGACCAGCGACACGGTGCTGCTCTTCGCGACCGGGCAAGCAGGCAACGCCGTGCTAACCACGCGCGACGATCCGGGCGCCGACGCGCTCTATGCCGCGATCCGCGAGGTCGCGCTCGACCTTGCACAACAGGTCGTGCGCGACGGCGAAGGCGCGTCGAAGTTCATCGAGATACACGTCACCGGCGCCATCAGCGATGTCAGTGCCAAGCGTGTCGCGCTCGCGATTGCCAATTCGCCGCTGGTCAAGACCGCGATCGCGGGTGAGGACGCGAACTGGGGCCGCGTCGTGATGGCGGTGGGCAAGGCGGGCGAACCCGCCGACCGCGACCGTCTCGCGATCCGCTTCGGCGATCATTGGGTGGCGAAGGACGGGCTACCCGTCGATGGCTATGACGAAGCGCCGGTTGCGGCGCACCTCAAAGGTCAAAACATCCGCGTCGGCGCCGACCTGGGGCTCGGCGAAGGCCGCGCGACCGTTTGGACGTGCGACCTCACCCACGGATATATCAGCATCAACGCCGACTATCGGAGCTGATGATCGCCTCCAATAATGTCATACACGGCTCTAAGTTTGTGAATTTCTCCGAGTTTGGATCCTGCCGCTGTACGCCGCTGCCTGACCGTGCGACGCCTTCATCAGTCCCGTGAAAGTCGCATCGCGGCGCCCCCGCCCGGTGCGAGCCAGAGCTTGTAGCTGTCGCCCTTCTTCACCTTGATTCTGTCATAGGCGATGCGGTGCCGCGCGTCGGTCAGATAGGTGGCGCCCTCGCCATCCTTCCAGATCGTGGCGGTATAGGTTTTCCCCGGTTCGAGGAAATCGAAGCGCAGCGTCAGCGTGCGTTCGGTTGCGTCGTTGACCCCGCCGACATACCAGTCGGCGCTGCTGCGGTCCTTGCGCGCGAAGATCGCATAATCGCCAACTTCGCCCGCGATCAGGCGGCTTTCGGACCAGTCGGCGGGGACCGCCTTGATGAACTCCAGCTCGCGCGGATGCGCTTCCAGATTCTCGACGAAATCGGCCGCCATCTGGATCGGCGAATAGATGGCGAGGTAAAGCCCGAGCTGCTTTGCCAGCGTCGAGGCGAGCGGCGCCTTGTTCGCGCCCTCGAGGCTCAGCACGCCGGGGGTGAAGTCCATTGGCCCCGACAGCATGCGCGTATAGACGAGCGTCGGTTCATGGTCCGGGCCGTTCGCGAAGGCGCCCCACGCGTTATACTCCATGCCGCGCGCCCCTTCACGGGCGACCCAATTGGGATAGGTACGACGCAGGCCCGTATCCTTGATCGGTTCGTGCGGATTGACCGCAACATGATATTTCGCCGCAGTCTCGACCACCTTGAGATGATGCTGCACCTGGCGCTGGCCGTCGTGCCATTCCATCGCGGTGGCCCCGGGCGTGGCACCCGGCGCGATGATCCCGCCAGCGTCGGCGACATAGCCGGTCTTCACCGTCCCGACGCCGAGCTGGCCATAGAGCTTCATCGCATCGTCGAGCTGCGCCTCATAGACCGCGACATTGCCGCCGGTTTCATGGTGGCCGATCAGCTGCACGCCCTTTTTGCGCGCATAGTCGGTCACCGCCTTCAGGTCGAAATCGGTGGTCGCCTCGGTAAAGCTGAACTCGTCGCCATGGCCGAACCAATTGCCGTTCCAGCCCTTGTTCCACCCTTCGACCAATACGCCGCCAAAGCCGTGCTTCGCCGCGAAGTCGATATATTGCTTCGTCCGCTCGGTCGTCGCGCCATGCTTGGGCCCCTCGGCCCAGCTCCAGTCGCCGCGGATCATCCCCCACCAGATGCCGATATATTTCATCGGCTTGAACCAGCTGACATCGCCCAGCTTGTTGGGTTCGTTGAGGTTGAGTTCGAGGTCGCTTTCGACCAGCCCCGCCGCATTGTCGGCGATGCGGATCGTGCGCCACGGCGTCACGAACGGCAGGTCGCGGACGACGCGTGCGCCCTTTGAGGATGGTGACAGCGTCGCGCGGAACTTTTGTCCCTCGGCTCGCTTGAACCACATGCCGGCATAGTCGACGAGGGCGGCTTCGTGGAACGCCAGATGCGTCCCGTCGTCGAGGCGCATCGTGATCGGGGTGTGCGCGGTCGCGACCGCGTCTATCGGCGTTTTTTGATAGATTTGCTCGTAGCGGTTCCACTCGCCGCCGGTGATCCACCACGCGGTACCTTTGGGCGCGATGTCGAATTCGGTGATTTCGTCGATGATCTTCGCGGTCTTGAGTCCCGCCTGCTCGGGCAGTTCGTAGCGGAAGCCGATGCCGTCGTCGAAGAGGCGGAAGCGGACGTTCATCGCGTGGCCGCCCCAGCTCTTGTCCTGACGGAAGCGGACGAGCAGTTCGATATGCCGGTCACGGACGAAGCGGCGCTCGCCCCACGGCTGTTCCCAGCGCGTGTCGCCGCTCGCGCGCTCGACGCTTTCGATCGCAAAGCCGCGTTGCAGCCCGATGCGGTCGGCGAGGATGAAACCGAGCTTCGACGGCGCGATCAACAGCTTGCCCCTCCGCGACAGCGACCAGGTCGGCCGCTGGTCATTGTCGGTCGAAACCGTCAGCACGATAGCGCCGTCGGGCGACGATGCCGTCTGTTCGGGCCGCGTATCCTGCGCGAAGGCGGGCGCCGCTGCCACGGCGAGCAGCGGGAGGGCGGCGAACAGGCTACGCATCAATTTGTTCCTTCGAGTTTCAGCCAGAGAGCACCGCACGGCGGCAGATGCGCCGGATCGGCGCCGTTGAGGGCGGCGATGGGCGTGCCGCCCTGCCCGTGGTCAGCGATATCGATCGCCCTGCCACCGAGATTGAAGAGGCAGCGGATATGCTCGCCCTCCGCGATCCGATCGAAACCGAGCAGATCGCCCTCGGCAATCCAGCGCGCGTCGCGGCCGAGCCGCAGCGCCGGGTGCGCGGCGCGCAGCGCGATAAGATGGCGCGTGAGGTTGAGCAGCGAATCCGGATCACCCTGTTGCCGGTCGACCGCGAGCGCGCCGTGCGTCGAGCCGAGCGGCAACCACGGATCGGCGCTCGAAAAGCCCGCATGATTTTCGCCCGCCGCCCACGGCAGCGGCGTGCGCGCGCCATCGCGCGACAACGTAAGCGGCCAGTTCTTGAGCGCCTCGGGATCCTTCACCAGCTCGAACGGGATCTCGACCTGATCGAGCCCCAGTTCCTCGCCATTATAGAGGATGATATTGCCGCGCAGCGCGCAGAGCAGCGCCATCTTCATCCGCGCATAGGCCACGGGATCGACGCCTTCGGGGGTCCAGCGCGACACCGCGCGCGGCGCGTCGTGATTCTCAAAGGCCCAGCTCGGCCAGCCGAGCCCCGGCGCCTCGGGCCATTGTTCGGCCGCCTCGCGCACCAATTGCGGCGTCAGCCGGTCGGCATAGAGAAAGTCGAAGCCATAGGCGCTGTTCAGCCGGCTCTCGCCCGCGGTGAACAGCTTCATCTCGCGCACCGCATCGTCGCCGCCGACTTCGGCAACGGTGAAGCTGCCCGGATATTGATCGGTCAGCGCGCGGATTCGTTCGAGGAAGAGCGGGATGTCGGGGTGCGACTGGTTGTGGATTTTCTGCTGGAAATCGAACGGACGGGTGCGGACCTTGTTCGACGGCGGCGCGGGCGGATTGTCGCGAAATTCGGGATCGTGCATCGAGAAGTTTATCGCATCGATGCGAAACCCGTCGACGCCGCGGTCGAGCCAGAAACGCACAACGCCGAGCAGCGCGTCCTGCACCTCCGGGTTATGGACGTTGAGCTGCGGCTGCGAGCCCAGGAAATTATGCATATAATATTGGCCGCGCCGCGCGTCCCACGTCCACGCCGGGCCGCCGAACACCGACTGCCAGTTGGTCGGCGGCGACCCGTCGGGCTTCGCATCGGCCCAGACATACCAGTCGGCCTTGTCATTGTCCTTGCTCGCGCGGCTTTCGGCGAACCAGGCGTGACGATCGGAGGTGTGGGCGAACACAAGGTCGGTCGTGACCTTCAGCCCCAACGCATGCGCGCGCTGGATCAGCGCGTCGAAATCGGCGAGCGTGCCGAAAATCGGGTCGACGCCGCAATAGTCGGCGATGTCATAACCGAAGTCGTCCATCGGCGAGGGGTAGAAGGGCGACAGCCAGATCGCATCGACGCCGAGCGAGCCGACATAGTCGAGCCGCGCGGTGATGCCGGCAAGGTCGCCGATCCCGTCGCCGTTCGAATCGGCGAAGCTGCGCGGGTAGATCTGATAGATTGCCGCGCCCCTCCACCACGGCGCCTCTGCGGCGGCGGACAAGCTGACATTCTGGACGAGGGGCTGGGTCATTATGGCGTGGTCTTCGCTTCTTCGCTGGCCCGGCAGATGATCGTGCCAAAGGCGGGGAGAGAAAGATGGATGCTGCCCGGCGCGGCGGGGCTTGCCGGACAGTCACCGTGGAGCGCGGTAAAGCCCGCGCTTTTCATATCGATGGCAATATTCGCCGACAGCGGCGCCGCCGACGTGTTGAACGCGAGCAGCACTTCGCGGCCGGTGTCGGGATCGAAGCGCGATACCGCAAGCAATCCGGGCTTTTCAGAGAAGGCGCGAACCTTTGTCGCGCCGCGCGTCAGCGCGGGCGTCTTGCGCCGGATTTCGGACAGCGCCGCGATATGGCGATAGAGCGGATGCATGGGATCGAAGTTGGCGGTGGCGGTCGTCGCGTCGCTGCCGATCAGATCATTGTCGTTATAGGCGGCGACCTTTGAGGCAAACATGCTCTCGCGCGCGAGTTGATCCTTGTCGTCCGACACGAACCCCTGCTCATCGCCATAATAGATCGTCGGGACGCCGCGCAGCGTCAGCAGCATCGCATGGCCGAGCATCACGCGCTGGAGCAGTTCGGCCTCGCTCGCCGCGGGGTTCGCCGCTTTCACGAACATCGCAAAGCGGCCCATGTCATGATTGCCGAGGAAGGTCGGCAGCCCAAGCGCCGCCCCTGCCCCGCCCTTGTAGAGCGCGTCGCCGTCGAACAGCCGCGCGAATTCGCCGGTGCCCTTGGTGCCGCTTACCGCATCGATCGCGGCGCGTGCGAAACCGAAATCAAGCACCGCGGGCAAGCCTGCCGCGTGCGTGTACCAGGCGAGCGCGCCCGGATCGACGGCGGCGTCGACATAGACTTCGCCGAAGATGTGGAAATTGGGAATGCCGCGCGCCTTTGCGCGCGCCTGCATCGCGGGCACGAAGGCTCGCCAGAATTCGGGGTTCACATGCTTCGCCGTGTCGATGCGAAACCCGTCGATCCCGAATTCGTCGATCCAGCGGCCGTAAATGTCGATAAAGCCCTGCACGACGCGCGGGTGCTCGGTCGCGAGATCGTCGAGCCCGGCGAAGTCGCCATAGAGCGAAGATTCGCCAACCCAATCGCTGTTGCCGCGGTTGTGATAATAGATCGGGTCGTTGAGCCAGCCGGGTACCTTCGCCCGCTCCTCGCCCTTCGGCACGACGGGGGTGTAGGCGAAGCCGGAATCGGTCAGTTTTTTCCAGTTGTCGGCATCGGCGACATGGTCGCCGGCGAAGCCCGGATTGACCGGCGCGCCCTTCACCCCGCCGCGACGCGAGAAGGGATAATCGGCAAGGCTGCGATAGCGGAAGCCTCCGTCTGCGCCCTCCTTGTAGGTGATCACATCGGCGGTGTGGTTGGCGATGATGTCCATATAGACCTTCATGCCGCGCGCGTGCGCCGCGTCGACGAACGCCTTGAACTCGGCATTGGTGCCGAAATGCGGGTCGACCTGCGTGAAGTCGGTGACCCAATAGCCGTGATAACCCGCGCTTTCGTCGCCCTTCGGGCCTTGTACGGGCTTGTTCTTGAAGATCGGCGCGAACCAGATCGCGGTCGTCCCCATGCCCTGGATATAGTCGAGCCGCTTGGTGAGCCCCGCAAGGTCACCGCCGTGGAAAAAGCCCTTCGCGGTCGGGTCATAGCCGTTCTGCAGCCGGTCGCCCTTCAGCCCGCCGCGGTCGTTCTGGGGATCGCCATTCTCGAAGCGGTCGGGAAGCACAAAATAGATGATTTCGTCCTCGGGCGGGCGCTGGCGATAATCCTCGGCGGGCGCGGCGCCCGCCAGGCTCAGCGCGAGGATCGAAGCGAACAGGCTCATGCGGGTACTCCTGCCGCGCAATGCTGCGCGATAAAGTCTTCGTGGGTCGGCAGATGCGAAGCGGTGCGCGCGACGATCGTTTCGATGTCGGCGAAAAAGCCCGCCAGTTCGTCATGCGTGAGCTGGTCGGCCATCGGGTGATGGCTGCCGGGCATGATATTCTGCCCCGTCAGCACCTGGAACCAGCCGATTTCGACGAACAGTTCGTCGCCTTCGCGAACGATCTGGCCCTGACTCTGAAACAGCGCGATCTTTTGGGCGAGCGTCTCGGGAATGCCCATCTCGCGGCACCGGATCCAGAAGGGCGCGTCGGTGCGCTGGTTGGCGTGATAGTGGAGGATGACGAAGTCGCGGATGCGTTCGTAATCGAAGCTGACGCGGCGATTATAGGCGTCGATATTGGCAGCTTCGAAATCGCGACCCGGAAAATGCGCGAGCAGCTTGGCGATGCCGTTCTGGATCAGGTGGATGCTGGTCGATTCGAGCGGTTCGAGGAAACCCGATGCGAGCCCCAGCGCGACGACATTGCCGTTCCACGCACGCCTCCGCATGCCGGTCCGGAAACGCAGCGTTCGCGGATCGGCGAGCGGGCGGCCCTCGACATTGGCGAGCAGGATCGCGGTCGCCTCATCCTCGCTGATGAAGTCGCTGCAAAAGACATGGCCGTTGCCCGTCCGGTGCTGGAGCGGGATGCGCCATTGCCAGCCGGCTTTGTGCGCGATCGCCTGCGTATAGGGCCGCGCCGGGCCGGCATTTTCGCTCGGCACCGCGATCGCCCGGTCGCAAGGAAGCCACTGCGTCCAGTCCTCGAACCCGGTTTCGAGCGCCCCCTCGATCAGCAGCGCGCGAAAGCCCGAACAGTCGATGAAGAGTTCGCCTTCGATTGCGGTGCCATCTTCCAGCACGACGGCTTCGACATGGCCGCTTTCGCCACCCCGCCGGACGCTGGCGATCTTGCCTTCGGTCCGTTCGACCCCGGCGGCTTCGGAAACCTTGCGCAGATAGGCCGCATAGAGCGCGGCGTCGAAATGGAAGGCGTAAGCGATGCCGTCGAGGCTGGTGTTCGGGATCTGCGGCAACCGCGCGAAGCGGTTCTTGCGCCCCGCGCTTTCGTTCAGCGAATAATCGCCGAGCCGGCCCACGACGCCTTCGTTCCGGCCGCGGAGCCAATATTGCTGGAACGGCAGCATGCCGAGGCTGCGCCCGATCTGCCCGAACGCGTGCATATAGACATCCCCGATCCGGCCCCAGTCGTGAAACTGGATGCCGAGCTTGAACGTCCCGCCCGTTTCGCGAATGAACTCATTCTCGTCGATGCCGATCAGCGCATTGAACAGGCGGATCGCGGGGATCGTCGCCTCACCGACACCGACGGTGCCGATCTCGTCGCTTTCGACGAGCCGGATCGACAGATTGTCCATCGTCCGCGCCAGCGCCGCGGCGGCCATCCAACCCGCGGTTCCGCCGCCGACGATCACCACCTTCGTGATGCGACTGTCGCCCACCCTGTTCCTTCCCTCTCGCCAGTCCGTATCCGTGACAAGCGGGCCGACCTTGCAGGCCAGCCCGCTCATTCCGTCAGAACTTGTAAGTGATACCGGCCATGAAGTTGCGACCATAATTCTGATAGTCGCGGATCTGGCGCGGGTCATTGTTGTAATAGGTCACGAACGGCTCGTTCGTCAGGTTCGATGCCTGCAGCAGGATGCCCAGCCCCTCGAGCGCGCCGCTCTGGAAGGTGTATCCGACCTGCGCGTCGACGACGAACTCGCTCTTCGCCATGAACATGTCGCGCGCGAGGCTGATCGTCGAAACTTCGGCGAGGAATTTCGAGCGGTAGCGGCCCGACGCGCGCACCTGGAAGCCGTCCTTTTCGAAATAGGCGGTTCCGTTGATGACCCATTTCGACAGGCCGGGCATCGAGATCGCATCCTCCGTGCCTTCGCGCACGCGGCTCTTGGTATAGGAGGCGCTGCCCAGAACCCCGAAGCCGTCGAGCGCCTGGGTGAAGTTCGCGAAGGGCAGCGAGAAGGAGGCTTCCGCGCCGTAAACGCGACCGGCATTGCCGTTCAGCCACTGCTTGCTGAGCCCGGCCCGTGTTCCGGCCGTTCCGCCGTCGGGAACCTCGAAGTCGGTAAAGTCGAACGGATTGATCTGACGGTAGATGTAATTTTCGAGATATTTGTAGAAACCGCCGACCGAGACATAGCCGCCCTGCCCGAAATATTTCTCGAGCCCGATATCGACCGTGTCGGCCATCAGCGGACGCAGCTTCGCATTGCCGAGGTCGAGCGACCAGGGCGACGCGTTGACGTCGGTGTTGTTGCGCTTCGACGTGTCGAAATTGACGCCGCCGCCGGGCTTCAGCTGGTCCATGCGCGCGCGCGCCAGCACGCGCGCGGCACCGAAGCGCAGGAAGCTATTGTCGGCGAATTCGACCGAGAGGTTCATGCTGGGCAGGATGTCGGTATATTTGTCGCCGTCGGTCACCGGCGTCGACTGGGTCACGCCGCCGACGACCTGCGCGTAAAAGCTCGATCCCGTCTGGTCCGAATGAATGACCTGCACGCCGACGTTGCCGCGGATCGGCGTGCTCCCCGCATCGGCGTCGAAATTCGCCTGCACGAAGCCGGTGAGTATCTTTTCGCGGATCGTATAATCGTTGAACACGCGCGCCGGATCGAAGCCCGCGCCGTCGGTCAGATTATAATTGCCGTCATTGTAGAAACGCCAGCTGTCGAACGCGACCATGCCGGGGATGCCGATGAAGTCGAGCGACACCGGGTCATAGAGATAATCGGCGGGCACCGGGGTGTTCGCCGGATAATTTTTGCTCGTCAGCACGAAGCCGCGGTCGTCGAGGCTCTTCTTGCGGTCCGAATAATTGGCGCCGACGCGGATGCTGCTGAGCACGCCGTCGAGTTCCTGCGTCGCCTGCAGGCGCAGCGATTTCAGCTGATCCTTGACCCGCGGTGTGTTGACGAAGCCGTCCTGACAGTTGGCCACCGCGCCGCCGCAGCTGTTCCAGCCCTGCGGATCGGTGATCACGAACAAATTGGGATCGGAATAGTCGAGCGACGGGTCGAACATGATCCCGCCGTTCGGGCGCATCTCGAAGCCGAGCGCGGTTTCGCGCGCGCCGACGCCCGCGCCGCGGCCGGTGCCGAGATAGATTTCGAGATTTTCCTCGGTCTTCTTGATCCGCGAGTAGCCGAGATCGAGTTCAAGCGTCAGTTTCTCATTGGGCTTGAACTGCGTGTTCCAGCCGCCCGCGATGATCGTCGAGTTGCGGTGGACGACGTCGTTGCGCATCACTGCCTCGGTGCCCGTCCAGACGCCCTTGGTCACCAGACCGTCCTCGATCGTGAAGCCGGGCTGGAGCGTCGAATTGCCCCAGAAGAGCGGAAACTCGATGCCGCGCAGGCGCTGTTCGTCCTTGAACTTCGACCAATAGCCGTCGATCGTCGTGTGGAACTTGTCGCTCGGTTCCCATTCGACGACCGCCATCACGCCGTCGCGCTTCAGCTCATTCGATTTCACATAGGGCTTGGCGCCGCCGATGACGAAGGCGGTGTTCGTGCCGTCGGTCGCCTCGGGATAGCCCCACGCGTTGAACCGTTCCTCGGCTGTCGGCGACTGCATGCGCGCATAACCGATCGCCCAGCCGAGCGTGCCGTCGGCATTCTGGTCGATATAGGAGATGTTGGCGCGGTAGCCCTTGTTCGAAATATCGGGGTTGAGCTTGCCGAGGTCGTTGACCTCGAAGCGCGCACCGGCTGCGATCGTGCGCTTGCCATAAGCGAGCGGGCGCACCGTGCGCATGTCGATCGTGCCGCCGATCGCCTGCCCGATCAGCGACGCGTCGGGGGTCTTGTAGACGATGGCACCGTTCAGCAGTTCCGACGGATATTGGTCGAGCTCGACGCCGCGGTTGTTGCTCGCCGAAACCTGTTCGCGGCCGTTGAGCAAGGTCGTGGTGAAATCGGGAGCGAGGCCGCGGATCGACACGACATTGGCGCGGCCGTCGAGGCGCTGCGTCGCGAGGCCCGGCAGGCGCGACAGCGATTCGGCGATCGACAGGTCGGGCAGCTTGCCGATGTCTTCGGCCGAAACGACCTCGACGATCGAGGTGCTGTTCTTCTTCGCCTGGACCGAATTGGCGATCGCGCTGCGGATACCGCTGACGATGATTTCGCCGTCGGCCGGCGCCTCGTCGACCGGCGCCGTGCTCGCGTCCTGCGCCATCGCGGCGCCGGGCAGCACGGCGGTCAAGGCAAGGCCGAGCGCGATGGCGCTGGCACCGCGGCGAAGATTGGTCGGCATGGTCATATGTGGCTCCCCTGGCACGGACGGGTGGTCTTGACCCATGCATCGGGAGGGGGACGCTGGGCGTCCGTCAGGCTCCTCTCCGGCACGTGGGCTTTCCCATCTTGAGCCGCGCAATTGAAACCAATCACGCCGCGCCGCCATAGGGTATACGTATACGCATAATATGCAGCGCTGCGCCCTGTCGCAGAAATGCAACGCTTTCGGGGCCGAAAACTGCGGGACTCGGCCCCATGCAATTTCTTGGCATCCACCGGACCAATCGCTACTCTGCGGTGCGAGCGGCGGCCACCTGGAAGGCCGCGGCGCCGGGAGAGAGACATGGGGCGCCAGCCCTCGGCCAAGCCGACGAGTTTCGACATCGCCTATCTGGCGGGGGTCTCGCAGCCGACCGTGTCGCGCGCACTGCGCGGCAGCAAATCGGTCAGCGCCGCAACCCGCGCGAACATTCAGCGCATCGCGCAGGAACTCAACTACACCGTCGACAAGAACGCCTCGAGCCTGCGCTCGCAGCGCACCCACACGCTCGCCTTGCTCTTCTTCGAGGACCCGAACCCCGACGAATCGATGATCAACCCCTTCTTTCTGTCGATGCTGGGATCGATCACGCGCGAATGCGCGCGGCGCGGTTACGACCTGCTGATCAGTTTCCAGCAGATGCACAACGACTGGCACGTCACCTATCAGGACAGTCACCGTTCCGACGGCATCATCCTGCTCGGCTATGGCGACTATCAGCTCTACCTCACCAAGCTCGAGCATCTGGTCGAGATGGGGACCAAGTTCGTGCGCTGGGGATCGGTATCCGAAGACGGGATCGGGCTGACCGTCGGGTCCGACAATGTCGGCGCGGGCGAGCAGGCGGGCGCGCATCTGGTGGAAATCGGGCGGCGGCGCATCGCCTTTCTGGGTGACGCATCGGACCATGCGCCCGAATTTCAGGATCGCTATAACGGCCTGTGCCGCGCGATGCGCGCCGCGGGCCTCGAACCCGATCCGGCGCTGCAACGCGATGCGGTGTCGTCGGAGGATTCGGGCTATGCTGCCGCGCGGTCGCTGATCGAAAGCGGCCAGACTTTCGACGCCGTTTTCGCCGCGAGCGACCTGATCGCGATCGGCGCGATGCGCGCGCTGACCGAAGCAGGACTACGGCTGCCGCACGACGTCGCGGTCATCGGCTTCGACGACATCCCCGCCGCCAGCCTGACCACACCGACGCTGACCACGCTGATGCAGGATATGAAGGGCGCGGGAAGCTTGCTCGTCGACGCGCTGCTCGCACGCATCGACGACCGCCCGGTCGAACAGCGGATATTGCCGGCCCGGCTGATCCGGCGCCAGAGCACGGCCGTCTAGCTTACCCTTCGTCATCCCGGACTTGATCCGGGATCCCGCGTTTTGAGGCATCGGCTGGCTCCGACCTCAAGCGGGACCCCGGATCAAGTCCGGGGTGACGATAGTGCTGGAGTCCGCAATCCGCCGAACGCCGCCTCTTCACGTATTCGTATACGTAACCGCCCCGCGCTTGCTCTCTTCCCCGCTCGCTGCAACACCCCGACGCAACGGAAGCCGCGACCGACGGCCCCGACGGGAGAAGCATGATGGAAAAACCGAAGCAGGGCTTCGCCGGCCTGTGGAATATCAGCTTCGGCTTTTTCGGCATCCAGATCGGCTTCGCGCTGCAAAATGCGAATATGAGCCGGATATTCCAGTCGCTGGGCGAGGATATCGAACGCCTGCCCGGCCTGTGGGTCGCCGCGCCGCTGACCGGGCTGCTCGTGCAGCCGATCGTCGGGCATATGAGCGACCGGACATGGCTCGGCCGGCTCGGGCGCCGCCGTCCTTACTTTCTCGCCGGCGCAATCCTCGCCGCGATCGCGCTGTTCGTCATGCCCGAAAGCCCCGCAATCTGGTTCGCCGCGATGATGCTGTGGATTCTCGACGCGTCGCTCAACATCTCGATGGAACCGTTCCGCGCCTTCGTTGGCGATATGCTGCGCAAGGACCAGCACAGCGTCGGCTATGCGGTGCAGACCGCCTTCATCGGCGCGGGCGCCGTCGTCGGCTCGCTCTTCCCGACCCTGATGGAAGCGATGGGGGTCGCCAATGTCGCGCCGCCGGGGCAGATACCCGACACGGTTCGCTACGCCTTCTGGTTCGGCGGGATCGCGCTATTCCTCGCGGTGCTGTGGACCGTCATCACCACCGACGAATATAGCCCCGAACAGATGGCGGCATTTGAAGCCGGATCGCCCGGCGACACGCCCCCGGTCCGCGCGCTCGCATCGCACAGCTATGCCGCCAGCGGGGGTTGGATCGGCGCCGGGCTGCTCGTCCTCCTCATCCAGCATAATTTCGCGCTGCTCCGCGAAGTGCTGCTGCTCGGCGCGCTGCTCATCGGCTACGGCCTCGCGAGCATCGCCGCGATCGCGCTGGCGCGCCGCGGCAGCGACAAAAATATGCTGTCGAGCATCGTCGGCGATTTCTCGGGCATGCCGCCGCTGATGAAACGGCTGGCGCTCGTCCAGTTTTTCAGCTGGTCGGCGCTGTTCATCATGTGGATCAACACGACCCCGATCGTCGCCCAATATCATTTCGGAACGACCGATGCCGCCAGCGCCGCCTATCAGGACGCGGGCAACTGGGTCGGCCAATTGTTCGCGATCTATAATGGCGTCGCCGCGGTCGCGGCGCTGACCCTGCTCCCCTGGCTCGCGCGGCGTCTTGGGCAGGCGCGGACGCACATGGTCGGCCTCGCGTGCGGCGCGGCGGGATATGCCAGCTTCTTCCTGCTGCGCGATCCCATGCAGCTGATCGTCAGCGAAATCTTCATCGGCATTTTCTGGGCTTCAGTCCTCGCCATGCCCTATGCGATCCTCGCCTCCAGCCTGCCGCAAGCGAAGCTCGGCATCTATATGGGGCTTTTCAACGTCTTCGTCGTCGTCCCGCAATTGCTCGTGGCGACGGTGATGGGCTCGATCATGAAAGCGCTGTTTCCGGGGGAGCCCATCTATACGATGGCATTCGCGGCATTCGCCTTGCTGCTTGCGATGGCTGCGATGACGCGCGTCGACGCCAAAACCAGCCAGGGCTGACCGTCCGCCCTCATCCCGGCCATGGCCGATTATAGATCTCGGTAGGCCCCGGATATTCGCTGCCGTCGTCCGTCCCGACCTCGCGCGCGATCAGCGCGTTCACCATCGCATTGAGCCGCGCCATGTTGCGTCGCTGCTCGGGCCGCGCGGCGAGATTGACGATCTCGTCGGGATCGGCTTGCGTGTCGTAGAGTTCGAGGTCGTTGTTCGCCGACAATTCGGCCCAGTTTTGCGGGTGCTGGTGATGCGCAGGCGCGAAATAGCGCGCGAACTTCCAGCGGCCGTCATGCACGCCGCGGTGCAGCCGGCGTCGCGACAGGTCGAAACGGTCGGCGAAGGGAGCCGTCGCGGGCTGTCCCGCCTTCGGCGCCCAGCCATAGGCCACCGCATAGTTGAACAAATGCCCCCTGATGTCGCGTTCGGTGCGCGCATTGGCGTCGGTCAATAACGGCGTCACGTCGACGCCGGGCAGATCGGGATAATGCTCCTTCCGCCAGCCGACATCCTTCCCGCCCAGCGCGAGCAGGGTCGGCGCGATGTCCACCGCGCTCATCAGGCGGCGCGAGCGGCGCCCGCCCGCGGCATCGGGATGGACGATGATCATCGGCACATTGGTCTCTTCGCGGTAGATCGTGCCGCCCTTTTGCCGCATGCCGTGTGCGCCCGCGCGTTCGCCATGGTCGGCGGTATAGACGATGATCGTGTTCTCGAGCTGGCCGCTCGTCTCGAGCGCCCACAGCAACTGGCCGATCCGCCGGTCGACGTCGCGGATGCAATTGTAGTAATAGTTGCGGAAGCGGCGCCACGACGCTTCGTCGGCGAGTTCCAGCGCGCCATAGGTGCGGACGTTCGACGCGGCGATGCCGCGATGCGCCTCGGGCTTTCCGCTGAGATCGTCGCGATAGAAGCTCTCGGGCAACTCGAAACCATTGTCCTCGGCATAGAGCGAGTCGCCCGGTTCGCGGCGGAGCGGCCCCAGAAGATAGGGATGCGCGCGCGTTTCGGTCTGCTTGCCCGTCGCATCATAGAACATGATGTCGTGCGGATTGAGCAGGCCGACGACCATGAACCAGGGTTTTCCAGCCGCCTTGTCGCGTTCCTTGAAATCGAGGATGCTGCGCGAGGCGTCGGCGGCGATATACTGGTCGTGCCGGTATCCGTCCCACGTCAGGCCGACCGCTTCACCGTCGAACCCGTAATCGTCGAAGCCATATTCTTCCATCGCAGGTTCGGTGGCCGGATAGATCATGCCCGACACCTGGTTCCAGTTCCGCTTCTCGTTGATCGGCGAAAGGTGCCATTTGCCCTTGTAGCTGGTGTAATAGCCCGCCGACCGCATCATATGGCCCAGCGTCGGCAGGTCGGTCGGCAGCACCGGATCCTCGGCGCCGCTCGAGTTCAGATAGATGCCCGTGCGCTGCGTGTGATGCCCGGTGAAGATCGTCGAGCGCGACGGGCTGCACGGCGTCGTCTGGACATGGTAATTTTCGACGAGCAGCCCGCGCGCCATCAGTTCGCGGTGCCCCGGCAGCTTTTCGAGCAGCCCTTTCGGGAAGCTCGCGATACTCTGCTCCTGATCGGTGACGATCATCAGGATGTTGAGCTTGCGCCCGTCCGCCGCGGACACGCTGGCCCGCGCGCCCGACGCCGCGAGCGCCCCGGCGCCGCCCAGCCCGCCTACGAATGTCCGGCGGCCAACAGTCCAAACCATCTCGGGGCCTTTCCTTGTCCAATCGATACCGTGCCTAGAAGCGCAACACGGCTTCCAGATTGACCGTCCGCGGCGCGTTGATCATCACGACATGGCTGTTGCCGCCGAGCAGCGGCGTGTTGATCGCCTGGCTGAACGTTACCTCATTCGTCAGGTTCCGTCCGACGAGCGCAAGTTCCCACGCGCCATCTTCCTTGCGGATCGCCAGGCGCGCGTCGAACTTCGCGTAACCCGGCTGCGTATTGAGCGGGTTCAGGTCGCCCTGCAAATAGGATTTCGACGTGTAGTCGGCGGCGCCGCGAGCGCTGACGATCAGGTCATCGCTCACCGGCACATCGAACTGCACATAGCCCGATGCCTTCCATTCGGGCGCGCGGGTCAGGCGCACGCCGGACAGATTGTTCGTCGCGGGCGTGCAGCCGGCCGGCGCGTTGTACAGGCAGGGGCCGCCCGGATAATCGTTATATTTCGCGTCCAGATACGCCCCCGTAGCGCCGAGGCTGACGACCCGACTCGGCCGGTAGCGCGCCTCGACCTCGACGCCCTGCGCGGTTGCCTTGGCAGCGTTGCCGGTGATGAAGGCGGTGCCATTGTACGACGACACCTGGAGATTGGCGAAGCGCGTGCGGAACAGTGCGATGTCGAGGTCGAGCTTGCGGTCGAACAGGCGCATCTTCGTGCCGAGTTCCCACGCGCGCGCGCGTTCGTCGTCGAAGTCGAAACGGCCGTTGTTGTTGCGGATATTATAGAGGAGCAGTCCATCGTTCGACAGGAAGCCCCCGCCCTTCGTTCCCGTCGCATAGCTGACATAGGCCGACACCGCCGGGCTGAATTCGTAGCGGAGGCGGAGCGAATAATCCCAAAGTTTCTCGGTCCGGTTGCCGCTGATGTCGAAATCGAGGTTGTTCGCGGGGATACGCGGCCCGACGTTGGTGCTCGTCCCGCGCGCTTCCTTCTTTTCATGGCTGTAACGCAGGCTGCCGCTGAAGGTCAGCGCGTCGGTCAGTTCCGCCTCGACGATCGCAAAGGGCGATAGCGACCAGGACGACTGGGTGAAGCCGCGCTTCCCCTCGGCCTGCGGCAGCGTCGTCCCCACCAGATTGCCGTTGTAGCTGATGAGCTGCAGGATATCGAGGTCGGCGTCGGTGTAAGTCGCGCCGAACGCGAGGTTGATCCCGGCGGCGACGTCGCGCGAGACGCGCAGTTCCTGGAAGAACTGGCTGCTCTCTTCGGCCTGCAGCGTGTTGAGCAGGTTGATCGGGCCGGGAATGGTGTTGAACGTGCGCTCCGAATCCACCGCCTGATAGGCGGTGATCGAGGTGACCGACCAGTCGCCCGGGGTCCAGTTCATCGTCATCGCGCCGGTGCGCGACTTGGTGACGTCATATTCCTCCGGAAAACCGCGGCTGAACCGCCAGAAACCGGGCTTGTCCTGCGCGTCGGCACCGCCGCTGGCATTACGGACGATGTTGCAGAGGTTGCAGTTCGGATTGCCGATATTGTTGTAGACGGCGTTCGACCCGTTGATTTCGTTTCGGAACCCCTCGGCCTTGAGCAGGATTTCGAAATCCTCGCTCGGCTCCCACAGCAATTGGGCGCGCCCCGAGCGGTATTTCGACCCATTGTCGTCGAAACCCGTCAGCCGGTTTTCGATATAGCCGTCGGCCTGCCCTGCACCGCCGCTCAGCCGGACGCTCAGCGTGTCGCTGATCGGCCCGGACAGATAGCCGCTGAAATTCATGCCGCCTTCGGCCAGTTCGGTGCCGGCGCGGAACTCGGCCTCGAAATCGCGCGTCGGGCGGCGCGTTATCATGCTGATCGCACCGGCATTGGTGTTCTTTCCGAACAGCGCGCCCTGCGGTCCGCGAACGACCTCGATGCGTTCGACGTCGAGGAACGGCACCTGCAACGACCGCGCGCGGCTGGAATAGACGCCGTCGACGAACAGCCCGACCGATTGCTCGAACGCCAGATTGTTCGCGCCCGACCCGAGCCCGCGGATCGTGATCGCGTAATTGCCGTTGGTGTTGTCGATCTGGAGGTTGGGAACCGACGACTGGAGGTCGGTGAACAGGCGCTGGCCCTGCTGCTCGATCGCGTCGCCCGTCACAACGCCCACCGAAATCGGCACTTCCTGAAGCGTTTGCGGACGGCGCGAGGCGGTGACGATGATGTCTTCGCTGCCCGCCGTCCCTGTCGTCGCGGCCGCTTCGGCCTCCTGCGCCGCCGCGGGATGGGCAACCGCGATCATCAAGCTTCCGGTGGCGAGCGCCGTCAAGGCCCGGTGGTGGCGTGTCATCCATCTCTCTCCCATGTTCACGGCCAACGCCCCCGCAGACGCGTTCCCAGCGCCCTCGACTCCGCGGCCTCCCATATTATGTATCAAATGATATATTTCTGAATGACCAAAATCAATAGCATTCTAAGTATTTTTTAGAAGGCCGCCAAAAGCTCCATATTCCGCCGGAAATCGGATGTTTGCCAACCTGCGGGCATTTGCTTTACGCATGGCAGATCGATTGCGGCGAAGAGCTTTGAGGTTGATAATGACGATGGGAGATACGGACGAAGGGCCCGTTGCGCAGCCCGGAAGAGACGCGGTGTCGAACGCGTCGCGCAAGGGCGACCAATCGCGCCAGCGCATATTGGAGGCGGCGCTGATCGAATTCGGGGCGGCGGGATTCAAATCCGCGACGACGCGCCGCATCGCCGAACGGGCGAAAACGACGCTTCCGCCGCTAAACTATTATTTCGGCAGCAAGGAAGGGCTATACCGCGCGTGCGCGGAGGAGATCGTGACGCGTTTCGAACGCGCGAACCATGATGCCGTGGCCGGGGCAAGGCGGACCATCGAGGCGGCATCGGGCCCGGAAGAGGCGCGCGACGCGCTCAAAAAGCTGATGGCCGCATCGGTGGAACTGATATTGGGCAACGCGACCTATGGGCTCGGCAGCGGAATCATCGCCCGCGAACTCGCCGAACCGGGCCCGGCTTTCGATATCTTTTACGATCGCCTGTGGCTGCCCGGCATCGAACGCAACGCGCGGCTGATATCGCGGATCAAGTCGGAGCCCGACGTGTCGGCCGAATCGCGCGTGCAATCGATATTGCTCGTATCGAGCATCCCGTCGTTCCATACCCGGAGGATCGTCGCGCAAAAGGCCATGGGCTGGTCGGCAATCGGTGCTGCGGAGCTAGCGCTTGTCACGAAAGTCCTGCATCTCCAGATCGACCGGGTGTAAGCTCGATGGCTTCTCCAAGCGCCCTAAAGACCGTCAAACTGCTGCAATTCACAAAGTTTTTGTTGCCAGACGAGCTCAAATAATATCGTCATCCCGGACTTGGTCCGGGATGACGAAAATAGGGTCAGAGCGCGCCTTCGAGCCAGCCCTTGAGCGCGCTCTTCGGCGCCGCGCCGACCTTGGTGTCGGCGATCTCGCCATTTTTGAACAGGATCATCGTCGGGATTCCGCGCACGCCATATTTGCCCGGCGCATCGGGATTTTCGTCGATGTTGATCTTGGCAATCACCACCTTGCCCGCGAGTTCGTCCGAGATTTCCTCGAGCGACGGGCCGATCATCTTGCACGGACCGCACCATTCGGCCCAGAAATCGACAAGCACGGGGGTATCGCTGTCGAGCACGTCCGACTGGAAGCTCGCATCGGTGATCGCTTTGGTACTCATAGTCTGAACTCCTGAAATATCGTTGCCGCCAAGCTAAGGCGTCGGCGCGTCCGGCTCAAGGGTGGAACCCGGCAAATTCGCCTTGGTTGCGGGCAAGCCCGGCTTGTAAGCGTCGAGCAGGTTGTCTCCGAGCAAGATCAGCCGGGGCCCGGCCGTGTAGAGCAACGCCGCCTCGACGCGCCGGCCGGGAAAGATCACCCGCAGCGCATCGCGATAGGCCGCCATCTGCCGCAGGTATGCGGGCGCGACATCGGCCGCATGCGCCGGCACATGCCGCCCGGTCTTATAGTCGATCACCGTCACCGTGTCGGGTGTGACGAGCAGCCTGTCGACGATCCCCGCCACGACCACGCCGTCGACGACCGCCGACAGCGGCACTTCACCCAGCGACCCGGGACCGAAAAGCGCTGCGTGCGCCGGATTCTCGATCACCGCGAGCACTTCGTCGACCATCGCCGCGCGCGCGCCCTCGTCGAGCGCCGCCGCCTGTACCGACAGCCAGTGCAAAGCGGCCGCGCGGCGGCGCGCGGGCAAGACCGGCGGCAATCGCTCGAACAAAGCGTGGAGCAGCAACCCGCGCTCGACCGCGACCGCACGCTCGCCGCCCTGCGGCGGCGACGCGACATCGTCCTCGCCCAGCGCCGACGGCGCGAGCGGGCGCGACGGCCGCGCTTCCTCGGGGGCGGGCTTCGTCGCCCAGGGCGGCACAACAACGGGCGGCGCCACCTGCCTCATCCTGTCCTTCGGCGGACGCGCCCATTTCTTCGGTTGCACCGCATAAACCCGCTTGCGGCCCCAGCGCGGCCCGGCATCCTGCCAATCGGCGCCCATGTCGGCCATCACCGCATCGACCGCGCTGTGCCAATTATGGTCGGGCAGGCTGCGATCGGCGGTCTTGGTGATCCCGGTGACCACCAGCAATTCCTCGGCGCGCGTCATCGCGACATAGAGCAATCGCCAATGCTCCTCGCGCTCGGCCGCTTCCTTGTCGTCATGCGCCTTGGCGATCGCGCCGTGCCGTTCGTCCTTGGCCAGCCCGAATACCGGCAGCTTTTCCCACGCGTCCATCGACAGGTCGAAGGTCAGGCGCCGCGGCCGCGGATCGTCGGTCGCATCGGCGAGGATGACGATCGGCGCCTGCAGCCCCTTGGACCCGTGGACGGTCATCACCCGCACAACGTCGCTGCGCGCCTCGGTTTGGCGTTTGATCTCGGCGGTGCTGGCGGCGATGTGGGCGAGGAAGCCGAGCAGCGATGGTGCTTCCCGCCGTTCGAAGGCGAGCGCCTGTCCGAGCAATTCGTCGATCGGATCGCGCGCTTCGCGGCCCAGCCGGCGGTACAGCTTGCGCCGCCCGTCGAGTGGCCCCGACAGGATGGCGTCGAGGAAACGAAAGGGCGTGGTGAAATCGGCCATGCCGAGCAATCCGCGCAAGGCCGCCAGTGTTTCGGGCGGCGCATCGCTTTCGCGTGCGCGGAGCTGCTCCCACAAGGCGCGGCCCTTGCGGCCATGGGCAAAGCCGAACAGATCGTCCTGCGTCCAGCCGAGCAGCGGCGAGACCAGCAAGCCGGCGAGGTTGAGGTCGTCGAGCGGCTGGACCGCGAAGCGCATCGCGGCGAGCAGATCCTGCACCGCAAGCGACTGCGTCAGCGAAAAACGATCGACCCCCGCGACCGGCACGTGCCGCGATTGCAGCCGCGCGACGATTCGCGCCGCGAGGTCGCGGCGGCGCCGGACGAGGATCAATATATCGCCCGGCGCGACGCTCCGCCCGTCCTTGCCATGTTCGATCCAGTCCTGCACCTCGTCGGCAATCGCGCGCGACAGGCGCAGGCTCGCGGGGTCGCTCGCCGCCGCGGAGGAGTCGCCCGGTGCGGCGTCTTCTTCGCCGTCGTCGCGATCGCCCTCGTCGTCGGCGGCGGCATCGAGCGCTTTTCCGACCGGCAGCGGTTCCCACAGCTCGACGCGGCCCGCGCGGTCGCGGTTGAAATCGGCGGGGATGTGCGGCGGCTCGTCGCTTTCCAGCCCCATCAGTTCGGGCGCGCCCGCCGCGATCCACGCATCGACGACGTCGAGCACGGCGGGGCTCGAGCGGTAATTGGTGTCGAGATCGACATCCTCGAACGGCCTTCCGCCCGCCGCCGCACGCTCGCCAAAGCGGATTCGCGCCGCCTCGAACGCCGCGGGCTCGGTGCCCTGAAAGCCGAAGATCGCCTGCTTGCGGTCGCCAACGGTGAACATCGTGCGGACGCGGTCGTCCTTCGCGCCCAGCCCGGCGAAAAACTCCGCCGCGAGCGACAGAATGATCGCCCATTGCCGCGCGTTGGTGTCCTGCGCCTCGTCGACCAATATATGATCGGTGCGCTGGTCGAGCTTGAAGCGCACCCAGTCGCCGAAATCGCCGGTGGCGAGCAGGTGACCGGCGATGCTGATCAGGTCGTCGAAATCGGCATAACCCTTGTCGCGCTTGGCGAGGGCGTAGGCTTCGGCAAAGCGGCTACCGAGGTCCCACGCCGCCGCCAGATCGTCGGCGACCTGCATCGCGGTGGCGGTTGCCAAAAGATCGCCGGTGGCGGCAACGATCCGTTCGGCAGCGCCAACGCAGCCGCGCATCGCGCCCTTTTCCTTGGTATAGTCGGCGCGCAGGTCGCCCGTTCCGGTCAGGAAACAGCCGCGCACCGCTGCCAACATCGCCGCACGTCCATACGAATCGGCGCGGTTCCAGTCGTCCATGATATCGGCGCGCGCATCGCCGGTCTTGGTCGCCCAGTCGCGGCCACTGAGCGCCACGGCCGCGATATCGGCATCGGCGACGGCACCGCCCGCAATCGCCGCCGCCCGCCAGTCGGCGGGGTCGCCCTGCGGCAAGCCGAGCGCGGTTCGCAGGTCGGTCGCCCGCGGCGCGAGGCGCGGAGCATTCGCCGCGGTAAAGCTGCTCGCACAGCGCGCGAGGAACGCGATGGCGGCATCCTGCCCCAGCCGCCGCGACAGCATCGCGGCGATGCTTCGCATATGATCGCCGTCGCCCCCCTGCTGCGACAGGAGTTTGCCCAGCACCTCGCGTTGCAGCGCGCGCGCCTCGCTATCTTCGAGCGCGCGGAATCCCGGCAGTATCCGGGCCTCGAGCGGGAAGCTGGCGAGCAAGGTCTGGCAAAAGCTGTGGATCGTCTGGACGCGAACCGCGCCGCCGGGGCTGTCGATCACCGTCGCGAACAAGGATCGCGCGCGTTCGATCAGCGCTGGGACGCCGCGGTCATAGCCGATGAATTCAAGGTCCAGTCCCAGCGCCCCCAGTTCTGTGCGCAGGTCGCCGTCGTCCATCCGCACCCACATCGCGAGCCGCTCGTGGATGCGATGCGCCATTTCGGCCGCGCCCGCCTTGGTGAAGGTGATACACAGGATCGCCTCGGGCGATACGCCTTCGAGCATCAGGCGCAAGACGCGCGCCGACAGCACCTGCGTCTTGCCCGTCCCCGCCGACGCGCCCAGCCAGACATGATCGTCGGGCTGCGCCGCCGCGCGCTGCCCGTTGTCGAGCATCTTCAGCAGCTTGTCGGGGTCGATCATACCGCCCCCGCTTCCATTCCGCGATCGTCGGCGTCGCCGCGCCCGAACCATTCGTCGCGGCGCATCAAATGGTCGAAATCGGCATAGCGCTTGCCCGTATCGCCCGGAACAAAGGGCTCCTGCCCCAACAGGTAACGCGCGATCAGATCGCCGAATACTTCGCACGCGCGCTCGACGACCGCCGCGGCCGTCGCGGGTTTGGGTTTTTGCCCGCGGATCGCTTTCACGGCGCCATCGACATCCTTTTTCCGGTCGCGCTTCAACTCCCAATATTCGAACGCATCGACGATTTCGGGCGCGAGGTCGCCAAGGCCCGCCTCCTGCGCCAGCAAGCCCAGAAGACCAAGCTGGCTGTTGAGCCCTTCGCCCGTCGATTTAGCCGACGGCGCCGCACCCGTCTTGTAATCGACGATCGCCAAGGTGCCGTCGGCGGTCTGGTCAACGCGGTCGGCGGTCCCATGGAGCCGGATGCCGTCGACGATCCGTTCGCCGCGCACCTCATTGGCGACCGGCCAGCGTTCGTCGCGCGATGCCCAGACGCGCTCGGCCGCCCAGCGCAGCGACGGCTCGATCCGCGGCAACCAGAAAGCGCTGGCCAGCGAATCGAGCGCCGGGTCGGCACGCAGCGCCGCCAGTTCGATATCGAATGCGGCCTCGGTCAGTCCGGCCGACTGCCAATCCTGCAGGAATTTATGGACGCGAATGCCGAACCACTTCGCGTCGGGGCCGCTGCTCAGCGGATCGAGCTCGCTCAGCCCCAATATCTTTGCCGCATAAAAGGCAAAGGGATCGCGCGCGAGCTGGTCGACCCCGGTCACGCTGATCCGGTCGGGGCGTGCCGCGAGCGGCGGCGCCGGATGCGGCTTTTCGGCCGGCGCGCTGACGCCCGGCGGCACGTCGAGCATCGCAGCAAGCGCCACCACCGATTGCTCGCCCAGCCGCGCCTCGGGCAATTCGCCTGCAAGCGCCGCGAGCCGCAGCCAGAAGCGCGACGCCACCGCCGGGTCACCGCCGCTGCGCTGCGCGCGCGTCACCACCACCTCGCGCGCTGCAAAGGCGCCCGCGAAATCATGCGCCGCCGCGCCCTGCTGACGCTCGGGCGCGGCGAGGCCGAGCATCCGGCGGATGCCCGGCGCGAGCCAAGGGTCGGGGCTTTGCTGCTGCGGCCAGCGGCCCTCGTCGAGCCCGCCGAGGATCATCACATCGGCGCGCTGCAGGCGCGCTTCGAGCAAGCCCCAGATGAACAGGCGCGGATGCCCGCCATAGGGCGGCCGCACGCTCTCCCCCGACAACAGGTCAGCGAGCATCGCGGGGAAATCGGCGGGCGCGACAAGCGCCGGGCCGTCGCCCTTCGCGAGCGCCCAGCGGTCGAACAATTCGGACAGCGCGCGCCCGGCATGGCCCGTCCACGCGCCCTCGCCGGTCAACCAGCCAAGCGCCGCCTGCAATGCACCGAGCAGGACTGACGGCGGCGCGGGAACGCCCGCCGCGAAGGGCGCAAGCGCGGTGCCCAGTCCGGCCGCGACATCGCCCCACCAGTCGCCGATCGCCTCAGCTTCGGCATGGCCGCGCCCTTTGGAATCGGCGGTGCGTTCGGCGATCCGCGCAGTCACACCGCCCCAGCCCGGCACCAGCCCTGGCCCGCGCAGCACAAGATCGAGCCGCCGCACCTGATCAAGCCAGCCAAGCCGCGCCGCGCCCGCGCGCACGAGCGGATGGCCCAGAAGCGCGATCAATCGCACCGGATCGAAGGCCGCGGCGAATTCGGCGAGCGCGAGCAGCAGCGCCCCCGGCGGCGTCTGCCCGAGCGGCTGCCCCGCGCTGTCGTCGACCGAAATATCCCAGCGCGCGAGTGCCGCCGCGACCCTGGTGGCAAGCGCGCGGTCGGGGGTCACAAGCGCGGCGGTGCGCGTCGGCGTTTCGAGCGCGTGGCGCATCAACAGCGCGATGCCCTGCGCCTCCTGCCCGTCGTCGGCGAACACCGCCGCGGTGACCCCGGCGATGCCCGGGCCGAGGTCGCCCGCCCGCTGCCAGCGTGCGGTGTAGGCGGCGGGCGCGAAGAGCAGCGAGGTGAAAGGCGCGCGCGCATCGGGGCCATCGAAGGGCGACGTCGCGTCCCACGGCTGTACCTCATCGCGCGCCACGCCCATGCGGCCGAGCAGCAGCTTCAAATGATATTGCGGGTGCGTTTCGAGCGGACGCTCCCCAAACTGTTCGGCACCGGCCTTGTCGGGATCCGCCTTCACCGGCCCCAGCGCGTCCCATTCCTCGCCCGCCATGCCGAGGTCGAGCCCCGGCAGAACGACCATGCCTTCAGCGAGGTCGGCGACAGTACGCAGCAGTCGCGCGATTGCGGGCGCGGCCGTCGTGACACCGGCCGCCACCACGAACCGCGCGGGCGGTGCGACGCGCCATCCCGCGGTCACGCGGCCGAGCAGACGGTTGCGGCGATCGGCGCGGTCGATATGCCCCGTCGCGGCGAGCCGCTTCGGCCACTGATCGACGAGCAGCGACAACCGCCGCCACGACGCCTGCCAATGCCCGGCAAGGTCGCCGAGCGCGCTTTCGATATCGGCGAGCCGCGCGGGCGCGATCTCTTCATAATGGAGCTGGTCGATCACGCGCCCCAGCCCCTCGGCGAGCTGGAACGCCGCGGCGCCGGTGATCGGTTCCTCGCCCGCCGGATTATGCTTCTCGATCAACCCCGCGAGCATCAGCCGCCGCTTGAGCGCATCGATCGCGGGCGGGATCGCATCGCTCTCGTCGATCGGGTCGAGCGCGAGCGCGACGCTTTCATCGAGGTCGGCGTCGCCGATCACCGCGAGCCGCGGCATCAGCAGCCCGTTGCCGCCCGCGCGCACGAACGCGGCCTGCACCGCGCTCCGCGCCCGATTGCTTGGCAGTATGATCAGGCCCTGCGCCAGCCCCAGCGCACCGTCGGCGTAGCGGGCGATCAATCCGGCGGCGAGCGCGTCGGCGAAGGCCCGCTGGACGGGAATGGAAAAGACGGTGGGATGCGGGGTCATCCTCTCCCTATCTAGAGCAGGGCTTCGATACGCAAGCCGATCCTCCCTGCGGCGCAGCCGTGGGGAGGGGGACCATCCGAAGGGTGGTGGAGGGGCTGCGACGTCGCGTCATCGCCCCTCCGTCAGCGGCTCCGCCGCTGCCACCTCCCCATGCCTTCGGCACAGGGAGGATCGAGCGATCAGCCATCCGTCAGTGCGGCTTCGGTCGGCGCGATGCTCGCCGGGGTGCCAACGTCGAACCACTGCCCCATGTGCGACAGACCGTAAAGCCGCCCCGCCGCAATCGCGCGGTCCCACAATATGTTGGTCGAAAACGCCCCCTCGGGGGCATCGTCGAGCAGGCGCGGCGAAATGAGCTGGATGCCGGTGTAGACAAAGGGTGCGATCCGCCCCGGCTTGCGGCGGCTGAGCTTGCCGTCGCCGTCCATATGGAAATCGCCGCGACCGCTATGCCCCGTCGCGCTCGCCTGACGGATCAGCAGCAGCAGCGCGTCCATCCGCTCACCGTCCCAGTGACGCGCGAGGTGCCGGATGCTGTCCTGCGGCCCGTCGGTCCAGATATTGTCGCTGTTGACGATCAGGATCGGGTCGCCGCGAAGCTGCGGCAGCGCCTTGACCATCCCGCCGCCGGTTTCGAGCAGCAGGTCGCGCTCGTCCGAAATCGCGATGCTGAAGCGGCGCTTCTGCGCCGCGAGATGCGCTTCGAGCGCGTCGGCGAGATAATGGACGTTGACGACGACATGCTCGACGCCCGCTGCCTCGATCCGGTCGAGGCTATGGTCGATCAACGCCTTGCCCGCGACGCGCACCAGCGGCTTGGGCCGCGTCGCGGTGAGCGGGCGCATGCGCTTGCCGATCCCCGCCGCCATCACCATCGCGCTTTCGATCTTCACGCTCACAACCAAATCTCCGCCCGTTTCTCGAGCGGGACATTGGCGTCGAACCATTGCCGAACGGGGACAAGCGCCGGATGCGTCAGATCGCGTTCGAGCAGCCCCCACATGCGCGGCTGGAAGCTCTTGTAATGCGGCTTGTTGTCGCGCTTCCACAGGCGGACGAATACGCCGAGGATGCGCGTATTACGCTGCGCCGCGAGCGCCCAATAGGCGGCCTCGATGTCCTGTCCGGTCGCCGACTGATAACGCGCGAGCATCGCGGCTTCGACCGCCGGGCTGACGTCGCGCCGCGCATCCTCAAGCACCGAGGCGAGGTCATAGGCAGGATGGCCGACGAGCGCGTCCTGAAAGTCGAGCAAGCCATAATGCGTGATGCCGTCCTTGCCGGGCACGAGCATGATATTTTCGGCATGATAGTCGCGCAGCACCGTGACGCGCGGCAGACCGTCGGTTTCGACCGGCGTCAGCACTTCGGCCCACGCGGCGCGAAACGCGTCGCGGTCGACGTCGATGTCGAAGGCCGGGCAATACCAGTCGCTGAACAGCATCACCTCGTCGAGCCATTGATCGAGCCCGTGCACCGGCAGCCCCTCCATCGGCGGCCGCGCGTGGAGGTGGACGAGCAGGTCGGTGACCCCGGCATAATAACCGGCCTCGGTATGCGGCGCCGCGTCGACCGTTTCGCGCAGCCGCACGTCGCCGAAATCGTCGATCAGCAGCAGGCCCCGTTCGAGGTCGCGCGCGAGGATCGTCGGCGCGGTCAGCCCTTGCTCGCACAGAAACTCGGCGACCGCGATAAACGGCCGCGGGTCCTCGTGCGGCGGCGGCGCATCCATCAGCACCGCCTGCCGGTCGCCGTCGACGATCCGGAAATAGCGGCGGAAAGACGCGTCGCCGGCGAGCGGCAAAATCTGGGCGTCGCCCCAACCATGCGCGGCAAGGAACGCCGGGGCATGGGCGGGCGGAATCATCGGAGCGGCCATCTTGCTCCCCAAGCGGCAGGCACATCGGCTGTCAAGACGCGCGCGCCGCCCTCACCCGAAATCGTGAGCAGCAGCGCGTCCGGCCAGCCTTCGTCGCCCAGCCGTTCGGGCCATTCGATCAGCAGTGCGCCGTCATAAAGATAATCGTCGAGCCCCAGCTCGATCAGCTCTTCACTATCTTCGATGCGATAGAGGTCGACATGCGCGATGGGCAGATCGACCTCGGGCGGCGCATAGGGCTGCACGATTGCAAAGGTCGGGCTCGGCGCCTCTCCCGCGAGCCCGCGTGCCTTCAGCATCGCGCGCGCCAGCGTCGTCTTGCCCGCGCCAAGGCCGCCCGACAATAAAACGACGTCGCCCGCGATCAGCGCCGTCCCGATCGCAGCGCCGATCCGCCCGGCATCGTCCAAGCCATAGTTGCAGGTAAAAACGGTCATGCGCCGCGCGGCAGACTGATCCGCACGAGCGTGCCCTGGCCTTGCTCGCTCACGACTTCCATCGTCCCGCCGTGCGCCGCGACGAGCTGGCGCGCGAGCGCGAGGCCGATGCCGCCCGTCGCGGTCCCCGCCTGCTGCCCCTTGGCGACCGCGACGGCGGCCTCGGGCATGCCCGGACCGTTATCGGAGACGATGATATCGACGCCGCGCGCATCGCCATCGGCGTGGAGCAGCACGCGCGCGCCCGACTTGCGCGACGGCGATGTGAAGCGCACCGCATTGTCGAGCAGCCCCGCGACGAGGCGGGACAGCCGCGGCGCGTCGCCGTCGATGCTGCCGAGGTTCGCCGAGATATTGCCGACGAGTTCGACCTTCTCGCTGTCGGCAAGGGGCTTGGCGTCGGCGAGCGCGCCTTCGAGCAGCGCGCGGATATCGACCGACGCACGCTCGACCGCGAGCGTCCCCGCCTCGCCCTGCGCAAGGTCGAGCACATTGTCGATCTGGCGGGAGAGCACCGCCACCGAATCCATGATCGCATCGATATAGGCGCGCTGCTGATCGCCGAGCTTGCCGGCATAGCCCGCCTGCAGCATCTCGCCGAAGCCGCCGATCGAGGTCAGCGGCGTGCGGAGTTCATAACTCATCCGCGACAGGAAGGCGGTCTTGGCCTTGTCGGCGGCTTCGAGCGCTTCGTTGCGTTCGCGGAGCGCGCCCTCCATCTTCCGGCTCGCGGTGATGTCGAGCATGATGAGCAGTGCATTGCCGTCGGGCAGCGGGATCGACGCGAAATCGAAATGGCGCCCGTCGGCGAAGCGAACCTCGCCCACGCGCTGCTGGCGTTCGAGCGTCGCGGCACGGATGACTTCCTGCACGATGCTGATCTGGTTCGGCTTCGCGAGTCGGTCGGCCAGCCCGCTCATCAACGCATCGACACGCGGATGCGCCGCGAGCGTCCCCTCGTCGATGCCCCACAGGCGACGGAAACGCTGGTTCCACAGATGCAGCCGTCCGTCGGGCGCGAAAACCGCCACCGCCTCGAACAGATTGTCGAAGGTCGCGGTGCGCACGCGCAGCAGCGTGTCGCGCGCGCCCGCAAGCTGCACCTGCTCGGTCTTGTCCTCGGCGATCAGCAGCAGCCCGCCATCGGGGGTCGGCTGCGCAACGACATGGAGGTGCGTGCCGTCGCGCAGCAGCCAATCCTCTTCGCTCGCACCCGGCTGCGCGAACCAGTCGACATGGACCTGCCGCCATTCGGGATAGTTGCGCACCTCGGGCGTCCGCCCGCGTTCGCGCCACGCATCGAGCAGCCGCGCGAACGGCAGCGCCTCCGCGACATCGTCGGACTCGATCCCGAACAGGCGGCGGAACGGCAGATTGGCAAAATTGAGCCCCTGATCGGGGCCGAATTGCGCCACCGCCGCCGACAAACGGTCGAGCAGCTCGCGCTGCGTGTCAACGAAGCGGCGGTGCGCGCCGCGCTCGGTTTCGAGTTCCTGAATGTCGATCGCATAGCCCGCAATCCCGATCACGCGGCCGCCCTGCGGTGCCAGCGGCACGTCGACGACGCGCATGATGCGGCGTTCGCCTTCGATCGTCACCGGAATCGTGCGGACCTGCGCCGATCCCGCAATGCGCGCTTCGTCGGCGGCTTCAGCGGCGCTCACGCCGGCCACGGTCTCGCACAGCTCGACCCCGCCATCGATCACCGCGACCGCGCTCTTTGCCTCGACCGCGCGGACATAGGCGGTGTTGACGAGCGCGAGATGGAGATCGGTGTCGCGGAACCACATCGGAAAGGGCGCTGCCTCGATCAGTCCCGACAAAGCCTCGAACGCCGCCATCGCCTCGTCGCGCTCGCTGCGCGCATGCGCCAGCGCGCGCTGCCCGTCGGTCGCGTCGCTCAGCCAGAGCAGCACCCCGCCCGATCCGCCGACCGCGTTCGGCGCCGCGGCGCCATGGATGATGATCGCCCTGTCGCCGCCCTCGGGCTTCAGGCTGAGCGTAAAGGGCTTCGCGCCGCGCTGCGCGCCGAGGATCGCCTGCCGCAGCGCATCATGGCCCGCCGCGTCGAGCCCGCTGCCCAACCCCCGCAGCTCGTCGAAATTGCGCGGGCCTTGGCTGAGCCCCAACCAGCGGCCGAGCCGCTCGCTCGCCTCGATCCGCCAGTCGGCGCGGACGATGACGGGAAGCTGGGGCGACGCTTCGACAAGGCTTGCAAGCCTTTCAGCCTGCCCCGCAACGAACGCCGCGCGCCGCTGCATCGCGATCCCACGCACGGTCGCCCAAAATCCGGCGAGCAGCCAGAGTGCGGCGAACAGACCGATGGCGAACAAAAAGGTCGGGGAAAGCGATCCGCTCATCCCGCTTCAATCTTCCACGCTTCGGCTGTCTTCGGTGCCATTCTCGCCAGCCCTAAAGGCGATGGAGTCATGTTTCAATCGCATGTCATACGGATCGGCGCGCCGCATCGTCCGATGGGCGCGCCGTCCACAGTTTTTTATCGTTGCGAAGAGGGCGAGGCCCTCGACCGGTCAGTAACGATAATGGTCGGGCTTGAACGGGCCTGCGACCGGCACGCCGATATAATCGGCCTGCTTCTGGCTCAGCTGGCTGAGCTTCACGCCCAGCTTGTCGAGGTGAAGCGCCGCGACCTTTTCGTCGAGATGCTTGGGCAGGACATACACGTCGTTCTTATACTGCTCACTGCGCGTCCACAGTTCGATCTGCGCCAGCGTCTGGTTGGTGAAGCTCGCCGACATCACGAACGACGGGTGGCCCGTCGCGTTGCCGAGGTTCACGAGGCGCCCCTTCGACAGGATGATGATCTGCTTGCCGTCGGGGAATTCGACCAGATCGACCTGCGGCTTCACTTCGGTCCACTTGTAGTTCGCAAGCGCCGCGATCTGGATCTCGCTGTCAAAGTGGCCGATGTTGCAGACGATCGCCATATTCTTCATCGCCGCCATATGCTCGGCGGTGATCACGTCGGCGTTGCCGGTCGCGGTGACGAAGATGTCCGAACGCTTGACCGCCTCGTCCATCGTCACGACCTCGAAGCCTTCCATCGCCGCCTGCAGCGCGCAGATCGGGTCGATTTCGGTGACGAGCACGCGCGCCCCGCCGTTGCGGAGCGACTGGGCCGAACCCTTGCCGACGTCGCCGAAGCCGGCAACCGTGGCGACCTTGCCCGCGAGCATCACGTCGGTGCCGCGGCGGATCGCGTCGACGAGCGACTCTTTACAGCCATAGAGGTTGTCGAACTTCGACTTGGTGACGCTGTCGTTGACGTTGATCGCGGGGAAGGGCAGCTCGCCCTTCTTGGCGATGTGGTACAGGCGGTGGACGCCGGTCGTCGTTTCTTCCGACACGCCCTTGATCGCCTTGACCGTCTTGGTGAGGTAACCGGGGTTCGCCGCAACGAACGCCTTCAGCGCGCGCTGCATCTCGATCTCTTCTTCATTCTCGGGCGCGGGCATTTCTTGCCCGGCCTCGAGCTTCGCGCCCCACAGCGCGAACATCGTGGCGTCGCCGCCGTCGTCGAGGATCAGGTTGCAGGTCGTGCCATCTTCCACGCCCCAGTCGAAGATGCGGCCGACATAGTCCCAATAATCGGCGAGGCTTTCGCCCTTCACCGCGAACACCGGCACGCCCGTCGCGGCGATCGCGGCGGCGGCGTGATCCTGGGTCGAGAAGATGTTGCACGTCGCCCAGCGGACGTCGGCGCCGAGCGCGGTCAGCGTCTCGATCAGCACCGCGGTCTGGATCGTCATGTGGAGCGAACCGACGATGCGTGCGCCCTTGAGCGGCTGCGCCGCGCCGAATTCGCTGCGCAGCGCCATCAGGCCCGGCATTTCGGTTTCGGCGATATTGATTTCCTTGCGACCGAAGTCGGCGAGGCCGATGTCGGCGATCACATAATCACGGGTATCGGCGGCGAGAGTGGCCACGGTTAAGTCTCCTGTAGGCGAGTTCGGCCGCAGGCGAGCGGCCACGAAAAGTCAGGTAATTATGCCCGGCGCCCTAGCCGAAACGTCGCCGCCGATCAAATATAAACTTTTCTTTATATCGCAATATCGACACCGCCCGCCCGGATGCCGGACGCACGAATCGGCGGCGCAAAATGCACCGGCCTCACGAAAATAATTTTTAGCGGACGCAATTGTGACAATCGCTGCCACGACTTTGTGACAACGAGTCGCTATCGCCAAGATTCTGAAAATCCTGACTTATAATGCGCCTTTCGTTCAGCTTAATTCGCTATTGTGACAACAGTGTTACAAACCCCCGAAAATATTGACTTTTTGCCCGGCGCGCGAGAAAATCGGCGAAAGTTTTCGGGGAGATACGAAAGATGAAAAAAATTCTGCTGCCGCTCTTCGCACTGGCTTTCGCGAACCCCGCTGCGGCGCAATCGATCGTCGTTGTTACCGCGCCGCAAGCTGATTCGGAGGTTCTTCCGGTCGCTTATGCCGAGCTGAAGGCCGGCGAAAATCGGGCTGCTGTCGAAAAGCTGACCGGCGACACCGGCCTCGATGCCCGCGACCCGTCGCGGCTGATCAATCTTGGCACCGCTTACGCTCGTCTGGGTCGCACCGCCGAAGCCGCCGCCGCCTATGACTACGCAATCGGCAGCCCAATCCGCTACGATCTCGAACTCGCCGACGGCCGCTATGTCGATTCGCGCTGGGCCGCACGCACCGCGCGCGCCAATCTCGACACTGGCCGCCCGCTGCTCGCGCTCGCGCGCTAAGCCTCGCCGCCCTCGGTCGTCAGCAAGCGGGCGTCCACTCCCGCTTCGGCAAACGCCGCCTGCCATCGTTCGGCGGGCGGCGTTTCGAATAACAGGCCGTCGCTGCCCGGCGTGACATGCCAGCCGTGGCGAACCATTTCGCCTTCGAGCTGCCCCGGCGACCATCCGGCATAACCGAGTGCGACCAGCCAGCGCGACGGGCCGCGCCCCTCGCCGATCGCGCGCAGGATATCGTGCGAACTCGACACCATCCAGCGATCGCCGACCTGCACCGCCTCCTGCCCGCCCCAGTCGAGGCTATGGAGGACGAAGCCCCGCGACGGCTCGACCGGTCCGCCGAGAAACACCGGCTGGTCGAGCGGCACTTCGTGCGCGATTTCGAGCTGGTCGAGCACCGCCCCGACGGTCATGCCCTCGATCGGATCGTCGATGCCGATCCCCATCGCACCCTCTTCGTCATGGCTGATCATCGCGATCACCGAATGTTCGAAACGGGGATCGCCGATGCCCGGCAGCGCAAGCAGCAGCTGGCCGGTGAACCAGGTGGGGTCTGTGCTCATAAGCGCCACCATGCCGCGTCGCGGCGGCGCGGTCCAGCTTTTCGATCAACCGCCGCGCCGCGCTTGACTTGGCGACCGGCGCACCCGATGTCACCGCCATCAAAATCCCCTCGAGTGAAAGGATGCCGACCATGACGATCCAGACCGGAGACAAGCTGCCCGACGCCACTTTCGTAAAGGTTACCGAAAGCGGCCCCGAACAGGTCAACACCGCCGATTATTTCAAGGGCCGCCGCGTCGCGCTCTTCTCGGTTCCCGGCGCCTTCACCCCGACCTGCTCGGCCAAGCACCTGCCGGGCTATGTCGACAAGGCGGGCGAACTGAAGGCCAAGGGCGTCGACGAAATCGTCTGCACCGCGGTCAACGACGCTTTCGTGATGGGCGCGTGGGGCAAGAATGCGAATGCCGGCGACAGCGTCACGATGCTCGCCGACGGCAATGGCGATTTCGCCGAAGCCGTGGGCCTGACCATGGACGGCAAGGCGTTCGGCATGGGCAAGCGCGGCCAGCGCTTTTCGATGATCGTCAACGACGGCGTCGTCGAACAGCTCAACGTCGAAGCCCCCGGCGAGTTCAAGGTGTCGAGCGCCGACCATATGCTCGAACAGCTGTAAGCAATCCGGGGCGGGGCAGCCATCGGGCTGCCCCCCTTCCCTTTTGTCACATTTTCATGCAACAGCGACGCGATGACATCCAACTCATCGCAAGACACCACCGACCCCACCGCGCTCGTCGACGACATCATCGCCGAACTTCAAACCGCGTTCCGCACGTCGGTCTCCAATCTCAAATCGGCCATCGCCGCCTATGTCCGCGATCGCACGCTGCCGCCGGCCGACGCCGCGGCGAAGGGCCTGTTCGACTATCCCGCGATCCGCCTCGTCACCACCGGCGAACAGCGCCAGGGACAGAAGGGGCATAATCTCTCCTTCGGCCGCTTCGAACGCGCGGGCACCTTCGAAACCACGGTGACGCGCCCCGACCTGTTCGCCGACTATCTGCGCGACCAGCTCATGCTCCTCGCGCGCCACTATGACATCACGCTCGAAGTCACGCGCACCGGACAGCAGATCCCCTTCCCTTACGTGCTCGACGCCAGCGACGGGTCGGACATGGGCGGGGTCACCCCGCTCGAACTCGCACGCCATTTCCCGACCACGGAATTGGCCGACATCGGCGACGAACTCGCCGACGGGCTGTTCGGACAGGATCCCTCGGCGGCGCAGCCGCTCGCACTGTTCGATGCGCTGCGCACCGACTTTTCGCTCGCGCGCCTCCGCCATTACACCGGCACCGCGCCCGAGCATTTCCAGCGTTACATCCTGTTCACCAACTACCACCGCTATGTCGACGAATTCGTCGCCTGGGCCGGGGCGCAGGTCGGCCAGGGCCGCTACACCGCGCTCGCGGGCGCCGCCGGCCTCTACGTCGACCAGCCCGGCGTCAACGCCAGCGCGCTCGTCGCCGACAGCGCATGGCGGCGGCACCAGATGCCCGCCTATCACCTCATTGCCCCCGACGGCGGCGGCATCACGCTCGTCAACATCGGCGTCGGTCCCTCGAACGCGAAGACGATCTGCGACCATCTCGCGGTGCTGCGCCCCGAGGCGTGGCTGATGATCGGCCATTGCGGCGGCCTCCGCCCCAGCCAGCGCATCGGCGATTATGTGCTCGCCCACGCGTACCTCCGCGACGATCATATCCTCGACACGGTGCTGCCGGTCGCCATCCCGATCCCGCCGATCGCCGAGGTGCAGGTCGCGCTCGCGACCGCCGCCGAAACGGTGTCCGGCGCCACCGGCGCCGACCTCAAGAAACGCATGCGCACCGGCACCGTCGTCACCACCGACGACCGTAATTGGGAGCTGCGCTACACCGACAGCGCGCTGCGCTTCTCGCAGTCGCGTGCGATCGGCATCGACATGGAGTCGGCGACGATCGCCGCGCAGGGCTATCGCTTCCGCGTGCCTTACGGGACGCTGCTCTGCGTCAGCGACAAGCCGCTCCACGGCGAACTCAAGCTCCCCGGACAGGCGAACCGCTTCTACGAGGAAGCGATCGCCGCGCATCTCCAGATCGGCATCCGCGCGTGCGAGACGATGCGCGACGAGGGCGCCAAGCTCCATAGCCGCAAACTCCGCGCGTTCAACGAGCCGCCGTTCCGCTGACGGCGGCTTTCGACCCGTAGTTGCCGCTCAATTTCCTACTTCGTCATCCTCGCGAAAGCGGACCCAGCGAGCTGCCATAGCCACTGGGTTCGCGCTTTCGCGGGAATGACGAATGTTGGGAACGTCACTGACCCAACGGGGTTTCAAACCGCTTCTGTTGCCCGATAGCGCTCGGCGACGTCACGCCGCGACAGTCCCGGCCCCATCGCCAGCCGCGCCGCGTGATAGGCACCCCACTGGCTTTCATCGGCAAGCGGCGGAATCGTCACGTCCTCGCCGCTATCGAGTCCGAGCAGTGCAGCATCGACGAGGTCGCCGGCACCCATCACCATCTCGGCCGGGAAGGCGTCGATGTCCTTGCCCGAGCGTTCCCAGATTTCGGTGCGCGTTGCACCGGGCAACACGGCCTGCACCGTCACGCCCTGTTCGCGCAGGCTGTTCGCGAGCGAAAGGCTGAGGTTGAGCAGGAACGCCTTCGAACCGCTGTAGACGCCTTCATAGGCTTCGGGAGCGAGCGCAAGGACCGAGGCGATGTTGACGATCGCCCCCTTGCCGCGCGCGCCGAACGCCTTGCCCGCCGCAATCGCGAGCCGCGCGGCGGCGGTGATGTTGAGGGCGATGATCGTCTCGATCTCGGCGGGGCTATTCTCCAGCGTGCCGCCGTTCAGCGACATGCCGGCATTGTTGACGAAGAGCGTAATCGCGGCATCGCCCGCCAGCCGCTGCTCGATCCGCGTCACATCGTCGCTGTGGGTAAGGTCGGCGGCGATCACATCGACCTGGGCGCCGGTTTCGGCGCGCAGCTTTGCGGCGAGTTCTTCCATCTGCGCGCCGTTGCGTGCGACGAGGATCAGGTCGTGCCCGCGCTTGGCGAGGCGGTCGGCATAGACGGCGCCCAGGCCGGTCGAAGCGCCCGTGATCAGGGCCGTTCCACTCGGGATAGTCAAATCATTGCTCCTTGTGAGGCGGCCCCCAGGACGAGAAAAGCCCGCCGCGAGTCGCTTGCAAAATGATAGTTACTGCCTTATGTGACTTCAATGAGCAGCGACGAAAATAATTTGGGCACCTGCCCCGTCGATCGCGGGTTGATGCGCGTCGGCGACCGCTGGAGCATGTTGGTGCTCCGCGATATCGAGCGCGGGCTGACGCGGTACGAGCAATTGCGCACCAGCCTCGGCATCGCGCCGAACATCTTGTCGCGGCGTTTGTCGGCGCTTGCCGATGCTGGTTTGATCGAGAAGAGGCGCTACAGTCAGCGCCCGCCGCGCGACGAATATCTGCTCACCGAGGGGGGGCGCGACTTCCTGCCGATCCTGATGGCGATCGGCGCGTGGGGGCGCAAATATAACGGCGCCGGCGCGCTCAGCCGTCACCTCGACGCCGCGACGGGCGAGGTCGTGCGCCCGGTGGTGGTTGACGCCAACACCGGCGCCCCGATCGGCTCGCGGCCACTGCACTTGGAAATTCCGGGCTGACGCCCGTCCTCAGCGCCGATTTCAAGCCGGGGCGCGGTAGCCCAGCGCCTGAGCGGTCTCGCCGACGATATCCCAGATCGCGGCGGCCTCTTCGTCGGTCAGATTCTCGCGCCAGCGGTCGACGCGGACCCTATGGTCCGGCCGTGAGTAGCTCCGCGAGGTCTGCGCTTCGATAAAGTCCTTGTTGTTGCTGTTCTGCACCCGCTTCGCCCACCTCGCGAGATGCGGGGCATTGGCGGCGGGATCGATCGCCAGAACCTCGCATATCCGGGCCCAAAACTGCACCGGATCGGCGATCATATCCTCGAACCGGACAAGCGTGGCGCAATGTTCGACCTGCGCATATCCCGCGAGATTGAGGAAAGCCCAATGATGCGCGCATTGCGCGATCAGCGCCTCCCCAAGCCAGTCCCGCCAGTCGGGCGGCCTCGGGTGATGCCCCCATTGCTTCGCGATTCCGACCCGCAACGAACAGACGGCGTCGAGCGGATTCCGCACGATCCAGAACAGGCGGGCGCGGGGCGCCACCTCCAGAAAGCGGTCGAGCGGAAAGGACAGGCCCGGCCTTGCCGGATGAAGGTCGCTTTCGCGCGGCACCTTGAACGCCTGCGGCGTGCTGTAGTCGGCCGCCAACACCGCCTCGAACGCCGGTTCGCTTTGATAGATGTAGCGATCGAGGCCGTCGAACAGCTCGCCAAAGATCGAGGTGCCGCTTCGGCCGCAACCGAGGACCATCACCGGCGGTGCGCTTGTCATGCGGCCAGCCTATCGCCCGGCCGCGCCGTTCGCAACGCCGCCCGCAATGGCCGTTCTGTCGGCGATCGCGCGGCTAGATATACATGCCCTCGCGCAGGTTGATCCCATGCTCGGTCCACGCCTTGAGCGCGCAGAGCATCTGCGCCCACCCCTGGCAATTGCCATAGGAGGCGCCGAGCGCACCCTGATTTTCGCGCCAGCCTTCCTCGGCGATCTCGACCATCGTGCGCCCGTCGTCGAGCCCCTTGAAGCTCATCGTCACCCGCGTCCGGTAATCGGCGTCCTTGTGCGCGCCGCCTTCCACATTGGGCGGCTCGCCTTCGTTCGCCTGCCATTCGAGGACGATTTTCTCGTCGGGCACCACCTCGATCACCCAGACCGGAAAGGCGCCGGGAAAGTCGTGAAAGTCCCATTCGACCGTGGCGCCGGTCTCGAGCCGGCCCTTGGCGCCGCCCGTGGTGAAATAGTTCGACAGCTTCGCGGGGTCTGCGACCGCCTCGAACACCTCGTGCACCGGCTTCGCGATCCGCGCCGCGACCCTGAATTTCAGTTCCATGTCCATTCTCCGCTTGAGTCGCACTCTTTTATGTTATATTTATGTAACATGTCAATTCACGACCAGTTCGACGCGACCTTCAAGGCGCTCGCCTCGCCGATCCGGCGCCAGATTCTCGACGATCTGAAGGACCAGCCGCTGACCACGGGCGCGCTGTGCGCCCATTTTGCCGACATCGACCGCTGCACGGTGATGCAACATCTGAAGGTGCTGGAGGATGCGGGGCTGGTGATCGCCGAGCGCCGCGGCCGCGAACGCTGGAACCACCTCAACGCGGTGCCGATCCAGGACATCCACGACCGCTGGATCGGTCCGCACGCCGCCGCCGCGAGCGCGCGGCTGGCCCGCTTCAAACAGGCGGTCGAGGCGCAATGAAAAAGGCCGGGGCGGCGACGCCCCGGCCCTTCTGCTTGTCGTCGATCGCCCGGCTCACCAGCCCTGCGGCTTGCCCTTGTTCTGCTGGTCGAGCCACGTCTTCAGCGGCGCGAAATAATCGGCCATCGCCTTGCCCGACATCTCGCGGCTGCCGGTGAAGGCCTGCAGCGCGTCGGGCCACGGCTTCGACGCGCCCATTTCGAGCATCGCGTTCAGCTTCGCGCCGACCTGTTTGTTGCCATAGAAGGAGCAGCGGTGGAGCGGCCCCTTCCAGCCGGCCTGCTTGCACGCCGCCTGATAGAATTGGAACTGCAGCACGCGCGCGAGGAAATAGCGCGTGTAGGGCGTGTTGCCCGGGATGTGGAATTTTGCGCCCGCATCGAACGCGTTCGCCGGCCGCGCGCCCGGCGGGACGATACCCTGATATTGCGTGCGCAGCTCGGTCCATTTCTTGTTGTAGTCGGCGGGCTGGATCGACCCGTCGAAGACGCCCCAGCGCCAGCGATCGACGAGCAGGCCGAAGGGCAGGAAAGCGACCTTGTCCATCGCCTGGCGGAGCAGCAGGCCGATGTCCTTGTCGGCGGCGGGCACCTTCGCCTTGTCGAGCAGGCCGATGTCGACAAGATATTGCGGCGTGATCGACAGCGCGACGAAGTCGCCGATCGCCTCGTGGAAGCCGTCGTTGGCACCGTTGAGGTACAGGAATGGCTGCTTGTTATACGCGCGCTGGTAATAATTGTGGCCGAGTTCGTGGTGGATCGTGATGAAGTCGTCGGCATTCACCTTGATGCACATCTTGATGCGGATATCGTCCTTGTTGTCGATATCCCATGCCGATGCATGGCACACGACCTCGCGGTCGGCGGGCTTCAGGAACTGGCTGCGCTTCCAGAAGGTTTCGGGCAGCGGCGCCATGCCGAGCGACGAATAGAAATTCTCGCCCGCCTTGACCATGTCGAGCGGGGTCTTGCCCTGCGCGGTCAAGAGGTCGCCGATGTCATAGCCGAGGTCGCCGGTTCCCGCGGGCGCGACGAGCGGGTAGATATTGCCCCATTCCTGCGCCCACATATTGCCGAGCAGGTCGGCACGGATCGGACCGGTCTTGGCCTGCACCGCGTCGCCATATTTCTCGTTCAGCTTCCAGCGGACATAGGTGTGGAGCGCGACATAGAGCGGCTTCATATCCTGCCAGATCTTCTCGGTGACCTTGGCGAATTCCTCGGGCGGCATGTCGTAACCCGAACGCCACATCGCGCCGGTGTCGGCGAAGCCGAGTTCCTTCGCGCCGGCGTTCGCGATGCCGACCAGCTTGGCATAATCGTCCTTCATCGGCGCGCCGACCTTGTCGTGCCAGCTCGTCCACATCTCGGCGAATTGCGCCGGCGTGTGCTTGAGGTCGCCCATCGCGGCCTCGATGTCCGAGCCCGAGATTTCCTTGCCATTCAGCGTGCCGCGGCCCTTGCCGTACTGCGACTGCAGGTCGGTCGCGATCGTGTTGAGCTCGGTCGCGGCGCCCGGCGTCGTCGGCGCGGGCAGCACGATCCCGGTGCGCAAAATATCGAGCTTGCGCTTGGTGTCGGCGCTGAGCCCCCCGACATCCTTATATTTGGCGGCTTCGAGCGCATATTTGACCGATTTTTCGGTGCCGACGGCGTTGATCCGCGACGCCATCGCATCGGTATCTTCGGTCAAATAGGTGCTGTTGACCCAGTTCACCTGGCTCGCCTCGACCGTATAGTCGAACAGGTCCTTTTCGACCGACGCGATAAAGGCATCGGCGTCAGCGGCGGTGGGGGCCGCCGTCGGCGCGGTTTGGGCAAAAGCGGGGGTTGCCACCGCGAGCGACAAGGCAAGCGACAGCGTCGAAATCATGGCTTTCATGGGGTGCGTCCTCTGGAATATTTTGTCAGCGCTCTGCGGCACATGGCAACAGGTAGGCGCTTCGCGCGAGTCCGGTCAAGCCGCGAGAAAGGCGGCGATCGCATCGCCCAGCTCGGGTTGGGTGACGCTCGACATATGCGTGCCCGGGATCGTCGCGAGCCGCGCGTCGGCGAGCGCGGCGACGAGTTCGGGCGCCAAACCATTGTCCTGATCGTCAGCACCGCACACGACGAGCGTCGGCATCGTGATCGCCGCCAGCATCGCGGGCGCCGTGTCGGTGAAGCTGTCGAGCAGATGCCCCGCCGCGATGCGATCGACCTTCATCGTTTTCATGAACTGGATCGACAGCCATGTGTCGTCGCCGCGCTTTGCCGTTTCATATTCGGCGATGACCCGCTTGAAGAATTGCCCGCGCCGCTGCCAGCCGGCGAGGCCCGCGAGCCCCATGCCGCCGAGGATCAGCCGTTTGGGCTTCATCCCCGCGACGACCGCGCGGACGCTGGTGCGCGCGCCGAGCGAAAAGCCGCCGAGGTCGAAATCGGTCAGGCCCAGATGTGCCACCAGATCCTCAAGGTCGCGCACGAGCACATCGGGCGGATAATATTCCTCCGCGTGCGACGCGTCGCTCGACCCGTGGACGCGCAGGTCGGGCATGATCACGCGATAGCCCTCGGATGCGACGCGCGCGGCAGTGCCGAACTTGATCCAGTTGACCTCGCCGCTCGAAAACAGGCCGTGGAGTAGCAACAGCGGCTGGCCTTCGCCCATTTCGCGCCACGCCAGTCGCACGCCGTCGCGCGCCTCGAAAAATTGGGGTTCGATCGTCATGTGCCGCGCTATGCGCTCTTCACGCCCGGTTCGGCAAGCGCCGATCAGCGCGGGCGCAGGCCCTTTTGTTCCATGCGCCACTTCGCCATTTCGATACGATCCTGCCCGAAAAAGGGCTCACCATCGAACACCAGCGTCGGCACGCCCCAATGGCCAGCGATTTCGAGCGCGACCTGGTTGCCGGCAATCTCGTTATCAAGCACCTCGGCCTCGCTCACCGCCTCCGCATCGAGTTCGGCAAGGTCGAGCCCGGCGCGCTTCGCGGCGCCCGCGAGATGATCGCCCAGATGCCAGTCCTGCGCGCCGCCCCAGATCAGCTGCGCCGCCTCATGCGCGAAGGCAAGGCTCTTGCCGCGCCGCGATGCCGCCTGCCCGAGCCGCGTCAGGCGATAGATATAGGGCTGCTCGGCCGCGATCGTGCGCGTCGCCATGTCCTGCACGATCGGGTCGGGACGCGGCGGACCGAAGGGAATGCCATGAAATTGCGCGACACGGATCATGTCGCGCACCGTATAGCTTAGCCAGTTGGGATGGTTGCGCTCGAAAAAGTCGGGCTGGCGGATCGCGAGCGGATAAACGGGGCGCAGGTTGATCGTCACATCGTGGCTGGCGGCGAGCGCACGATAACGGCCGATAGCGAGATAGCTGTACGGCGAGCGAAAGGACCAGAAGAGGTCTGCGGTCAAACTCATGACGTCATCCTGCCAAAAAACGCGGCCGACGCAAGCAATGTAAAGAAAATTTACACCAGATTCGAGATTGTTGGCCGCAACATCCGGATGTTGAAAATAGTAGCAATTGCTATTATATCCTAGTCCATGAGTGAAACCATCGGATTCCTGCTGAACGACACGGCGCGGCTGTTTCGCCGTTCGTTCAACGCGCGCACGAAGGGCAGCGGCATTACCGCGCTGCAATGGCGGCTGATTACCTATCTCAAGCGCCACGAAGGCATCCGTCAGGGGCCGCTCGCCGAGCTGATCGAGGTCGAGCCGATTACCTTGTCGCGCATGGTTGACCGGTTGGTCGAAAGCGAGCTGGTCGAACGCCGCGCCGACCCCGCCGACCGCCGCGCGTGGCGCCTCTATCTGACCCCCCGCGCGGGCGACCTGCTCGGCGGAATGCGCGAGATGGCCGACGCGCTGACCGCCGAAGCCACCGAAGGGCTGAGCGACGCCGAGCGCGACCAGCTGATCGATCTTGTCGAACGCGTTCGCGCCAATTTGTCCCGCCGTATATGCCAAAAAGAAGAAGAGACCGTTTGATGGACCAGCTCTCCCCATCCCGCCCGAAGGCCGAAAAGGTGACGCCGCCCAAGGCCGCGCCAAAGGCCGACCCCTTGCCGAACCCGGCACTCGAAAACGAGGCCGCGCCCAAGGCAAGCTGGCGCACGCGCATCCTGATGTTCGGCCTGCCCTTCGCTCTGATCGCGGGCGGCGCCGGCTGGTGGCTGACGAGCGGCGGGTCGGTGTCGACCGACAACGCCTATGTCCAGATGGACAAGGTGTCGGTCGCCGCCGAAGTCGGCGGACGGATCACCGAAGTCGCGGTGCGCGACGGCCAGCAGGTCGCGAAAGGCCAGCTGCTGTTCCGCATCGACGGTGAACCCTATGCGCTGACCGTCGCGCAGGCGACCGCGGCGATCGACGCCGCCGAGGTCGAGGTCGGCAACCTCTCGGCGAGCGCGAACACGTCGAGCGTCGACATCGCCGCGGCACGTGAGGATGTGAAGTTCGCGCAGGTCACTTTCGAGCGGCAGGCGGCGTTGATGGAAAAGGGCTTCACGACCAAAGCCGCCTATGACGCGTCGCGCCACGCGCTCCAGCAGGCGCGCGAGAGCGTACGTCAAGCCGAAGCCGCCGCCGCGGAAGCCCGCACCAAGCTCGCCGCCGGCCCATCGAGCGGGATCAACCCGCAGGTCGAGGCGGCGCGCGTCCAGCGGTCGCAGGCCGAGGTGAACATGGGCCGCACGACGGTTCGCGCGCCGAGCGCCGGCCGTATCGCGCAGTCGGACCGGCTGCAGGTCGGCCAGATGATGGTCGCCGGGCTTCCCGCGGTGACGCTCGTCGATACCGCGCATCCGTGGGTCGAGGCCAATTTCAAGGAAACCGACCTCGCCGACATGCGCGTCGGCCAGCGCGCCGAAATCAGCTTCGACGCCTATCCCGGCGTGAAGGTGCGCGGCCATGTGCTGACGATCGGCGCGGGCACCGGCAGCGAGTTTTCGGTGCTGCCCGCGCAGAACGCCACCGGCAACTGGGTCAAGGTGACACAGCGCGTGCCGGTGCGCATCGCCTTCGACGAAAAGCCCGCGCGCGACATGATCGCGGGGCTGTCGGCCGATGTGCGGGTGATTACGAAGTAAGGTCCCGTGGCGAGCAATGCCCTCCCCCGCCGGCCGTCGGCCGCGGCGCTCCCCGACGACGAGTCGATCCCGCTGCACGAACGCGTGCGCTATCGCGGGCTGCTGACCGTCGCCGTCATGGGCGCGTCGATCATGCAGATCCTCGACACGACGATCGCCAACGTCGCGATCCCGCATATGCAGTCGGCATTGGGCGCGACGAGCGAGACGGTGACGTGGGTGCTGACGAGCTATATCCTCGCATCGGCGGTCGCGATGCCGATCACCGGCTGGCTCGCCGACCGGATCGGGCGGCGCGAATTGTTCATGGCCGCGGTCGCGGGCTTCATCGTCGCGTCGATGGCGTGCGGCGCCGCGCAGACGCTCGAGCAGATGGTCGCCTTCCGTTTCCTTCAGGGGGTCAGCGCGGCCTTCATCGGACCGCTGTCGCAGTCGGTGATGCTCGACATCAATCCGCCCGAACGCCACGCGCGCGCGATGTCGATCTGGGGCATGGGGATTATGATCGGGCCGATCCTGGGCCCGATATTGGGCGGCTGGCTGACCGAAAGCGTCAACTGGCGCTGGGTCTTTTACGTCAACCTGCCCGTCGGGCTCATCACGCTCGCGATGATGTGGGCGCTGCTGCCCAAGACGCGAAGCGTCACACGGCGCTTCGACCTGTTCGGTTTTTCGATGCTCGCGCTCGGTCTCGCCGCGCTCCAACTGATGCTCGACCGCGGCGCGCATCAGGACTGGTTCGACAGCATCGAAATCTGGATCGAGCTCGGCGTCGCCGTCTCCTGCCTGTGGATGTTCATCGTCCATATGTTCACCGCGCGCGCGCCGCTGTTCAGCCGCAAGATGCTCGCCGACCGCAACCTCGTCACCGCGATGGGGTTCATGGTCGTGATCGGCGTCGTGATGTTCGCGTCGATGGCGTTGCTGCCGCCGATGCTGCAGAATCTGTTCGGCTGGCCGGTGATCGATACCGGGGTCGCGCTCGCGCTGCGCGGGATCGGCATCCTTGCGAGCATGTGGGTCGCGGGGCAGTTGCTCGGCAAGATCGACGCGCGCTGGCTGGTCGGCACCGGGCTCCTCACCGCGGCCTATTCGTTATGGCAGATGAGCCACTGGTCGCTCGCGATGGGGATGCAGCCGGTGATCATCAGCGGGCTGGTGCAGGGTCTCGGCATGGGGCTGATCTTCATTCCCTTGAACACCATGGCGTTCGCGACGATCCAGCCGCAATATCGCACCGACGGGTCGAGCCTGCTCAACCTGTTCCGCAGCCTCGGCGCGTCGGTCGGCATCTCGATCGTCACCACCCTGCTCGGGTCGAACATCCAGCGGAGCCACGCGGATCTGGCGGCGCATGTCACCAACAGCTCGGTCGCCCTGCTCGATCCGTCGACCGCGGACCGCTTCGGCATCGCGGGCGACGCGGCGCTGGCGATGGTCAATGCGGAGATCAACCGGCAGGCGGCGATGATCGCCTATATCGACGATTTCTGGGCGATGATGTGGGTGACGCTCGCGTCGGTGCCGCTGGTGCTGCTGCTACGCCCGCCGAAGCCGGGCGGGCCGAAGGCGTCGGCGGCGGATATGGGGCACTGACGCATCAGGCGCCGCGTCGCTCCGTTGCAAAGCGCATGAACTCCATCGGATCGGGGCTTTTGTCGAAGGTCGGCACGCCTTCAGCGATTGTGATCCATCCACGCTTTCGCTTGACCCAGATGTGCGCGAAAGGCTCCAGCCCCGACGGATCGTCGAGTGTGCCGGCGCGCACGATCGTCATCGCGGGATAGACGGTGTTCGCGTTGCACACGCGGCTGAAACAGTCGGGGTAATGCTGGTTGTTCGTCGTCCCGCCCGACGGGCGCTCGGTCGAAAAGGTCACGCTTCGCCCGGTCAGTGTCAAAGCGTCGGTCGATACGATCAGCTGATCGGCAAAGGCGCTCGCGGTCGATTTCTGGCAATCGAGGCAATGGCAGCAATAGTTGAGGAGCGGCCCGTCCTGCTCGAAGCTGTAACGCAGTTGGCCGCAGCGGCAGCCACCGGTGATTTCCCGCGCCATATCAGCGGAAGAAGCAGTTGGTGCCGGCGAACAACGCGTCGATCTTTGCCGCGTCGCCGGGCGCGGCGAACATGCCGCCGATGACCTTGTCGCCGGTGCCGATGCTGAATTCCTCGCCGAGCGTGCTGTCCTCGAGGTCGACGATCGTCACCGATTCCTTCGCCTTGGCGCGCGTCGTGCCGATGGCGATGCCGCTCATCGTCGAATAGCTGTCGGCGCCGGGTTCGTTGCCGAGGAACCAGCCGGCGAATTTGCCGTCCTGGAAGTTGAGCGTCATCGCGTCGTAGCGCGTGAATTCCATCGATCCCGCGCCGCATTCGGCGTTGGTGCTGCGATCGTCCTCCTTGCCCGCGACATTGGCGAGCGCGGCCTCCGCCTGTGCGCGCGGGACGCCGAAGGCGAGCAGGCTGGTCTTGCCGCTGTTCGTGTCGACGAAGCGCAGCCCCTCGCCGTCGAGGCTGACCGCGGTGGTCGCCGCGTTCGGCCCGTCGGCCTTCGCCTCGGGCACCGTGGGAGCGACGGGATCGGCGTCGACGGGGGCCTTTTCGGCGGCGGGTTTGCACGCGGCGAGCAGCGCTACCATCGCGAGGGTCGTGAACTTGCGCATGCCTATCTCCTGTTTCCGACGATCGGCCCCATCGCCATCCCCAATATCGCACCGAGCGTTGCCAGCGCCATATCCTTTTGCGCGTCCCAGATATCGCCTTGCTGCCCGTTGTAGCGATCGGCGGTTTCGCCCGCCGCGACGATGGTGAGCAGCCATTCGAAGATTTCGTAGAGGCTTGAGATCGCCAAGACCCAACCAAGCACGGTTAAGGCCGCACCGCGCGGGCCGAGACCACCCCAGCGCCGTGCGACTTCGGCGACGGGGATGACCGACAGCGCGCCGAAGGCGAAATGGACGAGCCGGTCATAATGGTTGCGCGTCCACCCGAAGGTGTCGGAGAGGCTGGTGCCGGTCAGCGCGCGCGCCCAGTCGTCATAGGGGACATTGCTGTAGGCGTAGCGCCCGCCGAGCGTGTGGAGCGCCATGAAGGCGACGATGCACGCGACGGCGGGCGTCGATAGCGGCCAGCGGCGGAGCAGCCAGGGCGCCGCAACGATCAGCAGCATCGTCGGGATATGCTGGAGCAGCGCGACCTCGGGATAGGGCTGGTCGATCTGCGCGAGGAGGAGGAGCGCAAGGAGCAGGCCGATCAGCGGCCTTTGCGTTTTGGGGGGCGCCGAACCGGCCGTCATCGATCGAAATCCGCCGAGACAGAAATGGCGGAAAACTGCCTAACTTCACTCGCAAATGCATGTATCGGGCGCGGCGTCAGGGCTTTCATCATGCCGAAGACCTAATGCAGCAAGATATTGTAGGACAGCGATTTTCGATGCGTCACCAGCGCAGCGACATGCAGCTGAGCCCGGCGTCGATGCGCGCGATCTGGTCGGTCGGCAGCGGGCGGAAAGATACGTCGCGCGCCGCCAGCATCGCCTGCGTCGCCAGCCAGCGCGCGCCGATGAGGACGGTATCGCGCACGCGCAGGATATTCGCCGCCCCCTCTTCGCCGGGCGGAGTCAGCACGACCTCGAGACCGGCAAACTCGGGACAGTCACGCATCGCGGGTACGGCGAGGATCGTGCTTTCGTCGATCAGGCTGCAGCCGGTCTTGAAATGGAGCACGCCCGCGGGCGTGACCGCGATCTGGGCGCGATAACCGAGCCGATCGAGCAAAGCCGCGAGTTCGATGGCGCCCGCGCGGTCGGTGCGGTCGGACAGGCCGATAATCACGCGGTCGGCAAGGCGCAGCACATCGCCGCCGTCGACATGGCCGGGGCCGGTCATTTCGAGCACAGTGGCGTGGCGCGCCGCGAGCGCCTCGCGGATATGCGCCACTTCGCCCGCGCGGCTCGGTGCGCCGGGGCGAAGCAAGATCGCGCCCTCGGGAAAGGTCAGCGCGACGTCTTCGGTGAACAGCGCGTCGGGGAAATCGTCGAGCGGCGGCAGGACTTCGACGGCGAGGCCGAGGTCGCGGAGCGCGCCGGCATAGGATTCATGTTCGGCGGCGAGGACGGCGAAGTCGGGGTCGGGACCGCCGTTGGCGCGGATGCCCTTGACCGCCGAACGGGCGGGGGCGCGGCAGAGGGCGTGGGTGAAGGCGTAGGGGCTGGTCATCCGCCCCTCTTATCCGTTCGCATCGAGCGAAGTCGAGATGCCGCGAAGCCGTACCCCTGCGAAGGCAGGGGTCCATCTCCCGCCGTCGCGACTCAAAAGAACCGCGGCATGGTGCCGGAACCTTAGGTGATGGGCCCCTGCCTTCGCAGGGGCACACCAACTCTACTTTCAGCCCTTCTTGAGGTGCCGGCGGCCGAGCAGCTCAGCAATCTGCACCGCGTTCAGCGCCGCGCCCTTGCGGAGGTTGTCGCTGACGCACCAGAGGTTGAGGCCGTTTTCGACCGTCGGGTCCTCACGCACGCGCGACACGAAGGTCGCGAAATCGCCGACGCATTCGACGGGGGTGATATAGCCGCCGTCCTCGCGCTTGTCGTGGAGCACGACGCCGGGGGCTTCGCGCAGGATGCGCTGCGCATCCTCGGCCGACAGCTCGTCTTCCATCTCGATGTTGATCGCTTCCGAGTGGCCGACGAAGACGGGGACGCGGACGCAGGTCGCGGTGACCTTGATCTTCGGATCGAGGATCTTCTTCGTTTCGACGACCATCTTCCACTCTTCCTTGGTCGAGCCGTCGTCGAGGAATTTGTCGATGTGCGGGATGACATTGAAGGCGATCTGCTTGGTGAACTTCTGGATGTCCTTCTCGTCGCCGACGAAGATCTGGCGCGTCTGGTTCCACAGTTCGTCCATGCCCGACTTGCCCGCACCCGACACCGACTGATAGGTCGAGACGACGACGCGCTTGATCTTGGCAGCGTCGTGCAGCGGCTTCAGCGCGACGACCATCTGCGCGGTCGAGCAGTTCGGGTTCGCGATGATGTTGCGCTTGGTATAGCCGTCGATCGCATCGGGGTTCACCTCGGGCACGATCAGCGGCACGTCGGGGTCCATGCGATAGAGCGACGAGTTGTCGATCACGACGCAGCCCGCCGCGGCAGCCTTCGGCGCGTGGATCGCGGTCGCGTCGCTGCCGATCGCGAAAATCGCCATGTCCCAGCCGGCCCAGTCGAAGTTGTCGATATTCTGGCATTTGACGGTGCGGCCGCTGTCGCCGATTTCGACGTCGGTGCCCTGGCTGCGCGACGATGCAACCGCTGCCAGTTCGTCGATCGGAAATTCGCGCTCGGCGAGAATGGCGAGCACTTCGCGCCCGACATTGCCCGTGGCTCCGGCGACAACGATACGATAACCCATTTACTCACTCCTCAAGGCAAGAACTCGGTTGAAAACGTTACGATAATTCAGACTTTCCAGCGGAAATGGCCGGTCAGCTTGTGGTCGAACAGCGCATCCTCCTCGCGCGTCCCGCCACCGATATTGTGGAGGACGAGCGGCACGCCGGTCGTATCCTTGCGGTCGGACACGATGCCGGTGTGCGGCAGACGGCCACCCACCATCGCGGTGAAGATGTCGCCCGGGCGCCAGTCGGCGGGATTGGTCGTTACGGGCAGCGAGGCGCCCTGCCGCCGCCAATAGGTCGCGAGGTTGGGCACCCGGCGATGGTCGATGTTGCGGTCGGGGCGCCCCAATCCCCAATTCTTCGGATAGGCTGCAAAATTGGCGCGCATGTCGGCATTTACAAGCGCCTGCAGGTCGGCGCCGAGCGCATCGCGGAAGGCGCGGATCACGACATCGGTGCAAACGCCCTTCGCGCGGTCGACATCGCCGTTCGGGAAGCGCAGCACGGTATAGGCCGGATCATAGGACAGCGTCACGCCGACCTGCCGCCGCGCCGCCGCGACGATGCGCTGCGCATTGGTGAGCGCCACCGCCTCGCCCGACACGCCGAATGCGAGCACCGCGCCAAGAAAGGCGCGCCGCGTCGGCTGGAACGGGAGGACGGACTGCTGCATGAAATTCGCTTTGCCCAAAAGAAAACGACCGGCTCTGCCTGTTGGCGGAACCGGTCGTTTTTGAAAGCTGTTTCGGCTTTGGGTGAGAGAAGCTCTCCTTAGCCTTCGCCGGCTTCCGACCGGTATTCGCGGCGCTCCGCAATACGCGCCGATTTACCAGTGCGGCCACGAAGATAGTACAGCTTCGCACGACGCACGGCACCCTTGCGGATGACGGTAATCGAGTCGATGTTGGGCGAATAGAGCGGGAACACGCGCTCGACACCTTCGCCGAACGACATTTTGCGCACGGTGAAGTTGGAGCCCATGCCCTTGTTCGAGCGTGCGATGCACACGCCTTCGAAATTCTGGACGCGGGTGCGTTCGCCTTCGACCACCTTCACGCCGACTTTCAGCGTGTCGCCGGGACGGAAGGTCGGAATGGTCTTCGCCGCTTTGGCGATTTCTTCGGCTTCGATCGTCTGGATGAGGTTCATGTCCTCTAGTCCTTTTCTTTTCGCCGCGCGCCAGAGGCAGGTCGGGCCCGAGCATCGACATGACGCTCCCAAAGGTCCGGCCTGCGTAACCGTGTGTGATCTTCCGCCTGTTGTTTCCGCCAGGCCGCGATCTTCGCATGATCCCCCGATCGCAGCACTTCGGGGATCGTGCGCCCTTCCCAATTTACGGGCCGGGTATAGTGCGGATATTCGAGCAAACCGTTTTCGAACGATTCGTCGTCACCGCTTGAAGCCGCGCCCATTACGCCGGGAAGCAGCCGAATGCAAGCGTCGAGCAGCAACAGCGCCCCCATCTCGCCGCCCGACAATATGATGTCGCCCATCGACACCTCTTCGATCGGCCGCGCGTCGAAAATCCGCTCGTCGAATCCCTCGAAGCGGCCGCAGAGGATGATTGCGCCCGGGCCGGCGGAAAGCTGGCGGACGCGCGCCTGCGTGATCGGCGCCCCGCGCGGGGTCATCGCGAGGATCGGGAGGTCCGGATGCGCCGCCACCGCATGGTCGATCGCGGCGCCGAGCACATCGGCCTTGAGCACCATTCCCGCGCCGCCGCCCGCGGGCGTGTCGTCGACGGTGCGATGCTTGTCGGTCGCAAAGTCACGAATCTGCACCGGCGCGCAGTGCCACGTCCCGCTTTCGAGCGCGCGCCCCGCCATGCTGTGCCCCAGCGGGCCGGGGAACATGTCGGGGTAAAGCGTCAGGGGGACGGCGGTGAAGGTCATGCTACCCCATGCCGCCCACTGCCCCCGCTTGGCAAGCGTCAGCTGTCGACGCGCACGCGCTCCATATGCGCCTTCATGCGCGCGAGCCCCTCTGCCATCATCGGCGCGACCTGCTGCACGAGCGCATCGGGCAAGATGTCGGCGGTCCAGCGCACGCGCGCGCCGCCTTCGGCCCCGGCGACTTCGAGCACGCCATTATGATGGTCAAACGCCTTGATCGCCCAGACGAGGCGGCGGCGGTCGTCGTCGACCGAGACGATCGTTTCGTCGGCCACCGCGCCGTTCGCAAAGGTGACACGGCGTACCGGCGCGCCATCGCCTTCGAGCATTTCGGTGGCAGCGACGAACCCGGGGACGAGCCGGTCGTGGAGCCGGCCGACGTCGCGCGCGGCGTCCCAGATCGTGGCGGGGTCGGCGGCAATGAAGATGTCGTGGTGGATCGAGGCCATCGGGCTTGCTCCTGCTCTGGATATGCCGCCGATGATAGCGGCGTCGCCGCGCCATCGCTGGCAGGAATCGGACGCGGTCACCGACACCCCCGGACAAGCGCGGCCGATTTCCGTATAAAGGGCGCATGACGCCGCCCGACGAACCCGACCTCGATTTCGCGCTGTGCGAACGGGTGCGCTATGCGCGCGATCCGGCCTATGACGGAATTATCTTCATCGCGGTCAAATCGACCGGCATCTATTGCCGCCCGGTCTGCCCGGTGCGCCAGCCGCTCTCGCGCAACGTCAGCTATTATCGCAGCGCTGCGGCGGCCGAGCGAGCGGGCTTTCGCCCCTGCCTTCGCTGCCGGCCGGAGACGGCGCCGCGCTCGCCGGCGTGGAACGGCACCCGCGCGACCGTCGATCGCGCGCTGCGGCTGATCGAGGACGGCGCGCTCGACGAAGCAGACGTCGAGGCGCTGGCCGGGCGGCTCGGCATCGGCGCCCGCCACCTGACGCGGCTGTTCCGCCGCCATCTCGACACCACACCGCTGGCCGCCGCGCGCACCGCGCGCATCCAGCGCGCGAAGCGACTGATCGATACCACCGACCTGGGCATGACCGACATCGCGCTGGCGGCGGGTTTTGGCAGCGTGCGGTCGTTCAACGCGGCTTTCCAGCAGGTCTATCGCCGGGCGCCGAGCATGTTGAAACGCCGCGCGAGGCGCTAGCGCAGTTCGGGCGGCGACGGCGGCTCCAATAGCGCGTCGGTGAGCAGGTGGCGATCCTTCTCGATTTCGGCGTGCAGCCATTCGCGGAAGCGCTCGATCTTGCGCACCCCGACACGATTGTCGCGGTGGACGAGCCACATGCCCGACGATGCCGAGACATAGAGCGTGTCGAAGGGCTGGACCATCCGCCCGCTCGCGAGTTCGCCCTGCCAATAGAGCGGGGTCATCATCGCGACGCCGAAGCCCGCCTGCACCGCGCTGCCTTCCTGCAACTGGCTGTCGAGTTCGATCCCGCGCCGTGTCGACGCCGGCGGCCTCGCCACGCCGGCCAAGGCGAACCATTCGGCCCACCAGCTGTCGTTCGGCGCCAGCCGCTGGACGCGCAGCAGGTCGGCGGGCTCGCGAATGTCATGTTCTTCGATAAAGGCCGGCGAGGCGATCGGCGCGAGATATTGGCGCATCAGGAAGTCGCTGCGCAGCCCGGGCCAGACGCCCTTGCCGATGCGGATCGCGACGTCGACGTTCGAGGCATCGAAATCGATCAGATCGTTGCTCATCGCCATGCGCACCGCGAGTTCGGGATATTGGAGCTGAAAGCTGCCGATGCGCGCGCTGAGCCAGGTGCCGCCGAAGCTGGTCGCGGCGTTGATCGTCAGCACGTCCGCCTCGTCGCTGCCGAGCGCGGCGAAGGCGTCGCCCATCGTCGCGAAGGCGTTGCTGATCGCGGGGAGCAGCCGCTGGCCCGTTTCGGAGAGCCGCACGCGGCCTTTCTCGCGCACGAACAGCGCGCGGCCGAGGCGGTCCTCCAATTGGCGGATTTGATAACTCACCGCGGCCTGCGTCAGCCCCAGCTCCTCGGCGGCGCGCGAGAAATTCTGCAGCCGACCGGCGGCTTCGAAGGTGCGCACGGCGGCGAGGGGCGGCAGGCGGGACATGCCACCTTATAAGCTCAGCTTATAATATGGTCTACGCCTTTTGTTGGCGGAGCGATGCCGGGAAGTGCATCTAGGCAACATCAAGCGAAAGGAGATGAACGATGAAAGACGAGCAGTTCATGCGCGTTTGGAATGACGGTCATGATCATTTCAGCGCCGATATCGCCCGCGGCCTCCACTGGCTCGCGACCCCGTTCCGCCGCCTCGGCGAATGGATCGCGGTGCCGAGCGCGCCGGGCGAAGACAGCGTCTTCACCCGCGTCGCCGCACGCTGCGGCGTGCGTCCGCGCCGGGCGCGATAAGAATCCCTGCCCCTCCCCTCAAGGTCCAGGGCGAAACGGGGTGGGGCCGTCCCTTGCTAAAGGCCCCACCCCGTCGACATCAGCGCGCCTCGGGCGGCACCACGCGAAAACGCAGCGCCTGGATCGTGGTGGGCGTCGTGGGCGCGAGCAGTAAAATTCCGTCGAGCTTGCCCTTCGCGCAATTGAGGCGGAAGGTGGTCGACATCGCGCCCGTCGGCACGGGCGGTTCGTCGGTCGGGCACGCGCCCACCTCCGCCTTCAATTTCGCAAATTCGGCCCTCCAATTGTCGGCCGAGCGGTCGAGCAGGAAGTTCATCGCGAGCTTGCCCTGCAGCGGGCCAAGATCGCCCGCGGCATAAGCCGCCCTTGCCGCCGCATAGGCGTCCGCCACCGCGGGCGACACCGGCACGGCGCGCGTTTCGAGCAGCCCCGCCTTGTCCATTGCGACCGCGGTGTCCCATGCGGGGCTCGACGGGCCGGCGTAAGTGCGGTTCGACAGCGCGAACACCCCGACGCCGTGATCGGGCATCAGCATCACATGGCTGCCATAACCCGGATAACCACCGCCGTGCGCGAGCGTCAGGCCGAGATCGCAATCCTGCGCGACGCGCCAGCCCATGCCATAGGCGCTCGACAGCTTGCACGCGTCGGCACCGCTCGCGCCGGTGCGGTTGACGACCGAAACGAAGTTCAACCCCTGTGCGATCTCGCGAACGGTAGCGCGCTTGACCGGGCCATTGTCCGCATCGTCGCGCGCGGGCCACGCAGAAAGCAGGAAGGCCACCCATTTGGCATAGTCGTTCGCGCTGACCTGCAACCCGCCCATGCTGTTGAACGCGCCGTCGACCATCTCGGGCTCGGCGGTCCAGCGCTCATTCTCCCAGCGATAACCGAGCGCGTAGCGCGCCTTGGGCGCTTTGGGCGCGTCGAAGCCGCTGCTCGTCATGCCGAGCGGGGTCAGGATCGTCCGCTGGACATAGTCGGTGTAAGGCATGCCCGAGGCGTTGGCGACGATCCGCCCAAGCAGCGCGTAGCCGAAGTTCGAATATTCGTGGCTGCTCTGCGGCACGCGGCTGAACGGCACGCCCGCCGCGATCATCCTGGTGAAATCCTCCTGCGGCAGCACCTGCTGGCGGTCGCCCCACGGATCGTCGGTGACGAAACCGCCGACATGCTGGAGCAGGTCGCGGACGCGGATGCGCGGGCTGTCCTTGGTCGGATAGGTCCAGCCCTTCATTTCGGGCACATATTGTTCGGCAAGGTCGTCGAGGCGGAGCTTGCCGTCGTCGCGCAGCTTGAGGATCGAGAGCGCGGTGAACGCCTTGGTCATCGAGGCGATGCGGAACAGGCTGTCGGGGGTGACGGGGCGCTTGTCGGTGACATTCTGGACGCCAAGGCCCTTCACATAGGCCAGCTTGCCGTCCTGGACGACGCCATAGACCACCCCGGGGACATGCTGATCGGCCTGGAATCTGGCGAAAAGCGCGTCGATTTCGGGGGCGAGCTGGTCGAGGGTTTTGGGAGTTGGTTCTTGCGCGGTGGAGGGTACGGAAACGCCAAGAATGACGGCAAAAACGAGACCCGATTTCAAGCGCATGACGATCCTCCCTGGACAAGCTGACGCGACATTTCCTTGTCCGTCACCCCGGACTTGATCCGGGGTCCCGCTCTTGAGGTCAACCCGCTTCGGTCACCGATGTGCCGAAGAAGCGGGACCCCGGGTCAAGCCCGGGGTGACGATGGAAGGATGGGACTATCCGTTACTCGACGAACGCCGCGTCGATCGTCACGCCGTCGTCGTTCCATGCCGGCACCGCCTGTGCGGTCATCGGCACCATGAAGCGCGCGGCCTTTTTGCCGGGCTCGGCCGCCTTCTCGATTTCGAGGATGTCACCCGCGCCGAAATTCTCGATCGCGGCGACATGGCCGATCGCCGTGCCATCGGTCGACACGCACGGCAGGCCGAGCAGGTCGTGGTGATAATATTCGCCCTCGCCCAAGGGCGGCAGCGCCGAGCGCGGGACGGTGAGGAGGGTGCCGCGCAGCGCTTCGGCGGCGCTGCGGTCATTGACCTCGGCAAAGGTCGCGACCGCGCCCTGATTGGCGGGACGCACCGATTTGAGGGTCAGCTTGCGACCCCCCGCCTCAAAAACGGAAAAGGCGCGGAGAGCCTCCGCGCCTTCGCCAAATAATTTGAGGCGCACCTCGCCCCGTACCCCATGCGCGCCGGCGATGGCGGCGAGGGTGACGGGGCGCGACGCGTCGGCCAAGGCTTAGCCTTCGGCCTTTTCTTCGCCGGCTTCTTCAGCGGGCGCTTCTTCAGCAGCCGGAGCTTCTTCGGCGGCTTCGGCAACCGGGCCGCCTTCGGCGACTTCCTCGGCGATCGCGGTCGCGTCTTCGGCGGTCGCGTCGGCCGGGGTTTCGTCGGCGACGGCTTCGGCAACCGCTTCGGCGGTCGCTTCGCTCTTCACCGAACCGGTTGCGTCCGATTCAGCGGCTTCGGGAGCGGCAGCTTCTTCAGCAGCAGGCGCTTCTTCAGCGGCCACTTCCGGAGCGGCTTCTTCGACCACTTCGGGTTCGGGTGCCGGAGCGGCGGCAGCGGCGGCTGCGGCTTCTTCGGCGTCAGCCAGCTTCTGGGCCTTTTCTTCGGCGCGTTCCTTGGCCTTTTCGCCCGGGACAGCCTTGTTCGGGTTGTTGCGCGCAGCGCGTTCGAGGACACCCGCGGCGTCGAGGAAGCGGGCGACGCGGTCGGTCGGCTGCGCGCCAACCGAAACCCAATGCTTCGCACGGTCGGCGTCGAGCTTGATGCGCTCGGGATTGTCCTTGGCGAGCAGCGGGTTGTAGCTGCCGATACGTTCGATGAAGCGGCCGTCGCGCGGGCTGCGCGAATCGGCGACGACGATCTTGTAATAAGGACGCTTTTTCGAACCGCCGCGTGCGAGGCGAATGGAGGTTGCCATGATATTTTCCTTTTACTTCTAAACTGAAATTCGGGTTTAATTACTTCTTTTTATTCATCAAATTGGCGAGTTCAGGCGGGATCGATCCACCTCCGCCAAGGCCGGGGAGGCCACCGCCGCCGCCCATACCGCCCATTCCGGGAATGCCGCCGCCCTTGCCGAACAGCGCGCCGAGCCCCTTGAGCCCGCCCATCTTGCGGATCTTCTTCATCGCGCTGGCCATTTCCTGATGCATCTTCAGCACCTTGTTGACCTGCTGCACCGTCGTGCCCGACCCGTTGGCGATGCGGATCTTGCGCTTCGCGGTCAGGATTTCGGGCTTCGCGCGTTCCTTGGGGGTCATCGAGCCCATGATCGCGTCGAAGTGGATGAGCATCTTGTCGTCGGCGGCGCCCGCCGCCATCTGCGCCTGCGCCTTCTTGATCCCCGGGATCATGCCGGCGAGCGCGCCGAGGCCGCCCATGCGGCGCATCTGGTTGAGCTGCGTGCGCAAATCGTTGAGGTCGAAGATGCCCTTGGCCATCTTCGCCGCCATCGCCTCGGCCTCTTCGGCCTGGATCGTTTCGGCGGCGCGTTCGACGAGGCTGACGACGTCGCCCATGCCGAGGATGCGGCCCGCGATGCGCGAGGGCTGGAAGAGTTCGAGCCCGTCGAGCTTTTCGCCCGTACCCGCGAATTTGATCGGCTTGCCGGTGACGGCGCGCATCGAGAGCGCGGCACCGCCGCGCGCGTCGCCGTCCATGCGGGTGAGCACGACGCCGGTCAGCGGCACCTGATCGGTGAAGCGCTGCGCGACCTGCACCGCGTCCTGACCCGTCAGGCTGTCGACGACGAGCAGGGTTTCGGCGGGATTGGCGGTGCGCGACACCGCCTGCATCTCGTCCATCAGCTGCTGGTCGACGTGGAGGCGGCCCGCGGTGTCGAGCATCAGGACGTCGAAGCCCTGAAGCTTCGCCGCCTGGAGCGCGCGCTGCGCGATCTCGACCGGGCCCTGCCCCGCGACGATCGGCAAGGTCGCGACGTCGATCTGCGTGCCGAGGACGGCGAGCTGTTCCTGCGCGGCGGGGCGATTGACGTCGAGCGACGCCATCAGCACCTTCTTGCGCTCTTTTTCCTTGAGCCGCTTCGCGATCTTCGCGGTCGTCGTCGTTTTACCCGACCCTTGCAGGCCGACCATCATGATCACGGCGGGCGGGGTGACGGCAAGGTCGAGCTCGGCGGTTTCGGAGCCGAGCATTTCGGTCAGCGCGTCGCTGACGATCTTGACGACCTGCTGCCCCGGGGTAACCGAGCGCAGGACATTGGCGCCGATCGCGAGGTCGGTGACCTGATCGATGAAGCTGCGCACGACGGGCAGCGCGACGTCGGCCTCGAGCAAGGCGATTCGCACTTCGCGCATCGCGGCGCGCACGTCGGCCTCGGTCAGCGCGCCGCGGCCGCGGAGCTTCCCGAAAACATCGCCAAGCCGGTTGCTCAGACTATCGAACACAGCCAAAATCCTTGCCTACAACGCCCGCAACGCAAAACACGCCGGTGAGCGAAACCTCGCCAACCAGCGGTATCCGTGGACAGAGTTTCCGTCGCGGATGTCGATATGCCCGAACGCAAAATGCGCGCGGACGCGGCGGCCTTTACGCAAAAGCCCCGCCGAAAGCAAGCGGTGGGGCGCCCTGCGCGCGCGAAGGGCACGGCCGCGGCGCACTTAACCCAAATTTCACCGCTTTGCCCGCATAGAGCCCCTAAGGGTGGGACAAATTCATATGACATCGACGCCGAAGCCATTCGACCGCAGCGAGGGCGCCAAACGCGACATCATAGCCGGCGGCATCGTCGTCGCCGCGATCCTGTTGTTCGTGGGGACGGGCAGCAATGTGATGCAGGCGGCCGTTCGCGCCCTCATCGGCATCGGCGGCGGCCCCGACCGCGCGCTGGCGACGGCGGTCATCCTCAATGTCGCGCTGATCCTGTTCGGCTGGCGCCGCTACAAGGATCTCAATCGCGAAATCCTCGAGCGTACCGAGGCCGAGCAGCGCGCGCGCTACCTCGCCGATACCGACCCGCTGACGGGCTTTCTCAACCGCCGGGCGCTGCTCGCGACCGGGCAGCGGCAGATCGCGGGCGCGATCGCCGAAAAGCGCCAGGTCGCGCTGTTCCTACTCGACCTCGACCATTTCAAGACCGTCAACGACATTCACGGCCATGCCGCGGGCGACCGCGTGCTGCAAGTTGCCGCCGAGCGCATCTCGGCGGTGCTGCCGCCCAATGCCACCAAGGCGCGGCTCGGCGGCGACGAGTTCGTCGCGATGCTGGTGTTCGAGCCCGCGGCGCGCGCCGACGTCGATGCACTCGCCGCCGAACTCGTCATGGCGCTCGACAATAGCGTCACGCACGATGGGCAGCAGATCCGCGTCGGCGCGTCGCTCGGCATATCGCTCGCCAGCGATGCCAGCGTGACGATGGAAACGATGGTCCGTCAGGCCGACATCGCGATGTATAATTGCAAGGACGAGGGCCGGAACCGCTTCTGCTGGTTCGAAGCCGGGATGGAGATGGCGGTGCAGGTGCGCAACCAGATCGAAACCGGCATTCGCGACGGCATGCCGCGCGGCGAGTTCGTCCCGCATTTCGAACCGCAGGTCGACATCGCCAGCGGGCGCCTGATCGGCTTCGAAATGCTGATGCGCTGGGAATCGCCCGAATATGGCATGATCCCGCCCGAACGTTTCATCCCGGTCGCCGAGGAAAGCGGCCTGATCGGCGAATTGTCGCTGCAGGTGATCCGCGAGGCGATGGAGACCGCCAAACGCTGGGACCCGTCGATCATGCTCGCGGTCAACATCTCGCCGCAGCAGCTGAAGGATCCGTGGTTCAGCCAGAAGCTCACCAAATTGCTGATCGAGGTCGGTTTTCCTGCCAGCCAGCTCGAGGTCGAGATCACCGAAAGCTCGCTGTTCGAAAATCTGCCGCTGGTGCGCTCGATCGTAACCAGTCTCAAGAATCAGGGCGTATCCTTGAGCCTCGACGATTTCGGCACCGGCTACAGCTCGCTGTCGCACCTGCGCGCGCTGCCGTTCGACCGGATCAAGATCGACCGCAGCTTTGTCGCCGCGATGCGCGGCAGCCCCGATGCGCAGGCGATCGTCGTCGCGATCGTGCGGCTGGGCGAAAGCCTCGCGATGCCGATCACCGCCGAGGGGGTCGAGGATGAGGCGACCGCGATCGAGCTGACACGCCTCGGCTGTTCGAAGGGGCAGGGCTGGTATTTCGGCCGCGCCTCGTCGGCCGCCGATACCGAACGGCTGCTCGCCGACCGCGGCCTGCTGCGCACGCCGATGGCGCCGCCCGCCGGCCCCGACACCAGCGAAGACGCGCCGCTGCGCAAGACGGCCTGATCCCGCCGCATCGCTAGACTTCGCGCCCGCGCGCCCTTACATGCGCGGACTATGGCAGACCGCTTCACCAAGATGCACGGCCTCGGCAACGACTTTGTCGTGATCGACGCGCGCGAGCATGGCGTCGAGATGACGCCGGCGCGCGCGCACGCGATCGCCGACCGCCGCCATGGCATCGGGTGCGACCAGCTGATCCTGCTCGAACCGTCAAATAGTGCAGACGTGAAGATGCGGATCTTCAACGCCGACGGCGGCGAGGTCGAGGCCTGCGGCAATGCAACGCGCTGCGTCGCGACGCTGATCGGCAAGCCCGCGGTGATCGAGACGCTGGGCGGGATGCTGCGCGTCACCCCCGCCGACGGCGGTGCCGAAGTCGTACTCGGCGAGCCGATGTTCGACTGGGAGCATATCCCGCTCGCGATGCCGATGGACACGCGCGACATGCCCGTCGCATGGGACGAGCTGGAGCATGGCGCCGGGGTCAATGTCGGCAATCCGCATATCGTCTTTTTCGTGCCCGAGGCCGACGCCGTCGCGCTCGACGAGCTCGGCCCGCGGATCGAGACCGACCCGCTGTTCCCCGAGCGCGTCAACGTCAATGTCGCAAGCCTCGACGGCGAAAATCAACTCCAACTGCGCGTCTGGGAACGCGGCGTCGGGCTGACGCAGGCGTGCGGAACCGGCGCGTGCGCGACCGCGGTCGCGGCAATCCGCGCCGGCCTTGTCCAGTCGCCGGTGACGGTGTCGCTGCCCGGCGGCGACCTCGTCATCCGCTGGGCGCCCGGCGAGCCGATCGTGATGAGCGGCGCCGCGACGCGCGTCTATGAGGGCGAGACCGACTGGGCGCAGTTCGGATGAGCGCTTCCCTCGCCGACCGGCAAGAGGTCGTCAATTTCGGTTGCCGGCTGAACATCGCCGAGGGCGAAGGGGTTCGTGCGGCCGTCAAGGCTGCGGGCGCGCGCGACACGATCGTCTTCAACAGCTGCGCGGTGACCGACGAAGCGGTGCGGCAGGCGCGGCAGGCGGTACGCCGCGCGCTGCGCGAGCGGCCGGGCGCCGAGGTTGTGGTGACCGGGTGCGCGGCGGAGCTGGAGCGCGATGTTTTTACCGCGATGGGCGCGCGGGTGGTATCCAATGATGCAAAGGGCTTGGCTCAGAGCTACCTTTCAAATCCTGTCCCCTTCCCCCGCGAAGGCGGGGGTCCATCTCCCGCCGGTGCAAATTCGAACCCATCGGAGATGGGTCCCCGCCTTCGCGGGGACACGACGCCTTACGCCCCCGCCCTCTCGGGCGCCGATCATGCGCGCGCTTTTCTCGGGGTCCAGACCGGTTGCTCGCACAGCTGCACCTTTTGCGCGACGGTGCTGGCGCGCGGGACGGCGCGATCGGCGAGCGTCGATGCGGTGGTCGCGTCCGCGCAAACCGCGCTGGATCGCGGGCAGCGCGAGATCATCCTGACCGGGGTCGATCTTGCCAGCTATGGCGACGACAGCGACACGACCTTGGCCGCGCTGGTCGAGGCGTTGCTGGTGCTGCCGGTCGAACGGCTTCGCCTCTCGTCGCTCGACCCCGACCGGATCGACGACGCGCTGTTCGCGCTGCTGACGCAGGAAAAGCGCGTGATGCCGCATGTCCACCTGTCGCTGCAGGCGGGCGATGACATGGTGCTGACGCGCATGAAGCGCCGCCACCGCCGCACCGACGCCCTCGCACTGATCGAGCGGTTGAAGGCCGCGCGCGCCGAGATCGCGATCGGCGCCGACCTGATCGCAGGCTTTCCGACCGAGGATGACGCGATGTTCGCGAACTCGCTGGCGCTGATCGACGATTGCGACATCGTCTTTGGCCACATCTTTCCGTACAGCCCGCGCGCCGGGACGCCCGCCGCGCGGATGCCGCAGGTCGGGCGCACCATCGCCCGCGAGCGCGCCGCAATCCTGCGCGACGCCAATGCGCGGCGGCGGCAGGACTGGCTCGAAACGCAGATCGGCCGAACCGCATCGATGCTCGTCGAGCGCGACGGCGTCAGCGGCCATGCCGAAAATTTCGCCGCCGTGGCGCTGACCGCACCCGCGGCGCCCGGCACCATCATCGACGTGCGCCTCGGCGCGCGTGACGGCGACCGCATGATCGCCACCCAAATCGAAGCAAAGGATATCGCGGCATGACCGGCCAAAGCTGGAGCGAACGGCTGCTCGGCGGATTTCGCCGCACGTCGGAGCGGCTCGGCGAAAATCTCGCAGGGCTGACCGGCAAGGCGCGGCTCGACGAGGATGATCTCGACCGCATCGAGGAAGCGCTGATCACCGCCGACCTTGGCCCCGCGATGGCCGACCGTATCCGCAGCCGCCTCGCCGAACGCCGCGACATCGCCGCGAATGGCACCGAGGAACTCCGCAAGGTCGTCGCCGAGGAAATCGCCGCGGTGTTGCGCCCGGTCGCCGAACCGCTCGACATCGACGCCTTTCCGCGCCCACAGGTCATTTTGGTGATCGGGGTCAACGGATCGGGCAAGACCACCACGATCGCCAAGCTCGCGCATCTGTTCCAGGAACAGGATTATGGCGTGATGCTCGTCGCAGGCGACACCTTCCGCGCCGCCGCGATCGGGCAATTGAAGGTCTGGGCCGAGCGGCTCGGCGTGCCGATCATGGCGGGGCCCGAAGGCGGCGACAGCGCGGGCATCGTATTCGACGCGGTGAAGCAGGCGACCGCGACCGGCATCGACGTGCTGATCGTCGACACCGCCGGGCGGCTCCAGAACAAGCGCGAGCTGATGGACGAGCTTGCCAAGATCAAGCGCGTGCTCGGCCGCCTCAACCCCGCGGCGCCGCACGATGTCGTGCTCGTGCTCGACGCGACGACGGGGCAGAATGCGCTGTCGCAGATCGACGTGTTCCGTGAGGTTGCGGGCGTCACCGGGCTGGTGATGACGAAGCTCGACGGCACGGCGCGCGGCGGCGTGCTCGTCTCCGCCGCCGAGCGCCACGGGCTTCCGATCCACGCGATCGGCATCGGCGAAACCATCGACGACCTTCGCCCGTTCGATGCGGACGAAATCGCGGGAATTATTGCAGGAAATATCCGATGAGCGACGTGCTTCCCACTGGCCCCGAGTCGGTCCCGGCGCCGCCGCCGGCGAAGCATGGCTGGCTCAACTTCGTGATCGATTTCGGGCCTTTGCTCGTCTTCTTCCTCGCCTATAAATTCTCGTCGGGCGGCGAAGGCGCGTTTGCCGCGACGACCGCGGCGATCAAGGGCACCGTGGCCTTCATGGTCGCGATCGTCATCGCGATGGTCGTGTCGAAATGGAAGCTCGGCAAGATCTCGCCGATGCTGTGGATGTCGAGCATCCTCGTCCTCGGCTTCGGCGCGCTGACCATCTGGTTCCACGACGAGCGCTTCATCGTGATGAAGCCGACGATTATCTATGGCGCCTTCGCCGCGCTGCTGCTCGGCGGCTACTGGTTCAAAAAGCCGATGCTCAAATATCTGCTGCAATCGGCGCTCGAGGGGCTCACGGACCGCGGCTGGCTGCTGCTGTCGCGCAACTGGGGGATTTTCTTTGCCACGCTCGGCATCGCCAACCATGTGATGTACGAGATGATCCAGGCGAAGCAGATGAGCTTTGACCTGTGGCTGACGATCAAGGTCTGGGGCGTCACCGCCCTCTCCTTCCTCTTCACTTTCAGCCAGGTTCCGGTGATGCTGAAGAACGGCCTCGCCGTTCCCGAAGAGGCCGCAACCGACAAAAGTTGATGCATTTCCCCACCGCGCTGGCATAGCTGCGTCACCGGCACCGGGTCGCACGCGGCGCCGCGATAAACAGGGGGAACTGCCATGGATAAATTTTTCGGAAACCTGCACGCCGTGCTCGGCGCGGGCCTGGTGCTTGCGATCATATTGATGCTGTGCCTCAACGGCCAGAATTTCGAGGACGGGGTCGCCGCGGGCAACGCGATCATGCGCTGGCTGCACACCTTCTTCGGCGTGCTGTGGATCGGCCTGCTTTATTATTTCAACTTCGTCCAGATGCCGACGATGCCGAAGATCCCGGCCGAACTGAAACCCGCGGTCGGCAAGCATATCGCGCCCGCCGCGCTGTTCTGGTTCCGCTGGGCGGCGCTGGTCACCGTGCTGCTGGGCGTCGCGATCGCCGGCCACGCCAAATATCTGGTGCCCGCATTGGGCCTTCAGGACCCGTACAAGCTGATCGGCGTCGGCATGTGGCTGGGGCTGATCATGGCGTTCAACGTGTGGTTCCTGATCTGGCCGAACCAGAAGAAGGCGCTGGGGATCGTCGAAGCCGACGATGCGACCAAGGCGAAGGCCGCGCGGACCGCGATGATCTTTTCGCGAACCAACACCCTGCTGTCGATCCCGATGCTCTATGCGATGGTGAACTTCAGCTAAGTCGCCGCAACAGTACATTGATTGGGGCGCTTCGGGAAACCGGAGCGCCCTTTTTCGTTTCCCGTTCGTGTCGAGCGAAGTCGAGACACCCATCGCCATAGCGCCAAGCCGAGGGGCATCTCGACTTCGCTCGATGCGAACGGGTTTCTGGTTTTAGCCTTGCTCGATCGCCGCCTTGTGCATGCGGCCGTTCATCACATAATGCGCGACGCCCAGCTGCATCCCTACGGCCTGCGCATCGTCGATTTCGCGCACGCGGCGCGCGGGCGATCCGGCCCACAGTTCGCGATCGGGGATTTCCTTGTTCTCGGTCAGCAGTGCGCCCGCGGCGAGCATCGCGTCGCTGCCGATGCGGCACCCGTTCATCACCGTCGCCTTCAAACCCACGAACGCCCGGTCGGCGAGCGTGCAGCCGTGCACCATCGCAAGATGGCCGATCAGCACATCCTCGCCGATGATCGTCGGAAAGCCTTCGGGGCGGTGCGGCATCGGGCCGTCGCAATGGACGATGCTGCCATCCTGGATGTTCGAGCGCGCGCCGACGACGATGCTGCTGACATCGGCGCGCAGCACGCAATTATACCAGATGCTGACATCGGGCCCGATCGTCACGTCGCCGATGATGCGGCATCCCGGCGCGATGAAGGCGCTGGGGTCGATCTGCGGCGTCTTGCCATTGACGCTGATGATGCTGATGTCGTTCATTCGTCGCGGCCTCCAATGAGATTCTTCCAGATCAGGACCGGCAGCGTCGAGGCATAATCGTCGGTCCAGCGTTCGAAGTTCGGACGCGCTTCGAGCGGCACCCAGGCGTCGAGGTCGCGCGAATCCTTGCGCGGCCTGATCCCGCCGGTCAATTGCTGCATCCGCTGCGGCGTCGCGGTCAGCGCGACCCAGTTCGATCCGGTGAGGTCGCCATATTCGTCGCCGACCGGACCCGGGTCCATGCGGATCGCGCTCGTCCAGCCGCGCGCCTTCGCCTCCGCCGCCAGCACCGGCTCCAGATCGAAGAAGCGGTTCGAGATGTGGATGAGCAGGATCCCGTCGGGCTTCAGCGCGCGCGCATAAATGCCGATCGCTTCCTTGGTCAGCAGGTGCAGCGGAATCGCGTCGGAAGAGAAGGCGTCGATGACGATGACGTCGAAGCGCCCCGCGGGCTGGTTGGCAAGCTGGAGCCGCGCATCGCCGATGACGATCGGCGTGTCGCCGGCACAATCGGAGAGGAAGGTGAATTTCGACGGATCGCGCGCGATGTCGACCATCACCGGATCGATCTCGAAGATCGTCCAGTGCTGATCGGGCTTTCGATAGCAGGCGAGCGTGCCTGCCCCCAGCCCGACGATGCCGATCGACGCATTCGGCCCGGCAAGCGCGGCGGCCTTATCGAGCGTCAGCCCGACGCCGGATTGATGGCCATAATAGGTCGTCGGATCGCGCCGGTGCGCGGCGTCAGTACGCTGAAGTCCGTGGAGCGTGGTGCCATGCGCGAGACGGCGCTGGTTCGATGCCGGATAATCGGTGACGGTGTAGACGCCGAAATAGCTGCGCACGCGCGCACCGGTGAAGCTTTCCTGGATCGTGTCCCAGCCGCCGACGCCGATCATCAGCAGCGCGAGCACGGGCACATAGGCCCAGCGCCAGCCGATGACGAGCGTGCCGACGACGAAGATCGCGATGCCCCACGAGGTCGTCGCGCTGTCGAGCCGGCCGGTCCAGTCGCCGACCATATGCCAGGCGCCGAAAGCGGCGAGCGCGACGAATACCGCGGCCACGATCCGCGCGGTCTTGGCTTCGAGCCCCAGCCATTTGTCCCACGGCAGCAGCGCGGGGAGCGGCAACAGCATCGCGGCGGCGAGGATCAGCAGCGGATGCTCATACACCCAGTCGAAGATCAGCGGCGCGAACAGCGCCGCGAACAGCCCGCCGAGCACGCCGCCCGCCGACATGATGAGGTAAAAGAGCGTCAGATGCTGCGCCGCCGGGCGGAGATGATAGAGATAGCCGTGGAGCGCCGTCGCGACGACGAACAGCATCGCGAGGCTGGCGAGCGCGACCATCATCGAGCCGCCGCCCGAGCTCAGCAGCCCGAGCCCGCCGACCGCGAGCAGCAAGACGGGTGCGATCAGCGTGATGATCTGTGTCGGCCGCTCCATCGTCGAAAAGGCGATCACGAAGCTCAGGAGATAGAGGCCCAGCGGCAGCACCCACAGCAGGGGCATCGCGACGATGTCGGTCGTGAGGTGCGTCGTCGTCGACAGCATCAGCCCCGACGGCACCGCGGCGATCAACAGCCAGTGAAGCTGGCGGCGCAGGCTCGGACGCGGTTCGTCGGTGACGGCGGCATGCGCTTCGGCGGCGCCGTGCCAGCGCGCCGCGGCCGCCCCCGCGACGAGCAGCACGAGCAGCGCATAACCCACGGTCCAGCCCCAGCTCTGCACCGCGAGCGGCATCGTCGGCTCGACGAGTGCCGGATAGCTGATGAGGCCCGCGAAGCTGCCGAGGTTCGAGGCGGCATAGAGATAATAAGGATCGCCCGCGCGCGTATCGGCGGCGAACCAGCGCTGCATCAACGGCGCCTGCGCCGAGACGACGAAGAAGACGGGGCCGATCGACGCGAGCAGGAGCAAGGGCACCCACAGCGCCTCCTGCCCCGGACCGGGTGCCGCGATCTGCGCGATGCCGATCGGGAGCCACAGCGCCGCGACAAGGAAGAGCGCAAGGTGGATGACCGCCTGACGCCGCACGGTGAAGCGCCCGAGCCAGTGCGCATAGGCGTAGCCGCCGAGCAGCAGCGCCTGGTAGACAAGCATCGCGCTGTTCCACACCGCGGGCGCACCGCCCAATTTGGGCAGCACCATGCGCGCAACCATCGGCTGGACGAGGAAAAGCAGGAAGCTGCCGACGAGGATCGTCAGCACGAACAGCCAGCGGCGCGGCGAGGCGGACCTGATCACTCTGTCAGGCGCCGAGCAGCCGTGCAGCATGGAGCGCATGATAGCTGAGCACGCCCGACGCGCCGGCGCGGCGGAAGGCGAGCAGCGTTTCGAGAACGAGCGCGTCGCGGTCGCCCGCGCCCGCGGCGGCGGCGGCCTCGATCATCGCATATTCGCCCGACACCTGATACGCATAGACGGGCACGGCGAAGTTCGCCTTCACCGCTGCCACGATATCGAGATAGGGCAGCCCGGGCTTGACCATCACGCTGTCGGCGCCCTCGGCGAGATCCTGTGCGACTTCGCGCAGCGCTTCCTCGGCATTCGCGGGGTCCATCTGATAGGTCTTCTTGTCGCCCTTGAGCAGCCCGCGCGAGCCGACCGCGTCGCGGAACGGGCCATAGAAAGCCGAGGCATATTTGGCGGCATAGCTCATGATCTGGACATGGCCGAAGCCCTCGGCCTCGAGCGCCTGCCGGATCGCGCCGATGCGGCCGTCCATCATGTCGCTGGGCGCGATGATGTCGGCGCCAGCGCGCGCCTGGTTGAGCGCCTGCCCGACGAGGACCTCGACCGTCTCGTCGTTGAGGACATAGCCCGCATCGTCGATCAGCCCGTCCTGCCCGTGGCTGGTATAAGGGTCGAGCGCGACGTCGGTGAGGATGCCGATCTCGTCGCCGAGCGCCTGCTTGATCGCGGCGGTGGCACGGCACATCAGATTGTCGGGATTGAGCGCCTCGCCGCCATCCGCGCTGCGGCGATCGGCCTGCGTATAGGGAAAGAGCGCGAGGCACGGAATGCCCGCGGCGACCGCATCCTTCGCGCGTTCGACGAGCAGGTCGACCGACCAGCGCGACACGCCGGGCAGGCTCGATATCGGTTCCTCGGTGTTGGACCCATCGGCGACGAACAGCGGCCAGATCAGGTTCGCGGGCGAAAGCTGGGTTTCGCGCACCATCGCGCGGCTCCAGCCGGTGCGGCGGGTGCGGCGCAGGCGCAGGTCGGGAAAAGCGGCTTGGGTCATGCGGGGTGCATAGCGGCGTGCGGGCGCGGGGCAAATGGATATTGGGCTGCCAGCGTGCCAACTTCTCCGCTTGCATCGAGCGAAGTCGAGATGCACATCGGCAAGGCGCACGGCCGAGAGGCGTCTCGACTTCGCTCGACGCGAACGGAATTTAGAAGCGCGGAGAGGCTAAATCAGATCCCGTCGCCCGCGCGTTTCGAGGCGACGTCCGCGAGCGAACCGAGCTTCGGCCCCTCGACCTGTTTCGCCGCGATCGGGGTCAGCGCGGCGCCCGGCGCGATCGATGTCAGTGACCGGATGCGGGCGCGGAAATCGGCGAGCGCCTTGCCTTCGAGCAAAGCGCGCGTGACGAACGTCACCGACGACGGGTTCACCGCGCGGCCGTTGCGATAGAGTTCGTAATGGAGGTGCGGGCCGGTCGAAAGGCCGGTCGAGCCGATATAGCCGATCACCTGCCCGCGGCGCACGCGCTGGCCCGAGCGCACCGCGATGCGGCTCATATGGCCATAACCGGTGCCGAGGCCATTGCCGTGATTGAGCTTCACATAATTGCCGAAACCGCCGTGGCGCCCCGCGATCGTCACGACGCCGTCGGTGACGGCATAGATCGGCGCGCCATAGCCGCCGCCGAAATCCATGCCGCTGTGCATGCGCTTGTAGCCGAGAATCGGGTGGCGGCGCATGCCGAAAGTCGAGGTTACGCGGCCATTCGTAGGCCGCGTCATGCCGCCGCGCTGCTCGCCGACGCCCGACGCCTCGAACCATTGGGTCCGGCCGTCGACATTCCATTCGAGCATCGAGAGTTTCGCTTTTCCGCCGCGGATCAGCCCGGCGTAGAGCAATTTACCCGTTTCGGTCTCGCCCGTTTCGGCGCGGCGGTAATCGACGATGATGTCGAACTCGTCGCCGGCGCGAATGTCGCTGCCGACCGAAATCTGCTTGCCGACGACGCGCAGATAGGACTGGATCGCGGCGGGCGGCGCACCGGCGGCGCGCGCCGAACGATAGAGGCTGTCGCCGACCCGGCCGCGGATGCGCAGCGGGGTTGCGTCGACCGCGATCGGGATGCGGCGCATCACGAGCTGTCCGCCCTGCCGCTCCATCTCGATGCGGAGGTCAAAGCGCGCGCGCATCGCGAGCGCCTCGACCGGGCGCGGCATCGTGCGCGCGGCGCGGCGGCCGAGGATCAGGTCGATCCGCGTGCCCGGCGCGATGTCGGCGAGCGGAACCGCGCCCGACACCTGGCGCGCCAGCGCCTGCGCCTCGCTGCTGCCGACGCCCGAGCGTTCGAGCAGGCGGGCAAAGCTGTCGCCGCTGCCCAAGGTGGCGGTGAGTTCGATCTGCGGCCGTTCGGGCGTCTGGGTCAGCGGGCGCACCGCGTCGGTCGCCGCCATATGCCGTCCGGTGTCGCCGCCGAACGCCAGCGGCACGATCATCTGCGCACGCGCTTCGTTAAAATCGGCGGCATCGAGCGCTGGGGTTCCGCCGACTTGAAGCGGCTGGATGCCGGGGAAGGTCGCGATCGCGGTTCCGCACAGCAGGGTTAATGTCGCAAGGCCGCGCCACCATTCGGCCGAACCGATATTGTCGCCGAGGTCGGGAACGAGGTCGAGCTGCGCCAGCCGGTCGCGCCATCCGAGATGCGGTTCGGCGTCGGCAACGGCGCGCCGCAGCGGGATCGCTTGCGACATCGTGAGGGCGGCCGCGTTGCCGGACATCCCCGCGATGGGTTCGTGACGCTGGAACAAATTGCAACCCCCGCTCGGCCAGCCTCGCATATCCCCGGCTGCCGAATGATGTTTTCGAGGCACTGTCTGTAAAGAAAGGTCGTTAAAGTCAATTTAATGGCGGATTTGCCGCGGCGCGTTGCGGCAAGGCGTGGCGGGGCCGGGATATTATGCAACAGTGTGGAAAAAATCGGCCTCCGTCCTGCCATTGCGCGATCGGCTGTTGCGCGCGGACCTTGCGCATGCCAGCTTGGCTCCCAAGAAAATGACGTCATCCTCCTCCCAGCCGGTCAAGGCTGTCCTTGGCCCCACCAACACCGGCAAAACCCATTTGGCGGTCGAGCGCCTGACCGCCCATTCGAGCGGCATGATCGGCTTTCCGCTGCGCCTGCTCGCGCGCGAGGTTTACGACCGCGTCGTCGCGATCAAGGGCGCGGCGCAGGTCGGACTCGTCACCGGCGAGGAGCGAATCCTGCCGCCCGACGCGCGCTATCTGCTCGGCACGATGGAAGCGCTGCCGGTCGAACGCGACGTTGCCTTTGTCGGGATCGACGAGGCGCAGCTCGGCGCCGACCCCGAGCGCGGCCATGTCTTCACCGACCGGCTGCTGCGCGCGCGCGGACGCGAGGAAACGATGATCCTGGGGTCGGCGAGCCTTCGCGGGCTGGTCAAGGGACTGGTGCCCGAGGCCGAGATCATCACCCGGCCGCGTTTCTCGACCTTGAGCTACGCCGGGTCGTCGAAGCTCTCGCGCCTTCCCAAACGCTCGGCGATCGTCGCCTTTTCGGCCGAGGAAGTCTACGCGATCGCCGAAATGCTGCGCCGCTTTTCGGGCGGCGCCGCGGTCGTGATGGGCGCGCTCAGCCCCAAGACGCGCAATGCGCAGGTCGCGATGTTCGAGGCGGGCGAAGTCGATTATCTCGTCGCGACCGACGCGATCGGCATGGGGCTCAACCTCGACGTCCAGCATGTCGCCTTTGCGAGCCTGCAGAAATTCGACGGTCGCCGCCTCCGCCGCCTGACAGTTTCGGAAATGGCGCAGATCGCGGGGCGCGCCGGGCGCCACCAGCAGGATGGCGGCTTTGGCACCGTCGGGCTGCCGCAAGGCGGCTTCACGCCCGAGGAAATCCACGCGATCGAGGGGCATCACTTCCCGCCGCTCGCCAGCCTGTTCTGGCGCAACCCGACCCCGGGCTTCGGCTCGCTCGACCAGCTTTTGTCCGACCTCGCGCAGCCGCCGAACCAGCCGATGCTGCGCGCCGCGCCCGAGGCGGTCGACATCGCGGTGCTCAAGCATCTGGCGGGCGATATGGAAGTGCGCGCACGCGGCGGCGATTTCGACGCGGTGCAGCGATTGTGGGACGTCTGCGGCCTCCCCGACTTCGAACAATTGGGCGCCGAACATCACAGCCGCACCGTGTTCAAGCTGTGGCAATGGCGCACGAACGGCGACGGGATGATCGACCCCGACTGGTTCGCGCGCCGCCTCGCGCGGCTGAATGATGTCGAGGGCGATATCGACCAGCTCGCAAGCCGCATCGCCGCGGTGCGCACGCTCTGCTTCATCGCGCAGCGCGGCGACTGGATCGCGGGCGCGGCGGGTTGGACCGAGCAAACGCAGGCGCTCGAATCGCGCCTGTCCGATGCGCTGCACGCCGCGCTCGCGCAGCGTTTCGTCGACCGGCGGCTCGCGCTGCTGCTGCGCGACGCGGGGCAGCGGGGCGCCGCGCTGCCCGTCGCGGTCGGCGCCGACGGCACCGTCGCGGTCGACGGCGAGGCGATCGGCACGCTGAAAGGCTTTCAGTTCAAGGTCGATCCGGTGGCGAAAGCGAGCGACCACCGGATGCTGCTCGCGGCGGCCGAAAAGCATCTGCGCGCCGAACTCGCGCGCCGCGCGACCGCGCTCGCCGAGGGCGACGACAGCGCCTTGTCGCTGATCGCCGAACCGGGGACCGCGCCGCGCCTCGCCTGGCACGGCCACGCGATCGCGACGCTCGCGCGCGGGCCGACGCTCGTCCAGCCGGCGATCCAGATCGACCCGTCGCTGCGGCGGCTCGAGCTGCATCAGGTACAGGCGATTTCCGAACGACTCCAGCGCTTTGTTGCCGCCCAACTCGCGCGCCACGCGGGCCCGCTCGCCGCGATGGGCGAGGCGGCGGGCGACCTCTTCACCCCGCCGCGCGTCCGTGCGCTGCTCGCCGCGCTCACCGACAACAGCGGGACGATCGGCCGCGCCGTCGTCGAGGACCAACTGAGCGCGCTGACCCCCGAAGAGCGTCCGCAGCTGCGCAAACTCGGCTTCACCATCGGCTCGCTCGATCTCTTCCACCCGCTGCTGCTCAAGCCCGAGGCGGTGCGCTGGCGCGCGGCGCTGACGGCGGCGCAGCAGGGCGCGCCGGTTCCCGTGCTGCCGCCGCACGGCGCGGTGCTGCAAAAGGCGGGCAGCCACGCCGGGCTGGTGATCGCGGGGTTCCGCCGCTGCGCGTCGGGCTGGCTGCGCATCGACATGGCCGAAAAGCTCGCGCGTCAGGCGCATGCCGCGCGGATGCAGGCGGCGGCACCGCCGACCGCGCCGCTCGCCGGCCGCGACGAGCATCATGACGATCATGCGAACGACGAGCATGAGGGCGTCAGCGCCGCGCCGCCGCCCGGCTTCATCATCGACCCCGCGCTCGCGACCTCGCTCGGGCTCGACGAAGAGACGCGCCGCGCGCTGCTCGGCAGCTTCGGTTTCCGCAGCGTCGGCGAACCCGCATTGCAGCGCTGGCGCTGGTCGGGGCTGCGCAAGGCGGCCGAAAAGCGCCCGCGCCGCAAACCGCATCCGCATCGCAAGAATGCCGACGCGCCGACGCGCGCCGCGAACGGCGAAGCAAGGCGTCCGCCCGCGCATCAGGCGAAGGGCAAGCGCGGCAAGCCCGACAAGGTGCGTGTCGCCGCGCCGCGCCCGCCGCGCCCCGACCGCCCCGACCGCCCCGACCGGCAGCCACGTCGCGGCCCGTCTCCGAACAGCCCTTTTGCCGGCCTCGCTGCGCTGCTCGCGGACGCACGCAAAGACTGATGGCAAGTCCGGGCGCCGCGGGAAGCATCCGGCTGGACAAGCTGCTGTGGTTCCTGCGCTTCGCCCGCTCGCGCAGCATGGCGCAGGCGATGGTCGAAGCGGGGCATATCAGGCTCGACGGGCGGCGCATCACGCGTTCATCATGCGCAGTGCATGCCGGGTCGACGCTCGTTCTGCCGGTTGGCGAGCGGATCGAGGTGATCCGCCTGCTTTCGTTGCCGCTCCGCCGCGGCCCCGCGCCCGAGGCGCAGGCTTGTTACCAGCGGCTCGATCCCGGGGCGTTGCCGCCCGCACAATCGGCTATCGACGCCGATGGAAATGCTTTGCACCCGCGGCATCCCGATCGTCCTATTCAGTGAGAGTGATTCGCAACTGTCGCTTAGCGTTGACGCACCGCCTTCACGCGGCATAGAGGCGAGCCCATATTGAGAGCCTGACGGCCCGATTGCCGTCATCTGAGGGAGCCGAAAGCCCATGACCTATGTCGTCACCGATGCCTGCGTCCGGTGCAAATATATGGACTGTGTCGAGGTGTGCCCCGTCGACTGTTTCTATGAGGGCGAGAATATGCTCGTCATCAATCCGAACGAATGCATCGACTGCGGCGTGTGCGAACCCGAATGCCCGGCCGAGGCGATCCTGCCCGACACCGAGAGCGGCCTGGAAAAGTGGCTCGAAGTGAACAGCAAGTTCAGCGCCGAATGGCCGAACATCACGGTCAAGAAGGACAGCCCCGCCGACGCCGACGAGTTCAAAGGCGTCGAGAACAAGTTCGAGACGCTCTTTTCGCCCGAACCCGGCGAGGGCGACTGAGGCGAAACCAGATAATCCGGAAGGGGCGGGACTTTCCCGCCCCTTCTTTTTGCCCCCTTGAAAGACCTCCGCTTGGCGACGATGTAGGATCATGGAGGGGCAGCCCGCCGGATTCTCCGGCGCGGCATCCCGATAACATAAGGACGAATTCCCAATGATCGACCCGCTCGCAGCCCTTGTTCCCGTCGTCGTCGAGCAGACGAGCCGCGGCGAACGCAGCTTCGACATTTTCTCGCGCCTGCTGCGCGAACGGATCATCTTCGTCACCGGCGAGGTCGAGGACAATATGGCCTCGCTGATTACCGCCCAGCTTTTGTTCCTCGAATCGGAAAATCCGAAGAAGGACATCTATATGTACATCAACTCGCCGGGCGGAGTCGTCACGGCGGGCATGGCGATCCACGACACGATGCAATATATCCGCCCGCGCGTCGGCACGGTGTGCGTCGGTCAGGCCGCGTCGATGGGCAGCTTTCTGCTCGCCGCGGGTGAGCCCGGCATGCGCGTCGCGCTGACCAACGCGCGCGTGATGATCCATCAGCCCTCGGGCGGTGCGCGCGGCATGGCATCGGATATCGAAATCCAGGCGCGCGAGATTCTGCGCATCCGCAAGCGGATGAACGACCTGTATGTGAAATATACCGGCAAGCCGCTGAAAGAGATCGAAAAAGCGATGGACCGCGACACCTTCCTCGAAGCCGACGAGGCCAAGGCATTCGGACTCGTCGACCAGGTGTTCGACCGCCGTCCGGGCTTGCCGGGCGACGACGCGCCGAAGGATGTGAGCGAAGGCCCGACGCCCTGAGTGCCACGTCCCGAAACGAACCAGTAACCGCGTTTCTTGACGCCCGCTTCGCCCTCTGGCGCTACGCGGGACATTGAACCGATGTCACCCAATTGCCATATTGTAATTGGGTGACCGCGGGCTAGGATAAAGGCGGCGGTGCCCTTTTGGCGCTGCCAGAGGAAGATTTATGACGAAATTGAGCGGCTCGGACAGCAAGAGCACCCTTTACTGCTCCTTCTGCGGCAAGTCGCAGCACGAAGTTCGCAAGCTCATCGCAGGACCGACCGTGTTCATCTGCGACGAATGCGTTGAACTGTGCAACGACATCATCCGCGAAGAGATCAAGGGCGGGATCGCCGCGCGCAAGGATGGCGCGGTGCCGACTCCGCTGGAAATCTGCCAGCATCTCGACGCCTATGTCATCGGCCAGAACACCGCCAAGCGCGTGCTGTCGGTCGCGGTGCACAATCATTACAAGCGCCTCGCCAACTCGGGCCGCGGCGATGATGTCGAACTCGCGAAGTCGAACATCCTGCTCGTCGGCCCCACCGGCAGCGGCAAGACTTTGCTCGCGCAGACGCTTGCGCGCTTCCTCGACGTGCCCTTCACCATGGCTGATGCAACGACGCTGACCGAAGCGGGCTATGTCGGCGAGGATGTCGAGAATATCATCCTCAAGCTGCTGCAGTCGTCCGACTATAATGTCGAAAAGGCGCAGCGCGGCATCGTTTATATCGACGAGATCGACAAAATCTCGCGCAAGGCCGAAAACCCGTCGATCACCCGCGACGTGTCGGGCGAAGGCGTGCAGCAGGCGCTGCTCAAGCTGATGGAAGGCACGACCGCGAGCGTTCCGCCGCAGGGCGGGCGCAAGCATCCGCAGCAGGAATTCCTGCAGGTCGACACGACGAACATCCTGTTCATCGCGGGCGGCGCGTTCAGCGGGCTCGAAAAGATCATCGGCGACCGCCTGCAGGGCAAGTCGATCGGTTTCGGCGCGCATGTCGCCGGCCCCGACGAGCGCCGCATGGGCGAAGTGCTGAAGAATATCGAGCCCGAGGATCTGCTGAAATTCGGCCTGATCCCCGAATTCGTCGGCCGCCTGCCGGTCATCGCGACGCTCGAGGATCTCGACATCGACGCGCTGGTCAAGATTTTGGGCGAGCCCAAGAACGCGCTGGTGAAGCAGTATCGCAAGCTCTTCGATCTCGAGGAGGTTGTGCTGACCTTTACCGACGACGCGCTGATCGCGGTCGCCAAGAAGGCGATCGAACGCAAGACCGGCGCGCGCGGGCTGCGCTCGATCGTCGAGGCGATCCTGCTCGACACGATGTTCGACCTGCCCGACCTGACCGACGTGGTCGAGATCGTCGTCGACAAGGATGTCGTCGAGGGCCGCAAGGATCCGGTGCGCGTTTATGCCGACAAGGCGAAAGAAGCCGCGGGCGACGCCGCCTGAGTCGCACATGGGGCGCCCCGCGGGGCGCCCTTTCATGTTGCATTGCAGCAACAGTTTCCGGAAAAAACGCATCCCCGCCTGTGGATAAGTTTGGGCACCTGACGAAAATTAGCGGTTTTTCGCACCGCGTCTGAGCGGCGCGGCCCTCCCCGCTTGCACTGTCACAATTGCTGTCACAATCGTGCCACATGCGGGCTTCAGGGGCGCTCGCAGGTCAGGCGCGCTCCTTTTGTGCGCCTGCCAAATGCACACCAAAGGGGACAATCCAAATGCATTTCCGTCATTATCTGGCTGCCAGCGCCGCTGCGCTCAGCCTGAGCGTCGCGCTCGCCGCTCCCGCCGCAGCCCAGGAAACCAGCTCGTCGCTCCGCGGGACCGTCGAAACGGCCAGCGGCCCGGTCGCCGGCGCCGCCGTCACCGTGACGCACGTCCCGTCGGGCACCGTGTCGCGTACGACCACCGACGGCAGCGGCAATTTCGGCGCCAATGGCCTTCGCGTTGGCGGCCCCTACACGGTCGAAGTGACCTCTGACGGGTTCGACAGTGCGCAGGTCACCGACCTCTTCCTGCAGGCCGGTCAGCCTTTCCGCCTGCCGATCACGCTCGAAGACACGGCGATCGTCGTGACGGCCTCGTCGGTCAAGGGCGCAGTCGAAACCTCGAACGGCCCGATCACCGCGCTCAACCGCGAAGCGATCGAAGGTGCCGCCTCGATCAACCGTGACATCCGCGACCTCGCACGCCGCGATCCGCTGGTCACGCTTGACCTGAGCAACGCCCGCACGATCGAAGTCGCCGGCAACAACGGCCGTCTCAACCGCTTCTCGGTCGACGGCGTCCAGATGAGCGACGACTTCGGCCTCAACAACGGCGGTCTGCCGACCTCGCGCGGCCCGGTTCCTTTCGACGCGATCGAGCAATTCTCGGTCAAGGTCGCCCCCTTCGACATCGCCGAGGGCGATTTCCAGGGCGGCGCGGTCAACGTCATTCTCCGCTCGGGCGGCAACAAGTTCCACGGCGGCGCCTTCTTCACCTACACCGACGACAGCCTGACCGGCGACCGCACCCGCGGTCGCAACATCAATCTGAACTTCGACAGCAAGCAATATGGTGCGCACCTCAGCGGCCCGCTGATCAAGGACAAGCTGTTCTTCATGCTTGCCTATGAAAAAACGAAGGAAAGCGATCCGTTCGACGATGGGTTCGGCGACGGCTTCGCGAACCAGGTCCCCGGCCTGACGCAGGCGGTGATCGACCAGGTCAGCAACGTCGCACAGTCGCGCTATGGCTACGACACGCTGGGCCTGTCGCCGAATGCGGTCGAAGAAGACGAAAAGATCATCGGCAAGCTCGACTGGAACATCAGCGACACGCAACGCGCATCGCTGACCTATATCCGCAACGTCGGCACGCAGCAGTTCCAGCAGAACACCTTCCTGACCGCGCCTTTCGCGCTGGGTTTCCAGTCGAACGGCTATGAGCTGGCCGAAGAAGTCAACTCGGGTTCCTTTGAACTGAACTCGACCTGGTCGGACACTTTCTCGACCACCTTCCGCGCATCGTATCGCGACTATAACCGCGACCAGACGCCGTTCGGCGGCCGCGAGTTCCCGCAGATGGAAGTCTGCACCGACGCGGCTTCGGCGGGTTCGGCAACCAGCTGCGACGGCACGCGCCTGTTCTTCGGCCCCGACGTCAGCCGTCAGTCGAACGACCTCAACACGGAAAATCTGTCGTTCGACCTCACCGCGCGTCTGGACGCCGGCGATCATTCGTTCCGCCTGCTCGCGGGCTACACCGACGTTTCGGTGTACAACCTGTTCCTGCAGCGTTCGCTCGGCGATTTCTATTTCGATAGCCTCGCGGATTTCGCCGCTGGCAATGCGAACCGCCTGCGCTACGGCAACGCGGTGCCCAGCCTCGATCCGAACGATGCCGCGGCCCGTTTCAGCACGCAGAACTACACCGTGGGCATCCAGGACGATTGGCAGGTCACCCCCGATCTGACGCTGTCGCTCGGCGTTCGTTACGACCTGTTCGGCAACGATGTGAAGCCGCCGCTGAACCCGAACTTCCTGGCTCGTTATGGCTTCCACAACCGCGAAACCTTCAACGGCCGCGACGTGCTGCAGCCGCGCTTCGGCTTCAACTGGCAGGCCACCGACAAGCTGATCGTCCGCGGCGGCGTCGGCATTTTCTCGGGCGGCACGCCCGACGTCTATCTGTCGAACAGCTTCTCGAACACGGGCCTGCTGACCAACTCGGTCGACATCAACGACGCCAACTGTGCGGCGTCGGTGACCTGTAACGCCCTTACCAACGTCTCGAATGGCACAATCCCGTCCAGCGTCACCGACTTCCTGTCGCGGAACGTCGGCTCGTTGGCAGCCGCGCCGACCGACAATATCGATCCCGATCTGAAAGTCGCGCGCAAGTGGAAGGCTTCGTTGCAGGCCGATTATGAAATCGGCGACGGCTGGTTCGTCGGCGGCCAGTTCCTGTACGACAAGAACATCTATGGCTACACGTGGACCGACCTGCGCTCGGTGCCGGTCGGCACGTTGCCCGATGGCCGCACCCGCTATGGTCCGATCGGCGGCGCCGCAACGAGCAACCGCGATCTCCAGCTGACCAACAGCGAAAAGGGCCGCGCCTATTTCGCGACCGCCCGCTTCGCCAAGGCATGGGACTTCGGCCTCTCGATCGACGGCAGCTACACCTATTCGAACGTCAAGGACGAAGGCGCGATGACCTCTTCGACCTCGTCGTCGAACTATGGCAACAACGCCTTCGTCGATCCGAACCGCGCTGCCTATGGCCGGTCGATCTACGAATATACCCACCAGTGGAAATTCGGTGCCGACTTCAAGCGCAACTTCTTTGGCGACAATGAAACGCGTATCAGCCTGTTCGGCGAATATCGCTCGGGCCGCCCGTACAGCGTCACCATGCTGGACAACAGCAGCGGCCGCGGCGCGGTGTTCGGCACCGTCGGGAACCTTGGCAACATGCTGCTCTACGTTCCCACCGGTGCCAACGATCCGCTCGTCCAGTGGGGTTCGCACACTGCCAACGGCGCAACCGTGACCGCAGCGCAGAACGAAGCGGCGTTCAACGATCTGATCAGCCAGCTCGGCCTCGAAAATTATCGCGGCAAGATCGTCAAGAAGAACAGCCAGACCTCGCCCGACTTCTTCAAGGTCGACCTGCACTTCAGCCAGGAAATCCCGGCCTTTGTTGGCAATGCGAAGTTCAAGCTGTTCGCGGACGTCGAGAATGTGCTGAATCTGATCGACAGCGACTGGGGTTCGCTCCGTCAGGTGTCGTTCCCGTACAACTCGGCATTGGTGCGCGTCACCTGCGCCGCGACGAGCGGGGCGAACTGCACCAAATATCAGTATACCAACACTCTTGCACCGAACGAGGTTCTGACGAACCGCGTGTCGCTGTACGGCGTCCGCGTCGGCGTGAAGGTCAACTTCTAAGCCATCCGGATTCGGCCAAAAGAAAAGGGCGCGGGAGGCAACTCCCGCGCCCTTTTCTTTGCGGTGAGAACAGGTCCGGCGCAAGCGGCGCCCTTGACGGTTCAGCCCGCGGCAATCCGCCGCGCGGTGGCCTGCACCAGCGCGATCATGTTGGGGACGCCCTGCGTCCGGTTCGACGACAGCTGGCGCGTGAGGTCGAAGGGCGCGAGCGCCGCCGCGACGTCCATCTCCGCCACTTCGGCCGCGGGCTTGTCCTGCACCGCGGCGAGCACGAGCGCGACGATCCCCTTGGTGATCGCGGCGTTGCTGTCGGCGAGGAAGTGGAGCTGGCCATCGTCGCGCGGCACCGGATAGACCCAGACGCTGGCCGAACAACCGCGCACCATTGTCGCGTCGGTCTTGAGCGCGTCGGGCATCGGCTCGAGCGTCCGGCCGAGATCGATCAGCAGGCGATAGCGATCGTCGCCGTCAAGAAAATCATATTCGTCGAAGATATCGGTCAGGCTGCGCATGGCCGCGCCACTCGCATAGATGGCGCCAAGTTGAAAGAGCCCTGAAACGACATCGGCCCGCTTCCCTGTCAGCCGCCGGACGGATGGCGACGGACAGGGGAGCGGGCCGATGCCGCGCGGGTGTCGCGGATGGATTAGAGGTCGACCCCCGCCGCGATGGCTTCGAGCTTGCGCAGCCGTTCCTTGAGGTCGGCGATCTCGATCCGCGACCCGGCGTGCGGGACGCCTGGATCCTGCGCGAGCGACGCGTGGTGGCCCGCGGCGAGTTCCTCGCGCTTGAGCTGGATCCAGTCGCGCCAGCCGCGCAGCGCGACCAGGCTGACGATGGTCAGTGCGGTCAGCGCGATCGCTGCGGCGGTGAAGTCGGGGGTGATGAAAGCCATGAGCGTTGCTCCTTTTCCGGCATTCAGATTTTGCTGTTGTCGCGCAATTTCTCGATTTCCTGATCGAGCGTGACCGCGCGGTTGTGGTCGGTGGCGATGCGTTCGAGCACCTGGATCCGCTCCTTGAGTGCGCGGATTTCGGCTTGCAGCGCCTTGGTCTCGCCATTGTCGGTGGCGACGAAATAGTCGCCGCCCTTGTGATCGCGGCGGATGCCGTGCTTGGCGCGGATAATGCTGCCGATGGTCACGATCAGGACGATGCCGACAACCATTTCAAACGGGCCCATGGGGAAGATCCTTTCCGTATTTCTTTGTTTTAGTTCAGCGGGGCGTCGCGCAGCTTTTCGATCTCGTCGGCGACATCAATTCCCTTGTCGGTAACGATGCGCTCGAGAACGCGGACGCGAGCCTCCAGCCGTTCGGTTTGCGCCGCATATTGCGCGGCCTTCTCGGCGGTCTCGTGGGTGATCGCCTGGAACTGCTTTTCCTTGAATTTCAAGGTCCGCTCATAAGCGGCATAGCCGATGGCCAAGGTGACGGGCAGTCCGACGACGATGGCGAGAATGAAGATGACTTCCATGGTTCAATCTCCTCAGTTCGAGGGGCGCCGCAACGCCTCGATCTCATGGCTCAACCGGTGGCTGTCGTCGGTGACGATGCGCTCGATCACCGCGAGGCGATCCTTCACCGAACCGAGCTCGGCGCGCAGCTGGGCATTTTCCTGGCTGATCAGCTTGACGCGTTCCATCGCCTCGTCGCTGGTCTTGGGATAAACCGCCTTGCCCCAGCTGTTTTCGAGCGGATAACCGTTCTTGACGCGGAGCCAGGTGGTGAAGACCCACCCTCCGACCCCGGCCAGCCCGATGGTGGCGATGACGGGGGCGATGGCGTTCAGGACATCGAGATTCATTGTCTTCTATCCTCTCAGCGCAGGCGGTCGATCTGGCTGGCGAGCTCTGCCGCCTGACCATGGTTTTCGGTCGCGATGCGTTCGAGCACCGAAATCCGCTCTTCCAGCCGGCTGACCTGCCCCGCCAGCTTGGCGTTGTCATCGGTCAGCAGGGCGATTTTCCGATCAGCGTCGGGGTCGGTTCGATGAACCGTGCCGCCCCATTCATTCTCAACGGGATAGCCGTGCTTGGCGCGGATCCAGGTGGTGAACATCCAGCCGCCGATCGACAAAGCGATGATAGCGAGGACAAAAGTGGTGCCACCGAAATTCATGTATCTTCCTCCCTGTTGCCGTTTCCGCGTGAGGCCCGATCAGCGGAGAGCGTCGATCTCGTCCGCGAGGCGGCGGTTGTGGCTCGTATAATATTGCTCGATGTCGGCAAGCCGGCGGTCGATGTCGCGGAAGCGCGACTTGATGTCGCGGGTCGATGCGGTCGGGTTGCTGCGCACACCCTGCCAGAATTTCGCTTCCTCGGTCGAACCATAGAGCGCGAACGGCTTGGGCGTGCCCATCCAGGCGACCATCCAGTAAGCGATCAGCGTCCAGGGGAAGCCGCCCATCAGGGTCAGGAGGACCGCGCCGACGCGGACCCAGAGGACGTCGATCCCGCTATAATCCGCGATCCCGGCGCACACACCGCTCCATTTGCCGTTCTGCTTGTCGAGGTAGAATTTTGTGCGGCTGGCAGACATCTCAGTTCCTCCGGCTATTGTTTTCGAGTTGCGCCAGTTCTTCATCGCTGCGTACCGCGGGGCGGAAGTCGGGATGGTCGGCGCTGATGATGCGTTCGACGGTGTGCAGGCGGTTTTCGAGCCGCCGTGCGGTGTCATAGAGTTCGTCGAGCAGCTGTTCGTCTTCTCCGGTCAGCGTCTTGGCCTGCTTCCACTTCGTGATGTAGTGGAGGATCAGCCAAGGCAGACCGAGGAAGAGGGTTCCGATGACGATCGGGACGATGATGATCTCTTCCATCGGTCCGGCTCCTTACTGCTTGCTGGCCTGCGCGGCTTTCAGCGCGGCGAGTTCGTCGGCAACCTTGTCGGCGGCCTGCAGTTCGGCGATCTCTTCGTCGAGCGACTTCTTGTAACCGAGGCTCAGCGCATCGGCGCGGCCTTCGGCTTCGTCGACGCGGCGTTCGAGGATCTCGAAGCGCGAGAAGGCGTCTTCGACCCGGTCGCCGTTGGTCATCTCGCGCAGCTTGTAGCGATTCTCGGCGCTTTCGAGGCGGTTGACGACGCTCGACTGGCGCGCGCGGGCTTCCGAAAGCTTCTTCTGCAGCTTGGCGATGTCGGCCTCGTAACCCGTCAGCGCGTCGTCGAGGACGGCGATCTCGGCCTTGAGTTTCTCGGCCATGTCGCCGGCCTTCTGCTTTTCGACAAGCGCGGCGGTGGCGAGGTCTTCGCGGTCCTTCGACAGCGCGAGTTCGGCCTTTTCCTTCCAGCTGTCCCGCAGGCTTTCGAGCTTGGCGATGTGGCGGCGCATTTCCTTTTGGTCCGCGATGGTGCGGGCGGCGGAGGCGCGAACTTCGACGAGCGTTTCGTTCATCTCGAAGATGATCTGGCGGATCATCTTTTCGGGGTCCTCGGCCCGGTCGAGCAGGTCGGTGACGTTGGCGGCGATGATGTCGCGGGTTCGTGAAAAAATACCCATTTTGAAACTCCTGTCGAAATCTTGAGACCCGGTATTTTTTTGGGTGTCGTTGGAAAAAAGCTGGTGCCGGGGCGGGGCAAGGGGGGAGAGTGCCCCGGCACCAGTGCCGGTCAGGCCAAAGCGCTGACCGCCGGGGACATGACAGCGGCAACCAGCGGGCCGGCGGGGGTGCCGGTGACGCTGGCGGCAACCTGGGGCTGGTCGATCACGCCGACGAGGATGGCAAGCGCTCCGACCGCGCTGAGCGCGAAAGTGGCGGCCTGGGCAAACATCGTTTTCATGGATCAACCTTCCCTGTGTTTTCGCTGCACCGGTGCGATCTGCGCCGGTTCGTCTGAAACAATGCATAGGGCGTGCCAATTGCGTGCGCCCACGGAAAACCGCCGAACTTCACACTGAAACGGCACCCCCAATCGATTTGACTTGCCAATCAGCGGGAAAATTTGCCAATGATTGGGAATGGAGCGCGAGACCCAATTTATCGGCCAATCGGCGGCGTTTCAGGACGCGGTCGAACGCGCGAGCCTCGCCGCCTCGCTCGACCGCCCGGTGCTGGTGATCGGCGAGCGCGGGACGGGCAAGGAATTGATCGCCGAACGCCTCCACCGGCTGTCGACGCGCTGGGATCGCCCCTATGTGATCATGAACTGCGCCGCGATGCCCGAAACGCTGATCGAGTCCGAATTGTTCGGGCATGAGGCGGGCGCCTTCACCGGCGCGACGCGCACCCGCGCGGGGCGCTTCGAGGAAGCCGACGGCGGCACCTTGTTCCTCGACGAACTCGCGACAATGTCGATGGGCGCGCAGGAGCGGCTGCTGCGCGCGGTCGAATATGGCGAGGTGACGCGCGTCGGATCGTCGCGCCCGATCCGCGTCGACGTGCGTATCGTTGCGGCGACGAACGAGCATCTGCCCGCGCTCGCCGACGATAATCGCTTCCGCGCCGACCTGCTCGACCGGCTGTCGTTCGAGGTTATCACCCTGCCCCCGCTGCGCGCACGCGAAGGCGATATCGAGGTGCTCGCCGAATATTTCGGGCAGCGCATGGCGGCGGTGCTCGGCTGGGACGAATGGCCGGGTTTCGGCCCGCGCGCACTCGCGGCGATGGAGGGACACGACTGGCCGGGCAATGTCCGCGAACTCCGGAACGTGATCGAGCGCGCGATCTATCGCTGGGCCGACGCCGAAAAGCCGGTCGACGCGCTGAGCTTCGACCCTTTTGCGAGCCCGTGGCAGCCGGTATCGCGCAAGGTCCCCGCACGGCCCGAGGCGTCCGCGCCGGCGCCGGCGAATGACGCCGCGCACGCGGCCACCGCCCCGCCCTCGGGCCCGGTCAGCGACCTGCGCGCGGCGGTCGACGCTTATGAAAAGCAGATATTGTCCGACACGATGGCACGCTGCCGCTTCAACCAGAAGGTCGCGGCCGAAGCGCTGGGGCTGAGCTACGACCAGATCCGCCACGCGCTGAAAAAGCACGGGCTGAATCAGTAAGGGCGGTTGATCCTCCCTGTCGCGAAGCGATGGGGAGGTGGCAGCGCGAAGCGCTGATGGAGGGGCTTTTGCGTGAGGTCGCCGCCCCTCCACCACGCCCTGCGGGCGCGGTCCCCCTCCCCACCGCTGCGCGGCAGGGAGGATTGGGCACTATTGCCCCGGCAACTGCGCGTTCAACGCTTCCAGCACCGCATCCTGCGTCGAGGCGAGATCGGCGAGCCGGTCGCGCAGCGCATAGATGTCGGGAAGCCCGTCGATCTGCTCGTCGACGCTGCGCTCGAGATAGAGGCGATCGATATCGGCGAGCGCCGCGGTGAGCGGCGCGCGCGCCGCGGTAAGGCGCGAGATCGCCTGCTGCGCGACGACCCAGCGTTCGCTGCCGACGGAGGCGCCCGCGGCGGCCGAAACCGCCGACGCCGTCGCGGCCCGTTCGGCGGCAAAGGCCTGCTGGCCCGCGGCACCATCCGATTCCCAGCGCTGAAGCCGTCCGGCGAGGTCGGTGGGCAGCGGCCCCGGGGGCGCGACGACGACCGCGGGGGGCGCGACATCGAATCGCCCCTCGATCGCGCGCTTTGCCAGCGAGGGCCCGTCGTTGGCCTGCGTCGCGGCGCAGGCGGGCAGCGGCAGGAGCAGCGGAGCGAAAAGAAAGGCGCGCTTCATCGCCGCCCCTGATATGGGCGCACCGACGGCGCAGCAAGCACCGAATCGGCGGCGCGCGCGATAATCGGTGCAGCCCCGCGCTTTTGGATGAAAAGCACGGGATTTGGCGGTTGACAGCGACGGCTTGGCTCGCTAGTGGCGCTGACTTTCCCGCATGCCGGAAAAATCGCCTGCTTTGGCGGGTGACTGGCAGCGTGGGTGTTTTAGTTTCTGATTGGATGGAAGACCATGTTCGCAATCGTGCGCACGGGCGGCAAGCAGTATCGCGTCGCCGCTGGAGACAAGATCGCCGTTGAAAAGATCGACGGCGAAGCTGGCGACACCGTGTCGCTGGGCGACATCCTGCTGGCCGGTGACGGCGGCGAAGTGAAGAGCGCCGACGGCCTCGTCGTTTCGGCCGAGATCATCGCCCAGACGCGCGGCGAAAAGGTCATCGTCTTCAAGAAGCGCCGCCGGCACAATTATCGTCGCCGCAACGGTCACCGCCAGTCGCTGACGCTGCTGCGCATCCTCGCCGTCGGCGATGCCAAGAAGGCCGCGCCGAAGAAGGAAGCCGCTCCGAAGGCAGAGGCCGCTCCGGCCGCCGAAGCCAAGGCTGCTGCGCCCGCCAAGGAAGCCGCGCCGAAGAAGGCCGCTGCTCCGAAGACCGAAGCCGCTGCCGAAGCGCCCGCAAAGAAGCCCGCTGCCAAGAAGGCAGCCCCCAAGAAGGAAGCCTGAGCGCGGCAACGCGGCTCGGCCTCTCGAACGAACGAATTAAGGAGCATCAGTCATGGCACATAAGAAAGCAGGCGGTTCTTCGCGCAACGGTCGCGACTCAGCCGGCCGCCGCCTTGGCGTGAAGAAGTTCGGCGGTCAGGAAGTGATCGGCGGCAACATTATCGTGCGTCAGCGCGGCACCAAGGTTTACCCGGGTGTCAACGTTGGCATGGGCAAGGACCACACGCTGTTCGCAACCGCCGACGGCCAGGTCCGATTCCACGATGGCAAGCTTGGCCGCAAATATGTGTCGGTCGACGCCATGGCGGAAGCCGCCGAATAAGGACGATCTTCCAGGGTCGTCCATCAAGGGATGACCCGGAACGGTCCTTTCCGCCGCAAGCGGAAACAAAGTTCGAAAAGAGGGAGACGGGTCGCCCCCGATCTCCCTTTTTTCTTGTCCAAAATCCGTCACTTGTGACGATCGGGCGCGAAAACGGGGCCATCCATCTCCCTCCATATCGAATGTCGTCAAAGCGTCACCATCTGGCGCCAAGGCGACAGGCATTGGGAGTTAGAAAAGATGTTCGCGCGTACCGAAAGACTGTTGCTGCGGCCCGGCTGGCTGGAAGACGCCCCCGCGCTCGCCCAAGCGATCGGCGAGGAAGCGGTGGTCCGCAATCTCGCTCGCGCCCCTTGGCCCTATGGCGAAGAGCAGGCACAGGCATATTTGAGCCAGCCGATCGATCCCGATCAGCCGCGCTTCCTGATCTTTGCCCGCACCGGCGGCGCGCCGCGCCTCGTCGGCGGCTGCGGCATTTCGCCGAGTCCGGAAGGCGCGCTCGAAATGGGTTACTGGATCGCGCGGCCCTATTGGGGCCTGGGTTTCGCGACCGAGGCCGGGCGTCAGCTCATCCATATCGCGCGCGCGATGAACCTGCCGAAGCTGTCGGCGGGCCACTTCCTCGACAATCCGGCGTCGGGCGCGGTGCTGCGCAAGCTTGGTTTTAAGCCCACCGGCAAGGTCGCGCAGCGCTATAGCCTGGCGCGTGGCGGCGAGGCGGCGTGTGCGCTGTTCGAGGAAGGCGACGCCACATCGGACGGCACCGTCACCCCGATGCGAAGCCGCATCGGGGTGGACGAGGATTTCCGTGAGGAATTGCGCCTGATCGCGGCTTAACAGTTAGCGTCGCCCCCGCGAAGGCGGGGGCCGCTGGCAGCCTTACGCTATTCCGATTGCGGCCCCCGCCTTCGCGGGGGCGACGATTTCATTACCCACGCATCTTGTTGACCATGCCCATGATGTCGTCGAGCGGATTGCCGTCGCCGTCCATGTCGAGCATCTTGCCGAGGCCGCCCAGGCTTCCGCCAAGGCCGCCGGCCGACGGGGCCGCACCGCCGCCCATCGCGCCGCCGAGCACATTGCCGAGCATACCGCCCAGACCGCCCGAAAGCCCGCCGCTCTCGCCGCCCTGCCCGCCCTGCTTCGCCATATAGCCCGCGGCCATCATCGCGAGCATCGGCAGCATCTGCTTGAGAATCCCCGAATCGATCCCCGTCTGCGCCGCCGCCTGTCCGGCGACGGTGCGGCTGACATCCTTCGACCCAAAAATCTGCCCGAGCACGTCATTGCCCTGGCTCACTTCCGTGGGCTGCGATCCGAGCACCGAATCGAGCAGGCCGCCGCCGCCGAGCTGACCGAGCAGCCCGCCGAGTCCTTCGACCCCGCCGCCCGATTGCGCCTGTTTCTTGAAACCGCCGAGAATTGCGGGAAGCAGCGCGTCGGCGCCCTGTTTTGCCATCGCGGGCGGAATACCCAGCTCTTTCGCCATCGATTCAATGCCGCCGGCCTGCGCCAAAATGTCGGTGAGATTCATATCGTCATACTCCCGCTTCGGCGCGGATCGGACACCGCGCCGATTGGAATGAGTATAGCAGCGCGCGAGCGAAGAACGAGTCGGTCTTTTGACTGTCATTCTCAAATGCATAGTCCTAGCCTGCAACTGTTCGACTCGCCTCTTCCGGGTTGGGCCGCTATTCTAGTGGGAGCTACACAATGAGCATTTTCGGCAAGATCAAGGACGCCATCTTCGGCAAGAAGGCCGTCGCCGCAGAACCCGCCGCCCCGGCCGCCCCCAGCCCCGTCGGCACCGCGCTCGACGCCGCGACGCAAGCCATGGCAGCAGCGGCCGCCGCGCCGGTCGATGTCGATGCCATCCTCACCGCCGAGGCCGCCAATGCCGGGCAGGATCTCAACTGGCGCACGTCGATCGTCGACCTGATGAAGCTGCTCGGGATCGATTCGAGCCTCGCCAACCGCAAGGAACTGGCGCAGGAACTCGGCTATACCGGCGAACTCGACGGCAGCGCCGAAATGAACATCTGGCTGCACAAGGCGGTGATGCGCGAACTCGCGGCGAACGGCGGCAAGGTGCCCGCCGACCTTACCGACTGATAGACGGCCGATAATTTTCGACGGGGGTCGGGAGGGCGGAGGCTTTCCCGGCCCCTTTTCGTTGACCGGCGCGCCCCCGCGCCTAGACAGGTTTCACAAGAAACAAGTCGCCAGGGAGCAGCCCGTGTCCAATCCGCTTTCCACCCCCGTCAGCCGCCGCCAGACGCTCGCCACACTCGGCGCGGGCACCGCGGGGCTTGCCCTCGCCGGCCCCGCGGCCGCGCTGCAGTCGCCGCCGAAGACCGGCGCGCAGAAACTGCTCGATTCGGTCGCCGACAATCTGCTCGCGCTGTCGCCCGAAGGCGCGACGTCGCTCGGCATCGACACCGGCGCGCGCGCCGCGATGCGCGGGCGTCTCGGCGACCGGTCGGCGGCAGGACAGAAAACCGTCGCCGACACGCTGAAGGCCGATCTTGCGCGCGTCCGCGCGTTCGACAAGGCGGGACTCGATCACAGCACGCGCACCAGCCTTGCCGTCGTCGAAAGCGCCTATGGCGTCGCGCTCGACGGCTTTGCCCTGCCCTATGGCGACGTCGCGGTCGGCGGCTGGCGCAACACGCCCTATGTCGTGATCCAGAATGTCGGCGCCTATCTCGACGTCCCAAAATTCCTCGACAGCGACCATCCGGTGAAGACCGCCGCCGATGCCGAAGCCTATCTGTCGCGTCTCAACGCCTTTCCCGGCGCGCTCGATGGCGAAACCGACCGGCTGAAGGCCGCGGGCGGACAGGGAATGATCGCCCCCGCCTTCCTGATCGACAAGGCGGTGAAGCAGATGGAGGCGAGCCTTGCCGATGCGAAGGCGGGCGGCTCGATGGTCGAAAGCCTCGTCCGCCGCACCGGCGCGGCGAAGATCGCGGGCGACTGGAGCGCGCGCTCGGCGAAGATCGTGCAGGGACCCGTCGCCGCGGCGCTCGAACGCCAGCTCGCCGAGATGAAGGCGCAGCGGCCGAAGGCGACAATGGACGCCGGCATGTGGGCGCGGCCGGGCGGCGACGAATGGTATGCGTGGGGGCTGCGCGCCTCGACCACCACCCGCATGACCCCAGGCGAGATCCACGCGATGGGCCGCGAAGAACTCGCCGAACTCCACGGCCGCATGGACCCGATCCTCAAAAAGCTCGGCTACACGCAGGGCTCGGTCGGCGACCGGATGAACGCGCTCGCCAAGGATCCGCGCTTCAAATTCCCCAACAATGATGCGGGCCGCGCCGAAATCCACGCCTATATCCAGACCTGGCTCGGCAAGATCCGCGCCGAGTTGCCGCGCGCCTTCCGTACTTTGGTAAAGGGCAATGTCGAGGTGAAGCGGCTGCCGCTCGCCGAGGAACCCGGCGCGCCCGCGGCCTATGGCGGCGCGGGGTCGATCGACGGCAGCGTTCCGGGCAAATTCTGGATCAACCTGCGCACGACCGAGCTCCACAGCAAATATTCGCTCCCCGACCTGACGATGCACGAGGCGATCCCCGGGCATGTGTGGCAGGGCGAATATGCGAACCAGATGCCGCTGATCCGTACGATGCTGGCGTTCAACGCCTATTCGGAAGGGTGGGCCTTGTACGCCGAGCAGCTCGCCGACGAACTCGGCCTCTACGACGATTTCGAGGTCGGGCGTTTGGGCTACCTCCAGTCGCTCGCATTCCGCGCCTGCCGCCTCGTCGTCGATACCGGCCTTCACGCCAAGCGCTGGACGCGCGAGCAGGGCGTCGATTTCTTCGTCAAGGAAAATGGCTCGAACCCGCTCGAGGTCGCGAGCGAGGTCGACCGCTATTGCAGCTGGGCCGGACAGGCGTGCGGCTACAAGGTCGGGCACAGCGAGATCGTCCGCCAGCGCGGACTCGCGCAAAAGGCGCTCGGCGCAAAATATGACCTCCGCGATTTCGACAATGTCGTCGTCGAGGGCGGCAACGTCCCGCTCGACGTGCTCGCGCAGAATGTCGCGGCCTATGTGGCGGAGAAGAAGGCATGACGGCGCGGCGCATGATGCAAAGCCTGTTCGGCGTGGCGCTGCTCGCGGCGATCCCGGGGCAGGCATCCGAATCGGCCCCGCCGCACGGCGGCGCGCGCGTCGCCATCGTGACGAGCGACGTCGATCGCTTTTACGCGCTTTATGATGACCCCGCACTCGCAAGTCAGCCCGATGTGGTGGCGACGCGCTATCTGGCCGCCCCCACGCCGGGGCTGGCGGAATTCATGGTGATGCGCCGGATCACCCCCGAAAAGCTCGCCGCCGCGCTGCGCGACAAACGCCAGGTCTTTGACGACGCGCGTGGTTGCGCGACCCATCTTCCCGATGTCCGCACGCGGCTTGTCGCCGCGACCGACCGCCTCGCCCAGCTTTATCCCGCTGCGAAATTCCCCCCGATCACCATCGCCATCGGCCGCGCCACGACGGCGGGAACGGCGAATGCGAAGGGGCTGTACATCGGTCTCGAAGCCCTGTGCGCCGCCAAATTCATCGAAGCCGACGACGAGGACCGCTTCGTCCACGTCATCGCGCATGAATATGTCCACGCGCAGCAGCCGCTTGCGCAAGTCGAGGATCGCGAAGAATCGGTGCTGCGCGCCGCGCTCGTCGAGGGCGCCGCCGAATTTGTCGCCGAACAGATGTCGGGTTCGGTCGGCTATCCGCTGCTCCACATATGGGCCAAGGGACGCGAGAAGGAGCTGGAGACGGCTTTCCTCGCCGAGAAGGACGCCAAGGCGATCGGGTCGCGCTGGCTCTACAACAAACAAGGCGCGGACGGGTGGCCGGGCGACCTTGGTTATTGGGTCGGCTATCGCGTCGCGAAAAGCTATTACGGCCGGACCCCCGACAAGGCCGCGGCGATCAAGGCGATCATCGAGATGCGCGACCCCGCCGCCTTCCTCGCGGAGAGCGGTTGGACGCCCGGAATGAAGCTTTAGGCAGGCAGCGGCGCGAGATCGGGTTCGACGAAGGCGCGCCGCGCCGGGACCGAAAAGAGCAGCTCGCGGCTGTAGAAGCGTAGCGGCCAGTCGCGACGGCCGATGTCGGAAAGCAGCAGCGCGTTGACGCGCGCCGCGAGCTCGGTCTCCGCCGTCGTCGACAGGAACAGCCGCACGCCCGCGACATAGGCGCGGGTGATGCTGTCATGATAGCCGCCATGGTCGTCGTTCACGCCGCCGACGCTTTCGTTGAAGCGGCGGATGATGGTGCCAATCTCGGCGTCGATATCGACGTCGCGGCGCTCGGTCAGCAGCCAGAGGCACGCGCCGAGATGCGCCTCGTGCGTCCACGCCTCGCGCGGCAACGCGCACGCCAGCAGCCCTTCGCCGAGCGCACGGATTTCGTCGTCGCGCGCGAACAGGCGCGGTTTATATTCGGTGGTCATGAGTCCGGTCCTTCCGGGTGATGTGCCACCCGGAAGCGATCCGGGTCAATTACGCCGCGACGGCGGCCTGCGGTGCGGCCTGGCGGACGCCTTCGTCGACATGGTCCGCAAATTGCGCGAAATTGTCGATGAATTGGCCGACGAGCGTTTGCGCGGTGCGGTCATAGGCCGCCTTGTCGGCCCAGGCTTCGCGCGGATCGAGCAGGTTGCTGTCGACGCCCGGAACCGCGATGGGGACCATGAAGCCGAAATTCGGGTCCTTGCGGAATTCGGCGTCGTTTAGGCTGCCGTCGAGCGCGGCGTTGAGCAGCGCGCGCGTCGCCTTGATCGGCATGCGCTTGATCCCGTCCATCGTCGCCATGCCGCCGGTCCAGCCGGTGTTGACGAGCCAGCACTGGACGCCGCCCTTGGCGATGCGTTCCTTGAGCAGATTGCCGTAGACCGACGGGTGGCGCGGCATGAAGGGGGCGCCGAAGCAGGTCGAGAAGGTCGCCTCGGGCTCGGTCACGCCGATTTCGGTCCCCGCGACGCGCGCGGTATAGCCCGACAGGAAATGATACATCGCCTGATCGGGGGTCAGCTTCGCGATCGGGGGCAGCACGCCATAGGCATCGGCCGTCAGCATGATTACCGTCTTGGGCACCGGACCCATATTATGGTCCGACGTGTTCGGAATGAAGTCGATCGGGTACGAACCGCGGCTGTTCTCGGCGAGGCTCGCGTCGTCGAAATCAAGCTCGCGGGTCACGGGATCGATCACGACATTTTCGAGCACAGTGCCGAAGCGCTTGGTTGTCGCGAAAATTTCGGGCTCGGCCTCGGGCGAGAGGCGGATCATCTTCGCGTAACAGCCGCCCTCGAAGTTGAAGACCGCAGTGTCCGACCAGCCATGCTCGTCGTCGCCGATCAGCGTGCGCGAGGCGTCGGCCGACAGCGTCGTCTTGCCGGTGCCCGACAGGCCGAAGAAGACCGCAGTGTCGCCCTTGGGGCCGATATTCGCCGAGCAATGCATCGGCATCACGCCATCGACGGGGAGCAGATAGTTGAGGATGCCGAACACCGATTTCTTCATCTCGCCGGCGTACTGCGTGCCGCCGATCAGGATCAGCTTCTCGGCAAAATTGACCGCGACGACGGTTTCGGTGCGCGTGCCGTGGCGCGCCGGATCGGCGCGGAAGCTCGGCAGGTCGATGATCGTATATTCAGCCGCGAACGCGGCGAGTTCGGCCGCGGTCGGGCGGCAGAGCAACGTGCGGATGAACTGGCTGTGCCAGGCGAATTCGGTGACGACCTGCACCGCGACGCGATGCTCGGGCTGCGAGCCGCCAAACAGTTGCTGGCGATAGAGGCGCGGGCGCTGCGCGAGATGCGCGAAGAAGTCGTCCTTCAACGCCGCGAAATGATCGGGGGTCATCGGGACATTGGTCTTGCCCCACCAGATCGTGTCGGCGGTTTCGGCGTCCTGGACGATGAACTTGTCCTTGGCGCTGCGCCCGGTGTGCTTGCCGGTTTCGACGACCAGCGGGCCGTCCTTGGCGAGTACGCCCTCGCCGTGGCGGACCGCGTCCTCGATCAGCTGCGGCGTGCCCCAGTTTTCGGCGACCTCCGCCTTCGTCTCGACGGTGTTCGCGCCGATCAATATCTTGGTCATCTGCCTTCGCCTTTCCTTGTCCGGCGGCGTCGTTGCATACCTATGCAATGCTTAGCGCACTAATGGGTTGGCCCGCATTTGCATGGGTGCCGACGTGACCGCCGATTCCGAAATCCCGGCCGCGTTAGCTCGCTTGGCGGGGGAGGTCAAAAGATTAAAGCGGGGCCGCGCGGCGCTTGCGACGAACGCGCGACGAGGGAACCGGTGACCATGCGCGCGCTGTTGTCGCTGCGCCCCGGATAGGCTAATCGCTTTACCGGGCCCGCCCAACGGAAAGAGCATGACGGCAACTATCGCGCTGGTCGACGACGACCGCAACATTCTGCAATCCCTTTCCATCGCGCTGCAGGCCGAGGGTTTCGTGACGCGCGTCTATTCGGACGGCGAAGCGGCGCTGAAACCGCTCATCGACAATCCGCCCGACCTGGCAGTGTTCGATATCAAGATGCCGCGCATGGACGGGCTCGAACTGCTGCGGCGGCTTCGTGAAAAAAGCCAGCTTCCGGTGATCTTCCTCACCAGCAAGGACGACGAGATCGACGAGGCGCTGGGGCTCGCGATGGGCGCCGACGATTATATCGCCAAGCCCTTTTCCCAGCGGCTGGTGATCGCGCGCATTCGCGCCATCTTGCGCCGTGTCGAGCTCAACAAAAGCGCGTCCGAAGAGGGCGACGAGCCCGTCGCCGAACCGATCACCCGCGGCCGGCTGAGCATGGACCCGGCGCGTCACAAGGTCGCGTGGGACGGCAAGGACGTCACGCTGACGGTCACCGAATTCCTGATCCTCGAAACGCTTGCCAGCCGCCCCGGTATCGTGCGCAGCCGCAACCAGTTGATGGACGCGGCCTATCAGGACGACGTCTATATCGACGACCGCACGATCGACAGCCACATCAAGCGCCTGCGCCGCAAGTTCCGCGAGGTCGACCCCGAATTCGACGCGATCGCCACCCTCTATGGCGCGGGGTATCGCTTTGCCGATGAAAGCTGACGCCCAAAAACGCGACGGGCAGAAACCCGAGGGGAGCGTCGCCGAGCAGGAGGAATCGCCGCTCGTCTGGTCGGCGCGCTGGTCGCTGACGACGCGCATCCTCGCGGTGAACATCCTCGCGATCGCGCTGCTCGCGGGCGGCTTCTATTATCTCGACACCTACCGCAGCCGCCTGGTCGATACGCGCATCGAGGTGATGAAGGACCAACTCGCGATGCTCGACAGCGCGCTCGAGGCGGCACGCCCCGAGGAGCGGACGCGGCTGATCGAAGAATTCGCGACCGCGACCGAATCGCGGCTGCGCTTCTACGCCCCCGACGGCCGGCGCATCTCCGACAGTTTCCAGAACGGTCCGCCGACCTATACGCTGCGCGATCCCGACCTCCAGCCATGGAAGCGCGATGCCGCGCGCGCGATGGACCGCGGGATCGACTGGGTCGTGGGCGCGCCGACCTATCCCGATTTCGAGGAACCCCGCGTCGACCGGGCGCAGTCCTGGCCCGAAGTCGTCGAGGCACAGACCGGCGGGGTCGCCGCGAGCCGCTTCCGCTTTGCCCCCGAACGCACGCCGCTGCTCAGCGCCGCACGCGTCGTCGACCTCGAGACGCCGCAGACGGTGCTGATGACGCTCAACGCGCGCGACATCACGCGCACCGTGCGCGCCGAGCGGTTCCGCATCGCGGTCGTCGTCTTCATGGTGTTGCTCGCCTCGGTCCTCCTCTCGCTGTTCCTCGCACGCACGATCGTCCGCCCGCTCCGCCGCCTCGCGCGCGCTGCGGTGCGCGTCCGGCTCGGCCGGGCGCGCGAAGTCGTCGTCCCGCGCCTGCCGAGCCGCCGCGACGAGATCGGAACGCTCGCGCGTGCGCTGTCCGACATGACGCAAGCCCTTCGTGAACGCATCGACGCGGGCGAACATTTCGCCGCCGACGTGACGCACGAACTCAAGAATCCGATCGCCTCGGTCCGCTCGGCGATCGAGGGGCTGGGGCGCGTCAAAAGCGACGAGCAGCGCGCGCAACTGCTCAGCATAGCCGACGAGGACGTCCGCCGGCTCGACCGGCTGGTGAGCGACATCAGCGAGGCGAGCCGCGTCGACGCGCAATTGTCGCGCACGCTGTTCGAACCGATCGACGTCGGCATCATGATCGAATCGATGCTCGCGGCGCGCGCGGCGCGCGTCGACGCGAATGCGCCGCAGCCGCGCGTCGCCTTCGCGCGGCCGCGCAAAGGCACGACGGTGGTGATGGGCGACGGCCACCGGCTCGAACGCGCGATCGACAATGTCATCGACAATGCGATCAGCTTCTCGCCCGAAGCCGGCCTCGTGTGCGTTTCGGCGACGCGCCTCGGCGACGAGGTTCACATCAAGGTCGACGACGACGGCCCCGGCATCGACCCCGCGCAGCGCGACGCCATTTTCCGCCGTTTTCACAGCGAGCGGCCCGCCGGCGAAGCCTTTGGCCGCCACAGCGGGCTGGGGCTCGCGATCGCGCGGACGATCGTCGAGGGGCATAGCGGGACGATCAGCGCGAAGGATCGCGACGACGGCAAACCCGGCGCCAGCCTGCTCATCACCCTCCCCGCGCGCGAGGGCGGGCAGGACGCGGCGTGATCGTCGCCCCCGCGAAGGCGGGGGCCGCTGGAGACGTCGCGCAAGGCCGACGGAGGCCCCCGCCTTCGCGGGGGCGACGATCCTTCTATCGCCTTGCGGCCCCGCATCGTCGCCGGTAAGCCATGCGCCATGCTTCCGAGCCGGACCAGAACCGATATCGTCAATATCCATGCCAGCTGCGTTGCGGCGGGCAATGGCGGCGTGCTGATCCTCGGCAATTCGGGACAGGGCAAATCGGACCTCGCGCTGCGGCTGATCGATCGCGGCGCCAAGCTGGTCGCCGACGATCGCTGCGATATCTGGTTCGAACGCGACCGCCTCTGGTGCCGCCCGCCCGAAAGTCTGGCGGGCAAGCTGGAGGTCCGCGGCATCGGGATCATCGAACGCGCGTGGACGGCACCCGTGCCGCTCGCGCTCGCGGTACGCCTGACCGACCGTTACGACCGCATGCCGTCGATCAACCAGGTCGAAATGGTCGCGGGCCGCCCGCTGCCCGCGCTGCTCTTGTCAGCGTTCGAGGCGTCGGCGCCGATCAAGATCCTGCTCGCGCTCGAACGGCTGGCGCCCGGCGCATGATGCATCGACGATGAGTCCGGCCGCCGAATCGCGCCTGTTGCTGGTCACCGGCCTGTCGGGCGCGGGCAAGTCGACCGTGCTCAAGGTGCTCGAAGACCTCGGCTGGGAGGTTGTCGACAATCTGCCGCTCGCGCTGCTCGAAACGCTGATCGACGCGCCGATGCAGCGCAGCGAAGCCGGACGCCCGCTCGCGATCGGGATCGACAGTCGTAGTCGAGGCTTCCGTCCCGCTCTGCTCGTGCGCCGGATCAAGGATTTGCGCGAAGCGGGCGGCCGCGACATCCAGACGCTGTTTCTTGACTGCGCCGGCGCCGAGCTCGAGCGCCGCTTTTCCGAAACCCGCCGCCGCCACCCGATGGCCGAGGACCGCCCCGCCGCCGACGGCATCGCGCGCGAGCGCGAGATGATGGAGCCGCTCCGCCGCTGGGCCGAGCATGTCGTCGACACGACGAACTACAGCAGCAATGATTTGCAGCAGGAAATCCGCCAGCGCTTCGGCGACGCCGACGAAGGCGAGCCGGTGCTCAACGTGATGAGCTTCGGCTTCGCGCGCGGCCTGCCACGCAACGCCGACCTGGTGTTCGACATGCGCTATCTGCGCAACCCGCACTGGGACCCGAAGCTCAAGCCCGGCACCGGACTCGATCCCGACGTCGCCGCCTATGTCATCGCCGACCCCGCCTATGAGGACAGCGTTGCGCAGATCGAGAAATTGATCCTGACGTTGCTGCCGCGCTACCGCGCCGAGGGCAAAAGCTATGTCACCATTGCTTTTGGTTGCACCGGCGGCCGCCACCGGTCGGTCCATGTCGCCAGCCGTGTTGCCCAAACGCTACGCGAATCCGGATATGAGCCAACGCTGACCCACCGCAATCTTGACTCTGCCCCGCAAGATGGGCTTGAGGGCAGGCCCCCGCCCGCGGCTTCCGCGCCCGGCGGCAAAACATAAGGGTCGACGACTGCATGCCGAACGATAAGGCTCTGCCGCTTCTGGGAATGGTGCTCGTCACCCACGGCCGCCTCGCCGAGGAAATGGTGCGCGCGATGGAGCATGTCGTCGGGCCGCAGCGCGCCATCGCGACCGTGTGCATCGGCCCCAACGACAATATGGAAATGCGCCGCAAGGAAATCGCCGACGCGATTCGCAAGGTCGACGAAGGCCGCGGCGTCGTGATGCTGACCGACCTGTTCGGCGGCACCCCGTCAAACCTCGCGATCAGCCTGCTCGAATCGGGGCGCACCGAAGTGATCGCCGGCGTCAATTTGCCGATGCTGATCCGCCTCGAAAGCGCGCGCAAGACGATGGAGCTGCGCGCCGCGGTGATCGCCGCGAAGGAAGCCGGCCAGAAATATATATCGGTCGCGTCGGAAATGCTGGGAGTGGGCCCTTGAACGAAAATTCCCAGACGGTCGAAATCACCAACCAGCGCGGCCTCCACGCGCGCGCGAGCGCCAAGTTCGTGACCTTCGTCAGCCGCCTGCCCGAAAGCGTGTCAGTCGAGGTCGAAAAGGGCGGGTCGCGCGTCAACGGCACCTCGATCATGGGATTGATGATGCTCGGCGCCGCGAAGGGCGATTCGATCACCATCCACACGCGCGGCGACGGCGCCGACGCGGCGCTGCTGAAACTCGTCGGGCTGGTCAAGGACAGCTTCGGCGAGGATTGACGGCATGCGCCGTTCCACCATCGAGAGCCTGTCGAACCCGCTGGTGAAGCGGATGCGGTTGCTGCGCGAGAAACGCCATCGCCGCGCCGAGGGGCTGTTCCTCGCCGAAGGGCTGCGCATCGCGACCGAGGCGCGCGAGGCGGGCGTGCTTCCGCAGTGGCTGTTCCTCGGACCCGAGGGCGACGCGCATCCGCTCGCGGCGGCGCTGGTTGCCGACACGCTGGCGGCGGGCGGCGAGGTCATCGACACGACGGGCGCGATCCTCTCGAAACTGTCGGGCAAGGATAATCCGCAGACCGTCGTCGGCATCTATGCCGAACCGCAGACGTCGCTCGCCGACCTCGACCGCGACGCCGCGCCGATCTGGCTCGTCGCCGAACGGCTGCGCGATCCGGGCAACCTCGGCACGATGCTGCGCACGGGCGATGCGGTCGGCGCGGGCGGGCTGATCCTGCTCGACGAATCGACCGATCCCTATGCGGTCGAGGCGGTGCGCGCGAGCATGGGGGCGATTTTTACGCAGAAACTGGTGGTCGCGCGCTGGGACGAATTCCTCCCCTGGCTGCGGCAGGGACCGGGCCAGCTCGTCGCAACGTGGCTCGGCGACGATACGCAGGATTATCAGGCAGTGCGCTATACCGCGCCGACCTTCATCCTGACCGGCAATGAATCGCAGGGCATGCCCCCCGAATATGCCGACGCCGCCGACGTCCGCGTGAAGATGCCGATGATGGGCAAGGCCGACAGCCTGAATGCCGCGGTCGCGACGGCAGTGATGGCGTATGAGGTGCTGAACCAGCGGCGGAACCAATAGCCGACCGCGCGGTTCATCGATCGATCAGCATAATGCGTTCAGGAGATACCGCATGATCAGGATCGCCCTCCCCGCCGCCTCGCTTCTCGCGCTCGCCGCCTGCGTCCCCACCGCGGAGACGCCGCAAACGCCCGGCGACACGCCCGCGGCCGCCTATATGGCGCTCGGCACCGAGCCCGGCTGGACGCTCGAGATCACGCCGTCGCGGCTCAATTACGACGGCGACTATGGCGAGACGAAGATCATGGTTCCGAACCCCGGCGCCAAACCCTCGGCAAACGGCCGGACCTATACCACCGACCGCCTGTCGGTCGTGATCAAGCCGGCGCCGTGCAGCGACGGGATGAGCGATCGCCGCTATTCCGACACCGTCCGCGTCGTCGCCGACGGCAAGAGCTTGCAGGGGTGCGGCGGCAAAATCCTGCCGCCCGACACGCTCGCGGGATCGAACTGGAGCTTCGTGTCGATCGGCGGCGTGCCCGTCGCGGCGGACCGGCCGACGTCGCTGCAATTCGACGGCAACCGGATGAGCGGCAGCGCGGGTTGCAACCGCTTTTCGGGGACTTATTCGGTCGATGGCGGCACACTCAAGGCCGGGCCGCTGATGGCCACCGAAATGGCGTGTCCAGGCGCCGGCATGACACAGGAGGCGGCCTTCTTCAAACTGATGGCTTCGCCGGTCAGCCTGACCTTCGCCGATGACGGGACGCTGATCCTGACGGGGATTGAAGGCCGGACCGCGGTGCTACGGCGGGTGATTTGACGGGCGCCACATTCCAAAACCGTCATTCCCGCGAAGGCGGGAATCCGGCTTCTTCTGAGCTCACCGTTCGCACCGACAATCAACCCCGAACCCTTGGTGTTCTTTGCGCCTTTGCGCGATCCAAATAATTTCACGCAAAGACGCAAAGAAGGAAAAAGCTGGATTCCCGCCTTCGCGGGAATGACGGAGGAGGGTTACTCGCCGTCGTTGACCGCCGCGGGGGCCGAACCCAGCTTCGCCAACGGACGCGCCGATTGTTCAGCAACAGGGAGCGCCGGAATTTCCTTGTCGCCGGTTTCGATATCGAGCGCCTCGAAACGTTTCGCCTGCGTCAGCACCTGCGATTCAAAGCTGCCGACAAACGCATTATACGCCCCCGTCGCCTGATCGAGATTGCGCCCGACCTTGGCGATGTGCGAGCCCATCACCGACATGCGTGCGTAAAGCTCCTTGCCGAGCGCGGCGATCTCGCGCGCCTGGTTGGCGAGCTTTTCCTGCCGCCACACCGCCGCGACGGTGCGCGCGATCGCGATGAGGTTGGTCGGGGTCGCGAGCAGCACCTTGCGCTCGAACGCATAGTCCCAAAGCTCATGGTCCTGATCGAGCGCGGCGGCGAGGAAATGTTCGCCGGGAACGAACATCACGACAAAATCGGGGGTATCGGGAAACTGGTTCCAATAGGCTTTGGCGCCGAGCGTGTTCACATGCGCCTTCATCGCCGCGGCGTGCGCCGCGAGGTGCGCCGCCTTCTCGCGTTCGTCGACCGCGCCGAACGCATCCTGATAGGCGTTGAGCGAAACCTTGGCGTCGATCACGAGGCTCTGCCCGCCCGGAACTTTCACCACGACGTCGGGGCGCAGCCGCCCGCCGTCGCCGCCGTCGACGCTGACCTCGGTCTGGAAATCGGCATGTTCGGAGAGGCCGCAGCTTTCGAGTACATTCTTGAGCTGCTGCTCACCCCAGCGCCCGCGCGCCTTGGGCGCGTTGCGCAGCGCGTTGACGAGCTTCGCCGCCTCGCTCGACACGCGTTCGGTGCCCTCGCGCATCGCGGCGATCTGGCCGTGGAGCAGGCCGAAAGCATCGCGCCGCTCGGCCTCGACCTTGCCGACCGCTTCCTCATATTTTTGCAGGCGCTCGTGGACCGGATTCAGAAGCGCTTTCAGATTCTGCCCCGCCGTCTCTTCGCTCTGGCGAAAGCGCGCGTCGGCGCGTTCTAAAAATGCCTTTTGCGCGCCATCGAGCATCACCTGCCCGACCTCGCGGAACTGCGCGGTGAGCGCCGCCTGCGCGTCCTTCAACCCCGCAATCTGCGCGTCATGCGCCTCGTCGCGCGCTTTCTGCTCGCTGAGCAGCGCAGCAAGCCGGATGTCGGCGGTCTTGCGCGCCTCGGCCTCGGCGGCAAGGTCGGTCACCGCGCTCTTGAACCGCTCGGACAACCCGTCGCGCTCGGCCTGGAGCGCGCCCGACTGGCGGCCGGCGAAGAGCCAGCCGATCAGGCCGCCGACGGCCAGGGCAACAAGGGCGATGACAAGCGAGGTTCCATCCATGGGAGGAACATAGGACGAACGCCGCCCATCTGGCTAGTCGGTAATTCGGATCAGAGCAGATAGATGACGACGTAACGCCCGATCAGCGCGGCGAGGATCGCGATGCTCCAGCGGCGATCCTTCACCCACATCGCCGCGGCCATCAGCGCGACGAGCACGACGGTCATGAGCCATGCGACGGGATGCGCCAGCGCGGCCGCCAGATTGGGCTGCGATGCGTAATAGGCCAACTGCGCCGCGAGCAGCACGAGCAGCAACCCCATCACGATCCGCCGGACGCGGAAATAATGGACGTCGAGGTTCGCGAACCCCTGGGGATGCGACGGAAAGACGAGCCGCGCGGCGAGGAAATAGACGCTGGCGAACGCCGCGACGCCGAGCAAGGCGGTGCTCGATACCGCAATGTCGCCGCGCGCGATCCATGCCGCGCTCCAGAAGGAGAGCAGGTCGAGCATCACAAAGATCGCGAGCAGCGGCGTCAGCCAGCCGATCGCGAATGTCTCGCGCTCGGCTTCGGCGGCGAAACGCACCTCAAGCGCGCGGCCGAGCCCGCCGAGCAGCTCGACCATCGAAAGCCCGAGCAGCAGGCTGTAGAGCGTGAAGACGAATTCGAAATCATCCATCTAGGCGAGGTCCCACGATGAGGGCAGGATCGCGCGATAAGCATCGATCCCCGGCGCGCCGCCGACGACCATGCCCTGTGTCAGCAACCAATAGTGTCGGACGATCTCGGCCTGTTGCTCGAGCCCATAGCGGGTGAGGAGCCAGCCGGGTTTGAGGCTGTAGCTGTAGGTCGCGAACGGGTGGCGCATCAGCACCAGATACCAGCGCCCGCGCGTCTGCGCCTGCCACACATGCGTCATCTCGTGGATGAACAGCCCCTGCAACCGCTGCGACGCGGCGCTGAAATCCTCGCAATACAGCTCACCATGCGGGTTGAAGTGCAGGCTGCCCATCGGCGCCATGACGATGTGGCGCGGCTGGAAGAAGATCCACTTATGATGGTTCACGCGCACGCGATCATAAGCGATCGCGTCGCCGAACACGCTGCGCGCGAGCGCGACCTCGCCGCTCGTCAGAGGTCGCGACGGACGCGGCACCCGCGCTTATTTCTTCGCAGCGTCCGGGGCTGCCTTTTCCGCATCCTTCTCCATCGAACCATGGTCCATCGCGCCATGATCGCCCTCCGCCGCAGCGCCCTCGGCCGGCTTGATCACCAGGTCGAACAGGATGCGCTCATTATTGTTGTTGGTGAACACGAACGCCATCGGCAGCTTGCCCGCGCGCACCGCGGCGCCGTTGATGCCCCAGATCATCAGATGCTTGCCGCCCTGCTTGAACACCAGCTCGCCCTTGGCGGGGACGTCGGCGCGGAGCAGCGGCTTCATCGTCACGACGCCATTTTCCTTGACGCTTTCGTGCATTTCGACGCGCTGCGCGAGGTCGGCGGTCACCGCGACGAGCTGGACCGGCTGCGGCCCGCCCTGGACGCGGAAATAGCCGACGGCGGGACGGTCGGGGGTCGCGCCCATCACGATATGGCCGCTCACGACATTGAGCGGCTGTCCCTTGCCAAGATTTTCCCCGCAGGCCGTCAGGGTCAGCGCAGTGGCGGCAAGTGCAAGGATCGCAAAAGGTTTCATTTTGGGAGGACTCCGTAAAAGCGCGTCATTTCACGCCCTCGATAAGCCCTGAAAGCTCTTGTGCCAAGGATTAGCGCACCTATATCGCCCCCATCAAAACCATGGACGGCGTGCCTTTTCAGGGCGCCACAGAAGCAACAAGGACGTAATACCAATGGCCAAAGTGATCGGGATCGACCTCGGCACCACGAACAGCTGTGTCGCGGTGATGGAAGGCGGAAAACCCAAGGTTATCGAAAATGTCGAAGGCACGCGCACGACCCCGTCGATCGTCGCCTTTGCTAAGGATGGCGAGCGCCTGATCGGCCAGCCGGCGAAGCGCCAGGCCGTCACCAATCCCGAAAACACCGTTTTCGCCGTGAAGCGCCTGATCGGCCGCCGCTTCGACGATCCGATCACCAAGAAGGACACCGAGCTGGTCCCCTACACGATCGTCAAGGGCAGCAACGGCGACGCGTGGGTCAAGGCCGGCAACGAAGATTATTCGCCGTCGCAGATCTCGGCCTTCATCCTTCAGAAAATGAAGGAAACCGCCGAAGCCTATCTGGGCGAAAAGGTCGAGCAGGCGGTGATCACCGTTCCCGCATATTTCAACGACGCGCAGCGCCAGGCGACCAAGGACGCCGGCAAGATCGCGGGCCTCGAAGTGCTGCGCATCATCAACGAGCCGACCGCTGCCGCGCTCGCTTACGGCCTCGACAAGACCGAGAACAAGACGATCGCCGTCTATGACCTTGGCGGCGGCACCTTCGACATCTCGATCCTCGAGGTGGGCGACGGCGTGTTCGAAGTGAAGTCGACCAACGGCGACACCTTCCTCGGCGGTGAAGATTTCGACAGCAAGATTGTCGAATATCTGGCCGACGGCTTCAAGAAGGACGAAGGCATTGATCTGCGCGGTGACAAGCTCGCGCTGCAGCGCCTGAAGGAAGCCGCCGAAAAGGCGAAGATCGAACTCTCGTCGGCCGCGACGACCGAGGTCAACCTGCCCTTCATCACCGCCGACGCCAACGGGCCGAAGCACCTCGTCAAGACGATCACGCGCGCCGACCTCGAAAAGCTGGTCGAAGAGCTGGTCAAGCGCACGCTCGAACCCTGCAAGAAGGCGATCAAGGACGCCGGCATTTCAGCGAGCGAAATCGACGAAGTCGTGCTCGTCGGCGGCATGACGCGCATGCCGCGCGTCCGCGAAGTCGTGAAGGATTTCTTCGGCAAGGAACCGCACACCGGCGTGAACCCCGACGAAGTCGTCGCGATCGGCGCCGCGATCCAGGCGGGCGTGCTGCAGGGCGACGTCAAGGACGTGCTGCTGCTCGACGTGACTCCGCTGTCGCTGGGCATCGAGACGCTGGGCGGCATCATGACCAAGATGATCGACCGCAACACGACGATCCCGACCAAGAAGTCGCAGGTCTATTCCACGGCTGACGACAATCAGTCGGCGGTGACGATCCGCGTGTTCCAGGGCGAGCGCGAAATGGCGCAGGACAACAAGATCCTCGGCCAGTTCGACCTCGTCGGCATCCCGCCCGCGCCGCGCGGTGTGCCGCAGATCGAAGTGACCTTCGACATCGACGCCAACGGCATCGTGTCGGTCCACGCCAAGGATAAGGGCACCGGCAAGGAACAGCAGATCAAGATCCAGGCGTCGGGCGGCCTTTCGGATTCGGACATCGACCAGATGGTCAAGGACGCCGAGCAGTTCGCCGAAGAGGATAAGACGCGCCGTGAGGCGGCCGAGGCGAAGAACAACGCCGAAAGCCTGATCCACTCGACCGAACGCCAGATCATCGAACATGGCGACAAGGTCGACGCGGGCCTCAAGTCCGAGATCGAAGCCGCGATCGCCGAAGCCAAGACCGCGGTCGAAGGCGGCGATGCCGCCGCGATGACCGAAAAGAGCCAGGCGCTCGCGCAGGTCGCGATGAAGCTCGGCCAGGCGATCTACGAGAAGGAGCAGCAGTCGGCCGCATCCCCCGGCGCCGATGAAGCTGGTGAGGCGAAAGCCGACGAAGACGTCGTCGACGCCGAATTCTCCGAAGTCGAAGACGACAAGAAGTAAGAAAATGATCTTCAACCGTCATGCTGGCGAAGGCTGGCATCGCTCTCGGCAAGGCACCGCCAGCCCGATAGCGACCCCGGCTTTCGCCGGGGTGACGGGCTGAAGAGGGGGCCTCTATGTCACTCGACATCGATTATTACGAACTGCTGGAAGTCGAGCGCACCGCCGACGATGCCGCGCTGAAGGCGAGCTACCGCAAGCTCGCGATGAAATATCACCCCGACAAGAATCCGGGGTGCGACAACAGCGAAGCGCGCTTCAAGGCGATCAGCGAAGCCTATGACTGCCTGAAGGACCCGCAGAAGCGCGCCGCCTATGACCGCTTCGGCAAGGCCGGCGTCAACGGCAACGGCGGTTTCGGCGGCGGCAATGGCGCCGATTTCGGCGACATCGGCGATATTTTCGAATCGATCTTCGGCTCGGCGTTCGGCGGCGGACGCCAGCAGCGCGGCCCCGCGCGCGGTGCCGACCTGCGCTACGACATGGAGATCAGGCTCGAGGATGCCTTCGCCGGCGTCACGCGCGAGATCCAGGTCGATGTCGCGGCACGCTGCGAGACGTGCGACGGATCGGGCGCCAAGCCGGGCACACAGACCAACCGCTGCACCACCTGCGCCGGCCACGGCAAGGTGCGCGCGCAGCAGGGCTTTTTCATGGTCGAGCGTACCTGCCCGACCTGTCAGGGTGCGGGCGAGGTCATCGCCGATCCCTGCAATTCATGCCATGGCGAAGGCCGCGTCGACCGGCGCAAGACGCTGACCGTCAACATCCCCGCGGGGGTCGACGAGGGCACGCGCATCCGCCTGTCGGGCGAAGGCGAGAGCGGCGCGCGCGGCGCCGCGCCTGGCGACCTCTACATCTTCCTGCACATGGCGCGGCACAAGGTGTTCGAGCGCGAGGGCACCACGCTGTTCACGCGTGCGCCGATCAGCTTCACGACCGCGGCACTCGGCGGCGAAATCGGCATTCCCGGGCTCGACGGCCAGATGCACGACATCGCCATCCCCGCGGGCATCCAGTCGGGCAAGCAGCTTCGCCAGCGCGGCGCCGGCATGCCGGTGCTCAACGGCCGCGGCCACGGCGACCTTGTCGTCCAGATCGACGTCGAGACCCCGACGAAGCTCACCGCGCGGCAGAAGGAACTGCTCTGCGAGTTTCGCGAAACCGAGACGGGCGAGGAATGCCCGGCGAGTCAGGGCTTTTTCGGGCGGATCAAGGAAATGTGGGACGATCTGACGTAGCGATCCCTCGCTCGCACCTTTGCTTTCTTTCCGTCATCCCCGCGAAGGCGGGGATCCCGCTTCCAGCGCTGCTCTAAAGCGGGATCCCCGCCTTCGCGGGGATGACGAAAGGGTGATTACCCGATTTCCGCCCTCAACTCCGCAATCAGCGCCTTCACCTTCGGCAGCCTTCCCTCCTCCTCGTCGAGGATAGCGTGGAACGCCCGGCGCTTGATCGCCTTCAGATCCTCGCCCGTCAGCGCCCCCTCGCCGCCGACGCTGCTCGCCACGATATCGATCAACCGGTCGGCGCCGTGGAGCCGTCCCCAGAGATAATCATTCTCGCGGTACGCGCGGCTGAAGAAGGCGCCGAAACTGTTGAACTCGACCCCCTTGAGCATCGCCGCCGCGCCGCCGGTGCGGATCGCGGTCGCGTCCGACGGCGAGATGCGGTCGATCTTGATCGGGTCGAATTCGTCGAACCCCTCGCCCTGCAGCAGCGGCAAGGTCGCGATGTCGTAAAAGGGGTAGCCGAGATAGGCGAGCAGGAGCGTCCGCCGGTCGTTCTTGGGCATCGCGGCGAGCCCCGCGGCGATGAGCGCATCGGCCTCGCCATCGACCGTGCGCAGGTCGCGCCGCGCCGCGATCGCGTCGATCCAGTCGCCCGGTCCGGCGTCGGCGGGCAGGTCGAGATCGGCGAGCCAGCTGTCGCCCTGCCGGTCGAGATAGAGACCGAGCGCGGTGAAGATCGCCTCGCGCATATCCTCGCACACCGGGTCGCGGCCATCGCGCGTCGCCTCGACCGCGGTGTCGAGTTCGCGCGCGAGGAAACGCAGGCGGCGGATGCGAAAGCCGAGGTCGTGGGTGCGGAAAAAGACGACCGCGTCGCTGCTCGCGCCTGCACCTTTTTTGCCCGAAATCCGGTCGAGCCCGCGCGCGCGCGCCTCTTCCCACAGCGCGAGGCGCCGGTTGACTTGATGGACGGCGCCCTCGGGCGGCAACAGCCGGTCGATCAGGCTCGCCATCTCCTCGACCACCGCCGACAGCTTGAGGTGACCGTAGGGCGCATAAGCGAAGCCCGCGCGCGCCGACGCCTGGTCCTGCGCCTTGGCGCGCCATTTTTCGAGCCGCGCGACCGTCGGCGTGTCGAGGAAGAAGGTCGTGCCGAACAGCGCCGCGACCTGCTCCTCGACCTCGACCTTCATCGCATCGACGATATGCTGCATCCGGCGGATGCGGCGCGACATCCCCTCGATCGCCTCGACATTCTCGCGGATCGGCTGTTCGCGCGGAATTTCGGACAGCGCCCCCAATATGGTGGCCATAAAGCCGGGAAGCCGGGCGGCCTCGCCCGCCACCTGTTCGCCCGGCTTGCCGAAGCTGATCGAGCGATAATCGGGCTTGGGGTCGATATAGACGAAACGGCGATCGATCTCGCGCCGCGCCGGGCGCTGTTTGAGCGCCGCGATCGCGGGGCGGAAGGGCGCATTCGCGAGCACCGAACCGTCGATCAGCACGCGGTCGGCGGGATCGCCTTCGCCGCCCGCCGGAAGCTGCGCATGGACGAACGCCTCGCGGCCCGGCCATGCGATCTTGCGCTTTTCGAGCACCCGGTCGAGTTCGCGCAAGGTGAAGGGCGGAAAGGCGCCGGGAAAACTCGCCGTCGCGCGCGCCGCCGCGGCCAGCCCCGGCACATCGTCGAGCCGCTTGCCGAATTGGCTGTCCTTGCGAAAATGCAGCATCAGCCGATGCTCGTCCTCGGTCACGCGCGGCGGGCTGTTGAGCGCGAGCGGAACGCTGTGCCCCGCAAAATCGGTGACCGAGACGAACAGGTCGACCGGTTGCCCGCCCGGCACCAGCACCGGCCCGCGCGGCCCCGCATCCATCGCGTCGAACGCATCGAGCAGCAGGTTCGTGAAGGTCTCGCCGCCGAAGGGCGGTTCGAACCAGCGCGCGCGGACGAAGCGCGACAGCTTGACGCGCACCTCGTCCTGCGCGCCGGCGCCGACGGTGCGGTCGATGGCGTTGCCGCGCTTCTTCATCATCCAGCCGGCGATCGGCACCGCCCAGAATTTGGTCGCCGCCGACAGCGGACGCGCGTCGGGGTCGATCAGCCGGTCGACATCGGCGCCGTCGAGCCACAGGTCGGTGAGCGGGTCGAGCGACTGCCCCGTCGCCAGCGCGCGCGCGAGGAAGATGCCGTTGATGCCCCCCGCGCTGGCCCCCGCGACGATATCGGCGAGCACGCGCAGCCGCACATTGCTGCGCGCCGCGATCTCCGCGAGCAGCTCGCCATAGACTTTGCCCGCCCCGCTCAGCGACGCGCCGTCGTGAAAGGCACGCGACGCCGCGGCGAGCCGCCAGACCTCTTTCGTGATGCCGTGCATATAGACGGCGAGGCTGATGCCGCCGTAGCAAATCAGGGCGAAGCGCAGTTCCTTTTCCCGCATCGGCAGTCTGATAGCGCGCTTTTCGGCACTGTGGCGAATTTTCCACGCGACGGGACAAAGTAGCAAAACAGCATCGATCGGGCGGGTTTTTCCTTGCCTATGCGAATCGCTCTCATTAGCGGCCCTGCCAACAGGAGTTGATAATGATTCGCAAAATTGCCGCCGCTGCGCTGCTCACCACCGCGCTTTCGTCGCCCGCCTTTGCGCAGGACACCGCCCCCGTCGATGCGGACAGCGCGGCGGGCGAGACGATCGTCGTCACCGCGGCGCGCACGATCCTGCCGCCGAACGCGCTGCCGCTGACGATCGACATCATCGGCAAGGATGCGCTCGACCAGCAGCTCGCGATTTCGGGGTCGGTCACCGACGCGGTCGCGAACCTGACCCCCAGCTTCTCGCCGACGCGGCAGAAGCTTTCGGGCTCGGGCGAATCGCTGCGCGGGCGCTCGCCGCTCTATGCGATCAACGGCATTCCGCAATCGACCCCGATGCGCGACGGCAGCCGCGACGGCTTCACCATCGACGGCTTTTTCGTCGACCGTGTCGAGCTGATCTTTGGGTCGAACGCCTTGCAGGGGATCGGCGGCACCGGCGGCATCGTCAACCAGGTCACCGTTGGCGCGCCGAAGGACGAGGGTCTTTCGGGCCGCTTCCTGCTGCAAGGCACCGCCGACAATGATTTTTCGAAGGCCGGGATGGGCGGCAAGGCCGGCGGCCTCGTCCAGTATAAGGCGGGCCGGTTCGACGCGAGCGTCGGCGCGACTTATGAAATCCGCGGCGTCTTTTCGGACGCCAAGGGCCGCCCGATCGGGCTCAACCTGACGCAGGGCGAAACGCAGGACAGCAAGGCGACGAATTTCTTCGCGCGTTTGGGTTATGAATTGTCGCCGAGCGCACGGCTCGACCTGATCGCGAGCCGCTTCGAGCTGAAGGGCGACGGCGACTATGTCGCAATCCCCGGCAACCGGGCGCTCGGGCTGCCGACGAGCGCCGTCCGCGGCACCCCGCCGGGCGTGCCCGCGGCGAACCGCACCGAAAGCGTCGCGCTGTCGCTGACCGACACCGACCTTTGGGGCGGCAATTTCGTCAGCCAGATTTTCTTCAACCGCAGCCGCGACACCTTCGGCGGCGAAATCGCGCCGATAGCGACCTTCCAGGACCCGGCGATCGCGCCGGTGGGCACCGTGTTCGACCAGTCGCAGAACCGCAGCCGCAAACTCGGCGCCAAGTTCAGCTATGAACGCGCCGTCCCGGGCTTCGAGGATCTGACGCTGACGATCGGGTTCGACGCGCTCGTCGACAAGACCGAACAGGCGCTGATCGCGACGAACCGCGTCTGGGTGCCGCCGAGCGATTTCCAGAGCCTCGCGCCCTTCGGGCAGGCGAACCTTGCGCTGTTCGACGGCGTCGTTCGCCTCGCGGGCGGGGTCCGCTGGGAAAATGTGAAGATCAAGATCGACGATTTCCACACGCTCGCCTCGACGACCTTCGTCGCCTGCCCCGCGCCGCCCGCGACGCAGCCCGTGCCGTGCGGTCTCGCGAGCTATGGCGGCGTCGACGTCGCCGGCGGCAAGCCCAAGTTCGAGGACCTGCTGATCAACGGCGGCGTGATCGTCGAGCCGTGGGACGGCATCCGCGCCTATGCGAGCTATGCCGAGGGCTTCACCGTTCCCGACATCGGCCGCATCACGCGCAGCGTGAACCGCACCGGCGTCGATATCGACAATTTCCTCGATATCTCGCCCGTCGTGTCGAACAACCGCGAGATCGGCTTCGAGGTGAAGCGCGGACCGGTCGATGCCAGCGCCGCCTATTTCTGGTCGTCGAGCGACAAGGGCCAGCTGCTCATCACGCGCCCCGACCGCATCTTCGACGTCCAGCGCCTGCGCGTCGAAATCCAGGGGCTCGAAGTCAACCTCGGCGTCCAGACGCCAATCGACGGGCTCAAGCTCAACGTCGGCTATGCGCATCTGATCGGCCGCTTCGACAGCGATGCGGTGCCCGACGGCAAGGTCGACAGCGACCTCGACGGGGTCAACATCTCGCCCGACCGCGTCAACCTCGCAGCAAGCTATAACAGCGGCCCCTTCTCGGCGCGCATCCAGACGCAGATCTATCTGAAGCGCCGCTTCGACGGCAAGGCGCGCGCCGCCGACGATGCGCGGGGCAGCCCGCTCAAGCTGCGCGACAATGATTTTGGCGGCTACACGCTGACCGACGCCTATGTCCGTTACCAGACGGGCTTTGGCGGGATCAGCCTGTCGGCGCAGAATCTCTTCAACAAGCAATATATCGACTATTCGAGCGACACGCGTCTGCCGAGCGACCAGCTGTCCTATTTCGCGGGCCGCGGGCGCACCTTCACCCTCGGCTGGGACTACAGGTTCTAAAGGGAGGCGTTTCTGATGATGAAGCTGCTCGACACGCTGCACCGCTGGACGGGGGGCCTGATCGGCCTTGTGCTCGCGCTGCTCGGCCTGTCGGGCACGATCCTGCTCTATGAGCATCTGTGGATCGGCTTCCCCGGCACCGGCGATCCGCTGCGCGGCGACCTGACGACGGTCGCCGCGACCACCGAAAAGCTGATGGCGATGCCGGGTGCGCAGGGCATCATCTATGCCGACGAACGTTTCGGGCTCCACCAGCTCCGCTTCGGCAAGGAGGCCGGCGCCTATGCGAGCCAGTCGGGTGACATCGTCACGCGCTGGGCGAGCCAGTGGGAGCGGCCCGAGCTCTGGATCTTCGATTTCCACCACCACCTGTTCGCGGGCGACAATGGCGAATGGGTGATCGGGATCGCGGGGCTGTGCGGGCTGTTCTTTGTCATCAGCGGCGTGATCCTGTGGTGGCGCACGCGCAAGACCTTCCAGCTCCGCCTGTGGCCGAAGCGGATGAGCCGCCCGTCGATCGTGATGCATCACCGCGATCTCGGCATCATCGCCGCGCCGCTGCTGCTGATCTCGATCGTCACGGGCACGATGATGATCTTCCGCCCCTTCGCGATGGTGATGATCGCCCCCTTCGGTTCGCCCGCCGAGGCGGCGAAGGCGATCGAGCCGCCGAAATACAAGGGCGGCCCGCTCGCCGGACAGCCCGATTACACCGCGATGCTGACCGAGGCGCGGCGCCGCTTCCCCGACGCCGAATTCCGCATCCTCAGCCTGCCGCGCAAAGAGGGCGACCCGATCATGCTGCGGATGCGCCAGCAGGCCGAATGGCTGCCCAACGGCCGCTCGACCCTGTGGTTCGACGCGGCGAACGGCGAGTTGCTCGGCGCGCGCGATGCGCTCGCGATGCCGGGCGGCGCGCAGGCGTTCAACATGGCCTTCCCGATCCACGCGTCGAAGGTCGGCGGCTGGGCGTGGCGCATCATATTGACGATCTCGGGTCTTTCGCTGACGATGCTCGGCAGCCTTGCGGTGTGGACCTTCTGGTTCAAGCGGCCGAAGCCGGCGAAGCGCCGGGTGAAGAAGGCGGCGTTCGCCCCCACCTGACCTTCATCGTCACCCCGGACTTGATCCGGGGCCCATGTCGATGACGCAGGAATGGATGCCGGATCAAGTCCGGCATGACGAAAGAATGAGGAGCACTGCTCCCCGCGCTTTCCTATTTTACCCGCCGCCCTATATCCTGCGCAGCCCATGACCCGCACCCGCGTCCTCCTCCTCACCGCCGCCCTCGGCCCGCTCGACTATCGCGTCCCGCGCGAAAGCGAGGCGCCGCTCGGCAGCGTCGTGATCGCGCCGCTCGGCCCGCGCCGCCTCGGCGGCGTGGTGTGGGAGGATGCCAGCTTCGGCGCGCCCGAGGCGGTCGGCGACAATCGCTTGCGCAACCTCTACGAAGTCGTGCCCGTCCCGCCGGTGCCCGCGCCGCTCCGCCGTCTCGTCGAATGGACGAGCGACTATTATCTTGCGCCGCCCGGCGCGGTGCTGCGCATGGTGCTCCCCGGGGTCGCCTTTGCCGACGCGCGCCGCCCGATCGTCGAATATCGCGCGACGGGCGAACTGCCCGCACGGATGACCCCGCAGCGCATCGTCGCGCTCGAGGCGATCGGCGACCGGCAGGGCATGGTGCGCGAACTCGCCGCGCTCGCCGAGGTCAGCGACGCGGTGATCCGCGGGCTGGTGAACACGGGGGCGCTCGAAGCCGTGACCGTATCGGCCGACCAGCCCTACCCCGAACCCGACAGCGGCTTCGCTCCGCCCGATCTCTCCGCCGAACAGACCGCCGCCGCCGCGCAGCTGAGAGATGCGGTGCATGCGGAGAAATTCGACACGCTGCTGCTCGACGGCGTCACCGGGTCGGGCAAGACCGAAGTCTATATGGAAGCGATCGCCGCCGCGATCGACGCGGGCAAGCAGGCGCTCGTCCTTCTTCCCGAAATCGCACTCACCGAACCGATGCTCACGCGCTTCACCGCGCGCTTCGGTTGCGAGCCCGTCGCCTGGCACAGCGGGCTGCGCTCGGCCGAACGCCGTCGCGCCTGGCACGCGATCGCGGCGGGCGACGCCCGCATCGTCATCGGCGCGCGCTCGGCGCTCTTCCTGCCTTATGCCAACCTCGGCGTGATTGTCGTCGACGAGGCGCATGAGACGAGCTTCAAGCAAGAGGATGGCGTCCATTATCACGCGCGCGACGTCGCGGTGATGCGCGGGCATTTCGAGGGGCTTCCCGTCATCCTCGCGAGCGCGACCCCCGCGCTCGAGAGCCTCGCGATGGTCGAGGCGGGACGTTACCGCCATATCCAGCTTCCCGCGCGCTTCGGCGGCGCGACCTTGCCCGACCTCGCAGCGATCGACATGCGGCAGGATCCGCCCGACCGCGGCCGCTGGCTCGCGCCGCCGCTCGTCGACGCACTCGCCGACCGGCTCCAGAAGGGCGAGCAGAGTCTGCTCTTTTTGAACCGCCGCGGCTTCGCCCCGCTGACCTTGTGCCGGACGTGCGGCCACCGCATCCAGTGCCCGAACTGCACCGCGTGGATGGTCGAGCACCGCCTCGTCCACCGCCTCGCGTGCCACCATTGCGGCCATGTCATGCCGCCGCCGCGGCTCTGCCCCGAATGCGAGGATGAGGACAGCCTTGTCGCCTGTGGTCCCGGGGTCGAACGCGTCGCCGACGAGGTCGCGCTGCGCTTTCCCGAAGCAAGAACCGCCATCGTCACGTCGGATACTTTGTGGTCGCCCGCCAAGGCCGCCGAATTCGTCGACAATGTCGAGGGCGGGCTGGTCGACATCATCATCGGCACCCAGCTCGTCACCAAGGGCTATCATTTCCCCAACCTCACTCTCGTCGGCGTCGTCGACGCCGACCTCGGCCTCGACGGCGGCGACCTCCGCGCGTCCGAACGCACGTTCCAGCAGATCGCGCAGGTCGCGGGGCGCGCGGGGCGCGGGGTCAAGCCCGGCGAGGTGCTGATCCAGACGCGCGTTCCCGACGCGCCGGTGATGGCCGCGCTCGTCGCCAACGACCGCGACGGCTTCTATTCGGCCGAGGCCGCGGCGCGCAAATTCGCGGGCGCGCCGCCCTATGGCCGCTTCGCCGCGCTCGTCATCTCGTCGGAGGACATCGAGGTCGCGCGCGGCGTCGCGCAGCGGCTGGGCCAGAAAGCACCGGTCGCCGAAGGCCTCGCCGTCTATGGCCCCGCCCCCGCCCCGCTCGCGATGCTGCGCGGACGCCACCGCTTCCGCCTGCTGCTCCACGCGCCGCGCAGCTTCGACCTGCAGGGCACGATCCGCGACTGGGTGAACAGCGTCGACTGGCCGGCGAAGGCGCGCCTCGCGATCGATATCGACCCCTATAGCTTTGTCTAGCCGCAACAGGGCTTTACTGTAGCCGGGCGCACTGGCAGCATCCCCTAAGGGTTATGATGCGGGGGCGCAGAATGAAGAGAATCGGCTTGGGCCTGCTGGCCGGGATCGCGGCGGTCGGAATGGCGGGCGCGGCCGAGGCCAAATGGCTGCGCGCCGACACCGACAGTTTCATCATCTACAGCGAGAGCAACGAGAAATCGCTCCGCGAATTCGCGCAGAATTTGCAGCGTTTCGACACCACGCTGCGCCTGCTCTTCAAGGTCGAAACGCCCGGTGAGGAAAGCAAGCTGCCGATCTATCTGGTCGCCGCGGCGCCCGACGTCGCCGAACTGGCAACCGGATCGCGGAGCGCGTCGATCGCGGGCTATTATCGGCAGGACCGCGACGGCAGCTTCGCCATGTCCTTTCGCCAGAACGGCGGCAGCAACGTCGCCGGCACATCGGCCTCACAGCAAGTGCTGTTCCACGAATATAGCCACCATTTCATGAAGCGCCACCTCCGCGCGGCGTTTCCTGCCTGGCTGATCGAAGGGTTCGCGGAATATTATTCGACGGTCGACTTCGACAAGCAGGGCCGCGCGATGATCGGCCATCCGGTCTACCGCCGCGCCTATGGCCTGCTGGCGATGCCGAAAATTCCCGCCGAAAGACTGTTGTTCGAACAACCCCGCGCGATGCGGAACAGCGGGCAGATGGATGTCTATTACGGCCGCGCCTGGGTGCTCACCCACATGCTGTTCCACAGCGCCGCGCGGGGGGACCAGATCAACGTCTATACCAATGCGATCAATGCCGGCACCGACCCCAGACAGGCGGCGACCGACGCCTTTGGCGACCTTGCGCTGCTCGACAAGGATTTGAACCGCTATATCGAGAGCAGGCTCAGCTACCGCACCACGCGCGAGGCCGTTCCCGTCTCGACCAACATCAGGATCGCGCCACTGTCGGCGGACGAAGATGCCGTGGTCATGGCGCGGCTCGAACGGCTGAATGCGCGTGGCGACGCGGCGCGGCTGACCAAAGCGCGCGATACGCTGCGAAAACTGGCGGCCGCGCAGCCCGCCAATGCCGACGTCCAGTTCGAGCTTGCGGCCGCCGAATGGGACATCGACAGCGACAAGCGCGACCTTGCGGCGATGCAGGCCGCGCTGGACAAGGTGCTGGCGGCCAGGCCCGACCATGTCCGCGCCAATGTCCTGCTCGGCCGGCTGAAGCTGTATCAACTGCGCGAAAAGGGCGAGGATGACGCCGCCGCATGGCGCGCGGCACGCAAACCGATCCAGCTCGCCAACCGCACCGATCCCGACGACGCGGTGCCGCTCTACGCCTATTTCGACAGCTTTCTGAGCGAAGGCAAACGGCCGAGCGAGATGGCGATCAAGGCGCTCGAGCGCGCCTTTGTCCTCACGCCGGAAAATATCGAGATGCGGGTCGCCTATGCCTTTGCGCTCGCGAATCAGGGTGAGTTCGAACCCGCGTTGCGGCTGGCGCGGACGGTGGCCTTCGATCCGCACGACAATGGCCGGGGCGAAGCGATGCTCGCGCGGCTGGAGGCGATGAAGGCCCGCCGCGCGGGCGCGGCAGGCACCGGCAAGGAAGCCGTCGCCGGCGACGCCGACGACGACTAGCCCTTCTTCAATAGTCGGGTTCGGCGCCGCCCAGCACTTGGGCAGCCTGCGCCGCCAGCCATGCCATCGCCGCGGCCCACGGCTGGTGCCCGTGGCTGATCCGCGCGACGCCGAGCGCGGCAAGCTCCTTGTGCGTCGGGCCGCCCTTGCCGCGCAGGATGTTCACCGGCAGCGGCGAGGCGTCGCAGATCGCACCGATGCATTTGGGATCGAGCAGGAAAGGCACGAACAGCGACCCCGCGCCCGCATCGGCATAGGCGCGCGCGCGTTCGAGCGTCGCCGCGACGAGCGCGTCGCCGTCCTTCGCCGCATCCTGCCCCAGGAACAGATCGCAGCGCGCGTTGACGAAGATGCCGGTGTCGGCGGCAGCGCGATAGCGCGCGGCGGCATCTGCAGTCGCGAGCAGTTCCTTCTGCCCGGGCAGCCGGTCTTCCATGTTGATGCCGGCCGCACCTGCATCGCGCGCCAGCGCCACCGATTCGCCCACCGCCGCGGGGTCGTCGCCATAGCCCGCTTCCATATCGATCGTGACGGGCAGGTCTGTGACCGCCAGGATCTGCGCGAGGTTGGCGAGCGCCGCTTCGAGCGGAAAATTCTCGCCGTCGGACGATCCGTGCGCCGACGCGACGCCCCAGCTGCCGGTCGCGATCGCCCTGGCGCCCGTCGCCGCGACCGCCTTCGCGCTTCCCGCGTCCCAGATGTTGATCAGGATCAGCGGATCGCCCGGAACGTGCAACGCGCGGAACTCGGCAACTTTGTCGGCCATCAAAAACTCTCCCTTTTGAGCAATTCTTCCTTGATCGGCAGGCCATAGGCATAGCCGCCGAGCGTTCCGTCGCTGCGTACCACACGGTGGCACGGGATCAGCACCGCCACGTTGTTCGCGCCATTCGCGCTCCCCGCCGCACGCACCGCCTTCGGCTTGCCGACCGCCGCGGCGATGTCGGCATAGCTGCGCGTCTCGCCCGCCGGGATTTTCCGGAGCTCGCGCCACACCGCTTCCTGAAAGGCGGTGCCCTTCACGTCGATCGGAATATGATCGAAGCCATTCACCGGCGCCTCGACCGCGTCGACAACCTGTTTGAGCAAGGCTTCGAACTCTTTGCCGCCTTCGACCAGTTCGGCCGCGGGGAAACGCTCCTCGAGCGCCTCGCGTCCCTCATCGAACGACAGGCGGCACACGCCCTTTGTCGTCGCCGCGACGAGCATTTCGCCAAGGCTGGTCGGCACGACCGCCCAGTGGATCTCGGTGCCCTTGCCGCCGTTCACCCACGCCGACGCCGTCATGCCCATGCGCCCTTCCATATTCTGGTAGAAACGCGACGGCCCCGAAAAGCCCGCGTCGTAAATCGCGTCGGTCACCCGGCTGCCATCGCTCAGTGCCTGCCGCGCGCGCTCTTCGCGCAGCGCGCGGGCATAGGCCGCGGGCGACAGGCCGGTGTGGCGGGTGAAGACGCGCTGGAAATGCGTCGGCGAATAGCCGGTGCGCGCGGCGAGATCGCCGAGCGCAAGCGGTTCCTCGCTGCCTTTGATCGCCGCGATCGCCTTGATCACCGCATTTTCGTCGCGCGCGACATCGTCGGGCAGGCAGCGCTTGCAAGGGCGGAGGCCCGTGGCGCGCGCCGCGTCGCCGTCGGCGAAGAAGCGGACATTCTGGCGCAGGGGATGGCGCGCTGCGCAGCTTGGCCGGCAATAGATGCCGGTGGTCAGCACCCCGGTGACGAAACGGCCGTCCTGCGCCTTGTCGCGCGCCTGCACCGCTTCCCAACGCTCGTCGTCGGTCATGGCCTTGAAGTCCATGGTCAATTCCTCTCGATTCGCGCGGCAAAACAGCCATAGGCGGCGTTGTGGGCATCGATATAGGTAATCGCATCGTCCTCGAACAGGTCGCGGATCGCGCCGTCGGCCTCGCCCGGCCCCACAAGCCGCGCGGTCTGCAGCATGCCGTCCGCAGCGAAGGCGCGCAGCGCGAGCGCGCGCCCCTCGAACACCGGGGGCAGTTCGTCGCGATAGGTCGCCGCTTCAACGCCCGGCCGCACATAGATTGCATAAGCACTACGATACGGCGTTTCGACATCGTGGCTGGTGTGGTGGAGCAGGATCAGCGCCTCGCCCGCCTTCGCGTCCTCGAGGCTGACCCGGCACGGAAAGCCGCGATCGGCGGTCGCGGTGACGCGGCGCGCGTTGAGCGCGGCGAGTTCGGCGTCGCCCATCGCGAACAGCGGGGCAAAGGGTTCGGGGCTGAGTCCCTGGATCGAATAGGTCATCGGAATATCCTTTCTCGTGCGTTGGACATTCAATGCCACCGCCCGGTTCGCGCCGCGTCCCGATGCTTGCGTTCAAACATTTCGGCCCAGCTGTGTTACTGTATTATATCATTGACTCACTACGCCGGAAAACGCACTCTCCCGTCGGAAATCGGGGAGCTGAGCATGGCAACCATCGACGCAGCAATCGCATCCGCACGGCCCGCGCGCCGCACCGACTGGCTCGGGCGAAGCGCGACCTTCTGCTATCTCGCTATCGCCGCGGGGCAGCTGCTCTTCACCGCCTTCATCCTGCTCTTCTATTACCCCTCCTCGCTCTCGGGGAATTTCGCGGCGTGGAACGACAAGCCGCTGATCAAGGGATTTGTCGCGGGCGACGGCGCGGGCAACCTGCTCTTCGCGGTGCATGTGCTGATGGCGGCGGTGATCACCTTCGGCGGGCTCGTCCAGCTCGTCCCCGCGATCCGTAGCCGCTGGCCCGCGGTGCATCGCTGGAACGGACGGCTCTACCTCGTCAGTGCGGTCACCCTTGCGCTCGGCGGGCTGTGGCTCACCTGGGTGCGCGAAACCTGGCTCGTGCTCGCCGGTGCGATCGGGATCACGCTCGACGCGCTGCTCATCCTCGCCTTCGCCGCGCTGGCGTGGCGCGCCGCCCGCGCGCGCCGCTTTGTCGAGCATCGCCGCTGGGCGCTGCGCCTCTTCGCGGTCGCCTCGGCGGTGTGGTTCATGCGCGTCGCCTATATGGCGTGGGGCATCGCGACCGGCGGCGCAGGGATCGGCAAGGCGCTCGACGGCCCCTTCGACCTCTTCCTCGCCTTCGCCAGCTCGCTGATCCCGCTCGGGCTGGCCGAGCTTCATCTGCGCGCGGGCGCGCACGGCACCCCGGCGGCGAAAAAAGGCGTCGCGATCATTCTGGCGTTCAGCGGCCTCGTCATCCTTGCCGGCAGCGCCGGCGCGTGGATGATGATGTGGAGCCCATATATCTAGCCGCGCTTGCCTTCGCGCCGCGAGCGACTAGGTTCCGCGCCATGACCCGCCTCCTCGCGCTGCTGCTCGCCCTTCTTACTCTCTCGCTTCCGGTCCATGCCGCCGACGACATCAGCGCCGCGTCGCGCAGCGTCGTGCGCGTCGTCACCGTCGCGATGGTCGATGGCGAGGTCGTCGGTTTCGGCCATGGCAGCGGCATCGCGATCTCGCCGACAAGGATCGTCACCAACGCGCATGTCGTCGAATCAGCCGCCAAATATCCCGACAATGTCGCCTTGGGCGTCGTCCCGTCCGAAGGGCAGAAGAGTTTCGCGGGCAAGCTGATCGCGATCGACACCGCGCGCGACCTCGCGCTGATCGAGATTACCGAGGGCCGCCTGCCCGCCGCCGCGATCTACACCGGCCCGCTCGATTCGGGCGCCGATGTCGTCGCCTTGGGCTATCCGGGCAATGTCGACCTTGCGACCGCACGCAGCGCCAACGACTATATCACCCCGCGCACCCCGACGCGCAGCGAGGGCAATATGTCGAACACGCAAAGCGTCGACGGGGTCGCGATGCTGATCCACACCGCGAAGATTTCGCGCGGCAATTCGGGCGGCCCGCTCGTCGATCAGTGCGGCCGCATCACCGGGATCAACACCGCGATCACGCGCGCCGACGACGGCGATTCGCCCTTCGCCTTTGCCATTTCCGGGCGCGAGCTCATGCGCTTCCTCGCCGATGCGAACCAGCAATATACCAGCGTCGGCACGCCGTGCCTGTCGCTCGCTGAAGCCGACGCGCGCGATCGCGCCGCGATCGACGCCGAAGCGCGCGCGAGCGCCGAGGCGAATGCCGCGAAGAACGCCGCCGCCCGGCTCGACCGCGAATTGAAGCAGGCGCGCGCCGCGGAAGACGCGCTCGCATCGCGCGAAAACCGGATCGCGCTCGCGGGGGTTTTCTTCGTGATCGGCGCGCTCGCCGCGGGCGCCGGCCTGCTCTTCTACAGCCAGAAGAATCTGCGTAATGCCAAGATTGCGGGCGGTGCGGGCGCGGTGCTGATGCTCGGCGCCGCGATCCTGTTCGTCACGCGTCCCGACGCGCACGCCGAGATCGCAGAAGAAGCGGCGACCGCCGCCGCCACCGAAACGCCCAAGCTCGCGCAAGGCAATTTCCTCTGCACGATCCGCCCCGACCGCAGCCGCATCACCGTATCGGCGACGACCGACGTACCGATCACCATCGGCAAGGGCGGCTGCGTCAACGGGCGCACGCAATATACGCGGGGCGCCGACGACCGCTGGCAGCGCATCCTCGTGCCGAACGACGAGGCGACGGTCACCGTCGCGTCGATCGATTCGACCGGGCGCGATTACCGCGTCGACCGCTATCTGCTCGACGCCGAAACGATGACCAAGGCGCGTGAGACGCGCGCGACGGTCACGCTCAAGAGCTGCACCGCCAACCCTGACGAGCTCGCAGGGCTCGCCGCGCAGCAGGACGCGATCCGCAGCGCGCTGCCCGCCAGCCCGAACGAGCGGCTCGTCTATCGCTGCCAGCCGGCGAGCGGCGCAGCGGTCAAACCGGCGACCGGCGGCTGACCGTCAGCGGAGTCCGCCAACCCATTTCGTGAGAATCGCCTGCGCGGGGGCGGTGTAGGCTAGCTCGTGCCCAACCCCTGCGACACGCGCGACCGTCGCGTCGGGCCGCGCCCGCGCCAGTCGATCCAGATTGGCGGGCGTCACCAGCGTGTCGGCGTCGCCGTGCATCAGATAGACAGGCGCCTTCACGCGGGCCAGCTTTGCCGCATTGTCGAACCGGTCGCGCACCAGCCAGCGCGGGACGAGCGGGACCCGGCTCTTCACGACCGACGGCAAATCCGAAAACCCCGACACGAGCATCAGCGCCGCGACATCGTGCCGCAGCGCCATTTCGGTCGCCGGTCCCGAGCCGACCGAATTGCCGACGACGACGATCCCGCGCGAATCGACCCCGGCCCCGGCCCCGGCGAGCCAGCGCATCGCCGCCGCGCCATCGCGATAGAGGTCCGCCTCGCCCGGCGATCCGGGATTGCCGCCATAGCCGCGATATTCGACCAGCATCAGCCCGTGCCCCGCCGCCGCCGGCCCGCGCGTCGCCTCGATCGCGCCGAGCATATTGTCGCCATTGCCGTGGAAGAAGAGGAGCGTCTTCTTGCCCGGCAGCGCGGGGCGATAGAAAGCGGAAAGCCGCAAGCCGTCGTCGGTCTGGGTGTGGACGAGGCGGAAGCCCGGCGGCGGCGCCTGCGGATAGTCGGCCGGCGCCGGAAAGATCAGCCGGCGCTGCTGCGTATAGAGCAGCGTCGCCGCGACGAGTGCGAAGACGGCCAGCGCCAGTAGCAGGTTCAGGGCGAGCTTCACGCGTTGCGCGCTATCCGAGGCCGAGCGCGGCGCGAATCCGCTCCGCCGCTTCGGCGGGAAGCATGGCCCCCGAATCGATCGCGACCCGCGCGGCGGGAAGCGCGGGATAGGCGAAGGCGCCGGTCGCCGCGAGTTCGCGATACAACGCAACCGACGACAATTTGCCGCTTGCCTGCCGCGACGGCGAGTCGAGACGGGCTTCGACAATCTCTCGCGCGCACGTCAGCGCGACGAAATCGACCCGCCCCCCGGCCTGTTCGACCAGCGCGACGACCCGCTCTGGAAAATCGGGGGCGACGCTCGCCTCGGGATGGAAGGTGAAGATCAGCGATCGCCCGCCGGCCGCGGCCGCGCGAAATACATCCATCCACATCGTCTCGCGCAGTTTGACGAAGGCGTCGCTGCCGAAGGGAAAGACCGCCAGCAGCGCGTCGACGACCAGATGGTTGTGGAACAGCGGCAGCCCGGTCTGCGCCGCAAGTTCGCGCGCGACGGTCAGCTTGCCCGACGCCGCGGGACCATGGATGAAGACCAGCCTCACCCCCCGCACGCCCTGAACAGCATCAGCGTGCGCTCGCGCGCTTGGGTTGCGCTCGCTTCGTGATAATCCTTGCGCCGGTCGCTGTTGAAGCCGTGCCCCGCGTCATAGACGAAGATTTGCGCGGTCGGGTGATCCTTCGCGATCAGCGCCTCGACGCCTTCCATCGGGATGCCGTCGTCATAGCGGCCGAAATGGGCGATCGCGGCACAGGCGGGCGCCTCGTCCTTGAACATCGTCGGCACGAGGCTGCCATAATAGGCCGAGGACGCCGCAAGGTCGGCGCTGATCTGCGCCATCCGCCACGCGACCGAGCCGCCATAGCAATAGCCGGTGATGAACACCGGCCCTTTGCCCTTCAGCGCATCGATGCACGTCTGCGCATCCTTCAGGCTCTGCTCGAACGGATGGAGCTCGCGCGCCAGCTGGACCGCGCGCTGGAACTGCGGCCCCGAATAATCGCTCTCGAACCCCGGATGCTCGCGGTCGAAGAGCGCGGGGCTGAGCACCTCATATCCCTCGGCGGCGAACTCGTCGCACATTTCGCGGATATGGTCGGTGACCCCGAAGATTTCCTGGATCAGGACCAGCCCGCCGCAGCGCTCGCCGTCGGGCTGCGCGTGATAGACCGCGATCTCGGCACCATCGTCCATCGTCATCCGGATCATCTCGCCCATCGTGCACCTTCCCTTCGACGTCATATTTTTTGGTTCGCCCGTCCCTATCGCACGAAGGGGCAAAAGCAATCGCCCGCCCGCCTTGCATTGCAGCAAAATCGTTGCTAGGCGCGCCGCGACTTCGCGTGGGGGGCATTCGTCGAATATCCCCGAAAAGCGCGCGACCCATCCCCCACGGGATAGCAACAAAGGACTTTCACGCGTGGAGAATTCCGGCGGCATTCAGGGCAACATCACGGCGGGCCTCGCGGGCCGTTATGCGGTCGCTTTGTTCGATCTGGCGCGCGAATCGAACGCGATCGACGCGGTGGCCAAGAGCCTTGCGACGCTTCGCGCCGGCCTGACCGAATCGGCCGACCTGTCGGCGCTGATCGCCAGCCCCGTCGTCGCTCGCAGCGACGCCGCGAACGCCATCGCCGCGGTCGCCAAGGCGATGAAGCTCGATTCGCTGACCGCGAAGTTCCTCGGCGTGCTCGCCGAGAACCGCCGCCTCGCCGATCTGCCCAAGATGATCGACGCCTTCGACGCGATCGTCGCCGATCATCGCGGCGAAGTGACCGCCAAGGTCACCAGCGCGCATCCGCTTTCGGCCGCGCAGCTCAAAGAGCTGACCGCGAACCTCAAATCCCGTGTCGGGCGCGACGTCACCGTCGCCGCGACCGTCGACCCCGCCATTCTTGGCGGTCTCGTCGTCCAGCTGGGCAGCCAGCTGATCGACGGCAGCATCCGTACCCGTCTCAATAGCTTCGCACAGGCGATGAAAGGCTAAACCATGGAAATCCGCGCCGCTGAAATCAGCAAGGTCATCAAGGACCAGATCGCCAATTTCGGCACCGACGCAACGGTCAGCGAAATCGGCAAGGTTCTGTCGGTCGGCGACGGCATCGCCCGCGTCCACGGCCTCGACAACGTCCAGGCCGGCGAAATGGTCGAATTCGCCAATGGCGTGCAGGGCATGGCGCTCAACCTCGAAGCCGACAATGTCGGCATCGTGATCTTCGGCTCGGACGCCGAGATCAAGGAAGGCGACACCGTCAAGCGCACCGGCACGATCGTCGACGTCCCCGTCGGCAAGGGCCTGCTCGGCCGCGTCGTCGATGGCCTCGGCAACCCGATCGACGGCAAGGGCCCGATCAAGGCCGAGAAGCGCATGCGCGTCGAAGTGAAGGCGCCGGGGATTATCCCGCGCACCTCGGTGCACGAACCCGTCCAGACCGGCCTCAAGGCGCTCGACGCGCTCGTCCCCGTCGGCCGCGGCCAGCGCGAACTGATCATCGGCGATCGTCAGACCGGCAAGACCGCCGTCGCGATCGACACCTTCATCAACCAGAAGGAAGCCAACGCGGGCGATGACGAGAGCAAGAAGCTCTATTGCATCTATGTCGCGATCGGCCAGAAGCGCTCGACCGTCGCGCAGATCGTCCGCCAGCTCGAAGAAAATGGCGCGATGGAATATTCGATCGTCGTCGCCGCGACCGCGTCGGAGCCCGCTCCGCTGCAGTTCCTCGCACCCTACACCGGCTGCACGATGGGCGAATATTTCCGCGACAATGGCATGCACGCCGTGATCGTCTATGACGATCTCTCGAAGCAGGCCGTCGCTTACCGCCAGATGTCGCTGCTGCTGCGCCGCCCGCCGGGCCGCGAAGCTTACCCCGGCGACGTTTTCTATCTCCACAGCCGCCTGCTCGAGCGTTCGGCAAAGATGAACGCCGACAATGGTTCGGGCTCGCTCACCGCGCTGCCGATCATCGAAACGCAGGCGGGCGACGTTTCGGCGTACATCCCGACCAACGTGATTTCGATCACCGACGGCCAGATCTTCCTCGAAACCAACCTGTTCAACGCCGGTATCCGTCCCGCGATCAACGTGGGTCTGTCGGTGTCGCGCGTCGGCTCGGCCGCGCAGACCAAGGCGATGAAAAAGGTGTCGGGCTCGATCAAGCTCGAACTCGCGCAGTATCGCGAAATGGAAGCCTTTGCGCAGTTCGGTTCGGACCTCGACGCGTCGACGCAGAAGCTGCTCAACCGCGGCGCGCGCCTGACGCAGCTCTTGAAGCAGCCGCAGTTCCAGCCGATGCCGTTCGAAGAGCAGACCGCGTCGATCTTTGCCGGCACCAACGGCTATCTCGACAATGTCGCGACCACCGACGTCTCGCGCTACGAACAGGCGATGATCGCCTATCTGCGCAGCGACCACGCCGGCGTGCTGAAGACGATCCGCGACACCAAGGATCTTGGCGATGACGCCAAGAAGGGCCTCGTTGCCGCGCTCGAAGCGTTCGCCAAGATTTTCGCTTAAAGGTTTACGTCGTCCCGGCTTCGGCCGGGATGATGAAATATAGGGGCCTTCATGGCAAACCTGAAAGAACTCAAAGGGCGGATCAACTCGGTCAAATCGACCCAGAAGATCACCAAGGCCAAGAAAATGGTCGCAGCCGCCAAGCTGCGCAAGGCGCAGGCGGCTGCCGAAGCCGCGCGTCCTTACGCCGAGCGCCTCGAAGGCGTCGTCGCCAGTCTGGCGTCGAAGGTCGGTGGGTCGGACAGCGCGCCGAAGCTTCTGTCGGGCACCGGCAAGAGCGACACGCACCTGCTCGTCGTGCTCAACAGCGACCGCGGTCTCGCGGGCGCGTTCAACTCGAACATCGTCAAGGCGGCGCGCGACAAGGCGCTCGAACTGCAGGCGCAGGGCAAGAAGGTTCTCTTCTACCTGATCGGCCGCAAGGGCCGCCCGGTCATCGGCCGCCTGTTCGCCGGCCAGATCACCGAGCTCTATGAGACGACCGGCATCCGCGACATCGGCTTCGACCAGGCGCACGAGGTTTCGGCGAAGGTCATGGAGATGTACGAAGCCGGCGTGTTCGACGTCGCGCATCTCTTCTATTCGAAGTTCCGTTCGGCGCTCCTCCAGGAAGCGACCGGCCAGCAGCTGATCCCCGTTCCCGCGCCCGTCGACGTTCCGGCGTCGAGCGGCGCCGCGGTCGAATATGAGCCCGACGAGGAAGCGATCCTCGCCGACCTGCTGCCGCGCAACATCACGATCCAGATCTTCAAGGGCATCCTTGAAAACGCCGCGTCCGAACAGGGTGCGTCGATGACCGCGATGGACAATGCGACGCGCAACGCGGGCGACCTGATCAACAAGCTGACCATCATTTACAACCGCACGCGTCAGGCGGCGATCACGACCGAACTCATCGAAATTATTGCTGGCGCGGAAGCGCTGTAGCTCCGCGAAGAACTGGGCGCCGAAGCGCTCTAACTGATCAACCCAAGGAAGAAGACCATGGCTACCGCACCCGCTGAAAAGAAGGCACCCGCCAAGAAGGCCGCCGCGCCCAAGGCTGCTGCGCCGAAGAAGGCTGCCGCTCCCAAGGCTGCAAGCACCGGCACCGCCACGGGCCGCATCGCACAGGTCATCGGCGCCGTCGTCGACGTCCAGTTCACCGGCCAGCTCCCCGCGATTCTGAACGCGCTCGAAACCGACAACAACGGCAACCGCCTCGTCCTCGAAGTCGCGCAGCACCTCGGCGAGAACACCGTGCGCACGATCGCGATGGACGCGACCGACGGCCTGACGCGCGGCCAGCCCGTCACCGACACCGGCGCGCAGATCGCGGTCCCCGTCGGCCCGCAGACGCTCGGCCGCATCCTCAACGTCATCGGCGAGCCGATCGACGAACAGGGTCCGGTGAACGCCGTCAGCCGCGCGCCGATCCACGCCAAGGCTCCCGAATTCGTCGACCAGTCGACCGAAAGCAGCATCCTCGTCACCGGCATCAAGGTCATCGACCTGATCGCGCCTTACGCAAAGGGCGGCAAGATCGGCCTGTTCGGCGGCGCGGGCGTCGGCAAGACCGTTCTCATCCAGGAACTGATCAACAACATCGCCAAGGGCCATGGTGGTACGTCGGTGTTCGCGGGCGTCGGTGAACGCACCCGCGAAGGCAACGATCTCTATCACGAATTCCTCGACGCCGGCGTTATCGCCAAGGACAAGGACGGCAACCCGACCCCCGAGGGTTCGAAGGTTGCGCTCGTGTTCGGCCAGATGAACGAACCCCCGGGCGCCCGTGCCCGCGTCGCGCTCTCGGGCCTGACGATCGCCGAATATTTCCGCGATCAGGAAGGCCAGGACGTGCTCTTCTTCGTCGACAACATCTTCCGCTTCACGCAGGCGGGTTCGGAAGTGTCGGCACTGCTCGGCCGTATTCCTTCGGCCGTGGGTTACCAGCCGACGCTGTCGACCGACATGGGCGCGCTGCAGGAACGCATTACCTCGACCAACAAGGGCTCGATCACCTCGGTGCAGGCCATCTACGTTCCCGCGGATGACTTGACCGACCCTGCCCCGGCAACCTCGTTCGCCCACCTGGACGCAACGACGACGCTGAACCGCGCGATTTCGGAACTCGGCATCTATCCGGCGGTCGATCCGCTCGATTCGACCAGCCGCGTGCTGACCGCCGCGATCGTCGGGCAGGAGCATTATGAAACCGCCCGCCGCGTTCAGGAAACGCTGCAGAAGTACAAGTCGCTTCAGGACATCATCGCGATTCTCGGCATGGACGAGCTTTCGGAAGAAGATAAGCTGGTCGTCGCCCGCGCGCGCAAGATCCAGCGCTTCCTGTCGCAGCCGTTCCACGTCGCCGAAGTCTTCACCAACATCCCCGGCAAGTTCGTGGCGATCGAAGACACGGTGAAGTCGTTCAAGGCGGTGGTCGACGGCGAATATGACCATCTGCCCGAAGCGGCCTTCTACATGGTCGGCGGTATCGACGAAGCGGTCGCCAAGGCCGCGAAGCTCGCCGAAGACGCGTAACACACCTACACCCCTCCCCGGAGGGAGGGGTTTAAGGACATATCATGGCTCTGAAGTTCGAACTCGTCACCCCCGCCCGCCTCGAGCGGACCGCCGACGTCCATATGGTCACCGTGCCGGGGACCGAGGGCGATTTCTCGGTGCTCGAAGGCCACGCGCCGTTCATGGCGACGCTGCGCAACGGGCCGCTGACCATCTATGCGACCGCAGGCGCCGCGCCCGAAGTGATCGAGGTCGAAGGCGGCTTTGCCGAGGTTAACGAAGCCGGCCTCACCGTTCTGGCCGAGCATATCGCAAGCTGATTGCTTCCGCCGTCCACGGCGATCAAAAGCCCGCATCCCCATGGATGCGGGCTTTTTTTTGTGCCCGCGCGCAATCGTCCGCCGCATTAGGACAATGTCAAAGTTTCCGGTTTATTCACCGTGTCGGATGGGGGTTCGTCTGCGCTGGCAGCGATGCTCCCGATGATATGGAAGCAGGAAAAACCGATGAGTGCATTCGGACGCCGACCCGGAACCGCTGGCCGCCCCGCCTTTGGCGTGGCCAAGCCGATGCAGACTGGTCCCGGCGTGCCGGGCGGAACCCAGTTCCCCGCGATCGACACCCCGGTCGACATTCCGCAGATGCCGTCGAACCTGACGCCCGAAGAAGAGGCGATGGAGCGGCTGAACCAGCGCTCGACCGCCGAGGCGATGGAGCCCGAGAAGGCGCAAGGCTTTGAAGCGAGCGTCCACAAGATCAAGGAACAGGTGCTGCCGCGCCTGCTCGAACGCGTCGATCCCGAGGCGGCGGCGACGCTCAACAAGGACGAGCTGACCGAGGAATTCCGTCCGATCATCCTCGAAGTGCTCGCGGAACTGCGCATCACATTGAACCGGCGCGAACAGTTCGCGCTCGAAAAGGTGCTCGTCGACGAACTGCTCGGTTTCGGCCCGCTCGAAGAGCTGCTCGCCGACCCCGACATTTCGGACATCATGGTCAACGGTCCGTACCAGACCTATATCGAACGCAAGGGCCAGCTGGTCATCGCGCCGATCCAGTTCCGCGACGAACAGCATCTGTTCCAGATCGCGCAGCGCATCTGCAACCTCGTCGGCCGCCGCGTCGACCAGACCACCCCGCTCGCCGACGCCCGGCTCAAGGACGGCAGCCGCGTCAACGTGATCGTGCCGCCGCTCTCCTTGCGCGGCACCGCGATCTCGATTCGTAAATTCTCGGCCAAGCCGATCACGCTCGACATGCTCTGCCAATGGGGCGCGATGAGCCAGAAAATGTGTACCGCGCTGAAGATCGCGGGCGCCAGCCGCTTCAACATCGTTATCTCGGGCGGCACGGGTTCGGGTAAGACGACGATGCTCAACGCGCTGTCGAAGATGATCGACCCCGGCGAACGCGTGCTGACGATCGAGGACGCCGCCGAACTTCGCCTGCAACAGCCGCACTGGCTGCCGCTCGAAACGCGCCCCGCGAACCTCGAGGGCAATGGCGCGATCCACATGGGCGACCTCGTCAAGAACGCGCTGCGTATGCGTCCCGACCGTATCATCATGGGCGAAGTCCGTGGCGCGGAGTGTTTCGATCTGCTCGCTGCGATGAACACGGGTCACGACGGGTCGATGTGTACGCTCCACAGCAACAGCCCGCGCGAATGCCTCGGCCGTATGGAGAATATGGTGCTGATGGGCGACATCAAGATTCCGAAGGAAGCGATCTCGAAGCAGATCGCCGATTCGGTCGACCTGATCGTCCAGATCAAGCGCCTGCGCGACGGCTCGCGCCGCGTCACCAACGTCACCGAAGTGATCGGCATGGAAGGCGACGTCATCGTCACGCAGGAACTCTTCAAGTTCGAATATCTCGACGAGGACAAGGACGGCAAGATCGTCGGCGAATATCGCGCGATGGGCCTGCGTCCCTATACGCTGGAAAAAGCGCGCCAATATGGCTTTGACCAGCCCTATCTCGAGGCGTGCCTGTAATATTCGTCGCCCCCGCGAAGGCGGGGGCCGCTATCGATCTTGCGCTACACTCCAGCGGCCCCCGCCTTCGCGGGGGCGACGTTATTTCCCGGCCAGCCAGAACGCCGTCGCGAATAAAGCGACGGCGGCCGACGCCAGCGCGATCCCGCGCCACGGCATGAAACCGACCTGTTCGACGTCGCGGCGGTTGTTGCGGCGCCAGCTCGCGACCTCGGCCACGCCGAACAATAGCGCGGCGCCGATCCCCACTGACAGCATGGACACTTGCATTGCCGCGCATCCCTTCGCAAACAGGGCCTTCCCCTGGAGAGAGGTGCCCCATATGCGTTCCCTATTATTGCTTGCAAGTGCTGCCGCCCTGATCGCCGTTCCCGCAACCGCGATGCAGCATGACGCCCACGCCGCGCACAAGGCGCAGGACGCGATCGCCGCCGCCGTCGCCGCGCCCACGCGCACCGCGACGAACACGCCGCGCGACACATATCGCCACCCCGCCGAAACGCTCGCCTTCTTTGGCGTGAAGCCCGGCGACACCGTGGTCGAGCTGTGGCCCGGCGGCGGCTGGTATACCGAAATCCTCGCCCCGCTGACCAAATCGGGCGGCGGTACGCTGTATGTCGCGGCGCCGTGGGAACGCGGCCTGAACCGCGTTAAAACCAAGCAGACCGAGAATGCCGAGGTCTATGGCGCGGTAAAGCTCGCCGAATTCCCCCATGCGGGCACGAACCCGAAGGTGCCCGACGGCAGCGCCGACGTCGTGCTGACCTTCCGCAACGTCCACAACTGGCGCTTCGACGGCACCGACAACACCGCGAACGCGTTCAGGCAGATTTTCGCGATGCTCAAACCCGGCGGCACGCTCGGCGTCGTCGAGCACCGCCTCAACGAAAATGACGACAGCGCGAAGGAGGAAAAGTCGGGCTATATGAAGAAGAGCTCGATCGTCGCCTTTGCCGAAGCCGCGGGCTTCAAGCTGGCGGGCGAGAGCGAGATCAACGCCAATCCCAAGGATAGCAAGGATTATCCCAAGGGCGTCTGGACGCTGCCCCCGAACCTGACCGAGGGCGAGACCGATCGCGCAAAATATGTCGCGATCGGCGAATCGGATCGCATGACGCTCAAATTCGTGAAGCCTGCGAGCTGAAACATTTTGAATCCATAGATCCGGCGCTGCTGCTCAGCGCCTATGCGCAGGGCATTTTTCCGATGGCCGACGGGGCGGACGACCCGTCGGTCCATTGGGTCGAACCACGGCTGCGCGCAATCCTGCCACTGGAGGGATTTCACCTCTCGCACAGCCTGAAAAAAATCATCGTGTCGGACCGCTTTCGCGTCACGACCGATACCGCCTTTGCCGAGATGGTCGCGCTCTGCGCCGCGCCCGCCGACGACCGGCCGACGACGTGGATCAATCCGGTGATCCGGGCGAGCTACGACCGCCTGTTCCAGCTCGGCCATGCGCACAGCGTCGAATGCTGGCTGGACGGCGAGCTTGCGGGCGGGCTCTACGGCGTGACGCTCGGCCGCGCTTTCTTCGGCGAATCGATGGTCAGCCGCGCGCGCGACGCGTCGAAGGTCGCGCTGGCGCACCTCGTCGCGCGGCTACGCGCCGGCGGCTGGAAATTGCTCGATTGCCAGTTCATCACGCCGCACCTCGCCAGCCTCGGCGCGATCGAGATTCGCCAGGCCGACTATCTCGCGCGGCTCTATTCGGTGTTGGCGGGGGGCGACGGTGCCGCGGCCTTGGGCGCCGGGGCCGGAACGACCGGCGGCGCGACGAGCGTTGCCGTCCCCTCGCCGCCGTTCGTCGCGGGCGACTGGGGCGCCCTCGATGCCTTGGGCGCCGCGGCGGCGCCCGATTTCGGTGCCGAACGCGCGACGGGTTCGCCGCCCGGATATGTCATTGCGCAGCTTTTGACGAAGACGTCATAGATCGGGTGCTGGATGACGTTGCGGTCAGGCCGCTCGCGGAAAATCCAGCCCGAAAAGACGCGATACCATTTGTCGTCGCGCTGATCCTGCACCGTCAGCTGGACGAAGGCGCCAGTTTCGGGCGGATCCTCCCACGGCGCGGTCATCTCGCATGCGCGGAGCCGCACGATCGCGCGGCCGACGCGCGCCGTTTCGCCGGGCTTCATCTCGAGATCGCGGACGAGCCCGTTACGCTTGTTGAGCAGGCCGACGACCGCGACGCGGTCCGCCATCGGGGTTGCGCCTTCGATGCCGCCGACTTCCTGCGGCACGCGTTCGGATTTCGCGATCTGCGGCGCCTTGTCGCTGCCGCCCGCCTTGGTCGCCGGGTTCCGGTCGCAGGCGCCGAGCGACAGCGCGGCGAGCATGGCCAGCCCGGCGGTCGCGGTCAGCCTGGGCACCGCAGCGCTCACTCGGCGCCGGGCCGCCAGGCCTCATAATCGCCCGTCGCGGCGGCGCGCTGGCCGCCGCGTTCGAGCGCACCGGCGGGGCGATAGGCGCCCGTGCTGCCGGTCAGGTTCGGGGTCGCTTCCTTCTCCCATGCGCGCGGCGCGGGAAGGGCATCGGTCGGCAGCTCGTCGAAGGTGCCGTGCAGCCAGCCGTGCCATTCGGGCGGCACGCGGCTCGCGTCGTTCGATCCATTGTACAGCACCCAGCGGCGGCCGCCCTTTTTCGCACGGAAATAGCGGTTGCCGAGGCTGTCCTCGCCCACCTTCGTGCCGGTGCTCCAGCTGTTCAGCAACGTGCCGACGGTCGCACCGTCCCACCAGGTGAAAATCTTGCCCAAGATGCTCATGGCGTGGCGTTTACAGGCAAGGTAGCGCGGTCTGCAAGCCGCAAACCACGCGGACGGGCGCTATTTTCCATCTTTCCACGTGATCTTGGCGGTCTCGTCGATGCCAAGCTTCGCCGCCGTACCGCCCGCGAGTTCGAGCACCGCCGAAACCTCGCCGCCGCTGACCACCGGTTCGAGCGATTCGGGGATGGTATTTTCGGCGATGCGGTCGATGCTGCCGTCGGCGCGGATGAAGATCATATCGAGCGGAATCAGCGTGTTCTTCATCCAGAAGCTGCCGATTCGCGGCTTCTTGAACGGGAAGATCATGCCGCCGCCCTCGGGCAGGCTGGTGCGGAACATCAGCCCGCGATCCTGTTCCTCGTCGGTGCGCGCAACCTCGACGTTGAAGACATGTGCCTTGCCCGCCGCGGCGATCGTCACCGGGATCGTCGCAACGCTCGCTTCCTCGCTTGCATCGCTACTGCACGCCGCCATCGGCAGCGCGAGCGACAGGGCAAGGGCGGTAAAAATGGCGCGCATCGGCAAATCCTTATCCCGTGATGTCGCCGGACCTAATCGAGCATCGCTTCATCGTCCAGCACCGCCAGCGCCGCCTCGTCCCCCGGGGGAACGGCGAGGATGCGGCGCGCGATCGTCATGCTGTGCCCCGCGCGCAAAAAGGCGGCGATTTGCCGTTCGCGCTGCTTCGGATCGTCGCTCGCGCGTACGGCAAAGGGCCCGAACCGCCGGCGCCGCGCGAATCCGACCGCCGCCGACACCGCGGCGGTTTCGGCCGTCTCGATCGCCTCGCCGCTGTCTTTCGCGGCAATTCCGTCGACATAAAGCTGCGCCTTGACGCGCCGGACGCCCAGCCCGCGCCGTGTCATCGCACCCGCGCGCATCGCGGCATATTGGCGGTCATCGAGAAATTGCAGCCGCTCCATCCGGTCGGCCACTGCCTCGCAGGCCGTCATGGCGTCAATATCGTCTATCCATTCGGATTCACGGACTTTTCTGGCAAGATAGCGCGTCAGCTTGGCCCGGCTCGTTGCGAATCTCGCGACATAAGCGAGCGCCAATTCGTCGAGCCGCGCTGCACCGAGAGGCCTTCTTGAACGGTCGGATGGGGCGCGGCGGTTGGCCATATGCCATGTTTGTGCCACAGTCGGGCCTGATTGAGAACGATCAACACCGCCATATCGGGCCATAACGCCCGGAAATGGGCGATTGTTCTAACAACACAGGGCTCGCGCACGGTACTATGGCTTCAAAAGATGACATGCTTGTTGCCGCGCGGCCCGTTTCACGGGATGTCGCACCCCCTATGACTCAGATCATCGAAACGCAGGCCGACGCGCTGACGTCGACCCCGACGCTCTGTGCGCAACCGCGCCGCTTTTCGGACTTCGCCACCATCGGCGAAGCGCTCGATTATGCCGCGAACGGTACGCGCGGGCTCAATTTCCACGATCCGCGTGGGCGTCTCGTGCGCCCTTATCCGTACAGCGAACTCAAGGCCGACGCGCTTCGGGCCGCCTATCGGCTGATCGCCGCGGGGGTGAAGCCCGGCGACCGAATCGCGCTGATCGCCGAAACCGGCCCCGAATTCGCCGCGCTCTTCTTCGGCACGATCTACGCCGGCGCCTGGCCGGTGCCGCTGCCACTGCCGACCAGCTTCGGCGGGCGCGACAGCTATGTCGGCCAGCTCGTCGTGCAGCTTTCCAGCTGCGACCCGACGATGCTCTTCTTCCCGCCCGAAATCGCCGCGATGGCGGTCGAAGCGGCCGAGAAGGAAGGCGTGAAGCCCGTCGACTGGAGCGCGTTCGAACAGAGTCCGGCACCGGTCGCCGCGCTTCCCGAGCAGAAGTCGAATGAGACCTGCTATCTGCAATACAGCAGCGGCTCGACGCGCTTCCCGCACGGCGTCGCCGTCACCCATGCCGCGCTACTCAACAACCTCGCCGCGCACAGCCACGGCATGGAAGTGCGCGACAGCGACCGCTGCATCTCGTGGCTGCCCTGGTATCACGACATGGGCCTCGTCGGCTGCCTGCTCTCGCCGGTCGCGAACCAGGTCTCGGTCGATTATCTCAAGACCGAGGATTTCGCCCGCCGCCCGCTCGCCTGGCTCGACCTGATCAGCCGCAACGAGGGCACAACGCTCAGCTATTCGCCAACCTTCGGCTACGACATCTGCGCGCGCCGCGTGTCGAGCCAGACGCACGTCGCCGACCGCTTCGACCTGTCGCGCTGGCGCGTCGCGGGCAACGGCGCCGACATGATCCGCCCCGACGTGATGCAGAGCTTCGTCGATGCCTTTGCCGACGCGGGTTTCAAGGCGAGTGCCTTCCTGCCGAGCTACGGCCTTGCCGAAGCGACGCTCGCGGTCAGCATCATGCCGCCGGGCGAAGGCATCGTCGTCGAACTGGTCGAGGAAACCGAGCTGTCGGGCGCCGCGAATGATTCGGGCCGGCCGACGCGTTACCGCGCGATCGTCAACTGCGGCCGCGCCGCGCGCGACATGGTGATCGAGGTCCGCGACGAAGCGGGGAACCCGCTGCCCGACCAGACCGTCGGCAAGGTTTGGTGCACCGGCCCGTCGCTGATGACCGGCTATTTCCGCGATCCCGAATCGACCGCCGCCTGCATGAAGGACGGCTGGCTCGACACCGGCGATATGGGTTATTTGTCAGATGGTTACATCTATATTGTCGGCCGCGCCAAGGACATGATCATCATCAACGGCAAGAATCACTGGCCGCAGGATATCGAGTGGGCGGTCGAACAATTGCCGGGCTTCAAATCGGGCGACATCGCCGCCTTTGCGATCACCGCGCCCGGCGGCGAGGAAACCCCCGCGGTGCTCGTCCAGTGCCGCACCAGCGACGAGGCTGAGCGCCTCGCGCTGCGCGAGACGATTCGCGACCGCGTCCGCGCGATCACCGGCATGAACTGCCTGATCGAACTGATCCCGCCGCGCACGCTGCCGCGGACCAGTTCGGGCAAGCTCAGCCGGTCGAAGGCGCGCGCGCAATATCTGGCCGGGGAAATCCAGCCTTTCGCGATGGCGGCCTGATCAACCCGCTGAACGGCCACGTTTTTCCTGTCCCGACAAGGGACAGGAAAGCGTTTTGGAAATGGGCCGATAGTTACCTTCGGGTAACCCCCGCGCGCTAAACAGGGCGGGTGAAAAGCCTGCTGACCGATCCAATTGCTGCCGAAGTCATTCCTGCGCGGACCCTTTTGGGGCTGGGGCCGCGCGATCAGGACATCGGCAACCTCCGCCAGCTCCAGCTTGCGCCGCTTCGCGGCCGCGGATCGCTGCGCCTGGTGATGGGCATGGGCATGGCGCTCGTTGCGGCTTTCACCATGATCCTCAGCGTGCCGTTGCCGGTCGCGGCCGGCTGGCTGGGCGGCGCGTTGGTCTTCGGCCTCTGGTCGTACAGCAAATTCCGCAACCTCCCGCTCGGCGACCCCAAGCTGTCTGGGGTGGCCGAATATCGGCTGTGCGTGCGGCACGCGCTCTATTCGGCGGTTCTTTGGGGGTCGCCCTTCTGGTTGCAGGGGCTGACGCCGGCGCTCGACCATGTCCTTTCGATGTGGACGATCGCGGTGCTGATGATGGTCACGCTCTCGATCGTCGCGCACAGCGTCCCGCTGGCCTGCGTGCTGTTTATCGGGCCCGTCACCCTGTCGGCTGCCGCCGCGCTGGTGCGCGCCGGCGCGCCCCAGCTGGCCGGCGTGGCGATCGCCGCCGGGCTGCTCCTTTGCGCCTTCTGCGTCCGTTTTGCGCAAAGCCATATCCGCTTTCGCCGCGCCGAAGAGACGCTGCACGAAAAGACCGAAACGGTGAGTTTGCTGCTGCGCGAATTCGAGGAAACCTCGGCCGACTGGCTGTGGCAGACCGACAACAGCCGCCGCCTCGTCCACGTCTCGCCGCGCCTCGCCTATGCGCTCGGCGGCACCGCGGAGACGCTCGAGAACATCCCACTGTTGCAGGCGCTTTCGGGCGATGCCTGGGAAACCGGCCTGTTCCCCAAAAGCCTCCACGACATGGCCGAACGGATGAAACGGCGCGAGAGCTTTTCGAATCTGATCGTGCCGGTCACGATCGGCGGCATGCCGCGCTGGTGGGAATTGTCCGCGTCGCCGCGCCTCGACGAAGCCGGCAAGTTCCTCGGCTTCCGCGGCGTCGGATCGGACGTCACCGAAAAGCGCGCGACCGCCGAACAGATCGCCAAAATGGCGCGCTTCGACAATCTGACCGGCCTGCCCAATCGCCTGAGCCTCAACGAGGATCTGGCGCGCGCGCTGGCGCATGCGCTCGAGGCCAAGTCGCGCTGCGCGCTGCTGATGATCGACCTCGACCGGTTCAAGGCGGTCAATGATACGCTGGGCCACCCCGTCGGCGACAAATTGCTCGCGCAGGTCGCGGCACGGCTGAAGGGCCTGATGGAGCGCGGGATGACCTGCGGCCGGCTCGGCGGCGACGAATTCGCGGTCGTGCTCCACAATGTTGCCTCGGCCGACAGCGCCGAGGATCTCGCGCAGCGGATCATCACGACGATCAGCCGCCCCTATGTGGTCGACAATCACCAGCTGTTCGTCGGCGCCAGCGTCGGCTTCGCGATCGGGCCGACCGATGGCGCGACGGTCGAGACGCTGACCCGCAACGCCGACCTTGCGCTCTACAAGTCCAAGGACAAGGGCGGCAATGTCGTCGCCGCCTATGTCGCATCGTTGCACGCGCAAGCCGAGGAACGGCGCGTGATGGAGCAGGAATTGCGCGGCGCGCTCGAACGCGGCGAATTCGAACTTTATTACCAGCCGGTGGTGACCGCCGCCGACGGCACATTGAACGGCTTCGAGGCGCTGATCCGCTGGCACAACCAGAAGCTCGGCAATGTGTCGCCAGGCCGCTTCATCCCGCTCGCCGAGGATGCGCGGCTGATCTCGCCGATCGGCGAATGGGTGCTGCGCACCGCGTGCCGCGAAGCGATGAAATGGCCGTCGAACCTGAAGGTCGCGGTCAACGTCTCGGCCGACCAGCTCACCGATCCGAGCTTCGCCTCGGTCGTCGTCTCGGCGCTCGCGCAAAGCGGGCTTTCGCCGCAACGGCTCGAAATCGAAGTCACCGAAAGCGTCTTCCTGCGCGACGGCGGCGGCGCGGCGCAGCTGCTCGACCAGCTTATCGGGCTCGGCATCCGCCTGTCGCTCGACGATTTCGGCACCGGCTATTCGTCGCTCGGTTACCTGCGCAAGACGCAATTCTCGACGATCAAGGTCGACCGCAGCTTCGTCGTCGGGGCGGCGAAGGGCAGCATCGAATCGATCGCGATCATCCGCGCTGTCGTCGCGCTCGCCGACAGCCTCGGCATGTCGACGACCGCCGAGGGCGCCGAGACCGAGCTCGAGGTCGAAACGCTCCGCGGCTTTGGCTGCAGCAACATCCAGGGCTATTATTACGGGCGGCCGATGCCGGCGAGCGACGTGCTGACGCTGTTCCGTGCCCCCGACGACGTGGCGACCGTCGCCGCCTGACAAACCCAAATCGTCGCCCCCGCGCAGGCGGGGGCCGATGTCGTTTTAGACCGCAACATCGGATCAAGGCCGATGACGGCCCCCGCCTACGCGGGGACGACGGATTCGATTTGGTCGATAAACCGAAATGCCCGCACGGCGAATTGAACTGCTTAACAAAAGGTTCCCCCATCCACCGCAGCGATGGCGCGACTCGTCGCTAGACGGGTGGTGGTCCGCGCGCACCGTGGCAAAGACGCTCCAACGCTTGAAGACAAGCCATCGGGGGGTCGCTTTCCATGTTCATTCGTCGTTATCTGGCAGCCGCCATGGCGTCTGTGATGATGATCACCGGCCTGCTCGTCAGCGCGCCCGCCGCGGCACGCGACTATCTGCAGTGCGTCCCCTTTGCCCGCGCCGAATCGGGCGTCGAAATCCGCGGCAACGCCAAGACCTGGTGGGCGCAGGCCGCCGGCACCTATCAGCGCGGCGAAGAGCCCCGCCAGGGCGCCGTGATGGCCTTCGCCGGCACCGGCGGCATGCCGCTCGGCCATGTTGCCGTCGTCAAGAAGATCGTCAGCGACCGTGAAATCCTGATCGACCATGCCAACTGGTCGCCGATCAACGGCCGCCGCGGCCAGATCGAACGCAACGTCCGCGTTGTCGACGTCAGCTCGGATGGCGACTGGAGCATGGTTCGAGTGTGGTACGCGCCGATCGGTGACCTGGGCCTGCGCGCCAATCCGGTGCAGGGCTTCATCTACGCCGACGGCGAAGCGGGCGCACCGAACAAGGCTCCCAGCTTCAAGGCGCCCGTCTGGGCCCAGAACGACTGGAAACCCGGCAACGGCCTCGAATTCGTCGCCGCCTCGCTCGGCCAGTAAGCCCGAACGACAGCCGGCAAGCGCATCGCGCACAAAGAAAGCCCCGGATCGCTCCGGGGCTTTTCTTTATGCGCTGTGACGCCGGTGTGTTTAGGCTTCGTCGCCCTCGCCGCTGGCGGCGGTGTCTTCGAACCAGGCTTCGACCTCGCCCGACAGCTTGATCGTCATCGCCTGGCCAAAGCGGTCCTTCGACTTGCCCGCGGCGACGCGGATCCAGCCTTCGGAGACCGAATATTCCTCGACGTCGGTGCGCTCCTTGCCCTTGAAGCGGATTCCGATGCCACGCTGCAGCACCTCCATATCGAAATGGGGCGAGCGCGGATTGGTCGACATGCGGTCGGGGGGCGTATCGGTCATGACTATATTTCCCAAAAAATGATGGCGCGGCCCTAGCTGGACCGCGCCATCATCGTCAATCGTTGAGAAGCGACGTCGGGTCTAGAACCCGGCCTTCAACGCCACAAAGAACTGCTGCGGCGCGCCCGTCAGCAAGGTCTGACTATCACCGCGGTTGGCGAAGCCGTTGGTGCCGATCGTCGACACATATTCCTTGTCGAACAGGTTCGTCGCATTGGCCTGGATCGAGATGCGGTCGTTGAGGCGATAGCCGATGCTGGCGTCGACGATCACGAACCCGCCGACCTCGGCGTCATTCTCGTAGGAATAATAGCGCTTCGACGTGTAGTTGGCGCCGACGCGCGCGAAGAAATCACCATTGTCCCAGGTGATTTCGCCCTTGGCGAGATGCCGCGGCGAATTGACCACCGTCTTGCCCGCGGTCGCCGCAACGACCGCGCCCGCCGCATTGACAACATCGTCCTGATATTCGGAGTCGTTATAGGCATAGGAAGCGAAGAGCGAGAGTTCGGGGGTGACGCGGAACGTGCCCGCCGCCTCGACGCCCCACGAACGGACGTCGCCGACGTTGCTCAGGATCGCCGGATTACCCTGAATGCCCGACCCGTTGGCGAACGCAATGATGCGATCCTTGAAGTCGACATAATAGCCCGCGATCACGCCCTGAAAGCGGGGCGATTTGGTGCGGAAACCGAGTTCGTAGGTGGTCGAGGTTTCGGGTTTGAGGTCGAGCGCGTCGAAACCCGCCTGCGTCGTGGCGAAGGGACCGCCGGTCGCCGACGATTCGAAGGCGCGGATATTTTCGGTATAGCTCGCGAACAGCTCGTTATCGTCGTTGAGGCGATAGAGCAGCCCCGCCTGCGGTAGGAACCAGTCCTTCGCCTCGGTCTTCCCCGACGCGAGCCCGCCGCGCACGATCGGCGTCGCAAGGTTGGTGACGCGCAGCCCCTTCCAGCCCGCATTGATCTGGAAGCTGCCGAGGTCGAGCGTGTCCTGGACATGATATTGCAGCGTCTGGGTGTTGAAATCGAACTCCCACTGCGTCGTGAGCGGGTCCTTCGGGAATTTCAGGCTGCCGCGGCTCGGCGCGCCGGTCGTGCTGGCGAGGCCATAGAAACGCCGCGCCTGATTGAAGGCGTTGTCCTCGTACCACATGCCGATTTCGAACTTGTTGTTGCCGACCTCGAACAGGCTGGAGGTGACGATGCCATAACGCTCGATGTCATATTCGGTGGTGCGGATCGTCATCGGCGCGCCGCCGGGGGTCGTGACATAGGGCGTGAACCACAAGCCGCGACCCTTGTTGCCATGGTAATAGCCCATCGCCTTCAGCGTCCAATATTCGCCGAGCGGCGCCTCGACGCCGACGCCGGCGAGCCAGTCCTTGCGCAGCCCCGACGCGTCATAATAGGCGTCGTCAACCGTCGCGACCGGCGCCGGGAATGCCTCGCCGGCCCCGGCATAGGGCGCGACATAGGGCGTCCCGAGCGGCAGACTGCCATTGGCGACGCCGGCGTTATAGGCCGCGCGCGCGACCTGATTCTGATAGACTTTGGCGACCTGGACCGCCGTGTCCCAATCCTTGGCAAAATTGTCCCACTGATAGCCGAGGCGGCCGATCATGTCGGCGCTGAGGTCCTGATAGTCATTCTCGCGGCGGTTCGAATAGTTGACGAAGCCGAAGAACTGGCCGTCGCCGACGGGCTGGACGATGCGCGCATTGACCTGGTCCTGGCGCTGGACGCCATTGCCCTTCCACTTGTCGGCATCAGCCCAAGCATAGCTCAGCGACAGGCGCGGGCCACCGGGCGCGATCTCGCCGCTGTCGATGCGCGCGAAGAGACGCTTGGTCTCGTCGCTGCCATAGGTGCCCGACACGTCGACGCCGAGGTCTTCGGCCGGTTCGCGCGAGAAAAATTCGATCGTGCCGCCAAGGTTGCTCGTCGACGCCGCCGCGAGCGAGCCCGCGCCCTGCGCGACTTCGACCCGGCCGACATTCTCGCTGATGATCGCGCGGCTGATGTGCAGGCCGTTGTGGTTGCCGTAATTCATATCGCCGAGCGGGACGCCGTCGAGCGTGAAGCCGAGCTGGTTCTGGCTGAAACCGCGGATCGAGATGCGTGCCGACCATTCATAGGCGCCGAACGGATCGGCGGCCTGGAAATTGACCCCGGGCAGCTTGTCGATGGCCTTGAGCGGGCTGATACCCGACACTTCGAGCGCGATGTCGGCGGCGCCCAATTCCTGCACCTGACGCGCCTGCCCCTGCCCGAGCACGACGATCTCTTCGACATCGGCGCTATCGGCCGCATCGGCCGCGGCGTCTTCGGCAAAGGCCGGCGTCGCGGCCAGCACGGCGAGCGCAGCGATCGAGGCGGCCCCGGCGCGCAGGCGGCTCCTGAACTGAGTGGTCATCGATGGATCCCCTTTTCCCGGTCGCGAAATGGCGCCGGGGTCGCGGGGGCATAGGCGGGCGATATTGCTGCGCTGCGGCGAAGGCGTGACAACGCGATGACGGAAAGAAGAAGGATAAGCGGCAATCGCGCCAAACTTGCGACGGGAACTTTTTACTTAAATCAATTTGCGAAAATCATGTGTCTTGATGGATCACATATTGACGACGCCAAGTTAGCTTGAAGAACGAACTACAGAAAAATTTTGGTTAACACCTTGCCACTCATTGCAAGGAAACGCGTAGTATCTCCCAATTTACTAGTTTATATGTTCGGTTAATAACAATTAATTTCAACAACAAAGGGAACTTTGGAGTTCGTTTGGGAATATGGGGTCCAGGGACCAGATCATGTACGAAGGGGATATCTCATGCCTTTCTTCCGTCTTGAACTCCGCCCGGCCCATCTCATTCTCATCCCGGCGTGCTTCGCGCTCGCGGCCTGCGAATCGTCGGGCAGTTACCGCGTCGGCAGCGTCGGCAGCGGCGGTGCCACCGGCACCGTCGGCCCGGCGGGCGCGCCCGGTCCGGCCGGGGCAACCGGCGCGACCGGTCCCGCGGGCCCGGCGGGTAGCGGCCTCGGCCTTGGCAGCGCGGGGGCGCTCGCGGTTGGCGGCCTCGTCGGCCCCAGCGGCGTCGCGGGTACGGGCCTGCTCGCCAACACCGGCGATCCCGCCAGCACCAATCCGGTGATCGGCGGCGTGCTCGTCAAGACGGGCGGGCTCGTCAATGTCATCGCCGACAAGGGACTGCTGCTCGCCAGCGCGGTCGACGGCAAGGTACCGGGCAACAGCAACCTCGTCGGCACCGTCGTCGGCGTCGTCAAAAGCACCGGGGTCGCGCTCGTCCAGACCGGCAATGGCCAGCAATATCTGGTCGACGGCCTCGCCGCCGCCCCCGGCCAGCTGATCACCGCAACGATCGGCAAGGCCACCGCGATCGGCAGCCCCACCGCCTCGCCGCTGATCGGCGCGAGCATCCTCTCGCCCGGCCAGCAGAACGGCAGCCTGCTGACCGTCGGCGTCGGTTCGGGCGGCCAGCTCGTCACGCTCCAGCCCGGAACCGGCGGCAATCTGCTCGGCGGCGCCACTGGCGGCCTGACGGGCGGGACGCCCGGCGGCAGCCCCGTCGGATCGCCCGTCACGCTGGTCAGCAACGTCGTCGCCACGGCGACCGGCGCGCTCGGGCAAGTGGGCGGCGGCGCGACGGACGGCGGCACCGCGGTCGATCCTGTCACCGGCCTGGTCACCGGGGTCACCGGCACCGTCGGGGGCGTTCTCGGCGGCCTGAAACCGAAGCGCGGCAACTGAAGCCGCACCCTATGCGCCCATTGCGCAACGCCTGCGCCGCGGCGGCGGCGGGAGCCCTGCTCCTCCCCGCCGCGGCGTTCGCGGCCCAGCCCGCGGCGACACCGCTCGACGGCCGCCCGCCCCTCGCGCCAGACCGCAGCCGCGACCCGCTTCCCGATCCCGAGGCCAAACCGCTCTCGCTCGGCAAGGTCGAACTCGGCGCGCGGCCCGACATCACCATCCGCGAAATTCGCTTCCTTGGTGCGGGGGTGCCAGCGAATGTCGGCCGCGCCGCGCAACGCTTCGTCGGCAAGCGCGCATCGGCGGACAATCTCGCGAAACTCGCCGCGGCGATGACGCGCGCCTATAATCGCTCGAGTGTCGCGCTCTTCACCCTCGTCATCCCCGAGCAGGATCTGTCGGGCGGCGTCGTCACCGTCGCCTCGGCCGAGGGCTATATCGGCTCGGTGACGCTGAGCGGCGAGCGCGAGAGCGGCCCCGCGCCGCTCGTCGGCAGGATGGCCCGGAGCCTCACTGGCCAGCGTCCGCTACCGCGCGCGCGCTTCGAGCGCGCGCTTGGCAATATCGCCGACATTCCGGGCCTTACCGTCACCCCGTCGCTCGCGCTCGGCGGCGAGCAGGGCGCGGTCGCGCTCGACCTCGCAATCGACGCGAAGAAACCGACGATTGGCCTCGGCTTCACGACGCGCACCAGCCAGTTCGTGAACGACGGCATCGTCGAGGCGAACGCACGCGGCACCAGCCTGCTGCGCAGCGGCGACGAAACGCGGCTCACCGGCGCCGCGGCGGTCAATCTCAAATCCTTGCTCTATATGGCAGCGAGCCATTCGACCCCGATCGGCGCCGGCGGTACGCGCGCCGAACTATCGGCCGCGGCGCTCCGCACGCGCCCCAAGGGGCTCGCGATCGACGGCGAGGCGTGGAGCGCGGGGCTGGGGGTTACCCATCCGCTGATCCGCGCGACGCGCCGCAATTTGGTCGCCGCGGCGCGGATCGACTATCTCGATTCGAAAAACGCGCTGTTCGGCTCGACGATCGCCGCCGAGAAGACCTGGACGGCGAGCGGCAGCCTCGCCTTTCGCCTCAGCGAAGAGCGCACCGTCGTCGGCGCGCGCCTCGGCGGTGCCAAGGGTCTCGATTTCGCGGGCGCGCGCGTCGATCCCGGCGTCGGCGAGGCCGGCTTCCTCTATGCCGACGCCAGCCTTGAGGCGAATCAGGCGATCGGCAAAGCGCTCGTCGTCCGCGCCGCCGCAACGGGGCGCTGGACGCGCGACCGCCTGCCCGCGGCGCAGCGCTTCAGCGTCGGCGGCGCGACTTTCGGCCGCGCGTTCGACGACGGGCTGGTCAATGGCGACCGCGGCTATGCCACCTTCGGCGAACTCGCGCTGCGCCCGCTGCGCGGCGGCAAGCTGGCGAAGAGCGAAATCTACAGCTTCGTCGATTATGCCGACGTCACCCTGCTCGCGCGCACCGCGATCCCCAGAACCAATTTCCGGCTCGGCAGCTGGGGCGGCGGCGTGCGTCTTTCCTATTCGGAAAATGCGACGATCGGCCTCGAACTCGCCGATGCGTGGAACCAGCCGGTGCCCGGCTATGATCAGGACTGGCGCGTCGCGCTCAGCTGGAAATTGTCGCTTCGTCCGTGATCGCCGGGCCGAGCGCCGCGGCCGCGACATAAAGCTTGTCGGCAAGCGGATAGAGCTCGCGTTCCTCGCGTTCGACCCGCATCGCCAGCACGTCGAAGATCGCTGCCGTCTCTCGGCCGAATTCCGCCCATTTGGCCTCGACCCTTTTGGGGTCCCATTTGTCGTCATAGGCGACATATTCTGCCGCCAGATCGCCCATTTCCAATTCGAATTCGTTCGTGATGCGCATCAGGTCGGGGTCGCCGGTCGCCCGCAGGCGCGGATAGAGGATCCAGTCCTCGCATTTCAGGTGACGCACCAGCGTCTCGCGAAGCCGTCCGCGCGCTGCCGCCAGCTCGGTCAGCTGCGGCGGGCCGGGAGTATTGGTCAGTTCGGTCACGATCCGCGCCAGCGCGATCAGCGCCGTATGCTCGGCGCGCAGTCGCTCTATTTCGTGGCTCAAAGGCATAGCTGCTCCAAGCGATACGAGCGGGTCCCTCGGGTGTCATCTTGAGGGCACCGCAATCCGAAAGCAAATTGATATTTGATAGGTTCGAAACGCGCGAAGGGTTCGCACCACAATGCAGCCTCTTCGTACATCTCCCCGGCCCCGGGGCGACCAACGGCCGTCATCGACTGGCCCGATCTATGGTACAGCCGGCCCGAACGATGGGGTTCCAGCCGCAAAGGCGGTTGTCAATTGCGGGGTCAGGCCATAGGGCGCTATTGATTTTCCTTCGCAATAGCAGCAGCCCCTGTCATGCAACGATCGACCATCCGGACATGGTTCCTGATCCACAAATGGACGAGCATCGTCTGCACCGGCTTTTTGCTGATGCTGTGCGTCACCGGGCTGCCGCTGATCTTTCACGATGAAATCGACGCGCTGACCGAGGACATGCGGAACTATGGCATGCCCGGCGTCGGGTCGTCGGGCGAGGCCCCCGGCCTCAAACCGCTCGACGAAATGCTAGCGAAAGCGCTCGCCGCGCGGCCGGGCGAGGTGCCCGTCTTCATGGCGTTCGATAACGAGCAGCCGTCGATGACGATCACCACCGCACCGCGCGCCGATTCCCCGGCGGAGGACATGACGATCCAGATCCTCGACCGCTCGACCGGCGCGGGCACCGCGACCGTCGACGAAAGCGGCGTGATGCATTTCCTGCTCCAGCTTCACACCGACATGTTCCTCGGGCTGCCCGGCATGCTCTTCCTCGGGCTGATGGGGCTGCTCTTTGTGATCGCGATCGTCTCGGGCGTCGTCCTCTACGCGCCCTTCATGAAAAAGCTCGACTTCGGCACCTTGCGCACCTCGCGCAGCCGCCGCGTCAAATGGCTCGACTATCACAATCTGCTCGGCATCGTCGCGCTCGCGTGGATGACCGTCGTCGGCGCGACCGGGGTGATCAACGCGCTCGCCACCCCGATCTTCGAATATTGGCAGCGGACCGAGCTGGCCGAGATGACGAAGACCTACGCCGGCAAGGGCGCGGTGCCCCCCGAAAATTATGGCTCGATCGACAAGGCGATGGCCGCGGCGCGCAAGGAGATTCCCGGCAACAATCCGCAGTTCATCGCCTTCCCGGGCGGCGCGTTCAGCAGCAAGCATCATTATGCCGTCTTTTTCCAGGGCGACACGCCGCTCACCGAACGCCTGCTCACCGCGGCGCTGATCGATGCCGAGACGGGCGACTTCACCGACGCGCGCCCGATGCCCTGGTACGCCAAGGCGCTCGCGCTGTCGCAGCCGTTGCATTTCGGCGACTATGGCGCGCTGCCGCTCAAATTGCTCTGGGCGATCCTGACCGTCTTCACGATGATCATACTCGGATCGGGCCTCTATCTCTGGCTCGGCAAGCGCCGCTTCGGAACCGACGCGCTCGTCCGCGAGGTCGAGAGCGGCGGCACATTGCAGCCCGCCGAATGAAGAAGAGCCAAGGCCTCCGCGCGATCTTCGCCGTCCCGCTGCTGCTCGCGACCGTCAGCATCGTCGGGCTCGTCGTCGCGCTGACCGGCGACGGATGGCGCGATGCGATGTCGTGGGCCGCGCTCGCCATACCCGTATTTGCCGTCGGCTGGGCCATGCGCGCGCGCCGAACCTGACCAATTTCCGCGCGGGACAGGGCCGCGCACGTAGGGGAATACACATGACCAGATCGACCTTCCGCACCGCGCTGGAGCTGACCGCCGCCACCGCCGTGATCGCCATTGCGACGCCCGCGATGGCGCAGGATGATGCCGGCGCCGACGAGATCCTCGTCACCGCGCAGCGCAACAACCAGACCAAGGTCACCAGCGGCGGCAATGTCGGCGTCTTCGGCACCAAGGCGGCCGAGGACATTCCGTTCAACATCCGCAGCTATAACGAAGCGCTGATCCTCAACCAGCAGCCCGATTCGCTCGGCGAAGTGCTGGAGAATGATCCCACCGTCCGCACCGCGCTCGGCTTCGGTATCGCGGGCGAAGTCTTCGTCATCCGCGGCTTCGACCTGTCGTCCGACGATGTCGGCTTCGACGGCCTCTATGGCATCACCCCGCGCCAGATCGTCGCGCCCGAACTCGTCTCCTCGGTGCAGGTCATCAACGGCGCCAGCGCCTTCCTCAACGGCGCCGCCCCGGGTGGCAGCGGCATCGGCGGCAGCGTCAACCTGCTTCCCAAAAAGGCCGAGCGCGACGTGATCCGCGCGACGCTCGGCTATACCTCTGCCGCGCACCTCTCGGGCGCGGTCGACGTCGCGCGCCGCTTCGGCGCCCATCAGGAATGGGGGCTGCGCATCAACGGATCGGCGCGCCGCGGCGACATCGCGATCGACGACGAGTTCCACTCGAGCTACGTCCTCGGCGCCACGCTCGATTACAACAATGGCCCGCTGCGCGCTGCATTGAACCTCAACTACCAGCGGCTGAACCAGACATACTGGCGCGGCCAGGTCGGCATCGGCGGGGTGATCCCGCGCGTTCCGCACGCCGACACCAATTATTCGCAGCCGTGGAGCCAGATCCTGACCAAGGATTATTTCGGCACCTTCAGCCTCGAATATGACCTGTCCGACGCCGCGATGCTCTATGCCAAGGTCGGCGCGCGCGACGGGCGCGAGGATCAGACCACCGCGGGCATCACCCTCAACGATCCGGTCACCGGCGCCGCGACGGGCAGCGGCTCGTACGTGCCGCGCGAAGACAATAATGAATCGGCGACCGCCGGCATCCGCATCAAGCTCGAAGGCGGCGGCATGAGCCACGAGATCAACGCCGGCGCCGCGGTGAGCTGGCAGGTCAACCGCAACGCCTTCGACTTTGGGGCCGCCTATCCCGCCAATCTCTATGACCCGGTCATCGTGCCCGCGCCGACGCCGGGCGGTTTCGTCGGCGGCGACCTCGACAATGTGTTCCCGATCGGCCGAAACCGCGTGGCGAGCGTCTTCTTCTCGGACACGCTCGGGTTGCTCGACGACCGCATCCTGATCACCGGCGGCCTGCGCCTGCAGGAGATCAAGACGACCTCCTATTCCTATACCGACGGCGCCCGCACGGGCGGCTACAAGGAATCGGCGGCGACCCCGGTTCTCGGCCTCGTCGTCAAGCCGGCCCCCGGGCTTTCGCTCTACGGCAACCGCATCGAGGGTCTGGTGGCAGGCTCCGTCGCGCCGCTCACGATCGATGACGGCAACGGCAACGCCATCCCCGTCGTCAACCGCGGCGCGGTGCTGCCGCCGGTCAAGTCGACACAATATGAAGTCGGCGGCAAGCTCAACTTCGGCCGCTTCAACGCGGGTCTCGCGCTGTTCCAGATCGACAAGCCCAACAGCTTCGTCGACCCCGACACGCTGGTCTATGGCAATTACGGCACCCAGCGGAACCGCGGTGTCGAGATCACGCTCGACGGCGAGCCGGTCGACGGCCTCCGCATCATCTCGGGCCTGACCTTCAACGACGCCAAGCTGCGCCGGACCGAGGGCGGCGTGAACGAAGGCAAGGACGCGGTCGGCGTGCCCGAAGTGCTCGCCAACGCGAATGTCGAATGGGATCTTCCCTTCCTGCCCGCGCTGACGCTCGTCGGCCGCGTCGTCTACACCGGCAAGCAGGCCGTGGACTCGGCCAACACGCTCGAACTCGATAGCTGGACGCGCTTCGACCTTGGCGCGCGCTACGTCGCGCTGGTCGGCGACACCCCGCTGACGCTGCGCTTCAACGTCGATAATGTCGCGGACAAGCGCTATTGGGCCACAGCCTATAACGCGTTCAGCGCTTTCGGCTCGCGGCTGCTCCAGGGCGGCCCGCGCACCTTCAAGGCATCGGCCTCGATCGAATTCTGAACGGTCTTCCCCTCCCGCTAGCGGGAGGGGAGCTGGTCTTCCAGTTCGGCCAGCCTCCGTTGCGTGATCGCCAGGTCATCGGCAAATTGAGGATGATCAGGCCAGCGATCGGCCAGCGCCTGCGCGATCGGAAGCGACGCGCGGTACAGCGCGACGGCCTCAGGCAAGTCGTCCATCGCCTCGGCCAGATCGCCAAGCCGTTCATGGCTGAACGACAGATCACGCTGCCATTCCGCATTGCCCGGCTCGCGTGATACCAGACCTTCGCAAATCGTCAGGCTTGACGCATAGCGCGTCCGCGCCGCTGCCAGATTCCCCAACGCTTTCTCAACATCGCCAAGCTTGTTGTGACTGACCGACAGATCGCGCTGCCATTCCGCATTTCCCGGTTCGCGTGATGCCAGACCCTCGCGGATGACCAAGCTCGCGACGTAACGTTCCCGGGCGGCATCGAGCTGGCCAGTCCACATCTCGATATCGCCGAGTTTGTTGTAACTGACCGACAGATCACGCTGCCACTCCGCATTTCCCGGCTCGCGCAACGCCAGATCTTCGCGAATCGTCAGACTCGTAGCATAGCGCGAGCGCGCCACATCCAGGTCGCCACCCGCTTTCTCGATATCCCCTAACTTCTCGTGACTGATCGATAAACCGCGCTGCCATTCCGCTTTTCCCGGCTCACGCATTACCAGTGCCTCGCAAATGGCAAGACTTGCCCTAAAGCGTTCTCCTGCTGCCGCCAGATCGCCTGTTATCCTCTCGATGCCACCCAGCTTGTCTTGGGCGACCGAAAGATCGTGCATTTTCACTTCATTTTCGGGGTCGGCCGCCGCCGCCGCGACCGCCACTTGCATGGCCGCATGGAAATGCTCTTTTGCGGATGTCAAAGCACCTTCGGCGATACAGATATCCCCCAACTCGCTATGAGCCGCCATCTGATCGCGCGCGTCTTCGGCATATTGGCGCGCCGCCTCTGCAGCACGGCGCGCATCCCCCAGATTCCCCGCCGCTTCATGAAGGCGCGCAAGCGCTATCCACGTCCATACATCGCCCGGATCGAGATCAGCGGCACGCCGGTAAAGCCGGACCGCATTCGCGATCGAATCGAGCGCGGCGACCGATGCAAGCTCACGAAACTGCCCCGCCGTTCGCGCAACATCTCCTTCGAGCTGCTCCTCGCGTTCGGCGACAACCTTGGCCCGATCCTCACCCGCCATGTCGCGCAGCGCCATGGCGAGGAGCTGGTCGTCCGCCGATTCCGCCAGATTACGGATGCTTGCTTCGACGATCGGGGCGGCGATCGTCGTCGTGCGCGCCAGATATTTTCCGTAGAGTTCAACAATCCGCTGCTTCTGCCGGTCGGTCAGATCGCCGTCGCGTGCGGCCGTTTCCAGTACGTCGAGCGCCGCCTCCGGAAAGATGGCTTCGGCCTGCTGCGTCGTTTCGAGCGACAGGATCGCTTCCTTGATTTCATCGAACCGCTGGTCGAACCGGTCGAAGCCACTTTCGATATCAGCTCTCAGATCGGCCAGATCATTCGCATGATGCGTGCCAAGCACGCGTAATTCTTCCAGCCGGGCAATCGCCTCATTCTCGCGGTCGAGCGCGAGGATGTTGGCCAGCGCCTGATTGCGCCCGACCTCTGCAGCAAAAAACATCTCGAACTGGTCGGCCCAGCCGGGATAGCGCCCATGACCCTCATGGAATACCTGACGCAGCGGCTCACTCAGCGCCGTTCGCATCCCGGCTTCGACCAGTGCGATTGCCCGGTCGGTTGCCGCCGCCTTGGGCGTTTTCGCCTGCTGGCCATAGATGGTGCGCACCTGTTCTTCGAGCAGATCGCTTCGCAACTGGTGAGCAGCACGATCGAAGGTTCGCAAATCCTTCGATCGCGCAAAATCGCGCAGCGCGCGCCGCGCCATATTGCTCACCGGATCGCCGCCGACCGAATCGCACGCCTTCTCCATTGCCGCGATCGACAGGACGAACGCCTTGTGCATAGACTGTAGCACGACAGGGCTCTCGCTCGATGCCTCGCCGGACAGCCGGTTGAAGCCCGCCGTTGCAAGCCATTTTGTGCCGGCATCGACCCGATTTCCAAGAATGCCGTAAATACAGCATTCGACGAGCTTTTGCCCTGCAAAGATAGAAATTAGATCCATTGCCCCACCGCTTCCATGAGACAATAATGGTGCAATAAAATCAAGTTGGGTCCGATGAAGTGCCGCCCGGGAACCGCGCGCCGCCCCGATCATTGTGACTTGGGAGCCGCAAAAGGATGATATTATGGCCGCACGCGCTTACTGGAAGGGGCAGATCCGGCTCGCGCTGGTGTCGATCCCGGTCGAAATCTATTCAGCGACCAAATCGGGCGCCGCGGTGACCTTTCGCCAGATCCACGAACCGAGCGGCAAGCCGGTCAAATATGAGAAGGTCGTGCCGGGCATCGGCGCGATCGACCATGACGATATCGTCAAGGGCTTCGAGCTGTCGAAGGGCAATTATGTGCTGCTCGACGAGGAGGAGATCGAGGCGGTCAAGCTCGAGAGCAAGCGAACGCTGGAGCTCGTCCAGTTCGTCGACACCGATGCGATCGACGTCCTCTATTACACCAAGCCCTATTATGTCGTGCCCGCCGACGAGCTTGCCGAAGAAGCTTATATCGTGCTGCGCGAGGCGCTGAAGCGCACGAAGAAGGTCGGGCTCGGCCAGCTCGCGCTGCGCGGGCAGGAACAGCTTGTCGCGCTGCGTCCGTGCGGGCGCGGGCTGGTGCTCGAAGTGCTGCGCTACGCCGACGAGGTGAACAAGGCGGCGAATTATTTCCGCGATGTCGGCAATGCGAAACCCGACGCCGACCTGCTCGACCTCGCCGAAACATTGATCGGCAAGAAGAGCGGCAAGTTCGACGCGAGCGACTATCACAATCACTATGTCGACGCGCTCAAGCGCGTGATCGCCAAAAAGGCGAAGGCCAAGGGCAAGCGCGTGCTCGAGGATGTCGAGGAACCCGCCGAGGTTTCGCGCGGCTCGAACGTCATCGACCTGATGGCGGCGCTGAAAGCCTCGGTCGACGGCAAGAAGAAAGCGCCCGCCGCCGAGGAGAACAAGACGCCGGCGAAGAAGGCACCGGCGAAGAAGGCACCGGCGCGCAAGCGCGCCTGACATGGCGAAGCGCGCCGATCCGCTCGCGCAATATAACGCCAAGCGCGATTTCGCGCTGACCCCCGAGCCCGCGGGCAAGGTCGCCCCCGGTAAGGGCAACCGCTTCATCGTCCAGAAGCACGACGCGACGCGCCTCCACTACGACTTCCGCCTCGAAGTCGACGGCGTGCTCAAAAGCTGGGCGGTGACCAAGGGCCCAAGCGCCGACCCCGCCGACAAGCGGCTCGCGGTACGCACCGAAGATCATCCGATGAGCTATGCCGAGTTCGAGGGGGCGATCCCCAAGGGCGAATATGGGGGCGGCAGCGTGATGCTGTGGGACCGCGGCACCTGGGCGCCGATCGAAGGCAAGAGCGCGAAGGATATCGAGAAAGGCCATCTCCACTTCACCCTCGACGGTGAACGGATGAAAGGCGAATGGCTGCTCGTCCGCATGAAGCCGCGCCCCGGCGAAAAGCGCGAGAACTGGCTGCTCCGCAAGGTAAACGATGCTTATGCCGGCGGCACCGACGACCTCGTCGGCCGCCAGCTCACGAGCATCCTCACCGGCCGCACGATGGCCGAGATCGCAGGCGACGCCGGCGGCGAACAATCGCTGAAGGGCGCCAAGGGCGCGGCCTTCACGAAGAAGATGCAGGCGGCCGCCGCGCACAACAAAAAGGTCGCGAAGCCCGCGGCAAAGGGCAAGCCGCCCAAATTCCGCCCGCTCCAGCTCGCGACGCTCGTCGACGCCGTCCCCGGCGGCAACGGCTGGTTCCACGAGATCAAATATGACGGCTATCGCGCCGAAATCGCCGCCGCGGGATCGGACGTGCGTGTCTACACGCGAAACGGCCTCGACTGGACCGACAAATTCGCGCCGCTCGTCCGCCATCTCGCCGCGCTCGACCTGCCGCCGTGCCTGATCGACGGCGAGATCGTCGCTTATGACAAGGACGGCAATCCCGATTTCTCGTCGCTGCAGGCGGTGCTCAAGCGCGGCCACGGCGCGCAGGACGAGAAAACCGAGCTGCTCTTTTTCGCCTTCGACCTGCTCGAAGAAGGCGGCAAATCGCTCGCGAAGCTCGGCAACCTCGAACGCAAGGAACGGCTCGAAGCACTCCTCCGCCACGCCGCACCGCCCGTCGCCGTCGCCGACCATGTCATCGGCGCGGGCGAAAACCTCTACGCCGCGATGTGCGGTGCGGGGCAGGAAGGTATCATCTCGAAACGCGCCGACGCCGCTTACTCGGGCCGCCGGTCGAAGAATTGGGTGAAGGTCAAATGCACACGGCGGCAGGAATTCATCCTCGTCGGCTGGAACCCCTCGTCGACCAAGGCGCGCCCCTTCGCCTCCTTGCTCCTCGCACAGCGTGAAGGCGATACGCTGGTCTATAAGGGCAATGTCGGCACCGGCTTCGACACCGGCACGATGGCCGACCTCGCCAGGAAGTTCGCGAGCCGCGAACGCAAGACCGCGCCGCTCGAAGTCGACGCCGCATCGGCGCGCAAGGTCCATTGGCTCAAACCCGAACTCGTCGCCGAAATCGCCTTCGCCGAATTTACCGCAAGCGGATCGGTGCGCCATGCAAGCTTTCTCGGCCTGCGCAGCGACAAGGAGGCAAAGGACGTGACACCCGAAAAGAAGCAACCCGCACCCGCTCCGCAAAACGATGTGACGATCAGCAGCCGCGACCGCGTGATCTTTCCCGAGGCGAAGGCGACCAAGGGTGACCTCGCCGACTATTATGCCGCGATCGCCCCGATCATGCTCCCGCACACCGCGCGCCGCCCGATCAGCCTCGTCCGCTGCCCGCAGGGGCGCGGCAAGAAATGCTTTTTCCAGAAACATGATTCGGGTTCGTTTGGCGAGCATGTGCTGCACGTCCCGATCCGCGAGAAGGACGGCGGGCACGAGGATTATCTTTATGTCGAAGACGCCAACGGCATCCTCGCCTGCGTCCAGATGGGGACGATCGAGTTCCACGGCTGGGACAGCCATGTCGATGCGCTCGAAAAGCCCGACCGCATGGTCTTCGATCTCGACCCCGACGAAGGGCTCGATTTCGCCGACGTCAAGAAAGCCGCCGCCGACATCCGCCGCCAGCTCGCCGACATCGGGTTGGTCAGCTTCGCGATGCTCTCGGGCGGCAAGGGGGTGCATGTCGTCGTGCCGCTCGATCCGGGGCACAGCTGGGACGCGCACAAGGATTTCTCGAAACGCTTTGCCGAGGCGCTGAGCCTCGCCGAACCCGACCGCTTCGTCGCGACGATGAGCAAGGCGAAGCGCAAGGGCAAGATCTTCATCGATTACCTGCGCAACCAGCGCGGCAGCACCGCGATCATGCCCTATTCGGCGCGCGCGCGCGAACAGGCCCCCGTCGCGGTGCCGATCGGCTGGGATGCGCTCGCCGATGTCGAAAAAGCGGGGCATTGGACGATCAAGGATGGCGAAGACCTGCTCGAACGCGCCGCGAGCCCCGAACTCAAAGGTTGGGGGTTTGCGAACCAGGTGCTTCCGGATTTCTAGCCCATCAGGCCAAGCGCGACTCGCGCGCCGGAATTTAGTTAGGGCACTAAGCGCTGTCAGAACAATACCAATAAAGTACCAAAATTCCGCACACTTCGCGTGTATGGCGCATAAATTGCGTCAAATTCAGCTTGACGGATAGATTGGTATGTATAAATTTCCCTCAAAATTAGAGCAAAACTTGATCTAAGATCAAAAAGAGGGAGACTGAACATGACCAATGCAAGATATCTGCTCGCTTCGGCCAGCATTGGTACGCTGCTTTTTGCCGCTAGCGCGGCCCACGCCCAAGCCCCTGCCCCGGCCGCCGCCGACGCAGCGGAAAGTGAAATCGTCGTCACCGGCATCCGCGGATCGCTCCGCGAAGCGATCGACGCGAAGCGCGACCTGTCGGTCATCGCCGATGTCGTCACCGCCGAGGATGTCGGCAAATTCCCCGACAAGAATGTCGCCGAGGCGCTCCAGCGCGTTCCCGGCATCGTCGTCAACCGCGAGTTCGGCGAAGGCGAGCGCGTCTCGCTGCGCGGCACCGCGCCGAACCTCACCAAGACCCTGCTCAACGGTCATTCGGTCGCGACCGCCGACTGGTTCATCCTCGACCAGGTCGCCTCGACGCGCAGCTTCAACTATCTGACCCTGCCCGCCGAGATCATCGGCCGCCTCGAAGTGTACAAGAGCCCGCAGGCCGACGTCGAGGAAGGCGGGGTCGGCGGCACGATCAACGTCATCACGCGCAACCCGCTCGACCTCGACCCGCTCACCCTCTCGGCCTCGGCGCAGGCCGCCTATTCGGATCTCTCGGGCAAGGTCGACCCGCAGGTCTCGGGCCTGATCAGTTGGAAGAACGAAGACGAGACCTTCGGCGTCCTCGTCGGCGCCATTTATCAGAAGCGCCGCACGCGCCGCGACGGGCTCGAAATCTTCGGCTACCGCTCCTTCCCCGTCGGCGGCGGGCAGAGCGCGCTGGTCCCCACGCTGATCGGCTCGACGATGTTCGAACAGGACCGCGAACGCTACGGCGCCAATATCGGCATCCAGTTCCGGCCGTCGGACGAACTCGAAGTCAACATCACCGGCCTCTATTCGCGCTTCAACGCCGACAATTTCAACCAGAATTATATCGCATGGGGCGAACAGGCACTCGGCGGCGGCGGCACGATCAGCAATGCGGTGGTGCAGGACGGCGTCGCGGTCGCGGGCAATGTCGCGTCGCGCGCCGGCGGCACGCAGGGCTTCGGGGTCGTCTATGACGCGATCGACCGGGCGGCGGTCGCCAAGACCGTGTCGGCCGATTTCGACCTGACCTGGCGCCCCGCCGACAGCCTGTCGGTGCATTTCAAGGCCGGCTGGACCAAGGCGAACGGCGACACGAGCAACGAGAATTTCATCGAGTTCGCGGGCCCCGGCGCCTTCAGCTACGACCTGCGCAGCGGCCGGCCCGAAGTCAGCTTCTCCAACCCCAATCCGCTCAACCCGGCGGGCATCCGCCCCGACTTCGCGCGCATGCAGTCGGTGACGAACGACGATGAGGAGAAATATTTCTATCTCGACGTCGAAAAGCAGGTCGAATGGGGCCCGATGACCGCGCTCAAATTCGGGGTCAAATATACCGACCACGACCGCGTCGCCGAACGCTTCGCGACCAATGGCGGCGTGTTCACCCCCGGCCTGCGCTGCGGCGGCGTCCCCTGCACCTCGGCCGATTTCGCGACCGGCAGCGGGATGCCCGGCGACTTCCTCGACAATATCGCGGCGCCCGGCACGCTCAAGGATTACTGGCGCGTCGATCCCGCCAAGCTGCGCGCGATCTATGGGTCGCAGACCGCACCCGGTACCGACCGCTTCCTCGTTCCCGGCAACACTTACTCGATCAACGAGAAAGCCTATGGCGGCTATGGCCTCGCCAAATTCGGCGGCGACGGCTGGCGCGGCAATGTCGGCGTGCGCGTGATCGAGACCAAGCAGACCTCGGACGGCTTCATCATCGGCGGCGCGAACCCGCAGTTCACCAACCCGTTCGGCGGCTTCACCCCGTCGCGGGCGAAACGCTCGTACACCGACATTCTGCCGAGCGCGAACCTCTCGGTCGACCTGTCGGACCAGGTCATCCTGCGCTTCGCCGCGGGCAAGACGGTGACGCGGCCCGACTTCGTCGACATCACCCCCGGCGTCGACCTCAACGGCACCTTGCTGACCGGCCGCGGCGGCGATCCGAACCTCGATCCGTACCGCGCCAACCAGTATGACCTGTCGATCGAATGGTATCCCGACCGCGAGACGATCGTCGCGCTCGCCGCCTTCTACAAGGACATCCAGTCGTACATCGTCAACACGACCTCGACCGAAATCCTGCCGAGCGTCTTCGTGCCGGGATCGCAGCCCGCGGGCTGCGTCGCGGCGGGCGGCGCCAATCCGAACCTGTTCAACTGCCCCTATCAGATCAACCGTCGCAGCAACGGCGACGGCGGACGCAACCAGGGCTTTGAATTCCAGGTATCGCGCCCGATCTGGGGCGGCTTCGGGATGGTGGCGAACTACACCTACTCCGACGCCAAGGCGAACAATGGCGACCCGATCCCGGGCAACTCCAAGCATTCGCTCAACCTGACGGGCTATTATGAGAATGATCTGATCAGCGCGCGGCTCTCGTACAACTATCGGTCGAAATTCTTCATCGATATCGACCGCGCGGCGCCGCTCAATCAGGCGGCCCTGTCGTCGCTCGACGCCTCGGTCAGCGTCAACATCACCGATAATATCGCGCTCACCGCCGATGCGATCAACCTGACCAACGAGAAGATCGAGCAATATTCGGGCACCCGCGACCGCCCGCGCGCGATCTATGACAATGGCCGCCAATTCTATGTCGGGGCGCGCCTGAAGTTCTGACCGGACCCGCTATCCTTCCCCCTCGATGGGGGAAGGATATGAGGCTTTGTCGCGAAGCAGAGCATCCTTGCACTGCCGCTTCAGGCCGAGACGCCTCCCAGTCCGGCCGCTGCGGCTATTCGCAGCAGCGGTCGGGGTCGTCCGACGCATCGAGGGCGACGAGCAGCCCGACCCCCGCGAGGAGGGCGAGACCGCCCACGACGACCGCCACGGTCCCCGCGTCGGACATGTTGCTGCGCCCCTTCGCTGGCGTCGACCGGCCGGGCGCATAGCGCGCCGGCGTCAGCCGCTGCCCGGCGAGCGAGATTTGCGGCGATCGCTCATCGCCCGAGAAGCCGAATTCGAGCCCCTCGCCGATGCGCCACGCGGGCCCTTTCAGCCCCGCCCCCTCACTCCGCTGCATCGGCGCCACGGTCAGGCCCACGCGAAGCGTCCTTGCCTCGTCGCTTTTCGTTCCGCCGAGCGGGATGCGCAGGCGCGCGCCGACGAAGCCCCCCGTCGCGACCGGGCCGGCGCCGTTCAGATGTGTGCTGTCCCCGATCGTCTGGGCGTGTAGCGGCGACGCGCAGCAGGACAGCAGCGCGAGCGATGCGGCGATGGATCTCATGGTCATTGGATGCCCCTCCCTGAAACTCGATCCTCGCCCTGAAATACGGCCGAAGAATGGCCACGAAGCGCGCCGCGCCGCCCTGTCGAACCGGCCGCAGTCATGCCACGGATTGCCGTCGACGGCTTCGCCTGACCTTAGCGCCGCCTGGTCCCATAATCGATCCTGATCCGGACCCAGGCGCCGACCAGCGGACGCCCACCAAGCCGCGGGGGCCGCACCTGGAACGCCCACGCCGCGGCGAGCACGGCGCGATTGATCTGCGATCCGTTCGGATATTCGTCGAGCCCGACGCAATCCTCGACGCGATAATCGGGCGCGGTGCGGCAAGCGATCAGCCCCCAGCCGGGCCCGCTGGCGGTCGACAAATAGCCGCGCAGTTCGTCGTCTCTCGGCTCGCGATACCAGGCCGCCGCATAGAGCGGCTCGCCATTGGGAGCCGTTCCCACGCGTTCCGTATCGCGCGAGGCGGAGGAGCCGCCGGTGTTGGGCGGCCCATAGACCTTTCCGCTCGGGGGACGAACGGGACTCGGCGGAAGCACCGGCGCGGGCGGCTGTTCGGCCGGCGTCGTTATGATCGGCGGGACCTTCGGTTCCACGGCGCGCGGGGGCAGCACTTCTTCGGTTACCGGCTGCGGCGGCACGGGCGGCTCTTCGGCCTGCTCGCGCTTCGCGCTGCTCGGTTCGGGCGCTTCCGCCGAAATCTGGCTGGCCTCGAGGCTGACCACGCTGACGCGCGCCTCGCGATAGTCAGGCTCCGTTTCAAAGCCAAAGGAGAGGAGCAGGAGCAGCAGGAGCGCGGGGATCAGAACCGCCAGGCTTATGGCAAGCGTGCGGCGCCCCGCCCCGATGCTGAGCTGTTCGACATAGGGAGTGGCTGGAACAGGGCTCAGCTGAAGCAATCTTTGGTGGCGGCGTCGGCTGGTCGAGGCGCCTGGGGCCAGGTTCGCGACGGATAGTGGGGCACCGGGCCTTTGACAAGTGTAGCGCCGTTCGATGACGAAATTGCGCGCGGACCTTTCACCCGGCCTCGCGCCATTCCCCCGGCGCCAGTTCGCCAAGCTCCCACCCGCCGATTCGCCAGCGCACCAGCCGCAGCGTCGGATAACCGACCGCGGCGGTCATGCGGCGGACCTGGCGGTTGCGGCCTTCGGTGATCGTCAATTCGATCCAGCTGTCGGGGACGCTCTTGCGGTATCGCACCGGCGGGTCGCGGTACCAGAGCTGGGGCGGGTCGATGCGGCGGACGGTCGCGGGGCGCGTCGGGCCGTCGTTCAGCGTGACGCCGCGGCGCAGCGCTTCGAGCGCGGCGGCGTCGGGCTCGCCCTCGACCTGCGCCAGATAGGTTTTGGGGGTCTTGTGCTTCGGCGACGCAATGCGCGCCTGCAGCGCGCCGTCGTCGGTCAGGATCAGCAGGCCCTCGCTGTCGCGGTCGAGCCGCCCCGCCGGATAGACGCCGGGGACGTCGATATAGTCGGACAGCGTCGCGCGCGGGCCATCCGCGCTCGCCGTCATGCTCTTGTCGGTAAATTGCGACAGCACACCCCACGGCTTGTTGAATAGGATCACCGTCATGGCATCAAGCTCCGCGCGACCGCCTCGGCGACCTTGATGCCGTCGACCGCCGCCGACAATATGCCCCCGGCATAGCCCGCGCCCTCGCCCGCCGGAAACAGCCCCGCAGTGTTCAGGCTCTGAAAATCCTCGCCGCGGGTAAAGCGCACGGGCGACGAGGTGCGCGTTTCGACCCCCGTCATCACCACGTCGGGATGGTCGTATCCCGCGATCTGGCGCCCGAACACCGGGATCGCCTCGCGCATCGCCTCGACCGCGAAATCGGGCAGGCACGCGGCGAGGTCGGTCGGCGTCACGCCCGGCCGATACGACGGCACGACGCTGCCGAGCGACGTCGACGGGCGCCCCGCGAGGAAATCGCCGACGCGCTGCGCGGGTGCCCGATAGTTCGAGCCGCCCGCGACAAAGGCGAGCGATTCCCAGTGCCGCTGGAAGGCGAGGCCCGCGAGCGGATCGCCGGGATAGTCGCGTTCGGGATCGATCGCGACGACGAAGCCCGAATTGGCGTTGCGCTCGTTGCGCGAATATTGGCTCATGCCGTTGGTCGCGACGCGCCCTTCCTCGGAGGTTGCTGCGACGACGGTGCCGCCGGGACACATGCAGAAGCTGTAGACGGTGCGCCCGTTCTTGCAGTGGTGCGAGATATGATATTCGGCGGCGCCGAGGATCGGGTTGCCCGCGTCGGCGCCAAAGCGCGAGGTGTCGATCCACGATTGCGGATGCTCGATGCGGACGCCGATCGAAAAGGGCTTCGCCTCGACATGGACGCCCGCCGCGTGGAGCATCGCAAAGGTGTCGCGCGCGCTGTGGCCGACGGCGAGGATGACGCGGTCGGCCTCGATATACTCACCACCCGCCAGGTGCAGGCCCTGGACGCGGCGCTCGCCCGCCCCGTCGGTGGCGATGTCGAGCCCGTCGACCTTGTGCTGCCAGCGATATTCGCCGCCCAGCCCCTCGATCGTCTCGCGCAGGCTTTCGACCATCGTCACCAGCCGGAAGGTGCCGATATGCGGGTGCGCTTCGGTCAATATTTCGGGCGGAGCGCCCGCCTTCACGAATTCGGTGAGCACCTTGCGGTCGAGGTGCCGCGGGTCCTTGATCCGGCTGTAGAGCTTGCCGTCGGAAAAGGTGCCCGCGCCTCCCTCGCCGAACTGGACGTTCGATTCGGGGTGAAGCACGCCGCGCCGCCACAAATCCCACGTGTCCTTGGTGCGTTCGCGCACGACCTTGCCGCGGTCGAGGATGATCGGGCGGAACCCCATTTGCGCGAGGATCAGCCCGACGAACAACCCGCACGGCCCCGCGCCGACGACGACCGGCCGTTTGGCGCCCTTCGGCGCCTGCGTGATGAACTTGTACGCGGTGTTCGGGGTCTGCTGGACGTTGCGGTCCTTGCGAAAGCGCGCGAGCACCGCGCCCTCATCCTTCACATTGACGTCGATCGAATAGATCAGCTTGATGTTGGTCTTGTCGCGCGCGTCGTGCGCGCGGCGCGCGACGACATGGCGCACCAGCTCGCGTGGGCCGATGCGCAGCCGCTTGCAGATCGCGGCGGGCAAATCCTCCGGCGCATGGTGCAGCGGCAAAGTCAGTTCGGTCAGGCGAAGCATCGGACGCCTGTAATGGGCATCCCGTCACGAGGGAACGCTGTTCGAAAAGAAAAGGGGGCGGCCATCGCTGGCCGCCCCCGTGATCTTTAGGCCGCTTCCTTCTTGCGCGACGCTTTCTTGCGCTCGTGCGGGTCGAGCAGCGTCTTGCGGATGCGGATATTCTTGGGGGTCACTTCGACCATCTCGTCGTCGTCGATATAGGCGATCGCCTGTTCGAGCGTCATGCGCTTCGGCGGGGTCAGGCGGATCGCGTCGTCCTTGCCCGTCGAACGGAAGTTCGTGAGCTGCTTCGACTTCATCGGGTTGACCTCAAGATCGTCGGGCTTCGCATTCTCGCCGATGATCATGCCCTCATAGAGCGCCTCGCCGGGCGAGACGAAGAGGATGCCGCGCTCTTCGAGCGGGCCAAGGGCGTAGGCGACGGCTTCGCCATTGCCGTTCGAGATCAGGACGCCATTCTTGCGGCCTTCGATCGTGCCCTTGTACGGGCCATATTTCTCGAACAGGCGGTTCATGATCCCGGTGCCGCGCGTGTCGGACAGGAATTCGCCATGATAGCCGATCAGGCCGCGCGACGGGCCCGAGAAGGTGATGCGCGTCTTGCCGCCACCCGACGGACGCATGTCGGTGAGGTCGGCCTTGCGGACCTGCATCTTCTCGACGACCGTGCCCGAATGTTCGTCGTCGACGTCGATGACGACGGTTTCATACGGTTCGGTGCGCTTGCCGGCCTCGTCCTCGCCATACAGCACGCGCGGGCGGCTGATGCCGAGTTCGAAGCCTTCGCGGCGCATCGTTTCGATGAGCACGCCGAGCTGAAGCTCGCCGCGGCCCGCGACTTCGAAGCTGTCCTTGTCGGCGCTTTCGGTGATGCGGATCGCGACGTTGGTTTCGGCTTCGCGGAACAGGCGGTCGCGGATCATGCGGCTCGTCACCTTGCTGCCCTCGCGGCCCGCCATCGGCGAATCGTTCACGGCAAAGCGCATCGACAGCGTCGGCGGATCGATCGGCTGCGCGGCGATCGGTTCGCTGACGCTGGTGTCGGCGATGGTGTTCGCGACGGTCGCCTGCGCGAGACCCGCGATCGCGACGATGTCACCCGCGCGCGCTTCCTCGACGGGAACGCGCTCGAGCCCGCGGAACGCGAGCAGCTTCGACGCGCGGCCGGTCTCGATGACCTTGCCATCCATGTCGATCGCGTGGATCGGCTGGTTGACCTTGATCGTGCCCGACTGGACGCGGCCGGTCAGGATGCGGCCGATGAAATTGTCGCGGTCGAGCAGCGTCGCGAGGAAGGTGAAGGGACCGTCTTCGGGCAGGCCGGGTTCGGGCACATGGCTGACGATCGTCTTGAACAGCGGCTCGAGCGTGCCTTCGCGCGCTTCGGGGCTGTCCGAGGCGAAGCCGCCGCGGCCCGAGGCGTAAAGGATCGGGAAGTCGAGCTGTTCGTCATTGGCCTCGAGCGTCAGGAACAGTTCGAACACTTCGTCGAGCACTTCGGCGGCGCGCGCGTCGCTGCGGTCGATCTTGTTGACGACGACGATCGGCTTGAGGCCCAGCGCGAGCGCCTTGCCGGTGACGAACTTGGTCTGCGGCATCGGGCCCTCGGCCGCATCGACGAGCAGGATGACGCCGTCGACCATGCTGAGGATACGCTCGACCTCACCGCCGAAATCGGCGTGGCCCGGGGTGTCGACGATGTTGATGCGCGTCAGGTCGGCGCCTTCGCCCCACTCGACCGAGGTGCACTTCGCAAGGATCGTGATCCCGCGTTCCTTTTCCAGATCGTTCGAATCCATCGCGCGCTCTTCGACGCGCTGGTTGTCGCGGAACGTGCCCGACTGGCGGAACAGCTGGTCGACGAGGGTGGTCTTGCCATGATCGACGTGCGCGATGATGGCGATATTGCGCAAAGACATGCGGAAGGGCCTTATTGGAAGGGGGCAGCGCCCGGAGCGCCGCGAAACGCCGCGCCCCTAACAGAATGGGTGCTGCGGCGCAACATGATTGCCGATGGCGCGAGCTAGCGCAGCGATTTCGCCAGACGGTTCGCGTCGTACAGCGAGCGCGCCTCGGCGCGGCGCAGCCGTTTTGCGAGCCCCGTGTCGAATTCGCCTTTCCAGCGCGCGAGCGCCGGCCCGATCCGCGCGACGTCGCCATCGCCGATCGCCTGCAACGCGCGCGATGCGGCGAGCAACCCTTCGCGCTCGCGTGCCAGCCCCGATCCGGAATAGCGTTCGGCGATCAGTCCAAGTTGATGGCGCATCGACGCGATTGCCAGCCGCGCGCCTTGCGGGTCGGCGCGATCGAGCATCAGCTCTGCGCCCGCGACGCCGTCGTCGATGGCCGAAAGCTGATCGCCGAGACGCCGCCCAATCCGCTCCTCGACCGGGCAAGCGCGCACCGCGCGAACATAGGTAGCGAGCGCGTCGAGCATCGCGGGGGTCGGCTCCTGCCCGCCGAACTCCTCGACGATCAGGTTGCGGACAAAGGCTTCGAGCGCGCGCGTATCGGGATCGCGCGCGACCTTTCCCGGCATCGCGAGATCGGGAATCGCAACGGGGTCGAAGCGACCATTGCCGCGCGCGGCGCTGAAAAAGCTGTTCGTGACGTCGGCCGTCCCCGGCGCCGCCGACACGCCTGTGAGCAGGAAATGCGGATTGTCGCGGCCGTTGATATGGCAACTCGCGCAGCTTAGCCCCGCCTTCGCCGCCTGTCCGCCGAGCAAAGTCGGCGCCCCGAACAGCGCTCGGCCGCTGCGGACGAGCGGCGTGTCGCTGGCAAGGCAACTCGCGGGCTGCTCCGACAAAAGCGCCCGTTCGGACCCCGGCGCGGTCCAGCGCAGTTGTTCGAAAGCCGGCGGCGCATTCCGCGTCGCCGCGACGCCAAGGAGCAGCGCCGCGAGCGCGATCAGCTTGCCGATGAGCGGCCCTCCGCGATCCAGCGTTTGAGTTCGTCGACTTCGTGACAGCCGAAACCGCAGATCGCCTCGAGCTTTGCCAGATGTGCCCTGGCGCCCGCCACGTCGCCGCGTTCGAGCTTCAATTCGCCATAATATTCGAGCGCGCCGCGATGCGCCGGCGCGATGGCAAGCGCCTCGCGATAATAGGCCTCGGCCGCGTCATAGCGTTTCAGCTTGCGGTTCGCGAAACCGAGATAGGTGAGCACATCGGGATGCGGCCCCGCCGCCCACAGCGCCGCGTCGAGCTTGGCGATCGCGGCTTCGTAGCGATGCTCGTTGATCAGCCCGACGGCGGCAACATAGGTCGCATCGAGCGTTTCGGCCGCGGCGAGCCGAACCTCGGGCTCGACCGCATTTTGCGCCTGCGGCCCCGCGGCCACCGCCGCATCGAGTTTAGCAACCGCATCGGCGAGCTTCGCGGCATCGGCGCAGGTGCCGCCGCAGCCTTCCTGCATCGCCTTCAGCGCCGCGGCCTGCTCAGCTGCCTTTTCCGCCTTGCCGAGCTTCGCCTGCGTGATGCCGAGGTCGCGGCGCGCCTCGACCATCTTCTCGTTATAGCGCACCGCGGCTTCGAGCGGCTTCACCGCGCGCGAGAAATCGCCCTGCGCCATATAGCTCGCACCGAGCAGATAATTGGCCTGGGGATTCTTCGGCACCGCCGACACGACCTTTTTGAACGCTTTCGCCGCCTCGTCATATTTTCCCGAAGCGAAGGCGTCGGCGCCTTTCTTGTAATCGACCGTCGGGTCGTAGCTGCTCTGGCTCGGCGGCGCGCTGCCGCCCCCTCCGCCGCCGCCCGCCGCGAAAGCGAGCGGCGCGACGAAGATCGCGCAAGCGGCAGCGATGGATAGTGAAGATCGATAGCGCATCACGAGTCTCTCCCGCGGTCGATACGGGCGCCAGCCTATCACAAATGCGGCCCGCGCGGAACGAGGAAGCGACGGTCAGATCATCGTGATCAGCCGCTCGACCTCCTGCCCGGCGACACGCGCGGCGCGCACGAGATTGGCGTGGAAATCGCCCGCACTGTCGCCGTTCGCTTCGTCGGTGACCGCCTTGATCGCCGCCCACGGCTTGCCCAGCCGCGCCGCAACCTGCGCCACCGCGCCAACCTCCATATCGACGAGTGTCGCGCCGAGGTTTGCAAGATCGGCGGCGGCATCGGGACACGCGACGAAACTGTCGCCGCTCGCAATGCGCGCGTGCGGCAGACCGAGACCGGGGTCGGGCATCGCCGAAAAATGCGCCTCGCCGGCCTCGCCGATCGGCCATTCGCCGGCGCGGTAACGGCGAAACAGGCCGGGCTGCACCGCGCCATAATCATGCTGCAACGCCTCGGAGAACCAGTAAGCGCCCGGCGCCGCGCCCAGCGAACCGCAGGTGCCCGTCATCAACAGTAGGTCGGCATCGCCGCCAAGCATGCCCGCGCACAACGCGGCATTGACCTTGCCGAGTCCGCAGGTCGCGATGGTGAGGCTGTGGCCACCGACCACGAGCCGCCGTTCGGCAAACAGCCCGTCAGCGCGGTCGCCGGTGCCGGAAAACAGCGCGTCGGCCTCTTCGGGCAGCGCGGCGAGGATCAGGATATGGGCCATGGCACGTATGTAGCCGGGCGGCGGACCATGGCTAGTTCGAATGTTAACCGTCGCCCCTGCGAAGGCAGGGGCCGCTGGCAGCCTTGCGCAACACCGATAGCGGCCCCTGCCTTCGCAGGGGCGACGAAATCATCTCAAGCTTGCCATTCCCTCCTCCTCCCGCCATCGCTCACACCAATGCTGTCCCGCATCTTCCCCGACCGCTTCGTCCCCGTGCTGTTCGCGACGATCCTGCTCGCGAGCCTGCTTCCGGTGCGCGGCGCCGCGGTGCCGATCGCGGGAGGGCTGTCGACCGCGGCGATCATCTTCCTCTTCTTCCTCAACGGCGTGCGCTTGCCGCGCGAAGAGGTTCTCCACGGCATCCGCAACTGGAAGCTGCAGGGGAGCGCGCTCGCCTTCTGCTTCGGCTTCATGGCGCTGCTCGGCCTCGCGGCGCAGGCGGCGACCGCGCCGCTGCTCCCCGCGACGCTTGCGCTCGGTTTCCTCTTCCTCGGCATCCTGCCCTCGACCGTCCAGTCGGCGACCGCGGCGAGCAGCCTTGCCGGCGGCAATGTCGCGGCGAGTGTCGTCGCGGCGGCGCTGCTCAACCTCAGCGGGGTCGCGCTCTCGCCTTTGCTCTTCGCGCTGCTCGCGGGAAGCGAGGGCGAGATCCATGGGCAAGCCGTGCTCCGCATCGTCTCGATCCTGCTAATCCCCTTCGTCGCAGGACAGCTTGTCCAGCGCTGGCTGCGACCGTGGGTCCTCGCGCATCGCGGCCTCGCGACCTTCATGGACCGCACCGCGATCGCGATCGCGGTCTATGTCGCTTTCTCGGCCGCGGTCGTCGCGGGGATCTGGAGCCTGCTCGACGGGCGCGAGATCGCCATCGTGTTCGCAGCGGTCGCGGCGCTGCTCGCGCTCTCGTTCGGCGGCGCGTGGGCACTCGGCGGACTGCTGAAGCTTGCACGGCCCGACCGCATCACCCTGCTCTTTTCGGGCGCGCAAAAGAGCATCGCGGTTGGCGCGCCGCTCGCCGCGACGCTTTTCCCGCCCGCCATCGCCGGCATGGTGCTCGTTCCGATCCTCGTCTATCATATGGCGCAACTGATCCTGTCCGCATGGATCGCGCCGGTGCTGCGGTCGCGGCAGGGTGTGGTGCTTGAATAACACAGATACGCATGCCATATAGGCATTGGCCAGATTTTCTATTGGGTGGCTGGAAGGAAGACGAATGAGCGAACTGACCGCGACGGCAACCGCGACCGACGAGTTGAAGCTGACCCCGCCCGATCCCGTGCCCGCAGTTTCCCCCGAAAAGGCCGCCGGCCTGGTCCCGCTGTCGACCGAACAGAAATCGAAGCTCGAGGAACGCGTCGATGGCTTTATCGACGACCTCGTCGCGCAGGACGTCAACTCGCCCGCGTTCGGGCAGAAGGTCGACCAGATCACCAACATGGGCCGCAAGGAAATGCTCGAGGCGGCAAACCAGTCGAACCGTTTCCTCGACCGCCCGATCAAGGCGATGGACCGCGACACCGATATCGGCATGAACCTGATCGAGCTTCGCAACACCGTCGAACGGCTCGACCCGTCGGCGAACGGCAAGCTGTTGACGAAGCGCGGCTTTTTCGACAAGATTCTCGGCAACAAGGTGGGCAATTATTTTGCGCAGTACCGCAGCGCGCAGACGCATATCTCGGGCGTGCTCACCGCGCTGTCGAACGGCAAAGACGAACTGTTGATGGACAATGCCGCCATCGACGTCGAGCGCCGTAAGCTGTGGGAAGCGATGGGCAAGCTTGAGCAGATGGTCCACATCGCGGGCACGCTCGATGCCAAGCTCGAGGCGAAGGCGACCGAGCTCGACGGCATCGACCCCGCCAAAGCGAAGGTGCTGCGCGAGAACGCACTCTTCTATGCACGCCAGCGCACGCAGGACCTGCTCACCCAGATGGCGGTGACGGTGCAGGGCTATCTCGCGCTCGATCTCGTCAAAAAGAATAATGTCGAACTGGTGAAGGGCGTCGACCGCGCCTCGACCACTACCGTCGGCGCACTGAAAACCGCGATCACCGTCGCACAGGCGATGACGAACCAGAAGCTGGTGCTCGAACAGATCACCGCGCTCAATACCACGACCGCGAACATCATCGACGGCACGTCGAAGATGCTGAAGGACAACACCGCGCGCATCCACGAGCAGGCAGCGTCGAGCACGATCCCGATGGAGACGCTGCAGCGCGCGTTCCAGAATATCTATGACACGATGGACGCGATCGACACCTTCAAGCTGAAGGCGCTCCACAGCATGAAAACGACAGTGACGACGCTCGAGGGCGAGGTCGCCAAGTCGAAAGGCTATATCGCGCGCGCCGAGGGTGCGAGCCAGGCGCAGGCGAGCGTCGGCGGTGCCGACAGCCCGCTCGCGTCGCTCGAAGGCTAAGGCACATCATGACAATGAGCGAAGTCGACAAGATTCGGGTTACGGCCGCCTCCGCGATCGAACGGTCGCGCGAGCGCCGCCGCCCGATCGGCACCAAGAGCGTCGCGCTGCGCCGCCAGCATCTCTACAAGAAGCTCGGCCGCGTATTGATCGCGGGCGGTATCGTGCTGATCGGCGCCGCGGTGTTCGGCGCACTGATCCAGCCGCTCGGTTTCACCGGGCTGCTCGCCTTGTTCATCCTGCTCATCGGGGTCGCGGTGCTGTTCGGCCGCTCGCCCTTCCCCGAACCACGCCAGGCCGATCTGCCCAAGGCCGACTTGAAACAGCTCGCCGGCCGCACCGAAATCTGGCTCGAAGCGCAGCGGCCCGCACTCCCCGCCCCGGCGCGCCAGCTCGTCGACGGCATCGGCGTCCAGCTCGACCTGCTCGCGCCGCAGCTACAGACGCTCGACGTATCGAGCCCCGCTGCGGCGAACATCCGCAAGCTCGTCGGCGAGGATCTGCCCGAACTCGTCGCGGGTTATCAGCGCATCCCCGCGGGGCTGCGCACCGAAGCGCACGCCGGCCGCACCCCCGACGAAACGCTCGTCGGCGGCCTGAAGATGCTCGAAAGCGAGATCGGCAACGCCGCGCGCAGCCTCGCGGCGGGCGAACTCGACAAGCTCGCGACGCGCGAACGTTACCTCCAGCTCAAATATCAGGGCATCGACGGCGAGGACGTACCCACCAGCTAAGCCTGCCGCCAGCGCTGCGTCCCGAACCAGAGCAGCAGGATGAACAGCAGCGGCGGCGCGAGCCCCCAATGCCCCGCCCCGGCGAGCGGCGCGAGCAAAGGCGCCGACGACAGCAGCCACAGCGCCGCGAGCAGCGCGCCGACAGCGAGCGCCTCGAACGCGAAGCTGCGCCAGAAACGCGACCGCGCGCGCGCATAGGCCGCCTGCGCATCGATCGCGCGCTCGACTCCGGCCGCAAAGCCGCGATCGCCCGGCCGCGCGGGCGGCGCCAGCATCGCAGCCAGCATCGCGTCGATGTTCTGATCATCCGGCGCCGTCATGCGTCCGCTCCTTCGCCGATCATCTTCTGCGCCTTTGCCCGCCCGCGCAAGACGAGCGATTTGAGCGTGCCCAACGGCAAGCCCATGATCGCGGCCGCCTCGCCATGCGACCAGCCATGGCCGAAGCATAAGGTGAGCGCGGCGCGCTCCTGCGGCGACAAGGCGCCGAGCAAGCGGTCGGCGTCGATCGCGGCGTCACTTGCCGGGCGTGGGTCGATCGATGCCGCAGCCTCCTCCCCCGCTGCCAGTCCCTCGCGCCGCCGCGCGGTGCGCCGCTGGTCGAGGAACAGCCGCCAGCCGATCCCCATGACCCACGCCGCATAACTCCCCTGCCCCCGATATTCGCCCGCGCGCTGCCACGCACGTACGAAAGCTTCCTGCGCCAGATCGTCGGCGTCGCATCCGGCGGCACGCGACAGGAAGGCGCGCAACCGCCCCTCGTGCCGCAGCACGAGGAGCTGGAAAGCGGCGCGATCTCCCCCGGCGACACGCTGGTTGAGGGCCCAATCTTCTTTGGCGCTTGCCTCATCACGCAGCGGCGCGCTCCTCGGCAGCCGCGGCGCGCGCGAGGCGGCGGCGAACGAGGAGTGCGATACCGACAAAGGCGGGGAAGAGCGCGGCGCCCGACGAAATGCGGATCAGCTGCTCATTGCCCTGGATCAGCCCGAAGCCCGCCATCGCGAGGCCAATTGCAAGCAGCACCAGCGCATTGCGGTCGTCGCCTCCACCGGCCGTTTCCTTGTCGCCCTGTCCGCCGAGATGCTCATACGGCTTGTTAAGCTTGTCGATCAGCGGACTCACCGCATCCGACTTGGCCTCGAGCGCGCGGCGGATCGAGCGATGCAACATCCAGGCGTGAAGCAGCCGTGCGAGCAGGAAAAAGCCGACGACGAACAGCGCGACCATCGTGATATTTTCGAGCAAGCTGAAGAAACCGTCGCTGACCGCGACCAGCTCGGTGGTCGGCGCGGGCGCCGGCACATAGGAGGCCACTTCCCGCGGGCTGATATAGGCGGCGACATCTTCGGCGCTGAGCGATTCCCCGGCCGGCACCGTGATCGTCGTGACGGCGGGGGGCACCGCGGCCGGGGCGGAAACCGTGGCGGCAGCGGCCGCTGCGGCAATCAGAAAACCCATTATCACTCTCCTTCATGCCGCGTCGACATGGTGAAACCACAGGCGGCGGCCTCCGGCAAGGCGGAGATGATCTGCACCGGGGAGCACATATCGACCACCGCGCGACGCCGCCGCCCGGACCGGCGCGGGGGCCGATCATGGACTGGACGGCACGACGCGCGCCAATGGATGCAAGGGGAGAGTTTTTTGGGGGGTGAGGAGCCTAAAGCCCCTCGCCGCCCGTCCAGTGCGCGTTGACGAGGCGGCGCGCGAGCGCGCTCACCTGGCCCCGGATATCGGGGACCGCGACGACTTCCCACAGGTCGCCGCGCGTCATCGGGCCGATCGCGAGGATATGCTCCGACGAACGGCCCGACGCATCGACGATATGCCCGTCGCGGTCGATATCGAGCCCGAGGCGGAGCGCATCGGGGCGGATACGCCGCGCACCGAGCAGGCGTTTCACCAGCGGGTCCGACGAGCGCAGCAGATCGCCCTGCGGGCCGGTACAATTGACCATCCGCGCCGCGCGCGTCGTCACCAGCTCGGCTTCGCCGCGCGGCAGCCACGCGACGGCGAGCGCATCGGGTTCGACCGCGACATGCGCGATCTTGCCCGCGCGGAAATGGAGCTGCCCCGACGCGATCAGCGCGTCGATGCGGTCGGCGACCTCGGGCGCGAGCCGGTGGCGATGGACGTCCCAAAAGGGGCGCAAATGACGCAGGAAGCGCGCGCGCTTGCCGGCGTCGGCGGCCGACCACATCATCTGCGTGATCGGCCGGATCGAATCGACGACCAGCCGCCAGTCACGCTCTCTCGCTTCGCCCCGCGCCCAGCGCACCAGTTCGGAGAGGTCGGGGGCGGGTTTGGCAAGGACGGGCTTGGGACGCGGCAGGCCATCGATATGGCGATGCGGGCGCAGCCCGCGGCGCGAGAGCGCGGTGATCGGCCCTTCATGGCCGTGTGAAACGAGGCGCAGGATTACGTCGACCGCGGTCAGCCCGGTGCCAACGACAAGCACCGGCGCCTGCTTGTCCATCCCCTCCTCGAAGGCACTCGCCCACGGATCGCCGATATAGCGATGCGACGGCAGATGCGCGCCCTCGATCGCGGGTGGATCGTGCGGCGGCAGGTTGCCGATCGCGAGCACCGCGCGGTCGGCCTCGATCAGCCCGCCGTTGACGAGCCCGAGCGTGACCTGCCCGCGCTTCTCCTCGATATCGAGCACTTCGTCGTCGACGAGCTTCAGCCGCCGGCCATATTTCTCCATCGCCGCGCGCAGCGTCTCGCGCAGATAGCGGCCGTAGGTCGCGCGCGTGACGAACGCCGCCTCGCAGCCGAGCCCGCGCGCCGCCAGCCACTCGCAGAAATGATCGGGCCGGTCGGCAAAGGCACTCATATTGCCCGCGCGGACGTTGAGCAGGTGCGAGGTTTCGGTGCTGCTATACGCAACGCCCGCGCCCATCCGGTGCCGGTCGCGCTCGATCAGCAGCACCTCGACATCGGGCTGTTCGAGCAGGTTGATCGCGAGCAAGGTCCCGGAAAACCCAGCACCGACGATCGCGACGCGCGTCGCGGTGCGAAAACGCGGGCGCGGCGAATGAAGCTGCGCTTCGATCATCCTCATCGCGTTACCACGTCGCCCGACACCGTCACACGTTCGAGCGCGCGATACTCGGGCCAGTAATCGCCGACCGCATAATGCTGGGTCGAGCGATTGTCCCAGATGCCGATCGCGTTCGGGGTCCAGCGGAAGCGCACCTGATATTCAGGGACCTTGATCCGGTCGAACAGCAGGCGGAGCAGGCTGTCGCTTTCCTCCTCGCTCACCCCGATAATGCGGCTGGTAAAGGTGTAATTGACGTAGAGGATCTTCTCGCCCGTTTCGGGGTGCGAGCGCACGACCGGGTGACACACCGGCGGGAAATCGCGCGCGAGCTGCGCACGCTTTTCCTCGGTCACGCGGCCGCCGAAGCTGCGCACGATGTCATGCTCGGCTTCGAGCCCCTCGATGCGGTCCTTCACCGGCTGCGGCAGCCCGGCATAGGCGGCGACGGTGTCGGCCCACATCGTGTCGCCGCCGAGCGGGGGCAGATGCCGCGCGCGCAGGATCGATGCGATCGACGGCCGCTCGCGGAAGGTCACGTCGGTGTGCCATTTGTTATACGCCTGGAACGGCGCCAGCGTCTCGGCGGTGAGCTGGACGCCCTCGACGCCTTCGATCTTGAGGATTTCGGGATAGCCCTCGACCGAGGGGATCACCGGATGACTTTCGAGATCGCCGAACAATTCGCCCAGCCGGACATGGCTTTCGTGGCTGATGTCCTGATCGCGGAAGAACACGACCTTGAAGCGCAGCCACGCGGCGCGCAGCAAATCGGCCTCCTCGGAAGAGAGCGGTCGGTCGAGATCGAGCCCGCCGATCTCCGCCCCGATCGTCGGGGTCGACGGCGAAATCGATACGCCGAGCGATCGCGCGGCCTCGAACAGGTCGGGGGTGTTCAGCTGCGTGGCCATGAGCAGTCCTTTCGATTCGGAATACGTCCCGGAACACCGAAAGTAACTCAACTGATATGATTGACAAGCCCCAACGCGCCGAGCCGCATGAATTGCGCGACCTACGGCCGATAGGGAATGGCGTCGGGCAGGATCACGCCGACATCCTGCGCATAGCGATCCCAAGCCGCCGCAAGCTCGGCCTTATGGTCGGGATGGGCAAGTGACAGGTCGCGCGTCTCGCCGGGATCGCGCGCGATGTCGAACAATCGCCAGATACCGTCACCAATATCGGTAAGCTTCCAGTCGCCGCGGCGATAGGCGCGCGAGCCGAACAGCTCGGACCCCACGCCATCGTCGGCGCCATAAACGCGCGCATTGGCGTTTTTCAGCCAGGCGGCCCACGAGCGGCCGGTGATCGGCACGACCTTGCGCCCCGCGACACGCGTCGCCTTGGCATCGGCGCCCGCAAGGTCAAGCAGCGTCGGCGCGATATCGGCGACCGACAGATATTGCGTTTCGGCGCCCTTGCGCGCCACGATACCCGCGCCGCTGATGAAGGCGACCGCGCGCGTGCCGCCCTCGCTTTGATAGCCCTTGGTCAGCCACGACGGCGCGGTCGCCGCCTGCGCCCAGCCCGCACCATAGGTCAGGTACGACGACGCCGTGCCGCGATTGGCGAAGCCATTGTCGGCGCCCTTCAGCGGCGCGGCGAGCATCTGCGCGCCCGTCGTCTCGACATCGAGCGCCTCGGCGCCATTGTCGGCCAGGAAGACGACCACCGTGTTGTCGAGCTCGCCCGAAGCGCGCAGCGTTTCGATCACGCGGCCGACATTCTGGTCGAGCCGATCGACCATCGCGGCATAGATTTCCATGTTGCGCGCGGCGAGCCGTTGCTGGTCGGCGGTCAGCGAATCCCAGCTCCCGTCGCGGTTGCGCGGCGTGTGCGCCGCGACATCGGGGCCAAGGATGCCCAGTTCGCGCTGCCGCGCCAGCCGCCGTTCGCGCAGCACGTCGAACCCTTCGTCATAGCGCCCCTTGTAACGCGCAATGTCCTCGGCCGGCGCCTGCAGCGGCCAGTGCGGCGCGGTGAAAGCGAGATAGCCGAAAAAGGGCCGCGCGGGCTTTCCGCTGGCCGGCTCTTCGCCGAGGAATTCGATCAGCCGCGTCGCGAACGTGTCGCTCGAATAGAAATCGGCGGGGAGCTGCGTCAGCCGCTTCCCCTGTTCGGTATAGGTTGCCCGCCCGCCCTTTTCGGGATCGGCGTCGGTACCGAAATGATTATGCCCGCCCTGGAGCAAGGCAAAGCTGCGCTCGAACCCGCGCGCGTGCGGGTCCTGTTCGGGGGTCAAACCCAGGTGCCATTTGCCCGACAGCAAGGTGCGATAGCCTCTCGCGCCCAACCGCTCGGCGAGCGTCGCAACATCGCTGCGCAAATAGCCCTCATAGCCCGACTTGCCCTGCTGGTTCGGGCGGATCATCTCGGCCATCGTGCCGAGCCCGGCGCGGTGATTGTCGGTGCCCGACAGCAGCATCGAACGCGTCGGCGAACAGGTCGGCGCGGTGTGGAAGCCTGCGAGGCGGATGCCGTTGAGCGCGAGCTTGTCGAGGTTCGGGGTGCGGATCTCGCCCCCGAACGCGCCGAGGTCCGAATAGCCGAGATCGTCGGCGACGATGACGAGCAGGTTTGGCCGCCGATCCTTCGCCTGCGCAGACCCGACGGTCGCGGCAGCACCGATCAGCGCGGCAAAAAGCAGACGGGCGAAACGCGAACCATGGGTCATCGGGTGGTCTTTCGAAGGTAAAAGGTCGGCGCGCCCGGGCGAATGGAACCGGGGCGCGCCGCAGACAGGGCCGGCGCAGTCACAGGAAGGGAGAGGAGAACCACAGGCGCCGGCCGATTTCGCCATTTCGTTACGCCGGTTCGTATTGAACCGCCTTTTCCTTGCGGACGGTGCGGCTGCGGCGCCCGTCGATCGCAACCGGAACCTCGCCCGAAATCGTCGCGCGACGGAGCGTCCGGCGCTGCAGGCCGAAGTCGGCGGTCGCGCGGTGCTGGGTCGACTGATTATCCCAGATCGCCACGTCGCCCTCGCGCCAGCGCCAGCGCACGACATTTTCGGGCTTGGTGATATGATCCTGCAGCGTCTGGAACAGCCGCGCGCTGTCGGCCGCGTTCAGCCCGACGAACTGCTTGACGAAATGGCCGAGCAACAGGCTGCGCTGGCCGCTGACCGGATGGACGCGCACGACCGGATGCTCGGTTTCGTACACCGTCGAGGCGAAGACGTTGCGATGCTCCTTGATCCGCTTCGCCGCGCTTTCGCCGTCGGGCGCCGATTGCAGGATCGACGCATAGTCATAGAGGTTGGTGTGCGTCGCCCACAGATTGCCCACGAGCTGGCGCAGCACCTCGGGCAAGCCCTCATAGGCGGTTTCGCCATTCGCCCACTGCGTGTCGCCGCCCGCTTCGGGGATGGTCAGCGCGCGCAGGATCGATGCCTTGGGATAGGCGTCGACAAAGGTCACGTCGGTGTGCCAGCTCGACGCCGCATAGCCTTCCTTGCTGTCGAGTTCGAGCAAGTAGCGCGATCCTTCGGCAACCGGCACCGTCGGATGCGCGACCGGATCGCCGAGAAGCGCCGCGAAATCCTCATGCTCCTGATCGGTCAGATGCTGCTGGTCGCGGAAGAAGAGCACCTTGTGCCGCACCAGCGCGGCCTGGATGGCCTGCACCACCGGCGCGGGCAGATCGCCCGACAGCTCGACACCGTGGACAATGGCGCCGATCGTGCCGGTCACCGGTGTGATTTCGAGCGGGATATTCTTGTCGCGCGCATTGGCATAGCTGTTGTGAAGGTCCGTCATGTCAGTCTCCTTTGGGGGTTGGACGGCGGGGGTATCCGGCAAGAGCCTCTGCGGGCGGTCGTCGAATGGAGTGGGCGCGTGGTTCACGCGCGAGTGTGGTGAACATGGCCATCACAGCTTCGTCCGCAGCGTCGCGCCGATCGTGCGGGGTTCGCCGATCAGCGAGGTGACGATGCCGGTGTTCTGCGCCGACAGCGTCTGGAAATAATCCTTGTCGAACAGGTTGCGCGCCCAGATCGACAGGTCGAACAGACCGTCGTCGGTGCGGATGCCGATGCGGGCATTGGCGATGCCGTACGCCGGAACATCGGCATAACGGCTGTCACTCGACGAGGTGTTGAAGGTCGAGCGGTGCGAATAATCGGCGTGGCCGTATAGTGACAGGTCGCGCCCGCCGAGATTGCCGAGCGGCGCCGACACGTCGCCGCCGAGCGTATAGGTGAACTTGGGAACGCCGGGCAGCTGCTCGCCCGTCAGGTCCTGGATGCCCCCCTGATTGAGCCGCTCGGGCGCCTGCGGCGCGGTGCGGTAATCGCTGTACGTCGTGTCGGCGTAAGCGACCGAGGCATAGAAGCTGGCGCGTTCGCTCGGCGCGAAGCTCAGGTCGCCTTCGACCCCCCGCGAGCGCACCCCCGGAATATTCGCGATATATTGGCGGACGTTGACCGTGTTCGGCACCTGCTCGGTGATTGCGGTCTGATAATCGCTGATTTCGGTCCAATAACCCGCGACGTTGAGTGTCACCGCCTTGTCGAACCACTCGGACTTGATCCCGAGTTCGTAGCTGTCGACGTTTTCGGGCGCGACATCGGGATCGATCCCGGCGGGAAGGTTGGTGAGGTTGAGGCCGCCCGACTTGTTGCCGCGCGAGTATGTCGCATAGGCGAGTGCGTCGTCCGCGAACTGCCACGACAAGGTCGCGAGCCCCGACACGCTGTTGTCCTTGAACCCCGTCGAGTAACTGGTGACGGGGTTGAACTGCGCACGGAGCGCCGCCGCCTGCGCCGCCAATCCGGCCGGGAGGGTCGCGAGATCGGTTCCCGCGACATGGATCTGCGTGAACGAACCGCTCTTCTTTTCGTGCGTGTAACGAAGCCCCGCGGTGAGCGTTAGCCGGTCGGTGAATTTCCAGTCGAGCTGGCCGAACAGCGCATAGCTTTTGGTGCGCGGGTCCGAGGTCGAGTTCGCCTCGAAGCCGTTGAGCGCCGCTTCCCACGCGGCCAGCGGGATCGGCGAGGTCGCGGGGCGGTTCCACAGCGCGGCGGCGGGGCCATAAGCGCTCGCGCCCTTGCCGCGGATGACTTGCCAGAAATAATAGGCGCCCACGACATAATCGATCGGCCCGTCGCTGTCCGAGGCGAGGCGAAGTTCCTGGCTGAACTGGCGCTGGCGGTTCGCCTGCTGCGCCTTGACGATCACCGGGAGCGAGGTCGAATCGCCGTCGTTGGCGGGGTTCCAGTCCCACCAGCGATAGGCGGTGATCGAGGTCAGCTTGGCCGCGCCGATGTTCCAGTCGACCTGCCCCGACACGCCATAGCCGTCCATGTTCGACTGATAATGGCTGTTCGCCTCGCCGCGCCGCGCGAAGGGGTCGATCGTCGGGAAGCTGTAACCCGGGAAACGCGCCGCGCGCTCGGCGAAGCTGTTCGGGATCGCCGCGCCATTCTCATAGGTGCCGAAATAGTCGGCGAAGATGTTGAGGACGTGGTTCTGTTTCTGGCGCGCAAAATCACCGATGATGCGGACCTCGAGATCGGCGGTGGGGGTGAACAGCAGCTGCCCGCGCACGCTCCAGTTCGAATAATCCTGCGCGCGCTCATTCTGGGTGTCGTTATAAAGGAAGCCGCGCCGCTCGGTCACCGAGCCGCTGACGCGGACCGCGAGCAGATCATCGATCAGTGCCCCCGATGCCGACCCGCGCAGCTGGTAATAGCCGTAATCGCCGACGCTCGCCTCGCCCGAAAATTCGGGGTCGAAGCTCGGCTTGCGCGAGCTGATGTTGATCGCGCCCGATGTGGTGTTCTTGCCGAACAAAGTCCCCTGCGGCCCGCGCAGCACCTCGATCTGCTGCAAATCGACCAGGTCGAACTGCGACTGGCCGACCCGCCCATAATAGACATTGTCGACATAGAAGCCGACGCCATTCTCGAGCCCGTCGTTGGTCAGCGCGACATTGCTGCCGAGCCCGCGGATGTTGATATTGGTGTTACGCGGGTTGAAGCTGAACACTTGCAGGCTCGGCACGATCTGCTGGATCTGCGTCAACGAGTAGTTGCCCGTCGCCTCGAGCTGCGACGCGCCGACGACCGACAATGCGATCGGGACATCCTGCGCGCTTTCGTCGCGGCGGCGCGCCGACACGATGATCTCAGCGCCGTCGTACGAGGCGGCAGACGCGGCCGCCACCGCAGCGCCGGCGGCTTCTCCGTCGACTTCGGCGCCGTCGGCAGAGGTTGTTTCGGTTTCGGCGGCAAAGGCCGGTGCGGCAGGCATCAACAGCGCCGCACCGAGCAGAAACTTCAAACGATGATCGGGAGAGAAACGGTTCATTATATTGGGTCCCCGGGCGGTGATCCCGCCCCCTTTTTGATGTGATGGATGGTGGCGCGGTGCGCCGCGCCGGATCGGGCAGCCGCCAGCTCCGCCCCCCACAGCGCCCGGGCGGCGCTGCGCAGGGACGCAGGATAGCGAGCCAGATCCGACAGGTCGGATTGGGTCAGCAAAGGCATGATTTTCCCCCGCGCCGGCGCTCGGGTGCCGGACGTCAAGCCGCAACGTCTCGCGAGAGGAGGCGCGGCTGGAGATGATGGGAGGCCGCGAGACGAAGCGGGGCGCGGTCGGTCCGCTACCCCGGGTAAGCCGCGGCGATGATTTAATTGATGCTGTTACACATACGCATCGCAATACCCCTTCTGGGGGAACGCAATGCCTGGCGATGTCGCCCGAGCATCACGCGCTTTAGCCGTTGGTAACGCGGAGCAAGCTGCTTCCCGGTCAAAAGCCGCGGGTCGAGGGGGAGAGCCCGTCATTCGTCTCGACCAGTCCCGAATGACAATGTCAACTTAATCGATTGATTTTAGATTCGTCAACGCCGGAGGCCGCTTTTTCCGACGAAGAAAATCTATCGGCGGACAAGCCGAGGCTTATCCGCCGATGATAAATTCCGTGAGGTGATCGCGCCGACCGGTCAGAAACGCTTGATCGAAAGCACCTCGAAGGTCTGGCGCAGCGTGTCGATCGAATGATCATAATCGCCGAGCGCGAGCGCCGCGATCAGCGCGTCGACGACGCAAAGCTGGGCGATCCGGCTCGTCATCGCCTCGGTGCGAAAGCGCGTTTCGCGCGCCATGGTGAAGAGCACTACATCGGCATAGGCCTGGATCGGCGAGCGCGCGAAGTTGGTGATGACGATCGTCCGCGCGCCCGCCTCCTTCGCCAGCCGTGTCGCCGCCACGGTCTCATGCGTCGCGCCGCTGTGCGAAATCGTCAGCACCGCGACGTCGGGATCGCAGCGTGAGGCGCTGATCGCCTGGATATGGCTGTCGGTGACCACGCGCGCGTCGAGTCCGATGCGCAGCATCCGGTAATGCGTGTCCTCGGCGATCGGCGCCGACGAGCCGATGCCATAGATTTCGACGCGCTTCGCGGTCCGGATCGCACCCACCGCGCGCGAGAGCGCCTGGGGATCGAGCACCGAGAGCGAGTCGCGCAGCGCCTGGATTCCCGAATGAAAGACCTTGCGGCAGATGGTATCCATATCGTCGTCGCGCCCGACATCCTCGTGGATGAACTGCACCGGCTGGACCACTTCGCGCGCGAGGCTGAGCTTCAGATGCTGGAACCCCGACAAGCCGATGCCGCGGCAGAAATTGACGACGCTGCCCTCGCTCACCCCGACGGCTTCGGCGAGTTCGGTGATCGACATGCGGACGATCTCTTCGGGCTGCGCCAGGATATGGTCGGCGATGCGCCGCGCACCCCGCGCCATAGTGCCATGAGCCATTCTCATTCGTTCGAGCGCATTTTCGATCGGCGCCCGATCGTCCCCCGCCGCTTTCGACGCCCCGCCCGTGTCATTCATCTTACGCAATTCTCCGTCAGAATCCGAATGTCCGCCCCCGCGGGACAGAGAAGGTTAGCCGAGATCGCAACATTCCGAAAGTGCAATTTGCTCATTTTTATATAAATCTAAAATTGAGCAAATTTCACTCAACTGTCACACGCCGCCCCTAGCGGATGCCTCGCACATTGGTGCGGCGCAGCATCGAGTCGTGAACACGGCCACCCCTGCCCCACCGAATGTGATCGCGATTCTTCAAAAGGGGCATGATTGTGCACAAGGCTACCAAATTTCGTGCGGCCATGGTTTTTGGTCTGATGCTGTCGGCGAGCGCGCTGCCGTCGGTCGCCTTCGCCGCCGTCGATGAGGCGACCGCCGACAGCGCCGATGCCGGTTCGGACGCGGGCGACGAGATCATCGTCAACGGCACCGCGGCAGTCGAGGCGACGCCGCTCGCCGCCGCGGCGGTCGAATATGGCAACGCCGTGCAGATCGTGACCTCCGAAGAAATCGCCGCAACGGGCGCGACCAACTTCGCCGAAATCGCGCAGTTCCTGATCAAGGGCGCCAACATCGGCTATTCGCCCGACGAGGGCGAATATACGATCCGCCTCGACGGCGGCAGCGACCGCGACACGCTCGTCGTGCTCGACGGCGTACCGCTCTACGATCGCGGCCCCGCGCTCGAGGATATCTGGGGCTCGACGACGATCGACCCGCACATGATCGAGCGCGCCGAGGTGTTCCGCGGCGGCAACAGCCTCTTTTTCGGCAGCAACGGCGGCATCGGCGTGATCAGCCTCGTCACCAAGCGCCCCGACGGCACCAGCAAGTTCGAGCTTGGCGCGCAGTACGGCGCGTTCAACACGCGCGAAATCTGGGGCAACGCGCGCTTCCCGATCGATCCCGAGGGGCGCCACAGCCTGATGGTCTATGGCGGCAGCATCCAGACCGACGGCCCGCGCATCTTCGCCCCCGAATCCTATGTCGACAATGTCGCGAAGGCCGGCGGCATCCAGGACTATCCGCTCAACCGCAGCAACATCGGCGTCAAATATCTGTGGAAGGTCGACGACAAGAGCGAGTTCCGGGTCAACGGCCAATATACGCAGATCGAATTCCACGACCCTTTCCCCGACGCCGAAACCTTTTCGCCCAACCGCGTCCGCTATCCGATCGTCGATTTCTCGCTCGACCGCCGCTGGTCGGACAATTTCTACACCGAAATCGCGGGCTACTGGAGCAACCCGCGGCTCAACAACACCGAGACCTTCGCCGAAATCTGCAAGACGCCCGCCGGCTGCACCGACCCGACGACGGGCAAGCTGATCCGTTTCGGCGATGCGACGGGCAAGTCGATCCCCTTCCCGAACAAGGGCTTCGGCAAGGATTCGAAGGTCGGCGGTTTCCGCGAAATGGGGCTCAACGTCCGCAACACGCTGTCGCTCCCCAACATCGTCGAAGTCGTCGCGGGCGTGCAGGTCGTGTCGTACAAGAATGACTCGGACCCCGTCTTCCCGATCTCGAACAAGGCGAACACGATCACCGGCGTCTATGCCGATTTCCGTCCGGTGATCCCGTTCAGCCCCGACACCAAATTGTCGCTCGCGCTACGCACCGACTTCGCCGACAGCTTCGGGTCGCGCACGATCTGGAAATTCGGTTTCCGCCAGCCGATCGGCGCTTTCTATATCCGCGGCAACGGCGGCACCTCATACAGCCTGCCGCGCACCAACGAACTGTTCGCCCAGAGCCCGACGCTGGTCGGCAACCCCGACCTCAAGACCGAGGAAACCGAAACCTATAACGGCGGCGTCGGCTTTTCGCAGAGCTTCGGCAATGTTGAGGTGAATGCCGAGGTCGGCGCGTTCCGCACCGATGTCACCAACCGCATCCAGACGACGTCGGGGCTCACCCCCAACACCTATTTTAACAACGACCGCATCACCGAGATCCGCGGCCTCACGGCCGAGCTCGACGTCCGCGTCGGCAAGGGCTTTTCGTTCAACGTCAACTACACCAAGCAGAAGGCGCGCCTCGACGGCAGCAAGCTGCAGATCAACGAGACCCCCGAATATATGATCGGCGGCAACGTCCGCTGGACCAGCCCCGACGACCGCTTCTCCGTCACGCTGTTCCCGCGCTATCAGGGTCCCGAATATGCGACGGGCGGCGTCAACAATTCGCTGCGCCACAATTTCGGCAATTATTTCCTGCTCAACGGATCGATCGGATACCGTCTGGGGGACGAGCGCCAGCACCAGATCCAGCTGCGCGTCGTCAACATCTTCGACAAGGAATATGCCGAACGCTACGGCTACGGCAACATGCGCTACAGCTCGGCGTTTATCCGCGGCGAGATTGCGCTCAACAGCCCCGAATATTTCTATGGCTATGAGTTCGAGGGCAAGCCGCGCGCGGTCTATGTCTCCTTCTCGACGATATTCTGATCGAGCCGGTTCGGAGAGCCCGGTTCATGCCGCTGTCACAGCCCCGTCGTAATCGCCGCTCGTTTTTCGGGTCGACGGAGATTGTGTATGCGGCGGTGGATGATTGCGGGCCTGCTGGCGGCGCTATGCGTCGCCGGCACGGCCTGGCTGGCCCTGTCGCCGCGATCGGCCTCCCCGCGTTCGGCCCAGCCGCCGCTCCGCGTGCTGCTGATCCCCGCCGATGGCGGGACCGAAAGCGGCACGCTCGCCGACTATCGGCCGATCTTCGACGCGGTCGCGCGCAGCACCGCGCTGCGTTTCGACCTCAAGGTCGCGCAATCCTATGGCGGGGTCATTGAGGCGATGTGCAACAATGCCGCCGATATCGCCTTTGTCGGATCGGTCACCTATCTGCAGGCGCAAAAGCGCGACTGCGCCGAATTGCTCGCGGTCGCGGTCAAGTCGGGGCGCTCGGTCTATTATTCGGGGCTATTCGTCCGCGCCGACTCGCCGGTCCGGTCGATCGCCGACCTTCGCGGCCGGCGCGTGGCGTTCGGCGACGTCAATTCGACCTCGGCTTTCATCTTCCCCGTCGCGATGTTCCTCGACGCCGGGATCGACCCGGTCCGCGACCTGTCAGCGGTGCGCATGACGGGCACCCACGCCAACAGCCTCGCCGCGCTGATCAACGGCGAGGTCGACGCCGCCGCGCTCTCGTTCGACAGCTATGACAAGGCGGTGCGCGCAAACGTCCCCGGCGCGCGCGACCTCCGCGTGATCGCGCGCAGCGAGCCGATTCCCTACCCGCCGCTGATCGCGAATATGCGCCTCGCGCCCGCGCTGCGCGCCCGGCTGCGCGATGCTTTCGAGACAATCGACCGCACCCCAGGCATCACGCCCGAGATGATCCGCGGCTATGGCGGCGCGCGGGTCGATGGTTATGTCGGCCATGTTCCCGCCGGGCATTTCGAGCCCGCCACGCGAAAAATGGCGCAAGTCACCCCGGCGCTGAAGGACGAGATGCTGCGCAAGTCGGCCGAAAGGCAGGCGCGGTGATGGATATCGGCATCGCCGACCTGTGCGTCCGCCACACGGGCGCAGCCGACGCGCTCGCAGACGTCACGCTCTTCATTCCCGCGGGCCAGGTCTGCGCCGTGCTGGGCGCGTCGGGCGCGGGCAAATCGACGTTGCTCCGCGCGATCGCCGGGCTTGTGGCGCCAAGCGCGGGACGCATCCTCTACGACGGCGCGCCCGCCAGCCGCGCGCAGCGCCGCCGCATCGGCCTGATCCCGCAGGATTTCGCGCTGAGCGGACGCGCCAGCGTCGCGCGCAATGTGATGGCGGTCGCCGATATCGGCATCGCGCGGTCGCTCGCCGGCCTTTACCCGCCCGCCGACCGCATGCGCGCCGCCCACTTGCTCGCCGGCCTCGGACTCGACGAAACCCTGCTCGCGCGCCGCGCCGACAGCCTCTCGGGCGGACAGCAACAGCGCGTCGCGGTTGCGCGCGCGCTGCTCCATCGTCCCGCGATCATTCTCGCCGACGAACCGATTGCCAGCCTAGACCCGGCGACGGGCGAGGCCACACTCGCGCTGCTCCGCGACGAAGCGCGCAGCCTCGGCGCGACCTTGCTCTGCAGCCTGCACCAGCCCGAACTCGCGCGCCGCTTCGCCGATCGCATCATCATGCTCGATGCCGGGCGCGTGGTCTTCGACGGCCCGCCCGCGATGCTCGACGGCGAGCGGACCCTGCCGCGAATCCGGGCGGTGGCACGGTGAGCCCGGCCGTGCCCTGGCGCTTCCCGTCGCTGCTCAACACGCGCGCCGTCGCGTTGCTCGCCGCCGCGCTGCTGACCCTCTGGTACACCGGGCAGCGCGTCGAGATCGGCCGGATGCTCGCGCTCAGCGGCGAGGCGGTGCTGGCAGAGGCGGGCCTTGCCGACCGGTCGCAGGTCGCCGACGGGCTCGGCTCGACGCTGGCGCAATTGGTGCCGATCCAATTGTCGTCGCGGCGCGAGGTCAGCCGCATCGAGGGGTTCGACCCCGATCGCCTGCCGCCCTTCGCGCGCGTCGAAACCATCGAAACGCGCGTCACCGAACTCAATCCCGAAACGCTGCGCCGCGAAGAGCGTATGGTGCGCACCGCGTGGCTGGTCGAACCGTTCGGCTATGCCTTCCATGTCGCGGCCAAGATGCTCGAGACGCTCGAGATCGCATTATGGGGTAGCGTGATCGCAGTACTGATCGGGATGCCGCTCGCGCTGCTCGGCGCGCGCAACGTCACGCCGCACCCCGCGTTGCGAACAGGCTCGCGCGCCGTCTCGGCTTTCCTCCGCGCCATCCCCGAACTGATCGCGGCGCTCTTCCTCGTCATCGCCTTCGGCTTCGGGCCGATCGCCGGAGTGCTCGCACTCGGGCTGCATTCGGCCGGGTTCCTCGGCAAATTTTACGCCGACGATATCGAGGACGCCGACCCGCGCCCTCAGCAGGCATTGGCAGCGATGGGCGCCGGACGCCTGATGATCTGGGGCAGCGCAATTCTGCCGCAAGTGCTGCCGCAGCATATCGCCTGCACGCTCTACACCTTCGACCGCAACGTCCGCATGGGGTCGGTGATCGGCCTCGTCGGCGCGGGCGGTATCGGGCAGGAACTCAAGGGCCGCTTCGACCTCTATGAATATGGCCATGTCGGCACGATCCTGATCGCCATTTTCCTCGTCATCCTGACGCTCGACCTTGTCGCCTCGCGCGCGCGGCAGGCGTGGCGATGACACCCCATTTCCCCTTGAACCCGGAGTAGTTTGGATGAGCAATTCGAGACGCGATTTCCTGAAGGCCGCAGGCGTTGCAGGCTCCGCCGCCGCCTTTCACGCCAGCATCGGCCGCGCGCTCGCCATCCCGGCGAAGCGCACGACGGGCACGATCAAGGATGTGCGCCACATCGTCATCCTGATGCAGGAGAATCGCTCGTTCGACCATTATTTCGGGACGATGAAGGGGGTTCGCGGTTTCGGCGACCGCCATCCGATCCCGCTCGCGGGCGACAAGAATGTCTGGTTCCAGAGTAACGGCGCGCGCGACCTGCCACCCTTCCACCTCGACACCGCGCGCACCAACGGCCTGAAAGTGCCGGGCACCCCGCACAGCTTCTCCGACGCGCAGGCGGCGTGGAATCAGGGCAAGTTCGGCCTGTGGCCCAAGTTCAAGACCGACTATTCGATGGGCTATTACAAGCGCGAGGACATCCCCTTCCAGTTCGCGCTCGCCGAGGCGTTCACGATCTGCGACGCCTATCATTGCTCGATCACCACGGGCACCGATCCCAACCGCATCGTCTTCTGGTCGGGGTCCAATTTCGACCCCGAGGTCGCCGCGACGGGCACCAACTGCCGCGACGACAAGTCCGAACCCAACAACCTCCGCTGCTGGATCAAGGGTGCACTGCCCGAACCCGGCTATACCTACGCCGGAAACGCGCTCGAATGGGCGACGATTCCCGAGGTACTCGAAGCCGCCGGGGTCGACTGGCGCATCTATCAGGATCCCAACGACAATTGGACCGGGGCGATGCACGGCGGCCTCGCCTTCAAGGGCTTTCGCGACGCCAAGCCCGGCTCGCCGATCTACGAACGCGGCATGTCGCATCATTCGCTCGAAAAGCTCGCCGAGGATGCGAAGAACGGCACGCTGCCCGCGGTGTCGTGGGTGCTGCCGCCCAAGCAATGGTCCGAACATCCGTCGGCCTCGACCCCGATCGAAGGCGCCGAATTCACCGCATCGGTGCTCGATGCGCTGACCGCCAATCCCGATACCTGGGCGGGCACGGTCTTCTTCCAGACCTTCGACGAGAATGACGGGCTGTTCGACCATTTCCCGCCCGCCGCGCCGCCATCGTACAATGCCGACGGCACGCTCGCGGGCAAGGCGACGCTCGCGCTGCCCGGTCATTATTTCGACGACCATGAGGATAAATATCTCTCGCGCGACGACACTATCTCGGGAACGACGCGGCCGTTCGGCCTCGGCCCGCGCGTGCCGATGTATGTCGTCTCGCCGTGGAGCAAGGGCGGCTGGGTCAGCAGCGAAGTGTTCGACCACACCTCGGTCGGCCAGTTCCTCGAACAACGCTTCGGCGTTACCATCCCCGCGATCAGCCCGTGGCACCGCTCGGTCTGCGGCGACCTGACCTCGTGCTTCGACTTCTCGAAGGGCGCCGACGCGGCCTTCCCCGCGCTGCCCGATGTCAGCGGCTCGGCCGCGATCCTCGACACCCACCTCCAGCGCCCGAAAGCGCTGCCGCCGCGCGTGCCGCAGGACCTGTTCCAGGAAAAGGGCATCCGCCGCTCGCGCGCGCTGCCCTATGTGCTTCACGTCGACGCGCGAATCGACGCCGGCGGCCAAGCGGTTGTGCTCGATTTCATCAACGAGGGTGCGGCGGGCGCGGTATTTCACGTCTATGACAAGCACAACCTCGACAGCATCCCGCGCCGCTATACGGTCGAGGCGGGCAAACGAATCGACGATCGCTGGAGCGTCGGGACCGACGGCGCGTTCGACCTCTGGGTTCTCGGCCCCAACGGCTTCCACCGCGCCTTCCGCGGCACGCTTTCCGACGCCGCGCGCGCGCCAGCGCTGACCGCGCGCTACAACGTCAAACAGCGGGCGCTTGCGCTCGCCTTCGTGAACGACGGCAACGATGCGCAGGAGGCGAAGATCTTCCGCGACTCTTATGCCCCCGCGGCCGGCAAAACGGTCACGGTCGCGAGCCGCGGCAAAGCGACCCAGGCATGGCCAACCTCGAAGGATCATGACTGGTACGACGTCACCGTCGCGCTGCCGGGCATGGAAGCACGTCTCGCGGGCCGCATCGAACGCGGCGCGCACGGCATCAGCGATCCGCTGACATTGGCTTAAGAGAGCATATGCCGGGCGCGCGATCGGGCCGCCCGGCACTCTGCGGACGTTTCGACTTCAGCGATTTAAGGAAAGCTCTGGATGCCCTGCAAAGGTCGGCGTGCGCGGGCCCGGCTTCGACCATAGCTATCTCGTTAATGCGCCGGTTTGGAAAGGGATGTCTGCCCGCCGTCACATCATCTGCGACAACCAGCGTGGCCCCGGCAAATCGCCCGAGACGGGATGACCGCTTGTATCCAGAATATGGTTGAGAACGGCCACTCCCACCTCCTCATCATCGCTTGAGCTGGAAGCCCGGACCCAAGTATGTCTTGACCGGATTTCCCCGTTCGAGCCGCCTGTTGCGGTCCCACTCTTCTTTGCGCGCATTCCGCGCCCCATCGTCCCGGCGCTCGATCAACATCAGGGCAAGCTTTATGCGGGCGAGCTTGCGGTTGGCATGTTGCGAGCGCTGATCTTGCGCCGTCGTGATCAAGCCCGTCGGAAGATGTGTCGCCCGAACCGCGCTGTCCGTTTTGTTCACGTGCTGCCCACCGGGCCCCGATGCGCGCATCGCCTGATAGACGATATCTTCCGGCCTGAGTTCGGCGATTTCATCGATCGGGGGAACCAATGCCGCACCGACAAACCAGTTACGCCGCTTGTGATTGGGTCGGAATGGACTGGCGCCCACCCACTGGATGGTCCCCGCTCTCTGCCTGGCGAATTGCTCGGCCCCGGCGCCGGTAACGCGCAGGAGGAGCGACGCCGGGTTGCCCGCCGCGGGTTCGAGCAATTCAGTGCCAAGCCCCGCAACAGCGGCTTCCTTGAAAAAGACGCGCGCCAGCTGGCCGACGACCCAGCGGCACTCCTCCGGCCCCTGACCCGACGACAGATGCATGATGATTTCGGTCATGTCCGCCTCGTTTTATAGCTCAGCAGCGGGCGCAGGCTTGCGATGACCCGGATCAGCCCCGCCTCCTCAAGATCGCGAATGACAACGCCGATATCCTTATAGGCTTGCGGTGCTTCCTCGAAGATCAGCCGGCGGTCTTCGCAAATCACGCGCCCGCCAAGCGCGGTTCTTTCCAACTCGGCCGGTCGGAATCGCTTCGAGAGCCTGCCATGGGCATCGTTGCGGCTCCACTTCCGGCCGGCACCGTGGGCGAGCGAATATAGAGCCTCGGCGCCCCGATCGACGACCGGTTCAACCAGATAGCTGAAATCGCCGCGCGACCCGGGGATCACCACCAGCCCCTTGTCGGCGGGCGCGGCCCCTTTGCGATGGAGCCAGCCGCCTTCGTGCGCCGTCACGCTGTTGTGGCAGATGTCGAGCTTGCGTTCGGCCGCCAGTCCGAGCTTTTCGCAGAAGCGTCGCGCAATGACCTCGCGGTTAAGCACGGCCCATGCGACCGCATGATCGTGCGCCGCGAGATAGGCTGCTCCTGCCTCGCTCGCCGCCTCAGCCGCAGCGCTGCCGTCGCGCCGCGTCCATGCATCCAGTATCGCCTGGCCGAGCCCGCGCGAGCCGCTGTGCACCATGAGCCAGAGGGCGTCGGCGCGAAATCCAAGCCCCTCGAACAGGTCCTCGTCGATGACCTGTTCGATGCGCTGGAACTCGGCAAAATGATTGCCGCCGCCGATGGTGCCAAGCGCGGCATCACCAAGCCCGGGCGCGAGAGCGGCTCCGGACAGCTCAGCATCCGCATCGCCGTCCCACGGCTCATCCAGCCCCCGGAGTTTCCGTTCGGCCGCATCGAGCTTGAACTTGCGGACCGGCAGATCGGTCTCCCACAGCCCCATCCCGCAGCCGATGTCGCTGCCGACCAGATGCGGGAAAACCATGGCGGGCGACCAGAAGGCCGCACCGACGGCGATCCCGCGCCCGGCATGCAGATCCGGCAACCCGACGACCCGGTCGATGCCTTCCAGTCGCGCCGTCTGTGCAAGCTGATCGAGCGCGAGCGGATCCATCCGGCCGACGTCCGACGTAATGATCCTGATCGATGCCCCGGTCATGCAGCACCGCCCTTCCCGCTGTCGCGAGGCGCGATGTCCTGTGGTATTTCCGCTGGAGGCGTAAATAAGAGAGCTATAGAGTTGAAAAGGCTAGTTTTTTATAGCCGCTCCCTATGCTATCTTTTCCCCAATTACGCGGCAATTTCCGTCACGGTGATTGCCCGGTGATTGCTGGAAACGCCGTATTGGGAGACCAATTTATGGCACGCGGAAAGATCACGAAACGCTCTGTCGATGCTCTGATTGCGAGCAGAGAGAATGAAATTCTTTGGGATGATAGCATCAGGGGCTTCGGCGCCAAGCGAACAAAATCTGGCGCCGTTTCATACGTCCTGCAATTTCGAATGGGAGGACGAGAATCCAAGACCCGCCGATACACGATCGGCAGTCACGGCTCGCCCTGGACGCCAACCACTGCGAGAGCCGAAGCGGAGCGGCTGTTCATTCTCGTCGCCCAAGGCACCGATCCGGGAGATGCGGAGAGGCAGCGCCGTCGTGAGGCGGTCGATCTGGCTTTCGACAATTATGCCGACCGTTTCGCTGAGGCCTGCGTTGGCAAAGGTTGGAAGCGGCTCGTGAACCGGTCCATCCGGATTCATGTGAAGCCCGTATTAGGTTCGAAACCTCTTCCCAAGCTTACTCGAGTTGACATCGTCGCGGTCTTCGACCGCATGCCGCGGGCGCAGGTAGCTAATATTCGAAACGTCTTTGCGGTCTTGCGGCGTCTTTTCCGCTGGGCCGTGAGCCGGGGAGATATCGAACGCAGTCCGATGGAGGGCATGGAAACGCCCCCTGCCGTCAAAGCTCGCGACCGCTGGCTTTCCGACGAGGAACTGGGTCGTGCCTGGATTGCAGCGCCACTTACACACCCTTGTTTCGGACCAATCATTCGCCTGCTGATCGTCACAGGTCAGCGACGGGAAGAAGTTTCGTCGCTTCGCTGGGAGGAACTCGACCGAAAGGGGCTGCTCTGGACGCTACCGGGCGAACGCGCAAAAAATGGCGAACCCAATCGAGTTCCGCTCAACGAACTTGCAGTTGCCGTGCTGGATGACGTCGCTGGATCGACGACGTGGCCGCGGAGCGGCAGCATATTCGCGACATCGAGAGGCGGACCTTTCACAGGTTACAGCAAGGGCAAGAACAAGCTGGACCTGCTCATGTCGGAGGACGGTGGCGAACCGGTCCCGGACTGGAGATTGCACGACTTGCGGCGAACTCTCGCGACCGGCTTCCAACGGCTCGGCGTCCGATTTGAAGTCACCGAAGCCGTACTAAATCACGTTGGGGGATCGCGTGCGGGAGTTGCCGGCATCTACCAGCGACACGACTGGAAGGATGAAAAGCGCGAAGCGATGAAGAGTTGGAATGACCATGTATCGGCCATCATCCGCTCAGCAAACCCTTGCAAAATTGAGTAGTCGCACCGCGCAAAGACAGTCTTAGCTGGCGTCCTTCCCGTCTGATGACGGCAAGGACGCCAGGGTCTGTACGGACGGCGATCAGGCGCCCGAGGTCAACGTGCTCGATCGTTAAAATGATGTTGCCCAAGGGGCCACAGCCCTCACCGGCAGAAACTTCCCGGGCGTCCGCGCCTCAATCGGTCAGTGCGATGGCCACCATACCCCGGCCGAACGGCGCATAAATTGCCGTGCAAATTGAACCCAAAAATAAAACTATTTAGGTCAATATGTTACCTCGAAAGTATGGGCGTCCAAACTATTGCAACTATGCCGCTCGGCTATTGGACATCTCCCCCGCGATGCGGGATGATCACATACCAAATATTCATTTCAAGAAGAGGAGGGATGCCGTGACGCGAGTCTATAATCAATCGCTTTTGAGCGTTGCGAGTGCGGCTTTCCTACTATCGACGCTTTCGGCCTGCGGCGGCGCATCAGGGGAAGGCGAGAAATCCGACAGTGCGGAACCGCAAACGCAAGCGGCCGTCGCTCGCGACCCCAATTATCCCGAGATCGATATCCCGCCCGTTTGGGATGCCAAAGGACATCTGGTTCAGCCGAAAGACTTTCGCGAGTTGGTCTTTCTCGGGGCGCCGCTGACACCGCACGGCCTTAACGGCGGGAAAGCGAATTTCCCCGAGTTTCACAATGTCTACACGCAGCCAGCAGCTTTCAAGGCCTATCGGGCGACCGGAAAATGGCCTGAAGGCACCATGATGATCAAGGAATTACAGCTCGTCAGTGATCCGAAAGGCGAATTTCCTGACGGATCAACGACGGCACCGTCCGGGCGAGGATATTTTCCCGGTCCACCCAATGGACTCGACGTTTCAGTCAAGGACAGCAAACGGTTCGCCGATTCAAATGGCTGGGGCTATTTCAACTTCAATCATTCCGCTCCGCCCTATCTGGCCACGGCGGCGGTCAAAACCGTCGATGAATGCGCGGGGTGTCACATCGCCAATGCGGAAGACATGGTCTACATCAAATTCTACAAGCCCATACTCGATCCGCTACCGTTACCCCAGAGTTGACGTGACGCTGCTAGCACTATCGGCGGCGCGACACGCGATGCCAGAGCAGCGGCCAAGCTCAGTGCTCATAGGAACGACGATTTGCTGAACGGGAAGACCATTACGGCAATCTGCGCCGTCGCGCTGTTCACCACAGCCTGCGGCAAGGAGAGTGATGCGGGAGCGCCCGACGATACATACGCGTCGCTGGTCAGCAAAGATGGGACGATCTCCTTTCCAGCGGACTTCCCCAAGAGTTATATGTTCATTGGCACCTGGGCGGTCACGGCGCCCTCTGGAGAGGCGGAAATTCATTCCGTCTATTCCCGGCCGGCGGATGTAGAAGCGTTTCGGAGCGCGGGAAAATTTCCTGACGGCGCAGTCTTGATCAAGGAAGTCACAACTGCGAGGAGCGCCGACCTCGTCACAGGCCGCGCATCCTGGGCCGGTGATCGCAAGATTTGGTTCCTCATGGTCAAGGATGGCAAGGGACGGTTCGCCGGCAACCCCCTCTGGGGTGACGGGTGGGGCTGGGCGCAGTTCGACCCGACCGACACCAAGAAGCAAACGGCGACGAATTATCAAACCGACTGCAAATCATGCCACGTTCCGGCCAAGTCATCGGACTGGGTTTACACCTATGCCTACCCCGCATTGGGTATGAAAGGCCAGGTCGGTCTGCCGGCAAATTCTCATCAGGCTGAACCGCCCGGGATGGTTCCCAACGTCGCCACTCAGGCCATGACGGGCGGCGCGGCCGCAGGCAAGATGGCTTTCGACAAGACTTGCAGGGCATGCCACTCCATAAACCCTGGTGGTGCCGGCATCGGACCAACGCTGGCTGGGGTCGTCGGCCGCAAGGCGGGCACCGTGCCAAACTTTGATTATTCGGACCAGATACGGAATTCCGGCATAACCTGGACAGCCGATAATATTGACAAACATATCGAAGCGCCAAAATCCTTTATTCCCGGGAATCGCATGGGAAATCTCTTCCCCAACGGGATCAAGGATCCGGGTCAGCGCCGCGATATCATCGTCTATCTGAAAAGCGTCGCACAGTAGTCGACGGCAGCTTCCCGCTCGCGAGCGGCGGTAAGACGCATGAGCCACTGAAGGTGGCTAGTCAGATTGATGCTTTAGGCACAAAACAACTCAACGGACTATTCAGTCAAGGGCGATTTTTTGCCATGGCCCGAATGTCCTCAGTCAAAGGAATGACACATGGCCAAACGTGATGCGGTTTTCCCCGCAAACCGACATGCTCTGTACGAAGAGCATGGATATTCCGCAGCCATCCGGTCGGACCGTTTGCTTTTCGTATCCGGCCAGGTCGGAAGTCGTGAAGACGGTTCGCCGGAACCAGAGTTCGCGGAGCAGGTTCGGCTGGCCTTCGCAAATCTGGAAGCGACCTTGCTCGCTGCGGGATGCGGATTTGACGACATCGTCGATCTAACGACTTTCCATACCGATCCCGAAAATCAGTTCGAAACGATTATGGCGGTGAAGAGCAAGGTCTTCACTGAAGCGCCTTATCCGAACTGGACAGCACTTGGTGTGAACTGGCTGGCCGGATTCGATTTCGAGATCAAGGTAATCGCCCGCATTCCAGACTAACCAAAACCCGTGCTAGGCCAGTAAAATCCGAAACGAAAGAAAGTCGCGTCATCGCTGATTTCCTCGGAGCTGGCCTTTGGGGCCTGTTTACAGCCAGCGGCCTTTTAATCGGTGCCGTTGTCGCGGACCTGTTTTCAAACCGGCTGTCTCATCGCCTCATCGCGACCGTGATGGGGTTTGGCGGCGGCGTGCTTATCGCCATTGTCGCTGTCGAGCTTATGGGGAACGCGATCAAAACTGGCATGTCCGCCGCTGCGATCACAGCTTTGCTGGGAGGGGCAGCGATCTTCAGCGGCATCAACTGGTATCTCGCCACAAGCGGCGCGAAAAATAGGAAACGGTGCGGCGAATGCGTGAAGCAAACGACCGAAAAAGAGCATGGCGGAAGCGGCGTCGCGATTGCTGTTGGGACGGTTCTTGACGGCATTCCCGAAGCACTCGTGATCGGCCTGTCTATGGTTGGCGGCGGGAAGATCGGGATGGGCGTCGTCGCCGGGTTTTTCTTCGCCAACATCCCTCAGGGACTCTCAAGTGCCTCGGGGATGAAACTGGCTGGACGATCACGACGCTACATTTACGCGGTCTGGGTGGGCATCCCGCTCCTGATAGGGCTCACGGCCGCCTTCGGGAATTTTGCTTTGGGATCAGTCTCAACCGACGCAACGACGGTCATTCTCTGTTTCGCTGCAGGCACGGTGCTGGCGATGCTCGCGGAAACCATGATCCCGGAAGCCTTCGATCACGCGCCGCCGATGATCGGTTTGATTACCGTGACGGGCTTTCTTTCGGCGTTTCTGCTGGTGCAACATCATGTTTGATATGCGGGGCGGGCTTGAATAGCAGATCTTACTGCAGCTTCATCCTTAGGTTGGGCCAATTGGAAATACATCGCCGGCAGCGTGACTCGTTACGATAACTGCCTCAGGCGACGGCCCTTGGACGGCTGTAATATTGGAGACGGAAATTGGGACCGCATTCGGAGCGCAAGGAACAACGGCTTCTCCTGTTCTCCGCCACCGGCACCCTCGCCCTTTCCCTTGTCGGCATCGCTATTGGCCTGTTGAGCGGCGCAAAGTCGATCTTGTTCGACGGTGTGTACAGCCTTGCCGACGCAGGGCTTACGCTGGCCGCCTTTTTCGCTGCGCGGCTGATCGCGCGTGGCGCAGACCGCCGGTTCCAATATGGCTACTGGCACATCGAGCCGATGCTTGGGTTCGTCAACGGCAGCGTTCTGCTCCTCGCCTGCGTCTATGCATTGATTGACGGAGTAGACACCGTGATGATGGGAGGACGGAACGTGAGTTTCGGGCCCGGTATCGGATATGCCGGCGCGAGCGCGCTCATCGGCTTCGGGATGCATATTTACATCCGGCGCCGCGCCCGCGGCCTCGGGTCATCGCTTCTGAATATCGACGCGGCCGCGTGGCTTTTCGGCGGACTGCTCAACGCAGGGCTGAGCGCCGCTTTTGTGACCGCGGTCCTGCTCGAGGGCACGCAGGCGGAGAAGCTCGCGGCCTATTTCGATCCGGCAATTCTCATTCTCCTCGCAATCTGCCTGGCTCCGCTGCCCCTTCGGGCCTTGGCGGCGGCCGGTCGCGAGATACTGCAGATCGCGCCAGCCGATCTCGATGCGCAGGTCAGCAGCATCGCACGCGAAGTCGCGGCACGGCACGGCTTCGTCGAGCATCAATCCTATGTGACCCAGGTCGGCCGCGCGCGGTTTATCGAGATCGGCTTTGTCGGTGCCGCAGCATCGACCACCATGACGCTTGGCGAGCAAGACGCCATTCGCCAGGAATTTGCGGATGCGATGGGCGGGCTGCGTCCCGGATATTGGCTCACGATCGACTTCACGGCCGATCGCCGTTGGCTCTAAGCGCGAGCAACTCCGGGGCGGCTCACGGTGAAGCGCAAACGGGCGCCCGCTGTTCGGCGGACGCCCGTTAGTTTCAGACGAGCATCTCTTCGCGCAGCAGCAAATCGAGGCCGCCGTCGGCATCGAGCGCCAACAGATCATCCGACCCGCCCACATGCGTACCGTTGATGAAGATCTGCGGAACCGTCCTGCGTCCACCGGACGCTGTCTGCATTGCACGGAACTGCACCGCATCATCTTCGACGTCGATTTCGGTCCAGTCGGTCACCCCCTTGGCGCGAAGATGCGCCTTGGCCCGGTGACAAAAGGGGCAATAGTCCTTGGTATAGAGGATTATGTTCGGTTTCATTTCATGTCTCCGATCAGGCTGCTTCAGACCGTTCGCCGGCCGATGGGAGGACCCAGTCGGCACGCGGAAAGTGGCAGGTGTAACCATTGGGGCGGCGCTCCAGATAATCCTGGTGCTCGGGCTCCGCCTCCCAGAAGGGGCCAATCGGCTCCAACTCGCTCGCTACCTTCCCCGGCCAGAGACCGGATGAGTCGACGTCCGCGATCGTCTGCAACGCGGTTTCACGCTGCGCTTCGTCGGCATAATAGATCGCCGAGCGATAGCTCCCGCCGCGGTCATTGCCCTGGCGATTGCGCGTGGTCGGATCGTGAATCTGGAAGAAAAATTCCAGGATCCGGCGGTAGCTGATCTGATCGGGATCGAAATTGATCTCGATCGCCTCAGCGTGCGTGCCATGGTTGCGATAGGTCGCGTTCGGTACATCGCCGCCGCTGTAACCGACACGGGTGCTGACGACGCCGGGGAGTTTGCGGATGAGGTCCTGCATGCCCCAGAAGCAGCCGCCGGCCAGGATGGAACGTTCGATCATGATCAATTCTCCTCGATCTGGTTCAGAAATTCGGAATAACCCTCGGCTTCCATTTCGTCGCGATGGACGAAGCGGAGCGAAGCCGAGTTGATGCAGTAGCGCTGGCCGCCACGGTCGCGCGGACCGTCGGGGAACACATGTCCGAGATGGCTGTCGCCATGAGCCGAGCGCACCTCGGTGCGGATCATCCCGTAGCTGTCGTCGCGTATTTCATCGACATTGGCGGGGACGATGGGCTTGGTGAAGCTCGGCCATCCACTGCCGGAATCGAATTTGTCGGTCGAGGCGAACAAAGGTTCGCCGCTGACGATATCGACGTAGATGCCGGGTTCCTTATTGTGCAGCAGTTCCCCACTGCCCGCACGCTCGGTGCCGCCGTCCTGTGTGACATGGCGCTGTTGGGGAGTCAGCTTCGCAATGGCTTCGCTGGTCTTGAGGTAGGTCATTCGATATCTCCTTTGTCTGACAGTTGCGGCACGTCTTTCCACCCCGGTGCGCCGCATGCGCGCCGGTGGAGACAGGCCCGAAATTCGAAATTTGGCTCAGAGGCGGTCGAGGATGCTCATGAGAACCGCCGGGTCGAGCCGGTTGCGATAATTGGGATCGAGAAAACTATATCTGATGATCCCGTCGGTGCTGATCACATAGGTTGCCGGCATCGGAATGCGCCAGTCGGCGCCGTCCTCGCCCGCGACCATGCCGTCCGCAAGCGCCGCCGGGCGCATACTCTCGGGCAGTTCGAAGGCGAGGCCATAATCGCTCGCGACCGTCATTCCGCGATCGGCGAGCAACGGAAGCGTCAGTTCCTCGGCCCGCGCCATTGCGATGCTGTCGGCGAGCGGCTGCGGGGAGATCGCGAGTAGGCTCGCCCCCCTTTCCTCGACCGCTTGCGCCGCTTTGGACATCGCCCGAAGTTCTGCGCGGCAGAAGGGGCACCATCCGCCGCGAAAGAAACTCAGGACCACTGGTCCGCCAATCAATCGGCCACGCAACGAGACTGTGCCGCCGAGGGCGTTTTCCAACAGGAACTCCGGCGCAATGTCACCGGCCTGGACGGCCGAGACCTCGATGCCCATGGCCAGGATCTGCTCGTCGCCTTCGGCGATTGCCACCCGCCCATCGTCGCCGGCCGCCTGGAGATAGGCTTGCTCGATCATGCTCATGTCCGTTCGGAAGTTCATTCGACTCTTCTGCATCGAAAATTGGTGCGGGGAAAGGCTGGCGCGGATCGCGCCAGCCTTTCCTTCACTGTTCACCTCGAGCCGGGCGCCGGGAGTCACGCCGAGCCCAAGGTGGATCGAGCGAAGCGACGAAGCCGGGAAGGGGTAATACCGGCTGGGACGTCGCGTCCGGTCTCGATGCTTTTGCGGCGGTAAGGGGAGGCCGCCGCAACCCGCAAGGAAACGGACCGCGCTCTCCAGGGCCGCGAAAGCGGCGTCGGTTCTGATCTGGCATTCATGATGGTCATCTCAAAACTCCAGGAGGCTTTGTCTCGGGTCCGTTTTTGCGGATGACGGGTATTTAGGCTGCAGCGATTGCTTGCGGCAGATGGGTTGAGTCGATAGGATCTATTCCGCAGGGGAATGAAATGGATCGACTTGCCGTCATGGAGCAGTTCCTCGCCGTGGCCGAGGCGGGTTCCTTTTCCGCGGCGGCGCGCCGGCTCAATGTCGGTCAGCCATCGATTTCGAAAGCCGTGGCGCAGCTCGAGGCCTATCTCGGCGTCAGGCTGTTCCAGCGCTCGACCCGCAGCCTGACGCTCACCGAGGCGGGGCGCCGCTACCGCGACGGCGCCGAGCGTGCGATCGCCGCCGCAGCCGCGGCGGAAGTTGCCGCCAAGCAAGACGGGGGCCGTCTCGCCGGACCGGTGCGCGTCGTCGTCCCCACCTGCCTTGCCCGGCTGCACCTCGTGCCGCGCCTCCGGGAATTCTCCGATCGCTTTCCCGAAGTCACGCTCGATCTGGAGATCACCGATCGTGAAACCGATGTCGTGGCATCGGGCGTGGATGTTGCGCTGCGGATCGGCGCGCTCGCCGACACCGCGCTCGTCGCCTCTCGCATGGCGCGCACGCGGATGGCGCTGGTCGCGAACAAGGCCGAAAATGGTCTCGACGCCCCACACAATTTCATGGGGCAGCCCGCGATCATCTCGCGCCTTCATCATGCGAAGAACAGCTGGGTCTTCCGCGAGGGCAGCGCGCGCATCGCGATCATGGTGCATCCCGCGCTCATTCTCGACAGCGACGACACGGCCCGGTCGGCAGCGCTTGCCGGTCTCGGCTATGCGATGTTGCCCCGGCCCTTCGTCGCGGATCTGATCGATACGGGCGATCTTGTCGAGTTGCTGCCCGACCATATGCTCGAAGACATTGATTTATGGGCGCTGCTGCCGGCTGGCCGCGACCAGACCGCGAGAGTACGCGCCTTCCTCGACTGGCTCCGCCCGCAGATGAACGCCGTCTTTGCCGATGAGCGACCCGGCTTGCTCTCATGAACGCTATTGCGGTTGCCATCGCGGCATCGGTACTGAGTTTTGCGATGGGCTTCGCGATCCGGCGCGGGACGGTCTGCGTGGTCGTTGCGGCGCAGGATCTTGTCGTGCGGCGCCGACCCGACAAGTTCATCGGTTTCGCGACGGCGGCTTGCTGGTCAGGGCTTCTGCTCGTTCCGCTGGCATGGTCCGCACCCGCTGTTTTCCATCTGTCCCCGGGCTATGACCAGTTGATCCAGGCTCTCCTGTTCGGGTGTCTTTACGGGATCGGCGCATGGGCGAACCAGGCTTGCGGCTTTGGAACACTCGCGCATTTGACCGGCGGCAGGCTCGGATATCTTCTGACCCTCGCCGGTTGGGTGATCGGCGCCTCGTTCATATCCAAAGTCTACAGGCCCCAGCAAATTCCCGAACCCTCGCTGCTCGCGACGTCGCCGCTCGCCGCGATAGCGGCGTGGCTGGCTTTCGCCGCGGTCTGCTGGTGGAGCTGGCCGCGCCTGCGATTGCTGCGCCGCCGGTCGCGCTGGCGCAAGATGCTGCTTGGACGCGCGCGGATGCGGCCCTTCGAGGCCATGCTCATCATCGGCATCGGCGGCGGCCTGCTGTACGCCTGCGCCGGGAGCTGGACCTATCTGGGCCTCCTGTCGAGCTACGGCTCGCAGCTCGTCATGCGCGATTTCACCCCAAGTTCTCCGTTGCCGGCGCTTCTGGGCACCGCGATGATGATCGGCGGGGGACTATTTGCTGCCGTCCGTTCCGCCAGCTTCCGGTTGCGCGGCACCAACTGGCGTCAAGGCTCGCGGCATCTCGCCGGCGGCACCGTCATGGGGTTGGCCACCCAGCTCATCCCGGGCGGCAATGGGGTCATCATCGTCTACGGGTTGCCCTCCTTCGCTCCCCATGCCCTGACCGCCTATTTCGGGATGACATTGACTCTCACGCTCATCTTCGCCGCCACAAACTATTCCCGCAGGGCATAGAAACCATGCCCACGGGCCAACTGTCTTTGCGCGCCCGATGCGCGCAATATACGCATCGTGTAATCAGGAAGGGACAGCGGGATGGCCGATTTCGACTATGACGTGGCGATAATCGGCGCGGGCACCGCTGGAATGTCGGCGTACCGGGAAGCGCTCAAATATAGCGATCGCGTCGTCATGATCGACGGTGGCCCCCTGGGGACCACCTGCGCCCGCGTTGGCTGCATGCCTTCCAAATTGCTGATCGCCGCGGCAGAGGCGCGCCACCGTGCCGAGAGCGTCGGCCTGTTCGGACTTCGCTCCGGCCCCGTCGAGGTCGACGGCGTACAGGTCATGAACCGCGTCCGCGCCGAGCGCGACCACTTTGTTAGCTTCGCCACCGAGGCGATTGCGGGGTTTGCGCCCGGAGGCCTGCTTCGCGAGCAGGCGCGTTTTGTCGATGACAATCGGCTCGAACTCGCGAGCGGGAAGCAGATCAGCGCGCGCAGCATCGTGATCGCAACGGGCTCGCGGCCGGTCGTACCCGCGGGTTTGGAACCGGCGGGCGATCGGCTGATTTTCAACGACCAACTGTTCGACTGGACCGATCTGCCGTCCTCGGTTGCAGTCTTCGGCACCGGCGCGATCGGCCTGGAGCTCGGGCAGGCTTTGCATCGCCTCGGTGTCCGCACCCATATCTATGGGCGCGGCGGCAGCGTCGGCCCGCTCACCGATCCCGACGTCACGGCTTATGCGGCGGCACATTTCTCGAGCGAAATTCCTATCGACTGGATGGCAGCCGATGCACGCGTCGCGCGCGACGGGGACGCTGTGATCGTCCGGTCAGCGGGTAGCGAGGAGCGGTTCGACTATCTCCTCGCGGCCGCAGGCCGACGGGCCAATGTCGACAATCTCGGACTGGAAAACACCTCGCTCACGCTCGATGCCCATGGCGTCCCCACCTATGATCACCTGTCGATGCGCGCCAGTTACAGCGACATCTTCATCGCGGGCGACTCGGCGGTCGATCTCTCGCTCCTTCACGAGGCCGCGGACGAAGGCCGGGTGGCAGGCGAAAATGCCGCGCGCTATCCGCACAGCTACCGCCGCGCGCGCCGGACCCCGTTGACGATCGTCTTCACCGATCCCCAGATTGCCATCGCCGGGCGCAGCCATGCCGACCTTCTTCGCGACCGGATGGATTTCGCCATCGGCGAAGTGTCGTTCGAAGACCAGGGACGCGCTCGCGTATTGGGGCTCAACCGGGGATTGCTGCGCGTCTATGGCGATCGGCCGAGCGGGTTGCTGCTTGGCGCCGAGATCTTCGGTCCCGCGGCGGAACATCTCGCTCATCTCCTCGCCTGGTCGATCGAGAGCCGGCTTACCGTCGCCGAATTGCTCGAACGACCCTTCTATCATCCCGTCATCGAGGAAGGGCTGCGCACCGCGCTTCGCCACCTCAACCACCATCTCGGGTTCGGACCCAATCCGCCGCTTCGCTGCATCGATTGTGGTCCGGGAGGCTAGGCCAACCGGTGCGCACCTTCGGCCCGGATAGAATATCGGCACCTTGCAACGGGGCAAATTCGGCAGAGCTTACGCCCGAGCCCGGATCGCGCGAGGCCGAGGCAAAGAGACGCGCCGATTTCCTGCCACTCCTCGCGCGAGCGCAACAGGGCGTGCGAGCCGAATTGCAGGGTAAGGAAAGAAGCAACACGCCCAGTCGCGCCGCTATGCTGACGACCCTGTCGGCCGATGGCACGGCGACACCGATGCGCACACTCGCAGAGCTGCTCGCGATCGGCCAATCGTCACTTTCAGGCCTTATCGATCGCATGGTGATCGATGGACTGCTCGAGCGTCAGCCCGATCGCGATGATCGCCGTGCCTATCTGATCGCCCTCACCCAAAGAGGCAAAGTCGAGCGCGCCGAGGCGGTCATGGCGAGACTGCCGATTGAATTGTCGTCCGCGCCATCAAATCGGGTTTTGCGGTCGCGCGCTCGCGAGGTTGGCAATCAGCTCTTGTCTGGTCTGATGCGCGTGGGCATGCCACGCCGGTTGACCCGGGCCGCTGCGCCATGACTGGCTGAGCGGGCTGTGATCCACTGTGTCGTAGCCGAGCTGGTCGTTAAGCCGGGTAACAAGAGCCACTGCTTCGGGGAAGTTGCTCGATACCGGCAATGCATGACGACCGGGCGAGCCCGGTGGCGTCCCCAGTTTGAGCAGGCGTGGCGCCTGTATGGCAGTGAAAGCCTTGATTACCTTCGATTTTGGAAGTTGCGTCTGGCGCAGTTCGTGTTCCGTCTTTTCGCCCGACTCGACGATGGCATATCGTCCGTCGCGCCAGGCCATATAATTGTTGGTGTCGATCACGATCTTGCCCGCCAGTTGCTCGGTCGGCATATTGTTCTCCAGTTTGAGTGGCACCGCTATGACGACGAAGTCGCCCGCCTCGGCCGCGCCAGCGGCAGTCGCTGCCCGTGCCGACGGTCCAAGCTCGGCGATGAGGTCACCAAGGGTTTCTGGTCCGCGCGAATTGGCCATGACGACCTTATAACCGCTCGCAATGGCCGCACGTGCGATCTGGCTGCCGACCTCCCCAGCGCCGATAATCCCGATAGTGGTCACGGCAGATTCTCGACGGTGCGCAGTTTCAACATGATCGACATTCCTTTGGTATGCTCGCTGGGCGAACTGCGGTTGAGATCGCAAGAAGCGAGCCGAACCCGATTTGGAGCGGCCCGCTCCTTGAGCGGTCAGGCGCCGAACGCACCATCGATAGTGTGCATTGCGCCCGTAACGAAGCCCGCCTCCGGGCCCGCCAGCCAGGCCACCATCCCCGCGACCTCCTCTGGGCGCCCGTGACGCTTGATGGCCATGAAGCTGTGCAGGATATCCTTCATCGGGCCGTCTGCGGGGTTGGCATCGGTGTCGATCGGGCCTGGTTGCACGACATTGATAGTGATGCCGCGCGGGCCGAAGTCGCGAGCAAGGCCGCGCGCCATGCCCTGGAGGGCGGATTTGCTCAGTGCATAGGCCGCCATTCCTGCGACGGGCATCCTGTCGCCATTAACCGAGCCGATAATGATGATCCGCCCACCCTCGGGCATCTGTCGAGCGGCCTCGACCGAGGCGTGGTAGGGTGCGTGGACATTGATGCGCAACAGCCGATCCACCGCGTCGGGGTCAAGGTCAAGGGAATCTCCGAAGGCGGCAATCCCGGCATTGACCACCAGCACGTCCAGCTTTCCGCTGTTGCGCACCTGGGCTATGACCGCATCGCGGTCCGCACTGTCAGTCTGAACGGCGGTGCTGCCGGTCGCATCTGCCAAATGGTGCGCCGCCTCGGGCGACCCAGAGTAAGTGAAGGTCACAAGAGCGCCATCCGCCACGAAGCGTCGTACGATGGCGGCGCCAATCCCCCGGCTTCCTCCCAGCACTAGTACAGATTTGTCTTGAAAATCAGCCATCGAAACGTCCCTTGGAGAGTTATGTAAGATGCGCTACATAAGCTATCTAAAAATCAGGTCAATGGATTTTGTAATGTCTCATACAAATATATCGCGACCGCGCGGCCGGCCACGCCGTTTCGATCCCGACCAGGCGGTCGTAACGGCGCAGCAATTGTTCCATACATACGGCTACGATGCGGTGAGTGTTGCCGATGTCACTGGCGCACTCGGCATTAACCCGCCGAGCTTTTACGCAGCCTTCGGAAACAAGGCCGGTCTCTACCTCCGCGTTCTCGATCGCTACGCCAAGACCGGCGCCATTGCCCTGGCGGATATCTTGCGAGCTGACCGGCCCGTAGCCGAGTGCCTCATTGCCGTTCTTGAAGAGGCAGCGCGCCGCTACGCCGCCAATAATGGGGCGGCCGGTTGCTTGGTGCTGGAAGGCACACATAGCAATGATGCCGGAGCGCGCAGCGTTTCCTGCGCCACCCATGCAGCCGCCGAAGACGTGATCCGTCGTTATATTGCCGCGCGGCACCCGGAAGAGTCCGGACGACTGACCGATTTCGTCAGCGCCACCATGTCCGGGATGTCGGCCAAGGCACGCAACGGGCAAGACGTGGACCGTCTCCTCGCCACGGCCCGCTTAGCCGGACTGGCGATCAATCAGGCGCTGCCTGTCCCGCCTCTATGCTGAACGGCCCTGTCGCTTGGTCTTTGAAGCTGTGCAACCAGCGTCCGCAGCTATCGCGACAAGGTTGATGACACCCTCGCCGCTGTTATTGGCGTTTGCCGCACCGGGGGCACGACACATTCGAACCCAACAGGTCGACCGTCTGATGAAGTTACTTAACTGCCATGACAGTGCCAGTCTCGAGGCCCCAAATTCGCCTCCCGTCGACTGTCCGCTTTGTGTGCCGGCTGATCAGGCAGCAGACTGACGGCATTCCATCCCATATCGGGCAATCGCAGGATCAATCACGGTTGCTGCTGATGAAAATTGATCAATTTTGAGAAGGCGGCCATGTGGGCGAGAGAGGAATCCCGTTCCGGCCTCACCTCCCCGGTCGGGCGGCAAGCTCTCCAGAAAAGATAAGCCATGCTCGATGCGCCTGTCGGCGGGAAGCCTCGCGCTTTTCGCCGACAGGTTCGCATCATGACTGGAGCGTCGTGATTATCTTAGAGCTGCGCGCCGGCAGGTTTTTTCTGTCGGACGGCCGCCGAGAGCAAAACCAGCGAAGCAGCAAGCAAAACGGCGTCCTTCAACAAAAATTGCCCGGGCATAGCCGAAATGGCCGGGAACCCGCCGGCAGTCGGTTCGGCGACACCCGGCGTCGAGAGGAAGAAGGTCAAGGTGATGGCATAGGTCGCCGCCGACATGGCGGCGCCGAGGACGGAGAAAATCGGTTTGAATGCACCGAGGATCAGCGCGGCCGCCGTGGCGAGTTCGATCGCGCCGATGAACTGGCTGGCGCCCTGGACACCGAACAGCGAGTGAAGCCAGCCCATAAGCGGGCTGTGTTCGATGAAGGGGGCAATCCCTTGCGCCTCATAAGCCGTGAATTTCATGCCGCCGAACCACAGAAAGACAATGACCAGGGCCCATCGCAGCAGAGCGAGTTCGCGCATTTGATGCTCGGGGACGCTGAATGAATATTTCTCCAATAAGCTCATAATCAATGCCCTTTTTGTTGATGGAAATGTGGCGAGAGGCGTCAGTTTGTAATTCCGGGACCGACGATGTCGGTCGGACAGTTGGTGCACTTCTCTTGGTCGCAGAAACGGCAGGTCGTGCGCGCGCGCACTTCGTCGCGCGGCAATGACGCGAGGATGGTTTCCGCGACGCGCTCCAGCGCAGCGCGGTCCTTCTCGCCGACCGCAGCGAGCAACCCGGTGATCGCTGTGCTGCGCAGATTCAGGAGCGCCCTGCGTTCCGTCTCGCCGCCGGACGTCAACGACACGTGCATGACGCGGCGATCGCCGGCGGATTGCGATTTCGAGACGAAATTCTGAGCGACCAGCCGTTCGACCACGCGGGCAGCACCGGCATGCGACAGGCGCAGGGCCTTGCCGATCTGGTCGATCGAAAGGCCCGGTTCATGGCCGATGAGGCTCAATGCCGCCGCGGTCTCCCCGCCGGCCGGAAAGCGCTGCGATATAGCACCGCGCATCTCATCCGACACCCCCTGCGCGAGGGCGCCAAAGAGATTGATGAGCCGATCGGAAGGTGAAGCGTCCTTGGTCAATCGCATTCCAGTATATATGCGCCGCGCATATAAATAGCGCAGTGGCTGGAGAATGCAAGAGGCGATGCGGGCTTCAGAGCTTGAGCCTCTCCTTCATAGGCTCGCGATCCGTCTGTTCGATCGGGTACCAGCGGTAGCCGGACCCGTCGGCGGCAATGTGACCCACCCCCGGGAACGGAAGATGGGGCGCCGCGATCATCATACGGTCGCGAGCGAAGCGGCTGAACGCAGCTTTCCGCACGGCGCGCGCCTCGTCCTGGCGAACATCGAAAGTGATCGTCACGTCGGGGCGTGGAAATTGAACCGCGCCGGCGTGGATGACATCGCCGACAAAGACGATGCTCTGCCCCTTGCTGGTCAAGGTGTAGAAGGCGGTGCCCGGGGTGTGCCCAGGCTGCAGTTCGGCACGAATGCCCGGCACGACTTCGCCATCGGTATCGATCGGCTTCACCCGGCCGGCCGTGACATAGGGCGTCAGCGTCTGCTCGGTCTCGGTCCAGAAGCGCTTATCGAGCCCGCTCTTCGCTGCGTTGGCAACATCCGAGAAAAAGCGAATATCTGCACCGCCGGCATAGACCGTCGCGCGCGGGAAGACGATCTTGCCCGCCTTCGTGAGACCGCCGCTATGGTCGCTGTGGACATGGGTGATGAGTATGTCGGTGATTGTCTCCGGCGCGGTCCCGGCTGCTGCAAGCGCTTCGAGCAGCCTGCCGCCATTGCCTGGGCCGAAAAGATCGCCGGCACCGACATCGACAAGGATCCGCCGCCCGTTGAAGTCGATCAGATAAGCGTTGATCGAAGCCTCTGCGGGATTGGCGAGGAAACTGCGGGCAAGAATTTCGTCGATCGTTTGCGCCGAGATGCCGCGCAGCAACTGGTGCAGGTCCAGCGGGACCGACCCATCCGACAATGCCGTTATCTGGGCATCGCCAATCGTAAATCGATAGATTGCGGGAGCGGTCTGGCGGACGGTCCCGGCTATGGTGTCGGGCACCGCGGCGGGCGTCGGAGCCGCTAAACCGGGAGAAGAGGATATCGGGCCAAGCAGCGCCAGGGCGAGAGGGAGAACAGTGAATGGCTGTTTGATCATCATGGCGACGTCCTTGATTGAGTTGCGGTGGATGAAGACCTGTCAGTCATTATCGGAGCGCTGTCGGGGTCTTGCGAGACATTGCCGCGATCGACAGCTGCTCGGCGGCAGAGTTCGGTTCAGGCAGGGCCACTTCCGAAAAATGCTGCCGAATATAGTCCAGCTTGGGATCGATGAAGCGGCGGCAGAAGGGCCGGCTCGGATCGGTTCGATAATAGTTCTGGTAACGCTCGTCCGAAGCCTTGAAGCTTCTGAAGGGCAGAACCAGGGTATGCGCCGTATTGCCGAATTCCTCGGCAAATCGGACGATCGCCAATTCGGCCTCATGCCGCTGGTTGTCATCGAAGATATAGATCGCGCTGCGGTACTTGTCGCTAGGGGAGCGGGCCCGGGCGGCTGAATGCGTTCTGAGATGCACCTCGCACAGCGTTGCCAACGGAATGATTGAAGGATCGAAGGTGACGATCACCCCTTCCGACCAGCTATCTGCCGGAGCGTCCGATTGGACAAAGCCCTGGTCGACCTGCGCAACGCCGCGCAGCGCCTGGAACACCCCTTCGGTGCACCAATGGCACCCCCCTCCAAAGCCGATCTTCGCCATCTTCACCTCTCGCGCCTAGACGTATTTCTTTCCGCAGATCAGGGCCGTCTCGCGCGCCTGAGCCTTCTCGCTGCGGACGCAATCAACGAAAGCATCAGCGAGCCGATAAGAACACCCAGCAACAGTGGACTGTGGACATGCATCATGGCCGGGCGCAGATACAGGCCGACTAAACCGAGGATCACGAAAGCGACCAATGCAAGTCGCAACGCGCGCCAAGCACGGGATTTGTTGTCTTTGAACCAAAGGGAAGTCCCGGAGATATTGGTCATAAATGGTTGCCTTCCGGTAGCAGGGTTCAAGGTACGCACGAGGTCACAGCGGCCGTGCACATTCCGAACGAAGCCAGGTTTCCTGCACGCTGCTGAAGCCGGCCTCCCGTAATATCTGCGTCGCCGCAGCCAACCGCTGGCCCCGCCGATGGAGCATGTTGACGAACGCGCGGAGCACTTCGAGCCGGGGATCAGCGAGTGTCCCATTTGCACGCCGTCCCGGGACAAGTTGATGTCTCTTGAAGAGGGCCTGCGCGAGACGGGCTCGCGATCCGAACCTTTGGCCTTTCTCGCTCCGCGCCAGCGCGATTACCGTCAGTTCCAGCGGCGTGAAGATGAAGGCGCCGGATGGAAGTATCTCTGGCTCGATGAGGTGCAGCACTGTGGCGTGAGCTCCCTTGTTCTCTTCATCGTCTTAGCGGCCGTATTTATTTTGACGAACCGCGGCGCCGTTGAAGTTTGTCCGTTCGGCTAAGACGCTCTCATTCATCCTGGGGCGCGGCGTCAGGCACGCCGTCGCTTCTGCGTCACCGTCGCGCCGACTATCGCAGTGAGCCAGACAATTTTCCAATAGGCTGTGTCTATAGTTTTCATAGCGCAGGGTAGCGTGACGCGTCACTTATTGCGGCATCTCGACATGCCCACCGAAGCCAAAGCGCATCGCCGAGAGAAGCTTGTCGCCAAAAGTGTGGTCGACGCGGCTGCGGTAGCGCGCGAACAGGGCGGCCGAAAGGACATAGGCCGGGACGGCTTCTTCCATTGCCGCATCGATCGTCCACCGGCCCTCGCCAGAGTCCGAGACCTGGCCGGTGAATTGTTCGAGCATCGGATCCCTGGCCAGGCCGATCGCGCACAGGTCGAGCAGCCAGGACGAGATGACACTGCCGCGACGCCAGACTTCGGCGACGTCGGTCAGGTTGATGTCGAAGCGTTCATCGAGCGCGAGCCGTTCGGAGGACTTGCCCTTGAGAATGTCGAAGCCCTCGGCATAGGCCTGCATCAGGCCATATTCGATTCCGTTGTGGACCATCTTGACGAAATGCCCGGCGCCGGTTGGGCCGGCGTGGATATAGCCGCGCTCGGCGCGACTGTCGGGCGCGTCGCGTCCAATGGTGCGGACGATCGAACCATAGCCCGGCGCGAGCGTATCGAAGATGGGATCCAGCAGATCGACGATCTCCTTGTCGCCGCCGATCATCATGCAATAACCGCGTTCGAGCCCCCATATCCCGCCCGATGTGCCGACATCGACATAATGCAGCCCCTTCTCCCTTGCCGCAGCACCACATTTGATGTCGTCTTTGTAGAAGCTGTTGCCGCCATCGATGATGATGTCGCCGGGCTCCGACAATTCCATCAGCTTGTCGACCATGTCTTGGGTGGGAGCGCCCGCCGGGAGCATTACCCAGAAGATCCGCGGCGCAGTGAGTTTGGCGACGACATCTTCAAGCGAATTCGCTCCGATGGCACCTTCACCGGCGAGCTGAGTAACCGCGGCCGGATCGCGATTGAAGGCGACGACCTCGTGGCCGCCGCGCATCAGCCGACGCGCGATATTGGCACCCATGCGGCCGAGGCCGATCATTGCAAGACGCATTGCTCAAATCCTTCTGTCTGGAGTTCACCCGGCGCGGACAGTCTCGGCCAACGCCCGACTGCCGCGATTCAAATGATCGCATCACTCGCTGGCAGATTGCCATGAGTGGGCCGATTTCGCCGCGCCTTTGCGTTGCATGGAGGATGAGTTCATCGCCAGACGAAGTCCAATAACCAGGCGCTATAGTTTCGATACCCATTTAGCGACGTACGCAGTGCCGGGGCGGACATCGCGAAGAGAGCAGCAACCGCGACACCCTCAGTCCGGTTGGAAGCCCAGCACGAAATCCACGACCTTTTTCGCAGACATCTCGCACGGCTTGAGCGATGTTTTGCCTGATGTGAACCGATACAGGTTGAAGCTGACGATGTCGGTCCCAGCCAACTCCCTGGCAAACAGACTGTTGCGGCGCCCGTCGTCGGACCGCCGGACGATCAAGCCGAAACGCCGGCCTTCGTGAATACCTTCGCTGTGACCCTCGGGAAGCCTTTTGAAGGCAGCGTCGAAATCGGTAAGCTCCATCTCGTTCCACCAGTATGAGAAGACGCCCATCATGTTCATGCTCGTCAGCGCCAGTCCGCGCAACAGCCTCAGAAACAAGCGCGCATTCGACTAGGCCCTCTCCATCTCATGTGTCGGTTCAACCCCCATCAGCGCGAGGCCATTGCGGATGACCTGCCCGATCGCGGCGGCCATGAACAACCGCGCGCGGCTAACCGGCAGGTTTCCCGAGTCGATGAAGCGGCGCGTCGGGTCGGCATTTCCTGTGTTCCACAGCGCATGGAATTCCGCGGCCAGCCCCTCGATGAAGAAGGCGATCCGGTGCGGCTCGCGCGCTGCCGCAGCCGCCTCGACGATGCGGGGGAATTCTGCCGCATGCTTCACAAGCGTTAGGCTCGGACCGTCCAGAAGAGCGAGATCGGGCGCGTCGCCCGACTCGATACCCGCTTCGGCCGCGCGGCTTGCTAGCGAGCAAATCCGCGCATGGGCATATTGCACATAGAAGACCGGATTATCCTTCGATGCCTCGACGACGGTCGCAAAGTCGAAGTCCATGGGCGCTTCCGCTTTGCGGGTCAGCATCATGAAGCGAACGACGTCCTTTCCGACTTCTCGAATGACATCGGCCAGCGTGACGAAATTGCCTGCGCGCTTGGACATCTTGACCGGCTCACCCGCGCGCAGCAGCCGCACGATCTGCACCAGCTTGACGTCGAACCGCTTCCTGCCTTCGGTTAGAGCTTCGGCGGCGGCAACGATGCGCTTCACGGTCCCGGCATGATCGGCGCCCCAGATGTCGATCAGTTCGTCGGCATCGCGCGCCTTCTCGAAATGATAGGCCAGATCCACGCCGAAATAGGTCCAGCTCCCATCCGGTTTACGGATAGGACGGTCCTGGTCATCGCCAAATCTCGTCGACCGGAACAGCGGCAGCGCAATCGGCTCCCAGTCCTTGGAGACTTCACCCTTCGGAGGTTCAAGAACGCCGTCATAGACTAGATCGCGCTCGCGCAGCCAGGCCTCGGCATCATCCGGCTTTCCGGCAGCGACCAGGTCCGCCTCCGACGCGAAGCGGTCGTGACTTATACCGAGCAGCGCCAGATCTTCGCGGATCGTCTCCATCATCGCGGCAACGGTCCGCGCACGAAAGATTGCGAGCCAGTCCGTCTCCGGGGCGTCGGCATAGCGGTCCCCAAAATCGGCGGCCAGCGCCTCCCCGACCGGCTTCAGATAATCGCCCGGGTATAGACCTTCCGCTATCTCGCCGAGGCTCTCGCCCAACGCCTCGCGATATCTCTGGTGTGCCGAGCGAGCGAGAACATCGACCTGCCCGCCGGCATCATTGATATAATATTCGCGGATGACGCGATGGCCGGTGAAAGCGAGCAGGTTGGCGAGCGCATCTCCGACGACTGCCCCGCGGCAGTGCCCCATATGCATCGGACCGGTCGGATTGGCCGAGACAAACTCGATATTCACCGTCTTGCCCGCACCAACGGGCGACATGCCATACTGGTCCTTCTGGTCCGCGATGACCGCCAGTTCATCTCGCCATGCCTGGTCGGTCAGACGGATATTTATGAAGCCCGGGCCGGCAACGTCCACGGCAGCGACATCCTCCAGCTTGGCGAGCCCGTCCGCCAGTTTTTCAGCGAGCTGGCGCGGATGCGTGCCGCTGAGTTTTGCCAGGACCATCGCCGCGTTGGTCGACAGATCGCCATGTAGCGGGTCGCGCGGCCGTTCCACGGTCAGTCCCGCCCGCAGTAGGTCCGCAGGAAAATCCTTCACCAACTGCAGATCGTCAATTCCCCGCGCGAGATGATTAAGGAAGCGCGCATGAAGCGACACGGCCATCAGCGAAGCCCCACTGAGCCTCGGCTGTTACCCAACCTCCACGCCTTTCCAAAAGGCGATATAATCCCGGATGGCTTCGGCGACCGGATTCGGATCGGGGTATGACCAGGCCGCGTCCGCGTTGAGCGCGGTGCCCACGCGGATATGGAAGTATCTGGCGGTGCCCTTGATCGGACAGACAGATGTGTGTGTGCTCGCTTCAAGGAGCTCCTGATTGACCGCGGAAGGTGGGAAATAGTGGTTTCCCTCGACGACGATTGTCTCGTCGCTTGCGGCGATGGTGGTGTCGTTCCAAACTGCTGAGACCAACGGAATATCCTCTCATATTGTCAATGGCACGGCGTTCGCAGCGGCCCGTGAATCAGGGGCGTTCGAGGAGTGCGACGGTGCCTTGGCCGCCGTCGGCGCAGATGCTGACGATTGCCCGTGATCCGCTTGGCATGTCCCAGAGCTCCTTCACGGCCTGGCTGAGGTCGCGCGCGCCTGTGGCACCGAAGGGGTGACCGATGGCAACCGAGCCCCCGTTGGGATTGACGCGGTCCCAGTCGAAGTCGCCCATATCCGACTGGACACCGGCGGTTTCGCGCACCCAATCCCCGTCGGTGATGGCCGCGACATTCGCCAAGACCTGGGCGGCGAAGGCTTCGTGGATTTCCCAAAGAGCGATATCGGAGAAGCTCAGTCGATGCCGCGCGAGCAGGCGCGGAATGCCATAGGAGGGTGCCATCAGCAGACCCTCGGTGTGGAAGTCGACGGCCGACGCCTCGTAATCGATGAGCCGCGCGTAGGGGGTACCCGCGGGCAGTCGTGCCACGCCGGCTTCGTTAGCCACCCAGCAACCGGCCGCGCCATCCGTTATCGGCGAGCTATTGCCGGCAGTCAGCGTTCCCCTGCCACTGTCGCGATCGAAGACGGGCTTGAGTGCGGCAAGCCGTTCGGCCGACGTATCGGCGCGCGGGTTCGCATCGCGCGCCAGTTCAGGAAGAGAAATCACAAGATCGTCGAAGAAACCTCGGTCCCAACCAGCGACCGACCGCTGGTGACTCTTGAGCGCCCAATCGTCCTGCGCCTCGCGCGAGATCCGCCAGGCCTTGGCGGTGTCCTCCATATGATCGCCCATTGTCCTGCCGGTGATCCGGTTGGCCCATCCCTTGGTCGGGAGCACATAGTCGTGGAGGGCAAGAGACTGGAGGGCCGCAAGCGCGGCCGCCGGATCTTGCGAAAAGAGGTCGGTGAGCCGCTTCGATGCATCGGCCGTCAAAGCGATGGGAGGTCGGCTCATGACTTCGGCACCGCCCACCATCGTGAGATCGGTTCCTCCGCCCAGCATCCCTGCCGCAGCGAAAGTCGCCGTCATGCTGGTCGAGCATGCCAAAACGACCGAAAATGCGGGGACATTCGGATTGAGCTTGGCGTCAAGCCAGGTCTCGCGAGCAATGTTGCTCCAGCCCAAATTCGGTATCACGGTACCCCAGATGAGGAGATCCGGCTCCGCTTGCGCCGCCATCGCCTGCACCAGAGGGACGGACAAAGAGACGGCATCATAAGCAGCCAACGCTCCTCCGCCGCGGCCGAAGGGAGTCCGAAGGCCGGCGGCAACAAAGACGGGTTCAGCAAAGCGGCTCATGACGATCTCCAAAAATTATCCGCAGGGTGTAAGGTGGGACGCGACGGAGTATGCGCCGCTAACCACCGTATCGCTCGGTTTTGATTGTTGAGGGGTCGAGCCCGGCCAGCAGCGCGCCCTCGGTCGCGATGTTGACGAAATCGTTGGACCCGCAAACGAATATCTGTGTGGGCTTTCGGTGAAGCCGGGCGAGAACCTCTTCGACCATGGCGCTGTCGATCCGCCGCCCGAAATCCGATGCGCGGATCGGATCTTCGCGCGTGATCGCCAGCGCCAGGACAAATGCGGCATCGTTGATCTCGACGGAATGTAGTTCTTCCGAAAACAGAACATCCTCAGCGGTGCGCGCGGACAGGAGCAACGCGGTTGGCACGGCCGGGTCTTGTGTGCGGCGATGCCGGATCATCGCCATCAACGGCACGAGCCCGGAGCCTGCTCCGATCAACAGCACCGCGTCTACGGCAGGTTCAGGCCATAGGAAGTGCCCGCCGAGCGGACCGCGAAGCTCGATCTCATCGCCGACTATCGCGATATCGTGAAAATAGGCCGACACCTCGCCATCGGGCAGGCGCTCGACAGCGAGTTCGATGATGGGGGACGAGGCTGCCGATGACGCGATCGAGTAACTGCGCATCGCGCTATAGCCATCAGGCGCGGTCAGCCGGACATCGACATGTTGGCCTGCGATGTGCGCGAACGGCCTGCTCAATCGGAGGAAGAAGCTTTTGATGCTCGGCGTCTGCTGGACGATTTCCTCGATCACGCATGATTGCCATGACGCGGTTTGCGTACCGTTGTCAGTCATCGGTGTATCGTTGCTCGCGCCACGGATCGCCGTAAATATGATAGCCGCGCAGCTCCCAGAAGCCAGCCTCGTCACGGGTTGTGAATTGTAGCGCCTTCACCCATTTGGCGGACTTCCAGAAATACAGATGCGGAACCAGCAGACGCGCCGGCCCGCCATGATCGCGGGTAATCGGCTGGCCCGCAAATTTGAGAGCGACCATCGCTTTCCCGGACAGCAGGTCCGCCAGCGGGACGTTTGTCGAATAATCGTCGTAGGAATGCGCCAGGACGAAATCAGTGGGCCGGTCGAGCCCTGCATCCGCAAGGATGTCTTCAATGAGGACGCCCTCCCATATGGTATCCAGCTTGGACCAAGAGGTCACACAGTGAATATCCTTGGTCACCTTGGTCTTTGGCAGGGCGTTAAACTCGCTCCAGTTCCACACTTTGACCGGCTTCGGGCCGATTTTGACGGTGAATTTCCAATCAGCCAGCTCCACGTTCGGCGTCGGCCCCGCCGTGAGAACCGGAAAATTCTCCACGAGATGCTGACCCGGCGGAATCCGGCCGGACTGGTCGCCACTTGAACCGCGACCGGTGAAACCTCTGGTGACCATAGTGCCCCCTTTTTGCTCGATGCGACAGACGAGAACCGACTTCACTTCAGACCTGATACGCGTGGCCGCGGTACGAACCGATGGCTTGAAGCCTGAAACGCCCGATGCTTCATCGGATTTTCGATGATCGCATTTTCGTGAATCGGTGATTTGATGCTTATGAACTATAACGCGACGCCGGTCCGAATTCCCAATACCCTATCGCTATAGTTTTTATAGCTTTGAATAAATTGCGCGCGCATCACGTCGGCTGCAGATTTAGGCACGGGATGAGGCTCGGTCCGCCTGCTTTCCGGGTTGGCTGCCGCGCCTCACAGCTTCGTAAGCGCCTCTCAGGGATAGAACGGCAGCAAGGTATGGAAACTATGTTCCGCCGCTATTGGAAATAGTTGGTGCACATCTTCATAGTCCTGCGTGCGAAACCCTTGAACCCCGTGCGAATTTTCGAAGAAGTGGCGCTCTGATCGATCGAGACTTCGGGGCGCAGCAAGATGGAGACATTGATGAAAGCCGTTGGTTACAAGGTCCCGGGACCCATCGCCGAGGATGCTGCGCTGGTCGACGTCGAGCTGCCCCAGCCTGTCGCGGCAGGATATGATATCCTGGTTGAGGTGAAGGCCGTCTCGGTGAACCCGGTCGACTATAAGGTCCGCGGCAGCTCGCCGCCAGCCGATGGTGAATGGAAGGTGCTGGGGTGGGATGCGTCCGGGATCGTGCGCGAGGTCGGCCCCGACGTGACGCAGTTCCAGCCGGGCGACGAGGTCTATTATGCCGGATCGATCACCCGGCCCGGCACCAATGCCGAGTTCCATCTTGTCGACGCCCGGATCGTCGGTCGCAAACCCGCCTCGCTCGACTGGGCGGAAGCAGCAGCGCTGCCGCTAACGACGTTGACCGCCTGGGAGGCGATGTTCGATCGCCTCGACGTGGCGAAGCCAGTCCCCGGTGCGGCGCCGGCGATCCTCATCATCGGTGGCGCGGGTGGGGTCGGGTCGATCGCGATCCAGATCGCGCGCCAGCGCACAGACCTCACCGTCATCACCACCGCCTCCCGAGCGGAAACCCAGGAGTGGGTGAAGGAGCTTGGCGCGCACCATGTCATCGACCATAGGCGCCCGCTCGCGGCACAGATTGCCGAGCTTGGCATCGGCGCTCCCGCGTTCGTCTTTTCGACCACGCATACAGAGCAGCATGCCGCCGACATCGCCGAACTGATCGCTCCGCAAGGACGGTTCGCGCTGATCGACGATCCCACGGCATTCGACATCATGCTGTTCAAGCGCAAGGCGGTGTCGATTCACCACGAGCTGATGTTCACACGGTCGATCTACGGCACGCCCGACATGCATGAGCAGGGCAAGATCCTCGACGCGCTGGCCGTGCTGGTCGACGAGGGCAAAATCCGGACGACGCTGACCGAGCGTCTGTCGCCGATCAATGCCGCCAATCTGAAGACAGTGCATGCACTGATCGAAAGTGGCGCGGCGAAAGGCAAGATCGTCCTCGAAGGCTTCTGATCTTTTCCAACCCACGAAACGCCGGACGATAACGCCCCGGCGAAGGAAACCCCATGACCAAGTCCATCGCCACCGCCTCGATCAACCGTGAAACCGCCGTCGCCCTCATCGACGCAGCGATAACCGCCGCACGCGCAATCGGCATCCCGGCCGCCGTCGCCGTTGTCGACGCAACCGGCTATTTGCGCGCGTTCGAGCGCACCGATGACGCGCCGTTTCTCACTGTCGATGTTGCCATCGACAAGGCATGGAGTTCCGCCTCCTTTGGGTATCCCACCCACGTCTGGAACGACTATGTGTCCAATGATCCGAAAGTGGCGCCGCTCGCCTATCGCCCCCGGATGGTTGCGGTCGGCGGCGGCTATCCGATTCTTGAGGACGGCAAGCTGATCGGCGGAATTGGCATCTCCGGAGGCACTTATCAGCAGGACCAGGATGCCTGCGTCGAGGCACTTCAGAAAATCGGCTTCGAACTACCAGCCTGATGACTGCCAGCCATCGTCGGTGGCGATGGCCGGCAGATCCCACCTTGCGAAGGATCTTATGATGGAAGCGTTCGTCGTATTTACGCGGGAAGACACTACAGATGTGGATGAACTCGCGGCCTATTCTGCACGCGTCGGCCCGTCGTTCGATGGGCATGACGTCACTTTTCTCGCCGCTTATGGCGAGATGGAGAATTTGGAGGGGCCGCCGATAGAAGGCGCCGTCATCTTGCGGTTCCCCACGATGCAGGCCGCCCATGACTGGTATCATAGCCCCGCCTACCAAGCTGTCGCTCAGCATCGTTTTGCGGGTGCCCGATACCGCGGCTTTATCGTCGAGGGGCTGCGTTGACTCCCCCGCGAAATAATGGCGGTGTTGACCACGAGATACGCGTTCAAACACGAACACCGGGAGTTTCTAGATGATCGAGGCCGAGGCACGCATCGCTACGATCGAATCGAGTAAATATCTGACGAGACTCGCTGAGGCGTGGGTTCACACTTATCCGGTTCGATATGACGCGTTGACAGCCGAAATCCAGCTTCCCGGCGGCGAGCTTATATTGACTGCAGACGGCGACAGCCTCTCCTTGAGGCTCGTGGGCAAAGATCGCGAACGCTTCGATGCAACCAAGGAATCCGTCGCCACGCTTGTTGATCGCGTCGCGGAGCACGACACCGGGGTCCGATGCGTTTGGAATGACATATCATGATAGCGCGCACCACAATTCGCCGCGGTTCTTCATCGCGCTGGAGGATCAGATGAGCATGCTCAAACCCCAAGCGCCGGATCTTCGGGTGCAGAAATGGATCGGCGCGGACGGAGAAAGCACCGGGCCGCTCAAGCTGTCGGATCTCGGCTCCGGCCCAAAAATCCTGTTCGCCTTCCAGCACTGGTGCCGCGGCTGCCATGTGCATGGCTTCCCGACGCTACAAAGATTGCATAGTGCATTGAGCCTCAGGGGCGTGGGATTTGCGGTGATCCAGACCGTCTTCGAAGGAGCGGATGAAAACACCTTCGAGAAGTTGCGTGTGAACCAGCTCGAATATGCGCTTCCTGTCGCCTTCGGCCATGATGAACCACTGGCCGGCGCGACGCTGCCTACCTTCATGGAGGATTATCGCACGCGAGGAACGCCCTGGTTCTCGATCATTGACGCTGGCGGCCGTATCGTCTTCTCGGACTTCCATCTCGACGCGGACAAGATCGTGAAGGATCTGGAGCTGGTGTAATCCGTGCGGCGTTGGCTCATCCTGACCGCCAGCCATCTCGCGATGCTCGGCATTGGTTTTGCGGCCGGCATTTACACGCTGCCAATCCTCACCGCGGCCAGGCCGCCGAACCCGGCAGCCTATCAGGCCATCGCAGCCGAAACACTCTACACGGGGCGGCTGGCTCGTGATCTCAAAGGCAGCGACCTGCTGCATTGGGGCGAAGGCGAAGTCCGGGTATCGCGAAGTCGGATCGGTCACATAGGTCATCTCGCGCCCGGCCCGGACTACAAGCTCTACCTTGCGCCGCACTTCATCGATACGAAAGAAGCCTTCCTGCTGATAAAGGACAGGTCGATCCGCGTGGGCGACGTAAAGACGTTCGACGGCTTTATCGTCGACGTGCCTGTCGGGATCGATGTTCGCGACTACAACACGGTCGTCATCTGGTGCGAAGCGTTCGACCAGTTCATCAGCGCGGCGGCGTATCGACCGTCGCGTCAGGCGCTAAAATGAGCCCGGCGATGGATAGCATGCGGTCGGCGGGCCGACGTGGCCTCAAGCTCGCACCGGTGGCGGCGTTGCTGGCGAGCGTCGCGGCTCTGCTGCTCGGCAATGGTTTGCTGGGCACGCTCCTGATTGTCAGGGCCGGCCAGGAGGGCTTCTCGTCTGGCGCGATCAGCGCGATGATGTCGTTCTACTTCGCCGGTTTCACGATCGGCGCGCTTATGTTGCCGCGGATCATCGTCGCCGTGGGTCATGTCAGAACCTTTGCCGGCTTTGCGGCGATCGCCTCGATGACTGCCCTTCTCCATGTTGCGCTCGTGGAACCGATCGCCTGGATACCCCTTCGCCTGATCACTGGCTTCGCCTACGCGGGCATGATCCTCGCAACGGAGAGCTGGCTCAACGCCCATGCAGTGCCATCCACGCGCGGCCAACTCCTGTCGATCTTCGGAGTCGTCTCGATGGGCTCATGGGCCATCGGCCAGGCCTTGCTCAACGTCGCCCCGCCCGCCGACATGACCTTGTTCCTTATCGTGTCGCTGTTGATTTCCGCGGCGGTGGTTCCGATCACCTTGCTGCCCAGCCATCCGCCGGCGCAGGTGACACAGGAACGGGTCGCGTTCAGCGACCTCGTCCGCGCATCACCGCTGGCTGCGGCTGGCGCATTCCTCGCTGGCCTGGCTATCGGCGGTTTTTGGGGCATGGGCCCGAACTTCGCCCAGAGGATCGGACTAGATGTCGGCGGCATCTCCGCTTTCATGGCTGCGGTGCTGGGTGGGACGCTCCTATTGCAGTGGCCCCTCGGCTGGCTTTCGGATCGCGTGCCGCGGAACCTTGTCATCGCCGCTGCGGCCCTGGCGTCCGCAGCGGCGGCCGTCGGCGTCGCCCTCGCGGTAGAGGCGCCCCTGCCCCTGCTCCTCGCGGCGGGCGCGCTGTTCGGCGGCTTTGGCATCCCGATCTATTCATTGTGTCTCGCGGTCGCCAACGACGATCTTCCGGCCGGCCGGCTGCTCGGTACCGCCCGCGGGCTTCTGCTGCTCAACGGGATCGGGACAGCCGCCGGCCCCCTTATCGGGGGTGCTGCGATGAATGTCGCAGGCCCCGGTGGCCTGTTCCTTTATGCGGCCGCATTGCTTGCCATATTGGCGGTGTTGGCTATCGGGCGCAGCCAGCCAAGGCGCCGCATCCACGCCAAGGCTGCCCGCTCTCCAAGCACACCGATGATCACGGGATCTCTTGATGTGATGATATGCATGGAGTCAGAGACGGAGGCCGCCCGGCACTAGCGCGCCGGCTGCGACGGGCGTCCTATTCTACATCTTCTACGATGAGGTCCCGGCCGTTGAACTGCACGGTCTCTCCCGCTCGCGCCCCTTCGATCGCCTCGAAGATCGGCGCCATGGTGGAAATGCCCATGAACTCCCGCCCATCACATGTGAACTTGCTCGTTGACACTGCGATCACGAAATGGCGCCCCGACAGTTTGATAACAGCGCCCTCCTCCACTGCCGACTTGGGGCCGAAGTCGATCGTCCTGAGCTTTTCAAGTTTATCGGCATAGTCGTGCAATGTGTCGTCAAGCGCTTCAGCCAAGTCGCTCGCGACTTCGGCCTGGGCCTGCTCGTCATTCTCGATCGGCTCGCTCCGATCCAGCTGAGCGATGGAGACATAATCCAGATAATTGGTGCGAGCGCTATGCAGGGCGGCAGTCTCCAGCGAAAGCATAGTTTCGCGGATGTGGCTTTTATTCCAGTTCATCATCACCTCGTTGTGTTTGGATCATTCGAAAGTTCGTGCTTCGGTCCGTCACCGCCGCGGGAGTGCCCCCATTGGGCTCGCCGGCCCGCTACTCGTCGCCTGGGGCGTCATCTCCCTGGTAGGGCGCTCTGATCAGCCGGGAATCCCGGATGATGCTTGTTACAAGCCAGACATAGGATTGCTCGGCGGTATCGAAGCCGAGAATGCTGAAGGCGCCGCCGAAAGGGCATGGCGGGAAGTCTGGAAAGCCCTCGCGCAGCACATAGCGCTCGGGATCGCGCTCAAACTCATTCTTGTAGACTTTGCGCAGGCCGTGCTTGCTCGGAACATCCTCGTCACCCGCTGGCGTCGTTTGCCGATCCGCGACAAGCCGCTCGGAAAGGTCGCGGTGACAGATTTCGTCGAAGACATCGAAGGCGTCGATCAGCAGGCCCTTATGGTTGGTCGCGGGATCGGTAATCGCGTATATGTTGGACGCGTCTTCCCCATCATCCCCGCTTTCGAGGCGCAACGCCGCATCGACGGTGATCGCGCATGGATCGAGTGTCGATCCCAGTTCGAGATCGATGAGATGGCCGTCCTTGACGCGGTACTCGCGGTCGTAGCCCTTCGCGACGAAGGACTGGACTGCTGCTAGGACGTCGGTCACTTGGGATGTCATTGTTGCACCTTGGCTTTGCATGGCATTGGACACGCTCTAATATCAGGGACGCTGTTGCGGCTCAGCTGACGGAGATGAAAAGCAACGCGCGCTACTCATATCCACTTGGCCTTCTTGAACCGCACGAACAGGTAGAGGCAGAACATCGTCATCAACCCGAGCACGACAAAATAGCCATAGAGTGTGTCCAGCTCGGGCATGTTCCTGAAGTTCATGCCATATATCCCGGCGATGGCCGTCGGGACCGCCAATATGGCGGCCCAGGCCGCGAGCTGGCGCGTGGTCACGCCCGTTCTTTGCGCTTCCAACAGGCTGCTGAACTCGAAGACGGTGGACAGAACCTGCAGGAGGCCATCGACCATGGTCTGCACGCGAGCGACATGATCCGCGACGTCGCTGAAATAGGGTCTGACTTCTGAACTGATGCAGGGGAAATGGCCTCGGACGAGTTTCCGGACCAGTTCAGCCATAGCGCCGAGCGTGCGCTGGAAGCGCGTGAGTTCGCTTCTCAGCCCGAAGATGCGGTCGATTTCTGCCCGTCCGAGAAAGTCGTCGAGCGATCGTCTTTCCATCGCCAGAACGTCATCCTCGATCATCTCGAAGATGGGAAGATATTGATCGACGATCCGGTGCAGGATCGCATGCAGCACATAGTCGACACCTTTGCCAAAAAGCGCCGGCGAAGCCTCGAGTTGCTCGCGAAGATTGCCGAGCGCTCCGCCGTTGCCGTGCCGTACGCTGATGAGATGGTTGTGACCGGTGAAGATCGCCATCTTGCCGTAGCGGATCTGGTCTCCATCCAGCTCGGCGGTCTGAGCGACGACATAGAGCTCTTCATTATAGGCTTCGAGCTTGGGCGGGCAGAGCGGGTGCATCGCGTTGTCGATTGCCAACGGATGGAGGTTATACGTCGTTTGGATCGCTTTAAGCTCGTCGGCGGTGGGCTCGCGAAGCGCGATCCAGCAAAAGCCGGAGCGATCCTTATCGAGCTGGACCTGCTCGTCGATTGCGATTTCGCGGACCCGCAGGCCCTTGTTGTAATAATAAGCGGCGATGACGCTCATGCCGGTCTCGCAGGGATGAGGAGGCCGCGCTGCACTGCCGGCCGTGCCAGCCCGCGACGGAGCCATGTCTGGACGTTCGAATATTCGCCGAGGCCGAGGATGTCGCCGGCCGCATAGACTTCGGCCAGTGCGTTGACCCACCCAAGTGTCGCAATGTCCGCGATCGAATAATCATCGACAAGCCATTCGCGGCCTTCGAGCTGGCGGTCCAGCACCCCCAGCAGACGCTTCGATTCATCGATAAAGCGCTGCCGAGGGCGCTTGTCCTCATAGTCCTTGCCGGCAAATTTCAGGAAAAAGCCAAGCTGACCGAAGGTCGGCCCGACGCCGGACACTTGAAAGAATACCCAAGCCAGCGTCTCGTAACGCTGCGCGGGCGCACTCGAAATGAGCTGGCCCGTTTTGTCGGCCAGGTAGAGGAGGATCGCGCCCGATTCCCATATGGCAAGAGGGCTGCCGTCAGGACCAGCCGGATCAATGATCGCAGGTATGCGGCCGTTGGGGTTCAGCGATACGAACGCTGGATCCTTCGACTCGTTGTTCGAGATATCGACCAGGTGGGGCTCGTACGCCAGGCCGGTCTCCTCGAGCATGATCGAGACCTTGACGCCATTGGGGGTGGGAGCGGCGTAGAGTTGCAGGCGATCGGGATGCAATGCGGGCCAGCGCTGCGTAATCGGAAAGGTCGAGAGGTCTGGCATAAATCTGCGATCCTGTGCTGCGATGGCGACTATATGGACCGACCCGTCTCTCTGAAGCAGGGTTCGATGACCGCGTCGTTGTACGACGCGGTCAGGAAGATTGCGAACGGGATCGGCGAAGCGGCAGCGGCAACGAAGCCTATGGGGCTGCGGTCCCCGCCGCGGGCTGCTCGTCGTCCACCTTTTGGCGCTTCGGAAGCACCCAGCCGGGACGGACGAAGTGGCAGGTGTAGCCGCCCGGCCGCTTCTCGAGATAATCCTGATGGTCCGGCTCGGCCTCCCAGAAGTCGCCGACTGGCACGACCTCGGTCACCACCTTGCCGTCCCACAGCCCGGAGGCATCCACATCGGCGATCGTATCCTCGGCGACGCGCTTCTGCTCGTCGTCGACATAATAGATGCCCGACCGATAGGAGAGCCCGATATCACCGCCTTGGCGATTCTTGGTCGTCGGATCGTGGATCTGGAAGAAATATTCCAGGATATTGCGGAAGGTCGTCACTGCCGGGTCGAAGATGATCTCGATCCCTTCGGCATGCGTGCCGTGATTGCGATAAGTGGCGTCCGGAACATCGCCGCCGGTGTAGCCGACACGGGTCGATACGATGCCGGGCTGCTTGCGGATCAGATCCTGCATGCCCCAGAAACATCCGCCGGCGAGAATAGCGCGCTGGTGCATGTCAGGCCTCCTCTACCTGATCGAGATATTCGCCATATCCTTCGCTCTCCATCTCGTCGCGCGGAATGAAGCGAAGCGACGCGGAATTGATGCAGTAGCGCAAACCTCCGCGATCGGAGGGACCGTCCGGGAATACATGACCGAGATGACTGTCGGCGTGCACCGATCTGACTTCCGTCCGCACCATACCGTGCGCGCTGTCGCTCAGCTCGTTCACATTTGCTGCAACGATCGGCTTGGTGAAGCTGGGCCAGCCAGACCCCGAATCGAATTTGTCGGTCGAGGCGAACAAGGGCTCTCCCGACACGATATCGACGTAGATACCTGGTTCTTTGTTGTCATCATACTCCCCCGTGAAGGGGCGCTCGGTGCCCGACTCCTGGGTGACGTAGCGTTGCTCGGCGGTGAGGCGATCAACAGCTTCCTGCGACTTTTCGAACTTCATGATAGTCTCCGATATTGATCTGAGAGGGCGAAAATCCGCCGCTTATCGTGTCAGTCACTGCGCCGACTATCGCAGTGCGGCTAGGATTTATCCAATAGGCTGTGCCTATAGTTTCCATAGCACCGACGCTCTCGCGACGGGGTTTAGTGCCACGCATATCCAGCTGCCAGTTGCGCGATCTTCCGTATCTCGACGGGCGCCGTGGAGCCAGATACCGTCGCGATCACGACTTCGCGCTCCAGGGCAAATCCCTCGATCGGCCGCGTAACAAGACCGGGCGCCGTGGCCGATCGTTCCGGAAGAATACATATGGCGGTGCCATCGGCGACGAAGTGTTGCACCCAGTCCTCGCGGTCCGATCGAAAGCGGGGCTGCATGAGCAGGTCGTGCCGCGCGAAGTGATCGAGGATCTGATCGCGAAACTCGCACTTCAGGCGATCGACGAAAGGAAAGTCGAGCAGGTCTTCGCCGCGCACGACTTCGCTGGCGGCCAAGGGGTGGGTTGAAGAACAGCCGAGCACGAAGCGCTCCCTGAACAGCGGATGCACATCGAGCTTGCGTTCGGGCTTTGTCTCGCGCGGCATGATGCACGCGTGATATTTTCCGGAAAGAATGTCCGAGGTGTCTTCGTTCGGCTGAAGCGAGTGCAGCTTGATTTCGATGGATGGCGCCTCCGCCAGTGCGCTCTCGAAAAACGCGGCAAAAACCTGTGGGCCAACGGAGGGCGCGACAGCGACATCGAGCACACGGCGCATCCCCATCGCCCAGTTCGCGGAGTGGTTTCGAACGCTCCGCATCGCCACCAAAATGCGCCGAAATTCTGTCTCGACGTCCCTGCCAAGCCCGGTCAGCCGACTGTTTTTCCCGTCGCGATGGATCAGCGGGCCTCCAAGTTCCTCTTCAAGACGGCGGATCGCACGTGTCAGACTCGGCTGCGACACACCGCTCAGTCGAGCTGCAGCTGTGAAATTCAGCGTCTCGGCCAAATGGATAAAATAGCTGACTTGATTGAGTTCCATAGCCATCGGACCCGCGCGCTTGAATGATGTCTCTTCACTTGAGACCGCTTCCGGAAATGAAGCTCGATAAGTATGCGCGACGCATATAATCACTATAAGAGAACTTGTCTATATGCGCGGCGCATATAAAATTCGCACTGAATTCACGATCGGCCACGGCGCCCTCAAACGGTTCTGAGCTCGTGATATGCGTCTCGATTCGCGGTGAGAAAGTCGGTCAGCTTGGTCGGGCTTTGTCCCGTAACCTGCTCGACCTCTCTCGTGGTCCGGTCCTCTGACCCCTGTGAGATCGCGTCGTCCATGCGCGCAAGCGTGTCAGCGTAATCCGCGGGAAGGCCAAAGCCAGCGTAGCGACGTGCAAGCTCCTCCACAGATAGCCGGCAATGGCGAATGGGACGCTGGGCTACGGCGGTGATCCGATCCGCCACCTCGTCATATGAGAGAGATTCAGGTCCGGTCAGGACTCTTTCGCCCGACACGAAAGCTGGATCCACCATGGCTTCGACCGCGACCGCCGCTATGTCGGCTGCGTCGATGAACGGGATACGTCCATCCTGCGTCGCCGAGTAAATGCAACCCTCGGCGACGATTGAGGGGAGATGCTGGGTAACGAAGTTCTGCATGAACCAGCTCGGGCGCAGGACCACCCAGCGAGGCGCGTTGGCGTGGAGCCACGCACGGACTTCGCCCATCATCGGCCCGCCCTCATCAACAGACGACGCGCTCAGGAGCACTAGCTGGGCCACGCCCTGCTCCACCGCCTGCTCGAGCAGCGGGCGCATGACGGAAAGGTGATCCGTTCGGTCAGTCGGAGCGACAAGGTAGATCGCGTCCACGCCATTGAGCGCGGCACGGTAGGAGGCAATATCGCCCCACTCGAAGCGAACCTGCTCTGGCGTAGCAGCCTTGCGGGTTGCGACGCGGGCTTCAACGCCGCGCGCCACGAGACGGTGCGCGACCAGTGCGCCCGTTTTGCCCGTGCCCCCAGTCACCAAGACCCGATCAACCATGGTCTGACGCTCCGCCGGCAATCGCATCGACCACCGCGCTGCCGCGAAGCGCGCGCACCACCACCAGCGGGTTCCAGTAATCGCGATAATGCACGATGCGCCCGGCATCCGTCTGGATCACCGATATGTGGCGCTGGTCATAGGACTCGCCGGTTGTGACGCCGCGCCCGAACCCTTCGACCTCCACGATGGTCACATCGGGGTCGGTCGTAGCGTGGACGGTTGGCTCACTCATGCGGTCGAAGGCAATCATGTCAGCAAGGCCTTCGAGGTGCTGCGCGATAGCAGCTTTGCCATCCAGCCGGGTCGCGAGGCCGGGCGGCGCATAAGGAAATTCCATCACCCCATCGTCCGCCAACATGTCGAGAAAGGTGGCAGCCTCCGGTGCGAGACGATCACCCAATGCTTTTCGCAGCATTGCCGAAAAGCTTTGCACATTGTCTGTCATGAACTAATCCCAATCCGTTGGAACGGTTGCGTTCCGCTGAGATATATAGGAAGGCATGGATGGAACACCAGCGTTCCGACGGAAATCCGAAGACGGCCCGCGTTCCAAGCGGGGCAGCGGTTATGCGCGCCGAGGTGACGACGGCGCTGACGCGCAGCTTCTTCGAAGAATGGGCAAGGACCGGCTATGCAGGGCTTAGCCTCGAACGCGTGGCGCGAACTGCAGGCGTTGGAAAGGCCGCGCTGTACCGGCGCTGGCCCGATAAGGAGTCAATGGCCAGCGATCTGTTGTCGCATGTCGGGTTGACGATGACCGACGTGGAGCAACATGGTTCGCTGGAGGCCGATCTGTACGCCGTGCTGGTCGCCATCCGCCGCGTTCTTAGGCATCCCAAGGTGCGGCGAATACTCACCGACCTGCATGTTGAGATCGAGCGGACGCCGGCACTGGGAACGGCGATACGGCCTTTACAACGCGCACGACGCGAGCGGATCAACGGCCTCATTGATCGGGCGATCAAACGTCGAGAGTTGTCGCCCATGGTGGACCGTGAAATGGCGGCCGACCTCATTGCTGCCCCGTTATATTGGCGGATGGCGGTACTGGGCGGGCGATGCGATAGCGCCTACATCGAACGGCTTGCGCGCATCACAGGCGCTGCGCTTCGCGCAGACACGGTGTAGCATATTAGCGACAGGGACGCGGCGTTCTCCTTCGGGGCGCTTATGCGTCGCCGTCCTTCGCGCGGTCGACCCCTCGTTCACGCAATTCCGCATCGATGGGGCAATTGGGGCATCCCTCGTAGCAGCACAGGCGGCAGATACGATAGGAATGCTCCAGATCTTCCAGGCGATCGCGCAGCACGCGTTCAGCGATGTCGCACAGGATTTTCAGTTCGTTAGGCTTCAGGATCGATAGTCCTTCGGCAATCACCTCATCGCGTGCGGCAAGGACCTCGTCGCTAGCGATCTTCCCGGCCGGCGTGAGATAGAGGGCCCGCGTGCGCCCATCTGACGAATGCTCCCTGCGCTCGATCAACCCCTCGGTCGCCAATCGATCCACGAGGCGAACGGTTCCTGCATGCGAAAGGCCTACTCCGACCGCAAGCATGCGGATCGAGAGCCCGGGCTGGTGCGCGAGCAGCGCCAGCGCTGACGCGGCGGGGCCGGCTTCGGGCGCCCGCGATGAACTAGCGCGAACGATGTCGTCGCTGATCATAAGTGCGAACGCCCCAAATATATTGCGGTCTCTAGGTCCATCCATCGCCGCGTCTATATGTGCGCGGGGCATAGACAGCAAGTCATAGCCTGGCCCCCTTTCATCCGCGTGTCGGACGAGCAAATCTCGGATTTAAAAGGGTTTTGATTCTACCGGGTGATAGAGCGCGCTAAAAATATCATGCAAATCGTGTCAAGGAGGCGGGCTGGATTGATACCTTGGGGCTATGGGGCGCCACTCTCCGATCGAATTGCCCGAGGTCGCGGCTCAGAATTGCAGTGTGTCAGCATCGGCATCGGCGCCGCGCAGGGGAAGGTCTGCAAGCCTCAAGCTTGTCAGCGGTGTCGGACCTCGACCATGTCACCGCGCGCGATCATGATTGTATCGATTTCATCGAGAAACAGGCCATGTTCCACGACGCCCGGGATTGCTGCGACCACTGCGGCAATTTCACTCGGCCGCGCTATTATATCCAGGGATGCATCCAGAATGTGATTGCCCTGGTCCGTGAGGAAGGGCGTCGCACCGGCTGCGCGAAGAGTGACACGGGCTCCGAGTTTGGTTAGGCGTTTACGGACGAACTCGGTGGCAAATGGGACCACCTCCACCGGCAGGGGGAATTTGCCGAGCTGCGCGACGCGCTTGCTGGAATCAACGATGATGATCACGCGCGTGGAGGCGGCCGCGATGACCTTCTCGCGAAGCAGGGCGCCGCCGCCGCCCTTGATGGCTTGGAAACGATCATCGATTTCATCGGCGCCGTCGATCGTCAAGTCGACAGCGCTAAGTTGCTGAAAAGGAATAAGCGGCACCGCGAGACGGCGAGCCAGGGCTTCGGTCGCTTGGGATGTGGCAACCGCGGTGATGCGAAGGCCGTGGCTGATGCGCTCGCTGAGGTTTTTCACGGCACAAGCGGCGGTGCCTCCGGTCCCTAACCCCACAAGCATGCCATCGCGAACCTCGTCGACTGCTTTCACCGCAGCGAGCGCTTTCTCAGCGTCGAAGTTGGTCATCGATCGAGACCCTCCTTCCCGGCCGAGCCGCCAGTCTCATTACCTGCGGGATGCAGTCGCGCGAACAAGGTTTGGCCCTTCCAACTCGGTAGGCCGTTACCACTTCCGCCGTCACTTGTCGTGTTGACGTTCATGAGGTGCAGAGATAGGTCTATGCGCGGCGCATATATCTGTGTGACGTGCCGTGCCTTCGCTCTCACCGTCTGATGTTCGGCGCCCAGTTCAATCGCGCCGTGCCGACGCTGCGCGCAAATGCAGGGCTGGTTCCGCGAAACAAAGGAAGACGCGAATGACTATAAGGGTCGCTATCAACGGCTTTGGACGTATCGGACGCCTTACCTTGCGTTCGATCATCGAACTCCGCCGCGAGGACATTGAGGTCGTGGCGATCAACGACCTCGGCCCCGTCGCTACGCTGGCGCATCTTCTGCGATATGACTCGGTCCATGGTCCGTATCGGGGATCCATTGAAAACGGCGACGACTGGATCGATGTCGGGTCCGGGAAGATCATGGTGTCATCGGAGCGCGATCCGGCGGACCTTTCGCACTCGAGCCTCGACGTCGATGTTGCGCTCGAATGTACGGGATTTTTCACCTCGAAAGAAAAGGCGAGTGCCCACCTTCAAGCAGGCGCGAAGCGCGTTCTCGTTTCTGCGCCCTGCGAGGGAGCCGACAAGACGATCGTTTTCAAGGTCAATCATGATACATTGACCGCAGAGGATGTCGTGGTTTCCAATGGTTCCTGCACGACAAATGTGCTGGCGCCGGTCGCCAAGGTGCTGAACGATCTCTTCGGGATCGAGCGCGGCTATATGACCACGGTCCACGCCTACACAGGCGATCAGCCGACCCTGGATGCCGTCCACAACGATCTGTATCGGGCACGCGCCGCCGCGCTTTCGATGATTCCGACCTCGACCGGTGCTGCGAAGGCAATCGGGCTCGTTCTGCCCGAATTGCGAGGCAAGCTGCATGGATCGTCGATCCGCGTCCCGACCCCGAACGTGTCTGTCATCGACTTGGCCGTATCGGCTGCGAGGGAGGTTACGATCGAAGAGGTGAACGACGCCATTCAGCACGCCGCGGACGGCGCAATGAGCGGCGTCCTGGCCGTGACCGCCGAACCTTTGGTGTCCGTCGATCTGACGCACCGCACCGAATCGTCCATCGTTGCCTTGCCTCAGACAGACGTCATCGATGGCAGGATGGTTCGTGTCCTCGCCTGGTATGACAATGAATGGAGCTTCGCCACGCGCATGGCGGACACCGCGCTGGCGATGGCAAAGCTGATCTAACGAGAGCCGTGTTGGCGGGACCAGCCACAATCTCTTTCATCGTCAAGGCGCACCGCCATCGTATTCACCGGACGGCGCGCCATCATCTCGCTCAGTCCGTGCGGCCGACCTCATAGAGGAACCAGGCTCGGCGTTCGGCTTCGTCGGTCCAGGTGTCGATGAGACCGGACGTTCCATTATCCTTGGCGGCGTCCGCGATGTCCTTGGCACGCCGCAGCGATTCCACCATGCTGAGATTGTCCGCGCGCAATTCGGCAAGCATGTCCTGCGGCTTGACGAAGTCGGCATCATTATCCTTGATCGTCTGGTGGCGAGCCACATCGCCGATCGAGCGGATCGTGGTGTTCCCCGTTTTTCGCGCGCGCTCGGCGATGGCATCCGTCACCGCGAGAATTTCGGCCGCCTGTTCATCGAGCAACAAATGATAATCCCGGAAATAGGGCCCTGAGACGTGCCAGTGGAAATTCTTCGTTTTCAGATACACCGCGTAGCTGTCGGCGAGGATGATCTTCAGCGCGTCGGCGACCGTCATCGCCGCTCGTTCGTCCAGATCCGACGGCGAGGCGGGCGCAGTGGCAGTTGCAATCGTCATTCTTATCACTCCTTCAATGATAGCGCGCGATGAGGATGTCCGGGACGCCCATCAGAAATTTCGATGTCGAAAGCGCTCGCCGCGACCCGCCTGCGCTTGCACGCGGCGTCCCCTCGGTCCGATAAGTCGAAGCCGCAGAATGAAGTTCGCGCGGCGCGAAGTCCAATAGAGCGAGACTATAGTTTCCATAGCCGAGACAGCGACGGCGCCAGCGGTTGGAACCACGAACTTGCGCCATCGGACCGATCGGGCGAGGACGCGGTCCCAATGGGCGTTCAGCCGCAACACGAGCGCCAGCCTCATGGCTCTATGACGCGTTGGTCGATCGTCGTCGCTGTTTGCTGAATTCCCGGTCGCTGGCGATAAAACGGCCTATCATCGCGGGAATTATCCGCTCGGGCGGAAGCGGCGCTGCAAGGCCTGTCAGCTTCGCATGAACCGATGCATATTGCGCAAGCTCGCGGATGAGGTCTCCGGGCAGTTCGAGCGTCAGCTTGACCGGCTTTTCCTCGACGATCGGGCCCAGCCTGAGCCTGGTCATCGCTCGCTCCCGTGCAAAGGTTCGAGGATCAGATCGCGGGTGACGATCACGCGAAGCGCGAACCCTGGCCGGATCGTTATCGTCGGCGGGATGCGAAGCTGCCGCTCGACGACCTGCCGTCCCGTCTCATTGATGCTGTCCTGCGTTCCGGCGCGTGCGGCCTGCACAAGGCGATCCTCATTGCTGGCGCTTAACTCGGCGCCGACGCCCAGCAGCGTCGAGACGAGCGCGGCTTTCAGCATAGATCCCCAATGATAGTCAGTCCGGTCGGCAAGACCCGCCATGCCGGTGGTATCGGCGCCCGGGAGGCGGTCGAGCGCGATCGAGCGCCCGCCGGGAAGGATCAGCCGATCCCATGCGAGCAGCACGCGGCGCTGCCCTGCGGCCACTTCGCTGTCATATTCGCCGATGAGACGCGCCCCCTGCGGAATGAGCAGGATTCGTCCTGTGGGGCTGTCATAGATATTTTGGGTCACCTGCGCGGTGATCTGGCCCGGAAGGTCAGACCGGATGCCGGTGATCAGGGCGGCCGGGATGACGGCTCCAGCCTGCACTACATAGGGCGACGACGGTTCGATCAGCCGCGACGCGCTTTCAGGAGAACGGGGATTGCCCTGGCCAAGAAAGCGCTGTTGCCGGTCGGCGGGCCCCGAAGACGCCTGCGCCGCAGGAGCGGTCGGTACGGTGCCAAGATCGAGAGCCGGCGCGCCTGGGGAGACGGCTGGCGCACCGCCCAGAAAGAGACGGCTCGCGCGCGCCGATTCAATCTCTTGTGCGGTGCGAATCCGCGCTTGCTCCGCCGCCGTTACCAGCGGATCGGGCGGAGGCGGCGCGCCCATTGGCGGTACGGGGACGGCCGCGCCATTCTCGCGCGCGGCGAGGATCGGTCGCCCAAGATCGCCCGGGAGCGGATCGCCGAGTTTCGGGATTTTGCCATAATCGCCCGGCGCGCCGGTCACGAGCTCGGACTTGTTCGAGCGATCGCTATCGTAAAGATTCTCGACGACCTTCGGCTTACTCGGTTGCAGCGCGTACAAAAGCGCACCGCTGATCGCGATCCCCGATACGCCCCCGGTGATGGCAAGCGCCTTGCGCGAGAGCCGCATCACGCGGGGCGGCTCGGCGCCAAGCCGAAAGGGTTCGGCGTCGGGGGACGGCGCAGGCGCAGGCTCTGCCGCAATCGCCTCCTCGCGTTCCAGCCCGCTCACGAGCGCCCCCGCTCGATGACGACCTTGCGCGCCTTGCGGCCGGCGCCCATGCGAAGCTCGCCGCGGTCGAACAGGCGATCGACGATCATGAAGCGGCCATGGACGCGGTAATTCAGCAGCTCTGCCGCCCCCTTCTCATCCGCCGCAAACAGCGGCGGCATGTCGCCGGTCGCAATACCGTCGCCAAATTCGATGAAGATCTGCCGCCCGTTGTCAAAAACACGGACCGGGCGCCAGTCGGGCTTGTCGCCCGAAAGCCTGTAGCGAAAATTGAGCGCAGCGAGATCGAGCCCCGCCGCCACGGGAGCGACGCGTTCGCGCTCGGCCGCGGCGGCGCGGAGCGCGATCAGTTCAGCTTCCGGATAGGACCAGGATACCGAGGCCATATAGGTGGCGGGCGTTGCACGCAGCTCGAGGTGATAGGTTCGGCGGCTCGTGTTGATGACGATATTCGTCATGATGTCGGCCCGGGTTGGCTTCACCAAAATATGAATCCGCCGGCTCGCTCCGCTGCCGCTCACCGTATCGCCGATAATCCAGCGGACGGTGTCGCCGGCAGCGACCGGTCCCGGCCCGACAAGTTCCTCGCCTTCCTGCAGCACGATATCGGTCACCTGCCCCGGCGAGGCATAGACCTGGAACAGGGCGCCTTCCGCCCAGGCATATTTCTGGATCGCATTGAGGAAGGTCGCACGATCAGGCTGCACGCGAGCGGCGTCATTGGCGCGCCCGACATTCTGCCTGGGATCGCGGCCGTCGGCCGCGATCGAGGGCGGTATAATGCCGAGCGATGCGCCGCCGGCAAGCAGCAAAATGCGGGAAATGGCGATCATTGGCTGAGCTCCTTCGACCATGAGATGGCGGCAACAAATATCCCGAGCGGATTGCGGCGCAGCGCATCGGGCGTGCGCGGCGGCACATGGGTGACGGTGAGAATGGCGGACCAGCGCGATGTCTCGATGAGGCTGCCATCCTGATAGCGCCGCTCGGTCCAGGCGATGCGGAAGCTGTCCTTCGAGGCGCGGATCACGCTCGAGACATCGACCGCGACCTGGAACTTGCCAACTTCGGCAAAGGGGTCGTTGTTCCGGGCATGATCGTTCAGCGCCTGCGCCCCCGCCGCGGTCGTAAAGTCATAGGCGGACAGCCAGCCCTTGCGCAGCACGACCGGATCGGCAGGGATCGAGCGGACATGCTCGACGAAGCGTGCGAGGTGAAACGCCGTCTGGGGATCGGTCGGCTGATAATCCTCGTCGGCCGGCGCGACGGCGCGCGCTTCGCCGAGCTTGTCGACCTCGACCACCCACGGCGTGATCGTGCCGCGCGCCGAGTGCCAGATGAGGCCGCCGGCCAGACCGCCCGAGAGGAGGAGAGAGCCGAAGAAGGCGAGCCGCCAGTTCCTGGCTTGGACGCGCGCCGAGCCGATACGGTCGTCCCAGACCTGCGCGGCGCGCTGGTAGGGCGTGACCGGCTCGGGCGCGCGGCCATAATGGTTGAAAGGTCGCTTGAACATGTTCGGTCAATCCTTCTGGCTGATGTCGGGCGCGGAGCCGCCGCCATGGCTGTCGCCGCTCTTCAAGGTTTGAGCCCCGATGGTCGCGCCCTGCGTCACCATCTGGCGGCGCCGCATCGCGGCAGCCCAGGCCGGCGGCGCGTCGGCAGGTTTGGCAGGCGCCGCGCTATCCGCAGGCCCAGCGCGCCCCGCCTCGAAACTGGCCCGGACCTTCGCCGCCGCTCTGCTGAGCGGCGATCCGGCGCCGCGCGCGGCGGTGCGCGCCACATTGGCCAGGCCCGAACCGACCGCCCCCGCCCCGCTCTTTCCGGCCGCTCCGGCGGCATAGGCAGCCGATGCGCTCCCCGCGCCGCGGGCGCCGGCAGCGGCGGCGCCGCGCGCCGCGGTTACGGCCGCGCCGCCTGCGAGCGCGGTGCCCGCAGCGCCGGCAGCAAGGGTGGCACCCGCGGCGACCGCGGTCCCGGCGGCTGCTCCGGCTCCAAGCTGCGGACCGCCCGCGACGATGCCATTGGCGATGCTGGGTCCGAAAATCCCGAGGCCGAGCAAGGTGAGCGCGCCGAGCGCGATCGCCATCACCTGCTCGATGTCAGGCTCCGGCCCGAGGCCAGCCTGCATGAAGCGATCGAAGAGCGTCGTTCCGATACCGGTGATGACAGCGAGGACGAGCACCTTGATGCCTGAGGAGACGATATGCCCGAGGACCCTCTCGGCCATGAAAGCGGTTCGCCCGAAAAAGGCGAAGGGAATGAGAACGAAGCCGGCCAGCGTGACCAGCTTGAACTCCAAAATCGTCACAAAGACCTGAACAGCAAGGATGAAGAAAGCGAGCACGACGATCACCCACGCGATCAGCAGGATCATGATCTGGACGAAGTTTGTGAAGAGCCCGACAGGGCCGACGAGATCGGCGGAGGCGTCCAGCAAGGGCTCGGCCGCATCGAGCCCGGTCGCCGCGACGACGCCCGGGCGCATGAAGTCGCCGATCGCCATCGCTCCGCCGCTCGCCTTGAGGCCGAGGCCCGCGAAGCTTTCGAGCATGATTGTAGCCAGGCTCTGGAAGTTACCGATGATGAAGGCGAAGACGCCGATGTAGAGCGTCTTCTTGACGAGCCGCTGGAGGACATCCTCGTCGGCCCCCCATGCCCAGAAGAGCGATGCGATCGTCACATCGATCACGATCAGCGTCGAAGAGAGGAAGCCGACCTCGCCGCCGAGCAGGCCAAACCCGCTGTCGATATAGGTCGAGAAAACCGACAGGAACTGGTCGATGACGCCGGTATCGTTCATCTCTCATCCTTCTCTTGGCCGAAGAAATGGCGGCGCTTCGCTTCCCATGCGGCCTCGCATTCGCTGTCGGCGGCGGTGACGCTGCGGCAGCGACGAAGCGTGCCGAAAGGGACAGAGTGTGCGTCCGCTCCGGAGATCGGAGGAGGAGCGGACGCACGGGTCGCGGGCGGATCGAGCGCGGCCATGAGAGCGAGCGTGAGCGCCATGCCGCCGATGATCGCCCCGACCGCGAGCTTGCCCGCCCGGCCCATCTCAATTGCCTTTGCGGAAGCGGCGGAAGCGTTCGCGCCCTTCAGCCTCGGCGGCGGCGTCCCGCGCGGCACCGAGCATTTCGGCGCGTCCCTGCGCCGCGAGCGCAGCGGCAAGATCACCGAGCTGTTGCGACTGGAGCGCGAGCAGTTGGTTGCCCGCCTGCGCCGCCTGCAGCGCGCCGGTCGCCGACTGGCTCGCGGTGACCAAGGTGCCGATCGATTGGCGGGTCGCGCCCATGTTGGTGACGACGCCGGCCTGCACTTTCATTGCGTCCTGGAAGGCGCCGACGCTGTCGTTCCAGCGCGCCTCGGCATTCGCCACCATCGCCGCCTGCGGACCCGAAAGGGCCGCGCCCTTGTAGCGGGAATCGAATATCTTCTGGATGTCGCCGACATCAAAGGCGACGCGCTGCGCCTCGCCCAGCAGTTCGCGTGTGCGATCGACCTGCCCCTGCAGCTCCTGCAGCGTCGAGACCGGCAGGCTGGTGAGGTTACGAGCCTCGTTGACGAGCGAGGTCGACTGGTTCTGCAACTGCTTGATCTGATTGTTGATCTGCTCGAGCGTGCGCGCGGCGGTGAGGATATTCTGGGCGTAGTTGCGCGGATCGTGGACGATTCCGCCGATCTGGGCGGTGGCCGGCGCGACGACCGAGCCGGCGGGCAACAGGGTAAGGCCCAGCAGGCCGACCAAAACGGCATGGCGATAAAAAGACGTCTTCATCAAATTCACTCCTTCAGGGGGCGGCGATTTCGAGGTTCCCGAGCAGATCGGCGGCCCATATGAGGCCGCGGTGGCGAAGCCAGGCCGCGGCAAACTGCTGCTGGCCATGGGCTGCCATCAGTTCGCCGATGCGGATCTGATCGGATTTCGAGGAGGCCGCCGCAAAGGCGAGCGCGATCTCGCCAAGCCCGAGGTCGAACAGCCGGTTGCCGCGCCGCGACTGGCAATAATAGTCTCGCTTGGGGGTCGCCCGGCTCAATATCTCGATCTGCCGGTCATTGAGCCCGAAGCGTTCATAGACTCGCGCGATCTGCGGCTCGGCCGCCCGCTCGTTCGGGAGGAAGATACGCGTCGGGCAGCTTTCGATGATCGCGGGCGCGATGCTCGACCCTTCGATGTCGGCAAGGCTCTGGGTCGCGAAGATCACGCTCGCATTCTTCTTGCGCAGCGTCTTCAGCCATTCGCGCAGCTGCGCGGCGAAGGCGGGACTGTCGAGAACGAGCCAGCCCTCGTCAATGATGATCAGCGTCGGCGAGCCGTCGAGACGCCCTTCGATCCGGTGGAAGAGATAGGAAAGGACGCTCGCCGCCGAGGAGGCGCCGACCAGGCCTTCGGTTTCGAGCGCCTGCACGCACGCGAACCCGAGATGCTCGGCCTCCGCATCGAGCAACCGGCCCCAGGGGCCGCCGACAAGATAGGGCGAAAGCGCGAGCTTCAATTCCTGCGACTGGAGCAGGACCGCGAGACCCGTCAGCGTTCGCTCGCCGACCGGCGCGGTCGCGAGCGAGGTCAGCGCCGACCATATATGCTCCTTCGCAGCCGGATCGAACGCGACACCTTCGCCTGCAAGCAGCGCCGCAATCCACTCGGCCGCCCAAGCGCGCTCGGCCGCCTCGTCGATCCGGGCGAGCGGCTGCAAGGCGACCGAGCCATGGCTGCCGGCATCATGGAGTGCACCGCCAAGATCCTGCCAGTCGCCGCCCATCGCGAGCGCGGCCGCGCGGATCGACCCGCCATAGTCGAAGGCGAAGATCTGGCTGCCGTCATAGCGGCGGAACTGCATCGCCATCAGCGCGAGCAGAACCGACTTGCCGGCGCCGGTCGGGCCGACGACAAGACAGTGGCCGACGTCGCCGACATGCAGCGAGAAACGGAACGGGGTCGAGCCTTCGGTCTTGCCGTACAGCAAGGGGGCGTCACCGAAATGCTCGTCCCGTTCCGCCCCCGCCCACACCGCCGAGAGGGGGATCAGGTGGGCGAGATTGAGGGTGGAGACCGGGGGCTGGCGGACATTGGCATAGACATGTCCGGGCAGGCTGCCGAACCAGGCATCGAGCGCGTTTACGCCTTCGACCGTGCAGCTGAAGTCGCGGCTCTGGATGATCTTCTCGACCAGCCGGAGCTTTTCGGCCGCTATCGCCGGGTCCCGGTCCCAGACGGTGACCGTCGCCGTGACATAGGCAATGCCCGCCTCGTCGGCGCCGAGCTCCTGCAACGCCATGTCGGCGTCCGCCGCCTTGTTCGAGGCATCGCTGTCCATCAGGACCGAGGCCTCGTTGGTCATCACCTCCTTGAGGATCGCTGCGACCGACTTGCGCTTGGCGAACCATTGCCGCCGGATCCTGGTCAGCAGCTTCGTCGCATCGGTCTTGTCGAGCATGATCGCGCGCGACGACCAGCGATAGCCGAAAGCCTGGCGGTTGAGCTCGTCGAGCAGCCCCGGGAAGGTGACGCTCGGGAAGCCGGTGATGGTCAGGGTACGCAGATGATGGTCGCCGAGCCGGGGCTCGAGACCGCCGACGAGCGCCTCGTCGGCGAGCAGCGCGTCGAGATAGGCCGGTGTCTCGGGCACCCGGACGCGCTGGACCTTGGTCGATATGCAGCTGTGCAGATAGGTCAGCGTCTCGCCGTCGCCGAGCCATTCAGCCTCGGGCATGAAGCCCTCGACGAGATGGAGCACGCGGCCGGTGCGATCGATGAAGCCGTTCAGCAGTTCCTGCGCGTCGACGCCGGTCCTCGATCGGCCTTCATAGAGCCAGGCCTCGGCGCGCGCGGCTTCTTCCGCCGGCGGCATCCACAAGAGAGTCAGATAATAGAAGCTTTCGAAATGCGCGCCTTCCTCGCGAAATTGTTCGCGGCGTTCAACATCGACCAGCTCGGACACCACATCGGGGAAATCCGACACGGGATAGGACATCGCAGGCACGCGCTGCGCCTCGACGAACACGGCCCATCCCGATCCCAGGCGGCGCAGCGTGCTATTGAGCCGCGCGGTGACCGCGACCAGTTCGGCGGGCGTCGCGCTGTCGAGATCAGGGCCCCGAAAGCGCGCCGTGCGCTGGAAGGCGCCGTCCTTGTTCAGCACCACGCCCTCCGCCACCAGGCAGACCCAAGGGAGAAAATCGGCGAGGCGAGCGGATTTCGTACGATATTCAGCAAAGTTCATCATGGGCGCATCCAGACAGGATATTTGAGGTGACGTTTGGCGACGTCGACGAACTGCGGGTCGCGGCGCGCCGCCCAGACCGAGAGGGCGTGGCCCACCGCCCAGATCGCGAGACCGACGAGCCACAAGCGCAGCCCCAGTCCCACCGCGCCCGCGAGCGTGCCGTTGACGATCGCGAGCGAGCGCGGGGCACCGCCGAGCAGGATCGGCTCGGCCAGTGCCCGGTGAACCGGAACGAAAAAGCCCGGAACTTCCCCCTCCCGGTCCATCAGACGAGCGCTCCGCCGCCGAAGGAGAAGAAGGAGAGGAAGAAGCTCGAGGCGGCGAACGCGATCGACAGGCCGAACACGATCTGGACCAGCCTCCGGAAGCCGCCTGAAGTATCGCCGAACGCCAGGCTGAGGCCGGTCACGATGATGATGATCACCGCGACGATCTTGGCAACCGGCCCTTCAATGCTCTCGAGGATCGACTGAAGCGGCGCCTCCCAGGGCATCGAAGAGCCGCCGGCATGGGCGGGCACCGACAGAATGAAGGCGAATGCGAAGGCAGCCGCGCTCCACATCGCGCGAATGGGACGGGCAAATTTCATGACAGGTCTCCTGTGGGAACAGAGGGAATGAGGCGATATTCGCCGGTCGCCGGGTCGAGCCCGTCCACGCGCGTCAGTTCGGACAGGCGGCGGCCGGTGCCGTCGCGGACGAGCACGGCGACGAGATCGATCGTCTCGGCGAGCAAAGCCCGCGGCACGGTGACCACAGCCTCCTGGATCAGCTGCTCCATGCGGCGGAGCGCGCCGAGCGCACTTCCCGCGTGGATCGTCCCGACGCCGCCCGGATGGCCGGTGCCCCAGGCCTTGAGCAGATCGAGCGCCTCGGCGCCGCGCACTTCGCCGATCGGGATGCGGTCGGGGCGAAGGCGAAGCGACGAGCGGACGAGATCGGAGAGCGAAGCGACCCCGTCCTTGGTGCGCATCGCCACGAGATTGGGCGCGGCGCATTGTAGTTCGCGGGTGTCTTCGATGAGGACGATGCGGTCGCTGCTCCCGGCAATCTCGGCGAGCAGCGCATTGGTTAGTGTCGTCTTGCCGGTGCCGGTCCCGCCCGCGACAAGAATATTGAGGCGGTCGCGCACCGCGGCGCGGAGCAAGACGGCCTCGCCGGCGCGCATGATGCCGGCCGCGACATAGTCTTCGAGCGAGAAGACCGCGATCGCGGGCTTGCGGATGGCGAAGGTCGGCGCCGTCACCACCGGGGGCAGCAGGCCTTCGAAGCGCTCGCCGCCCTCCGGCAGTTCGGCCGAGACGCGGGGCGCTGCGGCATGCACTTCGACGCCGACATGGTGGGCGACGAGCCGGATGATCCGTTCGCCGTCCGCAGGAGCGAGCATCTGACCGCTGTCTTCGATGCCCTGTCCCAGCCGGTCGACCCACAGACGTCCGTCGGGATTGAGCATGATTTCGATGATCCGGGGATCGGCGAGCCATTCGGCAATCGCATCGCCGAGCGCCGTGCGCAGCATGCGCGCGCTGCGATGACGTGCCTCCAGCCGGTTCGGTTCTGTGCCCATCGGGAACCCCGTTTTCAGGGCCGGGCGGACGTGCCCGGCTCGACGGGGACGAGTAAGAGACGCAGAAAAGCCGGCAGTTCAACAAGCTTTTCGTGCCGTCGTACAATGGGATAGAAAGACAGGGAGCGGCGTAGGCGCCGTGCAGGTAACATGGGCAAAGCAAACGCGAAGTGGAGCGGGAAGCTTGTGCTGCGCGCGATTTTGACAACAGTGTATCTATGACTGATTCGGGGTCGCACCCATCTGACGAGGCGGCGCGCTGGGCGCGCCTGACCGACAAGCAGCGCGCTTGTCTCGATTTGCTGCTCGAGCGGCAAACATCGAAGCAGATCGCGCGGCGTCTCGACATTTCCAAGCAGGCCGTCGATCTCAGGCTGACCGCGGCGCGCGATATCCTGGGAGCCTCGGGCCGCGACGAGACCGCTATCATTTACGCGCGCCTCAAACAGACCTATGATCGGATACTATGTGATCCGATCATACTTCCCCAGCCGCCCCGGCTGGTGCCATCCAACTTTCCAGACGGGCGTTCGGCCGACGACCCGGGACTGCTGGCCAGCCTCGGGACTGACGCCGAACGATCGGGCAGCAGCCCGCCGTTCGGAATTAGCTGGAGGCGCGATTACAAAGCAACAAAGAGGATGGCGATTGTGGCAGCGATATTCCTGTTCCTGCTTCTCATCATCCTTGCAGGTCTCGCCATCGGGCAGACGCTGACGCGGCTGCTCTCCAGCTAATCCCTTCACCCTTCGTGTTCATTGAACCGAGACGCATCGCGTCTTCGGAAAGGAGAAGTTATGACCCAGCCGATCAACCTGAATGCAGCGCGACTCCAGAAGGCGGTGCCCGCCGCTGAAGCCCAGATCGACGACGCTTTGATCGCCGTGTCGTCGCTGATGGCGACCGTGGTCACGGCGCGCCGTGATACGATTGGCGTCCCTGCTGCCAGAGGTCATGCGACGATCCAGCGGCTGGCCAAGGCGCAAGTGGCCCTTGTCGGCGTCAGTGGCGACATATTGCGGGTTCATGGGGAGCTTGCCGAAATCGGCCGCGAGACGGCGGGGCTCGATCTCCATGAGTGCCCGGAGATTGCGCCCAATTCTGCGGCACTTGCCGCTGCTCTTTGACGAGATTGACCAGGAGCCATCGGCATGGTCTGTGATCACGATGCTGCGGATCGCTTTCTTCGTGACAATCCTGCTGGTGGCCCTTGCCTATGCGATGCGCAAAGGCGGGGGACCCGAACGGGCGATGGCGGGCGTGCTTCTCGCCATGCTTCTGACAGACCAAGCGCTGCACCTGTTCGTTCCAGTGCAATATCTCGCAGTGGACACCGGGCACCTGCTGATCGATCTCGCCGCGGCGGCAGCGACGCTGGCCATCGCGCTGATGGCGCATCGCTTCTGGCCAATGATCGCGGCGGCGCTGCAATTCCTGCCCCTCATCGCGCATTCGACACGCGCGATCGAGATGGACCTGCACTCGGCAGCCTATCTGACGATGCAGGTTGCCGGCTCCTGGCCTCTGGCGCCGCTCCTCGTCGTGGCAACCTGGCGGCATCAACGACGGCTAAAACGGAACGGCAGCGATCCGTCCTGGGTGCCTTTATCTCGGCGATCGACCCCGACGGCAGCGAAGCGATAGCGTCCGCGCTGCTGGCCGAGTTTCGCAGTCTCGGCAATATCTGGTCGCAGCCGCCCGAAGCGCTTGCCCGGGTTCTCGGGGCAAATTCGAACTCGGCGCTCCTGTTGATCCGAGCGCATAATATGTTCCTCGAAGCGATGCGGGGTGAACTGGAAGCGGGGGCGATCGATCCGCTGGACCCCAACCTGCGCCGCTATCTCATTGCATCGATGGGATCGCTCAAGGATGAGAGACTTCGGATCCTTTTCCTCGACGCACGCCATCGGCTGATCGCCGACGAATGCCTCCAAGATGGAACGCTGGCCCACTTGGCCGTTTACCCGCGCACGATCTTCCGCCGCGCGCTGGAGCTCAACGCCGCGGGCATCATCCTCATCCACAATCATCCGAGCGGCGATCCGACCCCGAGCAAGGAGGACGAGCAAGCGACGCAGCACATCGACGCGGTTGCGCGTTCGCTCGACATCAATCTCGTCGACCATATTGTCGTCGGTGCATGCCACACCCGCCACATTACCAGCCGCGACCAGATCGCCCGCCAGCGATCGCGAACAGCCCGCGTTACGCTCAAGTCGCCGAGGCAGGAGACAGATGGGGGTAACGGCGCCGCGCTGGAGAACGCGCGAGCGACGCTTCGCCGCCGACTGCTGCGCCGCCAGCTCATCGGGGCGGAGGAATTATTTGGCGAACCCGCTTGGGAGATGCTTATCGACCTCTTCATTCATGAGGGAGAGGGCAAGCCGTTGTCGACCAGCGACCTTTGCGTAACCTCGACTATTCCGATGAGCAGCGCCCTCCGCCTCGTCCAGAAGCTGTGCGACGCGCGCCTCGTCGACCGGACGCCCGATCTGATGGATGCCCGGCGCAGCTTCGTGCGGCTACGGCCGGACACCGCGCATCGCCTGCGCGCCTATTTCAGTGCTAGTGAAGATTAGCTCTTAAGAAACCTTGGAAGCACCCTTTACTACTCGGTATCATTCTGTCCCTCGGCGGCACTGGAGCGCGAACGTGCTCAAGTAGGAGCAATAAATCATTGCAAAACCACGCCTCATCCTGTCCCTTCGCCAGAAGAAATAGTCGCTGAGCGATTTGGGGGACGATCATAGTCGCATCATTAGCCTTTATTCCTCGAGATGATCACGGGGCTCAGCGATGAGTGACGCTGAAAGCAGTGCAGAGCCCGCGTTCGAATGGCCTTCGATTGCCGACGCGCCTCCAGCGGAGCAAGGCGGCCCCGTCGCTCGCCAAGGGTTTAATTACCAAGATGAAATTGCCGTCGGTTTCCTGATCGCTATGATTGAGGATAATCGGTTGCTGCGCGTCCACTGCGAGACGCATGATGATATCGTGCTCATTTGGACGGCGCCCGACTCCGAAGAAGCCGAGTATGTCCAAGTGAAGGGTGACGCCCACAACCAGCTCTGGTCGATCACTACTCTCTTTGGAGCGAAGTCAAAGGCCAACGCGGACCAGAACAGCGACTTATCTGCTGGGAATGAGGCGACAGTCAAAATCAACCCTTCGATCTTCGAAAAATCGCTAGCGCGCGATGGGCACAAGGAGAGAGGGCGGTTCCGCCTGGTGACCCTCAGACCAGTTTCGGATGCGCTGGAAGCGCTCACCTACCCCTGCGGATCAGCGGGCCGGGCGATGGTCCAAGGCAAGATTTCGGCCATCAAAGCGGAAGTCGACGACCGTTGCCCGGGGGCGACATCGCCAAAGGGGAATGACGCGCAATATTGGCTCGACAATTGCTACTGGGAGGTAGCGAATGATCTTACGTCGGCCCGGCATGAAAATATGCTCCGTCTCTTCAAACTTTCCAGCATCGCTGAAGTTATTCTCCTTCCCGAGAAAATCGAGGTTCTGCTCGATGAGCTCCGCGCGCTGGCGAAGGCTGCGGGAGACGCGAAATGGATTCCTGACAGGACCAAGAAGATAGTCGTGCAGGCACAAATCCGGCAATGGTGGGCCCAGCGGCTCTCCGAGGCTTCGGCCGCAATCACCGGCTCTGCGGCAGAAGTATTGGCGATCAAGATGAAAGAGGCATCCTTGCCGTCCGAGTTGGTCGATCTCGCGATAGAGCTGCGTCGAGACTACGCCGCAAATGTTCGGACGACGCGCTACATGGAACCGGATCGCATCCAGCAGTTACAGGAACGCGTCAAATCCGAGGCGATGTCGCTTCGTGCCAAGCAGGTCGGCGGCGACCTTCCTTTGAACGGAAAGCAGTTTCATCACCAATGTATCGAGCGAATGGATCAAATCAACGCAGAGATACCGAACGATGACGTCTCCGCTTTTTTGAAGGGTTGCCTTTACGACATCACTGATCGCTGCCTTCTCCGGTTCGAGCCACCAGCATGAAATCCATCGACAGTCTCGGTATGCAACCTGCAAGCCTTCCGCTCGCAGCCGACAACATCCTTGAATTTCATGCAGCGCGGCTGCTGCTTCTTATGGAGATTTGTGGAACGGCCGGGAGAATCGACGGATTGACTAAAATGGCGAAACTCGACTTTTTCACTCGCTATCCCGACTTTTTTGCAGTTGCTCGCGCCAGCCTGCCAGCGAGTTCGGAACCAGCCGCCGCTCCGAACTTGAAAGCGGTTCAACCCCCGGCAGGCGCCGTTGAGGCCTCGATGGTGCGTCACCATTATGGCCCATGGGACAAGCGCTACTATCATGTCCTAGCGCATCTTGAGGCTCGAGAACTCATTACTGTTAGCAAAGAAGGCAGATCATACCGCCTTGCACTGACGTCGCTTGGGAAGTCGAAGGCAAAGCTCCTTGCGGCGAAACCATCGTTTGAGCCTTTAGTTGCACGCCTTCGTGAAGTGAAATCCGTGTTTGGACGGAAGTCCGGTACATATCTCAAGGACCTCATTTACCGCCTATTCGACGAGGAGGTTGGACGGCGGGAAATGGGTGGAGTCATTCACACATGAGCCAGCCCCTCCTATCGATCGCAAGACTCGAGCGGCGCCAGGTTGATGGGCGCTTAGAGGTTCTCACTTTCGATGCCGGCGTGACCCTTCTGCTCGGACCTCCGAACACCGGCAAGACCAAATGGCTGCAAACGCTCGATTTCCTCCTCGGCGATGCGGGCGACAACCCCTACGGCGAGGCAGACGAGACGAGCCTCGCAGACAAATATGAGAGTGCCGCGGTCGACATCATTGTTGGAGAGGAGCGATTTCGCGTCGAGCGGCGATGGCGCGAGCCTGGTGCGAAAACAAAGATTTTTGTCGATGACAAAGGCCTCAATCCCAAGGAGTTTCAGCAGTGGTTGCTTGAAAAACTGGAGATACCACTCCTCCATTATCCTCGGGGCAATCCGCTTTCCGGCCAGACGTGGCCGGAACTCAGCTTTCGCACACTTCTACGCCACATCTACCGGCAACAGCGCTTCTGGGGCAGCCTCGTTGACCAACAGACCGATGCTGAATTCCACGCAAGCCTATTGCAATTTCTGGGCTTGGCCGAACATGTTTACACCGACGAACTTGGCGAACTGGTAACGCTGAAGCTCGATGCCGAGCGGCTTCGGGCAAGACGCGACCAATATGGCCTCACGCTGGGTGAACTCGCCCGCGATCTTGTGAGCAGCGAGGACCTGACAGTCGATGCAAATGATGCAACGGTGGCGGCAGCGAAGGCGAGCCTGCAGGTCCACGTCGACGAGCTTCGCGCGCACCGCATCGATCTTCTCAACCGCGCTCAGGAACAAGCTCTCACTTCCGAGCAGCAAAGTCGGGTGGCGGTATTGGGAGAGGAAAGATCGCGTCTTGCCGTTGGAGTAGAGGAACTCGCCCGAAAAAAGGCTTCACTTGCTGAACGGGCGCAGGATATCGGGACGTATCACGCGGATTTGTCAGAAGAAATCGAGCGGCTCACGCGAGCCGAGGACGCCGGTTCGGTTTTTGCCGATTTGAAGATCACCCATTGTCCGGCGTGCGACCAGAGTGTCGCTCACCTTTCGCAATCCCGCAACGATTGCTTTCTGTGTCATCAACACTTGCCCTCGACACCGAATATAGCCGGACTCGGAGCGGTACGCTTGCGCTTCGAGAAAGAACGTATTGAAGGGGAGCGGCGCGAGGCGGTCGAGCTCTCCGCCGCGATCGCTCTCGATCTCGAGGCAACTGACCGCGAAATTGCCTCTCGCAACGGTCGGATTCGCGAAATCGAGAACATGCTGATACCTGCGCGCGCCGCCGTAGGTGCGCTGGCACAGTCAGCGATTAGCGATATCGATGTGGCGCTCGGGCAAGCCAGCGAACGCGAACGTCAGCTCGACCGCGTGGCGGCGGCACTTCAACTCGAAACCAACCTTACCGAGCAGATCGCTGCGCTCGAAAAGCGGATTGTGCCGCTTCAGGAAAGCGTCGATCGATCTGGGCAGACCGTTGATTTTGATGCGGCGTCGAGCGCGCTCGAAGACGGAATGAATGCCTACCTCGATGCGTTAAACAGGCTGCAGCCGAAAACATGGCGTCACAATCCTGTTCGGGTGGATCTAACCCGTCGAAGCGCCAGTTTCCGTGTCGGAAGCAAGCGTTGGTCAAGTGCCCTTGGCGGAACAGACTCACTTTATTACCTAATGGCGTATCATTACGGGCTTTTGACGCTTTCCGCGAAGTCGGGATGTCATTACCCTGGTCTCGCAATCATCGACCTTCCCGGTGAGTTTCTTGGTGAGGCGGTCGAAGACAAGGAAAACTTCATTGTTCAGCCCTTCGTCGACCTACTCGCGCAAAGCGAATATGCAGGCGCCCAGCTGATCATCACTGGCGCATCCTTCACGGGCCTTGGAGGCGTTCACGTCGAACAATTACGCCACGTCTACGTTGCGTGATGGCTTTTGGGTTTGCCACAAACCTTGCACGGCGTGCGCATATGTCCCGGCCGGCGGAAATTCCCGAACCATCTTAGCGTCCTAAAAGCCACTAGCCTGCCCGCAGTTGCCAATCATAGCGGAGTTCGCCGAATACCGAAGTAGAGACCACCTCGGGGAAGAGAATACCGTAAATTTTGCGCTTATTGTCCCAGCCTGGCTGCGATTCCCCCATAATAAAACCGAGGGTGTTGCGGTTGGAAGGCGTGAGATGATCCAGGATTTCGATGATGAAGGCATGCATCGCGAGATAATCATCGACCACGCCTTGGGGATTATATTGGTCGATCAGGCGCAGCCAAAGCTGGCGGATCCGGTCGCCGCCCGTGTTGTAGAGTGGGCGCTTCCCATGAAAATACACGACTTCCAGTGCGTCGCGGACAGGATCCACGTTACCGTGAAGAAGGTCATTCCTCCGGTTCACCACGGACCAGTATCGACCGAAGGCAGGGTTGTTCTGTTCGATCGGCCGTGCAAACCCGCGGCAATTGTCCGCCAAGCGTTCGAGTTTCCGATTGAGAGGGAGCCGGACAAAGGCCGTGAAGGCCGCTTGGTCGCGCTTGATCTCCGGCCGGATGAAACCCGCGACGAGCAAGCCGATAAAGGATTCGAACATCACGGGTATCAGGACCGCAAGTTCGGTCGGGGCCGTGGTGATTGCGGCCATCAGCTTCCCGTGGGATTTCTTGTTCTTTTCCCGCGCCAGATTCTGGGTGGCGAGATTGTCCGCAACGATCTTCTTTTCGATCTTCGGCAGGGCGTCACATATCGTCTCATAGAGCTCGGCGCAGCGGTTCGCGATGGCGAGATACTGGTTCGGGAAGATGTTCCATTTTTCGAGTGAGGACGCGAACCGCCCCTTCTCCTGGCTGACACGGCCGAAATCGGCTCGCATGTTTGCGATGAAAGTGAGGCAATCGGCATCGGAGAATCTGCCTTCGAACCAGACACGCACTTCTTCGGTCGCACCGATGAACTGCAGGATCGCGTCGCCAGCCTTGAGATAATAATCCCAGTGGAAAAGATTGTCGGAATCGTCTCGCGCCAGGAAAGTCTGGAGACCGTTCGGCGCACCAAATCTCGCGTGGAGATAGGTATAGGCATCAAAGGGCGAAATCGTCTTCTGAAGCACAAGGACAGGCCTGTTGCCGCCCTTGCGACTACCGCGCTTCTTCGCGCCCTTTTTCGATCCTAGCTCAGCCAGATAGGCGCTCATTTCTTCTTTGGTGAACGCGCGCCAAGTGGTCGGATCAAGATAGGACATGAGTCAAACTGGCAGAAATCGTGGCAACTGGAAATGGCAGGCTGGCCATTGCGCGTCCCGGGCGTGAACAGCCCCGCGTGATTCAGTTAGAAAAGCTATTGCCCAAATCTCTGGACAGTTCTTCGGCAAGTTTCGGGCCAGCCTCCATGCGGCGGCTTAGCGACTCCACGAAACCTTCCCATCGCTTGCGTCCCGTCGCCTGCGCGGCGGGTAAAGCCGTATCCGGAAGCGGCACCGTGCTCGTCAGCCAGAAGCGGACAAAGAGCGCGAAAGCCTCGTTCGAGAGATCGAGATTCCATTCGAGCCGCTCGAGCCCGCGCGCCAATCTGTCGATCCGGTTCGTGAGCGCTGCCTCCAACCGTTCCTCATGATCGGCAGAGAGTAGCGAGGCGAGCGCCGCCTCGACAATTTCGGTGCGCGTCACCCTTCGTTGACGCGCCCGCTCCGCCACGAGGCGGACAAGCTCCGCGTCGAGGCGGAAGGTCTGCTTGATGCTCGCCTTGGTCACAGGTCGATCCCGTCATTCGGATCGAGAGATGCCGTGCGCGCGTTTCGCGCCATGCGGCGATCGGCGGCCTGACGAAGGCGAGCGGCGTCGCCCTGGCTATCCTCCTCGCCAAAATCAAATTCGCCCGCGGGGGCAGTTGGAATTGGCGCGATATCTTCGTGGAGCGGCAGTTCGGGTTCCTGCCGGATGCCGCCATTCTCGGTGTCGCTCGCTTCGGCTTCCTCCTCGTCGGCCTTCGCATCCTTGGCACCCGGCCTCTGCGGCTCCGGCAAGTGCGACCAATCATCGGAGCGCGGCTGCGGCGTTCCGCCCACGGCGGGCGGAGGAAGGACCCGAGCCATCAATCGGCGATCGCGAAAATAGCGTGCCTTGCGCGCGCGGATCGGCGCGACGCCAGCCGCCATGACAATCTCGTCGTCGGGCGGGAGCTGCATCACCTCTCCGGGCGTCAGCAACGCGCGCGCCGTTTCGGTTCGCGAGATCATGAGATGGCCGAGCCAGGGTGAGAGGCGGTGGCCGGCGTAATTCTTCATCGCGCGCATCTCGGTCGCGGTGCCGAGCGCGTCCGAGATGCGCTTGGCGGTCCGTTCGTCATTGGTCGCGAAGCTCACCCGGACATGGCAATTGTCGAGGATGGCGTTGTTGAGGCCATAGGCCCTCTCGATCTGGTTGAGCGACTGCGCGATCAGGAAGGCTTTGATCCCGTACCCCGCCATGAAGGCGAGCGCGCTCTCGAAGAAGTCGAGGCGCCCGAGCGCCGGAAATTCGTCGAGCATCAGAAGCAGTCGCCGCGATCGATCGCGCGGCCCGAGTTCTTCGGTGAGACGGCGCCCGATCTGGTTGAGGATGAGCCGGATCAGCGGCTTCGTGCGGCTGATGTCGCCGGGCGGCACGACCAGATAGAGCGACACGGGCTCCGGACCTGCCAAAAGATCGGCGATCCGCCATTCGGACGATCCGGTGACCGCCGCGATCACCGGATCGCGGTAGAGGCCGAGGAAGGACATGGCGGTCGACAGAACGCCCGAGCGTTCATTCTCGCTCTTGTTGAGCAATTCCTGCGCCGCCGCGGCGACGACCGGGTGTGGCCGGTCGCCGAGATGGCGGGTCGCCTTCATCCGATGGAGCGTCGCAGCAATCGGCCGCCGCGGATCGGACAGAAAGGCCGCGACCCCGGCGAGGCTCTTGTCGGGTTCGGCGTAAAGGACATGGAGGATCGCGCCGACGAGCAGTGCGTGGCTTGTTTTTTCCCAGTGATTTCGCTTCTCGAGGCTGCCTTCCGGATCGACCAGCACATCGGCGACATTCTGCACGTCGCGCACTTCCCATTCGCCCCGCCGGACTTCGAGCAACGGATTATAGGCGGCAGAGGCGCGGTTGGTGGGATCGAAGAGCAGGACGCGGCCGTGCTGCGCGCGAAAGCCCGCGGTGAGCTGCCAGTTCTCGCCCTTGATGTCGTGGACGATGCAGCTCCCCGGCCAGGTGAGTAACGTCGGGACGACGAGCCCGACGCCCTTGCCTGACCGTGTGGGCGCGAAGCAGAGAATATGCTCGGCGCCATCGTGGCGGAGATAGGCGCCGCCCATGCGACCGAGAATGACGCCATCGGACCCGAGCATGCCAGCCTTGCGGATTTCGCGCTCGCTCGCCCATCGCGCCGAGCCATAGGTTTCGGCGCGCCGCCGCTCGCGGGCGCGCCAGACCGACATGGCGATTGCGATGATGATCGAGAGGAACCCTCCCGATGCCGCGATGCCGGCGCCCTTGAGAAAAATGGCGGGCGCATAGGCGTCAAAGGCAAACCACCACCAAAAGAAGGCGGGCGGCGGATAGACCGGGTAGCCATCGATCCGGAACCAGGGCGCACCAAGCTCGGGCTGAAAGCCCAGCGAGGCGGCGGTCCACTGCGTCGCTGTCCAGATCGCAGCGGTCACGATCGCGCCCACCGCCGCGATCTGGCCCCAGAGGATACGATCGTTCATTAAACCCATCCTTTCATCCAATGCCGATCCCGCGACCGCGGCCGAGCGACCAGTCGATCGATCCGCCTGCTGCCATCATGCCGGCGACATGCTGGCCGAGATGGCGATCGAGCGCCGGACGCCAGGGAACGAGCTGGAAGCCAAGCCCGTCGTCGATCATCGCGAAGCGCCCCGAAGCGAGCGACACGCGCTCGCGATAGATGCCGCTGACATGCTCGCCGTTCGCCGAGGGCTGATGCGCGAGGCCTGTTCGTGCGGCGATGGCGGCTTGCGCCGCGTCGAGGTCGCGCTGTTTCAGTGTGTCGATGAGACCGCTCGTCATCACCAGCCTTTGGCCTTGCCGCCGGGCGAGGCCTTCGCCTTCAAGGAAAGTTGCGCGCGCGGCCATCGCATCACGCACCGCGAGCCCAAATCCTGATCCTGCGAGGGCGGTGTCGCGGGCGACGAGCTCGCGGTCGAGCCAGGTCGCGCCATTCGCTCCGATCTGCTCGCCCAGCGGTAGATCGGATCGCACCGCGAGCGACAGCCGTGCGGTGCCGCCGCGCCCTTCCCAGCTGCGCAATTCGACGATCGCGCCCGGCTTAGCATCGCCCGTCCATTCGATGTCGTCGAAGCGGATATGATGGGTGCGGCCATCAACGCCGTCGATGATCGCGAAGGCGCTGCCGTCGAGCTCGTCGTCGAGGCCGCGCGCGACGAGGCGGCCGACGATCGGATCGCCGGGCGTCTCGCGGTGCAGCGCGAGCGCCGACGTGTCGAAAGCCATTCCGCTCCGTTGCATCGCGCGGTGCATCGTCTTGATGATGTCGCCGCGATCGGCGAGATCGCGCAGCGCGCGTTCGGCGCCCGGGTCGACCATCCACATAGCGGGGCCAAGTCGCTCGGCCAGACCGAGCCGCTCGAGCGTCGCCGCGCGGGCGCGCAGCATCCGGTCCGACGCCTGATCGCCGGCGGGTACGGGGCGGAGATCGAGAAGCCCGCCGCTCTCGGCGGTCGCGCGTTCGATCTGCCGGTCGAGGCTGGTCCAGCGCTCGGCATCGACTTCGCGCTCGATCGCCTGGGTCATCTCGCGCTCGCTTCTCAGGCCGAGCTCGAGTGTCACGCGTTCCTCGGCGCGGAAGCGGATGCCTTCGCTCACATAGGCGCGATCGATGACAAGATCGGTCCCGTCATCGGCGACGCCGCGAACCAGGATGTGGATGTGCGGATTGTCGGTATTCCAATGATCGATCGCGACCCAATCGAGTCCGGTCCCGAGGTCGCGCGACATGTCCTTCATCAGGTCGCGGGTGAAGCCGCGTAGATCGTCCATGGCGCCGGCATCTTCAGGCGCGGAGACGGACGAAGGCCCGTCCGAGGCGCCGAGTTCGGGCGCGATCTGGCGGACATAGGCAAGAGTCTCGGCGGGCAGGCCGCGCCGCCCCGCCGCATAGGCATCGGTGCGTCCGGGGCCAGCGTTATAGGCGGCGAGCATCAGCCGCACATCGCGATACCGGTCCCACATTGCGCGCAGATAGGCCGCCCCTGCGAGGATATTCGCGCGCACATCGAACGGGTCGCCACCAAGCCGATGGCGCGCCGTCAACATCGCCCAGGTCGGCGGCATGATCTGCATCAAGCCCATCGCTCCGGCACGCGAGACCGCGCGCCGATTGCCCCGACTTTCGGCGTGCATGACGCGCCATATCCAGCGCTCCGGAATGCCGAAGCGCTGCGATGCTTCGGCGACGGACGCTGCATAAGGGTGGCTGGGTTCAGCTATCGCCGCTGTCGCGGCTGTGCAGTTCGTGGGCACGCTGAGCGCTGCCAGCAGGGCACCGCATGGATATGCCCAGCGGAGCACGAAGCCGGTACGAGCGCGAAGAGTGCGCGCCATGGTTCAGCCCTTCTCGCTCGCGTCGGCACGCGACCAGAAGAGCAGATGCGGGCCGTCAAGCTGACGCGAATCGAACAAATTGGCGCTGATCGGTGCGGCGAACAGTGGATCGTCGATCTGCAACGCGAGATAGATTCCGCGCGATCCGCAACGCGTCCAGCCCGCTCCGATCTCGATGCCGGCCTCGGCGTCGCCGAGATAGACGCGCCACGTCGGCGCGTTCTCGGCCTCCGATAGCTGCGCGCGCGCGATGTTGATCTCCGCATCAAAAGCGAGTGTGCGGATGTGGCCGGCGTAGCCATCGTCCTGCCGACGGAATGTTCCGATAATCATGCGTGATCTCCTATTCAGCTTGGGATGAAGTCTGGTCCGGGGAGGGCCGGTGGGCGCTAAGCGGCGCACCGGAAGCCGGGCGGGTCATGACGGGATGTGCGACGCCGAGCAGCCCGGCGGCGGGCAGCGGTCCGAAATATCGCCCGTCGAGGCTGTCCGGCGCGGCGTTGAGGAGGAAGAGTTCGTCGGGGCCAACGATCCGGCAGCCGAGCCAGAACGGCAGTGGCCGGCCGAGGCGATCGCGCGCCATGGCGCGCGCGGCGGCAAGGCCGTCGATCGTCACGAAGACGCCTGAACGGCAAATGCGGGCACCTGGAAGGGCCGCAACGCGCTTCAGAAGCGGCACGCCAGCGGGGAGATAGTGGCGCTCGGCAAGCCAGGCGCCGAGCGGCGGCGACGGCCGGATCGCGACCAGATCACCTGCTCTCGGCGTCGCACCCGGGTCGATCCGATACAGCCCGATCGGCGCACTCGCGCTGGCGTTCCACAGCAGACGCGGCGCCGGCGCCAGCCAGGCGACCGCGACAAAGAGAGTGCCGAAGAGCGACGCGGCTGCAACCGTCGCACGGAGATAGTGGCGGTTCATGCCTCGATCGCCCGGCGGCGAAGCCATGCCGCATGGCGATCAGGCCCATAAGGGCGGAACGGCATACCGGCCGCAAGCCGGTTGCCGACATGGCGCCAATGATCGGGCGCCGCGTCGCAAGCTTCGATGCCGGTCGCCTCGACCGCATCGATTGCCAGCAGGACCTGTTGAACCTTCGGCCAACCGTCGATGCGGAGCAGAAGATCGGCGCCCGGGCGGACGAACGCCAGTGTTGCATAGGGCGCGTCCGCAGCCACCGCTGTCGCGATCGCGATGCTGGAATGCACCGTGCCATAGTCGTTCGACGTCCAGCGCACGAACGCGAAGGTCGCACCGGGACGGAAGGCGATGACTTTCGTGCTGCGGCTGAGGATGCGCTCGGATGCAATACGGCCGAAGCGGATCCATTGCTCGAGGCGCCCTTCGATCCAGGTCAGTTCGACCTCCGTGAGGCTGCCGTGCGGCGCACCGACCGACGGCGTATCACGACGAACCGGCGCAGCATAAACAGGATCGCCGCGCATCAGCGCTGCACCGGGCGCGCGGGGAGGATGGTGCCTTTGCCCGGGTCGGAGGTTGAACTGCGCCGGCCGATTTCAGCCCAGGCGTTCAGTTCGTCGATCGCATAGACGATGCGGCCACCGAGCTTGCGATAGACGGGGCCCGTCCCGTAGCAGCGATGCTTTTCGAGCGTTCGCGCGGACAGGCCGAGATGGACGGCAGCGTCGGGGGTTTTCAGAAATCGCGGGACAATGGGGGCGGCGAAATCGCTCATCGAGGGTCTCCTGATGCCGCGCCGGACACCCGAGAGGGGGCCGGCGGGCAGGCGGCGACAATCGAAAATCGGGGCGCGATTCGGGAACGGACAAAGTGACGGGCTGCGGAATGTCCCGATCAGCCGCCCGCGAGCAGGGCGAGATAGCCGCCGTCGCGCATCGCGATTGCGCTACGCTGCCAGCGCGCGAGGCGGCGGCGCTCGCTCGACGCATCCCATTCGGCAGCGGAATAGGAGCCGGCGTCGGGCAGGATGAGGGTCGCGGCGAGGTCGCGCGGGGCTATGTTTTCATCGAGCGCGTCGAGCAAGCGCAGCCACTGCACCAGCCGCCAGCGCTCGGTGGGGCCGGGCTGACCCGGCGGGACCGAAGCGGAGCACGCCATGATCCATCCGTGGAGTGCCCCGGTCGCCGCCTGGCGCTCAGCGATATGATCGTCGGCCGGCACCACATAGGCGAGCGCCTCATTGTGCACGCAATCGGCGATCCAGAGCCGGTAGCGGCGGCCGCCGATAGCGAGCACGAGATGCCACTCACGGTATGCGAGCCATTCGGCGGCAATGCCGCCCGAAGCGGCGACGTCGGACAAGGCGGGTCCCGGGAAGCCGGACGGGGCCGGCGCCGCTATAGTGATCGACGGACAGAGTTCGGGGCGCCAGAGGGCGGGCGCCTGCTCAGCCCGGGCATCGGGATCAACGGCGAAAGACCAACCCCCAGTGGCGGGCGAGCCGGCGAAGAGCGGTACGCGACCGCCCGGACGCGGCGCCGGCACGATAGGCGGCGCGATAGCGCGGATTGCGGCGCAGGAATTCCTGCGCGAAGTCCGCGCGATCATATCGTTCAAATATCTTCAGAAAATCTTGGGACCGCCAGTCGACTGTGGGCTGCATGCGCACCTCCCGAAGCTAAGTGAGTGCAAGGCAAAGACAATTTGCCGATTTCCACAGCGACCCAGCTTCTGGTTATCGGCGTATAAAGCACAGATACTTAGCCTATCAGTTCCCGATTTCGTCGGGAAAAGGCCTCAAATTGAGACTATCGCCGCCCGGCGGGTGCCGGGCGGCAATGGCCTGCGGGTCAGTTGCCGCGCCGGGTCGGCCGGCTCCACACCAGGTCATGCGCTTCACCCTCGCCCGCGAAGAGCTGCGCGAAGATCGGACCGGAGAAGGTCGGGTCGTCGAGCTTGACCGAGAGATAGGGGCGGTCGTCCTGGGTGGATTTCGGCCAGGCGGCGCCGACTTCGGCTTCGCCGATAAGGACGCGGTGGCTCGGCGCGTTGCCGCTGGCATTGCTATCGGGGACGATGCGAACCTTTTTCGCTTGCACCGAAAGGGTGACGATCTCGCCCTGATATTCGTCGGAGGCGGTCTTCGTGAAGCTGCCGATCTTGGTCATGATGCTATCCTTTCCTTGGGCTCGAGCCGCACCAGCGCGGCCTCGATGCGCATCGGTGGGCAGCAAGGGGACGGCGCCGCAGCCCGAAGGGCCCGCAGCGCAGCGAAGGACGGCGCGATCCGGCTTTCTTGGCTCGCGAGGAACGGCGGCACGCCGGGGGAAGAAAGTCGAAGGCGCGCCGTTGCGGCAAGCTGGCCCAGCGTCAGCGGCTTGCTGCCAGATCGCGCATGTCGAGAGGCTGTGCTGTTGCCCGGAAGAAAGGAAAGGGTTGCCGGGACGGGAAGGAAAATGAAGCCTAGGCCTGCGGCGTCGAAGGGTTGAGTTCCTTTGATTGCGGGTCTGGTGCCGATAGTCCCGACGCCGGCGCGGCGCCTGCGAGACTGCGCCATGCGGCGGAGGCAGTTGCGAGACCGGCGATGAACGCCAGGCATCTTGCCCAGATACCGTCATCGATCATCAGGGCGAGCAGCCCCGTCATCGCCTGATATCCCGCAAAGCCCGCGGGCAGGGCGAACAGCAGGGCGACAAGGAATCGGAGGAGGGGGGACCTGACCGAGACGAAGACCGCCTGACCCGTCAGATAGACGATCAGGCCGGTCGTGAAGCCGGCCAGCAGCATGGCGGCGGTTGCATAGCCTTGGGCGTGAACAAAGAGGCCCGCCCCGATCGCGGAATAGACCGGCAGGGCAAAGGTTGCGAGCCGGAACAGGAGCCAGATAAGGTAGAGGGCAGCCACGCCGCCGAGGATGATCGTCAAAGTCACAAGCGTCCTCCCGTCGGACGCGCTCGCCACCTCCACCACAGCGCATTCTGCAGCTCGATCATAGCAGCGGCGCCCCGAAGGCGGAACCGCAACTGGAACCACCTTGGGGGTTTTTCGCGGATGTCAGCGAGCGAAGGGATCATATTCGCAGACGATGCAGCTGGGGTCGCCGTCGAATTCATCGAGCGGCATTACCGAATATCCGCGGCTTGTTTCGATAAGGACGATGATGGTCATCATCGTGCGAGCGAGGTTCCAGCCAAGCGATTGGGCGGTAGAAAGCGGCATATCGAGGCTCCTGTCCGGGAGCGGGACCCTTCCCGCTCGACAGTCGCCCCGCCGGACGGGGGCGGGCCGCAATCACCGCAGCGAAGCGAAGGCCCAAGCGCAGCGCAGGGACCCCTTGCGGGTTGATTGAAGGAGGCCCGGCCTCGGCCCAGGGATTAGCGGCAATCGAGAGCGGGATGGGGCTGCGATGACAGGCGCCGGGAGTCTTGCAGCCTCGGCCTGCCAGTGCGACATCTCTCACTTGCAACTATCATGGGGCTGATAGGAAATGGGCGAGGCGAACCGGCGAAAGATATTGTTACGCGAACGGCTTCTCGAACAGGTCGACGGCTGGACATTTCCGCCGTCGCCTTGGGAGCGCGCCCTCGTGACGGAGGTCGCGGTTCTTCCTGCCTTCCGGGCGCGCCGGATGCCGGCAAAGGACCTCGAATGGATGAGAATGCCAGCCAACCACTGTCACGCGAATACGCGCTGGTATGAAGCAAACGACTGGACGCATCGGTCCAAGGCCGTCGTCGGCTGGTGGATCCAGGGGGCGGACCTCATTCTTCACAGCGTTCTTACCAATGGGCATGAATATATGTGCATCACGCCGTCATCGCCCGGCGAGACAGAGATCATTTTCATCCCGGATCCCAAGATCGAGTGGATCGAGAGCGACGGACAGCTTGCCGCAAAGCGGAACGGGCAGATCATCGGCCTTGGAATTCGTCGCTACCCTGAGCTGACGATCGCGATGCACGAGACCATGCGGGTGAGACTGGAACAAGGGATGGACCCCGACCGCGCGTCAGAATTCAGCCATGAAGAGCGGGAGGATATGATGCGCACTTATCTTTCGCCCGAAGAATTCGCCGCGATCGGGAAGCCCGGCCCCGTCTGACGACGGAGCCAGAAGCTCGATCAGTTCAGCGCGTTCCAGAGCCTATCGCGAAACCACGACCCTATTGACCGGCTGCTCGCCGTCTATCGGCTTCGGCCTCCCACGCTTTGATGCGCGCGTTCATTCCTTCGTGATTGGCAAAATAGTTGGTGGGGAGAAAGGCTTCGACCCGACCAAGCAAGGCACGGGTTTCGCTCTCGTAGACGTGCAGTTCGCCGTTCCCGATATATTCGAGCAAGAAGCGCGAAAGCGAAGCGGCATGCGCCGCAGCGCTCGAAGACCCATTGTCGTGGCCATCAAGATCCTTGTCCCATTCGAAGCGAAGGCGCTCCTCAGCGAAGTCCAAGGTTAGCGTGAGTTCGACAATCCCATCCTGAGACTTGAAGACGACTTTCAGGGAGGAGCCCACTTGCTGGGCATGTACCGGCGTCATCGCATGGAGCGGTGGATAAGGCTCTTTGCGGCGCAACTCGACGTCTATGGACGGCATGTCGATTTGAGCGCCATCGGCGGGGTGCGTTCCAGCGCCAATGGATGCGACGGCGGCAGCGCCGAGCCGCTCTTTAAAGCCACGAAGCTCGTATAGATGTTCGCGGTAGATCGTTGATCTCGTCTTCACCCCCAAAATTCGCTCGATCGCGAGTTCTGCCAAGCCTCGCATAATCGGAAGTTCGCCAGCTATGCGATCGTAATCTGATGCATCGTCGGGATTGATGATGGGATCCGACTGCGCGTGCGCAATGGCCATGCGCCCCGATTTGTAGAGATGGGCGCCGGGATCATCGACACCAGACGCCCGCAGTCTTTCCAGCGCGCTACGGCCACCGTGATCCATAATCTCGTCGATGTTTTCATCGACCCAGGTTTGCCGTTCCCTGCCCGCGGGTATTGCCGCTTCCAGAACGCGATAGAAGGATAGGAACGCATAGGCCGGGTGATTGAGGCCTCGCCCCTCGCGCATGAGGGCAAGCGCAAGCACCGATCTTGGATCTTCCGGTTCCGGCAAATAGGTCAGGTTCAGATCGGGAGTTATGCTCATTCCCCAGTCGCTTCCCCGGCGCTGGGGCCGGGGGAGTCCGCCCCCGGAAAAGGACTGAACGATCGCGCCAGCGCTTTGTGTCCACGACATGGCACTGAGGAAACGGAGCAAGGTGGACCGGCTCTCCTGTAGGGTTTCATCGCCCCGCCGAATGGCAACCGCAGGACAATGATCCTTCGTGAGCGGGATGATGAAATAGGTTCGGCCAGCATATTCCTGTCGCTGATAAGCGACGGGCCAACTGATCGACGTCTCGAGATTGGCGATGATCCAATCGCCCGTCTCGGCAATTTCTCCTACCAAAGCATCGGCAAGCTGGGGAATTTCAAGCGTGAGCATATTGCCGAATTATCATAGCTGCAATTTTGCCGCTCTGTTTTTGACGGCATAGCTCCGGCCCCGCCGAGGCGGGGCCGGAGCTATGATCAGTTCGGGGCATTCCAGATCAGCACCTTCTTCGACGGATCGTCGCCCGGCGCGTTTGCGACGTTGCAGAAGATCTGCCCGAGTTCGGGGGCGGAGAGCGAGACCGAGATATATTCGGCTCCCGCCTGGGAGGTCTTCACCCAGCCGGCGCCGAGCTCGAAACCGTTCTTTCGGCTAATGACGCGGTAGTCAGGCTCGTTGTCCTTCGTCTTGCGGCCGTTCGGTACGATCGCGATCGGAGCGGTGACCATCAGGGTTGCGAGGTTGCCTTCGAGGCTGCCGTCTTCCTTGACGGTGAGATTTGCGATGCTTGCCATTTAAAGTCTCCTTGGATGCTCGGGACCTTTCCCGATGACGCCAGAAGGAGGGGCCGTGAGCCGCCGTCACCGAGCGGAACGCGAGGGCGAACCCCCGCGGGGGTTGACGGCATTAGGCGAACCGAGGCCCGCAATTGGGCGGCCAATGAGGGAGAGGTTACGCGCGCAGGAGGCTCGGGCTGACCGCGAGTGGTCGTGGCTCTGGAAGCCTTGGCGTCACCTGAAGAAATCCTGGCCCGCTTCAAGCGGTGAAGGCCGACGAAGGTGTCAACTAGACCCTACGCCAGGCCGCTGAATCGATCTTCGCTATGCGAGCGATCTGGATTGGAAATGTGCTATCGGACGACCATGGCGACGACATTCACACGGATCGAGCAGGAAGCCATCGTGCTGGGCGCGGTGATGGGAATGATCGATGAAATGGTCAATCATGCGATTTTCTGCCCTCTCGGGGAAAAGCGAAATGATACCAACCTACTACCCAAAACGTCCGAAACTTTACGGCAGTTCAGCACATTGCTCCGCGACTTCTTGTCGCCTGTCACAGCTCGGGGAAAGGACCCTCTTCCCTTCGGCCTCGACAGGCCAGAGGATGGTAACAAGGCAACGGAGTTCACCACTCTCTTTTACCTGCGGCAGATTTGCGGATCTCCACTAATCGGAACCGAGATCGCCCCGTTGAAATCGGTGGTTCGCGACTTCGCGGGCTGGCTTGAGGAAATTGCGTTCGTACCGCGCGTATGGCTTTCCAATATCGAAGTGGAGGTGGATCTCAGGATTAAGCGAATCGATTTCATCCGGATCAGCGGTGATATCGGAAAGCACAATTTCCTGCGCCTCCGGGGACAGACAAACCGGTTGTGCGCGATCTTGTTGGAGAACGGAATTACGATCGACGAAAGTGACGCCTATCTCGCGCTTCCCGATTGCTGGGATTGGTTTCACACCCATCTGCTCGCCTACCATGCCAGCAATATCGCCGAGTATCTCAATAATATTCGCTACGGCATAAGGGCCTATATCGAACCCGTAGCGAAGGCGCGGTATCGGATAACGGATTCGGTCGAAGGTCTAGATCGTTATACGTTCGAACGGCCGGACGAGATAATGAACAAGTTTGCCTGGGCCCAATATTTCGAATTGCTGCAAGGGTCACTTCGAGAGCCATATTTCCCGCAGTTCAGCGTGTCCCGCTCGTTCAAGAGCCAGTTTTGAGATCAGCATGGCCGATCAGAAACGTCTGAAAACATTGAGCGCCACATCGCGCCAGTTCCTCGCGTCCGGCGAAGGTCAGCTTGTAGATTTCAAGCGCGCGCCTGATGGCATCAGTGCCGAGGATCTCGTCTCTTTCGCCAACGCGGCGGAGGGTGGCACTATATTGGCTGGTGTCGGCGAACAAAGTGTCGACGGCGCGCAGGTTGGCGTCATACTTGGCTGCGACGTTGGCGACAGTATGATGCTGCAGATTCTCAATAAGGCTATCAGCTGCTTGCCGCCCGTTTCAGTCGACATCATCATCGAGAATCTGAACGACAAGCCTATCTTGCGCATTTGGGTGCCTTCGAGCTCAACGAAACCGCATTGCACTCCCAAGGGAATTTACTGCCGGCGTGACGGATCGCGCAACCGGGCGCTTCATCCCGGCGAACTTCTCGAAATATTCCTCGAATCCGAAGCACGGGTCTTCGCCGAGCGGTTCGAAACGGCTGCCGCCAGCATTTCGGAGGAACTCGAGAGTCTCGAAGATTCTCTTTCTGCCACCATAAGGAGCATGAGCAACGAGCTCGGGTGGGCGCAGTCCAATCTTGGCGATACTTCGAGCACTATCGACACGATTCTCGCTTACTCGAAGCGGGTCGATGACGAGACCATCGATATCGGTGATCGTTTGCGCGCAATGTTCCGCCAGGACACTCGCGAAGATCCCGTTCGCGATAGAGAACTGAAGAAGCTCACGGAAAACCTGATCGAACAGATCAGCGAGGACAAAGATATCCTCGAGGCCATCTTGGCCAAGCAGAAGCTGTCCTACACGATGCGGGGAAAGCCCGCGCGCGAGCTTACTGTCGAAGATGGTCAGGCCGCCCTTGCGGAGGCGTCGAGGATCATACGGGACCGGGAAGATCGCAAGAATTACAAGGCGAAGTGGGTGGCGCCGGCGGATTGTTCACCGGAAATCCTCGACGCGATCGCCGCGGCGGTTGCTGGTGATCATGATCCCGCGCGGGTTCGCAAAGAGTTGGCCGGTGCATTTCGCGTCGGCTATTCCATCTATAAGGGTAAGGTTGTTGCCGTGGCTGGGCTCGGAAAGCCGCGAGCCGCGTCGCGAGCGCGATTGTTCAAGCGAATGGGCGCATCCGCTGATCCCAAGGCTTTCAGGGTCCGTGTTGACTGGCTCTATTTGCACAAAGATCACCGAAAGAAGGGCCAGTTGACCAGGCTTTTCACGAAGCTGCGCGCCTTGGTGAAGGGCCAGTCGTTTTTTGCGGTAACCCGGCGCGGGGATGAGTTGGCGCACGAGATGCTGACGCACCTGAAGTTCAAACCCGCAAGCCTATCAGAGGGCGCAGCGGAGAGCGCCGAGGTGTCCGAAATATTGTATGTCCTTGCCGGCGCGTAGGAAATGCGTCGATGAGCCAGTCGAACCTATGCCAGCACGGCGCCGCTGCCTGTCTCAATCAGCATGAACTGATCCGCAAATATCGGTGCACCGATTGCGGGGAGGTGATGATGTGCTGTTGCGACGAGGCATTTGGGCGACGCTTTCTCGCTCACCAGCTTGTCGAAGGCTGCGAACTTGAAACCCAACTGCGGGTGCCCGTGACGATCGCGTTCCAGCCCAATATCTGCAACGGTTGTCGGGGCCTAGCGCTTGAGCCCGCGCCCGCGGCTGCGGGCCTGGGTCGGACCAGTAAGATCAAGCGCTTCTATTGGCGGGAATTGTTCTTTCGAGAAACCGAGGCCGTGGCAGATTGGGACGCGAGTCATCCGGATGTTGCGGACGAGGATGTCCGCTCGGCGCATAAGCGCATCGAGCGCGAGATACTCGACGAGATCAAGCAACTGCACGCCGCAGCGCCACTTTACGATATGACCGAGCCCTCGCAGGCGGACATCCTCGATCGATGTCAGGTTGATATCGAATCATTTTATCCTGACTACGCAGCGTCACCCGAGAAGGGCGCCGTCGTGCTCGTCGAGGGCGAAACCGTTTCACCAGAGACATTTGTCTCGCGTCATTATCAGAGGCTGGGCTGGTCCGTGCTCGAGCTGGAAAGTCGCCCTCTTCACGCCTTGTTCGCGGTGATGATGTGGCTGCTCATCGAAGATGGAGCCGATCCCCAAAATCGAATCGTGACGTTCGGATCGCGTACCGCTTTCGATGCTCGTGTTCCCGGGGAGATGATATGGACGCACCTCCCGGACGATTTCGGGACTCCGGGCTATGGGCGGCGTCGCAAGGCTGCGGTCGACGAACATTTCTCCTTCTTCTTTGAGCCTGACGGCCATGTCGACACTGGCGATTTGCTTTGGTTATTCGATTATTGGCGCTTCCACAGCGCGAGATTGCGGGAATATCTGTGGGCACACCACGACCGCGACGTCGATCGGGCGCGTCAGTTGATCGAGATTTTTCCTCCCGGCACGATCCTTGTAATTCTTCGTTACTTGGTCGACGATTATTGGGGTCGCTATCTCGGATGGCCCGATTTGTTGCTCTGGCGCGACGATGAAATTTTGCTGATCGAAGTAAAATCCTCGTCCGATCGGCTGAGCGGCGACCAAATGCGCTGGATCGTCGACAATTTCGAACAACTGAAACTGCCGTTCCGTGTTGCCAAACTGCATCGTCCTTCTCGTCAGAATCGTCGTTCCACAGGATCGTATCCCTCGCCGGGTCAAAGCTGGCCGCGCCTTCAGTGAAAATCGTGACTTCGGATGCGCAGCGGCGCGTCGCGGGAGTCCGGTCCGCCTCCGTTCCGCGCCCCATCCCCGCGTCCAGGCGCAATGGAGACGTCGCCCTGCGCAATCGAGCGCAACATCGCGTCATGATCGGTAATCCGGTCGCAGATGATGTGAATGACCTCGCCTTCCTTCTGAAGCCGTCCGCGCATCGCAATCATCGAGGCCGACATGACTTGTCGCCGGTAGATATCGAACCGGTCGGGCCACAGGATGCCGTTGGCGATTCCCGTCTCGTCCTCGATCGTGACAAAGAGCACCCCTTTCGCCGAACCCGGGCGTTGGCGGACGAGAATGACGCCGGCGACCTCGATGTTGCGCCCGTCGCGGATCTGTCCGAGATCGGCGCAGCGCACGATACCCATCGTATCAAGCTCATCTCGCAAGAAACTCAACGGATGCGCGCGCAGCGATAGCTGCAGCGTGCGATAATCCTCCACCACCTCGCGCCCCTCGGTCATTGGCCGAAGCGAAGTCGCGGGTTCGAGCCCTTCGGGCGAGAAACTGGACTCGCGAGCGTCCGCCGCCGCGAACAAGGGGAGCGGCGCCTCGCCAAGACCCCGCACCTTCCACAAGCCCTGCCGCCGGTCTTCGGAGAGACAGGCGAAGCCATCGGCTTCGGCGATCCGCTCGATCGCGGTGCGCGGGACGCCAGCGCGGCGCCAGACATCCTCGACGCAGTCATAGGGCGTATCGCCGCGCGCGCCGACGATCGCCGCGCCATGCACATTGGCGAGGCTGCGCACCTGCCGGAAACCGAGACGGACCGCGAGATAGTGTCCGTCGGCTTCTTCGAGCGTGCAGTCCCAATGGCTGTCGTTAATCGAGACGGGCCGCACCTCGACGCCATGGTTCCGGGCATCGCGCACGATCTGCGCGGGCGCGTAGAAACCCATCGGCTGCGCGTTGAGCAAGGCAGCGCAGAAAACGTCGGGGTGATGATGCTTCATCCAGCAAGAGGCGTAAGCGATTTTCGCGAAGCTCGCGGCATGGCTCTCGGGAAAGCCGTAACTCCCGAAGCCCTCGATCTGCTTGAAGGTGCGCTCGGCGAAATCCTTCGGATAGCCGCGCTCGATCATTCCGCCGACGAGCTTGTCGTAGAAATGGCTGACACCGCCGGTGAGCTTGAAGGTCGCCATGGCGCGGCGAAGCTGGTCGGCCTCGGCGGGCGTAAATCCCGCGCCGACGATCGCGACCTTCATCGCCTGCTCCTGGAAAAGCGGCACCCCGAGCGTCTTCTCGAGCACGGCGCGGAGCTCGGGCTTGGGATATTCGGGCTTCTCCTTGCCCTCGCGGCGGCGCAGATAGGGATGCACCATGTCGCCCTGGATCGGGCCGGGCCGCACGATCGCGACCTCGATCACGAGGTCGTAGAAGCATTTGGGCTTGATCCGCGGCAGCATCGACATCTGTGCCCGGCTTTCGATCTGGAAGACGCCGAGCGTATCGGCCTTCTGGATCATGCCATAGACCGCCGGATCATCGTCCTGCAGGTCGGCCATGCCGACATCGACACCCTTATGGTCACGCAGCAGATTGAAGGCGCGGTTCATGCAGCCGAGCATGCCGAGGCCGAGGACATCGACCTTCATGAACTTAAGGACGTCGATATCGTCCTTGTCCCATTCGATGATCTGCCGGTCTTCCATGCGCGCGGGTTCGATCGGCACAAGATCGTCGAGCCGCTCTTGCGTCAGCACGAAGCCGCCGGGGTGCTGCGACAAATGCCGCGGCGTGCCGATCAGCTGCTGTGCGAGGTCGAGCGTCAGCCGCAGCCGATGATCGTCGGCATTGAGATTGAGGCTCGCGATCTGCTCGTCGGGGATGCCGTCGACCGACCAGCCCCATACCAGGCCCGTCAGCATCTTCGTCAGATCGCGCGGCAGGCCGAGTGCCTTCCCCACCTCGGCGACCGCGCCGCGCGTCCGGTAGCGGGTGACGACGGCGGTGAGCGCGGAGCGATGCCGCCCATAGGTTTCGTAGATCCACTGGATGATTTCCTCGCGCCGCTCATGCTCAAAGTCGACGTCGATATCGGGCGGCTCCTTGCGCTCGCCCGAGACGAAGCGCTCGAAGAGCAGCTCATGCTTGATCGGGTCGATCGACGTCACGCCGAGCAGGAAGCAGACGCAGCTGTTCGCCGCGCTCCCGCGCCCTTGGCATAATATCCCGCGCCGCCGGCTCTCGGCGACGATCGAATTGACGGTCAGGAAATAGGGGGCGTAGCCAAGCTCGCCGATCAATCGCAGCTCATGGTCGATCTGCTTCCGATAGGCGGGCGGCACCCCGTCCGGGAACATGCGCGCGGCGCCCTCCTCGGTGAGTGCCGCGAGCGCCTCCTGCGCGGTGCGCCCCGCCATCACCTCCTCATAGGGATATTGGTAGCGGATCTCCCCAAGATCGAAGCGGCACAGCGCCGCGATGTCGGCGGTGGCCTGAATTGCGTTCGGAAAGAGTGCGAAACGCCGTTCCATTTCGGCAGGGGATTTCAGCGCACGATCCATGAAACGCTCGCGCTTGAAGCCGAGCGCATCAACAGTCGTTTTCTCGCGGATCGCGGTCAGCACATCCTGCAGCGGGCGGCGCTCGGGGGCGTGATAGAGGATGTCGCCCATCGCCACGCAGCGCACGCCCACGCTGCGGCCCAGAGCGTCGAGCGCGCGCAGCCGCGCGAAGTCGCCGGGACGGCGGCGGAGCGAGAGCGCGAGATAGGCGTCGCGGCCGAAGGTTTCGCGGAGCTCGCCAAGATCGAGGCGGGTGCGCTCGTCCGCCGTATCTGGCAGCAGAACCGCGACCAGTCCTTCGGCCCACGCCACAACATCGGGCCAGTCGAGCCAGCAATTGCCCTTCCCGCCGCGCGCCTTGCCGAGCGACAAGAGCCGGGTCAGCCGCGACCAGGCCGCGCGGTCCTTGGGGTATAGCAGCAGCGATCGGCCATCGCGAAGATCGACGCGCGATCCGGGGATCAGGCGCACGCCGGTCGCCTCCTGCCCCGACAGCCCCCGCACCATTCCCGCGACGCTGCCCCGATCGCAGAGGCCGAGTGCCGAGTGGGCCATCAGTGCGGCGGATGCGAACAATTCCTCGGGCGCCGACGCGCCGCGCAGGAAGGAGAAGTGGCTCGTCACCTGAAGTTCGACGTAGGTCGTGCCGGGCGCCGTCATCCGAAGACGCCGTGCATATACCAGCTCAAATCGCCGGTGCGGTCTTCGATCGCATCGCCGCGGCGGAACAGCCAGAAACGCTCGCCAGTCTCCGCCTCGACGCGAAAATAATCGCGCACCGCCCACATTTCGCGGGTCGTTCGCCACCATTCGCCGTGAATGCGCTCGGGTCCGTCGCCCGCGACGACGCGGTAGGACCGCCCGCGCCATGCGAAGCGGCGCGGCGGATGATCGGGAAGCAGCGCGACGACGCCCGACAGGGCTTCGGGCCGCGCGAGCATGCGGATCGGCCGCGCCCATGCTGGCCAGCCGGAAGGCTGGGCGAGCGGGCCGGTACGGCCGATCGCGCGCTCGGGCACATCGCTTTCGCGGGCCTCGAGGCGGAACAGCGCGCCCTCTCCAGCGCGCCCCGCGAGCTGATCGACAAGCGGCGCGATGTCGGGCGCGCGCGGCGCGCTGTCGAACCCGGCGCCGATCGCCTCGGCGCCCAGCTGCTCGACCTGCGGCGCCTCGAGCGCCATCGCCTCGATGCCGAGCCCCGGCTCGATGCGGTCGATGCGCAGCTTGAACAGGCGTATCAGATGCATCGCATCGCGCGTCGCACGCGCCGTCCCCACCGCGATAAGCTGCTCGCGCGCATCGACGCGCTCGCAGCGAAGCACGGCCGCGCGGAGGCCAAGCCCGCGCGTGCGAAGATCGACGACGAGATCGGCGACAAGATCGGCGATGACCTTTTCGATCGCCTCGGCGGTCGCGATCGGTTCGACCAGCCGGCGCTCGGCACGCGGCATCTCGAAGGGCACGACGGGCACGATCGGCTCGGGCAAAAAGCCGAGCGCCTGATCGAGACGCTCTACCGCGCCGCGCCCGAGCCGCCGCGCCAGCGGCCCGCGCGGCATCGGGTATAGGTCGGCGACCCGCTCGATCCCGAAGCGCGCCGCGGCGGTGAGCGCCTCGGGCGAAAGCCGGAGCGCGCGAAGCGGCAGCTCGCCCAGCGCCTCACCCGCCCTTCCTTCCGGCAGGACCAAGGTCGCCGAGCCGCCATAGCGCGCGAGCGCGTGCGCGGCGCCGGGCGTGCCGGCGATCGCGACGCGTGCGGTGAAACCGAGACGGCGCAGGAAGGATCGAAGCCGCGCCGCGAAGCGCGCCTCACCACCGAAGAGATGGGAGGTGCCAGTGAGGTCGAGCCAGAGTCCGTCGCTGCCCGACATCGCGGCAGTCGGCGTCCAGTGACGCACCGCGTGCAAGGCGAGCCGGTCAAGCCAGGCGGCATCGGCATGGGGCGCCGCATCGAGTATATCGAGATCGGTAACGAGCGCCCGCGCATGCGCCGCGGCCATGCCGGGCGCGAGACCGAGATCGAGCGCGATAGGGCAAGCGGCGGTCACGATATCGCGTTGGCCGGTACGCATGACGAGGATAGTCGGCCGCGCGCCCCAAAGCGCAGGCAATGGGATTGCGGCGCCCGATGGCGCGCTACCATCGTCGCTCCGCACGGTGCGAAACACAGGCGTCGCCGCCTCGCTGCGCCGCGCAAGCTCGCGCATCGGCGGCCGCTGGTGTGCGGGTAGTGCGTCGATCACGGCTTGGTCAGGGCGCGTGTCTTGCGCCCAGCGCGCGCCGGGTCGCCAGCCGCCACCCCGCGGCACCGAGCAGGCACCGGGGTTGTCATCGACGGGTTCGGGGAGGCGCGGTCCAAGCCGCGCGGGCTCAGGCGGCGTGTCCGAGCGCGAGATCGGCGCCGCCCGCCGCAACCGTTCGATCGCGAGTTGCGGCAGGAAGAGCGAGGCGACCCTGGTCATCGCACGCCTCCAGTTCGAGGGAGAAAGGCGGCCCGCCGCGCTGGCGCACAAGCTCGACCGACCAACGCCCGCGCCCGACACCGGGCATCGACAAAGGCGTCGATGCGAGGCTCCCGACCCGCCAGCGCGTGCAAGCCAGCGAAAGATCGGTGAGCGGGCATTGGCCGTAGCGCCGGTAGCGGCGATAGAGGAGCATCGGCGTCTTGCCTTCGGTGGCCGCGAGCTGCAGCCGGCGCGTCGCGGTCTGGTCGGCGGCTTTCACTTCGGCGACGACGCAGGCGAGCGAGCCGTCGCGCAGCGCATCTTCGCACATGGCGAGAAGTTCGCGGTCGCTCTTGCCCTGTGCATAGAGGATGCGTTCGGGTCCCAGCCCTGCCTGTTCGAGCCCCGGCGCATAGAGGTCGAAACGCGTCAGCGCCCAGAGAGCGGACACACCCGGCGTCGCCGCGAAGCGTGCAGCAATCCCGGCCACGAACAAGGTCGCGGCCGCATCGTCGTTCCAGCTCGCCGAAGCCGCCGCGACCTCATGCAAGCCCGCGGCATCGAGCCCGCCTCCGGCCAGCAGATGATCGAGCGGCCCGACGCCGAACGGCAGCACCGGTCCGCGCGCCGATGCGACGCGCGCCACCGTTTCGCGAAGCGCTTGAAGCTCTTCGGCACTCGGCCGGGGCTGTGAAAAAGGCGGTGCGGTCATGCTGATATCGACTCATATGTTCCCTTTATGTTCTATTGAGTCGGCATGATCGTCAAGCTGGCAGAAACACAGTCTTGCCCGTCATGGCCGAAGTCACGGATTATAAAGGCTTATTCGAAGTCGAAACCCAGTTCGGTCGCCGCCAGAGTTTCAAGAGCGACAACGGCATCGGCGATTGCGGTTGCTGCCTGATGCGCCTTTTCGGGCGGTTCTAGATTCGCTTCCTGCACCGCGTCCATATCGGCGAGATAGGATTCGTACCGCGCAACGAAGGCCTGTGAGAGAATGAGCCGCTGCGCGTGATAAGCAAAGCGGGCCGCCTGCATCTGCTCGATCATCTGCGTCGTGGCGCGCTGCTCATGCTCGCTTCCGCCGAAGCCTTGCGGGTTCTCGTCATAACCTTTGTCGATATAGACGAGGATCGCGCGCCCGCGGTCGAGGCTGCCGATGATTCCGGTATAGGCCTCGCGGCGCAGATCCCATGATCGCTCGCGCCGGTATTTCCTTCGTTCGCCGAGTTGAACAAGCCAGGTTATAAGCCCCGAAATCAGGCCGCCAACGACCACTCCGCCAAGGCCGATCCATGCAACGTCGAGTTCCAGCGCCATCATCCCTCCAATCGGCAAGCGAGACCGGCCCATACCGGTGCCGGTGCTATGCCCTATCCCTGTAGCAGATCGACGGTTCGCTGGTCGCGCTTGCCGCCAAACCACCGTTCGAGAGCGGCCGAGAAGAGCGACAGTTCGCCAACGGCCTCGAATAAGGTCAACGACGAGCGCAGCTTCATGGCATCGATCTCGCCGAACACAGCTACCGGATCGCTGCCAATCAGGTCCTGCAAGGCCTCGACGCATTCGAGATAGCGCGCGCCGAGAATGGGATGCGCCAGATAGGCTCGTGCCTCCGAGACATCGGCGATCGCGTAACGCTGCGCCATCGCGCTGCGTCCCAGCCCCGTCAGCTGCGGAAAGATGAACCACATCCAATGCGAGCGTTTCCGGCCGCGGCGGATTTCGTCGAGAGCGCGGGGGTAAATCTGCTCCTGCGCTGCGACGAAATGGTCGAGCCTATCGGAATCCGTCATAGCGCCAGCGCGCCCTGCGCGGGCGGCTTGCCGAACACCTGTGTCGGCTCGAGGCTGCCCGCGGGCAGCCATTTGAGGACATCGGCGGCGGGGACGCGCGGGTCGAGCCAGCCCGCCCATTGATCGCGCGCGAGCGTAATGATCTGACGGTGATGATAGGGCGCGATATCGGGACCTGCGTCCATCGTGAGAAGCGTAAAGGCTTCGCCGCCGTCATATTCGCGCCAGATGCCCGCCATGCAGAACCAGCGATGATCCTTCATCGTGAAGAGCCATTTATCGAGCCGCTTTTGCGCCTTGTCGGCGGGGTCGGTGAATTCATAGAAGCCGTCGCACAGGACCAGGCAACGATGCGATGAGAAATCGCGGCCCTCGGACCGGAAATTATAGACCGGCTTGCCATTCGGGCCAGGCCAGCTCCAGCGTCGATTGACCAATTCGCCCATCCCGCCGCCATCGGTGCTCCGCACGATCGGGGCCATGTCGGTTATGCGGACATCCTCGCGCGCGGGAACGTTCGGCGCGCCTTCGGGCATATCGATCTTGATCTTCAGGTCGTCGAAATCCTCGGCGATCGAGGCGATGTCGACTTCCAGCCGATAATCATTGCACATTCGCTCTCGCCCCCTGGCTCTTGCGACTCATCTTCGTTCCTATTATGTTCCAACCATGACCATCGCGCCAACCCCTTTTGATTCCGATGCTCCCGGCGGCGGCGTGACAGCGCTTGTCCGCCGCAATCCGGACAATATGGGCGAAGTCGAAATGGTCAAAGCCGCTTGGGGTTCCGATCCGCGTTTCTCGGACGGCATCAATTATCGTTTCGTCCGCACCGAAGGCCGAGCCTTCCCGAACCGCCGCTGCCTGATCCCGGCATCGGAGTTTCGCATGGGCACGGGCGATCATCGTTACCGGGTCACGCTCGACAGCGGCAATTTCTTCTATCTCGGGGCGGTCTGGGACCCGCCGCTCGCCGACTGGCCGCTGTCCTACCGCATCCTCACGATTCCGGCGGGTGCCGACGTCATTCCCTATCAGTCGCGCCACGGTGTCATCATCGAGCGGCGCAATGTGATGCACTGGCTCGACGGCACGCTACCGAATGAAGAATTGTTCGCAGAGCCGCTGCGGCACACCTTGTTCGTCGAACCGCTGCTGGCGCAAGCCTCGCTCGCGCTGTGACGCGCAGCTCCGCCGCGCGGGCGCTGCGGCCCGCGCCCCAGCCAGACCTCTTCGGCCCATCCCTACTTCCCGGCCTCTCCTATCGCGACGATGTCATCACGCCCGCCGTGGAGAGGGATTTGATTACGCGTATCGAGACGGCCGAGCTCACGCCCTTCCAGTTCCAGCAATGGGAAGGGAAAAGGCTGACGCGCTCGTTCGGCTGGACCTATGATTTCCAGACCGGCCGCTTCGCCCCCGGCGAGGCGATGCCCGCCTGGCTCGCGCCGATCCGCGCTCTTGCGGCGCGCTTCGCCGGCATCGAACCCGATCAGCTAGAACAGGCGCTGCTCATTCAGTATGGCGTCGGCGCAGGCATCGGCTGGCACAAAGATCGCCCGGTATTCGAGCATGTCATCGGCTTGTCGCTCGGCGCGCCGGCGACGATGCGCTTCCGTCGGCGCAACGGCACAGCATTCGACCGCGCGACCGCAGACCTGCTGCCACGGTCGATCTATCATATGGCCGGCGAGGTGCGGAACGACTGGGAGCATAGCATCGCAGCTATGGAAATGCCTCGCTGGTCGGTCACATTCCGCAGCTTGCGCTAATCGGCGCCGCCAAAGGTACACCGAGTTTCCGCACGGCCTTCCCCGTCATCAACCGATGACGGCAAGAGAGTGACGCGCTCTCGGCGAGCCCGCGGCGGGGCGGCGTGCGATGCGGGCCTGGGCCTAGCAGCCGCCTCGCAAGGAAAGCGAGCCGAGTGCGCCGCGCGGCCCGCCATCAGCGCGACCCCTGGCCGAGCCTGTCGAGGTCAGAGTGCGCCCACTAGATGCCGCGCTCAGTAGGGGCTTCCAAGCGCCCTAGTCGCTGTTAGACTTTGTGCTCAACGGGAGCGAAGACATGCCCACTCTATTCGAGATATCCAAACCGGAAAATCAGGCGCGGTTTCATAAGGAACTTGCGGAGCATTTTCCGGACGCACTGTACGGTTCGAGACGGGATTTCAGCGCGAAGCTCGCCGGAGAATTCGACGCGGCGTTGGCGCTAGGGTCGGAAGAGACGATGCAAAAGCTGATCGAAGCGCATCCCTATCTGTTGCAATATGCATTCAAAACGACTGGCCATCACGGGACATGGGCATATTCGAAGCGATGGATCCGGACCAATCAGGTGAACGGTCTGCCCGGCCTCATTCCCGACTTTATCGCAGCCATGCAAAACTCGCTTGGATATAGCTGGCAGATTATCGAGCTAAAACGACCAGACGTTCAGTTTTCGAACAAGCGCGGCGACGGCCTCAGCACGGAAGCTCATAAAGCGCTGGCTCAGTGCGGCGAGTACATGAGCCATTTCGCGAACTACATCGAGAATGTCCGCGTGAATGTCGGGAATGAGCGCATAAAGCAGCCCGACGGCGTCACGATCGTAATCGGGGATTCCCGCTTCGAGAGTGAAGCACAGCGAAGGGTAAGGGCAGGATTCCAGGACCTAAGTCCAAAGATATCGATCGCCACCTACGACCGTCTGCGACGAGGCCTATTGAACGATGTGTTGCCTTCGGCGCTCGAGACGCCGGCTTATGACGGAGCGCAAACCCCCGATTTTCTGAGCGGCGGACCCGCCTGACAAAAAGCCGCGGGCTATCGAGGCGCGACTTCGCCAAATGCCTATTTCAGGTTCCCGCCCGACAAAAAGGGCTGAACCGCGGCCCAGATTCCCGAACACTGCTGCGACCACCATGAAGGATCCATCTTGAACGGGTGGCGCTGCTCATCAATACTGCGATCATATCGGCTGTGATCGCGGGTTACGATCACCGTCGGCCATCCAAATTGGTCGCCCGAGATATCGATGATGAGACCGTTCCATTCGAGCCATGCATGGCTAGTCTCGCGTTCACCCGCGTCGGAATAGAATTCGCGAGAGACATAGTCCGCAGTGATCCCGAAGCGATCAAGAAGGAAAAGCGCCAAGAGTTCGGAACAATGGCCGCACGCGCCGCGGGGGAACCGATTAATGTAGACTGCTCGCCAGTGCCGATCGTCAATAGCGTCCAGCGCAGACCGAAATTCGGCGGCCGCTTGGGCGATCGCCGCATCATCCGGCTTCATGAGTTCGACCTAAGTTTCCGACTTTAGTGGCGACGTGAAACGCCAGTATTTCGTCGAGTAGAGCGCGAGGCCACACACGGCCCAACTGCGCGTCGTTGGCGTCTTCGGTCTGGAATCGACCAGAATAAATGCCAACGAAATTGAATGCTCCGTCACCATTGCCAACCGTGCCGGTGCGACCGTCTTCAAGTTCGATGTTTCCATGCGCGCGCTGGATCACGGGCGAACCGGACATCCCCGGTCGCGACGCTGAATCGACGATCAGATAGGGCTGGTCCAGATGCGGAGCGAGGCACGGCTCGCTCGCAAATGTTGCCTGTTTCCAAACGGGCATTCCCATTCCCGTCCGACCAAATGGAAATCCAAGTATGAACACCGGCATACCGACGCGTTGCTTAAGAGGGACCATCGGCATCGCGTTCAGCGGCATGAGACTGAGATCGAGAGGCGGAACAAACGGCAACGCCACAACATCGACCGCTCTTCCTAGCGTCGGATGCTCGGTCCACAGGGGGCGGCCCTCAGCGTCCAAAGTCGTGACGGACACAATATGTGCTGGATCGCTACGCTCGTTCTTAGGCACATGAACGCGCAAATGATCAGGGATGCCCGCCATCGGATGCAAACATGCATCGGTTTCATGATTTCGCCCCGCAGCGACATGCCAGTTGGTTATAAGTGCAAGGCTCGTATCAGGAAGGAGCCACGGGAAAGCCGTTCCGACGCCGAGCCGCTGATCGCCGAAATAAGCTTCGACGAACAAGGGAATGAGCGAACAGCTATCAACACCAGGGGTCATTGCAGCTTCGCCTCGATCTGATGATATTGACTGCTCGCATGTGCGCCCTCCTGGTGGCCCCTACTGACAATTAGTATTCGATGGGATCAAGGCAACTTGAGGCCGGAACCCGTAATCGAGGGGCGTTGGTTTCCGAAGACAACACTCTATCGACGCACCGCGCTAATTCTGCGAAGAGCAAAATCAAAGCCAAATTAAATCAAGCAAGTCAAAGGGGGGAAGATGGCGCTGTACGACCGATGGTGCGATTCCACCAAAGAAAAGAACGAGCGCAAGCACTACTGGACCTTTGTCGAAAAGGATGGCGGCCGCGCCGATATCCGAAACGACTTAGCCGAAACCATCCGTTCGCATTACGATAGACTAGAACGCATCGCCGAGGACGTAGACCGGCTTGGATACAAGGTAGCCGCGGAGATCCTCCGTGAGGCGATGCCCCAAACAGCCAAGGGACGATCGGGCGACCTCGGCGAGATTCTCGCAACTGAGCTAGTGGAGGAGGGAATCGGCCTGCGTGTGCCTGTGCGCCGACTTCGCTACAAGGACGGCCGCAACATGGCCATGCGCGGCGACGACTTCATTGGCGCTGGATATGGTGGAAAAAATGAGAAGCTTTGGCTTCTGAAAGGCGAAGCCAAGAGCAATAAAGTACTCGGAAAATCTACGGTCACGAGCGCTCGGAAGGTGCTCAATCGCGACAACCGACGCTGCACGCCAGACTCCTTGTTGTTCGTCGCCAACCGCCTGCTCGAGAGCGTCGATCCGGACGACAACGCGTTGGGTCGCAGCCTTCGTGATGAAGTGGGGCTAAAAACCCTTCGTGCCAACCGTATCGACCACATGCTCTTCACCGTGTCGGGCAACGGCCCGCACGCATCGCTAAAAAACGATCTGGAGGCTACGGGCAGCGATCGGGACCACTATGTGGTGAACATCCACGTCGCAGACCACCAAGACTTCATCGCAGACATGTACCAGGGGGCGGAAGACCTTGGAGACGATTGACGAACTGACCGCGTTTCTGTCGATCGCAACCGTCGACGGTATCCTTGGACGGCTGCTCTACCGCGGTGCCGCATGGTCATTGATGCGCGAGGACGGCGAACTACCGCCAAATGCCCCGCCCCTCCCCGTCAGGACGCGCTCCGGCGTCTGCAGCCAGCAGTGCGCGCGGAAGGGATCGAGTTGAACGCCGAAGACCATGCTCGCGACGAGGCCGCGCGACAAAAGGATGCGGTCGAGCGCTAGCGCATCGATGAGACAGCGCGGCGTGACCGGAATGGCCCAACGGCACGCCGCGTACTGCAACGCGATCGCCGCGGCAGGTGTGTCGGCGCCGGGCACGCCAATCTGCGCCTTTGCAACGCGCAGGCCTTCAACGGTGGCGGCGATGCATCCGGGTCGCATCGCCCGACCGGCCCAGCGCAGCGCCGTCGCTGACGCGAGAGCCATCCGGAGGGTAAACTGTCGGTCATCCAGGGCAGAGATATCTTGTGTCGGAATCTCGATCGAGGCTGGATCGAGGCAAGGTCGTGCATCTGCGCGCGCCACAAACCCTGTTTGAACAAGTCGCGACATGGCCTCGCTGTCATTTGGCTCACCGTTGCGGAGCCGTTCGAAGGCAGCGCGGTCCTCGCCACGGAGCGCGAGATATTTGTCGCGCGCAAGGTCGAGGAAGACAAGCTCGCCGCCCACCTCGCAATAGCCGGTTCCGGGTGCAATTCGCCAAACCATGCGGTCCTGCTCCCAACGAAAGGGAGCCGGGCTCAGAGTCCGGCTCCTGGCAAAAGGGCTATTCGGCCGAAAGGCCGGCCCAGTCTTCTCGCCCGCCCATTTCCATGGGGAGGCCATGGTCGCCGGGCATGCCTTCGGTGACACGGCCGAATTCGTCTTGGTCGGTCGTTTCGACGTCCATTGCTGCTTCCCAACCTGAACGGGGTCGATCGGTGAGTGCCGGAAGCCGGATGCGCCGGCTCCCGGCGCCCATGTCAGTCCTGGCGAAGGCCGAGGTCTTCTTCCTTGCCACCGAGTTCGATGCCGAAGCGCACCGGACCGGCGGTGTCGGCGCTGACGCTGCCGAGTTCGACGAGGTCGTTGGTTTCACGATCCATGATCGTATCCTTTTCGAAAAGCCGCGGAATTGCGGCATGGAAGAAGCTACTCCTCTGGGAAAAATAGAGTTTATGTGCTTTCCCGATCCGAAGAATATCATTCGATTGTTTGCGATCGGGGCCGAAGCTCGGCGACAACCCGTCCAGCTCGAGCCACGCGTCTGCGGTGAAAAGCCGCGCTTTTCCTGCGAAGATCGACCCAGCGTTCTTGCAGAAAAGCCGTCTCCATCGAGGCGAGTTCCTCACTGGCAACGGGGTCAGTTCGCACCTCGGTCGCGCGAAAAAACTCGCTTCGATCAATCATATTGGCGATTGCGAAGCGAATCTCGCGATTGCCATTGAGGAGAGCGACGGCTCGGTAAAGGCGCGCGACTCGCGCCGGATAGTCCTCGACGTCCATGGACGGAAGCATTGCCACGGTCTGGGACTGTTGAAGTGCTGGATCGCGAAGCGCGAGCCCGAGAAGGGCGCCGGACCAACGATAAAGATCGCAAAGATCGGACTCGGCGAAGATCGGCTGGCGAAAGCCCTCCTGGTGCCAGCTATCGACAATACGCTCACCCGACAGGCGGTGGAGCGCTTCGCGCACGGGCGTTGGACTTGCCGCGAGCCGCTTCGCAAGATGGAACGGGTCAAGGCGCGTGCCCGGTGGATAGGCGCCGCCGACAATCCTCGCCTTCAGGTCGAGATAGACCCGCTCCATTGTCGAGCCCGCGTTCATGCCGCAAGCTCCTCGCCACCCTCTTGTTGGGCCGCCACATAGTCCGCAAGCAGCGCGTCCTGATCGGGACGAAGCGCATCGATCGCAGCCAGAGGCTCGGCCGGATATCCCCCGAACAGGACAGAGGGGCATTGTCCTTCGAAGTTCCCGAGATTGGGCCGGTGCTGAGCATAGCCGGCGAGTGCAGCGAGATCGGGCGGGAAGTCCTTTGCTACCTCGGGCGGATAGGCGAGCCACTGGTTCTCGTAGGGCTTCAGCCAGCCGAGGCAGTAGCTGATGATGATCCCACGCCTGACGTCCGTGCTGCGATTGCTGCCCGCGCCGTGCAACGTCGATCCGAGAAAGACGATCGCATCGCCCGGATCGGCTTCCGCGATTATCGGCGCTTCCTTTACCTCCTCGACCAGCGCCTCGACGCCATGGCTCCGGGGCCAAATGATCGTCGCGCCATTCTCCGCGGTGAAAGGCGTGAGCGGCCACATCACGTTGATCAGATATTCGACGTCGCCGAGCGCACCCTGCCACATATCTTGGTCGCGGTGCGGAAACTGCGGAAGCGCGCCGGGGTGAAGCTCGATCGCCTGGGAAAGATTAAGCTGGATCCGGTCGCACCAGTTGCCGAGCGCATGTTCGGCAAGATCGAGGATCGCCGGGGTCATGACCAGGTCGGCCATATATGGCGAACGAAGAAGAAGGCGTCCAAATCGCTTGGTGCGCTCGCCATAAAAGCCGCCCTCACAAAAGGGCGTTGCGGCGTATCGTGGGCCAAGATCTTTGGCGACGCGGTCTATCAGCGAGACAGGAACCGCATTCTTCAAAATGGCAAAGCCTTCGTCCATCAGCTTGCGGGCCGCGGGTGACGCGGGCGCAGCAGTGTCGAGCGCTGGGTTGATAATCATCCCAACCCCCTCACGCGGCGCACGCGGACGATGCCGCGGCAGCATGGCTGACGATCCCCGCCGCCGCGAGTTTCGCGACTGTCGAACTGTCGATATCGATGCGCAGCGCCAGGAGCGCCTGCCCGCGATGCAGGACCGCCTCGCCGAGCGGTCGGCAGTCCCATCCGAATGTCTGGATCTGGCGGAACCAGGCGAGCTCGGCGACGCCGGTGTAGGTCCGAATTCCATTCGCCAGAGCGAAGTCGGCGAGCCCCACCAGCAAGGCGTCGCGAGCGATCCTCCGCCGGCGCGCCCCAATTCCGGGGGACAGGCAGAAGCGCGTAATCTCCAGCACATCGGGCCCTTGGGGAATGTCACCCGCGACAAGCCCCGGAAAGAGACTGTCGAGGAGGGCGGGCCGGGTTGTCAGCAGCAGCCGGGCCGAGGCGAGATGATTGCCGGTCTCGTCGGTCCCGATCAGGTAGGTCGCATCGACATCGTCGAAATGATCAAGCTCAAACCGTCCGGCGAGAGCGGGCAAATCCCATTTCAGAAGATCGATGAAAACGCGCTTGCGTGCTTCGAACATGGAGCGGAGCGCTTGATGCTCGCGCGTTCGGTTCTGATGGTCGATGATAAGCAACATGGATGCCTCCTTTCAAAGAGGCGATCCAATTGAACCGCTTTTTTCAGCCGCACCATAGCATGATAGGGGGGTGCGACGTATTTTCTTAGCGCCGAGCGATATCGACGAAGCTAATATCGCCATCATAAAGGGCGCGTACCGTGAGCATGATGCCGCCATTGGCGCCGTAGCGCTGCCGGGCGTTGCGCAGATGCTCCCGAACGGTGTCGGGAGAGAGTTCGAGATGGCGTCCGATCCGCCAGATCGGATTTCCCTTTGCCGCCCAGATGAGACATTCGCGCTGCCGTTCCGTCAGGCGTGGTGCAACGCGCATGCGGTCGGGATTGGCGATTCGGTCCGCCGCTTCGAAAGCGGCCCCGCCGATCATACGGGCAAATTGAAGCGCATCCGGATCAGCTGCGCTGCCTGGTCGCCACGCGAAGGACACCGAGCCATGGGCATCGCCCGGGATATGAGCCGGCACCGTCAGCCCGTCGCCGATGCCATGGCGCTGGGCTTCGGCAAGGACGATCTCGTCGCCGGGGCGCGGCGTGTCGTAACGGCGCATATCGTGCCACAGAAAGCCGGCCCTGCTGCGCTGGCTCGCCCGGTGCACCGGATCCGACGGCCCCAGACGGTTCTGGTCGAACCAGTAGGCCCAATCCTCCGGATAGTTATGAACGCGTACGCCCTTCTCAGGCGCCGCGAGAAAATCCAAGTGATGACTGAGTGCAAACCAGGCGCAGCCCATCGCGGCGCAGGCTTCACGGAGCAGATCGGCAAGATTGGCTCCGGTCTTTACACGCGCGAACTCGAGCTCGAAGGCGTGGGCGGCATCGATCGTCGGCATTACGAACCATGGCGCGCCGACCGCCGTTTCCGAACCAGCCGATCCGCGTGCCCCTCGTAAGGGCCGGCAAGACCCGCCCTCTTACAAGGCCGGCTGCCGACGGCGTGACCGCCGCTGGTCCAGGCGATCTTGGGAGAATCTGAAATTGGAGGCTAACCTCATATATTCCTACTATATTCGAGAGAAAGAACCAGATTGAGGCTTTCTTTACTCCAGTCTCAAAACTATGCGCCGCGTGCACTCTCAACGATCGTGCCAAGGACTGTACCCGTGGGCCCGACTAGACGGTAAATTTGCCAACCTAGCATTTCTACATCCGATGGCAGCTCCCACGAAGTGACTACGGTCTGGAATATGCATTGCCGGCTAGCAAAATAGTCGAGATACGTGGCGAAATTCCCCCAATCGATCCCGAGATTCTTTAGCTCGACCAGAAGCATTGTCGGTCCGAACTGCGATGCGATGCGCGCTTGCTCGATCCCGAGTTCCAAAACGATCATTCCTTGCTGCCCACCGGAAAGCTGGCTGAAAGATTCGACCTGTCCATCGGGAAAGGTGCAGATCAAGTCATCCGTGGGCGTTCCGCTTGTGCCAAGGGAGCGTTTGAAACTCAAAGCCGCAACAAAATCGCTACTTACCATTGCAGCTAGCGCTTTGAGTTCAATTTGGTCCATTCCAAATAGATGTGCCAGCCTCGCAAGGTCATCGGGCAACGCCCGCCCCCCCCTATCTCGAACATAAATAACGGAAACCCGAGCATGATTTCGATGTACCGCCATGTTATCGAGCGATAGCGAAAGCGCGCCGGAACCAGCCTCCACCTGGAGAGTTTGCATGAGCGGCGCATCAAATGAGACGCGATAATTCAGAATATTATGAGTGATCCAGCGCCACATATTCCTTGATGTGTCGAGAGCAGTTAGCCATTCACATATCGCAGTCTTGCCGCTTCCGTTCGGCCCAATCAGAAATGTGGTCTTGGCGAAAACGATCTCGGATCCCGGGGTAAAGAGCGCCGAGTTGTCGATGGTCAACTCCCGAACAAAGCCGTAAGCTGCTTTGAAGCCGCTTTGCTCAAACGAGGTCCGGTATTCATGCAGCGCTTTCCAGCCTAGAAGCATATTCGCGGGAAACCGAATGCCGCTCTTCTTGTCGATCAAAGATGAATGATCGCCGCACATCCAAATTCCGTTGCTCACTGCAGAAAGTTGGACCGGATTTAGCTTTCCCTGCCCGCGGGGCCCCTTTGGGACGGCGGCATAGATATGAGCGGCATAACCATTGTCTTCAAACGTTTCTGACGCCGTTCCAGGACCGACTGTAAGCTTATCGCAGTCGGGATAGCTGCAGCGATATCCGGCTCGCGCCGCAATGATATGTCGCTTTTCCTTACCAAATTCCTGCCTCTTAGCCATGCATCCCCACCTTGCTTTAGTCACCCATGCCCGCCCATTGCGGACGTGAATGACCGAATTTCTTCGAGCACGAATATGAATTGCGTATCACTTGTTCCGACGAAAATCCCACACCGGAATTCCCATCTTGCGCGCCTTGTCGGCGAAATTGTCCTGAATACCCGTTCCGGAAAAGATGATCACCCCGACCGGCAGCGCTTCGAGCATTCGGTCGTTCCGCTTGAACGGCGCCGCCTTTCCGTGGCGGTTCCAGTCCGGCCGAAAGGCAACCTGAACCACGCCCCGGCTTTCGGCCCAGCATGCCGCTGCCCGCTCGGCGCCTGTCGGCGTCGCGCCGTGCAGCAGGATCATGTCGGGATGTCGATTTCGCGCCCGGTCGAGACTGTCCCAGACCGCGCTGTGATCCGCATCCGCACCGCCAGTGAAAGCGATGCGCGTGCCCTCGGGCAAAAGTGATGCAGCTTTCTGCCGAAGGCGGGCGTCGAGAAAGTCGCGGCTATCGATCAGCGCGGCCGTCAGGGCCTTCTGATTGGCACGCGAGCCCGTGCGCGGCACCCAGGCCTTCCGTGTCAACGTGCGATACTGGTCGGCGGCGGCCTCGCGGAAAAATTCCATCGCGTCGCGCCGCTCGATCAGCGAGATGCCTTCGCGGATCGCTCGCTCCAGCTCTACCGAGCGAATTTCGCTTCCGTCCTGCTCGCGCTGCAATCGGCGCTGAACCTGCTCATTGTCGTCGAGCTTCCGATCGGCATGACCGCCAGCGCGCTGGAAGATATTGACGAGGTTCCAAAGGAGATCGTCGAGATCGGGCTCGATGCGGGTATCTTGGAGGCATCCGGCAAGCGCATCGAACATGTCAGCGATCGCACCGGCGGCAAGTCGCGCATCAGGCAATGGGCGAGGATCGGGCTCATCGTCGAACGGACGATATCCAAAGAGCTGCACTTCCTGAAGAAGCAGATAGGTCGGCCCCGTCGCGACCGGGTGTTTGACAAAGCTATCGTTTGCATCGGTCATCTGATGTCTCCTCGTAGCGCCGCGCTCTCGCGGCCTTCACGGCGGCAAGAGCGGCAGGCGGATCGGGCCCGCACCACGGCGCGCGAGCGCCGGGGCCGTAGCGGCAGCGGAGGATGGCAGCCGAAAGCTATTTTGCTTCGCGATGCAAAGGGACCAGGGGTCCCGGCGGAAAATAGCCGCCCGGTTGCCATTGCGGTGCCCGTGCCGCCTGCCGCAGTCGCCCTCTACGAAGGCCGGGGTGCAGCCGCTTCGCGCAGGCATTGCCGGTGCCGCGCATCCGCTGCCCAATCCCTTCCGGCGGCAAAGACCCTCAGAAATATCAGAGGCGGTCGGTTTGGCAGAGCTGGCTCATGATTGCGGTCCGGACCCGGTCAGGACCAAATGTGGTCAGATCGGCGTTGAAGTCGCCAAGTAGAGGATCAAGGGGAAGTAGCTCAATGTCTGCGCCGCTCGCGCGATCGGCAAGCGTCTCAAAGGCGAGCCTGCCAGCGTCATCGTCATCACGCGCAACGTAGAGGCGCCTCAGTCCGTCCGGAAATGCGATCGCCGCGAGATGCGCTGCAGACAGGCCCGCGATCATCGGTATCGAGGCGAGAATCTCGCGAACGGAGAGCAATGTTTCGAGCCCTTCGCCAAAGACCATCACCGGACCCGCCCGTCCGAACCGCACGCCATGACCGAGCAGATTGCCCATAGCGCGGCGCGGAAAAGCGACAGGTGCCTTACCGCCCGAAGGATCGAGCCAGGTGCGATGGACAGCGGTGATCGCGCCGGTGTCATCGGTGACAGCCGCTATGACCGCAGGCCATACGGGTCGGCAATCTGCGGCATCGTCATCGGAGGCGCGGTAATAGCAGTTCGGGTGAAATCGAAGCGCGTCGGTCTGCGCTGCTTTCAGGATGCGCCGCCCCTGGAAATAGATTTGGCCGAGACTGCCAGCGAGAGGTTTGGACCCGGCCCAGAGGCGTTGGGCGGCTTGCGGCGTTCCAGCAGGATGTTTCCGCGGCGCGGGGTTGCGCGCAGCAGGCGGCTCCAACGGCAGGCTCAGAAAGCATCGCGCCTCGTCGATCGTTTCGCGAAAACTGGCGTGGCTGCAGCTCGCCGCGATGATGTCGAGGAGGTCGCCATGTTCACCGCTCTGGGCATCGGTCCATTTGCCGGCCGACAGGGCTCCATCGTGATGGGAGGCGAGCCGCACATAGAGGCTGCGCCCACGCTCGTTGTGAATATTGCCGACCATCCAATAATGGCCTTCGCGCCGGCCGTTGCCGAGGTAGCGACGACAGACGGCTTCGGCGTTTTCGGCAAGACGGCGAGCAATATCGGCGGTGGAACGGGACATGCGGGGCTCCTTTGCATCGCGGCCCGCGCGGCGACGCTCGCTGGAGCGCCAATCAGCGGGCCGTCCCAGCAGCCCCTGCCGGTAACGAGCATCAGATGTTCGTCGCGAGACCTGTAAATTCAAGGCCGGGGCAGAAAAAAGGGAAGTCCGGCACGAGACCGAACTTCCCGAGAGCTTATCAGTAGCGCGATCTATTCGGCGGCCACGACGTCGACGGCATCACCGTCCTGATCGTCGACATCCCCCGCCTCGTCGTCATTCGCCGGCTCCAGATCACCAGTGGTGACGGGCTCCGGCGTGCGGAGCGGCTTCGCAAGCCAGCCCTTGCCTTGCAGCAGCTCCTCGGCAGCGCTTGCCATCTCGGGCTTCTTCATGCCGCCGAGACGGCCCGCAACGTCCGCACCGCAGGCTTCTTCGACCGCTGCGAGGATTTGCGGTTTGGTCACCCGCCCGAGATAATTGGCGACAGTCGCCGCCCAGCCGGCCGCCACCATGTCGAGTTTCGCCGCCCGCGCGAGGATATGCGAATGTTCGATGCGGTTGGCGACCGCACGCGCGGAGACCCGGCCTTCATTGTAGCGGGTAGCGGGCTCCCACACCGCGTCGATGCCGAACGACACGCAATGCGCGAAGATCGCAGCCTGCTCGTCGGCATCGAAGGTCGCCAGTGCCGCCCAGAGGTCGCCCGAGTCGTCGGGTAGCCGCGCCGCCCAGCTTTCATGCCGCGCGTGAATAGACTTCGCCGACACCGTATCGTTGAGGCCCGTCCCGTAGCCGATCAGCCGGTTGGCGCGCATTGCGATGCCGAGGCAGCTCCCCGACGTCGCGCAGGTGTAAAAGGTCTCGAGAACCAGCGCGTGCAAGATGGCGGCGAAAGCGACCATGGGGCTCGAGGCCACGGCATCGCGAAGAGCGAGCGTGCGGTGGGCCGTCAGATCCGTAACGAGACTGTCCGACAGCGGACGAAGGAGGTCGTCGGGATCCTCCTCATCGGGGCGTTCCTCGGCCGAAACAACGTTGTCGTTCGCCGCGATCTCGCCGATCCGATCCTCGCCGCTCGCGCCCTCGTCCGCCTCGGCGTCGGCATCCTCCGCCACCTCGACAGGCTCATCCTCGGGCCGAACGAAGCCGCGTTCGATATGAAGCGACCCGTCCACATCGATGCTCACGAAAACGCCAGCAATGGCGACCTCGCCGTCATCATAGATGAGCGGCCTCGATACAAGCGGCGCGATCTCTTCGTCGATCGCCTGGATACGGGCGGCGACTTCATCGGGGATTTCGTCCTCGCCGGCCCATTGGTCTTCGAGCCGGTCGGCTTCTTCCCGAAGCGCTTCGAGCCGCGCCTCGTCTTCCTCGCTGGAAGCAGACTCCTCCCCATCGAGTGGGCGGAGACTGAAAGTGTGACCGTAAGGGAAGTCAACGGCGGCCTCGACCCACTTCCATCCCTCCGCGGCTATCGCGGCGACCTCGGTCTCGAGTTTCTCGGTTTGCAGCCGATCGAGCAGCGCGACATCTTCGAGCCAGCCGCCATCATCGGATTCGAAGAGATCGCGAAGCACATGGCCGCCCGCTGCGATATAAGCGTCGAGCGTCACGAAACGCACCCGCTTGTCCGATGCGCGCACCTTGTCCTCGGTGAGCCGGGCGCGGATGAACCAGGGCTGCTGGTTGTAGCTCGTTTGGAGCATGTCCCAGACCTGTTCCTGGCGCGCATGATCGCTCGCGACCGAGAAAGCCATCAGTTGATCGAGGGTCATGCCATCCTCGGCGTAGATGTCGTGCAGCTTCGGCGAAACGTCCGCGAGCTTGAGGCGCTGCTTCACGACCGCCGGGGTGACCATGAAGGTCGCCGCCACCGTCTCGATATCGCTGCCCTGCTCGACGAGCTTCTGCATCGCACGGAACTGGTCGAGAGGGTGCAACGGCTCGCGATGGACATTCTCGGCCAGCGAATCCTCCTCAGCCGACACCACCTCATCATCGCGGACGATGCAGGGGACCGGTTCGGTCTTGGCCATGCGACGTTGCTTGACAAGCTGCTGCAGCGCCCGGAACCGGCGGCCGCCTGCAGGGACTTCATAGCGCCCGGTCTCGTTGCCCTCCTCGTCGCGATGCGCCCGAACCGTCAGGCTCTGGAGCAGGCCGCGCCGTTCGATGTCGCTCGCGAGGCTGTTGATCGACACGCCTGCCTTCACGCGCCGCACATTGGCCTGGCTCAGCATGAGGGCACTGAACGGGATGTCCCGCGCACCGCTGAGCGTAATTTTTCCATGTTTCGTCATGACTCGTCTCCATGACGGGCCGCCGCGAGACTCTCTCCCGGTTTTCAACCCGCCATGGCTCCGGCGCAGGCCTCTTCCTCTAGGGAAGCGGACCACGCCGGCCGAAGACGCGACGCCGGATCAGCGCACTGACGCGAGTAGTTTTGCTCCCTTTCCTTCAAGCTCGAGGCGCGCATCCTGATGCGGCCGATCGCGTGCCACAGCATTGATGCCTTGCACGAAGTCGAAGATCGACGTTGGCGGATGCCCTTCTTCCTGAAGGACGGTGGCGATGATCTTGTCGGTCTCGCCTTTCGAGAATCCACGCTTGCGCAGGAAGCCCTGCCGTTCGTCGTCATCGCGCGCGACGATCGCAGCCCGCGCGGCCTTGATGCCGTTCAGGAACGAGCCTGGCGACGAGGACGCGAACCGAGCCAGAGCGGGCGCCGCCTCTTGTGCGAAACGTCCGGCGGCAAATTTGCTGTGACGAATGCTGATTTCCTCAAAACCTTCCGCGCCCCAGATATTCCGGTTCATGCACACGGCGCGCAGATAGAAGGTCGCCATGCCGAGGGTCTTCGACCCGACCTCGCTGTTCCAGCAGTAAAATCCCCGGAAAAAGAGATCGGGGTCGCCATTGGGCAGGCGCCCCGCCTCGATCGGATTTGCATCGTCGACGAGAAACAGAAACACGTCGCGGTCACTCGCGTAGAGCGTTGTCGTGTCCTTTGTGACCTCGATGAACGGATTGTGCCGCATCGTTGACCAGTCGAGCGTGCCCGGTACTTTCCAGCGCGTGTCGCCCGTTCCGTTTCCGGCAATCTTCATGACCGCCGACACCAGCTCATGGTCCCAGATACGCCCATAGTCCGGGCCGGTGACGGCACGCAGTTCGGTGCGGCCGTCGCCTGTTTCAAGGGTCTTCACCAGCTCGCCACGATGTGCGAGCAACCCGTGCTGCATGTTGATCCCCGCCAGGGCCGCAGGCAGCTGGCGCAAATAGCCCGAAGGTGTGCCCACGAGGCTGCAGAGCTGGCCGAAGGACCAATGGGTCGGCGCCAAGGGCGCTTCCCGGTCGGGAAGCAGGAGAGTGAGCCTTTCGGGATTGTCCCAGGCGGCCTCGACACGGATTGCGCGCGTCTCGATTGTGAGAGCAGTTGCGGCCTCGGCGCGCGCCCGGACAGCCTCAAACAGTTCGTTCAAGGAAAGATAGCGCTCGTCCTCCGGGCGCGAGAACCATTCGGATGACACGCGTCCGATGCGCTGACCGCGCGAAATATCAACCTTGTAGCCCGGCGCGTGATCGGCGGGCGCCGCTTGGATGGGATGAGTCATGACAAGTCTCCGCGACGAGCGCCTGGAGCCTCTCTCCAAGCCTTGGCCCGTCACGGGCTTTCAAAAGACCTCTCACTCTCAAGCTCTATCAGACCATCGGCCTCCGCCAGCTCGGCGCGCCGTTGCGTGCCCCGTCTCGGCGGGCAAAGCAGGTGCAAATTTGAACGCCAGGCCGAGCAGCAATGCAGGACCTCTTGGGTCTCAACGACTACGGACGGTAGCTTACGGGTGGTGTACAGTGAAATCTGTGTTTCGTTGGCTCGATCGACATCGGCAACAGGGACGGGCGCCCCTTTTCCTCTAAGGCCAGCGCCCGAGCGCTATGTGAAATGCCGAAGGATACCCCGGGCTGGCCGGATCGATCCGGCCCGGAATCACGCCGCGACCGCCCCCGCTCGCATTGCATTGCGAACCGCCCGCACTAAATTACAGCCATGCAACAAAATCTGATATCCTTGCGCGAGCATCGCGAGCTCGGCGACGTCGCTTGGCTGCGCGATCTGGACGCCGGTCTCGCGATCGCGGCCGAGCGGAACAAACCTGTTCTGCTGCTCTTCCAGGAGGTGCCGGGCTGCTCGACGTGCGTGCGTTTCGGGCAGGATGTCCTGACACATCCCTTGATGGTGGACCTGATTGCAGATCGGTTCGTGCCCGTGGCCATCTTCAACAACCGTCCGGGGGCGGACGCCGAGATCCTGCGCCGTTACGACGAGACATCGTGGAATAACCCCGTGGTGCGGTTTCTGCAGCCCGATGGCGCCGAGTTGCTGCCCAAGCTCGCCGATCGCTACGACGCGCCGGCTCTGCACCAAAAGATCGTCGCCGTGCTCGAATTGCTCGGTGACGACGTGCCCGGCTACTTCCGCTTGTTGGGGCGCGACCTCCTGATCGAAAATGGCGTCAGCAAATCGGCGATCTACACGACGCCGTGCTTCTGGTCGGGCGAAACGAGCCTCGCGCAACATCCGGCGGTCATCACAACCGACGCCGGCTGGATCGACGGCGAGGAAGTGGTGCAAGTCCATTTCGACCCACGCGCGGCGGCGCGTTCCGACCTGGATGCTTATGCCCATGAGGAAGGATTTAGCGCGATCGAAAGTGGCGGTTTCGCGCTTGACGGTGAACCGCAATTCTATCTGCGCAAAAATGCGGCCCGCCATCTGCCGCTGACGCCGGCCCAGCGCACGCGGATCAACCTGGCTATACCGTATCGCGCACCTCTCGCGGACTTTCTCAGCCCGCAGCAGTGCGCGTGGCTCACCAATCCGCATCTACAAGCGCCGAGCGAAAATGAAGCCTATCGCCAGGACATTCGCGAAAGCTGGCCCGTGCTGGCGGAGCGGTTTGGTTTGGTCGAAGAGGAGACATGATCATGGATTTCGCAGCCATCGGCCTTATCGAAGATGAAGATATTCTCCTCGACCTGGCATCGCTCGCTCTCAGCCAGCTCGATCATGAAAATGCGGACATCGCCCATTATCTCGAAATGCTCGAAGATATTGAGGACCGGGTGTGCGCCGAAGGCCGAAGTGCGTTCCTTCCGGAAGAGCGGGCCGCGGCGCTCTCGCGCGTGCTGCACGGCGAACTGGGGTTCGTCGGCGACGATGAAAGTTATGATGCGCCCGTCAATGCGGACTTCATCCGGGTCCTGGACCGGAAGCGCGGCCTGCCGATTGCACTGGCGATCCTTTATGTCGCAATGGCCCGCCGGGCGGGCTGGAGCGCCTATGTGCTCAATCTTCCGGGCAAGGTGCTCGTCCAGCTGGGCGAGAAAAATCCGGTGGTGATCGATCCGTTTGCCGGAGGCCCGGTGCTTTCACAGGGACAAATTGCGGCGGTGTGCCGTGCAAGTCTTGGCCAGGAAGGCGACGCCGCCGCACTCAGCGCCATGCGGATGAGCAATCGCGATGTGCTGGCCCGGCTGCTGAACAATCAGGGGATCCGCGCAGAGCAGGAAAAAGATCGTCAGCGGGCCCTGACAATTTATCAGCGGATCACCAAATTTGCGCCGGAGCGCCTCGAGGCCTGGCAAGATCTGGCGCGTCTGCAGTTGGAATCCCGCGATGTTGAGGGCGCCAAGGCAAGCCTGTTCGCCATGTCGGAAGTCGCACCCGACAAGCGGATTCGGGACCGGATCATGGAAGCATTTGAAGCCCTGACCTAAACCAGGCCTGGCACATCACATGTCGCCGCGTACGCGATCAACTCCGGGGTGCCGGCGTTGATCGCGATGATCTTGCCTTCGGTCAGCGTCCCCACAAGCGGTGCGGCCTCGATGAAGACAGGCCGCGAAAAATAGCAGGGCTGCTTACCGGAAAGCGGCTCGACCGACCGATCGCGGGAAAACGACTGACCCCATCGCCCCTGGGCATCAGTAGACCATGTTGAAGCCATAGAGGTGGAAAGCGAGCGTCACCCAGACAAATATGAACCCGGCAAGGAGCAGCAAAGTCGCGCCGAGCTTCACAGTCCACCGGCGCTTATCCTTGATACTCAGCAAGAGATTCCAGCCCGCTGTCGCCAGCAAGCCCGCAGCAGCCAGCGGCGTCAGGACGCGGAGCAGTTGAATAAGCCAGTCGAGCGGCCCGCCAAGGCGTCCAATGTCGGCACTGAATGAAACGATCAGTCCGATCCAGCCGGCAACTGCGACCAAAACCAGCCACGAGAAAATGCGCGAAAGACGAAAGGCGCTAAGCGCCTTGCCTTCCATCGCGAGCTTTGCCCCGAAGCGGCGCCGAATGATCGCGCGCACCGGCCAGCCCATAGCAGCCAGCAAAGTGACGCCCAATGCGGTGATCAGGGCCGGATTAAGCCACGCACCATTGGTTGCTGCAGGCGCGGGGAGGAATATCATAAACGGCGAGACAGGATCGAGACTGAAGCGAACAATCTTGCCGTCTTTCACCTCCGCAGCCAGACGTTCGCCGCTGTTTGCGTCGCGCCAAACGAAGGGCTCGATCTCTACCCAGTCGCGGGCCCCCGCACCGGCGCCGTCAAGCGCTGGAAAGGCGATCTTGCCATCTTCGGTAAGCGTGATCTTCGCCTGGCCCAATAAGTCCAAGAGGCCCAGGAAATTGGTGAAGGAACCGCGGCTGTTCACGTAGTGACCGACCAGCAACTCCGCATGCTGCCGTGCGGTCTTTGCGTCGATTTGGCGAGGTTGGCCAGCACCAGGCAGATAGCGGTCAGCAAATTTCAAAACGAGTGCGCTTCGGATGGCGCTGGAATCGCCCGCATTGCCCGGGCTGTTCATTGATATGTAGACCCCGATATCATCGTCGGGGAACAGCACCAAATCGGAGTGAAACCATTGCGTGTCTCCGCCGTGCGCGATCGCGCGGCGACCATTGATCCACTGCTCATAGAAGCCAAGCGCCATCGTGTTGAGCGGGCCTATTCCCGGGGCCGAATAATCGTGCATCATTTTTGCCGTTTCAGGCTTCAGCAGGCCTGCGCCGTCATTGAGATGCGCCATCATGAACTTGCCCATATCCGTCCCCGTCGCGGACAGGCTGCCGGCAGGCGCGAAGGTGTATTCAAATGCTCCAGGCTGTTGCGTAATGTCGGGATAACCCTTCGACATCATCGGCACGAATTTGGCGGGAAGAGGCTGACGAAAAGTAGAGTGATTCATGCTCAACGGCTTGAAAATGTGATTGTCGATATAATCGTAGAAGCCCTCACCGCTGACGCGCTGGACGATGTAGCCCGCAAGCGCGGTCGCATAGTTCGAATAGGCCGGCGTCGTGCCCGGGGCGTAAACGCGCTGTGGCGTGAAGTCTTTTACATAGGTCCCTAGTGGCAAGAGTTTCTTGGGATCGTTGGCGATCAGATGACGCACGGATTCCTCGAACCCCGCCGTATGCGTCATGATGTGACGCATCGTCACCGGCTTGCCGTCAAAGGGCGGAATAGTGAAATCGAGATACGCGTTCACATCCTTGTCAAGGTCGATCCGGCCCGCCTCGACCTGCTGCATTACTGCCGTCCAGGTGAAGAGCTTTGACACGGATCCGGGACGGAAAATTGTCGCATCCGGGAGAACTGGTTTGCGCTTGGCGACGTCCGAAAAACCATATCCTTTTTCAAGCAGCACCCGGTCACCGCGAACGACAACGACAACCGCACCTGGAATGCGGGCCCGCTCGAGCGCGTAAGGCAGGTAGCCGTCCAGCCAGGCCTCGAGATCATTTGCGTCGAGCATGATCGGCGCGGGAGCAAGTTTCGCCCGAGATGCGGCAACTGCTTCATCGTTCTTTGCTACGGGCGCCGGGACGGGCCCCTGAGCCGCCAGCGGCAATGCGGCAATAAGCCCAGCCATCAGCATGAGCCTCCGAACGAAATGCATCACTTATTCCCCTCTCGACACGCCCTCACCCCATTTTTCAACGAGGGGCGCCACCGGATGGGTCCAGATTGACCCGAATGGGACATAGTGATCCTGATTAGAAACTTGTCAATGACGAATTGGAATATCTCCCGGGGGAGCCAGTGGGCTCTCCCCGGGGGACCATTCTGAGCATCATTCGCTTGCGAACGGATCTGTCCGTTACCGAGCGACAGCAAAACCGGCGCTCAGCTTTCGGGGTCAGGACCCATTCCGACTGGCAGGCGCTGGCGCCTGCAGGGGATGGCGGTCATTCGCGCCCCGCCCGGTGCCCCGCCGCCTCAAGCGTTGGCGGCGCGAGCTATCTCGGCTTCCAACCCGCCAATGAAGTCCGGCATCGTCTCGCCCCCCATATCGACCACCTTCGCGCCGCCGCCGGAGACGATCGTCACGTCGGTGATCCCGATCACGCCGAGGATGAGGCGAAGATATTGGGTCGCGATATCGCGGTCGCGGATCGGCGAATCCTCCCCATAGACGCCACCCGAGGCAATCAGCACGGTAGCGGACTTGTCGGTGACCAGCCCGGCGCCGTCGAAGCCCAGCGTCAGCCCCTTGCGCACGATATGGTCGATCCATGCCTTGAGCGCGGCGGGCACGTTGTAATTATAGACCGGCGTCGCGATTACGATGTGATCGGCCGCAAGCAGTTCGGCGACGAGCTCATCCGACTGACGAATCGCTTGTGCCATCTCCGCCGAATGCTGTTCGCTTGGGGTGAAATAGGCGTGGAGCCATGGCGCGGTGACGTGTGGCAGCATGGTTTCCGCGAGGTCGCGGACCGTGACGCTGCCATCCGGGTGCGCCGCCCGCCAATGCGAAACGAACTGCGAAGTCATATTCCGCGAGACCGAGGCGTCGCCACGCGGGCTGGTTTCTACGACAAGAAGCTTGGGCATGAAAATTCTCCGTTCTGTGCGGATGTATGCAGCGCCACCCCCTTGCAGAAGTGATGAAATAATGATCAACTTCATCATGAAAATTGATGGACCATGATCAGCAGGTTAAGCCTCGACCAATTGCGCGTGCTGGTGACGATCGCCGATACCGGCAGCTTCTCGGCCGCCGGGCGCGCGCTTGGCCGCGCCCAGTCCGCAATCAGCCAGATCGTCGCTTCGCTCGAGGGTGCGCAGGGCGTCAGCCTGTTCGATCGCAGCAGCCATCGACCGAGGCTCACCGACATCGGCGAAGTGCTAGTTGCGCAAGCGCGGCTGGTCCTCGCGAGCGCGGCCCGTTTCGAGGCGGTCGCCGCCAACACCCGCGCCGGTCTCGAGCCCGAGCTGGCGCTCGCGATCGATCCGCTGGTTCCGACCGCGCCGCTGATCGACAGCCTGCGCGCGCTGGGCAGCGCCTTTCCCGATTTGCCCGTGAGTTTCTCGACCGAGGGCCTTGGCGGAGCGCTGCGCCGTCTGCGGAGCGGTTCGGCCGCGCTCGCCATATGCCTGCTGCTCCCCGCCGTTCCCGAGGATATCGCCGCCTTCCCGCTGCTGCGCATCCGTCTGCGCGCGGTCTGCGCGCCCGGACACCCGCTGGCCCGACTGGGACGCCCCGCCACGCGCGACGATCTAGCGCCGCACGTCCAACTGGTCCTGTCGGATCCGGTCGAGCCGGGCGGGCCGAATTACGGGCTAGCGAGCGCCCGGCTGTGGCGTTTCGTCGATCTCGCGCGCCGGCTCGATTTCCTGCTCGCCGGCTTTGGCTGGGGGCGCATGCCCGAACATCTGGTCGCCGACGCGATTGCCGAGGGGCGGCTCGTCTGGCTCGACGTCGAAGACGATCCGACGCCGCAGGACGGTTTGCAAATCTATGCGGCGCACCGCCGCGATAGGCTCCTTGGCACCGCCGGGCGTTGGCTGCTCGATGAACTGCAGCAGCGGCTGGTATCGGCTAGTACACTTTGCCCCATGACACGAGGCTCTTAATGCTCAGAGAAATGGTGATTGCTGGGTGATTGCTGGCCTATATTTCAAGCAACTTATTTCGGGTAAATGTCATATATTTCAACGGTATAATTGACGTTGGACACAAAATGTGGTAATTCCGACCAGTCCTTGAGGATGCCGTCGCGCGGATCGACGAAGAACGCGCGGCGGCGGGACCAGCGGCGGGGTCGGCCCAGCACTTCGCCCTCGAACATCCATTCGCCCCGCCGGCCGAGGGAAATCCGCGTTGCGACAAGATCCTCCAGATGGAGCCTGACGTGCATCTTCACCGTGCTGCCGGTGTCGAGTTGCGCGCAAATCTCGCTGAACACATCGTCCCAGCGGCATCCGCGCTTGCTTCGCAAGAAGCGGACGAGCGGTTGCAGATTCTCGTTGAGCGACTTGGTATAGGCGGCTTCGCATTTTGCGTGCCGTTTCAGGCCGATAAATTTGCGATCCGGATCGCGGCTCCTTTTCAGTTTGACGGGCGGCGCATGGCTCGCGCCCCAGCGCGGCCGCTCGACGATGATTTTGAACATGTCAGACCGCATGAAGAGTCTCCCCGGAATAGAGGAAGGCCCGTCGGAAACGGGTGGTCTGAAAATGGAATATGAAGTGGTCAGCGGCACCCGGACCGCGCGACCGGGTCAGGCGAGCAGGCTCGCCCGAAAGGAAATTGCCCATGCAATTTGTTCCTGAATAGTCTGGAATTCGAAAATTGTTGCGTTGCGGACGGATGCTGCTCGCATGATTTTCTCCTTTCCAGTTTCAGAAACACGCCGGGATCGACGACGGGCCCGCTACGCTATTTCGCAGATGACGGCAAGATGGCGACGCGCTTGCGGCGCGGGCCCGGCCATTTCGGGTCAGGCGGGCTCGGGCGTGCGGCGGATCAGCGCGCTGGCGAGCTTCTCGCTGAGTTCCGCGAGATGGTCGAAGCGCGCCTCGTAATGCGCCATGCCCTGGCTCAGTGATCGCAGTTCGGGCTCTAGTCCCGGAAGTTCAGCCTCGGGCAGCAGCAACTCGATCACGTCCCAGCGAGACCAGCCTTCGAGCGGCGTTATTCCCAGCACCTGGCCGCGTCGGCTGGTCGCCGCGGAGGTGATCCGTGAAACGGCGCTGCCCGGCGCCCGGATCGTCACGTGCGCGAGCGGCTCGAGCAGATAGGGCGTCGCCGCCGCCAGGGCTTCTGCCATGGCGATCCGGCCGGCCGTGCGAAAGGCCAGTTCCGAGCTGTCGACGCTGTGAAAGGAGCCATCGACCAGCGCAACCGCGACATCGACGACCGGAAAGCCGAATGGCCCGCGCGCCATCGCATCGCGCACGCCCTGCTCGACCGCCGGAATCCATTGCCGGGGGATCGCGCCCCCGGTGATCCGGTCCTCGAACTGAAAGCCGTCGCCACGCCCGCGCGGGCGGAGTTCGATGATGACGTCGCCGAACTGGCCGTGCCCGCCGGATTGCTTCTTGTGGCGGCCATGCTTTGTCACGGTCTTGCGGATCGTTTCCTTGTAGGCGATCGCGGGCGGACGCACCGATATGGCAACGCCGTAACGCCGTTTCAGCCGTGCCTGGACGACGGCCAGATGCTCGTCATTGAGCCCGTGGAGCAGCGTCTCCTGCGTCGCCTCGTCGAGCTTCCAGAGCAGGCCGGGGTCCTCCTCGACCAGTCGATTGAGCGCTGTCGACAACCGCACCTCGTCCTTATGGTCGGTGACCGCGATGGCCAGCGCATAATTGCTTGCCGGCCGCTGCACCGCGTCCACGACAGCATGCGGGTGACCGGCTGCGCCGAGCCGGTCGCCCGCCTGGACGACATCCACCTTGGCGATGCCGACGATGTCGCCCGGTTCGGCGCGAGCGATCTTCGTGGTCGCCGCTCCCTGCAGTGCGAACAAGGACCCGATACGCATCGGGTTCCCATCGGCGCCTAACAGTTCGGCCCCCTCGGCAAGCGGCGCACCGAAGACACGCGCGAGCGCCAGCCGGCCCACCGCGCTGCCATGCGTGACCTTGAACACCTGCGCCGCGGCACCGTCGATAGCAAGCCGATCCGCCGTCAGCGCGGCGGGGGGTGTATCATGGCGCAGCATTTTGAGGAGACGGCGGATGCCGAACCCGTTGAGCGCCGAGCCAAACAGGATCGGTACGATCTGCCCCGCCGCGGTCTCACGGGCGAGATCGCCAAAGATTGTGTCGAAGCTTGGCTTCTCGTCGTTCAGCAATTGCTCGAGCAGTATATCGTCATGATCTGCCAGCTGTTCGAGCATGTGGAAGCGCGCATCGGTCTCGTCGCTCCGGAGATGGGCGGCCAACGGCACCCGTTCCGAGCGGCGGCCCGGCTGATAATGATAGGCGCGCTCCAGCGCGAGATCGACAAAGCCGGCTACGCGCTCGCCGGCCCGGATCGGGATTTGCCGTGCCACAAGCGCCGTGGCGCTCAGCGGCTGGAGCGCCGCAAGCAGATCCTCGATGCTGCCGCGCGCCTGATCGATCTTGTTGACGAACAGTGCGTGCGGGAGGCGGAGCGCTTCCAGGCGTCGCAATGTCGGTTCGACCAGCGGCGCACGCGCCGGATCGGGATCGATCACCACCAGCGCCAGATCGGCCACCGCCAGCGCCATCTCCGCGTCCGCCGCGAAACCCACCGACCCGGGCGCGTCGATCAGCGCATAGCCTTCCTTCATCCATTCGAAGCGCATCAGGTTCAGTTCGGTCGAACCACATCGCGCGCGCGCTTCCGGGCTGGCGTCGCCCACGCTGCTGCCGCCATCGACCGCGCCCAGCCGGGCGCTGGCCCCCGCCGCGAACAGCATGGCCTCGGCGAGGCTCGTCTTGCCTGTGCCGGCGGGTCCGACGATCGCGATGGCTCTGGTGCCGTGGATAGTCCCATCCATGTCGCTCTCCTCCTGCCTGCCTATTTTCCTCGCCGGAAAATGGCCCGCTGGAATTGCGAGGATCGACCTCAACGCGCCCGAACACAAGATCAATTAGAGATCCAAATGCCCCGGTCTTTGCGTTGCCCCCAAAAACGGGATCCACACGGCCTCTGCTATGGCAGCTTCAGCGCTAAATCGACGGACGGTCGTCAACGGGTTGGCTGCCCCAGGCAGTGGACGCTCCGGCCTGCGCCGATGGCGCCGCAAACATGAAGGACCGCTTTTGGGTCGCCGAACCAGCGTTCGAATGGCCAGGTTGAGGTGCAAAGCGGTCAATGGCCCGTCGCCACTACGTAGAGAGGGTGAGGCACCGCCTGAGGATCTCGCGCCAAAGGAATTTCGCTTCACAATTCCGGAAAGGCTCGAAATTCATACCCACAGCCGCTGCTGACCCAACGTCACCGGCAAATTTTGGTGGAGGATAGGGGGAAGAGTGCTACCACTCCAAAATTATCTAGCAAAAACAATGTGATAGCTAGGAAATCTGGATGCCCCGCGAGGATTCGAACCTCGATAGGCGGTATCAGAAACCGCAGTCTTACCATTAGACGACAGGGCAGCAGAGAGGTCCATTTAGCGGCGGATTTTAGCCGGTCAACCCCTGTGTTGCGACTTCATTGCGACTTTTTGCAAGTCTTCATTGCGACTTTGTCAGGCCGACTCGGGATAGCCGCCGCATTCAAAATGCGCATAGCTGCCGCAATCCGGGCATGCCGGGCTATGGTTCCATGCCGCGCGTCGCGCGTCCTGCTCCAGCTTCTCGTCATAGGTTCGCGGCGCCTCATCTGGGCGCACGTCGCGCTTCCAAAGCTCGAACAGGATCGGCAATTTTTCGGCGGCCTCGCCCTCGTCGCGTCGAATAAGCGGAGCGCGCGGACGCACTGGTTTGTCAGGCATCACGCCGTCCTTTGCTGGTCGCCCGTGGCGGTGCTGCGCAGGACGTGGGCCATGCCGGCGGCGCTGGCGCGCGTGTCGGCGGGGAGGTAGGTTTTCAGGATTTTGGTCGTGTACTCGATGCTGTGACCGCTGATGCTGGCGATCTGTGCGATCGTCGCCCCGCCGTCGCGTAGCCAGCACATGCCGGAACGGCGAAGGTCCGCGAATTTGAGGCCGGTCAGCTGGTCGACCAGCCAGTTGTCGCCGGCGGCGCGCGCCGCCTCGATCGCGGCTTCGCGGGCGATTAGATAGTCGCGTTGGAAGCGCCAGTCGGGCCAGTGTCGCGTGTCGTTGCGGCCGTGTTCGAGCAACAGCGGGCCGCTATAGTCCGCGCCGCGGGCGGCGAGCATGGCGGTGACGCGGCCGCCGACGTCGGGCGGGACGAAGGCGGCGGTCTGTGTGTCGGTTTTTTCCTGCCGAAGGCGCAGCCCCATGATGCGGCCGTCGGGGCCGGTGAGCGCGGCGCGGTCGACCGCAGCGACGTCGTGCAGCTCGCGCCAGTTGAAGGTCGTCGCCGCCAGCAAATCGGCCTCGCGCTGCGTCGTGTAAAAGCCGAGCAGCAAGGCAAGGCCCATGCTGGTGCCGACAGCGTCGCCGCCCTTGTCTGACAGCCATTGCAGCGCCTCGATCGCGACGCATTTGGTGCGCGGTTCGGGTTCCGGGATATCCAGCGCGGTCGCGGGGTTCGATTTGAGCAGCGTCACCAATTTGCCGCCGATCTTTTGCGGCTTGCTGGCCCATCCCATCACCAGGCGCAGCACGCGGAGCTTGCCGGCGGCGTTCCACTGGCTTTCATTCTCGACCAGCGTGTCGCGCAGCGCGACGCACAATTCGGGCGTGATTTTCGACAGCGCGAGTTCGCCGTCATCGGCCCAAGCGACCAGCCATTTCAGGCGGCTGCGATATTCCTTGCGCGTCTTTGGCGACAGGCGCCGGCGGTCTTTACGCGGGAGTTCGCCGCGCGCGTCCATGTCGATGCGATAGACATGGGCGAGGTCGCCGAAGCTGTAGATTTGCGGCGCTTCCTTTGGCCGCGGCGCGACGGGCAGCGCGGGCGCGGCCATGGCGAGCGCGACGGCGTCGTTGCGTTCCTCCGCCAGCATGATCGCCTGTTTCCGGTCGGTGCCGAGCGGTTTCGATTTGAAGCCCGCCTTGCGCCGGGTCGGCGACGGCATCCAGTAGTAGGCGATGGTGCCGTCGGCAAGTTCGCGGTCGACCAGACCAACGATCTTGTTTTTTGGGCGCTTAGCCATCGATCAGTTCCAGTCGGCGTGAGAGGCAGTCGCAGCGCACGACGGACAACGCGGGCAGGTCAGGCGCATATTCGAGCGGCACCGCCGTCACCTTTGGCGTGGCCGGCTGGAGCCCTTCGATCACGACCGTTTTGCCGAAGCGCAGGCCGCCCGATGTGGCAAAGACGCGATTGGAGAGGCCCGGCAAAATATGGAAATCCCAGCCTTTAAACGACGTCGACTCCATGCGACCGCTCGCGGCTTCCTGCCACAGTTTCCAAGTCCAATGGTCATCGAAATGGGTCATTTCGTTGAACCATGATTGGGTGATTTCGCCGCGCTTGGTCAGCTATGCGCAGATGGCGTTGGGCCAGGCCGACGATATCGGAAACCGTGCCGATAGTGACGAGACGGTGCGGCAGATCGACGCGCACAACGCGAAGCACGATACCGTGTGCGGCAACCCCGTAAAGCCGCCCGGCTAGAGACGGGCGAAGCGCGCCGCGCCCCTTTGACGGCGCCGATATAGGAGGCTCGTTCCTCAACCGACAATCCAGGCTCCGTACGAATCGGCCTGGGGTGTCCCCGGCAAAGCCCCGACGCAGAAATGCGGCGGGGCTTCGTCATTGCGACATGTGCCCAAGTTAGACACGATGTCTGCACGAAATCTTGTTGTAAGTGATTGAAATTGCGGCCGTCGATGCGAACTTACCATTAGACGACAGGGCAGCAGAGGCGGGCCAAATATGACTGCACGGGCCCGCTGTCAAGGCCGGTTCGCCCACTCGAACAAGTCCGCTTGCCCTGACGCATTTCGCCGCTAGCATCGCCCGCATAACAAGATAGGGGCCGCGCGCCCGCGCGGACACCCGAAGGAGTGGGTTGATGCGTCATGTCGCGATCGTCGGGTCGGGCCCTGCGGGTTATTATACAGCCGAAACATTACAGAAAGCGGACGATATCGCGGTCGACGTCATCGACCGGCTGCCCGTCCCCTATGGCCTGATCCGCACCGGGGTCGCGCCCGACCACCAGTCGATCAAGGCGGTGTCGCGCCGCTATGAGGGCACCGCGCTCACCGACAATGTCCGTTTCGTCGGCCATGTGTCGGTCGGCACCGACGTGACGATCGACGAACTTGTCGGCCTTTACGACGCCGTCATCCTCGCAACCGGCGCACCCAACGACCGGCCGCTCGACATCTCCGGCGCCGACCTGCCCGGCGTGATCGGCAGCGCCGCCTTTGTCGGCTGGTACAACGGCCATCCCGACTTCGCCGATCTGAACCCGCCGCTCGACGCCCCCGGCGTCGTGGTGATCGGCAACGGCAATGTCGCGCTCGACGTCGCGCGCATCCTCGCCAAGACGCCGGGCGAATTCGCGGGTAGCGACATCGTCGCGCACGCTCGCGATGCACTGGCGCAAAGCGCGGTGCGCCATATCCAGATCCTCGGCCGCCGCGGCCCGCACCAGATCGCGATGACGCCGAAGGAGCTCGGCGAACTCGGCCATCTCGAACGCGCCAGCCCGCGCGTCGACCCCGCCGACCTGCCGCCCGAGGGCGACGACGCCATGCTCGAACCCGGCATGCGCAAGTCGGTCACCCACCTGCGCAGCTTCACCGCCAACCCGGTCGCCAAGCCGGTGACGATCGATTTCGACTTCTTCGCCATGCCCATCGCGATCGAAGGCGACGGCCGGGTGCAGCGCGTGATCGTCGAGCGCACGACGCTCGACGCCGACCTCACCAGTCACGGCACGGGCGAGACCTATGCGCTCGATGCCGGGCTGGTGATCAGCTGCATCGGTTACCAGACCCCGCCGATCCCCGGCGTCCCTTATGAGCATGGCCGCGGGCGTTTCGCGAGCGACGAAGGGCGCATCCTGCCCGGTCTCTACGCGGTCGGCTGGGCGCGGCGCGGCCCGTCGGGAACGATCGGCACCAACAAGCCCGACGGCGCGCGCATCGGCGAAATGGTGCTCGAGGATATCGGCCGCGGTGCGGGCAAGGCGGGACGCCCCGGTCTCGATGCGCTGCTCGCCAGTCGCGATGTCACCCCCGTCACCTTCCGCGACTGGCGCCGAATCGAGGAGGCGGAGGTCGCGGCCGCGCTCGACGGCCGCCCGCGCGAAAAATTCACCAGCATCGAGGCGATGCTCACCGCGCTCGGGCGTTGAACGCCCCGGTCCGCACGGCACTGCGCTGGCTGCTCGCGCTGGCTTATGGCTATGCGGGCTATCGCCACCTTGCGGCCCCCGCGCCCTTCCTCGCAATCACGCCGCCGTGGGTGCCGCAGCCCGGGCTGGTCGTCGCCGCGACCGGCATCGCCGAGATCGCGGGCGCGGTCGGCCTTATGATCCCGGCGACGCGCAAGGCGGCCGGCTGGGGCCTCGCGCTCTATGCGCTCTGCGTCTGGCCCGCCAATTTTCACCACGCGCTCGCCAATATCGCGATCGGCGGCGAGACTTTGAGCTGGTGGTATCACGGCCCGCGCCTTGCCGCACAGCCGCTCATCATCTGGTGGGCGCTATGGGCGGGCGGCGCGACCGACTGGCCGTTTCGCCGCCGCCCCTAGCTCTTATTTCGCGACCGGCGTTTCGATCGGCGGCTGGCCCTTCTGGCTCGCCGCATAGGTCTCGACCGCCTTCAGCACACGCAGCATGTTGCCGCTCGCGATCTTCTCGAGATCGGCCTGACTGTATCCGCGCTTCGCGAGTTCGGTGAACAGCGCGGGGTATCCCGACACATCCTCCATCCCGACCGGCGCCGAATCCATCCCGTCATAATCGCCGCCGAGCCCGATATGATCGACCCCGATCGTCTTTTTGAGATGATCGATATGCTCGGCAACCTTGGCGATACTGGTCGTCGGCATCGGATTGGCCGCGTCCCACGCCTTGAGCGCCGCCTTCTCCGCCGCCGGATCGCCCGGATACATCGCCTTCAACCGCGCCTGCTCGGCGGTGCGCGCCAGCCCCTGCGCGCGGACATCGGCATCGAGGAAACCCGGCAGCAGCACGATCATCACGATCCCGCCATTGGCCTTCACCGCAGGCAGCACGCTGTCGGGAACGTTGCGCGGATGCGGATTGATCGCGCGGACGCCCGAGTGGCTGAACATCACCGGCGCCTTCGATACCTCGAGCGCATCCTTCATCGTCGCTTCGCTGACGTGGCTCAGATCGACGATCATCCCGATGCGGTTCATCTCGCGCACCACCTGGCGGCCGAAATCGGTGAGGCCATCGTGCGCGGGCGCGTCGGTAGCGGCGTCGGCCCAGCTGAGATTCTTCGAATGGGTGAGCGTCATATAGCGCGCGCCCAGATCGTACATCTGGCGCAGCACCGCGAGCGACGAGCCGATCGAATGGCCGCCCTCCATGCCGAGCATCCCGGCGATCTTGCCCGCCTTCATCGCCTTTTCGAGCTCGGTCGAGGTCGATGCGAGCGCGAGGTCGTTGGGGTAACGCGCAACCAAGCGCTTCATCACGTCGATCTGTTCGATCGTCTGCTGCACCGCCAGCTGCTCGTTCGGGTTGCTCGGCACATAGACCGACCAGAATTGCGCGCCGACATGCCCCTTGCGCAGCCGCATCAGGTCGGTGTGCATCGCGATTTCGGGCGGGGTCGCGTCGGGCTTGACGGTGTCGGTCGTGTCCTGGAAATCGAAGCCGTTGATGACATTGCCCTCGCGCAGCCGCAGCGCCCATGGCACGTCATTGTGCCCGTCGAACACCGGCGCCTTTTTGAGCGCGGCTTCGGCGGTCGCTTCGGGCGACTTTTGCGCCATCGCGGGGGTGGAGATCAGGGCGAATGCGGCGAGGCCGGCGAGCAGGAAGGGCTTTGTCATGGCGCGCGACCTTAAGTCCTTGTTGCCGCAGCGCAAGCCCGACTTGACGGGAACGTCAACGCCGCGCAGCATCGCACCATGACAGCCTTTGACGACTGGCGCGCAAGATCGCCCTATTATGACGAAACCCACGAAGCGCTGGCGCAGAGCGTCCGCCGCTTCGTCGCGCGCGAGATCGCGCCCAACATCGACCGTTGGGAGGCCGAGGGCGAGTTGCCGCGCGAACTCCACAAGAAAGCTGCGGAGGCGGGCATCCTTGGCCTCCGCTTTCCCGAACAATATGGCGGGCACAGCACCGGCTTCGACAATTTCCACAGCCTCGTGCTGACCGAGGAACTCGCCGCGGTCGGCGCGGGGGGCGTAGGCGCCTCGCTGATGACCCACGGCATCGGCCTGCCCCCGATCATTGCGCGCGGCTCCGATGAGCTGAAGCAACGCATCGCGCCGCCCGTCCTCGCGGGCGACAAGATCATTGCACTCGGCATCACCGAGGCGGGCGGCGGCAGCGACGTTGCGAACCTCAAGACGACCGCGGTGAGGGACGGCGACGATTATATCGTCAACGGCGGCAAGATGTTCATCACCAGCGGCATGCGCGCCGACTGGCTGACCTGCGCGGTGCGCACCGGCGGGCCGGGAGCCGCGGGCATTTCGCTGCTCCTCATCGACATGGACAGCCCCGGCGTCGAGCGCACGCGGCTCGACAAGATGGGCTGGCGCTGCAGCGACACCGCCGCGATCCATTTCGATGGCGTCCGCGTCCCGGCCGAAAACCTCATCGGCCAAGAGAATGCCGGCTTCATCGGCATCATGCGCAATTTCAACAGCGAGCGGCTCGGCATGGCGATGGGTTGCTGCGCCTACGCGCGCGTCGCGATGGCCGAGGCCGCCGAATGGGCGCAGAACCGCGAGACCTTCGGCAAGCCGCTCGTCGGCCACCAGTCGATCCGCATCAAGCTCGCCGACATGGAGCGCCAGATCGAGGCGACGCAGGCGTGGGTCGACCTTTGCGCCTGGCAGGTCAAAAACGGCAAGGACCGCCCTGCCGACTTCGCAATGCTGAAGGTGCAGGCGACGCGCATGCTGGAGGCCGTCGCGCGCGAGGCGGCGCAGGTGCTCGGCGGCGCGTCCTATATCACCGGCAGCAAGGTTGAACGCATTTACCGCGAGGTGCGCGTCAATGCGATAGGCGGCGGCAGCGAGGAAATCATGCTCGATCTCGCCGGGCGGCAGTTATTCGCGGGGCGGAAGTCGGGATGACCCTCGCCTTTCCGAGCCTCGTGGATCTCTCCGAATGGCCTAGACAAGGGTTGCTGAAGAGCCGATAATGGCTGCAATTCCAGTACAAGCCGCCACGAAACCAGCGCCATCAAATGCTAGCTGGATCATCGCTTGCCCCCCTTAGTGCCGCGTTGCATGGGTCGATCAAAATGTCCCTGCTGCGCATCACTCAGCAACTGCGAAAGCGCCTTTTCCCAATTCTCGACGAGCGTCCGACGACGCTTCCATGCAAGACGTCGGCCCGGCGTATCCGCCTCCACACGAAGCCTCGCAACACCTCTCAGTGCGGGAGGTTGATGGTGCAAGGGCAAAGGCACAAAGTAATCCGCACCTGAGTTTTCAAAAACGTAGGGGCGCTCCTCGCTAACCAGCGCGTACGCGGTATCATGGGCGAGCCTTGTCAACCGCCCGCCATCATCGCGCTCGGAAACCTGATAAAGCCCAGCTGGATCAAGGGGCATAAGAGGCTCTGCATCCAGCTCAGCGCCCTCGAAGAGCCAAGGCTCGTAGTAGATGGCGCCAATCTGCTTGAGCTGCCCTATCCGCTCCCAAAATACCGACCAGTCACGCTCTCCATTTTTACGACTCTTGGACGCATGACGAACAGTCCAGTCACCGCCCGCGTTTTGATATGTCCCTTCCTCAAGCGCCCAGACCGCGTGAACACCGACTTGCGCTACTTTCCGAGAGATCGCCTCAGCGTTAGCGTGGCCACCATTGCGGAGATTACTGATCGGAATGCCAAAAGTGGCATCGGTTTCGACCATGCCATACAAGTCCACCAGCATACGAAGTACCATTGCGTCGCCCGTTTCACGCACTCGCCGGAACATCGGATTTTCGCCTTTGAGGCCCGTCAGAGCTTGCACGGGAAGAAAAATTGGCTCCGCGTCCAACGGAAGCTCGGGCAATTCGTACTGGGGAGACAGGCGAGTTGACTTGTCTGTATGCTTGACCAGCTTGCTTTTGATCAGTTCGTCAATCGCATGCTTTGCGCGGGGCTTACCAATTCCAAGATATTGCTCACAGGCTGAAGCCGACCATTTTGTGAGGCGATGATCGCTGCCCGTACCCGCCAACAGCGTAAAATATGTGAGAACTAGATTGAGGCGGTTGGTGGTGGGAACATTCCAAAGCGTCTCCCAAACATCTCTGCCGACGGCAAAAAAGCTGCTGCCTTTGCCTTCACCCCGACGCCTCTTTTCCGGCGACATAGTCTCGTCTGACGCAGTTATCGAGTTCATCACAAATGCCCCGTAGCATATCAAAATGACCCCATCAAGGATATAAAGGTAATCTAGGAATTCAAGACAAACAGATTTTATCAAGATAATCAAACCAACGGAGCGTGCGCGTTCCGCGCCGCGTGACGCATTGGCTCAAATATAAGCGTTCATCAGCCTCGACACGAGCTTGGGTCCGCGGCACAGTCGCCGCATGGACACCCTATCACATAGCTGGCCCGCCGAGGCCGAAACCCTCCTCCCCGACCTCGTCGACCTCCGCCGCGCGATCCATCGCGAGCCCGAACTCGGGCTGCAAAACCCGAAGACGCTCGCGAAGATCAAGGACGCGCTCGCGGGGCTGCCGCTCGAATTTCGCGAGGGGCCGTCGACCACGGGCCTGATCGCGATCCTCCGCGGACCCGCGAACGGGCGCACCGTGCTGCTGCGCGGCGACATGGATGCGCTGCCTTTGCTCGAGGACACCGGGCTCGACTTCACCTCCGAGATCGCCGGCGCGATGCACGCGTGCGGGCACGACACGCATGTCGCGATGCTCGTCGGCGCGGCGAAGCTGCTGTGCACCGCGCGCGACCGGCTGCCCGGCACCGTGATGTTCATGTTCCAGCCGGGCGAGGAGGGGCATCATGGCGCGCGCTTCATGCTCGATGACGGGATCATCGACCCGCTGCCCGACGCCGCCTTCGCGCTCCACATCATGCCCAACGCGCCGCACGGGATTTTTGCGGGGCGCGCGGGGCCGCTGCTCGCCTCGTCCGATGTCCTTTCGATCATCGTCAAGGGCGCGGGCGGCCATGCATCGATGCCGCACGACAGCATCGACCCGATCCCCGTTGCCTGTTCGATCGTCACCGCGATCCAGACTATGGTCACGCGCCGCATATCAGTTTTCGATCCCGCGGTTGTCACCATCGCCAAGATCGCGGCGGGCACGACGAACAATATCATCCCCGAAAGCGCCGAGATGCTCGGCACGATCCGCACGCTCTCGCCCGAACGCCGCGCGATGGTCGCGCGCGAGCTGAAGCGCCTCGCCCCCGCGATCGCCGAAGCGCATGGCTGCACCGCCGAGGTGACGATCGAGGAAGGTTTCCCCGTCACCATATGCGACGCCCGCGCGGTGAGCTTCGGCCAGTCGGTGGTCGAAGAGACCTTTGGCGAGCAAGCCTGGCTGACGATGGACAATCCGGTGATGGGCGCCGAGGATTTCTCCTACGTCCTCGAAAAAGTCCCAGGCGCGATGTTCTGGCTCGGCGCGAGCGCGGCGGGCAGCGACTGGCGCCAATGCTGCGGCCTCCATTCGAATCATATGGTGCTCGACGAGAGCGTGATGGCGCGCGGCGCGGCGCTACACGCCGCGCTCGCCGAGCGCTTTCTCAACGAAGGGTTCAACGCATGATCAACATCATCGGCGCGATCATCTCGGGCCTCGTCATCGGCGCGCTCGCGCGCTTCTTTTATCCCGGCGCGGTCGAGATGGGATGGCTCGCGACGATCCTGCTCGGCATCGGCGGCTCGCTTCTTGCAGGGCTCGCGACATCGCGCGGCCGCGGCGACTTCAGCCGCGCGGGCTGCCTCGCCTCGGTCATCGGCGCGATCGTGCTGATTTTTGTCGGGCGGTTGCTCGGCGTCGGGGGCTGACGCCTATTCGATCATCGCCTCGACCGTCTCGTGCGGATAGAGCATAAATTCGCGATAGAGCCGATAATGCGCCGTGTCTTCGAGCTGGACCGGCTCGATGCCGAGCGGGCTGATCTGCCAGAGATCGGCGTCGGGCAGCGCCATCAGGATCGGCGAATGCGTCGCCATGATGATCTGGCTGTTGTTCGCGCGCTGGATGCGGCGAAGCAATTTGAGGAATTCGAACTGGCGCGACGGCGACAGCGCCGATTCGGGTTCGTCGAAAATATAGATGCCCTGTTGATCGGCGCGCTCTTCGAAAAAACCCAGGAATCCTTCGCCGTGCGACCAGGACAGATAATCGGGCCGTCCTGCGCCAACGTCATGGGCGGCCTGATCGACGTAGCGCGCCAGGGTGAAGAAGGTTTCGGCGCGGAAAAAGAAACCTTTGCCGATCTTGGGGAGCCACGCGGCGCGCAGGGCATCGGCCAATATGCCGCCATCGCTTCCCGAAATGTCCGACCGCTCGACGGCCATATGGCCATAGCCGCCCCCGCCCTCGCTGAATCCGGCGAGCACCGCGATCGCTTCGAGCAAGGTCGATTTGCCCGATCCGTTTTCGCCCACCAATATCGTGACGGGTTTCTCGAGCCGGATTTCGAACGCCGGGTCGGCGAATAGGGGGATATTGAAGGGATATTGATCTCGATCGACCGCGGGCGGGTCCGCATCCGGCGTGGGCTCGCGCATCCACACCCGCCGCAGATAGGGCGGCGGAAGCTTCGTCCGCGACCCTTTAGCCACCGATCACGGCACCAGCACCGTATCGACCGCCTGCGGCAGCAGATCGGGGTAATCGAGCGTGTAATGCAACCCGCGGCTTTCCTTGCGGTGAAGCGCGCTGCGCACGATCAGCTCGGCGCATTGCAGCAGGTTTCTGAGCTCGATCAGGTCGGTGGTGACGCGGAAATGGCCGTAATAATCCTCGACCTCGTGCGTCATCATGTCGATGCGGTGCCGCGCGCGCTCCAGCCTTTTGGTCGTGCGCACGATGCCGACATAATTCCACATGAAGCGGCGGATTTCGGTCCAGTTCTGCTTGATCACCACCTCTTCGTCCGAGTCGGTGACGCGGCTCGCGTCCCATGGCCGGATCGCGGGCGGCGTGTCGAGCTGGTCCCAGCTCTCGATGATATGCTTCGCCGCCGCCTCGCCGAACACGAAACATTCGAGCAGCGAGTTCGACGCGAGACGATTGGCGCCGTGCAGCCCGCTCTCGGTGCACTCGCCCGCCGCATAAAGCCCCGGCAGGTCGGTGCGTCCGTCGAGGTCGATCAGCACCCCGCCGCACGTATAATGCTGCGCGGGCACCACCGGGATCGGCTGCTTCGTCATGTCGATGCCCAGCGTCAGCAGCTTTTCATAGATGTTCGGGAAATGCCCGGCGACGAAATCGGGGTCCTGATGGCTGATGTCGAGGTGGACATAATCGAGCCCCGAGCGCTTGATCTGGTCGTCGTTCGCACGCGCGACGACGTCGCGCGGCGCGAGTTCGGCGCGCACATCGTAATCGGGCATATAGCGGTGGCCGGTGACCGGATGCTTGAGGATTCCGCCCTCACCGCGCACCGCCTCGGTGATCAGGAAATTCTTGACGTCGAGATTATAGAGGCAGGTCGGGTGGAACTGCATCATTTCCATGTTCGAGACGCGCGCGCCCGCGCGCCACGCCATCGCGATGCCGTCGCCCGTCGCGCCGCGCGGCGCGGTCGAGAATTGATAGACGCGGCCCGCCCCGCCGCTCGCGAGGATCGTCGCGCGACCGACATGCGCGTGGACCTTGCCGGTCTTTTCATCGAGCGCATAGACGCCCCAGACCCGGCCCGAGCCCGAATAACGCAGCTCATGTTTTCCGCTGATCAGGTCGATGCACGCCTGCCCCGGCAGCAAGGTGATGTTCGGATGCGCCTCGGCGGTCTTGAGCAGCGCCGCCTGCACCGCCCAGCCCGTCGCATCGTCGACATGGACGATGCGGCGATGCGAATGCCCGCCCTCGCGCGTCAGGTGCAGCGCCTCGGCGTCCTTGTTGAACGGCACCCCCATTTCGACGAGCCGCTCGATCGCGTGCGGGGCATTCTCGACGACGAACTCGACCGTCTCGCGGCGGTTCAATCCGCCGCCAGCGATCATCGTATCGTCGATATGGTTTTCGAATGTGTCGCCCGCGTCGAGCACCGCGGCGATCCCGCCCTGCGCCCATGCGGTCGACCCGCCCGTGAGCTCGCCTTTCGCGAGCACGAGCACCTTGCAATGGTCGGCGAGCGCGATGGCGGCGGTCAGCCCCGCCGCACCCGAGCCCACGATAATGACGTCGTATTCACTCATGGCGCCTCTGTTGCACAGCAAGGCGCCGCATGACAGGGGGATCGAAGACGCCGACCAAGGGAATTTATCGACATGCTCAAAGCGGAACTTAACCGGCGCGCGCTGCTGGCCGCGATGGCGACACTGTCGCTTGCGGCCTGCGCGCATCGCGTCGGGGCAGGTTCTGCCGGCGACCTCGGCGTCGCGACCTTCAATATCTGGCACGACGCGGGGGGGCATTGGCCGGCGCGGCGCGCGTTGCTCGTGGCGGCGCTGCGCGAAGCGGACGCGGACGTCATCGCGTTGCAGGAAGTGCTCGAGGACGCGAAAAAAGGACTGCCGAATCAGGCCGCCACGATCGCCCGCGACCTTGGCTATGCGCAAGTCCACTTCGTCGCGCCCGAGCCCGAGGGTTCGCCCAAACGCTATGGCAATGCAATCCTGACGCGCCTGCCGGTAATCGAGGTCGCGCGCCGCAAGCTTGCGCCGCTGTCGGATTATCGCACCGCGATCCGCGTGCGCGTCCAGACCGCAAGCGGGCCGGTCGACATCGTCGCGACGCATCTCGCATGGCAACCCGAAGCCGCAGCGGTGCGCGCGGAGCAGCTTGCCGACCTGCTCGCCTGGCTACCCCGCGACGGCGTCCCGCTTGTCGTGATGGGCGACTTCAACGCGCCGCAGGGCGACCCCGGCCTCAGCGCGATGGGGAGGCCGCGCTTCGTCTCGGCGTTGCCGCAGGGCGCGGCGGAAACGACGCTCAATCCCGCGCGCGGTCACGCGCCGCGCGTGATCGACCATATCTTCGCCGACGCGGCGGCGTTCGCCGTCACCGGCGCGCGTGTCATCGGCGACACGCCGGTGGACGGCGAATATCCGTCGGATCATTTCGGGGTCGCCGCGCGCCTGACGCGGCGCTGACGCTCAGACGGCGCTGCGCGTCAGATTCAGGAACACATCTTCCAGATCGGCCTCGCGCGTCGAGACGTCGACGATGCCGTGCCCCATCGCATTGACCGCGGCGAGCACCTCGCCCGCGTTCATCCGGTCCTTGTTATAGCTGATCGCGAGCCCGCGCTCGCCCTCGCGCTCGACCTTGTCGAACGCGGGGTGCGCCGGCAGTTCAGCGACGTCGGCGTCGAGCGTGACGACAACGATCTTCTCGCGCGCCATGTCGACCAGCTCGCGCGTCGGCTTGTTCGCGATCAGCTTGCCATGGTTGATGATCGCGATGCGGTCGCACAGCTCCTCGGCCTCTTCGAGATAATGCGTCGTCAGCACCACGGTGACACCACGATCGTTGAGCCGCTGGACATAGTCCCACAGCTGCTGGCGGAGTTCGATATCGACCCCCGCGGTCGGCTCGTCGAGCACGATGATCGGCGGCGAATGGACCATTGCTTTTGCCACGAGCAACCGCCGCTTCATCCCCCCTGACAGCGTGCGCGCATAGGCGTCGCGCTTGTCCGAAAGATGCACCGCGGCGAGCAGTTCGTCCGAAATGCGCTTCGCCTTCGGCACTCCGTACAACCCCGCCTGATTCTCGAGCGTCTCGTACGGCGTGAAAAAGGGGTCGAAGACGATCTCCTGCGGCACGATGCCGATCGAATATTTGGCGTTGCGCGGATCGGCGTCGATGTCGAAGCCCCAGATGCTCGCATGCCCGGCCGTCTTGTTGACAAGCCCCGCGAGGATGTTGATCAGCGTTGACTTGCCCGCGCCGTTCGGCCCGAGCAGCCCGAAGATCTGGCCGCGCGGCACGTCGAAACTGACATTGTCGAGCGCCTGCTTGCCGCCGGCATAAAGTTTGGAGACGGCGTCGATGCGGATGGCGGCTTCACTCATGGCCGCCTCCATAGCGGCGCGCTTCGGCGTGCGAAAGCCTGCTAATTTTTCGTCAGCCCCGCGTTAACGCTAAATTGGAAACTCGCCGCTAGGACTGCGGATGTGGGGACCAGTCACATCTTTTGCCCGCTGCCAATGCAGCGCGGCCTAGCCATATTTGCGCTCCTGATCGCGCCCGCCGCCGCTTCGCCGGCGCTGGCGCAGGGCAGCGCGCAAGGCGAAGCCGAAGCCATCGTGCTTCGCCCGCTTTCCTTCTTCAAGGTCAACGATCTCGACTTCGGCGATATCATTCCGTCGGCGACCGCGGGGACGGTGACAATCGAGCCCGACGGATCGCGCAGCCGCACCGGCGGCGTCACGCTCGCGGGCAATGGCGGCGAGCCCGCGCGCTTCGCGGGGCTCGGCAGCTTCAACCGCCAGGTCAATATCTCGCTCGGATCGAACGCTATCTGGATCACTGGGCCGGGCGTCCGGATGCGCGTCCGCAATTTCGAGATCGGCAGCACGCCGACCGCGATCCTGTCGACGACCCCGACGCGCTTCCGCATCACCTCGCCGCTCGGCAACTATAATTTCCCCGTCGGCGGCACGCTCGAAGTCGGCGCTAACCAGGCACCCGGCGATTACAGCGGTACGTTCACGATCACCTTAAACTATCTTTAGGCCTTCCTGTGGGGGGAAGACGGCATCGGGGGACCACTTGCACCCGAAAGGGTGCCTGCACCGGTGCCGTCAAAGCCCCACCCAAAGATCCTCCCTGCCGCGCAGCGGTGGGGAGGTGGCAGCGGCGCAGCCGCTGACGGAGGGGCTAAGGACGCGACGTCTCGGCCCCTCCACCATCCGCTTCGCGGACGGTCCCCCTCCCCATCGCTTCGCGACAGGGAGGATCAAGATGCGCAGACCCGATTGCGGGCGCCCGTCCTGCTTGCTATGGGCGCGGTCGATGACCCAGCCCGCACCCGAAACCATCCGCACGCCCAAGACCCGCATCGCCTGCGACGGCACCGGCGATGGCCTCGCCGATGCGGCGCTCGGCCACCCGCGCGTGTGGCTCGAAATCGACACCGACGAGGGTTTCGCCGACTGCGGCTATTGCGACCGCCGCTTCATTCTCATCGGCGGGATCGCCGACAAAGGCTGAACGTCGGCGTTGCCGACAACGCGTGATTCCCGGGCCGGAAGTAAACGGCCGATTCACCAACCCCATGCATCAGTGATGAAGGTCCCGCTGGCATAGGATGTGCCAGACAGGAGCAGAATCTGTGGGGATTCAGGGGACCAGACATAGTCGGGGGGCTACTCGCGCCCTGACCCTCGCTGTGGCAATGGCGAGCGCGGCACTATGCGGACCAGCCTATGCCGCCGACATGCCCGGCACCGCCAACGCGGCGGTCGTCCGCCCGAACACGCTGATCAAGACCGACGATCTCGATTTCGGCACGCTGATCAGCGGCGCGACCGGCGGCACCGTCACGATCAGCCCCGTCACCAACGCGCGCACGACCGGCGGCGGCGTCACCCCGGTCGGATCGGCGGCGCAGCGCGCGGTGTTCCAGGGCACCGGCGGCATATTGCTGATCACCGTATCGGGCAGTACCTCGGTCACGCTCACCCGCGCCGGCGGCGGTGCGGCGCCGATGACCGCGAGCCTTGTGCGCGCCGCGAGCACCAGCGGCGGCGGCATCGCGCTGCTCGGCGGGACGTTGCTGCCGAGCGGGGTCCAGAGCTATTATATCGGCGGCACGCTCACCGTTCCCGCGAACCAGCCCGAGGGCGATTACAGCGGCACCTTCACGCTCACCGTCAATTATCTCTGACGAATCTTTGCGGTCGGCGGGGGCCGCCCCTATATCGCTCCTATGACAAGCCCGACCGATCCCCGCCGCTTCCTCTATCGCGCCGACGCGCTCGACCCCGATCTGGCGCAGGCGCTCGCGCGCGAAGCGCTCGCCAAGGCCGACGACGGCGAGCTGTACCTGCAATATCGCGCGACCGAGAGCTTCGGCTTCGACGACGGCCGGCTCAAGACCGCGGACTATTCGACCGACGCCGGTTTTGGCCTGCGCGCTGTGTCGGGCGAGATGACAGGCTTTGCGCACGCCAGCGACATCAGCGCCGGCGCGATCCGCCGCGCCGCCGAAACGCTCGCGCTGCTCGATCCGTCGAATCAGGCGCACGCCGCGCCGCCGCCGCGCACCAACCGCCATCTCTATGACGAGGCGAACCCGCTCGACCTCATCCCCTTCGCGAAGAAGGTCGCGCTCTGCCAGGAAATCGACGCCGCCGCGCGCGAACGTGACCCCCGCATCGTGCAGGTCTCGGTTGCGCTCGCGGGCAGCTGGTCAGTGGTCGAGATCGTCCGCGCCGACGGCTTCCTCGCGACCGACATCCGCCCGCTCGTCCGCCTCAACGTGTCGATCGTTGTCGAGGAAAATGGCCGCCGCGAAACCGGTTATTTCGGCCTCGGCGGTCGCTATATGTACGACCATCTGTTCGAACCCGCGCAGTGGAACCGCGCGATCGACGAGGCGCTGGCGCAGGCGCTCGTCAATCTGCGCGCGGTCGACGCCCCCGCGGGCGAATTTACCGTCCTCCTCGGCCCCGGCTGGCCCGGCGTGCTGCTCCACGAAGCCGTCGGCCACGGGCTCGAAGGCGATTTCAACCGCAAGGGCACGAGCGCCTTCTCGGGCCGCATCGGCGAACGCGTCGCCGCGCCCGGCGTCACCGTCGTCGACGACGGCGCGATGGACAGCCCGGTCGGCGGCGGCCGCCGCGGCTCGCTTTCGATCGACGACGAAGGCACCCCGACCGGCGAGACGGTGCTGATCGAAGACGGTATCCTCAAAGGCTATATGCAGGACCGCCTCAACGCGCGCCTGATGGGGGTCGAGCCCACCGGCAACGGCCGCCGCGAAAGCTTTGCACATGCGCCGATGCCGCGGATGACCAACACCTTCATGCGCGGCGGCAACGACGATCCCGCCGAGCTTCTGTCGCGCGTCAAGAACGGCATTTTCGCGAAAAGCTTCGGCGGCGGACAGGTCGACATCGTGTCGGGCAAGTTCGTCTTCAGCTGCACCGAGGCGTACAAGATCGAGAACGGCAAGCTCGGGGACTCGATCAAGGGTGCGACCTTGATCGGCGACGGGCCGAGCGTGCTCACCAAAGTCACCGGCATCGGCAACGACATGGCGATCGACGAAGGCATCGGCATCTGCGGCAAAGGCGGACAGAGCGTCCCCGCGGGCGTCGGCCAGCCGACCCTGCTGGTCAACGGGCTGACGGTGGGCGGCACGGCCTGATCCCATATCCGTCATGCCGGGCTTGACCCGGCACCCGCCTTTTCTTCGCGAAGGAAGGCAGGCCCCGGATCAAGTCCGGGGTGACGAAGATTTGCATCGCAAACAACCTGTGATCACCCTCACTTGGCGTTCCGCCCTCCCGCGCATATAGCTTACGCAAACAGAAGAAGAATCGGTCGCATCGTCCGTGGGGGGATCCCCTGCAACAGGGAGGGTAATATGCGTTCGAATCTGCGTTTCGTTTCCGTGGCCGCCGTCGCCGCGGTCCTCGCCGCCGTTCCCGGCTCTGCGCAAAAAACCACCGGCCCCAAAGAGCGTTACGAAATGGACGTCGCGACGATGTCGGGCTTCGCCGCGATGGCGGGCGGCGGCAGGGGCGGCCTCGGCGGCGCGATGGGGATGATGTTCGGCGGCGATCCGTCGAGCAAGGTCGCGCACCAGCTCCTCCTCCGCCTCGGCTCGAATGATGCCGCCACCGCGCCGCCACCGAAGGGCGACCATTTCTTCCTGCCGCAGGCGAAGATGGGCAAGTCGGTCCCGCTGACGACGATCGAGGGCAAGGACGAGCCCGGAACCACCCCGTTCGAACGCCCGAAAGGCCGTCTATTGCTCTATTGGGGCTGCGGCGCGAAGGCGGGGCCAGGCCAGCCGGTGGTGATCGATTTCGCCAAGGTCGCCGCGGGCCAGATGCCGCCTAATCTCTTCTCCAGCGCGGTCCCGGTGATCCGCGAAGTGAGCAAGGCGAATAGCCGTTCCTATGTCGACTGGCCGAACAACAAGGGCGGCAAGCAGCCCGGATCGGGCTCATCGCTGCTCGGCGCGCACCGCGTCGCGAGCAATATCGGCCCCGACATCAACTTTACGCTGGCGCAGGATTATATGCAGGGGCTCAGCGCCTCGACCGCGATCCAGGGCGACCAGTCGGTGATGGTCCGCTGGAACAGCGTGCCGAACGCTACGGGCTATGTCGCGTGGACGATCGGCGGCATGGGCAATGGCGGCGGCAAGAATGACATGGGCGATATCGTCTGGTGGACGAGCAGCGCGTCGAAGGAATTCGGCGGCGGGCTGTGGGACTGGCTGCCGCCATCGGTCGTCGCGAATCTGATCACCAAGAAGATCGTGATGCCGCCAACGCAGACGAGCTGCCAGATCCCCGCAGAGGTCAAGAAAGCGTCGGGCGAAATGCTGATCGGCAACCTCAACGCTTTTGGGCCCGAGGCCAATTTCTCCTATCCGCCCAAGCCCGCGGGCAATGCGGCGTGGAACATCGACTGGACCGCGAAGGTGCGCTTCCGCTCGCATACCATGCTGATGGTCGGTGCCGATTTCGGCGGGATGAGCGGATCGAATATGGGCGGCAGCACCCCGGCCGAACCCGCGAAGAAAAAGAAATGCAAAGGTCCGCTGGGCATCCCGCTTCCCGACGGGGCGTGCTGAAACGGCGGCGAGTCAGCCCCTGTTCACGCACGTTGGCGCAAAAAGGCGCCGGGTAGGGTATGAAAGACAGGAGTCGAACCATGCGTCACCTCATCCCGGCGCTTCTTGCCGCCGCAGCCATCGCGGCAGCCCCCGCCGCCACCGCACGCGAAAAGCTTGCGCCCGAAGATCAGCTTGCCAAGCTGCTCGAAGGGCGCGTCGCGGGCGAACCGCAGGATTGCATCTCGCTCTCGACCGCGCGCAGCTCTCAGATCATCGAGAAGACCGCGATCGTCTACAAGGTCGGCAGCACCTATTGGGTCAACCGGCCGAAGGGCGGGGCCGAATCGCTCGACGATGACGATATCCTCGTCACCAAGACGATCGGCAGCCAGCTGTGCAGCATCGACGCCGTCGAACTGCGCGACCGCACCAGCCATATGTACGCCGGCTTCGTATCGCTCGGCCAGTTTGTGCCGTACAAGCGCGTCAAGGGCGAATAAGCTCGGGCGCGGTTGCGCGCCCTTCGATCCACATTAAAGTCGTCGTCCCGGCGAAGGCCGGGATCTCCACGTTGCGTCAAACCGTTACGTCGAGATCCGGTTTCAGAGTCACGTGCCTCTGAACACCCTTCGCCGGGATGACGCTTGATGGGAACAAAGACCTTGGCCGAAAACGAAAACGCCCCGCCCCCCGCCGACTGGGCGCAGCAACTCCTCGCCTTCTGGTTTGACGAGCATGGCATGGACGACTGGTACGGCGGCGGCACCGAATTCGACGATGCCGTCCGCGACCTGGCAGAAGGCTGGCACGACGCCTTGCGCTCGCAGCCCGCCGAAGCCTTCCTCACCGATCCCGACACCGCGCTCGCCGCGACGATCCTGTTCGATCAGGTGCCGCGCAACATCTATCGCGGTCACGCCGACGCCTTCGCGACCGACGATCTCGCCCGCGCGATCGCGCGCGGCATCGTCGCGCGCGGCTGGCACGAAAACTGGCCCGACGAGCGGCGCCAATTCGCCTGCCTGCCCTTCCAGCATAGTGAGAATATGGACGACCAACGCGAATCGCTGCGCCTGTTCGCCCAGTTCGACGCCCCGATGTTCCAGGATTATGCGCAAAAGCATTTCGACATCGTCGACCGCTTCGGCCGCTTTCCGCATCGCAACGAGGCCCTCGGCCGCGCCACCCGCGCCGACGAGGAAGCCGCGATAGAAGAGGGCAGGAATTGGTGATAGGGCTGGCGCGATACGGAGAACAGTCATGGAATTCACCGATACGCTGACTGACAAGCATATCGCCTTTATCGAAAAACAGCCGGTCTTTTTCACCGCGACGGCCGCCGCCGATGCGCGCATCAACCTGTCGCCCAAGGGCTATGCCGACAGCTTCAAAGTCCTTTCGGACGCGCAGGTCGCCTATCTCGACCTTGGCGGATCGGGCAACGAGACGCACGCGCATCTTGCCGCCGACGGGCGCATCACGATCATGTTCTGCGCCTTCGATCGCACGGCATTGATCCTGCGCATCTATGGCCGCGGCCGCCCCGTGCTGCCGCAGGATGCCGAGTGGGACGCGCTCGCCGCAAACTTCACCCTGCTTCCCGGCACACGCCAGATCTTCGTGATCGATATCGACAGCGTACAGACGAGCTGCGGCTGGGGCGTACCGATGATGGAATTGCAGCACGAGCGCGACACGCTGCAAAAATATCACCGCCAGGCCGACCGCACGCTGTGGGTCGAAAAATTCAAGGAACGCGACCGAAGCATCGACGGCCTGCCGACGCGCCCGACCGACCGTTTCATCGCGGGCGACGCCTGATGCCATTGGTCGAGCTGGTGCGCCTTCCCAACGGCGCCGAGGCCGAGCTGCTGCGCGGCCGGCTCGAGAGCGCCGGCGTCCATGCGGTGTGCTTCGATGCGGGCATGAACATCGCCGAAAGCGTCGGGCTGCTCATCCCCGTCCGCATCATGGTGCTCGACGAGGATTTGGACGAGGCGCAGGCGCTGATCGCCGAATTCGAGTCCGGCGGGAACGGAAACGCGGCCTGAGCGCTTGAAAAACACGTCATGATCAAGGTCGCCAGTTACAATATGCGCAAGGGCATCGGGCTCGACCGGCGCCGCGACCCGGGCCGGGTGCTGTCGGTGCTCGGCGAGCTCGACGCCGATATCGTCGCGCTGCAGGAGGCCGACCGCCGTTTCGGCACGCGCGCGAGCGCGATCCCGCCGCATATGTTCGAGGACCATAGCGATTATGTCCCGGTCGACCTGCTCAGCGGCCGTCCCTATGCGATCGGCTGGCACGGCAACGCGCTGCTCGTGCGCAAGGGCGCCGTGGTCGAGGAAAGCCACGCGCTCCATTTGCCGACGCTCGAGCCGCGCGGCGCCGTCGCGGCGACGGTGCGCATCGGCGATACGCGGCTCCGCGTCGTCGGCATGCATCTCGACATTTCGGGGCTGCGCCGCCGCCAGCAGGCGCGCGCGATCCTGAACCATGTCGCCGAGGGCGAGGAACTGCCGACGATCCTGATGGGCGATTGCAACGAATGGCGGCCGCGCGGCGGCTGCCTCGCCGATTTCGGCGAGCGCCACCGGCTTGTCGACACCGGCCACAGCTTCCACAGCCGCCGCCCGGTCGCAAAGCTGGATCGTATTTTCGCGACCCCCGACCTCGAAGCCGTCGAGGCGGGCGTCCACCAGAGCGCGCTCGCGGCACGCGCGTCGGACCATCTGCCGATCTGGGCGCGATTCAAGGCAGCGGAGTAGAAACCGTCGCCCCCGCGGAGGCGGGGGCCGCGAGAGATGTTACGCAAGGCAGACTGCGGCCCCCGCCTTCGCGGGCGCGACGGCCATTGCCCAAATTTTAGGCAATACGCTGCCTTCCCTGCCCACCGAACGACCGAATAGGTCGCTTACACCGCTCACGCCGTCACAAAATGTTAACTTTCGCGCGCCCCGCGCAATCTGGCACGGCCGTTGCAGTGCAACATGGTGCCATTAGCAAAAGGGGGCGTCATGAAGCTGATCTTGGCCATCATCAAACCATTCAAGCTCGACGAGGTGCGCGAAGCGCTCACCGGTCTGGGCATCGCCGGCATGACCGTGACCGAGGTCAAGGGCTTCGGCCGGCAAAAGGGGCAGACCGAAATCTACCGCGGCGCCGAATATGCCACCAACATGGTGCCGAAGGTGAAGATCGAGCTCGTCTGCGACGATGCGCTTGCACCACGGGTTGTCGAAACGCTGCAACAGACCGCCGGCACCGGCTCGATCGGCGACGGCAAGATTTTCGTCCTCGACGTCGGTCAGGCGGTGCGCATCCGCACCGGCGAGACCGGCGAGGCGGCACTGTAATGACGAAGGGGGAAAACATGACGTTCGCAAAGAAATTTGCGGCGGGCGCCGGGGCCGTCGGCCTCTCGCTGTTCGCCGCGCTGCCCGCCTGGGCGCAGGAAGTCGCCGCGGCGGCACCCGAACCGGTGGTCGCGGCCGTGGTCGACAAGGGCGACACCGCCTGGATGATGACCTCGACCGTGCTCGTGCTCCTGATGATCCTGCCGGGCCTCGCGCTCTTCTACGGCGGTCTGACGCGCACCAAGAATATGCTGTCGACGATGACGCAGATCGGCGCGGCCGCCTGCCTCGCGATGATCATCTGGGTGATCTATGGCTACGGCCTCGCCTTTGGTCCCGAGGGCAATGCCTTCATCGCCTGGGGCAAATTCTTCCTCGCCGGTGTCACGCCCGACAGCCTCGCCGACACGTTCAGCGACGGCTTCAAGCTGCCCGAATATGTGTTCATCAGCTTCCAGATGACCTTTGCCGCGATCACCCTCGCGCTGGTCCTCGGATCGGTCGTCGAACGCATGAAATTCTCGGCGGTGATGGTGTTCGGCGCGATCTGGCTGACGATCGTCTATTTCCCCATCGCGCACATGGTGTGGGCGGCGGGCGGCCTCTTCTTCGAAATGGGCGCGCTCGATTTCGCCGGCGGCACCGTCGTGCACATCAACGCGGGTGTCTCGGCGCTCGTCGCCGCGATGATCCTCGGCAAGCGCATCGGCTACCAGAAAGAAATCATGGCGCCGCACTCGCTGACCCTCACGATGGTCGGCACCGGCATGCTGTGGGTGGGCTGGTTCGGCTTCAACGCCGGCTCGGCGCTCGAAGCCAATGGCTCGGCCGCGCTCGCGATGATCAACACCTTCGTCGCGACTGCCTCGGCCGCGCTGTTCTGGATGCTCGCCGAAAAGCTCGCGGGCCATAAGCCCTCGGCGCTCGGCTTCTGCTCGGGCATCATCGCCGGCCTCGTCGCGGTGACCCCGGCGGCGGGCAATTCGGGGCCGTTCGGCGCCATCGTCCTCGGCGCGGTCGCCTCGCTCATCGCCTTCTATGCGGTGACGGTGCTCAAGCCCAAACTCGGCTATGACGACTCGCTCGACGCCTTCGGCATCCACGGCGTCGGCGGCATCGTCGGCGCGATCGGCACCGCGATCGTCTATGCCCCCAGCCTCGGCGGCCCCGGCGGCGACGATTTTGCGATCGGACCGCAGCTCGTGACTCAGATTTCGGCGGTTGCCGCGACGATCGTCTGGGCCAGCGTCGGCACCGTCATCGCCATCTATGTCGCCAAGCTGCTCACCGGCCTCCGCGTTTCGGAAGAGGTCGAACGCGAAGGGCTCGACCTCGGCGAACATGGGGAGCGCGCCTACAACTACTGACGAGACAGGATACCCGTCGCCGTACGTCTCTCTCCTTTCAAACGGCGGCGGCGGGATCCTACCGAGGTTCCTCCTGCGAACCACTGGCCGGGGCTTGCCCCCGGCCATTTTTTAAGTTTGTGGCCCGAACGGCCACGGGCCGGGACACAGGTCCCGGCCTTTTTTTGTGGCGGGAACGGCCGCGAGCGCGGGGCACAGTCCCGTCCATTTTTGTCATTTTCTTACTGTGGCTGGCGCGCAACATGTCCCGGCCTTTATTTCGCGCAATATTCATGCGCCATTGCGTAATGGAAACAAGAAGCGCACCCTCCCGCCCGGACCAGCGTAGATTGGCCATCAGGAGGAGGATTATCATGAATGCACGAGCATCTATGCTCGCGGGCTTGTCGTGCCTTGCGCTTGCAAGCACCCCGGCAGTGGCGCAGGACGCGCCTGCGAACAGCTATGACGGCAACGAGATTATCGTCACCGCGACCAAGCGCGACGCGAGCCTGCAGGACGTTCCCTTTTCGATCAACGCGCAGACCGAACAGGCGATCGAGCGCGCAAACGCGAGTACGGTCGAGGATCTGTCGCGCAACGTCGCGGGCCTGACGGTCCAGAATCTCGGGCCCGGGCAAAGCCAGGTGTCGGTGCGCGGCGTCTCGGCGGGCCAGATCGCGCGCGACCAGCCGGGCGTGAAGGAACAGGTTGGCGTCTATCTCGACGAATCGGTCGTCTCGCTGTCGCTCTTCACCCCCGACCTCGACCTGTTCGACCTCAACCGCGTCGAGACGCTGCGCGGGCCGCAGGGCACGCTCTTCGGATCGGGTTCGGTCGGTGGCACGCTCCGCTACATTACCAACCAGCCCAATCTCGACGGCATCGAGGGCAAGGTCGAAGGCAATGTGAACCTCGTCGACGGCGACGATTTCGGCGGCCACCTCAAGGGCGCGATCAACCTGCCATTGAGCCCCAATCTCGCGATGCGCGCGGTCGGCTATTATACGCGTTACGCGGGCTTCATTAATGCGCTGCGCGAAGGCGGCGGCGAGAGCGAGGACGTCAACAGCGGCGAACGCTATGGCGGGCGCTTCTCGCTGCTGTGGAAACCTGCCGAGAATCTGTCGATCACCCCGCGCTTCGTCTATCAAAAGGTCAAGACCGACGGCTTCAACCGGCAGGAGGTCTATAACCTCTTCGCCAACCAGTTCACGACGACGCGGCCGCAGGTGACCTTCAAGGAACGCCAGCAATATCTGCTGCTCGACGAGGCGTTCGAGGATGAGGTCAAGCTCTTCGACCTGACAATGAGCTATGATGGTGACGTGATCGGCGTGACGTCGGTGACGACCTACACCGATCGCGACATCCTCGTCAGCCGCGACGCGAGCGCGCTGACGGGCAGCGTTTCGGCCGACCTCGGTTTTCCGGTTGCGGGCATATTGTTGCCCTCGAACCTTGTCGACACCACAGGCGTCAAGCAATTCACGCAGGAATTGCGGGTGAACTCGGCGGGAACCGGCCCCTTCCAGTGGCTCGTCGGCGGCTATTATGCCAACGTCAAACGTGACTATACCCAGCGCCTTCCGACGCCGGGTTATGACGTGTTCACCGATGCAAGGTTCGGCGCGGGCACCTCGGCGGCGCTCGCCAACGGCTTTGGTCCCGATTCGCCCTATAACGCCGACATCCCTTATGACCTGTCGCAGATCGCTATTTTCGGCGAGCTGAGCTACGACCTCACCGAAGCCTTCACCGCGACGCTCGGCGGTCGTTATTATGCTTTCGACGAAAGCCGGCGTTTCGTATCGGGCGGGCTATTCCCCAACGGCGACAATGCCCGCGACAAGACCTCGTCGACCGGCTTCTCGCCGCGCTTGCTGCTCAGCTATGATGTCGCCGACGGCATCACGCTCAACGCGCAGGCGTCGAAGGGCTTCCGCCTCGGCGGCGTCAACGATCCGCTCAACCTGCCGCTGTGCGACGGCGGCGTGCCGAACGGCCCCGACGCGCAGACCTTCAGCGGCCGCCCGCGCTACGACGACGAAACCTTGTGGAACTATGAAGGCGGGGTGAAGGCGCAGTTCGGTGGCATCACCTTCAACGCCGCCGGCTTCTATACCAAGATCAACAATCTGCAGGTCACCGCCGATGCCGGCAGTTGCTCGTCGCGTATCGTGTTCAACGCCGACGCGCATACGATGGGGCTCGAGGTCGAGCTGTCGGCCAGCCCGTTCACCGGGCTCGATCTCGGGCTGTCGGGCAGCTATGTCGAGGCCGAATTCGATTCGACGCTCACACGCCCGAACGGGACGGTGATCGAGGGCATCCGCGAGGGCAACCGCCTGCCCTCGGTGCCGAAGTTCCAGATGGCGGCGAACGCGACCTACAGCTTCCCGATCGATGCGTCGTCGGACACCAACGCCTTCGTCACCGCATCCTTCCAGCATGTCGGCAGCCGCTATACCCAGCCCGGCGATCAGGAAAACAACCCGCGGACCTTCGTCCACGGCTTCACCTTTGGCGGCGCGCCGATCGGTTCGGCGACGACGCTCGACCTCAAGCTGCCCGATTATCAGCTGGTGAACCTCGGCGCAGGGATCGAGTTTCCGAACGAGTTCGAAATCTCGGTCTATGTAAACAATCTGCTCGACGAAAATGCGCTGCTCGCCTTCGACCGCGAACGCGGCGGCCGCGCGCGGCTCGGCTTTGCAACGAACCAGCCGCGCACCTTCGGCGTCACGGTTCGCAAGGGCTTCTGACGGGGAGAGATGGGCCGGGCGCGGACGCGTTCCGGCCCATTTTCAGGCGCTGAAATGTTGCACAAAATTTGCGCAGCATTGCCGCAATTTAAGCCTTCCCATCATGACATTAATATGGCATTCATTGCGTCAACAGTTTCAGGAGGGGAGAGCCTGAAAGGCTGGGCCGGGACGCAAGTCCCGGCCCTCTTTTTTTGTGCGCAACACAGATGCTGCCCAAAATCGGCAGTTTTCAGCGATTTGTGCGCGCATAGCGCAGCATGGCGAAGATGCGCCAGCTGCCGTCGTCCTGCAGAATCGAATCGCTGACGAGGAGTCTTCCGTCCGCTTCAAGGACATAAGTCGACCGGCCGATTTCGACATCGGCGCTGCCCCAATGCGTCCACCATTTCGCCGCATTCACCCCGCCGACCACCGCGCGCGTTCCGCCATAGCTGTCGGTCCATTTTCCGCGCACGCGCCCCTTCGTGTCGAAGGCGTACGTCGCCTCGGCCGAATAGGCGATCGGCGGCGTGCCCGCGATGCGCAGACGATAGGCGAGCGTCGTCGCCTCGCCCGCGCCCGGTGCGATGTCGAGCGTCGCCGTCGCGGGCTTGCCGAACGCCTCGCCCTCACCGGCCCAGCTGCCATGCCAGGCGGCGAGCGACGGGGCTTCGGCGGCGGGCGCGGCCGGCGCCATCAGCGCCGCCGCCGCCCACCAGAGCGATGTCATGCCGCGATCTCGGACTGCGAGAACATGAAGGCGTTGCCGTCGGGATCGTAAAAAGTGAGCAATTTCACCAACCCCGGAATATGCTGGATATCGCCATCCTGCCGCACACCCTCGGCATCGAGATGCACTTTCGCCTCCTCGATGTCAGCCACCTCGAACACATTGGTCGCGCCGCCGCCCTGCACGACCGCCTCGACCTGGCTGAGCCCGATATTCACCCCCGCCATCGGCGTCTTGAGCTCGCACCAGCCGAGCTCGTCGGCGCGGTAGAGCAGCTCGCACAACATCACGCGCTCGTACCAGGCGATCGACGCGGTCATGTCCTTGACCCCCATCGAACAGGTGAGCTCGGATCCGATCTGAAGCGCCATGCCATTCCTCCCTTTTCGCGAAGCACCGAGCCGCGCGGAGAATCGCATGGCCCATATCGCTTGCCTCAATGGTCTGGTTTGTATAGTTAGTTGCAAATGCCGTCAACCGCGTCCGACCCCGTGCTGATTCAGCTCGGCAGCCATCGCTGGCTGGTGCCGCTGCTCGCCGATCTGGCGGCACACAAGGGCGCGCGCTTCGTCGAACTGATCCACCGCCTCGGACTCTCGCGCGACAGCCTCACGCGCACGCTGGAGGCCGCGGCGACGATCGGCTGGGTGGCGCGCAACTCCGGTCACGGCCACCCGCTCCGTCCCGAATATATCCTGACCGAAGCCGGCGCCGCCGCCGCCGCACGCGCCGCAACGATTAGCGAGGCGCAAGCGGCAATTGACCTGCCACCCGGTGCCGCGACGCGCTGGGGACTTCCGCTCGTCGTCGGGATCGGCGCGGGCCACGACCGCTTCAACGCACTGTCGCGCCTGCTGACCCCCGCCACCCCGCGCGCGCTGTCGCAGGGGCTGACCGCGCTTGGCAAGCACGGGCTGGTGACGCGCGAAATACTCGATATGCGTCCGCCGGCGAGCCGTTATGACCTCACGAAAAGCGGCGCGCTGCTGGCCGCAGCGTGCACCGCCTAGTTCAGCGCCGCCTTCACGAAATCGGCCGCCCGCTCCCCGATCATGATGCTCGGCGCATTGGTGTTCCCCGACACCAGCCGCGGCATGACGCTCGCATCGGCGACCCACAGCCCGTCGATGCCGTTCAGCTTCAGCGTCGGATCGACCACGGCATCGGCGTCGCTCCCCATCCGGCATGTGCCGACAGGGTGATAGACGGTGTCGGCGCGACTGCGGATCAGCGCGTCGAGCGCGGCATCATCGTCGAGGTCCACCGGATGGCGGTCGGCCCCTGCATAATCCGCCAGCGGCGGTGCCGCCGCGATCCGGTGCATCATCCGCACGCCCGCCCGCAAGGTCGCCATATCGCGCGCATCGGTCAGAAAGCCCGGATCGATCGCAGGCGCCGCCGCGGCATCGGACGACGCCAGCCGCACCGTCCCGCGGCTCTCGGGCCGGAGCACGCAGGCGTGGCACGAAAAGCCATGCCCCTTCACCTTGGTGCGCCCGTGATCCTCGAGCATCGCGGGCACGAAATGATATTGGATGTCGGGCGCGGGCAGGTCGGGCCGCGATTTCCAGAAGCCCCCCGCCTCGGCGAAACAGGTCGTCATGATCCCGCTGCGTTTCGTCCGGTGCTCGAAGATCGCCTTCACCATCCGCCAAGTGCCGCCGGCGCTGTCGCCGAACGGCTCGGTCGAGCGCGTCTCCCAGCTCGACACATAATCGATATGATCCTGCAAATTCGCACCGACGCCTTCGCGGTCGAGGGTCACCTCGATCCCCTTGTCCTTCAGGTGCGCGCCCGGCCCGATACCCGACAGCATCAATATCTGCGGGCTGTTGAAGGCGCCCGCCGAGAGAATCACGCCGCCGCGCGCGCGCAGCGTCTCGCGGTTGCCGCCGCGCCGGATCACCACCCCCGTCGCGCGCCCCTCCTCGATCAGGATTTTCTCGACCAGCGCCCCCGTGCGCACCGCGAAATTGCCGTGCGCGCGGAGCGGTTCGACATAGGCGCGCGCCGCCGACCAGCGTTCGCCCGCCTTCTGCGTCACCTGATAAAGGCCAAAGCCTTCGTTGCTCGGGCCGTTGAAATCGGCCGTGCGCGGCAATTGCAGCGACGCCGCGCTCTCGACGAAGCGCCGGCTCGTCACATTGGGCCAGCGCTGGTCCATCACATTGAGCGGCCCGCCGCCCCCGTGGAATTCGTCGCCGCCGCGCTCATTGCCTTCGCTCCGCTTGAAGAAAGGCAGCACGTCGGCATAGCTCCACCCCGTCGCGCCGAGCGCCGCCCACTGGTCGTAATCGAACTGGTGCCCGCGAATATAGACCATCGCGTTGATCGCGCTCGACCCGCCGAGTCCGCGCCCGCGCGGCTGATAGCCGGTGCGCCCGTTCAGCCCCCCCTGCGGCACCGTCTCATATTTATAGTTCGAGCTGTTCCGGATGAAGGGCATGAACCCCGGCGTCTTGATCAGCATATTGTCGTTGCGCCCGCCCGCCTCGACCAGACAGACGGTACGCTTGCCGTCCTCGGCCAGCCGCCCCGCCGCCGCGCTCCCCGCGCTGCCGCCGCCGATGACGATGATGTCGAACTGATCCATGCTTGCGACTCTCCCTCGCGCCGCCTGCTGGCGGTCGCCCGGGTGCTTACATGAATGTCATTAGGGGGCGAGGCAAGGGGGCTGATACCCTTCACCGTTCGCATCGAGCGAAGTCGAGATGCCCATCGATCGCGCGCGCCCTCACGGTGTCTCGACTTCGCTCGACACGAACGGGTTTAGGACAGCTCTACTCCGCCGGTTCTTCCACCGGCCGCCCCGCCGCCCAGCGTTCCTTGATCATCGCGCTCGTCGCGCGGCTGCCGTCGTGGCTCCAGCCGGGTTCGCGCCACATATAATCGAGCTTGTGCCGCCACGGCGCGTGCCAGACGTCCTTCGCGATCCCGACCCATTCGTGCACGGCGGCCCAGAGGATGTTGAAGCTGCCGAGTTGCTTGACGATGCCGTAGCGCACCGGTTCGTCGTCGCGTTCGGGCACGAAGCTGCCGAACATCTTGTCCCAGATGATGAACACGCCCGCATAATTGGCGTCGAGATAGCGCGGGTTCACGCCATGATGGACGCGGTGGTGCGACGGGGTGTTCATCACCGCCTCGAACCATCGGGGCAGCCGCCTGATCGCCTCGGTATGGATCCAGAACTGGTAGATCAGGTTGAGCCCCGCGCAGAAGAACACCATCGCGGGCGGAAAACCGATCAGGAAGAGCGGCAGGCGGAACAGGAAGGTCAGGCTGAAAAAACCCGTCCACGTCTGCCGCAGCGCGGTCGAGAGATTATAATGTTGCGAGCTGTGGTGGATCACATGGCTCGCCCAGAACCAGCGCACGCGGTGCGCGCTGCGGTGGAAGGCGTAATAGGCCAGATCGTCGAGGAAGAAGCAGAGGACCCACGCCCACCACCAGCGGCTGAATTCGATCCCGATGTCGAACAGGCGGAACTGGTACACAAACACCGACATGCCGATCACCGCCGCACCGACGAGCGCGCCCGCAACCTGGCTCACCGTCCCAAGCATCAGCGACGTCAGCGTGTCGCGCGCCTCGTACCGGCTCTTGTCGGCGCGCAGCGAGATGAGCATCTCGGCGATCAGCAGCAGGATGAAGGCAGGAACGGCGTAGACGACGGGATCGGGCAGCTTATCCACGGCTGAACTCGCGCATCCGGCTGGCCCACATCCCCGCATCCTTCCCCAATTGCAGCGTCACCGCGCCGAATGTCCGCTCCGGCGTCGTCAGTGTCAGGAAATCCTTGTCGAGCCGCCCGATCACGCTGGCATCGACCGGCCGCGCGGCAAAGAAATTGCCATGCGCGCGAACCAGCATCATCCGTCCCTCGGCATTGCGCACGATCGCGGCAAAGCCCGCGCGGTCGCGCGCGACCTCGATGCCCCTGAAACCGGCTTCGGCCTCTTCGGCCAACCGGATGGCATGTTCGGCGTCCGCAATCCGCGGGTCACTGCCCAACCCGATCTTCCCGACCAGCCAGGCGACGAAAACCACCGCGACCAGCGATGCGCCCAGCTGGATCAACTCGGCCTGATTCATTTTTCCCCCGCGAGCGCGTCCAGCATCGGTCGCAACCCACTGAGATCATAGCCCGCATTCGCGGCTGCCTCGGCGATGCCATCGACATCGTCACCCGCGCGCGCGCGGGTCAGCGCCCACAGATGCGTCGAGCGCGTGCCCGACCGGCAATAAGCGAGGATCGGCCCCGTCGCATCGCCGAGCAGTTTGTCGAGCGCATCGATCTGCGCATGGCTGAAACCCGCATGGCCGATCGGGATCGCGGCATAGGCCAGCCCCTCGGCCGCCGCGGCGTGCGCGATATCGCCGCCCTGCGGCGCCGAAGGCTCCTCACCATCGGGACGATTGTTGATCAGCATCGCAAAGCCCGCGGCTTTCGCCTCGGCGACATCCTCGATGCTGATTTGCGGGGCGACGCTATAGTCGGCGGACAGGGTTCGAAAATCGCTCATGCCGTCGATCTACTCCTGCCGCGCGCTTGCTGACAAGCATGAAGGTGGGGCACGAAGGCGCGTTGTCACTTTCCTTGCCGCGCGCATCACCTATGGTCGCGACCATGAACGAACATTTCGATTGGGCCTTCGGTTACTGCGCGGCCCGTGAATACGCCCAACCTGTTGCCGCCACGCTTCCCTCGGCGCTGTGGTTCGATGTCGGCAAGCCCGACCAGGCCGGCCGCTTCATCCTCGGGAATGCCTCGGGCGACGCCGCCGCCGCCGCCTTCGCTGCCGTTGATGCGCCCCACATCTATGTCGACTTCGCGGCCCCGCGCGATGCGATTCTCCAGCATATTCCGCCAAATTGGCAGCCGCGCGATCCGATGTGGCTGATGGCGACCGGAACTGACATGCCGCCGGCGCGGCCCACGCCCGATTTCATATTCGAGGTCGATGAAAGCGCCGACCGTTTCGAGGCGATCGCTAGGCATGCCGACGGCTCGCTCGCGGCGCGCGGCGTCCTCGGCATCCACGGCACCACCGCCGTCTATGACCAGATCGTGACCGAGGCGCAGTTCGGCCGCCGCAGGCTCGGCTCGGCGATCATGGCCGAACTCGGCCGCTGCGCCCTTCGCCGCGGCGCCACCGACTGCCTGCTGGTCGCCACAGCCGACGGCAAGGCGCTTTACGAACGGCTCGGCTGGACGCTGCGCAGCGACATCGTTTCGGTCATTTCGCCGGGCTAGCCGACGATCGGCTCAAAATTGCCGGATCACGCCCAGGAACGCGTCGCCCCACGCCTCGAGCTTCTTGCCGCCGACGCCGGGGATGTCCGCCAGCGCGCTCCGCGTCGCGGGCCGCCCGCTCGCCATCGCGCGGAGCACCGCGTCGTGGAAGATGACATAGGGCGGCACCCCGGCTTCGGCCGCCAGTTCGCGCCGCATCGCGCGCAGCGCATCGAACAGCGGATCGCCGACGGGGTTCGCCGCCGCGCGGTCGGCGCGGCTCGTCCGCCCACCCTCGCGCTGCGTCCGCTTCACCGGCGGTTCGGCCATCAGCACCGCGGTCTCGCCCTTCATCATCGCGCGCGCCGCCGGGCCGAGCATCAGCCCGCCATGCTCGGTGGTGTCGAGCGCCTCGCGCGCCATCAGGCTGCGCACCAGCGGCTTGATCAGCCGCGCTTCCTCGCCCGCGACAATCCCGAACACCGACAATTTGTCGTGCCCGCGGCTCGCGATCCGCTCGTCGCTGCGCCCGGTCAGCACCGCCTCGATATGCCCCGCGCCAAAGCTCTGCCCGGTGCGATAGACCGCCGAGAGCAATTTCTGCGCCAGTACGGTCGCATCGACCTGCGCCGCGGGCTCGAGGCAATTGTCGCAATTGCCGCAGCGCTCGGGCGGACTCTCGCCAAAGTGCCGCAGCAGCAATGCGCGACGGCATTCAACCGTCTCGACCAGCGCCGCGAGCGCGTTGAGCCGCACCCGCTCGCCCGCAACGCGCCCCTCGGGCAGCTCCGAAAGACGCATTCTTGCACGTGCGAAATCGTCGGCGCCCCACAGCATCATCGCCTCGGCGGGGTCGCCGTCGCGCCCAGCGCGCCCCGTTTCCTGATAATAGCTCTCGATCGATTTCGGCAGGCCAGCGTGCGCGACGAAGCGCACGTCGGGCTTGTCGATCCCCATGCCGAAGGCGACCGTCGCGGTGACGATGCCGTCCTCCGACGCAACGAAATCATGCTGCACCCGCGCGCGCCGCTCGGGGTCGAGCCCCGCGTGATAGGCGGCGACGCTGCGCCCCGTCGCCGCCGCGATCTGCTCGGCGAGCCGCTCGGTGCCGTTTCGCGTCGGGGCATAGACAATCCCCGGTCCCGGATTGGCAGCGATGAAATCGACCAGCTGCTTCGCGGGGCTCACGCGCGGACGCACCGCATAGCGAATGTTCGGCCGGTCAAAGCCCGCAAGGATCAGCCCGTCGGCCGGGATGCCGAGCTGGACGAGAATATCCTCGCGCGTGTGCTTGTCGGCGGTTGCGGTCAGCGCGAGCCGCGGCACCGCCGGAAACGCGTCGAGCAAAGGCCGCAGCAAGCGGTAATCGGGGCGGAAATCATGCCCCCATTCGGAAACGCAATGCGCCTCGTCGATCGCGAACAGCGCCGGCGTCTGCGCCTCGAGCAAGGTACGAAACCCCTCGCCCGTCGCGCGCTCGGGCGCGACGTACAAGAGGTCGAGCTGGCCGTCGCGATACGCCTGCCGCGTCTCGGCCCAGTCGGCATCGACGCTGGTGAGGCTCGCGGCGCGAATCCCCGCCGCGCGCGCGCCGCGCAGCTGGTCGTGCATCAATGCGATCAGCGGCGACACGACAACGACACAGCCGTTCAGCGCGACCGCGGGCAGCTGGTACGTCAGCGACTTGCCCGCCCCCGTCGGCATCACCGCGAGCGTCCGCGCGCCCGCCATCACGCGATCGACGACCTCGCCCTGGCGGCCACGGAAGGCGTCGAAACCGAAAGTGGATTTGAGCAAAGGGAGGAGAGCGTCGGCGGACATTGCGATGGCGATAGGAAGTTTGGGGGAGCGGGGGAAGCCCCGACCTCAACCATTTCAATCCTTTTCCGTTCGCATCGAGCGAAGTCGAGATGCCTCTCGACCTTGCGCGACGCCGATAGGTGTCTCGACTTCGCTCGACACGAACGGAACTGAAGGCTGGTCTAAGCCAGCGTCAGCATCGCCCGCTCGGCCATCCGCGACGCGGTCTCGCGCTCGGCCATCACGACATGATCGGCGCCGCGCCGCACCAGATCGTCGACCTCCTCGTCCGAATGCGCGCGCGCGACGATCACCAGCTTGGGATTGATCGCGCGCGCGCGCCGCACGATCGCGCCCGCCTCGACCCCTTCGGGGATCGCGATCAGCAACGTCGACGCGGTGTCGATCCCCGCCTGCCGCAATATGCTTTCCTTCGTCGCGTCGCCGACGATCACCGTCGCCCCCGCTTCGCGCGCCGCCGCGGCCATATCCTTCTGGTCCTCGATCACCGTCAGCCCCTCGCCGCGCCCGCAGATCAGGCTGCCGATATGGCTGCCGACGCGGCCATAGCCGATCAGCACGACGCCGGCGTTGCACGGCGCGGGCGCAACCTCGCCCTCCGCCTCCGCTTCTTCCTCCTCGGCCTCCGCGTCGCGCATATATTTTACCGCGAGCGAGAAGAGGATCGGGTTGAACAGGATCGACAGCAAGGACCCCGCGAGGATCAGGTCGCGCCCCGTTTCGGGCAGCACTTTCAGGCCCACCCCCAGCCCCGCGAGAATGAACGAAAATTCGCCAATTTGCGCAAGGCTGACCGACACCGTCAGCGCGGTCCCCGAATGATGCCCGAAGGCACGGACGAGCGCGTAGGCGGCGACCGACTTGCCGAGAATGATGATCGCCACCGTCGCCAGCACCGGCCCCGGCTGTTCGACGAGCACCTTGGGATCGAAGAGCATGCCGACCGACACGAAGAACAGCACCGCGAACGCATCGCGCAGCGGCAGCGTCTCTTCGGCGGCCCGCCGCGACAGCTGCGTTTCGCCGAGGATCATGCCCGCGAAGAAAGCGCCCAATGCAAACGACACGTCGAAAATCACCGCCGCGCCGAACGCGACCCCGAGCGCGATCGCGAGCACCGCGAGGCGGAACAGCTCGCGCGACCCCGAATGCGCGACCCAGTGGAGCACCCACGGCAACACCCGCCGCGCGATCACGAACATGAAGGCGCCGAAGCCGACGACCTTGAGCAGCACGATCGCCGCCGATTGCAGCAGCCCCGCGCTCCCGCCCTCATCGCCGCGGTCGCCGAACATCGCGGGCAACAGCACGAGCGCGAGCACCATCACGAGATCCTCGACGATCAGCCAGCCGACCGCGATCCGCCCCTTTTCGGTCTCGACCATGTCGCGCGCCTGCAGCGCGCGGAGCAGCACGACGGTCGACGCGACCGACAGCGCCAGGCCAAAGACGATGCTGCCCTCGACCGGCCAGCCGAGCCACAGCCCGAGCATCATGCCGAGCGCGGTCGCGACCGCGATTTGCGCGATCGCTCCCGGCACCGCGATCTTGCGCACCGACAGCAGGTCTTTCAGCGAAAAATGCAGCCCGACCCCGAACATCAGCAGGATCACCCCGATCTCGGCAAGCTGGAGCGCGAGCCCGGTGTCGGCAACGATCCCCGGCGTAAACGGCCCGACGAGCACCCCCGCAAGCAGATAGCCCGCGATCGGCGATATCCTGAGCCGGTGCGCCAGCGCCCCCATCAGGAACGCCACACCCAGCCCGGCGACGATGGTTCCGATCAGGCTGGTGTCATGCGGCATGATCCATGCCTAGGGGTCGGAAGCGCAGGGGGTCAAGTTCGCGCGACACAAAATGTGAGCCCCCGCCCACTCACCTTGGCGACGATCAAACAGGCGCCGCGCCCCTGCGGGCCGTAACGCAGCTCTGATCCGTAATTTTCCGGCACGGGGTAACTTTCGCGTCGCACCGTCCGAAAGCTGACCAAGAGTCCATCGCTGCCGTCCCAGGCGCCCGATCGCAAGGATCCCACCGTGACCAAGCCGCGCCCATCCCGCCTGACCATCGCCGCGATCGTGGCGGCCCCGCTTGCCCTGTTGGCGGGTTTTGCCTGGGCCGGCGGATGGATCGGTTCGCCGCGCGTCGGCGGGAAAACAATCGCCGACGCCCTCGAATTCAACGCCGGACGGCAGGCCGGCTATCGCCGCGCCCATGCGAAAGGGCTGTGCTTCACCGGCCAGTTCGAGGCGAGCGGCAAGGCGGCAAGGCTATCCGCGGCGCCGCAACTTGCGCCCGGCCGCTACGCGGTGACCGGCCGATTTTCGACCGGGGGCGGCAACCCCTTTGCGACCGACGGCCGCAATGTCTTTCACGCGATGGCGTTGCAGCTGGCCGGACCCGACGGTCAGATCTGGCGCATGGCAATGGACCATGTGCCGATCTTTCCCGTGGCGACGCCCCAAGCCTTTGTCGCACTCCAGCACGCAACGCGCCCCGATCCCGCGACCGGGAAACCCGACCCCACCGCGATGAAGGCCTATCTTGCAAGCCATCCCGAAACCCGGGCCTATCAGGACTATATTGCGGCCGCGCCGCTGCCCGACAGCTTCGCCAACGGCACCTATTACAGTATCAACGCGTTTCGCTTTGTCGACAGCGCGGGCACGTCGCACGCGGTTCGCTGGGCGTTCGAACCCGAAGCGCCCTTCGCTGCGCTCGACAAGGCCACGCTCGCCAGCCTGCCCACCGACTATCTGTTCGACGAGTTGCAGAGCCGGCTCGCCAAGGAATCCTTGCGCTGGCGGATGATCGTAACGGTCGCGGCGCCGGGGGACGAAACCGACAATGCGACCATCGCGTGGCCCGCCGCGCGGCCACGGATCGATGCAGGCACGCTGACCATCGTGCGCGCGGAGCCCGAAGAGAGCGGCGCGTGCCGCGACATCACCTTCGACCCCACGATCCTTCCCGACGGTGTGGCCCTGTCCGACGACCCGCTGCTGGCCGCGCGATCGGCCGCCTATGCCGCCTCGTTCCGGCGGCGCGCGATCGAGGCGCCGGGGCCAAGCGCGGCTGGCAAGGCGCTGCCAGGGGGGGCACGCTGATCATGCCACATCGATTCCCCCTCCCGATCCGCCTGCTCCACTGGACAATGGCCGCGCTGATCATCGCGATGCTGTTCATCGGCGTCGCCATGGTCTCGACCGCAGGCCCCGCCTATACCGCGCTCCTCGCGCTGCATCGCCCGCTTGGCATCGCCATCCTGCTGCTCGCCGGCATCCGCCTCGCGCTGCGCATCGGCACGCGGGCACCGGCGCTGCCCGACGACCTGCCCCGCATCCAGCAACGCGCGGCGCGCGTCTCGCACGTCCTGCTTTATCTGGCGATGATCGGTTTGCCGATCATCGGCTGGGCGATGCTTTCGGCCGGCAGCTATCCCGTCCGCCTCGGCGCCGGGCTGGTCCTCCCGCCCATCCTGCCGCCCGACGCGCTCGTCTTTGGCGGGCTGCGCCAGCTTCATGCACTGGTCGCCTTCGCCTTTTTCGCGCTGATCCTCGGTCATCTGACCGTCGCGCTGATCCACGGTTTCGTCCGCCGCGACGGCGTGCTTGCGACGATGGGTTTTGCACGAAGCGCCAGTACCGAACCGGCCGCGCCCGGCGACGGCGATGGTCGGGGCGATGCCGTCGACAGCACCGACGCGCCGGCCCCCGGCGACGTCGAAGGCGCGCCGCCGCCCTAAACCGTCCCCTCTTCCTTCTCCGCCTGCTGCCGCGCCCACATGTCGGCGTAAAGCCCGCGCATCCGCAGCAGCTGGTCGTGCGTGCCGGTTTCGGCGACACGCCCCTTGTCGAGCACCACGATCCGGTCGGCGCCCGTCACCGTCGACAGCCGGTGCGCGATCACCAGCGTCGTGCGCCGCGCGGCGATGCGTTCGAGCGTGTCCTGGATCGCCGCCTCGGTGCGGCTGTCGAGCGCGCTCGTCGCTTCGTCGAGGATCAGCACCGGCGGGTTCTTGAGCAAGGTGCGCGCGATCGCGACGCGCTGCTTCTCGCCGCCCGACAGTTTTAACCCGCGCTCGCCGACTTCGGTATCATAGCCCTGCGGCAGGATCGCGATGAAGCCGTCGATCGCCGCGCCCTCGGCCGCCGCCGCGATTTCATCCGCGCTGGCGCCTTCGCGGCCATAGGCGATGTTGTAGCCGATGCTGTCGTTGAATAGCACCGTGTCCTGCGGGACGATGCCGATCTCGGCGCGCAGGCTTTTCTGCGTGACCTTGGCGATATCCTGCTCGTCGATCATGATCCGTCCGCCCTGCGGGTCATAGAAGCGGAAGAGCAGCCGCGCGATCGTCGACTTGCCCGCGCCCGACGGGCCGACGATCGCCAACGTCTCGCCCGCGCCGACCGCGAAGCTCACGCCGTTCAAAATCGTGCGGTCGGGCTCGTAACCGAAAACGACATTCTCGAATGCCACCGCGCCGCCGTTCACGACGAGCGGCCAGGCATCCGGGGCATCGCTGATTTCGGACGGGGTGTCGATCAGCCGGAACATCGCCTCCATGTCGATCAGCCCCTGGCGGATCACGCGATAGACCATGCCGAGCATGTCGAGCGGGCGGAAGAGCTGCGCGAGCAAAGTGTTCACCAGCACGACGTCGCCGACCTGGAATTGCCCCCGCGACCAGCCCCACACGGTGTACGCCATCGCGCCCGCGAGCGCGATATTGGTGATCAGGCTCTGCCCCATATTGAGCCACGCGAGGCTGTTCTCGCTCTTCACCGCGGCGCGCGCATATTGGTCGGCGACGTCGCGGTAGCGCGCTTCCTCGCGCGCCTCGGCGCCGAAATATTTGACCGTTTCGTAATTGAGCAGGCTGTCGACGCTGCGCCCGATGGTCAGCGTGTCGAGGTCGTTCATCCGCGTGCGCAGCGCGTTGCGCCAGTCGGTCACCTTGCGCGTGAAGATGATATAGACGACGACCATCAACGCGGTCGCGCTGGCCAGCCCGAAACTGAACTTGGTCCAGAAAATGATGAGCACCGCGAGCAGCTCGACGATCGTCGGCGCGATGTTGAACAGCAGGAAATAGAGCATCGTGTCGATGCTCTTCGTGCCCCTTTCGATCACCTTGGTGACCTCGCCCGTCCGCCGCGCGAGGTGGAAGCGCAGGCTCAGCGCATGCAGGTGGCTGAAGGTCGTGATCGCGAGTTCGCGCGTCGCATCCTGCCCGACGCGTTCGAACACGACATTGCGCAAATTGTCGAACAGCACTCCGGCAAAGCGTGCGCCGGCGTAAGCGAGGACGAGCCCGATCGCGAGCGCGACGCCTTGCTCCATCCCCGGCGCCATCCGGTCGATCGCGGCGCCATAGAGGAAGCCCATCGACAGCTGCACGCCCTTCGACGCGAGCACGATGAGGCCCGCGAGGACAATGCGGACCTTCGCCTCGGTCTGCCCCGCCGGCCACAGATAGGGCAGGAAGCGCCGCAGCGTCGCAAGGACGGGCGGCTCACGCGAGGCGTCGGCGGAAGTGGAGGTGTCAGGCGGCATGCGCGCCCCATGTAGGGGCGATATGCTGCGCTAACAACGCTTACCGCGACTCGCGATAGCCCGCGTGACGAATGATGCGGTCGATCAGCCGCCGCTCTTCGGATGTCGGGGTGGGCACGATCACCACAGGGGGTTCCTGGCGGCGGCCGAACAGCGGACGCCGGGGCGGGACGATCGGGGAAAAGCGCATGGGGGCTGCTTTCGACTATGCGGCGTCGCCCCCCGGCTCCGCGGATGATCTGGTCCCGCACCCTTGGTGAAGGCGCGTGGTTGCAGCCCGGTTAAAGGCGTTGGTTACTGCTTTCTTTCCGGTACTGTGAAGGTGCCGGTGACGCGTCCGCCCGTGCCGCCCTGCACCGGGTTGCCGTCGGGACCGCGCGCCGCGCCGCGCCCGTCGACCGTCGCGCGCCCGCTGTTGAGATCGATCACCAGCCGCCCGCCGCGCAGATTGTTTCCGCGCTGGCGCAGTTCGACATTGCCGACCATCGTGATTAGCCGCCGGTCGAGGTCGTAAATGGCGACATTGCCCTTCGCCGTCTCATCGCCTTTCACCACCGTCACGCCGCCAGTAGCGTCGAGCCGGTTGACGTCGGTGCCACCGCTCCGCGTGTAGGCGACGGTCATCCGCGGTGCGGTGACGGTCAGTCCCGCCTGCGTGACGCGGACATTGCCCTCCAGAACGACGCGGTCGGCGCGGTCCTGCACCTCGATGCTGCCCGCGGCGAAATCGACCGGCGCCCCGCTGTTGTGATTGGCGAGCGCCTGCGCTTGCGCGACGTCGCCGCCGCTACCCGATGACAGCAAGGCAAGGCTGGCGAGTGCAAAGCCGGTGCCCGCAAGCGCCACGCTCTTCATTGGCGATACGCGGTTCATTTGAGCACTCCCTGATTGATCCGCAGCCGCGCATTGCCCTGCAGGCGAACGACCCGCTTGTCGAGGTCGGCGAACAGCTGGTTGGCCGAAAAATGGCCGATGTTCAAACTTCCGTTGACGCCGCCCTGCCCGGCGAGACTACGCGTCTTCAAATCGACCGCGACATTGCTCGCATCGATGCGATAGCCATTGGCGCTCTTGACCTGCACCAGCCCGGGCACCGCGACCTTTTCGGTCTCCATATTATAGGCGCTGTCCTTCGCGACGATCGTCGCCGGGCCATCGGTGAGCTTGATCGCCCCCGACAGGTCGGTCATCCGCACGATCGGCTCGGCCGAGCTTTTCTGGACCGCGCTGCCCGCGAGCAGCGCGAACGGCTGCCCCTTCGCATCCTGGCCGCGATATTCGGCGCGCGTCACCTTCATCCGCTCCTTGGCCATCTCGACCTTGTCCTTGGACAAGAGGAAACTGATCTCGGCGCGCTGAGTGAAGGGCGAGAAGACGAGCACCGCCGCGACGACGCCGATGACGAGCGGCAGGCCGTAACGCAGGATGCGCACGACGCGGTCGTGGCTCGACCCGCTCGCCGCCCACATGCGGCGCATCGTGCGGTCAAGATCGGCGCGTTCGGACATGCTCTTGCGAATCGCCTCTTCAGGTGTGCGCGAAAATATCGACCTCGGGCCAACCCGCGAGATCGAGCGCCGCGCGCGTCGGCAGGAAATCGAAGCAGGACTGCGCGAGGCCGGTGCGCCCTTCGCGCGCCAGCCGCATGTCGAGGATCTCCTTCATCGCGTGCAGGAACCGCACATCGCTCGCGGCATAGTCGCGCTGCGCGTCGCTGAGTTCGGCAGCACCCCAGTCGCTCGACTGCTGCTGCTTCGACACTTCCTGTCCCAAGAGTTCGCGCACCAGTTCCTTCAGGCCATGGCGGTCGGTGTAGGTGCGGATCAGCTTCGAGGCGATCTTGGTGCAATAGACGGGCGCGGTGACGACGCCGAGCGCCTGCTGTAGCGCCGCGATGTCGAAGCGCGCAAAATGGAATAATTTCAACCGGTTGGGGTCGGTCAATATCGCCTTCAGTACCGGCGCGTCATAGGTGCTGCCGGGCTTGAAGCGGACCAGATGCTCGTCGCCCGACCCGTCGCTGATCTGGACAAGGCACAGCCGGTCGCGCAGCGGGTTCAGCCCCATGGTCTCGGTATCGATCGCAACCGCGCCCGGACCCAGCACGCCCTCGGGCAAATCTTCTTCGTGGAAATAGACAGTCATAGAGGTCGCCTTAGGCCAAGCGGCCTCGCCGCTCAATGACTGGTTTTCGCGGGCGTAGGCCGCCCGCCGCGGGGCTGCGGCAAAGCGCGCTTTCTGCCAGGGCCGGGACCTGAATTTTCCGTTCGCAGATGGCGTTCATTTAGGCTATATATTGCGCCGTTAGAGGCACGGGGCGAGTCTGTGCCCATGGTGAACTGCGTCCCCGTCCGACGCAAGGCGCTGATCGAATGGGGTATGGACGAACCGAAAGCGACTATTAGACAATGAGTTTCAACAAGGATCGCCGCGGCCAGCGGGGGCGCGGCAAGCGCGATGATTTCGGCAATTTCGACAGCTTCGAACCTGCACCCTATGGCGGCGACAGCTATGGCGGCGGCAATCGCGGTGGTGGCTTCGGCGACCGCGGCGGCTTCGGCGGCGGTGATCGTGGCGGCGGCTTCGGCGGCGGCGACCGCGGCGGCTTCGGCGGCGGCGATCGTGGCGGCGGCGGTGGCTTCGGCGGCGGACGTGGCGGCGGCATGCCCGCGCAGGTCGTCGGCGAAGGCAATGGCACGGTGAAATTCTTCAACGCATCGAAGGGCTTCGGTTTCGTCGCCCGCGACGATGGCGGCGAAGACGTGTTCGTCCATATCAGCGCAGTCGAACAGGCCGGGCTTCAGGGTCTCGCTTCGGGCCAGCCGCTCGGCTTCACGCTCGTCGAACGCAATGGCAAGGTTTCGGCCATCGATCTCAAGATCGAAGGCGAGCCGATGCCGGTCGAGGAATTCGCTCCGCGTGCACGCGAAGATCGCGGCGCACCCGGCGGCGCCCCGGGCGGTGCCCGCGGCCGTCGTCAGCTGACCGGTGAACGCACCTCGGGCACCGTCAAATTCTTCAACACGACGAAGGGCTTCGGCTTTATCGCGCGCGACGACGGACAGGCCGATGCCTTTGTCCACATCAGCGCGGTCCAGCGCGCCGGCATGGCGGGCCTCGACGAAGGCGACCGCGTCGCGTTCGACATCGAAGTCGACGACCGCGGCAAGTTCGCCGCGGTGAACATCCAGCCGCATCAGGACTGATCGGTCGGACAGAAAACGAAAAGGGCGGCTCTCGGGCCGCCCTTTTTTGTTTGCCATGAGGGACCCGCCGCTTTCGAGCGACAAGCGGCCTTCTCATTCATCGTCACCCCGGACTTGATCCGGGGTCCCGCTTGCGACCGAAGCCAGTCGATACTCAAAAAGCGGGATCCCGGGTCAAGCCCGGGATGACGAATGGGGCACGTCTAATCTGGCTTGCGCCATCAATAGCCCAGCGTTGCTTCCAGAAACCAGATCCGCTGCTGCGCCTCGTCGGCCCAGCCGTCGACCAGCCCGCTCGTCGCGATATCGCCGTCGGCCTCAGCCGCGGCCTTCACCGCCTTGAGCTGACCGAGCAGGAACTTGTTGTCGCCGGCCAGCGTGCGGATCATCACCTCGGCATCCGAACCCGCGCTGTCATCATCGCGGATCGACGCGCGGCGGCTGACGTCGCCGATCGAGCGCAAGGTCGGCGCGCCATTTTTGCGCACGCGCTCGGCGATCAGGTCGGTCGTCGCGAAAATCTGCGCCGCCTGCTCGTCGAACAGCAGGTGCAGTTCGCGAAAGCGCGGGCCCTGGACGTGCCAGTGATAGTTTTTGGTCTTCAGATAGAGCGCGAAACTGTCGGCGAGCAGCGCGTTGAGCGCATCCGCGACGGCGGGGGCATTGTCATTTTTGTCGGACATGGGAGCATCCTTTCTGTTGTCCCGCCGATATAGCGAAGCGGGGCACAGGTTTCCCATTGAAGCTTTGGGTGAGCTTGATCGACAAAAACGATGAAACCGAGCCAACCGGACGTATCAGCCGATCAATCCGAACGCCCCCAGCGCGGTCCGCAGCCCCCAGAGGATCAGGATCGCGGCCGCGGCCCAACGCAGGTTCCGCGCCGCGCGCCGCTCGGCGAGCGCTGGGCCAAAGGCGAGAAAAGGCAGCATCGCCAGCGTCCAGCCGACCAGCCCGCCGGCGGCCGCCCATTGCCCCGCGCCGCTCGTCGCCGCGAGCGCGCCGATCAGGAAATGGCTGCGGTCGCCGAACTGGCTTGCGAGCATCCGGCCGGCAAGCATGACCGGCGACGCATCGTCGGCGCCCGCATCGAACGCAGGTTTCATCCGCCACAGCAATGCGGCGGCCGCCGAGAGCATTGCGAGCGCGACGAGCAGAGCGGCAACCCCCTGCCCGATCATCCCGTTGGCGATCGCGCCGGCGACCGCGGCGATGACCGCGTTGACGATGAAAGCGGCAAAAGCGATGACGACCGTGACGCGCCGGTCGCTGCGCGCGCTCACCAGCCGCGACAGCGCGATCCCGCTGCGCCCGTCGGCATTGGCGAGCAGCACCGCCACCAGCCCAAGCATGATTGCATCCATCGATTAAGTCTGAATCGTCAGGCGTTTGGCGTCAATGACCCAAACGCACCGCAACCGACGCCAGCCACGCTTCCTGCACGGCGGACGGCAGCGGCCCTTGCGGCACCGCCGCCGCATCGCTCATCGCGTCGAGATAGGTCAGGATCGCGGCGCGATAACCGCCCCCCGCGACCGCCGATTCGAGCCGGCTCGCCAGCGTCTCGACCGCGGCAAAGCCGTGGTCGCGCGCGAGGCAGCGGATGTCGTCGATCCCCTGCACGATCTGCGCGAGCGCACGGTGCGGCAGCGCTTCAGCGAGCGCGCCGATCTGTCCGGTAATCCGGTTCTGGATGTCGAGATATGGGTCGGTCTGGTTTCGCATCTCACCCCCCTGTCGTCATGGGATACGATGCGCTTTTTTGGTTAACGCGCGGTTAGCGGTGGCCGGGCAGCCCGCCCAGCCCCTGCTTGCTGCGATACATATCGCGGTCCGCGGCGGCCAAAATGTCCGATTCGGTCATCCCCGTCTGCAGCATCGCGACCCCAAAGCACGCCGACAGCGCAATCTCGTGCCCGTCATATTCGGCGGGCGCTGCGGTGAGCACGTCGCAGAGCCGGTTGACCTGCACGCGCGCGCCGTCCTCGCTCGACTGGTCGAGGATCAGTCCGAATTCGTCGCCGCCGATGCGCGCCGCGACATCGGTCGCGCGGATCGAGCCCGCGAGCCGCTTGGCGATCTCCAGCAGCGCGAAATCGCCCGCGGCGTGGCCGAAATTGTCGTTGATATATTTGAGCTGGTTGACGTCGATAAAGACGACCGCGGCGCGTTCGGCGTGCCGCTCGAACCGCGCCATGCGGTGGTGAATCGCGGTCAGGAAATAGCGGCGATTGAACAAGGGCGTCAGCGTATCGCGCTCGGACACGCGTTCGAGCTCGGCGACGGCGATCTTCAACACGCGGTTCTCGCGGCGCAATGCATCGCGTTCCCGGCGTATTTCACGCAGCTGGTCCTCGATGGAGTCTACGGCGACGGTGCCGAACTGGTCGACCGCGATCCGTGCCCCCCCTACGCTATCCATTCAACGTCCCCGAACCCAACCCACGATCCCCGGCCGAATGCCGCGAGATATTGAGCGGCAACCCTAGTCCCGACTTGATACCAATCGGTAAACGCGATGGCATCAATCGCGCGGCGTTGCCCGCGCGCAAAGCAGTCGCTAGGGGGGATCGGCGGCGATTCACACGCGATGAAGCCGGGGCAGGAGGGATTGAAATGGGCGAAACCGCCCCGCAAGTCGGCGTCATCATGGGCAGCCAGTCGGACTGGCCGACGATGGCGCACGCGGTCCAGATCCTCGAAGAGTTCGGCATCGCGCACGAGGTGCAGATCGTTTCCGCGCACCGCACCCCCGACCGCCTTGTAAACTATGCCAAAAGCGCGGCGGACCGCGGCCTTGCTGCGATCATTGCGGGCGCCGGCGGCGCCGCGCATCTGCCCGGCATGGTCGCGTCGATGACGCGCGTGCCCGTGCTCGGCGTCCCCGTCCAGTCGGCGGCATTGAGCGGCGTCGACAGCCTCTATTCGATCGTCCAGATGCCCGGCGGCATTCCCGTCGCGACCTTTGCGATCGGCAAGGCAGGCGCGACCAACGCCGGCCTCTTCGCCGCCGCGCTGCTCGCGAATAATGATGCCAATCTGGCACAAAAACTCGACGCCTGGCGCGAGGCGCAGACGAACAGCGTCGCCCCCACCCCCGTGCGCGAGGGCTGATCGCTTGCTGCCACCCGGTTCGACGATCGGCATTCTCGGCGGCGGCCAGCTCGGCCGCATGCTCGCCGTTGCGGCGGCGCAGCTCGGCTACAAGATCCATATCTATGCCCCCGACGCGACAAGCGTCGCCGCCGAAGTCACCGCGCATCACAGCCAGGCCGCGTGGGACGACGAGCCGCGCCTCGCCGCTTTCGCCGCGGCGTGCGACGTCGTCACCTATGAATTCGAAAATGTACCCGTCGACACGGTGCGCTTTCTCTCGGGCCATGTCGCGGTGCACCCCGGCGCCGCCGGGCTTGAAATCGCACAGGACCGGCTGACCGAAAAGAATTTCGTCGCCGGGCTCGGCGGCCGCCCCGCGCCTTTCGCCGCGGTGCCCGACCGCCCATCGCTCGATGCCGCACTCGAACAGATCGGCGCACCCGCGATCCTGAAGACCGTGCGCATGGGCTATGACGGCAAGGGGCAGGCGCGCATCATGACCGCGGCCGACGCCGACGCCGCCTGGGACGGCATCGGCCGCCACGCGGCCGTGCTCGAAGGCTTCGTCGACTTCGACCATGAATTTTCGGTGCTGCTCGTGCGCGGCATCGACGGCGAGGTCCACTTCTGGGACTCGCCCGTCAATGTCCACGAAGGCGGCATCCTCGCGACCTCGACGCTGCCGCCGCCGCAAGCCGTGCTCGACCAGCAGGACGAAGCGCGCGCGCTGATGGCAAAGATCGCCGAAACCCTCGACTATGTCGGCGTCCTCACCGGCGAGTTTTTCGCTACCGCCGACGGCCCCGTCTTCAACGAAATGGCGCCGCGCGTCCACAACAGCGGCCATTGGACGATCGAGGGCGCGGTGGTCAGCCAGTTCGAAAATCACATCCGTGCCGTCGCCGGCCTGCCGCTCGGCAGCACCGCCACCGCGGCGCTGCCGGTCGTAATGCACAATCTGATCGGCGGCGGGATCGAGACGGTGCCCGACCTGCTCACCGACCCCGCCTGCCATGTCCATCATTATGGCAAGGCCGAGGTCCGCGACGGCCGCAAGCTCGGCCATGCAACCTGGGTTGGAACTTCTCCCACATGAATCATCCCGAAATCACGCTGATCCTCGCGCGCGCATCGAACGGCGTGATCGGCGCGAATGGCAAGATGCCCTGGCACCTGCCCGCCGACCTTCGCCGCTTCAAGCAGGTCACGATGGGCCGCCCGATGATCATGGGGCGCAAGACCTTCGACAGCCTGCCCGCCATCCTCGAGGGCCGCCGCCACATCGTCCTCACCCGCGATCTCGAATGGCAGGACGAGGGCGCCGAGCCCGTGGCAACGATCGAGGAAGCGCTAAAGCTCGCCAACGCGCCACATGTGATGGTGATCGGCGGCGCCGAAATCTATCGCCTCTTCCTCCCCCTCGCCGACCGCATCGAGCTGACCGAAGTCGCGCTCGAGCCCAAGGGCGACGCCGTGATCGACTATCCCGCCGCCGCCGACTGGAAAGAATCTGCTCGCGAGGATCACCCGGCCGACGACGCCGGCCGCCCGGCGTACAGCTTCGTCACGCTGACAAGGAAATAGGCCCATGCTTCGCTGGCTGATCGGCATATTGCTCGTTGTCGCGGTCGCCGCGGTCGCCTTCTTCGCCCTCGCCCCCGGCATGCTCGAGCGCGGGATGAACCAGATCGACGGCAAGCCGCTGCCGACGGTCAGCGAACGCGCGAAGGCACTGCACCGGACGCTGACGATCGTCGACCTCCACAGCGATACCTTGCTGTGGAAGCGCGATCTCCTCGACCGCGCCGACCGCGGCCATATGGACCTGCCGCGGCTCGAGGACGGCAACGTCGCGCTGCAGCTGCTCGCGAGCACGACCAAGTCGCCCAAGGGCCAGAATTACGACGCAAACAGCGCCGAAACCGACAATATCACCAGCCTCGTGATCGCGCAGCTTCAGCCGGTGCGGACATGGAACTCGCTGCTCGAACGCTCGCTCTGGCACGCCGAAAAGCTCCACCGCGCGGTCGCTGCATCGAGCGGCAAGCTGCGCGCGGTCACCACGCCGGAAAATCTCGACGCCCTGCTCGCCGAACGCCGCGGTAGGGTGCCGCCGGTCGGCGCGATGCTCAGCATCGAGGGGCTGCACGGCCTCGAAGGCAAGCTCGCGAACCTCGACAAGCTCTACGCCGCCGGCTTTCGCATGGCCGGCCTCACCCATTTCTTCGACAATGACCTCGCGGGATCGATGCACGGCCTCAAAAAGGGCGGGCTCACCCCGATCGGACGGCAGGTCGTCGAGGCGATGGAAGCGAAGGGCATGATCGTCGACATCGCCCATTGCTCGAACGCCTGTGTCGCCGACATTTTGAAGATCGCGGGGCGCCCGGTCGTGTCGAGCCATGGCGGGGTGCAGGCGACGTGCAAGGTCAACCGCAACCTCAGCGACGAGCAGATCAAGGGCGTTGCCGCGACCGGCGGGCTGATCGGCATCGGCTATTGGGACGCCGCGGTGTGCGACACCTCGCCCGCGAGCATCGCGAAGGCGATGAAGCATGTCCGCGACCTCGTCGGCATTAGCCACGTCGCGCTTGGCAGCGACTATGATGGCGCGACGACGGTGCGGTTCGACACGTCGAAACTCGTCCAGGTGACGCAGGCGCTGATCGACGCGGGTTTCAGCGACGACGAAATCCGCGCCGCGATGGGCGGCAATGCGATCCGCGTGCTCAAGGCGGGGCTCGTGCCCCTGACGCCGCCCCTTTCCATTACAGCGGCCCCATGATCCGCCTCGACGGCCACCACCGCATCGACGCCCCCCTGCGCGACGGGGTGATCGCGCTCGGCAATTTCGACGGCTTCCACGCCGGGCATCAGGCGGTCGTCGGCCGCGCGGTGCGCCACGCGCGCGACGAGGGCCGCCCCGCGATCGTCGCGACCTTCGATCCGCATCCGGTGCGCTTCTTCAAACCCGACGTCCCGCCCTTCCGCCTGACCACGCTCGACCAAAGGCAGGAATTGTTCGCCGCCGCGGGCGCCGACGCGATGCTCGTCCTGCCGTTCGATGCTACGCTCGCCGCGACGACCGCCGAGGATTTCATCACCGAGCTGCTGCTCGATCGCTACGGCGCCGCGGGGGTCGTGACCGGCGCTGATTTCGTCTTCGGCAAGGGCCGCGGCGGCAATGTCGTGACGCTCGCCGACCACGCCCGCCGCCTCGGCTTCTTCACCGAAATGGTCGCGCCCGTCGACGACGCCGAGGAAGTCGTCTCGTCGAGCCGCATCCGCGAGGCGCTGCAGGCGGGCGACTGCGCCGCCGCGACGCGCCTCCTCACCCGCCCCTTCAACGTGCGCAATGTCGTCCAGCACGGTGACAAGAACGGCCGCCTGCTCGGCTTCCCGACCGCGAACCTCGAAATGGGGCAGTATCTGCGCCCGCGTTACGGCATCTACGCCGTCACCGGAAAACTCCCCGACGGTCGCATCCTCAAGGGCGCCGCAAACCTCGGCATCCGCCCGAGCTTCGACCCGCCCAAGGAGCTGCTCGAACCGCATTTCTTCGACTTCGCCGAAGACCTCTACGGGCAGGAAATCGACGTCGCCTTCCACGCCTTCATCCGGCCGGAAGCGAAGTTCGACAGCATGGACACGCTGATGGCGCAAATCGCGGCGGATTGCGACGAGGCGAAGCGGTTGCTGGCGGAAATTTGACCCCTCTCCCCTTGCGGGAGAGGGTTGTGCAGCCTTGGCAGCTTGCTGCCTAGGCGCAGCTGGGAGAGGGGGCAGCGTCCTATCGATAAGGCAGCCCCCTCTCCCGTTGCGACTAGCGAGCAAGCTCGCAAGTCTCACGCCCTCTCCCGCAAGGGGAGAGGGAATCAGGGGGGAATAATGACCAACAGCGACGATTGGGCGACCGCGCTCGAAGGCCCGACCAAAAAGCCGATGAAGCGGCGCACAAAGATCTTGCTCTGGGTCTTCGCGCTTGTCGTCGCCTGGTTCACCCTCAGCAATGCCAGCTTCCTCGCCCCCGACGCGCAAGGCAAACGCGTGCTGATCGCGCATCGCGGCGTATCGCAGCTGTTCGATCACAGCGGCGTCACCGACGAGACGTGCACCGCAGCGCGCATCCGCGCGCCCGAGCATGACTATATCGAAAACAGCCTGCCCTCGATGAAGGCGGCGATCGGCCGCGACGCGGGCATGGTCAAATTCGACGTCGCGGCCACGAAGGACGGGCAGGTCGCGGTCTTTCACGACTGGACGCTCGATTGCCGCACCGACGGCAAGGGCGAGATCCGCGACCACACGATGGCCGAATTGAAGGCGCTCGATATCGGCTATGGCTATACAGCCGACGGCGGCCGGACCTTCCCTCTGCGCGGCAAGGGCGTCGGCCTAATGCCCAGCCTCGACGAAGTGCTCGCCGCGCTCGGCCACGCATCGCTGCTCATCAACTTCAAGTCGCGCGATCCGAAGGAGGCCGAACTCGTCCTCGCCGCCTTCGCGCGCGCCGGCATCGACCCCGACGATCCGCGCTTCGGCTTTTTCGGCAACGCGCGCCTGATGGACGTGATCCGCGCCAATGCGCCCAAGGCGTGGACGATGGACCCCGACGCGGCCAAGCGCTGCACGACCGATTATATCAAATATGGCTGGTCGGGCTGGTATCCGCCAAGCTGCGCCGGGGGCACGATCATGGTGCCGCTGAACTATCAATGGGCCTATTGGGGCTGGCCCGACCGCCTGCAGGACCGCGCGGAAAAGCATGGCACGCGCGTCCTCCTCACCGGCCCGCGCGGCGACGAAAAGGGCGGCATGGGGCTGTCCGAGGTCGGTCAACTGACCAAGGTGCCCGCCAGCTTCACCGGCTATGTGTGGATCGACGACATCTATAATCTCGGCCCCGCGCTGCGTCCGCGGCAGAAATAGGCTGGCCTAGGAGATTGCTCCAGTGCGGACGAAGGTGATCCCCGGCGCAAGCCGGGGCCCAGTATAACCCCACGCCATGAAGCAAGGCTGGATTTACATTCTCACCAACAAGCGCAACGGAACGCTCTACATCGGCGTGACCAGGGACCTCCCGCATCGCATTGGGCAGCATCGCGAAGGAAAGGTCGGCGGTTTCACGCAGAAATATGGCCTCAAGATGCTCGTCTGGTACCAGCATTTCGAGAATCTCCACGACGCCCGCCGGCGCGAGGTCCAGATGAAAGAATGGAAACGCGCGTGGAAGATCGAGCTGATAGAGGCGGCAAACCCCGAATGGCGCGATCTCTATTTCGAGCTTCTGCGCTAGCTTTCTGGGCCCCGGCTTTCGCCGGGGTTCACAAATTGCCAGCCCTCCCGTGAACCCCGGCGAAAGCCGGGGCCCCGTGCGCCATGCGCAATCGTGAAGGTTTGCTCCCACGCGAATCTGCGCTAAGCGGCCGCCCATGACCGAGAGCACGCCCGCCGCCGAACAGCGCGACTACCGCGACACCGTCTTCCTGCCCAAGACCGACTTCCCGATGAAGGCCGGTCTGCCGCAGAAGGAGCCGCAGATTCTCGCCAAATGGATCGAGGCGGGTCTTGAGGGGCAGATTCGCGAAAGCCGCAAGGGCCGCGACCAGTTCATCCTCCACGACGGCCCGCCCTACGCCAATGGCGACATGCATATCGGCCATGCGCTCAACCATATCCTGAAAGACATGGTCGTCCGCACCCAGACGCTGAAGGGCAAGGACGCGCCCTACGTCCCCGGCTGGGACTGCCACGGCCTGCCGATCGAGTGGAAGGTCGAGGAGCAGTATCGCAAGAAGAAGCTCAACAAGGACGAGGTTCCCGTCGAGGAGTTCCGCGCCGAATGCCGCGCCTATGCGCAGCATTGGGTCGACACCCAGCGCGAGCAATTGAAGCGCCTCGGCATCGGCGGCGACTGGGACCATCCGTATCTGACGATGGATTATGAGGCCGAAGCCACGATCGTCCGCGAGCTGCTCAAATTCGCCGCCAACGACATGCTCTATCGCGGCGCGAAGCCGGTGATGTGGTCGCCGGTCGAAAAGACCGCGCTCGCCGAGGCCGAGATCGAATATGAGGATATCGTCTCGACCCAGATCGATGTCGCGTTCGAGATCGTCGAGAGCCCGATCAAGGAACTGGTCGGCGCGCATGCGGTGATCTGGACGACGACGCCGTGGACGATCCCGGTCAACCAGGCTTTGGCCTATGGGCCGGAGGTCGAATATTCGCATGTTCAGTGGGAGTGGATCGATGCCGGGCGGGTAATCCGCGTTTTGGTCGCATCAGATCTTTTGGAAACGTTTCGTTCGCGGCTCGACCCCGAGCAGAGCCTCGATCATCCGGACATCGAAGACGTTTTGGGCGTTTACAAAGGCTCCGACCTCGCCGGCACCATCGCCCGCCACCCGATGCACGCGCTCGGCGGCTTCTTCGCGCGCCCGCGCCCCTTCCTCGCGGGCGATTTCGTTACCACCGACAGCGGCACCGGCCTTGTCCATATGTCGCCCGACCATGGCGAGGACGACTTCGACCTGTGCAAGGCGAACGGCATCGACCCCGTGTTCGCGGTCGAGGGCGACGGCAAATATCGCGAAGACTGGGGCTGGCTCGGCGGTCAGGGCAGCGTCATCAACGCGAAGTTCAATGCCCCCGACGGCCCGATCTGCACCGACTTGCGCGAAGCCGGCGCGCTGCTCGCGGCCTCGGCCGACTACAAGCACAGCTACCCGCACAGCTGGCGCTCGAAAGCCAAGGTCATCTATCGCTGCACCCCGCAATGGTTCGTGCCGATGGACCGGGTGATGACGCATATCGAGCCCAAGACCCCGCGCGAAAAGCGCTGGGAGAATGAGGGCGGCGCGATCAACCCGCATGAGGAGGATCTCTGCGACGCCCCGACCTTGCGGCAGGCGGCGATGCAGGCGATCGACGACACGCGCTTCGTCCCCGCCAAGGGCCGCAACCGCATCGGTAGCATGGTCGAGGGCCGCCCCGACTGGGTGCTCAGCCGCCAGCGCGCATGGGGCGTGCCGATCACGCTCTTCGTCGACCGCAAGACCGGCCAGTATCTCAACGACCCGCAAGTAAACGATCGTATCGTCGCGGCGGTCCGCGAGGGCGGCGTCGACGCGTGGAACGACGCGCGCGCGCAGGAATATCTCGGCGATGCGTACAACGCCGCCGATTATGAGCGCATCGTCGACATTCTCGACGTCTGGTTCGATTCGGGCTGCACCCACGTCTTCGTGCTCGAAAGCGGCCGCTGGCCCGCGCTCGTCCGCCACGACGGCGGCACGCACAGCGCCGACCTCTATCTGGAGGGCAGCGACCAGCATCGTGGCTGGTTCCAGTCGTCGCTGCTCGAAAGCTGCGGCACGCGCGGACAGGCGCCGTACAAGGCGGTGCTGACGCACGGCTTCACGATGGACAGCAAGGGCTTCAAACAGTCGAAGTCGCTCGGCAACACGACCGATCCCGTCAAGGTGATGGAAACCAACGGCGCCGACATCATCCGCCTGTGGGCGCTGAGCGTCGACTTCACCGAGGACCATCGCATCGGTGACGAGATCCTAAAGGGCGTCGCCGACCAGTATCGCAAGCTGCGCAACACTTTCCGCTACCTGCTCGGCGCGCTCGACGGGTTCAGCGAGGAGGAACGTATCACCGACGTTTCGGCGATGCCCGAGCTTGAGCGTTACATGCTCAGCCTGCTCGCCGACCTCGACGCGAAGATGCATCGGGCGGTCGATGATTTCGACTTCAACGGCTACACGCGCCTGCTCGCCGATTTCTGCAACGAGGATCTGTCGGCCTTCTATTTCGACATCCGCAAGGACGTCCTCTACTGCGACCTCGGCCCCGCAACGCCGCTCGGCACCGACACGCGCCGCGCCTACCGTAGCGTGCTCGACACGCTGTTCCACGCGCTCGTCCGCTATGCGACCCCGGTGCTGGTGTTCACCGCCGAGGAAGTGTGGGGCACGCGCTATCCCGAGGCCAGTTCGGTCCATCTGCTGGAGTGGCCCAACCTCGAAACCCTCCTCCGTCATCCCCGCGAAGGCGGGGATCCCGCTTCTTCCGGCACCGACGCTGAGCGGGATTCCCGCCTTCGAGGGAATGACGAGTTGGTGAAGCGCTGGGATCGGTTGCGCGAAGTTCGTTCGCAGGTCACCGAAGCGATCGAACCCTATCGCCGCGAGAAGACGGTTCGCTCCTCGCTGGAAGCCGAAATTTCGGTTCGCACCAAAGATGCAGCCTTGGCCGAGGTTCTCGCCAGCTTGGACGCCGAGAAACTCGCCGAACTCCTCATTGTATCGGCGGCAAGCGCGACCGGGTTCACCGACGATACAGTTGCAGACATCACAATGGTGGACGTGACCCCCACCGAAAACAACAAATGCGGCCGCTGCTGGCGCCACCTGCCCGAGGTCGAGGCCGACGGCAGCTTGTGCAATCGCTGCGACACGGTATTGACCGCGGCATGAGCAGCTCACGTTCGCCCCACCTGCGCTTCGGCCTGATCTTTGCCGCGGCCGCCTTCATCCTCGACCAGATCACCAAATGGGTCGTCACCGTCCCGCTGTCGCTGGAACCGAAGGGACAGATCGAGCTCGCGAGCTTCTTCAACCTGACCTGGGCCGAAAATTGCGGCATTTCGCTGTCGATGTTCGCCAGCTGCACCGATACGACGCGCTGGACGCTCGTCGCGGTGACGGGACTCGTCGCCGCCGCGGTCGCCTTCTGGATGACGCGCGAACAGGCGAAGGGCGACGTGATCGCGCTCGCGATGATCCTCGGCGGCGCGCTCGGCAATATCGTCGACCGCGTCCGCTTCGGCTATGTCGTCGACTTCGCCGACCTGCATTTCGGCGATTTTCGCCCCTTCATGATCTTCAACGTCGCCGATGCGTGCATCACGCTCGGTGTGCTTTTGCTGGTTGCGCGCGCGCTGCTCTTGGGCGAAAAGGCCCCAGCCGCTGACGGTCAGCCGTCCGCCGAATAAACGGGGCGCATAGGAGTTATTACAGTGAACCGGACCACCGCCATCCTGGCCGCCTCGATTCTTGCCACGACGCTTTCGGCCTGCGGGTCGAACAGCCTGTTCAGCCGCGACCGTCCCGACGAAATGATGGTGTCGCGTCAGGCGCCGCTCGTCGTGCCGCCCGATTTCGCGCTGACCCCGCCGGCCCCCGGCACCGCGCGCCCCGGCGGCGAAACGACCGCCGAACAGACGCTGCGCGCGCTCTTCGGCGGCCCGTCGCAGCGTAGCGCGAGCGAAACGCAGATCATCGGCAGCGCCGACGGCGCGCGCGCCGATCCGGGCATCCGCAGCCAGGTCGGCAGCCCCGACACGCAGGTGGTCGACAAGGGCCTCGTCGTCCGCGACATCCTCGCCGCCCCCGAAGGCGACGGCCGCGACGCATCGGCGGCGATCCCGACCGCCTGAACGGCCCTTTCGACCGATGATGAGGACGGCCCGGCATAACCGGGCCGTTTTCTTGTCCGGCTCAGCTAAACAGGTTCGACAGCAGCAGCACCGCGACAATGCTTTCGACCATCGCGCGCGACGCCTGGCCAAAGGCGCGCAGCCGGCTGCACTTCAGATGCTGGACGAACCACGCGGTCTGCAGGGTGCCGAACCACAGCAGCGCGGCAAGCGCCAGCACCACACCGGTGACCAGCGACCATGTATGCGCCAGCCGGATCAATATCGTGGCGCCGCCGAACAGGATCGCGAGCAACGCGATAACATAACATTGGCTGTAGAAGGGGGCGCGTAGCGTTTGGCGCGTGAGTTCGACCTTTCGCGCGCGAACCAACCGCGTCGCCATCAACACCGCGAACAGGCTGTAGGTCACGATGCGCAGCATGATCAGGTCGGTGTTGGTGCTGACCAGCGCCGACAGGCCGATCTTGCTCGTCACCACCGCTTCGGTGCCGACCAGCGCCAGTTCTGCGGCGTGGACGATGATCAGCGACAGCAGCAGGAAAAGCGGCGGCGACAGCGTGTCGGTATATTGCTGGTCCTCGGTATCGCGCTGCTCGAGGTCCGAATAATCCATCATCTTCAAGGGGTGGACGAGCGTCCGCCACAGCGTGATCGGATAAAAGACCAGCCACGACATAACCTCGTAGAGCAGCTCGTCGAGCGATTGCAGGAGGTTGAAGAAGTTCATGCCGCCCCGTGCCCCCCGGCTTGCTTATCGGCTCAAGCGCGCGCGCCCGCTTCCTCGACGCCCGCGCTGTTGTGACGCAGCGCCTTCAGCACGCAATCGACGATCTGCGGCGCATTCAGCCCCGCCGCGTCATATTGCAGTTCGGGCTTGTCCTGGTCCTGGAAGACATCGGGCAGCCGCATCGTGCGCAGCTTCAGCCCCGCGTCGATCAGCCCCTCGTCGCTCGCGAGCGTCAGCACATGCGCGCCCAGACCGCCGACGCTGCCTTCCTCGACCGTCACGCACACCTCATGGGCGGCGAGCGTCTTGCGAATCAGCTCCTCGTCGAGCGGCTTCGCGAAGCGGAGGTCGATCACGCTCGTCGACAGCCCGCGCGCCTCCAGCGTGTCGGCCGCCTTCAGCGCCTCGGCGAGCCGGGTGCCGAGCGACAGGATCGCGACGGTCTTGCCGCTCCGCACGACGCGCCCCTTGCCGATCGCGAGCTTCTCGGGAACCGCGGGCAGCGCCACGCCGGTGCCATTGCCGCGCGGGTAGCGGAAGGCGATCGGGCCATCGTCATATTCGGCGGCCGTGTATGTCATATGGACGAGTTCGGCCTCGTCGGCCGCCGCCATCACCACCATGTTCGGCAAGGTCGCCAGATAGGTGACGTCGAACGAGCCCGCATGCGTCGAGCCGTCGGCCCCGACGAGTCCCGCGCGGTCGATCGCGAAGCGCACCGGCAGATTCTGGATCGCGACATCGTGCACGACCTGGTCGTAGGCGCGCTGGAGGAAGGTCGAATAGATCGCCGCGAACGGCCGCATCCCTTGCGCCGCGAGCCCCGCAGCAAAGGTCACCGCATGCTGCTCGGCAATGCCCACGTCGAAGGTGCGGTCGGGGTGCGCCTTCGCGAATTTGTCGACCCCGGTCCCCGACGGCATCGCGGCGGTGATCGCGACGATGCGTTTGTCGGTGTCGGCAAGCTTCGCGAGCGTCTCGCCGAACACATTCTGGTACGCGGGCGGTCCCGGCGGCGCCTTCGCCTGTTCGCCGGTGATCACGTCGAATTTCTGGACGCCATGATATTTGTCGGCGGCCGCCTCGGCGGGGGCGTAACCCTTGCCCTTCATCGTCACCGCGTGGATCAGCACCGGGCCATGGTCGCTGTCGCGCACATTTTCGAGCACCGGGATCAGATGCTCGAGATTATGCCCGTCGATCGGCCCGACATAATAAAAGCCGAGCTCTTCGAAGAGCGTCCCGCCCATCGCCATGCCGCGCGCATATTCGTCGGTCTTTTTCGCCGCCTTGTGCAGCGGCTCGGGCAGCTTGCGCGCAAAGCGCCGCGCGATCTCGCGCAGCTCGATGAACGGCCGCGACGATACGAGCTTGGCGAGATAGGCCGAAAGCCCGCCCACCGGCGGCGCGATCGACATGTCGTTGTCGTTGAGGATCACGATCAGCCGGTTGCCCGCCGCGGCGGCGTTGTTCATCGCCTCATAGGCCATGCCCGCCGACATCGACCCGTCGCCGATCACCGCGATCGCGCGGCCGGGTTCGTCCTTCAGCTTGTTCGCGATCGCGAAGCCCAATGCGGCGCTGATCGAGGTCGACGAATGCGCCGCCCCGAACGGATCATATTCGCTTTCGCTGCGCTTGGTGAAGCCCGACAGCCCGCCGCCGGTGCGCAAGGTGCGGATGCGGTCGCGGCGCCCGGTGATGATCTTGTGCGGATAGCATTGGTGCCCGACGTCCCACACGATCTTGTCGCGCGGCGTGTCGAACACATAGTGGAGCGCGGTCGTCAGCTCGACGACACCCAGCCCTGATCCCAGATGCCCGCCCGTTGTGCCGACGGCCGAGATCATCTCGGCGCGCAGCTCGTCGGCGAACTGGCGGAGGTCTTCGGGCTTCAGCTTGCGGAGGTCGGCGGGGACATCCACCGTGTCGAGCAGCGGCGTATGCGGACGATCGGTCATGTCGTCGTCATAAAGCCAAGCGCATGGGGTGTCGAACGAAAAGGGATCGAGGCGGCGGCCGATCCTCCGCCCTGCGAGGGCGGCGGATCAATCTTCGCCCTCCCTCTCCTCGCGCGCCTTCGCGGCATCGACCTGCGCATAAAGCCCGCGCACCATCAGGTCGGTGAACACCAGCATCACCCCGACCATGCCGAGGAAAAGCGCGACCGCAACCGCGGGCAGCGGGCCGACGCTTTCGACGCCTTCCTTCTTCATCACCGCCGCGAGCACCGCCGCGGCGGCCATGAAAGCATAGCCGATGAAACGCGGCACGCGGCTCATGATACGCGCTCCCGCCGGGTATCGGCCGCGGAACCAATGGCGATGCGGAGGAATATGAAAGCGGCGAAGAGGCGTTGGTTCATGAAAGGCACATGCGATCAAATGCATCCTTCGGCAAGACGAAGCCGTTGCAATGGCGGATTGTTTACTTACACCCCCGTAAGGACGGGCAAGACCATAGGATATTTGAGCGGATGACCATCGCCGATTTGAGACTGTTCTTCCGCATCGGCCCGCCGGCGCGCATCGTCCCGCTTCTTGCCGCCTGCGCGCTCGCCGCACCCGCCGCCGCCGAAGAGGCGCCGCTGCCCTATGAGATAACCGCCACGCCCCCCGACACCGGCCTCGCGACCGGAATCGAGGAAGAACCCGCGCGCTACCTCCAAAACACCGATATCGACGAGAATATCCTGCTCCCCGGCGCGCGGCCCGACGACGACGACGAAGATTCGGATCGCAAATGGTCGCGCAACTATATCGCCGTCGCGGCGGGCGTGCTGAACTCGGCCGACTATAATGGCTCGGACGACCGCCGCTTTCTGCCGGCCTTTTACGTCCGCGGCCGGTACGAGGGCTTTTCCTTCTCGACCCGCGGCACCAATTTCCAGGTCGACCTGATCCGCCATCGCCGCGGCCAGAAGATCGACTGGAAGTTCGGTCCGATCATCAGCCTGCGCGGCGACCGCACCGGCAGCGTCAAGGATCCGCAGGTCGACCTGCTCCCCGACCGCAAAATGGCGGTCGAGGCCGGCTTCTTCACGGGCGTCACCAAAACCGGCGTGATCACCAGCGCCTATGATCAGCTCGGCTTCCGCTTCGTCGCGACGAAGGACATATCGGGCAAACACGGCAGCTGGACCGCTTCGCCGACGATCGATTACGGCACGCCGCTGTCGAAACGCGCCTATCTTGGCGTGTCGGCGTCGGTGAACTTCTACGGCAAGGGCTTCGGCCGCTATTATTACGACATCGACCCGCTGGGCAGCGCCGCGAGCGGCCTCCCCGTCTATACCGGCGCGGGTCGCAAGGCGACCGCGGGCAAATATACGCTCGGCGTGGCGGGCGCCTATGGGCTGTCGGGTGACCTTCGCAAGGGCTTCGTGCTGCTCGGCGGCGCGCAATATGGCCGCCTCCTCTCGCGCTTCGCCGATTCGCCAATCGTGAAGGACGCCGGCAGCGCCGACCAGTGGGTCTTCGGCGGGGGTTTGGCTTACCAGTTCTGAGCCCGACGGCAAGGCGGCTGCCCCGCGATGACTTGACCAAAATCGTATACGATGTACTAAGGCGCTCCTCTACAATATCGTCGCGGAGACGCCTTTCTTGCCCTCGGATTCTCAAGATATTCTGCGCGGAGCGCGGCTCGCTCCCCCCAGCGTCATGCTGGTCGGTTGCGGCAATATGGGTGGCGCGATGCTCGCCGGCTGGCTGCAGAGCGGCGTGCCGGCCTCGTCAATAACGGTCGTCGATCCTTCGCTCGCGGCGGCGCCGGAAGGGGTGCGGCTGCTCGGTTCGGTCCCGGCCGGGCTCGCCCCGCCCGGCGTGCTGGTCCTCGCCGTGAAGCCGCAGAAGCTTGCAGAGATCGCACCATCGCTCGCGGAACAGGCGGGCCCCGGCACCATGTTGATTTCGGTGCTCGCGGCGGTCGAGTTTGCGACGCTGCGATATCATTTTCGGGCGGCCGGGCCGCTGGTGCGTGCGGTGCCCAATCTCCCCGCGGCGATCGGGCGCGGGGTCACCGCGCTCGCGGGCGACGGCGTGGATGGGGCGTCTCTGGCACTGGCCGAAACCCTTTTTGCTCCGCTCGGCATCGTGGAATGGATGAGCGACGAGCGCCTTTGCGCCATTGCGACGACGGTTTCGGGCGCGACTCCCGCCTTTTTCTTCCGGATCGCCGATGCGATGGCGTTCGCTGCGGAGGCTCAGGGGCTAAGCCGCGAACAAGCGCTTCGGTTGATTGCCGAGACGATGGCCGGATCGGCGGCGATGCTGGCCGAGGCCGGAGCAGACCCCGCCGACATGGCACGCCGCGTTGCAAGCCCGGGGGGCGTGACGCACGCCGGCCTCGAGGTTCTCGACGAAGACGACACGCTCACCCGGTTGATGGGCGACACCATCGCCGCATCGGCGGAGCGCAACGACGAAATGACCCGGGCCTTCCGGCCGCAGACTCTCCCCCAGGAACAATGAAGGACGCCAAAATGATAGCTGGTTCGATTTTCGTCGGCGCGGCCGAAGACAGTGCAACCGAGACCTTCCTCGCGGTCGATCCTTCGACCGGACAGGCGATCGAACCGCCGTTTGGCGCCGCGGACGCGAGCCATGTCGACCGTGCCTGTGCGCTCGCCGATGCCGCCTTTGCCAGCTTTTCCGAAACCACGCTCGAAGCGCGGGCGGCGTTTCTCGAAGCCATTGCCGACGGCATTGCCGCGATCGGCGACGATCTGATCGAACGCGCAATGGCCGAGAGCGGCCTGCCGCGCGCAAGGCTCGAGGGCGAGCGCGGCCGCACGATGGGGCAGCTGCGCATGTTCGCCGCCTTTGTCCGCGCGGGCGACTGGCTGCACGCGACGATCGATCCCGCCTTGCCCGATCGCGCGCCGTTGCCGCGGCCCGACCTCCGCCGCCGGCACATTGCGCTCGGCCCCGTCGCGGTGTTCGGTGCGAGCAACTTCCCGCTCGCCTTCTCGGTCGCCGGCGGCGACACCGCGTCGGCGCTCGCCGCGGGCTGCCCGGTCGTGGTCAAGGGTCACCCCGCGCATCCCGGCACGGGCGAGCTTGTCGCACGCGCGATCCGCGCGGCGGTCGCAAGCTGTGGGCTTCACGAAGGCGTCTTCTCCTATCTGCCCGGCCCGTCGAACGCGCTCGGCAGCGCGCTCGTCGCCGATCCGCGGATCAAGGCCGTGGGTTTCACCGGTTCGCGCGGCGGCGGGCTCGCGCTGATGCAGATCGCCGCGACACGCACCGAGCCGATCCCGGTTTATGCCGAAATGAGCAGCATCAATCCGGTCATCCTTTTCCCCGCCGCGCTCGGGAACCGGGCGGAGGCGCTCGGCGAGGCGTTCGCCCAGTCGCTGACGATGGGCGCCGGCCAATTCTGCACCAACCCCGGCCTGCTGATCGCGCTCGACGGCCCCGATCTCGACCGCTTCGCCGCGGCAGCGGGCGCTGCGCTGTCGGCCATTGCCCCTGCGACGATGCTCACGCCGGGCATCCACAAAAGCTTCGAGAGCGGTGTCGATGCCCTCGAACGTCATTCGGCGACGCGGCTTGTCGCGCGCGGGGCCGAAGGGCCGGGCGCTTGCGCGGCACGCGGTGCGCTGTTCATCACCGACGCCGAGGGTTTCCGCGCCGACGCCGCGCTCGGCCACGAAGTCTTCGGCTCATCGTCGGTGATCGTCCGTTGCCGCGATATCGACGAGGTTGCGGCGTTGATTGCCGGGCTCGAGGGTCAGCTCACCGCGACGCTCCAGATCGATGCCGACGACGAGCCGCTGGCGGCACGGCTGCTGCCGCTGATCGAGCGCAAGGTCGGGCGCATTCTCGCCAATGGCTGGCCGACGGGCGTCGAGGTGGGCCATGCGATGGTCCATGGCGGACCTTATCCGTCGACCTCGGACGGGCGGAGCACCTCGGTCGGCACGCTCGCGATCGAGCGCTTCCTGCGCCCGGTCAGCTATCAGAATCTGCCCGAAAGCCTGCTCCCGGCCGCGCTGAAGCCGGCCAATCCGTTGAGCATCGCGCGCCGTATCGACGGCGCGCTTGTTTTGGGCGATTGATAAGGCAGCGCTCGCGTCCGGCGGTGGGCGCGAGCGCTGCCTCCCCCTGTTCAGTTGCCTACGGCCGCGCTGTCATAGAAGGCGTCGAGGTCGCGCTTGAACTGCCCGATGACTGCCGGGTTGATGTAAACCATGTGGCCCGATTCATAATAATGATAGGTCAGGTTCGCGCGCAACGACGGGTCGATCTGCATATGCTTCAGATCATATTCGGCGCCGAAAAAGGGCGTCGCCATGTCGTAATAGCCGTTGAGTGACAGCACTTTCAGATAGGGATTCTGGCGCATCGCGGCCGACAGGTCGAGCGCGGTGTTGGCAAGCGCCATCTGCGCGCCGCCCTGCCGTCCGCCGGGCGCGCGGTGGCGCTGGTCCCAATTGCCGCCGCCGATCTTGACGTAATAATTGGGGCGATAGGCGAGCTTGGTCTTATAGCCGAGCGTGCCGAACAGATATTTGTTGAGCGCGCCGACATAGGGCCCGCTGATCGCGGCGTCGGTGGTGTCGAACTCGGGGCCTTCGCCCGCCGCATCGACGTCGATCCCGATGAAACGCGAGTCGAGCCGGCCGACGGTGCGCTTCTGGTCACGCATCAACTCCTTGCGGAACCGCGACAGTTCAACGCGCAGGTCGGCGTCGAGGATATATTTGACCGGCAGCCCCGTATAGGCGCTCATCTGCTGCGCAACGGCATTGCGTTCCTCGTCACCGAGGTCCGATCCCTTGGCGAGTGCCGCCGCATAGGGTCCCGTCGTCCACTGCCGCACTTCGGTCAGGAAGGGTTCGAGCGCCGCGGGCTTGTTAGCCAGCCGGTTGTGATACCAGGCGGTCGCCGCATAACTTGGCAGATAGGTGAGGTAGATCTGGTCGTAGCCCGGCTGGCGCACGCCATAGTTCAGGATCGACGACAGCAGCACGACGCCGTTCATCTGCACCCCGCGTTGCTGCAGCGCATAGACCAGCCCCGCGCCGCGCAGCGTGCCATAGCTTTCGCCGAACAGGAATTTCGGGCTGTCCCAGCGGTCGTTGAGCGTGAGGTAGCGCATGATAGCGCGCGAGAAGGCGTCGATATCCTGATCGACCCCCCAGAATTCGGGGCCCTTCGATTTGCCGATCGGGCGCGACAGGCCGGTGCCGATCGCGTCGAGGAAGACGATGTCGGTCTTGTCGAGCATCGTCTCGGGATTGCTCCGGATGCGATAGGGTGCGGGAGCGGTGCTGCCCGCGTTCGGCGTTTCGACGAGCACGGGGCCGATCGATCCCATGTGCAGCCACATGCTCGACGAGCCCGGCCCGCCGTTGAAGGTGAAGGTCACCGGGCGCGGCGCCGAACCCTTCGGCCGGTCGGCGACATAGGCGACGTAGAACATGCTCGCGACCGCCTCGCCATCGTCGTCGCGGATGGTGAGTGTGCCGGGGGTCGCGGTATAGGCGATCGTCCGGCCCTTGACGGTCACGCTGCCGCGTTTCGGCTGCGCGTCCTCCTCGGCACTGGCACGCGCGATATCCTCTTCGGGTTCGTTCGCGTCGGCCTTGGCGCTTTCGCTCTTGCCGGTTTCGGCTTTCTTTTCCTGCGCGGCGGCGGGCAGCGCGAGTGCCGCGGCCAGCGCGACAAGGATCGGATAGCGGTTGATACGCATGGATCTCTCCTGGGAATATTCTGTCGGGGGGGAAGGAAATCAGGGGGCGGCGGCGGTCGGACCTTCGCCGCCATCGGCGATGAATTTTTCAAGCTGCTGTTCGAGCACCGGAAGCGGCACCGACCCCAGGGCGAGGAAGGTGTCGTGGAACTTGCGCTGGTCGAACTTCGGCCCGAGCTTTGCCTCGGCGTCGGCGCGCAGCCGGCGGATCGTGATCTCGCCCAGCTTGTAAGCGAGCGCCTGTCCGGGCCAGCTGATATAGCGGTCGATCTCGGTCTCGACGTCGTGCTGCGCGAGTGCGGTGTGGCTCGCGAGATAGTCGATCGCCTTCTCGCGGCTCCAGCCATAATGATGGACGCCGGTGTCGACGACGAGCCGCGAGGCGCGCCACATTTCGAACGAAAGCCGCCCGAAATCCTCGTAGGGCGTGCGATAAATGCCCATCTTGGTGCCGAGCCATTCGGTGTAGAGTCCCCAGCCCTCGCCATAGCCCGAGAAATAGGTCTGGCGGCGGAAGGCGGGCCATTTCACCGTCTCGAGCGCGACCGCGGCCTGGAAGCTGTGCCCGGGAACGCATTCGTGGAGCGTCAGCGCGGGGATCTGGTACAGCGGCCGCGACGGCAGATCATAGGTGTTCATCAGGCACGCATCGAGCCCGCCGCGCCCCGACGTATAGGTCGGCGCGATCGCGTCGGGCACCGGCAGGATGGTGAAGCGGTAGCGCGGCAGGAAGCCGATCGTATATTTCAGCTGGCCGTCGGCGCGCTTGGCGACAAGCGCCGAGAAGGCGAGAAGCTCCTCGGGGGTCTTCGCATAAAATTGCGGGTCGGTGCGCAGGAACTGGATGAACGCCGCAAGGTCGCCTTTGAACCCCGCCTTCTCCTTCACCTGCTCCATCTCGGCAGTGATCCGCGCGACTTCCTTGAGGCCGATTTCGTGGATCTGTTCGGCGGTCAGCGCGGTGGTCGTATATTCGCGGATCTGCGCCTGATAAAAGGCCTTGCCGTCGGGCATCGCCTCGGCCGCCAGCGTCGTGCGCGCCTTGGGCAGATACTCTTGCTTGAAGAAGGTCAGCAGCTTGGCGTACGCGGGCGCCACCGTCCCCGAAATCACCTCCTGCGCTTCGGTACGCAACCGCTCCTGATCCGCTGCCGGGATCGTCGAAGGCATCTTGGCGAAGGCGCTGTAGAAGGGGTTTTTCGCCGGGTCGGTGTCGACATAGGCGGCGATCGTTGCGTCGCGTCCTTCGAGCGAGGCGCGCGGCACGCTGAAGCCGCGCTTCAGCCCCGCGCGCATATTGACGATCTGCTCGTCGAAATAGCGCGGGATGTCGCGCATGCGGCCGATGTAGCGTTGATATTCCTCAAGCGACGGCCAGGCGTCGCGCGCACTCAGCCCCGACCAGAACTGGCTATCGGCGTTGAACGGCATTTCCCACATCCGGTACTTGCCCTCGGCGACGAAGGCCTCGAGGCTGGTGCGCAGCACCGCGGCATTGATCTTCTCATTCTCGGACAATTGATCGACCGGAATCGTGTCGAGCGCGGCGAGCATCTTTTGCCAATAGGCCTGCCGCGCCGCCTGCGTCGCCGCATCGACGCGCGGCAGATGGTCGGCCGACGCGGTGAAGGGCGGGTCGCCGATGCGCCGGGCGAATTCCTTCTGCCGCCAGGCCCACTCGGCCTCGTACAGCTCGCGAAGCCGGGCGTCGGCGCTTCCCGGCGTGGCCGCCGCGGCCGAAGGGGCAGCCGCGGCTTGTGCCTCTGCCGCCGCAGGCGCGAGCGGCAGGAGGGCGAGGGTCGAAAGCAGGATCGTGCGGGTGAGCAATTTGCGTCTCCTTGTCGGAAGAATCAGGCGGCGGGTTCGGGATTGGGGTTCTTGCCCCCGCCCGCGATCCATTCGTCGAGCACGCGCTCGAGCGTCGGCAGCGGCACCGACCCGAGCCCGAGCAGCGTGTCGTGGAACCAGCGCTGGTCGAAACTGGCACCGAGTTTCGCTTCGGCCTCGGCACGCTTGCGGCGGATCAGCATCTCGCCGAGCTTGTACGCGAGCGCTTGGCCCGGATCGTTGATGTAACGATCGACCTCGATCGTGATCTCGTGATCCGACAGCGCTGTGTGCGCCTTCATGAAATCGAGCGCCTGCTGGCGCGTCCAGCCCTTGTGATGCAGCCCGGTGTCGACGACGAGCCGCGCCGCGCGCCACATCTCGTACGTCTCGCGCCCGAACTCGTCATAGGGCGTTTCGTAGAGCCCCATCTGGATGCCGAGCCATTCGGTGTAGAGCCCCCAGCCTTCGCCATAGCCCGAGAAATAGGTCGTCCGACGGATCTGCGGCCGGTCGGGCGCCTCGAGCGCGAGCGCCGCCTGAAAGCTATGCCCCGGTGCGCATTCGTGCGCGGTCAAAGGCGGGATCGTATAGAGCGGCCGCGCGGGGAGGTTATAGGTGTTCATCAGGCAGCTCTCGAGCCCCCCGTTTCCCCCGGTCGCGAAGGGCGCGATATTGTCGGGCGTCTGGCGGATCGTGAAGCGATAGCGCGGCAGGTGGCCGACGAGGAATTTGAGCTGGCCGTTGATCCGGTTCGCGACATAGGCCGATTTCGCCATCAGCTCGTACGGCGATTTCGCGGTAAACTGCGGATCGGTCTTGAGAAAGTGGAGGAAGCCGGCGAAATCGCCCGTCCATCCCGACTTCTTCATCGTCGCCTGCATGTCGGCGTCGATCCGCGCGACCTCCTTGATCCCGATTTCATGGATCTGCTCGGGTGTCAGGTCGAGCGTCGTATATTGGCGAATCTTCGCGGCATAATAGGCCTTGCCGTCGGGCAGCGCTTCGCCCGCGATCGCGGTGCGCGCCTTGGGGATATATTCGTCGCGGACGAAGGCGCGCAGCTTTGCGAACGCCGGTGCCGCAGCAGCGACCGCAGCGCGGCCCTCGGCTACCAAAGCCGTGCGTTCGGTTTCGGGGATGCTGCCGGGCATTGCAGCGAAGCTGGTGAACAGCGGGTTCTTGTCGACATCGGCCGACGCCAGCGGTTCGATCGGCGCGTCACGGCCGGCTAGCGAGACCTGCGGCTTGGTGAAGCCGCGCTTGAGCCCTGCGCGCATGTTGACGATCTGCTGATCGACATAACGCGGCATATCGCCGAGCCGCTTGATATAATTGCGATAGGCGTCGGCGTTCGGCAGCCCGCCGCGCGGCGCGATCCACGTCCAGAAAAAGAACGGATCCTCATATTCGCGGTATTTCTGCTCGACCCCGAACTCTTCGAGTGCGGTCTTGAACACCTCGGCGTTTATCCGCTCTTCGAGCGACAGCTGGTCGAACGGGATCTTGTTGAGCTCGGCCAGCGTATTGTTCCAATAGGCGGCGCGGCGCGCCTGGCTTGCGGCATCGACGCTCGGAAAGCGGTCGCTGCCGTCGCGGTCGCCGTCCGGGTCGAGCGCGAGCTCCTGCGTGCGCCATTTCCACTCGGCATCGTAAAGCGCCTTCAGCCGCGCGTCTGCCGACTGTGAGGCCGATTGCGGAGCTTGCGCGAAAGCGGGAGCGCCGAGGGCGATGGCCGAGACCGCCAGCAGTGCGGGAGCGAGATATCGCATCGAAATTTCTCCTGTTGATCAGTAACCGGCCGCGAGGCCGGCGCGGCGAGGATCGGCGACGCCGGTCAGGCTGCCGTCGGGATTGCGCTGGATCGCCTGGATCGATCCGAAGTGCCAATTATAGGGGGCGGTCGGGCGGACATTGACGCCGTAGCGCGTCTTAAGTTCGTCGCGCACGGCCTGCGTCACGCGGCTTTCGACCACCATCGGCACGCCCGCCTGCGATCCCTGGAAACGCGGCGCGTCGACCGCCTGTTCGAGCGGCATGCCATAACCGAGCAGGTTGATCAGCGTGATCGTCACCGCGCGTGACGACAGGCCGGGCGAGCCGATCGTCATCCATGGCTTGCCGTCCTTCGCGACCATCGTCGGCGGAAAGGGCGAGATCACGCGGCGGCCGGGACCCGCGGTGTTGCCGGGGAAATTATTGCCGCTGTTCATCGCGATCCCGTCGACGACCATGCCGGTCGCGAAGGTGCTGCCGTAAACCGAGTGGGTGACCGAGGCCATATTCCCCTGCGCATCGACCGCAACGAGATGGTTGGTGTCGGTCGAATGCCGGTCGTGGGTGTCGAAGGAAGCGGCGAGTTCGAGCGCGCTTCCCGGCGTTGCCGCGGCTTGCGGCGATGTCGTGGCCGGCTTGGGCAGGCTCGCGGTCACCTGCGCCGCAAAGCGCTTCGCATTGTCTTTCGACAGCAACATCTCGGTCGGGACATCATAGCTCAGCGGATCGCGCACGAACTCATCGGTCGCGGTCTCGGCGAAGCCGAAGGCGCGGCGGATCAGTTCGAGCGCCTCGGCCGACTGCGCATAATGCGGCCGCGCTTTGAGGTCGTAATTCTCGACGACGTTGAGCACCATCGAGATCAGCGTGCCCGCGGTCGACGGCGGCGGCGCGCCGATGACCTCGTAACCATTATAGGTCGAGCGCAGCGGGGTTTCCCAGCGCGCCTTGTACCCCGCCAGTTCCTCGGCGGTCAGCCCCCCGCCCGTCGCGCGCACCGCGGCGACGAAGCGCTGCGCCCATTCGCCGGTGTAGATATATGATGGTCCTTCGGCCGAAATGCGGCGCATTGCCTGCGCCAGCCGCGGATGCTTCACGATCGTGCCGACGGGCGGGACATAGCCGTCGGGCAGATATTCCTCGCGCCCCGACGGATAGGCCGATAGCCGCGTCAGCGCGGCCTCGGCGAGTTCGCCGTAGAGGAAGGAATACATCGGGTAGCCATCGTCGGCGAGCTTGATCGCGGGGGCGAAATAATCGCCCCATTTGAGCGTGCCGAAGCGGTCCGCCGCCGCCTTCATCCCCGCGACCGTGCCGGGAATACCGATGCGCTTGCCCGACGTGTCGGGCAGCCGCTCGCCGCCGCCGCCGCCGCCGGTATATTGCGCCCAGCCGCCGCCGACCTGTGCGTCCTTGGTATGATCGAGCTCGGCGTCGAGATAATGATATTCGCGGGTCTTGGCGTCATAATAGAGGATCGAGACGCCGCCCGCGAGGGTCGTCATCTGCGGTTCGATCACCGCTTGCATCGGCACCGCGGTCAGCACGGCGTCGAGCGCGGTGCCGCCTTTCTTCATCACCTCGACCATCGCGTTGGTCACGGTGGGGTTCGACGAGGACGCCATCGCCGACTTGGCGTGGACCGCGGGCTTCGCGCCCTGTTCCTGCGCGAGCGTGGGCTGCGCGAATATCACAAGCCCGAGCGTGACCAGCAATCGATAGCGTCTATCCATTTTTGCGACCCCCTGTTTCATTGTCGGATTAGCCGTGCGTCAAACCGTCCCTTTGGCTGTTTCGGGGGCTGAAGCGGGCGTGAAGATGCGGACGCCGAAAACGGGGCCGCAGCGTGTGGTGTCGTTGGCGGGCTGGAAGCGGACGGTAACTTCGCCCTTGCCGCGGGTCAGGTCGGCCGGGATCGGATAATCGATCGTGAAAAATTCGCCGGGGTGCCCGCCATCCAGTGCCTGCGTCGCGATCTTCGTTCCGTCGATGAGGATGTCGAACAGCTTGTTCCGCTCTTCGCCCCAATAGGTCGCCTGCAGCACCAGCGGTCCGGGGCGCACCTTCGCTCTATATTCGAAAAAGCCGAAGGTCCGGGCATCGCGCCCGTGGCGGCCGCGATAGGTGACGGCATAGCTGTTCTTGGCGGTCAGCCCATGGTCGCGCTCGGGCTGCATCTCGCCCAAATTCATCACATCGACCGACCGGCGCGCGAGATCCTGCTGGCGCGCATGCTCGGCGGCAAAGGCGACCTGCTCGCGCGCCCAGCCGGCGTCGTCGAAGCTTTTGAAATAGACCGCGGTGCGGCGATCGCGCTGCTGGTAAAAGGGTGCGAAGCTGAGGTCGGCGGGCCGTGCGATGCCGGTCGTACGGAAACGACCTGCCGCGGCATCGACCGGCGCGAAGCCCGCGAGCAGATCGGCCGCGACGAGCGCGGGAGCGGGCCCCTCGAACGGCTGGTCGGCGGGGCCGAGGTCGGCGGCGAGTACGACGGGGCCGTGGAGCAGCGCGACGGTCGCCGGATCGTCGTTCGCGGCTTCGGTGCGCAGCCGCATCGGCAGCGTCAGCGCGATCCGGTCGCCCTTCGCCCAGCGGCGGCGGATCACCGCATAATCGCCAGAGGTTCCCGCGGGCACGGATTTGCCGTTCACCGTCAGCGCCGCGCCCTCGCACCAGCCAGGGATTCGCAGCGCGACGGCAAAATCGCGTGAGCGGCCCAGCGTCTCGAGTGTGAGATCGACCCGATCGCCGAACGGGTAGGCGGTCTCCATCCGGAAGCTCGCGCCCTGGCTTTCCCATGTCGCGGTCGAGGCGATGTAGAGGTTCACGAGCAGCGTGTCGCCGCTCTGCCACCACACCGAATCGCCATGCTTGGCGTGGCTTTCCATTCCCGACCCGACGCAGCACCAGAAATCGTCGAAGGGTTTCGAAAATTCGCGCGCCGACCCCGACATCAGCGGCACCATATAGGCGAACATGCCCGTCGCCGGGTCCTGATGCGCGAGGATATGGTTGGTGTGCGCGCGCTCATAATAATCGAACAGCCGCGCCTCGGGCCGCCAGCCATAGAGGTGGCGGGTGAGCTTGAGCATATTATAGCTGTTGCAGCTTTCGCACGTCTGCTCGGTGATATGTTTCGAGATCGTCCGCGGCGCCGGGAAATATTCGCGGTCGGCATTGCCGCCGATGACGTAGCTATAGTCGCGGATCACCGTTTCCCAGAAGAAGCGCGCCGCCGCCGCGTCGCCCGCCTTGCCGGTCAGCTCGTGCAGCCGCGCGAGGCCGATGATTTTCGGGATCTGGGTGTTGGCATGGATCCACGGCAGCGAATCCGTGCCCTCGCTGAGCGGGTCGAGTATCTTGCGGTGCCGCAGCCGCTCGGCGAGGCGCAGCCAGCGCGGGTCTTTCGTTCGCGCGTGCAGCTCGGCAAAGCTCTCGTTGATTCCGCCATGCTCGCAATCGAGTATCTGCTGGACCTGATCGTCGTTCAACGCTGCGAACACGCCATCGATATAGGTGCCGAGCCCGACCGCGACGGGTAGCGCCTTCGCATTGCCGCAAAGCTCCTGCGCGTCGAACAATCCGGCGAACAATTTGTGCCAGTTATAGAAGGGCACCCAGCAGCCGTTGAGGTCGAACCCCATCGAACGGATGTCGCCGCGTTTCAGCTCGGCGAAGATCGCCTTGCCATCCTCGACGGCATCGCCGCGCTTGCGCGTGAAACCCGCGACATAGCCGTCGCCATGCGCGGTCTGTGCCGCGGCGAGTTCATCGATGATGTACCCGGCGCGGCGCTTGCATTCTTCGTCGCCCGTCTGGGCATACATCAGCGACAAGGCGGTCAGATAATGGCCGAGGCTGTGCCCCGCAATGGTATCGCTTTCCCACCCGCCATAGACCGCACCCTTGGGTTCGAGTCCCGCGCTGGCGCGAAAATTATGCAGCAGGCGGTCGGGTTCGAGTGCGTGGAGATAGCGACGATTGCCTTCGATCGCCTCAAGCCAGGGCGATTCGAGCAGGCGGACTGCCGACAGGGGCAGCGGTTTGGCTGGCCCGAACGTCGTGGTCGAAACGGGGGCGGCGCGGGCGAAAACAGGGACAAGCGCGGCGGCTGCGGCGCCCGCGAGCAGGGTGCGGCGATCGACGTGCCATATTTGCATCATGCTCCCCTGAGACTTCGCTCGCCTTGGCAACAGCATATTATATAGTATACGAATTTAGCAAGCGGCTATAATGGCCCTTGGAACATTTGTGTGAGATGAGTGATGAGCGACGAAAAAGTCCGACTTTCGCTGGATGACGTGGCGACGCTGTCGCGCGAAATCCTGACGCACCACGGCCTCGCGCCGCAGCATGTCGAGGCGGTGACCGAAACAATCGTCGCCGGCGAACGCGACGAATGCGCGAGTCACGGGATTTATCGCCTGCTCGTTTGCGTCAACACGCTGAAAACAGGCAAAGTGATCAAGGATGCCATCCCCCTCGTGTCCGCTATCGCGCCCGCGCTGGTTCGGGTCGATGCGGGCGGCGGCTTTGCCCAGACCGCGTTCGGCGCCGGGCTGCCGACGCTCGTCGAAAAGGCACGGCGGAATGGAATTGCGGCGCTCGGGATCAACAATTGCGTGCATTTCGCGGCGCTCTGGCCCGAGGTCGAAGCGGTTGCCGCCGCGGGCCTCGTCGCCTTCGCCTGCACCCCCAGCCACGCGTGGGTCGCCCCGGCCGGCGGCATCAAGCCGCTGTTCGGCACCAACCCGATCGCGTTCGGCTGGCCGCGCCCTGGCGCCTATCCCTATATCTTCGATTTCGCGACGAGCGCGGTCGCGCGCGGCGAGATCGAACTGCATCGCCGTGCCGGCAAGCCGATTCCCGAAGGCTGGGGCATCGACGCCGAAGGGCGACCGACGACCGATGCCAAAGCCGCGCTCGACGGCGCGATGCTGACGTTCGGCGGGCACAAGGGGTCGGCGCTCGCGACGATGGTCGAACTGATCGCGGGGCCGCTGATCGGCGATCTCACCAGCGCCGAATCGATCGCGCTCGACGATGGCGCCGGCTCATCGCCGATCGGCGGCGAATTCATTCTCGCGATCGATCCCGCGGGCTTCCTCGGTGCCGAGGCGGCGAAGCATATCGAACGTGCCGAAGCGGTATTCGACGCGATCACCGGGCAGGGCGCGCGCCTGCCGTCGCAGCGCCGCTTCGAGGCGCGCGCGCGCAGCCTCGCGAATGGCGTGCAGGTGCCGCGTCCGCTCTACGACGACGTGCGCGCGCTGCTGGGCTAGCTCAGCCGAACGGCCGGTCGATCGCGGGCGAGGGTTCGGTGAACCATTTGGCGCCGCTTTCGGTCATGTAGAAATGATCCTCGAGCCTGATGCCAAAGCGGTCGGGGATAACGATCATCGGCTCGTTCGAAAAACACATGCCGGGTGCGAGCGGGGTCGTGTCGCCGCGCACCAGATAGGCGGGCTCGTGGATCGACAGCCCGATGCCGTGGCCGGTGCGATGCGGCAGCCCGGGCAAGCGATAGTCGGGGCCGAGCCCCGCCTTCTCCAGCACGGCGCGTGCGGCGGCATCGACCGCCTCGCACGGCGCGCCGGGCCGCGCGGCGTCGAAGGCCGCGGCCTGCGCTTCCTTTTCGAGCTCCCAGATGTGCCGCTGCTCCGCATCGGCGTCGCCGAAGACATAGGTGCGGGTGATATCCGAATGATAGCCTTCGACGACGCAGCCGACGTCGATCAGCACGACGTCGCCTTCGTGCAATTGCGCGTCGCCGGGAAGCCCGTGCGGAAAGGCGGTCGAGCGGCCGAACTGGACGATGCAGAAATCATTGCCGCCCGGCGCGCCGATCGCGCGGTGCGCCTCCTCCAGAAAGCGTGTGACCTCGCTCGCGCGGATGCCGGGAGCGAGGATGCGCGCGGCGCGGCGATGCACTTCGAGCGTCATCGACTTCGCCTGCTGGAGCAGCGCGAGTTCGGTGGCGGATTTAACCATCCGGCAGCCGTCGACAATCGGCCCGCCGTCGACGATGTCGAGCGCCGGACCGGCGCGGCGGATGCGATCGACGAACAGGAACGCCATGCCCGGATCGATCGCGAGCCTGGTCGCGTCAATCTCGCGCAAGGCACCGACCACCAGTTCGGACGGACTCTCATCCTCCTCCCACAATCGCAACTCGACCTCGATCTTGAGGTCGGCCTCGAGCGTGCCGAGCTCGAACGCGGGCGCGATGACGATGGGTTTTCCCGTGCGCGGCAGCAGCATCGCGACCAGCCGCTCGCTCGCGCCCCACGGGATGCCTGCAAAATAGCGCAGGCTCGCGCCCGCCCCGACCAGCAGCGCGTCGGCGCCGTTCGCGTGCATCAGCCGCCGCGCCTTTTCGATTCGTTGCTCGCGCTCCGCCGCGGCGATCGGCGCGGCGCGATCGGCCCAGGGGGCAATGGCGGCGAGTTCCTGTGCGGCGGTCGATCCGCCGATTCCGTTGGTCATGTCAGGCTCCAAAACGCTTGATGTCGAAGGGGGCGAGGTCGAAGGGCGGCGCGTCGCCAGCGACGAGCGCGGCGATGGCATCGCCCGTCGTCGCGGCGAGGGTCAGGCCCAGATGCTGGTGGCCGAACGCATAGAAGAGGTTCGCCGCGCGGCCGCTCCGCCCGATCGCGGGCAGATAGTCGGGCAGCGTCGGCCGCGCGCCCATCCATTCGGCGCCGGGCAGCCCAAAGGACAGGCCGAGCGCCGCGACATGTTTTCGCAGCCGCGCCCATTTGCGCGGATCGGCTGGGCTGGCGCCGCGGCCGAATTCGACGAAGCTCGCGGCGCGCAGCCCCGAGCGGAAGCGGGTGACGATCATCGACCGGTCCTCGAACACCACCGGCGGCATATCATGCGGCCAGCCGGTGTCGGCCGACTGGATATGATAGCCGCGCTCGGCGATGATCGGCACGCGCTGGCCGATCGACGCCATCAGCGCGCCCGACGCGGCGCCGCCCGCGATCACCATCGCATCCGCGGTGTGGCATGTACCGTCCGCGGCGATGGCGACGGCGCGGCCGTCCTCGATCACCAGCCGGTCGATCCTCGTTTCGATTCGCGAACCGCCGGCCGCATCGAAGCCCGCGCGCAGCGCCGCGCCCAGCGCATCGAGGTCGGTGATCTGGCCCGATCCCGCAATATGGACGGCTCCCGCGACCGACGCCGATGTGAGCGCGGCCAACCGCGTCATCTCGGCGGACGTTGCATCACGCATCCTCGCTTGGCCGATATCGGTTGCCGCCCAGTGCGCGCGGCCAGCGTCGGCGCTCGCGGCGCTTTCCCACAGGATATAATGGCCATCCTCGACGAGGAGGTCGCCCGCCCCGATTCGGCCCAGCAACCGGCGCCACGAACCCATCGCATCGCCGAGCGCCTGACCGAGCGCCGCGCGGCCGGCCGCGAAGCGCACGGGACTCGTCGCGGCGACGAGCCGCAGCGAGAAGGGCAGCCACGCGCCGATATCGCGCAGCGGCAACGACAGCGCGCCGCCCCGCCAGAACAGGCGGCGCGGCATCGAGCGGATCGTCGCGCGCGACGCGAGCGGTTCGACCTGTTCGATGGCGATATGGCCCGCATTGCCCCATGATGCGGCAGGGGATGCCGGGGGCGAATCGATCAATGTGACTGAAATATCGCGTTTTTGTAGCGCGAGAGCGGTGGCGAGTCCGACGACGCCACCGCCAATTACGACGGCATTCTGCGGATCGGACGAGCGAGATGGAAAATCATTTGGCATCTTGTATCATATACCGTATACGATCTGAAGCTTCAACGGAGGTAATGAATGAGCGTGATAAGGACACTGTGGGAGGGCGTATATCCCGCAGCTACCACTCAATTCGCCGAAGATCTGTCGGTCGATTTCGATGCAACCCAGCGTGTGCAGAGCGCGCTTGTCGATGACGGGGTGACCGGGCTCATCATTCTCGGCACGTGCGGCGAGAATAATTCGCTCGAGCCCGACGAAAAGCGGAATATCCTGAAAGGCGCGGTCGAGGCGGTTGCCGGGCGCGTGCCCGTCGTCGCGGGCGTGTCCGAACTCACCACCGCGCGCGCGATCCAATATGCGAAGGATGCCGAAAAGCTCGGCGCCGATGCGATCATGCTCTTGCCCGCGATGGTCTATGTGCCGACCCCCGAAGAGCTGCAGGCGCATTTCCGTGCCGTTGCCGAGGCGACCTCGCTGCCGGTCATGCTCTATAACAATCCGCCCGCGTACCGCGTCGACGTCGATTTCGCGACGCTCGAGGCGCTGCGCGACGTGTCCAACATCGTCGCGATCAAGGAAAGCGCGCCCGATCCGCGCCGCTTCACCGATGTCTTCAACCGTTTCGGCGATCGCTATACGGTGATGGCGGGGCTCGACGACGTCGCGCTCGAGGGCCTGTTCCTCGGCGCCAGTGGCTGGGTCTCGGGGCTGACGAGCGCCTTCCCGACCGAATCGGTTCGCCTTGTCGCGGCCTTCAACGAGGGCAGACATGACGAGGCGCTGGCGATCTATCGCTGGTTCATGCCGCTTCTCCATCTCGACGCCGACCGCGATCTGGTCCAGTCGATCAAGCTCGCCGAAGAGATCATGGGGCGCGGTTCTGAACGCGTCCGCATGCCGCGCCTGCCGCTCGCTGGCCAGCGCCGCAAGGATGTGATCGCGATGGTCGAAAAATGCGCGGCGACGCAGCCGAGCAAGATCGCAGCCTGACGGGCCAGGGAGAGTCCATGCGCCACACCTTCTTCTGCATCGACGGCCACACTGCCGGAAATCCGGTCCGGCTGGTCGCCGGTGGTGCGCCGCTCGTCCGCGGAGGGTCGATGGGCGAGCGGCGCCAGGATTTCCTCGACCGGTTCGACTGGATCCGGACGAGCCTTTGTTTCGAACCGCGCGGGCACGACATGATGTCGGGCGGATTTCTTTATCCGCCCACTCAGCCGGACAGCGACATCGGCATCCTGTTCATCGAAACGAGCGGCTGCCTTCCGATGTGCGGCCACGGGACGATCGGGCTCATCACCTTCGGGCTCGAGAATGGGCTGATTACCCCGCGGGTGCCCGGCAAGCTGCGCGTCGAGGTTCCCGCGGGAACGATCGACATCGAATATGGCACCGAGGGTGACCGGGTTTCGTGGGTGCGGATCCGCAACGTGCCCTCCTATCTCGCAGCCGAGGGGATCGAAATCGACGTCCCCGGCTTCGGCCGGCTCAAGGTCGATGTTGCCTATGGCGGCAATTATTATGCGATCATCGAGCCGCAGGGCCCCTATATCGGTCTCGATGCGCTCGGCGCGGCGCGGATCGTCGATCTGAGCCGCGCCATTCGCTCGCTGATGCAGGCGGCGTACGAGCCGGTGCATCCCGTTGACGACCGCATTCGGGGCGTCAGCCATGTCATGTGGACCGACCGCCCCAAAGGTGAAGGCGCCGACGGCCGCAACGCGGTCTTTTATGGCGAGCGCGCGATCGACCGCAGCCCGTGCGGCACCGGCACGTCGGCGCGGATGGCGCATCTCGTCGCCAAGGGACGGCTGCAGGTTGGCGACCGTTTCGTCCACGAAAGCTATATCTGCAGCCGCTTCATCGGACGGGTCGAGGACAATGCGATGCTCGGCGATACGCCCGGCATTATTCCCTCGATCGAGGGATCGGCGATCGCGACCGGATTCAACACGATCTGGGTCGATCAAGCAGACAGCTTCTGGAATGGATTTTCGGTGCTATGAGGTCTGTATGAGCCTCATCATCCGAAACCTGTCCGACCAGCTGGTGGACCTCGTCCGCGACCGCATCCTTTCGGGCGGCGTTTCCAGCGAACATGCAATCCGCCAGGACGCGCTGGCCGCCGAACTCGGCGTCAGCAAGATTCCGCTGCGCGAAGCGCTCGCCCGCCTCGAAGAGGAAGGGCTGGTCCGATCACAGGCGAACCGCGGCTTCTTTGTGCGGTCGCTCAGCGCTTCGGAGGCGCAGGAAGTCTATGAGCTGCGTATCAAGCTGGAACCCGACGCCACCGCGCGCGCCGCGCTGCTCGCGACCGAGGCCGATCATTCCCATGCGATCGAAACGCTCGATACGCTCGACCATGTCACCGATGAGCATGGCGACGGGGTCGGCGCCTTCAACCGCGCTTTCCACCGCGCGCTGTTCCGCCCGTGCGGCCAGCCGGTCACGATCACCATTCTCGAGCGTCTGCAGGTGCTCTCCGAACGCTATGTGCGCGTCCACCTCGAACCGCTGGGGCGCGACGAGCGCGCGAACGAGGAACATCACCAGCTGCTCGAGGCGTGGCTTGCGCGCGATGCGGACAAGATTGCGGTGCTGGTCGATGCGCATATCCGCAAGACGCTGGACGATCTGCGACAGCAGCTCGTCGACGATTAACAGGGGGGCCGGCTGCCGTCGGCTCCAGATAAGGGAGGAGCAATAGGTGGCAGCAGGTTTTTTCGGGCCGATAAAGCCCATCGCGGTTGCGCGGCAGGAGGCGGGGCATAGCCTGCGCGCCACGCTCAGCTGGCCGCATCTTGTGGCGCTGGGGGTCGGCGCGATCGTCGGAACGGGTATCTACACGCTGACCGGAGTCGGCGCCGAGCGCGCGGGCCCCGCGGTGATCCTCGCCTTTGCCATTGCCGGTGCGGTCTGCGCCTGCGCCGCGCTCGCCTATGCCGAACTTGCGACGATGATCCCCACGTCGGGCAGCGCCTATACCTATACCTATTCGGTGCTCGGCGAGACGCTCGCGTGGATCGTCGGGTGGAGCCTGATCCTCGAATATTCGCTTGCCTGTTCGACCGTCGCGGTCGGCTGGTCGGGTTATCTGGTCGGCTGGATCCAGTCGGCGGGCATCCATCTGCCCCCCGCCCTGCTATCCGGCCCGCACGCCGGCGGCATCGTCAACCTGCCTGCCGTCCTCGTCGCGCTTGGTGTCGCCGGCATGCTGATGGCCGGGACGCGCGAAAGCGCGACGCTCAACATCATCCTCGTGATCATCAAGCTCGTCGCGCTGTCGATCTTCGTCGCCTTTGCGGCGCCCGCGTTCGACGCGAACAATCTCCAACCCTTCATGCCCTATGGCTTTGCCAGCCATGTCGATGCGAGCGGCGCGACCAAGGGGGTGATGGCGGCTGCCGCGATCGTCTTCTTCGCCTTCTATGGCTTCGACGCGGTCGCGACCTCGGCCGAAGAGACCAAGAATCCCAAGCGCGACCTGACGATCGGCATCATCGGGTCGATGGCGATCTGCACGCTCATCTACATGCTCGTCGCGGTCAGCGCGGTCGGCGCGATGCATTATACGACGCTCGGCAATTCGCCCGAGCCGCTCGCGCTCGTGCTCCGCACGCTCGGCCACCCGGTCGCCTCGCACCTCGTCGCGCTCGCGGCGCTCATCGCCTTGCCGTCGGTCATCCTCGTGATGATGTACGGCCAGAGCCGCGTCTTCTTTGTGATGAGCCGCGACGGCCTGCTGCCGCGCTCGCTGAGCCGCGTGTCCGAACGCACGGGGACGCCGGTGTTCGTCACCGGCGTGACGGGTGTTTTCGTCGCCGGCGTCGCGGGCTTCTTCCGCCTCGACGAAATCGCCGAGCTGGCCAATGCGGGCACGCTGATCGCCTTCATCGCGGTCGGCGTCTGCCTGATGGTGCTGCGCAAAAAGGCGCCCGACCTGCCGCGCGTGTTCCGCTGCCCGGCGCCCTATCTGGTCGGCACGCTCGCGGTGCTCGGCTGCCTCTATCTGCTGTTCAGCCTGCCCAGCATGACGCTGGTCCGCTTCCTCGGATGGAACATCCTCGGCGTCCTCGTCTACTTCGCTTATGGCCGCGCGCGTAGTCTCGCACGGCGCGATCAGGCGGTCGTCGGAATCTGACAGGGCCCGGCGCGGCGATCGCCGGCCGGTCGGTCTATCGAAGGGCTATGGGGCAGCAATGTCCCATAGCCCTTTCGATTTTCGCTTTCCGCGCCGCACCTTTGCGCGATCGTAAATCAAATCCGGTCTTGCTATCGCGCCCGCATCTCGCAGAATGATTTTTTTCACAAGGATTTGAACCCATGCATCGTCGCACACTCCTTGCCGCCGTTCCGGCCGCCGCATTGCTGCCGACCGCCGGCTTTGCGCAGGGCGGCCAGCCCAAGGCGGCGCCCAAGGCGAGCGGGTCGGCGCCGCCGGTCTGGGAGGCGGGCGCGGACCGGTTCATCCGGCCCGACGTTCAGGGCGGCGACCGGCCGGTCGGTGCAAGCTTCGCCTCGCGCACCGCGGCTTATGGCCTGCACGGCGCGGCGGGCACCGCGCATCCGCTCGCGACGCAGGCGGGGATCGACATATTGAAGCGCGGCGGGTCGGCGGTCGATGCGGCGATCGCGATCAACGCGTGCCTCGGCCTCCTCGAACCGACCGCGAACGGCATCGGCGGCGACGTCTATGCGATGATCTGGGACCCCAAGACAAAGAAGCTCGCGGGGCTTGCCGGGTCGGGGAAGAGCCCGCGCGGACTCGACCTCGCGACGGTGCGCAGCCGCGCGAAGGGTGGCACGCTGCCCGCCTATGGCGCGATCAGCGTGTCGGTGCCGGGCGCGGTCGACGGCTGGTGGACGATGCACCAGCGTTACGGAAAATTGCCGTGGAAGGAGCTGTTCGAACCCGTCATCGCGCATGCCGAGGCGGGCGCGCCGGTGCCCGACATGATCGCTTATTATATCCGCCGCGCGCTCGCCAATTTCCGCCAGCCCGGCCGCGGGATCGAGGAAATCGACAATGCGATGAGGACCTATGGCGTCAATGACGGCAAGGGGCCGAATGCAGGGCAGATATTCCGCAACCCCGACCTCGCGCGCACCTTCCGCCTGATCGCCGAAGGGGGCCGCGACGCCTTTTACACCGGAGAGATCGCGCGCACGATCGACAGCTATTTCAAGCGGATCGGCGGCTGGCTGCGTTACGAGGATCTCGCCGCGCACAAGTCCGAATGGATCGAACCGCACAAGACCGGATATCGCGGCACCGACGTCTATGCGCTCGGCGCGAACACGCAGGGCATCGCGACGTTGCAGATGCTCAACATCCTCGAGAATTTCGACCTGAAGGGCGCGGGCTTCCAGTCGGCGCTGTCGATCCATCTGCAGGCCGAGGCCAAGCGCCTCGCCTATGAGGACCGCGCGCGTTATTATGCCGATCCGCATTTCGCCAAGGTGCCGGTCGAATGGCTGGTGTCGAAGGACTATGCCGCCGAGCGTGCCAAGCTGATCCGCCCCGACCGGCTGCTGTCGCCGGTCTATCCGGGGAAGGCGCCGAGCCGCGGCGATACCACCTATTTCAGCTGCGCCGACAAGGACGGCATGATGGTGTCGATGATCCAGTCGAACTTCCGCGGCATGGGGTCGGGGCTGGTCGCCGACGGGCTGGGCTTCATGTTTCAGGATCGCGGGCAGTTGTTCAGCCTTCAGGACGGCCATCCGAACATCTATGCGCCGGGCAAGCGGCCGTTCCAGACGATCATCCCGGGTTTCGCGGCGCGCGGCGACGTGCCGTGGATGAGTTTCGGCGTAATGGGCGGCGACATGCAGCCGCAGGGGCAGGCGCAGATCATCATCAACCGTGTCGATTACGGGCTGGAGATCCAGGCGGCAGGCGACTCGCCGCGCTGGCACCATGAGGGATCGTCCGAGACGATGGGCGAGGATTCGCCCGATGACGGCGTCAATGGCGTGCTGCGGCTCGAAAGCGGCGTCCCCGCGGCGACGCAGCGGCAGCTGGCCGACATCGGCTGGACGCTGGGTGAATCCGATGGCGGTTTCGGGCGCTATCAGTGCGTCGAGCATCGCATGGACGGCAAAACGCGCGTCTATGCGGCGGCGAGCGAGATGCGCGCCGATGGGTGTGCCCTGGCTTATTAACGGCAAGGGCGGCCGGCCGGGTCATCGCATACAAAGAGGGCGACCGCATCGCTGCGGCCGCCCCAGTGTCAGGATCACTGAAATTCCTACGGCGCGCTGACGACCTCGGGCAGCGCGGGGTTGAAGCCCGGCGGATTGACCCCGCCGTCGGCGATGAACTGGTCGAGCCGCGCTTCGAGCACCGGCAGCGGCACCGAACCCAGCGCGAGGATCGCGTCGTGGAAGTTGCGCTGGTCGAACTTGTCGCCGAGCGCGGCTTCGGCTTCGGCGCGCTTGCGGCGGATCAGCATCTCGCCGAGCTTGTACGCCAGCGCCTGTCCCGGCCATGCGATATAGCGATCGATCTCGGTCGTGATCTCATGCTCGGACAGCGCGGTGTTGCCGCGCAGATAGTCCTGCGCCTGCTGCCGGCTCCAGCCATAATGGTGGAGGCCGGTGTCGATGACGAGCCGCGACGCGCGCCACATTTCATAGGAGAGGCGACCGAAATCCTCGTACGGCGTCTCGTACATGCCGAGCTTGCTGCCCATCCATTCCCAATAGAGCGCCCAGCCCTCGCCATAGCCCGAAAAGCCGGTGGCGCGCCGGAATGCAGGGCGGCGCGTCGCTTCCTGCGCGACCGCCGACTGGAAGCTGTGCCCCGGATTGCATTCGTGGATGGTGAGCGCGGTCAGCGTGTAGAGCGGCCGCGATGGCAGATCATAGGTGTTCATCAGGCAGCTTTCGAGCCCGCCGCGCCCGCCGGTATAGATCGGCGCCAGCGCGGGCGGCACCGGCAGGATCGCAAAGCGCCGCCGCGGCAGGAAGCCGATCGTCTCGGGCAGCTTCGCATCCATCCGCTTCGCCACATAGGAGGATTTGGCGAGCAGCTCGTAAGGCGTCTTGGGATAGAATTGCGGATCGGTACGCAGGAACTTCAGGAACGCCGGCATGTCGCCCTTGAACCCGGTGCTCGCCTTCACCTGCTCCATCTCGGCCTTGATCCGCGCGACCTCCTTGAGCCCCATCTGGTGGATCTGCTCGGGCGTCAGGTCGAGAGTCGTGAAACCCTTGATCTGCGCCTGATAGAAGGCCGGGCCATCGGGTTGCTTCTCCCCCGCCAGCGTGGTGCGCGCCTTCTTCATATAGTCGTCGCGGATGAATGCGTAGAGCTTGGCATAGGCGGGCGCGACGGTCTCGCGGATCACCTTCTCGCCCTCGGCGCGCAGCGCGGCCTGTTCGGCTGCGGGGATCGTCGAGGGCATTTCCTTGAACGCGTCGTAGAATGAGTTGGTCTGATCGGCGGGCAGGTACGGTTTGATCGTGACGTCGCGGCCCTGCACCGCGATCTGCGGCACGCTGAAACCGCGCGCGAGCCCGGCGCGCATATTCGCGGTCTGCTCGTCGAAGAAGCGCGGGATGTCGCGCATCCGCGCGATATAGTTGCGATACGCCTGCGCGGTTGCAAAGCCGCCGCTGCGCGGATTGAGCCCCGACCAGAAGAAGGTGTCGGCGTTGAACGGCGCCTCATAGGTCTTGTATTTGATGTCGTTCGCCATCGTTTCGATCGACTGGCGGAACACCGCGGCGTTGATCTTCTCTTCGGGCGAAAGCTGATCGGCGGGGATCGCATCGAGTTCGGCGAGCGCCTTGGTCCAGTAATCGAGCCGCGCCTTTTGCGTCGCAGCGTCGACCCTGGGCAGATGCGTCGGGCCGTCGCCTTCGCCGCCGCGGCCGCTGCGCAGCCCCTGTTGCTGACGCCAGTCCCATTCGCGCTCGTACAGCGCCTTCAATCGCGCATCCGCGCTGCCCGACGTGGGCGCCTGTGCGATCGCCGCCTGCGCGGCAAAGGCCGCCAGCGCCAGCGCGACCGTCCGCGCCACCGAAACTCCGTTCATTGTCTTCTCCCTTTGTCCGTTCGGATCAGTTCGCGGTCCCTGCATTTTCGATCACCATCGGGCCGGGCGGCAAACCGCGCTCGGCCTTCGATTTCGCCACCATGTCGCGAATTTCGGCGCGCAGCTTCGCCGCGTCATAGATGATGCCGTCCTTGATCGTGTAGGCGATGCCGCCGACGCGTTCGACCTTGCCCGTCGCATCGTTCAGCCGCACCGATCCGGTGCCGAACAGCAGCTTGAGGTTGGCGAGCGGATTCCCCTTCACGACGACGAGGTCGGCCTTGCGCCCGACGCGGATCGTGCCGACCTGATCGTCATGGCCGAGCAGCCGGGCGCCTTCCTGCGTCGCGGCGTGGATCACCTCGAGCGAGCTGAAGCCCGCCTCGCGCATCAGCTCCATCTCCTGGATGTAGCCGAAGCCGTAGAGGTTATAGATATAGCCGGCGTCGCTGCCGATCGTCACCCGGCCGCCGCGATTCTTGTAATCGTTCACGAAGCGCATCCAGCGCCGGTAATTGTCCTTCCACGCCATCTCATGCTCGGTGGTCCAGTCGAACCAGTAAGCGCCGTGGTTGACGCGGCTGGGGCGGTAATAGTCCCACAGCGCGGGCATCGTATATTCGTCGTGCCAGCTCGCGCGGCTCATGCGCATGAAGTCGCGGCTGGTCAGGTACGCGGTGAAGGTCGGGTCGAGCACGAACTTGCGCTCGAGCAACGTATCCATCACCTTGTTCCACGCGTCGGACCCGGGCTCGGCGGTTTGCGCCCACAGCTTCCCGGCTTCGCCGAAGCGCATCTGCTCGTCGTTGTTGATGAAGTCGGTCGGGAAGGACTGGACGCGCTTGTCGGTGAACATCGCCTCGGGCAGCCCGTACCAATGCTCCATGCTTTCAAGACCGGCGCCCGACGTGTCCACCACATCGGCATAGGCGACCAGCTGCTGCGCATGGTGCATCGTGCTGTGCAGCCCCTGCTTCTTCGTCTCGTCGATCGCGGCGTAAAGCACATCTTCGGGCGCGCCGCCGATGAACTTGATGCCGTCGGCGCCGCGCTTCTTCGCCTCCTGGATAACTGCGCGCGCTGTCGCCGCGTCGTTCACCGGCCCGCGTATCTGGTGGAACATCGGATAGATGTCGATCCGCGGGGCGACGATCTCGTTGCGCTCGCTGCGCTTCTTGATGTCCACCAGCCATTCGATCGGGTGACCGCTGCCAAGGTCGCGGACCGAGGTGATGCCGTGGGCCATCCACAGCTTGAGGATGTAGTCCGACGGCACCTTCTGCGAATCGCTGAGCGAATGAAGGTGGACGTGCGCGTCGACGAACCCCGGCATCACATAATAGCCGGTAAGGTCCATCTCCTGATCGCCGGGTGCGGCGCGCTCGGCGGGATCGATCGCTCCGGGGGAACCGATCGACTTGATCTGCGCGATGCGGTCGTTCTCGATCACGATATCGAACGGACCCTGCGCGGGCGCGCCCGTGCCGTCGATCATGGTGACGTTGCGCAGCACGACGCGCTTGAACGGACCGATTCCTTCGGTGCGTGCGGGGATGACGTCGGCCGCCGTCTGTCCGGCCGGCGCGGGCGCCGCTGCGGTGGTGACGGGGAGGACGGCGAATAAAGAGGCGGCCGCCATCAGGGCGGCGATACGACGCGGTTTGAAGGTCATGAAATAGCGCCTTCCATAGCGGAAAAAGAAAGGCCGGCGGAGCAGTGACGCGCCGCCGGCCGGGAGCAACTTTTTAGAACTTCATCCGGACACCGGCGAAATAGCGCCGGCCGAGCGTGTCGTAGAGCGACACGTCGACGTTGGCGTCGCCGACGAAAGTGGTGCCGAGGATCGGCGGCATCTTGTCGAGCAGATTGTCGACGCCGGCGAAGAAGGTGAAGTTGTCGTTGATCTCGAAGGTGCTGGTCAGGTCGAAATACCAGGTGGCCGGGGCCGTCTTGATATTGGTGGTGGTGACCGTCGGGAACACTTTGAGGCCGCCGATCATCCGGGCCTGACCGCGGATGCTCAGCGGACCGCTGGTGTAGGCGGCGCCAAGATTCAGCTTGAAGTCCGGAACGATAAACCCGCCGGTGCCGGTCGAACAGCCCGCGCCATAGAAGCCGGCGCAATCCTGCGGGGCGACGGTGCTGAGCACCTGCGTCGAGCGTTCGAACAGCCAGCTCGCAACACCGGTCAGGCGCAGCTGGGCATCGTCACCGAGCGCCGCGGGAAGCGGGATGGTGTAATCGCCCTGTACGTCGAGACCGCGGACCTTGAGCGCACCGATATTATTCTGGTTGGTGCGGACATAGTCGATCTGGCCGCTGGAGAGGCGGAAGACCGACCGGCAGGTCGGGCTGTTCGCGTTGAGGCCCGTGTAGCAGTCATTCAGCGTCTGCTGCGCGTTGATCGTCGTGATCGCGCCCTTCACCTCGACATTGAAATAGTCGACGGTGATGTTGAGGCGCGGGATGAACGGCGGCGAGATCACCGCACCGATCGTGTAGGTCTTCGACTTTTCTTCGGTCAGGTTGGGATTGCCGCCCGTTTCCTGCGTCAGCCCCAACGTCGCCTGCGTGAAGGTCGCGATGTCGCCCGCAGGAACGCCCTGCGCGACGCAGAAGTCGCGCAGCTGCTGGCTGCGTGGGTCGGTGCCGGTCAGGTTCGGACGCGCACACGGATCGGTGCCCCCGGTGAAGCCCTGACCGACGGCCGAAAACAGCTCGTTGATGTTCGGCGCGCGGATCGCGCTGTTATACGCACCGCGAATTCGGACCCAGCTGACCGGCGCCCATTCGCCGCCCGCTTTCCAGGTGAAGACCCCGCCGACGGTCGAATAGTCCGAATAGCGCGCCGCCCCTTCGATCGCGAGCGTGTCGAAGAAGGGCGTGTCCGACAGGATCGGGATGCGGATTTCGCCGAAGATTTCCTTCACGTCGAACGAACCCGCCAGCGCGTTGTTCGACGCGGCGCCATATTCCTTGTTGAGGTCCATCGCGCTCGGCGTCGACTGATAGCTGTCCTTGCGATATTCGACGCCGACCGCAACCGCGACCGGGCCGGCAGGCAGATCGAACAACGTGCCGCTCAGCGAGGCGCCGGCGACCTGGCGTTCGAAGATGTCGTGGCTCGTACGCGGCGGCGTCAGATAGACGCCGGCTTGGGGGGAAATCGAACCGAGGCCGAAGATCGAGACGGGGACGCAGCCCGGAACTCCCGACCTGCAAACGACCTGGCCCGAACCGTTGACGATCGAATCGAGCCCAAGGCTGAGGCGCGTCTGGTTGATCACGCCTTCGGCCCGGGTATCGGTGCGGTTGCGCAGATATTGATAGAAAGCATCCCAGCGCCAGCTATGCTTGCCGACGTCGAAATCGCCGCGCAGGCCGGTGGTGATCGCATAGGACTGGCGTTCGAAGAAGCTGTCGCGCGTGCCGAGTTCGTCGGCGCGCCGGCCGCCGCCGACCACAGCTGCGGTGCCGTCGCCATCGGCATCGAACAGCGCGCGATTGTTGATGAAGAAATCGCGCACTGCGGGCGACAGGCTGGCACTGGTCGCATAGTTCGGCACGAGCAGCGTCGACGACGCCGCGCCGGGCGTTACCGGCGTGAAACTGTCGGGCGCCAGCTTTGAATTGTTGCGCGCGTTGACGAAGAAGGCTTCGGCATAGGCGGTGATATGGTCGGTGACGTCATAATGCGCCAGCGCCGAGAAATTGATGCGTTCGAGCGGACGCTGGAGCAGGTTGAATGGCGCGTAATTATAGGTGTCCTCGGGCTGGCAATAGGGCAGCGGGGTGCCGCCGGCGCCGAAGCGGATGCCGGTGATCGAGGTGCAGGGGCCGCTCGGCGTCAAGTTGACGCCGACCAGCGCATTGCGCTGCGCCTGGCTGAGCGGGACGCGAGTGCCCGGGATGTTGCCCGAACCCGAATAGACGAGCTGGCCGTTGATTTCGGCGAGCGGAACCCGGCCGAACGGACGGTCGGCCTGCGTGATCGGATCCTGTTTTGCCCAGGCGCCCGAAATCGCGACGTTGCCGCGGCCGCCGCCGAGGTCGGCGCCGAAGGTGATGTCGATCTTTTTCGACGCGGCGTCACCGCGGTCCGAAATGCCGGCCTGCGCCGACATCTGCAGGCCTTCGAAGCTGTCGTCGAGGATGAAGTTCACCGCGCCCGCGATTGCGTCCGAACCATAAACCGCCGACGCACCGCCGGTGATCACCTCGACCCGCTTGATCAGCGCGTCGGGGATGCTGGTCAAGTCGACCGAGCCGTTCGAGTTCGCCGGAATGAAGCGGCGACCGTTGACCAGCGTCAGCGTGCGCGTTTCGCCCAGCCCGCGCAGGTTCGCGGTGAGCACGCCCGCGCCGCCGCCGTTGTTGACGGTCGAGGTATTGCCCGAGGCGAGCTGCGGGAATTCGTTCATCGTCTTTTCGAGCGTGAGGTTGCCCGACAGCTGGACATCTTCCTGTCCGACGACCGTGATCGGGCTCGGCGCGGTCAGGTCGGTGCGCTGCAGGCGCGACCCCGTCACGATGATGTCGGTCGGCGCTTCAGCGGCGGTTTCGTCGGCCGCAACATCCTGCGCGGATGCGACGCCGGGCAGCAGGATGGTGGACAACAGGCTGGTGGCAAGAAGTATGCGGCGAAAACGGACCTGCGGATTGATTCGATCGTAAGACATATGGACGCTCCCTGTGTACGGCCTTTGGCCTGTCGTTGATTTCGCTTGTGCCGCCCGCCGACCGGCGGGCGACGTCGTTCTCCTGCACACTTCCCCGGACGCCGCTCAGGCCTCATTTTTTGTCCGGGACAGGCGCGATTTTTCGCGCCGCGACCCGGCTGGCTGAACGGTGAACATGTCGGAGCTTTGGGCGCCCTCGCTGGCAGCGGGATCGAAGGGGAAACACGTCCCTTCATCGCGCGCGGGGCGGTGATCGGTGGCCGCCGGAATGCCCTTGCGGGCTCCGGGCATTTGAGTCTGATAGGATAGCCTTGGCGCGTGAGCGGCCATCCGCGAAAAAGCGGCGGCGCCACGCGTCGCTAATTCCTCGCGGTACAGCATCAGGACCCCTTTTTGCTATTACTGTATACGAAATACGATATACTCAATCTTCGAAGAGTCAATGCCACATGTTTCCGGGGAGGGTCGCTTGACCGCAACAAACTGTCTTAGAACCGCTTTTGCTGGCATGTTTCTGATGTTTTCCGCGCTTTTCGTCCCGGCGGCGACTCGCGCGGAGGCGCCTGCCGGGGGGCGGATCGCCATCACCGGCGTCACGCTGATCGACGGGACGGGCGCGCCGCCGAAGCCGGGCGTGACCGTCGTCGTCGAAAAGGGCCGGATCGTTTCGATCGCCAAGGGCGGTGCCGACACGGCGGGGGCGCAAGTCATCGACGGCCGCGGTCGCTATCTGCTGCCCGGCTTCATCGACAGCAATGTCCATGTCTCGGTCTATGGCCAGCCGGCGCGACGCGACACGTCGCTGAAATATGCCGACCGCGGCGAGGAACTCGCGCTCGAATTCGCGCAGCGCGCGCTGACCTATGGCGTGACGACGATGCGCGACAGCTATGGCGTCTTGCCGCCGATCCTGACGGTGCGCGACCGCATCGACCGTGGCGAAGTCGTCGGCACGAGGCTCAAGGCAGCGGGCAACATCCTCGGCTGGGGCGGGCCCTTCTCGCTGACCTTCTCGCTCACCAAGGATTCGGACCTGTCGCTGTTCCAGGAGAAATGGAACGACCTGCTCGCGCAGGACATGGGCGAAGAGATCATGGACATGACGCCCGACGAGCTGCGCGTCGCGATGAACCGCTATCTCGACAAGGGGGTCGACTTCATCAAATATGGCGGCACCAGCCATTTCCTGCGCCCCGCGCTGATCGGCTTTTCGCCGCGCCAGCAGGCGGTGATCGTCGAGGAAGCGCACAAGCGCGGCAAGCCGGTCGAGACGCACGCCACCAGTTCGGAAGGACTGACGCTCGCCGTCGAGGCGGGGATCGACCTGATCCAGCATCCCGAGCTGACGAGCCGCGACCTGCCTGATGAGCTGATCGCGCTGATCGTGAAGAAGGATGTGCTGTGCGGGATCCGGTCGAATTACATCACCGGCGACTATCGAAAGAAGCATCTCGCCAAGCGCGCAGAACTGGAGGCGAAGATCGCGAAGATGCCGCCCGCGACAACCAGCGCCGAACGCTGGCGGCGGCTCGAAATGATGGACGACAATCAGGACGTGCAGCGCCGCAACGCCGAACGGCTGATCAAGGCGGGATGCCGGGTCACCCCGGCGACCGACAGCTTCTATGGCGACGCTCCCGAATTCCGCCGCGTGCCCAAGGGCGATGAGGCCGAGCCGGGGATCGGCACGATCCGCGCGATCGAGGGGCTCGTCGAACTCGGCATGACCCCGATGGAGGCGATCGTCGCGGGCACCAAACATGGCGCCGCCGCCGCGCGCATGAGCGCCGACCTCGGCACGATCGAGCCCGGCAAGATCGCCGACCTCGTCCTGCTGACGGACGACCCGCTCGCCGACATTCGCAATATCGAAAAGGTCGAGACGGTGATCGCGGGCGGGAAGATCGTCGATTGCTCGCGCCTGCCCGAACATCCGCTGTTCCTGCGCAAACCCTGAGGAGAGAGATCCCATGACGAAGTGGATAAGGATGCTGCTGGCGGCGCTGCTGCTGTTCGGAGCCACAACTCAGGCGCACGCCGACGATACGGCGGAGAAGGCGGCGATCCTGAAGGTCGTGGCCGATATGGAGGCGGCGTGGAACCGCAGCGATTTTACCGGCTATATGGCGGGCTTCTGGAACCCCGGGGTGACCTTCGTCTCGGGCGGCAGGATTCAGGACGGGTGGCAGGGCACGCTCGACCATTATGTCCGCGACTATGGCGGCTCACCCGGGCGGCGCGGCACGCTCCATTTCTATGACATCAGCATCGACATCCTCGCGCCCGACGCCGCGCTGCTCATCAGCCACTATCATCTCGCGCGGCCCGAGCGGTCGCAAGAAGGGATCAACACCCGTCTGTTTCGCAAGATCGACGGCCGCTGGGTGATCGCGATGAACCATGTTTCGTCCTACGACCCCGCAGCGCCGGCCGCGAAATAACCTGCCTCAGCCGCCGCCCGCCAGACCCCACCCTCAAACCAGCCCCACCATTCGCATCCGTACCTTCATCGCCGCAATGAACAGCCGCACCGCGGGCAAACCGGCGCGCGACGGTTCGAACAGCAGATGCACGGGCAGCGCGGGCGGCTGCTCGTCGGCGAGCAACGCGATCAACCGCCCCGCATCGACCGCCGCGGCGAGCTGGTAACTCAAGAGATTGGCGATCCCCAGCCCCGCCTCGGCCGCCGCCAAAATGCCATCGACGGTGTTGAGCACCAGCCGCGGGCGCGGTTCGACGCGCCAGCGTCCCGATACGAATTGCCATTCGCCCGCGGCGCGCGGCCCCATCGCCGCGATCACATCATGCCCCGCCAGCTCCGCGACGCTCGCCGGCGCGCCGCGTCGCGCCAGATAGGCGGGGCTCGCGACAAGCATCTGGCGCACCCAGCCGATGCGCACCGCCTTCAACCCGGAGTCCGCCAGCGGACCGATGCGCACCGCGACGTCGATCCCCTCCTCGACGATCCGCACATTGCGGTCGATCAGCATCATCCGCGCCGACAGCTCGCGGTGCAGCGCCATCAGTTCGCCCACGACGGGCAGTACATGCAGCCGCCCGAACATCACCGGCGCTGTCACATGCAGCTGCCCCCGCGGTTCGGCCACGGCGCCGCGGATTTCGCGCTCGGCGCCCGCGAGATCGGCAAGGATGCGGCGCGCCTGCTCCAGAAACGCCGCGCCCGCATCGGTCAGCGCGACCGCACGCGTCGAGCGGTGGAACAGGCTCGTTCCCAGCCGCGCCTCGAGCGCCGCGATTCCGCGCGTCACCGCGGGCGGCGAGCTGCCGAGCTTGCGCGCCGCGGCGGCAAAACCGCCCTCGGTCGCGACCGCGACGAACATTTCGAGCGTGAGCAACCGGTCCATGATTATTCCAATTTCCGGAATTAACTTGTTCGATCTTCACTCATTATCACGAACGACGCAACAGCCTAGACCGCTCACCGAAAGGAAACGGCCCATGGCGCAAAATTATCGGCACACGCTGTTTAGCGACGCGGTGAAGGCGGTGCAGGAACGCCATGGCTCGCGCGCCGCCTATATCAAGATGGACGCCGGGGCCGACGGCACCCCCGACGCGCTGACCGCCAAGGAGCTCGACTATATCGCGCTGCGCGACAGCTTTTACATGGCGAGCGTCACTGCCGACGGCTGGCCCTATATGCAGCATCGCGGCGGCCCCGCGGGCTTTCTGCGCCACATCGCGGGCAATCGCATCGGTTTCGCCGACTATCGCGGCAACCGCCAATATATCAGCACCGCCAACCTTGCCGGCAACAACCGCGTCTCGTTGTTCCTGATGGACTATCCGAACAAGGACCGGCTCAAACTCGTCGGCCATGCGGTGAGTGTCGAGCTCGCCGACGATCCCGCCGCGGTCACCGCATTGATGCCCGAGGGCTATCGCGCGACCCCCGAGCGCGCCTTCTTCATCGATGTCATCGGCTGGGAATGGAATTGCTCGCAACACATCACGCCGCGCTTCACCGAAGCCGAAATTTCCGCCGCGGTCCGCCCGATGGCGGCCGAGATCAACCAGCTGCGCGCCGAAATCGCGGCGCTTCGTTCAATGCCGCACCAGCCCGCTTCCCCACCCGACCTCCCATGACGATAAACTGTTGGGGAGGTCGGGTGGGGGAGCGGGCTGGTGCGGGTCCGACGCAAGTCGGACAAAAGGAAAAGGAACACCCCTCAATGATCACCCTCTACGGCACCCCCCTGTCGGGCAACACCCACAAGATTCGCATGGCGCTCGCCTTCCTCGGCCTGCCGTGGGAAGAACGGTTGACCGACGCCGCGGCACGCCAGTCGGACGCCTTTCGCGCGCTCACCCCGATGGCGCAGATCCCGCTGTTCATCGAAGGCGATGTCACGCTGCGCGACAGCCAGGCGATCCTGACCTGCCTCGCCGCGCGCCACCGCGCGGGCGTGTGGGACGGCCAGACGCCCGAGGAACGCGGCGAGATTGCCCTCTGGCTGTCGCACGCCGCGAACGAGATCGCGAACGGCCCCGCCGCGCTCCGCCTCGCGCGGCGGTTCGGCATATCGATTCCCGAGGATCATGCCGCGGCGGTCACCGCGCGGTTTCTGCCCGTGATCGAGGCGCATCTGGCGCACCGCGACTGGCTCGTCGGTGGCCGGCTCACGATCGCCGACCTTGCGGCGAGTCCGTATCTGGCGCTGATGGGCGATGCGGGGATCGACCTCGCCGGCTGGCCCGCAATCGACGCCTGGACGCATAGGATCGCCGCGCTGCCCGGCTTTCCCGCCATGCCGGGCTGGGGGCCACCGTCGTGACGATCGGCGCGGCCCGGACCGCCAATTGGGGATTAGGCGGATTGCCCGTCCTCGCCTATCGCGCTGCCGAGGCCGCCAAGGAGACCCAGCGATGACCGCAAACAATGCCGCCCCCGCCTTCGCCACGATCATGTTCCTGACCGGGGTCGGTATCCCGATCCTCGCCGCATTGAACGGCGGGCTCGGCGCGCGGCTCGAAAGCCCGATGGCGGCATCGGTGATCCTCTTCACCCTCGGCCTGCTCATCGCGGTCACGGGCGCGCTCGCCACCGGTTCGCTCGGGCAGGTGCGGCTGTCGGCCGACATTCCGGCGCATTTCTATTTCGGCGGGGCGTTCATGGCCTTTTACGCCATCTCGGTCACCTTCATCGCACCGCGCTTCGGGGTCGGCAACGCGATCTTCTTCGTGCTCGTCGGCCAGTTGATCAGCGCCGCGACGATCGATCATTTCGGCCTGTTCGGCGCGATACGCTCGGCGATCGACGCGAAGCGCCTCGCGGGGATCGCGCTGATGGTCGCGGGTGTCTATCTGGCGCGGCGGACGGGTTGACAGCAGCTTTCGGCCGGAAGCCGACCTCGCTATCATCGTCACCCCGGACTTGATCCGGGGTCCCGCTTGAAGTCAAAGCCAGTCGATGCCTCAGAAAGCGGGATCCCGGATCAAGTCCGGGATGACGAAGGGAAAGGGCGCGACGCCCGCTTCCTGCCCCAATGCCAACATTACCCGAACCAGCGTCCGACCGACGCGCCTCACATATGCGACGTGACCTCGGGCGGGTTCCACCAATTGTTGCCCGCGCCGTCCATAAACATCACCGGCAGCGCCGCCATCTCAGCGGGCTCAAGGTCGTCGAGGCACGCGATCGCGACCGAATAATAAGCGCCGCCGATTTCCTCGACATAGCCATGCCCGAACGACGCCACGCCGCACGTCTTGCAAAAGACATGGTGCGCGCTGTTCGATCCGAACTGATAGTCGGACAGCGCCGCGGGATCGCTCAGCAGGCGAAAGGCGTCGGGCTTGATCTGCGCGTTCCAGCCACGCTTCTTGGTGCAGATCGAGCAATTGCATTTACCCGTCCCCGCCGCGAGGTCGATGTCGGCTTCGAACTTGACCGCGCCGCAGTGGCACGAGCCGTGATAGGTCTGGGTCATCGCTGAAAATCCTTGGCCTTTCGGGCGCCGATCGCCGGCCGCCCTTCACGCAGCAGGGTTTAGCCGGGTCTCCTGACAGATCATGTCAGCAGGCTGTTCGGAATAGTCGCGGTGGCGCCAGAAATCGGCCATCAGCACCGCGCGGCGGCGCCCGAAGCCTTCATCGCCGATCCGCGCCGAGGTCACGCGATCGATACGAAAACTGCGGAAATCCTGGCGCAGCAGGCACCAGGCGGCAATGATATGCTTCTCTTCATAATAGGCGAGCGCCGCGGGCCAGATCGCGCGCTCGGTCGCGGCGCCGCTCGCGTCGGCATAGCCGATGTGCAGCGTCTTTTCGGCGCGCATCGCCGCGCGCACGGTCGCCAAGAGGGGCGCGTTGATCTCGCGCCACTGGCTGCTCACCGGCCACAGCCCCGCCTCGTCGATCCGGTGCTTCAATTCGTCGGGGCTCGCCGCCGCGATCTTCGCGAGCGCCAGCCCCGCCGCGCGCGAAAGGCCGCCGTCCTGCCGCCCCTCGACCCAGCGCGCGCCGAGCACGAGCGCCTCGAGCTCGTCGGGGGTGAACATCAAGGGCGGCAGGAAGAACCCCGCGCGCAGCACATAGCCGACCCCCGCCTCGCCCTCGATCGGCGCGCCGAGCGCGGCCAGCGCCTGCACGTCGCGATAGAGCGTGCGCACCGACACGCCCTGTTCCTCGGCGAGTATCTCGGCGGTCACCGGCCGCCGGCGGCGGCGCAGGCTGTCGATGATCGCGAACAACCGTCCCGTCTTGTCCATCAGCGACGCCGATAGGTCCAGCGGCGCGGCTTCGATCCGTCGATCGCCGAGATCGTCGCGGTCAGCGTGTCGCCGGACCGGGCATAAGCGATGCGCTGCGGATAATCATGCGCCGCATTCTCGAAGGTCGCGCTCGTCGCGTCATGGCGTACCAACGCGAACGCCACCGGCGCCCCGCCTTGCGGCTGCGCCAGATAGACAAGCGCGCCATCCCCGCCGCGCGCGATGCGGATGAACTCGAACTCGCGCAAGCTGTCGCCGCGCCCCGACCGGCTGTGCCCGAGCATCACCCCGCCGCGCGGGGGCGCCCAGCTTTCCTCGGTCCAGCGCCCGTCCGCCTCGCTCACCCAGTCGCCCGCGAGCCAACCGAGATCCGCAACCGTCGCCGCCGGGCTCGCCGCGATCAGCAATGCCGCCAACGCCGCTGCCATGATCCGCATAAGCACCTCCCTCTTTGCCATCACTACGCCCGCGCTGACGCGCCGCCAACCTCTCTTCGTCATTCCCGCGAACGCGGGAACCCAGCGAGCTGTCGTTGAACTGGGTCCCCGCTTTCGCGGGAATGACGAGATTGGGGATGGCCTCTCCCATCGCCCGCGCCTATAAGCCATCCATCCCCGGGGAGCCGCGTCTGTGATGGCCGGTTGAGAGCGGAATAAACCGCGACCCGTTGAACCTGATCCGGCTAATACCGGCGGAGGGAGGGTCGGTATTCCACACGCGGAATCTCCGTCTTCGCTCCGAACAAATGGAGCGACTGCACATGGCCGACATCGATTCCCGCCTCGACAAGCGCGACGCCACCCCCATCGGCGTCACCACCGGCCCGATCCGCGGCAGCCGCAAGATCCACGTCGCGACGCAGACCGGCAGCGGCATCCGCGTCGCGATGCGCGAGATCGACCTCGACCCGCATTCGGGCGAGCCCCCCGTCCGCGTCTATGACACCAGCGGCCCCTACACCGACGCCAATGCCACGATCGACATCAACGCCGGCCTCCCCGAGATCCGCGCCGACTGGATCCGCGGCCGCGGCGACGTCGAGGAGGTCACGCAGCGCGAGGTGAAGCCCGAGGATAATGGCCAGCTCGGCCCCGACCGCTCGGGCGGCGTCCCCGCCTTCCCCAACGTCCGCCGCCAGGTGCTCCGCGCCAAGCCCGGCCAGAACGTCAGCCAGATGCACTACGCCCGCCGCGGCATCATCACGCCCGAGATGGAATATGTCGCCGAGCGCGAAAATCTCGGCCGCGCGCGCCTCGCCGAATATAAGCGCGACGGCGAAAGCTTCGGCGCCAGCATCCCCGATTACGTCACCCCCGAATTCGTCCGCGACGAGGTCGCCCGCGGCCGCGCGATCATCCCCAGCAACATCAACCATCCCGAATCCGAGCCGATGGCGATCGGCCGCAACTTCCTCGTCAAGATCAACGCCAATATCGGCAACAGCGCGGTCGCATCCGACGTCGCGGCCGAGGTCGACAAGATGGTCTGGTCGATCCGCTGGGGCGCCGACACCGTCATGGACCTGTCGACCGGCCGCAACATCCACGACACGCGCGAATGGATCATCCGCAATTCGCCCGTCCCGATCGGCACCGTCCCCATCTATCAGGCGCTCGAAAAGGTCGGCGGCGTCGCCGAGGACCTGACGTGGGAAATCTTCGCCGACACTTTGATCGAGCAGGCCGAACAGGGCGTCGACTATTTCACCATCCATGCGGGCGTCCGCCTGCCCTACGTCCCTCTCGCGGCCAAGCGCATGACCGGCATCGTGTCGCGCGGCGGCAGCATCATGGCGAAATGGTGCCTCGCGCATCACAAGGAAAGCTTCCTCTACGAACGCTTCGACGAGATTACCGAGATCATGAAGGCCTATGACGTCGCCTACAGCCTCGGCGACGGCCTCCGCCCCGGCAGCATCTACGACGCGAACGACGAGGCGCAGTTCGCCGAGCTCTATACGCTGGGCGAGCTCACCAAGCGCGCCTGGGCGCAGGATGTGCAGGTGATGATCGAGGGCCCGGGCCACGTCCCGATGCACAAGATCAAGGAGAATATGGAAAAGCAGCTCGAAGCGTGCGGCGAGGCGCCCTTCTACACGCTCGGGCCGCTCACCACCGACATCGCGCCGGGCTATGACCATATCACCAGCGGCATCGGCGCCGCGCAGATCGGCTGGTACGGCACCGCGATGCTTTGCTACGTCACGCCGAAGGAGCATCTCGGCCTGCCCGACCGCGACGATGTGAAGGTCGGCGTCGTCACCTACAAGCTCGCCGCGCACGCCGCCGACCTCGCCAAGGGTCACCCCGCCGCGCAGGTCCGCGACGACGCGCTATCGAAAGCGCGCTTCGAATTCCGCTGGCGCGACCAGTTCAACCTGTCGCTCGACCCCGACACGGCGGAGCAATATCACGACCAGACGCTCCCGGCCGAAGGCGCCAAGACCGCACATTTCTGCAGCATGTGCGGCCCGAAATTCTGCTCGATGAAGATCAGCCAGGAAGTGCGCGAGTTCGCGAAGCTGCAAAATCAGGACAGCGCCGCCTTCATCGCCGCCGAAGAAGCCGAAAAGGGCATGGCGAAAATGAGCGAGGTTTATGAGGAAACCGGCCGCGAGCTGTATATGGGCGCGGGTGGGCGCGAACACGACTGACGACGATTGAGGGGGCGTAACGATGTCGATTTCGTCGAAAATATCTGACGAGCGGGATCGTTACGTCTCCTATTTCGAAACCGCGGCACAGGCAGCGAAGGCAGAAAACCCCGATAGCGTCAGCGAAATCCTGATCTCGCTGAACAACGAGGAAATCCCTTTCCCCTTCCGCTATTTTCGCGCCGACGTGCTAGGCGAAACGCCCGATGGCGCGACGCGGGTGCTGGAGCTTTGGCTTGATCCCCGCGAAGATGCGCAAGGCCGGGCCTTCGACCTCGGCCCGGTGACCCTTGAAATTCACCCCTTCACTTGGTGCGGCGTGCAGGTCGGCTTTGATCGTCAGTTGAGCGACGAAAGCCTGATCGGCGATTTCCTCGACAAGTGGCTCGACCTTGGGGACACCGCCTATAATCGCGGCGAGCCATTATCGGGCGCCATCCATTCGGCGACCCAGATCGAGACCGACGGCACCTTCTGGTTTCTCACCATCGACTTCGGCACCGCTTCGGCGGATGCCTTGCTCGATCTCCTCGACATATTGGTCAACGATGGCGCAAGCCGCGTTGTTGTGGCAAGTCAGGCCAAACAATAAGTCGGGGGCAAAATGGACTGGATAAGAAAGCTTTTCGGAAACAGCAGGGAAGCAGAAAAAAGCCAGCCCATTTCCGTTCAGTTGCCATTGGCTGACGAAGTTGAAGAGGTTTTCGGCGACCAACCCCTACGGAAGCAATGGGCCGAAGACCTTTTGCGGGCTGAAGGCATTCCGATAAATCCGCATCTGCCGATGATCGAGAGCGAAGCGCAAATTACCCTGCGCACGCCGCGCGAAGTGGCCGAACGGTTGTGCGCGTTGACGATGGTGTCGTTCAAAGCATCGGAAGAACCCGATCAGGGACTTCTCGACTCCATCATCGTCGAACGCGGGTTCCGCCCTTATTTTTCGCCGGAGGAACTGGCGTTCATCGACGATCCAAGGCCCGAATTTCATGCGCGCACGCAATTTAGCTGGCGGTGCGAGGCGGCGTGGGTGCTTCTATGGGCTCTCCGGCATGTCGACGGCCAACTTGGCTTGCCCAACGTCACTTGCAACGTGCCGCTTATCTCGGAAACGGTTTACAAGTTCGGCGATCTCACCGAGCGGGGCATGCGTTCCGCCAACGATATTTTGAACGAAGCCGACCTCATTTATCGCTGTCACTGGGCGGTTCGACAGTCCGGTCTCGACGGCAAAGACGCTCCCGCCGGACTCCATCCGGGCGTTACAATGGAACGGCATCAGGCGCTGAACTGGCTGATTGGATACAGCGACCGCGCCGACTGGGATGATGTGACGACAGATACATAATTTGGGTTGTTAGACCTATGGCGGAAGCATCTTTTGCGCGGAGCGGACATGAGTGAAGGAAATGGTTGGAAACGATACCTATTATCTTCTGGCATACCGCTGGAGCATGAGGTCGCAAATGAGCTCGTAAAACATCAGGTTTACGTCGAATCTGAGTTCGAATTTATTCGAAAATCAGAACAAAGCGAAAAAGAGTTCTCAACCGATCTTTTCGGTAAATTCTACAAGGAGAACAATAAAGGAATTGCATATGCAATTTCCTTTCTTTGTGAGTGTAAATATAGATCAAGAGAAAAAACTTTACTTTTTTTGAAGATCCAAATGATGAATCATTTGCCCCAACTCTTGGGCATACTATATCCTATATAGATGAGTTCTCTTCATTTCACTTAGATTCCACACCAATCTATCAGTATGAAAATAGATTCCCCTTTGTTTACAAGGGGGTAGAGATATTTGAAAAGGGCGCAGCCGAGCAGGATATACGCCACGGAATCAATCAATTAAAGTATGCGTCACCTCCGTTGGTAAAAAGGGAGGTTCTGGATATGATAAACTCGCATAAGGATGACAGACACCCGATCTTTTTTACCAAGATACTTGTCACAAATGCCCCAATTAGGGTTTTTAAATCAAATATCTCTATATCAGAAATAGAGAAGTCAAAATCAATTGAAGATATATCTTACGAATCAAGCTGCGTCATATACTATTCTAATATAGGTCCAGATTTTCAGAGTCACTACGACCAATATTTTTCAAACGTCGACAGGGAAGGAGTTTTGTCGTCCGTAAAAGACATATCGTACGACATCGAAAATGATGGGAAGAAATTTAGTAGATTTTTCGGAGACCCTGTAAAATTTATCGATGACCTGTTCAGTCAAGGATATGCCTCTCGAAGATTTATGACCCAAAATTTCGTAGTTAATTTGCAAGGCCTTCCTGAACTGATAGCTGGAATTAAAAAATCATCGCATCTTTCCTATATGGGAAGAAGGAAATCGAGAAATTTAAAGTCGAGAAAATCCAAACATCTACTTATGATTGAATGACTTAAGGCAATCGATGCCAGCTATTCGGCCTCACCCCCACACCATGCTACACGCCCACCCATGCGCGCCCGGAACCCCCTCTACGTCATGGCCAAGCCGCCGCCGGAGGTGCAGGCGCAGATCGCCGTGCTGCCGCGCAACGATCCTTCGCGCGGGCCGCACCTCCTCCATGTCACGCTCATCTCGCTCTACGACCTCCATTATGCGCCGCCCGAGTGGCTGCCCGCGACGATCGCCGCGCTGGGCGGCTTCACCGCGGCCCCCTTCCCGCTCCGCTTCGACCGGATCGAGAACCGCAAGGCGGTGACTTTGCGCACGCGCGATCCGCTGGCCGAGGCGCGGGCGTTTCAAAAGGCGCTGGTGAACCATCTGCTGCGCGAAAAGGCGCCGATCATGGACGGCACCACCCCCGAACCGCACATCACGATCAACTATCACGGCGACCGCCTCAACGCGCAGAAAATGCCGCCGATCGAATGGACGGTTCGGGAAATATTGCTGGTCGAAAGCGTTGTGGGGAAGACCACGCATATCGAGCACGGACGCTGGACCCTGACGCCACCCGGCGGCTGAGCGCGGCCCGGCACGAAGGAGGCGGCAGGAAAGGAAGCGCGAGACATGGCGAAGATCACGATCGGCAAACCCGCGGACAAGGCCCGCTTGCTCCACACGCTGGTGCTCGGCTTTTCGGGCGACCCGATGGCGCGCTGGGCCTCGCCCGACGCCGCGACCTATCTCGACCGCCGCCACGAATTTTTCGATGCCTTCGGCGGCGCGGCGTTCGAGCATGATAGCGCTTTCGTCGCCGACGACGGCGCGGCGGTCGCGACATGGCTGCCCCCCGGCGTCGCGCCCGACGGCGCGCTTATGGCCGCGATCATGGACGACCAGACGCCGGGCAGCCGCAAGGGCGAGATGGACGCGCTCTTCGAACAGATGGAGCAATTCCACCTCAAGGAGCCGCACTGGTATCTGCCGTTGATCGCCGCCGATCCGGCGTATCGCGGCCGCGGCCTCGGCACCGCGTTGATGGAGGCGGCGATCGCGCGCATCGACGCCGACGGCCGCCCCGCCTATCTCGAAAGCTCGAACCCGCGCAACATACCGCTCTACCAGCGCTTCGGCTTCGAAATCATCGGCGAGATCCAGGCCGGAACCTCGCCCGTCCTGACGCCGATGGCCCGGCCGGGAAGGGCGTGATGCCCGGTTGAAGTCGAAAGGTGCGACGGCCCTGAATCTCCCGGCATTGCCAAACCGCCGCCCCGCCGCCTATCCTCCCCCCATGTCCCACGCCTCGAACATTGTCACTTGTTCCGGCCCGCACGATCCGCACGCGCTCGACGGCATTTCGGTCCGCCACCGCACGGGCGATCTGGACGTGCTCTGCCCGGTGTGCAGCGGCCATGGCCAGTGGAACAGCCAGATAGACCTCGTCAGCCACCGCTCGATCCGCGTGCCCTGCCCCAAATGCGACGGGCGCGGCTGGATCGAGACCGGGGCCGACATGGTCCCCTCGCACGACATCGCGCTGTCGCCCGACGGACGCCCGATCTGGGTGGAGCGGCTCGATCCGTCGGACGATGTCGAATGAGCTTCGCGCCGCGCCGGGTCGACTCGCGCGTTCGTCGCCGATAGGCTGACATCGGTTACCAGAGACGGGAGAGCATAATGCGTGGACGGACGTGGCTGATCGCGGGCGCGCTGCTCGCAATTGCGGGATGCGGCAAGGCAGAGGCCCCCACTGAAGCAGCTGGCGGGGCGCCCGAAAAATCGGTGCTCGCCGATGGGCCCGCGGCCGAGATCAGCACGGTCGCCGAAGCCGACCTGCCGCCCGGCGTGCGCGATGCGGTGCTCGCCAAAGTGCCCGGCATGAAAATCGCCGAGACCGAGCGCAAGGAAAGGGACGGCAAGATCTTCTATGACGTCGAGGGGACGCGCCCCGACGGCAGCCCGGTCGAGCTCGACCTGATCGAGGAGGCGGGAAAATACCGCGTCGTCGAGATGCAGCGCGATATCGCATGGGCCGACGCGCCCGCCCCGGTGCGTGCCGCCGCCGGCGCCGCGGCCGACGCCTTCACCCCGGCGCGCGTCATCGAAAGCACGCAGGACGACGGCACGATCGTCTATGAACTGTTCGCGCCCGGCAAGGCCGACGAACCCGCCGCCGAAGTGAACTGGAAGGACGGCAAGGCCGCACTCCGCACCGAACGCAACGCATATTGACCCGATGGCCGACACCGCACCCACCGGCCCCGATATCGGCGCGACCTTCTACCACGGCACCCGCGCCGACCTCAAAACCGGCGACCTGCTCGCGGCGGGTTGGGGCAGCAATTATCAGGCCGCGCCGATGTCGTGGATCTATTTCTCCGCCGCGCTCGAATCGGCGATCTGGGGCTGCGAGCTGGCGGCGGGGGACGGGCGCGAGCGCATCTATATCGTCGAACCCACCGGCGACTGGTTCGACGACCCCAACCTCACCGACAAGAAATTCCCCGGAAACCCGACGCGCAGTTATCGCTCGCGTTTCCCGCTGCGCATCGTCGGCGAGGTGGCCGAGTGGGAACCGCACCCGCCCGAAATACTGCAGGCGATGAAGGACAATCTCGCGCGGTTGCAGGCCGAGGGCGCGCCGATCATCGACTGACCCGTCCCCCCCTGTCAAGGAAACCGCTATGCCGTCCCCCGTTCCTGCCATCGCCATCGCCGCGATCCTCGCGCTTGCGCCGGTCACCGTCGCGCTCGCCGCCGACCACCCCGCGCCGCTGCAACAGCTTCGCATCTACGAAATCCCGCGCGCCAACGAGGGCGTGTTCCACGACCGGTTCCGCGATCATGCGCTGCGCATCATGGCGCGCCACGGTTTTGCGGTCCGCTCGATCTGGCGCAGCGAGCATGAAGACAAGGTCGAGTTCGTCTATCTCCTCGACTGGCCCGACGTCAGCGCGATGGACGCCGCGTGGGCGGCCTTCCTCGCCGACCCCGAATGGATCGCGATCAAGAAGGAAACCGCAGCGCGCGACGGCAAATATGTCGAATCGGTCGCGGCACGCACGCTCGAACCCGTCGCCTGGTCGCCCGATCGCGCGAAGACCGCCGATTAGCCCGCGCCCTGAGCGGAAGGATGGGCGGAACCCACCCCCCCTCCTGAGGGTTTATCCCGGCAGAGGGGCAAAGCATGCCCCGCCCGCTTGGCCCGGCACGCGACCTTGATGGAGTGATGTCGATGAACAAGCTGATGATCCTGCCCCTCGCCGCCGCGACCGCGCTGGCGGGCTGTGCCACCACCGGCGACGGTTACGCCTCGAATTACGACGACGGCGGTTACGGCTATTACGACCGCGCCTATTACGACCAGTATGGCCGCTATGATTACGACCGCCCCGACCCGCGCCACGGCGGCTATTATGCCGACCAATATTATCGCACCGATCGCCGCTATCGCGAACGCCGCCTGTCGAACAACGACCGCGTCTATCGCGGCCGCGACGACAAATATTATTGCCGCCGCAACGACGGTTCGACCGGGCTCATCGTCGGCGGCATTGCCGGCGCGGTGATCGGCAACGTCATCGCACCGGGCCGCTCCGAAACGCTCGGCACGATCCTTGGCGCGGTCGGCGGCGCGGCGGTCGGCACCGCGATCGACCGCGACAATGTGCGCTGCCGCTAACCGCGACGGCTGACGCGAAGGAGGGTGACAGGCGCAGCAGGCGCGCTAGGCTGAGCGTCCCATTTCCAAATCGGGAGCCGCCATGCTGACGACCCTGCTCACCCTCGCCGCCGCGACCGCAACGCCCGTACCCACCGCATCCCCCGCCGACCTCGCGGCGATCGAGGCGACGTGTTTCGACTATGTCGACGGCCAGCTCGAGGGCGATCCCGAGCGCGTCAAGCGCGCGCTCCACCCCGACCTCGCTAAGCGCCGCGTGCTCGGCGACACGCCCGACGAACGGCTCGGCCTCCAGCGCATGAGCCGCGAGGAACTCGTCGACCTTACCAAAGGTGGCGCACTCAAGACCCCGCGCGCCGAGTGGGACCGCGCGTGCAGGATCCTCGACGTCGCGGGCAACGCCGCCGCGGTGCGCGTCGAAACCCCGTGGTTCGTCGACTATTTCCACATGGGCAAGTTCGGCGAGCGATGGGTCATCGTCAATGCGATGTGGCACATGAAGCCGCGTGAACCCGCGAAGTGAAGGTCGCGCCCGACCCGCGCCGCCCGGCGCGAACCTTCAACCGCGTGCCGCCCGACCGCACTGGAATTTGTTCGCTATTTGTTCTAATGGCATGATCTTTCTCCACTCTGTCGATTCGACATTAAGAGGAACTGATCATGCCACGCAGGATTTTCGCACGACGTCCCCTCTATCTGATGGTCAAGCCGCCGGCCGACATCGCAGCGCGCATCGATGCCCTGCCTCGAAACGACCGGCGCCGCGGGGTCGATCTGCTGCATATGACGCTCGCGACATTCGTCGATCTGGCCGAAGCCCCCGCCGGCTTCCTCGAACTGGTGATCCGCGGCCTGGACGATTTCGGCGCCGGCGCCTTCCCTGTGCGGTTCGACCGGATCGAATGCCGCAAGGCGACGATGCTGCGAAGTTCCACACCGCTTACGGCCGCGTGGGAATTCCAGCGGCAGCTTGCCGAATATTTGCATCGGCATGATTTCAAATGGTTCAACCTGCCGCCAGAGCTTCACGTCACGATCAACTATCGCGGCGACGGGCTTGGCGCCGAAGCGATTGATCCGGTCGAATGGACCGCCGCGGAGATGCTGCTTGTCGAAAGCGTGACCGGCGAGGCGCGCCATATCGTGCACGGCCGCTGGCCCTTGCCCGATGGCGAACCCGGATTCTGCAGGGCGGCCTAGCCGGCGATCATTGCCGCGACACGACCGGCAGCCGACGGCGCGAGATGCGGCAGGCCGATGCCGCCCCTGTTTCGCGCTACTTTTTCGCTTTCGCCGGCTTCTCGAGATTCGCCTCGACCGCGGCGCGAACCAGCGCCTTGAACGCCGCCTCATCGACGCTGTCGCCCTCGAACAAATCGATCGCACGCCGCGTATTGCCGTCGAGGCTCGAATTGAACAGCCCCTTCGGATCGGCAAGCGCTGCGCCCTTGGCAAAGGTCAGCTTGACCTTGTCCTTATACGTCTCGCCCGTGCACAGGATGCCCGCATGCTCCCACACCGGGACGCCCGACGGGTTCGACGGCTTCTGCCACTTCACCGTCTCCTCGACGTCGGGGTCGGCGGCATGGATCAGCGCGCGCAGCTTCGTCAGCGTCGCTCCGCGCCAATCGCCGAGCCCCGCGATCTTCGCATCGATCAGATCCGCCGCCATGCCCTTCTCCTCACATCTTCTCGCCCGGCAGCGCCGCCGCCTGTTTCACCCAGTCGGCGAATGCCGCCTCGTCGACCGGCTCGTCTTCATGGATATGGAAATAGCGCGTGTCGCCGCTCTTCGACGCGACCGGCGGCACCGGATCGAGCGACTGGCCGCGAAAGAAGGCGACCTTGATATATTTGTCGAAGCAATGGATGCTCAGGAACCAGTGCGTCGGCTCGTCGCCCTGCCCCGGCGGACCATAGAAAGGCGAGTTCCATTTGACCGCCTTCGCAACCCCCGGAATGCTCTTCTCGATCAGCTTGTCGAGCCGGCGCCAGACGGGCGACTTCCACCCCGGCATCGCGGCGATATAGGCTTGCACCGGCGCGTCGCCATAGCCTTTGGCGATCTGCGGATTGCCGCCGGACAGCAGCACGGGTGCTTTATCGGCCATGGAATCGCGCTCCCTTGTTTCGCCGTCAAAAGAACGCGATAGCCGCGGCGAGTCAAGCCGCGCGGGCCTAGCCGGCGATCTCCGCCGTCGCAGCGCGCTCAATCGCCGCGCGCCAGTGCGCCCGCACCGGCAGCAGGAAAATCTCCGCCAGCGTCCGCTCGATCTCGTCGGCGGTCAGGTAGCGCCGGTCGAGCCGCCCGTCGGTCAGCCGCGTCGTCAGCCGGTTGTCGCGCAGACCATAACGCGCGTCGGCGGTCGTGCGCGCGGCGATCAGCTGGTGCCGGAAATGCGAGTCCGGATGCGCCGAGGTGTACCAGTTGCCGATTTCATAATCGATCGCCGGCGGCGAGACATGGTCGAGCCGGTACAGCGTCCGCCACTCACCCTCGATCAGCGCCGCGACCTGCCACACGTCGCCATGCCGCACGACACGATAGCTCTCGTGCCGCGTCGGCTGGGGCTCCTCGCTGTCCATCGCGAGCGGGGCGGGCGGGACCGCCGCGCCGAAGCCGGCGTCGACGAGCCAGGGCCGCCCACCCAGCTTCACCCGCACCACCATATGCGTGCGCGGGGTCGGCGGGGCATCGTCGGGCAGCATCCAGCGCACCCGGCCGAGCAGCCCCTCGGCGTCTAACCCGATCGCCAGCAGCGCGCGGAGAAACAGCGCATTCTGTTCGAAGCAATAGCCGCCGCGCCGCTGGCCGATCAGCTTGGCGTCGATCGCGTCGGCCCCGATATCGATCCCCGCGCCGGTCAGCGCGTCGATCGCCTCAAAGGGAATGGCGGCGATATGCGCGGCCTGCAGTGCGGCGAGCACATCGAGCGTCGGCGCGACCGGCCCGGTATAGCCGATCCGCGCCAGATAACGCGGCAGGAAAGCCGCAGCGGGTGCGGCGGTATCGCTATCGACGGGGTCGGCAGGCGTGGCGGCGGGATAGTGCAGCATGAACAAAGCTCCATTCGCGAATCAACTGTCCAGCGTTATGAAAGCTGAAGCCCAGTTGAGGTCAAGCCGGCCGGCGAAGAAACCCGCCGACGTTCCAAAGCGCCATCATATTGGGAACTTAGCCATTGCAGGCGGCCACGCACTGCGGCAGATGCATCTCACAACATAAGTCGCATAACATGAACATCTCAGGGAGCCACTCATGCGCACCACGACTTATTCCCGCCTCGCGATCGCCATTGCGCCGGCCGCCATTCTCCTCACCACCGGCACCGCCAACGCCGCGACCTGCGAGGAAGCCTTCGTCAAAAAGGGCAATCCGATTACTGCGCTGCGCTTCACCGCCGCGGTGACCGTTGCCGACCTGCCCCCCGCGGTCGCGATCGGCCAGATGCGCGGGCTCGTCGCCGCCAAGGGTTATGACATCATGGCCGACGAGGCCGAATATGGATCGATGCTGATCGAACAGCCGATGACGGGGACCGTGCGCGCCTTCCCGATCCAGATCACCGCGACGCAGACGGGCGGAATCGGAACGGTGGTGATGGAGGCGAAATTGCGCGCGGGCCAGTCGGTCGGCAGCGATGCGGCGAAGGCTGAAATGTGCGGCATCCTGAACCAGATAAAGGGCGGCAAGGCCGGCGCCGCCGCCGCCAAGAAGGGCGCGACCGCGACAACCGTCGCCGCCGCGCCGGTGAAGATGAACTCGCTGAGCTTCTCGCAGCAGGTGTCGAAAGACACCGAACGCAATTCGGCGGGCATCCTCACCCGCTACAAGGGCAAGCAGTTCACTATCGACGGGCTCGTCGATTATGTGACCAAGGACGGCAAGGATTTCCGCGTCGGCTACAAGATTCCCCAGCCCTATGAACAGGCGATCCGGCTGCCGAACCAGGCGCCGTTCAAGACCGACATCGTTTGTTACATGGCACCGGGACAGGCCGCTTTTTCGCTCCAGCTCAAGCCGAACAAGAGCATCAAACTGACCGGCACTGTTGAGGATTTCGACGAATATAAGCATGTCATCTGGTTGAAGGACTGCCGTCCGGCGCAATAGCGCCCAGCCGTCCGCCCGCTCGTCGCCAAGCGCCCGCACCTTGTCGAAGCGCCGGCGACGGCCGAAAAGATTTTGGTCATGGTCGGCTGGCGGCGCTCGACGCCGCCAGCCGACCATGCCGGAGGAGACGCCCATGCGCTTCATGCTTCTCGCCGCGGCTCTTGTCGCCGTTCCCGCCGCTGCGCAGGGCGATGCACCGATCGTCGTCACCGGTGTCGAGAAACAGATTGAAAGCTTCGTCGGCGCGCTGACCCAGGCGTCGCCGCGTGGCCAGATCGCACGGTTCGAAAAGGCGGTATGCCCCGGCGCCTTCGGGATGCCCGACGCCCAACGCGCAGCCGTCGATGCACGCATCCGGACCGTGGTCGCAGGCGTCGGACTCAAAGTGGCAAAGGCGAACTGCAAACCCAATCTGGTGGTCATGGTCACGCCGGACAAAGCCGCCTTCCTGGAAGCGCTGGGCAAAAAACGCTATTATATGTTCGGCGACCGATCCCCTGCCGAGGTCAGGCGCATTTTGGCCCAGCCAGGCCCGGCGACGGCATGGCAGATTCAGGCAATGGTGAACGGCGACGGCAGGCCGATATTCAACGAAGCAGGCACCCCGATCAATCGTTCGACGCGGGCGCAATCACGCATCACCCCGCCGGCCCGGCCCGCGTTCATGGCCGCGATCGTGGTCGTCGAGAGCAAGGCGATCGAGGGACTCTCGACCACCCAACTCGCCGATTATGCGGCGATGCGCGCTTTGGCACGGATCGACCCGGCGCGGATCGACGCGTCGGCGCCTTCGACGATCCTGCGGGTGCTCGACGCCGCGGCCGACAGCGAAGTGCCGGTCACGCTGACCCAATGGGATTTCAGCTTTCTGAAGGGGCTTTATTCCAGCCCCAGCAATCTCTACGCCCCGTCGCAGCGCTCCGAAATTGGCCGTGTCATGGAACGGGAGATGGAGCGTACGGATGGCGGCAAAACCCCGCCTCCCAACACGAAGGAATGACGACAGGTCAGGGCGTGCCGGCCGGCCGGCCGCAACAAGGGTTCTAACATGCGAAAAACTTGCGCGGTCGCCATCGCCTCGATGCTGATCCTGACCCCGGCCCAGGCACGCGATGCTGCCACGGACCTGCACGCCTTTGCCGACGCCTTCGACGCGGCGCAGATCGCGCAGGATCGTGCCGCGCTCGAACGCATGGTCGCCGACGATCTCGTCTTTATCGACGGCAGTGGGAAACGGTATGGAAAGGCGTTTTTCATCGACGGCTGGACCGGCGCCGACGATGATTATGACCCCGTCACGCTCAGCGATCGCGTGATCCTGTCGCTCGGCGAAGAGGCGGGTCTCGCGAGCGCCGAGACGATCCTGTCGGGCCGCTCGGCGGGCAAACCCTTTCGCGTCCGCATCCGCTTCACCGATATTTTCAAGCGCCACGGCGACAGCTGGCAGGCGACCTATATCCATGTGACGCGAATGGCGATCGAGCGCGAATAGCGAGAAGGATTCGACTCTCACTCTCGATGAGAACATAATAGGAACATTGATCCGATTCGGAGGAATGGACGATGGACCCGATGTTCCGCTATTTCCTGGGTTTTCAGGTAAGTGCCGACCGCGCCGGCTGGCTCGCGCGCCAATTGCCGCCCGTTTCGGGCGATCTGTTTGCGGGGCTGAAGCCCCAGCTTTACCATCTGACGCTCTGTACGATCGCCGAGACGATCGAGCCGCAGCCCTTCCTGCGCGGTCAGGTCGCCAAGGCGTTCACCCCCGGTCTCCCGGCCGCCGCCCCGATCCCCTTCGGCCGCATCGTGTCGCGCGGCGCGGGCGCCGAACTGATCACCACAGGCAGCACCGGCGCGATCCGCCAGACCTATGACGCGATTGTCGCGCGCCTCGGGGCGCAGCGCATCGAGCCGATGCATCGCAAATCCGGCCTCCGCCCGCACATCACGCTCGGCTATGGGACATGCGAATTCGACCCCGTCCCAATCGCGTGGAACTGGGCGCCGCAGGACCTCGTGCTCATCGAAAGCCATATCGGCCATCGCCGCCACCGCGTGCTGCAAAGCTGGACATTGGAGCCCCCGGCGCAAGGCAGCTTCGGCTTCATGGCCGACGAACTGCCCGCACTGCTGCGGCGCGCTGCTTAAGCCTCCAGATTGTGCTCCAATGTGATTTCGCAGTTGAGCAGCTTCGACACCGGGCAATTCTTCTCGGCCTCTTCGGCGATCTTCGCGAATTCCTCGGCGCCGATTCCCGGCACCTTGCCGGTCAGCGTCAGCGCCGATTTGGTGATCGTAAAGCCGCCGTCCTGCTGCTCCAGCGTCACCGCCGCGCTCGTCTCCAGCGTGTCGCCCGAATAGCCCGCGCGCGCGAGACCGAACGACAGCGCCATCGTGAAGCACGCCGCATGCGCCGCGGCGATCAGCTCCTCGGGGTTGGTCCCGGGCTGCCCTTCGAAGCGCGTCCCGAAACCATAGGGCTGCTTATCGAGCACGCCCGATTTGGTCGTGATCGATCCCTTGCCCTCCTTGCCGAAGCCTTCGTAGCGGGCCGACGCGCGATTGACGGTCATGATCGTATCTCCTTGGTGGGGTCGGGGAGTAGCCCGGGACTCGCGTTCTCAGGCGGGCAGCAGCTTACGCCGCGCGCCCACGCGCTTCCACGCCTTTTCATGAAAGAAGAATGCGACAGCATTGATACAGGGCTCGATGATCGCGATCCCGCCCGCGAGCGCGACCGACCCGGTCATCACATAGGCGACGCTGAACCCGATCGTCAGGTGGATCGTAAGATAGGTGAAGGTCTTGATCAGATCGGTGGGCATGGCACATCTCCGGCGGAACGAAGCACCAAGTTAAGAATGATTCGCAACAAGTGCCAGAGAGTGGCTTCGGTCAGTCTGATCGATTTTCCCGCACGGCGCCCATCCCCTAACTTCGTCATCCCCGCGAAAGCGGGGATGACGAAAATGAGGGTCAACGCCTGACGCCGGCCTTGTCGAGTTCTGCCCCCAGCCGCCCGCTCAGCCACAGCGCCCACATTTTGAAATCGGCGGCGAGGCTCCACATCGGATAGGTAAAGGTCGCGGGCCGGTTCTTCTCGACCCCGAAATGCGCAACCCACGCGAAGAAATAACCCGCGACCGGCAGCGCAATCAACCAGCCCCAGCGTCCCGCCACCACCGCGACCACCGCGATCAGCACGACGAGGCTCGTCCCGACGTAATGCAGCGCGCGCGTCGACGCCTTGCTATGCTCGCGCAGGTAAAAGGGCCAGAATTCGGCAAAGGTCGTATATTGGCGCGCCATTGTCCGATGCTGCCCTTCGCCGCGGCGCGGGTCAACTAGGGTCAGGACCTAGAGGCTGCGCGCCGCCTCGTCGATCAGCGCCGCGACCTCGACCGGCCGCGAGGCGAGCGACGCATGCCCCGCGTCGAGCGCGATCACCTTGCGCGCGCCGAGCCGATCCGACATCGCCTTCTGGTTCGCGGGGTCGATCATGCGGTCTTCGCTCGAAATCTGATACCAGCTCGGTTTCACCCGCCACGCCGGATCGCTTATCGCCTCGCCAAAGGTCGACGCGAGCGGCGCCTTTTGCGTCACCGCCATCACCAGCGCCTCGTCGGCGCTCACATCCTGACAAAAGCTTTCGTGAAATTTGTCGGGCTTGACCCAGAGATAGCCGTCGCCGTCGGGCGCCAGATTCGACGCACCCGCGGGCGGATGCTGCTGCGTCAGCGCGCCGGGGCTTTCGCCCGCATCGGGTGCGAAGGCGGCGATATAGACGAGTCCCGCGACATTCGGCGCCGTCCCCGCCTCGGTGATCACCGCGCCGCCATAGCTGTGCCCCACGAGCAGCACCGGTCCATCGACCTGCGCCGCGATCTGCCGCGTTCGCGCCGCGTCGCCCGCAAGCGAAGTCAGCGGCAATTCGACCGCGCGCATGCCCTTGTGCCCCAGCTTGTCGAGCTCGACGATCGCTTTTGCCCAGTGCGCCGCGCCGCCCCAAAAGCCGTGCACGAGGATGATCGTAGGAAGCGCCGCCATGATCCCGACTCCTGTAGAATTTCGCGAGACCCGAAGCTACCATGCCCGGCAATGACCTGACAGCGAAGAACGCTGGCGGGATTTCGGGAGGGGAATTTCATGAAAAAATCGACGCGCGCGCTGATCGGGCTCGTCCTGCTCGACCTCATCGTCGTCGCCGGCGCGTGGTGGATGATCGACCGGACGCAAAGCGGGGCGTGGAATTCGAACGATCCGGCGGGTTCGATCACGATGGTCACGACCACCGCGGGCATGCTGGTCGGCGTGATCTCGGTCGTGCTGCTGCTCGCCTTCGTCATGCACCGGCGCGCGGGGAATTGATCGGTACGCGGCTATTCGCTGCGATCGACGACCACATCCCAATGCTCCTCGACGAGTGCGAAACGCTTCGCCTCCTCGGCCTTGAATTTTGCAAGGTCGGGAAACAGCCGCGCGCCGACCTCTTCGGCGGCCGCGCCATAGCCCGTGCCGTCGCCGACTGCATCCTCGGCGCCGCGATAGGTGATGGTGACGCGCAAATCCCAGCGCGCCGCCCCGACCATGTGGGTGAACGGCGTCGCCGTTTCGATCCGCGTGATGAAACCGCGCCGCTTCATCTCGTCGAGGATCGGTTGGTGGTTCCTGCCATAGAGCGCGCGGAATTCATCCATCCCGCCCCAACGGATGCGATAATAATATTCGATCGTCACCGGCGTCATCGTCGGCGCGGCAGACGCAGCTTTTTCGGCGGGCAGCGCGGTTTCAGGCGCCGCAGCGGCCAGAAGCAAAGGCAATATGGAAAGCATGGCCCCTTCCCCCTTCGCGCCGAAATCTACGCGCGATACGCAGGGGGTTCAACCCGCCCGGAATCAAGACAGCCCTCCCGCCTGGGTCGCAGGGGCGGGAGGGCTGTGTTCCCGACCGGCGTGGTGGGCCGGCCCGGAGACGAAAATTGGTATCGGGCTTAGCGCGCCGCGGCTTCGCGGACCTTCTGCACCGCGGGGAGCAGCAGGCCGATCAGGATCTGCACCGGGTTCGACGTCACCGTCATGCCGCCCTGTGCGGGCTGCGCCGACTGCGCCATCGCCGGGGTCGCCGACAGGGCAACGGTGAGGGCAAGCACGGGGGCGAGGATCGTCTTCTTGGTCATCGTCTCTTCCTTTTCACATTCGTTGATCTGGTTCGAATTGGGCTCGGGTCGTCCCCGATGCCCCGCTTATGACGCACAGCCGATCACCCGGCCGTGATCGCCATCACTCAGCCGAACAAATTTCACAAAGCATTGGAAAGAAACGGAAGAAACTTACGCCTGGCGCTTGAGCCGTACCAGCGCGCTATCGAGCGCCTGCAGGAATTGCGAACGATCGGCCTTCGAGAAGGGCGGCGGCCCGCCCATTCCGTCCCCCATTCCCGAACGCAGGTCGGCCATGATCGCGCGCGTCGCGATCGCGGGGCCGATCGACGCCAGAGTAAAGGGCTTTCCGTTCGGCCCGAGCACGGCCGCCCCCGCCTTCAGCGCGCGGTCGGCGAGCAATATGTCGGCGGTGACGACGACGCTCCGCGCATTCGCCGCCTCGGCGATCCAGTCGTCGGCGGCGTCGAAACCGTCCGACACGGTAATCCGTTCGATCAACACATGTTCGGGGACGCGCAGCCGGCTGTTGCTCACGACCTTCACCGGCACCTCATGCCGCCACGCGACACGGTAGATCTCGTCCTTCACCGGACAAGCGTCGGCATCGACGAGGATTTGGACCGGCGTGGACATGGAAGAAAGCGGTCAGCCGACCGCGACGCCCTTCCAGAAGGCGATGCGATCCTTGATCGCCGCCGCCGCTTCCTTGGGATCGGGATAATACCAGGCGGCGTCTTCGTTCACCTGTCCGTCCACCGTGACATGGTGATAATGTGCGACGCCCTTCCACGGGCACAGGCTCGTCGTCGCGCTGTCCGACAAGAGCGCCGCGTCGACCGCGCCGCGCGGAAAATAATGATTGCCCTCGACGACGACCGTATCGTCGCTGTCGGCGATCACTGCGCCATTCCACCGTGCCTGAACCATCGCGCCTATTTCTTCATATTGTCGAGCCCGGCGACCACGCCGACCTTGGTCGACGGATTGCTCGCATTGGGCTTTTTGGGCTTTTCTGCCTTGGGTTTGCGCGTTTCGCGGTTCGATTTCTTCTGGCTCTTGGCCATGGTCAATACCTTGGAAGGCGGCGGACGCCTGTGCCCGCCGCGGTCAGTCTACGCCCTTTGCCGCCCCGCGTCGCCCCCTATCCCGCCAGCCCGTCCCAGACCAGCTTGGCGCCGAGCAGGACCATCAGCAGATAGATGAGGACATAGAAACGCGCGCCATCGATGCGTTTCAGCCAGCGTACGGTGAGCAGGGTCGAGCCGATCGCGAGCGGCATCAGCAGCGCGGCGGCGACGAGCACCTCGTGCGGGAAGGCGCCAAGCGCGATATAGGCGGGCACCTTCATCCAATTGATCGCGGCGAACAGAATCGAACTGGTGCCAACGAAGACGAGATGCGGCAAGCGCCGCGGCGTCACCCACATCTGGAACGGCGGCCCGCCCGCATGCGCGATCTGGCTGGTGAAGCCCGTCGCGACCCCGAACAGGCTGCCGACCCAGCCCGGCGAGGTCGACGCCGCGACAACACGTCCGCCGCGCTCGACCCACAGGCGGTAGAGGCCGAACGCCAGCGTGATCGCGCCGAGCGCCGCCATCAGCTTCGCCTCGTCGACGCGCTCGGCATAGGCATAGCCCGCGGCGATCCCGACCGCGGCGCCGGGAAGCATCCATGCGATGACCCACCCGTCCCACGTCTTGCGGAACGACCAGACGCTGACGACGTCCTGCACGATCAATATCGGGAGCAGCAGCGCGGCGGCGATCGTCGGCGGCAGCACCAGCGCGACGAGCGGCGTCGCGAGCGCCCCGACACCTGACAGTCCGCCCTTGGCGAGCCCGAGCAGGATCACCGCGATGGCGAGCACGAACAAAGTCAGCGGGTCGGCAAGCAAGCTCATTCGGCGGCGATATCCGCCGTTTCGGGCAGCCGCCAGTCGATCGCACCCCGCCCATGCGCTTCCAGAAACGCATTCGCCTGGCTGAACGGCCGCGACCCGAAAAAGCCGTTGTGTGCCGACAAAGGCGAGGGATGCGGCGCGCGCAGGATCAGGTGCGGGCTGCCCGCCCCCAGCCCCTGCACATTCGCCGCCTTCTTCTGCGCATGGCTGCCCCACAGGATGAAAACCTTCGGCGCCGGATCGGCGGCGACCGTGGCAACCACGGCGTCGGTGAACTTCTCCCACCCCTTGCCCTGATGCGACGCCGCCATCCCTGCCTCGACGGTCAGGCAATTGTTGAGCAGCAGCACGCCCTGTTCGGCCCAATGCTTGAGATAGCCGTGCGCGGCACGCGCTATGCCGAGATCGCTCTGCATTTCCTTGTAGATGTTGACGAGGCTCGGCGGCGTGCGCACCCCCGGCTGAACCGAGAAGCACAGCCCATGCGCCTGTCCCGGCCCATGATAGGGATCCTGCCCCAAAATCACGACGCGCACATCCTGCGGCGGCGTCGCGTCGAGCGCCGCGAACCAGTCGCGCGGACGCGGATAGATGGCCTTGCCCTTCTCACGCTCGGCGCCAAGAAACGCCTTGAGCGCCGCCATATAGGGCTGCTCGAACTCGCCGCCGATGCGCGCGAGCCAGTCGGGATGCAGTTTGACCTCGGACATGCCCGCGCTTCACCAGAGGAGCGCGGGCTTGTCCAGAGGCTTACAGGCTACCGCGCACGCTCAGAAAGAAACGGCGGCCGAGATAGTCGTACTGCGTGCCGAATGCCGGGGCCTGCCCGATCACCGGCGGCGTCGCTGTAACGACGGTCGACACGCGCGGCGGCGGGGTGTCGAACAGGTTCGCGACCCCCAGCGTGATGCGGAATCGCTCGGCAACATCGCGGCTCAGCGACAGCGAGTGATAAAAGGTCGCGGGCACGCTGACGTCGGGGCAGAAACGCCCGCCCGGACGGAAGCCCGAGGTACGGCACGCATCGCCGCCCTGCGCACGGAGCAGATCCTCCTCATTCGACGCCGCGCCGGTGACATCGAGCCCGTAGAAGAGCGTCCAGCCATCCTTCATCCAGCCAAGGTTGAAATCGCCGACCCACTTCGGGTTGCCGATCTTGCCATTGTCGTCGACCTCGGTGCCGGGGAAGAGCGAAACCTTGTCCTTCACCTGCCAGGTCATCTGCGCGCGGAACGCGAGCGAGCCCAAGTTGCCGAGGTCCTGATCGACCGCGAGTGACAGGTCGACACCGCGGTTCCGCTGGCGGCTGATATTGACATAGCGGTCGGTCACCGTCGCGACGCTCCGCGCGTCGGGACCGGCAGTCACGCGTGTGAACAGGCCGCACAGCGGCTCGTCGGCGACATCGGAATCATAACATCCGCGCAGGATATTCCCGGCGCCGAGCAACGTGATCTCGTCCTTCACTTCGATGTCGAAATAATCGACCGCAAGCCGCGTGCGGAGCCCGCCCCAAAGCGCGCCCGACAAATCGGGGGTCAGAATCACCGACACCGTCTTGGCGGTCGAGGTTTCCGGGCGAAGTCGGCCGATACCACCGCCCGATACGATCGTCGCGGGGCGGATCCCGCCGGCAAAATTGGGAGCAATGCCGTCGGCAGCGCAATTGTCGAAGATGCGCTGGCTGATCGCACCCGAAGCGAGCCGCGCGGCGGTCTGGACGCACGGATCGATCGTCTGCTGGCCGAGAAAGCCGGTCTGGTCGTTGAGGAACAGCTCGAACAGCGCGGGCGCGCGGAACGAGGTGCCCCAGGTGCCGCGGAAGCGCAGCCAGTCGGTCACCGCCCAATCGGCGCCGATCTTCCACGTCGTGTCGCTGAACTTGTCCTCGACCCCGTCGCGGCGCGTCGCCTCGACATGCGTGTAGCGCGCCGCGCCCGACAAAGTCAGCCGCTCGATCATCGGCACGCCTTCGAGCAAAGGCACCTCGACCTCGCCGAAGATTTCCTTCGACACGGTGCGCCCCGCGGTGATGCCCGAGGTCGTGAAGTTGGCGACATTGCCCGCAAGCGTCGCTTCGCCCGGCGTGTCGTTGATTTCGTCGCGGCGGATATTCGCCCCGAACGCTGCGCCGACCGGCCCCGCGGGCAGGTTGAACAGCTTGCCCGTCAGCAACGCCTCGGCCGAGGTCTGCTTGAACAGCGTGCGTCCCGTCTCGCGGCCCATCAGGAAGGCGCGCTCGGCGGGCGTGAAATCGCCGCGCAGCACGCGCGGGTCGGTAAAGTCGATATCGATGCACGGAACACCGCGGATCGCCGTCGTGGTGCCGACGCACGAACGCGTGCGCAAAGTCTGCGACGCGAGCGCGTCCTGATAGATGACATCCTGCGTATAGCGCGCATCCGAACGGCTGTGCTGGCCGCTCACATCCCACTTCCACCCGCCGCCGATCTCGCCGCGCAGACCGAACGCGCCGCGATAATAATCGACGTCGGCCTGGCTTTCGGTCTTCACCAGCACGCGCGGGCGCAGGATGATGTTGCCGCCGAACTCGGCGTTGAACGGGTCGCCCCTGTCGTTAGGGCTGCAATTGTTCGCCGCCGGGTTGCACAGGAAGCGGGGCAGCATCGACGCGCCGGTGAATTGCTGGAGCTCGATCCGCTGAAAGCCATTATTATGCGACTTGCGGTTGCTGAACAGGAATTCACCATAGGCGGTGATGCCTTCGGTCACATCATAGGCGCCCTCGACGAAGGCGCTGATCCGGCGCACGCCCGAAAACACGTCCGAATCCTGCTCGACCGGCTCGAACTGGTTGAGCGCGCCAGTCGACGGGCCGTCGAAATTGACCCCGAAGAAATTGGCGGGCCCGAACACCCCGATCCGGTTATACGCATTGATCGGGATGCCGACCCCCGCGAACTCGCTGCCATATTGGCCCGACAGGATCGCTTGCCCGTTCGGCGCGATCAGCCCGGGACCAAAGGTCGGGACGCCATTCTGGTTGACCCCCGAAAAGTCGCTGAAGGCGATCTGGTTGCCCTGAGTGCTGCTGCACGCCGGGCGGCCGGTGCGGAAATCGACGATATCGGCGCGGCTGCCGTCGGCCTCGCGCCTCAGATATTCTTCGGAACAGAAGAGAAAGCCGCGATCGCGGCGCGTCAGATTCTGCCGGCGGAAAACATCGACCGTCGCAAAGATGTGGCCGCGATCGAACTTTCTGCCGAAGCTCGCATCGGCGCCATAGCTCTCGCCGCCGCCATGTTCTGTGATCGACGAAAAGCCGCCGCCCTCGAACCCGTCGAGATCGTTACGGGTCAGGATGTTGACCACGCCGGCGACCGCGTCCGAGCCATAGATCGACGAGGCGCCGGTCTTGAGCACCTCGACCTGGCGCACCACCGACAGCGGCAGGACATTGAGGTCGAACGGCGCGACCGCGCCGCGGATGCCGGCGGGGCCCGCGCGGCGGCCGTTGATCAGCACGAGCGTCCGCTCGGCACCAAGCCCGCGCAGCGACACCGTCTGCACATCGTTGCCGCCATTGGCAACGAAACGGTTCGAGATCGCCGAAGTGATCTGGATCGATCCCTGCGCCGCCGGCGTCGACCGCAGCACATCGGCAAGCTGGACCTGCCCCTGCAGTTTCGCGCTCTCAGGGTCGATGACCTGGATCGGGTCGGCGCTCGTGAATTCGCTCTTCGCGATGCGCGAGCCGGTGACGATAATTTCGTCGCCGCTCGTCTGCGCCGTCGCGGGCGAAGCCGCGAGCGCGATCACCGAGGCTGTCACAGTCAGAAACACCGAGGGGTTGGTGCCCATTTTCATAATCTTCGTCCGATTTATAAAGTTGATCTCGCCCCCCGGCAGGGCGGAAATTACGCGAAAAGGCGTTTCGATATGGTTTACGTCGCGGTAAGTTTTCGCTGGCGCGTCGCGTGCTTGTCGCGGCCGCGCGGCGCGGCTAGGCACGCTGCCAAGGTCGGGCGTGAAAGGATCGGGCGATGAGCAAGGCAATGGGCGACACGCTGGGACGGCTGGAAGCGGTCATCCACGACCGGCTCGCGGCGGGCGAGGCCGAAGCCTCCTACGTGGCGAGCCTCGCCGCGAAAGGCCGCAGCAAGATCGCGCAGAAACTCGGCGAGGAAGCCGTCGAAGCCGTCATCGCCGCGGTCAGCGAGGACGACCCCGAACTGATCGGCGAGGCGAGCGACCTCGTCTTCCACCTCTCAATCCTGCTCGCCGAGCGCGGCCTCAGCTGGGACATGATCGCCGCCGAACTCGACCGCCGCCACGGCACCTCGGGCCACACCGAAAAAGCCGGCCGACAATAAGGAACTCCGCATGCCGATCGACGCGACGCTTCCCTATGACGACAGCAATATTTTCGCGCGCATCCTGCGCGGCGAGCTGCCATCGAAGACGGTCTATGAGGACGAGTATGCCCTCGCCTTCCACGACATCAACCCACAGGCACCGCTGCACATCCTCGTGATCCCCAAGGGGGCATATGTCAGCTGGGACGACTTCTCCGAGCGCGGCAGCGACGCCGAAATCGCGGGCTTTGTCCGCGCGGTGGGCAAGGTCGCGCGCGACGCCGGCCTCGTCGCCCCCGGCTATCGCCTGCTCGCCAACGTCGGCCTCGACAGCCACCAGGAGATCGCGCACCTCCACGTCCATATCTTCGCGGGACAGCCGCTCGGGCCGATGCTCGCGCGCTGATCTTTCGGCGCCGTCTATGACGGCGGTCACAGCAATTTCCCGGACCGCGACTAACCGTGTGCGATATGCGGCAATGGGTGGACTCTGTCCCCTGTTTCCAGCAGGATAGATGTTCGGACCGAACGGGGAGTTGACGATGGGCAAGGGATGGCGCGCGCTGGCTACTATATTGGCCGGCAAGGCAAAACTGGCGCTGATCCTGCCCCTCACCCTCGCGATGGCCGCAACCGCCGCCGACACCGTCCCGCAGGTCACACTCGCGACCCCGGGCAGCTCGGGCACCGGCGACGGCACGATCACCCGCTTCACCCTGCGCTTCTCCGAAGACATGGTCCCGCTCGGCGATCCCCGCGCGCCGGCGCCGGCGACCAACGATTGCAAATTGCCCGCAACCGGCCGCTGGGTCGACACGCGCACCTGGGTGCTCGAATTCGATAAACCGCTTCCCGGCGGGCTCGCCTGCCATGTCGAGCTGCGCGACGGGCTCAAGACCGCACGCGGCGTGTCGGTCGCGGGCAACAGCCGCTTCGCGCTCGACACCGGCGGCCCCTCGGCGCGCGCCGTGCTCGCGGGCGGGATGGACGGCGATATCGAGGAACAGCAGATCTTCCTCGTCGCGACCAATGTCGCCGCCGACCGCGCCTCGGTCGGCCGCTACGGCTATTGCGCGGTCGATGGCATCGGCGAGAAAATCCCGCTCGACGTCCTGCCACGCGAGACCGCAACCGAGATATTGACCGGGCTCGGCGACAATAACTGGTCGCGCCAGTCCTTCACCTATGACGCCGGCCTGCCGCAGCGCTTCCCCGCCGCGGGCGCCGATCGCGAGGCCGCGCTCGACCGCATCGTCCCCGTCAAATGCCGCCGCCCGCTGCCCCCGGGACGCGAGATGGCGCTTGTCTGGGATTCGCGCATTTCGCAGGCGGGCGTGCCGGGCCGCACCGCCGGCCGCGACCAGCGCTTCGACCATGACGTGCGTCCCGCCTTCACCGCCAAAATGTCGTGCAGCCGCGTCAATCCGCAGGCGGGCTGCAACCCGATCAAGGATGTGACGCTCAGCTTCGCGTCGCCGGTATCGCGCGAGAGCGTTCTCGCCGCGACGCTGAACACCGCCGACGGCAAGAAATTGACGCCGAAGATCGATGACGACGACAAGAATGACGCCTGGCTGACGAGCGTCCGCTTCGCCGGTCCGCTGCCGCAGAATGTCGACGCGACGCTCGTGCTCCCTGCCGACGTCACCGACCAGAGCGGCCGCAAGCTGCAGAACCAGTCGAATTTCCCGCTGAAATTCCACATCGACCGCGCCCCGCCGCTCGTCAAATTCGCCGCCGAATTCGGCATCCTCGAAGCCGGCGAAGGCGGCGTGCTGCCGGTAACCGTGCGCGGGGTCGAAAGCTCGCTCGTCCAGGCAAATCTCAAAATGCCCGCGACCGCGCTCAAGGTCGGCGACGACGATGCCGCGATCGCGCGCTGGCTGAAGCGTGTCGATGACGCCGACGACACCGACTATCGCGAGGAAAAGAACGCTGCCGGCAAGGACGTCACGGTCAATTACACCGGCACCAAATCGGTGTTCGCGGATGCCCCCGCCGGCGGCGAACGCCGCGACATGCAGCTCGCGCCTGCCGCGGGCGGCAAGGAATTCGAGGTCGTCGGCATCCCGCTCGGCGAAAAGGGCTTTCACGTCGTCGAGATCGCGAGCCCCGAGCTTGGCGCCGCGCTGCTCGGCCGCAAGTCGACGCGTTACGTCGCGACCGCGGCGCTCGTCACCAATATGGCCGTCCACTTCAAATGGGGCCGCGAGGGCTCGCTCGCGTGGGTAACCGCCCTCGACACCGGCCTTCCCGTCGCGGGCGCCGAAATCCGCGTCTCCGACAGCTGCACCGGCCGCCTGCTCGCGCGCGGCACCGCCGACAAGGCCGGCCGCCTCGCCTTCGCGGGCGGGCTGCCCGAGCCCGAAACCTATTCGAGTTGCGAAGAAACCCCCGACATGGCGAAAAGCGAAGGCCATGCATTGATGGTCAGCGCGCGCTCCGGCGACGATTTCAGCTTCACGCTCACCGACTGGGGCAACGGCATCCGCCCCTATGACTTCGACCTCCCCTATGGCTGGTCGGATCGGAACGACATCCTCCACACCGTCTTCGACCGCGCGCTCGTGCAGGCGGGCGAGACGGTGCATATGAAGCATCTGCTCCGCCGCCCGGTCGGCCTTGGCTTCCGGACCCCAGAGGCGCTGTCGGGCAAGCTCCGCCTCGTCCACCGCGGCTCGGACACCGAATTCGAAATGCCCTTCGCCATCGCTGCGACCGGCAGCGGCGAGACGGTGTGGAATGTCCCCGCCTCGGCGCCGATGGGCGATTATGAGCTCGTCTTCGTGACGAAGGACAAGGATGGTGAGGACAAGACGATCTGGTCGGGCCAGTCGGTCAAGGTCGACGAATATCGCCTGCCGACGATGAAGGCGACGATCACCGGCCCGAAGACCGCACTCGTGCGCCCCGCCGCGGTGCCGCTGTCGCTCTTTGTCGGCTATCTCTCGGGCGGCCCCGCGCCGAATATCCCGGTCGAACTGCGCACCAATTTCCGCTCGAGCTGGTCTCCGCCCGAAGATTACAAGGATTGGGATTTCGACGGCCAGCCGGTGAAGGAAGGCGTCGTCCAGCTCGACGACAGCGGCGACGAGCCGTCGGCCGAATTGCCGCTCGCACGCTCGGTGCCCTTGAAGCTCGACGCCAATGGCGCCGCGACAACCAATGTCACGGTCGACCAGCCGATCACCGAACCGACGCTGATGGCCGCCGAAATGGATTATGAGGATGCGAATGGCGAGACGCTGACGTCGAGCCGCCGCATCACCCTCTACCCCTCGGCCGTCCGCCTCGGGCTCAAGACCGACGGCTGGCTGATGCGCGACAATGACCTCCGCCTCAATTTCATCGCGCTGAACCTCGATGGCAAGCCGATCAGCGGCCAGCGCGTGCAGGTCGCGCTCTATAACCGCGAGATCATCACCGCGCGGCGCCGGCTGATCGGCGGCTTCTACGCCTATGACAACCAGATGCGCACGACGAAGCTCGATGCCACCTGCTCGGCGACGACCGACAAGCTCGGCCGCGCGAGCTGCGCGATGGCGCCGGGAATCTCGGGCGAGGTCACCGTCGTTGCGACGACGCTCGATGCCGACGGCAACGAAGCGCGCGCGGTCCGCTCGGTCTGGCTCGCGGGCGACGACGACTGGTGGTTCGGCGGCGACAATGGCGACCGCATGGACGTGATCGCCGAAAAGCCGCGCTACGCCGCGGGCGATACCGCAAGCTTCCAGGTTCGCATGCCGTTCCGCGAAGCGACCGCGCTCGTCACCGTCGAACGCGAAGGCGTGCTGTCGAGCTTCGTCGTGCCGCTGAAGGGCACCAACCCCGTCGTGAAGGTCAAGCTGCCCGCGACCTACGCCCCCGACGTCTATGTCTCGGTGATGGCGGTGCGCGGGCGCGTGACGGGCGAGGAAAGCTGGTTCCGCAAGATGAAACGCGCGGTCGGCTTCAAGATCGAGAATAGCGAAGGCGCTCCGCCGACCGCACTCGTCGACCTCGCCAAGCCGAGCTACCGCATGGGCATCGCGCGCATCAAGGTTGGCTGGGAAGGCCATCAGCTCGGCGTCAAGGTGAAGGCCGACAAGGAGAAATATTCGGTCCGCGAAACCGCGAAAGTCGCGATCGAGGTCAAGACCCCGGGCGGCAAGGCGCCGAAGAACGCCGACGTCGCTTTCGCGGCGGTCGACGAGGCGCTGCTCCAGCTCGCCCCCAACGAAAGCTGGCAGGTCATCGACGCGATGATGGGCGAACGCACGCTCGACGTTCTGACCTCGACCGCGCAGATGCAGGTCGTCGGCAAGCGTCACTATGGCCGCAAGGCGCTCGAACCCGGCGGCGGCGGTGGCGGCGATCTCTCGGGCCTGACCCGCGAGGACTTCCGCCCGGTTCTGCTGTGGAAGGGCAATGTCCCGCTCGACGCGAAGGGCCGCGCGACGGTCGACGTGCCGCTGTCCGACAATCTCTCGGGCTTCCGCCTCGTCGCGATCGCGACCGACGGGTCGCAATATTTCGGCACCGGCGAAACCACCGTCCGCACCGTGCAGGATCTCGGCGTCTTTGCCGGCATGCCCGAACTGGTGCGCACCGGCGACACCTATGATGCCCGCTTCACGCTGCGCAACGGCACCGATCAGCCGATGGAGGTCACTGCGACCCCGACGCTGTCGCCCGCCGTCGCGACCGCCCCGCCGCTCACCGTCACCATCCCCGCGGGCGGCGCGGTGCCGATCAGCTGGTCGATGACCGCGCCCGAAACCACGGGCCCGATCGAATGGACGGTCGAGGCAGTGGCCAAGGGCGGCACGGCGCGCGACCGGCTCGTCTTCGAACAGAGTGTCGAACCCGCGGTGCCGGTCGAAACCTGGGCCGCGAGCCTCTTCCGCGTCGGCCCCGCGACGACGCTGCCGATCGCAATCCCCGCGGGCGCGCTTCCCGGTGGCTATGTCGATGTCGCGCTCGCGGGAACGCTTGCGCCGCCGCTCACCGGCGTGCGCGACTATATGAGCGCCTATCCCTACACCTGCTTCGAACAGCAGACGTCGCGCGCGGTCGCGCTCGGCGATGTCGGACGCTGGCAGGCGCTCGCGGGGGCGATGCCGACCTATCTCGATGATGACGGGCTGCTGCGCTACTGGCCCAACGAACGTCTCACCGGGTCGATCGAACTCACCGCCTATGTGATGAGCGTGACCGCCGCGAACGGCTTCGCGATCCCCGAGGCGCCCAAGGCGAAGATGGTCAAGGCGCTGCAGGCGGTCGTCGAAGGGCGTCTGACGCGCAAGGGCTATGGCCCGTGGGACATCCGCCCCGTGCGCATCGCGGCCTTGGCGGCGCTCGCGCGCAACAATGCCTCGAGCGCGAGCCTCGTCGCCGCGATCGACGTCGCGCCGGTCGACATGGCGACGGGCACGCTCGCCGACTGGCTCGTCGCGATCGAAAAGACGCCGGGTGTGCGGGGCGCACCCGCGCTGCGCACCGCGGCCGAAGCCGAACTTCGCAAACGCCTCGTCTACGAAGGCACGCGCCTCGACCTCGTCGACGATGCGAAAGCACCGTGGTGGATGATGACCAGCGGCGACGAAATGGCGATCAAGGCGCTCGAAGCCGTGCTCGGCCGCAAGGGCTGGGAGGATGACGCGGGCAAGCTGATGGTCGGCGTCGCACAGCGCCAGCGCAAGGGCCATTGGGACACCACCCCCGCCAACGCGTGGGGCGCGGTCACCGTCCGCCGCTTCGCCGAACTCTATCCGGCGAATGCGATCACCGGCTTCACCAAGATCGGCCTTGCGGGCGCCACGGCTTCGCAAAGCTGGCCGCTTCCTGCCGAGCCGGTCTCGCCGCTCCGCGTCGCGCTGAACGCTGCGACGATGAGCCTCAAGCATGAGGGCACCGGCACGCCATGGGCGACCGTCAGCGTCAAGGCCGCGGTGCCATTGAAGGAACCGCTCAACGCGGGTTACCGGATCAAGCGCTCGGTCAGCATCGTCAAGGCGGCGAACAAGGACCGGCTGACGCGCGGCGATGTGATCAAGGTACGGATCGAGGTCGTCGCGGCCGCGGGCCGGACCTGGGTCGTGATCAACGATCCGATCGCCCCCGGCGCGACGATCGTCGGCAACCTCGGCGGCCAGTCCGAAATGCTTGGCCAGCAGGCGGGCGGATCGGGCGCGCAGCCAAGCTATGTCGAACGCGGCAAGGACAGCTGGCGCGGCTATTTCGGCTGGATGCCCGCGGGCACCCACGCGGTCGAATATGTCGTGCGGCTCAACGGATCGGGCCGCTTCACCCTGCCGCCGACGCGCGTCGAGGCGATGTATTCGCCCGCCATCCGCGGCCAGTGGCCGAACGCACCGATCACGGTGGCGAGCGTCGGGCAGTGATCGGACGGCGCACCAACAATATCCTCCCCGTGCCGAAGGCATGGGGAGGTGGCAGCGCGCAGCGCTGACGGAGGGGCTTTTGGCGCACCGTTGCAGCCCCTCCACCATCCTCCGGATGGTCCCCCTCCCCATGCCTTCGGCACGAGGAGGATTTTTTGGGCCTTTCGATAAATGACGCCCCGCAAACGTCGCTGGTTTGATGCTCTGGCGTGGACGGCCCTCGCCCTGCTCGTCCTCGTCACCGCTGCTCACCTCCTCACCCGTCCCCCGGCAATGCCCGCCTTCGACGCAGTCCGCGCCGACTGGCGCCCAAGCGAAGCGTGGCTTTACGACCGCGACGGCCAGTTGCTCGACAGCGAGCGCGTCAATTTCGAACGCCGCCGCCTCGCATGGGTGCCGCTGAACCAGATCAGCCCCGCGGTCCGCACCGCCGTCGTACAAAGCGAAGACCGCCGCTTCTGGTCGCACGGCGGGGTCGACTGGCTCGCCATCGCCAGCGCCGCCCGCGCGCGCCTCACGATGGGGGGCCCCGGCGACCGCTCGCGCGGCGCCTCGACGCTGCCGATGCAGCTCGCCGCCTTCCTCGATCCCAGCCTCGCGCAGCCCGGCAAGCGCGACTGGGGGACCAAGCTCCGCCAGATGCGCGCGGGGCAGGCGCTCGCGGCAAACTGGTCGCACGAACAGATGCTCGAGGCCTATTTCAACCTCCTCCCCCTGCGCGGCGAGGCGCAGGGTATCGGCGCGGGCGCGCAAAGCCTGTTCGGCAAGAAACCCGCCGAGCTGAACCGCACCGATGCCGCCTTGTTCGCGGGCCTCCTCCCCAACCCCGCCGCCAGCGCCGAAGCACTCGGTCGCCGCGCGTGCCGCATCGCGCAGACAAAGGACTGCACCGCAATCCGCGCCGCCGCCGCGACGCTTGTTTCGGGCGAACATGCCGCGCGCTTCGACCCCGCGCTCGCGCCACATCTTGCCGTCCGCCTGCTCGACAAGCCCGGCAAGCGCGTCACCACGACGATCGACCGCGGCATCCAGGCCGCCGCGATCGTCGCGCTGCGCCGCCAGCTCGCGGGGCTCGGCTCGGACCGTGTGCGCGACGGCGCGGTCGTCGTGCTCGACAATGCCACCGGCGAAGTGCTCGCCTATGTCGGCGGCGTCGGGCTCAAATCGACCGCGGCGTCGGTCGACGGCGCGAATGCGCGGCGGCAAGCGGGTTCGACATTGAAGCCGCATCTCTATGCGCAGGTGATCGAACATGGCTGGCTCACCGCCGCGTCGATCCTCGACGACAGCCCGGTCCAGCTCGACACCGCCTCGGGCCTCTACGTCCCCAAGAATTATGACCACAGCTTCAAGGGCCCAGTCAGCGTCCGCCACGCCCTAGCCAGCTCACTCAACGTCCCCGCGGTCCGCGCACTCGTCATCGACGACGTCCAGCAGTTCCGCGACCGCCTCTGGGCCTTGGGCTACCACGGCCTTGTCGAGGACGGCGAATATTACGGCTTCAGCCTCGCACTCGGCTCGGCCGAAGTGTCGCTCGTCGAACAAGCGAACGCCTTCCGCACCTTCGCCAACCTTGGCCGCTATGCCCCCGTCCATTTCCTGCGCGGCGAAAAAGCGGAAGAGGCGCGCCAGATCGTCAGCCCTGCCGCCGCCTTCATCGTCGGCGACATCCTCGCCGACGCCGCCGCCCGCACCGACGCTTTCGGCGCCGATAGCGCGCTTCGCCTCCCCTTCTGGGCCGCGGCCAAGACCGGCACGTCAAAAGGCATGCGCGACAATTGGTGCATCGGCTGGTCCGACCGCTTCACCGTCGCTGTCTGGGTCGGCAATCTCGAGGGCGATTCGATGCGCGCCGTCTCGGGCACCTCGGGCGCCGCGCCGGTGTGGCGCGACGTGATGATGGCGCTCCACGCCGGCCGCCCCGGAAAGCCGCCCGCGATGCCCGAAGGCGTCGAGGCGCGCCGGATCAGCCTCCCCGGCACGCGCGAGCCCCCGCGCCGCGAATATTTCCTCGCCGGCACCGCGCAGACCGAAATGGCGGCCGCGCCGCAGGCGGCGCGCCGCCCGCGCATCACCAGCCCGGTCAGCGGCAGCGTTTATGCGCTCGATCCCGACATCCCGATCGACCGTCAGCGGCTCGCGGTCATCGTCAGCGGATCGGTCGCCGGATACCGGCTGATCCTCGACAAGACACCGCTCGGTGATGCCGATGCGGGGCAGCAAATCCTGCCGCGCCCCGGCGCCCATATGCTGACGCTGGTTGATCCAGGCGGCCGAATGATTGACCGAGTGCGCTTTACCGTACGGTAAGCGGCCTTGGTCCCCGTCGAATGCAGCGTTGACCCCATGAAATTAAGTTGCGCTGGCGTGCGGAGCGGCTAGTCTGCCCCGCCATGAGACGGGCGGCAGTTCAGCCGCTCCCAAGGGGAAGATTATGCTATTTGACCGCGTAAAGTCGTTGGATGCCATTTTGGCGACAGCGGAGAAAAAGTCGCTTACGCGCACGCTCGGGGCCTTTCAGCTCACCATGCTGGGGATCGGCGCCGTCATCGGGACCGGGATTTTCGTTTTGACCGCCGAGGCCGCGCAAAAAGCCGGCCCGGGCATGATGATCAGCTTCATCATCGCCGGCTTCGTCTGCGCTTTCGCGGCGCTCTGCTACGCCGAAATGGCCTCGATGGTCCCCGTGTCGGGCTCGGCTTACACCTATAGCTACGCCGTGATGGGCGAACTGATCGCATGGATGGTCGGCTGGGCGCTGATCCTCGAATATGCGGTCGCCGCGGGCGCCGTTTCGGTCGGCTGGTCGGGCTATGTTGTCGGCTTGATTGAAAATGCCTTCAACATAGACATACCTTCTACCTTGGTGCTCGGGCCATATGACGGCGGCATGATTAACCTGCCCGCGATGTTCATCGCCGGCCTCGTCACCATGCTTCTGGTCATCGGCACCCGCGAATCGGCGACGGTCAATGCGTTTCTCGTGGTCATCAAGGTTGCGGCGCTGACGCTGTTCGTCGTCCTCGCGGTTCCCGTGATGAATATGGAGAATTTCGAACCCTTCGCGCCGCTCGGCTTCGGCGGTATCGGCGCCGCCGCGGCGTCGATCTTCTTCGCTTATGTGGGCTTCGACGCGGTCTCGACCGCCGCCGAGGAAACCAAAAATCCACAGCGCAACATGCCGATCGGCCTGATCGGCAGCCTCGCGATCTGCACCATCTTCTACCTGCTCGTCGCCGCCGGCGTCATCGGCTCGGTCGGCGCACAGCCGGTCGGCATCGATGCGGCAGGCGCCCATGCGCTCGAACCAGGCAGCCGCGAACTCGCCGCTGCCTGCGCCGCGATGGGCGATCAGGCGGTGGTCTGTTCGAAGGAAGCGCTGGCGTGGACACTGCGTGAAATCGGCTGGCCGCAGGTCGGCAATCTGATCGGCCTCGCTGCCGGTCTCGCGCTGCCGTCGGTCATCCTGATGATGATGTTCGGCCAGACCCGCATCTTCTTCGTGATGAGCCGCGACGGCCTGTTGCCGAAAGCCTTCTCTAAGATCCATCCGAAGTTCAACACGCCGCACGTGATCACGATCATCACGGGCATCGCGGTCGCGCTGTTCGCCGCCTTCTTCCCTGTCGGGCAGCTGGCGAACATCTCGAACTCGGGCACGCTCTTCGCCTTTGCCGCGGTGTCGATCGCGGTGATGGTGATCCGCCGGACCGATCCCGGCCGCCACCGTCCGTTCAAGACGCCGCTGATCTATATCACGGCACCGATCGCGATCGCGGGCTGTCTGTATCTCTTCTTCAACCTCGACCAGAAGAGCATCAACCTCTTCCTGATCTGGGCGGGTATCGGCCTCGTCGTCTACTTCGCCTACAGCCGCTCGCGCAGCCATGTGGGTCAGGGCCATATCGAGGTGCACGAGGACGACCCCGACGCACCGCCGCCGCCGGTCCCTCCGGCCCCGTCGTTCAACTGACGGTTCGAACCTAAAGGGAAAGGGGGCTTCGGCCCCCTTTCTTTTTTGGCGAGTGCATCGAACAGATCCACAGCTGCTAACCACCGATTACGAACTCTCCAACAGGGCTGACTCGGGGTCCATGACTTGAGCACTGCGGTGGATCCCGGATCAAGTCCGGGATGACGAAGGACTGGAAACGACCGATTGCAGACACCATGGAAGCGTGGCAACTTCGTTTTCATGGGTAGGGCAAGACAGGAACGACGCAAGTTTGCGGAGGAGCAGTGGCCGCTGCTCTCGAATCTTATGACCTGCTATTTCAATCAAGATTTCGACATCATCCACGGCTCTTTGACGGGCGCCATTAATGCGGCGTTACATGACGGCTCACTTGAACATAGGCGCGCCGTTCTTAAAGAATGGCGCGATTGGAACGCTTCTGAGGGGGCCGTGAACGATATTCGTCCGTCCTTGCATGACGGATTTTCGGTTGCCATCTGGTTCGACGAGCCGATCGATGCCCGAAACTTCATGAACCGTATCTACGATGGACTGATGGAACGAGTGAGGGCGGAAACGCGCGACTACGGCTGAACGTCCGCTTTTTGCCCCAAAACGGACGGTCGCCGGCTGCTAGCCAACATAATCGTCAGTACGGACTTTTCGGCGCCGTTCCCGGCCGGGTGAACAGCTTGCCGCGCTCGGCCCAGAAGACGAGCGCGAGACCGACGACCGCGCTGATCAGGAAGGCATAGGCCAGCGGCAGTGTCGATCCGTCATATTGCTGGCCGATCGTCGCACCGACGGTCGCCGCGAGCAAAGTCTTGGCAAAGCTCTGATACGACGACGCGACGCCGGCCATATGGCCGAAATCCTCCATCGCGATCGACCCGAAATTGCTGCCGATAAAGCCGACGAGGCCGACGTTGACCATCATCAACGCGGTGAACATCCAAAGCGTCTCGACCCCGCTCAGCGCCGCGACGATCTGCAGGATCGAGGTCGCCATGAAGGCGAAGACCGCCGCCTGCGATACGCGGCGCGCACCGAAACGCTCGACGATCGCGGCGTTCGAGAAATTGGCGATCGCAATACCCACCGCGACGCACGCGAAGATCAGCGGGAACATCGCCTGCGCGCCGAACACTTCGGCAATGATCTGCTCGCTGCTGTTGAGATAGCCATAGAGTGCGCCCTGCATCATCCCCGAGGCGATCATATAGCCCGCGGCGCGGCGATGCCGCGTCACCGTCGCCCAGCCCGCGACCATCGTCTTGAGGTCGAGCGGGCGGACATCGGCGGGGTCGAGCGTCTCGGGAAGCCGGCGGAGCCAAAACAGCATGACGATCGACATCACCGCCAGCACGACGAAGATCGCGCGCCAGCCCGCCACCGCCGCGATCCCGGCGCCGATCGTCGGCGCGATGATCGGTACGATCATGAAGACGAGGAAGATCAGCGACAGCCGCTTCGCCATCGCATCGCCCGCGAACAGGTCGCGGATCACCGCGACGACGATGACGCCAAGCGCCGCGCTGACCAGCCCGTGGATGAAACGCAGCACGAGCAGCATCGCGAAACTGGTCGCGAGGCCGCAACCGATCGAGAGTGCGAGATAGGCGAACAGCGCGGGGACGAGCACGCCCTTGCGCCCGAACCGGTCCGACAGCGGGCCGTACAGCAGCGAACCGAAGCCGATACCGAGCAGGTAGACCGAGATGACATGCTGACGATCATTGGCGACGGTGACGCCCAGCGCCTCGCCGATCGCGGGCAGCGCGGGCAGCATCGAATCGATGGCGAGCGCGTTGAGCGCCATGACCATCGCCATCATGACCACCATCTCACGGTCGCCCGGCAGGCTCCGTTGGGGGGATTGGGCCGGCTTGTGCATGGCGGCAGCCTATGCGCCCATGCCGCCGCTTTGGATAGCCCCCAATGGTCCACAGAGCCAAAGGGCATTGCTATGCAAAGCAAAAGGGCCGCCCGCTCCCTTCGCAGGAGTGGACGGCCCTTCGCTTTTCGTGAGGCGTGGCTCAGCCCTGGCGGGTGCCGGTCATCGCCATCGAACCGAACGCACCGGCCTTGATCGTGCCGGTCAGCGCGTCGCCGTCGATCGTCGCTTCGCATTCGAGCGTCATCGGCATCGGCACCTTCATGTTCATGGTCCAGGTCAGCTTGTTGCCGTCGACCTTGCCATTTTCGACGTCGAGCGCGCCCATCGCGCCGGCGTTCTGGCCGGTGAAGCCGCCGCCGTCGCTGTTCACGGTAAAGACCGACTTCTGGTCGCCCATCGGCGACTTGGTTACGCAATCATAGCTGCCATCGACTTGGGACATATGGGCTCTCCTTACTGAAACTGATGTTAGTTATCGAGGGACACCGTTTCCACCGGCAGACCCAATCCGTCAAGCTGCGGTTTTACCACCGCGGCATCGCCGACGACGACATAGACCAGACCGTCGGTGCTGAGCGCCTTGCGCGCCGCCGCGTCGATTTCGGCCGCGGTCATCGCTTCATAGGTGGCGGGCAGCGTCTCGTAATAATTGTCGGGGCGGCCGAACTTGACGATCTGCCGGATTCCGCCGAGCACGTCGCCCGAGGTTTCGAAGCTGCCGGGCAGTTCGCGGACGCTGCCGTTGATCGTGCGTTCGAGCTCTTCCTTCGTCACGCCCTTGTCGCCGAGGAAACTCTTGAGGTCGCTCTGCAGCTCCTTGATCGAATCGCCCGTGCGATCGGCCTGCACCGGCGCCGCGGCGACCCAGGTGAGCCGGTCCTGATCGCCCGAAATGCGGCTGCGCACGCCATAGGACCAGCCCTTGGTCTCGCGCAAATTGGTGTTGAAGCGCGACAGGAAATTGCCGCCGAAAATATCGTTCGCCGACCGCAAAATCTCAAGATCGTCGCCGCCCTTGGCGTCGAGCACCTTGCCCGCGAGGATCACCGACTGCGGCGACTTCGGCCGGTCGAACAGCAGGATGCGTGGGCGTGGCGCCGGGATCGCGATCTCGAAATGCTTGACCGGTTTCGCGGTCGCGGGCGCCTGCCACTGGCCGAGCGTCGTATCGAGCTGTTTCTTCACTTCGGCGAGCGTCGTGTCGCCAACGACGAACACGCGCGCATTGTCGGGACGGATCCACGCCGAATGGAACGCCGCAAGCTGGCCCTGCGTCACCGCCGCCACCGATTTCGCGTTGCCAAGTCCCGACGGCGGGATGCCATAAGGATGGTCGGCGCCGTACAGCACCGGCGTCAAAATGCGCGACGCGATTGCGTTCGGATTGTTGAGTTCGGCCTTCAGCCGGTTGAGCTGCTGCGCCCGAACGCGCTCGAGTTCCTTGGAGTCGAACGCCGGGTTGCGAATATAGTCGGCGAGCAGGCTCAGCGAGGCGCCGAGGTTCGGTTTCAGCGCGAACAGGCTGAACACCGTTTCGTCGGCATTGGCGGTTCCGTCGATCTGCGCGCCCAGCCGCTCCTTCGCTTCGGCAAAGGCGATCGAATCGAGGCTCGTCGTGCCCTCGTCCATCAGGCTGAGCATCAGCGACTGGGTGCCCAATGCATTGTGCGGATCGGCGGCATAGCCCGCGTCGAAGCTGACCGCGACATTGACCGTCGGCACCGTCGTGCGCCGCGCGAAAACGACTTCGACGCCGTTCTTGAGCTTGGTGCGTTCGATCGCCGGGAAGTCGAGCGCCTTGAGGTCGGCGACCGCGGGCAGCTGCGAACGGTCGGCGAACGACGAAACACCGCCCGTATCGGGGCCGACGTCGCCCAGCGCCTCGTTCCAGTAACGGTCGGGCTGGACCGGTGCGGCCACCTTGCCGCCCGTCACGGCGCCGCCGCGATTCTCCCCGCCCTCGGTGCGCTCGCCTGGGGTATAGGTCAGCGAGAAAGCCGGGCGCGAAAGCCATTTGTTGGCGACTGCCTTGACCTGTTCGGGGGTCGCCTTCGCCATCCGGTCGAGCTCGACCTTATAATAGGCGGGATTGTTCGAATAGAGCGCGCCCTCGGCCAGCGTCACCGCCTTGCCGCCGAAACCGCCGACCGATTCGAGCCCGGAGATGGTGCCCGCCAGATAGCTCGCCGCGGTGCGCTGCAACTCGTCCGCGGTCGGCCCGCTGGCGAGGAAGCTCGCGATTTCGGCGTCGAGCCGCGATGCGACGAGCTGGGGGTCGACGCCCGGCTTCACATCGGCCTGCACCAGCAATATGCCGGCATCTTCGAACGGCTGCGCCGCCGCCGAAACGCTCACCGCGACCGGGTCCTTGCGCACCAGCGCATTGTCGAGCCGCGACGATGACAGGCCGCCGAGCACCCCCATCGCCATCTGCAGCGGCACCGCCTCGGGATCGTTGAGGCCGGGGATCGCCCACATGCGATAGATGCGCGTCGTGGGAACGAGGTCCTTGACCTCTTTCGCCAGCGGCGCGGGCAGCGTCGGGATCGACGTTTTGGGCGCCGCGATTTCGGGGCCGCGCGGGATGTCGCCGAACCATTCCTGCACCTTGGCTTTTGCAGTGGCGACGTTCACGTCGCCCGCGAGCACGAGCACGGCGTTGTTCGGGCCGTAATTGTCGGTGAACCACTTTTTCACGTCGCCGAGGCTCGCCGAATTGAGGTCGCCCATCGAACCGATCGTGCTGTGGTGATAGGGGTGTCCGGTCGGGAAGAGATTCTCGAAAATCTCGTAGCGCAGCAGGCCATAGGGGTTGTTGTCGCCCTGGCGCTTCTCATTCTGGACGACGCCGCGCTGGTTATCGAGCTTTTCCTGCGTCACCGCGCCGAGCAGATGCCCCATGCGGTCGCTTTCGAGGAACAGCGCGCGGTCGAGCGCGCCGGTCGGCACCGTCTCGAAATAATTGGTGCGGTCGACGTTGGTCGTGCCGTTGCTGTCGGTCGCGCCGACCTGTTGCAGCGGTTCGAAAAAGTCGCCCGGCGAATTTTCCGACCCGTTGAACATCAGATGTTCGAACAGATGCGCAAAGCCCGTTTTGCCCTTCGGCTCATGCTTCGACCCGACGCGATACCACACCGACACCGCGACGACGGGCGCCTTGCGGTCCTCGTGCACGATCACGCGCAGGCCATTGTCGAGCGTGAACGCCTCGTACGGAATATCGACCGCCTTCACGAGATCCGCGATCGGTGCGGGGTTGGCGGCCTTCGCCTTGGCGAGCGCGGGGCCCGCGGCGACAAGCGACGTGGTGACCGCCAGAGCGAGCGCGAAACGATGGAAACGGGGCATGAAAATCCTCTTGTTCGGGCGCAGGCTCTATGCCCGCGTGCGACCGGATGCCGGACGGCACTGTATCAATGGTTTAGGACAGCAGCATCGGGCTTTCAAGGTCGATAGAAGCGCGCCCCGCTCGCTTTCAGCGCCGCCGGATCGAACAGCACGGGCTTGAGCTTGTGCGCCACGAACAGCGGCGCCTGATCATTATAGTGCGGGCTGCCCGGCCGCGTCGTCGCCGACCCGAAAGGCTGGATCGATTCGGACCGGACCCGGCCCTCGGCATCCCACGTCACGAACATGATGAAGCTGTCGCCGTGGCGCACCTTCAGCCGCCCGTCGGGTTCGGCATCCCACAAGGTCGACGCGCGCACCGTGTCGTTGCCGCCATCGAGCGGCAGGTCGACGCGGTTCGCTCCCTCGCCATGCCGGAGGCGCAATACGGTCCCGAGCTTCGGATCGAGCCCGTCGAAATGATCCTGCAGATGCGCGACCGTCTCTTTCAATATCGTGCGCGGATCGGGCGCGGCGCGGCGCTGGTAATGGCTGCCGTTCGCCGGGCGCAGAACCATCAACGCCAGCGCGTCGCCCTTCCCCCTGCCGTCGAGGTTCCAGTCCCAGCGGCGGAGCAGGTTCTGGGCCTCGCGAAGCGCCGGGTCGCCTTTCGTGTCGAGCGCGAGCACGCGGTTCATCCACGCCTTCGCATAGCCCGTCTTTGCATAGGCGGTGTCATATTTGATCGCCTTCAGCCGCGCCTCGTCGATCTGCCCCGACGCCTCGAACAGCTCGATCAGCCGCGTCGCGCGGTTGGTCATATCGTCCTCGATGCCGAGCAGTGGCGAAAAGGCCGCGGCGTCGAGCTCGTCGCCCGGCCCCGCCGCGACCCACGGCGTGTTGTTCGCGTTCATCACATAGCCCGAGCGCGGATTGACCAGCGCGGGCACGCGGTCGAACGGCAGCGTCTGCGTCCACAGATCCGCCGACGTGTCACCGGGCAGCACGCCGCGCCAGTTGAACCCCGGCTGCCGGTCGGGGAACATCGCATTATAGAAAAGCCCGATATTGCCCTTCGCATCGGCGTAGATGAAATTGGTCGCGGGCACGCCCTGCCCCGCCATCGCGGCGCGCCACTCGGCGAAGCTCTTCGCCTTGTTCAGCCGGTAATATTGGGTGACCATATTCGCCTGATCGATCCCCGCATAGCGGATCGCGAACGCGCCCTTTTCATTCTTCACCACCGGCCCGTGGACCGAGCGCCAGGTGGTGCGCGGGATCGGCAGCACGAACGGGCCGACTTTGACCTTCAGCCAGATGCGCTTCTTTTCGAGCGGCCGCCATTGGCCGTCGAAGCGATAATTTTCGCCGCTGTCGTCGAGCACCAGCTTGTAGACATCGATCAGATCGGGCCGGTTCACCGTATTCGTCCAGCCGAGATATTTATTGTGGCCGAGGAACGGATAGGGCGAGCCGGGGAAGTTCGCGCCGGCGAAATCCCAGCCTTCCTCCGAATGGACGACCAATTCGTACCATGCAACGCCGCCCGTCCACGGCTGGTGCGAGTTCGACACAAGCCGCGTCGCGCCGTCGGTCGAGCGCGCCGGCGCAACCGCCATGCCGTTCGATCCATTGTCGGCGGGATCGGTGCCGACCGGGGTCAGTTCGCGCGGGACCAGCTTGCCCGTCGCATCGAGTGCCGGCCCGCCCTCGCGCCCGATCGCCTTGCCTTCGACGAGCGACCCCAGCACCGAATCGAGCCCGAAGAAAAAGGGCGAGCGCAGCACGAAACCCGCAACGACATCCTCGCCGGTCGCGGGGAACAGCCCCGACAGGCGCACCTCGCCGGGATGCTTCTCTGCATAATGATTGAGCCCCGCGGCATAGGCCGTGAACAGCGCCCTTACATCCTGGGGCAGCCGCGGCCAGTCGCGCGCCGTCGTCGCGCGGACGCCGAGAAGCGCTTCGGCATAGTCGATCTTCGCGCCATCCTCGCCCAGCATCGCGCCCGCGCGGCCGCGCGTCATCGCAAGCACTTCCTGCAAGGTCGAGAAATCATCCTCGGCGTGCGCGTAGGCAACGCCATAAGCGACGTCGGCGTCGGTCTTGCCGAAGATATGCGGCACACCGAATTTGTCGCGCGCAATCCGAACGTCGGCGGGCTTGAATGCGGGCGCGGCGGGCGCTTCGGCGGTCAGCGGCTCCCAGAGCGCGAGCGACGCGGCGGTGAGCACCAGCAGCAGCAGGAATCCCAGCAAAATCCGTCGCAGCATCTCTGGTCCTCTTCGCACCTGGTCCGGCGCATCTGTGGCGGCCATGTCGTCCGATGGCAAGCGACTGTCGTTCGTCGAGGCGGATTTGCGGGCACGCCGCACACGGCTATGTAGGGTGCAGGTCATTGAACAACGGGGATTATCGAACCATGCGCATGAAATGCCTGCTCCTTTCCGCTTGCCTGTCGCTCACCCTCGCGCCCGCCGCGATGGCGCAGACTACCGCCGGATCGGGCGTCGTTCCGGCAACCGTCGGCAATAGTGCCGAGCGCGCGATCGGCTTCGCACCCAACGCTCCGGCAGGCGCTGCGCTCGTCATCGTGATGACCGACGCCGCCCTGCCGCCGCTCGACGGAATCGCGCTGGGCGCTGCCGAGCGCACGGCGATCACCGCCGCGATCGCTGCAGCGAGCTTCGACGGTAAGGCGGGCACGACATTGTCGCTGCGCGGTATCGGCGCGTACCCGCGCATCCTGCTCGTCGGCGCGGGTGCCACCCCCTCTTCGCTCGCGCTCGCCGAAGCGGGCGGCAAGGCCGCGCAGGAACTCAAGAGCGAAGCGCAGCCCGTGGCCATCGCGGGTGCCTTCGGCGACGTCTCGGCCGCCGATGTCGCCTATGGCTTCGCGCTCGGCCAATATCGCTTCGACCGCTACAAGACCGTCGACAAAAAGGCACCGCCGACGGGCGCGGTGACGTTTGTCGGCGCCAATCCGTCGGGCGCCGAAACCGCGTTCGCCAATCGCTGGAAACCACTCGTCGAAGGCGTGCGCCTGTCGCGCGATCTCGCCAACGAGCCCGCGAACGTCATCTATCCCGAAAGCTTCGTCGCGCGCGTGCGCGAAACGCTGGCGGGCACGCCGGGCGTCAGCATCGAGGTGCTCGACGAAGCCGCGATGCGCAAACTCGGCATGGGAACGCTCGTCGGCGTCGGCCAGGGCAGCCCGCGCGGGTCGCGGCTGCTGCTTATCCGCTATCGCGGCGCCGGTTCGCCCGACGCGCCGACGGCCTTCGTCGGCAAGGGCATCACCTTCGATTCGGGCGGCCTGTCGCTGAAACCCGGCGCCGGAATGGGCAATATGAAGGGCGATATGTCGGGCGCCGCATCGGTGATGGGCGCGGTTGTCTCGCTCGCCAAATCGCGCGCACCGGTGCATGTCGTCGGCGTCGCGGCGCTCGCCGAGAATATGCCCGACGGCAATGCGCAGCGTCCGGGCGACGTGACCCGCACCATGTCGGGCAAGACGATCGAGATGGTCAACGCCGACGCCGAAGGGCGCCTCGTCCTTGCCGATGCCAATGAATATGTCGCCAAAGCCTATCGGCCCATCGCGATCGTCAACATCGCGACGCTCACCGGTGCGGTCGTCGGCGCGCTCGACAACAGCTATGCGGGCCTCTTCGCGCGCGACGAGGCGCTCGCGGCGCGCCTGATCGCCGCCGGCACCGCGAGCGGCGAGGAATTGTGGCGCCTGCCGCTCCACAAGGATTATGCCGAGCGGATGAAGTCCGACATCGCCGACATCCGCAACTCCGCGACCGGGCAGGGACCGGGCGCGAGCCTCGGCGCGCATTTCATCGGCTTCTTCGTCGACGAGGCGACGCCGTGGGCGCATCTCGACATCGCCGGGGTCAACCGCTCCGAAAAGGCGACCTCGCTCGTCCCCAAGGGAATGACGGGCTTCGGCGTGCGGCTGCTCGACCAGCTTGCGCGTAGCGGGGAGTGACGCCCTCATTCCCGTTCGTGTCGAGCGAAGTCGAGACACCGTGAAGGCGTGTGCCACGATGGGCATCGCGACTTCGCTCGATGCGAACGGAACTGGTAGCAAGCCCCTTGTGTTGCCAAATAGCAACACTATCTTGCTCGGCAAGAAAGGGGCTTTCTGAATGAACCTCGAAAAATTTACCGACCGCGCCAAAGGCTTCCTGCAGGCGGCGCAGACGATCGCGATCCGCATGAACCACCAGCGGATCTCGCCCGAGCATATCGCCAAGGCGCTGCTCGAAGACAATGAAGGCATGGCCGCGGGCCTGATCGCGAAGAGCGGCGGCGACGCAAAGCGCGCGGTCGCCGGCATCGACGCGCTGCTTGCCAAGGTCCCCGCCGTGTCGGGATCGGGCGCGCAGCAAACGCCGGGGCTCGATAATGACGCGGTCCGCCTGCTCGATCAGGCGGAGCAAGTGGCGACCAAGGCGGGTGACGGCTATGTCACCGTCGAACGGCTCCTCCTCGCGATGGTGCTTTCGGCCACTACCCCGGTGGGCAAGGCGTTCGCCGATGCCGGCGTGAAGGCCGACGCGCTCAATAGCGCGATCAACGACCTGCGCGGCGGACGCACTGCCGACACTGCGAGCAGCGAAGACCGCTACGAAGCGCTCAAGAAATTCGCCCGCGACCTCACCGAAGTCGCACGCGAGGGCAAGCTCGATCCGGTGATCGGCCGCGACGAGGAAATTCGCCGCACGATCCAGATCCTCGCGCGCCGCACCAAGAACAACCCCGTGCTGATCGGCGAACCCGGCGTCGGCAAGACCGCGATCGCCGAGGGCCTTGCGCTGCGCATCACCAACGGCGACGTCCCCGACAGTTTGAAGGACCGCCGCCTCCTCTCGCTCGACATGGGCGCGCTGATCGCGGGCGCCAAATATCGCGGCGAGTTCGAAGAGCGCCTGAAGGGCGTGCTCGACGATGTGAAAGCCGCCGAGGGCGAGATCATCCTGTTCATCGACGAGATGCACACGCTCGTCGGCGCGGGCAAGGGCGAGGGCGCGATGGACGCGTCGAACCTCTTGAAGCCCGCGCTCGCGCGCGGCGAACTTCACTGCATCGGCGCGACGACGCTCGACGAATATCGCAAGCATGTCGAAAAGGACCCCGCGCTCCAGCGGCGCTTCCAGCCGGTGTTCGTCGGCGAACCGACGGTCGAGGATTCGATCTCGATCCTCCGCGGCCTCAAGGAAAAATACGAGCTGCACCACGGCGTGCGGATCACCGACGGCGCGATCGTCGCCGCCGCGACCTTGTCGAACCGCTATATCTCCGACCGCTTTCTGCCCGACAAGGCGATCGACCTGATGGACGAGGCCGCGAGCCGCATCCGGATGGAGGTCGAATCGAAGCCCGAGGAAATCGAGACGCTCGACCGCCGCATCATCCAGATGAAGATCGAGGAATCGGCGCTTTCGAAGGAAACCGACGCCGCGTCGAAGGACCGGCTCGCAAGCCTGCAGGCCGAACTCGCGAACCTCGAGCAGCAGTCGGCGGGCCTCACCCAGAAATGGCAGGCCGAAAAAGACAAGATCCATGCCGAGGCGAAGATCAAGGAAGAGCTCGACGCCGCGCGTTCGGCGCTCGACCAGGCGCAGCGCGCGGGCGATCTCGCGAAGGCGGGCGAGCTCAGCTACGGCACCATCCCCGGCCTCGAAAAGAGGCTCGCCGACGCCGAAGCCGCCGCGGGCAACGCGATGCTGCGCGAGGAAGTCACCGCCGACGATATCGCCGCGGTGGTCAGCAAATGGACCGGCATTCCCGTCGACCGGATGATGGAAGGCGAGCGCGAGAAATTGCTTGGCATGGAGAGCACGCTCGAACAGCGCGTCATCGGGCAGGACGAAGCCGTCCGCGCGGTGTCGACCGCTGTCCGCCGCGCGCGCGCCGGGCTTCAGGATCCGAACCGCCCGCTCGGCAGCTTCCTCTTCCTCGGCCCCACGGGTGTCGGCAAGACCGAACTCACCAAGGCGCTCGCGCGTTTCCTGTTCGACGACGACAATGCGATGGTCCGCATCGACATGTCCGAATTCATGGAAAAGCACAGCGTCGCGCGGCTCGTCGGCGCGCCCCCGGGCTATGTCGGCTATGAAGAGGGCGGCACGCTCACCGAAGCGGTGCGCCGCCGGCCCTATCAGGTCGTATTGTTCGACGAGGTCGAGAAAGCGCACCCCGACGTGTTCAACATCCTGCTCCAGGTGCTCGACGACGGGCGCCTGACCGACGGGCAGGGCCGCACGGTCGATTTCACCAACACGCTGATCATCCTGACCTCGAACCTCGGCAGCCAGGCGATCGCGGCGCTCCCCGACGACGCGCCGGTCGAACAGGCCGAACCCGCCGTCATGGAAGTCGTGCGCGCACATTTCCGGCCCGAGTTCCTGAACCGGCTCGACGAGATCGTGCTCTTCAACCGCCTCGCGCAGCAGCATATGGGCGGCATCGTCGATATCCAGGTCGCGCGCGTCCAGAAGCTGCTCGCCGATCGCAAAGTCACGCTAAACCTGACCGATGCCGCGCGTGCGTGGCTCGGCCGCGTCGGTTATGATCCGGTGTATGGCGCAAGGCCTCTGAAGCGCGCGGTGCAGAAATATCTGCAGGACCCGCTCGCCGACCTGATCCTGAAGGGCGAGGTCAAGGACGGACAGGCGATCAAGGTCGACGAGGGCGACGGGGCGCTGAAACTCGCGCCGGCATAAACAAAAGGGCGGCAGAAATGCCGCCCTTTCCCTATCGCGGTCGGCCGATCAGCGGCTCCGCCTGATCGCGCGGTTCCTGTCCGTTGTTGAAACTGCGCGAAACGGCTTCCAGCGTATCGCGCGCATCCTGATTGCCCTTGTCGGTGATGCGCCGCCATTCGGCATTGGTGTTGCAGACGCGCAGCTTCTTCACCAGCGAGCCGATCTGCTCGATGCGGCGGCAGCGGATATAGTCGGGAGCATTCGCGGCGCGCCCCATATTATAGGCGTCGATCTCCTCGCCCGTCATTTCCGACGGTACGCGCGCGAACGGCGCTTCGGTCTCGCTCGCAACCGCGGCCGAAGCCGCCGACAGGCCTATAAGAATTCCCAAACTCGCGATCTTACGCATCCGATCCTCCCATAAAGGGTTCCAGGCAGCGTTCAGTTGGAGCTGTTGCCGGCCTTGCTCTGCATTGCTTCGGCGGTCTCGCGCGCGCTGGTGCTGCCCTTCTCGAGCGCGACCTTCCATTGCTCATTGGTGTGGCAGACGCGGTTCTTCTTCACCAGCGAGCCGATTTCGACCGATTTGCGGCATTTGATATAATAGGGATGGGTCTGCGGCAGCCCTTCATTATACGCCTTTATCTCGGTCGGCGTCATCGCCGACGGCGCCTTTTCCGGCGGTGCGCGATCGGCTGGCGTCGCTTCGGCAGCAAAGGCCGCGGGTGCGGCGATCAGGGCGGCCGCGACAAAAGCGGACAAGCTGGTCTTCATGGCAATCCTCCTACCGCGGGCCCCCGCCCGCAGCCTCGATGGCGCATCATATTGGTCGCACGGGCTTTCGCAAAGCTGAATTTCGCAAAGGAAGGACAGTCCGGCGCGCGGTCAGCGCGGAACCGCATAACCCGATCCGTCGGCCGACGCGAAATAACGCCGCAGCAGTTCATGTTCGCTGCTCGTCAGATGCGGATTCCAGACGTCGAAGATCAGCACCGCACGCAAATCGTCGCTGTCGTTCCACGCCTCATGCTCGATCGTGTCGTCGAAGGCGAACGCCGTGCCTTCCTTCCATTCCCGGGTTTCACCGCCGACGCGAAACCCGCAGCCCGGCGGGACGATCAGCGGCAGATGGACGATCGCGCGGGTATTGGTGACGCCGGTGTGCGGCGGGATGCGCGTATGCGGTTTTAGCATCGAGAAAAAAGCGCTCGGTGCGCGCCCCGCGATGCGCGCGCCCGGGATACCGGCGAGCGCAGCCGCCGTCGCGGGGCAGCGATCGAGCACCGCCTGGTTGGGCTCGCCATATTCCCACAGGAAGCAAGCCCCCCAGTCGAGCCGGTTGTCGAGCCCCGACCAGATCGATTCGGGCGTCCCTGGGTCCATCTTCACATAGGGCCGCAGCGACTCGCCCGGATCGTCGAGCAATGCCTGCAGCTCGGCACGGATCGCATCGGTTTGCGCCTCGATTTCGGCGAACCATGGGAAATGGCCGCGATCGAAAAATTCGTCGGCGGGCAGGAAGGGGTAATAAATGCCCGCGCACTCATTCTGATAGATGCGGCGGCGGCCGAGCGCGCTCGCGATGAAGGCGTCGCCGCGCCGCGCCTCGATTTCCGACAGGTCGCCACGCATCCCGTCGAGTGCGTCCGATGCCGCAGTAAACATCGTCTCGGTCGCCGCCGCGACAAAAACCCGCCCGTGCGCGAGCAGCGCTTCGAGCGGCGGCGGCACCGGATTGAGCTGTCCGCCGAGCGCGATCGCCGCGCTCCATGCCGCGAGCGCGGCGCCCTTGTCGCCCCGTGCTTCGTGCCGCTCGCCCTTGCGAATCCACGCCATCAGATCGCGCCGATCGATCGCCAGCGCGGCCTCGAGTGCCGCGAGTTCGCGCTCGTCGTCGCCGAGCGCGCGCCACGCGGAGGCGAGATTGCGCTGCAGGGCCCCCGATTGTGGGTCACCCGCGATCGCTACGCTAAAATGTTGGGCGGCGGCCGCGGGATCGCCGCCCTGAAGGGCTACGATCCCAAGCCGGTTGGCCTCAACGGCTGAGGCGAGCGGAGGTGCGCTGGTCATAAGGGTCAGGACCTAGCCAGCGTGCGCTCGAGGCGTCGAAATGGCGAAGATATCGGCTTCGTGTGGCCGCCGCGGATGGTGATTCCATCTGCAAGGCCGCGCGGAGACGATATCGAAGCCATTTCGACGTCCCTTCGGGATTTGACCGATTTTGTCCATGGCTGCGTCAGCGAGCCTTGGAATATACTCATATGCCTGCGTCCCGCTTCCTTGCCCTGAACAAAATCGCTTCAAACCTCGAGCGCACGCTGGCTAGGTCCTGACCCTCCCATGCTTGCCATCGACGGGGGCAATCGGCAAGGTCGATTGATGACCGCTGCGCCTTCCGTGACCGCCATTGTCGACGACGCCGAATGGCTCGCGCACCGTTATGATCCGGGCCACGATGCCTTTCATTTTCGCCGCGTCGATCGCGCCGCGCGCGCCGATGTTCCCTTCCTCACCGATCTTCATCTGGGCGAGGAAAATTCGCCCGTCGTGTTGCGGCGGACCGATTGCCGCGCAGCGATGGAAGGACAGCGATCGCCGATCCATTTCCTGTTCCATTCGGCCTATTGCGCATCGACGATGCTCGCGCAGGCGCTCGACCAGCCCGGGGCCGCGACCAGCCTGTCCGAGCCGGTGCTGCTCAACGACATGGTTGGCTGGCGCCGCCGCGGTGCCAGCCCGCGCGACCATGCGGCGGCGATGGACGATGCGCTGGCGCTGCTCGGTCGCGGCTTCGCCGCAAGCGAGGCGGTGATCGTCAAGCCGTCGAACATTTTCAATCCGCTCGCGCGCGGCGCGTTGACGCTGCGGCCGCAGGCGCGTGCGATCCTGCTCCACGCCCCGCTGCGCGATTTCCTGCTGTCGGTCGCGCGCAAGGGCATGTGGTGCCGGCTGTGGTGCCGCGAACTGCTCGAGAGCTATCTGGCCGAGGGGTATGTGCAGCTCGGTTTCGAAGCGCGCGACTATTTCCGCCAGTCGGATCTGCAGGTCGCCGCGGTGGGCTGGCTCGCCCAGCAACAAGCCTTCGCGGCGCTGCTCGCATGGGCGCCGGGCCGGATTGCCTCGCTCGACAGCGAGGTGCTGACACAGGACCCCGTCGCTGCGATCGCGGCGGCAATGGATCATCTGGGGCTCGCCGGTGATCGCACCGCGATCGCCGATCACCCCGCGCTCGGCCGCAACAGCAAATCGGGCGCGCCCTTCGCGACGGGTGAACGGCAGCGCGATCTGGCCGCGGCCGAAGCCGCCTATGGCGAAGAGATTGCGCAAGTCGCCGGCTGGGCCGAAGCCGTCGCCGATCAGGCCGGCATTCCGCTCGCCCTGCCCGCACCGCTTCTGACACGCTGACGTCCGCCGGGTTGGCGGTCGATCTCTTTTGCCGGCGCTTTCGGTAGCTAACGACCGGAAGGGGACCTTCTTCTCCCCTCCCGCTTGCGGGAGGGGTCGGGGGAGGGCCTGTGACGGTGCGATACCCTCCCCGCTGCGGCTAGCCAGCAAGCTGGCAAGCCTCGCTGCCCCTCCCGCAAGCGGGAGGGGTGATCAGCTCGCTGCTATAACGTCCGCTCACCACCCCAAAGCCGCCATTCGATCTGGCGCTCTTACGCCATAGAAAAAGGGGCGGACATTGCTGCCCGCCCCCAATTCTTGCCGAAGCGTGAAGTGACTAGAACTTCAGCTTTGCCGACACAGCGTAACGGCGACCCAGCGCGTCGTACGACGACGGGTAGGTGTTACCGCTGTTGTAGGTGGTCGAACCGATCGAGTTGCCGACGATCGGCGGCTTCTTGTTCAGCAGGTTCTGCACCGTCAGCGTCACGGTCAGATTGTCGCTGACGCTGAAGCGGCCCGTCAGGTCGAAATAGTGTGCCGCCTTGATCTTGCGGAACTCCGGATTGACCATGCAACCGCCGGTATCGGCGCCGTTCGGATCGGGGCAGTCAGCCGGCGAGGCCAGAGCGGCATCGAGATCGGCCTGCAGCTGCAGCGGTTCGAACTGAACGCTGTCCTGCCAACGCCACAGCAGCGACAGGTCGACCTTGTCGAAGCCGAACGTGAAGCGGTTCGAGAACTGGAACTCGGGCTGGATCGAGCCCGTGAACGAGCAGTTCACGCTGTAGAAGCCGACGCATTCGCGGTTGATCGAGTCGGGGTCCGCCGCGTTCGCGTTGAACTTCGAGCTACGCGTCCAGTTACCGACGAACGACCAGTCGAGGCTCGCGAAGCCCAGATCCGCGTTGTAGTTCATCAGCAAGTCGACACCGTCGGTGAACAGGCGGCCGAGGTTGTTCGTCGTACCGAACAGGCCCGCGGTGGTCGCCGGATCGCCGTCGAGACCGCCGGTGATCGGGTTACGACGGATCGACGTACAGGCGGGATCGCTTGCGCTCGCCGCCGTGACGGCGCCGAAGCAGGCGTTGATGATGTCGCCCGGAAGCGGCACGCCCAGAACGTCGTCGATCTTGATGTTGTAATAGTCGACCGACAGGTTGAACCGCGGCAGGAAGTCGGGCTGGAAGACCACACCGAGCGTCCAGGTGTTCGCCGTTTCCGGCTGCAGGTTCAGGTTACCACCGGTGGTGATGTTCGCCTGAGCCGCGGTCGGGTTGGTGATCGAACCGATCGTGCCGACCGGAGCGCCCTGTGCGATACAGATCGCGCGCAGGTTGGCGTTAGCCGTCGGCGCGGCGCCCGCGCAGGGGTCGAGACCGAGGTTGGTCAGGCCGACCGAGGTCGGCGTGAACAGCTCGCCGATGTTCGGGGCGCGAACCGCACGGCTGTAGTTACCGCGGAACTTGACGCCCGCGCCCGGTTCCCAGCTACCGCCGGCTTTCCAGGTCCAGGTGTCATAGCCACCGGCGCCCTTGATGCTGTAATCCGAATAACGGATACCGGCTTCGAGGGTCAGGCTTTCGAAGAACGGCTTGTCTTCGACCAGCGGAGCGACGATTTCGGCATAAGCTTCATAAACGTCGTACGCGCCGTCGATGTCGGGAGCCGCACCGCCAGCACCGCCGAGTTCACCCGGGGTCTTGGCGAGAAGATCCGACGCCTGCTGCGCGGTGTATTTGCGATATTCGCCACCGAGAGCGAAGCCGATCGGCTGCACTGCGAGCGGCGACGCGAAGCCAACGTCACCCGAAACGATCGCGCGAACCTGCGACAGCGTCGTGCGGTTGGTCGAGGTGCTGTTTTCCTGGAGGAAGCCAGCCATGTCCGGGGTGATCGAGCCTTCGGGGCCGAACAGGTTGATCGGCACGCAGCCGTTCGACGCGTCCTGGCAGACCGGAGCGGCGAGCGTGCCGTTGACCAGCGAACCCTGCCGCCAGCGCGACTGCAGCGTATAGCCCTGGATGTTCTGGATATTCTCCGATTCGCCATAGGCGCCTTCGAGGTTCCAGTCGATCGTGTCGGTGATGCCGCCACGTGCGCCGACGCGATAGTCGAAGAAGGTCGTCTGATAATCGCTGATGCGCGGACCGACTTCCGGGGTACGACGGTTCAGCGTGACCGTGACTTCACGATAGTCGGCGTTGGTCGTGCCGTCGGCGTTGGTGCGGCCCGGCGCGGCGGCAGCCGCGGCGCATTCACCCGGGGTGAAGCGCGGGGTGTAAAGACCCGAAGCCGGAGTTGCGGTATTGAATGCGCAGAACTGATTGCGCAGCGTTGCCGGCAGGAACGGGTTGTTCAGGTTGATCGTGACCGTGCCGCCGAACGAGCCCGACGGTGCGATGATCGTCGAGACCTTGTTCTTCGAGAACATGCCGCGCGTGTAGACTTCGATCGCGTCCGACACTTCGTAGTTCGCCTGGCCATAGATGTTATAGCGTTCGAACGGCGTCTGGAAGATGTTGTCCGGGTTGAAGTTGAACGATGCGAACGGCGCAACGGCCTGACCCGCGGCGTTGACCTGGCGGACGCCGCCATTGACAACGGTCGGATCGAGGTTCGGCGTGTTGGTGCCGGCGATCAGCGGGCGGGTGCCCGAGAAGCGCGACGGAACCGCGGTGCCCGAACCGCCGTTGCCGCCGGTGTAGCTGTCGACCTGGAAGAAGGAGAAGTCGCGGTCGCCCTGATAGACGGCGTCGGCCGACTGATAGCCGATGCTCAGCACGGCGTTACCGCGGCCATCGTCGAAGTTCGCACCGATCGTGGCGTCGACGCGGAAGACGTTGCCGTCGCCCTGCTCGGTGATCTGGTTCGAAGCGGTGACTTCCAGACCGGCGAAATCGCGCTTGGTCACGAAGTTCACCACGCCGGTGATGGCGTCGGCACCATAGGTGGTCACGGCGGCGCCGGTCAGCGCGTCGACGCGCTCGATCAGGGCCAGCGGGATGTTGTTAAGGTCGACGCGGCCGTTCACGTCCGACGGAGCGACGCGGTTGCCGTTCAACAGGACGATGTTACGGGTCGAGCCGAGGCCGCGAAGATCGACGTACGAACCGCCGGTGTTGCCGTTGTTGACGGCCGAACCCATGCTGGGGACGACGCCGGGCATTTCGCGCAGAACTTCTTCAGCGACGTTCGACTGCTTCAGTTCGATCGTGTCCGAGGTCGTAACGTTGACCGGGGTCGACTGTTCGAGGTTCGGGTTACGGATCAGCGAGCCGGTGACGACGATTTCCGACTGCGCGGCAGTCTCTTCGGCGGCGTCCTGCGCAAAGGCAGGAGCCGAAACCAGGGCGACACTCAATACGAGCGGCGCAGCGCCTAGCCTCAGCTTGGAATATTGGGTTTTCTTCACAGTGCAGTCCCTTGCTACTGGTGGATTGAATTACCCGGACGCCCCCGCGGCAGGCCAAAGCCGACGCGCACAGATGCCCCGATAGCGTGCGGGATGTAACTTCGTTCATGTCGAGTAAAGCGAATTCCCGGCGCAATCGGCGGTTTCGCGAGCCATTGTGACGTATTTGCAACAAACGCGGGAATCCGCGAAATACTATATGCTGCAGCGCGGCATTCCGCGACATATTGTTTCACTGGTTACGAATTCGCGGGGCAGCCGGTCAGGGCTCAGCCGCCGATCGGCCCCGCCAGCTTGCCGGCGTCGAGCCGCGCGCCACGCCATTTCAGCCCCCAGTGCATATGCGGCCCCGTTGCGCGCCCGGTTCGCCCCACCGTGCCCAGCCGCTGCCCCTGCACGACCCGGTCGCCGACCCTGACATCGAGCCGCTGACAATGGAGGAAGGCGCTCGACAGCCCCATGCCATGATCGACGATCAGCAGATTGCCCTCGAGCGTGAAGGGGGCGCTCGCGGCGAGCACGACCACACCGTCGGCGGGCGCGACGAACGGCGTTCCGGCCGGCACCGCGACATCGGTGCCGCTGTGATAGCTGCCGGGCTTGCCCTGATAGACACGCTGCGACCCGAAAAAACCCGACAGGCGCCCCATCACCGGCCAGCGGAACGTCTGCCGCCAGCCGTCCGAATCGACCTGCATGTTCCGCGCCGCCGCGATCTCAGCGAGTTCGGCGGGGCGGCGGCGCTCGAAATCGGCGTCGCTCGCCGCGCCGCCGCGATAGGGCGCGTTGATATGCTCGAGCCGCCAGCTGCCGGCGGCGACCGCGATGACGCGCTCGACCTCGCGCCCGCCGGTCAGCGTCGCGACCAGCCGCGCGCTTGCCCCGGCATCGCGGTCGAACGCGATCAGGAAGCGTCCGTCGCTGGCGAGCGGGACCGCCTTGCCGTCGAGGCTGAGCGTGCGCGTGTCGCTTGGCGCCTGCCCGATCATCACCGCACCCTGTTCGGCGAGCCCGGCGAGCGCGAAGTCTGCGCGCACCGGCGCGCGCGGCGGCGCGGGCGGGGATGGCGGGGTGGCGACGGGCTGAACGGCGGCCCGCGGCGCGGGCCTGGTTTCGGTCTCGGCCGCCGGAACACAACCCGCGGCAACGATCAGGAGCGCCAACGCCGCCCCGCACCGCAGCCCGTCGCCCCCGACCCTCATGCCTTGCGCGCGGCGTCCAGTTCGGCCTGCACCGATATCTCGGCACTGGCATAGGGCTCCTGCCGCGCGACCGACCAATAGCGCAGCTCGTCGAGCCCGATCGGCGCGCCGCTCACCGCGCACAGCACATGGTCGCCGGGCGCAAGGACGCGAAACCCGTTCGGTCCATATTGCAGGCGGGCAAGGCGGTTGCGGCTGGCGATCAACATGATTCTCTATCCATTTAGCGGGCAAGTCAGGGCGCAACTATAACAGTATCGCGGCGCGCGGCCACCCCCCCGGTCCCTTGGCCAAGCTCAGAAGAGCTCGCCCTGCCCCCGCCTGGGCTCCGCGGGCGGCGCCTTGCGCGCCGGCTTCGGCGTCGCAGGAGGCGACGCACCATCGCCGCCGACCGCGACCGGCACCTCGCCGTCGGCAAACTGCAGCTGCAGATGCCCGGCGCCGCGCGCCTTCGCCGCCGTCGTGACGATCGCACCGCCATCATCGCGCACCATCGCATAGCCGCGCGACAACAGCGCACGCGGGTCGAGGCTGTCGAGCAACCGCCCCAGCCCTTCGAGCAGCGCCCGGTCGCGATCCCAGCGCCGCGCGAGCAGCGCGGGACGCAGCGCGGCACCGCGCATCGCAAGCCGCTCCGAAATCACCGTCAGCCGGTGGCGCTGGCTGCGGTCGAGCCGGTCGCCGGCATCGTCGAGCCGCTGGCGCTGCGGCGCGTAGAGCGCGTCGCGCTTCGGCAGGTGGCGCGCGAGCGCGGTCAGCCGCTCGCTAGCCAGTGCCTGATGTCGGTTCGCCGCCCCGATGATTCGGCCGTTCCACGTTGCCAGCTGCGCCTGCAGTTCGGCGCGCACCGGCACGGCCATCTCGGCCGCCGCGGTCGGGGTCGGCGCGCGCACGTCGGCGGCATAATCGGCGAGCGTCACGTCGGTTTCGTGCCCCACCGCGCTAATCGTCGGGATGCGGCAATCGGCGATCGCGCGCACGACCACCTCCTCGTTGAACGCCCACAGATCCTCGATCGACCCGCCGCCGCGCGCGACGATGACCAGATCAGGACGCGGCACCGATCCGCCGGGCGCGATCGCATCGAATCCGCGGATCGCATTCGCCACCTGCGCCGCCGCGCCGTCGCCCTGCACCAGCACCGGCCAGACGATCACATGCGTCGGGCAGCGATCGGCCAACCGATGAAGAATGTCGCGGATCACCGCCCCGGTCGGCGAGGTCACGACCCCGATCGTGCGCGGCAGATAGGGAAGCCGGTCATATTTGCGCTCGCGGTCGAACAGGCCTTCGGCACCGAGCCGCGCCTTCAATTTCTCGAAGAGCAGCATCAGCGCGCCTTCGCCCGCGACCTCGAGCGTATCGACGACGAGCTGATATTTGGAGCGCCCCGGATAGGTGGTGAGCTTGCCCGTCGCGATCACCTCGATCCCGTCCTCGGGCCGGAACGCGAGGCGCGCTGCCTGCCCCTTCCACATCACCATATCGATCAGCGCATTATCGTCCTTCAGCGCCGCATAGAAATGCCCCGACGCCGCGCGTTTCGTCCCCGACAATTCACCCCGCACGCGCACGCGCGCGAAGCCGTCCTCGACCGTGCGCTTGATCGCCGCCGACAATTGGCTGACCGACAGTGCCGGTGCATTGTCCCCCGGCGCCGCCTCGGCTAACAGCCGCGCTTCGGTGCCATCGTCGGACGCCGTATCGGGAAAAGGGACTGACATGAATATCCTGCTGGTCGGATCGGGGGGCCGCGAACATGCGCTCAGCTGGCAGTTGGCACAATCGCCAAGCTGCGCCAAGCTCTATGCCGCACCGGGTAACCCGGGGATCGAAGCGCATGCCGAATGCGTCGCGATAACCGCCGACGATCTCGACGGCCTCATCGCCTTCGTCAAAGCGCATGCGATCGATTTCGTAGTCGTCGGCCCCGAAGCCCCGCTCGTCGCGGGCCTCGCCGACCGGCTGCGCGACCTCGGCGTCGCGGTCTTCGGCCCCGGCGCCGCCGCGGCGCGGCTCGAAGGCTCGAAGGGCTTCACCAAGGATCTCTGCGCCCGCGCTTCGATCCCGACCGCCGCCTATGTCCGTGCTACCTCCGCCGACGAAGCGCGCGCGATGCTCGAAGGCTTTGCAATCCCCGTCGTGATCAAGGCCGACGGCCTCGCCGCGGGCAAGGGCGTGATCATCGCCGAAACGCAGGCCGAAGCCGAAGCGGCGATCGACGATATGATGGGCGGCGCCTTCGGCGGCGCGGGCGCCGAGGTGGTGATCGAGGAATTCATGACCGGCGAGGAGGCGAGCTTCTTCGCGCTCTCCGACGGCACCGACGTGATGGCGTTCGGCAGCGCGCAGGATCACAAGCGCGTCGGCGACGGCGACGTCGGGCCGAACACCGGCGGCATGGGCGCGTACAGCCCCGCCCCCGTGCTCACCCCCGATCTCGAAGCCCAGGTGATGGATCGCATCATCCGGCCGACCGTGGCGACGCTCGCCGCCGAGGGCACGCCCTATGTTGGCGTGCTGTTCGCGGGCCTCATGCTCACCACCGAAGGCCCCAAGCTGATCGAATATAACGCCCGCTTCGGCGATCCCGAATGCCAGGTGCTGATGATGCGCTACGTCGGCGACCTCGCCGCGCTGCTCCACGCGGCCTCGACCGGCGCGCTCGCCGGCGCCGCCGCGCCCGCTTTCGCCAGCGATTATGCGCTGACCGTCGTGATGGCGGCGAACGGCTATCCCGCCACCCCCGAAAAGGGCGGCGCGATCCACGGCATCGCCGACGCCGAAGCGGGCGGCGTGCGCGTTTTCCACGCCGGCACGGCACGCGACGACGGCCAGATCGTCGCGGCGGGCGGACGCGTGCTGGGCGTCACCGCGACGGGGCGCACCGTGACCGAGGCGCAGGCGCACGCCTACGCCGCCGTCGACAAGCTCGATTTCAAGACCGGCTTCTGCCGCCGCGATATCGGCTGGCGCGAGGTCGCGCGCGAAGCGAAGTGAACACGGACCTCGTCATTCCCGCGAAAGCGGTAACCCAGCGAGCCGACGTTGCAACTGCGTTCCCGCTTTCGCGGGAATGACGAATAAATATAGGTCGACCAAGTCCGTACGGCCGAATAGGCTATCCGCAACATTGGGAGAAGATCATGATTTGGCTTCAGGAAAACTGGATTATCGCGGTCGTCGGCCTCGTCGTTGCTGTCGTGCTGCTGTGGTGGCTGTTCGGACGCTCGAAACCCGAAGACATCGCACCGACCGTCGTCGAACCGGCGAAACCCGCGAAACCGCTCGAACCGGTGAAGCCCGAAATCATCGCCGCCGAGCCCGCACGCTTCAAACCGATCGAGCCTAAGCCCCAGCCCGTCGCGCCGGCCGCCCCGCCCCCGGCGCCCGAACCGGTCGCCAAGGC
>NZ_LNRU01000003.1 GCF_001468225.1 Sphingopyxis sp. H053 | reverse complement strand
GATAATGTAGGACAGGGGTTTTTGGGGTGGGGTGTGCGAAATAGGATTTTGGGGCGGGCGGGGCGGTGTAGAGATTGGGCTTTTCTATCCTGCGTTGTCATCGCGGAGATGATTCGGGGGCCATGCGGCGTCTCGGCAATCGGGTTTAGTCGTCACCGCAATTCCATACGTCGCCTCTGAACGCGCGCCGTATAGGGTTGTTGCGCCTGACGTTTTCAATCGCCATAAGATCACTAAATACAGGGACGGGAAACGTGATCAATGGCTGACAATGCGCTGAGTGAGGTTTTGAAAGCGGTCCCGAGGATTGGAACTGAAGACCATGGCGCAGGCATGTTGATGCCTGTCTCTTTTAGTGATCGTTACGAAATAAAGAGTTTTCGCAATGCTGCGAATCTACTATTTTCGGCGCACAAAGATGTGTTTGAAGAGCTGATTTCTATTCTTTCAGTGTTTGAAATCAAGATGAGCGATATCCTCGTAGGCGGCGGAAACAAGAGTAACGTCGCCAAAAACCTGGAGGCAGTCCTTCATCCTCTCGGCTGGAATGAAACGCGGATTTCAGGAGATCTTCTCGTAAAGAAGAGCGCAAGACAACTAAATACTAGCAACAAAAAATCGAAATTTGATAAAGTAGAGACCATTAGTCGTCTGGAGAATTTTCTCGATGGACACCAGATCGATTTTATCAGGGATCGTGTTGCATTTGATCTGGAATGGAATAGCAAGGATCAAACATTTGATCGCGACCTCTATGCGATGAGGGCCTTTTACGAATGTGGCGTTATTGACGTTGGTATAATTCTCACCCGATCGAGCAATCTTTCGCAGATGTTTGCTGATATCGGCAGTCGCATCCAAGGGTTGAAGTCGTTCAAAGATAAATACGGCGCAAGTACGACGTGGATGGGCAAGTTGGACTACAGGATAAACGCAGGCAGGGCCGGCGGATGTCCAATTCTTGCTCTGGGCTTCAAAGACTCCATCTTCACAGAGCTAGAGGCATGGCGTGCCGATAACCCCGTAATAGACGCTTCGGTTACTGCCGAATCATTGCTTGCAGAAGGTAGTGAGGAATAGTTATTCTGCTGCAACAGCCACCGTGCTGTTGTAGCCATACGTTGACCAATCTGGGGCATAATCATCAGTGGCTTGATTTCCCCAAACAGTCCAGCCCCGACGTTTCCCGCGGCTAAACATCTCCAAGCGCGGCCCCCAGCTGCAATCTTCGATGATTTTATACTGTTCATCGGGTTTGCGGCTGTGTTCGCGCTTGCGCGACTGGATCATGTTGACTTGGCTTCTGCCTGGATCAAGCGTGCGAGCGTTCTTGCCACGTACACCAAATAGGAGAATTTCGGTAACGTTACGGAAATAGAAGCCGACGCCGCGACCGTCTGATCCGCCGTCTTTACGAATTTTATGCCAAACAATATTCGAGATATAACGATACCCCCAAGCATCCATCACCCTAAGTCCATCGGGTAGAAGAGCGTTGGGCACCCAAAGATAGAGATGCGACGGGTCGTCGGCAATATCAGCTACCGGTAGTTCGCAAATCTCATCGAGCGTCATCGTGCCATAGCGGTTGAGCCGTTTGTGCTCGGGCGCGACTTTGCCAGTGCGGTTTTGAAACTGCCATGGGGGGTCCGCGAGAATAGTCCCAAACTTTTTGCCGCGCCCTGTAGCGAGCAGGTCGATTGCGGCATCGCTGAGCGGGGCGTCGGGTGAGAACATAAAGGGATCTTGGCCTAGCTGGCGTAGGTCGTCAAGTTGTTACGTGACATGCCTCCACAATAATGGAGGCACTTCCTTTCAAACCGAAAACCCGCCCGAGTTGCGCCGGTTCGAGCTCGCCGCGAGTACCTTCTTGCCCTGCGGGGTCAGTGCCCATTTGGCGCCCTGTTTGACGACCAGTCCCAGCGTGACGAGTTCGTCGCGGATCGGGTCGGTGGGGAGTTGGGGGCGGCGGTTCGACAGGCCTTCGAGCGTCGAACGCTGCGGCTGGCTGAGGATGATGAGTTTCTGTTTTTCGGTCATTTGGGTTGCCTCTGACTTCTTGTCTTGTCTCGTGGGGCGGCGTTGTTGCCCTCCCCGCGGCGCCCCGGATCAAGTCCGGGGCTTGCTGCCCCTCCCGCAGGCGGGAGGGGTTTTCAGGAAGACATTATTCGGCGGCGATGCCGGCTTGTTTGAACATATCCTCGCCGTCGGCTTCGGCGTCGTTGACGGGGCTCGCGTCTTCGCTGTTCTTCGCCTTCTTGCGGCTGTCGAAGCTGGTCCAGACGCTGTTCCAGTCGCCGCGCGTCGCGCCCTTGCTGTACTCGGTCGCGCGCGTTTCGAAGAAGTTGGCGTGCTCGACGCCGTTGAGCAGCGGGGCGAGCCAGGGGAGCGGGTGTTCGTCGATCATGTAGATCGGCTGGAAACCGAGCTGCCCGAGGCGCCAGTCGGCGATGTAGCGGATGTAGCGCTTGATCTCCTTCGGCGTCATGCCGGGGACGGGGCCCTGTTCGAACGCCAAGTCGATGAACGCATCCTCGAGCCGCACCGTTTTCTGGCAGGTGTCGATGATGTCTTCCTTCACCGCCTTGGTCAGACAGCCGCGTTCCTTGGTGAAGGTGTGGAACAGCTTGATGATGCCTTCGCAGTGGAGGCTTTCGTCGCGGATCGACCAGCTGACGATCTGGCCCATGCCCTTCATCTTGTTGAAGCGCGGGAAGTTCATCAGCATTGCGAAGCTGGCGAAGAGCTGGAGCCCCTCGGTAAAGCCGCCGAACATCGCGAGCGTGCGCGCAATATCCTCGTCATTGTCGACGCCGAACTGCTGCATATAATCGTGCTTGGCGCGCATCTCGTCATATTCGAGGAACATGCCATATTCGCTTTCGGGCATGCCGATCGTGTCGAGCAGGTGGCTGTACGCCGCGATATGCACGGTTTCCATGTTGCTGAACGCGGTCAGCATCATCTTGATTTCGGTCGGCTTGAACACGCGGCCATATTTGTCGTGGTAGCAATCCTGCACCTCGATATCGGCCTGCGTGAAGAAGCGGAAAATCTGCGTGAGCAGATTGCGCTCATGGTCGCTGATCTTTTGCGCCCAGTCGCGGCAATCCTCGCCGAGCGGCACTTCCTCGGGAACCCAATGGATCTGCTGCTGGCGTTTCCAGAAATCGAACGCCCAGGGATATTCGAAGGGCTTGTAGGTGTTGCGGGCTTCGAGAAGAGGCATGGCGGTTACACTCCAGAAATTCGGTCGGTCACAGGGACCGTAGCATGGGCATCACGCCGGCGAGGACGAACCCCGTACCGGCGATCATGAACAGGAGGCCCGAGAGCTGGCTCTTTTTCGCTCCGGGCTCTTCGGCTGCCTTGCGCGCGTACACCGTCATGACGGCGCTGAGCGCGAAGAAGACCGCGGCGAGCGCGATGTATGTGACGTTCACATTCATCGCGTGATCTCCGCGCGGTGCATCATTGGCAGGCCAGACATTCGTCATAATCGGTGCTCTCGGCCGAGAGTTCGAACTTCGGCGCTTCGGCGGTGTTGTCGGCCTCGACCCCGCCCGCGAAACCGGCGCGCTGCACCGACTTGGACCGCAGATAATAGAGCGATTTGATGCCGAGTTCCCACGCGCGATAGTGGAGCATGAGCAGGTCCCACTTCTCGACATCCGCCGGGATGAACAGGTTCAGCGACGCCGCCTGGTCGATATAGGGCGTGCGGTCGGCGGCGAGTTCGAGCAGCCAGCGCTGGTCGATCTCGAAGCTCGTCTTGTAGCAGTCCTTCTCGTCCTGCGTCAGGAAGTCGAGATGCTGGACGCTGCCGCCCTTTTCGAGGATCGAGTTCCACACATTGTCGCTGTTCTTCGCCTTGTCGACGAGCAGCGCTTCCAAGTGCGGATTGCGGATCGAGAAGCTGCCCGAGAGCGTCTTGTGCGTGTAGATGTTCGCCGGGATCGGCTCGATGCACGCGCTGGTGCCGCCGCAGATGATCGAGATCGACGCGGTCGGCGCGATCGCCATCTTGCAGCTGAAGCGCTCCATCACGCCCTGATCGGCGGCGTCGGGGCAGGGGCCGCGTTCCTTGGCGAGCAGCATCGACGCCTGATCGACCTGCGCGCGGATATGCTTGAAGACGCGGAGGTTCGACGATTTCGCCATCGCGCCCTCGAACGGCAGGCCGCGCGCCTGCAGGAAGCTGTGGAAGCCCATGACGCCGAGGCCGACCGAGCGTTCGCGGCTGGCGCTATATTTGGCGCGCGCCATTTCGGGCGGGGCGCGGTCGATATAGTCCTGAAGGACATTGTCGAGCATGCGCATGACGTCCTCGATGAAGACCTTGTCGCCGTTCCACTCGTCCCAGGTTTCGAGGTTGAGGCTCGAGAGGCAGCAGACCGCGGTGCGATCGTTGCCGAGATGGTCGCGGCCGGTGGGCAGCGTGATTTCCGAGCAGAGGTTCGAGGTGGTGACCTTGAGGCCGAGATCGCGATGATGCTTCGGCATCATGCGGTTCACCTGATCGATGAAGATGATGTAGGGCTCGCCCGTCGCGAGGCGCGTTTCGACGAGCTTCTGGAACAGCGAGCGCGCGTCGACGGTGCCGCGGACGCTCTGGTCCTTGGGGCTGCGCAGGTTGAATTCGGCGCCGTCGCGGACGGCCTCCATGAACTCGTCGGTGATCAGCACGCCGTGGTGGAGGTTCAGCGCCTTGCGGTTGAAGTCGCCCGAGGGTTTGCGGACCTCGAGGAACTCCTCGATCTCGGGGTGCGAGACGTCGAGGTAGCAGGCGGCCGAACCGCGGCGGAGGCTGCCCTGCGAGATCGCGAGGGTGAGCGAGTCCATCACGCGGACGAAGGGAATGATGCCGCTGGTTTTGCCGTTGAGGCCGACGGGTTCGCCGATGCCGCGCACCGCGCCCCAATAGGTGCCGATGCCGCCGCCGCGGCTCGCGAGCCAGACATTCTCGTTCCACGTGCCGACGATGCCTTCGAGGCTGTCGTCGACCGAGTTCAGATAACAGCTGATCGGCAGGCCGCGGCCGGTGCCGCCGTTCGAGAGAACGGGGGTCGCGGGCATGAACCACAGCTTCGAGATATAGTCGTACAGGCGCTGCGCGTGGTCCTGATCATCGGCATAGGCGTCGGCGACGCGCGCGAAGAGATCCTGGTACGATTCGCCGGGCAGCAGGTAACGATCCTCGAGCGTTTCCTTGCCGAAGTCGGTGAGCAGCGCGTCGCGGCTGCGGTCGGTCACGACCTCGAATCGGCGCGCGTGGACCTTGGGCTCGCTGCTGTCGTTGAGCTTTGCCGCGGGCGCCGCATCGGGAGCCGATTCACCCGTCGATTCGGGTGCCACGGGGGCTTCATTCTTCGTCAGTTCCGCCGTCGCCACGTCGCTCGTCTCCACCCGTTCCGTTTCCCGAAAATCCATCTTATTCGCCCCCGATTTGAACGCGCAACTGGTGCGCTTTGTTCCTGTCTTGTTCGACTCAGGGCGAAGCCCCGGTCTTAGCATCTAAACCTGTCCTCGTGGGCACTTTTTTTGGGCGCAGGGAGGGTTTTCCCGTGTCCATATGGGATGGACGACGGAAATCCGCCAGTTGCAGCCGAATACTATTTCTTGGGGTGCCCCCGTGTGTGACCCACCACCTATAGTGCCACGTCGGCGCCGCGATGCAAGACGCTAAATGACAGATTGGGGACTCAATTCGTCGATAATTTGATTCGTCTCGTCGCGGCAGATGCACGAGCGCGAGGCGCCGCGCCAGCCTTTCCGCGGGTTTGCGGAGCGATTGGCGTCGCCGGATCAAAAAGCGGAATTTTTTGAATGGGAAGACCGGAGCGAACGGCGACGCCGGTGACGCCCTTCCGGTGCGGATCACCGCACCGGCAAGCGGTCATTCCGCGGCGGCCGTCATGCGGGTTTTGGACAAAAAGAAAGGGCCCCGGCGATGCCGGAGCCCCTCCTGAAACCTAATTCTGCTTAGGCCTGACCGCCAGCACTGTCCGTACCGGTGCCGCCCAGGAATTGCCAAAACCAACCCATGATAAATCTCCTGTTCGCACTGCCCACGAGGAACAGTTAACGGAGCATGTACCTTAATTAGTAAGGTAAATCGAGTCTTAACTATAAGCATTGCTGCCAGTTTGGCAGCTATGCGGTCCGGTCTTTGGGAGGCGCGGCGAGCGTTGCGGTTAGTTCGGAAAACAGTTGAGGTTTTCCAAGATGATAGCCCTGTCCGACATCGCAGCCGAGGCCGGCGAGAAGCGCCATGGTTTCGGCGTCTTCGATGCCTTCGGCGACCGCGACGGCGCCGAGGCGGTGCGCGAGATCGATCGTCGATTTGACGACTTCGAGGTTCCGCTGCGAATCGCGCATCGTCATCACGAATCGCTTGTCGATCTTGATTTCGTCGGCCTCGATCTCGGTTAGATATTCGAGGTTTGACTGGCCGGTGCCGTAATCGTCGATCGACAGGCGGATGCCGGTGCGGCGGAGCTGGGCGAGCGTCTGGCGCGCCTGGCGGCTGTTTTCGATCTGCGCGGTTTCGGTGATCTCGATCGTCAAAACCTCGGGCGGCAGGTGATGTGCGGTGAGCATGACGCGGATCGTGCCGACGAGGTCGCTGTGGTCGAGCAGGCTCGCCGACAAGTTAACCGACATGTTGATCGGAAGCCCGCGTTCGCGCAGCTGCGCGGCCGAGCGGATCGCCTGATCCATCACGAACAAGGTGAGGCGATAGATGTCCTGGCTCTTTTCGGCCTGGACGATGAACTCGTCGGGCGGGATCGGTCCGCGCGTCGGGTGCGTCCAGCGCGCGAGCGCCTCGACCCCGACGAGCTGCCGCGTCGCGATCTGATATTGCGGCTGGAAGGCGACCCAGATGTCGCCGCCGGTCAATGCGTCCTCAAGCTGCGAGTGGAAGCTCAATTGCCAGCCCGCATCCTCTTTCTGGCGCGAAGTATATTTGGTCCACAGCGAGCGCGTGCGGATCGCGCGCTCGGCGGCGACGAGCGCCGCGGCGAGGCGCTGGGCGTTCGACCCTTCGAACTCGTCGTTGACCCCGAAGGCGATCGCGACGTCGACACGCAGCTCGCCGATCGTCAGCGGCGCGTTGAACAGCGCGGCAAGCCCCGCGAGCTGCCCTTCGATCTGGCTGTGCTGATAATAGGGGACGAGCCAGGCGAAGGTGCCGTCGAGATCGTGGTGCAGCGTCGTGCCCTGCGAGGCGAGCTGGAGGCGGCGTGTGACCTGTTCGACGAGCTTGGCGATGCCGTCGCCCGGAATGAAAGCGGCGAGATCCTCGAAATTGACGACCTTCGCCGCGACGACGGTCGCGCTGCCGAACGCTGCTTGCGACCGCAGCGCCTCGAAATTCGGCAGGCCCGAGACCGGATTTTCGCGTTGTGCCGAAGCGCGGCGGCGGGTGCGCGACACGTTGGCGGCGATAGCGGCGATGAAGAAGAGCGCGGCGCCGATCCACGAGGTGACGAGCATGGTGCCGAGGAAGATCTTGCCGCCGATGAGGGTGGCCGTTGTGCCCAGGGCGATCGGAGCGAAGGCGCGTTGAAAGCGGGGGAGCAGCGCCAGTCCGATCGCCGCGACAGCGAATAGCAGCGGGGGAATCCATCCGATGTCGACGGGATTTCCGCGCTTCAGCGTTTCCGCGGCGATGACGTGAAGGAAGCCGCCGGGAATGCGATTATGCCCCGGCAGATAGAAATAGTCCTGAAAGCTGGGCGCGGTCGGGGCAAAGATCACATCCTTGCCAGCCAGTTCACGCGTGCCCACCTTGCCCGAAAGCAGATCAACTGCGCTATACTCCGGGATTGTCCGGGTGTTGTAGCCGAGATCGAGGCGAAAGCTCTTCGGCGTATCGCTATGCCGGCCGGCAATGATCGCGGCAAATGTCGGAAGCAGCCGCCCTTCGGCGCGATAAGCGATCGGAGCGCTCCAGACCTGCCAGAACTCGCTTTCGATGGCGATGCTCGCCATGGGAACATCGGGGCCAAATTGCTTGCTGGGAAAGGTCGTAACTTTTTCGTCGCTGCCGGGGACCTGGCGCGTCGAGACGGCGAGCACCACGCGGTCGCCCATATTCCTGACCGCATCGACGAATAGCGGGAAGTCGCGGTCCGCCTCCCGCCGGTCGAAATAGAAATCGATCAGGAGGCGCTTGGCGCCGGCCCGGTTCGCGGCGTCGACCACGTTTGCATATTGCGTCATCGAAAAGTTGCGGTTGGGCGATTGCGCCATTGTGCGCTCGTCGAGCGCGACCACAACGACCTGCCCGGTAACCGCGCGATTGGCGAGACGGCCAACGACCGCGTCGAGCACCCGGTCGGCGATTTCGCCGGCCGACGAAATGCCCACCGCCAGCGTGATGAGCAGCGACAGTGCGATGGTTCGCCAGCTGATGATCAGACTTTTGACCGGGATGGGCACGCACGTCTCCAGCAATTGCCGGCCGTGCCTAGTCCCAGATGGTTATCATCGCGTTAATTATGAATGAAATCCTGCGCCGCGCGCCGGAGCATCAGGCGCAGGATTCCAAGTGTTTCAGGCGATCATGGGCAGCGGCTCCAGCGCCGCGTCGCCGGCGAGCGCCGAGGCGGCGAGGCCGGTCGCCGCAGGGACGATCTGCTGCAGGTAGAAGCGTGTCGAGACGATCTTCGCTTCGAGGAAGGCACGGTCGCCATTGCCCTCTTCGAGCGCAGCGCGCGCGGCTCTGTGCTGGATCGCCATCAGCCATCCGCACGTCGCCGTCGCGAGCATCGTGAGATAGGGATAGCTGCCCGCGAGCCGGTCGCCGGTGTTCGCGCCGACCATCCAGTCGGTGACCGCGCGGCAGGCGTCGACGAGCTGCTGCAGCTCGGGGAAATCGGCGGCGCCGTGTGCGATATCGTCGATGAGGCCGCGGACAAGATCGCCCCCCGCCATGCCGAGCTTGCGCCCGACGAGATCGGCGGCCTGGATGCCGTTGGTGCCTTCGTAGATCGGGGCGATGCGCGCGTCGCGATAATGCTGCGCGGCGCCGGTTTCCTCGATGAAGCCCATGCCGCCGTGCACCTGCACGCCGAGGCTCGCGACCTCGCAGCCGATGTCGGTCGCGTGCGCCTTCACCAGCGGGATGAGGATGTCGGCGCGCATCGCGGCGGCTTCGTCGCCGAGCTTGCCGAAATCGATCTGCGCCGCGGCATAATAGGTCAGCGCGCGCGCGGCTTCGGTCTGCGCGCGCATCCGCCACAACATGCGGCGCACATCGGGGTGCTGGTCGATCGTCACGGGGTTGCGGTCGGTGCCGCCCGCGAGCGCCGACTGGACGCGCTCGGCGGCGAAGCGCTGCGCCTGCTGCGTCGCGCGCTCGCCGATCTGGATCCCCTGACAGCCGATCATCAGGCGGGCGTTGTTCATCATCACGAACATCGCGCGCATGCCACCCATTTCGTCGCCGACGATTTCGCCAAGGCAATCCTCATCCTCGCCATAGACCATCACCGCGGTGGGCGAGCCGTGGATGCCGAGCTTGTGCTCGATCGACGCGCAGTGGACGCCGTTCGAATGCGCGGGCTTGCCGTTCGCATCGAGGCGATATTTGGGGACGAGGAAAAGCGAGATGCCGCGCGTTCCCTCGGGCGCGCCGGGGGTGCGCGCGAGGACGAGGTGGACGATATTGTCGGTGAGGTCATGCTCGCCGAAGGTGATGAAGATCTTCTGCCCCTTGATCCTGTAGAGGCCGGCATGCTCGCCCTCGGTGACCTTTTCGGCGGTCGAACGCAGCGCGCCGACGTCGCTGCCCGCGGCGGGTTCGGTCAGGTTCATCGTGCCGTTCCACTCGCCGGTGATCAGCTTGGGAAGCCAGGTCTGTCGCTGTTCCTCGGTGCCATAGGCCATCAGCGCGTGGATCGCGCCGGGGGTGAGGATGCTGCACAGCGAAAAGCCCATGTTCGCGCTGCCGAGCGCCTCGATCACGACGGTCGCGAGGGTGAAGGGCAGGTCCTGTCCGCCATATTCGCCGGGGCCGTCGATGCTGCCCCAGCCGGCCTCGACGAACTGCTTGTACGCGTCCCTGAAGCCCGGGGGCATCGTGACCTTGCCATTGTCCCACTTGGGATTGACCGTGTCGCCGACGCGGTTGAGCGGGGCGTAGACCTCGGCGGCGAAGTCGCCGATGCCGGTGACGATCGCCTCGACCATGTCGGGGGTGGCGGCGGCGAATTTGTCGTGAGCGGCCATCGCGTCGACGCGCGCAATGTGGTTGAGGACGAAAAGCTGTTCGGTGGTGGGCGGCGTATAGGTCATGGGCTGGGTACTTTGCTGGTGAATATCGTTGCGCGGGCGCTATAGCGCGGCATGGCCGAAGCCTCAAAGTCCACAATTGCACTTCCGTTCGATAGCGCAGCTATCGCCGAGGCGGCGGCGTTGATCGCAGCGGGTGAGCCGGTCGCGGTGCCGACCGAGACGGTCTATGGGCTTGCCGCCGATGCGCGCAACCCGCAAGCGGTCGCACGGATTTATGCCGCGAAGGGGCGGCCCGATTTCAATCCGCTGATCGTGCATGTGCCGGACCTCGGCGCCGCCGAGCGGCTGGGGGTGTTCGGTGCGGTCGAGCGGGCGTTGGCGGCGCGCTTCTGGCCGGGGCCGCTGACGTTGGTCGTGCCGCGCACGGTGAATTGCCCGGTGGCGAGTATCGCGACCGCTGGGCTCGATACGATCGCGCTGCGGGTGCCGGGGCACCGTGCGATGCAGGCGTTGCTGGCGGAGAGCGCCGCGCCGCTCGCCGCGCCGAGCGCCAATGCGAGCGGCGGGGTGAGCCCGACGAAGGCAAGCCATGTGCTCGCGAGCCTCGATGGGCGGATCGTGCTGGTGATCGACGACGGGCCGACGACGGCGGGCGTGGAGTCGACGATTGCGCGGGTGAAGGATGGCGCGGTCGAAATCTTGCGGCCGGGGCCGGTGACAGCGGAAATGCTGAATGCGGCGAGCGGAATGGCGGTGGCGGGGATCAAGGGATCGGAGATCGTCGCACCCGGAATGCTCGCGAGCCATTATGCGCCGGGCAAGCCGGTGCGGCTGGGGGCGGTAGAGTTTGCCGATGACGAGTATGGCATCGGGTTCGGCGCGGTCGCGGGCGATTATGATCTGAGCGCGGCGGGCGATCTGACCGAGGCGGCGGCGCGGCTGTTCGATGCGCTGCATGCGGGGGCGGCGAGCGCGAAGGCAAAGATTGCGGTGGCGGCGATCCCGGCTGAGGGGCTGGGCGCGGCGATCAACGACCGGCTCGCACGCGCGGCGGTGTGACCTGCTCCCCTCCCATTTATGGGAGGGGTTGGGGGAGGGCATGGAGCGGGCCATCGGAACGGGCCCTCCCCTAGCCCCTCCCGCAAGCGGGAGGGGGACTAAGCCGCCGCCGGCTCGATCGGGTCGCCGTGCGGCGCCTTGCGCGCGACGATCAGGCAGGCGGCGACGATCAGCACCGCGCCCGCGAAGGTCGGCAGCGTGACCGCCTCGTCGAAGAAGTACCAGCCGAAGACCATCGCCCAGAGAAAGCCGGTATATTCGGTGGTCGCGAGGATCTGCGTCTCGGCGCGTGCATAGGCCCAGCTCAACAGCAGGAGCGAGGTGGTCGCGAGGACCGCGGCGCCGAGGATGTGCGGCGCGTGGCCCGCGGCAGGAACGGCGATGAACCACGGCGCGCCGAGCGTGAGGATCGCGGCGACGAAAAAATTCTGGAAGAAGGCGATCTCCATCGGTTCGGCCATTTTCGCCTGCCGCCGCGCGAGGATGAGGTTGTAGGCGTAGAAGATCGCCGAGAGGAACACTGCGCCGACCGCCCACAAGGCTTCGTCCGAATAATCGCTGCCGCCGAGTTTTCCCGCGACGATCACGATCACCCCGCAAAGGCCGAGCATCGACGCCGCGATCGAGCGCGGGCCGATCTTCTCACCCAGAAAGATCGCGGCCATATAGAGCGCCATCAGCGGCGCGACGAAGGCGAGCGCGATCGCCTCGGCCATCGGCAGCCGCGCGAGCGCCCAGAAGAAGCAGAGCGCCATGCCCGCAACGAACAGCGAGCGCCACGCATGGATCTGCATCGTCGCCTTGCCGGGCCATTTGGGGCGGCTCGCAAAATAGAGCGCGCCCGCGAGCAGCGTACCGGTGCCGGTGCGCCAGAGCACGGCGTTATAGGCGCCGATGTCGATCGACAGCCCCTTCATCAGCACATCCATCGCCGAAAAGGTCGCGATCCCCGCACAGGCGATCAGGAAGGGGATGACGGGAGAGGCCGAATCGGGACGCATGGCGGGGGCTGTACCTTGCCTTCTCCCCTTGGGGGAGAAAGATATGGGGCAAAGATCCTCCCTGTGGCGCAGCCATGGGGAGGTGGCAGCCCGAAGGGCTGACGGAGGGGCCTATGGCGCGACGTCGCGGCCCCTCCACCACTTGCTTCGCAAGCGGTCCCCCTCCCCATCGCTGCGCGACAGGGAGGATGAATCCTACCGAAACGTCGCTTGCCCGGCGCCGTCGATGTTGAGCTTCTGGCCCGAGCAATAGCTGTTCGCGCCCGAGACGAACCACACCACCGCCGCGGCAACGTCGGCGGGGACGGCGACGCGGCCGAAGGGCATTTTGGTGTCGAGGTGGTGGATGTCCTCGTTGCCGGTGATCGCGCGCGACAATTTCTCGCCCATGTCGCTGACGGTGAGCGCGGGGGCGACGATGTTGACGCGGACGCCGTTGCCGAGCTCCTCCTTGGCGAGTGCGTAGGCGAGCGCTTCGCCCGCGGCCTTGGCCATCGTGTAGGGTGCGCCGTTGGGTGAGTGGGAATAGGTCGCGATGCTCGAGATGACGATGATGTCGCTGCGCGCGTGGCTACGCAGTTGGGGCAGCGCGAGGCGGCTGAGGCGGTGCGGGCCGGCGGCGTGGACGGCGAAGAGCTTGTCGACTTCCTCGGGGGCCGTGTCGGCCACCGCGAGGCCGCGGCTCGCGATGCCGGCGTTGTTGATCAGGATCGACATGGGGCCGAAATCGGCCTCGATCGCGGCGACCATCGCGGCGCAGGCGGCCTCGTCGGTGACCGACGCCTGATAGGCCTTTGCCTTGCGGCCGAGCGCTTCGATCGCGGCGACGGTTTCGGCGGCGGCTTCTTCGCCGCGGGTGTAGTTGACCGCGACGTCGGCGCCCGCTTCGGCGAGGCCAATCGCGATGCCGCGGCCGATGCCGCGCGAGGCGCCGGTGACGAAGGCGACGCGCCCCGCGAGAATCCCGTCGGCCATGTCTTTCTCCCTATTGCATCAGCTCATTATAGATATCGTCGTCGCTGCGGCTTGCGGCGTTGCGCCATTTGGGCGCGGCCTTGCGGTTGAGCACGGTGCCGTTCGCATCGAGGATCGCGACGGTCGGCGTGCCCTTGATCCGGAAGCCGAAGCGCTTGGCGACCTCGGGATTGCGACCCGAGCCGCGGATGTGCGGCATGCCGATGTCGGCATAGACGATCTCGTAACGCGCGCGGACGGGGGCGAAGCGGTCGGTCGCGATCAGGTTCGCGAGCCAGGCGCTGTCGTGGCAGCCGCCGGTGCCCATCACGAGCAGGACGGGCTTCCCCGACTGTCCGGCCTTCGCGAGCGCAGCGTCGATTGCCGCCATCGGGTTCGGGTCGAAGGCGTCGCTTTTATACGCGTCGGCGACACCCGGAATCGTGCGCGTTTCGCTGGCGGTTGCGGGCGACAGGGCGAGCAGCATGGCAGTGAGGGCGAAAGCGATCGGGCGCGTCATGGGCCGACGATAGGTTTCGGATGACGTTTCCGTCAACGTCAGATAGCCTTCGCGCCATGAGCTGGAAAAATGAGATCGACGAACTCGGGCAGCGCCGCGCGATGGCCGAGAAGATGGGCGGCGAGGAAAAGGTCGCACGCCAGCACGGACGCGGCAAGATGGACGCGCGGGCGCGGCTCGCGGGGATCGTCGACGAAGGCAGTTTTCGCGAGATCGGCAAGATCGCCGGGCGCGGGCGCTATGGCGCCGATGGCGAGCTGGAGGATCTGGCGGCGAGCAATTTCATCTTCGGGCGCGCGAATGTCGACGGGCGGCCGGTGGTCGCCTCGGCCGACGATTTCACCGTGCGCGGCGGCGCGGCCGATGCGGCGCTGCACCGCAAGTTCGTCCAGTGCGAGGCGATGGCGCATGAATATCGCCTGCCGCTGATCCGCATGATCGACGGCACCGGCGGCGGCGGGTCGGTCAAGACGCTGGAAGATATGGGCTATACCTATATTCCGCACGTGCCCGGCTGGGACGAGATCATCGCGAACCTCGATACCGTGCCGGTGGTGGCGCTGGCCTTGGGGCCGACCGCGGGGCTGGGTGCGGCGCGGGTGGTGGCGAGCCATTACAGCGTGATGGTGCGCGGGCTGTCGCAGCTGTTCGCGGCGGGGCCCGCGGTCGCGGCGGCGATCGGCGATACGCTCGACCGCGAGGAGCTGGGCGGCAGCGACGTGCATACGCGCAACGGCGTCGTCGACGACGAGGTTGCGAGCGAGGCCGACGCGTTCGCGGCGGCGCGGCGGTTCCTGTCGTACCTGCCTTCGTCGATCCATGATCGGGCCTTGCGGACCGCGTGCAACGACCCGGTCGACCGGCGCGAGGAGAGCCTGCTGTCGGCGGTGCCGCGCGAGGCGAAGCAGGTCTATTCGATGCGGCGCATTACCAGCGCGGTGTTCGACGAGGGCAGTTTTTTCGAAATGGGCGCGCGCTGGGGGCGGGCGGTGATCACCGCATTCGCGCGGCTCGACGGTTATCCGGTCGCGGTGCTCGCGAGCGATCCGTCGTACCTCGGCGGATCGTGGGACGCGAAGACGAGCGAGAAGGCCGAACGCTTCGTGAAGATGGCCGACCAGTTCCGGCTGCCGATCGTCCACCTCGTCGACAATCCGGGCTTTATGATCGGCGGCGAGGCCGAGCGGACGGGGACGATCCGCTATGGCGTGCAGGCGATGAACGCGATCTACCGCGCGACGGTGCCGCTGGCGTCGGTTGTCGTGCGCCGCGCCTATGGGATCGCGGGGAGCGCGATGTCGAACGCCGAGCGGTTCCAGTATCGTTTCGCCTGGCCGTCGGGCGATTGGGGCAGCCTGCCGATCGAGGGCGGGGTCGAGGTCGCTTACAAGAGCGAGCTGGAGGCGGCCGAGGACCCGGCGGCGCATCTGGAGGCGATCCGCGAAAGGCTCAACCGTGTGCGTTCGCCGTTCCGGACGGCGGAGAAATTCGGAGTCGAGGACATCATCGACCCAAGGGATACGCGGCCGCTGCTTTGCGAGTTTGCGGAACTCGCTTGGCGGGTGCTGAAATAGATATATTCCTCATCGTCATCCCGGACTCGATCCGGGATCCATTCGCGCGATGTTACCTGGATCCCGGATCAAGCCCGGGATGACGAAAGTTGGGGGGAGTAGCCTATGACCGGCGCACGCCATCACGGCATGGACTGGCTGCGGATCGGGGCATTCGGGCTGCTGATCCTCTATCATATCGGCATGTATTTCGTGCCGTGGGGCTGGCATGTGAAGATCGCCGAGCCGCTGGGTTGGGTGCAGTTGCCAATGCTCGCGACGAACAGCTGGCGGCTCGCGCTGCTGTTCCTCGTGTCGGGCTATGCGAGCGCGGCGCTGTTCGCGAAGCTGGGCGGCAGCGGCGCCTTTGCGCGGTCGCGCAGCGCGCGGCTGCTGATCCCGCTCGTCTTCGGCATCATCGTCATTATCCCGCCGCAGCCGTGGATCGAGCTGGTCGGCCAGCATGGCTACACGCATGGCTTCCTGCATTTCTGGCTCCATGACTATTTCCGTTTTGGATCGCTGGGCGGGATCGTCCTGCCGACGTGGCAGCATCTGTGGTTCGTCGTCTATCTGTGGGTTTATACGATGCTCGCCGCGATCCTGGTGGCGCTGGTGCCGGGCGCGATCCGGACCCGGATCGCCGACGGCGCGGCGCGGTGGCTCGGCGGCGCTGGTCTGCTCGTCTGGCCGCTCGCGGCGTGGTTGCTCATCTATGCCGCTTTCCCCGACCATGACGAGACGCACGCGCTGTTCGACGACGGGCCGTCGCATCTTCACTATCTGATCCCCTTTCTTGTCGGCTGGCTGCTCCGGGTGCGGCCGCAGCTGTTCGGCGCGGTGGCGCGCTGGTGGCGCGTGGCGCTGGCCACCGCGGTGGTCGCTTTCGGGGTTGTTGCATGGATCATGTGCCTCTGGCTGACCGGCGCGCAGCCCGCCGACTGGGGCACGCTGCCGTTCCATATCGCGCATCTGGTGCAGGGCTGGACGACGATCGTCGCCTTGGTCGGGATTGCCGACCGTTACTGGAACCGCGATCACCCGTCGCGCACAACGCTCGCCGAGGCGGTGTTCCCCTTTTACATCATCCATCAGACGATCATCGTCGTGGTCGGCTGGTATCTGCTGCAAGCGGGCGTCGCGGCGCTGCCGTCGTTCCTCGTCCTCGTTGCGACGACGACAGCCGGCTGCTGGCTATTCTATGTGATCGGGCGCAACATCGGCTGGCTGCGGCCGCTGATCGGATTGCAGCGCAAATAGGGAGGGTGACATGGGGGCTTTGAAAGGCGTCTTGGCGATCGTCGGCATTGCGGCGATCCTCGTCGGCGGGCTGTGGGTGCTGCAGGGGCTCGATATCGTGCGCTGGCCGGCGAGCAGCTTCATGCTGGGCGACACCACATGGACCCGCAACGGGGTGATCCTCGCGGTGGTCGGAATCGTGCTGCTTTGGTTTGCGCGGAAGAAATGATCTAAGTCGACTACAAATGTAGTTGATCTGTATTGCCGATATGATACACCCCTCTCCGGCCGGGGCTGGATTGGAGATGAGGATGATTCGTTCTTCGCGTATTTTGCCCGCGCTGTTGCTCGCCGCGGGGATGGCGGTCGTACCGATACTGGCGCCCCCGCCCGCCTATGCCGCGGACGAGGCGGGCGCCGATGCGGTCGCCGAAAAATATGCGGCCTTGCTCGAGCGCGACTATGTCTATCCCGAGACGGGCAAGCGTTATGCCGCGGCGATCCGCGCGGGCATTGCGGCGGGGCGCTATAAGGCGCTTTCGGGCCCGGCGCTGGGTGAGGCGATCGATGCCGATGTGAATGCGGTTGCGCCCGACGGCCATTTGCGGCTGCGCGCGCCCGAAGCCGCGGGGGTGCCCGCAGCGGCAGCGCCGGGTGGCGCCGCGCCTGTGCGCCGCCCGCCGAAGGTGCCGGTCGAACAGGCGGGCTGGATCGCGCCGGGGATCGCCTTCATCCGCTTCAACGTCTTTCCGATGGACGCGGCGGTGACGGCGCAGGCCGCGAAATTCATGGCCGACCATGCCGATGCGAAAGCGATTATCTTCGATATCCGCACGCATAATGGCGGCGGGCTCGACCAGATGGATGTCATCTTTCCGTGGTTGTTCGCCGAGCCGACGCGGCTGGTGACGATGGCGACGCGCGCCTCGGTCGATGCGCGCGGCGGCTCGCCGATCGACGGGCTGGCCTCGATGCGCATTGTGAAGGGCGACGCGGGCATGGTGGCGCGCGAACATTGGGCGACGCCGAATGCCGACACGCGGCTGCGCGATACGAAAGTCTATGTGCTGACATCGGGCGCGAGCGCGTCGGCGGCCGAGCATTTTTCGCTCGCGATGAAGCATACGGGGCGCGGCACGCTGGTGGGCGCGCCGACCGCGGGCGCCAATCACTTCGGCACCGGCGAGGATCTGGGCGGCGGCTATGGCGCCTTCATTCCGGTCGGGCGGACTTATGATCCGGGGACGGGCAAGGATTGGGAAGGCGAGGGCGTTTTGCCCGACATCGCGGTTGCGCCCGCCGACGCGCTCGTGCGCGTGCTCACCGACCTGGGCGTGGCGCCGGCGGAGGCGAAGACGCTGTCCGACGCGCATATGCCGAGCTGGCCGATGGAGCGGCGGAAACCACGCGGGGCGCGCTAGCTTCCCTCTTTCGTCATGCCGGACTTGATCCGGCATCCCGCTTTGCCACGTTGAAGAAGCGGGACCCCGGATCAAGTCCGGGGTGACGAAATCTAGGAGGTCGCGAGCTTCGTCAGCGCATCGCCATCGACGCGCATCACCGTCCATTCGTCCATCAGCTTCGCGCTGAGGCTTTGGTAAAAGCCGATCGCCGGGGCATTCCAGTCGAGCACCGACCATTCGAGGCGCGCGCAGTCGCGTTCGACGCAGAGCTTGGCGAGATGCGCGAGCAGCGCTTTGCCGAGCCCCGAGCCGCGCGCTTCGGGGCGCACGAACAGATCTTCGAGATAGATGCCGGGGCGCCCCTCGAAGGTCGAGAAATTGTGGAAGAAGAGCGCGAAGCCCTGCGGACTCCCGTCGATCTCGCCGATCACCACCTCGGCATAGGGGCGCGGGCCGAACAATTTCTCGCCGAGCTTCGCCTCGTCGAAGCGGACTTCGTGGGCGAGCTTTTCATAATCGGCGAGGTCGCGGATGAACTGCGCGATCAGCGGCAGGTCGGCGGGGGTGGCGGGGCGGATCGAAAGGGTCACCGGGCTATCCTGCTGAGGGGGACGTTGCGGCGCTTTTAACGAGCGGAGGGCAGGGGGCAATGGCGCTTATCCGGTCAGCGAGAAGGTGCGCCCTTGTCGCCGCGCCAGCACCCTGTAATCAGGAACGGCGACAGGGTGGCGCAAACGACGGGAGATGCCGATGCCGATGGTGAGCGCGCGATTGCTGGTGCTGGCGTTGCTGGTGGGGGGCGCGGGCGTTTCCGCCATTGCGCATTCGGCGCCGGTCGCTCCGCCCGCCCAGATCATCCGCGACGGTCAGCGCGATTTCGATTTCGAAATCGGGACGTGGGCAACCGAGGTGCGTGTGTTGCGCAATCCGCTTTCGGGCAAGCCGCCGGTCTGGGCCGAGTATCGCGGCACGAGCCTCGTCCGAAGCCTGATGGAAGGCCGCGCGAACAGCGTCGAACTGTCGGTTGCGGGGCCGGCGGGGAAGATCGAGGGCATCTCGCTGCGGCTTTACGATCCTGGTGCCCGCCGGTGGAGCCTCAACTTCGCGAGCCTGCGCGACGGGGCGATGACCCCGCCGGTGGTGGGCGGTTTCGGCGCCGACGGGCGAGGGGTCTTTTATGGCGTGGACAAGCTGGGCGAGCGCCCGATCCGCGTGCGGTTCGTCATCACGCAGGTCTCGGCCGACGAAGCACGCTTCGAGCAGGCTTTTTCCGCCGACGACGGCGCGACATGGGAAGTGAACTGGATCGCGGTCGACCGGCGCGCGAAATCGGCGGTCGCCTTGCCCGCCGATCTCGCGCAGGCGGTGGAAGCCCACAATCGCGCGACGGTGGCCAAGGACATTGCTGCGCTAAGCGACTTGGTGACCGACGATTATCTGCTCGTGAATTCCGACGCGACGATGCAGGACAAGCGCTCCTACCTCGCCGATTTCGAAATGCCCGATTTCCGGATCGAGCCGTTCACGATCGAGCAACCGACCTATCGCGTCGATGACGACGCAGCAGTGACGGGCGGGCTATTGACGCTGCGCTGGACGCAGCGCGGACGGCCGGAGAGCCGCCGCCTGCGCATCGGCCATGTCTGGGTCAGGCAGGGCGACCGCTGGCGCATCGCCTACACCCAGCTGACGCGCCTTCCGGATTAGCGCGGGTCGGCGCGCGCGTTCCGGCGCGAAAAGACGATCGCGAGCGCGATGATGACAAGCGCGGGCTGGCCGATCACCGCGGGCGCATCGGCCCAGAAGGTCGCGGGACCGCAGATGCCGGCGGCAACTTCATAAATGTGGAGCAGGCCGTGGAAGGTCAGCCACAGCCCGCCGACAAGGGCGGCGCGCCAGCGGAGCGAGGGGTTGATGGTCGCATATAGCAGGATCAGCCCCGACCCCAGATAGGCGAGCCCGATGTCGCGGATGAAATGCGCGTTGGGCGGGCCGGTGGTGACGACAGTCGGCACGAAGACATACCAGTCGAGCGGCTTGACCAGCATGAAGATGCCGTTGGCGATCGTCGTGACCGCGGCGATGAGCAGCAGGAGCTGGGCAAGCCGGTCGAGGGCGTCGAACTTAGCGGTCATGTCTCGCCTCCTCGATCAGAATGGCGCGAGGCTAGTCCCTGCTGACACGAATGTAAAAAGCTTTACGCCGCCTTGCCGTGCAGCGTGTCCATGCTCACCGAACTGCCCGCGTCGATCTCGGCCGCCTTCGCTTCGACGAGCTTGACGATGTGGCTGATCATGTCGGCGTCCTCGACATGATGATCGGTTACCCCCGACAGAAAGACCATATGCTTGCCGTTGCCGCCGCCGGTGATGCCGATGTCGGTTTCGCGCGCCTCTCCCGGGCCGTTGACGACGCAGCCGAGGACCGAGAGCGACATCGGAGTCTTGATGTGGCTGAGCGCGTCTTCGAGCGCCTGGACGGTGCGGATGACGTCGAAGCCCTGCCGCGCGCAGCTGGGGCAGGAGACGACGCGGACGCCGCGGGTGCGCAGGCCCAGCGATTTGAGGATTTCGTATCCGACGCGCACTTCCTCTTCGGGTTCGGCCGAGAGGCTGACGCGGATCGTGTCGCCGATGCCCGCCCACAGGAGGTTGCCGATGCCGAGCGCTGATTTGACCGTGCCGCCGATCAGCCCGCCCGCCTCGGTGATGCCGAGATGCAGCGGGCAGTCGACCGCGTCGGCGAGCTGCGCATAGGCGGCGACCGCGAGGAAGACGTCGCTCGCCTTCACCGCGACCTTATATTCGTGGAAGTCGTGATCCTGGAGCAGCTTGATATGGTCGAGCGCGCTTTCGACGAGCGCCTCGGGGCATGGCTCGCCATATTTCTCGAGCAGGTCTTTCTCGAGGCTGCCCGCGTTGACCCCGATGCGGATCGCGCAGCCGTTCGCCTTCGCGGCGCGGACGACTTCGCCGACACGCTCCGATGAGCCGATATTGCCGGGGTTGATGCGCAGGCACGCGGCGCCGGCGTCGGCGGCTTCGAGCGCGCGCTTATAGTGGAAATGGATGTCGGCGATGATCGGGATGCGCGACGCGCGGACAATTTTGCCGAGCGCCGCGGTCGACTCGACGTCGGGGCACGAGACGCGGATCAGGTCGGCGCCGGCTTCCTCGCAGCGGCGGATCTGGTCGATCGTCGCCACCGGATCGCTGGTCAGCGTGTTCGTCATCGTCTGCACGCTGATCGGCGCGCCGCCGCCGACGGGGACATTGCCGACCATGATCTGGCGGCATTCGCGCCGCGCAATGTCGCGCCAGGGGCGCAGGCCGGGGTTGTGATCGCTCATGGTGCGGGCTCGACAAAAAAGGGAGATATGCGCCGCTCTTTAGCCGCCCGTGGGCCGCTTGGCAAAGCCCGGCGTGTGCGAGGCGGATTGTTGCTCGAAAGACACAGTTTGACACAGATTAGCAACTGTTGAGCAATTTTTGTTTGTGCGTCGCAGCAAAATCGGCAATTTCATACGCGTTCGACGTTACAGGCCCGTACGAAGAGGCGTGAACACGCAACGGCAGGCTGGGACGATCCGTTTTTTATTTAGGGGGATCACCCATGAAGTTTCTTACCAAGGCGTGTTTCGGCATGCTGCTCGCCGCATCGGCCCTGTCGACGCCCGCCTTCGCTCAGGAAGAAGAAGCGGCCAGCGGCCCGTTCACGCTTTCGGGCGGCATCGCGGTCACCTCGGACTATCGCTTCCGCGGCATTTCGCTGTCGAACGAAAAGGTCGCCGTGCAGCCGACGCTGACCCTCAGCCATGAAAGCGGCCTCTACGCCGGCGTCTGGGGCTCCTCGCTCCCCGACAGCGATGCCTATGGCAAGTTCGAACTCGACCTCTACGCGGGCTTCAACACCGAAATCGCCTCGGGCACGACGGCCGACATCGGCGTGACCTACTACACCTATCCGGGCAGCCATGACGGCGGCGCGCCGACCGATTATTTCGAAGGCATCGGCAAGCTGTCGCACGACATCGGTCCCGTCTCCGTCACCGGTATGGTCGCCTATGCGCCGAAGCAGAATTCGCTCGGCGACGAGGACAATATCTACCTGAACCTCGGTGCCGGATTTGGCATTCCCAACTCGCCGGTCACACTGACCGCGGGCGTCGGCTATAACGACGGATCGCTCGGCCTTGTGTCGCCCGACGGCAAATATATCGACTGGTCGGTCGGCGCGTCCTTCGTCGCCGGTCCGGCGACCTTCTCGGTGCAATATATCGACACCGACGTCAAAAAGTCGGGCATCAAGGCGCTCGATACGCTTTACGATCCAACCGTGGTCTTTACGCTGGGCGCATCTTTCTGATCGCCTAGCGGGTCAGCGACCACGCGCTAAGGGGACGGCTTCGGGGGAGGCCGTCCCCTTTTTCGTGCGCGAAAGGCGGGATTACCGCCAGCGAAGATTTTGGGGGCCGAGATCCGACAGGGTCTTGGCCCCCATCAATTTCATGCCGCGCTCCATCTCGGCGCGCAGCAGCGCGATCGCGCGCGCGACGCCATCCTCGCCCGCCGCGGCGAGCGCGTAGAGATAGAGGCGGCCGCCCGAGCAGGCCTTTGCGCCGACCGACAAGGCTTTCAGCACATGCGTGCCGCGCGTGATGCCGCCGTCGCAGATGACCTCGACCCGGTCGCCGACCGCGTCGACGATGTCGGCGAGCGCATCGAAGGGGGAGATGCTGCCGTCGAGCTGGCGCCCGCCGTGGTTGGAGACCATGATCGCGGTGGCGCCGATGTCGGCGGCGCGTTTCGCATCCTCGACCGCGACGATGCCCTTCAGGCAGAAGGGGCCGTCCCATTTCTTTCGGATCGCCTCGGCGCGCTTCCAGTCGAGGCTCTGGTCGAGCATCGAGGTGAAATATTCGGCGACCGATTTGGGGACGCTCGACCCTTCGGAGACGTGCGTCGCAAGGTTCGGCAGGCTGAATTTTTCGCGGAGGACATAGTTGAGACCCCAGCCGGGCTTGGCGGCGTAGCTCAGCATATTCGATGCGGTGAAACGCGGGGGCGAGGTGAAACCCGAGCGCAGGCAACGTTCGCGATTGCCGCCGACGATCGTATCGACGGTGAGCGCGACGGCGTCGAACTTCGCATCGCGCGCGGCGTCGAGCATCGCCTGGTTGAGCCCCTCGTCGTGGTGGACGTAGAGCTGGAACAGTTTGGGGCCGTTCGTCAGCGCGCCGGCTTCGGCGAGGCTGATCGTCGCGAGGCTCGATATGCCCGCGACGGTGCCCGCGTTCGCGGCGGCGCGGAGGACGGCGCGCTCGCCCTGCCAGTGGAACAGGCGCTGGAGCGCGGTCGGCGACAGGAAGAGCGGCATCGCGATCTCGCGCCCGAACAGCGTCGTCCTCATGTCGACGCTTTCGACCCCGGCGAGGACGCGCGGGATCAGGTCGCAGCTGTCGAAGGCTTCGCGGTTGCGGCGACGGGTGACTTCGTCGTCGGCGGCGCCGTCGATATAGTCGAACACCGGCCAGGGCAGGCGGCGCTTCGCGAGCGCGCGGAAGTCGTCGATATTGTGACAGTCGGTGAGTTTCATGTTCTGGATTTCCGTTCGCATCGAGCGAAGTCGAGATGCCGTGAAGGCATGCGCCGCCGATGGGTGTCTCGACTTCGCTCGACACGAACGGGTTTTGAAATCCAGCTTGTCATCAGAACACCGTGCGCGCCGCCACCGTCCCCTTCGACGCGAAGCTGAAGCGCGGTTCGACCGCGAGATTCTTGTCGAGGATATGGGCTGCGACGCGCTTGCCGACCGCGGGGCCATTCTTGAACCCGTGGCCCGAGCCGCCGCCGACGAGCCAGACATGCTCCTGCCCCGGGAAACGGTCGATGAGGTAATCGCCGTTCGAGCTATTCTCATATTGGCAGACGCGACCGCCGATCAGCGGTGCATTGGCGAGTCCGGGAAAGCGGCGCTGCATGTATGCGCGCGCCTCGGCGATCCCTGCCGGGGAGAGCTGGCGTTCCATCGTGTCGGGGTCGATCGCCGGACCATGGACGTCGATCGCGATCTTGAATCCCGCGCCTTCGAGGTCGGGGATGCCATAGACGATGCGGCCATTGTTGAAATCGGCCCACACCGGAAGCTCGGGCGGGGCGAAGCGGCTGTCGCCCTGCGGCGCGCCGAAATGATAGACCTCCTGCCGCGTCGCGACGATCTTGTTCATCAATTGCTGCGGGAAGAGTTCGGCGAGCCACGGGCCTGCGGCATAGACGAGATGGTCGGCGGTGCCGCCGTCGGGGAGCCTGTGCTTCTTGATGCGCTTCGAAAAGAGCGGTGCGGGCATCACGACGCGCTCGACCTCGATCTGGGCGTCGGCGATGACTTCCTGCACGCCGCGCGCGGCGATCAGCGCGCCCGTCTCGGTCTCAAGAATGCCGGTCTCGCCCTGATAGAATTGGATCTGGCGGTACTTTTCCTGCAGCCAGCGGACGTCCCCATGCTCGTGGCCGACGCGGTTCGCCTGCAGCCAGGCGAGCGACTGCGCGGTGTAGGCGTCGCCCTGCGGTGCGAACCACAGCACGCCGGTGTTGTGGAAGATCGGCGCGCTCGCGGTGTCGGAGAGGTCTTTCCAATATTTGAGCGAGTCGCGCGCCATCTCCGAATAGATGGTGTCGGCGCCGTATCCCATGCGGATGACGCGGCTTTCGCCTCCCGACGAGGCGCGTGCGTGGCCCGCACCATAGGCGTCGAACAGCCGCACCGTCTTGCCCGCGCGCAGCAGATGCCACGCGGCCCACGCGCCGAACACGCCCGCGCCGATGATCGCGACATCGACGTGCTGGACCTTGGGCTTCGCGGGTTTGCGTTTCTTGGGCTTGCGTTCCTTGCGCTCGGCGGCCGCGGCGGCCGCCGCGGCGACAGGCAGCGCCGCGAGGCCGGTGAGCAGCGCCCGCCGGGTCGGCACGTCAGCGGCCAACGGTCGCGCCCTCCTTCTTCTTGTAATAGCGATAGCCGCCGATCCATGTTTCGAGTGGGGTCATTTTACGAATTTCGTCGGGGCTCGCGAGCATCGGGTCGGCCTCGACGATCAGGAAGTCTGCGCGCATCCCGGGCATCAGCGTGCCGATGCGGTCCTCGGCAAAACCGGCGAAGGCCGCGGTGCGCGTGAAGCCGTCGAGCGCGGTTTCGCGCGTGACGATCTCCTCGGGGCGCCAGCCGCCGAAGGGCTCACCCTTGGCATCGGTGCGCGAAATCGCGGCGGCGATGCTGGGGAAGGGGTTCGCGCTTTCGACCGGGACGTCGGAGCCGAAGGCGAGGCGGACGCCCGCATTTTCGAGGCTGCGCCATGCATAGGCGCCCTTGAGCCGGTCGGGGCCAAGGCGGGCTTCGGCCATGACGCGGTCGCTCGTCTGGTGAACGGGCTGCATCGAGGCGATGACCTTGAGCGTGGCGAAGCGCGGAATGTCGACGGGGTCGATGATCTGCGCATGCTCAATGCGCCAGCGGCGCTCGCCGGGCAGGTCGGCGGTGAGGTCGGTGATCGCGTCCAAAGCCTCGGCGTTGGCGGCGTCGCCGATCGCGTGGATCGCGACCTGGAACTTGTCCATCGACGCGCGCACCATCTTGTTGCGGAGCTGCGCGGGGGTGAGCAAAGCCAACCCCTTCTGTCCCGGCGCATCGCTGTACGCCGCCTTCAGCCACGCGCCGCGCGAACCCAATGCGCCGTCGAGCAAGAGCTTCACCCCGACCATGCGCAGGCGGTCGTCGTAGAGCCAGGGCGTCGGTTCGGACCCCGCGATGATCGCCATATTGTCGATGTCGGCGCCGTAGCTGAGGATGCGCACCGAAAGCTGTTTTTTGTCGCCGGCGCGGCGATACGCCTGCCAGTCGGCGATGCTGGTGCCCATGTCGGCGATCGTCGTGATGCCCTGTTCGAGCAATTTCTGTTGCGCGAGGTACAGCGCGCGGTCGAGATCGCGCGCGAGCGGTTTGGGCTTGGCGCTGTCGATCAGGCTCATCGCGGCGTCGACGAACACCCCGCTCGGCTTGCCGGCTTCCATCTCGATGCGTCCGCCCTCGGGCGCCTTGCTCGCGGGCGTGATCCTGGCGGCGGTCATTGCCGCCGTGTTGGCCCAGCCGGCATGGCCGTCGACGCGTTCGAGCCAGACGGGCCGGTTAGGCACCGCGGCGTCGAGGTCGGCGGCGGTCGGGAAACGGCCGAGGCCCCATTTTTCCTGATTCCACCCCGATCCGATGATCCACGGCATTTCGGGATTGTCGGCGGCATATTTGCGGATCGCCGCCTGCGCCTCGGCGAGGCTGTTCGTGTTCGACAGGTCGAGCAGCATCAGCTGGAAGCCCAGACCCATGACATGGCCGTGCGCGTCGATCAGGCCCGGGATCAGCGTGCGGCCCTTGCCGTCTTCCTTGAAATCGGGGCGTTCGGGGCGCTTGTCCTTGCGGTCAAGCAACTGCTTGACCTTGCCCTGCGTGTCGATGACGAGGCCGGTGAAGCGGACGAGCTTGCCGTCCTTGTCGAGCGTGATGCCGTTGACATTGTCGACCAGCGTATCGGCGTGCGCGGGGGCGGCGAGGGACAGCACGAGGGCGGTCAGGATCAGGCGCTTCACTTGGGGAGCCTCGTCACGAGCGAGCTGGTGTCCTTTCGCCCGCCGCCGGCCTTTTGCACATCGGCGTAGAATTGATCGACGAGGCTGGCGACCGGCAAGGTCGCGCCGTTGACGCGCGCTTCGTCGAGCGCGAGGCCGAGGTCCTTGCGCATCCAGTCGACCGCGAAGCCGAAGTCGAACTCGTCCTTTGCCATCGTGCCCCAGCGGTTGAGCATCTGCCAGCTCGCCGCGGCGCCGCCGGAGACCGCCTCGAACACCTTGTCGGTGTCGAGTTTCGACGCCTGCGCGAACCGCAGCGCTTCGGAGAGTCCCTGAACGACCCCGGCGATGGCGATCTGGTTGACCATCTTGGTCGTCTGCCCCGCGCCGGGGCCACCGATATGAACCATGCGCGCGGCATAGGCCTGCATCACCGGCTCGGCGGCGTCGAAGGCGGCCTTGGTGCCGCCGCACATGATCGAGAGCGTGCCGTTCTGCGCCCCGGCCTCGCCGCCCGAAACGGGGGCGTCGACGCAGAGGAGGCCAAGCCCCTCGGCCTCGACCGACAATTGCCGCGCGATGCGCGCGGAGACGGTGGTATGGTCGACGAACAGCGCACCCTTGCGCATCGCCCTGAACGCGCCGTCGCGGCCGAGCGTCACTTGCGCGAGATCGTCGTCGTTGCCGACGCAGGTGAGGACGACATCCGCATCCCTTGCCGCTTCGGCCGGGGTCGATGCCGCCGCGCCGCCATATTGCGCGACCCAGGCGTCCGCCTTGGCGCGCGTGCGGTTGTAAACGGTGAGGTGGTGGCCCGCCTTGACGAGGTGGCCTGCCATCGGTCCGCCCATGACGCCGGTGCCGATGAAGCTGATGCGCAATTTTTGTTCGCTCATGGCCAAGTCCATAAGCATAGTTTGCGCGGCGCGCCAGATAGGCTAGTGCGCTTGCCGTTATGACAGATCAACTCACCCTGACCTCCGCCGCCGATTTACCGGCGATCACATTGGACGATGTGCGCGCGGCGGCAGAGCGAATTAACGGCGCGGTCGTGCGCACCCCGACGCTCCATTCGCAGACGCTGTCCGAAATGGTCGGCGCCGAGGTGTGGCTGAAGTTCGAAAATCTGCAGTTCACGGCGGCGTACAAGGAACGCGGCGCATTGAACGCGCTGTTGTTGATGGCGCCCGAAGCGCGCGAACGCGGTGTGATCGCCGCGTCGGCGGGCAATCATGCGCAGGGGCTCGCCTATCATGGCAAGCGCCTCGGCGTCCCCGTCACCATCGTGATGCCGAGCACGACGCCCCAAGTGAAAGTCTCGCAGACCGCGAGCCACGGCGCGACGATCGTGCTGTTCGGCGAGAAGTTCGACGATGCCTATGCGCATGCGCGCGAGCTGGAAGTCGAGCGCGGGCTGACCTTCGTCCATCCCTTCGACCATCCGCACGTCGCGGCCGGGCAGGGGACGGTGGCGCTCGAAATGCTCGAGGATGTGCCCGAGCTCGACACGCTGATCGTGCCGATCGGCGGCGGCGGGCTGCTCGCGGGTATGGGCACCGCGGCGCGCGGGATCAAGAATGACATGCGCCTGATCGGCGTGCAGGCCGAACTCTATCCGTCGATGTACGCCGAGCTCAACGGCGTCGATATGGCGTGCGAGGGCGACACGCTCGCCGAGGGCATCGCGGTCAAGGAACCGGGGTCCTATACGCGCAAGCTGGTGGCCGAACTCAACGACGATATCGTGCTGGTCGCCGAGCGCCATCTCGAGCGTGCGGTCAGCCTGTTGCTCCAGATCGAAAAGACGGTGGTCGAGGGCGCGGGCGCCGCGGGGCTGGCGGCAATGCTCGCGCACCCGGAAGAGTTTGCGGGGCGCAAGGTCGGGCTGGTGCTCACCGGGGGCAATATCGATACGCGGCTGCTCGCGAATGTGCTGCTGCGCGACCTTGCGCGCTCGGGCCGTATCGCGCGCCTGCGCATCCGCTTGCAGGATCGTCCCGGCGCGCTGTTCAAGGTGATGAAGCTGTTCGACGAGAAGCAGGTCAACATCATCGAAATCTATCACCAGCGCATCTTTACGACGCTGCCCGCCAAGGGGCTGATCACCGACATCGAGTGCGAAGCGCGCGACCGCGAGCATCTCGACAGCCTCGTCGCGGCGCTCCGCGATGCTGGCTATATGGTGACCACCGTCGAACTCGCATAGACTATGCCGATATTCAGCCCGTGGCGGGCTGCGAACGGCCGTCTCCTGCGCTTCCGGTGCTCACGTACAAAAATACGCTGCGCTCCGGTTCGCGGAGCCAGCCATTCTCGCTCCATCACGAACTGAATCTCGACATAGTCTGGGCGGCCGATGAAGGAATATAGTCTCGAACTCACTGCGACGCCCGAGAGCATCGACGAGCTTGGCCACGTCAACAATGCGGTGTGGGTCCAGTGGATCCAGCAGGTCGCGACGGGGCATTGGGACGCGGCGGCCCCGCAGAGCCACAAGAACGCCTATATCTGGGTCGTGGTGCGGCACGAGATTGATTATCTGCGCGCGCTGGGGCCGGGCGAGACGGTGACCGCGCGGACGTGGGTCGCCGACAAGCCGCAGGGCGCGAAGTTCGACCGCTTCATGGAATTCACCGGCGCCGATGGCAAAGTCCATGTCCGCGCGCGGACGGTGTGGGCGCTGCTCGACAAGGCGAGCGGGCGGCCGCTGCGCGTGACGGCCGACGTGGTCGCGCCGTTCGTCGGCGATGCGGCATGAGCGGGGCGGGACGATGGCGGCAGATGCGTGAGGCCGACCTGTCGGTCGTCGTCACGATTTCCGACGCGGTGCACGGTGCCTTTACCGAGCCGTTGGAAACCTTCGCCGACCGCCTCGCGCATTATCCGGCGGGGTGCGCGATCCTTGAACGCGACGGTGCGTCTTTGGGTTATCTGATCAGCCACCCCTGGCCGCGCGATGCTGCGCCGCCAAAGCTTGGTGCGTTGCTGGGGGCAATTCCGGTGTCAGACAGCTATTATCTCCACGACATTGCGCTGCTGCCCGCGGCGCGCGGAACCGGCGCCGGGGCGACGGCGACCGCTTTCGTCGTCCACCAGGCCGAAGTCGAAGGCTGCCGCGATATCCGGCTGGTCGCGATCCAGGGCGCCGACAGCTATTGGCACGCGCAAGGGTTCGCCTATGTCGGGACCGCCATAGAAGGCCCCTATGGACCGGGGTCGCACCTGATGCAGCGCGCGGTCGAAGCGGCATGACGGCGCTGGTTATCCGTCCTGTCAGACCCGACGACGCCGCCGCGATCTGGGCGATCATCGAGCCGGTGATCCGCGCGGGCGAGACGCTGACGCTCGATCGCGGGATGAGCGAAGCGGCGGCGCTCGCTTACTGGTTCGACACCGACAAGGAGGCGTTCGTCGCCGAAGAGGGCGGCGTGATCCTCGGCACCTATTATCTGCGCGCCAACCAGACCGGCGGCGGCGCGCATGTCGCCAACGCGGGCTATGTGACCGGTGCGGCGGCAACCGGGCGCGGGGTCGCGCGGGCGATGGGGCTGCATTCGATAGCGCATGCGAAGGCGCGCGGCTTTCGCGCGATGCAGTTCAATTTCGTGGTGAGTGCGAATGTGCGCGCGGTCGGGCTGTGGCAGTCGCTGGGGTTCGAAGTCGTCGGCCGCCTGCCGGGCGCTTTCGATCATCCGGTCGACGGTTTTGTCGATGCGCTGGTGATGTTCCGGACGCTCTGACTATTCCCGGATGCGTTCGCGCAGTGGCTTGTCGGCCAAGGCCTTGAGCGCCTTCAGTATCGCGCCGTGAACGTCGCCGACCTCTTCGAAGAGCGCGCGATAGACCTCGCCTATCCGCACGCTATAGGCGTCGATGCGGGCGAGCTGGTCGTGACCCGCATCGGTCAGCCGGAAAATCTTGCGCCGCGCGTCGGCGGGATCGGCGTGCTGGGTGATCAGGCCGAGGCGGAGCAGCGCGGGGCATTTCTGGATGACCAGCTGATGCGACTGGCCGAGTGCGCGTGCAAGGTCGGCGGCCGAGGCTTCGCCAGCCTCGACGAGCGCGGTGAGCAGCGAGCAGGACCGCACGGGGACGGTGATGCCGGCTTCGTCGAACAAGGGACGCGTCTGTTCCTCGATCCGCTGGCTCAGCGCTTCGCTGAGGCGGCCGAGGAACGAGATGTCGTCGAGATCGGTCGAGATGTCAGTCGAGGCGGGCATAGGTCTGGGTTGTTCCATCGCGGTCGATGCGTTCAAGCGCGGTGACCTTGCCGCCTTTGCGCACGATGCGAAAGCGGAAGTCGCGCACGCCTTCGATCGCGAGCAGGTCGCCGGCGAGCGGATCGAGTGTCAGGCGAAAGCGTTCGCGCCAGGTGTAGAGCAATTTGCCCCCGACGAGGTCGATGCGCCGTCCTTCGTAGCGGCCGGCGATGGCCTTGAGCGCGGTCGTGGTCGGCTGCGGGCGCGCGGCGAGCTCGGGGGCTAGCCAGTCGGCGTCGGCCTGCTTCGCCGGATCGGCCTTGGCCAGTTCAGCGAGCGCGAGGCGGTGCGCGACGGCGAGGGCGTCGGCCGACGGGACCAGATGGTCGGGCGTGACGCCCTGTCCCTCGAAATCGCTGCGGTCGATAGGGTCGCGGATCTGGCCGATCGGCACCTGCACGAAAAAGTCGGTGCCGACGGGCTTGCGGTCGACCGGATGCGCGCCGCCCGCGGTGCGTTCGCCGACCAGCGTTGCGCGGCCCAGTTTCTTGAGCGTGTAGGCGAACCATTCGGCGGCGGAGAAGCTGGTCGAGCCGGTAAGGACATAGACGGGTTTGCCGGTCAGCCGTTTCGCGGGCAGCGCGGGGAGCACCCATTGGCCGCGTTCGACGCGGCGGCCGTCGAGATTATAATAATAGTCGAAGAGTTCCTGATCCTTGTCGCCGCGGAAGAGTTGGCTCGCGAGCAGCTGCGCCATCTCGAGATAGCCGCCATTATTGTAGCGCAGGTCATAAATCACCGCGTCGCCATTCTCGATAAAGCGCATCGCCGCCGCGGCCGCGTCATAGCCGGGTTCGGGGTCGGCGAAATGCGTGAGGTCGACATAGGCGATATTGCCGTCGAGATAGCGAAGCCCGGCAAAGCCGAAATTTTTCCGCACCTCTTCGCGCCGTTCCGTTTCGCGCAGCGCAGCGGCGCGGGCGGGATCCTGCCGCGCGGCATAGTCGGCGACCCATTCGGGATCGACCCCGACCGAGAAATGCAGGTCGTTGCTCGCGGCGACCAGATCGTCGGTCAGCTCGCTGGCGAGCGTGCGCCGGTCGGTCGCGGCTTCATAATCACCGGCGTCGAGGTGGCGGCGGAGCGTTGCGGCGATGGTCTTCGCCTTGTCGGGAAAGACATAGTTCGCCTCAAGCGTCTGGCCGAGCTGTTCGACCACCGCGCGCTTGTCGGCGGCCGTGAGCGGCGCGTCTTGCGCTGCGGCGGCGCTTCCCATCCATGCGGTGGTGGTGATCAGAATTGCAGCCAAATGCCGAATATTCATGCGTTTTCCCGTCCGTTATGCGATTCGTACAATATATTGCGCAATATGTTGTAATTATCGTCGATGCAAGCCCTACGCTCGATTGAGGCGGCGGAAGCCGTGGGAACCATCGGGGTGCGAAGCGGTTTTCCGTGTGCGGCGCGGGCAGGAGAGGAGTGATCCATGGAAACGCAATTGCTGCACCGCGGGCGGTTGATCGATCATATCCAGCTGGTGGTCGCCGATCTGAAGGCGAGCCGCGCCTTTTACGGCGCGATCTTCGATGTCCTCGGCGTGCCGATTGGCGGAGAGGCCGAGGATTATTTCTGGGCCGATGAGCTGTTCGTATCGACGAAAGACAGTCAGGCGGCGCTCGGCAAACTGACGGGGCGGCACCATCTGGCGTTTCAGGCGGCGGACCGCGCTGCGGTCGATGCCTTTTACAAGGCGGGCCTCGCGGCGGGCGGGCGCGACAATGGCGCACCGGGCGAGCGGCCCTATCATCCGGGCTATTATGCGGCTTTCCTGCTTGACCCCGACGGCAACAATATCGAGGCGGTCTATCATGGTGCGCATGAGCGTAGCGCGCCGTCGGTGGAGATCCGCTTCGAAGGTTGATGTCCGCTTGGGGTAGAGCCGCCCCGGCCATCGCGCCCGTTCCGCCAGTTTTCGGCGCATAAAAATGAAGTCCGCCGGCAAGCCGACGGACTTCAAGAGAGCAAGATGGCCTTGGTTCCACCTTCCTCGGGTCGCACCCGTTCAATGGCCGATTCGGTGGATTGTTTCACTACCCACGTGGGTAGGAGACATAATATTTTCGTTTTATCGCATTGCGCTTGCCTTCGCGTCTCCGCTCCTCTCAAATGAGATTGCTGCGGGTCTTCTGGGGGGAAGTGCATGCAGAGCGACCAGCTATCGACCTTTCCGTCCGACCATAATGCGCCGGCCGAATGGGAAGTGCTCAACGCGCTGATCGGCAAAATCTATGATTCGGTGCTGCATCCCGAAAGCTGGAACGAAACCCTTGCCCGCATCACAGGCACCCTTTGCCCGTTAAGCTGGGAAGCCGCCTTCATCCTCTGGGAAAGCAGCAATCCGCCGAGCGCACGTTTCGTCGCCGCGACGGGTCTCGCCGCCGGTATCCAGGAAATCTACACCGCGGTCTATGCCGGCAGCCATCCGTGGTCGCGCAAGTTCCAGCGCTATGGCAACGGCAGCGTCATCGATAGCTATGACATCATGACGCGCGAGGAATTTTATGAGAGCGAATTCTTCCGCAATTTCCTGAAACCCTATGGCATCGACCGGCTTGTCGGGGTGTTGCTCGACCGGCGCGACGGCGACCGGCTCGGGCTGATGCTGCCCGGCCCCGGCGACCGCGACGTCGAGCGGTTGAAGCGCGGCCTCCGCGTCCTCGCGCCGCATATCCAGCGCGCGATGCGGATCAGCGACCGCATCGCCTCGCTCGACCTTGCGGCGGGCGCCGCGCGCGCCGCCGCCGACGCCGCGCCCTTCGCGATTTTCAGCCTCGACGACCAGCTCAATATCCTTGCCGCGAACAGCCGCGCCGCGCGCTATGAAAAGGCGGGCTTCATCCGCATCTCGCAGGACCGCTTCGCCTTCACCCATCCCGCCAGCCAGAAACACTTGCTCGACCTCGTCAAAAGCTCCGACCCCGCCGGCCTCGCTTTCCAGACGGTCGGTGATGCGGGCGCCGAATGCCCCGTGCTCGTCGCGCGCGTCACGCGCCAGTCGGCGCAGCAGCTCGGCGGCCTGCGCCTTGGCGCGTCGCTGATCGTCACCCTCGGCAGCGCGCCGGGCGAAACCCCCGTGGTCGAAATCGACCGCGTCGCGCAATGGTTCGGGCTCACCCCCGCCGAAGCCCGCCTCGCCGTCGCGCTCGCCGCGGGCGACACGCTGAAGGACTATGCGGCGCTGCGGGCGGTCAGCGTGAACGCGGTCCGCTTCCTTCTGAAAGGGATCTTTCGCAAGACCGGCGTGACCACGCAGGCGCAGCTCGTCGCGCTGCTCGCGCGGTTGCCTGGGCCGGGAGCGAATTAGGTCAGGCGTAGCCGACCCAGCCGCGCCAGGTGAAGGCGGCGTAAAATTGCTCGACATCGTGGAAACCCGCAGCGCGTAGCACGTCCTCGTCGGCTTCGGGGCTCAGCATCGCGACGTGGGTGGCGACGGCTTCGCGGCCCTTGGCGACCTGTTCGGGGTCGCCGCCCGATGCGATGGCATAGGCGGCGTAGCGGTCGAGCCAGCGGTCGCGTTCGTGTGCGCCTTGCGGGAAGCTGCCGTGCGCCGCGACGAACGGGGCGCCGGGTTTCAGGCGGCGCTGGATTTCGGCGGCGGTGCGGGTGCGCTCTTCGATGTCGAGGAAGTGGAGCGTGAGGAGGCACGTCGCGCCGTCGAACGGCCCCGCGGGGGCGTCGTCGATATAGCCTTCGATCAGCTCGGCGCGGTGGGCGTTCGGGCCGAGCACCTCGGCCGCGAGGTCGAGCATCGGTCCCGCGGGATCGACGCCGGTGAAGCGCCAGCCGGGATGCGCCTCGGCCATCGCCTTCATTTCGCTGCCGCCGCCCGCGCCGAGCACGAGGATATGCGCGTCGTCGGGGACGCGTTCGGCAAGCAACAGCCCGGTCATGCGGTGGAGCCCGTCGAGCCCGGGGACAAAGCGCCGCGGCCCTTCGGTATAGCGCGCGACCGCGGCGGGGTCCTTGAAGCTGTCGAGGAAATGCTGGGCGCCTTCAGCCATGGATATGCTCCTGTGTTTGGGGGGATCGCGCGGCCATGCGCGCGTGGAAATCGGCGGCCAGCGCCGCGAGCGTCACCTCGCCGAAGCGCGTGAGCAGCAGCGCCTCGGCATCGCGAAAGCCGGTGTCGAGCGCGGCGTTGACCGCCTGCTCGACGAGGCAGCCGGGCGCTTCGGTGCGGTTGCCCATCGCCATCAGGCTGGGCTGGCCGATCGCGTCATAGACGTCGCGCATCGTGATTTGACTAAGGTCCTTCGCGATCGTCCAGCCGCCGCCGTGGCCCTTTTCGCTGTGGACGAAACCCGCATCGCGCAGCCCGCCGAGGATGCGGCGGATCACGACCGGGTGCGTCTGCATCGCCTTCGCGAGCTGGTCCGAGGTCATCGGGGTGCCCTGGTCGGCCATATGGAGGAGGACGTGGAGCACGCCCGAGAGTCGGCTGTCGCGTTTCATGTAACTTTAAATAGTGCGTGAAATGCGATCGTCAAGGCGGGGCTTGATCGGGAAACGCGGCGCTGTTAGGTCCGCTCGCGATGACCAACGACCAATCTCTCCGATTCAAGGCGTATTGGCGCTCCTTTACATAGGAGCGGCATGGCATCACCTGTGACCATCGCCGCCGTGTTCGGACAAGGCGAATGGTCATCATCACACCACCAACCCCCCGTCACGGCGTGCGCTTTTTGAAGAAGACGCGACATGACCGATACCTTGCTTGCCCTGTCGACCGACCATTGCCGCATCACGCCGCTTTACGCCGATGATGCGCGCGCCTTGTCCGCGATCACCGACGAGACGGTGACGTCGCAGGTCCATTTCCTGCCCGCACCCTTCACCGAAGCCGACGCGCGCGCGCTGATCGCCAAATCAGGAGGCGGCGATGTCTTTCATGCGGTGCGCGACGAAAGCGGCCTCGATTTGAGCGGCGTGATCGGCGTCCACCGCCGCATGGGGCAAGAATATGAGATCGGTTACTGGTTCGCGGCGCGTGTGCGGGGCAAGGGGATCGCGACCGAGGCGGTGCGCGCGGTCGTCGGGGCGCTCGCGACGTCGCGGCCGGGCTGTTCGATCGTCGCCGAATGCCATCCCGACAACGAGCGCTCGCGCGCGTTGCTGCGCCGGATCGGTTTTGTGTCGACGGGGCGCGCGGGGAAACGGCCGGGGCGGATGTTGATGGCGTGGCGCGCGGCGCCCGCCTATCGCATCGATGTCTGCTGATCGATCCTCCCTGTCGCGAAGCGATGGGCAGGTGGCAGCGGCGCAGCCGCTGACGGAGGGGCGATGGTGCGACGTCGCGGCCCCTCCACCACGCCCTTCGGGCGCGGTCCCCCTCCCCATGGCTTCGCCACGGGGAGGATCGTTTAGTCGGGCTCTGACACCTCTTCGGTCAGCGCCTTGACGATCGCCGCCACGGAGGTCGGCGCATAGGCGAAGCCCATATGGCCGCAATCGACCTCGACCTGCCGGTCGCTTTCGTGCGGAAGCCCGCGTGCGCTGCTGACCGCGACGACGCCGTCATGCTTCGACCAGAGCGCGAAGGTCGGCATTTCGGGGCGCGGCGCGGGGTGGAAGTCGATCGGCGGATTGTCGACCGGGTGGCGCGCGACGAGGTGATAGAGGCGCCACGCGCGGTTGGCGCGGCGGCTGCCCGAAAAGGGCGAGCCCAATGTGACGACGCGCGCGACCTTGTCCGGGTGATGCTTGGCATATTCGCGCGCATAGATGCCGCCAAGGCTCCACCCGACGAGCGCGGGGGCATAGCCGGTGCGGTCGATGATCCATTGCACGCGGGTGTCGATGCGATCGATGATGTCGGGGGTCGCGCCGCGGTTGAAGCCGAGACCCCAGGCGTAACAGCGAAAGCCGGAGCGGCGGAGGTCGGCGCGCAGCCCCTTGGTTGCCCAGTCGCCCGACAGGAAGCCCGGGAGGACCATCACCGGCGGATGCTCGCTGTCGGGATTGGGTTCGGGCGGCAGCGGCCGGATGCGGCCGCCGATGGCGCGCGCCAGCGACCCGATCTCGCGCCACAGCAACGCCAGCGGCGGCAGTGCGTCGGGATCGGGAATGCGCGCGGGCCATTCGGCGCGCCGGGTGAGGAAGCCGCGGATCATGGGGGCGATATAGTCATGATTGGTCCCCGGCGAAAGGCGCCCGGAGGCACGTGACTCCGGGCGCGGTCCAGAAACATCGCGCAATCTATCATGGGCCCCGGCTTGCGCCGGGGAACAGAAAGGACGCTATTTCTTCGGAACCAGCCTCACCAGCTTGCCGTCCTCACCGTCGGTGAGCAGCCAGATCGTGCCGTCGTCGCGCACCTCGACTTCGCGGATGCGCTGGCCGAAGTCCCAGCGGTCGGACTTGTGGAGTTTGTCGCCGTCGACGGCCATGCGGATCAGCCCTTCGCCCGACAGCGCGCCCATCAAGAGGCTGTTCTTCCAGCCGCGATAGAGGTCGCCGTCATACCAGACGAGCCCGGCGGGCGAGACCGACGGGTTCCACCAGAGTTTGGGCGCCGCGAATTCGGGGCGCGTCGGATGGTCGGGAATATCCTTGCCGTCATAATGATCGCCGTTCGACACGATCGGATAGCCATAATTCGCCTTGACCTCGACGAGGTTGACCTCGTCGCCGCCCTTCGGCCCCATTTCCTGGTTCCACAGCTTGCCGGTGCCGTCGAAGGCGAGGCCAAGGATATTGCGGTGGCCGAGCGACCAGATTTGCGCGGTTACGCCGCCTTCGCTGGCGAAGGGATTGTCGGCCGGGACGCTGCCGTCGAGATTGAGGCGCAGGACCTTGCCGAGATTTCCGGTCATGTCCTGCGCGGGCGTGAACTTCTGGCGCTCGCCCGATCCGATGAAGAGATATTTGCCGTCGGGCGAGACGGCGAGGCGGTGCGAATAATGGCCTTGCCCGGTGACCTTGGGGTTCTGTTTCCAGATGATCTGGAGCCCCTCGAGCGCGGGCGCGGCGCCCTGTTTGAGCTTCGCCTTGCCGACGACGGCGCCATAGGTGTTGCCGGGGCCGGGCTCGGCCCAGCTCAGGTAAATCGTGCCGCTGGTCGCAAAGTCGGGCGCGACGATCACGTCGCCGAAGCCGCCCTGACCGCCAAAGGCGACCGCGGGGACACCCGCGACGTCGAGCGTCGGGCCGCTTTCCTGCCAGAGTTTCAATTTGCCCGATCGCTCGGTGATCAGCGCCGCGCGCGTGCCGGGGACGAAGGTCATCGCCCAGGGTTCGTTAAAGCTCGCGATTTCCTTGACCGTGAAGGGCGCGTCGGCGAGCGGCGTCGCGGGCTGCGCGCCCGATGCGTCGAGTTTGGCAGTGTCGGCGGGCGCCGCTTCGGTCGATGCGGGAGCGGCCGAGCAGGCGGCGACGGCCAGCGCGGAAATCAGGGCAAGATGCGGCAGGTTTTTCATCGAAAGGGGCTCGCTTTGCTGGGGAAGGACGCGTCGTTCTGACGTGACGGCTGCCGGTTGTCGAGAGGTACGAGTATATCGTCGCCCCCGCGAAGGCGGGGGCCGCCGTCGGCCTTGCGCTATGTAGCCAGCGGCCCCCGCCTTCGCGGGGGCGACGGGGAACTAGCGGCTCGCGGCCTCGCGCCGCGCGGTGATCGTCTCGACGCTGTCCATGATCGCATCGACCGCTTCGCTCGACGGCGGCGCGTCGGCGCGTTTCTGCGAAAACTGGCCGCTGTTCATGATCTCTTCAAGCGCCGCGCGCGCGCGAGAGACGCGGCTTTTCATCGTACCGAGCGCGCAGTCGCAGATGCTGGCGGCTTCCTCGTAGGACAGTCCGCCGGCGCCGACGAGGATCAGCGCCTCGCGCTGGTCCTGCGGCAATTCCATGAGCCCGCGCTGGAGGTCGGCCATCTCGCCGCTGTCTTCCTGGCTGGCGGGGGTCGACATCGTGCGCTCGACCGCGGTCTCGTCATATTCGCCGACAAATTTATTGCGGCGCATCTGCGACAGAAAGGTGTTGCGCAGGATGACGAAGGTCCACGCCTTGATCGAGGTGCCGCGTTCGAACCGCTCGCGCGAGGCCCACGCCTTGACCATCGTGTCCTGCGTCAGATCGTCGGCGAGGTCGGGGTTGCCCGACAGGCTGCGGCCATAGGCGCGCAGGTGGGGGATGACACCGGCAAGCAGCGTCTTGAATTCGCTGTCGGACAGGGTTTCGGCCTGCGGCTGCGAAGCAGCGGCGGTGGGTCCGGTCATTATTGCTTCGGGCTTTTCTGATCGAGCTGAGAAAGAAGGTCGAGCATATTGTCGGGCAGCTTTTCGGCGACGACATTGCCATAGATCATGCGCAGCTTCGCGCTCACCGGCTCGGGCGCCTGCCGCCCGGTCAAGGTGCGATGCCACTGGTCGCCCGTCGTGCCGGGAAAGCTTCCCGGCGTGCGACGTGCATCGGCGCCGGGGGGGAGGGGGCCCTTGCCGTTCATCCTGTTGTTGCCTTGCGTAGCCATGCCGGAGCAACGACGAAAACGGCCGGGGGTTCCCCGCTTGCTGGTTTTTTCGACGAACGGTGTTGCGATAAAAGCACAATGTCAGGCCCGGCCGGCGTCGGTTACTGCCTCTTTGGGTGCGCTTTTGGTTCCCATAAGGGATTCAACCCGCTAAGCCCCTGGTCCATTCAGCGGTGCTTCAGGGCGCCCAAGCGATCAGGATTGTGTGACTAGCGACGAAACGCCTCAGCCGCTCGACGATGCCAGCTTCAAGCGTGAACTCGCGGCGATGTTGCCGCATCTGCGCGCATTCGGGCGCAGCCTGACGGGTAACGCCGACCTTGCCGATGACCTGGTGCAGGAAACGATGCTGAAGGCGTGGAAGGCGCGCGCGCAATATGTGCCGGGGCCCGCCAGCATGAAGAGCTGGGCGTTCGTCATCCTGCGCAATTGTTTCCTGTCGCAGATGCGGCGCAAGAAATTCACCGCCGAATATGACGAGCTCGCCGCCGAGCGGTTGCTCGTCGCGCCCGACGATCAGGACGACAGCCTGCACCTGGCCGACGTGCAGCGCGCGCTGATGATGCTGCCGGTCGACCAGCGCGAGGCGCTCGTGCTGATCGGGGCCGGGCAATTATCCTATGAGGAAGGTGCGGCGATCTGCGGCTGCGCGGTGGGCACGATGAAGAGCCGCGTATCGCGCGGCCGTACCGCGCTGCAAGCGATATTGGAGAGCGGCGAAATGCCGCGGCGCAGTACCGACGTCATGCCATCGAGCGAGGCGTTTCGCACGATCATGGACAATGTCGATCAGCTGACCGCGAACGGTCCCGCCGGCGATTGACGAAAATTGCCGTCATTCCCGCGAAGGCGGGAATCCCGCTCCTTGTGCCGCGTCTGGTAGGACGGCTACCCGTGTCGCAGGCAGGATAAAGCGGGATTCCCGCCTTCGCGGGAATGACGAATTGGGAGAAATGGGGCCTTTACGCCGCGAGCTGCGGGGTGAAGAGCAGGCTCTGGCTGATCGCCGCGCGCACGGTGTTTTCGCGGAACGGCTTTGAAATCAGGAAGGTCGGCTCGACGCGGCCGCCCGTGAGCAATTTTTCGGGAAAGGCGGTGATGAAGATCGCCGGGACCGGCGCGATCGCCAAAATGTCCTGCACCGCGTCGATCCCCGACGATCCGTCGGCAAGCTGGATATCGGCGAGAACGAGGCCTGCGTCGGTCCGTTCGAACGCGGCGACCGCATCCTCATGCGTCGTCGCGATGCCCGCGACGCGGTGGCCGAGATCGCGCACGATCTGTTCGAGCTCCATCGCGATCAGCGGCTCGTCTTCGATGATCAGCACCGAGGTTTGCGATTCGCGGTCGAGTTCGCCGACCGCATCGGCGAGCAATGTTTCGACCGTCGGCCCGTCGGTTCCGGTGATCAGCCCGGCCTCCTCGACCGAAAAGCCCTCGAGCGCGGTGAGCAACAGGATCTGCCGGCCGAGCGGCGTGATCTGGACGAGGCGCCGATGCGCGGCGCGGACGAGCGGGTGCTCGCCCTCATCGCTGTCTTCGCCCTCGTCGATATAGGCGCTTTCCCAGATGCGGTGAAAATTGCGGTAAAGGTCGATCCGGGTGCCGTCGCCGCTGTGGAATTCGTCGGGGGCAGCGACGATGACTTCGAGCGTCGTGTGGACGAAATTGTCGCCATGCTGCTGGCTGCCCGTCAACGCGCGCGCGTAGCGGCGCAGGAAAGGCAGGTGCCCGCGAAGTTCCTCACCCAATGTCATCAAAATTGCTCCCTCTTGTGACCAGTCATACGCCTCCCGGCGCGGGTCGGTTCCGCCTGGCGGCGCAAAGAGCGACGCCGGCCGTTGCAACTTGTCGCGCCCCAATGCGTAGAGTCAGCCGGGACGCGATAAAAATGCGGCGTAAGTAAGTGGAATATCACCGCTTTCCTGTATCGCCGCAAGCATGCTTTTGTAGGGACCATTTTCATGGCAGAGCGGCGCCCCGAGGATATGAGCGATGCGGGGCCATCAGCATCGCAGGGCAGCGAGGGACGAGGTTTGGCGGAAGGGGGAGACGAAGCTGCAGCACGCGCCGAAAGGCTGCGTCTCGACACGCTTCGCGAATATCGCATCATGGACACTCCGCCCGAACAGGCGTTCGATCGTGTGACGAAAATGGTCGCCGACCTGTATGGCGTGCCGATCGCGCTGGTCTCGCTGGTCGACGATTGCCGCCAATGGTTCAAGTCGGCCTATGGCCTCGATACCCCCGAAACGCCGCGCGAGTGGAGCTTTTGCCAATATGTCATCGCCGACGACCGGCCGGTGATGGTGACCGACGTGCTGGGCGATCCGCGCTTTCGCGACAATCCGCTGGTGACCGGCGAACCGCACATCCGCTTCTATGCCGGGGTGCCGCTGCGCGCTTATAACGGCGCGATCCTCGGCAGCCTTTGCGTGATCGACCGCGATGAGCGCAAAGCGCTCACCGATATCGAGCTCGAACGGCTCGAGGATTTCGCCGGGATCATCATGGCCGAAGCCGACCTGCGCCGGATCGGCGCCGAGCGCGACGAGGCGCGCCGCACGCTCGAACGCGCGCTCGATTTTTCGGGAATCGCGTCGTGGCAATATGATCCGCGGACCGACCGGCTGCGCACGCAGGGCGCCGGCGCCGAACTATGGGGTTCCGAATTCCAGGCGATGCTGGCGACCGGCAACGGATTTTTCGACCTGGTGCATCCCGACGACCGCGCCGCGTTGCGCGAGATATTGAAGGAAGCGATCGCGAACGGCACGCCCTATGCGGCCGAATATCGCGTCCTCAATCCCGAGCGCGGGCTGCGCTGGAATGCCGTGCGCGGCGACTGGGACGTGCGGGCGGACGATGCGATGCTGACCGGGGTGAGCATCGACATCACCGAACAGAAAAGCCGGCAGGAAAATGCCAATCTGCTGATGCGCGAACTGCACCACCGGATGCGCAACCTGTTCGCGACGGTCAGCGCGATCATCTCGTTGACCCGCCACGCCGCGCGTGACGTCGACGATTATGTCGAACGGATCAGCAGCCGGCTCGACGCGCTCAACCGCGCACAGAATGTGCTGCTCGGCGCCAATTTCATGACCGGGTCGATGCACGCGCTGATGCGCGAGGTCGAGGCGGCCTTTCCGCGCATCCGCTGGTCGGGCCCCGACCTGCTGCTGCCCGAAAATGCGCTGGTCGCGATGGCGCTGGTGTTCAACGAACTCGCGACCAATGCGGTCAAGCATGGCGCACTGATGAACGACGGAGGACGCGTCGAGATCCACTGGTCGCAGGACCCGGAAGGCAACGAGTCGCGGATGTTTCGCCTGACCTGGACCGAAACCGGAACGCAGGGGTTGGTCGGGCCGCCCGACCGTACCAGTTTCGGCACGTTGCTGATGGAACGCAGCGTGCGCAACAATCTGGGCGGCTCGATCGCGCGCCACTGGGAGCCGACCGGGCTGGTGGTCGACATCGCGCTGCCCGCAAAGTGGCGCGAGGCCTAAACGCGCCGAACCGATTTGTTCTCTCTATGTTCTCATGCTAAACATGGGACATGTCCGCTAAACCGATTCTGGAAAAGCTGGCCGTGCTGGCCGATGCGGCGAAATATGACGCGTCGTGCGCGTCGTCAGGGACGGTAAAGCGCGACTCTGTCGCGAGCAAGGGCATCGGGTCGACCGAGGGCATGGGCATCTGCCACAGCTATGCTCCCGATGGCCGATGCATTTCGCTGCTCAAGATCTTGCTAACCAACTTCTGCATTTACGACTGCCGTTTTTGCATCAACCGCGCGTCGAGCAATGTCGAGCGCGCGCGCTTCAGTCCGCAGGAGGTCGTGCGGCTGACGCTCGATTTCTACAAGCGCAACTATATCGAAGGGCTGTTCCTGTCGTCGGGGATCATCCGTTCAGAAGATTATACGATGGAGCAGCTTGTCGAAGTCGCGCGTATCTTGCGCGAGGAGCATCGCTTTGGCGGCTATATCCATCTGAAGACGATCGCGGGCGCCGATCCCGGACTGATCGCGCTAGCGGGACTCTATGCCGACCGGCTGTCGACCAATGTCGAATTGCCGACCGAGGCGGGCCTGTCGAGCTTCGCGCCCGAGAAAAAGCCCGAGACGATCCGCAAGACGATGGCATCGGTGCGCGTCGGCGCCGAGGATGCGATCGAGGCGGCGAAGAGCCGGCTGATCGGTAAGGCGACCCCGCCGCGCTTCGCGCCCGCCGGGCAATCGACGCAGATGATCGTCGGCGCCGACGCATCGCGCGACGACGATATTTTGAAGACCGCGACGAACCTCTATTCGGGGTATCAGCTTCGCCGCGTCTATTATTCGGCGTACAGTCCGATCCCCGATGCGAGCAGCGACCTGCCGCCGGTGCGTCCGCCGTTGATGCGCGAGCACCGCTTATACCAGGCTGACTGGCTGCTGCGTTTCTATGGCTTCGAGCGCGCCGAGATCATGGAGGGTGCGAGCGGCGGCATGCTCGACCTCGCGATCGATCCCAAGCTCGCGTGGGCGCTGATGCGGCGCGAGGCGTTTCCGGTCGATATCAATCGTGCGCCGCGCGAGCTTCTGCTCCGCGTGCCGGGGCTCGGCACGCGGGCGGTCGACCGAATCGTCGCGGCGCGGCGGCTGGGCAAACTGCGGCTTGGCGATCTCGCGAAGCTCACAGCATCGGTAAAGAAGTTGCTGCCCTTCATCGTTGCGCTCGATTGGCGGCCGGGAATGCTCACCGATAGCGCCGACCTGCGCGCCCGTTTTGCGCCGCCGCCGGAACAGCTGGCGTTTGCGCTGTGAGGGAGGTGGTGCTGGCCGAGCCGGGCGATTTTGCCGAATGGCGGAGCGCCGCGCGCGGACTTCTTGCGGGCGGCGTGGCGCCCGAGAATGTGAGCTGGCGCGGGGCCGAGGATGGCGCGTCGTTGTTTGGCGATGCGGGTGCTGCGCCGCCCGGAGGCGCCGTGTCGCTGCCGCGCGAACTGCTGGAGATCGCCGAGCGCGTGATCTGCCATCGCGATCCCGAGGTCCCGGCGCGGCTTTATCGCATCATCTGGCGCGCGGCGCGTGATCGGCAATTGCTTGCGCGAACGACCGATGCCGAGGTCGACTGGCTGCGCAAGGCCGACAAGGCGATCCGCCGCGATGTGCATAAGATGCACGCGTTCGTTCGCTTTCGTCGCTTGGGTGAGGAGGGCGGCCGCGAGAGTTTCGCGGCGTGGTTCGAACCGTCGCACCGCATCCTGCGGCTGACCGCTCCCTTCTTCCAGCGCCGCTTTTACGGTATGGACTGGGCGATCTTGACGCCCGACGCGCGCGCGATCTGGCGGGAGGAAACACTGGTTTACGGCCCCGGCGGGACGAAGGACGAGGTGCCCGACAGCGATGTGGTCGAGGATCAATGGCGCACCTATTATGGCGCGATCTTCAACCCCGCGCGGGTGAAGATCGACGCGATGCGCGCCGAAATGCCCAAGAAATATTGGAAGAACCTTCCCGAGGCGCAGGATATCGCGCCGTTGCTCGCGGGCGTCGGGGCGCGGGTGGAACGCATGCGCGAAGCGGCCGTTTCCATGGCGAACCCTCTGACCGACAAATGGCGGACGCGCGTGCCCGACGAATTGGCCCTCGACGACGATGTGAAGACGCTGAGTGACGTCGCGCGCGCGGTTGATCGCTGCACGCGCTGCCCGCTCTATTGCAACGCGACGCAAGGCGTGGCGGGCGAGGGGCCGAAGGATGCACGCATCATGCTCGTCGGCGAGCAGCCGGGCGATCAGGAGGATTTGCAGGGGCGGCCGTTTGTAGGACCCGCGGGGCAAGTGTTGAACGAGGTGCTGGAGGAGGCGGGGCTCGACCGCGCGCGGCTGTTCCTGACCAACGCGGTCAAGCATTTCAAGTTCGAGCCACGCGGCAAGCGCCGCCTGCACCAGAATCCGACGACGGGCGAGATCGATATCTGCCGCTGGTGGCTCGACAAGGAACGCGCATTTGTTCAGCCTGACCTGATCGTGACACTGGGCGCGAGCGCGCTGCGCGGGGTGACGGGCAAGAGCGCGAGTATCAAGTCGATGCGCGGTGCGGTGCATGAACTGGAGGGAGGCGGCAAGCTGGTCGCGACGATCCATCCCTCGTTCCTGCTACGCCTGCCCGACCGCGAGCGCGCCGCCGAGGAACGCGCGGCGTTCGTCGCCGACCTGATCCGCGCGCGGAAACTCGCCGCCTGATGGCGAAGGTCAAATCCTGGATCGAGCCGCATCCGGGCGGCATCTATGTAAAGCCCGCCGACCTGTGGATCGACCCGTCGCGCCCCGTCGAGCGCGCCGCCGTGACGCATGGCCATGCCGATCATGCGCGAAGCGGCCATGGCGCGGTGTTCGCCACGCCCGAGACGCTCGCGATTATGGCGCTGCGTTACGGCGTCGATGCCGAGGCGAGCCATAATCAGGCGTATGAATATGGCGACGGGTTCGAGAGCGGGGGAGTGCAGTTCAGCTTTCATCCGGCGGGGCATGTGCTCGGCAGCGCGCAGATCTTGATGGAGTATGCCGGCGAGCGGATCGTTGTGACCGGCGATTACAAGCGCCGCCCCGACCCGACCTGCACGCCGTTCGAGGTTGTGCCCTGCGATATCTTCATCACCGAGGCGACCTTTGGCCTGCCGGTGTTCCGCCACCCGCCGACCGCCGACGAGATCGCCAAGCTGATCGGCGCGGTGCGCGCCGAGCCCGACCGCTCGGTGCTCGTCGGCGCCTATGCGCTCGGCAAGGCGCAGCGCGTGATCGCCGAACTGCGCGGTGCCGGGTGGGACGCGCCGATCTATATCCACGGCGCGCTTGAGAAGATGTGCGAGCTCTATGCGGTGCATGGCGTCGATCTTGGCGAGCTCCGGCTCGTTTCCGAAACCGACAAGGCCGAGATGGCGGGGCAGATCGTCCTCGCGCCGCCCTCGGCGCTGAATGATCGCTGGTCGCGGCGGCTGCCCGATCCGGTGACCGCGATGGCCTCGGGCTGGATGCGCGTGCGCCAGCGCGCTCGGCAGCGGATGGTCGAACTGCCGCTGGTGATTTCGGACCATGCCGACTGGGATGAACTGACGACGACGATTTCGGAGGTGAACCCAAAGGAAAGCTGGATCACGCACGGCAGCGAGGACGGGCTGCTGCGGTGGTGCGAGCTGCATCAACGCAAGGCGCGCGCGCTGCACCTCGTCGGCCGCGATCTGGAGGAGGAGGCGTGAAGCGCTTCGCGGCCCTGATCGACCGGCTGATCTACACGCGCTCGCGCAATACGAAGCTCGCGCTGATCGTCGATTATCTGCGGCATACGCCCGATCCCGACCGCGGGTGGGCAATCGCCGCGCTGACCGAGAGCCTCGATTTCCCGGCGGTGAAAGCGGGGACGGTGCGGATGTTGCTGGCGACCCGCGTCGACGAGGAATTGTTTCGTCTGTCGCGGCACTTTGTGGGGGATACGGCGGAGACAGCGGCATTGCTCTGGCCCGATGCGCCGGGGAAGAAGGAAGACCTCACAGTTTCGGCGGCGGTCGACGCGCTGTCGGCCGCGAGCCGCAGCGATGCGCCTGCGGTCGTCGCCTCGCTCCTCGACCGCCTCGACGCCGACGGGCGCTATGCGCTGCTGAAACTGGCCTTGGGCGGGATGCGCGTCGGGGTGTCGGCGCGGCTTGCGAAACAGGCGTTCGCGCAGGCGTTCGACGTGCCCGTCGACGATGTCGAGGAGCTGTGGCACGCGATCCCGCCGCCCTATGCGCCGCTGTTTGCGTGGGGCGAGGGACGGGCGGAGCGGCCCGACCTTGCCGACGTCGCCTTCTTCCGTCCTTTCATGCTCGCGCATCCATTGGAAGAAGAAAGCGTCGACCTCGCCGACTATGCCGCCGAATGGAAATGGGACGGCATCCGCGTCCAGATCGTGCGCGGTGGCGGTGAGACGCGGATCTATAGCCGCGGCGGCGAGGAGATCAGCGGCGCGTTCCCCGAACTGGTTTCGGCGTTCGATCAGGATGCGGTGATCGACGGTGAACTGCTTGTGCGCGGCGAGGTGCAGGGCGGCGAAGCCGCGAGCTTCAACGCGCTGCAACAGCGGCTCGGGCGAAAGACGGTCTCGAAGAAGATGCTCGCCGATTATCCGGCGTTCGTGCGCGTGTACGATCTGCTTGCGGTCGACGGCAATGATCTGCGCGGGCTGCCGTGGACCGAACGGCGGCGGCAGCTCGAAGCGTTCGTCCCGCGGCTCGCCGACAGCCATTTCGACCTGTCGCAAGTAATCGATGCCGCCGATTTCGGCGACCTCGCCGAGCGCCGCGCGGGCGCGCGCGATGCGGCGATCGAGGGGGTGATGCTCAAGCGCCGCGACGCGCCCTATGTGGCGGGGCGCCGCGCGGGGCTCTGGTATAAATGGAAGCGCGACCCGCTCACCGCCGATTGCGTGATGATGTACGCCCAAAGGGGCAATGGACGCCGCGCGAGCTTCTATTCGGACTATACCTTCGGTTGCTGGTCCGACGCGGGCGAGTTGCTACCCGTCGGCAAGGCCTATTCGGGCTTCACCGACGAGGAATTGAAGTGGCTCGACAAGTTCGTGCGCGACAACACGCTGAACCGCTTCGGCCCGGTGCGCGAGGTTGAAAAGTCGCTCGTGCTCGAAGTCGCCTTCGATTCGATTCACGCGTCCAAGCGCCACAAGTCGGGGCTCGCGATGCGCTTTCCGCGTATTTCGCGCATCCGCCGCGACAAGCCCGCCGAAGAGGCCGACCGGATCGCGACGTTGCAGGCAATGGTGACGTAATTCTCCCCTCCCTTTTAGGGAGGGGGTGTTGCGAGGCACGTGACTCGCAGCACGGGTGGGTAGGCGGCCAAGGAAGAACGCCTGCGGCGACCCACCCCTATCCCCTCCCTAAAAGGGAGGGGAGCAATAGGAAAATTTGCGGTCACAGGGTTGCAACCCGCGGCCGCGATACCGAGTTTAAGGCCGCAAACCCCCTCGATAATAAAATGGAGACTGCCATGACGATCGCCCATCCTCCCCTGCCGTACGCCCAGGACGCGCTCGAGCCGCATATCTCGGCCGACACGCTGGCGACGCACCATGGCAAGCATCACAAAGCCTATGTCGACAAGACCAACGCCGCGATCGAAGGCACCGAGCTGGCGTCGAAGCCGCTCGAAGAAATCGTCCACCACGCCGAAGGATCGGGCAACAAGGGCCTGTTCAACAATGCCGCGCAGGCGTGGAACCACGCTTTCTATTGGGAAAGCCTGAGCCCGTCGAAGACCGCGCCGAAGGATGATCTGCTCGCCGCGATCGAGCGTGATTTCGGTTCGCTCGATGACCTGAAAAAGAAGCTCAAGGAAACCGCGGTCAACCATTTCGCGTCGGGCTGGGCGTGGCTCGTCTCGCGCGACGGCACGCTGTCGGTCACCGACACGCACGACGCGGGCACCGAGCTGGTTGCGGGTATCAAGCCCTTGCTCGTGATCGACGTGTGGGAGCATGCCTATTATATCGACCGCAAGAACCTGCGTCCGGCCTATGTCGACGCGGTGGTCGACGACCTGCTCAACTGGGATTTCGCGGCGGAGAATTTCGCGCGCGATACGACCTGGACCTATCCGGCCTGATCTGATGATCCTCCCTGTGGCGAAGCGATGGGGAGGTGGCGGCGCGAAGCGCTGACGGAGGGGCAATGACGCACCGTCGCTGCCCCTCCACCACCTTCGGTGGTCCCCCTCCCCATCGCTGCGCGACAGGGAGGATTTATTGCAAGCCGTAACGAAAATTGGCCCGCGTGGGCCTATCGGGATCGTCCGCCTTCTCCTATAGCGCCGCCATGACGATCAGCCTGTTCGAACTCTTCAAAATCGGTGTTGGACCCTCCAGCTCGCATACCGTGGGCCCGATGGTTGCCGCCCGGCGTTTCACCGTCTGGCTCGACGAGGCCGGGCTTCTTGGCAAGACGGTGCATGTCGAAGCCGACCTTTATGGCTCGCTCGCGTTGACCGGCAAGGGCCACGCCGCCGACACCGCGATCGTTGCAGGTCTCGCCGGCGAAATCCCCGCATCGACCAGCCTCGCCGCGATCAAGGCGCATTGGGACCGGGCGGAGAGCGAAGGCTTTATCTACCTGCTCGGCCGCCAGCGCGCGCGCTTTCAACCAAAAAGCGACCTGCATTTCCAGATGCGCCAGCGCCAACCGTTTCACAGCAATGCCATGAGTTTCACCGCGCGCGACGGCGATGGCGAAATCCTCGCCAAGCGCATGTATTTTTCGATCGGCGGCGGCTTCGTCGTCGATGAGGATGAGGCCGGGCGCAACAGCCGCGGTGCCGAGGATGAGGTCGAGCTGCCTTTCGCTTTCACTTCAGGCGCTGATCTGCTCGACATGGGCGCGGCGTCGGGCAAGAGCTTTGCCGAAATGATGCTCGAGAATGAGCTCGCGCATCGCAGCCTCGACGAGGTGAACGCGGGGCTCGATGCGATCGCGGCGGCGATGGACGCGTCGATCGATGCGGGCTGCTGCAGCACGGGGGTCCTGCCCGGCGGGCTGAAGGTCAAGCGCCGCGCGCCGCAGATCGCCGACGACATTCGCAACCGCCACGAGGCGAATCTGACCGACCCGCTCGCGATGATGGACTGGATCAATCTGTGGGCGATGGCGGTGAACGAGGAAAATGCCGCGGGCGGCAAGGTCGTCACCGCGCCGACCAATGGCGCGGCGGGGATCATTCCGGCGGTGATCCGCTTCTACCGGCGCGGCTATCGCGGCGACGATGCGGGGGTGCGCACCTTCCTGCTCGCCGCGGGCGCGGTCGGCGCGCTCTACAAGCGCAACGCCAGCATCTCGGGCGCCGAGGTCGGCTGCCAGGGTGAGGTCGGCGTCGCCTGCTCGATGGCGGCGGCGGGGCTGACCGCGGCTTTGGGGGGCACCAACGCACAGGTCGAAAATGCCGCCGAAATCGGCATGGAGCATAATCTCGGCCTGACCTGCGACCCGATCGGGGGGCTCGTCCAGATCCCGTGCATCGAGCGCAACGCGATGGGGTCGATCAAGGCGATCGACGCGAGCCGCATCGCGATGATCGGCGACGGCACGCATGTCGTCAGCCTCGACACGGTGATCGCGACGATGCTGCAGACCGGACGCGACATGCGCGACAAATATAAGGAAACGTCGAAGGGCGGGCTCGCGGTCAGCGTGGTGGAGTGCTGACGCGCTGATCTTCTGACAGCGATGCCATAGCTATGTTTCCGCGGGCTTGCTCTTGCATTGCGGCGGCGTTTGCGGGATGGGAACGCGCGAAAGGGAGATACGCCATGAAGACCCGTGCCGCCGTTGCGTTCGAAGCGAAGAAGCCGCTCGAGATCGTCGAGCTGGACCTCGAAGGCCCCAAGGCGGGCGAGGTGCTGGTCGAGATCATGGCGACGGGGATCTGCCACACCGACGCGTACACGCTCGACGGCTTTGACAGCGAGGGCATCTTCCCGAGCGTGCTGGGGCATGAGGGCGCGGGCGTCGTGCGCGAGGTCGGCGCGGGCGTTACATCGGTGAAGCCCGGCGACCATGTGATCCCGCTCTACACCCCCGAATGCCGCCAGTGCAAAAGCTGCCTGTCGGGCAAGACCAACCTCTGCACCGCGATCCGCGCGACGCAGGGCAAGGGGCTTATGCCCGACGGCACGACGCGCTTTTCCTACAAGGGCCAGCCGATCTTCCATTATATGGGCTGCTCGACCTTCTCGAACTTCACCGTGCTGCCCGAGATCGCGGTCGCGAAGATCCGCGAGGACGCGCCGTTCCAGTCGAGCTGCTACATCGGCTGCGGCGTCACCACGGGCGTTGGCGCGGTGATCAATACCGCGAAGGTGCAGGTCGGCGACAATGTCGTCGTCTTCGGGCTCGGCGGCATCGGGCTCAACGTGATCCAGGGCGCACGGCTTGCCGGTGCCGACAAGATCATCGGCGTCGACATCAACCCCGCGCGCGAGGAATGGGGCCGCAAGTTCGGCATGACCGACTTCCTCAACACCAAGGGTATGAGCCGCGAAGACACGGTCGCCGCGATCGTGCAGCTGACCGACGGCGGCGCCGATTACACCTTCGACGCCACGGGCAATACCGAAGTGATGCGCACCGCGCTCGAAGCCTGCCACCGCGGCTGGGGCACCTCGATCATCATCGGCGTCGCCGAGGCGGGCAAGGAAATCGCGACGCGGCCGTTCCAGCTCGTCACCGGGCGCAACTGGCGCGGCACCGCGTTCGGCGGCGCAAAGGGCCGCACCGACGTGCCGAAGATCGTCGACATGTATATGACTGGCAAGATCGAGATCGACCCGATGATCACGCACGTTATGGGGCTCGAAGAGATCAACAAGGGCTTTGACCTGATGCATGCGGGTGAGAGCATTCGTTCGGTCGTGGTGTTCTGAGGTCGGCATGTTCAGCCATGTGGCGCTGGGCGCCGACGATATCGAAGCCGCGCGCCGTTTCTATGACGCGGCGCTGGGCGCGCTCGGGGTGTCGCCGGGCGTCGTCGACGAATGGGGCCGGCTCATCTATTCGCACGCCGGCGGGCGCTTTTTGCTGACGAAGCCGCTCAATGGCGAAACCGCGAGCGGGGCCAATGGCGGAACGCTGGGTTTCGTCGCGGCGTCGACCGGGGCGGTCGATGCCTGGCACGCCGCGGGCGCGGCGAACGGCGGCACGATGATCGAGGACCCGCCGGGCATTCGTCAGGTCACCGCAGGACGGACGGTCTATCTCGCCTATCTGCGCGATCCCGCCGGGAACAAGCTGTGCGCGACGCACCGGCTGGCGTGATGGAAATGGACCAGCCCGCCTTTGTCCTGACTTTCAGCTGCGTCGATGCGGTCGGTATCGTCGCGGCGGTGACCGGGCTGCTCGCGGAACGCGACGGCTTCATCCTCGACAGCCAGCAATATGCCGACCTCGATTCGGGGCGCTTTTTCATGCGCGTCGAGTTCCGCGGCGCGGGGCCGCGCTTTCCGGGCGAGCTGGCCGCGGTACAGGAAGCCTTCGCGCCGATCGTCGATCGTTTCGCGATGGACGCGCGGATCAGCGACCGACGCATTAAGCCGCGCTTCGTCATCGCGGTGTCGCAGGGCAGCCATTGCCTCAACGACCTGCTCCACCGCTGGTCGACGGGCAATCTCGCGATCGACATCGCCGCGGTGGTGTCGAACCACGAGCATCAGCGGCGGCTGACCGAATGGCACGGCGTGCCCTTCCATCACCTGCCGGTCAGCGACGCCAATCGCGCCGAGCAGGAAGCGGCGATCCTGCAGATCATGGCCGATGCGGGCGCCGAGCATCTGGTGCTCGCGCGCTATATGCAGGTGCTGTCGCAGGATCTGTCGGCGAAGCTGTCGGGGCGCTGCATCAACATCCACCACAGCTTCCTGCCGGGCTTCAAGGGCGCCAAACCCTATCACCGCGCGCACGAGCGCGGGGTCAAGCTGATCGGCGCGACCGCGCATTTCGTGACGAGCGACCTCGACGAGGGGCCGATCATCGAACAGGCGGTCGAGCGCGTCGATCACCGCGATTCGGTGGACGAACTGATCCGCATCGGCCGGGATACCGAGGCGCAGGTGCTGGCGCGCGCGGTGCGCTGGGTCGCCGAACAGCGCGTGCTGATCGATGGCCGCAAGACGGTGGTTTTCCGTTAGGAGCCCCGGTTCATCATTTTTGACGAATCCCGGACAGAATGGCGGCTGGTCCTGCCCGGCGGGACAGCGTAGGTATCGATTCGCAACCAAAATCAGGAGGAGCAAAAGGCGATGTACAGTCACAATATGGTCGGGGCGAACGACCTCGAAGCCGCCAAGAAATTCTATGACGCGACCTTTCAGGCGATCGGCGGCAAGCCCGCGATCACCGACGACAAGGGCCGCCTGATCTATATGTACAATGGCGGGCTGTTCCTCGTCGGTGCGCCGATCGACGGCGAACCCGCGACCGCGGGCAACGGCTGCACGATCGGCTTTGCGATGGAAGGTCCCGAGCAGGCCAAGGCGTGGCACGACGCCGGCGTCGCCAACGGCGGCACTTCGATCGAAGATCCGCCGGGCGTGCGCGAAGGCGGGTTCGGCCAGCTCTATCTCGCTTACCTGCGCGATCCGTCGGGCAACAAGCTCTGCGCGCTCCACCGCGTCGTCTGAGCCGATAATATGATGCGAGGCGAAGCGGGATTGCTGGCCGATTTGGGCGTGCTCGCGATCCCCTTTGCCGCGCACGAACATGAAGCGGTGTTCACCGTTGCCGAGAGCGACGCGGTGCACGCCGCGATGCCGGGGGCGCACACCAAGAATCTGTTCCTGAAGGACAAAAGCGGCGCCTTCTGGCTCGTCACCGTGCCGTCCGACGCGCGCGTCAATCTGAAGGCACTGCCCGGCGCGATCGGGTGCAAGCATGTGAGCTTCGGCAAGGCCGAGGATATGGAGCGATTGCTCGGCATTTCGCCGGGGTCGGTGACGCCGCTCGCGGCGATCAATGCGGTGCCCGGAAGCATCACCATCGTGCTCGACGAAGTGCTGGCGATAGCGGAAACGGTCAACGTCCATCCGCTGCGCAACACCGCGACGCTCGGGCTGCCGGGCGCAACGATCCTCGACCTGCTGCGTCATTGGGGGCATCAGCCACTTGTCGCCGCCATCCCTGTGCAGGAAGAATCATGACCCTCGAAACCCTCTCCACCGTTCGCAGCCATGGCGGCACGCAGGCCGTGTACAAGCATGCGAGCACGACCACCGGCACCGACATGATTTTTGCGGTCTTCGTTCCCGACCATGCGGAAGGCGCGAAGCTTCCGGTTCTCTGGTATCTGTCGGGGCTGACCTGCACCCACGCCAATGTGATGGAAAAGGGCGAATATCGCGCTGCGTGCGCCGAACATGGCGTGATCTTCATCGCGCCCGACACCAGCCCGCGCGGCGAGGGTGTTCCCGACGATCCCGATGCCGCATGGGATTTCGGGCTGGGCGCGGGTTTCTATGTCGATGCGACCGAAGAGCCGTGGGCGAAGAATTACCGCATGCGCTCGTACATCGAGGATGAGCTGCCTTCGCTGGTGCTGCGCAATTTTGCGGCCGCGGACCTGACGCGGCAGGCGATCACCGGCCACTCGATGGGCGGGCATGGCGCATTGACAATTGGTCTCCGCAATCAGGATCGCTTTCGTTCGGTCTCGGCCTTCTCGCCGATCGTCGCGCCGCTGCAATGCCCGTGGGGCGAGAAGGCGCTCGGCAATTATCTCGGGAACAACCGCGAGGACTGGCACGCCTATGATGCGTGCGCGCTGCTCGATCAGGGGCTGCGCGTGCCCGACCTGCTCGTCGATCAGGGTGACGCCGATAATTTCCTCGCCGAGCAGCTCAAGACCGAATTGCTGGTCGCGGCGTGCGAACGCGCGGGGCAGAAGGCCGAGATCCGGATGCAGCCGGGATATGACCACAGCTATTACTTCATCTCGACCTTTCTGGCCGAGCATGTCGCGTGGCATGCGGAGCGGTTGAAGGCGTAACGTCGCCCCCCGCGAAGGCGGGGGCCGCTATCGGCCTTTTGCTACATCTCCAGCGGCCCCCGCCTTCGCGGGGGCGACGGTTAGGAATGCTCCGGAATCAACAGCGTCGACCCCGTCGTGCGCCCGGCCTGCAAATCGGCGTGGGCGCGCGCGGCGTCCTGTAGCGAATAGCGCTGGCCGACGGTGATCTGCACCGCGCCGCTTTCGATCATCTCGAACACACGCGCGGCGCCCGCGGCGCGCTCGCCAGGAAGGTGGTAATAATCGAACAGCGTCGGGCGCGTGACGAACTGCGATCCGTGCTGTGCGAGGACGCCGAGATTGACGCCGGTCACCGGGCCGCCGGCATTGCCGTAGCTGACGATCAGCCCGCGCCGCGCGGTGGCCTTTAGCGACACCTCCCACGTCGCCATGCCGATGCCGTCGAAGGTCACCGGCACCCCTTGACCGTCGGTGATCTCGCGGACATGCGCCGCGACGTCGTCGCTCTTGTACATCAGCACATGGTCGGCGCCGGCTTCGCGCGCGGTGTGCGCCTTGGCCTCGGTGCTGACGGTGCCGATCACCGTTGCGCCGATCGCCTTCAGCCACTGGACGAGGATGAGCCCGACCCCGCCCGCGGCGGCGTGGACGAGCACGGGCGAGCCGGCCTGAACCTTCGCGCAGCGTTCGACGAGCATTTCGACGGTGCAGGCTTTCAGCAGCGCGGCGGCGGCGGTTTCATCGTCGATGTCGGCGGGGAGCTTGAACAGCGAGGCCGCGCCGACGATCCGCGCGCTGGCATAGGCGGTGCGTTCGGGGCCGAAGGTCGCAACGCGGTCGCCGGGCTGGAGGCCGTGGACGTCGGCGCCGACGGCGATGACTTCACCCGCCGATTCGACGCCAAGCCCGCTCGGCAGCGGAACGGGATAGGTGCCGTCGCGGTGATAGGTGTCGAGATAGTTGAGCCCGACCGCGGTCTGTCGCAGCAGCACCTGGCCGGGGCCGGGTTCGCCAAGCGTCACCTCGCGCCAGTCGATGACCTCGGGTCCGCCCTGGCTTTCGATAAAGGCTTCGATCGCTTGCATGCGCCGCTCTCCTGCTGTCCGGACCATCTGGTGGGCCGGACGGAAGAGCGCAAGGGCGGTGCGATAAAAGCCCCTCCCCGTCGGGGGAGGGGTTCAGGGTTTATTTCGACGGACGGCGCGGACTGCGCTGACCGAAGGGCTTGGGCTTGTAGCGTTCATTGCCGCCGGGACCGCCGGGGCCACGCGGGCCGCGCGGACCCGAACGATCGCCGAAACCGCGGTCGCCGCCCGGCGCACGGCCGAGCGTGCTGCGGGGCGCGTTGTCGCGCGGACCCTTGTCGCGGCGCGGCGGATAGGTCGGGCCGTCGGGCGCTGGCGTGATCGACACGCCGCTGTCGTCCTCGCCATCGGCGTTGGCGCTGCGCACCACCGCTTCGGCGAAGCGATCGGCTATGCCACGCGGGATGTTGAACATCGTTTCCTTGGGACCGATGCGGATCGCGCCGATCTCGTTCTTGCTCACATGGCCGCGGCGGCAGAGCAAAGGCAGGATCCAGCGCGGGTCGGCATTCTGGTGGCGGCCGATATTGAGGCGGAACCAGACGCTGTCTTCGAAGCCCTCGCGGTGATCGCCACCGCGCTCCGGACGTTCGAAACGTTCGCCGCGCTCGGGGCGACCGGCAGCATCGCGGCCACGCGGGCTGTTGTCGAGGAGATCCTCGGGCGGCGGCATCAGCGCGCGGTGCGCCTGGACGAGCGATGCCGCGATATCCTCGGGGGTGCGCTCGGCCATCAGGCGCTGCGCGAGTTCGATATCCTCGGGCTCATGCTCGACCGGCGTGAGCAATTTCTCCATCAAACGTTCCTGATCGCGCTTGCGCACGTCGGCGGCGGTCGGCGCGTCCATCCATTCGGCTTCGATGCGCGCCCCGCGCAGCATGCCGTCGACGCGGCGGCGGCGCGGGTAGGGGACGATGATGACCGCGGTGCCCTTTTTGCCCGCGCGGCCGGTGCGGCCCGAACGGTGCTGGAGCGCTTCGGCGTCGCGCGGAATTTCGACGTGGATGACGAGACTGAGCGTCGGAAGATCGATACCGCGCGCGGCGACGTCGGTCGCGACGCAGACCTTGGCGCGGCGGTCGCGGAGCGCCTGCAGCGCGGCGTTGCGCTCATTCTGGCTATGCTCGCCCGACAGCGCGACCGCGGCGAAACCGCGTTCTACCAGGCTGGCGTGGAGGCGGCGGACATTGTCGCGCGTCGCGCAGAACAGCATCGCGGTTTCGGCGTCGTGGAGACGAAGCAGGTTGACGACGGCGCCCTCGATGTCGGCGGGGGCGACGGTCACCGCCTGATAGGCGATGTCGCCATGGCCGCGGTCTTCGCCGACGGTCGAGATGCGCAGCGCATCCTGCTGGTAACGCTTGGCGAGCTGGACGATCGGCTTCGGCAGCGTCGCCGAGAAGAGAAGCGTGCGGCGCGTTGCGGGGGTGCCGTCGAGGATTTCCTCAAGGTCGTCGCGAAAGCCCATGTCGAGCATTTCGTCGGCTTCGTCGAGGACGGCGACGCGGAGCGCGGTGAGGTCGAGCGCGCCGCGTTCGAGGTGATCGCGCAGGCGACCCGGGGTGCCGACGACGATCTGCACGCCCTGACCCAAAGCACGGCGTTCCTTGCTGGCGTCCATGCCGCCGACGCAGGTCGCGATGCGCGCGCCCGCCTTGGCATAGAGCCAGCCGAGTTCGCGGCTGACCTGCAGCGCGAGTTCGCGCGTCGGCGCGACGATCAGCGCTAGCGGCGAGGTCGCGAAGGGCAGGCGGCCATCCTCGATCAGCTCGTCGGCCATCGCGAGGCCGAACGCGACGGTCTTGCCCGAGCCGGTCTGCGCGGAGACGAGCAGGTCGCGGCCTTTGGCCTCGCCTTCGGTGACTTGCGTCTGGACGGGGGTGAGCGCTTCATAGCCGCGCGCGACAAGGGCGTCCGAAAGGACGGGAGAAAGATTTTCGAAAGGCATTTTTATCTCAATAATATGGGCGGTCACCGGTGCGGTGACGGGCCGACGGAAAAGGGGCTCAATGGGCTTAAATCACCTGTCCGGCAGCGTGTCCGCTGGCCCAGGCCCATTGAAAATTATAGCCGCCTAACCACCCTGTGACATCTACGGCTTCGCCGACCGCATAGAGGTTCGGGACGGTTTTGGCCATCATTGTTTGCGAGGATAGGTTTGCAGTCGAGATTCCGCCGACCGTGACCTCGGCTTTGGCGAAGCCTTCTGTGCCGTTCGGACGGAAAATCCAGCCCGCTAGCTGCGCCTCTGCATCGGCGAGCTTGCGGTCGGTCTGGGCGCCGAGTTCGCCGGGAAGCGCAAGGCGTTCGGCGAGGGTTTCGGCGAGTCGGTCGGGAAGCAACGCGCCCAAGGCCGCGCGCAGGGTGATGCGGGGACGGGTGTGTTTGGCGTCGTGCAGCCAGCCTTGCGGGGCATCGGGCAAGAGGTCGATCGTCACGGGTTCGCCGTGACGCCAATAGCTGCTGACCTGCAGGATCGCGGGGCCGGAGAGGCCGCGGTGGGTGAAGAGCGCGGCTTCGCGGAAGGCGGCCTTGCCCGCGCGCGCTTCGACGGGGGCGGCGATTCCCGACAATTCGCGGAACAGCACATCGTCGCCGCCGAGCGTCAACGGAACGAGCGCGGGGCGTGGCTCGACCACTTTCAATCCGAACTGGCGCGCAAGGTCATAAGCGAAGCCCGTCGCGCCCATCTTGGGGATCGACGGCCCGCCGGTCGCGATGACGAGCGCCGCGGCGGTGAAACTCTGATCGCCGAAGCGGACGGTGAATTTGCCGTCGGCGTGGGTGACATCGCTCACCGGCTGGCCGGTGCGGACGTCGACGCCGGCTTTTGCGGCCTCTTCGAGCAGCATCGCGACGATCTGTTTCGCCGAGCCGTCGCAGAAGAGCTGGCCGAGCGTCTTTTCATGATAGGCGATGCCGTGGCGTTCGACGAGCGCGATGAAATCGGCGGGAGTGTAGCGTGCGAGCGCCGATTTCGCGAAATGCGGGTTCGCCGAGATGAAGCGGTCGGGCGCGCTATTCACATTGGTGAAATTGCAGCGCCCGCCGCCCGAGATGAGGATTTTCTTGCCCACCGCGTCGGCGTGGTCGAGCAGCAGCACGCGGCGGCCGCGCGCGCCCGCGACCGCGGCGCACATCAGCCCGGCCGCGCCGGCACCCAGCACGATGGCATCAAATTCATTGGAGGACATGGTGGATCAGTGCAGCTTTGCGATCGGAAGGCTGTCGGCCTTGGCGCGCGCCTTCACCGACTCCTCGCTGCGCGTCAGCGCTTTCGCGATCGACTTCAGCGGCATGCCCTTTTTGGCGAGCGTGTGGAGCTTGTCGATCTCGGCCGGGGTCCACGGCTGTTTGTGGCGTTCGAACTTGTCTTTCATGTCTGCGTCTCCGGATCGGCTTCGGCGGCGAGGATCGCGATCGCATCCTCGCGGTCCTGATATTCGACGCTCTCGCCGGTCTCGGCGCCCATCAGCGCACGCGCGAGCGGAGCGGAAAAGGCGATATGGCCGCGTGCCGGGTCGGCTTCGTCGCCGCCGACGATGGTGATCGTCTTTTCGGCCTTGTTCAGCCGGTACGTCACGCGGCTGCCGATGCCGACGCTGCCATCGGCGGGCGGTGCCTGCACCTCGGCGGTCGATTGCCGCGTATGGAAATAGCGCAGGCGGCGCTGCAACTTCTTGCGCGCGTCCTCGTCTGCGGTTCCCGCGATCTCGCGCTCAAGCCGCGTGACCTCTTCGCCAAGCAGGCGCAGTCCGCGCGGGGTCACCAGGTTCGGGCCGACCGCGATGGGCAGCTCGAATTCGGGTTCCTTATGCTCGTCGTCGCTCTCGCGGCGAAAGGCTACGCTCATGGTCGGGCTTTCGGTTTCGGGGAGAAATTGCCCTCTGGACGCCGAAGGTGGCGACAAGATGGCAGACCGCTGGACAGCGACGACGATCGTGTGTTATGCAAGCAATACACAGAGGAGATTGATGATGCGGAACTGGATGATGGCGATTTTGCCGCTGGCGCTTGTGACCGGCTGCAACGGCGCGGCGCCGAGCAACGACAAGCCGGCCGAACGGGGCGGGCCGCCGGCCAGCGTCGGTCCGATCACGACGCAGACCTATGATCTGACCGGCTTTACCGCGGTCGAGGTTTCGGGTCCCGACGACGTCACCATCCGTCAGGGCGACAGCTTCTCGATCAGCGCGCGTGGCCGCAAGGAAGCGCTCGACCGGCTCGAGATCAAACTCGACGGTCCCGATTTGAAGATCGGCCGCAAGCGCGAGGGTTTCAGCTTTTCGAGCAACGACGAGGATGACGTCGATATCGCGATCACCCTGCCTCGGCTGAACAAGGTGCGCCTGACCGGATCGGGAACGATCGACGCCGACGCGGTCGACGGTGACGCGGTTGAGGCGGTGGTCACCGGGTCGGGCGACCTGAAGGTCGCCAAGCTGACCGGCAAGCGCGCCGACATCACCGTGTCGGGATCGGGCGATATCGAGATCGGCAGCGGCACGATCGGGTCGGGCGAGCTCAGCGTCACCGGGTCGGGCGATATCGACGCCGACGGGCTCGTCGCAACGACGCTCGAGGTATCGGTCACCGGATCGGGCAATGTCGACGCACAGGCGACCGGAAAGGCCGATATCCGCATCCTCGGGTCGGGCGATGTGACGCTTGGCGGCGGCGCGAGCTGTTCGACGCGGCAAATGGGTTCGGGCACCGCGACCTGCAAATGATGCCACGCTGGTGCCGCCTGCCCGGACGGGGTAAGGCGGCACCATGACGCTTGCCACAAGATGCGCCGCGATCGCGGCCGCCGCCCTGCTTGCTGCCGGCCCCGCATGGGGCGCCGAAAAGCGTTTTGGCCTCACCAGTTTCGAGACGATCGACGTCAGCGCCGATGTGACGGTCGAGGTCGTGACGCGGGCGCCGGTCAGCGCCGTGGCCACCGGGCCGCAGGACGCGCTCGACCGGCTGAGCGTCGAAGCGCGCGACGGCAAGCTGGTGATCAGCGAGCGCCAGTTCGCGGGCGACGAGAAGCGCCGCGGGCCGCGCGGTCCGGTGACGGTTCGCATCAATGCCGCGAACCTGCGCGCGGCGACGCTTTCGGGCGCGGGGTCGCTCCAGATCGACAGACTGAAAGGACAGCGCGCGATGGTCGGCCTGCGCGGGCCCGGGCGGCTGGCCGTCGGCCAGATTAGTACCGATCGGTTGCAGGTCGCGATGATCGGAAACGGTACGATGACCCTCGGCGGCGCCGCCAAGAACGCGCAGATGACATTGTCGGGTGCGGGCGCGGTCGACGCGGGCGCGCTGGCGGTCGACGAGCTGATCAGCGACAGCGAGGGGGCGGGCGATCACATCCTGCGCGCGGTGAAGAGCGCGGCGATCACCTCGCGCGGGATCGGCAAGACCGTCGTGCTGGGTAGGCCGGTCTGTACGGTGCGCAATGTGGGTAGTGGGTCGGTGACGTGCGGGAACGCAAAATAGCCGGCAAGTTTTCGACCTGACCTATCTATCATCGTCATCCCGGACTTGATCCGGGATCCATGGCCGCACCATCGTCGTGGATCCCGGATCAAGTCCGGGATGACGAAGTGGGTGGGGGAACCGCACCTGCTCACCCCGAAGCCGGCGCCACTGCCGAATAGCTCAGTGCGCCGCGGCGCCCAGCCCGTCGATCTTCTTCGACTGGCGGACGATCAGCCCGGGGAACCAGCGCGCGAGGCGTGACAGGCGCTTCGCCATCTTGCCGACCGTGGTGTGGACGCTCGTCCCGTGCACCGCGTCCCACGCCGCCTCGGCGACACGCTCGACGGGGACGATTTCGAAGCCGCTGTCGGACAGGCGGGTGCGCGCGGGTTCGTTGCTGTCGGCGCTGACCTGATCGAGCAGGGGCGTGTCGATGAAGCCCGGCATCAGCGAACGGACCTTGATGCAATGTTTGGCGAATTCGATTTCGAGCGCTTCGGTGAGGCCGCGTACCGCGAACTTGGTCGCCGAATAGATGGCGAGGCCCGCGACCCCGTAGAATCCCGACGCCGATCCGGTGTTGAGGATTGTCGATCCCGGGGTCGCGCGCAGGAGCGGCAGCGCCATATAGATGCCGTTGACGACGCCGCCGAAATTGATCGCGATCAACCGATCGGCCTCGGCCGGGGGCATATCGGCGAACTGCCCGCCCGTGCCGATGCCGGCGTTGTTGAAGAGGACGTCGAGGCGGCCGCCGCTGGCTTTCGCAAATTCGTCGAGTGCGGCCTTCCACTGGTCGCGATCGCGGACATCCATCACATGGCGCGACGACGCGCCTTCGGGAAGCAGCGCGGCGGTTTCATCGATCCCGGCGCGGTTGACGTCGGCGATGCCGACAAACCAGCCCTGCCCGGCGAAATGGCGCGCAACCGCACGGCCGATCCCCGATCCACCGCCGGTGATGAAAATCGCCTTTCGTGCCATGGGCCCCTCCTTACATTGATGTCAGCGCGACAAGATGCGAAGTTGACGTTTCCGTCAAGCGGCAATCGCGGCTTGGCAAGGCGAAGCACGGCTCGCTAAGAGGGCGCCGATGATGACCCGCGGCCTTCGCTTTTTCTTCCTGTCGTTGCTGATGCTGTGCGCGGGCCTCACCGCCCCGGCGCGCGCCGAGGTGGTCGTGAGTTTCTACAGCCATGATTTCGGCGACCGGTTCCCGCATGCCTTCATCGTGATGAAGGGCACACTCGATGCGACGGGCGAGGTGGTCGACGCCAATTACGGTTTCACCGCCGTTTCAGTCAGCCCCGCGATTCTGCTCGGATCGGTGAAGGGCAAGGTGGAATCGTCCGAGCCCGATTATATCGCCAAGAGCGATCGCCAGTTCGACGTGACGGTCGACGATGCGACCTATGCGCTGGTGATGGCCAAAGTTGCCGAATGGCGCGACCGCGAGCAGCCGAGCTACAGCCTGAACAAGCGCAACTGCGTTCATTTCGTGATGGAGCTGGCCGAAGTCGTCGGGTTGAGGGTCGACCGGAAGAGCAAATTGTTCAAGAAGCCGAAGAGCTTTCTGATCGAAGTAAAGGGCTTGAACCCGCAATTGGGATGAAGGGGGAGGGGGCAATGTTGCAATCGGGGATAGCGATCGTGCTGGCGCTGGCTGCGGCGCAAGGAGACGCCGCAGACGTGGAAAAGGGGATGGCACCGGCGACCAATCCGGGAAGCTGGGTCACGAACGACGACTATCCGGCGAGCGCGATGCGCGAGGAGCGCGAAGGAACGACAGGATTCAAACTGACGATCGGCGCTGACGGTCTGCCCACGGGCTGCGACATCATCGCGCCGAGCGGCCATGGCGATCTCGATGCGCTGACCTGCCAGCTGATCCTGCAACGCGCGCGCTTTACGCCGGGGCGCAACGCGCGCGGCGACGCTGTCGGCGGGACATACAGCAACCGGATACGCTGGCAGATCCCCGGGAAAGGCACCTATCCAGTAGCGGTGGCTGGCTTCGACCTCGACCCGGCTCAGGAAAGCTGGCCGCGCGGTGCGATCCCCGACGATGCGTTCAAGCGCATCGACCCCGCCGCCCACTATCCCGCGGCAGCGCGCGCTGCGCGCGAGGAGGGCGTGGTCCACATGGAACTCAATATCGACAGTGCCGGGCAGGTCGCGGGTTGTAAGGTCAATGAAAGCAGCCTGTCCGCCACGCTCGACGCGGCAGCATGCGCGTTGATGCGCAGCGACGGCAAATTCTTGCCGGCGCTCGACAGCGAGGGAAAGCCGACGAAGGGGGTCGTCGCGGCGAAATTCCAATGGGCGCTGCCACGCGACGCCGGGGACGGTGGCGCCGGCGTATCGATTCCGTCCGGTCCGACTTTCCCGTTGGGAGAGCCGGGCAGCGCGACGATGACGGTGCTGCTGGGCGCCGACGGCCGCGTCGAGGAATGCCGCTTTTCGAACACCGGCAAATTCGGTGCTGCACCGAACGGAATGACGCCCTGCGACATGTTCGGCTCGCAGGCGCGCTTCACGCCTTTCGTCGACGCCAATGGGACGAAGGTTGCGAAACGGGTGATTCTGCGAAGCGACCTGACGATCGAGGATGCTCCGGCGGTCGCCAAATGAGCCGCCAGCCCTAGACGGCACACGACTTTCACCCTATGTTCAGGGAACGGGGCGCAATAATCAGGGCTCCGGATGTAGTTAGGGGCGATTCTTGCGGCTGTTGCTGACCCTTTTGGCATTACTGACCGGCCTGGCGACCGCCGACCGGGCCGTTGCCGCGCCTGCCGTTCCGGCGGCGATGGGGTCGCTGGTGATGTTCGCCGAAACCGCGGGCAAGGCCGAAACGAGCGACGTTGAGCGTCGCCCGACCACCACGACGCCGACCCGCCGCGTCTCCAGCGGGAGCGGCAAGCCGCGCAAGGCGGCACCGCCGCATCTTCCCGGCCTGCTCACCGGCAGCGACCGCGCGCTCGAATAGAGCGGCTTTTTCGCGCCTTTCTTGAGGCGCCGCCCCGCAAAGGGGCCTTTTTCATATGTTCGCGCGGTCGAAGCGCCGCCAATTCATTCTAATCCCAAGGGAAATTCCATGTTTTCTGGCCTTGCCAAGAGCCTGTTCGGCTCGTCCAACGACCGTTATGTCGCCTCGATCCGCAAGATCGTCGACAAGATCAACGCGTTCGAGCCCGCGATGCAGGCGCTCGACGATGCCGGGCTGCAGGCGCAGACGCAGGCGTTCCGCGATCGGCTCGCAGCCGGCGAGACGCTCGACGACATCCTGCCCGAAGCCTTTGCGACGGTGCGCGAGGCCGCGGTCCGCACGCTCGGCATGCGCCATTTCGACGTGCAGATGGTCGGCGGCGTCGTCCTCCACCGCGGCGAGATCGCCGAAATGGCGACGGGCGAAGGTAAGACGCTGATGGCGACTTTGCCCTGCTACCTCAACGCGCTCGAAGGCAAGGGCGTCCATGTCGTCACCGTCAACGACTATCTCGCGACGCGCGACGCCGAATGGATGGGCACCGTCTATGGCTTCCTGGGCCTGACGACCGGGATCATCGTCCCGAACCTCAACGAGACGCAGCGCCGCGACGCCTATAACAGCGACATCACCTATGCGACGAACAACGAGCTGGGGTTCGATTACCTCCGCGACAATATGAAGTTCGACCGCCAGCAGATGGTCCACCGCACCTTCAACTTCGGCATCGTCGACGAGGTCGATTCGATCCTGATCGACGAAGCGCGCACCCCGCTGATCATCTCGGGTCCGACCGACGACAAGTCCGAGCTTTATATCCGCGTCAACGAAGTCGTCCTCAACCTGACCGATGATGATTATGAAAAGGACGAAAAGTCCAAGTCGATCAACCTGACCGAGGACGGCACCGAGCATGTCGAGCGCCTGCTCGAAGCCGCCGGCCTGCTCCAGGGCAACAATCTCTACGACATCGAAAACACGCAGGTCGTGCATCACGTCAATCAGGCGTTGAAGGCGATCCAGATGTTCCGGATCGACACCGACTATATCGTCAAGGACGGCAAGGTCGTGATCATCGACGAATTCACCGGCCGCATGATGGACGGGCGGCGCTGGTCCGACGGCCTGCATCAGGCGGTCGAGGCGAAAGAAGGCGTGCAGATCGAGCCCGAGAACCAGACGCTCGCGTCGATCACCTTCCAGAATTATTTCCGTATGTACCCCAAGCTTTCGGGCATGACCGGCACCGCGGCGACCGAAGCGGCCGAATTCTTCGACATTTACAAGATGAATGTCGTCAACATCCCGACCAACCGTCCGATCGCGCGCGTCGACGACGAGGATGAATTCTACAAGAATATCACCGACAAGTTCGGCGCGATCGCCAAGACGATCCGCGAGGCGAACGAGCGCGGCCAGCCGGTGCTCGTCGGCACCGTGTCGATCGAAAAGTCCGAGCTGCTGTCGTCCTTCCTTGAAAAGGACGGCGTGCCGCATAGCGTGCTCAACGCGCGTTTCCACGAAAGCGAAGCGCATATCGTCGCGCAGGCGGGCCGCACCGGTGCGGTCACGATCGCGACGAACATGGCGGGCCGCGGCACCGACATCAAACTCGGCGGCAACGAAGAATTCCGCATCGGCGACGAATTGAAGGACCTGCCCGAAGGCGCCGAGCGCGACGCCGCGATCGCGCGCATCCACGAAGAGGTCGCCGCCGAGCGTGAGGCGGTGCTCGCCGCGGGCGGGCTGTTCGTGCTCGCGACCGAGCGTCACGAAAGCCGCCGCATCGACAACCAGCTGCGCGGCCGTTCGGGGCGCCAGGGCGACCCCGGCCTGTCGAAATTCTACCTCTGCCTCGACGATGACCTGCTGCGCATCTTCGGCCCCGACACGCTCTTTTCCAAGATGATGAACAAAAATCTGGAGGACGGCGAGGCGATCGGGTCGAAATGGCTGTCGAAGGCGATCGAGACCGCGCAGAAGAAGGTCGAGGCGCGCAACTACGACATCCGCAAGCAGGTCGTCGAATATGACAACGTCATGAACGACCAGCGCAAGGTCATCTATGAACAGCGCGGCGAGATCATCGACAGCGAGACCGTCGACGAGGTGATGACCGCGATGCGCGCCGAAACGGTCAATTCGATCGTTGCCGATGCGTGCCCCCCCGGCAGCTATCCCGAACAGTGGAACGTCGAACAGATGAAGGAGCGGGTAGAGAATATCCTCGACCTTTCGCCGCCGATCGATGCGTGGATGCAGGAAGACGCGGTCGACGCCGAAATGTTCGAAGAGCGCATCCAGGCCGCCGCCGACGCGGTCGCCGCCGAAAAGGCTGCGCTCGTCGATCAGGAAACGTGGAAGGGGATCGAGAAATCGGTGCTGCTCCAGACGCTCGACCATCATTGGAAAGAGCATTTGTCGACGCTCGACGCGCTGCGTCAGGTCGTGTTCCTGCGCGCCTATGCGCAGAAGCAGCCGATCAACGAATATAAGCAGGAAGCCTTCGCGCTGTTCGAACGCATGCTGCAGAATATCCGCGAGGATGTGACGCGCACCGTTGCGCGGATCGACCTGCGCTTCGAAGAGCCCGAGCCGATGCCGCTGCCCGACCTGCCCGATTTCCTGACCACACACATCGACCCCTTCACGGGCGAGGACAACAGCGCCGATCTCGACGGTGGACAGTTGGGCGTGATCGCAAACACGCTGCCGCCGATGCAGATCCCGCGTCCGGACATGCCCGAGGGAGACAATCCCTATGCGACGCTCGACATCAGCCGCAACGCGCCGTGCCCGTGCGGTTCGGGCCGCAAGTATAAGCACTGCCACGGCGCGATTTGACGCGCTCGCCGCACGCCTTCGGGCGCGCGGCAAGTGTTTGATGTTACGGTAACACCACGGCTTACGCGCCCGCTTGCCAAGGCCCGCGGGCGCGATTAGCATTGGCCTCACAAGCCTGGTGGCCACGTAGCCGTCAGGTAGCGCAGCAGCAGGAACATGAGTGCGCCGCTCGCTCTCGCGCGGCGGATGCTGGCATGTTGCGTGGAAAGGGCAGGCGCATTTCATTTTTCGACGAAATGACGAGCCAGGAGGGCGGAACCCGGTCGCCCTATCGCGAATATTGCGGGTGGTTCGAGGCCGAGGATGCGACGCGCATCCAGCGCAAGGCGCAGCAGGCCGAGGCGCTGTTCCGTACCACCGGGATCACCTTCAACGTCTATGGCGCCGCCGACGGCGACGAGCGGCTGATCCCCTTCGACGTCGTGCCGCGCATCATCTCGGCGAGCGAATGGCGCCGCCTGTCGCGCGGCATCGAACAGCGCGTGCGCGCACTCAACGCCTTTCTCCACGACATTTATCACCGGCAGGAGATTTTGCGCGCCGGGCGCGTGCCGACCGACCTGATCGCGGGGAACGAGGCGTTCCTGCCGATGATGATGGGGCTCGACCCGCCGGGCGGCATCTATACGCACATCAGCGGCACCGACATCGTGCGCACCGGCGCCGATGAATTCTATGTGCTCGAGGATAATGCGCGCACCCCGTCGGGCGTGTCCTACATGCTCGAAAACCGCGAAACGATGCTCCAGATGTTTCCCGAGCTGTTCGCGAAAGTGCCGGTGCGCGAGGTCAGCGACTATCCGATCAACCTGCTGAAATCGCTCGCCGCCTGCGCGCCGCCCGCGTGCGGCGGCACCCCGACCGTCGCGGTGCTGACCCCCGGTATCCACAACAGCGCTTATTATGAGCACAGCTTCCTCGCCGACCATATGGGCGCCGAACTGGTGGAGGGGCATGACCTGCGCGTTATCGACGGGCGCGTCGCGATGCGCACGACGCAGGGCTATAAGGCGATCGATGTCGTCTATCGCCGCGTCGACGATGATTTCCTCGATCCGCTGAATTTCCGCCCCGATTCGATGCTCGGCGTGCCGGGGATATGGGACGTGTATCGCGCGGGCGGCATCACCATCGCCAACGCGCCCGGCACCGGCATCGCCGACGACAAGGCGCTCTACAGCTATATGCCCGACATCATCGAATTCTATACGGGCGAAAAGGCGCTGCTTCCCAATGTGCCGACGTGGCGCTGTTCGGACCCCGAGCATTTGCGCGAAGTGCTCGACCGGCTGCCCGAACTCGTCGTCAAGGAAGTCCACGGGTCGGGTGGTTACGGGATGCTCGTCGGCCCCGCCGCGAGCAAGAAGGAGCTCGCGGCCTTCCGTGCCAAGCTGGAGGCGAACCCCGGCAATTATATCGCGCAGCCGACGCTGTCGCTATCGACCGTGCCGATCTTTACGAAGAAGGGCCTCGCGCCGCGCCACGTCGACCTGCGCCCCTTTGTGCTGATGTCGCCGCAGGGGGTCACGATCACGCCGGGTGGGTTGACGCGCGTCGCGATGACCAAGGGATCGCTGGTGGTGAATTCGAGCCAGGGCGGCGGCACCAAAGACACCTGGGTATTGGAAGACTGATGCTGGGCAAGACCGCAGGCTCGCTCTTCTGGATGGCGCGTTACCTCGAGCGTAGCGAGAATAATGCGCGCCTGATCGACGCGGGGTTTCGCATCGCGCTGACGCGGTCGAGCACGGCGGCGGCCGAATGGAAGTCGGTGCTGGTGACCGCGGGGGTCAATCAGGCATTCAAGGCGGCGCACGGCGATTACAGCTCGGCGCGCGTGATCGACTTCCTGCTTCGCGATCCCGCCAATCCGTCGAGCATCCTTTCGGTGATCAAGCTCGCGCGCGACAATGCCCGCACCGCGCGCACCGCGCTGACCCGCGAGACGTGGGAGGCGGTCAATACGAGCTGGATGACACTCGTCGCGTTGCTGAAGCGGCCGGTGCGCGAGGACGATCTGCCCGACGTGCTGACGACGATCCGCCAGCAGAGCGCGCATGTCCGCGGGGCATTGAACGGCACGATGCTGCGCAACGACGGCTATCATTTTGCGCTGCTCGGTACGTTTCTGGAGCGCGCCGACAACACCGCGCGCATCCTCGACGTCAAATATTATCTGCTGCTGCCCTCGGTCGCGCATATCGGCACGTCGATCGACAATGTGCAGTGGGAAACGATTTTGCGGTCGGTGTCGGCGCACCGCGCCTATCGCTGGCTTTACGGGGCCGAGATCAGCGCGCTCAAGATCGCCGAATTCCTGATCCTCTATCGCCAGATGCCGCGCAGCCTCGCTTTCTGCTGCGAGCGGATGGAGGATCATCTGGCGCAGCTGCAGCGGCATTATGGCGAGGAGACCGAGGCCTGGCGGCTGGCGCATGCGCTGAGCCATGAGAAGCTCGCCGGGCCGATCCAGTCGATCTTCGACGGCGGCCTGCACCAATATGTGACCAGCTTTCTTCGCGACACCGCCGCCCTCGCCCGGCAGGTCGAGCGCGATTACAGGTTTGTGGAATGAAACTGCGCGTCGAACATACCACCCGTTATCAATATGATGCGCCGGTCAGCTATGCACTGCAGCAGCTGAAACTCACGCCGAAGGACCGGCCGGGGCAGCAGCGTGTCCATGGCTGGACGATCGAGGTCGAGGGCGGCGCGCAGCAACTGCACTACACCGACCACCACGGCAACGGCGTCAACCTGATTGCGGTGCAGGGCGGGGCGAGCGAGATGGTCATCCGCTGTCATGGCGAGGTCGAGCTGGAAACCTGGGACGGCGTGATCGGGCAGCATCGCGGCGCGATGCCGCTGTGGACCTTTCTGCGACCCACGCCGCTGACGCGCGCGGGGCGGCACGTCCGCGCGCTGACCGCACAGCTCGGCCGCGACTACAGCAATGATATCGAGCGCGCGCATGCGCTGTCGGCGCTGATCATCGACCGGCTGGCGTACCGGATCGGCTTTACCGATGCCGAGACGACCGCCGAACAGGCGCTCGGCAGCGAGGGCGGGGTGTGCCAGGACCATGCGCATATCTTCATCGCCGCGATGCGCCACCTTGGCCATCCGGCGCGTTACGTGTCGGGCTATCTGATGATGAACGACCGCACGCATCAGGATGCGACGCACGCATGGGCCGAGGCGCATTTCGAGCATATCGGATGGATCGGCTTCGACGTCAGCAACGGCCATTCGCCCGACCAGCGCTATATTCGCGTCGCGACGGGGCTCGATTACCGCGACGCTGCCCCGGTTCGCGGCATGCGCTATGGTGCGGCGCAGGAAAATCTGGTTGTTCAATTGCAGGTCCAGCAATAAGCGGGCCGGACGATCAGGACTTTCCGGGCGGGGAAAACGGGATTCGATGACTTATTGCGTTGGCATGCGTTTGAACAAGGGACTGGTGTTCATGTCGGACACCCGCACCAACGCGGGTGTCGACGACATTTCGCAGGTCCGCAAGATGCGCAGCTGGCACGTGCCCGGCGAGCGCGTGATCACATTGATGTCGGCGGGCAACCTCGCGACGACGCAGGCCGTGGTGAGCCTGCTCGACGAGCGCACCAAGGCGCCCGAGGAACGCCAACCTTCGATCCTCGCCGCGCCGTCGATGTTCGCGGTCGCGACGATCGTCGGCGAGACGCTGCGCAACATCGTGATGCGCCACAGCGACGAAGGGCCCGCGGCGGAATCGCTCTTCCGCGCCTCGCTGATCGTCGGCGGGCAGATCAAGGGGTCCGAACCGCGGCTTTTCCTCATCTATCCCGAAGGCAATTTCATCGAGGCGGGCGAGGATAATCCGTTCTTCCAGATCGGCGAGACCAAATATGGGCGGCCGATCATCGTGCGCTCGTACGACCCGGCGATGTCGTTCGAGGATTCGGTGAAGCTGCTTTGCGTCTCGTTCGATTCGACGATCCGCGCCAATGCCGGCGTCGACCTGCCGATTGACCTTCGCGTCCATGAGCGCGACGATTTTGCCACGGTGCGCGAACGGCGGTTCGAGCGCAACGACCCCTATTTCGAAAGCGTCGCCGACGGCTGGGCCGAGGCATTGGGCATCGCGCTCGCGGAGCTTCCCGACTTCCATTTCTGACCGCCTTCGGCCACCGTCCCCTTTCGTGGTTGAACAGGAGGGATCGCCATGTCGCGCTGGATTGCTGCCGCACTTGTTCTGATAGCCAATCCGGCGGCGGCCGAAGAGTCGCGCTTCGACGCGGCGCTTGGCGATTTTAGCGAGCTGCACCGCAGCGAAGCCGGCCGGGCGAAGATCGCGGGAAGCAGTTTCTACGTTGTACGTGACGGCCGGACCGTCGTTGCCGACCATCTGGGCGAGCAGGATGCCGACGCGCATGTCCCCGTCGATGCCGACACCATCTATCATTGGGCATCGATCACCAAGACGATGACCGGGATCGCGATCATGCAATTGCGCGATCGTGGGCTGCTGTCGCTCGACGATCCGATCACCCGCTATGTGCCCGAACTGGCGGCCGTCCACAATCCCTATGGCGACACGGGCGCGATCACGCTGCGCCAGCTGATGAGCCACAGCGCGGGCTTTCGCAGCGGCACCTGGCCGTGGCGCGATCATGACTGGCAGCCGTTCGAGCCGAAGGGCTGGGCGCAGCTCGTGGCGATGCTGCCGTATACGCAGGTCGAGTTCAAACCCGGCACGCGCTTCGGCTACTCCAATCCGGGCATCGTCTATCTGGGTCAGGTCATCGAGCGGCTGTCGGGCGAGGATTATGAAGTCTATGTCGACAAATATATCCTGAAGCCGCTGGGCATGCATGCCAGTTATTTCGATCGCACCCCGCCGCATCTGCTGCCGCACCGGTCGCACAGTTACTATATTCGCGACGGCCGGCGCGTCGCCGCGCCGTTCGATGTCGATACCGGGGTGACGGTGTCGAATGGCGGGCTCAATGCGCCGATGCCCGACATGGCGAAATATGCGGCGTTCCTGCTCGGCGATCCGGCGCGCCAAGTCGACTATGATCTGGTGCTGAAACGGTCTTCGCTCGAGGAAATGTGGGCGCCGCAAATCGCGGCGGGCGAGGATTTCACGCAGGGGCGTATGACGAAGACGACGCAGAGCGGGCTGTCCTTCTTTATCGACCGCGGTGCGGGGGTGCGGTTCGTCGGACATAATGGCGACCAGAACGGCTTTCGCGCCTATCTGAGCCTCTGTCCCGACCAGCGCGTCGGCAGCCTGCTGGCGTTCAACACCGAAACGCGCGGGGTCGAGAATAGTGCGGCCAATCGCAAAACGGCGGAATCGCGCATCGCGCTCGCGACCGATCGCCTGTGCGAGGCGCTGGCGAAATAGTCCGACTTTCTCGTCACCCCGGACTTGATCCGGGGTCCAAGGACGCGCCGTCGCAATGGATCCCGGATCAAGTCCGGGATCCCGATTGAGGCTATTTGTTCTTCCGTCCTTCGATCAGCCCGTCGACGAGGCTCGGATCGGCGAGCGTCGACGTGTCCCCCAGCGACCCGAAGTCATTCTCGGCGATCTTGCGCAGGATGCGGCGCATGATCTTGCCCGAGCGCGTCTTGGGAAGCCCGGGCGTCAGATGGATATGGTCGGGGGTCGCGATCGGGCCGATTTCCTTGCGCACCTGCTGCTTCAGCGCCGCGGCGACCTCGTCGGTCGGCTCGACCCCGGCGTTGAGCGTCACATAGGCGTAGATGCCCTGGCCCTTGATGTCGTGCGGGAAGCCGACGACCGCGGCCTCGGCGACGAGGTCGTGGAGGACGAGCGCGCTTTCGACCTCGGCGGTGCCCATGCGGTGGCCCGAGACGTTGATGACATCGTCGACGCGGCCGGTGATCCGCCAATAGCCGTCGGCGTCGCGGCGGCAGCCGTCGCCGGTGAAATATTTGCCCTTATAGGTCGAAAAATAGGTTTCGGCGAAGCGCTGATGATCGCCATAGATCGTGCGCGCCTGACCCGGCCAGCTGTGCGTGATGCACAGATTGCCCTCGGCCGCGCCGCCGGTCTGCTCATCGACGAGCACGCCGCCCTCGGCGTCGACGAGTTGCGGGCGGATGCCGAAGAAGGGGCGGCCGGCGCTGCCCGGCTGCATCGGATGCGCGCCGGGCAGGGTGGTGATCATGATGCCGCCAGTCTCGGTCTGCCACCAGGTGTCGACGACGGGAACGCGGCCTTTGCCGACGATTTGGTGATACCAGCGCCACGCCTCGGGATTGATCGGCTCGCCGACGCTGCCGAGCAGGCGGAGCGACGACAGGTCGTGGCGCGTCACATACTCGTCGCCCTCGCGCATCAGCGCGCGGATCGCGGTCGGCGCGGTGTAGAGGATGTTGACCTTATGCTTGTCGACCACCTGCCAGAAGCGGTCGTGGCCGGGATAGTTCGGCACGCCCTCGAACATCAAAGTCGTCGCACCATTCTGGAGCGGACCATAGACGACGTAGCTGTGGCCGGTGACCCAGCCGATGTCGGCGCTGCACCAGAAGATTTCGCCGGGGCGATAATCGAAGCCGTAATAGAAGGTGCTCGCGGTCCAGACGCTGTACCCGCCGACAGTGTGGAGCACACCCTTGGGCTTGCCCGTCGAGCCCGAGGTGTAGAGGATGAAGAGCGGGTCCTCGGCGTTCATCGGTTCGCACGGGCAGTCGGCGCCGACATCGGCCGACAGCGCGTCGTACCAATGGTCGCGGCCTTCCTTCATCGCGATATCGCCGCCGGTGTGCGCGATGACGAGCACCGCCTTCACGTCGACGCGTTCGAGCGCCTTGTCGACATTGGCCTTCAAGGGAACGGTTTTGCCGCCGCGAAGCCCTTCGTCGGCGCAGATCACCCAGTCGCTCGCGCAATCCTCGATCCGGCCATGGATCGCCTCGGGCGAAAAGCCGCCGAAGACGACGCTGTGGACCGCGCCGATACGCGCACAGGCGAGCATCGCCACCGCGCCTTCGGGGATCATCGGCATATAGATGGTAACGCGGTCACCCTTTTGGACGCCCATCTTCTTCAGCGTGTTCGCGAAGCGGATGACGTCGGCGAGCAGCGCGGCATAGCTGATCGTCCGCGTCTCGCCGTCGGGAGCGTCGGGTTCGAAGATGATCGCGGTGCGCTCGCCATGCCCCGCCGCAACATGGCGGTCGACGGCGTTGTGGCAAAGGTTGAGAACGCCATCCTCATACCATTTGATTTCAACGGGATCGTACGACCAGTTGCCGATCGTGGTCGGCGGCGTGATCCAGTCGATCCGCTTCGCCTGTTCGGCCCAGAAAGCATCGGGGTCGTCGATGCTCTGCGCGTAGAGCCGGTCGTAATCGGCGGCGCTGCAGTGCGTGTTCGCCGCGGCATCGGCCGGAACGGGAACAAAGGGCTCGGACGGCGACAATTCGGACAAGGACGACTCTCCCATTCGGGTTTGCATTGTTCGCCCGCTGCGATAACCCGCGAGCCACAAACTGCAAGGGCGTGTCGGCCCAATGAAGGGACAGATGATGGTTCAATTGGGCCAGGATATTGATGGGCTCCTCGGCAGGCTGGGGGTCGACCGCGCATTGTGGACCGAAGGCTCGATGCCGTCGGTCACGCCGCTGACGGGCGAAGAGCTGGGAATGGTGCGGGTCGCCGATGCAGCGGCAATTGATGAGACACTCGACAAAGCGAGGGCAGCCTTTCGCGCATGGCGCAATGTTCCCGCCCCGCGCCGCGGCGAACTCGTTCGATTGTGGGGCGAGGAATTGCGCGCGGCAAAAGACGATCTGGCGAAGCTGGTGACGATCGAGGCGGGAAAGATTCCGTCCGAGGGCGCGGGCGAGGTACAGGAAATGATCGACATCTGCGACTTCGCGGTCGGGCTGTCGCGCCAGCTTTACGGGTTGACCATTGCAACCGAACGGCCGGGGCACCGGATGATGGAGGTCTGGCATCCGCTGGGTGTCGTCGGGGTGATCTCGGCGTTCAATTTCCCGGTCGCGGTGTGGGCATGGAACGCCGCGATCGCGCTGGTGTGCGGCAACAGCGTCGTGTGGAAGCCTTCCGAAAAGACGCCGCTGACCGCGCTGGCGACGCAAGCGATTTTCGAGCGCGCGCTGGCGCGCTTCGGCGATGCGCCCGAGGGACTGGCGCAGCTCTTGATCGGCGGGCGCGAGGTGGGTGAGGCGCTGGTCGACGACACGCGCGTGGCGCTGGTATCGGCGACGGGTTCGACGCGGATGGGCCGCGCGGTCGCGCCGCGGCTGGCGCAGCGGTTCGCGCGCGCGATCCTCGAACTTGGCGGCAACAATGGCGTGATCGTCACGCCGTCGGCCGACCTCGACCTCGCGCTGCGCGGCGTTGCGTTCGGGGCGATGGGGACCGCGGGACAGCGCTGCACGACGACGCGGCGATTGTTCCTGCACGACAGCATTTACGATGGCTTCGTCACCAAGCTGAAGGCCGCCTACAACAGTGTCGGCGTGGGCAATCCGTTGACAAGCGAGGTGCTCGTCGGGCCGCTGATCGACCGCGCGGCCTATGAGATGATGCAGGACGCGCTGGACGCGGCGCGCGCCGCGGGCGGGGGCGTCCATGGCGGCGAGCGGATCGGCGAAGGTGCGAGCTTTTACGTGAAGCCGGCGCTCGTCGAGATGCCGGGGCAGGTCGGACCCGTGCTCGAAGAGACCTTCGCGCCGATCCTTTATGTCATGCGCTATTATGATCTGGACGGGGTGATCGAGCTGCACAACGATGTCGCGGCGGGGCTGTCGTCGGCGATCTTCACGACCGACATGCGCGAGGCCGAGCGGTTCCTGGTCGCGAGCGACTGCGGTATCACCAACGTCAATCTCGGCACCTCGGGCGCCGAGATCGGCGGCGCGTTCGGCGGCGAGAAGGAAACCGGCGGCGGGCGTGAAAGCGGCTCCGACAGCTGGAAGGCCTATATGCGGCGGGCGACGAATACGCTGAATTATTCGGACACGCTGCCACTGGCCCAGGGGGTTTCATTCGAAATCTAGTTCCCCTCCCGCTTGCGGGAGGGGCTAGGGGAGGGCATGTCGCGCTCCTGCATTTCGGTCCCGGAACAGGCCCTCCCCCGACCCCTCCCATAAATGGGAAGGGAGAGGCTTAGGCCCGCCAGCCGAAGCCTTCTTCGAGCGCGAAGACCTGCCCCGCCGTCCCGACCGGCTCCTGCGTGCCGTCGGTGAGGAACGCCAGCATCGTCGTATCGCTCACATCGACATGCGCCAGCGTGCGCTTTCCGTCGGGCGTCCGCGCCACCACAACACCCGCTTTCGGCGCGCCATCGCGGCCGTAAAACACCGTATAGCTCTCGATCGTCGCCGGCCCGGCATAATCTTCCACCAGCTCGGGCACCGGCCCGCGCTTCGCCTCGGCCTCGGCCTGATAGTCGAAGTCCTGCGGAAAACTCGCCGCCGCAATCGGCCGGTTCCCCAGCACGATGCAATGATTGTCGGTTGCGAAGCCGCCATTGGCGAAGAGGAAGCCATAGCGGCCTTCCTCGCGCAGTTTCTCGACCATCGAAACGATCGCGTGGCTCATATAATTCGCGATCGGCCCGCCGCCGAAGGTGAGGCCGCCGAACACCGTCGCGGGCCGGTCCCACGGCCAGCCGAGGATACGCCGCGCCATCTTGGGGACGCACGGGAAGCAGCTGTAAAGCTCGACGAAATCGAAGTCCGCGGCGGTCATCGCGTTCAGTTCGAGCGTGCGGTTGATCGAGGTCTCCATACTGACGCTGCCGTCATAGCGGTCGCGGTGAAGGATGCTTGCGGGCTCCTTCGCCGCGGCGCCCATGCCGATATGGATCAGGCGGTCTTCGGGGATGCCGCGGCGCCATGCTTCGGCGAGGCTCGCTACGATGAAGCCCGCGCCCTGGTTTACCGATGAATTGGCGACCATCAGCTTCGAATAGGGGAAGGCGATCGGGCGGTTGCGCTCGTCGACCTTGAGGATGTCTTCGGGGCTGGCGGGTTTGCGAATCCACGCGCCGTCGTTTCCGGCCGCGACCTCGGAAAAGCGCGACCAGATTTCGGCGCTTTCGAATTGGGCTTCGGCGAGGCTTTGGCCCCACGCCGCGCGTGTCGCATTCTCGTAGAGGGGATAGACGTCTACCGGCGCCGCCAGCCCGTGAAGCTGGGCGTAGTTCGGCTCGCGGCGTGTCGCGACCTTGCGGATCGCATTATAGCTTTTGTCCTCGCCGCTCGCGGCCTTCGCGGCGCGGCCTGCGGCGGTGCGGAGCGCTTCGGCGCCGACGATCGCCGCGAGTTTCACTTCGCCTGCGCCGATGCGGTTCGCGGCCTCGTTGAGCAGGCGAACGGGCGTGTCGCCGTGCGGAGCCGCCGACTGATAGTTGATCGCGGGCGTTGCGCCGATCGCGGCGGCGAGCGGTTCGGGAAGCTTGCCGAGGCTGTGGAAGCTGATCTGGTCGACGATCGCAAGGCTGTCCAAGTCGGTCAGCAAGCCGCCGCCGGCATCGGCATCGGCTTGCCTTAGCGCCGCGACCATCAGCCCGAGCGAGTCGAGCCCCTCGTCGGGGTCCGCGGGCCGGTCATTGACCTGCCCCACGCCGATGATGACGGGAATGCGCTCGGGATCGGTCATCGTCACGATCAGCGCGCCTTCCACTCGGGCTTGCGCTTCTGCGCAAAGGCCAGCGGCCCCTCGCGCGCGTCTTCGCTGCGCATCAGCACGCCGCGCTCGCGCGTGTTATGCTCCCAGAACGGCGCGTCGGCGGCGATGCGGCCCTCGTCGATGCCGAGCGCGACGCGCTTTGACGCCTGCACCGACAGCGGCGCGTTGGCGGCGATCTTTTCGGCGAGCGCGATCGCGGTGGGGAGCAAGTCGACGAGCGGGACGACATGGTTGACGAGGCCCAACTCGGTGGCGCGTGCGGCGGGGATCGGATCGCCGGTCAGCATATATTCCATCGCGAGCTTGCGCGGCAGCTGCTGCGCAAGCCGGAAGGCCCCACCGGCGGCGGCGAACAGCCCGACCTTGACCTCGGGCAGGCCGAATTGCGCATGGTCGGCGGCGATAATGATGTCGCTCATCAGCGCGATCTCGCAGCCGCCGCCGAACGCGAAGCCATTGACCGCGGCGATGATCGGTTTCGAGATCGGGTGCGACACCATGCCGGCAAAGCCCCACGCCTGCTGCGCCGGATCGTCGGGATAGAGGCTTTCGCCGCGCGAGAGTGCGACCAGGTCGGCGCCCGCGCAGAAGCTCTTGTCGCCCGCGCCGGTGATGACGACGGCGCGGATTTCGGGATCGGCTTCGGCGGTTTCAAGCGCGGTGCCGATGCCGATATGGACCGCGGCGTTGACCGCGTTGCGCGCCTCGGGCCGGTTGATCGTGACGATCAATATGTGGCCGCGGCGTTCGGTGAGGATGGTGGTGTCGGTCATCGCGAATCTCTCCCTTTCGGGGGAGTATCGCGATGACTTAACGTTTACGTCAACTGCTAAGAGAGTGAGGCGTGTCTCAGATCGACTGCCCGGTCTTCGCCCAGTCGGCGAGGAAGCCTTCGATGCCCTTTTCGGTCAGGATATGCTTGAACAGCCCCTTGATCACCGACGGCGGCGCGGTCATCACGTCGGCGCCGATCTTGGCGGCTTCGAGCACATGGATGCCGTGGCGCACGCTCGCGACGAGGATCTCGGTTTCATAGCCGTAATTGTCGTAGATCAGCCGGATGTCGGAGATGAGCTGCATCCCGTCGAAGCCATTGTCATCGTGACGGCCGACAAAGGGCGAGACGAAGGTCGCGCCGGCCTTGGCGGCGAGCAGCGCCTGCGCCGCCGAGAAGCAGAGCGTGACATTGACCATCGTGCCATCGCCGGTCAGCGCCTTGCACGTCTTGAGGCCGTCGATCGTCAGCGGCACCTTGATGCAGACGTTCGGCGCGATCTTGCGAAGAATCTCGGCCTCTTTCATCATCGTTGCATGGTCGAGCGCGACGACTTCGGCCGACACGGGGCCGGTGGTCAGCGCGCAGATTTCCTTCGTGACTTCCTTGAAGTCGCGGCCCGACTTGGCGATCAGCGAGGGGTTGGTGGTGACGCCGTCGAGCAGGCCGGTTGCGGCGAGCTCCTGGATATCGGCGATTTCGGCGGTGTCGGCGAAGAATTTCATGGCGCGGTGCTTTCCTGTGGGAAGGTGATTCGGGTGTTGCTGCTCCCCTAGAGCAACGCGCGCACAAAATGAACCGTCGCTACGAGTTTGGGAAAGGGCTGGCGTTCCATCTTTGTTCCGATTATGCGAGCCGCATGGCCAAAGCGAAACGTCAATATGTCTGCCAGAATTGCGGCTCCGCAACCTATCGCTGGCAGGGGCAATGCGCCGATTGCGGCGAGTGGAACACGCTGATCGAGGAGGCTGGCGAAACGGTGTTTTCGGCCAAGCACGACCTCAGCCGCGGCGGGCGGACGCTCGCGCTCGAAACGCTCGATGCCGAGAGCAAGATGCCCGAGCGCATGCTGTGCGGGATTGCCGAATTCGACCGCGCGCTCGGCGGCGGTTTCGTCGCGGGGTCGGCGACGCTGATCGGCGGCGATCCGGGGATCGGCAAGTCGACGCTGCTGCTGCAGGCGGCGGGGCGGCTCGCGAAGGCGGGCAAGTCGGTCGTCTATATCAGCGGCGAGGAAGCCGCGGCGCAGGTGCGGCTGCGCGCGCAGCGGCTCGGACTCGGCGATGCGCCGGTGGCGCTCGCCAGCGCGACATCGGTGCGCGACATCCTTGCGACGCTCGACAAGCAGACCGCAGATTTCGTCGTGATCGATTCGATCCAGACGATGCACAGCGACCTGATCGACAGCGCGCCGGGAACGGTGAGCCAGGTGCGTGCGAGCGCGCAGGAACTGATCCGCTACGCCAAGGACAGCGATGCCGCGATCGTGCTCGTCGGCCATGTCACCAAGGACGGGACGATCGCGGGGCCGCGCGTGCTCGAGCATATGGTCGACACGGTGCTGGCGTTCGAGGGCGAGCGCAGCCATCAATATCGCATCCTGCGCGCGGTGAAAAACCGCTTTGGCGGCACCGACGAGATCGGGGTGTTCGCGATGGGCGAGGAAGGGCTGGGCGAAGTCAGCAACCCGTCGAGCCTGTTCCTGACCGACCGCAGCCGCGATGTGCCGGGATCGGTGGTGTTTCCGGCGCTCGAGGGCACCCGCCCGGTGCTCGTCGAGGTGCAGGCGCTGACCGTGCGGCTCGCGAGCGGCGCGACGCCGCGCCGCGCGGTTGTCGGCTGGGATAGCGGGCGGCTCGCGATGGTGCTCGCGGTGCTGGAGGCGCGCTGCGGGCTGCAAATGGGCGCCGCCGAAGTCTATCTCAACATCGCGGGCGGCTATCGGCTCACCGATCCCGCCGCCGATCTGGCGGTCGCGGCGGCGCTGATCTCGGCATTCAGCGAGCGGCCGGTGCCCGCCGACGCAATCGTATTCGGCGAGCTGTCGCTGTCGGGCGACGTGCGGCAGGTTTCGCACGACGGCCTCAGGCTGCGCGAAGCGGCGAAGCTCGGTTTTTCGCGCGGCTGGGGTCCCAAGGGCATGAAGGCGGTCGGCGGGATTTCGGTCACCGGTTTCGAACGCCTCGGCGAACTCGTTGACCTGATGCTCGGGCGCGACTAGCGACCGGCCTATGGGAAGTCTGACGGCTCTGGATATCGTCGTGCTGGTGCTGGTTGGCGGCGGCGCGGTGCTCGGTTTTTCGCGCGGCCTCGTGCAGGAGGTGACGACGCTGCTCGCGTGGATCCTCGCGATCGCGGCGGTGCGCTTTTTTCACCTGCTGGTGACCGACCTGCTCGCGGGCTGGGTCGGGACCGAGGGCGGCGCCGCGGCGCTCGCCTTCGTGCTCCTCTTCGGCGGGGTGTTCGCGCTCGCCAAATGGGGATCGCGCGCGATGGGACAGCGCAGCCGCGCGTCGCTGGTCGGCGGGTTCGACCGCGGATTGGGCGCGGGTTTCGGTGCGGTGAAGGGCCTGTTGATCGCCTCGATCGGCTTCATGCTCCTCACTTTGCTCTATGATATCGGTTATGGCGTCATGCAGCGCCCCGCGTGGATGACCGACAGCCGCTCCTATCCGGCGCTCAATGCAACGAGCACTGCAATGAGCAAGGTGATCGCCGAGCGCCGCGCCGAGGCGCGCGAAGCCGAAGCAGCCGGGGCCGACAAGCCATGAGCGCGCCGCTCTATAATCGCGACATATTGGCGCTCGCGGTTGCGACCGCGGAATATCTGCCGATCGCGGATGCGCGGCACCGGGTGAGCAAGCGTGCCCCGCTGTGCGGCAGCGCGATCATCCTCGATCTCGATACCGACGATGCGGGCCGGGTGACGCGCGTCGGCATGCATGTCGAGGCGTGCGCGCTGGGTCAGGCATCGGCGGCATTGCTCGCGCGCCACGCGCCGGGACTCGGCCTCGTCGAACTGCGCGCCGCGCGCGACGGGATCGCCAGCTGGTTCGCGGGCGCGGACGCCCAGCCCGACTGGCCGGGGTTCGACCTGCTCGCACCGGCACAGGGCTATCCGGCGCGCCACGGCGCGATCTTGCTGCCGTTCGACGCTGCGATTGCGGCGCTTGAGGAGCGGGCGGCGGCGGCATGACGTTGCTCGCGCTCACCGCGGCCGCCTCGGAAGCGGCCGGAAAGGTGGCCGAAACCGCGACCGATACTGCACTGGTCGAAGGCGCGATCCTCCTCGGCGTCGCGACCTTGTTCGTGCTGATCTTTCGCCGGCTCGGCCTCGGCGCGGTGCTCGGCTATCTGATCGCGGGGGCGATCGTCGGGCCGCACGGCCTGGGACTTGTCGGCGGCGGCGAATCGAAGCTCGCCTTTGCCGAGCTTGGCATCGCCTTCCTGCTCTTCCTCGTGGGGCTCGAACTGTCGCCGCGCCGGCTTTGGGACATGCGCCGCGCGATCTTCGGCCTCGGCCTGGCACAGGTCGTCGTGACGGGGCTCGTGCTCACCGGGCTCATCCATCTGACCTTGGGGTTCAGCCCCGCGGCCTCGCTCGCGCTCGGCCTGCCGCTCGCGCTGTCGTCGACCGCGCAGGTGCTTCCGGGACTCAAAAGCTCGGGGCGGATCAACTCGCCCTTTGGCGAGAAAGCCTTCTCGATCCTGCTGTTCCAGGATCTGGCGCTCGTGCCGATGATCACGATCGTCGCGGTGCTGTCGCGCGCACCCGCCGATCCGTCGGCGCCGCCGGGGTGGCAGATGGCCTTCTTCACCTTGTGGGCGATCGTCGTGCTCGTGCTCGCCGGCCGCTTCGTCGTCAATCCGCTGCTCCGCATCATCGGGCGGTATGGCGAGCGCGAATTGTTCGTCGTCGTCGGGCTGCTCACTATCCTTGCGAGCGCGGCGTTGATGCACAGCCTGCACCTGTCGACTGCGCTCGGCGCTTTTATCGCCGGGGTGATGCTCGCCGACTCGCCCTATCGGCACGAGATCGAATCGGATGTCGAACCGTTCCGCCTGATCCTGCTTGGCCTCTTCTTCCTTGCGGTCGGCATGGTGCTCGACGTCGGGGCGGTGATCGAGCGGCCGTTGCTTGTCCTCTCGCTCGCGCTCGGCCTCGTGGCGGTGAAGGTCATCGTCCTCACGCTAATCGTGAAGTTGTTCGGCAAGCCGTGGCCGGTGGCGCTGGGGCTCGGCCTGCTCCTCAGCCAGGGCGGCGAGTTCGGCTTCCTGCTGTTCGCGCAGGCGGCCGACGCGCTGCTGATCGATCCCGCAGCGGCGAGCCTGTTCAGCGCGGTGGTGACGCTGTCGATGGTGACGACGCCGTTCCTGATGCTGTTCGCGCGCAACCTCGAATTTTCGCCTGCCGCTGAGCCCGCCGACCTCGATGATCCGGCGGGCGCGCCGCGCGGGTCGGCGATCGTCGTCGGCTATGGACGGTTCGGGCAGATCGTGTCGCAGATGCTGCACGGCGTCGCCTGTTCGGTGACGCTGATCGACAAGAAACCGAGCCAGATCGAGCTGTCGAGCCGCTTCGATACCAAGGTCTATTTCGGCGACGGGCTGCGCGTCGACCTGCTCCGCCGTGCGGGCGCCGACGAGGCGCGGCTGATCATCTTCTGCATCGACGATGCCTCGGTCGATGCCGCGGCGTTGAAGCCGATCGTCGACGCCTTTCCGAATGCGAAGGTGCTGATGCGCGTCTTTGACCGCCGCCAGCTGCTCGCGGTCGAGGGGGCCGGGGTCGATGGGGTTATTCGCGAGGTCTTTGAAAGCTCGGTCGCGATGGGCCTCACCGCGCTGCGCTACCTCGACGTCGATCCGCGCGAGATGGAAGATGTCGAGGCGACCTTGCGCCATCTCGACGAGACGCGGCTGCAGGCGCAGATCGACGAGGGCGATATTTCGGCGGGCATGGACCATCGCTTCAAGCCAGGCGGCGGACGCGAGGCCGAAAGCGTGCTGGAGAAATTCCGTTTGCGGCGTCTGGCGGCGAAGGCCCAGAAAGACGATCCGAAAGACGAAGAAAACGAGCAGGCGTCAGCGATCAGCTGACGCCCGGCCGTCGAGGAACGCCGCGACGGCGTCGAGCCCATAGTCTTCGGTGACGAAACTCTGTCCGATACCGCGGGTCAGGATCAGCGGCAGCTTGCCGCCGCGCACCTTCTTGTCGTGCGCCATATGCCCCGCGAGGGTCGCGCCATCGGTGTTGACGCCCGCGCTGGCGAGGCTGTGCGGCAGGTCGACGCTCGCCAGATGCGCGCGCACCCGCTCGGCGTCGGCCGCGGAGCAGAGGCCATTCGCGGCCGAAAACTGGTGTGCGAGGACCATGCCCGCCGCGACCGCTTCGCCGTGGAGCAGCCGGTCCGAATAGCCCGTTTCGGCTTCGAGCGCGTGGCCGAAGCTGTGGCCGAGGTTGAGCAGTGCGCGAATGTCCTGCGTCTCGCGCTCATCGGCGGCGACGATGCGCGCCTTGGCCGTGACACTATGCGCAATCGCTTTGTGGCGGGCCGCGCTGTCGCCCGCGAGCAGCGCCGCGCCATGCTCTTCGCACCAGGCGAAGAAACCGGCGTCGTCGATCAGGCCATATTTGACGACTTCGGCATAGCCGGCGCCGAGTTCGCGGCGCGGCAGCGTTTCGAGCGTCGTCGGGTCGATCACGACCAAGGCGGGCTGATGGAAAGCGCCGATGAGGTTCTTGCCCGCGGGGACGTTGATCGCGGTCTTGCCGCCGACGCTGCTGTCGACTTGCGCGAGCAGCGTGGTCGGGATCTGGATGAAGTTGCAGCCGCGTTTGACGATGCTGCACGCGAAACCGACGAGGTCGCCGATCACGCCGCCGCCAAGCGCAATGACATGGTCGCCCCGCTCGACGCCTTCGCCGATCAGCCATTCGGTCAGCCGCGCGAGCCCCGCCCAGCTCTTCGTGCCTTCACCCGGATCGAGCACGAAGGAGGAAAAGGAGATGTCGGCCATCGCGAGCGAGGTGCCGAGCGGAATCAGATATTGTTCGGCGACGTGGGTGTCGGTGACGATCATCGTGCGCGGGCGTTTCAGCAGCGGCGCTACATGATCGCCGATGCCCTGGATCAGCCCGTCGCCGATCAATATCGGATAGCTGCGGCTGCCCAATTCGACGGTCAGGCTTTTCATTTCGGATCTTCCCACTTTGACAGAGCCTCGAGGATCGCGCGCACCGTATGGTCGTGCGGCGTGCTTGCCGAACTGACGCGAATATGCGCCTCGGCATAGATGGGGTTGCGGACCGCCGCCAGTTCGCGGAGCACCTCGCCGGGGTCGCGATTCTTGAGCAGCGGGCGATGGCTGCGGCGGCCGACGCGTTCGACGAGCGTTGCGATATCGGCGTCGAGCCAGATGCAAAGGCTGCCCTGCAGGATCAGCGCGCGCGTCTCTTCATTGACGAAGGCGCCGCCTCCCGTCGCGAGCACCATCGGCTTTTCGCCGAGCAACCGCGAAATCACGCGGCGTTCGCCGTCGCGAAAATGCGCCTCGCCGAAACGCGCGAAAATGTCGGAGATCGTCATGCCTGCCGCACGTTCGATTTCGTCGTCGGCGTCGGCGAAGCGCATGCCGAGGCGTTGCGCGAGGCGGCGGCCGATCGTCGATTTGCCCGACCCCATCAGCCCGACGAGCACGATCGACCGGTCGCGGATCGACGCGGGGATGGCAGCAGCCGGGCTTTTCGGGTTTCGCGACATGGTGCGCGCGGCTATACCGAAGGGGCCGCGCGGAACAATGGTTTTGCTGCGGTTCAAATGAGACGAACGGCAGGCATTGGATATTGCGCGCGCGGGGCAGATCGGGAAAGAGCCGCTGGATTGCACGATTGATCGTGCTGGCGCTGGTGCTGGTGGCGTTCTTCCTGTTCCTGCTGTTCCTGGGCCGGCCGATCGAGCCGCGAATGATTGAGGTGGACGTGACAGACAAGATTGCCGAAAGCGCTCCACGATGAAGATGAAAACGCTTTCGCTGACGCTGGGCCTGTCGGGCACCGCGCTCGCCGCGGCGCTGGTCCTGCCCGCACTCGCGCAGGAATCGCTGCTGCCCGAAGGCTTTGGCAACCCCGCCGAGACGCCCGCGCCGCGACCGACCCCCACGCCGTCGCCGACTGCGACGCCAACCCCGGGTTCGGCGCCCGCTAATGGCAGCGCCCCGCCGCCTGTCGTGCCGACGTCCGGGACCGCTAGCGCGAGCGCGCCGGCCGAAACCGGCGAAGAGGGCGAGGAGGACGAAGAGGTCGAATCGGGCGGTCTGAAATACGACCTGCCGCCGGGCGCGCGCCGCCTGCTGACGCGGATCGGGCCGCTGACGCCCGAAACGGGCGGGCTTGCACCCGATGCGTTCGGCGTGCGCGGCCAATATGCCGCCGCGATCATGGGCAAGACGAATGGCCAGTTCGCATCGCGCTGGGGGCAGATCCTGCTTCGTCGCTCGCTCGCGTCGGCGATCGACACCCCCGACACGATCAACGGCGCCGACCTTGCCGCCGCTCGCACGGCGCTGCTGCTGCGCATGGGCGAATCGATCATAGCGCGCCGGATCGTCCAGTCGGTCGACTATGACCGCGCGAGCCCGCGCCTCGTCGCCGCGGCGCAGCAAACCTATCTTGCCAACGCCGACCCGGCGGGCATGTGTCCCTATGTCCCCGCAGGCCTCGCGCATGGCGACGAGCAGGCGTGGCGCCTGGCGTCGGCGATCTGTTCGGGGCTGTCGGGCGAAGCCGGGCCGGCGGGCTGGGCGATCGGCCGCGTGCGGTCGAGCGGTAAAATCTCGAACTTCGACATCCTGCTCACCGAACGCGTGCTCGGCGCGACGGGCGCCGGGCGCCGCTCGACGACGATCGAGTGGGACAATATCGACCGGCTGACGAGCTGGCGCTTCGGCATGGCGACCGCCACCGCAATCCCGGTGCCCGAGGCGCTGCGCACCGCGGCGCCGTCCAATATCAAAAGCTGGACGGTGCTCGCGCCGATGACCGACATGGCCAGCCGCATCGCCGCCGCGCCCGAAGCCGCCGCGCGCGGCGTGCTGTCGAGCGAAGCCTATGTCTCGCTCTTGAGCGCCGCGGCGAGCGAAGAAGAGCCCGCCGAGGCGCTCGTGACCCAGACCGATCGGCTGCGCGGTGCGTTTCGCCTCGCGGCCGGCGCCGACCGCTATGCCGCGATGCAGCAACTGTGGGGCACGGGCGGCACGCCGACGCAAAGCTATGCCGCGATGGTCGCAACCGCGCGCGCCGCCGCGGCCTTGCCGGTCAATACCGACGTGGGCGGCGATCCCTGGCAGCTGCTGGGATCGATGCTCGCGGGCGGATATGACGAAAATGCGATCGCGTGGGTTCCGACCGTTTCGGTGGGCAGCCGCGCATGGGCGGTGCTCGCGGTGGGATCGCCGCGGCCGCTTACGGGCATGAGCGCGGGCGCCGTCGGCCAGTTTGCGGGCGACGATGACAGCGCCGACGCCTTGCGATCGAAATTCCTGCTCGCGGGGCTCGCGGGCCTCGGGCGGCTCGACGCGAGCGCAGCAGCTTCGGCGGCGAGCGATCTCGAGGTCGATCTGGGCAAACAGACGCGATGGTCGCGCGCGATCATGGCGGCGGCCGAACGCCGCGAGCCCGGCATGGTGGCGCTTCTCGCGGCGGCGGGGATGCAGGGCGAGTGGTCGGAGGTCCCGCCCTATCATCTTTATTATATCGTTCGGGCGCTGCGCGACGTGGGGCTCGCGGCCGAAGCGCGGATGATCGCGGCCGAAGCGCTGGTGCGTGTCTGAGGTTATCAGGCTGCCGGACATCGGCGATGTCTGACGCGGCGCTGATCGACCGCTTCCTCGAAATGATGGCGGCCGAGCGCGGTGCGTCGCGCAATACGCTGGCTGCCTATCGCCGCGATCTGGAACAGGCGGCGGAGTGGGTGAAAGGCCGGCTGGTCGACGCCGATGCGGGCGACCTGCGCAAATTGATGGCGGATTATCAGTCGCTTGCGGCAAGCAGTGCGGCGCGCAAGCTGTCGGCGCTGCGCCAGTTTTTCGCCTTCCTGCTTGATGAAAGCGAGCGGACGGATAATCCGGCGCTCGATATTGCGCGGCCCGCGACGCGTCGGCCGCTCCCGCGCATCCTGACCCACGACCATGTCGAGCGATTGTTCGAGCAGGCCGAGGAGGAAGCGGCGGGAGAAGCGCCGCCCGCCGCGGCGGTGCGGATGCTGTTGCTGCTCGAACTTCTCTATGGGTCGGGCCTTCGCGCCAGCGAACTGGTGTCGCTGGCCCGCCGCGCGATCGCCGGCGGGCGCGAATATCTGATCATCCGCGGCAAGGGCGACAAGGAGCGGCTGGTCCCGCTGTCCGAACGGGCGCGCACGGTGCTCGATCGCTGGCTGCCGCTCCTCGCCGATGGATCGCCCTGGCTGTTCCCGTCGGGCAAGGCGCATATCTCGCGCGTGCGGCTGTTCCAGATGCTGCGCGACCTTGCCGCGCGGGCGGGGGTCGACCCAACCGCGATCAGCCCGCACGTGCTGCGCCACGCATTCGCCACACATCTGCTCGAGGGCGGGGCCGATCTGCGCGCGCTGCAATTGATGCTCGGCCACGCCGATATCGCGACGACCGAAATCTACACGCATGTCGACAGCCGCCGCCTCGTCGAACTGGTCAACAAACGGCATCCGCTGGCGCGGATGGCCCGCCTCGACCCGGACGTTGACGTTGAGCCGCCTTCGTCCTAGCGCTCGCCTATGACAGCCTTTCTGGATTTCGAAAAACAGGTCGCCGCGCTCGATCGGCAGATTGCCGAGCTACGCGAGATGGGGGACGACCCCACGCTCAACATCGACAATGATATCGCGCAGCTTGAGGGCAAATCCTCGAAATTGCTCCGCGAAATCTATTCGAAACTGACGCCTTGGCAAAAGACGCAGGTCGCGCGGCACCCCGACCGCCCGCATTTCAAACATTATGTCGCCGGCCTGTTCGACGACTGGATGCCGCTGGCCGGCGACCGCAATTTCGGCGACGACCAGGCGATTTTGGGCGGAATGGCGCGATTCCGCGGCCGCCGCGTGATGGTCATCGGCCACGAAAAGGGCGACGATATCCCGTCGCGTATGAAGCATAATTTCGGGATGGCGAAGCCCGAGGGGTATCGCAAGGCGATCCGCCTGATGCAGCTCGCTGACCGTTTCGGGTTGCCGGTGGTGACTTTGGTCGACACCTCGGGTGCCTTTCCCGGAATCCAGGCCGAAGAGCGCGGCCAGGCCGAAGCGATCGCGCGCTCGACCGAACAATGCCTCGCCTTGGGCGTGCCGATGGTCGCCGCGGTGGTCGGCGAGGGCGGTTCGGGCGGCGCGATCGCGCTCGCCGCCGCGAACCGCGTGCTGATGTTCGAACATGCCGTCTATTCGGTGATTTCACCCGAAGGCTGCGCGTCGATCCTGTGGCGCACGTCGGACAAGGCGGCCGACGCCGCCGCGGCGATGAAGATGTCGGCGCAGGACCTGCTGGGGCTGAAAATCATCGACCGCATCGTCACCGAACCCGTTGGCGGCGCGCATCGCGCGCCCGAAGTCGCGATTGCCGCGCTCGGCGATGCGATCGAGCAGGAACTGGGCGCGCTGGCAGGATTGCCGCGTGAAACCTTGCTCGCGGCGCGCGAGGAAAAATTCCTCGCCATGGGCCGCGCTTGAGCGGCCCATAAATTCAGGCGCGCCGCGCCTGAACCGGAACCCGATCGCCGGGCTTCGCGTTTCTTTCGCCAAGGGCACCGCGGATGCGGCTTGCCTTGTGGTGAATCGGGGATATTCCTGAAAGAAGAAACGGATAGGGAGGCGCTTCGATGGTGCGGAAGACGAAAAACGGGCTGGCGATCAAGCTGGCGGCATCGGCAGCGCTCGGTAGCCTGGCCTTGACCGGCGCGGCCGACGCACAGCTGAAGGCGATCAAGACCGCGACGAGCATTTCGCCCGCCGAACGCAAGCAAGGCACCGACGCGCATCCGCAGCTGATGGCCGAATTCGGCGGCGCCTATAACGGCCCGCAGGCCGCCTATGTAAACCGCGTCGGACAGAATATCGCCGTTCAGTCGGGCCTGTCGCGTAGCCCAAGCGATTTTACCGTCACCCTCCTCAATTCGCCGGTGAACAACGCCTTCGCGATCCCGGGGGGCTATGTCTATGTCACGCGCCAGCTGATGGCGCTGATGAACGACGAAGCCGAACTCGCCGGCGTGCTCGGGCACGAGGTCGGGCATGTCGCGGCGCAGCACAGTAAGAAACGCCAGTCGGCGGCGACGCGCAACCAGATCCTCGGCGTGCTCGGCGCGGTGCTGGGCGGGGCGATCGGCGACAATGGCGGGCTGCTCGGCGGGCTGGGCGGGCTCCTTCAGAATAATTCGATGCGCGTGGCACAGCTTGCGACGCTGGGCTTTTCGCGCAGCCAGGAGCTGCAGGCCGACCAGCTCGGCGTCCAATATCTGCGCAGCGCGGGCTATGACACGATGGCGCTGTCGACGATGCTGACGAGCCTTGCGAACCAGACGACGCTCGACGCCCGTCTGTCGGGCGGCGACGCGCGCTCGCTGCCCGAATGGGCGAGCACCCACCCCGACCCCGCGTCGCGCGTCCGCAACGCGCAGACGCTGGCGAGCCGGGCGGGCGGTGGTGGCGGCAACCGCAATGCCGATGCCTTTCTCGCTTCGATCGACAATGTGCTTTATGGCGACGATCCGGCGCAGGGCGTGGTTGAGGGGCGCGATTTCCTGCACCCCGACCTCCGGCTGCGTTTCACGGTGCCGAACGGCTATGGCATGCAGAACGGTGCCGATGCGGTATCGGTCAGCGGCAATGGCGGGCAGGCGCAATTTACGACGGGGCCGTACAGCGGCGACATGAATGCCTATATCACCGCGGCATTCAGGGCGGTGGCGGGTAACGCGTCGATCAGCCCCGGCGCGATCCAGCGCACGACGGTGAACGGCATCCCGGCATCCTATTCGACCGCGCGGGTGAATACCCAGTCGGGGCAAGTCGATGTCACCGTCTTCGCTTATGAATTTTCGCGCAGCAGCGCGTTTCATTTCGTCGCGCTGACGCAGGCGGGTGGCGGCAGCGCGTTCAATTCGATGTTCAGCAGCGTCCGGCGGCTGAGCACGGCGGAAGCGGCGGCGATCAGGCCGCGGCGGATCGACGTCGTGACCGTGGGGCGCGGCGATACGGTTGCCAGCCTGGCGCGGCGAATGGCCTATAGCAATTATCAGACCGAACGGTTCCAGGTGCTCAACCGCCTGACAGCATCGAGCCGCCTGACCCCGGGACAGCGCGTGAAGATCGTCGTGTACGCCAGCAGATAATTGCTTTCAGCGCGCGCAAGAAAAAGGGCGGTGGATTGCTCCACCGCCCTTTCCGGATTTCCACCGCAATAGCGGCGCAAACCAACCCGATTACGGGGTGGTCGTCTTATTGTTGAGCTCGGTCGAAACCTTGTTGAAGGTGTTGCCGACGCTGTTGCCGACTGCGCCCATCGCGGCGATGCCGGCGACGGCGATGAGGGCCGCGATCAGGCCATATTCGATGGCGGTGGCGGCTTTGGTATCGCGAACGAACTTCTTGATGAACTTCATGACTGGTCTCCTGATTTCACTTACCCTGTTGACGGTCTGGTCTGGGTCAACATCTGGGGGTTTAGGGTGAATAGGTTTTGAAAATCTTAATGGCACCCGCCCGAAACCGGTGCGCGGCAGCCCCGAAAAGGGACGACCGTCGCGGTGCTACATATTTTTTTGGGCAGCGTTCGAGACGCTTCCCCACATGCTGTTGGTGGAGTTGGCGACATTGCCTACCGCAACGACGGCCGCCAAAAAGACAAGGGCCAGGATCAGCCCGTATTCGACGGCTGTGGCGGCCCTGGTCGACCGCATCAGCCTGTAAAAGTTTCGCATTGTTCCACCCCTGACTGAAATTATAGTTCCCGAGGGTGCCCATATTCACACAGGAAGGTTAACAATTTGTCCGTGCCAGACCCCGGAAAACCGCAGGAAACCTCGCTCGTTGTCGTGGCGGCCGCGCTCATCGACCGCGACGGAAGGCTGCTTGTCCAGCAGCGTCCCGAAGGTCTGTCGATGGCGGGGCTGTGGGAATTCCCCGGCGGCAAGCTGGAACCCGGCGAAACGCCCGAGCAGGCGTTGATCCGCGAACTGGGCGAGGAACTTGCGATCGATGTCGATCACGCCTGCCTTGCGCCCGCCTGTTTCGCGAGCGACATGCTCGGCAACCGGCATCTGCTGCTGTTACTGTTCGTCTGCCGCAAATGGCGCGGGACGCCGGTGGCACAGCACGCCAGCGCGCTGCGCTGGGTACGCCCCGTCGAACTGCACGGGCTCGACATGCCGCCCGCCGACAAGCCGCTGATCGGGCTTCTGGAGGCTTTGATCTAGTCCTTTGGTTTGAGCGCTTCGGCGAGCGAGGCGGTGCCGCTGCCGCGCCGTGCGGGCTGCGGCTGGTCGGGATGTGGCGCCCAGCCGCTGAAATGGACGATGCGGAAGCTTTCGGCGATCCGGCCGTCGGGATCGGCCTGGCCCGCGAAAGCGGCGGCAATCCGTGCGGTTTCTTCGCGCGTCAGGGGCGGCGGGGCGGGCGCGAGCCGGCTCGACAGGCTGGCGGCGCGCAGGTCGCGTACCAGCGCGAACCAGTCGCCGTAACGCACCGTCAGCGCGTCGACATCGACGACGGGCAGGGTGAAGCCGACGCGCTGGAGCAGATTGCCCATCGCGGCGAGGTCGATCTGCGGGTGCAGCCGCGCGATCGACCGCACGCCGTCGGTCATTACCGCGCGGCGCAGGCGGGGCAGGCTGCCGTCGCCGACGAAGGCGCCGAGCAACAGGCCGTCGGGGGCGAGCAGGGCGCGGAGGCGAAGGAGCGCGCCGGGCACGTCGTTGACGCTATCGAGCCCTCCGGGCCAGATGATGAGGTCGAAACTGGCGAAGGGCAGGTCGATGGCGTCGGCCTCGACCGCGATCGCGCCGGTTCCGGCGGCAAGGCGCGGCCCCGCCTCGGCGATGGTGAGGGCGGTGCCCGTTGCGCGCAGATGATCGGCGAGCGCGGCATCATGCGCGCCGATGAGCAACGTGCGCGGAAATTCGCGCGTCACCATCGCGAGCCGGTCGAGCAGGGTTTCGGCGATGAGCGGCGCGAGGAAATTGGCCGATGCGGGCAGGCGCGCCATGCGGTCGCGCTGGGCGCGGTGGCGGGCGGGGGAGAAAAGCGGGCGGAGAGGCTGCGACATGCGCCGCTTGTGCCGCCCCCGGCGATGCTTCACAAGCCGGTGATGGCGACGACGACGGGGGATGTCGAAAAAGACGGCGCGCCGGCCGGGGCCTGGCGCGGCACTTTGCGCGCCGCGGCGCGCGCGGTTGTCGATTATGCGCTGCCGCCGCGCTGTCCCGGATGCGGGATCATCGTCGGCGAAGACCGCCAATTCTGCCTGACCTGCTGGTCGTCGCTCCATTTTCTCGATGGGCCTTGTTGTTCGCGCTGCTCGATTCCGCTGCCCGCCGCCTTGCCCGGCGGGCCGACCCAATGCGGTGCGTGTCTGGCGAGCGCGCCGCCGTTCGAGGGCGCACCCGCAGCGGTCGCCTATGGCCCCGTCGCGCGCACGGTGGCGCTGCGCCTCAAATATGGGCGGCGGACCGGGCATGCGCGGCTGATGGCGCGGCTGATGGCACGGCATCTCGCCACGCTGGGGGATATCGACGCGATGCTGCTGGTTCCGGTGCCGTTGCACCGCTGGCGCCTGTGGTCGCGCGGGTTCAATCAGGCGGCGTTGATCGCCGACGAGTTGGCACGGTTGACCGGCGTACCGCGCGATCATCACCTGCTTTTGCGTACGAAGGCGACGGCATCGCTGCGCGGCAAGGGGCGGCGCGAGCGTGACCGGATCGTCGCCGGTGCCTTTGCGCTGGCGGGCGATGGCAAGGCGCGCGCGGCGGGACGGCATCTGGTGCTGGTCGACGATGTCCATGCCAGCGGCGCGACGCTGCGCGCGGCGGCGCGGGTGCTCGGGCGCAGCGGCGCCGCACAAGTGTCCGCTCTAACATGGGCGCGCGTCGTTCCCGAGGCCCTCATGACAAGCAACATATTTGACTTTGCTTCGTTGGATTCCGATATGGCGAGTGAAGGATGACAGGATAGCCGCATGGCCAAGATCGAAGTTTTTACGAAGTTCTTCTGCCCCTATTGCTCGCGCGCCAAGGCGCTGCTCGAACGCAAGGGCGTCGAATATCAGGAAATCGACCTGACGATGGACCGCGCCGGGTTCGATGCGATGGTTGAACGCGCGGGTGGCGCGCGCACCGTCCCGCAGATATTCATCGACGGAAAACATATCGGCGGCAGCGACGATATGGCGGCGCTCGATGCGCGCGGCGGGCTCGATCCGCTGTTGGGGCTGGGCTGACCTTGATCGTTTTCGACCTTTGCTGCGCCGCGGGCGATCACCGTTTCGAGGCCTGGTTCGCGAGCAGCGAGAGCTTTGGCGAGCAACAGGCGCGCGGGTTGATCAATTGCCCCGTGTGCGGCGATGACGATGTGAAAAAGGCGGTGATGGCGCCGCGAGTGGGGGCCAAGTCCAACCGTCAGGCGGTCGCTCCGCCGCCCGCCAAGCCGTCCGGCTCGGACGAGGCGTCGCCCGACCTGGTGCGCAAATTGCTCGCCGACATTGCCGCAAAGCAGGCCGAAATGCTGCCGCAGTCGCGCTGGGTGGGGCGCGAGTTCGCCGATGCGGCGCGCGCGATGCACGAAGGACGCGCGGCCGAAGACCTGATCCACGGCCAGGCCTCGCCCGAAGAGGCGCGATCGCTGCACGACGACGGGATCGCCGCGATGCCCCTGCTCGTACCGATCGTTCCGCCCGAGGCGGCCAATTGATCCATCCCGATTGACGCTTTGCGCGCTGCACCGCTACACGAGCGGCGGCGCACCCGTAGCTCAGCAGGATAGAGCATCAGATTCCTAATCTGGGGGCCACTGGTTCGAATCCAGTCGGGTGCACCACTTTCGGCCTGCCCGAATTCGATCCCCGTCAGCAGCGCTACCGACGCTTCGAAACGCGTTGCTGGCCTGCACCGGCCTGCCAGCACCTCTCCGAATGTGCCCCACGCGGCCGGCAAGGCCCGCATTTCGCCATCGAGCGAGGCGGTCAGGTCGATCGCGCCGCGCATCGGCGCTTCCGCCTCTTTCGTTCCGCCCGTCAGGTAGAGGATGTTGGATCCCAATGCGAAGGGGTGATCGGTCTCGCGCGAGATCGATCACCCTCCAAGCGCGAATGCCTACATCTTGAAGCTGGCGCGGACGTAATAATAGCGTCCGGGCAAGTCATAGGCGGTCGGATCGAAATTGTTGATGTCGCAGCTGATGCACCCCGGCGCCTTGACGTTGAACAGATTGTTCACGCCGAGCGCGAAGCCGAAGGCCTCGGGGTCCTCCGCCGGGAACCAGCGCAGCTGGAAGTCGGTGTAGAAGCGCGCCTTCAACTTGTTGTCGTTGGCCAGCGGTTCGCGGATCGCCGAAACATAACGGCCGGTCAGCGTCGCGCCGATCGATGCGCCGTCCCAGTCGAGGATCCCGACCGACTTCCATTTGGGGAAGGCCTGGCTGGGACTGCCCTGTTCGGTCCCCTCGCGGCTGACGACCAGCGAGCCGTCGGCGGTCGGCACGATCACGTCATATTGGGTGAGGAAGGTGTTGTTCCAGGTGAAGCCGAACCGCCCGGCGGACGTTTTCTGTGTCCGGTAGGTCAGGTTGGCGTCGATCCCCTTGGTACGGATGCCGGCGATATTCTGGAGCAGCCCTTCGACGAAGGTCAGCTGTCCGCCGCCCGCGCGGGTGACAAGCGCGCAGGCGTCGGCATCATTCTGTCCGGCACACTGCGCCAGCGTGATCTCGGCATTCACCGCCTGGATCGCGCCCTTGATCTTGATGTCGTAATAATTGGCCTCGATCGACAGGCCGGGGATGAAACCGGGACTGTAAACGCCGCCGAAAATCCAGCTCTTCGAACTTTCGGCGGCCAGATCCTGATTGCCGCCGACGAGCACCGAAATCTGTGGATTGGCCTGCGCATAGCCGGCGGCCGGAACCCCCTGGGCAATGCAATTGGTCCGAACGGTTGTGTTATTGTTCCAGTTCTGGCCCGTGGTCGTCGAGGTCGAGCAGGGATCGTTGATCTGCTGGTCGAAGCGCGACTGGGTGCCGAACAATTCGCCGATCGACGGCGCTCGGAAGCCTTCGGCATAGGAGGCGCGGAGGCGCAGGTCCTGGATCGGTTTCCAGTTGACCCCGCCCTTCAGCGTCGTCGTCGAGCCCGAGGTCGAATAGTCCGACCAGCGCACCGCGCCGGTGAATTCGAGCAGGTCGAAGAAGGGGGTGTCGGACAGCACCGGAGCGCTGAGTTCGACATAGGCTTCCTTGACGTCATAGCTGCCGCGCGTCGGCAGCGCCGGGATGTCCGAACTGAAGCCCGCGGCGACAATCGGGTCAGGATCGAAGCTGCCCTTGAGCTTTCGATATTCGGCCCCGATGGCGATACCGAGCGGCCCGCCCGGCAGGTCGAAAAGGCTGCCTGTGATGTTGGCCGAGGCGCTGAAGGTCGACTGGCGGCTGCGGTCGCGCTGGGTGAACATGACATAGTCCATCATCGGCTGGGTGATCGAACCGACCCCGCCGAAGATGTTGAACGGCACGCATTCGCCGGTGCAGGCGGCGACCGGGCCGAGCGCGCGGCGCAGGCGATCCGAATTGATGTTGCCGAACATCGTCTGCTTGGCCTTGTTGCGGCCATAGGCGGCGTTGACGTCCCAATACCATTTGCGCCCGCCGCCGATGTCGAAGCTGCCGTCGAGCGTCGCGACGCCATAGAGGGTGGTCACGGTCTGGTTGAAGCGGCGCGGGCCGCCCTCGACGAAGCGGCGATAGACCAGATCGGTGTTGCTCGCGTCGAGCGTTACCCCGAACGGATTGAAGGGGTTGGTCGCATCGACGGTGATCGCGTCGAGCACCGGCGTCAGCCCCGCGGCCGGGCCGAAACCAAAGGGCAGCGGCGCGGCCTGGTTCTTCGATTTGCGCTGGTTCCAGATCCCGCGAACCGAGAAATTGATGCTGTCGGAGATTTCCTGGCGGGCGTTGACGAAGGCGCCATAGCGCTCGACCGGGATCTGGAGATAGTTGAACGGGCCGAAATTGAAGCGGTCGGCGTTGCCAAAGGCCTTGAAATCGCTTGCCGGATCGGTTGGATTGCCCGCGTTGTACACGGGGTTGCGGCCGATTACCGGGCCGCGCAGGGTCAAATCATTTCTTACTATCTGGCCTTGCGCATCGGGCGTCCCGAACACGATAAAGCGTCCGAGCGGCACGAAGCCCGAACAGCCGCCATCGAGGCAGGTGTTCGAATAGGGCGCCGGGAAACGCGAGATTGCGCGGCTGCCCGCGAGGACGCCGTCCTGCTGGACATAGTTGGCGCCGACGACGATCTGCGTCGGGCCGCGGCCGTTGCCCCAGCTCACCTGCGCGCTCTTGGTAAAGCCGTCGCCCTGGCCATAACCGCCGACCTGCGCGCTGGCACGCAGCCCCTCCTGGCTTTTCTTGGTGATGATGTTGACGACGCCCGCGATCGCGTCCGAACCGTAAATCGCCGAGGCACCGTCCTGCAGCACCTCGATGCGCTCGATCGCGCTTTCGGGGATCGAGTTGAGGTCGGTCGATCCGGGGACGCCGCTTGCCGAAGCCCCGTTCACATAGCGGATGCCATCGACGAGCACGAGGACGCGGCGTGAGCCGAGGTAGCGCAGGTCGATTTCGGCCGCGCCCGCGCCGACGCCGCCGCCGTCGGGCGGGTTGCCGAGGTTGCCGCTGTTGTTGAACTTGCTGTTGAGACCGCCGCCCGAACTGGGCAGCCGCTGAAGCACGTCGTTGACCGAATTGAGACCGGTCTTCGCGATATCCTCCTGACCGATGAACGCGATCGGGGCTTCCTGATCCAGCGGGTCGCGGCGGATGCGCGAACCGGTGACGACAATGGTTTCCCCCGATGTTTCGGCCGTGCTGTCCTGCCGAAGCGGTTCCGATTGCTGTGCGTTGCCGGGGGCGGCGCTTGCCAGAGCTGCCGCGACGGCGATGACGGCTGTTCCCGACCGAGCAAATTGCTGGAATTGGGTCATTATCCTCTCCTCCTGTTGTTTTCAGGCATATGTGTGCGGTCGCCGAAATCCGGCAGCCGCGTCAGCAACGCTCGGGAAAAGGGTTAGGATGAACGCGAAGCTCCCGCCGGATACGAATCATGCGGCGCTGTGGCCCTACGGCCACAGTCCGGATGGAGCGCGAAATCCTTACGTGATTGGGCCGCCGCGCTCACAATTTCCGAAGTGAAAGCTGACAGGCCGCTACCGGCCAGAACGCCTCCATGCATACGCGCTCAAGTCGTCGGTTGCCAATTTGATCATACTTATATTATAAATAATGATCAGAGCGATGAGGAGAGGTGCATGCTTTTTTCGGGTTCGGCCAACCGTCTTGCGCGCCGTTTCGTCCGGCGGGTCGCGTGGGGTGTTGCTGTCGCGGCAATCGGCGGTCTCGCATTGCCTGCGGCGGCTGAGGAGGCGGGTGTCGCCACCTTCGCCAACCCGCTGCTTCCCTCGGGTCCCGATCCGTGGATCCTGCAGGTCGGCGGATATTATTATTACACCCATACGCTCGGCGACCGGATCGCGCTGTGGCGGACCGACAATGTCGCGAGGCTGGGCGAGGTCGCGCCGGTGACCGTGTGGACGCCACCGAAGGAGGGGGCGAACGCGCATTCGATATGGGCACCCGAACTGCACCGGATCGATGGCAAATGGTTCCTCTATTATTCCGCGACCGCCAGCGGGTTCACCGACGACGATCATCGCGCGGTCTTTGTCCTGGAAAATGCGGGCGCCGATCCGTTGCGCGGAAAATGGATCGACCGCGGCCGCGTCAATACGGCGCACGCCGGGATCGACGGCACCGTCTTCGATCACGGCGGCAAACGCTATTTTGTCTATTCGCCCTATATCGGGCCCGACAGCGCGATCGCGATTGCCGAGATGGAGAGTCCCTGGACCCTGAAAGGACGCGAGGCGGTGATCGCGCGGCCCGACCATGTCTGGGAACGGCAGGGCGGGCGGCAGATTGTCGAGGGGCCCGAATTTCTGCCCGGCCCGAAGGGTGATCTTTTCCTGACCTATTCGGCCAGTGCCTGCTGGTCCGACGATTATTCGCTGGGGCTGCTCCGCGCGCCGCCGGGCGCCGATCCGCTCGACGCCGCCGCGTGGAACAAGTCGCCGCAGCCCGTCTTCAAAAGCGCCAACGGCGTTTATGCGACCGGGCACAACGGCTTTTTCCGGTCGCCCGACGGCCGGGAGAACTGGATCATCTATCATGCCAATCCGGCCGCGGGCATGGGCTGCACGGCGAAACGGGCGCCGCATATCCAGCGTTTTGGATGGACTGGCGCGGGCTGGCCGGATTTCGGCGCGCCCGTCGCTATCGGAAAAAGGCTTCCGGTGCCGTCGGGTGGCCGCGAGCGCTAGGCGCGTCCGGCACTGGCTTCATTCCAGAAGCCCGCGGGCGGCGGCAAAGGCCAGAAGCAGATCGGGCCAGCGCGACGCGGGGCTCGCGGCGGGCAAGTTCGGGCCGAAGCCATGCCCGCCGGTTTCGAACAGGTGCATCGATACGCTGCGCCCTCGCGCGAGCATCGCCCGATAGGCGAGGATGCTGTTTTCGACCGGCACGATGTCGTCATCGCCCGCCGCGACGAGGAACATCGGTGGGGTATCGTCGGCAATGCAGCGGTCGACCGAATATCGGTCGACAAGCGACGGACGCGCGTCCGCGCCGATCAGCGCCGCGCGTGAGCCGGAATGCGTGATCTCCGCCTGCATCGAGATGACGGGATAGAGCAACGCTGCCAGATCGGGCCGCGCCGATTGTCGGTCGGCGGCATCGACAGGGGAATAGACGTCTTCGCCGAAACGCGTTGCGAGCGATCCCGCGAGGTGGCCGCCCGCGGACGAGCCGAGGAGCATGATACGGTCGGACGCAATGCGATAATCGTCGGCGCACGCGCGGATCAGCCGCAGCGCCCGCTGCGCATCCTGCAACGGAACGTCCGAATGCCGGACCCAGCCTTCGCCGGGCAGGCGATAGACCAGGATGAAAGCGGTAATGCCCCGGGCCGTCCAATAGTCGGCCTCGCGCAGGCCGTCGTTGTCGACATATTCGACCCCATAACCGCCGCCGGGCATCAGCAATATCGCCGTGCCATTCGGTCTGGCGGGACGGCAGACGATCATCGCGGGATCCGCGATCCCGCTCACGACGCGGTTGAGGAAGGTCGGGGTGCCGCGGTCCTCGATCTTGAACGGCGGCAGGCGCGCGGGCGTGCCCGGTGCCGCGCCGGGCCAGAGCCGGACAAGTTCGCGGCCCGGCCAGATTTGCGCGACATCGGTCGGCGCGGGACTCGCAGCGAGCGCGGGGGACGCTCCCATCGCCAGCGCCGTTCCGCTGGCCAGCCGGAGGAGGGTTCGGCGGTCGAGGGCTTCGCTATCGTTCCGCATCACGAGCTCTCCTGCCGGTTTCCTCTCAAAATTCAAACGGCGGCGCGCTGCGGCGCGTGCCGAGGTCATAGGCTTGTTCGACGAGTTCGAGCGGAGCGGTGTCGGCGTCGATTTCGGCGGCTTCGACCAGCGCGTGGAAGCGATCATAGAGGCGGGGATATTCGCAATTTTCGCCGCTATGCGGCGCGGCGCCGGGCAGCTCGATCGTCGCGCCGCCGTCGCGCAGGATCAATCGCCCGGCATCGGTCGCAACTTCGATGTCCCAGCTTGGCGCGCCGGCGAACAGGAAATCGAGATCGGCTTCGATCTGATAGCCTTCGGCGCTGCGCAGAGTGCAGGCGGCGGCGATCGCGGCCGACCGGTTGCTTGGAATGTCGAGGGTGGCGGCTTCGACGTCGAAGCGTGCCGGGAGGATGCGGGTCAGGATCGAGAGCGCGTTGATCGCGGGATCGAAGACGCCCATGCCCGCGCGCTCGAGGATCCACTCCTGCCCGGGATGCCACTGGCGGATATCCTCCTTCCATATGACCCGCCCGCCGGTGACGTCGCGACCCGACAGCCAGTCGCGCGCGGTGTCGACCGCGGCGGCTTCGCGCGAGTGCCAGGAGGCGAACAGCGTGACGCTCTTTGCCGCGGCATAACGCGCGAGCGCGCGGACCTCCTCGGCGGTTACTCCCGGCGGCTTTTCGAGCATGACGTGCAGACCGGCATCGATCGCGCGGCGCGCGATATCGGCGCGCCCTTCGGGCGGCGTACACAGCGACACGGCGTCGAGCGGCAGGCCGGAAGCAAGCAACTCGTCGATGTTGCGATAGCCCGGCACGCCGTCGACCGAATCGTTGCGGCTTGCCGTTGCGGCCAGCCGGTAGCGCCGATCGGCCGCGATCGCCGGCAGGTGCTGGTCACGCGCGATCTTGCCGATGCCGACCAGCGCAAGGCGGATTTCCGCGCCTTCGCTCGCTCCCGAAAAATCTTTCTTCTCGCCCATCGCGTCCTCTTTATTTATCATATATATCTGCTTATACGAGATCGAAGCATATGCAAGGGGCCGCGCAAGGTCCGCAGAGGGGAGAGTTTATGCCGCTTCGCAGATTGTCGATGGCTTGCCTTGCATTCGCCGCGCTGATCGCGCCCGCACTGGCGCAGGATAACACGCAGCCTTCCTCGGCGCCCGACACCTATGTCCATCCCGACAAAGCCTATCTGTTCGCGCATATGAAGACGGGGCATTACGGCATCCTCTATTATTCGGTCAGCCGCGACGGCCTCTACTGGACTGAGCTCAATGGCGGAAAGCCTGTGTCGAAGGATTATCACGGCCACGCTTCGATCGCACAGGGTCCCGACGGGCGCTATTATCTGGTCGGCAACAAGAGCGACGAGGATCCGCTGATCCGTTTCTGGGTGTCGGACGATCTGGTCAACTGGGCGCCCTATGGCACCTATCAGCCCGACCTGCAGTCGGCGGTCGGTCTCGCCAATCCGCTGCAGCGCATCGGCGCGCCCAAGCTTTATTTCGACAAGCCGTCGAAGCGCTTCCTGCTGAGCTGGCATACACCGACCGTGCCGGGATCGGCGAGCGACCCCGAGCGCTATTGGGAAAGCCAGCGCACGCTTTATGTCCTGTCGCCCGACCTCAAAAGCTTTGCCGCGCCGCCGCGGCGGCTGTTCGAATGGGAGATGGCGACGATCGACACGGTCATCCAGCCGAACCCCGAGGGCGGCTATTGCGCGATCCTCAAGGACGAGCGTTACCCCTCCTATGCCTGGACGACGGGCAAGACCGTCCGCATCACCTGCGCGAAGGACCTGACCGGTCCCTATCCAACGCCCGGCCCGGCGCTCAGCCCCAATTTCCGCGAGGCGCCGACGATCATCCGCGCGCCGAACGGCGCCGACTGGCTGCTCTATTATGAGCAATATGCCGGCACCAGCTATGGTCTGTCGAAGGCGCCGCGGCTGCAGGGGCCGTGGTTCCAGATGTCGGGGAACAGCGGGGTGACCGAATGGAACCGCTACGCAGTGCCCGCCGGCGCGCGGCACGGATCGATGATCGAGATCAGCAAGGCGCAGTATGACCGGCTGGTCGCGGCCTTCAAATGACATTGAACCAAGTCAGGAAATGAAGTGACGGACGACAAGCACGACGGCGGATCGAAGCGGCCGGCCCTGAGGTCGCGATCGTGGTTCGACAATCCCGACAATCCCGACATGACCGCGCTCTATGTCGAGCGCTATCTGAACTATGGCCTGTCGCTCGAGGAGTTGCAGTCGAACCGTCCGATCATCGGGATCGCGCAGACGGGCAGCGATCTGGTGCCGTGCAATCGCCACCACATCATTCTCGCCGATCGGGTGAAGCAGGGGATTCGCGATGCGGGCGGCATCCCGATCGAATTTCCGGTGCACCCCATTCAGGAAACGGGCAAGCGGCCGACGGCGGGGCTCGACCGCAACCTCGCCTATCTCGGGCTCGTCGAGACGCTCTATGGTTATCCGCTCGACGGCGTCGTGCTCACCATCGGCTGCGACAAGACGACCCCCGCGTGCCTGATGGCCGCGGCGACGGTGAACATCCCCGCGGCCGCGCTGTCGGTGGGGCCGATGATCAACGGCTGGTACAAGGGGCAGCGCACCGGGTCGGGGACGATCGTGTGGAAAGCGCGCGAGATGCTCGCGGCGGGCGAAATCGACTATAAGGGCTTTGTCGAGCTCGTCGCCTCCTCGGCGCCGTCGACCGGCTATTGCAACACGATGGGCACCGCGACGACGATGAACAGCCTGGCCGAGGCGCTGGGCATGGCGTTGCCGGGATCGGCGGCGATCCCTGCGCCCTATCGCGACCGCCAGGAATGCGCGTGGCAGACCGGCCGCACGATCGTCGAGATGGTCCATGCCGATCGCAAGCCCTCCGACATCCTGACCCGCGCCGCGTTCCTGAATGCGATCAAGGTCAATGCCGCGCTCGGCGGGTCGACGAATGCGCCGATCCATCTCAATGCGATCGCGCGTCATATCGGCGTCGAACTGACGATGGACGACTGGCAGCGCGAGGGCGAGGATGTTCCGCTGCTCGTCAATCTGCAGCCCGCGGGCGAATATCTGGGCGAGGATTTCTATCGCGCCGGCGGCGTCCCGGCGGTGATCGGCGAACTGCTGCGCCAGGGGCTGCTTGACGGGACTGTGCTGACCGCCAACGGCCGCACGCTCGCCGAAAATTGCGGCGAAGCCGTGACGCAGGACGCGGCGGTGATCCGGCCCTTTGCGTCGCCGCTTCGCGAGGATGCGGGGTTGATGGTGCTCAGCGGCAATCTGTTCGATTCGGCGGTGATGAAGGCGAGCGTGATCTCCGACGCCTTTCGCGCGCGCTATCTGTCGGACCCCGATCGGCCGAATGTCTTTGAAGGCCGTGCAATCGTCTTTGACGGCCCCGAAGATTATCACGCGCGCATCGACGATCCGGCGCTCGGCATCGACGAGGATTGCATTCTTGTCATCCGCGGCGCCGGACCGATCGGCTATCCGGGCGGCGCCGAAGTCGTGAACATGCAGCCTCCCGTCGCACTCATCAAGCGGGGAATCCATACATTGCCCTGCATCGGCGACGGGCGGCAGTCGGGGACGTCGGGCAGTCCTTCGATTCTGAACGCATCGCCCGAGGCCGCCGCCGGCGGCGGGCTGGCGCTGCTGGCGACGGGCGACATCATTCGCGTCGATCTGGTCCGCCGGACCGCCGACATGCTGGTCGACGACGCCGAGCTTGCGGTACGCCGCGCCCGGCTTGAGCAAGCGGGCGGTTATGCCTATCCAGCTTCGCAGACCCCTTGGCAGGAAATCCAGCGCCAATTGGTCGGTCAGTTCGATAGCGGCGCCGCGCTGGAGGACGCGACCAGATTTCAGCGCCTCGCCCAAAATGCCGGCCTGCCGAGGGATAGCCATTGAGCGCATTCGAGATCGTCGAGCGCGGCACGCGCGACCGGCTGGGCGAGGGGCCTTTGTGGTCGCCGCGCGACAATGCGCTGTACTGGGTCGACATCCTCGGCTGCGCGCTCAATCGCCTCGACCTCGCGGGCGAGGAAGTGACCCGCTGGACGCTCGCCGAGCCGATCGGCTGGGTGATCGAACGCGCGTCGGGTGATGGTTTCATCGCCGGTTTGCAAAGCGGTTTCGCCGAACTGCGGCTCGATCCCTTCACCGTGACGCCGTTCCACGACCCCGAGCCCGACCTGCCCGTCAACCGGATGAACGACGCCAAGGCCGACGACGCGGGGCGCATCTGGGCGGGGACGATGCCGTTCGATTGCGAGGGTGCGAGCGGAAGCCTCTATCGGCTCGACCCCGACCGCCGCGTCACCCGCGTCGATACCGGCTATACGATCGCGAACGGCCCCGCGCTGATGCCCGGCGGCGAGCATCTGTTCCACACAGACAGCAAGCTGGGGCAAGTCTATCGCTATCGCATCGCCGACGACGGCCGTCTGTACGATCGCAGCATTTTTCTCGATTTTTCGGATGGCGACGGCACTCCCGACGGCATGACCTTCGATGCCGAGGGCGGGCTGTGGATCGCGCTCTGGGGTGCGGGGCGCATCGAACGCTATGCCCCCGACGCCAGCCTCGACCGCAGCATTGCGCTGCCCGCGGCACAACTCACCAGCTGCGCCTTCGCGGGCCCCGATCTGGACCGCCTGTTTGTCACCTCTGCCGCCGAAGACGACACCGCGTCGCTGCACGCCGGTGCCTTGTTCGAGGTCGATGCCGGCGTCCGGGGATTCGCTCCACGCCAATTCGCAAGTTAATTATCATATTAAACGGCTTTACTCGCAAAAGGGTGCGTGATAGACCATGAAAAGGGAGAGATCATCATGAAGGCGAAGCTTGCGGCATCGCTCGCAATCGGGGCGGCCGGCTGGGCGCTGGCCCTTGCCCCCGCGGGCGCGGCGGAAATCCAGCGCAAGCCTTTTGGCGCCCTCCCCGACGGGCGGCAGGTCGAGGCGGTGGCGCTGACCAACGCCAAAGGCGTTTCGGCGACGATCATCAACTGGGGCGCCGCGATCCAGTCGCTGATGATGCCCGACAAGCAGGGCAAGGTCGCCGACGTCCAGCTCGGTTATCCCTCGATCGACGGCTATCTCGCCAAGTCCGAATATTTCGGTGCGACCGTCGGCCGCTTCGCCAACCGCATCGCGAAGGGCAAGTTCAGCCTCGACGGCAAGCAATATCAGACGCCGGTCAACAACATCGGCAATTCGCTCCATGGCGGCACCGCGGGTTTCGACAAGGTGTTGTGGGAGGTTGTCGAGGTCAAGAAGGGCGACACGGCGTCGGTCACGCTGCGCTATGTCAGCCCCGACGGCGACCAAGGCTATCCGGGCAAGCTCACCGTGCTGGCGACCTATTCGCTCAACGAGCAGAATGAGCTCGGCATCGAATATCGCGCGACGACCGACAAGCCGACGATCGTCAACATCACCAACCACGGCTATTGGAATCTTGCCGGCGAGGGGTCGGGGCAGGGGGCGATGGGGCATGTGCTGACCATTCCCGCAGCGGCTTATACCCCGGTCGACGAAACGCTGATTCCGACCGGTGTGTTCCAGCCCGTCGCGGGCACGGTGTTCGATTTCAACACGCCGCACGCGGTTGGCGAGCGGGTGCGCGACGCGAGCGATCCGCAGATCGTGATCGGCAAGGGCTATGACCATAATTTCGTCGTCGCGAAGACCGTGTCGAAGGCGCTGCGCCAGCTCGCGCGGGTCGAGGAACCGGTTTCGGGCCGCGGCTTCGAGCTCTGGTCGAACCAGCCCGGGGTGCAATTTTATTCGGGCAACTTCCTCGACGGCACCGTCGTCGGCAAGGCGGGCAGGCTCTATCGTCAGGGCGATGCGATCGTCCTCGAGCCCCAGATTTTCCCCGACACGCCGAACCAGCCCGCGCTCGGTTCGGCCCGGCTGGCCCCGGGCGAAACCTATATAAACAAGATGGTTTACCGTCTCTTTTTCGGAGAGTGAGATGCTTCGCACATTGATGGCGCTCGTCTGCGCCGCGCTGTTCCTGATATCGCCCGCGCATGCCGCCGAACGCTGGACCAAGGCGCAGGCGCACAGCTGGTACGAGGCGCAGCCGTGGCTCGTCGGGGCCAATTACAACCCCGCGACCGCGATCAACCAGTTCGAGATGTGGCAGGCGGAAACCTTCGATCCCGCAACGATCGACAAGGAACTCGGCTGGGCGTCGGCGATGGGCATGAACACGATGCGCGTCTATCTGCACAATCTGCTCTGGGAAAATGATCCCGAGGGGCTGAAGCAGCGGATGGACCAGTTCCTCGCCATCGCGGCGAAGCACAAGATCAAGCCGATGTTCGTGCTCTTCGACAGCTGCTGGGATCCGGACCCCGTTGCGGGCCCGCAGCATCCGCCGATCCCCGGCGTCCACAACAGCGGCTGGATGCAGGCGCCGGGCGCCGCGCGGCTTGCCGACAAATCGCAGCATGGCAAGCTTGAAGCCTATGTGAAGGACGTCGTCGGCCGTTTCGCGAACGATGATCGCGTCCTCGCCTGGGACGTCTGGAACGAGCCGAACAACGACGGCGGCGGCAATTACAAACCGACGCCGAACAAGAAGGCGATGGTCGCCGGACTGCTCGGTCAGGTCTTCGATTGGGCGCGCAGTGCAAAGCCGAAACAGCCGCTGACCAGCGGGCTGTGGATCGGCGACGACTGGTCGGACATGAAAAAGCTCGATGCGGTCGAGAAGATCCAGGTCGCGCAGTCGGACGTCATTTCCTTCCACGATTATAATTGGCCGGAAACTTTCGAAGGCCGCGTCAAGCAGCTGCAAGTCTATGGCCGGCCGCTGCTGTGCACCGAATATATGGCGCGCGGCAATGGATCGACCTTCGACGGCTCGCTGCCGCTGGGCAAGAAATATGGCGTCGCGATGATCAACTGGGGCTTCGTCGACGGCAAATCGCAGACGCGGCTGCCGTGGGATAGCTGGAAAAAGCCCTACACCGGCGATGAGCCGACGATCTGGTTTCACGAGGTTCTGCGCAGCGACGGCACGCCGTATCGCCAGGCGGAAGTCGACCTGATCAAGCGCCTGACCGCCGCGCCGAAGGGTGTCGTGCCGACGAAATAACGCCCTTCCAATCCTTCAAATTTTTGTGCCTGAATAATTTGTATTACAAATAAGATATTTAAAATCAACAAGATCGGGTGAACACCACCTGGCAGCTCTATGGGGAGACGACCGATGAAGACCAGATTGTTCATGTTTACGAGTGCGTCGATGGCGGCCTTGCTCGCATCGGCGTCCGCCGCGGCGCAGACGGCGGACGAGCAAGTCGAAACCGGCAGCGTGGCCAGCGAAGGCACCGCGCCGACCGATCGCGAAATCGTCGTGACCGGCCAGCGTGCCAGCCTGCAGGCCGCCCGCAACATCAAACGCAATTCGGACCAGGTGGTCGAGGTCATCGTCGCCGACGACATCGGCAAATTCCCCGATTCGACGGTCGCCGCGGCGCTGCAGCGCGTGCCCGGCATCCAGACCGTCAACGGCTTCAACAACGAGGTCGTCAGCCCGCTGGTGCGCGGCATCGGCGATATCCTGACGACGCTCGACGGACGCGAGATTTTCACCGGCGTCGGCCGCGGCTTCGCCTTTCAGGACCTGCCCGCCGAGGCGCTGGCGGGTGCGGAAGTCTACAAGTCCAACTCGGCCAACCTGCTCGAAGGCGGAGTGGCCGGGGTCATCAACCTCAAGCTGCAAAAGCCGTTCAATTTCAAGGAAGGCGTCAGCGTCGCGCTCAACGCGCGCGGCACTTATGGCAAGGAAGTCGACAAGTTCAGCTATACGCTCGGCGGGTTGATCAGCGGCCGCTGGAACGTCGGCGACGGCGAATTCGGCGCGCTCCTCAACATTTCCTACTCGGATCAGAATTTCAACCGGCCGATCTCGTTCAACTGCGATCCGCGCTCGGGCTCCAACGGGCCTCCGGGCGCCGCGGGGATCGTGCTGCCGACGTGCGTCGGCGGGTTGACCGACACCGGCAGCTACAGCCGTCCGCAGGCCAATCTCGCGCTCCAGTGGAAACCGACCCCCGAACTCGAGCTGTATGTCGACGGTCTCTACAGCGGCTATCGCTCGCGTTTCGCCACCAATTTCATCTTCTCCGACATTTTCGCGGCGCAAAGCATCACCAATGCCGTGGCGGGCGACGAATGTTTCACGGCGCAGGTCGACGGCGGCGGCTTCCCGACCAGAAACGGCGGGACCACGCAGAATCTGTGCCTCGGCGAAAGCGCGACCTTCAACAATGTCCCCGGCCTCACCAGTACGCAGGCGAAGCGCGACAAGACCGACCAATGGCTGATCGCGGGCGGCATGCGGTACGATAACGACCGCATCCATTTCGAAACCGATCTTTCCTATTTTGACACGACGTTCAAGGCGCGCAACATCATCGTCGATATCGGCAAGACGATCCCCGCGGTGAATGTCATCATCAACGACAACGGCCATGGGACGACCGTGATGACGGGCGATCCGCTCAGCGATCCGAATGATTTCCGCTTTGCGAACAGTCTGTTTCAGGACATCAACACATCGAAAAGCTCGCTGAAGGCGTGGCGGACCGACTTCAGCTACGACGTCGAAAGCTTCATCGACCAGATCCAGCTCGGCTTTCGCTATGCGGACCGCAAGGCGTCGTTCGAAGGCTTCGCCGGCGGCCCCGCCGCGCCCGGCGGCAACCGCGTCACGCAGGTCAATTCGGTCGGGCTGCCGTCGGATTTCCTGATCCTGTCGCCGGCGTCGATCCCGTTCATCAACAACGGGGCGAACTGGTACACCCCCGATCCTGACTTCCTGCGCGAAAACACCGACCTCCTGCGCCAGCTCTATGGCGCGCCGACGGGCGACCCGGCGCCCGATCCGTCGCGCAGCTACCGTGCGAACGAAAAGACGATGTCGGGCTATGTGCAGGTCAAATATGCCGCCGATCTTGGCGGCGACATGCTGGTCGACGGCCTTGTCGGCGTGCGCTGGGTAACGAACGACCGTGACCTGCAAGGGACGGGCCGGGTGAGCGGCGTGCTGACGCCCGTGCGGCGGTCGAGCACCGAAACCGACTTCCTGCCGAACGCCAGCGTCCGGCTGAAGCTGACGCCCGAACTCCAGCTGCGTGCCAGCTATGCCAAGACGCTGTCGCGCCCGGCGTTCGGCGACCTTAATCCCGGCCTTTTCTATCAAGTGCCGAACAACGCGAATATCCGCCCCAATGGCAATGGCGGCAATCCGGATTTGCGGTCGCAGAAATCGGAAGCATGGGATGCGACGGCGGAATATTATTTCGGCCCGTCGAGCTATGTGTCGGCCGCGGTCTATTATCGCGAGATCAAGGATCGCGTGGCGATCGGCGTCGAGCCCGAGGTTATCGACGGCATCACCTATAATATCTCGCGTCCGCGCAACCTGGGCGGCGCGCAGCTGAAGGGCGTCGAGGTCAGCGGCCAGATGTTCTTCGATTTCCTGCCCGAAGGGCTCGACGGCCTCGGCATGTTTGGAAACTTCACCTTCGCCGACAGCAAGATCAAGACCCCGACCGATCCGCTCGTCGGCGAACCGCTGCTCGGCGTGTCGAAATACAGCTATAATATCGGCGGGCTGTACGAGAAATACGGCTTCACCGCGCGCGTCGTTTATACCTGGCGCGGCAAGTTTAACGAGGGTCTGTTCGGCGGCGGCCTGCTGGTGCCGGGTGACGGCGCGAAGTTCAATCGCGTCAAGGCGAACGGCCGGCTCGATTTCTCGGTCAGCTATGACATCAACGAGAATCTGGCGCTCAGCGTCGACGGCGTGAACGTCCTCAAGAGCAAATATTACAGCTATTTCCACACGCCCGCCTTCCCGCACGACATTCGCGTCGACGACAGCTTCTATGGAGCGAGCCTGCGCGCGCGCTTCTGATGATATCCTCCCGCCCTCGGTGGGCGTGGGCGGCCGCGGCAGCGATGATGCTGCCCGGCCCGATCACGCCCGCCGCGGTTTCCGGGACGGAATCGATTGTCGGGGCCGACCCGCATGCGATGGCGATCGGCGACGAACTATGGGTCTATCCGACCGGCGGCGGAGATCGGCTGTCGGCGTGGACGACGCGCGATTTGCGGCACTGGCGGTTTCGCGGCGTCATCCTGCGTCGTGACGCGATCGGCTGGATCGACGATGACGGCGCTCCTCGCCACTATCTGTGGGCACCGGCGCTGATCGCGGCGAACGGTCGCTACTATCTCTTTTATTCGGTCGGTCCGCAAAATCCCACGCCCAGCCGGATCGGCGTCGCGGTCGCCGATCGGCCGCAGGGCCCGTTCGCGGACTCCGGCCGCCCGCTGCTCACTGGCGGTGAGGGTTTCGAGGCAATCGACCCGATGGCATTTCGCGATCCCGCGAGCGGCCGTTTTTACCTCTACGCCGGTGGCAGCGCCGGATCGCGCCTTCGCATCTATCGGCTGACGGATGATCTGCTGTCGATCGCCGACGAGGTCGCCACCGAACAGCCGCCCCATTTTACCGAGGGCGCCTTCATGCACGAACGCGGCGGGGTCTATTATCTTTCCTACAGTCACGGCGGATGGAACAGCGCCGGTTATTCGGTTCATTATGCGACCGGCCCGTCGTCCGTCGGCCCCTGGCGCTATCGCGGGGTGCTGCTGCAGTCCGATGCGGACCATCAGGGTCCGGGACATCACAGCTTCGTGCGCGACCCCGCAAGCGGCGACTGGCTGATCGTCTATCACCGCTGGCCGACACGCGACAAAAGCGCGCCGTTGCAGGGCAAACGCCGCATAGCGGTCGAGCGCGTCGGCTACGCGCCCGACGGTGCGATCCTGCCGATCGCCATGACCGACTAGGTTTCGCTCGTTTCGATGAGGTCGAGGACGTCGCCGATGATCTTCTTCATCGCCTTACGCGCGCGGTCGGGGTTGCGGCGCGCGATCGCCTCGCTGACCGCGGCATGATCGGGAACGCTCGCCGACCGTCCCTTGATGCGGTTCGTGAAGCGGATCGAACTGCGCAGCGCGGTCGTCACCACGTCGCGAAACTGGACGAAGAACGGGTTGCCCGACGCGCGCAGGATCGCGACGTGAAAGGCGATGTCGGCGTCGAGCGGGTCGTCGAACCCGCGTTCGGCCGCTTCCATGCGCTTCAGGCCGGCGAAGATCGGTTCGAGATCGGCGTCGCTCGCATTGACGGCGGCGAGCGCGGCCGCCTCGGGCTCGATCGCGACGCGCAGCTGGTTGAACTGGCGCAGCAGGTCGACCGAGAATTTGCGTTCGAGAAGCCAGCGCAGCACGTCGGTGTCGAACAGGTTCCACGTCGTCGCGGGCTGGACGATAGTCCCTTGGCGCGGGCGCGCGCTGAGCAGCCCCTTGGCGGTCAGCATCTTCACCGCCTCGCGCGTCACCTGCCGGCTGACGCCATGCTGCTTCGCCAGCTCGGCCTCGGTCGGAAAGGGCTGGTCTTCATAAGCGCCGATGACGATCGCGCGGCCCAGCGAATCAAGGAGGCCATAGGTCAGGTTGCGCCCCAATCGGGTTCGCAGTTCCGCCGGATCACCTGGTTGCACGCTCTTCCCTCTCTTGTCCGCTATGCCAAATCGGGCATTTTACAGCATCCTGCCGCGCGCGGCTCCCTCGCGCTTCGTATCGCTCGCAGCTAGGCTCTAGACAAGTGGCATAGATCATATAAATATAAAGCCTATAAATCGTATAAATAGACGATCGCGCGTTTTTCGGCGCGGCGTTTGCGGGACACCGCGGGAAAGGGGATGCCGAATATGACGCTGACGACTCTCGATGTGGCGGTGATCGTCGCTTATGCGATCGGGATTTTCGGGCTCGCGCAGTGGGTCAGCCGCGAAAAGGGCGGCAAGGCCAAGGACAGCGCCGACTATTTCCTCGCGTCGAAGAATCTGCCCTGGTGGGCGATCGGCGCGTCGCTGATCGCCGCCAATATTTCGGCCGAGCAGATCGTCGGCATGTCGGGATCGGGCTATGCGATCGGTCTGGCGATCGCCTCCTACGAATGGATGGCGGCGCTCACGCTGCTGATCGTCGGCAAATTTTTCCTGCCGATCTTCATCCGCAACGAGATCTTCACGATGCCGCAGTTCCTCGAACAGCGCTACGGCACCAACATCCGCACGCTGATGGCGATCTTCTGGCTCGCGCTCTATATCTTCGTAAACCTCACCTCGATCGTGTGGCTCGGTTCGATCGCGGTCAACAAGGTCGCGGGGGTCGATCAGGATGTCGCGCTGTTCGCGCTCGGCGGCTTTGCGCTGCTCTACCAGCTTTACGGCGGGTTGAAGGCGGTCGCGCTCACCGACATCGTCCAGGTCACGTTGCTCGTTCTGGGCGGTCTGCTCATCTCGGGCATCACGCTCAGCGAAATCGGCGGTGACGCGGGCATCATCGGGGGCTTCAGCCGCCTGGCCAGCGAACTGCCGGGGCATTTCGACATGATCCTGACTGCCGACAACCCCTTCTACAAGGATCTGCCCGGCATCTCGGTGCTGATCGGCGGCATGTGGATCGCGAACCTGTCCTATTGGGGGTTCAACCAATATATCATCCAGCGCGCGCTCGCGGCGAAAAGCCTGGCCGAAGCGCAGAAGGGCATCGTGTTCGCCGCCTTTCTCAAGCTGCTGATGCCGGTGATTGTCGTGCTGCCGGGCATCGCCGCGGTGATGCTTGCGCCCGACCTCGCGAAACCCGACGAAGCCTATCCGACGATGATGCGGCTGCTGCCCGCGGGGATATTGGGCCTTGTCTTTGCCGCGTTGATGGCCGCGGTGGTGGCGTCGACCGCGTCGAAGATCAATTCGATCGCGACGATCTTCACGCTCGACCTCTATGCCAAATTCTCGCCCGCGCATGCCGGCGAACGGAGCGAGGCGGGCGAGAAGAAGCTGGTGCTCGTCGGGCGCATCGTCGCGGTGGTCGCGACTTTGCTCGCGCTGGTCACGGCGCGTCCCTTGCTCGGCGGTTCCGACCAGGCTTTCCAGTTCATCCAGGAATTTTCGGGCTTCTTCACGCCGGGTATCACGGTGATCTTCCTGCTCGGCCTGTTCTGGAAGCGCGCGAGCGAGGCGGGCGCGATCGCCGCGGCGGTAGCGTCGGTCGGTTTCTCCTATCTGTTCAAGGTGCTCGCGCCTTCGATCCCGTTCATGGACCGCATGGGGATTGTGTTCCTGATCGCGCTCGCGCTGGCGATCGGCCTGTCGCTGCTGATGCCCGCGACCGCCGACAAGGACCGCATCACCGCCGAAGGCGTCAGCTTTCGCACCACGACCGGTTTCAACGTGGCAAGCGGCGCGGTGATCGCGATACTGATCGCGCTCTATGCGACCTGGTGGTAGGTCGGACGGCGCATGGACGGACATTTTCTCGCCGTAGACTGGGGCACCACCAACCGCCGCGTGTACAGCATCGACGCGGGCGGTGCGGTGATCGAAACCGAACGTGACGACCGCGGCGTGCTGGCGATTGCGCCGGGCAGTTTCGATGCCGAGGCGGCGGGCATTCGTGCGCGCTTTGGCGATGCCCCGATGCTGTGCGCCGGCATGGTCGGGTCGAAGCGCGGCTGGCACGAAATTCCCTATGTGCCGGCGCCCGCCGATTTTGCCGCCATCGCGCGCGGCACGCAGTGGATCGAGGCGCGGCGCACCGCGATCGTCCCCGGCGTGTGCCGCCTCGACGACAGCCGCGCCGACGTGATGCGCGGCGAGGAAGTGCAGTTTCTCGGCGCGCTCGAGGCGGGGCTGGTGCCCGATGGGGCGATGCTCTGTCAGCCCGGCACTCATTGCAAATGGGCGCGGGTCGCGGACGGCCGGCTTGTCGATTTCACCACGACGATGACCGGTGAATTATTCGCGCTACTCAAGCAGCACAGCCTGCTCGCCGATCTGCTCGACGGCGATGTTGGACCGAACGAAGGGTTTCTGGCGGGCGTCCGCCAGGCGCAGGGGCAGGATCTGCTGTCGCTGCTCTTCTCCGTCCGCGCGGCCCGCCTGCTTGGTTCGCTGCCGCTCGAACAAAGCGCGTCCTTCACCAGCGGGTTGCTTATTGGCAGCGACGTCCGCGCGCGCCTCACCGACCCGTCGGAGCCGGTACATGTGCTTGCCGACGCCCATCTTGGCGGGCTTTACCGCTGCGCGATCGAGGAACTCGGCGGCTCGGCGATCCTTGTCGACAGCCATGCCGCCTTTGTCGCCGGCATCACCCGAATCTGGAAGGAGCTATGATGGATTTCGCTGCGGCGCTGGCGCAATGCCCGCTTATCGCCATTCTCAGGGGCATCCGGCCGGAAGAGGCGGCGGCGGCGGGCGAGGTGCTCGTCGATGCGGGGTTTACCCTCATCGAAGTCCCGCTGAATTCGCCCGACCCGCTGCGCAGCATCGCGATTCTGGCCGACGCGGTCGGCGATCGTGCGGTCGTCGGCGCGGGGACGGTGTTGTCGTGCAGCCAGGTGGCCGATGTCGCCGCGGCGGGCGGGCGGCTCGTCGTGTCACCCAACACCGACCCCGCCGTGATCGCCGCGACAGTGGAAGCGGGCCTCGCGTCGGTCCCGGGCTTCCTGACCCCGTCGGAGGCGTTCGCGGCGCATGCGGCCGGGGCGACGGCGCTGAAATATTTCCCCGCCGAAGCCTCGTCTCCGCCTATCTTGAAAGCGTTGAAAACGGTCTTGCCTTCCGGTGTCCCCGTGATCGTCACGGGGGGCATCACCCCCGATAAACTGGCGCTGTGGAGAGCGTCGGGCGCGTCCGGGTTCGGGCTGGGCGGCGCGCTCTATCGCCCCGGCATCGCGCTCGGCGAGCTGAAACGGCATGCCGGCGATTTCGTCTTGGCGAGCCGGTAAGCACAGACTTCGACGACACCCTGTCAATGGGCCGCGCCGAAACATCGATACCAATGATCGCGGCAAGCCCATTTCACTCTCCGCGTTACGCCGCGATATTGGCGATCGCGGCGTCTTCCTCGACGCAGAACAGGGCTCGCGCTTTCCCTCCGGCCTTCGCGCGATAGAGCGCGGCATCGGCGCACGAGAGGAGCCGTTCCAGTTCGACGCCGAGTTTCGGGGCGGTGGCGATCCCGACACTGACCGATACCGACATCGATATATCGTCCACGAGATAGGGTTTGCTGATCTCGCGGATGATCCGGCGGGCCAGGAGTTCGGCTTCGCTTTCGTCGCTCAGGTCGACCTGCAGCACAACGAATTCGTCGCCGCCGAGCCGGGCGACGACATCGTCGCTGCGCACCATCCCTTCGAGCCGCCGCGCGACCTGTTCGAGCAGCGCATCGCCCGCCGGGTGGCCGTAGCGATCGTTGATCGCCTTAAAGCCGTCGAGATCGAGAAAATGCAGCGCGACGAGATTCTTCGCGCGCATCGCCGTCGCGGCGCGATCCTGGAAAAGTTCGCGCAGCAGCAGGCGGTTCGACAGGCCGGTGAGGGCATCGGTCCGGGCGAGCTTCGCCATGTCGTGCCGCGCCGTGTGGTGCTCGACCGCAGAGCGATAGAGGTGGGCAACGGTCTGGAGGCTGAGCCCGGTTATCATGGCGACGATGAAGGCCTCGATCAGAAACAGCTCGGCATGGAGGGGCATCGCATGCGGCTGCATCGGGTGCCAGGCCAGCGCGGCGACGGTCGGCACGGTCGCGATCAGCAGGCTGGTTACGCAGATTTTCGGCCGGATCGAGGTCCGCGAAACGATGCCCGCACCAAAGCCGAAGACGAGGCTGACGGTGATGAGGTGGAGCAAGGGATAATGAGCGGCGATGGCTACCAGATTGAGGAGCGCAAGCAGCACGGCCGACGCATAATTGCCGATCGCATAGCGGCGCTCCCAGCGCCTCAGCTCGTCGAAATCGCGGACCGGACGAGCCCGGGAATAAGCGCGAAGCGTGGCGAGCCGCAGAAACGTCGTCAGCATCCCCAGCGCTCCGAGGACGAGAAGAAAGTTGCTGCCTAGCTCGCGGCCGACAAGGATGCACACACCGACGAACACCGCGCCGAGGCCGAATATGGGAAGCCGCATGCTGAACAGCATGTCGACGAAGTCGCGATAGACCGATAGCGGAAGAGTCGCCGGGCTTGGGAAAATCCGCAAGCGCCACGGCGACTCGATCGGTATGGGGGTGTCCGATCGTTTCATGTCGAGATCATGTCCCAATATCGTTAACGTCTCGTAATTCGAGACTTCCTCATAGGTTGCGTTTGGCCGCCGAACGGCGGCGGGGCTTGCGGCGCTCGACTGGCTTTGCGACCGCCAGACGGGCGCGGGCGGATGGTTCCGCCCGGCGGGGTCCGAGGGTTTCGGTCTCGCCGGCGAAACCTTGCCCTTCGACCAGCAGCCGCTCGAGGCGTGGGCGACGATTGCCGCTTGCGGCGAGGCTTTCGTCTCGACCGGGCTGCCGCGCTGGAGTGCGCGCGCCGATTTGGCCTGGCGCTGGTTCCACGGTGACAACGACCGGTCGCTCGCGCTCGCGAACGCCGCGACCGGGCGCTGCTGCGACGGACTGACCCCGCGGGGCGTCAATACGAATGTCGGCGCCGAGTCGGTGCTGGCATTTCACCTTGCCTATCACGCGATGGACGACCTATTCTGGCAGGCAGGGATCACAGAAAAGGCGGGCCTTATCGATGCTGATCTGCAGACCCGACCAGTCGCCGCTGCACATACTCAATGAAAAGCTCAGCGCCGATCCCGCGCGGGTCGTCTTGCGACCCTTCCACCTCGCATGGGCGTCGAATGTATCCGAACCGCCGCGCGCCGCGCAACTCGTCGCCGACGTCGTCGCGCTCGACGAGGACCAGGCGGAGCTCGAGCTTGGGCTGATCTGGAAGGATTTTTCCGAGCGGCACTGGCAGATCGGCCGCATTTTCGACGAACGCTTCGCCGAGATCGCCGAGGATCTGGCGCTTGCCGTCAGCAGCGTCTCGCCGGTCAAGCGGCGCCTGATTGGTGCCTATTTCTGCCACGAATATAGTTACGCCGCGGCGGCGCTGATGAACCCGAGCGTCGTGCCGCATCCCGACCAGACGGGGCTCGCCGCGCACCAGCAGCGCTTTCTGATGTCGATGCGCGCGGTGGGCGAGGGGCATATCAGCTCGGTCGCCTTTCGAGAGGGCATCATCGGCCCCGGCGGCGATTTCCATCTCTGGCCGCAATCGGGGCCGGCGATGGCGGCGGTTGCCGACGACCGCCATCATATCGGTCCCGACGATGCCGTGACCGTGCACCGCCAGCCCGACAGCGCGATCTCGAACAGCGTCCTCTTTCCCGTGACCGAGGCGCAGCGTAACGGGCTCGAGGATCTCCGCCTCGTGCGCTTCGTTCACGACGATGGCAGCACCGAATATATCGGAACCTACACCGCCTATTCGGGGCAGGCGATCCGCTCCGAACTGCTGCGCACCCGCGACTTCACAAGCTTCAGCCTCGCCCCGCTCACCGGACGGGCCGCGCGGCACAAGGGCATGGCGCTGTTCCCGCGCAAGATCGACGGACGCTATCTGATGATCGGGCGGCAGGACGGCAAGAATATCACCCTGCTCGCGTCCGATACGCTAACGCGCTGGGACGAGGAAGGGTCGATCCTGATGCGCCCAGAATTTCCCTGGGAATTCATCCAGATGGGAAATTGCGGCAGCCCGATCGAGTGCGATGCGGGTTGGCTCCTCCTCACCCATGGCGTCGGGGCGATGCGCAAATACAGCCTGGGGGCGGCGCTCCTCGATCGCGACGACCCATCGCGCGTCCTCGCGCGCACGTCCTGCCCGATCCTCGCCGCCGCCGAGAGCGATCGCGAAGGCTATGTGCCCAATGTCGTCTATACCTGCGGCGCGATGCGCGTCGGCGACGAGCTTTTCATTCCGTTCGGCATATCGGACAGCGCGATCGGCTTCGCGACTGCCTCGATCGACGACCTACTTCGCCACCTCGCCTGAGGGGCGGGCGTTCCCGGATCCGTAAGTTGCCGGCGGGTCGCTCGCCGGAAAGGACTCATCGATTGCCTGATCGATCGCCTCCCATGGCCGGCGGATCCCGTCGCGCATCGCGTCGGGGCCGGCCGATCGTGTCTGATCGAAGTTTTCAGCATCGGTCTCGCGGTCGCGAAAAGCGGCCGAATGGCGGTCGGCCTTCGCCGGCCGGGCCCGCTGGCGTATCGCGCGTGCTGCGAACCACGCGAGCGCGATGCCGCCGAGCATTCGGGCGAAGCCCCGAAGCCGGGGTGCGCCCGGATGCGATTCCGCCACCTTTGGCATATGTTTTTCCTCTCGAAGAATGCAACGGCGCGACGCGGCGATAGTTGCAGGCCGGTGATGGTGTCCGGACTTTTTCGATGCCAGCCCGACCGTCGCACCTCAGGCGGCGAAAATCGCCTTCGGAATATGGGTAATGCGGCAGGCGAGGTCGGCTTCACCCGAGGCGACGACATAATGGTCGCCTCCGTCGGCGATCCCCGTCGTGAACACAACGTCGCGGACGTAGAGCCGGTCTTCCAGCGGGCGCGTGAGCTCGGCATTGGCTTCGATCAACGGCCGGTCGCCGGTTCGCAGGATTTTGGACGGATGGCGCCGGTCGAGCAGCGACCAATAGGTGCGGTAGATACCGACAATTTCCTTGGGTTCGACCCCGTGCCAGAGCGTCAGCCAGCCATCATCGGTGAGGATCGGCGGGGTGCCGCCGCCGATCCGCGCGGTTGCGAGCGTATCGGCATGCGGACGGATGCCCGGCGCGAGATGCGGTTTCCAGTGAAGGGCGTCGGGCGAGGTCGCCAGGTTGATCGACGGCCCCGCGCGCCACTCCGAGCCCGGCGGATAGGCGAAATAGAGGTCACCCAGCGGGCGCGTCTGTGCCCAGTAGCGCCCGTCGATGCGGCCTTCGAAAATGAGCATGTCCTTGTTCTGGTGATCGAGGACGATGTCCTCGAAGCGCCAGTCGATCCCGTTCGTTGAGCTGTAGAGTGTTGTCGAATGCCGTTCGGGGCTTACCGAGCAGGTCGTCATCAGCCAGCGGCCATCCACCCGCGAAATGCGGGCATCCTCGACGCCATAGCATTGGTAGCTGCCTTGCGGCGCCACCGCCTTGTCATAGTGGATCGCGACGCGCTCGAGCCCGTCGGGCGAAAGTTCGACGGGGAGGAGCCAGGAGAGCGAGGTCAGCGCCATCACCCGCCACGCGCCGCCGTGCACCATGAATTTGCGCGGATCGGCGGTATCGCAAAGATCGAGCGGCCAGGCGTCGAGCCGATAGCCGCCCTCGGTCCAGCGGATGGCGCGCACATGGCCATCGGCGATCGGATCGCGCAATGCTTCGGCGACGCGCACCATCATCAGCAGATTGCCGTTTTCGAGCCGGGTAAGGCCGGGGTTGAAGGCGCCGAGCGCATAGGTTTCGGCATCGAACGCGCCGGCGAGCGGCGAGCGTCCGAGATCGACGTCGTCGGGGCCGAAGATGAGGTGATCTATCGCAAAGTCCATATGGCGGCGCTCCGGTCTGCTACACCGCGCGCTCCGGGGTCTGTGGCGCGCTGGCGCGGGTGACAATCTCGCTATGCTGCTGATGCCGGATGACCCAATAGTTGCCAGCGCCCAGGTTTTCGCGCCCGAGCAGGCAGATCGGCCGACCGTCCGCGCTGAGTTCCGCCCAGCGTCCCTCTGCCTCGCCTTGCGCGATCAACAACGCCTGCGCCGGCGTATCGGCCTCGAATTCGACCCGTTTTTCGATGCCGATCCCGTCGTCCTCGTAACGAAGCGCATAGGTAATCACGTCGACTCCTTTCGCGTCCCATCGTTCACGCAATGAGCAACGAACGGCGCGCCGCGAGGTTTCCGTGACGGCAGGTGGGGCCGGCAATTTTCATCGAGAATTGTGTCCGTCGGCGGTTGCAGGCGGCGGAACAAAGCAGTTTCGATTACGAACGGCGCCGACCTGCAACCCGGCGGCAATGCGGACGTTGAGTTCATGTCACGAAAAGGAGATCCACGATGTCGCACGGCAACCTCGACCATGCAGCGACCGCTCCCGTCGAGCGTGTCGCGCGCGCGCTCGCCGGTCATGCACTGAGCAAAAATGCTGAAGGCGAACTAACGTCGGCGGGTCCGGCGGTCGATGCATTATGGCCCGACTATACCGATGCCGCACTCGCCGCGCTCCGTACACCGCGTGAGCCGAGCGGGCGGATGCTCGCGGTCGGCGACGCCGATGTCTGGGACCGGATGATCCGTGCGGCGATCGAGGATGAAACGATCTCGGAATTTTGATCGAATAGCGCCGCGGGCGCCAGTCTGTCCGGAAGATGGACTCCCCGCTCGATGGATCGTTTGTATTTACGATGCGTTGAACCGAAATGGCGAGCGTCCCCGAAGCCACGCCGCAGGAACGGCTGTTGCGCTATAATAATGGCGCGGTTCTCCTGCATTGGCTGATGGCGCTGATCATTGTGGCGCAGGTGGTCGTCGGCTTCACCTTTTCCGGCATGGACCGCGGCCCGGCGCGCGGCGACCTCTTCACCGTGCACAAGACGCTCGGGGCAACAATCCTCTTGCTTGCGCTTGTCCGCCTTGCCTGGCGCATCCGCCGCCGCCCTTTCCGGTCGAACTGCCGCGCTGGGAACGTCTGGCGAGCGTCTGGACGCATCGGGCATTTTACGTGCTTCTAATCGCCCTGCCGCTTACCGGCCTGATGGCCGTGTCGGGCGGTGCGAGCGCGGAGGGCAAATCGGTGACGCCGATGCTTGGCGGCATACCGCTCCCGCTGATCCCCGGAATTTCCGAAGAAGCCGGCGAACGGCTTGGCGGCGTTCACGAACTCTTGGTGTTCGTCACGCTCGCACTCCTCGTCCTGCATGTCGCGGCCGCGTTCAAGCACCAGATCGTGCGCCATCGAGCGGCGGGCCGGATGCCGCCTTTTCAAGCGGCGGGCGAACACCCCGTCGCTTCGCCCTGACAATTTTCTGTCGCGTCAGCGCGGGCGCGGCTTGCCCGACGGGTACGGTCATCGCCGCCCATATCGCGGGCATGCAGACACGCCCCACGATATGGGCGCGCTCGAATCGTCGTTCGGGCACGGCGGCATCGAAACGAGCGAGCCGGCGCGAATTGCGATGAACGGTGGAACATGCGGTATCGCGCTCCGTTGATCGGGAAGTGGGAGGGCACGGCCGATCCCGATCGGCCGTGTGCGCAGCCTCAATGGATCAAGGAGAGATTGTCATGGCCGACACCCTCGAAACAAACGAAACGCATCGTCTCATCGCTTCGGACAAGGTCGAAGGGACGAAAGTCTATAACCCGGAAGGCGAGAAGCTGGGAACGGTGGCAAATGTCATGATCGACAAAAGATCGGGCAAAAGCGAATATGCGGTGCTGGAGTTCGGCGGCCTGTTCGGGCTCGGCAGCGACCATTATCCGCTGCCATGGGACATGCTGACCTATGATATCGACCAGGGCGGCTATGTGGTCGACGTCGCCAAGGAACAGCTCGTCGATGCGCCGCGCTATGGCACCGACAATGTGCCCGAATATACCGACGACTACGGCCGCGGCGTCTATGGCTATTATGGCGTGACCTATCCGTTTATTTGACAGCTGATAGAAATGAGGGCCGGGACCGGGCGAGGCGCTTGTTCCCGGCCTTCATCAGCATTCACCGGTCTGATCGATGGTCAGCATCTGCTTTCGCTATCGGTGCCCAGAAGCGTTCACGCTGGATGCACCATCATTTGAGTTCGAAGAGCGTCGGTTCGTCGGGCGACGGTGTTTCGATGACCAGCAGGCCCAGGTGCATGGCCTGGGTTATCAGATGCGCGCGGTTGCGCGCATTGAGTTTCAGCCGCACATTTTCGATGTGCCGTTCGACGGTTCGTGGAGCGATGTTGATCTCGATCGCGATCTGCTTGGCCGAGCAGCCGACGGCGACCAGTTCGAGTATCTGATGCTCGCGAAAGGTCAAATGCGGTTCGACGTTCAAAGCGTTTTGATGCACGGCGCAATCCCCTGACACCCAAGGCGTAGACACAGTGCGACCGACGAGCATCTTTTGCGCGGCAATTGCCGCAACCCACCTGCTCTGCCTTCGATGATATATGTTTGTGCGCTGTTTATCAATTAACCGAAGCTAATTAAGCATATAACGGCACGGCGCATGTCAATATAGCTATGATACTGAAATTCAGCCTTAATATATCCTGAAATGCTAAGGAAATTTACGTAAGTGATTTTCCTAGGCTGTTCATACACACGAATTCCTTGGTTTTTATGCGGATGGATTCAGCACCCGCAAAGGCAGATGAGACTCGCAAACGGGGTCGCCGCAAATACCAATTCCAGATTGGAGACGTGGCGTGCAAGGTCTGTCGGCAGAATTTCAACGCGGGGCGATTCCGCAGGACACCATCCTAAAATTCCGGAAAGGCGAGATTATTTTCTCGCAGGGTGATCCCGGCGATTGCTGGTTCGAAGTCATCTCGGGCACCGTCAGGACCTGTCATTTCCATGTCGACGGGCACCGTCAGCTGACGGGGTTTTTCTATCAGGGCGATGTGTTCGGCGTCGGATATGGCGCGCGCGACGCGGCGGCCGAAGCGGTCACCAACACGATCCTGACCCGCCGCCCGGCGCTCAATGGCGATCCCGATTCGCTCGGGCAGAACCGCGCGCTCGAACGCGCGCTGGACAGCGCGAACCAATGTATATTCCTGCTCGGCCGCCGCAACGCCAATGAACGCGTCGCGGCGTTCCTGTTGATCGCGGCGAAGCGGCTGTCGGCGCTCGGCAGCATTCCCTTGCCGATGACGCGCGGCGATATTGCCGACCATCTGGGCCTGACGATCCATACGGTCAGCCGGACGATCTCGGGCTTTGTTCGCCAGGGCCTGATCGAACTTGAAGGGCCGCAATTGTGCCGGCTGGTCGACCTCGACGGGCTGCGCGCCATTGCCGGCGAAGAAATGGGCGTCGCGATCGACAATATGCGCGCGATGCAGCCGCGGCGAACCTTCACCGGGCAGGGGGCAGGCGCATGACCAATCTGTCAGCGCCGCCCGTGCTGCGCCATATGGGTGTGGCAGCCGTTGGCCTGTCGGCCGTTTTTGCGCCCTCGCAAGCGAAGGCGTATGAAGCGCCGCCGCTCGAATGTCTGTGCGATGCGCTTCCCTTTCTCGATACCGCGCCGACGTGGAACGCGGCGGCTGCAGCCCCGGACGGCGCCCCCGAAAACCCGCCCGCCGCGAGCGTCGAGAACGAGATCGACGCGCAGCGCCGGATCATCGCCGAGCAGCGCGCGCTGATCGACCAGCAGAATGTGATGCTCGCCGAGCAGCGGCAGCATATCGTGAAGATGCAGGGACAGCTTATCACCCAGCAGGCGCAGATCGACCGGCTCTCGTCCTTCGCGCTCGCCGAGGCGCCGCTCGACATGTTCCGCGGGACCGGCATGGGGCAGGGCATTGCCGGCCCCGCGCTTCCGGGCCCTGGCAGCGACGCGGTCGCGCTGCCCGATGCGCCGGTCGGCGAGGCGCCGCCGCCGAGCGAGTCGACCGCGGAACGCGTCGCCGCGGTTCCCGAAGGACAGGGCGTGCTGACGCGCGCCGGCAACCTCATTTTCGAACCCTCGTTCGAATATACGCGTTCGTCGACCAATCGTCTCGTCTTTCGCGGGATCGAGCTGATCCCGGGGATCCAGATCGGGCTGATCGAGGCGACCGACGCCGACCGCGACACGCTCGTCGGCACGGCCTCGCTGCGCTACGGCATCAGCGACCGGCTCGAGGCCGAGGTGCGCATTCCCTATCTCTATCGCAACGACCGGATCGAGGTCGTCCAGCAGCGCGACGAAGGCATCGTCCGGTCGATCGCGCTGCGCGAGGACGGGGTCGGTGACGCCGAATTCTCGCTGCGCTATCAATTCAATCGCCCGGTCGGGCAAAAGCCGATCTTCGTCGGGACGCTGCGTGTAAAGTCGGACACGGGCAAGGGGCCGTTCGAGGTCGGCTACGACGAATTCGGTGTCGCGACGGGACTCGCCACCGGGTCGGGTTTCTGGGCGGTGCAGCCGGGGCTCAATTTCCTGATGCCGTCGGATCCTGCGGTAATCTATGGCGGCGTGGCCTATCTCTATCATATCCCGCGCGACGTGAACAAACTGGTCGGCGAGGTGCTGATCGGGCGCGTCGATCCGGGTGACGCGGTTTCGGCCAATATCGGCTTCGGTTTCGCGCTCAACCCGCGCTTCTCCTTCTCGCTGGGTTACCGGCACAATTATATCTTCCCGACCAAGACCGAGATCGGCGATACGAACCAGAAATCCAACTATATCCATGTCGGTTCGCTCAATTTCGGCATGTCGTACCGCCTGACCGAGCGCGACGTTCTGAACATGGGTTTCGAGATCGGCGTGACCGAGGATGCGCCCGACGTGTCGATCACGCTGCGCATGCCGTTCGGCGGGAAACTATGATCCGGGCGGCCGAGCCCAACCCGATAAGAACCACATAAAGAAGCCCCGCCAAAAGAGGCGGGGCGAGGTGAACCGTCCCTGTCGAAACAGGGGCGGGGGGTCGTTCAGTTGCCGAGCGCGCCGACCGTCTGCGCGCCCATCACAGCGCCGATCGCATCGCTCATCCGCGTCGACGCCAGCGCGTCGCGGAACCCTTCATAGCCGCTGATGTCGAGCACGGCGTCGACCTGCTGGTTCAGCGAGACGTTGCTGGCGGTGTTGATCAGGACATTCTGGATCGCGTCGGTGCGCTGGATCAGCGCGGTCTGGCCATTGTTCGCGAGGAATACCGGTTCATCGCCGACGCGCATGGTGATGCCGCCGCTGGTCAAGATGCCGCCCTGAATCTGCGCCGCGTCGACCGCGGTCAGCGCCGGCGACACGAAGCGCTCGATCGAGGACCCCTGGGGGGTCCAGCTGACGATCGTGCGGAGCGCAAGTTCGTCGTTCACGAAGCTGCGAATATCCGCACCGAAGGCGATCACCATGCCCTGAAAGGCAAAACCGCCGCGCTGCGTCGCAAGCACCTCGTCCGATACCGTCTCGGCGTCCACAAGCGGATCGTCGGCCGCGGGCTCGCTCGCCGCGAGGAGCACGGGCGCGAAGGCGAGCAGGAGGATGCGGGGGGACATCGTCGGCCTCATTTCACGGTGCCGACGCGCACGTCGAGCAGGATCTGCGGCGTCAGCTGATATTGCGGGGGAAGGTTGGTCGTCAGATCGCTGATCGAAACGCGAAGCGCGCCCTCATCTTCGAGCGGCGCCTGCGACCAGGGGCCCCAGTCGCCGGCAAGGTTGAAGGAAGGACGCTTTTGTCCGCCCTCGACGATCGCCAGCGCGATGCCGTTCCAATGCTTCTCGAAATCGCTGAGCGAATATTCGTTGAGGCCGAGGACCGAATCGCCGGTGAGCACGCGGTCGCCGCGGACGCCTTTGACGACCACGAAATGCTTGAAGCCCTTGAGGTCCATCAGAACGATCGTCGGGCGCTTCACCTGCTTCAATTGCTCGGCGGTGATCCGGAAGCCCTCGGCGCGAAAGCCACGCGAGGCGAGATAGTTTTTCATGTCGAGCATCGAGAAGCCGACCTTGCGGATCGCCTCGCGGTCGCCTGTTTTCCACATCGCGCGGAAAGGCATCGCCTCCGATGTCGGCGCGCCATAATGATAGGTGAGCAAGGTCGCGATCGCGGCGGAACCGCAGCTGAAATCATAGCGCTGGCGAACGACCGAGCGGAAAGGAATATCCCACCAGGTCATCACCTGAAGCTGGTAATTGCCGCCCGTTTCGGGTCCGGTCAGCCGGACCTCGGCGGCGGCGGGCGCCGCAGCAAGGGCGCAGAGCATGCCCGCGATCAAGGCGCGCATGGGCCGCATGGCGAATTCAATCGCCGAGGTTGATGGTCAGGTTCATGCCGCTCTGGGCACTGACCTGCGCACCGGTGTTGATCAGCAGATTGCCGACACCGTTGAAATTGGAAAGCGCGAAATCGCTCAGCGTGACGGCACCCGCGGTATAGTCGCCCTTGAGGACGTTGCCGCTGACGATCGAGTCCATCGTCTGATTGGTGATGACGAGCGACTGGCCGCCGCGCAGCGTGTCGAGCTCTTTGTCTTTCAGCATCGGCGATTTGCGTTCGGACCGCACCGCGATCGCCGGGGCTGCATAGGCTTCGGCCGGGACGGCCTCGACCACGTGCGGGGCCGCAGCTTCGGGCGGGGGCAGCTGCGCCGATACGGGCACGGACAGGCCTGCCAGGACCAGCAGGGCCGGGACGATCGGGGGTTTCATGACGCGGGCGCTCCTTGAAAGCGAAAATTTGGGAAATGGCCGGCCCGCCAGTGGTGCCGGGCCGGCCATCCGGGGGGACTCTTAGTCGCCGCCAGCGCCGCCGCCGGCACCACCGTTGCCGCCGCTGTCGCCGAAGCTGACAGTGCCGCTCGCCGCGATGTTGGTCGCTGCTTGGGTGTTGGCGTTGATGCCCGTGTTCCAGGCGGCGTTCAGAATGCCGGCATAGGCCGCGAAGGCGCTGCCGGTCACCGAGTTGTTGCCGCTCTGATAGCCGACATTCGTGTCGCTGTCGTCTTCACCATCCATGTCGACGACTTCGTCGAGATTCTGGTTGGTGTTGGTCGCGCTCAATGACTGGGTCGCAACAACGAAGCTGTTGCCGTTGAACGAACCATTGCCGTCATTGTCCTGATCGTCATCCGAGAAGGTGTCGGCGGCATTGTCCTGGACGAACAGGTCGATCAGGTCGTTGACGACGACGGTGTCGCTGTTGTTGCCAGAGGCACCGGTCGTGGTGTTGTCATTGTCCTGGTCTTGACCCTGCGCGATCGCAGGTGCGGCCGAGACGGCAAGCGCCAGCGTCGACACCGCCAGCATGACTTTCTTGATCATGGCTACTCTCCTTACAAAAGGGGATGGCGCGCGATGCCGATCGGCATGGCTGATGCGGATCCTCCCCGACTCCGTCCGCATCGGTGCGAACAAGGCGATCATGGTCCGCCGCGGCATGACCCGCTTTGCGAATTGGCAATGTCGGGGGCGGAGAAATACCCAGATGATCTCGGTGGGTGGATTTGCTTGGGCCGGGTCCCGCTATGCGACGTCGGCACGCATCGTCGTGCGTCCCGCCGCGTCGCGTGCCCACAATCGCGTCGCATCGCCATCGCGGGCGAGGCAGAGGTCGAAGGGCGCGCCGTCGATCAGCGGTGCCTCGGCGCGGAAGCTGAAACGGCGGGGGTTCGCACCGGGCGCGGTGCGCAGGAAGTGATCCATCAGCAAGGTTGCGATCAGCGGGCCGTGGACGACGAGCCCCGCATAGCCCTCGACACGCTGCGCATAGTCGCGGTCGTAGTGGATGCGGTGGGCGTTGAAGGTGAGCGCCGAATAGCGGAACAGGAGTACCGGATCGGGCGATAGGCTGCGCACCGCGTCGGCGGGCTCGGGTTCGATTGCTGCGGCCGGCGTGGGCGCGGGCGCTGTTGTCGCGGGTTCGCGAAAGACGATGTCCTGCTCCTCGCGGATCGCGGCGACGCCATCCGCTGCGATGTCGTGGCGCAGCGTCACGAAGAGCAGGTCGCCGCTCGCGCCGCGCTTGGGCTTGATCGCGTCGATCGTGGTGACACGGGTCAGCGCCGCACCGACCGCGATCGGTGCGAGGAACTCGATGCGGCTGCCCGCCCACATGCGGCGCGGGAGCGGGACGGGCGGGAGCAGGCCCGCGCCGTCGCGGCGCGGGTGACCGTCGTCGCCGATCGCCGACTGGCGCGCGGTGGGCAGGAAATAGAGCCAATGGGCCAGCGGTGGCACGGTGCCGGGCGCCCAAGGTGAAATGTCATGGTCGAGCAATGCGGCAAGGCCGGCGAGCGGTGCCGCAGCCGCGACATCCTCGCGCGTTTCGCTGCGGCCGACCCAGGCGGAATAATCGTCCACCGGCTCAGAAGCTCTTGGGCAGGCCGAGCGCGTGCGTCGCGACATGGCTCAGGATCAAATTCGTGCTGATCGGTGCGACCTGATAGAGCCGCGTCTCGCGGAATTTGCGCTCGATGTCATATTCCTCGGCAAAGCCGAAGCCGCCGTGCGTCTGCACGCACATGTCGGCGGCATACCAGCTCGCCTCGGACGCCAGCATCTTGGCCATATTCGCCTCGGTCCCGCCATCCTGCCCGGCGTCGAACAGGCGCGCGGCCTTGTCGACCATCTCGGCGGCGGCGGCGATCTGCACATAAGCGCGCGCGATCGGGAACTGGATGCCCTGATTGGTGCCAATCGCGCGGCCGAAGACCTCGCGGTCCTTGGCATAGGCGGTCGCGCGGTCGATGAAGAAGCGCCCGTCGCCGATGCATTCGGAGGCGATGAGGATGCGTTCGGCGTTCATGCCCGAGAGGATGTAGCGAAAGCCGTTGCCCTCCTCGCCGATGAGGTTCGCGGCGGGGACCTCGAGGTCGTCGAAGAACAGCTCGGTCGTCGCATGGTTGAGCATCGTGCGCACCGGGCGGATCGTCAGGCCGTTGCCCTGCGCTTCGCGCATGTCGACGAGGAGGACGCTCATCCCGTCGGAGGGCTTGGCGCATTCCTCGCGCGGCGTGGTGCGGCAGAGCAGGACCATCAGGTCCGAATGCTCGGCGCGGCTGATCCAGATCTTCTGTCCGTTGACGATATATTTGTCGCCGACCTTACGCGCGAAGGTGCGGATGCGCGTCGTGTCGGTGCCCGCGGTCGGTTCGGTGACACCGAACGCCTGCAGGCGGAGCTCGCCGCGGGCGATGGCGGGCAGATAGGCCTGTTTCTGCGCCTCCGACCCGTGTTTCAGCAAGGTGCCCATCGTGTACATCTGCGCGTGGCAAGCGCCGCCGTTGCAGCCCGAACGGTGGATTTCCTCGAGCACTGCGGTCGCCGCGCCGAGGCCGAGGCCCGACCCGCCATAGGCTTCGGGGATCAGGACCGACAGGAAACCCGCCTCGGTGAGCGTGCGGACGAACTCGGTCGGATAGATGCGGTCGCGGTCGAGCCTTTGCCAATATTCGCCGGGAAAATCGGCGCACAGGCGGCGCACCGCGTCGCGGATTTCGGGATGGCTCTGCGGCTGGGCTTCGGACATCGGCGTCTGGCTCTCCCCTGATCGTCGGGGAGAGCCTTAGGATGCGAAGCTGTTTCGGTGCAACTGAAACAAGCGCTAGATGCTCGGCAGGTCGAGACCCTTCTCGCGCGCGCAGTCGATCGCGATGTCGTAACCCGCGTCGGCGTGGCGCATCACGCCGGTGCCCGGGTCGTTCCACAGCACGCGCTCGAGGCGTTTCGCCGCTTCGGGGGTGCCGTCGGCGACGATTACCATGCCGCTATGCTGCGAATAGCCCATGCCGACGCCGCCGCCGTGGTGCAGCGACACCCAAGTCGCGCCCGACGCGGTGTTGAGGAGGGCGTTGAGCAGCGGCCAATCCGAAACCGCATCCGATCCGTCGCGCATCGCTTCGGTCTCGCGGTTGGGCGAGGCGACTGAACCTGAATCGAGATGGTCGCGGCCGATCACGATGGGGGCTTTCAATTCGCCCGACGCCACCATCTCGTTGAACGCGAGACCAAGCCGGTGGCGATCGCCGAGCCCGACCCAGCAGATGCGCGCGGGCAGGCCCTGAAACTGAATCTTCTCGCGCGCCATGTCGAGCCAGTTGTGGAGATGCTTGTTGTCGGGAAGCAGTTCCTTCACCTTGGCGTCGGTCTTGTAGATGTCCTCGGGATCGCCCGACAGTGCGACCCAGCGGAAGGGGCCGATACCGCGGCAGAAGAGAGGACGGACATAAGCGGGGACGAACCCCGGGAAGTCGAACGCATTTTCGACGCCCTCGTCCTTCGCCACCTGGCGGATATTATTGCCATAGTCGGTGGTCGGCACGCCCGCCGCCTGCAGGTCGAGCATCGCCTGGACGTGCACTGCCATCGACGCCTTTGCGGCCTTGGCGACCGCAGCGGGGTCGCTCTCGCGCTTCGAAAACCATTCGTCGAGGGTCCAGCCCGCGGGGAGATAGCCGTTGACCGGATCATGCGCCGAGGTCTGGTCGGTGAGCAAGTCGGGGCGGATGCCGCGGCGGACGATCTCGGGCAGGATTTCGGCGGCGTTGCCGAGCAGGCCGACCGATACGGGTTTGCCCTCGGCATGGCTCGCCTCGATCATCGCGATCGCCTCCTCGATGCTCGATGCCTGCTTGTCGAGGTAGCCGGTGCGCAGGCGCATCTCGATGCGGCTCGGCTGGCATTCGATCGCGAGGCAGCTCGCCCCCGCCATCACCGCCGCGAGCGGCTGCGCGCCGCCCATGCCGCCGAGCCCGGCGGTGAGCAGCCAGCGGCCGGCAAGGCTGCCGCCATAATGCTGGCGGCCCATTTCGACGAAGGTTTCGTAAGTTCCCTGAACGATGCCCTGGCTGCCGATGTAGATCCAGCTGCCCGCGGTCATCTGGCCGTACATCATCAGGCCCTTTTTATCGAGCTCGTGGAAATGGTCCCAGTTCGCCCATTCGGGGACGAGGTTCGAATTGGCGAGCAGCACGCGCGGCGCATTCTCGTGCGTGCGGAAAACGCCGACGGGCTTGCCCGACTGGATGAGCAGGGTTTCGTCGCCTTCGAGCCGCTTCAGCGTCTCGACGATCCGGTCATAGCTTTCCCAATCGCGCGCGGCGCGGCCGATGCCGCCATAGACGACGAGTTCGTGCGGCGCCTCGGCGACGTCGGGGTGGAGATTGTTCATCAGCATCCGCATCGGCGCTTCGGTGAGCCAGCTTTTCGCGCTGATCTCGGTGCCCGTCGCTGGGCGGATCACGCGGCTGTTGTCGAGCCTCTGATTGAGGGGGCGGGTGGTCATGCTTTTCCTTTCGCAAAATCGAGGGTCGCGGCGATCACTTGCTCCAGAACGGGCCGGATCGCGGGATTGGAGTCGAGAGGGGACGGCCAGTTGGCGTGGGTGATTTCGGCGGGCTCGGCCATGTAACCGCGCTGCGCCAGCTCCATCTGGATCGCGTGGATGCCGTCGTCGGGCTGGCCGTAATGGCGTGTCGTCCAGCCGCCCTTGAAGCGGCCGTTGACGACATGGCTCTTGCCGCTCGCGGCGCAGATATTCGCGACGATGGTTTCGAGTTCGGGGGCTGAGGTCGCACCGCCGTTGGTGCCGATGTTGAACTGCGGCAGCTCGCCGTCGAACAGGCGCGGGACGTGGCTACGGATCGAATGCGCGTCGTAGAGGACGACTTTACCGTGCGCCGATTTCAGGCGGTCGAGTTCTTCGGCCAGTGCCTCGTGATAGGGCCGGTGGTAAGAGTTCAGCCGTTGCAAGATCTCGGCCTCGTCCGGTACATCAAAGCGATAGAGCGGATCGCCGTCGAAGGTCGTCGTCGGGCACAGCTCGGTCGTCGCCTGCCCCGGATAGAGCGAGGCGCCCGACGGATCGCGGTTCATGTCGATCACGCTGCGCGAGATATCGGTCGCAACCAGCGTCGCGCCTCGATCGGCAGCGAAGGCGTAAAGTTCGGCGATCCACCAGTCGGTGTCGATCTGCGCATGCCAAGGCGAGACGAACTGCTCATCGAGCCCCGCGAGGTCGGTGCCGCCGTGTGGGAACGCGATGACGAGCGGCGCGTCGCCGCGATGGACGCGCAGCCAGTCCATCAGCCGACACCCGGCAGGGTGGCGGGAACCGCGGTGACGAGGCTGCCCGTGCGGACCAGCGCGGTCGCGGCCTCCATGTCGGGGTGGAAATGGCGGTCGTCTTCGAGCGTGGGCACCTCCGCGCGCAGATGCTTGTGCGCCGCCTCCAGCGCGTCGCTCGATGTCAGCGGCTTGTGGAAGTCGATGCCCTGACACGCGGCGAGCAGTTCGATCCCGATCACCGCGCTGACATTGTCGGCCATTTCGAGCAGGCGGCGCGCACCATGCGCGGCCATCGAGACATGGTCCTCCTGATTGGCCGAGGTCGGGATCGAATCGACGCTTGCGGGATAGGCGCGCTGCTTGTTCTCGCTGACCAGCGCGGCGGCGGTGACCTGCGGGATCATGAAGCCCGAGTTGAGCCCGGGGCGCGGCGTGAGAAAGGCCGGCAGGCCCGAGAGCGCGGGGTCGACGAGCATCGCGATGCGGCGCTCCGAAATCGAACCGATCTCGCACAAGGCCATCGCGATCATGTCGGCGGCGAAGGCGACGGGCTCGGCGTGGAAATTGCCCCCCGACAGCGCCTCGTCGGTGTCGGCGAAGATCAGCGGATTGTCCGAGACGCCATTCGCCTCGATGCCGAGCGTCGTCGCGGCCTGACGCAGCAGGTCGAGCACCGCGCCCATCACCTGCGGCTGGCAGCGGAGGCAGTATGGGTCCTGCACGCGCGGATCGTCGACCGCGTGCGAGGCGCGGATCGCCGATCCCGCCATCAGATTGCGCAGCGTATCGCCGACCTCGCGCTGGCCCGCATGGCCGCGCAGCGCATGGATGCGCGCATCGAACGGCGCGTCCGAGCCTTTGGCGGCCTCGGTCGAGAGCGCGCCGGTGATCAATGCCGAGCGGAAGACGGTTTCGGCGCGGAACAGGCCCGCGAGCGCATTGGCGGTGGAGAATTGTGTGCCGTTGAGGAGCGCGAGGCCTTCCTTGGGGCCGAGATCGAGCGGGGTGAGGCCGGCCTGTGCGAGCGCGTCGGCTGCCGGAACCACCTTGCCGCCGACCTCGATCGCGCCGACGCCGATCATCGCCGCCGCCATATGCGATAGCGGCGCAAGGTCGCCGCTGGCGCCGACCGAGCCCTGCGACGGGACGACCGGAGTCAGCCCCTTCGCGAGCATCGCTTCGAGCATTGCGACGGTCTCGCGCTTCACGCCCGACGCGCCCATGCCGAAGCTCGCGAGCTTCAATGCCATCATCAACCGCACGATCGGGGCGGGCGACGGCGCGCCGGTGCCCGCGGCGTGGCTGAGCACGATATTGCGCTGGAGGATCGAAAGCTCGTCGTCGGCAATGCGCACGCTCGCGAGCTTTCCGAAGCCGGTGTTGATGCCATAGACGGGCGCACCCTTGGCGACGATGCGCGCGACCGCGGCGGTGCTCGCGTCGATCGCATCCCATGCATCGGCACTCAGTTCGGCGCTCGCGCCCTCATAGATTTCGCGCCAGTCTGCGAGCGTCATGGCGCCTGGGGTGATGATCATTGTCCGTCCTTGATGCGTTGGTGAAGCGGGTTGAAGCCGATGCGGTAGACGAGCTCGGCGGGGTCGGTGACGTCCCAGATCGCGAGGTCGCACGCCTTCCCTGCTTCGAGTGTGCCGACCTCGGCGGACAGGCCGAGCGCGGCGGCGGCATTGACCGTGACGCCGCGCAGCGCTTCGACCACCGTCAGCCCGAACAAAGTCGCGCCCATGTTGAGCATCAGCAGCAGCGAGGTGGTCGGCGAGGTGCCGGGGTTGTTGTCGGTCGCGAGCGCGATGCGCGTGCCGTGGCGGCGCATTGCCTCGACCGGCGGCAATTTGGTTTCGCGCATGAAATAATAGGCGCCGGGAAGCAGCACCGCAACGGTGCCCGCCGCGGCCATCGCGCGGACATCGTCGTCGGTCGCATGTTCGAGATGGTCGGCCGAGAGCGCGCCGTGCTGCGCGGCGAGCGCGCTGCCGTGGAGCGCCGACAATTGTTCGGCGTGGAGCTTGACTGCGAGGCCGTGGGCCTTCGCGGTTTCGATCACGCGCGTGCATTGCTCGGGCGAGAAGCCGATGCCCTCGCAAAAGGCGTCGACTGCGGTCGCGAGCGGCGCGGCGGCGGGGATCATCTCGCCCACGACGAGGTCGATATAGGCGTTGCTGTCGCCCTTATATTCGGGAGGGAGCGCGTGCGCGCCGAGGAAGGTCGGCTCGACGCGAATGTTGCGGTGCTCGGCAAGTGCACGCGCGGCGCGCAGCATCTTGAGTTCGTCTTCTGTCGACAGGCCGTAACCCGACTTGATCTCGATCGTCGTCACGCCCTCCGCGATCAGCGCGTCGAGACGGGGCAGCGCGCTCGCGACCAGTTCAGCCTCGCTCGCTTCGCGCGTCGCGCGCATCGTCGAGACGATGCCGCCGCCCGCGCGGGCAATCTCTTCATAGCTCGCACCGGCCAATCGCATCGCCCATTCATTGGCGCGGTTGCCGCCGTGCACGAGGTGGGTGTGGCAGTCGATCAGGCCGGGGGTGATTAGCCGGCCCTTGCAATCGGTGACCTTCTGCGCGGGCGCAGGAGCGCCATCGGCCGGTCCAGCATAGACGATCCGGCCGTCCTTCGCCGCGACGACGCCATTGTCGATCAGGCCGAGGGTATCATCGGCCATCGTTGCGATTCGGGCGTTCGTCCAGAGCTGCTCCATCTGGACAGTCTCGCGCCGATGCGCCATTATGTCTAGACATAATATGAGGACGGATGATGACTTCTCTCTGGTTCGAACGCGCATGGATCGAAAATCACTGGGAAAAGGACGTGCGGGTGCGCCTGGTCGACGGCCGGATCGCGTCGATCGAAACCGGCGTCGCGGCCGAACGTGAGGACGATCGTCACCGCGTCGGCTTGCCGGGTCTCTGCAACGTCCATAGCCACGGGTTCCAGCGCGGCATGGCGGGGCTGTCGGAGCGGCGCAGCCGGCCCGACGACAATTTCTGGAGCTGGCGCGAGATCATGTACCGCTTCCTCGACCGGCTGACCCCCGAGGATGTCGCGGCGATCACCGCGCAGGCCTATGCGGAGATGCTCGAAACGGGTTTCACCCGCGTCGGCGAGTTTCACTATCTGCACCATGACCCGGCAGGCGCGGCCTATGCCGATCGCGCCGAGATGGCGGGTGCGATTGCGCAGGCGACTGCGGCGACCGGCATCGGTTTGACGCTGCTCCCGGTTTTCTACGCGCACGGCAATTTCGGTGCCGCTGCGCCGAGCCCGGGGCAGCGGCGCTTCCTCAACGACGTCGACGGCTTTGCGGCGCTGCTCGACGCATCGCGGCCCAAGCTCTCGGGCGACGCCAATATCGGCGTTGCGCCGCATTCGCTGCGCGCGGTGACGCCTGACGAACTCGCGGCGCTGCTGGCGCTCTCGCCGACGGGTCCGGTGCATATCCACGCCGCCGAACAGGTGAAGGAGGTTGCCGACTGCGTCGCGTGGAGCGGCGCAAGACCGGTCGAATGGCTGCTCGACAACGCCAACGTCGACGAACGCTGGTGCCTGATCCATTCGACCCACCTCGACGCGAATGAAGTCCAGCGGCTCGCCGCGAGCGGCGCGGTCGCGGGGCTGTGCCCGATCACCGAGGGCAATCTGGGCGACGGCATTTTCCCCGCGGTCGATTACCTCGCCGCGGGCGGTCGCTTCGGGATCGGCACCGATAGCAATATCCTCGTCGATGCGGCGCAGGAGCTCCGCGCGCTCGAATATTCGCAGCGTTTGGCGCAGCGGGCGCGGGCGTTGCTGGCGGACGAGGCCGCGCCCTTCGTCGGCGCGAATCTGTTTGCACGCGCGGTGCAGGGCGGAGCGCAGGCGCTGGGTGTATCGGCGGGGCTGGCCGTCGGCCACGCCGCCGACATCGTCTCGCTCGACCTCGATCACCCTGCCTTTGCCGGAACCGACGATGCGACGCTGCTCGACCGCTGGATCTTCGCTGCACGCGCGGGCGCGATCGACAGCGTCTGGCGCGCCGGGGTCAAGCGCGTCGCGAACGGACGCCATGTCGACGCCGATGTCATTGCCGCCGCCTATCGCACCTGCGTCGCGCGGCTGCTCGCGTGAACCCCGCACGGCGCATCCGCGAAGAAATCGCCGCCTCGATCCAGTCGGGCGAATGGCGTCCCGGCGACCGCGTGCCGACCGAACAGGAACTCGCGGCCCGCTACGGCTGCGCGCGCGCGACGGTGAGCAAGGCGCTCGGCGAACTCGCCGCATCGGGGCTGGTCGAACGCCGCCGCAAGGCGGGGACGTTCGTTGCGCATCCGCCGGTTCATTCGGCGGTGATGACCGTGCCCGACCTTGCCGAACTGATCGCAGCGCGCGGCGAGGCCTATCGCTGGGAGCTGGCGTCGCTCGAAACCGCGGACGCGGGCGACGACCTTGCGGGACCGGCGCTGCGCATCGAGGGCGTGCATATGGCGGCGGGCGAAGCCTTTGCGCTCGAGCGCCGCTTCATCGCGCTCGGCGAGGTGCCCGAGGCGGCGGACGCGGACTTTGCCAGGGTGGCGCCGGGAACGTGGCTGCTCGGCCATATCCCGTGGACCCAGGCGCGCCATGTGATCCGCGCTGTGAACCCGACGCGCAAGGAGGCGGCGCTATTGACGACCGGTGTGGGCGCCGCCTGCCTCGAACTCGATCGCACGACATGGCGCGCGGGTCGCGTCGTGACGCATGTGCGGCAGCTGTTTCGCGGCGACCGCTTCGACCTGGTGGCGGAATTCAACGCCGGCCCGTGACCGTTACGCGGCGCGGGTTGAGGGGGCGCCATCGTCCATCCAGGGGGCAAGTCGCTGCCGTCGGACCTGATGCGCGGCCATTCGCTCGCTGACCGTTGCGTATCGATTGTCATCGACCAGCACTTCGGGCGCGATCGCCCGGCAATTATACGTCGATGCCATCGACGCGCCATAAGCGCCGGCGGTCTGGAACATCGCAAGATCGCCCTCCTGGACCCGATCAATCTCGCGCTCTCGCGCAAATGTGTCGCCGCTTTCGCAGATCGGCCCGACGATATTGGCCACGAACTTTTCGCCGCTGGGGCTGACCGCCGCGAACTCGTGCCACGCGTCATACATCGCGGGACGCGCGAGGTCGTTCATCGCCGCATCGACGACGACAAAGGGGTGGCGGGCAGGCGTGCCGACCGCCGCGGCAATCGAGGCGAGGGGAACCGCCTCGGCATGCATTTCGCCGCCGAGCAAATGGAAAGACGACATGAAGCTAATCCTTGGATGGTGAGGGGTCAGGGTTCCTCCCGACGAGCCCGGCGCGAGGCGCGGATCGCGCCCGGCAGTTCGCGGTGGCGGCTCCGCTCGACGCGCAGCGCGAGCACGGCCTTCTTTCCCGCGAGCACGAGAAGCAGGCCGGCTGCGGCGACGAGGAGGCCGGTGATGCCGACAAGGTCGGCGCCGGCCTCGGTGGCGAGACGCGTCAGGACATAGCCCGCGCCGATGAGGGCGGCCCCGGCGGTGCGCCAGAAGAGGTCGCGATGGGTCATTATCCGTGCTCCGGTTTCGCCGTGCGGTCCCACAGGACGGTGTCGGCCGCGGTCCGGGCCAGCGCTTTTAGCTCGCGTGCGCCGGTATCGGACGCCGGGCAGAGCAGCAGGTCGGCCGGATATTCGGCCTCTTCGCGCATCGCTTCGTCCGGGTCGCCCTGTTCGAAGACGAGGCCGATGGCCGGATCGCCCTGCTGCGCGGCGGCGCGGCGCGCGCTGGCGATCAGGCGCGGATCGGCGTCGATGCCCCGGCCTTCGATCGCGACGAAACCCATCTCGCGCGCGCGCCGGACGGCGTGGATCAGCAGCTCGCCGGCGCCGCAATCGGCATCGACGATGCGGATGCTGCGGCGCCCGCGCTTGCGCAGATCCTTGAGCTTGCGCAGCATCGCGGGCCAGCGTCGGTCCTTCTCGGCGCGGTCTTGCGCGCCTTGCACCAGCGCTCCCCACCCGCTTGTGGCGGGTGCCATCCAGACGATGCCGGCAGGGGCGCTATAGGAATAATGCATGACGAGCCTCCTCAAGCCGCGCGGTCGATCGCACATTCGTCGGGCCGCAAAGGCTCGAACGAGACGGTGGAAACCAGCGGACGCAGCGCGTGGACTATCCGCGCACCCGGAAGGCCGCGGCACTCGGCGCGGGCAAAAGCCCAGGCGGCGTCGCGGGAAATGCAACGGCCTTCAAGCTGTCCTTTACAGCCCTGAACGAGCCAGTGGCCGGCCGCGTCGCGGCCAACGAATACTATCGACCCGGCTGGGTCGGGCTCCGCGGAAATCGCAGAAATCATGGTGAGATGCTCCTTGGCTACTCAATCGATGCCCGAAGATCGGAACTCGATGCCCGCAATATATTGGGAGGCGCATAGGGATTCGAGATCGAGGAAGGGCGCCGCCCATTGTATTTTCATTTGTTTTCGCGGCCCGCGCTCACCGGCCAGAAAATCTGCAAAATCATATGAGAATACTATGCGAGCCGCACTTTCGGTCTCTCGCATTCAAACGCGTGCCTCACCTATTTGGGAGTCCGCAGACGACTCGTGCCACCTCCCGTGGCCGGCGCCTTGCTGGAGCAAACCCATGCAGGATCTAATCTGGGTCGGCATCATCCTCGCCCTGCTCGCCGCGAGCCTCGGCTACGCGCGCCTGTGCGACGACGCATAAGGAATGATGTCCATGACTCTCGACCTCTGGCTCGCGGGCGCCACCGCGCTCGGCCTTCTCATCTATCTCGTCGCCGTGCTCGCACGGCCCGAACGCTTCTAAGGGAGGCGAACCCATGACCTTTCAGGGATGGTTTCTCATCATCGCGTTCATCGCTATCCTGCTCCTGCTCTGCAAGCCGATGGGCCAGTGGCTCTTCGCGCTCTACGAAGGGCGGCGGACGCCGCTCCATCGCATACTCGGCCCGGTCGAGGCCGGCTTTTACCGCCTGTCGGGGATCGACCCGACCGAAGAGCAGGGCTGGCGCCGTTACGCGGTCCACATGCTGATCTTCAACGCGGCGCTCGCGCTCTTCACCTATGCGATCCTGCGCCTGCAGGGCGTGCTGCCGCTCAATCCGCTCGGTTATGACGGGACGAGCGCGGATCTCGCGTTCAACACGACGATCAGCTTCACCGCCAACACCAACTGGCAAAGCTATGGCGGCGAATCGACGATGTCGAACCTCAGCCAGATGCTGGGCCTGACCATCCACAACTTTCTGTCGGCGGCGACGGGCATCGCGCTCGCTTTCGCACTGTTCCGCGGTTTCGCGCGGCGCGAGATGAAGACGATCGGCAACTTCTGGGCCGATATGACGCGCGTGACGCTCTATCTGCTGCTCCCGCTCTGCGTCGCCATCGCGATCTTCTATATCGCGAGCGGCGTGCCGCAGACGCTGGCGGGATCGGTCGACGTGACGACGCTCGAGGGGGTCAAGCAGACGCTGGCATTGGGTCCGGTTGCTTCGCAGGAAGCGATCAAGCTGCTCGGCACCAACGGCGGCGGCTTCTTCAACGCGAACAGCGCGCACCCGTTCGAGAATCCCACCGCGCTCACCAACCTCGTCCAGATGCTGTCGATCTTCGCGATCGGCGTCGGGCTCACCTGGACCTTCGGCAAGGCCGTCGGAAATCAGCGCCAGGGCTGGGCGATCCTTGCCGCGATGATGACGCTGTTCGTTGCGGGCACCGCCATCACCTATTGGCAGGAAGCTGCGGGCAATCCGATCCTCCACAACCTTGGCGCCATGGGCGGCAATATGGAAGGCAAGGAGGTTCGCTTCGGCATCGCGCAGACGGCGCTGTTCGCGGTCGTCACTACCGCCGCCTCGTGCGGGGCGGTCAACGGCATGCACGACAGCTTTACCGCGCTTGGCGGGATGATCCCGCTGTTTAACATGCAGCTCGGCGAAGTCGTGATCGGCGGCGTCGGCGCGGGCATCTATGGCTTCCTGCTCTTCGCGATCCTCGCGATCTTCGTCGCGGGGCTGATGGTCGGGCGCACCCCCGAATATGTCGGCAAGAAGATCGAGGCGCGCGAGGTCAAGCTCGCGGTGCTCGCGATCGCGGTCTTGCCGCTGATCATCCTTGGCATGACGGCGATCGCGTCGGTCACCGAGGCGGGGTTGGCGGGGCCGCTCAACAAGGGGCCGCATGGTTTCTCGGAAATCCTCTACGCCTTCACCAGCGCCGTCGCGAACAACGGGTCGGCCTTTGCGGGCCTCACCGCCAACACGCCTTTCTATAATGGCATGCTGGGCGCCGCGATGTGGATCGGCCGTTTCTTCATCATCATCCCCATGCTGGCCATCGCGGGCGGCCTGGCGGCGAAGAAATATACGCCGGAGTCGGCGGGCAGCTTCCCGACGACGGGGCCGCTGTGGACGGGCTTGCTCGTCGGCATCGTGCTGATCGTCGGCGGCCTGACCTTCCTTCCCAGCCTCGCGCTCGGTCCCATCGCCGATCATCTCGCGATGATCAACGGCCAGCTCTTTTAAGGATCCATGCAAATGGCTCGGTCCGAAACCAAATCCCTGTTCACGGCAGAGCTGATCGTTCCGGCGATCGGCGACGCCTTCCGCAAACTCAACCCCAGGGAGCTGATCCGTAACCCGGTGATGTTCACCACCGCGGTCGTGGCGGCCTTGCTGACGGTGCTGCTCGTCGTCGGTCAGGACAGCCTCGCGACGGGCTTCAAGCTGCAGCTTGTGATCTGGCTCTGGCTGACGGTGCTTTTCGGCACCTTCGCCGAAGCGCTCGCCGAAGGGCGCGGCAAGGCGCAAGCCGCCTCGCTGCGCGCCACCAAGGCCGAACTTACCGCCAAGAAGCTGAAGGGCGAAGGGAAGGCGTATGAAAGCGTTCCCGCCAGCGCGCTACGGGTCGGCGACATCGTGCTCGTCGAGACGGGCGACCTAATCCCATCGGACGGCGAAGTCGTCGGCGGTGTCGCGTCGGTGAACGAAGCGGCGATCACCGGCGAAAGCGCGCCGGTGATCCGCGAGGCTGGCGGCGACCGCTCGGCGGTCACCGCGGGCACGCGCGTCATCTCCGACGAAATCCGCGTCCAGGTGACGGTCAATCCGGGGCAGGGCTTCCTCGACCGGATGATCGCGCTTGTCGAGGGCGCCGAGCGGCAGAAGACGCCGAACGAAATCGCGCTGACCCTGCTACTCGTCGGCCTCACGATCATCTTCCTGATCGCGGTCGGCACGATCCCCAGCTTTGCAAGCTATGCGGGCGGCAGCATTCCCGTTGCGATCCTCGCGGCGCTGCTGATCACGCTGATCCCGACAACGATCGCGGCTTTGCTCTCCGCCATCGGCATCGCCGGCATGGACCGTCTCGTGCGCTTCAACGTGCTCGCGAAGTCGGGCCGTGCGGTGGAGGCGGCGGGCGATATCGACGTCCTGCTGCTCGACAAGACCGGCACGATCACCGTCGGCGACCGTCAGGCGACCGAGTTCCGCCCGGTGGGCGGCCAGTCGATGACGGTGCTTTCGGAGGCCGCGTTGCTGGCGAGCCTCGCCGACGAAACCCCCGAGGGCCGCTCGATCGTCGCTCTGGCGCGCGAGAAATTCGGTCAGACGATGACCGATCTGCCTGCCGGGGCCGAGATCATTCCCTTCACCGCGCAGACCCGCATCTCGGGAATCAAGCTCGCGGGCAGCGTGATCCAGAAGGGCGCGGTGGACTCGGTGCTCAAGGCCAATCCGGGTGCGGAAGCGACCGCCGCCGCGACCGAACTGCGCCGCATCACCGACGAGATCGCGCGCGCCGGCGGCACGCCGCTTGCGGTCGCGAAGGACGGGCAATTGCTCGGCGCGATCTTCCTCAAGGACATCGTCAAGGCGGGCATCCGCGAACGTTTCGGCGAACTGCGCGCGATGGGTATCCGCACGGTGATGATCACCGGCGACAATCCGCTCACCGCCGCGGCGATCGCCGCCGAGGCCGGAGTCGATGATTTCCTCGCGCAGGCGACGCCCGAGGACAAGCTCGAACTGATCCGCAAGGAACAGGCGGGCGGGCGGCTTGTCGCGATGTGCGGCGACGGCACCAACGACGCCCCGGCGCTCGCGCAGGCCGACGTCGGCGTCGCGATGAACACCGGCACGCAGGCGGCGCGCGAGGCGGGCAATATGGTCGATCTCGACAGCGATCCGACCAAGCTGATCGAGGTCGTCGGCCTCGGCAAGCAGCTGTTGATGACGCGCGGGGCGCTGACGACTTTCTCGGTCGCCAACGACGTCGCCAAATATTTCGCGATCATCCCGGCGATGTTCATCACACTCTATCCGGGGCTGGGCGTGCTCAACGTGATGGGGCTGACCAGCCCCGAGAGCGCGATCCTGTCGGCGATCATCTTCAACGCGCTGATCATCCCGCTGCTCGTGCCGCTTGCGCTCAAGGGCGTTACCTATCGTCCGATGGGCGCGGGGCCGCTGCTCGCCCGCAACCTCGCCGTCTATGGCCTTGGCGGCCTGGTGGCACCTTTTGTCGGCATCAAGCTGATCGACCTCGCGGTCGGCGGCCTGGGTCTCGTCTGAGGAAATGACAATGAACAAGGATCTCATCAGCGCGCTGCGTCCGGCGCTCGTCATGACGCTGCTTTTCGCGCTGCTTCTCGGGCTCGCTTACCCGCTGGCGCTCACCGGCATCGGGCAGGCGCTTTTCCCGAGCCAGGCGAACGGCAGCCTCGTCGAGGAGAATGGCCGGGTTATCGGTTCGACCGTGGTCGGCCAGGCCTTCTCGTCGGAACGCTATTTCAACACGCGTCCTTCGGCGGCGGGCAAAGGCTATGACGGGCTCGCCTCGTCGGGGTCGAACCTCGGCCCGACGTCGCAGGCGCTCGTCGACCGGGTGAAGGGCGATGTCGGGAAATTGAAGACCGCCGAACCCGGCAAGGCCGTGCCGTCGGACATGGTGACCGCCTCGGGTTCGGGGCTCGACCCCGATATCACGCCGGAGGCCGCGCTCTATCAGGTCGACCGCGTCGCAAAGGCGCGCGGGCTCGATGCGGCGGCGGTTCGCGGGCTCGTCGAACAGAGCGTCGACCAGCCGCTGCTCGGCTTTCTTGGCGAGCCGCGCGTCAATGTGTTCAAGCTCAATCGACGGCTCGATGCTTTTGGGGCTAAACCCGCCGCGTGACAGGAAATGATCGACCATCTCCCGAAGCCTTCCTGCGTCAGGCGGCGCAGGAAGGCCGCGGCCGTCTGAAAGTGTTTCTCGGCGCGGCGCCCGGTGTCGGCAAGACGTGGGAGATGCTCACCGACGGACGGCAACGGCGCGAGGCGGGGGTCGATGTCGTGATCGGGGTGGTCGAGACGCACGGCCGGCGCGAGACCGAGGCGCTGGTCCACGGCCACGAGATCATCCCGCGCCGCGACGTCGACCACCAGGGCCATAGTCTGGGCGAAATGGACATCGACGCGATTCTCGAACGCCGCCCCGCGCTCGTGCTCGTCGACGAGCTTGCGCATACCAACGCGCCCGGCAGCCGTCACCCCAAGCGGTATCAGGATGTCGAGGAACTGCTCGATGCGGGGATCGACGTCTATTCGACAATCAATATCCAGCATGTCGAGAGCCTCAACGACGTCGTCGCCTCCTTCACCCGCGTCCGCGTCCGCGAAACCGTGCCCGACTCGATCCTTGAAAATGCCGAGATCGAGGTCGTCGACATCCCGCCCGACGAGTTGATCGAGCGGCTGCGCGAGGGCAAGGTCTATATCCCGCAGGAAGCGACGCGCGCGCTCACCCATTTCTTCTCCAAATCGAACCTGACCGCGCTGCGCGAACTCGCGCTCCGCCGCGCCGCGCAGGCGGTCGACGCGCAGATGCTCGAACATGTGCGCAGCCATGCCCTCGCCGGCAGCTTCGCGGTCGGCGAGCGGATCGTCGTTGCGGTCAGCGAACTGCCCGTCGCGGCCGAGCTTGTCCGCGCGGGCAAGCGGCTCGCCGATGCACTGAGGGCGCCGTGGAGCGCGGTCTATATCGAGACGCGGCGCAGTCAGGGCATGACCGACGACGATCGCCGCCAGCTCGCCGACACGCTCGCGCTCGCCTCGCGGCTCGGTGCCTCGACCGCCACCGTCCCCGCGGCGAGTGTCGTCGAAGGGCTGCGCGCCTTTGCCGGCGACGCGCGCGCGACGCAGATCGTCATCGGCAAGTCGAGCCGTCCCTGGTGGTTCGAGATGCGTTACGGATCGGTCGTCGACCAGCTGGTGCGGACGATCGACGATGTCGCGGTGCATGTGCTGCCCGGCGAGCCCGCCGCAAAGCCCGGCGGGCCGCGCAACCGGATCGTCGCCCCCGGACGCTGGGGCCGCCCGGCCGACTATATCTGGTCGCTGGCCATGGTCGCCGCGATAACATTACTCGCGCGCCTGCTCCTCGCCGCGATCGACCTAGGCAATATCGCCTTGCTCTTTCTGGTGCCGGTCATGTTCGCCGCGGCGACCTTCGGGCTGCGCGCGGGCCTGTTCGCGGGCCTGGCGTCGAGCCTCGCCTATAATTTCTTCTTCCTGCCGCCGACCGGCACGCTGACCGTCAACAATCCCGAAAATGTCGTCAGCATCCTCGTGCTGCTCGGGGTCGCCGTCGTGACCAGCCAGTTTGCCGCGCGCGTGCGGGCGCAGGCCGACCTTGCCCAAACGAGCGCGCGGCAGAACGCCGCGCTCGCCAGCTTCTCGCGGCTGCTGACCGCGGCGCCCGACCAGGACACGCTGATGCACGCCATCTGCGCCGAGGTCGGGCGCCTTCTCGATGTCCGCACCGCGCTGCTGCTGCCGTCGGCCGACGGCCCGATGCTGCGCGCCGCGGTTCCGCCCGAAGACCGGCTCGAGCAAATCGAGCGCGCGGCGGCGCAGTGGGCGATGGACAATGAACAGCCCGCCGGGCGCGGATCGTCGACCCTCACCGCGTCGGACTGGCTGTTCCATCCCTTGCGCACGACGCGCGGCGTGCTCGGCGTGCTCGGCATGACGCGCGACGACGCGCGCGAGCCGGTGCGCTCGGATCAGGTGCCGCTGCTCATGAGCCTCCTCGACCAGGCGTCGATCGCGCTCGACCGCATGGAGCTTGAGGAAGAATCGCTTCGCACGCGGCAGGTCGACGAACGCGATCGCCTGCGCTCGGCGCTGCTGTCGTCGGTCAGCCACGACCTTCGGACCCCGCTCACCACGATCCTCTCAGCCGCGCAGGAAATCCGGCGCAATCCCTCGGCGTTGCTGGCCGAGACGATCGAGACCGAAGCGCTTCGCCTCAACCGTTTCGTGTCGAACCTGCTCGACATGGCGCGGGTCGAAGCGGGTGCGCTGCCGATGAAGGTCGAGGCGACCGACCTGTTCGATGCCGCCGCCAGCGCGGCGCACGATACGCGGGCGTCGCTGCTGGGGCATGAGGTCAAGGTCGATATTTCGCCCAATATCCCGCTGGTGCGGGTCGATCCGGTGCTGCTCCACCATTGCCTGATCAATCTGCTCGACAATGCCGGGCGCTATGCCGACCCCGGCACTCCGATCGTCATTCGCGCCCGCCGTGCGGCCGATGCCATATCGATGTCGATCATCGATCAGGGGCCGGGGATCGCGCACGGGAACGAGAAGCGCGTCTTCGAAACCTTCACTCGGCTCGAGGGCAGCGATCGCGCGAAGCACGGCACCGGCCTCGGGCTCGCCATCGTCAAGGGATTTGCCGAGGCGATGGGCCTGTCGGTCGAGGCGAGCAACAATGACGATCCGCACGGCGCCTGCTTCACCATTCGCATCCCCGAGCGGCTGATCATCACGCATCTGGACGACAAGGAACAGCCATGAAAGTGCGTCACAAGGTATTGGTCGTGGACGACGAGCTGCACATCCGCCGCCTGATCCATGCCGCGCTGGCGCGCGCCGACTATACGATCGTCGAAGCCGAGAGCGCCCGCGAAGCGCTCGAAATGCTTCGCGACGAGCGCCCCGATATCGTGCTGCTCGATCTGGGGCTGCCCGATCGCGACGGACTGGAACTCGTGCCGCTCGTCAAGCAACAGTCGGACACGACCTTGATCGTCGTCTCGGCGCGCGACGCGACCGACCAGAAGGTTGCCGCGCTCGATCTGGGCGCCGACGACTATCTGACCAAACCCTTCGACACCGACGAATTGCTCGCGCGCGTGCGGGTCGCCCTGCGCAACCGCATGACCCGCGACGGCGGAATGCTGGCAGTGACCGCGGGCGACGTGACGATCGACCTGATCGCACGCACCGTCGTCAAGGCGGGCCGCGAGGTCCATCTGACGCCGAAGGAATATGCGGTGCTGGCGCAGCTCGCGCGGCACCCGGGGCGCGTCATCACGCACAAGCAGATCATGGCAGAGGTCTGGCCGCACGAGGTCGAGCATCATGTCGAATATCTGCGCGTCCTCGTCCGCACCCTGCGCCAGAAGCTGGAGAGCGATCCGCAACAGCCGCAGATCATCAGCAACGAACTCGGAATCGGCTATCGCCTGCGGTCGGTCAGCGACGCGCCGGGCGACGAAGCCGAGCAGAGGCAATAATCGCGCAAATTCTATGCCGATCATATGGACTTGGGGCTGACCTGCTCTCGATTTCAAATGGCGTGAGCGCCTATCTAGTTCCGATGACAAGCGACGATTTCAAACGGCCGTCTGATGCTTCGCGGCCGTCGCGGCACGACCGGGTCATCGACTGGCTGGGCGCGCAAGGGCCCTCGGCACTCACAATCTATATGTGCGCGACGGTGGCTCTGGTCGCCTTTCTTGCCGACAAGTTGAGCTGAGCCTGGCTCGCCCAAATTATACGCAATCTCAATGCACCGCGCCGTTTCCCGATCTCGAATTCATACGCGATGATGCGTAATTGGTCGGCCTCCCTGCTGGAGGTTGCACGATGAAGAAATGGCATGAAAACCGAGCCGCCGATATCGGCCTGCGCGCCGGGGGCGCCGCCTTGCTCGGCATCGGCTGGCTGCTTGCCCTGAGGCTCCATCATATGGCCCAGACGATCGGACCGCGCGATGCGAGTTCGCTGATGATCCTGTTGTCGGCGGTGACCTTCCTCTGCGCGAGCGCCGGAAGCGCCCTGCTGTTCGTCGGCGCGGGCCTTTGGGAGAGTGTCGAGGTTTCGGCGCGATGGAAACGCGTGCCTCCGCTCGCTTCCAATGCGTCGTTTTCCGTCGAACGCGATCCGGGGAATGACGCCGAGCCGGCGATGCACAGTCGATCCGCCGCATAACGAAAACACTATGCAATTGATCGCCCGCCACTCTCGATTTCCAATGCCGCGCTGATCTAGTTGGGCGTCCTCGCCAGCCTCCCCACTCCGGAAAGAGGCCAGTTCAAGAGGACAATATGAAGACCATTATCTCAGCCGCCGCGCTTCTCGCGGGACTTTCTCCGGCCGCCGCTTTCGCACAAGATGAAGAAGCAAAATCCGTCACGATCACGGGATCCGCGACCATCGCGTCCGATTACCGTTTCCGCGGTGTGTCGCAGTCCGACGAGGAAATGGCCGTTCAGGGCGGCCTGACGCTGACCCATCAAAGCGGCCTTTATGCGGGCGTCTGGGCGTCCAACCTCGGCGGCTGGGGCACTTTCAGCGGCGCGAACATGGAACTCGACCTGATCGGCGGTTATAAATTGCCGCTGAGCGACAAGGCCGCGCTCGATGTCGGCCTCGTCTGGTACATGTACCCGGGCGGCGCCGATGAATCGGATTTCGCCGAGCCTTATGTGAAACTGTCGGGAACGGCCGGACCGGCGACTTTGACCGCCGGCGCCGCCTATGCGCCCAAGCAACATGCGCTCGCCAATGTTTCGAACGCGCCGAACAGCCGCGGGCAGAGCGACGATAACCTCTATCTGTGGGGCGACGGCGCGGTCGCGATTCCCGGCACGCCCTTCACCGCAAAGGCGCATATCGGCCATTCGGACGGCAATCCCGGCCTCGGCCCCAACGGCACCAGCGTCGCCCCGACGGGGAGCTACTGGGACTGGTCGCTCGGCATGGACGCCAGCTGGCGCAACCTGACGCTGGGCGTGTCTTATATCGATACCGACATCAGCAAGTCGGAGGCGGCGCGCCTGCAGCCCAATTTCAGCAAGGGCGGTGACGGGACCGGTTCGATTGCCGACGCCGCGGTGGTGGCCAGCCTGACCGCAGCCTTCTGATATGCGAATGGCTCGGGCGGCCGCGCTGCCCGAGCCGTTTTGCTCGCACGGACCATATCGCACGGATCATCTTGTATCCGGCACGTGCCCGCGCGGCCCGCTTGTATTCCCTGGCGTCCAAGACATGTTGCATTGCAACAATATAGCCAACCCCAGGGAGCTCCCCATCCCATGACCAAGATCGACTTGGCGCTCCAAGGCGCACCCATTCGAACGCCGCTCGCGAAGGCGGCGCGGCGCGATGCCAAGATATGGCTCTGTTTGGGACTGATCGCCTTGGACGCGGCGGCGCTCGCGGTGGGCTTCGCCGTGACGTTGATGATCGAGCAGCCCCGGATCATTTCGGAAGGATTGTTGACTGCGATGCTGGGCGCACTGTTCGTCCATTTCGCGATCGCCTTTCAGAATCAGGCCTATAATCCGCGCTGTCTGACCCGTCCGGTCAAAAGCGTTCGCCAGACATTGCTGTCGTTCGCGACGACCCTGTTCGTCTTCCTGCTCGTCGCTTTCTCGCTGCGGATCACCGGCAAGGTGCCGCGTTTGGCGATCGGCATGGGCATGGTGACCGCGGTGACGCTATTGGTGGCGCAGCGGCTTTTGATCTGCCGCATCGTGCGCCGGGCTTTCGGCGACATGACCGCCGAACTGGTCATTGTCGACGATGCGAACCTGCCCGCGTCCTACCTCGATCGCGAGATCATCGACGCGCGCGAGTCGGGGCTCCGTACCGATCTCGACGACCCCTATATGCTCGATCGCCTCGGCACCGTGCTGCAGGATTACGACCGGGTGACGATCGTTTGCGCGCCCGGGCGTAAGGTCGAATGGGCCCGCGCGCTGAAAGGCGTCAACATCGTCGGCGAGATCGTGATGCCCGAGATTGCCGAGCTGGGGCCGCTCACAACGCGCCAGCGCGGCGGGGTGACGACGCTGGTTGTGTCCTGGGGGCCGCTCAACCGCGCCAACCGGGTGAAGAAGCGTGCGCTCGACCTCGCGGTGACGATTCCGGCGCTGATCCTGCTGTCGCCGCTGCTGTTGATTGTGGCGCTGGCGATCAAGCTCGATTCGCCGGGGCCGGTCTTTTTCCGGCAGGAGCGGATGGGGCGCGGCAACCGCATCTTTCGCATCCTGAAATTCCGCAGCATGCGCGCCGAGACGACCGACGCGAATGGCGCGCGTTCGGCGAGCCGCGACGACGACCGGATCACGCGCGTCGGCCGCTTCATCCGCGCGACGAGCATCGACGAGCTGCCGCAGCTGATCAACGTGCTGTCGGGCGAAATGAGCCTCGTCGGGCCGCGCCCGCATGCGCTGGGCTCGACCGCCGGGAACGAGCTGTTCTGGCGCGTCGACCGGCAATATTGGCACCGTCACGCGCTCAAGCCCGGGATTACGGGCCTCGCCCAGATCCGCGGGTTTCGCGGGGCGACCAACACCAAGCGCGATATTCTGGACCGGCTCGAATCCGATCTGGAATATCAACACGGCTGGTCGCTGCTGCGCGACGTTTCGATTTTGGCGCGCACCGCGCAGGTGCTCGTGCACCGCAACGCCTATTGAGCGGCGCCCTTTGGACGGCGCTTAGCCGTCCACGATCTGCGGGGCGCGGCAGGCCAGCGCGGTGTCGAAGGCTTCGGCGCGGTGCGTCGCGCGCATCAGCCCCGCATAATCGCCCGTCCATTGATCGGCGAAGCCCGCGACCTTGCCATAGCTGTTGTCGAGCAGCACGTGCGGGATGTCGAGCAGCAGCGAGAGAATGTGCGCGTGCAGCCGGTCGGTGACGACCAGCTCGCCGGTGGACAGCATCGCAAGGCCGCGCTGGAATCGCCAGTCGGCCAGACGCTGCTGCCGCGCGGCGCGCTGCGCCATCGGATCGCGGGTTAGGAGGCGGCCGAGCCCCAGCGACAGGCGCAGGCGGCGTTTCTGGCCGGCATCCTCTTCGAGCCAGTCGTCGGCGACGACCCCCGCGGGCAGCGCGGCATCGCCGGCGGCGCGTTCATGATCGGTGCGGAGCAGCGCGAAGACCGGCGCGGTGGCGGGGTCGCGGCGCTGGCGGCCGAGCATCAGCGCGGCATCGGGGCAAAGCCGGATATCGCAATCGAAATGCTGCTCGGCAAAGGCGAGCGAGCGCGCATCGCGGACGAGCAGGGTGAATTGCCCGTGCGCGCGGATCGCCTCGGCCATTTCGGCCGCGGCGGCGGGATCGGCATAGTGGAGCGACTGCGGCATCTGGACGATCGGGTGGCCGCGATGCGTGCGAAGCAGGTGCAGCCGGAATGCTTCATGCTTGGGCCAGAGCGTCCCCATATTGCCGCCGCCGTGGATCAGGATCGGCCCGTCACCGATCGCCGCGCGGCACGCCGCGTCGTCGAAATCGGCGATCGCCGAATAATAGGCGGGAAGGCGGCCGGACTTGCGCAGATACGCCATTTCGCCGAGCCAGATCGCCGAATCGCCGACATTGGAGTGGTCGGGGAAGTCGACCAGCGCGAGCGGGCCCGGGGGGATCACAGCATCGAGCGTGCGCGTGAAACGCTGGGCGAGTTCGCCGACGAGCTGGTCGGCGGTCTTCTTGGTCATATCGGGCTCTTTCTGAAGCGTTTGAACAGGAACAGGAAACGGCCGCGCCACGCGCCCGAGATGGCGAGCAGCGCGATCGCGTAGAAGAGCGCGCCGATCGCGGTGAGCAGCAGCAGCGATTGCCAGCCCGCCAGATGCGTATCGAGCAGCCGCATCGCGATCGCGAGCGCGACGCCCATCACCGACGAGGCGATGAGCGGCGCGCCGACCGCGCGCAAGCTGTCGACCGGACGGATGCCCGAGGCGCGGCGGAGCAGCCAGATCTGCAATGGCAAGGTGAGATAGGCGCGCCCGACGTAAGAGACGGCGACCGCGAAAAGCCCGTAAGGGAGCGCCGCGAGCGTCAGGATCACGCCGAGGACCAGCTGCGTCGTCGAGAGCGAGATCAGGCTGCGCGACGCGCCGAGCACGCTGAGCGAGGGCGAGGCGAAGAAGTTGAGCGTGAAGGGCACGGCCATGAAGGCGAAGATCTGGGCGAGCTGGCCGGCTTCGGCCCATTTGGCGCCGAACACGGTGGGGATCGCGACCGGCGCGAGGGCGCCGAAGCCGACAAGCGCCGGGAAGGAGAGCGCCGACGCGCGCGCAATCATCCAGCGATAGGCTTTGCGCAGTTCGGCGGGGTCGTCCTTGACCCGCGCGAGCGTCTGCACCGCGACCTGCGTGAAGGGCTGGATCGCGCCGCGGCCGATCAGCTCGACGGTGCGCCAAGCGGTGCGATAGACGCCCACCGCGGCGAGCCCGATCCCGGCGCCGATCGCCATCTCCTGCACGCGCACCGTAGCGAGAAATGCGAGCTGGACATAAATCAGGCTGGCGTTGAGCATGATGTTGCCGCGCAGGATAACCCAGTCGAATTGCCAGCCCGGTTTCCAGTCATAGGAGGCGCGCGAGAGCACGACCCCGACGATCTCGGTCACGAGGCGCTGGATGACGAGGCTCCAGAGGCCGAGCCCGGCAAAGGCCGCGGCGACCGCGCAGGTGCCGCCGATCAGCCCGCCGACCACCGAGCGCAGCGCGGTGGTGCGATGCCCGAACTCGCGCAGGCGCAGCGCCATATGGGTAGCGCCGAAGGAGGAGATCGGCAGCGCGAGGCTCATCACCGCGAGCGGCAGCGCGATATCGGGCGCGCCCATCCAGTTCGCGATCGGCTGCGCCAGCGCCATGATCAAGAGGGCGGAGAGGAAAGAGAAAGCCTGCTGCGACCGATAGATGGTGTCGAGGAAGGCGGGAGTGATCTCGCGCTTGCGGGCGATCGTCTGCACGAGGCCCGCGGTCGCGATGATACGGAAGGCTTCGGCGGTCACCGCCATCACCGCAAAGGCGCCGATGTCGGCGCGCGTGAGCAGGCGCGCGAGGATCACGAAGACGACGAACGAGAAGATCTGGTCCGACAGGAAACGCGTGATCGTCCAGCCGATCGAGCTGCGGCTGCGTGCGCGTAACCCGTCGTCGAAGCGGGCAGGAAGATCAGCGCTCAAGCAGGCGTCTCGCTTTCAGCATCCGCATGCGTGCGCGTTCGAGAGCGCGCCAGGCCTTTTGCCTTATCGAATGATAGAGCGGATCGGCCTTCGGCCCGAAGCGCGAATTTCCAATGTCCGAGACGATCGCGGCTTCGAGGATCGGCGCGGGATAGAGCGCGAGATTGGGCAGGCCGTGCGCCCACGACCGATCCATTTCGTCATCGATCGGGCGGCGGACGATGCGGCAATGCCCGGCGAGCCGCCGCGCCCCTTCGAGCGTGATCGCATAGCCCTGCGTGCCATAGGCGAGCCCGACCAGCTCGACGATCGCGCGCGAATGCTGGAGGAAGTCGCGCCGCACGACGCGCTGCCACGTCGGGCGCTTGGCGTAGAGCCGAAGATAATCGATGCCCTCGGCGTGAAGATCGGTGCGCGCGAGCGGTTCGAGATAGGCCCAGTCGACCACCGTATCATCCTCGAGGACGATCGCCTGCCGCACGCCGCGTGCGACCATGTCCTGCCAGATCGAGAAATGGCTGGCGTAGCAGCCGATCTCGCCCTTGCTCATTGGCCGGCCCTTGTTGCTGCGGATCGCAGGCTCGTCGATCGTCATCCCCGGCGCCGGGCCGGTGCAGGCATCGAAGAAACGCCACGCAAGCGAGGTGTCTGCCGCGCGCGCGGCAAAGGCCGCGCGGCGCGCCGAGGCTGATTCGAGGGACACCACCAGGACTTCGGTGGTTTTGCCCGATTCGGGTAGGGAATCACCCACTTGGATCGCCTTTTTGCTTGCGGTTGCGCATGGCTGCGCGGTTCAGAACCAACGACGGGCCGACGCGATCCTTGGTAGCGGGCAATTATTTGAGAGCGAAGGCACCGGCGCTCCGGTCGTCCGGTCAACGGGGCAACTCGTCTTCGCAGGTGCAGCATATTGTTGACCGGCATGCCGTCGGCAGCCGATTGGACCGTCGCGGGGGCACTGGACAGGCGTATCTATGTTTCAAGTCGCAGTCGTCATACCCGTATGGAACGGCGAAGCCGTGCTGGGCCGCTGTCTCGCCGCGCTCGCGCGCCAGACGCTCCCACGCGCGGCCTATCAGGTCATCGTCGTCGACAACGGATCGAGTGACGCAACGCGCGAGATTGCGCGTAGCTACCTGGGTGTCGAGCTGCTCGAAGAGCGCCGCCCGGGCTCCTATGCGGCGCGCAACCTCGCAATCGGGCGCGTCCGCGCGCCGATCATCGCGTTTACCGACGCCGATTGCGAACCCGCGCCCGACTGGCTCGAGCAAGTGCTGCGCGCGGCGGCCGCCAATCCGGGGTTCGGCGTGCTCGCCGGCAAGATCGAGCTGTTCGACGAAATCGCGCAGGAGCGCGAAGTGTTCGGCGATTACGAGCGGCTGTTCAGCTTTCCGCAGGCGCACGCCGCGCGCGGCAATTGCGCGACCGCCAATTGGGCGAGCGAGACGGCGTTGCTGAAGGCGCTCGGCGGGTTCGACGCGGCGCTCAAATCGGGCGGCGACCGCCAGATGGCGCTGCGCATTCGCGAAAGCGGTCATCCGCTTGTCTATGTGCCCGCGATGGTGGTGCGCCATCCGGTGCGCGCGAGCCGCGCCGAGCTGGTGCGCAAGCGGCAGCGATTGAGCGGTGGGCGCTGGGATCGCACCCGGCGGCGCCCGCGCCTTGCCCATGTGCTCGGGATTACGGCGGTCGATACAATCCGGCGGCTGCGCCGCGCGGCGATCTCACGCGAATTGTCGTTCCGGCGCCGGCTGGCCGTGATGTGGCTGACATTGGAACTCGCCGGGGTGGCGGTGAGCGAATATCTCAATCTGGCGGGGGGACGAAAGGCAGCACGCGACTGATGACTCCTCCCCATGACGCTCCACGATTTTCCGTGGTGATGCCGCTCTATAATAAGGCCGCGCATGTGCGCGCCGCGATCGAGAGCGTATTTGCCCAAACGTTTCCGCCGCACGAAATATTGGTCGTCGACAATCGTTCGACCGACAGCGGGCGCGAGATCGTCGCCGCGATCGGCGACGCGCGGATCCAGCTGCTCGACCTCTCGACGCCGGGGCCGGGCGGCTATGCCGGACGCAACATCGGCATCCGCGCGGCGCGCGGCGACTGGATCGCTTTTCTCGACGCCGACGACTTGTGGCAGCCCGACCATCTTGCGGTGCTGGCCGAGGGCATAGGCGCCGACCCGAGCGCGCGTGCGGCGGCGACGCGGTTCGATCATGTGTTCGAGAATCGTTCGCAGCCGCAGCGGATCGCGCCGGAACTGGAGCGGCCGCAAAGCTTGGACCTAGCCGGCTTTCTTGCCGCCTGGCTGGCAGTGCGCGAATGCCCGATGTGGACCGGCGCGATCGCGATCCGGCGCGATACTTTGTTCGAGGCAGGGCTGTTCCCCGAAGGGCGCGCGGTGCGCGGCGGCGACAAGGATTTGTGGTTGCGTGTGCTCGCCAAGGGAGCGCTGCGATACGATCCGCGCGTCACCGCGGTCTTTCACCGCGACAGCGACAACAAGGTCAGCAAGTCGACGACGACGCTCGACGTACCCTGCCTGGTCGAGACTGCGCGCGGGATGCTTGCCGGCGCGACGACGCGCGAGACGGCGTTGCTGCGGCGGCTCGTGAACCAGGAAATCGCGCATTATGCGCGTTATGCGATGAAATATCCGGGCCGCACGGCGATCCGGGTGGGCGATCTGTATCTGCCCGAGGGGGCTGGCACCGCGGCGCTGCTGCTTGCGGCGAAGCTGATCCCCGCATCGGTCCGGCAATCGAGCTATGCCCTGCGCAACCGGCTGCGCGCCCGCGCGTGAAGCTGGTACGCATCTTTGGCACCCTGCTGGCCGGCGGGGCGAGCCTCGCCGCGTGGCTGTCGCTCGCTTGCGGGTTGCTACCGATGCTCGATGTGCTGGCGTCGTTCCTGCCGCTATTTGGCGTGGCGGTGCTGGTAGGATTGCTGCTCGCCCGGCCGCGCCTGCGCAGGGCTGTCGTCGCAGCCCTGGTTGGCCTCACGCCGGTCGCGATTGGCGTGATGCCCGAACTGACGCGCGCGATTCCGGCCGCGCAAAAGAGCACGACCCGGATCCGGCTGCTCACCCACAATGTCTGGCAGAGCAATCGCGATCCCGCCGATACCGCGCAGGCGATCATCGACGCCAAGCCCGATGTCGTGATGCTGCAGGAGGTGGATGGCAGTTTCCGCCCGATGCTAGCGGCGCTGGATCAGCATTTCGCTTTTTCCACCAAATGCCCGCCGGGCTGCGACCTCGCGATCTTCTCGCGCTGGCCGATCGTGGACAGCGATTATTTCCTGAAGGATCCGGGGGGGCGCAAATTCGGTCCCGCGATGCTCTGGGCGCGGGTAACGGAGCCCGGCGGCGATCCGTTCACCGTGGTGACGCTCCACTATCCCCGCCCGACATCGCGCGATCAGACGGTGCGCAGGCGCGATGTAGCGCGTGCATTGGCACGGATCGAACGCGGGTCCTTGATCGTTGGAGGCGACATGAACCTGACCCCTTGGGCCGCGGCGATGCGTGAGCAGGACCGCGCCTTCGCTCCGCTCACCCGCATGACGCGCGCGCTGCCTAGCTGGCCGCGCGCCTTTCCCGTGCTGCCGATCGACCAGCTTTATGCCGGACCCGACTGGGGACTGGTGTCGGCGCGGCGGTTTCCCGCCACCGGATCGGACCATCTGCCGCTGCTCGTAACGCTGGCCCGCCGATGAAGCGCGCGATCACCTTTGCGCTGCTCGGCAGCTGCGGTTTCGCGGTGCCTGCGCTCGCCCAGCAATCGGATGCGACCGACGGGCTCGGATCGGTTTCGAGCGAGAACAGCTTCGGGCGCGACCGCAATATCGGTGTGCTCGAACGCCGCCGGCCCGATTATACGCCCGAACCGATCCAGCTCGGCGTCCTCGAACTGATGCCGCGCATGGCGATCGGTGCCGGCTATGACGACAATCTCTATGCGCAGGAGAATGACCGCATCGGCGACGCCTATCTGCGCATTCGCCCGCGCGTCTCGCTGGTGCGGCCTTCGCCGACGCTCAAGCTGTCGCTCGACGGCGAGCTCGACCTCTTGCGCTACGCCGACCGCGCAAGCGAGAACGCCACGCAATATTCGGTGAATGCGGGCGCGCTCTACACGATCAGCAAGTCGGACACGCTGAACCTGACGCTGCGCAACGGGCGCTACAGCCAGGAACGCGTCTCGCCCGATAGTCCGACGCAGGCGTCGCGGCCGGTCCGCTTCACGCTGAGCGGGGGGACGGCGACCTATACGCATGTCTTCAACCGCCTGCGTGTGCGCGGCGTGGTCGATGTCGAGAACCGCAATTACAGCAACAGCGTGACGCCGCTCGGCGATCCGATCGACCAGGATTTTCGCGACCACACGACTTACACCGGCACGGCGGTCGGCGAATATGCACTGAGCCCGAGTATCGCGCTGTTCGTCGCGGGCTCGCTCAACAAGCGCGATTATCGCGAGCGCATCGGGCCGGTGGCGGCGCGCGATTCCAAGGGTTTCGAGCTTGCCGGCGGCGCGAGTTTCGAACTGGGCCGCAAGGCGCGCGGGGCGCTGCGGCTCGGCTATTTCCAGCAGGATTACCGGCCGGTCGAGTTCGAGGACGTCTCGGGCCTCCTCGTGCGCGGCGAGCTGGCCTATTTCCTGACGCCGCTGGTGACGATCACCGGCACGGTCGACCGCGGCATCAAGGAAACCGGCGTCAATGGCGCGACGGGGTATCTCGCGACCAACATGACGCTGCGCGCCGATTATGAGTTGCTGCGCAACCTGATCATCAGCGCGGGCGGCGAACTCGAGAAGCGCGACTTCAACAATATCGACCGGCGCGACGACCGCTGGACCTGGCGCGGCAGCGCGTCGTACCTCGTGAGCAAGCGGATGGCGCTGCGCTTCGACGTCCAGCGGCGCACCCAGTCGAGCTGGGGCGCGACGGCGGGCCGCGAATTCACGGACAATCGCGTTTCGGTGGGGCTGACCTTCTCGGGCCTGTAAGGCCCGGTCAGCCGGGCTTTGTCCGCGATCCGTAAAGCGCACCCTCGCACGCTGCGAGCAGTTCGGGCGGCGCGAGGCGGTTGATATAGCCGTCGGACCCCTGGTCGGAGAGCAGCTTCGCGGGGATGCCGCCGACGACGCCGCGCGCGGGTACGTCTTTCGTCACCACGGCGTTGGCGCCGATCGCGGCCTCGGCGCCGACATGAATGCCGCCGATTACCTTGGCGCCCGACCCCAGAAAGGTGCGATCGCCGATCACCGGTGCACCGCGCCGGCTGCCGCGGTTCATATAGCCGAGCACGACGCCGTGGGTGATGTTGACGTTGCTGCCGAGCACCGTGTCGCCGTGGAAATAGAAGCCGCCGAAACGGTTGAGGAACAGGCCGGGCCCGATCTCCATATATTCGGGGATCGCGAAGCCATATTTATAGCGCGCGCGCAGCAGCAGCCATTTGGCAAAGGGATAGAGGCCGAACGCCTTGGAGGGCTTGAGCTTGAGCCAGCCCGTCGTGCGCATCAGCACCGTATATTTATAGCCCGGGGTGAAGGCATAATGCTTCGCGAAGGCGCCGAAGCTGACGCGTCCCGCATAGCGATAAAGATCGGCGGCGAGCAGTGCCTTGAGCTTAGCGAAGCTCACCGGACAGCCGCGAAGATGCGGCTTTCCCGTCTCGTCGGACACGGGTTCTTCGAACGCCGGAACGGGCGTCAGCGATGCGGTCGCCATATCCATCAGAAATAGCGTTCGCCGAAGCGGATCGTATCGCCGGGAAGCACCGCGAAATCGGCGCTCATCGGATATTCCTGCTCGCCGGCCTCGCCCGCGCGCTTCAGGAAGACGCGCTTTTCGTTCGCACGATAGGTGAAGCCGTCGGCCTTCGCGACCGCGCCGCGGATGGTGAGGCCCTGCGTATAGGGATATTCGCCGGGCTTGTTCACTTCGCCGAGGATGTAGACGGGGCGGAAATTGGCGACCTGGACCGAAACCTGCGGCTCAAGCAGATAGCCGTCGCCGAGCTTTGCCTCGATCGCTTTGGACAGTTCTTCGGTCTGGAGCCCCGCGGCCTTGACCTCACCGATCAGTGGGAAGGCGATCGTGCCGGCGGGCGAAACCTCGAAATCGCCGGTCAGCTTCTCTTCGCCATAGGTTGCGACCTTGATCTTGTCGCCCGGCGAAAGGACGAAAGCCGTCGCGGGGGGTGGCGCGGCGCCGCTGCCCGCGAGCGGGGTTTGCCCGGCGCATCCGCCAAGAGCGATCAGCGCCCCCGCCAGTGCGATCTGCATGTGCCATTTCATGAACTTACTCCCGGACGATAGGCTGATATGTCTTCGATTTCGGACGCGGCGGACAGCGCGCGCAGCGCCGCCTCGATCCGCGCCCAGTAATTTGCCGCCGCCTGTTCGACGCCATAAGCCAGCGAGCGCTCGCGCGCCTTCGCGCCGCAGGCGCTGCGGCGCGGCTCGGCGAGCACGTCGACCAATGCCGCGGCAAAGGCTTCCACGTCATCGGTCGGCACCAACGCACCGGCATCGACATCGATCCGGCCGCTGATCGCATCGCGCGACCGGCCGGCCAGAATTTCGGATGGACCCGACGCGCAATTCGTCGCGACGACGGGGATGCCGCACGCCATCGCCTCGACCAGTCCGTTGGGGAAGCCCTCGGCGTTGGAGGGCAACGCGTAAGCTTGCGCGCGCGCAACCACTGCGAAGGGGTTGGCGACGAAGCCGGGCATGTCGACCCGGTCGGCGATTCCAAGCGAGGCGGCGAGTGCTTGAAGCGCGCCGCGCTCGGGCCCTTCGCCGAGTATGACGAGACGTTCGCGCGGCGAAGCCTGCGCATAGGCGCGCAGAAGGAGCGGAAAATTCTTGTTCGGCATAAGCCGCCCGGCCGAGACGATATAGGGATCGGCAGGCACGAAGGCGGGCGGCTCGGCCGCCAGTTCGGCGATGCGCCGATGGTCGACCGGATTGGCGATCGCGGACATGCGTACGCGCGCGACGCCGAAATTGGCGGCGAGATCGTCGACCACGCCCTCGGACACCGCGATGACATGCGCGGCGCGCGGATAGACGATGCGGACCATCGCCTTGGCGGCGCGCGCGTCGCCCAGATGGGCGCTGGTGTTGACCCGCTCGCTGATCAGCCACGGCCGGCCGCGCCCCGCCATCGCCCAGGCGTTGGCGATATTGGCGCGGGTCAGGAAGCTGAGCGTCGCATCGGGCGATACGCGTCCAACGAGCGCGCGCAGCTGCGTCAGGCTCGGCAGCAATTTGTGCCGGGCATCCAGCTGATGAACCTCGACCCATTCTGGTACGTCATAGGCGCGCGGTTCGTCGTCGAGCAGCGCGAGATGGATGTCGTAGCGCGCGCGCCAGGGAACGGATCCGGCCAGCAGCGTGGCGAGGACGCGCTCGGCGCCGCCCCCCGCGAGCGAGTTGATCGCGAATAAAATCCGCTTTCGGTGCAGCATGGTTCCTCGCTGGAGTTTCGGGCGGAATTCGCCTCGGGAGAACGCTTACCACGGGCATTTGTTGCAGTGCACACAGGTCCGCCCGCTTCATCGTCTCGCAGGGGCAACTGGCCGATTTAAAGGGGTTTCACGCCGCGAGGCGTCTATCAGGCGAGCATCGACGGACGATCTTGCGGAGGTATTTAATGGACATTCGGCGAGTCGAGTGTCTGGACGGCCTGCGCGGCGTCGCGGCCCTCTGGGTGCTCATCGGGCATATGATGATCCTGACCGGTTTCCGCTTGCCGCTGATCGGCAAGCCGGATCTGGGGGTGGACCTTTTCATCCTGCTCTCGGGCTTCCTGATGATGTACCAGTACCGGCTGCGCGCGGGCAGCGAAGACTGGGATGCGCCCGGCACCTGGGCGGTGTTCTGGACGCGCCGCTTTTTCCGGCTGGCGCCGCTTTTCTATGTGACGCTCGCGGCGGCGCTGATCGCGGGGCCGTCGATCTATGCCGACCGCGTCGCGATCGACAGCTTCCTCGGGCAAGCGCTTCAGCCGGCCGAGCGCTATACCGACGCGAGCCTCACCAATATCGTGATGCATCTGACCTTCCTGTTCGGATTGCTGCCCGAATACGCCTTTCGCACCCCGTTGCCCGACTGGAGCCTCGGGCTCGAAATGCAATTCTATCTGCTCTTTCCCTTCCTCATCCTGCTCGGGCGGCGGATCGGCTGGATCCCCGCGGCGCTGGTCGCGGCGGGGGGCGGTGTGGCCATCGCCCTGCTCGCCGGAGCAGCCGGGCTCGACTATCCGATGCCGTCCTTCCTGCCGTTGAAGCTCCAGCTTTTCCTTGCTGGCATGCTGATCGCCGCCGATCCGGGGGAGAGCCGCGCGCGGCTATGGTGGCGGCTTGGCGCCGCGATGCTGCTCGCCGCGATCCCGATCGGGGGCGACCAGGATTTGCTCCATTTCGCGGTGCGCGAACTGCTCGTGTTCGGCTTTTTCGCGCTGGTTCATTGGCGTTCGCTCGGGGTGATCGGCTGGGTCTCGCGCCTGCTCGGCAGCCGCCCCTTCTATTGGCTGGGCGAGCTTTCCTATGGCACCTATCTGATCCACCTGCTGATCCTGCAGCCGGTCGCGGCGGCGGTCATCGGGCAGTTCGGCATCGGGCTCGGCGCCGCCGGGCGGTTCGCGCTGACCGGAGCGGTCGTGGTGCCGGTGACCTATGCCCTTGCTTTTGTGACCTATAGACTGGTCGAGCTGCCCGGGCAGCGGCTGGGCAAGGCGATGATCAAGCGCGTGGCCGGGGGCAGCACGTCGCGCGCGCTTCAGACCGCGCCCGAAAAGATCGCGGCGCCCTAGCTATAGGATATGGAAATGGATCGACGAACGCTTCTGACTTCGATCGCGGCCGCGGCCGCCGGCAGCGCATGCACCGCAAAGGACGACGGGTCCGGGTCCGAAAAGGCCGGGCGGCCAACGCTCGCGATCGATTCTGACGGGCCGGGGCGTTGGCGAATTCGCAGCTGGGAGTGGCGGGAGAATGTGTGGCGCCCGCGGATCGCGCGGGCGACGCGGACCGGTGCGGGTATCGAAGTCAGTGGGCCGATCGATGCGGCGGACCGGGCGAAAGTCGTCGCCCGGCTCGGCGCCTAAGCTTCCACCGCGTCGGAATAATTGGACGTGCGCGGCGCCGTCCGGCCCTGCGCGAGCGTGGCGCGATAGACGTCGAGCGTATCCTCCGCCGCCTTGTCCCAGCTGAAGCGCGCGCGCACGGCGTCGCGATCGACCTGAAAATCCGCGCAATCGGCGTTCAGCCGCTCGGTGAGCGCCGCGACATCGCCGACCGGGAAATAATTCTGCCGGTCGAGCGCGATGTCGAGATTGGCGGGGATGTCGCTCAGCAGCATCCGCGCGCCGCAACTCGCCGCCTCTAGCGCCGCGATCGGCAGGCCTTCGTGATAGGAGGGCATCACGAACAGCGCGCAATGCTCGTAGAGACACTTCAGCGTCGCGCGTGACTGGACGCCGGCGAAGATCACGCGGTCGCTGGCGCGTGCGAGCAGTTCGCGCGCATATTCGCTCTCGTGATCGGCCGAACCGGCGATCACCAGCTTGGCGGTGCAATTCGAGCGCTCATAGGCGTCGATCAGGTCGTGCAGGCCCTTCTCCGGGACGAGTCGGCCCACGGCGAGGAGGAAATCATTATCCTTGAGGCCCAACCGTTCGAGCACGAGCGTCGGGTCGGCATCGCCGGGCAGGTCCGATGTGCCGTTGGGAATATAGGAGATCGCGTGCGCGCGTTTCGGAAAGCTCTGCCGCAGCTGCGCGGCGAGCGAGGGCGAGACGGCGATGACGCGATTGGCGAAGCTCAGCGCCAGCCACTCGCCGGCGCGCAGCGCGGTGCGCGCGACGAGGCCCCATTTCGCGCGGTGATAATCGGTGCCATGGTGCGTCACGATCACCTTCAGACCGAGCAGCCGGGCGAGTGGCGCGAGCAAACCGGGGCCGATGGCATGGATATGGATCAGCCCGGCGCCGCGCTTGCGGGCGGAAAGGACCGCGAGCAGGGTCGACACCACCGCTTCGAGATTTTGCGAGCGCGGGCAGGGGATGCCGACAATCTCGACCCCGCGATGCTCGCCCACCGGCTCGGGCAGATAGGGTGCGCGGCCGAGCACCACCGAACGGTGATCGGGCCAGATCGCCTTGATGCGCGGGAGAAGCTCCTCGCAGTGGCTTTCGATGCCACCCATCACATGCGGGAAACCGCGGAGGCCGGTCACGCAGATGATGGGCGCGCCCGCGGGGGCGCTGGAAGACAGACTTGTCCGTTGCAGCATTGTTAAACTCCATTAGCGCCCGGCCGGATTTTCCGGCTCAGGCCACCGCTGCCATCGGCCCTCTTCCACCATTTTCTATTTCGCCCAGATACCAGTCGACGAACCGCTCGATCCCCCGCGCAAGCGGGACCTTGGGGCTGTATCCGGTGAGCGCGTTGATCGCCGAGATGTCGGCGTAGGTCGCGGTCACGTCGCCCGGCTGCATCGGCCGCATCAGCTTGATCGCTGGCCGGCCGAGCGCGCGTTCGAGCACCGCGATCATGTCCATCAGCCCGACGGGATTGCAGTCGCCGATGTTGAGCAGCCGGTTTTCACCGCCCGCCGGCGGCCGGTCGAGCACACCGACCACGCCGTCGACGATGTCGTCGATATAGGTGAAATCGCGCGCCATCCGGCCTTCGCCGTAGACCTCGATCGGCTGGCCGAGCAGGATCTTCTGCGCGAAACCATAATAGGCCATATCGGGCCGGCCCCAGGGGCCATAGACGGTGAAGAAGCGCAGCCCGCTGAGCGGCAGATGATAGAGTTTGGCATAGCTTTCGCTCATCAGCTCGCAGCTGCGCTTGGTCGCGGCATAGAGCGAGACCGGCGCGGTGCAGGGCTCGTCCTCGCGAAAGCCGGTGCCGCCGAGCGGGCGGTCGCCATAGACCGAACTCGACGAGGCATAGACAAGATGTTCGATATTGCCCGCGTGGCGCGCCGCCTCGAGCACCGCGAGATGCCCTTTGAGGTTGCTGTGCTCATAAGCGAAGGGGTTTTCGAGGCTGTAGCGAACCCCCGCCTGCGCGGCGAGATGGACTATCCGGCGGATGCCGTTCGCTTCTACCAGTTCGCTGATTAGCCCGGGGCTCGCGATGTCGCCGTCGATCAGCCGGAAGTTGAAATTGTCCGTCAGCCGCGCGAGGCGCGCCTTCTTGAGCGCGACGTCGTAATAGTCGGTGAAATTGTCGAGCCCGAGCACGCGTTCGCCGCGCGCGAGGAGCCGTTCGGACACCGCATGGCCGATGAAGCCCGCGGCGCCGGTTACCAGGATGGGGCTCTCGTCGGTCACGCGGCGTGCCTTTCGTTCGCGGCTGCGGCATCGTCCGCGGGCTGGCCCGGCCGACCGATGCCGACGTAGCGCAGGCCCGCTTCCTCGGCCCGCGCGGGCGGATAGATGTTGCGCAGGTCCACGAGGACCGGGTCGGCCATTGCGGCCTTGAGGCGCTTAAGGTCGAGCGCGCGGAACGCGTCCCATTCGGTGACGATCACCGTCGCCGCCGCGCCTTCGGCGGCGGCATAGGCGGACGATACATATTCGACGTCGCTCAGCACCGCTTTGGCCGCGTCCATGCCCTCGGGATCATAGGCGCGGATCTTGGCGCCGGCATCCTGCAGCGTCTGGATGATCGCGATCGACGGCGCGTCGCGCATGTCGTCGGTGTTGGGTTTGAAGGTCAGGCCGAGCACCGCGACGGTACGGCCGCGCACCTGTCCGTTCATCGCGGCGATAACCTTGCGGCCCATCGCGCGCTTGCGCTGATCGTTCACCGCGACGGTCGCCTCGATCAGCCGCAGCGGCGCGTCATGATCCTGCGCCGTCTTCATCAGCGCGAGCGTGTCCTTGGGGAAGCAGGAGCCGCCATAGCCGGGGCCGGCGTTCAGGAATTTGGCCCCGATCCGGTTGTCGAGCCCGATGCCGCTGGCGACCTCCTGGACGTCGGCACCGACCTGTTCGCACAGGTCAGCCATCTCGTTGATGTAAGTGATCTTCATCGCGAGGAAGGCGTTGGCGGCATATTTGATCAGCTCGCTGGTGCGACGGCTGGTGAAGACGATCGGCGCCTTGTTGAGCGAAAGCGGGCGATAAACCTCTTTCATGGGCGCGCGCGCGCGTTCGTCCTCAATGCCGATCACGACGCGGTCGGGGCGCTTGAAATCCTCAATCGCGGCGCCTTCGCGCAGGAATTCGGGGTTGGAGGCGACGGCGAATTCGGCGGCGGGGTTGCACTCGCGGACGATGCGCTCGACCTCGTCGCCGGTGCCGACGGGCACGGTCGATTTGGTGACGATCACGGTGAAGCCGGAGAGTGCTCCGGCGATCTCGCGCGCCGCGTCATGGACATAAGACAGGTCGGCATGGCCGTCGCCGCGGCGGCTGGGGGTGCCGACCGCGATGAACACGACATCGGCGGCGCCGACGGCCTCGGACAGCTCGGTGGTGAAGGCGAGATTGCCCGCCGCGACGTTGCGCGCGACCAGGTCGTCGAGACCGGGCTCATAGATGGGAATGCCGCCGGCCTGAAGACGGGCGATCTTGTTCGCGTCCTTGTCGACGCAGGTCACATGATGGCCGAAATCGGCAAAACACGCGCCCGAAACGAGACCGACATAGCCGGACCCGATCATTACGATACGCATTACGCGTTGCTCCCTTTTTATATGAAGTCGGCTTTTTGCTGCACATGCGAACAATCGCGTCGCAACGGTTAACGGTCAACTTGCCAGCTTTGAGCGGAGGCAATTGAAAGGCGAAATGATCGTTCCCAAAATCCCGACCCAGAACGGGACAGGGTAAAAAAATGCGATATATTAGAAGTGGATAATTCGGGGCTTTGCCTAAACGACGGCCGGGCGAATTGGCTGCAATGCGACGAAACGCTTCGACTTGAACTTGCCACGGCTCGGCGTCGGAGTAGAAGCTGGACAGGATAAAATGCGGGGAAGGGTGAGATGCTGGAAGCGCAACGTGGGGCATTTTTCGCCGACTTGCCGGTGTCGTTGGCCATTCGCCGCGACCGGCTGCGGCGCGCGGTGCTGATGATCGAAAAAAACGCCGACGCGCTCTGCAACGCGCTCGCCGCCGACCAGCCGAATCAGGATTCGGACTCCGCCAGGCTTATCGAAGTGGTGCCGGCGCTGGCGGCGCTGCGGGCATCGATCGGCGGGGTGGGGCGCTGGATGCGCGCCGAAAGCAGGGGCGGACTGCTCGCGCGGCTGCGCGGGGATAGCGACTATGTGGAATATCAGCCGGTCGGGGTGATCGGCATAGCGGCGCCGGCGTCGTTGCCGCTGCTCCGGACGGCGGGCATCCTCGCGGGTGCACTTGCCGCGGGCAACCGGGTGACGCTGAAATTCGACGCGGCCTCGGTGCAGCTGGGCCGGCTGATCGGCGAACTCGCACCCGACTTTTTCGATCCGCTCGAACTGGCGGTGGCGTCCGACGGTGACTTTGCACGGCAGGCGTTCGACCTGCTGGTGACCAGCGAACCGCAGGAAGGCGATGCGGCGATGCTTGCGCGTTCGGACAAGTCGCCGGTCATCCTGGGGCGCTCGGCCGATTTTGCCAAGGCCGCCGACAATGTGATCGCACGCAAGCGCCTCAAGGGCGGACGCGCACCGCTCGCGCCCGACTATCTTCTCGTGCCCGAAGAGCAGGAAGAGGCGATCGCTTCCTGGCTGTGGCGCGCGGCGATGCAGCCCGGGGCGAACGAAGCGGCGCTGCCCGACGCCGAACAGCAACGGCTGACGCGGCTATTGGATGACGCGCGCGCGCGCGGAGGCGAGGTGATAACGGCGGAGCCGCGCGGGACGCGAGTGCCGATCCACATCATTCGACACGCCAGCGAGGACATGCTGGTGATGCAGGAAGAGTTTCGGGGGCCGATCCTGCCGCTGCGCAATTATGCGCGGATCGAGGATGCGATCGCCACGATTCACCGGCGACCGCCGCCGCTCGCCATCACTTATTTCGGCCGCAATGCCGCCGAGCGCCGCCACGTGCTCGAACACACGCTGTCTTCGGCGATTGCGATCGACGGGCGCATTCCGTCGGCGACGAAGGCCGATGCGGGCATGACGCTCAACATCGACCATGGCGAAGCCGGCTTCCGCCGGTTCAGCCGGACGAGGCACGTCTGTCGTCAGCCTTTGGCCGGCTTCGCGCGGGCATCCGCGCGCGACGGTGGCGACGATTTGGGGGGAGCTGCGCCCGCGCTGCACTGACCCCGGACGCGCCACGCCGCGCCGCATCGCGCTGGCCTTGATCGCTGCGCGCCGATTAGCGCGGCCGCATGGACGATCCATCCTCTCGCTTCGCCGCCAAGCCGGTTCAGATCAATGCAGGGGGCGAGCCGGTCTATTTCGTGGAGTCGGGCGCCGTTTATCGCGGCGTGCGCGCGCGCGATGTCGGCAACGGCCTGTTCGTGATTCGCGAGCCGGTTCGCAATGTGCAGATCGCCAATATCCGGGTCGAGGGCGGCTACCGGGTGATCGAGAACAAGGCGGCACCCGAACTGGCAGGGGCGGGCAGCGTCGGGCTCCGCGTGCGCGGGGCCAACGCGACCAATCTCGAACGCAGCTTCGCCCGCATCCGGTATGACAGCCATGACGGGGTGATCGAGGATGTCAGCGCGAGCGGCATGCTGACCACAGGCGCGACCGACCTGCCGGTCGGCATCGCCTTCGACGGCACCGCGCACGACTTTCGGATCGAGCGCTGCTCGATGCGCGGCTTTCAATGGCAGCGCAAAGCCAGGCAATATTGGAACGGCGACGGTTTTTCGACCGAGCGGGGCAATGCGCGGATGCTGTTTCGCCAATGCGCCGCGTGGGACAATAGCGACGGCGGATTCGACCTGAAGTCGACCGAGACTTTGCTCGACGATTGCGTCAGCGGCCGCAACGCGCGCAACTTCCGGCTGTGGTCGAGCATCCGCGCGACGCGGCTCACCAGCCTCGATCCGGTCAAGATCGGCGGGATCGGCGACACCAACCATTTCACGATCATGGCGGCGAAAGGCGCAAGTGAGCCGGTGGTCATCCATATCGAGCATCTGACGGTAAAGAGCGACCGGGGCTGGCCGATCTTCGACGTGCATCACGGGCCGGCGAAAATCATCATCGGTTCGCACGATATCCAGGTGCCGCCGGGCACACCGCTGGTCCGCCCGCGTGGCGGCGGATCGGTGCCGGGCGGAGTGTCCTTTGCCGGGACACCGCCCAAGCTCTGAATGGCTTGGCGCACTTTGGACACGTTTCGACGCCGGGCTCTTGCTGCAATGCAGCGTAAAGGCGCAGGTCGCTCCTCGGCAGCACGCGGCGATCGTGCCCGCCGATCCAATGCTGGTTAATTGGGGGGGGAACCCAGCGACCAGAAAAGGGTGAAAAGATGCGAAAAATACGCAAGGCCGTGTTCCCCATCGGCGGCCTTGGAACCCGGTTCCTTCCGGCGACCAAGTCGATGCCCAAGGAAATGCTGCCGGTCGTCGATCGGCCGCTCATCCAATATGCGGTCGATGAGGCCCGCGAGGCGGGCATCGAGCAGTTCATTTTCGTCACCAGCCGCGGCAAGAGCCTGATCGAGGATCATTTCGATCATGCCTTCGAGCTTGAGGAAGCGATGGCCCGGCGCGGCAAGTCGCTCGCCGCGCTGGACGGCACCCGCCCCCCGCCGGGCGACATCAACATCGTGCGGCAGCAGGAGCCCCTCGGGCTGGGCCATGCCGTATGGTGCGCCCGCCGCCTCGTCGGCGACGAGCCCTTCGCGGTGCTGCTGCCCGACGATCTGATGGTCGGCGAACCCGGCTGCCTCAAGCAGATGGTCGAGGCCTATGCCGACCTCGGCGGCAATCTGATCTGCACCGAGGAAGTCGCGGCGGAGGACACGCATAAATATGGCATCGTCACGCCGGGCACGAGCTCGGGGGCGATCACCGAGGTCCGGGGGCTGGTCGAGAAGCCGGCGCCGGACGTCGCGCCGTCGCGGCTTGCCGTCATCGGCCGCTACATCCTCCAGCCCGAGGTGATGAACGTCCTCAGCAATCAGGAGGAAGGCGCGGGCGGCGAGATCCAGCTCACCGATGCGCTGGCGCGGATGATCGGCCAGCAGCCGTTCCACGGCGTCACCTTTCAGGGCAAGCGCTATGATTGCGGCGACAAGAGCGGCTTTGTGACCGCGACGCTCGCGCTCGCGCTCGCCCGTCCCGACATCGCGCCCGCGGTGCGCGCGTTCCTGGCTGCCGCATAATATGGACGCAGTGTCACGGCACATACCGCGCGGCCGGGAAGCGGACCCTGAGGTCGATCGCGGCGCACTGATCGACCTGCGCCGGGTCGGCGGCGTGCTGCGCCGGCGATGGATGATCTTATGTGCGGCGATGGCCGCGGCGATCGTCATCGCCGCGGCCGCCTATCTCGCCGCCGAACCGCGCTACCTCGCCACCGCGCAGGTCGCGCTTGAGCGGACGGCCGAGCAGGTGATCAAGGTCGATTCGGTGATCCCGACGACCGATCCCGATTCGGCGGCGGTCGATACCGAGGTGCAGGTCTTGCGCTCGCCCGAACTCATCGGGCGGGTGGTCGATCGGCTGAAGCTCGAACGCGACCCGGCGTTCAACGAGGCGGCCGGACAGGGCCAGCCGACGGCGCAGCCCGACCTGATCGGGCGCCAGCGCGCGATCGGTACGCTGCTGAACGGGCTGACGGTGAAGCGCGACGGGCTCTCTTATGCGATCAGCGTCTCGTTCGAGGGCGCCACGCCGGTGCAGTCGGCGCAGATCGCCAATGCGCTGGTCGACGATTATGTATCGGGGCAAGTCGGATCGAAGACCGAGGCGACGCATCGCGCGCGCGGGTTTCTTGAGCAACGGCTTCAGGATCTTCGCGCGCAGGTGGTCGGTGCCGAGCGCGCAGTCGCTGATTATCGCGCCGCGCACAATCTTTTCGCGGTCTCCGAAGCGAGCAGCGTGACGCAGCAAGAGCTGTCGGGGCTGTCGACCCAGCTTGCCCAAGCCAAGGCCGAGAATGCCGCGGCGCAGGCGCGCCTTTCGGCCGCGCGCGCGCAGCTGAGCGACGGCCGGACCGGCGAGGAGCTTGGCGATTCGCTCGATTCACCGGTGGTCAGCCAGCTGCGCGCCCAGCGCGCCGAGGTGGCGCGCGAGGTTGGGGCGCTCGAAAAACGCTATGGCCCACGGCATCCCGATCTCGTCCGCGCGCAGAGCCAGCTCCGCGTCGCCGATCAGCAGATCGCGGCCGAGGTGCAGCGCATCGTCTCCAACGTTGCGATCCAGGCGAGCATCGCCAACCAGCGCGCGGGATCGCTCGCGGGTTCGGTGGCGCAGTCCGAGGGCAAGCTCGCCAGCGACAATGCGGCGTCGGTGCGGCTGAACGAGCTGGAGCGTAACGCCGAATCGGCGCGGACGCTCTATCAGGCGTTCCTCGATCGCTATCGCCAGACGGTCGCGCAATCGGGGCTGGAGCGCAGCGATGCCTATATCGTCAGCCGCGCGCGCGTTCCCGGCGCGCCGAGTTCGCCCAACATGCTGATCTATGCGGCGATGGCCGTGGTCGGCGGGCTGGGTATCGGCGTGCTGCTCGTTGTCCTGCTCCAGCTGCTCGAACGCGGCATCGAGACGAGCGATGCGATCGAGGAGTCGCTGGGGCTGTCGACGCTGGCGTTGATCCCCGACGCGAACACGCTGCCCGGCTATCGCAAGCTGGGCCCGCCGGCGCCGCCGGCGGAACTCCTGCTCAAGCGGCCGCAATCGACCTATGCCGAAGCCTTCCGCACGCTCCGCACGTCGATCCAGTTCGCCGAGGCGGCGGGCCCGATCCGCGTCGTCGCGATCACCTCGGCGGTGCCGGGCGAGGGCAAGACCACGACCGCGATGGGGCTGGCCCGTGCGGTCGCGGCGGCGGGCGGCAAGGTGCTGCTGATCGACGCCGACGCACGGCGGCGCGCATCCAGCCGGCAGTTCGCCGACGGTGTAAAGCTGGGGCTCGACGAAGTGCTGGCGGGGCAGGCGACGCTGGAGCAGGCGATCGTCAAGGACAGCATGTCGGGCGCCTTCCTGTTGCCGCAGCGGCTCGATTCCAAGGGTGTCGGGCTGACCGAGAGTCCGCGGCTCGCCGAGCTGATCGAGGAAGTGCGCGGGCGTTACGACCTCGTGATCCTCGACACGCCGCCGGTGCTGCCGGTCGACGAGGCGCGCGTGATCGCGAGCATGGCCGACGGTGTGGTGTTCCTCGTGCGCTGGCGCAAGACGCCGACCAAGGCGGCGTCGGTCGCGCTGCGACGGCTATACGACGTCCATGCCGAAATGCTGGGCGCGGTGCTGACGCTGGTCGACGTGGGCGAGCAGGAGCGGGCTGGCTATGAAGATGGCGGCACCTTCCTGAAGGCGTACCGTCCTTATTATGCGGATTGATCAGGCGGCGCCGTGACCGCGCAGGCGCTACCTTACGGCCCGGCGTTCGGGCTCGGCATCCTGTTGCCGGTGACGGCGGTGCTGCTCGTTGCGCTCGTCATCGCGGCGCGGCGGGCGGGCAGCGTCGCGGGTGCGTTCGTCGTGGTGGCGCTGTGGATGCGCTACACGGCGGGCGCCTATCATCTCTATATGTTCCAGCCGCTCGCGGGCGGGCTTTCGGGCAATGCCCTGCTGTCGATCGGGGTGACCGGGTTCGGGCTGCTCTTTGTGGTGCGGCCCGCCAATCTGGCGCTCAAATGGCTGCTGCCCGTCTACGCGCTGGTCGGGCTTGCGCTGTTCAGCGCCGCGCTCAATGGCGATGCGGCCGGCGGGATCAACGTGGCGGTCAAATATGCCTATATGATCGTGATCATGATCGCGGTGTTCCAGGCGCTGCGCAGCGATCCCGACGCGCGGTTCCTGAGCTGGGCGATGGTTTCGTTCCTGCCGCTGCTCGTGTTTCAGGCGCTGTCGCTCGCGCTCAATCTGCCCAAAGGGTCGGAGGATGGCGACGGGCTGGTGTGGATCGGCGGCTATAATCACGAAGCGGCCTTCTCGGTCGCGATGATGACGGGGTTCCTGGTCGGTTGCTTCGCCAAATCGGCGCCGCGTGCGGTGCGCGTGGCCTTCCTGCTCGCGACATTGATCGGCATCCTGCTCGCGGGTTATCGCACGACGATCCTCGCGTTCGCACCGCTTGCGCTGGCCGCCTTCCTGAGCGGGCTGACGCTGAGCGTGCGGCGCGACCAGCGCGCATCGATGGCGGTGACCGCGATGGTTGCGGGCGTGCTGCTCGTCTCGGTCGCGGCCTTGTCGTACAGCGCGAGTTTCGCGGACCTCGCCGCCTTCCTCGCGGACCCTGCTGGGCTGATCAAACCACCGCGCGATTTCGACCTGCTCGAACGGCAGGTGATGTCCGGCCGGCCGCTGATCTGGAGCAGCTATATCTATGCCTGGGCCGCGGGCACGCCGCTCCAGCATCTGTTCGGCCTCGGGCCGGAGAGCTGGGAGGGCGTGTTCAAAGTCTATCCGCACAACACGCTGATCGCGACGCTCTACGAACTCGGCTGGTTCGGCGTGGCCGCGATGATCGCGCTGTGGACGGTGATGTTCGCCGCGGCGGCTTCGGCGCACGGCGAGCGCTTCAAGCTGCTCGCGGCGCATTTCGCCTTCTTCCTGCTCAACATGGCGACGATGCCCTTCTGGCAGGTCGAGGGACTGGCGCTCTACGGGCTGCTCTGCGGCTACACCATCTATGCCGCCCGTGCGGCGCCGCGACCACGGCCGCTGCGCGCCGCCGAGGCGCGGCGGCGACTGTCGGCCGGCCCCTAAAGGCAGCGCACCTCCGCTACGTTGGAGACGTCAGGCGACCTTTATCGGCCGAACCGCGTCCGCCGGGTTTCGGAGGTTCGCTGTGCCCTTCGGGCTTTCAGGAGATCCTGCCGCGAGAGGATGCCGACGACCTTGTGCGTTTCGGGGTCGACGATCGGCACGCGCGCGACGCCCGTTTCGACGATGAGGTCGGCGATCGCGCCGCAGGGCGTCTCGGGGTAGGCGACGGTCTGGGACGCGTCGGAAAGGGTTTCGGCCAGCGTGACCTCTTCGTCGAATGCGCCGATTTTCCATCGCAGCGCGTCCGATCGCGATGCCAGCCCGACCAGCCGCCCATCGGCGTCAACGACCGGGTAACTGCGGTGGACCGCCTTTTCGGTGAAAAAGCGCAAGGCCGCCTCGACCGTCATATCCGCGGGCAAGGTTGCCGGTTCGGGCGTCATGAGTTCGCGCGCCTGCTGCGAATCGAGCGGATCGACCGTATATTCCTGCAATATATGCCGGCCGCGGCGGGCGATCTTCTCGGTGAGGATCGAACGCCGCATGCAGAGGACGCTGACCGCATAGGCCAATCCCGATGCCGCGATCACGGCGGGAAGCGCGTCGAACCGTCCGGTCAGTTCGGCCGCGAAAAATGCGCCGGTAATCGGTGCGCGCATCGCGCCGCTCATGATCCCCGCCATGCCGATCATCGCCCAGAATCCGGCCGGGCCCGGCAGCCAGAAGCCCGCGATATAGCCCGTGGCGCCGCCGAGGATGAGAAGCGGGGCAAGAACCCCGCCCGATGTTCCGGAGCCCAGGGCGACGAGCCAGACGGCCGCCTTGACGACCAGCAATATGATCGCGGCCCGCACGACCATCGTGCCATCGACGAGCGACTGGATGTTGGAATAGCCTGCGCCCAGAACCCGCGAATCGATCAGTCCGCCGACGCCGACGACGACCGCGCCGATCGCCGGCCACCACATCCAGTGGACGGGAAGGCGATGAAACAGGTCCTCGATCCGGTAGAGGAGGCTCGACAGGAGCGCCGCCTGCAATCCCACGACCACGCCGATTCCGGCGGCGGCAGCGACAGTCCACCCGGACCCGGGCAGCGGCCAGGTGGCCGGAAACATCGGGCCGTCGCCGATCAGCTCGGGTCTCCATGCCGCGGCGACCAGCACGCTGACGACGACCGGGACAAAGCTTCTTGGCTTCCATTCAAACAGGAGAATCTCGACCGCCAGCAGGATCGCCGCCATCGGCGTGCCGAATATGGCGGTCATCCCGGCGGCGGCCCCGGCCACCAGCAGCGTCTTGCGTTCCGCCGCGCTCAGCCGGAAGCATTGCGCAAACAGCGATCCGATGGCGCCGCCCGTCATGATGATCGGTCCCTCGGCCCCGAACGGCCCGCCGCTTCCGATCGAGATCGCCGCCGATACCGGTTTGAGGACCGCGACCTTCGGCGACAGCCGGCTGTCGCCGAACAAGATCGTCTCGATCGCTTCGGGAATGCCGTGTCCCCTGATCTTTTCGGAGCCGAAGCGTGCCATCACGCCGATGATCAGGCTGCCGATCACGGGTATCATCACGATCGCCAAGCCGACCGTCGAATCCGATATTTCGGTTTCCTGTGCCGAAAGGCGGCCGAACCAGAAGGCGTTTGTGGCGATCGCAATCGACTTCAGCAAAAGCCAGGCGCCGAACGCGCCGCCCGTCCCGACGACTGGCGCCATGCAGGATAGAAGGATCATTCGGCGATCGACGCTGTGGTCGGCCAGTTGATGGCCGGCGATCGCTCGTGCAGGGTGAAGGTTCACGCAATGCCTCATTCGATTGGGGATGGCCAATTATATCGTAGCGCGATATAATTCAACTCGAGGATTTCATGACGTCCGACTTGACCGACACCGACTATGCGGCGCTCGCCGAATTCCGGTTTGCGCTACGACGCTTCCAGGTTTTCAGCGAAGCGAAAGCAGCGGACGCGGGGCTGACGCCGCAACAGCATCAGGCGTTGCTGGCGATCCGCGCGGCCGATCCCGATGATGCGACGGTGGGATATGTAGCGCAGCGCCTGATCGTGAAGCCGCATACGGCGTCGGGACTGATCGATCGGCTCGAAACGCTCGGGCTGGTTCGGCGCGAGGCAGCGCCGTCGGATCGGCGGCGCGCGCTGCTCAGGCTCACGGCGCACGCAACCGGAATATTGTCCGAGCTGTCCGCGGTGCACCGCGAAGAGATTCGCCGGCTCCAGCCCTTGCTCGTCGAGCATCTCACGCGATTGACATGAGCATGGAAACGCCTGCCGATGCATGACATCGGCAGGCGTCCGGCGAATGTCCGTTCGTCAGTGCCGCCCCAGTTCCTCGCGGCCGACCACCATATAATGAACCTCGTCAGGACCGTCGGCGAAGCGCAGGTGGCGCACATCGGCGTAAAGATCGGCGAGCGGGGTCCATTGCGAGATGCCCGTCGCGCCGTGGATCTGGATCGCCTGATCGATGATCTGGCACGTCCGTTCGGGCACCATCGCCTTCGCCATGCTCACCCAGACGCGCGCTTCGCGGTTGCCAAGCAGGTCCATCGCCTTCGCCGCCTTGAGCACGATCAGGCGCATCGCCTCGATCTCGATCCGCGCGCGCGCGATCACTTCCAGATTCTTGCCGAGCTGGGAGATCTGGCGGCCAAAGGCGGTGCGTGAATTGCCGCGCTTGACCATCAGGTCGAGCGCGCGTTCGGCCTTCCCGATCGTGCGCATGCAGTGATGGATACGACCCGGCCCGAGGCGCATCTGCGAGATCTCGAACCCGCGGCCCTCGCCGAGCAGGATATTGTCCTTGGGCACGCGGACATTGTCGAAGCGCATGTGCATATGCCCCTGCGGCGCATGGTCGGCACCGAAGACGTGCATCGGGCCGAGGACCTGTACGCCGGGCGTGTCCATCGGCACGAGGATCTGCGAATGCTGCGCCTTCCGCGCCGCTTCGGGATTCGTGTTCACCATGCAGATCAATATCTTGCAGCGCGGATCGCCGGCACCGCTGATGAAATATTTCTCGCCGTTGATCACCCACTCATCACCTTCGAGGCGCGCGCGCGTTTCGAGGTTGCTGGCATCCGACGAGGCGACACCGGGTTCGGTCATCACATAGGCCGAACGGATTTCGCCGTTGAGCAGCGGTTTGAGCCACATTTCCTTCTGTTCGGGCGTGCCGACCATTTCGAGCACTTCCATATTGCCCGTGTCGGGCGCCGAGCAGTTCAATGATTCCGATGCGAGCGGCGACTTGCCGAGCTCTGCGGCAATATAGGCATAGTCGAGATTGCTGAGCGGGGTCCCCGTGTCGCCGTGCGGGAGGAAGAAATTCCACAGGCCCGCGGCCTTCGCCTTGTCCTTCGCACCTTCGAGCAGTTCGAGCTGGCCCGGCGCCCAGCTCCAGCGGTCGGCGCGGCCTTCGCCGAGGCGGAAAAATTCCTCGGTGATCGGATCGACATTCTCGGCGATGTGGCGCTTGACCGCGTCGAACAGCGGCTGCGCTTCCTTCGACATCCTGAGGTCGTTGAGTTCGGCTTCGAGTTCGATCTCGGTCATGGCAATTCTCCGCTGGGTTTCTCCCACAGCTTAGCCGCGCCATGTCATCAAGGAAAATGATAGGAACGAATATAGGATATTCGCGAAGCGAATGACTATGCGGACTGCGCCAGCTCGTCGGTGATGATCGAGCGCAGCCAGCCGAGACCCGGATCGACCTGCGCGGCCTGATGCCAGTAAAGATAGCTCCCGCCCTGTTCGACCGGCAGCGGCAGGTCGACGAGCTGCATCGGCCACATCGCGCCCAGCACTTCGGCATGCGACCGCGGTAGCGAAAACAGCATGTCGGACGATGCGACGATCTGCCACGCGGTGATCGCATGCTGGCAGCGGACCGCGACGCGCCGGGCGAGGCCCATGCGGCCGAGAGCGATGTCCTCGATCCCGGGACCATAAGGCCGCGACGTCGCGATGATATGCTCGAGCGAAAGATAGGTATCGAGATCGATCGCGCCGTCGACGCGCGGATGCCCCTTGCGCGCGACGACAACGATGGGCTCGGTCCCGAGATAATGGCGCTGGAGCCGGTCGTCGGCGGGTAGCGCGACGTCGAGCGCGAGGTCGAGATCGCCGCTCGCGAGCATCATCACGAGGTCGCGGCGGCGGAAGGTCACGCTCGCGAGTGCGACATGCGGGGCTTCGCGCCGCACGCGCGCGACGAGCGAGGAGAAGCGCGGCATCTCACCCGACAGGCGCACGCCGATGCGGAACTCGCGCGTCGCCTCGGCGGGGTCGAACGACGCGGCGGCGTCGAGCGCCGCGTCGAGCCCGCGCAATGCCTCGCGCACCGGTCCCGCGATCGCACGCGCCGCCGGGGTTGGCACCAGCCCGTTGCCCTGCCGCACGAAGAGCGGATCGTCGAACTGCGCTCGCAAACGCGTCAGGGCATGGCTGATCGCCGGCTGCGACAGGTTCAAGTGGCGCGCCGCCGCCGACACGCCGCCCTTGACGAAGATCGCGTCGAATATCCGCAGCAGGTTGAGATCGAATCTGGCGAGCTGCCGCAAGACGTCCTCCTCTGCGAAATCGGCGTGTGACGGATTATCGGCCTAATCGCTAATGATGCGGAAGTGAACCCGCGGGTGCGGCCGCCCTCCCGCTCAGGATGATGCGACCGTGATGCCTATCCGGACGCCTTCGAGGCCCAGCCATGCCGCCATCCGGTCGAGTTCGAGCCCGAGACGCTCGAGGGTTTCGGCGGGAGCGCCCGGTTCGAGGGTGATCCGGTGCGCGAGCAGGACGCCGGCCTGACGGTCGGCCTTGAGATCGACGCGGGCCACCAGCGCGTCGTCCATCAGGAAGGGCAGGACGTAATAGCCATGGGTGCGCTTGTCCTGCGGGACATAGATTTCGATGCGGTAGCGGAACCCGAACAGACGTTCGGTGCGGCTGCGCTCCCAGATCAGGGGGTCGAACGGAGCGAGCAGCGCCGCACCGTTGATGCGGCGGGGCACGCGGGCGTCGCGGTGCATCCAGACCTTCTGGCTCCAGCCTTCGATCCGCGCGGGGATAAGGACGCCCGCCTCAGCCTCGGCAGCGATCGCATGATCGGCTTCGTCGGGCTTCAGGCGATAATAGTCGCGCAAATCCGAAGCGGTCGCTACGCCGAGCGCGCGGGCGCTCCGTTCGATCAATGCGCGCTGCGCGCTTGCGGCATCGGGGGTGGGCAGGTCGAGAACCGCATTGGGCAACACGCGCTCGGGCAGGTCATAGACCCGCGCAAAGCTGCCGCGGCGCGTCGCGGTGGTGATGCTGCCCGACCAGAACAGAAATTCGAGGGCGTGCTTGGTGTGGCTCCATTCCCACCAGCCACTTTTGCTCGACCCATTCTCGAAATCGGCGGCCGTCAGCGGCCCTTCGGCGGTGATCCGGTCGAGCACGGCCTGTGCTTCGGGGCGGTGCTCGGTCGCAAAACGCTTCAAGGCCTGATAGCCGATCTCGCCCCGCTCGGCGCGCGCCATCCGCCAACGCAGCAGCGGATGAAGGTCGAGCGGAAGCAGCGAGGCCTCATGCGCCCAATATTCGAACAGGCGCCGCTGGCGGGTGGGGCCCCAGGCATCGCGCTCGAGCAAAGTCCGATCATAGCCGCCGAGCCGCGAGAAGGCGGGAAGATAGTGCGCGCGCGCCAGAACGTTGACGCTATCGATCTGGAAGAGCCCCAGGCGGCCCAGCGATTTGCGCAAATGGAGGGCCGTCGGCTGTTCGGGGCGACCGACGCCGAAACCCTGCGCGGCGAGCGCGATCCGGCGCGCTTCCTTGAGAGAGAAGGTGATCGTCACTTGCGGAGGCTTGGCGCCAGCTGCGGGGAGCGTCAACCGTCATGGATGCACAGCCGGGATGGCGACCCGACACAGATGCCCCCGACTGCGAAGCGGCTTGTGAAAGCCGGCCGTCGGGCGTTAGGGGTGCGCTATGGCTCAGCGCATCGATTCTCGCCATCCGTCACCATGCGATGCTGCGGGTGAGTAAAGGAAAGCCCAACGACGGCGCGCGGCCGACGATGGCGGATGTGGCTCGCGAGCTGGGCGTCGCGAAAATCACCGTTTCGCGTGCGCTGTCGGACCATTCGACGGTGAAGGACAGTACGCGCACGCTGATCCGCGAGACCGCCGAGCGCATGGGTTACCGGCTCAATGTGTCGGCGCGCAACCTGCGGCAACAGCGCACGCGGACGATCGCGGTCGTGATCGAAATGACGCCCTCGCACGAGCGTCTGATGAGCGAGCCCTATCCGTTGCTGCTGCTTGGCGGCATCCTCCAGGAACTGACCGCGGCCGGGCAGAATATGGTGCTCACCACCATCGACCTCTTTTCCCAGGCGCCGCCCTCGGCCGACGGCGTGATCCTGCTGGGGCAGGGGGTGCATGACGATGCCGCGGCCGTGATCGAGGCGACCGGGCTGCCCTATGTCGTGTGGGGCGCTGAACATGGGCCGCCCGAACGGATCGTCGTCGGCAGCGACAATCGCGAGGGCGGGCGCCTTGCGGCCGAATATCTGCTGGGCCGCGGATGCCGCCGCCTTCTGTTCCTCGGCGATGCCGAACATGGCGAGGCCGAGGATCGGCTGAGAGGGTTCGAAGCGGGGCTCGCGAGTTCGGACGCGATCATCGCCGGCAATATTCCCTGCGCCTTCACGCTCACGGCCGGCCGCGAGGCGGTGGCGCCGCTGCTGGACGGGCAAAGCCTCGATTTCGACGGCATCTTTGCGAGCAGCGACGCGATTGCGATGGGCGCGATCGAGGCGTTGCAGGCGCGGGGCCATGCGGTTCCCGGCGATGTGTCGGTCGTCGGATTCGACGATTCGCCGGGGGCGGCTCTTTTTTCGCCGCGCCTCACGAGCATCCGACAGGACTGGGGCGTCGGGGGCGAATTGCTGGCGCAAAAGGTTCTCGACAAAGTGGCCGGGAAGGCCGTTGCGTCGCGCGCGATGCCCGTCGCGCTGATCATCCGCGAAAGCTAGGATAACCGCGCTTCCATTGCGATACGCCGTCGGTTTCCCTCAAAATGGTATCGATATCTTGACATCGATACCATTTTGAGGGAAACCGACGATCGAGAGCGAGGGCCGAGGAGTCTTCGCCATGGGTGAGGACGGCGTGGCGACTATCGAACATTCCCCCGAAGCGATGCGGCTCGTCCGGCGCGGTGCGTCGGCGACCGGTGCGCAGGCGCATGCGCTCTTCGCGCTCGCCAACGGGCTGGTCGGCGTCGAAGGGGTGATCGACGAATGCGCGGCGATGCCCTGCGCCTATCTTCCGGGCGCCTATGTCCGCCGGCCGATCGCCTATCATGAAAGCTTTCCCGGTTACGCGACCGCGACCGATACGCGGATCGCATGCCCCAGCCCGGTGCTGCTGCGCCTCCATATCGATGGCGCGCCGGTCGATTTCGGTACGGCCGAACTCGTCGACACCGAAAGCGCGCTTGATTTCGCTTCGGGCCAGCTGCGTCGCGCGTCGCGCTGGCGCCTTGAAAATGGCCGAACCCTCGAAATCGCGGCCGATCGCATCGTCCCGCTCGCCGGCGCCGCCGCCGTCGCCTCGCGCATCCGCATCCGGCCGCTCGATTTCGGCGGCGCGTTCGAACTGTCGCTGACCTACGGTATCGAAAGCGCGGGAACGGGCGGCGCCGAAGCCGATGACCCGCGCATTTCGGCGCGGCTGCGGCCGGCTTGGCGCGCTATGCCTTCGCTGCCGGGCGACCCGCCCTCGGTCACGCGGTTCGCGCAGGATGCCGTCGAGCTCGCCTATCGCCAGCATGTCGCCTGTCCCGCCGCCGACGTTGCGGCGGTCGATATGGGGCATGAAGTGCGCGGCGCGCTGGTCGCCGGCGGCACCCTCACCATCGACCGGGTGGTTGCGCTCGCTTCGGCGCGCGGCCGCTCGGTCGAGCTGGCCGCGTTGGACAGCACGGAGGCCGATTTCGACACGATCGCCAAAGCGCAGCGCGATGCTGTTCGCGTGCTGTGGGACGGCGCTGCGTTGGCGATCGACGGCGACGAGGCGATGACCGCGGCGCTGCGGTTCGACCTGTTCCAGCTCCATCAGTCGGCGAGCCGCGATCCGGGCCATAGCATCGGCGCCAAGGGGCTGACCGGCGAGGGCTATGAGGGCCATTATTTTTGGGACGCCGAAACCTTCATGCTGCCGGTGCTCGCGCTGCAGGCGCCGGGCAAGGCGCGGACCTTGCTTGCCTATCGCATCGGCAAGCTCGACCGCGCGCGGGCGCATGCAAAGGCGCTCGGCCATGCGCGCGGCGCGCTCTATCCGTGGCGGACGATTGCGGGTGACGAATGTTCGTCGCACTATCCGACGGGATCGGCGCAATATCATATCAATGGCGACATCGCCTATGCGCTCGCGCTCTATGTCGCGGCGACCGGCGATGAGGAATTTCGCGCGCGCGCGGCCGAAATGCTGTTCGAAACCGCGCGCATGTGGATCGAGATCGGCGCGTTCGATGCGCGGCGCGGCGGCGCCTTCGGCATCCATGGCGTGACCGGGCCCGACGAATATTCGGCGCTCGTCGACAATGATTTCTACACCAACGCGATCGCGCGCCGGCACCTCGGCTATGCCGCCGAAACGGCGGACTGGCTGCGTGCGCGGGGCGATCTCGCGGCGCTGGCAGGCGCGATCGGTCTCGACGACGACGAGATCGCGACGTGGCGCAAGGCGGCGGACGCGATGTGGCTGCCGGTCGACGCGATGCTCGGGATCAATCCGCAGGACGACGCCTTTCTGGGACGCCCCGAATTGCCCGGGCTGAAAACGCGCGGTCACGACGGACCGCTGCTGATGCGATATCATCCGATGATCCTGTTCCGGCATCAGGTGGCGAAGCAGGGCAATGTCGTCCAGGCGATGGCGATGGACCTCGTGTCGATGCCGGTGTCGCGGCAGCGGCGCAACCTCGACTATTATGGCCGCGTCACGACGCATGATTCGACGCTCTCGTCGGTGTCTTTCGCGATCAGCGCGGCACGGCTCGGCGAAGAGGCGGCGGCGCTCGATTTCATGCGCGAATGCGCGTTCGTCGATCTCGAGGATCGCCACGGCAACACCTCGCACGGCCTCCATATGGCCGCGCTGGCGGGAAGTTGGCTGGTCTTGGCGCAGGGATGGGGCGGATTGCGGCTCGACGGACCGGTGCCGGCCTTCGCTCCAACGCTTCCGTCGGCCTGGAAAGGATACCGCTTCCGCCTGCAATGGCGCGGCAGCGTGATCGAGCTCGCGGTGGACGCTGCGGGCTGCACCTATCGTCTGTTGTCGGGGGCGCCGCTCGACATTCTCGATCATGGGCGCCCGCTGCGCGTCGGCGCGGCCCCCTCGACGCTGGCGCGGCCGACGGTGAAGGGTGCGATCTTCGACCTCGATGGCGTGCTGACCGACACCGCCGAGGATCATTATCAGGCGTGGCAAGCGCTCGCCGACACATATGGCTTTGCTTTCGACCGCGCGGTGAACGAGCGATTGAAAGGGGTCGACCGCGCGGGGTCGCTGCGGCTGATCCTTGATCAAGCCGGCGCCGCGGTCGACGCCGGGGCGTTCGACGCGATGCTGGCGGAAAAGAATGCGCTCTATCGTGCGCGGCTGGCCGATTATTCTCCCGCGAATCTTTTCGCGGGCGTCACCGGCCTGTTCGCCGAGCTGCGCGCCGCCGGGCTGAAAATCGGCCTTGCGTCGGCGAGCCGCAACGCCGGTGACGTCGTGCGACTGCTTGGTATTGCCGACCAGTTCGATTTTATCGCCGACGCGGGCGCGGTCGCGCACGGCAAGCCGGCGCCCGACATCTTTCTGGCCTGTGCCGACGGCATGGGCCTCGCCGCGAACCAATGCGTCGGGATCGAAGACGCCCAAGCGGGAATTTCGGCCATCCATGCGGCGGGCATGGTGGCCATTGGCATCGGGTCGGAAGAGGCGCTGCCCGATGCCGAGATCAACGTCACCGCCATAGGCGATCTGACGCCCGGCCGGATCCTGTCAGCAGAACAGGAAGCGACGGCGCGCGGACGCCTTTCAATCAGAACAGGTAAAGTGGAGGATATGCCATGTTGAAACGAACCTATTTGCTATCGTCGATTGCGCTGATCGCGCTGCCGGCCACGGCTTTCGCCCAGGAAGCGCCTCAACCCGACGACGCGGCTGCGGCCAATGAAGAGATCATCGTCACCGGCACCGCCGGCGGCGGGGTCAACCGCCAGGATGCGGCGTTCGCGATCACCAGCATCAATTCGGACGCGATCGATCGCGCCGCGCCGAACAGCACCGCCGACCTGTTCAAGGTCATCCCCGGCGTGTCGGCCGAAAGCTCGGGCGGCCAGAATGGCGCCAACATCTTCGTGCGCGGCTATCCGTCGGGTGGCGACGCCGAATTTGTCACGCTGATGGTGCAGGGCGTTCCCTTCTTCTCGCCCCCGACCTTGTCGTTCCTCGAAAACACCCAGCTGATCCGCATCGACGAGACGATCGAGCGCGTCGAGGCGGTTCGCGGCGGCACCGGCGCGCTGTTCGGCAGCGGCCAGCCCGGCCTCACCGTCAACTTCGTCCAGAAGGAAGGCGGGCGCGATTTCGAGGGGCTCGTGAAGGCGAGCATCACCGACTATGGCGACCTGCGCGGCGACATGCTGCTGTCGGGGCCGCTCGGCGAAAATACCAGCTTCATGGTCGGCGGCTATTATTCGAGTGGCGAGGGTATTCGCAGCCCGGGCTTCACCGCCGAAAAGGGCGGCCAGATCACCGGCAATATCCGCCACGATCTCGACAAGGGTTCGATCCTCGTCTTCGCGCGCTACCTCAATGATCGCGGCCAATGGCTGCTGCCGATCCCGGTGATCCGCGACGGCAACAAGGTGCGCCAGTTCGGCAATATCGATCCCGGCACCGGCGTGCTCGCGGGTCCCGAAACGCGGCTCAGCACGCTTCCCGACGGGACGCGCGCAGACCTTGCCGACGGCCGCGGCGCAAAGCTGATCAACCTCGGCACCAATTTCGATTACGAGATCGGTGAGGGTTTCCAGCTGCGCTACCGCGCGAGCTATCTGAAGGGCGATGCCGACACGACCGGCCTCGTCCCCGCCAGCACCGCGACGACGGCGAACGCCTATGCCGCCTCGCTCGGCAGCACGGTGGGCAGCCTGACCTATGTCAACGGCGGGCAGGCGGTCGCCGGCACGCAGCAGGTGATCCGCGCAGGCACGTGGATCGTGCGCAAGCAGATCGAGGATTTCACCAACGACCTCGCGGTCGAATGGGAAAGCGGCAACAACAAGTTCACCGTTGGCGCCTATTATTCGGACTTCTCGTCGGACGATCAGTGGAACCTCGGCAACGTCCACCTGCTGACCGCCGAAAATCACGGCCGTCTGCTCAACCTGACGCTCGCCAACGGCCAGGTCGCGTCGAGCAACGGCTTTACCCAAGGGTCGTTCTTCAACGTCAACGCCGCCTATGACGGCCGCGAATATGCCTTTTATGCGGTCGACGAATTCCAGATCACGCCCGAACTGCGCTTCGACGCCGGGCTGCGCTACCAGAATTACAAGGCGACGGGCACGATCGAGAACAACAGCTCGGTCGACACCGATAACAACCCCAATACGCTGTATAACAACGGCACGGCGGTGCTCAACGGCACCTTCCGCAACATCGCGTACAAGAAGGGCGCCTGGTCGTGGACCGCGGGACTCAACTATGACGTCTCGTCGTCGGTCGGCGTCTATGCCCGCTACAACCGCGGCAACACGAACCCCTTCTTCGACAATCTGCGCGACGGGATTTTCGTGTCGCCGCGCGTCGATAATTTCGAGGGCGGGGTTAAGGTCCGCACCGATCTCGTGTCGCTCTATGCCACGCTGTTCCATACCAAGTTCAAGGGGCTGGTGACGACGGTGATCCAGAATGGCGCGCCGGTTGCCGACATCGGCGGCGCGCGCAGCACCGGGGTCGAACTCGAAGGGCAGATCCGTCCGATCGACAATTTCGCCATCGCCTTCTCGGGCACCTGGCTCGATGCGAAATACCGCGATTTCTTCGCGGGCGGCGGGACGATCGACCTCAGCGGCAATCGCGTGCAACGCCAGCCGAAGTGGCAATGGCGCGTGACGCCGTCGTACGACATCGAGTTCGGCGATAATAGCAAGGTCTCGCTCTATTCGACCTTCAGCTATGTCGGCGACCGCTTCTCCGACACCGCGAACACCCAGTCGCTGCCGCATTATTTCAAGATCGATGCGGGGGTGACGGTCGACGTCAACGACGCGTTGCAGTTCGCCGTGACCGCCGACAATCTGACCGACAAGGTCGGGCTGACCGAAGGCGATCCGCGCACCCTGGGGCAGGCGGGGGGCGAAGTCGTCAACGCGCGCCCGATCCTCGGCCGGTCGTTCCGCTTCAGCGCCGCGTATAAATTCTAAAAGGATCATCCCTCCCTGGGTGGCCGCGGCCTCTTCGCGGCCACCCCCCTTTTTTCTGCTAAGGACGGCTGATGGCGCGCACTCGACTGATCGCAGCACTGATCCTGACTTACGTCGCCTTTGCGATGCTGCTCAACAGCGTCGGGACCGTGATCCTTCAGTCGATTTCCAGTTTCGATGTCACCAAGCCGCAGGCGAGCACGCTAGAGGGGTTCAAGGACATCACGATCGCGGTCGTGTCGTTCGTGACCGCGAGCTATCTGCCGCGTCTTGGCCTTCGCAACGCGCTGATCGGCGCGCTCATCCTCGCGATCGCCGGCTGTATCGTCATGCCGCTGGTCGGCAGCTTCGGCGCCGCGCAGCTCCACTTCGCGATGGTCGGCGCGGCCTTTGCGGTTGCCAAGGTCGTCGTCTACTCGATGATCGGCCTCGTCACCGACAGCCCGCGAAAGCACGCCAGCCTGACCAGCCTGATCGAAGGCATGTTCATGGTCGGCGTTCTCTCCTCCTATTGGGTGTTCAGCGCCTTCATCGACCCGACCGGCCTCCGCTGGCTGAACGCCTATTGGGTGCTTGGCGCGATTACGGCACTGGCGCTCGCGCTGTTACTCACAGCGCGGGTCGACGAACATCGCACGCATGAGGGCGAAGAAGCGGCCGCAAGCGAGGGGCCACCGTTCGTCGCGATGCTCAAGCTCGCGGCGCTGCCGCTGGTGCTGGTCTTCGTCGCCTGCGCCTTTCTGTTCGTGCTGATCGAACAGGGAATCCAGAGCTGGCTGCCGACCTTCAACAACGAGGTGCTGCACTTGCCTGCGCAGATGAGCGTGCAGGCGGCCAGCCTGTTCGCTGCGTGCCTTGCGATCGGGCGCTTCGGCGCGGGCGCGGTCATGGCGCGCTTCGACTGGTATCCGGTACTGAATGTCTGCCTCGCATCGCTTGCGGCGCTGATCATCCTCGTGCTGCCGCTTGCCGACGGCCTCGCCCCCGGGGCGATCCATAGGTGGGGCGACGCGCCGATCGCGGCCTTCCTCTTTCCGCTGATCGGCATCGCGCTGGCGCCGGTCTATCCAACGATCATCTCGGTGATGCTGAGCGCCATGCCCAATCGCCAGCACCCGTCGCTGATGGGGCTCGTCGTCGTCTTCTCGGCGCTCGGCGGGACGACCGGATCGGTCATTACCGGCGCCATCTTCGCGCATCTCGACGGGCGCACCGCGTTCACGCTGATGCTTGTCCCGACGGCGATGCTTGCTGGCGGGCTCTTTTTGCTCCGCCGCAGGATCCAGGTCATAGAAGCCTGATTCCAGAGGAAGGCGAGCCATGGTCGCCAACCGATTGGGTACACCGAGAGGGGCGGCCTGCGTTTTCCTGCGAGCGATTCCGATGTCCGCTATGCGCTCCCGGAAGTCCAGTTCGCCGGCGATCGGACCCTCTTAAAGCAGCTCGAACACATCGTAGCGTACCGCGCCGCCGATGCTGGCGCCGAGTCCGACGGCGACGATGTCGTTGAGCCATAGATAGCGCTCGTCCCCGGTCTCGAACATCGGGGTGGTGCGGAAATAGACTTCGGCCTTTTCCTCCGGCGTCCGCGGGCCGCCGTTCCGCGCATGTTTGTGCGCGGCCGACAGCGGGCGCAGCACGCCGCGATAGGAGACATAGATCAAGGCGCCATCGTGCGTTTCCATCGTGATGCGCGCGTCGAGCCGTAGCGTGTCATTGTCGTCGATCGTCGCCCAGTCGCCGCCGCTTGGCATCACGCGGCCGTGCAGCCGCTCGCCCTCGACTTCGCCGCCGGTCAGCGCGGCGATCATCCGGCGCCCGAAATGCGCCTTGCCGATCATCTGCTGCGGCTCGGTGAAGCTGGCCTTGTAGGAGCAGAGATAGCGGAAACGGGGTTCTTCCATCGGTCATCCTCTCTCTAGTGCAGGGGAGCGGGCGCGGCGGCGAAAGGGGTGCCGCCGCGCCCGCGGGTCAGATCTTGAATGCGACCGTTACGCCATAGGTGCGCGGCGGCGCGTAAGGCGTCAGAATCTGGCGGAAGGGGCCGAAATAGGTGACGTAAGTCGGCGTCAGCTCGTCGGTCAGATTCTTGCCCCACAGCGAGACTTCCCAGCGATCGCCCGGCCCCGAAAGCGAAAGGCGCGCATCCAGATTATCGTGCGAAGGCCAGAGCTGCTGCGGAATATTCGATGCCTCGAAAAACGCGTCGTCGACCCAGCTGTAATCGACGCGCAGCTTCGCCGACAGGTCGCCGACAGGGGTTTCGAACTGGCCGCCGATGTTGAACTTGTTCTTCGGCGAGCGCGGCAGCTGGTTGCCGGTATAGTTCAGACCCGGAATCGTATATTCGGTGAACTTCGCATCGAGATACGCATAGCTGCCGTCGATTTGGAATCCCTCGAACGGCCGCGCGACGGCTTCGACCTCGATCCCCTTGATCCGCGCCTTCGCCGCGTTGCTGACGACGACGCAGCACAGCGGGACGAGCTGCGAGACCTGGAGGTCCGAATAGTCGGTACGGAACGCCGCGACGTTGAGCCGCAGGCGCCGGTCGAGCCAATCGGTCTTTGCGCCGACCTCATAGCCCCAGGCGAATTCGGGATCATAAGGAGTCGAGGCGCCCGCGGCGGTGCCCGACAACCCCTGAAAGCCGCCGCTCTTGTAGCCGCGCGCGACCGAGGCATAGAGCAGCACGTCGTCGGTCGCCTTCCAGTTGAGCGCGAAACGCGGCGTGAAAGCTTTCCAGCTCTTCTTGCCGGTCACGTCATAGCCGGCGAGCGATCCGAGCGGCGGCGGCAGGCCGGGTCCGCTGTCGGCCTTGAAGCCCGCGAAACGGCCGCTCTTGCGCTCCCATGTCATGCGCGCGCCCACCGTCGCGGTCAGCGAGGGGACGATCTCGACATCGACCTGCCCGAAGATCGCGACGCTGCGCGCATTGACCGACTGCGGATAGATGCCGATCCCCGAATTGGCGGGGCTCGGGAAGTCCTGAATCTGCCCTTCGACGCGGTCGTTATTCTCCTTCAGGAAATAGACGCCCGTCTGGCCCTTCAGGCGCCCGCCCCATGCGTCGAAGGACAGGCGCAGTTCCTGGCTGAACTGGCTGTTGTCCTCTTCGCCGAAGCTCGTCGATTCGATCTGTGCCGGCGGGTTGACCGGGTTGCTGAAGAAGGGGGTGACGAAATTGAACTTCACCTTGCGGAGCGCAGTGAGCGAGGTCAGCGTCCCGAACGGCAGGTCGAGGTTAGCTTCGGCCGAATAGGTCTGGATCGTCCGTTTGACCTCGCCGTCGATATAGGCGTTCACGACGCGTGGATCGGGGTTGATGCCGACGCAATGGATGCCGCCCTGAAAGCTGGTGTCGCAATTATTGTGGCGTGGATTGCCCTTCTGGTCCTGACGCGCGATGTCGGCGCGAAGGATGATGTCGAGCGTGTCGGTGGGCACGAAACGCAGCGCAACGCGGCCCGTCGTCAGGTTGAGGTCGTTGACGTCATTGCCCGTCGTCTCATTATATTCGAAGCCGTCGCGCTGCTTGTGCGACAGCCCTGCCGACAGATACACCTTATCGGTCAGCGCCATATTGCCGCGCGCGATCACGCCGACGCGGTCGTAATTGCCGTAGGTGCCCTCGAAAAAGAAGCTTTCCTCATCGGTCGGCTTGCGGCTGATGAACTGGACGAGGCCGCCGATCGCATTCTTGCCGAACAAGGTGCCCTGCGGTCCGCGCAGCACCTCGACGCGTTCGAGGTCGAGCGCGTCGAGGTCGGGGGTGCCGCCGCGTCCCGCATAGACGCCGTCGATGAAGACGACGACCGAGGGATCGCCGCCGGCGTTCTGGCTGATGCCCGGCGCGCTGCCGATGCCGCGCATCGCGAAGTTGGTGTTGATCGGGTCGACCGCGCTGACCGCAAGGCCCGGAGTGCGGATCGCGATGTCCTGCACCGTTTCGATGCTGTTGTCACGAAGCTGCTCGGCGCCGAACGCGGTGACCGAGACCGGGACGTCCTGAAGCCGCTGTTCCTGTCGCTGCGCGGTGACGATGATGTCGCCGCTCGTGTCGTCGGTGGCGTCCTGCGCCGCAGAGGCCGCGGGCAGCGCGGCGATCGCCGCGCCGGCCAAGAAGAGGATGGACTGCTTCCTTCCGAAATTTGTCATATCGCGTCTCCCAACACGTTGTTTTTTCGTGCGTCCCGATCATGCTTGACTCGGTCGGCAATTTACTTAGTTTGCTAAGTAACTGTTTCTATATAACAGGCCGGCTTGCGGTGCAAGAGCGAGCGGCGATCGGGAGGACAGGATCGATGGCGACGGAGATCGCGACAGGCGCGCCGCAAGGCGAACTGGGCGGGGAAGCGGATGCAGAGCCGGGCTGGCCGCGCCCCGCCTATAGCTGGTACGTCGTCGGCGTCCTGCTGCTCGCCTATACGCTGTCCTTCGTCGACCGGATGATCCTCAGCCTGCTCGTCGCGCCGATCCGTGCCGCGCTGAACATTTCGGATACCGAAGTCAGCCTGCTCATCGGGCTCGCCTTCGCGCTCTTCTATACCGTGCTAGGCCTTCCGATCGCGTGGATCGCCGACCGGTGGAACCGCCGGAACCTGATTGTGTCGGGCGTGGCGCTGTGGAGCGTTATGACCGCAGCGTGCGGCTTCGCCGGAAGCTATGCGACCTTGTTTCTCACGCGCATGGGAGTCGGGGTCGGCGAAGCGGCGCTTTCGCCCGCCGCCTATTCGATGCTCAGCGACACCTTCCCGCGCGACCGGCTCGCTCGCGCGATGGCCGTCTATTCGATTGGTGTGCCGCTCGGCTCGGGAGTCGCGATGATCCTCGGCGCCTTTGTCGTCCAGGCGGTGCTCGCGGAGCCGATGATAGAGCTGCCGCTGTTCGGCCCGGTCGAGGCGTGGCGGACGATCTTCATGTGGGTCGCGGCGCCGGGACTGCTGATCTGCCTGCTGCTCCTGACGATCCGCGAGCCGCTGCGGCGGGGGCTGGTGCAGGCCGGATCGCAGGGTGCCGCGGCGCCCGGCTTCCTCGCGCATCTGAAGGCACACCGCGCCGCGCTCGGGGCGCTGTTTGCGGGCATGTCGCTGATCGGGCTCGTCATGTACGGTGTGATCGCATGGGTGCCGACCTTCTTCGCGCGCACCTATGGCATGGACGTGGCGCAAGCCGGCCTGTGGTTTGGTATCATCATGGCAACAGGCGGCGCGGCGGGGCTGGTGGCGGGTGGGACGCTCGCCGACCGGCTGTTCGCAAAAGGGGTCGCCGATGCGCATCTGCGCGTGATGCGGCTGTCGATCCTGCTTGGCGGGCCGCCCTTGCTCGCGGCGACGCTGATGCCGGATGCGACGCTTGCCTTCGTCATGCTCGCGCTCGCCTTTCCGATGCTGACGATGCACGGCGTCGGAACGGTGGCGTTGCAGTTCATCACGCCGAACGAATATCGCGCGCGCGTCACCGCGCTCTATTTCTTTGTCGTCAACCTTGTCGGGCTCGGTTTCGGGCCGATGCTGATGGCTTTGCTCACCGATCATCTGTTCGGCGACGACGGCGCACTGCGCTATTCGATTGCGCTGGTGACGGGCATCGCGCTGCCGCTCGCGGCGATCATCCTCACTGCGGGCTTTTCGGCTTTCGCGCGCGATCTCGCCAAAATGACGGACGCCGGTTGACCCTGACCGGACCGGGCTCCATGCCGCTGCGGATTGCGCGGAGATCGTGGCGGACCTTATGACAGGCCCGCCCCGCGGCCAAAAGGAAGACGACGATGGATAGCCCGTTCCTGATGATGAACCTGCTGAGCGCCGTCTACTGGTTTGACGAGGCGCTGCAGGCGGCGCTCAAGGAGGCCGGCATTCCCAACGTCAGCCGTGCGCAGTCGATGTTGATCGCGAACATATCGGCGGGCGAACATCGCGCGACGCGCATCGCCCGCAATCTCGGCGTCACACGGCAGGCGATCAGCCTGATGCTCAGCGAGCTCGAGGCGCGCGGCATCGTCGAACTCGTCCCCGATCCCGCCGACCGGCGCGCGCGGATCGTCCGTTTCGCCGAACAGGCGAACGACACCCGCCGCGCCGCCGCGAAGGCGTTGCAATATCTCGAAGTCAAACTCGTCGAACGGATCGGCCTGCCGGCCTATCACGGCCTTCGCGATGCGATGCGCATGGACTGGGGCGATCCACCGCGCGTGCCGCCCGAAGCGCTCGAAGGGCCCGAGGCGGCGACGGCCCGGCCTTCGTCAATTTAGTTAAGTTTCTTGACATTATTTCCGGGTGGCCTAATCTGGCCGCATAAGCCGATTCCGGCTGCCGGGAGAAAGGATGTCATGAATATCGCCGTTCAAACGCGCCGGGCGGAGGATGCCGCCGAGCCTTTCGCCGATCGCCGGATTCCGAAAGGCGGCGACTGGCTGTCGCGCGAAGAGCTCGCGGCGCTGACGCCCGAGGAGCTGGTGCGCCGCACCACCGCGCTCAAGCCGCTCGTCGCCGCGCACGCGCTCGAATGCGAGCAGCTGCGCCGTCCGGTCGATGCCGTGTGGGACGCGATCCGCAAGACCGGCGTCTTCTATCATTTCGTTCCCAAGCGCTATGGCGGGCTGGAATTCGACATCGACAGTTTCATCGACGCGATGCTGCCGATCGCCGAAGGGTGCGGTTCGACCGGCTGGGTCACCGCTTTCTGCGTCGAGCATAACTGGATGCTCGCGCAATTCCCCGAAAAGCTGCAGGACGAGACCTTCGGCGGCGACTTTCCCTATGTCATCGCGCCGGGCGCGACCAACCCGCCAGGTATCGCCGAGCCGGCGGACGGCGGCTATCGCCTGACGGGCCGTTGGAAATGGGGCACGGGCGTCATGCACGCCGACTGGGTGATGGTGACCGGCATGATTCCTGGCGAAAACCCGCCGCGCCAGCTTTTCCTGGCGTTGCCGGCGGACGAGGTCGAGGTGCTCGACACCTGGCATGTCGACGGGATGATCGGCACGGGCAGCAACGACATCCGCTGCGACGACATTTTCGTCCCCGAACATCGCGTGATGGACATGGGCGAAATGCGCATGGGCTGCGCGCCCGGCGCGAAGATCCACGCGCACAATCCGATCTACCGGATGCCGATGACGCCCTTCCTCGCGATTACCGCGGCGATCGGCGCGGTCGGCGTCGCCCGGTCGGCGGTCGATCATTTTCGCGAACGCATCGGGGTTCGCACCATGCTCGGCACCACGGTCAAGCAGAACGAAAAGGCCTCGGCGCATATGCGGCTCGGCGAGGCCGCGGCGAAGACGCAGACCGCCGAAATGATCCTGCGCGAGGTCGGGCGGCGCAATGTCGCACTGACCGAAGCGGCCGGAGACGGGCTGGTGAGCAACGAGGACCGCATCGCGCTCCGCGCACAGGTCGCGCTCGCGATGGATCTGTGCCGCGACGCGATCCGGCTGCTGGTCGAAGGCGCGGGGTCGAGCGCGCATATGACGAGCAGCCCGCTCCAGCGCGCGCTGCGCGACGTCAACGTGATGGCCAGCCACGTCGTCTACGACTTCGACGGCGCGACCGAACTGCTCGGACGGTCCCTGATCGGCTTGCCGCCCAACACCCCGGTTTTTTGAGATCGGCGAAAATTTGCGCAAGCAACTTGACAAATATTTTTTGCCTGCCATGATCTTAGTATACTAAGAAACTTCGGCACGACCGGCTTTGGGAGGTACGGGATGCGCGATACGGGAGAGATCGACCGGCGGACATTGCTCGCCGGGGGCGCTGCGGCCCTGGCGGCGGTGCAGGGCGCGAGCGCGACGGGGGCTGCCGCCGCCGAACGCGCCGCGCCGGTGCGGGCGGACCCGAAGCGGCGCGGCGGCCGCCCGAACATCCTCTTGGTGGTCAACGACCAGGAACGGGCGCTCGCCGACATTCCCGCCGGCCTGCCGCTGCCCGCGCACGACTGGTTGCGCGAACGCGGCATTCTCTTCGATCGCTTCCATGTGAACACGACGCCGTGCGGTCCGTCGCGCTCGAACATCTATACCGGGCTGCACACGCAGCATAGCGGCGTCTATGCCAATCCCAACTCGCCGCCGCACCCAGAGCTCAGCCCGCAGATTCCGACGGTCGGGACGATGTTGCGCCGCGCCGGTTATCGCACGACCTACAAGGGCAAATGGCATCTTTCGAACATCAACGAGGGACTGAACCTGCGCGGCGTCGCCGGCGGGATATTTCCCAACACGCGCGACATTCTCGAGCCCTTTGGTTTTTCGGGCTATAATTTCAACGGCGAGCGCGAGGGGCTTTCGTGGGAAGGCTTTATGAGCGACGGGGTGACCGCCGCCGAGGCCGCCAGCCAGCTCCGTGCCTTTGCCGACGACGATGATGCGGCGCCGTGGTTCATGGCGGTCAATTTCGTCAATCCGCACGACATCATGTTCTATGACCCGAGCGGCGAGGGCGAGGCGACGCGCGCGCGGCCGAACCTTGTCGCGCCGCTGCTCGCCGCGCCGGGCGACCCGGTTTACGGCCGCGACTGGAATTTCCCGCTGCCACGCAGCTTTTATGCCGACGACCTGTCGCGCAAACCGCGCGCCCACGCCGCGATCAACGCCAGTTCGGGCGCCTTCTACGGCCGGATGCGGCACGCGGATGAGGCGGTCTGGCGCCGCAACCAGAATTATTATTTCAACTGCATCCGCGACGTCGACCGGCACATGCAGACGGTGTTCGACGCGCTCGTCGCCTCGGGGCAATTCGACAATACGATCATCCTCTTCACCTCCGACCATGGCGAACGCGCCGGCGCGCATGGGATGCGGCAGAAGGGCGGCACGATCTATAAGGAGGATGTCGGCGTCCCGCTGATCGTCGTCCACCCCGACCTTCCCGGCGGGCGCACGACCCACGCGCTCGGCAGCGCGGTCGACCTGGTCCCGACGATGCTGGCGCTCGCCGGCGTCGACGAAGCGGCGGGTCGCGAAATGCAGCCGAAGCTGGCCGGTCACGACCTGTCGGCGGCGATCGCTGCGTCCACCGCGCGGACAAGACGTGACGAGGCCGGGATCCTCTTCAACTATGCGGTGCGCTACGGGTGGAACGCCCCCGATGTGCCGAAGGGCGTCGCCGAAACGAAGCCGCTGCCCGAAAACGACCTGATGTTGCGCCGCCTGCACCGCGGCGTCCACGACGGCCGCTACAAATTCGCACGCTATTTCGCGCCCGCGCAGCATCATTTGCCTGCGCGCTGGGACGACCTCGTCGCCCATAACGACCTCGAACTCTATGACACGGCGGCCGACCCCGACGAGATCGACAATCTCGCCTGGCGACCGGACGCCCACAAATCGCTCATCGAACGCCTGAATGCCAAGACCAACAAGCTGATCGAAGCCGAGGTTGGCGAGGACAAGGGCGCCGAATATCCGGGTCCGGCCACACAATATGAGACGCTGAAACTCGCCTGACCGTCACCTTGGGAGAGGGACTATGAAAATGAAAACACTGCTTTGCGGCGGCGCGATGACGCTCGCCCTCGGAACACCGGCCTTTGCGCAGGAGGCGGCGGCAGACGGCGCCAGCGCGCGCGATGACCAGACGATCATCGTCACCGCGACCCGCCGCGAGCAGACGCTGCAGGAAGTGCCGATATCGGTCGCGGTGGTTGGTGGTAAACAGCTCGAGGAAAAGGGCACGCTGTTGTTCGACGATGTCGCCGATAGCGTCCCCAACCTCCAGATCGACCGCACCAATGGCAATTTCGCGATCACGATGCGCGGCCTTGGCGCCGGGACGGGCAATCTGTCGTTCGAGCAGTCGGTCGGGCTGTTCATCGACGGGGTCTATCTCAGCCGTTCGCGCGCCTTCCAAAACCCGCTGCTCGATATCCAGCGCGTCGAGATCGTGCGCGGGCCGCAAGGCGCGCTGTTCGGCAAGAATACCAACGCGGGTGCGATCAGCGTCGTCACGCGCCGCCCGACGCGCGAGTTCGAGGGCTTCGCCCGCGCGAGCGGTGAGGTCGAGCAAGGCGGCTGGAACCTCGACGGCGCGGTGTCGGGACCCGTATCGGACACGATCAGTGTTCGCCTGACCGGACGCGCCGGCGCGATCGGCGACTATATGAAAAATACGCTGACCGGCCGCGACGAATTCGGATCCCGCTATGAAGCGGTGCGCGGCCAGATCCTGTGGGAGCCGAGCGACGATTTCGAGGCGCTGGTCAAGGTCGAGCATTCGTCGAACCGCGTCGATGGCGGCGCGCTGGTGTTCAATTATATCGGCGATGCGAGCTGCTTCCTTTGCAACAAGGTGCGCAATTCGGGTGCCAACGTCCCCGAATATCCGTCGTTCCGCCGCGCGTCCGCGGGGACCAATCCCGAATATGACGACACCAAAACGACGATGGCGCAGCTGACGATGAACCTCGATGCCGGCGACTGGCGCTTTACGTCGGTTACCGCCTGGCAGGAGCTGAAGGGCGGCGTGAATATGGACTATGACGGTCCGCTGACCTTTTTGGAATCGGACATCACCGAACAGTCCAATTCGCTGTTTCAGGAAGTGCGCGCGCAGCACCCGATCGGCGACGATGGCGCCTTTATCGCCGGGCTGACCTATATCGACACCGATTTGCACATCCAGCAGGCGTCGACCTTCAACGCAGCAAGCGCGGGATTTCCCGCCCCGCTCAACGGCCTGTCGCTCCGTCAGTTCAACCAGACCGGCGAATCCTGGTCGCCCTTTGTGTCGGTCGAGGTGCCGGTCAGCGAGCGGATCATGCTCAGCGGCAGCCTGCGCTATTCGAAGGAACGCCGCGTGGGCAACGCGATCTCGAGCAATATCGGCGTCTTTCCGCCGACCTATCTGCCCTATGATCTGACCGAAACGCGCAAGGAGAGCCTGTGGGACTATTCGGCGCGCATCCGGTACGAATTTTCGCGCGATGCCTATGTGTACCTCAGCTATGCGACGGGCACCAAGGGCGGCGGTTTCGTGTCGAACGATGCGCTGCTCCTTTTCAACATCCAAAGCGGCGTCGCGACCTTCCAATATGATTCCGAACGGGCGAGGTCATGGGAGCTCGGCGGGAAATTCCGTTTCCTGGGCGGCAAGGGGCAATTCAACGTCGCGCTGTTCCGCACCAATTTCGCCGACCTGCAGGTGTCCGAATATAATGGCACCGCCTTCATCACCGGCAACGCCGCGTCGGCGATCGCCCAAGGGGTCGAGATGGACGCGAATATCGGCCTCGGCGACCATTGGCGCGTCGGCGGCAGTTTTGGGTATCTGGATGCCCACTACAAGGATTATCCGGGCGGCGCCTGCCTCTATAATGCACCGGCGACGTGTAACCCGCGAACCAATAATCTGGCAGGGGTTCGCCTTGTCCGCGCGCCCGAATGGACGGGCAATGCGTTCATCGAGGCCAAATATCCGGTGTCCGGCAGCCTGTATGTGCTCGGCAATGTCTCGGCGAATTATCAGTCGCGTTCCTTCTTCCAGCCCGACATGAGTCCGCTCAACTCGCAGCCCGCTTTCACCAAATATGACGCTCGGCTGGCGGTGGGCCGCGAAGACGGCCGATGGGAACTCGCGCTGGTGGGCCGCAACCTCACCAACAAGGTCACCACCAGCCAGGGATTCAATACTCCGGTATTTGGCGGCAACAGCCACATGGCGCTCGTCGGATCGCCGCGGACGGTGACGCTGCAATTGTCGCTCGACTTCTGATTGCGCGGACGAGGCAGGATGGAGCGGCCCGAACTCTTGCTGCTCGCCGGGGGCATTCGCCCGGGCTCGCTCAACGAGAAGCTGATCGGCTGCGCGGTGCAGGCGGCGCGCGATCGCGGGCTGCCCGCGACGCGCCTGTCGCTGGCGGACTATCGCCTGCCGCTGTTCGGCGCCGAAGCGCTGTCGATCGACGAGGTGCCCGAGGCGTTGGCGCTCAAGGCGATGTTCCGGCGCCATGACGCCGTGATCATCGCGAGCCCCGAGCATAATGGCTCGGTCACCGCGATGCTGAAGAACGCGCTCGACTGGATTTCCTGTCCCGGGGAAGGCGAGGCGGCGCAGCACTATGGCGCCTTTCGCCGCAAGCCTTTCGCGCTGCTGTCGGCGTCATCGAGCCCGTTCGGAGGGTTGCGCGGCCTGTCCCAGCTTCGCCAGATTCTGACCACCGTGAACGCCTGGGTGGTGCCCGAACAGCTCAGCGTGCCGCACGCCCATCGCGCGTTCGACGCGACCGGCAAGCTCGCCGATCCCCTCCTTCGGACCCTGCTGGATGAACTGGTCGACACGGTGGCAGGTGCGGTCCGCCACGAAGCGGTCGAAGGGAAATGATGAGCGAGCGGCTGCCTGCCGGGAATTACTGGGCTTTTGATGACAGCCTCGGCTATCTCGCTCGCCTGATCTTCCGCTCCTTTTCCCGGCTACGCGAGCAGCACACCCGCGAATATGACATATCCTCGGGTCAATGGACGTTCCTCCGCCAACTTTGGAGAGACGACGGGATCAGTCAGCGCGAACTCAGCCGCCGGCTCGCGATGCGCGATGCGACGACTGCGGTTACGCTCCGGGCGCTGGAACGGGCGGGTTTGGTGCGCCGCGCCGTCAACCGCCGCGACCGGCGTGAAATACTGGTTCATCTGACTCCGCATGCCAGGCGTCTGGAAAAGCTGCTCATGCCGAGGACCGCCAAAATCCAGGCGCTTGCCACCCAAAATTTATCGGATGCCGAAGTCGAGACCCTCAGGCGGCTGCTGCTCCATGTGATCGACAATCTCGCTTCCGCCGATCCCGAGCTTCAAGACAGTCGGCGAATCATTCCTCACCCCAAGCAGATCGACAGAGGGCAATCGCGAAGTGCGCACGAAGTGACAACTTCGCGGGAAGCGCTGCCGAGTTAATCTTATTCGGCGGAACGCCCGTGCGGTGGAGGGATTGGCTTGCCGATCAATCGCTGACCTAAGCCGACAACGTCGCGCGATAGTCGTCGACGGCAAGCAAGAGCCCTTCGATCTCGGCCGGAACGATCCGGATCCGGAGGTCATCTCGGCCATTCGGCCGCCCCTTGAATTTGAGATCCCAGCCTTCCGCGCGGGTCATGGCGGCCCTGAGCTGGGTCTCGTCGACCGAGAAGACCAGCTTCATCGTCAGCGCGCAATCGCCGTTGAAGTCGCTGTTCGGGCACATGGTGTCGTCGCCGCGCCGCGCGTGATCGAGCCGCTGTGCCACGAGGTTGCCATCGCGATCCGCGAAGTGGACCGTATCATAGAGACGCTGCGAGCCCCAATAGCGCAGGGACTGGTGCACCTCGAACCGGGTTTCGCCGGTGCGCTTGTCGACATGGGCTTCGACATGGCTGTCGAACGAGGTCGAGCCATTCAAGCGCCGTTCTTTGCGAAAACCGTTACGGGTCGAGATAATTGTTGCGAACTCCAGATCGTCGTCGTCGATCGTGGCTTTGGAGCGGAACGCTTCCGCATCCATCTTCGCGAGCTGTCTCGGCACCGCGGGCGCGTTCGCCACCGCGGGCGAAGCCAGGACAACTGCGACCACGCCAAGGGTCAGGCTGGAAAAACGCACGAGTGAAACTCCTTGAAAACCATGAAACCGGCGGGGGGACGCCGCCATGGCTCGAGCAAATACCGGCCGAACAATGCACTCAGGTGTCGCCAACGTAAGGAAACATTGCTGAACTGCGCGGGTGGTCTCAGCCATCAAGCAGCTCGATCGGATTTTTCCGCAGCCTCTGCTCTCCCGCTGCCGACCGTCTGTCTTGTCAACAGGCCCAAATCTCGTTGTCGCGAAGCACGGGCGCGTGCCGGGTATGTTGTAAGAAAATGTTTCTGCGCCCACGCGCGCACTGGAAGGGCGGCGCGTCGTCCCTATCTGGAGCTGGCGGGTCGCCTGACCATTTGCCCTCCGGGCTTTCATCACCAGAGACTACGAACGAACGGCGTATATTTCCCAATGACTGCCTCCACAATTTTGATCGTTGAGGACGATCCCGCCTTGCGCACGCTTACGGCTCGCGCGCTTCAGCAAAATGGCTATCAAGTCCGGCCTGCAGCTTCCGCTCCCGAAATGTGGCTGGCGCTGGATGTCGGGGCCGTCGATCTTGTGCTGCTCGACGTCATGCTGCCCGGGACCAGCGGCCTCGATCTCTGCCGTCAGCTTCGCCAGCAGAGCGAAGTGCCTATCATCTTCGTGAGCGCCAAAGGCGGCGAGACCGATCGAATCGTCGGGCTCGAACTGGGTGCCGACGATTATCTCGCCAAGCCATTCAGCACCCGCGAGCTGACCGCTCGCGTGCGTGCCGTGCTTCGCCGTGGGCGTCTGGACCGTCAGCATGGAAAAGGCGGACAGCAGGTCGCTGAATTTGCTGGCTGGATAGTCAATTTTTCGAGGCGCGAGCTGCATTCTCCGACGGGCGCGATCGTCGAGTTGACGGGTGCAGAGTTTGATCTGTTGTCTAGCTTTCTGGAGAACCCTCAACGTGTGATTGCCCGTGAACGGTTGATCGAACTGTCGCGAACGCGGCTCGGCGACGCTTCGGATCGCAGCGTCGATGTGCTGGTCAGCCGCTTGCGGCGCAAGCTTTCGCACAAGGATGCGAGCGCGCCGATCATCACTGTTCGCGGCGTCGGCTATATGTTCAACGTCGAAGTGTCGCGTCGGTGACCGACGCCATGCGGCCGTCGCTCGGGCTGGTCGGGCGGATCTTTCTGATCCTGCTATTGGCGATGACGATCGAATTCACCGTCAGCACCTTCCTTCACGAGCGAGCGGGGCAGTTGCGCGTCGAAGAGGATGAGGCGCACCGCGTGGCCGAGCATCTCGCCGCTGCCAGCCGTTTGCTGAACGCGAGCCCGCGCAGCGAACGCCCGGCCCTCGCGGCCCGCCTGTCGAGCGAAACCTTCATCGTCGAATGGCATCCTACCAGCCTCCCGCTCATGCCAATGGCGGCGCCGCTGAACGAAATGCGCATGCAGATCATCGGATGGGAGCCAGCTCTGGGGCATGAGAATTTGCGCCTGCATCTGAAGGAGCCGGGACGTAACGGCAAGGTCACCGGCCAGCTGTCGCTTGCCGACGGAAGCTCGCTGGAGTTCAAGGCGACGCAGCTCGTCGATCCCTCGCGGCTGCGGATCAACCGGTTCCTGTTGGCGCTGGTGCCCGCGATCGCGCTGATCCTCATCGGCGGACTGCTCATGCGCCGCGTGCTCTCCCCGATGCGAATGCTCGCGCGCGCCGCGGTACGGATCGGCGAAGGCGACGCCGTGGTTCTTCCCGAGGTCGGCGTATCGGAAATCCGGCGCGTGATCGCCGCCTTCAACGAAATGCAGGCGCGCATCCATCAGCTGATCACCGATCGCACGGAGGCGCTTGCCTCTGTCGGCCACGACTTGCGCACGCCGCTCGCAAGGTTGCAGCTTCGCACCGAGGCAATCGACGATCCGTTTTTGCGCCTTTCGATCGAGAAGGACGTCGGCGAAATGGAAGCGATGGTGGCTTCGCTCCTCGCTTTCTATGGCGGCGACAGCGATCCTGAAAAGCCCGTACAGACGGACATAGCGGTCTTGGCGGCGACAATCGTCGACGATGCTTCGGACATGGGCGATCTGGCGGCCTATCAAGGACCGGACCATCTCGAGATCGTTGTGCGTCCGTTGGCGCTCAAACGCGCTCTGTCCAATCTCGTTGAGAATGCGATCAAATATGCCGGCGGGGCGCAGGTCAGTATTCGAACGGAGGATGGCCGGGTCGTCCTCTGCGTCGAGGACGACGGCCCGGGCATTCCCGAAGATGAACTGGAGCATGTGCTCGAACCCTTCGTCCGGCTGGACCTTGCGCGGAGCCGCGATACGCTCGGGTTGGGATTGGGAATCCCGATCGCGCGGCGCGTTGCGCACCGGGAGGGCGGCATGCTGCGTCTGTCGAACCGGCCAACAGGCGGGCTGCGCGCCGAGATTGATATTCCGCTAGGCTGAGCGGGCGGAAACACTTCCTTACAAGCGGAAACATTTGCTTACACAATTGCTGCGTCGCAGCAAAGTTCGGGGCCTAACTCCGGGTTCGCGCCGCCTCTCCCTTCGGCGCCAATCAAGGAGTCCCCTCGGTGAACGAGCTGATCGGTCGCGTCTTTTCTTTCGAAAAGCAAACTTTTCCCAATCAAAGCACACTCTATGGACGTCTCGCCAGCGACGGACAAAGTCCGAAGGCGCTGATGATATCCTGCGCGGACTCGCGCATCGTCCCGGAGCATATCATGCAGGCCGAGCCTGGCGATCTGTTCGTGTGCCGCAACGCGGGCAACATCGTGCCTCCCTTCGCCACGCAAAATGGCGGTGTCTCTTCGACCGTCGAATATGCGGTCGCCGCGCTTGGCGTTCGAGACATCATCGTGTGCGGGCACTCGGATTGCGGCGCGATGAAGGCGCTGGCCGTCAATCAGGACCTGAGTAGCATGCCGAATGTCGCGGCATGGCTGCGTCATTCGCACGCCGCGCACAAGGTTGTGACCGATAGTTATCCGGCGATGAACGACATCCAGCGGATCCGCGCGGTCTCGCTCGAAAATGTGGTCATCCAGCTTGCCCATCTGCGCACGCATCCCGCGGTGGCGGCGGGTCTCGCGCGCGGGGAAATCGCGCTGCACGGCTGGTTCGTCGATATTCATGCCGGCTGCATACTCGGCCTGGATGGAGCGACCGGCCGTTTCATGCCGCTGCGCGAGGACGCTCCGCTGCCCGTCGCTCTGCCGCATGCCTCGCGGCGCGCCGCCGATTTCGCGGAAGCGGTGTGATGAACGTCGCCGTGCCGTCACTCGGCAAGACCTTTTCGCGCGATTTGACCGCGTCGATCGTCGTCTTTCTGGTTGCGATGCCATTGTGCATGGGGATCGCGATCGCCTCGGGAGTGCCGCCCGAGAAAGGGCTGATAACCGGAATTATCGGCGGTATTGTCGTCGGTGCGCTTGCCGGATCTCCGCTTCAGGTGAGCGGGCCGGCGGCCGGACTGGCCGTTATCGTCTTCGAAATCGTTCGTGACCAGGGGCTTTCGGCCCTTGGTCCTATCCTCGTTCTTGCTGGGCTCATCCAGATCGCGGCCGGCGTTTTCCGGCTCGGCGGCTGGTTTCGCGCAATCTCGCCCGCCGTCGTTCACGGAATGCTCGCTGGCATTGGCCTGTTGATCGTGCTCGGCCAATTCCATGTTCTGTTCGATGCCAAGCCGCTTCCCGGTGGGATCGACAATCTCGTGGCGATGCCCGGCCGCATCCTTGGGCTCACGCCCGGTGGCGGAGCGCTGGCCGCCTTCGCTGTGGGCGTGCTGACGATAGCGGCGATGCTCGGGTGGGAACGCGTGCGTCCGCAGAGCCTGCGCCTCGTGCCCGGCGCACTCATTGGCGTGGTGGCTGCCACTCTGGTCGCCTATGGTTTCGGGCTCGAAGTTATCCGCGTCGATGTTCCGCAATCGATCGTCGGCGCGATTGCTCTACCCGATGCGGGCATGCTGCAGCGTTTTGCCGAGCCCACGCTGATCGCCACGGCGGTTGCGATCGCCTTTATCGCAAGCGCCGAGACATTGCTCTCCGCAGCGGCGGTGGATCGGATGCACGACGGCGTGCGGACAAACTACAACAAGGAACTGCGCGCGCAAGGTATCGGCAATCTGCTCTGCGGCGTCGCTGGCGCGCTTCCGATGACCGGCGTGATCGTGCGCAGCTCGGCCAATGTGCAGGCTGGCGGCGTCACGCGGCTTTCGACGATCCTGCACGGTGTGTGGATCCTCGGGTTCGTCGCGCTGCTGCCCTGGCTTCTGCGCGAAATCCCGATGGCGGCGCTTGCCGGTGTCCTCGTCGTCACCGGCGTCAAGCTCGTCAGCCTCGATCATGTAAGGCATCTGTTCGACCGCTATGGCCCGCTTCCCGCGCTGATCTGGGCGGGCACGTTCCTGATGGTCGTGACGACCGATCTGCTGACCGGCGTGCTCGTGGGTCTGGCGCTGTCGACGCTCGAACTCGCGCCGCACGTCCGGAGGCTGCGGCTGCGCACCGATCAGCGGCAAGAGGGTGAGACGCGGGAGATCGTGCTCGACGGCACAGCGACCTTCGTTGCGCTGCCCAAGCTGACCGCGCTCCTGGATGACCTCCCGGCGGCGGGACGACTGAAACTCAATGTCGAACGGCTGAAGCACATCGACCATACCTGCGCCGAAATGCTCGAAGAGTGGATCAAGCGGCGGCGTAGCTCCGGCCTCATTGTCGAACTCGAGGGTGCAACGGGAAGGCTCGAACGACTGGCGGCCGCGGCATGATCGGTGCCTCGCCAGCGCGTGCCGTACCGGAGCGAGGAGGCGAGGCACCCCCTGGAAAATGGGTCGCATGCGGGAACGGGGAGGATTCGTTGCTGACTCTCCCGGTTAAGATCCGCGGCGTCGAAACGAGAGCGGTTCTTGACAGCGGCGCCACCCGCTCCGCGGTGGATGCTGGCTTTGCGGCTCGCCATCGGCTGCATGGCGTGCGGGATCATCGCGTTACGGCGCTCACACGAGAGACCGTAGCCAGAGTGACCGGACCGTTACGCATCGAGGCTGGCGCCGAGCATTTGCTCACGACGTCAGCCTTGATACTCGATCTGGCACCGATGGCGCGCGCGGCACGAATGTCGATCGAACTGGTGCTCGGGCAAGAATTCTTTGCGCGCAACATGGTCGAGATAGACCCCGATCGGGCCGCGCTCCGGTTTTGGACCAATGGCGGCGGTAACATAAATCACTGGCTGCCGGTGGTGCAGACGGCCGACGGGCTGTTCTGCACCACCATCTCGCCGAAGGAGGGTTTGGAGGCCGCAGCGATCATCGATCTGGGCTGCTCGACGCCGCTCTACGTCGACCCCGAATATGCCGAGGCAAATGATCTGTTCGGCGGCATGAGGCGAGGTTCCAGCGCAAGCCTCGGGGTCGAAGGCGTCGCTATCAGCCAGCTCGGCCGTTTGGAAAGCTTGCGTGTGGGCGACGTCGTTCTCCATGACGTGCCCTTCGCGGTTCCACCCGTCTGGCGTTTCGCTGCGCCCATGATAATGGGCCTTCCGCTTCTCATGCGCTTTCGTTGTCGTCTGGCTTTCGGGCGCGCCCGGATGCAGCTGGTTCGGGCAAGCCGATCGAAGAGGCCATTTGTGCGAGACGCGTCCGGGCTCAGCGTGCTTCACGCGGGCGATCACCTGCAAGTCATCCACGTGGCCAAAGACAGCCCGGCAGCAAAAGCAGGCCTCCATGAAGGAGACAGCATTATCGCAATCAACGACGAGCAGGTCGGCCCGGGCAGCGTCCAGAGCCACCGCAATCTCGGCAAGCGGCCGCCAGGGACACGCTATGCGCTCTCGATGCTTGCCAAAGACGACGTGGAATTGGTTCTCGAGGACTATTATTGATTGGCCGCGCCGCTTTTTTCCCGGCGGGCCGAAATCGCAGGCGCGCTGGCGGTTATGCGAAGTCGATTTTCCCTTACGGTGCGGAGGCGACCTACGATATTTTGCTCTGCGATAAGAGTTGAGGCTCTTTTCATCGCTGCCCCGGAGTACGGGGGGCTGTCGGCGAACGTCGCGCAAAGCAAGAGTGCTTTGGCGTAGGCTTTCGTATGTCTGGAAAGAAATGGCTCCCCGGGTAGGATTCGAACCTACGACCGATCGATTAACAGTCGATTGCTCTACCGCTGAGCTACCGAGGAACACGCCGCCGAAGCGGACAAGGCGGCCCCTTTGCCGCCAACCGACAACTTTATCAAGGGGCTTTTATGGCCTTTTATGACTCTCAGACGATAAATTGTTCCATCGCGATGCGTTCGTCGAGGCCCTGGTCGGGATCGAACAGCAAAGTCAGCGGCCGGCTGCGGTCGGTGGTGACCAAAACCGTCTTCACGTCGCGGATCTCGCGCTGGTCGGCAACCGCGCTGACCGGGCGCTTCGCGGCCTCGCGGACGTTGAAGCGGATGCTCGTCGATTCGGGGACGAGCGCACCGCGCCAGCGGCGGGGGCGGAAGGGGCTGATCGGCGTCAGCGCGAGCATTTCGGATTCGAGCGGCAGGATGGGGCCGTTGGCGCTGAGGTTATAGGCGGTCGATCCCGCGGGGGTCGACACGAGCACGCCGTCGCACGCCAGTTCCTCGAGCATCGTCTTTTCGTTGATCATCACCTCGAGCTTCGCCGCCTGACGCGTTTCGCGCAGCAGCGAAATCTCGTTAATCGCGGGCAGGATGTGGCGCTCGCCGCTGATCGTCGTGATGTCGCCCGACAGCGGATGGATCAGGAAGGGGCGCGCCGCGGCGAGCCGGTCGACCAGACCCTCGATCCGGAACTCGTTCATCAGGAACCCGATCGTGCCGCGGTTCATGCCGAAAACGGGCATGCTACGGCGCTGATCGAGCAACTGGTGCAGCATGTGGAGGAGGAAACCGTCGCCGCCGAGCGCGATCAGCAGGTCGGCCTCGCCCAGCTCGACGAAGTCGTAGAGCGGGCGCAGTTCGGCTTCCGCTTCCATGGCGGCGGGCGCGTTCGATGCGACGAGCGCGATCTTGCGATGCATATTGGTCCGGTTCCCCTAGCGGGCTGCCTGTCAGCCGCCCGTTGCACTCATATGACGCGCGACCGCCGGTTTGGACTTTCCATCGATATGAAAGTCATGCGCGCGGGGTTTGCCAGCCAAAGCGGCATCAATCAACCCATCGACGTCGCCGCCGTCGCGCAAGGCGGTGCGCAGGTCGACATGATCGTCCTGGCCAAGGCACATATAGACGCGCCCCTCGACGGTCAGGCGGATGCGGTTGCACGTCGCGCAGAAATTGTCGCTGAGCGGGGTGATCAGCCCGAGCGTCACCGGACTGCCCTCGACCGCGAAATAGCGCGCGGGGCCGCCTGTGCGCTTGTCGACCGGATAGATGGCGCGCGCTTCGCGAAGCGGCGCAATGAAATGGTGAAGCGGGATATAATGATCGCTGCGGTCGCCCTCGACCTCGCCGAGCGGCATCGTTTCGATCAGCGTGAGGTCGCAGCCGGTCGCGGCGCAATAATCGAGCATCGGGACGAGTTGGTCTTCGTTGAGCCCGGCGAGCGCGACCATGTTGACCTTGACCGCCAGTCCGGCGGCGCGCGCCGCATCGATCCCGCGCAGCGCGACGGCAAGGTCGCCAACGCGGGTGATATGATGAAAGGCGGCGGGGTCGAGCGTGTCGAGACTGACATTGATGCGGCGCACCCCCGCCGCGGCCAGCATCGGCGCATGCTCGGCGAGCCGCATCGCGTTGGTGGTGAGCGTCAGTTCGTCGAGGCCGTCGCCGATCATCGCCCCCAATCGCATCGCGAGCGTGTCGATCCCGCGCCGCACCAGCGGCTCGCCGCCGGTCAGGCGGATGCGGCGGATGCCCCGCGCAACGAAGCGCTCGGCGATTTCGCCCATTTCCTCTATGCTGAGCACCGCCGATTTGGGCAGGAAGGTCATGTCCTCGGCCATGCAATAACGGCAGCGCAGGTCGCAGCGATCGGTGACCGAAAGCCGTAAATAGCTGATCCGACGGCCGTGTCCGTCGATGAGCGGCGCCGCGGGCGCGGCGCTATGGGAAAATGTGGCAGCCACGTACCTATATTGATGCAAAAGGCAGGAACTTGGCAAGCAAAGCCTGCTAGAGGAATGCGATGAATCGCCTGTCCGACTCCCTTTCCGCCTGCGCCCGCAAACTCGAAGCCCTGCACACGCGCTATGATGCCGACGCGGGCGTCATCCTGGTCCAGGTCGACCAGATGGCGCGCATCAACAACAGTGCGGGCACGGCAACGGGCGATTCGGTGCTCGACGAGATCGGGCGGCGGCTCGAAAATTTCGCGAGCGACGAATTCGGGCAGGGTTCGTGCGTCGACCGGCTCGACGGCCCGCGCTTCCTGATCGTCCCGTCGACACCGATGTCGCTCGGCGCTCTCCGCGCGCAGGAGCGCGCGCTCCACGTCGCGCTGGCCGAACCGATCGTCGGCGATCCGAACGGCCGCCTGTCGATCCGCATCGCGGCGGCGCTGATCACGCGCGATGATTCGGTCGCCGAGCAATTGCGTTCTGCGTGCGATCAGCTGGCGCGGCCGGCGTCTGCCCGCGACGGCGTGATGGTCCACGCCGCGCTGTCGCAGAATGAGGTCGTGATCCATTACCAGCCGCAATATGACGTCGCGACGGGCGAGATGACCGGGGTCGAGGCGTTGCTGCGCTGGCAGCATCCCGAACTCGGCCTGCTCGGCGCCGGGCCGCTGGTGACCGCGGCGCGCGCGGCACGGCTCGAATGCGAGCTTACCGAACATGCGCACCGCGTTGCGCTCGCCGAAATGGCGGCGTGGCCCAAGGCGCTCGCGAAGCTGCGCGTGTCGCTCAACATCACCGCCGCCGATCTCGGCGACCCCGAATTTGCCGGCCGCTTCGCTGCGATGGCAAAGGCGGCGAAGATAGATCCCGACCGGCTGACGCTCGAACTGACCGAACAGGCGATGCTGAGCGACCCCGCGAGCGCCGCCGACCAGCTGGCGCAGATCCGTGCGCTGGGCGTCGCGGTCGCGATCGACGATTTCGGCACCGGCTATTCCAGCCTGTCGCTGCTCGCGCGGCTGCCGATCGATTATCTCAAGATCGACAGCGGCTTTACCCGCACGATCGACGGCAGCGACCGCGACCGCATCGTCGTGCGCGCGATCGTCGACCTTGCGCGCGCGCTGGGGCTGCTGGTGGTCGCCGAGGGGATCGAGAATGAGCGCCAGCTCGCCCGATTGACCGAGTTGGGGGTTGCGACCTGGCAGGGATTTTTGAAGTCGGGGCCGGTGCCGGCGGATCAGTTGCTGGCGTTGATGGAAGCATAGAAACACGTCGCCCCTGCGAAGGCAGGGGCCGCTACCGGCTTGGCGCAAGGTTGCCAGCGGCCCCTGCCTCCGCAGGGGCGACGATCAAGCCACTTGTCTCGCCAATTTCCCCAAACCTTTCGATAGCTGCAGCGCGCCGTTGAGGCGTGCGCCGATGCTGACCCAATCGCCGCTGATCGACAGCTTGTTGTCGGGGCGGATGCGCGCGCGGCCCTTGAGCCGTTCGACATAGGCGATCAGCCCCGGGACGTTGGCGAACTGGTCGCCGTGGAAGCTGACGAGCGCGCCCTTGGTGCCCACGTCGAGCTTGGCGATGCCCGCGAGCTTGGCGTTCGCCTTGATCTCCATCAGCTGGACGAGGTTCGCGGTCTCGGGCGGAAGCGGGCCGAAGCGATCGATCATCTCGGCCGCGAAGGCGTCGAGCGCCGGGCGATCGACGGCATCGTTGAGGCGGCGATAGAGCGCCATGCGCAGCGGCAGGTCGGGAACATAATCCTCGGGGATCAGGATCGGCGCGTCGACGGTGATCGTGGGCGACAGGGCTTCGCGCGGTGGCAGCTTGCCGGCGCCTTCGGCCTTGGCGACCAAAATCGCCTCTTCGAGCATCGACTGGTAGAGTTCGAAGCCGACCTCGCGAATATGCCCCGACTGTTCGTCGCCGACGAGATTGCCCGCGCCGCGAATGTCGAGATCGTGGCTCGCGAGCTGGAAGCCCGCGCCGAGGGTGTCGAGATCGCCGAGCAGCTTGAGCCGCTTTTCGGCGGTGTCGGTGATCGCGCCATGCTCGGGGGTCGTGAGATAGGCATAGGCGCGCGTTTTTGCCCGCCCGACACGCCCGCGCAGCTGATACAGCTGCGCGAGGCCGAAGCGGTCGGCGCGGTGGATGATCAGCGTGTTGGCGCTCGGAATGTCGAGCCCGCTTTCGACGATCGTCGTCGACAGCAGCACATCATATTTGCGGTCGTAGAAGGCGCTCATCCGGTCCTCGACCTCGGTCGGGGTCATCTGGCCGTGGGCGACGACATATTTGATTTCGGGCACCCGGTTGCGCAAAAATTCCTCGATGTCGGGCAGGTCCTTGATCCGCGGCACGACAAAGAAGCTCTGCCCGCCGCGGTCATGCTCGCGCAGCAACGCTTCGCGGAGCACCACAGCGTCCCAGGGGGCAACATAGGTGCGCACGGCGAGGCGATCGACCGGCGGCGTCTGGATCACGCTGAGTTCGCGCAAACCCGACATCGCCATCTGCAACGTGCGCGGGATCGGGGTCGCGGTGAGGGTCAGGACATGGACGTCGGTCTTGAGCTGCTTCAGCCGTTCCTTGTGAACGACGCCGAAGCGCTGTTCCTCGTCGACGATGACGAGGCCGAGATTCTTGAACTCGACCGATTTGGCGATCACCGCATGGGTGCCGACGACGATGTCGATATGACCGCTTTCGAGTCCGTCGCGCGTCTTCTGCGCTTCACCCGCCGGAACGAGGCGCGAGAGGCGGCCGATGTTGACCGGGAAGCCTTTGAAGCGCTCGGAGAAATTGGTGTAATGCTGGCGCGCGAGCAACGTCGTCGGCACGACCACCGCGACCTGCACCCCCGCCATCGCCGCGACGAACGCGGCGCGGAGCGCAACCTCGGTCTTGCCGAACCCGACATCGCCGCAGACGAGCCGGTCCATCGGGCGGCCCGACGCCATGTCGGCGAGCACGTCGCCGATCGCGCGGTCCTGATCGTCGGTTTCCTGATAGGGGAAGCGGTCGGCAAAGGCGGGATAGGCGGCGTCCTGCGCGAGCAATTCGCCCGAGCGTAGCGCGCGCTGCGCCGCGGTCGCGAGCAGCTCGCCCGCGATTTCGCGGATGCGCTCCTTCATCCGCGCCTTGCGGCGCTGCCATGCCTCGCCGCCCAGCTTGTCGAGGCCGACGCCATCGCTCTCGCCGCCGTAGCGCGAGAGGACGTCGAGATTTTCTACCGGGACGTAGAGCTTGTCGCCGCCCGAATAGGTGAGCGCGACGCAATCGTGCGGGCTGCTCCCGACGGGGATCTGGGTCAGTCCCTCGTAGCGCCCGATGCCGTGGTCGAGGTGGACGACAAGGTCGCCGACGCTGAGCGTCGCGAGTTCGGCGAGGAAGGCGTCGGCGCTCTTGCGGCGTTTCTGACGGCGGACGAGGCGTTCGCCGAGAATATCCTGTTCGGTCAGCAGGCTGACCGCGTCGCTCGCGAAGCCATGATCGAGCGGAAGGACGACCATGGCAGTCGCGCCGCCACTTTCGGCCGAGGCCGTGCCGAGCGCATCCTGCCAACTGTCCGCTGGCGCGAGCGAGGTGACGCCATGGTCACGCAGCAGCCCGGACAGACGCTCGCGCGCACCGCCCGAATAGCTCGCGATAATCGTGCGCCGGCCCTTGCGGCGTTCGTCGGACAGGTGGTCGGCGACCTTGTCGTAGACGTTGAGATCGGCGGTGCGTTCGGGCGTGAAATCGCGCGCGGCGAAGGTTTCGAGATCGACGATGGTCGCGGCAGGCGGGACGTCGAAGGGCGTGACGATATGGATCGGCCGGTCCGACGAGGCTCCAGCCCATTCCTCTTCGGTCAGATACAGCGTCTCGGGGGCTAGCGGGCGATAGCTGCCCGGCGATTCGCGCTCGGCGGCGACGCGGTTGGCGTGATAGTCGGCGATCGCGGCAAAGCGTGTTTCGGCGGTCGCCTCGGTGCGGTGGCCGCGCAGCACGGGGGTCGCGGGATCGATATGATCGAACAGCGTCGCCAGCCGTTCCTCGAACAGCGGCAGCCAATGGTCCATGCCCGCCTGCCGGCGCCCGTCGCTCACCGCCTGATAGAGCGGATCGCCCGTCGACTGCCCGCCGAACAGGTCGCGATACGCCGAGCGGAAACGCTTGATCGTCGCCTCGTCGAGCAGCGTTTCGGACGCGGGGAGCAGTTGCAGCGCCTTGGCGGGACCAAGGCTGCGCTGGTCGGCGGGGTCGAAGCGGCGGATGCTCTCGATCTCGTCGCCGAAGAAATCGACGCGCAGTCCCGTCTCCTCGCCCGCGGGGAACAGGTCGAGGATACCGCCGCGCACCGCAAACTCGCCCTGGTCGGCGACCGTGTCGACGCGGCTGAAGCCGTTCGACACGAGCAGTTCGGCGAGCGCATCGCGGTCGATCCGCTGCCCCGCGGCGAGCGTCGTCGCGAGCTGGCGGATGCGGAAAGGCGTCAGCGTGCGCTGGGTGATAGCGGCGACGGTGGTGAGGATCAGTTCGCCGCGCTTGGCGGGCTGTTGCAGCGCGGACAGCGTCGCAAGCCGGTCGGCGCTGACGCGCATCGACGGCCCCGCGCGGTCGTAGGGAAGGCAATCCCATGCCGGAAAGCGATGGACGATCAGGTCGGGCGCAAAGAAGGGCGCGGCGTCGGCGATCGCCTGCATCGCGGTATCGTCGGTCGCGACATAGACGAGCCTTTTGTCGCTCGCCCGCGCCAGATCGGCGAGCAGCAGCGGCAGGAAGCCGTCGGCCGCGCGCGCCAACGTCAGCGGCGCCGACGCCGATCCGATCGCGGCAAAAATGTCGGCGGCGGGCATCGTCATGGCAGCGGGATATAGTCCAGGCGGCGCATCGCGGCGATCATCTCCGGTCGGTCGAGATGCGCGGGCGGCTGGCCCGTGCCGAGCGCCCACGCCATGATGTCGACGTCGTCTTCCTCGACAACGGCTTCGTACCAGCTGAGTTCCGCTTCGCTCCATTCGGCCGAGTAGCGGTCGAAGAAGCCGCCGATCATATAATCGGCCTCGCGCGTGCCGCGGTGCCAGGCACGGAATTTCAGGCGTTTGAGGCGGTCTTGCATGGCGGGCCTTTTAGAACGGTCGAAAGTGGCATCAACGAACTTCATCCCGTTCCGTTCGTGTCGAGCGAAGTCGAGACACCCATCGGCCTTGCGCTACTCCGATGGGCATCTCGACTTCGCTCGATGCGAACGGAGATGAAGGGCTGGGCAAGATGAAGGGTTCAGGTTTAGACACGCCCTAGCCATGCGACCCGAGATACTCAATCCGCTCTTTGCCGCGCTCACCGACTTGAAAGGCGTCGGGCCGCAGCTTGCCAAGCCGCTGACGCGGCTGGGGCTGGAGCGCGTCGTCGATGTGCTGTTCCATTTGCCGACGGGATTGATCTCGCGCTTTCCGGTCGATCGGCTCGATCAGGCGCAGGCGGGGCAGACGATCATCGTCGAGCTGACCGCGCAGGATTACCGCGCCGGCCGTAGCCCGCGCGCGCCGTTCGGGGTCGAGGCGTTCGACGATGCGGGCGATCATGTCCGCCTCGTCTATTTCGGGCGCACGTCGGGGCTGGCGCGCAAGCTCTTTCCCCTGGGCGAGAAGCGCCGGGTGTCGGGCCGGCTCGACCTTTATGGCGAGATGCGTCAGATCGTGCATCCTGATCAGGTCGTCGAGCCGGGCGACGAGGCGGGCATCGCCGAGCACGAGCCCGTCTATCCATTGACAGAGGGCCTCACCAACGCGCGGCTGTCGCAGCTGGGGCAGGTCGCGCTCGAACGACGGCCCGAACTCGCCGAATGGATCGACACGGCCTTGCTTGCCAGCCGGAATTGGCCCGCGTGGCGAGAAGCGATGGAGCGTGCGCACGCGAGCCCGCGCGACGAGGCGGCGCGCGACCGGCTCGCCTATGACGAGATTTTCGCAAGCCAGGTCGCGCTGATGCTGATCCGCCAAGGCCTCAGGACGCGCAAAGGCCGCCCGATCGTCGGCGATGGCAGGCTGACCGATGCGCTGAAGCTGCCCTTTGGGCTCACCGGCGCGCAGGAGCGCGTCGGGCGCGAGATCGCCGGCGACATGGCGCAGGACACGCCGATGCTGCGCATGCTGCAGGGCGATGTCGGGTCGGGCAAGACGCTCGTCGCGCTGCGCGCGATGCTCGCGGCGGTCGAGGCGGGGACGCAGGCGGCGCTGCTCGCGCCGACCGAAATCCTCGCGCGCCAGCATTTTGCGACCTTGCAGCGGATGCTCGGCGGCCTGCCGGTGAATCTTGCGATCCTCACCGGGCGGGACAAGGGCAAGGCGCGAGAATCGACTTTGATGGGGCTGGCCGACGGCAGCATCGATATCCTCGTCGGCACCCACGCGATTTTCCAGCAGGCGGTGACCTACAAGGATCTCGCGCTCGTCGTCGTCGACGAGCAGCATCGTTTCGGCGTCGCGCAGCGGCTGATGCTCACCCAAAAGGCGGCGCGCCCGCCGCATCTGCTGGTAATGACCGCAACCCCGATCCCGCGCACGCTGCAGCTCGCAAATCATGGCGAGATGGACGTGTCACAGATCGACGAGATGCCGCCGGGGCGCACCCCGGTCGATACGCGCGTCATTTCGCTCGACCGGCTCGACGACGTCGTCGACGGCCTCGACCGCCATCTCGCGAGCGGCGCGCAGGCCTATTGGGTGTGTCCGCTCGTCGCCGAGAGCGAGGTCAGCGAACTCGCGGCGGCCGAGGAGCGCGCCGCCCTGCTGCGCGCGCGGCTCGGCGAGCATCGCGTCGGACTCGTCCATGGGAGGATGAAGGGGCCCGAAAAGGATGCCGTCATGGCGCGTTTCCAGGCGGGCGAGATCGGGGTGCTCGTCGCGACGACGGTGATCGAGGTGGGGGTCGATGTGCCCGCCGCCAGCCTGATGATCGTCGAGCATGCCGAGAATTTCGGGCTCGCGCAGCTCCATCAGCTGCGTGGCCGCGTCGGGCGCGGCACCGCGAAATCGGTGTGCCTGTTGCTGCGCTCGCAAAATCTGTCCGAAACCGCGCGCGAGCGGCTCGCGTTGATGCGCGATACGAACGACGGTTTCGTGATTGCCGAAAAGGATCTCGAGCTGCGCGGCGGCGGCGAACTGCTCGGGCTCAAACAGTCGGGCGATGCCGACTACCGGCTGGCAACCCCCGAACAACTGGTGCGGCTGCTGCCCGTCGCGCACGACGACGCGCGGCTGTTCGTCGAACGCGACGGCGGGATGGATGGCGCGCGCGCGGAAGCGGTGCGGCTCTGCCTCTATCTGTTCGAGCGCGACGCGGCGGTGCCGCTGCTGCGGAGTGGTTGATAGTCCCCCTCCCGCTTGCGGGAGGGGTTAGGGGAGGGCATGTCCTTCCACCGTCGGCAGTTTGCATAGACAGACCCTCCCCCGACCCCTCCCGCAAGCGGGAGGGGGGGGGAAGAACGTCCCGCTGCTTGCAATGTTCTTAGTTGACGTCGCCCCGTGCACCCATGGCGCGGATCATCGGCAGATAATCTTCGACCGAGATCGACTTGTCGAACTGCACACCGGTCTTGCCGGCGAGCGACCAGACGACCTTCGCCGAGGTGCGGCCGATGATCGGCATGCGGAAAACGACGAGATCGCCGATCTCCAGTCCGCGTTCGAAGCGCATCAGCATACCGTCGGCGCTGATGTTGACGCAGGTGCACATTTCCTGCCGTCCGTCGGGCATGACGAAGGGGAGGCGGCAATAGACGTCGCTACGCGGAGCGATCCGCTGGTCGAGGCCGACATAATGGGCCTTGCTCGTGTCAATCTTGCGCATATTCGTGGACCTTGTTGATTTGGCCATGACGATCCATCCGATTGCTGAAGAAGTCGTAAATGCGTCTGTGCGCGTTACCGGGTCACAAGGCCATGTTTTTTTGACCCGAGGCTGAGCGGAACGGGGTTCGCACCGGGCTGGATCAGGTGCTGCGGGTCGCGAACGACCGCGCCGTCAACCTTCACCGCGCCCTCGTCGAGCTTGCGGCGTGCCTCTTTGTTCGAGCCGGCGAAGCCCAGTTCGCGCAGCGCATCGACGACGCTGATCCCCTCGGCGGGCGCGACGGCTTGCGGAAGGTCGCCGCCGATCTGCCCCTTTTCAAAGGTTTGCGTCGCGGTCTCGGCGGCGGCTTTCGCGGCGTCGGCGCCGCGGCACATCGCGGTCGCTTCGTTCGCGAGGATCTTCTTGGCCTCGTTGATCTCCGCGCCCTCGAGCGCTTCGAGCCGCGCGATCTCGTCGAGCGGCAGGTCGGTGAAGAGCTTGAGGAACTTGCCGACGTCGCGGTCGTCGCAGTTGCGCCAATATTGCCAATAGTCAAAATGGGACAGCTGTTCGGGATTAAGCCACACCGCGCCGGCGGCGGTTTTGCCCATTTTGGCGCCCGCCGCGGTGGTCAGCAGCGGAGTCGTCAGGCCGTAAAGGTCGGCGCCATCCATCCGGCGGCCCAGCTCCATGCCGTTGACGATATTGCCCCACTGATCCGATCCGCCCATTTGCAGACGGACATTCATGTCCTTCGACAGGTGGCGGAAATCATAGCCCTGCAGGATCATATAGTTGAATTCGAGGAAGGTCATCGGCTGTTCGCGCTCGAGCCGTAGCTTGACCGAATCGAAGGTCATCATGCGGTTGATCGTGAAGTGTGTGCCGACTTCCTGCAGCAGCTCGATATAGCCGAGCTGGCCGAGCCAGTCCTGATTGTCGACCATCACCGCGTCGGTCGGCCCGTCGCCGAAGCTGAGGAATTGCTGAAAGATGCTGAAGATCGACGCGATGTTCGCCGCGATCGTTTCGTCCGACAGCATCTTGCGGCTTTCGTCGCGGCCCGTGGGGTCGCCGATCCGCGTCGTCCCGCCGCCCATCAGCACGACGGGCTTGTGCCCCGTCTGTTGCAGGCGGCGCAGCATCATGATCTGGACGAGGCTGCCGACATGCAGGCTGGGCGCCGTCGCGTCGAAGCCGATATATCCCGGGACGACTTGTTTGGCGGCGAGCGCATCGAGCCCTTCCGCGTCGGTCGTCTGATGGATATAGCCTCGCTCGTCGAGCAGGCGCAGCAGGTCGGATTTGTAACTGGTCATAGCGGGCGGGCGCTTAGCATGGGGTTTGATATTTGGATAGCATGCGCAGGGAATTGATCTGTCACCCCGGCACCCCGGGAAAGGCCGTGCGCGCCGTCGCGGTCGAGGTCTCGCTGTCGTTCGAGGACGGTTTTGCGCTGCGCTTCATCGTCGACGGTGCGATCGCCGCGCTGGTGCTGCCCGACGGACAGGGCGAACTCGTGATCGCCGACAGCGCGACCGATGGCCTTTGGGAAAGCACTTGCTTCGAGGCATTCCTGACCGAAGAGGGCGAGCCCGATTATACCGAGTTCAACTATTCGCCCGACGGCCGCTGGGCCTGCTACCAGTTCGACGATTATCGCTCGCTTCTCCGCACGGACGATCTCGCGCCATGGGAAATGGCGGCGGAGAAGGGCGATCAAAGCTATGCGCTGCGCGTCGAGCCCGGCATTTTTCCCGATAATGGCGCAAAATTGGCGCTGTCGGCGGTGATCGAGGAGCTCGACGGCACCAAAAGCTATTGGGCGCTCGCGCACCCGCCGGGCAAGCCCGACTTCCATCATCCCGATTGCTTTGCGCTCACGCTTGGGGCACCCGACGCGGCATGACTGTTCACTTCGGTATCGACCGCCTGCTCGCCGATCCGGCGCTTCGCAAACCGCTCGAAGGAAAGCGCGTTGCGCTGCTCGCGCACCCGGCGTCGGTCACCGCCGACCTGACGCACAGCGTCGACGCACTCGTCGCTTCGGGGCTCGACATCACCGCGGTGTTCGGGCCGCAGCATGGCGTTCGCGGCGACCTTCAGGACAATATGATGGAGTCGCCCGACTTCACCGATCCGACCTATGGCATGCCGGTGTTCAGCCTCTATGGCGAAGTGCGCCGGCCGTCGGGGCAGTCGATGCACACCTTCGACGTGATGCTGGTCGACCTGCAGGATCTCGGCTGCCGCATCTACACCTATGTCACGACCCTGCTCTACATCCTCGAGGCCGCGGCGCAGCATGGCAAGGCGGTGTGGGTGCTCGACCGGCCCAATCCGGCCGGGCGTCCGGTCGAGGGCACGCGGCTTCTGCCCGGCTGGGAAAGCTTCGTCGGCGCGGGACCGATGGTGATGCGCCACGGCCTCACGATGGGCGAGATCGGGCACTGGTTTATCCGCCACTTCGGGCTCGATGTCGATTATCGCGTGATCGAGATGGAGGGATGGGACCCGAAAGGTCCGGGCTTCGGCTGGCCGGAGGGCCGCGTGTGGATCAACCCGAGTCCGAACGCCGCGAACGTCAACATGGCGCGCGCCTATGCCGGCACGGTGATGGTCGAAGGGGCGACTTTGAGCGAGGGCCGGGGGACGACGCGTCCGCTCGAACTGTTCGGCGCGCCCGACATCGACGCCAAGGCGGTGATCGCCGAAATGCAGCGCCTCGCGCCGCAATGGCTCGGCGGGTGCAAGCTGCGCGATATCTGGTTCCAGCCGACCTTTCACAAGCATGTCGGCCACCTCAACAGCGGCGTGCATATCCATGCCGACGGGCCGTGGTACGACGATGCCGCATTCCAGCCGTGGCGCGTGCAGGCATTGGGCTTCAAGGCGATCCGCAGCCTCTATCCCGACTATCCGATCTGGCGCGGCAAGGATTTCAAATATGAGTATACCGACGATGTGCTCGCGATCGATGTGATCAACGGCGGACCGGGCCTGCGCGAGTGGGTCGACGATGCGGGTGCAGATGCGGGCGATCTCGACGCGCTGGCGCTGCCCGACGAGGCGGCGTGGCGCGCGGAAATCGCGGATTTGCTGATTTATTGAGGGGCGAACAAATGCTGACGATCTGGCGGCAAAGCTTGACGGCTGCGATCAGCATTGCCCTTGTGTTCCCGATCGCAAGCTGCGCGGCCGAGCCGTCAGCAGCATCCTTTGTCGAGCGTGAAATCATTACGCTGCCGTTCCCCGGCGGGACCGATATCGAGCGTCTGAAGCAGTCCCATCGTGATGTCGTCGGCCTGCTGCGGAAATGGGCAGCAGAAGAAGCGCGCGACAAAAAATATCAGCCTCATGTCGGCGTTTATACCGTTTTTCCTGCCAACCCTGCGCGCCCGCGGACCATCATTGGCGCCGTGACACCCCGCAAGGGTGTGTTTTACGCCGTGCCTTATGGCCATTATGTATCGCTCGACGATTACAATAATGGCCGGGTCGAGCGGAAGGACAAGATCGATGTGTGCCGAATGGAAATGCGATGGGACCGGCTTCCGGACGGGCCGATCGCGCCGGGGTTCGTCTGGGCGCGCATGTATATGCCGGACCTCGATTGCAAGCTGCCGCCGGCCGACCAGTTGGCCCTGCTGGATGAGTGGAAAAGCCGCAAGGCAAGGCCGGACTATATCGTCGAAGACAAGGTCTCGGCAGGCGAGGTCAGCGTTACGCTGATCCGGGAAGTTCGGCCGAAAGGCTCGGCATATCGGCCCTACGATGCCGTCGCGGCGTCGGCGAAGATGATGAAAGCCGGGGATGGTGTGACGTGGGCGATACCGTTGATCGAGGATAACGAGACCGCATCGGTCGTTGCTACGCGGCGCGGACGATTGTTTGCCTATTTTTCTGACGTAATTTACGCGCGGGACTTCCAAGACCTGATGTGCGTTGCTGATGGACTGTCATGGGCCGATATCGTGGCAGAGCCGGGCCTGCTCGGGACACAGACCGCCCGGCGGTTCTGCCAAGACCTGATGAGGCAATATAGTGATCGCCGCAGCGAAGAGATGCAGCGCATCAATGAAAAATTGCCGCCGCCCTTAAGTATACCCATGACGCCCCGAAACTGACGGAGAGAAAGCAATGATGCAGCGACGGCAATTTCTGGGCACCGCGGCGATCGGCGGACTGGCGGCGACTTTGCCCGCGCCGGCGTTCGCCGCCGATACCGCCGGTCTCCCCAATCTCGCCGCCAAGGCGGTGCCGATCGGCAAGGCCGAGCGCATGGCACGGATCGCCAAGGCGAAAGAGCTGATGCGCGCGAACGACATCGGCGCGCTGTTGATCGAGCCGGGGTCGAGCCTCATCTATTTCACCGGGGTCGAATGGTGGCGCAGCGAGCGGCTGACCGCTGCGGTGCTGACGCGCGAGGGTGAGGTCGCGATCGTCACGCCCTTTTTCGAAGAACCGTCGGTGCGCGAAAGCCTTGGGATCGAGGCCGAGGTGCTGACGTGGAACGAGGATGAGAATCCGCTCGCCGCGGTCGCCGCCTGGCTCGGCAAGCGCGGACTGACGAAGGGCAAGATCGGCGTCGAGGAAACGGTGCGCTATTTCGCCGTCGACGGCCTTGAGAAAGCGATGCCGCAGGCGACCGTCGTCAACGGCGCGCCCGTCGTGCGCGGGTGCCGGATGCACAAGTCGCCCGCCGAAATCGCGCTGATGCAGATCGCCGCCGACATCACGCTCGCCGCCTATCGCCACACCGCGCCGCGCGTCGAGGCGGGGATGACGCCGTCCGACATCGGGGCGATCATGAAGGCCGCGACCATCGCGCTTGGCGGCAAGAGCGAGTTCGAGCTGATCCTGCTCGGCGAGGCGAGTGCCTATCCGCACGGGTCGGGCAAGCCGCAGGCGGTGAAGAACGGCGAGGTCGTGCTGATGGACTGCGGCGCGACCGTGCACGGCTATCAATCCGACATCTCGCGCAGCTTCGTTTACGGCAAGGCGAGCGCGCGCCAGCGGCAGGTATGGGACCAGATGCGCAAGGGACAGGACGTCGCCTTCGCCGCGGCAAAGCTCGGCACGCCCGCGGGCCAGGTCGATGACGCGGTGCGCGCCTATTATGAGAGCCTCGGCTGGGGCCCCGGCTACAAGCTGCCAGGCACCTCGCACCGCACCGGCCATGGCATTGGCCTCGACGGGCACGAGCCGGTCAATCTGGTGCGCGGCGAGACGACAAAGCTCGCGCCCGGCATGTGTTTCTCGAACGAGCCCGGCATCTATATCCCCGGCGAGTTCGGCATCCGGCTCGAGGACTGTTTCTATATGACCGACAGCGGACCCAAGTGGTTCAGCGAGCCGCCGCCGTCGATCGACAAGCCGTTCGGTTAATCGGGCGCCCTCGGCCGCTGGACGAGGCTGACGAGCACGAACGAAATGATCATCAGCAGATACCAGCTGCCGAGCTTTTCGACGCCGACCATGTGCCAGCCGTCGTTCTGGCTCGGATAGGTCCAGGCGCGCGCGAAGGTGCCGATATTTTCGGCGAACCAGATGAACAAAGCGACGAGCCCCCAGCCGACGAGCAGCGGCATGCGGCGGTGGATGTGGAGCGGGCGGAACCACACCTGACAGCGCCAGAATAGCAGCGCGGTCGCGGCGAAAAGGAACCAGCGGATGTCGTATACCCAATGGTGCGCGAAGAAATTGACGTAGATCGCCGCCGCCAGCGCATAGCTCGCCCACGCGGGTGGATAGCCTGAATAGCGGAAATCGAAGATGCGCCAGACGCGCGCGATATAGCTGCCGACCGCGGCATACATGAAGCCCGAAAAGAGCGGGACGGCGCCGATGTGGAGCAGGCTCGCCTCGGGATATTGCCACGACCCCGCGGCGGTCTTGAACAATTCCATCACCGTGCCGACGATGTGGAAGATCAGGATGACGAGCGCTTCCTTCGGCGTCTCGAGCCGGAAGGCGAGCATGCCGAGCTGGATCAGCACGGCGCCGATCGTGATCGCGTCATAGCGGTGGAGCGGCGCATCGTCGGGCCAGAAAAGATGCGTGCCGAGCAGCAGCGCAAGCATCAGCGCGCCGAACAGGCATGCCCATCCCTGCTTGAAGCCGAAGACGAGAAATTCGAGAAACCAGCCGCGCGGCCCCGGTGTGACCGCCAACGCCTCCAGCCGCGCTCGTACGGCATGGAAGCGGCTGTGGCCGCGCTGCGTGTCAGACATGCACGGCGACGTAAGCGATCAGCAGCGCGGCGGGCAGCAGCAGCGCCTGTGCCAGGACCGTGCCCGCGAGGCGGCTCAGCGAGATCAGCGTGATCGCGCGGCGGAAATCGGCCTCGTCGACTTTGCCCTCGACCGCATCGTCGGTCATTACCGACAATTGCGGGTCGATGAAGGCAAACAGGAGGATCGTCGCAAAGCCGTTGATCAGCGCCGAGAGCTGCGACGCGGTGACGCGAAATTCGGGAGCGAGATAGCCGGCGTAAAGCGACGCGACGACGCCGACCGCGAGCAAGGATTGCGCGAGGCAGTTCGCGATGAGGACGCCCCAGCCAATCCCCTTGGGCATGCGCCAGCTCTTGAGGTGCGACAGGCTGGGGAGGGTCAGCGAGCGGCCCAATGTGCGCAGGCCACTCGGGCTCGCGGCCTTGAGCGCAAGCTTCGTCGTCGATCGGTTGTTCTGATACCAGCCGATCGCCGCGGCGAACATCCGCTGCCCGGTGGGCACCAGCAGGATGCCGATCAACGTCGCGACGCTCGCCGCCGCGAGCACGAGCTGCATGTCGATGAAGAGCTGGGCTCCGCTGCCGTCGTGGATGCGCGTCTCGATGCGCTTGGCGAGGAAAGGGCCGAGGAAGCTGTTCGAGGTGCGCGAGAAGAGCACGAGGATGTTGAACAGCGCGAACGACATCGCGATGCGCCGCGTGCGGACCCCGGCGATGCGCGCGGCATAGGCGAGCGCACCGATCAGGTTGATGAAGCCGGTGAGGAGCAGGATGGTGACGAGGGGGAGGTCGATCATAAAGTCACCTTAGATCGGAATTTACGGTGTGTATCTCTCAGGCGCCTAGGCGACGCTCTTCGAGACGGCCAGTATTTTCCACGGCGGCTGGTGAGTGCGACTATACGACTTCCATTTCGCCGACTTTCTCGGGGGCAAACGCCTGTGGTTTGTCCTGCCAAAACCACTGTACCTTTACGTTCACACCAAATTTGCGAGCCACTCGGGCAGTTTCTGCCCACGCCCGATCGCTGTTCAGTTGCTGAAACGATATCCCCGCTTCTGGAATAAATTTGTATCCTGGGCCATCTGAAGCATGTTGCGCTGTAGGTGTTTGCATAGAAGATGAAATTTCTCCAGCGCTAGCTCCGCCTTTTGCGGCCTCGCAAATCACAGCTTCGAGGACCGAATTCCAAAAAAAATGAGACTTAAACACCTCTCCGTTTACGGAAGCAGACTTTAACGTCGTATATTTCAAGCTAGGTGCTTTGATTGGATCAAAGGTCAAGGTGTCAGAATCTTTGAGCTTTTCTGGCGGCGCAGATATTTTTTCCAACGCGTCCAGTGCCCGCTCGACAACGTCATCGATAGAATCGACAAACGGCTTGGCATGCTCCTGAAGGCGCAGGAATGTGGCCGATGAAAAGGTGTGAGTGTGCATGATTGCCTCCTTGCACGACCGATATGCCGCTGCTGGAGGGCGCTGTCAACCCTGTAGCGCTGTAGCGCTGCAAAGCTCTTGCTAATGCTTTCGCGTCAGCTCGCGCATCGCATCGTCCAGCCCGGCGAGGCTGAGCGGGTACATGCGGTCGTTCATCAGCTGTTTGATCAGCTTCACCGACTGGGTGTAGCCCCAATGCGCCTCGGGCACCGGGTTCAGCCACACCGCGGCCGGATAGACATGGGTGATCCGCTGGAGCCAGACCGCGCCCGATTCCTCGTTGAAATGTTCGACGCTGCCGCCCGGATGGGTGATCTCATAAGCGCTCATCGACGCGTCGCCGACGAAGATCACTTTATAATCATGGCCATATTTGTGGAGGATATCCCACATCTGATGGCGTTCGGACCAGCGGCGCTTGTTATCCTTCCACACGCCTTCGTACGGGCAGTTGTGGAAATAGAAGAATTCGAGATTCTTGAATTCGGTCGTCGCGGCGCTGAACAATTCCTCGCAGAGCTTGATGAACGGGTCCATCGATCCGCCGACGTCGAGGAAGAGCAGCAGTTTGACCGCATTGCGCCGTTCGGGGCGCATCTTGATGTCGAGCCAGCCCTGCCGCGCGGTGCCGTCGATCGTGCCCGGAATGTCGAGCTCGTCGGCCGCGCCCTCGCGCGCGAACTTGCGCAGGCGGCGAAGCGCGATCTTGATGTTGCGGGTGCCGAGCTCCTTGGTGTTGTCGAGATTCTGGAACTCGCGCTTTTCCCAGACTTTGAGCGCGCGCTTGTGCTTGCTCTCGCCGCCGATCCGCACGCCCTCGGGGTTGTAACCCGAATTGCCGAAGGGCGAGGTGCCGCCGGTGCCGATCCACTTGCTGCCGCCTTCGTGGCGCTTCTGCTGTTCTTCGAGCCGCTCCTTTAGCGTCTCCATGATCTTGTCCCAGTCGCCGAGCGACTCGATCGCGGCCATTTCCTCGGGCGTCAGGAATTTCTCGGCAACCGCTTTCAGCCAGTCGGCGGGGACGTCGACGGGGTTCTGGCCATAGTCGGAGATGATGCCCTTGAAGACCTTGTTGAACACCTGATCGAAGCGGTCGAGCAGGCCCTCGTCCTTCACGTAAATCGCGCGGGACAGATAATAGAATTGCTCGGGGCTGCGGTCGATCACCTCGCGGTCGAGCGCCTCCAGCAGCATCAGATGCTCTTTCAGGCTGGCGGGAATGCCCGCGGCGCGAAGCTCGTCGAGAAAGCCGAAAAACATGGGGTAGGCGTATCGCGTTCGCGCGGCGCGTGCAATCACTTTACGTGAACGTAAAGCTGTCCCCGCCGATGAATATCGGCCCGAACCTCAATCGGGCGCGTAGGCGGCCGCATCGGCCGGCGCGATGAAGGCCGATGTCTCGGGATGCGCGACGAGGCCGTCGACCGTCGCGGCGAATGCTTCTTCGTTGGGTTTGCCAGCAAAGAAGCGGACGACGCCGCTTTCCTTCTTCGCCGACCACGACAGGCTATAAAGCGGCGCGCGCGCGGAAATCCGGCCGAATGCCTCCGCGAACAACGGTGCTATCTTTTCGTCGAGCGGATAGAGCGTCCAGCGTTTACCGCCCGCTTCGCGCGCATAAATGGGCTCCGCCGCATCGCCCAGCAACGCCTTGCCCTGACCGCTCGCGACGATCTTCGTCAGGAACATCTCTGCCATATGGTTGTTGAAGGGCATTGCCTGCTCACCGTCGCAGGCCGAACCGTTGCAGGCGCCGTTCGCGGCGAGGATCGATGCCCAGGGAAGCGCGCGGACGAAGGCGTCGATCTGGCCCTCCTCGGCGGGTACCTTCGATGCCGGGAGCGTCGCTCGCACTTTCGCGGTCCATTTCCCCAATTCGATGAAATAGAGATATTCGAGCAGGGTGTCGCCGCCGATGCCGACCTTGTAGGTGGCCTTGAAGCCCCGCAGCTTCTGCGGTGCTTCGATATCGAAGGGGCCATCGGCCCACAGAAATGTCATCACGTCGCGGCCATGGCCGAGCGAGGCAATCGCCCCCTTCAGCCGATGCTCGGCAAGATCGCCACGCTGGAACAGGAACGCCGAAATCTCGGTCGAGGCCGCTTCGCGCTTCAGCCGATAATGCAGCATGACGTCATTGCCATTGTCGACCGCCATAAGGCTGGTGCGCTGAAAGCCGTCGATGCTTTCGGAAAAGACGGTGCCCGTCGCGATATGGGTGATCGGCCCGCTCGTTTCGCTGCCCGACCAGATTGCGGGGTCCGCGGTACGGATGATGCGATGTCCGCCGACCATTTCCTGCGCCCCTGCGGGCAGCGCGGATATTGCGGCGACCGCCGCCAGAACCGGCCAAAGACGCATGATATTCCCCCCGTATTCCCCAACAGCCCGTCCGAAGGCGTAACGCGTCGCCGGGCGGTGTGCAATGCGCCTTCGATCCCGCGATCGGGCCGCGAAATTGACGCCGCGTTAACCATTGTCCGCCATATCTCCTCGATCATTCAGGGACGTGGGCAAGCCAATGAAATATGATCCGATCAATCCGGCGGCGCAGATACTCGACCAGTCGGTCGCAAGCGACTGCGGCGAGCTGGCCGTTGGGTGCAGCGACGCCGCGGGCCGCATCGAGCGGGCGACCGACCAGATGGATCGCCAGATCGCCGAACTCGGCCGGCTCGAGGAATATGTCGTCAGCCTCGAGGCCGACCAGCGCCAGATCGCCGATTCGACCGACGAGGCTAAATTGCTCTCGGCGCGCGCGTGCGAACAGCTCGACACCGGCGCCGAGCGCGTCAACGCCGCGGTCTCCGAATTCCGTTCGGTGATCGACCTTGTCGCGCGGCTTGGCACACATGTCACCAATTTCGCCGCGGTGATGGAACAGGTGCAGCAGGTCAGCCAGTCGATCGAACAGATCGCCAAGACCACGAACATGCTGGCGCTCAATGCCGCGATCGAGGCCGAGCGCGCCGGCGATGCCGGGCGCACCTTCGCCGTCGTCGCCGCCGAGGTGAAGAAACTGGCGCAGAACACGCGCGGCGCGACCGATGAAATCCGCCGTAGCATCGGCAGCCTCGCCGCCGAAGCGAGCGGGCTCGTGACCGAAATCCAGTCGGGGGTCGAACAGTCGAGCCGCGCCGAGGCCCAGTTCGAAACGATCACCGACGCGCTGCACGATGCGACGCACCTCGTCGCGCTGCTCGACGACCAGAGCGACCGTATCGCGCAATCGAGCGCGATGGTGCATGCGAATGGCGCGAAGGTGCGCGAGGCGCTCGACGGCGTCGTCACCTCGGTGCGCGATAACAGTTCGACTTTGGTCGGCACGCGCGATTCGATCCTGTCGATGGAGCATGTGTCGAACCGTATGTTCAACGCGGTGATCTCGGCGGGCGTATCCCCTCAGGATTCGGCGATCGTCGCCCTGGCGGCGAAGGTGCGCGACGAATTCGTCGGGCTGGCCGAACGCGCGGTCGCACATGGCGAACTGTCGATGGAGCAGCTGTTCGACACCGATTATGTGCGCGTGCCGAATTCGAACCCTGAACGCTTTCGCACGTCACTCTGCGACTGGGCCGACGCGCACTGGCGCCCGCTGTTCGACCGCATCGTGGCGCAGCATCCCGAGATCAAGATGTCGTCGGCGGGCGACATGAACGGCTTCCTGCCGACGCATATCACCGAATGCTCGCGCGCGCCGACCGGCGAACTTGAGCATGACACCGCGCATTGCCGCAACGGCCGCATCCTCTATGACGGGGTTGACGCCGCGGCGAAGCGCAGCACCGCGCCCTTTTTCATGACGGTCTATCGGCAGGAAGGCGACGGCATCAATTATGTGACCGTGCGCAACGTCTATATGCCCGCGATCATCAACGGCCGCCGCTGGGGCGACGTCGAGGTGGCGTATCAGCTTTAATTAGATCCTCCCTGTCGCGAAGCGATGGGGAGGGGGACCGTCCGCGAAGCGGATGGTGGAGGGGCCGCGACGGTGCGCCATTGGCCCCTCCGTCAGCGCTTCGCGCTGCCACCTCCCCATGGCTTCGCCACAGGGAGGACAAGAATCAGCTACCCTGACGGCGCGCCATAAACGCCAGCTTTTCGAACAGCATGACATCCTGCTCATTCTTGAGCAATGCGCCATGGAGCGGCGGGATCGCCTTGCCGACGTCGCGGTTCTGCAGGACCTCGAGCGGCATATCCTCGTTGAGCAGCAGCTTCAGCCAGTCGATCAGCTCGCTCGTCGACGGCTTTTTCTTGAGGCCCGGGACGTCGCGAACCTCGTAGAAGATATCCATCGCGCGGCTGACCAGCGTCTTCTGGATGCCGGGGAAATGGACTTCGACGATTTCGGCCATCGTGTCGCGGTCGGGGAATTTGATATAGTGGAAGAAACAGCGGCGCAGGAAGGCGTCGGGCAGTTCCTTTTCATTGTTCGAGGTGATGACGACGATCGGGCGTTCCTTCGCGGTCACCGTCTCGTCGGTCTCATAGACATGGAAGGCCATGCGATCGAGTTCCTGGAGCAGGTCGTTCGGGAATTCGATGTCGGCCTTGTCGATCTCGTCGATCAGCAGCACGGGGAGCTTGGGCGACGTGAATGCCTCCCACAATTTGCCCTTGCGGATATAGTTGCGGATGTCGTGGACGCGCTCTTCGCCGAGCTGGCCGTCGCGCAGGCGCGCGACCGCGTCATATTCGTACAGGCCCTGCTGCGCCTTGGTGGTCGACTTGATGTTCCAGGTGATCAGCGGCGCGTCGAAGGCCTTGGCGATTTCCTCGGCGAGCACGGTCTTGCCGGTGCCGGGTTCGCCCTTCACGAGCAAGGGGCGGCGCAGCAAGGTCGCGGCGTTGACCGCGACCTTCAGGTCGTCGGTGGCGATATAGGCGCTGGTGCCTTCGAAACGCATCGGCTCTTTCCCTTAACGTGAACGTCAAGCTGGCATAGCGGGGCGAGGGGGAGGGTGCAAGCGTGCCGGGTGTGGGGTCCTCCCTGTCGCGTAGCGATGGGGAGGTGGCAGCGCGAAGCGCTGACGGAGGGGCTATGGCGCCGGCCCCTCCACCACTCGCTTCGCGAGCGTTCCCCCTCCTCATGCCTGCGGCACAGGGAGGATCAAATTTTACGGATGCGCCCGGCTCGCGGCGCGCGCGGCCATCAGGTCCCACAGGCCGCTGTGCTGGGTGATCAGCTGCTGCGCACCGAACACCATTGCGCGCTCGACCGCTGGGGTATCGGCGACCGTGGCCGCGAGCCGCGCGGTGTCGCGGAGGTCGGGGAGGGTGCAGGTCGGTGGGCTGAGGTCGAGCCGCAGCGCGCTGATGTCGAGCAGGACGCGGATCGTCCGCCAGTCGAGCGTCAGCGCGATCGCGGCGCCCAGCGCGCAGCCGTGGCGGTCCGACTCGGCGAGCATGTCGATCGCCTTGCGCTGCGCGGCGACCGCGGCCTCGCACTGCGCCTGCCCCTGGGTGCTCGGCACCGGGCCGACCGCCGAGGCGATCTTGGTCAGGAAGGCGCGTTCCTGAACGAAAGCGTCGGCCGCTTCGCCCATCCACCGGCGCGACGCGGGGTCGACCGCCTTGCGCGCGGCATTGTCGATCACGCCCGGATAACGGCCGTGGAGCAGGCAGAGAAAATGCACCGCGTCGGCGAGGTTGCGCATCGCTTCGGGCCCGCTCGACAGTGCGCCCGAGCGGACGTGCGGATGCGCGCCGGTGCCGTCGCTGGCGACCAGCGCATCGAGCAATTCGGCGACGCCGCGCGTCTGTGCTTTGGGCTGGGGCGACTGGCTCAAGGCTTGATCCTCGCTGTGGCGGGGCGCCGGAGCCCAAGCCAATGGAATTACAGCGATCGGTCATAGATCAACGTCGTAAACGACGCGTTTATGCGCGGCGATTGATTTGCCCCCGATTTGCCCATGTCTGTTCCAGCCGGGGACAAAAGCGCTCGGGGATCAAGGCAATCGGGAACAAAAAGCAAAGGGACCGGCAAGCCCCGGGGAGAAGCTTGCCGGTCCCATCTATGGCGCCAGTGGACGCCATAAAGGACGGGGTTGGCCGGACTTGGAGGGAGAGAGCGTCCGGCCGTTCCGCTTAAGCTGCGAGGGCGAGTTCCCCGGCTTTTTCAGCCTGCGGCGCGGCGACGTCGATCGCGTTCGGCGCGGGCTGGACCGCCGCTTTGGCCGGGAAGATCAGGCGCGATGCAAGGACGACCAGGCCAAGGGCGAAATAGCCGATGAAGGTCTGGACCGGGAAGAAGAAGAGCGGCGCGACGAAGGCGAGGCGCAGCCACAGCGGGTTGAAGCCAAAATCCTGGCCAACGGCCTCGCAGATACCGAAGAAGGTATCGCGGCGGCGGAAGAGGTTGGTGGTTTCGTTTTCCATCTTTTTTGTCTTTCCCTTTGGCTGCAGGCACTGCCCCGCGCCGATGCCGAATGCATCGCAAAGGTCGTGCCAATTTTTGCGAGCCCCAGATTTCCGAGCTTTTTTATATCAGCCGCGTTGGGCGGCCTGCTCTGGATCGTGAATCAATCCCATCTTGTGGGAATGATTGCCATTTGATGGGTGGCGCCTGAACGGCTGATGAAGCCCCCGCATCGCGTAACGAGCGCTATCTGGTGGGCAAATATGAAGATTTAAAGATCAAGGAGCAAAAAAAATTGTGCAGCGCAGCATTTGGGCGTGGCTGGTCTCAACCTGAAGGGACTTATCAATCATCGTCACCCCGGACTTGATCCGGGGTCCAGCTTGAAGTCGAAGCCAGTCGATGGCTCAAAAAGCGGGATCCCGGATCAAGTCCGGGATGACGAAGGAGGTGAAGCAACGACGGCTTCCAATCTCGCAAAGGCATGGAAAAGGGGCGGCCCGTCACCGGACCGCCCCTCAAATTTCGCCGTCTTCGGCCTTACTGGTCGAGGAAGCTGCGCATCTTGCGGCTGCGCGACGGGTGCTTCAGCTTGCGGAGCGCCTTCGCCTCGATCTGGCGGATGCGTTCGCGCGTCACGCTGAACTGCTGGCCGACTTCCTCCAGCGTGTGATCGGTGTTCATCCCGATGCCGAAGCGCATGCGAAGCACGCGCTCCTCACGCGGCGTAAGCGACGCCAGAACTCGCGTGACCGTTTCCTTGAGGTTCGACTGCACCGCGGCGTCGACGGGAATGACCGCATTTTTGTCCTCGATGAAATCGCCGAGGTGGCTGTCTTCCTCGTCGCCGATCGGCGTCTCGAGGCTGATCGGCTCCTTGGCGATCTTCATCACCTTGCGGACCTTTTCGAGCGGCATCGACAGACGCTCGGCCATTTCCTCCGGGGTCGGCTCGCGGCCGCTCTCGTGGAGGAACTGGCGGCTGCACCGGACCAGCTTGTTGATCGTCTCGATCATATGGACCGGGATGCGGATCGTGCGCGCCTGGTCGGCGATCGAGCGGGTGATCGCCTGACGAATCCACCAGGTCGCATAGGTCGAGAATTTGTAGCCGCGGCGATACTCGAACTTGTCGACCGCCTTCATCAGGCCGATATTGCCTTCCTGGATCAGGTCGAGGAATTGCAGGCCGCGGTTCGTGTACTTCTTCGCGATCGAAATCACGAGGCGCAGGTTCGCCTCGACCATTTCCTTCTTGGCGATGCGCGCTTCGCGCTCGCCCTTCTGGACCATGTTCACGACGCGGCGGAATTCGGTCAGGCTCATGCCCGCGGCTTGCGCGATTTCGCTGATCTCGATGCGGATGCGGTCGACCGCACCGGCTTCATTCTCGGCGAAGGCGGCCCATTTCTTGTCGAGCCCGCTGACGCTCTCGATCCAGTTTTCTTCGAGCTCGCGCCCGACATAATTGTCGAGGAACGACTTGCGCGGCACCTTGTGGCGCTCGGCCAGGCGCAGCATCTGGCCGCCGAGTGCGGTCAGGCGGCGGTTATAGCTGTAGAGCTGGTCGACGAGATATTCGATCTTGGTGCCGTGGAACTGCACGCTCTCGACCTGCGCGGTGAGTTCCTCGCGCAGCTTGTGGTACTTCTTTTCCGACGCCGCGGGGAATTCCTCGCCGCCCGAGAGCGCTTCGAGGCGCGCTTCCTGCAGCTTCGAGAAGGCCTTGAAGCTCTTGGTGATGTTCGCGAACTTTTCGAGCGCGTCGGGCTTCAGCAGCTCTTCCATCGCCGCGAGGCTGAGAGTGTTGTCTTCCTCATCCTCTTCGAAGCTTTCGCGCTTGCCCGACGAGCCTTCGCCATCCTCGTCGTCGCCGTCGGCCGCGGGTTCTTCCTCGACCTCGTCCTCGTCCTTGAACGAAACGCCGGCGGTCTTCTCACTGATTTCGCCGTTGTCGTCGGCGCCTTCTTCCTCAAGATTCTCGGGCGCCGGGTCCTTCGACAGCATCGCTTCGAGGTCGACGATCTCGCGCAGCTGCATGTCGCCATTGTTCAGCGCGGTCGACCAGTCGATGATCGCGTTGAAGGTCAGCGGGCTTTCGCAAAGCCCGAGGATCATCGTGTCGCGGCCCGCCTCGATGCGCTTCGCGATCGCGATTTCGCCTTCGCGGCTGAGCAGCTCGACCGCGCCCATTTCGCGCAGGTACATGCGAACGGGATCGTCGGTGCGATCGACCGTTTCCTTCTTCTTTTCGATCGCGGGGTTCGAAACCGAACCGGTCCCGGCGCTGACGTCGACTTCGTCGTCGGGCTCCTGGTCGGCCTCTTCCTGCACATCCTCGTCGCTTTCGACGATGTTGATGCCCATGTCGGAGATCGCCGACATGATATCCTCGATCTGCTCGGACGACATCTCGTCCTGCGGCAGCGCCGCATTCAGCTCGTCATAGGTCAGGTAACCGCGCTTCTTGCCGCGCGCGATCAGCTTTTTGACGTCGGCCTCGTTGAGGTCGATCAGCGGGCTGTCGGTGTCGGTATCGGTGTCGGCGGTGCTTTTGGTGGCCATTCGTGGTTCCTGCCTAAGGGCGTAATCGTTCAGCTCTGGTTGCTGTCTTCGGACAGCGCAGCCAGGCGGCGGGTCAATTCTTTATCCATGGCGGACAGCTTCTGCTGCCGCGCGAATCCTTCGTCGTCCATCGTGCGCTGGAAATCCGCGGTGGCTTCGGCAAGCCGCTCCCGGATTTCGGGCTGGGTCACCAGCACGCCGATATATTCGTCAAGGTCGCGAAGCGCCGTTTCCCGCGCCGCTGCGGCCTCTTCCTTGCTTTCCAGCCTGCGATTGAACGAGAAGTGCATTCCGTCGGCTCTGAGCAATGTCATCGCCCTATTATACACTTTCATTGGCTCCAATATGGCAAGCAACCCCTCGCAATCAAGCCCTTCCTGACGCATTGCGCTGTCAAGCATTACGCCGAGCAGTTCGGCGTCGCCTGAATCGCTCACCGGCAGCCGCGTCAGCGCCTCCTCGTTGCGCCTGAGCGCTTCGGGGTAACGCAGCAATCCGCCGATCAACGCCGCGACATAAGGCGCCGAAATCCCGGCCTGTCCGATGGAACGCGTCTCGTCGGCCGGAGGTTGCAAGCGCGGGTCGGGGCCGAAGCGGCGATTGCCGCCTCCACGCGGCGGGTTCGGCGTCCACGGCTGGCGCTGCGCGCGCTCGGGCTGCTTGCGCGCGAACAGCAGATCGAGCCGCTCGCGGAACGCCTCGCGATAATGGTGGCGGACGTCGGCGTCCTCGATCGCATCGGCGTGCGCGAGGAGGCGCGTCTTGAGCGCGGCGCGTTCCTCGGGGGTCGCGAGCGGCCCCGCCGCGACCTCATGCGCCCAGAGGCGCTCGACGAGCGGCTGCGTTTCGCTCAGGATCGCGTTGAACCCCTCCGCACCGCGTGCACGGACGATATCGTCGGGATCCTGCCCCGCCGGCAGCGTTGCGAAGGCAAGGCTGAAGCCCGGGCGGAGCAGGGGCAGCGCGCGCATCGCGGCGCGCATCGCCGCCTTCTGCCCCGCGGCATCGCCGTCGAAGCATAGCACCGGCACCGGCACCATCCGCCAGATCAGCCCAAGCTGCGCTTCGGTCAGCGCGGTGCCGAGCGGCGCGACGGCGTCGGCGATCCCCGCTTCGGCGAGTGCGATCACGTCCATATAGCCTTCGACGACGATAATCCGGTTCGTCTGCCGCGACGCCGGGCTCGCTTTGTCGAGGTTGTAGAGGACGCGGCCCTTGTCGAACAAAGGCGTGTCGGGCGAGTTCAGATATTTGGGTTCGCCATCGCCCAATATGCGTCCGCCGAACGCAATCACGCGTCCGCGCGCGTCGCGGATCGGGATCATCAGCCGGCCGCGGAAGCGGTCGTAGGGTTCCTTGTCGTCGACCGCGATGAGCATCCCCGATTCGACGAGCATCGCAGTCGGGAATTTCTTGAGCGCCTCTTTCAGTGCACTCCGGCTCTCGGGGGCGAGGCCGAAGCCGAAGGCCTTGCGCGTGGCGTCCGAAATGCCGCGTTTCGTCAGATATTCACGCGCCGGCGCACCGTTGCTGCTGCCGAGCTGTTGCGTGAACCAATCGGCCGCGCCCTGTACGACATCGCGCAGGCTGGCCGCCTCTTCGGCCTTTTTCGCGGCGCGCGGATCGGCGGCGGGGACCTCCATCCCGGCCTCGGCGGCAAGCTCCTTCACCGCGTCCATGAAGCTGAGGCCGCGCTGGTCGGTCATCCAGCGGATCGCGTCGCCATGCGCGCTGCAGCCGAAGCAGTGGTAGAAGCCCTTCTCGTCGTTGATCGTGAAGCTGGGGGTCTTCTCGTTATGGAAGGGACAGCACGCCTTATACTCGCGACCCGCGCGCGTGACCTTCACCGTCCGCCCGATGAGCGTCGACAGCGTCACGCGCGAGCGCAGTTCGTCCAGCCATTGCGGGGTAAGGCTCACTTAACTCCCCTCCCGCTTGCGGGAGGGGTCGGGGGTGGGCGGCAGGGCAAGAGTGCGTTCGATCTCGCTCACGACGCCTTCGACGTTCGCCATCACGTCACTGTTCGTGAAACGAAGGACTCGAAACCCGTTTTCTGTAAGCCAATGATCCCGATGCTGGTCATAGGCTTGGCGCATGTCGTGCGAGTATCCATCGAGTTCGACTATCAGTTGCGCTTCGCGGCAAAGAAAGTCGGCGAAATAGGGTCCGACAGGCATCTGTCGGCTGAATTTCCAGCCGCCGATTTTTCGGCCGGACAGGCAGCGCCATAGTGCCCGCTCCGCCGGAGTAGCGGCATTGCGCAACTCCCTTGCACGCGACGTGTCGCGGGGCTGAAACTGTCCGTCCATCATAGGTCGGTATGCCCACCCCCGACCCCTCCCGCAAGCGGGAGGGGAGAGGTTAGATCGCGCTCGTCAATCCCCCGCCTGCTTGCGGGAGGGGTTAGGGGTGGCCAGCGCCGCTAGTTGATCAGCTCAAAGCCGCCTTAACCCACCCGCTCGCCTTGCTCATATCGAGTTGGCTCCCAAGCCGGTCCTTCACCGCCGCCATAACCTTGCCCATATCCTTCAGGCTCTCGGCACCCAGCTCCACCACGATCGCCTTGATCGCCGCCGCCGCGTCATCGTCGCTCAGCTGCGCGGGCAGGAAGTCCTCGATCACGGCGACTTCGCTCGCCTCGATGTCGGCGAGCTCCTGACGGCCGCCCTGTTCGAACATGGTGATCGATTCGCGGCGCTGCTTGACCATTTTCTGGAGCACGTCGGTGACGAGCACGTCGTCGTCGGCCGGCGCGGTGCCGGTGCGGAGCTCGATGTCCCTGTCCTTGATCTTGGCCAGCATCAGCCGGATGGTGCCGAGCCGCGCCTTGTCGCCGGCTTTCATCGCGGCGACCTGCGCAGCCTTGATGTCGTCACGAATCATGCGTGTCCCCATGCGCTGCAAATTTCGGAAAGGCCCTCTCTAGCGAGAAGTTTCCTAATCCGATAGCTTGTGAATCACTTTTTTGCCTCCTACTTGGTCGGCCGTTTAGCCCCCCGTCCGGAGCATGTTGAATGGCACCTGCCAACCCCTCTGCCGCGCCCAAAAGCCAGCCATCTGGCGCGACTGGCGTCCTCGTCCTTGCCGATGGCACGATCCTGTGGGGCGTCGGCTATGGCGCTGCGGGCGCCGCGGTGGGCGAGATTTGTTTCAACACGTCGATGACGGGCTATCAGGAAATCCTGACCGACCCCAGCTATGCGGGGCAGATCGTCACTTTCACCTTCCCGCATATCGGCAATGTCGGCGCGAACCCCGAGGATATGGAGCGCGGCGTGCACGGCGCGCTTGGCTGCATCACGCGCGAGCTGCCGACGCTGCCGAGCAACTTCCGCAGTGTGCAGACGCTCCCCGAATGGATGATCGAACAGGGCGTCATCGGGCTTGCGGGCATCGACACGCGCGCGCTGACGCGCCGCATCCGCGATGCGGGTGCGCCGAACGGCGTCATCGCGCACAGCCCCGACGGCAAGTTCGATATCGACGAGCTGCTCGCCATGGCGAGCGGCTGGGCAGGGCTCGAGGGCATGGACCTTGCGAAAACGGTCAGCCGCACCGACACCGGCGACTGGACCGGCGGCGCGTGGACGCTGGGGCATGGCTATGCGACCGAGGACGACGGCGAACGCCCGCATGTCGTCGCGATCGACTATGGCGCGAAGGACAATATATTCCGCAATCTCGTCAAAGCCGGCGCGCGCGTCACCGTGGTCCCCGCGACCGCGAGCCTCGACGAGGTGCTGGGGCACAAGCCCGCGGGCGTGTTCCTGTCGAACGGCCCCGGCGACCCCGCGGCGACGGGCGATTATGCGGTGCCGGTGATCCAGGGGCTGCTCGAGCGCGACGTGCCGATCTTCGGTATCTGCCTCGGTCACCAGATGCTGGGCATCGCGGCGGGCGCCAAGACCGTTAAGATGCATCAGGGCCACCGCGGCGCGAACCATCCGGTGCAGCGTGCCGAAGACGGCGTGGTCGAGATCACCAGCATGAACCACGGCTTCGCGGTCGACGCCTCGACGCTGCCCGCCGGCGTGGTCGAGACGCACAAGAGCCTGTTCGACGGATCGAACTGCGGCATCGCGATCACGGGCAAGAACGCATTCTCGGTGCAGTATCATCCCGAGGCGAGTCCGGGGCCGCAGGACAGCTTTTACCTGTTTGAGAAGTTCGTGGGCGGGCTGAAGTGAGGCTTATTGCTCCACTTTGCTTGCTTTTTCTCGCGGGGTGCGGGCCTGGAAGCACTTTTTCTTCCGAAGAAGAACTGCAAGCTCAGCTTGATCGAATTGAAGTCCAATGTGGCGGTCTCGATGGCTATCATTTGAAGGCTCTAAGCCCGACCGCCGCAAAAATCACCGTCGTCGGCCCAGTGCTGCTGCCACCACTCGACGAAGCAAAAGAAAAATGCGTCCGCGACGCGATAACGAAATTTGGAATTGAGCTCGTATAATGCCCAAAAGAACCGACATCCAATCCATCCTCGTCATCGGCGCCGGCCCGATCGTTATCGGTCAGGCGTGCGAGTTCGATTATTCGGGGACGCAGGCGATCAAGGCGTTGAAGGAGGAGGGCTATCGCATCGTCCTCGTCAACTCCAACCCGGCGACGATCATGACCGATCCCGACCTCGCCGACGCGACTTATGTGGAGCCGATCACGCCCGAGATCGTCGCGAAGATCATCGCGAAGGAGCGTCCCGACGCGGTGCTGCCGACGATGGGCGGGCAGACCGCGCTCAACACCGCGCTGGCGTTGTTCAACGACGGGACGCTCGAGAAATATGGCGTCGAAATGATCGGCGCCGATGCCGAGGCGATCGACAAGGCCGAGGACCGGATCAAGTTCCGCGATGCGATGGACAAGATCGGGCTGGAAAGTGCGCGCTCGGGCATTGCGCACACGCTCGACGAGGCGTTCGCGGTACTCGAACGCACCGGCCTGCCGTCGATCATCCGCCCCAGCTTTACCATGGGCGGCACCGGCGGCGGCATCGCGTATAACCGCGAGGAATTCGAACATATCGTCCGCGGCGGCCTGATCGCCTCGCCGACCACCGAAGTCCTGATCGAGGAATCGCTCCTCGGCTGGAAGGAGTTCGAGATGGAGGTGGTGCGCGACCGCAAGGACAATTGCATCATCATCTGCTCGATCGAAAATGTCGATCCGATGGGCGTCCACACGGGCGATTCGATCACCGTCGCGCCGGCGCTGACGCTGACCGACAAGGAATATCAGATCATGCGCAACGCGAGCATCGCGGTGCTGCGCGAGATCGGGGTCGAGACGGGCGGGTCGAACGTCCAGTTCGCGGTCAATCCCAAGGACGGCCGCCTGATCGTGATCGAGATGAACCCGCGCGTGTCGCGCTCGTCGGCGCTCGCGTCGAAGGCGACGGGCTTCCCGATCGCCAAGGTCGCTGCGAAGCTCGCGGTCGGATATACGCTCGACGAAATCATGAACGACATCACCGGGGTCACCCCCGCGTCGTTCGAACCGACGATCGACTATGTCGTCACCAAGATCCCGCGCTTCGCCTTTGAAAAGTTCAAGGGCGCCGAGGCGACGCTGTCGACCGCGATGAAGTCGGTCGGCGAGGTGATGGCGATCGGCCGCACGATCCATGAGTCTTTGCAAAAGGCGCTGCGCGGGCTGGAGACGGGGCTTAGCGGCTTCAACTTCGTCGACCGCCTCAAGGGCGCAACGCACGACCAGCTCCGCAGCGAACTCGCGAAGCGCACCCCCGACCGGCTGCTCAACGCCGCGCAGGCGATCCGCGAGGGGCTTCCGCTCGCCGAGATCAACCGCGTTGCGGGTTACGACATGTGGTTCCTCGAACGCATCGCCGAGATCGTTGCGGCCGAGGTGGACGTCTGCACCAACGGCCTGCCGCGCGATGCCGAAGCTCTGCGTAAATTGAAAGCGATGGGCTTCTCCGACAAGCGCCTTGCCTATCTCGCGCTCCAGTCGGCGAACCTCCATCCCGGCACGCGCCGCGCGACCGCGCGCGGCAGCGGGCTGATCCACGACGCGGTGAAGGCGATGACCGGCGGCGTCACCGAGGCCGAAGTGCGCGCGCTGCGCCACAAGCTCGGCGTGCGTCCGGTGTTCAAGACGATCGACACCTGCGCCGCCGAATTCGCTGCAAAGACGCCCTATCTTTATTCGACCTACGAAGCCCCGACCTTCGGCGAGCCCGAATGCGAGGCGAACCCGAGCGACCGCAAAAAGGTCGTCATTCTCGGCGGTGGTCCGAACCGGATCGGGCAGGGGATCGAGTTCGACTATTGCTGCTGCCACGCCTGCTTCGCGCTCGAAGAGGCGGGGTATGAAACGATCATGATCAACTGCAACCCGGAGACGGTGTCGACCGATTATGACACGTCGGACCGCCTCTATTTCGAGCCGCTGACCGCCGAGGACGTCCTCGAAATCCTCCACGTCGAAATGTCGAAGGGCGAACTCGTCGGGGTGATCGTCCAGTTCGGCGGGCAGACCCCGCTGAAGCTCGCGCAGGCGCTTTCGGACGCAGGTATCCCGATCCTCGGCACCTCGCCCGACGCGATCGACCTCGCCGAAGACCGCGAGCGGTTCGCGGCGCTGGTTAACAAGCTCGGCCTGAAACAGCCCGAAAACGGCATCGCGCGCAGCCGCGAGGAAGCCGTGGCGGTCGCGGCGCGCATCGGGTATCCGGTGCTGACGCGTCCGTCCTATGTGCTCGGCGGCCGCGCGATGGAAATCGTCGACGATCAGGCGCAGCTCGAAAATTATATCGAGACCGCGGTCCAGGTGTCGGGCGATTCCCCGGTGCTGATCGACCGCTATTTGCGCGACGCGATCGAGGTCGATGTCGACGCGCTCTGCGACGGCACCGATGTCGTCGTCGCGGGCGTGCTCCAGCATATCGAGGAAGCCGGGGTCCATTCGGGCGACAGCGCCTGCTCGATCCCGCCGTACAGCCTGTCGGCCGACATCGTCGCCGAAATCGAGCGCCAGACCGAAGCGCTCGCGCGCGCACTCGAAGTTCGCGGCCTCATGAACATCCAGTTCGCCGTGAAGGGCGACGAGGTTTATCTGATCGAGGTCAACCCGCGCGCCAGCCGCACGGTGCCCTTCGTTGCCAAGGCCGTCGGTTCGCCGATCGCCAAGATCGCCGCGCGCGTGATGGCGGGCGAAAAACTCGCCGACCTGCCGAAGATCAACCGCGACATCGCGCATGTCGCGGTGAAGGAAGCGGTCTTCCCCTTCGCGCGCTTCCCCGGCACCGATCCGGTGCTGAGCCCTGAGATGAAGTCCACTGGCGAAGTCATGGGAATCGACAGCAATTTCAACCTTGCCTTTGCCAAGGCGCAGCTCGGCGCGGGCGACCGCCTGCCGACCGAGGGCCGCGTCTTCGTGTCGGTCAAGGACAGCGACAAGCCGCGCATCATCGGCGCGGTGAAGCAGCTGACCGACTGGGGCTGGAAGGTGATCGCGACCGGCGGCACCGCCGACTATCTGATCGAGCAGGGCATCGAGGTCGAGCGCGTCAACAAGGTTGCCGAAGGCCGCCCGCATATCGTCGACCGGATCAAGGACGGCGATGTGCAGCTGATCTTCAACACGACCGAAGGCTGGCAGAGCCTGCAGGACTCGCAATCGATCCGCGCGTCGGCGTTGGCGGCCGATATCGCCTACTACACGACGGCTGCTGCGAGTGATGCATCGACGCAGGCGATCGGGGCGCTCCGCTCGCACTCTCTTGAAGTGAAGCCGCTTCAGGACTATTATTGAACCACCGCTCCACCCCCCGACATTGACGGATCAGCGGCGCAGCCGCCCGGCGAAACTTCGCTGGCGCTGGATTATTGACGAAGGACAACAGGATAATGGCAAGCGTTGAAAAGGTGCCGATGCTGGCAGAAGGCTATGAGAAGCTGAGCACGCAGCTCACCGCGCTCAAAGCCGAGCGACCGCTGATCGTCGATGCGATCGAGGAAGCGCGCGCGCATGGCGACCTTTCGGAAAATGCCGAATATCACGCCGCGAAGGAACGTCAGGGGCAGGTCGAAGCGACGATCGGCGACCTCGAAGACAAGCTTTCGCGCGCGCAGGTGATCGACCCGACGATGCTGTCGGGCGACCGCATCGTGTTCGGCGCGACCGTCACGCTCGCCGACGAGGACGACAAGCCGATCCGTTACCAGATCGTGGGTCAGGCCGAAGCCGACGCGAAGGATGGCAAGATCAGCTATAATTCGCCGCTTGGCCGCGCGCTGATCGGCCGCCGCGTCGACGACGAGATCGAAGTCACCGTGCCCGCGGGCGACAAATATTATCTGGTGAAGAAAATCGAATTCATCTGATGGGTTTTTGACGATGAAGCCGCACGAAGCGCCGCTGGTCACGGGCTATGCGCTCGTCTGCGTCATCGTCTTTGTCCTGCTGTCGATCACGGGATTTCAGGTCGACGCGATCGTGCGCGCGGGGTTTATCCCTGCGCGTTTCGGCAACGAGCTGATCCTTCCGCCGGGGACGATGGTGCCCTTCATCCTGACCCCGCTGACGTCGGCCCTGCTGCACGGCGGGGTGCTGCACATCGTCTTCAATGTCATCGTGCTACTGTTCATCGGGCGCCAGCTCGAAGCTCCGCTCGGGGCGAAGGCGATGGCGGTGGTGCTGCTCGCCGGCGCTTATGGCGGCGCGCTCGCGCAATTTCTTTCCGACCCGCAGTCGGCGGTGCCGATGATCGGCGCCAGCGGCGCGATCTCGGCGCTGATCGCGGTGTACGCGCTGATCTTCAGCCGCTCGCAGGCGCCCGCGATCGGACCGATCCCGGGGCATTGGGTGCGCGCTTTATGGCTCGCCGCGGCGTGGATCGGGCTTCAGCTGCTGCTTGGTTTCGCCGGCGGCGGCGGTTTTGGCGCGGTCGCGATCTGGGCGCATGTCGGCGGGTTCCTTGCCGGATTGCTGCTTGCGCGCCCGCTGCTCCGCTGGCGTTTCGGGGCGAGATAGCGGGTCCTAAAATTCCGCTCGCATCGAGCGAAGTCGAGATGCCCCTCGGGGTAGCGCAAGGCTGAGGGGTGTCTCGACTTCGCTCGACACGAACGGGTTAGAGGTTCCCCAGCAATCCGCCCGCCAGCAGCATCGCGACGCGTACATCGATCCCGCAGCCTTCGGCGCGCTTTGCCGCGACGAAATCGGCGACACTGTCCAGCGGGACACGGTGGACGATGATATCCTCCCCATCGACCCCGCCGCCTTCGCTTATCTTCGTCAATCCGGTCGCGATCAGCAAGGTGAAGCTTTCGCTGACCATGCCCGGCGAGCTGTAGAATTCGCCGACGACACGCCAATGGTCGGCGCGATAGCCGGTCTCTTCTTCGAGTTCGCGCTGCGCCGCGATCTCCGATGCCTCGCCGGCGGTGTCGTCGCCGACCAGCCCCGCGGGTAGCTCAAGGCAATTCACCTTCAGCGGCACGCGATATTGTTCGACCAATATGACGTGACGCCCGTCGCTATCCTCGTCGATCGCGAGGATCACCGCGGCGTGGATGCCGCGGGCGCGCGAGACATATTCCCACGTCCCCTGCTGCTTGACGGAGATGAAGCGGCCTTCCCATCGCGTCTCGATGGGGGCGTCGGGGGAGGGGCGGGTCATATCTGTCCTTATCTTCATTGTGACCCCGGCGAAGGCCGGGGGAAGCAATCCAGAGCGGCCTTGCACCGCTCTGGATTGCCACGGGCCTTCGGCCCTCACAATGACGATGGGATTAAATCTCGATCAGGCGGTCGGGAAGTTCGTTGGGATTTTCATCGCCCTTGGGGAAATGCTGCGCGAGCACGATGCCCATCTGGCGCACCGCCTCGGCCATGCCTTCGCCGGGCTTGCCGACGCGCACGCGCTCGATCAGCGCGGCCATCGCATTGCCCCAGATTTCGGGGGTGACCTTTGCGGCGATCGCTTCGTCGGCGACGATGTCGGCGCGATGCTCTTTCAGGCTGAGGTAGAGGAGGACGCCGGTGCGGCCGAGCGTCTTGGCCTCGGTCCCGACCTTGAACAGGTCGATCGCGCGGGCGCGGACGCGCTGCGCCTTGATCGCGCGAGGGGTCAGCGCCATCCGGAGCGGGCGCCACAGCAATATCAGCCACATGCCGATCCATTTGAGCACGCCCACGGCAATCACCGTTCCAAGCCACTGATTGGCGGTGAGATCGTGCCCCCAGCCGCCGGTCAGGCGGTCGTACAGGCCGCGGTAGAATTCGGGGAACAGCGCGATCACCGACATCGCGATGAACGCGATGACGCTCGCCCAGACGAGCGCGACATCGTCATAATCGTTCGACTTCGCCGCAACGACAGTGACGATCTCACCGCTGGTGTGCGCCTCGGCCGCGGCGACCGCCGCGGTCACGATGTCGTGATCGGCCTCGCTCACATGGCTGACTTTATGTGGCATATCCTGCGTCCCCTACCAGCCGCCCGAGGCGCCGCCCCAGATGATGATCGGCGCATCCCATGGCCGGCCCTTGCCCCGCTTCTTGCCCCGCCGCCCGAGGCGCGAGAGCATCGGCAGGACGAAGAAGATCAGGATGATGAAGCCGACGAAGAAAAGTCCGCCGAAATTGCCGTCGTCGGCGCGGTCGCGTTCGGCGGAATCCGCTGCTTTCGCCCGTGCCGCGGCCTCCTCGGGCGGCAGCTGGATCTGCTGCGCGATCGCATTGACGCCGTCCTGGATGCCACCCGGCATGTCGCCCGCCTTGAACTTGGGCGTCACAACGTCGCGGATGATCCGCCCCGACAGCGCGTCGGTCAGCACCGGTTCGAGCCCGAGGCCCACCGCGATATTCATCCGCCGCTCGTTCGGCGCGATCAGGAAAACGACGCCGTCGTCCTTCGCTTCGTCGCCGATCCCCCAGGCGCGGCCCAGCTTGTAGCCATATTCCGAAACATCATTGCCTTCGAGGTCGCTGACCGTCGCGACGACAAGCTGGTGCCCCGTCGTCTTCTCGAGTTCGAGGAGCTGCGTGTTGAGCGCCGCTTCCTCGGCCGCCGGGATGATGTCAGCCTGATCGACGACCGGATTGCCCGCGAGCTTGGGAAAGGTCTGCGCGGCGGCGGGTCCCGCCAGTACCAGCAGCCCGGTCAGGGCCGCTGTTACCAGTGGACGCAAAAGGGCGGTCAGGGCCACCTTATTTGCCGAAATCGACCTTCGGCGCCTGGTTGGCGTTGGGCGTGATCGCCTTGTAGGGGGTCATCGGCTGCGCGCCATGGACGATCTTGGCGCCGATGATGTCGGGGAAGGTGCGGATCGTCGTGTTATAATCCTGCACCGCGCCATTATAATCCTGAACCGACACGTTGATCCGGTTTTCGGTGCCCTCAAGCTGGGTCATCAGGTCGGCGAAGCGCGCCTGGCTCTTGAGGTCGGGGTAGGCTTCTACCGTGGCAAGAAGGCGGCCGAGCGCGCCGGACACATTGCCCTGCGCTTGCTGGAACGCCTGCACCTTCGCGGGATCTTCGAGGTCGTCGGTGCTGAGCTTGACCTGCGTCGCCGAGGCGCGCGCCTGGATCACGCCTTCGAGCGTCGACTGCTCGATCTGCGAGGCACCCTTGGCGGTTTCGACGAGATTGGGGATCAGGTCGGCGCGGCGCTGATACGCGGCTTCGACGTTCGCCCACTTGGCTTTGGCGGCTTCTTCCTTGGTGGGAACGCTGTTGATGCCGCAAGCGGACAGCGACATCGCGGCAACGGGCACAATCAACCAACGGGCGGAACGCAAAGTCATGGTCGGACACTCCCTCCGCGCGGCAGGGCGCCGCGCCAACTGGTTTAATATAGTAAGACGCTTCGCACCCCGCAATCATTGACGCGGATAATCGTGTCATGCAGTCTGGAATGACAGGCGCAGCGACCAAAGGGGTTGGTACATGATCAAGGATTTCAAGGCATTCCTGAACCAGGGCAATGTGATGGGGCTGGCCGTCGGCGTCATTATCGGCGCGGCGTTCGGGACGATCGTCAAGTCGCTGACCGACGATGTGCTGATGCCCTTCATCGGCTTCGTCACTGGCGGCGGGGTCGATTTCACCAACCAGTATCTGGTGCTGTCGGGCGGCGACAAGGTGGCCGCGGGCATGACGCTGGCCGCGGCGAAGGCGACCGGCGCGAATGTGATGGCGCTCGGCAGCTTCGTCACCGCGGTGATCAATTTCATCCTGCTCGCCTTCGTGGTGTTTCTGCTGGTGCGGCAGGCGGCCAAATTCATCAAGCCGGCCGAGGAGACGCCTGCCGGCCCGACCGAGATTGATATCCTTACCGAAATCCGCGACGAGCTGAGAAAGAAGGCGTGACCTATCCGCGATGAATTGCACGCGCGCCCTTTCCATCGGCGCGCGGGCACCCTATATCACTCGTGCCGGTTTCGGCCGGCTATGGTGATAAATGGTGTCGTGGAATAGACACAGCGGACCCGGGGGCAGTACCCGGCGGCTCCACCACAAACCCGCGTTTCTTTGATGGGCGCGCGGGTTTCTGACGGGGCCGAACCAGGATCGACGTGTGTTCAAAGACGATATTTTTGCCCGGGCTGAGTAACCCGTTCAAGGCTCAAAACCAATAGGTGCTAACGATAACGAAGCACTCGCTCTGGCTGCCTAACCGATAAGCCTCACGGCCTAAGGTTAGACAAATAGAACGCGGTTCGGACCGAACCGGGCAACAGAATCGGATACCAGCGGCTGGGGACGAGCCGGGCAACAGAATCGTCCCACCTTATTCCCCAAATCAGTGCGCGCTTTCGCAGTGGCTATGGTCGCCGAGCGCCTCGATCACGCGGCAATCGGCGGCAACACCCCCGCGGCAGCGCCCGACGATGCGCGTGAGCTCATCGCGAAGCAGCGTAAGCTGCGCGATCTTTTCCTCGACCTGTTCCAGATGCCGCGTAGCGATCCGGTCGGCCTCGCTGCAGTCGCGCGCCGGATCGTCCGACAGATCGAGGAGCGACCGGATCTCCTCGATCGTGAAGCCCAGATCGCGCGAATGGCGCACGAAGCTCAGCCGCGACCGGTGCGCATCGCCATAGCTGCGGTAATTCGCCGCGGTGCGATCCGGCGCGGGAAGCAGCCCGATGCGCTCGTAATAGCGGATGGTTTCGATATTGGTCCCGGTCGCCCGCGACAGTTCGCCGATTTTCATCGCTTGACCCTGTAGTTGCTACGGGGTGCATATAGGGTGCCGACTCGAAGATAACAGGAGCTTTCGACGTGGCCGATCAATGCTGTGCCGGCAAAAGCGGCAAGACCGCACTCAATGACCCCACATGGCGGCGTATCCTTTGGATCGCGCTCATCATCAACGCGGCGATGTTCGGCGTCGAAATCGTCGCGGGCGTCGCGGCGGATTCGCGCGCGCTGCAGGCCGATGCGCTCGATTTCCTTGGCGACAGTGCCAATTATGCGATCAGCCTCGGCGTCGCGGGCATGGCGCTCGCCTGGCGCGCGCGCGCCGCGTTGCTGAAGGCGGGGACGATGCTCGTCTTTGGCCTGTGGGTGTTCGGGTCGGCGGTCTGGGGGTTCATTACCGGATCGGCGCCGCATGCCGAGACGATGGGGCTGATCGGGGCGCTTGCGCTCGCCGCCAATGTCGCGGTCGCGCTGATGCTCTATCGCTACCGCACCGGCGATGCGAACATGCGTTCGGTGTGGATCTGCTCGCGCAACGACGCGATCGGCAATATCGCGGTGATGGGCGCCGCGCTCGGTGTGTTCGGCACGGGGCGCAGCTGGCCCGACCTCGCCGTCGCGGCGATCATGGCCGCGCTCGCGATCTGGGGCAGCGTCGAGGTGTTCCGGCAGGCGCGCGGCGAACTCGCCACCACGCCTGCCTAGAACGCTACGCGAGGCTGTTGCCGAGCCCGATCACGACGGTCGAGGTCATGAGCACCGCGATCCCCAGCCACACCAGCGCGCGCGTGCGCTGGCCCGCGGGCGCCCATTCCTTGAGCGCGAAGCCCCAGAGCGTCGAGAAAAGGATGATGCTCGCCATGTGGAGCGTCCAGCTCGAAAAGCCGAAGCGCCCCATCTGGCTTTCGCCCATCGTGTAGAAAAAGAACTGGAAATACCAGAGCGTGCCGCCGAGCGCGGCGAGGCCATAGTTGAGCGCGAGCGGCGGCCTTTCGGTCGCGCCGGGCGCGGCCTCGCCGGCGAACTGGCGCACGCTGCGGTTGCGCGCGATCAATATGCCGCACCAGATCAGGTTGGTCGTCAGCCCGCCGAGCAGCACGACGCAGAGCACGGGCAGCCCCTGCCATAGCGGATCGGTCCCGGCCTTGAGCGTCAGCTCGCGGATCGGCGCGCCGGCGTCGAGTCCCCAGGCGAAACAGCCCGACATGATGCCCGAGAAGACCGCGATCGCGAGGCCTTTGCGCAGGTTGAACTCGGACTTGTCGGCCTCGGCGATCGTCGCGCCCATCTCGCGTTCCTTGCGCCGCCCCGCCTGCGCGACAATGACAATCCCTACAAGCGTGATCGCGATGCCGAGGAACACCGTCTGCCCGCTGCTCGTCGCGAACAGCTCGCCCAAGGTGCCGCGAAAGATCGGCGGTCCCATCGTGCCGATCACCGTCGTCAGTCCGAGCGCCACAGCCATGCCGAGCGAGAGGCCGAGGTAGCGCATCGTGAGCCCGAAGGTCAGCCCGCCAAGCCCCCACATCGCGCCCCAGAACCAGCACCAGAACCAGATATCGCCGGGCGTGCGGCTGAGCACGCCGATCAGGTCATGCGTCTGGATCGACGCGAACAGCCAGGGCGCGAGGAGCCACGAGAAGATGCCGCCGGTGATCCAGAAAATCTCCCACGACCAGGCGCGGATGCGCTTGTACGGCACATAGAAGCTCGCCGACGACAGCCCGCCGAGCCAGTGAAAGAACACGCCGAGCAGCGGGTTCGCATCCATCCTCTTTCTCCCCTCGTCCTCATCAGGCGGCTAATGTCTCCGGCCCGATCCTGTCCACCCCGGTCACCCCGGTAAGCGCCATCGCGACGCGCATTTCGGCCTCGATCAGGTCGAGCACATGACGCACGCCGCGTTCGCCGTCCGCGGCCAGCGCAAACGCCCATGCGCGGCCGAGCAGCACGCCTCGCGCTCCGAGCGCGAGCATGCGCACGACGTCGAGCCCCGATCGTACCCCGCCGTCGGCCAGCACCGTCAGCCGGTCGCCGACCGCATCGGCGATCGCGGGCAGCGCACGCGCGACCGACGGCACCCCGTCGAGTTGGCGCCCGCCATGGTTCGACACGATGATCCCGTCGACCCCGGCCTCCGCAGCGCGGCGCGCGTCGTCGGCGTCGAGAATGCCCTTGACGACGATCGGCCCTTTCCAGTGCGAGCGCACGAAATCGAGGTCGGCCCACGTCACGCCCGGATCGAAATTATCCTTCATCCAGCCGAGGAAATCCTCGAGCCCCGATTTCGGCCCGAGAAGCGGCGCGACATTGCCGAGCTGGTGCGGCCGGCCGTTGAGCCCCACGTCCCATGCCCAGCCGGGGCGGGCCATGGCCTGACCGACGCGCCGCGCCTGTCCGCGCCAGTTTGCCGCGCCCGAAAGCCCCGAGCGAACGTCGCGATAGCGCGCGCCGGGGAGCGGCATATCGACGGTAAACACCAGCACCGGGCAGCACGCGGCACTCGCCTCGTCAAGCAGCGCCCGCATGAAGCCGCGGTCGCGCACCATATAGAGCTGGAACCAGAAGGGCGTCGGCGAGCCCCGCGCGACCTCGGCGAGGGAGCAGGCCGAAACGGTCGACAGCGTAAACGGCACGCCCTTCGCTGCCGCCGCGCGCGCCGCCTGCACCTCGCCGCGCCGCGCCGCCATCCCGGCGAGGCCGATCGGGCCGAGCGCAACCGGCATCGCGAGTTGCTGGCCGAACAGGCTGGTCGACAGGTCGATCGCCGAGACGTCGTTCAGCACCCGCTGGCGGAGCGAAATATCCTGCAGATCCTCGATATTCGCGCGCAAAGTGCGCTCGGCATAGGAACCGCCGTCGAAATATTCGAAGAGGAAAAGCGGCAGCCGCCGCCGCGCGGCTTCGCGATAATCGCCGATCGAAGCAGGTCTCACGCGGCTTCTTCCACCCGTTCGGCTTCGCGCCGCCAACGATCGCGATAGGGCGCGAGGTCGACGTCGAGCGGCGCCACCAGTTCGAGCGGTTCGGCCGGCGGCAGCGCGGCATCGATCAGGCGGAGCGCACCATAGGACACATCGTTGTGCGCCTTGCCGATATAGATGCGCAGGTCAGGCCGCAGCGCCGCGAGCGCGCGCACGAAAACCTGACCCTCGGCAAAGCGCCCTTCGATCAGCAGCCGTTCGCGGGTGCCGATCAGGCCCAGCGACGCGTCGGTGACCAGCGCGGCATAGAGCGACACCGCGGCGCGGCGTGCGGCGTGATCGTCGGGCCTGGCGATCCACCGCCCGCGTCCGTGCGCGAAGGGGCCGAAGCCCGGCGCGAAGGTCGGCAACACCATCGCGCCGCTTGCCAGCACGTCGGGAAGCGCCGCGAGCAGCGCGGGCTGGTCGGGCGCGATATCGATCTGCCGCGTGTCGAGCCCGATCAGCGTCTCGATCTCGCGCCCGCCCATGAAGCGCGCCGACGGGATCGGTTTGCCGAACGCATCGACATTGATCAGGCAGTCGCGCGCCTCGTCGAGGCCGCTTATATCGATCGACGCGGCGTCCTTGGGCGATCGCATCGCAACGAACCAGGTGCCCGTCGACAGCACCGTCGATTCCTCTTCGGCAATCTCGGCAAAGCCGCGCGCCGCGAGCAGCGCCGCGTTCGAATCGTGCAGCCCGCAATGGACTTCGGTATCGGCGGGAAGGCCGGTGCGCTGGACCCATGCAGGCGTCAGCGTGCCGAGCACATCGCCGGCACGGCGAAGCGGCGCGAGCCGCGCGGCCCATCCGCGGCGTTCAGCAAGCGCCGAAGCCGTGCCGGTCAGCGGGTTCCAGAGATCGGTGTGGCAGCCAAGGCTCGTCAATTCCGACGCTGCGACCCCGCTCAGCAGCCAGCTCCAATATTGCGCCCACGGCAGGATTTGCGTTGCGCGCGCAAGGTCAGGATCGAGCGCCTCGAGCCGGAAGATCTGCGCGCCGAGGTTCAGGCCATCGGGAAGGCAAGGCGAGCCGCTGTCCGAAAAGGCGTCGCGCTCGGCGTCATAGCGCGCGCGCAGGTTCGCGGGCATCGCATCTTCATAGTCGAGCGGCGGGCAGGCGAGGCGGCCGCCGCGGATGATCGCCGCCGCGGCGCCGTGCCCGACGGGGATGATCGCGCCGACATCGGCCAGCCTGGCGAAATCGCGCAGCGCCTCGGCGACCCACGCTTCGATCCCCGCGGCGTCGAGCGCGAGATAGGCGCTCGTTTCGATGCGCGCATTGGCGTGGACGCGGCGTTCGATCATCACGCCATCGGCGGACCAAAGGCTCAGCTTTGCCAAGGTTTTCCCGCTATCGAGGACTATGGTTGCGCGACCCTTCATCCCTCTCCCTTTGCTTCGTTGCGACCGAATTTGATCGAACTTTATCGAAACTGATTGCAGAGCGCCAGCGATTTCGATACACATCCTCGCATAGTCGAAACAACGAGTTTCCTTCATGCCCGATCTTATGGACGTCACGCCCCGATCCAACGCCGCCGCGCTGCTGTTCGCCATTCCGGCGAATCGCTGGTCGGACGAAGAGGCGCGGGGGAAGGCGCCCGAAGATCTGCTCCTCTATCGCTCGAACCGCCTTGGCTTGGACCTCACCGTCACCAATTTCGGCGGCGGCAACACCTCGGCCAAGCTCAAAGCGCGCGATCCGCTGACCGGCGAAACCGTCCCCGTCCTGTGGGTCAAGGGTTCGGGCGGCGATATCGGTTCGATGAAGCTCGACGGGTTTTCGACGCTCTATCAGGACAAGCTGCTCGGCCTCGAAAAACTCTATCGCGGGCTCGACCATGAGGACGAGATGGTCGGCTATCTGCCGCACTGCACCTTCGCGCTCAATCCGCGCGCGGCGTCGATCGATACGCCGCTCCACTCTTATCTGCCCTTCGCGCATGTCGACCATGTCCATCCCGACGCGATCATCGCGCTCGCCGCTTCCAGTGAGGGCGACGCCGCGACCAGGGCGATCTGGGGCGGCGCGGTCGGCTGGTTGCCCTGGCAGCGCCCGGGCTTCGATCTCGGGCTGAAACTGCGCGATTATGTCGCCGCGCATCCGGGCCTCCGCGGCGTGATGCTCGCCGGGCATGGCATCATCTGCTGGGGCGACAGCGCCAAGGCCTGCTATGACAACACCATCGCGCTGATCACCGACGCGGCGAATTATCTGAACGCAAAACTGGCCGGGGGGCCAGCGTTTGGCGGCGAGGTCGCACCGCCGCGCTCCGCCGCCGACCGCGCATCCGCCGCAGCGAAGTTGATGCCGTTGCTGCGCGGGCTGATGGGTGGCCGCCGCGTCGGGCATTTTGCCGACGATGCCGAAACGCTCGAGTTCACCGGAAGCCGCGATTTCGCGAAGCTCGCCGCGATCGGCACCTCGTGCCCCGACCATTTCCTGCGCACCAAGATCGCGCCGCTCGTGCTCGACCCGGCGCGGATCGACGACAGCGCCTATCTCGCCGAACGGATCGAGGCATATCGCGCCGACTATGCCGCCTATTACCAGCGCTGCGCGCGTCCCAATTCGCCCGCGATGCGCGATCCCAATCCCGTGGTCGTGCTCGTCCCCGGCATCGGCCGCATGACCTTTGCCGGCGACAAGACGACCGCGCGGCTCGCGGGCGAATTCTACGCGAACGCGATCAACGTGATGCGCGGCGCCGAGGCGATCGGCGCTTATGTCGGGCTCGACGAACAGGAAGCGTTCGACATCGAATATTGGCTGCTCGAGGAAGCGAAGCTCCAGCGCATGCCCGAGCCGAAGCCGCTCGCGGGGCGCATCGCGCTCGTCACCGGCGGCGCGGGTGGCATCGGCGCAGCGACCGCCGAGCGGCTTGCCGCCGATGACGCATGCGTCCTGCTCGTCGACCGCGACGCCGACGCGCTGACCAAGGCGGCGCACGAACTCGAAGGCCGCTTTGGCCGCGACCGCATCCGCTCGGCGGTGTGCGACGTGACCGATGAGGCGCAGGTGGCGGCGGCGTTCGCGGCGTGCGCGCGCGAATTTGGCGGGCTCGATATTCTCGTCGCCAATGCCGGGATCGCCTCGTCGGCGCCGATCGAGGATACGACGCTCGAGCTGTGGCAGCGCAATTACGACGTGCTCGCGCAGGGCTATTTCCTCACCGCGCGCGCGGCCTTCCCGCTGATGAAGGCGCAAGGCAGCGGGTCGATCGTCTTCATCGGGTCGAAAAACGGCATTGCCGCGGCGACCAATGCGTCGGCCTATGCTTCGGCGAAGGCGGCGGCGCTGCACCTCGCGCGCTGCCTTGCGCTCGAAGGCGCGCCGTTCGGGATCCGCGTCAACACGGTCAATCCCGACGCGGTGATCAAAGGGTCGCGCATCTGGGACGGCGACTGGCGCCGCGAACGCGCGGGCGCGCACGGGATTGATTCGGGCAGCGAGCTCGAGGAACATTATCGCAACCGGTCGATGCTCAAGCGCGACGTGCTGCCCGAGGATGTCGCCGAAGCGGTCTATTTCCTCAGCAGCGATATGTCGGCAAAGTCGACCGGCAACATGATCAACGTCGACGCGGGCAACGCGCAAGCATTCACACGCTAAGGTACGGAGAGTTTTATGGCTGGCGACCTGCCGCTCGCACAGGATGACATCGAGCGGCTGAACGCCGGTCTGACCGACGCGCTCGACGATGATTATGGCAGCCTCGGCCGCCAGCTCGGCCGCCGCGGGATCGACATCGATGGCGTGAAGGCGAAGGTCGCGGGCTTCTCGGTCGCGGTGCCGAGCTGGGGCGCGGGGCGCGGCGGCACGCGCTTCGCCAAATTCCCGATTCCGGGCGAGCCGACCAACATCCACGAAAAGCTCGAGGATTGCGCGGTGATCCAGCAGCTCGGCCGCGCCACGCCGCGCGTTAGCCCGCATTTCCCGTGGGACAAGGTCAGCGATTATCGCGGTTTGCGCGAAGAAGCCGCGGCGCTTGGCCTCGGTTTCGACGCGGTGAACAGCAATACATTCCAGGACCAGCCGGGGCAGGCGGTGAGCTATGCCACGGGCTCGCTCTCCTCGACGCGCGCCGAGGTGCGCGATCAGGCGGTCGCGCATAACATCGAATGTATCGAGATCGGCAAGCAGCTCGGCGTCACCGACCTGACGGTGTGGGTCGGCGATGGCACCAATTTCCCGGGGCAGCAGGATCTTGGCCGGAGCCTCGATCGCTATCTCGACGCCGCGGCGGAAGTCTATGCCGCGCTGCCCGCCGACTGGCGGATGCTGATCGAGCACAAGATGTTCGAACCCGCCTTCTATTCGACCGTGATTTCGGACTGGGGCAGCTCGATCCTCGTCGCGCAGGAACTTGGCGACAAGGCGAAATGCCTCGTCGATCTGGGCCATCATGCGCCGAACGTGAACATCGAGCAGATCGTCGCGCGGCTGCATCGCTTCGGCAAGCTCGGCGGATTCCACTTCAACGACAGCAAATATGGTGACGACGATCTCGACAGCGGCTCGATCAATCCGCACCAGCTGTTCCTCGTCTTCAACGAGTTGATCGAGGCCGAGATGAACCCGCGCGGCGATTTTCGCCCCGCGTACATGATCGACCAGTCGCACAATGTCACCGACCCGATTGAGAGCATGCTCTCGTCGGCCGAAGCGATCGTCGCGGCCTGTGCCAAGGCGCTGCTCGTCGACCGCGAGGCTTTGCTCGCCGCGCAGGAAGCGAATGACACGATGATGGCGTTTCAGGCGCTGCGCACGGCGTACCGCACCGACGTCACCCCGATCCTCGCGGCGGCGCGCGCCGAAGCGGGCGGGGCGATCGACACGATCGCGGCTTATCGTGCGAGCGGCTGGCGGGATCGCAAGGCGCAGGAACGGCGGGCAGCGGGGACCACGGCGGGGATTGTCTAATCATTCGATTGCAACTCGGCGCAGCTCCCGTCAAATAGAGGCATAGAGACAGGGGCCCAAATGCACGCAGCCGAACGCGAAAAAATGATCCTCGACAGCCTGGGCGAGAGCGGTTTCGTCTCGTTCCGCGATCTCGAAAGCCGCGTTGCCGCGTCACCCGCGACCATTCGCCGCGATCTCGACCGGCTCGAAGAAGCGGGTGTGATCACGCGCGTGCGCGGCGGGGCGAAGCGCATCGGAGGAGGGAGCGCTTCGCCGACTGGGTCCGAAGACGGCCTGTCGGGCATTCCCTTTCACGAAAATATCGGCCGCAATCGCGCCGCGAAGGAAGCGATCGGGCGCGCGGCAGCGGGGCTCTGCATCCCCGGCGAGGGCGTGATGATCGACGGCGGCTCGACGACGCTCCAGATGTGCCCGCATCTCGACGGCCTCGCGCTGCAGGTGCTGACCAACTCGCTGCATATCGTCAGCGCGCTGCTGCCGCAGCCGACAACGCGCATCCTCGTTCCCTCGGGGCAGGTGTTTCGCGAACAGAATATCGTCCTGTCGGCGGCCGGCGACGACGGCATGCCGCGCTTTCACGCGCCCAAGCTGTTCATGGGCGCGGCGTCGATGGGCCCCGCCGGGCTGATGCAGGCCGATGTCATTCTCGTCGCCGCCGAGCGCCGCCTGATCGAACGCGCCGACGAGATTATCGTGCTCGTCGACAGTTCCAAATTCTCGGGCCCCTCGGGCAATGTCGTTTGCTCGCTCGACGAGATCGACGTCGTCGTCACCGACTCCGGAATCGAACCGCACCATGTCGCGATGATGGAAGCCGCCGGTATCCGCGTCATCATCGCCTGAAATTCCCAAAGCCTTCGAACCAAAACCGCGGCCCGCCGTGGCGTTCGGGTTCGAATGATTGAATTTGATCGTTGACGTGATTGATAAAGACAAATAATGAGCAGTGATGCAGAAACGCTCATCGAAGCGTGGCATCGGAGGAACAAGATGGCCGGACAGGCACCTCCGTCAAAAGGGACAACTCGCGAGGGCGAGTGCAGGGAGGATGCGATGAAGGCGATGACGACGGCGGGTCTGGATTTTGCGGCGCGGCGGAACGCGTGGCGGCGGGGCATTTCGGTACTGGCGTGCGCGGGTACGCTGTTCGGCGCAGCGAGCGCCCATGCGCAGGAGGCCGATTCCGACGCTCCGGCCGATGCCGACATTGTCGTCACCGGCACCCTGCTGCGCGGCGTCGCGCCGGTCGGCACCAATGTCGTCGCGGTCAGCGAGGCCGATGTTGTCGCCTCGGGCGCCGCGTCGGCAAACGACCTGCTCGCCTCGATCCCGCAGGTTGGCAATTTCGGGACGATCCCGGCGGGGCTCGGCAATTTCGGCAACCCGATCGTGCGCCCCAATATCCGCAACCTCGGCAACAGCGGTGGTTCGACGACGCTCGTGCTCGTCGACGGCCACCGCATGGTCGGCGCGGGCATCCTGCAGACGAGCTTCGATCCCTCGGTCATCCCGCCCGACGTGATCAAGCGCGTCGATGTTATCCCCGACGGCGGTTCGTCGATCTATGGTTCCGACGCGATCGGTGGCGTGATCAACTTCATCACGCGCGATCGTTATGACGGCATCGGCGTCAACGCGCGCTATGGCTTTGCCAAAAATTACCAGACGATCGACGCGAGCGTCATCGCGGGCAAGGATTGGGGTTCGGGCTCGGCCTATATTTCCTATTCCTACGCCTGGCACGACGATCTGATCGGGCTCGACCGCGATTATGCGACCGCGAACCAGACCGACCGCGGCGGCGGCGATTTCCGCAGCACCGCCTGCGCGCTCGCCAACATCACCGTCGGCACGACGACCTATGCGCTTCCGGGCCGCGCGCCGGGGGTCAACCGCTGCGACCAGACCGATTATGCCGCCATCTATCCGCGCGAGGAACGCCACAGCGTCTTCGCCGGACTGACGCAGGATCTCAGCGATTCGGTCGCGTTCAAGCTGTCGGCCTATTGGTCGAAGCGCGACACGCTGCACCGCAGCGCGCAGAGCAGCATGAGCGGGACGATCACCGCCGCGAACCCCTTCTTCCGCCCGATCGGGACCGAGCTCGCGCACAGCGTCGCCTTCGCATTCGACGATGTCTTCGGGCCGAGCAACGACAGCCCGTCGAGCTTCACTTCCTATGGCATCACCCCCAGCTTCGATTTCGAACTCGGCGGCGGCTGGCAGCTGCGCACAATGGCCAACTTCGGACGCAGCGAGAATGAATCGACCGAGCGCTCGTTCAATTCGACCGCGGCGACGATCGCGCTCGCCGGCCGAACGACGGCCACCGCGCTCAACCCCTATAATCTCTCGGCGACGTCGCCCGCGGTGCTCGCGGCGATCGACGATTTCGTCAACTATGGCGAAGCGACGCAGGAGCTCGCCGAAGGGCGCGTCGTGCTCGACGGCCCGCTGTTCGCGATGCCCGGCGGCGACGTGCGTCTCGCGGTCGGCGGCGAATATCATTATGAGAATATCCGCTCGTTCACCGGCAGCGGCCCCGAAGCGGCGGTTACCGGCTCGAACGCCTATGCCGCGCGCAATGTGAAGTCGCTGTTCGGCGAATTGCTGATCCCGATCTTCGGCGCCGACAACCGCACGCCGGGTTTCTACAGCCTCGAGCTGTCGGGATCGGTCCGCTACGACGATTACAGCGACGTCGGCGGCACGACCAATCCCAAGATCGGCGTGACCTGGCGGCCGTTCGAGGCGCTGACGATCCGCGGCAATTACGGCACGTCGTTCCACGCGCCGAGCCTTGCCGACCTCGGCAATTCGGTCGACGCGCGCGTCCAGGTACTGCCGTTCAGCCCCTTCCGCGCGCCGAACAGCTCACCCTTCGACGCGCTGCGCCCGACGATCGCGATCGCCGGCGGCAATGCCAATCTGAAGCCCGAAACCGCCGACACCTGGTCGCTCGGCTTCGATCTCAAGCCCGCGGGGCTCGAAGGCTTCGTCGCCAGCGCGACCTATTTCAACGTGAAGTTCAAGGACGCGATCGCGGTGCCGCCGTTCACGTCGCCCTTGCTGTTCACGACGCCTGCCTATGCGGATTTCTTCATCCTCAACCCGACGCTCGCACAGGCGCAGGCGGCGGCGGGGAACCTCCGCGTCGACGGCGTGCCGAACCTCGCGACCCTGTTCGCGATCAGCTCGCCCTATGTGCTCTTCCTCGCGCAGCGTGCGAACCTCGGCGCGGTGAACGTCGATGGGATCGACTTCAACCTCGCCTATAATCGCCCTACCGGCTTCGGCTCGATCCATGCGAATTTCACCGGCAGCTATCTGCTCAATCGCGAGACGCAGGTGGTGCAGGGCGGCCCGGTCAACGACGATCTCAAGAACGGGACGGGCCGCTTCCTCTTTACCGCGGGGCTCGGCGCGACGGTCGGCGATTTCACCGCGCGCGCGTCGCTCAACCATCGCAGCGGCTATCCGATCATCGGCCTTCCGCCGCAGACGCGCATCGCGGCGTTCGATACGGTCGATCTCTTCTTCAGCTATGATCTGGGCGACATGCTCGCAAACACGCTGCTGACGCTGAACGTCGACAATGTCTTTGACCAGGATCCGCCTTACTTCAACAATGCGGCGGGCTATACCAATGGCAGCACGCTGGGCCGGCTCGTGTCGTTCGGTATCCGTACCAAATTTTAAGGGAGTAGGGTGTTGCCGCTGATCGGAAGTCTGCGAAGCCTGCTATTGGGCGTGCTCGCGGCGGCAGGTCTGGTGGCGACACCGCTCTATGCCGCCGATCAGGCGCCGGCGGAGCTGCGGACCGAATATGCCGCGGCGCCGCTGGGCCTCGACACCGCCGCGCCGCGTCTCGCGTGGCGGTCGCCGGTGGCGCGGCAGAGCGCATACCGCATCCGCGTCGCAACGTCGGAAGCCGGCCTCGAGCGCGCGCCGCTCTGGGACAGCGGTAAGGTCACCTCGGCGGACAATGTCCAGATCGCCTATGCCGGGCCTGCGCTCGCATCGCGCCAACGCTATTGGTGGCAGGTGCAGGTATGGGACGAGGGCGGCAATGCCACCGGATGGAGCATTCCCGCCTGGTGGGAAACGGGACTGCTCGGCGCGTCCGACTGGCAGGCCCAATGGATTTCGGGACCCGCACGGCGCGACCATGACTGGGGCGACCTGACGCTCGACGCCGATCTGACGCTGACCGGCAAGAGCGTCGACGTGCTGTTCCGCGCGCTGCCTAACGGCAAAACCTATGGCGACGCCTATGTCTGGACGCTCGCCGACGACAAGAACGGGCCCGAGCTGATCCAGACCGTCCGCCGCTATCCGGGCGGGATGAGTTCGGCGATCAAGATGGAGCGGCTGGGGCAGGTCAAGCTCACGGCGCCGCTGAAAGGACGACGCATCGCGCTGTCGATCCGCGCCGAGGGCGGGCATATCGTCACACGCATCGACGGCGCGGTTGTCGCGACGGTCGACAATGACGCGCACAAGCATGGCACGATAGGCTTTGCGGGCAAGGAGGCCGGCGCCGCTACAATTCACGCCGTCCGGGTATCGGGCACCCAAAGCCCCGCAGTCGCCTATGATTTCGCGGGCGGCGACAATCCCTTTTCCGGCGGCAGCGTGTCGAGGGACGGGCTCGTCGTCGCCAGCGGCGTTCCGGGGGTCGATCTCGTGCTTCCGATCGAAGCGCCCGCACCGCTCGTCCGGCGCGCCTTCCGTCTCGCCAAGCCGGTGGCCAGCGCACGGCTCTATTATGCGGGCGCGGGCATGCCGCGTCTGTCGGTCAACGGCAGTGTCGTCGGCTCGTCGCTCGGTGCGGGGTTCACCGCCTATGACAAGCGCGTTCTCGGTTATGCCCTCGACGTCACCAGCCTGCTGCGCCGCGGCGAGAATGTGCTCGGCGCCGAACTCGGGCGCGGCTGGTACGGGCTGACCGATCCGAACGAATGGTATTTCCACGCGGCGCCCTGGCACGCCGAACCCGCGCTCAAGGCGCAGCTCGAAGTCACCTACACCGACGGCACCCGCGAGACGATCGCGACCGACGGCAGCTGGCGTACCCTGTCCGGCCCGACGCTGGGTGACTCGGTCCATCGCGGCGAACGCTTTGACGCGCGACTGGTGCCGGCGGGCTGGGACCGCGCAGGCTTCCGCGACCGCAAATGGCAGGCTGCGCCGGTTGTTGCAGGACCGGCGGGGCAGCTTGTCGCCGCCAACTCCGAAGCGATCGAACCGGTCGAGAATATCGCCCCCGTGGCCGTCAAGGAAGTCGCCCCCGGCGTCCACGTCTATGACTTCGGCCGCATCGTCGCGGGCTGGCCGGTGCTCAAGGTCAGCGGTCCGCGCGGGCTCACCGTGTCGATGGTGGCGAGCGAGCGCGTCGCCGAGGACGGCAGGGTCGTCCCCGCCGCGGGCCTGATCGATGCGCAGCTCCAGACCGACCGCTACACGCTCGCGGGCAAGGGTGCCGAGCAATGGGAACCGCGCTTCGGCTACCGCGGCTTTCGCTATGTACAGGTCGACGGGTTCCCGGGCACACCGGGTGAGGGCGCGCTGACCGCCCGTATCGTCCATTCGGCGGTCGCGCACACCGGCAGCTTTGCGAGCGCCGATCCGCTGCTGAACCAGATCGATTTTGCTGCGATCGCGTCGATCCTCAACAATCTCCACGGCTTCCAGACCGACACGCCGACTTACGAGAAGAACGGCTGGAGCGGCGATGCGCAGGCGTCGGCAGGCGCCGCCGCACGCAGCCTCGACGTCGCGCGCGTGTGGACGAAGTGGCTTGCCGACTTCCGCGATGCGCAATCGGAAAAGGGTGAGGTGCCCGAGATCGCACCGACGACGCCCTTATACGGCTATGAGAATACCCCGGGGTGGAACGTGATCTGGGGGCCGACGACGCCTTGGGACGCCGCGGCGATGATCCTGCCGTGGGAGCTTTACACGACCTATGGCGACACGCGCATCCTTGCCGACAATCAGGACATGCAGCGCCGTCTCGTCGATTATACCGCGACCTTCATCAAGGCGCCCGATTTCCAGCGTTCGGCGGGGCTCTCCGAATGGGCGTCGGCGGGCGGGATGGATTACAGCAACTCGCGCGGCGGCGGGATCGACGCGGTGACCACGGCCTATTTCTTCCATCAGGCCGACCTGCTCGCCAAATCGTCGGCGATCGTCGGAAAGGCCGACGATGCGGCACGGTACACGAAGCTCGCCGAGGATATCCGCACCGCCTACAACGCGCGCTATTGGGACGCGAGGCGCGGCTGGTATCGGACCGTCGATGCCAAGGGCGCCGCGGGTCCGCCGACGCAGGTGCAGAATATCCTGCCGCTCGCGTTCGGCATGGTGCCGCCGGGCCGCGAACAGGGCGTCGCCGACACTATCGCGCGCGATGTCGACAAACAGGGGCTGCGCACCGGCGTCTATGGCGCGCGCTACCTGCTCGAAATCCTCAGCGATTATGGCCATGCGAACCTTGCGTACCGGGTCGCGACGCGCACCGACGAGCCGAGCTGGGGCTGGTGGATCAAGAACGGCCACAAGACGATGTTCGAGACGTGGAGCCTGAACAGCCGCTCGCGCGACCATCACTATTTCGCCTCGATCGCCGACTGGATGCGCCAGCGGCTCGCCGGGCTGCGGCCGGGCGCGCCGGGGTATAAGGTCGTGCTGGTCAAGCCCGCGATCCCCGATGGCCTTGCGAGCGCCGAAGCTGCGATGGACACCGCCCACGGTCGCGCCTTTTCGGGCTGGAAGGTCGATGCGGGCAAGCTGACGCTGACCGCCGAAGTGCCAGCGAACACGACGGGCGAGATCTGGGTGCCCACGCGCTTCGGAACCGTGGTTCCGCCTGCGGGCGCCCAGCGGCTGCGTGAGGACAAGGGCTATTCTCTATACCGTACCGGCCCCGGCCGTTTCACCTTCACCACCGGAGGCAAATAATGATCCGCGGCATATTGGTTTCGGCTGCACTTTTGGCTTCGCCGGTCGCTGCGCAGCAGGTGGCGATCGATGGTGGCGCCGTGGTGGGTGCGACTACCGAAGGCGTCGCGGCGTTCCAGGGCATTCCTTATGCCGCCCCGCCGGTTGGCGCCCTTCGCTGGAGCGCACCCGCGCCGGTCCAGCCGTGGAGCACACCGCGCGAGGTGGCGAGCTACGGCCCTGACTGCATGCAAAATCCGCTGCCGGGCATTCAACCCGGGTCGCGGCCGATGAGCGAGGATTGCCTGACGCTCAACGTCTGGACGCCGAAACCCGTCAAGGGCGCAAAGCTGCCGGTGATGGTCTGGATTCATGGCGGCGGCTTCGTCGGCGGATCGGGCACGCTGCCTGAAACCGACGGCAGCCTGCTCGCGAAGCGCGACGTCGTGATCGTCAGCTTCAACTACCGCCTCGGCCGCTTCGGCTTTTTTGCGCATCCCGCGCTGGGGCAGGACGGAAACTGGGGGCTGATGGACCAGATCGCTGCGCTCAAATGGGTTCAGCGCAACATCGCGGCATTCGGCGGCGATCCGGCGAAGGTCACGATCTTCGGTGAAAGCGCGGGCGGGGAGTCGGTGTCGCGCCTGATGGCGTCGCCCGCTGCAAAAGGCTTGTTCGCGCGCGCGATCGTCGCGTCGGGAGGCGGCCGCGACGACTGGCCGACGCTGGTTGATGCACAAGCGAAAGGGCAGGCATTCGGCACGCGGGCGGGCGCCGTGGACGCTGCAGCGTTACGCGCGCTGCCCGCCGACAAGGTTCTCGGCAGCCTCGCTCTGATGAGCAAGGAAGAGGATCGCTATTCGGGGCCGATGACCGACGGGACGATCGTTCCCGCAGGTGCTGAGACCATCTTCGCCGAGGGCAAGCAGGCGCGCATCCCCTATATCATCGGCAGCAACGACGACGAACTCGGCTTCATCCCCGCGCCGTTCCGCGCAATGGTCAACGGCCCGGTCGAAAAGGCGCTGGGTGCTGCTGCCGCAACCGTAAAGGCGGCTTATCCAAGCGAAGACGAGGCAAACCGGCGGCTGGGCGGCGACGCGATCTTCGCCGAACCCGCGCTCGCCTTTGGTCTGCTGCAGGCCCGCGCCGGGGTGCCGACCTTCCTCTATCGTTTCGGCTATGTCGCCGAGGGCCAGCGCGAACCCGATGTCGGCGCGGTGCATGCGTCGGATGTCGCCTTCCAGTTCGGCAACCTGCCCGCCGATGCCACCGCCGCCGACCATGCGGCGGCGAAGCAGCTCGGCGATTACTGGACCAATTTCGCGAAGACCGGCGATCCGAACGGCAGCGGGCTGCCCAATTGGTCGCGGCTCAATCCCGCGGCGCCGCAACTGCTGTCGATGGGGATCGAGACAACCGTAATGGCGCCGGCAACCACGCCCGCGCTGACCGCCATCGCCGCCGCACGGGACGGAAAATAATGAAAGTCATGACCATGCGCCTCTCCGCCGCCATCGCCGGTGCGCTTGCCATCGTCGCAATCCCCGCCTGCGCGTGGGAGGTGATCCGTCTGTCGTCGGACCCGGTGCCCGCGACCTCGAAGGAGGTGCGCGAAACAGGGCCGTTCGGCACGATCGTGCGCAACGTGTCCGACGCGACGCTCACCCCCTATGTCGCCGAAAAGCCCAACGGCACCGCGGTGATCGTCGCGCCCGGCGGCGGCTTTCACATGCTGTCGATTGACAATGAGGGCGAGGCGGTTGCCAAATGGCTGAACAGCCAGGGCGTCACCGCCTTCGTGCTCAAATATCGCCTGCTCGAAACCGGCGCCGATTTTCCGCTCCAGATGATGCGTTACCTCGCCAATCTCCCCTCCTTGCGCACCGCGGTCGAGCCGCTGCGCCCGCTCGCGACCGCCGACGGCGAGAATGCGGTGAAGTGGGTGCGCAAGAACGCCGTTCGCTATGGCATCAAGGCGAACCGAGTCGGGCTGATGGGCTTTTCGGCGGGCGGCGCGGTGACCGTGTGGACGCTGGCGGCGAACAAGCCCGCCAGCCGTCCCGATTTCGCGATCGCCATCTACCCCGGCCTGCTGCCCCACGCGATCGCGGTACCCAGGAAGGCGCCGCCGCTGTTCGTCGCGGCGGCGAAGGACGACAAGCTGGCGTATGCCGATAGCGTCCGCCTTGCGGCAGCGTGGAAGGGCGCGGGCGCGAGCAGCACGATCGTCACATACGAGAGCGGAGGCCATGGTTTCGGCATGAAGAAGAGCGGCAAACCGAGCGACGCGTGGACCGACGCGATGGCGACGTGGATGCGCGGCCAGGGACTGATCGGCAAATGAGGGCCGCATCATTCCTCCTGCTCGCTGGCGGATCGCTGCTCGCGGGCTGCACCGCGAACGAACCTGCACCGGCCCCCACGCCGGTCGCCCAAAAGGTCGGAAGCTGCGAAGCGCTGAACGGTCTTGCGCTGAAGGACGGCAAGGTCGATGCCGCGACCTCGCTTGCGGGCGGCGCGATGGTCAATTTGGAGGCCGGCAAACCCGGCCTTCCGGCCCCCGCCGCCTTCTGCCGCGTGCAGGCGACGCTGTCGCCGGTGCCCGGATCGTCGATCAAGGTCGAGGTGTGGTTGCCCGAACGCGCGGGCTGGAACGGCAAGCTGCTCGGTGCGGGCAATGGCGGCTTCGGCGCGAACATGCTGCTGCCCTCGCTGTTGATGCGCGGCGCGGTGCAGAAAGGCTATGCCGCGGTCGGCACCGACATGGGGCATGTCAGCGAGGCCGATGTCGACGCGAGCTGGGCGCTGAACGCGCCCGAAAAGATCCGCGACTATGGCTGGCGCGCCAATCATGTCGGCGCCGAGACCGCGAAACAGGTGATCGCGGCCTTTTATGAAAACCCGCTCGCCGCGAGCTATTTTCACGGCTGTTCGGACGGCGGGCGGCAGGCGCTGACCCTCGCGCAGCGTTACCCCGCCGATTATGACGCGATCATCGCGGGCGCTCCCGCAATGCCATGGACGCGCATGGCGAGCGCCTTCGCGAATAATGCGGTCGCAGCGAACAAACCCGGCGGCGACCTGTCCATGGCCAAGCTCAAGCTGCTCCAGACGGCATCGCTCGGCCAATGCGACGCGCTCGACGGCGTGAAGGACGGCGTGATCGACGATCCGCGCGTCTGTCACTTCGATCCCGCGCAGCTCGCGTGCAAGGGCGGCGATGGGGCCGATTGCCTGACGCCGGGCGAAGTCGCGACCGCGAAGCTGTTCTACGAGGGTGCGAAAAGCGCCGATGGCAAAAGCTTCTACCCGGGCTTCGCGCCGGGCGCCGAGGCCGAAGCCGGAACCTGGTCGCAATGGCTGACCGGCAAGACGTCGCAGCATGTAAAGTTCGGCACCGCCTTTTTCCGTTATTTCGTCCACGCCAATCCCGACTGGCAGCTCGCTGACTTCAATCTCGAGCGCGACTATGCGCTGGCGAAGACACGCGTCGGCGGCGATCTCGACGCCGACCGCACCGACCTCGGCGCCTTCTACAAGCGCGGCGGCAAGCTGATCCTGTACCACGGCTGGAACGACGCCGGGATTCCGGCGCAGAACACCGTCGATTATTATGAGCGTCTCGTCGCGGCGAACCCGAAGGCTGCATCGACCTCGGTGCGCCTGTTCATGGTTCCCGGCATGTCGCACTGTCTTGGCGGGCCGGGGCCAAACAACTTCGATCCGCTGGCGGCGCTCGACGGCTGGCGGCAGGGCGGTGCTGCGCCCGAACGGATCATCGCGACCAAATATGACAACGACCTGTTCGCCTATATCGGCCTCCCCGCAAAGGCAGGGCGGACGCGGCCGCTCTGTGCATTCCCCAAGGTCGCGAAATGGGACAGTAAGGGTTCGACCGACGATGCGGCGAGCTTTACATGCGAGGCACCCGGAAAATGACGAGCCATGTTCACGGAGCAACCGAACCCCCGTTGATCGAACACACAATCGGCGACGCGCTCGCGCTCGCCGCGGCGCGTTGGGGGACAAGCGACGCGCTCGTTTCGGTCACGCAGGGCATTCGCTGGAATTTCGCCGAACTGCTCGAACGATCCGACGCCTTCGCGGCGGGGCTGCTCGCGCTCGGTCTCAATCCCGGCGACCGGATCGGCATATGGGCGCCCAATTGCGTCGAATGGACGCTGACCCAGTTCGCCGCGGCGCGCGCCGGGCTGATCCTCGTCACGATCAATCCCGCCTATCGCCTCTCCGAAGTCGAATATACGATCAACAAGGTCGGGCTGTCGGCGCTGGTCGCGGCTACCAGCTTCAAGACGAGCGACTATCCGGCGATGATCGAAGAGCTCGCGCCCGAAGTTGCCGCGAGCACGCCGGGCGAGCTTCGCGCCGCGCGCCTGCCGACGCTGCGCTCGCTGATCTTGATCGGTGCGGACGCGCGTGCGGGCTGGCTGCGCTTCGACGATGCGGCGGGGCTGGCGACCGAAGCCGACCGCCAGCGCCTCGCCGCGATCGGGCCGACGCTCGACCCCAACGACGCGATCAACATCCAGTTCACCAGCGGCACCACCGGCCTGCCCAAGGGCGCGACGCTCAGCCATCGCAACATCCTCAACAACGGCTATTTCGTCGGCCGCACGCAGGGGCTGGGGCAGGGCGACCGCATCTGCATCCCGGTGCCGCTCTATCATTGCTTCGGCATGGTGATGGGCAACCTCGCCAGCATCACCCACGGCGCCGCGATGATCTATCCGTCGGAGGGTTTCGATCCCGATGCAGTGCTACGCGCGGTCGAGGCCGAACGCTGCACGGCGCTCTACGGCGTGCCGACGATGTTCATTGCGCTGCTCGCGCATCCCGATTTCGACAAATTCGACGTCTCGTCGCTGCGCACCGGCTGCATGGCGGGCGCGATCTGTCCCGAGCCGCTGATGCGGCAGGTGGTCGAACGGCTCAACATGCGCGACGTGACGATCGCCTATGGGATGACCGAAACCAGCCCGGTGAGTTTCCAGACCGCGCCCGACGATCCGTTCGAGCGCCGCGTCGGCTCGATCGGCCGCGTGCAGCCGCACCTCGAATGCAAGATCGTCGATGCGGGCGGCAACATCGTCCCCTCGGGCGAACCCGGCGAGCTCTGCACGCGCGGCTATTCGGTGATGATCGGCTATTGGGACGAGCCCGAACGCACCGCGGATTCGATCGACGCCGACGGCTGGATGCACTCGGGCGACCTCGCGACGATCGATGCCGAAGGTTATGGCAATATCGTCGGCCGCCTCAAGGATATGGTGATCCGCGGCGGCGAGAATATCTACCCGCGCGAGGTCGAGGATTATCTCTATCGCCACCCCGCGGTCGAGGACGTCGCGGTGGTCGGCATTCCCGACGAGCGCATGGGCGAAGAGCTGTGCGCATGGGTGCGTTTGAAGCCTGGGGCGGACGTCGGCGCGGACGATATACGCGAGTTCTGCCGCGGCCAGATCGCCCACTATAAAGTCCCGCGCTACGTGCGTATCGTCGGTGAATTCCCCACCACGGTGACGGGAAAAGTCCAGAAATATCTGATCAGAGAGGCGATGGTCGCCGATCTCGGAAAGGAAGAAGCACAATGAAAACTGCCATATTTGTTGCGGCGCTGATGGCCGCCGCCCCCGCTTTTGCCCAGGCGACCCCCGCGCCTGCGCCCGCAGCGCCCGCACCGGCTGCGCCAGCAAGCGACGCGAAATTCAACCTCGACACCCCGCTGCAGGACATCGTCGCCGACGAAAAGGGCAAGGCGGTGATCGAAAAGCATTTCCCCGGTATGATCGCATTGCCCGAATATGAGATGTTCAAGGCGATCAGCCTGACCCAGCTCCAGCCCTATTCGAACGGCAAGATCACCGACGAGATGCTCGCCGCGACCGCCAAGGATCTGGCGGAGATCAAGTGATGAAGAGCCGGACAGCCTATCTGGCGGCAAGTTTGCTGTCCTCCACGGTGGCGCTGTCCGGCGCACAGGCGCAGGATATGATCTACAAGGACAAATCGGCGCCGCTCGAAGCGCGCGTCGACGACCTGATGGCGCGGCTGACGCAGGACGAGAAAATCCTGCTGCTCGCGGGCGAATCGTCGATGACGCTGAACCCGATTCCACGGCTCGGCATCCCCTCGATCCGCATGACCGACGGGCCGACCGGGGTGCGCTCGCCCGAGGGCAAGCCCGCGACGGTCTTCCCCGTCGGCGTCGCGATGGCGGCGACGTGGAACCCCGATCTTACGGCGAAGGTCGGCGCGGCGATCGGCAAGGAAACGCTCGCGCATGGCGCCGACGTGCTGCTCGCGCCGACGGTCAACATCGTGCGCACCCCGCGCTGGGGCCGCAATTTCGAAACCTATTCCGAAGACCCTTATTTGGCGGGTCAGATCGGGCTCGGCTATGTGAAGGGTGCGCAAGGTGCGGGCATCGGCGTTTCGCTCAAGCATTTCGCCGCGAACAATCAGGAAACCAACCGCTTCATCGTCGACTCGGTGGTCGACCCGCGCACGCTGCGCGAAATCTACCTCCCGGCGTTCGAGACCGTGATCAAACAGGGCGATCCCTGGTCGGTGATGGCGGCGTACAACAAGATCAACGGCACCCACGCGGCCGAGAACCGCTGGCTGCTCACCGACCTGCTCAAGAGTGAATGGGGCTATAAAGGCTTTGTCGTCTCCGACTGGGGCGCGGTCCATTCGACCGCGACGACGGTCAATGCCGGCATGGATCTCGAAATGCCGGGGCCGCCGAACCATTTCGGGCCGAAGCTCAAGAAGGCGGTCGAGGAGGGCAAGGTCACGGCGGCGCAACTCGACGACAATGCGCGCCGTATGGTGCGGCTGATCGTGCGCAGCGGCGCGCTCGAACGCGGTGTCGCGCGTCCGGTCGCCGAACAGATGCCGCGCAATGCCGCGCTCGCGCAGAGCGCCGCCGAAGAGGCGATCGTCCTGCTCAAGAACAGCGGCGTCCTCCCTCTGCCGGCGTCGATCAAGTCGCTCGCTGTCATCGGCCCGAACGCCGACGTCGTACGCATCCAGGGCGGCGGCAGCTCGGCGGTGGTGCCGTTCGAGACGAGCACACCGCTCGCGGCGCTCAAGGCCGCCCTCCCGGGTGTGAGGATCGACTACGCGCGCGGCGTCGACAATGAAGAGACCCCGCCGGGCGCAAACGCCAAGCTGTTCAGCCCCGGCAACGACCGCAGCGTCACCGGCCTCGCGGCGACCTATTACGCCAACGCCGATATGAGCGGCGAGCCGGTGAAGCGCGAAACCGCGACAAGTTTTCTCAAGCGGATCAGCGGCAATATCGCCGGACCGCAGGTGACGGGTTATGCGGCGTTCCGCTGGGAAGGGCTGTTCTGGCCCGACAAGAGCGGCACCTATGAATTCAGCACGCGCGGCACCGGCAATGCGACGATCACGCTCGACGGCAAGACCGTGCTGTCGAAATCAAGCGCGTCGAAGCCCGATATCCGCGACGTGCTCGGCTTCCCGATCCCGCGCCGGACGGTGTCGGTCCAACTCGAAGCGGGGCGGAGCTATCCGATCCGGCTCGATTATGTGAACGGCCAGACACCCTATGAATATCTGAGCTTCGGCATTCGCGAGCCGCTGCCCTCGTTCGACGAGGCAGTTGCGGCGGCGCGCGGCGCGGATGCCGCGCTGGTGTTCGTCGGCTCCTCCTCGACGACCGAGGGCGAGGGCTATGACCGCACCTCGCTCGACCTGCCGGGTGAGCAGAACAAGCTCGTCGACGCGATCATCGCCGCCAATCCGAAAACCGCGGTCGTCGTCAACGCCGGCGCCGCGATGACGATGCCCTGGTCCGGCAAGGCACCGGCGATCGTCGACATGTGGTTGCCGGGCGAGGGCGGCGCGGCGGCGCTCGCGAACGTGCTGACGGGCAAGGTCAATCCGTCGGGCAAGCTGCCCGTCACCTTCCCGGCGCGGACCGAGGACGATATGATCAACCTCAAGGGCGCCAAGACGCCCTATTCCGAACGGCTGCTCGTCGGCTACCGCGGCTATGTCGCGAAGGGCGTGACGCCGCTTTTCGCCTTCGGCCACGGGCTCAGCTACAACAGCTTCGCCTATTCGGCGCTGTCGGCCCCCGCGCGCGCTAAGGGCGGCGACGCCGTTTCGGCGAAACTCACGCTGCGCAACACCGGCAAGCGCGCCGGCAAGGAAGTGGTGCAGATCTATGTCGCACCGCTCGCGCCCGGCGCCGGCGATCCGCCGATCGCGCTGCGCGGCTTTGCCAAGGTCGATCTCGCGCCCGGCGCCCGCCGGACGGTCAACGTGACGCTCGACCCCCGTGCCTTTTCGCAATTCGACGCCGAACGCGGCCAGTGGCGCGTCGTCCCCGGCCGTTACCGGATCATGGCCGGATCGTCCTCGGCCGATATTCGCCAGCAACGCGAGATCGACGTGACGGCCGATTGAGGAGATTTCCGCGGCCGGGCCATGCGGAAATCTCCCTGATGGTCAGTCCTCAACGTAGAGATATTGGGTCTGCTGGCCGTCGTTGATGTTCAGCGTGCGCTTGCCGTCCTTCGTCCCGACGAGTGCATCGACGCCGATATTGCCCGGGCCGACCGAGACGATCGACATGCTGCCGTCGGCGTTCTTGCGGGTGGCGATCGGTCCCTCGACGAAGCCCGCCTTGATCCATTTCTGGCCGTTCTTCTCGCTGACCGTGATCTGACCGACCGACGGATCGCGATAATGGCCTGCAAGATTGGCGAGCACCGCGGGATCGCCCGGATAGGTCAGCCGCTCGCGCTTCGCACTGGCCTGCGCCTTGATCCGCGTCGCCGCCGCGGTGATGTCGCGCGCCGCCTCGGGCTGGCCGTCATAGAGTATTTCGAGCAGGCGGCGGAGTGTCGGCGCCAGCATCGACGCGCCCGGATCGCTGTTGGTCAGGATCACCATGCCGACGCCCGACTCGGGAAGCGCAAACCAGGTGCTGTGATAGCCCAAAAGCGTCCCGCCATGGGTGACGACCTGCACCCCCGAAGCGTCGCGCTGGAACAGCCCCATGCCGTACCAGCTGTCGGGTCCGACCTGCACGCCCTTCTCGCGCCGCGCGAGCAGGTTGGTTTCGCTCACCACGCGCTTGCCGTCGAGCATGCCCTTGCCGAGTTCGAGCTGGACATAGCGGACCATGTCGGCGGTCGTGGAGAAGGCCGCGCCGGCAGGACGGTAAGGATAGGGCGACCAGTTGAAGTCGTTCGACATCAAAGTCACCTTGCCGTCGATGTCGAGGCCGTGCGGCGCCGCCCAGTTGCCCGCCATGCCCTCGGCATAATCGAAGCTGCTGTCCTTCATGCCGAGCGGCTTGAAGACCTTTTCTTCCATCGCGCGGTCATAGGCGGCGCCGAACTCCATCTTCGGATAGAGAATATGCCCGCCGACATAGCCCGCCGCCGAGGCGAGCTGATTGTTATACTGGAACAGGTCGCCGAACTTGCTGGTCGGCATCGTCGCGGCGAGCTGCTTGAAGGTGTCGGCGGCGGGCTGGCCCTTGTCGGCGAGGATGAAGCCGAAATCCTTGCGCGGCAGGCCGGTGCAGGCGCAGATCAGATGCTTGACGAGCACCGACTTGGTGACCTCGTCGTTGCCGAGCCGGAATTCGGGATAGAGGTCGACGACCTTCTCGTCCCATCGCAGCTTGCCCTCGTCGGCGAGCGTCGAGAGGAGTAGCGTGGTCATCCCCTTGGTGTTCGAGGCGATCATGAACTTGGTGTGCTCGTCGACCTTTTCGGGCGAGCCGAGCGCGCGGACGCCAAAGCCGCCCTGCCACAGCACTTTGCCGTCATCGATCAGCGCGAAGCCGACGCCGGGAACCTCAAGCTCCTGACGGCTCGCCTCGACAAAGTCGGTGAGCAGCTTGACGCGCTCGGGGGTGAGTTCGTGCGCGGTCTTGCCGGCGAAGCTTTCCTTCTGGAAACCCGCGGGGCGAAGCCCCTGCGAAACCACCGACATCGCGGCGGACCGCTTGGCGGCGGTGCCCGCCGACCCGTCGACGATCAGCACGGTCCAGGCACTGCCCTTGCGCAGCGCGGATGCGGAGCGCGCGGCGCGCTCGGTCGGCAGCGTTTCATAGGCGAAGCTCACGCGTTCGTCCCAGCCGTCGGCCGGGGGCGCGGCGGTGCTGGTGCGCTGCGTCGGCACGGCGCCCGGACGGATGACCGCCCACGCCTTGGCGGCCGCATCCGCGGCATCGGCGGCGGTTCCGATCTCGGCGACGACGATGCGCAGGTCACCTTCGGGCGAGGTGAAGACGAGCGCGGGGCCCTGCGTCGACGCGGTCCAGTCCTTGGGCTGGACATATTGCACGCCGCTGGCGAGCTTGCCGGGCGTATCGGCCGCGACGGTCTGCGCAAGGGCGGCGACGGGCGCGCAGGAGAGCGCGAGGGCGATCAACAGCTTCATGATGGCTTCTCCTCAGGGCTGAACGAAATGATAAAGAACATGCGGTTGCGACGTGAAGGACAGGCGCCAGCGCCCCTCGGCGCCATGGAATAGCAATTGCTCATAAGGGCCGCCGGCGCGGGCGCCGGTCGCCTGTTCGAACCGCATCGGGCCAATACGTTCCCAATAGCTGGTTTTCCCGTCGTTGGTGACGGTGACGGCATTCGGGCCCGCCCCGGCGATCTTCAGGTCGCGCTCGGGATCGGGCGCGCGCGCATAGTCGCGCCGGTTCACGCGATAGGCGCCGAGCGGCAATGTTTCGTTCGCGGGCGCAGCGACGCGCGGGGCTGGGGCGACGGGGAACAGCCGGCCGATGAGTGCCTCGGTCAGTTCGGTGCGCCCGCCATAGCTGCCCTCGCCGCCGGTTTCGGAGATGAAGAAGCCCAGCCCCGCCTCGGGCGCCAAAATCATATTCGAATGGAAATCGCCGGTGTTGCCGCCATGCCCGACCATGCGCGGGCCTTTCTCGCGGACGACGAAAAAGCCGTGCGCCATGCCGGGCAGGCCGGGGGCGTTGGCGACCGAATTGGTCATCAGATATTTGACCGAGGCGGGCTTCAGGATGCGCGCGTTGCCGAGCGCGCCGCCGTTCATCATCGCCATCATGAAGCGTGCCATGTCGGGCCCGCTGCTCGTTCCCGATCCCGCGGGCATCACCGGGCTGAACAGCTCGAACGGGTCGGCGACGAGCCGCCCGTCCTTGACCTGATAACCCGACGCCATGCGCGGCGCGAGCGCGGCGGGCAAAGGTTCGCGAAAGGTCGTCGCATTCATGCCGAGCGGCGCGAAGATGTGCTTTTCGACATAGTCGGGAAAGGCTTCGCCCGACACGCGCTCGACGATATAGCCCGCGAGAACCGAGCCATAGTTCGAATAGGAGGTCTCGGTCCCCGGGGCCCAATGGCGCACCGGAATATGTGTCTTCATCCATTCGACATAAGGCGTGATCTTGTCGGGCGTCGGCGCGGTCAGCCCGCCGACGTCGCTCATCCCGGGCGTGTGTGATAGCAGGTCACGCACGCGGATCGGCTTGCCTTCGAACTCGGGGATTTTGAAATCGAGATATTTGTTCACATCGGCGTCGAGATCGACGCGGCCCGCCTCGACCTGTTGCAGCAGCGCGCTCCAGGTGAACATCTTCGACACCGACCCCGGCCGGAACAAAGTCTGCTGCCCGTCGACCGCGATGCCCTTGTCGATATCGGCAAAGCCGTAACCGCGGGAGAAAAGGACCTTGTCGCGATAGACGACGGTGACCACCGCACCCGCGACCTCGCGCGTCGCGATCTGCTGCGCCATCACGCCATCGACGAAATCGGCGAGCCCGCTGATGCGGTCCTGCGGGATGCTGTAGCTGGTTTCGGCAGCGGCCTGCGCCACGGCGGCGGAGGGCAGGGCGATCGAGCCGAGAAGCGCGGCGGCGAATGCGGTGCGGCGCAGGGCCGGAAAACGGGTCATGCAAGTCTCCGTAAAATCGGTGGATATCGCGCCGGTCATGCGAGGCAGCTGTCGACGAGTGCGTCGAATGCGGGTCCGCCGCGGACCGGATCGGCGACCGGCAAGCCGAGCCGCACGCTCTCGCGCGCCATCAGCTCGGTTGCCGCCGCTTCGCCCAGCGCCGAGGTGTTGAAGGCAAAGCCTCCGCATCGGATCGCGGGATTGGTCCGCCGGCCGAGCAACATCGTGAGCTCGACGATCTCCTCGACGCTGGTCAGCGTATAGCCCGCGGTGCCGAGCATCTCGGTACGGCCGGGCTCGTGGCAGACGACGAAGACATCGGGCTGGCTGCCGTGGAGCAGGCCGAGCGACACCGCGGCATAGGATGGGTGGGTCAGCGCGCCCTGGCCCTCGATCACGTCCCAATGGCCCGCGGGCGCGTCGGGCGAGAGCAGTTCGGCCGCGCCCGCCTCGAAATCGGAAACGACGGCGTCCATCGCGATGCCGCCGCCCGCGATCATGATGCCCGTCTGGCCGCTCGCGCGGAAATCGCTGTCGATGCCGCGCGCCATGAAGGCGCGGGCCAGCGCCAGCGCGGTATATTTCTTGCCGAGCGCGCAGTCGGTGCCGACCGTCAGCAGCCGCTTGCCGCTGCGCTTGCGGCCCGTACCGACGGGGATCTGCGGCGGCGGCACACGCACGTCGATCAGCTGGCGGCCGAGCCGATGCGCGGCTTCGGCAAGTTCGGGGATGTCGGAAAGGCGCATGTGCATGCCCGCGATCAGGTCGAGCCCCGCCTCCAGCGCCTCGATCAGCGACGTGCGCCAGTTCGCGGGGATCACGCCGCCGAGGTTGGCGACACCGATCACCAGCGCCCGCGCGCCGCGCGCCCGTGCTTCGGCGGCGGTGAGCGCCTGCAGCCCGGTGGTGACCGTGGCGCCGGGCAGCCGCAGCTCGCCGACACATTTGTCGGGCGCCCAATCCTTCAGCCCGAAGGCGGTCTTTGCGAAACCCGGGATGGTCGTGTCACCGAGGAACAGCACATAGGGCTGCGGCAGGACGAGTGCGCCCGCGATGCGGTCGGTCATCGCGTTCATCAACCGCCCCACGTCGCGGTGAGCAGCCGCTGGAAATTGCCGCCGAGCACCGCGAGGATATTCGCGTCGGAATATTTGCGGCGCAGCAGTTCTTCGGTCAGGTCGAACATCTTGAGCGGGTGGTCGAACCCGTCGACGTCGATCTTCTCGCGAAAGGCGTAGCTGTCCTTATAGGCCCCGCGCAGCATCTTGTTCATTTCGGGCGAGGTGTCGTCATAGCCATAGAGGTCGGAATCGGTGCCGACGCCGACATGGTCGATCCCGACGAGCTTCACGACATGGTCGATATGGTCGACATAATTCACGATCGTCGTCGGATCGGTCTTGCTCACGAAGTTCCGCACCCCGGTGATGCCCATCACCCCGCCCTTGGCGGCGAGCGCCTTGATCGCCTCGTCGGTCTTGACGCGCGGATGATCGATCAGCGCGCGGCAATTGCTGTGCGTGATCGCGATCGGCTTGGGCGAAATCTCGATTGCATCCAGGGTGGTGCGGTCGCCGCTGTGCGACACATCGACCAGCATGCCGACCTCGTTCATCGCCTTGATGATCTCGACGCCGAAATCGCTGACGCCGCCATCGACACGCTCGGTCGATCCCGATCCGATGCGGTTCTGCGAATTATAGGTGAGCTGCGCACAGCGCTGGCCGATCTCGTAGAAGGTCTTGACGTCGGCGGGGCGGTTGAAATGGTCGGCGTTCTGCAATCCCATGATCACCGCGACCTTGCCGTCCTTCTTGGCGCGCAGGATGTCGGCGAACTTGTCGACCCCGGTGAAGACATGGCTGTTGCGCGCGACGAAATTGCCCCAGATCGCAAAGAAGCTGAGCGCCTGTTCCTTCGCCGTCGGGCCGCCGATGCCGACCGCGTGGTGGATGGCGTTGATGCCGCTGGCGCGAAAGTCTGCGGTTTCCTTTTCGCTCAGCGCCTTGGTGTAATAGCTGGGGTCGAAGTCGATCTTGATCGGCGCGAGCATGTCGACGACGACCGCGCGCTGGACCAGCTCGATCGCGCGCTTCGAATAGGCGCGGTTCGTCGCCGGATTGATCTGGAAATGCGCGCGCGCGACATAAGGCGCGGCGAGGGGAGTAGCGAGCGCCGCGCCCGCGGCGCAAATCGCCTGCCGTCGAGAAAATAGCATCATCATCCCCTGTCTATTTTTGATTTTCTGATTAGGACGATATTATCCTGGCAGGGCTTCGTCAATCCATCGCTTTCGAATCCTGAAAAACCTCCGCGCGTTCCAAGCGAGCGGCGAGCGCGTGCGCCATGGCCGCACCGCCGTCATCCCGATTTTCGGCCCGATTCGACACCCGAGGCCGACGGGCGTCAGGGGAGCGCATGGCAGTTATGAGCCTAATTTCTCTCAAAAGAAATATATTGTCCTAAATAGGACATTGTGGCAGCTTCCATGGGGGGAACCAAAAAAAGGCCGCCATCGAGCGGCTCAGCACAAAGGGGTGGATGAGATGCGTAAGGACAGTGATAAGCTCGGTTACCGGCTCGCGCGCGGCAGCAGCATTGCGGCGTTGGCGGCCGGATTATGGCTCGCGGTGCCGGCCGCGGCGCAAACCGTCGCCGAGACCGAGGCCACCGCCGATGAGGAAATCCTCGTCACCGGATCGCGTATCGCGCGCGCCGGTTTCGATCAGCCGACCCCCACGACGGTGATCGGCGAGGATGAATTGCGCCTCGGCGCGCGTCCGAACATCCAGCAGGTGCTGAACGACCTGCCGCAAATCCGCCCCACCACGACGCCGACCGTGTCGAACGGCAACACCTCGACCGGCACCGCGCCCGTCGACATGCGCGGCCTCGGTTCGAACCGCACGCTGGTGCTGCTCGACGGCCGCCGCTTCGTCGGCGAGGGCAATCTGAACTTCATCCCGACAAATCTGGTCGAGCGCGTCGAGGTCGTGACCGGCGGCGCCTCGGCCGCCTGGGGCTCGGGCGCGGTCGCGGGCGTCGTCAACATCCTGCTCGACAAGGATTATGACGGGCTGTCGATCGGCGGCAATGTCGGCGTTTCGTCGCGCGGCGATGGGTTCCGCTATGGTTTCGACGCGAAATTCGGCTCCGGCTTCGCCGACGGGCGCGGCCATTTCATCATCGGCGGCGAATATGTCAAAGACAGCGGTGTAATCAACCGCAGCACGCGCCCGAACCTCAACAGCCCCGATTTCATTCCGTCGGGCACGGGGTCGGAACTGGTCCGCGATGTGAACTTCGGCAATGTCACGCTGGGCGGCCTCATCACCAGCGGTGTGCTCGCGGGGCAGACGTTCAACGCCGACGGCACGCTGCGCGCTTTCGGTCGCGGTACGAGCGTCGGCGCGGGCGCTTTCCCGCTCCGGATGGTCGGCGGCGCCGACGGCATCAACCTCTATGATACGATTCCCGTCTCCTCGCCTTTCGAGCGGCTGAGCACCTACGCCCGGCTGAGCTATGAGGTCGGCGACGCGACCTTCTGGGTCGATGGCAGCTATGCGCGCTCGCTGTCGAACGCGCCCTTCTTCGGCGACTATACGGTCGGCGGGGCGCTCGGCCTGCCGTACCTCACGATCCAGGCGAACAACCCCTATCTGTCGACCGCGGTCCGCGACCGGCTCGCTGCCGCGGGCGAGACGAGCTTTACCTTCGGCCGCTATTTCAACGACATCCTTCAACTGCAGTTCCGCGGCGAGCGGGTCAGCAAGGAAGGCGCGATTGGCGTCGACGGCACGTTCGGCAACGGCTTCCGCTACAAAGCCTGGTACAGCCATGGCGAGGTCGAGAGCGAACAGTCGATGGGCAACTCGCGGCTGGTCCGGCAGTTCAGCAATGCGATCAACGCGGTGTCGAGCGGCGGGCAAATCGTCTGCGCGATCAATGCCGACGCCAACCCGGCGAATGACGATCCGGCGTGCCGCCCGCTCAACCCCTTCGGCGCCTTGAACGCGTCGCCCGAAGCGCGCGACTATGTTACGGGGGCGCAGCAATCGTTCGGCACCACCAAGCTCGATTCGGTGGGCGCCGAAGTGCAGGGTGATCTCTTCTCCTTGTGGGCCGGCCCGGTGACCGTCGCGATCGGCGCCGAGGCGCGCTGGGAAGAACAGATCTCGTCGCGCGATGATTTCACGATCGCGAACGCCAGCAACTTCGGCATTCTCGTCTTTTCGACGCCAACCTCGGGCGGGTTCAACGTCAAGGAAGCGTTCGGCGAAGTCCTGTTCCCGCTGCTCAAACTCGAAAATGCGGTCGAAATCGACCTGAGCGGTGCGGCACGCTATTCGGATTACAGCACCAGCGGCGGCATCTGGACGTGGAAAGCCGGCGGCACCGCGCGGCTGTTTGGCGACCTGCTGCTGCGCGCAACGCGCTCGCGCGACATTCGCTCGCCGGGCATCGGCGAATTGTTCGCGCTCCGCGCGATCAACATCGGGCCGCTCAACGATCAGGACAGGGCCGGGCGAGCCGCGGCCAACCCCGCCTATAATCCGCAGCCCTCGACCGTGACGACATTCACCGGCGGCAACCCCAATCTGGTGCCGGAAGTGAGCTACACGACGGCCATCGGCGCAACATATTCGCCGTCCTTCCTGCGCGGCTTCAGCGCTTCGGTCGATTACTACAAGATCAAGATCGACGGTGCGGTCACCGCGCTGAACGGATCGAACCTCACGCTCTTGTGCTCGCGCGGGGTCACATCCGCCTGCGACAGCATCACGCGTGATGCGACGGGGACGGTTACGCAGGTGGCCGCCACCCAGCAGAATATCGCGAGCTTCGAGACGAGCGGGCTCGACATGGAGGCATCCTATGTCGTCAACCTGTCGAACGTCAGTGCGGGCCTGCCGGGCAGCCTGCGCATCCGCGCGCTGGCGACCTATGTCGACAAGCTGGTGTTCGATACCGGCGTTACGCGCGTCGAGACCGCGGGCGATGTCGGCGATTCGGTGCTGCGCGCGACGCCGAAATGGCGCGGGACGCTCAGCGCGACCTATGAGGATGACAATGTCGGGTTCGACATCCGCGCGCGGTACGTCGATGGCGGCAATTTTGACCGGACGCGCACGACGCTGATCAACAACAAGATCGCCTCGCGGACCTATGTCGACCTCGGCGCGCGGTTCAAGATCGACGATCGCTTCATGCTGTTCGGCAATGTAAACAATGTGTTCGACCGCGATCCCCCGCTCATCACCGTCAACAGCACGCTGTACGACGTCGTCGGCCGCTACTTCACCGTCGGTGCGCGGGTCGATTTCTGATCGGATCCGTTTTCGGGGCAGTTCGAAGCAACGCCACGCAGTCCCGGCCTTGCTTCGACTGCCTCGAGAAGTTTCTGCGTCAGGGCCGGGCGGCGGTGACGATGATCTCCACCCGGTAGTCGGGGGTTGCCAGACGAACTTCGCCGGTCGCCCGCGTCGGCGCATTGGCGCCGCCAAGCCATTCTTCCCAAACCACGTTCATGGCGGCGAAATCGGCCATGTCGGCCAACCAGATCATGGCCGTGAGCAGGTGCGACCGGTCGGTGCCGGCCTCGGCGAGCAATTCGTCGATCGATGCGAGAATGGCGCGCGTTTGCGCGGTCGCGTCCTCGCCCGGTGCGCCAACCTGGCCGGCAAGATAAACGATGCCGCCATGGATCACGGCCTGGCTCATGCGCGGGCCCGAATGCAGGCGTTCGATGCTCATATAAATCTCCTTCGGTGGGGTCGGGTAAAATGAAATCATGGCTGTGAGGCGGCCGCCGGGAAAGTGATTCCGCGCCAGCTCGCCGAGGGGCGGATGACAGGTCAGGGCCGCTTCGGCAATTTGATCGTGCGCACGGTGCCGTCGCGTCGCGCACCGGCGGCGCCTGTACGGCGCTTCTGAAGGCACTGAAATATGCTGATGGTGCCGGCTACAGGATTCGAACCCGTGGCCCCCTGATTACAAATCAGGTGCTCTACCAACTGAGCTAAGCCGGCACGGCTGACCGCCCCTTAGCATTTTTCGGCCGGATGGAAACATCCGACGTTGGGAAAATGCGGCAAGCAGGAAATCGTCAGATGATGCCAAAGGTCCAGCCCTCGGTTCGCGCAAGGCGGTCCGTCAGCGGCGACGGCGACCAGGGGGCGGCGTCGCCGGCGATCGCGCGCAGCCAGGCGGCGGTCAGCAGCGCGTCGCTCGCATGGTCGCTGACCGGCCCTGTCAACCGGCACGGCGGCGAGCCCAGCGCCGCGAGCGCCGCATCGAGCGCCGCGCCGTCGCGGATCTTGCTGCGCCCCGGGGGCAGCCCGGCCGCGCGCGCGGCCAGGCTGGTGTAGATTTCGACCAGCATCGGTCCCGTGGCGGGCACGGGATCGCCGGGCCACAACGGGATGCGGCGCGACAGCCGGTGGAGCAGGCGCATGCCCGACAGGCTGGCCTTGCCGACCTGCGCCGCACCGACGAGGTTGAAATTGCTGACGCTCGCCGCCTGCTTCGTCGCGCGCTGGTGATGCTCGACGACGCGCAGCCGCCCGGCGCCCGCTTCGAACAGGTCGCCCGCCTCGCCGCGCTGCCGGAAATGCCGCCGCACCTCGGCGTGCGCCAGAAATCCCCCCGCTTCATAATGCGGATCGCCGCCCGCCAGCCGTTCGACGAGTGCCCACAGCATGCGCATGTCGGCGGGGCTCTCCGCCCAGCCGGGGAAATAGGCGCCATGGTCGGCAAAGGCGAAGGCGGCCGAAAAGTCGAAACCGATCAGCATATTCTCGCCCGCCGCCACAACACCCTCCAGCCATTCGAGAATTTCGCTCCGCGACCAGATATGCCCCGGCCGCACCAGCGCGGGCGCCACGTTGCCGCTCGCGACCGCCAGGGCGATCCCGCGCTGGCGCGGGCCGCGTGCGCCCGACCAGTCGAGCGCGGCAAAATGGGTGAAAGGACGCATCGCCGCGCCTTAGCGCATCCATGTCGTCTTGCACAAAGCCTCGCTCGGCCCCACATGCACCCCATGCTGATCGAAACCGAATCGACGCCCAATCCCGCGACGCTCAAATTCCTGCCCGGCCGGGCGGTGATGGAGGCCGGAACCCGCGACTTTGCCAGCCCCGAAGAGGCCGAGGCGTCGCCCCTCGCCAGCGCGCTTTTCTCGCTTGGCGACGTGACGGGGGTCTTTTTCGGCCGCGATTTCGTGTCGGTGACGATCGCGCCCGGCGCCGAATGGGCCGATGCAAAGCCCGACGTGCTCGGCATCGTGATGGATCACTTTCTCGCCGACGTGCCGCTGTTCAACGCCGCAAGCGCGGGTTTTTCGGTGCCGCCCGAGGATGAGGCCGGTTTTGCCGACGATCCCGCCGACGCCGACATCATCGAGCAGATCAAGGAACTGATCGAAACGCGCGTCCGCCCCGCGGTCGCCAACGACGGCGGCGACATCGTCTATCGCGGTTTCGACAAGGGCAATGTGTATCTGAAGATGCAGGGCGCGTGTGCGGGATGCCCATCCTCGACCGCGACGCTCAAGAATGGCATCGAGTCCCTCTTGAAACATTATGTGCCTGAGGTAACGGCAGTCCACGCCGTCTGATCAAAAATCATTTCAGGAGATGCCCCATGAGCGAGCCGCTTTCCGACAGCGCTCTCGACCAGCTGTTTCGTACCGCGCGAACCTATAACGGCTATCTCGACAAGCCCGTTTCGGAGACGCAGCTGCACGCGATCTGGGATCTGGTGAAGTTCGGCCCGACCAGCGCCAACAGCCTGCCGGCGCGGATCGTCTGGTGCGTGACCGACGAAGCGAAGGCAAAGCTCGCCGCGCACGCGATACCGGGGAACGAGGAAAAGATCCGGAAGGCGCCGGTCACCGCGATCATCGCGAGCGACAATGAATTTTACGAAAATCTGCCCGAATTCTTCCCGCATACCGACGCGCGCAGCTGGTTCGCGGGCAACGAGGCGCTGGCGCAGACGACCGCTTTCCGCAATGCCACCCTCCAGGGCGCCTATTTCATCCTCGCGGCGCGCGCGCTCGGGCTCGATACCGGGCCGATGTCGGGGTTCAACAACGCCGGGGTGGACGAGGCCTTCTTTGCCGATCAGCCGAATGTGAAGAGCAACTTCATCTCGACCCTCGGCTATGGCGATGCTGCAACGATCTTCGATCGCAGCCCGCGCCCCGATTTCGCCCGCTTCAACCGCATCGTCTGAGCGAGCATCCTGCCTCGATGCGGTATCTGGTCATCGATTCGGCGAGCGAAGCCTGTTCGGTGGCGTTGCTGGAGGCCGGGGCGGTCGTCGACCATCGTCACGAGGTGATCGGCCGCGGCCACGCCGAACGGCTGGTTCCGCTGATCGCCGAACTTGCAGGCGGCGGCCGCGCCGACGTCATCGTCGCGGGATGCGGCCCGGGCAGCTTTGCCGGGGTCCGGATCGGCGTTGCGGCGGCGCGTGCGCTGGCGCTCGGGTGGCAGGTGCCCGTGCATGGCTTTTCGACGCTCGCGCTGGTTGCGGCCGGCGCCGCCGACGAGATCGCAGCCGCCGGCGGCGCGCTGGTGGTGATGGAGGGCGGCCACGGCCAATACTTCGTCCAGCCGTTCGCGGCGGACCTGACGCCGCGCGGCGAGATTCGCTCGCTGCTGCCCGACGACGCCGTCCTGATCGGCGACGAACTGGTCGTCGGCAATCGCGCCGAGCCCTTTGTCGCGCGCCGCGGCACCGGACGCGCGCTGGCGGCGCTGCCCGACGCGCGGGCATTCCTGCGGTTGCCGCCCGCTTTGCTGATCGATGGGCCCAGCCCGATTTACGGTCGCGCGCCCGATGCCAAGCCGATGGCGCCGGCATGAGCAGCGCCATCCGCCTCGCGACCGCCCGCGTCGGCGATCTCGCCGCGGTGATGCGCGTGATGGAGGCCGCATTCGAGCCCGCTTATGGCGAAGCGTGGAGCGGCGCGCAGCTTTTGACCTTGTTCGCGCTGCCCTCGGCGCGCGTGTGCCTCGCGTGGGACGGCGATCACGCGTGCGGTTTCTCGGCGGCGCGCATCGCCGGGCCCGAAAGCGAATTATTATTGCTCGCGGTCGACCCGCAGTTTCGCGGCCGCGGTATCGGTGCATTACTGATCGACGACTGGCGGGCATGGGCCGCCGAACAGGGTGCCGAAGACTATTTTCTTGAAATGCGCGCCGATAATGACGCGGTTCATCTCTATGAGAGCGCAGGTTTTGCAGAGTGCGGCCGACGGCCGGCCTATTACCGCGGTAATGATGGGGTGGTTCGCGACGCAATTACGATGCGCCGGTCGGCACGCGGTGAAAAGGCGGACTGATCGGTCATTGCGGAATTCCATCCAAAGTGGCAGTATTCTGGCTGGCGGAAGAACAAATCCAATATTCGCCGGCATGTCTTCTGGGTAATAAGAATCAAGGAATAGTCTCATGTCCGACCAAGCCGATACCAACGAGATGCTCGTTACGCTTACCGCTGACATCGTCGCCGCACATGTCAGCAACAACAGCGTCGCGATTTCGGATCTCTCCATTTTGATAAATAATGTTCACGCCGCCTTGTCGGGTCTCGGCAGCGAACCGGTCGTCGAGGAAAAGCTGGTGCCGGCGGTGTCGATCCGTACCTCGGTCAAACCCGACTTCATCGTCTGTCTCGAGGACGGCAAAAAGCTTAAAATGCTGCGCCGCCACCTGATGACGCATTATGGCATGACCCCCGACGATTATCGCGCAAAGTGGGGCCTGCCCGCCGACTATCCGATGGTCGCGCCGAACTATGCCGAAAAGCGCCGCGCGCTGGCCAAGGAAATCGGCCTCGGCACCAAGGGCCGCGGCGGCGGGCGCAAGCGCAAGCCCAAGGTCTGAACCTTAGGGTCAGGGCCCAAGATAAATCGCTCCATCCGGAGCAGGGGAGGGCGGCGTCGTAGGGGTGCCGCCCTTGTCCTATCCGCGGGGCGTGCCTATACAGTTTGTAACAAACACAGACACGGCTGCATCTGCAGGAAAGGCAAGCATGTCCGGCAATATCGATCTCGAAGCATTGTGCCACGAAAAGGGGCTCCGCATCACCGAGCAGCGCCGCATCATTGCGCGCGTCATTTCGGATTCGGAGGATCATCCCGACGTCGAGACGCTGTATGAGCGCGCGTCAAAGGTCGACAGCGGCATCTCGATCGCCACTGTCTACCGCACCGTCCGCCTGTTCGAAGAGGCGGGCATCCTCGACCGCCACGATTTCGGCGACGGCCGCTCGCGCTACGAAGCCGCGCCCGAGGCGCATCACGATCATCTGATCGACGTCGAAACGGGCAAGGTGATCGAATTCGTCGATCCCGAGCTTGAGGCGTTGCAGAAGGTGATCGCCGAACGGCTGGGCTTCCGCCTCGTCGACCATCGCATGGAGCTTTATGGTGTCGCCATCGATCGCAAGCGCGACTGATCGCGCCTCGATCACCTGGCGGACGGTCGCCCGTCTCGCCTTGATGGTGCTGACGCTGCTTTTCCTGATCGTCCCGCACCTCCTCTACCGCGCCGCCCGTCGCCCGTCGCCGATGGTGATGGCCTTCCTCAACGCCGTGGGCTGGATCGCCGGGCTGCGCATCCGCACGACGGGCACGCGGCTCCGGCGCAACGTCCTGTTCGTGTCGAACCATGTCAGCTGGCTCGACATTCTCGCGCTCGGCGGCGCCGCGCGCTCGGCGTTCGTGTCGAAGGCCGAGGTCGGCACAACCCCGCTCGTCGGCTGGCTCGCCGACCAGAACCACACCGTCTATGTCCAGCGCGAGGCGCGGCGCGAGATCCACAATCAGGCGAACGAGCTGCGGGGTGCGCTCGCGCGCGGCCGCCCGGTGACGCTCTTCCCCGAAGGCACGACGGGGCCGGGCGACGGCCTGCTGCCCTTCCGCGCCTCGTTGTTTCAGGCGGTGATCCCGACGCCGCCGAACCTGCGCGTCCAGCCGGTGTTTCTCGATTATGGGCATGAGGCGAACGATATCGCCTGGCTCGATCCCGAATCGGGGCTCGACAATTTCAAGCGGCTGCTCGCGCGCAAGCGCCCGGTCCACCTGACGATCCACTATCTCGACCCGCTTCCTGACATCGTCGAGGCCGACCGCAAGCTGCTCGCCGAGGCCGCGCGCGCCTCGATTGCGGAGGAAATTGCGCGGTCTTCCGCCGGCGCGCCGCATCGCCTATAGCGCGCCGATGAAATCCGACTCTCCCCCAAGTCCTCAAAAGACTTTTCACGTCAAATCCTTCGGCTGCCAGATGAACGTCTATGACGGCGAGCGCATGGCCGAGATGCTGGGTGCCGAGGGCTATGTCGCCGCCGCCGACGGCGCCGACGCCGACCTCGTCGTGCTCAACACCTGCCACATCCGCGAAAAGGCGGCCGAGAAAGTCTATTCGGACATCGGCCGGCTGAAGCGCGCCGACGGCAGCCGTCCGACGATCGCGGTCGCGGGCTGCGTCGCACAGGCCGAGGGCGCCGAAATCGCGCGCCGCGCTCCGACCGTCGATGTCGTCGTCGGCCCGCAGGCATATCACCGCCTTCCCGATCTGATCGCCCGCGCCGCGCGCGGCGAAAAAGCCGTCGACCTCGACATGCCCGCCGAGAGCAAGTTCGGCGCGCTGCCCAAACGTGCGGGCGGGCAGCGCCCGACCGCCTTCCTGACGGTGCAGGAAGGCTGCGACAAATTCTGCACCTATTGCGTCGTGCCCTATACGCGCGGCGCCGAGATCAGCCGGCCCTTCGCCGACCTGATCGCCGAGGCGCGCGCGCTCGTCGCGGGCGGGGTGCGCGAAATCACCTTGCTCGGCCAGAACGTCAACGCTTGGGACGGCGAGGACGCCAAGGGCCGGGCGATCGGCCTCGACGGGCTGATCCGCGAACTCGCGCGCGAGGACGGGTTAGAGCGCATCCGCTACACGACCAGCCACCCCAACGACATGACCGACGGGCTGATCGCCGCGCATGGCGAGATCGACAAGCTGATGCCCTTCCTCCACCTGCCGGTGCAGGCGGGCAGCGACCGCATCCTCGCCGCGATGAACCGCAGCCATTCGGTCGAAAGCTATCTCAAGATCATCGAACGCGTCCGCGCCGTGCGTCCCGACATCGCGATCTCGGGCGACTTCATCGTCGGCTTCCCCGGCGAAACCGACGCCGATTTCCAGGCGACGCTCGATATCGTCCGTGCGACCAATTATGCGATGGCGTACAGCTTCAAATATTCGCGCCGCCCCGGCACCCCCGCCGCGACGATGGACGATCAGATCGACGAAGCGGTGCTCAATGAGCGCCTCCAACGCCTGCAAGCGCTGCTCAACGAACAGCAGCAGGCGTTCAACGAGGCGACCGTTGGCCGCACGACGCGCCTGCTCCTCGAACGCAAGGGCAAGCTCGACGGCCAGCTGATCGGCAAGTCGCCCTGGCTCCAGTCGGTGCACGTCATCGCGCCGGGGCTCAAGATCGGCGATATGATCGACGTGCGGATCACGTCGGCCGGTGCCAACAGCGTTGGCGCCGAAGCGCTGATGGAAGAGGTCGCCTAGTGGGCAGGACGGAAGCTGTCTCCCCGAAGACACACTCCGTCTCCTTCCGTCCTATTCGCAGTCCGCAAGTCATGGACTCCCGCCTTGACGGGGCTACAGTCATGTCGTCGATCGAAGGAGCCTTGCTTATATGTCCAAACGCCCGCTGACCGCCTCCGCCCCCGCCGAACCCGGCGACCGCGTCCGACTGACGGCGGAATTTGAGCGAACGCAGCTTTTGGGCATCCTCTTCGGCGAGTTCGACCGCAACCTCGTCGCGATCGAAAACCGCCTCGGCGTCTATATCTCGGCGCGCGGCAACCGCGTGCAGATCGAGGGCGAGGCCGAGGCCGCGGCGCGCGCGCGCGACGTGCTCACCGAACTCTACAACCGGATCGAACAGGGGCAGGAGGTCGACACCGGCCTCGTCGACGGGGTGATCGCGATGTCGGCGCAGCCGACGCTCGCGGGCATCATCCGCCACGACAAGGACGAAGCGCCGCCGATCATGATCCGCACGCGCAAAAAGACGATCGTCCCGCGCGCGCCGTCGCAGGTCCCCTATATGCAGGCGCTCGCCCGCGACGACGTGATTTTCGCGCTCGGCCCCGCGGGCACCGGCAAGACCTATCTCGCGGTTGCGCAGGCGGTTGCGCAGCTGATCACCGGCAGCGTCCAGCGCCTCATCCTCTCGCGCCCCGCGGTCGAAGCGGGCGAGAAGCTCGGCTTCCTTCCCGGCGACATGAAGGAAAAGGTCGATCCGTACCTCCGCCCGCTCTACGACGCGCTCCACGACTGCCTGCCCGCCGAGCAGGTCGAGCGCCGCATCGCGTCGGGTGAGATCGAGATCGCGCCGCTCGCCTTCATGCGCGGGCGCACGCTCGCCGACGCCTTCATCATCCTCGACGAGGCGCAGAACACGACGATCCCGCAGATGAAGATGTTCCTCACCCGCTTCGGCATGAACAGCCGCATGGTGGTCTGCGGCGACCCGAAACAGGTCGACTTGCCGATCCCCGCAACCTCGGGCCTCGCCGACGCGGTCGGCCGGCTCGAAGGGCTGGAGGGCATCAACGTCAGCTATTTCACCAGCGCCGACGTCGTCCGCCATCCGATCGTCGGGCGGATCGTCGATGCCTATGAAGGGCCGGGGGCTTAGCGCGCGGACAGCGTCGGCTTTGGGGTGGGAAGCGGACGTTACTTGATTCCCCTTCGTCCTCCCGGACTTGATCCGGGATCCCGCTTTTTTGACGCACTCACTGTCTTTGACCTCAAGCGGGACCCCGGATCAAGTCCGGGGTGACGATGAGTGATGGAGCGCTCCCGGTCGCTGCCCGCCTTTCATCATTCCGAGCTTGTTTCCGCGTTCACGGCACTTGCGGTCGGATCGTCGCGCGCTGCCACCTGCTGCTAATTTTCGAGAACGATTCTCAATAGCATATTGACCCTCTGAAATTCCCCGCCTAGACGGCCGCTATTGCGAGTCAGTCGCAATCAATCAGGGGAAGAAAATTGAACATCCGAAATTTGCCGTCGATATCCCGCCTTGCCGCAGGCAGCGCGCTGGGCCTCGCGCTCGCCGCGACCGCTTCGCCGGCCTTCGCGCAGGACAATGACGGCGAATATTGGGTGTCGCTCAAGAATCGCATCGTCGTCACCGCGACGCGCACCGCGGTGAAGGCCGAAGACGTCCCGGTCACCGTCACCGTGAAGAGCGACGAGCAGATCGCCGACGAGATGGTCACCGACATCCGCGACCTCGTCCGCTTCGAACCCGGCGTCAGCGTCCAGCGCCAGCCCGCGCGCTTCGGCGCCGCACTCGGCGCCACCGGTCGTGCGGGTAACGACAGCTTCAACATCCGCGGCATCGGCGGCAACCGCGTGCTGATCCAGGTCGACGGCGTCCGCGTTCCCGACGGCTTCAGCTTCGGCGCACAGGCATCGGGGCGCGGCGACTATGTCGACCTCGGCCTCGTCAAATCGGTCGAGATCCTGCGCGGCCCGTCGTCGGCGCTTTATGGCAGCGACGGCCTTGCCGGCGCGGTCAGCTTCATCACCTCCGACCCCGGCGATTTCCTCGAACCCGGCAAGAGCATCGGCGGCCTGCTCCGCGCCGGCTATAACAGCGCCGACGAGGAATTCAGCGAAACCGCGATCCTCGCGGGGCGCAGCGGCGACTGGTCGGTGATGGCGGCCTATACGCGCCGCGATTACAAGGAGCTGGAGAACCAGGGCAGCCTCGGCACGGCGAACGGCATCGGCGCGTCGCGCACGCGCGCCAACCCGCAGGACGGACGCTCGGACGCCGCGCTCGCGCGCATCGTCTACGACCCCGCCAACGGCCACAAGCTGCGCCTGACCGGCGAATATCTCGACACGCGCCTTTATACCAACGGGCTCAGCGGCCTCGGCCCGAACGGGCTCGGCGCGACCGTCGACCGCCTCGAAGGCTTCGACACCGGGACGCGCAAGCGCGTCTCGTTCGACTGGAGCTGGGAAGGCGAGGGGGCGATCGATTTCGCGCGCGTCGCGCTCTACTGGCAGGACGGCGAGGATCGCCAATATACCGAGGAAGACCGCACCCCGTCGGCCGACCGCACGCGCCTCAACACCTTCGAGAACCGCGTCTTTGGCGCCTCGGCCGACGCGCGCGCCGATTTCGCGACGGGTGCGATCACGCACCGTCTCGTCTTTGGCGGCGACATCAGCCAGACGCGCCAGCGCGGCCTTCGCGGCGGCACCGTCCCGCCGGCGGGCGAAACCTATCCCACCCGCGCCTTCCCGAGCACCGACTTCACCCGCGCGGGACTGTTCGTCGGCGACGAGATCGCGATCGCCGACGGCCGCTTGCTGCTCTACCCGGCGCTGCGTTTCGACTGGTACGACCTGTCGCCCGACAACGACCCGCTGCTGCCGACCTTCCGCGGCGCCAAGCAGGACGGTTCGCGCGTCTCGCCGAAGTTCGGCGCGGTGTGGAAAATTACCGACGATGTCCGGTTGTTCGCCAATTATGCGACCGGCTTCAAGGCGCCCGAGCCGGGGCAGGTGAACCAGTTCTTCGAGAATCTGACTTCGCCCTTCTTCTCGTACCGCACGCTCCCGAACCCCGACCTGGGGCCCGAGCGCAGCGAAAGTTTCGAGGGCGGCGTGCGCTTCTCCAATGACACGGTCAGCCTCGACGTCACCGGTTTTTCGGCGCGGTACAAGGACTTCATCAGCCAGGAACAGGTCGGCGGCGTCGGCACGATCGCCAACCCCATCCTCTATCAATTCGTGAATCTCGATCGCGTCCGGGTCAAAGGGGCCGAGGCGCGGTTCGAGGGGCGAGCGTCGTCCGGCCTGTATACGACGCTCGCCCTATCCTATGCGAAGGGGGACATCATCGACCCCGACGGCGTGCGTTCGCCGCTGTCGTCGATCGATCCGCTCAAGCTCGTCGCCGGCGTCGGCTATCGGGAATCGTCGGGTCGCTTCGGCGGCCAGATCATTATGACGCACGCGGGCCGCAAGGAAGCGTCGCGCACGACGGGGCTCTGCACCCCCACATGCTTCCGCCCCGATGCTTTCACGATCCTCGACGCGACGGCGTTCGTGCGGGTGATGGATGCGCTCACGCTGCGCGCGGGCGTCTTCAACATCCTCGACAAGAAATACAGCTGGTGGAGCGATGTGCGCGGCCTCGCGATGGGCGGAACGGCAACCGCGCCCACCGTCCCGGCGAGCGCCGACGCCTATACCCAGCCCGGCCGCAACGCGAGCGTGTCGCTGAGCTTCCGCTTCTAAAACAGAAAGAAGGACTGCACCGATGAAAAATTATCGCAAGATCGCCGCCAGCCTGTTGCTGCTCTCCGCCGCGCTGCCGGTCGTCGCCTCGGCGCACCCGCCGATCGCCGCCGAGGCCGCCGCCGCCAATTTCGAACAGGACCGCGCCGACATCCTCGCGATGGCGGGCAATTACCGCGTCAGCTTCAACATGCAGGAATCGACGCGCTGGGATCCGGCGTACGAGGTTCTCGAACCCAAGCGCTCGGGCGGCAACGAGGTCGTCCGCGTGATCGAGGACACGGGCCGCAAGATCAGCCTGCAGCATATGCTCGTCATCACGGGCGACGACGACAAGAGCATGATCATCAAGCATTGGCGGCAGGACTGGGAATATGAGCCCGCGAAGGTGCTCGTCTATTCGGACCGCAACGCGTGGACGTGGGAAGATGTGCCTGAAAAGATGCGCACCGGCCGCTGGTCGCAGACGGTGTATCAGGTCGACGACAGCCCGCGTTACGGCGGCTGGGGCCAGTTCGAGACGCAGGGCGGTGTCCGCCGCTGGCGCTCGAACTGGACCTGGCGCCCGCTCGCGCGCCGCGATGCGGTGCGCAATCCGGTCTATGACCGCTACCTCTCGATCAACCGCCACCAGCCCTCGCCCGATGGCTGGGTCCACTGGCAGGACAATACCAAGATGGGGACGAAGGACGGCAAGCTGGTGCCGATCGTTCAGGAATATGTCCTCAACACCTATATCAAATATGACCAATATGACGTGAAGGCGGCCGACGACTATTGGGCCGCGACCAAGGATTATTGGGCCGCCGTGCGCGCCGAGTGGGACCGCGTTGCGGCGACCAAGGGCGGCATCTCGATCGAGGAAAAGGCCGATACCGGCACCGTGATCAGCGGCCGCCTGCTCGAAATGGCCGACGACATCCAGGAAAAGAAGCTGACCACCGCCAAGGCGATTACCGAGGCGAAGAAGCTGATCGAAACGAACACACGCAAGCTTTGACGACCTTCACCATGTGAAGCCCGAAACTGGGGGCGGTCCGAAAGGGCCGCCCCCTATTTTGTTGTGTGGGCGGTGAGACAGCAAAGGGGTGGGAAGCGGACGTTGCTTCATTTTCCTTCGTCACCCCGGACTTGATCCGGGGTGACGATAAATAGGATCTGCAACTAGTGGCCGCGAGATAATGATGGAACCTCTATTTCCTCGCGCCGTCGACGCTCCAGATGCCCGCGCCGCGCGTCGCGATGAACAGGAAGATGAAGCAGTAGAGGATGATCGTCTCGCCGCCATTGACGATCGGATAAAGCCCTTGCGTTGCGTGTGCGGTCCAATAGCCGACAGCCGCCATGCCGCTCGCGATGAAGGCCGCGGGGCGGGTGAACAGGCCGATGACGATCAGGCCGCCCGCGATCAGCTCGATCGCCCCAGCGGCTTGCAGCATCGGGGTGAGTTCCATCGGGAACTTGACCGGGAAATTGAAAAATTTCTGCACGCCATGCGCCATGAACAACAGGCCCGCGACGATGCGCAGCAATGCATAGGCCTGTTCGCCGAAACCATCGAGAAACTTCATGATTTTCCCCCTCATTCCGATTGTCGAGGCGGGCAGGCTAACCGATTTTCCGTCCGGTGCGAATTTTTTTCGCATATCATGTCACACGCGCCGATCCTGTCTCGTCATGTCGGTACAACCCCTTAAAGGAGACATGACATGACCAAGGTAACCGACCCCTTCGCCGCCTCGCCGCAGCTCATGAAGCAGTGGATGGCGGTCAGCCTCGCGGCCGAAAAAAGCCTTGAGACGAGCCTGATCGAGCTGGTGAAGATCCGCTCGTCGATCCTCAACGGCTGCGCCAACTGCATCAACATGCACACCGCCGACGCGCGCGCGAAGGGCGAGACCGAGCAGCGCATCTATCTGCTCGCGGCGTGGGCCGACGCCCCGGTTTATACGCCGCGCGAGCGCGCCGCACTCGCGTGGACCGACGCCTTGACCCGTCTTTCGCAAGCACACACGCAAAAGGAAGCGCACGCGGCGCTCGACGAGCATTTCACGGCGGAGGAACAGATGAACCTGACCGTGATGATCAACGTCATCAATGGCTGGAACCGCATCGCGGTCGGCTTCGACCTCTGGTACGAAGGCGGCGCGCCCGCGAAGGCCGCCTGATGACCCCCGAAGGCATCCGCGGCGACACCGGTGCGGCGGCGGACGCGGCGGCGAGTTTCGACCCGCTGCGTCCGCTGCTCACGCGCGTCGCGTACCGCATGCTCGGCTCGGTCGCCGACGCCGAGGATGTGGTGCAGGATGCCTTCATCCGCTGGCTCGCCGCCGACCGCGATGCGGTGCGCGAGCCCGCGGCGTTCCTCCGCCGCACCGTGACGCGGCTCTGCCTCGACCAGATCAAGTCGGCGCGAAACCAGCGCGAGACCTATGTCGGCCCCTGGCTCCCCGACCCGCTGGTCGAGGAGGAGGAAGCGGACGACGTCACGCTGCCGCTGATGCTCGCGCTCGAACGGCTCTCCCCCTTGGAGCGCGCCGCCTTCCTGCTCCACGACGTCTTCGGCGTCGAGTATGACGAGGTCGCGAAGACGATCGACCGCGATCCCGCCGCGACGCGCCAGCTCGCGGCGCGCGCGCGCACCCACGTCCGCGACGCGCGCCCGCGCTACAAGCTCGAGAAAGAGCAGGGGCTGCAGATCGCCAACGCCTTTTTCGCGGCCTCGCGCAGCGGCGATATGGGCGCGCTCGGCGCGCTGCTCGCCGCCGATGTCGGCATGTGGGCCGATGGCGGCGGCAAGCGCCCCGCCGCGATGGGACCGGTAATCGGATACGACATCGTGCTGAAACTGCACCGCAGCCTTGCGGTGCTGTTCGGCAAATATGGCTCGACGCTCGTCCACGCCGGCATGATCAACGGCCTGCCGGGTTTCGTCACGCGCGAGGCCGACGGCGAGCTCCAGACCACCGCGCTCGAGATTGCCGACGGCAAGGTCACCGCCATCTATGTCATGCGCAACCCCGACAAGCTCAAACACATGCACTGACGCTCAGGCGGCGCGGCATACCCCCGCGGCGACGAACAGGATCGCGGCGGCAAAGCTCGCCGCGGTGCGCACCGAGTTCCAGAAGGTCCAGTCCTTGAGATAGCGCGTCCACAGCGCCGCGCCCTCGGGCGTGCCCACCGGCGCCCTGGCGAGCGCATTGTTGAGCGGGACGTTCAGCGCCATCGTGACCCCGTCGCAGCCGATGACATACAGCAGCGCCGCGGCGAGGATCAGCTTGCCGTCGAGCGAACCGAGCGATCCCAGCGCCATCGCCGCCGCGATCAGGCACAGCAGCCCGGTGCCGAACAATGCGGTCATGAAGCCCGGATTGATCACCGTGACGTTGATCGAATTCATCGCACTCGCGCCCTGCTCGGGCGCGAGCCGTCCAAGCCCGGCCATGATGAAGCTGGAAAAGCCGAAGAAGACCCCGCCGACCAGCGCAGCGCCGCCCGCGGCGGCGAAGCTGAGGCCGGTCAAAAGATTATCGGCCATGCTGCCCTCCCGAAATCTTCGTTGATACAATATGATAGGTGATGCGGTACAATTCCATCGATTGCGCTCCTCCGCGCTGGCTCGAAAAGGTCAGCCGATCCGGCGCCGACCAGTCGAGCATCGGGCCGTAACTATCCCTGACCGGATCGTTCACCGCGAGGGGCAATATCATTCCCGCACCGTAGCGGCCACTCTGCGATGTCGCGGCGAACAGGTCGATGCGATCGTCCTTCATGCTCGGCGCGCGCGCGAAGACCAAGGTCCGGCTGTCGGCCAGAAAGCTCGCGTCGAATTCGTCGGCGGGGGTGTTGATCGCGCCGGGCAGCGGCACGGCGGCAGCAAAATCGCGCCCTTTCGACCTTGCGGTGTAAAGGTCGTGGCGTCCGGCGCCGCCCGGCCGGTCGCTCGAAAACAGCAGCCGCCGGCCGTCGGGCGACAGCATCGGCGCATATTCGTTCGCCGCGCTATTGACCTGCGGCCCCAGATTTTCGGGCGTGCCGAACCCCGTCGCGGTCACGGCAACGCGGTAGAGGTCATCCTTGCCCATCCCGCCGGGCCGGTCCGAACAGAAATAGACGAAGCGTCCGTCGCGCGAGAAAGCGGGGTCGAAATCGCGCCCCGGCGAATTGAACGAAACCGGCGTCGCGGGCGCCCACTCGTTTCCCTCGCGGCGTGCGATCCAGATGTCGTAGCCGCCGGGCCCGCCCGGCCGGTCGCGGCTGAACCACAAGGCGGTTCGGCCATCGGGGCTGATCGTCAGGCGAATTTCCGAATGACCGGTCGAGGCGATCCCCGGCGCGAACAGCTCGGCCTCGCCGACGATTTCGACCGCGGGGCTCGCGGCGAGCAGCGAAAAGGCGAGGGCAAACGCCGTCATTTTACGCGGTCCGATCGAAATCGCTGATCCAGTTGGTCTCCCAGCTCTGGCCGCCGTCGGCCGACGATGCCTGCTCCCAGCGCGCCGAGGTCGCGGTGATGCGCGACCATAAAACGCGCGTCTTGATCGGCCGCCCCTCGAAACTGTCGTCGCCGATGAAGGTGCCGACCCCGCCCGCGAAGCCGCCGCGCACCGGCGGCGCGATGCTCGTCGGACTGCGCCCGTCGAGCCACCAGCTCAGCCATTCGCCCGTCGCCGGATCGAGCGCGCGGATGCCGACCCCGCGGAACGGCGCGCCGGGAAAGTTCATCACATTGTCGCCGACATTGCCGCGCCCGCCGAGCACGGGCCAGTTCACCAGCGTCCCGTCGAAATCGATCCAGTCGCGGCTTCCGGCGAGCCGCGTCTTCAGCTTGCGGTGCCTGACTTTCCATGCGCCGACGAGAAAAGCGAAGTCGTCCGCATTTGGCGCCTTTTCCGCGAGCAGCGGCAATGGCTTTGGCGTTGCGCCGGTGCGGGTAAAATAGTTGCGCCAGTTGATCTCCCACGTTTTGCCGCCGTCGGTCGAAAATCCCTGGTCCCAGTGCGGGCGGGCGCCGTCGATCTCGTGCCAGCGAAACCGGACCGCGATATCCTGACCCTTATATGTGTCGCGTCCGGTAAAGACGCCCTCGTCGCCGTCCAAACGTCCGATCACCGGCGGCTCGATATGCGTTGGGTTTCGCCCGTCGACCCACCAGATCGCCCATTGCTGCGCCTTGGGGTCGAAAGCCCGGATTCCGAAGCCGCGATATTCGCCGCCGGGGAGGTCGAGGATATTGTCGTCGATCGTCCCGAGCCCGCCCAGCGTCAGCCAGCACGCGCTCTTGCCGCCGAACTCGGCCCAGTCGTCGCTGCCCGCGAGCCGTTCCTTCAATCGCCGGTGCCAGACGTCCCAATTGCCGACCAGCCATTGCCAGTCGCGGTGATGCGCGTCGTGGCCCCGTGCTGGCACACCGAAGGCCGCCGCGCCACCGGCGAGGATCATCGTTTCGATCAGGCGGCGGCGGTCGAGCGAAGTGGGAAGATGGGTCATCGGGCCTCCAGCGAATGGGTGGCTTGGTCTGCCCCGCGCGCGACGCTTTGAGGATGCGAAGAATGGCTGTAGAGGCTAAGTCATATTTATGGTCCGCGCCGACAAGCTTCCGCCCTTGCCCTCGATCCGCGCTTTTGAAGCGGCGGCGCGGCTGGAGAGTTTCGCCCGCGCCGCGCACGAACTCGGCACCACCGCCGCGTCGGTCAGTTACCATGTCCGCCAGCTCGAACAGCAGACCGGGCTGCACCTGTTCGTCCGCCATCCGCACAAGGTCGTGCTGACCGCCGCCGGCGCCGCGATCGCGCGCGAGGCGACGGCCGCCTTCGCGGCGCTGCATGCGAGCTTCGTAAAGGCGCAGGACCGGGACGAGGCGCGGCTCTCGCTGACGACGCTCCCGACTTTCGGGACGAGCTGGCTGACCCCGCGGCTTGGGCTGTTCCGCGCGCGCCATCCCGACATCGCGATCGAACTCGAATTGTCAGCCGAGCCGCAGGCGCTCGGCGATGGCCGTTTCGACGCCGCGATCCGCCACGGGCTCGGCGACTGGCGCGGCCTGCGCAGCGTCCGGCTGTTCCCCGTCCTGTTCACGCCGCTTTGCGCGCCCGCACTGAAGGTCGCGGCCGCCGGGCTGGAGAATCCGGGCAAAGCGCTCGATGTCGCGCTGCTCGGCCGGCCCGACTGGTGGGGACTGTGGTATCGCGCGCTCGGTGTCGCCCCGGGGCCGCCACCCGACCGCTTCGGCACCAGCCTCGCCGCCGAGCATATGGATATCGCCGCCGCGATCGCGGGGCACGGGATCGCGATCGGCTCGCCGATCCTGTTTCGCGACGAAATCGCCGCCGGCCGCCTCGTCCCCGCGCACGAGCTCGTCGCGGGCGACGGCCGCGCCTTCTGGTTCGTCTATCCCGTCGCGCGGCTGCAGCGCCAAAAGATCGCGCACTTTCGCGATTGGCTAGCAGAAGCGGCGGCCGCCGAGGTGGCGGCTGCGCAGACCCATATCAGCGATGCAATCATCCTTGAGCCGTGACCATGAGCAAATATCGCTGTCCTACAAAATCGTGGCGCGATAGCGTGGCGGCTATGACACGCCCTTGCCCCATTCGCGCCGTTGGCGCCCCGTCTCCCGGACAATATATGCGATTCCAGTGTGAAGTTACCCAGTTTTCTGCCGATTTTTGCGCAGAGCCGATCCGATGCTGAGCGTCGAAACCCACGCCGCGACGCCCTGGCCCGATCCGCTCGACTGGGAGGTGCGGGCGGGCGAGGCGGTCGCCGCCGCGCTCGCGCTGACGCCCTATGCCGAGCTTGCCGACGCCGCGCCGCTCGTCGAGGTGTCGGTGCGGCTGACCGACGATGCGGAGGTCCACACGCTCAACCGCGATTTTCGCGGCAAGGACAAGCCGACCAACGTTCTCTCCTTTCCGCAGGTCCAGGAGGATCTGCTCGAAAGCCTCGCGAACAGCGACGATGGCGAAATCCTGCTCGGCGACATCGTGCTCGCGCGCGAAACCTGCGCGCGCGAGGCGGAGGAGAAGGGGATTTCGGTTCCCGATCACGCGACGCATCTGATCGTCCACGGCACGCTGCATCTCGTCGGTTACGACCATATGGACGATCACTCGGCCGCCGCGATGGAGGCGCTTGAGGTGAAAGCGCTTGCATCGCTGGGCATCGCCAATCCATATGCGGAACTCGACTAGCAGGGAAACGACACGCACATGCCCGACGACCAGGGATCTTCGAGCCGATCGGAAGAGGACAGTAGTAGACCCGGACTATTGTCCGGGCTGAAGAATCTGTTGTTCGGCGGCGACAAGGAACCGTCGCTGCGCGAGCAGATCGAAGAGGTCATCGACGAGGCCGAGGAAGAGGGGCAGGAACGGCGCGGCAGCAGCGTCGTCGGCGACCTGTCGCAGATCGAGCGCAAGATGCTGCGCAACCTCCTCCACTTCGGCGAACAGACCGTCGACGATGTCGCGGTGCCGCGCGCCGACATCATCGCGATCCCCGAAAGCGCGAGCTTTGCCGAGATCGTCGCGTCCTTCGCCGAAGCCGGGCACAGCCGCCTGCCGGTCTACCGCGAGAATCTCGACGAGGTCGTCGGCATGATCCACGTCAAGGACGTGTTCGCCGTGCTCGCCGAGGGGCGCACCCCGCCGCCCTTGCTCGACCTCATCCGCCAGCCGCTTTACGTCCCGCAATCGATGGGCGTGCTCGACCTGCTCGCCGAAATGCGCGCGAAACGTACGCATCTGGCGATCGTCATCGACGAATATTCGGGCACCGAGGGGCTGCTGACGATCGAGGATCTGGTCGAGGAAATCGTCGGCGAGATCGAGGACGAGCATGACGACGAGCCGACCGCGCTGTTCGCGCCCGGCGAGGGCGGTTGCTGGGAAGCCGACGCGCGCGCCGAGCTCGACGATGTCGGCGAGGCAATCGACCCGCGGCTCGCCGAGATCGAGGAAGATGTCGACACGCTGGGCGGCCTCGCCGCCGTGCTCGCGGGCCATGTCCCCGAGGTCGGCGAAATCCTCGTCCACCCGAGCGGCTGGCGCATCGAGGTCATCGAGGCCGACGAGCGCCGCGTCCACCGCCTGCGCCTCCACCCGCCGGTGGTCGTCGATCTGGAAGCGCCGTCGGAAACCGGGGACTAGGTTCTTCCGCTAATCCGGGTCGATGTTGACCACATTATATTTGAGCGCCTCTTTCCGCGTCAGGCATCGCCGTGTCGACCGGTCTTCGCCGGTCGCGATCGCTTTCTGCCGGTACATGATATCGGACAGCAGGTCGCGCGAGACATCGAGGCGGATCAGCAGATCGTTATCCTCGGTCGCCATCAGCGCCGCCTCCCGCTCGACATCGCTGATCAGCTCGGTGGTGGACTCGGCGCCCATCGCGACGCTCGACTGAATGGCGTTCTTGTCGCCGGTCATGGTGAACATATGGACCATGAAATATCCGCCCGGGTCGATCGTGCGCGCGCGGCCCCCCATGAAGACGAAATTGCACGCGCTGAAACAGGTCCACCCCGACGGAATGCGGGTCACCATCTGGCGCTCCTTGCTGAATTTGCGGATCAGCAATCCCGCGGCATTGCCGGCGCGCGCATCGCCGCCCGGCGACCGGATCCAGATTTCGCTGATCGACGGATTGTCGGTCAGCACCTTTTCAAGGCGGGCCGGAAGCTCGCTATCGACGCGGCCCTCGGCCAGCAGCACGGTTTCGCCGCTACGCTGGAACGGAGTCAGCACCATCGTCTTATAGTCCGACCAGCTGGGATTGGCGGGGCAGGTCGGATTATCGGGGTCCATGCCGGGCGGCGTCGCGGCGGTGCATACGAGCGCCCCGACAAGCGCTGTGACCGATTTGATCCAATGGTTCATACGATCATCCCCACATAAGGCGGACCCCTAACCGCAGATGCGATCATGCTATGTCATCACCACGGCCAAAACAATATCACGGCATGGGCATTTGGCGGTGTGATCCGCGTCATTGACCCCGCTTGTGAGGCCGTCCATTCGGGCTTAGCCTTGGAGACAAGGGATGGGAGTCAGATATGCGGGCAAAACTGCGATATCGGTCAGGGGTCGGCGCCATTTTTTTGGTGCTGCTGTCGAGCAGCGCTGTCGCCGCGGCCTGGCAAGGCGTGCCGAGCGAAGGCGAGAAGGCCTTTGTCCCGGCGCCGGTCGCCGAACCGGCGCTGCCCGCTCTCCCGGATCGGCCTGTGCTCGATACCCGTAGCTACCCCAAGTGCCGCGAGGATTATAAAAAGATCGACGCGCCGTTCGACAAAGCGGCTGCGATCAACCGCTGCACGGTGGCGATCGACACCTATTATACGCAAAAGATGCTTCCGTATCGCGAGGCGATGATCGTCTATCAAAACGCGTTGTCGTCGCTTTATACGGCCAGGGTCGGGGGCAATATGCGTTATTCTCCGGCGACCCAGGACCGTTTCTATAAAGCCGTGATGGCGGAACACGCCGCCTCCGATCCCGAGGGCGCGAACCTCGCCGCCTATCGCGGGCTTGAAGCGCAGTATCAGACCGATCGCGCCTACCTGGCCGACCGGTTCTGCTTCAACACCGGCTGCAACGGCTATCCGGTTCCCTCCTCGGGGGTCAAAGTCGCCTCACCCGAAGCCACAGGGACGCCGTCTAAAAAGAAAAGCGACGAAACGAAGCGCGCCAGCAGCGACGCCCCCGATCCGAAATGCAAGCGCGCGCGCAAGCGGGGCGGCGCGCTGGGCGGGCTGCTTGGCGGTGTTGCGGGCAGCGCCGTGGGGCTCAAGGGCGTGGGTACGCTCGTGTCGGGGCTGGTCGGCGCAGTGCTCGTCGCCGAAATCGCCTGCCAGCTCGACGAAAAAGAGCAGAAAGTCGCCGCCGAGGCGACCGTGGCGGTCACGAAAAAGGAAGAGGTCGGCGCGACCGCCAACTGGACGAGCCCGACGCGCGAAGGTGTGGCGGGATCATCGACGATCACCGCGCTCAACACCGAGCCCAATGGCAGCAAATGCCTGTCGATCACCGACATCGCGATTGTCGAGGGCGAAGAGACGCGCGTCTCGAAACGCATGTGCCGTTCGAAACCGGGCGAACCCTATAGCATCATGGCCTGACGGCGGCGTTGCGTTTGCACCGCAAGGGGATTAGCGCAGGCGCGATGGACGTCTCCGACCTTCGCATCGCCCTGTTCAGCGGCAATTATAATATGACCACCGACGGCGCGAACAAGGCGCTGAACCGTCTGGTCGGCTATCTTCAGGACCATGGCGCCGCAGTGCGAGTCTATTCGCCGACCGTCGCCCACCCCGCTTTCGAGCCGACGGGCGATCTGGTCAGCGTGCCGTCGATCGCGATTCCGGGCCGCAGCGAATATCGCGTTCCGGTGTCCTTCTCGTCGCGCGTCCGCGAAGACATCGTCAATTTCGCGCCCAATATCGTCCATATCTCCAGTCCCGACCGCGTCGCGCGGCAGGCGGCGGCGTGGGCGCGGCGCCGGCGACTGCCGGTCGCCTGTTCGGTGCACACGCGCTTTGAAACCTATGTCCGCTATTATAATCTGTCGTTCCTCGAACCCGTTATGGTCGCCTGGCTGCGCAAGCTTTACCGCAAATGCGATGCGCTGATCGCGCCGTCCGAAAGCTTTGCGCAGGTGCTGCGCGAACAGCGGATGAACTACGACATCGGCATCTGGACCCGCGGCGTCGAGCAGTCGGTTTTCAATCCCGCCCGCCGCGACATGGCATGGCGCCGCTCGCTCGGGATCGAAGACGATGTGCCCGCGATCGCCTTCCTCGGCAGGCTGGTGATGGAAAAAGGGCTCGACGTCTTTGCCGACGCCATCGACGTGCTTCAGCGGCGCGGCGTGCCGCACAAGGTTGTCGTGATCGGCGAGGGTCCCGCGGGCGAATGGTTCGAATCGCGCCTGCCCAACGCGAACTTCGTGGGTTTCCAAGGCGGCGCGGATCTCGCGCATGCGCTCGCCTCGTGCGACATCTTCTTCAACCCGTCGGTGACCGAGACGTTCGGCAATGTGACCCTCGAAGCGATGGCGTGCGGCCTGCCCGTCGTCGCGGCGCGCGCGACCGGCAGCGCCAGCATCGTCAAGCATGGGCAGACCGGTTACCTCGTCGCGCCCGGCTCGATCACGAGCTTCGCCGACCATCTCGAGCGCTATTGCCGCGATATCCAGCTGCGCGCCGAACATGGCGCGGCGGCGGTGCTCGAAAGCGGCTCCTATCAGTGGGATGCGATCAACCAGGCGGTCGCCGACACCTATATCCGCCTGATCCGCCAGAAACAGCGGCGCCGGAGCTGAGCGTCCGATGGCCGGGGACCTGTTCGGCGAGGATGCACCGGCGCAGCGCGAAGGCGCCGCCACCGGGCCCGTGCCGCTCGCCGAGCGACTGCGACCCCGCACGCTCGCCGATGTCGTCGGGCAGGAACATCTGACCGGTCCCGAAGGCGCGATCGGCCGTATGGTCGCGGCGGGGCAATTGTCGTCGATCATCCTTTGGGGTCCGCCGGGCACGGGTAAGACGACGATTGCGCGGCTGCTCGCCGAAGCCGTCGGTATGCGCTTTGCGCCGCTGTCGGCGGTCTTCTCGGGCGTCGCCGACCTCCGGCAAGCCTTCGCCGATGCAGAGAAGATGGCAGCGGCGGGCAAGCGCACGCTGCTGTTCGTCGACGAGATTCATCGCTTCAATCGGGCGCAACAGGACGGCTTCCTGCCCTATGTCGAACGCGGCACCGTCGTGCTCGTCGGCGCGACGACCGAGAACCCGAGCTTCGCGCTCAATGCGGCGCTGCTGTCGCGGGCGCAGGTGCTGGTGCTGGGCCGTTTGGGTGAAGAGGCGCTGGCAACGCTGGTCGAGCGCGCCGAGGCCGAGGTCAGACGCAGCCTTCCCGTCACCGACGACGCCAGAGCGGCGTTGATCTCGAGCGCCGATGGCGACGGCCGCTTCCTGCTCAACCAGGTCGAAACCTTGTTCGCGACGGCGATCGATGCGCCGCTCGACCCCGCCGAACTCGCGCAGTTCCTGCATCGCCGCATGCCCGTCTACGACAAGGATCGCGACGGCCATTATAATCTGATCTCGGCGCTGCATAAGGCGCTGCGCGGATCGGACCCGCAGGCGTCGCTCTATTGGCTCGCGCGCATGCTCGTCGCGGGCGAGGAGCCGCTTTATGTCCTGCGCCGAATCGTCCGCTTCGCGAGCGAAGATATTGGCCTCGCCGACCCGCAAGCGCTGGTACAGTGCCTCGCCGCCAAGGATGCCTATCAGTTCCTCGGCTCGCCCGAAGGCGAACTCGCGATCGTGCAGGCGTGCCTCTATTGCGCGACGGCGCCCAAGTCGAACGCCGCCTATGCGGCACAGAAAGCGGCATGGGCGGCGGCACGCGAAACCGGCAGCCTCGCGCCGCCCGCCAATATCCTCAACGCCCCGACCAAGCTGATGAAAGACTTGGGTTATGGTGAAGGCTACAGCTACGACCATGATGCGCCCGACGGCTTTTCGGGCGACAATTATTGGCCCGACGATATGGCGCCGGCCGATTTCTATCGCCCCGTCGACCGCGGTTTCGAAAAGCGGATCGCCGAACGCCTCGCCTGGTGGGACGAACGGCGCCGCGCGAAGGGCTGACGCCGGCCTTGCCTCGATGGGCGCATGAGTATAGTTTTGGGACAAGTCGGGTCGCGCCGGAACTGGGGTAGTCATCATGGCATTGGCGCTTGTCCTTGCCGCTGCAGCGACACCGATCCTGTCCTGTCCAGGCGGCACGATTGAAACCAAATGCACCGCTGCGGAGGTGACGGCGAAGATCGCGCTGACCCGCGCGCGCGTCACCAATATCGCGCAGCGATGCCTCTACGACTTCGGCGGGAAATGCAGCGTCGAAGCGAGCGGACGGATCAACGGCCGTGATCCCGGCACCAGCTTGCTCTGGCAGAAAATGCTCCTCGCGCCGCGCGACGGGCCGCAGGCGCGGATGCTTGTGCTGCTGTCGCAGGACAAGGCAGGGAAGGCGGCGCTTGCGGGGTTCGCCGAAAGCTCGGGATCGATCGGGCCGCCCGATCTGGTGGTGGACGATGGCAAGCGCCGGCTGATCCATGTCGGCGGCACGCTCGCCGGAAGCGGCGGCGGCAACGCCGATGCGCTGTTCGTCAGCGAGGCCGCTGCTCCCAGATGGCGCCGCGTCGACCTGTCCGACTGGTCGGAGCAGGGCGGCAAGCTGCTGCCGACGGGCTATTGGCTCCGCGGTCCGGCGCAATTCGCCTTCGACGAGATGTTCGCTTTGGTGCCTGTGGCGCGCGACGGCGACGGCGAGTGCTGCCCGCGCGGCGGCAACGCCTTCTACGATCTCGATATTCAGGGTGACCGGCTGGTGTTGACGCGCCTTCGCTTCCAGCCCATGCAGCCACTGGGGCGCGACATAGAGGTCACCGCCGGGACATTGGAAGACTGATCTGCACCGGGATATGGCGCTGACTTTCGACAGCTGGGACGATGTGGTCGCGTTCGCGTGCGCGCTTCCCGATGTCGAAATGCTTTCCTTTTATGGAACCCCCTGTCCGAAGCTCAACGGCAGGGCGCTCGCCTCGCCGGGGCGCGAGTCCGGCAGCTTCGCCGTGATGTGCAAGCCCGACGAAAAGGAAATCCTGCTTGAAACCGATCCCGACACCTTCTGGCAAACCCCGCACTATGAAGGCTGGCACGCGCTGCTCGTCCGCTTCGGATCGGACGATCCCGATCGCGTCGCCGATGTCATCCGCCGGGCCTGGTGGGATCGCGCAAAGAAAGCGCAGCGGCAGGCTTTCGGCGATCGCCCCTGACCTGCTGCGCGTCCTCGGCGCTGCGCTCCTTGCCGGTGCCGTGCCCGCAGCGGCGCAGGCGCCGAAACCCAATGCCGAGCTGAACCGCGCATGGGCGGCGGGCTATCGCGCGGCCTTCGTCTGCTCCTCCTTGTGGAACGGCGCGGGCAAGCCGGTCGAGGCGATCGAACGCGACGAACTCACGGGCATCTACCCCGAGATCGAGGCCGATGTCCGTGCGCTGAAGGCCGATGTCGACGCCGGGGCGAAGCGGGTGAGCGTGCGCTATCGCGACGACATGCCGCCGCGGATCGCGGAATGGAGCGGGCGCGAGGGCTGCGTCACCCTGCCGATCGGCGCGCAGCCGGCGGCGATGCCCGCCACCGACCGCCGCGCTGACCTCGACGCCCGGCCGTGGCCGATCGGCGACAAGGATGCGCGCCGGCCGGTGCCAAAGAGCAAGAGCCGGTTCGAGCAGACGGCAATGAATATCCACGGTTTCGGCGGCCGCACCAGTTCGCTGCTGATCGTCAAGAGCGGCCGGATCGCATTCGAACATTATTGGGGCGGGCACGATATCCACACCGCGCAGCGCACTTTCTCGGTCGCCAAATCGATGGCCGCGACCTTGATCGGCCATGCGGTGCAGCAAGGCTCGATCGACGTGACGAAACCCGCCTTGATCGCCGAATGGCAGTCGCCGGGAGACCCGCGCGCGGCGATCACGACCGAGCAACTCATGCGCATGGCGAGCGGCCTCATCAGCGACACCGCGGGCAACCGCAGCGATGCCATCTATATGGGCGGCGCATCGGTGCGCCAGTGGACCACGCAATGGCCGCTGCTCGATCCGCCGAACACGCATTATCGCTATGCGAACAACGACACGCTGCTCGCGACGCTGTCGCTGAAGGCGGCGCTGCAAAAGGCGGGTACGCCGCTCGACCCCGCCGCCTTCTTCGACCGGCTCGGCATGACGCGCACCTTCGTCGAACACGACAAGGATGGCGACTATATCCTGTCGAGCCAGGTGTGGACGACGGCGCGCGACCTCGCGCGGCTTGGCCTCCTCTATCAGAACGACGGGATGTGGCAGGGCGAGCGCCTGCTCCCCGCCGACTGGCGCCGCTTCGTCACGACGCCCAGCGGGCCGCAGCCCGACGGCGCGTTCGGCTATGGTGCGGGCTTCTGGCTGCTCAATAAGTCGGAGGGCATCCCCGCCGATGCCTTCGGCGGCTTTGGCAACCGCGGCCAATATGTCATCGTCATCCCGTCGCGCGAACTGGTGATCGTGCGGCAGGGTTATGACGACGACAAGAACCGGCTCGACATCGCAAAGCTCGTCAAGGCGGTCGTCGCCGCCGACAGCTGATTATTCGAAGGGCGGGTAGCGCTCGAACGCGGGCAGTTCGTTCAGCTTCTCCATCCAGCCGATGCGCTCGGCGGTCTGGATCTGCGCCTGCGCGGGGATGAGGTCGGGATCGTCGAGCGTCGCGGTCTGCACGTCGATCTGGCCCGGAAAGATCGCCTCGTTCGAATAGAAGAGCCCGGTGCCGCAATCGGCGCAGAAATGGCGGCGGCCATGCTCGGACGAGGCGTAGACCTTCGCCGTGCCATCGATCTCGATTTCATCGTTTCCGACGAGCGCCCAGCCGACGAGCGGTGCGCCCGAATGGCGGCGGCAGTCGCTGCAATGGCACAGCGCATGATGCTGGACCGCGGTGGTCATCGAATAGCGGATCGCGCCGCAATGGCATTGGCCGCTGGCACGGGGGGCTTGCTCGCTCATCACTCTCTCCTCGTGGAATCGAATGGAGAACATAACATAAACATATACGCCGTGACAATGGCGGTGCCGGCGAAAATCGGCTTAATCGCCCAGATCGACCTGATGCTGCTGCGCCCATGCCTGATACTGGCCGCGCGGGTCGGATGACGGCTGGGCCAGGATCGCCGCCATGTCGGCGCGCAGCGCGCCGAGGTCGAGCGAACGGATCATCGCCTTCACCGGGCCGACGCCGGCGGGGGTGATCGACAGGCGTTCGATGCCGACGCCGAGCAGCGCCATCGCCTCGAGCGGGCGGCCGCCCATTTCGCCGCAGACGCCGAGCGCAACCTTCGACCCCGATACCGTCCGCACGACGCGCGCGAGGTAACGCATGACCGTTGGCGACAGCCAGTCATAGCGTTCGGCGAGCCGCGGGTGCGCGCGGTCGGCGGCGAACAGGAACTGCGTCAGGTCGTTGGTGCCGACCGACAGGAAGTCGAGGTGCGGCAGCATCAGGTCGAGCGTTTCGAGCAGGCCCGGCACTTCGAGCATCGCACCATAGCGGATCGCGACCGGCAATTTCTTGTTGTGGCTCGCAAGCCACGCCCGCTGGCCGACGAACAGGTTGCGCGCGGCCTCATATTCCCACGGCTCGGACACCATCGGGAACATGACGTTGAGCGTGCGCCCCGCGGCCGCCTCCATCAGCGCGCGCGCCTGGACCTTCAGCAGTCCTTCGCGCTCGAGCGCCAGGCGCAGCGCGCGCCAGCCCATCGCCGGATTTTCTTCCTGCGCGCTGCCCTCGACATTCATATAGGGCAGCGCCTTGTCGCCGCCGATGTCGACGGTGCGAAAGATCACCGGCCGGTCGCCGGCGGCGTCGAGCACGTCGCGATAGAGCCGCTGCTGGCGGTCGCGTGAGGGCAGCGTTGCCGACACAAGGAACTGGAATTCGGTACGGAACAGCCCGATCCCGCGCGCGCCGGTCAGGTCGAGTGCGGCGACGTCTTCGCGCAGGCCCGCGTTGATCATCAACTCGATCGGTACGCCGTCCTTGGTGACCGCGGGCAGATCGCGCAGCGACGCGAGGTTGGCGCGGCGCTTTTGCGAGATCTCCAGCTTGGCGTCGAACGCATCCTGCACCGCCTGCGTCGGCCGGACGTGCACCGATCCCGCCGCCGAATCGAGCAGCAGCAAATCGCCTTCGCGGATCGACGCGCGCACGTCGGCGACGCGGCCGATCACCGGCACCCCCATCGCGCGCGCGACGATGATCACGTGCGCCGTCAGCGATCCTTCCTCGAGCACGACACCCTTCAGGCGGCGGCGGTCATATTCGAGCAGCTCGGCGGGGCCGAGGTTGCGCGCGATCAGGATCGAATCCTGCCGCAGTCCGCCCATCTGCGCCGCGGTGCCCATCTGCCCCGAAACGATGCGGATCAGCCGGTTCGACAGATCTTCCAGATCGTGCATGCGGTCGCGCAGCAGCGGATCGTCGATCTGGCGCATCCGCATGCGGGTGCGCTGCTGGACGCGTTCGATCGCCGCCTCGGCGGTCAGGCCGCTGTCGATCGCCTCGTTGATCCGGCGCGACCATCCCTCGTCATAGGCGAACATCTTGTAGGTCTCGATGACCTCCTCATGCTCGCCGCCGACGCCGAAATCGGCCGAGCTCGCCATGCGGTCGATCTGCTCGCGCATCTTGTCGAACGCGGCATAGACGCGGTGTCGTTCGGCCTCGGTATCGTCGGCGACGGTGTGCTCGATCGTGATGCGCGGCTGGTGGAACACCGCGACCCCCGCGCCCATGCCGTCGACCAGCTTCTGGCCGTTCAGCCGCTGTGCCGACTGATCGGCGGCGGCGGCATCGGTGCGCGCGGCGGTATCGACCAGGTCGGCGTTGGCGATCAGTTCGGACAGCACCATCGCGACGGTCTGCAGCGTTTCGATCTCGATATCGTCATACCGGCGCGGATCGCTGTGCTGGACGCACAGCACGCCGACCGCGCGCTCGCGGCGGATGATCGGCACGCCGGCAAAGCTGTGGAACAATTCTTCGCCGGTTTCGGGGCGATAGGAAAAGTCGGGGTGCGCGGCGGCTTCGTCGAGGTTCAGCGTCTCGATCTGGTCGGCGATCATGCCGACCAGCCCTTCGCCAAGGCCGAGGCGCGTGACGTGCACCGCCTCCTGCTTCAGCCCGCGGGTCGCATAAAGTTCGAGCGCGCCATCGCGCAGCAGGTAGATCGAGCAGACTTCGCTATCGAGGCATTCGCCGATAATGCCGACGACCTGATTGAGCTTGCCCTGCGCATTGGAACGCGATGCCATGACCTCGTGCAACCGGGTCAGGATGGTGCGCGCCGACTGGGCGGCCGACGAGGGCGGTGGCGGGGCGTTGGTCATCGCAATCCTGCTAACAGAAGGATGCGGTGCGCGCCAATACCCCGCGCGCGATTGTCGAATTGATTCCGATGCCGTTCGAAGCCGGCGTCAGTGGTTACCCGGCGGAACAGTCACGGAAGCGGTCGGTCCGACCGGCGATACTGGCGCCGGGGTGTTCATGATCGCCGGCCTCGGCGCATATTTCGCATCCCACGCGACGGCGTCGACCTGATACTGGGCATAGGCTTGATAAAATTCGTTGAACGGCTCGTCGAGCCGCGCGAGATGTGCGGGTGCCTGTTCGACGAGCTGCGCGGTCGGGGTCGACGACACGACCTGCGCGATTTCGTTGGCGCGCGCGCAGAAACCGCGCTGCGCCGGCGGCTGCGCGAAATAGTTGAACAACTGCGTCGACAGGCGGTCGCGCGGCGCGATGCCGTTGTTCTTATTTTCCTTGCCGAGCTGGCTGATGACGCTCTTCTCGGTCGACTTGATCACCTTGCCGTGCGTCTTGATGATGTTGTTGTACGCCGAAATGAGCGTCGTTTCCTCGAGCCCGCGGCAGCCGATGGCGGCGACGTTGAGGCCGATCTTGAGCTGCCAGAAGGCACGGTCGCCGGTCACGCCGCTGTTCGCGGTGACGAAGCGCCCGTCGATCCCGCGGCCGGGCAGGATCTGCGTCACTGCAGCATTGCCCGGCGGCATCGGCCGCGGCGGGATGACGACCGCGACGGGCGGCGGCGGGGGCGGGGGAGGCGGCGGGGGCTTCGGCGCACAGGCGGCGACGCTCGCCAGCAGACCGGCTACGATGATCTTACGCGACAAATTCATGACCCACTCCCCATCCGCATATTATGCGGGATCAACCCCGAGCGTGCAACGCCGCTTCGGCCTGTTGCACCAGAGATGCGACGATTGCTGCGGCGCTCTCTTCTTCGGATACCATACCGACAGATTGCCCTGCCATTAACGAACCATTTTCGACGTCGCCGTCGATCACCGCGCGGCGCAGCGCGCCCGCCCAATAATGCTCGATTTCCAGCTGCGCTTCCATCATGTCGACCTGGCCGCTGTCGAGTTTGTTCGCGACCTCGCGCTGCTTGGCGGTGAAGGCTTCGGTCCCCGCATTCTTGAGCGCGCGGACCGGAATCACGGGCAGGCGCGGGTCGATCTGGACGCTCGCGATGGCTTCGCGCGCCGACGCGCGCATGAACGCCTTTTTGAAATTGGGATGCGCGATGCTCTCGGTCGCGCAGACGAAGCGTGTGCCGAGCTGGACCCCCGATGCGCCCATCTCCAGATAGGCGGCGATCGCTTCGCCGCGGCCGATCCCGCCCGCGACAAAGACCGGAACCTCATCGGCCAGGGTGGGCAGGATTTCCTGCGCCAGCACGCTCGTCGACACCGGGCCGATATGGCCGCCGGCCTCCATCCCCTCGATCACCAGCGCATCGACGCCCGAACGGACGAGCTTCTTCGCGAGCGCGAGCGTCGGGGCGAAACAGATGACCTTCGCGCCCGATGCCTTGATCGCCTCGAGGCTGCCCTTGGGCGGCAACCCGCCCGCTAGCACGACATGGCCGACCTTATGCTTCGCGCACACGTCGATCAGTTCGAAGAGCTGCGGGTGCATCGTGATCAGGTTGACGCCGAAATTGCGCTTTGCCAGCGCCTTGGTCGCCGCGATTTCGGTGTCGAGAAGCTCAGGCGTCATCGCGCCGCACGCGATCACGCCGAACCCGCCGGCATTGCTGATCGCGCTGACCAGATGGCGTTCGGAAACCCAGCTCATCGCACCGCAGAGAATGGCGTAGTCGCTGCCGAGAAGCTCGGTTCCGCGGGCCATCAGATCGTTAATTTTGCTCATTGAGCCAGCCTTTGCCAGCACTGGGACTCGCGCGCAATCCCTAGCGTCGTTGCGCCGGTCCGCCTGTCGCACACTTGAATCCGTTCGCCGCGGTCCGTTTGGCGCAACAACCCAACCTTTCGGCGCAGAAAGCAAATCAATCATTGTCTACTAAATTACTTGGCATATGCTTGGCCGGCGAATCCACGAGGGAAAGGAAATATCATGAGCGCTATCAACGAAGTCGCCAAAGGCGGCTCCGAAGACGTGCCGCGCGCCATTCAGACCGTGCTCGAAGCACTCGACAAGCTGAAGTTCGGTGCGATCCAGCTGACCGTGCATGAGGGCCGTCTTGTGCAGGTCGATGTGACCGAGCGGCACCGCTACCCCAACTGAATTTTTGAGCTCCCAAAGGGGACATGCGTCCCCACCTGCCGCAGACCGGACCGCCGGATGTGGTGATTTCTTATGCAACAGGAAATGACCCATGACTGCGAAATATCCTTCGGTCCGCCGCCGCGTGCGGGCCTCGTCGCTTACCTTGTCCATCTTGCTCGCGTGTGCCGCGACGCCCGCCGCGGCGCATGAGGCTGCGGCGTCCGACGATGCCGGGGCGGCAACGTCGGCGGCCGCTGACGATGCCGCAGCGCAGGCCGAGGGCGGCAGCTATGGCGGCGAAATCATCGTCACCGCACGCCGCCGCCAGGAAACCGCTCAGGACGTCCCGATCGCCATCTCGGTCGTCGCGGGCGAACAGATCGACAATACGGGCAGCTTCAACGTCGGCCGCCTGACCCAGCTGGCGCCGACCCTGCAATTCTACTCGTCGAACCCGCGCAACACGGCGGTCAACATCCGCGGTATCGGCGCGCCGTTCGGCCTGACCAACGACGGGATCGAACAGGGCGTCGGCATCTATGTCGACGACGTCTATTATTCGCGCGTCGCCTCCTCGACCTTCGACTTCCTCGATGTCGCGCAGATCGAGGTGCTGCGCGGGCCGCAGGGCACGCTTTATGGCAAGAACACCACGGCCGGCGCGATCAACATCACGACCAACCAGCCGACCTTCGATTTCGAGGGCAAGGCCGAGGTCAGCATCGGCAATTTCAATTTCAAACAGGCGAAGGCCGCGATCTCGGGCCCGCTGTCGGACACGCTTGCGGCGCGCATCGCGGTGTCGTCGACCAGCCGCCGCGGCACCATCTATAACGTCACCAGCGACCGTTGGACCCAGAGCCAGGACAATATCGGCATTCGCGGGCAATTGCTGTGGCAGCCGAACGACGACCTCAGCGTTACCCTTTCCGGCGACTGGAACAAGCAGGACGCGGTGTGCTGCAGTTCGGTATTCGTCCGCACCGGCGCGACGCAGCGTCCGCTGAACCGTCAATACGCCGCGCTCGCGGCGGCGCAGGGCTATGTGGTGCCCAGCACCAATCCCTATGACCGGCTGACCGACCTCGACGCGAACCTCAATGCCGGCAACGAGATCGGCGGCGCGGCGCTGCGCGTCAAATGGGACATCGGCCCCGGCACGCTGACCTCGGTCACCGCATGGCGTTATTGGGACTGGCAGCCTGAAAACGACCGCGATTTCACGGGCCTGCCGATCGTCACCAAGTCGCAAAACCCGTCGCAGCAGGACCAGTATACGCAGGAATTGCGTTACAATTACACCGGCGACCGCTTCGATTTCGTGCTCGGCGGCTTCTATTATTACCAGCGCATCGACACGCAGGGCACCGAAGCGCACGGCCCGGCGTCGAGCCGCTGGACGCTCAACCCGACCAGCGCGCTCGCCAACAATCCGGCGGTGCTGAACGGGCTGACCGCGATCAACACCCAATATCTGAAGAACACCAGTGCGGCGCTGTTCGGTCAGGTCAGCTGGAAGGTCACCGACCAGTTCACGATCCAGCCGGGCGTTCGCCTGAACTATGACAAGAAGGACGGATTCTATCAGCGCCGCGTCTTTGCGGGCGACGGCACCCCCGTCGTTTTCGGTCCGACCGACGCGATCACCGTCGCGCGGCTCGGCGTATTCGCGCCGCAGGAAATCTCGCCGTCGTTCAGCGACTGGAACTTCAGCTATGACCTGACCGCGACGTACAAGGCGACGCAGGATCTGCTGTTTTACGCCACCTATGCCAAGACGTTCAAATCGGGCGGCATCAACCAGAATGGCGTACCGAGCGACGCCGCGAACAACCCGATCCTCGACGCGGCGACGGTGAAGCCCGAATCGGTCAACCATTATGAAGCAGGGGTGAAAGCCGAATTCCTCGACCGCGAGGTGACGCTGAACCTCACCGCCTTCCGCACCGACATCAAAAATTATCAGGCCAATGTGAACAATGGCCAGTTCGGGGTGCTGCGCGGCTATCTCGCCAATGCGGGCAAGGTGCGGACGCAAGGCGTCGAGTTCGACTTTTCGGCGCGGCCGAGCGAGCGGTTCCGTTCCTATGTCAACGGCGCCTACACCGACGCCAAATACAAGCGCTTCGTCGACGCGCCGTGCCCCCCCGAACTTTCGGGCGGCACCACCGTCGGCGCGGGGCAGACGCCGGGCGCGCCCGGCCGGCCGGGACTCAGCCCCGCGAATTGCGACATTTCGGGCCAGCGCCTGCCGGGCGTGTCGAAATGGGCTTTCTCTTTCGGGGCCGAAGCGAACGCCGAATCGAAGCTGTTCGGGCAGGATGGCCAATTCTATCTGGGATATGACGGCAGCTACCGGTCGCGCTTCTCGTCGAACCCGTCGCCGTCGGCCTACACCTGGATCGAGGGCTATTCGCTGTCGAACTTCCGCGCGGGTTTCCGCACCGAGAACGGCATCGACATCTTTGGCTGGGTCCGCAACGCGTTCGACAAGAAATATCTTGACCAGTTGAGCGTCGGGCCGGGCAACACCGGTTTGATCGTCGGCCTGCCGGGCGACCCGCGGACGTGGGGCGGGACGATCAAGGCGAGCTTCTGAGTCTCCAATTATCAGCGCCCAAATGAAAAGGGGCGGCCCGCGGGCCGCCCCTTTCTCATGCAGCCTGTGTCAGCGCTGCTGCGGGTTCTGGCGGCCCTGATCGGGACGCTGGTCGCTGCCGGGCTGGCGGTTCTGGCCGCCCTGCTGCTGTTGCTGGCGGCGCTGTTCTTCGTCGCGGTCCGCCTGCGGTTTCTTTTCATTCGGTTGGTTGGGGGTGTTAGCCACTTTCCATCTCCTTTTGCCGCTTAAAACATAATCATGCGGCATGGGGTCAACCCGTCCCGCCAAGCCGATGTTCCGCCACTCGTCGCATTTTCGCCGGGCCGTGGCGGTTGCGCGACAAGGCCAGCGAACATCTTCGCGGCCGCGGCGTTGTAATCGGACCACTCAATCACTGAATTCACCTTATTCGTTTAGGTCGATTGGCCGGCGCGGCCTATCCTCCCCTGGTCAGAGCGAAAGGATGGTGTGACCGACTCGGTGCTTGCCTGCGCCGAAACCACCCGGCGACCTTGAAGTCGTCGGCTCGTCATGCGCCGGTCATCCGGCCGCGTCAGCATTCCCAAACCATAAAAGGCCCGAACCATAAAAGGAGAGACTGCATGAACGACCCCACCCCCATCGATCCCGCGGGCGGCTGCCCGGTTCACCAGCCCGGCGGCGCGCGCGCGCTGCTCGGCCGCACCAACAAGGACTGGTGGCCCGAGATGCTGGCGACCGAGATCCTCAACCCCAATGGTTCGTCGAACCCGCTGGGCGACGATTTCGATTATGCCGCGGCGTTCAAGTCGCTCGACTATCAGGCGCTGAAGGCCGACCTGACCGCGCTGATGACCGATAGCCAGCCTTGGTGGCCGGCCGACTATGGCCATTATGGGCCCTTCTTCATCCGCATGGCGTGGCACGCCGCGGGCACCTATCGCACCGCCGACGGCCGCGGCGGCGCGAACAGCGGGCAACAGCGCTTTGCGCCGCTCGACAGCTGGCCCGACAACGGCAATCTCGACAAGGCGCGCCGCTTGCTGTGGCCGATCAAGCAGAAATACGGCAACAAGATCAGCTGGGCCGACCTGTTCATCCTCGCCGGCAATGTCGCGATCGAAAGCATGGGCGGCCCGGTGTTCGGCTTCGGCGGCGGCCGCGCCGACGTGTTCGAGCCCGAGCGCGACATCTATTGGGGCAGCGAAGACAAATGGGTGAACCAGGGCGTGCAGACGCGCATCGCCCCCGAACATGGCATGCACGAGATCGAAGGCCCGCTCGCCGCGATCCAGATGGGCCTGATCTACGTCAATCCTGAAGGGCCGCAGGGCAATTCGCACGACAATGAAGGCATGGCGCGCGACATGAAGGAAACCTTCGCGCGGATGGCGATGAACGACGAGGAAACCGTCGCGCTGACCGCGGGCGGCCATACCTTTGGCAAGGCGCACGGCAACGGCGACGCGTCGCTGCTCGGCGCCGCGCCCTCGGGCGGCGACCTCGCCGCGCAGGGCTTTGGCTGGGTCAGCGGGCATGAGAGCGGGGGCATTGGCGAACATACCGTCACCAGCGGCCTCGAAGGCGCGTGGACGAACACGCCCGACAAATGGACCGACAATTTCTTCCGCCTTCTGTTCGACTATGATTACGAACTGGTGCAGTCGCCCGCGGGCGCCAACCAGTGGCAGCCGATCGACCAGAAGGAAGAGGATATGGCCCCCGCGGCCTGGGATCCGAACATCAAGGTCCCGACGATGATGACGACCGCCGACATGGCGCTGAAGCGCGACCCGGCGTACCGCAAGATCAGCGAGAAATTCCGCGACGACCATGACGCGTTCCGGGACGCCTTCGCGCGCGCCTGGTTCAAGCTGACCCACCGCGACATGGGGCCCAAGATCCGTTACCTCGGCCCCGAAGTCCCTGCCGAGGACCTGATCTGGCAGGACCCGATCCCCGCGGGCACCCGTCCATCGGACGCCGATGTTGCGGCGGTGAAGGACAAGATCGCCAATAGCGGCCTGACCGTCAGCCAGCTGATCAAGACCGCCTGGGCGTCGGCGAGCACCTATCGCAAGTCCGACTTCCGCGGCGGCGCCAACGGCGCGCGCGTCCGGCTCGCGCCGCAAAAGGATTGGGAGGTCAACGAACCTGCCATGCTCGCCAAGGTGCTGGATACGCTCGACGGGCTGCGCGGCAATCTGTCGATCGCCGATGCGATCGTGCTCGGCGGCGTGGTCGGGCTTGAAAAGGCGATCAAGGATGCGGGCTTTAGCGTCGCGGTGCCCTTCACCGGCGGCCGCGGCGACGCGACCGCGGAACAGACCGACGCCGACAGCTTCGCGGTGATGGAGCCCGAGGCCGACGCCTTCCGCAACTATCTCGGCAAGAAGAAGCTGGCGGTGAAGACCGAAGAAATGATGCTCGATCGCGCCTCGCTGCTCGGCCTGTCGGTGCCCGAAATGATCGTGCTGATCGGCGGGCTGCGCGTGCTCGGCGCCAATCACGGCGAGCGCGGGCATGGCCATTTCACCAAGCGGTCGGGCCAGCTGACGAACGACTTCTTCGTCAACCTGCTCGACATGACCAATGTGTGGAAGGCGGTCGAGGGCTCGGACGATCAGGAATATGTCGCGACCGACCGCAAGGGCGGCGGCGAGACGTGGCGCGCCACCCGCGCCGACCTGATCTTCGGCTCCAACGCCGAACTCCGCGCGGTCGCCGAGGTCTATGCCGAGACCGGCCATGAAGAGAAGTTCGTGAAGGACTTCGTCAAGGCCTGGACCAAGGTAATGAACGCCGACCGTTTCGACCTCGCCTGATCTTCTGGCGCCGCTGTCCCCGCATCATGCAGCGGGGACAGCGGCGGCCGCTCAAGACGACGGGTCGCGACCCGCCCCCGGGGACATGGGCCCGGGGGCGGGTCTTTCTTTTTTGGGTGAGGGTGCGGCTCCGCAGCTGATCGACGCAACGCGACGTTTCACCGCAACCAATGTTAACAATGTCAATTTATTCTTGACGCCGACGCGATCTGCAACCAATGTTTACGTCGATAACATTGAGTCGGAAAGGACAGGCGGATGAAAACCTTGCTCTACGCTCTCGGACCGATGCTGTTCGACTCGCTCGGCGTGCTCGTCTTTGCGGTGCTGCTGGTCGCCGGTGCGGGGATCGTGCCCGCGACGATTGCGGGCACCGTCGTCGCGCTCGGCGTCGTCGGTTTTGAACTCGCGCGTGGGAAGAAGGTCGCGGCGCTGCAGTGGATCAGCCTGGCCTCGGTGCTTTTCACCGCCGCGGCGACGCTCTTTACGGGCGATCCGCGGTTCGTGATGGCGAAGCCGACGATCGTCTATCTGATCGTCGGGTCGGTGATGCTGCGTCGCGGCTGGCTCAACCGCTATATCTTGCCCGAGCAGTTGGAACTCGTCGGCGATGTCATGGACCGCTTCGGGATGATCTGGGCGGCGCTGATGTTCACGAGCGCGGGGCTGAACCTCGTCATCGCGCTCTTCTTCACCGCATGGTGGCCGCTGTTCATCGGGATATTCCCGCTGGCGTCGAAATTCGGGCTGTTCGCGATCCACATCGCGGTGGTGCATTTCATCGGGCAGGCGCGGCTGCGCCGCCGCGCGGGCGGCGAGCTGCAGCACATTTCGCCCGTCATCCCAGCGAAAGCCGGGATCGCTGGCGGCGTGGAATGACGACAGCGGCTCCAGCTTTCGCTGGGGCGACGTAACCTATTACTCGGCGTCGAGCCCGTAAGCGGTGTGGAGGACGCGCACCGCGAGTTCGGTTTCGTCCTCGTCGATCAGCACGCTGACCTTGATCTCGCTGGTCGAGATCGCCTGGATGTTGATGCCGCGGTCGGCCAGCGCGCGGAACATCGTGCTCGCGACACCGGCGTGGCTCTTCATCCCGACGCCGACGACGCTGATTTTCGCGACCTTGTCGTCGCTGATGATGCGGTTGAAGCCGATCTTGTCCTTCGCGGCTTCGAGCAGGTCGATCGAGCGGATGAGGTCGATGGCGGGAACGGTGAAGGTCACGTCGGTCTCGCCCTTTTCGCGGCCGACGTTCTGGATGATCATGTCGACGTTGATCCCGGCCGCGGCGAGCGGGCCGAAGATGTTCGCGACCGCGCCCGGCTTGTCGGGCACGCGCGTGACGATGATCTTCGCTTCATTCTTGTCGTGGGCGATGCCGGTGATCAGCTGCCGTTCCATCTGATGTTCCTCTATTTCCTCGTCGCTGACGATCATCGTGCCTTTTTTGGGAGCCTCGTCGCCCTCGACGAAGCTCGAGAGCACCTGCACGCGCACGCCCTCTTTCATCGCGAGCCCGACCGAGCGCGTCTGGAGCACCTTGGCGCCGACGCTCGCGAGTTCGAGCATTTCCTCATAGGTCACATAGTCGAGCTTGCGCGCACGCGCGACGATGCGCGGGTCGGTCGTGTAGACGCCGTCGACGTCGGTATAGATGTCGCAGCGGTCGGCTTTGAGCGCCGCCGCCACCGCGACCGCACTGGTATCCGATCCGCCACGGCCGAGCGTCGAGACGCGGCCGTCGTCCATCAGGCCCTGGAATCCCGGGATGACCGCGACCTCGCCCTTCGCCATCGCGGCGCCGAGCGCGCCGGTGTCGATGTCGGCGATGCGCGCGCGCGCGTGCGCTTCTTCGGTGCGGATCGGGAGCTGCCAGCCGAGCCAGCTGCGCGCTGGGGTGCCCATCGCCTGCAAGGTGAGCGCGAGCAGGCCCGAGGTGATCTGTTCGCCCGCGGCGACGACGACGTCATATTCGGCGGGGTCGTAGCGCGGGTTCGCCTCGCGGCAGAAATTGACGAGCCGGTCGGTTTCGCCCGCCATCGCCGAGACGACGACCGCGACCTCGTTGCCTTGTCCGACTTCGCGCGCGACGAGTTTCGCCACGGTGCGAATCCGCTCGGTGCCCGCCATCGACGTGCCCCCGAATTTCATCACGATCCGCGCCATGTCGCCCCGCTTTCTCAATCTGGTTTCGGCCGCAACTTTTCCAAGCATTTCCGCGGCGCTCGCGCTGTTAGGCAAGGGGGAGGGCGATGGCAAGGCCGGCATCGTATGCGCGCGATAGAATTTCTTGCATGGCGCGAGGCACGGTGCCACATCGCAGGGCATGAGTGCCGCCACGATCAACCCGCACGAAGCCGCCCATTTCGGTGCGCTCGCCGCCGACTGGTGGGACCCGCATGGGTCGTCGGCGATGCTGCACAAATTGAACCCGGTGCGGCTGTCGTACATCCGCGACCAGATTGACGCGCATTGGCACGTCGATGCGCGCGAGCGTTATGCGCTGGCGGGCCGCGCCGCGCTCGATGTCGGTTGCGGCGCCGGGCTGCTCGCCGAACCGCTGGCGCGCATGGGCGCGAAGGTGACGGGCGTCGATGCGGCGCCCGAAAATATCGCCGCGGCGCAGGGTCATGCGGCGGGGCAGGGGCTTTCGATCAGCTATTTCGCCGGCGAACTGGCCGCGCTGCCGCCTTCGACCTTTGATCTCGTCACCTCGATGGAAGTCGTCGAGCATGTCACTGACCCCGCGGCTTTTATCGGCGAACTCGCGGCGCGGCTCGCGCCAGGCGGGCTGATGATCCTGTCGACCCCCAATCGCACGATGCTGTCAAAGCTGCTGCTCGTCGAGGCGGCCGAGCGCGTCGGCGCGGTGCCGCGCGGGACGCACGACTGGGACCAGTTCCTGAAGCCCGAGGAGCTCACGAAATTGCTCGAAGGCGCGGGGCTGGAGGTCGTCGACCGCACCGGCCTGTCGCCGTCGCCTGCCAAGGGCTTCAAGCTCGGCGGCAGCGAGGCGCTCAACTATCTGGTCGCGGCGCGGTGGCCGGGCTGAGCCGCGACCCGCGCGTCGATGCCTATATCGCGAAGGCGCAGCCCTTCGCGCAGCCGATCCTCAATCACCTTCGCGAACTGGTCCACAAATACGCCCCTGGCGCCGAAGAGACGCTGAAATGGGGCGTGCCGGCCTTCGTGCTGAAGGGGCAAAATCTCGCGGGCATGGCGGCGTTCAAGGGCCATGCGACCTTCGGTTTCTGGCGCGACGAGGAGGTCACCGGATCGCCGCGCGATACCGGCGCGATGGGCAGCATGGGACGGCTGGCCTCGCTGGCCGATCTGCCCTCCGACACGGAGATGGCAGCGTTCATAGCCAAGGCGGCGGCGCTCTGTGCCGGGGGCAAGCCGAAACGCCCGGCGCCGAAGCCCAAGGCGGCGCTCGATCTGCCGGCCGATCTCGGCACGGCGCTGAAGGCCAATACCGCGGCGCAAGGCCATTGGGACGCCTTCTCGCCCGGCAAGCGGCGCGATTATATCGAATGGGTGCTCGAGGCGAAGCGCGAGGAAACGCGCGTCAAACGCATCGAAACGATCGTCGCGCAGGTCGCCGAAGGCAAGGACCGAAACTGGAAATATAAGGGCTGCTAGTTAATCGATCACCCTGCTGAATGCGGGGGAGGGCTTCGTGCGTCGTTGTCCGTCGCGATAGGTTCCATAGGCCATGCAGGCGAGCGCTGGCAGCGACCAGAAGGCACTGGCCGCGAACACGATGAACGGGTTGAGGTTACGGAAAACCAATATGCTCACCGACGCCGCCATACCGACCACTAGAAAGCCGGCAAACCAAATGGGCCAAAAGCGATTTCTCATTAATGCAAGGTAGAGCGAGTATGTGAAAATCGAAGCATCGATCGGAATGATATAATAAAGGTAGGAAGGAAAGGGAAAATTTGCTTGAATGGCATGGGTTATTATTGATGAAATCAATAGATATAAGCAGAATCTACGCTCGACAGTTTCACCGAAAATCGATGATATGGCGAGCGTAGATAGAAGGTAGAAGTAGAATAATGCTTGTATCATTGAATCCCGTTGAATCTAAGGCGTGATCTGTTCGTTCTGCGCCGCCAGGGACGCTTGGCTCGGGAGGCCGCCGGGGCAGCCGAAGCCGACTTCCCGCAGATTGCTCTTGCTCTGTATCTGCTGAAGCTGGCTAAGAGCCTTAATCAGTTTGGTTCGGCCCGCCACGACTTGTGTCATGCTGTCGGTCACCGCTTCCAGCAATTCTTGCGTCGCGCCTGCCGGCAGATCGGAGGCCGTGGCTGCTTCGACGATGCTGGCCGCCATCCGGGCTTGGGCGAGATAGGTGGCATCCACCGACGCCATCGTTGTCCGCGTATCCGCTGCAACCACGCTCCCGACCCCTTGTTCTATCTTGTGCATCACATGCCTCCTCCATCGATTGGTCATGGATGCTTCCGAAAAATGCTACTTGCTGAACAGCTCAATTACCCCCGCAACGGTTATTGTGATGGCGGCGAACGCCATTGTGGCGGCAATTGCTATCAAGCCGATATGTGTAATCCGGCGCGCCGCCGTTTCCTCATTCGGCGAGCCTCCAAACGGCGGTAGAAAATAGCTGCGCCGCGGCCTTGGATGAGCGGTCATATCGCCGGAATGTTCTGATTCATTGCTGCTGGTTTTTGTTTCGTTCCCGATGTGGGATTGATCGCCAAATTGCTCCGCCATCTCCAGGATTTGAGCTGCGATGGCGCGCGATGAACAGCCAAGCCTTTCGGTCGCCGCGTTCAGATGATTGTCGACCGTCGACGGAGCAAGCGACAGCAAGCGCCCGATCTCTTTGGAAGTAAGGCCATTTCTGACAAGTATCAGGCATTCACGTTGACGTCCGCTAAGGCGCGCGGCCAGAGCGGCGGCTTCGGGCGGCAAAGGAAAATTCTGCTTCACTTTGGATTCAATTGCTGAGTCGTGGGGCGATGGCCGAGCCTAGTACCTATGCTTAATGCCGCCTAGGCAGATTGGCCGGGTAATTGGTGCCAATGGTGTAACGATCTTTGTTGCGTCAATTCGGTACGCAGAACGACACGGCGGATTTGCCATAGCTCCGGAGGGTCATTGGGTGCGGGGGCGTGCCAATGGCTGCTTACTGTCCAGTCGGGTGGCGCCGACTGCACCCGCCATTACCCGGTCGTTCAGGATGTGGGTTAGAGAAAGGGGGGCAGCTGCGGATTTAAAAATCCACATCCTCATAATATTTCGGCGGCGTTACGATCTCCATCCGCTCTGCCAGTAGCGGGCGAAAGCTCGGGCGCGATTTCAGCCCCGAATACCAGCCCTTCGTCTGCTCGTGCCCCGTCCAGTCGATCCCGCCAAGATAATCGGCGACCGAGATATGCGCCGCCGCCGTCAGGTCGGCGAGGCTCATCGTCGCGCCCGCGAGCCAGGTACGGTGGTCGATCAGATAATCGACATAATCGAGATGGTTGTTCGCCGCCTTCATCGCCTCGCGCAGCGCGCCGCCGTCGGGCGGCTGGCGGTGGACGATGCGCTTTTGCATGCGTTCGAACAGCAGGGGGCCGGTGACTTCATAATAGAAGTCGTGATCGAACCACGACGTCAGCCGGCGGATCTCGGCGCGGTTCGCCGCGGTGCCGTTGATCATCGCCTTGCCTTCGACGGTTTCCTCGAAATATTCGGCGATCGCCATGCTGTCCATCAGCACCTGGCCGCGCGCCTGATCGACCATCACCGGGGTGCGCCCCGCCGGGTTCAGATCGATGAACTCGTCGCGGCGCTCCCACGGCGATTCGCGCACCAATTCATAACCGACGCCCTTTTCGCCCAGCAAAAGGCGAACCTTGCGCGAAAAGGGACAGAGCGGGAATTGATAGAGTTGCCACATGCATCTGGCATAGCGGCAGCGGGGCGCCGCGCGCAACGCCTATGGCGCGCGCCGGCCCAGCGATTGTGGATTAAGCGTCAGCGGCGCGAGGCTTCGCGCTCGCGTTCCCACTGCGCAGCAAAGTCGCGCGCCATGTCCTTGAGCACCGGCGCATAAGCCGCGAGCGCCGAGGCGGCGTGGCCTGCCATGCGCGTTCCGGCGCGGACGTCGGCGCCCATGCGCTCGGCATATTCGGGGTCGCGGCCGGTCACCTCGCCGAGCGTGGCATCGGGCGGGATATAGGCGGCGTCGGATTCGGGGTCGATCTGCGCCACGGCTTTCGCGAGCGGGCCGACCTGCATTTGCATCAGCGCGCCCACCATCGCCGTGATCGTGTCGGCCATCCGGTCCTGCGTCACGGGGTCGTTGAGCGTCGCAACGGCGCCCTGCATTTCATTGGCGGCCGCCGGCAGCGGCGCGGCAAGCGCGAGCAGGGGGAGGGCGATCAGCGCGAAACGGTTCATGGCTCCATCCTTTCGAAGGACGTCAGGTTCAGCAAAGCGGCGTTTATAGGGAAGCGACGCTTTCGCTGCGGTGAACGCGTTTGACGCGTGCGACAGGCTGATGCGATGACGCGACTAGCCGTCGCCCCCGCGAAGGCGGGGGCCGCTGGCAACATAGCGCTAGGCCGATGGCGGCCCCCGCCTTCGCGGGGGCGACGGATATTACTCCGCCGCCACCACCTCGGCTTGCGTCTCGCTCAGCGGATGCGCGAGGCGGGTCAGCATTTCCTTCGGGCAAACCTGCCAGAACTGGCCCTGCCAGCGCTCCCAGTCGGCGAGGACTTCGCTCGACCATTTGCTGCCGGTGGCCTTGGCGTGGTCCTCGACAAGTTCCTTCAGCACGCCTTCCCAATGCGCGCTGTCGATCCGTTGCCAAACGATCGATTCGGCGTTGGCGCGGCGTTCGAACTGGCCGTCGGTGTCGAGGATGAACGCCATACCGCCGGTCATGCCCGCGCCGAAGTTCGACCCGACGGGGCCGAGGATCACCGCGGTGCCGCCGGTCATATATTCGCAGCCATTGGCGCCGCAGCCCTCGACGACGACCTTCGCCCCCGAATTACGGACCGCAAAGCGCTCGCCCGCCTGACCCGCCGCGAGCAGGGTGCCCGCGGTCGCGCCATAAAGCACGGTGTTGCCGATGATGCTGTTATGCTGGCTGACGAGCGGGCTCGACACCGTCGGGCGCACGACGATGCGGCCGCCCGACAGGCCCTTGCCGACATAGTCGTTCGCGTCGCCGAACACTTCGAGCGTGATGCCCTGGCACAGGAAAGCGCCCAAGGACTGGCCCGCGGTGCCGCGCAGGCGCACCTGCACATGATTGTCGGCGAGTCCCTTCATTCCGAAGCGCGCGGTGACCTCGGCCGATAGTCGCGTGCCGACGGCGCGGTGCGTGTTGCGGACGTTGTAGGTGAGCTGCATGCGCTCGCCACGCTCGAACAGGGGCTTCGCGTCATTGAGGATCTGCGCGTCGAGGCTGTCGGGCACCGGGTTGCGGAAGCTCGGGCCTTGCGAACGGCGCTGATCGTCGGGGGCGTCGACCTTGGCGAGGATCGGGTTCAGGTCGAGGTCGTCGAGATGTTCGGCGCCGCGGCTGACCTGACGCAGCAATTCGGTGCGGCCGATCACCTCGTCGAGGCTGCGACAGCCGAGCTTCGCGAGGATTTCGCGGACTTCCTCGGCGATGAAGGTCATCAGGTTGATGACCTTCTCGGGCGAGCCGGTGAACTTCTGGCGCAGCTTCTCGTCCTGCGTGCAGACGCCGACGGGGCAGGTGTTCGAATGGCACTGGCGCACCATGATGCAGCCCATCGCGACGAGGCTGAGCGTCCCGATGCCATATTCCTCGGCGCCCAAGATGGCGGCGATCACGATATCGCGCCCGGTCTTGAGCCCGCCGTCGGTGCGGAGGCGGATGCGGTGGCGCAGGCCGTTGAGGGTGAGGACCTGATTGACTTCGGACAGGCCCATTTCCCACGGCGTGCCGGCGTATTTGACGCTGGTTTGCGGCGAGGCGCCGGTGCCGCCGGTGTTGCCGGCGACGAGGATGACGTCGGCGTGCGCCTTGGCGACGCCCGCCGCGACGGTGCCGATGCCCGCCGAGCTGACGAGCTTGACGCAGACGCGCGCCTTGGGGTTGATCTGCTTCAGGTCATAGATGAGCTGCGCCAGATCCTCGATCGAATAGATGTCGTGGTGCGGCGGCGGGCTGATCAATGTCACACCCGGCGTCGCATGGCGCAGGCGCGCGATGAATTCGGTGACCTTGAAGCCCGGAAGCTGGCCGCCTTCGCCGGGCTTGGCGCCTTGTGCGACCTTGATCTCGATCTCGTCGCACGCGCCGAGATATTCGGCGGTCACGCCGAAACGGCCGCTCGCGATCTGCTTGATATTGCTGTTGGCGTTGTCGCCGTTCGCATAGGGGCGATAGCGTTCGCTCGCTTCGCCGCCTTCGCCCGACACCGCTTTCGCGCCGATGCGGTTCATCGCGATCGCCAGCGTCTCATGCGCCTCGGGCGAGAGTGCACCCAAGGACATGCCGGGGGTGACGAAGCGCTTGCGGATCTCGGTGATCGCCTCGACGCTGTCGAGCGCGACGCCTTGCGCCGGATAGTTGAACTCCATCAGGTCGCGCAGATAGATCGGCGGCAGGTCGGCGACCCCGCGCGCGAATTGCAGATAGGTCGAATAGCTGTCGGTCGCGACCGCGGTCTGGAGCAAATGCATCAGCTGCGCCGAATAGGCGTGCGCCTCGCCGCCCGCGCGCTGGCGGTAAAAGCCGCCGATCGGCAGCGTGGTGACGCGCTTGTCGAACGCCGCGCTATGCTTGTCGGTCGCGTTGATGAAGAGCGACTGATAACCTTCGCCCGAGATCTTTGCCGGCATGCCGGGGAACAGGTCGTTGACGAGCGCGCGCGACAGGCCGACCGCCTCGAAATTATAGCCGCCGCGATAGGAGGAGATCACCGCGATCCCCATTTTGGCGAGGATCTTGAGCAGCCCGTCGTCGATCGCCTTGCGGAAACGCAGGCGGCAGTCGTCGAGGCTCAGTTCGCCGAACAGCCCGCGCGCCTGACGGTCGGCGATCGCCGCTTCGGTCAGATAGGCGTGGACGGTCGTCGCGCCGACGCCGACGAGCACCGCGAAGGCGTGGGTGTCCAGAACCTCGGCCGAACGGACGTTGATCGAGGCGTAGCTTCGCAGTCCCTTGCGGACGAGATGCGTGTGGACGGCGGCGGCGGCGAGGACCATCGCCATGCCGACGCGGCCTTCGCCGATCGACTGGTCGCTCAGGAACAGTTCGGAGCGTCCCGCACGCACCGCATCCTCGGCCTCGCGGCGGACGCGCGCGATCGCCTCGCGCAGCGTCGACGCATCGCCGCCCGCGGCGAAGGTGCAGTCGATGTCGGCGACCGCATCGCCGAAATAGGCGCGGAGGCGATCCCAGTCGTCGCCGACGAGCACGGGGCTGTCGATCACGAGGACGTGGTCGCTCTGGCCTTTCTCGTCGAGGATGTTCGCGAGGTTGGCAAAGCGCGTCTTCAGGCTCATCACATGCCGTTCGCGCAAGCTGTCGATCGGCGGGTTGGTGACCTGGCTGAAATTCTGGCGGAAGAATTGCGCGACGTGGCGCGGCTTGTCGGAGATGACCGCGAGCGGCGTATCGTCGCCCATCGAGCCGATCGCTTCCTTGGCGTCCTCGACCATCGGCGAGAGGATCAGCTCCATATCCTCCATGGTCAGCCCCGCGGCGACCTGACGGCGCAGCAGTTCGCTCCGGTCCCATTGCGGCAGCGACGCCTTACCGCCCTTGGGCAGATCGGCCATCGTGCGGAAACCCTTGACGCGCGAGCGATAATCCTGCGCGTCGGCGATCTTGTCCTTGATCGCGAGGTCTTCGTAGAGCGTGCCGTCGTCGAGATCGACCGCGATCATCTGGCCGGGGCCGAGGCGACCCTTCTTGCGGATGCTCGCCTCGGGCAGCAGCACCATGCCGCTTTCGGAGCCGACGACGAGCAGATTGTCGGCGGTGAGCGTATAGCGCAGCGGGCGCAGCGCGTTGCGGTCCATGCCCGCGACCGCCCAGCGGCCGTCGGTCATCGCGAGCGCGGCAGGGCCGTCCCACGGCTCCATCACGCTGGCGAGGTAGGAGTACATCGCGCGGTGGTTATCGGGGACGTCGCATTCGGTCGTCCACGCCTCGGGAACGAGGATCAGCTTCGCGGTCGGCGCGTCGCGGCCGGCGCGGCACAGCGCCTCGAACACCGCGTCGAGCGCGGCGGTGTCCGACGCGCCCGCCGGGATCACCGGCTTGATGTCTTCGCTGTGCTCGCCGAACGCGAGGCTCGCCATCTTGATCTCGTGGCTCTTCATCCAGTTCTTGTTGCCGCGGATCGTGTTGATCTCGCCATTATGCGCAAGGCAGCGGAACGGCTGCGCCAGCCACCATTGCGGGAAGGTGTTGGTCGAATAGCGCTGGTGGAAGATCGCGACGCGGCTCTCGAACAGCTTGTTCGTGAGGTCGGGGAAGAAGTCCGCAAGGCTTTCCGCGAGGAACAGGCCCTTGTAGATGATCGAGCGCGCCGACAGGCTGCAGATATAGAAGTCGGCGATCTGCGCCGCGATGACCTTTTTCTCGATCCGGCGGCGGACGAGATAGAGCTGCTTTTCGAACTCGGCGATCGACTGTTCGTCGGGCAGGGGGCCCGCGATCATGATCTGCTCGATCTCGGGGCGCGTGCGCTGCGCCTTGTCGCCGATCACCGACACGTCGACGGGCACCTGGCGCCAGCCGTAGATGGTGAAGCCCGCGTCGATGATCTCGGCCTCGACGATCGTGCGGCATTCCTCCTGCGCGCCCAAATCGGTGCGCGGCAGGAAGACCATGCCGACGGCGAGGCGGTTCGGGCGCACCTTGTGCCCCGACGCCGCGATCGCATCGTCGAAGAAGCGGACCGGCAGGTCGACATGGATGCCCGCCCCATCCCCGGTCTTGCCGTCGGCGTCGACCGCGCCGCGGTGCCACACGGCACGCAAGGCTTCGATCGCCGCCTCGACGACGCGGCGCGACGGCTTGCCGTCGGTCGCCGCGACCATGCCGACGCCGCAGGCATCGGATTCCATGTCGGGGCGATACATGCCTTCGGCTTCGAGCCGCGCGTGATCGGGGGTGGGATAGTGGGTCATCATTGTCGTCCTGACGGGTAGGTGTCTAGTTGTTGGGCAGTTTTGAACGCTTGCTCGCATTCGCCTCCGCTTCCTCGGCGGCTTGCTGCGCGGCGAGCGAGGCGTTTTCGTAAGCGGTTTCGAGTTCCTCGACGCGCTTCAGGTCGGCGGCCGACCAGTTGCCGCGGTCATAGGCGGGGTCAACGACCGCAGCGTCCACGGCTTCGGCGGCGGCAGCTGCAGTCGCCACATCGGCAGCCGCAGCATCGGCAGCCGCATCGACAGCATAATCGTCGGCAGCTTCAACCGCGACCGCCTCGGTCGCTTCGACGGCATCGTCGGTCGCGCTGTTCCACTGGTCGCGCTGTTCCTTCAGCAGCTTCACATCGACCTTCATCAGCTTGGCAAGCTTGGCGAGTTCCTTGTCGTCGAAGTCGGAGAGCTGCTTTTCCTTCGGCAGATCCTTGAAATCCTTCTCGAGCTCGGGCGCGCGGTCGATGAATTTGGTGATCAGCGGCGGCACCGCCTTGATCACCGCGAGCATCACCTCGGGATCGGCCTGCAGCGCCATCCATTCATTGGCGTAGAGTGTGCCGGTGGGCGTCGCGAGGAAGCCGTTGATGTCGGTGAGCTGCGCGCCGGTGAACTTGCGCGCATAGGCTTTGGCGAGGCCGCTCCGCATCGGCGGTTCCATGTCGCCCAGCACTTCGCTGATCAGCGGCTTGATCACCTTGGTGATCTGGTCTTCGCGTTCCTTGCGGTGCGGGTCGAACATGTCGGCGACCTTGGCCTTCGTCGCTTCGTCGAGCTTGGCGATCTGTTCGCTTTCGACGCCGGTCTGGATCGAGAGCATCAGGTCCGACTGGCCGCCGAACTCGCCCATGATCGTCTTGAACATCTTGCCGTAGAGATTGTCGACCATCTTCTCGATGCTGCCGGCGGGGATCAGCGCGGCGGTCGTCTGCTCTGCGAGCGTCAGGCGGGCGGGGTCGATCGGCGGCAGGCTGCTCGTGTCGAACATTTTTTCGACGAGCGCGATCGCCTCGTCCATTTCCTTCTGCATCTTCGCCTTGGCCTCGGCGGCAGCGGCTTCGCTGTCGTACGGGGCGGCGGTCTCATCCTCGACGGGCGCCGCGACGACCTCGGCGACCGGCGCTTCCTTCTGCGCGGCATGGGCGGATGCGCCCAGCGGCAGCATCGCGGCAGCACCGGCAAGCAGGATCGATTGGAACGACGGCATCATATATTTCCTTCCCTGTTGGTCATGCCGCCTTCTTTTCGCTTTTCGCTTTGGCTTTCAACCACTTTGCCATCTGTTCGCTGACGTCGCGTCCGTCGCGGATGCCCCAGACGACCAGGCTGGCACCGCGCACAATGTCGCCCGCCGCGAAAACGCCCGGCAGGCTGGTCATCATCGTCTGGTGATCGACGCGCAAAGTGCCCCAGCGCGTGACCGACAGGTCGGGCGAGCCGAACAGGTGCGGCAGCTCTTCGGGGTCGAAGCCCAGCGCCTTGATCACCATGTCGGCGGGCACGTCGAACTTGCGGCCGGGGTCGGCTTCGGGGCTGCGGCGCCCGCTCGCGTCGGGCGCGCCGAGGCGCATGCCCGCAACCGCGACCTCTTTCACATGCTTGTCGGCGGTGAAGCTTTCGGGTGCCGAGAGCCAGACGAATTCGACGCCTTCTTCTTCGGCGTTCGCGACCTCGCGCTGCGACCCCGGCATATTTTCGCGGTCGCGGCGGTAGAGGCATTTCACCGACTTCGCGCCCTGGCGCACCGCTGTGCGGACGCAGTCCATCGCGGTGTCGCCGCCGCCGATGACGACGACATGCTTGTCTTTCGCATCGAGGCGGCCGTCATCGAACGCCGGAACCGCGTCGCCAAAGCTCTTGCGGTTCGACGCGATCAGATAGTCGAGCGCCGCGATCACGCCGTCGGCGGCATTGCCCGGCACGTTGATCTCGCGCGCCTTGTAAACGCCCGTCGCGATCAGGATCGCGTCATGCTTCTGGCGCAGCGCATCGAGCGTCGCGTCTTCGCCGACCGCGAAGCCGAGGTGGAAATGAATGCCGCCCTCGACCAGCCGGTCGATGCGGCGCATCACGACATCCTTCTCCAGCTTGAAGCCGGGGATGCCATAAGTGAGCAGCCCGCCGGCGCGGTCGTGGCGATCATAGACATGGACCTCGTGCCCCGCGGCGCGCAGATATTCGGCGGCAGTGAGGCCCGCAGGCCCGGCGCCGATGACGCCGACCGACTGGCCGGTCGCGGCGCCCGCGTGCAGCGGCTCGACCCAGCCCTCGGCCCAGGCGGTGTCGGTGATATATTTCTCGACACTGCCGATCGTCACCGCGCCATGGCCCGAAAATTCGATGACGCAATTGCCTTCGCACAGGCGATCCTGCGGGCAGATGCGGCCGCAGATCTCGGGCATCGTCGAGGTCGCGTTGCTGAGCTCATAGGCTTCGCGCAGCCGCCCCTCGGCGGTCAGGCGCAGCCAGTCGGGAATATGATTGTGGAGCGGGCAATGCACCGAGCAATAGGGCACGCCGCACTGCGAGCAGCGCGCCGCCTGTGCGTCGGCGTCGGGCGCGGCGTAGCGCTCGGCGATCTCGCGAAAGTCGCGCGCGCGTTCTTCGGCGGAGCGCTTGTCCGGATAGGATTGTTCACGCTCCACAAACTGGAGCATGCGATCGGAAGCCATGCAATATCCCCTTCGTTGAGAGGCGAATTGCATGGGCGAAATTGGCCTGTCACGACCAAATTGCGAGTTAGGACAGTATTGCTAACCTAAAAGGAAGGTGATTTTTCCCCAAAACGGGTTCGCGCAATTATCTTTCGTCAATTGATACCGTATCGGCCCTATCTCATGCCGAGCCAGATCAACGCCGCGACGCCCGCGATGATTCGATACCAGGCGAAGGGGGCAAAGCCGTAACGCGTGACGACCGCGAGGAACGCCTTGATCACCGCCCAGGCGACGACGAACGAGACGAGCGAGCCCACCGCGATCAGGCTGAGGTCGTTGGTCGTGATCGCGTCGCGATGCTTGAACAGCTGGAGCACGGTTGCGCCGGTCAGCGTCGGGAGCGCGAGGAAGAAGCTGAACTCGGCGGCGGTCTTGCGGTCGACCCCGAACGACATCGCACCGAGGATCGTCGCGCCCGAGCGGCTGACGCCCGGGATCATCGCGATGCACTGGACCAGCCCGACGAGCATCGATTGCCGCGCCGACACATTCGCGACGCCGCCGACGTCCTTCGTCTTCGCGAAACGCTCGACGAGCAGGATGGCAAAGCCGCCGATGATCAGCGCCCAGGCGACGACGACGGCATTTTCGAGCAGCAGCTCGATATAATCGCCAAAGGCGAGGCCGAGGATCACTGCGGGGAAAAAGGCGAGCAGCAGGTTACGCACAAAGGCGATCGCCACCGGATCGCGCCGGAAAAACCCGGTGAACATCTCCCAGAACAGTTTCCGGTACAGGACGACGATCGCAAGAATCGCCCCCGGCTGGATCGCGATGTTGAAGATCGCCCAGCGCGCGGCGTCGTAGCCGAGCAATTCGGTAGCGAGGATGAGGTGGCCCGTCGAGGAGACGGGCAAAAACTCGGTCAAACCCTCGACGATGCCGAGGATGATTGCGGTCAGCCAGATGCCCATTATCGCGAAGCGACCGCGGCGAAACGCCCATGGCGGCGATATTGGACGAGCCAGCCCTCGGTGACCGAGGCGAGCGAGGTCGGCGTGACGCCGAGCTCGGCCAGCCCCACGGCGCCCTCGGCAACGATATTGTCACGCTGGAGCATCAGCCACTGATCCTTGGTGATCGGCGCGCCGGGCGCCCAGCCGAAGCCGCTCGCGAGCGACGACGCGACGAAATCGGGCACGTCGACGAACAAGGGCGAGCGGCCGGTCGCATCGGCGACCCAGCGCAGCAGCTCACCCATCGTCAGCACCTGTGGCCCGCCGAGTTCGAAAGTCTTGCCCGTGGCGCCATCGCCCAGCGCCGCGACCACCGCATCGGCGACGTCGCCGACATAGACCGGCTGGAACTTCGCATTCGGCGCGATAACCGGAACGACCGGCGCCATGCGCATCATCCCCGCGAAGCGGTTGATGAAATGGTCCTCGCGGCCGAACAGGATCGACGGGCGCAGGATTGCGGCGTCGGCGAAGCCCGCGCGAACCGCCGCTTCGCCGTCGCCCTTGCTGCGGCCGTACGCCGAGGCGCTTTCGGGATCGGCGCCGATCGCCGAAACATGGACCAGCGCGCCGGCGCCCGCAGCCTTGGCGGCCGCGGCAACATGGCCCGCGCCGTCGGCCTGCACCGCCTGCATGTCGCCGAACGCGCCGACGAGGTTGATGACGGCGTCGCTGCCCTGCACGGCGCGGAGGGCGCTGGCGGGATCGCGAACATCGCATGCCACGAACTGCGTCTGGCCGAGCCCGCCGAGCGGCTTCAGGAAGGTCGCGGCGCGCGGCTCGCGCTGCGCGATGCGGACACGCGCGCCGCGCGCGAGCAGGCGCTGCACGACATAGCGGCCGAGGAAGCCGCCGCCCCCCAATACCGTGATCAATTGCCCGTCGAGTTTCTGCATGTCGTCCGCCTGTGATCGATTCTCTGGATGGCGCGTGGCGCGCCGACGGCCTTCCCCATGCCGCGAAGCGGGGAGGGGAGCAAGGGGCGAGGACGGCATTGTGACGCGAAACCGACGGCTTTGCGATAAAATGCACCTCGGCTCGTCCGATGCGGTTGACAAGCCGACATACGCGCCGCTAAGCGCCCGCTCCTACCCCGTGCCCAGATGGCGGAATTGGTAGACGCACCAGCTTCAGGTGCTGGCGATCGCAAGGTCGTGGAGGTTCGAGTCCTCTTCTGGGCACCATTTGACCTTTCCGGCAACGTCCGGTAACGTCCAGTAAGCGGCTGGTTTTCCAACGCTTTTTAGCTGAGAATCGCTGAATGGAATCCGGGCTGATCCAGCCAGGACCATCAGCATACCATCAGCTTTGATGGTCTTTTTGATGGTTCTGGGCAGCCCCCAGAAGGCAGAACCATCATGTCACTCAGCTATGTTCAGATTTCCAACGCCAAGCCTCAGCCGAAGGCTTATAAGATGACCGACGCCGATGCGCTGTACCTCACGGTCCAGCCGAATGGCTCGAAACTGTGGCGAATGAACTATCGCCACCTCGGCCGTCAGAAGACCTTGTATTTCGGAGCGTGGCCCGAGGTCAGCCTCGCCGCAGCGCGCGAGCTGCGCGACGCGGCCCGCAAGAAGATCGTCGCCGGGATCGACCCCGCGGCGGAAAAGCGAGTGGTCCGTATCACGCGCAAGATTTCCGCCGATAATAGTTTCAAGGCTATCGCCGAAGAATGGTTCGCGAAGAACGAGCGCGAGGAAAGGGCACACGCAACGCTTCGCAAGATTCGCTGGCTGCTCGGCATCGCCTATCCCATGATCGGCAATCGGCCGATCGCCGATATCACGCCTCAGGAAGCCTTGGCCGTCCTCCGCAAGGTGGAAGCTACGGGGCGCTATGAGAGCGCGCGGCGTATGCGGAGCGTCCTCAGCAGGGTGTTCCGCTACGCCATCGCAACTGCTCGAACTGATCGGGATGTCGCCGTAGACCTTCGGGGTGCGCTGACGACCCCGAAAGTCAAACATCACGCAGCCGTGACGACGGCCAAGGAGGCCGGAGAGCTTCTGCGCGCGATCGATGGCTATACGGGACATGAGATCACCGCGCTCGCGCTTCGGCTATCGCCGCATGTGTTTGTCCGTCCCGGAGAATTGCGAAAGGCGGAATGGGCAGAGGTCGACGTGGATGCGGCGCTTTGGTCCATCCCGGCAGAGAAAATGAAGATGGGGCGGCCGCACCGGGTTCCCTTGTCGCGACAAGTCCTCGAAATCCTGGAAGAGCTTCATGCGCTGACCGGTCACGGGCGGTATCTTTTTCCCTCGTTTCGGACGATCCAGCGCTGCATGTCGGAAAACACGGTGAACGCGGCGCTGCGGCGACTCGGATATAGCCGTGACGAGATGACGGCCCACGGCTTTCGGGCGATGGCCGCCACGCTGCTCAATGAGATGGGTATCTGGAATGCCGACACGATCGAGAAACAACTGGCGCATCTCGATGCGTCCCAGGTGCGCCGAGCCTACACGCGCGGCGAGTATTGGGACGAACGGGTTCGCATGATGCAGCATTGGTCGGACTATCTCGATCAGTTGCGCGATGGCGCCCAGATTTTGCGGCCAGACTTCCGCCAAAGCGGGCACTCTGCGCGCTAGGTCCGAGTGAGCGTCTTGAGGCTCTTATAGGGAATCAATGTGGATCGGCCGACCTTGACGGTCTCGAGGTCGCCCGATTCTATCAGCTCATATATCCTGGACCGGCTGATGCCGGTGAGTTGGACCGCGGTAGAAATCCGGACCGTCAATGGCTCGATCACGACCGCTTCTGGCTGGTTGGGAGGGGGTTCTGGCATCGACCATGCCTTCGTTCGCTGGTTTCTTCGCGGTCGTGAACTCAGCCCCGCTCCGATCTGTGCATCCGACCGTGACAATATTTTCTCGGTTCCGTCACGCGATCAACGATGAGGGCATGATCTTGCCGCCGGGAGGCATCGACGTGCCGAGCGCTCAAGTCGAGATAGGTGGAGGGGAGGTGGATGGGCGGGGCTGAGGGAGGCGGGCAATGCGCCGCCGGACCCTCGGCTCCAGCCAAGGATATATCACATGGGAACCAACCATCTATACGCGCTGCTCGTCGATCTGCGCGACCAACTCATCGACTATGCCAGACTGGTTGGTGGCCTCGGCCGCCGACGGCGACGCCGCGATCTTATCGCGCGCGTGCAGGCGATACTCAGCGCCGAGGTCGACAGCACCGCGCCAGCAGAAATCATGGGGGCTGCTTCGCACAGCTGGGCGCATGACGGGCAATTGAGCATCCCCGATCGAATTTCATTGGAGATCGATCCCGAACGCCTCGCAGTCGCCATCGCCGAACTGCCGCTATTTGCTCGCGAGGTGTTCACATTGCACTGCCGCGATCGCCTCGATTATTCGTCGATTGCGGCACGGCTCGCTATTTCCGAGGATGCGGTGCGCCGCGAACTTGCCGCAGCACTCGTCGCTCTCGATCGGGCGCTATATCCCGATATCCAGCCGAACAATGATGCCTCGCCCATTGCCTGAGGTGCCCAGGTCATGCAGGAAGGATTGCCATGCGCACCGACATCTCCCACCTTCCCGCCCGTAAGCGCGCAGGGTTCGTCCGCAACGGACAGATTGCGCGATTGCAGCCCGTCGATGCGGTCGTCGCCGAAGGAACGGGGGTGCAGTCACAACTCGTGCGGGTGCTGAGGTCGGTGGGCGTTCAGCCCATGCTGCTATCACTTTACGATGGCCCGGCTCATTGGGCGAGCTGATCGAAGGGCGGGGCCGTTCCGGGATCACCCCCGGAGTGGCCCCGCCCATTTTCTTTTGTCGCGCTTTGTTTCGCCGCCCTCAAGGGACCGGGCCAAGGCCCGGTTCCGTCGGGCAGCGATGCGGCGCCCAGGGGCGCCGGCCTCCTGTGCGCGGCTCCGCCGTGCTCGTCGCAGGGACATCCCTTCGGGATGGCTTCATTTGTTCGGGGCTATTCCCGGCAGGGCTTTGAGGGCCGCAATGGACGCTGTTCCACCGGCGCGAATAGCAAGGTCGACGACATCCCGAAACTCGCGTTCCGTGAGTCCCTCGACGGGCAGCTCCATGACGATCAGGGAATATCTGCCGCGCAGGGCGCGGCGGGCATTTTTCACTTCTTCCGCGACCTTGCTCTGACGCAGTTCGAGATCCGCAAGGCGTTCGCGTTCACTCTTCTTGGGCATGACCAGTTTCCTTCACTTGGTCTGCCCACCGTCCGCTTTCCTATGAAGGGATCCCCCATGATGCAAACGGCAAATGATATGGTCGGCGTGCCGCCGACAAGTGAAGAGGCCCCCTATCGGGGAGCCCCGCGCCTTCCGGCACGAGGCCAATCGCAGCGACGGGTCGCTGCGGAGGGGCGGACGCACGCCTTTGGCGTTTGTAATGCACCCTACGCACGGGTGCTGCGGCTCGGGTTTCCACGGTAAAACAACGCTTTGAAGCCGCCCTGCCAAGGTGGCTCGGTCGGCGTCACTTGGCGGCCGCGGCAGCCAGAACCGGCAGCATCCGGCTACCAGCCTCGCCAAGGCGCTGATAAGGCTTGGCATCTTCCGGCAGCCGCGACAGCCAGCTTAAGCTATTGGAAAATAGCCCTCTCTCGGCTATAGTAGCTCTGCTTCATGTCCTCTTGCCGAAGCTCCAACCCAGGAGCTTGCCGTGGCAAGATTGACCATACGTCTCGACGACGCCTTCTATGATCGGCTGGTCGCCGATGCCGATTCCGCTGGCATGCCGACCGCGACCTATGTCCGCGATGCGCTCGAGCAGCTCGATGGCGCCGACCCCTTCGGCTTCCATGCCCGCTTCGACGAACTCCATTCGACGGTCATCCAGATGCTGGCGATCGTTGCAAGCGATGTCGGCGCCCGCGCGCCCGAGAGCCTCGCGAAAGGGATGGAGGACACGCGCCGCCTGCTCCTCGATCGGGGGCTGGTTGCGGCTGAAGATCTCCCCGGTGCGGGGGGAGGGAGGCGGGCATGAGCATCTTCCGCAACGACACGCTTGGGAGTTGGACGCGGGGCGGCCAGGCGATCGTCCACAATGTCCGCATGACCACCCAGGTTTTCTTCCAGACGGTGCTTGCGGGGCTCGCCATCTGGGTCATCGGCGCCGCTTGGTATGCGTTTGAGAAGTCGGATGAGTATCAGCGCTTCGTGTTGATGAAGCTCGTAGAAGCCAGCTTCAAGGCAGACGCTGCTCCGGGGACCAACGACCCGGTCCTCTTCCGAACCCCCTCTGGGCAAGAATATTGGACCTCGGCCGACTGGCTGCTCGAATCTATGGTCGCCAAGGAAGCGCTGAAGAAGCTCGAAGCCGATCTCATCGGCGGCGCTGTGTTGGCGGGCCTGTTCGCCCTCGCGGCGCTCATCGTCGCCTGGTTCTATTTCACCCGGATGGGCAGGGGGCTCGGTTCCAACGAATATATCCGCGGCGCCCGTTTCGGGACTGCCTGGCAGGTGCGCCGGGCGCTCTGGGGTGAGGACAAGGGCAGCTTCACGATCGGCGGCATCGATGTCCCGCACGCGTTCGAGCCTGAGCATGTTCTGATCTGCGGCGCCCCCGGAACGGGCAAGACCAACATGATCGTCAAGATGCTCGAAGGCATCCGCGCCAAGGGCAAGCGTGCGATCGTCTATGATACCGCGGGGACCTTCGTCGAGAAATTCTACCGGGAGAAGAAGGACATTCTCCTCAATCCGCTCGACGAACGCAGCGCGGTCTGGTCGCCCTGGGTCGATGTCCCGAAGGACTATCATTACGACCAGATTGCGGAATCGACGATCCCCGACAAGCATGGCGATCCCTTCTGGCCAAAGGCGGCGCGCGGCACCCTGGTCGCGGTGTTGCGCAAGCTCGCGGCGCAGGGGCGCACCTATGTGTCGATCTTGCTGCGCACCGTCGTGCGCTCCCCGCTCAAGGAGCTCTCGGCCTTCGCCGCGGGAACCGATGCGGCGGCGTTCATCTCGACCGAGGGCGAGCGCACCTCGGCGGGCGTCCAGGCCGAACTTGCTTCGGTCATGCGTAGCTTCGCCTATCTTGACGATACCGAGGACGGGCTTTCGATCCGCGACTGGGTAACCACCGAGGGCGATGACAGCTGGCTGTTCATCACGGTCAAGGCCGACCAGCTTCCTTCGCTTCGGCCCCTGATCACCGTGTGGCTCGACATTGCGATCAGCGCGATCATGAGTCTGAAGCCCAATCGCGATCGCCGCCTCTACTGCGTGATCGACGAACTCCCCAGCCTGCAGAAGCTTCCCTCGCTATCGGATTTTCTCGCCCGCGCCCGTAAATATGGCGGTTGCGGCATATTGGGGTTCCAGTCCTATCCCCAGCTCCGGGCGACTTACGGCAAGGAGGATGCCGCCGCCATCACCGGCTATTGCTCGACCTGGGTGGCGCTCCGGGCGAACGACACCGACACGGCGGAGCATGTCTCGAAGAACCTCGGCCAGGTCGAGCAGGTCGAGGCCAATGAGGGGATGAGCTACGGCGTCAATGACATGCGCGACGGGGTCAATCTCAGCCGCATCCAGGTGACGCGGCCGCTCGTCATGCACACCGAGGTCACCAACCTCCCGAACCTCGCGGGCTATCTCCGATTCGGCCGCAATCTGCCGGTGATCCGCTTCGCCGACAAATATAACAGGGTGCCCTCGATCTGCGACGCGTTCATCGAGCGAACCCGCCCACCGCTCCGTTTCGCCGCGCCGCAGGAAGCGCCGGCTGCGGAAACGAACAAACCTGTCGCGCCCCGAAAACGGTCCGGCAAGCAGGTGGATAATAGTGCGAACCCAGAACTGCCGCTCAAGTTGCAGACGGGGCCGGGTCGGGGCCGGGAATCGGGCGACAAGGGCAGTAGGGGTGCGGAAGGGCAGGGCGCCACGCCGCCCGCATCGCCGCCGGCAGCCTTCGAAATCATCGCGCCGCCCTGGACGCATAATCTCCGCCAGCATGGCCGCCCGGGCGGTCGCCGCAGACCGGCGAAGCCGGCATGATCCATCCGGTCCGCCTCTACGGCAAGCCCGGCAATATCGCGCGCTATTATGCGATAGGCGATTATTACACCAAGGGCGGTGACGAGCACTCGGAATGGGGTGGCAAGATCGCCGCCGACCTCGGGCTCGAGGGTGCGGTCGACCGCAAGACATTACAGAGGCTGCTCGCAGGCAAGGTCGGTGAGCAGCAGCTCGGTCGCCACCGCGAGGACGGCGAAATCCAGCATCACCCCGGCTGGGACTTCGCGGTCAATGCCCCCAAGTCGATATCGATCATGGCGCTGGTCGCGGGCGACGAGCGTATCATCGCCGCGCACGAACGCGCCGTCGGCACGGCGCTCGGCTGGCTCGAGGAGCATGCCGAGCTTCGCCGCCGGATGGACGGCAAGGTCACGCACGAGACGACCGGGCGGCTGCTGTTCGCGCGCTTCACGGAACATGCCTCGCGCGAACTCGACCCGCATCTCCATACCCATGTCGTGGTCCTCAATATGACGAACTGCAGAGACGATGCGCAGATGGTCAGCCTCGAGACGCGCGCGATGTTCGCCGAACAGATGACCGCGGGACAAATCTACCGGAACGAGCTCGCGTATCGGCTTCGGGACCTCGGCTATGCGATCGACTTCGATCCGCGCAGGGGCCTGTTCGAGATCAGGGGCGTGCCGCCTGATCTCATCACCGAGATGTCGCAGCGGGCGGAGCAGATCAATGCCCATGCGAAGGAGCATGGGCTCGAAGGCCAGGCGGCGCGGACGGCGGCCTTCTATCAAACCCGCCCGGCCAAGCAGAAGGTCGGTCTTGAAGCGCTGCACGCGCAGTGGAACGCCCGCGCGCACTCGCAGGCACCAGAGCTGGACGCGCTGCGCCAGGCTGCGGATGAACGAGGGGAGCGCGAGCATTCCGCCGACCTTGCAGTCGCGCGGCGCGCGACGCTGTTCGGACTTCGCCAATCCGAGACCCGCGAGGCGGTCAACAATCTCGGACGCCTTCTGCGTACGGGACTCGCGTCGCACGTCGGCGAGGTGCGTCTCGGCGACGTGTTGCCACTGCTCGCGCAGCATGAGGAACGGCGCAAGCTGCTGAAGACGCGGAATCAAACCGGCGATGCGGTCCTGACCCGCGGTCGAACCTCGGTCCGCACTGCGCGGCTCGAGATCGCGCTTTCGACCCATCTCTCGCTCAGTCTGGACGATGCGGTGCCGCTCGCGGACCGCGATCGCATTGGCGCTGCGCTAGATGGCTCGATCCTCAACGACGATCAGCGCCGCGTGCTATCCGAACTCGCCTTGTCGCGCGACCGCATCGTCGGTGTCCACGGCGTGGCGGGCTCGGGCAAATCGACGCTCGTCAGGGAACTGAAGGACGCCGCAGGCGCCAGCTGGACCTTCATCGGGCTCGCACCGACCTCGTCCGCCGCGGCGAAGCTCGGTCAGGATGCCGCCATCGATTCCCGGACCGTCGCGATGCTGCTCGCCGGTGGCGGCCATGACATCGACGGTCGTCATGTGCTCGTCGTCGACGAGGCGGGCCAGCTCGGGAATCGCCAGGCGCTGCGCCTGCTCCAGATCAGCCATGACACCGGCGCCCGGATTATCCTCCTCGGCGACAACAAGCAGACCGGCGCGATCGAACAGGGCAAGGCCTTCTGGCTGATGCAGCAGCTCGGCCTCCCAACGAGCGAGCTTCTCCAGGCCGTACGCCAGCAAACCCGGACGATGAAGGATGCCGTCGCCGCGGCGCGCGCCGGCGACTATGCCCGTTCGCTTAGCCATCTCGACAAGGTGGTAAGCGGGGAGGGCGGGGCCGAGCTTGCGAAGAATTTGGTCGCCGAATGGACACGCCTCAAACCCGAAAGCAGGGCAAAGACGAACATCCTCGTCCTCGACAACGCGACCCGACTGATCGTCAACACGCGCATTCGCGAGGCCCTGCGGAAAGAAGGTGTCGTCGCGGCCGAGGATACGCGCCTCCAGATGCTCGCCCCGTCGGGCATGACCGATCAGGAAAAGCGGTTCGCGCGCTTCTATTCGGGCGGGCAGGTGGTGACCTTCGCGCGCGATGATGCGGGTCTCGGTATCTCGCGCGGTGCCGAATATCGCGTCGACGGGATCGAACGCGATGCCCGGGGTCGGCAGCTTGTCCGGCTGGTCGACGAGAATGGCCGCACCATCCGCTGGAATCCGCGCACGGGCCGCGCCGCCCAGGTCAATGTGTTCGTCGCCGACACGCGCGACCTTGCGGTCGGCGACCGCATCCAGTGGCGCCTCGCGGCGAAGGAGCTCGACCTCAAGAATGCTGAGCGCGGGACGGTCGAGCGGATCGACGGTAACCTCGCGACGATCCGGTGGGATCGCAAGGCAGAGGCGCAGACCATCGACCTGTCGGCCCACAAGACTTGGGACCATGGCTATGCCGAAACCGTCTATTCGTCGCAGTCGAAGACCTATGACCGCGTCTATGTGCTCGCGCCGGTGAACTCGGGTCTCGTCAATGGTCACAATTTTTATACCGCCATCACCCGCGCTCGGTTCGGGGTGAAGCTTTGGACCGAAGACCCCGAACGTCTCGCCGAGAAACTAGCCCTTCGGTCCGGCGAAAAGACGTCAGCCCTAGAAGGCCTCGGGCGACTTCTGCGCGACAGTCAGAAGGCGTGCAGCGAGCGGCACGGCATCCGGCTCGACGGCGCGCGTGACGAGATGATGCGCCGCCGCGTTGAACGCGCCGAGCAACGCGCTGCACGCGAGCGAGGGTGGGAAGAGATACTCCGGCCAGCGAGCCTAGCCGAGCGGCTGGCGGGACGCGCCCATAAGATCGCCGACCGTTTCGACGGCTATCTCCGCGGGGTGCTCGCGGACCGCCCACCGGCTGAGCCTGAGAAAACGCCGTCGCCATCGCGCGAACCCTCCCGAGGACATGACCGATGAACGGCCAGGTGCTTGTCGTGACTGACGCGACTACGGCCGCAATCGCATGGCTCGCAACAGCCGTGCGACCAGGTGCTGCGCGCGGATACCGCACTGGGGGAGGCGTAAGGAAAATGCGGACTTGTCTTCTCCTGCTTTCTGCGCTCGGAACGGCGAACAGCGCCTTGGCGGGTTTGCCCAACGCCGCACGCGAAGCCGATGTTGCTGTCTGCATCCGTCAGGCGGCCAAGGGGCATAAATGGCTTGAGCGTACCCTTTGGGGACTGCGCGATCAGGAGGGCGGCTGGATCGGGGCAGCAGTCGCCAACACTAACGGCACGCATGATCTCGGGCCGTTGCAGGTGAACAGCTGGTGGGTTCCGAAAATTGCGGCGCTGGTGAAGCGACCGGAAGCGCATGTCCGATATTGGCTTCAGAATGATGCCTGCTTCAACGCCGAAGCCGCGCGCTGGATCTTCCTGTCCGGGCTTGCCGTCACCGGCGACTATTGGAAGGCGATCGGCGCCTATCATAGTCCAACGGCCTGGCGGCAGGCGCGCTACGCCAAAGGTGTCGCTCTGCATCTCCGAAAACGGTATGGAGACGCGGTGTGGTGAACTCTTGCTCCATGTCAGCGATACGGCTTCGTCCGGGCTCTTCACTCGAACCAAGGGCCGCTGAGCGGGTGGGCGAGGCGATGACGGGCAATCCGCACCAGCCGCTGCACGCGAAGCCGATAGGACGCATTTTCTCGTCGCCAACGCTTCGGCGCGATGGCATCCTTGAACAATTCTCGCGCTATATCCTGCTCGGTCGCACCGGTCAGGATTGCATCTCCAACCCGTAATTCCAATATCCATCGGGAAGCGCGGCGCTCGCGTGGAACCAGCGAGGCGGGAAGTCGGCCTTGTTCTGAAAGAGCCAGGAACTGGCGAAGCGCGTCCAGCTTGGATCTTGCCGATTCCACTCCGTGTAACTGATACTCGATCAAGGCTGGGCCGCCGAGCAGCGTTCCCCCATAGACATCGAGTCTGATGGCCCAGCGACCATCGCTGAACAGCCAGTGTTCGGCACGATCTGCGTCGATTTCGACGGACACGAAAGGTGCAATCGCGCGGATGTCGAAGAGGTCGGCGGAGGGCGCGCTTCTGGTTGCGAGGCGTCCCTTGAGTACTTTCGGGTCCATTCTGGTGCTCCAGATCGGCCTTGCCTGGGGGGAGGCGAGAGCTGGATCGACCCAGCCGAGGAGGCCAATGTCTTTCGGTGCATCGATGGGTAGGGATTCACGCGCGGCCCAGAGTGAGCGATAGATTTGGTTTCGCCTGAGCCATTCCCAGGCGAAGGCGCGGCGATCACAGCGCAGCAGCGCGTCATATCCATCGGATGCGCGCCAATCGGAGGCCGGCAAGTTGCAGGAGAATGGAAATGCGCGCTTGGGCCGGTTGATATATAGAGCATCGCGACGCTGTGGAGGTGCCTCCAACCCCATCACGCCTCATCCGCCTCGGGCGAACTGGTCGTGATGACGGATGGATGGCGGATATATCGCCGGCGCAAGACGAAAATCGAGCGACGAAGCGCGCGTGTTCGCCGAGGCGGACCTATGGTTTGGATGGCGTGAATTCACGATCGACCCCGAATAGGCAGCGCATCTAGCGCCTTTGACCTATCTCATGGGTCATCGATATCGTTCGCCGCTACCCCCGGAGTTTCCGGTGCGAATTTCCGGGGGCAATCAAATTTTGTTCACCGTCGTCAAGCAGTTCGGCGCATCACTTCCATTGAAGCACCAACCCGCAACTCGCCCATTTCATCATTCGATTGTTTGTGAAGGCCAAGCCTGCCGCTCAATACTCGTGCGGCCCCGCAATTTTTTGCTTCATATTCGAACCGAGAGGGGATCGATTTTTGACAGTCGCATTTTCGAGCCTCTTCAAGCCCCGTCCCTCGTCCCAGCTTGTCTACCGCGCTGAACCTTCGGTTTTTCGCGCAGCCAATACCGGGATTTGTTCGGGCGCATGTCGATCGAAGAGGCACATCCAGATGGCGCGATGCAGGATGTCACATTCCGGCGGCTTTGCTTTTGTCGCATGCTTCTTGCCGAACGACGGATCATTGCCCGATATCTCAAGAAATGCGACTGGAGCCACGCGGAATGGATCATGTTGCTGGAACTCTATATCGCGGATGCGGCCGACAAGCCGCTGTCGGTTTCGAGTCTGGGATATGCCAGCGGTGTTTCGCTCCCGACGGCAACGCGGCTTGCCGTCGGTCTGGAATCAAAGGAATTTGTCGATCGTGACCGCGACGCGTTCGATGGGCGCCGGATCAATGTAACACTTGCTGCTCGCGGACGAGCTACAATGCGATGCATCCTTGATGATTGCGGAAAACTTCGAGCGTTAGCGCCCGAAAATTAGCTTTCAATCCTTCAGGCGCTAGCGTTGATGGTGGCTTCAATCGCTTCCAGCCCTCCGAGGAGATCATCGAAACGGGGCGGCGCGTTCATGAACATCTCGGACATCGCGTCATAATCTTCCGCGAGCCTATCGCGAACGAGACCGGTTGCGGCAATCCGTAAGGTCCCCAGTCGCGCGGTCTCATACGAGGCTGACTTGTCGGCAAACATCAGGCTTTTGTTGCGCACCACCTGTGGGAGCAGTTCGGGACGGGCGAGAGCCGCTTTTGTAACGCCGGCCCGATCGAGCATCAGCACGTCATAATAATGGCGCGACATTCCATCGCGTAATTTGCCGTTGTGGTGAAGGGCATGGAGGATCGTGATCTTCTCCCAATAGGTTCGTTCGACCGCCAGCGTCGGCACCTCGGTAACTGCATCGGGCAGCTCTTCGGGAAAGTCTTCGGCAAGATAGGGTGAAATCGGACGCAGTTCGAATGGCTCGGTTTCTCCCCGCGCCCCGAACTCGAGCTTGATGCGAGGCTTGATATAGCCGCTCCCATTCGCGCCGCCATAATTCTCTCCGTAGGCAAGACCATACCCCGATGTCGGAGGATAAGTGAAGAGCAAGGTCTGCCCGTCCTTGTCTTCTGGATCGAGCTCAAGCCTCCAACCTTCCGCCGTTCCCAGCCCCACCTCGATTTCGCGCGCCAGCAACGGGTGCGCGAGCGTCTGTACAAAAGCTTGCGCCGCGGCCTTCAATGCCTTTGTGCGACGGTCTCGCTCCTTTCCGCTGATATCATCCTGCATGGGGGAGAGAACATCGTCGAGCTTGGGGGCCGAGCGACTAATGGTTAGATCGACATCTTCGGAAAACCGCTCGATGATACCGTAGGCCTTCGATAGCGATGTCCCTCCCTTGAAGGTCAACTGGCCGGCAAGATCGGGGCAGGCCACCAGGCGCCGGAGAATCCAGCAAACCCAGAAGTCCTTTTCGATGATGATGGCGGTGAGATCGCGCCGTGCCGCCGCTTCTGCGATGAAGGCCCGCCGGTTAGCGACATCGCTGCGCGCGAACTCATCCATGACGCGCTGCTTCGATCTTGAGTACGATATCCGCCATCCAGCCGGACATCTCGGGCCGGGCTTGAACAAGACGCTTCATGGAATTGTCGTCCAGGCGTGCCGCGAAGTAGCGAACCTTGTCGTCATCGACACCGCCCTTCCCGAGATGAGCAAGCGCCTGCAGAACCGTGTTGGCGGCGTCGGAGCCATTGTCGAGAACCGGCGCCCTGCTGTGCTTGAGGGTGAGGCTGCGCCCGCCAGCGCGTTTGACTCGGGTCCGACCTGTTGTGGCATAGCTTGCTTTGGCGGGAACTTGCGTCGAAAACCCGAGACTGTTCGCGGCCGAAGCGCCGGAGGGCGCCAGCTTGTCGCCACTTTGGACAGCAAGCGCGTCGGCGACGCGTGCCGGATCGGGACTGAGAAGGCCGAGCTTGTCATGTTGGCGGGGATAGTCATAAAGACCGCGGCCGATACGGCGAATATTACCGGCATGCGCAAGGCGCGAAAGCGCCATGTCGACCGACCCGCGAGTGCCGAAGTCGATGAAATGTCTGGGCGTAAAGACCCAGCCGCGGCCTTTGCCGCGCACGCGCTTCATGATCCGATCAGCCATGGCAGGCATTGAGCCCACTCCTTTCTGTTAGAAAATAGCATATAAGTTTCTAACAAGCTATAGTCGATTAGTTCCGCAATTTTCACCGTTCCAAACGCTGCGCGTGGTCAAGCATCCATTCCGCTCAATGTCAGGCCCATAAGGAGAGAGGGTGATGTGTTGGCGTTCGGAGGGGCAGCGAAAGAGGGGCATGCTCTGCCCGACAAGGAGGACGCAATTGTTCAACCTCAACGCCACTTTGGATTCCGTTGCGCGGCCACGCATGGTAAGCTCGCCAGAGAGGAGTGCTATGCAGGCCAATCTGTCTTCCGAGCCCTCAAAGGCCGAAATGCCACCGCCAGTGCTTGGTGATTGGCTTTGGAAGCCTTGGTACGCCAAAATCTGGTGGGCAGCGATTCCGCTTTACTGGGCAATCACGATGGCCTCGCTCAAGATTCCAGCGCTGGCGTCGTTTTTTGAGACCGCGCTTGTCGGCTATCTCAATGTTCTGTTCTTCCCGATGACGGCGCTGCTCGTGCTTGGCTTCGGATTTGTCCGTGCCCGGCTCGATGCACCTACGGCGGATCGCGGAGATCCTTTAACCGATGAGGAAATCGACGAACTGGAGCGCCTGAGGGTCGAACAAGAGATGCTGTGGAATCCACCCGATCACTTGCGCCCCGTCGGCGACATTTACGACCCATTTTCGGGAACAAGCTATATCGGCAACCCCCTCAGCCCCAACAACGGGTCGCGAATTTAGCGTCTCTTATAGCTGCTATCGCCGTCGAACGGACCGTTTGCCAAGTCAGTTGAAAATCGCCCTTTGTCGAGGATCGTTGATTGTTCCAAGGACGTCATGGGGCCGGTGATGTCGGCCGTCCCACGCGCGGAGTCTGCCTGACCAAGATAGCGATTTCGCAGACCTGTTTCTCCGAGCACTTGGCGGTTTAATTCCCGCGTAAAGGAGGCTTCCGGATTTGCAGAGCGCGCTGCGGCGCGCTCGGCGTTTGCGATCGCTGTGCGTACATCATAGTTCATGATGTCCAGCGATGCCTGAGCACTCTCGTTGCTGATTCCCACGTCGCGGCTCGTAAATCCAACGCTTGCGCCAACCTTCCCCGATCGTCCGGTCTGCGACCGCGCACTTCCTTTCTGCCCGCCGCCGCGGGAGGCATAGTCGCTGCTATGTGCGCTTGCCCCCATATCGCCGCCCACTGTCGTTCCCATTGAGACCTGATCCTGCGCAGATCGTGATATTGACCGCTGCCACCCCGTCTGCGCGACGATCGCCGACACATCGCGCTGCAGCGTGTCGGCGACCTGCGGATTGAGGCGCCATTCGCCCTTGCTATCCATCTCGAATCCGCCCTTCAGCCAGTTGGCCATCATCGCCTGACCCTCGTCTCCACTGCTCAGCATATGCTCGATCGTATCGGGTCCGGCCTGCTTGCCAGCCTCATACTTGGTGCTGGTGTCGCTCCGCGCCGATTGCGCGAACCCGGTGCTGCTCGACACAAGGAGGTCGTTATCGGCAAAGCTGAACCGCGCGCGGCCGCCTGCGGCGATCGCGCCATATTGGCTGTCGTTGATCAGCCCGGCCCGGTGAAGTTGCGCGGCAACCTCCGGCGAAACGTTGAGATTAAGGTCGCCATTCTGCGACATTGCGAGCTGACGCTTCGTCATCGTGATGCCCTCGGCGCGCAGCAGGCCCTGCATGCGCGACAATCGCTCATTGTCGACGATGCGCGTCAGCCGCTCGTTGCGTGCGCGGTCGGCGATGCCCGCAGCGCCGCTTTCGGCCATATCGACCTGATTGCCCGCTGTGCGGCTGAGCGCCCCGATGAACGCATCGAGCTTCGCTGCCTCGCGCGTCGACACGCCGGCGGCCGCTGCGCCTTCGGCATAGCCGAAATTGTCGCTCTGCCTCCGCTGCTCGCCGATGCGGGCCGCGCCGCGGACACCGCCATGGCCGACCTCGCGCTGGGCATCGAGCTTGCCCGACCGCTCGGCAAAGTCATAGCCCGCCGCCTCTCGCGTCCGGCCATAGACGCTCGTGCCTTCGCGACCGGCCTCGGCGGTCGCGCCGTCGGCTGTGCCGAGCTGCACCGACGCGTTGTACATTTCGAGGGCGCGCATGACATGGGCCTCGTTGCGGCCCGTCGAGCGCGAGAGTGAGGAGATCGCCGTCGAGCGCGCCTCGCCCGACAACGTGTTGATGAACCCGATGCGTCGCGAGGTTTCGTCGACGGAGAGGCCGAGCATGGCTGCCGCGTTCCGTTGACCTTCATTGTTGCCGGTGCGCCATGCCTGTTCGGTCTTGACATTGCGCCGCTCGATCCCTGCGACATTATCGCCGGCGTAATCGCGGCGGCCTTCCATCGCGCCGACATTGACCTGTGCACCGGTGAGGTCGTTTCGCAGCATCTGTTCCTGCTCGAAGCTGTTGGCGATGAGCTTGGCGAAAGTCGGGTCGGCCGACGCCTGTGCGATCACGGACGACGCCTTGAGATCGGCGTCCTTGCCAACATAGCCATGGCGCTCGAAGTGCCGCCGCGCCCCCTGGAACATCATGTCGTAGGCGCGGGTGTCGCCGAATGCCTTCCATTGCACCATGTTCTGCGTGAAAGCCGCGAACGCCCGCTCACCCGATTGCCTCTCACCGAAATAACTGGTGCCGAGGCCGCGGAGCGCATCCTTCTCGGCAAAATTGTGAATCGCGGAGGTGGTCGCGTTGGCGCGCACGGCTGCGGCGGTGGCAGGGTGCGAGAGGTCGCGGCCGACGAGGGCAGGGGCGAGGCCGCCAAGCTCGCGCGCGGCATCGGTCGCGCCGAGCGCGAAGCCCGTCGTTCCCGCTGCGCCGGGCGTGCGATCAGCCAGATAGCCGCCGGCGGCGCCGAACGCGCGGTTGCTGCCGAGCGTCGACCGTTCCCCGAAGTCCCCGAAGCTCGATACCGCGCTGCGCCGCGCCATCGTGCCGGTCGCGGAGGCCTGCGCTTCGAGCGCCTGCGCGCGGCCTTCGTGCGTCATGATCGGCGTCGCCGCCGCAGTCCCCTGGCCCTGGGCGCCGAGCGCGCCGCTGGTGAAGGAGGTGAAGACATTGCCCGAGAAGCGGAACACGGTGAACACGAAGGCGCCGGCCAGCCCCGCCGCCGCGGTGCGAAAGCTGCCGAAGATCGCGAGCGCCTTCATCGCAGAGGAGGGCGCGAGCATCCAGGCGTTGGCGGCGACATGGTTGGAGCGCATCTCGGCGAGCACGTCCATCGCGCGGCCGAGGGTGAGTTGGTAGATACCGGCGTCAATCACGCCCCACATGGCGACGAATACGAACAGGCCGAGCGCGAAGCTCGCCACGCGCAGGTTGATCGGGGTCAGGATGAAGAGCAGCGCGATCGGCATCATGAACAGCATGATCCCGAACACGGTCGCCCGGATCGTCGGCATCCACTCGTTGGCGGTCGACATGGTCGCAAGACCGCTCGAGACGACCGCGCGGTTGGCCATGACCCTTGCCGCGGTCGCCGGGCTGTCCTCGAACAGCACGTCGCCGACCGCGTTCCCGAGATTGATGTTGGACATCAACTGCTGGAGCGTCAGCGGCGTGCCGAGCATCTTGTCGCCGAGCGCGCCGAGGTTCGAGCGGCAGCGCTGAAGCTGGCCCGCGTTGCTCACATCATAGCCCGTTCGCTCGCACACCTGCCGACTGTAATCCTCGAACAGCGCGGGATCGGATAGCCGGTCCGAGATATAGGTCCAGGCTTCGGTGCAGCTCACGGTCGTGCCGCCCTTGTCGGTCGCGGTGAAGACGGTGCTGAAGGTCGCCGGTCCCGCCATCGCGGCGAATGCTGCGGGAAGATCGTTCGTGGTCCGGAAGAGCTGGTCGTCGTCGATGCCATAGGCGGGCGACACGCGCGCGACCGGATAGCATTGCCGCACATAGTCCTTGATCGTCGCATCAAGGAAGCTGTCGGTCATGGGACCGCGCGGGGAGACGGCGTTCAGGAACAGGTCGAAGCTGTGCCCCCCCGCGCCGAATTCCAGCTTGGCATTGGGATCGATCGTGTTGTCGTCGATCGTCTCTGCGATCGCTCGCTCCATCATGTTGGTGACGCCCGCGACCAGCACGATCAGGTTCGGGACGTCGCCGACGGGCTGATAGGCGTTGCGGACCCGGTCGTAGACATGGACGGTGCCCGTCGTCGCGACGAGGCCGACGAAGAGCCCGACGCCGACAAGCGTCTGGAAGCCGAAAGCCACGATGCCCATGCCGTTGCCGCGGACGCTCGCGAGCAGCGCGCCGAGCGCGATCCCGGCAACCGCGATGATGAAGACGAGCGTCTCGTAGCGCGGGTCGGCGAAGATCATCGAGACGAGGCGGAAGGCGTCGACCGTCTCGTTGAACCCGTCATAGGTGTGGAAGCTCGTTTCGAGGGCGAACGCCGCGGTCGGCGCCAGAGCGGTGAAGGCGGCGAGGAGCGCGGAAAGGGTGTGGGCGCGCATGGCGGTCAGCGATTGCGGTTGGCGGCGGCGCCGGCGGCGTCGCGCGCGTCACGGTCGCGCTGTCGGACGAGACCGGAGTAATTGGCGGAGAGGTTGGTCTGTTCGAGGGCCGCCATGTAGGATTGGCGCATCTGTGCGCGTTGGCGCAGCACCTCGTCGCGCAGACCCTGCAACTGCTCGATCCCCTTGGTGAGAATACGCGTCTGGCAGATATTGGCATTTCCGGCGTCGGCCGCGCCCGCGGCCGTGGTGCCGCGCTCGGCGTTCGATAGCGCGAAGTCGATCGAGCGGGTGAGGTCGTTGAGCATCTGGTAGGCGAGGGTGAGCGCGACCAGTTCATCGGTATCACCGATCACGCTGTCCTCGACGCCTTCGCGCACACCCCATTCGAGCATCCGGTAGACCGGTAGCGTCTTCACATTGGCGACGAACTGGCGTTCCTCGGCCGTCAGCGCCGAGCGCGTGCGGATCTTCGTCGCGATCGCCTGCATGCGCTCGCGCGCGAGGATCAGCGCGCCGCGGCCCGGCCCGTCGATCTGGCAGTCGGCGCCGGTCGGCGGCATGTTGAGCGCGCGCGACTGGACGCGCCCGGTCAGGAAATCGTCGACGCCTTCGGTCTCCTGGCGCGGGCAGGCGGGGATCGCCGAGAAGAGCGGCACCTTGTCGGTCGTATCCCAGCGCATATAGACGTCGCCGACCCGCGCCCGCATGACGCCGGTCCACTCGCCGGCGCCGACGCGCGCCGTGGCGTGGGCGAGGAGCGAGCCGGTACGGAAGATGTCGGTGACCTCCCACGGGCAGTTGGCGAGTGCGCCCTTCAAATCCTCGGTCGGGTTGTTCTGGTTCGCCTGGATCTTCTCGCGGCTCTGCTGATAACTCTTCGCATAGCCTTCCTTGATCGACTTGTAGCCGGTCATCTCCTCGATGATGCCCGACATATTGTCGTCGCCCTTGGCGATCTGGACCATGCGGTTGGCGAGGCGGCAGTCGTTGACCTGGATCGAGTTCAGGAAGTTCGTCGCCGCCTCCATCTTCGAGATGATGTTGCCCATCTTCTCGTCGAGGGTCTCGAGGAGATACTGGAACGCCACCGCGGGCGCGGCCTGCAATATGCTCTCGAGTTTCTGGACGAGGTAGTCGGGATCGAGGAAGGACATGCCGCCGAGGAACATGTCGATTCCGCCGCAACCCGCCTTCACCTTGGGGAGAGTCAGACTCATCAGATAATCGTTGTGGACGTCGACGCGGCCCGAGAGGCCGCCGGCTGTCACATAACCGCGCGCCTGGTCCTCGAAGCTGCCGGGCGACGTATAGGTGACATTGTCGAACCAATGCTCCGCCCAGCTCTGCGCCGCAGCGGGCGTCGCGGCGCTTGCCGAGGAAAGGGCTAGGGCGATCAGCGGCAGGCGAAAGCGGGCGGTCGGCATGTTCGACGTCCTTTGGTCTGGTGCAGGTAAGGGAAGAGCTGAGTTGCCATGCTCAGCGCCTCGGGCGGTTGGGCGGGACGGCGCCAACGATCCCCGTGAATTTCGAGAGCGCGCGAACGCCGACGGCAGGGCGAACCCCGGTCAGCATCTTGGCGGCCAAGTATAGGTTACGCGCGAGGTTCGGCGCATGGTCGGTCCCGATGGCGATAGGAATAATGCGGTTCTGATCGGCCGCCGGGCGCACCCAGGTGACGGGATGACCGATCCACGGCAGCCCGAGTCGGCCCGAGCGCAGCATTGCTTCCTGTTCGCCGATCGCGCGTACCTCCCAGCCATAGCGAGCGCGAAGACCGGCGAGTTTCGCCCAGAGGTCCGCGCAAGGCGCACAGCCGGGCGCCGTGCTCATCTCGATGACGAAGATGCCGCGTTGGCCTCGCAGCGTCTCGGCGAGGTCCGGGGGGAAGGCGCGTGTTATGGGCACTCGGCCCAGCCAGTTCCGCATCTCCGCCATCGTCGCGACCGGGTGGACCGCAGCTCGTGCAGCAATCTCGCGACTGACCATTTGGGCGCCTGCGGGCGAGCCGAGCATGATCGCCACACTTGCTGCCAGGAGGATGTTAGTCCGCCAGAACCCGCCTTGCAGGTAAGGGTAATTTACCTTACATTGAAAGGCGGAAAGGGTATTACGTATGAACGCAGTCACGATCACGACGAAGGGGCAGATCACGCTGAGGAAGGAGTTGCTCAGGCATCTCGGCGTCCACCCCGGCGACAAGATCAGCCTCGAGAAACTGCCCGACGGTCGGATCGCAATTCGGCCGATGATGAAAGCCGGCAAGATTTCGGAGGTTTTCGGGATGCTCAAGCGGGACGGCCAAAAGCCGCTCTCGATCGACGAGATGAACGAGATTATCGCAAAAGGATGGGCTGGCGAACGGTGAATATCATTGCCGACACCAACATCCTCGTTCGCGCAATTGCGGATGACGACAAAATTCAAAGCCCGATCGCCAAGGCGCAACTCGATGGGGCTGAACTCGTCGCGCTTACGCTGCCGGCGCTTTGCGAACTCTGCTGGGTATTCCTTCGCGGGTACAAGGTGAGCCGAGAGGACTTGGCCGGATCGATCCGGGTCCTGATTTCTGCGGACAATGTGAAAGTGGACGTGCAAGCCGTCGAAGCCGGGCTCGCCATGCTGGATGCGGGCGGAGACTTTGCCGATGGCGTCATCGCCCACGATGGCCAATGGCTCGGCGGTGAAACCTTCGTCAGCTTTGACCGAGGCGCCGTTGGTTTGCTGCAGAAGCACGGACAGACCGCAATAATCCCCAAATGATTGCATGTCCGCGCTGGGTGCGTTGCAAACTGTTGTAATAGCCCCCGTCATCGCCGCGGCTCCATTCCGATCCCAACGAGATCGCCCCTGAGCACGCGCGGGTCGGTCGCTGACACTGGCCCATTCGACAGCGCGTCGAAGAAGCCGTCTTCCTCGCCCGCGCCGGTCAGGAACTGCTCGGGCCGAATGTCGCCGAGCAACAGCCGGACCGCCTGGTAGGTCGTCTGGGTGAGATTGGGATAGGATTCGACGCCGCTCGCGATCACCATGCGCTGCGCGCTGCCGCGACGGATCACCATCGTCGTCGGAGTAACCTCGACCCCAAAGCGCTGGCCGAGTTCGGGGCGCTGGTCGATGTCCATCTGCGTTACCTGCCAGCCGGTCTCTTCGCGGAACCGCTCGAGGATCGGCCATTGCACGCGGCAATAGCCGCACGAGGCGCGCGAGAACATCACCAGCGCAAACTGTCCGGCATTGGCGCGCAGATAGTGGCGCCGGATCGCGTCTTTCTCGGCTCCCATTGCCGAACGTGCGTCGCCGACCATGGGGTTGGCCGACTTGGAATTAAGCTCGGGATTCTGAAGCAGGGCGATCTGCGTGACGCCCGCGAACGCCCGCGCTTTCCTCCGCGCGAAGTCCTGCAACCGCCAGAAGTCCGCGACCGCATCGACGGAGAGCACCGTCGCGGCATAGTCGCGCTGCTGTTCGATCAGCTTGCGGATCTTCGGTGGCGTCCAGGTCGCGAGCTCCGCCATTGGCGGGATCGTGGGTTTTACGAGCGCGTCGGGATCGGGCTCGCTCGGCTCCGGCGGCGGCGCTTGGTACCACCAATAGCCCTGTTTCAGCTCGGGCGCGCGGGAGGAGGATGGGTTTTGCGCGAGCGCGGCGGTTGTGGTGGAGAGGGCGATGCTGGCGAGAAGGAGCGCCCGCATCACAGCACCTTCACCACGCGAGAGAGCCGCGCGATCGAAACCGGGCCATAATAGCGGCTGTCGAACCCGCTCGGATGCGAGGAGCCGACATAGATGGTGCCGGGCTTGATCAGCCCATTGTCCGGGCGCCAGTAATCGAGCTTCTGGCCATTCCGCCCATAGGGCTTGGTCACTCCCAGCAATTTGCCGTCGCAATAATACCAACCATCCATTGCGTCCGGCGCGATCATGGAGGGTTTCTCGATCAGCGAGATGCGCTCGCTTGGCATGCAGAGCGCGCGCTTCGTCACGTTGATCGGCTCGGGACCGGCCAGCGGATGCGACAGCTTGAACATGACGAGGTCGCCCTTCGTGATCGGGCCGGGGTTCGACCGCACCGCCCAGGCGTCGATCGACGGCGACATGACGAGCGTGATTTGCTGGACGGCCCAGCTGGCAAACAAGCCGAGCGGGATCACGAGCGCACAGGCTTTCCACAGCCGGTCGGGCCGCGTCGGCTCGCCGAGGCCTTCGGCACCGAGCGCCACGGCCGTGCGCCGCGGCAAATTCTTGAGGCCGATGGCCAGCTGCTTACCGGCCTTCCAGGCGAGACTGAGCATCGCGCACCTCCTCCTTTCCACCAAGACGGGCGATTCCTTCGAGCAAGCCAGAGAGCGCGGCGTCGCCGTAAACGACGCGGCCCGCGCGGGGGCTTTCGTCCTCGCGCTCGCAATAAGGGAGCACGGGATCGCCGGGGATCATCGCAAGCGCGGGAACGCGCGTGACGCCATGCTGCCGGAACACGAGCGGATCGACGATGAGCTGGACGTCGCGCATCGCGCAGGCCGGGCCTTCGCAGCCGGGATCGAGCCGGAGGATTTCGGCGGTCAGCTTCGCCATCGGCGCGACCTTGGTCATCCCGCCCGGCATTCCGCGGAACGCGATCACGCCGCGCGCCTTCTCGAGCTGAGCGGCATAGGTGCGCAGCGTCGCCGTGGGCATAGAGGAGGAGGCGAACAGCACCGGCACCCACCCCGTCGCCGCTGGTGCAGGACCGGCGTCGGCGACGGCCTTCATGTCGGGCGCTTCGAGGCCCAGCGCCTGTTCGAGGCGCTTCGCCATCGCTGCGCGCTCAGCGGCGAACCGGTCCTTGCCCGCTTCCATCGCCTTGCGGGCGCGGGATTCCATCGCGGGAGAGGGCGCCTGGCTCCGCAGCACTTCGAAGGCGCGGCGGCGCTCGGCTTCGGTCGGCTTGGGCAGTTCGGACGGCCCCGCCTGCGGTTCCGCCTTGCGCCGTTCGATGGCTCTGCGCAGCCGGTCCATCGCGGCATCGCCCTCCATCTCTATTCCGACGCGCGCTGATGGAGGAGCCTTTTGGTCGGGTGCCCCCGGCGATATCTGCGCTGCCGCGAGGCTCGCGAAACCCATCGCGCCGCCGATCGTCAGCGCGATCGCGAAGCGCACGTCAGCGGCCGATGGCCTGGTAATAGGCATCGATACGTTCCTTCATGTCGATTTGAATGTCAGCCTGCGCGCGGGCCTCGATCTCGGAATAATATTCGGACAGGTCCATCTTGGAGAAGTCGAGCGCCTGGAACTCCTCGGGCGTGAAGCCGCGGCAGTTCGGCGTTTTCACCGGACCCCAGCCATCGGGAAATGACTTCAATTGCGGGCGGCCCTGTTCCTGGATGATGCGGCCGAGCTTGGTGTTGAAGCAGCAATGGCTCTTCGACTTCTGGATGCAGATGCCGAGAATCTTCGACGAGCAATAGCTGCCGACCTCGACGCACATGCCCGAGCTGCGCAACATGCCGACTTCCATGTCCTGCTGGTCGCAGGACGAGAGCAGGAACTCCATCATCACGTTGATCGCGAGGCTGATCGCAATCGACGTCGGATCGATGCCGATGACGAGGGCATTGGCCCCGGCGCTCGCCGCCTGGCTCGCTGTCGCGCCCGCCTGGAATGCGGCATAGGCAGCCTTGGCGCCGGTGAACACGCCTTTCGCGATCGCGATCTTGGTCTGAGTCGACGCAATCGACGAGCCCATGCCGTCCTTGACGATCTTGCCCTTGTCCTTGCAACAGTTCGAGAAAGTCGTCTTGAGACCCGCGGGACGGCAGCGAAGCGCGCGTCCGCCGAAGATCTCTATATTGCCAAGACAATTGCCCTCGGCGTCGACGGGACCATCGGCGGGCGCGCCGGGATCGTCGATCACCGGCTCATCCTCGATCGGGCTCGCCGCGGTGTCGATGCAGGCGTTCGGGGTGCAGGCGGGAACGCCGCCGCTCGCGGGCGTCTCGCACGGATATTGCGTACCGAGCGGGCACGACCACGCGCCGCCGGGCTCGGGCGCGCACCAAGTACGCTCAAGTGGGCATTGGTAGCCGCCGTCTGTGGTGCCTACGCAGATCGCAGTTTCGCCGGGGCCGTCGGCTTCGCCACTGCCGTCGAGATCGACGGCGCACATATGCTGCGCGTACGCCGGCGGCGCGGCGAAGGCGCTGCCGATCAGGACGCCCACGATCACCAAGGCGATCAGCACCGCGCGGTGCGGCCAGAGGATATCGCGCCAACTCATCGCGCGGTCGCCGTGCAGGCGAGGTCGGCCCCGGCGAGCCGGACCGCCTGCATCATTACCACCGCTTCGGGGAAATCATCGAGACAGCCGCAGGCCGAAACGATCTGTTCGCCGGGGCCTGCCGGGCAGACATTGTCACTCGCGCAGGCGTGATAGAAGGTGTCCCAGCCGGTCGGGTTCGTCTGCTGCGCGCCGACGACGCCTGCCGGAGCAGCGTCGGTGTTGGCCTTCGGCTTGCGCGTCTTGCAGATCGCCTCGCAGCGCGGGACCGACCCACGGTCGGGGAGGGCGAAGGGGCGGGTAGAAGCGGCCATGCCGCCGTCCGCTGTCCGCACGCGGTCGGCGAGAATCGTCTCGGTCGAATGGTCGATGATATAGGCGCCGCGCGACAAGTCCGGCTCGGACAGCGCGCCATTGTCGACGACGCATTTATAGGTGCGCTCGCGGCGGAAGAAGTCGCGGGTCAGCTGAACGGTGCAGGACCCGGTGCCGAACAGGCGTGTTTGCGGCAGCGGCCTGAGACCGGTGCCGACGCCATTGCGGAAGGTCTGAACCGCGTCGACCGTCTCGCTATCGAGGCGGCATTTGGGATCGGCGCCATAGCCTGCGCAGAGATCGACCAACCGCTCGCGCGGCTCGCAACCGGGCGAGACGCGGATCTCGACGTCGACGAGACCCCATTGGGTGGTGAGCGGCCCGCCACCGCCACCGCCCCGGACGCGCGCCGACACGGTCGTCGGGCCTGCCCTGAGATCGGCCGTGAAATCATAGGGCGTATAATTGCGCGCCGCGCCGCCATCGGTTCGGCAGTCGCCAGAAGGAAGGCCCGTCGTCAGCCATGGGCGCGGCCCGGCGGAGCCGACGATCCGGCCGTTGATACGGCCCTGGACCCAGTCGTCGGCGCCCATTTCGACGATCCGCGCGGAGACGAGCTTCGCGGGATCGCTGACTTCGAAGCGTGCTGTGAAGATCGGCGGCGAGCTGCTGCAATCGCCATCGCCGATGATGCGATAGCGGCGGCATCCCTCGCCGCAGTCGCGTACCGAGTAAATGGAGCCCGACGCCGAGACGATGTCGTCGTATGTCAGGGGCAGGAAGCTAATCTCGCGCTCGATCGTGCAGGCGCGGACCTGTTCTGCGCGGCCCGTTCCCGCGGGCGAACCGGCGAGCGACTGGAACAGGCTGTTCGCCTCGGAGGCGGCAAAGGCATCGCCCTGGATCGCCGTGGGGTTGGCGCGATAGGCCGTCTGGGGAAGGGTGGGGTCGGGGCTGCATGCCGTCGACTGCGCACCGACATATTGGATGAGCGGACCGTTGACGCGCGCGTCGGCGACGCCGATGCGCGGGTCGTGTGTCGAGAGCGCGCCGATCGCGCCGCCGCCGAGATCCTTCAGCACCGACGGCAGATTGCCCATGACGAGGTTCGCCCCGCAGCTATTGTTGATGCAATAACAGCCGGCGAGTTCGGGCATCTCGACTTCGGTCAGCTTGAGGTTGCCTCCGGCATCGACATCCCACTGGAAGGTGCGGCAACCGTTCCAGCTTCCGGGCTGGCACGAGATCACGCCGTTGGCGCAGATGCCCGACACCGCGACCGGCAGCGTCGAGACGCTGTCGAAATTGCCGTCGATATCCTTGTCGCGCGCGATGCGGACATTGGCGATGTCGCCGCCCGCGCCGGGCTGGATCAGGAGTTCGAGGAAGTTCGCTGTCTTCTGGCAGGCGAGGTTCGGTGTGAAGGTCCGGCTCTTGTCGACGGTCGCGATCAGCCGTCCGCCGAGGCCCGGGTTGATGTAGTTTTCAAGGATCGCTTCGCTGTCGCCGCTCTTTGCGCGCGCTGCTTCTGCCACGGCGCGTGCGCGATCTTCGACCGTTTGCGCCGATGCAAGGCCGGGGAGTATCACCGAAACGGGCAGCAGGATAAGGCACCGCGAGCTCATGAGCGGCCCTTCTCGACCGTGCGCGAACCCAGGGGCACGCGGAAGAGGTCTCCCGTCCGGAACGCGGCGGATCCGGGCGGGAGTAGCCGAAAGGCAGCCTGGCCTTCGAAGGACGTCAGCACGGCCTTCGCCCGGGGACGCTGCGGGACCTGATCGTGATGATCCGCCAGCGAAGGCGCTACGGCCGCTTCGGCGGAAGTTGGAGCGGCGCCCGAGAGGGGGCAGGGCGCCGCTCCCGCCTCGCGCGCCTGCCGGCAGCCACCGGGGCTGTGGCGGGCAGACCGGGCCGATTCCCGGCTGCGCGTGGGGCGATCGGTGTGCGCCGGAACCGACGCGGGATCAGGGCGTCGAGATGCCGGCACAGCAAATCGCTTTCTCGAAGAGCATGAACTGGGCGTTGTCCTTGCCGGGCGCGTGCTTGGCGCTCGTCCAGAGCGCGCCAGGCCGGCCGATGTTGACGCACTTGCCGCCCTTCACCGGCTCCATCAGCTGGAGCTTGTAGCGGCTCTTGGTCCAGATCGGCTGCGGCTTGAACGAGCAGCCGTCCGCCGAGTGGATCGTCAGCGCGCCGAGCCGCCCCATCATGAAGGTGCCGCGCGCGGCGAGGCCGGCCCAGGCTTCTATGCGGTCGCCCATGTGGATGTCGCCCGCGATCGGATAGGTCGATCCCCAGCTTCCCATGCACCAGAAGAGCGGATCAACCACCTTGCCAGCGGCGGCCGCGGCGCTGTCCGCCATGCAGGCGAGTCCTGCGGCGGGATTGCCGAAGAGAATGCCCTCGGGCTGGATGATCGCGCCGAACGTTCCCGACTGCCAGGTCGGCAGAAGCTCGGTCATCATCGCGACGTCGAAGCCGTCATCCTCGATGCAGGGCAGGTCGGTGAACATGTCGAGCATCTGCCAGACCGGAGCCTTGTAATAGTGCATCTGCGCGAAAAGCTTGGTGGTGTTGGTGCCGTCCGCGATTGACGACTGGCTACCCTGCAGGCGCCCGCCGGTCGGCATGATGTCGGCGCCGAGCGCCATCATGCAGCCAGGCTCGGTCACGATGTCGATCATCCGGTTCGGCGTCCAGAAGCTCACCTTCACGCCGAACCAGAAGGTTGCGCCCTTGCGGCAGGCACATAAGGGTTTCGAGGCCGATTGGGCGTCGAGTTCCTTGCTGAGCTTGTCGTGGCTGCCGATCCGCACCCCGCCGATGGTGATCGGGAAGATGCAGTTCCAGCGCACCTTGGTGATCGGATTGAAGATGGTGTCGCTCGGGCATTTGGAGGCATGGGCCGGAACCGCCGAAAGCGCGATTCCGGCGACGAGGGCTGCCGAGAGCGCTGCCAACCGAGTGCGGCTGGACCGCTGCTGCGCCGCGACCGCTGCGAGCCGCGCCTCGCTGGGTAATGGTGTGGCATGCGCGCGGCGAGCAGGCATAGGATCTCCGTTGCGCCGCGAACGGGCGCCTGAAGGTCGGCGAAGACGGATGGACGGCGTTTGGCCTGGCTATCCCGCCGGGAACTCGACGCCGTCCGATCTAAGGGATGCCCAGGGTTGATTGAGCGTGCAACGCGTGGGGCACGAGAGTGCCGAGGGAAGGCAAGGATGTTCCGCTGGCCGTTACCGAGCACGCCAAGAGCTTCCCCTAAAATAAAAGGCTTAGCTGTTATGGATGCGATGACGTTTGAACTCGATTTAAGCGTCCGGGACCCGCGCCACGATCGTCAGGTCGGGATACTGCCTACCTAATCGGACTTAAGTCTTCCGGGAACAGGCAGCGCTGCGCTTCCGTGCGCGCCGGCACCTCTTCGCTGAGGAAATCAAAACTGCGCAGGCGCCCGACCAGGCGGCGGGGCTGAACGTCTCGCTATAGGGCGACATCGCCGATCCGAGCGACGCGCAGCCCGCAACGAGCAACGGGAGAATGCATAAAGCTCCCAACCCTCCTTGCCGGAGGATGCGGGCGTTGGACATGCCTTGGGTCATCGTTCCTCCATCCCACGGCAGCGCAGGAGCAATAGCTGCGCAAAGCGCAGGAAAATGGGATTCAACCGCTCTCGAAGCCGGGGCGGTGACTTGGACATGGGACTATCGCCGGCGCGTGGGCAAGGCGGGGGGTACGAACCTTCCGCTCGGAGGCATGCGCCTGCCTATGCACGGGTTTCGTTATCTCGTTCAGGCTACGCCAGCAGGCGTCAACTGCTGACCGCTCTATAAGAAACGCCATCCATCACTGATCGCAATTGAAAAAAATCTTTCGTTCGCATTTGCAGCATAAGCGGGAGATTCCCGTATCTTTTCTGCCTTTTAGGCATCCTCTCCCAAACTTTAGGGGGCCAGCGCAAGCTGACCCTTCTTTTATGGAATATCGGGGATCGCTCCATCAGACTGCTTTGCGCCTCTGCACGACCACCCCCCCTTTCGCGGGACTGGAGCCAAAACTGAGGTATCGGAAGATACACGGACATTGAGCAAGACCGCGCGGTAGGTCGATCATGGAGCTGCTTCAACGAAGAGCATGCCATGACTATTGTTACGACCGACGCCCCTGTCACCCCTTTCCGCCAGCGCATGCAGCATGATATGATGATGCGCGGCTTGGGTGTAAGCGTGGTCAGGAAACCGCCATCGATTAGCTGTCGCGGGATTTAGCGCCGGCGTAGGCGGCTATTCCCTGCGCCCGTCGCTTGGCGAGCTTCGCCGTGCGTGCGTTGATCTCGTCGAGGCTGATATCGGTAGGATCGAAGACGCTGCCATACCATTGCACCATGGACGCGCGCTCGGGATGGCGCGGCTTGGCCATGGCATTGAGGAACTCTTCGAACCCCGGGGTTCCGCCGACGTCTTCGGGTGGGGCACGGCGTTCGCCATCGACAAACCGCGGGTAATCGATGCCGGGAATTGCGGGCGTGATCTCTTCGATCTCGATGCGATGGCGCCAGTCGTCCCCGAAATCATAGGTGTAGGTGAAGCTGGTTATGCCGCGCTCGATGAGCTTGCCGATGCGCATATTGGCGGCGTCGCGGGTGCGGATCATGAAAGCATCGTCATCGTCGAAGCGGATGCCATACGGCGAAGGCTCGGTACCGGGGACGAGGCGGATCGCAGGTTCGTGCGGGTCCTCTCGGCGGTGCTCACCGATGGCCTGGAACCGGTTGAGGCTGCCGTGCGCGAAGCGCTGGCAAGCGGCACGGCCAGCGACGAGCTGATCCTCAACATCCTCTCCCGGCGCCGCGAGCCGGCGATGCCCCACAGCATCGTTACCTCGGAAGACCGGATGCTGCGGCATCCTCCGCTTGCCGACTGCGCGCGCTATGATCTGCTGCGAGGCTATGATGCAGCGGCATGATATGATCGGCACGATGCGCGGCCTCGGGCTCAAGGGCATGGCGGCTGCGTTCGACGAGGCCGTCACCACCGGCCTCCAGCGCAAGCGCACCACCATGGAGATACTGACCGATCTGCTTCGCGCCGAGGCGACCCACCGGGATGCCGCTTCCATCCGTTATCGCATGACGGCCGCCAGGCTGCCCGTGGTGAAGGACCTGGAGCGGTTCAGCTTCGAGGGCACGCCGATCAATGAGGAGCTGATCCGCTCCCTTCATGACGGTTCCTTCCTCCCGCCTCGCCGCAATATCGTGCTGGTCGGCGGCACGGGGACAGGAAAGACCCACCTCGCCATCGCGATCACCGCCAATGTCGTGCGAAGGGGCGCTCGCGCCCGCTACTTCAACACCGTCGATCTGGTGACACGCCTCGAAGAGGAGACCCGGATCGGCAAGGGCGGGACCCTGGCGGCGCAGCTGTCGCGGCTCGATCTGATCGTGCTCGACGAGCTTGGATATCTACCGTTCGCACGCTCGGGAGGGCAGTTGCTGTTCCACCTCATCAGCAAGCTCTATGAACGCACCAGCGTCATCATCACCACCAACCTCGCCTTCGGCGAGTGGCCAACCGTCTTCGGCGATCCCAAGATGACCACGGCGCTGCTCGACCGCGTCACCCATCACTGCGATATCGTCGAGACCGGCAACGATAGCTGGCGCTTCAAAAACCGCAGCTGACCGCCACCTTCGGCGCCTTCAAAAATCTATCTTGCGCTGCGTGCGCCTCCGGTCGGGCTACGCCCGCCCTCCGCCGCACGCAGCGCAAGGCCATCCTCAACAAACCATCATCATATCCCAAAAGGGGGTCCCTCTTCGACGCCGATCTGGAGTGGGCCCCTCGGGCCGGACAGGGTCACGCAGCTGATTTGACCATGGGCCGGGAGTGTTGCTGCTCGAACTGCGCAGGGCTGACATAGCCGAGCGCGGAATGTAATCTGCGTTGATTATAGATGTCGTCGATGAACCTGGGAAGCTGGCCGGCGACATCATCGAAGGTTTCGAACGCCATGGGGTAAACCGCCTCGACCTTGAGCGTCTTCATGAAGCTTTCCGCCTTGGCATTGTCATAGGGGTTGCCCCGCCGGCTCATCGAGCCGACCATCCCATGATCGGCGAGCATCGCTCGATAGATGCGGGATGCGTATTGGCTCCCGCGGTCAGAATGATGCACGCATCCTGATCGCGGGCGCCGTCGTTCGATCGCCACTTTCAGCGCCGCCACGGCGAGCCGGGCGTCAATCGACCTCCCGATGGCATAGCCGACCACGCGGCGCGACCAGGCGTCCAGGATGATCGCGACATAAGCAAAACCACCGATGATGGCGACATAGGTCAGGTCCGCCACCCAGAGCTGATCGGGGCCATCGAGGATCATGTCCTTCGAGTGATCCGGAAAGACTGGCAGGTCATGGTCGCTGTCGGTGGTTGCGGTATAGCGCCTGCGGCGGCGCGGTTGCAGGCCATGCTCGCGCATCAATCGCTTGATCCGCTTGTGGTTGGCGATCACGCCCTGATGGCGAAGCGCGGCCTGCACGCGGCGCCAGCCATAGGCTTCGAACTCATCGCAGATCGCCGCGATAGCAGTCAGGAGTTCAGCATCGCCGATCCGCTCGGTCGGCACGTGGTAGAATGTCGATCTTGCGATGCCCATCAGCCGACATCCTCGCGCGATCGACATCCCGCCGGGCCGGTGATCACGGATGTACTGGCGCTTCTCGGCCGCGGTGCGTCGCGAAGAGCCCCCTTTAAAAACTCCAGTTCCAGCGCCTGTTTGCCGACAAGGCGTTCGAGTGCGGCAATCCGGGCCTCATATTCCTGGATCAGATCTGCCGCTCGCGCATCTTCATCAAGGGCGCCGGCCTCGTACTTCTCCACCCAGATGCGGATCAACTGCCGGGAAATATCGTGCCGCTTGGCAAGGGCGTGAAGCGTCTCGCCGCTCAGAAACTCCTGCGCGACCTGACGCTTGAACTCGACGCTATGGGATCGGTGTCTTGCCATGGGCTCTTCTCCAAAAGCCCGGCTACACGGTCAATCCAACTATGCTTCCTTGTCCGGCCCGAGGGGCCCACTCCAATCGGGGGTCCCTTTTGCGCGCCGATTGACAGACATGGCAGCCCTTTCCGATCCGAACGCAGCTTGCAGTGCTAGACGCGATCCCCGAAATTCGCGGATCGCGGCCAGATCACTTCTTTTCCTGGAGTGTATGCGTCAAACGGGGAACCGCGTCGAACAAATCCGCAACCAGGCCAAGATCGGCGATCTGGAATATCGGCGCGTCTTCGTCCTTGTCGATTGCTATGATCGTTCCCGAATCCTTCATTCCTGCAAGATGCTGGATGGCGCCCGATATCCCGATGGCGATATAGACGTCCGGAGCGACTATTTTGCCGGTTTGACCGATCTGATAGTCATTGGGCACATAGCCCGCATCGACCGCTGCGCGGCTGGCGCCGACCGCTGCGCCAAGCGTATCGGCCAGCGGGAAGATCGTCGCCTGGAAGGTGTCCGCATCCTTCAGGGCGCGACCGCCGGCGACAATGACCTTGGCCGACGTGAGCTCTGGACGTTCGCTCAAGGCGATTTCGGCGGCTACGAAGCTCGAGAGGCCGGCATCGCCGCTGCCGACGACGGCCTCGATCGGGGCCGAGCCGCCTTCCGGCGCCGCCTTGATAAAGGCGGTGCCGCGCACGGTAATCACCAGCTTGGCGTCGGAGCTTTCGACGGTCGCTATGGCGTTGCCCGCATAGGTCGGACGGGTGAAGGTTTTGGGGCCGTCGACCGAGAGGATGTCGGAGATTTGCATGACGTCGAGCAGCGCGGCGACGCGCGGCGCGATATTCTTGCCGTTGGAGGTGGCCGGCGCCACAAAGGCGTCGTGATGGCTCATAAGGCCCACGATCAGCGGCGCGACATTTTCTGCGAGCGCGTTGGCATAGGCGACGTCATCGGCAACATAGACCTTTGCTATGCCGACGATTTGCGACGCGGCGTGGCCGGCGGCAGCACAGCCCGATCCGGCGACGAGCAGATGGACTTCACCGATCTGCGACGCGGCGGTGACGGCGGCCAGGGTGGCGTCCTTGATGGCGGCGTTGTCGTGTTCTACCCAAACGAGAATTTTCGACATCAGGCTACTCCGAGTTCCTTGAGCTTGGCGACGAGGGTGTCGACGTCGGGCACCTTGATGCCCGCCTGGCGTACCGGCGGCTCGGAAACCTTGACGGTCTTGAGGCGGGGCGCGGTATCGACGCCGTAGTCAGTGGGCGATTTGGTGGCCAGCGGCTTGGACTTCGCCTTCATGATATTGGGCAGCGAGGCATAGCGCGGCTCGTTGAGGCGCAGATCGGTGGTGACGACGGCAGGCAGTGCGAGGCGAACGCTTTCGAAACCGCCATCGACCTCGCGCGTGACCAGCAGATGTTCGTCCTCACAGGCGACCTCACTGGCGAAGGTACCCTGCGGACGCCCCATCAAGGCCGCGAGCATCTGGCCGGTCTGGTTGCAGTCGTCGTCGATTGCCTGTTTGCCGAGGATGACGAGGCCGGGCTGTTCCTCGTCAGCAATGCCCTTGAGGATCTTTGCAACGGCCAATGGCTCGACCGCATCGTCGGTTTGAACCAGGATCGCTCGGTCCGCTCCCATGGCCAATGCCGTGCGCAGCGTTTCCTGCGCCTTGGCCGGGCCGACGGAGACCGCCACGACCTCGCTCGCTACGCCCTTTTCCTTCAGGCGGATCGCTTCTTCGACCGCGATTTCGTCAAAGGGGTTCATACTCATCTTGACATTGGCCAGGTCAACGCCCGTGCCATCGGCCTTGATCCGCGGCTTTACATTATAGTCGATCACCCGCTTCACGGGCACGAGGATTTTCATCGAAGTCTCCAATATGTTGCGGCTTACACGTCCCGGATTATGTTGAACCGGGTTCAGTCGGCCTATTCAGTCTGCGTGCACGCCAAACTGCATGCCGGCCTTTCGCCCATCGCGGGTGGCCTGAGCGATCTGTCCGGGGCCAAGGCAATCGCCGACGCGCTCCACCGACGGTATTTCCCCGGCGTCGCGTTTTTTGACCAGTTCGTGATAAAGATTGTCGTCGGAAACCTGGCCCGTAACCAACACCACCGCATCAGCAGACCGGGCCTCTTCGGCACCGGTGAGCAGGCGGCTGGTTGTGACTTTACCCTCGGAAATGCTGACGATCGCAGTGCCGACGACAATTTCGATGCCGATTTCGTTCATCGAATTGATGACGTGAACAAGTTCCAGCGTGTTCAAGGTCCAAGGCGCGGGATCGCTCGCAGTCGTCACATAAGTAACCTTGCAGCCGGCCAAGGCTAGGCGTTCGGCGACGACCGTGGCCATGTAGAAATAATCTTCGTCATATACGACGACTTTGCCGGTTGGCATGTTGCCGTTCAATATATCTTCGGGATTGAAAACATGGGGCAGATCGCATCCCGGTATCGGCTCGTCGTGATTGCGGCCAACTCCGTCGCTGCGCCACGTTGCCCCTGACGCTACAATGACGTGGTCAGCCTCGAATCCGGCGACGTCCTCTGCCGTCAGCCTGCTGTCGAGATACATGTTCGCATTCGCCATCGTCTGAAGCTGCCCGACGCGATAGTCGACCACGCGCCCCCAGGCGCTCAGCCGTGGCATCTTGCGCTCGCGCACAAGGCGTCCGCCCCATTCGGATCCTGCATCGGCAATCGACACCTGATAACCGCGCTTGGCAAGCGTGTGGGCAGCCTCCAGACCGGCCGGACCCCCACCCACAACCAGAATGTTCTTGTCGGGATCGTCCGCGGGGGGCACATTTTCGGGATGCCAGCCCATCAGATGCTCTTCGCCTGCTGAAGGGTTTTGCGTGCAGCGGATCCGCACGGACGTCATGACCTCTGCGGTGCAAGCGTTGCACCCGATACATTCGCGAATATCGTCGTGGCGCCCCTCATCGATCTTGTTCGGCAAGAATGGGTCGGCAATCGAGGGGCGGGCGGCGCCGATCAGATCCAGAACGCCGCGCTTGATCTGGCTTACCATGGCATCGGGGGACGTAAAGCGGCCAACACCGACCACCGGCTTGTTCGTCACCTTCTTGACGAAGTCTATAAACGGTTCCTGCTGGCCTTCTTCAAAGAAGCGGCTGCTGCCACTGTCCCACGGCCAATCGCTGACGTTGACATCCCAAAGATCGGGAACATCGGCTAGCGCTTCGATGACCCGGCGGCCGTCTTCCTGCGCGGTGATGTTCGATACTCTTCGCCGATCCTCCACGGCGAAACGAACCGCAACCGCACAGCTGTCTCCGACCGCATCCTTCACGTCGCACAGCGTTTCGCGGAGCAGGCGCAGACGATTCTCGAACACGCCGCCATATTCGTCCGTTCGCTTATTCGTTCGGGTGTCGAGAAAATCCTGCAACAACGACAGATTATGCGCGCAATAGACATAGACGATGTCGAATCCCGCTGTCTTTGCGCGGACGGCGGCATCGCGATACCAGCGCCGGAAATCAGCGATATCCTGCTTGTCGATCGTTCTAGCGGAAATCGGATTGTTGAAATAATGCGGGAACTTGGCCGTTGGAGACAGCGGATGCTCGCGATAATAGGCTGCCGGTCCCGACGCGCCGGCATGAGCCAGCTCGACCCCGGCCAGCGCACCATGTTCCTTCACCGCCGCAACGATGCGCGCGATTGGCGCGATATGCTTGTCATTATACAGGCACGGGTCCGGAAGGGGGGCGTGATCCGACGTTTCGTGGATCATCGTCTCTTCGATGCAGATGACTCCCCAGCCGCCTTCGGCCCGCGTTTTTCGATAGGCGACCATCTCGTCCATCGACGACATCCCCATGCTGATCGCATGTGGGACGACGTAAAACCGGTTCTTGGTCCTGACCGGTCCGATCTGTACCGGCTCAAAGAGGATATCGTAGCGTGGATCTCGCATAAGTCGCTCCATCGGCGCGTTGGTCAGTCAGGGATCGCCCGGATGCCGGTTTCCGGCGTTCCGACAACCAACCCCGCCCTGAACGGGATCGGCGAAATAAAAATAGCCCGGCTCCGGCATGTTTCCCGTCGAGCAGTTGGGCAGGTTCAGGCGACCTGCCGAACTGCGATTTCGTTCGCCTTGCAAAAAGCGTCCTTCAGTATGATTTTTCCGTCGCGGACATGGAGTATATCCAGACCGTCGATCGAAGATTGTGTTTCGTCAGGCGCAGTTATGAGCAGAGTCCAGGTCACCAGTCCCATCGATTGATCTTCGTCGATCATCGTCGCCGTGACCTCATAGTGCGATTTGCTATCCGATACTGCAAATCCGGGCGCGAGTGCCTCGCCAACGGCGGCGCGTCCCTTATGTTCGATGCCGTTGGGGTCGATATAGACGGCAGTATCGGAAATGAATTCCAACATCGCCTCATAATCCCCGACGTTGAATGTTCCCATGAACGAGCTGACGATTTCTGATAGGCTTTTCATGCTCAAAAAATTCCTGTCGGTGCGCTACCATAAGAGGAGCTGAAGATTCTCTTCGGAATCTACGGATCGGGATAACGCCCCCCCCGATCGCGCAACTATTGGCACAGGGGAGCTTCGTTGCGCGAAGGGGGAGGCGTTATTTCGCTGGAATGCTCGCGAGATATGCGATCATTGCCTTGCGATCGGTTTCCTTCGCGAGCCCGCCGAAGGCCATCGAGGTACCAGGGTAAGCCGACATGGGGTCCTTCAAGAATGCGTCGAGCTTTTCGGGCGTCCAAGTGCCGTCGGCATTTGCAAGCGCCTGCGAATAGGGAAAGCCCGCCGCGCCGCCGATCTTGCGGCCAACTACCGCAATGAGTTGCGGTCCTGCCGGTGATGGCGTCGCAGGGTCAACCGAATGGCAGACGGCGCAGTTGCTGAACAATTTCTTGCCCGCCTCGACCTGGCCCGCATCGGTGGCCAGCGCAGCATAGCTGTCGGTCGAGGCGGCCGGGGTAGGGGCGGGTGTCCCGACGCCGGATTCCGCGCCGCTGCCGTCGCTTTGTTCGGATGGCTTCGAGCAGGCAGCCGTCCCGACCAGGACGAGGCCGGCCAAGAACGCCAGTCGATATTTGCCGATATGAGCATTATCCATTTGTCGCATCCTCTTTTGCAAGCTTTTCGGTCACTTCCCGGCAGGCACGAATTCCGCTTTCCACCGCGCCGTCTATGTACTCGTGCCAGCCGTCGGCAGTAGCGGAGCCGGCGAAGAACAGGCGGCCTTCGGGTTTTGCCATGTCTTTGAATTTTTTGAACCATCCGACCTTGTAGGCTGGCCATGCTTGTTTCGAGAACGGATCCTTGACCCAATTATATGGTGCGATGTCGGTGATTTCCGCATCGGGATGGATCTTTCGCAGTTCCGCACCGACAGCGTCCAGATCGTTCATGTCAATCAGCGATTGCCGGCCCAGCGTCGCCTTCAGAATCGTGCCGTCGTCACCGAATTCCTCGGTCTGGATTGCGTTTAACGGGTTTGGATCATCGCAAAAGGCAAAGGTGTTACCGAGGTTCTTTTTTACTTTCATGTACATCGTGGCGCCATCGGCACTATCGCCATGGGCGATGAATTCCCGCTTGGCGGGCGACAGTCCTGGCTTGAAGTTGATGTCTGGATAGACAGAGGTAGGCAGAGTGAAGACAGCAGCTCTTGCCTCGAATGTTTGTCCGTCGGCAGTCCTGAGGGTGACGCCCCTGTCGCTCTGTTCTACTTCTTTGACCACAGTGCCGAGCCGCACATCGGCCTTGCTGTCGTCAAGGATTGCCTTGGCCAATGCCGCAGTTCCGCCATTGGCGATATGCCAGTGCTTTTCCGAGTCAGTGAAGGTGAAAGGATCCCACGCTGCGAGAGCGAAAAGTTTGACGAAACTCGCATAGCTGAATGTTGATAGCGGACCACCGGCATAGAGTACGAGTTCTGCGCTCAATGCCGCTTTCGCCAGCGGATCGAGGCCGAGCGATGCAAGGTGCCGAGCCGCCGAGATGTCATCGATCTTCAGCACTTCGGGGTTGGCGAAGGGCTTGTATGGTTGTGGAAACAATGTGCGCGAGTTGGCGCAGAATCTGTTGAACGCGTCGTTGTAAAGCGTGTCGAACTTCGCGGGCGGCACATTGTGGACGGCTCCATCCGACGTCATGATATAGGATGCGTCGAGATCGTAGAGAGGCACTTCTTCGAAGTCGAAGCCGTAGCGCTGCATTTCCGTGAAGACATGCGGCTGTACCCAGTGGACGGACGATCCTCCCAATTCCACCGGCCGGCCGAGAAACTCGCTGGTGAACGTGCGCCCGCCGATGCGCGGGCGCGCTTCCAGCACGACCACGCGCCAGCCCTTGGCGGCAAGGTCGCGCGCGGCCGTGATGCCGGCATAACCCGCGCCGATGACGGCGACATCATAGGGGCCGCCTTCGCCGCCGCCGTCGCGTGCCTCGCGTCCGGGATTTTCCTTTGCACAGCTCGCCAGCGCAACTGCGCCGGCTGCCGCAGCGCCGAGCCTCATCAGCGAACGTCTGTCGACAGGCTGGTTCGCCATGGCGTTCTTCTTATCTGTGGTCACGACATTTCCCTCTTCCCTTATCCGATAGCCAATTTCGTCAGGCCGCCGCGTTGATTACTTGAAGGCGCGTGAATTCACGGACGCCTTCAATACCGCCTTCGGTTCCGACACCGGACTGCTTCGCGCCCGAAAAGGGAATGTCGGGTTGAATGGCGACGTGCTGATTGATCCACACCGTTCCGGCTTCAAGATCGCGGGCGAGCGTGCGTGCCCGATCGACATCACGCGACCAGATGGAAGCTCCGAGGCCGTAAGGGCCGGTGTTGGCCCGCGAGATCGCCTCCCTCTCATCCGAAAAGCGAAGCACCGGCACGACGGGGCCAAATTGTTCATCGGCGACCAACCTGGCCTCGTCGGCTAGATCGGCGATTACCGTCGGCTCTATGAAAAAGCCGGGCCGATTGGTGATATGACCGCCCGTCAAAACCCTGCCTTGGGCCGCCGCTTCTTCGATAATCTCGCGAACCTTGTTGAACTGCATATTGTTCTGGATGGGACCGATGGTGACCCCGTCCTCGTCCCCCGCGCCGAGCTTTAATGCTCTGGCCGCCGCGACCAGCCGCTCACAAAAGGCATCGTAAATCTCGTCGGCGACATAAAGACGCTTGGGCGCTGCACAAATCTGACCCGCGTTGAGGAAGGCGGTGGCGGCGAGGCCCTGGGCCGCGCGCTCCACATCGGCGTCCTTGAGGACGATGGCCGGGTCATTGCCGCCCAATTCCAGCGTCACCCGCTTCAATGTCTCGACTGCGCCCTGCATGACGCGTTTGCCGGTTCCGGTCGATCCGGTGAAGGAAATCTTGGCAATGTCGGGATGGCCGGTAAGACTTGGGCCGAGATCATTTTCGTCGGCAATGACATTGAACACGCCCCGTGGAAAAATCTCGGATGCCAGTCGGCCCAGCTCAAGGCTCGTCAGCGGCGTGGTCGGGGCAGGCTTCAATATCACCGTGTTCCCCGTCAGTAGGGCAGGGGCGAATTTGTTGCTTGCCAAGATCAACGGATAATTCCACGGCGTGATCGCGGCGACGACGCCCAGCGGGCGGCGATCAATCTGGTAGCTGCCATTGACATGGCTTCGCGTTTCGGCAGACAGTTCGACGCTGGCGTAATAGCGCATCCCCTGCACCGTGGCGCCGATTTCGAACCGCGCCTCGGGCAAGGGCTTGCCCTGTTCCTTGACGAGCAAGCGCGCAAAGTCCTCGGCCTCTTCCTCAAGCCGTTGCGCCAAAAACAGGAGGCAATCCCGACGCTCGCTCCAGGATGTTGCTGCCCAAGCGGGAAAGGCGTGGCGCGCCGCCGCCACGGCGGCATTGAGCTGGCCTTCGTCCGCAACCGGGGCCGCCGTGAACGGTTGGCCCGTCGCGGGATTGACGACATCAATCGTCCGCGCGCCTGCCACCAGTTGTCCATCGATGAGCATTTTATAAGCGTTCATGGTTCACTCAATTCATATATCAATTACACGAGATCGCATGCGCGAACCCTAGACTCTTGGGCCGCCTTCTGGGCCGCTTCGGGCCAGACCGAATGACATCATCACCCCTCATGCACGAACTGGCAGATAAGCAATGGCCGTGACCTCGACCTGGATGGCGCGCTCGATGAAGCCGGCGACCCGCACACCAACCACCGATGGACCTTTGCAGCCCAGGTAGAAGGCCTGCCTGTATGGAACCAGCCGCTCGCTGTATTTCTCGGCCGAGCAGCCATAATAAATCGTTTCGCTCACCACGTCGGCGGCCGTGCCGCCGTGGGCCGCGAGTACACGGTTCATCTGCTCGTAGACGACCTTGAACTGCATGGCGGCGTCATCGGGATGGAGGGCGTTGCCTTCGTCGTCCACGGCAAAGAGTCCACCGATGAACAGTAAGTCTCCGGCGCGCACGCCGACGGACATGCAATATCCCTTTTCCATGTCGGGGATCAGGTGGAACGACTGGGGTTTCATGGCAGAGGCCATGGGTACAAGTCCTCTTGTGGTCGGGGGTGAACACGAAGGGGAAGGAAGGACGAGGTCGACAACGCAATAGCGACAAGTAGCACCGCGAGAAGTGCAGGGACTGGGGGCACGGCAAAGACAGCAGGCGGCGTGGCGCGGCTTAGCGCCAGCACACCAATCGCTGGACCGATCGACTGTGCAGCAGCGTTCACGATATATATCATTCTCGTGTATCGTCGTTCGGGGTCGTTCTGGGCGATTAACGACATGTAATATGCGAGGCCCATGCACCAGGCGGAGGCGCAGACTCCAAAGGCCAAGGCGAACAGCACCGTCGTTTGTGCACTATAGATGCCCACCAGCGAACCAAAGAATATCAGGGTTGTCATGCTGATCCACTTGAGATGGCCACCAGCGACGCCGAACATGGTCGGAATCAGGCTGCCGGCAGCCGCGAAGAGGAAACCCAGAGCCAGCGCATTGGTGGCATCGCCCCGGGCAAGCCCGTTCGCGAAGCCAAAGTGCTCGATAAAGACGTATATGACATTGATGCTCACACTGAAAAGGAGAAGCGCGATCAGGGCGGTTTTGCCGACCGTCTGCGGGCAGTGGGGCGCGCGAGGCGTGACTGCCTCCCCGTGAGGATTGACCGGCCCGCTCAGTTGGCGCGGCAGAAAGAGCGCGAGCAGTCCGCCGAAGCCGAGCCACAATGCGCCCGAACCGAGCGCAATAGCATCGCCGTAAGCAATGCGCAGGGCGTCAAGCAGCCAAACCGCCGCCGCGGACAAGAGCATGCCTGCCGCCAGGCCCGCACTATAGGCTCGCAAAGGGACGGTCGCCTGCGCAAGAACGCAGGCTGTCACGGTGGTGCTCAGCATAGCACCAAAACCCGCAAGGAATCGGACCGCGCATAACACGGCATAGCTATCCGCCGTCGCGGTAAACGCGTTGCTCACTGCTGCGATGAGCAAAGCGATGAGAACAAGGCCCTTCCAGCCAAAACGGGGCATCAGGACGAAGCCGACGGCTGCACCCAGCAAGCCGCCGGCCTGATCCACCGTCTGCACGACGCCCGCTGCGCTCAGGCTCACCTGAAAATGGTCCACATACATGCCAACGAAGAAGGGGGCGATGTTGATAAGTATGAGCGAAAAAGAGTAGAGTAGGCCTGCGATTACGAGCGTTTGCTGTGGACTATCGCCAAGTCCGGACATCGTGTTCGCCTTGTCCCCCATCTCGTTCACGCCTGATTCGGCACAGCAGCACCGACTTCGGCAGCCGCCAACACGTCGGATTCTATCCCGTCGCAGTTTGATCCGGGCCAGGCTTCGACCAGATAGTGGACAGCGAACTGCTTGCAGCTCGGCGGTTGGGCAAATGAATTGTTCGCGCGGCCAGTCTGGGGATAAGTGACGGCCCGTCCACAGCCAATCCCGCCGACGCTGCAGCCGCCACGCCCGGGCCAACGAGATTTGTCCGCATGAGGCCGCGAACCGCTCGTCAGGACGTTTATCGGGCCGGTCGCGGCGTACATTTGTTCTCCCTGGGTCGTGCGCGAGATTGGTTGCGGCTTCAGTGTGGAATCGAATCGACCGCACGCTCCTTGAATTCGTAGCAATTTCGTCACTGTTCGCAACTAATTTATGCGATTGATGATTTTTCTATCGGGAAGATATATGGCGCGACCGGCGAGGCTGTCGCGATCTATAATCTGGACTAACTGTGTGAAATAACACCATTAATATACGATTTTGGGGTGCCCGGAAGTTTGCGGCAACAGGTTTGTTCTCACGGTCTCATGAGGCCGAAAAAAACTAGCATAATTCTGTCAAAAGATAATTTATTGCGTCTTTGTTCGGCTGGACTTCTCTGTGCGGTAAACTTCATTTGCCGCTTTTGCGTTTGCCGCGACGCGAGGGCGGGTCCAAGGGATGAGGATGCACCTTGGCCACGCGAGCAGGTGGCCCTCGGATTGGCGGGCCGCCCTCCCGATTGTCAGGGAAGGCGCATCCTGATTTTGGCAGGTCCTTGGATGCGTACTCCAGAAATGGGCTCCGCTTGGTTGGACGCAAAAGTTGTGCAGCAAATCCGCGCAGATCGTCATCACGCAACGATGGTCGGAGCGGCGCGAGAAGCGCTGACCGGGATCACAATTCAGATCCATGGCTTTGCGGAACAACGGTGTTGCGGTTTTTCAGGAGTTCGCGCAGCTCATCCCAATCTTTCCTCCTATTACGCGTGAGCTCGCCGTCGGAGGCACAAGGTCGGCCGTCTGCTGCTCCATGCGGCAGCCATGCCAAGGGGATGCCGCAGGCCGCCTACCGGTCGAGCGTCGACTTTTAGATTGACAGGCTTAGAAATTCGTCGTTTGTATAATAAACTGAGAATCCGGTTGGTCGTTACGGCCAAGCGGCTCATTTATATGCAGGTCTATGGCAATCGTTGATTCATCGTAACGTCTAGCTCCAATTGAGGGTAATAGCGAAGCCCGTTGTAATCCGACGCTGGGCACGGACGAGGCGATGAATCAGAAGATTCAGGGCTATGCCGTCGGCTCCCTGTTTCCTGTAACAACAGACGCTTTGCGCGGAAAAGGGGAGGGTTGCTCATGCCGGCTGGTCTGGCTCTCGGTTGAAGGCGTCGATACCCGACGGTTTAATCGCTTACCCGATCATGGAGCGCAGAGGCGGGCTGGCTCGGCGGTATTCACCAGTTAGAGAAATTTGTTCAACGCAAGCTTGCATGACTCTTGCTTGGGGCCGTTGTTGAAGGTCAGGGAAGTGATGTTCGCTCTGGGCCGATGTTCGAATGACAATTTAGACAGTTAAGAAGGTGGACTCATGACCGGAACAGCAAAAATAGATTTCTTGTATCTGTCAGAGCAAGACATGATCAAGGCCGGTGTTACCGATATGGCCATGTGTGTGGATACGATGGAGGAAATGTTCGGCCTGTTGTGGCAGGGAGACTATCGTATGTCGGGATCAAACAACGATTCCCACGGGGCGATAATTTTGTTTCCGCAGAACTCGCCTTTTCCAGACATGCCAAAGCCGACCGCGGACCGCCGTTTCATGGCGATGCCCGCCTATCTTGGCGGCCGCTTTCGGACTACCGGTGTCAAATGGTATGGATCTAACGTCGAAAACCGGGAAAAGGGTTTGCCGCGGTCCATCCTTATGTTTGTGCTCAACGACGCCGATACTGCTGCGCCGCTTGCCTTCATGTCCGCAAATCTCCTGTCGGCATACCGGACCGGGGCGATCCCGGGAGTGGGGGCGCGGCATCTTGCGCGAAAGGACTCCAAGGTTTTCGGGCTGGTCGGCCCAGGTGTCATGGGCAAAACAACGCTCATGGCAGTGTCTGCTGTCTGCCCCGAACTTGACACGATCAAGATCAAGGCGCGCGGTAAATCGAGCCTTGATAGCTTTCTCGATTGGCTAAAGGCCGACATGCCTCAGATCAAAAACATAGAAGTGGCTGACTCGATTGAGGCGGTCGTTCGCGGTTCCGATGTGGTCAGTTACTGCAATACAGGCGTAGCAGGTGATCCTTCGACTTATCCTATCGTCAAGCGTGAATGGGTGAAGCCAGGGGCGTTTCTGGCCATGCCATCAACGTGTGAGATTGACGAGGCAATGGAGGCCAAAGACGTCCGAAAGGTTCTCGATAACACCGGTCTGTACGAAGCCTGGTTTGATGAACTGCCCAAGCCGGCCCATAACGCGGTGCCAATGATCGGCGTCAAGTTTATGGATATGATCGCCGAAGGTCGGATGGTGAAAGAAGATCTGGAGGATCTTGGTCGCATCGTCGCCGGCCAGGCCCCCGGCCGACAGAATGACGATGAAATCATCATCTTGTCTGTTGGCGGAATGCCCGTCGAGGACGTTGCCTGGGGCACCGTCGTTTATCGCAACGCAGTCGCGCGCGGCATCGGCCAGTCGCTCAATCTTTGGGACACGCCCGTTCTGCGGTGACGCAATGGACTGAATGCGCCTTTTTGGTTCCCAAGGCCTCTGCTCTGAGTTGGAGATAATATGGTTGAGATTGTAAAGCTCAAAACGGGTTCACGATATGAGGACGTGGCGAGCTACTCGCGGCTGGTATCCGTCGATAACTGGATCTTCGTTTCAAACACCGCCGGGCGCAATCCTCTGACTCAGGAGATTCCCGAGGACGCCAAGGAACAAACCGAGCAGGTCCTGGCGAATATCGAACGGGCGCTGCAGGCGGTCGACGCCGGCTTGGGCGACGTCGTGGCCTCGCGTATCTTCATTCAGGATCCTTCCGACACGCCCGCCGTCATGGCCAAGGTCGGCGACCGTTTCCGCGGTATCGATCCCGCGATGACCCTAAGCTGTCCGCCGCTCAGTTCAAAAGTTTACAAGGTCGAGATTGAAGTCACCGCTTATCGAGGGGCTTCGAATGGCAATGTAAAAGTGAAGAATCTCTAGCATTTGTTCGGTTATCCGTCGCGCTGCTGATATTATCATCTTTCGGTTCACATCAAGGATAGCCTCGTGGCACCATATATCGCGCCTGTTCTAACTTGTGACGACTTCCCGTCTTCGGCTCCTGTAGTCATCATCGGGGGCGGGATTGTCGGCCTGGTCGCCGCACTGACGCTCAGTGAGCGCGGTATTCCGGTTGTCGTGCTCGAGAAGGGAGTGGTCGCCGGTGAGCAATCGTCGCGCAACCAGGGGTGGATCCGCAAGACGAGCCGCGCTCCGGCCGATGTGCCCCTGGCGGTCGCATCCGACCACCTCTGGGCGGGGATGCCGCAGCGATTGGGATTAGATGTCGGCTATCGGGAAGCCGGCATTCTCTTTCTGGCCAGAAGCGAGGCGGAGATGGAGCCTCATGAGGCCTGGATCCGCTCTGTGGAACCTCTCAATCTCGACTCGCGCCTACTGTCCCGGGGTGATATCGATCAATTGGTTCCTGGGGGACGGGCCAAATGGGCGGGTGGCATCTATACCCCATCCGATGGACGCGCTGAGCCGTCGCTCGCGGCGTCAGCCATTGCGAGCGCCGCGATGGCCAAGGGGGCGGTCATCGTCGAGAATTGCGCGGTGCGCTCGCTCGTCCGCTCTGCGGGGCGGGTTACGGGAGTCGTTACCGAACGCGGCGAAATCAGCTGCGACACGGTCCTGTTGGCGGGCGGCTTGTGGTCGCGACGCTTCTTGGGCAACCTCGGCATCGGCTTTCCGACACTGCCGCTTACCGTTTCGGTGTCCCGCACCGCTCCCATGGAAGGGCCCACTGAGATAGCGGTTGGCGGACCGGATTTTTCGTTTCGCAAGCGCGCGGACGGCGGTTTTGTGATTACCCAGCGCAGCGCTGTTAAAGCACCGATCACGCTGGATCATTTGCTCATCGGGCATAAATACTTCTCTTCTCTCCGGTCGCAAGGTCGTTATCTGCGTGTCGCGTTCGGGCGTGACTTCATTGACGACCTTGCCTTGCCTCGTCGCTGGAAATCCGAAGGCGTTTCACCCTTTGAGCGTATGAGGACGAAGGACCCTGCGGTTGACCAGCGCGCAATCGGTGAAGCCTTCGTCGCCCTCCGCGCGGCCTGGCCTGTGTTCGAAGACGCCGAAATCGCTGAAGTCTGGGCAGGAACAGTGGATGTTACGCCCGATTCCTTGCCGATAATCGATCATGTTTCGGGCATACCGGGACTAGTCGTCTGCTCCGGATTTTCGGGGCACGGCTTCGGCACCGCGCCGGCGGCGGGCGAGCTTGCGGCGGATATTCTGACGGGTTCGAAACCGATCATCGATCCGAAGCCCTATCGTTTCGCGCGTTTTGAGCCGTAGGGCCGCTGATCTGCGCGAAGTTCGAACCGAAAATAGGGACGTTAGCATGGCACATGATCCACGGTACGACATTCTTTTCGAGCCGGTAAAAATTGGACCTAAGACGACTAAAAATCGCTTCTACCAGGTTCCGCACTGTACTGCGCTAGGGACTTATTCTCCGCACGCGACTGCAAAGTTCCGCGAGATAAAGGCGGAGGGCGGATGGGGGGTCGTGAACACCGAGCTTTGTATGATCCATCCGTCATCGGATTCTTCCCCCAGTGGTGGGGAGCGGCTCTGGTCCGACGATGACAAGCCTGGGCTTCGGCTTATGGTCGAGGCGGTTCAAAAGCACGGCGCCCTTGCAGGGTGCGAATTGACCCATCAGGGAGCCCTCGCCGGAAACCGCATGTCAAGAGAGCGCCCGATGTCGGCCTCACCCCGGCCGGCAATGGATATACCGGCCATCGTCCGGCAGATGGACAAGCAGGATATTAGCGATGTCAGAAAATGGCACCGCGCGGCTGCTCGGCGCGCACGCGATATCGGATTCGACATCGTATATGTTTACGCAAGCCACATGATGGGCTTGCCCGGCGACTTTATTACGGAGCGTGTCAATCGGCGAACTGATGAATATGGCGGCGTTATCGAGAATCGCGCCCGACTTTTGCGCGAGCTGATCGAGGATACCAAAGACGAAATCGGATCCGACTGTGCCGTTGCCGTCCGTTTTGGTGTGGATGAAGGCATTGGCGATGCGGGCTACACCTGTAGCGGCGACGGTCGGCGGGTCGTTGAGATGCTGGCTGAATTGCCCGATCTGTGGGACGTCAATGTTCAGAACATCAATCTCGATGTGATGACTGCCCGGTTTGCCGACGAAGGGTGGCAGGAGCCTTTCACGGCCTTTGTGAAACAGGTGACAACCAAGCCGGTGGTTGCTGTCGGGCGATACACGTCGCCTGATCGCATGGTGTCGCTCATCAAAAATGGGTTGGTCGATCTGATTGGCGCAGCGCGTCCGTCGATTGCCGACCCCTTTCTGCCAAGGAAAATTGAAGAAGGCCGCATCGACGATATTCGCGAGTGTATAGGCTGCAACACCTGCCTTTCGATGCAATATATGGGCGGCGGAATTCGTTGCACACAAAACCCGACAACCGGCGAAGAGTGGCGGCGTGGCTGGCACCCGGAGCGTGTTCCGGCGAAAATGTCCGATGAACGCATCCTCGTAATTGGGGGCGGCCCGGCAGGACTCGAGGCGTCTCTCACGCTGGGAAGGCGCGGCTATTCTGTTGCGCTTTCTGAACGGAGCAATTTTCTGGGTGGACGCTCCGTGCTTGAATCGACGCTGCCCGGCCTGTCCACCTACCGGCGCGTCGCCGATTATCGAATTGGTCAGCTTCATAAGCTGGCGAATGTCGACATTTACATGGGAAGCGAAATTCAGGCTTCTGATGTGAGCGATTTCGACTTCACAACAATAGTCGTCGCAACAGGATCTACATGGGACCGCGACGGAATCGGCAAAGCAAACAGATTTCCCGTCAACGGTTGGGACCAGTCGCACGTCATCACTCCCGACAAGGTGATAGCGGGACACGCGATTGAAGGACCGGTCGTTATCTATGACGATGAAGGCTATTATCTTGGAGGTGTCATCGCTGAGAAGCTAGCCAAGCAAGGTCTGGACGTTACACTTCTTACACCTGATCCAGAACCTTCCCCGCTGCTTAAATATACATCGGAGCGAGAGACGGTCCACCAGACGCTGCTTAACGTCGGCGTGAAACTGGTTACAGCCAAACATCTGGTAGAGATCGGCGCTGAAGAGGTGGAGGTTCGCTGTAACTATACCGGCCAAGCAACTCGATTGCCCGCTGTGACGGTGGTTATGGTCTGTCTGCGCTCACCGAACGACGGCTTGCTTCACGATTTGCGTACAGTTACTGCGGACACGCCTCCAAAGTTTTCTGTCCACGCGATCGGTGACTGCTTCGCCCCGGGCACGATTGCCGATGCCGTCCACTCAGGTCATCGGGTGGGCCGAGAGATGGATCAAACGCCAATCGGCGATATCAACTACCTGATCGAAAAGCCTTTCGTCCGCGATGCGACCGCTTGGGACCGGCTCGCTAGCGGGCGCTGACCTGACCCATCTTTCATCCAGCTGCAACTAGAGGCCGAGGGGTGTTGTCGCGCATAAGCGCAGGCAAAGCAACGGGCGGGGTTAACCCCGCCCGTTGCTTTTCGAGTTCGGCGGCGAACGCCGCCGGGGTGGCGTAGCCGAGCGAGGAGCGCGGGCGCTCGGTGTCGTAATCTTCGACCCAGCGGGCAAGGATCGTGCGGGCCTGACCGATCGTAAAGAACAGCGTCTCGTTGAGCAGCTCGTCGCGCATGCGACCATTGAAGCTCTCGACGAACCCGTTCTGCGTTGCATCATTTGGTGAAGGCTGCGGGTTCTATGACTTTGGTGTAGCGTGGGCTTTACGGTGGGGTTTTCGTTCCCACGCCAGACCGATATCCGTGAGGCGAATTGCGATGTCGGCGATATCGATTTTGTCGGGATCGAAATCGCCGCCCCATTCGAGCATGTCTTCATGCTCGGGATGGTCCGGATCAGCGAGTGCTTCGAGATACTCGGCATAGCCGGGAGACCCACCGACGTCCTCGGGCGGGCATCGGCCGGTGGCGGCGAGGAGCGAGGGGTAGGGAAAGCCCGGCACACGCGCTTCGATCCGTTCGACGGTGACGGCATGGTCCCAATTGTCGCCAAAATCATAGATATAGCGGAAGGTTTTGCCGCCGCAGTCGTCGATCGCGGAGAGCAGGGTGGTCTTGCGGGCATCATTCATGCTGGAAAGATAGTCGGGATCGGGAATGCCGAAGGCGGCGTCGCCGGCGAAACGGAACTCGTAGAGATGGGTGTCGGTCCAGCCCATGGCGATCTGGATGACCGTGTGAAGCCGGTCGAGATTGATCGACAGCGGCACCTCGATCCGGCGCATGACCTTCGGCTCGATATCCCTGAGGACGATCTTGAGGCGGGCGATAAGCGTCATGCGGCGACCTGAAGTGCGGGCTGGCGTGTCCGCCATCCCCGGGAGAGAAGCTCGTGGGGACGGTTTTGCGCGATGCTCGCGATGCGGTCAAGGACGTCGGCGAGCCAGACCTGCGGGTCGATATCATTATCATTGAGCTTGGCGGTGACGATGAGTGAATAGAGATCGGCGGCGCGCTCACCGCCGCGGTCGGAGCCGGCGAACCGTCATGACTTGCGGTTATGGAAAGGTATGCATAACCGCAAGAACGCACTGTTTGCCGGCGCCGACGAGGGCGGCGACAACCGGGCGATGATCGCCACGCTCGTTGAAAACTGCAACACCAGCGGCATGGACCCACACGACTGGATGACCGAGACGCTCAGCAAACTCGCCATTGGTCACCCAGCGAATAACGTTGGAAATCTCATACCCTAGGTCGACGTGGGCTGAGAACAGCGCTCTGATGTCCGCTTTCAACCTTTAATGCGCGCGCCATCGGCCGCGTAGTCGCGCGGCGCCGGGAGATGGCCGCGTACAGGTGGGGGCGGGGCCTGAAGGACGTCGGTGATCAAGCTCTGATACGCGGGTTGGATACCGCATTTCCGTGTATGCGTCCCGGAGCTGATCCGAACTTACAACGGGCGTCGGCTAAGCCGGCCACAAAGCGTGTGACGGATATTCCCCTGCTGTGGTCCCGCCCCCGCTTGTACGCGGGAGCTGCATTCCGTCAGGCTGGCTGCACCTCCCTGGCAACAGCCCACATGAAGCCTGCAAGTTCACGGGCGATTGCCGTGCAAACGATCGGGGTTTTCTTGCCCTTGGTGATAAGCGCCCGATATCGGGCCGTCAGTCGGCTTTGCGCCTTCCAAGCGATCTCGCGGACCTTCGGCGTGGTTTGATCGAGACGATACAGCTTGGCTTTTCCGACACGCGGCGGTTGACGGTACGTCCAGGCGCTTTCGACATGCATATGGCGAACACGACCGTTGCCCGCCTTTGTGATCCCGCCGCGGCGAACCGTGTCGCCGGAGGATCGCTCTCCAGGCACCAGCCCCAGATAGCCCATCAGCTGGCGTGGGTTGTCGAACCGGCGCATGTCGCCGATTTCGGTCACGAACGTCACGGCGACGATGAGCTCGACACCCCGTAGCGCCTGAAGCGCACGAACGACAGGCGCCAGCGACCAGCCTGGCAGGAACTCCTCAATCGCTACCTCGATACGTCCGATGCGTTCTTTGGCGACCCGGACCGCATCGACCAGTTCCTGCAGTGCAATTTGATGAGCGGGATGATCGAAGTGCTGCTCCTGGAGCCAGCGAAAGTGGCGGGCACCCCACGTCGTCTTGCGCGGAAAGATACGGCCATGCTTCAGCATGAATGCGCTGACCTGTTGCCGGTGAACCCGCTGGGTCTCGACCGCCGCGGCGCGGGCGCGAACGAGATCGCGCATCGCCTCATGCCCCGCATCGGGCACCCACACCGCCGTCAGTTCGCCGGCTCGCAGCAGCCTGGCGAGCATCATTGCATGGCGCCGATCCGTCTTCACCCGGTCGCCTGCTCGCTTCGGGATCAGCGATGGCGCCACCACCATGCAGGAATGACCGAGCTCGATTATCAGGCGGTAAAGCCCATATCCGGTCGGTCCGGCCCCATAACAGAAATGCACTACCCCATATTTGGCGGTGATCCGCCGCAAGATGCACTTCATCGCATCCAGCGACGCATCGACTTCCCCAATGAAGCGCACTTCGCCACCGCGCCCGCCATCAGCAATCGCAATGGCATTCCGGGCCTTTGCGACATCGATTCCGATGAAAACTTCTGTAGGATGTTCCACGGTTCGTCCTCCTCGTGTGAGGATAGGCCCGGCCCACCCGAGCAACCCTCGGATCACAAGTGTAGGGCGAACCAACACCTTTCACGAAACGGACATACGGTCTTACGGTTCAGCGCGGCTTGATATATGCGATATGGTCACGGCTCGAGGGGGAGGGCGTTTGCCGGTCGCGATGCGGCAGCCGCGTCTAGCTGACAACATGCTGCTTGTCGCAGACAGAGCCCTATTCTTGGAGGTCGCCGTCAAATCCCTCGAAAATTGACCCGCGAATCTGCTTACGCACTTTGCGCTTGAGAATAGACCAAGCAAGCTGTTTGCCGATAAAATCCAGCGGCCAAACCGGCCAGTTCTTGGGCTTCCGATCAACAATCCAGAAATCGGTGAGGTCCGTTGACCGTTCCGCCAACATATCTGCGACCGTCTGGCCATGCAGGTGGTTGATGGCTAGACCATGCCCCCAGCATCCACCGATATAGATAACGCGTTGATCACCGATACTCGTCAAGTGAGGAACCATGTCACGCGTGGCCGACATGTGTCCACCCCAATTATGCTCCAATCTGACGCCCCCAAGAGCCGGGAATATCCGTTTCAGATGAGCGAGCGAGACGTCTCCCCCCTTGGCGCTGACCGCCGGTTCCATCTCATTGCGAACGGGGTGACCGCCATAATAAATGAAATAGAACTGGATACGATGGTCGGCGGTAGGCGCCATATAGTGAAACAGATCAAGCGAGCTCTCGATCGCATTGCCCTGTTTCCAACCAATTTCCGCCCACAGCTTGTCCGAAAGACGCTCCGTCACCGCGCCGCGCGCGAATACCGGCGCCTGGTATGGCGCGAGCTCTCGGCCGACTGGCCCTTGCAGTTGGTGCGTGAAAGCGTTTGTGGCAATCACCACCTTGCTCGCTCCAATAGAGCCGCCCGGAGTCATCACTCGCACACCGCCCGGCCGTCGCTCGATATGTGTCGCGGGGGTGTTTTCATAAACCGTAACGCCCGCCGCTTCGGCCAGTCCCTTAAGGGCGCGCACTTGTTTGCAGGGGTTGAGCAAACCAAGGTCCGTGTCGAAAATGGCCGCTTTGAAGTTGGTATTCCCGTTATAATGGGCCTGCACGTCCGGTGCGGTCAGCCATGAGACCGTATCCACACCGATGTCTTCATAGGTGGAATACAGGTCATGGAGATCGTCCACCCAGCGGTCGTCAAAGGCCACCCGCATAAGACCGGGCGCGCGATAATCGCTTTCGATGCCATTTTGCTCGATGATCTCGCGCGTATAAGCAGTTGCGCGCCGACAATATGCGAAGGCCGCCCTGGATCGCTCGACGCCATATGTCTTGCGGATGGACAATTGGTCCATCCCGAACTGGGGCATGATCCAGCCTGCCGCGCGGCCGCTCGCTCCGAAGCCGATGATCTCGCTCTCGATCAGGACGACCTTGCCCAAGCCGCTTTTTGCGGCATGCCAGGCCGATGAGAGGCCTGCGATGCCACCGCCGATGACGAGGATATCGCATTGCAGATCGGTATCCAGGTCACGATTTGGAGAATAATCGCCAAAGTCGCGGATCCAGAAGGATTTTCCGGCATGCGGAGGCGATGTACGGCGACCGGGCCGGCAAGCCGTGGAAACTTCAGATACCGCTGCCATTAGAGTGTCGCCCTCAAATCGGAGGAATCGAACATCTGTCTGCTGCCGAAATCAAAGATCTCTGCTGCCACATCGACATCCTCACCGCTCGAACCTGCCACTTCATCTTTCCTTTCCGACGTCGAACAATTGGCCTGCCGTACAATGGCGATCCGCCAACTGTGACCTACGTTTTCAGCCGATTATAGAGCGACGCGGCCAGATTATGCGACTGCCGCGATGTATAATAAGCCACGAGGATCAGGGCTCCTACCGCGGGTATCGGAGCAATCAGGAACACAGCAGCGATAGGGTATCCAATCAGGATCAGCGCACCTATTGCGGGGCCGAGCGATTGAGCGGTGACGTTCACGATATATATGGCCCGCGTATAATGTTCTTCCGGATCATTTTCTGCAACTACAGACATGTAGTAAGCAAGTCCCATATTAAATACCGAAAGATATATGGAAAAGGCGACAACGTATAAAGTAACGTTTGTGGCGATGTAGAAGAGCCAGAGAGATATGATAAAAAGAGCAGTAGTAATAACCAGCCACTTTATCCGCCCGCCAGCAGCGCCGAATATGGTCGGCATCAGGCAGCCGGCCACCGAAAATATACAGCCGATCGCGAAGGAACTGGCTATTGCGCTCGGCTCCAGTCCGTTGTCCAGGCCGACCCGTTCGGTAAAGCTAAACCCCACATTGGCGCTTATGGAAAAGAGCAGCAGTGCCAGGAGGCCGACCTTGCCCAGCACTCTAACGTTTGACTGCTCCAGATCGGCGCCGAAAGCACCGGCCTTATGCGTCCTGCCGCGCAGCTCGCGAGGAAGAAGCAGCGCCAAGCCCGCGGCGACGAATAGCCACAGAGCGCCTGATGCGAGGCTTGCGCTGTAGCCAAAATCGGACCTTATGGCATCCAGCACCCAAATTGCGACGGCGGAAAGAAGCATGCCGAGCGTTAGCCCTGCCCCAAATGCGCGGTCCGGAACACGCGCCCGCGCGAGCGCGCACGCAGACACCGTAGTCAGCAAGACCACCCCGAATCCCGCGACGAACCTGATCAGGCACAGAAGAACATAGCTGTCGGCCAATGCCGTTGCCGCATTGGCGATCGTCGCCACGAGCGCCGCGAAAAACGCCAGCGTCCGCCAGGAGAGCCGCGGCATGAGAAAGAAGCCGAGGACGGCCCCTACGATGCCCCCAGCTTGATCAATGGTTTGTACGAACCCGGCCTCGCTCAGACTTATATGTAGTGTATCGACGTAAAGCCCCACAAAGAACGGCGCGATATTGATCAGAATAATCGAAAGCGCGTAGAGGACGCACGCTATTGCCAATGTCCTTGCCGGACGCACGCCGAGCTCGCGATCCATCCCTTGCACCTTTCCCATGCGGTTCAATAAACCGCCCGCCACGCGCGAGCTTCCGGGCCGGCCCGGTTGCTCGTCCTTATAAGGCCGCTGCCTGTATTCCACTACGATCCGACACGCAAATCAATTCGTCAATCGCATAATTTATGCCTTACTTTGTCATTCTAAGCGACCGCCAGCCCAGATTCGGCTCGCGGGCAAGGCCGGGCCGGTCATGGTGTTCCATCACCTGTGCGGCGCTGGCACTGTCGACAGTTGCGCGAGACGAGCGTTTCCAATTTCGCGGCGTCATATGGGGCGACATTCCGCAGGTCGGAGGGCGTTTGCCCCCAGCCGTTTGGAAGGGGGATTTCGCCGGCCTGAAGGTGCGGTGAGAGAGTGGGTGGACTTGCGAGGCATGCCGCGTGATCGGCAATCCTCGCTTGACACCGCGCAACTGCCGATCGATAATTAAATCGTCGTGGAAATAATTATACGCGGCGTGGTACATGAGGCGTTATTCCTAGGAAAATGGGAGATTTGTATGACTTGCAACCTTAAGACGCGATTGGCCCTGCTTGCATTGACGTGCGCCACGCCGCTGGCGGTGGTGGCACGCGAGGCGCCCGCAGAGGCGGCGCCGGCCGACGTTGTCCAGGAACTCCATGCCTTCTACGCCGGCCAAGATCAGGCCAATCGTGACGGTTTGACATCGACCGAACTGGCCAAGCGCTTTTACAGCGACGATGTGATTATCACCGGCGAGGGGGATGTTGCGGCGCGGCGCGGGATCGAGGCTTCCGTCAAGGCCCTTGACGACTGGTTTGCCTATCTTGGTCCCAATGGTAATAAGGGCTGCGCGTTCGCCGTCCAGGATACGGTTGTCTCGTCCGAGCGGGACATGGCTTCGGTTTTTGCAGTGCTGACCTGCCAGCCCAACCCGCCCGCGACTACGAAGCAGGAGACGATTCGCCAGCTTTTCGTGCTGAAGCGCAAACCTGAGGGTTGGCGCGTCGTGCGAGAGATGTGGCAGGCCGGCGGCTTCGGTAACTGATTGCTTCCGGGAAGGCCCATTGCGGTTTTTTGAAACAGCCGCTCGAAGCAATGGGCCTTCCTGATAAAGTTTTCGGAGACGCTGCACGCATTGCAATCCCCCGATGATGGACATGGCTCGTTTGGCAGTTACCCGGAACTGGGCGGATTGGTCTTCTTTCTGGACCTTTTGCAGGTGCTTTCAATCCTCGCAGCTTCCATTCGACGATGTCGGGTACGACATCCTCGACATTCCTGTCCCCCGTTTCGTTCTTAATCCGCAGCCACAAGTTGGCGTCTCGCTTTGCTCGACCCGCAGGTATATTGTGAAGCCGCCGCCACCGGCAAGTCTGGCCGGCCCATCACGCCTTTGTCAGGCCTATCGCGACCCGGGCTCTCGAAGAAGACGAGGGGCCAGGTCTGATGCGGCGAGTCTGCTATACCGCCCTCTCGATCAGCGCGGCGGCGACTGCCAAGATCAGCCCCGGCAAGACGGGAATGGCATATCGGCCTTGCTTGGGCCGGGTTCCTCTCCGCTTCGGTCAATCCGCCGCGCACCCTCCTTCACCGCGTGCCAGGGAAGCGAGATCGGGAGCGTCACTCAGATTTGCGGAGGGTGTGCTACTTGTTCGACCGCGTTGCAGCGCGCGCGGTATGCGGCCCGCTGCCGCGGTGAGAACAGTCAAAGCCAGCGGGGCTGATCTCGTCCCAGCAAGGGCGACCCGCAATCGAGAGACAGGCCGGCATGTTCAAACATCAGTGGTGTGCGTAATCCGTCGACCGGGGATGCGCCCGTCCGATCAAATTGTCTCACCAGTCCGCGCGCCGCGATCTGGGGATCGGCCAGTGCCTGCGCGACCGTGTTGATTGGGCCGGCTGGTACTGTCGCGACCTCCAGCGCGCCCAGCAAGTCGTGCCGCAACCAATTTTGCGTGACTGCGCTGATTATGGCGGTCAATTCGTCCCGGTTGGCTACCCGCGAAGAATTGGTCGCGAATGAAGGTGACGCCGGCAGTTCGTCGAGCCCGACGACCTTGCAAAAACGGTCAAACTGACCATCGTTGCCCACCGCAAGAATTAGTCAGCCATCCTTGGCCGGGAACACGGCATAGGGTGCGATATTCGGATGTGCGTTGCCCAGTCGGGCCGGATTTTCCCGCGTTGCCAGGTAGTTCATCGCCTGATTGGCAAGGACGCCGGTCATGCAGTCAAGCAGGGCAACATCCACATGGTCGCCCCGGCCGGTCCGCTCGCGGCGCGTGAGGGCGGCCTGAATACCGATGACGGCGTATAGGCCCGTCACGATGTCAGCCAAGGCCACGCCGATTTTCTGCGGTGCGCCAGCCGGGTCGCCGGTCAGGTCCATGATCCCGCTCAGACCCTGCACGATGAAATCATAGCCGGCACGGGCGGCATAAGGACCCTCCTGACCAAAGCCACTTATGGAGCAATATACGAGGCGCGGGTTCAAGGCCGAGAGGCTTGCATGTTCCAGCCCGAACTTGGCCAGACCGCCCACCTTGAAATTCTCGATAACGACATCGGCTTCGATCGCCAGGCGGCGCACCTCCTCAAGATCTCGGGCATTGCCGAAGTCGGCGGTAATCGAACGCTTCCCACGATTGCAGGCGTGGAAATAGGCTGCATCATGTGTTCCGTTGCCATTGTCGATAAATGGCGGCCCCCAACTGTGCGTGTCGTCGCCGTCCGGACTTTCTACCTTCAATACGTCAGCGCCAAGATCCCCGAGGATCTGGCCGGCCCACGGGCCGGCCAGAATTCGGGCCAGTTCAAGGACCCTCAGGCCCTTTAGCGGCTGGCTTGCGCTTGCGGGTTCTTGCTGCATCAGAAAGCCGCGATGTCCGTGATTGCCCGCCCGATAATCAGGGCGTGGACATCATGAGTACCCTCGTAAGTGTTGACCGTCTCGAGGTTCACCATATGACGGATGACCTGATATTCTTCTGAAATGCCGTTTCCGCCGTGCATATCGCGAGCAGCGCGTGCTACGTCGAGCGCCTTGCCGACGTTGTTGCGCTTGACCATCGAGATCATCTCGGGTGCGAAGCGATCCTCGTCCATCAGGCGGCCCACCCGCAGGCTCGCCTGCAGGCCTAGAGCGATGTCGGTGGCCATATCCGCCAACTTCTTCTGATAAAGCTGGGTTGCTGCCAGCGGTCGCCCGAACTGTTTTCGGTCCAGCCCATACTGGCGGGCAGCGGCATAGCAAAACTCGGCCGCTCCAAGCGCGCCCCAGCTAATGCCGTAGCGGGCACGGTTGAGGCAACTGAATGGCCCGCGCATCCCTTCGACGCCTGGCAGTAGGGCATCTTCTGGCACGAAGACCTCGTCCATCATGATCATGCCCGTAATCGAGGCGCGAAGTGACAATTTTCCGGAGATCTTGGGAGTGTCGAGACCCTTGGTTCCCTTTTCAAGGATGAACCCGCGGATCTTCCCGCCATGAACTTCCGACGTCGCCCAGACAATGAAGACGTCGGCGATCGGAGCGTTCGAGATCCAGGTCTTGGACCCCGTCAGCACGTATCCGCCATCGACCTTGCGCGCTCGGGTCTTCATTCCAGCCGGATCGGATCCGGCATCCGGTTCAGTAAGGCCAAAGCAACCAATTAATTCGCCGCTGGCTAAGCCGGGCAGAAACTTCGCCTTCTGCTCATCCGAGCCAAAGACATGGATCGGGTACATGACCAGGGAGGATTGCACCGACATCATCGAACGATAGCCGGAGTCAACGCGCTCGACCTCTCGAGCGACGAGGCCGTAACTCACATAACTTGCGCCCGTGCCGCCGAACGCTTCGGGTATCGTGATACCGAGTAAGCCTCGACGTCCCATTTCGGCAAAAATCGCCGAGTCTGTGTGTTCTTGTGCATAGGCTTGGGTGACACGGGGCTGCAGCTCGTTTTGAGCGTAGGCCCGCGCCGCATCGCGGATCATGCGCTCTTCTTCCGTCAGCTGGTCTTCAAGCTGAAAGGGGTCCGCCCATGAAAAACGCTGCATCTAAAATCCAATCAGAAATTGAAAATTGCGATGCGAAGCATGCGTCGCTTATGGAAATCAAAGCCAACAAACCGGAGGTCTAGGCTGGAGGTGGAGCTCCCCTTGTTGCATGGATTCCGCCATGCCCGAGGAATGAGGGCCCAGCGACCGTTCGAATTTTTCCGTCCGATATGACGGGATCACGACTCGTCCAGCTGAATGGCGGCGAACCGGGAAGGCCGATACCGGCGCAGCCACAGTCCGAACCCTATGCCTGCGGCCATCGCGACCGGGATGCCAATTGGCAATCGATTGACCACCGGATTCTGGCTACCGCTAAGGTACTCAAAATTGTTGACGGCGAAGTACAGCGCCACCAACAGGCCGACAAACGCCAAAATCGGTGCAATAACGTGCTGCCAAAGGTGGCGCTCGGGATGCTCCCGGAAATACGACACCACCGCCAGGCTGGTGAGCGCCTGCATGAACATCACGCCAACGGCTGCAAAACCCAGGACGATCAGCCCCAGTCCGAGCATCGGGTGCAGCCCCAGATAAGCAGCGCTCGTGAAGACGACGAGCGCGACGACTGAAACGGTGGCGCTGGCCGCAGAGGGCGAGCCATGGACAGGATGCGCCCGGCCGAGAGCGCGGGGCAAGCAGCCCTGACGGCCGAGGACGAATAAATAGCGCGCGGCCACATTATGCATCGAAAGGACGGTAGCAAACATGCTGGTGACCAGCGCGACCTGGATGATGGTGGTGAATGCACCGCTGACGTACTGATTGCTGAGCTTAAAGTAGATGAGTCCGACGTCTGCTTCGGGTATGCCTTTGATGTTGTCGGGTCCTATTGCGCCTACGGTGATCCACGATGTGACGAAGTAGAAGATGCCGATGGTGAATATCGCGATGTAGGTGGCCCGCGACACAGATTTCTGAGGCGATTTAGCCTCCTCGGAAAACAGAGCGGCAGACTCGATGCCGAAGTAGCAGGTGAACGCGAGCAGGATCGCAACACCCGGCGCGCCAGTCGTCAGACCACCGATATCCAACGACTGCGTCGGGAATGCCGCCCCGCCCAACTGTCCGACAAGGATGGCATCGAAAAACAGCAGCAGCATGAACTCGATAAGGATGACGGCCAGCACGACCCGGGCGCTGAAGTCGATCTGGCGAAGGCCGAAGAAACCGATCACGACCCAGGCCGTCAGCGAATAAACTACCCAATGAAGGTTAAATCCGAGCAAGTCGCTGAACGTGGTCTGCATCATATAACCGAGATAACTGAAGCCCCCAGGCACGAACATGGTGTAAGAGACTACCGCGACGCCGGCTGCCCCTAGACCGGTGATCGGGCCAAGGCCGCGTGCAATGTAGGTGTAAAATGCGCCGCCAACCAGCACCTCTCGACTGAACGCGGAATAGCCCACTGCGAACAATGCCGTGACGACCGTCGAAATGACGAAGGCAAGCGGCAGGGCGGTTCCACTGCCGAACACCAACGCTACGGGGAGCACCCCGATAACGCAGGCGAGCGGCGCGACAGCGGCGATGACAAAGACGGCCAGCCGAAAAGTACTCAGCGAGCGCGGCAGTGCAACGGTCTCGCTCTCGACGGGAGACGGAACGAGTGCCGATGCAGTGGCGGCATTAATTTGTGTCATGCGTATCTCCATGAACGGCTTTCGGTTGCGTCAGATGCTGATCGTAACGACGGCGGCCTTGATCTCGACGAGCTCCCCGAAACCGCTGCGCTCTGCGCGCCAGCCTTCGATGGCCCATTGCAGCCCCGAAAAAAGGTATGCGATCAAGAGCGTTTGCTGCGGATATCGCCAAGTCCAGATTGCGCATCCGCCTTGCCCCCATTTCGTTCACGCCCGATTTCACAAGACCCGCGTCGGCGCCAGCGGATGTCAAACTGCCGCTTGCGAGGTCGTTCGAGAAATCGACTCGGCCGCGAGCGTCTCGAATTCGTAGCAATTTCGTCACCGTTCGCAACTAATTTATGCGATTGATGATTTTTTCCAGATGCGGACAGGTGGCAGGTCTGGTGTGACACTGCGGATATTATAACGTAGTTAAATAGTTGATAAAATGATGTTAAACTGTGGGCCACGCTTCCCAGCGGATTTGCGGCCGGGGGTTCTTGCCAGTGGGTTCGCATAACCATTGACAACCACCTTAATTATGCGGCAGAATAATTTACTGCATTTTTGCATGACCGAGCTCCTCCCGATGGCGGATTCTGTTTCCCGCGCAGGGGTGTGAGGTGAGGAAATCTCAAATGCTGAGGGGCGCCTCGGCCGAGGCAAACGGGGAGTGGCTTGCGCATTGGCAGGGTGCTCTCGACCGGCGGGGATGAACTATGCAAAAAAGGGAGAAGTATAATGACTGCTCGATTGACTAGGGGTTCGGCCCGTTCCGCACTGGCGATTTCGCTTGCTTTGCTACCGCTCGCAGCTCCCTCGAAGGCTTATGCCCAGGAGAGTGCGGAGCCTGAATCGGGTGCAACGGCCGCAAGCGGCTCCGGCGATATCATCGTTACCGCACAGCGCCGCGAGCAACGTCTTCAGGACGTACCGGTCGCCATTTCAGCCTTTGGCGGTGAGTCGATCGAGAAGCGCCAAGCGGTGCAGATTTCCGATTTGATTACGCTTTCGCCGAACTCGCAGGTGAACTACCCTTTCGGTGAAGGTGGCCCGCCCAACTTTGTCATTCGCGGTATTTCTTCGACCGACTATTCCGCCAATCAGAGCAAGCCGATCGCAATCTATATCGACGAAGGCATCCGCGGTCTGTCGACGTTCGAGACGATGCCTCTCTATGACGTCGAGCGCGTCGAGGTGCTGCGCGGCCCGCAGGGCACGCTCTACGGCAAGAATGCGACAGGCGGCGCCGTGAACATCGTCACGAAAAAGCCCGGCTTTTCGACCGAGGGCTATGTGACGGGCAGCTATGGCAATTTCAATCGCGTTCGGCTGCAAGGTGCGCTGCAGGCCCCGCTGATCCAGGATGTGCTGGCGGTACGCGTTGCAGCACTTTATGTGCACGACACGGGGGTTCTCAAGAACGTCACGCCCGGCCTTGGGGACCTCGACCAGACTGATGTCTTCTCGTTCCGCGCGGCGCTGCAGTTCGAGCCCGCGGACAACTTCGAGGCGACGCTGCGCTTCAACCACGTCAGGAGCGGTGGCCGCAATTACGCGCCGTTCGCGGGAAACATCGACTTTAACGATCCCGCTATTCTTTTTCCCGGCAACAATCTGTCGAACCTCCCCGGGTCGAACCGCGACGGCCTTGGATTCTTTGAGACGGCTACCAACAGCACGCCCGAACGCACGATCCGCAGCAACGGGTTCAACCTTATCATGAACTGGGACGCGTCCGACGTCCTCAGGCTGACCTCCGTGACGACCTATGACTGGGGAAAATGGGTCGACATTGGCGACGATGACGGTCTCGTTATCGAGGTGGACGATCCTATCGTTACCTTCGGCAAAGACATGAAGCAGTTCGTCCAGGATCTGCGGCTGGCGACATCGTTTGACGGGCCGTTCAATGTCCAAGCGGGCCTCATCTATACCTATGACTCGGTAAACGCCGGCTTTGATTATTCGCTGCTCACGGATCCGGGCTGCGGCGCGGCCTGCACCTTCGGCTTTACGCCCACCGGGACGGGCTTTATCCAGTCGAACAGCTTCGACCAGAAGCGTAGAAGCTATGCGGGTTATCTTCGCGGCGACTTCGAAATAACCGACACACTTTCCATGTACGGCGGTGTGCGTTTCAGCCGGGACAAGGTCGCTGTTTCGAATTTCAACGCATTCCTCGGCGATAACGTAGACCCCGTCGCGGTCCCGACGATCAGCAACTTTTCTGATCGCCGCACCTTCAACAATACCAGTTTCGAGGTGGGGGCCAATTGGAAGCCAACTGAAGACGTCTTGCTCTACGCCTCCATGCGCGAAGGCTATCGCAGCGGCGCTGTGAATGCGCAGGCCTTCAGCGATCCCTCCGAAATCACCTTCGCGCCGCCTGAGACCGCGCGGACTTATGAGTTCGGGTTCAAATCGACCTTGCTCGACCGCGCGCTGACCGTGAACGGTTCGTTGTTCCAGACCGATTACAAAAACCAGCAGGTCGTCGTGACCGAGGCGGGCGGCCTGTTTCCGCTCCGTTCGATCAGTGGCGCGCGTGTCCGCGGTTTCGAGGCTGACATCACCGCGCGGCCGGTCGATCGGGTGACGCTTGGCGTCGGCGTGGGCGTATTGGATCCAAAATATAGCGGTGATGCGACCGTGTCGGGTTCGAGCGGCATCGATGTCTCCGGGAACCAGATATCCAACGCCGCCAAGTTCAGCCTCAATCTCACCGGCGATTTCGTGCTGGCGGAGATCAATGACGGAACGGTCGATCTTAATCTCGACGGCACTTATACCTCGCGCGTCTTTTTCGACATCGCGGAAACGGCGACTGTGTCTCAGTCGGGCTATTGGGTCGCCAATGCGCGACTGGCCTATAATACGGATCGCTTTTCGGTTGGCGCAGGGGTGAAGAACCTCTTCAACGAAAAGTATTTCACCTACGGTCTGGGCCTGAGGTTCGCCGGGCTGGACTATCTGATTCGTGGCACGCCGCGTACATATAGTGTGGATGCTACCATCCGGTTCTAACCGAAGGGACCGTCAACAAGTAATTGGCCAAACACTTCCTCCTCGCTGCATCGCTGCAGTGAGGAGGAGGCAATCCGGGAGAAACGCCAGGCCCGCCCGCTGAGCTTGGGCGGCAGGCGCTGACCTGGGGCAGGGTGCACGGTCGGACGGGCGTCCGGACCAGAAGCAAGGAACTGCCGCGGGGGTAGCTGCTTGTTGTTTTCGATGACTGCGAGCGGGCGTTCGACCGATCTCGAACCGCCTTCATCAATCTTCGGCGCAGGTCGTTGGGGATCGATCTTTCGATGGGTTCTGACCCCAACCCCCCACTGACCGCCTGCTTTTCATTCGATGTATCGCGGCCGTGGCGCGACGCGTTGAACTCGTGAGGGATGCTCACGCGATGGACGACAGGCCGCGAAAATAGCGCACAGGTTCCTGCCAATTCCCCTGGATTCGCGGCGCGGCCGTTTAGCTGCTGGGCAGGAATCATGAGCGCCTTGCAGAAATCCGGCGGGCGCAGAATTTAATCTTGGATCCCGATCCCTTGCTATTGTCGAGCGGCGCGGGTCTCGACCGCCATGGTGCACGGCGTGAGCTGTTCGATTCAAGCTGGAATTTGGTCCTGAGAGGGTATCATAATACCATGTTTTATCTGTGATATTTATGCATGGCATCTTGAAGAGAAGGCGACCTTGCGGTCGCGCGCCGACGCCCCGGCTCAATGGTGCACCCGGAGCCGTTCGAGCGGTCAATTCTCCTTGAATTTATACGAATGACGAATTATTACCACTCCTAGCTACAAGGAGACTCTGATGAGAACCTATCGCATCGGCCAGATCGTGCCGAGCTCCAACGTGACGATGGAAACGGAAATTCCGGCGCTTCTGCGCGCGCGTGAGACGATTTCGCCCGAGCGCTTCACATTCCATTCCTCGCGCATGCGGATGAAGCATGTCACGAAAGAAGAATTGGCCGCGATGGATGCGGCGAGCGATCGCTGCGCGCTTGAGTTGTCCGACGCTGCGGTCGATGTGATGGGCTATGCCTGCCTCGTCGCCATCATGTCGATGGGGCAGGGCTATCATCGCGAGTCACAGGCCCGGCTGCACCAGGTCACCGTCGACAGCGGCAATTCGGCGCCCGTCGTCTCCTCCGCCGGAGCGCTTGTCGATGGCATTAAGGCGATTGGCGCCAAGAAGGTCGCCATCGTTGCTCCCTATATGAAGCCGCTGACGGAGATGGTCGTCGATTATATCCGCAGCGAGGGTGTGGAAGTGGTGGAGTGGCGCGCGCTTGAGATTTCCGACAATCTCGCGGTTGCCGCGCACGACCCGGCCCGTCTTCCCGGCATTGTCGCCAGCATGGAGCAGATCGGCGAGGTCGATGCGGTCGTGCTGTCGGCATGCGTGCAGATGCCTTCGCTGCCCGCCGTCTCGATTGTCGAGGCGCAGGTCGGCAAGCCCGTCCTGACGGCGGCGATCGCCACAACATGGGCGATGCTGAGGTCGCTCGATCTCGACACGCGGGTGCCCGGTGGCGGCACGCTGCTTTCCGGTGCCTATTAAGGGGATGGCGATGCGCGGCTATAACGTCCATGCGAACGGCATCCGGCACCACCTGATCCAGCACGGTGAGGGCGGTCCGCAAATGCTGCTGATACCGGGGATTACCTCGCCGGCGGTCACCTGGGACTTCGTTGCAGAGCCTCTTTCGGCGCATTTCGAAGTCCATGTTCTGGATGTGCGCGGACGCGGGCTCAGCCAAGGGGGCGACCTTGACTATTCGCTCGACGCGATGGCGGACGATGCTGTCGCGCTTGTCCAGGCGCTGGGCATGGAAGCGCCCATCGTTCTTGGTCATTCGATGGGCGCGCGCACGGCGATCCGTTCCGCGCGCAAGGCGCCGAAGGCCTTTGGCGGGCTGATCCTCGTCGATCCGCCGGTAAGCGGACCCGGTCGGCGTCCCTATCCATCGGCGTGGCCCTGGTACGAGGACTCAATCCTGTTGGCGCAGCGCGGCTGTTCAGCGGATGACATGAAGGCCTTCTGTCCTACCTGGACCGAAGAGCAGCGCGCGTTGCGGGCGGAGTGGCTTCATAGCTGTGATCTTCATGCGATCGACGTCGCCTATAAGGGCTTTCACACCGACGACATCCATCAGGACTTGCCGCACCTCGACCTGCCGATGCGCCTGGTGGTGGCCGGCGCCTCCCCGGTGATCGAAGAGGCCGACATCGCGGAGATCAAGAGCCTTGCGCCGCACATTGCAATTACGACGGTCGAGGGCGCGGGGCACATGATCCCGTGGGACGACCTTGATGGTTTTTTGCGCGCCGTGAGCGATTTCAGAATTTGACAGAATTGGAGCGTCCGTAATGGACCGCGCAAGCTTTATCGAAATTTGCCTGCATCAGCTGAAGATGTCCGGAGTGCGTGCGGATGAGCGCCTGGTTGTCCTCACCCAAGGCGACGAGCGTCTCGACTATGCCGATGCCTTCCTTGCCGCGGGCAGAATGTTGGGCGCGAATATCTATCATATGCGCCTTCCCGCGGTTTCGCCCATGGGAGGGTGGGCAGTCGGCCAGACAACGCTTGCGGTCATGCCGGAGGCTATCGAGGCCCTCAAGAACGCCGACATGCTCATCGACTGCATCTTTTTGCTGTTCTCGCCAGAACAGATGGCGATCCAGGCGGCCGGCACGCGCGTGCTGACAGTGGTCGAGCCGCCAGAACTGCTCGCGCGCATGTTGCCGAATCTTGAACTGCGCGAGAAAGTCGAGCGGGCGGGAGAACTGCTGGCGCGGGCCAAATCGATGCACATCACCTCCCCCCACGGCACCGATGTGATCTACAAGCTCGGAACCTATCCCACCATCACCGAATATGCTTGCACGGACCAGCCTGGGCGATGGGATCATTGGCCGTCGGGCTTCGTGTTCACGGGGGGCGACGATGACGGTGTGGATGGTCAGATCGTCGTCGGGACGGGCGATGTGCTCCTTCCGCAGAATATCTATGTTCGCGAGCCAATTATCTACACGATCGAGCAGGGACGGATCACGGATATCCGTGGCGGCCTGGAAGCTGAACTGGTCAAATCCTACATGGCGGACTTCGAAGACGAGCGCGGATTCGCAATGAGTCATATCGGCTGGGGGATGAATCCGGACGCCAAGTGGCATCGGATGACGCCGGGCGAATTCCCCGGGGGCATGGGAATGGAGCCGCGCAGCTATCTGGGCAACGTCCTGTTTTCCACCGGCCCCAACAACGAGCTTGGCGGGTCGAACGATACGGCCTGCCACCTCGATATCCCCATGCGCGGCTGCTCGCTCTTCCTCGATGGCGACCCGGTGCTGATCGATGGCGAAATCATGGTCAAGGAACTCCAGTTCGATCGAAACGATGGTTCGAGCGTGAAGGAAAGCAAGGTGTTCGATGTCGCAGGATGAGGTCTATGACAAGGCCGGATTCGGTCGCAGCGCACCAAGAGGAACCCGTCCGGCGATCGTTGTGGTCGATTTCTCCTACGGCTTCACTGACACCAGCTATCCCACTGCCGCGGATATGCGGGCTGAGATCGCTGCGACTCGTCGGCTCACCGATGTTGCCCGCGAACGCGGCTTTCCCGTTATTTACACCACCATCGCCTATCAGCCGTGGGAGGCGGAGGCATTGCCTTGGCTTCGCAAGGCGACGGGCATGAAAGCGCTGATGGCGGGCACGAGGCTGGTCGAAATCGACAGCGCGACCGGTATCACCTCGGGCGATCCCGTCATCATCAAGCATGGCGCGTCGGCCTTTCATGGCACGAACCTGGCCAGTTTGCTCACCGCTGCCGGGGTCGATACGGTTGTTGTTACGGGGGCGACCACATCGGGATGCGTGCGCGCCACCGTCGTTGATGCCGTGCAATCCGGCTTTATCGTGCTGGTGCCGCGCGATTGCTGCGCGGACCGGGCGTCGGCGCCGCACGAAGCCAATCTTTATGATATCGCCCAAAAATACGGAGACATCACCAGCGCCGACGACATCCTGAACTGGCTCGGCCAGATCAGGTCGTCGGACTGACGTCGCCCAGTTAATAATGGAGAGGTAGATCAATGATCCAGCATGTAATTATCGCCGGAGCGGGGCCGACTGGCTTGCTGACGGCCATCGGCCTCGCGAAGGCGGGGACGCGCGTTACGATCCTCGAGGCCGAGGCCGAACTCAACGACAGCCCGCGAGCACTCGTTTACCACTATCCGGTACTACCGCATCTCGAGAAGTTGGGTCTCCTGCAGGATTGTATCAGCGAAGGCTTCCTTCGTCAGAGCTTCGGCTGGCACATCCACAGCACGGGGGAAATGATCGAGTGGACGGGCTCGCCGGCCTATGAGGACGGACAGGCCCTGCATTTGCATCAAGGCTTGCTCTCCCAGGTTCTCGCCCGGCATGTTGCGATGCTTCCCAATATCGAAATCCGCTACCAGACCCGCTTGCAGGGTTGCAGCCAGAATGCGGACGGTGTGATCGCCGAGCTTGACGGACCGGGCGGGGCGGAACGCCTCGACGGCGATTTTCTTGTCGGTGCCGATGGCGCGAACAGCGTCGTGCGCAGGAATGTTCTCGGGCTGCAATTCTACGGTGTGACGTGGCCCGAGCGCTATATCGCCACTAATACCAAAATCGATCTCTCATCGGTGGGATATTCGCCTACGGTCATGCAGATCGACCAAAAACATGGTGCGGTCATCTGCAAGATCGACCAGTCGGACGTTTGGCGCGTCACCTTCGTCGAGAATCCGGAATTGCCAATCGAAGGGCTGCCCGAGCGAATTGACGCGATGTTCGCCGATCACCTGCCCGATTTGCCGTACGAAGTCCTGGCCGCCTCTCCCTACCGTATGCACCAGCGTGTGGCGGACAAGATGCGCGAAGGCCGGATAATCCTCGTGGGCGATGCCGCACATGTGACCAATCCGACCGGAGGTCTCGGTCTCACGGGCGGGATGTTCGATGCGTTCGCATTGATCGAGGCCCTGAACCGGGTTCTCCACGACGGCGCCGATCACGACATTCTGGAATTCTATGAACAAGACCGGCGGCGCATTTTCACCGAAATCACGTCTCCGCGCGCTTCGCTCAACCTGCGCAGCCTCTATTATCTTAAGGAAGGCCAGGAGAAGGAAGAGCGAATTCAGTTCCTGCGCAACGTTGCAGGGAATGAGGAGCTGATCAGGAAGGAACTGAGCTTCACCGAGCAATTGATCACCCGTTTCTGAATTCATGATGGAGCCCTATATACTCCAGGACTTCGGCGGCCGCTTCCTGACCGGTGAACCCGCTCACGCAGAGGGCAAGATCTGGCCGGGCATCAGTGGTTATGTCGAATGGTTCGTACCCGCGGCGTCACGGCCAGTGTCCGTCCTCTTCGTCCACGGAGGGGGTGGGCAAGGGTCCGAATTTCTGCGGACGCCCGATGGTCGGCCGGGCTGGGCGCACAGCTTTCTGCGCGCGGGCTTTCCGGTTTATATCCTCGATCGGCCAGGGCACGGGCGTTGCGCATGGAACGAACGGGTGCACGGCCCGGCCTTGCCGCTTCCGGATTATGGGTTCCTTTATCCCCGCTTTGTCGAACCGGAACGGCATGATCTCTGGCCCGAGGCGGCGAAGCATGATCGCTGGCCGGACGATCCTCGGGCTGGCGACCGGTTCATGGCGAGCCAAGGGCCGATGGCGACTACTCTTGCGGCGAGCCAGCATCATGTCGAGGCGATCGCCGATGCGCTTTTCGAATTGATCGGGCCGACCATCATCGTCAGCCATTCGGCTGGTGGTCCTTGCGGTTGGGCTCTTGCCGCCAAGGGCGGCGACAAGGTCGAGGCAATCGTCGCGATTGAGCCGCTCGGATATCCCGGAATGGTTCATCCTCTGGGCACGTTCGAGAACGATCTTTGTGCGGCGCCTTATGCCGGAGCGGCCGACCCGTTCGACCGACCCGTGGCGATCGTCACTGGCGAGGCAACCTGGATGCGCGAGGCTAATGCGCGCGCGGCGGCTTTCGTCCGTGATCGGGGGAATGTCTTTGAACATATTCGGCTTGAAGAGCATGGCATTGGGGGCAATGGACACATGTTGATGAGTGAGATAAACAGCGCAGCGATCGCGGATTTGCTTGTCGCGTGGATCGAGCGGTCCCTCGGCGGACGGGCCTCCCTTCCTAGCAGTGACGCCATCCTTGGCTAGAAAAGGGTTCGAACTTGACTGCGGAAAGAATAGAAATGGATTCCAGTGCCACTGTTGCTGTCGCTGAAGACAAGGCGGTGAAGGGTGAGAAAAAGAAATCGGCAAGGAAGCCTGGGCGCCCCAAAAATAATGGCAAATTGAAGGAAAAGATCCTGAATGCCGCGGAAATCGCTTTTGCCGAAGGTGGTTATACCGGGATAAGCGTTCGTGATATTGCGGAGCGTGCCGGCGTAAATCAGGGCCTGATCCGTTATTATTTTGATACAAAAGAACAACTTTTCGACGAAGTCTACAAGCGGCGCGGCGGTCTGCTATCCGGACATCGTCATGTGCTGCTGGACCGGTTGCTCGAATCCGGCAAGCCGCCGCAGGTAAAGGATATCATTCGAGCCTATCTCCAGCCCCAGTGGGACTTGAAGCACAGCGGAGAGGCCGGCGCGGCGTTCGCGCAATTGCAGTCCCGCCTGCACTCCGAACCCGAGGAGCATGCCCTGCGCCTCCGCAAGGAGGTTTATGATGCGTCGGTTAAGCGATATATCGACGTCCTAGCTCAGGCCCTTCCACAATTACCCCGACGGACGATCGGATTGCGGATGTCGTTTTTGGTCGGCACATATATGTTCATGCTGAATGACCTGGGACGTATCGAGGATTTGACGGAAGGCAAGATTCATCATCTGTCGAAGGACGAGATGCTCGATAACATGGTGGCGTTTCTTGCGGCCGGGATGGAGGCTGATCGACCCTAATCGCGCTATCGCGCGGCAAGGCATGGCGCAATCGGCTTGAACTGGCCCGGCGTCCGGTGCCGTGGATCGGAGGCGCGCCGCCGTTCCCGCTGGCACGGTGAGCGCCGAGCCGAAAACTCCGCTTGGGCAGAACATGCTGACGCCTTGCGCAGTATCTCATTGGCTTAGCGCAACTCGCGGTTCTCGCGTTCGAGGGACGCGAGGCGATCGGCCATCTCGGTGGCCCCGAAGCGCTTGCCGCCGGCGACCTTGATCTTCTTCACCCGCCCTTGAAGCGTGTCCGGCACCCGCCGATCTTCGCTGAGATCGACGCGATGGCTGCCCATCGTGATGGATGCTCGTCTTCGTGATCCAGGATCATCCGTACCGCATTTGTGCGACCCCAGGTTCAAATATGTTGGTTGTCTTGCTCGTCGTAGCCCTTCCTCTCAGGAGCTAGGGTCTCCGGCGATCCCGGGCGGTTCAATCGATGCGATATATTATTCATATAACCAATATATCCGTGTCAGATTGGCCGCACAGCAATAGCGAGGGATCCGCGTTTGCAGGAGAAGCTATGGAGAGCTATCGGTTAAAGCGACGCATTTTCGCGAATTTCCGGTTCAGCTCTACATCTCCTCGCGGCGCGCACAGTCGAATATCATATGATGAGAGAGGCCGGTCAGAATATTGACACCAAATATATTATTCGATTATATAATTATATATGTTCGAGTGGGTTCAGCGGCACGATCTAGCTAGCGCATCCCCGGGCCGCGAGAATAGCCGAATAGCCGAATAGCCGAATAGCCGAATAGCCGAATAGCCGAATAGCCGAATAGCCGAATAGCCGAATAGCCGAATAGCAGGAGGTGGGAATGGGTAGTATCTTGGTTACCAAAGCAACCGGGACAACGGGACGACATGTGGTGAGCGGCCTCGCGGAGCGCGGGGCCACGGTCAAGGCCGCAACAAGAAACCCCTCATCCGCAGCGCACGGTAATATCATCCCAGTAGCATTCGATTGGGATGACCGCGCGACCTGGGCTTCGGCACTGGACGGAACCGATGCTATCTATCTCGTCAAACCCGAGTCCGATGAGGTGACTCAGATTGTCCGAGACTTCACCCGTTTGGCCGAGGATTCTGGCGCAACCAAGATCGTGCTCCTCTCGGAGATCGCGGCCGAGACGCGCGCTGACGACGCTCATGAACTGCAGGTCGAGCGAGTTATCGATGAGAGCAATCTCGACTTCGCCATACTGCGACCGAACTGGTTCATGCAGGATCTCGTCGATGAGCGCTTCTTCGGAAACCTGATCCGTCAAGACGGAGTCATCGTGATGACAACTGGGGGCGCTGCAACCGCTTGGATCGATGCGAGGGATATAGCCGCCGTCGCCGTCGAACTTCTGCTCGGCCAGAATTGCGGCAAGCAGGCACTCACACTGACCGGTCCTGAGGCGCTCACCCTTGAGCAACTCACGGACCGGGTAGCGGCAGTCACGGGTGCGGTCATACAACCCGTCGAAGAGACGACGGGAGCGGCAGAAGAGCGGCTGAAAAACGCCGATGCACCCGCGGGATTTATTGAATATTTCTCAAACATCGGGCGTAGCATCATGAACGGGGACACCGCCATTGTCACTGATCTCGTCGCCCGTATAACCGGAAACCAGCCCCGCGGCCTTGACGCTTTCCTCACGGAACACGCGCCATCACTGCAGCGGGCTGGACGGGAATGACAATGCAAGATTCAGACGAAATTCAGCTTTCTCGCAAGAACGAGGATTTGCTCAGGAAGCAAGTAGACGCTTGGGCGCGTAATGATCTCGATGCGCTCTTGTCGCTATACAATGATGACATGGAATATATAGATATTCCTTTCTCGGATTTTCCTGTGCGGGGCAAAAAGGCGTTTCGAGAGTATCTAGAGGACTATAATTCGCAGTTCGTTTCTGGAACCGTTCGCGTCGATTATGTAAATATTATAGCAAGCAGCACGTCGGTTGTCGGCGAATTGCGGGCCGAAGCGAGATATGTCGGCGAGGGAGCGCCAGACGGCGGTGTGGAAATCTCGTGGTCGGTCGTTTTGATCGACACCATTGTTGATGGCAAGGTGAGCACTGAACACGCTCATTTCGACTCACTGGCTTTTGCAAAGGCTATCGAACAAAACAAAACCGGGACTCCAGTCGAAACCGGATGACGATTGGGATTCACATGGTCGCCTGAACATGGCGCCGACCAGAGGAGCGGCCTCCCGTGGCGCCGGACGTAGGTGGCGGCCCCGCCGCCTTTGGACAGAAATCAGGCCCGCCCAGCCGCTGACCTCATAATTATTCTTTTGTATAATTGAGTGGCGGTGCTATCGTCAGCAGAGCGTCGATGCGCGTGAGTTTGTGTGATGCCCTCTTAGGCTGTCGAATTTCCAGGCACACCAAATCCCCGGGCATCGCATGGGAGACGGGACGCAAGATGCTCGAAATTGAAGTGAATGGAACGAAGCACCGGCTTGAAGTCGATCCGGCCGTGCCACTACTTTGGGTTTTGCGCGACAGTATAGGCCTCAAGGGGACGAAATTCGGATGTGGGGCGGGTCTGTGCGGAGCTTGCACGGTTCATGTCGACGGGGCTGCTGTGCGCAGCTGCGCTTATTCGGTTGGGCAGGCCGTCGGATCGAAAATCACCTCTATCGAAGGGCTCGGCGAGAGCGGTGAGCATCCTGTGCAGGCCGCCTGGCGCGAAGCGGGTGTTCCGCAATGCGGCTATTGTCAGCCTGGCATGATCATGGCCGCTGCCGCCTTACTAAAAAACAATCCGTCTCCAAGCGATGACGAGATTGCACAAGGCGTCACCAACATCTGCCGGTGCGGCACCTATAACCGCATCCGCAAGGCTATCCGTAGTGCGGCTGAGAACGGGAGAGCCGGCCGGTGAAGGAACCCGTTCTCACCCGGCGAGGTTTCGTCACGGGCGCACTCGTCACCGCGGCGGGCGTGAGTTTTACGCTCTCGCTCGCGGGCTGTAAGGACCGGACGAAGCTCCCCGATGACGGCGAACCGGGGGTTGAACTCCTCTCGTGGGTCGTGATCCATCCCGACAACAGCGTCACATTGCGCGTGCCCCAGACGGAAATCGGGCAGGGGGTTTCGACAACGATCCCGCAAATGCTGGCCGAGGAACTCGAACTGGATTGGTCTACGCTGAAGAGCGAGTTTTACGATCCGGCGGTTAACGCGGCGCGGGAAAATGTCTACGTGTGGACGGCGGTCTTGAGCAGCCATTCCGCGCAGACCTTGTTCGAACCAACCCAGCGGGCGGGAGCTCAGGTTCGAACAATGTTAATTCGCGCCGCTGCATCGCGCCTGAAGGTGCCCGAAGTAGAACTGGAAGCGATCAAGGGCTCAATCCGTCACAAACCGTCAGGAAAGGAACTGAGCTATGCGTCGGTGGCGGAAGCCGCCGCGAAAATGCCGGTACCCGATCCGAAGGTAGTGAAGCTGAAGGAAGTGGGCGACCGGCAATTGGTCGGCAAGCCAATCCCGCGCCGTGATGTGGATGCCGCGATCCGGGGTAAGATTGTTTACGGGATTGATTTCGAACTGCCGGGCATGCGTTTCGCGGCCGTTCGCCAGAGTCCCACCTTCGGCGGAAAGCTGCGCAGCGTCGACAAGGGCAGCATCAAAGGCATGCCGGGCAATCCCGAGGTCGTCAAGATCAAGGGTGCGAAGGTTGGCTATAATGCGCCGGTGCCAGAGGGCGAAGATCCGGATATTTGGGCAGCGCCGGTCACAATGGACGATGCGGTCGCGGTCGTCGCCGACAGCTGGTGGCAGGCCAAGACCGCGCTCGATGCGCTGGCGATCGAATGGGACGCGGGTCCCCATGCGAAATTTTCAAGCCAAGAGTATATGAAGACGCTCGCGAAGCAGGCCCGGGGCGATGCCCCGGTGGTTGTCGAGGCTGGTGACGCCCGGAGTGCGCTTGCCAAAGCGGTTAAGACGCTGTCGGCAGAATATAGCTATCCCTATATGGATCCGGCGCCGCTGGAGCCGATAAATTGCAGCGCGTATGTCGATGGCGGCGAGGTTCATCTTTGGACAAACAGCCAGTTTCCGGACGATGCCTGGCACATTGCCCACAGCCTGTGCGGGGTGTCGCCGGACAAGGCGCATGTCCATATCCTTCCGGCCGGCGGCGGTTTTGGCCGGCGCCTGCAGAATGATTTCGTCCACCAGGCGGTGCAGATCGCGCTGGCCTGCAAGGGCACGCCTGTGAAACTGCTGCTGACGCGCGAGGAGTGCGTGCGTAAAAGCTATTATGCGCCAATCACCGCGGCGCGCTTCGAAGCCGGGCTGGACGGCGCCGGCAATGTGACAGTCTGGACGTGTTCTGTCGCGAGCGGAACGTCGGCGGAGCAGAGCTATGGCGAGACGCGCTTTCCCTTCCAGCCGCCTAATGTCCGCTTTGCGTATAAGCGTAATCCTGACTCGCCGCTCCCTTTCGGCTGGATGCGCGGCGTCGGCTTCACCCAGCATCTCTGGATGAACTTCGGTTTCCTCGACGAACTACGTCTGCTGACCGGCCGTGACGTGCCTGAATTCTATCGGTCGCTGCTCGATCCTTCCTATATTCCAGCCGATTTAGAGGATCGCGAGATCGCAGTCGCACGGGTGAAGAATCACCTTAAGCTGTTCGACTTCGCGATCGAGAAGGGACGCTGGCACGCTCCGAAAGGAAGGGGACGGGGACGCGGCCTCGCGGTAGGGGACACCAGCTACTATCCGAGCTATCCGTCATCGACAAAGGCGGCGATCGTCGACGTCAGCTTCGACGAAAAGGCCGGCCTGCGGGTCGATCATGTCTTTCTCGCTGTCGACGCCGGCACCGTGATCAATCCGGACATCGTCCACGCCCAGTTGGAGGGGGGGATCGCCTATGCCCTGACGACCGCGCTCCATAGCGAGATAACGGTAGAGAATGGGCAGGTGCAGCAAAGCAATTTTCATGATTATCCGATCCTCAAACTTGACCAGATGCCGGCGGTCACGATCGAAATTCTGCCTTCGACGGAACCGCCGGCCAGCATCGGCGAGGACGCCGTTCCGGTGACGATCGCGGCGTTGGTGAACGCGATCGCGGATGCCGGCGGCCCTCGTTTGCGCAGTCTGCCCATTGCCAAGATCCTGGCGAATTGACTGGATGCGACGACAAATGTTGTCGCCTGAAAAGTTGGTACAGGATTCGAGTTCAGGCCCTTCCAATTTCGCACCGCCAGCGCAGAGCGCACGGGAAGGGTGATGTCGTCTGACCACGCGGCCCTTGCTTATGCGGTAGCCACACAGGTTGCCTTGTGCACTATCGTGGGGATCGATGGCAGCTTCTCGCGTCGGTGCGGCGCGCAACTGGCCGTCGGCCGCGACGGCACGCTGGTAGGGGACATGGCCGACAACTGCCTGCAGAATGAATTGGCGGCCCAGGCGACGATTTCCGCGCGCGAGGGGATCATAAAACTGCTGCGCTATGGCAAGGGGTCGCCATTTATCGACTTTCGTCTCCCTTGCGGGTCGGGCCTCGACATCCTGATCGACCCCGCTCCGCAAGCGCACCAACTGTCGAAGTGCGTGGCGGATCTCGGGGCACGCCGGGCGACCGCGCTGCCGTTAGCCGTTCCGGCCGCTGCGGATCGCCGTTTCTTGCGTGTGAGACGCTACATTCCGCGGCTCCGGCTACTTGTGTTGGGAACGGGGGCAGAGTGCAAGGCTCTGCAGCGGCAGGCCGAGGCAACTGACGTCGATGTCGAATTGCGCGCGGCCGGCCAGCAGTTTGCCCTGAATACGGTCCCCACCGGGATTTCGGCCGATCCCTGGACAGCCGTACTGCTCCTGTTTCACGATCATGAATGGGAGCATGCCCTTCTCGCATGGGCTCTTCGCACGCCGGCGTTCTACATCGGGTGCCAGGGCGGCGCGCAGGCGCGCGCGCGGCGGCTAGAGTTGCTGCGCGCGGACGGGTTTGATGATGCCGCCTTGGCCCGCATCAATAGCCCCGTGGGTCTCGTTCCCCGTGCTCGCTCGCCCGAGGTTCTGGCCCTGTCGATTCTTTCGGAAGTGGTTGGTGCATATGAAGCATTGCATCCCCATCCATGAGCGGCCGTCTTTGCATAGCTATCATGGCGGCCGGCGCGGCCCGCCGTTTTGAAGGACCCAAGCTTGACGCGGAATTTTCTTCAAAACGCCTTGGACGCCATGCGGTGGATGCGGCTCTAGGGCTCGATACCAAAAGCTTGGTCATTGTCGTTGGCGATACCTGCCCCAAATTCGCGAGGGAGGCTGAGGCAGAGGGGCACGCCGGGCTTCTGTTCAATCCGGAGGCCGGGCTGGGCCTTGCGGGATCGATCGCGGTCGGCGTAAGGCATGCCGCGGAGACAAAGTGCGAAAAATTGCTGCTTATGCTGGGCGACATGCCGTTCGTCACATCCTCGACGCTGCGCCGTCTCGCCGACGCGGCAACTGTCGGCGGTCTGTCCGCGACGCATTATCCAGGCGGCAAGGCTGGCATCCCCATATGTGTGACCGACAGGCACTTCGATGATATGCTGTCGCTGACGGGCGATCGAGGTGCCTCATCTTATCTGCGCGGAGAGCCGCAATGTCGCAAGATCGACGTACCGGCTCGCGAGTTAGCAGACATCGATACCAGAATGGACCTTGCAACATTATCTATTGCACCATGGCATTGATTCGCGTGAAGCCGGATCGGCGTTTCTCTACCGGGCCATTGCCTGTCGGGGCAAGCACATGCCGGCGCGCTAAATGAAGCCGGAATCCGTACGCTATACAGGTGCTGGCCGGTCGGCGCGATGAATTGATGCTGCTGTCGACCGAACAGCCAAAGTTTCTTGTGCAGCTATGCCGCGCATGTCAGGGACATGCGCAATAAGTGAGCGTGCCGTAGCGGAGGGAATACGAAGTTCGATGTGGTGATCGTAGGTGCCGGGCACGGCGGGGCACAGGTCGCAGTGATGCTGCGTACTCAAAAGTTCGAGGGCAGCATTGCGATCGTCGGCGAGGAACCTGAACTGCCCTACGAGCGACCGCCGTTGTCGAAAAAATATTTCGCCGGCGAGAAGGAATTCGAGCGCATCCAACTGCGTCCCGCCAAATATTGGGACGAGCGCGAAGTGACGATGCTTCTTGGTGAGCGGGTGGTTTCCGTCGACCCGGTGGGCCATATCGTCACGACCGACGATGGCAAGGCGATCCTTTTGCGCCCCGGCTGACATTCTTCGCGCATTGACAGGCTCGCTATCTCATTCCCCTCATCAAAAAACTTGCTCGGTAAATAATGTTATCTATTTAGCAAATTTATGTGATCAGCGATGCGACATGCAAGTCGGGAAAGGATATCATGACCTTCGATCTTTCCGGGAAGAAGGCCCTCGTCACTGGTGCTTCGTCGGGCTTTGGCGCACATTTTGCCGCCGTGCTGGCGAGCGCAGGCGCCCATGTTGTCCTTGCGGCGCGACGTGTCGATGCGCTTGCGGAAGTGCAATCTTCCCTTCGCCGGAGGGGTGGTGACACGCCTCGAAGAGGAGACCCGGATCGGCAAGGGCGGGACCCTGGCGGCGCAGCTGTCGCGGCTCGACCTGATCGTGCTCGACGAGCTCGGTTATCTGCCGTTCGCCCGCTCCGGAGGGCAGTTGCTGTTCCACCTCATCAGCAAGCTTTATGAGCGCACCAGCGTCATCATCACCACCAACCTCGCCTTCGGCGAGTGGCCCACCGTCTTCGGTGATCCCAAGATGACTACGGCGCTGCTCGACCGCGTCACCCACCACTGCGATATCATCGAGACGGGCAACGACAGCTGGTGCTTCAAAAACCGCAGCTGACCGCCACCTTCGGCGCCTTCAAAAATCTATCTTGCGCTGCGCGCGCCTCCGGTCGGGCTACGCCCGCCCTCCGCCGCACGCAGCGCAAGGCGACCCTCAACTAACCAGCATCATATCCGAAAAAGGGGTCCCTCTTCGACGCCGATCGGGGGTCCCTCTTCGACGCCGATCGGGGGTCCCTTTTGAACACGATGACGTAATTGCTGCCGTTGTTCCCATTGGGGCGCGACAGCTGCAGGGTACGAGAAATCATCGTAACGGAGGAGCATCGCCATGAAGCACTATGTCGGACTGGACGTGTCGCAAAAGGAAACGTCGATTTGCATCGTCGATGAGGCAGGACGGCCCATTCACCAGGGCCGGGTGAAATCCGATCCGGGCGTGCTGGCGGCGGTCATCTCCAGGAAAGCTCCCAATGCCGAACGCGTCGGTCTTGAAACTGGCGCCATGTCGAGCTGGCTCTGGCATGAACTCAAGCGCACCGGTTTGCCCGTGGTCTGCATCGATGCGCGTCACGCCCATGCGGCCCTGTCCGTTCGCATGAACAAGAGCGACGAGAATGATGCTCGAGGCCTGGCGGAACTCGTCCGAGTCGGCTGGTATCGAGAGGTTGCCGTCAAGAGCGAGGAAAGCCAGACTGCGCGATCCATCCTCGTGTGTCGATCCCGATTGGTGCGAGTCCGACGCGATCTGGAAAATCAGATGCGCTCTATGCTTAAGGAATGCGGCTTGCTCTTTCCACGCGCAGCCGGCGGGCAGTTCCAACGGCGGGTCAACGACCTCATCGCCGATGGCCATGCTCTCGGCTCCATTCTTCGCCCGCTGCTATCCGTGCACAAGCAAACCTGCGGCGAGCTGGAAAGGATCGATCGAACCATTCGCCAGCTTGCGCGTGAGGATGAAACGACGCGGCGGCTGATGACCGTGCCAGGCATTGGCGTCGTCACGGCCCTGACATATCGTCACACGATCGACGACCCGACGCGCTTCCAGAATGCGGCAAAGGTCGGCGCTTATCTCGGGCTCACGCCCCGCCGAAAGCAATCGGGTGAAATGGACGTAACGGGAAAAGTCTCGCGCTGGGGCGACCGGCTGTTGCGCACCTATTTGTTCGAGGCGGCCAGCGTGCTGCTTCATCGAACCAAGCGGTGGTGCTCGCTTAAGGCGTGGGGGCTGCGGCTTGCAAAGCGAAGTGGCATGAAGAAAGCGCAGGTCGCCGTTGCCCGAAAACTCGCTATCATCCTTCATTGCATCTGGGTGGATGGAACCGAGTTCGAATGGGGGAAACGGCCTGCCTGACCGTCATACCTACCCTGAAATTGCAGGACTGACGCCAGACCTGTGATGATCCACCGGGACGGTGGTTGCGGTGACCTCGTTCAAACGGCTGCGGACTTCCAGGACCGCGTTGCGCACGTTGAGGCACCCGACCCGGACATCATCATGAGGCCATGACCTCGAAAAGGACCATGACCCCGGTTCGGATCAATACACAGGCTTGACAGAAACCCGCAATTAAAGGGCCGTTTGACATCGCTGGCTTTCCTCCCCGGTCCTGACGAGATCGCGCGGTCGAGCAGCGCCGTAGTCATCTTGGGATCACCGAAGATGATGGGCCAGTCTGCTAACGCGGGGTTTGTAGTGATGTGCACACTGAAGCGCTCATAGGCCTTGCTGATCAGAGGGAGCAGCGCCCTCCCTTCGTCTGAAGGGCGGATATCCAAGCTTATCGAGCAGCATCAGGTCGAGCCGTAACAACTGCTTTGCCAAGGTCCCGATCTTGCCGGCCCAGGTCCCTCTTAGCGGCGTGTCGCCATTTCTGATGTGGCGGATGCTGCGTTTCCGGCGCGGACAAGTCTGCCGGCAAATCAGGATCGAGCGCTTTGCGGGGTTGCGATCAAACTTCATTTTCCGATCAATCAGCCCAACTCAAGGGGCGAATTGAAAAGTAAACTGGGCGAAAACGTTATTATATTGACAATTATGACCACTTGGGGGATTTATGCCTGAATGCTGGCGCAGACCAGTTGAAACTATGCGGGTTTCGGGGCTGGCTTGAGCTAGTCGACGGGAGGATGGAAAATCATATATTTTTGAAGATTTTAGCCGTGTGTGCGGCGCCTACCGCTTAGCCGCTGGGCACGCTGCATGTCTGCGCCTCAAAGATCACAGCCCGCAAAAATAAGGATGCGCGCCGAGACGCGCGAATGGGAAGGGAGAGACTGAAGTGATTAATCGATCAAACCAGCTTGCCACAGTGTCCGCGTTGGCAATGGCGGGCATCATGCTCGGTGTATCGACGTCTGCCAGCGCGGCTGACACTACCGAGGGAAGCGAGGCGCCAGCAAGCCGTGATGCCTCGGCCAACACCGATGGAAGTTCGACGGGGCTAAACGAAATTATTGTGACAGCTCAGAAGCGGTCCCAGAATCTCCAAGATGTTCCTGCAGTAATTAACGCGCTCGACGCGGGCATGATCGAGGATCGCCAGATTGGCGGTCTTGAAGAGCTTCAGGGGGCGGTTGCGGGCCTCAAGTTCGACCCTGTTTCCGGCAACTCCAACATTTCCATTCGCGGCGTCGGCACCACCTTCACGACCGGCGCGGGCGAAAATTCGGTCTCCTTGCATCTCGACGGCGTCTATCTTTCGAGCCCTCAGGGCGCTGGCCTCGGCCAGTTCGACCTTGGCGGGATCGAAGTGCTGCGTGGCCCGCAAGGGACACTTTACGGCAAGAATTCCACGGCGGGTATCGTCAACTTCATATCGGCGGCGCCTACCCGCGAGTTCGAAGCGGGCGTTACGGCGGGCTACGGGAATTATGACGACCTCAAAGGCTCGGCTTATGTCAGCGGCCCGCTTAGCGACGGAGTGCGCGCGCGGCTCTACATCGAAGGTGGCCAACGCGATGGCTATGTCAAGAATCTCCAGACCGGCCAGGATCTCGACGATCTGCGCTACATCGGTGGCCGTTTCGGTATCGACGCCGACGTGTCGCCGGGGTGGGATATGGAAGCGCGCCTGACCTACCGGCGCGAAGCCAGCAACGGCCCGGTGCGTCAGCCCTATGACCTCAACCGCCTGTCCTTGCCGATCCAGGATACGATCGTCACCCCTCGCCGGTTGAACTCACCGCTCATTTTTGACGGCAATCGGTCCATCGCGCTCGCATCGCTGAAAAACACGTTCGATCTCGGCGGCAACGTAAATCTTGTCTCGATCACCGGCGCTTCTCGCCTGCGCGTCAATTACAATTCGCTGGACTCGTTGGCGCAAGGAAATCCGAATGACCCGATCTTTGCAAATCTGACCATTCCGATCGCCCAGGGTGTCCGGGTTTCGACCTTCTCACAGGAATTCAACCTCAAGGGCGACAGTGGGCCGGTGGACTGGCTGGTGGGGGCCTTTTACTATAATGAAATCAACCGAACGACCGGCTCAGTTACCCTCGACGGACGGCTGCTTGGCAGCCCGTCCGCACTCATCCGTGTGTCCAACGGCCGCTCGAAGCGCGAAAGCGCCTCCATATTCGCAGATGCCACGATCAGCGTGAGCGACGCTACCCGGCTGTTTGGTGGCGTCCGGGGTCTTTACGAGCGGTCGCAAAATGATCTGTTGGTGACGTTCCAGCTTCCCGGCGGCACGGTCGTTCAGACCGATTGCAGTCCGGGCGCACCGCTTCAGCGCGTGACCGACTGGTCGGCTACGGGACGCATAGGCCTGCAGCATGATCTGTCGGACGATGTCATGGCCTATGGGCAGCTGTCGCGTGGGTACAAGTCCGGCGGCTTTTCCAACAGTACCTGCGGCAATCAGTATAAACCGGAAACGGTCAACGCCATCGAGACGGGACTCAAGACGCGGTTTCTTGACAGGCGTGCGACGCTCAACCTCTCGGCCTTCTACTATGATTACAAGAATATCTCGGTCGAGCAGTCGACGATATTCGGGACCAATGTCGTAGGCGCTCCGAAAAGCGAGATCTACGGGCTGGACATCGACGGGCGGCTGCAGGTCAATGATATGCTGAGCTTCGATGGCAACGCGAGCTTCGTACACAGCGAATATAAGCGCTTCCTGTCGACGGGTGGCGCGATCTTTGGCGAGCCCGATGGTACCGATTTGGCGGGACGGGCTCTCAACAAGGCTCCGGGTGCGTCCGGTACGATCGGCACGCAACTCGAATTTCCCGTCGGTTCGGGCAAGATCACGCTTCGCGGCGAGGCCTATTTCACAAGCGGATACCGCCTCCGCGAATATAATGATCCCTCGCTGCGGCAGAAGGCCTATGAACTGTATAATGCATTCGTGACGTACGAACCCAATGATTTGGTCACCGTACGTGGCTTTGTCCGGAACATCACCAAGACAAATTATATCCAGGGGACTGTGGTGCAGCTCAATGGGGTCACGGGGGTCTATAATCCGCCACGCACTTATGGTGTGGAACTGGCACTGAAAATCCGCTGAGGCACCAAGGGCCGGCCTGCGGGCCGGCCCGTCGCCGAAGAATATTGAACACGGAAAGTTGATTTGAAATGAGTGCGGAAACTGAAGAATTGCAGGGGTTCTACGACAAGTCGGTCGCGGCTGCGAAGTCGGGCTACCCGGAAATTGACGCAGATCGGCTGGCAGCCTTCATTGCTGCGCAGCCCGGCATCGAAGGCCCCGTCACGCTCAGCAATTTCATTGTCCCGCAATCATCCGGTGCCAGCAACGGCATTCTGTTGTTCACGGCCGAGTTCGGGCGGAGCGGCGAGCGTCGCCGGGAAGACATGGTCGCGCGTTACGCACCTGGCACGACCATGATCAAGCAGAAGAGCTTTTCTGACGAGTTCCTGACTCTCGTCGCGGCATACAAGCGCGGTCTGCCCGTGCCCGAGCCGCTATGGCTTGACGCGGACGGTTCGGCTGTCGGCTATCCGTCCTTCGTCATGGCGCGGATCGAGGGCACGCCTCCCGCGTCCGCAATGTACTCCAAGGGACCGCTCGCCGACGTCAGTCCGGAAGCGCGCAAGGCGATGATGCTTGAAGCCGCTGGCTTCCATGGTCGCCTACGCCGCGAGGCGATCGGACGCGACGAACTGCCGCATCTGCTCGCGCGCGGCAGCGGTGAAACCGATATCGAACGCGAACTCAACTGGTTCCTCGCGGAAGCAAGGCTAAGCTCCGAGCCGGACGATCCGAAGCTCGAGCCCATCGTCGAGGCTCACCGCTGGATGGTCGCGCACCAGCCAGCCGTTCGCGAGGGAACGCTTGTACAAGGCGATTCCCAGATCGCGAATGTGATGTTTCGCGACGGGCGGCTTGCGGCGGTGCTCGATTGGGAACTCGCCTATCTCGGCCATAATGAGGCCGACCTTGCGCTCATCGTCTTCCTCACCGAGACGATGAAACAGCTCGACAAGCATGTCGACGGGACACCGACCGAGGCAGAATATCTTGCTCGGTTCGAGGAAGAGGCCGGCGCTCCGGCGGAACATTATGACTTTTTCAAACTGTTTCCTCTCTTCAAGACGCAGTGCATCCTGCTATCGGGGCGGAGCTTCCAGCCAGCCTTCGAACAGGTCTGGACCTATTATCTCGCCCACCTTCATGCCGAACTCGCCAACGCGAAACGCATATACGGCGATTGACGCCGCGGATCGGGGCATGGCGGACAGCACCCGGCCCGAGAAGCAACACAATGGACAGGGGTCGCGCAGCTTGCCAGCTGCGCGGCCCCTCTATCATTAGCATCGGGTCCGGCACTTTCGCGCATTCTCAAACGCGATTGCCGGCTGGGCGTCGCCGTGCCGGCGCCTTTTCCGGGCGCCGGCAACCCACGTCGATTCAAATAATATAATCCTCGGCCTTGCTGAGCCCCTCGGCAATCGCAAGAAAACTGACGTCCGCCTGGTTCGGGATATATGAACCCCGGCCAGGATTCGTACACATTTCGAGATCGACGAACCCTGTTTTCCCGCCATATTCAAAGGTCGAGATATTGTCCTGCGAGAATGTGCCCATCGCCGGCAGAGGTGTGAGGAACCCCTGAACGACCTTGGATTCGATCCTGAGCTGCTCGCCGGACTCAAGCGTCATGATGCCGATGCTCCCGAGCGGGGTCAGGCCATCATAATCAAAGGTCACGGCAACCCGCAGGTTGGTGATCGCCTCCTGCTTGCCGTTGCGATCGACGAAGCCCATTGTCATCGGGGTCGTTTCGTTGAAATCGAGAAAGAAGCCCGCGAAGCTGAGTTCGGAACCACAGGTGCCGGTGTACATGCGATATCGGTGCATCATGGGCGCGCTGTCGCTTCGCTTCCCCCATGACCGGTCGCGATGGGCAAAAGCGTCAATTTCATATTCATTGTCGCCAATTCGGACTTTCCCGCGAATGCGGCCGCCGCATTCGAGGTGACCATCGGAATTGGTAGCTTCTTCGAAATGCTCTGTATTCTTGCCCGACGGCCAGTTGCGCGGTGTATAGAAGCTCTCGTAGAATTCGATATCAGCCGAAGACTCAGGCTCGTCCCAAGTGTAGCGCATCCTGCCGTCGCCGAGAGCCTCGGCCGTGTGGCTGCCAACGACCTGCTTGCGGGACTGGCGCGCGTCCGCACCCAATTGTACCTCGTTGCGCGGGGCGCTGTTGAGGACAAATCGTTCACCGCCCGTCTTGAAGACGAACAGCATCAGCTGGCCGGTGCCCTTGTTCGGCTTCTGGCCGATGCGATGGAAGCCTCCCACGCCCAATTTGACATCATAGAACCAGTAGCAATCGCTCTCCTGCCAGCTAGGTTCGTCGCTGAACTGGTGCGGGCAATCCCAATGATCCGAGAACACGGCTTCCATTACCTCAATCCCTTCTTTTCTGTTTGTAATGACTAAAGATCACGCCCCCGCACCGGCCATGCCATTGACCATCGCCATGAAACCTTCGCCCGGCGATGCGTCCGGCATACCGAGTTTGCGCGCCATCAGCATCGTCGCGGGATTGTTTGTCAGCACGTCCGTCCCCGCTGGCATCCGCCCTTCGCCGACGAGGCGATCCGAGAAGCGAATTCCCACGATGTTCATGCGGAACCAGGCGAGCATCGAATAATAGTCCAGATCGGCAACCGGCCGACCGCGTTCGGCTTCGTAATGGGCGATGATCTCGGCGCGGCTTGGCAGACCCTCGAGCCGCGCTACCCCCGACAGCGTCGAGAAATTTTCCTCGGCCTCGAGCCACCACGCGAGATCTGCTTCGCCGGGACCGAGGGAAGCCATTTCGAAGTCGATCAGGGCTGCTACGCTGAGGTCGGGTCCGAACATCATATTCGCAGGTGTCGGATCGCCCCACAGGACGCTGACATCGGTGTCCCGGGGCTTGTTTGCCATGAGATAGTCGAGGGCGGCGTCGGCAACTTCGAGCCGGCGACCAGCCTTGGCCCAGATATACCAGTCTCTGGTCCAGGCAAGGAACTGATCGATGCCGGGTTCGCCCCGCTGGCTGTCGTCCAAAAAGGAAAAGCCTTGCCGCCAGTCGATCCGGTGGAGCCGCGCCAGCGTTGCGATCGCTCGCAGCCATATCTCGCGTCGCTGTTCGATCGGCAAATCGGCGAGCCACCCTTCGACGTTATAATTCGGCACCTGGTCAACGACCCGTCCTTCGATCGCCTCCATCACGAGGAAGGGGCTCCCTATCGGCGCCGGGTCGGGTTCGACACCGAGCGCGCGCGGGGCAGGAATATGGGGGTGGAGCGCGAGCGCCTCCATCATCCGGTGCGGCAGCCTGATATCGGCGTCCAGGAAGAGGTCCGTCCCGGCGAGTTGTCGCCTGATGACGAGTGCGCGTTCACGATGTTCGCCATCGGCTTCATAAGCCATGGTAGCGAACATCGTTTCAGCGGAATTACCCGTGCCGCTGGGAAAACGCAGGGGCGACAAGGTCAGGTCGCCCAGATCGGCGAATTTCTGCCGCAACCAGGCCTGAAGGCCTTTCCGCATCGCCTCGCGGTCGATCGTCTGCGAGCCGCTCATGGATGATTCAACCCGGCCCGGCTGCGGTAAAGACCGTTGTCGAGTCTGCCGCTCGCCACGAAGGTCGGACGATCGGTCCCATTGCGTGGGTTCAAGATCGTGTCGATGAGGCCACCGCCCGTGCGATTGCCGCAACGTATTGTGCATGGCATCGCCATCTCGAAATGCTTCTGACCAAGTTCCAGCCAGACATTGCCATATCCTTCGGCCTCGAACGTCAGCCGGCCAAATTTTTCCGAAACGGCCACGACGGTTCCGCCCCGATTGGATAGCCCGTCAAATGCCATCAGCACGGACGCATCCTCGATCACGGCGGTGTCCACTTCGCCATCCTTTACGATATAGCCGAAAAGACTTTCGAGCCCGGAGCGCATACGCCCGCCGCCGAAGCCAAAAGAAAAATCCTCACCAAGCGAGCCCACGAGCCACCAGGCGGCATACATGTCGGCATTGGGGTTATCCATGTGCCGTGGGCCCCAGCTATGGTCGCGATAGGTAAAGCCCGAAATGGCGCGCTCGGGCTCGTCGCCGATCCGAACGGACCCGGAAAAAGTGCCGCCGGCCTGGAGATGATTGGCTGCCATCACGCGGCTCGTTTCGTTCCGCATGCCAGTGAGGTCCCAGAAATCATAGGGTGCGTGCACATCGCGGACCTGGATATCGAGATCGACATTCTCGTCGCTGGCACGCCACCGGCTTGAGCGGACGCCGAATGTGGCGGACTGGAAACCATCGGCATGGAACGTGTCGACGGACCGGTCGGCTTCGCGAAGGGGAAGCCCTTCAGCTGTGCGGGAATAGTTGAGCCCGTTACGCGAGGTCACGCCAAAGCAGGACCGGGTAAGGCCGAGGTTCGGTTGATGGCCGATCCGGATGAAGCCGCCGATTTCCTGGGAGGGATCGGCCCAGCCAAGGACAATGCTTTCCTGCCATTGCGGATCTTCCCCAGGATCGTGCGGAAGCTCGACATCATCCGGCAGCGGTGACAGTTTCGAAATTTCCATGGCCTCGTCCCTTCATTGCGCATTGCGCGCGATTCCTCGAAACCCGGGAATCGTTCGTTCATTAATTACTCATCTAATTATATTTTCTTTTCGCCGTCAACAGGGCTGCTGCTGCGGCGGGTTTAACGGTGCGTTGCGGCGGAGGAGCGGGCAGCGGGCACGCGCCACGAATTTTTTAGGTATTCAATTAATTATCCGTTGACTTTCGCTGCTCAATCGGCCCGATGGTGCTTCGCCCTCGTTGCGGGAGCGTCGTCTGCGGTCACGAAACATGGCACAATCGTTCGAGCACCGCGGATGATCGCCCGAGGATCCCGCCTGGGCGATGGGCGCCAACCTGCGGTCGAGAGCCGGCCGCGCGGCAGAACAGAAACGGGAGAGTCATGTCGGAACTCGATGTCGATCAGATTGGCGCAGCTATCGTCAAGCATCAGCGTGGTGCGCGGTTCGCCGAAACCACTCCCGATCAATGGGGCGACCGGCTCATGCAGTTTATCGGCGCGCAGGCGGGAGTCTCGGACGTCCGAGTCGCCAACGTGCGCGAAGTCGGCACAGCTGCGGGTGGTTCGAACGGAACTCTTCTGTTCGAGGCAAGCTGGACCGAAGACGGCGAGCCGCGCTCGTCGGGTCTCGTCTTGCGTTTCATGCCGACGCGCGGCCTGTTCCACGCCTATGACGTCACCGCGCAGTTCAACCTGCAGCGCGCGCTTGAAGCCACCGATGTGCCGGTTCCGCCACAGATCTGGCTCGATCCGGACGGCAACCTTCTCGGTCGCCCGGGCTATGTGATGGGAATGGTCGAGGGGGCGAGCGCGCCGATGACCTGGATGACTTCGGGCATCATCGCCGACGCTGAGCCGGCAGCGCGGCGCGAGATGCAACTGGGCTATCTCGAAGCGCTCGCGCGCGTGCATGCGCTGGACTGGCGGGCGCTCGGGCTCGAATGGCTGGAAAAGCGCGCGGCGGGTGCGCGTCCGATCGAGCGCGAGGTAAATTGGTATTGGGATTCGCTCGAATATGCCGACTGCAAGCCCTATCTCGAAGCGCTGCGACCGCTCCGGGATTGGCTCGTCGCAAATGAGCCGGCCGACATTGATACGGTCCTGTGTCATGGCGACGCGAACTTCGGCAATTATCTCTATCTCGGGACTGCGGTGTCGGCCGTGGTCGATTGGGAGATGAGCTTTCTCGGGACGCCCGAATGCGATGTCTGTTTCACGCAAATGGGCGACCAGATCATCCAGAATGATGTCCCGGCTCTGGAAGGGACGCTGAGTTATCAGCAGCGGATTGCAGAATATGAGCGACTGTCGGGGCGCAAGCTTCGCAACATGCCCTATTTCGAGCTGTTTACGGCCTATCGGCTGGCGGTCATCAACGTGCTGACGTTCCGGCATTTCCCGGAGCCCATATTGCGCCAGTTGTTGCCAGTCATCGAACGCGGGCCGAAGATCGCCGCGGATTTGGCCGCCAGGGTCGGACTGGAGATTTTGCTGCCGCCGTCGGGCACGATCGACTGAAATTTAGGGTCCACTTGTTCGCTCGACCCCGAGCGTCCTCTCCGCACTGCGACGCTCGCGAGATCGCGAGTCCTTGCGGCTGCGGCGACCGCAGCAGTTACATACGCGGTCGCCTGCCTTTTTTAGCGGAGCCAGGAGGGGTCAAATCCCCGCTGGGAAATTCCGTCGTTCGTGTTGGCGAGAAAGAGGTGCGACACCGCCTGATTGCCGCGATGGGCATTATCGATCATGTTGAAATCGCACACGCCCTCCAGGCCTTGCCACCTGGGGATAGACAGAACTTCGATCCCTGCCGGAGAAGAGTTCGGACCGCCATTGTTGAGGTCTGTGGAAGTCACGACGCCATCGACAGCTTCGACGTCGATACGAAGGGTCTGGCCGTTCTCGAGCTGCGCCACAGTCCAGCCGCCGATCGACGAGAGGCCGTCGCCCAGCGTGCAATTGACGGTATGGAAATCCCGGATAGGCTCGCGCTTTCCATCGAGCATCACATAGCCCATCTTGGCGAAGGCGCCATCCTCGGCCTGCATCGTGAGCAGCGAGTAGCTCAGCTTCTCGCCCACCGTGCCGGCATGCCAGCGCGCCGAGCGAAACATCGGTAGCGGGCGCGGTCCGTAGCCATGATCGCGGTAGCCGATGCCATTCTCGATGGTGACCACCCGGTCGCCGATCCGGACGCGGCCTTCCACCCGGCCGGCGCTTTCCGGGTGGCCATGATCGTCGCCTCCCGAAGTCAATGTTCCATGACCCGGTCCTCCGACCACCTCCCATTCCTGCGAAGGATACCAATCATAGATGCGCAGGTCCGCTTCCGCATCGTCGTCGAACGCCTCGAAGCGACAATATTCCATATCGGGAATCGTGAATCGCATCGTTCCGGAACTGGCCATGACATCGGTTCGATCGCCTGCCTCCAGAGGACGGTCGAGCAGGTGGCGACGGAAGCGGGTTCCGTCGGGGAATGCCATCCCCCAATGCGTCTGCGTGGTCTTCTGATTCACATAGGATCCCGTGCGCAGGAAGCCGACGAGGCCAGTGTCCGGATCACGAAACACCAATACCCAGGATTCCTGCCAGAACGGATGATTTCCAGGGTGATGGGGCAAATCAATCGCAGAATACAGGCTCATCGGTCTCTCCACTATTTTTGACCTTCAACATCTCGAGGCCTCAGGATTCGGGATCAAAACCCGATCTTCGCAGGATCGAGCCGGCCGCGGTCCGAGCCTAAAATTACTCGATTAATTAAATGATGACAAGTTTGCATCTCGGCGGTGCGGTCATTCCGCGCGCCAAGGGCTCCAGGTGGGCAATCTTGCGATGTGGCGCAAAGCGAGGACGGAGCGGCTCGGGGAACCGCTGATACAGAGCATGAGATGTTTTTATCGCCTCAAGCCATTTTCGAGCCTGGTCTACCTGCGAGACTGCGCCGCGGTCTCCAAGTGCAATACTGGCATCGCCGCGCGGCCCAGGCGGTCGCTATGCCATTGTTAAAGCCGGTGCGGCTGGTATGCTTGAGTCCTGTCGGCACGACAGGACCGAATTCAGGAAGCGCTGGGGAGATCGATGAGGGCGCCTGCGATGAAACCAAGAGGCCGACGGGCCAAGACAGCCGAGCCGGAAACCCCGCCGCGCGATCGGCTGGTTGAGGCAACGGCCAATCTCATGGTTGAGCGAGGATCAATTGATGTTTCGCTCGCCGATATTGCACGGCGGGCCGATCTCAATTCTGCTCTGATCAGCTACTATTTCGGCAACAAGGCGGGGCTGATGATGGAGTTGCTTCGCTCGGTTCTGGGCGGCGACATATCAAAGCTCGATGCCTTCTCGCAGCGACAATTGTCGCCTGAAGAGAAGCTGTCGGGCTTCGTTCGCGGGATGATCGACAGCTATTTCACTTACCCGTTCATCAACCCGCTGACCCACCAACTCGTCACCGAAGAGCCCGAAACCTACGGTCCGCTGATCGCGGAGGAGTTCAGCAAGCGGGCGGCAACGATTCTCCGGAACATCCTCGCCGAAGGGCAGGCCTCGGGAGTTTTCGCAAAGGTCGATCCGCTTCATCTTTATTTTCACATCGTCGGTGCCTGCGATCAATTCTTCCATGGCCGTTATCAAATGCAGCATATCTTCGGCATCGGCGCGATCGACGAGCCCATGAAGCAAGGATATTCGAATTATCTCGCCAACGCCGTGGTGAAGAGCCTGCGTCCCGCAACTTAGCCGACTGCCGGTCAGCACTGGCCCGATCGATATCGAAGGCGTCGGCCGTGCCGTACGTCTCCTTTTGCCATGCCCGGAACAGCAAGGCGCAGGAACGCGCCGCGGGAGAAGCTTGCCCCAACCCCTGATGGCGCTCTAAGGTCGAATTATAACTATATGGACGATCGTATATATATTTTGCGTTGACATTAATCCTAATGATGCCACCACTATGAAGCTCGCGAACCTTCGGGGTCGCGAATGCACGGAGGCAATCTCCGGCGGTCAATGGGAGGAGGCTGACAATGCGCTACGGCAAGAGACCGGATGGGCAGATGCATCGATCGGCGCGCGCTATCGCGGATGGCCTCATCCCCTCATCATCGCGTCTCAGGCTCCATCGACGCGGCAGCAGCGCTGCCGACGGCGAGCCGCGAGACGGCTTCCTGGAGGGAATTGGAATGCGGAGCAAGGCACTGGCACTTTGTGCGTCGATCGGCGTGTTGGCATGGGCTGGGGCAGCGCGGGCCCAAACGGCGCCCGAAGCGCCTGCGGCCGACGAACCGTCGCAGCTGGGCGAAATCATCGTCACGGCCCAGAAGCGAAGCGAGTCGCTCCAGCGCACGCCCGTTGCGGTCAGCGCCTTCACATCCGAGACGCTGGAGCAGCAGCAGATCAACGGCGTTCAGCAGTTGCAGTACAATGTTCCGTCGCTGGTGTTCGCCCAGCTTACCGGCTACTCGCAACTTTCGATGCGCGGCATCGGCTCCGACCTGACGGTTACGGCCGGCGAGCCGACGGTCGCGACGTTCCAGGACGGCGTCTACATGGGTCAGCTCTTTGCCCAGAGCGTCCCCAGCTTCGACCTCGAGCGCATCGAAGTTCTGCGTGGCCCGCAAGGTACCCTGTACGGTCGCAATTCGACCGGCGGGACGATCAATTACATCACCAAGCCACCGTCCTACGACACGGCTGCCAATCTTGCCTTCACTTATGGAAATTACGATCGCGTCGCGGTGGAAGCCGGGGCAACCGGTGCGATCGTGCCGGACAAGGTGGCAGCACGGGTCTCGGTGAAATATGACCGGAGAGACGGCTACCGCTTCAATGTCTTCGACGGCAAGCGGTACGATGCCAACGACCATCTGAGCGGCCAGGCTGCGCTGCTTATCGAGCCGTCGAGCGACATCAAGCTGACCTTGCGCGGCGACATGTCACGGCAGGTTACGTCCGCGGTACAGCAGTTCATCGATGCGCTCCCGACGCCGTCGAGCATCTCACCCGAAACGCCGACCGGAATTTTCTCCCTTCCGGGAACCGCGCTCGCCGGAATTCCCGGCCTCCTGTCGCCCTCGGACCTCGCGCTGCTGGGGAATCGAAGCATCTCCGACCTGTTTGGCCTCTCGGAGCCCGGGCTGCGCGGAGGCGATCCCACCAAATCGACCCGCATTGCCAATGACTTTCCGTCGCGGACCGAAGTCAATCTTCGCGGGGCCAGTGCGACACTCGACTGGGACATCGGGAATGTATCGCTGAAGTCGATCACGGCTTATCGGTTCAGCAAATTGTTCATCCAGACCGACAATGACGGCAGCAGTGCGGCCATTCTCTACGAGGATCCGATCCAGCAAACCTCGAAGCAGTTCACGCAGGAAGTGAATATCTCGGGGAAGGCGTTCGACGACCGGCTGGACTGGCTCGCAGGAGTCTTTTACCTGCACGATCGCGCAAGTCTGAAAGCGGACATCTATCTGCCCTCGCTCGGCGATCTCATCATTGCCTCCGCCAGCCTGGGCACCGCGGCACCGCCACCGGTCTTCGACCTGTCGCAGCCTCTCATCCCCAATCTCCTCCTCCTCGGGTCCGATCCGCTGCTCGGCAATACCCTTTATGGCGGGCAACCGACGCCCGTCGCCTTTCTGGGCTTCGGTGCCGAGCAGAAAAGCTCCTCGCTGGCGGGCTTCGGTCAAGTCACCTACCGGATCGCGGATCGGTTGCGGGTGACCGCGGGCCTTCGCTACACGCGCGATGAAAAGGACGTCTTCCGGCGGCTCCACTCCAACTTCGTACCGACTGCGGCCTTGTGCGAAACCCAGTCGAAGAAGAGCTGGACCGCGTGGACCGGAACGGCCGGGGTGGATTTCGACCTCTCGGATCGCGCGATGCTCTACGGAAAGGTGTCGCGGGGCTACAAGGCCGGGGGGTTCAATCCGGCGGAATGCACGGGGAGTTTCAACCCCGAAATCCTCTGGTCCTACGAAGCCGGGCTCAAGTCGACGCTCGCCGACAATCAGCTGCGCGTCAATTTGGCGGGCTTCTATTATGATTTCAGCGACATCCAGTTCACGACCTATCTCAACAACTCCTCGACGATCAGGAATGCCGCCGATGCGACGCTTTACGGCATCGAGGCCGAGTATATGCTCGCGCCGCGCGGCCTTGCCGGATTCTCGCTCGATGGGTCCGGTTCGTGGATCCACAGCGAATATGGCAGCCAGCTTCTCCAGGACCCGCTCGGCCTTGCGACGCTCGACATCAAAGGGAACCGCCTTATCCGGGCCCCCGAATGGAAGCTCAACTTCGGAGCGCAGCAGCGGATAGAGACCGCGAACGCCGGCGCCTTCACCCTCCGGGGCGAAGCGGCCTACACCAGCCAAATCTTCCATGATGTGTTCAATGGGAAGGCGCCCTTCCAATCGCAAACCCGCGAAGCGCCTTATTGGATCTTGAATGCCCGCCTGAGCTGGTCGTCGCCGGGCGATCGGTTCCAGGCGCAATTGTTCGCCGAGAATATCACGAACAAGCTTTATGCCTACAGCCGCGTCGCAGCGGCAACGGGGGCCTATGTGTCCGGACAATTCTCGCCGCCACGGACCTATGGCATCCGCCTGTCGATGAAGCTCGGCGCGAACTGAGGCGCGCGATGGCGGAGACACCGAAACCGGACGTTATCGCGAGCGTGATGCGGGCGACCAAGCCGGACTTTACCGACATAGACCCGGCGGACATTGCCCGCTTCCTGGCACAGCAGCCGGACATCGCGGGGCCGGTGGAAATCGCCAATGTTCGCGGTGGCGGCGCCAATGCGGGCGCGTCGAGCGGTGTTGTCGTGTTCGATGCAATATTGGAGGGCAAGGTCGAGCCGCTCGTGCTGCGCTATGCACCGCTCCGCAACGAGGGGCGCATATTCTTCGACTATGGCATCAGGCAGCAATATGAACTGCAGGCGCGTCTGGCGGATGCCGGCCTCGCGGTTCCGCGCGCGCGCTGGATCGATCCCGACGGCGCCGTGCTCGGGCTGCCGGGCTTCATCATGGAGAAGGTCGAAGGCGATGTCGCGCACGCGTCGCCCTTCAGCGCCGGGCTGATCGGCGACGCGGCGCCCGATGTGCGCGAGCGGCGGATCGCATCGATTTTCCGGGCCCTGGGCAGCGTGCATGGCGCCGACTGGCAGAGCAGCGCGGTCGCGTCCTGCGTTCGCCAGGCTGCGGGCCGGACCCATTTCGAACGCTATATCAACTGGTATTGGGAAACCGTCAAGTGGGTGCAGCCGCCGCATCGCGAGCGGCTCGAGCGGTTGCGGTCCTGGCTGTTTGCGAACCAGCCCGATATTCATCATGATGACCTGGCGCTGATCCATGGCGATCCAAGTCTCGGCAATTACATGCTCGAAGGCGACGAGGTACGCGCGATCATCGACTGGGAACTCGCGGGTATCGTTGCTCCGGCTTACGACATTGCCATGCAATGTATGGCAAATTCCTATTATCGAGCCGTGTCGGCGCCCGAAGTCGCCGCCAGGATTCCCGATGACGCGAGCTGGGTGGCCCATTATGAAAGCGTGACGGGTCGCAGGGTCGAGCATTTCGAGTTTTTCCGCAGGGCGGTGACGCTGCCGCTTCTGGTCGTCCAACTGTCGATGTCGCGCAATTTTCCCGATGGTCTGCGCGATGAATTCCTCGCTGGTATGGAAGCGATTTGGGCGGTTGGGGAGGGCCGTTAAGCCGGAGCCGCCCAAGTCCGTGCTCGGCTCCGGGAATTGCGAGCAAACTTCCGGGCTGGCGTGCTGCGCTGACAACCGATACGGAGACGCGGCCGGCATCCGCCGGAGCGGGCTAACTGGAAACGGGCGATATCCATGAGCAGCGACATCCTCGACGATCTCAATCGGGCGATCATTGCCGCGCTTCAGGAAAATCCGAGCAGAACGAACAAGGACATCGGGGAAACGCTCGGCGTTTCCGAACCTACTGTGGCGAACCGGATCCGGGCGCTCGAAGATGCCAATATCCTGCGCGTCATGATGCAGCGCGATATGCGCGCTCTGGGTTATTCGGTGTTCGCTTTGGTCGATCTCAATGTTGAAGGCCGCACGCCCGAAAATGTCGCTGAAGACCTCGCCAAGCTCGATGCATGCACCAGTGTTTCGGTGGCGATGAGCAGCCCGGACATCTTCGCCAATATAAATGCGCCCGATGGCGCTGCGCTCCAGCGGATCGTCGACGAGCAGATTGCGAAGATCGAAGGCATCGCCTCCTACGAGGTCAATACGGCGCTGGAGATCGTGAAACTGGATCCTCGCTTTGGCAAGCTGGGATCCGAATGATGCGCCTCGATGATCTGGACCAGCGTATCATTGGCCTCCTCGCCGAAGATGCGCGCATCAGTAACCGCGAAGCGGCGCGCCTGTTGGGTATCTCGGACACTGCGGTCCGTAAACGCCTGAAGAAGCTGTCCGATTCGGGCGCTGCGAAGATCACGGCGGTGGCTGATTCAGCCGCGTTGGGAATGACCACCGCTGTTCTGGTGCGGGTTCAGACATCTCCCGAAACGGCGCGCGACGTGGTCGAGGCGATGGCCAGTTTCGACGAAGTGAGTTTTGCTGCCTTGATGACAGGACGCTTCAATATCGTTCTGCTCGTGGCGGCGCAAAGTCGTCAGGCCGTGGCAGATATTATTCACATGCATTTACGGCGGCGATCCGGCGTACACCGGGTAGAAACGGTCGAGATCGTCTCGGTCGCCAAGCACAACCTCGAAATCGCCCTGGTCTCCAGAAAACGCTGACCCCACCCGGCCGAGGTGCCGGGACTCGGGCTCACGGGCTCCGCACTAGCGACCCAGTGGAAGGGGACGGCCTGCGCCCCCTTCCGGAGAATCATTATCATTCTGCGGCGATCGCCATTGGATGCATCAGCTGCTCATCCATGTCGGCGCCGCCCGACCCGACCAGTCGGCCCGGTGTCGCACCAGTGCACTCGGTGCCATTGACGAAGGTCGTCTCGCCATTCACCATCACCCGCTCGATGCCCTGGGGCTTGCAGACGCGCCGCCAGTCGCCATCGGGAAGATCATGGGCGATCTCATATTTGAGCCGCGGATAGTCGAGCGCCTCATAGTCATAGATGAAAAGATCGGCCGCTTGCCCCGCTGCCAGCGTGCCCCGATTGTGGAGTCCGAGCACTTCTGCCGGAACCGCGCTGAGCTTGTAGTGCATTTCCTCAAGCGTCATCAACCCGGTCTCGCGAACCATCCAGATGATCGCGTCCGTCGAATATTGACCGCCAGCCCAGAATTTCACATGCGCTCCGCCGTCCGAGGTTCCCGGAATGGTGAACGGATGTTTGAGAACCTGTGCGACTTTCTCGTCGTCAAAGCTCATGCCTTCGGCCACGAGGAAATCGCTGTCGGCATTGGTATCGACCACGATATCCATAAACACGTCGATCGTGGGCCGATTGCCAACGGCGGCCGCGATTTCGCCGACCGACTTGCCTTCATACTGGTTCCATGGGGCGACGCCGCAAGCGTCGTTCAGGACATAATGCTCGAGCGGTCCGCCGGCCGGTGCGAGCAGTTCAGGCCTGTACACGTTGCGCAAGCGCGTGCGATAATCCTCGTCCGCCGCTTTTGCGACTTTTGCCGCGCGATCGCCCGCGAAGGTGAATTCGCGGAACTCGGGAATGATGTTCCAGATATCCCAGTCCATCGGTTTGAATTCGTTCCAGCCGCGCGTGGTCAGGGTCTGGGTGAAGATTTCCAGCCCCTCTTCCCGCGCCTTGTCGATCAGAGCGAGGACTTCCTCATGATAAGTGGGCAGAAAGTCGTTGACGATGACGACATTGTGAAGGACGGGCCGGCCCGACACCCGTGCAACCTCTAGCGCGATCTCACCGAAGCGCGCACCCGGGGTATCGACGAGGGCCTGGATCGAGCCTTCGCCGCGCTCGCGAAGCACTTCCGCGAGCGCCAGAATGTCCTCGCGGCTCATCGTGTCGCTCGGCATCGGGGTGCCGTCACAGTCGATGTGGGTGTTATGCTCGCCCTGGTAGGAAAAGCCGAAGCCGATTGCGCCCGCGTCCATGGCGGCGTGCAGTTCCTGCTTCATGCGCTCCCGCTCTTCCGCAGTTGCCGGACGGCTTTTCGCTGCTTCGAGGCCCATCACATAGATTAGGAGCGGATTGAGGGGAACATAGCTGGCGACGTTGACCCCCTTGGGCACCCGCTTGAGATGCTCGATCCATTCGGGGAAGCTGACCCAGTCCCAGCCGAGCGCTGTCCGCATCGCATTTACGGGAACCTGTTCGGTGGTCTCCATCATCTGCATGTAGCGCTCCCGGTCCTGCGGATGGCAGGGGGCAAAGCCAAAACCGCAATTTCCCACGCCGATTGTCGTGGTGCCATGCCAGCCAGAGTTTGTGGCATAGGGATCCCAGTGCAGTTGAGCGTCATAATGCGTATGGGCGTCGATCACCCCCGGCGCGACGATCTTCCCGGTGCCGTCGATGACATCGCTCGCGTCGCCGCTGATCCCGGCGCCAATGTCCGTTATGATCCCGTCCTTGATTCCGATATCGCCCACGAACCGCGGCGAGCCCGTGCCATCGACGATCGTGCCGCCTTTGATGAGCGTGTCAAACTTAGGCATCCCATTCTCCCATCTCTCTGTGTTGCTCGACATTATGGTCGGCCTTTGGTTCTCAAATTCGACAAAAATGATGCGCGTATCTATATTATGCGATCCACACTTGAGTCAAATATAATGGGAAATGATGTCATGGCCGGTCTGGACTGTCTTGATGGCGTTTCGACCCTCCCTTTGCGCGAAAGGGGCAGGCCGATGCGCCGACGGGATGCTCAAACCGCGGTGTAGCCACCATCGACGATGAACTCGGAACCCGTGATGTAGCGTGCGCCGTCGCTTGCCAAGAACGCGACCAACGGCGCGATGTCATCGACATTGCCCATCCGGCCCACGGGAATCTTGCTGTTCCATGCGGCAACAACCTGCTCCACCGACGCTGGTTCGCCGTTCGCGGCGGTAGGTCTCTCGTGATGGGCGCCGAGCCTGGTTGCCGTCGGACCCGGCAACACTGTATTCACTCTTACGGCACGCTCGGCCAGTTCGACCGCGACAGCCTTGCTCAACATACGGATTGCGCCCTTGCTCGCGCTATAAGCGGCATAACGGTCCCCTGCCACCGTCCCATAGATTGATGAGATATTGACGATGGCGGCGGTTGACGTGCCGTCCGCCTGACGACGCATCGACAAAAGCGGCAGTGCCATCTGCATCCCCATGAACGGACCCTCGACATTGATCCGATATTGCCTTCTCAGATCGTCGAGAGGAGCGGTCGCAAGGCGTGTCGAGCATGATGCCGGCGTTGTTCACGAGAATGTCGAGCCGGCCGAGCTTTTCGGCGAAGCCGATCGCCGTCTCCCAATCGGCTTCGCTTGTCACGTCATGCCGGCAGGCGTGCGTTCCCTTGGTGCCATCGCACCACTCAAGGCGAGAGGCATCGATATCGGTCGCAAGTACCTCGGCGCCGGCGGCAAGCAATTGCTTTGCCACGGCAAGGCCTATCCCGCTTCCCGCGCCCGTCACGATCGCAACGCGGCCCTCCAATTCGATCGAATTCACCATCACCTCCAGGATCGAAAACTGAGAAGCGCCATCGAGCCAATCGACGGCGTCGCGCAAATTGCGCGCGCGCTTCCGTGCTTCGCCGCCATTCGCGCCTCCGGATTGGCATTGACATGCGCGGCCGTCAAATGCGATTATACAAGCAATTAATTAAATATCGGAGGGCGCGGTGGAGGGTGTCGATCTTGTTTCGCTTGATCGCTGGATGGAAGCCCGGAGCCTTGGAAGTGGCTCGATTTCCGGCGTCCGGCTTCTGGCTGGCGGAACCCAGAATATTCTCCTCCGCTTCCATCGCGGGCCGTCCGAATTTGTTCTCCGCCGGCCGCCGCCGGTCCTGCGCGCGGGATCCAATGAGACGATGCGCCGCGAAATGCGCGTCCTCGAGGCACTGCGCGGTAGCGATGTTCCTCACCCTGGCTTCATCGCCGGATCTAGCGACGAGACGATCCTTGGCGCTGCTTTCTATCTCATGCAGCCGGTCGATGGCTTCAACCCGATGTCCGGGCTCCCCGCCTTGCACGCTCGCGAGCCGCTGCTGCGCCGCCGCATGGGCCTCGCCGTGGTCGAGGCGATCGCCGCACTCGGCGCGCTCGATTATCGGGCGGTCGGCCTCGCGGATTTTGGAAAGCCCGAGAATTTCCTGGAACGCCAGGTGGGGCGTTGGCGCCGCCAGCTTGAAAGCTATGCCGATCTAGCCGGGTGGCCGGGGCCTGGCGCCATCCCGGGGGTGGACGCGGTGGCGGCCTGGCTCGATCGCCATCGCCCAAGCTCATTTCAACCGGGGATCATCCACGGAGATGCGCATCTTGCAAATGTGATGATCCGGCCGGACAGCGGGGAACTCGCAGCCCTCGTTGATTGGGAATTGAGCACGATTGGCGACCCCCTGCTCGACCTCGGCTGGCTGATCGCGACATGGCCGACCGATGGCTCATCCTTCGCCACGGACGCCATGGCAAATCAGCTCACCGATCTTGCATCTCCTGCCGACCTCGCGGCGCATTACGCAGCGTCAAGCGGCCGGGATCTCGCGGCTCTCGACTGGTACATCGTGCTCGCCTGCTACAAGTTGGGCATCATTCTGGAAGGGAGCTTTGCGCGGGCCTGTGCCGGAAAGGCGCCGCGCGAAACCGGCGAACGGCTTCACGCGCACACGCTCGCTCTGTTCGAGCGCGCCCTCAGCATCATTCGTTGAAAAGGAAAGATGATGATCGACGATACCGATTTTAGCGGACGCAATATTCTCGTCGTCGGCGGATCGAGCGGGATCGGCAACGGCATAGCCCAAGGGTTTCGCGCCCGCGGCGCCAATGTTCATATCTGGGGGACGCGCGCCTCTGCGTCCGACTACAGCGCCGATGAAGGGTCCGACCTTGAAGGACTGGGCTATCATTGCGTCGATGTCGGGACGCCCGAGGCTATCGAGACGGCGGAGATTCCCTTCGACACGCTGGACTCCCTCATTTTGTCGCAGGGAACCGTATTATATCGGCGCCAGGAGTTCGAGCGCGAAGGGTGGGATCGTGTCATGGCGGTCAATATCGACAGCCTGATGCATTGCGCGCGCAAGTTCCGGCCACTGCTTTCGGCGTCCGGCGGGTCGATTATTATCGTGAGCTCGACGTCCGGCTTGCGCGGCAATATCGGAAACCCGGCTTATGCCGCGTCCAAAGCGGCCGCGATCAGTCTGACCAAAACGCTGGGCCAGGCTTTTGCCGGTGACGGGATTCGGGTGAATGGTCTCGCTCCGGGGCTCGTCGATACCAAATTGACACGGATCACGACCCAGAATTCCGCTCGTCTCGACGGCGCGCTCGCCACGATCGCGCAGCGACGCATGGGGACGCCCGCCGATATGGGGGTGCCGCCATATTCCTCGCATCCCCGCTCGCTTCCTACGTCACCGGCCACACGCTGGTCGTCGATGGTGGCCTGACGCTCTGATTTGCCATTCTGACAGGAGATACACATGCAGTTCGAACATAGCGAAAAGGTCCGTGACCTCCTGCAGAGGGTCGAAACGTTCATGGATGCGCATATCTACCCCAATGAGGAAGAGTATTACCACTTCATCCACGACCAGAGGAATCTGTGGCAGGAGTGGCCTGGAATGCCCGCCCTCAAGGCCGAGGCGCGTGCTCAGGGCTTGTGGAACCTCTTCCTCCCACACGAATATGGCCGCTTCTCGCCCGGGCTCAGCAATCTTGAATATGCTCCACTTGCCGAGGTGATGGGCCGATCGCCGTGGTCGAGCCAGGTGTTCAATTGCTCCGCGCCCGACACGGGCAATATGGAAGTGCTCGCGAAATTCGGGACCCCCGATCAGCAGCAGCAGTGGCTTCAGCCCCTGCTCGACGGGGAGATTCGCTCGGCCTATGTGATGACCGAGCCGCAGGTCGCCTCATCCGATGCCACCAATCTTGAGCTGTCCATCAAGCCCGACGGCGACGACTATGTCATCAACGGCCGGAAGTGGTGGATTTCGAATGCGATGCACCCCGATTGCGCGATCTTCATCGTGATGGGAAAGACCGACTTCGATGCTCCCCGCCATGCCCAACATTCGCAGATCCTCGTGCCGCGAGATACGGCAGGGATCACGGTCGTGCGCAACCAGACCGTCTTCGGATCGATGAACTCGCCGGGCGGCGAGTGCGAACTGCGCTTCGACAATGTACGCGTACCGAAGGAAAATCTCATTCTTGGTGAGGGGCGGGGGTTCGAGATCGCGCAAGGGCGTCTCGGGCCGGGACGTATTCACCACTGCATGCGTTCGATCGGCCAGGCGCAGCGCGCGCTCGAGATCATGGCGCGCCGCGCGGACAGCCGCGTCGCTTTTGGAAAGAAGCTCGCCGATCAAAGTAGCATCCGCCAGGACGTCGCACGCAGCTTCTGTGAAATCGAGATGTCGCGCCTGCTCACGCTCAAGGCTGCCGACGCCATGGACCGCTATGGCAACAAGGTTGCCAAGGATCTGATCGCGGCCATCAAGGTGATCGCTCCGCAAATGGCGCAAACCGTCGCGGATCGGGCCATCCAGGTTCATGGCGGAATGGGCGTAAGCGACAACACCCCGATCGCCTACTTCTTCACCCTCAATCGCTATCTGCGCATCGCGGACGGTCCCGACGAGGTGCACATGTCGCAGCTCGGGAAGCAGAAGATCGCCGAATATTCGGCGATGGCGAAGTAGGAGGCCGGCATGAAGGCGCTGCTTTATCACGGGGCAGGGGATATCCGCTACGAAAGCATGGCCGATCCGATGCCGGTCGAGGCGGGCGACGCCATCGTTCGGGTCACCGCCTGCTCGATCTGCGGAAGCGACCTCCACATTTATCATGGTCACGGATTTTCCGAGGATCGGGGCTTTTGTGTCGGTCACGAAGCGGTCGGCGAAGTGGTCGAAACCGGACGCGCCGTCTCGCGGCTCCGCGTCGGTGACCGGGTCATGATCCCCGCAGCAGCGGGCTGCGGCGCCTGCCGACCCTGCCAGTCGGGCAATGTGATCGGGTGCGAGAATGGCGCAGCGGCCTGCTACGGGTTGTCCGCCGCGCTTCAAGGTTCGCAGGCCGAGGCCGTTCGCGTCCCCAGCGCGGACGCCAATGCGGTGCTGATCCCGGAAGGGATATCGGAAGAGCAGGCGCTGCTGATGACAGACGCCCTTTCGACCGCCTGGTTCGGTGCGCGCAGCGCCGATATCGCCCCGGGGAGCAGCGTCGCCGTAATTGGTTTGGGGCCGATCGGCCTCATGACGGTCGACTCCGCCTTCGTGCTGGGCGCCCATATCGTATATGCCATCGATCCCGTTCCAGAAAGGCGCGCGCTGGCGGCAGCGGCGGGCGCCGTCGCTCTGCACCCTGACGAAGCCGTCGCCGTGATCCGGGAGGCGACGAAAGGACGTAAACTCGATTCCGTCGTCGAGGTGGTCGGGAGCGACGCGACGGTCGATATGGCATTACGCTTGGTAAGGGCGCGCGGCACCGTCTCGGTAATCGGTGTGCAGCAATCGCGCCGTTTCGCCTTTCCGCTTGAACGCGCGTTCGCGGCAGGGCTCACATTCCGGGTCGGGACCTGCTCGGTCCCCGAAGAATTGCCGACCCTTTTTCCACTTGTCCAGGCGGGGCGTCTCAAGCCGGAAACCTATGTCTCCAATCGGCTGCCGCTGCGAGACGGCGCCGAAGCCTATGCGATGTTCGACCGCCGGGAGGCGGGAACCCTGAAGATCATCCTCGAGCCCTGAAGACGCGACTGGCTGGATCTGAGTCCGGCGCGCCCCTACTGACCGCACGCGGAAAGGGGGGGGCGACACGGCAAAAAATGCGCGCCTCTGCTTGCGGCGCTTCGCCGGCAAAACCGTTCGCATTGACCGCAGAGCTATGCAGTTGATCGGGCGAACGCATTTGTGTATCTAATAATCGAGCAATTAATTAATTGTCGAATCGCTCGCGGAGAGGACGCCATGGAATCGGGATTGTCGGTAGAGTTGCGGGTCGACGGGCCAACCGCACATATCATCCTCAACCGTGAGGACCGGCTCAACGCGATCAACAACGACATGTTTCGGCGGCTTGAAGATCATGTCGCGCGGCTCGCGGGCGAGGCCGAAACTGTTCGCAGCGTCATCGTGCGTGGCGCGGGAAAATGTTTTTCTGCGGGGCATGATCTGCAGGACATCGCGTCTGGCGATGCAGCGCATGATGTCTCTTTTCAATCTTCGGTGCTCGAGCGTCTCGCGAATCTGCCCCAGGCGGTTATCGCGGCGGTGCACGGTCATTGTTACACCGGCGCGCTCGAGTTGGCGCTGGCCAGTGATTTCATTCTCGCCGCCCGGAGCGCGCGGTTCGCGGACACGCACGCCAAATGGGCGCTCACGCCTGTGTGGGGTATGAGCCAGCGGCTGCCCCGTCTGGTGGGCCAGGCCAAGGCGCGCGAGATGATGTTCACCGCGCGCACGATCGATGGCCGGGAGGCGGCGGAGATCGGACTGGCGGCGTCCTGCTTCGAGGATACTGAGTTTCTGGAGCGGGTCGATGCGATCGCGTCGATGATCGCTGAAAATTCGGCTTTCAGCATTGCCGCCTATAAGCGACTGCTCGCCGAAACGGACAATGTCCCGCTGCATCTCGGCCTCGCACACGAAGTCCGCAACAGCGCAGGCGTCGGACCCGACATGGGCGAACGTATCGCGGCCTTTTCAAAACGCAAAGCATGACCGCGCCATCTGGAGCGCTGGTCGATCGGGAGTGAGTGACGATGAGCAATGAAACCCAAGACCTGGCCGCGCCAGCCGAAATGGCGGCCCGGCTTGTGAACCCGGCGTCGTTCGGCGACCCCGCGACCCTGCACGCCGACCTTGCCTGGCTTCGTGGCCACCAGCCCGTTTCGCTTGTCGATACCGCCGGTGTCGATCCCTTCTGGCTCGTGAGCCGACATGGCGACATCATGGACATAGAGCGCCAGCCCGACATTTTCCGCAACGGTGATCTTTCGACGGTTCTCATCGGAAGTCCGATGCTCAAGGCGGTGGAGAATGCGACCGGCTGTCCGCACCTCACCCGTAACATGGTCAACATGGACGGAGCAGAGCATCGTGCCTATCGATCGCTGGTCCAATCCTGGTTCATGCCAGGCAATGTCAAGAAGCTCACGGACGACATTCGCGAGATCGCGCGCGCGCATGTCGATCGGATGATGGGGCTCGGCGGCGAATGCGACTTTGTCGCCGATGTGGCCCTGCATTATCCGTTGCACGTCATCATGAGCATCCTTGGCGTTCCCGAAGAGGACGAACAGCGCATGCTGATGCTGACCCAGCAACTTTTCGGCGCCCGCGATCCGGAACTCAGTCGAAAAGCCGATGCCATGGCCGATCCGGATACCGCCATAAAGGTGTTCGGGGCCGTCGTGGCGGACTTCCACGCCTATTTCTCCAATATCACGGCGAGCCGCCGCGCCGAGCCGCGCGACGATCTAGCGACCATCATCGCGAACGCCATGATCGACGGCAAGCCGATCGACGAGCGCGCTGCCAACGACTTTTACATCCTGGTCGCGACCGCCGGGCACGACACCACCTCCGCCTCGACGGCCGGTGCGATCTGGGCCCTCGCGGAGCGGCCCGCCTTGCTCGCCGAGGTGAAGGCCAATCCCGACCTGATCCCGGCTCTCGTCGATGAGGCGATTCGCTGGGTCACGCCGGTGAAGCATTTCATGCGCGCCGTTGCCCGGGATCATGAGGTGAATGGCCACCAGTATAAGGCCGGGGACTGGGTCATGCTGTCCTATATGTCGGCAAACCGTGACGAGGCGGTGTTCGACGATCCGTTCGAGTTCCGGCTCGACCGCCCGGCAAACAAGCAGATCGCATTCGGTTACGGGCCCCATCTATGTGTCGGCCAGCATCTCGCGCGCCTCGAGATGAAGACCCTGTTCGAGGAACTTCTGCCCCGGATCGAATCGCTCGAAATCGCCGGCGAACCGGCCTGGACCCAGGCGACGCTGGTCAGCGGGCCGAAACGCCTTCCGATCCGCTTCACTCAGAGTTGATCGGCGGGTCGACGCGCGGCGGCGTTGGCAGAGAGACGACAGCATATTCGCAGGACGGATACGGGAATGGGAATCAGAACACGCATAACCGACTTGCTCGGGATCGAGCATCCGATCGTCCAGGGCGGCATGATGTGGGTGGGAACCGCGGAGATGGCTGCGGCGGTTTCCAATGCCGGTGGCCTCGGAATCATCACCGCGCTCACCCAGCCGTCTCCCGATGCGCTGCGCGCCGAGATCGAGAGATGCCGGGAGCTTACCGACAAGCCATTCGGCGTCAATTTGACGATCCTGCCGTCGATTAATCCCCCGCCCTATGCCGACTATCGCAAGGCGATCATCGACAGCGGCACCAGGATCGTCGAAACCGCAGGCTACAAGCCACAAGAGCATGTCGACGATTTCAAGGCGCATGGCATCATCGTGCTCCATAAGTGCACGGCTGTCCGGCACGCCCTCTCCGCCGAACGCATGGGCGTCGATGCCATTTCGATCGATGGCTTCGAATGCGCCGGGCATCCGGGCGAGGATGATATTCCCGGGCTTATCCTGATTCCCGCCGCTGCCGACAAGATCAAGGTTCCTATGCTCGCATCGGGCGGATTCGGCGATGGGCGCGGGCTGGTGGCAGCCTTGGCGCTCGGCGCTGACGGTATCAACATGGGGACGCGCTTCTGTGCGACCAAGGAAGCCCCCATCCACGACGATATCAAGCGCGCCATGGTCGATAACGACGAGAGGGGGACCGACCTGATCTTCCGCAGCTATCGCAACACCGCGCGCGTCGCAAAGAACAGCGTTTCAGCCGAAGTCATTGCGGCCGAACGGGAAGGAAAGTCCTTCGAAGCGATCGCGCATCTCGTCAAGGGCGCGCGCGGGAAGGAAGGGCTGGACCGCGGCGATCCCGATCATGGGATATGGACGGCTGGCATGGTTCAGGGTCTCATCCATGATATCCCGACGTGTCACGAACTCATCGACCGGATCATGGGCGAGGCCGAGTCGATCATCACGAAGCGGCTGGCGGCGATGATGCCTGGAGCGCTCACGTCATGAACGTCGATTTCGATCCATCGCTCGAAGCGTTTCGCGAGGAAGTCTGCGCATTTCTCGATACGGCACCCACCGACGCGATCCGCGAGGCGGGGCGGAAGACCACAAGCGTTTTCGCGCCGTTCGAGGCGACAATGGAATGGCACCGCCTTCTATATGCGCGCGGCTGGGCCGCCCCGGCCTGGCCCGTCGAATATGGCGGGACCGGTTGGTCGCTCGAGCAACGCTATATTTTCTCCGAGGAGCATTGGAAGCGCGATCTGCCGCCGCTCCTGCCCAACGGCCTGATCATGGTCGGCCCCCTGCTCATGGAGCTTGGCACGCCCGAACAAAAGCGCCAGCATCTCCCCGGGATCCTTTCGGGCAAGGATTACTGGACCCAGGGCTATTCCGAACCGAGTGCCGGTTCTGATCTTGCCGCCCTGTCATGCTCGGCCCTGGCCGACGGTGACGATTATATCATCAACGGCCAGAAGACATGGACGACCCTCGCCCACAAGGCCAACAAGATGTTCATGCTCGTGCGCACGAACCGGGACGGCAAGAAGCAGCAGGGCATTACCTTTCTCCTCCTCGACCGGACCGACTATCCCGGCATGCACATCCGTCCCATCATCGGCCTCGATGGTGTGGCCGAGCAATGCGAAGTATTTTTCGATAACGTCCGCGTCCCCCAGGGGGGCCGCGTGGGCGCCGAGAATGAAGGCTGGAGCGTCGCCAAGGCGCTGCTCAAGCATGAGCGGGGCGGCGCTGCGCATAGCCCGGCGATCAGGCGCAAACTCGATGCGATCCGGGCCGCGGCGAGGGATGCAACGGCGTCCTTTGGCGGACCCCTCAGCGAGGATCCGGTATTCCAGCGCGACCTTGGGGAACTCGAAGCCGAAGTCGCGTCCTTCGAGCATGTCGAGAAGCTGGTGCTAAGCGGCCACGCCCTCGCCGACGATCCCGCGATGCCGTCGCTCAACAAGGTGATGAGTTCGGAACTCTCGCAGCTGCTGTCGATCATGATGACGCGTGTTGCCGGGATCGACGCGCTGCCGTTGCAATTGGAAGCCCTTGAGGTCGGGTCCGGCGTTCAACCCCTGGGCGATCCCTTCAGCCTCGTGGCGATGCCCTATTATCTGAATACCCGAGCCGCTTCCATCTATGCCGGCAGCAACGAGGTCCAGCGGGACCTCATCTCCCGCAATCTCCAGACCCTTCGCGCCTGAGGCAGAGCCCATGAATTTCGAATTCTCCGATGAGCAGGTCATGCTCCGCGACAGCCTCTCCCGGCTGCTCGATCAGCGTTACGCCTTTGAATTGCGCCGACGCATCATGGCTGGTCAGGCGGAAACCGGAATCTGGAGCGAACTCGTCGATATGGGGATTGTCGCGATGCCGCTTCCCGAAGCCTGCGGGGGACTGGGCGGTTCGGCCTCCGACATTGTGGCGATATCGGAGCTCTTCGGTCGCCATCTGGTCATCGAGCCTTTGCTTCCCTCGGTGATCCTCACGGGCCGGGCGCTCGCTCGCTTCGATCCCGCGGGACCGGTGCCGCAATGGATTGCCGATATTGGCACCGGAGCTTTGCGCGGCGCCTTCGCCCATGAGGAAGGTAGCGGCACCGGCGCCTCTTCGACGCTGTCGACCAAACTCTATGAAGGTGAGGCCGGTCCGCGCATCCGGGGTAGCAAGAAGCTCGTTCTTGGAGGCGGAGAAGCAGGGGTGCTGCTCATCTCGGCGCTCTCGGAGACGAAGGCGGTCTGCCTGGCCGCAGTGCCCGCCGATGCCGAAGGCATCGAAGTGCGGCGATATCGCGCGCTCGATGGCAGGCCCGTTGCGGATATCCTGCTCCATGACGTCGCGGTCGACAGGGCTGCCATCATGGCGGGCGCCGATGCGGCGCTGGAGGCCTTGCTCGCGGATGCCCGGCTCGCACTCGCAGCCGAAGCCGTCGGGGCCATGGCCGTCCTGATGGCAACCACCGCAGACTTCGCGGGCACGCGCGAGCAATTCGGTCGGCCGATCGGAAGCTTTCAAGCGATCGCGCACCGGCTCGCCGATATGAAAATTGCCTATGTCAAGGCGCGAGCGTCGCTTCTCTATATCGCGGCGCTGGCCGACAGCGGACGGGCAACGAGCCGGGATATTTCGGTATTGAAGGCGCAGGTTGGCAGGCTGGGGCGCGAGATCGCGCAGGGGGCCGTACAAATCCACGGCGGCATCGGCATGACCGACGAGCTTCCGGTCGGTCATTACCTCAAACATATTCTCACGATCGACGGTCTGTTCGGCAACACGGACTATCATCTGCGTGAAATCGGCAGGGTAGTCGCCGCTGCGTGAACAGGGGGGAAGCGTCAGCTTCCTGTTTCAGAAGCTATGGAAGGTACGAAAAATGACCAAGAGCTTACGCGCTGACACGATGGCTACCGATAGCGCTGCTCTCGAGCAGATGCTGCAGCGCCAGCGCAAGGCCCATATTGCAGACGGTCAGGCGAGCGCGGAGTTGCGTATTGACCGGCTCGATCGCTGTGCTGCCTTGCTTCGCGACTATTCCGCGCGGTTCGAAGAGGCAATCAATGCCGATTTCGGCAACCGGTCGCGCCATGCATCGGCTATCACCGACATCATGAGTCCGCTTGGCGCGCTGCGCGACTGTCGGGCCAATCTGCGTAAATGGATGCGCAGCGAACGACGGCCGGTCGAACCGAGGTTGCTCGGCCTCTTCGGCGCCCGGTCGGAAATCCGGTTCCAGCCCAAAGGCGTGATCGGCATCATTGCGCCGTGGAACTTTCCGGTGGGTCTCGTCTTCTCTCCGCTTGCCGGCGTTCTGGCCGCCGGGAACCGGGCGCTGATCAAGCCGTCGGAATTCACGCCGCGAACGTCGGATCTGCTCCAGCAATCGATCGCCGAATATTTCGCGCCCGACGAGGTCGCGGTCGTGACAGGCGGTGCCGATGTGGGGGCCGCCTTCGCGGCGTTGCCCTTCGATCACCTGATATTCACCGGCGCCGGCTCGGTCGCAAAGCATGTGATGCGCGCTGCGGCGGAGAATCTCGTGCCCCTGACGCTCGAGCTTGGCGGGAAGAGCCCTGTGATCCTCGGTGCGAGCGTGGACATGCCCGTCGCCGCAGCGCGGATCATGGCCGGAAAAACCCTGAACGCCGGTCAAATATGCCTGGCGCCTGATCATATATTCGTGCCTCGTGGGCTACGCGACAGCTTTGTCACCGAGGCACGGCAGGCGACCGAGGCGATGTTCGGCTCCCTCAAGGATAATCCTGACTACACGGCCATGATATCGGACAGGCACTTCGAGCGCGTGCGCGGCTATGTCGCGGACGCGCGTGAGAAGGGTGCCACGATCGTCGAGATCAACCCCGCTGGCGAGACGTTCGAACAGCAGGAGCATCGCCGGATACCTCCGACACTCATTCTCGATGCGACCCGCGACATGGCGGTGATGCAGGACGAGATATTCGGGCCGCTTCTGCCGGTCGTTGCATATGACAGCGCCGAGGAGGTTGTGGCGGAGATCAATGCGCACGACCGGCCGCTTGCGCTTTACTATTTTGGATCGGAAGCGGGCGAACGCGATCGCATCATCGATGCCACGACCTCGGGCGGTGTGTGCGTCAATGACGTGATCATGCATTGCGCGCAGGAAAATCTGCCTTTCGGCGGCATCGGGCCTTCGGGTATGGGTGCCTATCACGGGATCGACGGCTTTCGCGAATTCAGCCATCGCAAGGCGATCCACACTCAGCTCGGCAGGGATCTGGGGCCGATGAAGCTTTTCAGGCCGCCCTATGGCGCCAAGCTTCGCGCCTTCGTCGACAAGCAGATCGGAGCGGGCGCCCGGTAGAAGGAGCTAGCCGTCGAATCTGAACACGCTGTCCGCGCGCGCCAGACCAATCGACTGATCGGGGACGCATTGGTACATGAGATATTCGACGGCCCTCCCGTCCCCCCGACCCTCGGCGACCGCCATCACATGGTTCAGCCAGGAATAGCGCGCGTGGCTGGTTTCGAAGCGGGGCTGCGTCGCAAAATAGGTCTCGCCGAAATCGACCGTCTCGCCGGCCTTGTATTTGGCCGCAGCCTGCGGCGTCGTGTTGGCGACCCCGAAATATTGGACGAAGATGTTCGCCATGTCGTGGGTGACGATGACGAGCCGAACGTCGATGTGAAAGACGCCCTCCTGGTCGATCAACTCGAACTCGCCTCCGACAGGCGCGACCGTGCCCTTGATACGTGGGCCTTCGACGGTGCCGCCGCCCAGCTGCCACACGTTGCGGCGACCCTTTGGTATCGGTCCGATCGGATAGCGGTTGCCCAGATCGACGCGCATGCGCAGCAGGGGTTCAAGGTGCATGCTCTTCTCCATCAAGTTGGAATGCTCGGCTGCTACGGGCTGTCGTTTGGAAGCGGGCAGCGTCGCATCCTAAGACGGGCCGCGATAATAATCAATTGACCAATTAACTTGCCACCTGACGTCCGCTTGCCTATCGATCGGTTTTAGGAAGACGCTGCGCGCGCAAGTGGCGAGCCGGACGTATAAGGATGGGAGACAGCTGAGATGAAAGGGACAGCAGCAGCGCAGACGCCCGTGATCATCGCCGTCGGCGAGATTGTGGATCGCCCGGATGACCCGGGCAAGGCGCTCGAACCTGTGGCGCTGATGGCAGAAGCGCTGCGCCGCGCGGCGGCGGAAACGCCGGCCGTTCTCGGCGCGCTGGACTCGATGGATCTCGTCGGACAGGTCACCTGGCGCTACCGCGACCCCGTAGCTCTTCTTTGCGAGAAGCTCTCGATCGGCCCCGCCCGTGCCCAAAATGCCAGCATGGGCGGCGAAACGCCTATTCGCCTCCTGCACGAGGCAGCACTCCGTATCGCGCGGGGTGACAGCGCCGTTGCCGCGATCGTGGGCGGTGAGGCCGTCAATGCGATGGGCAAGGCGCGCAAGGCCAAGGCGAAGCTCGACTGGACCCCGCTCGCTCCCAAAGAGGAAACCGTCGCGGTCGACTTCGCCTCGCTTCCGATGCGCAAGGCCTCGAAAAAGCTCGGAATGACTGCGCCCGTTCATATCTACCCGCTCTATGAGAACGCCTTCCAGGCCGCCCGCGGGCAGACCCCGGCCGAGGGCCGCGCCGCTGCCGCCGAACTCTGGGCGGACTATGCCAAGGTAGCCGCGTCCAATGAAACCGCATGGTTGCGTTCCGCGCCGGGAGCGGCAGAGATCGGCACGCCTTCGGAGAGCAACCGGCTGGTGGCCTTTCCCTATCCCAAGCTCATGGTCGCGAACCCTTCGGTCAACCAGGCGGCCGCGATCGTCGTGGCAAGCCTCGAATGGGCCCTCGCCAACGGGATTCCCGAAGAGCGGCTGATCTATATCTGGGATGGCGCGGCAGCGCAGGAGCCCGGGGATTATCTGGAACGCGACCGCTATGACCAGTCGACCGCGCAGCGCGTGGTTCTGGAGCAGGCAGTCGAGATCGCTGGCGGCGATGCCTCCGCGATCGATCTGGCGGAACTGTACAGCTGCTTTCCGATTGTGCCCAAGATGGCGCTCAAGACGCTGAAGCTGCGGCCGGACGTCAAGCCGACGGTGACCGGCGGGCTGACCTTCTTTGGCGGCCCGATGAACAATTATATGAGCCACGGCGTCTGCGCGATGGTCCGGGAGCTGCGGGCCGGAAAGGGAACCACAGGCCTTCTCTACGGCCAGGGTGGCGTCGTATCCAAACATCATGCGCTGTTGATCTCGACGCGGCCCCCGGAAAAGACTTTGAGCCCGGACTATTCGGTTCAGGCCAGGGCGGACGCGTTGCGCGGCTCCGTGCCCGAATTTACAGAGACCTATGAGGGCGCTGCCACCGTCGAAACGCACACGATCATTTATACGCCGAAGGGCGAGGTCCTCCACGGCGTCGTGATCGCGCGCACCGCAGATGGCCAGCGAACGATCGCGAAGGTGCGGCGTGACGATGATCGATCGATCTTGGTCCTCTCCTCGCTCGACGCCAATCCCATCGGCACGTCCGGCCATATCCGCACCGATGCCTTTGGCGCCCGGATATGGGAGGCAGGCGAGAAGCGCGACCGGCGCGCGGCACCGCGCCGCTTCTGTCTCGTCGAGCGCGACGGGCCGATCACTCTGGTCACGATCAACCGCCCCGACGCGATGAATGCGTTGACGCCATATGCGAACGAGGAGCTGGCCGAGGTTTTCGACGACTTCCAGGCTGATCCCGATCAGTGGGTGGCCATCCTGACGGGGGCCGGTGACAAGGCCTTTTCGTCGGGTAATGACCTCAAGTTCACCGCGCAGTCGATGGCTGCGGGGTTGCCGCTCGAGACACCGACCAAGGGATTTGCCGGCCTCACCGCGCGCTGGGACAACAACAAGCCCGTCATCGCCGCGGTAAATGGTATTGCCATGGGTGGCGGCTTCGAGATTGCATTGGCCTGCGACCTCATCATCGCGGCCGAAGGCGCCGTTTTCGCTCTTCCCGAGCCCAAGGTTGGCCTCGCCGCTCTTGCGGGGGGGCTCCACCGTCTGCCTCGGCAGATCGGCCTCAAGCAGGCCATGGGCATGATCCTCACCGCCCGCCGCGTATCGGCCGCTGAAGGTCTGTCGCTTGGCTTCGTCAATGAAGTGGTGCCGCAAGACGAACTGCTCGCAGCGGCGCGGCGTTGGGCCGATGACATCGCCGCGTGCAGCCCGATGTCGATCCGGGCTTCGAAGGAGGCCGTCATGAAAGGCTTGGACGAAAGCGACCTCGCGGCCGCCTATGGGAACCAGACGCGATATCCGGCGATCGGAGCGCTCTTCCGGTCGGACGATGTGCGCGAGGGGCCGCTCGCGTTCGCCCAGAAGCGGCCACCGGTCTGGAAGGGCCGATAGGTTTCTCGGGGTCTGCCGGGAAGGAGAGGGGGAATGGGTGTGGCGACAGCTTTTGATCTGACCGGGCGCGTGGCGCTCGTGACCGGCGCTTCGTCCGGACTTGGCGCGGGCTTTGCGCGCGTGCTCGCTGAGGCCGGCGCTAAGGTGGTCCTTGCGGCGCGGCGTGTCGACCGGCTCGAGGCAGAGGTCGATGCGATCAGGGGGCAGGGCGGCGAGGCGCTCGCCGTGGCCCTCGATGTCACGGACGAAGCCTCGACAATAGCGGCCTATGATGCAGCCGAGGCAGCTTTCGGAACTGTCGACACGATTGTCGCCAATGCGGGTATCGCGAGCGATAACGCGGCCCTGCACCTCACCGCCTCGCATGTCGACGATCTGCTCGCTGTCAACGTCCGGGGCGCCTTCCTGACCGCCACCGAAGGAGCGCGGCGGCTCGTGGCAGCGGGAAGCCGCGAGCGCGAGCATGGCCGAGTCGTCATCATCGGCTCCATTACGGCCGAGCGGGCGCTGCCCGCGGCGTCCGTTTACGGCGCGACCAAGGCCGCTGCGCGCCATATGGCCAAGGCATTTGCGCGCGAATGGGCGCGGCGCGGCATCAATGTGAATGTCATCCAGCCTGGCTATTTTGAGTCCGAGATGACGGCGGAGATGGTCGGAAGCGAAGCGGGGCAGGCATATATCGCTTCCTTTCCGCGCGCCCGCTTGCGCCCGGCGAGCGATCTCCACGCGCCGTTGCTGTTTCTCTGCTCGGACGCATCGCTCGGGATAACCGGTACGGTCATCACCGTCGATGATGGACAATCGCTATGAGACATCCTTGCGACTTGCCTCTCCCGCTTTGGCTCCGGAGGTCGTTAAGCATGCGGTCAGCGCAGGAACTGGCCGTCGTCGACCTTGAGGATCGTCCCGGTGACCGCTTCCGAGGCGGGCGACACCAAATAGAGCAAGCTTGAGTCAAGTTGCTCCGGCAAACCCAGCCGCTTGCGCGGAAAGGTGCCGATAAAGGCGTCGCCGGTCCGGGACCGCATCCCGTCCATCATCTCGGAATCGAACGAGCCCGGGGCAATGCAATTGACGTTGATATGAAAGCGCGCCCATTCGATCGCCAGGGCTTCGCTCATCCGCACGACCGCAGCCTTGCTCGTCGCGTAAAGGGCGGCGCCCTGCCTGGGCGCCACAAAGGCCGCTATCGAGGCTATATTGACGATCCGCCCATGTTGCCTGGCCTCGATGAGCCGCGTTGCAACCTCGCGCGCGAAGAGGAAGGGCGCACGCACGTTCACGTCGAGCACGCGATCGATGAGATCGAGCGGCATGCGCGTTGCGAGCTGCGCATCGGGAATGCCGGCGTTGTTGATGAGGATCCCGGTTGGTCCGAAAGCCGCCTGCGCCTTGTCGACCGCCTCGACGATTTGCCCCGGGTCAGCGACATCGGCTGCGACGGCGGTCGCTCTGCCGCCCGCCGTCTCTATCTCGGCGACCAGCGCTTCGAGGCGTTCGATACGTCGGCCGACGACCGTAACGGCGGCACCCGCCGCTGCGAGCGTTTTGGCAAAGCGGTAGCCGAGCCCCGACGAGGCCCCGGTGACGATAGCAGACTGGCCCGCGAGAAGCGAGGCATCCTTCGGAGCGGCGGTCATCGCGATGCGGCTCCGGCAGCCTTGTCCCTAGCCCAATATTCGTCGCGGATGAGGCGTTTGTAGAGCTTGCCGGTGTCGAGCCGGGGGAGCGCTTTCGAGAAGTCGATCTGACGAGGTGCCTTGACGTGACTGAGCTTCTCGCGCGCGAGCGCCATGAGTTCGGCCGCAAGCGCGTCACCGGCGTCGGACCAATGGACGGGCTGAACGACCGCGATCACGCGCTCGCCCATCTCTTCGTCCGGTCCGCCGATCACGGCGACGTCCGCGACCTTTGGATGTGTCACCAGCAGATTCTCGATCTCCTGCGGATAGATGTTCACCCCACCCGAGATGATCATGAAGCTCTTGCGGTCGGTGAGATAGAGATAGCCTTCCTCGTCGACCCAGCCGATGTCGCCGAGCGTCGTCCATCCCTCCGCATGCCGCGACTCGTCGGTCTTGGCCGCGTCGTTGTGATACTCGAACCGCGGCCCGCCGCTGAAATAGATCGTGCCTTCCTGCCGAGGCGGAAGCTCCCGCCCTTCTTCGTCGCAAATGTGGAGCTTCGTCGTCAGGGGCCTGCCGACCGAGCCCTTGTGAGCGAGCCACTCCTGAGGCCCGATGAAGGTCCCGCCATTGCCTTCGGATCCACTGTAATATTCATGAATGATCGGACCGAACCAGTCCATCATCGCTTCCTTGACCGGGACCGGGCAGGGGGCGGCGGCGTGGACCACGGTGCTCAGCGACGAGACGTCATGGGCGGCGCGCTCGCCCTCCGGCATCTTGAGCATGCGGATGAAATGGGTCGGCACGAATTGCGCAATCGTCACCTTGTATCGCGCGATGGCGGCGAGCGCCGTCTCGGGTGCAAAGCGCTCCATGAGAACGACGGTGGCGCCAAGGCGCATCATCGCCATCGTCCAGCGGAGCGGTGCCGCATGATAAATGGGTGCAGGGCAGAGATAGATGCTGTCCGCCGACGCGCCGTAGAGTTGCGTCGCCACCATGACGACCGAGTCCGGCTTGTCGATGGCCTCGCCGCAGATCGGGCTCGGCTTGATGCCTTTCGGCCGTCCCGTCGTGCCCGACGAATAGAGCATGTCATAGCCCGCCTGTTCGTCGGCGACCGGGACTGGGGGCATTGCACTGCGCTCGGACTCGAAATCGAGATAGCCTGCGATCCGGCCGCCTGTTGCGAACAGGTCGATATCGAGGTCGCGTCGCGCGATTTCCGCCGCGACCTCGCCTTGCGCGGCCGAAATGATGAAGATCCGGGCGCCGCTGTCGCGCAATATATATTCGACTTCGTCAGCCTGGAGCTTGTTGGAGATGGTGACGAAGTAGAGGCCTGCACGCTGGGCAGCCCAGGCGATCTCGTAAAAAGCGGGCGAATTGGGAAGGCACATCGCGATCGTCGAGCCGGGAGCCAGTCCGAGGGCCCTAAATAGCTGCGCGCCCTGGTTCGAGCGGCGGTCGAGATCGGAATAGCGCAGCGCCTCGCCCGTTTCGGCCATGATCAGGGCGGGCTTGTGGGGCGTCGAGCGGGCATGGATCGAGGGATGCATAGTGTCCGTCCTCTCAGGGGATCATCACGGCCTTCACGCACCGTCCGGCGTGCTGGTCGGCAATGGCTTCGTTGATCTGCGATAGCGGATATCTGCGAACGAGACGGTCGAAAGGCAGCTCTCCCGCCTTGTAGAGCTCGATCATGCGGGGGATGAACATATCGGGTAGGCTATCGCCTTCGATGATGCCCATCACGATATGACCCGCACCGACCAGTTGGTTGATCGAAAGACCCAGCCGATCGTCGGCGGGGCTTGCGATTCCGACAAGTCCGAAGGTCGCGCGCGGCGCCAATGCAGTCATCGCGGATTCGATGACCTCTCGCCGGCCTGTCGTGTCGAAAGCATAATCGACCCCGACCGGGACGATTTCGCGGATTGCCGTCGCAAAGTCGGCGGAGGCCGGATCGATGACGTGCGTCGCACCAAGTTCGAGCGCCAGGGCCCGGCGTTCCTCCCGCGGCTCGACAACGAGGATGGTGGCACATTCCTGGACCTTGGCGCCGAGGACCGCACTCAGCCCCACCGCGCCGGCGCCGATCACAAGAAGCGACGAGCCTTTGGGGCAGGCGAGCGAGTTCATCACCGCGCCCACGCCCGTCTGGACACCGCAACCCAGCGGGCCAAGCAACTCGATCGGCAGCGCTGGGTCGACGCGGACGGTGTTGCGTTCATTGGCAAGTGCATAGGATGCGAATGACGACTGGCCGAAGAAGTTCGCACTTGCGGGTTCTTCGCCGACACAGAGCGTCCGGCTTCCGTCCACTCGGCAGCCGCCATAGTTCATTTGTGCGAAGCGAACACAATAGGCCGGCCGGCCCTCATCGCACCGGGGGCATTCGCCGCAGCTGTTGAAGGTCAGTACGACATGATCGCCAGGGCGCACCTTCGACACCCCCTCGCCGACGCGCTCGACGATACCCGACCCTTCATGGCCAAGCACCGCCGGCGCCTTCATGATCTGGAGACTTCCGCCAAAGGCAAGGTCGGTATGGCAGAGGCCGACGCCCGCTATGCGGACCAATATCTCGCCCGGCCGCGGATCTTCGAGCATGATATCCTCGATATCCCACCGGCCTCCCGGGGTGCGGGCTACCGCGGCGACTGCTTGCTTGGCCATGCTCCATCTCCCACGCGCCGTCGCCGTTCGTCCATTGTCGAAAGGGGCGGCGGCGATCATTGTTCGCGTGGAATTATCAATTGGCAAAAAAATAATCAATCAACTAATGAAATTCTCTGATGCTCGTGATGGGGCGCTGACGCGAAGAGTGTGAGGGAGACTGACGGTGGCCGGGGACGCGTTTCGTGAGGATATTTTCAAGAACAGGACATTGTTCGTCGCCGGAGGGTCAGGCGGCATCAATCTCGCGATTGCTGGGCGATTCGCCGAACTCGGGGCGAACATAAGCCTCATAAGCCGCGATGCCGAGCGGGTGAGTGCAGCCGCCAGGAGCATTTCCGGGTGGTGCGCGGGCAATGGGGCTCGCCGCCGATGTTCGCGATTTCGAGGCGGTGGACGCAGCCTTCGCTGCGACGGTCGAACGGTTCGGGGAGATCGACTTCGTCGTTTCCGGTGCCGCTGGAAATTTTCTGGCACCGGTGATTGGCATGTCCGCAAACGCGTTCAAGACGGTCATAGACATCGACCTTCTGGGCACTTTCAACGTGATGCGCGCCGCGTTCGACCATTTGCGCAAACCTGGCGCGTCGCTCATCGCGATTACGGCGGGGCAAGCCGTTCGTCCGACGATGTTCCAGGCGCATGCCGGCGCGGCAAAGGCAGGGATCAACAATCTGACCCAGACGCTCGCGATGGAGTGGGGGCCAGCCAGCGTTCGCGTAAACGCCATCGCTCCGGGGCCAATCGGCGATACCGAAGGCATGCGCAGGCTGACCCCATCGGAGGCTGCGACCGCGGCGTTGAAGAAACGGATTCCGCTGCGCGACTATGGCGTCAAGCGCGACATCGCCGATCTCGCGGTATTTCTTTGCACCCCCAATGCAAAATATATCACCGGAGCAATTCTCGATTGTGACGGAGGTTCTGTGCTCGGCGACGCGTCGGCAGACGCCCTCACTGTCCCGCCGCGATAGGCAAGGACCGGTCAGCCTTCGAGGAGGTTGTCCTGTAGCCGGCCAAGATCGCTATCCGAGAGGCCGAGGACGTCCTTCGCGAAGCTGGATATCGAGCCATGCCGCCACTCCAGTTCGCGAAAGGCAGCCTCGATATAGCTGCGATCGGCGCGCATAAGGATTTCGAGCGCATCGGGCGCCAGGCGTTCCATCCACTTTCCTTGCATGCCCGCCGCCGCCGCACTCGCGGTCAGGCGTTTCCAGTCGAGCAGTTCGGCCGTCTTGCAATAGTCCGCGATGATATATTCCCGGCGAATTCCGATGAGATCGAGCAATAGTGCGATGGCGATGCCGGTGCGGTCCTTCCCGGCCGAGCAGTGGATGAGCACCGGCAGGCTGCCTGCGGCGATATGGCGATACAGGCTGGCGAGATGCGTCGCGTGCCTGTCGGCCAGGCTTCGGTAGAAATGCCGCACTGCTTCGGCATAATCATCGGGCTTGAGGTCGCGCGCAAACAACCGCTGATCGCCTGAAAGATCGATATCGCCCTCGTCCCAGACCAAGGTAGTGCGCTTTTCCGCAAAAGCCGGAACGGTCGGATGGAGCGCGCGCTCGCTGGCCAGGCGCAGGTCTGCGATCGTGGAAATCGCGTCGAGCGATTCGTTGCGGATATCGTCGCTCGTCAACTCGTCCAGCCGGGCGGACCGCCATATCAGCCGTCGCTTCAAAACCCTGCCATCGCGGGCCGGATAGCCGCCGACCTCCCGAAAGTTCTGGCCGCCGGCAAGTGCGACCAGCCGGTCCTCTTCGATCACGACAGTCTCGGTCATATGATATCCCACAAAAAGGTGCGCCCGTGCGCCGCGTTTATCAACCAGTCTCGGGTTTCCAATATGTGACGCCATTCCCTTCGACTTTGGCGTCATCGCCCGGTGCCCGGGCTCCATCCCCGCTCATGCCAGACCGGAAGAACCCGCCCCAGCCTTATTATGTGATTGATTAATTGATTGTGCAACCCGGTCGGGGGATGCTAGCTCACCGGATCAGCAATGGAAAAGGTCCGCGGATGACAGGCAAGCCGCTTCGCGTTCAGGTCGAAAGCGCCGAAGACGTAGCCGTCGTGCGCTTCGCCAATCCGCCGCACGGCACCATCTCGAACGGCGGTGCGGCGGACCTTGTCGCGGCGATCAGGCCCCTCCTCGCGGCGGCCGAAACACGAGCGATCATTCTCACAGGCGGTCAGGAAGGCATCTTCATCCGCCACGCCGACGTCGGGCAAATTGCAACTTCGCTTGAACGCGTAGGCATGGGAAGCGTCGATCCGCAAGCCTTTGCGACCAGCGCATTCGCCGAACTCGGCGCGATGCTCGACGCCGCCGAAAAGCCGGTGATCGCCGCGATTGACGGCCTGTGCATGGGCGGCGGCTTCGAAATTGCACTCGCCTGCACCATGCGGATCGCATCGCCCGCCGCCACCGCGATCGGCCTTCCCGAAATTCGCCTCGACATCTTCCCCGGCGGAGGGGGAACGCAGCGGCTGTCGCGACTGGTCGGACGCCATCGGGCCCGCCTGTTCATGCTCCGCGGCGACGTCATGACGGCCAGCCAGGCGCTGGCGGCCGGCCTTGTCGATGAAGTGGTCCCCTGTGCGCTCGATCGTGCCCTCGAATTGGCCGGCATGTTCGCCGGCCGTTCGACCGCCGCGGTGTCCGCGATCCTGCGCCTGACGGCCACTGACGAAGACCGGGAGAGGCTGGCCGCGGAAGCTTGCCGGTTTGGCGAGCTTGGCCTCACCGGCGAGGCGCTGCCGGAGGCGCTCTTCCAGTTCGCAGAAGGCGATGTCGGACTTGAAACGATGCGATGAAGGGGCTGTGCGCAGCGTCAGGCGTCAGGCGTCAGGCGTCAGGCGTCAGGGCTCCGGCGAAACTCTGACGACGAGCTTTCCGTCGTTGCCCCCTGTAAACAGCAGGTCGAGCGCGGCCACCGCCTCCTCGAGCCCGTCGACGACATGATCCATCCAGGCAAGCCGGCCCTCGGCAATCCACGACGAGAGGTCGGCGAATGCTCCAGGCGCCTGGCGAAGATAATCGATCACGATGAAGCCTCGAACGGTCAGGCGCTGCATGAGGATTCGCCCGAAGTCGCGCGGCCCCGGCATTGGCCCGTCCTCATTGTAGGCGGAGATCATTCCGCACAGCGCCATGCGGCCATCCTTGCGGAGACGCGAGAAAACGGCATCCATGATCGGACCGCCGACATTTTCGAAATTCATGTCGATACCTGTCGGGTACAGCCGGTCGAGCGCGACACCGACATCCTCGTTGCGATAGTCGATCGCCGAATCAAACCCCAGAGTCTCGGTAAGCCAGCCGCATTTTTCCGGGCCGCCGGCAATCCCGACCACTTGCGCGCCCTTGATGCGGCCGATTTGACCGACGATCGAGCCGACGGCACCCGCCGCCGCGGACACCGCCAGGACTTCGCCTTCCCGAGGCTTGCAGATGTCCAGCAGCCCGAAATAGGCCGTCAGTCCCGTCGCCCCGAGGACCGACAAATAGGCCGTCAGCGGAACTCCAGCCTGCGGCGCGATACGACGCGATCCGCGCTCATTCGCTATCGAGTAAAGCTCCCAACCGCCGGTCGATGGCAGGACGAGGTCCCCGACGCGAAAGCGGTCCGAGCGCGAAGCCTCGACGACCCCGATCGTGCCGCCGCGCATGACGTCGCCCACACCGACCGGAGGCAGATATTGGTCGCGATCGCTCATCCAGAGCCGGTTCGTCGGATCAAGCGAAAGATAGAGGGTGCGAACCAATATCTCTCCGTCCGCGAGCGGGCCTATGGGCGTTTCCCGCAGTTCCAGGTCCGCAGCGCCAGGCGCGCCTTGCGGACGGCGCTTCAATATCCATTGGCGGTTCTTCATATCCTATCTCCTTAAGCGCGGGACAGCGACCAGAGCCAATTCCCATCCGGGGCGCGCGGCGACCCTTTCACAAGAAAGTCTGACCATGATTGCCATCAAATTCTGCCTGCGGCGGTTGCCCGCTCTCACATTGTCCAAATTTCAGGACTATTGGCTCAATCAACATGCACCGCTTGTTCGCAGCGTTGCCGAGAGGCTTGGCATCCGCCGCTATGTCCAGTCGCACGCCCTTGACGACGACGGGCTTACCCGTGCTTTGGCTGGCCGCGGCTGCGAGCTTCCGCCCTACGACGGTATTGCCGAGCTTTGGTACGATAGCGCGGCTGCCGTGCGAGCGGCGGGTATGACCGAGGCAGGACGCGCCGCAGGCAGGCTGCTGCTCGCCGACGAGAAAAGGTTCATCGACCTTCCCAACTCGCCCATCTTCTGGGTTCAGGGGCACGACATCATCAGCAATGGATAGCGGCGGGCGAATGCGCCGCCCGCCGCTATTTGTCATCGGCTCCAATCCGTCAGCCAAAGCTTCGACGTCAAAGCCTTTCGATGATGATCGCCGGCGCCATGCCGCCGGCGGCGCACATGGTGACCAGGCCATAGCGGCCGCCCGAGCGTTCGAGTTCGTCGAGCGCGGTGCCGATCAGGATCGAGCCGGTCGCGCCGATCGGGTGACCGAGCGCCATCGAACCGCCGTTGATGTTGACCTTTTCACGATCCAGATCCAGGTCGCGGATGAACTTCTCGGCAACGACCGAGAAGGCCTCGTTGATTTCCCAGACGTCGATGTCGTCCTTGGTCAGCCCCGCCTTTTCGAGCACCTTCTTCGCCGCCGGGACCGGGGCGTTGAGCATCAGCGTCGGGTCGTCGCCGATATTGGCATAAGCGACGATGCGCGCGCGCGGGGTCAGGCCGTTCTTCTCGGCATAGGCTTGCGACGTGAGCAGGATCGCCGCGGCGCCGTCGACGACGCCCGACGAATTGCCCGCATGATGGAAATGCTGGATTTCGAGGTCGGGATAGCGGCGGTTGATCTGCTTGCGGAAGGTCACCCCGCCGCCAAGATCGAAATCGGCCAGGCCGCTGAAGCTGGGCTTCAGCGCGGCAAGCCCTTCGGCGGTCGTTTCGGGGCGCGGAAACTCCTCGCGGTCGAGCGCAACGCTGCTGTCTGGGTTAAGGACGGGGACGACCGACTTGCTGAAACGGCCTTCCTTGATCGCCTTGTCGGCGCGCTGCTGGCTGACGAGCGCGAGCGCATCGAGAGCCTCGCGGCTGATGCCGTCCATCGTCGCGATCGCGTCGCCGCAAATTCCCTGGTGCGATTGCGGGTGGAGCGTGTCGAGCGCTTCATGACCCGATCCCATCATCTGGGGGGCAAGGCCGGCGTTGGCCTGCTCAGCGGCGTGGCTGGCGGTAAAGCTCATCATTTCGGTGCCGCCGGCGATCACGCAATCTTCCATACCCGACATCACCGACGCCGCCGCGAAGTTCACCGAACTGATGCCGCCGCCGCAGAAGCGGTCGAGCGTCGTGCCGCTCGCCTTGATGTCATAGCCCGCCGAGAGCGCCGCCATGCGGCCGAGATCACCGCCCTGCTTGCCGACCTGGCTCGACGTCGACCAGACGATGTCGTCGACCGTTGATGTGTCGAGATTATTGCGGTCGCGGATCGCAGCGAGCACCGTCGCGGCAAGATGCTGCGGGTGAAGGTGCGAAAGCGCGCCCTTGCCGGGCTTGCCGATCCCGCGCGGGGTGCGGACGGCGTCGATGATATAGGCTTCAGTCATGAAAGCATGCCTGCAAGAGGTTGGTCCGATCCAGAATTAGTCGAGCGATTAATTTAATCCCTTGCTTCGATCAAGCGAATTGGTCGACGCGGCAGGAATGCTCGGGAGCCCGACCGGCGGCGAGCCCGCATGCAAAAAACGCTTGCCTCGTCGCATAATCAATTGAATGATTAAATAGAGCCAATTGTTTGCGGCCACCTGATGGGAGAAAATCCGGATGAGCTTTTTCGATAGCTTCACGATGACGATCGGAGGCAAGGCCGTCTCGTCGAGCGAGACGATCGATGTCATCAATCCGGCAACCGAGGAGATCGTTGCCAAAGCTCCCGACTGCTCGGAAAAGCAGTTGGATGACGCCGTGGCCGCCGCCCGCGCGGCCTTTCCCGGCTGGCGTGCTACACCGATCGAAGAGCGGCGGCGCGCGGTGGCCAGGATTGGCGAGGTTCTGACCGAGCACCAGGCCGACTTCGCCCGTCTGTTTACGCTTGAGCAGGGACGCCCGCTCGACGGCGCGGCGCAGGAGATCGCCTTCGCCGCCTATTGGGCCAATGAGGTATCGAAGCAGGACATTCCGGTTACCGTCACCGAGGATAGCGCTTCAAAACGGTCCGAAACGCGCCACGTCCCGCTCGGGGTGGTCGCGGGCATCGTACCCTGGAACTTCCCGGTCAATCTCGCCGTATGGAAGATCGCACCGGCGCTGCTTACCGGCAATACCCTGGTGCTCAAGCCTTCGCCCTTTACACCGCTCACGATGCTCAAGTTGGCCGAGCTTCTTCGCGAGCATCTTCCGCCAGGCGTGTTCAACGTGATCAGCGGCGGCGATCGCCTTGGCCCTTGGCTGACCGCGCATGAGGGCATCGACAAGATCAGTTTCACAGGCTCGACCGCGACTGGCAAGCGCGTCATGGAAACCGCGTCCAAAGGCCTCAAGCGGGTGACCCTTGAGCTCGGGGGCAATGATGCGGCAATTGTCATGCCCGATGTGGCGCTGGATGAGGTGGCCGACAAGCTCTTCTTCTCGGCCTTCGCGAACAGCGGCCAGATCTGCATCGCGACGAAGCGGATGTATGTGCACGAAGATGTGTATGACAAGGTGGCGGATGCACTTGTCGCGCGCGCGCGCGCCGCGAAGGTCGGCGACGGGCTCGACCAGGGAAGCAGTTTCGGACCGATCCAGAACCGCCCCCAGTTCGAACGTGTCAAGAATCTCATCGAGGACGCCAAGCAGCAGGGGCTGCGCTTCCTTGCCGGCGGCGACGTTCCCGAAGGAACTGGCTTCTTCGTTCCACTCGCGATCGTCGACAACCCACCCGAGGATAGCCGCGTGGTGCAGGAGGAGGCTTTTGGCCCGGTCCTCCCGCTGCTGAAGTTTCGCGACATCGACGAGGTGGTCGCTCGTGCCAACGCCTGCGAATATGGTCTCGGCGGCTCGATCTGGTCAGCCGACACGGAGGCCGCAGCGGACATCGCGTCGCGTCTCGAGACGGGAACCGTGTGGATCAACGACACGCTCTACATCATGCCCTGGACGCCCTTCGCGGGTCACAAGCAATCGGGGATCGGCGTCGAGAACGGCAAGGAGGGACTGCTCGAGTTCACGGTGCCCCAGACGATTACGATCGCCAAATAGGTCCAGCGGAGCTTGGCGTCGGTCTCGGCGCGAGGGGGCAGAATCGTGCGGCTGCGGCTGGAGGCGCCACGCCTGGGCCGCGGCGCCTTGCGTCCTTCCCGCGCAGCTCAACCGGGGCGGCGCGCCGTCAGTTCGCGCGCGGGTCGGCCGAGATTCCCCTGATAAGGTTGTTGCAGAGCTCCGATACGTAGCGGCGTTTGAGATCGTCGTTGATCTCCTCAAGGCCGAACACATGTCGCGCCTGGTGGCGTGAATGGAACAGCTGGTCGCAGGCCCCGACGATCATGAAATAGAAGACCAGAGGATCGACCTCGCGGAAGATGCCCTTGGCCCGGCCTTCTTCCAGAATCGCGCGCTGCGCCTTGGCGACCGGCAGGCTGATTTCCTCGGCGATCTGCTTGCCATAATCGCCCGACGGCTCGTTGGCCAGCTCGTGCATCAGCCGGTTGACATAGGGATATTGATAATAGGTGTTGACCATGCCGCTGATGTGGATGCGCAACTTGTCCTGCGGCGAAGTATCCATTTTCAGCAGCTGCTGCAGGTCCGCCATTCCCTGACCCAGCCGGCGGCGAAGCAGCGCCATCAGCATGCCCGCCTTGTTGCCGAAATAATATTTGACCAGCGCAGAATTGACCCCGCTCCGCGCAGCAATTTCGCTCAACGAAATATCGGTCGTACCCCGCTCGGCCATCAATTGTCCCGCCGCTTCCAGCAGTCGCTCGCGAGACTCCGCTGTCGACGAACCGCCTTCCGCCTCGATCTGCACCTTCATTCGTCACTCCCTGTGGTCGTCCCGGCACGACCATCCCCTGCAATCGGCCCGCCGCAGCTTGCGGCTAGCCGTTCGGATATGGCGTAAATTAATTGATTGAACAATATATTCCCACGCCCTGTGGCGGCGGCGCTGGTCCTATTTGCCAGCCGGTCCAGGCGATAACCTCCACAGCGTTCGCCAGATATAGATGGCCTGCGCGACGCTTGCCTGAAATTATCTATGCGATTAATTGATGGTCCATCGCGATTGAAAAAGTGAGGAGAGTGAGGCCATGGACCTGCAGTTCAGCCGCGCCGACAGGGCGTTCCAGGCCGAGGTTCGCCGCTTCTTCGAAACCGAGTTCCCGCCTTTTGTCCTGAACAAGGTTCGCACCGGTCAGTTTCTCCGCCGTCAGGATTATGAAGCCGCACAGCAGGCGCTCCAGGCCCGTGGCTGGTTGGCTGCCAGCTGGCCCCGCGAGTTCGGAGGCACGGGATGGACGCCGGTCGAACGCTATCTGTTCGAAGAGGAAATGGAGCTGGCGGGCGCGCCGAACCTGGTTCCGATGGGCCTCATCTATATCGGGCCGATCATCTGTGCGTTCGGCACGCCCGAACAACAGCAGCGCTGGCTGCCCGACATCCTCTCGTCGCGCTCCTTCTGGGCGCAAGGCTATTCGGAACCCGACGCGGGGTCCGACCTCGCCAGTCTCGCCTTTTCGGCGGTACGCGATGGCGACGATTATATTCTGAATGGCTCCAAGATATGGACAAGCGGCGCCCACATCGCGGACTGGATTTTCTGCCTCTGCCGGACCTCGCACGAAGAAAGAAAGCAGGACGGCATATCGCTCATCTGCGCCCCGATGAATTGCGAAGGCATCAGCGTGCGGCCGATCGTTTCGATCGATGGCGCGCATGAGCTGAACCAGGTCTTCTTTACCGACGTCCGTGTTCCCGCCGCAAACCGCATCGGGGAGGAGGGGCGCGCGTGGCATTATGCAAACGTCCTTCTCAAGAATGAGCGCCTCTCTTACGCGCATGTTGGCCGCAAGAAGCGCGACCTTGCGACCCTCCGCACGATGGTCGCGGGCGACCGCGCCTTCGCCCGGCGGCTTGCCGATGCAGAATTTACGGTGATGGTGCTCGAACAGCAGGTTCTGAAGGCGCTTGTGCATGGAAGCGATGCCGCCACCGTCGCAAGTCTGAAGATCGGTTGCACGCAGGCCGCGCAGTTGATCACCGAGCTGTATATCGACCGGGCAGGGGAGCATGCGGCGCCCTTTTTCGATCGCTCTCGTTCCGACTGGCATGAGGCGACGCCGCTCATTCCCGAGTTTGCCGCGGTCGCCACGGCTTCCTATTTCTTCGAGCGCGCGCAAACGATCTACGGGGGGACCACGGAAATTCAGAAGAATCTGGTCTGGCGCGCCATCGGCTCCGCTCGCTGAGCGTCGGTCGCGCTCCGTGCCGTCATGTTTCGGCGCATGTCACGCCGGGAGGCGGGACGGTTCAGCTTGATCGCGCATCATTAATTGGGTAATTAAAATGCTGTGGCTTACGGTAAGGCAGCGAGAATAGCATATGATGGGAATGGCGGACGGCAAGGCGATGCTTACGGGCTTGAAGGTCGTCGATCTCACGACCGTCGTCTTCGGACCCTATTGCACCCATATTCTCGCTGAGCTCGGCGCCGACGTCATCAAGGTCGAAGTGCCGGGAAGCGGGGACTCTTTTCGCTGGTCGGGCAAGGCGGCCGCGACCCACGGCATGGCGCCTGCTTTCATGGCAATCAACGGCAGCAAGCAATCGATCGCCCTCGATCTCAAGACCGCTGCCGACCTCGAGACGATGAAGAAGCTTCTGTCGGATGCGGATGTGTTCGTTCTCAATGTCAGGGGCAAAGCCGCCGAACGTCTCGGCTTGGACTATGAAGCGGTAAAGGCGATCAAGCCCGATATCATTTATGCGCATTGCGTCGGCTTCGGTCAGGATGGCCCCTATGCCGATCTACAGGCCTATGACGACGTCATCCAGGCAGCGTCGGGGACGGCAACGCTTCTCCCCCGCGTCGATGGCGATCCGCGCGCGCGCTATCTGCCCTCGCTGATCGCCGACAAGGTCGCCGGTCTTCATGGGGCGCACGCGGTGCTCGCCGCCATTATCCATCACATGCGGACTGGCGAGGGTCAGCTCGTTGAAATTCCGATGTTCGAGGTCTTCACCAATTTCATGCTGCTTGAGCATCTCGGCGGTCTGGCCTTCGACCCTCCCAATGCTCCGGTTGGCTATTTTCGCCAGATCGATCCCGATCGCCAGCCTTTCCCGACCTCCGACGGCTACGTGAGCATCGTCGCTTACACCGACGAAAGCTGGTCGCGGATATTCGAACTGCTTGGCAATCCGGGCTTCCTCGATCAGGACGCGTTCGCAACCCGCAAGGCGCGGGGGCGCAATCTCCCGCTCCTTTACCGCGAAATAGCAAGGTTGACGCCAGGCTTCACGACCGCCGACCTCGTTGCGCGCTGCCATGCCGCGCAAATCCCGGCTCAGCCTGTCCGTGACCTCGCCGACATCATGAATGATCCGCATCTTGCCGCCACCGGCTTCTTCGAAGCCTATGAGCATCCCACCGAAGGACGGTGCTTCCGGATGGGGCATCCTGTCCGCTTTGGCGTATCGCTGGGAGGAGCCGGCAAGGTCGCCCCGGCGATAGGCGAACAGAGCGAAGAAATCCGCCGATCCATCTCCGGATGACCGCTTTTGGTGCGGGCCTCGAATCCCGCATCCGAAGCCAGATTCCGCGCGATGACGGCATTGTGTGAAGCCACCGTCCGAAACAAGGGCGGGGCAAGGAGCAGGAGAGAAGATCATGCGCGCCAGACTGCGCCAAGAGGCTGACTGTATTGCGGTTTACGCCGTCACCTTCCTCGTTTGGGGCGCCATTTTGATGACGATCGCCGCCAAGCTCTGACCTTGCCGCGCAAGGCTCGCACTCCCGGCAAGATCGATGCGGCTTGATCGCGCCGCTGCGCCGGCCAAACCGGCACACCGCCGTGCGATTGGCTCATTGCCCCATGGAGAGTTTGAGCTGGGCTCCGGTAATGCTCGCCGCCTCGTCTGAAAGCAGAAAGGCGACGACGCGAGCGGCCGCCTGGGGCGAAATCCAGTCGCTCAGGTCAGCATCCGGCATGTCCGCGCGGTTCGCCGGCGTATCGATGATCGTCGGCAGCACTGCGTTCACCCGAATTCTCATGGGCCGAAGCTCCTCCGACAAGCTTGCCGTCAGCGCAGCGACTCCGGCTTTCGACGCAGTGTAGGGCGCCATTCCGACTTGCGGGTCTGTCGCAGCGGCGGCGCCGATATTCACGATTGAGCCGCCGTGCTCGAGGTGAGGGAGTATGGCATGTGAGGACGCCACTGCCGTTCGAAGATTCATGCGGTACATCCGGTCCCAGCTGTCGATCGATCCGTGTTCGAGCGTCTCCCAGACGAACCCTCCCGCGACATTGACCAGTCCCTTGATGCCTGACTTTTCCGCCGCGATCCGGGCATAGGCTTCCTTCACGACATCGCTGTCCGCGAGATCAATGCCGCTGGTGACAGACGCGGCGTCTTCGTGCGCACCCGACATATAATCGACGACCGCCACGTCATGACCGCGCGAAGCGAGTTCGGTGGTAATCGCCCGGCCCAGAATTCCCAAACCGCCCGCCACAATTATGCTCGACATTCATGCCTCCCGTTACCGACCCGCGACGACCAACAGGCCTCACGCGGATTCTCCAAAAATTGGGCGATCAGCCAAACGCCCGCCCGCGCTCGACGACGTCGAGACGTCTCGCCTCGACCTCTTCAGCGGTCACCTGCAGATTGGCCGCCCGCGAGCGCTCGCGTTCGAGGGCGAGCGCTTCCCCCAGCGCTAGCGCGTGGCCATCGTCGATCAAGCGCTTGTAGGACGCGATCATCGAAGGTGCAGCACTCGCAATGTCGCGAGCGATGGCCCGGGCCTTCGGCAGAAGTGCGTCGGGCGCGACGACATGGTTGACCAGCCCCCAGTCGAGCGCCTGTTCGGCGGTGACGAAATTTCCGGTGAGCGAAATCTCCTTGGCGCGCGAAAGACCAACGATGCGTGACAGCTTTTGCGACAGCCCCCAGCCGGGCATGATCCCCACACGGGCATGCGTATCGGCAAAGCGCGCGTTGGTCGACGCGATCAGGATATCGCACGCCAGCGCGAGCTCGAAGCCACCGGTGATCGCCACGCCGTTGATCGCGCCGATGACCGGTTGTGGACAGGAAGCGATCGCCGCCACCGGATCGTCATTCTCGGTCCGCGTCTTCGTTTCTCCCAAGCTGCCGATATCGGCGCCCAGCTCCTTGAGGTCGAGGCCCGCGGAAAAGGCGCGCGATCCCGCGCCGGTCAGGACGATGGCATGGACGGAGCGATCCAGGGCCAGTTCGGTCATCGCCAGGCAAAGCTCCGAACGTAACTTCGCTGACAGGGCATTCATTGCCTCGGGGCGATTCAGAATGACGGTCGCAAGCATGTCATCGCGTATGACTTCGATCAGCTCCATGAGATGTCCTAGGGCGACCGTGGCGCCCGGCCCGCAACTCGGCGGGCACGATATTCTTGGCGGGTGTCAGTTGCTCTCCTGTGGTCGAAATCGCGCAATGGATCATGATGAACCATGATGAGCCGCTCCTGATCTGCGCCACGAGAGGCGGAAAATGGCCGTTGGCATTTCCCTGCCATAACAAGCATCGAGACGCGATATTAATTAATCAAGTAATTCTATTACCTGCCCTCGTCGGGTGTGTCATTGTCATGACGGAGGACAGCCCATCATATTTCGTCCTGCGACGATCCACGTCAGCCGCGGTATGCGGCTGGCAGCCATTCTGCTCGAAACGACGGACATTCGATCCGCTTCTACCATCGGCTCGCGCCATGACGGCTGTGCCCCCGGGGTTTAGACCTGTCAGGCGTTAAAATCCTCGGAATGATGGGGCCTTGTTGCGCGCTGATCGCCCATCATGGGTGCTTCGCGCAAGGCGCCTCGGGCTTGGCGATCAGATCAATGTCGACCATGCATCTTGCTGTTCCTTGCGCACCATTGCTTCGGCACTCGCAGGTCGCACGGTTCGATATGGAGGGTGCTCGGCCTCGATCACTTCGATGATCGCCTCGATCATCTCGGCAGGATCATACTGATGGATGAGCTCGCGAACAGGCCAGTGCCCGACCACTCGCTCGCCCTGATCCCACCACTGATCCATGCTCTCCATGCCGGTGTCATTAAAACCCGTGCGGAAGGCTCCGGGGGTCACCGTCAGCACCTCGACACCATAGGGTTTCAGTTCCTCGTGCATCGCCGAACAGATGCCTTCGACAGCATGCTTTGATGCTGCGTAAGCGCCATCGAAGGGAACCTTGACCAGCCCGGCTACCGATGAGGTCCAGACGATCCGGCCGGCACCGCGCCTGACCATGGCGCGGGCAAAGCCTTGCGCGAGTTCGAGCGCGGCAAAGACATTGGTTTCGAATACGGAACGAAACACCGTCATCGGAATCTCGACCATTGGTCCCGATTCCATGATCCCGGCATTATTGAACAATATGTCGATCTCGATGCCGAGCGCTTTTGCGCGGTCTATCTCATTCAAGACGTCCAGCTTGATAACCTGCATGTCGGACTCTTCCGCCTAGGCAGCATTCCGCAATTCCCAGACCTGGGGCCATATTTGGCAGCCGGCAATTACCCGATGCCCGCGCTTTGCCAGGCCGAACGCGACGCCACGACCAAAGCCGGAAGCCGCACCGGTTATGAGGACCGTCTTGCTCATCTCGTATCTCCCATAGCGTCAATCTTAAGCGTCGATCTCGCCGTTGCGGATCGCGACCCTGATCGCTTGCGCGGTCGTCAAAACGCCCAGGCGCTTGCGGATGCGCCGTAGATGATTTTCGACTGTGCGCTCGGACAGGCCGAGGGTCACGGCGATGTCGGCCTGCGGCCGCCCGGCGGCAGTCCAGGCCAGAACTTCCCGCTCGCGATCGGACAGCTTGCTTACGCTATCGATCGGCGCTTCGAAAACCCTTCGCGCGGCGAGAAATGCCGCCTCCGCAATCAGCCCAAGTGCCAATCGCGCCTGCGGTGATGCGTCGATCCGCTCTCCGCCCAAACTCATTGCGCCCTCAAGTCCTAGCGGGCCGAATATGGGAATCTGGAGGCCATGAGTCCCCTGCCCAAGCGGCACGCGCACAACCCTGTAAAGGTCGCCGTCCTTTCCAACCGTCTTGGTCCAGAAGAAGGGTTCACGCGCCTCAAGAATGTGGCGCGTCACCGGACAGCGGCGGATATAGGTCGCAGCATCGACGCTTTCGCCGTCACCGAACCAGTCGCCCTCAACCCAGTAAATGCTCTGCAGCACCTCATCATGCGCGGCAGATGCCGAGAATAGCACAAACCGGTCGTAGCCTAGGGGGCCGGCAAAGGCGCGGACCCCATTTTCGATTGCGGCAAGTTCGTCGGCCACCTCGATCGCAAGGACGCTCCGAAATGCCGCATCGGCGGTGACCGCGCTCATCGACCGGCCCTATGCATCAACCCACGTCGGCCTCGGCGAGCAATGCTTCGGCGGCCAGCTTGCCGAGCGCATTGCTCGCCAGCGGGCTGTCTCCCGTCAGCAGCTTGCGGTCCCGGTGCACGGCGCCCGAAATACCCTCGTTGATGATCTCGAAACCGAGGGCCTTCAGCTTCTCGCCGAACTTCCAAGTGAGATGACCCGGCATATAGCCGATGTCCGGCGTCGTCGCATCGAGCGCATCGGGGAAGGCACAGATTTTGTAGCCGCGGTAGATGTCGCTGTTCCCGACCGCGAGAAAAGCGGCGGGTCCATGACAGAGCGAAATCAGGAAGCGGTCATTGGCGGCCGCCCATTCCAACGCAGCCTTGACATCTTCGCTCTCGGGCAAGCCGATCAGCGCGCCATGGCCACCGGGAATGAAGATCGCGGCATAGTCTTCGAGCCCGCCGGCAACAACGTCGGCCAAGGTGAGCGGGCTTTTGAACTGAGGGTGATATTTGTCGAAGAAGTCCTTCACCTCGTCATCTTGCGACGGCATCGCCCAGAATTCGAACTTGACCGGGTTGCCCGAGACGGTTGCCACATCGAATGCAAACCCCGCATTGTCGAGATGATACATCGGCAAAAGCGTCTCGACGGGATGATTGCCGGTCGAGAAGAAGGTACCATTGTCGGTGAGAAGATAGCGTTCGTCGGCACCGATCATCAGAATCTTTTTGCTGCCTTGGTAGGGCGCGGCATAGTCCGCACCGCTGAGGTCGGACTTCGGCGAGGTGAACTGGCCGAGCGAATAGGGTGAGGGAAAGAATGCGTCCTTCTCGGCGGGGTCGGATTGCGGTTTCTTGTCGTTTGTTTGAGTGTCAGCCATGAGGTGCTCCTGTGTATGAATTTGTTTCAGCCTAATCCTCCCAGCGGGTGAAACAATGAGGGTTTTCCCTCAACGGTCACGAGGCGCCAGCACCGCGTGCGTTGCGATGCCGAGCCCGCGGTGTGCCGGTACCTACCAGCTTTCGCGAACCCCTTTTGCACGGGTAATCGGTGAACATATTGATCTTTATCTTCAGGCAGCCGCTGAGGTTTTGCCTCGTCGAAGTCCCGGCTATTCATTCACGATGAAGGAGTGTTTGGCAGAATGTTCTCTCGCTGCCTGGGAGTAAGCACCCCGCTTGAAAATGAAGCGTCCATGCTGCGGCGATCTGGCTTAGATCGAGTGGAGGATGGGTGGTGGGGCGTGCGCGTGCCGCGAGCCGCGATCGAACGGATTGCCGAGGCCGGTGGCTTAATCGGCCTCACCGAGGACCGCCAGGTGGGCGCCGGTCACGTGGTCCGCGTGGAATATTGCCTATTGTGAATGAATTCCGATCTGGAGCCAGTTCGCATTGCGGAATCGCGTGATTGACGCATGATGGCGGCAGCGCCGATGATGTATCGGCGCGTGACCGGGTTTCGCTACGCATGTCCAGGCCCAAGCTAAAGGTAGCGATACGCTCACCGACGAGTGTTTCCTTTTCCCGGTCGCTCTTTTGCGAAAACTTCTTCATGCGATTATTATTGGATAATAAAATGGATGGCGTCTTGGCCAGAGCATAACTTCCTCAATGCGACTCATTCCGGTCGCTAATTGGGAAGGAAGACGTGATGAATAAGCAGCATAGCAGCGAGCTGATCGATCTCGGCGCGATCAGTGTCGAAACCCGGGGCATCGAACCCCTCGGCCCCGTCGATGAGGACCAGGGCGAACACTATCTGTTCGCCGGCGGCATCACCGTCGACGATTGACAGCGCTGGCGTGCCGCCACCGTGCGGCACGCCATTCGCAGCGGCTTGCCTGAAACCTTCATGACACCCTTGCTGCGCCCCGGCCTGCACTATCGGTGCGTGAACGAAAGCTTCGTCTTCTTCGACCTTCTTGAAAACCGTTATTTTCTGCTCGCCGGCAGCTCAGCGGAGGCCTTCCAACGCTTTCTCAACGGGACTTCCACGCAGGCCGACCATGACGAACTGCAAAGCTGCGGTCTCACCGGCGAGACCGGGAAGGGGAGAGTGCCGCGCGCGGTTTCCATAGCCAGTCCGTCTCGCAGCCTTGTGGATGCTCCGCTTCGTCGTTCTGACATTCTTTCCGCCGTAGCGAGCGTGGCCGCGCAGCGGCGCGCGCAGCGCGACCTGCGCCGCCGCCCGATCGCCCAAATCCTCGGTGAATTCTCCGGCGCGCATGACTCCATACCGGCAGCGACCGGGGAGGCGTGCGAAGCAATCGCAGCGGCCTTCCACCGCGCGAGGCGCTATGTGTCGATCGCCGACCAATGCCTTCCCCGCGGCATCGCGATGAAGCGCATGATGGCCCGGCAAAAGCAGGGCGTCTCGCTTGTCTTCGGCGTCACCATGCCTTTCGCCGCGCACTGCTGGGTGCAGGCCGGCGACCTCGTTCTGACCGATCCGCTCGATGTCGTGCTCCATTATGAACCGATCTTCGCTGTCTGATGGTAGGCGGCTATCATATCGACCTGGGTCCGAACTCGGCTAGCCTCTCGCTGCATGGCGTCCCGCCGGATATCCTTCTGCCCGGCGCCGCGATCTGGTCAGGGGAGCCGCTAATCCGCGTCGGGCCGCGGACCATCATCATCGGCCGGCTTTTCCGTCGCGGCACACCGAGCACTTCGGTCCTCACAATAGGACAGGCGGAAGCGGACCGTCTAATGGACGATCGGGGGCGCGGGCTGCTCGGCGGATATTGGGGTGGCTATGTGGTCGTGCATGTGGGGCCGGATGATGCGGTGCGTATATTTCGCGACCCTTCCGGGCTGCTTCCCTGCTATTTCCGCATTGGAGCGGAAGGGGTCGCTCTCGGCGGTACGATCTTGAACCTCGCCGCGCCCGGCCCCGATGCCGTCGACTTTCCGGAGCTTGCCTGCATCCTTGCGGGCGGAGATTTGCGCGGACGGAAGACATGTCTTGCCGGCGTCGAAGAGTTGATCGCGGGCGAGTGCCTCGTCTTCGATCGGGGGCGGGCTACGACGGAGCCCTGGTGGTCACCCTGGGATCATGTAGGGGGTAGTGGCATAGGCTCGGAAGACGCTGTTGTTTCTCTCGTCACCTAAGTCGGGGAATATGACCGGAGCGGAGATCGTGATTGATGGCGGCCTACTCGCATAGAATGGTCGGCACCCGCAGCGCTGTGGCTGGACTTTGGAATGTCTGCTCTCTTTGTTGAGCAGCCCAAAAGCTGCCTGTGTGTAACCGGCCATCTGTGTTTTCAGCCGGGAGCGGATTCCCGGAGGATGAGGCTCACCGGCAGCGTCGACGAATAGGTGCCTTCCCCTTCCAGCCGTCGAAACAGATGATCGACGATCGTCGCCGCGATACCGGGGACATCTTGCCGAATGGTGGTTAGCGCCGGATGGGATTGCGAGGCGAGATCGCTGTCGTCGAAACCCACGACGGAGATGTCGTCAGGGCAGCGCATGCCTGCACTCTCAAGCGCGCGGATCGCGGACAGCGCGATGCCGTCAGAGGCCGCAAAGATGCCGTCGAATTCCACCGCCCGCGCGAGAAGATCGCGCACCGCGTCATGGGCCGAGGGTCCCGTAAAATGCGCGGGCAGGACGAAGCTCTCGTCGACCGACAGGCCATGATCGCCGATCGCCTGCCGGTAACCGTCCAGCCGGAGGTCGATCTGCGGCAGTTCGGCGGGACCGAGGAACAGGATGCGCCTGCGGCCGGATCGGAGCAAATGGTCCGTGGCAAGCCGGCCGCCCTCGAAATTGTCGGAGCCGACGGAGCAATAGATTTGATCTGGCAGTTCTGAACCGAAGACGACCAGCGGGCGGTAGTCGCGGGCCGCAAGGTTAAGGGCCTGATGCTGGTCGCTCTGCCCGACGATGATGAAGCCGTCGGCGCGCTGCGACTGAACGAGGCGCCCTAGCCAATGCGCGTCGGGCGAGGGCTCGCGCACGAGCAGGATGTCGTAGCGCCGCTGCGAAATCTCGTCGGCGAGATGTCCGAACAGGCGCAGGAAGAAGGGGTCTGAAATCAGCTGCTCGCGCTCGTGGCCAAGCGGGACCGCGACGGCGATCGTCTGCGTCTGGCTCTGGCGCAGGTTCCGCGCGGCGCGGTTCACGACATAGCCATGCTCTCTCGCCAGCGCCTGGATCGTAGTTCGCGTCGCCTCGGGAATGGTGGGATGATCGGCAAGCGCCCGCGACACGGTCGACGAGGATACCCCCGCGATCCGCGCAATGTCCGTCATCTTGACTGCCCGGCCCGACTTTGGGCGCACCTTTTCCAGTTCCATTCCACTCGCCCGTCTGCGTTACGCCATCGATTGCACCGCCGATCAGGCCTGCGCAAGGTCCGGCGTCAAATTCGGTGCCGTGTTGTGATCGGCGTTGCGCGCCACAAGGCTTTCGACGACCGCCGCATGATGCGACCGATCGATCCTGTATCGCCGAAGAAAGGGGATGGCCGCGAGCACGACCAGCGCGCCGCCGAGGCCCCATAGGAGACCCACCGACGTGGCGATATCCGGCGGGACGATCCCGCTCGCTTTCGCCGGCGCCACGAACCCGATGAGTTGGAGACCGAGTCCGGAAAGGAAGGCACCGAGACCGGTGGCAGCCTTGGCTCCGACCATCAGCGCCGCGGCATAGAGGGCCTCGCGGCGCACGCCGAAGAGGTGATCATGCTCATCGACCGCGTCGGCGATCATCGAGTAGAAGCAGACGAAGCAGAGCGCGCCGCAGCCGCCGAAGAGCAAGCCGCTGATCGCGACGAGAACGACCGCGATCATCGACCCCGCGGGAATGACGCCGGTGACGGCGAGCAGGGTGATGACGATCTGGTAGACGCCGAGCAGCGTGATCGCGCCGACGACGCCGTCGCGCTTTTCGATGCGCCGCAGCAAGAGGCCTGCGGCGAGGGTTCCGAGCAGCATGCCGAGCGGCAGAACGAGCAGCGGCAGCTGCATATAGGCGGTCGGCAGCTCCCAGAAATAGCGGTACGCGTGAAGGTTGAGCGCCGTCGTCGCGCCCTGGCCGACCAGCACCAGCACCGCGCCGCCGAACATCGGCACGAAGGACGGATTGCGAAACATCTGTGCCATGTCCGACAGGAAGCCGGTGCCCGTCGCCTCGCCGGGCGGCATCGGCAGCCTGCGCACGGTCTTGAAGATCCCCCCCACGCAGACCGACCCGAACCCGCCGATCAGGCAGGCGGTCATGAGCCCGAGCCACTGGTAGGGTGGCCGGGTCTGGAGCGCGCCGTCTTCGGCGAACAGGAAGCCGAAGGCGGGGAGAAGCGCGGCCGCGGTGCCCAGCACGATGAACAGGGCCCGGTAGGTGCTGATAATCGAGCGCTCGCCATAATCGTCGCTGAGTTCGGCGGTCAGCGCCGAATGAGGGAGCGCGAAAACCGACAGGCCGACACGCAGGACGATGTGGAGCGCCAGCACATAAGCGAAGAGGGCGCCGCCGGCGAGATTGGCGGGGAGCGTGAACAGCAGCGCCGAGGCGATCATCATGGGCGGAAGCGCGATCGTCATGAAGGGGAGGCGGCGGCCCCAGCGCGACCGCCAATTGTCCGAGAGCCGCCCGATGAACGGATCGAGCAACCCGTCGACGCCAAGCGAGATCAGGAAAATGCTGCCGGCGGCAACCCCCGACATCCCGCATACGGCGGTGAGATAGAAGAGGAGGAAGGTGTTGACGATCGCCTGGACGATGGCGTCGACGGCTTGACCGCTCCCGTAATAAAGCTTCGTCGAAGTGCCGACTTTGGCGCCTTTCGGAAGGTCGGTCGGTCCTGTCATGCGTGCTCTCCACCTACATTCGTTGCCGCCGGGTAACAGAGAGTTGACAACTGCGCAATCGATTGCGTAAACCGCACGCAATCGATTGCGTATTCCATCGCGGATTCGCAGCTTATGGGGAGAGGACCTATGACACGCCGCCTGACCGCCGCCGCCTTTACCGGCATTGCACATATCGCATTGATCACTCCGGTGATGGCGCAAGATGCAGCTTCCACGACGGAAAGCAGTGACAGCGACATCGTCGTGACGGCGTCGCGCCAGGGCTCGCAGTCGCTGATCGACACGCCGCTCGCGATCCAGGCCTTCAGCGGCGAGCAGCTCGAAGAGCGCGGAATCCGCGAGACGACCGATCTTGTGAACTCGATCCCGGGTGCTTCGCCGGGCGAACAGGTCGGCTCGGTGATCAAGACCTTCTCGCTGCGCGGCGTGGGAGCCGCGGGCGGCATCGGCGACTCGCCGATCGGCTACTATATCGACGACGTTCCCTTCGCGATTCCCAATTCGCCGATCGCGCCGCCGCTCCGCTTCATCGATATCGACCGCATCGAGGTCCTGCGCGGGCCGCAGGGTACGCTCTATGGGCAGGGTTCGGCAGGGGGCACGATCATCTACCATACGCGCGAGCCCGATCTCGACAATTTCGAGATGCGCGGCGAGGCGACGATCGCGAAGATGGATGATGCGAGCGCGCTGAACTACGGGGTGTCGGCAGCGATCTCGGTGCCGCTGATCAAGGATCGGCTCGCGATCCGCATCAGCGGCGGCTATGACAAGCGTGCCGGCTATGTCGATATCTTCAGCGAGACGCCGGCGACCGGTGGGCCGTCGTTCAAGAATGCCAACGACGTCACCAACCGCGACGTGCGGGCGGTCCTGCTCTGGCAGCCGACCGACGCGCTGCGCATCCGGGCGCAGGCCGCGCACTGGGAACCGCGCCAGAATTATACGCAGAGCATCAACCAGCTTGAGCCTGCCCAGCAGTGGTTCAGCGGAACCACGCGCGGATATGAGAACGGGAATTTCGATCTCTACAGCGTGTCGGTCGAATATGACGCCGGCGCCGCGATCCTCAGCAGTTCGACCAGCTATCTCGATGCCGAATATGGCTATCTGACCGGACAGACCTTCGGACCGCTCGGCACCGGCGCGCTCTTCAACGGTTATGATGCGCGCAGCTTCGCGCAGGAAATCCAGCTTCGCTCGAACGGCGATGGTCCGTTCCACTGGCTGGTCGGCGGTTTCTACCAGAATGCTAAGGCGCTCTTCAGCTTCGATGCCAACTTGACCGCGCTCACCATCAGTGGGTTCAACGATACGCGGACCCGCAACTATTCCGCTTTCGGCGAAATCAGCTACGATCTGTTCGGCGGCAAGCTCGTGCCGCTGGTCGGCATCCGCTATTACAAGGACAATCGACGCTTCGATGCGGACTCGATCCTGACCGGAACGGGCTCGGGGCAAACCAAACCCGACAAGGTGACGTGGCGCGCGAACCTTTCCTGGTTCCCGACCGACGATCTGACCGCCTTCGTGACGGTCAGCACGGGATTCCGGAGCGGCATTACCCAGACGCCGTTCCAGGCCTCGCTGGTCGAGGCATCGGGGATCCCGTCGTCGATTGCGCTCAATCCCGATACGCTCACCAACTATGAGGCGGGCATCAAGGCGAAGCTTGCCGACGGACGCGTCCAGCTCGGGCTCAACGTCTACCGCATCGATTTCAAGGATCTGCAATTCGGTCTCACGCCGTTCGGCGTTTCCGCGTTCGCGAACGTCGGCAAAGCCCGCACGACGGGGGTCGATCTCGAAGCGCGGTGGCGCACCCCGATCGATGGCCTCAATCTCGGCGCGGTCGCCAACTGGAACGACAGCGAATTCCGCGACATCTATCCCGCCGTCACCGCCTCGCTTCCCAACGTCGCCAATGGCGAGCGCCTCTCGAGCACAGCGAAGTATAATTATCGTCTCGATGCCGATTTCGAGCGGCCGCTCGGCAGCGGCGACCTGCGCTTCTTCCTCAACGGTGCGGCCAGCCGCACCAGCAGCCGGGTCATGTACGACGGCTATGTCGTCCGGCCCTACTCGCTCTACAATGCCAGTGCGGGAATCCGCACGGACCGCTGGGAGCTTTCGATCTTCGGCGAGAATCTCGCCGACGAACGCGGTCCGTCTTTCGTTCGCAACAGTCTGCTGCTCGCCGGACCTTATCCGCGCACCATCGGCCTGCGCTTGCGCACCACCATCGATTGATCAGGAGGGGCGAGCGCAGCGGCGCTCGCCCCCTCATTTGATTCCGATGTTCGACGGCGCGTCCGTCCGGTTTTCGAATATTTGAGAGTGAAATTATCATGATGGTTCCGGCTCGCTGGACGGGTGATCATATCGAGGCGATCGACGCAGCGCCCGTTCTGCGGGCGCCGCTGCTCAGCGAGGAAGATTTCGCACCGATCGCTCCCGATCTCGGCGTCTGGGACGCCTGGCCTGTGCAGGACGAGGCCGGAAAGCCGATCATCCTGGCCGGTGGCAGGCAGCTGTGGATGGCACTCGGCGCGCCGCGCTTCGCCGACCCGGACGAGCGCCACGGGCATGCACGCATCCACCTGCTGCTGCACAGCGCGGAAGGATGGCGGCACCTCGGGCCGGCCATGCCAGACGGCTTTTCACCCGGTAGCCGCGAATGGTCGGGGTCGGCCGTCGCTTCCGCGGACCTTGCGACCGTCGCCCTATATTTTACCGCTACCGGGCGTCGCGGCGAGCAGATTTTGACCTTCGAGCAGCGTTTATTTTCAGCGTTGGCGACGCTCGACCTGTCGGGCGAGGCACCCAGGCTTGGCGATTGGCGCGAGCTGGAAGAAATCGTCCCGATCGACCTCGAGCATTATATGTCCACCTGCGGCGGCCCGAGCGAGGTCGGGAAGATCAAGGCGTTCCGCGATCCGGCCTTTCTCCGTGATCCGGCGGGAGGCGATGATTATCTGCTGTTCGCGGGATCGCAGGCGCGCTCGCGGTCCGAATATAACGGCGTCATCGGAATTGTTCGCCGACAATGCGGCGAGCAGGGCTGGACCCTCCTTCCGCCGATCGTCAGCGCAGACACGCTCAACAACGAACTCGAGCGACCGCACATCATTTTCCACGCCGGCCTTTATTATCTCTTCTGGTCGACGCAGCGTCATGTTTTTGCGCCGTCGGGGCCTGCCGGCCCGACCGGGCTCTACGCAATGGTATCCCCCGCGCTCTTCGAGGGCTGGCGCCCGGTCAATGGTAGCGGGCTGGTGTTCGCCAATCCCGAAGCCGCGCCGGCGCAGGCCTATAGCTGGTTCGTACTGCCCGACTTGTCCGTCACGAGCTTTGTCGATGACTGGAGCGGCGGCGATGACCGGAACTTCGGCGGCGCGTTTGCGCCGTTCGTTCATCTGTGGCTGGCAGGCGACAAGGCAGGGATCGCGCGATAGCTATGGTCCCTATGAAGACAATCGCCGGCATCGAACTGGGGGGGACGAAAGCGCTGGCTGTCCTTGCCCGCGGGAGCGAGATTCTGGCGAGCGCGCGATTTGCGACGACGACGCCAAATGAAACGCTCGGCGCCCTCGTCGATACGCTCGAAGGGTGGAAGCGGCGCGAAGGATTTGCCGCGCTCGGAATAGCTTCTTTCGGTCCGCTGCGGCTTGATCCGGGTGCAACGGATTTTGGCACAATGCTCGCCACGCCCAAGGCAGGCTGGAGCGGAGCCGATATCGCGGGTGCGCTGGGCGCGGTCGCGGATTGCCCGTGGCGTATCGATACCGACGTCAATGCCGCGGCCCTTGCCGAATGGCGCTGGGGCGCTGGACAGGGCCTCGACAGCCTCTGCTATCTGACGCTCGGCACCGGCGTCGGCGGGGGCTTGCTGCTCGGAGGGCGCCCCGTGCACGGGGCGCTCCATCCCGAGATCGGGCATCTCCGATTGCGGCGCGCAAACGGCGACGAGTTTTCGGGTAGCTGCCCGTTTCATGGCGACTGCATCGAGGGCCTGTTGTCGGGTCCTGCGCTGCAGGCGCGGTTCGGCAGGGCGGGCGAGGAAATACGGGCAGATGATCCGCGCTGGTCGTTTGTCGCGCACGACCTGGCCCAGCTGATCGGTGCTCTTCTGCTGGTAACGAGCCCGCAGAAAATCCTGATAGGCGGCGGGATCGGCATGGGCCGCTCCTTTCTGCTCGAACGCGCCTGGCAGCATGTCGTCGCGGACCTGGCTGGCTATCTTCCCTTCGTCCCGGGCGACGCGGCCGAAGATCTGGTCACGCTTCCGGCGCTCGGAGACCGGGCCGGGCCGCTTGGCGCCGTCGCGCTCGGCGAAGCCGTGTTGATCGATGCCCGAACCAAGGAGGGAAAATTTTGACCAACCGTTCCCAAATTCAGGGCACCGTCGATCCGCAATTCGCGGCGTGCCGCGACGCATTCGAAGCGAACTTCCAGGAGGGCGGCGAACGCGGGGCCGCCTGCGCCATCTATCGTGACGGCCAGCCGGTGCTCGATCTCTGGGGCGGCTCGGCAGATGCCAGCGATCAAACCCCCTGGTATCGCAATACCGCCGTCCCCGTTTTCTCGGTCACCAAGGGAATATCGGCACTGTGCGTCCTGTCGCAGGTCTCGAACGGCAGGATCGATCTCGATCTGCCGCTCGCGCACTACTGGCCCGAGTTCGCGGCGCACGGCAAGGGCGATATCAGTGTCCGCAAGGCGCTCGCACATCAGGCTGGCGTTCCCCTGATAAGCGGACCGATCACGATCGCAGGCCTGGCCGATACAGCCGCGATGGCAGCAAGGCTTGCGGCGGAAGCTCCGCTGTTCGAGCCGGGCACGGCACACGCCTATCATGCGATCACCGTGGGCTGGATCACGTCGGAACTGATGCGGCGGGTGACCGGCCAGACCATCGGAGAATGGTTCCGCGCCAATCTTGCTGGGCCGTTGGAACTCAACATACAGATTGGCCGCAGCGGCGACGCGCAGTCGCCCATTGCCGCCGTCGAGGTTCCGGCCGAATATGACACGCCCGAACTTGACCCGTCATCGATCGCAGCGCGCGCGATATCGCTGAATGGCCTTTTCCCCGCGCGGATGAGCGGTCTCGCCGACGCCATGAACGATCCCGCCGTGCAGCGCGTCGAACTGGCGGGCGCAAATGGTGTCGCCGACGCGCGCTCGCTCGCGCGGCTCTATTCGAAGGCGATCGGTAGCGTCGGCCAGGCTCCGCTTGTTTCGGAGGATTGCCTTCGCGACGCCTGTCGTACCGTGTCTTCGGGAACGCCTTTCGGTCAGGACTTCGCCGGTCCGACCTGGGGCGCGGGCCTCATGCTGCCATGGGCGATCCAGCCGATGCTCGGCGAGGGATCGTTCGGCCATGACGGGGCGGGGGGCTCGCTCGCCTTTGCCCACCCATCCTCGGGTGTCAGCTTTGCCTATGTCCGCAACCGCACCGGCCAACCCGGCGTCAGGGACCCACAAGTGTACCGCGTCGTCGATGCGCTGGCGCGCATCCTCGGCCTTTCCATTCCAACTTATTGACGGAGTTTATCGTGGCGCTCGACCCAGTATTGCAGCAACTTGTCGACCAACTGCCTTCCGTGCCGCCGGGGCCCGTCGACTATCCGACGCTTCGGGCGCAGGCTGCCGCGATGATCCCGATGATCGTTGGGCCGGGCGGCCGCATAGACGTTGCTTCGATCGAAGACCGGCAGATCGAAACGCGCGACGCCAAGGTCCCACTCCGGATTTACCGTCCATCGACCGAGCCGACGGGGACGCTGCACTATATTCACGGCGGCGGCTGGGCCATCGGCGACCTCGACACCGTCGATCATACCATCCGCCGGCTATGCCGGGATCTCTCGATGGTGGTGGTGGCCAGCAGCTATCGTCTCGCCCCCGAGCATCCCTTCCCGGCGGGATTTGACGACAGCCTCGCGGCCGCGCGCTGGATTGCCGCCAATCGGTCGTCCCTCGGCGGTGATAGTCTGCCAGCGATCATCGGCGGCGATAGCGCCGGCGGCAATCTAGCGGCCGCAATCTGCATCGCTATGCGCGACGAGCCCCAAGAGGGACGGCCCTTTGATGCACAGCTCCTGCTCTACCCGGCCGTCGACCTCGACGCCGGCGAGAATGACTATCCGTCCCGCGTTCGCGACGCTGATCCGACGCTCCGCCGCGCGAGTCTGACGGTGTGTGTCGCCGATTATGCGCAGGGCGCCGACACCGCCGATCCGCGCCTGTCGCCTCTCAAGGCAGACGATCTCTCGCGCTTGCCGCGTGCGTTGACGGTCGTCCTATCGGTCGATCCGCTGCGCGACGAGGCCGTTGCCTACGCCGGACGCCTGCGAGATGCGGGGGTTCGCTCCGAACTCCTGGAGTTCGATCATCTGACGCATGGTTTCGTGCATTTTGCCGGGATCATACCGGCTGCCGCCGAGGCGACCGATGAGGTCGTCGCGCGGCTGCAAGCTTTGCTGGCGAATGGGTAGACTGCGGCTGGCCGCGATCAGGTTGAGGACATGCTAGATGACAATCCCGGGTTTGATGCAGAACCTGCCGCTCAACATTTCGCAGATATTGCGCTTTGCAGCGACAGCGCACGGCGATCGCGAGATCGTATCGAAGGACTGCGACGGCAAGCTCTTTCGTTACGATTATGCGGGTGCGCTCTCGCGAGCGGCGGCGGGGGCCGAGTGGCTCATGAGCCTCGGGCTCGAACCGGGGGACCGGATCAGCTCGCTCGCTTGGAATACGCACCGGCATTTCGAACTGTTTTTTGCTGCGCCCGGGAAGGGGCTTGTTCTCCACACCGCCAATCCGAGGCTCCCGGACGAACATATCGCATTTACGATCAACCATGCCGAAAGCCGGGTGCTTCTCTATGACGCCAATCTGCACGAGATCGTCGAGCGGCTGAAACCCGCGCTCCATACGATCGAGCATTTCGTGATGCTGACCGGGGATGACTATGATCGGCGCATCGCTGAATTTTCCGGGACAACCCTTTGGCCCGACCTCGAGGAGAACAGCGGGGCCTTTCTCTGCTACACATCGGGCACCACCGGCGATCCGAAGGGGGTGCTCTACTCGCACCGCTCGGTGGTGCTGCACGCGCTTGTCGCCGGCCTGTCGGGCGCGCTCGGTTTCTCTGCCTTCGACGTGATCTTGCCGTGCCAGTCGCTCTATCACGCGACGGCCTGGGGCCTCCCATTCGCGGGAGCGATTAACGGAGCGAAGTTCGTATTTCCGTGCGACAAATTCGACGGAGCGAGCCTGCAAGAGCTGATCAAGTCCGAGGGCGTCACCTTCTCGGGCGGCGTGCCGACAATCTGGACCATGTATCTCGATCACCTCGCCCGCACGGGCGAGGACACGGGGACGCTCGAGCGTGTCGTGATTGGCGGGTCGGCCGTGCCGCGCGCGATGGCGGAGACGTTCGAGACCCAATATGGCGTCAAGGTTCGCCAGATCTGGGGCATGACCGAGATGTCGCCGCTCGGCGTGCTCGCAACACCGACGCCCAAGGTTGCAGCACTAGGCCATGATGAAATGAACGACATCATCTGGACGCGGCAAGGCCGGCTCCAGTTTGGCGTCGAACTCAAGATTGTCGACGATGATGGTCAGGACCTGTCGCACGATGGTGTCCAGGCAGGCAGCGTCCTCGTTCGTGGACCTTGGGTGCTGGAACGATATTACCGGCAAGCGGTCAGCGCGCTCGACGCCGACGGATGGTTCGATACCGGCGACATCGCCACTGTAGATGCGAATGGTTTTATGCGCATCACCGACCGGAAGAAGGACGTCATCAAATCGGGCGGCGAATGGATCAGTTCGATCGACATCGAAAATGTCGCCGTCGCTTGCCCGGGCGTCAAAATCGCGGCCGTTATTGGCGTATTTCATCCCAAGTGGGAGGAACGGCCGCTCCTCGTCATCGAACCTATGCCGGAAGCCTCGTTGACCGAAGCGGATGTCCGGGCATGGCTTGAGCCCCGGCTCGTCAAATGGTGGCTTCCCGACCAGATCATTTTCGCTGACGTGCCGCTCACGGCGACTGGAAAGATCGACAAGAAGGCGCTCCGCACTTTCTACAAAGGCCGGCTGACGGCGTAATGTCCACTAACTTGCCGTCGTTCCCAAAAGCTGCCCGCCCCAGATCGGCCAGTTTTGCCGAAAATCCGACCCCTGCTTGAGTTTTGATTCCGACCACATTTGATAGTTGAGCCCGACATATGAGGGGCGCACACTAGCGTCGGCAAGCGACGCTAGGGACCGCGCTGATGCGCGCGCGCGTGCACACTTGGCTCGCTGTCCTCGCGCGGCGGCTTCGGCACCGCGCGCTTGTTCGCTGTACTGCCGCAGCGGGCTCTGGTTTACCCAGCCACTCAAGCGCACCGATCTTGGGAGCCTCGCACACTTTCGGTTCCAGGTGCTATGACAATTGGTGCGCCTGCGTTCCTTCGGGTGTCACGCCGCGACCGATTTCACCGCGTCCACTTCGACGCAGAAAAGGGCCCGGGCCTTTCCGGCGGCCTTGGCACGGTACAGGGCGCTATCGGCGCATGTGAGGAGACGCTCCAGCTCCAAGCCCATCCTTGGCGCCGTCGCAATTCCCACGCTGACCGAGATGGTCAGGAGCTTATCCCCGATAGCGTAAGGCTTGCTAATTTCGCGTATGATTCGACGTGCGATGAATTCGGCTTCGGTGTCCTGCAGTACGTCCGCTTGCAGCACGACAAACTCGTCACCGCCGAGCCGCGCGACCACATCATCGCTGCGGACTATTGCCTTGAGCCGTCGAGCCACTTCTTTCAGCACTGCATCACCAGCTGGGTGGCCGTGGCGATCATTAATCGCCTTGAACCCGTCGAGGTCGAGAAAATGCACGGCAATCTGGCTGTCGGCGTCTTTTGCTGCGACCATGCGCGCCTGAAAAAACTCGCGGAGCGATAGACGGTTCGCAAGGTCGGTGAGAGCGTCGGTCTTAGCGAGCAGCGCCAAATCGTGCCGCGCTATGTGATGCTCAACCGCGGTTCGGTAGAGATGCGCGACGGTCTGAAGGCTGAGTCCGGTGATCATCGCGACGATGAAGGCTTCGATCAGAAAAAATTCGGCGTGCACGGGACCGGGGTGCGGCGTGAAGGCGTGCAAGGCCAGCGCGGTAACCGTGGGCAGGGTCGCTAGCAACAGGCTTATGACGCAGATTTTCGGCCTTATCGCGATTCGCGACACGATGCCGGCGCCGAAGCCAAATACGAGGCTAACGGTGAGAAGATGCAGGATTGGCTCGTGAATGAAGATCACGGCGACGTTGAGGGCGGCGATCAGCGTCGCAAGGGCATAGTTGCCAATCGCATAGCGAAGTTCCCAACGCTTCAACCCTTCGAAGTCCAAACCCGGAGAGGCTCGCCGATAGGCGATCAGTATCCAGAGACGTAGGAACGTCACCAAAGCGCCAGCACTGCGAGGAGGAGGAGAAAAGGGCTATCGAGTTCGCGGCTCACCATCAGACATATGCCGACAAATGCCACGCCAAATCCGAAGATCGGCAGCGCCATACCGAAGAGCATATCGATGAATTCCCGATAGACGAGGAGCGGAAGCGCGGCAGGGTCCGGGAAGCCCGCAAATCGGGCCTTGTGCATGGTTGACGCTAGGGAATCCGATCGTCTCATGCGGGAACTATGACCAAAGTCCGTTAATATCTCGTGTGGACTGCCATAACGCTGCCAGCCGCGCACTTTGAAGGAGATCACAACCTTGCCTCGTTGATCGACCATTCTCTTGAAGGCTGCAGAAGCAAGATAGCATTGGCGGGTAGATGTCTCTCGACGGAATTTGATGGGAATGAAACCGAGCCAACGGAGGAACGGCCGTTGCTGCCGTTCAATCGCCCTGAAGCAGACTGGCGGGCACCGCCAGTTTTGCCAAAATCGGACCCTAATCGGACATCCTAATTCGGTCGGTTCTGATCAACAAATACCGCCGCTGTAGGCGCCTGTTTAAACTTTTATGGCGTCGAACTCTCCCGATGCTTGCGGAGCCCGTGGCTGGCGCTTTCGCAATTACCTCATGTTCGTGCACCAGCCACTGTCCGCCTAGGTCAAGACGGTCAAAATTTGTTCCCCGCACTTGGCTTGATTTCAAGGGTGACTCCTTCCTGGATCACGACGATAACGTCTTTTGTTGCGCCGACCTCGACGATAGGGCCTGCCTGGCGAGCGAGATCTAGATAGAAATCCGTGAGCTTGTCGGACGATTTCGAAAGACCGCCGGCAATTCCGGCCTTGACGGCACCGCCGGCATCGAGCGTCCGCACTGAGCCGAGCGCCGAAGTCGAGACGTCCCCGATCGTATTCTCGACCGTCTGGCTGATACCGCTGATGGTCCCGGCGATGAAGGCGCGAGCGAGGCTCGCCCCGGCGCGCGTCACGACCTTGCCTGACAGCCCTTTCTTGCCGTCGGTATCGACGAAGAAGCCCTTTATTGGCTGGTCGACGACCGAATGTTCGTCGAAATCGACGCAGGAGAGCGAGACAAGTTGGACCTCGACGCGCTCCTTCGCGAGGCTGCCCGTCGCGTTGCCGATGACGAAGCAGCCGGCGAGATTGGCTTTCACATCATTCGGTAAGACCGCTGGTGCCTGCACGCGAGCGATTAACGGCTCGGGGTTCGAGGTCGCATCACGGCTTGCGAGCGCGTCGATCCCGGTTAGAAGCCGCGCTTTCATGAAACCAGGCGGCAAATAGATCGTCCTGGTCTTTTTTTTGGCGCCAGCCGGCTCGGCTTTACCGTCGATACTTGCTGCGGTCGGCGCCATCGCTGCCGCGCCGATCGCGCCGACCGTCTTCTCGATCGGAGGCGCAGACGGAGCGGGCGGGATAGTTGGCGGCGTCGGCGGCGGCGGGATCTCGCCATTCGCCCCTCCCGCGTCGCCGGGCGGCGGTGGATAATCGGGAATGGCTCCAGGCAGGGCAGGGGGAAGCCCAAGGTCGCCGTCGGGTAGCGCTGCGGCGCCACTGCCGGGCACGATTTTGCCTTCCTCGATCGCGGTGACGCGGTCGCCGAGCAAGGTCTGGCCGTCGAGGATCTTCTGGAGATCGCCGCGAAGCTTGGTTTCGAGGCTGTCGCCACGAAGGCCGGCACCCATGTCGAGCTTGGTCGCAGGCGGGGTCTCGACAGGCCCATCATTGCCGTCGGTGCTGGCGGTATAGAGACCTGTCCCAAGCATCGCGACGATGCCTGCGACGCCGAGCTGTCTAGCACGAAGCTTTTGCTTCGAACTTAGCATCGCCCAGCGATCCTTCAGCGCGAGCAGTGCGGGGCCGCGGCTGATCTTCCGGCTCTCTGGTGGCATCTGCTTGCCGACATCTCCGAGGTCAAGTGCCTCCTGTACGGGCGTATCGGTCATTCCTCGTCTCCGCGGCGGATTACGATCAGCCGCACACTTTCGCCGGGCTTCACCGCGAGCCTGTCGAGCGTGACCGCGAAGATGTCACTGCCGAGCGCGCGATCGAGAAACTGCCTCTCCTCGACAACCGCCTCGCTGTCGCTGCTGAGCTGATATTCCGAGACGGAGAGGCCAGCGCCTTCGACCGCGAGCCGCCGCCGCTCGATCAATTTGACCGCCGGCAAGGCGGTCACGGTGATCACGCCGGCCCGCGGCGCTACGTCCATGAAGGTCGCTGGCACGCGGCCTTGCAACACGGCGAGGGTGATCGAGATCGCTCGCTCTTCTTCGACAAGCGGGCCCAGCAGCTTCTCGTTTTCAGCAGCGCGCTGAGTGCGTCCGCGCGCCAGCGTCACCGTCTGCGCCGGAATGTCGGCGGGTTCGGCATAGAGCGGATAGATGGCGCCGTTGCAGCTAATGAAGAATTCCGACGGTATAGTCACATAGCTGCGCGTTACGATCCCCATGTCCTCGACTTCCTTGACGAGGAACTTGATCCAGGCGTCGGAGCCCGCGCGTTCGACAGCGATGGCCTTTTCGGCTGAGAATTTCACATCCTCGATCTCCCCACCCATGCAGACGACATGATTGACATCGCGGTTCGAGAGCCGGATCATGCTGGTCTGCTCGGGCAGAGCGGTAACCGATTGTGCTGCGAGCGTGACAGGCAGCACTAGAGCGGCAACCGCGAACGTCGTGGCGCGCGTCCTAGCGAGGCTGGGCATCGAAATTCTCCTCGGTGAGCGCAACGAGCCAGAAGCGGCCATTCTCAACCGCGTAGCGGATGCGCAGATTGCCGCGGAACTTGCGGATGACGCCGCCGATGACCCGGACCTTCTCGACCGGCAGGAGAATATCGTGGTCGGTCCATTGCACCGGTTGGTCGGGGCGAATGTAGGTCGCGATTGACAGCGTCGGATTGTTCGCAAGCTCGCCCAATATACCGGTCAGGCTGTCGCGCATGCTGTTGTACGCTGACGGGTGGACAATCGAGAGCAATTCCTGAAATTGCCGGTCCGCCGAATAGGCGGAGTAGGTGCCGGCGAGAGCGACGATGTTGCGCGCGATTGTTCGCAGATAGGTCGCCGATGGCTTCGAACCGGTGACATAAAGGTCCCCCCCCGATCCGAACGGCACGACAATTGTTCGCTCTTTCTGGTCGGAGCTGTAGATTATAGCCCCGAGCACGGCGGTGATGCCGAACAGGCCGACGATCGCGAACTTGAGCAGCCGGTTCTCTTCGAACAGGTTCGACGAGCCTTGGAGGTAGCGATGGATGCCAAAGCTCGCGGGCTTGCCGACAAGCGGATCGACCGGCTGGCGGCTTGATTTTCCAATGCGGCTAAACATGATCGCCCTCACTCGAAGAAGCGGATCTGGGTCGGACCCGGATAATGACGGAAGCGCAGCATTCCCCAGCGCCAAGCGAGATGCGCGAGGAAACCGCGCGGCTGCGCACGCTTCCACGGCAGGAAAAGGAGAAGGGCCGCGATGAACGCCCAGCCGACCAGCCCGCCGACGATGACGGCGACGAAGATGGTCGTGACCACCAGCACAAACTCGTCCGACCCGAACCACAGGATCTGGACCGGCTTGTGCAGATATTGGGGTACTCGGGCTATCCGATCACCTTGCTCGCCTGCAAGATATTGCCGCACGTCATGGCGAGACCGGGCGAGCTGCGGCTTGCGCGCTGGGCCGAGTTCGATTTCGAGAAGGCCGTCTGGACGGTCCCCCCGGAGCGCATGAAGATGCGGCGGCCCCATTATGTCCCGTTGTCGCGGCAGGTGATCGCCCTGTTGGAAGAGCTTCGGCCTTATGTTGGCGGCGAGGATTATGTCTTTCCCGCGTTCCACACGTGGAAGCGACCGCTCAGCGAGAATACGATGAACGCGGCTTATCGCCGCATGGGCTATGGGCCGCGGGATTTGACGTCCCACGGATTTCGCGCGACCGCCTCATCGCTTCTCAACCAGTGCGGCAAGTGGAACCCCGATGCGATCGAACGGTCGCTCGCGCACGCCGACAACAATCAGATCCGCCGCATCTATAACCGGACGCCCTATTGGGATGAGCGGGTACGGATGCACCAGTGGTGGAGCGACTATCTGGATGCGCTGCGCAGCGATGACGAAGCTGCGATCTCTGACTTGCTGGAGGACTGACCGTGGTAGGGAAAGACGAGATGATGGAGACATCGTCTGAAGCGCAGAGCCGCGTGCTGTCCGAGGCTGTGGCGCGCGTTGCTGCGCTCTGGAGCATCGGTGACGATATGCTTGGAGAGATACTCGGCATCGCGGGCAATCGCGCAGCGGATCTGCGTAACGGGACATTCCGACTTGCTCGACCGGACCCGGCCTTCCGGGCCGGTCAATATCTCGTGCGGCTGTTTCAGGAACTGGCTGTGCTGATTGGCGATGACCGGTCCGTCATGGCCTGGCTTCAAACCGAGAATATGGATCTGGGTGGACGGCCGATCGATCTTGTCCGGACAGAAGGCGGTTCGCGCGAGCTCCTCTCCTATGTGGAGACGAGGAGGCATCGCCCTGATTCAGGTGGCGCCAAATGACCGCATACAAAGCGGCTCCCGGAAAAACTCATCCGGCCTAAGTCATTGAATTATGGGGTCGATGGTGCCGCTTACAGGACTCGAACCTGTGACCCCATCATTACGAATGATGTGCTCTACCAACTGAGCTAAAGCGGCAACGAGGGGCGCCTCTACCAGCGTGTCGGCGTGAAGACAAGCGTCGTAGCGCAGTTTCCCGGCGACGAGCGCTAGAGGGTGTTTGGGGCCCGCAATCGGCGGTGATCGGGAGAGCGATCCAGCCGTTTGCCATTTGAAAGGAAGCTTCTGCCATCGGGCGCCGCCCTACACCCAATGCAGGAGTTTATTGAAAGTGCCCACCATTTTGGCGGAACGCCCGCTGCTCGCACCCATAACCGAGAGCGCGGACCTCGCTGGCCATCCGAAAAAGAAGCGCGGCCCGAAACCGAAATTGATTGTCGAATTTCCCGAAGCGTCTGGAGAAGAATGGGTCGATCCAACCTCCTTTCCCGAAGCGCTTGCGTTGCACATGCGCCGGCACGGCGACAGCTGCAATCATCTCCACCGTGCCATCATCGGACCGGGCGACAAGACCGATCGCAAGACGATCCAGACGTGGGCGACCGGCGTAAAGGCGCCGGGCACGATCGAAAGCCTCTCGGTCCTGAGCAGAATCGAGCGCCGCTATCGCCTGCCCGAAGGCTATTTTCAGGCAAAACTCGATCGGACCGGGCGTGCCACCGCGCGGCCCGCCATCGCGGCGCTTACGGCTTCCGAGAGGCGGAAACTCGCCTGGCACCTTCCGGGCGATTTCTCGAAACGGCCCAAACGCGAGCGCGAGGAAATACTGGCGTGGGTGCGTTCGGTCATCATCGAGGGCGCGACAGAGTATCGCCGCTTTCAGCGAGAAGCGACGCAGCAGCGCTTCTCCCTCCGATTCTCGAACACGGCATCGGTCGATGCCGGTGCGACCGACGGGAGCATGGCTGGCTGCCGCGATGCGCCCTCCCAACTGCAGACTGAAGTCCATAGTCTTATCGCATTCAAAACCTCGACCCTCGCGCCGTCAGGCCTGCTTCGCCAAGGCATGTGGGGCGAGGAAACGGCGTCGCAGAAATTGGAACATCTCGGACTTATGTTCGGTGCTCTATGCTCGCCGCCGGATGGTGATGTTCGCGGATTTGGCGTTCCCGCCGATCGACTGTGTCTCGCGATGCTGCTCTTCCCGTCGGTCTGGGACTGGTATCTCCATTGGCGCGAGGAGCGCCGCGGCTTCTATACGAGCTGGGAGGTCAATATGCTCGACTTCGCGCTCTCGCTTGCGCGCGAAAAGACGGGTTGGATGCGGCAGCACCCAGACCTTGCGGACGCCCTGCAACCGGTCGATGAGCTGATTTCCGCAGGTGAGGTCGACGAAGCTTGTAGGGATTGGGATGCTGTCTGCGACCGCTTCATCATCTACGCCCTGAACCGGAAGAAGGATGTTCAGCGCGTCGCGAAGGTCCATCGTGATCCGTTCGAACCGATATTGCCCATCCTCGAAGCCGAGAGCCCGGTCGGCGAATATCGCAAGATCACCGAGGAAATGCTGGCGCGGATGCCGAGCGCGCGGCGTCATCCGAAGGCTGCGGCGGAAGCGGTCCGCGCCTTTCTGATGCTGCGCTTTGGCTTGCATCTTGGTCTTCGGCAGAAGAATCTCCGACAGCTTCGATTCTGTGTTCGAGGCGGGCGGCACAGCAGCGAGAAGCAACTCGAGAACCTGAGATGCGGGGAGCTTCGATGGAATGATCTATCGGGCGGCTGGGAGGTCTTCATTCCCGCCGTTGCGTTCAAAAATGCGTCGTCGTCCTTTTTCGGCCGGAAGCCTTATCGGTTGCTTCTGCCCGATCTCGGGCGGCTCTACGAGTTCATCGATCTGTATCTCCGGCGCGACCGGCAGATCCTGCTCGGCGGTGCCGAGGATCCAAAGACCTTCTTTGTGAAATCGGCCAAGCTGACGACGAAGGATGCCGCATATAGTCAGGTCGGATTCTATGATGCCTGGCGGCTGGCGATCCAGCGCTATGGCATCTTTAATCCCTATACCGGCCAAGGGGCCATCAAAGGCCTGCTCCCGCACGGTCCGCATAATGTGCGCGATGTTTTGGCAACGCACGTTCTCAAGAAGACCGGCTCATACGAGCAGGCGGGCTATGCCATCCAGGATAGCCCGGAAATCGTCGCGAAACATTATGGCCGGTTCTTCCCGCACGACAAATCGGCATTGGCGGCAGTCGTACTCAACGAAGCTTGGGAGAGCTGAGCCGTCGGTAGATGGAGCGCGGCCTCAATTGAGCGCGCACTGGCGGCGGCAGGCTGCCGCCAGAGGTCGCGCGTTTGCACGGTGGGCCGCGCGGCGCTCTTGGCTCGCTGGTCTTGACGGGGCGGCCGCGAAGCACATTTGCGCACGCACACCGCCCCGCCTGCGGCTTCGCCAAGGGCGCGTCTGTTATCCGATATGGACGCCGCGCTGACCGCACGGCGGTGTAGTCGTTGGGCCGGCCACGGACAGCGTGTCGTTCGGCGCGCGGCTATGGGCCCGCTCGGCCGGTGCGCAAGCCGCCGCTGCGCGTCGGCTCCTTCACTTCGTTTCGGCCCTGCGGGTGCGCGCCGTCCTATGGCGCGGTCCCGTCGCCTTTTCTCGCCGCCCGCCCCGCCGTCCGGGGCCGGGTGTGGTTAAGAGAAGGAAGAACGTCATGAAGCTCGATTTTATCGATATCGGCAATTTGTCCATCGCCGCGGCCAATATGCGCGGGAAGGGGAAAGACCCCGATGTCGCCGACCTTATGCCGAGCATCCGTGCGCGCGGGGTGCTGGTTCCGCTGCTCGTTCGGCCCAATTGTTCGGAAGGCCATTACGAGATTGTCGCGGGGCGTCGGCGTTTTACCGCCGTCGGCGCCGTCGCGCGTGAGGGCGGGGCGGTGTGGCCCATTCCTTGCGCCATTCTCGACGAGGGCGACGATGCCGATGCGCTCGAAGCGTCGATGCTCGAAAATCTCGCGCGGGTGCAGCCCGACGAGGTCAGCCAGTGGGAAGCGTTCGTCGCGCTGGTCAAGGCAGGGCGTTCGGTCGAGGAGGTTGCGGACAGCTTCGGGTTCGAGCCGCGTACGGTGAAGCGCATCCTCGCGCTCGGCAATCTGCTTCCCCGCATCCGCACCCTCTATCGCGGCGGGGAAATCGATGCGGGCGCCGTTCGGCATCTGACCCTCGCATCGAAGAGCCAGCAGAAGGCATGGGTGGCGCTGTTCGACGACGAAGGCGCGTACTGCCCGACCGGCCACCAGCTAAAGGCATGGCTGTTCGGCGGCACGGCCATTGCGGTGAAGCACGCGCTGTTTGATGTCGCGGAAACCAAGGCGGCTATCGTTGCGGACCTGTTCGGCGAAGACAGCTTCTTCGCCGACAGCGATGCTTTCTGGTCGGCGCAGTTGGAAGCCATCGAGGCGCGCAAGGCCGACTATCTCGAAGCCGGATGGTCCGATGTCGTTATCATGGAGCGCGGCGACTGGTTCCGGTCATGGGATTATGCCCATGCGGGCAAGCGCAAGGGTGGCCGTATCTATATCGAGGTTCGCGAGAGCGGCGAAATCACCTTCCACGAAGGGTTCGTCACGACGAAGGAAGCGAAGCGGCTTTCAGGCGGCGGCGGGGATGACGAGGGCGAGGCGCTTGTCGCGAAGCCCACTCGTCCCGAAGTGTCGGGTCCGCTCAATGCCTATATCGACCTCCATCGCCATGCAGCGGTGCGCGCCGATCTGGCAAGCCATGGCGGCGTCGCGCTGCGGGCGATGCTCGCGCATGTCATCGCGGGCGCCGACCTCTGGCGCGTCGATGTCGAGAGCCAGCGCGCGCCGAAGGAAGATATTGCCGAGAGCGTCGAGACGTCAAGCGCGACGAGCTCAAACCTCCCGCAGGTCTCGACATGGACGCCGATATGCCATCACGCTGGCGCTGGTCGGTCCGCAAAGATTTTGCGACTGAAGCCTATTCCGGTCTCGCGTGATCCGGCGAACACTCTTTGAATGGAAATCGATCGCTTACGGCGATGACAAGGAGACGCAAATCCCCGTGTGGGCGGCGGATCGTCTCGCTGCCGTAGCGCGTAAGTCTCCGCTGGGTGGCGAAAACGGTGGGCGGATTCTCACTCACGGCCGGAACGCACTTGGCGCCAAGCAAATGGTCGGAATCGTTGTTGCAGACAACTGCACCTTGGAAATACTTCCGAAGATCGATGTTCCTGCAGTTGGCGATGAGCAGGCGGAGCAAGGGCTGATCCGAAAGAAGCTCATTCATTTGCTCGCTGTCGCCATGGATCTTGATATCGACGGTGGCTCTGTCACCGAGCTTGGCTGGCAAAAAGACAATCTTCTCGAAATTCTGATCCGGCTCTTCAGTCTCAAGCTAATCGACGCGCTGCGTCAGGGTATGCCGCGCCGGTATGTGGAGCGCGAGGAAGACCTCGCCACGCTTCGCGGACGGCTCGATATGACCCGTCAGTTTTCCAGGCTCGCAGCCAATCCCGCTCGGCTCGCGTGCCGCTTCGACGAGCTTTCCCCCGATATCGCGATCAACCAGATCATGCGGGCAGCAATCGATCGCCTGCGCCGGATATCGCAAAGCCCGGACAATCAGAGACGATTGGCCGAACTTGCCTTCAGTTATGCCGACATCACACCCATGTCTCCGCAGGCACTGCGCTGGGACGAGGTGCAGCTCGACCGTACTAATGCCCGCTGGAAGGATTTGCTGGCTCTCGCGCGGCTTCTTCTTGGCGAGCGATTTCAGACAACATCGGTGGGCGAGCAGGCTGGCTTCTCCCTACTGTTCGAGATGAATACTCTCTTCGAGGAGTATGTTGGCCGGATGCTACGCCGGGCGCTTTCGGGTTCCGGGTTGACCGTGCATCTTCAAGGCGGACGCCTCTTTTGTCTTGAAGAGGCCCGCGATGGCCGTCGCACCTTCCAGACAAAGCCCGATATCTTGGTCCGGCGGGGTAACGAGGTCGTTCAGATCATCGACACGAAATGGAAACGCATCGCGGCGCGTATCGACGATCCCAAACAGGGCGTATCTCAGTCGGATGTCTATCAGATGATGGCCTATGGGCAGCTCTATGAATGCGGCCTGCTGACGTTGCTCTACCCGCATCATGCGGCGCTTCGAAGCGCCCCGGGAGTGCTTGGCCGCTACCGGGTGGGCACAACCGTTCAGCGGCTTCACATGGCGAGTGTGGATATCGCCGATCACCGGCGCGTGATCGAACAGTTGCGGGCGCTGTCATCCTTCCCATTGTGATCACTGCCATAGGCTAGGTAGCCCGCGAGCTCGGTATCGCTGACATCGCCCAAGGCGGCGAGCGTGTCGGCGATCGGTGCTCGCGCTTCGTCGATTCCGAGGGCATTGTCAGAAAAGATACCAGATGGACACCATACGGGCTTTGAAAGAAAAGCATTGTATGGGACGACTACGGAATGTATAAGATTAAGTGAGATGCTGTGTTGTTGATTGGTAATCTTATCACTTCATCTCTCAATCTGGTATGTCATCATTGGGGCCACCCTGTATTTTCATGATAGTTTGATTTTTCTTATCAAAATCATAGGAGTATTCTTAGTTTCCTCTTCTGGTGCCATTTTCCCTTCCCGACATCCGGAAACCATCGCCACGGCTAAATGCCGTTGTTGCCGCCTGATCCTTGGCCGCAACGCATCCGGACTGGGCGCGTCAATCGGCCGAGATTTTCGATGTCCTGCAGTCCCGATAGGCTCACGCGCCGTGCGCGGCGCCGCGTCCCATTTGCGCGATCGTGCGAACATATAGAAGTTCGAACAGCAGCTCGACGAGCGTCTGCGTGACGATGATGGCGGGCAACACCGGCATGGCACCGGGCACGGCCAACGCCAACGGCAACACGACGAGCGAATTGCGCGTGCCGGCGCTGAACGCGACCGCGCGGCCGCCGGGCGCATCGAGCCGTGCGGCGCGGGCGACGAGCCATCCCGCGACGGGAGCGATCACCGCGAAGGCGATATAGAGCGGCAAGACGCTGAGTGCCGCCGGGATCGCGGCGCCAAGCTGCGGCAGGACCGCGGCGATGACGATCAAGAGCACGAGCGCGGTCGCCGGGACGGGGAGCAGGCCGATCGCGGCGGCCGCACGCGCGCCCGCGCGGCTGCGCGCCGCCCAGAGCTGGCACAGGATCGCCAGCGCGAGCGGCAGGGCGATGAGCCAGAGGAACGCGTGGATGAACGGGCCGGCGTGGACGAGGCCGGCAGCGGCCTCGCCGAGAAACGCGGCAAGGTAGAGCGGCAGCAAGAGCATCTGCGCCATGAGCAGCGCCGGGGTGGAGGCAAGCAGCAGCCGGGCATCGGCGCGGCCGAGATGCGCGAAGGTCACGACATAGTCGATGCACGGACAAAGCAGCACGATCAGCACCCCGAGCCGGATGAGCGGATCGTCGGGCGCGAACTGGATCAGCGCGGCCACCAGCAGCGGCACGACAAGGAAGTTGACCGACAGCAGCGCGGCGAGGAACCGGAGATCGCGCAGCGCCTGACCCAGCGCCGCCAGCGGCACCTGGAGAAAGGTCACGAACAGCATGAAGGCGAGCGCGGGGTTGATCGCCGGTTCGAGCGCTTCGGCACCGGGGAGTAACGCGCCCGCGAGCGCGCCAAGCAGTACGGCGCCGAAGTAGATCGCGACCTGCCGCGTTTCCAAAAGGTCGCGCAGTTCGCCCGGCGTCACCGCCGGCGCCCCGCTTTGCCGATCATCATTTCACTGGCCATAGTGGAGGCTGCATCGCTGCGAAGCTGTCCAGCTGCAAGCCGGAATAAGGCATCAGCGTCTTTGCCATAAAGTTGCGACAAGTTGGTGTTGCTCTCGCCCGCGCTGTACGACGGGGCGGCAGCGCGCAACACTGAATGATCGGCTGGTTTATATATGCTGCGCTCGTTCCGCGTCTTTCTCTGGGTACTGATCTTCGCCGCAACCGCGCTTGCGCCGGCTTCGGCGCAAGTGATGCGCTCGGAAAATATCGAGGTATCGCTCGTCCCGATGCACCAATGGGCGGCCCCCGGTTCGACCGCGATCGTTGCGGTGCGCCAGGACATCAAACCCGGCTGGCACACCTATTGGCGTAATCCCGGCGATTCGGGCGGCGCAACCGAGCTGACATGGTCGCTGCCGCCGGGGGTTTCGGCGGGCCCGATCCTGTGGCCGCTGCCCGAACGCCAGCCGGTCAAGGGCCTGATGAACTACGGCTATTCGCGCCAGGTCTATCTCCCCGTACCGATAGAAATACCCGCGTCGGCCAAGGCGGGATCGACCCTGCCGCTCAGCGTCACGGTGCTCTCGATGGTCTGCAGCGACGAGATGTGCGTTCCTGATGAACGCGTGGTGAAACTCGAACTCGCCATCCGCGAAGCCGTGCCGCCGCTGACGGCCGGGGAGGGCGCCGCGATCGAACGCATCGTCGATAGCGCGCCGCGTGCCGCCGACATCGATGCCCGCCTTGTCCGCGACGGTGCGGATCTCGTGCTGACCGTTCGCGGTGCCGAGCTGAAGCCGAGCGCTGCCGGCGGAGCTTATTTCTTCCCCTTTGACGGCGGTGTGGTCGAACACCCCGCGGCACAGCACGCCAAATGGAAGGGCGACGAACTAAGCCTGCGGATGAAAGCCGGGGGGGCGATTGTTGCTGCCGGCCTCACCAAACCCGTCAAGGGCGTCCTGTCGACGCCCGGCGGGGCATGGGAAATCACCGCCGATCCGTCGGCCGCCCTTGCAGCGCCGACGGGCGATACGACTATCCTTGTCTTCGCTCAGGCGGCGCTGTTCGCGCTCGTCGGCGGCCTGATCCTGAACCTGATGCCGTGCGTGTTCCCGATCCTGGCGATGAAGGCCGCGTCGCTGGCCGCCTCGGCGCACGCCCCGCGCGAGGCACGGCGCGACGGTATCGCCTTTCTTTGCGGCGTCCTTGCGACCTTTGTCGTTCTGGCCGCCGCCTTGCTCGCTTTTCGCGCCGCGGGCGAGGCGGCGGGCTGGGGTTTTCATCTGCAAAATCCCGCGGTCACCGCCGCGCTCGCGCTCCTCATGCTCGCCGTCGGGCTCAATCTTTCGGGGGTTTTCGAGGTCGCCTTGCCCGCAAGCGGGGCGGGCAGCCGGTTGACGCGGCTTCCGGGCTGGTCGGGGGCCTTCTTTACCGGCGTGCTCGCGGTGGTCGTCGCCGCGCCCTGTACCGCGCCGTTCATGGCCTTCGCGCTCGGCGCCGCGCTGTTGATGCCCGCGCCGATGGCGCTGGCGATCTTTGCCATGCTGGGCCTGGGGCTCGCGCTGCCCTATCTGGTCATCAGCCTCTCGCCCGCCTTGCTGCGCCGGTTTCCGAAGCCGGGGCCGTGGATGGCGCGGCTGAAATCGATCCTCGCCTTTCCGATGTACGGCGCCGCGCTCTGGCTCGTCTGGGTGTTCGCGCGCCAGACGGGCAGCGAGGCGCTGGCGCTCATTCTCGCGGCCGGCCTGCTGCTGGCGTTGGGTCTGACGCTGTGGGGCTGGCGCCAGATCGCGAAAATGTCGGGGCGCCGTGCGCTCGGCTCGACGATCGGGGCCGCGCTGTCGCTGCTCGCCGGTCTCGGCGTCGCGGCGTCGGCGACGCTACTCGCCCCCGATGCCGGACCAGAGGCAGGTTCCGAAGAAACCGCGGACACGCCGTGGACCGCCGATGCCGTTGCCGCCGCGCAGGCGCAGGGCAAGGTTGTATTCGTGAACTTCACCGCCGACTGGTGCGTCACCTGCAAGGTGAACGAGCGCGCCGCGCTGGCGAGTGCGGGGACGCGCGCGCTGCTCGCCGAAACGGGCACGCTCTATATGGTCGCCGACTGGACGCGGCGCGACGACCGGATCGCGCGGGAGTTGGAGCGCTTCGGCCGCTCCGGCGTTCCGCTCTATCTTATCTATGCACCCGGCAAGGAGGCGCCCGAGATTTTGCCCCAGCTGTTGACGCCGGGGATCGTCGCCGACGCGTTGAAGCGCGCGGCGGCGGGGCGCGAAGCATCATAACCGAGAGGAGATTAGCCGTGAGATATTCAGTATTTTCCTTCGCCGCCGCATCGGTCCTGCTGCTCGCCGGATGCGGCCAGCAGGCCGAGCAGAAGGCCGATCAGCCCGCCGGCAAGGAGGCGGCGGCGAACGCCGGGGGCCAGGTGGCACCAGCCTTCCAGCTCGCGAGCGCCGACGGAAAGCAGGTCTCACTGGCCGATTTCCGCGGCAAGACCGTCGTGCTCGAATGGACGAACGAAGGCTGCCCCTACGTCAAAAAACACTATAGCGGCGCGATGCAGAAGCTACAGAAGGAGGCTGTCGCCGACGGCGTCGTGTGGTTGACGATCGTCTCTTCGGCGCCCGGCGAGCAAGGCTATGTCGAGGGTGAGAGCGCGAAAAACTGGGGTCAGCGATTCAATGCGGGCTTTACCCATCTGCTGCTCGATCCGACCGGCGCGACCGGCCGGGCCTATGGCGCGAAGACCACGCCCGATATGCGCGTGATCGATGGCGAGGGGCGCATCATCTATGCCGGCGGCATCGACGACAAGCCGACGAACAAGGTCGAGGACCTCGCCGGCGCCAGGAATTTCGTGCGCGCCGCGCTCGACGACCATGCCGCGGGGCGTCCGGTCACCACTGCCTTTGCCCAACCTTATGGCTGTGCGATCAAATATGCCGATGAGGCGGCTTCGACGAAGACCTGATCGCTGGGCTCCGTTGCCGTCCGTTCCGCCGCGGTCTCTACGGATCGCGGCGGGGCGGGGGCGTCCCTGCGGCGAAAATTCCCCAAGTCATTCGGGGCTGAGCAGGCGCGCTCGAATAAATGTTATCCGAACTTGCGTTGAATATTAGTGGATTAGAATACGATGAAGATTCGGTTTTGGCGCGTAATCTATTCGTGATATTTGGGCGTTGCTGTTTCTGGTCACCTTTTGGGGAAGGGGATTGTGATGCTTGGCCCATTCAAAGCCGCGGCGATAGTGGGGATCGGGATTTCGCTGACGAGCTTTGCGCCGCCGCCGGCCTTTTCGGCGGCCGCGCTCGAAGCGCTGGATCCGAGCCGTCTTGCGACCCTGTTTTGCGGCGCCAGGCGTGCGGGTTCGTCCTTGGCGCAGAATCTCCTTGTCGCGGCGGCGTTCGCGGCGCCGGCGAGCGAGGGCAGGCCGATACCGCTCTTTCCGGACCTCACGACCTCGCCGTTTCCGGTCTCGACGAACAAGGATCAGGCCCGGCGCTATTTCAGCCAGGGGCTGCTCCTGACCTATGGCTTCAATCATGCGGGCGCGGTGCGCTCGTTTCGCGCGGCGCAGCGGCTCGACCGCGATTGCGCGATGTGTTGGTGGGGTGAAGCCGTCGCGCTCGGCCCCAACATCAATGCGCCGATGGACGAGCGCGATCGCGGTGCCGCGCTGGACGCTATGGACCGGGCGATGGCGCTTCGCAGCACCGCCACGCCGATGGAGCGGGCGCTGATCGAAGCCGTCGCGAAGCGCTATTCGCGCGATCCGGGAAGCGACCGCGCCGCGCTCGATGCCGGCTATGCCGATGCGATGCTTGACGTCGCGCGCCGGTTTCCGGGCGACGACGATGTGGCGGTGCTCACGGCCGAGGCGGTGATGAATACGAGCCCGTGGAACTATTGGGAGGCCGACAAGAAGACATCGGTCGGCCGGAGCGGCGAGGCCGTGCGGCTTGTCGAGACGGTGCTGAAGCGCAATCCCGGCCATGTCCAGGCGAACCATCTCTATATCCATCTCGTGGAAGCGAGCGACCCGCAGCGCGCCGAGGCGGCGGCCGACCGGCTGGCGAACCCGTCGGCGCCGAGCGCGGCGCATCTCGTCCACATGCCGGGGCATATCTATCAGCTGCGCGGTCGCCACGCCGATTCGATCCGCGTCAACATCGCCGCCGCGCGCGCCGACGAGGAATATATCCGCAGCGCCGGCGACAACGGGCTCGTGCGCTACGGCTATTATCCGCACAATATCCACTTCATCGTGACGTCGGCGCAAATGGCGGGTGACATGCCTACCGCTATTCGCGAGGCGCGGCGGCTGCGGACCGTCCTCGACCCCAAGACGTCAGCGCAGATCGCGTGGATCCAGTCGATCGACGCGGCGCCCTATTTTGCGATGGCGCAATTTGCCGATCCAAAAGCCATATTGGCGATGCCGGCGCCCGATCCGAGCCTCGCCTATCCGACGGCGATGCGGCATTTCGCCCGCAGTATCGCCTATGCCGGGCTTCGCGACCGCAAGGCCTTCGACCGCGAACTGGCCGCGATGACCCGGATACGGACGTCGGATGCCATGAAGTCGATGATCGACCAAGGCGTGCCGGCGGGGGATCTGGTCGAGCTCGCCGAGCTGGTGGCGCGCGGCCGGTTCGCAAGCAGGCTAGGCCGCACTGACGAGGCAATCGGCTTCTATCGCCAGGCGATCGCGATCGAGGCCCGCATTCCCTATCAGGAGCCAGCCTATTGGTATTATCCGGTGAAGCAGTCGCTCGGCGCGGCGCTGTTCCGCGCGCGGCGTTATGGCGAAGCGAGCGACGCCTTTCGCGCCGCGCTGGCGCAGACGCCGAACAACGGTTGGGCGCTGTACGGGCTTGGCCGCAGCGAGGCGGCGCAGGGGAAAAGGCTGGAGGCCGCGGCTGCCGACAAAGCCTTGTCGAACGCGTGGATCGGCGACAAGGCCTGGCTCCGGATGGATCGGCTATAATCGCCGTTCGCCTTCGACGCCGGCAAAGCGGGGGCGGTCCGCCGCCTAATCCTGGCCCAGCGGCAGCTCGGTCGTCGCCTTGATTTCGGACAGCGCCACCGTCGAATTGATTTCCTGTATCCCCGGCAATTTGCTCAGCTGGTCGAAGAAGAAGCGTTCATAGGCGTCGATGTCCTTCGCGACGATCCGCAGCATGAAATCGGTCGTGCCCATCAGCACATAGGCGTCGAGCACCTCGGGAAATCCCTGTATCGCGGCGCTGAATTCGTCGAGGTTGGCGCGGCCATGGGCGTTGAGCTTGACCTGCGCGAACACATGCGCGTTGAGCCCGACCTTGCGCCGGTCGATGATCGCGACGCGCTTCCTGATGAAGCCCTCGCGCTCGAGCCGGTCGATGCGGCGCCAGCACGGCGAGACCGACAGTCCGACGCGCTCGGCGATCTCGGCCGTCGTTTGATTCGCGTCGCGCTGCAATTCGCGGAGAATCTTTATCTCGAATGGATCAAGATCGGTCATTTCATCCCCATATGGCAATTCTTCGGATCATAACATGCAAAAATCGGCATAGGCAGCCGATAATCGATCAAGAATGCCCAAGGCGGAAATGCGACAAGGCACGCTCAATCAAAGGAGTATGTTTCATGGTCGTCCGTCTTGCCCGTCTGGCCCCGCCGCTCGAATGCGTGCGGCTCTATGATCTCGAAGCGGGGCTCGACGGATTTATTGCGATTCACTCGACCGCATTAGGGCCGGGGGCGGGCGGCTGCCGCCTGTGGTCCTACCCCGACATGAAGCAGGCGCTGGGCGATGCCGTGCGGCTTGCCGAAGGCATGAGCTATAAGAATGCCTTGGCTGGGCTGCCGCTCGGCGGCGCGAAGGCGGTGCTGCGGCGTCCCGAAGGCGAATTTGATCGCGTGGCGCTGTTCCGCGCGTTCGGCCGCGCGGTCGAAAATCTGGGCGGGATGTATGTGACCGCCGAGGATGTCGGCACGTCGGTCGAGGACATGCAGGAGGTCGCCTCGGTCTCGCGCCATGTCGCCGGACTGCCCGCGGTGGCGGGACGCGCGGGCGGCGATCCGTCGCCGTGGACCGCCAGGGGCGTCTTCGAATCGATGCAGGTCGCGGCCGAATTCGCACTGGGGCGCGATCTGGCGGGGCTGACCGTGGCGGTGCAGGGCACCGGCAATGTCGGCGCCGACCTGTGTCGCCGCCTCGCCGACGCCGGTGCGCGGTTGGTGATCGCCGACGTCAATCCGGCGCGCCGCGATCGGCTGAAGGCGGTGCACGGTGCCGAGGTCGTCGACGTGTCCGAGATCGCGTCGGTCGAGGCCGACATCTTTGCGCCCTGCGCGCTCGGCGGCGCGCTCGACCGCGAGACGGTCGCCCGGCTGAAGGCGAGGCTCGTCTGCGGCGCCGCGAACAACCAGCTTGCGACCCCCGACGTCGCCGCGCTGCTGCTCGAACGCGGCATCGCCTATGCGCCCGACTATGTCGTCAACGCCGGCGGGATCATCAACGTGTCGGCCGAATATCTGGGCGAAGACGCGGATGATGTGAAGCTTCGCGTCGCCGAAATCGCGCCGCGCGTCGGCGCGCTGCTCGAACGCGCGGCACGCGAAGGGCGATCGCCCGCGCTCGTCGCCGACGAGATGGCCGAAGAGGTGATCGCGGGCGCGCAGCGCGAGGCGGCCTGATGCACCGCTTCCGGGTAGACGCGATCCTCGATCCGCAATCGCTGCCGCGCGTCGCCAATTATTTCGCGCAGCGGTCAATCGTGCCGAGCGCGATGGCGATGCAGGTCCTGCCGACGCATATGCGGATCGAAGTGACGGTCGCGGGGCTTCCGCCCGGGCAGGCGGCGATCATCGCGGCGAAGCTGGGCGAAGTCGTCGCGGTCACGGGGTCGGAACTGGAAGAGCTTGTCGCCGAGCTGGCCTGACGAGCCAATGGCGGCCCGTAGCGAACGGAGCCAAGCTCAGCTACGGGCCGCAACAGTATCTCTACTGCTTTGGTAGAGTGACATCGGGGCGATGACTTGGCTAGACAGGGTGCGTTCGAAACAGCGCAGCAACCACTCGATTCATCGCCCGAAATGTCACCGCAGCAAAAGACCAGAACCGGACTCATCATCCGCCACGTCCCGCACGAAGGGATCGCCGGATATCGCGAACCGATCGAGGCCGCGGGATATGTGCTGGCGCGTATCGACGTCTCCGATACGAATTTCGGCACCGTCGACCTGGGCGAGCCCGACCTGCTCATCATGATGGGCGGTCCGATGGGGGTTTATGAGCAGGACGCGCATCCGTGGATCGCCTGCCAGCTCCGCCGGCTTGCGCGCCGGCTCGACGCGGGGCGGCCGACGCTCGGCGTGTGCTTCGGGGCGCAGATGATCGCCGCGGCGATGGGCGCGCGTGTCTATCCGGGGCCGGCGAAGGAGGTCGGGTTTCACCCGCTGAGCTTCGTCGACACGGCCTCGCCGCCGCGCCACCTTGCCGGCGTGCCCGTGCTCCATTGGCACGGCGACACCTTCGACCTTCCCGATGACGTCGAATTGCTGGCATCGACGCCCGCTTACCCGCACCAGGCATTCCGCCGCGGCAGCAATATATTGGCGCTGCAGTTTCACGGCGAAATGGGGCTCGATCCGCGGTTCGACGAATGGCTGCGCCAATGGCCCGAGGCGTTGGGCGAAACCGGTGGAAGCGTGAACGGAATGCGAGACCTTCACCGGCAGCATGGCCCGTCCGCCGTGGCGGCAGGCCGCGCTATGATCACCGAATGGCTCGCCGGCCTGTCGGCCTGAACGACCCTTCCGCCTTCAAGATTTTCTTTCGCCATCGCGAGGCCACGGCGGCTTGCCTCGCCCGCGGACGCGTGCGAGGGGCACCGGCGAGCAGTCGGAGACGAAGACGATGCAGTTCGACGTGGTGATAGTGGGCGCGGGTCATGGCGGAGCGCAGGTGGCGATCATGCTGCGCACGCAGAAATTTGCAGGGACCATCGCGATCATCGGCGAAGAGCCCGAACTTCCCTACGAACGCCCGCCGCTGTCGAAAGAATATTTCGCGGGCGAGAAGGAATTCGAACGCATCCAGCTGCGCCCCGCCAAATATTGGGACGAGCGCGAAGTCACGATGCTGCTCGGCAAGCGCGTCGCGCGCGTCGATCCGGCCGCGCACACCGTCACCACCGATGGCGGCGAGACGATCGGTTATGGCAAGCTTGTCTGGGCGACTGGTGGATCCCCGCGTATGCTCCCGATCCCCGGCGGCGACTTGCCCGGCGTGCAAGGCGTTCGTACGCGCGCCGATGCCGACGCGATGAAGGCGGCGTCGGAAACCGCGGGCCAGATCGTCGTGATCGGCGGCGGCTATATCGGGCTCGAAGCCGCGGCGGTGCTGAGCAAGGCGGGCAAGAAGGTCGTGCTCCTCGAAGCGCTCGACCGCGTGCTCGCGCGCGTCGCGGGCGCGGACCTGTCGCGCTTCTACGAAAAGGAGCACCGCGACCATGGCGTCGACCTCAGGCTCGGCGTGTGCGTCGATGCGATCGAGGGTGAGACGAAGGTCACCGGCGTCCGCCTCGCCGACGGTGAGGTGATCCCCGCCGATCTCGTCATCGTCGGTATCGGTATCGTGCCCGCGGTCGAGCCGCTGATCGCCGCGGGGGCCGACTGCGCCAACGGCGTGCGCGTCGACCGCCTCTGCAAGACGAGCCTGCCCGATGTCTATGCAATCGGCGACTGCGCATCGCATGTGAACGACTTCGCCGAGGGCGCTGAAATCCGGCTGGAATCGGTGCAGAATGCCAATGACCAGGCGAATGTCGTCGCAAAGGGTATCGTCGGCGACGAAGCACCCTATCATGCGATCCCCTGGTTCTGGTCGAACCAGTACGACCTCAAGCTCCAGACTGCGGGCCTCTCGACCGGCCATGACCAGGCGGTGCTGCGCGGCGATCCCGCCACGCGCAGCTTTTCGGTCGTGTACCTCAAGGCGGGCAAGGTGATCGCGATCGATTGCGTCAATGCGACCAAGGACTATGTCCAGGGCCGCATGATCGTCACCGCGGGGCTGGTGGCGACGGCCGGGCAGCTCGCCGACACCGAAACCCCGCTGAAAGCGCTGCTCCCCGCCTGACCGCCTACCAGCGGATCGTCACCCCGACCGTGCCGCCATAGCGCCGGCCGCGCGGCCCGTCGGCGTCGAAGGCATAATCGCCCTTCACATGCACCGCGACGCTTGTCCCGAGGCGTGCGATCAGCCCGGCGCCGACCTCGGCCTCGGTGCGGCCGAGGTCGGTGCGGATCGGATCGGTGCCGAAGCGCGTCGACTGGTCGCCCGAAAAGCCGTGCCACAGGCTGGCGTGGAGATAGGGCTGGAAGCTGCCATATTCGCCCTGGAGGCGCAGCCCGGCGCGCCCGGTAAGCACGTCGCCCGTGGCGAAATCGATCGTCGAGAAGGCGTCGGCGCGGTCGTCGAGCTTGACCTGCTGCCACAAGAGCTGCGCCTGCGGTTCGAGCGTCCACTTGCCCGAGAGCGCGATCGGATATCCGGCCTCGAGCGATGCGGTCCAGCCGGTGCCGTCGATGTCGATCGCCATGCCCGAACTGGCGGCGGCGGTGCCGTCGAACCAGCTGTGCATCGCGACCAGGTCGACGTACCAGCCGCTTGTCCCGACCAAAGTCGCATAACCGGCAAGGCTCGTCGCCTTGACGTCGATCTGGCCGACGGTCAGGTCGTTCCAGCCGAGCGCGCCGCCGCGGACGGTGCCGTCGGTCGACGATCGCCCGACAAAGGCGCCAAGGCGGATGTTCGTCCCGCCATCCTCGCCCCAGCCGGCAAAATCCTGCCCGATCTGGAAACCCGAGAGGTCGCCGTCGAGCGAGGGCGCGACGTCGCCGTCCCATTTGATGTCGCTATTCTCGGCAAAGACGCGGCCCCATGTCGCGGGCAGCATCCCGCCGCCGCGCAGCAGCGCCTGCTCGCCGCGGCGCTCGTGGAAGGTGCCGAGCGTCGCCGACGCCAGATGATGCGCGACGGGCACCGCCGCGACAAAGGCCGCGACCTCGGGGCGGAAGAGCGGAACGACTTCGCCGGCCTCGGCGACCACCGGAGTCGCGTCGGGCGTCGGCGGTTCGGCGGCCGGGTCGGGGGTCGGCGGGGGCAGCGGCGCGGGTTCGGCCGGCGGTTCGGGCGGCGGCGGCGGCGCTGCGGGTTCGGGCGCCGGCGGCGGCTCGGGCGTCGGTGCCGGTGGCGGATCGGTAATCGTCACCGGCGGCGCGGGGTCGACCGGATCGGGATCGACCGGCGTCGGCT
>NZ_LNRU01000002.1 GCF_001468225.1 Sphingopyxis sp. H053 | reverse complement strand
GCCGCCGAAGGCGGCGTTCTACTGCAGCTCGCTTCGCTCGTACCCACCCCTAACCCCTCCCAAAAAGGGAGGGGGATGACTGGAATCCACCCCGAAGCCGACCGTCAGAAAACCGGCAACTAATGCCAGGGCGACGTCCGCACCGACCAGTAAACTATATAGAGCAGCCCCGCCCACAGCAGCAGGATGAACGCCATTCCGGCGCGGCTCGACGGGCGCTCGCTCGCGGTTTCGGCGGCAGCGTGGAGTTCGGCCCAGAGCGGATCGGGGATCAGGCGGCGCACGACCCACAGGCCGAGCGGGACGATCAGCAAATCGTCGAGCCAGCCCAAAACCGGAATGAAATCGGGGATCAGGTCGATCGGCGACAGCGCATAGGCCGCCACCGCGATCGCGAGCAGGCGCGCGAGCCAGGGCACGCGCGGATCGCGCGCGGCGAGCCAGGCGGCGTGCGCCTCGACCGCGAGGCGGTGGCCGAGATCGCCGATACGTTCGGAAAGGGATTTGCCGGTCATCGCGATCTACACTAGCCTTCCCGCATGGCTATCCAACTGAAAAGCGCACGTGTTGAACGATGGCCGGTCGCGGGCGCGTTCGTGATCAGCCGCGGCGCGAAGACGCATGTCGATGTCGTCGTCGCCGAAATCGAGGGTGAGGGCGCTGTCGGACGCGGCGAAGGGACGCCGGTCTATTATCTGGGCGAGGATGCCGCGGGGTGCCGCGACCAGTTACTGCGCGTCGCGCCCTATATCGCCGAGCTGGGCGCCGTCGAGGCACGCGCCGCGGTGCAGGAGTTGATGGCGCCCGGCGCGGCACGCAACGCGCTCGATTGCGCGCTGTGGGATCTCGAGGCGCGGCAGCGCGGATTGCGTCTCTGGCAGCTTGCCGGCTGCGACGGCGCGCCGACGTCGCGTGTCACCGCCTTCACCATCTCGCTCGGCGCGCCCGGCGCGATGGCGGAGCAGGCGGCGACGGCCGAGGCCGACGGCTATCGTTTGCTGAAATTGAAGCTCACCGGCGAAGGCGACCGCCTGCGCGTCGCCGCGGTGCGCAAAGGTGCGCCCGAGGCGCGGCTGATCGTCGACGCCAACGAAAGCTGGCGCGATATCGACATTTTGAGCGAGGCCGAGGCGCTCGCCGACCTGGGGGTCGAAATGATCGAGCAGCCGGTGCCGGTGGGTGCCGACGCGCTGCTCGACCCGATCTATGCGCCCATTCCCTTCATCGCCGACGAGAGCTGTCAGACCGCGGCCGATGTCGCGCGGATCGGCGCGTTTTACGACGGGGTGAATATCAAGCTCGACAAGGCGGGCGGTCTGACCGAGGCATTGCGCATCGCCGATGCGGCCGATGCGGCGGGACTGTCGATCATGGCCGGGTGCATGTTGTCGACCAGCCTCGCGATTGCGCCGGCGTTCGTGCTGGCACAGCGGGCGCGCTGGGTCGATCTCGACGGTCCTGCCTTGTTGGAGCGCGACCGCGAGGGCGGGTTCGAGTTTCGCGACGGGCGGATCGGGCCGCCGGTGGGCTGAACAAAAACCGTTCGTATCGAGCGTAGTCGAGATGCCCATCGGCTGGGCGTTACCATGATAGGTGTCTCGACTTCGCTCGACACGAACGGGGGAAGGCAGGTTACAGCGCTACCGTGGCGTGCTGGCCAAGCTCGCCTTCCTTCATCGTCATGCCCGTTGCCAGCTTGAACAGGCCCTTGATGCTGGGGTCGGCGGTCCAGATTTCGGCGTTGTCGAGATCGAAGCGCAAGAGGACGAGCTTCGGATCATCCTTGCCGCCTTCGTACCAGGCCGCGATGCTGTTGTTCCAGAGTTTGTCGAGCACTGCGCGGTCGCTTTCGCGAACCAGCGTGCCCGAGATGCAGGCGAACAGCTCGTGGCCCTTGGCGGCGAACTGCGCCATCGCGGGGCCGCCGCCCGACAGGCGGTTGTCGGTCGCGGTGAAGAACCAGAAGGCGCCGTGCGCATCCCTGTCGAGCTGGGCGTTCATCGGGATATGATGTTCGCGCTCGCCGGTCGCGCCGACCATGACATAAGGGCTGTCGGCCAGCGCCTTCCAGAATTGTTTCTTGATGTCTTCGCTCATCGAAAGACTCCTTCATGCCCCCCGATGATCGATCAACGCGGCAGGGCGCCGGTCGTTGCCCCGTTCAGCGCAGCCGCGGCTCCGCATAGCTGACGACCTCATATTCGATGCCGTCGGGATCGAAGAAATAGAAGCGGCGGCCGGGTTCGTAATCGCCGTGGTTGAACGGGGTCAGCCCGACCGCCTTCACGCGCATTTCGATCGTGTCGAGATCGTCGACCTGCACCCCGACATGGTTGAGCGGCGCACCCTTTGGATATTGCGCGTCGGCGTGCTCGCCGTCGGAGCCGGTGTAGAGTGCGATATAAGCGGCGTCGCTGCCGAGGTGGATCGTGCGCCCGCCACCCTGTGCAGGGCCGCGCCAGCGCTCGTGCCAGCCAAAGATCGCCGAGAGGATTCCGGCGGTGCGGTCGGGGTCGCTGACCGTCAGATTCACATGCTCGATGAAGGGATGCGTCACCTTATATTCTCCTGATTCGCGTTGACGCACGGCTTATGAAAGCTCAAGTCAGGTTGAGATCAAGGATAAAAGCAGGAGCGCGGAAGATGCATCGGACCGACCTGATCGCGATCGGCGAACTCGCGGCGCGCACCGGCGTCGCGGTGTCGGCGATCCGCTTTTACGAAGCGAAGGGGCTGATCGAGGCGCTGCGCACCGGCGGCGGCCAGCGGCGCTTCCTGCGCGCCGATATCCGCCGCGTCTCGTTCATCCTGATCGCGCAGCAACTGGGGCTGAGCCTTGAAGAAATCGCCGCCGAGCTGGCGCGGCTCCCCGCGGGACGGACGCCGAACGGCGCCGACTGGACACGGATCAGCACCGGCCTCAGCGCGCGGATCGATGCGCAGATCGCGGCGCTTCAGCGCACGCGCGAACTGCTCGGCAACTGCATCGGCTGCGGGTGCCTCTCGCTCAAGAAATGCGGCCTCTACAATCGCGACGACAAGGCGGCGCAACGCGGGGCGGGGCCGCGCTATGTGCTGGGCGACCGGTCGGGGCAGATTGCCGAGGTCGGCTGACGCCTTGCACCGCGATGCGGACGAATTATTTCAACCGCACGCGCTGAGGAAGGATGTCGCGTCCTTTCCCTTCGTCATCCCGGACTTGATCCGGGATCCCGCTTTTGTGAGGCATCGGCTGGCTTCGATCTCGAGCGGGACCCCGGATCAAGTCCGGGGTGACGATGAATGAAAGATCATCTCCGGATAATCAAACCGCGGAAAGCCGCTCGATCTCGGGCGCACCGGCGAGGCAGGGGCCGAGCTTGGCACCGAGGGTGCGGAAATGGTCCGACGCGCGGTGCGCTTCGACCGCGGCATCGCCGTCATAGCATTCGAGCACCTTGTACACGCCCGCCTCGCTGGTGCGGAACAGCTTGTAATAGCTGTTGCCGGGCTCGTCCGCGTGCACCGCGGCGGCGAGTTCGGCGAACACACCTTCGAACGCCTCTTCCTTGCCGGGCTGCACGCGCAGCGTGGCGATTACACCGATGGCACTCATGGTCTCTCTCCCTTGTGGTTCAGGCTTTGAGGTCGGGGTCGACGGTCCAGCCGTCCTCGACCTGGATGCCGAAGCTGTTCAAAATCATCGAAACCTGCGTGTACTGGCCGACGGTCATGACGAGGTCCATGCGGCCCTTGTCGCCGAGCGGTGCGAGCGCGGCCCAGGTGGCGTCGGTAACAAAGTGATGGCTCGTGAGCTCGTCGGTCGCGCGGAGCATCGCGCGGTCGAGGTCGTTCCAGCCGCTCGCGTCGGGGCCGGTCTTGATGTGCGCGATCTCGTCTTCGGTGAGCCCGCAATCGAGCCCGATGCGCTTGTGCTGCGTCCACTCATAGCCCGAACGGCAGTTGTAGCCGGTGCGCAGGATGACGAGTTCGCGATTCCGGGGCGAAAGCGCGTTGCGCTTCGAGAGGATATAATTACCCCAGCCGAGGAAGGCGGTGAGCGCCTTCGGCGCATGGGCGAGGGTGCGGAAGATGTTGAGGATCTTGCCGCCCCCAACCTTGCCGCCATTGGCAGCAAGGAAGGGTTCGAGCGCGGCGCGCTGGTCGGCATCGAGCCGGTCGAGGTCGACCGGCTCGATACGGGGTGCGCTCAGCCGCAAATCAGAAGACCTCGAACAGGCCCGCTGCGCCCTGGCCGCCGCCGATGCACATGGTGACGACGGCATATTTGACGCCGCGGCGCTTGCCTTCGATCAGCGCGTGGCCGACGCAGCGCGCGCCGGTCATGCCGAACGGGTGGCCGATCGAGATCGAGCCGCCGTTGACGTTGAGCAGTTCGTTCGGAATGCCGAGCTTGTCGCGGCAGTAAAGCACCTGCACCGCAAAGGCTTCGTTGAGTTCCCAGAGGCCGATGTCGTCCATCTTGAGCTCGAAGCGTTCGAGCAGCTTGGGGATCGCGAAGACGGGGCCGATGCCCATTTCGTCGGGCTCGGTGCCCGCGACCGCCATGCCGACATAGCGGCCGAGCGGCTGGAGGCCCTTCTTTTCGGCGACCTTGGCTTCCATCACGACACACGCCGATGCACCGTCGGCGAGCTGGCTGGCGTTACCCGCGGTGATCGAAAAGCCTTCGCCCATCACCGGCTTCAGGCTCGACAGCCCTTCGAGTGTCGTGTCGGGACGGTTGCACTCGTCCTTGTTCGCGACCACGTCCTGGAAGCTGACTTCCTTCGTTTCCTTGTTCACCACCGCCATGGTCGCGTTGCAGGCGACGATCTCGTCGTCATATTTGCCCGCGGCCTGCGCGGCGGCGGTGCGCTGCTGCGACTGGAACGAATATTCGTCCTGCGCTTCGCGGCTGATGTTGTAGCGCTTGGCGACGACCTCGGCGGTGCCGATCATCGGCATATAGGTGTCCTTGTGCATGGCGATCAGCTCGGCGTCGGTCTCGATGAAGACTTTGCCGCTGCCGCTGACCTTCGAGATGCTCTCGATGCCGCCGGCAACCGCGATGTCCTGACGGTCGACGATGATCTGCTTTGCGGCGGTCGCGATCGTCATCAGGCCCGACGAGCACTGACGGTCGATCGACATGCCGGGGACGGTGACGGGCAGGCCGGCGCGCAGCGCGATCAGGCGCGCGACGTTCATCGTCTGCGAACCCTGCTGCATCGCGGCGCCGAAGACGACGTCGTCGATCTCGCCGCCTTCGATACCGGCGCGCTCGACCGCGGCGCGGACGGCATGGGCACCGAGCGTCGGGGCAAGGGTGTTGTTGAACGATCCGCGCGCCGCCTTGGTCAGCGGGGTGCGGGCGGTGGAAACGATGACGGCGTCACGCATGATGTAATTCCTCTTCGAAGAGTTTGGCAGAATCTTTGCCGGGGAGGTCTATGCTCAAACGAAAAACTGGCTGATCCATTCGGCGATCAGGGCGGGCTTTTCCTCGCCCTCGATCTCGACGGTGACTTCGTTGGTCTGCTGCCACTGGCCGGGGCGCTTCTCCTCGAGCTCGAGCAGCTTCACATGGCTGCGCACGCGCTTGCCCGAGCGGACGGGCGAGAGGAAGCGGACTTTGTTGCAGCCATAATTGACCCCCATCTTGACGCCGCCTACCTTGGGGCCGTCGGTGCTCGCGCCGAGCAGCGGCATCAGCGACAGGGTGAGGAAGCCGTGCGCGATCGTGCCGCCGAACGGCGTCAGCTTGGCCTTTTCCTCGTCGATATGGATGAACTGATGGTCGCCCGTGGCGTCGGCGAACTTGTTGATCATCTCCTGATCGACGAGCACCCAGTCCGACGTGCCGAGATGCTCACCGACCTTGGTCTGCAGTTCCTGCGGCGTGATGGTGGCCATATGTCATCCCCTGAAATTGCTGGTTCGGGGCGCGTTCTAGGCATCTCTTGCCGCGTTGCACAAGAGCCAAGCCCCGCAGCCGCGGCGCCGTAGCGTCAGCTGGGCTTCGCTGCCTTTGCCGCCGCCGCCTTTGGCTTTGGAGACTCGGAATAGGGCATGATCATGGTCCCGTCGGGCGCCGCGGTAAAGGTCGTCTGCGTGGGATAGGCGAACTCGTAGCCGCTCTTGGCCATCGCGTCGAAGACGCGGATGGCGATATCGGTGCGCGCCGCGGCGACGACATCATAATCGTCGCTGAAGACATCAAAGATCAGTTCGAAATCGAGGCTCGACGGACCGAAGGTCAAAAAGCTCGAGCGGATGAATTCCTGGCCCCCGGCGACCACCTGCTCTTCGAGCAACGGCGGCAGGTCGCGGAGCATAGCGGGGGTCGTCTGATAGATGACACCGATCTTGAAGGTGATCCGGCGGCGGTGGAGATGCGCGAAGTTGGTGATCTCCTTGCTCAGCAAATTGGTGTTCGAGATCACGAGCAATTCGCCGTTCAATGAGCGGAGCCGGGTGCTCTTGAGCCCGATGCGTTCGACCGTCGCGGTGCTCATGTCGTATTTGATCGTCTCGCCGACGCGGAACGGGCGGTCGAAGATGATCGACAGCGAGGCGAAGAGGTCGGAAAATATCCCCTGCGCAGCAAGACCGATCGCGATGCCGCCGATGCCGAGGCCCGCGATGAGGCCGGTGACATTGACCCCCATATTGTCGAGGATGACGATCGCCGCAATCGCGAACAAGGCGATACTGATCAGCAGGCGGATGATCCCCATCGCGTTGCTGAGCGTCTCGTTATTGCCCTCGGCGGCGCGGCGCTGGATCAGTCCGAGCACGATCTCGCGCGCCCAGATCGCGACTTGCAGCACGACCGCGACGGTAAAGACGAACTGGATCATATGCATGATCACCGCGGGCGGCTGGGCGTAGCTCGCGACCATGCGGATCGCGATGATCGCGAGCACGGATGACTTGGTCTTGTGGATCACGCGCCCGGCGATGTGGGTCAGCGAGAGGTCGCCTTCGGCCGACTTCGCATATTTGAGCGCAAAGCGGCGGATCATCGACAGCAGGAAATAGATGGCGAGGCCGACGCCGATCGCGATGCCGATCTGCAGCCAATGGCTGTTCACCCACGCGACGCCCATGTCCCAATTGCGCTGCAGGTCGGCGAGCGGATCGGTCGCGGGCGCCTTTGCGGGCGCAGTTTTCGGGGCGGCGGTGGTCGCGGCGGCGAGGATAGAGAAATTCACGTCGGGTCCTTTGTACGTCGGATCAGGCGGATTGGAGCAGCACCGCGGCCGCGGGCGCCTGCTCCAGATAGGTCAAAAATCCGCGTTCGTAACGCGAAAGATAGCGCGTCGCGCGCGGGAGCTTGCCGATGGCCGATGCGAAGTCTTCGCGCGCCTGCGCCGCGGCGAGCATCGCGGGGTGGACATAGGCTTTGCGCGCGATCGCGGGGGTGTTGCCGAGGCGGCCCGCGACATGTTCGAGCATCGCTTTCAGCGTCGGCGGCTCGGGCGCGTCGTAGAGGAAGGCGAATGCCTCGACGCTCGCCGACCAGGTACGGAAATGCTTGGCGCTGAATTCGTCACCCATCGCTTCGCGGATATAGGCGTTCACATCGTCGGAGCCGACGACGCAGAGGTCGCCCCCATCCTCATATTGAAAGAGATTCTGGCCGGGCAGGTCCTGCAACCGGCGCACCAGCGTGGTGAGGCTGCGGTCGCTGATCGTCACCTCGCGCTTCGCCCCGCCTTTGGCGATATATTTCAGGCGAAGCGTCTTGCCCGACAGCTTGGCGTGGCGTTGGCGCAGCGTCGTCGCGCCGAAGCTCTTGTTCGCCGCGACATATTGCTCGTTCCCGACGCGCAGCGCCGCGAGGTCGAGCAGGCGCACGACCGCGGCGACGACGCGTTCCGAGCAGAGCGTCCGGCGGTTCAGATCGTCTTCGAGGCGCGCGCGGAGAAGCGGCAGCGCGTGGCCGAAGGCGGCGCACCGGTCATATTTGTCGGCCTCGCGCGCCATCCGAAAATCGGGATGATAGCGATATTGCTTGCGCCCGCGCGCGTCATAGCCGGTCGCGAGGATGTGGCCGTTCGCTGCGGGGCAGAACCACGCATCCTCATAGGCGGGCGGCAGCGCGATCGCGTTGAGGCGGTCGATCTCGTCGCGGTCGCGGATGATCTTTCCCTTGGCGTCGCGATAGCGCCAGCCGACCCCCGAGCGCGCGCGGCTGATGCCGGGCAGGCTGTCGTCGACATGGACAAGGCGCGGTGCGGACATGGGTCCATAGCGCCTCGTCGCCGTCGATGGTTCCCCCCGTGATACGGCGTCGGCGGGTCAGGTCTCGCTGCGGCCCGCGGCGAAGATGGTGCGCGGGGCGGCGAGCAGGCGGTCGCCGGCGCGCTGGGCGATCCGCCGCCCCGGCACCTCGAGCGCGATATGGAGAAGATGCGACGCGGCCAGCGTCAACAGGATGAAGGCGAGGATCTTGATCGGATGGACCAGCATGGGATCGTCGACGAAGAAGAGCTTGAAGAGGATCCACAGGAAGAAATGCGACAGATAGACGGCATAGCTGATATCCCCCAGCCATTGCGCGATCCGGCCTGAGAGGAGCGGCCGCGGCGCCGTCGAGGCCTGCAGCGCAAGGATCACGACGGCGGTCATGATCAGCGGCACCGCCGCCGGCTGCGATCCGGCCACTCCGAAAAGCAATGCCGCGGCGCCGACAAGGCCGAGCGCGGTGCCATAGATGATCGCCGTGCCGCGGGGCGCTTCGCGCTGCGCCGTCCACCATTGGCAAAGCAGGATGCCGATGCCGAATTCGACGAGGCAGCGCAGCAGCCCGGTCGCGGGAATATCGTCGCCGATGCTCGCGCGGCCGGTTGCCGCGAACCACCATCCGAGGCCGGCCGCCATCGCGATGATCAACGAAGGAAAGCTCCACGCGCCGCGCGGCAGCCGCGTCAGCCAGCCGCCCGCGATCGCCAGCAGCAGATAGGCGGCCCATTCGGTCGAGATCGACCAGGCTGGATCGTTCCACGTCAGCCCGTTGCCGAACCCCCAATTCTGGACCAGCAGATAATGCGCGGGCAGCGCGGTGAAGCTGTAATGCGCGCCGGGGTCGCGCCCGCTGACGAGCAGCGCCAGCGCGAACAGCAGCATCGCCGACAGGATCGCGAGATGGAGCGGGAAGATGCGGGCGAACCGGCGGACGATGAAGCGCGGCGCGGCGCGGATCCCCTGATCGCGGAACTCGGCGCCATAGGTCCACCACAGAACGAACCCCGACAGCACGAAGAACAGGTCGACCGCGAGATAACCCTCGGCCAGCACCGCAATCACCCGCTCGGGCAGGAAGCCCCCCATCGCGCCGCGGATATGGTAGAGCAGCACCATCAGCGCCGCGAACCCGCGCAGCCCGGTGAGCGTCGGCAGCATCTGCCGCGGGATGGCAGCGCCGCTCACGCAGCCACCATCGAGCGCGGCGTCAGCGGCCGCCAGCCCGCTTCTCTCTCGCGGCGGCGGCAATAGGTCGTCAGCCCGATCTCGAGCGCCAGCATCATGTAGATGAAGGGCTGGAACGCGATGGCGACGAACAGCGACCCGACCAGATAGACGATGTGGCCGTGCTGCAGCGCGGTCGCCAGGGGCGCGATCCATTGCTCTTCGCCGCGCCGCGTTTTCAGGTAGCGCCGCCGGATCCGTTCCATCTGCACCAGCCCCGCAAAATGCAGGAGCAGCCACATGGCGGTTCCGGGGTAACCCTGCTCGCCCAGCATCTCGAAATAGCTTGAGTGATAGGCGCGCGATTCTTCCTCATAAACGCTCGCCGTCTCTTCCGGGCTGCTCGCTTCCTTTTCGACGCGGACGCGATTTTGAAGAAAGGCGTTGAAGCCGCCGCCCATGGGATTGTCCTTCGCATAGTCCCAGGTCCACGCCCACACCGCGACGCGCGTCGAGGCCGACTGGTCGGACTTATAGCCGCGGATCGTTTCCATCCGGTCGGTATAGCTTTGCGGCAGGAAGGGGATGGCGGCGGCCGCGAGCAGCCCGGCGCCCGCGATGTAGAGAAGGCGGTGCTTGACGGCGCGCAGCGACAGCAGCGCGAGCACGAACAGGCAGATCAGCCCGGTGCGCGCCTGGGTGCCGACGGGCAGCAAGGCACAGGCGAAGACCAGCGCGAAGCAGAAGGCCGACACCATCCAGTCGGGCGGAAAGATCGTCCCGTGGCGGCGATACCAGAGGATCAGCGGGATGATCGATATGGCGACGCACGACATCGTGCTGCCCTCGTAAAGCCCGTAATTTTCGCTCAGCAGCAAGCGAAGCGTGCCATAACCCCCACCGCCCGCGGCAGTCTTGATGCCGCCCGCGATCGCGATCGCCGCCGCCGAAAGCAGCAGCATCAGCGCCAGCGCCTCGATCCGCAGCTTGGTGCGCAGCGTCAGCGGAAGGAAGATCGCCCAGATCAGCGCCTTCCACACCCAGCTCCACTTGTCCGCCGCCTCGACGGGGAAATCGGCATAGATGGTCGTCATCCAGCAATAGACGAGCAGCATCACGAGCAAGGTCTGCCGCCCCGACCAGCGTGTGTCCTTCTTGTCATCGGCCACGAGCCAGCCGGCAATCGCGAGCCCGAAAACGATCAGCGAAACCGGGATCGAGTTGATCAGGAAATAACTCAGGCGCTGCGGCGCGACGATGTCGATGTAGCAAAAGCACAGGACGAACAGGAACGGCTTGCGAAAGCCGATCCCGATGAAGGCAAAGAGGAAAGCGACGAACGCGAGGTCACGCATCGGGGCGGGCATCCGCTTCGGCGCGTTCGGCATCGCGGCGTTGCTGCCACAGCAGGCGCGGGCTGACCTCGCGATCGAGATCGTCGCGATGGAGCAGGCGCCAGAGCGCAATCGCCATCAGGACGTGCGTCAAGCCAAGGGAAAAATTGTCGACCATATCAGGGGTCAGGACCCATGTACGACGCGGTCGAGGCGTCGAAATGGCGAAGATATCGGCTTCGCGTGGCCGCCGCTGATGGTGGTTCCATCTGCAAGGACGCGCGGAGACGAGATCGAAGCCATTTCGACGTCCCTTCGGGATTTGACCGATTTTGTCCATGGCTGCGTCAGCGAGCCTTGGAATATACCCATATGCCTACGTCTCGCTTCCTTGCCCTGAACAAAATCGCTTCAAACCTCGATCGCATCGTACATGGGCCCTGACCCCAAGCGTTGCCTAGGCTATTGGGGTTGACGCCGCGTTAAGCCTTGTATGTCAAAGCCCTGCACGATGACCCGAATTTTACACGTCCTCGATCATAGCCTGCCCGCGCACAGCGGCTACACCTTTCGCACGCGCGCGCTGATGAAGGCGCAGGTGGCGAAGGGCTGGGAAGTTGCGGGCGTGACCGGCGTGCGGCATCCCGAGCCGGGGCCGGATGGCGAGACCGTCGACGGGCTGACCTTCTATCGCACCCCGCCGATCGCGCCGGCGCGCGCGCCGATCCGCGAATGGCGCGAGATCGGGGCGCTGGCGAAGCGCGTCGCGGCGCTGGCGAGCGAATGGAAACCCGATGTGCTGCATGCGCATTCGCCGGTACTCGACGGGCTCGCGGCGCTGCGCGTCGGCAAGAAACTCGGCATCCCGGTGATCTATGAAATCCGCGCTTTCTGGGAGGATGCGTCGGTCGGCAACGGGACAGGGCGCGAGGGCAGTTTGCGTTACTGGCTGACCCGGCAGCTCGAAACGCATGCGGTGAAATCGGCCGATGCGGTCGCGGTGATCTGTGAAGGATTGCGCGGCGATTTGATCGCGCGCGGGATCGATGCCGACAAAATCACCGTGTCGCCCAATGGCGTCGACCTCGAACTGTTCGGCGATCCGGCGCCGCGCGACGACGCGCTTGCCGACACGCTCGGGCTTGCCGCCGACGATGCGGTGATCGGCTATATCGGCAGCTTTTACGATTATGAGGGGATCGACGACCTGATCGCGGCGATGCCCGCGCTGGTCGCGGCGCAACCGAATGCGCGGCTGCTGCTCGTCGGCGGCGGGCCGATGGAGGCGGCGCTGAAGGCGCAGGCCGCGGCATCGCCCGCTGCCGCGCACATCCATTTCGTCGGCCGCGTGCCGCATCAGGAGGTCGAGCGCTATTATTCGCTGATCGATATCCTCGCCTATCCGCGCAAGAAGATGCGGCTGACCGATCTCGTCACGCCGCTGAAACCGCTCGAGGCGATGGCACAGGGTAAGCTCGTCGCGGCGTCCGATGTCGGCGGGCATCGCGAGCTGATCGAGGATGGCGCCACGGGCACCTTGTTCGCGCCCGACGACCCCGCCGCGATTGCGGATGCGCTCGCCAAGCTGCTGCAAAATCGGGAAATGTGGCCCGCGCGACGGCGGACAGCACGTATTTTTGTGGAAAGCCATCGTAACTGGTCATCAAACATTTTACGTTACGAGCCGGTTTACCAGCGATTGCTGCGCGGCGCCTGAGCGCCGCGATACCTGAGTGAAGACAAATGGCCCGACGGGCCGATGGATTTGAAACGATATGGAAGAGACCAGCGAGAATCGGGCCAAAGCGACAGCGACCGCGCTGCTGCGCGCGCTCCAGCCCGCGATTCCGGCGGTGATCGGCGCCGCGGCGCTGACCTTCCTGTTCGCCGCGGTCATGCCCTTTTCGTGGGTCGCGGGGATCAGCTGGAATCTCTATCTCGACCGGCTCTCCGACCTTTTCGTGCAGCCGATCGGCAATGGCGGGCGGCTCGCGCTCGCCTTCGGCATGTCGGCGTTCGCCGCCTTGATCGCGGGCCTCGTCGCGCTGCTGATCGCAAAGCCCGAAGCGGCGGGGCTGTCCTCGCTGCGCGACCGTTTCCGCCGTACGTCGCATGAGGTGGAGAGTGACGATAGCGAAGAGATTCTGACGCGCCGCCGCCGCGTCGACCTGCACCCCGACGATCCGCCGCGCCCGCCGATCCGCGCGGGCCGCGATCTGCCGGCGGGCGGTCTGGACGGCAGCGCTATCGCCGAACCGGTTGCGCCCGGCCTGTGGTTGGGTGAAGCCGAGGCCGACGACGCGGGCGAACTTGTGCTTGCCGACCTCGCTCCCGAAGAAGAATTCGACGGCGACGCGCCCTGGCTGCAACCCGCCGAAATGACTTCGCCGCCGCCGATGCCCGATCCCGCCGACAAATCGCTCGGTGCGATGGTCGCGCGCTTCGAAGCGGGGCTGACGCGCCGTCAGCGGGCTGCCCCGGCTTCGACTGCTGCGATTCCGGTGCCCGACGATGCCGCGGCCGAAGGCGAAGCCGAAGTCGACTTCGCGCTCGAAGCCGCGCTCAGCACCTTGCAGCGGATGACGCGCCAGTCAGTCGGCTAATCTTCGACCGTCAATATTTCGATCCGCAGCGTCTGCGGCTCGGCCCCGCATTCCACCACGACATCGGCGACGATATGTCCGGGGAGCGTCCATTCGGTCGCATTCAGCCGGTCGTGCAGCGCGCGGCGAACCGGCTCGCTATCGCCCGCCGCGAGCACACAGGGAAACAGGTGGCGCGCGCCGACGAAACTCGCGCTCGCCCAGGGACGAAAAGTCGATGCGCCTGGCGCCAGCCCATGCGGCAATTCGCGGACGAGCAGATGGCGAAGCCGCCGATGCGGGCAACCGGGACGCGGCGGCAAGGCGGGCGACCAGCGCATCATGCCTGTGCTCCCTGCTCGATGCGGCGGAAGGCGCGGGTTCGCCGGTCGCCCTGCGGCGCGACCTGGCCCGCGCGTCGGTCGGCGCGCCATTTGTTCATGAAATGTTCCACGCGGCATATCATGTCGATCCCCGGCTCGCGCCCCCCGCGCAAATCGGCGACGAGGCGAGGGTCGTGCGCGGCGGCGCGGCCGAAGACGCTCGGCGGCATCGCCGATTCCTTCAGAAAGGCCTCGATCCGTTGCAGCAGGCTGCGCTCCATATTTTCCTCCCTGATCGCGCTGAAACCGGGCGACTCACCCGATAGGATATTTCCTATTTGGTGCTCATTTTCCTACTTGTCTAGGAAAAATCCGTTTGCTAGAGACGAAATAGGAAGGACCAGCCCCCAGCGACCTATGGCCGATTTCGATCAGGATCCGCGCGCGGCGCTCGACCGCCTCCTGGCTGAAAGGGGGATCGACTATGCGCGCATATCGCAGGTGATCGGGCGCAACCCCGCCTATATCCAGCAATATATCAAGCGCGGTTCGCCGCGGCGGCTCGCCGAACAGGACCGCGCGCGCATCGCCGCCTATCTCGGCGTGTCCGAAGCGATGCTGGGCGGGCCGGTGCAGCGCGTCGCGACCCCGGCGCGGGGGCGCGGGCCCGGAATGATATTGGTGCCGAAACTCGCGATCGGCGCCTCGGCGGGTGCCGGCGCCAGCGTCGATGGCGAAGCCGTCGAGGGCGAGGTCGCGTTCGACCCCAAATGGCTGCGCGACTTGGGCGCCGATCCGCGCGCGCTCAGCATCATTCGCGTCGAGGGCGATTCGATGGCGCCGACGCTCGACGATGGCGACGATATTTTGGTCGATGGCGGCGACGCCGCGGCGCGGCTGCGCGACGGCATCTACGTGCTGCGCATGGACGATGTGCTGATGGTGAAGCGCGTCGCGCGCGCGCCGGGGCAGGGGCGGATTTCGGTAATCAGCGACAATCCGCATTATCGCAGCTGGGATGATCTGCCGATGGCGTCGGTGCAATTGGTCGGGCGCGTTGTGTGGACGGGCCGGCGGGTGCGGTAGCTTTCTGTCCTCCCTGTCGCGCAGCGATGGGGAGGGGGAACGCTCGCGTAGCGAGTGGTGGAGGGGCAAGCGTCATAGCCCCTCCGTCAGCGCTTCGCGCTGCCACCTCCCCATGCCTGCGGCACAAGGAGGATTTTAACGCGGCGCCGCCATCAATGCTTCGATTTCATGCTCCAGCACTTCGGCGCGCTGGCATTGGTCGGCCTTGCCGTCGCGGCATTTCTCGGCCGCCTTGTCGCGCTGGCGCGACAGCTTGCCCATCTGTTCCTCGCGCTTGCGCATTTCACGGCCGCGGTTGCGATCCGATTCGTCCTGGCTGGTCGTCGACCAGTCGGCGACCTGGCCGACGGCTTTGACCGGCGCGGTGACGACCGTCTTGACCGCGCTGAAACAGCCGGCGAGCAGGGGAGCGGCCATGACCGCCAGAATTAAAACGCGCATTTTCTTCTCCTCGCCGATGACGCCCCATCGCATAACCGCCGCGATCTGAACAGGATATTGCGACGGATCGGCCCGGCGCGCGGCCGGCGTGTCACATCACTGAAATAAATGGTTAAATTACTGTTTACCAACAGCCTCTAGGTCGAAACGCGAACAAGGGCCGCAGACTGAAGAGAGAGTGATGAACGCCATGGGATATGCCTTTACGCCATCGCCGGGCCACGCGTCCGCGATCGGCGCCGACGCGCATATGTCTGAGGTCATCGATCTGTTCCGCGGCAATCCGCAGCTCCGCGCGCTTGCTGTGGTCGATGGCGAAGAGCGGCCGGTGGGCATCATTCGCGAACAGCGGGTGCGCGAATTGCTCTTTTGCCCCTTCTGGTTTTCGCTGATGCAGAATCCGACGATCGGCGGCTCGATCGCCTCGATGATCGAAGCATGTCCGACCGCCGATGTGACGCGATCGACGACCGATTTGCTGCGCATCGTGGCGCAGTCGCCGGGGCAGCAGGAACTGATCCTCGTCCGCGCGGGACGCTTCGTCGAAACGCTCGACAGCGGCCAGCTCGCCAAGCTGGCGATGCTGCGCGAGGTCGAACTGGCAGAGGAACGGGCGGCGCGCACGACGCACATCGACGATGCCGGGCGGCGGTTCCAGCAGGACATCACCGCGCTGACCGCGACGCTGTCCGACATGGCGCGCAAGGTCGAAGCGGTCGCCGGCACGCTGTCCGAACGTGCTCAGCAAACAGGGCGCGACGCGGTCACCGTCGCGGGCGCGACCGCGCAGACGCTGGCCGGGCTGCAGGACCTCGGCGATCGCGGTCATGCGCTTGCGGCGACGATGGCGAAGATCGTCGACGACGGATCGCGCGCGCGCACGGTTCGCGGCGACGCGCATCGCAAGATCAAGCAGGCCAGCGATCGGTCGATCGCATTGAAGGCGGCGAGCCAGTCGATCGAACAGATGCTCGCATTGATCATCGACATGGCGAGCCGCACCAATATGCTCGCGCTCAATGCAGGGATCGAGGCGGCGCGCGCCGGTGATGCCGGCCGCGGCTTTGCCGTGGTCGCGTCGGAGGTGAAGACGCTGGCCAGCCAGACGCGCGTCGCAGCGGGCGACATCACCCAATATGTCGACCGGATCCGCGATATCGTCGAACAGGTCGCGGCGGGATTTGAAGAGGTCGAGAAGGCGATCGACGCCAACAACGGCTTTTCCGACGCGATCGACCGCGCGGTCGATGGACAGAGCGCGACGACGCTGACGATCGCGAGCTATGTCGAACAGGCGGTCTTTGCGGGCCGCGAAATCGACGCGCGCGTCCGCGAGATCGGACATGGCGCGACCGCCGTCGGCGATGGCGCGCAGGCGCTGGGCAAATTGTCCGCCGGGCTGACCGAGGCGGCGCTGTCGCTGCACCAGCGCGCGCGCCACTTTGTCGAAGCGGTCGCGGCCGCCTGATTCGTCTTGGCCGGACAAGGGCTTGCCCGTTCGCGCAGCGCTGATAGGATGCCGCTCGCGCCGGGGGCGTCTGAGGCCATCGGCGGGGAGGAGGGTCATCATGACGAATATCCAAAAAGGTCTGGCCGAATTTATCGGCACGTTCTGGCTTGTCTTCGGCGGCTGCGGTAGCGCGGTTCTGGCCGCGGCATTCCCCGACGTCGGGATCGGACTGCTCGGCGTCTCGCTTGCTTTCGGTCTGACGGTTGTCACCATGGCCTATGCGATCGGCCATATTTCGGGCTGTCACCTCAACCCCGCAGTCACCGTGGGGCTGTGGGCGGGCGGGCGTTTCGACGCGCGCGACATTCCGCTCTATGTCGTCGCGCAGGTGCTCGGCGCGATCGTCGCGGCGTTCCTGCTCTTTTACGTCGCCAGCGGTAATCCGGCCTATGATCTCGCCACGAACGGCCTTGCGGCCAACGGCTTCGATGCGGGTTCGCCGGGGCATTATGACATCTGGTCAGGCTTCATCATCGAGATCGTGCTCACCGCCTTCTTCCTGTGGATCATCATGGGAGCGACCGACGGCCGCGCGCCCGCGGGTTTCGCGCCGATCGCGATCGGCCTTGCGTTGACGCTGATCCACCTGATTTCGATCCCGGTGACCAACACCTCGGTCAACCCGGCGCGCAGCACCGGGCCGGCGCTGGTCGTCGGCGGCATCGCGCTGCAGCAATTGTGGCTGTTCTGGATCGCGCCGTTGATCGGCGGGGCGATTGGCGGCCTGCTCTACAAGACGCTCGGGGCCGACAGCTTCCCGAAACCGAATATCGAAGGCGAATAAGCGCCAGGCCGGCGGGGGCTGCTGCCTCCGCCGCTCCTATTTAAGCAGGTCGATCGCAAAGGCGCGAACTTCGTCCGCGATGTCGGGCCGTTCGAGCGCGACCGCCAGATTGGCTTGGATATATCCGGCTTTCGATCCGCAGTCGTAGCGCGCACCGTCGAAGGTGACGGCGTGGAAGGGCTGGTTGCCGATCATCGTCGCCATCGCGTCGGTGAGCTGGATTTCGCCGCCGGCGCCCTTTTCCTGTCCTTCGAGCACGCGCATCACTTCGGGTTGCAGGATATAGCGGCCCGAAATGATCAGATTCGACGGCGCGTCGGCGACCGGCGGTTTTTCGACCAGGCCCTTCACTTCGGTCAGCGCCCCGTCGCGCGCGCCGGGCGCGATAACGCCATAGGCGGACACCTGTTCGTGCGGCACCTCGAGCACCGAGATCAGATTGCCGCCGACCTTTTGATACGCATCGACCATCTGCTTCATGCAGCCGGGCGATCCGTGCATGAATTCGTCGGGGAGGAAGATCGCGAAGGGTTCGTCGCCGACGATATCGCGCGCGCACCAGATCGCATGGCCCAAGCCCAGCGGTTCCTGTTGCCGGACATAGGCGCAGGCGCCGGGGCCGAGCCGCGTCGGTTCGAGCACCGACAGATCCTTGCCGCGCTCGGACATCGTCTTTTCGAGTTCGAACGCGACGTCGAAATGATCCTCGATCGCGCTTTTGCCGCGGCCGGTGACGAAGATCATCTGCTCGATCCCCGCCTCGCGCGCTTCGTCGACCGCATATTGGATCAGCGGCCGGTCGACGACGGGCAGCATCTCCTTGGGGATCGCCTTGGTCGCTGGGAGGAAGCGGGTGCCGAGGCCGGCGACGGGGAAGACGGCTTTGCGGATCGGTTTCATGAGCGAGGGCTTAGCCGCGAACTTTGGTCAAGAAAAGAGTCCGGGACAGCGCCGACGGCCGCGTCACTGCGGCGTGACGATCACGACCACGCGCCGGTTGTCCTGCCGCCCCTCCGCTGTCGTGTTGCTCGACAACGGCAGGGTCTCGCCGCGGCCGACGATCTGGTCCGCGGTGAACCGCATGCCGCCCGCCTGCATCGGCGCCGCGACGGCCTCTGCGCGCGCCTGCGACAACGTCAGATTATAGGCCGGGGCGCCGGTCGAATCGGTATGACCTTCGACCCGCGCGGTCGCGATGCCCACCGAAACGAGCTTGGCGGCAATATCGCTGATCCGCTGTTGCTGGTCGGGCGACACGCTGCTTTCGTTCGACGCGAAAAGCAGCCGTTCGGGCATGCTCAGCATCCACCCGGGACCGTCCTCCACAAAGCCTTGGGACTGGAGAACGGCGATTTGTCCGGGGGTGAAGCCGGTGGTCGGCGGCACGCTTTGGCACGCCGCGAGCAAGGCCGCGAAGCCCATGAGGAAAAGGGTTCGGATCGATCGGGGGAAATCAAGTGTCACGGCATCACTCCGCTGGTCATCATCGGGAACGGTTGGTCAGTTTGTCGGCATACATGGCGGCGTCGGCCGCGGTGAGCAGCGCGGTGGCGTTGGTGCCATCGTCGGGGAAGACCGCGACGCCGACGCTGACCGCCGCGCGATAGGTTTCGCCGCCCGGCAGCGCGATGGGCTGCGACACGCAGGCGCGGATCCGGTTCGCCAGATCGCCGGGGGCGGCGTCGGTGTCGAGCGGGTCGACGATGACGATAAATTCGTCCCCGCCGATCCTTGCCGCGAAATCGCCCTTGCGAAGCGTTTCCTTGATGCATGCCGACAGCGCGACGAGCACGGTGTCGCCCGCGGCATGGCCGAAATTGTCATTCGCCGCCTTGAAGTTGTCGGCGTCGATGAAAAGCAGCGCGAAGCGGTCGCCACGCCCCTCTGCGGACCGGATATGCTCCGCCAGTTGCTCGTCGAACGCGGCGCGGTTCGGCATCGCGGTCAACGTGTCGTGCGACGCACGGTGCGCGAGCATCGCGCGCTCGGTTTCCATATGCCCCTGCCAGCCCTGCAGTTCGTCGAGCAGCGCATTGATATCGCCGCCCAGCCGGTCGAGCTCGGCAATGCCGAGCGGCTTCACTCGCTTGTCGAACCGCCGGTGCAGGCGCACGTCGTGCGCGACGGTCGCAATTTCGTTCAATGGCTTGACCAGCTCATATTCGAAACGCCGCGCGAGGAAGATGGTGCCGAACGCCGTGATGAGCAGACAGCCGAAGCCGGCAAGCAGGCCGAGGCGGACATAATCAACCAATGTCGAACTGTCGCCCCACACCTCGATCGTGCCGATCGCCGACCCGTTGCGCTGGACGGTGACGGCAAAGGGCCGGGGGAAGAAGATGCGGGTGAGGATGGGCGCCGGGTCGGCACTGGGCGAGGCCCATTCGGTGATGGGCCGGCCGACGTCGTTGAGCACGCGGAGCCGGGCGATGCCGGGAATGCGGGTCAAGGGCTCCAGCCCCTCGCGCACTGCCTGCGGATCGTTGAACACCAGCGCGGGTTCGACGCCATAGGCGCCGAGCTGCGCCGCGAGTTCCATATTGCGATCGGCATAGCCGCGCAGCGCGGTCACCCCGGCGAGCAGGATGGTCAGGCCCGAAAGCGCGACCGCGAACAGCGTGATCCCGAAATGAAAGCGCGACAGCAGCTTTTGCAGCGTCGTGCGCGCACCGATCCGTTCGACCGAGGGCGTGGGGGTCTGGCCGGTCATGCCGCCCCCCCCTTGCCGCCGCCAATGCGCAGGACACGCGGGTCGATGCGCAGCGGGCCGCGCCCGATCGCGTCGATATTGACCGAAAAGCTGATGCTCGCCGCCTTGTTGCTGAGGCAGAACATCGCGCCATAGATGCATGCTGCGTCATCGTCGGTGATGGTCAGGACCGGACGGCCGCGCACCCAGGCGATGAGCTGCCGGCGATCGGCGACGGGCATCCGGCCGAGGAACAAGATGTCGCACTCGGGGGTGACGGTGGCGGTGGTCGTCCGGCGGACCGTGACCGAGCCGGGGCCCGGGACATCGGGCGCCATGCGATCGGCCAGCCGCGGCGCGCCGACGACGCACATCGTCCGGGCGGTTGCCGCCGACCCATCGGGCCAGCGCGCATAGCTGACGATGCCGCCCACCATCCGGTTGACGGCGCGCGTCATCCCGCCCGACCCGTCTTCGACAGCGGTCTGGCTTGCGGCTTGAACCGACATCTGCGGCGTCGTCACCAACGCGCCGATCAGAAACAGTGATGCCAGCACCTGGCCGCGCCCCCAACTGCGTTTCAGGGGCATCCTGCCCCAGCGAAGGCGCGTCCGCTAGTCAAAACAATTGGAAAGTCAATGAAAAGTGACGTCATGCGACCATATAGAAACAGCGGCCGCATCGATTCATCCTCGTCTATTCGGCGCGCAAACGGTCACTGAATCCCTTGCGCAATTTAGCCAGCTTCGGCGGGATCACCGCCATGCAATAGGGATTGCGCTGGCCTTCGCCGTCCCAATAGGCCTGATGATAATCTTCGGCCGGATACCATTTCGACGCGCTCTCGATCGTCGTGACGATGGGTGCGGGCCAATCGGCAGCGGCGCGCGCGATCCCGGCGCGCGCGGCATCGGCCTGCGCCGCATCGAGCGGGAAGAGGGCGCTGCGATACTGGGTGCCGATGTCGTTACCCTGGCGGTTGAGCGTCGTCGGATCGTGCGTCGCAAAATGGACGTCGAGCAAATCGTCGTAAGAAATGACGGCGGGATCGAAAGTGATGCGGATCGCCTCGGCATGGCCGGTGTCGCCGCCGCAGACCTGCTTATAGGTCGGATTCTCGGCGCTGCCGCCGATATAGCCGCTCTCGACACCCTCGACGCCGCTCAGCGACTGGAACACGGCTTCGGTACACCAGAAGCAGCCTCCGGCGAAAATGGCGGTCTCTTGGGTCATGGGCGTCGATCCTTTTCGGGGGGAAGTGATTGTTCCCGAAATAGGATGTGTGCCGGGCTATTCCAAGGGCGGCGGAGCGTCGACCAGCGGCGGGTGCAGCGGCTGGCCCGCTTTGCGCAGCGAAGCGATCGCCGCCGCTTCGGCTTCGAGCGACGCGACGCGGTCGCGCCAGTTCGGGTGGGTGCTGGCCTGGAACATCGGCCGTCCCTTTCGCTGGCCGAAGCGCGACCAGAAGCGCGCCGCCGCGGCGGGATCATAGCCCGCGCCGGCGAGCAGCCACACCGACAGCCGGTCGGCCTCGACCTCGGTCTGCTTGAACAGGCGCGCATTGCGGCCGAATTGCTTGCCGAGCCCGCGATCGACCCCCGCCGCGTCGAGCCGCGCGCGGTGACGCAATATATTGTGCGCCAGCTCGTGCGCGATCGCGGCCGCGAGTTCCGCGTCATCGGCGGCGAAATCGGCAAGGCCCTGGTTGACGAGGACCATTCGTCCGTCGGCGACGGCGGCGGGCCTTTCATTGGCTTCGACCCGAAAATCGCTGACGCAGCCGGCGACCGGGGTGAGGCTGACGATGCGCCCGGCGCCGACATGCAATGCGATCGCGGTATCGACCGGCAGCGCCGCCATGCTGCCTTCGATCGCCGTGATGCGCGCGAAGGGATGGTCCCCGGCTCCATCGGGGACGGGCGCGTCCGCTATCGCTGTGACGGGTGTGCCGACCTTCATCCCCGCCGATGCGGCGGGCGAGTGCGGGGCCAGCGCCGCGATGAACGGGTGAAGCTGGTCGGCGACACCATAAGCCGCGAGCGCTTCGGTGCGCCGGTCTGCCGCATAAAGGCGCGGGTCGCCCCATATCCACCCGAACTGCGGCTGGCGTACCGGGCACCAGGCGGCGTTGGCGGTCGTCAACCGAAAGCCGATGGTAGCGACGCGCGCCTCGATCGACGCTAATGCGGCATAGGGCGATTGTGCGGCGGGCGGCGCAGCGAGGACGGGCGCTGCCATAGACGCCAGCAGAGCTGCAAGGATCATCGGGGCGCGGGGCGGCATCGCCGTCCCCTATCAAGTCGCAGCTGTCGGGGCCATGAATTTCCCGCGGGACGCCGGGTTCCGGGCCTCTTGCCTATCGCCCGGCAAGCGCCGATAGGGCGGGCCATGACGCACGCCTCTGTCTTGCCGGCGCCTGCCGCCCGCCAACCCCGCCCCGCGGCGCTCGCGCGCTGGCTGTGGGCGGTCGCATTACTCGTGATCATCGTGGTCGGGGTCGGCGGTATCACCCGCCTCACCGAATCGGGGCTTTCGATCACCGAATGGCGCCCCGTTTCGGGCGTGCTGCCGCCGCTCAGCGAGGCCGGATGGATCGCGGAATTCGAGAAGTATAAGCAGATCCCCGAATATAGGGAGATCAACCTCGGCATGACGCTGGCGGGGTTCAAGGCGATCTTTTTCTGGGAGTGGCTGCACCGCATCCTCGGGCGGCTCGTCGGCATGGCGCTGGTCGTGCCATTGATCTGGTACGCCTGGCGCCGCGCGATCCCCAGCGGTTACGGCTGGCGCTTGCTCGCACTTGCCGCGCTCGTGGGATTGCAGGGCGCGATCGGCTGGTGGATGGTCGCCTCGGGCCTCGAATATCGCGTCGACGTCAGCCATTTCCGCCTGGCCACCCATTTGCTGACTGCGCTGTTCCTGCTCGCAGGGCTGGTGTGGACGGCGCGCGATCTGGGCAGCCTGGCGCACGATCCCGCGGCGCGGCCGGCGCGCCTGACCGGACCCGCGATCGGCATCATCGCGATCCTGTTCGTCCAGCTGCTGCTCGGCGCGTGGGTCGCGGGGCTCAACGCGGGCTATGTCGCGAGCAGCTGGCCGCTGATGAACGATCATTTCGTGCCCGAGGGTATCGACTGGGCGGGCGGCGCCTGGCTGGCGCTGACCAACGATCCTTTCCTGATCCATTTCCTCCATCGCTGGTGGTCGTGGGTGGCGGCGCTCGCGTTGCTCCTCCTCGCGCGCACGCTGTCGCGGCGCGGCGCGCGTATCGAGGCGCGGCTGATCCTCGCGGTCGTCGCGGCGCAGATGCTGCTCGGCATCTGGACCGTCGTCTCGGGCGTTTCGATGTGGGTCGCCGTGTGGCATCAGGTGACCGGTGCGATCCTCGTCGCCATCGCCGCGGCGGGGCTTCACCGACTGGGCCGCTGCTCGGCATGATCCCGGCCGGCAGCCTCGGCGCGCTATTGCTGCTGGCGGCCCAGCCCCTTCCGTCCTCTGAGCCGGGCGACGTTCCGGCTGCGACGGCCGTGCATTTCCAGTTCGCTCCCCCGGTGGGCCGACCGATGACCTACCGCGTGACGACGCGCCGGATCGGCCGCGAAGGATCGCTGATCAACTTCTCGCTCGTCTATGCGCTGCAATGGCAGCGCGTCGGGCGGGGTTACCGGCTCGAGGCGGTGCTGCAACGGATCGATTCGGATGCACGACCCGAAGTGACCCGCGCGCTGTCGTTGATGCTCGATCCGCTGGTCGGCGAACCGATCGCCTATCTTGTCGCGCCCGACGGCAGCCGTATCGACATGGTGGATCCGGACGGATTGTGGGAGCGGGTGACCGCGCGGATCGAGGCAGTGGGCGCCAAGGCGGGGCGGCCTGAAGCCAGGCAATTGGCGCAGTTGATTGCGGCGCTCCCCGCTGCCGAACGCGACAAGCTGGCGACCGCCGATATCCGGGCGCTGGTTGCGCCTGCCAATGGCGCTATTCCGCTCTCGGCACAGGCGGACGGCGCGAGCATATCGATCACGCACGGCGGCGCGTTGCAGACGATCGCCAAGGTCGAGCGCGATTCTGCGCCCGTTGCCGGTGCCGCCAAGCCGCTGGAAATCGACAATCTGTGGACCGTCGACACCGCGACGGGGCTGGTGATGCGCGAGCAGCGGCAGAGCTGGATCGTCGATGCCGAGGGCGACGGACGGACCCTCGTCGAAGAGCGGGTTCGCGCGCTGGAGATCGTTCCGCAAAGCTAAAGGTATCATAATACCTGTCAGCAAAGCCGCGATCTGCTTGACTTTCCGCTCGGTTGGCGCCATTGGCCCGCTCCGAAGCGCCGCTGCGTCCCTTCAAGGATCAGGCGGCGCGGTTTGTTTTCGGGCGGCGGCATGGCTGCTCGTCCTAGTCCATATCTGTCAAGGAGGTCGCCATGATGAAGGCGCTGACCAAGACGACTGTATCGGCGAACGCCGCGACGGTCGAAAAGAAATGGGTGCTGATCGACGCCGAGGGTCTCGTTGTGGGCCGCGTTGCTTCGATTATCGCCAACATCCTGCGCGGCAAGCACAAGCCGTCGTTCACCCCCCACGTCGATTGCGGTGACAATGTCATCGTCATCAACGCGGAGAAGGTGGCGTTCACCGGCAAGAAGCTGCAGGACAAGCGTTACTACAAGCACACCGGCTACGCCGGCGGCATCAAGGAAACGAGCCCCGCGAAGATCCTCGAAGGCCGTTTTCCCGAGCGCGTGCTCGAAAAGGCCGTCGAACGCATGATCCCGCGTGGCCCGCTCGGCCGCCAGCAGATGCGCAACCTGCGCATCTTCGCCGGCGCTGAACATCCGCATGAAGGGCAGAGCCCCGAAGTGATCGACGTCGCGTCGATGAATCGCAAGAACAAGGTGGGTGCATAATGGCTGACGAACAGACCATGACCGATCTCAAGGATCTCGCCGGCGCCGTCGAAGGCACCGTTGCCGCTCCGGTCTCGACCACGCCGCTGCGCGAAAAGATCGTCGACAAGCAGGGCCGCGCCTATGCGACCGGCCGCCGCAAGGACGCCGTTGCCCGCGTGTGGGTCAAGCCCGGCACGGGCAAGATCACCGTCAACGGCCGCGACCAGGAAGTTTATTTCGCACGTCCGACGCTGCGTCTCGTCATCAACCAGCCCTTCGGCCTGACCGAGCGCGTTGGCCAGTATGACGTGATCGCAACCGTCAAGGGCGGTGGCCTCTCGGGCCAGGCGGGCGCCGTGCTGCACGGCATCGCGCAGGCGCTGACCCGCTTCGAACCCGCGCTGCGCGGCGTTGTGAAGTCGGCCGGCTTCCTGACCCGCGACAGCCGCGCCGTCGAGCGTAAGAAGTACGGCAAGGCCAAGGCCCGCCGCAGCTTCCAGTTCTCGAAGCGCTAATCAGTTTCTTTCGTCGACGGACGGAGAAAGGAAGGGCGGTCCGGCAACGGGCCGCCCTTTTCCTTTGGGCCAAAACCGGTCAGCTGTCGGCTTTGGGTGGTGAGCTGCCATTACAGCAGCGAGTTGGTCACCCCTCCCGCAAGCGGGAGGGGAGAAGAAGGTCCGCTAGCGGTCGGTTTCTGCCCCCCCTATAGAGAACTAAAGCAGATCGAGGCTCCCCAGCGCCAGCGCCTGCCGTGCGGGCCGTTCGGCCATCACCGCGAACATCTCGTCGCCGCGCGCGGTGCGTTCGACACTCATCGAGGCGAAGACCGCCATGAAATAGCCGCTCAAGGCCCCGACGCGGTAGTCGGTCCACAGCGCTGCGGCATCGGGCTTGACGCCCGCGGCGGTCAATGCCGCGATCCAATGGTCGAATGCCGGCCGGTCGGCCGCCGCGCGCTCGACCGGGTCGGCGATGCTGGTGCCGACCAGATAGGCGAGGTCGGCGGCGCCGCTGCCGCGCCCCAGCGTCTGCCAGTCGACGATCCAGCAGGCTTCGCCGTCGGGCGCGAAGAGGATATTGTCGACGCGCAGGTCGCCATGGACGATCGTCCGGACCGAAGGCTCGCGCGCCAGATAGGCGTCGAGTTTCGTAACGAGCCCGGCGCCGAGATCGAGCACCTCGGGCGCGAGCCTTTCCGCATAACGTTCGCGAAAGCCGGCATAGAGCTGGGGGAACAGCGTGCGGATCAGCCCCGCATTGTCGCGTGCAAGCGAGGGCATCTGCGCGAGCCGGGCGTCGTTCCACAAATAGGCGTGAAGTTTTGCCGCGGCTTCGATGCAGGGGATCAGCCCGGAGAGGGCGAGACCGGCAAGCTGGTCGCCCGCCTGCGCCGGCGCGAGGTCGGACAGGATCAGGACGAAGTCGACATCATCGTCGGCAATATCGCAATAATGGCATATCGGCGCGGGAACCCCGCTGGCGGCGGCAAGCTCGCGATACCAGCTGATTTCCTTGACATAGGTGCCGGTGAGCTTGGCGATATTGCGGCTCGCCTCGTCATGGCTGGGGCATTTGGCGATCACCGTTGCGGGGGCGTCGACGCCCGCGTCCCAGTCGAGCGTCAGGCGATAGCTGTCGCACATCTGCCCGGTGCCGACCTTGGCCGCGACGAAGCCCTTCAGCTTTTCCGGATGCCCGAGCACCGCGCTGAGCCACGTCGGCTGCATCGCCTCGGGCGAGGTCGGAAAACTCACGGCGCGGGGTCCATCAGACGGGTGAGGCCGGTCGGGGCGTGCGGGCCGACGAACAATTGTTCGAGCACGCCGACCCCGCTCTCGCTGCGGTCGCCGTCGGCGAGGTCGGCGCGGATGAGCGCCTGCACATGCATCGCGAGCGGATTGCCCCACATCCGTTCGGCCTCGGACAGGCTGTCGTGCGACACCTCGAGGTCGCCATGGTCGAAACCATGGCCCCAGACGGGGTGCGTGTAGCCGAGCCCGCTCATCGCGAACACCGGCCCGCTCGGGGTCAGCGTCAGGCGCGTCTTGCCATCGAAATCTGCGGTCAGCTTGCTCAGGCGCCGCGTGCCCGGCTGCCATTCGGCGACGAATGCGGGGTCGGCATAATGACGCTCGCCGCCGTTCGCGCCGACGAGCACCGCGCGGCGGTTCCATGGGCTCCCCTCGCCGTCGTCGTTACTGTGAAAGAAGAGCGAGCGATCCTCGAAATTGCACGGCGTCCAGAGCCAGAAGAATTGGTGGAAATTGCCCTGCGGCGGCGGTTGCGGCTCGGCCGCGCCGACGGGGCGGATACCCCAGCTGCGGTCTCGCGTTCCGGCCCAGTCGGCCCCGACATCGACGCGCGCACCATCGACCGAGAGCCATCCCGACCAATGGCCGTTTTGCGTCATGCGCGTATAGTCCATGAACAGGCGCGTGCCGTTGCGGCGGGTGAAGCGCGGTTCCTCGATCGGGAAATGCCGCGCGGTGAAACGCAGTTCGGCTGCGAGCGGGCCATCGTTCGCGGCGATGCGCAGCGTCAGCGTTTCGAGCGGTGCGTCGATGGCGATTGCGATCGGCCCCACCGACAGGTCGAGCCGCTCGCCGCCTGAGCGTCGGCTTGCGCGCAGATTATGCTGCACGCCACCCGCCAACACGCAAAAGGCCGCATCGACGATGCCCAACTGCGGATAGAAACCCATCGCCGCGGCGAAGAAGACCGAACCGTCGGGCGAATAGCCGTTGAAGAAATAGCGATCATAGAAATTGCGGTCGGTGCCCGCGAAGGCAATCGGCTCGGCGCTCTGGTGCAGCGGGAAATCGTCGCCCTTTGTCAGCATCGTCTCTCATCCCATTTTGCGTTTTTTCTTGCAACGTAACGGGATACGGCGGCGCGTCAATGCACCGGCGGATCGACCGGGGGCACGGCGTCGATCGGTGCTACGGGTTCGCCGGGTGCGCGCGGCGGCAATGCGTCGGGCGGCACGTCGTCGATCTGCATGTCGAAGGTCGGAACCGCCTCGACGTTGCGAACGCGGACCGCGATCTCGCCGTCCTTGATCCGCAGCTCGTTGAAGCTCGGCGGGGTCGAGCGGATGCGCTGCGACAGCGTTCCCGCGCCGATCATGCGGATCGGCCCGGATGCGGTTTGCGCGGCGAGATCGAAGGCGTCGTGGACATGGCCGGTGAGCACCGCCGCGACGCCGCGCTGCGCCAGTTCGCGCAGCGCCCGCTCGCCGCCGCGAGTCAGCGCGCGCCCCTTCGTGCCCGCTTCGACCAACGGGTGGTGCGCGGTGACAAGCACCGTCGAGCCGCGCGGCAGCGCATCGATTGCAGCGAGCGTCTTCTCCAGCGCCCGCGCCGTCACCCAGCCCTTCGACCAGTCGAGCCGCCATTGCGCGCGCGCGGTGGTCTTGAGCGGCACGACCGCGACGCCCGCCAGGTCGAGTTCGCGCTCGACGAGCCGTTCGATCCCGCGGATGCGGCGATAGGGGTCGAAGAAGCGTTCGAAGGGGTTGAAATAGGGCAGGTCATGATTGCCGACCTCGACCGTCGCCGGCACGTCGAGCGCGCCGATCCAGTCGCATGCGGCAGCGAATTCATGGCTGCGCGCGCGCATCGTGAGATCGCCGGTGATCAGCACCGCATCGGGCTGCTCGCGGCGCACGCAATCGGTAAACCAGGCGAGCGCGGCGCGGTCCTCCAGCCCGAAATGCAGGTCGCTGATGTGGAACAGCCGCGTCATGGGGCGGCGGGCGCCGTGGCGAGAAACGCGAGCGGGCTGGCCTCGAGGCGATAGGTTGCCCCCGACGGCAATTCGGCGGGTTCGCCATCGAGGAGCAGGCCGATCGATCCTTCGCTTTCGATGACCACCGCGCGGCGTTCGGACAGGTCGACGCTCGGCCCTTCGCGAAAATCGCCGCCGAGCCAGGCGATCCCGTGGCTCAGGATCGACCCCGCGCTGTCGGTGATCAACCCTTCGGCGAGGATGCGGTCGGACTTTGGCGTCAGGTTGATCGCCTGGAAAGACTCGTCCGATCCAAGAATGCGGACGCCGTCGCCGTAAAGCGTCGCATCGATTGCATCGGGGATGGTTTCGGCGAGGCCGCTGAGGCTCAGCGAGCGGAATTGCTCGCGAACCTCGGCCCATACCGTCGTCGGCCCGGCGATGACGCCGATATAAGCGCGCCCCGCGTCGCAGAGGATCGTCGGCGGATGGATGCTCCGTGCCTTGCCCGCGAGCGCGTCGTGCAAGATGTCCTCGGGGCTGCGATCGCCGTGCAGCGTCTTGTGGAACAGGTTGAGCGTCCCGCCGGGAAGCGGGAGCATCGCGCCGCGCCATGTTTCGAGCCGGCCCGCGGCGGCGTTGAGCGTGCCGTCGCCGCTGAGGACCAGCAGCAGGTCGATGCCGTCGCCCTCCAGCGCGGGTGCAGACGGCAGGTCGTCGTCGGGCAGGGTGACAGTCCGGACGAGCGGCGAGCCCGCCGCATGGCATATCTCGGTCAAACGGCCGACGAGTGCTTCGTCGGAGCTGCCGCTGCGCAGGTTGCAGATAAGGGCGGGGCGGTTAAAGCTGCTGGTCATCGCCCTGTCCTACGCGCGAACGCGGAAAAGGTGGCGACCAATCATTTCTCGTCACCCCGGACTTGATCCGGGGTCCATCCCCGCCGGCGTTGGCCTTTGGATCCCGGATCAAGTCCGGGATGACGAAGATGATGGACATCCCGACGAGCAGGGGAGTCACCTTGTCCCGATCCTCGCCGCCCTGTAGGGCGCGAAAGATGGCGGGGCCGGTTTCCAAAGGACGACGGTTGATCAAATTCCTATTCGTGCTGCTGCTGCTCGTGCTGTTGTTCGGCGGCGGCGCCAAGATGATCGTCGCGGGCGGCGCGAAGTCGCTCAACATGGCCGACCGGTTGCTCGGGCAGGGTGATGGCGCGCGGTTGCTGCTCGCCGACCAGCCCTATGGCCGCGCTCCGCGCCAGTCGCTCGACATCTGGGTTCCCGAAAATGCCAAGGCGGACGACCGTCTGCCCGTCGTCGTCTTCTTTTATGGCGGCGGCTGGGAAAGCGGTGAGCGGGGCAGCTATGGTTTCGCCGGGCGCGCGCTCGCGCGGCAGGGCTTTGTCGTGGTGATCCCCGACTATCGGCTCGTGCCCAAAGCCTATTGGCCCGACTTTATCGAGGACAGTGCGGCGGCGGTCGCATGGACGCACGAGCATATCGCAAAGCTTGGCGGCGATCCCGACCGGATCGCGCTGATGGGCCATTCGGCGGGCGCCTATAACGCCGCGATGCTCGCGCTCGACCCGCAATGGCTGCATGCGGTGAAGAGCGATCCGTCGATCATCCGCGGCGTCGCGGGGCTTGCCGGCCCCTATGACTTCTTGCCCATCGAAAAAGGGGGGCGCGGGGACAAGGCGATGGGCAAGGTCAAGCCGATCGAGAAAACCCAGCCGATCCATTTCGCGCGCGGCGACGCGCCGCCCTTGTGGCTCGCGACCGGCGACGAGGATGACACGGTGCGGCCGCGCAACAGCCAGAACCTCGCCGCCGCGATCGAGAAGGCGGGCGGCCCGGTGACGCTCCGCGTCTACCCCGGCATGGGGCATAGCGGCATCGTGATGGCGCTCGCCGCGCCGTTCCAGAACAAGGGGCCGGTGCTGGAGGAAGCGACCGATTTCCTGCGCGGCGTGACCGGCCGCCGCATTGCGCCCGCGTCGGAAGCGACGCAGTGAACGCCCCGATCCCGGCGATTGTCCTCGCGGGCAGCCGGCCCGGTCCCGATCCGCTGTTGACCGGCAGCGGGGTGTCGACCAAGGCGCTGCTGCCGATCGCGGGGCAGGCGATGCTCGTCCATGTGGTGAAGGCGCTGCGCGCTTCGCCTGAAGTCGGCGCAATCACGATCCTCGCACAGAAGAGTGCCGAGCTGGCGGCCGAGCCGGGGCTCGCTGGGCTTGCCGACCTGCATTTTGCCGATTCGGGGCAGGGCATCAGCAGTTCGCTCGCCGCGGCGCTGCCGCCGGGCGACGATCCGCTGCTCGTCACCACTGCCGACAATGTACTGCTGACCCCGACTATGATCGCTGAATTCCTGCGCGGCGCCGAGGACAGCGACGTCGCGGTCGCGATGGTCGAGCGCGACACGCTGCTCGCGCGCTATCCGCAGTCGAAGCGTACCTGGCTGAAGTTCCGCGGCGGCTGGTGGTCGGGGGCGAACATGTTCCGCCTGCGCGGGCGTCGCGTGCTGCCCTTGCTCGATTTCTGGGGCCGCATCGAACGCGACCGCAAGAAGGGGCTCAAGATCATCGCGGCGTTTGGCCCGTGGCTGCTGATCGGCGCGCTGCTTCGCCTCTTCACGATCCAGCAGGGCGTTGCGCGCGCGGGCCTCCGTTTCGGCCTCAACGCGAAGGTCGTGCCGATGTCCGAGCCCGAGGCGTGCATCGATGCCGACAAGCCCGCCGACATCGAACTGATCGAAGCGATATTTGCCGCGCGGCGCGAAGCGGCTATAGGCCAGCCCCTATGACCATCGACAAAGCCATCATCCTGTCGGCGGGGCAAGGCTCGCGCCTGCTGCCGCTGACCCGCGACATCCCCAAATGCCTGATCGAGTTCAACGGCCGCAGCCTCATCAGCTGGCAGGTCGCGGCGCTCGTCGCGAACGGCATCAAGGACATCGTCGTCGTCACGGGCTTTCGCACTGAACGCGTCGAGGATCATGCGCTCCAGCTCTATCGCGACACCGGCGCGCGCATCCGGACGCTGTTCAATCCCTTCTTTCAGGTCGCCGACAACCTTGGCACCTGCTGGATCGCGCGCGAGGAAATGGACCGCGATTTCATCATCCTCAATGGCGACACCATCATTTCGGACGAGATTGTCGCAAAGCTGATTGCGGGCGCGAACGAGCCGATCAACGTCACCGTCGACGTCAAGGCTGACTATGACGACGACGATATGAAGGTGAACCGCGACGCCGAAGGCCGCCTGCATCACATCGGCAAGCGGCTGCTGCCCCCCGACACCAATGCGGAGTCGATCGGCATGCTGGCGTTCGTCGGCGACGGCCCGTCGATCTTCCGCAACCAGGTCGACCAGATGATGCGCACCCCCGACGGGGTCGAGCGCTGGTATCTGCGCGCGATCGACATCATCGCCAAGGGCAACCGCGTCGGCACCGTGTCGATCGAAGGGCTCGAATGGCAGGAAGTCGACTTCCCGCAGGACGTCGAAGCCGCCGATGCGCTTACCGCGAAATGGGCCGAAGAAGGCCGCTACGCGAAATAGGGTTTGAGCCAGCCGGCGAGCGCGGCGACCTCTGCGTCGCCCAGCTTCACCGCTTGCCCAAGGTCGGGCTGCGCCGGCCAGCCCGCGTCGGCAATTGTCAGCCCCGCGCCCGAGCGTTCGCCCTCATAACGCGGCAGCACGTGGAAATGGACGTGCGGGTCGACCATCATCAGCATCAGATAGTTGATCTTCGCATAGCCGACCGCTTGCCCCAGCGCGGCCTCGATCGCGGCGGTCGCGGTCTTGAGTTCGGCATGCGCTTCGGCCGGCAAATCGCCGAACGCTGTCGCATCCGACTTTGCCGCGAGTATCAGCGCGCCGAGCGTCGGCTGCGCGGGGCGCAGCAACACGACCCAATGATCATATTCGGCAATCAGCGTCGCGGGATGGCCGAATTTGGCGATCGTGTCGTTCATGGCTGTGCTTCTTCCATCCAGCTGACGATCGGCCGGCCCGAACGCTTGACGGCATAGGCTTGCACCAGCCGCACCGCATGGACGACCAGCGATATGACGGTCCACCAGGCGAGCACGATCAGCCCGATGTCGGGGCGCCCCGCGAGCGTCGCGAAAAAGAGGATCGCGAAGTTCGGATTGCGGCGCGCGGTGATCAGGCGGAAATCGCTGTCGAACTTTTGCCAGACATGGATGTCCATGCCGAAGTCCTTGATGAACATCCCTTCGATCACGCGCTGGAGCACATAGCCCGCGACGACCGCGACCATGACCAGCAGGAAAGTCTGGTTCGACAGTGCAAGGCCCCATGTCCCAAGCCCGACGCCCCAGAAATACCACCAGAAGGGCGGGTGGATCAGGTCGACGCCATGGTCGGCGACATTGCCCCATTTTGACGATGTGATCGTGCAGCGTGCAAGCTTGCCGTCGACGGTGTCGAGCACCATGAAGATGAAACCCGCGAGCATGCCTTGCCAGTAGTGGCCGTAGGCGAACAAATAGGTCGCATAGACGCAGAGCGCGGCGCCGATCGCGGTGACCATGTTCGGGGTCATGCCGATGCTCGCGGCGCCGCGCGTCAGCCACAATGCGAGCTCGGGCCACAGATATTTGGTCAGCGCGTCGGTGACGCCCTTGTACGCGCCGAAATAGCTTTTGCGCTCGATCTCGCGGCGCGTGCCGGGGGTCAACTCCCTGACGAACGGCTGCTCGAGCTTGCGAAGCTGGCGATTATAGAGCTTGCGCCCGTCCGACAGGTCGATGACCGTGGCCGCCGTCGGGTCGCTGCCCACGGGAATCTGCCCGATCACGGGAGCGCCACCCCAGGCGAAAACCGTACCCGGTTGTTCGATCACCCAACGCAGCAGCATTGGGTCGAAGACATAGGCGAGGTTGAAGACCAGCTCGTGGCCCGGCGCCAGCGGCTTGCCGTCCTTTTCCGCCATCCGGCGGCAGCGCTCGGCGTTGGTCATGCCCCAGATCGGGGTGCTGTTTTCGCCGAGCAGGCGGATCGGCGCGCTCATCGCGGCGTCCTTGCGAAATCGAGGATGATGTCGGCCTGCCGTATCGAGGCGGGGGTCGGAAACTGGTCGATGGAATCGTGCATGGCGGCTTCCTGAGCATCAACAAAGGTTGGTTGCAAGTCCGCAGCCCGGTCCAGCGCGGCGGGGAGTTCGGCGATATCTTCGATGACCTGACCCAGATGCCAGTGCGCGAACGCCGGATCGTCGCGCCACGCCAACCGGTCGAGGTTGAGGAAAATGCACGGACGTGGGCGGAGGAGGAACTCGTAAACCTGGCTCGACACGTCGCCCAGATAGACGTCGGAGCTCATCGTATAGCTCATGTCGATCGAATGGTGGCTGCCCATATCGACCCGGATATGCGGCGCGGTGGTCGTGATCGGGGACACGCGCTGCGCCAGTTTCGTATGCGGCGCGATGATGACGTTCCACCCCTCGAGCGCCTCGAGCGCGGCGAGCACTTCGGGGCCGTGCGCCGGCCACGAGGACAGCTTCGCGTCGAAATGTGGATTGTAGAACAGGGTCGGCCGGTCATTATCGAAATAGCGTTGCCGCTCCGCGCATATTTCGAACTTGGCATAGCCGCCCACGACGACATTGCCGGGTTCGGACAGCTTGTGTTCGATCATGCGCCGCCGGTCCTTTTCGCCCGCGACGAGGGTCAGGTCGATCAGCGCATGCCGCCCCCGATAACCGCCCGCGCGGTCGCCCGCGCCATGCTTGATTACGACGATGCGTGATGAAAAGCCGGGAATGCGTTTTAGCCACGCGCTCGAAATCTCGGTCGTGACTAGCAGGGGAAAGCGCCGGATCGCTGGATAGTTGAGCAGCAAGGTCGCGAGCCGCGAGGGCTGGCGGAACAGCGTATCGGGACCAAAGGGCGGGCGGCGCAGTAGCACTGGTTCGAACAGGCCATCGGGATCGTAGCTGAGTATGAGATCGAGAATCTGGCGTGACGGCGACAAGATCGAAACCCTTACATCGTCGCGCTTCGCGAGTTCGAGCGCCGCCGGCAGCCAATGATAAAGCTGTTGTGCTTCGGCAAGGGCAAGGAAGGCGATAGGGGTCGGCAAGCTGTGCTCCGGTTGCGAGGAACTGGCGAAGGGGGCCGGGCGCATTCAACCGGGCCCGATCTCGAAATCCAGCGTCTGCCAGCCCTGCTGTGCGGCAAGACGGACCAGCTTGCGGCTGCGTCCGATCAGCCAGGATTCATGCGCCAGCGCAAAGGTCGGTGCGTCGCTCGGGTGGTCGGAATAAGCGCGGATATGCACCGCGCCGTCGGCTGCGTTCGCGTCAAGCCACTCGGTCACCCGGCGCGCTTTTTCGGCGCCATAGCAATTTCCGCCGTCGAGCAGCGGGAGCCAGCTGCCATCGGCGGCGCGCCGGTGTCGGGTCGCGACGATCGCGTCGAAACCCAGGGCTTCGGCGATCGCGCCGGCGTAGAATTCGGGCGCCGCTGTCGCCATCAGCAGGCGGTATCCCTCGGCGCGGTCGCGCGCGATGCACGCCTGCGCGCCGGGCGGCACGTCGCGCGATACGCGCCACGCCGCGAAATCGGCGGCGAGCTTATCGGCGCGGGCGGGGGCGATGCTGGCGCCGAGCATCAGGCGAATCGCGGCGGGCTTGAACCGGTCGCGGCCATAGAGGCGCAGCGCATAGCCGATCATCAGCGCTGCGAGCGCCGGAAGCAACAGCACACGCCACCGCGCCTCGCGCCACGCCGCCCACAGCAGGAACAGCGTGAAGGTCGGTCTGCGCAGCACGGTGCGGTCGAGGTCGTAGATCGCGACGCGGATGGGCAGCTCCTCGCTCATCGCTCGGTGGGTCCGATCAGGCGTAATTTACGCGCCGTCTTGCCGAGCGAGGCGCGGTCGGCGAGCGGCAGGGCGAAGCGCAGCGCAAGCCAGATAGCGGCGACGGCGATGAGCGCGAGCAGCGGCAGCGAGATCGGGTCGGGCAAAAGGTCGGCGAGCACCGCCGCCACGCCTGCCACCACTGTGATCGCGATCCCGCGCAACGCTACCGGCAGAAATTGGGCGTCGAAGGGATGAAGCTTTTCGACGATCGCGAGCTGGAGCGTCGGGATGGCGGCCATCGAGACAAGGCCGATCGCGGTCGCGAGCGTTACGCCGGTCAGCGGATCGAGGTGCCCCACGATCAGCCATCCGGCACCCACCGCGAGGGCAACCCCGAAGATGCTGGCGGTAAGCTGTTGGCGGAAAGCGGCGACGACTTGAAGCACCGGCGCCGAAATACCGAGCACCGCTTCGGCGGCGCGCGCGAACAGCAGGATGACAAGTGCGGCTTGTGCCGCCTGCGCCTGATGGCCGAACAGCCCGAGCAGTGACGCGCTGCCCGCGGCGAGCACCGCGGCGAGCGGCAGCGCAATCGCCGAGATCAGCCGCGTCGCATAGGCATAGATGTCGGCGACCTGCCGCCGGTCCTCGCGCTCGGCGCTCGCGGCGAGCGGCGCCATTACGTACGTAAACGCGATGCGCACAAGCTGGACGACGCTCGACAATTTTCGCGCGATCGTGAACAGGCCCGCCGCCGCCGCGCCCGCTGCGCCGGGGAGCAGCATGTTGAGGATGAGTGCGGGCGCATCGCCGAACAGCCGGGCGATGATGTTCGACGGCAGGATCGAAAGCCCCGCCCAGAAAGTGTTGCGCGTCGTTTCGGTAACCCACGGCCCACGCCAAAGGTCGGCGAAGCTATAGTGTCGCGCGAGCAGCCGCACGCTGAGCGCCGCGGTGATCGCGAGCGAACAGAGGTGCGCGATGAACAACCCTTTTAGGCCAAATCCGACCGCGAAAAACAGCCCCGCAAAGACCAGCCGCAGCATCTGTTCCCAGACGATCCGCAGCCGGATTTCGGCCCCGAACACCATCCGCGCGCGCAGCGCCGACGTCGCGATCTCGACAAAGGCCCACAGCGGCAGCGCCCAGACGAAGATGCGGATCGCGGGCGTAACGAGTTCGCGGTCCTTCGCGGCAACATTGAGCAACGGACCGAGATCGGCGGCAAAGACCGAAATGATGGCTGCGACGATGATGCACGGCCCGACGCCGAAAATCATCGCGGTGCGCAGCGCCGCCGCCGCCTCGGCATTGCCCGCCGATTGCGGGACGGTGCGCTGCATCGCGCTGGTCATGCCGAGGTCGAAGATATTTTCGAGCAGGTTCACCGCGGCCCAGAGCACGGCATAGAGACCATAGCCGGCGAGGCCGAACATCAGGACGTAAAGCGGCTGCGCGACGATCTCGACCACTGCGCCGAGGCGCGCCAGCACGGTCGTGCCAAGCCCGCGCGCGACGCTGCGGCTGGTTACGGCGGGTTTGGCGACGTCTTCGCTCATCCTTGCCGCACCTAGCGGCTCGTCCGCCGTGCCGCCAGCGGCTTTCGTGCGCGCATCCCGCTTCACCCCCTTGTCGACTCTTTCAATCGGGTCTAGGCAGCGCGCAATTGCATAGGGAACCCCGCGATATGGCCCAATTTGTCCTGCCCAAGAACAGCCGCCCGCAAAAGACGGGCAAGGTCCACAAGGCCGAAGGCGCCGCGGCGGTGAAGAAATTCAAAGTCTATCGCTACGACCCCGATAGCGGCCAGAACCCGCGTTTCGACACGTTCGAGATCGACACCGAAAAATGCGGTCCGATGGTGCTCGACGCGCTCATCAAGATGAAGAGCGAGCAGGATTCGTCGCTGACCTTCCGCCGTTCGTGCCGTGAGGGCATTTGCGGCAGCTGTTCGATGAACATGAACGGCAAGAACGGCCTCGCCTGCACGACCGCGATCGAGGATCTGAAGGGCGACATCACGATCACCCCGCTGCCGGCGATGGACGTGATCAAGGATCTCGTTCCCGACTTCACCCATTTTTATGCGCAATATGCGTCGATCGAGCCGTGGCTCAAGACCAAGACGACGACGCCGAGCGGCAAGGAACGGCTGCAGTCGCCCGCCGAACGCGAAAAGCTCGACGGGCTTTACGAGTGCATCCTGTGCGCCTGCTGCTCGACGAGCTGCCCGAGCTATTGGTGGAACAGCGACAAGTTCCTTGGCCCCGCGATCTTGCTCCAGGCGTATCGCTGGCTCGCCGACAGCCGTGACGAGATGACCGGCGAACGGCTCGACGAGCTCGAAGATCCGTTCCGCCTTTATCGCTGCCACACGATCATGAACTGCGCCAATGCCTGCCCCAAGGGGCTGAGCCCCGCGCGTGCGATCGCCGAGATCAAGAAGCTCGAGGCCGAGCGGCAGGTGTGAACGACGGGATCGAGGAACCGAAGCGCGGCGACCATTTCAGCGCCGAGGAACTGGACGGCGGCTGGCTGAGCTGGGACCTCAAGGACCCGACGCGCTTCAACAGCTTCATCGAACCGCTGACGGTGCGCGTCGAACCGCCGACGTCCGATGGCCGTCCGTGCGCACGGGTGCGCATGATCCCCGAACGCAAGCACAGCAACCTTGGCGATAACGTCCATGGCGCGGTGACGCTCGCGCTCGTCGACATTGCGCTGTTCGCGGCGTCGCACCAGTTCGGTTCGCTCAACGCGGGCCATTCGGTGACGCTCGACCTGTCGACGCAATTTGTCGGCGCGGGGCGGGTGGGCGAACCGCTCGACGCCGTGGTCGAGCTGGTCCGCGAAACCGGCCGGCTGATCTTCCTGCGCGGCCTTGTCGTGCAGGGCGAGGGCGACAGCCATATCGTACTGACCTTCGCCGGGACGATCCGCAAGGCGAGCGCCAAGTGACCACCGTTCTTGCGGCCTATGACGCGCTTGTCGCGGCGGGGGAGCTGCGCCCCGACCCCGAACAGCGCGCCGCCGCCGAGCGGCTGAACCGATTGCAAGCCGAGCTCGAAGCCGTTCCCAAGCGCGGCAGCCTGCTCTGGCGCCTCGCGGGCCGCAAGCCCGAGGCGCTGCGGGGTGTCTATCTGTGGGGCGCGGTCGGGCGCGGCAAGTCGATGTTGATGGATCTTTTCTACGACCATCTCGCCATCCAGCGGAAGCGGCGCGTGCATTTTCATGCCTTCATGCTCGACGTCCATGCGCGGATGCGCGAGGTGCGCAAGAGCGAGAGCGGCGATCCGATCCCGCTCGTCGCCGATGCACTCGCCGAAAATACGCGCTGCCTCGCGTTCGACGAGATGGTCGTGAACAACAGTGCCGACGCGATGATCCTCTCGCGCCTGTTCACCGCGCTGATCGACCGCGGAGTGACGATGGTCGCGACATCGAACCGGCCGCCGAAGGACCTCTACAAGGACGGACTCAACCGCGAGCATTTCCTGCCCTTCATCGCGCTCGTCGAGGAACGGCTCGACGTGATGAGCCTCAACGGCCCGACCGATTATCGCCGCGACCGGCTGGGCGACGGTGCGCGCTGGTTCGTTCCCGCCGACGATGCCGCGAGTGCGGCGCTGTCGGCGGCTTTCTTCCGCCTCACCGACTATCCGCCCGAGGACCGCGCGCATGTCCCGACGCTCGAGCTCGATGTCGGCGGCGGGCGGATGCTGCACGTGCCGAAGGCGCTGAAGGGCGTCGCGGTCTTTTCGTTCAAGCGCTTGTGCGGCGAGGCGCGCGGGGCCGCCGATTACCTCGCGGTCGCGCGGCATTTCCACAGCGTCATCATCGTCGGCATCCCGCGCATGGGGCCGGAGAACCGCAACGAGGCGGCGCGCTTCGTGACGCTGATCGACGCGCTCTACGAATATAAGGTCAAGCTGCTGGCGAGCGCGGCGGCGATGCCCGATCAGCTTTACATCGCAGGCGACGGCGCGTTCGAATTCGAGCGCACGGCGAGCCGCCTCGCCGAAATGCAGTCGGATGACTATCTCGCGCTAGGCCACGGGTCTGCCGAAGGCGCGATCGCCTAGGCGATCGCGAGGACCAGGCCGCTGGCAATCTTTCCCCATCGTGACGAATTGACCGTCACGGAAATGAGGTCGCGCACATAACGCACCTCATGCGCCAGATGGCCGTACGCCTGCTCGATCGTGCGGCGCAGCGTCCGCAGCGGCTTGGGCGCGGCGACTGCGATCCGCGCCGGGCGCTCGGGCGGTCCGGGCAGCGTCGCGAAGCCGCCGCTGGTCACGCGGGTGTCGTCCGCGACCGCGCGGCATAGCGCCTCCATCCGCGAAATCGCCAAGCCGTTCGGGACTTCGCGGTCGCGGCTCAGCAGTTCGAAGCTGTGGCTGAACGCCGAAAACTGGATCGCGCCGCTCGCCGCGCTGTGATCGAGCGCGTCGCGCATTTCCTCGTCGGACATCGCGCAAAGCTGCGCGGGGCGGAAACGGCTGGCGCGGTCCATCAGCCCGCTGACCGGCACTTCGCACACGCCATGATGGATGCGCATGCCGAGATTGCCGGGGTCGAGCGAGATGTCGCAGCCATGACCCTGGTACGCGCCGTTGAAACTGCTGTCGAAGCGGAAGCCCAGGGCAGCGAGCGCGCGCAGCGTGTCGTCGTTGGCGCCGAAATTTCCGGCACGGAACGCGGTCGGTTTCGGCGCGCCTGCCCCGACGAGGATGTCGCGCGCGAGCGCGATCAGCTTCTTCTGCGCCGAGAGCGGAAAATCGCCGATGTTGCGTCCGGTCAGGCGGCCGACCGGGTTGAAGCGCGCGAAGGCCAGCCATTCGGTGTGGATATGGACCTGCACCTCGTGCCCGCGTGCGACCACCGGCTGGACGATCGCGTCGACCACTTCGGGGCCGTAAACGAGCGCGGGCATCGGATCGATGAAGAACACGCCGGTCAGCCCGTGGCGCTCGAGCATGTCCATCTGGAAGTGGATGCCGAAATCGCCATCGCGGCAGCGGCCGAGGATCGAGCTTTCGAAATTGGCGCGCGCATCGGCGCCGCGCTGGTAAAGGCCGGCCGACAATTCGGTGTCGAAGCTGATGATTGCCCGGGTCATTGTTCCCGCGCGTAGCATGGCAGCGATAAGGGAGGGTTAACCGATTCCTACGCGATCGCCGCGACGACGGGGCGTGCGGCCGCTTCGCGCTTGTCACATCCCGCGCCTATTCCCATCTGGAGAGCGTCGCGCAAGGCGACTTATAGTTATTGCGAACTATTAGCAAAGAAAGCCTGTTTTTCGTCCTTTTCGCGGTTGTTTCGTTAAGGGAATCGGCGTAGGGGCGTCGCCAGTCTTGGGACCGGAGCGGAGCTTTAGCCCGTGCTCCCGCCGGTCTGTGAACCAATTGCCGGGCTTGCCAGGAAGGGAGTGCCGCGCGCCATGGGACGCAAGAAGATCGCTTTGATCGGAGCCGGGAATATCGGCGGAACGTTGGCGCTGCTCGCCGCGCAAAAGGAACTCGGCGACGTCGTCCTGTTCGACGTCGTCGAAGGCGTGCCGCAGGGCAAGGCACTCGACCTGTCGCAGGTCGGCCCGATTGCGGGCTTTGACGCGAAGATCACCGGCACGAACGACTATGCCGACATCGCCGGCGCCGACGTCATCATCGTCACCGCCGGTGTCGCCCGCAAACCGGGCATGAGCCGCGACGATCTGCTCGGCATCAATCTGAAAGTGATGAAGGCCGTCGGCGAAGGCATCAAGGCCAACGCGCCCGACGCGTTCGTCATCTGCATCACCAACCCGCTCGACGCGATGGTCTGGGCGCTGCGTGAATTCTCAGGGCTCCCGCACAACAAGGTCGTCGGCATGGCCGGCGTGCTCGACTCGGCGCGCTTCAGCCACTTCATCGCCGACGAATTCGACGTGTCGGTGAAGGATGTGAACACCTTCGTGCTCGGCGGTCATGGCGACACGATGGTTCCCGTCGTGCGTTATTCGACCATCAACGGCATCCCCGTTCCCGATCTCGTCAAGATGGGCCTGTCGAGCCAGGACAAGATCGACGCGATCGTCAAGCGCACCCGCGGCGGCGGCGGCGAAATCGTTGCGCTGCTCGGCACCGGTTCGGCTTTCTATGCCCCCGCAGCCTCGGGCATCGCGATGGCCGAAGCCTATCTGGGCGACCAGAAGCGCATCCTGCCCTGTGCCGCTTATGTCGACGGCCAATATGGCCTCGACGGCCTGTACGTCGGCGTGCCGGTGCTGATCGGCGCGGGCGGCGTCGAGAAGATCGTCGAGATCGAACTCGACGACGCCGACAAGGCGGGCCTGCAGGTCTCGGTCGACGCGGTCAAGGAACTGCTCGACGCGTGCAAGGCGCTGGATCCCAGCCTCGCTTAATATCCGTGCCCCTGCGAAGGCAGGGGCCCATCACCTGCGCTCGAAAGATCGGGCGGTGGGTGGCCGATACAATTGGAGATGGGCCCCTGCCTTCGCAGGGGCACGAGAAACGGAACGAAATTCATGAGCATTCTCATCGACAAGAATACCAAGGTCATCACGCAAGGGATGACCGGTGCTACCGGCACCTTCCACACCGAACAGGCGCTCGCCTATGGCACGCAGATGGTCGGCGGCGTGACGCCGGGCAAGGGCGGCACGACGCACATCGGCCTGCCGAACTTCAACACCGTTGAAGAAGCCAAGGCCGCAACCGGCGCGACCGCGAGCTGCATCTACGTGCCGCCGCCGTTCGCCGCCGACTCGATCCTCGAGGCGATCGATGCCGAGATGGAGCTGATCGTCTGCATCACTGAAGGCATTCCGGTGCTCGACATGGTGAAGGTGAAGCGCGCGCTGTCGGGCTCGAAGTCGCGCCTGATCGGCCCGAACTGCCCCGGCGTGCTGACCCCCGGCGAGTGCAAGATCGGCATCATGCCCGGCAGCATCTTTTCGAAGGGCAGCGTCGGCGTCGTCTCGCGCTCGGGCACCCTGACCTATGAAGCGGTGTTCCAGACCACCAACGTCGGGCTGGGTCAGACGACCGCGGTCGGCATCGGCGGCGATCCCGTCAACGGCACCAACTTCATCGACGTGCTCGAACTCTTCCTCGCTGACGAAGCGACCAAGTCGATCATCATGATCGGCGAAATCGGCGGCGACGCCGAGGAACAGGCTGCCCAGTTCCTGATCGACGAAGCCAAGCGCGGCCGCAAAAAGCCGATGGCCGGCTTCATCGCGGGCCGCACCGCGCCTCCGGGCCGCCGCATGGGCCATGCCGGTGCAATCGTGTCGGGCGGCAAGGGCGACGCCGAAAGCAAAATCGCGGCGATGGAAGCCGCGGGCATCAAGGTGTCGGCGAGCCCGTCGGAACTCGGCTCGACCCTCGCCGAAGTGCTGAAAGAACGCGTGTAATTCAGATCGCGCCGCTCTTTCATCGTGCCCCTGCGAAGGCAGGGGCCCATCTCCTGCCCGGGCGATGAATGAAGAGCGGCGCAGTCTATATCATGGCGAACCGCAAGAACGGCGCCATCTATACCGGATCGACATCGAAACTGGTGCAGCGGGTTTATCAGCACCGCACGATGTTGATCGAGGGTTTTACGAAGACCCATGGCTGTGTGCTTCTGGTGTGGTTTGAAGCGCATGAGGATTTGCAGGAAGCGCGAAGACGCGAACTGCAGATCAAGCGATGGAAACGAAGTTGGAAGGTGCGGATGATCGAGGAAACAAATCCCGATTGGCGGGATTTGTGGTTCGAGATTCGGGGCTGATGAAAATCTGCTCCGTCGGCACCATGTTTAGGCCCCAGGAGATGGGCCCCTGCCTTCGCAGGGGCACTGCGAGTTTAAGACTATGAACCTCGAACGACAAAGCTTCGACATCGACGAGCCGCAGGCCGGCCCGAGCTGGGCGCCGAAGAACTGGCCCCAGATCGACAGCGACGACCTGACCGCCGCGCTTGACCCGCAGCAGATGCAGGTCGCGGTGAAGGCCGCCGCCGCCAAGGCGGGCGCCGCACTGTCGAATGCCGAAGTCGAGCGCGCCGCCGACGATTCGATCCGTGCGATGATGCTGATCCGCACCTATCGCGTGCGCGGCCACCTTGCCGCCAATCTCGATCCGCTCGGCCTCAGCCAGCGCGAGTTGCCCGCCGATTTGACGCCCGAATATCACGGCTTCGTCGGCGCCGACCTCGACCGCCCGGTTTACATCGGCGGAACGCTCGGCCTTGAAAAGGCGACGATTCGAGAGATCGTCGCGATCCTGCGCGCCAATTATTGCGGCAATGTCGGCCTCGAATATATGCACATCGCCGACATCGAGGAGCGCCAGTTCCTGCAGGAACGGATGGAAGGCGCCGACAAGATCATCGAATTTTCGGTCGAGGGCAAACGCGCCATCCTGAGCAAGGTGATCCAGGCCGAGGAGTGGGAGAAATTCCTCGCGCGCAAATATGTCGGCACCAAGCGCTTCGGCCTCGACGGCGGCGAGAGCATGATCCCCGCGATGGAAGCCATCATCAAATATGGCGCCCAATATGGCGTGCGCGAGATCGTCTATGGCATGGCGCACCGCGGGCGGCTCAACATGCTCGCGAACGTCATGGCGAAGCCGTATCAGGTGATCTTCCACGAATTCGCCGGCGGATCGGCGAACCCCGACGACATCGGCGGTTCGGGCGACGTCAAATATCACCTCGGGACCTCGACCGACCGCGAGTTCGGCGGCGCGTCGGTGCATATGTCGCTCGTCCCCAACCCCTCGCACCTCGAAGCCGCCGACCCGGTGGTGCTCGGCAAGGTGCGCGCGCAGCAGGTCGTGCGCGACGACCTTGCCAAACATGAGCAGGTGCTGCCCGTGCTGATCCACGGCGACGCGGCGTTCGCGGGGCAGGGGATCGTCTGGGAATGCCTCGGCTTCTCGGGCATCCGCGGCTACAACACCGGCGGCTGTATCCACTTCATCGTCAACAACCAGATCGGCTTCACGACCAGCCCGCAATTCGCGCGTTCGTCGCCCTATCCGTCGGACGTCGCGAAGGGCGTGATGGCGCCGATCCTGCACGTCAACGGCGACGATCCCGAGGCGGTGACCTTTGCGTGCAAGCTCGCGATCGATTTCCGCCAGCAGTTCAAGCGCGACGTCGTGATCGACATGTGGTGCTATCGCCGCTTCGGCCACAACGAGGGCGACGAGCCGTCGTTCACGCAGCCGCTGATGTACGCCGTCATTCGCCAGCATCCGCCCGTGTCGCAGCTTTGCGCCGCGAAACTGGAGGCCGAAGGCGTGGTCGATGCGGGTTGGGCCGATGCCCGGCGCGCCGAATTCGTCGCGCGGCTCGAAGAGGATTTCGAAGCGGCGAAGAGCTACAAGCCCAACAAGGCCGACTGGTTCGCGGGCCGCTGGTCGGGGCTGCACGCCCCCGCCGATCCCGAAAACGCGCGCCGCAACATCGCGACGGGCGTGTCGGACAAATTGTTCGATTCGATCGGCCGCACGCTGACGACGATCCCCGATGACGTCGAGGTCCACAAGACGCTGCGCCGCGTGATCGATGCGCGCGGCGCGATGTTCGCGGACAAGAGCGACGGCGAAGTGTTCGACTGGGCGACCGCCGAGAGCCTCGCTTTCGGGACGCTGCTCAGTGAAGGCTATCAGGTGCGCCTGTCGGGCCAGGATTCGGGGCGCGGCACGTTCAGCCAGCGCCACGCCGTCTGGATCGATCAGAAGACCGAAGCCCGATATGTGCCGCTGACGACCGTGCCGCACGGCCGGTTCGAGGTGCTCGACAGCCCGCTCTCCGAATATGGCGTGCTCGGCTTCGAATATGGCTATGCGATGGCCGATCCGAAGAGCCTCGTGCTCTGGGAAGCGCAGTTCGGCGATTTCGCCAATGGCGCGCAGATCATGATCGACCAGTTCATCGCGTCGGGCGAAGCCAAGTGGCTGCGCGCCAACGGGCTCGTGATGCTGCTGCCGCACGGTTACGAAGGGCAGGGGCCCGAGCATAGCTCGGCGCGCCTCGAGCGCTTCCTGCAACTGTGCGCGGGCGACAATATCCAGGTGTGCAATATTTCGACCCCGTCGAACTATTTCCACGTCCTGCGCCGCCAGATGCTGCGCCCGTTCCGCAAGCCGATGATCATCATGACGCCGAAGTCGCTGCTTCGCCACAAGCTCGCGGTGTCGCAGCGTTCGGACTTCATCGGCGACGCGCATTTCCGCCGCCTGATGTCGGATCGCACGCCGCCGGCGGACAAGGACGTCAAGCGCGTCGTGCTCTGTTCGGGCAAGGTCGGTTACGACCTGATGGAAGCGCGCGATGCCGCGGGCCTCACCGACACGACGGTCGTTCGCGTCGAGCAGATCTATCCCTTCCCGGGTGAGCCGCTCGCGGTTCGCCTGAAGCGGATGCCGAACCTCGAAGAGGTGGTCTGGGCGCAGGAAGAGCCGCGCAACAACGGCGCCTGGTTCTTCGTCAACGAACTGATCGAAGAGGCGCTGACCGATGCCGGCAAGAAGGGCATGCGGCCGCGTTACGCGGGCCGCGCCGCCGCGGCGTCGCCCGCGACGGGCCTGATGAGCCGCCACCAGACCGAACAGTCGGCGCTCGTCGCCGACGCGCTCGGCCTGTCGGTTCGCGCCGAAATCCGCCGTACGAAGAATAAAGCTTAAGCCCCCCAAGGAACTGCACCTATGAGCACCGAAGTCAAAGTCCCCACGCTGGGCGAAAGCGTTACCGAAGCGACGATCGGCGAATGGCTGAAGAAGCCCGGCGAAGCCGTTGCGCTCGACGAGCCCATCGCGAGCCTCGAGACCGACAAGGTCGCGGTCGAAGTGCCGTCACCCGTCGCGGGCGTGATGGGCCAGCAACTCGCCGCGGTCGGCGACACGGTCAATGTCGGCGCAGCGATCGCGACGATCGAGGCTGGTGGTGCTGTTGCCGCTCCGGCACCCGCCGCTGCCCCGGCACCCGCGCCTGCCAAAGCTGAAGCCGCCGCGCCGGCTCCCGCGGCATCGGCAGCCCCGGCTGCCGATGGCGTCGACACCGTCACCACCATGTCGCCCGCGGTGCGCCGCCTCGTGCTCGAACATGGCGTCGACCCGACGAAGATTCAGGGCAGCGGCAAGGATGGCCGTCTGACCAAGGAAGATGTGCTCGCCGCCGCCAACAACGCGCCGGCTGCCGCTCCGGCTCCGGCAGCTGCTCCCGCCGCACCCGCCGCGAGCGGTGCGCCCGGCCGTCACGAAGAGCGCGTCAAGATGACGCGTATGCGCCAGACGATCGCGAAGCGCCTCAAGGCGGCGCAGGATACCGCCGCGATGCTGACGACGTTCAACGACGTCGACATGTCGGCGGTGATGGCGACGCGCGACAAATATCGCGAAAGCTTCGAAAAGAAGCATGGCGTGCGCTTGGGCTTTATGAGCTTCTTCACCAAGGCGGTGGCGCTCGCCGCGCATGACATTCCGGCGGTCAACGCGCGCATCGACGGCGACGAGATCGTTTATCACGACTATCTCGACGTCTCGGTCGCGGTCAGCGCGCCGAACGGCCTTGTCGTTCCCGTCGTGCGCAACGCCGACAGCCTGTCGTTCGCCGACATCGAGAAAGCGATCGCCGACCTCGGCAAGCGCGCCAAGGAAGGCACGCTGACGATCGACGACATGACCGGCGGCACCTTCACCATCTCGAACGGCGGCGTGTTCGGCGGCCTGATGTCGACCCCGATCATCAACCCGCCGCAGTCGGCGGTGCTCGGCCTCCACCGCATCGAGGATCGCCCGGTCGTGCGCAACGGCGAGATCGTGATCCGCCCGATGATGTACCTCGCGATGAGCTATGACCACCGCCTGATCGACGGCCGCGAGGCGGTGACCTTCCTGAAGACGATCAAGGAAGCGATCGAAGATCCGACGCGCCTGCTGATCGATCTTTGATCCGATGATGGCGCTCCCCCTCCGCGCGATTCTGTTCTTCGCTGCCGCTGCCGCCCTGGCGGGCTGCAGCGAGGGCGAAAGCCGCATGGCGAAGGGACTCGAGGAGGGACTGAGGACCAGTTTCGTCGAGAGCTTCGGCGAAACGTGCCGCGCCACGGCCGAGGGTGGCGGCGCGGCGGCGGGCCTCGCTGCCGAGGTCTGCAAATGTGCGGCCGGCGAATTGATCAAGAAATATCGCGCATCGGAACTGATCGGCCTGTCGCCCGAAATGGCGGCACCGGTTATGAAGTCATGCGCTGCGAAATCCGGGCTGCCCGTTTGAGCGGATTCGCTCGTTGACGGCGCCAGGCAGAAATTGAGGTAGATTGAACATGGCTGATTACGACTACGACGTCCTTGTCATCGGTTCGGGCCCCGGCGGTTATGTCGCGGCGATCCGCGCGGCGCAGCTGGGCCTGAAGACCGCGTGCGCCGAAGGGCGCGAGACGCTGGGCGGCACCTGCCTCAACGTCGGCTGCATCCCGTCGAAGGCGATGCTCCACGCGTCGGAATATTTCGAAGCGGCGGCCGGCGGCGCGATGGCGGCGATGGGCATCAAGGTGAAGCCCGAGCTCGACCTCCCCGTGATGCACGGTCAACGCAAGGATGCGGTCAAGGGCCTGACCGGCGGCATCGAATTCCTGTTCAAGAAGAACAAGATCGACTGGCTGAAGGGCTATGCCCAGTTCACGTCCAAGGACACGGTCGAAGTCGCGGGCAAGGCCTATCGCGCGAAGAACATCATCATCGCCACCGGCTCGTCGGTGACCCCGCTTCCCGGCGTCGACGTCGATAACGACAAGCAGGTCATCGTCGATTCGACCGGCGCGCTCGAACTCGCCAAGGTTCCGGGTCACATGGTCGTGATCGGCGGCGGCGTGATCGGGCTCGAACTTGGCAGCGTGTGGCGCCGCCTCGGCGCGAAGGTCACCGTCGTCGAGTTCCTCGACCAGATCCTGCCCGGCATGGACGGCGACGTCCGCAAGGAAGCGAACAAGATCCTCAAGAAGCAGGGCATGGAATTCAAGCTCAAGACCAAGGTCACCAAGGCCGACGTCAAGGGCAAGAAGGCCGTGCTGACGCTCGAGCCCGCGGCCGGCGGCGACGCTGAAACGCTCGAAGCCGATGTCGTGCTCGTGTCGATCGGTCGCCGTCCGAATACCGACGGCCTCGGTCTCGACAAGGCGGGCCTCGCGGTCAACCAGCGCGGCCAGATCGAAACCGACCATGATTTTTCGACGCTGGTCCCCGGCATCTGGGCGATCGGCGACGTCATCCCCGGCCCGATGCTCGCGCACAAGGCCGAGGACGAAGGCATCGCCTGCGCCGAGAATATCGCCGGACTGACCGGCATCGTGAACCACGACGTCATCCCGTCGGTCGTCTACACCTGGCCCGAAATCGCCGGCGTCGGCCTGACCGAAGAGCAGGCGAAGGAAAAGGGTGAGGTCAAGGTCGGCAAGTTCCCGATGATGGCGAACAGCCGTGCCAAGACCAACCACGAGCCCGACGGCTTCGTGAAGGTGATCGCTGACGCGAAGAGCGACCGCGTGCTCGGCGTGTGGTGCATCGCGAGCGTCGCGGGCACGATGATCGCACAGGCCGCGCAGGCGATGGAATTCGGCGCGACGTCCGAAGATATCGCCTACACGTGCCACGCGCATCCGACGCATAGCGAGGCGATCAAGGAAGCCGCGATGGCGGTGACGGGCAAGCCGATCCACATCTGACAAAATATAATGGGGGAGAGAATTATGGCGAAGCATTGGCTCTGGGCAGGGGCTTCGCTGACTCTCTCCCTCACCGCGACCGGAGCCGAGGCGGCGCCCGACCTCAATGCTGCCAATGCGCGGCTGACCGCGCTGCTCGACAAAAATTACCCGGCGCTCGATGCGCTCTACAAGGATCTGCACCAGAATCCCGAACTCGGGCTGCAAGAGGTCCGCACCGCGGGCATCCTCGCGCAGCATCTGCGCAAGGCGGGTTTCACCGTGACCGAGAAGGTGGGCGGCACCGGCGTCGTCGGCGTGCTGAAGAATGGCGAAGGCCCCACCATCCTCATCCGCGCCGACATGGACGCGCTGCCGATGGAGGAAAAGACGGGGCTCGCCTGGTCGAGCAAGGCGCGCGCGACCTATGAGGGCAAGGATGTGCCCGTCATGCACGCGTGCGGGCACGACACGCATGTCGCCTATCTGGTCGGCGTCGCGCAGGCGCTCGCCGCAATGCGCGATAGCTGGTCGGGCACGGTGGTGCTGATCGGCCAGCCCGCCGAAGAGATTTTGAAGGGCGCGAAGGCGATGCTCGACGACGGGCTGCTGACGCGCTTTCCCAAGCCCGACTATGGCTTTGCCGCACATGTTCTGAACGGCCCCACCGGCACGGTCGCGATCAAGGCGGGCACCGCCTTCTCCGCCTCCGACAGCTATTCGATCACCTTCCACGGCCGCGGCGGGCATGGTTCGATGCCATCGATGGCGCTCGACCCGATCCCGATCGCGGCGCGCTTCGTGACCGACGTGCAGACGGTGATCAGCCGCGAGAAAGACCCGGCGGCGTTCGGCGTGCTGACGATCGGCGCGATCAACGCGGGCAGCGCGCCCAACATCATTCCCGACAGCGCCGAGGTGAAGGTCAACATCCGCTCGCTGACCCCCGAGGTGCGCCAGCTGCTGCGTTCGGGCGCCGAGCGCTCGGCGAAGGCGGCGGCGATGATGGGCAACGCGCCCGAACCGACGATCACCTATCTGACGGGCACCGCGAGCCTGGTGAACAATGAATCGATGGCGGCGAACGGATTTGCAACGCTGAAGCCGGTGTTCGGCGAACGTCTGCTCTTCGCGCCCGCAAGCGCCGCGCCCGTCTCGGCGAGCGAGGATTATTCGGAGTTCGTCGATGCGGGCATCCCGTCGCTCTATTTCGCGATCGGCGGCTATGATCCCGCGGTGCTTGCCGACCTGAAGGTGAAGGGGCAGCCGGTGCCGACGAACCACTCGCCCTTCTTCGCGCCGAAAGCCGAACCGGTGATCCGGAACGCGGTGGCGGCGATCGTGCTGTCGGTCATCGGTGGTGTGCGCCCCGACGCGAAATAGGGCTTTCAGCGAGCCATCATCGCCTGCCACCGGCGCTGTGCGTCGGCGCTCCACACGTGCTCGGGTGACGGATAGAAATCCGGAACGACCTTTGCGTCGTCGGGAAGAACGACCCACGGCTGTTTGCTTCGCGTGAAAATATGCACATCGGGTGGACATTGGTCGGGGTCGTCGAGCGTGCCGACACGGACGAAGGAGGAGCGGCGGCCCGAACTGGGATAATGGCTCCAGAGTGCGATCCGGCAGGTCGGACAGCGGATGATTTCCTGTCCGCGGCCGCTTTCCGATGGGGTCATGACATAATCCAGCGCGCCTTCGGTCTCGACGCGGTCGCTCTCGATCACGGCGTTGATAACAAAGGCGCTGCCGGTCTCGCGCTGGCACCAGCGGCAATGACAGCAATGGACGATCATCGGTGCCGCGGTCAGCCGGTAACGAACCGCGCCGCAAGTGCATCTGCCTTCCATGACTGCCTCCTCTCCATTGTGCCGTATCGCGCGCGATGATAGCCCGGCGCGCGATGGATACACAAACGCTCGTCCGCCTGCTCGACCTCGTCGGCATCGGCGTCTTCGCGCTGTCGGGCGCGCTCATGGCGGTGCGGCTGCGCCAGACGCTGGTGACCGCCGCCTTCTTCGCACTGGTGACCGGCGTCGGCGGCGGCAGCGTGCGCGACCTGCTGATCGGTGCGCCGGTGTTCTGGGTGCAGGATGGCGCGATCGCGGCGGTGTGCATTGCGATTGCGATGGTCGTCTGGCTCACCCCCGAACGCTGGTGGCAAGGGCAATTGCTCGAATGGGCCGACGCCGTGGGGCTGGCCGCCTATGCGGTGTTCGGCACCGCGAAGGCGCTGGCGTGGGGCGTCCCGCCTGTTCCGGCGCTGATGATGGGGGTGATCACCGGCTGCGTCGGCGGCACGATCCGCGATATCCTGGCCGGGGTGCCGTCGATTATCATGCGGCCCGAAGTCTATGTGACCGCGGCCGCGCTCGCATCGGGCCTGTTCCTCCTGCTGCAATGGCTGGGGACGGGGACGGCGGTCGCGGCAGTCGCGGGCGCGGTCGCGGGCTTCATCCTGCGCGGCGCGGCGATCCGCTGGTCGCTCGCGCTTCCGGCCTATCGCGATCCCAAAGGCGGATAGGCCAAAATCAGTTAGGCTTGCCAAATCGCGAAACTCTGTCAGTTTCGGCTTATGAACAGTGATGTCAGCACCATCGCCCGCCGGGTGCGGGGCCAGGCGGACGCCTTGCCCGAGCTGTTCGGCCGCTTCGATTTCGACAAGGCGCCCGAGCGCTGGGCGCCCGAAGCCGACGCCGTCAGCGAGCTCAGCCGCGTCCGCAGCATTGACCGCGCGGCCTATCTGGACGATCCCGAGCTGCTCGGCCGCATCCGCGAATATACGATGCTCGGCGACCGCACCGGCGATGCCTATGCCGCGCTGATGCCAAGCCTCGGGTTCCAGCAGACCGTCGCGATGCTGGTCGAGGCGTGCGACAAGGGCATCGACGCGGTTCCCGATGCGCCGCCCGAACTCGCCGCGCTGATCCGCGAGATGGAGCAGAAGCCCGACTGGCTCGACATGACACTGGTCGAAGAAGGCGCCGCCTATGAACGCAATGCGACCGCGAACCTCTCGCCCTTTCTGATCCGCGGCGCGTTCATCGCGACCTTCCTCAACAAATATTCGGCGCTGCCGATGGCGCTGACCGGCACGCTCGGTCAGGCGACCGCGGCGCGGCGCGTCAAGGAGACCGCGACCTTCTTTGCCACGACTGCGCTCCCCGGCGCGCTCGACCGCTTCGGGCCCGGCTTCAAGGCGGCGGCGATGGTGCGGCTGATGCACTCGATGGTGCGCGTCAACGTGCTGTCGCGGCCGGGCATGTGGGACACCGAAACCTATGGCATGCCGATCCCGCAGCTCGACCAGATGCCCGCGGGGCTGATCCCGGTCTATTTTCTGTCGCAGGAGGTGCTCGCAAAGGGCCGCACGACCTTCACCCGGCTCGAACGCGGCCGCGTCGAGCTCGCGCGTTATCGCTGCTATCTGCTCGGGCTGCCCGAGGATCTGCTCGCCGACACGCCGCAGGAGATCGTCCGCATCTGGCGCACGCGCAGCGCGACCTTGCGCTACGAATATGACGATCAGGTCTGCGGCGGGCTGCTGCGCGCGACGATGGATGCCGAGCTGTCGAAGGACAGGTCGCCGAAGGGGCTGGTGAAGCGCCGCCTCGAATATTCGGTCAGCCGCGTCTTTTTCGTGAAAGCCTTCCTCGCCGGTGACGAGGCGCGCGCGGCGAATGTCGGCGTGCCGGTGAAGCGCCGCGATCACCTGATCTATGGCGCGACGATGCTCGGCATTGCGGGGCGCATGGCGGCGTATCGCGTCGCCTCGCGCCTGCCGGTGCTCCGCCACCTCGCCGACCGCCGCCTCGTGCGCCGGATCGAGCGTCAACTCGACGGCTATGGCCGCGCCGAATTCACGTCGAACGCGGCAAATTACAAACCCGCCACGGCGGGTTGATCCGACTTCCAGCCAAGGGATTTTCATGCAGACCGAGCAAGCGACCGTCAACGGCATCAGCATCACCTATGAGGACAAGGGACCGAAGGACGCGCCCGTGATCCTGCTGGTGATGGGGCTGGGCGGGCAATTGACGCTGTGGCCCGACGAGTTTGTCGATGCGCTGAACGACCGCGGCTTTCGCACGATCCGTTATGACAATCGCGACGTCGGGCTGTCGACGCGCTTCGAGGCGGCCGGCGTGCCGAACGTCAAATGGATGATCGTCAAATCGGTGATCGGACTGCCGATCCGGCCCGCCTACACGCTGGCCGACATGGCCGCGGACGGCATTGGGCTGCTCGACCATCTGGGGATTAAGCGCGCCCATGTCGTCGGCGTGTCGATGGGCGGCATGATTTCGCAGCATATCGCGGCGCGCTATCCGGATCGCGTGCTGTCGCTGACCTCGGTGATGTCGACCACGGGCAACCGCCGCCTGCCGCGCGCGCAGAAGGAAGCGATGCAGGTGCTCGCGAACCGCCCGATGAACGGCGACAAGGAGGCGCTGATCGCCTATTCGGTCAACGCCGCGCGCGTGATCGGCAGCCCCGGCTATCCCGCGACCGAGGAACGGCTCCAGCGCCGCGTCCGTGCCGATTTCGAACGCGGCTGGTACCCGCAGGGCGTCGCGCGGCAAATGGCGGCGATTGTCGCCGATGGCGACCGGCGTCCGATTCTGAAAGACATCAAGGCGCCGACGCTCGTCATCCACGGCGAGGACGATCCGCTCGTGCCGCTCCCCGGCGGGCGCGACACCGCGGAGAATATCGCCGGCGCGCGGCTGCTGACGATCCCCGGCATGGGCCACGACCTGCCGCTCGGGCTGGTCGAAACGATGGCCGATGCGATTTCGGAACACGCAAAACAAGTCGCCGTCGCGGCGTAGTTCTCCCCTCCCGCTTGCGGGAGGGGGGTTATTATTTCAGCAACAGCGCCAGCGCCCCTAAGAAGCCCTTCGCCTCGGCCTGACCCGGCCGCGGGACGGCGGGCAGGTAGGCACGGCAATCGAGGCACGACGCCTGCACCGAACCCGCCTGCGTCAGCATCGTCAGATCCTGCACCAGCCGCCGTTCGGTGAGCTGGCGATTCATCGCGGCGATCCCGAACCAGCCGCGCGGCACTGCCGCGGTTTCTTCTTCGGCACCCGACCAACTGGCGAGCATCTTCGAAAACTCGCTCGGCTCGTCCTCGAAATATTTGGCGTGGAAATCGCCGTCGACCTTCGCAAGCTTCGCCGCGGCTTTCAGCGCGTCGGGCAGGCCGCCGAACTGGTCGATCAGGCCGATCTGGCGCGCGGTGCCGCCCGCCCACACGCGCCCTTCGGCGATCGTGCGGATTTTCTCGATCGGCTGCTTGCGGCTCTTGGCGACAAGGCCGGTGAAGCGGCCATAGATGTCCTCGACGCTCGCTTGCGCCAGCGCGTTGAACTCGTCGTTCACCCCGCCGAACACGTCGGGCTGGCCCGACAGCGGGGTGGTCGCGATGCCGTCGGCATTGACCCCGATCTTGGCGAGCGCCTGGTCGAAGCTCGGCAGGATACCGAACACGCCGATCGATCCGGTGATCGTTTCGGGCTCGGCAAAGATGCGGTCGGCGGGGGTCGCAACCCAATAGCCGCCCGACGCCGCGACATTCGCCATCGACACGACGATCGGCAGCTTCTTCGCCTTCGCGGCGAGCAGCGCCTGGCGGATTTCTTCCGACGCCAGCACCGATCCGCCGGGCGAATCGACGCGGAGGACGATCGCCTTGACGCTGCTGTCGGTCGCGGCGTCGAGGATATGCTTTGCAACGGTTTCGCCCCCCGCGACCCCGCTCGGCGCCTCGCCATCGACGATTTCGCCGACGACGGGGACAACCGCAATCGTGCTGCCGCTTGTCGAGGGCGGATTGGCGGCGACCCAGTTTTCGAGCGGGATCGCGTTATATTCCCACGGCTTGCCGTCGTCGGCGGCGCCGCTGATCTCGGCGACGCGGCGGTTGAACGCCATGCGGCTGCCGACCTTGTCGACAAGGCCGGCGTCGATCGACGCTTTCGACAGATCATTGCCCGCAGCCTTCACGGCGCCCGCCGTGTCGGCGATGAAGGCGTCGAGCTTCGCCGCCGGACGCGCCTTTTTGACGTCGGTCAGCCAGTTGTCCCACAGCACGCTGGCATAGGCGAGGTCGGCTTCCTTTGCTTCGGGCGACTGATCGGTGCGCAGGAAGGGCTCGACCGCGCTCTTGAAGGTGCCGACGCGGTAGATATGCGCGGTGACACCGAGGCGATCCATCAACCCCTTGTAATAGAGGCGCGATCCGCCCGGTCCGGCGATCGCGACGCCGCCGATGCCGTCGGCCCAGATTTCGCTCGCGTGCGCCGCGACCTGATAGCTGTCGGTCGTGTAGGCGGTGGCGAAGGCGAGCACCGGCTTTTTCTTCGCGCGCACCTTGTCGACCGCGGCGCCGATTTCGGCGAGCGACACCTGTCCGCCACCGAGGAAGCGGTCGAGGTCGAGCACGACCGAAGTCACGCGCTTGTCGTCGGCGGCAACCTCCAGCGCGTGGACGACGTCGCGGACGCGGATTTCCTTGAGCTGCGCGCCGCCCGACAAGGCCGCGAGCGGATCGACTTCCGAGGGCTGTTCGCTGACGATGCCGTCGAGTTCGATCAGCAGCGCGCCCTGGCTGACGGGCAGGCCGGCGTTGGGGCGGCCCGAAAGCAGGCCGAACAAAGCAACAAAGAACAGCAGCAGGAAGATGAGCGCGAGCGCGTCCTTGATCCCGACGAGCAGGTGCCAGACCTTGCGCGGAAAGCTGGTCGTCGACTTCGGCTTGTCGTCGCCGGGCAGCGGGCGGCGGACGGGGATGGCCCAGGGGCCGGCGGGATCGTTGGGCGCGTTCGCAGTGGTGTCGGTCATGTCCGCAAACCTAGGGATGCGGCTCGCCCTTGGCAATGCACGCTTCGACGGGCGAACACCGACGCCGCACCGGTGACGTCAGAGCCAGCCTTCGCGGCGATACCAGCGCACAGTCTCGGCCAGAGCATCGTCGGTGTCGCGCTCGGGGCGCCACAGCGCTGCGGGCGGACACGCGCCTTCGGTCGCGACCCAGTCGGGATGCGCGATATAGCGCGCGCGGTCGGGGGTCAGCTTGGCGCGGCTGCGGCGCACCAGCTTGTCGAGCCGTCCGCCGGCCCTGAGCAACAAGGCGGGGGTCGCGACCGTCGACAGCCGCTGCCGCCCGACGGCACGCGCGACCGCGCGGGCAAAGCCGCGATGCGACCAGCCGGTGGGCTTGCCGTCGTCGGGCTCGTAAATCTGCCCGATGCTGGCGCCCCGGTCGGCGGCGAGCGTGACGAGCAGCCGCGCAAGCTCATCGACATAAATTGCCGACATGCGCCCGCTCGGCACCAGCGCGATCCCGCGCCGCGCCATGCGGAACAGGTCGAGCATTTCGGTGTCACCGGGGCCGAACACCGCGGGCGGACGCACGATCGTCCAGTCGAGACCGCTTGCCATCACCACCGCCTCGGCGCGCTCTTTCGACCAGCCATAGTTGGAGATGCCGGGTTCGCGCGCCGCGAGCGAGGACACATGGATGAAGCGCGTCACCCCGGCACCGCGTGCGGCATCGACGACATTCGCCGTCGCGGTCGCGTTACCCGCCTCGAACGCCGCGCGGGTAGGCACGTTGACGACCCCCGCGATATGCATGACGACGTCGCTGCCTTTCGCCATCTCGGCAAGGCTGTCCTTGTCATCGAGCGCGCCCGCGACCCACGTCACGCCGTCGCGCGCGGGCTGCGGGCGGCGGGTGAGGGCGCGGACGTGCCAGCCCGCCGCGACCGCATCGCGCATCGTTGCGCCGCCCACGAAGCCGGTCGCGCCGGTCATAGCGAGCACGCGCCTGTCCTGATTCTCCCCGGAACGGGGAGGGGCGCTCACAGCAGCACCATATGGTCGCGGTGGACCATCGCGCTGCGCGGTGCATAACCGAGCGCGGCCTCTTGCGCGTCGCGGCCGAGGCCGACGATGTTCGCGGCGTCGGCACCCGGATATTCGGACAGGCCGCGCGCGATGACGCGCCCGTCGGGGCCGGCGATGTCGAGGATGTCGCCGCGCGCGAAACTGCCGCTGACCGCGGTCACGCCCGCGGCAAGCAGGCTAGCGCCGCCGTGCAGCGCCTTCGCGGCGCCCGCGTCGATCTCGATCCGGCCCTTGGCGGTGAGCCCGCCCGCGAGCCAGGCCTTGCGCGCGCTCGCGCCCTTGTCGGCGACGAACAGGCTGTGGCGTGCTTCGGTCGACAGCGGCCGGTCGATGCGCCCCGACGCGATCGCAAGGTGCGCGCCCGCAGCGTTGGCGATGCGCGCCGCGGCGATCTTAGACACCATGCCGCCCGATCCCATGCCCGATGCCGAACCCGTGTCGGCCATCGCCTCGATGCTCGCGTCGATGCGTTCGATGCGCGCGATATGGACGGCACCGTCCTGCGCGGGGTTGCGGTCGTACAGCCCGTCGATGTCGGACAACAGGATCACCCCGCCCGCCGCTGCAGCTTGGGCCACGCGCGCGGCGAGGCGGTCGTTGTCGCCGAAGCGGATTTCCTCGGTGGCGACGCTGTCATTCTCGTTGATGATCGGCACGACGCCAAGGCTGAGCAGCCGGTCGAGCGTCGCCGCGGCGTTGAGGTAGCGGCGGCGATGTTCGAGATCGTCGAGTGTCACCAGCATCTGCGCCGCGGTCAGCCCTTCGGCGCCCAGCACTTCGGCCCACACCTGCGAGAGTGCGATCTGCCCCGTCGCAGCGGCGGCCTGCGCATCCTCGAGCGTCCCGCGCCCGCCCTTGGCGAGCCCGAGCCGCCGCGCGCCAAGCGCGATCGCGCCCGATGAGACGACGGCAACCTGCTGGCCCGCGCGCGTCCGTTCGGCAATGTCCGCCGCAATCCCGACAAGCCAGTCGCGCCGCACCGCGCCCGACGGATCGACGAGCAAGGCCGATCCGATCTTGACGATCAGCCGGGGGCAGGAGGCGGGCGGAAACAGGCTCATGGCGCCGCCGATAGCGCGCGGTGGGCGTAACGCCAATGCCTAGCTTGGTATCAGCCCGCGATAGGGAGGTTGCTGCGCCGCTCAGCCTTCGGCGGAGTGGCAGACGAATTCGACCAGTCGCCCATCGGGATCGCGAGCGTAGCCCGCATAATAGTGGGGGTGGATATGCGGCGCGAGCGCCGGGGCGCGATCCTGTTGGCCGGCGCTCCCGCTGGCCCGCAAATAGGCATCCTGCACCAGCGCGCGCGTTGGCGCGCCAAATGCATAATGAACATCGATCGAGGGATCGCCGTCTACGATCCAGAAATCGAGCCGGCCTTCGTGACCAAATCCCTTGGCCGGGCCGTCGACGGCAAGTTCATATCCAAGCGGGCCGAGGACGGTGCGATAGAAGGCGACACAATCGTCCATGCGGCGTGTACGGATTTCGAGATGGTCGAGCATGGATTCTTTCCAGATGAGGGTTGGGAAAGCGCAGTCTAGTGCGCGCGTTCGACGATTTTCCGCGTTGATGGACGTCAATTGGCGGGCAATCGGCGAAAATTGCGCCTATCATGCTGAATATGGCCACTACCGACCTTGATCGTTTTGACCGCCAATTGCTGGCCGCGATGCAATCGGACGCGACCGCGACGTCCGAAAAGCTCGCGGAGACGATTGCCCTGTCGCCGTCGGCGATCCAGCGCCGGTTGCGGCGGCTTCGCGATCTTGGCGCTATTGTCCGCGAAACCGCCATCCTCGACCCCCGCTTTGTCGGCAACCCGACCCTTTTTGTGGTCGCGCTTCAAGTCGAGCGCGAACGCCCCGAGCTGCTCGCGCAACTCCGCCGCTGGCTCACGGCGGAAGACCATGTTCAACAGGCCTTTTATGTGACGGGCGAGGCCGATTTCATCCTGATCGTCACCGCGCCGAGCACGGAGGAATATGATGCCCTGATGACGCGACTGGTAAGCGAAAATGCCAATGTCCGACGCTTCACCACCAACGTCGCGCTCGGCGTGGTCAAAAGAGGGTTGATGATACCGATCGCCGAAGATTGAATCGATTGCGGAAAATCCGCTTGGCGCGCGGCAGCATTGCCAAAATCCCGCGCGGGACAGTCGCGAAACACGGCCGGCCGTTCCAGAGCGATGATAAAATCGCGACATGGAACAGATATCCCGGCATCCCGACGATCTGATGTCCGATCGGCCCACGTCGCTTGTCGATCTGCCGTTGCTCGCGGAGCGATGCGGCGTCGCAAAAATATGGGCGAAACTGGAAAGCGAAAGGCCACTCGGCAATTTCAAATCACTGGGCAGTGCGCATGCCGCGCTATGGGCGCTCGCAACGGTGACGGGGCACGATGACGTGCCGACCTTTCTGGCCCGCCTGCCCATGCCGCTTCCCACGCTGGTGTGTGCGAGCGACGGCAATCACGGTCTGGCGGTCGCCGCCGTCGCGCGCCGCGTCGGCGCGCCGGCTCGCATCTATCTTCCCGCCGCGGTGGGCGGAGCCCGTGCGGCACGGATCGAGACGATGGGGGCCACCATCATTCGTGTCGAAGGAACCTATGACCAGGCGGTCGCCGCTGCTGCCGCAGCAAGCGACGGGGTGCGAACCCTGCTCATCGCCGACACGACCGACGATATGGACGACCCGGTCGTTGCCAAGGTCATGGAGGGATATGGACGGATCGCACTGGAAATTCGCGCCCAACTTCGTGCCGATGGATCCGCTTATCCCACCCACGCCTTTATTCAGGCGGGCGTCGGCGGGCTCGCAGCCGCGATGGCGGAAGGACTCTGCCCGTATGAAGAGGGGCTCTGCCAATTGGTCACGGTCGAGCCGCAATCGGCGCCGTGTGTCGAACGGGCCCTGCGAAATGGTTCACCGATCCTCGTGCCCGGGTCGCTCGAAACCTCGGCCGAAATGCTGTCCTGCGGACTCGCATCGGCCCCCGCGGTGGCCTCGCTGCTTCGATACGGCGCCGAGCCGCTGCTGGTCGACGAAGGCGTGATCGAGGAAGCGGTAGAATTGCTCGATCTTGCGGGCGGTCCCCGGACCACCCCGTCGGGGGCAACGGGTCTGGCCGGCCTTCTCCATGTTTCGCGCGATACGGAGGCAGGGGTGCGGTTAAAGCTCGATCGCGAGTCCCGCATCTTGCTTGTCGTAACCGAGGGTGTCTGACGCAGCCCAATCAGGATGGGCGCCTGTGTTGCGTCACTGGTCCCCGCCGAAAGTGTAGCTGAGCGCGACACCCGCCGACGGCTGGCTCCGCGATCCAAGCTCGCGCGTCACCGGCGAATCGGCCGCATCGCCGACGAGACGGTCGTAACGGCCGTAAACCGCGATGCCCCAGCGCTTGCCGAGCATGCGGTGATAGCCCGCGGCGACGCCGACCGACTGGACGCCGCCGCCCGGATCATAGGCGGGCAGGCCCGACGTTACGGCGGCCGCGGGCGTCACGCCGAAATAGGCGCGCGTATATTTGGCGTCGCCCAGCGTCACGCGCGGGCCGATTGAGAAGAGCCAGTCGTCGCCCTGCCGAGCGACATAATCGGCGCTGACTTCGCCGGTCCAGCCCTTGTGACCGCTCAGCCCCTTGCGCCCCTCAAGGCGAAGGCGGAGTTCGGGGGTGAGATGAACCTGCCCGAACGCGCCGGCCTCGATCGACAAACCGACCTTGGGCAGGTCGGCGCCGATATCGGACGCCGTGCGCTTCCCGATGAAGCCGAAAGCCGGACCAAAGGCGAAATTGCCCGAACGGATCAGCGGCGAGCCGAAGCTCTCGTCAGGCGCCTCGAATGTGAACTCGCTATCGCGGGTGCGCGAGACATCGACGTAGGGACCGACGCTGAACTTGTCCGCGCCCGGCCATGACGGCGACAACTGCGGCCCGAGGATGATGCGCGTGCGCTTTTCTCCGCCCTCATTGCCTTCCTGCGCATTTGCCGGGACAGACGCCAGCGTGAGCGCGGTAAGGAACAGGGCGGGAAACTTGTTGCGATCGGTCATGCGAAATCCTTGTTGTTCCGCATGAAATTCCCAGCGGTAGTGTTTCGTTCCTAGACCGGCGACCAGCCCGGGGCTTCGTCGCTTTCGTCCTCGCCGGGTTCGGGGTGGCCGATCGCCTCGAGCAGCTTGTCGAGCACCTCGGGCACGCCGGCGCCGCTCGCACCCGAGAGCGCCATCACCGGATGCCCGCTTTCCGCGGCGAGTTCGGCTGACAGCGCGGCGATCAACTCGTCGTCGAGCGTGTCGATCTTGTTCAGTGCGACGATCACCGGCTTGTCATTGAGGTCGGCGCCATAGGCTTCGAGTTCGTCGCGCACGATGCGGTAGCTGGTGGCGACATCCTCGTCGTTCGCGTCGACGAGATGCAGCAGCACGCGGCAGCGTTCGATATGGCCGAGGAAGCGGTCGCCGACCCCGGCGCCTTCGGCGGCGCCCTCGATCAGCCCGGGGATGTCGGCGACGACGAATTCATTGCCCTTGTGACTGACGACGCCGAGCTGCGGGCGCAGCGTCGTGAAGGCATAGGCGCCGACCTTCGCCTGCGCATTGGTGACGCCGTTGATGAAGGTCGACTTGCCCGCATTTGGTAGGCCGACAAGGCCGGCGTCGGCGAGCAGTTTCAGCCGCAGCCACACCCACATTTCCTCGCCCGGCCACCCCGGACCGTGCTGGCGCGGGGCGCGGTTGGTCGATGTCTTGTACGACGCGTTACCGCGCCCGCCATCGCCGCCGCGCAGGAAGACGAGCTGTTCGCCTTCCTTGGTCAGGTCGGCGAGCAGGCTGCGATCCTCGTCATCGTCGAGAATCTGCGTGCCGATCGGAACCTGGATGACGAGGTCGGGGCCGCCCGCGCCGGTGCGGTCGCGCCCCGCGCCGGGGGTGCCGCGCTTCGCCTTGAAATGCTGGGTATAGCGAAAATCGATCAGCGTGTTGAGGCCCGCGACCGCTTCGAAAATCACGTCGCCGCCCTTGCCGCCATTGCCGCCGTCGGGGCCGCCATATTCGACATATTTTTCGCGCCGGAAACTGACGGCGCCGGGGCCGCCGTCGCCGGACTTGATGAAAATCTTGGCTTGGTCGAGGAAATGCATGGCGGGGCCTTCAGGGCGGAAACGAGAGACTAAACATTCAATCCCGTTCGTGTCGAGCGAAGTCGAGACACCCGGCAGCATGGCGCCAAGCCGAGGGGCATCTCGACTTCGCTCGATGCGAACGGGGATCGGGGATGCGGCCCCTTAGCGCGCGCGCAACAAAATTGCCAGCGGCTTAGCCCTGCGGCTTCCCGCCATGCTCGACCCAGAATTTGGCGATGCGTCCGGTGATGAGTTCGGTCGCGAGCACGCGCGAGGTATCGCGCGGCAGGTCGAGCGCCTCGGCCATCGGTCCGCCGAGCTGCGCGTCGCCCAGCGCCATCAGTACCAGCGCGAGTGTATCTTCGTGCATCAGGCGCTTTTCGTGCGCGTCGGGCGACATGCCATCGATCAGCTTGTGGATCGCATCGACGATCGGATCGAGCGCATCGTCATTGCCCGTCGCCGCCATCCATGTCGCGAGCGCGCCCGCGCCGCCCTCGTTAAAGGCATCGAAGGCGAGATCGACGATTTCGCGCACGTTACGTTCGCCGGGCGGCGATTCGGCCATCTTCCTGCCGATCGTCGCGCACACCGTTTCGGCCTGATAGGCGGCGAGCGCCTTTTGTAGCCCCGCCGCGCTGCCGAAATGGTGGAGCAGGTTCGCGTGCGTGCGGTCGATGCGCGCCGCCACGGCCTTCAGCGTCACCGCCGCCGGTCCCGTTTCGACCAGAATCTGACGCGCAGCCTCGAGCGCCGCCGAACGGCTTTCCTCGGGACTCAAACGCTTCTTCACTATTGACATATGTGTAAGTAAACCCTATTGCTGGCCCGTCTCCCCTTTTCGACGGTATGAGCCATATGTCCAGCCTTTCCCAGTCGCCGACGCCCGCCGATCTTTCGATCACCCCGCGCGATATGCGCTTTGGCCGCGACGACAAACAGGGCCGCTGGTGGCTGAACGGCGACCCGATCGCCTCGGCGTTCCACACCGCATTGTCGGTGACCTTTCCGCGCGGCGAGGCGATGTTCATCGAGGCGGTGAAGGCGCACCGCGACGGCGTTCCCGACAAGCTGGCGCGCGAAATCCGCGCCTTCACACAGCAGGAAGTGATCCACAGCCGCGAACATGTCGTCTTTAACAAAAAGGCGGCGGAAGCGGGATACGATCTTTCGGAGCTTGAGGATGACGTGAACCAGGTTCTCGACCTCATCAAGACGCGCCCGCAGATCGTCAACCTGATGGCGACGATAGCGCTCGAACATTATACCGCGATGATGGCGGCGGTGATGCTGCGCGAGGACAAGATGTACGCCGGCGCCGAGCCCGAATGGGCCGCGCTGTGGAAATGGCACGCGATCGAGGAAATCGAGCATAAGGGCGTCGCCTACGATACATGGCTCCACGCGACGAAGGACTGGAGCCGCTTCCGGCGCTGGCGCGCCAAGTCGCTGATGATGATCCTCGTCACCACGCGTTTCTGGCCGAAGCGCGTGAAGGGGATGAAGGCGCTGCTGCGTCAGGACGGCCTGACCGGCTGGCGCGTCACCGCGCGCATCTGGTGGTATCTGCTCGGGACGCCCGGGGTGCTGCGCAAGAGCTTCTTCCCCTGGCTTTCCTATTTCATGCCCGGCTTCCATCCGTGGAACCACGACGACCGCGCGCTGATCGGGAAATATGAAAGCGACTATGCCGATGCGATCATGCCGGCGCATTCGTCGAAACCCGAATTGGCCGCCGCCGCCTGATCGCCCTTCTCCGCGGTTGCGGCGGTCCAGAGCGGTTCTCTCTCCCTGCTTCTGGGCCGCCTCATCCGCGGAGAGGTGACGTCAAAGCCGCTGGACGCCGCCGATGCGGTCTCATATCCCTTCATGCGTGGAGGGACCAATGCAGCCACATATGACCGCGGCCGAAGTCACGCAGTTCGAGCTGCAACTTGCGGGGCGTTCATCCTTGCTCGAATTCGGTTGCGGCGGCAGCACGGTGGTGGCGGCGCGGCAAGTGCGGCGGATCGTCAGCGTCGACAGCGATCCCGCCTGGCTGGCCAAGGTCCAGGCCGACGTCAGGCGCGAAGTCGTCGAATTCACACCCTTTCACGTCGACATCGGCCCCGTCGGCGAATGGGGCTATCCGGCGGATGAAAGCCGGATCCGCGACTGGCCGCATTATCACACCGATATATGGCGCAATGTGCAGGGCAGCCCCGATGCGGTGTTGATCGACGGGCGCTTTCGGGTCGCGTGCCTGTTGCAGGCGATCATCCACTGCAAACCCGACTGCGTCTTTCTGTTCCACGATTTTCAGGACCGGCCGCAATATCATGGCGTGCTCCGCCATGTCGACGTGCTGGCGCGCGTCGACACGCTCGCGGTGATGCGCGCGAAGCAGCAGGTCGACGGCACCGCGGTGCTGCACGACCTGTTCGACCATTATCTGATCCCCGATTGACCGCCCGCGCCCGCTTCGGCACACCCGCGCGCATGTCCGTCAAAGCTTTTACTGCGCCCCCCGTCATCGAGACCGAACGCCTTCGCCTGCGCCCGGGGCGCCTGTCCGACAAGGATGTCCATATTGCGATGTGGGCCGACGAACGCGTTACGCGCTTTATCGGCGGCGAGCCGCGTGCGCCCGACGTCAGCTGGGGCAAGTTCCTGAGCTCGGCCGGGCTGTGGCCCGTCATGGGGTTCGGCTATTGGGTGTTTGCCGACCGGTCGAGCGATGCGCTCGTCGGCATGGGCGGGCTAAGCTATTTCTGCCGTGGTATGCCCGAGCTCGAAGGAATGCCCGAGGCGGGCTGGGCGTTCGACGCCGATCATTGGGGCGCGGGCTATGCGACCGAAGCGATGACCGCCGCGCTCGGCTGGGCCGACGCGAACCTCGACGCCAAGGAAGTGCGCTGCATCATCGACCTCGGTAACGACGCGTCGGAACGCGTGTCGGCGAAGCTCGGCTTTCGCCGCATCGGCGAAAGCGACGCATTGGGGCATGTCGTCGCGATCTATTCGCGGCCCAAAGGCGGTTAAAGAATATGCGTCGCCCCCGCGAAGGCGGGGGCCGCTATCGGCCTTGTCCGGCGCCACAGCGTAAAACGACAGCGGCCCCCGCCTTCGCGGGGGCGACGTCTGTTTTCAAACGGCCTCAACCACCAGCACGTTTCCGTCGGCGCCGACGACCCGGACCTTGCTGCCCTCGGCCACATCGGGACCGCGCACCGGCCATTCGCCGTCGCCGACCTTCGCGCGGCCGCGCCCGTCCTCGATCGCCTGGGTCACCGTCAGCACTTCACCGATCAGGCGGCCGCCGCGCTGGTTGAGATGCGGGTCGGCCGACGTGATCGGGTTCGCTTTCAGCCAGCGGCGCGCGCCATAGAGTGCGATGAACGACAGGACGGCAAAAACGCCGAGCTGTACGGGAATGGTCAGCGGGACGATCCACGCGATCGCGCCGGTGACGATCGCGGCGGCACCCAACCAGATCAGGAAGAACCCCGGCGCGACGATCTCGGCGGCGGCGAGCAGCACGCCGAGCGACAGCCACGCCCAATGCGGTTCCATGTTCGTCAGCCAGTCGGGCATGTCAGGCTTCCTTGCGTTCGAGCGCGTCGCGCGCGAGCTCGCCGATCCCGCCCAATGTGCCGATCAGCTGCGTCGCCTCGACCGGGAAGAGGATCGTCTTCGCGTTCGGGCTCGTTGCGAACTGGCTCACCGCCTCGACATATTTCTGCGCGATGAAATAATTGATCGCCTGCGCGTTGCCGCCCGCGATCGCGTCGGACACCATCTGCGTCGCCTTGGCTTCGGCCTCGGCCTCGCGTTCGCGCGCCTCCGCGTCGCGGAACGCGGCTTCGCGGCGGCCCTCGGCCTGCAGGATCTGGCCCTGCTTCTCGCCCTCGGCGCGCAGGATTTCCGACGCCCGCATGCCTTCGGCTTCGAGGATGTTGGCGCGCTTTTCGCGCTCCGCCTTCATCTGCCGCGCCATCGCGTTCGAAATGTCGGCGGGCGGCCGGATGTCCTTGATCTCGACGCGGGTGATCTTGACCCCCCACGGCGACGTCGCCTCGTCGACCACGACCAGCAGTCGCGCATTGATATGGTCACGCTTCGACAGCGTTTCGTCGAGGTCCATCGACCCCATCACGGTACGCAGGTTCGTCGTCGTCAGGTTCATGATCGCCAGATACAGGTCGCTGACCTCATAAGCGGCCCGCGCCGCATCGAGCACCTGGAAAAAGACGACGCCGTCGACCGCGACCATCGCATTGTCCTTGGTGATGATTTCCTGGCCGGGAATGTCGAGCACCTGCTCCATCATATTCACCTTGCGACCGACGCGGTCGAAGATCGGCATGATGAAGTTCAGTCCCGGCTGCGCGGTGTGCGTGTAGCGGCCGAAGCGTTCGATCGTATAGGCAAAGCCCTGCCGGACCGGGGTCAGCGCCCAGATCAGGAACACCAGTGCCAGAACTACCAGTGCAAGTGCGAAATACATCGAATACCCCCTCAGCAATTTCCGTCTGCAACCGCCTTCCTTATTGCGGCAATGGTCCGGCTGCGCCACAGAAAAGCATATGACGCCAAGTGACTATCCGCCGCGCTCGCTGCTCTATGTCCCCGGATCGAACGCGCGCGCGCTCGAAAAGGCGGGCGGGCTTGCCGCTGACCTGCTGATCATCGACCTTGAGGATGCGGTGCCCGCGGACCGCAAGCACGAAGCGCGCGCTGCGATGCGCGTTGCGGTGGCGGCAGGCTTCCCGGGCAAGCGCGTGGCGGTGCGCGTGAATGCGACGGGAGCGGCCGAACAGGCGGCCGACATCGCCGCGATTGCCGGGCTGAAGCTCGACGCGCTGGTGCTTCCGAAAGTCGATGCGCCGTCCGATCTCGACCCGCTGCGCGGCCTCGGTCTGCCGGTCTTCGCGATGATCGAGACGCCGGCGGCGATCTATGCCGCGCGCGACATCGCCGCCGATCCGGCAGTCAGCGGCTTGATCGCCGGGCTCAACGACCTCGCGCACGAACTCAAACTGCCCGACGGGATGGACCGCGGCGCGATGAGCCATGCGATCCAGGCGATCGTCCTCGCTGCGCGGGCGGGCGGCGTCTGGGGTTTCGACGGCGTCTATAATGCGATCGACGATGCTGCTGGTTTTGCGGCCGAGGCCGCCGAAGGGCGGCGGCTCGGCTTCGACGGCAAGACGCTGATCCACCCGTCGCAGGTCGATCCGTGCAACGTCGCCTTTGCCCCGTCCGAACGCGAGGTCGCGGCCGCCGAGGCGCTCGTCGCCGCGGCGACGGGCGGGGCGCAGCGCCACGACGGGCGGATGATCGAGGACATGCATGTCGCGGCGGCGCGGGCGCTGCTCGAACGCGCCGGGCTAGCCTGACGCCGCCGTTCGTCTTTCGACGAACGCGCCTTGCCGGAGCGCGGCGGAAATGCCATGCGGCGGCGCCATGAAAACCACCCGTTTCCACGCCGCCGTCGCGGCCATCGCCCTTCTTGCCATTGCTCCCGCCGCGTCGGCGGCGCCTGCCAAGGGCGACGCGCCGATCACCGAGGCCCAGCTCGCCGATCATATCAAGGTGCTGGCGAGCGATGCGTTCGAAGGCCGCGCCCCGGGAACCGAGGGTGAGGACCGCACGATCGCCTATATCGTCGGCGAATGGGCGAAGGCGGGGCTCGAAGCCGTTCCGGGCAGCGCCACGCCCTGGCTCCAGCCGGTGCCTTTCGTCGAAACGCAGGCACTCGGCGGCAGTGCGAAGTTCAAGGTCAATGGCCGCGACTTCGCGCTGGAGGATGACGGCATCATCCTGAGCAGCCGCGACGCGTCGGCCTCGTTCGCCGATCTTCCCGCCGTCTTCGTCGGCTATGGCGTCGACGGCGCGGGCAAGGTCAATGCCGACGTCAAGGGCAAGCTCGCGATCATGTTGTTCGACAATGTCCCCTTCGGTGACAAGCTGCCGCGCTATCGCGAACGGCGCCAGATGCTCGCCGATGCCGGCGCGAGCGCCGTGCTGGTGATCGCCACCGACGCGGTGCCGTGGGCGCAGCTCCGCGAAAGCGCCGGCGCCAAGTCGATGCGCCTTGCGGGCGCCAAGCCGGGCGCGCCGGTCAGCGGCTTCCTGTCGCTCGAGGCGGCCGATGCGCTGCTCAAAAAGGCGGGGCAGGATGGCGGCGCGCTCCGCGAAGCCGCGAAATCGCCCGATTACAAGGGCGCGGTCCTGCCCGTGACCGCCGACATCACGGCGAAATCGACCGCGCGTTCCTTCGCCAGCAACAATATCATCGCCAAGCTTCCCGGCGCCAAGCCCGACGGCAAGGCGATCCTGTTCCTCGGCCACTGGGATCATCTCGGCATTTGCGAGCCCGAAGGCGCTGCCGATCGCATCTGCAACGGCGCGGTCGACAATGCGAGCGGCATTGCGGTGCTGATCGAGGTCGCCAAGCGGCTGGGCTCGGGCACGCGTTCCGACCGCGACATCTATTTCATGGCGACGACGGCCGAAGAAAAGGGCCTGCTCGGCGCGCATTATTTCGCCGATCATCCGGTCGTGCCGCTGTCGGATATCACCGTCGCGCTCAACATCGACACGATCGCGATTTCGCCGCGCGGCACCCCGGTCGCAACGATCGGACGCGGCAAGCCCGCCTATGACGCCGTGGTGCGCGAGGCGGCGACGAAGCTCGGCCGCAAGCTCGACGAGGATGGCGAGGCCGACGCCTTCATCCAGCGGCAGGACGGCTGGGCCTTGGGCGCCAAGGGCGTGACGACGCTGATGGTCGGCGGCAGCTTCTCGGACATGAAGCTGCTCGAAGCCTTCCTCGGCAGCGATTATCACAGCGCCGCCGACAATTTCTCCGACAAGATCCCGCTCGGCGGCGCGGCTGAGGATGCCGACCTGCATGTGGCGATCGGCCGGGCGTTCGCCGATACGAAGCGATGGCCGGGCAAATAATAGAAAGAATAGACGTCGCCCCCGCGAAGGAGTGAAGGGTCGGATTGTCCCCCGGACAATCCTTGGACATGCGGGGCATGTCCAACCCTTAACTGGCGCTATCGGCGTAGCGCAAGGCTGCCAGCGGCCCCCGCTTTCGCGGGGGCGACGCTAATGATCAGGCCGCCTGCTTGGCGCGGTCGGCCATTTCCTGATTGAGCATTTCGGCGAGCAGGAACGCGAGTTCGAGGCTCTGCCCCGCGTTGAGCCGCGGATCACAATGCGTGTGGTAGCGGTCGGCGAGATCCATCTGGGTCACGTCCATCGCGCCGCCGGTGCATTCGGTGACATTCTGGCCGGTCATTTCGATGTGGATGCCGCCGCCATGCGTGCCCTCGGCGCGGTGCACGGCGAAGAAGCCGCGCACTTCGGCGAGGATGCGTTCGAACGGGCGCGTCTTGTAGCCATTGGGCGTCTTGATGACATTGCCGTGCATCGGGTCGCACGACCAGACGACGGGGTGTCCCGATTCCTTCACCGCGCGCACCAGCTTCGGCAGGTGCGCTTCGATCTTGTCGTGGCCGTAACGCGTGATCAGCGTCATGCGGCCCGCGACATGGTTCGGGTTGAGCGTGTCGAGCAGGCGCAGCAGCACATCGGGCTCGAGGCTGGGGCCGCACTTCATGCCGACCGGATTGCCGATCCCGCGCAGATATTCGATGTGCGCCGAGCCCTCGAAGCGGGTGCGGTCGCCGACCCACAGGAAGTGGCCCGAGGTGTCGTACCAGCCGCCGGTCAGGCTGTCCTGCCGCGTCAGCGCCTGCTCATAGGGGAGCAGCAGCGCCTCGTGGCTGGTGTAGAAGCTGGTGCCCTTGATCTGCGGCACCGTTTCGGGGGTCACGCCGCATGCTTCCATGAAGGCGAGCGCTTCGGAAATCCGCGCCGCGGTTTCCTGATATTTCTTCGCCCACGGGCTGCGGTCCATGAAATCATGCGTCCACGCGTTGACCTGGTGCAGGTTCGCATAACCGCCGTTCGCGAAGGCGCGCAGCAGGTTCAGCGTCGCCGCCGACTGGTTATACGCCTTGACCATGCGCTGCGGATCGGGCTCGCGGCCCGCTTCCTCGAACGCGATGTCGTTGATGATGTCGCCGCGATAGCTTGGCAGTTCGACGCCATCGATGTCTTCCATGTCGGCCGAACGCGGCTTGGCGAACTGGCCCGCCATCCGGCCGAGCTTTACGACGGGCATCTTCGACGCGAAGGTCAGCACGACCGCCATCTGGAGCAGCACGCGGAAAGTGTCGCGGATGTTGTTCGGATGGAATTCGGCAAAGCTTTCGGCGCAGTCGCCGCCCTGCAGCAGGAACGCCTTGCCCTCCGCGACGCGGCCGAGATCGGCGGTCAGGTCGCGCGCTTCGCCGGCAAACACCAGCGGCGGATAATTGCTGAGCTCGCGCTCGGCGGCCGCCAGCGCATCGGCGTCGCGATAGGTGGGAAGCTGGCGGGCTTCGTGCGAGCGCCAGCTATGCGGTTGCCAGTTTTTTGTCATCTGCCTAATCTTTTCGCGTTCGAATCGAGCGCCACATGGCGCCTATGCCGCGCGGAAGCAATGTTTCCGGCACGATCAAACCCGAAAATTAGCATTATCGTGACATCTGCGCACCTATGCTTTTCTTGAGAGACCAAAACTGGTAGTTTATTACACGCTGCGGAAATGCGATTAGCCTCGCGCGACCAAGGCTTTTGGCTATCGACAACGTTATACACCCGTGACCCGGGCCTGGGTCTCGATGCGAAGCGATTGGCTATGAGTTTCGATTCCGCATGGTTCCTCTATGGGGCGCTGCTGCTCCTGTTGGCGACAAGTTTTGTCGTGCGGATCGACTATGTCCGCATCGGCCTTGCCGCGGCGGCGTTGGTGGCTTTGCCCTTGGCCTTGTTTCGCGGGCCCGACGTCGGTTCCAGCCTGCTCGTGCTCGCAATCCTCGTCGTCAACATCGGCATTTTGGCGCGGCTGTGGCTGCGCGGCACGAAGGTGTTGTTTTCGCCTGAAGAAGAGGAATTGCGGCGCCAGCATTTTTCCGGCCTGGGCACCGCGGCCGCGCGCGATCTGATCGATCAGGGGCACTGGATTTCGGCAAAGCGCGGCGAGGTGCTGATCCGCGAGAATCAGGCGGCACCCAGCCTCTTCTATCTGGCCGAGGGACAAGTTGCGATCCTGCGCGACGGCGCCGAGATCGGGAGGCTCTCGGACGGCGCGCTGATCGGTGAGGCGACGGTGCTCGATGGCGCGCATGCGACCGGGACGGTGACGCTCGGCAGCAACGCCCGGCTGTGGTTTGTCCCGGCCGCGGCGCTGCGCGCCTATCTGGCGGCCAATCCCGGGATCGCGGGCGCGCTCCACGAGGGTTTTGCGCGCGCCCTTCGCGGCAAGCTGGCGAGCGCGAACACGCGCATCGCCGAGCGGTCGACAATTTCTTGAGCACGGCGCTTCCCGGCCTCGAAACTGCAACCGGCGCCTGCTAAGTCCTCGGTCCATGACGATGATTCTCTATGGCATTTCGAACTGCGACACGGTGAAGAAGGCGCGGCGCTGGCTCGACGAGCAGGGCGTTGCCTATCGCTTTCACGACGTGCGCAAGGATGGGCTCGACGCCGCGCGGCTGCAGGACTGGATCGACGCGCTCGGTTGGGAAAAATTGCTCAACAAGGCCGGGACGACCTTTCGCAAGCTGCCCGACGCGCAAAAGGAAGGGCTCGATGCCGCCGCTGCAAAGGCTTTGATGCTCGACCAGCCGGCGATGATCCGCCGCCCGGTGGTCGAGGCCGCGGGCGATATCAGCGTCGGCTTTTCGGCCGATGACTGGCAGGCGCGTTTTGCGGCATGATCCGGTCGCTCGCGGCGCTGCTGGCCTTCATGCTGCTCGCCGGTTGCGGGGCTGATGCCGTGACCGCGCAGCCGACGCTCGATGGCCAGCCGCCGATCGTGATCGCCCATCGCGGCGCGTCGGGCGAACGCCCCGAACATACGCTGGCGGGTTACAAGCTCGCGATCGACCTTGGTGCCGATTATATCGAGCCCGATCTCGTGCTCACCAAGGACGGCGTGCTTATCGCGCGGCATGAGAATGAGATTTCGGAAACGACCGACGTCGCCGCACATCCCGAATTTGCTGCTCGCAAGGCGACGAAGACAATCGACGGGCAGGATGTCACCGGCTGGTTCACCGAAGATTTCACACTGGCCGAACTCAAGACGCTGCGCGCGCGCGAGCGGCTGCCGAAGCTGCGCAGCACCGAATATGACGGGCAGTTCGAAATCCCGACCTTCGAGGAAATTCTGACCCTGCTCGCCGAGGTCAACAAGGACCGGAAGAAGCCTGTCGGCGTCTATCCCGAAACCAAGCACCCGAGCTATTTCGTGTCGATCGGCCTGCCGCACGAGGCGCCGTTGCTCGCGGTGCTCGATCGCTTCGGTTATCGCGGCCGCACCGCGCCGGTGTTCACCCAGAGCTTCGAGGTCGGCAATCTGATGGACCTGCGCGCCAGGAGCGACCTGCCGCTGATCCAGCTGATGGATGGCGAGGGCGGACCCGCCGACCGGCCGGGCACCAGCTATGCCGCCATGACGTCGCCCGCGGGGCTGAAAATGATCGCCGCTTATGCCGACGGCATCGGCCCCAACAAGGCGATGGTGATCCCGCGCGGCGCGCTCGGCCGGCTCGGCAAACCCACCGACCTCGTGCGCGATGCGCATGCCGCGGGGCTCAAGGTCCATCCGTGGACGTTCCGCCGCGAAAATTATTTCCTGCCGCTGGACGACAAGGGCGGGGTCAATCCGGCCGGACATGGCGATCTCGCGGGTGAAATCGCCGCTTATCTGAAGACCGGTATCGATGGCCTGTTCAGCGACAATCCGCGCGAAGCGGTGGCGACGGTAAGGAAGGAAAGCGGACAATGACCGAAAGAGCCTTGGACCAGAGCGGCCTGTCGATCCGGCCCTTCGTCCTCGGCGGCAATGTCTTTGGCATGACCGCGGGGCGCGATGCGAGTTTTGCCGTTCTCGACCGCTTCGCCCTGCTTGGTGGCGGGATGATCGACACCGCCGACGTCTATTCGGCGTGGGTTCCCGGCCACAAGGGCGGCGAATCCGAAAGCATGATGGGCGCGTGGCTGAAAGAAAGCGGCGCGCGGGACAGCGTGCTGATCGCGACCAAGGTCGGGATGATGCCCGGCGGGCTGAAGCCCGACCGCATTCGCGAGGCCGTGCAAGATTCGCTCGACCGGCTCGGCACCGACGTCATCGACCTCTATTTCGCGCACAAGGACGATCCCGACGTGCCGCTCGACGAAGTGCTCGGCGCCTTTGCCGAGCTGGTCGACGCCGGCATCGTGCGCGCGATCGGGGCGTCGAACTATTCGGCCGACCGTTTGGCCGAGGCGCTGCGGGTGGCGGACGAAAGGGGTCTGCCGCGCTTCACCGCGATGCAGCCCGAACTCAACCTGCTCGACCGCGACCAATATGAAGGCGCGCTGCAACAACTTTGCATCGACGAGGGGCTGGGGGTCGTCACCTATTTCAGCCTCGCCTCGGGCTATTTGTCGGGCAAATATCGCAGTGCCGACGACCTTGGCAAAAGTCCGCGGGGCGCGCGCGTCAAACCCTATCTGGGCGGCAAGGGGCCGGCGGTGCTGGCCGCGATGGACCGCATCGCGGCGGAAACGGGCGCCACCCTGTCGCAGATCGCCCTCGCATGGGTTGCCGCGCAACCGGGCGTGACCGCGCCGATCGCCAGCGCGACGTCGGTGGAGCAGCTGGACGAGCTGATGGGCAGCCTCGACCTCCGCCTCAGCGACGAGCAGCTCGCGGCGCTCAGCGCGGCCTAAGGCCCGGCCCGACACCACCGGGGAGGGGCATCGGTCCGGGCCCGCGCGGCCGCGCTGTCTCAATCGCTGGCGTCATCCCACTGGAATACGACCTCGAGCGGCTTGTCGAAGACGTGCGCGATCCGGAACGCGACCTCGAGCGACGGCGAATATTTGCCCTGCTCAATCGCCGCGATCGTCTGCCGGGTCACGCCGACACGGTCGCCAAGCTCGCCCTGCGTCATTTCGTCGGCGAGGAAGCGGAGCGTGCGAATGTCGTTGGTGAAAGGCGGCCTAGCCATGCGGGCCTCGACGATGGGCTGTCCGAGCGTTGCCAATCCTCATGCGCCGGTCCGATAGAAACGGATCTGCAGTCCCAGCCGGACGAGTTCGGCGACCACGGCGGCCGCCAGAACGGCGTTGAGCACCAGCACCAGGTCGCGCGTGATGTGCGCGAGCGCGAAACAGCCGGCAAGCCCGGCGATCAGGACATAATAAGCGAAGCCGCTGGCGCGCCGCGTGATATTGCGGTCGCGCTCGTCGGCGGGGGCATTTGCATCCCGGGGTCGCATCACCGCAAACAGCGTCGCCGCAGTCGTCATGACGATCGTGAAGATGATCGCCAGCGCGATCAGCAATCCCGCCTGTGCCGCCATGCCCTCGCGGTCGCCGACACCATAAGGGAAAATCCAGAAATAGGCTGAAAAGCCGAGCAGGATCACCGCAAAGCTCAGCCAGTCGATTTTTTCGCGAAACGCCATCCTGCGAATCTCCAATGTTCGTTCTGTCTGACTTTATGTTAAAAATATACAACATGGAGTCAAGCAGGATTACCATTGCTGCTCTTCGACCTTTCGCTCCGGCCCACGAGGGGCTAGACCCCCGCCCCATGTCCACGCTCCCGAAAACGCTCACCTTCGACACATCGACCAGCCGCGCCAATCCGACGCCGCAGCCGATGAAACGCCTCACCGTACCGCGCATTCGCCAGCGCAAGGGCGGCGAACCGCTCGTGATGCTCACGGCCTATACCGTCCGCATGGCGCAGCTGCTCGACCCGCATTGCGACATGCTGCTCGTCGGCGATTCGCTCGCGCAGGTGATCTACGGCCTGCCGCACACCGTCGGGGTGACGATGGACATGATGGCGCTGCACGGCGCCGCCGTCGTGCGCGGCAGCTATCACGCCGCGGTAATCGTCGACATGCCGTTCGGCAGCTATGAGGGCAGCCCGCAGCAGGCGTTCGACAATGCCGCGCGGCTGCTCAAGGAAACCGGCGCGGCGGCGGTGAAGGTCGAGGGCGGCAAGGTGCTGGCCCCGACGATCGAATTCCTGACCCAGCGCGGCATTCCGGTGATGGGTCATGTCGGACTGACCCCGCAGGCGGTGAACATCCTCGGCGGCTATGGCGTGCGCGGCAAGAGCGAGGAAGAAGCCCGCTCGATCGTCGAAGACGCGATTGCCGTCGCACAGGCCGGCGCCTTTTCGATCGTGATCGAAGGCGTGCTCGAATCGATCGCGATCGAGATCACGAACAAGGTCGATTGCCCGACGATCGGTATCGGCGCTTCGGCAGAGTGCGATGGCCAGGTGCTCGTCACCGACGACATGCTCGGCATGTTCGAACGCGTTCCCAAGTTCGTCAAGCGCTATGGAAATATGGCGAGCGTCGTCGAAGGCGCGGTCAAGGACTATGCCGACGAAGTCAGGTCCCGTTCATTCCCGACCGAGGATCAGACCTACGCAGGTTAAGAGTCCGGCGAGCCGTGCAGAGTGAAACGCTTGGCGTTTTTCGGCGCCGTCGCTAAGGAAGCGGCCGGCGCGATGCTGAAGGCCCGGGCCAATATTGAGTTTATGGAGGTTTGATTGGCGCTGAGCCCGACGAATGATGCCGCGCTGTTGCAGGAAGTCGACGAAGCCGTCCGCAAGGACCGGCTCGATACGATCATGCAGCGCTATGGCCGCTGGATCATCGGCGGCGTCATCGCCGCCCTGCTGGCGTTCGGCGGCTATCTCTTCTGGAGCCACCAGCAGGATGCCGCGCGCGGCGAGCAGGCCGAAGAATTGATCGCGGCGTTCGAAAAGCTCGGCACCAACCAGCCGCGCGCCGCGGCGACCGATCTGCAGAAGCTCGCCGCCGAAGGCGATCCCGCCTATCGCGCGGTCGCGCAGATGCAGCAAGCGAACATCAAGGCGCAGACCGGCGATCTGAAGGCGGCCGCCGCCCTGATGGCGAAAGTCGCCGCCGATACGAAGCTCGACCAGGCGCTGCGCGATCTCGCGCTGATCCGCCAGACGGCGTTCGAATATGACACGCTGAAGCCCGAAGTGGTGATCGCGCGGATGAAGCCGATGGTCGATGCGAAGGATCCGGCGTCGAGCTGGTTCGCGAGTGCCGCCGAACTGTCGGCGACCGCGCATTACCAGCTGGGCCAGTTCGACCAGGCGGGCGCGCTGTATGGCCGCATCGCCAAACTGCCCAATGTGGCCAAATCGCTGCAATCGCGCTCGGTGCAGATGGCGGGGATGCTCGGCGTCGATGCGGTCGCGGACCGGGCGGACGAAAGCGCCGCAGCCGAAAACAAGGGCGCGGCGCAAGCCGCCGCCGCCGGGGACCAGAAAGGCAATGCCGCGCCAAAGGCCGCTGCAGCCGCAAAGACTGAGGAAGCCAATTAATATGCGGAAAGCGCGTTTCGGAATTTATGCGGCGCTGCTCGCGCTGCCGCTGACGGCATGTGGGGTGCTGAAGGGCGACGGTCCGCCAAAGACCCCGACGGTCGGTGACCGCGTCTCGATCCTGTCGAACGACAACAGCGTCAAGGTCGATCCGGCCACCGCGTCGATCGCGGTCGTGCTGCCCGAACCGGCGGTCAACGCCGCCTGGGCGCAGTCGGGCGGCAACGCATCGAAATCGATGGGCCATCCGGCGCTCGCCGCGACGCGGACGAAGCTGTGGGAAGCCAATATCGCGGGCAGCACCAACAAGCAGCGGATCGCCGCCTCGCCGGTGATCGCCGACAACCGTCTGTTCGTCGTCGATACCGACGCCGTGGTGACCGCCTTCGCCGCCGACACCGGCGCGAAATTGTGGAGCGTGCCGATCGGAAGTACCGGCAAGGATTTCAAGGCGTCGCTGTTCGGCGGCGGCGCTGGGGTCGACGGCAATGTCGTTTATGCGACCAGCGGCGTCGGTGACGTCGCGGCGCTGAACGTCGCCGACGGATCGGTGATCTGGAAGGTGAAACCCGCGGGCCCGCTGCGCGGCGCGCCGACGATTGCCTTTGGCGGTGTCTATGTCATCAGCCAGGACAACCAGATTTTCGCGCTCAACGCCGCCGATGGTGCGGTGCAGTGGCAGGCCACCGCATCGGCAGAGGCGGGCAGCGTGTTCGGTGCCGCCTCGCCCGCGGCGGGGCAGGGGACGATCGTCGCCGGCTTCTCGTCGGGCGAGGTCCAGGCCTATCGTTACGAAAACGGCCGCGATCTGTGGGAAGACGCGCTCGCGCGCACCTCGATGGCGCTGTCGGTGTCGACGCTCACCGACGTCGACGCCGATCCGGTCGTCGATCGCGGCCGCGTCTTCGCGCTCGGGCAGGGTGGCCGTATGGCGAGCTATGAACTCGTCACCGGCCAGCGCAGCTGGGAAATCTCGATCGCCGGCATCTCGACGCCTTATGTCGTCGGCGAATGGGTCTATGCGATGACCGACGACGCCAAACTGCTGGCCGTCGCGCGCGCGAACGGCAAGGTGCGCTGGCTGCAACAGCTCGCGCGCTTCCGCGTCGAAACCGAAAAGAAGAAGAAGGATCCGATCCGCTGGACCGGACCGATTCTCGCCGGCGGCCGTCTGATCGCGGTCAACAGCGAGGGCGTCTTGTCGGAATTCTCGCCGACCGACGGCTCGCTCCTGGGTACGACCGAATTCAAATCGCCGCTGTCGCAGGCCCCCGTGGTTGCGAACAATATTTTGTACGTCCTCGCGGACGACGGGCAGATCACGGCCTGGCGCTGATACAGCGTCCGGGCCGGGGCGGCCCGGTGTAATAGGGATAAGTCTCATGTCGCGATTCGCGACGATTGCCATTGTCGGCCGGCCCAATGTCGGCAAATCGACGCTGTTCAACCGGCTGGTCGGCAAGCGCCTTGCGCTCGTCGACGACCAGCCCGGGGTGACGCGCGACCGCCGCGAGGGCGACGGGCATCTGCTCGGCCTCGATTTTCGCATCGTCGATACCGCGGGTTTCGAGGATTATGACGCGGCGACGCTGCCCGGCCGCATGCGCGTGCAGACCGAAAAGGCGGTGCGCGAGGCCGATGCGGCGCTGTTCATGATCGACGGCCGCGCCGGCGTGACCCCGCTCGACGAGGAAATCGCGCGCTGGCTGCGTAGCGAGGACACGCCGATCATCCTCGTCGTCAACAAGGCCGAGGGGAAACAGGGCGAAAACGGCTTGATGGAGAGCTATTCGCTCGGCTTCGACAATCCGATCGCGCTCAGCGCCGAGCATGGCGAAGGCGTCGTCGATCTGTTCGACGCGCTGCGCCCGATCGTCGATGCATTTGACGCCGCCGCGTTCGAAGCGGTGCCCCCGCGGGTCGAAGGCGACGAAGAGGATGAAGACGCGCCGCTCGGTCCGCTGAAGCTCGCGATCGTCGGCCGCCCCAATGCGGGCAAGTCGACGCTGATCAACCGCATGATTGGCGAGGACCGCCTGATCACCGGGCCCGAAGCCGGGATCACGCGCGATTCGATCCGCGTCGACTGGCAGTGGGAGAAAGACGGCGAGGTCCACGAGATCCAGCTGTTCGACACCGCGGGCATGCGAAAGCGCGCCAAGGTGGTCGAAAAGCTCGAGAAGCTCTCGGTCGCCGACGCGCTCCACGCGGTCGATTTCGCCGAGGTCGTCGTCCTGCTGCTCGACGCCACCAAAGGCCTTGAGTCGCAGGATCTGCACATCGCCGACCGGGTGTTGCAGGAAGGCCGCGCGCTGATCGTCGCGCTCAATAAATGGGATGTCGCCGAAGACCCGTCGTCGTTGTTCAACGGCGTGCGAACCGCGCTCGAAGACGGGCTCAGCCAGGTCAAGGGCGTTCCGGTTCTCAGCATTTCGGGCGCGACGGGCAAGGGCATCGACACGCTGGTTCGCGTCGCGTTCGAACAGCGCGCGATCTGGACCAACCGCGTCTCGACCGCGAAACTCAACCGCTGGTTCGAAAATGCGGTCGAAAACAACCCGCCGCCGGCACCGGGCGGCAAGCGGATCAAGCTGCGCTATATCACGCAGGCGCGCACCCGGCCGCCGACGTTCGTCGTTTTCGGCACGCGGACCGACAGCCTGCCCGGAAGCTATACGCGCTATCTGGTCAATGGCATGCGCAAGGAATTGGGTTTCCAGGGCGTTCCAGTGCGCCTCAACTTCCGCAATTCGCGCAATCCCTATGATGAATGACGACGCCTAAGACATTGGGGGCGCTGGTCGTCGATGCGCGCGGCATGCGCTGCCCCTGGCCCGCGCTCAGGCTCGCGCGCGCGATGCGCGATGCGTCCGACGTGCTGCTGATCGCCGACGATCCGCAGGCGGGGCGCGAGGTTGCGGCGCTTGCGGGCGAGCATGGCTGGTCGGTCGAGACCGATGTCGCGACCGCCGACGAGGGACGCTGGCGCGTCCGACGCTGACCCAAAACGGGGCGACTTTCTTTGCGGCACCCCTGACACCGTAACGTCTTTTTTACCCAACTTCGGCATGGACCGGTTGGGACCACGGCCGAATTTGAACACCAAGGGACTAAAGCATTGGACGAAATCCTGGTCGATTGGGATGAGTTTCGCGCGACGCGCACCCAGTTGGGCGCCGCGTTCGTACGGATTCTCGGCTATTTTCGCGAAGACGGCACCAAATCGGTTGCCGCCATCGAAGAGGCAATGCGCGCGCGCGACGCCCGCGGCCTCGTCATGCCCGCGCACACGTTGAAAAGCGAAGCGCGGCAGTTCGGCGGCGAGAAACTCGGCGCGCTCGCCGAGGATATCGAAGTCTTCGCGCGCCATTGCGTCGAAAGCCAGACGAGCCCCGAAGAATATCTGCCGCGCGTCGTCGAACTGCGCCGGCTGTTCGAGGAGACGCTCGGCGCGCTCGAACGCGAAGCGAACCCACTCGTCCAGCGCCGTCCGACGGGTTTTGGCCGCGCGGTCGGCTACTGACGCATCGGTTGCAGCGACCCGCGCGCGAGGCTGCGCCACAGCCATTCGAGCGGGCCATAGCGATAGCGGTCGAGCCACGGCTTCGACCAGAGCAGCATGACCGCCCACATAGCGATGCAGAAGAGATAGAGCGTCCAGCGGCCGACGTCGCCGAACAGGCCGATCCCATAGCCATAGAAGATCGTCGTCATCACGATGCTGGTGCCGAGATAGTTGGAAAAGGCCGCGCGACCCGCTGCCGCGACGCGGGTTATCCAGGCGCTGGCAGCAGCGCGCCGGATCAGCAGCACGAGCAGCGCGGCATAGGCGATCGTCATCATCAGTCGTCCCGGCCCCGCCCACGCCATGAAGGCATTGACCGCGACGAGATAATCGAAGCCCGCGCGCCACTGGAGCCAGCCGACGAGCAATGTCAGCAGCACGCCGGGAGGCAGCCAGCGCAGCGCGATCCGCCGGTAGTCGGCCGCCGCCCATGCCCCCGTCAGGAAGCCGTTGCGGAACAGCGCCATGCCGAGCATCATCAGCGGCAGTGTCTCCCATATCGTCATCAGCACGCCGACGAACGGATTGATCGCGGTATCGAGCCGTGAGTTGAGGATCGGTAGATAGGGGCCGCGATAGAGCGCGAGTTCCTCGGTCACCTCGCCGTCGATCTTGGCATATTCGGCGCGGACCTCGCGGCCCGCCTCGGCCATCGGCGAAGCGGGATTGTCGGCCGCGCTTCCGATCGCAAGCTGCGCGCCGAAGAAAAGCGACGTCAGGACAACGCCGAGGGTGAAGATGCCCAGCGCCCATTTGATCAATCGGCGCGGTTCCCACGCGCGGAAGCGGAAGGCGACGCAGCCGACGGCGGCATAAAGGAACAGGATGTCACCCCACCAGAGGAAGACATAATGGCAGAGACCGAAGACCGCGAGCCACGCCATGCGGCGGTAGTGCACCGAGCCCGGATCCTGTCCCGACGCCTCCGCGCGGTCGACGATCAGGAGCATGCTCGCGCCGAACAGGATCGAGAACAGCCCGCGCATCTTGCCGTCAAAGAGGAGGAAGCCGAGCGCCCAGGCGGCGATGTCGGCCCCGGTTTCGCCGCCATAGGCCTTGGGCGAAACATAGGCCATTTCGGGCATCGCAAAGGCGGCGATGTTCATCGCCAAAATGCCCATCACGGCGAAGCCGCGCAGCGCGTCGAGGGTGACGAGGCGTTCGCTTGCAACTTGTCTGTCTTCGCGCATATCGCCCTCCACTGTGTTATTCGCCTATAACGGTTGGGGCGACGATCCGTCCAGCGCTTTAACCTGCTATTGACATCTATGTCAGTAATGCTATCTGAGCATCATCACCTGATTCGGACGAGGCCAGCCATGACCCCCACCATCTTCTCCCACCCCGACCGCCAGCCGCAGAAGTTCCGCCCGTTCAAGGCGTTCCAGCACTTCCGCAAGCTGATCGCGGACAAGGAAGACACCGAGCAGGTGTTCCACATCTTTGAAAATTTGCCGCGCAAGGGCTTCATGGACGACGCGCGCGCCTTCGTCGAAAGCGATTTCGGCCAGAAGCTGATGGAACGCGAACCCTATCTGCCCGACCTGCTCGACGACCATGCATGGATCGACGAACTGCCCGAGGGCAGCGTCGGCCACGCCTATGTCACCTTCATGCGCCGCGAAGGCCTCTCGGCCGCGGGGCTCGTCGCCGAAAGCGACAAGATGGGCCGTCCCAAGTTCGACGATCAGGTGCAATGGTATTCGAACCGTCTGCGCGACACGCACGACCTGTTCCATATCCTGACCGGCTATGGCCGCGACGCGCTCGGCGAACAGTGCGTGCTCGGCTTCACCTATGGCCAGACGGGCAACTACGGCAATTTCTTCATCGCCTATGCCGGCGGTTATGAGGTGAAGCGCGGCGTCAAAAGCGACGCGCCGGTGTTCGGCGCGATCCGCCAGGGCCAGCGCCACGGCAAGGCGGCGAAGGCGATCATCGAGCAGGACATCCGCTCGCTGCTCGCCGAACCGCTCGAAGCCGCGCGTGCGCGGCTGGGGATCGGCGAGCCGACGCTCTATCAGGAAGCGCACCGCGCGTACCGCAACCGTGGGATCGATCCGTACAACTTCCTCGCGGCAAAGGCTGCGATGGCCTGAACTGTCCCCGGCGAAAGCCGGGGAACCCGGTGCTCAGGCGACGCTTTCCGGCCAGACGCGCGGGCTGCGCGGCGTCTCCAGCCTGTAGTCGGAATAGGATCGCGAAAATATCTCCCGGCCCAGGCGTTCGGCGTCGCCGATCGGGTTCGCCGGATCGTTTCGCACTTCGCCGCGGCTGTTGCCGGCCCCGCGCACTACGTTGACGAAGTCCGAATTGGTGTAGCGGGAAAATTCCTGAATCTGGTGGATAATGCCGAGGGCGACGCCGGGATATGTTTCCTCGGACGCGAGCACCAAGCCGAGCCGTTTGCCGGCCATCGCCGCAAGCGCGTCCTGCGAGCCCGGATAGGAGGCCGCATAATAGCAGAAGCTGCGATCGAAGAACGCTTTGATCTGGGCGGACACGCCGTACCAATAGATGGGCGAACAAAAGATCACCCCTTGCGCGGGCAAGAACTCGTCGAAGAACAGGGCGCGATACGGGTCGTCGATCGCGCATTCCCCATCGGGCCCGCGGCATTGGCGGCAATCGCGCAGAAACCCCGAAATATGGTCATCCAGAAATCGCAGCGCGACATCGCTGCCCGCCGCCTCGGCGCCGCGCCGGACGGCTTCGGCAAGCGTCGCGGTGTTTCCGTTCCTGCGCGGGCTTCCGACAAGAATGAGCAGTTTTTCCGGCATATCGGCCGATCCTTTCGCGTGGGACACGGCGCGGCTGCCATGTCTTGTTGACGCAAAGGGGTGGCGTGATACTTTCGATTGATCAACTACCTACTATTTTATCAGGTACACACTTTCAGGTAAGAATTGGTAATCATGTCGACACGCAATCAACCCTATAATGACGGTCTTGGGCCGGTGTTCGCGATTATCGGCGGAAAATGGAAGGCGCTGATTCTTTGGGAGCTTCACGGCACCCCGGTGCGCTTCGGCGCGCTCAAGCGGCGTATCGACGGAATCAGCGAAAAGATGCTGATCCAGCAATTGCGGGAAATGGAAGCCGATGGTCTGGTCCACCGCGAGATGTTCCATCAGGTTCCCCCGCGTGTCGATTATTCGGTTACCCCCTTGGGGGCATCGCTCAACGAAGCGCTGACGCCGCTATGCGAATGGGGGAAACATAATCTGCCCGGCGGCCGGTGATGTTGGTCAGTCGAGCTTCGCGATCAGCGCTTGCGCAGCGGCGGGGTTGCGAACCTTCGCGCCGGATATGAAGAAGATATAGACGTCGCGGTCGCCGACCGCCCAATCCTTGGCGCGCTTCGCCCAATGGTCGAGCGCCTTCGCATCATAGCCGGTTTCGACATCGTCCTGACTGCGCTGGAGCCGCGCATAGGTGAAGTCGGCGGTCTGTTCGTCGATGCACGGAAATTCGTCGCTGTCGGCGAAGACGACCGCCATGTTCCGTTCGCGCACCATGTCGATAAAGGCTTGGTCGCGGAAGCTTTCGTCGCGCACCTCGATCGCGTGGCGGAGCGGCAAGCCGTCCTGCGTATCGGGAAGCAGGTCGAGGAAGCCCGCGAAATCGTCGCGGTCGAACTTCTTCGTCGCCATGAACTGCCAGTGGATCGGGCCGAGCCGGTCGCCGAGCCGCGTCAGCCCCTGCGTCAGAAATTTCTCGATCGATGCCGCGCCTTCCGCCAGCACCTTGCGGTTGGTCGTGAAGCGTGACGCCTTGACGCTGAACTGGAACCCGTCGGGCACCGACTCCGCCCAATTGGCGAAGGTTTCGGGCTTCTGGCTGCCATAATAGGTGCCGTTGATCTCGATGCCGGTCAGATGCTGGCCGGCATATTCGAGCTCGCGCTTTTGCGCGAGGCCGGCGGGGTAGAAGGGGCCGCGCCATGGTTCGAAGGTCCAGCCCCCGACTCCGACATAGATGCTCATTGGCCCCTCACTTTCAGCTATTATGCGAGCGCGGCGTCGGCCCCCATCAGGTTAGGGAAGAAGCCTTCATGCGCTTCGCGCAGTTCGGCGAGCGTCACCTGATGGTCGCTGCCTTCGAGTTCGAAGACGATGCGATCCTTGATCGTGCGTCCGACCGGATCGACCGGCACGTCGGCGCGGCCCGCGGCGTCGAGGAAGTCGGCGAGGCAGGTGTCGCACACCGTCACGAGGTAAAGCCCCTGATCCTCGCCGAAGAAGCTTTCGGCGACGCCGAACGGCTGTTCTTCGCTGACGAGCACCCCGATGTTCGACTTCAGCGCCATTTCGGCGAGCGTCACCGCCATGCCGCCGTCCGATACGTCGTGACAGGCGGTGATCCAGCCGGCGTTGATCGCGCCGCGGATGAAGTCGCCGGTGCGCTTTTCGGCGCGGAGGTCGACGGGCGGCGGCGGGCCTTCCTCGCGGCCCAGAATCTCGCGGAGCCACACCGACTGGCCGAGGTGGCCGGCGCGTTCGCCGACCGCGAGCACGATGTCGCCGGTGCGCTTGAAGCCGATGCCGACCGCTTTCCCGAGATCCTCGATCACGCCGACGCCGCCGATCGCGGGGGTCGGCAGGATCGCGCTGCCGCCGCCGGTCGCCTTGCTCTCATTATAGAGGCTGACGTTGCCCGACACGATCGGATAGTCGAGCGCGATACACGCCTGTGCCATGCCGTCGAGACAGCCGACGATCTGGCCCATGATTTCGGGGCGCTGCGGGTTCGCGAAGTTGAGGCAATTGGTGATCGCGAGCGGGGTCGCGCCGACCGCGCTGATGTTACGCCAGGTTTCGGCGACCGCCTGCTTGCCGCCCTCGACGGGGTCGGCGTAGCAATAGCGCGGGGTGCAGTCGGTCGACATCGCGAGCGCGCGGTTGGTGCCGTGGATACGGACGAGCGCGGCGTCGCCGCCGATCTGCACCGTGTCGCCGCCGACCTGGCTGTCATATTGTTCCCAGATCCAGCGGCGGCTGGCGATGTCGGGGGTGCCCATCAGCGTCTTGAGGTCCGCGGCGACATCCTTCGTCTCGGGGACGTTGGTGAGGTCAGCCTGCTTCGGGGTCGGGACATGCGGGCGATCATAGAGCGGGGCGTCGTCGGCGAGCGGCGCGAGCGGGATGTCGCAGACGATCTCGCCTTTATGCTCGAGCACCATGCGGCCGGTGTCGGTGACAGTGCCGATGACCGCGAAGTCGAGTTCCCATTTGTGGAAGATCGCGGCCGCGAAATCTTCGCGACCGGGCTTCAGCACCATCAGCATGCGTTCCTGCGATTCGGACAGCATCATTTCATAGGCCGTCATGCCGGTTTCGCGCTGCGGCACATCGTCCATCTTGAGGTGGAGGCCGACGCCGCCCTTCGACGCCATTTCGACCGACGAGGAGGTGAGGCCCGCGGCGCCCATGTCCTGGATCGCGACGATCGCGTCCGACGCCATCAGCTCAAGGCACGCCTCGATCAGCAATTTTTCGGTGAAGGGATCGCCGACCTGCACGGTCGGGCGCTTTTCCTCGGCATCCTCGCCGAAGTCGGCCGACGCCATCGTCGCGCCGTGGATGCCGTCGCGGCCGGTCTTCGAGCCGACATAAACGATCGGATTGCCGACGCCCGATGCGGCCGAATAGAAGATCTTGTCCTGTTCGGCGACGCCGACGGTCATCGCATTGACCAGGATGTTGCCGTCATAGGCTTTGTGGAAATTGACTTCGCCGCCGACGGTGGGGACGCCGACGCAATTGCCGTAACCGCCGATGCCGTGGACGACACCCGAGATGAGATGCTTCATCTTCGGATGGTCGGGGCGGCCGAAACGCAGCGCGTTGAGGTTCGCGACCGGACGCGCGCCCATCGTGAACACGTCGCGCAGGATGCCGCCGACCCCGGTCGCCGCGCCCTGATAGGGTTCGATATACGACGGGTGGTTGTGGCTCTCCATCTTGAAGATCGCGGCGAGCTTCTTGCCGCCTTCGCCGGTGCCGATGTCGATGACGCCGGCATTTTCGCCGGGGCCGCAGATCACCCACGGCGCCTCGGTCGGCAGTTTCTTGAGGTGAAGGCGCGAGCTTTTATAGCTGCAATGCTCGGACCACATGACCGAGAAGATGCCGAGTTCGACAAGGTTCGGCTCGCGCCCGAGCGCGTGCAGGACGCGATCATATTCCTCGGGCGAAAGCCCGTGCTCGGCGACGATTTCGGGGGTGATGGCGGGCGCTTGCTGAGTCATGGCGCGCCTTTAGCCGCACAGGCGCAAAACGAACAGACCCCATGATGCATTTTGCACCATGGGGTCTGCGGTCGGAGAGACGGATCAACGCGAGGCGAGGGTGGCCGACGGCTTCACGAGCGGCGCGACGTCGCGCAGCGCGAAGCTGACCTGCTGCGAACCGACGGTGCCGCGCACGCGGTGCTGGCCGACGCGGAGCGTGAACGGCTTGCCGGTGCGTTCCTCGACGCCGCTGATCACGCGCGTGTCGCCGACCTGCGTGACGCTATAGCTGTAGGTACTGCCCTCATGCTCGAAGCGGTTGGTCGGCGCATCCTTGGCAAGGGCGACGGACGGCGCCAGCGCGAGCAGGCCGAGGGCGGGGAGAATGAATTTTTTCATGATGCAAGTCCTTGTCTGATGAACAAAACTTGCCTTTGAGCCCCTCTCTTCTTGTGCAGTGCAGCATGACCGGCTCGCGCGGCGCGGGCAATTGCAAAAAACAGAAGCGTGATTGCGCGGCGCGAAGGGGTCAGGTGCGGACGGGCACCGCGAGCCGCCGGTTGGCGCCCGCCCACGCCGCGGTCCCGGCGAGCAGCGCATAAGCGAAGAGCATCGTCGCGGGGATGGCGAGCGAATAGGCGGGCTCTTTCGGGCCGAACCAGTCGATCGCCTGCGCAAAGGCGAGCAGCCCGGCGAGTATCCAGAGCCGGCGGTTGCCGCCCGGCGCTTCGGTGCGGCGCTGATAATGAAGAAAGGCGCCGCCGATCAGCAATATCTCGAGCGGCATCGCGATCAGCGGATGATTCCAGAGCCCGAGCCCCAGTTTGGGCGGCATGCCATAGAGCGTCAGATCGGGAATATGGACGAGAAGGTCGATGAACCAGTGCGACACCACGACCAGCGCGGCGCTGATCGCCGCCTCTTTGCGCTTGGTCGCGAACCAGACGAGCACGCCGAAGATCTTCGCCCAGATCAGCGCGCCGAGCAGGCTGTGCGTATAGGGCATGTGGTACAGGTCCATCGGGTTCATCGCGGCGATGCCGGGGACGATCCGCATCGCCTCGATCCCCGGGACCAGCAATGCGGCAAAACCGATGTCGATGAGCTGCGCCGCGACGAACAATGTCCCGAGCCCCGCCGCCTTTGGACGGGCCGCGACGATCAGCGCCGGGGCGAAATGGCCGATGAACATGGCGCGACGCTATAGGGCAAAATCACCACGTCAAGCTTGACCGGACGGGGGCGAAGGGGCCAAAGCAGGGCGATGACGGACACCCCCGAACCCGCTCGAGAAGGCTTTGGCGCCGCCGATATCGCCTCGCTGTCGTTCGAAGCCGCGATGGGCGAGCTCGAAACGATCGTGCGAAGGCTCGAGAGCGGCGATGTCAGCCTCGAGGAATCGGTGACGCTCTATGAGCGCGGCCATGCGCTGCGCGGCCATTGCGAGGCGCGGCTCGCCGCGGCACAGGCGCGCATCGAACAGGTCAGCCTGGGTGCCGACGGCCGACCGGCGGGAACGACCCCCTTCGGCGAAAGCTGATCCACGGTGACGCTCGTCGACAGCGAAGTTTCGCGCGAGCGGCAATTGCTGCTTGCCACCCAGAATGAGGTTGCGGCCGGGATCGACACGCTGTTCGATCAACTGCTCGCCGTTCCGTCCGACCCGCGCGGGCCGCTCTACGAAGCGATGCGCCATGCGGCGGTGGCCGGCGGCAAGCGGCTGCGTCCGCTGCTCGTTCGCGCCGCGGGCGATCTTTTCCACGTCGACCGCATGCTGACCCTGCGCGTCGGGGCGGCGGTCGAGGCGATGCACGTCTATTCGCTGATCCACGACGACCTGCCGTGCATGGACGATGACGACATGCGCCGCGGCAAACCGACGGTGCACAAGGCGTTCGACGAGGCGACCGCGGTGCTCGCGGGCGATTCGCTCCACGCCCTCGCGTTCGAATGGCTGTGCGACCCGGTGACGAGCGCCGATCCCTTCGTGCGCGGCGAGCTCTGCTGCGAACTCGCGCGCGCCGCGGGCCCGGCGGGGATGGCGGGCGGGCAGATGATGGATCTCGCCGCCGAGACGTCGAATTTCGACCTGCCGACGGTGACGCGGCTCCAGCAACTCAAGACCGGGGCGCTGATCGCTTTTTCGGTCGAGGCCGGCGCGATCCTCGCGCGGATCCCGCCCGAGGGGCGCGCGCCGCTGCGCGCCTATTCGCGCGACATCGGGCTCGCGTTCCAGATCGCCGACGACATCATGGACGTCGAAGGCGACGAGGAACTCGCGGGCAAGGCGCTGCACAAGGACGATGCCGCGGGCAAGGCGACCTTCGTCACCTTGATGGGGCTCGAACGCGCGCGCGAGCAGGCGACCGCGCTCGTCGACCAGGCGATCGGCCATCTCGCGAGTTTCGGCGAAGAGGCGGCGCTGCTGCGCGCGATCGCCCGTTATGTGGTGGAAAGGGACCGTTGATGCGCATTGGGGTTTATCCCGGAACCTTCGACCCGATCACGCTCGGGCATATGGACATCATCCGCCGCGGCGCGAAGCTGGTCGACCGGTTGGTGATCGGCGTGACGACCAACATTACCAAATCGCCGATGTTCGACGACGACGAGCGCATCGACATGGTGAAGGCCGAGGTCGCGTCGATCGAGGGCGATATCCGCGTCGTCGGTTTCAATGCGCTGCTGATGGATTTCGCCGAGCGCGAGGGGGCGACCATGATCGTCCGCGGGCTGCGCGCGGTCGCCGACTTTGAATATGAATATCAGATGGCGGGGATGAACCAGCAGCTCAACGACCGGATCGAGACGGTGTTCCTGATGGCCGACGTCGGGCTGCAACCGATCGCATCGCGGCTGGTCAAGGAAATCGCGATTTTCGGCGGCGATATCCGGAAATTCGTGACGCCGTCGGTGCGCGATGCCGTCGTCGCGCGCATCGCCGAGCGGGGGCTCCTCCAAGGCGAGCGCTGATACCGATCATTGAGCGTTCAGCTTTTTCCGGCTAGGGCGCGCCATCGGGGCGCAAATCCAGTTTATTATCCAAAGGCCGATCCAGCATGAAATCATCCTTCCGCCCCTTGGTTCTTACGGCGATGGCGTTCGGTCTCGTAGGCACGGCCGTCGCGCAGGATGCGCCGCCCGCACCGGGGCCGAACCCCGAGCAAAGCCAGCCGGCGCCGCCCGTCGAAACGCCGCCGCCCGCGCCGGTCGAAACCCCGACTGCGCCCGCGCCCGCGGCGGCCGAGGGAACCCCTGCGGTGGAAGCGCCCGCGGTGCCCGCGATGACGCCCGACCAATATATCAACGTCCCCGAATATATGCTCAACATCGACCTTTCGACGGGCGGCCGGATCGTGGTCCAGCTCTATCCGAATGTCGCGCCGAACCATGTCGAGCGGCTGAAGCAGCTCGCACGCGCGGGCTTTTACGACGGGATCAAGTTCCACCGCGTGATCGACGGCTTTATGGCGCAGACGGGCGATCCGACCGCGTCCGGGCAGGGCGGCTCGCAGCTTCCCGACCTCAAGGCCGAATTCAACCCGACCCCGCATCTGCGCGGCACGCTTTCGATGGCGCGCGCCGAGAGCGAGGACAGCGCGAACAGCCAGTTCTTCATCATGCTCCAGCCGCGCTTCAGCCTTGACCGCCGCTACACCGCGTTCGGCCGCGTCATCTCGGGCATGCAATATGTCGACGCGATCCATAAGGGCGAGCCGCCCGAAGTGATGTCGCGCATGGTGCAGGTGTCGGTCGCCGCCGACAACAAGCCGATCCCGCCCGCCTCGATGCTGACCGAAGCCGTGCCCGCGCCGGTCGCCGCGCCCGCCGTGACGGTCGACGAGCTTAACGCTCCGATCAAGCAGTAAGCGCGGGCACGCGCGTCAAGATCATGCGCGTCGACGCCTTCGATTTCGATTTACCCAATGAACGCATCGCGCTCCGCCCGGCGCGGCCGCGCGATGCAGCGCGGATGCTCGTCGTCGATGGCGGTGAGATCGTCGACGCGGGGGTCGCGGACCTGCCCGCATGGCTGCGCCCGGGCGACTGCCTCGTCTTCAACGACACCCGCGTCATTCCCGCCCAGCTCGAAGGACGTCGCGGCGACGCGAAGATCGGCGCGACGCTCCACAAACGCATCGACCTGCGCCGCTGGCAGGCGTTCATCCGTAACGCGAAGCGGCTGCGGGTCGGCGAGAGCGTCGATTTCGGCGCGGGGGTCGCGGCGCTCGCCGAGGAGCGGCTCGCCGACGGCAGCTTCATCCTCGCCTTCGCCGGCGACGAGCCGGTCGAAGTCCTGCTCGAGCGCGCGGGCACGATGCCGCTCCCGCCCTATATCGCGGGCAAGCGCCCCACCGACGACGCCGACCGCGCTGATTACCAGACAATGTTCGCGCGCGAGGATGGCGCCGTCGCGGCCCCGACCGCGGCGCTGCACTTCACGCCGAAGCTGCTCGATGCGCTCGCGGCGGCGGGGATTGCGAGCGAAACGCTGACGCTGCACGTCGGTGCGGGCACTTTCCTGCCAGTGAAGGCCGACGATACCGAAGACCATGTCATGCACGCCGAATGGGGGCGGATCGACGCCGATACCGCGGCGCGGCTCAACGCGGTGCGCGCGGCGGGCGGCCGCGTCATCGCGGTTGGCACCACCAGCCTGCGCCTGCTCGAAAGCGCGGCAGAGGATGACGGCATGATCGCGCCCTTCGCGGGCGACACCGCGATCTTCATCACCCCCGGCTATCGCTTCAAGGCGATCGACGGGCTGATGACCAATTTCCACCTGCCGCGCTCGACCTTGTTCATGTTGGTCAGTGCGCTGATGGGATTGGAAATTATGCAATCAGCTTACAGGCACGCAATCGAGGAAGGCTACCGCTTCTACAGCTATGGGGACGCAAGTCTGTTGCTGCCGGGCGACTAAGGCGAAAGGCACTTTAAAGGCATATCGACCAAGGCTCAGCGTCAGTTGCGGCCACAGGGCCTTTGGCCGCGTTTACACGGTGCTTAGGATTCCCGCGAAGGTGGTTTTCACGACGCCAGACGATGCCGTGGATCGGGTAAGGGCAGCAATACTGTCTGGAAGAATTCCCCGCAAAACGGTCGGCGATGCATTGCGCGCTGTCTCATTGCCGACAGCGAAAGGAGTGCTGGCCGGACTGGCTGGCGCCGCTGAACAATTCAATATGCACATGGCGACATCTCTCGCAGTGAAGGAAGCTCTGAAGCCGGTTGAGCTTGCGATTGAGAGTGAGAAAAGTGTCTTTGATGCAGCGATGCAGCGCTCCCGTCACAAGATTGAGATGGAGGAGTTTCGGAAACAGCACCGCATGGATCAGGAGTTGTTGGACCAAGCCAAACGCGATCTGGATGAGGCGATCCAGCGCCGACGCGGAGAAATGCAAAAGCCGCGCCCCGTCATTGAAGTGCCTGTCATAGTGCGCCCGAGCCCCCATCGCGATCCCTCTATCGATGGTGCAATCCAACGGCATTTCGATGGAGCGATGGTGGCAAGGTCGAAATATTATGCTGAAATTGCTGAACAGCTTGGTTCCGATGATCGCCTGTCGAACTTGATCCGGCCCTCATTGCAGGAGTTAGGTCACGACCATTTTTGGAACTTGTTCGTGTCGCAAATGACAGATGCAAAATTCCGCGCGTTCCTCAATTCCGAAAGCAATCTGCGATAGGTGATATGGGCAATGAAGTATGAACCACTGGGGGAGTTTCTCGACGCGCAAGCAGGGCCCGACGTTGTATTGAGCTTCGATCAGATTGCACGCGTCGTGAATGGCGGCCTTCCCAAGAGTGCCTATGTCCATGATGCGTGGTGGAGCAATTCGCCAGTTGCAGGCCGACACAATGAGGTTTGGCTTGGCCGAGGATGGGCGACGTCGGACCTCAATCGCAAGGCGGGGACCGTCAAATTCGTGCGCTCAAGCTTGCCACGCCAGATCGTCAGTAGAGAGCGCGGGCAGCGTCGTCGATCCAAGATTATCCAATCCTCCGCCCCTCTCGCACCTGCGCCGGTTGCGGCGTCAAATCACGTGTTCCTGTCATTCGATTGGATGACGCTCGGCGAAGTGGCTCTGGACGGAAATGGCGGCCTGCAATTTCCCACCGCCACGACTGATGCAGGCCTTTATCGCATCCGTATCAATCTGGCTGGGCGATCGCGGTTTTACGTCGGGGAATCTCAAAGCCTGCGCGGCCGATTCTCAAATTACCGTTCAGGCTCAAAAGGACAGCAGACAAGTCGCCGAATTCACCTTCTGTTGAAGGATGCACTGGCCGGTGGCGCGCGGGTCGAAGTCGATATCGTAACGAATGACGTGGCGGTTCAGATAAATGGCGTTCCCATTTCGACAGACCTGAACGATAGGGCTACCCGCCGGATGATCGAGCACGCGGCGATCGTTGCGACTGGGGGCATCGACGTTGAGCTTGCCAACCGATAGGGCGCATTTCCCAACCCGGAAGGCTGCTTGCGATAGGGCGGTGATGGGGCAGGTTCCAATGAGCCCATCCGACCAAAATCTTTTCACCTTGCGAAATTCGATTTCCCGGTTTTGGCTGCGGATAGGAGAGCGATGGGGCAGGTCAGAAACTTGCGCTTCCGGCGTTACCTAACCGATGGAATATATGCGAAAAACGTGTGTGGATCGCTGAGTTGTTCATGCTGGTGAGTGCATTGATGGGACTGGAGACGATGCAGGCGGCCTATGCGCATGCGATTGGGCATGCGTACCGCTTCTATAGCTATGGCGACGCGAGTCTGTTGTTGCCCGCACGATAGGGCGGGCGGCCCGTCAATATTCGATCGTGATCTTGACCTTGGCGGGCTCGACGCCGGCGAGCGCGGCGATCTCTTCGCGGCTCGCACGGACCAGCGCATGCATTTGCTGCGCGCTTGCCGCGGGATCGCCATGCGCGGCCGAAGGCGCGCCGGCGAGCAGTTCTTGCTCCGAAATGCCGAAAGCCTCTGCCAGCGCGGGCAGGTTGCTGCGCCGCGGCACGGTCTTGCCGCTTTCCCACGCCCAAATGCTCGGCCGGCTGAACCCCGTGAGATCCGAAAGCGCCGCGCGGCTGAGGCCGCGTTCCTTCCGGAGCCGGAGCAGGCGCTGGGCCAGCATTTCGTCGCCATCGGGGATGCGCGCCGGATCGACGTCGCCCGGAAGCGGATTGCGCAGCTGCGCCGCGCTGAGCGCCGCGCGCGACAGCGGCCGATCGAAACGGCAACCCGCGAGCGCCTCGCTGCGCCACACGATGGTGGCGGCGCAATCGGGCGCCTCGGGCAAGGCGACCGTCAGCCGCTGACCGATGGCCAGATCGGATGCGGTTTCGATCAGCATGCCGGTCGCCGACAGATTGTGGATCGCGACCGTCGTGCCCTCGCTGCCTTCGAGCGAGCCCGCCGCTTCAAATCGCATATGCATGCGCGGCGCCCCGCGCGTGCTTCCGTCGGCCTGCTTTTCGATCATCGCATGAATGGGCATGGGTCAGCTATGCGCGCGATCGGTTGTCGAGTGGTTAATGGGGAGCGCCGCATCGCGGGCACATGCTCCGCCGGATGCCCGGCAACAAGGTCCGTTCGCCATCCTTGGGGCGAACTGTGCGCTGCTTGCGGCGGGTGAATCGGCAATCCGCCGCGGATTTTTGCCGATTTCGACAGCTCCAATTAAACTTATAGCCTATTTTTCTGTTAATATATTAACATCGGTTGTCCCGATTCTGAACGCCGATAGCCAGGCTGGCCGCTTGACGCGCGCCGAATTAACCCTCTGCAAGCGCAGGAAAGCGCCAATTTCCGTTAAACTTGAACGACATCGCTGACACCCAATTTTGGCCCGAGCCAATTTGGGGGTGCGAAGCTGTCTTAATTTATGTACTAAGTTTTTATTAACAGACGGGTTGATGAGTCGGGTCGCGGCTTGTCGGGCACCGGGGGGTGCCGAGGGCTATCTGCAAAGCGGAGCCCGAACCGTTGGGATTTTTGGGGGTTCGAGTCATGAGGTTCATGCTTTTTGCGCTTGCCGCGGCGGCTTTTGCTGTGCCCGCGAACGCAGAAGAAATCCGGAACGTCACATCGCTCGACATCGCGGTCAGTGGGGCGATCCGCCAGCATTGCGCGATGGGCAGCATCGCCAATATGGATTTCGGCAATCTGGAACGCCGCGGCCTGGGCATCGAAACGCGCGTCGCGCTCGATTGCAACGTCCCTTTCACGATGACGATCAAGGGCGCCCGCGGCGGCCTGACCCACACGACGATGCCGAACGGCCAAGGCCCGTACAGCGGCGTCCTGCCTTATAATCTCGCCGTCGAAATGCCCGTGCGATACCCGTCGCGGCAGACGGTGAGCCAATCCTTCAACAGCCGCCAGCTTTTGGCCGGCGGCGTCATCTCCAGCAACGGCGGCATCGCGACGGACGGAATGGTCCTGGCGGTCGAGCTTGGCCAGCCTTCGGGCGAGGCCGGGCTGCTGGCTGGCGACTATTCGGAAACGATCACGATCACCGTTTCTCCGATCTAGAAATTCGCCTGCGGCCAGGTCGCGGGCGGAATTAAGCCGGAAGGGTAGGCACCGATGCCCTCCCGGTTCTCCGACCAGACGGTGCAAAAATTACGCCGTCGCCCGGCTTTTGGGCAGGGCGTTATAATAGAGGGAAGAAGATTATGAAGAAGATCCTTAGCGGCACCGTCGCCGCCATCGCGCTCATCGCCGTCGCCACGCCGGCTGCCGCTCAGACCAACCCGACCAATCAGCGCCACTATGCCGGTACGGGCACCGTCAACGTTCCCTTCATCGGTCCGGTTACGATCAGCGGAACTGACACCAACCCGAGCAATTTTGTTGCCGGTCTCTATGACGACTACGTCCTGCCCGCCGGCGTCGGCACCCGCTACCGCGCCCAGGCTGACGCTCCGAGCGACAGCGAAACCGCAACGCCGACCGTCAATGTCGCTTTCAACCTGAGCGGAACGGTGAACAAGGACTGTTCGTTCTACTCGGGCAACGGCGCCAGCGCGACCAACATCAGCTTCGGCGTGATCGGCGTTCGCACGGGCAACAACGAGAACGTCAATTCGGCGTTCGAAATGGTCGGTCCGGCAGAAGCCAACATCGACACGCTGACCGCAGGTTGCAACTTCAACAACGAAGTCGTGATCACCAAGAACAACGGCACCAACGGTCTGGTTAACTCGGCTGCTGGCGGTTATGACACGAACCAGTTCCAGGCGAACATTCCGTACAGCGTGAATGCAACTTGGACCGGCGTTGCGCTCAACGCAGTGACCACCGGTTCGGGCCAGTCGCTGAACGTTTCGACCACGCAGAACAACAACCTGATCTCGCAGGGCGCATGGCGTTCGCGCATGGACATCGACATCGTTGCTCCGGCTGTGACGAGCAAGGGTCTGGTCGCAGGCACCTACAGCGGCACCACGACGCTGACGCTGCGCGCTCTCTAAGTTCGCGCGGTAACGAATGGGGAGAGGGGAAAGAGCGATCTTTCCCCTTTCTTTATAAATAAGTGCAATTATGTCCGGCGAGGACAGGGGGATGGGAATATGACAGCTTTGGCGACGGTGAAGCGCCATGCGCGCGCGCTTTTGGCTGCGCTCGCCGCTCTCGTGCTAGTGGTCACCCCCGCGCTGGCGATGCGCGTCTCGCCGATGGTCGTCGAAATGGAATCGCGCGGCACGGGTGCGGTGGCGCGGATCGAGGTCCAGAATATCAATCCCGGCAATCTGGCGTTCCAGACCCGCGTTTTCCGGATGGAAATCGACAAGGACGGCAATATTTCCGAAACCCCCGCCGACCAGGATTTCCTGATTTTTCCGCCGCAGGGCATTCTGCCCGCCAGCGGACGGCAGGTCGTCCGCCTGCAATGGGTGGGCGGCGCCGAACTGGCGACTTCGCAGGCATATTATGTCTCGGTCGAACAGTTACCCGTCGCCTTCGAACCCGGCGCTGCCGATTCAGTTGGGGCGCAGGTTCAGGTTCTTTACAATATGCGCGCGCTGGTCGTGGTGGCACCTCCCGGCGCCAAGCCCGACGTGAAGGCAACGACCGTCAAGCAGGCTAATTATCAGCCGCCGGCGCTGCCGGGATCGAGCGAATTGCCGCCGATGCAGGATGGGGTGGAGATCACCTTGCGCAACGCCGGCCGCCGCCACGCGCTGATGGCGAATTTCGGCTGGCAGCTCGAAGGCACGGGCACCGACGGCAAATGGCTACGCGTCGATGTCTCGCCTGAAGAGCTCAATCGGGCGGTCGGCACCGGCTATGTGCCCGCGCAGGGCGAACGCGTTTTCCGCGTCCCCGTTCCCGGCTTCGGCCCCGGACCGATCAAGCTGTCGTTCAAACAGTGAGGATCGGCTTCGCTCTGAGTAGTGTGGCGCTGTCGGCGCTGTGCGCGAGCACGGCGGCGGCGCAGGTATCGATTCCGCTGCCGCAAAACCCGCGGCCGTCGCCGTCGGCGCAAAACCCGGGCGCGCCGACAGTCATTCCGTTACCGGGGACGCAGATCCCGCCGATCCCGACCCCGACGCCGGTCATGCCGCAGCTTCCGATCGGCGCGCATGGCCGCCCGGACATCAACCCGTACGACCGCGACATCGAAATGACGGTGCCGCTGACCTTCCAGAGCAGCAGCCTCGGCGATATTCCGATGCGGCTCACCGCGGACGACCGTTTCCTGCTCGATTCGGCGACCTTCGTGCGGCTGATGCAGCCGGTGCTGAACGAGGAAGCACATGCCGGGCTGGCGTCGCGTTTGGCGTCGCTGCCCAATTTCGGTCCCGACGATCTGGAAAAGACGGGCGTTCAGCTGACCTACGATCCCAGTACCCTGGCGGTCGTCGTCGTCGAGGTGTCCGCCGAACAGCGGGCGATCAAGGATATTTTTGCGCCGCCGCGCCAAGACACCAACGACGTGACGCTGCAGCCCGCCGATTTCTCCGCCTTTCTGAACCTCAGCGCCGTCCAGAGCTATATCTGGGAGGGCAATCAGGCCGACCCGCCGACGATAAACTTCGACGGTGCGGTGCGGCTCGGCAAATTCGTGTTCGAGGGCGACGCGCAGTTGGGGCAGCAATTCGGGCTGGCCGGCGATTCATATAAATTCACGCGCAACTACGCGCGTCTCGTCTATGACGAGCCGGAGGATTTTCGGCGCTGGTTCCTCGGCGACCTCGACCCCGAAATCCGTGGCCAGCAAGCCTTTGTCGAAATGGGCGGCGTCGGCGTGCTGCGCCAGCGGCGGCGTTTCAACAGCTTTCGCTCGGCGATCCTTCAGGCCAATCGTCAGCTCGTGCTGCAACGCGAATCGACCGTCCGATTTTTGCGCAACGGGTCGCTCTATCGCGAAGTTCGGCTTCAGCCGGGGCGCTACGACTTCAGCTCGCTGCCGCTGATTGCGGGCAGCAACGATGTCGATATTCAGGTTACCGACAACAGCGGTGCGGTCCAGAACCTCTCCTATCAGCAATATCTCGACCCGATCGACCTCGATCCGGGCGATTTCGAATATGGCGCCTTTTTCGGCCCGACCAGCCGCACCTTCGGCGGGGCGCCCGATTATCGCGGTCCGATCGCCTTCACCGGTTTCTTTCGCAAGGCATTTTTCAATCATCCCGCGATCGGTGTCGGTTTCCAGGCCAGCAAGGATGTCCAGACGCTGACCGGACAGACCCAGTTCGTCCTGCGCAACGGTAGCCGTCTGCTGCTCGATGCCGGCGGCAGCAATTCGAAAACTGCAGGACAGGGGTTCGCGGGCGGCGTCAGCTACGAACATTTCATCGATCGCGAGGGGCTGTCCGACAGTTTAACGTTTCGCGCGGATTATCTGTCGCCGCGCTTCGCGACCTTGGGAAACCTCGACGGGGTCAACACCACGTCGGCCACGATTTCGGCGCAGTATACGCGGCAGCTCAACTTCAAGTTAACCAGCACGTCGACCGCGTCCTATCTTCGGGGGCGCAACGGTGTGGGTGACAGTTATCGCGCGGGAACGACAGCTTACTACCGTCTCGATCGCAAATGGACGATTCGGGCGGGGGTAGATTATACCAAATTCCCGTCAAGCTTTTCGCGCGGCAACGGATTCAGTTTCAACATCGGCATTGTCTTCCAACCCGATTATCGCCGCCGCGCCGAGGCGCGCTATGAGAGCCGCGACAATCTGGGCGAGCTCTCCTACAACCAGAGCGGCCTGAATCAATTGAGCAGCGTCGGTTTCGGGGGTGTCGTGACCCGCGACGACAACAGCGCGCAGGCGCTCGGCTATGCCACTTATGCTGCCAACCGCTTCGATGCGTCGGTAAGCCATGCGACCTTCGGACCGAACCTGTCCAATGTCGCCCAAATCAACGCGACGACCGTCCGTGTCGGCACGTCGCTGGCCTTTGCCGACGGCAGCTTTGGTATCGGGCGGCGCATCAACGACAGCTTCATGCTGCTCTCGCCGCACAAGAATCTGGGCAAGCGCAGCGTCGTTGCCGGACAGTCGCTCGCCGAGAATGACTATATCAGCAAGAGCGGCGCGCTGGGCGCGGCGGTCAACAATTTCCTCGGCTCCTATGCCACCCAGTCGGTGCAATATGATGTCGAGGATCCGCCGACGGGCTACGACACCGGTCCCGGCGTGTTCCGCGTCCATCCGCCCTACAAGAGCGGTTATGCGGCGCGCATCGGCACCGATGCCTTTGCCAGCGTGATGGGCACGTTGATCCTCGCTCCCGAAATGCCCGTGTCGCTGATCGGCGGCCGCGTGACGTTGCTCGACGTCAAGGACGCCGAAAGCCCCAAGCCGATTCCGTTCTTCACCAATTCGGTCGGACGCTTCGCGATCACCAACCTGCTGCCGGGCCGCCGCTATCTGGTGGAAACCTATGGCCCGAATGGCACGGTCGACCGGAGTTTCGAATTCACAGTACCCGCGGACACCGATGGTCTATTGAACCTTGGCACCGTTCGCCCCGGTACGAAAAATTAGGAGGCATTATGCTGCGCCATACCCTGTTCCTCGCCGCGGCTTTCCTCGCTGTGCCGCTTCACGCGCAGGCACCGGCGCCGGGTGCCAACATCCGCGGCGCCGATTGCCTGATCCGCGCCAACGCGACGCCGTCGAGCTGGCTGATCCAGGGCTATGACCCGTTCGACAGCGCGATTCCCGAAGGCACATTCGGGGTCACCTTCGTCAACGAAGGTACGGCGGAATGCCGCTTCACCCCGACGTTCGAACTGAGCCAGCCGCCCTTTGGCCTGTCGAAGGGCACGGGGAAGCCGATTGGCTATGCCCTGCTCAACCTGACCGACACGCAGGATGTGACGCCGCGCGTCGGGCGGACGCAGCGTAGCCCCTCGCAGCGGATGCTGACGCTCGGCGCCAATGCCTCGCGCACCTTGCTCTTCAAGCTCGTCGCCGATCCCGACGATGTGAAAGAATCGGGCACCTTTACCCAGGATGTGACGCTCGAAGCGCAGGACGGCAATTTCCGTTCGCTCGGCGGCACGCGCATCGTGCTTGGCATCGATGTCCTGCCTTCGGCGCGGATCGGCCTGGCCGGCGCCTACACGATGAGCGACGGGCATGCGGTCGTCGACCTTGGCGAACTGCGGCCCGGCGTCGCGCCGGTGCCGCTCCAGCTTCGCGTCGCCAGCACGGGTTCCTATGACCTCAGCGTCACGTCGGCCAATTCGGGCCGCCTGCGTCTCGGTTCGAGCGAATGGTATGTGCCCTACAGCCTCGCGATCGGAGGAAATTCGGTCAATCTGACGGGCATGCGCACGATATCCGGTTCGACGAACGGCAACCTCCGCCGCGACGCGCTGCCGATCCAGTTCCTGATCGGCAATACGTCGGATCGCCGCGCGGGCGTGTACAGCGACGTAATCTCGATTGCGGTGACCGCACGCTGACGCACCCGCTCCGGCCGCGTCGTCCGGCGGCGCGCCTTAACTGAATGTTAGATTTGCGAGCCTAAACAATCATCCAACAGCTTCGGCCTACAGGCGGAAAGGTTTGGCGGATGATTCAGAAATTCTCGCTCGGCGTTGCGAGCTTCGTACTCGCTGCGGCGCCGACGACCGCCACGGCGGCCACGTTCGGCTTCAACCTCAGCCTGACGGTGCCCGTGCATTGCACGGTGCAGCATCAGGCGACGGGATTCGGCGCGATCAGCGGCAATGCCGTGTCGCTGGGCAGCTTCCGTGAATATTGCAACGCGCCGACGGGTTATGATCTTGTGATCAACTATGCGCCGGGTTCGCTGGAAGGCGCCCGGATCATCGCCGGAAATGACGAGATTATCCTCAACGGCTCGGGCCGTGCGGTGCTCAGCCGCGCGACCGGTCCGCGGGTCCGGGAACGCCCCATCGCGGCGGTGCCCGGTGAGCAGGGCTTCGATACCGATCGTTTCGAGCTGACGATCATTCCGACCTGACGCCAGCCAGTTACGGCCAAACACAAAACCCTCCGGCGACGTCGGAGGGTTTTGTGTTTGCGCGACCGGCGGGTCACATCTCGATCGTGAACTTGATGCTGCCCGGGCTGACGCCGGCCGCCTTGGCGATTTGCGCCTTGGCTTTCGCGACCAGCTCGTTCAGATTTTCGGCCTCGTCAATGCCGAGGAGTTCGGCGATTTCGACGCCGAGCGCGAGCGACAAGGCTTCCATCCGGCCGGCTTTGGGCCGCGCCTTGTCGAGCTCCCAGGCGGAAATCGACGGTTCGCTGACCCCCAAATGGGCGGCGAGCTGCCCTTGAGTCAGCTCCTTTGCCGTTCGCAGCCGCTGCAGGCGGACGCCGAAGCTTTCCGCAGGGGCGAGCTGGTGGTCGGGCGCGGGCGCATCGACGCCCACCACGCTTCGCAGCTGCGCGGCGCTGAGCGTCGCGGGCGAGATCGGTATTTCGAACTGGCATCCCGCGATGCCGCCGCTGGTCCAGATCACGCGGGTGGCGGTTTTGCCGCTGTGCGGCAGATTGACCTCGACGATCTCGCCGATCGCGAGCGGCACTTTGCTTTCGACGAGCATGCCTGTGGCCGAAATATTGTGGACCAGCGCCTCGATTTCGGCGCCCGCCGCCTTCGACCCGTGGAGCGGAAGCCGCAATTGCCGGCGCGACGCCCGGCCATTTCCGGCCGATCGCGGCGTGTTGTCGAGATACACAGTCATCGCCATGCGCGCATCCATCGCGAGCCCGATATTAACATTTGGCTTCGCCGAACGGTAAATAGGGCAGGGCGCCCGAAAGTCACGAGGGCCGCCCCGCGCCGCGGGCGCGCGATGCCGGCAACGTCCTCAAACGGCACGGTTTCCGGAAAACCCTTAGATATTTACACTATCGCAATTCCTTGTCGGCATAGCAGCGGGCGTGTGGGGACCAGTTGAAGAGTTTGTTTGATGGACAGTCCATCGCGGATCGATTCGGGCGATCGGAGGGATGACGAAGCCGATGAAGGCCAGCGCGGCTTTTTCGGCTTGATCGGCTCGCGTATCGGCAAGCAGCGCGGCGATACCGCGGCGAACCTGCACACCCACGAAGCGCTGCTGCTGCTCCAGAATTACGAGGAAAGCGGCCAGGGCTGGTTCTGGTCGACCGATGCCAAGGGCCGGCTGACCTATATCACCGATTCGGTGGCGCGATTGATGGGGCGAACGGCCGGCGCGCTGCTCGGCACCGTTTTCACCGACCTGTTCCTGCCCGTCGACAGCCATGGCGAGCGCCAGCGCACCTTGCCTTTCCTCCTCACCAAACAATCGAAATTCGACAAGCTGCCACTGCGCAGTGCGTTCGAAGGCGACGACCGCTGGTGGGCGATTTCGGGCCGGCCGCAGTTCGACGGCGGCGGCAAGTTCACCGGCTATCGCGGCAGCGGGGCCGACGTGACCGCGCAGCGCCGCTCGGCCGAGGACGCCTCGCGGCTTGCGCTCTATGACTCGCTGACCGGGCTCGCCAACCGCTTCGCCATTTCGAAAAAGCTCGACACGACGCTCGCGGCCTTTGCGCAGCAGCAACGTTCGTGCGCGATCATGCTGCTCGACCTCGACCGCTTCAAGCAGGTCAACGACACGCTCGGCCATCCGGCGGGCGATGCGCTGCTCAAACAGGTCGCCGAACGTCTGCTCAAGATCGTCGGCGACAAGGAGATGGTCAGCCGTCTTGGCGGCGACGAATTCCAGATCATCCTTCCCGACATCGAAGATCGCGGCAAGCTGGGCGACATGGCCGCCGACATCATCGCCAGCCTGTCGCAGCCCTATTCGGTCGAGGGCAGCCGCTGCATCATCGGCGCGTCGGTGGGCGTCGCGATCGCGCCCTTCGACGGCTTGAGCAGCGACGACCTCGTCCGCAACGCCGATCTTGCGCTCTATGCGGCAAAAGGGAACGGCCGCGGACGGTTCGCCTTTTATTCGAGCGACCTCCACACCGCGGCCGAAGATCGCCGCGCGCTCGAGGATGATCTGCGCGACGCGCTGGTGCGCGGCGAGATGGCGCTGGTTTATCAGCCGGTCGTCCATTCCAAATCGAACATGGTGAGCGGGGTCGAGGCGCTGATCCGCTGGGCCCATCCCGAACGCGGCGTGATCTCTCCTTCCGTATTCATTCCGATCGCCGAGGAAGCCGGCCTGATCTGGGCGCTCGGCGAGTGGGTGCTGCGCACGGCGTGCGAAGATGCGGCGAACTGGCCGGGCGACATGCGGGTGGCCGTCAACGTCTCGCCGATCCAGTTCGCGAATGCCGACTTGCCGAAAGTCGTCGCCAAGGCGCTTGGCGCGACCGGGCTTGCGCCGGGCCGGCTCGAACTGGAAATCACCGAAAGCGTGTTCCTGGGCGATACCGCCGAGACCGCGCGGATGTTCAAGGCGCTGAAGGCGCTGGGGGTTCGCCTGGCGCTCGACGATTTCGGCACCGGCTATTCGTCGCTCGCCTATCTGCAATCCGCGCCGTTCGACAAGATCAAGATCGATCAGAGCTTTGTCCGCGACGCGACGATCCCGGGGTCGCGCAACGGCGCGATCATCGCCGCGATCGTCGCGCTCGCCGAGGCGCTCGAGATGGAAACGACCGCCGAAGGCATCGAATCGCTCGACCAGCTCGAACTCATCCGCAAGCTCAACGTCAGCCATGTCCAGGGCTATGTCTATAGCAGGGCGGTGCCGCAGGCCGAGCTGCTCGATCATGCCGAGGGGACGTGGACGATCAAGCCGGCGGGCCCGGCGCGCCAGCGCAACGACCGCTTCTCGCTGTTCCGCAAAGTGGGCGCGATCCATGACAACCACCGCTATGCCGTCGTGATCCGCAACCTGTCGGCGACCGGCGCCTTCATCGAGGGTCTGCTCGACGTGCCCGTCGGCACGCGCTTCGTGATCGATTTCGGCGAAGGACAGCTCGTCACCGCGATCGTCCGCCGTTCGATGAGGCACCAGCAGGGGGTCGAATTCGAACAGACGATGGTCAGCGACGGCAATGGCGGGCTCTGCACGCGCCACCGCGTTTCGCCCTATCTGATCGCGGCCGCGACCCAGTCGACTGCGGCGCTGGCGCTGCCGTCTTTCACGACGACGAGCGACTGGAAGGCGGCCTGAGGCCGGAACCCTCGCTGGGCTGACCCGTTCTCTCTCCGACCGCCCACCGACGGAGACCGACATGACCGAGACCAAAATCTTTGCGCGACTGAAGGCCGACCACGACCGCCATCGCGAGCTTCTCGCCCGCATCGATGAAACGCAGGGCGACAGCGACGAGCGACGCTATCTGTTCGAAGCCTTCCGCGTCGAGGTGACCGCGCATGCGGCGTCGGAGGAAATGTCGCTCTATGCGACGATGCTCGCGAACCCCGATCTCCGCGACGAAGCGCAGCACAGCGTTGCCGAGCATAAGGAGATCGAGGATTTTCTGACCGAACTTTACGAGATGGACTTTGCCTCGACCGGCTGGCTCACGCGCTTCCGGTCGATGAAGGAACGTTACCTCCACCATATCGACGAGGAGGAGGACGAGATGTTCCCGCAGGCCGAAAAGGGGCTGTCGGACGCGAAGAAGCGCGAGCTCATCAAGATATTCGAGAAGGAAAAGCCGAAGGAAAAGGCGAAAGCCGCCGAGGACGAACCGTCGAGCGAGCACGCGAAGGCCTGACGTCTTGATCCTCCCTGCGGCGAAGCCGTGGGGAGGGGGACCGTCGCCGAAGGCGATGGTGGAGGGGCGGCAACCTCACTCACCGGCCCCTCCGTCAGCGCTTCGCGCGGCCACCTCCCCATGGCTTCGCCGCAGGGAGGATTCTCGCGGCCTCGACTTTTCGCGCTCCCCCCGCCATAGGCGCGCGCCATGACCGACAGATTCGCCTTTTCGATCGCCGCGACCGACGGCGCCGCGCGCACGGGCGTGATCCGGATGCAGCGCGGCGAGATTCGCACCCCCGCCTTCATGCCCGTGGGCACCGCGGCGACGGTGAAGGCGATGCGCCCCGCCGAGGTGCGCGCGACCGGCGCCGACATCATCCTTGGCAATACCTATCACCTGATGCTGCGCCCGACCGCCGAGCGCATGGCGCGGCTGGGCGGGCTTCACAATTTCATGGGCTGGGACCGGCCGATCCTGACCGACAGCGGCGGCTATCAGGTGATGAGCCTGTCGGCGCTGACCAAGCAGAGCGAGGAGGGCGTCGCGTTCAAGAGCCACCTCGATGGCTCGCGTCATATGCTGACCCCCGAGCGATCGATGGAAATCCAGCGCCTGCTCGGCAGCGACATCGTGATGGCGTTCGACGAATGCCCGCCGAACGGCGTCGATGGCAAGCGCGCCGAGGCGAGCATGGAGCGATCGATGCGCTGGGCGGCGCGCAGCCGCGCCGGCTTCGACGCGGGCGAGGAGCATGCCGCGCGCTCGGCGCTGTTCGGCATCCAGCAGGGCTCGCTCGACGCGACGCTGCGCGCGCGTTCGGCGGCGGCGCTGACCGACATCGGTTTCGACGGCTATGCGATCGGCGGGCTTGCGGTGGGCGAGGGGCAGGCGGCGATGTTCGGGGTGCTCGATTATGCGCCGGGACAGCTACCCGCCGACAAGCCGCGCTACCTGATGGGGGTCGGCAAGCCCGACGACCTCGTCGGCGCGGTTGCGCGCGGGGTCGACATGTTCGATTGCGTGCTGCCGACGCGGTCGGGGCGCAACGGACAGGCGTTCACCCGCGACGGCCCGATCAATATCCGCAACGCGAAATTCGCCGAGGATCCGGCGCCGCTCGATGCCGATTGCCGCTGCCCGGTGTGCACGACCTGGTCGCGCGCCTATCTGCACCACCTCGTACGCTCGGGCGAGATGCTCGGCGCGATGCTGATGACGCAGCATAATCTGCATTATTATCAGGATCTGATGCAGGATATGCGCGACGCGATCGCCGCGGGCCGTTTCGCGTCGTTTCAAAGCGATTTCGACGCGCGTTACCGGCGCTGAAAATCAGTCGAGTTTGCCGAGCAGGTCGAGCAACGACTGCGGAATATCTTCGTCGACGGTGGACTCATAGGCGCGGCGCAGGGCGCCGTTAACGTCCTGCCCCTTGGCGGAAGGTTTTTTATCCGCGTCCTTTCCGGAGGTCTCGCTGCGTGGCGAACCGGTTTTAGACGACATTATCGAGGTATCCGCTGGACATGGGACCTTTTGCTAACCGCGCGTACACCAAAGCGCAATGGCGCGTTTGTTCCTTCCCGATGAAACTATTTTGCGGCTAAATCGTTCCCAAAGGTTGAAATATATCGGATGGTGCGGGGGAAGCACGGGCGTTTGTCCCTTTTCCGGACGCGTCCGCCAAAATATGTGCGGCTATCAGGAGGTAAAATATGTCATTGGGTCAGTCGGTTGCGCCGCATCTTCCCTATCTGCGGCGCTATGGCCGGTCCATTTCCGGGAGCCAGCAAAGCGGCGATGCACTGGTTGCGCGGTTGCTCGAAACGCTCGTTGCGAACCCCGGCGCGGTCGATACCGGCGCCGATTTGCGGATTCAGCTTTACCGGTTGGTGCATGACAATTTCGGGCTGATGACCGAACAGGCGACCGCGGCCGACGACGGCGCGCTGTCCGATATCGCGATTGCCGATGCCCGTCTGCGCCGGATTCCTTCGCTCGCGCGGCAGGCGCTGCTCCTCACCGCGGTCGAGGGTTTCAGCTTCGAGGACACCGGACGGATCATCGGCCGCGACGCCGAGGCGGTGCGCACGTTGATTTCGGACGCGACCGACGAGATCGACCGCCAGACGCGCGCGCGCATCCTGATCATCGAGGACGAGCCGATCATCGCGATGGACATCGAAATGATCGTCCGCGAACTCGGCCACGACGTCGTCGGCGTCGCGACGACGCACCGCGAGGCGGTCGACGAAGCGCAGAAGCATCAGCCGGGCCTCGTGCTCGCCGACATCCAGCTCGCCGACAACAGTTCGGGGATCGAGGCGGTGCAGGAAATCCTGACCGAAGTGAAGGTGCCCGTCATCTTCATCACCGCCTTCCCCGAACGGCTGCTGACCGGCGACCGGCCCGAGCCCGCCTTCCTGCTCACCAAGCCGTATCAGCCCGCGACGCTGCGCGCGGCGATCTCGCAGGTGCTGTTCTTCGACGAATCGACGATTCCGGCCTGAGAAAAAAGCGTCGCCCCCGCGAAGGCGGGGGCCGCTGTCGGCTTGTACGGAGACGCTGAGTAAGGATGCCGGCGGCCCCCGCCTTCGCGGGGGCGACGGATTCCCCTGAACCGCCTTGCCTCATACTGCATCGCAAGCGATAGCCACCACCGATGACTGTCACCGACGCTTCCCGCCGCCAGTCGGCGCTCGACCGGCTTGGTACGCACGCGCCCTTCCTCGCGCGGCTCGCCGAACTCTACCCCGACGACGTTGCGCGATATCTTGGCGAAGGCACCGATGCTGCGCTCGCGGCGGTCGCGCCGCCGCCGGTCGATGACGATATCATGCGGACGCTGCGCCAGTGGCGCGGGCGGATGGCGCTGCTGCTCGCGCTCGGCGATTTGTCGGGCGAGCATGATGTGGCGACGACGACGCGGCTGCTGTCGGACTTCGCTGATGCAGCGTGCGATGCGGCGCTCGCGGCGGCTTTCGCCGAACGTGTGCCCGGCGAGGAGCCGCGCGGCCTCGCAGTGATCGCGCTCGGCAAGCTTGGCAGTTACGAGCTCAATTACTCGTCGGACATCGACCCGATCCTGATTTTCGATCCCGAAACGCTGCCGCGCCGCCAGCGCGACGATCCGGGCGAGGCGGCGGTGCGGATCGCGCGGCGGATGACCGAAATCTTGTCGGCGCGCACCGGCGATGGCCATGTGCTGCGCGTCGACCTCCGCCTCCGTCCGCATCCCGAGGTGACGCCGATCGTGCTGCCGGTGGACGCGGCGATCTCCTATTATGAATCCGAGGCGCTCGCGTGGGAGCAGGCGGCGTTCATCCGCAGCCGCGCGTCGGCGGGCGACCGCATGCTCGGCGAGCAATTCCTGTCGGCGATCCAGCCCTTCATCTGGCGCCGCAGCCTCGATTTCCGGCAACTCAAGGAAATCGGCGCGATGAGCGACCGGATTCGCGACCATTTCGCGCAGGGGCAGGCGTTCGGGCCGGGCTTCGACCTCAAGCGCGGGCGCGGCGGCATCCGCGAGATCGAGTTTTTCGCGCAGGTTCATCAGCTCATCTACGGCGGGCGCGATCCGTCGCTGCGCGTTAAGGCGACCGTTGATGCGCTCGCGGCGCTCGCCGCGGCGGGGCGGATCGAGCTGGACGACGCTAATCGCCTGTCGGGCCACTATGCGACGCTGCGCAGGATCGAACACCGACTCCAGATGATCGAGGACCAGCAGACGCATTGTCTTCCCACCCAGGAAGCGGCGCTCGATTGCGTCGCGCGGCTCGACGGCGAGCCCGATGGCGCGGCTTTGCTCGCGATGCTCGAGCCCGTCGTGACCGACGTCGGCGGCTGTTACGACCGCCTCGTCGCCGAGCGTGCGGTGACGACGGGCTTGCCGCGCGACGAAGACAGCCTCGCGGTGCAATTGGTCGCGGCGGGGTTCGACCCGCCCGACGCCGCGCTGCGCACGATCGCCGAATGGCGCGGCGGGAAGCTGCGCGCGCTGCGCAGTCCCGCGGCACTCGACGCGCTCGAGACGATGCTGCCCGAACTAGTCAAGGCGCTCGGCGCGGCGCCCGATCCGCAAGCGACGCTGACGCGTTTCGACAAGCTCGTCGCGGGGCTGCCGAGCGCGATCAATTTCTTCCACCTGCTCGCTGCGCAGCCGGCGCTGGCGCGCATCGCAACGCGGATATTGTCACTCGCACCGACGCTCGCCGACGCGCTCGGCACACGCGCCCAGCTGATCGAGGGGCTGATCGACCAGCGCGCTTTCGACGCGCCGGCGAACAAGGAGCAGCTGGCGGCAGAATGGCGGCCGGGGCTAGCTGCGCTCGATTATGAGCGATTGCTCGACCGGGTGCGCGACCATGTCGGCGAGCGGCGCTTCGCCTATGGCGCGCAGCTCGTCGCGGGGGCGACCGACCCGCTGGTGATCGCATGCGGTTATTCGGAGCTTGCCGAGGCGGCGCTGCAGGTGCTCGCCGACGCGACGGTCGCCGAATTCGTCGCGGCGCACGGCCGCGTTCCCGACAGCGAGCTTGTCGTGCTCGCGCTCGGGCGGCTCGGGGGCAGGGCGCTGACGCATGCGTCGGACCTCGATCTCATCTATCTCTTCACCGGTGATCATCTCGCCGAATCCGACGGGCCGCGCCCGCTCGGCGCGACGACCTATTACAACCGCCTCGCGCAGCGCGTGACCGGCGCGATGTCGGTGCCGACCGCGGCGGGCAAGCTCTACGACGTCGACACGCGGCTGCGCCCGCAGGGCGCGCAGGGGCCGCTCGTCGTCACCGTCGACAGCTTCGAACGATACCAGCGCGAAGAAGCGTGGACGTGGGAGCATATGGCGCTGCTCCGTGCGCGGCCGGTGTACGGTTCGGATGCGGCGAAGGCGGAGGTGCAGCGCATCATCGACGATCTGCTTGCGATCCCGCGCGACCCGACAAAGCTCGCGGCCGACGCGGCGGAGATGCGCCGCAAGATCGCCGCGCACAAGCCCGCCAACGGCGCGCTCGACATCAAGGGCGGGCCGGGCGGGCTCGTCGACCTCGAATTCGCGATGCAGGTGACGCAGCTCGTCAGCGGCCAGTGCCATGACCCGAATATCTCTGCCGCGCTCGCCTGCATGAAAACGGCGGGGCTCGTCCCGCCCGAGGTGGTCGACGCGCACGGGCTGCTCGCGCGGATGCTCGTGATGCTGCGCCTCACCGCGCCCGAGGGCGAGCCGCCGACGGCCGCGGCGCGGCAATTGGTGGCGAGCCAGTGCGGCGAGCCCGGCTGGCCGCAACTGCTTGCCGCGCACGATGCGGCGCGGCAGGAGATCGCGAACTGGTGGGCGTCGATTCGTCCCGGACAGGAGAATGAAAAATGAGCGGTCCCCAAATTGGCGATGCGATTCCCGCGGTCAAACTCCTCGACGCCGATGGCGCGGCGATCGACCTCGCCGCGCTGAAAGGCGCGCCGTTAGTCGTCTATTTCTATCCGAAAGCCGACACACCGGGCTGCACGACCGAAGCGCAGGATTTCACCCGCCTCGCGCCCGAATTTGCGAAACTGGACGCGCAGGTCCTCGCGGTATCGCGCGACGCGCCGGCGAAGCTCTGCAAGTTCCGCGACAAATATGGCCTGACCGTCCGCCTCGCCTCCGACGAAGATGGCGCGGTGTGCGAAGCGTTCGGCACCTGGGTCGAAAAGCAGAATTACGGCCGCACCTATATGGGCATCGAGCGCTCGACCTTCCTGTTCGGCGCCGACGGCAAGCTCGCGAAGGAATGGCGCAAGGTGCGCGTGAAGGGCCATGCCGACGCGGTGCTGGAGGCGGCAAAAGCCCTCTGACATGCGGAGTTTGGGTGAAGCCGCGCGCGCGGTCCTGCTGACGCCGGACCCGCACGACAAGCGCCGCGCGGCGCGCAGCATGGCGCGGGCGTGGCGGCAGGGAAAGCTTGCGCACCGCTGTGACACGGCGATGCCCGACGAGCCGGCGTGGCCCGCCGCGCCCGAGCTGCTCGCGCCCAACCGGATGCCGCGGCGCGGCAAGGGCGGGTCGGAGCGGGGGCGCATCGCGCTGCTCCACGCGCTCGCGCATATCGAATTCGTCGCGATCGACCTCGCGGTCGACCTGGTGGGCCGCTTCGGCGGCGAATTCCCGCGCCAATTCGTCGACGACTGGATCGGCGTCGCCGCCGACGAGGCGATGCATTTCGCCTTGCTCGACCGCCGTTTGCGTGCACTGGGCAGCCATTATGGCGCGCTGCCGGCGCACGCCGGATTGTGGGAATCGGCGCAGGATACGGCGGATGACGTGCTGGCGCGGCTCGCGATCGTGCCGATGGTGCTCGAAGCGCGCGGACTTGACGTCACGCCGTCAACCGTCGAGCGCTTCCGTGCCGTCGGCGACGAGGCATCGGCAAGGATTTTATCGCGTATTTACAACGATGAAATCCGCCATGTGAGCGCGGGCACAGTCTGGTTCCGGCAAAAGTGCGACGAAAGGGGATTCAACGTCGTTGAAACGTGGCAGTCCCTAGTGAAATCGCGCTTTCGGGGCAGTTTGAAGCCGCCGTTCAACGACTCGGCGCGCCACGACGCCGGTTTAACGCAAGAATTCTACGCCGTTATTGCTTCGTAAGGATTGGGGCAGCACACAGGCTTCCGCGGGGGATGAGCAATCATCCAAACCAAGAAACACCGGCGCCAAGGCCCATTTTACGGACTTTGGCGACATGGCAGATGCGGGGTCGTAGTTTTGATCAACACTCTTCTGGCGCAGAAGTTGCACCAAGTCGCAATAATCTGCGCGGCAGCATGTTTTGGACTGGCCACACCGGCCGCCCACGCTGCCGAAACCAGCGCCGACGCCGGCATTGTCGCTCCCGACGAACCCGATGACGACAGCTTCACCGCTGGCGTTCCGTCGACCGGCGAAGACAGCGAAGCCCGCGCGATTTTCCAGGCATGGAAGCGTCTCGACACCGGCCTGACCGCCTCGATCGGCGTTGCGGTGCCGTCGCGCCGCCCGATCGACCAGATGTCGCTGTCGTCGTCGTACGGCATGCGCGTCCACCCCGTCACGGGCAAGGTCGCCCGCCACAACGGCATCGACATTCCGGCGCCGCGCGGCACCCCGATTTACGCGACCGCCGACGGCATCGTCGGCCGCGCCCAGCGCCTCGGCGGCTACGGCAATTATGTCGAAGTCGAACATGGCAACGCCATCCAGACGCGCTACGGCCACATGTCTTCCTATGTCGTCACCCCTGGCCAGTCGGTCAAAAAGGGCGATGTCCTCGGTTACGTCGGTTCGACCGGCCGTTCGACCGGCAACCACCTCCATTATGAAGTCCGCATCGAAGGCGCGCCAGTCAATCCGATGCCGTTCGTTCGCTCGGACCAGATGGCGATCGCAGCGATCACCGGCAAGAATGTCGCGATGGGCGGTCCCGAATAAAAGAGCTTTCCTGGGTCGGAGAGGAGGGGCGCCAGGCGGGTTAACCGTCGAGGCGCCCTTTTTATTTGAGAACAGGACGCCTATCTAGCGATCATGGCCACGCAGCTTTCCGATATCACCCTGTCGCCCGCCGCCGCGGCGCGCGTCCGCTGGATCGCCGACCGCAAGGGCGGAACCGAGGCTGCGCTCCGCCTCGCGGTCGATGGCGGCGGCTGTTCGGGCTTCACCTATCGCTTCGGGTTGGCCGAAGGAATCGATGCCGACGACATCGTCACCGAAACCGACGGGGTGAAGCTGGTCGTCGATCCGGTCAGCATCGACCTCGTCCGCGGCTGCATCGTCGATTTCGTCGATTCGCTCGGCGGATCGTCGTTCAAGGTCGAAAACCCCAATGCCGCCTCGGGCTGCGGCTGCGGATCGAGCTTCTCGATCTGACGCCTTTCTAAGCTGCGTGCTTGCTGCCATAGGTGCGGCATGAAAATCGCGACCTTCAATATCAACGGGATCAAGGCCCGTTTGCCGCGCCTCGTCGAATGGCTCGAGGAAACGCAGCCCGATGTCGCCTGCCTGCAGGAATTGAAATCGAGCGACGAAACGATGCCGACCAAGGAGATCGAGGCGGCGGGATACGGCTTCCTCTATCATGGGCAAAAGGGTTTCAACGGCGTCGCGATCCTCGCCAAGGGCACGCAGCCGGTCGAGATGCAGCGCGGGCTCGCAGGGGAAGCAGAGGACGAACAGTCACGCTACCTTGAGGCCGACGTTCACGGCCTCCGCGTCGCGTCGATCTATCTTCCCAACGGCAACCCGCAACCGGGGCCGAAATTCGATTACAAGCTGCGCTGGATGGCGCGGCTGCGCGAGCGCGCGAAATTCCTCCTCGCGTCAGAGATTCCGACGGTGCTGACCGGCGACTACAATGTCATCCCGCACGACGACGATGTGTGGGATCCGCGCGTCATGGCGACCGACGCGCTGATGCAGCCCGAATCGCGCGACGCCTGGTTCCGCCTGCTCGGCGACGGCTGGACCGACGCGCTTCGCAGCCGCCATCCGGCGGGCGGCATCTGGACCTTCTGGGACTATCAGGCGGGCGGCTGGCAGCGCGACCATGGCTTTCGCATCGATCACCTGCTGCTCAGCCCCGCGCTCGCCGACCGGCTGGTCGATGCGGGCGTCGACAAGGACCATCGCGGCCGCGAAAAAGCCAGCGACCACGCGCCGACCTGGGCCATCCTCGACTAGGATCAGGATCCATTAAATTCCGTCATTCCCGCCTTCGCGGGAATGACGAAAGGAAATTGGCGACCTGATCCTATGCGTCGGGATAAAGCGTCGTCATCACCCGCTTCGGGTCGAGCGCATAATGATGCGCGACCGCACCCGCGATCACGCTTTCGAGGCTGCGCGTCGGTTTGAGGTCGCGGCCTTCGTAGCGCGCCGCGGCGCCGAGACCCGGCCAGTCGGCCGACACCTTGCCGCCCGCCGCCAGCCCGCCGCCGAGCAGCATCGCGGTCGATCCGGTGCCATGGTCGGTGCCGCCGGTGCCGTTGACCTCGACGGTGCGGCCGAATTCGGTGGCGACGATGACCAGCGTGTCATTCCACGCGGGACCTAGCCCGGTCTGTAGCGCGCCGACAAGCTGATCGAGCCCGCGCAGCTGCGCCGCCAGCCGGCCGCGCTGGGCGCTATGCGTGTCCCAGCCGCCCGTTTCGACCATCATCACCCGCGCGCCGTCCTCGGGCAGCATCAGCGACGCCGCGAGCTTGCCGAGGTCGGCGCCGTTACGGCCATTATTGCCGCCGATGTCGCTCGCCAGCTCCTGCGTCTTGACCGCGCTGTCCCACAGCGGGTGGAGCAGCGGGTCGTTCGCGTACATCGCGGTCAGCCGCGCAATCAGGTCGGCGTCGGCTTGCGGCAGGCGGCTCGGGGCATAGGTCCCGACCTGCACCGTCCCGCGCAAGGCGAGCGGCACCGCGGGCGCAATCGCGATCGCATCGCGCTCGGCGGCGGGAAGCAAGGTGAGCAGCCGCCCGACCCAGCCGGTGTCGCGCCCATAGGGGCGCGATCCGCCGCCCTCGAGCATATTCTGCCCGTCGAAATGCGACCGGTCGCGATAACCCGTGGCGACCGCGTGTGCGAAATGCGCCTGCTTGCCCGTATAGAGGCCGGCGGTCGCCGCGAGCGCCGGGTGCAGCGTGAACATGCCGTCGAGCTTCGCGCCGCCCGCCGTTTCGTCGGCCAGCGCGCGCCGCGCGGCGGCGAAGGCGGGATCGCCGGTCGGTGCGACGGTCGCGAGCCCGTCGGCGGCCCCGCGCTGGATGATGAAGACGAGCCGCTTCGGCGTGCCCGCGGCGGCATAGGCAAAGCGGGGCAGCGCGCCCGCGGCGGCGACGGTGATCCCCGACAATATGATCGAGCGGCGTGAGAGGATCATCGTCTATCTCCGCAAAAAGGCCGGGCTGGCGAACAGCATCACGATGCCCTGTCCGGGACTGTCGGCGCGCGCGATCGCTTGGCGCGTTTCGGGGGTGAGCGCGTCGGCGAGGACGAGCGGCGCGAGCACGCGCGCATCGGCGCGGTCGCCGATCCGCCCCGCGACCCGGCTCGCGAGCTCGACGCGCTGCATCAGCGCCGCCGATCCCGCCCAGGTCGCGACCTTGTCGTCATAGCCCGCGGGCGACCCGGGGCGCCACACGGGCTGGCCGAGCTGGGTGAACATCGCGGCGATATTCTGCCGCTCGCCAAGCGCGGGGACTTTCAGCGCGCGCAGCATCGACACCGTCCAGTCCCACGGCGATTTGAACATCGCGGGCATGGCCGCCCACGGCTCGGGCGAGGCGACCAGCGTTCGGTAGAGCGAGCGAAGGTCGCCGCCGGTCTGGAGGAAGTCGGCCGACAGCCGGTCGACCAAGGCCGCCGGCGGCACATCGCCGGTGAAATGACGCGCCAGCTTGGCGGCGATATGTTTCGCCGTCGCGGGATGAACGGCGAGGTCGCGCAGCACGGCTTCGGCCTGCCGGGCACCCGTATCGTCGTATCGCTTGCCAAGGATCGTCTGCGCCCCGGGTTGGTGAAGGCGGTCGATGAACACCGTCTCGCCGGGCCGGGCATCGGCGGGCATCAGCCGCTGCCCGGCGCCGCGGCCAAGCCCAGCGACAGTCAGGCCGGTGAGCGCCTTCGCAAAAGCCGTCACGTCGCTCTGCGTATAGCCCGTGCGCACGCCCAGCGTATGCAGCTCCAATATCTCGCGCGCCAGATTCTCATTGAGCCCCGGCGCCTTGCCCCTGCCGCGGTTTCGCACGCGCGTCGCGAACGGGCTGTCGGGGCCGAAACTCTGCGCCTGATCGAGATAGAGCAGCATCGCGGGATGATGGGCCGCGCTGATAAGAAGGTCCGAAAATTTTCCCATGACATGCGGGCGGATCGCTTCATTCTCGTAATTTCCCGCGAAGCCGACGACGGTCTGCTTGTCCGCCGACACCGCGAAATGATTCGCCCAGAAATGGACGAGCCGCTCGGGGAAGGGGGTGGACGTCGCGATCGCGGCGGACAGGCGCGCAGCGCTCGCATCGACATAGTGCCGGCGGATCGCCGAGCGCAACAGGCGGCGGAGTTCGGGGTCCATGCCCTTTTCCTCCTCGTTCATCGGCATGTCGGCGGCCTCGCGGCGCATCGCCTGCCGTTCGCCGCGATATTCGACATAAGCGGCGGCGATCGCGTCGCGTCCGGCGAGGCTCGCCAGCGCGGCGGGGGCGGGGTCATAATCGCCGATCTGGCGCGTCAGCCAGGCTTTCGGGTCATCGATCGCCGGATCGTCGAACCGGCGGCCGAGCCCGAAGCGATTGGCGGCAAGATATTGGACTGCCATGACAAAGCCTTTCCGTGCCCAAAACGCACGATGGCCCCGAATTGTCGCAAAGCTGTCCCGGTGTCAGAGCGGTTTGTCGTAAATCTGGTACACGCGGTTGACCTTGGCCTCGATCGCCTCGGCGACCGCATTCATCCCCTGATTATCGTCGAGCACCCAGCCGATATCGCCGCGCTTGGTGCCGTAATCGACGACCGCGTCGCGGCGGATATATTCGATCATCATAAAGGCGAGCGTGCTCGCCATGCGGCTGTTCTGAAGCTTTTTCGCGACGCCCATCAGCGGCACGCGCAGGATATGGCTCTGGGGTTTGCGCAGCCACCACAGCAGCCGCGCCCAGTTGAAGGGGAGCAGCGAGCCGTCCATGTCGATCAACAACTGGTTGATGTTCGGCAGCACGATCATGAACGCGACCGGCTCGCCGTCGACTTCGGCGACGCGGATCAGATCCTCGAAGACGATGTCCTTCAGTTTTTTGCCGACATAGGCGATCTCGCTGTCGGTCAGCGGGACAAAGCCCCAATTGTCCGACCAGGCGTCGTTGAGCAGCCCCATGATCAGCGTCGCTTCGGCGGCGAAGCGGCGCTTGTTGACCTTGCGGATGCGGATGCGCGCATTCTTCTCGCCCGCCGCGACGATGCGGTTCACGATCGGCGGAAATCCCTCGTCGATCGCGACGTCGTAATTCAGCAGCTGCTTGACCGGCCGATAGCCTGCGCCCTCGACCCAGCCGCGATAGAGCGGACTATTGTGCCCCATCATCACCGTCGGCCGGTTGTCGAACCCCTCGATCAGCAGCCCGGGTTCGTCCCAGATCGAAATCGACAGCGGCCCCAATGAGCGGTGCATGCCCTGACCGCGCAGCCAATCCTCGGCGGCGGCGAGCAGCGCCTGCGCCGCCCCTTCATCCTCGGCTTCGAGCAGACCCCAATTGCCGGTGCCCGGCCCCATGCCCTGTTCGGCGGGCTGTGCGAGTGCGAGGGTGTCGATATGCGCCGAGATGCGCCCGATCGTGCGGCCATTGCGGCGCGCGAGGAAGAACTGCGCCTTGCCATGTTCGAACCACGGATTCTTGCCGGGCGTGAGCAGGCCGTAGACCTCGCCCTTCAGCGGCGGCACCCACGACGGATCGCCGCGATTGAGCCGAAAGGCGAGCTCGACAAACTCGCGCAAATCATTCTTGTTCTTGACCGGGTGGATCGTAATCGGGCCGTCCGAATGTCCGCTCATACTGGTTTCCTGAAAGGGGCGTCCTATACTTGTGGCGACGCATTACGGCATAGAAATGGCGCTGGCGACCCGCATTCGGCCATTTTGCTGCCACGAAATCATGGTGAAGACGCCCGTATGACGACGATCAATCCCCCCGCCGATCGGGTCGCGACTCCTTTCGCGAAGTCGATTGCCAAAACGCCAAAGTCGGCGATTGCCGACGATATGGCGATGATCCGCGCGGCGTCGGAGCTGACGCGCGATCTCGTGCAACCGAGCGCGCGTATCTATTGGACCGATATGCTCGCCTCGGCCTTTGTCGGCTATGCTGGCATCGCGGCGGCGATTCTCGCGCCCTCGACCGCGTGGATGCTGGTCGCCGCGCTGGTTTCGGTCGTCGCGCTCTACCGCGCGGGCAGCTTCATCCACGAACTGACGCATATCCGCAAAAATGCGCTGCCGGGCTTCCGCCTCGGCTGGAACATCCTCGTCGGCGTGCCGATGCTGATTCCGTCGTTCATGTACGAAGGCATCCACAGCCTGCACCACAATCGCACCAAATATGGCACGGTCGAGGACCCCGAATATCTGCCGCTCGCGCTGATGAAGCCGTGGACGGTGCCGTTGTTCGTGGTCGCCGCGGCGTTCGCGCCGGTGGCGCTCGTCTTCCGCTATGCGGTGCTCACCCCGCTGTCGTTCCTGATCCCGCCGCTGCGCCGGATCGTCGTCGAACGCTATTCGGGGATGATCATCAATCCGCTGTTCCGCCGCAAGCCGCCCGAGGGCGAGTTCCGCCGCCAATGGGCGTGGCAGGAAGGCGGCGCCTGGGCGTGGTCGAGCCTGTTGATCGCCGCGGGCGTTTTCGGCTGGGTGCCGCTGCGCGCGCTCGCCATTTTCGGCGCGATCGCCGCCGCGACGCTCGTGCTCAACCAGATCCGCACGCTCGTCGCGCATCTGTGGGAAAATGACGGCGCGGTGCTGACCGTGACCGGCCAGTTCCTCGACAGCGTCAACGTTCCGCCGCCGGGCCTGCTCCCCGAGCTCTGGGCGCCGGTGGGCCTGCGCTATCACGCGCTGCACCATCTGCTGCCGGGCGTGCCCTATCATTCGCTCGCCGAGGCGCACCGCCGCCTGAAGGACGCGCTGCCCGCCGATTCGCAATATCATGGCGCGAATTACGACAGCTTGCCCAAGCTGGTGATGAACCTGGTTGCGGGGTCGGCGCGGGGCGCTGCGGCCTAATATTCAAGGTTGCGGGCTTGCCCGCTCCTCTTTTGCTCTTTTCGATACGATGGAATCTCTGACTCGGGTTGCGATGACAATGGCAAGCCCGATGCCCACGAGAGTCATCAGAACATCGTCCCCAAACCACCTCATTATGCCCCGCGCGACAAGGATCGACACGCAGATTAACGTCAATTCTCGCCGCCAATTCATCAACTGCTCTCCTCGAAACCGTCCCTATTCCTCGGTCCGGATCAAGATCATCTCACCGATCAGCGCAAATAATATGAACGGCCCCCATGCGGCGAGGAAGGGCGAGTAGGCGCCCAGATCGCCCATCGCGAGCGCGAAATTGTCGGCGACGAAATAGGCGAAGCCGAGCCCCATGCCGATGATCGCGCGGATGAACAGCTTGCCCGATCGGGCAAGGCCGAACGCTGCGACCGCGCCCAATAGCGGCATCAATATCGCCGACAGCGGGCCCGAAATCTTGTGCCACAGCACGCCCTTGAGCGCATCGACCGGCCGCCCCGCCGCCTCGAGATCGGCGATCGCCGACTGGAGCTTCAGGAAGGGCAGCTCGTCGCCGTCGACCTGTGCCAGCGTGAACTGGTCGGGGCGGACATCCTTTGCCGCGACGATCGTGCCGAGCGGTTCGAGCGTGCCCGAGCGGCGCAGGAAACGCCGCGCATTGGTGAGTTCCCAGCCGCCGGCCGGAAGCGCGCGTGCGCTGTCGGCCGACAGCATCGACGACAGCACGCCGCCGGTGCGCTCGTAAATCGTCACATAGCCGAGGACGATCACCGGGCCGCTGGTATCGACCGTCGCGGCGTTGATCAGATTGTCGCCGTCGCGCACCCAGATATTGGTGCGTATGCCGCTGTCCTTGGGGACTTTCTTATATTCGACCTTCTGCCAGGCGCTGAGCGCCGCGGTCGAGCGCGTGACGATGCGTTCGTTGAACGCGAAGCTGATCCCCGCGACGAGCAGAGCCGCGAGGAACAGGGGCGCAAGCACCTGATGCGCCGACATGCCCGACGCCTTCATCGCGATGACCTCGCTGTTCTGGTTGAGCGTCACCATCGTCAATATCGTGCCGAGCAGCACCGAAAAGGGCAGGAAGGTCTCGATAATCTGCGGCATCCGCATGCCGACATAGCGCCACACGTCCGAATCGCTGTTGCCCGCGACCGCTAGGATCTTGCCGCTCTCGCCGAGCAGGTCGAGCGTCTGGAGGATCAGCACCAGCGCGAACAGGATCGAGAAGGAGCGGACGAGGAAAAGGCGGCCGACGTAGAGCGCCATCGTCCGCGACGGGAAAAAGTGGAGCTGATGCATTTAGTTCACACTCTCCACCAGCCCCGGCTTGCGCTGAAACATCGTCAGCATTTTGCGGATTTTCTGCGCCGCCTTCGCCGCGACGCGCTCGAGCGCACCGATCGGCTGGCCGCCGGGGACATGCGCGACGACATAATACATCCAGATCGCGAGCGCCGCGAACAGCAGATAGGGTACCCACAGCGCGATCAGCGGGTCGACCACCCCGCGCGCGCCCATGTCCTCGGCATATTGGTTGATCTTGTGCTGGGTGACGAGCAGCACGATCGACAGGAAGACGCCGAGCGACGAGGTCGATCGTTTGGGCGGGATCGCGAGCGCGATCGCGATCAGCGGGATCAGGAACATCGACATCACTTCGACGATGCGGAAATGGAAATTCGCGCGCGATTCGAGCCGCGTCTGCACCGACTGGCTCTTGTCCTTGCCCGCGACAAACAATTCGGGGATCGTCATTTCGCGGTCGGCGCCGCCGCGCAGGCGGAAGGCCTCGATCTTGGGCAGCGGGATCGGCAGGTCGTGATTGTCGAAGGTCAGGACGCGCGGAACCGAAAATTTCGGCGATTCATGGATCAGCACGCCCTGCGACAGGCGGAGGATGATTGTGTTCGGATCGTCGGTCGCGAGGAACTGCCCGCGCGCTGCGGTGGCCGACACGCGCTGTCCGTCTTTCTGCTCGCCGCGCACGAAAATGCCGCGCAAGCTGCGCCCGTCGTTATAACTTTCCTCGATCCGGAGCGTCATGCGGTCGCCCAATTTGGTGAATTCGCCGACCTTGATCGACGCGCCGAGCGCGCCCGAGCGCAGTTCGAACTGCAGCCCTTCATAGGCGTAGCGCGCGACGGGCTGGATAAAGCCGACGATCGCCAGATTGAGCGCGGCGAGCGCGATCGCATAGGCAAAGGGCACGCGCATCAGCCGCCCGAAACTCATCCCCACGCCCTTCAGCACATCGAGCTCGCTCGATGTCGCAAGGCGCCGGAAAGCAAGGAGAATCCCCAGCATCAGCCCGATCGGGATGCCGAGCGAAAGATATTCGGGGATGAGGTTCGCGAGCATGCGCCACACGACGCTGACCGGGCCGCCCTCGGTCGCGACGAAATCGAACAGGCGCAGCATCTTTTCGAGCACGAGCAGCATCGCCGACAGGACGAGCGTGCCGAGCATCGGGAAGAAGATGAGCCGCGCGATGTAGCGGTCGATGGCAGGAAGCTTATTCAATCTTTGGTCGCCCCATCACCATGATTTGGCCGCAGTTGTTTCCGATATGCCGATTCAAGGGCGACAGGGACCCGTGTCAGCGTGCGCTCTCGCGCTTGCTGAGATGGCTATAGCCTCTGGAGGTTTTGAGGTCATGTCGAAAATGTTTCTCGCCGGACTGCTTGGCGCCGGTGCTGCCGGAGCGCTGATCGCGCCCGTCGCGGCGCAGGGTGCCGCGCTGGGTCCGAGCGCCGCGCTGTGCAACAGCAACGCCACCGCCGTCCAGGTCGACGTGCGCGGTTTCAAGCAGCGCACGGGAACCGTGCGCGTGCAGATTTACAGCGCGAACAGCAGCTATCTGGAAAAGCGCAAATGGCTCGAGCGCGTCGATGTGCCCGTGTCGCGCGCCGGCACCATGTCGGTCTGTGTGCCTGTGAAGCAGCAGGGCAATTATGTCATTTCGGTGCGGCACGACATCAACGGCAACGGCAAGTCGGACCGTAGCGACGGCGCGGGCCTGTCGGGCAACCCCGACATGAAGGTCAGCGACTTCATCTTCAAGCGGAAGCCCAAGTTGGCAACGGTCAGTTTTGCGGTCGGCGGCGCCACCAAGCGCGTCCCGGTCGTGCTGAACTATGTCAACGGCCTGTCCTTCGACCCCGTCGAATAGAGAGACTTTAGGGATATATGGCAAGCGTCGCGCTCCTTTCGAATCCACGCTCCACGGGCAACCGCTCGCTGCTGCCGCGGGTTCGCGAATATTGCGCGGCGCACCCCGACATCTTTCATTATGAGGTCGAGGACGTCGACCAGATCGAAAAGGCCATTCGCACCATGGCGATGGTCGGCCCGCGCGTCGTCGTGATCAACGGCGGCGACGGCACGGTCCAGGCGGCGCTGACCGAAATTTATTCGGGCGACCATTTCGGCGGCTCGCCGCCGCCGGTCGCGGTGCTTCCGAACGGCAAGACCAACCTCATCGCGCTAGACCTCGGCGCCGAGGGCGATCCGATCAAGGCGCTCGATCGCGTGCTCGAACTCGTCGCGAGCGGCCGGCTTGAGGATCATGTGATCGAACGCCAGCTCATCTCGCTCGACAGCGGCGGCGAAGCGCGGCCGGTGCTCGGCATGTTCCTCGGCGGCGCCTATCTCGCCGACGTGATGCTCTATTGCCGCAACCGCATCTATCCGCTCGGCCTGCCGAACGGGATTTCGCATTTCCTCGCGGCGATCCTCGGGCTGTTCGCGATCATCTTCGGGATCGGCGGCGGCCGCCTGCCGCCCAAGCCCGAAAATATGACCGTGTCGCTGATCCGTCAGGGCGAGTTCAAAGGCAAATTCTCGCTGCTGATCGTCACGACGCTCGAAAAACTGCTGCTCAGCATCCGCACGAGCGACGGCGGCGGCACCAACGGGCACATGAAATTGCTCGCGACCGACAGCAATGTCGGCGCGATGTTCCGCATGCTCGGCGCGACCTGGCGCGGGACGTTGGGGCAAAAGCCGCTCGACGGCGTGCATTTCCAGCAGGGCGACGAAATCCGCATCGAGGGCGAGCGGTCGAACGTCATCCTCGACGGCGAAATCTTTCAGGCGAAGCACGGCATGCCGATCATCCTGACCTCGACGCAGCCGGTTCCGTTCCTGCGCCTCGCCGCCTGAGCCTTCGCGCGTGTCCGACCTGATCGATCTGGTCCGCGCCGAACTGGCGACCCCCGTCGACCCGCGCGCCGCCGCGATGGCAGCGGCGATCGCTGCCCAATATCCGGGCAGCGCGCGCGCGGTGCTGTTTTACGGCAGCTGCCTGCGCGAGAGCGAGCTCGATGGGCTGATGCTCGATTTCTACCTGATCGTGTCGGACTATAGCGACGCCTATCCCAAGCGCTGGATGGCGGCCGCCAACCGCCTGATCCCGCCCAACGTCTTCCCGTTCCAGTCGGGCGGGCTGATCGCCAAATATGCGGTGCTCAGCGAAGGTGATTTCGACCGGCTGAACGGTGCGGAGACGCGCAATGTGTCGGTGTGGGCGCGCTTTGCGCAGCCGTCGCGCCTCGTCTGGGCGGTCGACGATACCGCGCGCAACCGGGCCGTCGCGGCGGTGGCGCGCGCGGCACCGACGCTGCTCGCCGCGGCGGGCCGGGTCGATGGCGAAGCGCCGCTCGACTGGTGGCGGCGCGCCTTTTCGCTCACCTACTCGGTCGAGCTGCGCGCCGAGCGCACGAGCCGCGCACAGTCGGTGGTCGACGCCGATGCCGAACGATACAAGCGGTTCAGCCTGCCCGCGATCGCCGCGATCCCGGCCGATGCGCGCGCCGGCGGCTGGGCGCGGCGGCGGCTGGAGGGCAAGGCGCTCAGCATCGCGCGGCTTGCCAAGGCCAGCCTGACCTATGCGGGCGGGATCGATTATCTGGCGTGGAAGATCAATCGCCACGCGGGGACCAAGATCGAGATCAAGCCGTGGCAGCGCCGCTGGCCGCTCGTCGCCGCGCTGACTTTGGTGCCGCGCCTGATGAAGAGCGGGGCTATTCGGTAGCACCCGTAGTCATCCCGGCGAAGGCCGGGATCTCGCCGGTGCGTCAGAAATCGAGGGTGAGATCCCGGCCTTCGCCGGGATGACGGATAACCCTAACTCGCCAGCCTTTGCCCTTCGGCCGGCCGCGCCTCGCCGCGCCGGCGGATGGCCTGGTCGAGCGCGGTGAGGGTAAAGGGTTTGCGCAGCACATCATGGTCGCCGAAGCTTTCGACCTCGCTCGCGTCGCCGGCATAGCCGGTCACGAACAGCACCGACAGGTCGGGCCAGCGCTGTTTCAGCTGCGCGACCATTTCGGGGCCGGTCAGCTGGGGCATCAGCACGTCGGACAGGATCAGGTCGAAACCGCTCCCTCCCTCCGCCAGCCGCCGCTCGACCAGCGTTTCGGCCTCGAGCGGGTTGCCGCAGGCGACCACGCTATGGCCCAGCTCGCTGACCGCATCGACCGTCGCCGCGAGGACGCGTTCGTCGTCCTCGACGACGAGGATGCTGAGCGCGTCGTCGGGCGATGCGGGACCGTCGGCATCGACGGGCAAAGTTTCGGTGGCCGCATCGGCCTCAGGCTTGGCGATCGGCAGCAGCATCGCGACGCTGGTGCCTTCGCCCTCGGTCGACGAAAGCTGCACTTCGCCGCCCGACTGGCGGCAGAAGGCGAAGACCTGGCTCATGCCCAGCCCGGTGCCCTGGCCCGCGGGCTTGGTCGTGTAAAAGGGATCGAACACGCGTTCGAGCACTTCGGGCGACATGCCGCAGCCGGTGTCGATCACCCGCACCGCGAGCGCCTTGCCTTCGCCATCGTCGAGCGTCTGGATCGTGAGCGAACCATGGCTGTTCATCGCGTCGCGCGCATTGACCGCAAGGTTGAGCAGCGCATTTTCGAATTGCTGCCGGTCGACCCAGCAGGCACGGCCCGGCGCCTGCAGGTCGAGCGTCAATGCGATGCGGTCGCCGATCGTGCGTTCGATCAGCTCGGCAAAGCTCGTGATGCACGCGTCGACCGCGACCATCTCGGGTCGCGCGGGCTCCGACCGGGCAAAGGTCAGCAGCCGGCGGGTCAGGTCGGCGGCGCGATTGGCGCCGTCGAGCGCGTTCGCGAGGTGGCGCGACGCTTTTGCGGGCGACCGTTGCGCCAGTTCGAGCCCGCCGACGACGACCGCCAGCATATTGTTGAAATCATGCGCGATGCCGCCGGTCAGCTGGCCGACCGCCTCCATCTTTTGCGCCTGGCGCAGCTGGGCCTCGGCGGCTTCGCGCTCGATCATCTCGCCGCGCAGCGCATCGTTCGCGTGCGCAAGTTCCGCGGTTCGTTCGTTGACCGCCGCCTCGAGCTGCGCGGCGCGGTCGCTTTCGATCAGCTGCTCGTTCCGCGCGAGCCGCCGTTCGCCTTCGGCACGGATCAACGAGAAGGTCGTGCCGATCGCGATCACCGCGGCGCCCGCGCCGAGTAACGAAAAGAGCAGGATCGCCTGGTTGAGGCTGGCGCGGTCGGCCACGGCAAGCCGGTTGCGCTCGCGCAGCAACGCGCGCTCGTTCGCGATGATTTCGCTGAGCAGCTTGTCGATCCGGCTGACGCCCTGGCCTTTGCCCGCCGCGTAATATTTCGAAATGGCCGCGACGGTCTGGTTGTAGTTGGCGCTGAGCGCCGCGTCGCCGAGTTGCGCCCCGCGGCTGTCCATTTCGCGCGTCAGCTGTTCGACCAGCGCCATCTGTTTCGGATTGTCGCGGACGTTACGCTGCAATTGCGCGAGGAACTGCCGCGCGCGGCCCCATTGATATTCATAGACGCGCCCGTCCTCTTTCTGCAGCCCGACCGCAAAGCGGCCGAGCGACGCCTCGGCGCGCGCGATCGCGGCGTCGACCGACCGCGTTTGCGAAATAACTTCCATGCTCTGCGTCTGCCAGCCGAGCGAGCGGTCGTAATTGTCGTTGGCGCGCGCAAGCAGCAGCACGAGCGCCCCGACCACACCGGTCAGGATCGCGCCGAGGACGATCGTCAGCCAGAAGCGAACACGCTCCCGCCGGCCGTCATTTTCGCTGTCGCCATCCCTCTCGAACACGCGCATCTCTTACCGGACAAGCGCGGCGCCGCAAAGCGCCGAAGCCGCCGTTAACTTAACACCGCTTCAACTCGACCCGAAAAGGAATCCGCTGGTCGGCGCGCAGGCTCGGTTCAGCCGATAATGCCGACGCGCTGGCCGGCGCGTTCGAACCGGCCGAGGATTTCGCCGACTTGTTCGATGCTATGCTCGGCGCAGAGCGAGCAGCGCAGCAAGGTCATGCCCGCGGGGGTCGCGGGCGGGCGCGCGAGATTGACGTAAAGGCCTTCTTCCAGCAGCGCTTCCCACATCATCGCGCCGCGCTCGAGGTCGGGCATGATCACCGCGATGATCGCCGACTGCGGTTCTTCGGTGCCGAGCTGGAAACCGAGGTCGCGCAGTCCCTTGTGCAAAACCTTCGAATTTTCCCACAGGTGCGCGCGCTTGTTCGACCCGTGCATCAGCTTGCGGATGCTCGTCGCCGCGGTCGCGACGACGCTCGGCGGCAGCGAGGCGGTGAACACATAGGGGCGGCACACGAGCCGCAAAATCTCGAACTTCGGATGGTTCGACACGCAGAAACCGCCGACGGTGCCCACGCTCTTGCTGAAGGTGCCGATGACGAAGTCGACGTCGTCCAATACGCCCTGCGCCTCGGCGACGCCGCGGCCATTCTCGCCGATAAAGCCCATCGAATGCGCTTCGTCGACGAGCACCATCGCGCCGGCTTCCTTCGAGACGCGGATCATTTCCTTCAGCGGCGCGACGTCGCCGAGCATCGAATAGACGCCTTCGAGCACGACAAGCTTGCCGGCTTCGGGGGGCAGGCGCTTCAGTCTTTTTTCGAGCGCCTCGACGTCATTGTGGCGGAAAGCGACGATTTCGGCATTGCCCATCGCGCAGCCGTCATAGATCGACGCATGGCTGTCGATGTCGAGGATGACATAGTCGCCCTTGCCCGCGATCGTCGAAATGATGCCGAGGTTCGCCTGGTATCCGGTCGAAAACACCATGGCATGGTCCATGGCGTAAAATTCCTTGAGCGCCTCTTCGCACTCCTTGTGCCCCTGATAGGTGCCGTTGAGCACGCGGCTGCCGGTCGTGCCGCTGCCGAACTTGTCGAGCGCGTCCTTGCCCGCGGCGATGACATCCTCGTCGAAGGTCATGCCCATATAATTATAGGTGCCGAGCAGGATCGTCTCGCGCCCGTTACAGATCGCGACGGTCGGCGAGATCACCTTTTCCATCACCAGATTATACGGATCGGTGACCCCGGTCGCGAGCAGATCCTCGCGCTGCTGGATCAGCGGGTCGAATTTCGAAAAGAGGTCGGTCATGTCAAATGTCCAAAATCCGTTCGCATCGAGCGAAGTCGAGATGCCCCTCGAACTTGCGCTGTCCCGATGGGTGTCTCGACTTCGCTCGACACGAACGGGGAAAAAGATTTAGCCCTGCAGCTTCTCGACCGCGGCGACCAGCTGGCCGACGGTTTCGATTTCGGCCTGCATGTTCATGCTGATGATGATGTCGAACGTGTCCTCGACCTCGGCGACGAAATCCATCACCGTCAGGCTGTCCCATTCGAGGTCGCCGGCAAAGGTGGTGGCGTCGGTCAGTTCGACGCCCTTCTTGTTGAAAGGGGCAATCAGCCCGAAAATCTGGTCGCGCAGGGCGGTGCTCATGTGGTGCGTCCCATAAAGATATGAAGTTGCGTGCGGCATGCCGCGAAGGCCTCCGATTGGCAAGCGAATGCGGCGGGAACAGGGCAGCATCTTGCCGCTGGCGGGACTTCGTGGCATCGCTGTGGCGGGTCGCCAGCAGGGGCAGCTTGGCATGGACAGCGAAGATTCAAAGATATCGCAGGGCCGGCCGGCGATTTCCTTTCCGCCGAACGCGGTGCACCTCGTGCGCACCAACCAGCAGATCACGATGCAATTGTCGCAGATGGCCGACCAGAAGGCATCGATCCTGATGGGCGCGACCTTTGTCGTCTTCACGCTCGCGATCGGGCAGGCGCGTTCGGGCGGCGGCGCACTCGCGATGCCGCTCGCGATCCTCGCGACCTTTTCCTTCCTCTCGGCTTTGCTCGCGGTGTCGGCGGTGCTGCCGCGCGTCGGCAGGGCGCCGCCGGTCGTCTACAAGGACGGCAAGGATCACAGCAATATCCTCTTCTTCGGCCGCTTCGAACAGATGGACGAGGACGAGTTCATCGCCGCGGTGAAGGCGCGCCTGCGCACCGAGGAGGATCTCTATGAGACGATGCTGCGCGATACCTACCAGAATGGCGTCGTGCTCGCGCGGCGCAAATATCGCTACCTTGCCTACGCCTACCGCCTGTTCGTCGTCGGGCTGACGCTGACCTTCATCGCGTTCGCGGTCGAGATGGCCGGGATGTGGCGAGGATGAATTCATAGATCCTCCCTGTCGCGACGCGATGGGGAGGGGGAGTGCAGGGTTGAATTGCCCCCGGCAATTCAAGTCCAGTCCGGGGGACTGGACGACCCAGCACTCTCGCGCAGCGAGTGGTGGAGGGGTCGCGCCATAACCCCTCCGTCAGCGCTTCGCGCTGCCACCTCCCCATGCCTGCGGCACAGGGAGGATCCAATCTCCGCATTGCTGTTGCCATTCTGCCACCCCCAGGCACCAAATAACCCGCCGCCGCCGCGCCGCACTTGAACCGTAACATTCGCGCGCCTATCCGGGCCGGCTATGCTGCATCAGGCCGCCCCTCTGACCGCGGAAACACCGCCGAGCCTCCGCGCCGAATTCCGCGCGACGCTGGCGCTTGCGGTGCCGCTCGCGGCCGCGAACCTGTTGCAAATGCTCGTCCACGCGATCGACGTGATCTTCGTCGCGCGGCTCGGCGACGCGGCGCTCGCCGCCTCGTCGCTCGGCGTCGCGATTTTCGGGCTCCTGCTGTGGACCGGCTCCGGCCTCATCGGGGCGTCGGCGCCGCTGATCGCCGCCGAGCTCGGCCGCCGCAAGCATGCGGTGCGCGAGGTGCGGCGCACCGTGCGCATGGCGCTGTGGCTCAGCGCGCTGGTCTCGCTCCTCTTCATGGGCATCTGCGCCGCGGGCGGGCCGATCATGCTCGCGACGGGGCAGCCGGCCGAAACCTCGGCGCGTGCCGCGGGCTTCCTGCTGATCCTGATGTGGGGCATGTTCCCGATGATCGCCGCGGCGGTGCTGCGCATCTTCGTCTCGGCGCTCGGGCGGCCGACGATCGCGACCGCGATCACCTTCGGCGCGCTGTTCGTCAATGCGCTGGGCAACTGGGTGCTGGTGTTCGGCCACCTCGGCATGCCCGCGCTCGGCCTCCACGGCTCGGCGATTTCGAGCGTGATGACCAGCTTCCTGATGCTGATCGCCTATGTCGTCGTCATCCAGAGCGACCGGCGGCTGCGGCGCTATCATCTGTTCGGCAACTGGTGGCGGTCCGAATGGACGCGCTTTTTCGACATGCTGCGCATCGGCACGCCGATCAGCCTGACCATCCTGGCCGAGGCGGGGCTGTTCACCGGCGCCGCCTTCCTGATGGGCCGCATCGGCGAAACCGAGCTCGCCGGGCACACGATCGCGCTGCAGGTCGCGGCGCTCGCCTTCCAGATCCCCTTCGGCGTCGCGCAGGCGGCGACGATCCGCGTCGGTCTTTTCTATGGCGCGCGCGACCATCGCGGTATCGCGCACGCGGGGCAGGCGTCGCTCATCCTCGGCATCGGCTTCATGGGGCTGACCGCGCTCATCATGTGGCTGTTCCCGTCGCTCGTGCTGTCGATCTATGTCGACGTCGATGCCGCGCGCAACGCCGCGCTCGTCGGTTTCGCGATGCAGTTCCTCGTCGTCGCCGCCGCCTTCCAGCTCTTTGACGGGGCGCAGGCGGTGGCGGCGGGCGTGCTGCGCGGATTGCAGGACACACGCACCCCGATGATCATCGCGATCTGCGGTTACTGGATCGCGGGCTATGGCACCGCCATCTACCTCGGCTTCTGGACGCCGCTCGCCGGAGTCGGGGTGTGGATCGGGCTGGCCGTAGGGCTGATTGTCGTCTCTGCCGTGCTGCTGCTCCGCTGGCGGATGCGCGCGCGTCTGGGCCTGCTTCCGGCCTGACGCAAAAACTTCGCGAGAATCTTGTACCCCTGCGCTTGACGCCTATCTGACTCCCACCCATATGGCCGACTGTTAGCACTCGCGTCCTGTGAGTGCTAAACGACATCATTTCCATCTCTGGAGGGATTTCCATGCAATTTCGTCCGCTGCACGACCGCGTGCTTGTTCGCCGTATCGAAGCCGAAGAAAAGACGGCTGGCGGCATCATCATCCCCGACACCGCCAAGGAAAAGCCGCAGGAAGGCGAAGTCGTCTCGGTCGGCACCGGCACCCGCGCCGATGACGGCAAGGTGACCCCGCTCGACGTCAAGGCGGGCGACCGCATCCTGTTCGGCAAATGGTCGGGCACCGAAGTCAAGGTCGACGGCGAAGAGCTGTTGATCATGAAGGAATCGGACATCCTCGGCGTCATCGCCTGAGCGATTTCATCGAATTCAGTGTGAAGTTACGCAGTTTTCTGCGGATTTTAAAGGAACAAGCCCATGGCTGCTAAAGACGTAAAATTCAGCCGCGACGCGCGTGAGCGCATTCTGCGCGGCGTCGACACCCTCGCCGACGCGGTGAAGGTGACCCTCGGTCCCAAGGGCCGCAACGTCGTGATCGACAAGAGCTTCGGCGCGCCCCGCATCACCAAGGACGGCGTCACCGTCGCCAAGGAAATCGAACTTAAGGACAAGTTCGAGAATATGGGCGCCCAGATGCTGCGCGAAGTCGCATCGAAGGCGAACGACAAGGCCGGCGACGGCACCACCACCGCGACCGTTCTGGCGCAGGCGATCGTGCGCGAAGGCATGAAGTCGGTTGCCGCCGGCATGAACCCGATGGACCTGAAGCGCGGCATCGACCTCGCGGTCACCAAGGTTGTCGAAACGATCAAGGCGCAGTCGAAGCCCGTTTCGGGCACCGCTGAAATCGCGCAGGTCGGCATCATTTCGGCCAATGGCGACAAGGAAGTCGGCGACAAGATCGCCGAAGCCATGGAAAAGGTCGGCAAGGAAGGCGTGATCACCGTCGAGGAAGCCAAGGGCCTCGATTTCGAACTCGACGTCGTCGAAGGCATGCAGTTCGACCGCGGCTACCTGTCGCCTTACTTCATCACCAACCCCGAAAAGATGCTCGTCGAGCTTTCGGATCCGTACATCCTGATCTTCGAAAAGAAGCTGTCGAACCTCCAGTCGATGCTTCCGATCCTCGAAGCCGTGGTGCAGTCGGGCCGTCCGCTCCTCATCATCGCCGAAGACATCGAAGGCGAAGCGCTCGCAACGCTGGTGGTCAACCGCCTGCGCGGCGGCCTGAAGGTCGCGGCCGTCAAGGCGCCGGGCTTCGGCGATCGCCGCAAGGCGATGCTGCAGGACATCGCGATCCTCACTGCCGGTGAAATGATCAGCGAAGACCTGGGCATCAAGCTTGAGTCGGTCACGCTGAACATGCTCGGCCAGGCCAAGCGCGTCACGATCGACAAGGACAACACCACCATCGTCGATGGTGCTGGCGACCATGATGCGATCAAGGGCCGCGTCGAACAGATCCGCGCGCAGATCGAAACGACGACCAGCGACTACGACAAGGAAAAGCTGCAGGAACGTCTGGCGAAGCTCGCCGGCGGTGTTGCCGTGATCAAGGTCGGCGGCGCTTCGGAAGTCGAAGTGAAGGAACGCAAGGACCGCGTTGACGACGCGCTCCACGCGACCCGCGCTGCGGTCGAAGAAGGCATTGTCCCCGGCGGCGGTACGGCGCTTCTGTACGCGACGAAGGCTCTCGACGGCATGTCGGGCGTCAACGAAGACCAGACCCGCGGCATCGACATCATCCGTCGCGCGCTGCAGGCTCCGGTTCGCCAGATCGCTGAAAACGCTGGCTTCGACGGCGGTGTCGTCGCGGGCAAGCTGTTCGACCAGAACGACAGCAACTTCGGCTTCAACGCCTCGACCGACGTCTATGAAGACTTGGTCAAGGCGGGTGTCATCGACCCGACCAAGGTCGTGCGCACCGCGCTGCAGGATGCTGCCTCGGTTGCCGGTCTGCTGATCACCACCGAAGCCGGCATCGCCGAAACGCCCGACGACAAGCCCGCCATGCCCATGGGCGGCGGCGGCATGGGCGGCATGGGCGGCATGGACTTCTGACGACCCCAACAGGTCGTCACCCCGGCGAAGGCCGGGGTCGCATGCCGACTTGCCGAACGGCCAAGTCAAAAAAGAAGGGCCGGGGGAGCAATCCTCCGGCCCTTTTCTTTGTGCAACTTATCTTCATCGTCACCCCGGACTTGATCCGGGGTCCATGCCACGGGCGGCGTCATGGATGCCGGATCAAGTCCGGCATGACGAAAATGGCATGACGAAATAGGGCAGGCGGGACATTGCCAGTTCAGGCGATGCGGCATAGCTAGGGCAGCGATGATCTTCGTCCTCGCTCTCGCCCTGCTCGCCGATCCTCCGGCCGCGGCAACGCCCGCGCCGCCGCCGATCGAGCGCTGCGGCTACCGCATCGTCGAAACCTTCCCGCACGACGCGACCAGCTTCACCCAAGGCCTCTTCTGGGACGAGGGGCATCTGTACGAGGCCACCGGTCAATATGGTCAGTCCCGCGTGGCGCGGCTCGACCTCAAGACCGGCAAGGCGCTGGCGCAGACAAAGCTGCCGGCGGACCAGTTCGGCGAAGGCATCACGCGCTGGGGCGATCAGATCATCGGCGTGACCTGGCAGGGCGGCGCCGGCAATCGCTGGTCGATCAAGGATCTGAAACGCGTCGGCACCTTCAAATATGAAGGCGAGGGCTGGGGCGTGACGATGGTCGAAGGCAGCCTGGTTCTCAGCGACGGCACGACGGAGCTCCGCTTCTTCGATCCCGCGACAATGAAGGAGCAGAGGCGTGTCACGGTGCGCTTCGGCGGCCGGCCGATCTCGATGATCAACGAGCTGGAGACGATCGACGGCCAGATCTGGGCGAATGTGTGGATGACCGACTTCATCGTCCGCATCGATCCCGCCACCGGCAACGTCGTCTCGCTCGTCGACCTGACGGGGCTCAAGGCCGACGCCGGTGTCAGGGGGACCGACAGCGTGCTCAACGGCATTGCATGGGACGCGAAAACGAAGCGCTTGTTCGTCACCGGAAAATATTGGCCGAAACTTTACGAAATCGCACTCGCGGGCTGCCGTTAGGGTCCAGACCCTAACCGCCCGACAACGCCGCCTCCATCCGCGCTGCCGCGGCGTCATAGACATGCTCTTTCAATCCCGCGGTGATCGCCTTGGGCGCGCGGTCGGGATGGCCGCCGGGGAAGGGCGGCGCGGGATCATATTCGATCGCGAGCTGGATCGCCTGCGCGACCGCATCGCCGCGCAGCCGGGCAATGAGCGTCAGCGCGAAATCAAGCCCCGAGGTGACGCCGCCGCTGGTCACGACATTCCCGTCCTCGACGACGCGTGCTTTCACCGGCTCGGCGCCGACGAGCGGCAGCAAATGGGTATAGGCCCAGTGCGTCGTCGCGCGCTTGCCGTCGAGCAGCCCGGCGCGTCCGAGCAGGAAGGCGCCGGTGCAGACGCTCGTCACCCATTGCGCGCCCGCGGCCTGGCGCGCGATGAAATCGATCGTCGCGGCATCGCCCAGCGCGTCGGCGACGCCGTGCCCGCCGGGGATGCAGAGGATGTCGCCCTGCGGCGCACTCGCGAAATCATGCGTCGGCACGATCGCGAAGCCGCTGTCGGTCATGATCGGGTCGAGGCTGGCCGCGGCGCCCGCGAGTAAGGCGCCGGGCATGCGCGAAAGCGCCTGCGCGGGAGCGGTGAAATCGAGCTGGGTGATACCGGGAAAGAGCAGGAAGACGACGGTGGTGCTGGGCGTATCGGTCATGCGGATGTCCTTGCGCTGGCGATGGATCACCCAGGCGCGCGGCTCCTGTCGACCTGTCGGTCCGCCCCGCTTCCCGATGGGACTCCATCTTCAGCGCCAGTTGCGGGGCGAGAGCAGCCTAACGCCCTGATGCGGCGAGGGGAAGGCGCTATTTGACGGTCTTTTCGGCGTCGCCGTCCGGCTTGTCCGCGGCGGCTACCGGCGCGCTATCGCGGCTTTCGAGCATTTCGGCGGCATCGTCGAGCGCTTTGGCCTCGCTGACGGTCACGCCGCCGGGGCCGGGCTCATTGTCGGTACGGCTGCATCCCGTCGTCAGGATCAGCATCGCGAGCGCGGCGCTCGTCATCCGAAGGTCGATCATCGCATGCGCTCCCATGAAAAAGGGCTCCATCCGTGGTGGATGGAGCCCCCGATATCAGCCCGAAGGCGTGCCGACGACTTACTTCTTGTCGTTGGCTTCGGCCTTCTTGGTTTCTTCGGCAATATTGGCGCCGGCCTTGTCGGCGGCTTCGCCAGCGGCGTTCACGGTGCCTTCGACGGCGTTGCCGGCCTTGTCGGCGGCGGCGGCGGTCGCATCGGCGGCTTCGTCGGCGGCAGCAGCCGTCGCGTCGGCAGCGCCAGCGGCAGCATCGGCAGCGGCATCGCCAGCGGCGGCGGCGTCATCGGCGGCCGAAGTGGCGGTTTCCGAAGCGGCGTCCTGGGTCTTTTCCGAGCAGGCGGCGAGGCTGAAGGCCGCGGCGGCCATCGAGGCGATGATGATCTTGCGCATGATATTCCTTTCGAATGCAATGGCCGGGCGACGGCCATAGGGACTGAGAGTTAACGGCGGATCAGGGGCTTGGCAACTGCGCCGATTGATACCTGTCCCGAATGAAAAAGGGGCCACCGGCGAACCGGCGACCCCCCTTTGCCTGTGGCATTTCTTCGGCCTGAAAGGCCGAAAAGACGCTTACTTCTTGGCTTCTTCCATCGCGCCCTTGGCGGCGTCGGCAGCTTCCTTGGCAGCATCGGCAGCTTCGGTCGCCTTGTCGGCAGCCTTGGCAGCGTCGCCCGAGGCAGCGGCATCGCCAGCGGCGTCGGCAGCGGCGCCGGCTTCGCCAGCAGCAGCTGCGGTCGCGTCGGCAGCGCCTTCGGCCGCTTCCATCGCGCCATCAGCAGCGCCTTCGACGGTCGCGGCTGCGTCTTCGGTTGCAGCAGCCGTGTCGTCGGCAGCCTTTTCGGCGCAAGCAGCGAGGCCCATCGAGGCGGCGAGGACGAGCGACAGAGTGATCGATTTCTTCATTTGGGAATACCCCTCTCGGTTTGAACTGACCGATCGGCACAGGAACTGATCGATCCCGAAATTTGCCAATCGCGCGCAGAATTACCCCCTCGCCAAATGGCACGCAACGCCCTTTTTGCCAGAGCCCCGCTGTTTCGTCGTAATTCGGTCCCGGCTGAAGGGTGCGTGGCGGAAATAGGGGAGCGGCGCTTGGTTGACCGGATATAAAGAAAGCTTTATATGTTGCCCCATGAGCGAGCTGATCGACATTTTCCGTGCCCTCGCGGACCCGACGCGATTGCGAGTCGTCGCGCTTTTGCGCGAGATGGAGCTCGCGATCGGCGAATTGGCGGTCGTGCTCGACCAGAGCCAGCCGCGCGTGTCGCGCCATGTCCGGATCCTTGTCGAGGCCGGGATCGTCGAGCGGCGGCGCGAAGGAAGCTGGGTTTTCCTGCGCATCGCGAACGGCGGGCCGGTCGCCGACATTATCGGCCAAGCCGAAAAATGGCCCTTCTCTGCGCGCGAGACGCGGGTCATCGCGCATGATGCGCGGCGGCTGGCGGCGGTGCGCGACGAGCGCGCGGCGTCCGCCGAACGCTATTTTGCCGAACATGCCGCCGAATGGGATGCGATCCGGTCGCGCCACGTCGCCGAAAGCGAGGTCGAGGCCGCGATGCTGGCGATGATGCACAACCGCCGGCTCGGGCACTTGCTCGACATCGGCACCGGCACCGGCCGGATGGCCGAAATCTTCGCGCCGACCGCGCGCCGCATCACCGCACTCGATCGCAGCCCCGAAATGCTGCGCATCGCGCGCACCAAGCTGGCGGAGCAATCGGTTCCGGTCGACCTGCTCCAGGGCGACTTCCTGAACCTGCCGGTCGATGATGCGAGCATTGACAGCATTGTCATCCATCAGGCGCTGCATTTCGCGCACGAGCCCGACCGCGTGATCGCCGAGGCGAGCCGGGTGCTGCGCGGCGGTGGCCATTTGCTCGTCGTCGATTTCGCGCCGCACGAGGACGAAGAGTTGCGCAATTTTGCGGCGCACGCGCGCCTCGGCTTTTCGGACGCGCAGATCCGCGGCTGGTTCGCGTCGGCAGGGCTGCTGCTGGAAAATACCCAGACGCTCGAAGGCGGGGAGCTGGCCGTGAAGCTGTGGCTCGGCCGCCGTCGCAGCGATGAAGATCAACCCCCCGTCATCGGTGACGGACAAAGTAAAAGGCTTGCGGCATGACGTCGAATTTGAATTCGCTGGCAGAGGCGCGCCGCGCCGCGGCCTCGCCGCTGTTCGCCAATCTCGAAGGCGACATCGGCGTCAGCTTCGAATTCTTCCCGCCCAAGACCGAGAAGATGGAGGCGCAGCTGTGGGACACGTTCCGCACGCTCGAGCCGCTGGGCCCCAGCTTCGTGTCGGTCACTTATGGCGCGGGCGGTTCGACGCGCGAGCGCACCCATGCGACCGTCGCGCGCATCGCCGCCGAAAGCGCCGTTCCGCCCGCCGCGCACCTGACGTGCGTCGAGGCCTCGCGCGCCGAGATCGACGAGGTCGCGCATGCCTATTGGGATGCCGGAGTGCGCCATATCGTCGCGCTGCGCGGTGACGTCCCGGGCGGCGCGCCGTACCGCGCGCATCCCGACGGCTATGCCAATGCGATCGAACTCGTAGCCGGATTGAAGGCGATTGCGCCGTTCGACATTTCGGTCGCCGCCTATCCCGAAACGCATCCCGACGCCGATTGTCCGCAGTCCGACCTCGACAATCTGAAGCGCAAGCTCGACGCGGGCGCGACGCGCGCGATCACGCAATTCTTCTTTTCGCCCGACAGCTTCCTGCGTTTCCGCGACGCGGCTGCGGCGGCGGGGATCACCGCACCGATCATCCCGGGCATCCTGCCCGTGTCGAACGTGTCGCAGACGCGGCGCATGGCCGATATGTGCGGCACCGCGATCCCCGCGTGGATGATCTCGCTGTTCGAGGGGCTCGACGACCTGCCCGCGGCGCGCCAGCTTGTCGCCGCAACGATCGCCGCCGAAATGTGCCGCCGCCTCTATGCGGGCGGGGTGCGCGACTTCCACTTCTACACGCTCAACCGCGCCGAGCTGAGCTATGCCATCTGCCACCTCCTGGGCCTCCGCCCGGCGGTGGCGCCCGCGACGGAGAAAGCCGCATGATCAGCGCACGCGAAGCCCTGCAGGCAGCGGCAAAGGAACGCATCTTGTTGACCGACGGCGGCTGGGGCACCCAGATCCAGCTCCGCAAGCTGGTCGAGGCCGACTATGCCGGCTCGCTCGGCCTGACGCACGACCAGAAGGGCAATAACGACATCCTCGCGCTGACGCGCCCCGATGTCGTCACCGCGATCGGCGAAGCCTATCTGGCGGCGGGTTCGGACATCGTGTCGACGAACACCTTCAGCGCCAACACGATCAGCCAGGCGGATTATGGCGCCGAGCATCTGGTCGCCGACATCAACCATGAAAGCGCGCGGCTGGGGCGCGAAGCGGCCGATCGCTATCAGGAGCGCGACGGTCGCCGCCGCTTTATCGCGGGCGCGGTCGGGCCGACGAACAAGACTTTGTCGCTGTCGCCCGACGTCAACAACCCGGGCTATCGCGAGATCGATTTCGACGAGCTCAAGAATGTCTATCTCGATCAGGTCGTGGCGCTCGCCGAAGGCGGCGCCGACTTCATCCTGATCGAGACGATCTTCGACACGCTGAACGCCAAGGCTGGCATCGCCGCGACGCTCGAGGCCGAGGCGAAGGTCGGGCGCGAGCTGCCGCTGATGATTTCGATGACGCTCACCGACCTCAGTGGCCGCAACCTGTCGGGGCACACCGTCGAGGCCTTCTGGTATGCGGTCCGCCATGCCAAGCCGCTGACGATCGGGCTGAACTGCTCGTTCGGCGCGTCGCAGCTTCGCCCGCATGTCCGCGTGCTGTCGGACATCGCCGACGCGCTGGTGATGGTCTATCCGAACGCGGGCCTGCCGAACGAACTCGGCGAATATGACGAAATGCCCGACACGACCGCGGGGCTGGTGCGCGAATGGGCCGAGGATGGCCAGGTCAACATCCTCGGCGGCTGCTGCGGGTCGACCCCCGCGCATATCGCGGCGATGGCCAAGGCGGTTCAGGGTCTTGCGCCCCGGCATATTCCCGAGGTGCCGGTGCGGACGCGGCTCGCGGGGCTCGAGCCCTTCACCATGGCGGCCTGAACCGATGACCGACAATCCGACATGGACGATCCGGGAAGCCGGAGCCGACGATGCGTCGGCGCTCGCGCTGATCGGCGCCGCGACCTTCCTCGAAACCTTCGCGGGCATCCTCGACGGCGATGCGATCGTCGGTCATTGCGCCGCGCACCATAATGAGGCGGCGTACAAGGCCTATCTGGCGGCCGGCGCGCGCGCGTGGATCGCCGAGGCGCAGCCCGGCGGCGCGCCGATCGGTTTCGCGCTGGTCGGTAAGCCCGACCTCGCCGCGGCGCTTGAAGGCGATATCGAGTTGAAGCGCATCTATTCGCTGTCGCGCTTTCACGGCAGCGGGCTCGGCGCGGCGTTGATGAAGCAGGCGCTGGAAGCGGCGAGCGGCCATCGCCGCCTGCTTCTGGGCGTTTATGCGAAGAACGAGCGCGCGCTCGCTTTCTACCGCAAGCAGGGGTTCGCCGACCTCGGCACGCGCCAGTTCAATGTCGGCGGCAAGCTTTACGACGATCTCGTCCTCGCCCGGCCGCTCGCTGCCTAATACTCAGTTTCAGGATACCCCGATGACCACCGCCGCCTCATCCAGCTTCGTCAATATCGGCGAACGCACCAACGTCACCGGATCGGCGGCGTTCAAGAAGCTGATCCTCGCCGACGATTATACCGCGGCGGTCGAGGTCGCGCGCCAGCAGGTCGAAAACGGCGCGCAGGTCATCGACGTCAATATGGACGAGGGCCTGCTCGACGCCGAATATGCGATGACGACCTTCCTCAAGCTGATCGCCGCCGAGCCCGACATCGCGCGCGTGCCGGTGATGATCGACAGCTCGAAATGGAGTGTGATCGAGGCGGGGCTGAAATGCGTTCCCGGCAAGCCGATCGTCAATTCGATCAGCATGAAGGAAGGCGAGGAGCCTTTCCTCGAACATGCGCGCAAGTGCATGGCTTATGGCGCCGCGGTCGTCGTGATGGCGTTCGACGAGGTCGGGCAGGCCGACACCAAAGAGCGCAAGATCGAGATTTGCGAGCGCGCCTATAAATTGCTGATGACGATCGGCTTCCCGCCCGAGGATATCATCTTCGACCCCAATGTGTTCGCGGTCGCGACAGGGCTGGAAGAGCACGACAATTATGCGGTCGATTTCATCGAAGCGGTGAAGATCATCCGCGTCCGCTGCCCGCACGTCCATTTCTCGGGCGGCCTCTCGAACCTGTCCTTCGGTTTCCGCGGCAACGAGGTCGTGCGGCGCGCGATGCACAGCGTCTTCCTCTATTATGCGATCCCCGCCGGGCTCGACATGGCGATCGTCAATGCGGGGCAGCTCGACGTCTACGACACGATCGACCCCGAACTGCGTCAGGCGGTCGAGGATGTCGTGCTCAACCGCAAGGTCGAGGGCGAAGCCGAAAGCCCGACCGAACGGCTGATCGCGCTCGCCGAACGCTATAAGGGCACCAGCGCCGCGCAGGAAAAGGCCGCCGAGGAATGGCGCGGCTGGCCGGTCGCCAAGCGGCTCGAGCATGCGCTCGTCAAGGGCATCGACGCTTATGTCGTCGACGACACCGAGGAAATGCGCCTGCTGATGCCGCGCCCGATCGAGGTGATCGAGGGGCCGCTGATGGACGGCATGAACGTCGTCGGCGACCTGTTCGGGTCGGGCAAGATGTTCCTGCCGCAGGTGGTGAAATCGGCGCGCGTGATGAAAAAGGCCGTCGCGCACCTGCTGCCCTTCATCGAGGCATCGAAGGAGCCGGGCGCGAAGGGCAAGGGCAAGGTCGTGATGGCGACCGTGAAGGGCGACGTCCACGACATCGGCAAGAATATCGTCGGCGTCGTGCTCCAGTGTAACGGGTTCGAGATCGTCGACCTCGGGGTGATGGTGCCGTGGTCGAAGATCCTCGAAGCCGCGAACGAGAATGATGCCGACATGATCGGCCTCTCGGGCCTGATCACCCCCTCGCTCGACGAGATGGTGACGGTGGCTGAGGAAATGCAGCGCGCGGGCATGACGATGCCGCTGCTGATCGGCGGCGCGACGACATCGAAAGTCCACACCGCGCTCCGGATCGATCCCGCCTATCAGGGCCCGGTGCTCCACGTCCTCGACGCCAGCCGTGCGGTGGGCGTCGCGACCTCTCTGGTCAGCGATACCGGGCGCGAGGCGTATGTGCAGGGGTATAAGGACGATTATGCCCATATCCGCGACGTGCGCGCGGGCAAGGGGCAGAGCGTGCTGCACACTCTCGAAGAAGCGCGTGCCAATTATTACGACGCCTATCTCAGCGACAAGCCCGCGCCGCCGCTGCAGCCCGGGCTGCACCGCTTCGACGACTGGTCGCTCGACGATTTGCGCGAATGCATCGACTGGACGCCCTTTTTCCGCGCGTGGGAATTGCACGGCACCTGGCCGTCGATCATGGACGACGACGTGGTCGGCGAAACGGCGCAGGCGCTGAAGGCCGATGCCGATGCGATGCTCGACAAGCTGATCGCGGAGAAGTGGCTGACCGCACGCGGCGTCTGCGCCCTCTGGCCGTGCGCGCGCGACGGTGACAGCGTCACCATCCACATCGCCGAGGAGGAGCGCCATGTGACGCTTCCTTTCCTGCGTCAGCAGGTCAAGAAGAGCCGCGACCGCGCCAATATGTGCCTCGCCGATTTCATCGATCCGGCGGGCGACTGGATGGGCGGCTTCGCGGTCGGCATTCATGGCATCGAGCCGCATTCGGAACGCTTCCGCGCCGACAAGGACGATTATTCCGATATCTTGCTGAAGGCGCTCGCCGACCGCTTCGCCGAGGCCTTCGCCGAGCGGCTGCACCAGCATGTCCGCACCACCCTGTGGGGCTATGCGCCCGGCGAGCAGCTGACCAACGAGGCGCTGATCAAGGAAGAATATCGCGGTATCCGGCCCGCCCCCGGCTATCCGGCATGCCCCGACCACAGCCTGAAGCCGATCCTGTTCGACTTGCTGGCGGCCGGCGACAATGCCGGGCTGGTGTTGACCGAAAGCTTTGCGATGTTGCCGACGGCGGCGGTCAGCGGCTTTTATTTCGGGCATCCCGAAAGCCAGTATTTCGGTGTCGCCCGGATCGGAAGCGACCAGCTCGAAGATTATGCGGAGCGGCGCGGCGTCGACATCGAAACCGCGACGCGCTGGCTGCGGCCGAACCTGGACTAAGTTCCGTCGCCCCCGCGAAGGCGGGGGCCGTAGTCGTCCCGATTCGACGTTGCTTCAGGGCGCGGCGGCCCCCGCCTTCGCGGGGGCGACGATTAATTGGTGCGTTCGCGCCTGTCCGAAAGCGAGACAGGCCGGGAATTAACCAGCTTCGCCAACGACTAGGCGCGCGAAAGCCGCTATGGGCAGCGGCATGTTCAAGGCACTTCTTCGCCGGCCCTTGTTGCCGCTGCTCGCCCTCCCGCTGCTTCTCGCGCCGGTGCCGCTGCCCGCGCAGACCGGGGGCGCACCTTACAGCGTCGATGGCCGCAGCTTCGGACGGCTGCAGGACGCCGTCGATGCGATCGGCGAAGGCGAGGGCACGATTCGCGTCGCCCCCGGCTATCATCGCGACTGCGCGGTACAGACCGCGGGCCGTATCGCCTTCGTCGCGGTCGAGCCCGGCCGGGCGATCTTCGACGGCGTGACGTGCGAGGGCAAGGCGGCGCTGGTGCTGCGCGGCGCCGGCGCGCGCATCGACGGGATCGTGTTCCAGAATATGCGCGTCCCCGACGGCAATGGCGCGGGCATCCGCCTCGAAAAAAGCAATCTCGACGTCGTGAACAGCCTGTTCCGCAACAGCGAGGAAGGGATCCTCACCGCCGACGACCCCGCGGCGACGCTGACGATCGACCGCTCGACCTTCTCGCGCCTCGGCCGCTGCGACCGCGGCCTCAGCTGCGCGCACAGCGTCTACACCGGCGTCTATGGCCGCGTCGTCGTCACGCGCACGCGCTTTGAAAAGGGCAGCGGCGGCCATTATCTCAAGACCCGCTCGCCGCGCGTCGAAATCCGCGACAACAGCTTCGATGATACGCAGGGCACCGCGACCAATTATCTGATCGACCTGCCCGCGGGATCGACCGGGCGGATTGCAAACAACCTGATGATCCAGGGACGCGACAAGGAAAATTACGGGGCGCTGATCGCGATCGCAGCCGAGGCGCGCGACAATCCGTCGCGCGGGCTGGTGATCGAAGGCAATCGTGCGAGCGTTCCGCAAGGCACCGGCCGCAAGACGATCTTCGTCGCCGACTGGAGCGGCGAGCCGCTGGCGATCGGACCGAACGAACTGGGGCCGGGGCTGACCCGCTTCGAAAAGATTTAGGGCTTACGCCTCGCCGCGCGTTTCGATGAGCGACGCGGCGAGCGCCTCGGCGGGCGACTTGCCGCCCCACAGCACGAACTGGAACACCGGGTAAAAGCGCTCGCACTCGTCGATCGCGCTTTCGATCAGCGTTTCGGTGAGGTCGAGCGGCAGCGATGCGTCGGCGCCGAGCAGCATGCCGTGGCGGAACAGGATTGTGCCGCTGTTCGACCACAGCTCGAAATGACCGAGCCACAATTGCTCGTTGATCAGCGCGAGCGCCTCGTGCGCGGCGGCGCGCTTGTCCTCGACGACGCGGATGTCGGGAAAGGCGAGGAGCTGGATGACGCCGTCGTCGGCGCGCCACACCGCGCGCAGCTCATAGGTCGTCCAGCTGCCCTGCGCGGTCGCGACGATCTCGTCCTCGCCGACCATCTCGTGCGGCCAGTCGTGCGCGGCGAAATAGGACGCCAGCATCTCCATCGGTGCCGCATCCTGGCCGTCATCGTCGTCGTAAATATCGTCACTCATGCGCGCGCCTTTAGCGGCTCTCGCGCATCGTGGCGAGTCCGCGAATATTCGTCGCCCCTGCGAAGGCAGGGGCCGCTATCGGCATTGCGCAAGGTTGCCAGCGGCCCCTGCCTTCGCAGGGGCGACGCATTACTTGGCCTTCGGCTTTGCCGCGGCTTTGGTTGCCGGTTTCGCAGCAGCGGGTTTCGCGGCCGGCTTCGCAGCGGCAGGTTTCGCAGCCGCTTTCGGCGCCGCCGCGGGCTTCGCCACGCCTTCGAGCTTGTCGAGGCGCGCTTTCAGCGCTTCGGCTTCGGCGCGCGCGGTCGCGGCCATTTTCTTCACAGCCTCGAATTCCTCGCGGCTAACGAAATCCATGCGGCCAACCCATTCCTTGGCGCGGTCGCGCATCGCGGACTCGGCTTCGCGGCCGGCACCGGCGACGGTTCCGGCAATGCCGTTCACCATCTTGGCCAGATCGTCGAAAAAGCGGTTTTCGCTCTGCATGTCTCATATTCCTTCGTCGGGGTCTGTCCCCTTGCCGTCACCCTATTTGGGTGCTGGCGGCGGCGGGGACAAGGGTTTCGGCATCGGGATTGCGCTGATCGATCTGGAAATTGAGGATCGCGGCAAAGCTGAGCCAGATCATATAGGGCACGAGCAACCACGCCGCGGCCTTGCGGATCGGCGCAAAGGCAAAGGCGGTGGCGACCGTCACCATCAGGATGAAGATGATCACATAGAGCGCGGTCGTCACCTGATGCTGCCCGAAGAACAAAGGCGACCAGGCGAAATTGGCGATCAGCTGGACGAAGAAGAGCAGCAGCGCAAAACCGCGCCCCTTCGCGCCGCGGGCGTGGAGGATCATCGCGAGCGACAGGCCGAGGCAGATATAGAGGAGCGGCCAGACGGTGCCGAACACCCAGCCCGGCGGCGTGATCGGCGGCAGGTCGAGCGACGCGAACCAGCGATTGCCATAACCGCTGTTCGACAAGAGGCCCGACAGGCTCCCCGCAAGCACGATCGCCGGAACCGTGACGAGCGCCCAGCGCAGATAGGACATGCGAAGCTGCCCCGGCGTTGCGATTTCGGTCATGTCCGCATTATCCCCCACACGCGAATCCGTTGCATGGTGTCGCGATTGTGCGGCGCAGCGTCAAGCGGCTCGCTTCACCGCAGCGATCAGAAATTCCACATTGCCTTCGGGGCCGGTGATCGGGCTTTCGACAAGGTCGATAACGTCCCAGCCTTCGCCGGTCAGCCAGCCCTGCACGTCGGCGCAAACGCGCGCATGCACCGCGGCGTCGCGAACGACGCCTTTCTTGCCCACCTCATGCCGCTCGGCCTCGAACTGCGGCTTGATCAGTGCGACGATGCGCGCGCCGCCCTTCGCAAAGGACATCGGCACGGGAAGCACTTTCGACAGCGCGATGAAGCTCGCGTCGCAGACGATCAGGTCGATCGGTTCGGGGATATGTGCGGGCGTCAGGATGCGCGCGCTCGTCTGTTCGTGGACGATGACGCGTTCGTCCTGCCGCAGCTTCCACGCGAGCTGGTTGGTGCCCGAATCCACCGCATAGACGCGCGCCGCGCCGCGGCTGAGCAGCACATCGGTGAACCCGCCGGTCGACGATCCAACGTCGATCGCGACCGCGCCCGTCACGTCCCAGTCAAGATGGGTCAGCGCGTGGTCGAGCTTGATCCCGCCGCGCGACACCCACGGATGGTCGCGGCCCTTGACGCTGATCTCGGCATCTGCCGCGACCTGCTGTCCCGCCTTGTCGATCTTGCGGTCGCCGACAAAGGCGAGCCCCGCAAGGATCAGCGCCTGCGCGCGCGTCCGGCTTTCGGCGAGGCCGCGGTCGACGAGCAGCTGGTCGGCGCGCTGCTTCGCCATCAGCCGCCAACCTTGTCGGTGAGCAGGCCCGGGGTCAGAATCTGCGGCAGGATTTCGGGTTTCGCGGCGCCCGGCGCATACCAGAGGTAGAGCGGCACGCTGTTGCGGCCATGCTCGGCGAGGGTGCGCGTGATGACGGGGTCGCCATTGGTCCAGTCGCCGACAAGCGTGACGACACCCGCCTTGTCGAACGCCTCCTGCACCGCCTCGCGATTGATCGCGCCGGCTTCGTTCGCTTTGCACGACAGGCACCAGTCGGCGGTGAAATAGACGAAGACAGGTTTGCCGGTGGCGCGCGCCTTGGCGAGCGCATCTGCAGAGAAGGTCGATCCGGCGCCGTCGGCAGTGCGTTCGGCCTCGGCGACTTCGGTCACCGTGCCCGCGAGGCTGACAAGCAAGAGCAGCCCCGAGGCGTAGAGCAACCACGACCGCCGGTCGCCGCGCTGGATCGAGCCGTAATGCGTGAGCAGGACAAGCGCCATGGCGACCGCGAGGATCGGCCATATGAGCTGCTCGCCGCCGCCGAGTTGCCGCCACAGCAGCCATGCCAGCGCGAGCGTGGTGAGCCCCATCGGCAGCGCCATCCATTTGCGGAAACGGTCCATCCACGGTCCCGGCTTCGGCAGCCGGTTGCGCAGTGCGGGCACAAAGCCGATCGCGAGGAACGGCAGGGCGAGGCCCAAGCCGAGCCCGCCGAAGATCGGCAGTGCTGCCCACGCTGGCAGCACCAGCGTCGCGCCGAGCGCCGCCCCGAGCAGCGGGCCGCTGCACGGCGTTGCAACAAAGGCCGCGAGCGCGCCGGTCCAGAATCCGCCCGCCGCGCCGCCCTTGTCGACGAGCGCCTGTCCGCGGCCGAAGGACGGCAGTTCATAGGCGCCGAGCAGATTGAGCGTGATCGCCAGCGCGAGGATCAGCAGCGCGAGCACGCTCACAGGATGTTGCAACTGGAACGCCCAGCCGACCTGCTCGCCCGCCGCGCGCAGCGCGAGCAGCACGCCGCCGAGCAGCAGTGCGGTGACGATGGCACCGGCAGTGTAGGCGAGCGCCTCGATCTTCGCCGACCGCGCATCGCCGCCCGAGCGCGCAAGGCTCAATGCCTTGAGGCTCAAGATCGGGAAGACGCACGGCATCAGGTTGAGGATCAGCCCGCCCAAGATAGCCCCGCCGAGCGCGGTCCAGAACAACCCCATATCGATGCCGCCGGCTTTACCGGCGATCGTCTCGCCCGCCGCGGGGACCGCGCCGGGGTCGAGCGTCAACGACAGCCCGCGCCCGCCGCCGAGCTTCAGCAGCGCCGAAACCGGCCCTGCTTTTTCGCCCTTGAAGCGCGTTTCGACGACGATGTGGTCGCCATTGCGGCTGAAGCGTTGCGGTGCGGCATAGTCGACGACATCCTGCGTCTCGACGAACAGGTGCGGCGCGTCGATCGCGGTGCTGGCGGGGAGGGGGATGGCAAAGCGCACGATGTCGCCGCGCTTTTCCCAAGTGCCGTGGCGGTCGAGCGGCTGCGGCAGCAGCGCACGCCAGCCGTCGAAGCGGGTGCGCTCGGCGGGCGCGATCTTGCCGTCTCCTGCCTTCAGCGCGACCGAAATCACCGCTTTTTCGGGCACGCACACCTTGTCGGTGCAGGCGAGCCAGTTCGCGACCCCCGATAGCGTCAGGTCGGTCCCGGGCGCGACTCTCTTGTCGACCTGCACCTCGGCGAGCAGCGCATAGGGATGCTCATAGACATGGTTCATCATGCCAAAGAGGATCAGCGCGTCGGGCACCGGATAGCGGAACGGCGCAATCGTCACCCCCTCGGGCGCGTTCCATTCGACCGACAGGCCGAAACCCGCGTCGCCGCCATTCGCCCAATAGCCGTGCCAGGTCGGCTCGGGCGCCATCGTCAGCGCAAGTGTCGTGCTGCTGCCGGGGGCGGGCGCCGCCGACTCGGCGACCAGTTTTGGCTGGATATGCGTCGATTGCGCGTGCGCAGGGCCGACGACGACGATGGCCAGCGTCAGCAATGCCAGCACGGTTCGCCATGCGCGTGTCACAAAAGCCTCACTTGTCAAATTCATGCTCTGCCCGCGCCCGTTCATCGTTCGAAGGCTTGCCATATAGGCGGCTTTCGACGAGAGGACAGCCCGCGCTTTTTGGGGCGATGCCCCGCCATCATTTGGAGAAGCCGTCCGTGAAGCTGAAATATCTGTCCACTGCCATCGCTACCGCGCTTTGTGTTGCCGCCGCCGGAACCGGTCTCGCGCAGAATTCGGCGCCGCCGGTACAGAAAATTACCGCCACGACCCCGGCGCCGAAGCTCGTCGTGATGATCGCGGTCGATCAGTTTTCAGCCGATTTGTTCGCCGAATATCGCGGGCGTTTCACCGGCGGCCTCGCGCGGCTCGCGTCGGGCATCGTCTTCCCGTCGGGCTATCAGGCGCACGGCGCGACCGAAACCTGCCCCGGCCATTCGACGATCCTGACCGGTAATCATCCGGCGCACACGGGGATCGTCGCCAATAATTATTTCGACCTGTCGGTCGCGCGCGCCGACAAGCGCGTCTATTGCGCCGAGGACGAAACGGTCGCGGGGACGACATCGAAAAGCGGCGCATATGCGCCGTCGGTGAACCATCTGCTCGTGCCAACGCTCGGCGATCTGATGAAGGCGCGCGACCCGAAGGCGCAGGTCGTCTCGGTATCGGGCAAGGATCGCTCGGCGATCATGATGGGCGGCCGGCAGGCCGACGAACTGATGTGGCTCGCGCCCACCGGGCTCACCAGCTATCGCGGCACGACCTTGTCGCCGGCGGCGCAGCAGGCGGGCACCGCGATCGCCGCCGCGATTAACCAGCCGCGCCCCGCGCTGACGCTTCCCGCCGATTGCACCGCGCACGACATCGCGATCCCGCTCGAAAAGGGCGGCTCGGTCGGCACCGGCCGCATGGCGCGCGACGCCGGCGACTTCCGCCGTTTCATGGCGTCGCCCGAGGCCGATGGCGCGGTACTCGCGACCGCCGCCGCGCTGCGCCAGGTGCGCAAGATGGGTGAGGGTAGCGGCACCGACCTCTTGATCGTCGGGCTGGCAGCGACCGACTATGTCGGCCACAGCACCGGCACCGAAGGCAGCGAGATGTGCATCCAGATGGCGGGGCTCGACCGCGAGCTCGGCGATTTCTTTGCGCGGCTCGATGCGACGGGGATCGATTATGTCGTCGCGCTGACCGCCGACCATGGCGGCCACGACCTGCCCGAACGCAACCGCCAGAACGCCTGGCCCGACGCGCAGCGCGTCGACAAGGCGCTCGACCCCGAAGCAATGGGCAAGGCGGTGGCCGAAAAGCTCGGCCTGCCGCAGCCCCTGCTCTATGGCGATGGCGGCGACTATTATCTGGCGAAGACGCTGACCGCCGCGCAGCGCAAGGCCGTGCTCGCCGAACTGCTTCCGCGCCTTCGCGCGCATCCGCAGATCGAGGCGGTGGTGACGCGCGAAGAACTCGAGGCGCATTCGATTTCAAAACGCGCCCCTGACACCTGGACCCTGATGGACAAGCTGCGCGCCTCGTATAATCCGCAGCGTTCGGGCGATTTCATCATCGCGCTGAAGCCGCGGGTCACGCCGATCCCCGAATCGGGCATCGGTTATGTCGCGACGCACGGGTCGGTGTGGGATTATGACCGCCGCGTGCCGATCCTCTTCTGGCGCAAGGGGCTGGCCGGTTTCGAACAGCCCAACGCCGTGATGACGGTGGATATCATGCCGACACTCGCCTCGCTGATGGGCCTGGCCGTGGACGCGAACAAGATCGACGGACGCTGTCTCGACCTGTTGTCGGGGCCCGAGAGCAGCTGTCGATAAGGACAGAAAAGTAGGACCTATGACCAAAGCATTGCGGAATTTCTCCGGCCGATTCCTGTTAGTCGGCTGCGGCAATATGGCGGGCGCAATGCTCGATCGCTGGCTGGCGGCGGGTCTCGACCCGGCGCTGGTCGCGATCGTCGATCCCTATGCGGCGCCGCGCGCGGGCATCGCCCAGCACGCGTCGCTGGGTGAATGGCAGGCCGCGGGCGGCAGCGCCGACTGGATCATGCTCGGCATGAAGCCGCAGCAGCTGGGCGACGTCGCCGATGTGCTGGCGCCGCTCGCGACGGGCGGCGTTCATCTGCTCTCGATCCTCGCCGGCGTGTCGCTCGCCGATCTGGCCGCACGCTTCCCCGATGCGGGCGCGCAGGTTCGCATCCTGCCGAACCTCGCCGCGCGCATCGGCGCCGGGGTGTCGGCGGTCGCGACGCTCGGCGACGCCGACGATGCGGCGATCGACGCATTGCTCGACACATTGGGCCAGACGGTGCGGCTTGCCGACGATTCGACGATGGATCTTGTCACCGCCTTTACCGGCAGCGGCCCCGCTTTCGTCTTTCGCCTGATCGAATCCTATGCGGCCGCGGGCGAACGCCTCGGCCTGTCTGCCGAAGACGCGCTGGCACTCGCGACCGCAACGTTCGGCGGCGCGACCGCGCTCCTCGCCGACAGCGGCGAAAAGCCGGGCGTGCTGATCGCGCAGGTCGCGAGCAAGGGCGGCACGACGCAGGCGGGGCTCGACGTGCTCGACAGCGACGGCCAGCTTGCCGCGCTGTTCACCAATGTGCTGCGCGCGGCGCGCGACCGTGGGCGCGAGCTTGCCGATATCGCGCGCGGCGAGGGGTAAGGACAACGTCGCCCCCGCGAAGGCGGGGGGCGCTGTCGTCTTGGTGCCGAGGGTGCAGTATAAGCTGCTAGCGGCCCCCGCCTTCGCGGGGGCGACGCCTTTGCTCAGCCCGTATCTTTCCCCAGCATCGCGATCCGGCGGCGTTCGCGGGCGGGGACAAGCGCCTCGCTGACCTGCCAGAACCCCGTCACCGCCTGCTGCCCCGCATGGGTATAGGCGCGGCTCATCGTGTCGCGCAGCATGCCAAAGATTACCGTCTCGACGGCGCGGCCGGTATCGGTCAGGCGCAGCTCCTTTTGCCGCCGGTCGCGATTGCCGGGGCGCGTCGTCAGATATTCGCGCGCCTCCAGCTCCTTCACCACCCGGCCGAGTGACTGTTTGGTGATGCCGAGCAAGGCGAGCAGGTCCGAAATCGTCAGCCCCGGTTGCCGCGCGATGAAATAGAGCGCGCGGTAATGCGCGCGGCCCAGTTCCTTTTCGGCGAGCCGCGCATCGATCGCGCGCCACAGCGAGGCGTGGGCGAAAAAGAGGAATTCGATGCCGCGGCGCACTTCGTCTTCGCGCAAGAAAAGAGCAGAGGCGGCGGGTACTTGTGAAAGAAAATTCTCATCCGGCATAGTCGCTACCGTTGCGCGCGCCGCCGGTCTTTGGCAAGAGGCCCGCTCCACAAACCAGCAAACACAGGTGTTTTCGCATGTCCGCTCCCGCCTTCACCCATCTGCCGCACCCCAATCTGATCGCGGACGATGTACGGGCGGCGGCGATCGCCGATCCGGCATTCGGGCGCGTCTTCACCGATCATATGGTGTCGATCCGCTATACCGAGGGACAGGGCTGGCACGATGCGCAGGTGATGCCGCGCGGCCCGCTGTCGCTCGATCCCGCGACCGCGGTGCTCCATTATGCGCAGGAAATCTTCGAAGGGCTGAAGGCGTATCGCCTCGACGACGGCTCGATGGCGCTGTTCCGCGTCGAGGCCAATGCCGCGCGCTTCAACGCCAGCGCGCGCCGCATGGCGATGGCCGAACTGCCCGAGGAACTGTTCATCGCCGCGGTCAAGGAAGCCGTCGCCGCCGACGCGCACTGGTTCCCGCAGGTCGACGGCGGCGCGCTGTACCTCCGCCCCTTCATGTTCGCGAGCGAGGTGTTCCTCGGCGTGAAGCCCGCGGCCGAATATCAGTTCCTCGTCATCACCTCGCCGGTCGGCAATTATTTCAAGTCGGGCGCCCCCGCGATCTCGCTCTGGGTGTCGGAGGATTATACCCGCGCCGCGCCCGGCGGCACCGGCGCCGCCAAATGCGGCGGCAATTACGCCTCCAGCCTCGTCGCGCAGCGCGAGGCGATCGCCAAGGGGCACGATCAGGTCGTCTTCCTCGACGCCGCCGAGCGTCGCTGGATCGAGGAACTGGGCGGCATGAACATGTTCTTCGTCTTCGACGACGGCAGCATCGTCACCCCGCCGCTGACCGGCACGATCCTGCCGGGCATCACGCGCGAAACGATCATCACGCTGGCGCGCGACGCCGGGCTGACGGTGCGTGAGGAACCCTATGCGATCGACCAGTGGCAGGCCGATGCGGAAAGCGGCAAGCTGACCGAAAGCTTCGCCTGCGGCACCGCCGCCGTGGTGACCCCGGTGGGCAAAGTGACGCGCGGCAATTCAAGCTTCACCATCGGCGCCGGCGGCCCGGGACAAGTGACAACGAAGCTCAAGGACAAGCTAGTCGACATCCAACGCGGCCGCGCCGCCGATCCGCATGGCTGGGTTACCCGGCTCTGACTGGCTAGCTTGCCAAGCGGCCGAGAGGCGCTATAGACGCGCTCGCACCGGCCTGTTGGGGCGTCGCCAAGTGGTAAGGCAGCGGCTTTTGATGCCGCCATTCGCAGGTTCGAATCCTGCCGCCCCAGCCAGCCGGATCTTCGCGATTTGGCTGAAAACAGGGAGATTCCGGTGCAAAGCGGAGTCTGTCACGACGACAGTCCGCCAGGTGCGGGCCAATCGGTTGGCGCCCGAAGGCATGACGAACTCCCGCCTTTCCACCGCCGCGCCGTTAGATCGCGCCTTCCCTCAGCAGCTTGGCGGCGTGATCCGCGGCGCGCGCCGAGAGCGCCATATAGGTCGGCGACGGGTTCTGGCAGCCCGACGCCCGTCCCGCAGTAGCCGCCGGTAACCGGCTCCCTTTCGGGCCGACCAATGTCTTCGCCGATTGGCGAGGGACGTCGGCTCGCCGCGTCCGTAGCACGGCCGGGCAACATCGCATTTGGCACGCGGTCGTGCGATGCGGCACGGGCGGGCATATTTGTTCGACAGGAGCGCTTCATGCACAAATCCTTCGGCCCGATCGCAGCGCTATTCCTTGCGAGCGCGATACCGCTCGCTGGCCCCGCTGCGCAGGCGCAGGCGCCAGCGCCGGCACCTGCCGCTTCGCTGGTCGTGGGTGCCAAGGTTTATGACCAGAATGGCGAAGAAGTTGGCCAGATCGCCAAAGTGTCAGGAGACAGGGTGGCCGTGTCGATTGACGGCAACGGGCTGGTGGTTCCGAAGAATGCCTTTGTGAAGAGCGCGAAGGGCCCGGCGCTGAAGGCCCCGAAGGAGAAGATCGTCGCCGTTCTGAGGCAGGCCGAGGCCGATGCGGCGGCGGTTGACGGAGCCTTGAAACCGGGCGCCGAAGTGCGGAGCGCCGACGGTGCCGCTGTGCTCGGCAAGGTTACGGCGATGGCGTCCCAGGGCGCGGTGCTGGCGACCAGCGAAGGCAATATCACCATGCCGCGCGCCGCATTCTTCCTCTCGGAGAGAGGATTGGCGATGAAGGTCAATGAAAAGCAGTTTCTCGCGGGCGTCCGGGCTGCGCGGGCGCAGAAGAAGGGCGGTTGATCCCGCGCGCGCTTGAAGGGAAAGTGAGATGGCGCTCGAAAAGGAGCTTTATGACATCGAGCGAGGATTTTGGCTCGACGGCAAAGATCATTTCCTGAAGCATGTCGACCGCCAGTGCCTGCTCGCCTTTCCGCAGGCGGGAGAAATGCATGGCGTGCATTCGCGCGAAGAGGTCGCGGCGACGGCGACCAACGCCAACCGCTGGCGTGACCTGACGATGGGGGATCGTCAACTTCTGGATAATGACGAAGATTTTGCGATCATCAGCTACCGGGCGGATGTGACGCGCGCCGATGGCGAACCCTATGCGACGCTCGTCAGCTCAGCCTATGTGCGGCGCCCCGATGGTTGGAGGCTGGTGTTTCACCAGCATTCGCCGATATGATCGGTGACTAATCGCGGGCCATCGGTGCCCAGAGGCGGCGAAGCGGAGCATTTGGAAAGGGCGGCGCGAGAGGGACCAGTCTGCTCGCGCCGCCCCGCCGTTGCCGTGCGTGTGGGGACGCCCGGCATCGATTGATCATCTGCCCAACCGATTACGATATTCCTGCGTTCTGGTGATACGAAGGCCGGGGATGCCCGCGCGATCGATCGACCGCCGCCAGCCGGCAAGTTCCTCGACGCTCAGCCGGTATCGCGCACAGGCCTCGCTCTGGCTGAGCAATCCGCCATCGATCGCGGCCAGCACTTCGGCTTTGCGGCGGCTGACCCAGTGCGCCGTGGACGAGGACGGCAGATCGTCGAGAGTGAGCCGGCCCAGCGGCCCCATGACCGATGCCGGCCTTGTTTCATATTCGAGCACTGCGAACTCTCCATTCGCGCGGCCTGTGCCGCTTTGTGCCCCCCGCCCGACATCTGCAGGAAGGGGGTTAACAAAAACTTGCCCGAAGGCGCGCGATGCGGTGAACCGTTCGTCGCCGCTGAGGCGGACGGGCCTTGTCGTGCTTGCCGCGACCATCCTCGGCGGTGTCGCAGGCTCGAACTGCCTCAGCGTTTCCGTTCGCCGACAGGCAGCTATCGGCCGGGCGTTGCTGAAGGAGCCTAGCTATCGATGACGGGCCGGGTTGGCATTTGGATGAGGTTGGAGAACGCCATCACGACCGCGCCCTCCTGGTTGGTAACGGTCATTCGCATGGTCAGCACCCCCCGGTCCGGCTTGCTTTTGGAATGCGCGATGTCGACGACCTCGCGCGTGATGCGAAGCACATCGCCGGGCCGCACGGGTACGCGCCACGTCAGATCGTCGATTTTGAGGCCAAGAAGCGGCGTGTTCCCGAACGGGGCGGCTTCGACAAAATCGCGCATCACGACCGACGCGACGTGCCAGCCGCTGGCGATAATGCCGCCAAAGCGTCCGCTCGCGGCCGCCGCGGTGTCGATGTGCATCGGCTGGGGATCATATTCGCTCGCGAAGCGGATGATATCTGCCTCGGTCATTTCGATCGGGCCGCCATGCCATTGCTGGCCGACCTGCAAATCATCCAGGAAAAGCGATTTCGACATGGGGGCTCCGTTGTTCCCGGGGCGGTTGGGGCCCGCAGCGGGACACCGGCCGTGAGAGTTTCGCGGCCGCCTATAGTCCATGCTGGGGCCCGCCTCAATCACACAGACCCGGGCGTGTGCCACGCCTGCCTTTTCCGTTGTCGGACGGGTCGATTTTCATTCAACCCGAGCGACACCCTGGACCGCTCAACAAAAAAAGGGAGGGCCACCGGTGCCCTCCCTTTTTCTTTCGTTCGTCCCGTGTCACTTCATCCTGAAGCGCACGCCCACACGGAAGCTGCGGCCAAGCAGGTCCGAATAGGTGCTGTTCGCGGCGAGGCCGGTTTCGGGCAGCAGGATCGGGTCGGCGTCGAACACATTGGTGACGTTGACGAAGAATTCGGCGTCGCCCTTGGCCATCGCGTCGAACTTGAACGTCGCGTTGAGGTCGACGTAGGTCGCGCCGTCGATGCTGTTGTCCTCGTAGGTCGGGAACTGGTTAGTCGAGATCGGGCAGCTGGTCCCACACTCGATGCCGGTGGCATCGTACCTGCCGTCGCTCACGCCTCGCGCCGTCGCCGTCAGCGAGAAATCGTCGGTGTCGTAGGACGCGGTGAAGCGGTAGATCCACTTCGGCGTGATCGATTGCGTGCCGGTGCCGACACCCAGCGTCCCGACGGAGTTGAGCGGCACGAAGCCGGGCACCCCTGTTGTGACGATGTTGTCGATATAGCGCGTCGCCAGGCCGCGCAGGGTGAAATTGCCCCCGGCGAGGGGCATCCGATACGCCGCTTCCAGATCGACGCCGCGCATGACGAGGCTGGAGAAATTGACCGGCTGGCGGCTGATCAGGACGCGCGAAGGATTGGCTGGGTCGGGCGTGATCGCCGCGCAGAAGTCCGCCAGCCCCTCGAAACAGCGGTTGACGATGTCGTCCGCGCTGAGGCTGTCGATCGCTTGTTTCACCTTGATGTCAAAATAGTCGGCCGACACGCTGAAGCCGGGAATGAAGCGGGGTGTGAAGACCGCGCCGACGTTCCACGAATCCGCCTTCTCCGGTCTCAGATCCAGATTGCCCGTGATCGTGCCCAGGTATGAGAGGCTGGAGCCATAAGTGCCGGTCCCCGGCCCCACTCCCGGGAAGAACGGGTTGGTGACGGTGGAGGTGTTGGCGGTACCCGCCTGGAACAGCTCGTTAAGGTTGGGCGCGCGAATGTCGCGCGAGCGCGTGGCGCGCAGTCGAATGTCGTCGATGGGCTGCCAGGTCGCACCCAGCTTCCATGTCGTGACATAGCCCGAGGTCGAATAATCGGTGGCGCGCACCGCCCCGTTGAACTCGAGTCCAAAGCCCAACGGCACGACCGTTTCGAGGTAGGCCTCCTTGACGTCGTAGCTGCCCTTGCTGGGGCGGTAGTTGCCGACCGACCAATTGCTGGTCGATGCGCCGGTGGCTGGGTTGAAGACGGGTTGGAACTCGGCGGGCACGAACCCGTCGATCTCCTCCTTGCGATACTCGGCGCCGACCGCGATGCTGACGTCGCCCGCCCAGGTCGCAAAAGGCGTGAGCGACAGGTTGGCGCCAATCACTGTCTGTTCGAGCGTCTGATCCCGGAACGGATCGCCGAGGACATAATCGACCGCCGCCGGATCGGCGACGCCAATGCCCAGCAGGTTGAGCGGGCGGCAGTTGGGATCGTCGTCCGCCGCGCTGGCGTTGACGTTGATAAGGCACTGGATCGAACCGACCGGAAGACCGCGCGGGTTGCCGGCCGGCGCGAACACGGCGGCGAGCGCGTTGTTTCTCCGCACCGTTTGCTGGATATTGGTCAGTTGCTCGTGCAACTCGGCGCGGCCGTACTGGGCATAGACGTCCCAGCCCGCCGGTTTTCCGAAAGCCTCGAAATCACCCTCGGCGCCGATCAAATAGCGCTGCACCTTGCGCTCGTTGTTCGAGCCGCGGCCGGGCAAGTCGACGGCGGTCGTCGCCAACGTAACGCCGGTTATGCCCACCAGCTGTGCCGGACCGAGCGTGTTGTACAGGAACGCGTTGCACGTCGTCGGAGCCGCCGCCGCGGTCGCCGCCGTGCCGCAACCGGTCGCATTCAGCGAAAGTCCGGTCATCAGGTTCGGGCCCGCGTTGAACAAGGTCTTCTGCCGGTTATATGACGCCTGGGCGAAGAGGGTGACCCCGTCGCTGACCTCGAAGCTCAGCCGGCCGAAGAGGCCATAGCGGTCTTCTTCCGGGCTGAGGCCGATGCGGCGGCCCGAATCATTGACCTGCCAGTCGCCACCTTGCGTCAGCTGCGGCACGGCGGAGCAGGCCGGCGAAGGGAAGGTCAACGCGCCGAACTGGTACTGGTTGATCGACCCGCCCTGTCCGAAATAGGTTCCGCACAGGCGATTTGCCGTGCCTCCGGCCGAAGCGGTGATGAGGCCGCCCGGCGTCGAGTTTGCCGCGCCGACCTGGGTCCGGAGCAGGTACCGGGGCACGGTGCTGTTGGCGGTCCAGGCCGGATTCTGGATTCGCACGAAGCCGGTGTGATTCCAGTCGCGATCGACCTGGAAGATGCCATCCGTGTGGGCGATCTCGCCCGCCACGATCAGGCGGCCACGACCGTCGGCGAAGCCGAAGCCGGCGGCAATGTCCGCCGAGTAGTTGAAGCCGTCGCCCTCATCAGTCACGCCGATATCGCCGGATAATTTCAGCCCGCTAAAGTTTTTGTTGAGGATGAAGTTGGTCACCCCCGCAACCGCGTCGGAGCCATAGGCGGCCGAGGCACCGCCCGTGACCACTTCGACGCGTTCCACCAGTGACTGTGGGATCGTGTTGATGTCGACCACGCCGTTGGCGGTCGAACCCACGGACCGCCGCCCGTCGATCAGCACGAGCGTACGTACGGTGCCCAGGCTGCGCAGGTTGAGCGCATTGATGCCGGCGATGCCGTTACTGAGCTCAAGGCGCGAGTTCGACGGACGGATGGACGCCGCGAGTGCCGGCAGCTGGTTGACGAAGTCCGCGATGTTGTTGGTTGGTGAGGTGTTCTGGATATCTTCCTGCGTCAGCACCATCACCGGCGTCGGCGCCTCGAAGCCGTCGCGCGTGACGCGCGAGCCGGTGACGACGATCTGTTCAACGGGCGCCGCTTCGACGCTGTCCGGGGCGGCGGTCGCCTCCTGCGCCAACGCCGGGGCGCTATGGACCAGCGCGATGGCGGTCATAGCCACGCCGAGGCGGCCCTTGCGGCCGAGCGGTCGACGAATATGTTCAAAATTACGCATATCAGCAGTCCCCTTTTTACCCAGAGCCGAGCCGCACGCCGCCCGAGGCGTGCCCCGGCGCGGTGCCGGGCTGGCTGCCCTATTTGTCCCACCTGACCATTTGGCGGATGCTTGGCCCGCCTTCTTATATTTCGTGATGTTCGTTATACGGTCCGGCCATCGTCGCAGCCGAAGCGCGCAGACAGCCGGTTTCGTGACAACGAGGTTACAGGGTGGTTGCGGGGGGTCAACAGCTTGGCCACTAACCTGGCGATATGGACATATAGCCCGAAGATATGGCGCCGCTGAATAGCTTGTAGTTATAGGACGCAGCCCGCTTGCTATGGCCCTGCGGTGCGATGCTGCGATAGGGTCGCGTTTCGTCATTTCATATCTGATCGGGGAGGGCCTGTTGATCCAGCGCCGCGCGTTTCTGCTGGCTTCGGTCGCGCTTGTCGCGGTGCCGGGAAGCCTGTTCGCGAAACCCCGGATCAAGGGCGCCGCGCAAACGATCAGCCTGTCCGGCGCGCGCGCGCCGGTCGAGGTGGTCGAAGACGAGCTGGGCGTGCCGCATGTCCGCGCGGCCTCGCTGCACGATGCCTTTTTCGGGCAAGGCTATCTCGTCGCGCGCGACCGGCTGTTCCAGATCGACATGGAACATCGCCGCGACATGGGGCGGATGGCCGAGGCCTTCGGACCGCGTTTCGTCGCCGCCGACAAGGCGGCGCGGCTCTTTCTCTATCGCGGCGACATCGATGCCGAACTCGCGGCGCTGCCGGCGGACGTGCTCGAATGCGCGCGCGGTTATGTCGCCGGCGTCAACGCCCGGATCGCGGAACTCGCCGCCGATCCGGCGCAGCTGCCGCTCGAATATGGCATATTGGGGATCAGCCCGCTGCGCTGGGAGATGGCGGATCTCGTTCGCAATCGCGGCATCGGCATGGGCGACGCCGACGACGAGGTGCGCCGCGCACAGCTGCAAGCGCGCGGACTGCTCGACGTCGACCAGCTGATGGTGCCGCTGCGCCCCGCCTGGTCCTTCACCGTGCCCGAAGGGCTCGACGTCGCGGCGGTGAGCGACGCCGACCTCGGCGTCCTCGATCCGGCAAGCCGCCCGATGGATTTCGATCCGGTGCAGGAAGCATCGCTCGACCCCGAACAACGTTGGACTGATCGCTTCGCGCTGGGCAGCAATGCGTGGACCGTTTCGCCGTCGCGCAGCGCCACCGGACGGCCGATTCTCGCCAACGATCCGCACCTCGGCATCGGCCGCGCCAGCCCGCGGCATATGTGCCATCTGTCGGCACCGGGGCTCGACGTCATCGGCGCGGGCGCGCCGGGGCTGCCCGGCATCATGCAGGGGCACACCGACCGCTTTGCCTTCGGCCGCACGAACTTCCACATCGACCAGACCGACCTGTTCGTCCTGCGCACCAAGGAGGGCGATCCGGGCCGCTATTGGCACAAGGGCAAATGGAAGGCGTTCGAGACCTTCGAGGACGAGATATTAGTCAAGGGCGCGCCGAGCGAACGCGTGACGCTGCGCTATGCCGCGGGCCGCCCGATCGTGTCGGACGACGTCGCGCGCAATCGCGCCGTTGCGTTCGCCACGGTCAGCATGCTGCCCGGCGCCAACCAGCGGTTCGCGATCATCGCGATCAACCTGTCGAAGGACTGGGCGTCGCTGCGGCAGGCATTCAAGCTGCACGTGTCGCCGACCAACCTCCATTATGCCGACATCGACGGCAACACGGGCTGGCAGACGATCGGTTTCACCCCGCGCCGGCCGAAACATGACGGGCTGTTTCCCGCGCCGGGCGATGGCGATTTCGACTGGACGGGTATCTTGCCCGTCGAGGATATGCCCCACGTCTATAACCCGCGCGAAGGCTGGTTCGCCTCGGCAAACCAGATGAATCTGCCGGCGGGCTATCCGTATCGCGAGCGGATCATCAGCTTCAGCTGGAGCGATCCCTTCCGCTACGATCGCGTCGCCGAGGTGCTGCGCAGCCAGCCGAAGCACCGGATCGAGGACAGCATCGCGCTTCAACACGACGTCCAGTCGCTTCCGGCGCGCGCGCTGCTGAAGCTGCTCCCTACCAATCCCACGGCGGCGGCCGCCCCCGCCGCCGCATTGCTGCGGCGATGGGATTGCGGGATCGAGGCGGATAGCGCGGCGGCGCTGCTGTATGAAATGGTGATGCCGGCGCTATCGACGGCCTTTTACGACCGGATCGTGCCCGCGGGCGCGCGCGACCTGATCGCGTCGGTCAATCTGTCGGAAATGCTGCGCCTCCTCGCGGCGGCCGACAAAAGGCTGGGCGACGATCCTGTCGCGGCGCGCGACGCGCTGGTCGACGGCGCGCTGGCGGCCGGATGGACAAAGGCGGTCGAACTCGGCGGCCCCGATCCGGCGCGCTGGAAATGGGGCGACCTGCACCGCGTCACGATCGCGCATCCGCTGTCGTCGAACCCGGCGATCGCGGCGGCATTCCCCCGGATCGAGGGCGGCAGGTCGGGCGGCGACGGGACGACGCCGATGGCGCGCGGCTTCAATCTCAAGCGGGGCTTCAACGTGTCGCACGGCGCGAGCTATCTGTTCGTCGCCGACGTCGGCGCGTGGGACAACAGCCGCTTCCTGCTGCTCCCCGGCCAGTCCGCCGATCCGCGCTCGCCGCGCTACCGCGACTTTTATCCCTATTGGCTGGCAGGCGCGATGCAGCCCTTGTGGTTCAGCAAGGTAGCGGTTGACCGGCATGCCGTGGGGCGGATGATCCTGACGCCTGCGGCTGGATGAACTAAGCCACGACCAAATCCGCTCGCATCGAGCGAAGTCGAGATGCCCCTCGGCCTTACGCGACCCCGACCAGTGTCTCGACTTCGCTCGACACGAACGGATACAAAATGGTTGCCTAAAGCGCCTCGGCGATCGCCACGAGCGCGCGGTCGACCGCGGCGGTGGCCTGCGCATCGGTGTCCTCGGGCATGTCGTTCGCCAGCGCCGAGAAGATCAGCGTCTTGCCGCTGCGCGTCGTCAGATAACCCGACAGCGCGCGCGACGCATTGAGCGATCCGGTCTTGGCGAACAATTTGCCCTCCAAAATCGTGCCCTTGAAACGGCTCTGCAGCGTCCCGTCGCGCCCGGCGATCGGCAGCGTTCCGCGCCACGCCATGCCCCACGGCTGGCGCGCGATCCAGCCGAGCAGGCCGACCGCGGCGCGAGGGGTGATGCGATTATACGACGACATGCCCGAGCCATCGGCAAAGAAATAGCCGGTCGCGGGCAGCCCCGCCTGCGTCATCACGCGATGCATCACCGCCTGCCCGTCGGCGATCGAGCCGCTGCCCGCCTGCCGCGCGACGCGGCGCAGCATCAGTTCGGTGTGGAGATTCTGGCTCTCCTTGTTGATCCGCACCATATTTTCGGCGAGCGACGGCGCGGGCAATTCGGCAAGCATCGCGGGTTCGGCGGGCAGGGTGGCCGTCGTGCCCTTGCGGTTCTCGGGATCGTCGGCGGGCGTCAGCGGCCGGTGGCGTGCTTCGATTTGGCCATCGACGCGTACACCGCGCGCGCGCAGCAATTCGCCAAGGCGCCACGCGGCATAATGCGCCGGATCGTCGATGCCATAGCGCAGCGTCAGGGGCGCGACCTCGGCGCCGACGGTGCCCGTCAGGCGAAGGACACGGCTGTTCGGCATGCGGTCGGCCTCGATCGCCTCTTCCTTGCCCGCGACGGTCGTGACCCGATTTTCGATGATATAATAGCCCGATGCCTGCACACCCGGCGCGGCGCCGACCACGCCCGGCGTCAGCTTCACCACCAGCTCATTGTCGTCGAGCGTCAGCGCCGAGGTGCCGGTGCCGTAACGCGACTGGATATTGTTCCAGCTCATCCCCGGGCCCCAGCGCTCGTCGGGGAACCAGCTGTCGTCGCCGATGATGTTGCGGACCTGGCGCGTCTTCGCCGCGACCGCGTCGGCGAGCGTCTGAAGGCAATCGACCTTGCAGTCGTCGACGCTCGACAGCAGCGCGTCGCCGCGGCCGTGCAGCACGACGTCGACCTTGCCATCGGCGCCCGTTTCGAGCCGCACGCCGGTGCCCTTTGCCGTCCGCTGGAGCAACGGCAGCTCGGCATAGGCGATCGCGGTCGTGAACATCTTGGTGTTCGAGGCGGGGATGAAGCGCTGGTCGGGAGCGATCGACAGCAGCACTTCGCCATCGAGCGTGGTGACGAGCAGGCCGAAGCGCGACCCCGCGGGTCCCTCGGCCAGTTTCTGTTCGACCGTCGTCAGCAGTGGCAGGGGCGCCGGGGTCGTCTGTGCGTGGGCCGCGGTCAGCGAAAGCGACAGCGCGAGAGCCGATGCGAGCGCGAAGCGTCCAATCGATGTCGTCATATTAATTTCGTTCGTCCCAAGCTGTAATGACCCGCTCGCCCACCGCGGGGCGCAGGATCGTGATGCCGCTGTCGGCGTGGCGGGTCGGATGGACCCGGTTGGTGAGTAAGGTCCACGCAACGCCGCGCTCGAAATCGATCCACAGCCCGGTGCCGGTAAAACCCGTGTGACCGATCGTGTCGGCCGAACAGGCATCGCCGCCATGCCATCCGGCAAAGGCGCGCTCCCACCCACAAGTGCGATGGCGTTCGTCCGCTGTGCGCACCTCGGCCAACATCGCGGGCGACAGCATCGAGCCATCAAGCATCGCGCGCGCGAACCCCAGCACGCCATCGACCGTGCCGAACAGCCCCGCATGACCCGGCGCGCCGCCGAGCGCGAACGCATTTTCGTCGTGCACCTCGCCCTTCATCACGCGCCCGCGCCAGCTGCAATCCTCGGTGGCGACCGCCGGGCCGGGCGGCGGGCCAAAGCCGAGCCCCGCGCCGAACGGCCAGTCCGACAGCGGCGCGCCCGTGAGGCGCTCGATCGCGATGCCGAGCAGGATGAAATTGATGTCCGAATAGACCGGCGGTCCGTGCCGCCATTCGCGCTGCAGGACAAACGCGCGCAGCCGCGCCGGATCGTCGCCATAGGTGTATATGGGCTCGACCGCGGGCAGGAAGGTCCTGTGCATCAGGCAGTCGCGAAAAGTCAGCCGGCGTTCGGCAGCGCCCGCGACGTCATATTGGCGGAGATCGGGGATCGCATCGGTCAGCGGCCGGTCGAGGTCGAGGCGTCCCTGTTCGGCGAGTTTCATGATGATCGTGGTCGTCGCGATCACCTTGCTGAGCGAGGCGAGGTCGAACCAGTGATCGCGTGTAAGCGCCTCGCGCTCGGAGACAAGCGCGGCCATTCCGGCGAAGTGCACCGCGCGCTCGCCGTCGGCGGACACGATCCCCAGCGCAGCGCCGGGAATGCGGCCGCTTTCGACCGCTTCGAGCGCGGGCGCAAAGCCCCCTTCGCAAATCGCCTCGATCGTCATGTCGGCACGCGGCCTTTCACCCGCACGATGATGGGTAGCAGGAAGATCGCGGCAAAGCTCAGCGCGCCCGAAAGCAGAAAGAAGCCGTCATAGCCGATCTGCGTCTGCATCGAGCCCGACGCGCCCGCGAGCAGACGCGGGAGCAGGAAGGCAAAGCCCGACAGCAGCGCATATTGCGCGCCCGGATAGGTCGGGCTGACGAGCATCGACAGGTAAACGACGAACACCGCACCCGCGAACCCGTTGCCGAACTGGTCGACCGCGACCGAGGTATAGAGGACAAAGGCCGACGGCTCGCTGTGCCACAGCCAGACATAAATCCAGTTGCCCGCCGCCGCCGTCACCGCGCCGATCCCGAGCGTCCAGCCGAGCGACAGCCGCGTCGACAGAAAGCCGCCGAGTGCGACGCCGAGCATGCTTGCGGACAGCGCGACGACGCCATCGGCAATGCCGATCTGGTGCAGGCTGTAACCCTTGTCGTTCCACAGCGGGTGCGACAGCGTCAGCGTGAGTACGTCGCCCATGCGATAGAGCGAGACGAAGGCGAGCACCGCGAGCACGGGCGTGCCATAACGCCAGAACAGTTCGACATAAGGCGCGGCGAAGGTCGATACGTTCGAAAGGGCATCGGCGGGCAGGCGGCGAATGCGCGGCAAGGCGAGCGCCAGCGCGACGAAGGGCAGCAAGGCGATCGCCAATACAAACGGCGTGACGTTGGTCTTCGCCGAAATGCCCGCACCTTGGACCGCCGAGAGCAGCGCCCAGCCGATCACAGCGGTGACGATTGCGGTGGCGAGTATGACGAACAGGCTGGTGAGCGTTCCCGCGACGAGTGCCTGCGTCCGGCCCCCGGTGCCTTCGCGTTCGGGCCGCATCGCCGCGAGGATCGGGAAGGGCAGGAAGGCGGCGACAGCGATCACCAGATAGGCCCAGGTCCAGTCGGCCCACGCCGCAACGAGGATCGCGCCGCTCCCCGCCGCGACCATCGCGCTGCGATAGCCCCACAGGTTCGCGGCGACGATTGGCGCCTGTTCGGCCTGCGTCGGCGCAAGCTCGATGCGCCAGCCGTCGGCGGCAACCTCCAATGTCGTTGTCCAGAAGGCGAGCACGACCGCGAACAGCGCGGTCAGCGGCAGGCTCTTGTCGCTCGAGGTGAAGGCCATCGCGACCATCGACAGGAAGATGCCGAGCTGCGACAGCATGATCCACCCGCGCCGGCGCCCCCAGAAACGCGAAAATCCGGGCACGTCGTAGCGCTCGATCAGCGGCGCCCAGGCGAATTTGAACGTCGGCAGCAACGCGATCCACGCGAAGAAGCCGATGATGACGATATCGACGCCGTGCCGCGCGAGGCGCAGCGTCAGCACCGCGTTGAACATGTAGAAAGGCAGCCCCGCCGAAAAGCCGAGCAGCAGGTAAAGGCCGAGCAGGCGCCGTGCCGATGGCCTGGCGGGCAGGTCGCCTGCGAGGGCCCCCGCCACGGCCTCGGCCGCCGCTGTGGTCACGCCTTTTCCTCCGGCTCGACGGCTTTTTCCCAGCGCGCGACGACGCTGGTGATCGTGAGGTTCGCACTCGCGCTTGCGACGGTGCGCGTCATGTCGAGCAGCCGGTCAAAGGGCAGGACGAAGCCGACGACGAGAGCGGTCTGCTCGGGCGAAACTCCGGCTGCGGAGAGGACGGCGGCGAGCATGAAGAGCGATGCCGACGGGATCGGCGCCGTGCCGAACGCGGCGAGCGCGCCGGTGAGCAGGACGATCGCGAGCATCGGCAGGTCGGGTTCGACGCCGACCGCCTGCAACGCGAAAATGCTGAGCAGCCCGACGTACATCGCGGTGCCGTCCTTGCCGATGCTCGCACCGATCGGCAGCACGGTCTTGGCGACCCCGGGCGCGATCCGCAAATCCTCGAGCGCGATGCGGAGCGCGACGGGCAGCGTCGCGGCCGAGGAGGCGGTCGAAAAGGCGACCGCCAGCGCGTCGATAATCGTGCGATAGAAACGGAGCACCGGCCGCCGCGCGACAAAGGCGATCAGCGGCACGTGGACGAGCAATATCTGCAGGATGACTCCCGCCGCGACCCCGACTGCCAGCCAGCCGATGTTGGCGAACACCGCAACGCCATTGTCGGCGACCGCCTTCGCGATCAGCGCCAGCACGCCGAACGGGGTGATTTCCATGACGATCCGCACCAGCTGGAACAGCACTTGCCCTGCCGACTGCAACAGGTCTGCCATCGGGCGCCCCGGCTCCCCCGCGAGAATGACGCCAAAGCCGAAAAGCATGGAAAAGAAGATGATCGCGAGCATGTCGCCTGCAACGAGCGCCTCGACGATATTGACGGGGACGATGCCGATCAATTGGTCGTGCAGCGACTTGGGCTCACCCAGCGCGTGCGGCGTGGCGGTGCCCAGCGCGGCGCCCTGCCCGGGTTCGAGCAGCAGGCCCACGATCATGCCGATCGACACCGCGCAGAAGGTGGTCGCCGCGAACAGGCCGACCGTCCGCGCGCCGACCGACCCCAGCTTTCGCGGGTCGGCGAGCGCGGTGACGCCCGACGCGATGCTGATGAAGACGATCGGGACAACGAGCATCCGGATCACGCGGACGAACAATTCGCCGATGAAGGCGATCGCGCCCGTCGCGGCAGGCCACAGGAGCCCCAGCAGCACGCCGACGACCATCGCGCCCAATACGCGTTGCCACAGCGGCACTGCGAACCAGCCGCGAAGAAACCCCGTCATCCGTCCCCCTGTTTTATCGTATCAAATACCGCCCCAGAAACCGGGCCGCGGCGGCGCCATGATACCGTTCGCCGCGCTGACCCCGCCCGAGCGATCCTCTGCAAGCCAGAGCGGTCCGTCAAGGTCGACGAAGCTGCTCGTCGCCGCGATGGCCCAGGCGGGCGCGATCGAGAGCGACGAACTGATCATGCAGCCGGTCATCACATCGAGCCCGCGCGCGCGCGCTGCTTGCGCGAGATCGAGCGCGGCGGTGAGCCCGCCGGTCTTGTCGAGCTTGATGTTCACGACGCCATAGCCGTCGGGCAGGCTGTCGAGATCGGCCGCGACATGCACCGCCTCGTCGGCGGCAATCGGGATCGCCGACCGGAAACCGATGAGGTCGCGGTCGGCGTCGGCGGGGAGTGGCTGTTCGAGCAGGTCGATGCGCAGATCGGTCATCAGCCCCTGCAAGTCGCGGACCTCCGATATGGTCCAGCTTTCATTGGGATCGACGATCATTTTCGGCTTGGGCGCCGCAGCGCGGACGGCCCCCAGCTGTGCGGCCGGATCGCTGCGGTCGACCTTGACCTTGACCAGCGGCGCGTCTGCGAGTGCGGCGGCAGCAACCGCCATGCGGTCGGGGGTGTCGAGGCTGACCGTCATTGCGGTGACGATCGGACGGAGCGGCTTTTCAAGTCCCAGCGCCGCCGCGAAATCGCTTCCCGCGAGGCGCAGTTCCAGATCCCACAGCGCGCAGTCGACCGCGTTGCGCGCGGCACCCGCGGGCATCAGTTGCAGCAACTCCTGCCGGCCCACGCCGCGCTCGATCGCGCCGCGCGCCGCTTCGATCGCAGCGATCGTGCTTTCGACATTCTCGCCATAGCGGGGGTAGGGGACGCATTCGCCGCGGCCGGTGACCCCATCCTGCGCGATGGCGACGGTCACGACCTCGGCGGCGGTCTTGACCCCGCGCGAGATGCGAAACGGCGTGTGCAGCGGCAGGGTCTCGCCGGCGACGGTCAGGATGCGGGGCATCGCCGGGCGATCAGACGGTTTCGGCGGTGGCGGGCGCGTCCAGCAACCGGTCGAGGATTGCCTCGACCCCGAAGCGATAGGGATCGCTGGTAGGCAGCCCGAATTCTGCTTCGGTTCTCGCGCACAGCGCCTTCGCTTCATCTTCGGACATCGCCGAGGTGTTGAGCGCGATGCCGACCACTTGCACGTCGGCATTGGTCAGCCGCGCCACGCGCAGATTGGCCTCCAGCGTTTCGGCAATGCCGGGCAGCGGATAGTGCGGCAGGCCGCGCATATGCGGGCGCACCGGGTCGTGGCAGAGGACGAGCGCGTCGGGCTGCGCGCCGTGCAGCAGCCCCGTCGACACGCCGGCGAAGGAGGGATGATAGAGCGAGCCCTGCCCTTCGATCAGGTCCCAGCCGTCGTCGCTGCGCGCGGGCGAAATTTGCTCGATTGCGCCCGAAATGAAGTCTGCGACCACGGCGTCGAGCGGGACGCCGTCGCCCGCGATCAATATGCCGGTCTGCCCGGTCGCGCGGAAATCGGCGGCCACGCCGCGCTTTTCGAGTGCGCTGGCGAGGCAGAGCGTCGTGTACATCTTGCCGACCGAACAATCGGTGCCGACGGTCAGCAGCCTTTTGCCCGCGCGCGGCTTGCCGTTGCCGATCGGAATGTCGGGCCGCGGGTCGCGCACGTCGTGGAGCTTGCGGCCGAGCCGCGCCGCGGCTGCAATCAGGCGCGGTTCGGCGTTCAGCCGGTGGTGGAGCCCCGATGCGATGTCGAGCCCGGCGTCCATCGCGGCGAGCGCATCGACGATCAGATCCTCACCCAGCTTGCCGCCCGCATTGGCGATGCCGAGCACTAGCGTCCGCGCACCGGCGTCGTGCGCTGCGGCGAAATCCATGCGTGGCAGGTCCAGAGTCAGCGGGCAATCGTCGTGGCGATATTCGCCGATGCTGATGTCGGGCCGGAACACCGCGAGCCCGCGCGAGGTCTTGATGTCGGCGGGGTCGCTCGAGTGGCCGAGGTAGAGAAGATAGGGCGTTTCGATCATGGATCCGGGAAACCTGCGAGATGATGAGAGGCCGATATTATCCCTTGCTGCCGTAACGCCCCAATATCTAGCGCCCCATATCCTATAGCTTGACGCTATAGCCCCTCGATCACCGTCGCGAGCACCGCGAGGAACGCCGACGCCGTTCGCGACGGCGGGCGGTTCTGCAGATAGACCGCGTTGATGTCGAAGGTGATCGCGGGCTGCAGCGGCCGGCTCGATAGCCCGGGGGGCAGCGCGGCATGCGCGGTGAAATTGTCGACGATCGCCATGCCGACCCCCGCACCCACCAACGCCGCGGCGACATAATAGGTGCGCGCCGAAACGACCTCGTCCAGCTCGACCTCGAGTCGGCTGAGCTCGCTCGACAGCATCCGTCCGATCGGGCCGCCTTGCACCGGGCTGATGAACTTGTGCCCGCGCAGCTCGTCGAGGTGCAGGCGCGGCGGTGCGCCGGGCATGTCCCCTTCACGATAGATGACGACCAGCTCGCCCTCGCCGATCACCTGATGCGCGACGGGCGCCGACAAGGGCACTTCGAAACTGATCGCGATGTCGGTTTCATGCTCATAGAGTTTGCGCACCATTTCGTCGTGATGCAGCGTCTGGAGGTCGAACATGATGTCCGCATGATCGCCCATGAAGCGGGCGACGGCCTCGGGTATCGCGCCGAGCCCGAGCGAGGGAAGCGCCGAAATGCGGAGCAGCCCGCCGCGCCCGTGGCGCAAATTCTGGCACGCCTGGCGCAGCGAGCGCACCCGGTCCTGAATGTCGGAGACTTCGGCGAACAGCGTGTGCGCGTCCTGCGTCGGGATCAGCCGCCCCTTCGACCGTTCGAACAGGGTCAGGCCGATCGAGCGTTCGGCATGGCGCAGCACCTTGGTCACCGACGGCTGCGACACGTTGAGCGACCGCGCCGCGGCGCTGACCGTGCCGTGCAGGAAGACCGCGTGGAATATCTCGATCTGGCGCAGGTTCATTCCATTAGGATCCCGAAGTTGCGACACCGGGGCGTGCGATTGCCCCTTGTTTTGGCCGGATATTGTTGTGGCTTTGATCTCTATGCCATCGGGTTATAGGGGGTGCAACAACGCTGTCTGGACGCGGGACGTGCAATCGAGACATCTTCGTCCCTGATAAAAGCTCCATGGAAGGATCACGCCGATGCCCCAACCGCTTGCTTCGCTTTCGGTTCGCCGCACGATCGGTTCGCTGTCGGTGGCCGCAGCGCTGCTCTGCGTGGGCGGAGCGGCGGCGAAGGCGGATCAGACGGTCGATGTGATCATCCGCGGCGGCACGATCTACGACGGCGGCGAGGGCAAGCCCTTTGTCGGCGATGTCGCGATCCGCGGCGACCAGATCGTCTATGTTGGCAAGTCGGGCCGCCATAAGGCGGGCAAGGTCATCGACGCCAAGGGCATGATCGTCGCGCCGGGCTTCATCGATCCGCACACCCATGCCGACAGCTTCATCCGTTCGCCCGACAAGGCGGTGCGCGTCAATGCGGCGTGGCTCAATCAGGGCGCGACCACCGTGATGATCGGGGTCGACGGGTCGGGTACGCCCGATGTTGCGGAGGATGCCGGCAAGCTCGCGGCATCGGGGATCGGCACCAATATCGTTCCGTTCGTCGGGTTCGGCCCGGTTCGCCAGCGCGTGCTCGGTCAGGATGCGCGCGCGCCGAGCCCCGCCGAACTCGACCGGATGAAAGCGCTGGTGGCCAAGGGCATGTGCGAAGGCGCCGTCGGCCTGTCGACCGGCCTCTTCTATGCGCCGCAAAGCTTTTCTATCACGGACGAGGTCGTGGCGGTGGCGCGCGAGGCCGCGCGCCACGGCGGCGTCTACGACACCCACCAGCGCGACGAATCGAGCTACAGCATCGGCCTGCTCGGGTCGGTGCAGGAAGCGATCGACATCGGGCGGCAGGCGGGAATGCCCGTCCATTTCGCGCATCTGAAAGCGCTTGGCGTCGATGTGCATGGACAGGCGGGCGCGGTGATCGACGCGATCGACGCCGCGCGCAAGTCGGGGGTCGATGTGACCGCCGATCAATATCCCTGGCTGGCGTCGGGATCGAGCCTCGATGCGTCGCTGCTGCCGCGCTGGGCGGTCGACGGCGGCGGGCCGGCCTTGCTGAAGCGGCTCGATGATCCCGCAACGCTGGAACGGATTCGCGGCGAGATGCAGGAGAATCTTCGCCGGCGCGGCGGCGCGAGTGCGCTGCTGCTCATCGCGCAGGGCTTTCCCTGGACCGGCCAGACGCTCGAACAGGTAGCAGACACGTGGAAGCTCGACAGCCGCGACGCCGCGCTGCGCATCATCCGGCAGAGCATCGAAGCGGGCGAACAGAAGAGCGGCGGCACCGCGGTCGCGTCGTTCAACATGGCGCAGGCCGACGTCGACCTGCTGATGAAGCAGCCGTGGATGGTGACATCGTCCGACGGCTCGGACGGCCATCCGCGCATGTTCGCGACCTTTCCCGAAAAATATGTGCGCTATGTCCGCGAGCGGAAGGTCATCGACCTCGCTACCTTCATCCGCCAGTCGACGGGGCGCACCGCCGACATCTACAAGCTCGACCGGCGCGGCTATCTGCGTCCCGGCTATTTCGCCGATATACTCGTCTTCAACCCCGACCAATATGCCCCGCGCGCCGATTATGTGCGCCCGCGCGAGCTGAGCGTTGGCGTCAGCAAATTGTTCGTCAACGGCGCGCTGGCGGTCGACGACGGCCGGACGACCGGCGTCGCCGCGGGCCGTGCTTTGCTGCGGCCCCGTCCGGCCGGATGCCCATAGCCGACAACCACGCTTCAACCTGATCGCTGCACAGCCTTAGCGCCCGTCATTGACAGGAGGGCGTTGCTCCGCTTTATCTAAATTCGAATTATTAAAGCGCCTATGCTTTATGAATCGAATCTGTTTGGCGGGGGGCGCCGGGCATTCGGATCAGTTTGAAGGACAATCCAGCGATGGCCCTTAATCTTCCGGGTCTTGACCGGCGGCAACCGACGAAAAATGGTCCAGAGGCGCGCGACGCGCGGCTGACGCTCAGCCTATCGGGCACCAATCTGGAGCGCGCGGGCGACTATAATCAGCGGATCGTGCTGCAGGCTATTCGCCTGACCGACGAAACGACGCGCAGCGACCTGGCGCGCGTCACCGGGCTGACGCCGCCGACGATCGTCAATATCACCAAGCGGCTGATCGACCTGGGGCTCGTCAAACCGGCGGGACGGCTGCAGGGCAAGCGCGGCCAGCCCGCGATGCGGATCGTGATCGATCCCGACGGCGCCTTCTCGATCGGGCTCAACATCGACCGCGACCATATCACGCTGGTGACGCTCGACCTCGCGGGCAAGATTCGCAGCCGCCACACGCGCGAGATTGCCTTCGCGCTGCCCGGAACGGTCGTCGATCATGTCCGCGACATCCTGCCTGGACTACTCGAAGAGGGCGGCGTCGATCGGGGGCGCATCCTTGGCGTCGGCGTCGCGCTGCCCGACGATCTCGGGCGGATTTCATTGCCGCACCGGCCGACCGAATATGACGCGTGGGACGATATCGACCTGGGCGCGCTGCTCGGCGAAGTGCTGCCCTGGCCGCTCCACGCCGACAATGATGCCGCGTCGGCGGCGCTCGGCGAAGTCCATCTGGGCAACGGCATCGCGCTGCCGAGTTTCTTTTACCTGCTGATCAGCGCGGGCCTCGGCGGCGGGCTGGTGATCGACCGCAGCTACGTACGCGGCGCCGATTCGCGGTCGGGCGAGATCTGGGCGCTGCCCGATCCGGCGCGCGGCGAGGGGGCGAATGTGCAGGACACGGTTTCGCTGTCGGCGCTTTACGCCCGGCTGGAAGCAGCGGGGCATGTCGTCGACGGGCCCGAGGCGCTGATCGACGGCCCGGCGGCGCAGGAGGCGGTGATCGTCCAATGGCTCGACGATGCCGCCGACGTGCTGGTCCAGCCGCTGATTGCGGTCAATTGCCTGATCAATCCGGCCGCGATCCTCATCGGCGGGCGGCTTCCGGGCAAATTGGTCGACGCGCTCGTCGAACGGCTCAATGCGCGGATGGCGGGGCGCAAGCTTCCCGTGGTGGCGCCGGTGCGACGCGCCGAGGCGGCCGACGATGCGTCGGCGATCGGCGCCGCGATCATTCCGTTCCTCGACAATGTCCTGCCGTCCGAATCGATCCTGATGCAGGCGGGGCGCTGACGCTTTACTCGATCCGCTCCGCCATCTCGTCGAGGTCGACACCCCGCGTTTCGGGGAAGATCGCCGCGACGACGACGAACTGGACGACCATCGCGGCGGCGAAGATCGCGAACGGCGCGCCGGGCGACCACGCCACCAATATCGGGAAGATACCGGCGATCAGCGCGTTCATCAGCCAATGCGTGCTCGCGCCAAGCGCGCTGCCGCGCGCGCGGACGGGGGTCGGGAATATCTCCGAAATATAAACCCAGATGACCGCGCCCTGGCTCGTCGCGAAGAAGGCGATGAAACCGATGAGCGCGGGGAGCATCAGGCCGTTGTCGAGCGCGCCGTAAAGGACCCCTGCGGCGGCGGCGAGGCATAATGTCATGCCCGCCGCGCCCGCGAGCAGAAGCGTCTTGCGCCCGATCCGGTCGATCAGCGCCATGCCGACGAGCGTGAACACCAGATTGGCGATGCCGATCAGCACCGCCTGCCGGTCGGGCGATAGCGAACCCGCGCGCGCGAAGATGTCGTTGAGATAATAGAGCACCGCGTTGATGCCGGCGAGCTGGTTGAACATCGCGACGAGGATCACGAGCATTATCGGCCGCCGATGGCGGCGCCACGACAGCTTCTCCCCCGGCGGGTCGCGTTCGAGCGCCTGCTCGACGCGGCGGAGTTCGGCTTCGGCGGCATCGGGCGCGGTGCCGATCCGCGTCAGCGCGATGCCCGCTTCGTCCCGGCGTCCCTTGGCGACGAGCCAGCGCGGGCTGTTGGGGATCGCGAACAGCAGAACGAAGAACAGCAGGGCGGGGGCGGCGGTGACGCCCAGCTTCCACCGCCATGCCGCGTCGCCGCCGACCAGCCCCGCGATCGTCGCGTTGCTCAGATAGGCGACGAGAATGCCGGTCACGATCATCAGCTGGAACAGGCCGACGAGGAACCCGCGGTGCCGCGGCGGCGCGATCTCGGCGATGTAGACGGGCGCAAGCACCGACGAGCCGCCGATCGCGAGCCCGCACATGAAACGGAAGATGAGGAAGGCCGGCCAGCTCGATGCCAGCGCGCAGCCGATTCCCGCGATGAAATAAAAGGCGGCGAGGATCCGCAGGCTGTCGCGGCTGCCGAACGCATCGCCCGGCTTGCCCGCGAACAGCGCCCCGACGAGGGTGCCCCAGAGCGCGGCCGCTACGGTGATGCCGAGCGTTTCGGGGGTGAGCGCGAAGAGATGGGTGAGGTCACCCGTCACCCCTGCGATCACCGCGGTATCGAATCCGAAGAGAAGACCCGCCAGGGCCGCCGTCCCGATCGCGGCGGCCAAAGTACCGCGACCTCCCGTGCCGCGCCCTCCCGGACGTTGCGGTGCGCCGGGCACCCGAAATGCTTCGCTGTCGTGCTTGCCTGTCATCCACTCTCTCCGACGGATCGGGCATCGGCGCCCGTCCTGATTGCCGACAGCCATGCCACAACGGCGATTTCGATCAAATAAATTAATTTTCATTATTATCTTGACGAGGGGCGTCCGGCCGGGGCAGTTTTTGCAAACCAGACCCGGAACGGCGGCTGGGAAACAGGGAGAGGTTTGTGCCGGCGACATTGCTTGCGACCCATCGCGTGGAAAAGCCCTGGGGGCGCCACCAGCTATGGGGGCCGTTTCGCGATTCGCCCGCGGGCGGCGAGCCCGTCGGCGAAATCTGGTTCCAGGCGCCCGGCGACAGCACGCCCGATCTTCTGATCAAATATCTCTTCACCAGCGAAAAACTGTCGGTGCAGGTGCATCCCGACGACGAACAGGCGCATGCACGCGGGCTGCCGCGCGGCAAGGACGAATGCTGGCTGATCCTGGGCGCCGCGCCCGATTCGACGATTGCGCTGGGAACGAAAGCGCCGGTCGACACGGCGGCGCTGCGCGACGCCGCGCTCGATGGCAGCATCGAGCAATCGCTCGACTGGAAGTCCGTGAAGGCAGGCGATTTCTTCTACGTCCCCTCGGGCACGGTGCACGCGATCGGCGCGGGTCTGACGCTGATCGAGGTGCAGCAGAACAGCGAGACGACGTACCGCCTCTATGACTATGGGCGCCCGCGCGAGCTGCATCTGGAGGACGGCATCGCGGTGTCCGATCCGCAGCCCTATGCCGCCTATCCGTCCCCCGGCCGCATCGCCGACGACCGCACGATCCTTGTCGACGGGCCGAAGTTCGTGCTCGAACGGTTGGCCGGTGGGACGCGCACGATCGCGCTGCCCGATGGCGTCACCGCATGGCTGATCCCGGTTTCGGGCAAGGGCACCGTCGACGGGGTCGCTTTCGCGGCGGGCGAGTGTCTCGCGCTCACCGGCTCGGTGCAACTCGATGCCGAGGCCGGGGCCGACCTGTTGCTCGCCTATCCGGGCGCGGAGAGACTCGCATGACCGCCAGCCGCTCGGGCACCGCCTGGACCTTCGGCTATGTCACCATGCTCTTCTTCGTCTGGGGCGCGGTGACCGCGGTCAACGACATTTTGATCCCCGCGGTGAAGGCGATCTTCGCGCTCAGCGATACCGAAAGCTTCCTCACCCAATTCGCCTTCTTCATGGCCTATGGTGTCGTCTCGCTTCCTGCGGCGGCGATCATGGGGCGGCTCGGTGCGGCCAATTCAATTATCGTGGCGCTCGCGACGATGATCGCCGGCTGCCTGATCATGCCGCTGGCGACCGTCGTGCGCGAATATTCGATCGTGCTCGTCGGCCTGTTCGTGATCGCGTCGGGGATTACGCTGCTGCAGGTCGCGGCGAACCCGCTGTCGGCATCGCTCGGCCGTCCCGAACGCTCGCATTTCCGGCTGGTGCTCAGTCAGGCGTTCAATTCGTTCGGCACCGTTATCGCGCCCTATCTCGCGGCGCGGACGCTGCTGCAGGGCGGATTGTTCGAAGACGGGCCGGTGACCGAGGCGAAGATCGCCTATTCGCTCGGCCGGATCGACGTCGCTTATGTCTTCATCGCGGCGGTGATCGCAGTGCTCGCGATGTTCCTGTATCGCGTCCGCCACGAGATCACCGCGGCCGCGCCGCCGGTCGAGACGGGCGCGCGCGTGTCGAGCGCCTTTGCATCGCCGTGGGCGCTCGCCGGCGCGCTCGCGATCTTCCTCTATGTCGGTGCCGAGGTCGCGATCGGCAGCGCGATGGTCAATTTCCTCGAACAGCCCGATGTGTTCGCGATCAGCGCGGTACAGGCGGGGAGCTTCGTCAGCCTCTATTGGCTCGGCGCGATGATCGGGCGCTTTATCGGCTCGGGTCTCCTCTACAAGCTGCCCGCGGGTCCGCTCCTCGCGGTGGCGGCGGTCGCCGCGGCGCTGATCTGCCTGACGATCAGCCAGATCAGCGGGCCGGCGGCGGGCGTGCTCGCGATCTCGGTCGGGCTGTTCAACTCGATCATGTTCCCCGTGATCTTCTCGCTGACGATCGAGCGTTCGACCGCGCCCGCGTCGGCGACGTCGGGGCTGCTCTGCATGGCGATCGTCGGCGGCGCGCTCGTGCCGCTCGTCTTCGCGCAGGTCGCCGACGCGAGCGGCAGCCGCTTCCTCGCCTTTCTGGTGCCGATGGCCTGTTACCTCGTCATCGCGCTGTTCGGCTGGCGCGCGGCGCGGGAGCCGGCGCGGACGACCAGCTTCGCAACTTCGCTGCACTGACCACGCAATCAACGAAAATATTCAGGGAAGAGGGTCGCAATGGATATCGACAGGAATGTGAACCGCGGGTGGAAATTTGGCGCCATGCTGGCGTCGTCGGCGGCGATATTGCCGCTCATGCTCGCCTTATCGCCCGTGGCGGCGCAGCCAAAAGCCGGTCAGTCGCCGGTCGATCTCGCCAACCCGCTCGTCGGCACCGCGCCGCTCGACGATCCCGCGGTGATCGGCAATGCGCCTCCGCCGGGCGAGCCTGTCTATTCGGGGCAGACCTCGCCGGGCGCGCGCCTGCCGCACGGGTCGGTCGAAGCGGCGCCGGTGAACAATAATATCGAGCTTCTCTATCCGAACGGCGTCCCCGTTCCCTATTATTACACCAACCCGACGATGATCGGCTTCACCGGCGGCGGCGGCTCGACCTATGGCGGCGGCGCCGAGCCGTTCATCATGCCCGTCGTCGGCGACTGGTCGCCGCCGCCCGCCTACAGCCAGTCCTATTATGACAAGTCGCGCGAAAGGGCGTCGCCGGGCTATTATTCGGTCTATCTCGACAGCTTTCGCACGCAGGCCGAACTGACCGCGACGCGCTGGGCGAGCGTCATGCGCTTCACCTTCCCCGCGAGCGAGCGGTCGAACATCATCGTCAACCTGCCGCGCCACGGCGGCTCGGTCGAGGTGGTCGGCGACCGCATCATACGCGGCATATCGAACGACAAGGACAGCGCCGACGGCGGCTATTTCGTCGCCGAATTTTCGAAGCCCTTCGCCGCGCTCGGCACCTTCCGCAAATCGCCGGGCGACAATGCGGGCTGGGGCATCGGCACCAGCGATGTGAAACCCGGCGGGCGCGAAATGACGGGCAGCTATGCCGGCAGCTATGTGACCTTCAAGACGAAAGCCGGCGAGCAGGTGCTGGTGAAGATGGCGCATGGCACCAGCTATGAGCAGGCCGCGCAGCGGCTCGCCGCCGAAGTGCCGGGATGGGATTTCGACGGCGTCCATGCGGCAGCGCGCGATACCTGGGCGCAGCTGCTGAACCGCGTCCGCGTGACCGGCGGCACCGACAAGCAGCGGGGGCTCTTCTACTCGACGCTGTTCCAGTCCTTCGCCTCGCCGCGCCTGATCGCGCAGACGGGCGAGAAATTCGCCGACACCAACGGCAAGGTCCAGACCGCGACGCACGACCGTTACGGGCCGGTTCCTTTCTGGGACACGGGGCGCAACCAGATCGTCCTGCTCGAACTGATGGAGCCCGAGGCGGTCCAGAATATCATGGCGTCCGAACTCGCGATGGCGCGCGAGAAGGGCTATATGAACACCTCGTTCCACGGCGACAATGCGGTGTTCCTGTTCCTCGGCGCGTGGGAGCGCGGCATCGAATTCGATTATGAAGCCGCTTATGAATATCTGCGCAAGAACGCGACCGACCCGAAGGGGCCGCGCGGCTATCTCGCAGAATATATGGAGCAGGGGTGGATTTCGGACATCGTGCCCGATCATAATCCCAGCCCGCCCTACGCCGGCGGCAAGGCGGGCGCGGACAAGACGCTCGAATATGCGTGGGACGATTATGCGCTCGCGCTCTACGCGAAAAAGCTCGGCAAGGACGCCGACCACAAGATGTTCCTGAAGCGCGCGGGCAACTATGCCAATGTGTTCGACAAATCGATCGGCTTCATCCGCGGGCGCACCGCCGACGGCAAGTGGATCGCGCCCTTCGACCCGCAGGAACCCTATTACAATTTCATGATGAAGGAGGCGTCGGGCTGGTCGACCTTGTGGCTCGTCCCGCACGACGTAGAGGGGCTGATCGGCCTCATTGGCGGGCGCGACGCGTTCAATGCCAAACTCGACGAGTTTTTCACCAAGCCTTACAATCCGACGGGCATCTGCCGCGACTGCACCGGCGTGATCGGCCAATATGTGCACGGCAACCAGCCCGACCAGCAGGCGCCCTATTATTACAACTGGAGCGGCCAGCCCTGGAAGACGCAGGCGCTGGTGCGCCAGATCCTCGACAAGACCTACGCCAGCGATGCCGCGGGTTACGGCTATCCGGGGATGGACGATCAGGGCGCGACCTCGTCGTGGTACGCCTTGAGCGCGCTCGGCTTTTACCCGGTCGATCCGTCGAGCCAGGATTATATCATCGGCAGCCCGGTGTTCGACGACGCCAGCCTCGACATGGGCAATGGCAAGACGCTGCGGATCGTCGCGCGCAACAATTCGGCCACCAACGTCTATATCCAGTCGGCGACGCTGAACGGCAAGCCGTGGAACAAGCCGTGGTTCCGCCACGACGATGTGAAGGACGGCGCGACCTTCGTCTTCACGATGGGCGCCAAGCCGAACAAGGCGTGGGGCGCCGCGCCCGGCGCCGCACCGCCGTCGATGTTGCGAAAACACTGACCCAGCCCCTCGCCCCCGCGCCCTCCGCGGGGGCGCGAGCCCAGGACCCGCCCCATCCCCCTAAGGGTCCTGGGCTCCCCCATTCAACAGGACAAATCCCATGCGCAGCCTTTTGATCACCGCATCTTTTCTCGCTCTAGCGCCGGTCGCGGCATACGCGCAGACTGCCGCGCCGCCCGCGGAGGGCGCCGTCTATACCAGCGAGCTGATGACGCGCTGGGGCAAGGAGGTGACGCCCGAAAACGCCTGGCGCCTCTATCCGCGCCCGCAGATGGTGCGTGATCGCTGGGTCAATCTCAACGGCCTGTGGGACTATGCGATCGCGCCCAAGGCGGCCGAGCGGCCGGCGGCGATGGACGGCCAGATCCTCGTGCCGTTCCCGGTGGAATCGAAACTCTCGCGCGTTGCGCGCAAGGTCACGCCCGACGACCGCGTCTGGTATCGCCGCAGCTTCACCGTCCCCGCCGACTGGCGCGGCCAGAATGTCATGCTCAATTTCGGCGCGGTCGACTATGAAGCGACGGTGCGCGTCAACGGGTCGGTCGTCGGGTCGCACAAGGGCGGCTTCGACGCCTTCGGCTTCGACATCACCCCCTATCTGAAAGCGGGCGCGAACGAGCTGGTCGTCGAGGTCACCGACCCGACCAGCGCGGGAACGCAGCCGCGCGGCAAGCAGATCCTCGATCCCGCGGGTATCTGGTACACCGCGGTCAGCGGCATCTGGCAGACGGTGTGGATCGAGCCGGTGCCCAAGCTCCACATCGCCGAGGTGCGCGCGACCCCCGACATCGACCGCGGCACCGTCGACGTCGCCGTGGCGCTCTCCGGCTGGGCGAACGACAATGACGCGGTGCGGCTGACCGCGAGCGCGAAGGGCAAGGTCATCGCCTCGACGATCATTCGCGCGAACCGGCAGGCGACGCTCGCGATCCCGAACGCGCATCTCTGGTCGCCCGACGATCCCCATCTTTATGACCTCAAGGCCGAGCTGGTGACGATCGCCGATCCCTATGCGGGCGAGGCCGAGCGCGACCGCAAAGCCTATGACTCGCGCTTCACCGACCATGAAAGCCGCGTCTATGCGAAGGCAAAGGTTCAGGGCGCACCGCGCGACAGCGTTGCCGCCTATTTCGCGATGCGCAAAGTGTCGATCGGCCCCGGCCACGTCACGGGGCAGCCCGCGATCCTGCTCAACAACAAACCTTTGTTCCAGCACGGCACGCTCGATCAGGGCTGGTGGCCCGACGGGCTTTATACGCCGCCGTCGGAAGAGGCGATGAAGAGCGACATCGTCTTCCTGAAGAAGGCGGGGTTCAACATGCTGCGCAAGCATATCAAGGTTGAACCCGCGCGTTACTATCACGACGCCGACCGGCTCGGCATGCTGATCTGGCAGGACATGCCCTCGGGCGGCGGCGAGGATCAATATCTCGCCGGCACCAGCCAGTACCAGGCGATCTTCCCGTCGGAGACGCTGGCCGAGCAGCAGAAACAATTGTCCGAAATGATCGGCGAACTGCGCGCCTTCCCCTCGATCGTGACGTGGGTCGTGAACAACGAGGGGTGGGGCCAATATGATTCGGCGACGCTGACGCGTTTCGTGAAGGGAATCGATCCGACGCGGCTGGTCGACGCCAATTCGGGCTGGCTCGACGTCGCGCCGAAGGATTCCGACATGCTCGACATCCACACCTATGAGGATGTGCCGAAGACGCCGCCGCTGCAGGCCGACCGCGCGATCGTACTCGGCGAATATGGCGGAGTCGGTTTCCCCGTGCCGGGGCATATCTGGAAACCGGGCAAAGGCAATTGGAGCTATCAGGTCGCACAGGACGAGAAGGAATATCTCGTCCGCTTCCGCCGCAAGATGGAAGGCGTGATCCGGCAGGCGAAGGAGAATGGCCTCAGCGCGTCGGTCTACACCCAGACGACCGACGTCGAGGACGAGATCAACGGGTTGCTGACCTATGACCGCGCGGTGCCGAAGGCATCGGCGGAGGCGTTGGCGGAGATCGCCGCGCCGCTTTGGAAGACTCCGACTCCGGACTGACCCGGAGCGGGCGAAAGCATGATGGCACCTGCCGTCCCCGGAGTCGGGGATGGCGGGCGCGGTGGTCTGCGGCCGCGAGTCTATATCCACGCAAAACTGGGAAAAATTGTGTCTTTATGACGAGTCCGTAACGATTCATCGCGTCCCGCCACCGGCTCGAAAAATTTATTTTGACAAATTGTTTTTTATATTCTGATAGAGGCTCAACGGGTCCGATGATCCGCTGCTCGGCGACTCCGAAAGCGCCGAATAACGAGTGGGGGCGAGCAGCCCCTCGAACAGGGAGGTCGATGTGATGAAGGCAGGACAAATCCATTCAGCGAAAGCGGCGCGGCGCGCGGCGCTGGTCCGCGAACTGATGCTGGGCGCGGGCACGCTCGCAGCGCTGTGCAGCGCCGGGCAGGCCTATGCGCAGGCAGCGCCGGCACCGGCGCCGCAGCCGCCGGCGGATGAAGCGGCAGAGGCGGCACCGGGCGACGCGATCGTCGTCACCGGCTATCGCAAGTCGATCGAGCAGAGCCTCGAACAGAAGCGCGAAGCCAACTCGCTGATCGAAGTCATCACCGCCGAAGACATCGGCAAATTCCCCGACAAGAACGTCGCCGACGCGCTGCAGCGCGTCCCCGGCGTGATCATCACCCGCGACGGCGGCGAGGGCAGCCGCGTCAGCATTCGTGGTCTCCAGTCGGACCTGACGCTCACCCTGCTCAACGGCAATTTCATCGCCGGCGCCGACAGCGGCGATCCGTCGCGCTCGTTCAACTATGTCCTGCTGCCGTCGAATTTCATCGCCAGCACCGAAGTGTACAAGTCGGCCGAAGCGCGGCTCGAAGAGGGCGGCGTCGGCGGCACCGTGATCCTCAACACCCGTCGTCCGTTCGACCTGCCGGCCTGGTCGGGCTTCGTCTCGGCCGAGGGCACCTATTCGGACACGACCAAGAAATTCGATCCACAGATTGCCGGCCAGATTTCATGGAAGGACCCCGAAGAGCGGCTCGGTTTCCTGATCGGTGCGACCTATCAAGAACGTTCGAACCGCGAGCTGCGCGGCTCGACCGAAACCTGGCGCTGGTGGAGCGACCGCGCCCCGAACGGCGACATCATCACCCCCGCGACCGACGTCAACGGCAATCCGTTCGAGAATGACGACGCGATTTCCTATTGGCCGGGCACGGGCGTGACGGGGCAGGACGGAAAGCATTATTCGGGCTATTGGGCGCCGCAGTCGGTCAACGCCGAAGTCTTTTCGCAGCAGCGCAAGCGTCTCGGCATCCAGGCGACCGCGCAGATGCGCCCGATCGAAAACCTGACCGTCACCGCCAATTATTTCCGCTTCGATTACAAGAGCAACTGGCAGAGCAATGTGCTGAAGATCCCCGAATGGGGTTATGGCAATTTCTTCACCGCGCCGACCTTTGACGAGAGTGGCACGATCTTCCAGTCGGCGAATTTCCAGGTGCCCGCCGCGGGAACCGGCTGCCTTACCAGGCCGACACCCTGCACGATGGAAACGCCGCAGATTGCGGGTTCTTACAGCCGCGAAAAGCAGGTTTCGAACACGTTCGAGACCGAGGTCGCCTGGAATCAGGACAATTTCGACGCGGTGCTGAAATTCGGCAAGACGAAGGCGACCGGCGGTCCGTCGATGCGCTTCGGCGTCGCCGTGAAGCCGCGCCTGACGATCCCCGGGCAGGAGCAGAACGGCAATTTCCTGAGCGCGTGGGATTTCACCGGCGGCAATCTCAACATGGAATTCTCGCCCGAGCTGCAGGAAAATATCAAGAACGGCATCGCGCAGATTGACGTCGGCTCGACGGGCTCGGGCTTCACCAACAGCGCGATCTCGCAGCGTTATGCGCAGCTCGATCTCGTCCGCCGCTTCGACAGCGTCCTCAGCGCGTTCCGCGTCGGCGGCAAGTGGCGCGAGATGAGCATCCACCGCGAAACCGGCCGCAATGAATGGTACGCCGATCCGGCGACCAAGCGGCGCTATCAGGACACGCCCGAGGGCGCGGTCGCGCGGCCCGAATATTTCTATGACAATCCGATCGGCAACATCGCCGGCGGGTTCGATGCAAGCTCGTTCCCGGGCATCAACTTCAGCAATTATCTCGACTACATCAACACGACCTATGGTCCGTCGGTGCGCGTGCCCGAGCCGAACAACACCTATGACCTGAAGGAGAAGGTGTTCGCCGGTTATGTGCAGGCCGATTTCGAGGCCGGTCCGCTGCGCGGCAACATCGGTGTCCGCGTCGCGCACACGAAGCAGTCGGGCCTGACCTCGGATCGTCTGCAATTCCTCAACGATTATTGCGTCGACGGCCCGGGCGGACCGTTCGATCCGAATGTGCCGCTCGCTCCCGACGGCAATTGCCAGGTGCGGCCGCTTGCCGAGCGCGAAGTGATCGTCAACACGCAGATCGATCAGTCGAAGAGCTACACCGACTGGCTCCCCAGCCTGAACGTCGTCTATGAAGTCACCCCCGACATCGTCGTTCGCGGCGCCGTCGCCAAGGTGATCGCGCGTCCGTCGTTCAACGATCTCGGCTCGCAGCGTTCGCTCACTTATCGCTCGGCAGCTTACGCCTTCGACCGCGGCCAGTTCGGCGAGTTCGAGGGCTGGTCGGGCAGCGGCGGCAACGCCGATCTCCAGCCCTTCTCGGCATGGCAATACGACCTTGGCGTCGAATGGTATTTCAAGCGCGGTTCGGTGCTCGGCGCCGGTGTGTTCCGCAAGGAAGTCTCGGACTTCGTCGTGCCGCTCGTGCTCGACGTGACGCGCGAAGTGAACGGCGAGCAGGTGCTGATCCAGCCCTATTCGACGGTCGCCAACGGTTCGAACGCGGTGTCGCAAGGCGTTGAAGTCTATGCCCAGCACACGTTGGACTTCGGCCTCGGTGCGCAGGTGAACTTCACCTATAACGACACCTCGGTCGCCGACATCACGCTCGATGGCGAAACCGTCGGCAAGTCGGCGCTGGTCGGCAGCGCGAAGACGCAGGTCAACGCGTCGGTCTTCTACGAAACCGACAAGTTCCTCGTCCGCGCCTCATACAACCGCCGCGGCGAAGTCGTCGGCGGGCTCCAGTCGGGCCTCAACGTCTACACCGACCCCTATGAACAGGTCGACATCAACGCCTCGTACGAGCTGATGGACGGGCTGATGCTCACCGCTTCGGTCATCAACCTGACCAAATCGGAAGAGCGTCAGCACCTTGGTAACGACACCAAGGACCGCTTCGTCCGCAGCAACTATTTCGGCCGCCGCGCTTACGTCGGCGTTTCGTACAAGTTCTGATGGGGCCCATACCCCAGCTCTCCCCCTTGGGTGGCTCCGCAAGGAGCCACCCACCTCTTTCCGGGCGAGCGGGTATGACTATGGTAATGAGCGAAACGGGGAGCGACGCAGGGTGCGTGTCTGGTTGAAATCGCTGGTTTTCGGTGCGGTGCTGCTGACAGGCGGCGCGGCCGCGGCAGAGAATCCGATCGTTCCCGGCTGGTACGCCGATCCCGAAATTCGTGTTTTCGGTGACCGTTACTGGATCTATCCGACCTATTCGGACCATGGCGAGACGCCCGATCTCTCGCAGCATTTCAATGAGCAGCAGAAGAAGCTGCGCGAGCAAAAGACGGTCAGGCCGTCCTATCATTTCCAGACCTTCTTCAACGTCTTTTCATCGCCCGACCTCGTCCACTGGACGAAGCATAGCCACGCCCTCGACGTCGAGAATGTCGCCTGGGCCGCCTATGCCGTGTGGGCGCCGTCGGCGATCGAGAAGGACGGCAAATATTATCTCTTCTTCGGCGCCAACGACATCCAGTCGGACGACCAGCGCGGCGGCATCGGCGTCGCGGTCAGCGACCGCCCCGAGGGGCCGTTCAAGGACGCGATCGGCAAGCCGCTGATCGACGCCTTCCACAATGGCGCGCAGCCGATCGACCAGTTCGTCTTCCGCGACGATGATGGGCAGCATTATCTCTATTATGGCGGCTGGAAGCATTGCAACGTCGTGCGTCTCGGCGACGACCTGACGTCGATCGAGCCGTTTGCCGACGGCACGACCTATAAGGAAATCACGCCCCCCGGCTATGTCGAGGGCTCGTTCATGGTGAAGCGAAAGGGCGTCTATTATCTGATGTGGTCGGAGGGCGGCTGGACCGGCCCCGACTATTCGGTCGCCTATGCGATGGGACCGTCGCCGACCGGCCCGTTCAAGCCGATGGGCAAGATATTGAGCCAGGATTTCAAGATCGCGCGCGGCGCGGGGCACCATTCGGTGGTCAATGTGCCCGGCACTGACGACTGGTATATCGCGTACCATCGCCGCCCGCTCGACGAGACGAGCGGCGAGCGCCGTCAGCTCGCGATCGACCGCATGATCTTCAACGCCGACGGCACGATCGCTCCGGTGATAATGACAAATAAGGGCGTCGCAGCGCGCCCGCTGCCGGCACGAACGGCGAACAGGGGAGAGACGAAGTGAAGACGATCCGCAAGACGATGCTGAGCGCCGCCGCAAGCGCGCTCGTGCTCACCAGCGTCGGCACGCCGGTTGCGCTCGCGCAATCGGGCACGCAGCAGACCGCGCTCGTCGATTATGTCAATCCGCTGATGGGCACCGATTCGAGCTATCGCCTGTCGTACGGCAACACCTATCCCGCGGTCGCGGTGCCCTTCGGCATGAACAGCTGGACCCCGGTGACGGGCGAGCCCGGCAGCGGCTGGGGCTATACCTACGACGGCGAGAAGATCAGCGGCATCAAGCAGACGCACCAGCCGAGCCCGTGGATGAACGATTATGCCGCTTTCGCGCTGATGGCGGAAACCGGCCCGGTGAAGGTCAAGCAGCAGGAACGCGGCAGCTGGTTCAGCCACAAGGCCGAGGTCGCGCGCCCCTATTCGTACAAAGTCTATCTCGCCGACTATGATGTGACCGCCGAGGTCGCGCCGACCGAGCGCGCTGCGCAGTTCCGCTTCACCTTCCCCGAAAGCGACGACGCGCACATCCTGCTCGATGGTCTCGCGGGCGGATCGATGGTCAAGGTCGACGTCAAGAACCGCCGCATCACCGGATATGTCCGCAACAACAACGGCGGCGTGCCCGACAATTTCCACAATTATTTCGTCGCCGAATTCGACCGCGACTTCACGCTCGCGCGCACCTGGGCCGGCGACAACGCGCCGACGAACGAACTCGCGCGCGAGGGCGATCATGTCGGCGCGGTGCTGAGCTTCAAGACTAGGAAGGGGGACAAGGTCCATGTCCGCGTCGCCTCCTCGTTCATCAGCCCCGAACAGGCGTTGCTGAACCTGCGCAGCGAAATCGGCAGCGACAGCTTCGGTGCGACGCAGGCGAAGGCGAAGGCGGCGTGGGAGAAGGAACTGTCGCGCATCCGCGTCACCGATCCCGACCCCGAAAAGATCCGCACCTTCTATTCGTCGCTCTACCGGATGCTGCAATTCCCGCGCGTCTTCTATGAAAAGGACGCGAACGGAAAGATCGTCCACTACAGCCCGTACGACGGCAAGGTCCACGACGGCTACATGTTCACCGACAATGGTTTCTGGGACACGTGGCGCGCGGTCTTCCCCTTCTTCGCGTTGATGTACCCCGACCTCGACAGCCAGATCATGCAGGGGCTGGTCAACACCTATAAGGAAGGCGGCTGGCTGCCCGAATGGGCGAGCCCCGGCTATCGCAACGTGATGATCGGGTCGAACTCGGCGAACCTGATCGCCGACGCCTATTTCAACGGCGTGCGCGGTTTCGACGTCGAGACGCTCTATGAAGCGATGATCAAGAATGCGACGACGAGCGAGGGCCGGCCCAAGGATAAGGCGGGCAAGGTCATCGCCGCGGTCGGCCGCGAGGGCGCCGAATATTACAACCGGCTCGGCTATGTCCCTTACGACGTCGGCATCAACGAAAATGCCGCGCGGACGCTCGAATATGCGACTGCGGACTTCTCGATCGCGCAGCTCGCAACTTTGCTCGGCAAGGAAGCCGATGCGAAGAAATATACCGAGCGCGCGCTCAATTACCGCAAGCTCTATGACAAACAGAGCGGCTGGATCCGCGGCCGCAACAAGGATGGATCGTGGGCGACGCCGTTCAACCCCTACAAATGGGGCGACGCCTTCACCGAGGGTAACGCGCTCCATTACAGCTGGGCGGTGATGCAGGATGTCCAGGGGCTGATGAACCTGATGGGCGGGCGGCAGAAATTCGTCGAGCGGCTCGACGCGATCTTCACCACCGCGCCGATCTTCGACGAAAGCTATTATGGTCAGGTGATCCACGAGATCCGCGAGATGCAGATCGTCGACATGGGCCAATATGCCCATGGCAACCAGCCGATCCAGCACATGCCCTATCTCTATAATTGGGCGGGCGCTCCGTGGAAGACGCAGCATCATGTGCGCGACATCATGGCGAAGCTCTATTCTTCGGCGCCCGACGGTTATCCGGGCGACGAGGATAACGGCCAGACGTCGGCCTGGTATGTCTTCTCGGCTTTGGGCTTCTATCCGGTCGCCTCGGCGACGGGCGAATATGCGATCGGCAGCCCGCTGTTCCAGAAGGCGGTCCTGACAATGCCGAACGGCAAGACGCTGACGATCAACGCCGCGAACAACAGCGCGACGAATATCTATCTCCAGTCGGTCGCGCTCGGCGGGAAGCCGCAAACGAAGACCTATTTCACCCATCGCGCGCTGTCGCAGGGCGGGACGGTCGACTTCGTCATGGGCGCCCAGCCCAACAAGCAATGGGGCACCGCCCCCGCCGATGCGCCCTTCTCGATCAGCGCACGTGGAAAGTAGGATGAGCATGACCCCCAACCGCCGCGAGATCATGGCCGGTGCCGGCGCACTGGCGCTGGCGGCCGCGATGCCCACCGCCGCACGCGCCGCCGGTGCCTTCACCAGCAAGCGCCCGGCGCCCGCCCAGCGCGCCTTCACCAGCCCCGCGATCGAGGCCGAGATTTCGCGCGTGAAGGCGAAGATTGCAGACCCCGAACTCGCCTGGCTGTTCGAGAATTGCTACCCGAACACGCTCGACACGACGGTGCAGACGGGCACGCTCGATGGCCGCCCGGACACCTTCGTCATCACCGGCGATATCGAGGCAATGTGGCTGCGCGACAGCTCGGCGCAGGTGCAGCCCTATATCCACCTCGTCGCCAAGGACGCGAAGCTGAAGCGCCTGTTCCAGGGGCTGATCCAGCGGCAGGCGCGCTGCATCCTGATCGATCCTTATGCCAATGCGTTCGACAAGGACCCGACCGCGCCGTCGAAACTCGAATGGTCGCAGACCGACAAGACCGAGATGAAGCCGGGGGTCGCCGAGCGGAAATGGGAAATCGACTCGCTCTGCTACGCGATGCGCCTGTCCCACGAATATTGGACGCGAACGAAGGACAAGGCGCCGTTCGACGACACATGGTCGCGCGCGATGAAACTCGCGGTCGCGACCTTCCGCGAACAGCAGCGCAAGGACGGCCCCGGCCCGTACAGCTTCCAGCGCCCCGCGCTCCAGCCGACCGACAGCCTGATGCTGAGCGGCTACGGCGCACCGACGAGGAAGGTCGGGCTGATCCACTCGATGTTCCGCCCGTCGGACGATGCATGCCTCTATCCCTTCCTGATCCCGTCGAACCTGTTCGCGGTGTCGGTGCTGCGCAAGATCGCCACCGTTCACCGCGAGGCGCGCGGCGACAATGCCGCAGCGACCGAAGCCGAAGCGCTCGCTGCCGAGGTCGACGCCGCGCTAAAGGCGCACGCGCTGATCGACGACGGCAAGGGCGGTCAGGTCTGGGCCTATGAGATCGACGGCTTCGGCAACTGGGTGTTCATGGACGACGCCAATGTGCCGAGCCTGTCGGGGCTGCCGCTGATAGACGTCGTCGACAAGAACGACCCGATCTTCCTTCGCACCGCGGCGCTCGCCTGGTCCGACCGCAATCCCTATTTCTTCAAGGGCACGGCGGCCGAAGGGATCGGCGGCCCGCATATCGGCCTCGACATGATCTGGCCGATGTCGATCATCACCCGCGCGATGAACGCCGACGACGATGCGACGATCCTGCAATGCCTGCGCTGGCTCAAGACGACGCACGGCGGCACCGGCTTCATGCACGAAAGCTTCCACAAGGATGATCCGAAGAACTTCACGCGGAGCTGGTTCGCGTGGGCGAACGCGCTGTTCGGCCAGCTGATCGTCGAGGTCGCCGACAAGCGCCCGGCGCTGCTGTCGCGGCCGCTGTGATGAGGGATAGAATGATTACCACGAGCCGCCGCCAGCTTCTCGCCACCACGGGCCTGCTCGCGCTCGGCGGCGCGATCCCTGCCGGCTGCTCGCGCGCCGCGGGCGAAGCGCTCGCCCTTGGCAAGCCGAACCTCTTCATCGGCACCGGCGGGCACGGCCACACCTTTCCCGGCGCGTCGCTGCCGTTCGGGATGGCGCAGCTCAGCCCCGATACGAACACGCATGGCTGGGATGCCTGCTCGGGCTATCATCAGAAAGATGGCTCGATCATGGGGTTCAGCCACACGCATCTGTCGGGCACCGGCATCGGCGACATGCTCGATATTCTCGTGGTGCCGACGCGGCGCGAGCTGAAGCTCGAACCCGGCACGGTCGAAAAGCCCGGCGAAGGCTATCGCCAGCGTTATTCGGACGAACATGCCGAGCCCGGCTATTACCGCGTGAAGCTCGAGACCGGGGTGCTCGCCGAACTCACCGTCACCGAACGCTGCGGGCTGCACCGCTATCGCTTCGGCCAAGGGCCGGGGCATATCCTGATCGATTTCGCGCACGCGATCGAGGATGACTGGGACAAGGGTATCGTCGTCGAGAATGCGTCGCTCGACCTCGGCGACGACGGCATGCTGACCGGCGGCCGGCAGGTCAATCGCTGGGCCAAGGGCCGCCGCATCCATTTCGCGATGCAGATGTCGCGGAGGCCCGATCGCGTCCAATTTTTCGGCGACGACGGCACCCCCGCCCCCGACGGCGCGAAGTCGATCAAGGGCAACAAGCTCAAGGTCGCCTTCTTCTTTGACGATGCCGGTGGCCCGCCGGTCCTGATCAAGACCGGCCTCTCGGCGGTCGATGTCCAGGGCGCGCGCGATGCGCTGGCGCAGGAGGTTCCGGCCTGGGACTTCGACGGCGCGGTCAAGGCCGCGCGCGGCACCTGGGCGAAGGCGCTTGGCGGCATCCGCGTGTCGGGCGGCACCGAGGCGCAGCGCACGATCATGACGAGCGCGCTCTATCACGCGCAGCTCGCGCCGACGCTCTTCACCGATCGCGACGGGCGTTATGTCGGGCTCGACCGGCAGGTGCATGAGGCGGCGAAAGGCGAGGAGGCGTTCAGCACTTACTCGCTATGGGACACCTATCGTGCGCTCCATCCGCTGCTGACCTTGATCGATCCTGATCGCGCCGCGCTGCTCGTCCGCGACATCTGCCGCCAGACGGCGCAGAGCCCGGCAGGGCCGCTCGTCTGGCCGCTGCAGGGGGTCGAGACCGCGTGCATGATCGGCTGGCACGGCGTGTCGGTGCTCGCCGAGGCGCACGCCAAGGGCATCAAGGCCGATTATGCCGCCGCCTGGCCGAACATCCGCCGCCGCGCCTTCGACCGCGATTACAAGGATATCGACAGCACGCTCGGCCGCGGCTTCTATTACGACCTCGGCTATATCCCGTGCGACGAGGTGTGGGAATCGGTCAGCCGGACGCAGGAATATGCCTATGACGACTGGGCGATGGCGCATCTCGCCGATGCGGTCGGCGCGAAGGATGACGCGGCGGCGCTGCGGAAACGCGCGCAAAACTACCGCGGCGTCATCGACCCCGAAACCCGCTTCGCGCGCCCGCGCTTCAAGGACGGCAGCTGGTGGAAGGATTATGACCCCGTCCAGATCGGCCACAACGTCAAGAAATGGCGCGACTATACCGAGGCGAATGGCTGGCAGGCGACCTTCCTCAATCAGCACGACGTCTATGGCCTGATCGAGCATTTCGGCGGCGACGCGGCGTTCGAGAAGCAATTGGACGCGCTGTTCAATGCGCCCTCGACCTTGCCCGACAATGCGCCGCCCGACATCTCGGGGCTCGTCGGCCAATATGCGCACGGCAATGAGCCTAACCACCATGTCGCCTATATGTACGCCTATTGCGGCGCGCCCGCGAAGGCGCAGGCGATGATCCGGCGCTTGCTCGTCGAAATGTACAAGAACGACCCCGACGGCGTGATCGGCAACGACGACTGCGGCCAGATGAGCGCGTGGTTCATCCTCTCGGCGCTCGGCTTCTATCCCGTCGATCCGGTGAGCGCGATCTACGTCTTCGGATCGCCGCTGTTCGACGTCGCCGAGGTGACGGTGGGCGCGGGCAAGACGCTGACCGTCCGCGCCGAGGGCAATGGCGCCGACCGGCCCTATGTTCAGTCGGTCACCTGGAACGGCAAGCCGTGGAGCAAGAACTGGATCGCGCACGCCGACCTGATCGGCGGCGGCGAACTCGTCTTCGAAATGGGCGCCAAGCCGTCAGCGTTCGGCACCGCGAAGGCCGACCGTCCGCCCTCCTTCGGTTCTGCCCCCGCGTGAAGCAAATTGGCGACAAGTTTTTGGTAACGAAAATAAAATGATAAGAACGGAATGCGTTGTGAAATCTCTCCCAATCCCGACACGTTCGGCCTTGCGCTGCGGCCCGGCACCCTTCAGAAACCTCAGCGATCGAGCGAAGGGGTGGCGCTGATGGATGGTCCCGCAAAAGACCGCGGTGAAGCGCGCCTGTTCGCCGGCGTCGAGCTCGGCGGCACCAAATGCATCGTCACGCTCGCCGCGGGGCCGGGCGACATTCGCGACCAGCGGACGATCGCGACCACCGTGCCGTGGGAAACGCTGCCCGCGATCAAGGCGGTGCTCGACGAGTGGGCCGGGTCGCACGGTTTCTGCGGGCTCGGCATCGCATCCTTCGGTCCGATCAGGCTCGACCCCGCCAAGCCCGGCTATGGTCAGATCGGCGCGACGAACAAACCCGATTGGGAGGGCGCCGACCTGCTCGGGCCGCTGCAATCGGCCTTCGGCGTTCCGATCGGGTTCGACACCGACGTCAACGGCGCCGCACTCGCTGAAATTCGCTGGGGCAGCGGCCGCGGTCTCGACGATTTCGCCTATGTCACCGTCGGAACCGGCGTCGGGGTTGGGTTGATCGTCCATGGCAAGCCGACGCGCGGCTTCAGCCACAGCGAGATCGGCCATGTCCTGGTGCCGCGCCTGAAGGGCGACGAGACGCCGAGCGTGTGCCGCTTCCACGACGATTGCGTCGAGGGGCTCGCCTCGGGCACCGCATTGAATGCGCGGCTGAACGGGCGGCCGATGGCGGACGTTGCGGCCGACGACCCGGTCTGGGAACCGATCGTGCACACGCTTGCGTCGATGGTTCATTCGCTCGCCTGCACGACCGGCCCGATGCGGGTCGCGATGGGCGGCGGTGTGCTTGCCGGCCAGCCGCAATTGCTTCCCCGGATCAACGCGAAGCTCGAAGCGAGCCTCTCGGGCTATATGCAGATTCCGGGTGACGGTGCTTATGTCACCGCACCCGAACTCGGGACGATGGCGGGACCGCTCGGTGCGATCGCGCTGGCGATGGACGCGGTGGGCGCGCCCGCATGAGCAGCGACGGCGGCGTAGCGATATCTGTCCTTTCGCCGTTGGACAGCGCGCGCGCCCGGCGGCACAAGGGCGCGATGAAACGCCTGTCCGCCGCTGCCGCGCTGCTCGCCCTTATGCCGATCCAGTCCTTCGCCGAGCAGCCGGCGCCCGATCCGCTGGGCTTCGTCGATCCGATGATCGGCACCGGCCCCGAAGGCCATACTTTCCCGGGCGCGACCGCCCCCTTCGGCATGGTCCAGCTGTCGCCCGACACCGACGCGACGTGCCAGATCCGCGACTGCTACGATCACGCCGCGGGTTACAGTTATAACGACCCTACGATTCAGGGGTTCAGCCACACGCATTTCTCGGGCGCGGGCCATTCGGACCTCGGCGATATCCTCGTCATGCCGCAGGCGGGTGGGGTCAAGCTCGATCCGGGCGATCCGAAACAGCCCGGCTCGGGTTATCGCCAGCGCTTCGACCATGCGACCGAAAAGGCGAGCCCTGGCTATTACGCCGTCACGCTCGCCGATAGCGGCATCCGCGCCGAACTCACCGCGGGCACGCGCGTCGGCGTCCACCGTTACAGCTTCCCCGCGGGCAAGCAGGCGCACCTGCTGCTCGACCTCCGCTCGTCGCTCTACGACTATCCGGGCAAGATCCTCTGGTCGGGTCTGCATCTCCGCCCCGACGGCACGCTCACCGGCTTCCGCGAGACGCGCGGCTGGGCGCCGGGGCGCAAGCTCTTCTTCGCGATGCGCTTCTCGGCGCCGCTCAAGACCCACGCCTTCATCGATCGCGACGAGAAGGTCGCGTATAAGGGCTTCCAGGCGCCCGGCCGCGGCAGCGACGCGCTCGCCGAAAAGCTCGGCAAGGCGCTCGAAGCGCGGCTCGATTTCGGCGCGCTCGGCGGCCCGCTCGAAGTCCGCGTTGCGCTCTCTGGGGTCGACGAGGCGGGTGCTGTCGCCAATCTCGATGCCGAAAGTGCCGACTTCGATACCGTCCGGTCGCGTACCGAAGGCGAATGGCGCAAGGCCTTGGGCGCGCTCGAAATCGAAGCGCCCGCGCCGATGCGCACCAATCTCTACACCGCGCTCTATCACAGCCTGCTCGCGCCGAGCGTGTGGAGCGACGTCGACGGGCGCTATCGCGGCCCCGACGATCAGGTCCACGCTGCGAAGGATTTCACCTTCCGCTCGACCTTTTCGCTCTGGGACACGTTCCGCGCGCAGCACCCGCTGCTGACGCTCGTCCAGCCCGATGCGATGAACAGCGACATCGTCAAATCGCTCGTCGCGAGCCGCAAGGCGAGCCCGCACGGCATCCTGCCCGTGTGGCAGTTCCACGGCCGCGAGACCTGGACGATGATCGGCTATCATGCCGTCCCGGTGATCGCCGACGCCTATATGAAGGGCGTGGGCGATTTCGACGCGAACGAAGCGCTCGACGCGATGGTCGCGAGCGCCGAATATGCCCCCTATGGCGGGCTCGGCGATTATATGAAGCTCGGCTATGTCGCGATCGACCGCGAGCCCGAGGCAGCGTCGAAGACGGTCGAATATGCCTATGACGACTGGACGATCGCACGCATGGCCGAGAAGATGGGGCGGAAGGACATTGCCGACCGCTTCTACAAACGCGCGGGTTACTGGCGGAACAGCTTCGATGCGAAGACCGGCTGGCTGCGCGCGCGCAAGGCCGACGGCAGCTTCCGCACCCCCTTCGATCCGACCGCGATCAACTATGGTTCGGACTATACCGAGGGCAATGCATGGCAATATAGCTGGTTCGTTCCGCAGGATCAGGCCGCGCTCTTCCGCATCCTCGGCGGCGACGCGAAGACGATCGCGAAGCTCGATGCGATGTTCGATTATGACAATAGCAAGCTCGACTATAGCCATGCCGAGGATATTGCCGGGCTGATCGGTCAATATATCCACGGCAACGAACCGAGCCATCACGTCGCCTATCTCTACGCCTATGCCGGCGCGCCGTGGCGGACGCAGGAGCGGCTGAAGCAGATCGTCGACAGCCAGTATAAGCCGACCCCCGATGGCCTGTCGGGCAACGACGATCTCGGCCAGATGTCGGCGTGGCTCGTCTTCACCGGTCTTGGTTTCTATCCGGTCGCGCCGGGGTCAAACCAATATGTGATCGGCCGGCCCTTCGTCGACCGTGCGGTGCTGAATCTGCCCGGCGGCAAGCGCTTCACCGTCGAAACGGCGGGGCTTTCCGATGCGAACCGCTACGTCGGCAAGGTCGAGCTCAACGGCAAGCCGCTGACGCGCAGCTGGATTTCGGACGCCGAAATCCGCAGCGGCGGCACGTTGCGCTTCACGATGCAGGCAAAGCCCGACACCGCGTGGGGCAAGGCGCCGGGCGCGCGGCCCTATTCGCAGTCGACCGCGCGCTAGAGCGTTTTCAAGTCAGGTGGAATCACCTGACGACTCAGAAAACGCGGTAAAACTAGAATCTAGAGTGCCGGTTTTGATTCAATCAAAACCGAACGCACTCTAGGTCTGTTCGCCGAACTGCAGCGTCATCGCCAGTTCCTCGACGTCGAGGTCGCGTTCGAGTTCGTGAAGAACCTCGTCCTCGATCAGCCCGGCGCGATGGATACGGAGCAGCTCGGCGCGCCCGGCGGCGATCGCCTGCAGCAGGACGTCGAAATGCGAGCGTAGCCCGTCCATCGCGGTGCTGGCGTCGGCCTCGTACCGCTCCATGAAATTCATCCGCTTGCGATGTTCTTCGAGCATCATCGGATGGATCAGCGTGCCATTCTCGTCATAAGCGAGCCGCTCGATCACCGCGAACCGCGCGCGCGCCATCGCGGCTTCGGCGGCGGGCAGCGCCATTTTTGCGGGCGGATCGGTGTCGATCGGCTTCACCGCGCGGATGAGCATCCCGAGGCTCGACCCCTGCGCGACGACGGTCACGAAGATCACCGCGAACGCGCAAATCAGCATCAGGTCGCGCCCGGGCATGTCGACGGGCAGGGTCAGCGGCACCGCCAGCGTCACGACGCCGCGCATCCCGGCCCAGCTCAGCACCGTCGCTTGCCGCCAGCCCAGCGGCCGCGCGCGTTCCAGTCCGACCTTGCGGGCGATACCCAGAAGCGCCTCCGACCCGAAAATCCAGACGAAGCGCGCGATGGTAACGGTGATCACGACCGCGGCGATCACGATGGTCCACGACAGCGGCATCGCCTCGATCCCGCCGATCCGTTCGATCACGCCGCGCAGCGAAAAGCCGATCAGGATGAAGACGAGCGCTTCGAGGACGAACACCATGATGAACCACCCCGAATTGGCGCGGAGGCGGACGTCGGCGGACAATATCTCATGCTGATACCAGCCCATCGCAAGGCCCGCGGTGACGGTCGCGATGACGCCTGACACATGCACGGCTTCACCGGCGATATAGGCGGCCCAGCACAGCAGGATCGTGACGAGCATGACGAGCATGCGGTCCTGGAGGCGTTTGGCGAGAAAGATCCAGCCCGCGGCGACCAGCGCGCCGACGATCACCCCGCCGATCGCGACGAAGGCAAAGCTCTGGATCGCCTCGCCGGTGTGGAACACCCCGCTGAGCGTCGCGGCGACCGCGAAGCGGAAGAGGATGAGGCCGGTCGCGTCGTTGAGCAGGCTTTCGCCTTCGAGCAGGGCTTCGAGCCGGCGCGGCAAATGGACGCCCTTCAGCACCGCGCGCGCCGACACCGCGTCGGGCGGCGAGACGATCGCGCCAAGCGCGAAGCACGCCGCCCAGGGCAGTTCGGGCAAGATCATGTGGACGACCACGCCGACGACGAGCGTCGTGAACACTACCGCGCCCACGGCCAGCGACAGGATGCCGGGAAGGTGGCGGCGAAACCGGCCGAGCGCGGTAAAATAGGCGCCGTCCATCAACAGCGGCGGCAGGAACAGCACAAGCGCGAGTTCGGGGTCGAGCGAGATCGCCGGCAACCCCGGGATGAAAGCGAGCGCGCCGCCGCCGACAAGGAGCGCGGTCGCGGGCGGCCAGCGCAGTTTCAGCGCCAGCCAGTGCAGCCCGATGACGAGCGCGAGCAGCCCGAGGACGAGTTCGAAGGTTTCGACGGGGTGCATCGGATCAGGTCCGGTCCATGGCGAGGTCGAACGATGGTGTCATATGGAGGCCCCTCATTTTTCGCCTAATCCGGCACCATCATTTGTGACGGTGTTCGCATCCGCGATCAATGCTGGAGATTGTGCCAGCGCAAAAGCCTAACGGCCTTTCGCGGGGGCATTGGCCACCGGTCCGAGAGGGCGGACGGGGGAATGCAAAAGGAGGAACCTTTATCCCCCGCCCGCCGCGCTCGGCAGCTGCGACGGGGGATGAGGTTTGGTGTGCACAAGAGAACATTAGGAGAACAAAATATGTTCGTCAACCTGTTTCTTGCGGTTTTTCAGCGGGGCCGCGCGTCCGGTTGACGCGAACGTCAATCAGGGTCAATGCATAGCAAACGAAGGAAAGGGAGTGTGATGGCGGAACAACCGAAATTCGACCTGACGGGACGCGTGGCGCTGGTGACCGGGGCGTCATCGGGCCTCGGTGCGGGCTTTGCGAAGGCGCTGGCGGCGGCGGGAGCGAAGGTCGTGCTTGCCGCGCGGCGCGCCGACAAGCTCGCGGAACAAGTGGCCGCGATCGAGGCGGCGGGCGGGCAGGCGATCGCGGTCAGCATGGACGTCACCGACGAGGCATCGACGATCGCCGCCTATGACGCCGCCGAGGCGGCATTCGGCACCGTCGACACGATTGTCGCCAATGCCGGGGTCGCGACCGAGAAGATGGCGATGAGCCTGTCGGTCGCCGACGTCGACTTCCTGCTCGCGGCCAATGTCCGCGGCGTCTTCCTGACCGCGACCGAGGGCGCCAAGCGGCTCGACAAGGCGGGCAGCCGCGAGAAGCAGCATGGCCGCATCGTCCTCATCGGCTCGATCACCGCCGAAAAGGTTTTTCCCGCGACCTCGGTCTATGGCGCGACCAAGGCGGCGGTGCGCCACCTCGGGAAAGCGCTCGCGCGCGAATGGGCGCGGCGCGGGATCAGCGTCAATGTGATCCAGCCCGGCTATTTCGAATCCGAAATGACCGCCGAATTGTTCGAGGGCGACGTCGGCGCGGCGATGGTAAAGGGCTTCCCGCGCCAGCGGATGCGTCCGCCGAGTGACCTCCACGCGCCGCTGCTCCTCCTCTGCTCCGACGCCGCGATGGGCATCACCGGCAGCGTGATCACCGTCGACGACGGTCAGACATTGTGACCGAGCTGCTGATCGAGGCGCGCGGCGCGGTCGAGATCGCGACGCTCAACCGCCCCGAACGCCTCAATGCGCTCAACGAGGCGCTGGTCGACGAGCTCAACGCCTATTTCGGCGGGCTTGCCGAGCGCCCCGACGTGCGCGTCGTCATCCTGCGCGGCGCGGGGCGCGGCTTCTGCGCCGGGCTCGATATTCAGGAGGACCGGTCGAGTGACGAAACGCCAGTGCTCCGCACGCTGCGCATCCAGACGCGCATCGGCAATATCTATCGCAAGATGCGCGCCTGTCCGCAGCCGATCATCGCGCTCGGCCATGGCGCCGCGGCGGGGGGCGGCCTGTCGCTGCTGCTCGCATCGGACGTGCGCTATGCCTCGCCCTCGTTCAAGGCGAACGCCGCCTATATCCGCATCGGCCTTGGCGGCTGCGACATGGCGTCGAGCTATTTCCTCCCGCGCCTCGTCGGCGCGAGCCTCGCGTCCGAGATGATCTTGACCGGCCGCTTCATCGATGCCGGGCGCGCACTGCGCGCGGGCCTCGTCAGCGAGGTCGTCGACGAAGAGGCATTACTCGGCCGCGGCCTCGCGCTCGCCGACGAGATGCTGGCGACGTCGCCCTATGGCCTGCGCCTCTCGAAACAGGCGCTGAACCTCAACCTCGATGCGCCGAGTCTCGACGCGGCGATGGCGATCGAGGACCGCCAGCAGGTCATCCTTTCGGCGACCGATGACCACCGCGAAGCGCTCGCCGCCTTCCTCGAAAAGCGCGCTCCCGACTATCGCGAGCGATAAGGTTAAGGCTTCCGTATCACCCCCATTGACTCGCGAATATATTGACATAGTAAGTGCCATATCCCGAGGGGGTGGGAGTGATGGCAGTACGCAGGAGGACCACTAAATGCCGGGTCGCTTAGGCGGGTCCCGGCGTGCTGCCATCATCATTATCGGCGCCCTGATCACCATCGCGCCCGCGCAGGCGCAGCGCGCTCCATCCGCGCCAAAGCACCCCAACATCGTTATCCTGCTTGCCGACGACTGGGGCTTTTCGGACGTCGGTTCGTTCGGTTCCGAAATCGCGACGCCGAACATCGACGCACTGGCAAAAGCGGGGATGCGCTTTTCGAACTTTCATGTCGCGGGGTCGTGCTCGCCGACACGCGCGATGCTCCAGACGGGGGTGATGAATCACCGCAATGGGCTCGGCAACATGCCCGAGACGATCCCCGACGAGCATCGTGGCAAACCCGGTTACGATACGGTGATGAACCTGCGCGTAGTCACGATCGCGCAGCTTCTGAAGGCGGCGGGCTATCGCACCTACCTCACCGGCAAATGGCACCTCGGCAGCGACGCGAAGCGCCTGCCGCACGCGCGCGGCTACGACCGCGCCTACAGCCTCGCCGATGCCGGCGCCGACAATTTCGAACAGCGCCCGATCGAGGGCATGTACGACAGCGCCGCATGGACCGAGAATGGCAAGCCCGCGACCTTGCCCAAGGATTATTATTCGTCGCGCTTCGTCGTGCAGCGGATGATCGACTATATCGAGGCGGACCGGAAAAGCGGCAAACCCTTCCTCGCGTCGATCAACTTTCTTGCCAATCATATCCCCATCCAGGCGCCCGACAGCGACATCGCGCTTTATTCGGCGATGTACAGCGACGGCTGGACAGCGCTCCGCGCCGCGCGGGCGAAGCGCGCCGCGGCGCTCGGCACCGTGCCCGCGGGCGTGCCGATCGTGACGATGGCGACGACGCCCGATTGGAAAAAACTCGACGCCGAAGAGCGCGCCGCCGCGGTGCGCGTGATGCAGGCCTATGGCGGGATGGCGACCGCGATGGACCGCGAGGTCGGCCGCCTCGTCGCGCATCTCAAGGCCACGGGCGATTATGAGAACACGATCTTCGTCTTCCTCTCGGACAATGGCGCCGAGCCGACCAACCCCTTCAACAGCCTGCGCAACCGCCTGTACCTCGATATGCAGTACGACCTCGCGACCGCAAACATCGGCCGGCGCGGCAGTTTCGCCGCGATCGGTCCAGGCTGGGCGAGCGCCGCGGCGTCGCCCCTGTCGGGGTACAAGTTCAGCGCCGCCGAAGGCGGGCTGCGCGTTCCGCTGATCATCGCCTGGCCGGGCCACGCCGAGATCCGCGCGGGCGCGATCAGCAACGGCCTCGCGCATGTCACCGACATTATGCCGACGCTCACCCAGCTTGCCGGCGTGCCGGACCACGGCGGAAGCTGGCAGGGCAAGGCGGTCGAACCCGTCACCGGGCGCAGCCTTGTCCCCATGTTGAAAGGCGGGGCGGGCAGCGTCCATGGCGACGCGCCACTCGGCTATGAATTGTCGGGCAATGCGGCGCTGTTCCGCGGCGATTACAAGCTGGTGCGCAACCTCGCGCCGACCGGCGACGGCAAATGGCGCCTGTTCAATCTCAAGGTCGACCCCGGCGAAACACGCGACCTTGCTGCTGCCGAGCCCGAGCGTTTTGCAGCGATGATGACCGACTACCGCGCCTATGCGAAGGCGAACGGCGTGCTCGACATGCCCGCGGGCTACACCGCCGACGAACAGATCAACGCCTATGCCTTCGAGCAACAGGGCAAGCCGCGGCTGATCCGCCTCGGCCTGAGGGTTGGCGGGATCGCCGTGCTGCTGTCAGCGCTTGTCTGGGGCCTTCGCCGCCGGCGCCGGGCGCGCCGTATCGATCAGGCGAAAGCCGATATGGTCGGTGCCTAGGCTGCGTTCCTGGAACTGGCGCGCCGCGGGACGATAACGCGCGCAATAATTGGCGGCACACAGGAAGCTGCCGCCCTTGATCACATTGCTCTCGCCGCCCGCCTTGTTCGTCGTCCATTCCCACACATTGCCGATCAGGTCGTGGACGCCGTGCCGGTCGGCGGGGAAGCAGGCGACCGGCGCGCGACCGGTAAAGCCGTCGGTGCCGAGGTCGCGCGCCGGAAAGGCGCCCTGATAATAATTGGCCAGCGGCTTGCCCGCCTTGTCGACCGGGACATTGCGGTCGGCGCCGCCGGTTGCGGCGGCAAGCTCCCACTGCTCCTCGCTCGGCAGCGCCTTGCCCTTCCATTTGGCATAGGCGAGCGCATCGTCATAACCGATCTGCACCACCGGGTCGCGGCCTCGTCCGTCGATATTCGTCTTGGGGCCTGCCGGATGCCGCCATTCGGCGCCGACGACCCAGCGCCACCAGTTCGGATTGCCGTCGGTCGGCGCGGTGAACACCGCCGAGCCCGGGATCAGCATTTCGGGCGGTGCGCCGGGCAGCTTCGGCGGGTCCTGCTCGGCGAGCGTCTTGTACCCCGTCGCTTTCACGAATTCGGCGAATTCGGCGTTGGTGACCTCGTGCGTCGACATCCAGAAACCCGCGACGGTCGCGTCGCGCGCCGGGCCTTCTTCGGGCAGGTGTGCGTCGGCGCCCATCGCAAAGGTCGCGCCGGGGATCCACACATAATCCTCTGCGGGGATCGCCGGACATTCGGGCGCCTTCGCTTCGGCAAGCGGTGCGTCCTTCGCCTCGCCGCACGCCGCGAGCGCGCCGAGCATTGCGAGCGACAACAGGACCGAAGCTTCGCGCATCAATCTTCTTCGACGATCGTGGTCATCACCGCGTCGACCATCTGCCCCATCACCGCTCCGGCCTCCTCGGCCGACAGGCTCTGGTCGTGGCGCAGCGTGCGCCAGGTCTGGAAAGACAGCGCGGCGCACAAAGCCTCGACGCCGATCCGGTCGGCGCGGACCGAAGCGGGGAGCAGGCGGACGATCAGCTCGCGCTCGAGCATCACGACGCGGCTATATTGTCCCATCAGGAAGGGCGACTGGTACCGCTTGATGTTGGCGGCAAGGCGGAAGGGCAGCGTCGCCTCGAACACGTCGACCCGCCGGCGGACGAGTTCCCCCATATTGGCGCGCCACGGCTGGTCGGGATAGGGCGCCACGACGATCGGCATCACGCGCTCGGTGATTGTCGCCGTGATCTCGGCATAAAGCGCGTCCATATCGTCGAAATGGCGGAATACGGTGCGCAGACCGATGCCCGCCTCTTCGGCGACGCGCGCCGCGCTCGGCGACAGGTCGCCCGCGACGATCAGCTCCATCATCGCCTCGACGATGCGCTTGTGGCTCGACCGCCCGCGTTCGCGGCGGCCGTCGACTCTGCCGGGCTCGATCTTTGGCGCGTCTATCTTCTTCACCCCTGTCGTCATGACCTCTCTGCTGGCCCGGCTTGGCGCCGGGGTCAAACAATCTTGCGTATCGGCCAATATAGTGACACATATAGTGTCAATAGTTTTGGAGCAAGCCGAGCGCAGGGAATAGGGGCCGAAGATGAAGAAAACATGGGTTGCTCTGTGCGTAGTGGCCGCCGCGGGCGCGGGTGGCTATTGGGCCTATGAGGCGAATAAATACAAGCTTCCGGGTATCGTTCAGGACTGGAAGGATCCGGTGCAGCCGAACCGCGCGGTCGTGTGGCAGCAGGGTCCGGCGAAGGCGCATGCCACTCCGCCGGGGGGCAAAAGTCCGCCCAACATCATCCTGATCGTCGCGGACGATCTCGGTTACAACGACATCAGCCTCAATGGCGGCGGGGTCGCGGGCGGGATCGTCAAGACGCCGAATATCGACGCGATCGCGCGCGAAGGAATCAACTTCACCACCGCCTATGCCGCGAACGCGACCTGCTCGCCGTCGCGCGCGGCGATGATGACGGGACGCTACCCGACGCGCTTCGGTTTCGAATATACGGCGGTGCCGGTCGAGTTCGCCGAAAGCGTTTCGCACGGCGAGGGGGTCGGGCCGCACAAGGCGATCTTCCACAAAGACCTGATCACGCCCGACATCCCCGCCTATCCCGACATGGGCGTGCCCGCAAAGGAAGTGACGATCGCCGAGGCGGTCAAGGCTGCGGGTTATCACACGCTCCACATCGGCAAATGGCATCTGGGCGAGGCGCCGGCGCTGCAACCGCACGCGCAGGGCTTCGACGAAAGCCTTGCCGTGCTCGGCGGCGCGGCGATGTTTCTGCCCGAGGATGACGCCGATGCGGTGAATGCGAAGTTGCCGTGGGACCGCATCGACCATTTCCTGTGGGCCAATTTGCGCCATGCGGTGACCTTCAACGGCGGCAAACGCTTCCATCCCAAGGGGCATATGACCGATTATTTCGCCGATGAGGCGATAGCGGCGATCGCGGCGAACAAGAACCGGCCCTTCTTCCTCTATCTCGCGTTCAACGCCCCGCACACGCCGTTTCAGGCGACAAGAGCGGACTATGCAAAGCTGCCGCAGATCAGGGACCACAAGACGCGCGTTTACGGTGCGATGATCGCGCAGCTCGACCGCCGTATCGGCGACGTGATGGCAAAGCTGAAAGAAGCGGGGATCGACGACAACACCCTCGTGATTTTCACCAGCGACAATGGCGGCGCTTGGTACACGGGCATCGACAACTTGAACGCACCCTATCGCGGATGGAAGGCCACTTTCTTCGAAGGCGGCATCCGCACCCCCTTCTTCATGCGCTGGCCGGGGCATCTCGCGCCCGGATCGACGCGCGCCGATGCAACGGGGCATATCGACCTGTTCTCAACCATAGCGGCCGCGGCGGGCGCGAAGGTGCCGGCCGACCGGATCGTCGACAGCGAGGATATCTTGGCGGGCCCCGCAAAGCGTACGGCGCTCTATTGGCGCTCGGGCGATTATCGCGCCGTGCGCGCCGGCGACTGGAAGCTGCAGGTGACGAAGCGGCCCGAAAAGGCGCGCCTCTATAATCTCGCGGTCGATCCGACCGAACGGCGCGACCTGTCGGCAAGCGAGCCACAGCGCGTCGCCGAGCTTCGCGCGATGATCGACGCGCAGAACAAAGGCATGGCCAAGCCCATCTGGCCGGGGTTGGTCGAAGCGCCGGTGCGGATCGACGTGCCCCAGAATGCGCCGTGGAAAGACGGCCAGGATTATGTCTACTGGACGAACTAAAGCCCGGTGCCCTGTAGCGCCCGCTCGATCATCTCGCGTCCGCTCGTCGCGGCAAAGGGGAAGGATCGCAGGAAAGTCCCCCGCGACACTTGCGGGTCGAGTTGCCGCGCCCGCCCGATCCACTGCGCCGCGCGCTCGTGATTGCCCGACGCCTCGGCGGCGATCGCCGCGATCACCGCGATATGCTTGTGCGCGCCGGGCGACTGCGCGGCGCGCTCGCCCCAGTCGATTGCGCTCTGATAGTCGCCGCGCATCAACGCACTGACCGAGCGCACCCCCAGCATCGCATAGCGCAGCGGATCGAGCGGGCTCAGGCGCAGCGCCAGTTCGGCATGTTCGTCGCTGTGGCCGATGTCGCATTGCGTCATCTCGGCCCAGGCTTTCGAATAGATCGCCTGCGCATAATTGGGGCTGAGCGCGATCGCCGCCGACAGCCGCTCCATGCTTTCGGGCACCGCATCGGCAAACCACAGCGAGCGGCCGAGGTTGAGGTGCGCGAAGGGATCGAGCGGATCGAGCTGCACCGCGCGCTCGGCAAGCGACCGCGCCTGCTCGGCCATCGCGTCGGGGTCGTCCGAATATTGCAGGAAGCAATCCTGAAAGCGCGTGAAGGACAGCCCCGACAGCGCGCGCGAGAAATTGGGGTCGCGTGCCAGCGCCTGCGCGAACAAATCTGCCGCGCGCGCATTGTCCGACCGGTTGAAGCGGAACATATGGTCGAGCCCGAGGTGATAGGACGACCAGGCGTCGAGCCCGGACTCGGGCATGCGGCGCGCGCGCTCGACTTCGTTCTGGACGATCCGCGTTTCGAGGTTGGCGATCACGGCGCCAAGCACCTCGCAGCGCAGCTCGTGCATTTCGTCGCGGCCGGCGGTGAAGCGGTCGGCCCACACCACTGCGCTGTCGCTCGTCCGCGCGAGCGTGACCGACAGGATGACGCGTCCGGCGGCTTCCTCGAGCGTCCCGGTCAGGCAATAACGGACACCCAGCGCGGCGCCGACCTGTTCGCAGCTCACCTCCTGCCCGCGAAAGCGGAAGGTCGAGGTGCGCGCGATCACCAGCAACCAGCGCAGCCGCGACAAGTCGCCGATCAGCTCATCGGCCAGCGCATCGGCGACAACCGACAGCGGGCCGGGACCGCCGACGAGATGGAAGGGAAGGACCGCGATCGACGGCCGTTCCTCGGCGGCGGGGGCGGGGGCTGATCGATCGGCGGCGGGTTCGGCGAACCGCCGCACGGGAGCAGGCGCCTGTTCGAACAGGACCTGCGCACCGAACCGAAAGCCCTTGCCGTGGACGGTGCGGATGAAGCGCTGTTCCTTGCCGTCGTCGCCCAGCGCCTGCCGCGCCGCCTTGACGCGCGAGGCGACCGCGGCTTCGGACACGATCCGGCCGCCCCAGATCTTCTCGATAATCTCGTCCTTGCTGACGAGGCGGTCGGCATTGCTCGCGAGCAGGATCAGCAGCGACAGCACCTGCGGCTCCAGATGCTTCGCGTGCCCGTGCTCGCGCAGCTCGAACTTGCCCGGATCGAGCTCGAAGCCTGCAAAGCGGTAGATCAGGGCGGCGCCGAACGACAAGCCAGCATTTCTCCATAACTTCTCCATGCCGTCTTCAAGCATGGGACCACGGAAAGCCTATTCAGCGTCATATCGAACCGGCACCCGGTTTCGTTCAAGGAGGCTATCGTGACGCTCGCAACAACCAGGCCGGAAACGGCGCCTACCGCGCCGCAAACCGAAAATCTATCAACGACGGGTAACCCGAACAAGGCTCTTTGGGAGAAGGGGGATTTTACCCGTCTCGCCGCGTGCATGCGCGAAAGCGGCGATGCGCTGATCGAGAGCCTCGGCGTGCATGCCGGGCTCGACGTGCTCGATCTCGGCTGCGGTGACGGCACGACCGCGCTGCCGTCGGCCGCCCGCGGCGCGAAGGTGCTCGGCGTCGACATCGCATCGAACCTTGTTGCCGCCGGCAATGTCCGCGCCCGCGAAGCCGGCCTGTCGAACCTGCGCTTCGAGGAGGGCGACGCCTCGCATCTCGATGGACTCGCCGACAACAGCTTCGATCTCGTCGTCAGCATCTTCGGTGCGATGTTCGCGCCGCGGCCGCTCGACACCGCTGCCGAAATGGTTCGCGTGACGCGCCCCGGCGGGCGCATCGTGATGGGCAACTGGATCCCCGGCGATCCGACGCTCATCGCGCATGTGCTCAAGATTTCTGCCGCCTACACCCCGCCGCCGCCCGAAGGCTTCGTCAGCCCGGTGACCTGGGGACAGGAAGAGGCGGTGCGCGAACGTTTCGCCGCCGCGGGCATAGCGCAGGACCGGATCATGTGCGAACGCGCGACCTACACCTTCCGCTATGCGGGAAGCCCGCGCGAATTTCTCGCGATCTTCCGCGACTATTACGGCCCGACGATGAACGCCTTTGCTGCCGCCGAGGCAAGCGGCCGCCGCGCCGAGTTGCAGACCGAACTCGAACAATTGTTCGAACGCGAAAATTGCGGCGGTGCCGATCGCACCGAAATTCCGGCGACCTATCTCAAGGTCACCGTCCGCAAATAGGACCCTGCCGATGCCGCTCCTGCATTCTCCCGGCGGGGGCGGCGTCATGCATTCTTCTCTTCGAACAATGGCTTCCAAGGTAATTGGCCAACCGCCGGCTTTGTGGCAGGTGAGGGGTATCCAACCCTTTCCGTCCCGGAGCCCCCATGCGAACCTTGCTGCTTTCGATTGTTCTTCTGGCGTCCGCCGCACCCGTCTTTGCACAGGACGCCGTCGTCGACACCCACGTCCATCTGCACAAGGGCGAGGCGTCGGTCGCAGAATATCGGGCGCAGCTCAAAGCGTCGGGCCAGTCGGTCGACGCCTTCGGCGCGATGTGGTTCGGCGGCCCCAACCAGGCGCTTGCGGGCAACCCCGCCGACATTCGCAAACGCAACGACGAACTGATCGCGCTCGCGGCAAAGAACCCCGATATGATCGCGATCGCGACCGTCCACCCCTATGACGGCGACGCCGCACTCGCGGAGGTCGACCGCGTGGCCGCGCGCGGCGTCAAGCTGCTCAAGATTCACCCACACACCCAGAAATTCGACGCCGCCGACCCGCGCGTGCTGACGCTCGTCAAGCGAGCGGGCGACCGGGGCATGATCGTCGTCATGGACAACGCCAGCATCGTCCCCAGCGACAATGAGAAACTCTTCAACCTCGCGCTCGCGGCGCCGAAGACGAAATTCATCTTCGGCCATATGGGCGGGCTGGGTTTCCGCTTCTGGAACATCCTCGCGCTCGCGCGCACCGCCGAAAATCTCTTTGCCGACAATATCTATTTCGACATTTCGGCGAGCGTCATCCTCGCCGCGGATTCGCCGATCGAGGCCGAATATGTCTGGACGATCCGCAACGTCGGCGTCGACCATGTGCTGATCGCGTCGGACTTCCCGCAAATTTCGCTACCCAAAACGCTTGAAGCCTTCGCCAAGCTCGACCTGACCGACGAGGAGCGCGCCAGGATCCGCTCGGGCAATGCGCGAAAGCTGCTCGGGCTTTAGACGATCGCGAGCGCGAAGAGCAGCGACACGGCAAAGCTCGCCAGCGATGCCAGCAGCACCGGAACGCCCGCGCGCCAGCCCATGTCGAGCAGCAAGTCCATCCGCGTCCGCATCGCGGTCGCGGTCACCGCGAGCAGCAGCAGCGCCTTCGACGCGGTCAGCGCGCCGCCGCGCACCGCATCGGGGATCGGCGCAAGGCTGTTCAGCGTCACCATCGCGAAGAAGGCGACGATGAACCAGGGCAGGGCAAGGCGCCGCCAGATGCGCCCGTCGCTGCCGTCCTCGGGCTTGAGCAGCAGCCCGACGAGCGCCACCACGGGGGCGAGCAGCGCGACGCGCGCGAGCTTGACGATCGTTGCGCTCGCCCCCGCCGCGTCGGAAAAGGCATAGCCGCCGCCGATCGCCTGCGCGACGTCATGGATCGACGCGCCGATCAGGAACCCCGCCTGCGCATCGCTGAGCCCGAAGCGTGCGGCGAGCAGCGGATAGATGGTCATCGCGAGCGCGCTGGCGAGCGAAACGCCGACGAGGGTCAAGGCGAACTGCGCCTGCGACAGCCGCTGCCGCCCGATCACGCCATAGAGCGCCAGCGCCGCGCTCGCGCCGCAGATTGCGGTCGCACCGCCCGCGAGCAGCCCAGCGTAGGCGGATTGTCCCGAAATCCGCGCGCCCAGAAATCCCGCGCCCATCGTCAGCGTCATGATGATGATCAGCGCCGCGAACGGCACCGGCCCGAGCACCGCGATCTGCAGAAAGGTCACCTGCAGCCCGAGCACGACGATCCCGATGCGCAGGAAGGTGCGCGAAGCGAAGTCGAGCCCGCGGTGCGTCGCCTCGTTCGTCGCGATGAAATTGAGCGCCAGCCCGACGAGCAGGCCGAGCAGGATGATCGGAAAACCATAATGGTCGGACAGCCATGCCGCGGCCGCCGATGCCACCGCGCAGGCGGCGAGACCCGGAAACAGGCGGCCTTTCGGCGCCGTGCCGGCCCTGGTCTGCGCGAGATGCAATTCGCCGAACAGGTCCCCGCCGCTGGGCAAATTGTTCCAATGCGCATGGCGCATCGATGTCAGATCGTTTCTGTCTAACGCTGTCATAAGATCGCGCCATATCGCCAACGCGGGTGCTGGCGCAAGGCTTCTCTTGCGGCGCGCGGCGCGACGCGCCAAAGCAGACAGCGCCAAAGAAGACAGCGGTGGTCAACAGGCCGAACGGGGAGATGCGCAGCCGTGACGAGGATTTTCCAGCCGGGTGCGGAGCGCAAGCGCGCATGACCCGGGCGACGATCAAGGATGTGTCGCGCGTCGCCGGCGTGTCGATCAAGACCGTCTCGCGCGTGCTCAACAAGGAACGCTATGTCAGCGACGACATGCGGCAAAAGGTCGAGGAAGCCGTCGCGCGCCTCAACTATCACCCGAGCCAGGCGGCGCGCACGCTCGCCGGAAAACGCTCGTTCCAGATCGGGCTGATCCACGACAACCCCAGCCCCTATTATATCTTCAACATGCAGGCCGGGGTCGGACAGCGCTGCCGCGAGGCCGACTTTCGCATGATCGTCCAGCCGTGCGACATCAACTCGCCCGGCCTTGTCGACGACATCGGCGCGCTGATCGATCAGGCGCAGCTCGACGGCATCATCATGACCCCCCCGGTGACCGACGTCGGCACCGCGCTCGCCGAGCTGTTCCGCCGCAAGATTCCTGTCGTGCGCGTCCAGCCGGGCACCGATTTGACCGCGACATCAGCGGTTTACATCGACAATGTGCAGGCGGCCGACGACATGACCGCGTACCTCATCTCGCTCGGCCACCGCCGCATCGGCTTCGTCACCGGGCACGGCAATTATTTCGCGAGCGGCCAGCGGCTGACCGGATATCGGCAAGCGCTCCAGCGCGCAGGCATCGGCTTCGACGCGGCGCTGGTCTTTCCGGGCCAGTTCGATTTCCAGTCGGGGACCGCCGCGGCCGAGGCGCTGCTGGCGCTCGACCAGCCGCCGACCGCGATCTTCGCGAGCAGCGACGATATGGCCGCGGGTGTCCTCGCCGCCGCGCACCGGCTGGGGGTCGCAGTGCCCGACCGGCTATCGGTTGCGGGCTTCGACGACACCGACCTCGCGCAGGTCGTCTGGCCGTCGCTGACCACGATCCATCAGCCGATCCGCGACCTCGGCTACGCCGCCGCCGACCTGCTGCTCGAATTCGGCGAGACGATCGAGCGCCGGCAGCTTCCGCACAAGCTGGTCGTGCGCGGCTCGACCGCGGCGCCGAAAGGCTGAGCGGGAGGGGCCGCCGCGGCCCGCCCATCGGGCGGAAAAGTCAGGACTTGCCAAGCAGATGGCAGGCCGGTACACCGGCCGTCCGTTCCAATGCGAAGAAAGGAGGGCGCAATGAAATTTTCGATCGCAGCATGCCCTCCCGGAAGGTTTAGAGCCTTCGAGCGCTTCGACCACTAGGTCCTGAAGCCTCCGTGATCCGGTTTTCCGACCCGATCGCCCCCTGATACAACGCTTTGGAGACGGCGCTTTCGCGCCGGTTCATGATATGACATCGACACCCGACACGGGCCGCGCGAATTCGATTCGCCGCGTCCTCGACTTCACTTTCCGCCACTGGGCCGTGCAGCGCGGGCGCGCCGCCTTCATCGCCCTGTTCATCACCGTCGCGACGGTCACCGAGATTTTCGTGCCGCTGTACGCCGGCCGGCTGATCGACGCGCTCGCCGCCGGCCGGCGGGACGGCGCGCTCGCGCTTTTCGCGGCGATGGCGGCGCTCGGCCTCGCGATGGTGATCCTCCGCCATTTCGCGTGGGCGGGCATCATCCCCTTCACGCTGCGCATGATGCAGGGCGTGACGCAGGGCAGCTTTCACCGCGTCCAGCGTTTCTCGACCGACTGGCACGCCAACGCCTTCGCCGGTTCGACGGTGCGCAAGATCACGCGCGGCATGTGGGCGTTCGACACGCTCAACGACGTGCTGCTGCTGCAGCTGCTGCCGTCGGCCGTCGTGCTTGTCGGCACGATGCTCCTCCTCGGCTGGCACTGGCCGGTGCTCGGGCTCGTCATGGGCATCGGCGCGGCGCTCTATGTCGCGATGACCGTCGCACTCGCCGCGCGCTGGGCCTCGCCCGCGGCGACGCTGTCGAACGCATGGGACACAAAGCTTGGCGGCCTCCTCTCCGACGCGATCGGTTCCAACGCCGTCGTCAAGGCGTTCGGCGCCGAGGACCGCGAGGAAGCGCGTGTCGGAACATTGCTCGCCAAATGGGCGAAGCGCACGCGGCGGACGTGGATGCGCTACACCTGGTCGGGCAGCGCCCAGATCCTGCTCCTCTGGGTTGTGCGCAGCGCGATCACCGGCGTGGCGCTGTGGCTGTGGTGGCGCGGCGCCGCAACGCCGGGCGACGTCGCCTTCGTGCTCACCAGCTATTTCGTCGTCCACGGCTATCTCGTCGACATCGGCTTCCATATCCATCACCTGCAACGCTCGGTGAACGAGATGGAGGAACTCGTCGATCTTCACGACCAGCCGCTGGGGATCGAGGACCGGGCGGACGCCGCGCCGATCCGGATCGGCGCCGGCGAAATACGCTTCGACGATGTCACCTTCCGCTATGGCGGGCACGAAACGCCGCTCTACGAACATCTCGACGTCCTGATCCGGGGTGGCGAGCGGGTCGGTCTTGTCGGCCATTCGGGATCGGGCAAGACGAGCTTCGTCAAACTCATCCAGCGCCTCTACGACGTGAACGAGGGGCGGGTGACGATCGACGGGCAGGATGTTTCGCACGCGACCCAACAGTCGCTGCGCGCGCAGATCGCGATCGTGCAGCAGGAGCCGATCCTGTTCCACCGCAGCCTTGCCGACAATATCGCCTATGCCCGTCCCGGCGCGACCCGGGCGGAGGTCGAGGCGGCGGCACGGCTCGCCAACGCGCACGACTTCATCGCCCGGCTCCCGCGCGGTTACGCGACGCTTGTCGGCGAGCGCGGGGTCAAGCTGTCGGGCGGCGAGCGTCAGCGCGTGGCGCTCGCACGCGCCTTCCTCGCCGACGCGCCGATCCTGATCCTCGACGAGGCGACGTCGAGCCTCGATTCGGAAAGCGAGGCGCTGATCCAGCAGGCGATGGACCGGCTGATGAAGGGGCGCACCGCGATCGTCATCGCGCACCGGCTGTCGACAGTGCGCACGCTCGACCGAATCCTCGTGTTCGATCAGGGGCGGGTGATCGAGGATGGCAACCATGAAGCGCTGCTGGCCGATCCCGACGGTCAGTATCGCCGGCTGTTCGATCGGCAGTCGGGCAATATCATCGACGAGGATGACGAGGATCCGGCGTTGATCGACGCATAACGCCAAGCGGGCAGGCCACCGGTCGTTGTCCTTCGGGAAATGATCGGGAGCCTGCCCGCACCCCAGAATCAAAAAACCGCTGTCCATTCCGATATGACAACGTTATCTCATCCGCCGGACAGATAGATTCGGGGAGAGACGATCTTGGCGCAAATCGCCGATAAACGCCGCTGGCTCGTGGTGGGACTCGTCTTCATCGCGATCGTCCTCAACTATGTCGATCGCCAGATTCTCGCGCTTTTGAAGCCGACGCTCCAGCTCGAGTTCGACTGGACCGACCGGGATTACAGCCACATGGCGTCGGCCTTCCAGTTCGCCGCCGCGCTCGCCTTCCTCGGCACCGGCTGGTTCATCGACAAGGTTGGCCTCCGCTGGGGCTTCGCGATCGGCGTCGGCGTGTGGAGTCTCGCCGGCATGGCGCACGCCTTCGCCTCGACCGTTTCGGGCTTCGTCGCATCGCGTGCCGTCCTCGGCGCCGCCGAATCGATCGGCACCCCCGCCGCGGTGAAGACCGCCGCGACTTACTTTAACGCGAAAGAACGCAGCTTCGTCCTCGGCCTCGGCGGCATCGCACCCAACGTCGGCGCGATCCTGACGCCTTTGCTCATCCCGCTGATGGCGCTGATGTGGGGGTGGCAGGCGACCTTCCTGATCGCGGGCGGGCTCGGCCTTGTTTGGGTCGTGGTCTGGCTGATGGTGCGCATTCCCGAACAGCCGAACGCCGCGCGCGACGCCGCGGCGCCGAAAATCGCCTGGAGCAGTCTGCTGCGCGATCGCCGCCAATGGGCGGTCATCCTCGGCAAAGCGCTGACCGATCAGGTGTGGTGGTTCCTGCTTTTCTTCATGCCCGACCTGTTCCACCGCGTCTTCGGGCTGACGCAGGGCACGCTCGGGCTTCCCGTCGCCTTCGTCTATTTCATGGCCGCGCTCGGCGGCATCACCGGCGGTTATCTACCCTCCTACCTGATGGGGCGCCGCGGCTGGACCGTCAACGCGGCGCGCAAGACGACGATGCTCATTTACGCGCTGCTCATCCTGCCGGTGCCCTTGCTCGTCGGCGTCGACAGCGCATGGACCGCCGCGATGATCCTCGGCCTCGCGCTCTTCGCGCATCAGGGTTTCTCGACCAATCTCTTCGGCCTCACCACCGATGTCTTCCCCGCGCGCATCGTCGGCTCGGCGATCGGCATCGGCGCCTTTGCCGGGAACCTCTCGGGCATGGCGATGATCGAGTTCGCGGGCTGGTCGCTCGATACGGGGCGCGGCTATCTGCCGATGTTCCTCGTCTGCGCCATCACCTATCTCGTCGCGCTCGCCGCGATCCACCTCATCCTGCCGCGCATCGTCGCGGTGGATGAGGAGGAGGATGGCGAGGTGCAGGTGCTGGCGCATTGAATAATTTCCTCGTCATTCCCGCGAAAGCGGGAACCCAGTGTGGAGTAAGCCGACGCACGCTCTGGGTCCCCGCTTTCGCGGGGATGACGAAAGAAAGAGATTAGCTCGCACCGCATACGAAACCCGCTTCCCTCGTCCCGAATTATGGAGTATATGACAGCGATGTCAGATTTTCTTCCCGCTCCCGCCAATGTGACTCTCGCCGGTCATGAGGTTTCACCCATCGCATGGGGCATGTGGCGCTTCGCCGGCGTCGACGTCGCGACTGCTCGCGCCCGCATCGATGCTGCGTTCGAAGCCGGCGTCACCCTGTTCGACACCGCCGATATCTACGGCTGCGATACTCCCGGCGGTTTCGGCTCGGCCGAGGCTTTGCTTGGCGACGTTTTCGCCGAAGCCCCCGCCATGCGTGACAAGATGGTGCTCGCGACCAAGGGCGGGATCATCCTCGGCGTACCCTATGACAGCAGCGCGCCCTATTTGACCTCGGCCATCGACATCTCGCTGAAACGCCTGCGCACCGACCATGTCGAGCTGTGGCAGATCCACCGCCCCGACCTGCTCACCCATCCTCAGGAAATCGCGCGCACGCTCGAGGAGGCGCACCGCGCGGGCAAGATCGGCGCGATCGGCGTCTCGAACTTCACGCCTGCCCAGACCGCGGCGCTCGCCAAATTCCTCCCCGTTCCGGTGGTCAGCCACCAGAGCGAATTTTCGCCGCTGCATCTCGCCCCGCTCTTCGACGGCATCTTCGACCAGTCGATGGCCGAGGGCATGCGCTTCCTCGCCTGGTCGCCGCTCGGCGGCGGCCGGCTCGGCGATCCGGCCGACGAGCGCACGCGCGCAGTCGCCGGACTGCTCGATGCGAAGGCCGCCGAATACGGCGTCTCGCGCGCCGCCGCGACCTACAGCTGGGTGATGGCGCATCCCGCGCGCCCGATCCCGATCGTCGGCACGCAGAATGTCGAACGCATCAAGGAAATTCCGCAGGCCTTCGCCCCGCGCTGGACGCGCGCCGAATGGTACGCGGTGCTGCAAACATCGATGGGGGAGAATCTGCCATGACCGACCGCAGTTGCGAAGTCAGCTGGTTTTCGGCGCTCTGCGACGACGACTATGAATTCCTCGGCGTTCCCGACCCGATGCTCAAATCGAGCTGGGAACATTGCCGCGACATCGTGATGCAGGCGGACTCCTTGGGGTTCGATAATATCCTGCTCCCCTCGGGCTATGCGCTTGGCATCGACACCACCGCCTTCGCTGCCGCGGTCGCGACGATGGTCAAGAACATCCGCTTGCTGATGGCGGTGCGCATCGGCGAAAGCTGGCCCCCGCAGCTCGCGCGCCAGATCGCGACAATCGACCAGATCCTCGGCGGCCGCCTGACCGTCAACATCATCTCGTCCGACATGCCCGGCGAGACGATGGACTCCGAACCGCGCTACCGCCGCACGGTCGAGGCGATGCATATCCTCAAAACCCTGCTCAACGGCGAGGCACTCGACCATGACGGCGAGTTCTGGAAGCTGCAGGTCGCCCCCGCGCGCGTCGGCACCGTCTCGGGCAAGGCGCCGCCGCTCTATTTCGGTGGCCTCTCGCCCGCTGCCCGCGATGCCGCCGCGAAGGGTTGCGACGTCTTCCTGATGTGGCCCGACCGCGAAGAGGTGGTGAAGGAGATCATCGCCGACATGACGCAGCGCGCCGCCGCCTACGGTCGCACCCTCAAATTCGGCTACCGCGCGCACATGATCGTGCGCGACACCGAGGCCGAAGCGCGCACCGCCGCCGACCGCCTGCTCTCGAAACTCGACGCCGCGAAGGGCGCCGAGATCAAGGCCAAGTCACTCGACTCGCAGTCGTTCGGCGTCAACGCGCAGGTCGCTTTGCGCGAGGCCGCCTCCGACGACGGCTATGTCGAGGACAATCTGTGGACCGGCGTCGGCCGCGCCCGCTCGGGCTGCGGCGCCGCGATCGTCGGCGACCCCGATCAGGTTCTCGCAAAGCTGAACCGCTATCAGGACATGGGCATCGAAGCCTTCATCCTCTCAGGTTATCCGCACGCCGCCGAAGCCGATCTCTTCGCGCGCCATGTGCTGCCGAAGATGAAGCACGGGCCGCTGGAACTCTGACGACCTCGAATCCCCTCAATTCGTCACCCCGGACTTGATCCGGGGTCCCGCTTTCAACGTCGCTGAGCGGATCCCGGATCAAGTCCGGGGTGACGTCGGCTTTATGAGGATGCCCCGCCCCCACGTTTGAGACGTAGGAGAGAAGGAGGCGGGGCGAGCGCGCTTAAGCAGCGTTCGCCTTACCTGTCGATGAACAAAAGATTTTATCCAGCCCAAACCTGCGCATAAAGCGTCGCCATCTCCTCCGCATCGGGCACGCGCGGATTGTTCGCCGGCGACCCCGACGCCGCCGCCTGCGCGCACATCGTCGGGACCAGCGCATCCCAGCGCGCCGCGTCGATCCCCCACGCCGCCGGACCCGGCACTTCCAACTCGCGATTGAGCGCCGCCAACTCATCGAGCAACCGTGCCACCGCCGACTGGTCACCCTCGGCTTCGTCCGCCGCCCCCATCGCGCGCGCGCAATCGGCATAGCGATGCAGCGCCGCGGGCGCCGACCAGGCGGTCACCGCGGGCAGCAGCATCGCGTTCGACAATCCGTGCGGCACGTGGAAATGCGCGCCGATCGGCCGGCTCATCCCGTGGACCAGCGCGACCGAACTGTTCGAGAAAGCGATCCCCGCCTGCGTCGCACCCAGCATCATCGCCTCGCGCGCCGCCGCATCCATCGGATCGCTGCACACGCGCCGCAAATTCGGTGAGATCGCGCGCATCGCGAGCAAGGCCATGCCGTCGCTGAACGGGTTCGCGCGCTTCGACACATAGGCCTCGATCGCGTGCGTCAGCGAATCAATCCCGGTATCGGCGGTCAACCGCACCGGCTTGGTAAAGGTCAGCTCATAATCGACGAGCGCCGCAACCGGCAGGTAGGCGAGCCCCGGGCACAGCATCTTTTCGTCGGTCGCCTCGTCGGTGATGATCGTGAAGCGCGTCGCCTCCGACCCCGTGCCCGCGGTCGTCGGGATCGCGATCACGGGCAACCCCGGCGCATCCTGCACATGCGGCGCCTTGTAATCGGCCATCGCCCCGCCGAACCGGCCGAGCAGGGCAATCGCCTTCGCGCTGTCGAGCGGGCTGCCGCCGCCGAAGCCGACGACGCAATCATGATCGCCTTCGAGGAGGAACGCGACCCCAGCATCGACCGACGCCACCGTCGGGTCGGGCACCGTGTCGGCGAACACCCGCGCCGCGATCCCCCCCGCCGTCAGACCATCGACCAGTTCGGCAACCCGCCCGCTGCTGACCAGCCAGCCGTCGGTCACGATCAGCGGCCGCGCCAGACCCAGCGCGCCAAGCACCTCGGCCAATTGCTTCGATGCGCCGCCGCCGATGCGGAAGATGCGGGGCAGGGCGATACTCGCGATACTCAACTCACCATCTCCTCGCGGATCGAACTCCGCGCCATCCAGAATAGCGCCGAGGCGAGCGCGCCGAAGAGGATGAAGATCATCAGCGACCAGCGCACGCCTTCCGCCGACCCTAGCCCCATCGGGCCCGAGAGGAAATCGCTGACCACACCCACCCCGAGCGGGCCGAGCCCAAGCCCGAGCAGGTTGATGATGAACAGCAGCACCGCCGACGCCGTCGCGCGCGTCTGCGGCCGCACCAGCCCCTGCACCGCGGCGAAGCCCGGCCCGTACCAGAGCGTGTTGAGCACCGGCGGAAAGGCGAACATGATCAGCGCGAACACCGCCGAATCAGCCATCAGCCCCGCGATGTAGAAAGGGATGCCGAGGAAGGTCGAAACCGCCGGGATCGCCACATAAGCGCGGAGGTCGCGCGCGCCATATTTGTCGGCCAGCTGCCCGCCCATCCAGGTGCCGAGCGCGCCTGTCAGCCCGAGCACGATGCCGAGCGCAACGCCGAGAAACCCCGTCAGCCCCAGCCCGAAATCGCTCGCGATCGCGGTCAGCTCCTCGGCGTGGTTGCGAAAAAAGAAGGGCGCGAGGAAGGCTGCGGCGCCATAGCCGATGAACGCCTTGATCGCGGCGGCAAAGGCGATCAGCCAGAAGGTGCGCTTGCCGCGGATCTCGGCCATCGCGGTCTTGAAGTCGGGCCGCGCCGCCTTGAGCGCCGCGAGATCGCCGTGCATCTGCCGCCGCGGTTCCTTCAGCGTCGTCCACGCGATCAGCGCCATCAGCACCCCCGGCGCCCCCGCGAACAGGAATGCCGTCCGCCATCCATAAGCATCGGCGATCAACCCGCCGAGCGCGAGCCCAAACAGCCCGCCGAGCGGGATACCGAGCGAATAGAAGGCGAGGGCTGAAGCGCGTTTCTCCTTCGGCGTGTAATCGGTGATCAGCGAATGCGCGGGCGGCGTGCACCCCGCCTCGCCAATCCCGACCCCGATCCGGCACAGCACCAGCTGCACGAAATTCTGCGCAAAGCCGCACGCGACGGTGAACACGCTCCACAGTCCCGCCGCCACCGCGATGATCCGCGGCCGGTCGCCCGTCTCGGCAAAGCGCGCGATCGGAATGCCAAGCACGGTGTAAAAGAGTGCGAACGCGAGCCCCGTCATCACCCCCAGCTGCCAGTCGGCCAGATGCAGCTCATTCTTGATCGGCTCGGCGAGGATCGAGACGATCTGCCGGTCGAGGAAGTTGAGGATATAGATGATCAGCAGCACCGTCAGCGCATAGCGGCGATACACCGGGGACACCGGCGCAATGACGGGCGGGGCGGGGGCTTCGGTTGTCATTTCATCCTCTCACGATCTTTTCTCTTCTTCGCTGTCCCTCCGTGATCCCCGGCGAAAGCCGGGGCCCACGAAGGCGAGCGCGGTCTTCCAATTCTGGGCCCCGGCTTTCGCCGGGGATCACGATGCGGCGCCCCACAAGACCAATTGACTCCCGCTCCCGACGCGATATGACAGCGTTGTCTGAAAGGAAAACCGTTGCCCGAATTGCTCGTTCTTCAATCGGTCTGGGGCCTCGACAAATGCCCCGGTTTCGACATCGAAAACCGCCTCGACGAAGCGCTCGGCCAGGTCGTTGCCGCGGGCTTCGACGGCGTCGGCGTCAACCTCGCACGCACCGCGCGCACCGACGGCGTCGCGCGCGTGATGAACCCGCTCGGCCTCGCATGGGAAGGGCAGGTGCTCGTCCACGACGCCGACCAGCTCACCCACTGGATCGGCGAAGCCCACCGTCTCGGCGCGCATCACCTCAACGTCCAGATCGCCGGCCCGACCGCCGATTTCCGCGCCGCGCTGCGCCTGATCGACAGCCTCGTCGCTGCGGCGAAGGATGCGCCGCTCCCGGTCTGGTTCGAAACCCACCGCGGCCGTCTCACCAACGATTTGCTCTTCACGCTGCAATTGATCGAGGAACGCCCCGGCCTGCCGCTTACCGCCGACCTGTCGCACTATCCCGTCGCCGGCGAGATGGAACTGCCGCTTTCGGGCGACCAGCTCGCGGCGATCGAGACGATCCTGCAGGGGAGCCATAATTTCCACGGCCGCGTCTCGACGACGCATCAGGTACAGGTCGCGCTCGATGCGCCGCAGCACGCGGGCTGGCGCGACCAGCATATCGCCTGGTGGCGCCGCGGCTTCGAACTCTGGCTCGAACAGGCGCGCGCGGGCGACGCGCTGACCTTCATGTGCGAACTCGGGCCTCCACCTTACGCGATCACTGCGCCCGACGGCCGCGAACTGACGAACCGCTGGGACGAGGCGCAGCGCATGCGCGACATCGTGCGGGGGCTGTGGAGCGAGGTGAGCGGTTCCTAACTTCAATACTACCGTGCCCCTGCGAAGGCAGGGGCCCATCACCGAATCTTTCGTTGCCAAGCCGACGTTGCCGGAGGGATGATAGCTCAGGTGATGGGCCCCTGCCTTCGCAGGGGCACAGGGAAGGGCAGGCATCACACCGCCACCGCATCCCGCCAGCGCGCGAACGCCGCATCGACCTCATCGCGCCCGACCTTCGGCAGAAACTCGGCATCGTATCGCGCCAGCCGCTTCAGATCGCTCTCGCCGAACAGTCCCGCGCCCATCCCCGCCGCCAGCGCAGCGCCATAGGCGCTCGCTTCGCGTACCGCATGGCGCCGCACCGGTCGCTGCAGCGCGTCGGCCTGCAACTGCATCAGCGTATCGCTCGCCGACAGCCCGCCCGCGACGGGCAGCGCCTCCGGGACCGGCAAGGCGTCGGCAATCACATCGGCGATCTCGCGAAAGCGGAATGCGATACCCTGCAACGCCGCGCGCGCGACCTGCCCCGGCCCGTCGGCAAAGCTCAGCCCCGCGATCAGACCGCGCGCCTCGAATAGCCCATGCGGCGCGCCCATCCCGGCGAGCGACGGCCGCACCACGACCTTGCCCGCATCGGCGACCGAAGCCGCCGCCGCTTCCATCGCCGCGGGCGACGCAAACAGGCCGAGCCCGCCGCACAGCCACTCGATCATCGATCCGGTGGTGATCACCATGCCCTCGACGCAGAAGCGCGCCCTCCCGCCCGCAAAGGCCAGTGCCTCGGCGGGCATGCTGTTGTGGATCGTCTCGGGCGCATCGCCGGTCCCCGCCATCAGCACGCCCGACGTGCCATAGGTCGCCTTCCAGTCGCCGCGCTCCAGCGCGCCATGCGCGACCATTGCAGCCTCCTGATCGGCGATCAGCGCGGTGATCGGCACCTGCGCGCCGATCACCGCGGGATCGCTCTCCGCTATCGCACCCCAGCTGTCGACCTGCGCCGGAAACATCGTCGGGGGCAGTTTCTGGTGCGCGAGCAACGCCGCATCCCACCCGCTGCCCTTCGCATAGTCATAATAGCCCGTCAGCCAAGCCGCCGAGGCATCGGTCACATGCGCGCCGCTCAGTTTGTAGGTCAGCCAGCTGTCGAGCGTGCCCCATTGCAGATCTTTGGGATCGCGCCCCGACAGCGCAATCGCCGCGGGCAGCTTCGCCGAAGGCACCTGTGGCCATCCGGTGAACCCCGCCGCCCGCAGCGCCCTAAATTCCTCCATCCCGCGCAGATCGCTCCACACGAGCATCGGCGCGACCGGCTCACCCGTGGCCCGGTCCCACAACACGATACTCGCGCGCTGCGTCGTCACCCCGATCGCCGCGACATCGGCGATGCTGCGCCCCGCCGCCGTCAGCGCGCCCTCGATCACCGTGCGGCAGATGGTCCAGACTTCGGCCGCGTCCTGCTCGACAAACCCCGGAGCAGGGAAGTGGCTCGCGATCGCCCGTTTGTCGACGCCCAGCACCGCGCCCGCCGGATTAACCAGCATGGCGCGGGCGCCCGTCGTGCCCGCGTCGAGCGCGAGCAACAGCTCAGGCATCGGGTATCAGATTGCCCGGGTTCATGATCCCCTCGGGGTCGAGGCAATTCTTCAACCGCCGCAGCAACACGACGCCGCTCTCGCCCAGATCATGGTGCAGATACGGCTTGCGCAGGCGTCCCGCGCCATGATGGTGCGCGACGCCGCCGCCATGCTTGGCGGTCGCTTCCATGATCGCGCGCCAGCCGGCGAAATAGGCGGGCTCCATCTTCGCGCTGTCCTCAAAGGTCGCGGCGAAGCTGAAATAGAGGTTGATCCCCGACCGGTACACGTGGCTGCTGTGCGCCGACGCGTTGATTACGCCGGGAATTTCGTTGAGCGCCGCGATGCTGGCGTCATAGATTGCGCCGATCTCGCTCCAGCGCCCCGAAATCTCGACCGTGTCGGCGACATAGCCGCGCTCGAACATGTCGCGCCAGCTCGGCACATGGTTGCGCCGCTCGATCCACTGCTTCGCCGCCATCGGATCGCCCGCTTCAAGGCCCGCCGCGCCGCAAATCTCATGCATCGCCGCCAGTTCGACGTCGACCCGCGCCTTCGGCCCCTCATGCACCATCAACAGCATCGCCTTGCCGTTGCGCTCATAGTCGCGGAACAGCCGCCGCACCTCGCGCCCGTCATATTGACGCATCACCGGCGGGCGCCAATCGGCACGCACGACCTGACGCTGCGCCTCGAACCCGGCGCGCATATCGTCGGCGTAGAAGATGCTGTAATCGCGGTGCGGCGCTTTCGCACGCAGCGAGAAAGTCACCCCGGTGATGACGCCCATCGTCCCCTCGGCACCCATCAACAGGTGGCGGAGGTCGGGTCCGGCTGCGGCGCGCACCGCCTTTCCGAGCGTCACCAGTTCGCCGTTCGGCAGCACCGCCTCGATCGAATGGATGATGTCCTCGATATTGCCATAAGCGGTCGAAAACTGTCCCGACGCGCGCGTCGCCACCCAGCCGCCGACGCTGCTGATCGCGATCGACTGCGGCCAGTGCCCGATCGTCAGCCCGTGCGCCGCGACCGCCTCCTCGGCCTCCATACCGTTGAGGCCCGCATCGAAGCTCGCGAGCAGATCGTCGCTGTCGATATACCGGACGCGGTTCATGGCGCTCATGTCGAGCAGGATCGCATCCGGCGTCGGCTCGATCCCGCCGCACACCCCGCTGCCAAGGCCAAAGGGGATCAGCGGCACGCGTTTCTCGGCGGCGAGGCGCACGACCTTCTGCACATCCTCGACCGACTGCGGCCGCACGACGCAGCCCGGTGCGGGCACTGCTTCACCGCGCCAGTCGCGCAGATGCTTGACCGCCCACTGGTCGTAACGCCGCGCGTTGAGCGCCTCGGCGTCGCTCGCGACGCGGTCGGCGCCGATCATGCTGACAAGGGCTTCGGTTATCGAACGCATCTCACTCTCCCAAAAGCCTGCGGCTCTCATCGTTAATCCGGCGGCAATGCGCGATCTGCGCTGCCTTCATCGCGTCATCCCAGCCGAGCAACGCGCCCATCGCCTCGGCGGCGGGCGCCAGCGCGGCGAGGCCCGCGCCATGGTCGAACCAGGCGCGCGCGCTCCGCCGCACCCAATAATCTTCGAGGGTGGCGGCGCCCTCATGCGTCACCGCGCGCACCGCCTCGGCAGCGACATCGCCGCCCGCGATCAATATCTCGTTCGCCTCGTCGCCATAAAGCCCCGCCAGCCGCTCGGCGGCCAGCGGATCGAGCCCGTCCAGCTGCACCGCGCGCGATCCGCCCGGCAATGTCGCATCGGCGGTCGAACAGGGCAGGGCGGTCGTGCCCAGCCGCTCGACCACCAGATCGACGACGCGCTCGGCCATCGCGCGATACGCGCTGAGTTTCCCGCCCGCGATCGACACCAGCCCGCCCGGCGAAGTCCATATCTCGTCCTTGCGCGACACCTCGTTCGCCTTCTTCCCCGGCTGCGCGATCAGCGGCCGCACCCCCGACCACAAAGACACGATCTCGGCATCGCGGATCGGATCGATGGTCAGCGCCGCCTCGGTCGCGCGCAGCAGATAGTCGATGTCCTCGCGCGTCGGCGTGGGCCAGTAATCGGCGCCGTCGTGGAACACGTCGGTCGTGCCGACATAAGTGAACGCCCCGCGCGGCACCGCAAAGATGCTGCGCTTGTCGGGCGCGCGGATGATCAGCGTCGAATTGATCGGCAGCCGCTCGCGCGGCAGCACCAGGTGGATACCGCGGCTCAGCGACATGCGCGTGTCGCTCTCGCCCGCCTCGAGCCCGCGCACCTTGTCGACCCACGCGCCCGCTGCGTTCACCACCAGCTTCGCCTTGATCCGCGCGCCCAGCCCGTCATCGAGCGTCGACGTCGCCACCAGCCCGTCACTAGTCAGCTCCGACGCCGCCGCATGGTTCACCACCACCGCTCCGGCACCCTGCGCACTCCGCACATTGGCCAGCACCAGCCGTGCATCGTCGGTCAGGAACTCGGGGTACAGCACCGCGCCGTTGAGCCGGTCGGTGCGCATCAACGGCTCGCGGCGCTGCAGTTCCGCCAGCCCGATCACCTCATGCTTTTCGGCCTCGGGCACCCCGCCCAATTTCTCGAAGGTCCAGAGGCCCGTGCGCAGCTTCGCGGTCATCGCCATGTTCGTCGTCGGGATCAGAAAGGGCGACAGTCGCGTCAGGTGCGGCGCGATCCGCCGCAAAATCTGCCGCTCCGACGCCGCTTCCTTGACCAGCGCGATGTCGCCCTGCGCCAGATAGCGGAGGCCGCCATGGATCATCTTCGACGACCGGCTGCTCGTCCCGCTCGCATAGTCGCGCGCTTCGACCAGCGCGACCGCCAGCCCGCGCATCGCCGCATCGCGCGCGATCCCCGCGCCGGTAATTCCGCCGCCGATCACCGCGAGGTCGAACGTCCGGGCTTCCAGCTCAGCGAAAACCTCCGCGCGCCGCCGCGCATCGAGCGCGGTATCGGTCACGCGGCGACGATCCCGCCAAACAATGCCGCATCCGCCGACTCCGCGCGGTAAAATACCGGCGGCTCGCCGAACGGCGCCGCCACCGTTACATCGCTACCGCCTGCGTAAGTCTGCCCCGACCAGACATGCACCCACTCGGGCCCCGCGGGCAGATAGGTCGTCCACTCGCTCTTCCCCGCCGCGATCACCGGCGCGACGAGCAGATCGGGTCCGAGCAGATAAGCGGTCTGGATCGCATAGGTCTGCGGATCCTCCTCGAAATGCAGGAATAGCGGCCGCTGCACCGGCAGTCCCGTCTCCGACGCCTCGTGCGACAGCCGCCGCAAATAGGGCGCCAGATGCGCATAGATCCGCGTCATTTTCGCAAAATGTGCGAGCAACTCCGGGTCATCGTCATATTGCACATTCTGCCGCGGCCGGTTGCCCTCGTGCGTGCGCATCATCGACGTAAACGCCGACATCTCGGCCCAGCGCATCGCGAGTTCGGTATCGCGCGTGGTGTCGAACAGGCTCGTGTAACCGCCGCAGTCGCTGTGATGATGCGCGTTGCCCAGCATCCCCGCCGACAGTGCCGCGCAAATCACTGTGCCGATCCCGTCGTGCCGCGAAAAATCGACCGCCTGATCGCCCGCCCACAGCATCGGGCAATGGCCTTGCACGCCGGCCGCGCCCGAGCGCATGAACACCATCATCTCGCCCGTCTGCCCGCGCCCGGCGATGCCCTTCGCATTGACTTCGCCCCACAAAGCGGGCCAGCGATTGTGCGCGGTCATCCCGCTCTCGCCATTCGCCAGCCGGACATCGACCGGCAGATATTCGCCGAAGTCGGCCATCCAGCCCGACAGCCCGAAATCGATCATCTTCTCGCCGATGATCGTGTCGGCGAACCATGCGACGGCATCGGGATTGGTGAAATCGACATGCCCGCAATCGAACTCGCCGAAGTCGATCACATAGGGCTCGTCCTTCTCGGGATGCATCACCATGAACCCCTGCGCCGCCGCCTCGGCATAGAGCGGCCCGTCGACCGCCAGATAAGGATTCACATAGCCGAGAAAGCGAATGCCGCGTTCCTTCAGTTCGGCGATCCGCGCGGGCAGCTCAGGATAGCGGTCGGCATTCCACTGCCAGTCCCAGAACAGCCGATTGCCGAAGCTGGTGATGCGCAAGCCCACCCAGTCCTCGCACCACAGCCCCGACACCGCGACCCCGGCATCCTCGTAAGCCTTCAATCGCGCAAAACTGTTGTCGCCGTCCTTCAGCCCGATCACCGCACCCTTCAGCAGCCATTCGGGCAGCGGCGGCTGGCGCCCGAAACGGTCCGATAGCGCCGAAACCAGCCCGGCAAAACGCGGCCGCGCCCACAGCTCGATCCTTGCCGGGATTTCCCAAACCTCGACCTCGTGAAAATCCCGCTCGCGGAAATCGAACGCCGCATAGGCAAAGCTGTCGACATGCAGCGCATAACGCCGCGAGCTGATAAAGGTCGGCTGCGGATAGTTGGTGTGGGCATAGCTGCCGCCGCCACCCTTGCGATGCGCCTCGACCTGCTGGAACAAAGGCGAGGCTGGATCGCGCCCGACGCCGGGCTCGCTCGACCAGAGCGGGAAATGCCGGCCCCTGAGGTCGAAGTAGGAGAATTGCTCGCCGCCCCCCCACACATGCTCGCCCGCCTCGGCGGGCACGCGCAGCCACAGCCGGTTGAGCGCCGGGTCGAGCGCCTTCAGCGCGATCACCGCATCGTCGCCGTCACCCGAAACCGTCGCTTCGAGCAGCCAGCGCGCGCCCACGCTTTCGGCAAAGCGCACCATATCGCCATCGGCCTCGACATGCCCCAGCGCGATCCGCTCGATCACCTCCTGCGCCACATCGAAATGGCCGAGTTTCGAATGAACATGCGGCACACCGCGCCCGACGAAGAAACAGGGCGACCCTGCACTATGCGTCAGGATCGTCTGCCCGCCGAGGCGGAGCGCAAAGCCGGTGTCGAGCGCATCGAGCGCCATGGGGAGATCCTTTCGCACTAGCCATACAATCCTCCCTGTCGCGAAGCGATGGGGAGGGGGACCGCGCCCGCAGGGCGTGGTGGAGGGGCCGCGACGTTAGCGCCAGAACCCCTCCGTCCGCGGCTAAAGCCGCTGCCACCTCCCCATGGCTTCGCCACAGGGAGGATTTATCGTCAGAAATTCATCCGCGCGGTCACCCCGAAATAACGCTCGGCATCGCGCGGCGTGATCTGGCGCATGAAGCTCGTCCCGTTCGGGATGCGCTGGATCACGAACTGCTTGTCGGTCAGGTTCTTGGCGATGAACGACAGGCTGTATTTGTCGTCGTCGGTGCTCACCTTGATCCCGGCATCCCAGATTGCATAGGCGCTCTGGAACGCATTGGGGTTCTGGTTGATGTCGAACTGCGTGCGGCTCTGATAGACAAGCGAGCTGTTCAGATCGACGTTGAACCCGTCGATATTGAGCGGCAGGCGCCAGTCCATCGTCACCGTCCCCTTATACTTCGGCGCAAAGGGCAAAGGCTTGCCGTTGATCGCGGCGGCGCAGGTCACCGCGGCGCCCGGCGGGCAGATGAACTCGTTGATATGCGCGTCGGTGTAGTTGAACCCGCCCGACAGCGAGAAATCGTCGGTGATCGCGGCGTTGAAATCCATCTCGATACCGCGCGTCGACACCGTCCCCGCATTGGTCAGGCGCGTGACGACCTGCCCCGCGACGATGTCGAGGAAGTTCGCCTGATAATTGTCGTACTTGGCATAGAAGCCCGCGAGGTTCAGCGTCAGGCGGCGATCGAACAGTCGGGTCTTGAGGCCGACTTCATAGGCGTCCGACTTTTCGGGATCGATGCGGCCGGTGTCGCGCGCCAGCATGTTGAAAAATACGTTGAGCGCCGGCCCCTTATAGCCGCGCGTATACGTCGTATAGGCGACGACGTCGTCGGTCACGTCGTACTGCAGGCCGGCATTGCCCGACCAGCCATTGTCCTTGATCGACCCCGCCGAAGCGAACGCCGGGTTCACGCCGGAGAAGGCCGCGAGCGAGGTCGAGCGGCGCGCAAAATCATAGCTCACCTTGTCCTCGGTATAACGCAGCCCGAGGATGCCGCGGAATGCGTCGGTGAAGTTGAGCGTGCCCTGACCGAAGGCCGAATAGCTCGTCAGCTTGGTCGTGAAATCGGCGTTGCCTTCGTTGGTGACAAAGGTCGACGACCCCGCCGCGCACGGCGTCAGCCCGCCGACGGTCGGCAGCGTCGACGCGGTGCAGGCGGTCACCGTGCGGTTGAAGAAATCGACTTCCTTCGTGTGGTAATAATAGAGCCCCGCAACATATTCGAAGAATTGCGGATTGGCCGACGCGATGCGCAACTCCTGTGTGAACTGGTCGAACTTCAGGTCGCCGCGGTCGTGCGAACGCACGTCGCCCGCCGCGGTGCCGGTGTTGACATAGCGCGGCGCGTCCGACCGGAAATCGCCGTCGCGCTGCTGGAAATTATACCAGTGGCGATAGGCGGTGATCGAGGTCAGCGTAACCCCGCCGAGGTCGAGGTCGATCTGCCCCGAAACGCCGCTGTTCTTGTCCTTGGTATAGGGATCGAGGTCGTTGTCGATATCCTTGTTCTTGCCGTCGAGCACCAGCGGCGCGAGGCTCGGGATGAACACCGCGTTGTTGAACGCCGAGGGGAAGACGGTGCCGATGCTGTCGGCAAAACCATTGTCGCTGTTCTTCGAATAATCGGCGATCAGCGTGATCTTCAGATTGTCGGTCGGCTCGGCGATCAGTTTGCCGCGCACGCCCCAATGTTCGTACCCATTGACCTTGTGGTTGTTGAACACGTTGCGGGCGTTGCCGTCATATTGCGACCAGAAACCGGTGAGCGAGGCGCGGATGCCGTCGCCGAGCGGGCCGCCGATGCTGCCGCGGATGCGATATTCATTGCCCTCGTACCAGGCCGCGTCGACATAACCGCCCAGCTCGTTGCCGGGCTCGCGCGACACGATGTTGATCACGCCGGCGCTGGCATTCTTGCCGAACAGGCTGCCTTGCGGGCCGCGCAGCACTTCGATGCGCTCGACGTCGAGGAAGTCCGACGTCTGCTGGCCGGTGCGCGCATAGACGACGCCGTCGATTACCGTCGACACCGACGGCTCGACACCCGACGAGAAGCTGATCGTGCCGACGCCGCGGATTGAGAGCGCGGAGTCCTTGTTGGTGTTGCCCTTGCGGAAGGTCAGCGTGGGCACGCGCTGAAACAATTGTTCGGCCGAATTGACGTTCGAGCGTTCGAGCTGCGCGCCCGACACGACCGAGATCGCGACCGGCACGTCCTGCAGATTCTGTTCGCGCTTCTGCGCGGTGACGATGATGTCGGTCGATGCGAAGGGCGCGTCGGCTTCGGCCGGGGCCGGCGCGGCGGCGTCCTGGGCTGCGGCGGGGGCGGCGATCAGCGCCATTCCCAAGGCCGTCGTGATTGTCAGATAGGCTTTGGCTTTCGACGAAACCATATTCAGATCCTCCCTTGATGCGCTGCCGTCGGGTATGTCAATTAATTCAATTGACAATTACGAGCCGACCCATGCGCGCAATTATTTTTGTGGTCCAATAGAGAAATGTCGCGATGCCATGTCCGAATGCTATGGCTTGCGGGACAGCGTAAGGCGCAGGCTGCTGCGCTCTGATCTGGTGTCGGCCCTGTCATCGGCAACCCTTCCCTTGTCATCGCGGATCGTGCGTCCGCTTCGACATCGGGCCGCGAACCTTTGTCGCGCGCGGCCTCGAATCGGCTGAAAGGCGCCATGCCCATCAGCCGCCCTAGGGATGCGCGTCAAAATCATTGCAGTCTAATCGAGAAATGTCGGTAGATTATGTCCAAATGCTATGACTTGGATCGCGCCCACTTTCCGGCAGCAAGGCGCCCGGGCTCAGCGGATGGGGCTGGCTTCGGCGACCGCATCCGCTGCCGATTTAAGGACGACCGGATCGACACCCAGAGCACGGAGCGCGCGCGCCGCCACGCCATGCGGCATGGCTGCGACAATTCCGACGACATGGGCACCGAGCAGCGGGCTGTGATCCTTCCGGGTGGCGGCCAGTTCCTGCATGATTTCCCGGCCTGAGGATGTCGTCTGATAGACGCCGGGATTTGCCGGCATCGGCGCGCCGGCCACTATGTCGGCTTTCAGGCCGATCGAGCGAAGCGCATCGGCATATTGCCGTTCGATCGCGGGTCGCAGCGCGTCGGGCTCCACACCCGCCTGCTCGAAGGCGAGGCGCGCGGTGCCGTCGGGCAGGTCGAGCGCCGCCAGCAGGAAATGCTCGGCCCCCGGTTCGCGCTGCTGGTCCTGCAAGGCGTAGGTTTCCGCCCGTTCGCAAAGACGCTTGATGGTGCTCATATTGTCGAGCTTCGATCTGATTGCCTGGAACATCGCAATTTCCTTATGCAGAACCATGGTTTGCCGCGACGTCCGAAAGTCGCTTGTGCGCCGCCTGTTTGCTGATCCCGAGGGCTTGGGCGATCCGCGACCACGACCAGCCCTGGTGCAGGGCCGAGTGGACGGCCTCGCGTTCGATGTGGTCCGCCAGCCGGCGCAAGGCGACGACCGCGGCGAGCGCTTCGTCAGGGTCGGTCGGAACGACAATCTCGTGCGGGTCGATCATGCGTCAACTTTAGTTGACGATTTGGGCGGTGTCAACAAAAGTTGACGGCGGCTTGCGATAGCCTTTTGCCGTCGGCATGTCTGCTGACGACCGTTTGCGGACCCCACACTCTCGTCACCCGGACTTGATCCGGGGTCCCGCTTGAGGTCCAAGCCAGTTGATACCTCAAGAAGCGGGATCCCGGATCAAGTCCGGGATGACGAAGGACAAGGACGCTACGACCGTTTTCTAACCCATACCGCCCATGCGCAGACTTTCGTGCGACCGGCTATTTCGACGCCACCACCCGCTTCACATGCGCCAGACACGCTTCCGTTTCACGCGCCACGTCGGCGTTGAGCCACGCCACAATCTCGGGCGTCGGCCCGATATCGGGCTCAAGCAACGCGAAATCGAGATACACCGGCGGGGAAATCGGGCGGACCGCGACGCCCAAGCGGTGGAAACGCGGCGCACTGAACGGCTCGGCGATCGTCACGCCCAGCCCGGCTTCGACGAAGGCATATAATATCTGCGAATGCTGCGTCTCCAGCCGCCGCGATACGCTGATGCCCGATTCTTCCAGCGCGGTGTCGATGCCGGTCCACAGCGCATCGGCCTCGTGCATCGGGCCGACAAACTCCTCGCCCGCCAGATCGGCGATCTCCAGCCGTTCGCGCGCCGCGAGCGGGTGGTTGGCGGGCAGGATGCACACATATTCGGCGCGCGCGAGCGGCGTCGACCTGATGCCTTCGCGCCCCTGCATATCGACCCCGACGCCAAGATCCGCCTGCCCCAGGAAGACGCGCTCCTCGATCGCGCGCTGGCCGAGCGATTCGACGATGATCTTGATGTCGGGATAGAGGATGCGGAAGCGCGCGATCACCGCGGGCAGGATCGCCATCGCGATCGCCGCGAGCGCCGCGATGCGCACCGTCCCAACCGGATGCGCGCGAATGCGCCGCGCCGCCTGATCGAGCAGGTCGAGCCCCGCATAACTCCGCCGCACCGCCTCATACAGCGCCTGCGCCTGCGCGGTCGGGTGCACGCGCGCGCCGCGCCGGTCGAAGAGGCGAAAGCCCACCGCGCGCTCCATATCGGCGATCAGCCGGCTCACCGACGGCTGGCTGATATTCAGCATCGTCGCGGCGGCCGTAATGCCCCCGCTCATCATCACGGCGCGAAACGCCTCGACCTGTCTCATTCGCATCGGTCATAGTATAGACGTATGATCGCGCGATGCAATTCGATTGGATACGATGGCTGACCTCTGCGATATGCGTGAAGATCGAAAAGATACGGAGAGTGAAGATGGATTTCTCGGCCCAGCGCGAACAATTCGCCACCGAAGGCTATGCCGTGTTCGAACGCATCCTCGAAGGACCGCTGCTCGACCTGCTGCGCGCGGAATGCGGCCGCGTCATCGACCGCGAAGACGCGCGCCTCGACAGCCTCGGCGTCGAAGTCGACGGCATCAGCCACAAGGGCAAGCGCTATTTCGCCGGCGAATGCCAGCGCCAGCAACCCGATCTCCGCAAGATGCTGTTCAGCGAAACGATGGCCGACATCTGCCGCGCGACGCTCGGCGACGACGCCTATTTCTTCTACGACCAATATGTCGTGAAGGGCGCGAGCGAAGGCATGCCGTTCAGCTGGCACCAGGATTCGGGCTATGTCGTCGGCAACGGCGGCCCGGTGGATCACAAGCCGTACCTCACCTGCTGGTGCACGCTCGACGACACCACCGTCGCGAACGGCACCGTGCGCATCCTGCCTTTCTCGCAGGCCCCCGAAACGCGGGGCGGCATCGTCCCGCACATCCGCCAGCCGGGCAGCAACGACCTCGTGGGCTACACCGGCAACAGCGAGGGCGTGACGCTCGAGGTTCCGGCAGGCAGCGTCGTCGCCTTCTCCAGCCTTGCGCTCCACGCGACCGGATCGAATTCGACCCCGAACATGCGCCGCGTCTATCTCGCGCAATATTCGCCCGAACCAATCCTCAATCCCGGCACCAATCACCTCCGCCGCAACGCGATCGCCTTCCTGCGCGGCGGCAGCCAGGTGACCTTCAACTAAGGGAGACTGCCATGACCGCGCGCCCCTGCATCGTCGCACTCGGCGGCAACGCGACCGCCGGCGGTTCGGCCGAACGTCTGCTCCGCCACGCCCTGATGCGCTGCGAGGCGTTGGGCGCCGAAACGATGCTGTTTGCTGGCGAAGCGATCGACCTGCCCATGTATGCCCCGCACCGCAGCGAACGTTGTTCGAAGGCGCAGGCGCTGATGGCCGCGCTGCGCGAGGCCGACGGTATCATCGTCGCCTCGCCCGCCTATCACGGTACCGTGTCGGGCGTGGTCAAGAACGCGCTCGATTATGTGCAGGATCTGGTGTCCGACGCGCAGCCCTATTTCGATGGCCGTGCGGTTGGCCTCATTGCGGTCGCGGGGGGATGGCAAGCTGCGGGCAGCACGCTCGCGACGATGCGATCGATCACCCATGCGCTGCGCGGCTGGCCCACACCGATGGCGGTCACGGCGAACAGCAGCCAGCCGCTCTTCGACCCCGACGGGATGCTGACCGATCAGGGTATCGCGTCGCAACTCGACATCATGACCGGACAGGTCGTGACCTTCGCGCGCATGAAGAGCGCTTATGCCGATGCGGGCAGGGCCGCCTTGACGGCCTGACGTCCGCCGTCCCGGGAGGCACCTTGCGATGCCTTCCGGTCCGTACGGAGCATATCAGAACTTCACGCTCAGTCCGGCCGTGATCCGGCGATCGGTGAGGCCCTGGAAGCAGAGCAGCGCCTTGTCGTTCACGCAATACTGGTTCTGGTCGCCGCGCAGCAGGTTGATGCCCTCGACCCCGACGTTGATATTATCGGTGATGTCATAGTTGATGCTGGCGTTGAGCTGCCCGCGCGCTCCGTTGATCAATGGCAGCCCGAAAAAGAAGGGATCGTTCGACACATAGCTCGAGCGCCACGTGTAGCGCAGGCGCGCGTTCAGCCCGTATTTGTCGTAGAACAGCGTCGTATTATAAGCATATTTCGACAGGTTGGTCAGCGAGATGAGGTCGCGCGAACCCGGAAATCCGAGCTGCGTGAACACCGTCCGCGGACCGTCGGCCACGCGATACTCGCGCGCCGAACCGCCGGCCTTCTGATAGGTGAAATTGCCGATGAAGCCGAAGCCCGAGGCGAAACCGAGCGTGTCTTCCCATGCCGACAGATCGTGCTGGAAGGCGACCTCGATACCCGTCTGCGTCGTGGTTCCGGGAACGTTGAAGGTCGAGCTGCGCGGGACGCAGATGCCGACCCCTTGGATCGGGTTGTTGATGTTGCGGTTGGCGATCGGATTATAGATGCCGCCGCCCGGGCACGACGGATCGATCGAGATATTGAGATTGCCGTTGGCGTCGAGGTTGGGCGCCGGATCTTCCTGCCGCTGCGCGAACAGGTTCGTGCGGCTCTTGTGGAAGAAGCCGATGCTGATCAGGCTCGACGGGGCGAAATAATATTCGCCCGAAAGGTCGAACGACCACACCGCTTCGGGGACGAGGTCGGGGTTGCCCACCGCGACCGGCGTGTTCGCGCCAGTGCCGAAGGAAAAGGACGTCGACAGCGTGTCGAAGTTCGGGCGGCGAATGTCGCGCGCGATGCCCGCACGCACGAGCAGCTTGTCGGCCGGCTCGAGGACGAGGCTGAAGCGCGGCAGCAGGAAATTGTACGAGCTTTTGGCGACCGTCTGTCCGGTCACCGTGCCGTTCGCGATATTGTTGCCCGTCGACGACAGCTTGGTGTGCAGCCAGCGGAAACCGGCATTGCCGCGCACCGGCATGCCGGCGATTTCGCCTTCCATATTCGCCTGAAAATAGGCGGCGTTTGTCGTTTCCTTGATGCTGAAGAAGCCCGCGAAGGATTCGGTCGGCGTGACGAGCGAAGCGACAGCGGGCCCCTGCGTCCGTGCAGCGTTGCTCGCCGCGATTGCCTTGTTCAGCGATTCCAGCACCTTCGCCGGGTCGCGGAAGGACAGGCCGCCATCGATCAGCAGGAAATCGGGGAAATAGAGCCTGCGCTTGTCGGCCGCATTGAAGTTGCTGGGCCCCGGAATCAGGACATCCGAAAACAGGTCGCCCGATGGCCGGTTCCACGCGCTGGTTGTGTTGGTCAGGCTGACATTGTTCGAAAATTCGCTGTTCTCGGCCGATGTCCGGTTCCAGCGATAGCCGAAATCGAGCGAGGTGACGAACGGGTTGAGGTTGGTGGTGTCGTAAGAGAAATCGAAGCGCGCCGCCCTTTCCTCATTGTCGGTCGAATTGGCGCCCTGCGTGACCTGCTGCAGCTGATAGTTCGCGGGGTCGAGCAATTGCGCCGTCGTCGGCGCAAAGGGGCTCGCCTGATCGATGCCGAATTGCAGCGTGCCGCCGCGCAGGTCGAATTCGATCGGTACGCCATTGTCGATGCTGCGCCCGATCACCGGCTGGGGGCCATTGGGATTGATGAAATCGAGCGTCGTCGAGAAGTTCGGGAAATCGGATTTGGAGGTCGACAGCGACACTTCGGCGCGCACCTTCAAATTGTCGGTCGCCTGCCAATCGATCCCCAGATCGAAGACGCGGCTCTTGGTGACGCGCGCGCCGGTGTCGCTCGACGTCCGAAGATTCGGGTCGATCACGCTTCCGGTCGTGCCGCCGATGCCGATAGTGCCGGCCACCGCAGCCTGAACGCTGCCCAGATCGATGGGGCCATTCGGTCCGTCGAGCCGCCCGAAATCGACCGTCTCGAAATCGGTGTTGTTCATCGCATCGACGACCGAAGGCGTCGCGGTGCCCGAAATCTGGACGCGGTGGCTCTGCTGCCCGCGGCGCTGGTTGTTCAGCGTCGCGTCGAAATAGAATTTCAGATCGTCATTCGGTTTCCATTCGAGCGCGGCCGTGCCGTTGTACGTCTCATATTCGTAGTTCTCGAGCCCCTGTTGCAGGAACTGGATGCGCAGGAAGGGGAAGGCTTCGGCGCTCGGGCCCGAGCCGGGCATAACGAGCGCGTCGCGGTCGACGCGCGGCTTGAACGATGCGACATCCTGCCGCGCATAGCTGCCGCTCAGGACGATGCCGATTTCGCCGATGCCGGTGTCCCACCGGTTGCCGAGCGTCGCCGACAAGCGCGGCAAGGTCGATTTCGACAGGTCGCTGTTTTCCATTTGCGCGCGCGCGGCGATCAGCGGATCCTTGAGGTCGAGCGGGCGGATCGTGCGGAGATTGATCGTGCCGCCGACCGACCCTTCGATCGTCTGCGCGGTTGGAACCTTGGTGACCTCGACCGAGGCGATCAGTGCGGCGGGCAGATCTTCGAAGCTGATCCCCGAGCGGCCGGCGCCCGATCCCACGGTCGAAACGCCGTTGATTTCGGTGCGGTTCGCGTCGGTGCCGCGGATCTGCACCGCGTTGCCAACCCCGGCTTGCCGGGTGATCTGAACCCCGGTGACATTTTCCAGCACTTCGGCGAGGTTCTGGTCGGGCAGCTTGCCGATGTCTTCGGCCTGGATGACCTCGACGATATTGTCGGTGGCGCGCTTTTCGCCCAGCGCGGTTGCAAGGGAGCTGCGAATGCCCGTCACGACAATCGCATCGTCACCCGTGTCATCCGCGGACGCTGTCGCGCTATCCTGCGCGGCGGTGTCCTGCGCAAAGGCCGGCGTGCCCAGCATCGCCAGTGCCGTGGTGCCGAGCAGCACCGCCGCAAGGTTCATTTTGCCGGCGCCCGATGCGCGAACGATGCTGCCCCGAATCATCCCACTCTCCCTGTTTGATCTTGTTTGGAGAGAAGCTCGCTTTGTCAGACCAATATGTCAACCCATGTTGTATACCGATATCGGGTTGATATTGTCCTACCTCTTGTATAGTCCAATGAGCAAGAATCATAAAAAGGGTGAGGCGCAGTGCAGATAAGGGCGTTTTTGACGGTAGCGATGCTGGCCTCGGCGGCCCATCCCGCGCTGGCGCGCGACCTGCTGGTGGCCGATCAGGCGCAATATAAGGCAGCGGTGAAAAAGGCGCAGCCGGGCGACACCATTATCCTCGCCGACGGCGAATGGCGCGATTTCCAGATCGTCTTCACCGGCCATGGCAGCGCCGCCAAACCAATCACGCTGACCGCGCAGACTAAAGGCAAGGTGACGCTCACCGGCCAGTCCAATCTGCGCATCGGCGGCCAGCACCTGCTCATTTCGGGCCTTGTCTTCAAGAATGGCGCCAGCCCGACCGCCGAAGTGATCAGCTTCCGCCGCGATTCAAAGACGCTCGCGACCGACACGCGCGTGACCGAGGTCGTCATCGATGGTTTCAGCAAGGCCGACCGCCGCGCCGAGGACATCTGGGTCGCGCTTTACGGCACCGGCAACCGCGTCGACCATTCGCATTTCGAGGGCAAGACGAACAGCGGCGTGACGCTTGCAGTGATCCGCCGCGCGGGTGCTCCGCTTGATAACCGGCACCGCATCGATCACAATTATTTCGGCCCGCGCCCGCCGCTCGGCTCGAACGGCGGCGAGACGATCCGCATCGGCACCAGCGAGGAGTCGCTCTCGGCGTCGAACAGCATCATCGAGCGCAACATCTTCGACCGCACCAGCGGCGAGGTCGAGATCGTCTCGATCAAGTCGGGCGGTAATATTATCCGCGAAAATCTGGTGCTCGAAGCGCAGGGCGCCTTTGTGCTTCGCCATGGCAACGGCAACCTCGTCGAACGCAACATCTTCCTCGGCAAGGGCGTGCCCGACACCGGCGGGGTTCGCGTGATCAACCGCGACCAGATCGTGCGCGGCAATTATTTCGAGGGGCTCGCGGGCACTTCGTTCAAGAGCGCGCTCAGCGTGATGAACGGCGTCCCCAATTCGGTGATCAACCGCTACCACCAGGTCGCAAACGCGCGGATCGAGGGCAACAGCCTCATCGACAGCGCGCGGATCACGCTGGCTGCCGGCGCCGATGCCGAACGCTCGGCGTCGCCGACGGACAGCCGGTTCGAACGCAATCTGATCGTCGGCGCAAAGGGGCAGGATCCGTTCCGCGCCGAGGGCGAAATCGGCGGGATCGCGCTCGCGGGCAATGTCGAGGCAAAGGTCGCGAAACCGCTGCTAGCGGCCGGCGTCGAACAGCGCGACGTGACCCTCAAACGTGCGGCTAATGGTTTGCTTTACCCGACCGATCCGGCGCTTGCCGCGGTCGGTGCGCCGCGTGATCTGAAGCCGGTAACGCGGGCTGAGGTTGGCGCCAGTTGGTATCGTGGCGATGCGCCCGAAGCGGCATTCGGCAGCGGCAGCAAGCGGCCCCTGATTGCAGGCGCGTCACTCGCGCAGGCGGTCGCCGATGCGAAGGCGGGCGATACGCTGACGCTCGCGACCGGCACCTATGACGTCGCCGCGCCGCTAACGGTGCGGCACCGGCTGATCATCGCGGGCGCGAAGGACGCGAAGCCCGTGCTGCGCGTCGCGTCGAGCCTTGCGCGGATCGAAGGCGGCGGAGGATTGCGGCTCGAAAATCTGGCGATCGACGCGAGCGGTGCTTCCAGCGAGGGCGCGCTGATCGCGGTCGCGCCAGGAGTTGCGCCCAACTATTCGGTCGCGTTCGACCGCGTCTCGGTGCGCGGACCCGGCAAGGGCCGTCTCGACGGCATCGCCATGGCGCCGGGCACTTTCGCCGATGATGTGACGATCCAAAACAGCGACTTTGCGGAGATGGGCGTCGTAGTCGCCGCGACCAGCGAACAGGAACCCAAGGGCTGGTATCCGATGGAGCGGCTGACGATCACCGGGAGCCGCTTTGCGCGCGTCGCGATGGTCGCCGACCTGCTGCGTAAGGGCACCGATGAAAGCACTTTCGGCCCCTGGTTCGCGATGACCGGGTCGAGTGTCGCGGGCAGTGGTGCGGGTGGCGCGTCGCTGCGCATCTCGGGCGCCCAGCACGCCGACATCGTACAGAATAATTTCGCCAAATCGGAAGGCATAGTCGTCATCCATTCGGTCGGCGCGCCCGAAACGCGGATCGCGTCGAACGCCTTCGCCGCGACGCCCGCGCCGCGCATCGAGGAACTCGCGTGGAATGGTCCGCCGCGCGGGCTGATCTCCGGAAATATCGTGGAGGCGCGCCCGTGACCCGCACTCTCGCGCTTCTGCTGGCTGCCGCCGCGCTGCCGGCCATCCCCGTTTCGGCGCAGACCCCGCCCGCCGCTTCGGCGCAGGCGTTCGCGCCGCTGTTCGCCGCCGAGATCGAGCGCGCCAAGGCAGGCGTCGAGGCATCGATCAAGGCAGGCATCAACGTGCCGGTGCCGAAGGACCCCGGCGGCGGCTTCACCCATGAACAGCATAAGCGCAATTACCGCGTCATTTTCGAGGGCGGCCAGCTCTTCAGGCTGACGGGCGACGTGCGCTATCGCGACCATGTCCGCGATCTGCTGCTTGCCTATGCCGATCTCTATCCGAAGCTCGGGCCGCATCCCGCGGCATCGAACCAGGTGCCGGGCCGCCTCTTCTGGCAGAGCCTCAACGACAGCGTCTTCCTCGTGAACGCGGCGCAGGGCTATGCCGAGATCCGCGATGCGCTATCCGCCGCCGACCGCAAGCGCATCGACGATCGGGTGATCCGCCCGATGGCGCACTTCCTGTCCGACGGCTCGCCCGAGGTGATCAACCGCATCCACAATCACGCGACCTGGGCCGCGGCGGGCGTCGGGCTGTCGGGCTATCTGCTCGGCGACCGCGACCTTGTCGACAAGGCGCTGCTCGGGCTCGACAAGAGCGGCAAGGCCGGGTTCCTCCGCCAGCTCGACTTGCTCTTTTCGCCCGACGGCTATTATGCCGAGGGCCCCTATTATCAGCGCTACGCGCTGCAACCTTTCGTCGTCTTCGCAGCGGCGATCGCGGCGAACGATCCGGGTCGCAAGATTTTCGAGTATCGCGACGGCATCGTACTCAAGGCGATCCGTACCGCGATCGACGTGACGCACGACGGCTATTTCCTGCCGATCAACGACGCGATGCCCGACAAGAGCCTGCGCACCGAGGAACTCTATCACGCTGTCGCCATCGCCTATGGCGCGACGAAGGATCCGACCTTCCTGTCGATCGCCGACTGGCAGGGACGCACCGTGCTGACGCCGGCCGGGCAGGCGATGGCCGCCGATCTCGCCGCGGGCAAGGCGAAGCCTTGGCCCTTCGGCTCGCGGCTGCTTTCCGACGGCCCCGACGGCAAGGACGGCGCGCTCGTCCTGCTGCGCACCAAGCCCGATCCGACCGGTCCGCTGCTCGTCGCCAAGAACACCGTACAGGGCATGGGGCACGGCCATTTTGACCGCCTCGGCTGGCTCTATTATGACGAAACCGGCGCGGTCGTAACCGACTACGGCGCGGCGCGCTTCCTCAACGTCGAGGCAAAGCGCGGCGGGCGCTATCTCCCGGAAAACGACAGCTGGGCCAGCGCGACAATCGCGCACAATACGCTGGTTGTTGACGAGCAAAGTCACTTCGCAGGCGACTGGAAGGCCGGCGAAAAATCGGGGACGCGCCAGCTCGCAGCGTCGCTCGCAGGACCGACGCGCTACGCGATCGGAGAAATCGACAGCGCGTACAAGGACGTCAAAATCCGCCGCGCGCTATTGCTGGTCGAGGTCCAAGGCCTCGCCAATCCCCTTACGCTCGATATCCTCCACGGGACTGGCAGCGGCAGGCATCGCTATGACCTGCCGCTGCATTTTTCGGGGCAGATCATCGACAGCGATATCGCGTTCGACCGCAAGCTCGCCGAGCGGCCGGTGCTCGGCAAGGCGAATGGCTACGAGCATCTGTGGGTCGACGGCGAGGGCACGAAAGCCGGCAAGGCGCGGCTGACATGGATGCAGGGCAGCCGCTTCTACTCATATCATATGCTCCCGCCCGCAGGGGCGCGCTTCATCGTCGCCGAAAGCGGCGCGAACGATCCCGAATTCAACCTGCGGCGCGAACCCGCGCTGATCCAGCGCATCGACGGCGCGGCGGACGCGACTTTCGTCAGCCTGCTCGAACCGCACGGCGCCTATGACGCGTCGGCGGAAACCGTCGTCGCGAGCAGCGCGCGCGTGTCGGGACTCGAGCATCGCAGGGAAAAGGGCGTCGATCTTGTTCTGATCACGCTCGTCGACGGCCGCCGCATCGCCATCGCCGTCGCCGACGATGTCACCGCCGGCGCCAAACACAGCGTCGCCGTCGATGGTCGCACCCTCGCATGGACCGGCCCCGTCGGTCGCCTCGACCTCGCCAAAACCGGAGCGAAGAAATGAGCAATATCAAGGGCCGCTTCCGCTGGTGCGTCATCGCGCTGATCGCGCTCGCGACGGTGATCAATTATATCGACCGCAACGCGCTTGCGGTGATGTGGCCCGAAGTGTCGAAAGAGATCGGCGCCACCAAGGAAGATTATGCGCTGCTGGTGACGATCTTCATGATCTTCTACGCCTTTGGCCAGTCGATCTTCGGGCGCATCTTCGACGCCATCGGCACGCGGATGGGCTTCACCATCTCGATCGTCGTCTGGTCGCTGTCGATCGCCGCGCACGCGCTGGTGCGCACGATGCCGCTGCTGATGGTGCTGCGCGCGACGCTGGGGATCAGCGAAGCCGGCAACTGGCCCGGCGCGGCAAAGGCGAACGCTTTGTGGTTCCCGTCGCGCGAACGCGCGCTGGCGCAGGGCGTCTTCAACGCCGGGGCATCGCTCGGCGGCATCATCTCGGCGCCGCTGATCGCGCTGCTCTTCGTCCAATTTGGCTGGCACGGCACCTTCCTGTTGATCGGTGTGCTTGGCTTTATCTGGCTCGTGCCCTGGCTCTGGTTCTACAAGGCCGATCCCGAAAAGCACCCTGGCCTCAGCGAAGAAGAACGCGATTATATCCTGACCGGTCGCACCGAGGCCGGCCGCGACGACAGCCGCCGCGTGCCGCTCGGCGAACTGCTGCGCTATCGCCAGAGCTGGGGCGTCATCCTGTCGCGCTTCTTTCTTGACCCCGTGTGGTGGCTCTTTGTTTCGTGGCTGCCGATCTATCTCGCCGAAACCTTCGGCTTTGACGTCAAACAGATCGGGCTTTTCGCCTGGGTGCCCTTCGTCGGCGCGATGCTCGGCAGTCTGTTCGGCGGCTGGCTGGCGGGGCGGATCATCAGCAAGGGCGGCGGCGTGCACAAGGCGCGCACGCTGACCATCGCGATCGGCTGCGCGATCATGCTACCCTCGCTGCTGTTTACGATCGGCGCGAGCGAGCCGCTCTCCGCGGTGCTGCTGATCGCGTGCATCCTCTTCGGGTTCCAGATGGCGATCGGCAATATCCAGACGCTGCCGAGCGACTATTTCGGCGGCGGTGCGGTCGGCAGCCTTGCGGGGATCAGCGGCACCGCCGCGGTCGCCGGTACGCTGATCACCACCTGGCTCGTCCCCGTGCTCACCAAGACGAGTTACGCGCCGATTTTCGCGCTCAGCGCGGCGATCGTGCCCGTCTCCTTCCTCTGTTTCTGGCTGATCGGCGGACGCGTCGAACCGGTCGTCACCCAACCCACCAACACCCAAGAATAAGGAATAGCATCACATGAACCTCCAGGGGAAAACCGCGCTCGTCACCGGCGGCGGACGCGACATCGGCCGATCGGTCTCGATCGCGCTCGCGCGCGCCGGCGTGCGCGTCGCGATCAACTACAACAGCGGCCGCGAAGCCGCCGAAGAAACGCTGAAGACGATCAAGGACGCGGGCGGCGACGCCTTCCTGATCCAGGCCGACGTCACCGACAGCAATGCCGTGAAGGCGATGCTCGACGAGGTCGGCATCGCGTTCAGCGGCCGGCTCGACATCCTCGTCAACCTTGCGGGCGGGATGATCGCGCGCAAGACGCTGAGCGAGATGGACGAGGCTTTCTTCGACCAGGTCATGACGCTCAACCTGAAATCGGTCTTCCTCGTCCTGCAGGCGGCGCAGCCCTTCCTCGGCGAAGGTTCGGCGGTCGTGAACGTGTCGTCGCTCGCTGGCCGCGACGGTGGCGGCCCGGGCGCGTCGGTATATGCGACCGCAAAGGGCGCGCTGATGACCTACACGCGCTCGATGGCCAAGGAGCTCGGCCCGCAGGGCATCCGCGTCAACGCCGTCTGCCCCGGCCTGATCGGCACGAGCTTCCACGACATTTTCTCGAAGCCCGAAGGCCGCGCCGCGACCGCGGGCAATACGCCGCTGCGCCGCGAAGGCCATCCCGACGAGGTCGCCGACACGATCGTCTATCTCGCGTCGCCGGCGGCGAGCTTCCTCGCGGGCGTCTGCCTCGACATCAACGGCGGGCTGGGCTTCTCCTGATGCGCCGGCTCGTAGCGACGGCCATCGTTGCCCTGCTTGCGAGCGGGGCGCAGGCCCAGACCCGCGAACGGACCGACGCGCCGCCGCTCGAGCCGTACAAGATCATCCTGGTCGGCGATTCGACGATGGCGCCGCACAGCGGATGGGGCGGGGCGTTCTGCGCGCGCCACGTCAAATCGTCGGTCGCGTGTGTCAACGCCGGCCGCGGTGGGCGCAGCACGCGCAGCTATCGGCAGGAAGGCGGCTGGGACATCGCGCTCGCCGAGGCGAAGGTGCCCGGCTATCGCGGCACCTGGGTGTTGATCCAGTTCGCGCACAACGACCAGTCGTCGAAGTCCGAACGCTGGACCGACGAGACGACCGAGTTCCCCGCCAACCTCCGCCGCTTCGTCGAAGAGGTGAGGACGGCGGGGGCGACTCCGGTGCTCGTAACCCCGCTGACGCGCCGCGAGTTCAAGGACGGCAAGCTCAGGAACACGCTCGCGAGCTGGTCCGATGAGGTGCGCGGCGTTGCCAAGGCGATGGACGTGCCGCTCGTCGATCTGAATGTGCTGAGCGCCGCGCAGGCGCAGGAAATGGGCGCCGAGATGGCGACCAAGCTCGCGCAAGAGCCGCCGACGGCCGAGGAACTTGCAGCGGCGAAGGCGGGCACGACGCTGACCGCGCGCCCTGCACCGCCCGAACCGGCGCCGATTACCGGTGACGGCGCGCGCGGACAGGTGACTCGTAAGTTCGACTACACGCACCTCGGCGACATCGGCGCCGAGGTCACCGCCAAGCTGGTTACGCAGGCGCTCGCGCGCGCCGTGCCCGAGCTGCGGAGCCAGCTCGTTCGCTGACAAAGATGTGTATGGCAATTTGGACTAACCAATTTGCCATACACAGTGGTTGACAAGATGGCCGACATGCTCGACAGCGTCGGGCAGAACAGAATCGATATTTGGGAGAGACGACGTGAATTCTCGTAATCAGATCCGTGCGCGGATGCTGCGCGCCGCGTTGCTGGCCGGCGCCGGCTCGACGCTGCTGATGGCCGCGACACCAACGATGGCGCAGGACGCGCCCGCACCGCAGGCCGAGCCCGAAGAAGACGCAATCGTCGTCACCGGTATCCGCGAGACGATCCAGAATTCGATCAACACCAAACGCGAAGAGACAGCGATCGTTGACGCGCTGTCGTCAGACGATATCGGCGATATCCCCGCCATTTCAGTGGGGCAGGCGATCCAGACGATTACCGGTGCAACCACGCACCGCGAAAAGGGCGACGCGTCCGAAATCGCGCTGCGCGGCCTTGGCCCCTTTCTGTCGAACGCGACCTTCAACGGCCGCGACGCATCGAACGGCAGCGGCGACCGCTCGGTGAACTTCAACCAGTTCCCCTCCGAGCTCGTCAACAATATCAAGATCTATAAGACGCAGCAGGCAAGCCTTGTCGAAGGCGGGGTCGCGGGCACGATCGAGATCGGTACGCTGCGCCCGCTCGATTTCGGCAAGCGCCGCCTGCAGGGCGAGGTAAAGGCGCAGTTCAACCCCTATGGCGACCGCATCACGGGCGGATCGGGCGGGATCGGCTGGCGCGGGACGCTGAGCTATGTCGACCAGTTCGCGAACGACACGATCGGCATCGCGATCGGCGTCCAGCGCAACGATACGAACAACCCCGAGGAAACCTACGCCGCGTCGACCACCTGGACCGCGTGCCAGGCCTCGCCGGTCGTCGCGAACAACAATTGCAACGAATATGAGCGCGGCGAATATCGGCAGAACCTGCCCTTCTACCTCGTTCCCAACGCCTATACCTTCCGCCAGATCAGCGAGAGCGACAAGCGCGACGCGGTGTTCGGCGCGATCCAGTTCCGCCCGACCGACACCCTCGACATCAATCTCGACGTCCAATATTCGGACCGGACCTTCGTCGAGAGCCGCCGCGACCTCAACCTGTCCGAAGGTCGCGTCGGCCTGACCAACGTCGTCTATGACGAAAATGGTATCATCCAGAGCCTGAACGGCTTGTCCGCCATCGAATCGAACGGCTCCGAACTGTCGCGGTCGGAGGAATATCTGGGCGGCGGCCTGTCGGTCGACTGGGAAGCGAGCGACCGGCTGACGATCAAGCTCGACGGCAGCTATTCGCGCACGATCCGCAAGGAAGTCGAACGCAACGTCCGCCTGCGCACAGCGGCGACCGACGTCAATGGCGTGCGCACCGTGTTCAACAACCGGCGCATCCCCTATAAATATGAGATTGCGCCGGGCAGCTTCGTCCCGACGATCACGATCGACCCGCGCTTCGACCTCAACAATCACGACCTCTTCTGGGAGGACGCCCGCTTCCGCCGCGACGAGGCCAAGCGCCACAACGAGATTTTCGCCGGCCGTTTCGACGCGACCTATGAACTCGACGGCTTCCTGAAGACGATCTCGGCCGGCGGCCGCTGGTCACAGCTTACCTATCGCGACTACGACCTGCGCAACGAAGATCCCAGCCTGGTCACTCCGACCGCGACCGACAAACGGATCAACAATATCTGCCGCCAGGCCTTCCCGCAGACCGACTTCCTCTCGGCGGCGAAGGGCAACAGCATCAACAGCTGGGCGACCTTCGACGTCGACTGCCTGTTCCGCGAATATCTGGGCACCGAGGACCCCGGCTTGCCCGACGAGATGCGGTCGGTCGCGAGCCGCGACGTCAAGGAAAGCACGCTCGCGGGCTATGTGATGGCCGATTATGAAGGCGACCTTGGCAGCATGCCGGTACGCGGCAACATCGGCGTGCGCGTCGTCAACACCCGGGTCACCTCGAAGGGGCTGCGCAGCGACCTCATCCTCGTCCCCGATCCCAGCGGGGATGGTTCCTTCGGGCTCGACGAGACCGGCAACTTCGTGACCGAGACGATCAAGAGCAGCAACACGCGCGTCCTGCCGAGCGTCAACGCGATCTTCGAGGTCGCGCCGGACACGCTCGTTCGTCTCGCGGGCTATCGCGCCATGTCGCGTCCCAACCCGAGCGCGCTCGGCGCCGGCCGCACGATCACGCTCGAGGGCGGTGAGGAGTTCACGTCGATCGAGGATGCGATCGATAATATCCGCGCTAACGGCAGCCCGCGCCTGAAACCGCTGATGTCGTGGAACGGCGATTTGTCGGTCGAATGGTATCCGAACAAGGACAGCCTCCTCTCGGCAACCGTCTACTACAAGCAGTTCAATGGCGGCTTCCAGCCGGTCGTGTTCAACGAGGATTTCACGATCAACGGCGAGACGGTGTCGATCCCGGTGGCGCAGACCCGCAACAGCCCAGACAAGTCGCGCATCTATGGCCTCGAACTGACCGCGGCGACGCGCTTCAGCTTCCTGCCCAAGCCGCTCGACGGCCTCGGCGCGAAGGTCAGCTATAATTATGCCGATTCCAATTTCGAAACGCATGATATTCGCCTTGGTGACCAATATGATCCGGAAACCGAAGACGTCAGCGAAGGGATCATCCCGCCGGCCGGCCTGTCGGGCTATTCGAAGCATGTGCTGTCCGCGCAGGCCTATTACGACATCGGCCCGGTATCGCTGCAGGCGATCTACAATTACCGCTCGAGCTATTTCCAGGACTTCGTGGGTGGCAACAGCCAGCTCCGCTACGTCGGGCCGAGCGAGACGGTCGACTTCCGCGCGTCGATGAACCTGATGCCCGGCGTGTCGCTGCGCTTCGAGGCGCTCAACCTCTTCAACGAGCCGAAGGCGACCTACATGCCGGTCTATGGCAGCAGCCGCCAGTATCACTATTATGGCGCGAAATATTTCGTCGGCATCCGGGCGCGAATTTGAAACTAAGTTCGGTCATGGGCTTCAAACTTGTCCTACCGGATTGTATGGACTTCCTGACGCTTGTGCGGGGAGAAGATTGACCATGGCCGAACGCCGCCTTTTCGAAGATGTCGCCGACACGATTCGGCGCCTGATTCTCGACGGAACCTTTCCGCCGGGGACGCGGCTGCCCGGCGAGCGCGAGCTTTCCGAGCGCTTCGAGGTGAGCAGGGTGACGATCCGCGAGGCCGAGATCGCGCTGCAGGCGACGGGGTGGATTCACATTCGCACCGGTGCGGGCGCTTATGTCGAGGCGATCCTGCCCGGCGACAACGCGATCCTGCCCAAGGTCAGCGCCTTCGAGCTGACCGAGGCGCGCTCGCTGTTCGAGGCTGAAGCCGCGGCGCTTGCGGCGCCGACGATATCGGCCGAAACGCTAGCGAAACTCGACGAATTGCTCGACGCGATGGCCGACGACAGCAAGAGCGAAGAAGAGATCAGCGCGATCGACCGTGAGTTTCACATGACGATCGCCGCGGCGTCGAGCAATAAGGCAATCATCCATGTGATCGAGAGCCTGTGGCGCATGCGGATGGAATTGCCCGAGGTGCGCAGCAGCCATTCCCTGGTGTGCCGCAAGGATGGCAGCGCGCGCCAGGCCGAGCATGCCGATGTCGTCGCGGCGCTGCGCAATCGCGATGCGACCGGCGCCCGGCTCGCGATGCGGCGTCACTTCAACCGCCTGATCGAATCGATGCTCGACGAGACCGAGGAACGCGCGATCGTCGAGCTGCGCCGCCAATCCGCCGAAAGCCGCGAACGCTACCTGCTGAGCGCAAAACTGGCCTGATGCCGGACCATTCGCCTTCACCGGCCGCGCCGGATCCGGTTGCGGCGCTGCTCGGCGCACGCCTGTCGGGACGGGCGCTGCCCGCCTTTCCTGCGCCGGTGCCGGCCACGCTCGCCGAAGCCTATGCGGTGCAACAGCGCCTGATCGCCGCGCTGGGCGCGCCGGTGCTCGGCTGGAAGGTCGGGCGCATTCCGGTGGCATTGATCGAGACCTTGGGCGCCGAGCGTGTCGCCGGGCCAGTGCTGCGGATCGCCGAACTCGACGGGGACGTTCCGGGCGCGGCGGCGATTTTCGCCGGCGGCGCCGGTGCGATCGAGGCCGAGGTGATGCTGCACCTTCGCGCGGCGCCCGACCGGCTGACCGGCGGCGACGATGGTGCCACATGGGTCGATGAGATCCGCGCCGGGTTCGAAGTCGCAAGCTCGCCCGCACCCGACGTCCACGACCATGCCCCCTATGGCATCATCGCCGATATCGGAATCAACAATGGCCTGTTGCTGGGGCCGAGGCTCGACATCGACGATTTCGCGACGCTGGCGGTCGAGACGCAAATCGACGGCGTGACGGTCGGAACCGGGCGCGCGATCGACGTGCTCGACGGTCCGTGGGGATCGCTCAATTTCCTGGTCGACCTCCATCGGCGCGGCGTCATCGCATTGAAGCCCGGCCAATGGGTTTCGGCCGGTGCGATCACCGGGGTTCATCCGATCGGCATTGGCGGGGCGGCGACGGCCCGTTTCGGCTCGACCGTCCATATTGCCTGTACCGCCATTGCGGAAACCGGATTCAAGCCATGATCGCCCCCCAAGGACCCATCGCCTGCTTCGGCGAAATCGTCATGCGCGTCTCCGTTCCGCACGGCGAATTGCCGCTGCAGTCGGCGCGGTTCGACGCGCATGTCGGCGGCGCCGAGGCGAACGTCGCCGTCGCGCTCGCCGCGCTTGGCCATGACACCGCGATGATCAGCGCCGTCCCCGAAGGTTCGATCGGCGACGGCGTACTTGGGGAACTGCGCCGCCACGGCGTCGATGTTGCGCCCGTGCTCCGCCCCGCTGGTCGCATGGGCCTCTATTATTACCTCCCCGGCGGTCCGATGCGGCCGGCAGAGGTCGTCTATGACCGCGCCGGCTCGGCTTTTGCCGAGACCAGAGCGGGTGACTGGAACTGGGATCATTCGTTCGACGGCGTCGGCTGGCTGCACGTGTCGGGGGTTACGCCCGCGCTCGGGCCGAACAGCGCCGAAGCCGTGCTCGAAGCCGTTACGCGTGCGCGCGCGGCCGGGATCGGCGTGTCGTTCGACGGCAATTGGCGCGGACGCCTTTGGGAGCGCTGGCAGTCCGATCCCGCGGCGGTATTGAAGTCGATCGTTGCGCAGGCGACGCTGCTGTTCGGCAATCATCGCGACGCGGCATTGCTCCTCGGCCGCGAATTTTCGGGTGAAGCCGAAGACCGGCGACGCGAGGCGGCGCTTGCACTGCTCGATCATTTTCCGTCGCTCGAATATGTTGCATCGACTGCGCGCGAGATCGTCGGCCCGGATATGCACCGGATCACGGCGCGTATCGACACACGCGACGAAGGGGGCGCAAGCGATCCCACCGTCGTCGCGCCGGTAATCGACCGGGTCGGAACCGGCGATGCGTTCGCGGCCGGCGTTCTCGACGGATTGTGGCAGGGGAGGGCGCTGGCCGATGCAGCGAAGCGCGGCCTCGGGCTGTCCGTGCTCAAACATGGCATCCACGGCGATTTTGCGCCATTTTCGCGCGCAATGCTCGATCGCGTTTCCGATGTAGCGCAGGACATTGCGCGCTAGAGCCCGCCGGGTGAAATCCGGCTGAATGGCCAATGTCCATTTATCGCTCGGCAAACGGCGGCAGTCCGCTTTCGTCATCGCCATCAAAGTTTCGAGATAAAGGGAGCAACAACCCCCGCTAAGTTTATGGTTTCAGCCAATATGCTGAAAATAAGCCATAAACTGTTTATGATGGTGCGGCCGCGTGGGGCCTCCAAGCGGCTGGACTGCCAGACCGGGAATGCCAGTTGCTGGCGAGCGCTACCCTCAGCCATCAGTAATAGGATGAATTTTGTCACCGGCAGCTTCAGGGCTGGACAGGCTTCGCCAATTCTATGATACGATATTATATATCATGATTCGGGTTGTCGGGCAGACCATGTGTCCGGTGCTCAAGGCAGTTCCTAGAGGGGGTTTAATGTTTCGGACTATTCTTGCCGGCGGTGCCGCGGTTGCGGCTCCGACGGCGGCCGTTGCGCAGGTTGAGGCAGTCGACGAGATCGTCGTTCTCGGAACGCGCGAGCAGGGGTATCGGGCCACGGTCGCACCGCAGACCAACAAGTCGGACACACCGATCAAGGAAACACCCTATTCTGTGCAGGTCGTGACGCGCGAACTCATTCGCGACCGCGGCATTACGACGATCGGCGAGGCGCTGCGCTATGTGCCGGGCTTCAGCCCGCAGGTCGGCTTCGGCGCGACCAACGACCGTTTCTATATTCGCGGCTTCATCACCCCCTATAATCTGAAGAACGGCCTTCGCCGTTCGGCCTATGCGCCCGACGAGCAGTTGCAGAATGTCGAGCAGGTCGAGGTGCTGAAGGGATCCGCCTCGGCGCTTTATGGCCGCTTCGAACCCGGCGGTGTCGTCAACTTCGTGACGAAGAAGCCGCTCGATGAACCCTTCGCCGAGATGAGCGCGCTCTACGGCTCGTTCGATCAGTTGCGGTTGACAGGCGATGTCTCGGTGCCGCTTTCCGGAACTGTCGGCCTCCGCGTCAATGTTTCGCACGACGACCGCGAGGGCTTTCGCGATTTCACTTTTTCGCGCGACACCTTCATCGCACCCGTCGTCCGGTGGAAGCCGTCGGACGCCACGAGCGTGACGCTCGAAGGCGAATATGCCCGCAAGCGTGGCTATTTCGACCGCGGTTTCGCCAATGACCCGCTGTTCCTCGAAGCCCCGCGCGAGCGACAGTTCGGCGAGGCCGACGCGCGCTACACGAACAGGGGCGGGGTCGCGAGCCTGTTCGTCGATCATCGTTTCTCGGATGATCTCTCGGGGCGCGTTGCCTTCGGCTATTCGGACTTCACCAAGGACAGCTATTATTATGCTTTCGGCTTTCCGCCGGTCAGCCGCGCCGATCCTGCCGGTCCCAAGGTCAATCGCCGCACCAGCCAGGCATACGATCGCCAGACCGATCTGACCGCACAGGCCGAGCTCTATGCGCGCTTCACGACCGGCGCGGTCGAGCACAAGGCGCTTGTCGGTGTGGAATATGGCTATGATCACTGGCGGTTCGACGTCCGTAACCCGCCCTTCGGCGTGAATATCCCGATCGACTTCGACAATCCGGTCTATGGGCAGCGCGCCGACCCGACGGTCCTTGTCTCCGATGGCGCATGGAACAGCGACTCCACCGCCGTCTATGCGCAGGACGAGATGGAACTCGGCAACTGGCGCCTCCTCGTCGGCGGTCGCTATGACTGGAACGAGCTCCGGAATCGCGATTATCTGGCCAGCACAGGGGAAGAGGCAACGAAGCGCGGGGCCTTTTCGCCGCGTGCCGGTCTCACCTGGACCCCGGTGTCGGCGCTTTCGCTCTACGGAAGCTGGGCGCGCTCGTTCCGCGCGCAGGTCGACGTCGGCCGCCTTCGCGATGGTTCGCTGCCCAAGCCGCTCATCGGCGAAAGCTGGGAGATCGGCGCCAAGGCCGAGCTTTTCGGCGGCAGATTGACACCGACGCTCGCGCTTTTCGACATCACTCGGCGCAATGCCGCGGTATCGGACCCGGTCGACTTCGATCTCGTGATCCAGATCGGCAAGTCGCGTTCGCGCGGGATAGAGGTCGAGGTCCCGGCCGCGCTGACGCCGCAGTGGCGGCTCATCGCCAACTACACCTATCTCGATGCGAAAATCCTCGAGGACAGCTTTGCGGCGCCGGGCGCGCGCCTCGTCAATGCGCCGCGACACTCGGCAAGCCTCTGGACGACATATGATTTCGCCGGATTGCTCAAGGGCACGAGTGCCGGCTTCGGGGTCCAGCATATCGGAAGCCGCGCGGGCAATACCGACAATTCCATCCTGCTGCCGGCCTACACGCGCGTCGATGCCAATCTCGCTTACGCGTTCGACGCCGGCTTCGGGCCGCTCCGCGCGCAGCTCAATATACTCAACCTCTTCGACAAATTCTATTACGACAGCGGCGGCGCCTTCATCCCGCTCTACCCGGGCGCGCCGCGCACGGTCACGGCGAGCCTTTCTTACCGCTTCGGGGGAAGCCGGTGAGGCTGCTGCTCGCCTTCGGGTCGCTCGCCGCGTTCGCGGCCTGCGCGCCGATCCCGATGCGCGAGCCGCCCGCGCGCAGCACGGTCACGATAGGCGCGCGCCCCGCCGCCAACCTCACCGCGGGCTGCGTCGCCGACTATCGCGAGGACACCGACTATTTTCCCGACAAGGCGGCCTTCCGCCATTCGGCGCAGCTCAAGGTCGAATATCACCGGAACTGGAAGCGCGTGACTTTCACGCCTTCGGTCGACACGCGCGAGGTGCTGCGCCTCGTCCTTGTCCAGTGCGGCACGCCGCCGCCGAAACTTGGTCCGCGCGACACGCTCGTCGAAGTTCCCGTGCGCGACTTCGCGACCGCCAATGTGTCGCTGCTTGGTGCCGCACATCTCCTCGGTATCGACGATCGGCTAAAGGGCGTGCCGACGCGCAACGTCTCGATCCCGGCGATTGCCGGACAGATCGAGCGGGGCGAGACGATTCCCATCCATGCCGCGCAGCACGGCAATGGCGAGCAGGCGGCCGCGCTCGGCGCCGAACTCTTCTTCACTTTCTACTCCGCCTATCCCGACGCCAATATTCATCCGCTCCTGAAACGTCTCGGCGTCGTCTCGGCGCCGCAGTCGGACCATACCGAACCGACCCCGCTCGGGCGCGCCGAGTGGATCAAATATGTCGCGCTGTTCTTCAATCTGGAAGCGCGCGCCAACCAGCTCTTCGACGCGCGCGCGGCACGCTACGCCAAGCTGCGCGCGCTCGCGTCCAATGTCGACGCGCGGCCGCTCGTCCAACTCGGCTATCCCGAGAGCCGTGACGAGTGGAGCCAGGCCGGCGGACGCAACCAGCTCTACCGCATGATCGAGGATGCCGGCGGGCGCCACGCCTGGCATGACAATTCAATAGCGGGGAGCCTCACTTACGCACCGATGGAGACGCTTTTCGACCGGGCTGCGAGCGCGGACGTCTGGCTCGGCAATTTCATGCCGGGGGCGGCCGACATGGCGACGCTGCGCCGCGACCAGCCGCGGCTCGCATGGCTACGTGCGGTAAGAGATGGCCGGGTCTACTGGTTCGACGCCGGCAAGGTCGGGCCGTTCGCGAACAGCTGGTCGGACCAGGGCATGACCGAACCGCAGGATGCGCTCGCCGAGCTGATCGCCATTCTCCATCCCGAACTGCTCCAGCCGCCCGCGCGTCCGCGCTTCATCCGCAAGATCCCGGGAGGCCCGGCATGATCAAGCCCATATCCTTCACCTTCGTCATCGGTGGGGTCATCGCGGCGTTCTTCCTCGCCGAGCTGGCGCTCGGCGTCGTCGATATTCCCCTCAAGGCGATCGCAGCGAGCCTGACCGGCGGTACGATCGCGCAGGAGGGCTGGGGCCATATCGTCCGCGAATACCGGCTTCCGCGTGCGCTTGCCGCGCTGTTCGGCGGCGCCAGCCTCGGCGCGTGCGGCCTGATGCTTCAGACCTTGTTCCGCAACCCGCTCGCCGACCCTTTCGTGCTCGGCATTGCGCACGGCGCCCGCTTCGGGGTCGCGCTGCTCGTCGTCGCGACGGGACTGGCAGGACCCGCCTTCGCCGAAAGTTTCGGGCTCGTCGGCGACGTCGGGCTCGCAGTCGCGGCTTCGGGCGGGACGATTGTCGTCATGGGATTGCTGACGCTGCTCGCGCGGCGGGTCGACAATGTCACCCTGCTGTTGTCGGGCCTCATGCTGGGCTATATCGCGGCGGGGCTTATCAGTCTCTCGCTCCATCTCATCGACGAGACGCAGGCGTCGGCCTTCAAAGGATGGGACGATGCGAGCTTCGCAGGGGTGACCTGGGCGCAGCACATCATCCTGCTTCCAGCCTGCGCGCTCGGCCTGCTCCTTCTGATGGCACTCGCAAAACCGCTCAACATTCTGATGCTGGGCGACACCTATGCGCAGAGCCTCGGCGTGCCACTAAAGGCATTGCGCTACGCCTGCTTCGGCGTGGTCGCGCTTCTTGTCGGCACCGTCACTGCCTTCTGCGGCGCAATCAACTTTCTGGGACTGATCGCCGGTCATGCAGCGCGGGGCCTGCTCCAGACCGAGGATCACCGTATCCTGCTCCCGGCAGCGGCGCTAGCGGGAGGCGCGCTTGCGCTTGCGACCGACCTCATCACCCATCTCCCGTGGGCGCGCCACCTCCTTCACCTCAATGCGGTGAACGGGCTGATCGGCGGCCCGATCGTTCTCTGGGTGCTACTGCGCCGGCATGCCCGGTTCGGAGCCGCGGCATGAGTGGGATCCTTTCGACCGATGATCTTGCGATCGGTTATTCTGGCCGCCTCGTCGCCGAGCATCTCTCGCTCGCTCTTCATCCCGGTGACGTCGTTGCGCTCGTCGGTCCGAACGGGACGGGCAAGACGACACTGCTGCGTACGCTCGCGGGCCTCCTGCCGCCGCTAGCCGGATCGATCGCGCTCGAAGGCGAACCTCTCGCATCCCTGTCGGCGCGCGCGAAGGCACAAAGGCTGGGCGTGGTTCTCACCGAACGGCCGCAGACGGGTTATCTTACAGGATTCGAGCTCGCCGCCGCGGGGCGATATCCGCACACGGGCTGGCAAGGAAGGCTCGCGCCCGCAGATATTGCGATCGTCGACGAAGCACTGGCGCTCGTGGGCGCCGCGGCGTTTCGTGATCGCCCGGTGGCGAGCCTTTCCGACGGCGAAAGGCAACGCGTCATGGTCGCACGGGCGCTCGCCCAGCAGCCACGCCTGCTGCTCCTCGACGAGGTCACCTCCTTTCTCGACGTGCCGCGGCGCGTCGCCTTCTTCGCGCTGCTCGGCGAGCTCGCGGGGCAAAGGGGCTATGCGATCGTCATCTCGACGCACGAACTCGAGCTCGCCTTGCGCTGTGCGAACCGCCTGTGGCTCTACGACGGCACGAGGCTTCTCGATGGCGCGCCGGAGGACCTGATCCTCTCGGGCGATTTCGCCCGGATTTTTGCGGCCGACGGCGTTAGCTTCGACGAGGAGGCGGGCCATTTCGAACTGCGACGTCCGGCGAGTCGGCGCATAGCATTGGAGGGGAAGGGCGTTCGCGCCGCATGGACGCGCCGAGCGCTCGAGCGCGCGGGATTCGCGATCGACCCGGACGCTTCGATCCGCGTGTCGGTGGACGCTACGGGATGGAGGATCGGACCGGAGCGCGCCGACAGCATCGCCGCGATGCTTGGACGGCTTCATAGCTTGTAACGCCAGGCGGCGTCCTTGATGCTGGGGATGTCTGCATCCTGCGATGGCGGGCCGAGAGCCGCCTGTCCGCTATCGGCCATTGCAAACTAAAGGGCCGCTGTGCTCACGAATGCCGACTAGAAAGTCGTTTCACTTCAAGGCCATGGTTAGCAGAAGTGTGAGGCCGGCGGGCCATTATTCGCCGCAGCCTGTTACGAAGGGGGGTAAAAGGTGGTCCAGAACCTTTCAGGAATCACCTAAGTATTTGAACCTAAATAATAAATCAAAAATGATGGTGCGGTCGAGAAGACTCGAACTTCCACGGCCTTTCGGCCACAACGACCTCAACGTTGCGCGTCTACCAGTTCCGCCACGACCGCACATCATGATGGTCCGGACGGGTCCGGCACCAGGTAGGAGCGGGCGCCTAGCAAAGCTTTCCGGGTGATGCAAGCGAGCTTCGCCGCATTTATTTTCGCAGGTGCGAACAAGCGGCTCCTAGTGCCGCCGTTCTTGTCATCGAACCGACTCAAAAGAGTCACTCAACTGTCACGGCTCTGGCGTCAGACCGTCATCGAATCACCCTAGTGGCGGCGTCACCGGGGGCGAGTCAGCACATCTCTTCTCGTTCGCCGGTGATTTTTCATCAGGGGCGCCGTTCGACCAATCGGGGGGCGCGCACCGGGAACGGAGATTTTCATGGCGGCTTTCGCACGCATTCGTTTGGTCATGCTCAGCGGCGTGGCCTGTTCCATCCTTGCGGCGTGCGGTGCCGACGGCGTCGCGTCGCCGGGTGAAGGTGTGATCGTCATTCCGACCCCGACGCCCACGCCGACGCCGACCCCCACACCGACCCCGACCCCGGGGACCGTGACCCCCGCCGCGAACTGCCCGGCCATCGCCGGCCCCGACCAGCTTACGAACCTCGGCACGATTTCGGGTCCCGGCGGCGAATGGCGCAACTGCGGCTTCCCGACGCGCTTCACCGCGACGACCGCGATTCCGAAGGCTCCGGGCGTCATCTATTCGCTTCCCGGTCGCGTCGACGTCGGCACCGATCAGGGTGCGACGAGCACCAATAATGTCGTCACGCTGACGGTCGATCCGGGCGTCACCATCTTTGGTGCAACGGGCGTTTCCTTCCTTGCCGTCAACCGCGGCAACCGCATCGACGCGGTCGGCACGCCGACGCAGCCGATCATCTTCACCGGCCGCGGCAACGTCGTCGGCTCGGCCGGCGACCAGACCTCGCAGCTGTGGGGCGGTGTCGTCCTGCTCGGCCGCGCGCCGATCACCGACTGCCTTGCACCGGGCGCGACGCCGGGCACCGCGGCTTGCGAACGCGACACCGAAGGCACGTCGAACGCGCTCTATGGCGGCGCGCAGCCGGCCGATAACTCGGGCCGCCTGTCCTATGTCCAGATTCGCTATTCGGGCTTCATCCTGTCGGCGGCAAGCGAACTTCAGGGCCTGACCCCGTCGGGCACCGGCTCGGGCACCCAGATCGACCATGTCCAGATCCACAACAGCTCGGACGACGGCATCGAGGTCTTCGGTGGCCGCGTGAACATGAAGCATCTGGTAATCACCGGCGCCGAAGACGACGGTCTCGACACCGACGTCGGCTACAAGGGCAACATCCAGTATGTCATCGGCGTGCAGCGCGAAGGCGGCGCGGTCGGCGACTCGATGATGGAAATCGACTCGAACGGCAACGAGGATGCGGTTCCGCGCCAGAATGTCGCGATCTCGAACTTCACCTATATCCACCGCAACAATGCGGCGGGTAACGGCGTGTCGATCCTGGTGCGCGGCGGCGCGGACTATACCTTCGCCAACGGCCTGATCGTGGCGCCGGGCTTCCGCTGCCTCGGCCTCAACAGCGCGACGACGATCAACCCGGTCAACCCCGCGCTCGACGAAGCCGGCCCGCCGAAGTTCTTCTCGGTCTCGCTGCAGTGCAACGCCACCCCGTTCCGCGGCACGAGCGGCGTCACCGACGCGCAGGTGCAGACGATCTTCGAAGCCGGCACGAACAACCGTTCGAACTATGTGCCGTCGCTGACCAGCCTGTTCATCAACGGGGCCACCGAAACCGGCTTCACGCCGTTCGATGCGAAGACGCTGAACGCCTTCTTCGACACCACCGCCTATGTCGGCGCCGTCCGCGACGCCAACGATACCTGGTATCAGGGCTGGACCTGCAACTCGTCGACCGCGAACTTCGGCACGACGAGCCGCGCCTGCAGCGCCATTCCGACGACCTGATCGCTCGCGATCCAATTGGGGAGCGGGCACGCCTGACGGGCTGGCCCGCTCCCTTCCTGCATATTCTTGGGGACTTTTCATCATGACCAAGCGGCCGATCTTTGCCAGCCTGCTTCTCCTCAGCTCCGCTCTCGTCGCGCCCGCCGCTCTGGCGCAGGATACGGGCGCGCCCGCGCCTGACGCGCCGCCGGTCACGACCGAAGCGCCCGCGACCGACGATGCTGCGGCTCAGGACGACGAACAGGGCGATGTTTCGATCCCCGGCGGCGCCGATCAGGAAATCGTCGTCACCGGCCGCTTTACCCCCAATATCGTTCGCGCGACCCCCGAAGTTGTCTCGGTCCTCTCGTCGGCCGACATTGCGCGTACCGGCGAAGGCGACATCTCGGGCTCGCTGCAGCGCGTCACCGGCCTGTCGGTCGTCGGCGGCGGCTTCGTCTATGTGCGCGGTCTCGGCGACCGTTACTCGCTCGCGCTGCTCAACGGCTCGCCGCTGCCGAGCCCCGAGCCGCTGAAGCGCGTCGTTCCGCTCGACATCTTCCCGTCGAACGTCATCGATTCGACGCTCGTCCAGAAAAGCTATTCGGCGAACTTCCCCGGGGAGTTCGGCGGCGGCGTGATCAACCTCACGACCAAGGCGATCCCGCGCGAACCTTTCATCACCTTCAGTGGCGGCATCGGCTGGGACAGCGAGACGACGAACCAGCTTGGCTATACCTATTATGGCAGCGACACCGACGGCACCGGCTTCGATGACGGCAGCCGCGATGTCCCGTCGCTCCTGAAAGCCGCCTTCGCGAGCGGCAAGCCGATCCTCGAAGGCGCCGATTTCTCCCAGGAAGATCTGGAATTTATCCAGATGGAGCTGGTCAACAGCGATACGACGTTGCTGCAACAGAATGACCATATCCCGATCAACTGGTCCGCGGGCATCACCGGCGGCACGACGATCCCCCTCGCGAACGGCGAACTCGGCATCATCGCGACCGCAGGGATCAGCAACAAGTGGCGCACGCGCGACACGTTGCAGCAGACGTCGCTCAACCAGGATCTGTCGGGCGATCCGCAGACGAGCTACAACCGCGTCATCACCGACAACCGCATCGTCGTGAACGCGCTGCTCGGCTTCGGCCTCGAAATCGGCGAGCACAAGCTGCGTTGGACCAACCTATTTATCCGCGACACGTTGAAACAGGCGCGCCTCGGCCTGGGCACCGACGCGAACCAGGTCGGCCGCGACATTATGAAGCAGGACACCGCCTGGTACGAGCGCCAGCTGATCAACACGCAATTCGTCGGCGAATTCCATTTCGACCAGCTGAAGGTCGACCTGCGCGGCGCCTATGCCAATTCGCAGCGCGAGGCCCCCTATGAGCGCGGCTTCACCTATGTCCGCACCAACCTGCCGACGACGCAGGACCCGACGGGCGACAAGTTCGTCAACGACCTTGGCGGCAACCGCGGTGACGCGACGATCGCCTTTTCCGACCTGAACGAAGACCTGTGGTCGGGCGGCGTCGACCTGTCGTACGAGCTCGCCCCGCAGATTACCGCGACCGTGGGGTACGCCTATTCGGACACGAGCCGTACCGCCGTGCGCCGCGCCTTCCAGTTCCGCGCCTCGGGCCTGCCGGTGCCGGTGACTCAGCTGCGTCCCGACTATCTGCTCTCCGATGCGTCGATCCAGCTCTATGACATCACGCTGGTCGAAACCTCGGCGCAGGACGGCACCGCGGCGTTCGACGCCGGGCTCACCACCCACGCCGGATATGCCCAGCTTCAGGCCGAGATCGTGTCGGGCATGAACGTCAACGTCGGTGTGCGCTATGAGGATGGCAAGCAGACCGTCGTGCCGATTGACCTGTTCGGCACGGGCGGAAGTGCGATTGCCGCAACCAATATCAAGAACGACTATTGGCTGCCGGCCGTGACGCTGACCTGGGAAGTCGCTCCCGATATGCAGCTGCGCCTCAACGCCGCGAACACGATCGCCCGCCCCCAGTTCCGCGAACTGATTGCGCAGATCTATCAGGATCCTGAATCGAACCGCCAGTTCCGTGGCAACCCGTCGCTAGCCGATAGCGAGCTGTGGAACAGCGAGCTGCGTTACGAATGGTATTTCGCCAAGGACCAACGTTTCACCGCGGCAGGTTTCTTCAAGAAGATCGAGAACCCGATCGAGGCTTACACCTCGCTCAGCACCGATTCGATCGCCAACACCAGCTTCGCCAACGCGCCCAAGGCGTTGCTCTACGGTGGCGAGGTCGAGGTGCAGAAATATTTCGCGCTCGACAAATTGTCGGACTCGGCCTTCTGGGCAAGCCGCCGCTTGGTGCTGATTGGCAACTACACCTACACCAAGTCGGAAATTCAGGTCGGCGCTGGCGACACCACGGTGATCAACGGCGTCGTGCAGGACGCGAGCAACTTCTTCTTCGACGGCGCGCCGCTCACCGGCCAGTCGGACCATCTGGTCAACGTCCAGATCGGGCTCGAAGATCAGGACAATCTGTCGCAGCAGACGCTGCTCCTGACCTATGCCAGCCCGCGCGTCACCAGCCGCGGTCCGTCGGGTCAGCCCGATATCCGCGAAAAGCCGGGCATCTCGCTCGACTTCGTCGCTCGTCAGGGCATCTCGCTGCTGGACAAGGAAATCGAGCTGAAGTTCGAGGCGCGCAACCTGACCGGGCGTAACTATGAGGAAGTGCAACAAGCGGGCGACAACCGCATCTTCCTCAACCGTTACAAGCTGGGCCGTACCTTCTCGCTCAGCGCGTCGCTCAAGTTCTAAGGTCAAATCCTCCCTGTCGCATAGCGACGGGGAGGGCCGCCCGCGAAGCGGTATCGGATGGAAGGGTTGCTGGTCGATCCCGACCCTTCCGTCAGCCCCTCCGGGGCGCTCATTTCCTGCCCCCGCGGCAAAGGCAAGATACCTTCGAGCCGTCTCAGCGGACTCGCCCGAATGTCAAAAAACTGTAATCTCCCGGTCAACTGATTGTCACCGTTCGCCCCTAGGCGATTCGCGAGACAGGTTTTTTCAGTCTGGGGGGACAGAGACATTTCATGGCAACGCTGATGTCCGGATCGGCCGTTCGGCTGCCGCGCGCGCTGCCCGCCTGGTTGCGCGCCGGGAGGCGCTCGCCGCGCGAGATCTGGCCGATGTTGCTGGCCGGCCTGCTCGGCGCGCTGCTGGTCTGGCAATGCGTCCGCCTGCTCTGGACATTGCTCACGCCGCTGTCACCGCTCGGCGCGTGGCAGCCGCAGGCCGCGGTGATCGCATCGCCCGCGGAGAGGCGCGCGCTCTTCTCCAGCCTCGATCCCTTTTTCCGCGGCAATGCGCAGGGTCCGGCCTCGGCCACCGTCACTTCGGCGGGCCTGACGCTCTTCGGCATCAATCTCAACGAAGCGACCGGCGGTGGCTCGGCGATCATCGCGGGTGAGGATGGCATCCAGACCAGCTATGCAGTCGGCGACGAGATCGCGCCGGGGTTGAAGCTGGCCGGCATCGCCTTCGACCATGTCCTTCTCGACCGCGGCGGCGCGCGCGAAAGCCTGTTCCTCGACCAGAGCGGCGAAGCGCCGGCCGCAAATCCCGCGACGCCGCTGCCCACGCCGACACCCGAGATCGGGGCTGCTCCCGGCGGCGCGTCGGCGAGCGGCGAAATGACCCCCGCGGCGATCAAGGCTGGTGTCGGCTTCGCCCCGCGCACCGAAGACGGCCGCGTCACGGGCCTCGTCGTCCAGCCGCAGGGCGACGGCGCGGCGTTCCGCGCCGCGGGCCTGCGCCCCGGCGACGTCATCCGCTCGGTCGGCGGCCGCCCGATCGGATCGGCGAGCGACGCCGCCGCGCTCGCCAACCAGCTTACCCCGGGGGCGCGGATCGCGCTTGAAGTCGAGCGCGGCGCCAGCGTCGTCCCCGTCGCCATTTTCCTTTCGAAGCAATAGGTTTTATGCGTCTCAAACTGTCCCTGATGCTCGCCGCCGCGCTGATTTCCGCCACGCCCGGCCCCGCATTCGCCCAATATACGCTGAACGTCCGCGACGCCGACATCCGCGCCTTTATCCAGGATGCGGCGCGGGTCACGGGCCGGACCTTCGTCATCGACGGCCGCGTCAACGGCAAGGTGTCGGTCGTCACAGACCGGCCGCTGTCGCGCAGCGAATATTTCGAGATATTCCTCGCGACCTTGCGCTCGAACGGCCTCGTCGCGGTCCCCGGACCGAGCGGCAGCTACCGCGTTCAGCCGATCGACGGCGCCGCGGCGCAGCCCGGCCGGATCGGCAGCCGCGGCGCGGCGCAGAACCAGTTCGTCACCGAAATCATCCGCCTGCGTTACATCGATGCGGTCTCGGCGGTCGAAACATTGCGCCCGCTCGTCAGCGCGCAGGGCTCGCTGACCGCGAACCGCAATGCCAACAGCCTCGTCGTCGCCGATTTTGCCGACAATATCCGCCGCATCCGCGCGCTCGCCTCGAGCATCGACCGCGACAGCTCGACCAGCCAGATCGTGACGCTGAAAAACGCCGGCGCGCGCGAAATCGCCGCCGCGCTGCAGGCGCTCGTCCCGGCGGCGGGCGAGGGCGCGCAAAAGCCCGTCGCGATCGTGCCGATCGACAGCAGCAATGCGATTGCCCTGAGGGGTGATCAGGCGCTCGTCGCGCGCTTCGTATCGATGGCGCACGACCTCGATGCGAAGGCGGCGGGCGGCACCGAACTCCGCGTTTATTGGCTCGAACATGCCAATGCTGAAACCTTGCTGCCGACGCTGCAACAACTGATCGGCGGCGGCAGCGACCCGGTGCAAAAGGCCGGTCTGCCGCCCGCCTCGTCTTCGTCAATGTCTTCGTCGGGCGGCAATGGCGCGCCGGCGGCGGCCGCCGCCCCGGCTGCCGCGACCTCGGTCGGTGGCGGTGGAAGCGGCAGCATCTCGACCCGCGGCCCCGCGATCATCACGCGTTACGAAGGCGCGAACGCGATCATCGTCGCCGCCAATAGCGAAGTGCAGCGCATGCTCGGCGAACTGATCCGCCAGCTCGACAGCCGACGGCAACAGGTGCTGGTCGAGGCGATCGTTGTCGAGATCGGCGACGATGCGGCGAAACGCCTCGGCGTCCAGTTCCTGCTCGGCGGCAAGAATATCCCGTTCGTCGCGACGAGCTACAGCAATGCGCAGCCGAACATCCTGACGCTGGGCGGCGCCTATGCCGCGACCAAGCTGACGCAGGACAAGACGACGGTCGACGGCGAAACCGTCGTCACCCAGACCACCAGCTCGCTTGGCAACAGCTTGCAGGAAGCGGCGGCGGCGTCGCTGCTCGCGGCGACCGGCGGTTTCGCCGGGTTCGCGGGCGACATCGGCAAGAACACGATCTTTGGCGCGATCATCAACGCGGTGAAGTCGGACACGACGTCGAACCTGCTCGCAACCCCGCACATCGTGACGCTCGACAATCAGGCGGCGAAATTCCTCGTCGGGCAGGATGTTCCGATCACCACCGGCGAACAGCTGGGCGACAATTTCGAGAACGCGTTCCGCACCGTCCAGCGCGAAGAGGTCGGGATCAAGCTGGAAGTGACGCCGCAGGTCAATGGCGCGGGCGAAGTGAAGATGTTCCTGCGCCAGGAAGTGTCGAGCGTTGCCGGCCCGGTCTCGTCGCGCAACAGCGACCTCATCCTCAACAAGCGCTCGTTCGAAACCGTGCTGACCGTCGACGATGGCGAGATCCTCGCGATCGGCGGACTGCTCAACGACGACGAGCGCAAGACGATCGAGCGCATCCCGCTGCTCAGCGACATTCCGCTGCTCGGCGAATTGTTCAAATCGCGCAGTCGCACGCGGTCGAAGACCAATTTGATGGTCTTCATCCGTCCGACGATCCTGCGCAATCGCGAGGACAATGCCGCGCTCACCGCGCGCCGCTACGGCTATATCCGCGACTTCCAGCTCCAGCGTAATCCGGGCGAGGAACCCGCGATCGATACGCTGGTGCGCGACTATCTGGGTGCGGTGCCGCCGGCGCCGACCCCGCCGACCGCCGCCGACATCACGGTCGGCCCGGTCAACCTGCCCGAACTCCGCGGACCCGACGGCAGCGTGACAGCGACCGACGTCCCGCCCTCGATTTCGCAAGCGCCCGCACCGCCAACCGGAGACTATCCGTGACCGACATCGAACCGGCGGCGCCTCCCCCGGCGCCGGTTGATATACCCTACGGCTTTGCCCGCACGCACGGAGTCGTCATCGCGCAGGACGAGGGCGGCGCGTGGCTCGCGACCTTGCGCGAAGGCGCCGACCCAGCGGTGCTGATCGAGGTGAAACGCTATCTCGCGCAGCCGCTGCGCGTCGCGACCGCGAGCGTCGCCGATTTCGACCGGCTGCTCTCCGACCATTATGCCGTCGACAGTTCGGCCGCCGCGATGGCGGGCTCGCTCGACGGCAGCGACATCGATTTCAGCCTGCCGAGCGCCGAGGATCTGCTCGACAGCGCCGACGATGCGCCCGCGATCCGCCTGATCAACGCGATCATCGCCGAAGCGGTGCGGCAGGGGGTCAGCGACATCCATATCGAACCCTATGAAAGCGGGCTCGTCGTGCGCATGCGCACCGACGGCGTGCTGCGCGAGCACCTCCGCATGCCGCCGCACGTCGCGCCCGTCGTCGTCAGCCGTATCAAGGTGATGGCGCGCCTCGACATCGCCGAACGCCGCGTGCCGCAGGACGGCCGCATCGGACTGACGCTCGCGGGAAAAGCGGTCGACGTGCGCGTTTCGACGCTCCCCAGCCGCGCGGGCGAGCGCGTCGTGATGCGTATCCTCGACAAGGATGCGGCGGGGATCGATTTCGACATCCTCGGCCTGACCGGCGCCGCCGACCAGATTTTGCGCGAGGCGCTCGCCGAACCCAATGGCATCATCCTCGTCACCGGCCCGACCGGTTCGGGCAAGACGACGACGCTTTACGCCGCGCTCAAGCAATTGAACGATGGCCAGCGCAATATCCTGACCGTCGAGGACCCCGTCGAATATGCCGTCGACGGCGTCGGCCAGACGCAGGTGAATTCCAAGGTCGGGCTCGATTTCGCCGCGGGCCTCCGCGCGATCCTGCGCCAGGACCCCGACGTCGTGATGGTCGGCGAAATCCGCGACCGCGAAACCGCCGATATCGCGGTGCAGGCGTCGCTGACGGGCCATCTCGTGCTCTCGACCGTCCACACGAACGATGCGGTTGGCGCGATCACACGCCTCAAGGATCTGAAGGTTGAGCCCTTCCTGCTCGCCTCGACCTTGCGCGCCGTCATCGCGCAGCGGCTCGTTCGCAAGCTTTGCGATCATTGCCGCGAACCCGTGCAGGCCGACAACAGCGTTGCCGCGATGCTCGGGCTCGACATCGGCACCGTGATCTGGCGCCCGAAGGGCTGCGACCAGTGCGGCCATAGCGGCTACAAGGGCCGCATCGGCGTATTCGAGGCGATCAAGGTCGACGAGACCGTCCGCCGTTACATCTACAACGGCGGCGACGAGGCGATGATCACGCGTCATGCCTTCCTGAAATCGCCGACGCTGGCGTCGGCGGCGCGGACGATGGTCGCGAAGGGGCTGACGACCGCCGAGGAAGCGATCCGCATCGCGCGGCGCGAGGATGTCGATGCCTGATTATCGCTATGTGGCGATCGATCCGCAGGGCCGCGAGCGCAAGGGGCGGCTGACCGCCGCCAACGACGATGCCGCGCGCGCCGACCTGATGCGCCGCAAGTTCCATATTGTCGCGGTCGAGGCGGCGGGCGCGAAGCCCGCGGGCCGTTCGCTGCTCGCTTTCCGCAAGAATAAACTTTCAGCCAAGGAACTCGCGCTCTTCACGCGCCAGCTCGCAACGCTCGCCGAAGTCGCGCCGCTCGAAGAGGCGCTGCGTACCTTGACGCGGCAGAGCGAGGCCGAAAGCGCGCGCACCGTCATCGGCGACGTCCACGCGGGTTTGCTCGAGGGCCGCCGCCTCGCCGACGCGATGGGGCGCCAGCCGCGGAGCTTTCCGCCGCTTTACCGCGCGATGGTCGCGGCGGGCGAAACGACGGGCAGCCTCACCACCATCCTCGCGCGGCTCGCCGACCTGCTCGAACGGCAGGCCGAGGTGCGCGGCAAGCTGATTGCCGCGCTCGCCTATCCGATCGTGCTCGCGGTTGTCGCGATCGGCGTCGTCGCTGCGCTGATGATCTTCGTCGTTCCGCGCGTCGTCGAGCAATTCACCGACGTCGGCCAGCAGCTTCCTTTCCTGACCCGCGCAGTGATCGCGATTTCCAGCTTTGCCGCAAGCTGGTGGTGGTTGATCGCGCTGCTGATCGCCGGCGCGAGCTTCGCCTGGGTGACCGCGATGCGCCGCCCGGCATTCAAGGCGCGCGTCGATGCACGGCTGCTCCGTCTGCCGCTCTTCGGCCGCCTGCTCCGCGATCTTTACGCCGCACGCTTTGCGCGCACGCTGTCGACGATGGTGTCGAGCCGCCTGCCGCTCGTTGACGGCCTGCGCCTTACCCTTCCGACGATCCGCAACGCCGCGCTCGCCGGCGCGACCGCGACGATCGTCGATCAGGTGCGCGCGGGTGGCAGCCTGTCGGCGGCGCTCCGCGATGCCGGCGTCTTCCCGCCCCTGCTCGTCTACATGACCGCCAGCGGCGAAAGCGCGGGGCGGCTCGAACAGATGCTCGAACGCGCTGCCGATTATCTCGAACGCGAATTCGACCGGTTTACGGCCGCGTCGATGGCGCTTCTCGAACCTGTCATAATTGTCGTTATGGGGTCGTGCGTGGCCCTGATCATCCTCGCCATTCTGCTTCCGATCCTTCAGTTGCAGAACCTAGCCGGACTATGAAAATGTCGCTGATGAAGCTAATCTTTCGCCTGATGCTCGATACCTCCTATTCTGATCGGGGCCGGCCGATGGCCGGGCGCCGCAAGACGGACGAGCGCGGCTTTACGCTGACCGAATTGATGGTCGTCATCTTCATCATCGGGCTGCTCGCCACCGTGGTGATGATCAACGTCCTGCCCAGCCAGGACCGCGCGATGGTGACCAAGGCCAGGGCCGACATCGCGACACTCGAAAATGCGCTCGAACAATATCGGCTCGACAATCTGACCTATCCCGCATCGACCGACGGGCTGAACGCGCTGACCGTTGCGCCGCCGGCGCTCGCGCAGCCCGAACGCTATCGCCGCGGCGGCTATATCAAGAAGCTGCCCGCCGATCCGTGGGGCCGCCCTTATAATTATCAGGCGCCGGGGCCGAACGGAAAGGCGTTCGACGTCTGGTCGCTCGGTGCCGACGGCGCCCCCGGCGGGACCGACGACAATGCGGATATTCGCAGCGACGGCTGACGCGCGGACGCGCCGGGCGCCGAACGGCTTCACGCTCGTCGAACTGATGATCGTGCTCGCGATCATGGCGCTCGCCGCGACCGCGGTCGTGCTTACCATTCCCGGCGAAGAACGCACCGTGCGTAGCGAGGCCGACCGGCTCGCGGCGCGGCTCGCCGCCGCGCGCGATGTCGCGGTGATCGAAGGGCGCAGCGTCGCGGTCAATTTCGCGCCGTCGGGCTATGGGTTCGAACGACGGATTTCGGGCGAATGGCAACCGCTTCCGGGCCGGGCGTTCGAGCAACGGAACTGGCCCGGCGACGTGCGCTTCGCGGCGGGCGACGGGCAGGGGGCGGCACGCATCCTGTTCGACCGCGTCGGCATCAGCCCGACGCCGCAGGCGGTCGTATTGACCGGCGGCGAAGCGCGCGAGATCGTGCGCGTCTCGGCGACCGGGGAGGTCAGCCGTGGACCGTGATTGCGCCAAAGGCCGCGAAAGCGGATTTACGCTGCTCGAAATGCTGGTGGCCTTGAGCGTCATCAGCATCGCCGCGCTCGCGCTCATCCGCCTCGACGCCTATGCGGTGCGCACCGCGGGGGATCTCGATGAAAGCACGATGGCGGGCATCGTCGCGCAGAACCGCGCAGTCGAACTGTGGACCGATCCGGCGCCGCCGACGATCGGCAACAGCGCGGTCGGCGTCGCGAACGCCGGGCGCAACTGGCGCGTCGAGCAGCGCGTCGCGAAGACCGCCGACGACGCCCTGCTGCGCATCGACCTTCTCGTCCGCCCCGAAAGCGGGCGCGGGCAGGCGGCGCTGACGATCATCCGGCCGTCGCGATGAAAGACCAGCGCGGCTTCACCCTTGTCGAGATGCTCGTCGCACTCTCCATCTTCGCGGCAATCGCGGCGATGGGGGTGGGCCTGCTGCGCAGCAGTATCGATACGCAGGATGCCGTGCAGGAACGGCTGAAAGCGATGGGCGGGATCAACCGGCTGCGCGCGGTGATGGCGAACGATCTCGCGCAAGCGGTGCAGCGTTCGACGCGCGGGCCCGCGGGGGAAGCGGTTCCGGCCTTCATCGGATCGTCGACCGGCTTTGCGTTCGTCCATGGCGGCGCGGGCTCGGCGGGTGGCAGCCCGCGGCCCGCGATCGAGCGCGTTGCCTATGCACGCGTCGGCAATGAGTGGCGGCGCGCGGCGCAGCCGATGCTCGACGGCACCGCGCTCGGCGAGGGCGACCGGCTGATCGCTGACGTCGCCAGCGTCGCGGTGCGATATCGTGACGAGCGGGGCAATTGGAGCGAGGTCTGGAGTTCTGAGCCGGGTGACCGCCTGCCGCGCGCCGTCGAGGTGCAGGTGACCCGCACGGGACGTGAGGCGCTGACGATGCTGTTCCTGACCGCGCCGACCCTACCGCCACCGCCCGCGCAAGGCGTACCCGCACCATGAGGCGCGGCGCGAAAGACGAGCGCGGTGCGGCGCTGCTCACCGTCTTGCTGCTCGTCGCGGTGATGGCGGTGATCGCCGCGACGGCGCTCGACCGGCTGACGCTCGCGACGCGCATCGCGGGCAGCGCGGCGACGGTCGATCAGGGCCGCGCTTACGCCTTTGCCGCCGAACAGATCGCGCTGCGCCGCGTCGCCGATCTTGTCGGGCGCGACCCTGCAAAGCTGACGCTTGCCGGAAACTGGCTCGGGCGCGATTTCACCCTGCCGCTGCCCGGCGGCCAGGGGCGCGCGAAGCTGACCGATGCCAACAATTGCTTCAATCTCAACAGCCTGGTTGCCGAGACGGTGCCGGGGCGGTTCAGCCAGCGATCGGGGTCGATGCGCCAGTTCGGCGAATTGATGACCTTGCTGGGAATCGATCCGGGCGAGGCGCAGGCGATCGCGGGCGCGGCCGCCGACTGGATCGACAGCGACAGCAATGAAGGCCCGCTCGGTGCCGAGGACAATGACTATCGCGGGATGCAGGGCGCTTATCTGCCCGCGAACCGCAAGATGGCGGATGTCAGCGAACTGCGCGCAGTGCGCGGCGTGACGCCGAAAATCTATGCGCGGCTCAAACCCTGGATCTGCGTGCTGCCGTTGACCGATCCGGTGAAGCTCAACGTCAACACGCTGGCGCCCGAACAGGCGCCGCTCGTGGCGATGTTGGTGCCCGGCGAAATCGGCGTTGCCAAAGCGCGGGCGGCGCTGGCGGCGCGCCCCGCTGGAGGCTATGGCAGCAGCGTACGATTCTGGGAGGCGGGTCCGTTCGAAGGACGGAAACCGCCGAACGATGTTGCCGAACAGGCGGGCGTGAACAGCCGTTGGCTCACGCTGACGACGAATGTGACGATGGGGGACGGTTTCTTGACCGCAGTTTCGCTGATCGATGCCAATGGTGGGGCGCCCTCCGCGGGCCTGACGCCGCCGACGATCGTGCGCCGCGATTGGGGCGAGAGCGACTAATATGACGCGCACGCTGGTTCTCTGGCTGCCCCCCGTGGCTGCGCTTGGCGAAGGCGATGCGCCTCAGCCCGCGTGGCTGCGCGTCGATGATGGCGTGATCGTCGATAGCGGGCAGGACGACGGCTGGGTCGGCGCGTGGGAAAAGCCGCGCGACGATAGCGCCGACGACCGTCTGGTCGCGTTGGCGCCGGCCGCCGATGTGCCGCTCCGCTGGCTTCATTATCCCGACGCCGCGCCCGCACAGGCCGCCGCCGCGGCGCGGATCGACGCGCTGAAGAATAGTCTGGGCGACGCTGCGGCGCTCCACGTCGTTGCGGGCCAACCGGCGGGCGACGGGCAGGCGGTCGCGGTCGCGGTGACCACCCACGCCGCGATGACCGCCTGGACCGACTGGCTGAAGGCGCGCGATCTGACGCCGGCCGCGATTATCCCGGCCGCCGTGGCGGTGCCGCCGCCCGAACCCGATACGCTGTGGACGGCGGAGGTTGGCGGCGAGCGGATCGTCCGTACCGCCGACCGCGCCTATGTCTCCGATCCCGAACTCGATCCGTTGATCGCGGGCGGGCATACCGCTTTGCCGCTCGACACCGACCGGATGCGCGAGGCGCTGCTGCTGACGCTCGCCGCGCCGCCGCTCGACCTGCTCAGCGGCGGATGGAAGCCCAAGCGCAGCTGGTCGGTCGACCCGGCGATGCTGCGGCTGGTGAAGCGCCTCGCCCTCGCACTCGTCGCCGTGAGCCTGCTTGTCCCGATCATCTATGCGGTGCGCCTGTCGTCCGACACCAGCCGCGCCGACGATGCGGTCGTCGCGATGGCGAAGAAGGCCGGGGTGGCCGCGCCCGACGCGACCGCGGCCGAAGCCGAACTCGACCGCCGCCTCGCTGCTGCCGGCGGCGGGCCGCTCGCTTTCTCGGTTCCGGCATCGGCGCTCTATGACGCGATGGGCGATGCGCCGGGCGTAACGCTCCGGACGTTGTCGCATCGCACCGATGGGACGCTGACGACGACGCTCGCGGCGCCGCGCGTCGAAGATATCAACAAGGTGCTGCTCGCGCTGCAGGCGCGCGGCTATCGCATCACCGCGCAGCCGATGGCGGGCAGCGACGGGCAGCAAATGGCCAATATTACGATCCGGGCGGTGCCATGACCGAGCGACTGCAAAACTGGTGGATGGGCCTGTCGCTCCGCGAACGCTGGCTTGTCGGTATCGCCGGCGTGCTGGCGCTCGGCGTCATCCTGTGGGGACTCGGCCGTCCGGCGGTCGCGCTGTTCGTCGATCTCGAAAGCCAGCACCGCGCCGCGATTGAGCGCGAGGGGCGCGTGGCGGCCAAGGTGCAATTGCTCGCGCAGCGTCCGGCGAAATCGGTCGCGGCGACGGTCGATGCGGTCGCGATCGATCAATATCTTGCGCAGTCGGCGGGCGAGATCGGGCTGACGCTCGACCGCAACGAAGCACGCGGGCAGGGGCAGGCGACGATTGCGATCGCCACCGCGCGCGCGACGGTGCTCACCGACTGGCTCGCCTCGCTCGAGGGGCAGGGTTTTGTCGTCGACCAGTTGACGATCACCCCCGCCGCCGACGGCACCGTTGGCCTGACCGCCGAGCTTCGGAAGGGCGGACAATGAGTATGCGCAGGCGTTGGGCGTTTGCGGCGCTGCTGCTCGCGTTGATCCTGATCATCGCGACCCTCCCGATGCGGCTCGCGCTCGGCTGGTCGGGTGCGACCGACGCGGGCATCACCGCGCGCGAAATTCGCGGATCGGTCTGGTCGGGCGAGCTGGTCGATGCACGCCTTGGCGTCCTGCCGCTCGGCACGGTGCGCGCCAGCCTGTCGCCGCTCGCGCTGCTCGGCGCACGTACCGAACTCGCCTTCTCGCGCGCCGACGAACGGCTTGGCGCGCTTGCGGGCCGGCTGCATGGCAGCAACCCGCAGGGCGTCTCCGACGTCAGCGGCACCACGTCTATGTCGGGCGGGCTTGGCATGATCCCCGTCGATACGATCCGCTTCGAAGGCGCCACGATACGCTTCGACGATGCGGGCAAATGCGCCGCCGCAAGCGGGCGCATCCAGCTCGCGGTCTCCGCGCCCATCGCGGGCCTCGACCTTTCGCGCGGCCTGTCGGGTCCGCTGGCGTGCGCGAACGGACGTGCGCAGGCGGCGCTCGCCAGCCAGTCGGGCATGGAGCGGCTGACCCTGTCGTTCGACGGCAGCGGCGCGTACCGCGCGCAGTTCGCGATCAATGTCGACCGCGATCCCGCGATGGCGGGCGCGCTCGCCGCGCTGGGGTTCAAGGCCGGACCCACCGGTTTCGTGCTGGCGACCTCGGGCCGCTTCTGACGTGACGATCCTCGATGCCTTGCCCTTCGGCACGGGCGTCGCCTTTGCCGGGCTGATCGGATTGGTCCTGGGCAGCTTCATCGCGACGCTGGTGCTGCGCTGGCCCGCGGGGCGCTCGGTGCTGGGGCGCTCGCAATGCGACGTCTGTGCGCGGCCGCTTGGCGCTTTGGAGCTCGTCCCCTTGTTATCGACCCTTGCGTCGCGCGGGCGCTGCCGGACGTGTGATTCGGCGATCGATCCTTTTCACTGGCGCGTCGAACTGGGCGCGGCACTGATCGGTGCTGGTGCGCTGGCGCTTATGCCCGGAACAGCAGGCTGGCTGTGGGCTTTGTTCGGCTGGCTGCTGTTGCCGCTCGCGCTGCTCGATGCGCGTCATTTCTGGTTGCCCGACCGCCTCAACCTGCTGCTGGGGGTCGCGGGCCTGCTCGTTGCGGGGCCGATGCTCGGCACATCGCTGATCGACCGCTGGATCGGCGCGTTGGCCGGAGGTCTGATACTGGCGCTGATTGCCTGGACCTATCGGCGCGCGCGGGGTGCCGAGGGCATGGGCGGCGGCGACCCCAAGCTGGTCGCGGCAATCGGTGCCTGGCTCGGCTGGCAGGCGCTGCCGCTGATGTTGCTTCTCGCCAGTGTCGGCGGCATCGTCTGGGCGCTCATCGCCCAACGAAAAAGGGACCAGCCGCTCGCCGAGCGACGGATCCCCTTCGGTGTCTTTGCCTGCACCGCCGCATTCGCGACGGTGCCTTTATGGCCGCTTCTTAGCGCCCGACAATGACCGTGACCGCGCGGCGGTTCTTGGCATAGGCTTCCTCGGTCGAACCCATCTCGGCCGGGCGTTCCTTGCCATAGCTGATGACCTGGATGCGCGACGGATCGACGCCGAGCGACGCGAGGTAATTTTTCGCGGCGTTCGCACGGCGTTCGCCGAGCGCGATATTGTAATCGCGCGTGCCGCGTTCGTCGGCATGGCCTTCCAGCGTGACGCGAACCGCGGGGTTGCGCTGCAACCACTGCGACTGGGTCTGCAACGTCGCCTGATCCTGTGCGTCGACATTATACTGGTCGTAATCGAAGAAAACGCGGTCGCCCATGGCGCCAACGCTGGCGAGGAAATCTTCCTGCGATCCGGGAACCACGCCGGTGCCGGTGCCTGCGCCCGTATCGGTGCCGGTGCCTTCGGGGGCGGGGGGGAGCGTGTCAGGGGCCTTTTTCGCGCAGGCGCCAACAGCAAGCATGGTGATCGCCGCGATCATCGCGGTGCTTTTGCGTATCGTCATGTCTCTGTCCTCTTGTTGTTGAAAATATTCGTGCGGCCGAATTGGCCCTTTCAGGACGCGATAGTTGAACCCGATCGCGCCTTTTTGGTTCCGGTTTTCCTCAGGGAAGTACCGGACCCCAGCTGGGATCCGACCCGTCTTGCGGGGTCGGCAGGCGGCGCAGGTTCACGCCGGTCAGGTCGACCTGCCACAGGCTCGACTTGCCTTCGCGACCCGGGGTGGTGCGGAAGAACTGGATGACGCGGCCGTTCGGCGACCAGGTCGGGGCCTCGTCCTGCCAACTGTTCGTCAGCATCCGCGCGCCGCCGCCCGATGGCGTCATGACGCCGATACGGAACTCGCCGCCGCCCATGCGGGTGAAGGCGATCAGGTCGCCACGCGGTGACCATTCGGGGGTCGCGGCACGGCCGCCGCCAAAGCTGATCCGCTGCTGGTTCGACCCGTCGATGTTCATCGTATAGATTTGCTGACCGCCCGACCGGTCGCTTTCGAACACGATCTTCTTGCCATCGGGCGAGAAGCTGCCCCCGACATCGATGCCGGGGGTGCTCGTCAGCCGCACCGGGGTGCCCCCGTTTGCCGAGATGCGATAGATGTCGGTGTTGCCGTTGACGGCCATCGAATAGAGAATCTGGGTGCCGTCAGGCGACCAGCGCGGCGCAAAGGTCGCGTTCGCGCTCTCGGTCACCAGCTTCTGCGAACCCGCCGCGACGTCGTAGATGAAGACGCGGACGCGGTTGTTCAAATAGCTGACGTAGACGATCTTCTTGTAATCGGGTGAGAAACGCGGACTGATCGCGAGTGCCTGACCGTTGGTGATGAAACGGTGGTTGCCGCCATCGCTGTCCATGATCGCGAGGCGCTTGATGCGGTTCCCCTTGGGGCCGGTCTCGGCGATATAGGCGACGCGGCTGTCGAAGAAGGGCGCCTCGCCCGACAGGCGCGAATAGATGGCGTCGGCGCATTTGTGCGCGGCGCGGCGCCAGTCGCCGGGCTGGATTTCGAAGCCCTTGCGGACAAGCTCGCTGCCGAGCGCGGTGTCATAGAGATAGCAGCCGACGACCAGGCCGCCAGTCCCGCTCGCGTCGACGAAGCCGTGGACGACATTTTCGGCGTTGCGCGCCTGCCATTCGGCGAAGCGCGGCGCCTGCACCTCGGCGCGGCTGATCGCGGGGATGCCGCTGGGGCCCATCGGATCGTAGAGGCCGCTGCGTTCAAGGTCGGCGGCGATCACTTCGGCGATCTGGCGGCCGAGGCTGTCGGTGCGCAGCCCCGCGACATTTTGCACCGAGGAGGTGGCGAGCGCGGGGATTGCGATGACCGTGCGCTCGTTCGACAATGTCCCCGTTATGGATTCGCGCGGACCCTCGGGCTGCGGCAGCTGGATGGTGGGTTGCGGCTGAGCGGTGCTCTGGTCCTGGGCGATCGCGGGGAGAGACGCTGTCGCCAGAACCCCTGCCATCAAATATCTCACTAGGGTCATGCTCATCTCGCTTTGTCAAAATCCAAGGTATAGTTTTGCCAGTAGCTGTAATTTTCTTCCGGCAAGTCGAAAGGCGCGGCCAGCTCGACCGCACGTTTGGCACATTCCTGGTGCCGCTGGACCTGGAACTTGTTGCTGTCGTTCTGGCCGGTCGTCGAGACGCCGGTGAAGCCCGCGAGCGCGCCCGACTGGGTCAGGCGGAATTTCACGACGGTCTTGAGCTGGTCGACATCGACCCCCGAGATGCGGCAGCCGTTCCAGCGCGGCGCGACCGCCGACTTGATGCTGACGTCGATCGAGCGCCGGACTTCGGCGGCGGTCGCGGCAGCGGGCGCCCCTTTGCTCGACGACGATTTAGGCTGCGATTTCGAAAGCCCCTCGGCGATGCCGTCGAGGCGGCCAGTCGGGCGGGCCGGGCGATTCTTTGCCGGCGGTGCTTTGGGAGCCGCCTTGGGCTGCGCCTTTTGCGCCGCGGGACGCTGTTTTGGCGGAGCCGCCTTGGGTTTCGCGACCTGCTTGGGTGTCGGGGCGGGCGTCGGCCGCACGACCGGTTCGGGCAGCGGCGGCGCGGGCACCGGTTCGGGCGCCGCGATGTCGACCATATCCTCTTCGCCGAGCCGCGCGGCGGGCGGGGTTTCGCTGATCACCGGCGCGGTCGATTGCACCGCGCTTTCGGCGATCAGGTCGACTTCCATCGGGGGGTTGTCGAACCGGCGTTCGCCCGCGGTCCACTGGACCGAGAGCAGGCCGATGATGACGACATGCGCCGCCACCGCGATGGCGATGCCGCGTCCTTCATTCCCCCTCACTGCCCGTTGTTCGGCCATCGTCTTAACCTAGGGCCGTGTTTCTGAACCGTCGGTGACCGCGGCGGGCTCGCCCTCGGCGGCGCCCTCCGATCCCGTCGTCACCAGCGATATCCGCGTCAGGCCCGCGCGGTTGAGCTCGCCCATCACGCGCATCACGCGGCCGTAATCGAGCCCCTTGTCGGCGCGCAGCATGATCTGGCGCGGCTTGTCCTTGCCTTCATTCTCGCGCGCGATCGCGTCGAGCCGCGCGGGAAGCTCGGCTTCGGGCACGACCTCTTCGCCGATATAGAGCGTGTCGTCGGCATTGATCGACAGCTGCACCGGCTCCTGATCCTCGGTCTCGACCGGCTTGGCGCGGCTTTCGGGCAGGTCGATCGGCACGGCGGAGGCGAGTAGGGGGGCGGTGATCATGAAGATGATCAACAGCACGAGCATCACGTCGACGAGCGGGGTGACGTTGATCTCGGCCATCGGCGCGCGGCGATGGCCACGGCCGCGCCGTCCGCCGATGCCGCCGGAGGGACCGCTCATCGCCATCAGGCTTCGACCTCGAGCTCGCGGCTGAAGGTCGCGTGCAGCCCGTCGGCGAAGCGGCCGAGCCGCGATTCGAGCCGGTTCAGGCGCTGCGAAAAGGCATTGTACGCGATCACCGCGGGGATCGCGGCGAACAGGCCGATCGCGGTCGCGAACAGCGCTTCGGCGATGCCCGGGGCGACGACCGCAAGGCTGCTGTTATTCTCCGCCGCGATCGCGGTGAAGCTGCGCATGATGCCCCAGACGGTGCCGAACAGCCCGACGAAGGGCGCCACCGAGCCGATCGTTGCCAGCGTGCCGATCTTTTCGGCGAGCCGGTCGACTTCGCCCGCAACCGCGCTATTCATCGCGATGCCGAGCCGCTCGCGCGTCCCGTCGCGGTCGACAGTCTTGGTCTTGGTCGAACGGCGCCATTCGCTGATCCCCGCGCCCAGCACTTTGGCGCTCGGCAGTTCTTCGCTGCCATTCTTGTCGAAGAATTTGTCGATGCTGTCGGCGCGCCAGAAATCGCGCTCGAAGCGTTCGGATGCGCTCATCAATTTGCTGACGCTGCGGCCGTGGGTGAAGATCACCGCCCAGACATAGATCGACGCGAGCAGAAGGCCGATCATCACCGCCTTCACGATGATATCGGCCTGCAGGAACAACGCGACGGGGGACAAGGTCGCCGCGTCGGCGGCCAGCGAGATATTGTCTAGCAAGGGAAAGTCTCTCCATTAATGATGGCGGTAAATCGATCGGCCCAACCCGCGGGCTGGCGGCGCGGCCGGCCCTCGGGCGACAGGAATGCGGCGGTGACTTGCCCGTCGGTCAATGTCTCGCCGCTTAACGTGTCAGTTCCGCGAAGGATGCGCTGTGAAATAATCACGCTCGCGCCGCGTACCGCCTCGACCGTGCTGACGACGAGCAGATCGTCGTCGAGCCGGGCAGGGCGGCGGTATTTGATCGCGAGGTCGGTCACCGCCCAGCTACCTTCGCCCGCTTCCATGGCGGCGCGCTGGTCGATGCCCGCGATGCGCAGCATGTCCGAGCGTGCGCGCTCCATATAGCGCAGGTAATTGGCGTGATAGACGATGCCCGACAGGTCGGTGTCTTCGAAGTACACGCGTGCCCGGAAGTGATGCTCAGCCCCGACGAAAGCGCCGGGGATGAAGGGGGGCGGGGCGTTTACCATTGTCCCAACCGATAGCGGGCCTTCGACTCGTCGCAAACCCCTAACCAACGGTTCGTCGCAGATCGGGGCCGGTTGGTGGAATGAAAGTGGCGGAAATCCGCCTATTTTCCTTGATCGAAAAGTCCGTCCTGCGATCCCGCGGGCGGGTTGAGCCCGAGATGCTTCCACGCGCTGGCGTTGAGCATGCGTCCGCGCGCCGTGCGCGCGATCAGCCCGACCTGCAGCAGATAGGGTTCGATCACGTCCTCGATCGTGTCGCGCGGTTCGGACAGCCCCGCCGCCATGGTCTCGACCCCGACGGGGCCGCCGCGATAAATATCGGCGATCATCGTCAAATACCGCCGGTCCATCGCGTCGAGCCCGAGCGCGTCGACCTCGAGCCGGTTGAGCGCGGCGTCGGCCGCCTTGGCGTCGACAATCTTATGCCCCGCAACGGTCGCGAAATCGCGCACCCGGCGCAGCAGCCGCCCAGCGATGCGCGGCGTTCCGCGCGACCGCTTGGCGATCTCGAGCGCGCCGTCGGACGCGATCGGCAGCGCCAGCAGCCGCGCAGCGCGCGTGATCACCTGCTCCAGCTCGCCATGCGTGTAGAAATTGAGCCGCACCGGAATGCCGAAGCGGTCGCGTAGCGGCGTCGTGAGCAACCCCTGCCGCGTCGTCGCGCCGACCAGCGTGAACTTGGGCAGGTCGATCCGCACCGAGCGCGCCGAGGGGCCTTCGCCGATCATGATGTCGAGCGCGCGGTCCTCCATCGCGGGATAGAGGATTTCCTCGACCGCGGGTGACAGGCGGTGGATCTCGTCGATGAACAGCACATCGCCGTCCTCGAGATTGGTGAGCAGCGCGGCAAGGTCGCCCGCCTTGGCGATCACCGGGCCGCTGGTCGACCGGAAACCGACGCCCAGCTCGCGCGCGACGATCTGCGCCAGCGTTGTCTTGCCGAGCCCCGGCGGGCCATAGAAAAGCACATGGTCGAGCGCGTCGGAGCGTGCTTTCGCCGCTTCGATGAAGATACGCAAATTCTCGCGCGCCGCCGCCTGCCCGACGAATTCGGCGAGCGTCTTCGGCCGCAGCGCGGCGTCGGCATCTTCGGGGATGCGGATGGGAGTGGTGAGGTCGGTCACGGTGTCGCGATACCCATAAATCTCGTCATGCTGAACTTGTTTCAGCATCCATGGCCGGAGCGATCGGCCCGGCGCCAATATCGAAGGCAATATCTCGCCAGTCCGGATTGTCGGCCTCGATAAGGTTGACCTTCCATTGGCGGTGCCAGCGCTTCAGTTGCTTTTCGCGTCCGATGGCGATTTCCATGGTTCCGAACAATTCGAAATGCACAAGGCGATACGTGCGATAGCGTCCTGCGAACCCACCTGTTGTGCCATTGCGATGCTGCCACATGCGCTGGGTCAGGTTCGAGGTCACGCCAATGTAGATCGTGCCATTCTTGTGGTTGGCAAGAATATAGGTGCAGGGTTGAAAGACGTCGCGCATCGACGCTCGTTCAGGGCCATGGACCCTGAAACAAGTTCAGGGTGACGAGAGAGAAGGGGAGGCCCTTAATCATAACGCTCTATTGCATCGCCAATGATCGAAACCCAAGGCTCCTTGCGCTCCTCATAAACCGAATAATCGGGCACGAAGCCATGGCCGGGCTCGAAATTGCCGAGCGGTATCGCGTAGGCGTCGTGATAGGGCCGCGCCCGGTACCAGACGCCCGAACCGCAGGTGCCGCAAAAGAAGAAGTCGGCGGTGTTGCCGCTGTCGCCGGTATATTGCCACATCTTCGCCTCGCCCTCGATGCGGACCTGCTCGGCGGGGAAGCGCACCTGCGTGGCAAAGGCGCTCCCGCTCCGCGCCTTGCACTCGCGGCAGTGGCAGACCGACACGCGGATCGGCTCGCCGGTGCAGGCGATGCGAACCTGGCCGCAGCGGCAGGATGCATTCCGAACGCGGTCGTTCACTTCGCTACCTTTTTGAGCGCCACGCGAACCAACGCATCAAGGCTCGCACCCGCACCCAACTCTTCATTGGCCGTCGCAACCGCGGCGCTTGCTTCACCGGGTTTGAAGCCGAGGCCGGTGAGGGCGGTGACGGCGTCAGCAAGCGGGCCGGGGGCCACGGACAGCGACGACGGTCCGCTCCCCGCGATCCCACCAAGCGCACCCGCCTTGTCCTTCAATTCATGCGTGATCCGCTGCGCGAGCTTCGGCCCGACGCCGTTCGCGCGCGCAATCATCGCGCTGTCGGCGCTCGCGAGCGCGCGCTGGAGGTCGCTGATCTCGAGCGCCGACAGGATCGCGAGTGCGACCTTGGCGCCGACGCCCTGGACGCTGGTGAGCAGGCGGAACCAGTCGCGTTCCTCGGCCTTGGCAAAGCCGAGCAGGCGGAGGAAATCTTCGCCGACGAGCATTTCGGTGTGGATGGTGACGTCGCCGCCAACCGGGCCCAAAGCGTCGAGCGTGCGCGCCGATGCTTCGACGAGATAACCGACGCCGCCGACGTCGATCACCGCATGGCCTGCGCCGCTCGAATCCAGCCGCCCTGTCAGTTTCGCGATCATGCTCCGTGCCTAACGCGGGGAGAACGAAAAGGGAATCAATTTCCCTCATCGTCGGGAATACCCCCTCTTCGTCATGCCGGACTTGATCCGGCATCCATGACCCCGTGGACCCCGGATCAAGTCCGGGTGACGAAGTGTTAGTGTCGCGGCCTATGGTTCGCATGGCAGATCGCGACCGCCAGCGCATCCGCCGCATCGGCGCCCGCGACCTTCGCGCCGGGGAGCAGCACGCGCAGCATCGCCTGTACCTGTTCCTTCGCCGCGCCGCCGGTGCCGACGATCGCCTTCTTGACGAGGCGCGGGGCATATTCGGTGACCGCCAGCCCGCCGCGCGCGCAGCCGAGTAGCACGACGCCGCGCGCATGCGCGAGCTTGAGCGTCGATTGCGGATTGTCGTTGACGAAGACTTCCTCGACCGCGGCGCACCCTGGCGCATGATCGGCGATCACCGCAGCAAGCACGGTGTCGAGATGCGCGAGCCGGTCGGGGAGGGGCGCCTTCGCGTCGGTCTTCACCTGTCCGTTGGCGACATGGCTGATCCGGCTGCCCTCGACGCGGATGACGCCCCAGCCGGTGCAGCTGAGCGAGGGGTCGAGACCGAGGATGATCATGATATTTCCTCTCCCCTTGGGGGAGAGGGATGCGCAGACTTGCGGGCTTTGCCCGCTAGTCGCAGCTGGGCGAGGGTAGGGCCACGCCGCATTCCCTCACCAAGTCCGGCTAGCCAGACAAGCTGGCAAGCCTTCCTATCCTCTCCCCCAAGGGGAGAGGATTCTATCAACCCAGTTTCTCCATCACCGCGTCGGGGATCTCGTAATTGCCCCAGACGGTCTGGACGTCGTCGTCGTCGTCGAGCGTGTCGATCAGCTTGAACAAGGTCTGCGCCGTCGCTTCGTCGGCGACTTCGCTCTTGATCGTCGGGCGCCAGGCGAGCTTCACGCCTTCGGCTTCGCCAAGTTTGACTTCGAGCGCCTTCGCGACTTCGTGGAGGCTGTCGACGCTGGTCCAGATGTCGTGGCCGTCCTCGGACGATTCGACATCGTCGGCGCCGGCGTCGAGCGCGGCTTCGAACACCGTGTCGGCGTCGCCCGCCTTGGCGGCATAGCTGATCATGCCGAGCCGGTCGAAACCGTGGCTGACGCTGCCGCTAGTGCCGAGGTTGCCGCCGTTTTTCGAGAAGGCGGTGCGGACGTTGGTCGCGGTGCGGTTGCGGTTGTCGGTCAGTGCCTCGACGATCAGCGACACGCCGCCGGGGCCATAGCCCTCGTAGCGGATTTCCTCGTAATTATCGCCTTCGCCGCCCGCGGCCTTGTCGATCGAGCGCTGGATATTGTCCTTGGGCACCGACTGCGCCTTGGCGGCGTTGATCGCGGCGCGCAGGCGGGCATTCGCGTCGGGATCGGGCAGACCCATCTTCGCCGCGACAGTGATTTCGCGCGAAAGCTTCGAAAACAGCGAGCTGCGTTTTTTGTCCTGCGCACCCTTGCGGTGCATGATGTTTTTAAATTTGCTATGGCCGGCCATGGCTCTCTTCTTTTCGGCTGGAAGGAACTGGAAGCGCGCGCTTACATCAGGACCGAATGTCAAAGCAACCGCTGCCACCACCCGACATCGCGCCAGCCGCCCATTTTCCAGCCGACCTCGCGGTAGATGCCGACCGGCGTGAAGCCCATCGCCTCATGCAAGCCGATGCTGGCGTCATTCGGCAAGGCAATCCCGGCAAAGATGGCGTGGATATTGCGATCCGCCAAAATCGGAAACAGCGCCTCATAAAGCTGCCGTCCAATTCCGGCACGCGCAAAAGCCGTATCAAGATAGACCGCGACATCGGCCGAGGTCGCATAGGCTTCGCGCGTACGGTGAGGGGAGCCATAGGCATATCCCGCAATTTTGCCTTCGACCTCTGCAACCAGCCAGCCATGGCTCGCGCCATAATTCTCTATCCGCTGCGCCATTTCCACCGCATCGGGCGGATCGCATTCGAAACTGACCCAATTGTCCGTGACATAGGGCGCGTAAATCTCGGCACAGCGCGCGGCGTCGGCTGACGTGGCTGGGCGGATGTCGACGCTCACCCCAGAGTGACCGCCGTCCCCGAGGCGCTGACCATCAGCATCGAACCATTCTGCCCGAGCACTTCATAGTCGAGGTCGACGCCGATCACCGCATTGCCGCCGAGGCGCGCGGCCTCGGCTTCCATTTCGCCGATCGCCTCTTTGCGCGCGCGGGCGAGGACGTCCTCATATTTGCCCGAGCGGCCGCCGACGATGTCGGTGATGCTGGCGAACAGGTCGCGGAACAAATTGGCGCCGACGATCACCTCGCCGGTGACGATGCCCAGATACTCGCGGACCGGACGGCCCTCGACATTATTGGTGGTGGTGCTGAACATCGTCACTCTCCTGGCTGGGGGCGTCAGTCGATTCCGAGCGCCGACTTATAGACGTCGAGGATCGCTTCCATTTCCTTGCGGTCGTGGACCGGCAATTTGCGCAGGCGAACGATCTGGCGCATGATTTTCGGATCGTAACCCTGCGATTTCGATTCATTATAGGTGTCGCGGATGTCGTCGGCGATGCCCTTTTTCTCTTCTTCCAGACGCTCGATGCGCTCGATGAAAAGGCGCAGTTGTTCGTCGGATACGGTGGCTTCGCTCATTTTTGGCTCCGGTGATTGGGATGATGCGGCGCGAGAATCGCGCCTGGCGCGTCCCTAATCGGCTCCGGGATTTTTGGCCATGCTTTCTTCCATCCGCGCGAGCTGTTCGGGCGTCGCGGCGGTATGATGCCGCGCTTTCCACTCCGCGGTCGGCATGCCGTGGACGATCGCGCGGCCCGCCTCCTTGTCCATGTCGCCCGCCTCGGCAATCCAGTCGCCGAGGCAGTTGCGGCAAAATCCGGCGAGGCCCATCAAATCGATGTTCGCGGCGTCGCTGCGATGCTGGAGCAGGCGGACGAGGCGGCGGAAGGCCGCGGCGGCGACCGCATCGTCAAGGCTGTCAAGCGCCTCATTACCGGTCGTCTGATCGTCGCTGCAGGACATGGTTCCTCCGTTGAATGATTGAATAGCTATACGGCGGTTGCCTTCCTATCATCAAGGCGGCATTGCCGTCGTCAGCAAGCCGGCATTGCCCTAGCGTCCCCCCTGTTATCGGAGCTTTTGTGGTCCAGAATTTTACCCCCCGCCAGCGCAAGGTGCGCATCCTGGCGACCCTTGGCCCCGCAAGCGCCAACCCCGAGATGATCGCCGCGCTGCATCGCGCCGGCGCCGACGCGTTTCGCGTCAATATGAGCCACGGCGATCATGCGGGGCATGCCAAGGTGATCGCGGCGATCCGCGCGCTCGAAAAGGACACCGGACGTCCGACGACGATCCTTGTCGACCTGCAAGGCCCCAAGCTGCGCGTCGGCACCTTCAAAGACGGCCCGGCCGAGCTGGTGAACGGCAAGAGCTTCACGCTCGATACCGACAAGACACCGGGCGATGCGACGCGCGTTTACCTGCCGCACCCCGAATTGTTCGCGGCGCTCGAAACCGGCACGCGCCTGCTGATCGACGACGGCAAGCTGGTGCTGCGCGTGAAGAGTGTCGCGCCGGACAAGATCGAAACGGTTGTCGAGGTCGGCGGCAAGATCTCGGATCGCAAGGGCGTCAATGTCCCCGATGTCGTCGTCCCGCTCGCGGCGCTGACCGAAAAGGATCGCAAGGATTTGACCTTCGCGCTCGAGCAGCATGTCGACTGGATCGCGCTGTCGTTCGTGCAGCGCCCCGAGGACGTCGCCGAGGCGCGCACGCTGATCGGCGGCAAGGCGGCCTTGCTCGTGAAGTTCGAAAAGCCCTCGGGTGTGCAGCGGATCGAGGAAATCCTCGAACTCGCTGATGCGGCGATGGTCGCGCGCGGCGACTTGGGGGTCGAATTGCCGCCCGAGGCGGTGCCGCCGCTTCAGAAAAAGATCGTCGCGACCGCGCGCCGCATGGGCAAGCCGGTGGTCGTGGCGACGCAGATGCTCGAATCGATGATCGTCTCGCCGTCACCGACGCGCGCCGAAGTGTCCGACGTCGCAACCGCGGTCTATGACGGTGCCGACGCGATCATGCTGTCGGCCGAAACCGCGGCGGGCGCCTTCCCGGTCGAGGCGGTGACGATGATGGATTCGATCGCGCGCTCGGTCGAGAGCGATCCCGACTATTTCCGCCGTCTGCATTTTACCGAGACTGCGCCCGACGCGACGACCGCTGACGCGCTGGCCGAGGCGGCGGGCAGCATCATTACGACGATCGCCGCCGATGCGATCATCTGCTTCACCGCATCGGGTTCGACCGCACGCCGCGTCGCGCGCGAGCGGCCGGGTGCGCCTTTGCTCGTCCTGACCCCGAAAAAGGAAGCCGCGCGGCGTATGGGTTTGCTCTGGGGTGCGCATGCGGTGCCGACCAAGGACATCGGCAGCTTCGAAGAGATGATCGCCAAGGGCAAGCGGATGGCGCTGCGCCACGGCATCTGCAAGGCGGGCGCGAAGCTGGTGATGATGGCGGGGGTTCCGTTCGGCACCCCCGGGTCGACCAATGTGCTCCATGTGGCGACGCTGACCGGCGACGAGCTGCGCGGCTACAGCTAAGGATTAAATCCTCCCTGCCGCGAAGCGGTGGGGAGGGGGACCGTTCGCGAAGCGAATGGTGGAGGGGCCGCAACAGTTGCGCCACAAGCCCCTCCGTCAGCGGCGAAGCCGCTGCCACCTCCCCATGGCTTCGCCACGGGGAGGATCGATTCACCCCAGATCGATTCAAATCGGCACAATCCTTACCGGCTGATTCACAAAATTTTCGGGTTGATTCAGATCGGGACGTTTAAAAATGGTAAATGGACTTTGCACCATTGACGCTGCGCGGCATAGTTGGTGCAAGTAGCGCGTCGGACCCGCGTCGGGGGGGCTCCGCATTCGCCAGTCCGGAGGTTTTCCCGCGTGTCCGCACCGTTCCGTTTTCCGCGCTTTTTTGTCACCAGCCCGGCGCCCTGTCCCTATCTGGCGGGCAAGACCGAGCGCAAGGTGTTCACCGAGCTTAGCGGCAATTCGGCGAACGAGCTGAACGACGCGCTCGGGCGCATCGGCTTCCGCCGCAGCCAGTCGGTCGCCTATCGCCCGAGCTGCGCCGATTGCTCGGCCTGCGTGTCGGTGCGCGTCTGCGCCGGGGAATTCACACCCAGCAGTTCGCAGAAGCGCAACCTGCGCCGCAACGGCGACCTTGTCGCGACCGCGTGCAAGCCGTGGGCGACCGAAGAGCAATATGCGCTGCTGCGCTCCTATCTGGGGTCGCGCCATCCCGATGGCGGCATGGCCGATATGGACGAGCAGGATTTCGCCGACATGGTCGAGCAGACCCCCGTCGATAGCTATATGATCGAATATCGCGAGCCGGCCGCGGATGGCGGCAAGGGCCGCCTTGTCGGCTGTTGCCTGACCGACCGGCAGGGCGACGGGCTGTCGATGATCTATAGCTTCTTTGACGCGGCGCATCCGATGCGCGAGGGGCTCGGCACCTATATCATCGCCGACCATGTCCAGCGCGCGGCGCGGGCGGGGCTGCCGTACGTCTATCTCGGCTACTGGATCGAAGGGTCGGCGCGCATGGCGTACAAGGCGCGCTTCCGTCCGCTCGAAAAGCTCGGCCCCGATGGCTGGTCGCGCTTCGAGCCCACCCAGTCCGAGCGTATCGCCGCGATGTTCGAGCTCGCCTGAACCCGCCCGCAGGGCGCTGTTGAGAATGGCTCGCAACGGCCAGAATCTCGCGTCGGCCGGTTGACCTTTCCTCGCTTTCAAGGGCATAGCTTTGCGTCCAGGACATAAGTCCGGGTCGCATCCGTTATGAATTCGCCGGGGGGCTGGCGACAGGGGGAAGAGGATGCCCGTGCGCGACTTCGTCAGCATCACGGCCAGCGACGGCAAGGGCGGCTTCCGCCGCGCAATGGTGCGTGCATGAGCGATCCGGTCAAGGTTGCGATCATCGGGTCGGGTCCCGCGGGACTCAGCGCCGCATCGCGCGCCGCGCAGCTCGGGCTCAGTCATATCCTGCTCGAAAAGACCGACCATCTGTCGGACACGATCTTCAAATATCAAAAGGGCAAGCGCGTGCTCGCGACGCCCGAACGGCTCGACCTCCGCTCCGACTGCCGCTTTGCCGAGGGCGCGCGCGAATATATCCTCGGCAATTGGGACGAGGACGCCGCGACCAACAAGGTGAATGTCGCCTATCACGCGGAGGTCGCCGAAGTGAGCGGCGAAAAGGGCGCGTTCGCGATCAAGACCGCCAAGGGCGACGTCTACACGGCAGAAAATATCGTGCTTGCGATCGGGACGCAGGGCAATCCGAACCGGATGCGCTGCGAGGGCGCCGACCTGCCGCACATCATCTATCAGGTCGACGATCCCGAGGATTTCAAGGACAAGCATATCACCGTCGTCGGGTCGGGCGACGCAGGGATCGAAAATGCGCTCGGCGTCGCCGAGGAAGCGCTCGAAAATACCGTCACGATCCTCAACCGCTCGAAGGATTTCGCGCGCGCCAAGGCGAAGAATGTCGCCGACATGACCGAGGCCGGTGAGAACGGCTTTATGAGCATCCGCACCGAGACGCAGCCGAAGAAGGTCGAGCCGGGCTGGCTGACGCTCGAAACCCCGACCGGCGAAGAGCGGATCGAATGCGATGTGATCGTCGCGCGCCTAGGGTCGGTCGCGCCGCGCGGGTTTGTCGAATCGATGGGGATCGAGTTCACCGGCCCCGACCGCGAGGCTTTTCCGAAACTGTCGCCGACGTTCGAGACGACGGTCCCCGGCCTCTATGTCATCGGCGCGCTCGCGGGCTATCCGCTGATCAAGCATTGCATGAACCAGGGCTATGACGTCGTCGAATTCCTGAACGGCAACAAGGCGCTGACCCCCGCCGACGAAAAGGACCTCGCGGCGATCTTCGAGGCGCTGCCGCAGCAGAAATCGGTCAGCGAATGGCTCGAGTTCCTGCGCACGCGCATCCGCATCTTCGCCGACGTGTCGCCGCTCCAGATGCGCGAGTTCATGCTCGATTCGAAGGTCGCGTTCTACAACAAGGGCGACGTCGTGTTCGAAAAGGGCGAGCCGGGGTCGTCGCTCTTCGCGATCGCCGACGGTCATGCGCTCGTCGAGGTCGGCCCCGATTTCACCGTGCCGATCGAAGAGGGCTCGATCTTTGGCGAAGTCGGCCTGATTTCGGGCCGCAAGCGCGGCGCGACGATCCGCGCGGGCGAGGACAGCATCTTTGTCGAAGTGTCGCGCACCGCCGCACTCAAGCTGATGGCCGCGGTTCCGGGCGCGAAGCGCGTGATCAACCGCATCTCGCTCGAACGCCAGTTGCTGCAGATCTTCAAGGGCGGGCTGACCGTCGAGGATCTCGAACCGATCGTCGAGGATCCCGCAATCGAACGCGTTCCCGCGGGCAAAATCGTGCTCGCTGAGGGCGACGAGGGCGACGACGTCTATGTCATTCGGTCGGGATCGATGGTCGTCGAGAAGGATATTGGCGGCAAACCGATCTTCCTCCGCTATCTGCCCGCGGGCAGCTTCTTCGGGGAAATGGCAGTGCTCAGCGGAGAGCGGCGCAACGCGACGGTCAAGGCGGCCGTTGCGAGCGAAGTGATCAGGCTGAAGGGCGAGCAGTTCAAAGCGATGCTCGCGAAGCGGCCGCAGGTACGCGAAGCGACCGAAGCCGCGGTCGCCGAGCGCGCGGCGATGAACAGTTTCATCGAATCGCGGAAAGCGAGCTATTCGAGCGCGGTCGATCTTTATTCGGACACCGCAAGCTTCATCATGAAGGAAGGGCTGGGCGAGGCGACCGACGCGCTGCTGATCGACGAAAATCTGTGCGTCGGCTGCGACAATTGCGAGAAGGCGTGCGCCGACAGCCACGAGGGCCTGTCGCGGCTCGACCGCGAAGCGGGCAAGACCTTCGCGCATTTGCACGTGCCGACGAGCTGCCGCCACTGCGAGCATCCACACTGCATGGCCGATTGCCCGCCGAACGTCATTCACCGCGGCCCCGACGGCGAGGTCTTCATGGAGCCGGGCTGCATCGGTTGCGGCAACTGCATGCGCAACTGCCCCTATGGCGTGATCCGCATGGAAGCCGCGCCGCCCGAGAAGCCGAGCCTGCTGCGCTGGCTGCTCACCGGTTTCGGTCCCGGCCCTGGTGAACCGTCGCCCAAATGGACGAAGAAGCAATTGGGCGACGAGAAGCCCAAGAAGATCGCGGTCAAATGCGACATGTGCAAAGGCATTTCGGGCGGCCCCGCATGCGTGCGCGCCTGCCCGACCGGTGCTGCGATCCGCGTTTCGCCCGAGGAGTTCCTTTCGATCGCGCGGCTCGAAGAGGATGCGGGTTGATGGCGAGCCTCTTTCAGCGTCGCCGGTCGAAGGCGACCCAGACCGAACGCGTGCGCGAACGCAAGCATGAGGGCTTCCTGCGTTATGCCGGTTTTCGCTGGGCCAAGATTTCGGGCGGACTCTGCCTGCTCATCATCATCTCCTACGCCTTGGTCGACGTCACGCCGCGGCACAATGGCGGCAGCTGGTATGGCTATACGCTTGGCACGATCGGCGCCGGGCTGATCCTTTGGCTCACCGCCTTGGGCTATCGCAAGCGCAAGATGACGAGCGACTATTGGTCGCTGAAGGCGTGGACCTCGGCGCACGTCTATCTGGGGCTCAGCCTGATCGTTATCGGCACCTGGCACACCGGGTTCCAGCTTGGGTGGAATGTCCACACGCTGGCGTGGGCGCTGATGATGCTGGTGATCCTGTCGGGGCTCTATGGTGTCATCGTCTATGCGACCTTGCCCGCGGCGCTGTCGAACAACCGCGACGAAATGACGCAGATGCAGATGCTCGAGGCGATCCGCGCCTTCGACCGGCAATTGCACAGCGCGGCGCAGCCGCTGACGCCCGCGGACACCGCGCCGGTGCTTGCGGCGCTCGACGAAAATCCTTTCGCGGGCGGTATCGGTGCGCGGTTGTCGGGTCGCTACCCGAATTGCGCGACCGCGGCCGCACTGCGCACGCTGTCGGGCTCGAACGGCAGTGATCGCGAGGCGCGCGAGAAGGTCGTCGGGCTGCTCAAGCAGAAGGAAGCCGCACTGACGCGGCTGCGCCGGCATCTCAAAATTCGGGCGCTGCTCGAAATCTGGCTTTACGTGCATGTGCCGCTGACCTTTGCGCTGATCGCAGCGCTGTCGGCGCACATCATCAGCGTCTTCTTCTACTGGTAAGGCGGGGAGGGGGACCATGAGCTTCATCCTGCGCCGTATTTCGACGACGAAGACCGGCAAACAGATCATTCGCGATACGCCGCTGCCGGGCGACACGATCACCCTCGGCCGCGAGGGCAGCAATATCATCCACGTCGCCGATCTGGCGGTGAATCCGCATCATGCGACGATCAGCAGCGCCGACGGGCGCACGGTGCGCGTCGCGGCAAGCGAAGGGCTGGGCTTCGATCTCAACGGCCGGTCTGAAACCATCGCCGACATCGACAGCGGTGCGGGCGGCGAGCTGCGCTTCGGCGGCCACCGGCTGACGATCGCGCGCGAGGGCGAGAATATCATCTTGCTCGTCGAGCGCATCGACGAGCTGTCGCAGTCGTCGAAGGATGTCGACGAGGCCAAGGCCTTCTCGCTGCAGGGCGTGATGCTCGGCAAGCGGATGGGGGCGTGGCTGTTCGGGCTGCTGATGCTGCTCGCCTTCCTGATCGGGCCGATCTGGGCGTGGTACAGCTACAAGAATGTTAACGAGCGCCCCGACGGTTACCATGCCGACAACGCGTGGCTGTCGGGGCCGCTGTCGAGCGCGCACGCGAGCCTGAAGAACGACTGCCAGTCGTGTCATGTCGAACCCTTTGTGGCGGTGACCGACAAGGCGTGCGTCGGCTGTCACACCGGCGAGCACAAGGCGATGAGCATGGCGCATGCGGGTGCGCCGGCAGCGATGCTCCTCGCCGCGCGTCACCCGCCGGGGATCGGCGAAAAGGTGCTGGCGGGCTTTGCCAAGACCTTCAACAAGCCGCAGGGCCGCTGCGTCGAATGCCATACCGAGCATGAGGGCGCGGGGCCGATGCCCGCGACGCCGCAGAAATTCTGCGCCGATTGCCACGACGGCATGTCGGCGCGATTGAAGATTGCCGGGCATCCGACATCGATCGCCGATGCCGCCGATTTCGGCACTAGCCATCCCGAATTCCGCCCGCTCGTGCGCTCGGCACCCGGGGCAAAACTGGTGCGCACGACGCTGAGCAAGGGGACGCTCGATTACAACGGCCTCAAATTCCCGCACGACATGCATTTGCAGGCGACCGGCGGGGTCGCGCGCATGGCGGCGAGCTTCCGCGGCCGCTACGATTTCGGCAAGAAGCTGGTGTGCGCGAACTGCCACCGCGTCGAGGCCGACGGGGTGCGCGTCAAGCCGGTCGAAATGGAACGCGACTGTGCGATGTGCCACAGCCTCGCCTTCGAGACCGTCGGCGGGGTGACGCGGACTTTGCGCCATGGCGAGCCCGACCAGGTCGTCGCCGATCTCACCGCTTATTATCGCTCGACCCCGCCTGGGCGACCGCTCCAGCTTGGCGGCATGCAGCGGCGGCGTCCGGGCGCCTATGCCGAGGGGCAGGTCTACAACATCTATTTCAACGAAGTCGCGACACGGCCCAGCCGTGCGCAGGATGCGGTGCGCGCGGTCTTCTCAAAGGGCGGCGCGTGCTACGACTGCCACACGATCTTTGCGCCGCAGACCGGCAACAGCTGGCGGGTTGCGGCGGTCAGCCAGACGCCGCGCTACCTGCAAAAAGGCTGGTTCGACCATGACGCGCACAAGGAAACCGAATGCGCCGATTGCCACACCGCCGCGCCGGGATCGAAAACCTCGACCGACCTGCTCGTGCCGGGGCTGCGTCAGTGCCGCGATTGCCATGTCGGCGAGGGCGGGGCGCGCGCCGTAAAGGTCGAAACCGCGACCGAATCGCCCTGCGCGATGTGCCACGAATATCATTCGGACGGCGGGAAACCGTGGTTGCCGCCGCGCAGAGCCAAGAAAAACACCGCCGCAATCGCAAATAAACCTCTTGCTGCTACCTATAGTGTGAGCATGATCACAGGAACCGGGGGGCGGGGCCTTTACGATGTGACGTGGCGCACACCTCCCTTGCACGGGGCAAGGCGGGGCGGGTGAGGTTTTATGGGTCGGGACCAGCCGACCGGAACGGGGGACGGATATGCTGATCGCGCAGATCACAGATATCCATATCGGGTTCGATCCGGACAATCCGGCCGAATATAACCGCAAGCGCCTCGATGAGGTGCTCGACGTGTTGATCGAGGGGCCGAACCGGCCTGATCTGCTGCTCGCGACCGGCGATCTTTCCGATCGCGGCGACGACGACAGCTATCGCCGCCTCGCCACCGCCTTTTCGCGCTGTCCCTTTCCGGTGTGGCCGAGCGTCGGCAATCATGATTTGCGTGACAATTTTCACGCCCGCTTTCCGGGTCTCGACGACGGCAACGGTTTCGTTCAGTACACGATCGAGCTCCCCGAACTACGGCTGGTGACGATCGATACGCTGGAGGAAGGGCGCCACGGCGGCGCATTTTGCGACCGGCGCGCCGCCTGGCTCGACGCCGAACTGGCGAAGGATAGTGCGAAGCCCACCTATATCGTCATGCACCATCCGCCGATCGAAAGCGGGATCGAGTGGATGAACACCGACCCCGACGAGCCGTGGGTCGCGGTCTTCACCGACGTGGTACGCCGCCACCCGCAGGTTCGCGGGCTGATCTGCGGCCATCTCCACCGGAGCGTCACCGTCGCATGGGAAGGCCGCACGATCGCGATCTGTTCGTCAACGGCACCGCAGGTCTCACTCGACCTCAGGCCCATCGACGAGAACAAGCCCGACGACCGGCCGATGATCGTCGCCGAAGATCCCGCCTATGCGCTCCACCGCTGGAACGGGCGCGAACTCGTCAGCTTCTACGACCATGCCGGCGCGCACACCATGCTCGCCAAATATGACGAACGGCTGCAACCGCTGGTGCGCGAGTTGAAGGCCGAGCGGCCGCGTTAATAACCGAGCGTTAGGTCGACCCGCGGTTCGACGGCTTCACCTTTCTTCCAGCGGTCCAGATTCTCGAGGAAGCGCTGCGCCGAGCGGATGAACATCTTGTCCTGCGCGCGGCCCGACAGGTGCATCGTGATATGCGCATTGTCGAGGCTCCACAGCGGATGGTCCGAGGGGAGCGGTTCGGGCGTCGTGACGTCAAGGAAGGCCGCGGCGATCTGCTGCGCATCGAGCGCCGCAACCAGCGCGTCCTGATCGACGACGCTGCCGCGCGCGATGTTGATGAGCGTCGCGGTCGGTTTCATCGCGGCGAGTTCGGCGGCGCCGATCATTCCGTCGGTTTCGGGAGTCGCGGGCACCGCGAGGATCACCCAGTCGAACGCACCGAGCTGCGCGCGCCACTGGTCGGGCGTTAGCGTATTCGGCCCCGGTGAACGGCGGACGACGGTGACATCGACCGCGAAGGCTTTCAGCCGCTCCTCGATCAGCTTGCCGATCGCGCCATAGCCGAGCAGCAGCGCTTTCGACCCGAACAGCTCGACCTTGCCCGGCGACTCCATCAGCCATTCGCGGCGTTCCTGCGCGCGCACGACGTCGCGGTAGCCCTTGGCAACGGTCAGCATGCCCATCACGACATATTCGGCGATGGTGATCGCGTTGATCCCGGCGCCGTTGGTGAGCACCGTGCCGCGCTCGCGCAGCAGATCCAGCGGCATGCCGTCGACCCCGGCATAGATCGAATTGAGCCATTTGAGGCCCGTCGCGGCGGTGATGACCGCGGCCATATCCTTCTTGTCGTACATGTCGAACCAGCCGATCTCGGCCTGCGGCGCGAGTTCGAGCGCCTCTTCCTTCGATGCGAAGAATTTGGGTTCGATCCAGTCGGGCAGCCGGTTTTCGACAAGCGGACGGATCAGGCCCGAAAGGACGGTCACGGTCTTGGTCATGATTTTCCTACTGCTGAAATGCGTGCCAGCCCGCCCAGGCCAGCGGGACGAGGCCGATGAGATCGACCAGCGCGATGGTGCCGAGCGCCGCGGGGCGCCCGTAGGACTGATAGAGAAACAGGAAGCTGAGCATCGAGATTGCGGCGAGCAAGGTCGCGAGCTTTCGCCCGCCGGGATCGAACGCCGCCCACACGCAGGCAACGAGCACCGCAAAGAACAGCGCGGCGCGGTGATGCATCAGCAGGAAGAGCGGGCTGTCCGGCGGGATGCGATAGAGCCGCGTGATCAACGCCGGCCGGAACAGCGCCAGCGCCGGGATCAGGTGGACAAGGCCGACGAGCAGCCAGCAGATCAGTTGCGACATGCAACGAGGCTAGCAGCCCGCGGGCCTGCGACAAGCCTCTAATTGGCGCTGGGTTGCCAGTCCCATCCGAGCGGGTCGCCGTCCATCACCTCGACCCCCGCGGCGACGAGTTCGTCGCGCAGCGCATCGGATGCGGCAAAATCCTTGGCGGCGCGGGCGTCCTTGCGGCGCGCGAGCGTCGCTTCGATTTCGTCTTCGCCGATCATCGCGGTCTTTGGGCGGACGCGCAGGTCGGCGCGCGCGGTCGTCAGCAGGTTAAGGCCGAGGACGGCATCCATCGCGGCGAGTGCCGCATGCTTCTGGCCGGCGTCGATCTTTTTCATCGCTGCCGTTTCTTCGAGCAGCGTGAGCGCGACCGGCGTGTTGAGGTCGTCCGACATCGCCGCGTCGAACTTTGCCAGCAGATCCACGAGGCGGCGGTCGGTCGACTCGGCCGGCTCGGCATCGCGCGCCGGGGCGGCCGCCATCACCAGTCGTTTGAGCCGTGTTAGCGCCGCGCCAAGACCATCCCAGCTGAACTCCAGCTCGCTGCGATAATGCGCCTGCAGGCACATGAGGCGATAGGCGAGGGGGTGATAACCCTTGTCGATCAGCAGTTGCAGACGCAAAAATTCGCCGCTCGATTTCGACATCTTGCCGCTGCGGTCGACGAGAAAATTATTATGCATCCATATCCGCGCGCCGCTGTCTGGCGAGCAGCTGTGCGCCTGGTTCTGCGCAATCTCGTTCGGATGGTGGATCTCGCGATGGTCGATCCCGCCGGTGTGAATATCGAACGGAAAGCCGAGCAGCGCTTCCGACATCACCGAGCATTCGAGGTGCCAGCCCGGCGCGCCGCGGCCCCACGGTGAATCCCATTCCATCTGGCGCGTCTCGCCCGCGGGCGTCTTGCGCCAGATCGCGAAGTCGGCGAGCGCACGTTTGCCATCGACGGGATCGATGCGGCTCTCGCCCTCATCGGTGCCGTGACGCGCGAGGCGGCCATAGTCGGAGACGGTGGCGGTATCGAAATAGAGGCCGCCATCGAGTTCGTAGCAATGCTTGTCGGCGATGCTTTTGCCCCATTGGATCATCGCTTCGACATATTCGGTGGCGCGCGGGTGCTGCTTGTCCCGGATATTTAGACGCGCAAGATCGGTCTCAAAATCCGCCTGATAGAAAGCCGCGATGTCCCAGGCGCTTTTCCCTTGCGCGGCGGCCGCCTTCTCCATCTTGTCGTCGCCGGCGTCGGCGTCGGATGTCAGATGCCCGACATCGGTGATGTTGATGACGTGGGTGAGCTTATAACCCTTGTACGACAGCGTTCGCCCTAGCGTGTCGCCAAAGACATACGCCCGCATATTGCCGATATGCTGATAATTATAGACCGTCGGTCCACAGCTATAGACGCGCGCCTCGCCGGGGTGGACGGGCTCGAACGGTTCGAGGCTGCGCGTCAGGCTGTTGAACAGCTTGAGCGGGGAGGCAGGGGCGTCGGTCATAACCGCGCCCATGCCTTGCTCCGCCCGCCGGCGTCAACCGAAAGCCTTATTGCTGCGGCGGCGTCCACAGATCGTCGTTGCCCGCGCCGGTCACCGGATCGTCGAGCAGCGGCTCGCCGGTCATCGGATCGATATCGCGCATCGTGATCAGCGCTTGCGGGAAATTATTGCCTTCGCCCACGCCGTCGTCATCGTCGACCTCCTCGTCGATAATATCCTGCACCGGGAAATTATTCTCGAAATCGAAGGTCACGGTGGTGCAGGCGGTCGGGCTGGCGATAAGGCAGCCGTTGAAGGTCGATCGGCGATCATAGCTGCCGACTACCGGCGCCGCGCCGCCTATCGTCAGCAGCGGGACCGTGTCGATGCCGGTGATCTGGCCGCCCGCGCCAAGCTGCACCCCGTTGATGACGATGCGCGACGTCCCTTGCGTCCGCACATCGAGTCCGCCGGCGCCGAAGGTCAGCCCGCGGCGCTGCGCGAAGTCGGTGCCCGCCCCGCTGTTCTGGACATAGAAGCCGCCGACGACCTCGGCGCGGATGCCGCGCGCGAACAGCGCGCCCTCGTCGAGCGTGACGCCGTCATTCTGGCCGAGACGCGTATTGATCGCGTCGGTCGTCGTCGCCGCGCCGACTGCGGTAATGGCGGCCTCGGTCGCGACGATGATGTCGTCCGATGCCATGTTGAGCTGCCCGCCCGGCGCATTATTTGCCCCTAGCAACCGGACGCTGCCCCGGCCGAGGATGACTTCGAGCGCATCGCCCGCGGCGAGGTTGAGCGCGTTGGCGTCGGTGAGGCCCGTCAGCTGGACATTGCCGATCACGCGCATCTTGCCCGGGGTGCGGATCGTCAGCGCGCCATTGGCGCCGAGGTTGGCGTTCGATGCGCCACCGGTCATCGTGAAGGTGTCGACGACGACGTCGGGCGGCGTTGCCGACCCGACCGAAACGGGCCCCGCGCTCTGCACCTCGGGCGCGAAGATTTCGATCTGTGTGCCATAGAGGCGCGTCAGCTCGTCGGCGTCGATATGATAGCCGTTGGGGCCGTTGGGTCCGGCAGTGCCACCGACGAAGGTCTGGTTGGCGGTGTTGTTGTTGGCGACCGACAGCTGCCGGGTCACGCCCGCGGTGCCGACGCGGCCCGTCGGCGCAATGCTGATTCCCGCCGAGGCGAGCGAGATCGACTGGCCGGTGACGAGGCCGTTGATCCCGAGCGATGCGCGCGCCGCGGCGGTGAGGTTGCCGGCAACGGTAACGGTGTCGAGATTGAGGAAACCGACCGAATTTTCGATGATCGCGTTGGCGGCGGTGAGGTTGCCGATGGTCATCGCCTCGCCCTGCGTGCGCAGGTCGGCGGTGCCGGCGACAGTGCCGGTGGCGACCGAGAAGTCGCCGCCGCCCCGGACATAGGCGTCGCCGACGTCGGTGGTCAGCGTGGCAAAATGCAGATCGCCGCCGCCTTCGATGCGGATCGCATTGGCGCTGGCGTTGATCGTACCCCCCGCGATGAGGCTGCCGAGCTGGATATTGCCGTCGCTGCTGTCGAGGCTGGTCGTGCCGAGGACATTGGCCTGGTTCGCGGCGACCCCGGTCGCGCCGGTGAGCGTCACATCCTGTCCCTCGATCGACGTGATGCCGATCGCGGTCCCCGCGGTCAGCGTCGCATTGCCCAGCGCGCGGACGCCGCCGCCCGTGATCCCGGCGGACGAATTGACGACGACATCGCCGTCGGCGCTCAGCGTCGGAAGCGCGGAGCCGCCGGGGCTGGTGAGCGCCGCAAGCGTCATGTCCTGCGCGGTGATCGTCGCATTGCGTCCCGCCGCCACGGTGCCGGTCAGATTGGCGATACCCGCCGCATCGACCACAACGTCGCTGAAGGCATCGAGGCCCGCGAGCGTCGTTGCGCCGCCCTGCGTGCGGATGCTGCTGTCGCCGCCGGTGGTGCCGAGGCCGAGCGTCGTCGCGCCGTTGACCGCGATATTGTTCGCGGCGTTGAGCAGGATGTCGTCGCCGGCGGACAGCGTCGCCGCGCCGATCGCGCCGGCGGTCGACGCCATCACGATGTCGGCGCCGTTGATGCCTTGCGACCCTTCGCCCGTGCCGATGGTGAAGGTCGGGCTGCCCGAGGCTGTCGAGAAATCGAGGATATGCGTGTCGGCGCCGGCGCCGGTGGTGCGGACGTTAAGCGCGTCGATATTGCCCGCGGCGCGGACGGTGATGTCGTCGCCGCCCGTGACATCGGTCAGGCTGGCGGCCGTTCCCGCGATGACGAGAACGTCCTCGCCCGCCGTGCCGCCATCGATCGACGCCGCGGCCCCGGCGTTGACACCGAACATGCGCGCCGCCGAGCTGTCGGTGAGCGTCGCATTGCCCGCGGCGATGACGAACAGATTGCCCTCCGCCGCGATACCGTTGCGGTCGACATAACCGCCGTTCGCCTGCGCCGAAGCGTTGATATTGGCATCTGAATTCAGGAAGATATTGCCGCCCGCCACATAGGTGCCGGAAAGGTCGGCGGCCGAGAAGATCGAGATGTTCCCATCGACGTCGGCATTGGTCACCGCAACCGCGCCGCCGGTGCCGAAGGCGAAGAAGGACGCCGCGCCCGTGACATTGCCGGTGAGCGCGATGCTGTTGGCGAAGAGGTTGATGTCTTCGCCCGCGGCGATCGACCCGCCGCGAATGCCTTCGGCGCCCGCCGCCGTACCGTCCGCCGAAAGCCCGACCGACAGGCCGGCGGTGATCGAGTTAAAGGCGATCGACTGGCCCTGGACCTGGACGAAACCGCCCGCGGTCGAGTTGCCGAGGTCGACGGCGCCGGGCGAGGTGATCGAGATGTCGCCGCCGGTGATGATCGAGTTGAGCCCGGTACGGAAGCTGGCGGCGCTCGCGGTGAAATCATTGACCGCTTCGGCATGCTCGATGCTCGCGGCACCGCTGCTGCTGATCGTGATGTCGGCGGCATCGAGCCGATCGACACCGATCGTCGCGGCGGCGCCTTCGCCGGTCAGCGAGAGCGTGGCCCCTGCGGCGAGCAAGCTGCCCGGCGCGCCGCTGATGCTGGTTCCCGCGACGATGAACAGATCGTCGGTGGCCTCGATCGTCGGTGCCGCATTGGCCCCGCGCAAATCATGGCGGATATCGATCTGGTCGCCCGCCTGCAGCTGCGCCGTTTCGCCGACGGTCACGCGTCCGGCGCCCGCTGCATAAAGGCCGATCGAGCCGTCGGTGCCGAGCGTCAGGCTTCCGGCTTCGATTGTCCCGCCGGCCGCGCCAAGGAAGATGCCCGCGGGGGCTGTGCCGGTGTCGTTGTTGGTCGGATTGGCAAGGCCGCGCACCTCGACGTCGAGGCTGGTGAAGTTGACTCGGCTGTCGCTACGAATTTCGACGCGGCCTGCAGTATCGCCGCTGGCAAAGATATTGGTGTTGCCAAGGTCGATCAGGCCGGGGCCGGCGTTGGTCGTCAGCGCATCGATATTGACGCGCCCGCCGGCGGTGCCCGCAAAACCGCCGTTTGTGCCGGGCAGACTGCCGCCGCCGCCGGCAAGGCCGCCGTTGCCGCCGGTTCCCGACTGACCGCTGACATCGATTTCCAGAGACTCGCCGGCGGTCGTGATCGTGCCGCCGTCGGCAATCAGCCGTACCGATCCGCCGACCCCGCCGCCGCCGAGCCCGCCATCGCCGCCAATATTGCCGGCGCCGAAATCGGCGGTGCTGCCGTTGCCGCCGTTGCCGCCGATCCCGGTGCTGCCGAGTTCCACGACGTCGCCGGCGGCCAGGCCGAGCGTCATCGTCGCGCCATCGCGCGAAATGACCTCGATCGCGCCGCCCTGCGCGCTGCCGCCATCGCCGCCCGAGGGCGCGACCGCCGCCGACGAACTGAAGCCGAGGCGGCCGTCGCCGCCATTGCCGCCGGCCGCGCCGGTGACAAAATTGGCCTGCGTCACCCTGACGCGCGCATTGGGGCCGTCGGCGAGGACGCTCGACGTCCCGCCAAAGGCATTGCCGCCGTCGCCGCCGCGTCCGTCGTCGGCATCGCCGCCGTCGCCGCCTTCCGCCGTCGAATCGAGACTGATCGCAAGCGTGCCGGCGTCGAAATCGTCGACGATCGCCTGCGCGATGCCGCCATAGCCATCGCCACCCGCGCCGCCGACATTGTACGCGCCGCCAAGGCCGCCGGTGCCCTGCGCAACGGCACCGACATCGGTGATCGTGCCCGACGTCGCCGCCAGTCCGATCGTCGCGCGCCCGCCCCGGCCGATGCCGCCCCGGCCGCCGACGCCGACGCCGGTCGCGCTGCCCGAACTGCTCGAGAAGAAGGAGGAGCCGCCTTGGCCGCCGATACCCGATGCATCGGCGGTCACGCTGCTCGCCGTGACCGAGCCGCCGGTCAGGTTGACGCTGGCGGTGCCGCCGGACCCGTTTCCGCCATTGCCGGGCGTTCCGGGTGGGGACCCGAAACCCGCGTTAAAGCCGCCGCCGGTGCCGCCGGTGCCATTGGCATAGGCCTCGATCACGCTCGCATCGACGACGGCGGTGCCGCCGATGTTGATGACCGCATTACCGCCGACACCCGCACCGCCGGTGCCGCCCGCGATGATGTTGGCCGGATCGTCATCATTCCCGTCCGTCCCCGGACGGCCTTCGCCGTTCGCCGATGCGATGATGTCGGCGGCGGTGATCGTCCCGCCCGACAGGTCGATCGTCGCGACACCGCCGGTGCCCGTGCCCGACACGCCCTGCGCGATCCCGCCCAAGCCATCGGCGCTGATGCTCATGTCGCTGATCGAGATGTCGCCGCCGGTCTGGGTGAAGGTCGCGGTGCCGCCGGTGCCGTTGGCGCCGCCGCCGCTGGCGCCGCGGCCGGAACCGTTCGCCGACAGCTCGATGAGGCCGCCCGACACGGTGCCGCCCCGGACATCGAGCGTGACCGTGCCGCCGCGGCCGTTTCCGCTGCTATCGATCGGCCCGCCCGGAACCTCGATCTCCACCGCTGTGCGGCCGTCGGCCGCGCCAGAAAGCTGGCCATAGTCGATTGCGCTGCCGGAACTGGCGGCGGTCTGGATCAGGATGGTTCCGCCGGTGCCCGTCGGGGCGGCTCCTGCCGTTGTCGCACCGCCCGATGTGCCGCCCGCGATCAGGTCGGCGCCGACGCCAAGGTCGAGGCGGCCGCCATCGGCGATGAGCTGGATCGTCCCGCCCGTCGCCGCGGTGCCGGCGGCGCTGCTGCCGGAAGTCGCGCTGGCGTTGAGCTCGTTCGTCGAGTCGAGAGTCGCCCGGATTTCCCCGCCATTGCGGGCAAACAGGTCGATCGTCCCGCCCTGCGCGGAGCCGCCCGTGCCAACGACATGGGCCGTGCTGCTGCTGGCATCGACCCGATAGATCTCGGCCACGATCGTTCCGCCGTCGGCGAGGAAGTCGACATTGCCGCCAACGCCGTTTCCGGCGCTTTGCGTGACGGCGTTGGACATGTTTCCGCCCATCGCCTGGACGATGAGGCTATTGCCCGTGGTGATCGTGCCCCCTGCGGTCGCGTTGACGGCGACATTTCCGCCGGTGCCCGTTCCGAAATTCTCGCCGGCCGGGTTGGATGGAAAGGGATTCATGCCAACCGCGAAAAGATTGATGAGGCCGCTGCTGCTGATGGTCGATCCGTTGGTCGCCGCCAACGTCACATTATTCCCGCGCGCGTTGCCCGATTGCCCCGTGGTGCCGCTGGGGCTGAGCGCGATTCCGGCCTCGGCCGATGCGACGAGGGCGATCGACGCAAATTGCGCGGTGGCGCCGCCGTCGGCCGTCAGGCTCGCCGTGCCGCCCAGCGCATCGCCGCCGGCCGAATTTTCTCCGCCCGCATCGCCGCCCCGTCCGCTGGCATCGAGCGAGAGTGTGCCGAGCGATTTGATTCCGCCATTGTCGCTGTTTATGACGAGAGCGGCGCTACCGCCCGTTCCGTCGCCGCCGTTTAAGGTATCATCCGGGCCGGAGAAACTTCCGCCGGTGCCCAGCGCCTCGATCGATGTGTCCGAAGATTCGAACGCGGTGTTCGATCCGAGGATTTCGATGCGCGCGGTGCCGCCCGTTCCGTTGCCCGCCTGAGCCGGGCCGAATCCCCCGCTGCCATTTGCGTCGATCGACACATTGTTGGTCGCGCGGAAGCTTGCGCCATCGGAAACCGTCAGCGTCGCGGTGCCGCCTTGCGCATCGTCGCCGGTCGGGATGGAAATATTGGTGGGGCCGAACGCCGACGCGCTGATGAGGACGGTGCCAGTGTCCAGCAATGTGCCGGAATTGCTGACAGAAATGCTGGCAGTGCCGCCCCGTGCGTTTCCTGCCAGGCCATTTGTTCCGATGTCGGCAGAAGCGATTGCGGATAGGGAGAGGACCGGGGTTGTTACGGTGCCCCCGGTAATCGTCAGGCTGGCGGTCCCGCCCTGACTGTCGCCGGTTGCCGTGGCGGGCAGGCTCAGCGACGTGATCTGCAACAGATTGCCCGTCGACAGCGTCCCGCCGGTCACATTCACTGCAACATTGCCTGCGGCGCCGGCGGCGCCATCCGATCGGACCGTCAGATTACCCGTCGCGCCGCCCTGCTGACCCGCGCCGATGGTCAGCGACGCACCGGCGTCGCCGCTGAAAACCCCGTTGCCTTCGACGAAGATTTGTCCCGCTGACGACAGAGGGGGCGGCGATCCCGGGATCTGTTGCAGCGCCTCGCCGACAAAGGTGCCGCTTGCACGCGCGACGGTGCTGCTACGGAACAGCGTATCGTTGACGATGATATTTGCCGTTGTGGCGTTCACGGGGTTCAAATTCTGTTCGCCGCTCGTGATATTATAGCCGGCGGACAGGCGTACCGCGCCATCTTCTTCTGTTGCCGAGACGGCGTCGTCATAACCGATCGCCCCCGACACCAGCATCGTCACCGCGTCATTCTTGGGAATGGCGACCATATAGATGCGGCTTTGGTCGGTATCGCCGTCCTGATGCGCGGGGCCGGTGGTCGTGCCGGTGTGGGTGATCGCGTTGCCGCCCTCGACCCCCCGGGTGACGTTGATGTCGAAGAGGCCGCCGTTGATGCGGATATCGGCCTGTTCGGCGGCGACATAAGCGGCCGACCCGTCGACGCGGACGGTCCCAGCCTGGACGACGCGCGGCGCGACGAGCGCGATATAGCTGCTGCCGGGATTGCCGACATTGTTCGCGTTGATCGCGCCGTTGACGGTGATCGCCGACGTACTGCCCGCCGTCCCGTTGAACCGGATCGTTCCGCCGGGACCGAACAGGCCGCCGGTCGTGATGATGTCGTTGGTGGTGAGGACAAGGCTGCCGACGTTGATCACGCCCGACGCGCCGATCAGGATGCCGCCGGCGTTATAGAACCAGATATTACCGCCGCGCGGGCCGCTGGTCGATCCGACATAGCTGTTCACAATGCCGTTCAGCGCGATCTGGTCGGTAATCGAGGTGCCCGCCCCGTCGACGAACCGGTTGAGAACGACATAGCCTGTGGTGTCGCCGACATAGTCCAGCGTGTTGCCTGTGGGCAGGAAGTCGATCACGCCCGCGACTGGCGTGTTGGAGGGTGTCCAGTCGACAATGCTTTGCGGCCCGTTGACGTTGACCGTCGATGGATTCACGCCCGTCCCCACGGTCGTACCCGAAGGGAGGGTCGTGATCGTGCCCGACCCCGCGACCTGTGCGAGCGTGGGGCCGCCATAGGCGAGCGGCATCATCCCGGCGGCGATCGCGCAGCTTGTCAGCAGTCGCTGCTTGCCGGGGCCGCTGGGCGAGAGGGAGGCGATGGCACGCATATCCGTTGTCCTCGATGCAAAATTCATGGTCAGCGCGCCCTCACGCCGAATAAGGTTGTCAGCGATATCAGCAGCCGCGGATCGGGCCGCTCGGCGAGGAAGCCGCCGCGGTTGAGCGGTACGGCGAGTGTCATGTCGAGCCGCGCGAGATCGCCGTAAGCGACGCGTATGCCGCCCCCCGCCGAATAGAGTTTCTGCGGATCGAGCCCGTCGAAGGCGCTATCCTTGTTCCACACCCACGCGGCGTCGAAAAAGACGAACGGCTGGAAAGCGAAGCTCTCGGTATTGGCGGGAACGAACGAGCCGTAGCGTGCTTCCAAAGCCACCGCGACGCCGCTGTCGCCGATCACCGTGCCGGGATCGAAACCCCGCCCGACGGTGAAATTGCCGCCCGAAAATTCCTCATAGGCGAGCAAGGGATCGTTCGCCCACTGCGCGCGCGGCGCCGCCGACAGCGTGAACAGCTTTGCCGGCCGCCATTCGGCGAGCGCATTGGCGCGGACGAGGAAGGCGTCGGGCTGTCCCTCGACACGCGTCAGCGGGATCGCGCCGGGCAGGAAACACGCCGTGCCGCCGGGGCCGCAATCGTCGCTGGCGCCGAGGAAGGAGGCGCCCTTGCGCGCTTCGAACGAAGTGGAGAGCGACCAGCGCGGTTCGCTGGGGCTGTAACCGCCGCGTCCCGCGATCGAGCCGGGATCGATCCAGCTCGCGTCCGCACGCACATTGAAGACGCGCAGCCGGTCGCGGTTGATCGGAAGGCTGGCCAGGCCGATGTCCTGGTCGATGAAATCGAGTCCGCCGCCGAGGGTCACGCGCCGCGCCTGCGTCAGCACGAGCGGATAGGCGGTGAACAGGCTGACGATCTGGGTGTTCGACTTGACCGGAAAGCCGGTGATGTCGGGGCGCGTCCAGGCGTAGGTATAGCTGGCGCCGAAGCGCAGCCCTTCGCCGCCGACGCGGAACTCGTGCGACGCCTGCACGACCTTTTGCTCGTCCAAATCGGGGGTCGCATAGAAGCTGACCGTCGTGAGGTCGCCCATGCCGGTGAGGCCGGCGAAGCGCGCACGCGCGATGCCGCCCCAGCGGCCGACGTCGCGCGAGCCGAAATTCTGCGCGTTGAAGTCGAAGGTGAAGGGGGTGCGCGCGACGGTGACTTCGCCGACGACCTCTCCTGGAACCGCGCCGGGGCGCAGCGTCAGGCGCGCATCCATCCCCGGAATGTCGCGTGCGAGCAGCAGGTAACGCTCGGCATCGACGATGTTGAACACCGGCTGGTCGTCGAGCCGCGACAGATAGCGTTGCAGCAGACGTTCGTTCGCGCCCGCGTCGCCGCGCACCTCGATCCGCGACATGCGCGCCGACAATATGTCGAGCCGGACGACGCCATCGCCGATCGTCTGCGGTGGCACGCGGACCGCCGCCAGATAGCCCTTTGACCGCAAGATCGTCGCGGCGCGGTCGCGAATGTCGCACACCGCCGAGATCGGCAATTCCTGTCCGACGCGGTCGGACCAGCTCGGCGCCAGCACCGCATTGTCGATGCCTTCGACGCTCGAAAATTCGACCCCGCGCAAGGTGAAGCGGACGTTGGCGAATTCGGGGTTGGCGAGCGGGCAGGGCGCGCGCTCGATGCCGTCGTCGACCGCGACGACCTGTTCGTTGGGCTGGACCGCGGGCACCGGCGGCGGGCGCTGGATTTCCTCGCGTGTCGGGATTTGCGGGGTCGCCTGCGCCCACGCCGCGGCGGGCAGGACCGCGGCGATTACCGCCGCCGAACCGGCCAGCGCGCTGCGGATCGCGGCGCGCCCCGGCCGTTCGATCGCATGTATTCCGAAGTCCCCCGACACGGTCATCACCACCCCTTGCGTATGGGCGCGCCGCGACGATCGCGATGCGCCAACTCCACTGCGCTGCCACAAGGCGGCAGCGCAAATTTCGACCCAAGGAAATGTTCCGTCACGCGACCGGCGGAATTTCCTTAGAAGATTATCAGACAGATAGGGCGGGGACAATCGCCGCCGCCCCATCCATTTACCTTATCCCGCTTCGGCTTCCGACATCGTGTCGACGAGGCGGTTGAGCTGCGGCGAGCAGCCCTTCGCCATCAGCATGTCGACCGATCCTTCGACCGTGTCGGGCGCGTTTTCCATCGCGGCGAAGCGCACTGTTACCGGCTTGGCGAGGCCGCCGCCCGACAGGCGATAGTCGGTGCCATATTGCACCGGCAGCACATCGGTCGGCCATTTGCGGAAATTCGCGCCATCGACGATCGCGACCGTCGTCTTTTTGCCGGCGCTTTCGATCTCGAGCGCGGTGTCGCCTTCCATATTGGGGCGCCACAGCATCAGCACGGCGGGATCGAGGACGCAAAAAGTCCCCGCCTCGCGATAATCGAGCAGCCAGAGGTTCGGCGCGCGGACATTGGCGGGGGTTTCATCGCCCGGACCGCGCGAGAACCCACCGCGCGACCGCATCGTCGGCCCCTTGGCGAGCATGCGCGTGACGTTGCCGCCGAGCGACTGGCTCGCCTGCACGGTGCCGGTGGCGCCAAAGGTGCCTGGCCCCGACAGCGTGCGCGTCTTGCCCGCCTGCATCAGCACGATCTTGTCGCCCGCGACGAGGGTCAGCTTGTCGACGGACTTGAGCTTGGCACCGGCGGGATATTTGCTCGCCGACGGGCCGGTCGAGCGGACGACCATCGATTGGGCAGCAGCGGTGCCGACGCAGGCGATGGCGGCGATGGCCGCGGCGGCGGTGAGGCCGAGGCGGCGCATCCGGAAATCAGGAAAGGACATAGCTTTCTCCCTCTTTTGTCTCGTTAAGGCGTTCTATCAGAAACATGATGGCTGCATCCTGACCGAAATCCGCCTGTATTGCTGTGGCACAGGTCACATAGGTTTTTTTGTCGCCCGCAGTGTGTGCGGCGACCAGCGCGGCGATGCGCGCGCGCTGGTCGGGGGCAAGGTCGGGGCGCGGAGTGAAGACATCGACGGGTTGTGCGCGGCCGCGCAGCGTGACGCGGCCCATCGGCACAAGGTCGTCGCGGCCCGAGCGCGCGCCGGCCTCGGCGGAGATCAGCACGCCGGTTTTCAGCCCCTTGTTCGCGGCCTCGAGCCGTGACGCGGTGTTCATGCTGTCGCCGAGCGCGGTGTATTGGATGCGTCCTTCGCCGCCGAAATTGCCGACGATCGCGTCGCCGACGTGGAGGCCCACGCGCGTCATCCCGATCGGCGGGACGTCCTCGCCGGACAGGTCGACGCGATATTTCTCGCCCGCCTGATACATGGCGAGCGCGGCGGCGGCGGCCCGCGGGCCATCGTCGGGGCGGCTGAGCGGCGCGCCCCAGAAGGCGACAATCGCATCGCCGACGAATTTGTCGATCGTCCCGCCATGTTCGAGCACGATGTCGGACAGGCGATCGAGATATTCGTTGAGCAGCCGCGCGACGGTTTCCGGCGTCACCGCGTGGCTGAGCTTCGTAAAGCCTTCGAGATCGGTGAAGACGCAGAAAATATTGCGCCGCTCGCCGTGGAGCGAGAGCTGGTCGGGGTCGCGCATGATCTGCGCGGCGACGTCGGCGGGCAGATATTTGCCAAGCGCCGACTGCGCAAAGGCGCGCTGGCGCGACCCGATGGTGCGTGCGGCGGTGCCGACCGCGGCGTAACCGAACAGCCAGCCGACCGCCCAGCCGAAGGTCGGCAGCGTCGTCGTGTCGATGCCGCGTCCCTGCAGCCAGAAAGGGAAGGCGATGAAAAAGGCCATTTGCCCGAGGAAGGCGAGCGCGACCCAGCGTGCGCGCAGGTCGATAAGGCTCGTCAGCCCGCCCGCAAGAACGATCAGCACCGCGAGCACCCAAAGCGCCGGCGCGGCGATCGGCCGCGTCCATGCCTTGTCGAGCTGCTGCGCCAGCATATGCGCGTGGACCTCGAGCCCGATCATCGTTTCATGCTGGCCGGTGATCGCGTCGGGAAAGCGGCTGAGCGGCGTGTTGAACTGGTCGTTGTCGATGATGTCGCCGCCGATCAGGATATAGCGCCCTTTGACCAGCTCCGAAAAACCGGCGCGCATCTCGGCATCCATCGGCATCGCGAAGGTGTCGATCGGGATGTTGGCGAAGACGGGTTCCTCCTGCCCCGCCGCGGCGCGCGCGGGGACGAGGAAGCGGATATTGCCCTGGAAATTCGCATGCGCCGCGTCGACGGGAGCCATCGCATTGGACATCAAGGGCGGCAAATTCTTCGGCCGGTCGGGCCAGTTGCGGATCACGCTGTCGTCGTCGGTGCGGAACAAGACACTTGTCGGCTTCGTCTTTGCGGTCGTGACCTCGGCGATATAGGATTGGAGGAATTTCTGCTGTTCGTAGAAGATCGTGTTCGGGTTGCTCGCCTGTTCGGCATAGGCGAGCCAGGTCGGGGTCTTCATCGCGCGCAGCTGCGCCTTCAGCAGATCGTCGTCGGGGCGCGGCGAGTCGAAGGCAATATCGATGCCGATCGCTTTCGCGCCCATCTGGTCGAGATTGCCGAGCGCATTGGCGAGCAAAGTACGGTCGAGCGGCGAGCGGATGCCCGTGTTGAACAAGGTCTCGTCATTATAGGTGACGAGCGTGATGCGTTTATCCTGCTCGACATGCGGCGCCATCAGCGTCGCGCGCGCGTCGTAAAGTGCGCGCTCGGCGGCGTCGATCAGCGGCATCTGCCAGCTGAAACGGGCGATCAGTATTGCGACCAAGAGGAAGACGATTGTCGCCGCCATCCGCGACGGGCCGAGCTGCATGATCAGCCGGCGGACGCGCTTGCGCAGCGGCACCGCGGCCTGCCGGCCGTCCTGCGCGGGCGCGTCGGCCGCGGGAACAAGAACGTCGGGTGCGTTCATCGATTTAGCGGGCGGCGCGCCCGGCAGCCTCGCCGTTTCGGGCGGTCGTCGCGCCGTTGTGAAGCAGCGCCTGGCCGCCGTCGCCGATGATCGCAAAGCCCGCCCAATAATAGGGATGCGACGTCTGCTGGTCGTCCATCAGGCGCAGCTGCGTTCCCCACAGGGCGTCGGCGACGCTCGTGCCCTGATTGGCGGCGAACAGCCCGCCGATCAGCCGCTGGGTCGCATCGAAATCGTCGGGCGCGGGCCAGTGGCTTGCGATCACCGACCGGCCGCCCGCGCCGATGAAGCTGCGCACCAGCCCGTCGAGCGCATTGCCGCCGCCCGAGAGGCCGGCTTCGCGGGTCGCCGCGACGCTCGCCGCGCCGGCGGTGTCGCACGCCGACAGGATGACGAGGTCGGCGTCGATCTTGAGGTCGAAGATTTCCTGGAAGGTCAGCAGCCCGTCCGAATCCTGCCCGCCGAACGAGGTAACGAGCGCGGGGCGCGCAGGGCAGGCCGGGCGCGGCGCGGTGACAAGGCCGTGCGTCGCGAAATGGATGATGCGATAGTCGCCAAGGTCGGCGCGATTTTTCACCGCGGTGTCGGTGAAGGCGCCGCCGGTGAGCAAAGTGCCCGCCTCGCGGCCCATCGCGTTGCGCGCGGTCACCAGTTCGTCGGCCGAGATCGGGCGGGACCATTGCGCGACATCCCACAGGCAATCGCCATCGACGCCGCCCGCCACGGCGCCGCGGGTGCCGAGTGAGGGCAGCCGTCCACTGACCGGCAGATTCTCGCCGAGCCCGAAATATTGGTTGGCCGCCCTCGACGGTGCGGCCTGCCGCGCGTTGCGGAAGCCGAGTGTCGACACCGCGGTGCTCGGCCGCGACGTCCGGCCGAGCCAGGCGATCTGGCGCATGTCGAACGGATCGGCGTCGGGATCGAGCAGGCGCTTCTCATAGGCGGCAAGCCCGGTGTCGGTGGTGACGAGCAGGTTGATCGGCAGCCGCAGCATCGCGCCGTCGGGCTCGAAGATCAGGTGCGCGATGGTGGGAAGGCGCGCCGCTACGGGTGCGAACAACTGGCCATAAAGCTTGTACGAGGTGGCGGCGTCGAAGGGATAGGTGACGCGGCGGCCATTCTCGACGAGCGAAATGGTCGAACGGATCGTGTCGACCGCGGTGTCGAGGTCCGACGCGCTGATGTCCGATTTCCACAGCTGCGCCCCGCCTTGCTCGATCAGCATCGCATAAACGCCGTCGCCGACGACGAGCATCTTCAGATAGGCTTCGCCCGGACGCAGAACCTGCTGCAACTCGGCAAGGTCGAGCTTACCCGATGCAACGACGCGATATTGCGGAAAGGCCGACAGCGCGGCGACGGTTTCGGCCTGCTGGACCGACAAATTATCGAGTTGCGCCTTGATGTCGGCGCGCAAGGCGTTGACTTCGGGCGATTCCGGCAGCTGGGCAAGCCGGGCATCCTCGATCCGTGCGCGCTCCAGATCGCGATTTAGCGTCGTCGCCTGGCGGAACAGGCGGGCGCCGTCGCTGCTGCCGCTCGACAGTTCGCGCGCGAGCACCGCTTGCGTATCGGCGACGCCCGGGCGGATCTGGAGCTGGCTGGCGACGAAGAAATCCTCGATCGCCTTGGGTTCGGTCGCCGAACGCGCGGCGAGCAGCCGGTAATAGGGCGCCATCATGTTCGCCATGCCCGCGGTCGATCGCTGCGTGCTGGCGAGCGCGGTGACGACCTCGCGATAAATGCCCATCGCCTTGTCGTCCTGTCCCTCGCGGGTGAGGAAGGCGGCGTAGCGCGCGCGCGCCGAGGCGAGCGCGTTGGTTTCGGGATATTCGACGGCGAGCAGGTTCACCGATTCACGGAATCGTGCGTCGGCGGCCGCCTTGTCGCCGCTCGCCTCTTCGGCCAGCGCGAGCTCGCCGAGCATCTGCGAACGCAGGCGGATGATCGAGGTGACGCGGCCTTCGCGCACCGCGATCGCGTCGGTCAGCCCCTTGAGCTGCGCGGTTTTCGACGCCTGCGCATTGCCGCGCAGCCGCTCGACGGTGCCGAGCAGGTGGATCGCCTGCGCATCGATGATCTGCGCGCGTTCGAGCGGCGAAAGCCGCTCGCGATCGCCGGCCTGGCGGATGACGCGGGCATTGTCGCCGCTGTTGACCCCGGCGACGATCTGCGGCGTCAGCGTCACCGCGGTGCCCGCGACCGTCACGCCGGTCGTGAGCGGCGGGATCGGCGTCTGGAGCCGCGTGGCGGCCCCGTCATAATCGCGCTGGTTGAGCGCGTTGATCGCCCGGAAATTGCGGCGGAGGCGCAGCTGGACCGGGTCGCCGGTCGGGATCGCCTCGACCTCGGCGAACAGCCGTTCGGCTTCGGCGAATTCGCCAAGGTTCGAACGTTGCAGCGCGCGGTTCAGCGTGACTTCGGTCGGGTCGATGTCGGCCGCCGACTGTTCCTCGGCGGCGCGGCGCGACAGCGCTTCGAAAAATTCGGCCGCCTCGGCATAGTCGCCGCTGTGGTTGCGGCGGTATCCCTCCGCCAGCGCCTTGTCGACGTCGATCGTCCCGGCGATCGTCCGGGCAAAACCGTCGTTGCCGCCGACCGAGATGGTCGCGACCTTGATGACGCCGGGCACGACCTTGCGCTGGCGGATCGATTCGAGCGCGATGTCGAGCGCGTCGCCATAGGCCTCGAAGCCCTCGACGGCATAGGTCGTCTCGCCCGCCGCCTCGATCCGCGTCTTCCATGCGATATTGGTGTCGTGCACGGTGCAACCGCCATCCTTGACGCACGTGATCGCGCCCGTCCGTCCAATGGCGTTATTGATGCGCGCGCGCGCATCCTCGGGCGTGGCGCGCAGCATCCGGACATAGCCGACCGGCTGGCTCGCATCGCGGCAGACGATCGTCCAGGCGCGGTCGAACATGCCCTTGACGACCTCGTCGCGAACGGTGGCCTGCACCTCGCAGAGCGAGCCGCCCTGATCGCCGATCGAAAAACTGTCGCGCAGCGTCGGGTCCATGCCCTGCGCGAGTGCGGTTCCGGGCGCGGCGAAAGCCAGCAAGCCCAGAATCGACACAAGTTGCGGACGTCGAACGGTCATCACAAATCCCCCAAACACAGACGCAGAGACGCCATGCCGATTCGACGCCGGCAGGGCGGAAACTTTATTGCTGCGGTGCGACCCATTCCCTTGGGACGAAACCCTAAACCCTTCGTAAGCGAAAGGGAAGTGATCTGCCGCACAGGCGGCTTGCGCCGCGGGGACGCGCGACCTATCTGCAAGGGGACTTTCCCTTCGCACGAGGACAAAATGAGCGGATTCGACGATCGTGAACGCGCCTTCGAGGCAGAATTTGCACGCGACCAGGAGGTTCAGTTCCGGATCACCGCGCGCCGCAACCGGCTGGTCGGCGAATGGGCGGCCGAGCGCATGGGGCTGACCCCCGAGGAAACCGACGCCTATGCCAAGGCGGTGGTGCAGGCCGATTTCGAGGAAGCGGGCGACGAGGACGTCATCCGCAAGCTCGCGGGCGACCTCACCGCGGCGCAGGTCGAGATCAGCGATGCCGAGATTCGCGCGGCGCTGAACGACAAGGCGGTCGAGGCGCGGCGCCAGTTCATCGACAGCCAGAACTGAGGCGATAACGATGGGTATGCGCGAAGATGATTTGCGGGCGATGATCGTCGCGGCGTTTCCCGATGCCAAGGTCGCCATCACCGACCTTGCGGGCGACAACGACCATTATGCCGCGCATGTCGTCAGCGAATCCTTTCGCGGCATGACCCGTGTCGCGCAGCACAAGGCGGTCTATGCGGCGCTCGGCGGACGCATGGGCGGCGAACTTCATGCCTTGCAATTGACGACCGCAATCCCCTCATAAGGGGCATGCTTATTTGGGGCGCCAACGCGCCTGCCCGGAGACTGACAATGACCGACCCGACCACCCACGACCGCATCGCCAAGCTGGTTGCCGACAACCCCGTGCTGCTCTTCATGAAGGGCACGCCTTTGTTCCCGCAGTGCGGCTTTTCCTCGCGGGCGATCGCGATGCTCGACCGCCTCGGCATCGAATATGAAACGGTCGACGTGCTGCAGGACATGGAAGTCCGCCAGGGCATCAAGGAATTTTCCGACTGGCCGACGATCCCTCAGCTTTATGTGAAGGGCGAATTCGTCGGCGGATCGGACATCATGATGGAAATGTGGGAAGCGGGCGAGCTTCACACGCTGATGACCGGGATTCCGGCGCGCGCCGAATAAGCTGCGCGGCTTTCGAATGCAAAAAACCCGCCGGCGCTCAGGCTCCGGCGGGTTTTTTATTGGCTGAAGGGTTCAGGCCGCCTCGGCACCCTCATACGCCTGCGCTTCGGCGGCGATCAGGATGTCGGCGAGCATCCAATAGGCTTCGCCCCACGCCGCGAGCACCTCGTCGGTCGCGACCTCTTCGCCCAGCACGTCGCGGATCGCGGGCAGCAGGGCTTCTGCAACATGGGGATAATGTTCCGGCTTCACCCCGGTTTCGATATGCCGTGCGACCATGCGCGCCACCGCGGTTCCGAGGTTCTGCAGCTTGTCGATATTCTTCGCATAGGCGAGGATCGCCGCCGCGAGGCGCTTCGGCTGTTCGCCGCTCGTCTGCGCGGCGCGGTCGAACATCGCCTCGATGTCCTTATTCTCGAACAGCCGCGCGTACATCGCAGTGGTGATCGCAAGGCCATGCTTTTCGAGCGCCGGGGCGGTGGCCTTGACGATCGTCATCGCGTGGGCGGGAGCAGTACGCATGTCTTTTGGATTCCTCTTCTGGACGGTGGATGAAAAAAGGCGACGTTCAGGCCGCGCGGCGACCGGCGGGGTCGCCCAAGCGGAAGAAAAGCGCGAGCTGGAGGCTTTCGGCGATGCGCGCGGCCTTCGCCTGCAAAGCGGCCGCGGCGGCGGGCGCCAGAAACTCGTTCGTGGTGTCGGCCCAGATCGCGAGCCAGCGGTCGAACATCGCGGGATTGATCGCGGCCTTGTGCTTCAGATGCTCGGCAACCGGGCTGCCCTTGTAGCGGCCGCTGGTCAGCATCACCGACGACCAGAAGGCGACGAGCTTTTCGAGATGGTGGGGCCAGTCGTGCACCGCGGCGTTGAACAGCGGGCCGATGTCGGCGTCGGCGCGCACGCGGTCGTAAAAGGCCGGGATCAGGCGCTCAAGCGCCGCTTCATCGATCTGGTCACCCTGCGTCACGACTCGCTCCAATCATGCATTTGATGCGCATGTATGATCGCAATTTGAAACATGCAACAAAAATGCATATTATGGGATGGCGGACATTTTCGAAGGATCAGGATGCGCCTGACGCGCTACACCGACTATGCGATGCGCGTGCTCCTCTATGTGGGCGCGCAGGATGACGCGCGGCTGTGCCCGATTTCGGAGATTTCGCGTGCCTACGGCATTTCGCAGAACCATCTGATGAAGGTCGTCAACGACCTGGTGAACGCGGGTTATCTCGAAAGCGTGCGCGGGCGCTTCGGCGGGATCCGGCTGGCGCGGCCGGCGGCCGAAATCAACGTCGGCGCAGTGGTGCGCCACACCGAGGAAGGCTTCGACCTTGTCGATTGCGCCAGCTGCATCATCGCGCCCGCGTGCGGGCTGACCGGCGCGCTCGCCGAGGCGCTGGCGGCGTTTATGAAAGTGCTCGACGGCTACAGTCTCGCCGACCTGCTCGCGAAGCGCGCGAATTTCGCCGCGCTGTTCGGCATCGATCAGCCGGCCGGCATCTGAAAGATCGTCAGCGGCGCGCCCAGCCCTTGTCGCGGGCCTGCCGTTCGGCCGCGGCATCGAGCGGATCGCCCGCCATCATGGACGCCGCGGCGGCCGCGAGTTCTCCCGACGACGCCTGGCGATATTCGGTGCCCGCCTGTCCCTGCATCGTTCGTTCAAGGTGCCAGCCGCCGTCGTCCCGGCAGCCGATGCCGTCCAGCGACCGGCTTTCGAAACTGCGGCAATAGCGGCCGGCCTTGTCTTCAAAACTGAGACCGATCCGCACCGCTGTGTTTGTGGATTGACTGGAGGCAAGCTGCGTGTCGAGCGCCGCCGCAAGCGGACCCGCGGCGATCATCGTGCCATTGGCTTCGGTGACGCTCGCGGGGGGCATCCATGGCTTCAGCCCAAGCGCCAGCCCGAGCGCGAGCGAGGCCGCGATCGCCCCCCAATGGATCGGCGCAAAACGCATCCGCTTTGCCTCGCGGCGCCCGGCGAGGCTGGCATCGACCTTGTCGGACGGCGCAAGCAGCGCGCGGAGCCGTTCGGGCACCGCCTCGTCGATCACGGGGGCATAATGCGCCGTCAACTGCGCCTTCAACGCACGGTGCCGCGCGATTTCGGCGGCAAGCGCGGGGTCGCTTGTCGCTTCGCGTTCGATGCGGCGTGCGGTGAGGTCGTCGAGTTCGCCGTCGACAAAGGCGGCGACGGTGGCGGGATCGAAACTCATGCGGCCTCTCCCAGCAAATGCATCAGTGTTTCGCGGCCGCGGGCGAGGCGCGAGGTGACGGTGCCGATCGGCACTTCCAATATTTCGGCGGCCTCGCGGTACGCATAACCTTCGACGAGGACGAGCATCACGACCTCGCGCTGTTCGCCCGGCAGGCGCGCCATCGCGCCGTCGACATCGCCGCGTAGCGCTCCCGCCTCGACTTCGGCCGCGCCGTCGCCGGCGACCTGCGTGGCGGCCTCGTCGATCGGGGTGTGAACGCCGCGACGCCCGGTCGCACGGCGATCGTCGATCCAGAGGTTGCGGGTGATGCGGTACATCCAGCTATCCAGTCTCGTTCCTTGTTGCCACTGTTCCTGCGACTTCAGGGCGCGTTCAATCGCCGCTTGGCACAAATCGTCGGCGTCGCTGGCATCGCGCGCCAGTCCGCGCGCAAAGCGGCGCAGACGGGGCAGCAATTCGACCAGTTCCTCTTCGAAGCGCATTGTCGCCTCAGGGGCCGAACCCATCCATTGCGCATTCGAGGCGTCGAAATGGCGAAGATATCGGTTTCGCGTGGCCGCCGCGGATGGTGGTTCCATCTGCAAGGCCGCGCGGGGCCGAGATCGAAGCCATTTCGGCGTCCCTTCGGGATTTGACCGATTTTGCCCATGGCTGCGTCAGCGAGCCTTGGAATATATTCATATGCCTGCGCCTCACTTCCTTGCCCTGAACAAAATCGCTTCAAACCTCGAATGCGCAATGGATGGGTTCGGACCCTCATTGTTCGAGGAAGAAACGTCAGGCTTCTATCGTTTCTTCCGTACGATGCTAAATTTTTTCGGGAACCGGCCGCCGTGCCGGCCCTTGTGAGACTGATGATGCGATTCTGGACGATTTTTCTGGCGATGCTCTGCCTCCTGCTCAGCGGGACCGACGCGCGTGTCGCGGCGCAGATTGCGCTGCCGCAAGTGCAGCTTCCCGATGCCGCGCGCACGCTGCCGTCGCTGTCCGAGGTGGATACGGGGCGGCTGGCCGGGATCGGTGACCGGTTGCTGGATGTCCGGCTCGACCGCATCACAGCACTGGTCCGCCGCAATCGCGACAGCATCGAGCTCGACGAGCGCGGCGAACCCGCGGTGCGCGGCGTCCTTGTCGCGAGCGGGGTCGATAGGGCGATGATTGCGCGGGCGGGCGAGGCGGGGTTCGCGCTGATCGACCGCGAGCGCATCGAGGGGCTCGATCTCGATATCGCCCGCTTCCGTGTACCCGAGGGGCGCAGCCTTGGCCGGGCGCGCAAACAGCTTGCGAAGCTGCTTCCCGGTGCCGAGGTCGATGCCGACAATCTCTATTTTGCGAGCGGGCCGGGCGGCGCGTTGCCCGGGGCGATGCTCGCGGCCGCCCAAGGCAGCGGCAAGGCGAGCCTCGGCCTGATCGACGGCGGCGTCGCGGCGCATCCATCGGTTGCAGGGCGGGTCGAACAGCGCGGCTTTGCGAAAGGCGCGCCGTCGGCGAGCCGTCACGGCACCGCGGTCGCCTCGCTGCTCGTCGGGAGCGGTTCGGTGCAGGGCGCGGCCCCGGGCCAGCGCCTGCTCGCGGCCGATGTTTATGGGACCGACCCCGCCGGCGGCAACGCCAGCGCGATCGCGCGTGCGCTCGGGTGGCTCGCCCAAAACGGTGCCGCGGTGACGACGATCAGCCTCGTCGGACCCGACAACAAACTGCTTTCGACAGCCGTTTCGCGGGCGCAGCAGCGCGGGATGCTGATCGTCGCGGCGGTCGGCAACGACGGGCCCGCCGCGCCGCCCGCCTATCCGGCTTCCTACAAGGGCGTGTTTGCGGTGACCGGGGTCGACCAAAAAGCGCGCGCGTTGCCCGAGGCTGGGCGCGCGCTGCATGTCGATTTTGCTGCACCCGGCGACGCGGTGCTGGCGGCGACGGGGGCAGGAAGCAGCGACCGGCTGCGCGGCACGTCTTTTGCCGCACCGCTCGTCGCCGGACGGCTTGCGCTTCGCTATCCCGCCCCCGCGATCGATCGCATCGGGCCCGCCGTCGCGGCGCTCGTCATGGAAGCCCGCGATCTGGGCAAGAAGGGGCGCGACAAAATCTATGGTCACGGCCTGATTTGCGCGACTTGCGCGGGCCGCTGACCCCTCCCTCGAAATTATTCGGAAGAAAATCGAACGCGCCGTCGTTCTCTCTCCAGGCCCACCCCCTCCGGGCCGAAAATTCAGGAGAAGACCAATGGCAAATCGCATCTTCATTTCGGCCCTCGCGCTCGCCGCGTCGGCCATGGCTTTTTCGGCTCCGGCCAACGCGCAGCTGCTTGGCGGCGGCGGTGGTGGCGGTCTGGGCGGCAACCTCGGTGGCACGCTGGGCGGGACGCTCGGCAATCCGACCGGCCCCATCGGCGGAACGCTCGGTTCGGCGGGCGATCTGACCGGCTCAGGCCGCGGCGACGCCCAGGTCGATCGTCGTTCGGGCCGCGTCCAGGGCAAGGGCAACGCCGATGCGAACGGCAAGGGCTCGGTTGACGGCAACGGCAATCTGCTCGGCAACACGATCGGCGGCAACGCCAATGGCGCGGGCAATGCTTCGGGGGGCGGCAGCCTCGACGCGCAGGCGGTCGGCACCGATTTCGTCGGCAACACCGCGCGCGGCACCGTTGCTACTGCACGGGGCGCGGCTTCGACCGCAACCGGCACCGCGCGCGGTGCGGTCGGGACTGCCCGTGACCGGACCGGCGCCGCACTGTCGAACGTCTCAGGCAGCGCCAGCGGCGCCGGATCGGTTGCGGGCAGCTTCCAGGGCAGCCTCGGCCAGCTCGCCGCTGCGGGTAGCGGCGCGGCCAATGGCGCCGGGACGTTCGCGGTCGAACCCGGCATGGCGGTGACCGACGCGCGTGGCAAGGTGATCGGCCATGTCCAGGAATTGCGCCAGACGGGCGGCGGTGTCGTGCAGGCGGTGACGGTCGAGGTCGGTGACCGCGTCGCGACGCTGCCGGCGGCGAGCTTTGCCGGGTCGGGCGACGTCCTCGTCACCGGCATGACCAAGGGCCAGCTCAAGAAAGCGGCCGAACAGCAGGAAGCTGAATAAGCAAGATGGGGTGGCCGCCGTGCGCGGCGGCCATATTCTGGGCGGGCCGCCTTTGCGGTCCGCCCTTTTTTCGTTCGGGTGAAAAGCGTCCGGGGGGCGGGGCCTTTCGGCCGCTCCGCCCCCCGTCTGCATCAGGGGTAAGTGGGGTTTTCCCGGGTGGGGGCAGGGGACATCAGGGACCAGACTGATGCCCCCCACCGCTCCATTTGAGCGGAACACTCGGGAACATTTGGATACTATACAATTGCCGTGCCAATTTTCGGCATTTGCGGAATCCGGCGCGAGACGCTGGTTAGCGATTCCTTACCGGGATCGCGCACTGTCAAGAATCCCGACACTTCGCCCTGTTTCCTCCCGTCATTCCCGCGAAGGTGGATCCGTTCAGCTTCGTTCAGGAAGCGTTCAGCCCTTTGACTACATTTGTAGTCGCATCGGTGACGACGACGCCAATGGGAGGGGTCCGCATGGCAGAACGAGCAAGCGATTCGGAGATGCAGGTGCTGTCGGCGCTGTGGGAAAAAGCCCCCCAGACCGCCGCCGACCTGACCTCGCGCATCGGCAAGATCAACGGCTGGACGCAGGCGACGGTGAAGACCTTGCTCGCGCGGCTGGTCCAGAAGGGCGCGGTGACGGCGGAAGCCGACGGTCGGCGCTATCTCTATAGTCCCGCGATCGAACGCGCCGACGCCGTCGGCGAGGAATCGCAGCGCTTCGTTGATCGCCTGTTCGGGGGGCGAGTAAGCCCGCTGATCGCGCATCTCGCCGACCGCGAGGCGCTGACCGACACCGACATCGCCGAAATCGAGGCGCTGCTCAAGAGGCTGAAGTCGTGAGCGCCGCGGTGCTGCTCCAGGCGTGGGCCGATACGCTCGTGACCACGGGCCTTCTCGTCCTCTTGATCCTGATCGTCCGCAAACCCTTTGCGCGCCATTTCGGCCCGCGGCTGACCTATGCCTTGTGGGCGGTGCCCGCGCTGCGCCTGGTGCTACCGCCGCTGCCGTTTGCCGATCCGGTGGTTATCATGCCCGAGCCTGCGGCCGACATGGCGGTGATGGTGCCCGTTGGCCTGCCCATCGCAGCACCCGCTGCAGCCGAACCGCTCTGGACGCTCGCCGAGCTGGTGCCGCTCTTCTTCGCGCTGTGGGCGGCGGGCATGATCGCCGTTATCGCGACCGCGATGGTGTCGCATCGGCGGTTCCGCCGCGCGGTGCTGGGCGAGGCGGTCGAGCTCGAGCCGATCGGCAACATCCGGCTGGTGATGTCCGATGCGGTCGACGGTCCGGTAGCTTTCGGCCTGTGGCAGCGCTACGTCGCCGTCCCGCACGATTTCTTCGCGCGCTATGTCGCCGAAGAGCGTGCGCTCGCGATCGATCATGAGCTGTCGCACCACCGCCACGGCGATTTGTGGGCGAACAGCGCGGCGCTCGTGTTGCTCGCCGCCCAATGGTTCAACCCCTTCGCCTGGCGCGCGATCCGTGCCTTTCGTTTCGATCAGGAGGCGGCGTGCGATGCGCGCGTGCTGACGATGACCCATTGCGACGAGCGGCGCGAGCGGACCGCGCGTTATGCGACCGCGATCGTCAAGGCGGCGGTCGGGCCGCGCCTGTCGCTCGCCGCGCCGATGGCGGTCCACGATAATCTGCAGGAGAGGCTGACGATGTTGACGCAAGGGGATATTTCAAAGAAGCGCGGCCTTGTCGGCCGGTTGCTGATCGGCGGCGCGACGCTCGCGGTGCTCGGTGCGACCGCGACGCTCGTCCCCGCGGGGATCGTCGTGGCAAAGGCGCAGACCGCCGATCTCGGCGAACCGCCCGCGCCGCCGGCGCCCCCCGAACCGCCGCTGCCGCCCGAGGCGCCCGACGCGCCCGGCACGATGGTCTTCACCGAGCATAGCGACGACGCCGCGACCGACGACGGCAAGAAGAAGCGCGAGGTGCACCGCATCGTCATCCGCCGCGACGGCGACAGCGAAGGCAAGGCACTAGCCGAGGGCAAGGACAAGATGCGCCGCATCGAAATCCGGTCCCCAGGCGGCCTGTCGCGCGACGATGTCATCGCGACGCTGAAGGAACAGGGCATCGCCGGCAAGCGCGCCGAGGCGATCGCCGACAAGCTCGAGGCGAAGCGCAAGGAGCGCATCCGCACCGTCATGGCCCCGATGCACCCGATGCCGCCCATACCCCCAATGCACGGCACCTGGAGCACTCACGGCAAGGCGATGGTCCTGGGCAAATGCGGTGACGGCAAGGCGGCGCCGATCGTCAACCGCGACGAAAATAGCGGCAACAAGCGCAGCCACGTGATGATGTTCGCGTGCAGCGACGGACCCGAAACCAAAGCGGCGCGGCTCTCGGCGCTGAAGAAGGCACGCGAGGCCTTTGCCGATGGCGAACGCGCGCGGAGCCTGTCCGAAGACATGCGCGCCAAGGTCGCCGCCGACCTCGAAAAGGCGATCGCCGAGATCGAGAAATCGGGCCACTGAGCCCGAGCAGCTTCGACGCCGACCCTTACTCCCCGGTGGGGTCGGCGGCAGGGGCGGGGAAAGGGGGCGGCGCATGCTGCTCCCTTTTTCACGTGCGCTTTTTCGCACCCATCCCTTTTCCTTCGCGGTGCGCGATGCCACATGGGCGGTATGAGCGAAGAAAAGCCCTGGCCCGACAGCATCCGCGCCGGCGAATGCGAACAGCATGAACCGCTGGTGCGCCGCGTGCTCGCGCCGAACCCGTCGCCCTATACCTTCACGGGCACGCAGACGTGGATCGTTGGGGCGGGCAGTGACGTCGCGGTGATCGATCCGGGTCCGACCGGTTCGGGGCTCAGCATCGGCGACCCTGCCGACATCAACGGCACCGGCCATGTCGACGCGATCCTGCGCGCGACCGAAGGCCAGCGCGTCGCCGCGATCCTTTGCACGCATACGCACCGCGATCATTCGCCCGCCGCGGCGCCGCTGAAAGAAGCGACCGGCGCGCCGATCATCGGTTGCGCGCCGCTGGCGCTGTCCGACGACGGGCCGCGCGCTGATTCGGCGTTCGACCCCGATTATTCCCCCGACCGCGTGCTCACCGACGGCGAGCGCATTTCGGGCGACGGCTGGACCCTCGAAGCCGTTGCGACCCCCGGCCACACCTCGAACCATCTCTGCTTCGGCCTCGTCGAAAGCGGCGCGCTGTTCACCGGCGATCATGTCATGGCCTGGTCGACGAGCGTCGTCAGCCCGCCCGACGGCGATATGGCCGCCTATATGGCGAGCCTGTCGAAGCTCTATGAGCGTGAAGACCGTGTCTATTATCCCGCGCACGGCCCCGCCGTGACCAAGCCGCGGCAGCTGGTGCGCGGCATGCTCGGCCACCGCAGACAGCGCGAGCGGCAGATTTTGCGCGAACTCGAAAAGGGGACGAGCGTGATCCCCGACATGGTCAAGCATATGTACAAGGGACTCGACCCGCGGCTCAATGGCGCCGCCGGCCGCTCGGTGCTCGCGCACCTGATCGACCTTCGGACGCGCGGGATCGTGCGTGCGCATGACGAAGAATGGGAACTTGCCTGAATGACCTCTGCTTCCCCAGCGCGCCTTGCGCCCCGCCTGATCCTGCTTGCCGCCGCGGCGCTGCTGCTCGTCGCTGTCTGGTGGGCGGTTGCGGCGTGGCAGGACTGGCAAAAGGGCTATGATCCCGAAACCGTCGTCGCCGCCAGCCTGCAGGGCCTGCAGGAACAGAATGTCCTCGTCCCCTTCACCGCGCGCTATGTCGCCGTGGTGACCTCGACGCAGAGCCGGCTGGGGCTGAGCGCCAAGAAGACGCTGATCATGCCGGGCACGGTCCGCTACGAACTCGACCTCGGCAAATTGAAGCAATCCGACCTCGACTGGGATGCAGCGACCAACGCGCTCACCGTCACGCTGCCGCCGTTGCGGCTCGCGGGCCCCGAGATCGATATCGACGCGATCAGCGAATATCGCGACGGCGAGATCTTGCTGACGCTGACCGACGCTGAACGCACGCTCGACGCCGCGAACCGCAAGCGCGCGCAGGAGGAACTGATAGCGCAGGCCAAGGGCGCGACACCGATGCGCCTCGCGCAGGGTGCGGCGCGCACCGCGGTCGAGCAGAGCTTTGCAATGCCGCTGAAAGCCGCGGGGATCGATGCCAAGGTAACCGCGCGCTTCGCCGACGCGCCATCTGGGTAAATCCCCGCTTTCGGTAGATTCGAGGCTGCGCTATTCTCGCTCCCGGTCGGGCAGGGGGAACGGGCATGGCTAGTACCGCGGGGGGCGCCGCGCGCGCCGAACTTTTCTGGCATCGCATGGCGATCGGCCTCGCGATTTTTATCGTCTTCGGTTTTCTGCAATTCGCGCTGAGGGGCTTCGTCGATCCGGTCGCGGCGCCTTTCTGGGTGCATCTGCACGGGGTGGCGATGCTGGCATGGCTGGCGCTGCTGATCGTTCAGCCGACGCTCGTCTCGCGCGATAATCTCGCGCTGCACCGGCGGCTTGGGTGGATCGGCGCGGGGCTCGCGCTGTTCATCACCGGCCTCGGCATCTTCACCGGCCTCGCGTCGCTGGTGCTGAACCGCTTTCCGCCCTTCTTCGCGCCGCCTTATTTCTTCGCGCTCACGACTGTGGAATCGCTGGTCTTTGGTCTGATGGTGTGGGCGGCGATCCGGCGGCGCCATACGACCGCGTGGCACCGGCGGCTGATGATCGGCGCGACGATCGTCATTCTCGAACCCGCACTCGGCCGGATATTGCCGATGCCGCTGATGATCGGCTGGTCGGACATTCCGATCGGGCTGATCCAGCTGGGCGTTGTCGGCATCATCGCGCTGTACGACCGGCGAACGCTGGGCCGCATCCATCCCGCGACAAAAGCGATCGCGGCGATTGTCATCGCGGTGCGCATCACCATCTATCTTTTGGCGATGACGCCCCCTGTCATCGCGCTCGCGGAGCGGCTTGCCGGTTGATAGCCGAATTGCCCTGCCGCGGGCAGCGGTGTAGGGGGTGCGCCAAGGCTAAAGCCATATAAGGAAAAGCGATGACTGCTCCCATTCGCGAGAATCTCTCGGGCCTCGACCTGCGCGCCGAAATCGAGCGCCTGCGCAAGGAGCGCAATGCCGTCATCCTCGCGCATTATTACCAGAAGCCCGAGATTCAGGACCTCGCCGATTTCGTCGGCGATTCGCTTGAGCTGTCGCGCAAGGCCGCCGACACCGACGCCGAGGTCATCGCATTCTGCGGCGTGAAATTCATGGCCGAGACCGCGAAGATCCTCAGCCCCGAAAAGACCGTGATCCTGCCCGACATGGACGCGGGATGCAGCCTCGAGGACAGCTGTCCGCCCGAACAGTTCAAGCGCTTTCGCGAAAAGCATCCCGACCATATCGCGCTGACTTACATCAACTGCTCGGCGGCAGTGAAGGCGCTCAGCGACATCATCGTCACCTCGTCGAGCGCCGAGACGATCATCAGCCAGATCCCCGAAAGCCAGCCGATCATCTTCGGCCCCGACCGTCACCTCGGTGGCTATCTCAACCGCAAGTTCGGGCGCGAAATGCTGCTGTGGCCGGGCGTGTGCATCGTGCACGAGGCGTTCAGCGAAACCGAGCTGATCAAATTGAAGGCGCAGCATCCGGGTGCCCCGGTCGCGGCGCACCCCGAATGCCCGCCGCATATCGTCGACCATGCCGACTATGTCGGTTCGACGAGCGGCATCCTGCAGTTCGCCAAGAGCTTCCCCGGCGACACGCTGATCGTCGCGACCGAGCCGCACATCATCCACCAGATGGAGCTCGCGCTGCCCGAGAAGAAGTTCATCGGTGCGCCGGGGGCCGACGGCAACTGTAACTGCAACATCTGCCCGTACATGGCGCTCAACACGATGGAGAAGCTCTACATCGCGCTGCGCGATTTGAAGCCGCAGATCGAGATGGAAGAGGGCCTCCGCCTCGCTGCGCGCAAGAGCCTCGACCGGATGCTCGAAATGGCGTCGGGCACGATCGGCAAGGGCGATCTCGGCAAGCGATAGCCCCGATTTCCCGCCGCGATGTTTGCTTTCGCGGAAAATGATATAAGTTCCGCCTCCTAAGACGCGAGTCTCGCCCCCCGTGCGAGCGTCTGACGACGAACCCTTGCGTCTAAGCAGGAGGAAATCGCATGGCAGAAGATTGGCTGGCGGATGTCAGGAAATATGTCGAGGACGCCGACGAAAATGTGGTGTCGGCGATCGTCAAATATCTCGGCATCGCTCTCAGAAACCGCGATTCCTCGCTCGTTTCCTTTACCGACACAAAAGAAACCGACCGCGTCCGCGAAAACTTCCTCAAGAAAAAACTGGGGCTGACCGATGATGACGCCACGCTCGATGCGGCGATCGCCGGGGTCGGCGAACGGATGAAGGAAGACCGGACCAAGAACCGCGTCACCGTCTATTATCTCCTCGCGCAGCATTTCGGCCTGCTTACGCTCTTTGGCGGCGCGGCTGGTGCTGCGGGCGCCGCCGCAGGGCTCGCCGCCGTCGGCGGGCTGGACGGCGATTCCGGCAAGGATGATGACACGACCTCGGCCGTCCCGCTGGCTGCGGCGGGTCTCGCCGGTGCGTCGGCCATTCCCGCCGCTGCGGCCCCGCCGCCGGCGGCATCGCCCGCGGCTCCGGCGCCGTCGGCGGCAAGTCCGCAGACCGCCTATTCGGGCGGTGATGGCGAAAGCGAAAAGAGCGGCGGCATGGGCTGGCTGCCCTGGCTTCTGCTGTTGCTCGTTCTGGCGGCGCTGCTGTTCTTCGGCCTGCGCTATTGTTCGAAACAGGATGCGGCGGTTGCCCCGGCCACCGACGAGACCGCGATCAGCGAGACGGTCGCGCCCACCGATACGGGAGCCGCGCCCGTCGCCGCCATCCCCGAGGGTGCCGGCGTCGTCGCGGCGGACCGCGAGGGCAAGCCGATGCTGACGGTCTATTTCGACACCGGCAAATCGGAGGTGTCGAACGATCTGACAACCGCGGCATCGTCGGTGAAAGCCTATCTCGACAGCAACCCCGCCGCGACGCTTGCAGTGTCGGGCTATAACGATCCGACGGGCAATGCGGCCGCCAACGCCGAATTGTCGAAGAACCGCGCGCAGAGCGTCAAGGCGGCGCTCGAGAAGCTCGGCTTCGCGGCCGACAAGGTCGTGCTCGAAAAACCGGCCGAGGCGACGACGACCGGGACCGACAATTCGGCGGCGCGCCGCGTTGAGGTCACCGTGAAGGGCTGATCGTCCACCGAGCATGAAGAGAGCGGGGCCTCCGGGTCCCGCTTTTTTTTATGCCGAGTCGCGACTCGTGGGCAAGAAAATCGACGTAGATTGGATGGCGGTGCCCGCGAGCCGGTTCGGATTCTGAATCCGAAAATGCTGCAGGGCTGTTACAAAAATGCTGCAGCGAATCCGCTTGTTGCTAATGCCGGACTTATCCACAAGCGCAGGCCGCCCGAGCCGGTTTTTCGCGCATTTTTTGTTGGCGGCACGAAATCTTCATGTCAGCTTCAAATCATCGGACGACAGAGACGCAGACCACCGGGACATCAAGGGTAGTTGCAAGACTAGCCAGAAGAGAACGGACGGATTGGCGAGGAAATCGACCGGTAGCCTGATCACGGAACGTAGCGATTCCCACGAGTTGATACGGACCCGATTGGGTACAGGAAACGCAGTCCATCGCTTGGACAGCGACCGCTTCGGCGGACGCAAGAAGAGATGATGAAGGGCTTTCCAGGTGCGGCCGGCCCCCGAAAGGGGGCCGACCAAACCGTCGCCGGATTGTTCCGGCGTGCGCCGCAACGCATCGTTTTGCGGGCTGCTGATCGCAAGAGAAGCGGACCGGGATGAGGTGGAGCGAGGTACGTGGGGCAAAGCCGGATAGTGGGGGTTGGCAGCGATGTCGGCCCCCATTTCGCATGCGGCGGTCGGAGCGCCCGCATGGTGGCCGCGCATGTGCCGCGGACCCATCCCATTTATTTTCACCCCTGTGACTTTCGTCACATCAGCGTCAAACGCGGCTGCTTAGTGGCGTCTTGCGACCCGGAGACGTTCCCGATCAGGAACCGATCCCACTTTCCCGGCCGAGCCCACGCGGGCCGGCCGGGAACCTTTCGCTCCCGACCCGCATTCTTTGGTCATCGTTGAAACGATGTCCGGGCGCGACCGGACGTTCGCATGATCGCCGGGCATCGGCGCTTGCCCGGCCGGTTCAGGAAGGGAAATATCATGGGTCTGATCATTACATTGATCGTCGGCGGCATTATCGGCTGGTTGGCGAGCATCGTCATGCGCACCGACGCGCAGCAGGGCATCATCCTGAATGTCGTTGTCGGCATCGTCGGCGCGTTCCTCGGGAATTTCCTCGGCAGCTTTTTCGGCATGGGGGCGAGCCTCGATGCCTTCAGTCCGATCGGGCTGCTTTGGGCCTTCATCGGCGCGGTGGTGCTGCTGGGCATCGTCAACCTGGTTCGGCGCGGCAGCGTCCGCTGAACGATGTGGCGGCGGCGTGATCGCGCCGCCGCCATTCTGCTAGGCGATATCAGATATTTGGGTTACCAAGTGATGCCTGCAGGGTCAGGCGCCAACATCGATCGTAGGGGGTCATCTTATGACTTGGATTATCGCTATCATCATGGGCGGCATCATCGGCTGGCTCGCCAGTATCGTGATGCGCACCGACGCGCAGCAAGGCATTTTCCTCAACATCATCGTCGGTTGTGTCGGGTCGATCCTCGGCCGCTTGCTGTTCGGCAGTTTCCTGGGCGGCGGACATCTGCGCGGCAACGCCTTTGATCCGATGACCTTGCTCACCGCCTTCATCGGCGCGGTGATCCTGCTTGGGATCGTCAACCTCGTGCGGCGCGGCCGGGTCCGCTGACCGCCTGCCGATAACGGCTGGCCGTTCGGACCGGCCGGAAGAAAAGGGTGGCCGCCGCAGGGCGCGCCGCCCTTTTTCATGGCGGTAAGCACTGGAAATTGAACGAAGACAAGCCTATGAGCCGCGATCCGGGGCGCAGGGGGGATGGCGAAGTTTCGCCTCTTGCCAGTGGTGATTTAATTAGGTAATACACCTCGCAGTGGATTGATCCTGTCGTGCGGGGTCGAGGGGACAGGCGCGTCTGCGCCTGCCGCAGCATGATGCCGCGCAAGGCAGGGAGGGTTTTCGGCGTGAACTACGAGCGGAAAGTGGATGTGATGGACAGCCTGGCGGGCACGCAAAGCTTTTATGAAGACGCGGGCGACAGCCGTCGCAAGCGCACCTGGCTGATCGTCGCGCTGGTGCTGATCGCACTCGCCCTGGCGGCGACCTATTATGCCTTCACGAGCGGCAAGGCGGCTGCCGATGCCGACGCGGGTACGGCTGCGGCGCCCAACGTCACCGTGATCATTCCAGGCCGCGTTTCGGTCGAGGCGGCGATCTCCGCCAACGGCACGATCGCGGCGCGCCGCGAAATGCCCGTCGGCGTCGCGGGAGAGGGCGGACAGGTCCTTCGCGTCCTTGTCGAACCCGGCCAGTGGGTCGGTGCGGGGCAGACGCTCGCGGTCATCGACCGCTCGGTTCAGGCGCAGCAGGCCGCGAGCCTTGCCGCGTCGATCCGCGTCGCGCAGGCCGATGCCAAACTGGCGCAGGCCGAACTCGAGCGCGCGCAGGCGCTCGTCGGGCGCGGGTTCATTTCCAAGGCCGACATGGATCGCAAGCGCGCGACGCGCGACGCCGCCAACGCACGCGTTCGCGTCGCGCAGGCGCAATATGCCGAAGCGACCGCGCGCAACGAGCGCCTCAATATCGTCGCGCCCGCCGCGGGCCTCGTGCTGACGCGTGACGTCGAGCCGGGCCAGATCGTCGGCGCCGGCAGCGGGGTCCTGTTCCGCATGGCGCGCGACGGCGAGATGGAAATGCTGGCCCAGATGGCCGAGGCCGATCTGGCCCGCGTCAATGTCGGCACGCGCGCGACGATCACCCCGGTGGGCAGCAACCTGAATATCGCGGGACAGGTTTGGCAGAAGTCGCCGGTCATCAACATGGAAACGCGGCAGGGCACCGTCCGCATCGCGATTCCGTACAGCGAGGCGCTGCGTCCGGGTGGCTTTGCCGACGCGCGCCTGATCGCGGGCACGGCGGAAGCGCCGCTCCTCCCCGAAAGCGCCGTGCAAAGCGGCGTCGAAGGCAATTTCGTGCTGGTGGTCGATGCCAATAACACGGTCCAGCGCCGTCCGGTGAAGGTCGGGACCGTGACCGACGGCGGCGTGTCGATCGCGTCGGGGCTTACCGGCACCGAAAAGGTCGTCGCGCTCGCGGGCGCTTTCCTCAACCCCGGCGACAAGGTGAAGCCGGTGGTACAGAAATCGTCGCAGTAACCGGCCAGCGGCGCATTAGAGATTCAGTGCACAAGGGCGTTTGATCATGAGCTTTCGCAACATTTCCGCCTGGTGCATTCGCAATCCGGTGCCGCCGATTGTGATGTTCATCCTGCTTCTTCTGGCAGGTGTCGTCAGCTTCAACCGGATGGACGTCAACGACAATCCCGACGTCGAATTTCCGATGGTCCAGGTCGTCGTGGTGCAGCCCGGCGCGGCGCCGTCCGAACTGGAGACGCAGGTCACCCAGCGTGTCGAGGCCGCGGTGCGCGCGGTCAGCGGCGTCGACGAACTGTCGTCCTATGTCGCCGAGGGCAACAGCCGGACGATGGTGCAGTTCGCGATCGGCACCCCGATCGACCGCGCCTATAACGACGTCAACCAGGCGGTACAGCAGATCCGCAGCGACCTGCCCGACGGCATCCTCGAACCGCAGGTCGTGCGCGTCGACGCCGCGGGCGGCCCGATCACCTATTTCGCCGTCGAAACGTCGGACATGACGCTCGAACAATTGAGCTGGTTCGTCGACAATACGATCGCCAAGGAACTGCTTTCGATCCAGGGCATGGCAAAGGTCAGCCGGTCGGGCGGGGTCAATCGCGAAATCCGCGTGATCCTCGACCCCGCGCGCATGCAAAGCTATGGCCTCACCGCGAGCCAGGTGAACCAGGAATTGCGCCAGGTGAACGTCAATGCCGCGGGCGGGCGTACCGAAATCGCCGGATCGGAGCAGGCGGTGCGCGTGCTCGGCAACGCCGAAAACGCCTTCCAGCTTGGCGAAACACGCATATCGATCGGCAGCGGCCGCACGATCCGCCTCGCCGATGTCGCGACCGTGACCGACGGCTACGCCGAACAGCGCAACCTCGCGAAGATCGGCAACCGCCAAGTGTTGAGCTTCTCGATCGAAAAGGCGAAGGGCGCCTCGGACGTCACGATCCACGACGAGGCGATGAAGAAGCTCGCCGAGATCAAGAAGGCGAACCCGCAGGTCGAATTCAAGATCCTCTTCACGCGCACCGAATATACCAAGGAACAATATCGCAGCTCGATGCTCGCGATGATCGAAGGCGCGATCCTCGCGGTGGTCGTCGTGTTCCTCTTCCTGCGCGACTGGCGCGCGACGCTGATCAGTGCGCTCGCGATCCCGCTGTCGGCGATCCCGACCTTCTGGTTCATGGACATGATGGGCTTTTCGCTGAACAGCCTGTCGCTGCTCGCGCTCAGCCTTGTCGCCGGCGTGCTCGTCGACGATGCGATCGTGGAGATCGAGAATATCGTCCGGCATATGCGAATGGGCAAAACCGCCTATCAGGCGTCGATCGATGCCGCCGACGAAATCGGCCTCGCGGTTGTCGCGACGACGATGTCGATCGTCGCGGTCTTCCTGCCCGTCGCGCTGATGCCTGGCATTTCGGGGCAGTTCTTCATCCAGTTCGGCATGACCGTTGTCTTCGCGGTGCTCGTCAGCCTGGCGGTCGCGCGCATGATCACGCCGATGATCGCCGCCTATTTCCTGTCGGCGCAGGGCGAGCAGGATCATGCCTCGGGCCCGTGGGTCGACCGCTATGAGCGCCTTCTCAAATGGACGCTCGACAACAGAAAGCATCATGCGATCCGCGCGCGTTACGAAGCGCATCGGACGAAGATCGCCTATCTGGCAGTGCCGCTGATCCTCGCCGGTCTGTCGGTCCTTTATGCGATCTACGCCTATTTTCAGCCGGTCCCGGTCGGGCAGGATGCGCCCAATACGGCGATGTACTTCCTGCTGAAGACGCCTGTCGATGCGATCCTGACGTATCTCGGCGTCAGCCTGATCGCGATCCTGCTCGGCGCCCTCGCATGGCTCATCGGAATGCGCGAATGGGGCTTCACCAACTGGGCGAAGTTCATGGTCCAGCGTGGCTATGCCCGCCTTTTCGACCATCGCGTCTGGATTGTCGGCATCGGCTTCCTGTCGCTGGGGTTGAGCGTCGCCTTGCTGATGATCCTGCCGCAGCAGTTCCAGCCGACGATCAACAGCGACTACAGCCAGATCCGTTATGAATTGCCGCCGGGCTCCACGCTCGCGCAGAGCGAGCATATCTCGAACCAGATCAACGCGATCCTGTCGAAGGACAAGAATGTCGCAAACGCCTTTTACGAGGTCAACGTCAACGACGGCGGCGTCTATATCACGCTGAAGAAGAAGCGCGAAGTTACCAGCGTCGAATGGGAACGCAGCCTGCAGCCGCAAATGGCGGCGATCCCCGATGCGCGCGTGACCTTCCAGAGCCAGTCGGGCGGCTTTTCCGGCCGCGATATCACGATGGTCATCGGCAGCGACGATCCGGTGGCGCTCGAGAAGCATGCGCGCCTGATCGTGTCGCAGATGGAAAAGCTCAAGGAAGTGCGCTCGCCGCGGATCGAGGGCGATATTCCGCGCCCGGAAATCATCGTCAGCCCGCGGATGGACCTCGCCGCCGAACTGGGCGTGACCACGTCGGCGCTCAGCCAGACGATCCGCATCGCGACGATCGGCGATATCGACCAGAATGCGGCGAAATTCTCGCTGTCCGATCGCCAGATCCCGATCCGCGTGCTCCTGTCCGAAGATTCGCGTCGCGCGCTGGCGACGATCGAGAATCTGCCTGTGCCGACCGCGCGCGGGACGACGGTGCCGCTGAAGTCGGTCGCCTCGATCGGCTTTGGCGCGGGGCCCACCGAACTGCGCCGCTATAACCAGACGCGGCGCATCGTGATCGGTGCCGATCTGGCACCGGGCCTGGTGACCGGCGAAGCGCAGAAAAAGATCGATGCGTTGCCCGCGATCACCACGATGCCGCAGGGCATTCGCAAGGTCGTGCAAGGCGATCAGAAGTGGCAGGCCGAACTGATCATGAACTTCATGATTGCGGTGGTGTCGGGGCTCTTGCTGGTCTTCTCGACCCTGGTGCTGCTCTATCGCCGCTTCCTGTCGCCGCTGGTCAACATGTCGTCGTTGCTGCTCGCGCCGTTGGGCGGCCTGCTCGGCTTGTTGATCACCGGCATGGAAATCTCGATGCCCGTTTATATCGGCCTGCTCATGCTGCTCGGCATCGTCGCGAAGAACTCGATCCTGCTCGTCGATTTCGCGATCGAGGAAATGGACCATGGCGTCGAGAAGAATGCGGCGCTGCTCGACGCGGGGCGCAAGCGCGCGCAGCCGATCGTAATGACCACGGTAGCGATGGTCGCGGGCATGGTGCCGACCGCGCTGTCGCTGTCGGGCGACGGCGCCTGGCGCGCGCCGATGGGCGTCGTCGTGATCGGCGGCCTGATCCTGTCGACGCTGCTGACGCTGCTGATCGTTCCCGCGGGCTTCAGCCTTGCCGACAGCATCGAAAAGCGCCTCGGCCGCTTCTTCTCGAGCAACCTGCTGACCTATCGCAAGGGTGACGATACCAAGCCGCACGGCGCGCCCGCGCCCGAACCGGCGGAATAATGGGAGCGCGCCGGCGCGGTAAGCGACTGCGCCGGTTGCAACCTTTGCGGCATTTCGCCATTTGGTTCATATGACCGACCGCACGCTTTCCCGGCCGATTGGCGTCGCCATCCCGGCAAGAGGATCGAACATTCGCGTCGTCGCGACGGGTCTGCTCATCGTCATGGCGTTCGTTTTCCTCGGCGCGAAATATTTTCAGGACGTCCATCCCGCGATCGGTTTTATCCGCGCCTTTGCCGAGGCGGCGATGGTCGGCGGGCTTGCCGACTGGTTCGCGGTTACCGCGCTGTTCCGCCACCCGATGGGGCTGCCGATCCCGCACACCGCGATCATCCCGCGTAACAAGAACCGGATCGGCGACACGCTCGCGCGCTTCCTGCTCAACAATTTCCTGCTGCCGCGCCTGATCGCGCGCAAGATGCAGACGGTCGATGTCGCGGGCGCGGTCGGAAAATTCCTGTCCGAACCGGGCGAGGGCGGCGGGCGCCTCCGGCTCGGCGCGTCGCGGATCATCGCCGACGGTTTGGGCGCGCTCGACCAGCAGCGCCTCGGCGGCATCGTCAAATCGGCGATCGCCGATCGCCTCCGCGAACTCGACGTCGCGCCTTTGCTCGGCCAGGCATTGCAGGCCGCACTCGCCGAGGGGCGGCACCAGCCGCTGCTCGACGCGATGGTCAAATGGGGGTCGAAGACGCTCGAACTCAACGAGCATCTGATCCATCAGATGGTGCACGACAATTCGAACGCGATCGTGCGCTTCACCGGGCTCGACGAAAGCATCTCGAACCGCATCGTCGCCGGGCTGTCGAAGCTGCTCAGCGAAATGGCGGTCGACGAGACGCACCCGCTGCGCATCCGCGTCGAGGAAGGGCTCGCCAAAATAGCGCTCGACCTGCAGCACGACCCCGAGGTGAAGGCGAAGGTCGCCAAGGTTCGCGACGAGCTGCTCGAAAACAAGGCGGTCAAACGCTGGCTCGACGGTTTGTGGGAACAGGGCCGGACCGCGCTGCTCAAGGCCGCGCGCAACCCCGACACGATGCTCGCGGGCCGCATCGGCGAACTCGTCACCCAGTTCGGCGCGATGCTCGGCGAGGATGCGGGGATCAAGCGCACGCTCAACCGCTATGCGCGCCGCGCGGTGGTCGGCGTCGTCGACAGCTATGGTGAGACCGCGCTCAGGCTGGTGTCGGACACGATCCGTGGCTGGGACGCCAAGACGATCACCGACCGGCTGGAAAATGCCGTCGGCGACGACCTGCAATATATCCGCATCAACGGCACGCTGGTGGGCGGGCTTGTCGGCGTGCTGATCCATACGGTGGACGTGTTGATCTAGCTGCTTTCCCCGTCATTCCCGCGAAGGCGGGAATCCCGCTTTCAACCGCGCAGAAGCGGGACCCCCGCCTTCGCGGGGGTGACGGATTAGACCAGGCAGGCGGCCAGCCCATCGCGAAAACTTGGATAGCGTGGCGTCCAACCAAGCAACCGTTTCGCCTTGTCATTCGCAACGCGGCGGTTCTCGGCATAGAAGGCGCGCGCGGCGGGAGAAAGGCCCGCGTCATCGAGCGATTGCAACGGCGGCAACGGCGCGCCGAGCATCGCACAGCCCCATTCGACCAACTCATTCTGATGGCACGGCTCGTCATCGGCCAGATTATAGACACCCGCCGGTCCCCTGAACGATGCCATGACCCCGCCCGCGATGTCATCGACATGGACGCGGCTGAAAACCTGTTCGGGCAAGTCTATCCGATGTGCCCGGCCCTCGGCGATGCGATCGAGGATCGAGCGACCGGGGCCATAGATGCCGGGGAGACGAAAGGTGCGGACATCGCTGCGCAGCATGCCCCAAGCCGCGTCGGCCGCGTTGCGGTCGGGACGACGACCCTTGATGGCGGCACTTTCATCGACCCACGCGCCGCCCGTATCGCCATAGACGCCGGTCGACGACAGATAGCCGACCCAGCCCGCCGGGGCGAGAGCAACAGCCTCGCCATAGCGCGCGAGCACCGGGTCGGCGCCCTCGGCGGGCGGCACTGATGACAATATGTGCGTCGCGCTGCGCAGCGCGCCGAGCACCGCGGCCTCGTCGGCAAAGGCAATACTGCCCTCGCGCCCGTCCTGCGTCGTCCCGGTCACCTCCCAGCCGCGCGCGCGGAGGCGGCCCCCGAGGTGGCTCGCCGCATAACCCATCCCGAAAATCAGCATCTGTCCCATCGCGCGCCTTATTGCGCGTCGGCGGCGCTGTGCCTAGATCGATCACATGACCGACGCCTCCTCAACCCCCGCCATCCCCGTCACCATTCACCGCAGCGACTATCGCGCGCCCGATTGGTCCATCCCAGACATCGCGCTCGATTTCGCGCTCGGGGTCGATGCGACGAAGGTCGGCGCGGCGCTGTCGGTGGTGCGCGATGCCGACGCTCCCGTGCCGCTCACGCTGCGCGGCGACGGGCTGGCCCCCGCGGCGGTGCGCGTCGATGGCGAGGTGTGGAACGACTGGCGGATGGAGGGCAGCGACCTGATCGTCGACCTGGGCGAACGCACCGCGGCGACGGTCGAGGTCGACACGGTGATCGACCCCGCGTCGAACACCCAGCTTTCGGGGCTCTATGCCTCGGGCGGCCTGCTCTGCACGCAGTGCGAAGCCGAAGGCTTCCGCCGCATCACCTTCCACCCCGACCGCCCCGACGTGCTCAGCCGCTACAAGGTGCGGATGCAAGGCGACAAGGCCGCGTTCCCGATCCTGCTGTCGAACGGCAATTGCGTCGATCAGGGCGAAGATGGAAGCGATCATTGGGCGCTGTGGGAAGACCCATGGCCGAAGCCTTCCTATCTCTTCGCGCTCGTCGCCGGTGACCTCGTCGTCAACAAGGATAGCTTCACGACGATGTCGGGGCGCGAGGTCGAACTCGGCATCTGGGTTCGGGGCGGCGATCAGGATCGCACCGGCCATGCGATGCAGGCGCTGAAGGACAGCATGGCGTGGGACGAGCGCGTCTACGGCCGCGAATATGATCTCAACCTGTTCAACATCGTCGCGGTCAGCGATTTCAACATGGGCGCGATGGAGAACAAGGGTCTCAATATCTTCAACACCCGCTATATCCTCGCCGATCCCGACACCGCGACCGACGTCGATTATGACGGGGTCGAGGGCGTCGTCGCGCACGAATATTTCCACAATTGGTCGGGCAATCGCGTCACCTGCCGCGACTGGTTCCAGCTTTCGCTGAAAGAGGGCTTCACCGTCTTTCGCGACCAGAGCTTTTCAGCCGATATGGGCTCGCCCCCGGTCAAGCGGATCGAGGATGTCCGTCTGCTCCGCGCCGCGCAATTCCCCGAGGATGCGGGGCCGCTCGCGCATCCAATCCGCCCCGACAGCTTTCAGGAAATCTCGAATTTCTACACCGCGACCATCTATAACAAGGGCGCCGAGATCATCCGCATGATGGCGACGATGGTCGGCCCCGAGCGCTTCCGTAAAGGCACCGATCTCTATTTCGACCGCCACGACGGCGAGGCTGCGACGTGCGAGGATTTCGTGCGTGCGATCGAGGACGGCGCGGGGCTAGACCTCGCGCAATTCCGCCGCTGGTACGAGCAGGCGGGCACGCCGCGGCTCAAGCTGTCGCTAGCCGAAGAGGGCGACGACTGGTCGCTCGACATCGTGCAGACGGTGCCGCCGACGCCCGGGCAGCCCGAAAAACAGCCGATGATGATGCCGCTCCGCCTCGCGGCCTTTGCGATGGACGGCAGTGGCGATGCGCTCGCCGACACGCTCGTCACCGTGACCGGCGCGACGCAGCGTATCGCGCTCGGCAAATTTGCGGCGCGTCCGGCGCTGTCGGTCAATCGCGGCTTCTCGGCGCCGATCATCGTCGATTTCGAGCGCGGTCCCGGCGAACTCGCGTGGCTCGCCGCGCACGACGACGACCCGTTCGCGCGCTACGAGGCGTTGCAGCAGCTGATGCTCGACACGCTCGTTGCCGCGGTTTCGGGCAAGACGGGCGATACTCGGGCGGTGATCGACGCGGTCGGTCAGACGCTCGCCGGCGCGGCAAGCGACCCCGCCTTCGTCGCCGAGGCGGTGCTGTTGCCCAGCGAAGCCTTTATCGGCGACCAGATGGTCACCGTCGATCCCGACGCGATCCGCCGCGAGCGGCTCGCCTTGCAGGCCGCGATCGGCACCGCGCTCGAAAGCGAATGGCGCGCGATCCTTGCCGGCAGCGCGCCGCCCGCGACCGACCTGTCGAGCAACGCCAAGGGCGGCCGCCGCCTCCGCGGCGTCGCGCTCGCCTATCTCGCCGCAACGGGGGCCGACGATGCCCCGGCGCTGGCATTCGGCATCTTCTCCGATGCCGACGGCATGACCGAACGGCAGGCGGCGCTCGCGACGCTCGCGCATGGCGACAGCGACGAGCGCATCGCCGCGCTCGACATCTTCTATCAACGCTATCGCGACAACCCGCTCGTGCTCGACAAATGGTTCCAGGTGCAGGCGTGGTCGCTGCGCGGCGACACCGTCGATGCGGTGAAGGCGCTCGCGCAGCACCCCGACTTCACGCTCGCTAACCCCAATCGCGTGCGCTCGCTTTACGGCGCGCTGACGGGCAATCAGGCGGCGTTCCATCAGGCCGATGGTGCGGGCTACCGGTTGATCGCCGACCTCGTCATAGCGCTCGACCCGAAGAACCCGCAGACGTCGGCGAAGATGATCCCGCCGCTCGGCCGCTGGAAACGGTTCGACGAGGGGCGGCAGGCGCTGATGAAGGCCGAACTCGAGCGCATCCTCGCGCAGCCCGGCCTGTCGCGCGATGTAACCGAACAGGCGTCGAAGAGCTTGTTGGGGTGAGAGCGGCTTAGGGGTGGGGAGCCGTCGATGCTTCCTTACCCTTCGTCATCCCGGACTTGATCCGGGATCCCGCTTTTTGAGGCATCGGCAGGCTTTGATCTCAAGCGGGACCCCGGATCAAGTCCGGGTGACGAGAGTGTTGGAGGCGGCACCCGGTCGAAAACCGCCCCACGGTCTCGATCAGGCCGTCGAAAACAGCTTGGTCCCGGCGACGCCGATGACGATCAGCGCCATGAAGCCGATCTGGACCGCGTTCACCTTCTCGCCGAACCAGAATATGCCGCCGATGATGACGCCGACCGCGCCGAGGCCGGTCCAGATCGCATAGGCGGTCCCGGCCGAGATCCCGCGCATCGCGAACGCGAGCAGCGCCATGTTCAAAAAACTGAGCGAGACGGGAACGACCGATGCCTGCCAGGTCCCGAGCGTCGCGGCCCATTTCAGGCTGAGCGCCCAGATGATTTCGGTAACGACGGCGATCGCGAGGATGACCCACGCCATGGCATAGTCCTTTCAAGTCAACGGGCTCGAAAGGAAAGGGCACAGCCGGAAACCCGGAAGAGGCTGCGCGGATACAGGCGATATGATGCGGCGCCCTCTAGGCGCAGCGGCACGAAATGGCAATGGGCAGGCCGGTCTAGGTTCTGACCCTAGCCGCCCAGCCAGCCCGTAACTTCGACCGCGACCTTGTTCGCGGCGCGGGTCAGCGCCTCGCCGACGGGCTTCGCCTCGACCTTGCCGCCGATCGCCTCGCGCGCTTCGAAGCGGCGCTGCGTCACGGTCTTGCCGCCCGCCGACACCAGCATCGCCTGATAGACGACGACGACCTCGTTCGTCGCGGCGTCGACGCCGAACTCCATCAACTGCCCCGCGAGCTGTTCGCCCGGCGCGGTCAAATATTGCCCCTCGTCGAGTACGACGCGCGACGTGCGCGCCGACACGGTTTCGGACACCAGCCGCTGGAACAGGCGCGAGGGTGCCTCGACCCATTGCGCGTCCTTCACATAGGCGACACTCGATCCGTCCTGCTGCACCGGGATGCGCGTCGTGCGCAGCTTTTGCGGTGCGGTCGGGATCAGGATCGTCAGTGTCGCCGCTTCGGCCGCGGTGCGCGCACCGCCCGCGCTCGGCGCCGCGTCGGCGTCGAGCGTCAGCAGGAAGGGCGGTGTCTTGCCGCCGAGTCCGATGCAGCCCGAAAGCGTCACAGCCGCGATGACGGCAACCAGCGGGGCGCGGAATGTTCGCATCATGGGCATCCTCATTTCTTGTAATCGGGCAGCTGGCTGCCGCCGAGAACCGCGCCCGCGCCCTGCTGGTCGAGCTTGTCGGTCAGGCTGGACAGCGAGGCAGAGGTACGGCGCAGGTCGCGGATCAGCGCATTGGCTTCGGGGATCGTCGTTTCGCTGAACGTCTTGAGCCCCGGCCGCGCGTCGCTGATCGCGGCCTCGAGCGTCGCCATCGAGGCATTCGCCGATTTCAGCGTATCGCGCAGGTTCGCCATCGCGGGGTCGACGTTGCGGTCGATCGTGCCCTGCGCCGACGCCGCGAGGTTGCCGACCTGTTCGGCGGCGTTGCCCGCTTGCTGGATGGCGATGCGTGTATCGGCGAGCGCGCGTTCGAGCGCCGGCCCGTTGCGCGCGAGCGTCGCGGTGGTCGCTTCGACATTGGCCAGTATCTTGGCAAAGCTCTCCTGATTCTTGTCGTCGGCAAGTTCGGCGAGGCGTTCGCTCAGCGTCGACAGGCGTTGGAGCAATTGCGGCGCGGTGTTGAGCAGTTCGCCGAGGCCGCCGACGCGCGTCGGGATGACGGGCTTGCCCGCGGGCCCTTTGTCGGCGATCGGCGGCGCGCCCTTGACCGCGCCATCGAGCGAGATTTGCGACACGCCGGTAAAGCCGACGCCTTCGAGCGCGGCGGTCGTTCCCTGCAGCACCGGGACGCCCTCGTTCACCTCGATCCGGACGCGGACGAATTGCGGATCTTCGGGCCACAGCGCGATTTCGCGCACCTGCCCCGCGGGAACGCCGGAGAATTGCACCTGCGCGCCCTTGTTCAGCCCGTCGACCGATTGCTTGAAGAAAATGTCATATTCGCGCTTGTCGCCTCCGCTGTCGTTCGCCAGCCAGACGACGAAAAAGGCGAGCGCCGCGGTGAAGAGGAGGACAAAAGCGCCGACGAGGACGTTGTTTGAGCGTGTTTCCATCAGCTGTTCCTATCGCGGCTTCGCGGTTTGGTTCCCGCTTGCCGCAGCACGGCCGCGTGGCCCGTTGAAATAATCCTGTATCCACGGATGCTCGGTGGCAAGCAGTTCCGGGATTGTGCCGACCGCGATCACCTTCTTTTCGGCCAGCACCGCGACCCGGTCGCAGGTGGCATAAAGCGAGTCGAGGTCGTGGGTAATGAGGAAGACGGTAAGGCCCATCGTGTCGGCCAGTTCGCGGATAAGCTCGTCGAACTTCGCCGCCCCGATCGGGTCGAGCCCCGCGGTCGGCTCGTCGAGAAAGAGCAGCGCGGGGTCGAGTGCCAGCGCGCGCGCGAGGCCGGCGCGCTTGACCATCCCGCCCGACAGCTCGGCGGGATATTTCGGGCCGGCATCGGGGGGCAGGCCGACCATCGCGACCTTGTATGCCGCGATCTCGTCGAGCAGCCGCTGGTCGAGGCGCGGATAATATTCGCGCAGCGGGACCTGGATATTCTCGGCCACGCTCAGCGTCGAAAAGAGCGCGCCGCCCTGAAACATCACGCCCCAGCGCCGGCGCAAATCGCGCGATTCCTCTTCGTTGGCGATCGTGTCGAGCGTCTTGCCATACACTTCGATCTCGCCCGCGGTCGGCGTTTGGAGTCCGATGATCGAGCGCATCAGCACCGACTTGCCGGTGCCCGATCCGCCGACGACGCCCAGAATCTCGCCCGAACGGACGTCGAGGTTCAGATCCTCGTGAACCACGGCATCGCCGAACTGGTTCTTGAGCCCGCGGATGCAAATGGCGGTTTCGAACTTTTCGGGCCGCACCGCATCGGCGGCGGCAAGCTCTTCCTTGATCTCCTGCTCGATCTCTTCGCTCATCAATTCCATCCCAGCGAAGAGAAGAAGACGGCGAACATCGCGTCGAGGACGATGACGAGGAAGATCGCGGCGACCACCGCCGATGTCGTGCGCTGGCCGACCTCCTCGGCATTCTGGCGCACCTGCATGCCTTCGTAACAACCGGTGACGCCGATCAATATGCCGAACACGGGCGCCTTGATCAGCATGATGTAAAAATCGGTCATCGGAATAATTTCGCGCAGCCGCTGGATATAGGTGAGCGGCGGGATGTCGAGCCCGATCCAGACAAAGGCGCCGCCGCCCGCGATCGCGCACAGGCTGGCGTAGAAACCGAGCAGCGGCATGGTGATCGTCGACGCGGCGACGCGCGGCAGCACGATCGCTTCCATCGGCGACACCCCGATCGTGCGCATCGCGTCGATCTCTTCGGTCAGTTTCATCGTGCCAATCTGGGCGGCAAAGGCCGATCCCGAGCGGCCCGCGACCATGATCGCGGTCATCAGCAGGCCAAGTTCGCGGATCGAGGCGCGGCCGACGAGGTTGATCGTGAACACCTCCAGCCCGAATTGTTCGAGCTGCACCGCGCCCTGCTGCGCGATGACGATCCCGATCAGGAAGCTCATCAGGCCGATGATCGGCAGGGCGTCGACGCCGACGGTCTGGAAACGGGTGACAACGGCATTCCAGCGGAGGCGGCGGCGCGCGCGGATCTGGATGCCCAGCGCGACGATCATCGCACCGAAAAAGCCGACGATGCCCAGCAGTTCGTGCCAGATCGCGACGCTGGCATGGCCGACCTGTTCGAGCATCCGCGCCCAGCCCGGGCGGCGATCGCGGTGGACGCGATATTCGCTCTTGTCGCTGGCGAGCGCCTCGAGCAGGCGCTGCGCTTCTTCGCTCGCGCCGACGACCTTCGAACCATGTTCCTTGGCGGTGCGTGTCACGATCCAGGCGCCGACGGTGTCGATGCGCTCGAGCGCCGACAGGTCGAGCGTCGCGATCGGACCCAGCGCATCGAGACGCGCGGGAACGTCACCCAGACGCGCGAGCGTCAGACGGCCAGTGAAGCGAACTTCGGCACCATCGGCACCGTCGCTATGTTCGAAATCCGCCCTGGCAACCATCGTGCGGGAACATTGTCTTATTTGCCCCATGACGGCAAGTGAATCCATGGTTTAGTTTGCCGGGCCTTGGCCGCCATGCCGGGCCACACTATGGGTGGGGGATGGAAGACCCGCTCGCCACGCCGATCCCCGACTATGCGCACCGCGTCGCGATGTACGACATGGACCGGACGATAACGCGTTCAGGGACTTACAGCGGCTTCCTGATGCATGTCGCGCGGCGGCGCCAGCAATGGCGGCTCTTGTTGCTGCCGCTCGTCGGGCTTGCGGGGGCGGCCTATTCGCTCCGCCTGATTGACCGCTCGCGGCTGAAGGCAATCAACCTCCGGCTGCTTGTCGGCAAGCGCTTTCGCCGCACAGAAATCGCGCCGCTCGCCGAAAGCTATGCCGACAAGGTCGTAGCGCGCGGGCTGCACTCCGCAGCGCTCGAGCAGATCGCCGCCGACCGCGAGGCGGGGTATCGGCTGCTGCTCGCGACCGCGTCGTTCCACCTCTACGTCGATGCGATCGCGCGGCGGCTCGGGATCGACGATGTGCTCGCGACGCAGCTCGACGAGCCCGACGGCGCCGACCATATCCACGCGCGGCTCGCGGGCGACAATTGCTATGGCGAGGCGAAGTTCGCGCGGATCGACGACTGGATGGCGGCCAACGACATCACCCGCGATCGCGCGCATATCCGCGCCTATTCGGACCATGTGTCCGACCACCCGATGCTGCATTTTGCCGACGAGGCGGTCGCGGCGACGCCATCGCGCAGGCTGAAATTGCTCGCCCCGCAAATGGGCTGGCAGGTCGTCGACTGGCGCGCGCGGCGCTGATTCTCCCCTCCCGTTTACGGGAGGGGTCGGGGGAGGGTCTGTTTTTCAGAGAGCGCCGTTTCCGACATGCCCTCCCCTAACCCCTCCCACAAGTGGGAGGGGGATTTTTAAACCGCGTCCAATGCCTGCGCGAAGTCGGCGATCAGATCGTCGGGATCCTCGATGCCGATCGACACGCGCACCAGATTGTCGGTGATGCCGAGCGCCTTCTTGCGCTCGATGGGAACCGACAAATGCGTCATCGCGGCGGGATGGCTCGCGAGCGTCTCGGTGCCGCCAAGGCTGACCGCGAGCTTTGCGATCTTGAGCGCGTCGAGGAAACGGAAGCTTTCTTCCTCGCCGCCCTTGATGAACAGCGAGAAGGTTGATCCGGCGCCGGTGCAATGGCGGTCGAAGATGTCCTTCTGGCGCGCGTCCTGAATGAAGCCGAGATAGCCAAGGCCTTCGACCTTGGGATGATCGCGGAGGAAAGTGCAGACCTTCAGCGCATTTTCGCCCGCGCGGTTCATGCGCAGTTCGAGCGTTTCGAGGCTGCGCAGCAGCATCCACGCGGTGTTGGGGTCGCAGATCGTGCCGATCGTGTTGCGCATCGGTCGGATGATGTTGAGCAGCCGCTGGTCGCCCGACACGCCGCCCGCGACGAGGTCCGAATGGCCGCCGGCATATTTGGTGAGGCTGTAGACGACGAGTTCGGCGCCCTGGCGGATCGGCTTTTGCCACAGCGGGCCGAGGAAGGTGTTGTCGATCGCGATCGGCGGCTGCTGCTCGCCGGGGAAGGCGGCATCGCGCGCGCCGCGCACCGCTTCGACGTCGACGAGCGCGTTGGTCGGGTTCGCCGGGCTTTCGAGATAGACGAGCGCGACCTTGCCGCCCTTCTCGTCGGCGAGCGATTTCGCACGCGCCAGAATGTCGTCGATTTCCTCGCGCGTCGCGCCGGCGGGGAAGTCGAGGAAGCTGACCCCGAAGCGCGACAGGATGCGCGCGATCAGCGTTTCGGTCGCGGCATAGAGCGGACCCGAATGGACGATTACGTCATTCTGGCCGACGAGCGCGAGGAGCAGGGTCGCGATCGCCGACATGCCGCTCGAAAAGACGAGGCTGTCGTCGGCGCCGTCCCACACAGCGAGGCGGTCCTCGAGGATTTCCTGGTTCGGGCCGTTGAAGCGCGAATAGACGAGGCCGTCGGCCGGGCCTTCGCGCTTGCCGGTGATATGTTCGAAGAAGCGCTTGCCCGCCGCTGCGCTTTCGAACGCGAAGGTCGAGGTCAGGAAGATCGGCGGCTTCAGCGATCCTTCGGAGAGCACGGGGTCATAGCCGAGTCCCATCATCAGCGTGGCGGGACTGAGGTCGCGATCGCCGATTTTCTTGGTGTTGTTCTTGGGTTTGCCGCGCATGGCCATGGGAATGCTCCTTGAGGTGTTGGGGCCCTGTATAGCACGCAGGTTTCGTTTGAAACTATATTGCGCGGTTCATCCGACCATCGCGATGGTCCAGATCACCCCGATCAACAGCGGAACGCCGATGATGTCGAGCGCGAACCCCGCCTTCAATATGCGCGGCAGCGCGATATGGCCCGTCGCCCAGGCGAGCGCGTTCGGACCGGTCCCCGACGGCAGCATGAAGCCCCAGCTCGCCGCCATCGCAACGGGAAGCGCCAGCAGAATCGGGTCGACGCCGGTCGCCGCGATCAGCGCCGCGAGCACGGGCATGATCCCGCTCGCGGTCGCGACGTTGCTCGCGAATTCGGTGATCAGGATGGTGAGCGCCACGATAGTCGCGGCGAGGACGATCGTCGGCACGCTGCCGAGCGGTGCGAGCACCGCGCCGAGCCAGGCGGCGAGCCCGCTCGCGGTGATCGCGGCGGCGAGCGCGAGGCCGCCGCCGAACATCATGATGACGCCCCATGGCGCGCGGTCGGCTTCCTTCCAGAGCAGCAGCGGCCGGCCGGTGCCATCGGGCAGGATGAAGAGCAACAGGCTGCCCGCAACGGCGATCGTGCCGTCGGTCAGCGCGCCCTTGGGCAGCATCGGTTCGAGCCAGGGCTGCGCGATCCACGCGATGAGGACGATCAGGAAGATCGGGACGACGCGGCGCTCGGCGGTCGACCATGTTGCCTGCTTGCCGAGCGCCGCTGCCGCCGCACTGCCATCGAACGGATGGTCGGCAAGCCGCTGGACGCGCGCGAGAATCCACATGGCGATCGGGACCGACAGCAGCACGATCGGCACGCCATAGATCGCCCAGTCGAGGAACGAGATGCGCAGCCCGAGCGCCTTTTCGATAAGGCCCGCGGCGATCGCGTTGGTCGGGCTGCCGACGAGCGTGCCAAGCCCGCCGAGCGAGGCGGCGAAGGCGATGCCCATCATCACCGCGCCCGCGAAACCGCCGGTCTCACCCTCTTGCACGCCGCCCGCGCGCACGACCGCGAGGGCGATCGGGATCATGATCAGCGCGGTCGAGGTGTTCGAAATGAACATGCTGAGCAGCGCGGTCGCCGTCATGAAGGCAAAGAGTAGGCCGCTCGCGGTCGGTGAGGCGCGTTTCAGAAGCGCCAGTGCGAGCCGCCGGTGCAGCCCGACGCGCTCGATCGCGAGCGCCAGAAAGGCGCCGCCGAGGATCAGGAACAGGATCGGCGAATAATATTCCTTCGCGATCGCATTCGCATCCATCACGCCGAAGGCTGGCACGGTGAGGAAGGGCATGAGTGCGGTAACGGTGAGCGGCAGCGCCTCGGTCATCCACCAGATCGCCATCAACACGGTCAGCGCCGCGACGCGCCATGCGGTGACTTCCATCCCGGCGGGTGCCGGGAGCAGAAGCATGATACAAAAGACGACGAGCCCGCCGATCAACCCCAACCAGCGCGTGCGCGTCATCGGCCCCTCATCCTCCCGCCAGTCCGATCACCGACAATTGGCGGCCATAGGAGTTCTCTCCCTTATGGCACGCGCGGCGATAGCTGAAATAATCTTGCCCTTCGGCATAGGTGTCCTGTCCGCCGATGGCAATTCGCGTCACGCCCGCCGCGGTGAGCCGCGCCGCGACATAGGCGGCGATGTCGAACATCGCATGGCCGGGCTTACCTGCGGCGAAGAAACGTTCGTTCGCCGGATCGTCGGCGACGAAGCGCTGCACGAAATTCTCGTCGACCTCATAGGAGGCGCGCGCGATGCACGGCCCGATCGCAACCGCGATATTGGCGCGGCTGGCGCCGAGGCTCTCCATTGCGCCCAGCGTCGCGTCGGTGATCCCGGCGATCGCGCCCTTCCACCCCGCATGCGCCGCGCCGACAACCCCGGCCTCGCGGTCGGCGAACAGCACCGGAACGCAGTCGGCGGTCAATATGCCGAGCAATATGCCGGGTGTGCGCGTCGCGAGCCCGTCGGCCTCGGGCCGCGCGGCGAGGTCGGTTTCGCTTTCGATGATCATACAGCGGTTGCCATGCACCTGGTACAGCCCGGTCAACGTCGCGCCCGGAAGCGCCGCGTCGGCCACGCGCCGCCGGTTCTCGGCGATCAACGCCGGATCGTCACCCGAACCGAGGCCGCAGTTGAGCGAGGCGAGCTCGCCCGCCGACACCCCGCCACGGCGGCCGAAAAAGCCGTGCGCGACGCCCGCCAGCGTTGCCGCGCTCGCAAAGGGCGCGCTCACAGGTCGAGCCGGAAGATGCGGTCCTCGTCGATATGGTTGCCGACGCGAAAGGCGTTGCGGCCGACATCGACAAAACCATAGCGGCGGTAAAAGGCCTGCGCGCGGGGGTTCTCGGTAAAGACCGAAAGATAGAGGATCGACGCGCGTTCGCGCGCCCATGCGATGCCCCAGTCGGTCAGCGCCACCGCGATACCTTTGCCCTTCGCGGCCTCCCCGACATAAAGCTGGTGGAGCTCGGTCGCGTCTTCGAGCGGCTGGCCTTCGGGCAGATCGAAATCGATCGGGCCCATCTTGATGAAGCCGGTGATCGCACCGGTGTCGTCGTGGGCGAGGGCGATCGCCCAGGCGGGGTCGGCGATTTGTGCGCGGAGGCGCTCGGGCGGATTCCAGCTGGCGAGGAAGGCCGCGAGGTCGGCCGGGTCATAGATATGCCCGAAAGTGTGGGTGAAGGATGTGCTCGCGAACAGGGTCAGTTCGCCGACATCTTCGTCGCGCGCGAGGGTGATGGTCGTCATGCTGCTGCCTTTGCCCCGAAACCTTCGGGTCGCGGCCAGCCGGGGGCGGAGGCAGCCATGACCTTGAACAATTCGCCCATCGCTTGCGGCTCGACAAGCCGGTCGCGTTGGCCCGCGAGTTCGCCGGCGCGGTCGGGCGCCGCGTTCGTCAACGCCTTCAGCCGCGCGTCGATGCCGAGCGCCTGAAGCCATGCGCCTTGGCCGACCGGGCCGGCGATGGCGACGCCGGCGCGCCTGGCTGCATCGGAAAGCGCGGTGAAGTCGACATGCGTCGTAAGGTCGACCTCGCCCGGATCGGCGAAAGGATCGGTGAATTGATGCGCCTTGACCGCCTGCAGCGTGTCGCCCGCGGCGGGCCCCTGGTAGCCATAGTCGATCACCAGCATCGCGCCGCCCTGCCGCGCGAGGCGGAAAGCGCAACGCTGCATGATCGCGGCCGACACGGGCGCGGTCTCGACGATGCTTCCCACGCGGCCGGTGCGCAGCATCGCGGGGACGCTGTCGTCGGCAGGAACATTGCCCGGCATCGCGGCCAGCTTTCCGTCGGTGCGTTCGACCATTCGCTCGCGCCAGCCGTCGATGGTGCGGATATATTGATGCACCGGCAGGGCGTCGAAAAATTCATTGGCGACGATGATCGCGGCGCCGTCGTCCGGCAGGTCGTCGATATCGTCGTGATGGATCGCGGCGGGCAGGCGTGCCAGCTGCGCCGCGCGGAGCATCGGGCTTGTCTCGACCAGATGGACGCCCTGCGGCGTGCAACCGAAGCGCGCCATGGTGCGCAGCGCATCGGCGGCGAGCGTGCCGCGGCCCGGGCCGAGCTCGATATAACGAAACGCCGGGCTGCCCGCGCGCGACCAGAGGTCGGCGATCCAGACACCGACCATCTCGCCAAACATCTGGCTGATTTCGGGCGCGGTGGTGAAATCGCCCGCGGCGCCGAGCGGGTCGCGCGTCGCATAATAATGGCTGTTCGCCGCCGCCATATAATCGGCGATCGTCGTCCGTCGCGCCGCCGCGATTTCGCCGATCAGCTGCTCGGGGTTCGGCGGTCCGTCACGCAACGCTGTCGAGTCCGGCGACCGGTTCGATCCGCTGGCGGCGGCCCTTCGCGGTGGCGACGAGCCACACACCGATCAGCAGCATCGGCACGGTCAGCGTCTGCCCCATCGTCAGCCCCCACGACAGCGTGCCGAGCTGGACATCGGGCTCGCGCACGAACTCGACCGCAAAGCGGCTGAGGCCATAGATGACCGCCGCCATGCCGAACAGGAAGCCGGGCTTGTAGCGTGCATCGGTGCGCCAGAAGAAGAAGGCGAGGACTGCCATCATCAGCAGGCCTTCGAGCCCGGCCTCGTAAAGCTGGCTCGGGTGGCGCGGGTCCATCGTGCCGCTGTCCGGGAAGATGATCGCCCAGGGGACGGTGGTCGCGCGGCCCCACAGCTCGCCGTTCACAAAATTGGCGAGGCGGCCGAAGAAGAGCCCGAACGGGACGACGCACGCGACATAGTCGCAAAAGCGCAGGAAACTCAGCTTTTCCTTGCGTGTCACATACCAGATCGCGATCAGCACGCCAATCACGCCGCCGTGCAGCGACATGCCGCCGTCCCACAGTTTGAAAATCTCGAGCGGCTTTTCGATGTAATTGCCGAGGTTGTAGAAGAGCACATAGCCGAGCCGGCCGCCGAGGATGATCCCGAGCATCGCATAGAAGATCATGTCGTCGGCGTGGCGCCGCGCCATCGGGGCGCCGGGCTGCGCGATCAGCTTGAGCAGATACCAGTAACCGACGAAAATGCCGGCAAGATAGGCGAGCGCATACCAGCGGATCGGCAGGCCAAAGACGCTGAACGCGATCTCGGAGTTCTCACCCATGAGATCGTGAAAGTTCACATATTGCGTTGCTTCGGCTAAGGTTGCAAAAAGAAACATATCGTCGCGCTGTCCTTCCCCAGGAGAGGCCTCCCCATAAGGGGTTAGGCGAGCGAGACCAAGAGGAGAGATAGAAGATGCCATCTGCGCTCGATTTGCGCCTGGAAGCCGCCTATAATCTGATCACCGGTCCGGGCGGACCGATCCAGCTCGGGTCCGTCGAACGTTTCGGCCACCAGCTTCCCTTCATCTCCAACGCGCCGACCAACCTTGCCGATTATGTGGCGTTTTTTGCCGCGCAGCATGGCGATGCGACCTTCCTCGTCGAAGGCGATGAGCGGCTGTCGTTCAAGCAGGTCTATATGGCGGCGCGGCAGGTCGCGGCGGGGCTGGTCGAAGGTCATGGCGTCCAGCGCGGCGATCGCGTCGGGCTCGCGATGCGCAACGCCAATGCGTGGTGCGTTTCCTATATCGGCATTTTGATGGCGGGCGGCTGCGCAACCTTGCTCAACGGCTGGTGGCAGGGCGGCGAACTCGCGGCAGGCATCCTCGACAGCGAAGCGAAGTTGGTGATCGCCGACGTCCAGCGCGCGGCGCGGCTCGAGGGTGTCGAGCATGGCGCGAAGATCGTCACACTCGACCTGACCCAGCCGATCGATCTGGCGGTCGCGCCGATCACCGGCGCGGGCGGCAGCGCCGCCACCGTGCTGCCGACGCTGACCGGGCAGGATCTCGCGACGATCCTCTTCACTTCGGGCTCGACCGGCCAGTCGAAGGGCGCCTATTCGCGCCACGAAGCGGTGTGCCAGGCGATCTTCAACTATGTCACGCAGACCGCGAGCATCGTTCACCTCTTGACCGAAGACGGCCAGATGTCGGACATCCAGCCCGCGACGCTGATTTGCACGCCGTTGTTCCACGTCACCGCCGAAATCCCCGTCTTCCTGCAAAGCTTCGCTCTCGGCCGCAAACTGGTGCTGATGCCCAAGTGGAACGCCGACGAGGCGATGCGGCTGATCCAGGACGAGCAATGCAATTATTTCGTCGGCGTCCCGCTGATGAGCTATGAAATTCTCGTCAGCCCGAACCGCAAGAATTACGACCTCTCGACGTGCAAAAGCTACGCCGGCGGCGGCGCGCCGCGCCCGCCCGAACATGTGCGGCGCCTTGCGTCCGAGATGGGCGAGGCGAAGCCTTTGCTCGGTTACGGTCTCACCGAAACCAACGCGGTCGGCTGCGGCATCATCAACGAAAATTATGTTGCGAAGCCGATGTCGACCGGCCCGGCGTCGAAGCCGCTCGTCGATCTTGCGATCCTCGACGACAATGGCGAGCCGGTTGCCCAAGGCGGCGTCGGCGAAGTCTGCATCCGCTCGGTGTGCAATTTCGAGGGCTATTGGAACAATGAGGCCGCAACGAAGGCGGCCTTCTTCGACAATGGCTATTTCCGCTCGGGCGACCTCGGTTATCTCGACGAGGACGGCTATCTGTTCATCGTCGATCGCAAGAAGGACATCATCATCCGCGGCGGCGAGAATATCAGCTGTCAGGAAGTCGAGGCGGCGATCTACGAGCATGCCGAGGTCAACGAATGCGCCGTCTTCGGCCTGCCCGACGAGCGATTGGGCGAGTGCGTCGGCGCGGTCGTGTGGACGAAGCCGGGCAGCAGCGTGACCGCCGACGATCTGGTTTCCTTCCTCGGCGCGCGGCTCGCGCCGTACAAGGCGCCGTGCCAGATCTGGATGTCGAACGATGCGCTGCCCAAGCTTGGCAGCGAAAAGATCGACAAGGTCAGCTTGCGGAGCCAGTATCGCGAGGAATATGCAGCGAAGGCCGTCGCGTAACCGGAAGCAGAAAAGGAGCGAACCGGGATCATGGCCGAGGCTGAAACTCCCGTCGCTCCCATCCAGCCGGAGCCGGTGCGCGTCTATCGCCACCGGTTGCCCGCGCGCATCTGGCATTGGGTGAATGCCGTCACTCTGCTCATCCTCCTGATGAGCGGGCTGATGATCTTCAATGCGCATCCGCGGCTCTATTGGGGCGAATATGGTGCGAATTTCGACCGCGCCTGGCTGGTGATCGGTTCGACACCGGACAGCGGCTATTTGCGCATCGGCGATTATCGGGTCGAGACAACGGGCGTGCTTGGCCGCTGGACCGATGCGGAAGGCGCCCAAAAGACATGGGCTTTTCCGGGCTGGGCGACGATTCCGACCAGCTACAGCCTGGCCGACGGGCGGCGTTGGCATCTGCTGTTCGCGTGGGTGCTGTCAATCGGGCTGACGCTCTACATGGTCTGGACGCTGCTGGGCGGGCATTTGCGCAAGGATCTGCACATACGCCGCGCCGAATGGTTGCCTCGCCATATCTGGCACGATGTGAAAGAGCATGCGCGGCTGCGCTTTCCACGCGGCGAGGCGGCGGCGCGCTACGGCATCCTCCAGAAGCTCAGTTACATCGGGGTGATCTTTGTCCTGCTGCCGCTGATGATCGCGACCGGCCTCACCATGTCGCCGGGGATGAACGCCGCGTGGCCGTGGCTCCTCGATGTTTTCGGCGGGCGGCAGTCGGCGCGCTCGATCCACTTCATCGCCGCCTGGGCGCTCGTCGCCTTCTTCCTCGTCCATATCGCGATGGTGCTGCTGGCGGGACCGATCAACGAGGTCCGCTCGATGGTCACCGGCTGGTTCCGCCTGCCGCCCGAGAGGGGGGAGCGCGCATGAGCGAGATCGTCCTGCCGCGGCGTCAACTCATTGCGCGCGCCGGCGGACTGGTTGCCGCAGCGGGTGCGTTGCCGTTGCTATCGGGATGCGACGTGATCAATGACGCCCCCGCGGTACGCAAGATCCTGTCGATGGGCGAGGAGATGAACCGTGCGAGCCAGCGCGCGCTGATCGACCGCAATGCGCTCGCGCGCGAGTTCGGCAAAAGCGACCTGTCGCCCTATTTCCGCCCCAACGGTACGCGCCTGCCCGCGGGCGCTGCCTATGCCGCGCACGCGTCGAGCGGCTTTGCCGATTGGCGCGTCAAGGTGACGGGGCTCGTTGCGCGACCGCTGTCGCTGTCGATGGCCGACATCCGCACGATGCCGCAGCGTACGCAGATCACGCGCCATGACTGCGTCGAGGGGTGGAGCGCGATCGGGCAATGGACCGGCCCGCAGCTGAGCGATATCCTCGCCGCGGCGGGGGTGCGCGACAGCGCGCGCTATATCGTCTTCCGCTGCGCCGATCGGCTCGGCGATGCGCTCTATTATGAAAGCTGCGACATGGTCGACGCGCTGCATCCGCAGACGATCATGGCGTGGGCACTCAATGGCGCGGTGCTGCCGATCGCGAACGGCGCGCCGCTACGCCTGCGGATCGAGCGCCAGCTCGGCTACAAGCACGCCAAATATGTGAACGCGATCGAGGCGGTCGCCAGCCTCGATCAGATCGGCGCGGGCAAGGGCGGCTATTGGGAAGACCGGATCGATTATGAATGGTATGCCGGGATCTGACGGCAACCATTTGACGCGATGGAGGTTTTTGGCGTTGCAGACATGTCGATCCTAGCTCCGTTTCTTTCCCGCGTGGTGCGTCAGGGGCGGCTGACCGTCATTGCACCCGATGGCGCCGAGGAGCGTTTCGGCACGCCGACACCGGGATTTCCCGAGCTCGTCCTTCGCTTCAAGACCCGCGCCGGCATGCGCCGCATCATCCTCGACCCGCGGCTTGGCGCCGCCGAATCCTTCATGGACGGCGACATGCGGATCGAGGGCGGCGACATCATGGACCTCATCGGCCTGATCCGCATGAACACGCCATGGGATCGCGGCGCCGCGCTCAAGGACAAGACCTGGCTGGGCCAGCGCGCCGACTGGGTGAAAACGCGGATCGGGTCGATCAATCGCCAGCGCCGGTCGCGCGCCAACGTCAGGCATCACTATGATATCGGCAACGACCTCTACCGCCTCTTCCTCGACGACGACATGCAATATAGCTGTGCCTACTGGCCGCGCCCGGACATGACGCTGGAGGAAGCGCAGGTCGCAAAGAAGACGCATATCGCCGCCAAGCTCGCGCTCAAACCGGGGCAACGCGTGCTCGACATCGGTTGCGGCTGGGGCGGGATGGCGATTACGCTGGCGAAGCTCGAGCAGGTCGAAGTGCTCGGGATCACGCTATCGGAGGAGCAGTTCGCTCTCGCGCGCCAGCGCGCCGAAGCGGCGGGGGTCGCCGACCGCGTCAAATTCGAACTGGTTGACTATCGCGACCTCGCCGCGCGCGAGCCGGGGCGTTTCGACCGCATCGTCTCGGTCGGCATGTTCGAGCATGTCGGCGCGCCCAATTTCGAAACCTTCTTTCGCGCCGCTGCCAACCTCATGACCGCCGACGGGGTGATGCTGCTCCACACGATCGGCCGCTTCGGCAGACCGGGGGCGACCGACGCCTTCACGCGCAAATATATCTTCCCCGGCGGCTATATCCCCGCGCTGAGCGAGACGCTCGCGGCGAGCGAGAAGAGCCGGCTGATCGCCACCGATATCGAGACGCTGCGGCTGCATTACGCGCTGACCTTGCGCCAATGGTATGCGCGAACGCTCGCACACGAGGCCGAGATCGTCGCCATGATGGGCGAGCGTTTCTTTCGTATGTGGACCTTCTATCTCGCGGGCGCGACGTCGGCTTTCGAAAGCGGCGGGATGGGGAATTATCAGATCCAGTTCGCGCGCAGCCGCCACGCGCTGCCGCTGACGCGCGATTATATCGCGGCGACCGAGGAGGATTTTGGCGCACGCTGGGTGTGACATCAAACACAGTCGCCGCCGTCATAATTCCCCATGGGACCGGCCCGAAGGAGGGCGGAATGGCTGACAAAGACATGGGCGCCGGGCGTGACCGGATTGGGGTTCACCGGATCAGGAATTGCTGGGCGCTGCGCCGCGAAGGTCTGAAAGGCTTGTGGGTCGACGCGGAAGTCGCAGCAGGCGACTCGCCGGCGCTGGTCCTGACCGGTTCGCGGCGCGGGCGCGCCGAAATTCCGCTCACCGATATTCGTCGAATCCGCGCGAGTCTCGACGAAGGCAAATTCCGCTGGCTCGATTCCTTTCGCTGCCTGATCTGGTGCGACGACGGGCGAAAGTTCGTGCTGGTCCCGAAATCCCTCGGGAACGTCAGCTATCGCGATCTCATCCTCGAAATCGCGCGAGAGATGAAGCGCGTCGGGCGGTTCGACCGGGTCGAGCGCGGGCAGCAAGTTTGGGAAGCCGCCTTATATTCGGTGTTCATGGTCGCGATGGCCCTGCTGATCGCCTACGCCGGCTACGACTCGCTGAAGATTTACGGCTCGACGAGGACGAGCGATATCGTCTTTGCCTGCATCACCGGGGGCTTTAGCCTATTGCTGCTTGTCGGCAGCGTCGCGATATGGGGAGACAAGAAGCGGCCTCGCCCAGTTCGCAGCTTCAAGGATTTACGGGGCGTGCTGCCCTGATCGCCGTCAATCCGGATATCTTTCGTTCATCACGTCCCAGCTCAGCACGACGAGCTTTTCGAGAACCGCCAGGTCCACGTCGGCGAGCTTGTTGATGTAGAGGCACGATTTGCCGTTCTTATATTTGCCCAGCTTGGCTAGCAGCGCGTCGGCCTCGGGCTGGCGGTTGCCGTAATGGCCCATCAGATAGAGCGTCATCGCGGCCTTGCGCGGGCTGAACCCGGCACGGCACATCGTCCCCGAACGGCCGCTGTCGTATAGATAGTCGTAGCTGCCATAGCCGATGATCGACGGCCCCCACATTTTCGGATCGAGCCCGGTGACGCGGCGGTGCATCGCGTCGATCGCCTCGGCTTCCTCGCGGCGGCGCGCGTCGGGGACGTCGGCGATGAAATCGGCGACGGCAACCTCGGTGGCTTTGGTCTTGATCTCGGTTTTGCCCATGGCCTGTCTCCCGAGGTGCGAGGATAGCGTTTCGGGAGGGCGAAGCCAATCAGCCGTGCCGTGCGGCGATCGCGCAGGCGAGTGCAGCGATACGGCGGCGGAAGCTGAAGGGCGAGATCACTTCGACCTCGGCGCCGAGCGCGAGCATGTCGCGTGCGCCATGATCGCTGTCCTCGACCCGCATCGTCATTTCGCGCCAGCCATCGATGGCTGGTACGCCTGCCCGCGCGACCGCTTCGGCGCCGCGCGGCGACTGTGCGGCGAGCCGTTTGCAGCCATCGGGCGAGGCACGGACGGTCGCGGTCGCCCCGAACAGTTCGGCCTCGAACCGCACCTGTTCGGCCTGCCACCAGCTTGCGAGATGGAAATCGGCAGGGCGCTCGAAGGACGTATCGCCGACTGTTAGCTCGTCGATATTCGCGATCCGGAAGATGCGGATCTTTCCGCCCCCGCGCGCTGCGAGATACCAGATGCCGCCTTTCAGCACGAGGCCTAGCGGCTCGACCGTCCAGTCGCGCACGTCCTGCCAGCTTTCGTAGCGCATCGTCAGCGCCTGCTGATCGAGTACCGCGCGCGCGATCGCGGGAAGGTGCGGCAAGGCTTCGCCGCTGCGATACCAGTCGACCGCGTCGAGGTGGAAGCGCGCCGCCATCCGGTCGGCGAGCGCGCCGCCGCCGCCGGGGAGCGCGACGAGCAATTTGTTGCGCGCGGCGTTTGCTGCGGCACCGATCCCCAGCTCCGCCGCCGGGCCGGGAAGGCCGATCATCGCCATCGCCTCGGCCTCACCGGCCGATAGCCCGGTGAGGCGCGTGCGATAGCCGCCCAGCAGTTCGAAGCCGCCGCCGGGTCCGCGGTCGCCATAGACGGGCACCCCCGCCGCGGAGAGCGCGTCGATATCGCGGTAGATCGTGCGTTCGGAGACTTCGAACTCGGCCGCGAGATCGGCCGCGGTCAGCCGTCCGCGCAATTGCAGCAGCATCAGGATCGAGAGGAGGCGGCTCGCGCGCATTTTTTCGCTGTAGCCGAAAATAGCTGACAGAAAATGTCAGGATGGGGCGCGTAGGGCAAATGCGTCACGAAGGGAGCAAGTCATGACCCACATCGAACGACGCACCATCATCGCCCTTTCCGCAGGAGCCCTTATGTCCAGTCTCACCCCCATTGCCGTCGCCGCCGCGATCAATCCCGCCCCTGTCGGCAAGCCCGGCGATTTCGATTTTCTCACCGGCGAATGGCGCATCCACAACAAATTCCGCGAAGGCGAAAAGTGGATCGAATTCCCCGCCGAAGCCACCGTCGTCGGCATTCTCGGCGGTATCGCGAGCGTCGAGGAACTGCGCATCCCGGCGCGCGGTTTTTCGGGCATGGGCCTCCGCCTGCTCGACGTCGAAAAGAAGATCTGGTCCGATCATTTCGTCAACGCCAAGTCGGGCGTCGTCGCGGTGCCGGGCGAGCTCGGCGTATTCGAGGACGGCGTCGGAACCTTCCTGTCCGAAAGCGAGGGCGAAAAGGGGGCCGAACTTTATCGCGGCGTGTGGGACCGGATCACGCCGAAAAGCTGCCGCTGGTTCCAGGGCACCTCGCGCGACGGCGGCAAGACGTGGGACGACAACTGGTTCATGGACTGGACGCGCGTCGCCTGAGGAGGGCCAAGCCGGTTGCACCTTTGGCGGCGGACTGCTAGCCGCGCCCGCGTCTTTCCCTCGCCAAAGGTGCCATCATGTCCGAGTCCTTCAAGCGCGTCGTCCTCGCCTATTCGGGCGGCCTCGATACCAGCGTCATCCTGAAGTGGCTGCAGGTCACCTATGGCTGCGAGGTCGTGACCTTCACCGCCGACCTCGGGCAGGGCGAAGAGATCGAGCCCGCGCGCGCTAAGGCCGAGCTGATGGGCGTGAAGCCCGAACATATCTATATCGACGATGTGCGCGAAGAATTCGTCCGCGATTTCGTCTTCCCGATGATGCGCGCCAATGCGCGGTACGAGGGCGACTATCTGCTCGGCACCTCGATCGCACGCCCGTTGATTTCGAAGCGTCTCATCGAGATCGCCAAGGAAACCGGCGCCGACGCGGTCGCGCACGGCGCGACGGGCAAGGGCAATGACCAGGTGCGCTTTGAGCTCAGCGCATATGCGCTGAACCCCGACATCAAGGTGATCGCGCCGTGGCGCGAATGGGACCTGACCAGCCGCACCGCGCTGATCGATTTCGCCGAAAAGAACCAGATCCCGGTGCCGAAGGACAAGCGCGGCGAAAGCCCGTTCAGCACCGACGCGAACCTCCTCCACACCTCGTCGGAGGGCAAGGTGCTCGAGGACCCGTGGGAAGAAACCCCCGACTATGTCTATTCGCGCACGGTGAATCCCGAGGATGCACCCGACACGCCCGAATATATCACGATCGATTTCGAGCGCGGCGACGGCGTCGCGCTGAATGGGCAGGCGATGTCGCCCGCGACCTTGCTCGCGGCATTGAACGACCTCGGCCGCAAGCATGGCATCGGCCGCCTCGATCTCGTCGAGAACCGCTTCGTCGGCATGAAGTCGCGCGGCATGTACGAAACGCCCGGCGGCGAAATCTATGCCCGCGCCCATCGCGGCATCGAAAGCATCACGCTCGACCGCGGCGCAGCGCACCTCAAGGACGAGCTGATGCCGAAATATGCCGAGCTCATCTACAACGGCTTCTGGTTCGCGCCCGAGCGCGAGATGCTGCAGGCGGCGATCGACCACAGCCAGGCGAATGTCACCGGCACCGTCCGCCTCAAGCTCTACAAGGGCAACGCCAGCGTCGTCGGCCGCAAGTCGCCGCTCAGCCTGTACAGCGAACGCCATGTGACGTTCGAGGACGATGCCGGCGCCTATGATCAGAAGGATGCGGCGGGCTTCATCAAATTGAACGCCTTGCGCTTGAAATTGCTCGCGAAACAGGGTCAATAAGACGGCCGGGCACGGACCCGGCTGCGACAGGAGCCTTGGTCCATGTTCTCGCTTTTGCTGGCCGCCGCCGGCTTGACGCCCGCGTTCAACGACGCCTCTTATGTTGATCTCGGCTATGTGAACCGCACCGCGGGTGAATGTGTCGCGAGCTTCGGCACCGGTTCGATCGAGATTCGCCAAGCGTTCAACGAGGCCGACCGCACGATGATCAATGTCGCGGTCGTCACCGGCAAACCGACGCGCGCGCTGCCTTTGGGCGCGAAGCTGTGGGCGAAGTCGAGCTATGGCCCCGCGTGGCGCGCGGTCGTGATCGAATCCTCGCCGCAGCGGCTTCGTTTCGTGGCGCACAATCGTTTCGTCGGCGATCTGTTCAGCGAAGACTCGCTGACGATCGCACTTCACGAGCGGCTCGATGCGGGCGATGCGGTGCTCGTCGACGCGGGATCGGACACCACCGGTTTCCGCGAAAAGCTCGCCTCGGCATTCGACTGCTCGGACGGCCTCGGCATCTGATTTTGACGCCGATGAACGGCGACGCGGCGCCGGGCAGAAAATCGGTGGCGCCCGCGGGTGATCGTCGGCACATTCGGTAGCATGCGCTTCTTCGACTTCTCATCGTGGCAAAGCATCGGAACGACGCTGCTCGGCCTCGCGCTCGTCACGCTGATCGGCGTCGGCATCCGGCTGATGGTGATGATGACGATCCAGCAGCGCCGCGAACGGATGAACCGCCAGATCAACGAGCGGCTGCGCACGCTGATGGCGGCGTACAAGACGCTCGGCGGGTCGTTTACCGGCGATCTGATGGTCGATCCGCGCCATCTTCGCGACATCCGGCGTCAGGCGGGCGAGACGAAAGTGGAGCCCGCGATCGACCTGTCGGACGAGGCGGCGCCGGAGGATGACGAGCCAGGCGAATCGGATCGCCCGCGCCGCATTCGCGACGCCGTCGAGGCCGCGCTCTCCGACATCATCCTGCTCGGCACCGAGACGCAGGTGCGGCTCGCCAGCCGCGCGGCGCAGGAGCTTGCCGAGGGGCGGCCGGTGCATGTCCACGAACTCGTCGTCGAACTGCGCAATTTCATCCGCAAGGCGCTCGACCTCGATCCGGTCCCCGCCGACGTTATCATCCCCGCGCAGGGTCCGACGCGTCCGTCGGGCAGCGGCGGCAAGAGCGGCGGCCGCGGCAGCGAAGCGCGCGGCGGCGCTGGCGGCGGGCGCGGCGGCGGAGGAGGCGGCGGAATGGGCATGGCGGGCGGTCTCGGTGTCGCCGGCGGCGCGAGCCTTGCGCGCGGATCGACGCCGGGCGAGGCTGCAGACGTATCCGGTGAAGCGCAACAGAAATGAGGGGTTAGCAAGCGGCCCGCTCCTGCGCTAAGGCGCGGTCCATGACTGCGACCCGCTTTTTCTCCGACAATGCCGCGACCGTCCATCCCGTGGTGATGGAGGCGATGGCGGCCGCGAACCAGGTCGACACCGCCTATGACGGCGATGCGCTCAGCCAGTCGCTCGACGCGACATTCTCGGAGCTTTTCGAGACGACATGCGAAGTCGTCTGGATCCCGACCGGGACCGCGGCGAACAGCATCATCCTCGCGCATTTCGTGCGGCCTTGGCAGGGCATCCTCTGTTACGAGGAAGCGCATATCGAAGTCGACGAATGCGGCGCGCCGACCTTCTATTCGGGCGGCGCCAAGCTGATGCCGCTCCCCGGACGCGGCGCAAAGATCGATACCGAAGCCCTGAAAACCCGCATCGCCGGCATTCGGCAGGATGTGCATCAGGTACAGCCCGCGGCGGTCAGCATCACCAACGCGACCGAATATGGCCTTGCCTGGCGCGCCGAAGAAATCGGCGCGATCAGCGAGATCGCCAAGGGCGCGGGCATGAAACTCCACATGGACGGCGCACGCTTCGCCAATGCCGTCGCTTTCCTCGGCTGCGCGCCCGCCGATGTGACGTGGCGGGCGGGGGTCGATGCGCTGTCGTTCGGTTTCACCAAGAACGGCGCGATGATGGCCGAGGCGATCGTCTTTTTCGGCGGCAGCGGCGGGGCCGGGGTGCGCGAACTCAAGAAGCGCGGCGGCCATTTGCTCAGCAAGGGGCGGTTCGTCGCGGCACAGATCCGCGCGATGCTCGCGAACGACCTGTGGCTCGCCAACGCGCGCGCCGCCAACGCCGGCGCCGCCAAGCTCGCGGCCGCGTGCGGCGGCCGGCTGATGCATCCGGTCGAGGCGAACGAGCTGTTCGTGCGCCTGACCGCCGAGGAAGCGGCGAAGCTGCGCGGCGCCGGGTTCGATTTCTACGACTGGGGCGAAGGCGCGGCGCGCCTCGTCGTCAGCTGGGATCAGGACGCCGAGGCGGTCGCACCGCTGGCGGCCGCGATCGGCGCATTGTGAGTAGCGAGCAGCCACCCACGCTGCTCAGCCCGCGCGTTTTGTTGCCCTTCATGCTGGTGACGCTGATCTGGGGCTCGACCTGGATCGTCATCACCGGGCAGCTCGGCGTGGTCCCCCCCAGCTGGTCGGTGACCTATCGTTTCGCGGTCGCGGCGATCGCGATGTTCGCCTTTGCCGCGATCCGCCGCGAACCGCTTCTGCTCGCGCCGCGCGCAATGCTCTTTGCGGTTGCGCTCGGCATCGCGCAGTTCGCCTTCAACTTCAACTTCGTCTACCGCGCCGAGCAGCACATTACTTCGGGCCTTGTCGCGGTGCTGTTCGCGCTGCTGATCGTACCCAACACGCTGCTCGGCCGTGCCTTCCTCAAGACCCCGCTCGAAGGGCGCTTCCTTGCGGGAGCGGGGATTGCGATTGTCGGCGTCGGGCTGATGATCCTTCAAGAGTATCGCGCCGCCGCGGTCGGCGCGGGCGAGGTGCTGCTCGGCACGATACTGACCCTCGCCGGGGTGATGGGCGCGTCGACCGCCAACGTCATGCAGGGAACGCGTATCGCGCGCGCGCAGTCGATGGTGGTGATGATAGCGTGGGCGATGCTCTTCGGGGCGCTCGCCGACGGCAGCTATGCGTGGATCACCACCGGGCCGCCGGTGATCGAGGCGACCGCGACCTACATCGGCGGCGTCCTCTATCTTGGCGTGATCGCCAGCGCGGTGACTTTCCCGCTCTATTTCAACATCATCCGCGCGGTCGGGCCGGGGCAGGCGGCGTGGTCGAGCGTGCTGATTCCGATCATCGCGATGGGCTTTTCGACCGCGTTCGAGGGCTATCGCTGGGCGACGCTGTCGATCGCCGGCGGGGTTGTTGCGCTGATCGGGCTGGTGATCGCGGTCGCGAAGCGGCCCGATCGGCCGTCGGTCAGCGGCAATATGGTTTCGGTCCCGGTCGAGCCCGAGAGCTAGTTGCCATTGGTGTGTTGTTTCAGTAGGACGCTCCCATGAAACATCTCCTCGGCACCTTTCTCCTTCTCGCTACGCTTCCGGCGGCGCCCGCCTTTGCGCAGACCGCCTGCACACCCGGCACCTATGCCGCCCCCGACGGCGATTTCGTCGTGCTGGTGAAGTCGCCCGCGGTCGCGGCGCCGGGGCTGCGCTATATGTTCCACGACGGCCGCCGCGGCGCGACCACCGATGCCGACGTGCCGCTGACATGCGGAACGGGCGACGTGGCCGTCGGCGGCAAGCGCTGGGCACCGATCGCCTTTCGCGAAACCCCCGCGACGTTCGACAGTGTCGGCACGAAGATGACCGGTGTGCTGATTGAACCACCGGGCAACGACGCCAAGCGGCCGCTCGTCGTGATGGTGCACGGATCCGAACGCACCTCGCCGATCGGCGGCGTCTATGGCTATGCGATGGCAGCGCAGGGGATTTCGGTCTTCGTCTACGACAAGCGCGGCACCGGCGGCTCCGAAGGCGAATATACGCAGAATTTCGAACTGCTTGCCGAGGATGCGGCGCACGCGCTGGGGCGGGCGCGCAGCATGACGGCGGGCCGTCACGGTCGCGCGGGCTTCTTTGGCGGCAGCCAGGGCGGCTGGGTCGCGCCGCTCGCCGCGACGCGGACGAAGGCCGATTTCGTCGCGATCGGTTTCGGCCTCGTCGCCTCGCCGATCGAGGAAGACCGCGAGCAGATGGTGTCGGAGGTCCGCGCGGCGGGGCTTGGCCGCGACGCCGAGGCGCTCGTCGAGCGATTGTCGGACGCGACCGGCAAGCTGCTGCTGTCCGGTTTCGCCGAAGGCTACACCGAACTCGACGCGGTGCGCGCCGAGATGGCGGGCCAGCCGTGGGCGGCGAAGATCGCGGGCGAACATAGCGGCGCGATCGCGCGGATGTCCAACGGCGAGCTGCGCCGGGTCGGGCGCGCGCGTTTCGACAATCTCGAACTCATCTGGAATTATGACGCGCTTGCGGCGCTGAAGAAACTCGACGCGCCGCTGCTCTGGGTGCTCGCGGGCGAAGATCGCGAGGCGCCGATCGAAACGACGCGCGGCGCGCTGCTCGGGCTCGCCAAAGCGGGCAAGCCCGTCGACGTCTATCTCTTTCCGCAGACCGACCACGGCATGTGGGAATTCACCACCGACGCCAGCGGCGAACGCCAGATCACGCGCATCACCGACGGCTATCTGAAACTGCTCGCCGACTGGATCAAACGCGACGTGCGCGGCACCTACGGCCGCGCGGAGCGGCTTACCCCGCGCTGATACGTTCGATATCGGCGCCGACGGCCTGGAGCTTCTCTTCGAGCCGCTCATAACCCCGGTCGAGGTGATAGACGCGGTTGACCTCGGTCGTGCCCTGCGCGGCGAGGCCGGCGATGATCAGGCTCATCGAGGCGCGCAAGTCGGTCGCCATCACGGGCGCTCCGACCAGCTGATCGACCCCGCGCACCACCGCGCTGCGGCCGCGCACGTCGATGTCGCAGCCCATGCGCGCCAGTTCGGGGACGTGCATATAGCGGTTCTCGAAGATGGTTTCGGTGAATAGCGAGGCGCCCTTGCCGAGCGTCGCCATCGCCATGAACTGCGCCTGCATGTCGGTCGCGAAACCCGGGTAGGGCGCGGTCGACAGCGTGACGGGTTCGGCGCGGCCCGACATGGCGACGCGGATGCCGCCCTTGGTTTCCTCGACTGTCGCGCCGGCCTGGCGAAGCGCGGCGAGCGTCGCTTCCATCTCGTCGGCCTTCGCGCCGACCAGTTCGACATCGCCCTCGGTAATCACCGCGGCGCAGGCATAGCTGCCCGCCTCGATGCGGTCGGCCATCACGCGATAGGTCGCGCCGTGCAGCCGGTCGACGCCTTCGATCACCAGCGTTTCGGTGCCGATGCCGTCGATATGCGCGCCCATTGCGACGAGGCAGTTGCAGAGGTCGACGATCTCGGGCTCGCGCGCCGCATTTTCGAGGACGCAAGTGCCCTTCGCGAGCACCGCGGCCATCAGCGCATTTTCGGTCGCGCCGACCGAGACGACGGGGAAGGTGAATTTGCCGCCGGGCAGGCGTCCGCGGCCCGGCGCGCTCGCCTTCACATAGCCCGAGGCGAGCTCGATCTCGGCGCCAAAGGCTTCCAATGCTTTCAGGTGGAGGTCGATCGGGCGATTGCCGATCGCGCAGCCGCCGGGCAGCGACACCGTCGCCTCGCCCGCGCGCGCTAGCAGCGGGCCGAGTACGAGGATCGACGCGCGCATCTTGCGCACGATGTCATAGGGCGCGACGGTCGAGGTCAGCGTCGTCGTGCGCGCGGTCATCACGCGGCCGAAATCCTCGGGGCGCGATCCCTCGATCGTCGTCGAGCAGCCGAGCTGGTTGAGCAGGTGCCCGAACCCGTCGACATCGGCGAGCCGCGGCAGGTTGCGCAGCGTCAGCGGCTCGTCGGTAAGCAGCGCGCAAGGCAGCAAAGTGAGCGCCGCATTCTTCGCGCCGGAGATGGGGATTCGGCCCTTGAGTCGCTGGCCGCCGCGAATGACGATTTGATCCATCGGCTGTCTTTAGCGCATGCGCGATGCCGCGCAAGCGGGCTGGGCAGGTGACTGTGGAAGATAAGCCGCTTTGCCCTTGGCTCTCCTGTTGCGGTGGCGCGATCCGGCGCGAAAGCCAATAGATCCGGCGGAACAATCGAAGTCGCACCATGGTTAAGTCGTCCCCGATGACAACGGGCTTTCGCCGTGGCTTTCCGGTCCGAAATATGAAACTATTCAGGTCAATATTTCGTCGAACCAGGGCAAGCGTAAGCGGAAACGACTTTTCACAGGGGAGTAAGGTCATGCGGAATAATGTCGTCACGATCATCACTACGGCCACGTTGATCGCCAGCCAGCTTGCCGTCCCGGCGATGCCGCAAGCGACGACGCTGCCCTATCCGCCGCCGGGCGGCCCCCAGATCCAGCCACCGCGTCCGGTGCCGCCTTATCCGGGCGGGCCGCAAATCCAGCCGCCGCGTCCCGGAAATGGTTATGGGTATCAGGGAACGATCCGCTGCGAATCGCGGAACAACCAGATGCAGCGCTGCAATGTCCGCACCGGCAATCGCGTCGACCTGCAGCGCGTGATCGGCGGGCGCTGTTCGAAGGGGCGCGACTGGGGCTTCACTGCCAACCAGATCTGGGTGTCGGGCGGCTGCCGCGCCGAATTCGCGTATGGCTATGCCAATGATGGCGGCTATCCGACTCCGCTGCCGCAGCCGGTCGACGATTATGCGGGGACGCTGCGCTGCGAGTCGCGTAGCAATCGCTACGAACAGTGCAACGTTCGGACCAACGACCGGGTCGAGTTGCTGAACAGGTTCGGCGGCAAGTGCAACGCCGGGCGCCAATGGGGTTACACCAGCGATTATATCTGGGTGGACAAGGGCTGCCGCGCCGAGTTCGGCTATGGCTACCGGAACGTCCGTCCGCCCGAAAAGGACAAGGACAAGGGGCCGAGCACCGGACTCATCATCGGCGGCATCGTCGTCGCGGGCGGCCTGATCGCCTTGCTGGCGAGCCAGAAGAAAAAGAAGGCGGCGACCGAGCAGACGACGACGCCCGTGGATACGGCAACGCCGACCTATCCAGCCGGTCCGCCGGCAACGCTGAGCGCCAACCTGTCGGCGCTACCGAGCGCTTCACGGCCGTCGGTGCAGAATTGCATGACCGATGCGGCGCGGCAGATCGGCGTTACGGGCGGCACCCGGCTGTCCTATGACAAGCTGATTTCGCTCGAACAGGGCAATGGCGGCTGGCGCATCCGCGCGACGATGACCGCGACCTATCCCGACGGCGCCAAGCAGATCGAAATGTATTGCCGCGCGACGCCGAGCGACATCATCCAGCTCGACTTCAGCTAGACAGGAAGCGGGCGTCCGATATCTTCTGCCGCCCCGGGTGAAAGCCGGGGCGGCTAATTTTTGACGAAGACAGGGTCGGAAACGCGATGCGAAGGGATGGTGGGCCGGCTGCGGCGCTTTGGTCGCGGGCCTATCCGCTGTTGACCGTAACCGCTCTGTTCTGGGCGGGGAATTCGATTGTCGGGCGCGCGGCGCGCGACCTGGTGCCGCCCGCCGCCTTGTCTTTCTGGCGCTGGACTTTTGCGCTTTTACTGTTGTTGCCGCTCGCCTGGCCGCATCTGAAACGCGACTGGCCGGTGCTGCGCGCGAACTGGTCGATCGTCGCGCTGCTCGGCGCATTGGCGATCGGGTCGTTCAACATCCTGCTCTACACCGGCCTGCAGAGCACCACCGCGCTCAATTCGATGCTGATCCAGTCGGCGCTGCCGGCGCTGGTTCTCATCGTGGGCGCGTTGGTGATGGGCGACCGCACCACCCTGCGCCAGATTGCGGGCGTGCTGATCTCGCTCACCGGCGTGCTGGCGATCATCGCGCGCGGCGACCCGGCGATGCTGTGGGGATTGCAGCTCAACATCGGCGACGCGATCATCGGCGGCGCGGTTCTGCTTTGGGCGCTTTACTCGGTGCTGCTCCGCCGCCGGCCCGCGGTGCATCCGCTGAGCTTCCTCGCGGCGTCGATGGTGGTCGGCATCGCGGTCATTGTGCCCTTTTACGCGCACGAGCTGTGGTCGGGGCGGCTGATCGTTCCTGCGACGGGTAGCGCGCTCGCCATCGCCTATGTCTCGATCTTTCCGTCGTTCCTCGCCTATCTCTTCTTCAATCGCGGGGTCGAACTGATCGGCTCGGCGGCGACGGGGCAATATATGAATGTGATGCCGCTGATGGGGGCGGGCCTCGCGATGCTGTTCCTCGGCGAAGTGCTGCACCTGTTCCACATCATCGGGCTGGCGCTGATCGTCGCCGGCATATTGGTCGCCGGGCGACCGTCACAGCCCGCAGCCCAGGCTTAAGCCAACGCCTCTTCGACCTGTGCGAGACGGTCCTTGCCGAAGAACATCTCGCCCCCGACGAAGAAAGTCGGAATGCCAAACACGCCGCGTGCGACCGCGGCCTCGGTGTTCTGGGCCAGCTTCGCCTTGATCTCGGGTTCCTGCGTGCGCGCGAGCAGCGTGGGGGCGTCGAAGCCGTTCGCCGACAGGAAGGTCGCGATGACCTCGGGATCGTCCATCTTCAGGCCATCCTCCCACATCGCGCGGTTCACCGCGTCGACATAATCGTCGAGCACGCCTTCGTCCTCGGCGACAACCGCGCCGCGCATGATCGTGAGTGTATTGACCGGGAAGTGCGGGTTAATACGAAATTTCGTGAGGCCGTGCCTTTCGATGAAGCGCCGCATTTCGAGGTTCTCGTAGGCGAGCTTTGCGGGGGCGTCGGCATATTGCACCATCGGCGCCTTGTTGCCCGTCGCCTTGAAGATGCCGCCCAAAAGACAGGGGGTTATGATCAGGTCGGCGCCGGTGCGGTCGAGCAGTTCGGGGAGCGCCTTCATGCACAGATAGGCGTTGGGGCTACCGAAATCGAAGATGAGTTCGAGGCTTTTCGTCACCATTTTTCTCCCCAAGGACGGAGGTCGAGTTCGTGGGTCCACGCGCTTTTGGGTTGCTTGTGGAGCATCACATAGTTGGCGGCGATGGCGGCCGGATTGAGGATCAGATCCTGCGCTTTCGCATTGTCGAAATCGGGGTGGCGGCCCTTGATGAAGTCGGTGTCGATCGCGCCATCGATGATCGTGTGCGCGACATGTACGCCCTGCGGCCCGAGCTCGCGTGCCATCGACTGCGCGAGCATGCGGAGTGCGCCCTTCGCACCCGAAAAGGCGGAAAAGCCCGATCCGCCGCGCAAGGATGCGGTTGCGCCGGTGAAGATGATCGTGCCGCGGCCGCGCGGGCTCATGTGTTTCGCCGCTTCGCGCCCCATCAGGAAACCGCCGAGGCACGCCATTTCCCAGACCTTGGTGTAGACGCGCACGGTCGTTTCGGCGATCGGGAAATTGACGTTCGCGCCGATGTTGAACACCGCGACTTCGACGGGGCCGACCTCGGCCTCGACCCGATCGAACAGCGCGATCATCGCCTCCTCTTCGCGGGCGTCACCGGCGAAGGCGCGCGCCTGATGCCCTTCGTCGCGGATCGACTGCGCGAGCGCTTCGAGCGCGTCGGCATTGCGTTCGCGGCGGTTGACGCAGGCGGTGAGCCCCTCGGCGGCAAAGGCACGGGCGATGGCGCCGCCGGTGGCGTCTCCGGCCCCGATGATGACGGCTGCGGGATTGGGCATGAGCGACTCTCCTCTTGTGTTCGATAGTAACTATGATAATCATAGTGACAAGCTGTTTCTTCTCTCGTCATTTCCGCGGGGCCGCAGGCGGCGCGAAGCGCCAACGCGGGAATCCCGCTTGGGCCGCGAGCGATAAATTAGCGGGACCCCCGCCTTCGCGGGGGTGACGAAATGGAGGATGGCTTGCCCAAACGCGCGGACCTGTCGGACACATTATGCCCCGTCGGCCGATCGGCCGAACTGCTCGGCGACCGCGCGGTGCTGTTGATCCTGCGCGAATTGCTCTTCGGTCGGCGGCGTTTCGAACTGATCGCGGCGAACACCGGGCTGGGGCCGCAACTGGTATCGGCACGGCTCAAGATGCTCGTGGCGGAGGGGGTCGCCGAGCGCCGCGCCTATAGCGAACGGCCGCTACGCCACGATTATTGGCTGACCGATAAGGGCAAGGCGCTGTTCGATGTGCTGTACGCGATGCGCAACTGGTCCGAACGCTGGGCTTACGAACCCGGTGAAACGGGCGACGGGCCCGCGATCCGTTATGTGCATCGGACGTGCGGGGCCGATGTCGGGACCGCGAAAATCTGTCCGGGGTGCGGCGCCGAACTCGGTTATGGGGATTTGAAAGGCGAACCGTCGCTGGCGCTCAAGGCCGAGCAGGTAGCGCGAACGGCCTGACTTACGCCTTCTCCAGCGTGCATTGCAGCGGGTGCTGATTCTGCCGCGCGGCATCCATCACCTGGTTCACCTTGGTCTCGGCGACCTCATAGCTGAACACGCCGCACACGCCGACGCCCTGCTGGTGGACGTGCAGCATCACCTGCGTCGCCTGTTCGATATCCATGTTGAAGAAACGCTGGAGCACCATCACGACGAATTCCATCGGCGTGTAATCGTCGTTGAGCAGCAGCACCTTGTACATCGAGGGCTTTTTCGCCTTCGCGCGCGTACGCGTCGCGATGCCGACGCCGGGGGTGCCGGGCGAGCCATCGTCCTTGTCCGCCATGGCGCGGGGCGGCTGGTTTGTTGCAACAGGAAACATCATGGGCAGGAATATCGCAAGCCGCGGGCGAAGCGCAAGAGGCGCGGTCGCGGATTTTAACCTCTCGTTCGCCAGCCGGGTCGGGTGGCCGCAAACAAGAACCGCCCGCTTCCCGGGGGAAGCGAGCGGCCTTGGGATGTCGGCGCAGGCGGGGAGGGGAGGGGGAGGGTGCCCGCGCCAACGGTGGAAGGTGAAAGCGCCTTAGGCGGCCTTCATCTTCGAAGTGATGACCGAAACGCGGTTCGAGATCGGCGCAAAGCTGTCGTTCGTCAGCTTGACGACGAGTTCGCTGGTCTTCGAGGTCTGCGCAACAGCGGCGTCGAACGCCTTCTTGCTGTTTTCGGCATAGAGCTTGAAGAAGTCGGCCGGGGTCTTGACGGCGGTGTAGCCCTTCAGCGCGGCGGTCGTGTCTTCAAAGCTCTTGCGAGCATAGGTCACGCCTTCCTGGCCGAGCGTTTCGATGCCCTTGGCAGCGATCTTGCCGGCTTCGACGAGCGCTTCGACGTTCGCCTTGTTGAATTCGACGGCATCTTCAGCCAGCTTGCTGGTCTTGCTCATCGCTTCCTTGGCCTTCTCGTTGAAGTCGGCGGTCAGGGCTTCGGCGCGGGTCTTCGCTTCGTCGGCGAACTTCTTGACGGTGTCGTTCATGGTCTTGAATCCTTTGGTGGCGGCTGCGACCGGCTTCGGCGCGGCGTTAAGGGGCTTGGATGCAATTTTCACGGTCGCCTTCTTGGGAGCGACCTTCTTGGCAACCGCCTTGGGGGCAGCGGCCTTCTTCGCGGCCGGCTTGGCTTTTGCCTTCACCGTCTTGATCTTTACGGGGGCCGGTTCGGCCTTCGCTACGGCCGGAGCAGCAGCGGGGGCCGGCGCGGCGGGGGTTGCCACCGGCTTGGCCGGGGTTTCCAGCGTCGCGGCTTCGAAAGCCTTTTCGGCACTATCCATCTTGGTAGCCATCGGTGGTACTCCTCTATGTTGCAGTGCACAATATAGGAGCGGCGCGGCGATTTCAAGGATATTTTTTGTGCACTGCACAAAATTCTTGTCGCTGCGCCCCGAAGACAGGATATTCGCTAGATATTACCGCTGTTTGACATAGCGGCCGGGGGCGTCCTCGATGGCCTTTTTGGCGCCTTTTCCGGGGATGCGCGCGCCCTTCGCCGGGATTTTTGCGCTATCCCGCTGCGAAATCCACCCGATCCAGTGCGGCCACCAGCTGCCCTTGGTCTCGCTCGCGCTCGCAACAAAATCGTCGAGCGTCGCGGCGCTGCTGTCACCGGTCCAATATTGATATTTGCCTGCGGCGGGCGGGTTGACCACCCCCGCGATATGGCCCGAGCCCGCGAGTAGGAAGGTCTTCGGCCCCGACAGATGATCCATCAGCCGCCAGACGCTGGCGAGCGGCGCGATATGATCCTCGCGCCCTGCCTGGATATAGGCCGGGGTCATGATCTTCTTGAGGTCGATCGGCGTCCCCATCACCGACAGGCTGTTCGGAATCACCATGCGATTGTCGCGGTACAGGTCGACCAGATATTGCCGGTGCCACTTCGCGGGCAGGTTCGTCGTATCGCCATTCCAATAGAGAAGGTCGAAGGGCGGATAGTCGTTGCCGAGCAGATAATTGCTGACGACATAATTCCAGATCAGGTCGCGCCCGCGCAAGCTGTTGAAGGTCGCTGCCATATAGCGTCCGTCGAGAAAGCCCGGCGCTGAGAGTTGCTGGAGCAGCGCGAGATAGCTGTCGTCGACGAACATCTTGAGGTCGCCGGCATGTTCGAAATCGACCTGCGCGGTGAAGAACGTCACCGACTTCACCTTGTCGGCCTCGCCGCGCGCCGACAGCATCGCGAGCGTCGCCGCAAGCGTGGTGCCCGCAACGCAATAGCCGATCGTGTGAACCGCGGGGACGTCGAGCGTCTCGCGCACCGTATCGATCGCATCGACCTGCGCCGCGATATAATCGTCCCACACAATCTCGCTCATCGACGCATCGGCCGATTTCCACGACACCATGAAGACGCTGAGCCCCTGTTCGACCGCCCACGCGACGAAGCTTTTCGCGGGGTTGAGGTCGAGGATATAGAAGCGGTTGATCCAAGGCGGGAAGATGAGGAGCGGGACGGCGAACACCTCCTTCGTCGTCGGCGTGTACTGGATCAGCTGGTAGAGATCGGTCTCGTGGATCACCTTGCCCGGCGTCGTCGCGATATTGACCCCGACCTCGAACGCATCGGGATCGACATGGCTCAATTGCCCGCGCGCCAGGTCGGTGAGCATATGCTTCAGACCCTTGAGCAGGCTTTCGCCGCGCGTTTCGACCGCGCGCTTGATCACTTCGGGATTGGTGAGCGCAAGATTGGTCGGCGCCATCGCGTCGGCCATCGCCTTTGCGGCGAATTCCATTTTGGCGCGCGCGGCAGGGTCGGGGCCGTCGAGCTGGCGCGTCGTCGCGAGCATCTGTTCGGCGAGCAGGCCATAGGTCTGGCGGATCATCGCGAACACCGGATTGGTCGTCCATTCGGCATCGGTGAAACGGCGGTCTTTTGCGCCCTCGACCGGCGCGTCGGGCGCGATCGGCTGGCCGATGCTGGCGAGCGAGGTCCAGAAGGCGACGCCCTGGTCCCACATCTTCGACGATTGCTCGGTCCACAGCTTCGTCGCGGGATTGTCGAGCCATTTGGCGGGGTCGAACAGCGCCGCGGCACTCGCATTGCCGTCGTTCGCCTGACCCAGCGCATATTCGAGCATCATCTGCTGCGCCCGGCCGATCACGCTCGCCCAATGTTGCATGTCGTCGGGGGATGGCATGAAGGGATTCGGCGTTTCGATCGTATCGTCCTTGCCCGTGTCGTTCATGCTCGTTCCTGCTGGTCAGTGCGGATAATATGCCTATAACAAGCCGCGATGCGGCTGGCGAGGCTGCCGCTCGCGTCAATCACACCTAATGCAAAGGAGTTGTTCTAGTTTCCCATGTCCGAAGATGAATTCTATCGCATCAAGCGCCTGCCGCCCTATGTCATCGCTGAAGTCAATGCGATGCGTGCGGCCGCCCGCGCCGCGGGAGAAGACATCATCGACCTGGGGATGGGCAACCCCGACCTGCCGCCGCCCGCGCATGTGATCGAAAAGCTCTGCGAAGTCGCGATGAAGCCCGACGCGCACGGCTATTCGCAGTCGAAGGGCATTCCGGGCCTCCGCCGCGCGCAGGCCAATTATTACGGCCGCCGCTTCAACGTAGATCTCGACCCCGAAACCGAAGTCGTGGTCACGATGGGGTCGAAGGAAGGGCTCGCGAGCCTCGCGACCGCGATCACCGGCCCCGGCGACGTCGTGCTCGCGCCGAACCCGAGCTATCCGATCCATACCTTCGGCTTCATCATCGCCGGCGCGACGATCCGCAGCGTGCCGACGACGCCCGACGAGAATTACTGGCGCGCGCTCGACCGCGCGATGGCGTTCACTGTGCCGCGTCCGTCGATCCTCGTCGTCAACTATCCGTCGAACCCGACTGCCGAAGCCGTCGATCTTGCCTTCTACGAACGGCTTGTCGCCTGGGCGAAGGAGAACAAGGTTTGGGTCCTGTCGGATCTCGCCTATTCGGAACTTTATTACGACGGCAACCCGACGCCCTCGATCCTGCAGGTGCCGGGCGCGAAAGATGTCGCGATCGAATTCACCTCGATGTCGAAAACCTATTCGATGGCGGGCTGGCGCATGGGCTTTGCGGTCGGCAACAAGCGGCTGATCGCGGCGATGACGCGCGTCAAATCCTACCTCGACTATGGCGCGTTCACGCCGATTCAGGCTGCGGCCTGCGCCGCGCTCAATGGCCCGCAGGATATCGTGCAGAAGAACCGCGACCTCTACCAGAAGCGCCGCGACGTGATGGTCGAAAGCTTCGGCCGCGCGGGCTGGGACATCCCGAGCCCAAAGGCGTCGATGTTCGCGTGGGCGCCGCTGCCCCCCGCGCTCAAGGAGATGGGCAGCCTCGAATTCTCGAAGCAATTGCTCACCCACGCCAAGGTCGCGGTCGCGCCGGGGGTCGGCTATGGCGAGGACGGCGAAGGCTATGTCCGCATCGCGATGGTCGAAAATGAACAGCGCATCCGTCAGGCCGCGCGCAACGTCCGCAAATTCCTCGCAATGCATGGCGTGAACACGCCCTCGGTTGCCGCCGGGGGATGACGGGACTCGACGCGGGCGCGATTGCGCAGACGATCCAGCTGTCGGTCACGCCGGTATTCCTGCTGGTGGCGACCGGCAGCCTGCTCAACGTCATCGCGGGCCGCCTCGCGCGCGTCGTTGACCGCTCGCGCAACCTGATGGAGCGCTGGTCCGAGACCGAGGGCGTCGAGCATGAGCGCATCGTCGCCGAACTGCGCATCGCCGACCGCAGGATGGGGATCATCAACAATTCGATCCTCTCCGCCGTGGCGTGCGGGATCGTCGTCTGCCTGCTCGTCGCGCTGCTCTTTGCGCAGGAGGTCGCGGGATTCAACCTCGGGCGCGCGTCGGCGTGGGCATTCACGGTCGCGATGCTGCTGCTGCTGATCTCGCTGATCCTGTTCCTCGTCGAGGTGCGGCTGGCCGTGCGCGCGATCCATGTGCCGATGGAATTGCTCGAGCTCGAGGAAATGGGCTGGAAGAAGCGGCGCGACCGGCGCTGACGGCGTGAGGACGATGGCTAGGGCGTCACGCTGGCCCGATAAGTCGGCGCCACGCGCTTCCGGCTCGCCTGCTCATAGGCATAGCCCGCAGCCAATATGTCGGCGTCGCTCCATTTGGCGCCGATGAACGAGAGGCCGATCGGCAGCCCTTCCACCGCGCCCATCGGCACCGTCAGATGCGGATAGCCGGCGACCGCGGGAAGCTGGCTGGTGCCGGGACTCGTGTAACTGTCACCGTTGACCAGGTCGCTGACCCACGCGGGGCCGTTGGTGACCCCGACGAGCAGATCGACGTCATGGGTTTTCAGCAACCGGTCGATACCCTCGGGCCCGGCAAGGCGAACCGCCTTTTCGCGCGCGGCGCGATAGGCTGGACTGTCGAGGCCGCCCTTCGTCTCGGCGAGTTCGAAAATGTCCTGGCCGAACCACTTCAACTCGTCGGGGTTCGCCTTGTTGAACGCGAGGACATCGGCGAGCGACCGCGGCGCATTCGCGTTCGGCAAGCTGCCTAGATAGGTCGCCATGTCGGCCTTAAGTTCGGTGAGCAATATTTCGAATTCGGCAGCGCCAAGCCCCTCATTGCCCTTCCGGCTGTCGGCGATCTCGACCAGCGTCGCGCCGAGCCCTTCCATCTGCTTCAGCGCCGCATCGAACAGCGCGGCGACGTCGGCGCGGTCGCCGACACGGTCGCGCATCACCCCGATGCGCTTGCCCTTCAGCGCGTCGGGCGACAGCGCGGCGACATAGTCGGCTTTCCGCGCGTCGGCTTCGGCGGTCGCGGGATCGGCGGGGTCGCTGCCCGCGATCACGCTCATCACCGCGGCGGCATCGCGCACCGTCAGCGTCATCGGTCCGGCGGTGTCCTGGCTATGGCTGATCGGGACGATATGCGTGCGGCTGACGAGGCCGACGCTCGGTTTGAAGCCGACGATGCCATTGACCCCGGCGGGGCAGGTGATCGATCCGTCGGTTTCGGTGCCGATCGCGAGCGGCGCGAGGCTCGCGGCGACCGCGGCGGCGCTGCCCGACGACGAGCCGCAGCTGTTGCGATCGAGCGCGTGCGGATTCTTCGTCAGGCCGCCGACCGCGCTCCACCCGCTCGTCGAATTGTCCGACCGGATGTTCGCCCATTCGCTGAGGTTCGTCTTGCCGAGGATGATCGCCCCCGCATCGCGCAGCCGCGCGACGAGCGGCGCATCGCGGTTCGTCACATTGTCCTTGAGTGCGAGCGAGCCCGCCGTTGTGGGCAGCGGCCCCGCCGCCTCGATATTGTCCTTGAGCAGGATGGGGATGCCGTGCAGCGGGCCGCGCGCCTTGCCCGCGATGCGCTCGTCATGGAGCCGCTTCCCCTCGGCATTGAGGTCGGCTTGCGGCATCGTCGCGATCACGGCATCGAGCTTGGGTCCATGATCGTCGATCCGTCCGATCCGGTCGAGATAGACGAGCGCGGTCAGCCCTTCGTAAATCCGCCCGCTCTCCATTTCGGCGCGCAGCGTCGCGGCGTCCTTGCCTTCGACCTCGGGAAGCGGCGGCGGCATGGCGGAGACCGGTGAGGTGGCAGGAGCGATCGCGAGAAGGGCGGCGGCGCCGAGCAGCGAAATTTTTTGCATGGGCTGCAGGCTGGCAGCCGTAGCGGCAATTGCAAGCGGGCAATTTCGGTTCGCCCCAACGGCGTTGACACCACTCCCCCCGGTCTGCTCCCTTGGCGGCGGGAGATCATAATGACGGATAAAGCTGCCTCGTCGCAGGGCATCGCCTCACCGGCCACCGGCGTTTCCGCAGAGACGCGGACGATGCTGTGGATCCTGCTGATCGTCTATATCTTCAACTTCCTCGACCGGCAGATCGTCAACATCCTCGCCGAACCGATCAAGGCCGACCTCGGCTTGTCCGACACGCAGCTCGGCTTGCTTGCCGGCCCCGCCTTCGCGGTCTTTTACGCGCTGCTCGGCATCCCGATCGCGCGCTATGCCGACAAGGACGGCACCAACCGGGTGCGGCTGATCGCGCTGTCGCTCGCGATCTGGTCGGCGATGACCGCGGTATGCGGACTTGCGCAGAATTTCGTGCAATTGCTTTTCGCGCGTATCGGCGTCGGCGTCGGCGAGGCGGGGTGTACGCCCGCCGCGCACTCGCTGATTTCGGACAGCGTCGCGCCCGAGAAACGCTCGTCGGCGATCGCTTTCTATGGCCTGGGTGTGCCGATCGGATCGCTGCTCGGGCTGATCATCGGCGGGATCGTCAACGATCTCTACGGCTGGCGCATCGCGCTGATGCTCGTCGGCGCGCCGGGCCTGCTGCTCGCGCTCGTCGTGCTGTTCGTGATGCGCGAGCCGCGGCACAGCCGCACCGCCGAAGCCGCCGCGACCGCCGCCGCGGTGACCCGGCTTTCGACCAGCGAGGCGATGCGCGAAATCTTCGCCTCGCGCGCCTTCATCTACATATTGATCGCTTCGTCGGTCGTGGCCTTCCTCGGTTATGGCAAGGCACTGTGGACGATCAGCTTCTTCATCCGCAGCCATGGCCTGTCGACGACCGAAGCCGGGCTGTCGATGGCGGTCGTGCTGGGGCTGGCGGGTGTGTTCGGCACCTGGCTCGGCGGCAAGATGGCGGACAAGTTCGGCCCGCGCGACAAGAAGCATCTGTTGACCTTCCCTGCCTATGGTATGGCGGTTGCGGCGCCGATCCTGTTCCTCGGCTACTTCATGGAGGACTGGCGCATTGCCGTCGCGCTGCTCATCATTCCGACGATCCTGAACTCGGCCTATTACGGCCCCGCATACGGTTGTGTGCAGGGGCTAGTGCGCCCGCAGGCGCGCGCGGTCGCGGCATCGATCATGTTGTTCGGGCAGAACCTCATCGGGCTCGGGCTCGGGCCTTTCCTGTTCGGCGTGCTGTCCGACGCGCTGCAGCCGCTTGCGGGGCAGGAAAGCGTACGCTGGGTGCTCTACGGCGCAGCATGGTTGGGCCTGATCCCGGCCTTCTTCTTCTGGCGCGCAAGCCTGCGGCTGAAGGCCGAGCTGAAATCGGGTTAGTAAGGTGGATCCTGCCGCGCGCGCTGCGCCTTGGCGGCATCGATCCACCAATTGAGGTCGTCGGCAAAGCGCGGGAAGCCCTTGACCAGCCGCGCGCCGTCCTCGCCCGCGGGTTCGCCATTGGCGTCGAACGCGCCGCCGATCCGTCCGACGGGCAGGATCGAGGAGGTGACTGCCATTCCCATCTCGCCCAGCGTGTCGCGCCAGCCCATCATCGCGCGCACGCCCGACCACGGTCCCGCCGAGTAACAGGCGATCGCCGCGGGCCGCCAGAACCATTCCTCGAGATAATGGTCGGTCAGGTTCTTGAGCCCCGGCTGCGGCCCCCAATTATATTCGCCGGTCACGAACAGGAAACCGTCGGCGGCGCGGATCTTTTCCGCGAGCTCCTCCATCGCGGCTGGCGCCTCGCCCTTCGGATATTCCTTGTACATCCGGTCGAGCATTGGGAGACCCACCGCCTTGGCGTCGATCAGCTCGGCGCTGTCGCCGCGCGCCGCGATCGCATCGACGATCCACTGCGCGAGCTTGATGCCCTGCCGGTCGCGGCGATAGCTGCCATAAAGGACGAGGATTTGGCGGGGCATGGTGGGTTCCTAGGGTCGGATGGTGATCGGGATGCCGTCGGGCACGATATCCCACAGCTGTTTTATCTCGGCGTTCGACAGCGCGATACAGCCGTCGGTCCAGTCGCGCGCGATCAGTGGTCCCGGCCATGCGTTGGGCTGGCCGTGGATGAAGATATCGCCGCCGGGCGAGCGCCCCTTCGCCTCGGCAAAGGCGCGGTCGGCGGCGTTGGGGTAGGATATGCGCAGCGACAGATGGTAGGCGCTTTGCGGGTTGCGGCCGCTGATCGTGTAGCGCCCCTCGGGCGTGCGCTCGTCGCCCTCGAACTGCTTGTGCCCCGTCGGCGCGTCGCCGAAGCGGATGTTCGTATAGCGGACGATCTCGCGATTTCCGGCATAGGCGATCAGCACGCGATCGCTCTTGTCGACGAGCAGCCGGTCGGCCTTGGCGCCCGCGGGCAGTGACGGCTGCGAACTCGCGGCGCCGCACGCGGCGAGAAGCAGGCAGGCGAGGGACGAGGCGCGGCGCATCGTGCGACCCTACGCCTTTGGCGCGGCCCGGCAAGAGGTTGCCAGTGCGGCGCCGCGGGCTAAAGTGAGCATTTGGGGGGATCGACAACATGACCATTTATCGTACGCCCGACGCGCGCTTCGAGGGGCTGCCCGATTGGCCCTATGCGCCGAAATATCTCGAGATCGCGGGCGGCCTTCGCGTCCATTACGTCGACGAAGGCGTGGCCGACGCGCAGCCGGTGCTGATGCTGCATGGCGAGCCGACCTGGTCCTATCTCTGGCGCCATATGATCGGCCCCGCGACCGCGTCGGGTTTCCGCGTCGTCGCGCCCGACCTCATCGGTTTCGGCCGCTCGGACAAGCCGCTGGGCCGCGGCGCCTATAGCTATGCCGCGCAGGTCGTGTGGATGCGGCAATGGATCGAGGCGCTCGACCTCCAAAACATCGTCCTCGCCTGTCAGGACTGGGGTTCGCTGATCGGCCTGCGTCTCGTCGCCGAGACGCCCGAACGCTTCGCCGGGGTCGCCCTCTCGAACGGCGGCCTTCCCGAAGGCCAGCCGGCGCCGCGCGCCTTCGCGATCTGGCGCGCTTTTTCGCGCTACAGCCCGGTCTTCCCGATCGGCAAGATCGTCAAGGCGGGGGCGAAGCGCGAATTGAGTCCCGCCGAGATCGCCGCCTATGACGCACCCTTTCCGACCCGCGCGTCGAAGGTCGCGGCGCGCGTCTATCCCTCGTTCGTGCCGCTAGGCGACAATATTGCGGTCCCCGACCAGAAGCGCGCGTGGGCGGAGCTGGAGGCGTTCGACAAGCCGTTCCTCTGCTGCTTTTCCGACGGCGACCCGATCACGCGCGGCGGCGATGCGTTGTTCACGGCGCGCGTTCCGGGAACCCACGGCATGACGCACCGCACGCTGAAGGGCGGCCACTTCATTCAGGAGGACGATCCCGCCGGCTTCGTCGCGGCGATCCGCGACGTCGCCGCCGCCAGCGTCAATCGCTGAACGGATCGCGGATCAGGATCGTGTCCTCGCGCTCGGGGCTGGTCGACACCAATGCGATCGGGGTTTCGATCAATTCCTGCACGCGCTGGATATATTTGATCGCCTGCGCGGGCAGGTCGGCATAGCTGCGCGCGCCCGCGGTCGATTCGTGCCAGCCGTCCATTTCCTCGTAAATCGGCTCGACCTCGGCCTGGTCGGCCGAATGCGCGGGGAAATAGTCGAGGATCTTGCCGCGCAGCCGATAGCCGGTGCAGATGCGGATGGTGTCGAAGCCGTCGAGCACGTCGAGCTTGGTCAGCGCGATACCCGTGACGCCCGACACCGCGCAGCTCTGGCGCACAAGCACCGCGTCGAACCAGCCGCAGCGGCGCTTGCGCCCGGTGACGGTGCCGAATTCATGCCCGCGCTCGCCGAGCTTCTGGCCGATCTCGTCCTCGAGCTCGGTCGGGAAGGGGCCGCTACCCACGCGCGTCGTATAGGCCTTGGCGATCCCCAGCACGAAGCCGACCGCGCCGGGGCCGAGGCCCGAGCCGCTGGCTGCGGTGCCGCTGACGGTGTTCGAACTGGTAACGAAGGGATAGGTGCCGTGATCGACGTCGAGCAGCACGCCCTGCGCGCCCTCGAACAGGATGCGCGCGCCGGCCTTGCGGACCTTTTTCAGGCGCTTCCACACCGGCTGCGCATATTCGAGCACATAGTCGGCGATTTCGGTGAGGTCGGCGATCAGGCGTTCGCGGTCGATCGGCGGTTCACCGAAGCCGGCGCGCAGCGCGTCGTGGTGTGCGGTCAGGCGGTCGAGCTGCGGATCGAGCTTGTCGAGGTGCGCGAGGTCGCAGACGCGGATCGCGCGGCGGCCGACCTTGTCCTCATAGGCGGGGCCGATGCCGCGCCCGGTGGTGCCGATCTTGCCCGCGCCCGCGGCGGTCTCGCGCAGTGCGTCGAGGTCGCGGTGGAAGGGCAGGATCAGCGCGCAATTGTCGGCGATCGCGAAATTCTCGGGGTTGATCGCAACGCCCTGTTTGCGCAGCTTGGTGATCTCGTCGCGCAGCGCCCATGGGTCGAGCACGACGCCATTGCCGATGATCGACAACGTCCCGGTAACGATGCCCGAGGGAAGCAGTGACAGCTTGTAGACCTGCTCGCCGACGACGAGCGTATGGCCGGCATTATGACCGCCCTGGAAGCGGACCACGGCGTCGGCGCGGCTGGCGAGCCAGTCGACGATCTTGCCCTTGCCCTCGTCGCCCCATTGCGACCCGATGACGGTAACATTTGCCATGACAATGTCCTGCTGTGCGGGGCCATCCTGACCCGGCGCGGCCTTAGCGGATTTGGCCGCAGAGGCAAGGGCAGTGGCACGGTTGCGTCGCTCTTTTTGGCAGGGTAGCGAGGCGAAAAGAAGGATGCCCGCGATGATCGACCCCGACGCCCCTTATCACGCCCATATCTATTTCGACGATGCCGAGCGCGCCGCCGCCACCGAACTGCGCGACGGGTTCAGCCACGACGCAGCGATTCTATTCGTCGGCGATATGACTGACGGCGCCGCGGGGCCGCACCCGATTGCGCAATATGAGGTGCATTTTCTGGGTGCAGCGGTTCCGGCGGTGGTTGCGACGATCGAGGCGACAGGGCTGCGCGCGCTCGTGCACCCGCTGACCGACGACGACCTTGCCGATCATACGACGCTGGCGCACTGGATCGGCGAGCCCGTCGAGCTCGACGTCACCGTGCTCGATCCGCCGGGCGTGAATCAAGGCATTCCGCGCTTTGGGATTTCGGATTTTTAGGCCTCGACCGGCCCGTCGGGACCGAGAATAAACCCGCAGCCGAGCGCGCGCGCACTGTCGCTGTCGGACAGTGCCGCGACCGTCTGCCAATCGTCGGCGCGGAGACTCGCAGCCAGCACAGGATCGTGGCCGAGCGGCAGGAAGATGCGGCGGTCGGCATCGTCTTCGGCGCCGAGCCCGGCATCGATCAGCGGATCGGGATAGAGCGAAAAGCCCACGGCGGATTCTTCCTGTTCGCCGACGGGAATCGAATAGCCGCCGCCGCGGCCGACCGCATCTCCTTGTCCGGGAACGAAGATCTGGAAGCCGAACCAGCTTTGATAGGCGAAACCATGACGCTCGGTCGGGTCGAGGGTCAGTGTCACGCGGTCGCGGATCGGCGCGGCGATCGCTTCGAGCGCGTCGATGCGCGCGGTGAGGACGCCCGTGGTATCGAACGTGCGCAAATCGGCAATCGCCTGATCGAACGGGCCGGTCGCGCGCAGCAGCGGCAGATAGGCTTCGGCCCCGAGGCGGGTCAGCGCGCCCGCGTCCTTGGCGTCGAGTTCGTCGCGGAGCTGTTGGATGTCTACCGTGACGGGCAGCGGCCCGTTCGCGAGCAGGTCGACGACGTCGGGCAGGGTGAAATCGATCGTGACGGGGCCGATTCCCGCAGCTTCGAGCGCATCGATCGCGACGGTGACGATCTCGCGTGCCGCGGCGACACTGTCGCTGCCGATCAGCTCGGCGCCGACCTGCAGCATCTCGCGCGCCGGGCGTAGCTGGCTCGCACGCAATTTGACGACCTGCCCGGCGTAGCAGAGGCGCAGCGGGCGCGGTGCCTTGGCGAGCAGCGAGGTTGCGATACGGCCGACCTGCCGCGTGATGTCGGGGCGCAGCGCGAGCGTGCGCTGCGACACCGGATCGGTGAAGCGGAGCAGGTCGCGCGTCGAACGCTCATCCTCGCCGCCGAGCGTCTCGCGGAATTCGGCGAGCGGCGGCGCGACGCGTCCATAACCATGCGCGCGCATCGCATCGACGAGCGCGCGGGTGACGCGCGACGCGGCCTCCGCCTGTCGGGGGAGGCGGTCGCGCAAACCTTCGGGCAGCAGGGCAGGGGCCTTGGTCATGCGTGCGGCCTTAGAACGGCGGGGGCCGGAGTCAATGACTCCCCTCCCACTTGTGGGAGGGGTCGGGGGAGGGCCTGTTTGGTCAGGACTGTGCTGACATGCCCTCCCCTGACCCCTCCCGCAAGCGGGAGGGGGACTAAAGTCAGAACTTCAAACCCTTCACCGTCTTCACGCCGGGAAGCTGGCACAGCTGCCACAGCAAAGGCTCGGGCATCGGCGAGTCGAGGCTGAGCAGCAGCACCGCTTCGCCGCCCGCAGCGCGGCGGCCGAGGTGGAAGGTGCCGATGTTGAGCCCCGCCTCGCCAAGCGCGGTGCCGATGCGGCCAATGAAGCCCGGCGCGTCCTCGTTGACGATATAGAGCATATGGCCGTCGAGATCGGCCTCGACCTTGATGCCGAACATCTCGACGAGGCGCGGGTCGCCGTTGCTGAATAAGGTGCCCGCGACCGAACGATCGCCCTGCTCGGTCGCCACGGTGACGCGGACGAGCGTGTGGTAATCGCCGTCGCGGTCGTGGCGAACCTCACGAACGTCGAGCCCGCGCTCGCGTGCGAGGTGCGGGGCGTTGACCATGTTCACGCTGTCCGAATAGCGCCGCATCAGGCCGGTGAGCACCGCGGCGGTGATCGGCTTGAGGTTGAGTTCGGCGGCGGCGCCCTCGACCTCGACCGAGATCGTGGTGAGGTTATCGTGCGCGAGCTGGCCTACGAGGCTGCCGAGCTTTTCGGCGAGGCTCATATAGGGGCGCAGCTTCGGCGCTTCCTCGGCCGAGAGGCTGGGGACGTTGAGCGCGTTGGTGATCCCGCCGGTGAGCAGATAATCCGACAGCTGCTCGGCCACTTGAATGGCCACATTGACCTGCGCTTCGTCGGTCGACGCGCCGAGGTGCGGCGTGCAGATGAAGTTCGGCGCGCTGAACAGCGGGTGATCGGCCGCCGGCGGCTCCTGCGCGAACACATCGAGCGCGGCGCCCGCGACATGGCCGCTGTCGAGCGCGTCCTTGAGTGCGGCTTCGTCGATGAGCCCGCCGCGCGCGCAGTTGATGATCCGCACGCCCTTCTTCGCCTTCGCGATATTTTCGGCCGACAGGATGTTGCGCGTCTGGTCGGTCAGCGGCGTGTGCAGCGTGATGAAATCGGCTTTGGCGAGCAAGGTGTCGAGATCGGCCTTTTCGACGCCGAGCTCGATCGCGCGCTCAGGGGTCAGGAACGGATCGAAGGCGACGACCTTCATGCGGAGGCCCAGCGCGCGTTCGGCGACGATGCTGCCGATGTTGCCGCAGCCGATCAGGCCGAGCGTCTTCGAGGTCAGCTCGACGCCCATGAAGTCATTCTTCGGCCATTTGCCCGCTTGGGTTCCCGCGTTGGCTTCGGGGATCTGGCGCGCGAGCGCGAACATCATCGCGATCGCATGTTCGGCGGTGGTGATGCTGTTGCCGAAGGGGGTGTTCATCACGATGACGCCCTTCTTCGACGCCTCGGGAATGTCGACATTGTCGACACCGATCCCCGCGCGGCCGACGACCTTCAGGTTCGTCGCGGCGGCGAGGACGTCGGCGGTGACTTTGGTCGCCGAACGGATCGCGAGGCCGTCATAGTCGCCGATCATCGCGATCAGCTCGTCCTTGGTCTTGCCGGTGATGACATCGACATCGATGCCGCGTTCTTTGAAGATCGCGGCGGCTTTGGGGTCCATTTTATCGGAAATGAGAACTTTGGGAGCGGTCATGTCATTTTTCTCCGTCATCCCAGCGAAAGCTGGGATCGTTGGGAATGGGAATGATCGATAGCGGCCCAGCTTTCGCTGGGACGACGTCAAGCGTTGAGCGAGGCGTAAGCCCAGTCGAGCCACGGGCCGAGCGCTTCGACATCGGCGGTGTCGACGGTCGCGCCGCACCAGATGCGAAGGCCCGGGGGCGCGTCGCGATAGCCCGCGATATCATAGGCCGCGCCTTCGGCTTCGAGCAGCCCCGCGAACTTCTTGATGAAGCCTTCGTCGGCACCCGCGACCGACAGGCAGACCGAGGTCTTCGAGCGGCTGGCGGGATCGGCGGCGAGATGGCTCAGCCACGCGCGTTCCTCGACGATCTTGTCGAGCGCCGCGGCATTCGCGTCGCTGCGCGCCTTCAGGCCGTCGAGACCGCCGAGCGATTTCGCCCATTCGAGCGCGAAGATTGCATCTTCGACCGCGAGCATCGACGGGGTGTTGATCGTCTCGCCCTTGAACACGCCTTCGGCGAGCGCGCCCTTCGAGACGAGGCGGAACACCTTCGGCAGCGGCCAGGCGGGGGTGTAATTTTCAAGCCGTTCGACCGCACGCGGGCCGAGGATCAGCACGCCGTGGCCGCCTTCGCCGCCGAGCACTTTCTGCCAGCTGAAGGTCGCGACGTCGATCTTGTCCCACGGCAGGTCGTAAGCGAACACCGCGCTGGTCGCGTCGGCGAAGCTCAGGCCCCCGCGGTCGGCGGCGATCCAGTCGCCGTTCGGAACGCGGACGCCGCTCGTCGTGCCGTTCCAGGTGAAAAGCACATCGTTCGACCAGTCGACTTGGCCGAGGTCGGGAAGCTGGCCGTAATCGGCGCGGATGACGGTCGGATCGAGCTTGAGCTGCTTCGCGGCGTCGGTGACCCAGCCCTCACCGAAGCTCTCCCAAGCGAGCGTCGTCACGGGGCGGGCGCCGAGCATCGTCCACATCGCCATTTCAAAGGCGCCGGTGTCGGAGCCCGGGACGATGCCGATGCGGTGCGTGTCGGGAAGCTGCAGCATCTCGCGCATCAGGTCGATGCAGTATTGCAGACGCGTCTTGCCGATCTTCGCACGATGCGAGCGGCCGAGCGATTCGGTGTTCAGTTTTTCAGGGGACCAGACCGGCGGCTTGGCGCAGGGTCCGGAAGAAAAATAGGGGCGCGCAGGGCGCAATACAGGCGTCGGCACTTCAGTCATTTTAGTCTCTCCTTGCAGAGAGCTCGCGCGGCGTTGGGACCGCGTGGCCCGGCGCCGCGTTTAGGGTGGAGCGCGCAACTGTCAAACAAATTGCACGGACCGGGCGAAATTTTCGACGAGTGGAGAAAAAGGTATACAGCTTGTTAACCATTTCGGCGGTATTTTGGCGTCATGGGGGTCCCTGCGTTCTTGAAGCTCCGGATATTGGTTGCCGCTAGTGCGGCGCTGGCACTGTCCGCCTGTTTCGGCGCCCCCGAGGCGATGAAGAACGGCGGCGGGAAACGCCCGACCGCGAGCAAGCCGAACCGCCCGCAAGCCGTCGGCACCCCCTCCTTCACCAGCGCCGAAGCACAGCAATGCGCGTTCGATCTCAAGCAGGCGGGCGTGCGCTTCACCCCGCTACCGAACGAGGATCATGGCGGCGGCTGCACCTCGATCGATTCGGTGAAGCTGCTCGACATCGGCACCCCGGTGTCGGGGCTCGGCGCGATGACCTGTCCGCTTGCGAAGAATTTCGCCGCATGGGTGCAATATGCGGTGAAACCCGCGGCGCGGAAATATCTGGGGCAGGAGGTCGTTAAGATCGAGACCTTCGGAACCTACAGCTGCCGCAACATTTATGGCGGCCGGTCGGGGCGGATGTCGCAGCACGCCTTTTCCAATGCGATCGACGTCTCGGGCTTCCTGCTCGCCGACGGCCGCCGCGTCATGCTCGACGGCGGATGGACCGGCGACAAATCGTCGCAGGAATTCCTCCGCGCGCTCCACAAATCGGGCTGCCGCCGCTTCGGGACCGTGCTCGGCCCCGATTACAACGCGGCGCATTATAATCATTTCCACTTTGACATGAGCGGCAACGGCTACTGCCGCTAAGCTTGGCAAAGTCGCGCGGAACGGCTAGCCGTCCGCCAATGGCAGAAGACAAACAACCCCATCGCTCGCGTTTCCACAAAGCCAAGGACGACGCGCAATTCGCCAAACAGGCGGTATCGACCCCGCAGACGCAAAGCCCGGCCTATCGGCTGGCGTTCCAGGACACCGAGTTCCTGCTGCGCGAAGATTTGCGTCCGGTGCGCTTCCAGCTCGAACTGCTCAAACCCGAACTGATGCTCGACGAAGCGAAGATCGAATCGATGCTCGTCATCTATGGCTCGGCGCGCATTCCGTCGCCCGACGGCGCGCAGGCCGTGCTCGACGCGGCGCGTACGCCCGAGGAGCAGCGGATCGCCGAGCGGCTCGCGGCTAAGGCCAAATATTATGAGGAGGCGCGGGGACTCGCCCGGATCGCGAGCCAGGTGCCGCCCGACGAAAATGGCTGCCGCAACTTCGTCGTCTGTTCGGGCGGCGGGCCGTCGATCATGGAAGCCGCGAATCGCGGCGCCGACGACGTGGGCAAAGAATCGGTCGGGCTCAACATCGTGCTGCCGCACGAGCAGGCGCCGAACCGCTATGTTACCCCCGACCTCAGCTTCCAGTTCCACTATTTCGCGCTGCGCAAGATGCACTTCCTGCTCCGCGCGCGCGCCGTCTGTGTGTTCCCGGGCGGGTTCGGGACGTTCGACGAGACGTTCGAACTGCTCACGCTGATCCAGACCGGCAAGATCAAACCGATCCCGATCGTGCTGTTCAGCGAGGAATTCTGGACCCGCGTCGTCAATTTCGACGCGCTGGTGGAGGAGGGCGTGATCAGCCAGCGCGACCTGTCGCTGTTCCACTTCGTCGAAACCGCCGAAGAGGCGTGGAAGATCATCCAGGATTTCTACGGCAACGTGCAGAACCCGAATTAAGCTGTTCCTCCCCCTTTATGGGGGAGGCAGCGAGACTTACGAACTTGTTCGTTAGTCGTAGCGGTGGGGGTGCGCCCTCGGCCTGAAACGACGGCGCAAAGACGCGCCATCACCCTCATCCAACTTCGCCTAGTCGCGTTGCGACAAGGCTCCATATCCTTCTCCCATCAAGGGAGAAGGAGGCTCACTTCGACTGTTCTTCCAAGTACAGGATCAGCGCCTTGCGGTCCGCGGCGTCAATCACGCCGGCGAACGCCATGCGCGTGCCCGGAACATCCTTCATCGGGGCCGTGAGATAGGCGTCGAGCGCGGCCTCGTCCCAGACGCCGCCCTTCGCCTTCATCGCGCCCGAATAGGAAAAACCGGGCTTCGACGCGACCGCGGCGCCGACGACGCCGTGCAGGTTGGGGCCAATGCCGTTGTTGCCGCCCTTGTCGACCGTATGGCACGCGACGCAGCGGCGGAAGACCTGTTCGCCCATGGCGGCGGTCGGGGCGACCGCGGGTGCCGGCGCTTCGACGCCGGGCTCGCCCGTCGCCGGCGCCTCGGACGGCGTCTCGCTCTTGCCGCAACCGGCGAGCGCCAGCGCGCCCGCCAGCAGGACGGGCGCGAACCGCATTATTTCTTGGCTTCGGCCGGCGCGGGCGCAGCCGCGGCGTCAGCGGCCGGAGTGGCCGCGGCGCCTTCGGCTGCCGGTGCAGCGGCAGCGGTCTCGGCCGGAGCGGCGCCTTCCGCGGCTGCGGGCGCCGCTTCGGCGGCGGGCAGCGGCAGGTTCGAACCCTGGCTGTTCAGATAGACGATCAGGTTCGCGCGATCTTCGGCGCTGCCGAGGCCGGCGAACGACATCTTCGTGCCGGGGGCATATTTACGCGGGCTGGTCAGCCATGCGTTCATGCCCTCGAAATCCCAATTGCCCGCAACGCCCTTCAGCGCCGCCGAATAGGCGAAGCCCGGGACATGGCCGTGCGCCTTGCCAAGCGCACCAAACAGATTCGGGCCGATGCCGTTGGCGCCGCCCGAGTTGATCGTGTGGCATGCGGCGCATTTCGCGAACACCGCTTCGCCCTTCGCCGGATCGGCGGCGGCGAGCAGGTTGGCGAGCGGCACGGCCGATTCGCCGCCACCCGCGCCGGCTTCGGCGTCTTCGATCGGATAACCGGGCTTTTCGGGATTGTGGCTGGCGAACAACATGCTCGACCCGATGGTCAGGCCCAGCGCGCAAATGCCGGCAAACAGCACCCAGCCGGCAATAGTATTGTTGCGATTGTCCATGCGTAGCAGCCCCGTTAGCTGACGCCCGCTTGCCGGGCGCATATTTGATTTGGACGCTCCCTTACTGGTGCGGCGACGGCGGCGCAAGGGGATGAAATCGGGGAATGGCAACGGCGTGCGCGCCGGTTGCGCGGTCGCGGCGGGGCGGCTATGCGCCGCGGCTCCGGAGCACTTCCCGAAAAGTGGGAACCGGTTTTCGGACGAGAAGTGCTCCCCGACAAGGAATCGAGCAGCTTTCTCGCCGAGAAAGGTGCGAGCTTGGGAAGGCAATCATGGGCAGTTATTCGGCTTCGGCACAGCATCTGGTCGACGAAATGCGCAACGCGGCACTCGCCGAACCCGCGCGCGGGCTGGCATTCCAGGGCGCGCCGGGCGCGAACAGTGATCTTGCCGCGCGCGAATATGACCCGAATTCGCTGCCGATGCCCTGCTATGCGTTTCAGGACGCGATCGACGCGGTGCGCGACGGCCGCGTCGACCGCGCGATCATCCCGATCGAAAACAGCCTGCACGGCCGCGTCGCCGACATCCACTTCCTGCTCCCCGAATCCGGCTTGTCGATCGTCGGCGAGCATTTCCTGCCCATCCGCTACGGCCTGATGAGCCGCGACCTCGGCCCCGTGACGCGCGCGATGAGCCATGAGCAGGCGCTCGGCCAGTGCCGCCACTGGCTGCGCGCCAACAATATCGCGCCGGTCGCGCACAGCGATACCGCAGGCGCCGCGGCGTGGGTCGCCGACAGCGATGAGGTCGGGCTTGCCGCCCTCGCGCCGCCGCACGCCGCCGAACTTTACGGGCTGACGCTCCACGGCACGGGGATGGAGGACGCCGATCACAACACGACGCGCTTCGTCATCCTCGCGCGCGAACCGCTGGCCGACGTTGCCGCGATCACCGGCCCGGTGATGACGACCTTCATGTTCGAGGTGAAGAATATTCCCGCCGCGCTCTACAAGGCGCTCGGCGGCTTTGCGACCAATGGCGTCAACATGACCAAGCTCGAAAGCTATCAGACCGGCGACAGCTTCGCGGCGACGCAATTCTACTGCGACATCGTCGGTGCGCCGGGCGACGAGCGGATCGACCGCGCGCTCGAGGAACTCGATTTCCAGACCAAGTCGCTGCGGTTGCTCGGCACCTACCCGCAGGCGCGGGCGCGCCGCTGATTCTGGCTATCCGCCGCGGCGGCGCAGCATCCGCGCGGTGGCCGACGTCTGGACGATGAACAGCGTCACAAGGATGCTCGAGACGACCAGCGCGAACAGGTCGAAGGCCGAGAAATTGGTGCCGTGGATGTCGCCGCCGCCGATGATCGGCATCGAAATCGTCATCGCCATCAGCATCAGGCGCAGCTCGGTCGGGCCGCCCGCCATATAGGACAGGCGGAATTCGCCGACGACCTTGGCGGCGATGAAGGTGTGGATCGACAGCAGGAAATAGCCGATCACCGCCATCAGCGCGACGTCGAGCCGCATATAGGGGCTCATCCCGATCGCGCTGATCATCAGCAATGTCGCGAGCGCATCGACGCTATGGTCGACGAAATAACCGTAATTGGGCCGCTCGATACCGCGCCAGCGCGCAAGGCTGCCGTCGAGCGAATCGCCGAACCAGTTGACGATATAGCCGACGAGCGACAGGCCGAGCCATTCGCTGTCGAACCAGCTGAGCACATAGCCCGCGGCAACCAGCACCGCGCCGGCGAAACCGAGCGTGGTGAGCTGGTCGGGCGTCACCCAGCCCGGAAGGCGCGCGCATAACCAGTTGAGAAGACGGCGTTCGCTGCGCGCGAGGATATTCTGCTGGATGCGGACCGGCGCCTTGGCGACGGGTTCGAACTTGCTCATGAGAACCCTTTGTTGCCGGCTGTCACAAAAGTGCCGGCCGGATGTCATCGCGGCGTCATAGAGGCAAAGTCGGGTTTGCGAAAGGGCAGGGCGGTCAGTGCGCCGCGTGCGTGCGACGATCAGTCCCGCCAGGGACCGATTTCGCCGACATCGCCGACTGCGCGATAGCGTACCGCGTCGTCGACCCACGCAACCTCCCACATCGGCGCTGGGCGCGCCCATTCGCCGATCACGAACAGCGGCAGCTTGTTTGCGGCGACGAAAGCAAGATCATCGGGAGTGGGGCCTGGGATGGTCGTTTCGTACCGCTGGTGAATGCGGATGACCGCGAGCGTCGTCGCGGGCGGCGCCGGAAGCGACTGGCGCACCGGAAAGCCCATGCTCGCGGCGACGGCGGGATAGCCTTTGTCGTCGCGGGCGATCAACAGCACCTTGTCGGCGTTCGCATAGGGCCCGCCGACCGCGCGGCCGACAACCTTGCGACCCGCAATCGCGGCAAATTCGCGCAAGTCGGTGTCGGCGACCGGCGACGGGCGCGCGGGCGCCGAAGCGGCCGCGGCTTCGGGAGGCGCGGGGGCGGGATCGGCGGCGAGCGCCGCGACGAACAGCAACGCGGCGATCAATGCGCTTCGCCCCAGCTCTTGCCGATGCCGACCTCGACCTCGAGCGGAACCGAGAGCTGGAGCGCCGGTTCGGCGGCGCCCGACATTACCGCGCGGATCACCGTGCCCGCGGCTTCGGCCTTGTCCTCGGGCGCTTCGAACACGAGTTCGTCATGGACCTGGAGCAGCATGCGGACGTCGGAGAGCCCCGCGTCGGCAAGCGCCTTCGGCATCCGCGCCATCGCGCGCTTGATCAGGTCGGCGCTCGTGCCCTGGATCGGCGCGTTGATCGCGGCGCGTTCGCTTCCCGCGCGCTCATTCTGGTTCGCCGCCTTGATGCGCGGGAACCAGGTCTTCCGGCCGAATAAAGTCTCGGTGTAACCCTTGGCGCGCACGCCTTCGAGCGTGTCGGTGATATAGTCCGAGATACCCGGGAAGCGCTCGAAATAGCGCGCGATCAGCGCCTGCGCCTCGTCGGGCGTGACTTCGAGCCGGCCCGCAAGGCCCCAACGCGATATACCATAGAGGATCGAGAAGTTGACCGTCTTGGCCTTGCCGCGCGTGTCGCGGTTGACCTCGCCGAACAATTCGATCGCGGTCGCGCTGTGGATGTCGTCGCCGCGCGCAAAGGCTTCCTTGAGTTCGGGGACGTCGGCCATATGCGCCGCGAGCCTGAGTTCGATCTGGCTATAGTCGGCGGCGATCAGCACATGGCCGGGCGCGGCGATAAATGCGTCGCGGATCTGGCGGCCGGTCTCGGTGCGGATCGGGATGTTCTGCAAGTTCGGGTCGGTCGACGACAAGCGCCCGGTCTGCGCGCCGACGAGGCTGTAGCTCGTGTGGACGCGCCCGGTCGTGGTGTTGATCTGCTGCTGCAGCGCGTCGGTATAGGTCGACTTCAGCTTCGCAAGCTGGCGCCATTCCAAAATCTTGCGCGCGATCGGCACCCCGTCGCGTTCCAATCGTTCGAGTTCGCTCTGGTCGGTCGACCAGTCGCCCGACTTGCCCTTGCGCCCGCCTTTGAGGCCGAGCTTGTCGAACAGGATTTCGCCGAGCTGCTTCGGGCTGCCGATCGCGAAGGGCTGGCCGGCGAGCCCGTGGATCTCGCCCTCGATGCGCAGCATCTCGTTGGCGAACTCGCCCGACAGGCGCGCGAGATATTCGCGGTCGACCCTGATCCCCGCGCGCTCCATCCCCTCGACGATCGAGGCGAGCGGGCGGTCGACCATCTCGTAGACGCGCGTCCCGCCCTCGATGGGCAGGCGCAGCTTGAGCAGCTTCCAGAGGCGAAGTGCGACGTCGGCATCCTCGGCGGCATATTCGGTCGCGCGGTCGAGTTGCACTTCGGCAAAGCTGATCTGCGATTTGCCCGTCCCGCACATTTCCTTGAAGGTCAGGCAGGTGTGATCGAGGTGGAGCTTCGCCAGCTCGTCGAGCCCATGCTGATGCTTGCCCGCGTCGAGCGCGAAGCTCATCACCAGCGTGTCGTCATAGGGCGCGACGGTGACGCCGTGTTGCGCCAGCACGCCGATGTCGTATTTCAGATTATGCCCGACCTTCAGCACCGCATCGTCGGCGAACAGCGCGTGCAGGCGCCCGATCGCGACGTCCATCGCGATCTGCTCGGGCTTTTCGGCGAACATGTCGGTGCCGCCATGGCCGAGCGGGATATAGCAGGCACGGCCGGGGGCGGTCGCCATGCTGACGCCAACGAGGCGGCCGGTGACGCTGTCGAGGCTCGCGGTTTCGGTGTCGACCCCGACGACATGCGCGGCGCGCGCTTCGGCTATCCAGCGGTCGAGCGCCTCGACCGTCGTCACGCACTCATAAGCCGACCGGTCGATGGGCGGCATCGCGGGCAGCGTCGGTGTCGAAGGCCCGGTGGGCGCGGCAACCGGCGCGGCACTCGCGCGCGGGAAGGTCGGCGGGCCGCCCGGCGTGGCGCCGAGGTCGAGCTTCGCCGACAGCGAGCGGAAGCCATGCTCATCGAGGAAGGTCTTGAGCGGCAGCGGCGGGATCGCCCCGAGCTTCAGCGTGTCGAGCGCGTCGGGCAGCGCGACATCGCGCTTGAGGTCGACGAGGATGCGCGACAGTTCGGCCATGCCGCGATGCTCGATCAGATTGTCGCGCAGCTTCGACGCCTTCATGCCCGCGGCGCCGTCGAGCGCAGCGGTGAGGTTGCCATATTCCTGGATCAGCTTGGTCGCGGTCTTCGGCCCAACGCCGCGTACGCCGGGCACATTGTCGACGCTGTCGCCCATCAGCGCGAGCACGTCGCCGACGAGATCGGGCGTGACGCCGAACTTCTCGTTCACGGCTTCGAGTCCGAGGCGCACATTCTTCATCGTGTCGAGCATGTCGACCTGCGGGCCTTCGCTGGGCTCGCGGATCAGCTGCATCAGATCCTTGTCCGACGACACGATCGTGACGTCCCAGCCTTCGCGCACCGCGGCCTCGGCATAGGAGGCGATCAGATCGTCGGCCTCGAAGCCCTCCATTTCGATGCACGGCAGCGAGAAGGCGCGCGTCGCGTCGCGGATCAGCGGGAATTGCGGACGCAGATCCTCGGGCGGCTCGGGCCGGTTCGCCTTATATTGATCGTAAATCGCGTTGCGGAACGACTGGCTCGAATGATCGAGGATCACCGCAAGGTGCGTCGGCCCGTCGGCGTCGTGCAGATCCTTCGCGAGCTTCCACAACATCGTCGTGTAGCCATAGACCGCGCCGACGGGCACCCCCTTGGGGTTCGTCAGCGGCGGCAGGCGGTGATAGGCGCGGAAGATGTAGCTGGAGCCATCGACCAGATAGAGGTGATTCTTCTCGGACATGGCGGGGATGTAGCAGCCGAGTTGCGAGCGGCCTAGGGCGCTGTTCCCGCTTTCGTCCTCTTCGCGTTGCGCCACCGCTCGACGCCCTGCCAGCCGAGCCACGCGGCAAGCGGCAGTCCCACCGCGCCGAGCATCAGCAGCTCCGACGACGCCTGCTCGACCGCCGCCGCCCCGATCGCGGCGAACAGCATCGCGACACCCAGATTGGCAATCGCCATGACGAGCGCAAAGCGCCCGAATGCCATCGCCGCGATCCCTCCAGCCATCGCGGTCAGTTCGCAAAGAAACGGCACGGGGCGCGAAAGGATGAGTGCGACCGGGCCGATGCGTTCGGCGAGTTCGTGCGCGCGGTCCAGATCGCCGGCGCTGAGGAAGCGCTTGGCGAGCGGCCGCGCTGCCCAGCGCCCGACCGCATAGCCCGCAAGGCTGCCACCCATCAGCCCGAGCCAGATGACGAGCGTGCCGACCGCGAATCCGAAAGCCGCCCCCGCCAGCGTATTGGTCACGCCATTGGGCACCGGCAGGAACACATCGAGCGTCAGCGCGCCAACGATCAACGCCGCGGCGGCGAGGGGACGCTCATCGGCCGCAGCGAGGACGCGGTCGCTCACCGCGACAAATTCCTCGCGGAAGATCAGCGGCATGCCGACGATCGACAACAGCAACGCCGCGATAACCAGCCAGCGGATCAGTGGGGAAGGGCGCTCGGCCATGCCCCTGCTTAGCGCGTCAGCCCCGATAGTCGATATGCAGCTTTGCCGCCGCCGCAACCGCCGCCGCGCGTGCGTCGTCGGTGCTGCCGCCCGCGACCTTGGCGAGCGCGACGCCCATGCGGCGATACGGCCGCGTCACCGGTTTGCCAAAGATGCGCGCATCGACGGCGGTTTCGGCGTTCGGCGGGGTCAGCGCCTCGGCGAGACCGGTGATCGCGAAATCGCTCGCATCGCGGTCGGCGAGCAGCACCGCGCTCGCGCTCGCGTCGGGCACCGCGATCGCCGGGATCGGCAGGCCGAGGATCGCGCGCGCGTGCAGGTCGAATTCGGACAGCGATTGCGAGATCAGCGTAACCATGCCGGTGTCGTGCGGGCGCGGCGAGAGTTCGGAGAAGATCACCTCGTCGCCCTTCACGAAATATTCGACCCCGAAAATGCCGTGGCCGCCGAGCGCATCGACGACCTTCGTCGCCATGTCCTGCGCCGCGGCGAGCGCGGCATCGGACATCGCGGCGGGCTGCCAGCTTTCGCGATAGTCGCCGCGTTCCTGCCGGTGGCCGATCGGCGGGCAGAAACTGACGCCGTCCTTGTGGCGAACGGTGAGCAGCGTGATCTCGTAATCGAAATCGATAAAGGCTTCCGCGATGACGCGCAGCCGGTCGCCGCGCATGCCCGCGGCGGCATAATCCCACGCCGCGTCGATGCCGCCCGCGTCCTTGACTGTGCTCTGGCCCTTGCCCGACGACGACATCACGGGTTTGACGACAAGCGGGAAGCCGATGCGTTCGGCGGCCGCGACCAGTTCCTCGCGCGACGTCGCATATTCGAAGGTCGAGGTCTTGAGGCCCAGTTCGCTCGCGGCGAGGTCGCGGATCGCGTCGCGGTTCATCGTCAGCTGCGCCGCGCGCGCCGAGGGAACGACGTGAAAGCCCTCGGCCTCGACTTCGGCGAGGATTTCGGTGCGGATCGCCTCGACCTCGGGCACGATATGATCGGGGCGATGCTTTTCGATAGTGGCGCGCAGCGCGTCGCCGTCGAGCATCGAAAACACCTCGTAGCCATCGGCAACCTGCATCGCGGGCGCGCCTTCATAGCTGTCGCACGCGATGACGCGGCATCCGAGCCGCTTCGCCGAAATCACGAACTCGCGGCCGAGTTCGCCCGAACCGAGGAGGAGGATGGTGGCGGTGGGGGTCATGCAAAAACTTTCCATCGACGTTGGGCGCAAGATTCGGGACGCATCGCTGCGCGGCCTCCGCCATATGGATTTCAGCATCAAAGTGCGACAGCGAATGACATCCAAAGGAACAACCCGTGACCCATTATTCCAAAACCATCTGGTCGCCGGTCGGCGAATTGACCCTCGTCGCCGATGACCGCGGACTCGCCGCCATCTTGTGGGAAAATGACAAGCCCGACCGTGTCCGGCTCGGCGCATTGACCGAAAAGGCCGACCATCCGGTCTTGCTCGAAACCGAGCGGCAGCTCGCGCAATATTTCGCCGGGACACGCCGCACCTTCGACGTGCCGCTATCGTTCGCCGGCACCGATTTCCAGAAGCGCGTCTGGGCCGCGCTGCTCGCTATCCCGTTCGGCGAGACGCGCAGCTATGGCGAGATCGCGGACCAGCTCGGCGCCCCCGGCGCATCGCGCGCGGTCGGCGCCGCCAATGGCCGCAACCCCATCTCGATCATCGCGCCATGCCACCGCGTCGTCGGATCGACCGGCAAGCTGACCGGTTTCGCCGGCGGGCTTGAGGCAAAGGCGTTCCTGCTCGATCTCGAACGAGCGGCCTAAAGATCGAGCGTGCGGATTTCGGGGATGAGCTTCCACCACAGCAATGCCCCCAGCAGCGACAGCACGGCGGCGGCCGCAAAGGCATAGCCATAGCCGCCAAGATAATCGACGATCAGCCCGGTGACGATCGGGCCGACGATGCCCGAAATATTGCCGAGCGCATTCTGCACCCCCATCCAGCTGCCCGCCGCGCGCGGCCCCGCGAAAATCTGCCCGACGGCGAAGATATTCGTGGCGATCAGCCCGGCACCGAAGCCTGCGACCGCCAGCCACAGCGCGAGCATCGCATAGCCATCCGCGACCGCGATGCCGGCGGTCGCCGTGCCGATGGCGAGCTGCCCCGCGATCATCAGCCAGCGGCGTACTTCGCCCTCATTGGCGCCTTTCGCGACCATGCGGTCGGACAGCCAGCCGCCCGCGAGCGCGACGACACCTTGCGTCGTGAAGCTCAGCGTCGTCAGCGCGGTCATCTCGCCGATCGAATAACCGCGCGTGTTGACGAGGTAGAGCGGCAGCCACGCGAGCAGGAAATAAAAGCCGTAGTTCGACAGGAAATGGACGGCGCTCATCTTCCACAGCGCCGGCACGCGAAGCAGACGGCGGATCGATACCCGCTCGCTCGCGGGCACTGTGCCCGCGCGTGCCCGCATCGACGCCGCGGCGAATTGCCAGGGGATGAGCCACAGCAAAGTCACCGCGCCGAAAATCCAGAAGACCGGCCGCCAGCCCCATTCGCCAAGGATCGCGCCGCCTGCGAGCACGCCGATGGCAGGGCCGAATGCGATCGCTGCGGACACCGACGCGTTCGCGATGCCGCGCCGCTCGACCGGCACTTCGGCAGCGAAAATCTTGCTGCTGCCCGGAAAGGCGATACTCTCGCCCAACCCGAGGAACAGCCGCAGGATGATCAGAGATATCAGTCCGCCCGCGAAACCGGTGAGCGCGGTGCTGATCGCCCAGATCGCCACGCCGAGTGCAAAGACGCGGTAGACGCAAAAGCGGTCGCAGAGCCAGCCGACGAACAGGCAGGCGGGGGCATAGACCCAGAAAAAGGCCGAGACCGCGAGGCCGAAGCCCGTAGCCGACAGCCCCAGCTCTTCCTTCATCAGCGGCGCGGCGACGCCGATCGCGCCGCGATCGACATAGTTGAGCAGGACCGAAAGCGCGATCAGGACGACGATCCACGTCACCCGTTTTCCGCCAGCCCGGCCTTCGATCGATTGTGTCGCCATATTCAAGCGCTCCCCTGCCCGGGGGCAGGGCTATCAGATGGGCGGTCGCGCGCCAGCGAAAATTGGCGCACGTTTGTTCAACGCATTCGCCAGCCGACCCGCTATTCTTTCCGCAACATCATGGGAGAAAGCAGATGGCCGCCACCGCACAAATCGAACGCCCCCTTTCCGTTGCCGCCCTGTTCGACCGCTATCATGTCGGCTGGGAAACGAAGGATCCCGACCTGATCGCTTCGCTCCATTCGGACGACACGGTCTTCGCGCTCCACGACGGCACCGAGCCTGTGACGGGACGCGAGCGGCTGCGCGAGCATTGCCGGCAATTGTTCGCGACCTTCGATTTCACGCAGGAAATGGGGCGGCGGCTCTACGGCGACGACCATTGGGTGTTCGAATGGACGATGCTGCTTGCGCTGACCGAACCGGGCGGCGCGCCTTTTGTTGCGCGCGTCGGGATGCTCGACGTCGTCACGCTGAACGATGCGGGCGAGGTGGTGCGCAAGGATGTCTATCCGAACGGGCGCGAGATGCACGGCGCGTTCGTGCGTGCCGGGATCGACCGTTAGCGGCGGCGCTTGCGCCCGGCGCTCGACCGGCAGATAGTCCCAGCGATGCCCGATCCCGTCTCCCCTTTCCGGAATTCGCTGCTGCCGGTCGACGCTCTGCTTGCGCCGCACGCCAATCCGGTCACCGGGATTTTGATGGGGCGCGGCGGCCCGCTGCGGTTGACGCTGGATGGTATGGTGGTCGAGGGCGACATGCTGCTGATCCGCCCCGGCGTCGTGCATGCCATCGCCTTGCCCGCGCGCGGCGCCGACATCCTCTATCTCGATGGTCTCGCCTTTCCGTTCGACGTTCCGCTGGCGCGCGCGCTCGACGGGAAGCTGGCTGAATTAGCGGGCACAGTGCTGGACGGTGCGGGCGATGCCGCCGACGAGCTGCGCGCGCGGTTGACCGTCGCTGCCGCTCCGCCATTGCCGCGCGTCGCCGACGCCGTGCGCGCGATCTACGCCGACCCGATGCGGCGGATGCCGCAGGACGAGCTGGCGCAGCGGCTCGGCATGGAACGCACGCGGGCGTTGCGCCTTTTCCGGGCGGCAACCGGGCAGGGCTTTCGCGAATTCAAGCGCTGGTCGGCGATGCAATTTGCCGCACAGCAGATGAAGCAGGGCGCGCTCGTTCGCACCGCGGCGATGGACGCGGGCTTTGCCGACACCGCGCATCTGTCGCGCGCCTTTCGCGAAACCTTTGGCCTGACGCCCAGCGCGGCGATAAATGCGCTCCCCTCATAGGAGGGTCAGGCGGGCCAGCGGTCGGTGTCGTGGTCCGGATGCTGGTGGTTGCTCGCCTTGATCGCGCCGACAAGGTCGCTCATCACTTCCTCGGTGGTGCCCTCGGCCTTGATCGGCAGGTCCTCGAATAGCGACAGCTGGCCTTCGGTCCCGAACTGGACTTGCGGCGGGAACGCCGACGGATCGTCGAACGACCCGGTCGTCAGATTGATATGCTTGCTCCCGGCATAATCATAGGTCAGCGGCGTCCCGCAATCGCGGCAGAAACCGCGCGCCGCCTTGTCCGAACTGTTGAAGGTCGCAGGCTCCCCGCGCGTCCATGTAATCGCGTCGCGCGGCACGCCGATCAGCGCGATAAAGAAATTGCCCGCCGCCTTCTGGCACATCCGGCAATGACAGATATGCGAGCTGTCGAGCACCGCGGTGACATGATAACGCACCGCGCCGCACTGGCAGCCGCCCGATGCTTCGGTTTCGATCCTGTCCATGACGCCTTGCTATCAAAGCTGGCGGGCACTCACAATCGCGCACGCGGGGAAGCGGTGCGCGGCGACGACGCGCCGCGCACCCACCCCGTCAGGCACCGTAGAGCTCGATGACTTCGGCGAGCGGGACATGGCCGAGGGAAAGGCCGCTACCCGGCGCCGTCGCGCCGCTTTCGAGCGCGGTGGCATAGGCGACGGCCGGGTCGGCCTCCAGCCTTGCGCGCAGCGCCGCGAGCTTCGGCCAGCGAATGGGCTCGGCGACCTCGTGAAACTCCAGCCAGCGCGCGACCCCGATGAACAGCGCATCGGCCAGCGTCGGCCGGTCGCCGACCAGATAGCGGCCTTCGCCGACCATTTCCTCCAGCCGGTCGTAGCGTTCGATCACCGCTTCCTTGCCCCATTCGCGGAGCGACGCTTGCAGCGCGGGGCGCGGCGGGTCCATTTCGAGCGCGACCCACAGCGGGGTGAAAGACCCAGTAAATCCGGTGTTGATGAACGCCATCAGCTGGGTCATCCGGTCGGCCTCGGGCGACAGCGGGTCGAAGCTGATGCGCCGTTCGCTGTCGCGCGCCGCGAACCAGCGCGCGATCGCCATCGTTTCGGTCAGGACATTGCCCTGATGGGTAATCAGCGCCGGGGTCTCGTGCCGGGCGTTGATGCGGGCATAGGCGGGCTCGCGCATTTCGCCGAGCATGTCGACGCGGCACAGGCGATAAGGTTTGCCCAGCCATTCGAGCGCCGCGACGAGGCCCATGGAACTTCCCAGCGGGAAGCCATAGATAAGGATCGGTTCCAATGTATTGCTCCATCTTCTTGAGGGGGAGCTGCGCAGCGAAACCAGATATAGGACGCGCCGTCGCCACGTAAATTACGCACCTTTTTGTAACCATGAGGCTCTGATGAAAGATCTGGTTTCGCGCTGTCCGATAGAGGAAGTGATGCAGGTGCTGAGCGGCCGCTGGCCGACCTTGCTCCTCTATTATCTCAGCGACGGAACCAAAAGGTTCAGCGACTTGCGCCGCGACAATCCGACGATCTCGCACAAGATGCTGATGCTCGAACTGCGCAAGCTCGAGGATGCGGGGATCGTCCAGCGCACCGAATTCGAAGGCTATCCCCGGCGGGTCGAATATGACCTGACCACCGACGGCGAACGGCTCGTGCCGCTGATCGACGCGCTCGGCGATTGGTGGGATGCCGTGGCGGGCGGTGCTGATGCCGACGCAGCTATCGTTGCTGCGACCAACGGTTGAAACCGCTCCGCAGCGGGGTCACTTCGCTTTTTGCGGGTGAAAAGTCTCGCCGCGCTTCAGCATCGCGACCATGTCGGCGATCTTCTTTTTCCGCCCGGTCTCGGTCTTGATTGTACCGAGGCGAAAGATCAGCGCGAAGCGGTTCTGCGCGGTCAGCTTTTCTAACATGGCCTTGGCCCGGGGTTCGGCGTCGATCGCCGCCTGCAAATCGTCCGGAATTTCCGATCCCTTGACGCGGTAGGCGCGATCCCAGCGGCCATCGGCCTTCGCGGCCTCGACCTGTTTCAGCCCATGCCCGGTCATCCGGCCCTCGGCGGTCAGGCGCGCGACATTGTCGATATTGATCTGGCTCCAGACGCTCTTCGGCCCACGCGGCGTATAGCGTTGCAGGAAGCTTTTTTCGTCGAAGGATTTGCGGATCGCGTCGATCCATCCCCAGCACAGCGCCGCGTGGATCGCCTGTTCGGGCGTGATCGACGCGAGGCCCGATTTGACCTTGTGGACCTTGATCCACACCTCGCGCTCGGTGGTGTGATGCGCGGCCAGCCAGTCATAGAAACCGTCCATGTCGACGAATTCGTGAACCTTGTTGGGATCTACCTCGACGGCGGCCATGACCCTGTCCCATTCATAAATTCACTCCGCCATAAGATATTGAAAATTAAAGAATAGTCAAAACCATTCGATTGCGTTCGAGTCTCGCGCTATGATCGGGGCTCTAGCCCCAGACCGCTCGCCGATAAATACCGCCAGTCGATTAAAGCGCGCGCCCACTATTACCTTGCTATGTCCGCTTCGCGCCCGGTCTCAGACACTCACCGCGACGACGGCTTCGATCTCCACCAGCGCATTGAAGTGCAGCGGACCGGAGGGAACGATCGATCGGGCGGGGCGGTGCGCGCCAAAAAACGCCGCATAGGCCCGGTTGACTTCGCCCCAATGCGCGACGTCGGTCACATAGACGGTGCAGCGGACAATGTCGTCCGGCGAAGCGCCAACCACACCGACAATCGCCGCAATGTTCCCGAGCGCAAAGTTGACCTGCTCGCCGACCGAACGGCTTTCGGGATCGGGTGTTTCGCCGGTCACGCCGAGCTGGCCCGAAACATAAAGCGTGTCGCGGTGCAACATGGCCTGGGCATAATGCCCGCCGGGGGGCGGCGCCGCCGCGCAGCGTATCTCTGTCATTTTCTGAACCTTCATCTCGATCTCCGAAAGTCCCTCACCATCCGCCGGTCCGCGGCCATTCTTCGGTCAGCACCCCGCCGCGCATCACGTCGTAGGAGGTGTAGGCGGCACAGGTCAGGCAGGCGTGATTGGGCAGGATGCGGACGACGCTGCCGATCGGCAGGCGTTTGAACCAGCTTTCGTCGGGCACGGGCACGCCGCCATGTTCCTGATGCACGGTCACGACCGTCAGCGATTCCAGCGGCTCGAGCGTGGCGGCGTCGCAGACCAGCCCATATCCGGCGTTCGGCATGAAGCGGTTGGCCCCGACATCCTTCGACAGCGCGAGCGCGCCGGCATCGAGGATCAGGCTGGGGCCGGCGCCGCGGCGCTGGTGGCCGATCACCGTCGCCAGCACCGAGACGGCAATATCCTCTTGCGCGCAGACGCCCCGCGACAATTGGGCAAGGTCGCAGAACAGGTAGATGCCCGCCCGCACTTCGGTCACGCCGCGCAATTGTTCGGCGAAAACCACCGTCGGGGTCGAGCCGACGCTGACGATGGGGCAGGTGTAACCGCGCGCGCGGAGCAATTCCGCCGATGCGACCGCCGCATGCCGCTCGACTTCGGCGAGCGCCCGGATCGGCGCGGGATCGTCGAACGCGTAGCTATGCCCCGCGTGGGTCATCACGCCCATCAATTCGAGTTGCGGCGAACAGGCCGCAATTACCCCCGCGATCGCGACAAGCTCTTCTGACGCCGGTTCGGTGCCGCTGCGGTGTTCGCCGCAATCGACCTCGATCAGGACGCCAAAGCGCGCGCCGAGCACCGCCGCGGCTTCGCCCATCGCAGTGGCGGCCTGCCCGTCGTCGACGACAAGCAGCAGCCGTGCGCCATGCTCGCGCTGGATATGATGGACGCGCGCCAGTTTTGCGGGCGCGATCGCGGTCGTGTAGAGGATGTCGCGCCAGCCCGCCGCGGCGAAATATTCGGCTTCAGCCAGCGTCGAGACCGTGATCGGCCCTTGCTCGCCGTTCGCCGCGATACGCGCGACGTCGGCCGACTTGGCCGTCTTCAGATGCGGGCGCAGCGTGACGCCCAGCGCGTCGCAGCGGGCGCGCATGCGCGCGGCGTTGCGCTCCAGCCGGTCCGCGTCGAGAATCAGGCGCGGGGTGTTCAATCCCGCGAACATCGTGGCCGCGCTCATCGGACCAACTCGCGCAGCGGATCGAGCGTATCGGCAATCAGGAACGGCCGCGCCGCGTCGGCGACAAAGGGCAGGCGGGCGCGGTTGTGCCAGAAAACCGGCATGCCGACGCCCGCCGCGCCGGGAATGTCCGCGGGCGAGCCCGCCACGAAAAGCGTCCGCGCCGGATCGGTGCCGAGCCGGTCCAGCACGGCGCGGTAGGATTCGGGTCGCGGTTTGTAATAGCCCGTTTCTTCGGATGTCAGGACAACGGAAAAAGTCACGCCGACCCGTTCCGCAGCCTGCCGCCCCAAAGCTGTCGAACAGTTCGTGATGACGCCGAGCGCGATGCCGCGCGCGCTGAGATCGGCAAGCAGCGGCGGCGCCTCCGGCCAGGGCTGGAGCGTGTTCCAGCCCGCAGTCAGCGCATCGGGTGCCGAGACCGCCACGCCCGCCTTGGCGGCCGCCTCGCGGACGAGATCCTCATAGGGGCGGTAAGCGCCGCAACCATAGGTCAGCTCGAGATAGGCGCGGCGCCAGCGCAGCCCGTCGCTCGCCGACCCGGCCGCCCGGTTCCAGACCGACCAGGAATCGAGAAGTGCGGTCAGAAGGTCGAAGACCACCGCTTCGACGGGAGCGAGCTGTTTCATAGATCGGGATCCAAATTCAATAATGATGCCCGGAGTCTGCGGCTCCACAGGCTTCGGGTCGGGGATTCCGCCGGATGGCGCCGAGCGATTAGCAACGCGGCCGCCCGGCCGGCAAATGCCCGTTGCTGATGGTTTCATGCCGCCGCGTATGGACGTCGTTCGCATGCGCCATTCCCGTCTATGCCGTCGCCAGCTTCCAGAATGCTTCGGCCGACGGCGATTGCCGGCCGCGCGGCCGATACAGCCGGACGTCGACCGGAATGTCCCAGCGCGCATCGCCCGCCCGCACCAACGCGCCGCGCTTCAGATCATCCGCGACGATGCTCAGCGGAAGCCAGGCCAGCCCCTTTCCATCCCTTGCCATCCGCGCGAGGATCAGCGTGTGCGACGTGAACACGGTCGTGAAATTCGCGCGCGTCGCACTGGCATCGAGCGTCGCCGACACGATACGGTCCATCCCTGAATCCGCGCCATAGGCCAGAAGATGGACCGGATGATCGGCGTCATCGGCGAGCGCGTGCAGCGGCGCTCCATCACTTTCGCGCGGCGCGCTGACCGGCACGAGCGCATCGGATTCGAGCGATATCGACTGGAAACCCGCCCCATCGAGAACCGACGGCGCGCCGGGATGGAAATAGCACAGGCAGAAATGCGCCTTGCCGCTGAGCATCATCTGTTCGGACGTGCCCATATTGTCGGCGGTCAGCTGGATCGGGATCGCGATATCGGTCATCGCCTGCAGCGTCGCGAGCCACTGCGGGAAGAAGTTCAGCGCCAGAGCGTGCGTGACCAGGATCTTGACCATCGACGCCGAGGTGCCGGCAATCTCCTGCACCTCGCGCCGGCCATGTTCGATATCGCGCAGAACGGTTTCGGCGATGACGGCGAAGCGCTTGCCGGCGGGGGTCAGCACCATCTGGTGCGTGCTGCGGTCGACAAGCTCCACGCCGAGCCATTCTTCGAGCGCGCGAATGCGGCGGCTGAAAGCCGGCTGCGTCACGCAGCGCGTCGATGCCGCGCGCGAGAAGTTGCCCGCGTGTATCAAGGCACCGAAATCCTCAAGCCATGCCAGTTCCATCACTCATGCCCCTTCGGCCTCTTGGGAAGTTGTAGTGCGGGGAGGGCGCCTGGCTACCCCTCCTGATGTGCATGGATTGATCCATTTTGCGCATTGGAGCTTGCGCCCGCCGGTCGGCAGATTGTGTGCGCAGACAGGCTTGATTCAGGGGGCTTTGGGGATGGGTTTCGACATGTTGCGGCGCGAACCGCGCCTTCGGGGCGGTCGCGCAACGCTGTGGACCGCCGCGATGCTGGGCGCAGCGATCATGGTCGGTGCCCTGCCGGCGGTCGGCGCGGAGCCGGCGCCACGGGCATCGCTGGTGCCGCGCGACGCGCTTTTTGCTTCGCCCACTTACTCCGAATTGCAGATCAGCCCCGACGGCAAGCAGCTGGCCTTTCTCCACCCGCTGAACGGCGTCCTCAACGTCTGGGTCGCGCCGCTCGACGATCTGAAGGCCGCGACGCCGGTCACCCGTTTCGATACACGGCCGCCCGACAGTTTCCAGTGGAGCCCCGACGGGCGGTACATATTGGTGCTGAAGGATGTCGGCGGCGAGGAGCATAGCCAGCTCTGGGTCGCGAACCTCGAAAAGCGCACGGTCGTCAATATGACCGCCGATCCCGCGGTGCAGACAAAGATCGTGAAGCTTTCGAAGCGCCGTCCCGGCGAAATCCTGGTCGGCATGAACATTCGCGACCGCCTCTATCGCGACATTTACCGGATCGACCTCGCGACGGGGCAGCGTACCGAGGTGCTCCGCAACGAGCGAAATTACATCGATGTCGTCGCCGATCCGGATTTCAACATCCGGCTGGGCGTCCGCGGCAATATCGACGGCTCGTCGACTTACTTCCGCCTGGACCCCGCCGGACCGAGCGAGTTCATGACGATCCCGCTGGCCTCGCTGCGCAATTCGAAAATCCTCGGGCTCGACGGTGCGGGCAAGCTGTTGATGTTCGACAGCCGGACCAGCGACAAGGCGAACCTCGTCGCGGTCGATCTCGCCACGGGCAAGCAGACCCCGCTCGCCGCGTCGGGCCGCGCCGATATTGTCGATACGCTGTTCGACGAAGCCAGCGGCGCGCTGCTCGCGACGCGTGAGGACCCGCTCGTCAGCGAATGGACGGTGCGATCGGACGAGGTGCGCGCCGAGTTCGCGGCGCTTCAAGCGGCGGCCGCGGGGCCGTTCAAGATTGTCGACCAGACCCCCGACAATGCGCGCTGGCTGCTCCTCGAAACGGTTCCGAACCGCCCCGACCGCTATAGCTGGTGGAACCGCAAGGACCGGACGCTAGTGCCGCTGCTCTCGACGCGGCCCGATCTTGAGAAACAGGCGCTCGCGCGCCGGAATCCCGTGAAGATTGCGTCGCGCGACGGCCTGACCTTGCCAAGCTATCTGACGCTTCCGACCAACGCCAAGCTCGGCGCCGATGGGATGCCCGTCACCCCTGTTCCGATGGTGCTCCTCGTCCATGGCGGCCCCTGGCTCCGCGACGATCTGGCTTTCGATCCGCAACACGCCTGGCTCGCCGATCGCGGCTATGCGGTGCTGTCGGTGAATTTTCGCGCGTCGGGGGGCTTCGGCAGCGATTTCATGGCGAAGGGCGACCGGAAATGGTCGGAAACGATGCACGACGACCTGCTCGACGGGGTGCAGTGGGCGATCGACAAGGGCGTGACCGCGAAGGACCGCGTCGCGGTGATGGGGCTGTCCTATGGCGGCTATTCGACGCTCGTGTCGCTGAGCTTCACGCCCGACACCTTCCAGTGCGGCGTCGACCTTGCGGGGCCCAGCAATCTGGTAAAGCAAGTCGCCTTGATGCCCGACTGGTGGACCTGGCAACGCCCGCAGTTCGTTAATCGCGTCGGCGATCCGGCGACAAGGGAGGGCGCGGCGGACCTCATGCGGCGCTCGCCGATCGCGCGCGTCGATGCAATTTCAAAACCTTTGCTCGTCACCAACGGCGCCAACGACCCGCGCATCTTTCCCAGCCAGTCGGAAGAGATTGTCGATGCGTTGAAGGCGCGCGGCAAGCCCGTGACCTATGCCTTTTACCCCGATGAGGGTCATGTCTACGCGAAGGACGCGACGAACATCTCCTTCGCGGCAATCGCCGAGCATTTCCTGTCGAAATGCCTCGGCGGGCCCGCGGAGCCCTATGGCGACGACCTTGCCGGGTCGCAGGTAGATCTGAAGACCGGCGCCGGGTTTGTCCCCGGCCTCGAACGGGCGCTTGCGGATGGGACGAAATAAGGGGCGCTAGGGCTCGCCCAGATGTTTCGCCAAGCCTGCGTCGGGTGGCGGCCGCCGCCCGGCCGCTTCGGCCACGTCCATCCGCTGAAAGGCGTTCTGGACATAGCGGATGCCCGCCCAGCGTAGCGGCTCGACCTCCCAGTTCGGGGCGCGCTCGCGGACATAGGGCGCGTGGAGATCGGCCGCGGCGCCGGTGACCAGCCCTGCGAGTGCGCGCGCGCAGATCGCGCTGGTGATCACGCCATGCCCCGTATAGCCATAGCTATACCCGATCCGGCGCACGGCATCGAAATGTACCGTCGGCAACCAGTCGCGCGGAATGCCGAGATAGCCGGCCCATTGATGCGTGAATTCGACGCCGTCCAGCGACGGCCACCATTCGGTCAGCCGGTCGCGGATCCAGCCGAAATTGGCGTTTTCGCGTAGCGCGGCCTCGCTCATGTCGGAACCATAGCGATAGGGCGCGCCGCGGCTGCCGAACAGGATGCGCCCGTCGGCGGTGCGGGTGAGGTAATTGGTCGTGTGAACATAGGAACTGAGGCATTCGCCTCCGGCCCAGCCGACCTTGTCCCACCGCTCGGCGCTGAGCGGCGCGGTGAGCATGATCGTCGAGGCCATCGGGATCAGCCGGCGGCGATAGGCGGGCTGCGCGGTCAAATATGCTTCGCCTGCGAGCAGAACCGCGCGGCGAGCGCGCAGCGTGCCGCCTGAGGTAACGAGCGCCGGTTGCATGCCCGCGGTGGTTTGCAGCACCTCGGTCCCCTCATAGATCCGCACCCCGCGCCGTTCGAGCGCGCGCGCGAGCCCGCGCACGAGGCGGCCGGGGTGGATTGTGCCGCCGGCGCGCAGGCGCAGGGCGCCATGGACCTCGGTCGCATGCACCGCCGCCCGCGCCGCATCGGCGTCGAGCAATTCGCAGCCATCCTCCATGCCGAGCTTTGCATAAGCGTCGAAGGACTGGCGCAGCGACGGCAATTGCTCCGCACTGCGTGCGAGGGTGAGGACGCCTGCCGGATTGAAATGCGCGTCGATGCCTTCCGCTTCGCAGATGCGGCCGACTTCACCCACCATCGCCTGCTGCGCGAGCAGCATCGCCCGAGCCGTCGCCGCGCCGAAACGACGGGTGAGGGCGGCGGGATTGATCGGAAAGCGCGGCGAGCACCAGCCGCCGTTGCGCCCCGACGCGCCGAAGCCGCAAAATTGCCGCTCGACGATTGCTATCGACAGGTCCGGATCATTTTGCAGCAGATACCAGGCGGTCCACAGACCCGTGAAGCCGCCCCCCATGATCGCGATATCGACCGTCGCGTCGCCCGGCAGAGCAGGGCGCGGCGTGAAATCATCTCCGCAACTCGCCAGCCAATAGCTGCCGATGTCGGCGGCTGAGACGACGGCGGTCAATCGAGGCTCCGCCGCGCGCTAACGGGCCGGCGGCCGATATTCGAGCGTCATCGTCGACGCGGCCGTCTTGCTTATCCTGTCGGGCGAAAGCTCGATCTTCTTGAGCTCGTTGGTCTCGTGCATCATCGTCTGGTCGGCGAGGTGCGGGTTCCCCTTGCCGTCGGGACCGATGAACAGATTCTGGCCGCCCGCATCGATCACCGAATAGAGCGCGCGCCGGTCGGCGCCGATTTCCATCAGCCCGACCCAGCTCTCGCCGCCATTGTGCGGCGCCATCGTCGGGCCGAGGCGCAGGACCGCCGACAGGCGATGTTCGGGATAATCCTCCGCCATTTGCGGACGGTCAGGCGTCTCGAGCGACGCGTCGAAATATTTCCAGAAGACCGGCTGCTTCCACTCGGCCATGTCCTTGCCGGGGAAGCGCGGTTTGACCTCGGCGATCGTCGCCTTGATCGTGTCGATCATCATCGCGGTGCGGTCGCGCCCGTTGAAATAGTCGACGCCCAGCGGCAATCCGGCCTTGTCGCCCTGAAAGGCGCGCAGCAGCAGGCTGGATTGATAGGTCAGGTAGCGGTCGGTATCGATCGTCTTCCACCAGTCGCCCATATCGTCGCCGAACAGCGTTTTCGGCGCCGTCTGGAGCCAGGTCCGGTAAAGCGTCAGTCCCGGATTGTCGTAGCGCTGATCGCCGTCGCGGTCCTGATACAGGCCGTTGAAGCTCAGCATCAATTCGCCCGCGCGCTTCACCTCGGGGTCGTCGCTCGCCGCGATCGCGGCCTGAATATAGGGCGCGAAAAAGTCGGGCGCCGCCTGATTGCGGTCGACCGCGCCGAGCGCGTTGAAGATCTTGCCGTTGAACTCGCGCATGTCGAGCAAGGTCAGCGACTGGCCCGCCTTCGCGAGCCGGTCGCCGAGCCAGGTGCGGAAGGTCGTGCCGATCCGGGCATTGTCGCCCTCCGGCGACCAGCCGGTCGCCTTGCTGTTCCACGAAAAGAGATAACCCTGCTTCGGGTTGATCGTGTGCGGCTTTTCCGCAGGGGTCAGGAAGCCCGTCCATTCATATTCGCCAGTGCCCGGCGTCGGCAGCCGTGGATCGACGCCCGCGGCCTTCTTGGGAAGCGCACCCGCCTCGAAATAGGCGATCGTGCCGTCTTCGCCGCCGTAGCAGGCACCGATATTCCAGCCGACGCGATCGACGCCCTTGGCCCTGAATTCGGCGAGGCTCTTGGCACGGCCCATTTCGGCAAAGGCGACCCATGTGTCGAGTTCGCGGCCGTGGACGCCCATCTGCTGCGAATAGGCGGTGCCGTTTTCGACATCCCACGCGATCACCGGGCCGTGGATCGTCCACGCGACTTCGTGCGTGAAGGGCGCGCCGTCCTTGACCTTGAAGGCTTCGGTGCGGTGCTCCATCGTCTTCCACGCGCCCTTATACCAATATTCGTATGGGTTCTTGGGATTGAGCTTTTCGGCGAAGGTCGTGCCGGCTTCGCTGCTGCCCGACACCAGCAGCCAGCCATGCTGCGCGCCGCGCCCCATCGTCGGGACACCCCAGCCGGTCGACCCGAACCCTGCATTGTCGAAACCGCCGCCCTTCAGATGGATTTCGGGGCCGTCGGCGGTGGCCTCCAGCATCAGCACCTTTCCGCTCGCCGATTTTTCGGGGCCGATCACCATGCAGCGGCTGGCGCCTTTCACCGGTTCGGTGGGCTTCGTCTGCGCCGCCGCTGACGCCACATTGCGATTGGGGGCCAGTTGCGCCGGAGCGAGGACCGGGGTGGGCATCGGCCGGGCTGGCGCGAGATCGTCGCCCGCGGGGATGGTGGTCGGAGAATGGGGGTCGGAAATCGGCACGACGTCGTTGAAAATCGCCCACGCCTTCTCCTGACCGTAGCGCGCCGTCATTGCCTTCAGAAATTCGAGGTTGCGGATTTCATAGGTGTCGCGCCCCAGCGGTGCGGCGGTGATGAGCGTCAGATATTCGGTGAGGCTCCAGCGCGTCGGCTTGATCCCCCAGCGGATGAATTCGAGCGGGGTCAGCCGCGCGGGGTCGGCATTCACTTCGTCGATGCGCTTGTTGATGCCATCGACCATCGCCTGGATCATCTTGCGATGTTCGGGCGCCAGCGCCTTGTAGCGCTGCATCAGCACCGCGTCGGAAAGCCTCCGGCCGCGCATCATCTTGTCGCCTTCGATCGCCGATTTCCCGACAAGCTCAGCGCGGCGGCCCTGCGTATTGTGCCGCGCGAGTTCCATAGCGGCGAGGCGGTCGTGCGCGATCGCATAGCCCGCGCCGAACATCACCGCGTCCGACGTCTCCGCCTGCACATGCGGCACGCCGAAATCGTCGCGGTAGATGGCCACCTTTTCCTGTGCCTGTGTCGGTGCCGTCGCCGCAAGCAACAGTGCGGCGGAACCATGGAGCAGGGTGGCAGTCGAACGGCGCATCAAAAAATCTCCCTGGATTATCTATTTTGGCAGGAATGTCTCGGCCAAGGCGACCCACAGCGCGGCGCCGGTCGGCGAAATGCTGTCGTCATAGGCATAGTGCGAATTGTGCAGCATCACCGACCCCGGCCCCTCGTCGCCGTTGCCGAGCAGCAGGAAACAGCCGGGAACGACGTCGAGATAGCGCGCGAAATCCTCGCCCCCCATGCCCGGCACCTCGAGATCGACGAAGCGGTCGGGGCCGACGATGCCAATCGCGATCTTGCGGACCTTCGCATAGAGGCCGGCCGGATTGTGCAGCGCAGGATAGCCGCGTTCGTAATGCAGCTCCGCCTTCGCGCCGAATGACGCGGCAACGCCGGTCACGATCTCGCGCAGCCGCTGTTCGGTCGCATCCTGGCTGGCACGCGACAGCGTGCGCACCGTGCCGCCCATGCGCGCCTCGTCCGCGATGATGTTGAACGCGGTGCCCGCCTCGACCTTGCAGATCGAGACGACCGCGGCGTCCATCGGGTCGGTGCTGCGCGCGACGATGCTCTGCACCGCGACGATGATCTGCGCGGCGACGAGTACGGGGTCGACCGTCAGGTGCGGGCGCGCCGCGTGGCCGCCCTTGCCGGTGACGACGATCTCGAATTTGTCCGCCGCTGCATAGAGTGCGCCCGCGCGCCCCGCGAGCTTGCCCGCAGCGATGCCCGGGCGGTTGTGGATGCCGAAGATGGCGTCCATCGGGAAACGGTCGAACAATCCGTCGCGGATCATCGCGCTCGCGCCGCCGTCGGGGTCACCGCCCGGCCCCTGATAGCCGAGCGATTCCTCGGCGGGCTGGAAGATCAAGTGGACCGCGCCGTCGAAATTGCGCGTCGCGGCGAGATGCTTCGCCGCGCCGAGCAGCATCGTCGTGTGCCCGTCGTGGCCGCAGGCGTGCATCACGCCCGGGGTGCAGGACTTGTGATCGGACTCGGTCAGTTCGGTCATCGGCAACGCGTCGATGTCGGCGCGGATGCCGATCGCGCGGTCCGACCCGCCGGCGCGGATCGTCGCGACGATGCCGGTGCCGCCGATGCCGGTGTGGACCTCGTCGACTCCGAAGCTTTCGAGCAGGTCGAGGATGAAGCGGACCGTGCCCTGTTCGTGAAAGCCGAGCTCGGGATGTTGGTGGATGTGCCGGCGCCAGGCGGTCATGTCGGTTTCGAGCGATTTGAGGTCAACGGACATGGGGACGGACCTCCTGGCGCAGCGGCGAAGGCAGGCTAGGGGCGGTGCGCGGCCGACCCCAATGCTGATTGGACATGGTTGCATGTTTGGCGGCGGATTTCATCATGGACTCCCTCACGGCACGGCGTGCGCCGCGACCTGATAAAAGACCTGCGCGTGCGGGCCGAGGGGCAGGTCGAAGACCACCCATGCGACGACCATCGTGATCCCCGTCGCCATAAAGCACAGCGCATAGGGCAGCATCAGCGCGAGCAGCGATCCGACCCCCATCGACTTGTCCCAGCGCTGACAGAAGACGAGGACGAGCGGGAAATAGCTCATCAGCGGGGTCATGATGTTGGTGTAACTGTCGCCCATGCGATAGGCGGCGGTCGTCATTTCGGGGCTGATGCCCAGCAGCATGAACATCGGCACGACGACCGACGACAGGACGCTCCATTTGGCGGTCGATGATCCGATGAACAGGTCCATCAAGGACGACAGCAACAGCACGCAGACGAGAAGCAGCGCCGGGGGCAGGTTCATGCCCTGCAGTTTCTCCGCCCCGCCGATCGCGAGGATCGGGCCGATACCCGACCAGTTGAACATCGCCACGAAATGCGCCGCGAAGAAAACGAAGACCAGATAGGGCGCGATCGTCTTTACGCCCTCGCGCATCATTGCGATCACGTCGTTCGAATTTTTGACCGTGCCGACGGCGCGCCCGAAAACGACGCCGGTCAGCAGGAACAGCAGGAACAGCGCCGCGATCATCGAGGCGTAGAGTGGCTGCAGGCGGATCGGGCCCTCGGCATCCTGATCGATGAAGGGCGTGTAGCCCGGCCACAGACAAAGCGCGGCGAACAGCGCTGTGACCAACAGCGCCGCAATGCCGGCGTGGCGAAGCCCCCGCCGCTCATCGCCGCTGAGGTCGCCTTTTTCGAGATCGGCGCGAAGCTCTTCGTCGACCTCCTCGCTCCAGGTTCCGAGCCGCGGTTCGACCACCTTGTCGGTGATGAACCAGATGATCGGCGTGAAAAAGACGACGATGCCGAGGATGAAATACCAGTTGCCGAGCGGGTTCATCGTCCAGCCGGGCTCGACGATACGCGCGGCTTCCTGTGTAAAGCCGAACAGCAGGACGTCGAGCTGGCCGGGCATGATGTTGCCGGCATAGCCCCCCGACACCGCGGCGAGCGCAGCGGCAATTCCCGCGAGCGGGTGACGCCCGACCGACGCGAAGAGCACCGCCGCCATAGGGATCAGCACGACATAAGCGGCGTCGGCGGCATGGTGCGACACCATGCCCACCACCGCGATGATCGGCGTCATATAGCGGCGCGGCGTACCCCGCAGCGAACCGCGGATCAGCGCGAAGAACAGCCCCGACCGCTCGGCGACCGCGGCGCCCATCATGATCGTCAGGATGATGCCGAGCGGGGTGAAGCTGGCATAGGTGCGCGGCATCTCGGTGAACAGCCGCGCGATATTCTCGGCCGAGAACAGGCTCGACGCGCGATAGGTCAGGACGCCGCCCGCGAGCTCGGCGCCGGCGGGCGCCTCCTTGCCCGAATAGGGCAGCGATGCGCTCCACCCGAACCCCGCGCCGACCGCCGATATGATCATCAATATGATGATCAGGTAGAGGAAGATGATCGTCGGGTCGGGCAGCAGATTGCCGACGCGCTCGACGACGCCGAGAAACCCCCTCTGACGGGCAGGGCGGATGGTTTCAGCACTCATAATTGCGCCTCCTGCCAGGCTGGATTCATATCGCTGTACAGAGACAATATGAGGCCCGCGCACGCGGCGCGAGCCCCACCTTGTCGGCCCGGAATCAGAAGTTCACTTCGAGTCCGAGACGGATAACCGGTCCGAACTGATCGAAGCCGCCCCCCGACGGATCGATGACCTGGACCGATTCCATCACCGGCAGCTTTTCGTTGAGAAGATTTGTAACACCGAATGAGAATTTGGCTTCCTGCTTCCCGTTCATCGGCAGCGTATAGGAGGCCGAAATATCGTTGTAGAAGCGCGAACCCGTCCGGTCGGGCGACAGCAGCTCGCGGCTAATCCCCGGCGAAATGTCGGTCAGCGCCTGGCTCGACTGATACCGCCCCTGCCAGCCGACCGTCAGGCCGCCGACCGAATAGTTCAGCCCGACGACGCCCTTATATTTGGGGTAGCCGTAAAAACCCTCGAGCACGGTGTAGAGGTCGGGCCGCGCCTGGAAGGTGAAGGTCCGCAGGCGATGCAGATAGGTGAAGGCGAGGTTGGCCGAGATGCGACCCTCGCCCAGCGGGCGGGCGTAAAATACCTGCGTGTCGAGGCCTGAGGTCTGCAGCTTCGATGTGTTGACATAGGTGCTTCTACCGCCGGTGATGCTGAAGAAGTTTGCGCCGGGGGTCGTGTCGCGGGTGATCAGCGCACACAGGTCCGGATCGGGGCCGCCGGCGCGGTCGACGCAATTTTCGGCGATCGCTTGCGGGCTGAGGAAGCTGATCGCGTCCTCGATCTTGATGTCGAACCAGTCGGCCGAAATCTGAAGGCCGGGCAGGAAATTCGGTGTCAGCACGAAGCCGGCCGTCCAGCTGTCCGAAACTTCGGGGCGAAGATCCTGATTGCCCGACACGATGAAGGGAACGCCGATCCCGCCGCTGACGGGCACGAAGCCCGCCGGACGGCCCAGCGCGGCGCAGTTGGCGGCACGATTGGGGTTTTGACCAAGGTTGTTTTGCGAACAGGGGTCGTTGACGTTGGTCGTCTGACCCTCGCTCGGCCGGAAGGCTTCGAAGATGTTCGGCGCGCGAATGGCGCGGCTCAGCGTCGCGCGCAGACGGAATCCGTCGACCGGCTCCCAGATCGCACCCGCTTTCCACGAGGTCGCCTGTCCCGCGTGGCTATAATCGGCGTGGCGCACCGCGCCTTCGACCGACAACAGCTTGGCAAAGGGCATGTCGGTCAAGAGGGGTATGCTGAGTTCGCCGAACAGTTCGGTAACATGATAGCCACCCTCATAATCCTGCGACGACGCCTGGTTGGTCACGCCGGCCTTGATCAGCGGATCGGTGGTCCGGCCGTTGCGTTCCTTCCGATACTCCGCGCCGAGGGCGATGCCGATCGACCCGCCGCCCGGCATGGTCAGGAACTTGCTCGAATCCCCGGAGAGCGAGAAGCCCGCCGTCGTCTGGCGGACGAAGGCGTTGGACACCGTTGTTGTGCTGACGAAGTCGCGTGCTTCCTGCGAGCTGGCGGTCGAACCGAACGGATTGAAGGGCACGCAGGGGCCGCTGCCGACGATGGCGGGCCGGACATAGCCGACGGGTTGAAGCGAGGGGACGTCCATGCGGCAGCGGATCTGCCCCGAACCGGGATCGACGACGGCGTCGAGCGCCGCGCGCAGATTGGGCAGGAGCATGCGGTTGTAGCCGATGAACTTCGCCTTGGTGCGGCCGTAGGTGCCATAGATGTCGTAGCGGAGATCGGAGAATCCGGTCTCGAACTCGCCCTTCAGCCCGCCGACGAACGACAGGCTGTTGCGATCGACCTGGCTGAAGCGCAGCCCGACATCGGTGTAGAGGCGATCGAGAGCCAGTGTCGTCGCGCCGGCCGCCAGCAATTGCTGGCGGAAGGGCTCATTGAGGAACGCGTTCTGCGCGATGTTGATCGGCTGTGCCGCGCGGAGCACGGGCTGCCCGCGTCCATAGCTCGACGTGTTGTTATAGTCGGCGCCGAAATAGGCCCGCACATTGTCGCTGAAGTCGAAATGGGTGCTGAGGTTGAGGTTGTAGCGCTCGATGTCGGGAACGATCGAAATCGAATCGTCGAAGCGGAAGCAGGCCGGTCCGCAATTGTCGAATTTCCCGAACAGGCTGCCGTCGGTGAAAAGCGGCGTCGGCGCACGGCGCGGTGTGCCGTCATCGTTGAAGACGAACGCACCGAGGCCGCCCGTGTCGCCGCGCAGGCCCACCGCGCCATAGCCCGAATATTGAAAGGCTTCGCCGCCGGGAACGATGATCAGATCGGGAATGCCGTCGTTCGGCCCGGTATCGGCCGGATTGATCATCGCGACATTGTTTCGCATGTCGGCCTGACGCGGGGTGATTTCCTTCACCTTCGTATAGTCGGCTGCGACGGTGATGTTGCCGCGACCCTGGGCGAAATTCTTCCCCGCTACGATGCTTCCGCCATAGGTGAAGCCTTCGGGGTCGCGCGCCGGCTGCGATCCGCTGAACGACAGGCGAACGCCGTCGAAATCATCCTTGGTGATGATGTTCACGACGCCCGAGACCGCGTCCGAGCCATAGATGGCCGACGCGCCGCCGGTGATGATTTCGACGCGTTCGATCAGATTGGGATTGATCGAATTGAGGTCGAGCGCCGCGCTGTCGGTGGCGCCGGCGACGCGGCGCTTGCCGTTGACGAGGACGAGCGTGCGGTTTGACCCGAGGCTGCGCAGATCGACGACGGCGAGGCCGCCGCTATTCTCGCCGCGCGAGCCCGAGGCACCGCTCTGCTGGCTCTGCTGCATGCTGCCCGAAAAGCCGATCGCGGGTTGCTGGGCAAGGGCGCGGCCGATGTCGAACTGTGCGTTGTTCGCGCCGAGCGTTTCGGAACTCACCACGCCGACCGGGGTCGGCAAGTCGAGGACCGGGCGACCGATGCGCGACCCGGTCACGACGATGTCGCTGGCGCCCTCCGTCGCCGCACTGTCGTCCGGCGCGGGTGCCGGTGTGTCCTGTGCGTGTGCGGTGCCCGCCACGCCTGTCAGCCCCGCAAAAAGGGAAATCGCGAGAAGCGATGTGGAAATCTTGAACTTGTTGCTCTCCGCCGTTGCCGGTCCCTGGATCATTTTTTTTCTCCGCCCTGAACCCTGCCAAAGCCGTCCGTTCGTCGGTTAGTGCATGGGCCCATTCTGTCTATGGACATGCGGCCATCGATCCCAATGCCGGTTCGACATAGAATCATTCGTGCGGTGCGAGGGGCGTCTGCGCAGTTTTATTACGCCGTCGGCGATTTAGGGTCCAGACCCGCTACTTACGGGTCCGAGGCGTCGAAATGGCGAAGATATCGGGTTCGGGTGGGTGCAGCGGGTAGCATCGCTACCCGCAAGGCCGCGCGGGCCCGAGATCGAAGCCATTTCGACGTCCCTTCGGGATTTGACCGATTTTGCCCATGGCCGCGTCAGCAAGTCTTGGAATATTCCAATATGCCTGCGCCTTGCTTCCTCGCCCTGAGCAAAATCGCTTCAAACCTCGGACCCGTAAGTAGCGGGTCTGGACCCTAATTGGCCTCGGCCTTCAACCGGTTCTTCAGCATCGTCCAGAAGGCCTCGACGCTCGGGCTGCGCCGCGCGATCGGTTTGTAGATGCGGATCTCGATCGGAACGTGCCAGCGCGCATCGCCCGCGGCGACAAGGCGACCGCTCTCAAGGTCGGCGGCGGCGACGCTGAGCGGCGCCCAGCACACGCCGCGCCCGTCGCGCGCCATCGACAGCAGCGCGGTCGCCATATGCGAACGAAACACGGTGCGGAGCGATGCCGAACCCGCCGAAATCACCTGCGCGGCCTGCAGAATGCGGCCCATGCCCGATTTTTCCTCGAACTCCAGATAGGGGAGCGGCTGGTCGCCGCTGCCCGGCAGGACGTGCGTGGGTGCCCCGTTGCCGAGCGGCGCGGTCACCGGCATCAGCACATCCTCGCCGAGCGCGAGCGAGGTGAAGCCCGCCGGGTCGAGGCGATGCTGCGCCGCCGTATGATGGTGGCACAGGAGGAAATCGGCCTTGCCTTCGAGCATGAAGCGTTCGCACGCGGCCATATTGTCGGCGATCAGCGTGATCGTCCCGGCCTCCTGTCCGCCGTGGAGGCTGCGGAGCCATGCGGGGAAAAAGGTTGTCGACAGCGCGTGCGTCGAGGCGAAACGGATTTCATTGCTCAGCGTGCCGCCGATTTCGCGGACATGGTCGCGGCCCAGCGTCAGGCGCCGCATGATCTCTTCGGCGAGGACGCGAAACGCCTGTCCCGCTTCGGTCAGCGCGATCCGGTGCGTGTCGCGATCGACCAGCGTCGCGCCGACCCAGTCCTCGAGCGCACGGATGCGGCGGCTGAACGCCGGCTGGGTCAGGTTGCGCGCTTCGGCTGCGCGGGAAAAATTGCCTTCATCAGCGAGCTTGATGAAGTCCTCGAGCCACATGATATCCATTTGAATCCACTCGTCGCATCAATTGATACTGTCCCGGCATTGGCTTCGTCCGAACCGCTGACGGTAATCCCGGCCTGCGAAACCGCAGGAAGGGTAGAAGAATGTCGGCGCCAAAAACGCTTTATGACAAGATCGTCGACGAACACCGCATATTGTCTTTCGACGAATCCGGCGAAGCTGGCGAACGATTATTGCTCTATATCGATAGAACGGTGCTCAATGAATATACAAGCCCCCAGGCGTTCAGCGGCCTCCGCGCCGCCGGGCGGGCGCCCTGGCGGCCCGCGGCATCGCTGGGCGTCGTCGATCATGTCAATTCGACCAACCCCGACAGCGAGGCGGGCGAACTCGACGACGGCGCGCGGCGGCAGATCGAATATCTGGGTGAGAATGGCCGCGATTTCGGCATCGAAATCTTCGACCTCTTCGATCCGCGGCAGGGGATCGAGCATGTCGTGATGCCCGAGCTCGGTCTGGTGCTGCCGGGCATGGTCATCGCGGCGGGCGACAGCCATTCGACGACCTATGGCGCGTTCGGCGTCGTCGGCTTCGGTATCGGTACGTCGGACATCGAACATCTGCTGGCGACGCAGACGCTCGTCTATCGCCGCCTCCGGACGATGCGCATCACGATCGACGGGACGCTGGCGCCCGGGGTGACCGCGAAGGACCTGATCATGGAGGTGATCCGCCGGATCGGCGCCGATGGCGCGGCGGGGCATGCCGTCGAATTTGCGGGCGAAGCGATCGGTGCGCTCGGGGTCGAGGCGCGCATGACGATCTGCAACATGGCGGTCGAATGCGGCGCGCGCGTCGCGCTGATGGCGCCCGACGACAAGGTCGTCGAATATATCGCGGGGTGCCCGCGCGCGCCGTCGGCAGGTCTGCTTGCCCAGGCGCGCGCCGAATGGCAGGTCCTGCGCAGCGACCCGGGCGCGCGGTTCGACAAGGAGATCGCGCTCGATGCCGGCGACATTCCGCCGATGGTGAGCTGGGGGACCAGTCCCGACCAGTCGCTCGCGATCACCGGCATCGTCCCCGATCCTGATGACCTCCCCGCTGAGCGTCGCGCCGATGCGATCCGCGCGATGGCCTATATGGGCCTCGCGCCGCACACCCCGCTGCAGGATATCGCGATCGATCGTGCCTTCATCGGTTCGTGCACCAACGCGCGCCTCACCGATCTGCGCGATGCGGCACGGATATTGAAGGGACGCAAGGTTGCACCCGGCGTTCGCGCGATGATTTCGCCGGGCAGCAGTGGCGTCCGCCGCGCCGCCGAAGAAGAGGGGATCGACCGCATCTTCATCGAAGCCGGGTTCGAGTGGCGCCGTTCGGGCTGCTCGCTCTGCCTCGCGATGAACGACGACAGCCTCGCGCCGGGCGAACGCTGCGCGTCGAGCACCAACCGGAATTTCGAGGGCCGGCAGGGGATCGGCGGCCGTACGCATCTGATGAGTCCGGCGATGGTGGCGGCGGCCGCGGTCACCGGAAGGCTTGCCGATGTGCGAGAGCTTGCGGCGGAGGAGTTTGACTGATGGAGCGTTTCATCCGCCTGTCGGGCCGCGCCGCCGCGATGCCCGCCGCCAATATCGACACCGACGTCATCATGCCCAAGGCGTTTCTGAAAGGCATCGACCGCTCGGGGCTCGCCGCGGGTCTTTTTCACGACCTCCGCTTCGATGAAAACGGCGCGGTGCGGGACGATTTCATCCTCAACCGCGCGGACATGGCGGAGACGCGCTTCCTGCTCGTCGGGCCCAATTTCGGCTGTGGTTCGTCGCGCGAACATGCTGTGTGGGGGATGCTCCAATATGGCATCCGCGGCATCATCGGCTCCTCCTATGGCGCGATCTTCGCCGACAATGCCGCGAACAACGGCCTGCTGCTTCTGTCGCTGCCGCTCGAACAGGTCGCGGCGCTGATGGCGGAACTGGGCGACGGGGCAGGCGAGATGACGGTCGACCTCGATGCGCAGCGTATCGCGATGGGCGCCTATGCGGCCGGCTTCGATATCGATCCCGCCACGCGGCGCGCGCTGATGCTCGGGCTCGACCGGATCGGCGAGACGCTGACGCACGCCGACCGCATCCGCGCGTTCGAGAAAGCCTATCTCGGCCGCAAGCCCTGGCTTATGGGTGCCGAGCGATGAGCAATAGTCCCGAATATCCCGAACTCATGCCGGGGTTCCATTGGCAGGACGTCGATGCGGACGGCGTGCGCATCCGTGCCGCGGTCGGCGGTTCGGGGCCGCCGCTGCTGCTGCTCCACGGCCACCCGCAGACGCATCTGACCTGGCACAAGGTCGTGCCCGCGCTGGCGAAGCGCTTCACGGTCGTCGCGACCGACCTGCGCGGTTATGGCGACAGCGAAAAACTGCCGGGCGATCCGGCGCATGCGAATTATTCCAAACGCGCGATGACGGCCGATCAGGTCGCGGTGATGACGACGCTCGGTTTCGACCGTTTCGATGTCGTCGCGCATGATCGCGGTGCGCGCGTCGCGCATCGCATGGCGCTCGACCACCCGGACCGCGTCGCGCGGCTCGTGCTGCTCGACATCGCGCCGACCGCGACGATGTATGCGCAGACGACCAGAGAATTCGCGACGCGCTATTTCTGGTGGTTCTTCCTCATCCAGCCGTTCGACCTGCCCGAGCGGATGATCGCGGCCGATCCCGACCATTTTCTCGACCGCCACCTTGCCGGCCAGATCAAGGTCGACGGCTCGCTCGATCCGCGCGTCGTCGCCGAATATCGCCGCTGCTACCGTGACCCCTCGACGCGCCACGCGATCTGCGAGGACTATCGCGCTGCGGCGAGCATCGATCTCGAACATGATGCAGCCGATGATGACCGGCGGATCGAGGCGCCCTTGCTGCTGCTTTGGGGCGAATATGGCACGGTGGGCACGCTCTTCGACGTCATGGAAAGCTGGCGTTCGAAGGCGCGCGATGTGCGCGGGTGCGCGCTGCCGTGCGGGCACAGCCCGCAGGAAGAGGTGCCCGAATTATTGCTTGCCGAACTGGGCGCGTTTTTGACCTGAACGCGGGACGGCGATCAGCGTGCGGGAAGGATGACCGCGCGGCATTCGCCGAAACCGATCGGTACGAAACCGTCCGCTGCGGCGCTCGCGCGCATGATGATCTCGTCGCCGTCCTCGAGGAAACCGCGTCGTTCGCCATTGGGCAGCTGGATGGGCTCCGACCCGCCGGTCGTCAGTTCGAGCAGGCTGCCGAACCCCTCGCGGCCCTGGGCCGAGATCGTCCCCGTGCCGAGCAGGTCGCCGGGGTTCAGGTTGCAGCCGTTCGACGCGTGATGCGCGACGATCTGCGCGATCGTCCAGTACATGCTCGTCGCCGGGCCGCGGCTCAGGCGAAAGGGCTCGGCGCCTGCCGCACGCATGCCGGCGGTGAGAAGAAGAACCTCGAGCGTGACGCCGAGCGCGCCATGCGCCTGATCGTCGGCATCCCAAAGATAGGGCAGCGGCGCGGGGTCACCCTCGGGCCGCGGTGGCTGCGCGATACGAAAGGGCGCTAGCGCCTCGGTCGTGATCACCCACGGCGCGATGGTCGAATGGAAATTCTTGGCGAGGAAGGGGCCGAGCGGCTGATACTCCCACGCCTGGAAATCGCGCGCCGACCAGTCGTTGAACAGCGACAACCCCGCGATATGCCGCGCCGCTTCGCCGATCGGGATCGGTGCGCCCAGCGCATTGCCTTCGCCGATCCACACGCCAAGCTCGAGTTCATAGTCGAGCCGCTGCGTCGGCTCGAAAATCGGGGCGTCGGCCTCGGGCGGTTTGCGCTGGCCGCGCGGGCGCACGACGGGTTCGCCCGAGGGGCGCACAGACGACGCGCGCCCATGATAGCCGATCGGCACATATTTATAATTGGGGAGCAGCGGATTGTCGGGCCGGAACTGCCGCCCGACATTGTTCGCATGATGGATGCCGACATAAAAGTCGGTGTAGTCGCCGATCCGGGCGGGAAGGTGCATCGCGCAGCTTGCTGCCTCATGCAGCATCGGCGCCAGCTCGGCCTCCCGCATGGGATCCGACAGCATTGCGCTCAGCCGTTCGCGCAGCGTGCGGCGATCGGCCGGCGCGAGCGCCATCATCGCGTTGAGCGTGTCGCCGTCGCAAGCGAACGCGGCGCGCGCGGGCAGCAAGCCGGCGGCCGCTGCGGCGCGAAGGTCCAGTATCTTGTCGCCGATGGCGACGCCGGGGCGCGGGTCGCGGTCCGCGGGCGCAAAAATCCCGTAAGGCAGGTTCTGGACCGGAAAGTCGCGATGGCCGTTCGCCGATTCGACCCAGCTCGTCCGCGCCGGATCGTGCGTCGCGTCGATGTGCGGGCGGGTCACGCGTGGCCGTTCAGGGCTTCGAGGTGCGGCCGGAGCGCCTGCGCAAAAACCGGCACCGTGTCGGCGCGCAGGCCCGCGATGTTGATGCGCCCGTTCCCGGCCATGTATATGCCATGCTCTTCGCGCAGCGCCGCGACGGCTTCGGGCGATAGCGGCAGCATCGCGAACATGCCGCGCTGGTCCGCGATCGCCGCCAGACGCGGATGCGTTGCGGCGAGCGCCGCGCGGAGGCCGTTCAGGCGCGCGCGCATTGTGTCGAGATCGTCCCGCCAGTCGGCGCGCAGCGCGTCATTCTCAAGGATCGTCCGGACGATCGCGGCGCCATGATCGGGCGGCATCGACCAGAGGCTGCGCGCGAGCGAGAGCATATTGGTGCGGACGCGGTCGGCGATCGCGTTGGTCGCCGACAGGACCCACAGCGCGCCGACGCGTTCGCGATAGAGGCCGAAATTCTTGTCGCAGCTATAGGCGACGAGCGCGGTGGGCAGCGCTTCGAAGATCATCCGCGTCGCCGCCGCATCCTCGTCCAGCCCGTCACCCAGCCCCTGATAGGCGAGGTCGACGAAGGGAATCAGCCCGCGCGCCGCGCACAGATCGGCTACGGCGCGCCATTGCTCTGAGGTAAAGGCGCTTCCGGTCGGGTTGTGACAACAGCCATGCAGCAACAGGATGTCGCCGGGATGCGCATCGGCTAGGTCGTCCAGCATCGCCTCAAAATCGATGCAGCCCGACGCCGCGTCCTGGAAACGGTGGCTCCGCGTCGACAGTCCCGCTTCGGCAAAGATGGGGGCATGGTTGGGCCATGTCGGGGTGCCGATCCAGACCTGCGCTTCGCGGCCCGCACGCGCGAGAAGCTCGGCGCCCAGGCGAAGCGCGCCGGTGCCGCCGGGCGTCTGAACGCCGTTCAATCGTTCGCCCGCCGTCCGGTCGCCGAAGACGATCTCCGCGAGCAGCGCGGTGTAGGCGGTGTCGCCTTCGGCCCCGAGATAGGATTTGGTGACCTGCGTCTCGAGCAGCACCGCCTCGGCCGCCTTCACCGCGCGCATCACGGGTGTGTCACCCGCATCGTTGCGAAACACGCCGACACCGAGGTCGATTTTCTGCGGCCGATCATCCGCGCGGTACAGCGCGATGAGGCTCAGCAACGCGTCGGCGGGCTGCGCAGCCAGCGTATCGAACGGCAGGCTGGTCGAGATGGCGCGGGCGGGCAGGGTGTCGAGTTTCATGCGCGAGATATCGCAATAAATCGGCGAAAAATCTTCTCAAACTGGAGGAAATAGCATGTTTGAAAGTGAATCTATTTCAGATAATGTCAGAATTATGAAAGAAATTGTCAAACTCGACTCGCTCGACCGTCGCATCCTCGGCGAATTGCAGCGCGATGGCGCGCAGAGCAACGGCGAGCTTGCCGAGCGGGTGGGAAGCACGGGCCCGTCGTGCTGGCGCCGCGTCAGAGCGCTTGAGGCCGCCGGCGTGCTGACGAAAAATGTGTGGCTCGTCGACGCGGCACGGGTCGGACAGAGCGTCAACGTCCTCTGCAATATCCGGCTCAAGAGCCATTCGGCCGAACATACCGCGATGTTCGAAAATTTTGTCCGGGACCAGGATCGCATCATGGAATGCCTGTCGATGTCGGGCGAGTGGGATTATCAGGTGCGCGTCGTCGCAACCGATGTCGCCGACTACGAAGCGTTTCTGATGCAAAGGCTGCTCAGAAATGAAGCGGTCGCCGGGGCTGCGTCGCACTTCGCACTCAGGGCGGTCAAATATCAGACAGCCGTTCCGCTTCCGGGCGAATGATTGTCTGTCCATACCCAACCATCCTCGGGAAATGGCTATTTCTATGGGCTCCGACGGTCATCTGCGGCGCTCTCGTTCCCGGCTTCGATTGGTATGAGCCTCATTCGACGAGAGGAGCGGCTGCACCGCTGATCGCTCTGGCGGTCAACCATGGTTCGATGCGCCGGATCGCTTCTTCGACGAGGTCGGTCGAGACGGCGAAGCTGAGGCGTATGAAACTGTTGCCATCGACCGGATCGAAATCGAGTCCCGGAGCCACGGCGACACCCGTATCGCGCAACAAGGCTTCGCAGAAGGAGAGGCTGTCATTCGTGAGATGGCCGACATCCGCATAGATATAGAAAGCCCCGTCGGGGGGCGCGATGCGCCGAAGACCCATGTTCGGAAGGGCCTGGAGCAGGAGTTCGCGATTGCGCGCATAGGTATGGATATGGCCTTCGAGTTCGTCGCGGCAGTCAAACGCTATCAGGCCGGCGTGCTGGGCGAGCGAGGGCGGCGTCAGGAACAGATTGCCCATTCGCGCGCGCGCGGCGTCGATCAGGCTTTCGGGAACGATGAGCCATCCAAGGCGCCAGCCCGCCATGCTGAAATATTTGGAGAAGCTGTTGACGACCAGCGCGCCCGGCGCGTGCTGCAGCATGGATTCGGCGGGCAGCGTATAGCTCAGCCCGTGATAGATTTCGTCCGACACGAGAGCGATGCCACGGCGCTCGCAGACGGCCGCCAGCGCCCGAAGCTCCTCGGGCGGGATGATCGTGCCGGTGGGGTTGGCAGGGCTCGCGACGATCAGTCCATCCGGCGCCGGCTCCATTCGTTCGACTGCGTCGGCCGTGATCTGGAACCGCTCGGCTTCGCCGCAGGCGAGTTCGACCGGCTCGAGATGCAGCGCCTTCAGGGTGTTTCTGTAGGCAACATAACCGGGCCGAGCCAAGGCGACCCTCGCGCCAGGCGAAAACAGGCAGGAGAGTGCGAGGACGAAGGCGGGCGAAGCGCCGCACGTGAGGATGACCTGTTCCGGATTGACGGACACCCCGTAGGCTTCGCCATAATGTGCCGCGATACGCGCCTTGAGCCCCGGACTTTCCCAATAGCCCATGCCATCCTTGTCGAGGATGTGGTGCGCGGTCTCGATCGCTGCTGCCGGAGCACCGGTCGAGGGTTGGCCGAACTCCATATGAATCACGGACCGCCCCTCGGCTCGCAGCTGATGCGCGAGACGGCTTATGGCGATGGCGTGAAAGGGATCGATCTCGACCGGCATGAAAAACTTGCTCCACTTGACTATCGACGAATGCTTCACGCCGGGCTGATAGGGACACCGGCATAATTATCCAACGCTGCTTCTTTTGCCGACCGGATGCGCGGGTGCCTGCGTAGCGTGATCAGACGGTGCCGACGAGCGCACCGACTGTCCATACTGGTTCCTTGATAGGTCATAGCGAGATAGCGAAGCTTCAAGGGAGCAACTATCATATCGGGTGTGGATTCTCCGATGTCCGCTCGTCCCGATTTCACCAAATGGCCTGAACGCAGACGGGCACGCCCATCGCAAGGGGCTCGCAAGCGTAAGTTCTTGCCAATTTCCCGGAAAACCAAATCTCTCAGGCCGCGCTGGTTCGAATTCCTGAAGGCGCTGGCGGGAAGTCGTTGACAATTTTTTCTCGGGGCAATTATGTCCAAATGCGAAAATATTCTCCGTTTAGAAACTTCTGTTTGGCGAAAAGGGAATGCATCATGATCTCGTGTAAGCGATTGAAATATGTCGTCCTGCCCGCCCTGAGTCTGGTCCTGCTCGCCAGTCCCGCATTCGCACAGACCGTTGCGGAGACGCCTGTTCCAGCGCCCGAGGTATCACCCACGACGGCAGAAGCGCTCGGCGGCCTCGACGCTTATATCGAGAGCGCCCGGAAAGCGTGGCACGTACCCGGCCTGTCCATCGCCATCGTCAGGGATGACCGGATTGTGTATTCCAGAGGTTTCGGTGTCCGCGAAGCAGGCAAGCCCGGCAAGGTCGACGCCGATACGGTCTTCGCGATCGGATCGGCGACCAAGGCTTTCACCGCCGCGGCGCTCGGCATGCTGGTCGATGATAAGAAGATCGAATGGGACGGCGCGGTGCACGATTATATGCCGTCGTTCGAACTTCACGACCCCTATGTCACCCGCCACGTGACGGTACGCGATCTGCTGTCGCATCGTACCGGCGTCGTTACCAACGGCGGGCTCTGGTATGGATCGGGGTTCGACCGCCGGGAAATCATGCGGCGGTTACGCTTCCAGACCGAGACGCTCGGCTTCCGTAACCAGTATCAGTATCAGAACGAGATGTTCATCGTGGCGGGCGAGATAGTCTCCGCGGTGACCGGCACCAGCTATGACCAGTTCATCGCCGGCCGCATCTTCGAGCCGCTGGGCATGCGCCGCACCAACACCAGTGTCACTGCCCTCAAGGGGCTGGCCAACGTTGCCACCCCGCATGCGCTGCTGGACGGCAAGGCGACGCCGGTCGAATATCGCATGATCGACAATGTCGGCGGCGCCGGCGTGATCAACTCCAGTGCGCGCGACATGGCGCAGTGGGTGCGCCTGCAACTAGGCGGCGGCACGTTCGAGGGTAAGCGGCTGATCGCCTCCACGACGCTGACGGAAATGCATAGCGGTCAGATCGTCCCGCGCGGAGGAACCGACGCACTCTTCAAGTTCAGTGAATACGGCCTTGGCTGGGGCATGCAGGAATATCGCGGTCAAAAGATTGTCCAGCATTCCGGCGCGATCGATGGGATGCAGAGCATGGTCGCGATGATACCGGAAAGAAAGCTCGGCGTGGTTGTGCTGACCAACGGCCTGCGCACAAAGCTGGCTACGGCCGTGGAACTGCGAGTGCTGGATGCCTTCCTTGGCGGTCCTGCGACCGATCACAGCGCTGTCATGAAGCAGGAGAGCGATGACGCGGTCCGGATTGCGCGTGAAAAGGCAGCGGCGACGTCGGGTTCAGTGACGATTGCGCCCGCGCGACTGCCGCTCGATCGCTATGTCGGAACCTACTCGAGCGACCTGCTCGGTGAGATTGCAATCACGCTGGCCGACGGCAAGCTCAAGCTCGCACGTCCGCAGGCGACAGCGGTGCTCAACCATGATCGCAACGATATGTTCAAGGCGCAGTGGGATAGCCCTGGCCAGAGGAGTATAACCGGTCAGACCTCCGTCGGGTTCACCTTCGCTCCGGATGGAGAGATTGCCACTCTGGAACTCGGCGGCGACATATTTGCACGCGAATAGGCGTTCTTGAAGGGCTGCCCATCTTCCACCTTTGATGACAGCTTATGATCTCCTAAGCCAATAAGCAGGCTGGCCGCTACCGGCCAGTTCTGGAGCCCTTGTGCTGCTCTTGCCTGCGCGGTTGAGCCCGGTCCTGCACCCACGCTCAGCTTTCGTAATAGACCGGCCCCAGCGCATCGATTACAGCGACGGCGTCGAGCGCGTCGGCTTCGCCTTCGCCCAGCAGGCGGATGGTCAGTTCGGTCTTATAGCCAGTCAGCGTCCGGTTCATCGGCACGCCGTTCATCGTCTGAGTAAGATAACGCTGGTAATCGTTCCGCCCGACGACGTGAAAATGCGACTTGCCCGCCTCGCGCGCGAGTTCGGCCGCCCGTAGTAGAGTCATTTCCTGAACCACCGGTCCGGAGGTGGTATTACCGGTATATTCGACCTTGATCGAACCGTCATCGTTCGGGGTCGAACGGAATCCCGCCGTGCGGTCGATCCCCCCGAGCAACGTTGTGCCCATCGAAAACGCCGCGCCGACCAGCGCGCCGAGAATATTCGGGCGCGATTTTTCGTAGTCGATCAGCTTGCGTTGCGATTCGGGGCGGATCAGAAGATCGTCCGCCATTCCGGAGAGACGCGCCGGACCGCGTTTGGCAGCGGGCCCCAGCGGAGGCAAATCGGGTGCGCTCAGGGCGCTGGCGCTACGCGCGGCGGCATAGGCGGCGTGGAATTCTTCCGTCACCGGGGTCGCGCGCAATTGCTTGCCCTGAAGCGCGGCGGCGGCATCGGCGAGCCGGCCCTCGGCGATGGCAATGCGGGCGTCGACCAGATCGGCCAACGGTTTGAAATGTTCGGCACGCGCCATTTCGACTAACAGGGTAACGATATCCTTGGGAGCCTGCTTGCCCGCCTCGCCCTGTGAATTCCCTGCCGGACGGGCGGCGTCGAGCGCCGCGCGGGTCGCCTCTACCCAGGCACGGGCGGCTGCAGGCTGGCCATGGGCGGCAAGCGCATAGGCCTTGGTCATTGCCCCTCTGACGGGGGCCGACCACTCGGACAGTAGCGGCGCGATATTCCCGCCATTGGTCATAATCGCCTTGAGCGAAGGCGCTTCGGGCATGGCTACAGAGGGCGTCCCAGCCGAGGCCGCCAGTTCGGCGAGATCGCCGGACTGGGACGCGAGCTGCGAGAAAATGCCCCGAGTAGCTGGATCGATGCGGGCGAGGCCCTGCCAGATCGTCGGATCGGCCGGCTTGTCACCATTGGCGGCGCGGAGCATGCCTGCGACACGCTGCACCTCGAGCGCATAGGTGCGCTTGGCCGCCGCCGCTTCAGCCAGCGCCAGCGCAGCTTTGCGCTCGCCCGTCTCGTTCAGGGCAAGAGCGCGCAGCAGATCGAGCGAGACGCCCATGCTGCGATCGTAAAAGAAATCGCCGGCGTAGGCCTTACCAGCCTCTTGAGCGGCATCGATATCGGCGAGCGCACCGGCGGCATCCCCGAGCTCCAGCTTCGCGGCAGCGCGGGCGCGCATCACATGGGCGCGGCGCAGTGTCTGCTCGGGCAGGAGTTTCCCGCTCTCTAGCACGCGGTCGCACGCGGCCAGCGTCTGGCTGGGCGCATCGCGACCGCTGAAGCGGTAGGAGGGGAAAGTCGCCTCGCCCCGCATCCCGTCGTCGCTGCTCTTGGGTTTCTTAAGCCCGTCGCATTCGGAGAAATCCTCCGACACGCCCGCATGGGCGGACACGGTGATCCCAAGCGCAAGCGCAACTAGCCCCGCTCGGGCGAAGATCGCGTTCATTCGGTGCAGCCCCCAACCCCTGTTCCGCAAGTGCTTGGCGCCCAGCGGTGAAGCGATGTCTAATTTGGATTGTGGAGGGCGGCAATCGGGAAAAAGTCGAGCGCGAGGCATTTAAGTGAACCGAAACGACAACGGCACGGGAAGTTAGTCGCTGTCCAATCAGGATCAATGAAACTGCCGGGAAGAGGGACGATTCCGGTCCGCGTCGATTCAATCTCACGCCGCGATGTGTGGGATTTGGAGGAGATCGAAGCTTGGATCGCAGAGCGTCGCCAAAGCAGCTTGGAAGGTCGCGCGAAGGTGGCGCCCGCACCCAAAATCCGCCAACGCAGAACTGCGCCCGTCGAACCGACAGAGTGAAGCGGGTTTCGTCGGATTGTTAGTTATTACCGATGCTTAAGGCGGCTGAGGTGGGATAGTGGAGCAATCGAAGTGCTCCCACCGATTGTAGTCGATTGATATCGATTGATACGGCCACTCCCACTCAATTGTTCAATTAGACATAACAAACTGAAAAATAATGGACAAAAAATATTTGGTCCGGAATGACCGAGCAGCGGTCCGCAAAAAAATAAGCTTTTGAAATTCAAAGAAAAAATTCCCGATTCGACCAAATCTCAAATTCGAAGACATTCGGCTACATTCGAGCCTCGGCGCTTTCACGATCGGCACCTTAGCCTCAGGCCTTTCGCGGACAAATGCCGTAAGTCGATTTGAACGCGCACCTTTGTCGAATCATCGGTCCCGTGACGTTTCCACGAAGCTTTCGATGCCGAAGATTGACCGTCCCGGGCCAATGGCGAATCTGCCAAGCACAAGGTGCAGCTTCTGCTCCTCGGTTCGGTATGGCGCAAAATGTGCGCCCAGTTCCATCACGCCGCCTGACCTGTTCGCGAACTCCGGCCATTGTGGCAAACCCGGGCCGTTGGGGTCGCCGCGCTTCACGAAAGTTGCCCATAGTTGCGACATGGTAGCAGCAACCGAGCGGTCGTATTCCGTGAAGGGGCGGTCGGGCGAGGTTCTCAACGAATTGAAAGTGTAGGGCATTTCGGCCGAGTGGAACGCGCCGAACATCTCCTGTCCCGGGCCCGGTTCGGGATGGGTGTAATAATAGGCAAAGGCGGGGGCGTGGTGCATGCGCGCCCAGTCGACAAGCGATGCAAGGCCGTACAGGCGGGTCAGTTGCCGGCGCGCGGCGAGCGCCGTCATCTCGCTATCGAGCGGGATGTCCGCCAGTAGTGCATCGGCGCCGGCGTCGCCCGCGATCCGGGCGGCGAGCGCACGCACATCCGCAGGCGCCGCGCGGAAATAACCGGGGCTCAACACGCCTTCGTCGGCGTTCAGCCCGACCATCACCGGCACGGCGCGCCGCCGGCCCTCCGCTTCCATCGCGGCAACCTGTCCGGGCAGGATCGATCCGTCGACGACCGGGCCGAGCAGCGGCATGCCGCCGACATCTCCAGCGCCGGCGAGCGGGCCGGTTTCGAGCAGCGCCATCACCCGATCCGCCGGCAGGTGCCGCAGCGCTGCGATACCGGGGAGCCTCGCGCGGGCGAGCAGGTCGGCGCCGCGGCGGTCGGCTTCGATGCGATCAGGGAGCGGGGTTTCGACAATGCCGCTTTGTGCGATCGCGCGCGCGAACAGGCCGTCCGCTTTCGGCGAGAGGAGCAGCATATGGACGGCTATGGCACCTGCCGACTGACCGGCGATCGTCACCTGTCCGGGATCGCCCCCAAAGCCGGCGATATTGCGCTGCGTCCAGCGCAGCGCCGCCAATATGTCCTGCAACCCGAAATTGGCGCCGCCGCCGGGATCGCCCGCGAGGTCGCGAAAGGCGGCAAAGCCGAAGACGCCCAGGCGATAGTTGATCGACACGACAATGATGCCCTGCCGCGCCAGCGCCGCGCCGTCATAGATCGGAACCGCATTCGACCCCGACATGAAGGCGCCGCCGTGAATCCATATCATCACCGGCAGCGGCCGGCCGTCATGCTCCGCCGGCGCCCAGATGTTGAGGGTGAGGCAATCCTCCGAAACCGGGGCCGGCGCGACATATTCGCGGGTCCACGGACCGAAGCCGCCGGGGGTGATTGTCTGGACGCAGCCGGGGCCATGCGCCTTCGCATCGCGCCGCCCGGACCACGGCGGCGGCGCTTCGGGGGCGGCCCAGCGCCGTTCGCCGACGGGCGGCGCGGCATAGGGGACGCCGAGGAAGCGAACGACGCCGTTGTCGACGGTTCCGCCGATCTCGCCGCTTTCAACCTTCGCCACCACCTCTTGCGCCGCCACGGGCGGCGCGAACAAGAGAGCGCCGGTCAGGGCGGCGAGACGCGACAGAAAGCGCATCGGAATCGGGCGCACCGGTCAGGGCGCTCTGGCGGCCACGACGCGCTCGACGAAGTCGAGCCGCGAGCGGATCGGGTCGGGACCTTCGCGGGCGCCGGCCGCGTCGAAGGTCATGATGGTGTCGGCAGCCACGCCGCCGGGCGACCAGTGCCCGCCGTCCGTTGCCGAGGGCACGCCGGTCTTTGCGAAATTGACCCAATAATCCTGTACCAGCCGCGCCGCCGCGCGATCGGCGGGCGATGTCGCGGCGCCGTGCCGGGCGTCGACGGTGCCGAAGAAAAAGGGCAATTCGCTGGCATGAAAGGCGCCCGGCATCTTGGCGCGCAGATATTCGGGCACATAGCCGAAGCGGTAGGTGAAGACGGGCTGCCCGCGCCCCGCGATGATCCGGGCGACGTGCCGCGCGGGTTCGAGGAACATCGTGTCGGCCGAAACCGCGATGCCGATGCGCATCGCGTCCTTGCGCGCTTCGGGGTCATAGACCGGCTCGGCCTCTGCCCGCACCGCTGCCAGCGGGGCATAGGCCTGATCGACACCCCCGCCGAAGAAGAAGCCGTCGGCATCGTTCGCGCCGATGACCATCGGAATCTTTGCGCCGTCGCCGGCGGCATAGGCCGCATCGATCGACCGGCGCACGATCTGTCCGTCGGCATAGAGCGGGGTGAAATCCTTCGCGCCGAACAGGCTCATCAGGTTGAGCCCGCTCATCACGCTGTCGGCCGGCAGGGCGCGAAGCGCTGCGAGTGCGCCGGCCTCATCGCCCTCTATCCCCTTTGCCCGCGCAAAGCCGGCGCCGATCGCTTCGGCCTCGGTCGCGGTGCGCAGCGGGCCCATCAGATCGCGCCCGCCGCCCGACATGGAGATCGCCTTGTGAAACAGTCCCTTCGCAAGCGGGGTCGTCGTCAGCGCGTGTACCGACATGCCGCCGGCCGATTCACCGAAAATGGTGACGTTGCCGGGATCGCCGCCGAAGGCCGCGATATTTTCCTGCACCCATTTCAGCGCCGCGATCTGGTCGAGGATCGCATAATTGCCCGTCGGCGCGCCAGCGGCTTCGCGCTTGAGGGCCGGGTGGGCGAAAAAGCCGAAACGGCCGAGCCGGTAGTTGAAGCTGACGAAAACCACATCCGATTCGGCAAAAGACCGGCCCGTATAGACCGGCGGCGAGCTGCCGCCGTTGACGAAACCGCCGCCATAGATCCAGACCATCACCGGGCGTTTCTTGCGCGACCGTTCGGCCGGGGTCCAGACGTTGAGATAGAGGCAGTCCTCGGACGGCTTCACCCCCAGCGGCGCGGCATCGGCCTTGAAGGGAATCTGCATGCAATCGGGGCCGTACTGGTCGGCGACGCGAACCTGGGTCCAGCGATCGGCGGGCTGCGGCGCGCGCCAGCGCAGATCGCCGACGGGGGGCAGGGCATAGGGAATCCCCCGATAGGCGATGCTCTGGCCTTCGGCGACGCCCTGCACGGCACCGCTACGCGTGTCGACGACCGGCTGCGGCGCGGTGTCGGCCGCCATCGCGGGAGAAACGAGCGCCAGCGCGAGCGCGACGGTGGGGAATATCCGCATTGTCTGTCCTTTCACATTATCGCCGCGATGCTGCCGGAAGGGGACAGCCTGTCCCCGTTCCGCCGAGTGCGAGGCATTCTCCATCGACCGGACCGTCCGGCGCGACCCGTATGGCGGCGGCAAGTGTTGGCGCCACATCGGCCACCTGTACCGGCAGGGCGCGTTCCTGATGCGCCACACCGGGCCACCAGAAGAGGATGGGGACGCGCCGGTTGAAGTCGCTGGGGCCCGAATGGCCCATCATGAACAGGCCGGGGAGCGGCGGCGCGGCGATCTTCAGCGGGTCGGTCGCGAGCAATATGTCGCCGCTACGCCCGGGATAGAAGGACAGCGCCATGCGGTCGGCGACCGGCAGCAGGTCGGGGGACAGGCGCGGGTCGGGTTTCCGCCCCTGCAATTGCGCCGCCGTCCAGGCACCAGCGATGCCCGGCCGGGTGAGCGCGCGCGCCGCGGTCGCTTCGGCGATGCGGTTCTTGAGCGCGGTATCGGCGAGCGACTGCCCGCCGGCGTCGACGACGACAAGCTGCGTCGGGTCGAAGAACGCCGGACGCAGCGGGTTCCAGTCGACGCCTGTCGCGGCGCGCGCCGCGGCGTTGAGATCGGCGAGCAGCGCGGCGGCATCGATCCGCCCGGCATCGCGATAGCCGCGCTCCGCCAGCCGTTCGGGGATGTCGCCGCCGCCATGGTCGGCGGTGAGCGCGACGAGTACGGGAATCTTCAGTTCCGCGATCCGTTTGAGGAGGCGACCGACCGCCTCGTCGACCCGGGCCATCTGGTCGCACATCTCGGGTCCCTGCGTGCCATAGGCATGGCCGACCATATCGGTCGCCGACAGGCCGACCGCGAGCAGGTCGGTTCCGGGCGATTGGCCAAGCTTTTGTCCGTCGAGCAGGTCGATCGCCGCGTCGATTGTGATCTGGTCATAAAACCAGGGCGGCAGCGCCGCGCCGCTCGCGGGCGGCTGGCCCGGGATCGCGGCCGGCGGATCGGGCGGCAGGTGCGCGTGGAAACTCTTGCCGCCGGGGAGGGGAATCACCGCCTCGCGTACGCGGCAGCTTTCGCGCCGGTAGGTCCAGGCGGGTGCGGCCTTCAGCCGCCGCGCAAACCCGGCATTGAGCTTTGCAAGCGGCGCGAGGCGGCGCTGCGCGTCCTCAGCATCGGTGCCCCAGGTGTCGAATCCCTGCTTGCCATCGAACCAGAACGCCCCGTCGGGATGGCGGCCGCCCATCATGATCGCCGACCGATCCTTGCCCGCGACCGAAAAGACGCGATTGGCGGGCGAGGCGGCCTTGAGCCAGTCGCCGAGCGTCGACACCTCGAGCATCGCCGGTCCGGTGCCGAGTTTGCGGCTGGCGCGTGCCGCGACATGGACGCCGTCGTCGGTGCAATAGCGATCGGCTCCGGCGCGCTGGTCGTACCATTGGTTCGCGATAATCCCCGTCGCAGCAGGATGCCGGCCGCTCGCAATCACCGCATGGCCCGCGCAGGTTTCGGTCACGCCCTGCGCATGAAAACCGTTCGAATAGACGATGCCCTGCGCCAGCCTGGCGAGCCCGTCATGAAATTCGCTCCGGCTCGCGTTGAACAGATCGGCCGAGAACTGGTCGATCGAAATCAGGACGACCAGCTTTGGTTTGCCGGGCGTTTCCTCGGCGGCGGCGGGTGTCGCCGAAAATGCGGCCATGGCGATGGCGCTGACCGCAGCCGCGATCCATTTCTTGGTCATCCGAACCCTCCCGGGCGTGACGCCGGGCCGTCCCAATCGACGGCCCGGCGCCTCCCCTCTTTTTAGAAACGACCTTCCAGCGACACGCCCAGCGTCCGGAACGAGTTGAGCCCGAACATGTGGTAATAGTCGCCGCGCGACTGCGAGTTGGAGTTGATGAAGGTCGGCTGGCGCTTGTCGAAGCAGTTGCGGCAGAAGAGCGTCAGCTTGAACTTGTCGTCGATCTGTTTGAGTCCGATGCTGGCGTCGAACAGCGAATAGCCGGGCAATTTCGTGTTCGGATCCTCGGTCGAGCTGAAGTTCGAACCGGTGCGAGCGTAGAGCGCACCCTGCAGAAATACCGCGAGGCTTTCGCTGACCGGCGTTTCATAGCGGCCCGTCAGGCTGACCGTCCATTTGGGCACGTTCGGCAAGCGGTTGCCCGACGAATCGATCGTCCCGTTGGCGCGGCAGTTCGGCTGGAAGGGATAGCAGCGGTCACCCTGGAAGTCCGAGAAGAAGGCGTCGACATAGCTGACCCCCAGATTGAAGACGAGGCCTTCGGCGGGCAGCGCCGACGCCTCGATCTCGAACCCGCGCGACTTGAGTTCGCCCGCGTTCAGCAGGACATAGCCGTTGCTCGCCGTGTCGAACGCCTGCGCCTGGAAGTTCTTGAAGGTCGAGGTGTAGCCCGAGATGTTGAAGATCAGGTGGCGATCGAGCAGCGTGGACTTGATTCCGGCTTCATAGGAGGTCGGGATTTCGGGCATGATCAGCGGCGCGCGCGGATCGATCGTCAGGTTGAAACCCGGTCCCTTGTAGCCGCGCGCCACCGAGGCATAGGCCATGACGTCGTCGGTCACGTCATATTGCGCGCCGACGCGCCACGAGAAATTTTCCTCGCTGATCCGCTGGTTGCGCGACCCCACCGCGCCGAACGGGACGACGAACCCGGCCGCATCGCTGACCGAGCGAAGCTTGAGCTTGTCATAGGTATAGCGACCGCCGAAGGTGAACCGGAAGCGGTCGCTGATATTGAGCGTGCCCTGACCGAAGCCTGCGTAGCTTTTCGACGTCATCGAGCCGGTCGAGTGAATGCCGAGCCATGCATTGAAGCCGGCCGGCGGCGATGCTGTCGCGCCGTTGGCGCCCGCCGCGGTGATGTCGGAATCGCTCTTGGAATCGTAATAATAGAGACCGAACTGATATTCGAAAAACTGGCCGACCGGCGACGCCAGCCGCAGCTCTTCGGTGAACTGGCTGATCGTCGAAAGCTGGTGGTTCGTATCGAGCAGGTTGATGCGGTGCTTGTCCGAATCGAAGAGGTTGTCGGCGTCGAACTTTCGCCAGGCAGTGATGCTGGTCAGCGTGTGACCGCTTTCGAACTCATAATCTATATTGGCCTGAAGCCCGCCGACATCGAAATTGGCCCGCGTCGGCGCGCCATAGCTCGAGAAGAAATTGTCGGGGTTGGCGACGATGCCGAGTGCGGCGTTTTCGGCGGCGAAGCGGCTCGTGGGCCGGACGATCCGGTCGGCGCTGCCGCCCGATCCGACGCCCGAGGAATGGGCATAGTCGCCGGCGATATAGATGCTGAGCTCGGCGGTCGGTTCCCACAACAATTTGGCGCGCAGGCTGGTCTGGTTCTGGCCATATTGGCTGCCCGGAACGTCGACCAGATTCGTGATGACGGGATCGGTATGCGTCTGCGACGCGCTGACGCGCAGCGCGGCCTTATCGCCCAGCGGAACGTTGACGATGCCTTGCAGACGATAGAGCAATCCGTCGCCGGGCACCTTCATCTGTGCGATCTCGCCCATCACCTGCCCGTCGAAACGGCCGATTTCCGGGCGGCGCGTCGTGATGTTGACGAGGCCGGCAGAGGCGTTCTTGCCGAACAACATGCCCTGCGGCCCGTTGAGCACTTCGATCTGCGCGAGGTCGAGATAGTTCATGAAGCCGAGCGACGGGTTGCCCATGACCACGCCGTCGATCACCGAGGTCACGCTCGCTTCGATCGAGTTCGAGAAGCTCAATGTGCCGACGCCGCGGATCGAGAAATTGGATGCGCCGAGCGCCGCGTTGAAGCTTTTGACCTGCAGGCTGGGCGCGACGAGCTGGAGCTGCGACGGGTCGAAAATCTGGCGCGAAGCAAGTGCATCCGCGCTGACGACGGTTGCCGAGATCGGCACGTCCTGGAGGTTTTCGGCGCGTTTCTGCGCAGTAACGATGATTTCGCCGAAGCCGCCGGTCTGTTCGTCGGTCGCCGCGCTATCCTGCGCGAAGGCCGGCGTCGTGGCCGCGAGCACAGCGCCGAGCGCGGTGGCGGAAGTCCAAATCCTCTTCATGTCGTCCCCCTGTTCTGTGATGGTCTATTTGCGGTAGTTCCAGGTCCTTCCGGCGAGCGTGACGCCCGTTTCCTCGATCAGGTCTTCGGCCGACGCGCCGAGCGCGAAGCGATAGGTGCCGGGCGCGATCGCCCAGCCCTTGGGGCCCCAGTCGGCGAGCAGGCGCGGGTCGATGGGCACGTCGACCCGGCGCGTCTCGCCGGGTTTCAGGTCGACGCGCGCAAAGGCGACCAGCCGGCGCGTTTTTCCGCGCGGCGTTTCGACCAGATAGACTTGTCCGACATCGGCGCCGTCGCGCGCACCGCTATTGCGCAGCGTGAAGGCAGCCGTGGGGCTCGCCCCGTCCGTTACGGCAAGGCCCGAGCGTTCGAAGCGGGTGTAGCTGAGCCCGAAACCGAACGGATAGAGCGGCTTCGCCTGCTGGCGCGCGAACCAGCGGTAACCGACGTCGGCGCCTTCGATATTATAGTCGATGTCGAGCGTCTGGCCCGGCTTGCCATGTCCGGCGAAGCTGGGCTCGACGGTCTCGGCGCCGGGAAGGGCGGGGCGCGGAAGCTGCGCGATCGAAGCGGGAAAGGTTACGGGCAGGCGGCCCGACGGATTGACGTCGCCGAACAGCACCCTGGCGATCGCCTCGCCGCCGCGCGCGCCGGGATACCAAGCCGCGAGGATCGCGCCGACATCGTCCTTCCACGGCATCGCGACGGGGCCGCCGGTTTCGAGGACGACGACCGTCTTCGGATTGGCCTTCGCCACCGCTGCGATCACCGCATCCTGCCCCTGCGGCAGCGAGAGGTCGGGGACGTCGAGCCCTTCGGTCATCCACTGCGTACCGAAGACGATGACGAGGTCGGCGTTCTTCGCCGCGATCGCCGCTTCGGCCGGGTAGCGACCATCGCGAAAGACGACCTCCGCCTGCGGCGCGCGGGCGCGAATGGCGTCGAGCGGCGAAGAGCGGTGATAATTTTGCGCCATCAGCGCGGTGAACGGCCCGTCCTTCACGGTCGGAAGCGACACCGCCGGGCCGCCCTGACCCTGCACCTGCGACGATCCCGCCCCCGAAAGCACGCCCGCGTCGGCATAGCCGCCGACTACCAGTATGCGCTTTGCCGAGACGGCGAGTGGCAGGATATTGCCGCGGTTCTGAAGCAGGACCATGCCCTTTTCGGCGATCTCCTGCGCGACCGCGGCCCCGGCGGCGACATCGATCGGCGCCTTGCGCGGCGGGTTGCGATCGACCCCGACGGCGTAGATGGAGCGCAGCACGCGCCGGCTCATGTCGGCGATGCGACGCTGGTAGCGCTTGTCGCGATTGGCTGCGTCGAGCAGCGGCTGGCCAAAGAACACCGCCGCGTCGAGCTGCGAGCCCGATTGCTGGTCGAGGCCATGGAGCGCGAAATCGGTCGCCCGGACCGATCCCCAGTCGGACATCACCCAGCCCTTGTAGCCCCAGTCGCCTTTGAGGATGCCGTTCAGCATGCGATCGTTGCCGCACGCCTGCGCGCCATTGACCTTGTTATAGGCGCACATGACCGATCCGGGCTGGCCCTTTTCGATCGCGATCTCGAACGCGAGGAGATCGCTCATGCGCAGCGCGCCTTCGTCGATCATGCCATTGTGGAACTGCCGCCCGATCTCGGTCGGATTGAGTATGAAATGCTTGATCGTCGAAATCACGCCCCGCGACTGGATGCCTGCAACCGCCGCCCCGCCGAGCAGTCCCGAATGCAGCGGGTCTTCGCCCAGATATTCGAAGGCGCGGCCGCCGCGCGGATCGCGGATCAGGTTGATGCCGCCCGCGAGCAGGACATTGAAACCCTTGGCATGAGCTTCGCCGCCGATCAGCGCGCCGCCCTTTCGCATGAGGTCCGGGCTCCATGTCGATCCCATCGCCATTCCCGACGGAAGCGCGGTCGCGCCGTCGCCGCGCAGGCCGCCGACATAGGAAACGCCAAGGCTGGCATCGGTTTCGGTGAGCGCAGGAACGTCAAGGCGAGGAATGCCGGGAATATAGCCGGCGCCGAACGGAACGCCTTCGGGGATTTTTACGTCGCCAAGGGGCATAGCCATGATGCCGTTCAGCAGGGTCACCCGCTCGGCATTGGTCATCGCGGCTTCGGTGGTGGCGGCGCGGCGATCGGCGTCGTCGGCCGCATCCTGCGCATGGACTCCCGGTGCGATAGCCGATGTCGAACAGGCGGCCAGCAACGCCGCGCGGCAAAGCCACGACCCCATCAAACTCTCCCATTTCTTCTGTTTTCGAATCGCTAGCTATCTAATTATGTCAGCGCTGACAATGAAAAATGTCAGCGCTGACATAAAGGGTGGACTGGATACGTATTCCGCGTCTAACAAGGCGCGATGAATCCTATTGGTCCCGCCGTGAAAAGGCCTGCCACCCTGGACGATGTCGCCGCGATCGCCGGCGTATCGGCAAAGACCGTGTCGCGCGTCGTCAACCGCGACGTCAATGTCAGCGCCGCGACGCGCGAACGCATCGAGGCGGCAATCCGCGAAACCGGCTATCGCGTGAATCAGGCGGCGCGGTCGCTGGCGGCGTCACGCTCCTTCCTGATCGGCGCGTTCATGCCGCACCTTTCGTCCTTCTATTTCGCTGAGATATTCCGGGGGGCGGCGAAGGCCTGCCGGCAATATGGCTATCACCTCGTCCTCGAGGAGTTCGACCATGGCGCGGACAGCGTCGTCGACCGCTACGAGCAGGGGCTGCGCGGCGCCCATTGCGACGCATTGATCCTGACGCCGCCGGTCTGCGACGATGAAAAGCTGCTCGACGCCCTCGATCGCGACGGCCTGCCCTATGTGCGCATCGCCCCCGGCAAGCAGCTTGGCCGCTCGGTCGCGGTCGGCGCCGACGAGCGTCGAGCGGTGGAGCAGTTGGTGAGGCATTTGTGGGACGCCGGACGCCGCCGTTTCGCGATCATTGCCGGCCCCGCCGATCATGCAGCCGCGATGGTCCGCGAGCGGGCCTTCTGCGACGCGCTGGGCGCCTTGGGCGGCGATCCCGCGGGTGTCGCGCTGACTCGCATCGAACTGAATGAATCGATTGCGGAAGCCGGGCGCATTGCAACGCTAGATCTTCTGCGCGGCTCGAACCCGCTGCCCGACGCGATCTTCGCCTTCAACGACGAGGTTGCGATCGGCGCCATGGCAGCCATTCGCGAGCTTGGCCGCTCGGTCCCCGAAGACATAGCGGTCGCGGGGTTCGACGACAGCTATATTGCCCAGCTCGTCTGGCCGCCGCTTACGACCATTCATCAGCCGATAGCGGACCTGGCCTTTCAGGCGGTGCGTCTCGTCGCGGATCCCGAGGGTTTCAGCACGGGAAATATTCTGTTGCCGACGAGGCTTGTTGTGCGAGGCACCACTTAGGGTCCGGAAGAGGGAGGTATCGGCTCGGCAGTCAGGCGTGCGCCCTTCTCGCCCGACACGCTCCCGATTACGTGCCAGCCGGCTTCTTTTCGCCGCAAGTCAGATAGTTGAAGCCGGTCTTCGCTGATTTCACCGGATCGGCCGGAAAGTCGAACTCATAGACATAATAGGCGATCTGCGGTCCCGCGGCCTCGATAACACGGCGCCAGTCGGTCGTGCCGGCCCCCAGGTCGGTGACGGCGCCGTTGGGCGCGAGATCTTTCATGTGCAGGAGCGCGATGCGGCTGCGATATTTTTCGAGGAAGGCGAGCAGGTCGTCGAGGCGATCGGGCTTGAACGCCAGACGTGCCCAGAAGATGTCGACCTCGAACTGGACGAAGCGCGGGTCGGTATTCGCGGCGACGATCTCCCACGCGCTCGTCATCACCGGCTTGCCGTCGCCATGATCATAGGGGAAGCGGCTGTCGAACTCGCCGGTATGATTGTGGACATAGAGGGTGAGCCCCTCGGCGCTGGCGGCTTCGCCGAGCGCGTTGAGGTTGCGCGCGGTTTCGAGGACATGGTCGAGCGTGTCGAGCCCGGGCTGGCCGAACCCGCCCGAACCGATGAAGCGTTGCCCGCGCGCCTTTGCGGCGGCGAGAGTCGCGGGCCATTTGGCGTTGTCGAGCGATGCGTGGCTCGCCACCGCCTGCAGGCCGTTGTCCTTGAGCAATTTTGCATAGGCGGCCGGGTCGCTGCCGCCGATCAGGTCCATCCCCTCGATATTGCGATAGCCGATCGCCGAAATCTGCTCGAGCACCGACTCGAGCCGTGCCGGGTCGGGCTTCGCGCCGGCGAGCTTGGCGAAGGATGGCTTGAGCCGCTCGAACTTCTCGCCGACGGGCATCGTGTCCCATTCGGCGGGGATAGGGATGTTCGCGACCGTGCTGGCGAAGACATAGGTCTGGATCGCGACCTTCTCGACCGGCAGGCCAAGGCACCGGGCGGCGGCGGGCGCCTTCTTGTGCGCGCTATGGTCGTGGGCAGAGGCCCCCCCGGCGGCGAGGGCCGACGAAATCATCAGGAGCGGTGCGATGTGGCGACCCTTCATAATCCTGTCCCTTTCATTCTCGTTGTCGGTTTGGCCGGTGTCAGCGCAGGCCTTGCATATAGTCGATGATCGCGGCGCGCTTGGCCGGGTCCGAAACGCCGGGGTAGCTCATGCGATTGCCCGGAACGACCGCCTTGGGGTTCGCGATAAAGGCGTCGAGCGTCTTGCGGTCCCAGCGCAGCTTCGCCTTGGCGAGCGCGGGGGAATAGCGAAAGCCTTTCGCCTGCGCGGCGGGCTTGCCGAAGATGCCGGCGAGGCTGGGCCCGAGCCGGGTCACGCCGGCCTTGTCCGAATGGCAGGCGGCGCAGGCCTGAAACGCGACGCGCGCTTTCGGGTTGGGGGCGTCGGCGCCGGTTGCGCCGGGTGCCGCGAACAGCAGGGCGCCGGTCGCAATCGCCGATGCGATGGCGAACCGCCGCACGGGCATAGCCTTCTTGTTCATCCTCGATCCCTCTTTTTCCCCGGTCGTGCCATATGTAAATGATTACATATAGCGTCGCAGTAGGGGCTTTCATTTGTATATTTATGCCGATTTACCCTCTTGCATAGGTATTTGCAATCGATTACTCAATCATCATAACATAAGCAAGGGAGAGGTCAATGCCATCCGCCCAGACTGCCGGCGACGCCCTTACCGGTCGCCGCGATTTGCTCAAGCTTGCCGCCTTGCTCGGTGTCGGGTTGGTGACCCCCGCCGCGCGCGCCACCATGGCGGCGCCGGAGCCATGGTCTCCGGACCGGCGGGCGCTGATTGCCGACATTGCCGAAACGATCATTCCCGCGACCGATACCGGCGGGGCGAAGGCAGCGGGTGTGCCGGCCTTCATTGAAATGATGGTGGCCGACTGGTTCAACCCGGCCGAGCGGACGCACTTCATGGACGGGATGGCCGCCTTTGGCGACGGCGCACGCGCAGCGCATGGGAAGCCGTTCGCCGAACTCGCGCAGGCCGCGAAGGACGATTATTATGGCAAGCAGCTCGCTGCCGCCGGCGCGGCGATGGCGGCGCCCGGCGCCGGCGTGCGGCCGCGCACGCCCTTTGCGGTGCTGATGAAGCGGCTCACCGTCTATGGCTATTATACGAGCGAGCTCGGCGCATCGGTCGAACTGCGGCTCGACATGGTCCCGAACGAATATCGGCCCGACGCGCCGTTCAAGCCGGGTGACCGCGCCGATTCCTTCATCCTCTATTCGCTGTCGCCTTTCAGCGCCTACTAAGCGGGAGCATCACCATGTCGAATCAGGATTTCGATGCGATCGTCGTCGGCTCGGGCATCTCGGGCGGCTGGGCCGCGAAGGAGTTGACCGAAAAGGGATTGAAGGTTCTGCTCATCGAGCGTGGGCGGTCGATCACGCCCGAAGATTATGTCGGCGAGCACAAGGCGGCGTGGGAGTTCCCCTTCCGCGACCTCGGCGACCGGCATCGCTACGAGCGCGACTATCCGATCCAGCGCACCTGCTACGCCTTTGGCGAGTCGACCGACCATTTCTTCGTGAGCGACAGCGCACATCCCTATGGGCAGGATGCCGAGCATCCGTTCAGCTGGATCCGCGGCTATCATCTCGGCGGCCGCTCGCTCACCTGGGGGCGCGTCACGCCGCGGCTGGGGCCGATCAACTTCACCGAAAATGCCGAGGACGGCCACGGCGTCGACTGGCCGATCCGCTATGAGGACATCCGCCCCTGGTACGACCATGTCGAACGCTTCATCGGCGTCTCGGGGCAGTCGGACTATGACGCGCCGACGGCCCCGGTCGGCCGTTTCCAGCCGGGGATGCCGCTCAATCGCTGCGAGGCGCATGTCGCCGAGGGGATCGCGAAAACCTATCCCGACCGGCGGTTGATGATCGCGCCGTCGGCGATCCTGACACAGGATCTGGGCGACCGCGCGGCGTGCCATTATTGCGGGCCGTGCCAGCGCGGCTGTTCGACCGGATCCTATTTCAGCTCGATCAGCTCGACGCTCCCCGCCGCCGAAGCGACGGGCAATCTGACGATCGTCACCGACGCGATCGTCGAGGGGCTCGATCACGATCCCGCTACGCGCAAGGTGTCGGGGGTGCGGGTCATCGACTCCGCCAAGGGAACGCGCACGACCTATCGCGGGCGGATCGTCTTCCTGAACGCGTCGACGCTCGGCTCCACGCAGATCCTGCTCAACTCGACGAGCGAGCAATATCCGGACGGTATCGGCAACAGAAGCGGGGTGCTCGGTCATTATCTGATGGACCATCTGATGACCGGCGGCGCCTTTGGCATCGTGCCCGGGATGCTCGACAGCCAGCCGATCGGCAATCGTCCCGCGGGCCTTTACATGCCGCGTTTCCGCAATGTCGGAAAGAAGGATGCGCCCTTCCTGCGCGGCTATGGCCTGCAGGGCGCCGCCGCGCGCTCCAACTGGACGCGCGGCGCGATGACGCCGGGTTTCGGCGCGCCGCTGAAACAATCGCTGCGCGAGCCGGGGCCGTGGTTCATCTATATCGCCGGCTTCGGCGAGTGCCTGCCCAATTACGACAACCGGCTGAGCCTTGATGCGCAGAAGAAGGACAAATGGGGCATTCCTATCCTCAACACGCGGTTCGAATGGGGCGCGAACGAAAAGCTGATGGCCGAGGATATATCGAAAGAGGCGGTGGCGATGCTGACCGCGGCGGGCGCCGTGGGCGTGAGCGCGATCCGGACGGCGCTACCGCCCGGTGGCCTCGCGATCCACGAAATGGGCACGGCGCGCATGGGGCGCGATCCGACGACATCCTATCTGAACGGCTTCAACCAGTCGCACGAGGTGTCCAACCTGTTCGTCACCGACGGCGCGTGCATGACGTCGACCGCGGCGCAGAATCCGTCGCTGACCTATATGGCGTTGACGGCACGCGCCGCCAATCATGCGGTCGAACGGCTCAAGGCCGGCCAGCTCTGAAGGGGCTGGCCGCTGCCTCAGCGCGCGGGCGGCGGCGCCGTGCTTTCGCGCACCACCAGTTCGTGGGGGAGGGTGATCGACGCGAGACCCTCCGCCTTCTTGGAGAGGATCGCGAGCAGCATCTCGACCGCCTTGCGCCCGATCGTTTCCTTGGGCTGACTGATCGTGGTGAGCGCGGGATGGAAGGCGCGGGCGTAGCGTATGTCGTCGAAACCGACGACCGAAACGTCGCGTGGGCAATCGAGGCCGCGTTCGCGAAGCGCCGCGATCGCGCCGATCGCCATTTCGTCGCTAAAGCAGAAGATCGCGGTCGGCGGCGCCGCCTCGGCCATCAGTTCGTGCGTCAGCGCCTCGCCCGAATCGACCGAGAAATCGCCCGTCCGCACCAGTACCTCGTCCCACAGGCGCTGCCCCGCCGCGGCGCCCTGAACGCCGCTCAACCGGTCGCGGCTGATCGGGCTCAGCAGCGGGCCGGTGATGACGCCGATCCGCTGGTGCCCGAGGTCATAGAGATGCTGCATCGCCTCCGCCGCCGCGACGGCATTGGCGATATGGACGCTCGAGACGTTGAGGCCGGGTTCGAACTCGCAGCCGTTGACGATCGGCGCCTTCTCGCCCTGCTTGGCCACCAGCGCGACCATCGTCGGCGCGAGCCGGTGGCCGAGGAAGATCATGCCGTCGGCCTCGCGGCGCGTCAGCATCGCGGCATAATATTCCTCGCGCTCGCTGTCGTGATGCGTGTCGCCGATCAGCAGCGAGTAACGCGCGGCGAGCGCGGCCTCCTCGGCGCCGCGGATCACGGCGGAGAAAAAGGGGTTGGAGATGTCGGGAACGGTCAGGATGATCCGCTGCGACCGGGTGGTGCGCAGGCTCTGCGCGGCATAGTTGGGCGTATAGCCGAGCGCCTTCGCCGCCTGCAGCACCTGGCTGCGCCGCGGTTCGCTGACCGCATCGGGGTTGCTTAGTGCGCGCGACACTGTGGCGGTCGAAACACCTGCCGCGCGTGCCACATCTGCAATTGTCGTCATTTGGAAACGTTCTCTCATCGTGAAAAGCGTTGGGAAGCTTAGTATTATTGGCCTTGCGATTCAACGCCACTGTGCATAATGTAATCCATTACATAGATAAATTGGGGAGGGGTTGGTGATCGGACCTTTTGATACGCGGCGGCGGCTTTTCGGCATATCTTTCGCCGCCATCACGGCGACATCCTTCTGCTTCGTGCTGCGTGCGATGGTCGTCGACGAATGGGGTGTGGCCTTTGGCCTGTCGGAAACCCAGAAGGGCGAATTGCTGGGTGTCGGCCTGTGGCCCTTCGCGATTACCATCGTGCTGCTCAGTCTCGTGATCGACCGGATCGGATTTCGCCGCGCCTTCGGTTTCGCGGCCGTCTGCCACATCGTCGGGCTCGGCATATTGGTGACCGCGGGCGGCTATTGGTCGCTCTATGCCGGCACCTTCATCATGGCGCTGGGGAACGGCGCGGTCGAGGCCGCCGCCAATCCGCTCGTCGCGACGCTCTACAGCGAGGACAAGCCGCGCTGGCTCAACCGGCTCCACGCCGCCTGGCCGCTGGGGCTGATGCTGGGCGGGGTGATCGCCATCGCCTTTGGCGCGCATGTCGACTGGCGCGCGAAGACCGCGATCATGGCGGTCCCCGTCCTTATCTATGCGATCGCGCTCTGGGGGCAGCGTTTCCCCGTCAGCGAGCGCGTCGCGGCGGGCGTTTCCTATCGCGAGATGCTGAAGGAAGCGGGCTTCGTCAGCGCCTTCGTGATCCTGTCGCTGATGTGCGTCGAGATCGGGCGGGTCGCCGACCTGCCCGGGACGCTCGTCGTCTTCGCCGTCGCGGCGCTGACCGCGCTCTATGCCCTCTACGCCCGCTCGGCGGGGCATCCGCTCTATATTGTCCTCGTGCTCGTGATGATCCCGCTCGCGATCACCGAGCTCAGCACCGACAGCTGGATCGTCTCGCTGATGGAGCCCGAACTGGCACGCTGGGGGATCGAGGCGGGCTGGGTGCTCGTCTACACCGCCGCGATCGTTTTCGTGATCCGCCTGTTCGCGGGATCGATCGTGCGCGTCGCCACCCCGCTCGGAACGCTGGCAATCGCGTCGGCGCTCGCCGCGATCGGCCTGTTCTGGATGGCGGGATCGAGCGGCGCTGCGCTGCTCGCGGCGGCCACGCTCTATGGCATCGGCAAGAGCTTCTTCTGGGGCACCAGCCTTGCCGTCGCGTCGGAGCGTTTTCCCAAGGGCGGCGCGGTGACGGTGAACGTCATGGCGGGCGCGGGGATGCTCGCGGCCGGAATCGTCGGGGCGAGCCTGCTCGGCACGATCCAGGACCGTTCGACCGCGGCGGGGCTCGCCGCCTATGACCGGGCGCACGAAACGCGGCTCGCCGACACCCATTTGTCGGCGCCGAAGCAGGGTGTGTTCGGCTCGTACCGCGCGCTCGACGCGGCATCGGTCGCACGAGCACCCGAAACCGAACGGCAGGCGATCGAGACGGTGGTCGTTGAGGGCAAGAAGGGGGCGCTGCGCGAAGTCGCGCTGCTGCCGATAATGATGCTCGCAATCTATCTCGCGCTGATCCTCTTCTTCCGGTCGCGCGGGGGCTATGCTCCCGTCACTCTGGCGGCGGCGCGGAGCGAGGCATGACCTTGCCCGCGCAGCCCCTCGCCATGGGGATGGTCGGGGGCGGCCCCGGCTCGTTTATCGGGCCGGTGCACCGCATGGCGGCCGAACTCGACGGCGCGATACGCCTGCGCGCGGGGGTGTTCAGCCGCGATCATGCGCGTTCGCTGACGGCGGCGGCGGGATATGGCATCGATTCCGATCGCGCCTATCCCGACGTCGCGGCCATGCTTGCCGCGGAGGCGCAGCGCCCCGACGGCATCGCCTTCGTTGCCATCACGACCCCCAATGACACGCATCTTCCGATCGCCGCCGCCGCGCTCGCGGCGGGCGTGCATGTGATGAGCGACAAGCCCGCGACCGCGACACTGGGCGAGGCGCTGGCGTTGCAGCGCCATGTCGCCGCGTCAAACGCGCTCTATGCTATGACCTACACCTACACCGGCTATCCGCTGGTTCGCGAGGCGCGCGAGCGCGCCGCGCGTGGCGACCTTGGGCGCATTCGCCGGGTCCATGTCGAATATCCGCAAGGCTGGCTGGCCGATCCGGTCGAGCATGGCGACAACAAACAGGCGGGCTGGCGCACCGATCCCGCCCGCACGGGCGTCGGCGGCTGCATTTCGGACATCGGTGTCCATGCCCTCAACCTTGCCGAATATGTATCGGGCGAGCGGATCGACCATCTGCTCGCCGATCTCGTCGCGGTTGTGCCGGGCCGCCGGATCGACGACGATGCGACGCTGCTGCTTCGCTTTGCCGGCGGCGCGCGGGGCTTTGTCGCGGCGACGCAGATCGCTGCGGGCGCGCGCAACGACCTGCGCCTCAGCATCTGGGGTGATCGCGGCGGGTTGCAATGGTCGCACGCCGACAGCCAGAATCTCTATCTGCGCTGGCCCGACCGTCCCGACGAGATCGTCAGCGCCGGCGGGCCCTGGCTGGGTCCGCTTGCCACTGGCGCGACGCGGTTGCCGGCGGGTCATCCCGAAGGCTTCATCGAGGCGTTCGCGAACATCTACCGCGATTTCGCCGGCGCGATCCGCACCGCGACGCCGATCGCGCAAACGCCGCTTTGCGGGATCGAAGACGGTGTGCGCGGGCTGCGCTTCGTCGACGCCGCGCTCCGGTCTTCGGCACAAGGCGGCACATGGCAACCGGTCGAAGAAACCGGGCCGCATAACTGACCCTCCCCTCCGAAAGGATTTCCATGCGAACGATAAAAGGCCCCGCGATCTTTCTGGCACAGTTCGAGAGCGACGAGGCACCCTTTGACTGCCTCGCCGGAATGGCGGGCTGGGCGGCGGGGTTCGGCTACAAGGGGCTCCAGCTTCCTACCGGCGGACGGCTGGTGAACCTCGCGCTTGCAGCGGAGAGCCGCGACTATTGCGACGAGCTGGCCGGCACGCTCGCCGAACATGGCCTCGCGATCACTGAGCTGTCGACACACCTGCAAGGGCAGCTGATCGCGGTCGATCCGGCGCAGGACCGGCTGTTCGATGCCTTCGCGCCCGCGCATCTGCACGGCAAGCCCGAGGCGCGCCGGCAATGGGCGACCGAACAGCTGCTGCTCGCCGCGAAGGCGAGCCGCAATCTCGGGCTCGATACGCATGTCACCTTCTCGGGCGCGCTCGCGTGGGCGAATTTCTATCCCTGGCCGCAGCGTCCGGCGGGGATGATTGACGAGGCCTTCGCCGAACTCGCGCGCCGCTGGCGTCCGATCCTCGACGCCTTCGACGATGTCGGGGTCGATGTCGCCTATGAGATCCATCCGGGCGAGGATCTCCACGACGGCGCGACTTTCGAACGCTTCCTTGCCGCCGTCGACGATCACCCGCGTGCGAACATCCTCTATGACCCGAGCCACTTCCTGCTCCAGCAGCTCGACTATCTCGCCTTCATCGATCTCTATCACGAACGCATCAAGGCGTTCCATGTGAAGGACGCCGAGTTCCGGCCGAGCGGCCGGTCGGGGGTCTATGGCGGGTATCAGGACTGGATCGACCGCCCCGGACGCTTCCGCTCGCTGGGCGATGGTCAGATCGATTTCCGCACGATCTTCTCCAAGCTCGCGCAATATGATTTCCCGGGCTGGGCAGTGCTCGAATGGGAATGCTGCCTGAAGCATCCCGAGGACGGCGCGCGCGAGGGCGCCGGGTTCATCGCCGACCGCATCATCCGCGTGACCGATCGGGCGTTCGACGACTTTGCCGGAGGCGCTGACAGGGGCTGAGCCGCCGCTGGGGATGCTTCATACGTGAGGTCTAAATGATAACGTTATCAAGCATGAAAATGTTACGATTCGAGATAGATTTGTAATCGATTACTTGACTCTGCCAAAGACATCGGTTTTACCCTTAGAAAACGTGAACTGTAATCGAGTTCATAGATAAAACAGGAGGGAGAGAGCCAATGGCACATCGTCTGCGAATTCATCTTTGCGTCACCGTCGCACTCATCGCGTCACCCGCGCTCGCGCAAGGGCGGGGAGCGCCGCAGGACGGCGACATCGTCGTGACGGCGACGCGCACCGAAACACTGGCCTCGAAAACGCCGATCGCTTTGACGGCGATCGGCGCGGAAGGGCTGCGCGATGCGGGCATTTCCAACCCGACGCAGCTCGCCGACGTGGTTCCCAACCTGTCGATCGACCGCGCCAACGGGCTTCAGATCACGATCCGCGGCGTGACCAGCACCGACGGTACGGAGAAGGGCGACCCCTCGGCCGCCTTCCTGCTCGACGGCGTCTATATCGCGCGGCCGCAGGCGCAGGAGGTCAGCTTCTTCGACATCGAGCGGGTCGAGGTGCTGCGCGGGCCGCAGGGAACGCTGTTCGGGCGCAACACGACCGCGGGGGCGGTGCAGGTGATTTCGGCGCGTCCTCTCGATCATTTTGCGGCGTCGTTCGACGCCGCCTATGGCAATTTCGACGCCATCCAGGCGACGGCGATGGTCAATGTGCCGGTCACCAGCGGTTTCGCGCTGCGCGGAGCGGTCAATTACGACCGCCGCGACAGTTTCGTGATCCAGTCGCCGACGTCGCCCTTCAAGCTCGACCCCGCCAAGAACAATTTGTCGGCCCGCCTGTCGGCGCTGCTCGAGCTCGGCCCCGACGTCAGCCTTCTCGTCAAGGGCGACTATAGCCGGATCAAGGGGCGTCCGGCGCACAGCGTCCGCCTGACCAATTTCTTCACGCGGCCTTTCACGCCGGGTGGGCAGCCGCAATATATCGACCTCGGATCGACGCGTCAGCGGATGCGTCTGCACAATGACGGCACGCCGTCGTTTACCGACAATGATACGTGGGGCGTTTCGGCCGAGCTCAACTGGGCGTTCGGACCGGTGACGATGACCTATCTTGGCAGCTACCGCGAGCTGGAGCGTCACGAAGGCGGGCCGCAGGATTTCGGTTTGCCCACCGCCTTTGTCGGCGTGTTCGATGGCGAATATTGGCAGAATTCGCAGGAACTGCGCTTCGCCTTCGACAATGACGGCCCGCTCACCGGCCAGGTCGGCGGCTATTATTTCAAGGAAAAGTCAGGGATCGGGGCCTTCATCCTCAACCCGCCCTTCGTTCCCGGCGCGCTCGCCTATGGCTTTCCGCAGGATCCGACGATCGCCGAGTCCAAGGCGGTGTTCGGGCAGCTCAGCTATGAACTGGTTCCCGGGCTCAAGCTGACCGGTGGCGTCCGCTATTCGCACGACCTCAAGTCGCGCGTCGGGCAGACCGTGATTATCTTCCCGGCGCCGGTGGGGCAGATCCCGACGCAGCAGAACAATGCGCGCCGCACCTTCAGCAAGGTGACCTGGCGTGCCGGCGTCGACTATGATTTCGGCGATACATTGCTCTATGCGACCGTCTCGACCGGCTACAAGGCCGGCGGGTTCAACGATGGCTGCGAAGCGGGCACGGCCACGGGATGCGCGCTGCCGGCCGACATTCTCTATTACGACCCCGAAACGCTCACTGCCTATGAAGGCGGGATCAAAACGCGCTTTGCCGACGGTGCGGTGCGCCTCAACGCCTCGGTGTTTCACTATGACTATAAGGGGCTGCAGCTGAGCTTCCAGTCGAACAGCTGCGGCGGGCCATGCCAGATCACGACCAACGCCGGCGCGGCGAAGGTCGACGGGATCGAGGTCGAGGCCAGCCTGCACCCGCACCCGAACCATCGTTTCGATTTCGGCGTCAACTATCTCGACGCGCGCTACGATCGCTTCATCCCCCGGCCGGGGATCGATTTTGCCGGCCGCGATCTCGATCGCTCGCCGGCGCTCACCGCCTCGGCGGGCTATAATTTCACGCTCGAGCTGGGCAATGGCGGCCGCATCGAGGCGAATGCGCGCATCCGGCTCAGCGATTCCTATGTCCTGACCGACTATGCCGTTCCGGTGCAGTTCCGCCAGCCGAGCTTCCACAAGACCGATCTGGCGTTGACCTATACGGCGGCTGAGGATCGCTATTATGTCCAGCTCTATGCGAAAAATCTGGAGAATGTGATCACGCTGTCGAACCTGTCGGCGCAGAACGGCACCAGCGCGACCTTCGCCGATCCGCGAACCTATGGCGTTCGCGCCGGCTTCAAATTCTAGCGGCCGGAGCGGGCGTCAAACGACAGGGAGAACGGGCCATGAGGATATTCGCCGCCATTGCCTTGCTGGGAGCCGCCCTGCCGGCTGCTGCCCAGCAGGCGCCTGTCGTGCCGGTGACCGGCGGAAATGTCGCAGGCTCGGTCGAAGGGGATGTCGCGACCTTTCGCGGCATTCCTTTCGCGGCTCCGCCGGTCGGCGCACTCCGCTGGCGCGCGCCGCAGCCGGTCATTCCCTGGGCAGGCGTTCGCGATGCGACCGCCTTCGGGCACGACTGCATGCAGCTGCCGTTCCCGAGCGATGCCGCCCCCTCGGCACGCCGCCCTCGGAAGACTGCCTGACCGTCAATGTCTGGGCGCCGGCCGACGCGAAGGGCAGGAAGCTGCCGGTCCTTTTCTGGATCTATGGCGGCGGGTTCGTGAATGGCGGATCTTCGCCAGCGGTTTATGACGGCGCCGCCCTCGCGCGCGCCGGAGTGATCTTCGTCAGCTTCAATTACCGGGTCGGCCGCTTCGGCTTCTTTGCGCATCCGGCGCTGCCGGCGGCCGGCGAAGGCCCGGCCGGCAATTGGGGGCTGATGGATCAACAGGCCGCGCTTCGCTGGACCCGCGACAATATCACAGCGTTCGGCGGCGATCCTGGCCGCGTCACGATCATGGGCGAATCGGCGGGCGGCATGTCGGTCCTGAACCTGCTGGGTTCGCCATCGGTCCGCGACCTGTTTCATGGCGCCATCATCATGTCGGGTGGCGGGCGGACCGCCGGCCTCCAGCGCGATGCGACGCGTGACCTGCCGGGCGCCCCGTCGGCCGAGGCGATCGGCCTGAATTTCGCGAAGAGCATCGGCATCGACGGCACCGACGCGGCGGCGCTCGCGCGGCTCCGCGCCCTGCCGGCGGAAAAAATCGTGTCGGGTCTCAATCTCGCGAGCCTCTTCGCGCCGCCCTCCGGCGCCCCGACCTGGTCGGGACCGTTCACCGACGGGCGGACGAAGACGGCAAGCGTCGAGGCGATGTTCGACCGCGGCCTTCAGGCGAAGGTGCCGGTGATGATCGGCGCAACAAGCGCCGATATCGGTTTCGTGGCCGCAAAGTCGAAAGAGGAGATATTTGCCGGTTTCGGCGCGAATGCCGCGAAGGCGCGGGCGATATATGATCCTGCGGGCGACGGCAGCTTTTTCGACGTGGCGCTCAAGGTCGGCGGCGACAGGTTCATGATCGAGCCGGCGCGCTATGTCGCCGGACGCGCCGCCGAGGCCGCGCAGCCCGCCTATCACTATCGCTTTTCCTATGTCGCCGAGTCGGCGCGCGCGGGGTCGAAGGGCGCGGCGCACGCGAGCGAGATCCCCTATTTTCTCGATACGGTCGCCACCAAATATGGCCCGGCGACCATCGCCGGGGACAGGGCGATCGCCCGGACCATCAGCGCTTATGTCGTCAACTTCGTGAAAACCGGAGATCCGAACGGGCCTGGCCTCGCCGCCTGGCCCCGCTTTCGTGGCGGCGAGGTGATGGACTTCGCCTCCGATGGCGCGGCGCGGTCTGGAAACGACCCGTGGTCGGACAGGCTCGATCTTGTCGGTCCCGATGGACCCGGCTGACAAATGATGAGGCTCTATCCTTGGCCTAACATTCTCCGCTTGCGCGATGCCCGGTCGCCTGAATTTCGAATGAGCTGTTGCCCAGGGCAAGCTCGTCGCCGCAATGGCTGCACGCAACGACCATCTTGAGATCATTGCCGCACGGGGTGTGGGTCAAAAGGACCGGCGGCCCGCGCTCGTCGGAAAACCAGTGGTCGCCCCATTGCAGGAGCGCGAGGATCACGGGGTAGAGGTCGCGGCCCTTTTCGGTGAGACGGTAGTCAAAGCGATCCGCGTGCGCCGAATAGGGCGCGGCGTACAAGATGCCCTGCTTGACGAGGCGGTCCAGGCGGCCGGTCAGGATGTTTGTGGCCATCAGCGTATCGCGCTGAATCTCGTCGAAGCGATTGATGCGGGTGAACATCGCGCGGACGACCAAGGTCGCCCAGCGGTCGCCGAACAATTCGATCATCGTGTCGACCAGGGGCCGGCCGCCCGGTCGGCGACTGCCGACATCGCCGCAAAAGCGGCGGCGTTCATAGGCGGGGGTGACCTGGACCAGGCCCGGCCCCTCGCGCCATGCGACGTCGCGCGGGTCGATTTCGGCGCGGCAGCAATGACAGACCGGGACCGGTTCGGTCGCACTGCCACAGGTGGCATGATAGAGCCGAACCTGTAAATCGCGGCTCGCCGCTTCCCATTTATGCTGCCAACGCAGCATCATCAGTGCGTTGGGAAACTGGTCGCGCCCCTTTGGCGTGAGCATATAATGGTAACCGCGTCCGCCCTTTTTGGGCTGCTTGGCCAGGCAATCTTCCTCGACCAGCTTTTTGAGGCGGCCGTTGACGACCGAGCGGGCAAGCCCCGTGCGCGCGACGAATTCGTCAAAGCCATGCACACCCAGAAACGCCTGTTCCATGATAAGCAGGACGGGAACGTCGCCGACCACCTCCAGCGCGCGCCAGATCGAACAGGCCCTGATCGTGCGGTCGTGTTTCAAGCCAAAGCCATCCCTTGCGTCGCCATGCCCCTAAACCAGGACGGGTGCATCGACAAGGCGTGCGCCGGGAGGGGGAGGGCGGAGCCTCCGCCCTCCCGCCCGCCATCAGAAGCGCCCGGTCAGCTGCACCGCGATCGTGCGCGGCCGGTCGACGATGCCATTATAGGCGTTGCCAGCGCCGCGCGTGATCGTCGTCGCCAGCGGCATCGCGCTTCCGGTCTGCAGGATGCGCTGGTTGGTAAGGTTGCGCCCGATCAGCGCCACTTCCCAGCGATCGTCGACCTGCGCCAGCGCGAGCCGTGCACCGAGCTTCACATACCCATCCTGATGGGTGCGCGGATCGAGGTTCGCCGCGGCAATATAGGAGGAGGAGAAGTCGGCGTTGACGTTGAATGCGACCTTGATGTCGCTCGTCACCGGCGTCGTATAGTCGACGTTCAAATTGCCCGACCATTTGGGGCTGAGCGCGTTGCGCTTGCCCGAATAGTCGCAGAAGCCGTTCGGCCCCGGCGCCTGCAAATAGAAGCACTGACCGTCGGTGAAGTTGGTGAATTTGAAGTCGAGGTAGGCGACCGCGCCGCTGATCGTCAGCCCGTCGGCGATCGCGGCGCGAAAATCGGCCTCGACCCCCTGTGTCGTCGCGGCGGCGGCGTTGCGGACGTTGAAATTGAGCGTGCCGTCGAAGATGTTGACCTGCAGATCCTTGTATTTGGTGCGATAGAGCGACAGGTTGAAGGCGATATTGCGCCCCTTGTATTTCAGCCCCGCCTCGAAATTGTCGGCGCTCTCATCCTCGAACATGAAGGCACCAGGTTTCGCCACCGTCGTCGAAGTCGGCAGCGAGTTCGAACGAATGTCGAAGCCGCCCGCTTTCGTGCCGCGGGCAAAGGACGCATAGAGCATCAAATCATCGGTGGCGTCATACTGGACGTTGACCATCGGGTTGAAGCTGTCCTCGCTCAATTTGCCCGAGACGCTGTGCGCCTCGATATTGAGCGCGCGGAACACCGCGGTGACGACCGGCAACGGCGCGGTGCTGAGCGGCCCCTTGACGATGGCGAGCGTGCGGCGGCCGCTCTTCTTCTCATGGTTGAAGCGTGCGCCGGCGGTGATGCGAAGCTGGTCGGTCACCGATAGTTCGCCCTGCGCAAAGGCAGAGATCAGGTCCGATTTCTGCGCATAGTCGCGGTCGTTGCGCGTGTCGCCGAGCGCGCTGAACGGCGCGCCGAGCGCGAGGAAGGTCGGGTTGAACCGCGTGAAGTCCTGCACGTCGAGCTTCGCATGCTGGTAATAGACGCCGCCGATATAGTTGAACGTCTCGCCGCCGGGGGAGGCCAGGCGGAGTTCCTGCGAATATTGGCGATAATCCTCGCGCAGGTTCGTGCCGTCGAGGAAGCTGATCCCCGAAAAATCGACGTCGACGATCTCGCGCGTCTTGTAGTCGAGCAGCGAACTGATCGAGGTCAGCGTATGTTCGCCGATTTCGAGGTCGGCGTTCAGTGTCGCGCCGAACACCTTGTTGCGGCTTTCATAGCCATTGTCCTCGCGGACATAATCGGGGTTCGTGCTGACAAAAAACGGCCCCTGGAAGACGGTATTGTAGTTGCCGACCGCGCCGAACACGTCGCGCGGCTGTCCCTTCGCCTCGAAGTCGGCATATTCGAGCTTGAGTTCGGCGGCGAACGGCCCGCCCTTGTCGAACTCGATCTTGCCGCGGACATATTTCTCGTCAACGCTCGGCTCGTCGCGGTCCAGCTTCTGGTTATAGAAATAGCCGTCCATGGTCCGATAATAACCGACGACGCGCGCCTCGACGCCGTCGCTCAGCGGACCGGAGAGTACGCCGTTGAGCTGGAATTCCTTGTGGTTGAATTCATAGAGGCCGGTCACCGAGCCTTCGAATTCGTCGGTCGGGCTGCGCGTCGTGATGTTCACCGCGCCGGCGATCGCATTCTTGCCGAACAGGGTCGGCTGCGGCCCGCGCAGCACCTCGACGCGCTCCATGTCGATCAGCGGCAGGCGCGAGAGCTGGTCGCGGCCGTAATAGACGCCGTCGACGAACATCGCGACCGACTGTTCGAAGCCCTTGTTGTCGCCCGAGGCGATGCCGCGAATCGCGATGCGGTTGGCGATCGCGGTCTGGGTGATCTTCAGATTCGGGACCGATGACGAAATCTGTTCGAGGTTGGTCTGGCCATAGCTTTCGACCTGCTTTCCGCTGACCGCCGAGATCGAGATCGGCACGTCGGACAGGCCTTCGGCGCGCTTTTGCGCGGTAACGATGATTTCCTCGAGCCCGCCCTGATCCTCGGTGGATTCGGAGGCAGGCGCTGCGTCCTGAGCGAAAGCGATGCCAGGGCTGGCGAGTGCCGATGCGGTAAGCAGCGCGACAAAATAGCTCTTCATAGGGTCCTCCCACGCACCATCGTCTTGGCGACCACCGCCGCGATGTTTTTCTTGCCTTGCGACTCATAAGGGCTTTAAGTATCACTATGCAAGTCAGATAATTTGAGAGAGGATTGACCTTGCCGGGACACGGCCTTCCACCAGCGCTAACGCGCAATTTGCGCCTGCCCGCGATCGCGGCGCCGATGTTCCTCGTGTCGAGCCCCGAGATGGTGATCGCGGCCTCGCGCGCGGGCGTGATCGGCAGTTTCCCCGCGCCCAATGCGCGCACTTCCGCCGACCTTGAGGATTGGGTGAGCCGGATCGATGCGGCGCTGTCGAACGATCCCGAGGCGGCGGCGTGGGCGGTGAACCTGGTCGTCCATCCGTCGAACAGCCGGTTGCCCGACGATATCGCCTGCGTCGTGCGGCACAAGGTGCCGCTCGTCATCACCGCGCTGGGCAGCCCGGCGCGGGTGGTCGAGGAAATCCATTCCTATGGCGGGCTCGTCTTCGCTGACGTCAATTCGGTGGGCTTTGCGCGCAAGGCGGCGGCCGCGGGTGTCGACGGGCTGGTGCTCGTCGCCGCGGGCGCGGGCGGGCACACCGGCGCGACCGCCGGCTTCGCCTTCGTCGAGGAGGTTCGGCAATTCTGGGACGGACCGCTCGTGCTTGGCGGAGCGATCTCGACGGGGCATGCGGTCCGTGCCGCCGAAATATTGGGCGCCGATTTCGCCTATCTCGGCACCTCGCTGATCGCCTGTGCCGAGAGCATGGCGGTGCCGGGGTATAAGGATATGGTCGTCGCCGCCGGCGCCGAGGACATTATTCCTTCAAAGGGTATCACCGGTGTGACCGCCAACTGGCTGAAATCGAGCCTGATCGCCGCGGGTTATGACCCCGCGAACATGCCCGAGGACAAGCGTCCCAACTTCTCCGACGCGCAGGACGATGCCAAGGCGTGGAAGAATGTCTGGTCCGCCGGGCAAGGTGTCGGCGCGGTGCGCGGTGTCGAACCCGTCGCGACTATCGTCGATCGCCTCGTTTCCGAATATGATGCCGCCGCCGCAAGGCCGCGATTTGCCCCCGCCGAAGGAGTCATCGCATGACCGCCCAGCTTGTCGAGACGATCGCATCGACGATCCAGCCGAACGACCACCCTTATATGAAGGGCGCGTGGCGGCCGACCTATAATGAATGGAACGCGATCTTCGCCAATGGCGATGCCGAGGTGATCGGCAATATCCCGACCGACATCGACGGCGTTTACGTGCGCACCGGCGAAAACCAGATTCACGAGCCGATCGGCCGCTATCACCCCTTCGACGGCGACGGCTTCATCCATTCGATCTCGTTCAAGGACGGGCGCGCAAGCTATCGCAGCCGCTTCGTGCGCACCAAGGGGTTCGAGGCGGAGAAGGAAGCCGGCCGCTCGCTGTGGGCGGGGCTGATGGAGCCGCCGCACAAATCGACGCGCCACGGCTGGGGCGCGCAGGAGTGGCTCAAGGATTCATCGTCGACCGACGTCGCGATCCACGCGGGCCGGATCATCTCGACCTTCTACCAGTGCGGCGAAGCCTATCGGCTCGACCCCTTCACGCTCGAACAGTTCGGCACCGAAAGCTGGGTGCCGCTCGACGGCATTTCGGCGCATTGCAAGGTCGACCTCGCGACCGGGGAGCTGATGTTCTTCAACTATTCGAAGCACGCGCCCTTCATGCATTATGGCGTCGTCGGCGCGGACAACAGGCTCAAACATTATATCCCGATCCCGCTCGCCGGGCCGCGCCTGCCGCACGACATGGCGTTCACCAAGAATTACACGATCCTCAACGACATGCCGCTCTACTGGAACGAGGAACTGCTCGAGCGGAATCTGCACGTCGTCCAGTTCCACCCCGACGAAAAGACGCGCTTTGCGATCATCCCGCGGCACGGGCAGCCCGAGGATATTCGCTGGTTTACGGCCGAGCCGACCTACACCCTCCACTGGCTCAACGCATGGGAGGAAGGGGACGAGATCATCCTCGACGGCTATTATCAAGAAGAGCCGATGCCCAAATCCTATCCGAACGCGCCCGAGGGGCTCGAGCGGATGATGGCGTATCTCGACCAGGGGCTGCTCAAGCCGCGCCTCCACCGCTGGCGCTTCAATTTGAAGACCGGCGAGACAGTCGAGGAGCGGCTCGACGACCGCGACCTCGAATTCGGGATGTTCAACCACCGCTATGCGGGCAAGCCCTATCGCTACGCCTATAGCGCGATCCCCGAGCCGGGCTGGTTCCTGTTCCGCGGGCTGGTGAAGCACGACCTCAACGCCCGCACGAGCGAATCCTATGAATTCGGCCCCGGCCGCTTCGGCAGCGAGGCCCCCTTCGCGCCGCGGATCGATGCGAAGGACGAGGACGACGGCTATCTCGTCTCCTTCATCGCCGACCTTGAGACCGACACATCCGAATGCGTGCTGATCGACGCCAAGAATGTCGCGGCGGGGCCGGTGTGCCGGATCATCCTGCCCGAGCGCATCTGTTCGGGAACGCACACCGTCTGGGCGTCCGGCGACGATATCGGCATGGGCGACAACAGCGTGCTGGCCGCCTGACATGATCGCCGCGGGAGAGGATAAACGGCGACAGCATCGCGAAAGCGGCTGGTGGGGCGACAAGAGTTTCGCCGACCTGTTTTTCGCCAACGCGGTGGCGCATCCCGATCGGCTGGCGCTGGTCGATGCACCCAATCGCGGCGACTTTGCCTTCGGCGAACCGCAACGTCTGACCTATGCTGAACTCGAGGCCGAAATTGACCGGCTGGCTGGCGCTCTGGTCGTCGCAGGGATCGGCAAGGATGACGTGCTGCTCGTCCAATTGCCCAACATCAGCGAGTTCGTTGCGCTCTATTTCGCCGCCGCACAGATCGGCGCGATCGTCAGCCCGGCGGCGGTGCAGTATCGCAGCCACGAGCTGAAAGCCATGATCGGCGTCGTCGAACCCAAGGCGTTCGTCTGTGCGACGCAGGTCAAGGGCTGCGACCATGTCGGCGTCGCGGCACCGCTACTCGACGGCATCCGGCTGATGACTTTCGGCCCGAACCCGCCGGTGGATGCCCTCGACCTCTCGGTCGCCAGGGGAGACGAAGCGAGCCTCGCGGCGCATGTCGCGGCGAACCCGGTCGACGCCGACGACATCTTCACCATCTGCTGGACGTCGGGCACCACCGGCATCCCGAAGGGCGTGCCGCGCAGTCACAATCACTGGATCGCGGTCGCGGGGGCGGGCTATGAGGCGATGAGGGTCGGGCCGGGCGACGTGCTGCTCAACCCCTTCCCGCTGATCAATATGGCGAGCATCGGCGGCATCACCATGTGCTGGCTGACGAGCGCGGGGACGATGGTGCTCCATCATCCCTTCGACCCCGGCGTCTACCTCAAGCAGATCGCGACCGAGCGGCCGAGCCTGACGATCGCGCCGCCCGCGGTGCTCAACATGCTGCTGCAGAATGAGGCCTTGCTTGCGTCGGTCGACTTGTCGAGCCTGCGCGTCATCGCCTCGGGCTCGGCGCCGCTCGCGCCCGCGATGGTGCGCGGCTTTCAGGAAAAGCTCGGGATCATCATCGTCAACGTCTTCGGGTCGAACGAGGGGATGAGCTTCATCACCGGCGAGGGCGACATGCCCGATCCCGACAAGCGCGCGAGCCTGTTCCCGCGCCGCGGCCGATACGCCCCGCCCTATGGCGAGGGGCGGGCGTATAATATCGAGAGCCGGCTGGTGCCGCCAAATGGGGGCGATCCGATCGAGGAAGATGGCGTATCTGGCGAACTCCAGATCCGCGGCCCGACCTTGTTCGAGGGCTATCACAACGCCCCCGAACGCACCGCCGAAGCTTTCACCGGCGACGGCTGGTTCCGCACCGGCGACCTGTTCGAGATTGCCGAAGGCGGCGATTTCTATCGCTTCGTCGGGCGCTGCAAGGATCTCATCATCCGTGGCGGGGTCAACATCTCGCCCGAGGAAATCGACCAGTTGCTCGGCGGCCATCCTTTGCTCGCCGAAGCCTGCACCTTCTCGCTCCCCGACCCGGTGATGGGCGAGCGCATCGGCCTCGCCTATGTTCCGCGTGGGCCGGGCGATGTCGGGATCGGCGAGGTCGCCGACTATCTCCGCGAAAAGGATCTCGCGGTCTTCAAGCTGCCCGAGCGACTGTTCCGCTTCGACGCGCTGCCGCGCAACGTCACCAACAAGGTGATGCGTAGCGACGTGCGCGAAATGGCGCTCGCCACTCTCGAAAAGGAGGCCTGACATGGCCAAGGACGTCTTCATCCTGGGCGGCGCCCAGACCGACTTTGCGCGCAACCTCGAACGCGAAGGCGGCGGATTGTTCGAGCTGTTCCGCGAGGTCGCCGAGGCCGCCTTCGTCGCGACGGGCATCGAGCCGAAAGAGGTCGAAACCGCGCATGTCGGCAATTTCGTCGGCGAGCTGTTCGCGGGGCAAGGCCAGCTCGGCGGCTTCTTCGGCCATGTCCATCCCGATCTGGCGGGCGTTCCGGCGTCGCGGCATGAGGCCGCCTGCGCGTCGGGCAGCATCGCGATCCTCGCCGCCGCGGCGGAGATCGAGGCCGAGCGCTACGGCCTCGCGCTCGTGCTCGGCATCGAGCTGATGCGCAACGTCCCCGGCCAGCGCGCCGCCGAATATCTTGGTGCCGCGGCCTGGGCAGGGCGTGAAGCGCAGGAGGCGCGCTACGTCTGGCCGTATATGTTCGCGCGCGTCGCCGAGGAATATGACGAACGCTTCGGGCTCGACCACGCCCATCTGCGTGGCATTTCGGCGAATAATTTCGCCAATGCGAAGAAGAACCCGAACTCGCAGACGCGCGGCTGGGCGGTCACTGACGATCATCTCGGCGAGAATGACGAGGTCAATCCGCTAATCGAGGGAAGCCTGCGCAAATCCGACTGCGGCCAGGTCACCGACGGCGCCGCGGCGATCTTCCTCGCCTCGCGCGCGGTTGCCGAAGCCTATGCGAAGCGGCGGGGCATTTCTGTCGACGCGATCCCGCGCATCAAGGGCTGGGGCCATTCGACCGCGCCTTTGCTTTACTCGACCAAGGTCGCGGGAAGCCGCGGTGCGCCCTATGTCTTCCCGAGCGTGCGCAAGGCGATGATGGATGCGCTGCGCCGCGCCGAAATGCCCGACGTCTATGCGTGCGACGGGGTCGAGGTGCACGACTGTTTCTCGATCACCGAATATATGGCGATCGACCATTTCGGCATCACGCCGCCGGGCGAAAGCTGGCGCGCGGTCGAGGATGGGACGATTGGGCTCGGCGGGAAGCTGCCGGTCAATCCGTCGGGCGGGCTGATTGGCCTTGGCCATCCGGTCGGTGCAACGGGGGTTCGGATGCTGCTCGACAGCTGGCGCCAGGTCACCGGCAACGCCGGCGATTATCAGGTCGAGGGTGCGCGCAATTTCGCGACCTTCAACGTCGGCGGCAGCGCAACGACCGCGGTCAGCTTCGTCGTCGGCGTCTGATTCTTGACCAACGTCTATCTCTATGACGCGGTGCGGACACCGCGCGGCAAGGCGCGGCCCGATGGCGGTCTCGCCGCGCTGACCCCGCAGGAACTCGTGCGCCAGCAGGCGGCGGCGCTCGCGGCGCGCTGCGGCAATGTCGCGGCCAATCCCGATGCGCTGCTCCTCGGCTGCGTCACGCAAAGCGGCGCGCAGGGCGGGCATATCGCGCTGGTGTCAAAGCTCCATGCGGGCCTGCCCGACACGACGGCGGCGCACAGCATCAACAATTATTGCGCATCGGGGCTGTCGGCGATCGGTCAAGCGGTCGCAAAGGTCGCGAGCGGCGAAGCCACGTGCATCCTCGCGGGCGGGATCGAATTGATGAGCCGGAGCCCGTTTCTGGGCGACCGCGCGGCCTATTATGACGACGATAGCCTGCCGGCCCGCGCGCGCTTTGTCCCGCCGGTGCTCGCCGCCGACCGGCTCGCGAACGCCGAAGGCATCACCCGCGCCGAGCTCGACGCGGTTGCTCTCGCCTCGCAGCAAAAGGCCGCGGCAGCGGATGCCGACCCGCGCTTGCAGCATTCGCGCATCGCGACCGGCGCGCTGACCGGCGAGGAATGCATCCGGCCGCAGACGACGGCCGAATCGCTCGCCGCCGCGCCGCCTGCCTTCGGCGACTTGCAGCCGCAATATGCCGGCGCGCTCGACGGCGCGACCTTCGAGCCGCTCCACAGCATCGCCCACGCCCCGCCGATCTGCGACGGCGCGGGCCTCGCGCTCGTTGGCGCCGAAGGGCTCGGCCCCGCCCCGCGCGCGCGCGCGATCGCCTTTGCCGAAAGCGGCGGCGATCCGGCCGCCTCGCTGACCGCTGGCTTCGCCGCGATGGACAAGGTGCTCGCGCGCGCCGGCCTTGGTCTCGCGGATCTCGACCGGATCGAATTCATGGAGGCCTTTGCCGTCACCATCGCCAAATTCCTCCGCGACCGCGACGCCGATCCGTCGTGCGTCAATGTCGGCGGCGGGCACTTGGCGAAGGGTCATCCGATGGGCGCCAGCGGCGCGATTCTGACGTCGACGCTGCTCGACGCCCTTGATGCCTGCAACGGGCGTTATGGAATGGTCGTCTTGACTGGGGCTATGGGCGTGGGGGCCGCCATGATCGTGCAACGGCTCGGTGGCGCCCAATTGCGTCAGTGAGGCTGTCGGAAGTGCAGGGCATATCAATGGCCTCCGCGAAGGAAACTATGGCAAAAAAATCCTAATCGAAGTGCTTCTGCCGATTGTAGTCGATTGATATCGATTGATACCGTCACTCCCACTCGATCGTGCCCGGCGGTTTCGACGTATAGTCATACACCACGCGGTTGATGCCCTGTACCTCGTTGATGATGCGCGTCGCGCAGCGACTGAGGAAGCTTGCGTCGAATGGATAGATGTCGGCCGTCATGCCGTCGGTCGAGGTTACGGCGCGCAGCGCGCAGACATGATCGTAGGTGCGGCCGTCGCCCATCACGCCGACGGTCTTGACGGGCAGCAGCACCGCGAACGCCTGCCAGATCGCATCATAGAGCCCCGCGTTGCGGATTTCCTCGAGATAGACCGCGTCGGCCTTGCGCAATATGTCGCAGCGTTCCTTCGATACTTCGCCAGGGATGCGGATCGCGAGGCCGGGGCCGGGGAAGGGGTGGCGGCCGACGAAAATGTCGGGGAGGCCAAGCTCCTTGCCGAGCAGGCGGACCTCGTCCTTGAACAGTTCGCGCAAGGGTTCGACGAGCTTCATGTTCATGCGGTCGGGAAGGCCGCCGACATTGTGGTGGCTCTTGATCGTCACGCTCGGACCGCCGGTGAACGAGACGCTTTCGATGACGTCGGGATAGAGCGTGCCCTGCGCGAGGAAGTCGGCGCCGCCGATCTTCTTCGCCTCTTCCTCGAACACGTTGATGAACTCGCCGCCGATGAACTTGCGCTTCTTCTCGGGATCGGTGACGCCCGCAAGGCCGCTCATGAAGCGTTCCTCGGCGTCGACGACGACGAGGGGGATGTTGTAATGGTCACGGAACAGGCGCTCAACCTGTTCGCGCTCGTTCATGCGGAGCAAGCCGTGGTCGACGAAGACGCAAGTCAGCTGCTCGCCGATCGCTTCGTGGATCAGCACCGCGGCGACCGCGCTGTCGACGCCGCCCGACAGGCCGCACAGCACGCGCTGATCGCCGACCTGCGCGCGGATTTCGGCAATTTTCGTGGCGCGGAATTCGGCCATCGTCCATTCGCCGCTGCAGCCGCAGACGTGGCGGACGAAATTGGCGATCAGTTTGGCGCCGTCGGGGGTGTGGACGACTTCGGGGTGGAACTGCGTGCCGTAATAGCGGCGCTCGTCGTCGGCGATCAGCGCGAAGGGGGCGCCGTCGCTGATCGCGACGATGCGGAAGCCGGGCGCGAATTTGGTCACGCGGTCGCCGTGGCTCATCCACACCTGATGGCGCTCGCCGACCTCCCACAGGCCGTCGAACAGCACGCAGGGTTCGGTAACGGTCAGGAAGGCGCGGCCGAATTCGCCGTCGCGTTCGCCGTCGGCGCCGCCGGGTTCGACCTGTCCGCCGAGCTGCTGGCTCATCACCTGCTGGCCGTAACAAATGCCGAGGATCGGCAGGCCGCTGTCGAAGATCAATTGCGGCGCGCGCGGGCTGCCCTTCGCGGGGACCGAGGCGGGCGAGCCTGAGAGGATCACGCCCTTCGGCTTCATCCGTTCGAGCGCGGCCTCGGCGGCGCTGAACGGGACGATCTCGCTATACACGCCGGCTTCGCGGACGCGGCGGGCGATGAGCTGGGTCACCTGACTGCCGAAATCGACGATCAGGATGGATTCGGGCGGTGCGGAGGAGTCTGGAGTCGGCATGGGTGGCCGATAAGGGCGAAGGCCCATGCTGTCCAGCGGTCGATATGGACGGCCTATCGAACAGGCATGGGCATCGACACATTGTTGCGACAATTGCGCGACATAAATGAACCGCGAACAAAGCGCGGCGTCATCGAGGGTTAAGCGCTCTCGTGCGAAGAAAAAAACGAAGACAGAAAAGAAACAAAGGCTCTCCCCCAATGAATAACATCCGCCTGACCATTTCCGCACGCGCCGCCCTGCTCGCCGCAGGCGCCTCGTTCGCGCTGCCCGCGGTGGCCCAGGCGCCGATCGGCCCGCCGGCCGCCACCGCGGTTGCCGAACAGCCGGCCGAGGCCGCGCCCGCCGCGCCCGAAACGGTCGAGGATGCCTATGACGACTACAGCGAGGACGAGATCGTCGTCACCGCGCCGCGCCTCGCGGGCCAGCTCGACACCGACATCAAGGCCGAGGCCGAACTCGATGAGGCGGCGATCGCGAGCTATGGTGTGTCGAACGTCTCCGAACTGCTCGACGCGCTCGCGCCGCAGACGCGCTCGGGCCGCGGGCGCGGCGGCGGGCGGCCGATCATCCTCGTCAACGGCCGCCGCATCGGCGGTTTCGGCGAAGTGCGCAACCTGCCCCCCGAAGCGATCGCGAAGGTCGAGGTGTTCCCCGAGGAAGTTGCGCTGCAATATGGCTATTCGGCCGACGAGCGCGTCGTCAATATGGTGCTCAAGCCCAATTTCCGCCAGATTGCGGTCGAGGGCGAAGGCGGCATCCCGACGCAGGGCGGCCGTTTCCAGAGCGAGATCCAGCCGAGCTTCCTCGCGATCGGCGAAAACGGACGCCTCAACGTCAACGCCGGCTGGGAACATAAATCGATGCTGCTCGAAAGTGAGCGGGATCTCGATTATGACGACCCGGCGCAGGCCGCCGAGGCACCCGCGCGCAGCCTGCTCGGTGCCTCGGACGAATATTCGATCGACGCGACGATCCAGCGCAGCCTGAACAAGACGACCGACGCGTCGATCAACGTGCGTTTCGACCAGACCGATACCCTGTCGCTGCTCGGCCCCGGCGTCGGCGGCGTCGGCGACCCGCTCGAACGCGACGGCCGCAGCCGCAACCTCACCACCACCGCCAGCGTCAACGGCATGCTCGGCGACTGGCGCTGGTCGCTGTCGAGCAATTATGCCGATGCCGATCAGCTGACCTTCACCGACCGCATCAGCGGAACGCGCGACCGGTTCGAAAGCAGCCAGCAGACGTTCGGCGGCAACGCCAATCTGTCGGGTACGGTGACCGACGGCTGGGCCGGCCCGATCCGCCTGTCGATGACGGGCAGCTATTCGGGGCTGCGCTTCGACAGCCGGTCGGACAATGCCAATGGCATCACGACGACCGATCTCGCGCGCGACCTGCCGGGCGTGTTCGGCTCGCTGACCGTGCCGCTGCTCGACCCTGAATATGAGGTCGGCAATATCGGCCGCGTCTCGCTGACTTTGAGCGGACAGGTCCAGAACCCGAGCGATTTCGAGGCGCTCAAGAGCTGGGGCGCGAACGTCAACTGGGGCGTGACCGACAATCTCTCGCTGATCGCAAGCTTTAATCAGGACGAGGCGGCGCCCGGCATCCAGCAGCTCGGCGCCGCGCCGCTGGTGACGCCCGCGGTCACCTATTACGACTTTGCGACCGGCCAGACGGTGCAGATCACGACGACGACGGGCGGCAACCCGTTCCTGCTCGCCGAACAGCGCCGCGATTTGAAGTTCGGGCTCAACTGGTCGCCGCCGATGCTCGAGGGGCTGAATGTCTCGGTCAATTACAACAGCAACAAAAGCTATGACACCGCGAACAGCTTTCCGTTGCTGACCCCCGAGATCGAAGCGGCCTTCCCCGATCGCGTGACGCGCGACGCGAACGGCGTTTTGCTCGCGCTCGACCAGCGGCCGGTCAATTTCGACCGGGTCGAAAATTCGCAGATCCGCTGGGGCCTCAATTTCGGCAAGAGTTTCGGCCAGCAGGAACAGCGCGGCCGCGGCGCGGGTGGTCCCGGTGGCGCACGTCCCGAAGGCGCGGGCACGCGCGAAGGCGGCGGACCGGGCGCCGGTGAGGGGCGTCGGCGTGGCGGCGGCGGCCCGCGCATGGGTGGTCGCGGCGGCCGCGGCGGTCCCGGCGGCATGTTCGGCGGGCCGCAGGGCGGGCGCTGGCAGGTCTCGCTTTACCACACGATCAAGCTGACCGACAAAGTGCTGATCCGCCCGGGCGTGCCCGAACTCGATCTTTTGAACGGGTCGGCGACGGGCAGCGGCGGCGGCAGCAACCGCCATCTGTTCGAACTCGACGGCGGTTTGTTTAACAAGGGCATGGGCGTGCGGCTCAGCGCCAAATATGACAGCGGCAGCACGGTGACGGGCGGCACCGCGGGCGACCTGAAATTCGGCGACCTCGCGACCTTCAACCTGCGCTTCTTCGTGGATCTGGGTCAGAAGCCGAAGCTCACCGAGAAGCTGCCGTTCCTGAAAGGATCGCGCCTGCGTCTTGCGGTCGACAATATCTTCGATGCGCAGCGCAAGATCACCGACGCGAACGGCCGCGTGCCGCTCAACTACCAGCCGGGCTATATCGACGCCTTGGGCCGCTATATCGAGCTGGAGTGGCGCAAGACTTTCTAGACAGCGACCCGCGCACCGGCGATGGCTTCGCGCGGCTCCGATGGAACAAAGGTCAGCGCCTTTGCGAACTGCGCGGTGCAGCTCGCCCAGCTGTACCGCGCGCCGAGCGCTTCGGCGTCGGCGCGGTCGCACGCGAGCGCCGTGTCGATCGCCCGGCCGAGGTCTTCATCGAGCGCGCCCGCGCCGCCCGTCACGATGTCGCCCGGGCCCGGCACCGGATAGGCGGCGACCGGCGTTCCGCAGCTCATCGCCTCGATGATGACGAGCCCGAAGGTGTCGGTGCGGCTGGGAAAGACGAAGACGTCGGCGCCCGAATAGGCCGAGGCCAGTGCCTCGCCGCCGAGCTTGCCGAGGAACAGGGCTTTGGCGTGCTGCGCCTTCAACTCGGCGAGCGCCGGGCCTTCGCCGACGATGACTTTCGTGCCCGGCCGGTCGGTCGTGAGGAAGGCGCCGATATTCTTCTCGACCGCGACGCGCCCGACATACAGTTGGATCGGCCGCGCCAGCCCGGCATAGGCCGGGTGCGGCGCGCGATCGGGGCGGAACAGCTCGTGGTCGACCCCGCGCTCCCACATCATCGTCTGCGTGAGGCCCTGCTCGGACAGCTCGCGGGCAAGACTGCGCGTGGCGACCATGATGTGCCTTGCCGGGCGGTGGAACCAGCGGATGAAGCGCCACACGAACGCCGGCGAAACCGGCAACCGCGCCGCGACATATTCGGGAAAGCGCGTGTGATAGGCGGTGGTGAAGGGGAATTTGTTGCGGATGCACCAGCGCCGCGCGGCGAGGCCCAGCGGGCCTTCAGTCGAGATATGGATCGCCTGCGGTCCAAAGGCGCGGATGTGCCGCCCCACCTTGCGCCAGCCGGCAAAGGCGAGCCGGATTTCGGGATAGGAGGGGCAGGGGAAGGAGCGGAACAGGTCGGGCGAAATGACCCCGACCTCATGCCCGGCGGCGCGCAGTTCGCCGACCGTCGCCTGCAATGTGCGGACGACGCCGTTGACTTGCGGCTCCCACGCGTCGGTGACGATCAGGATTCTCATGCAGCGCGCGCCGGGGCGGGCAGTTTCAGCGGCGTCGGCGCGGTGCGGCTCGCGACCTCTTCGGCCCAATGGAGGATTTCCATCGTGCCGTCGTGATGTTCGACGAGCGCGGTACAGCCTTCGACCCAGTCGCCGTCGTTATAATATTCGGTGCCCTCGATCTCGCGCATCTCGGCGCTGTGGATATGCCCGCACACGACGCCATCGACCCCGCGCGAGCGCGCGGCGTGCGCGACGACTTCCTCATAGCGGCCGATGAACTGGACGGCGTTCTTGACCTTGTGCTTGGCGACCATCGACAGCGACCAATAGGGCAGGCCGAACGCGCTGCGGATGCGGTTCACGACCACATTGCACTTCATCAGCGCGGTGTAGGCGGCGTCGCCGACGAAGGCGAGCCAGCGGTGCGCGAGCATCACCGCGTCGAACTCGTCGCCATGTACGACGAGCAGTTTCCGCCCGTCGGCGGTTTCGTGGATCGCCTCGCGGCGGATCTCGACCCCGCCGAAATCGAAGCCGTCGAACGGCTTGCACATTTCGTCATGGTTGCCGGGGACATAGACGACGCGGGTGCCGCGCTTGGCGCGCTTGAGCACGCGCCACACGACGTCATTATGCTCGGGCGGCCAGAAATGGCGTTTCTTGAGCCGCCAGCCGTCGATGATGTCGCCGACGAGGTACAGCGTCTCGCAATCGACATGGTCGAAGAAATCGATCAGCATCGCGGCGTTGCACCCGCGCGTGCCGAGGTGGATGTCGCTGACCCACACGGTGCGATAACTCCGCCGCTCGCCGATCACGCGTTCGGGAATATGCGGGTCGCTGGTGAACGGGTCGGGAAAACGCGCGGGGATGGGCAGGGTCGAAATCGTGGCCATGTCACACTCCGTAAGCAGCCTCGGGCTGCCCACGGCCTAGACAGGAGTTTTGTTACACCCTGCGACTCAAAGTCGCGACAATATGGCGACGGTTTGGCGTCACTTCGATGACGTTGCCTATTTGACACATATCGGGTTAACCATGATCCAATCAGGTTCGCCGGATCACCAGGTTCCTGATTTCGCTCATATCCTCGATTGCGAAGCGTACGCCCTCGCGGCCCAGCCCGCTGTCTTTCACCCCGCCATAGGGCATATTGTCGACGCGGTACGAGGACACGTCATTGACGACGATGCCGCCGACGTCGAGATGATCCCACGCGTCGAGCACTTTATGGATGTCGCGCGTGAACAGCCCGGCCTGCAGCCCGAATTTGCTGTCGTTGACCTCGGCGAGCGCGGCTTCCCAGTCGGTGAATTTCGACAGAATGACGACGGGACCAAAGGCTTCCTCGCGCACGACGTCGGTATCGGTCGGCACATTTTCGAGCAGCGCAGCCTCGAGCATATTGCCTTCGCACCCGCCGCCCGCGAGCAGCGTCGCGCCCGCGGCGACCGCATCGTCGATCCAGCCCTTCAACCGCTGCGCTTCCTTGACCGAAATCATCGGGCCGATGAAGGTGTCGCGCAGCTTCGGGTCGCCCGATTTCAGCGTCCTGACCTTCGCGGTCAGCATGTCGCGGAATCTGTCGTAAATATCCTCGTGGATGATCACGCGCTGCACATGGATGCAGCTTTGCCCCGACTGGTAATAGCCGCCGAAGATGATCCGCGCGAGCGCATGGTCGAGATCGGCGTCCTTGTCGACGACGACCGCGGCATTGCCGCCGAGTTCGAGCACGACCTTCTTCTTCCCCGCCTTGGCCTTCAAATCCCAGCCAACGCCGGGCGAGCCGGTGAAGGACAGAAGCTTCAGCCGTTCGTCGGTGGTGAACAGGTCGGCGCCGGCGCGCGTCGCGGGGAGGATGCTGAACGCGCCCTCGGGCAAGATGTCGCATTCGGCGAGCACCTCGCCCATGATGATCGCGCCCAAGGGCGTGAGCGACGCGGGCTTCATCACGAACGGGCAGCCGATCGCGATCGCCGGCGCGATCTTGTGCGCGGCGAGATTGAGCGGGAAGTTGAACGGCGAGATGAAGCTGCACGGCCCGATCGGCACGCGCTTCCACATCCCCATATAGCCCTTGGCGCGCGCCGAAATGTCGAGCGGCTGGACCTCGCCATAATTGCGCGTCGCTTCCTCGGCGGCGATGCGGAAAGTATCGATCAGGCGCGTGACCTCGCCCTCGCTGTCGGCGATCGGCTTGCCCGCCTCGACGCACAGCGCATAAGCGAGTTCGTCGAACCGCTCCTGGAACCGCCCGACGCAATGCGTGAGCACATCGCGCTTCTCGAAACTCGCGAGCCGCGCCATCGGCTCGGCTGCGCGGACGGCGCCCGCGATCGCCTCATCGATCACATCGGGGGTTGCCAGCGCGGTGCGGAACGCGACCTCGCCGGTGAACTTGTCGATCACCTCAAGGTCGGTGTTCGGCTGCACCGCCTTGTTGTTGAGATAGAGCGGATAGACGTCCTTGAGTTTCATCGGGTCTCTCCCCCCTCCCGCTTGCGGGAGGGGTCGGGGGTGGGCCAGCAACGGCGCGGACTGCCCACCCCGCTGCGACTAGCGAGCAAGCTCGCAAGTCTCGCTGCCCCTCCCGCAAGCGGGAGGGGATCGCTAATTACAATTCCTTCGACAACCTTTTGATGTCGTTGTTCAAAATCTGGTCATTCTCCGAATAGTCAACCGGACAATCGATCAGATGCACACCCGGCGTGCTCAGCGTATGCGCGAGCAATTCCTTCAGATGCGCCGCGCTCTCGACGCGGTGACCGTGCGCACCATAAGCCTCGGCATATTTGACGAAATCGGGGTTGCCATAGGTCAGCCCCCAATCCTTGAAGCCCATGTTCGCCTGTTTCCACCGGATCATGCCATAGCTGTTGTCGTTGAGGATCAGCACGGTGATGTTGAGCCCAAGCCGCACCGCGGTCTCCATCTCCTGGCTATTCATCATGAAACCGCCGTCGCCGCAGATCGCCATGACCTTGCGCCCCGGATAGACCATCGCCGACATCATCGCCGACGGCAGCCCCGCGCCCATCGTCGCGAGCGCATTGTCGAGCAGCACGGTGTTCGGCTTGCACGCGGTATAGCCGCGCGCGAACCAGATCTTGTACACGCCATTGTCGAGGCAGATGATCCCGTCGTCGGGCATCGCGTCGCGGATCGACTGCACCAGATGCGGCGGAAAGATCGGAAAGCGCTCGTCCTTCGCCAGCGGCGCGGTGTGCTCGACCTCGGCCTGGCGATAGGCGAGCAGATGATCGAATTTCCACCCGCCGTTGGGGACGATGTCCTCCTTTATCTGCCACACGGCATTGGCGATATCGCCGATCACCTCGATGTTCGGGAAATAGACCGGATCGACCTCGGCGGTCTTGCTCGACACATGGATGACGGTCGGGCCGCCGCGCTGCATGAAGAAGGGCGGCTTCTCGATCACGTCGTGGCCGAGGTTGACGATGCAATCCGACGCTTCGACCGCGCGGTGGACAAAATCGCCCGATGACAGCGCCGCGCAGCCCAAAAATTTCGGATGCCGCTCGTCGATCACGCCCTTGCCGAGCTGCGTCGTCAGGAACGGGATGCCGGTCTTTTCGATGAATTGCAGCAGCATGCGGCCGGTCATTGTGCGGTTGGCGCCGGCGCCGATGACGAGCACCGGCGACTTCGCATTTTCGAGTGCCTTCACCGCCTCGCGGATCGATTTCACATCGGCGTTCGGGCGCCGCGAGTGGCTGCGCTTCAGCGGCAGGCTGTCGGTATGTTCGTCGGCAATATCCTCGGGCAGTTCGATATGCACCGCGCCGGGCTTTTCCTCCTCGGCGAGGCGGAAGGCTTCGCGCACGCGGCTCGGGATATTGTCCGACGACGCCATCTGGTGCGTATATTTGGTGATCGGCCCCATCATCGCGACGACGTCGAGGATCTGGAAGCGGCCCTGTTTCGATTTCTTGATCGGTTTCTGGCCCGTGATCATCATCATCGGCATGCCGCCGAGCTGCGCATAGGCGGCCGCGGTGACGAAGTTGGTCGCGCCGGGCCCCAATGTCGCAAGGCACACGCCGGTCTTGCCCGTGTGGCGCCCGTATGTCGCGGCCATGAAGCCCGCGCCCTGTTCGTGCCGCGTCAGGATCAGCTTGATCTTCTTCGAGCGCGACAGGCTGTCGAGAAAGTCGAGATTCTCTTCGCCCGGGACGCCGAAAATATATTCGACGCCTTCTTCCTCCAGACACTCGATGAACAGGTCGGATGCTTTTTTCATGTGTCAGTCGCCCCCTCAGCCACGCACCAAGACGATGCGGCCCCAAGTCATGCCGGCGACCCCTCAGCACATATGTTGATACAGTGGCTCTCGTCGTCAGGCCGCGAGTCCCTGCTGCACCGGGAAGAGGTTGTAACGAGGGCAAAAGCCGTTGTCACCCTGCGCGCGGCCAGCGCGTTCGGGCGGTGTCCGGTCAGCGCCGATCGACCCATATGTCGCGGTCGAGGCGCGCCGAAGCCGCCGAACCGGCGGGGATTTCGGCACTGCGGCCGGTGGAAAGAAAGGGCAGGAGCAGAAAGGCGGCGGCGGTCGCGGCGTCGTCGCCGCCATCCTTCTCGCCGCGCGCCTCCAGCGTACCGCTGACGCGGAGCGGGCCACCGGGCAATTCGGCGTAGAGCAGTTGCACGTCGAGCTTGCCCGACCGGCCGAACGCACCGCGCTTTTCGGCGCGCGTCAGCTGAGCGACGACGACGGTATCGGCGGGTATCGCGATCACCCCGTCGACGATCACGGGCACCGCGACTTTCAGGTAGAGAAGGTCGCCCTTTTCATTCTTCTTGGTCGAAACGGCATCGCGCGTGACAAGCTCGATCAAGGTGCCCGACGGCACGTGGAGGCGTGAAGCCGATGCGGCAGGGGCTGCTACGGGTTCTTCGCCGGCGGCCGGATATGCAAGGACCAGTCCGATCGCGGCAAGAAAGGCGCGATGTTGTTTCACCGTGCGGCCGGCTTCGGGCGTGGAATTTCGGTGTCCTGTTCGACAAAGCCGGTCATCAGCTCGCCGGCCTTGATCTTCGCATTATTGCCTCGGGCGAGCAGGCCGAGCGGCCCCAGCGCGATGACGCCCAGCGCGGTCTCGGCGCCGCCGCCCGCTCCCTTGGCGGTATTGTTGCCGCTGATCGGCACCCGGTATCCCTCGACGTCGACATAAAGCAGCCGCGCCTCCAGCGACCCCGATTTACCCGCACTGCCGCTCTTCTTCGCGGCGAGCACTTCGCCCCACGCCGTCGTGCCGACGGGCAGCGCGAGGGCGCCGTCGATGAGCACCGGCTTGTCGACGCGCAACCTGAACCGATGTCCTTGCGTGTGGGTCTTCGTCGTCACCTCCGACACCACCATGAAGTGAATCGGCGTATCGCGTTTCAGAACCAGCGGCGCGATGGCGGGCTGGGCGGCGATCGCCGGGGCCGGTTCTGCTGCATTGCTTGTTTCGACGGCGGCGGCGGACTGCGCCGATGCCGCAAGTAAAACGGCCACCGCCGCGCCGAATATCAATGCCATTATCTGCCCCCCCTGCAACCCCGCGTCAGATAGGCCATGAATAGGCGAAGTTGCCAAGCCAGAATCTTGTTGACCCGGTTGAAAAGGAGAGAGAATTGTTGCGGGTTAACCAGGGGGGAGCAGACGATGAAATATGCAAAGATTCTGGCGGTGGTGAGCATCGCCGCAATGGCGGTTTCGACACCCGCAATCGCGAAGAAAAAGGATGTCGCCTATGTGATGGTCAACGAGGAAATGGGTGTGCCCGTTTTCCCTTATGACATCACCGACAAGCCGTACAAGATCATCGGCGTGGTGACTGCGGGGGTCCGCAAGGCGACGATTTTCAGCAAGGAAGCATCGCAGCAGAAAATCTACAACGAGATTTGGGAACGCGGCGAAAAGCTGGGCGCCGATGCCGTGATCGGCGCCAAATATGGCGACAGCCGGATCACGGCGATGAGCTGGGGCAGCACCAAGGCCGGCGGCGTCGCGATCAAGTTCCTGACCGCGGAAGAGATTGCCGCCGGGGCAAAGGGCGACACGCTCGAAGGGTTCGATCCCGAGGCGTGGACCGGCAAGAAGAAATAGGGGGCTTTCGGCACAGGCCGGATGGCCTCACGAAGCAGGGAAGGGGAGCGGTGTTGCCGTTCCCCTTTTTTCGTTCGATCGACGGCCGGATAACCTCGCGACTATTCGCCGTCCCAATAGCCCGGCGTCGCGGCATCGCGGGCGACCAGCAGGTCGAAGCCCGTGCCGCCCGCAATCACCCTGGTCTTGCCGCTGTCGGGATATTCGATGACGTCGAGCTCGGGGCGGGTGCTTATCGCCAGATAGCGCAGCGGCTGCGTTCCGTCGTTGACGATCTGGTGCGCGCTGTCGGCCCCGCCAGCAGGGCAGGCCAGCATGTCCCCCGGCCCGACCGGGACGGAATCATTCCCCTGCCGGAACGATCCGGTGCCTTCCAGGATCACGAAAAGCTCTTCGGTCGCATGATGGTTGTGAAGGGGGAAGGCGCGTTTCCCGGGCGGCACAACGAAGATGTTACAACCGAGCCGCTCCATTCCGAGCAGCGCGCCCGCCATGGCGACGTCGACGGCATAGCGTTCGGCCGCGGGGCCGGTCGCGCGGATCGGTTCGGGAAGCGGCGCGCAAGCCTGGGTGAAGATGTTGAGCGATTGTGGGGGCATGATTTTCTCCTGATGGCTCGCCCTAGGCGGCCACAGGCGGCAACGATATTGCATAAATTGCCATATCTGCCATTCACATATGAATGATAAGAGATGTGGATTGGTCGCTTTACCGAAGCTTCCTAGCGGTGATGGAGGCGGGGTCGCTGTCCGCCGCCGGACGGCGGTTGCGGATCAGCCAGCCGACGATGGGCCGTCATATCAAAACGCTCGAAGCGGCGCTGGGCAAAAGCCTTTTTCTCCGCACGCCCGACGGGCTGTCCCCGACCGACGCCGCGCTCGCGCTGATGCCGCATGCGCGGGCGCTGGCCGATGCCGCCGGGGCGCTGACCCGTGCGGCGTCGGGTGGCCGCGATGCCATGGAAGGAAGCATCCGGATCGCCGCCAGCGAAGTGACCGCGGCCGAGATTCTGCCGCCGATCATACGCGACATGATGGACCGGTGGCCGGGGCTCGTGGTCGAGCTGGCGGTGTCGAACAGCGACGAAGATGTGATGCGGCGGGCGGCCGATATTGCGGTGCGCATGGCGCCCCCGCGACAGGACGCGCTGGTCGCGGCGCGGATCGGCGCCTTCGAGCTCGGCCTCTATGCCCACCCCGCCTATTTGCGCAGCCGGCCGGCGGTGGAGCGGACCGAGGATCTGCGAGAGCACCGGCTGATCGGGTTCGACCGCCCGTTCGCCTACACCGATATTTTTCGCGTGGCGGGGAAGCGCATCGCGCGCGACGACTTCGCGCTGCGGTCCGATAGCGACATGGCGCAGCTCGCGGCGATCCGGGCGGGGTGCGGTATCGGCGTGTGCCACGCGCCGCTGTCGGGTGGACTGGTGCGTCTGCTTCCCGCCGATTTCGCGCCCGAGGTCGAGATGTGGTTGCTCATGCACCCCGATCTGCGTTCGTTAAGCCGCTTCGACCGTGTCTTTGCCTATCTGGTCGATGCCTTGACGCGTCATATCGCCGGCCCCGGCGAGGTGACGGCTCCCGCGCGCTAGTCGATGTCGAACAGCCCCGCGAGCTGCTCGACCATCGTGCCGCCCAATTGCTCGGCGTCCATGATCGTCACCGCGCGGCTGTAATAGCGCGTCACGTCGTGGCCGATGCCGATCGCGCACAGCTCGACCGGCGAACGGTTTTCGATCCAGTCGATCACCTGGCGCAGATGCTGGTCGAGATAGGCGCCGTGGTTCACCGACAGCGTGCTGTCGTCGACCGGCGCGCCGTCCGAAATCACCATCAATATCTTGCGTTCTTCGGGACGGCCGATGATGCGGCTGTGCGCCCACGTCAGCGCCTCTCCGTCGATATTCTCTTTGAGCAGCCCTTCGCGCATCATCAGCCCGAGCGACTTGCGCGCGCGGCGATAGGGTTCGTCGGCGGGCTTGTAGATGATGTGACGGAGGTCGTTGAGGCGGCCGGGATGCGCGGGGCGCCCCGCGGCGAGCCAGTCCTCGCGGCTCTGCCCGCCCTTCCACGTCCGCGTCGTGAAGCCGAGGATTTCGGTCTTCACGCCGCAGCGTTCGAGCGTGCGCGCGAGAATGTCGGCGCTGATCGCGGCGATGCTGATCGGCCGCCCGCGCATCGATCCCGAATTGTCGATCAGCAAGGTGACGACGGTGTCGCGGAAATCGGTATCGCGCTCGATCTTGTATGACAGCGACTGGCCCGGCGAGACGATGACGCGCGCGAGCCGCGCGGCGTCGAGCTGGCCTTCCTCCTGATCGAAATCCCACGCGCGGTTCTGCTGCGCCATCAACCGGCGCTGCAGCCGGTTGGCGAGCTTGGTCACCGCGCCTTGCAGATGCTGCATTTGCGTGTCGAGATAGGCGCGCAGCCGCGTCAGCTCGTCGGCGTCGCACAGCTCGGTCGCGGCGATGATCTCGTCGTGCTTTTCGGTGAAGCGCAGATAGTTGAAATCGGGAATGTCGCTCGGCAGGCGGTTGGGGCGCACGGGCAGCATGCCCTCGTCGCCTTCGCCGCCCATTTCGGGCTCGCCGTCGGCCTCCATTTCCTGCGCGTCGGGGTCGCTGTCGCCGTCGTCGGCCTGATCGCCCGCCATTTCGGCGCGCGCGTCGACCTGGCTTTCACCGGCGCCGCCGTCTTCGCTTTCCTGCTCTTCCTGGCTTTCCTCGGCTTCGCTCTCGTCCTGCTCGCCGCCGTCCTCGCTGCCTTCCTCCAGCGGCTCGTCGCCCTGGATCAGGTCGAGATGGCGCAGCGCGAGCTTCGCGGTTTCGGCAAAGGCGGCTTGGTCGTCGAGGAGCATCGACAGCGCGGTGAGGTCACCGCCCGCCTCGTTAGTGATCCATTCGCGCACCAGCGACAGGCCGGTCTCGGTCCCCTGCGGCGCCTGCTCGCCGGTCAGCGCCTCGCGCAGCATCAATTCGAGCGCGCTCGACATCGGCACGTCCTCGCGGCCCTGCGCGCGGCTGATCGGATCGCTGCGCATCCGCATCGCGAGGCTGGCGGCAAGGTTGCCGCGCATGCCGTTCATATGGCGCGCGCCCAATGCTTCGACCCGCGCGCGCTCCATCGCGTCGAACGCGGCGGCGGCGACCGGATCGGCGGGGCGCGCCGCAGCGTGCAGTTTCTCGCTGTGATGCTTCATGCGCAAAGCATAGGAGTCGGCAAAGCCGCGCGCCTCGGCGACCTGATCGGCGGGCAGCGTGCGCGACGGCGTCGGCACCTTGATCGCCTTGCCGATCTGCGCGGGCGCGTCGGCGGTAAAGCCGACCTCGACCTCGGCATCGCGGGTGACCGCGCGCGCGACGCTCGACAGGGCGGCCTTGAAATCGTCGAGGGGAGATTGGGCAGTCATCGTGCGGGGCGGTCTTCTAAAGCCCTCCCCCTTGATGGGGGAGGGTTGGGTGGGGGTGACGTCTCGTCCAAAGCCTTTGTCAGAAGGGTAGCGACACCGTCAATATTGGCGAGCACATCATTGTTCCAGAAACGAACCACGCGATAGCCGTCATTTTCGATGATCGCCGTGCGCGGGCCATCAATTTTTTCATTGTGCTGGCCACCGTCGATTTCGATTACGAGCCGGGCACGGTGGCTGGCAAAGTCGGCGATATATTGGCGGATAGGGACTTGGCGGCGGAAGCGCCAATCCGGAAAGGCCGTGCGCAGCAGCGTCCAGATTTTGCGTTCGGCGTCCGTCATGTCCGTCCGCAATCGCCTTGCCCGCTGGGTGGAGCCATCCGGTGGCGTTCTTTTCATGGCGCAACCACACCCCTACCGCTGCGACTAGCCAGCAAGCTGGCAAGTCTCGCTGCCTCCCCCATCAAGGGGGAGGGTTTGCTTTGCTACCCAGCTTTTGGCTTGGTGGGAATATAGCTAAGCTCGCTTGACGCAAACGGAAGGGAGGCGCATCCGCGGCCTATGTCCTCCCCCGCACTCTCCCCCATGAAAAAGCCCTGGGTCGTCATCGCCTGCGCGGCGTTCATCGTCACGCTCGCGATGGGCGTGCGCCAGTCGTTCGGCCTGTTCCTGCCGCAGATGAGCGTCGATATCGGCATCAGCCGCTCCGACTTCGGGCTTGCGATGGCGCTTCAGAACCTGCTCTTCGGCCTCGTTCAGCCCTTCGTCGGCGCGCTCGCCGACAAGCATGGCGCGGGGCGCGTCGTGCTCGGCGGGGCGCTGCTCTATGCGCTCGGGCTGATCGGCGCGGCGTTCGCGACCAACGCGATCGGGCTGCATATCAGTTTCGGACTGCTGATCGGTATGGCGCAGTCCGCGACGACCTTCGTCGTCGTGCTCGGTGCGGTCGGGCGCGTCGTCAGCCCCGAAAAGCGCAGCAGCGCGTTCGGTATCGTCACCGCGGGCGGCTCGCTCGGCCAGTTCCTCGTCGTGCCGCTCGCGTCGATGTTGCTCGGCGACATCGGCTATCACCAGACTTTGTGGATCATGGCGGGGCTCGTCGCGCTGTGCGGCCTGCTCGCAATCGGCGTTGCGGGTCGTACCGACACGCCCGGGACGCTGCAGGCCGAGGAGCAGACCGCGCGCGAGGCGCTGCGCGAAGCCGCCGTTCACCGCGGTTACTGGCTGCTCAACGCCGGCTTCTTCGTCTGCGGTTTCCACATCGCCTTCATCGCGACGCATCTTCCCGCCTATCTCGACGACAAGGGGCTGGGGATCGAGATCGGTGCACAGGTGCTCGCGCTCGTCGGGCTGTTCAACATCCTCGGCTCATATGTCTTCGGCCGCGCGGGCGACCTGATGCGCCAGAAATATGTGCTTTCGGCGCTCTACACCGCACGCTCGGCGGTGATCGCGCTCTTCCTCTTCCTGCCCTTGAGCCATGCGAGCGCGCTCGTCTTCGCGGGCGCGATGGGCTTCCTGTGGCTAGGCACCGTGCCGCTCACCAGCGGCATCGTCGGGCGCATCTTCGGCATCCGCTATCTCTCGATGCTCTATGGCATCGTGTTTTTGAGCCACCAGCTCGGCAGCTTCTTCGGCGCGTGGATGGCGGGGCTGATCTTCGACGCGACGGGCAGCTATAATATCGCATGGGGTTTCTCGATCGCGCTCGGGCTGTTCGCGGGGCTCGTCCACCTGCCGATCGCCGACGCGCCGGTCAAGCGGCTGCAACCGGCGTGAAGATCGCGCGGCAGGACTGGATCGCGCTTGCGCTGTTTGTCCTGATCGCGGCGGGCGGTTTGTGGCTGTGGACCGGCGCGGGGCCGGTCGTCTGGCTCACCAATTTCGCGATCATGTGCGGCTTCTAGCCGCTTACAGCGGTTCTTCGATCTCGGGCGTCCGGTGACAGATCGCATCGTCGCCGTCCTTGGGCACGGCGGGGTCGGGGAGCAGCCGGAACACATGCGCCCATATCGTCGCGGCGCGCTCGGGGCGCGTGCGCTTGTTCGCGACCACATCGATGAAGTCCCAGCACGCGACCGCGCTGCGCAGGAAATTGCTGTGCCCGGTCGACCCGCGCGACACGTCGGTCGTGTCGATCACGGTCAAGCCGGCGCGCGCGGCGGGGTAGCAGCGCTCGGGCAATCCCTTGGCTTTCAGCTCGGCCGCCTCGAACGGGTTGAAGCAATAGGGCGAGCCCAATCGCGGATAGCCGTGGATCGCGCGCGAGGCGGCGAGCGCCTTGTCGGCGCGCGATGTATAGACGGTGATCCGGCGACCCGCCGCGACGCGCCGCGCCGACAGCACTTCCTCCTCGATATCGCGCTCGAACGTTTCGCGGTCGATGTCGGGTGAGGCGAGGATGATGTTCGAGATATTGCTGCTGTCGGCGCTGCTCGACGTGCGGTCGACATAGGCGATCGCGGGAACCACGAGCCGAGCGCCGAGCGAGTGCGAGACGACCACGACCTCCTTCACCCAGCTCTGTTCGGCGAGCGATTTCAGGAAGTCGCGGAAATTGCGGACGTCGTGGTACATGTTCGTCTCGTCGACGACATAGCTCAGGACCTTGCCTTGCGACGGCCAGCTATATTCGATGATCGGGCCGTCGAACCCCGTCATGCGCGCGATCTGTGCCGCATCCTTCGACGTCGTCGAGAAATTCTCGCGATAGCCGTGGACATAGAGCAGGACACGCCCCTGCTTGCGGTCGGTCTCGGCCTGCAGCGCGCGCCACCAGTCGGCCGAGGTCTGGAAGGCGATCGGCGCGAGCAGCTTCTTTTTCTTGCCGACCTCGACCTCGCGCGGTGCGTTGAAGCGGCCATATCGCATCTGGTCGCCGCGGTGGTGGAGCAGCTCGATATCGGCGGTGCGGCAGTCGGGCAGGCGGCTCGTCGCGAAGAAATAGGGCAGCGCTTCGCCATCGACCACCGCGCCCGGCTGCGCAGTACAGCGCGGGTCGGCGACATATTCGGCATGGCGGATCTTGCCATAATCGACCGCCGCGATGCTGCACCCCGACAGGGGAATGACAGCAAGGGCGGCCAGCAGGCGCGTCATTCGCACCGCGGATTCATCTTTGAAAAGCCTGACACATTCGCCGACGCTGGCAGAGGATGGCGGGCTTTGGAAGCGAGAAATCGATCCGGCGGATGCGCTGGCGCCCGGTTCGCTTATTTGCCGACGACGCTCTCGGGCAGATCCTCGCCGAACACGCGCTGATAATATTCGGCGACGATCATCCGCTCGGCCTCGTCGCATTTGTTGAGGAACGAGAGCCGGAAAGCGAAGCCGATATTGTTGAAGATCGCGGTATTCTGCGCCCAGCTGATCACGGTGCGCGGCGACATCACGGTCGAGATATCGCCGTTGATGAAGCCCTGACGCGTCAAATCGGCGACCTTGACCATGTTCGCGACGGTCGTCTCGTCGGTGTTCGGCACCTTCGCAAGGATGATCGCGCTTTCGGTCGCGGCGGGCAGATAGTTCAGCGTGACGACGATGTTCCAGCGGTCCATCTGGCCCTGGTTGATCTGCTGCGTCCCATGATAGAGCCCGCTCGTGTCGCCGAGGCCGACGGTGTTCGCGGTCGAGAACAGGCGGAAATGCGGGTTCGGGCGGATCACGCGGTTCTGGTCGAGCAGGGTCAGCTTGCCCTCGGTCTCGAGCACGCGCTGGATCACGAACATCACGTCGGGGCGGCCCGCATCATATTCGTCGAAGACGAGCGCGGTCGGGGTCTGCAGCGCCCAGGGGAGCAGGCCCTCGCGGAATTCGGTGACCTGCTGCCCGTCGCGCAGCACGATCGCGTCGCGGCCGACAAGGTCGATACGGCTGATATGCGCATCGAGATTGACGCGGATGCACGGCCATTTGAGCCGCGCCGCGACCTGTTCGATATGCGTCGACTTGCCGGTGCCGTGATAGCCCTGCACCATCACGCGGCGGTTATATTTGAAGCCTGCGAGGATCGCGAGCGTCGTATCGCCGTCGAAGACGTAAGCGGGATCGAGGTCGGGGACGCGCTCGTCGGCCTCGCTGAACGCCGGCACCTTCATGTCGATATCGACCCCGAACAGCTCGCGCGCATCGACCTCGACATCGGGCGCCGCAAGCAGCGTCGAGCCGTGGTGGTCGGGAAGGCTGTTCGGAATATCGGTCATGTCTTCGATCGCTTTCAAATCTTATTCCCTTCTCCCTTGAGGGGAGAAGGATACGCAGCCTTATCGCGACGCGATTAGGCGAAGTTGGATGAGGGTGGGCGAAGCGAAGCTTCGTGCGAGCCTGCGGCTCGCCTACCCCTCTCCCAGCTTCGACTAGCGAACAAGTTCGCGAGTCTTCGCAACCCTCTCCCCCAAGGGGAGAGGGAAGAGTGCTAGCGCGGTATCGTCATGGGTTGCGGCTTGCAACGCCTTTTCAGAGCAAACCGAGCGCCTTCATCACCGCCGACTGGTCATAATAGGGACGTTCGCAGACGATCTTGTCGCCGCCCGGCGCGAATTCGAAGCTCGCGGCCATACGAATGCGGAACGCCTTGCCCGTCGGTTCGATCGTGCGCAGGCCGAGCTTCAGCGGGCCAGTGTGCGTGCCGGTCAGCCAGAATTCGACGAGCACCGTGTTCGTGTCCGCGTCGGCGGCGATCGCGATGACCTCGTTCGCCTGATCGGGAAAGGGTTCGCGCGACGTGGCGAAATAGGACCGCACCGCCGCTTCGCCGTCGAAGATCGTGCCGGGGCCCATCAACTCGTATCGTGGGTGGTCGAAGGTCGCGAGGACGCCGTCCCAATCGTGCGTGATCTCGAGCGCCATGTGCCGGCGCACCACTTCGATCCGTGCTTCGTCGAGGTCGGTCATCGTGCGTCTCCCTATGCGAAAGCCTTTGTCTTCCTCAGCAATTGATACGCCTGGACGACTTCGCCCAGCCGCGCTTCGAAACTGCGATCGCCGCCATTGCGGTCGGGATGATATTTGCGCACGAGCTCGCTGTAGCGCCGCCGCAGCGCTGCGCGGTCGGCGTCGGCGGGCAGCGCGAGCAACTGCATCGCGGCATGCTCCTCGCGCGACAGGCCGGGATTCTTCGCCTCGCGCCGCGCCTCGTCCATCCGCTGGCGAAAGCGCGCGCCGAGCGCGTCGATCGGGTCCTTGAAATCGGCCCAGCGCGGCGGCAGGTCGGCGCTGCCCGCGGGGCGGAAGGTGCGGCTTTCGGTTTCCCACCCCGCCGTCGGCGACTGCGCCTCCATGATCTGGTCGGCGGTCATGCCGTCGAAGAAATTATAACCCGCGTTGAATTCGCGCACATGGTCGAGGCACAGCCAGCGATATTGCGGCGGGCCGTCGGGCGAGCGCGTCCATGCCATCGGCGCGCGGAATTCGCCGGGTTCGCGGCATCCGGGCGCGGCGCAGGACTCCTCGCGGGGGACGCGGCCATGAAAACGGGACGGGCGTGCAGAAGAAGGCACAACAGACTTTCGAGAGGCGTTGGAGGTCTTATAATTTGGCGACGAAGCGCTTATGGTCAACCCCATGAGCAGCAAAGGCCCCGTACAGCAAGAGATGGAAAGCCTGCTCAGCGCAGCCTTTCCCGACGCGAATTTCATCCTGAGCAACGACAGCGCCAGCCACCACGGCCATATGGGCGACGACGGCAGCGGCGAGTCGCATTTTAGCCTGAGCATCGAATGGGCGGGCTTTGCCGGACAGAACCGCGTCGCGCGCCAGCGCGCGGTGAACAAGGCGCTCGGCGACCTGCCGGGCCAGCGCGTCCACGCGCTCGCGATCAAGGCGACCGCGCCGGGAGAATGACGATGCCGGACAAGGTGAACCTGGCCGACGCCTTTGCGAAAATTCCCGACGCGTGGAACCCGCGCGTCGCGGGCGACATCAATGATTTTCAGGTCAAGCTGGTCAAGCTCGACGGCAAGTTCGACTGGCACCATCATGACCAAGAGGACGAACTCTTCCTTGTCGTCGCCGGCCGGATGAAGATGGCGTTTCGCAACCGCGACGTGATCGTCGAGCCCGGCGAGTTCATCATCGTCCCGCACGGCGTCGAACATTGCCCCGAGGCGCTGGACGGCGAATGTCAGGTGCTGCTGCTCGAACCGAATTCGACCCTCAACACCGGTAATGTCGAAACCGAAAAGACGCGGCTGACGCTGGAAAGACTGGACTGACCATGGACATCATCACTCCCTCGACCCACGACCTCGGCGCCTTCGAAGTGCGCCGCACGCTGCCGAACAAGGCGCGCACGATGGTCGGCCCCTTCATCTTCGTCGACCAGTTCGGTCCGGCGCATTTCGACATCGGCCGCGGCATGGACGTGCGCCCGCACCCGCACATCAACCTCGCCACCGTTACCTATCTGTTCGAAGGCGCGATCGACCATCGCGACAGCATTGGCACCTTCGCGACGATCCGCCCGGGGGCGTGCAATTTGATGACCGCGGGCAGCGGCATCGTCCATTCGGAGCGCACTCCCGTCGCCGAGCGTGCGACCGGTTCGCCGATTTCGGGCATGCAGACCTGGCTCGCGCTACCCGACGGCAAGGAAGAGATTGACGCGGCGTTCGAGCATGTCGCGAAGGAGGATCTGCCGCTGGTCGAGGACAGCGGCGTATCGGCGCGCGTCATCATGGGCAGCCTGTGGGGCGCGACCTCGCCGATCACGCAGCACGCCGCGACCATCTATGCCGACATCTTGATGAACGCCGGCGCGACGATCCCGATCGACGCCGAGGCGGACGAGCGAGCGGTGCTGGTTGCGCTCGGCGACGCGAGCCTCGATGGCGAAGCGCTCGACCGTTACAGCCTCTATATCCTCAAGCCCGGGCAGGCGATGACGCTCCGCGCCGAAACCGACGCGCGCGTGATGCTGCTTGGCGGCGAGGCGTTCAGGACGCCGCGCCATGTCTTCTGGAATTTCGTGAGCTCCAGCCGCGACCGTATCAACCAGGCGAAGCACGACTGGAAGGACCGCAAATTCCCGCTCGTCCCCGGCGACAGCGAGGAGTTCATCCCGATTCCCGAAGTGCCGAAGACGGTAAGCTATCCGTAGGTCTGCTTTCGACCGATTGCAGACATTCAGCTTCGTGATAGTCTGGACACCGCACAAATCGGCCGGGGACAAGATTTGAAGACTGTAAAGGAAATCGGGGGAGCGGTTCTCTGGCTCCTAATTGTTTATGCGGTGTACTGTCTTATGACAATCTCGGCCGACATTGCATTTTGCCCCGATATTGAAATTCGAATCGGCGACCCTGTGCCTGACCATGGGTGCCAAACGGATATGCTGGCTGCAGCCGCATATTATGGAGCGCCCATCGTCGGCGCTGCATTGATGGCGTTAATCTATTGGGCGCTGGGAGACCGTAGAAATAGCTAGTTTAGATACGTCGGTATCGCTCCGGCCGTAGCACGAACGTCCGCTTCCCACCCCATAGCGGACGTGCCCGCCTTTCCTGTCTCCTTCGCCCAACGACCCCGCCATTTGTTCCAGCTTGCCAGTCGCAACGATCCTCGCCAGATTGGTTTCGAAAAGAAACCAAAGGAGCGAAATGGATGATCGGCGATTTCGAACAGCAGCGCGTAAAGCTTGCGACGGGAGTCGAACTCGACGTCGTCGACATGGGGCCGCGCGACGCGCCGGTCCTCATCTTTCTCCACGGCTTTCCTGAATCGCACCGGACCTGGCGCTATCAGCTGCCGCATTTCGCGGGCCGCTTCCGCTGCATCGCGCCCGACCAGCGCGGCTATCGCGGCTCGTCGAAACCGCAGGACGCCGAATCCTATACGCCCGACAAGCTGATCGCCGATATCTTCGCGCTCGCCGATGCGCTCGGCGTCGGCGAGTTCACGATCGTCGGTCACGATTGGGGCGGGGCGATCGCCTGGGGCGTCGCGCTCGGCGGCCAGCCGGGCGGACTCCATCCGGCGTGGGCAGGGCGGGTCACGCGTGCGGTGATCGCCAACGCACCGCATCCCGCTATTTTCCAGCGGCTGCTCGCGACCAATGAAGATCAGCGCGCGGCGAGCCAATATATCCGCACCTTTCGCGATCCGGCGAGCGACACGATCATCGAGGAGCATGGCATCGCGGGCATTCTCGCCCATGCCTTTGCCGGGCGTGTGCCGAGCGGCGGGTTGCAGCCCGCCGACGAGATCGGCCGGTTGCTGAAGGACTGGGAGGATCGCGACGCCTGCCGCGCGATGATCAACTGGTATCGCGGTTCGACGATCAACGTGCCCGCGATGGACGAACCCTATGCCGAGCCGCCCGCGGTGCCGTTCCCGAAACTGGCCATCCCGACGCTCGTCATCTGGGCGCTCGACGATGTCGCGCTGCCGCCGTGCAACCTCGACGGCATGGAGGAACTCGTGCCCGACGTGACGATCGTCCGAGTCCCCGACTGCGGCCATTTCGTGCCGTGGGAGGCACCCGATGCGGTCAATCGCGCGATCGATGAATTCCTCGCGGCAAAATAAACAAGGCTATCGTTTCGTTCAGAAAAAAGTGGCGGGCGGCGATTGCGCCGCCCGCCGTCGGGGGGGTCTGTTCATGCGTGTCTGGGGCACGCGTATTAGCCTGGCCCACGCCTCATTTGTCTCGGCTGCGACTAAGGCCGAGGACTTGGGGTAGGGCGATTTAACCATATTGTTGCGCAATATGGCAGGCTTTCACATTTTCCCATTCTTGCCATACTCATGCGATGGAAGTGGGTAGACTCAGGGTCGCCTCGATCGTTGACCGGATCGATGGCCCGTCGAACTGGACGATCGAGCGCGATGTCCATGTGCTGATCCTGTACGAGGCGGGAAGCTATCATTGGCTCGAAACATGGCTGGACGATCAGCGGACGTCGCTTGGCGATCCGTTGCCCGGCGAAATGTGGTTGATACCCGCCGGTCAGACATACCGCGGCACGGCAAAGGGCGGCGCGGTCCGCACGATCGAGGTCGAGATTCCGGTAACGCTTCTGACCGTCGCCCCCGATACGCGTGCGCTCGCGGCGCATCACGACCTTGCGCTGGCCGCGCTTGTCCGGGCCTTGCTCGCGAACGATGCCGCCGCCGCCGATCCGCTCGTCACGATCCTCGCCAAGACGCTTCAGGGCATGGCCGGGCGTCCCGAATCGCCCGCCATCGCCCAGCGCATCAACGATCTGATGGCTTTCATCCAGACCCAGCTCGAAGTGTCGCTGACGGTCGAGGATATGGCGGCCGAGGCGGGCATGTCGGTCAACAGCCTGATCGTCCATTTCGCCCGCGCGACTGGCCGCACCCCGGCACAATATGTGCTGCACCAGCGGCTGCGCCACGCCTGCTGGTTCCTGATGAACCGTCCGCTGTCGATCGCCGAGATCGCCTTTGCGACCGGCTTTTCGAGCCATGCGCATCTTTGCGCGATCTTCCGCCGCAAGATCGGCATGTCGCCGGGCGATTGGCGCCGGCGGCATCGGTCGGATATTCTGCCAGATGAAGGGGAGGAATAGGGATGTCGCACACGACCATCATGCTGCTGGCCGGGCTCGTCCTGCTGATCCTGCTGCGCCTTGCGATCAGGGATGCGGCGTGGGCGACGCGGCTGTTCCTCATCCTGTGGTTGCTTGTCGCCATCGGCAATCTGCTCGTCGGCGTGCTCTATGCCGGCTACGGCTGGGCCGAGGAGGCGGGGATCGCGCTGATCGTCTTCGGCGTACCCGCGGCGCTGGCGCTATTCGCGCGCCGCTTCTGGCGTTAGCTATCGGGCCGCAGCAGGCAGCCGCTCGCCCCCGCGTAGCGCGCGCTGCGCGAGGCGAGCAGCGGCACGCTGCCGGTCACCGTCCTGGTCGCGGGATCTTCGCTGAGCGACACCATTTCCATCCCCGGCTCGAAATCGCTCTGGCAGCTTTCAAGGCTGCGACCCTGCACATAGCGGCATGAACAGCCGACGCGCGCGGCATAGGCCGAACCCAGCTCGGCCTGCGCCTTGACCGACGGGAATTTCCAGATCGCGAAGATCGCAAGCAGCACGGAAAGCCCGATCGCCCAAGGCAGGCAGCCGCCCGAGCGGCTCGGTTTTTTCGCAGGAGGTGCGGGAGCCGCGGGCGGCGGCCCAGAGGCCGGTGCAGGGGCCGGCGTCTCGCCCGTTGTCGGCCCGGTCGGATTAATGTTATTCACTTGATCCATGATCACGAAAAAACGGCTGCTGGCAAGTGCCGCCCTCGCGATGCTCGGCGTCTGGTCGCTGACGCAGGCGGCGGGGCAGGGCAATATGGCGCCCGCATCGCCGGCGCCGAAATTCGGTGCATCGCTCGATGGCGTCGCGGCGGTCGACACGCCGCAGGCGCTGCCTGCATTGCCCGCCGCGATCCGCGCGCGCGCCGACGCATTGTTCGCCGATGCCGAAGATGTCGGGCAGACACGCGCGCTGCTCGTGCTGCGCGACGGTGAGCCGATCTACGAACGCTATGCCGCGGGCTTCGGCCCCGAATCGAAACTGATCAGCTGGTCGATGGCGAAAAGCATCACCGCGGTGCTCACCGGTTTCCTCGTCGCCGACGGGCAATTGTCGCTCGACGGGCCGGCACCCGTGGAGGCGTGGCAGCGCAGCGGCGATCCGCGCGGGGCGATTACGCTCAGAAACCTGCTCCACATGTCGTCGGGGCTCGAGCATGTCGAAAATGGCGATCCGGTGTGGCAGGGCGATACCGTCGCGATGCTGTTCGGGACCGGCGCGGGCGATATGGCGAGTTTCGCTGAAGCCAAACCTGCGGCCGCGCAGCCCGACGAGGTGTTCAACTACAGCTCGGCGACCAGCGTGATCCTCGCGGACGTCATCGCCGACACGCTGACGCCATCGCAAAATCCCGATGCGCGCCGCGATGCGATGCGCGACTTCATCGGCGGGCGGCTGGTCGAACCGCTCGGGATGACCAGCCTCACCCCCGAATATGATGCGAAGGGCACGATGATCGGCGGCTCGATCATGCACGCGACCGCGCGCGACTATGCGAAGTTCGGCGAGTTCCTGCGCAACCATGGCGTCGTGAACGGCCAGCGATTGCTCCCCGAAACCTGGATGCGCTTCATGCTGACCCCGTCGGCGAACGACGCGGGCTATGGCGGGCATATCTGGCTCAACCGGAAACGTCCTGCTGGGGTCACGCCCGCGCTTTGGCCCGACCGCGGTCCGAACGATCTGTTCGCCTGCATCGGTCATCAGGGGCAATATATCATCGTCTCGCCGTCGCAGCGGCTGACGATCGTGCGGCTCGGCGTCACCAACGACGATCAGTTTCCCGAACTGCGCCGTCATCTCGCCGATTTGACGGCGGCGCTTTGAGGCGCAGGTTCGACGCCCGCTTTGGGGTTGGGTGATGCCATTCGCTACTTTCGTCATCCCCGCGAAAGCGGGGACCCAGAGCGTCCGTCGGCTGGCCCGCTCTGGGTTCCCGCTTTCGCGGGAATGACGAAGAAAAGAAGTGGTGCGGCAGCCTTGGTCGAAAGCCAGCTAGCTTCGGCCTTATAAAAGGAAATCCCCGACCAGCGTCGTGACGCAGGTGCCCGTGAGTTCGACCATGTCGCCGTCGAGGCGGCAGCCGACATGGCCGCCGCGCGCGCTCGCCTGATACGCCGCGAAACGGTCGCGCCCCAGCCGCACCGTCCAATAGGGGGTGAGCACGCTGTGCGCCGACCCGGTGACCGGATCCTCGTCGATCCCGGCGCCGGGCGCGAAAGCGCGGCTGACGACGTCGGCGCCCGACGGGTCGCCGGCGCCCGGCGCGGTCGCGATATAGAGGATGTCGCCGCCTTCTTTCAGCGCGCGCAGGTTGGGAGAGAGCGCGCGGATGCTCGCGGCGTCGCGATAGGCGATCAGCGCATAGCCGCCATCGTGCCACATCGTCTCGACCGGATCGCCGCCGAGCGCGCGGACGATGTCGGGCATCGCCTTCGGCGCGGGGGTATAGGCGGGCAGCGCCATCCTGTATCCGTCGTCCTCGCCGTTCCGCGCGACGCGCAGGATACCGGCCTTGCGCGTGCGGAACGTCATGTCGCTCCGCCACTGCGCCGCGGTCAGCAGAACATGTCCGCTCGCCAGCGTTGCGTGGCCGCACAGCGCGACCTCGACGCCCGGGGTAAACCAGCGCAGCTCATAATCGGCCTCGTCGCTTTCGTCGGGCACCAGAAAGGCGGTTTCGGCGAGATTATTCTCCGCCGCGATCGCCTGCAACGTCGCGTCGTCGAGCCATTCCTCGAGCGGCATCACCGCGGCGGGATTACCCGTAAAGGGGCGATCGGCAAAGGCATCGACCTGGGTGATCGGCAGGCGGCGGGGTGCGCTCATGGATATAGCAATCCTTTCGTCCAGCCATCACCGGCGCGGGTGAAGACGGTGCGCTCGTGCAGCCGGTGGGCGCGATCCTGCCAGAATTCGATCGCCGAAGGATTAACGCACCAGCCCGACCAGCGCGGCGGGCGCGGCACATCCTGTCCCTCGAACCGCGCCTGCATGTCCTCGAAGCGCGCCTCGAACGTCTCGCGGCTGTCGAGCGGCCGCGACTGGTCGCTCGCCCATGCGCCAAGCTGGCTGTCGCGGCTGCGCGTCGCGAAATAGGCGTCGGCGACGCTGTCGTCGACCGGCGTCACCGCGCCCTCGATGCGAATCTGCCGGCGCAGCGATTTCCAGTGAAAGAGCAAAGCGACATGCGGGTTCGCCGCCAGCTCGCCGCCCTTGCGGCTGTCGAGATTGGTATAGAAGATAAAGCCATCGGGCCCATGCCCCTTGAGCAAGACCATGCGCAGCGACGGGTGCCCGTCGGGCGTCGTCGTCGCGAGCGCCATCGCGTTGGCGTCATTGGGTTCGCTGGCGCGCGCTTCGGTGAACCAGCTGTCGAACAGGGCAAAGGGATCGTCGCTCATCCGCGCGGTCATAATGCGCCGCGAGTGCAGGGTCGAGCGCGATCATGAGGGAACTTGACCTGCAGCGGCACATTACCACATCGACGCGCAATCGGGCTTCACGCCCAGTCACTTATCGGGCTACAGGAGCAAAATGGCCGATCCCTATTCCACCCTGGGCGTTGCGAAGAGTGCAAGCGAAGCGGAAATCAAGTCCGCGTACCGCAAGCTCGCCAAGGAATTGCACCCCGACAAGAACAAGGACAACCCGAAGGCGTCGGAGAAATTCTCCGATGTCACCAAGGCGTATGACATCTTGTCCGACAAGACGAAGCGCGCGCAGTTCGACCGCGGCGAGATCGACGGCGAGGGCAATCCCGCGATGCCCTTCGGCTATGGCGGTGGCGGCGGTTTCCGCGGGGACCAGCGCACCGGCCCCGGCGGTTTCAGCGGTTTCGGCAACGAGAGTTCCGATTTCGGCGATATTTTCGAAGGGCTGTTCGGCGGCCGCGGTAGCAGTTCGGGCGGCGGGCCGTTCGGCGGCTTCGGCGGGCGCAGCGCGCCGCCGCAAAAGGGCGCCAATGTCGCCTATCGCCTGTCGGTCAGCTTCATCGACGCCGCGACGCAGGCGCCGCAGCGCATCGCGCTCGCCGACGGCGCGACGATCGACCTGAAATTGCCCGCCGGGGTCGAAACCGGCACGCAGATGCGGCTGGCGGGCAAGGGGCAGGCGGGGCCGGGGGGCACCGGCGACGGGATCGTGACGATCACGGTTAAGGACCATCCCTTTTACGAGCGCGAGGGCGCGAACATCCGCCTCGACCTGCCGGTGACGCTGAACGAGGCGGTCAAGGGCGCGAAGATCAAGGTTCCGACCGTCGACGGCCCGGTGATGCTCTCGATCCCCGCGGGCTCGTCGTCGGGCAAGGTGATGCGCCTCAAGGGCAAGGGTTTCAGCCAGAAAAGCGGCGGCCGCGGCGACCAGCTCGTGCGGCTGATGGTCGACCTGCCCGCCGACGATGCGGCGCTGATCAAGCTGCTCACCGAATGGACCGATCCGCGCGACGTACGGGCGGAGCTTGGCGTGTGATGCGTGGCTGACGCCCGCGAGAAAAAGATCGTCGCCGCGCTCGAGCGCGAGGTGGCCGACGAGGTCGGCAAGGAATTTCTGGCCGAAGGCCATTCGCCGCATTCGCCCGAGGCGCGCGCCGAACGCGCCAAGCGCGTCAAGTTGCGCGCCCGCGCACAGGGCGTGATCGACCGCGGCCGCGAACAGCTCGGACCGGGCACCCGCGCCTGGCGCGTCGCCCGCCGCGTCGTCGTCGGCACCTATACCGACGGCTTCATCCATGCGGGCAATCTCGCCTATCTGGCGTTGATCGCGCTCTTTCCCTTCTTCATCCTGCTCGCCGCCGCGCTGTCGATCTTTGGCGGCAGCGTCGGCGGCGAACGGGCGATCGAGGCGGTCTTCTCGACGATGCCGCCGACGGTCGCCAAGGCGCTGTCGGGTCCGATTCGCGAAGTGATGACCGCACGCACCGGCATCTTCCTCTGGCTCGGCGCGCTCGTCGCGCTGTGGACCGTCGGCAGCCTGATCGAGACGGTGCGCGACATCCTCCGCCGCGCCTATGGCACGCATTTTTCGAAGGGCTTTTTTCACTATCGCCTGCTGTCGATCGGTATCATCACCGGGGCGGTCGTGCTGATGCTGCTGTCGTTCAGCATGCAGGTGCTGATCGTCGGGGTCGAACAGTTCGTGACGCGCGTGCTGCCCGAACAATATCAGTCGTTCGGGGTCGTCCTGATCTCGCGCGGGGTGTCGGGTTTCGGGCTGTTTCTCGCCATCTATATGCTCTTCTACAGCCTGACGCCCTCCAAATACCGCCGGCTGAAAAAATGTCCGAAATGGCCGGGCGCACTGTTCACGACCTTGTGGTGGATCGGCGTCACGCTCGCGCTGCCGCCGCTGCTCGCCGGCCTGCTCAGCTATGACGCAACCTACGGCAGCCTCGCGGGTGTGATGGTCGCGCTTTTCTTCTTCTACCTCGTCGGATTGGGTATGGTGATGGGCGCCGAACTCAATGCCGCATTGGTAGAGGTTGAGGATTTGGGCCACGACGCTATTGGGCGCGTCGACGATATGATTATTGAAGCCAAAAAGGCTGGAGTAGAAAAATGACGGGTCTGATGAAGGGCAAGCGCGGGCTGATTATGGGCCTCGCGAACGACAAGTCGCTTGCGTGGGGTATCGCCAAGGCGCTGCACGGCGCGGGCGCTGAACTCGCCATTTCGTACCAGGGCGACGTGATGCTGAAGCGCGTGAAGCCGCTCGCCGACGAACTCGGCTGCGATTTCCTGATCGATTGCGACGTGTCCGACATGGACAATCTCGACGCGGCCTTCGCGACGCTCTCGGCGCGCTGGCCGACGATCGACTTTGTCGTCCATGCGATCGGCTTTACCAACAAGGAGGCGCTGCGAGGGGCTTATGCCGATGTGACGCTCGACGACTTCCTGATGACGATGAACATCAGCGTCTACAGCTTCACCGCGGTCGCCAAGCGCGCGGCATCGATGATGACACCCTTCGACCCTGAAACGGGCAATGGCGGCGGTTCGCTGCTGACGCTCAGCTATTATGGCGCCGAAAAGGTGATCCCGCATTACAACGTCATGGGAGTCGCGAAGTCGGCGCTCGAAACCAGCGTCAAATATCTCGCGAACGATTACGGCCCGCAGGGCGTGCGCGTGAACGCGATCTCGGCTGGCCCGATCAAGACGCTCGCGGCGTCGGGGATCGGCGATTTCCGCCTGATCCTCAAATGGAACGAGCATAACGCCCCGCTGCGCCGCAACGTCACGATCGACGATGTCGGCGGCTCGGCGCTCTATCTGCTCAGCGACCTGTCATCGGGCGTCACCGGCGAAACGCATCATGTCGACGCGGGTTACCACACCGTCGGCATGAAGCAGGAAGATGCCCCGGATATCTCGCTTGTCTGACGCAGTCGGCATCCGCGCCGCGACGGCGGCGGATGCCGATGCCATCGACAGCGTCATTCGTGCGGCTTTCGCCGGGACCGATTTCGGTCATCAGGGCGAGGCCGAACTGGTGGGGATGATCGATGCGGACGGCGACACGCTGGTGTCGCTCGTTGCCGAACGCGACGGCGCGATCGTCGGGCATGTGTTGTTCAGCCGCATGGACGTCGAAGCCGATGGTGCCGCGCTTTCGGGCGCCGGCCTCGCTCCGGTGTCGGTTGTGCCCGGCAGCCAGGGGCAGGGCATCGGCGATGCGCTGATCCGCGCCGGGCTCGACGCACTTCGCGCGCAAGGCGTCGCGATCAGCTTCGTCCTCGGCCACGAGGCCTATTACCCGCGCTTCGGCTATTCGCCCGACCTCGCGACGCGCTTCGCGTCGCCCTTTGCCGGGCCGCATTTCATGGCGATGATGCTGGACTCGGACGCCGCTTGGCCGCTAGGCGGACGCGCGGATTACGCACCCGCATTCGGCCGGATGGCGTGAAGACCCTCTCCCCTTGGGGGAGAGGGAGGGGCCCATCGCGAAGCGATGGGAGGGTGAGGGCGTGACGAAAAGCCGGTTCGAACTTCGCGACGGTACCGTAGATCGCGCACGCCGACTGCGCGGCGACGCGACGCCAGCCGAAAAGAAGCTCTGGTCGGTCCTTCGCGGAAGCAATATGGGCGGTTTCAAATTCCGCCGTCAGCAACGTCTCGGGCCATTTGTGGCCGACTTCGCCTGTCAATCGGCGCGATTGGCGATAGAGGTGGATGGTGATAGCCATGCGCATCAAATCGAGTATGACGCGCGGCGAACGGAATTTCTGATGCGAGAGGGATATCGGGTGCTGCGCTTCACGAATTTGGACGTGATGGATAATCTGGAAGGCGTGTGTCGGGCGATCGAGCTTGCTCTTGCTGGCAAGCCCTCACCCTCCCACGCGGCTTCGCCGCGCGGGCCCCTCCCTCTCCCCCAAGGGGAGAGGGGCGTATGAGTTTCAACAGCTTCGGACGCGTTCTTCGCTTCACGACGTGGGGGGAGAGCCATGGCCCCGCGCTCGGCGCCGTCGTCGACGGCTGTCCGCCGCGGCTGTCGCTGTCCGAAGCCGACATCCAGCCTTTCCTCGACAAGCGCCGTCCCGGCCAGTCGCGCCACACGACGCAGCGGCAGGAACCCGACCAGGTGCGCATCCTGTCGGGCACTTTCGAGGGCAAGACGACGGGCACGCCGATCAGCCTGATGATCGAGAATGTCGACCAGCGCTCGAAGGATTATGGCGAGATCGCGCAGGCGTATCGCCCTGGCCACGCCGATTACGCCTATGACGCAAAATATGGCATCCGCGATTATCGCGGCGGCGGCCGGTCGAGCGCGCGCGAAACCGCGGCGCGGGTTGCCGCGGGCGGCGTCGCGCGGCTGGTGATCCCCGAGGTGCAGATCCACGCCTGGGTCGCCGAGATCGGCGGCGACGCGATCGACCCCGCGAACTTCGACCTCGACGAAATCGACCGCAATCCCTTTTTCTGCCCCGATCCCGCTGCGGCGCAGCGCTGGGAAGGCTTGATGGATGCCGCGCGCAAGGCGGGCAGCTCGCTCGGCGCGGTGATCGAATGCGCCGCCAGCGGGGTTCCCGCCGGCTGGGGCGCGCCGATCTATGCCAAGCTCGACAGCGACCTCGCCGCCGCGATGATGGGGATCAATGCGGTGAAGGCGGTCGAGATCGGTGCCGGCTTCCACGCGGCGCGGCTGCGCGGCGAGGAAAATGCCGATCCGATGCGCCCCGCGGCCGACGGCAGCAACCGCCCCGATTTCCTGTCGAATAATGCGGGTGGCATCGCGGGGGGGATCTCGACCGGCCAGCCGGTCGTCGTGCGCGTCGCGTTCAAGCCGACCAGCTCGATCCTGACTCCCGTGCCGACGGTGAACAAGGCGGGTGAGGCGACCGATATCGTCACCAAGGGCCGCCATGATCCGTGCGTCGGCATCCGCGGTGCGCCGGTGGTCGAGGCGATGATGGCGCTCGTCCTCGCCGATCACAAGCTGCTGCACAGGGCACAAAACGGCTGATGGCCTGATGGACTCCGTCGCCGCCTTCATCGCGGAGCAAAAGGCGGTAATCGGTCTGTTCGTGCTCGCGGGCATGTTTGCGGCCTTTGTCTGGGAACGCTTCTCGCCTTCAGTCGTCGCGGTCGCCGGCGCGGGCACGATGCTCGCGCTTGGCCTTCTCGACGAAAAGGGGGCTTTTGGCGTTTTCTCGAACAGCGCGCCGCTCACCGTCGGGGCGATGTTCATCCTCTCGGGCGCGCTGATCCGTACCGGGGTGATCGACAAGGTCGGCAATTATGTCGTCGACCGCGCCAAGCGGCACCCGCGCCTCGCGGTGGTCGAAGTGTTCGGCGGCGGGCTGCTCGTGTCGGGCTTCATCAACAGCACGCCCTTCGTCGTCGTGATGATGCCGGTCTGTTTCCGGCTCGCGGAGGCGCTTGGGGTCTCGCCCAAGAAATTGCTGATGCCGCTGTCGGTGATCGCGGTGCTCGGCGGCTGCCTGACCCTGATCGGCACCTCGACCAATCTCGTCGTGTCGGGCATCGCCGAACAGGCGGGGCTCGAACCCTTCGGTCTGTTCGACATCACGCCTTATGGCCTCGCGGTCGCGGCGGCGGGGGTCGTGGGTCTGCTCGTGATGGCGCGCTTCCTGCCGTCGGACTATCCGCGGATCGCTGAAAAGGCCGATGGGGCGGAGCAGCTTTACCTGACCGAACTCGGCCTTCGGGACGATGATGCCGCCATCGACATGGCCCTCGACGCGGCCAATCTCGGCATCGCGCCATCGCAGATTGTCGGCGTGATCGCGGGCGGGCGCATGATCACCGGGAACGACGCGCAACACCACCGGCTCGCGGCAGGCAACCGGATCGTCGCGCGGCTCGACGGCGCGGCGCTGATGACGCTGCGCAGCGAGGGACGCTTTGCGATCGGCATCGGCGATAGTCCCGAGCGCGAATCGACCGTGGTCGAGGTGACGGTTTCGCCGAGCCACCGCTCGATCGACCGGCCGCTCGCCGAAATCCCCTTCCTTCAGCGGCAGCGCGTCCGCATCCTCGGCGTCACCCGCTTTCGCCACCTTCCGGGGCCGACGCTGTCCGAAAACCGCATCCGCGCCGCCGACCGCCTGCTGATCGACGCCGACGAGGCGAATATCGCGCAGCTGCGCGACAACCCCAATCTGATCGGGCTGGCGATGGCGTCGGTCACCGCCTTCCGCCGCCGCCGCGCGTGGATCGCGATCCTCGTGATGGCCTGCGCGGTCCTGCTCTCGGCGACCGACGTGATGTCGATCGGCATCGCGGCCTTCATCGGCGTCGCCATCGTGCTGCTCACCCGCTGCATCGACGCGTCGGAGGCGTGGGGCAGCATCGACGGCGATGTGCTGATCCTGATCTTTGCGATGCTCGCCGTCGGCGCGGCGCTCGAACAGGCGGGGTCGGTCGCGCTGATGGTCGGCGCGCTCGACCCGATCCTGGCGGGCGCGCCGCAATGGGCGGTGATCGCGATCGTCTATTTCTCCGCGCTTTTGCTGTCCGAATTGCTCAGCAACAATGCGGTCGCGGCGCTGATGGGGCCGCTGGTGATCGGCATCGCCGAGGCGACGGGCGTCGCGCCGCAGCCGCTCCTCATCGCGCTGATGCTCGGCGCATCGGCCTGTTTCGCGACCCCGGTCGGTTACCAGACGAACACGCTCGTCTATGCCGCGGGCGACTATCGTTTCATGGATTTCGTGCGCATCGGCGTCCCGCTCAACATCCTCACGGGTATTGCGGGCTGCGCCGCGCTCGCCTTCTGGACGCCCTGACCGCGCGATAGGCCCGCCAGCGATTGCCCGCGGCGCATCACCCTGTTACCTCGGCTCGCATAAAGATCCGCCCAGGGCGGAACAGGGAGTAATTTATGGGGCATCGCCTGACGTTTTATATTCTGATCGGTATGATCCTCGGGGTCATCACCGGTTATCTGGTGCGGGTTTATGTCCCCGCCGACAGCGAAGCCTTCACTTACTGGCTGCGCAGCTTCAGCACGCTTTCGACGATCTTCCTCAACCTGATCAAGCTGGTCGTCGCGCCGCTGATTCTCGGCACGCTCGTCGCGGGGATCGCGCATATGGGCGACAGCTCGGCGCTCGGCCGCATCGGCACCCGTGCGATCGCCTGGTTCATCCTCGCCAGCCTGATTTCGATCAGCCTCGGCCTGATCATGGTCAATTTCTTCGAACCCGGCGCGGGGCTCAATCTCACCGTCGGCGCGCATTCGATCGCCGAGGTGGGCGAGGTCAAGAAACTCGATCTGTTCGAGTTTATCGAGCATGTCTTCCCGAAGAATATCTTCCAGGCGATGGCGGACAACAATGTCCTCCAGATCCTCGTTTTCGCGCTGTTCGCGGGCGTCGGCCTGACCGCGATCGGCGACAAGGGCAAGCCGCTCGTCCGCGGCGCCGAGGCGCTCGCCGAACTGATGCTCCAGATTACCGGCTATGTGATGCGCCTCGCACCGATCGCGGTGTTCGGCGCGCTCGCGGGGGTCGTGGCGAAATATGGTCTCGGCATCCTCGGCACTTATGCCGAGCTGGTCACCGAATTCTATCTCTCGCTCGTCGTGCTCTGGGTTATTCTGCTCGGCGCGGGCGCGATTTTCCTCGGCCGCCGGATCTTCGCGCTGATGCGCTATATCCGCCAGCCGCTGCTGATCGCCTTCTCGACCGCCTCGTCCGAAGCGGCGATGCCCAAGCTGTTCGAACAGCTCGACCGTTTCGGCGTGCCGCGCCGCATCTCGGGCTTCGTGCTGCCCTTGGGCTACAGCTTCAACCTCGACGGCTCGATGATGTACGCGAGCTTTGCGACGCTCTTCATCGCGCAGGCTTATGGGATCGAGCTGTCGATCACGCAGCAGATCCTGATCCTGCTGACCTTGATGGTGTCGTCGAAGGGGATCGCCGCGGTGCCGCGCGCGAGCCTTGTCGTCATTACCGCGACGCTCGCGATGTTCGACCTGCCGGTCGAGGGCGTCGCGCTGATCTTCGCGATCGACCAGTTCCTCGACATGGGTCGCACCGCGACCAACGTCGTCGGCAATGCGGTGGCGACGAGCGTGATTACCAAGTGGGAAGGCATGCTCGAAGCGCCCGAAGCGCCCGATCTCGAACGGCCGCACGCCCCGGCGCATACGCCGCATCATGGAACTCGCGGGCTCGATCTTCGTGATGACATAGCGGGGGACGAAAAAAAGCCGGCGGCCGATAACGCGTAACCCGCGCGCTTCGGGCCGCCCAACCGGGGCGAGCAAGGAGCGGAGGCATGGCCGAAGCAGTAGCGGCAATCGACGGGGCGCACCGTGACGAAGCGCGGGCGCGGCGGCTGCGCTGGCGCATGCTCGTCGGTTTCCTCGCGGGCCTCCTCATCGGGCTGGCGGTCCATTATGGCGCACCGGACGCCACGTGGGTGGAGACGATCACCACCTATGTGACCGGCCCGCTGGGGCAGATATTCCTGCGCCTGCTGTTCATGCTCGTCATCCCGCTGCTCGTCTCGGCGCTGATCGTCGGGGTCGCCGAAATGGGCGAGATGCGCGCGCTGAAATCGGTCGGCGTGCGCACGCTCGTCTATACGATCGCGGTGTCGACGATCTCGGTCGTGATCAGCCTCGCCGTCGTCAATTTGATCCAGCCCGGCGCGGGGGTCGATCCCGCGCTCGCGCGTTCGCTGATGGCCGAGGGGGCGGCAGGCGCGCAGGCCATCGCCGACCGCGCGGGCGAGGCGAAGACCGGGATGGACGCGGTCGTCGCGATCGTCCCCGACAATCTGTTCGCCGCGATGGGCGAGAATGACGTGCTCGCGGTGATGTTCTTCGCGCTCTTCTTCGGCATCGGGCTGATGCTCGTGCGTACCCCGCGTACCGAGGCGCTGAAGACCGCGATCGAGGGCGTATTCGAGGTCGTGATGAGGCTGATCGGGCTCGTCATCCAGCTCGCGCCGATCGCGGTCTTCTGTTTCATGTTCAACCTTGCCGCGCAGTTCGGCTGGGACCTCATCATCCGCCTGTCGGCCTATGTCGGCGTCGTGCTGCTCGCGCTCGCGCTCCAGATGTTTATCGTCTTTCCCATCCTGCTGAAGACGCTGGCGGGGAAATCGCCCGTCGCCTTCTTCCATCAGACGCAGGAGGCGTTCGTGATGGCGTTCGCGACGGCGTCGTCGAACGCGACGCTGCCGACGGCGCTGCGCGTCGCGCATGACCAGCTGCGTTTGCCCGACAAGGTCGCGCGCTTCGTGCTCACCATCGGCGCGACCGCGAACCAGAATGGCACCGCGATGTTCGAGGGCGTGACGGTGATCTTTCTTGCGCAGTTCTTCGGCATCGACCTGACGCTTCAGCAGCAGATCGTCGTGATGCTCGTGTGCATATTGGGCGGCATCGGCACCGCGGGCGTTCCCGCCGGGTCGCTCCCCGTGATCGCGCTGATCCTCGCCTCGGTCGGGGTGCCGCCCGAGGGCATCGGGTTGATCCTCGGCGTCGACCGCTTCCTCGACATGTGCCGCACGACCCTGAATGTCATCGGCGACCTGGTCGCCGCGACCGTCGTGTCGGCGGGCGTGAAGGATACGCCGGCGACGCAGGCCGCGCCGCCGGCCTGATATCCTAGTCGGGCCGGGCGTCGTTACCGCGGTCGCTGCGCGCGCGCCCCGCCGCGGGAGCCGGCCGCGGTTCGGGGGCGCTGCGCACCACCGGCGCCGGCTGCGGCGCGGGCGGGCGATAGGCCGGCGCAGGCCGTTCGGCGCGCGGGGGGCGGTTTGCTCCGCCGTCGCGCGGCGCGATCACATCGCGGATCTGGCGCGAACGGCCGGCACCCGGTTCGCGGTCGGGACGACCCGGGCGCCCTGCGCCCCAATCGGGACGGCCGGGGTTGCCCGTGGCGGGCGGCGTGCCCGGGTTGGCCGGATTGCGGCCGGGCCACGTGCCGCGCGGGCCGTCATGGTCGCGATCGCTACGGTTCCAGCCGCCACGGCCCGGGCGGTCGCCGCGGTCGGGGCGCCCCGGATTGCCGGTGACCGGCGGCGTTCCGGTCGCGCCATCGCCGGGGCCGCGGCCCGGACGCGTGCCGCGCGGGCCGTCATTGTCGCGGTCGGGGCGGTTCCAGCCGCCGGGGCGGCCGGGGCGGCCATCGCCCGGACGACCGTCGCCGTCGCCGCGATTCCATCCGCCGGGACGTCCCGGCTTCCAGTCATTGCGCCCGCCATGATGCTTCCACCAGGCACGGCGCCCGCCCCAATAGTTCAGATAGCGGTCGCGCAGCGGATAGCGGTTGCGGTAATTGTCGAACATCCACATGCCATAGCCGGGATAATAATAATCGTCGTACCAGCCGCCGCCGAAACCGATCTGCGCGAAACCGCTGCCATAATCGGCGCCATCATAGCAGTCGTAGCCATAGCCATCGTCATAGGCATAGCCGTCATAATCATAATAGGCGTCGCCATAGCGCGACGAGCAATCGCCGCCCGACGCATAGCTCGCACCATAGACATCGCCGTAATAGCAACCGCCAAGCGTCGTCGTCGCGAGAACGCCGAGCGCGATGGAGAGGGGGCGCTTCAAACTCTTCGCCATAGCTTTGTCCTTTTGGGTCCAACGGTTGCGACCCGTCACCTTGGCCGCTGGTTTGCACGAGTCGAGTTGAATTTGCGGTGAATGCTGTCCCACCCCCGTCAAAGCGTTACTTGCATCAGTGTCAGTAGTCCGTTACGCATCGGGACAAAGCAGAATGGACGAGGATTGACCCGATGAACGCGCCCGCGAATATCCAGCCGACGAAAAACTGGTCCGAAAAGCGTTTCGGCCCCGACACGAAGCACTGGCTGCCGCGCAACCCCGGCACGACGCTCGACCATATCCCCGGCGAGGACGGGCTGCCCGTGCTCGGCACCACGCTCGACCAATTACGCGACTATCCCGGCTTCGCGGGCCGCATGGTTGCCAAATATGGCCGCATCTATCGGAGCAACAGCTTCGGCGGGCGCAGCGTCGCGCTCCACGGTCCCGAGGCGAACGAGCTCGTGATGTTCGACCGCGAGAAGATTTTCTCGTCCGAACAGGGCTGGGGACCGGTGCTCAACCTGCTGTTCCCGCGCGGGCTGATGCTGATGGATTTTGAAAAGCACCGCGCGGACCGGAAAGTGCTCTCGGTCGCGTTCAAGCCTGAACCGATGCGCCATTATGCCGACTCGCTGAACGAGGGAATCCGTGACCGCATCGGCCAGTGGAGCGGCAAGACGTTCAAATTCTATCCGGCGATCAAGGAACTGACGCTCGACCTTGCTGCGACCAGCTTCCTCGGCATCCCCTGGGGGCCCGAGGCGGACAAGGTCAACAAGGCCTTCGTCGACATGGTCCAGGCGTCGATCGGCGTCGTGCGCGTGCCCTTGCCCTTCACCGCGATGGGCCGCGGCGCCAAGGGGCGCGCCTATCTGGTCGATTATTTCGGCAAGATGGTGCCCGAGCGGCGCGACGGCACGGGCGAGGACATGTTCAGCCAGATCTGCCGCACGCGCGACGACAATGGCGATCATATGAGCGTCGAGGCGATCGTCGACCATATGAACTTCCTGATGATGGCGGCGCACGACACGATCACCAGTTCGATCACCACGCTCGTCTGGGAACTCGCGCGCAACCCCGAATGGCAGGACAAATTGCGCGAAGAAATGCTCGCCGTCGCGCCGGCGGGCGAGGGCGTCGGGCACAACAGCCTCGGCCAGCTCGAAATGACCGAATGGGCGTTCAAGGAAGCCCTCCGCCTCGTGCCCCCGGTGCCGAGTTTCCCGCGCCGCGCGCTCAAGGATTTCGAATATGGCGGCTACCGCATCCCCGCGGGCACCTCGGTCGGCGTCAGCCCCGCCTTCACGCATATGATGGAGGAGCATTGGCCCGAGCCTGCGAAGTTCGACCCGATGCGCTTTTCGCCCGAGGTGTCGCGCGCGCGGCACAAATATGCGTGGGTGCCCTTCGGCGGCGGCGCGCATATGTGCCTCGGGCTGCACTTCGCCTACATGCAGGCGAAGATCTTTTTCCACCACGTCATCACGACGCACCGCATCGTCGTCGCCGACGGCTATGCCCCCGAATGGCAGGTGTTGCCGATCCCGCGGCCGAAGGACGGGCTGACGGTGAGTTTCGTTCCGCTGTAACCTGACCCGCGGCGCCGCGCTTGTTTGCGCGGCGGCGCGACCTATCTCCTGACTTTCGGGGACGGGAGGGGCAGGGATGGTTTTTGCGTTGTTTTTGGCGGGCTTGATCGCCGTGATGCTGTTTGCGCCGGGCACCGGCGCCGCGCGCTGGCTCCACCGCTTCACGGTGGAGGAGCCGATCCGCCTCGTCGAGCGGCTCGAGCGCAAGCATATCCTCTTCCTGGTCGTGGGCCTGTTCGCCATCCAGGCTTACGCTGCCGTGCTGCCCGCCGAACTCGCGGTGGCGCTCGCATGGGACATGACCGCCTATGTCGACGCGATGATCGCGACATGGGCCCTGTCGACCTTCGCGCGCGTCCGGTCGATGAAAGCTTGGGTCGCGGTCCGCATGGCGGCGCTGCTGGCGCCCTTCAGGCGTCTGCGCACGCGGGCGCGGCGAAACCGCCCGGTCCGGCCCGATACGCGCAAGCCCGCTGCCAACGACGACGACCCATGGCCGGTGCTGATGGCGGCCTGAGCGTAAGGCGCGAACGGCGACTTTTGGGGTGGGAAACTGCCGTTGCTTCCTTTCTCTTCGTCATCCCGGACTTGATCCGGGATCCCGCTTTTTTTGGGGGGGGGCATCGGCTGGCTTCGACCTCAAGCGGGACCCCGGATCAAGTCCGGGGTGACGATGAAAGAGAAGGTCCGCAACCGGTCGAAAACCGCGATCTCTCTCCCAGATCGCCCGCGAAGTCTTCAACCGTTTCTCACCCCCGGATAAACAGGCTCCGGATCCACGGCGACCGCGTGCGCGTCGCTTCGCGCCAGTCGCCGTCCTCGCCCGCATCGGCGGCGATCCGGCTGGGGTCGAGCAGTTTCAGCCGCGCGCCGCGAAACGCCGCGCCGCGATAGGTGACGAAGGTCAGCCCATGTTCGAGCGCGGTCGCGGCGAGTAGCGCATCGCGGTCACTTTCGAGCGGCAGCGCGGCGCGGCGGCGCGATATGGTCAGATCGACCGGCAGCACGCGGCCCTCGAACGCGGGCAGCACTTGCGCGTCGATCCAGTCACGCCACGCCGCGGCCGCGGCCTTCCCCTGTTTCGCCGCAAGCGCGGCGGCATTTTCCAGCTCGACGAGCGAGAGCGCCGACAGGAACATCGATTGCCGCGAGGTGCGCTGCGCCCATCCCGCCAACCCCGCGCCGTCGCCGTCGGCGCGCGCGTGGCGCAGGTCGAACAATATATCGGCGTCGAGCAGGAACATCAGCCGCGCCCGTCCAGCGCCCGGCGCAGATACGCACGGTCGAGCGCGATGTCGCCGGGCGGGGCGGCGAGCAACTGCGCCATATTCTCCCGCTCGCCGCTGAGCTGGCGCCAGGCGTCGATGCTGATCAGTACGTGCGTGGGCCGCCCGCGGTCGGTGACGAACACCGGTTCGACGAGCGCGAATCGCTTCGCGCGGCTGACATCCTGATTGAGTTCGCGGCTCGTGACGCGCTTCATGACCACCCTCGCTGATGCAAAATCAAGGCATATTGTGATCGTTCACATGTAGGTACATTACTACACTGTTACCGCCCCGCAACAAAAATGATCGGGGGCCGGGAAATCGGCAGTCGCGGGCGCGCCCAATCGCGGACTCGCCATTGCGCTCGCGGCGCTTTCATGTCTCCTGATGCCGGAAACCGGCGAACAGCGACGTAAACCAGATCGCAGACGCCACGGGTGGGAGAGGGAAATTGGTATCCAATATGTTCGATGAACTGCTCCGCGCGGTGAGCGACGTCCTCGGCGCGCACGGCCCGGCGGTCAATTCTGCGGCGAGCTATACGCCGACCGATTTCAGCATCCATTTCTTCCTTCAGATCGCGGTGATCCTGATCGTCTGTCGCGCCGTCGGCTGGGCCGCGAAGAAATTCCTCGGGCAGCCGCAGGTTGTTGGCGAAATGATCGCCGGCGTCCTCATCGGCCCCTCGCTCTTCGGCCTCTTCTTTCCCGAATTCCAGGCGGCGCTGTTCCCCAAGGAAACGCGGAGCATCCTCTACGTCTGCGCGCAGGTCGGGGTGGGCCTGTACATGTTCCTCGTCGGCACCACGCTCCGCCTCGACCATTTCCAGTCGAAGGCGAAGAGCGCGATGGGCGTGTCGGCGGCGGGCATCGTCGCGCCCTTCCTGTTCGCCGCGTTGATCACGCCGTTCCTCCTCGACGTTCCGGGGCTCTTCACCGAAGGGCTGAGCCAGGGCAGCGCGACTTTGTTCATGGGCGCGTGCATCGCGCTCACCGCGTTTCCGATGCTCGCGCGCATCATCAACGAGCGCGGCCTCGCGAACACCGCGCTCGGCACGCTCACGCTGACCGCCGGCGCGTTCGACGATGCGGTGTCGTGGTGCGTGCTCGCGATCGTGCTCGCGACCTTCGGCGGCGGTCCCGGCGTCGCGCTGATCGCGATTATCGGCGGACTCAGCTTCGCGCTGTTCATGTTCTTCATCGGACGCAAATTGCTCGTCCCGCTCGGCCGCATCGTCGAGGAACGCGGCGAGATGAGCGATACGATGCTGTCGATCGTCCTGATGCTCTTCGCGCTCTGCGCCTTCGTCATGGACGCCGCGGGCATCCACGCGGTGTTCGGCGGCTTCATCCTCGGCGTCTGCATGCCGCGCGGCAAGCTGACCGAAGAGATCAAGCGCAAGATCAGCCCGATCACCATCCTGCTCGTCCCCGTCTTCTTCACCTACTCGGGGCTCAACACGCGGCTCGACACGGTGAACAGCCTGACCTTGCTCGCACTCGCGTTCGGCATATTGCTCGTCTCGATCGCGGCGAAGTTCGGCGCTTGCTGGTTCGCCGCGCGGATCGCAGGCGAGGACAACCGCACCGCGCTCGGCATCGGCGCGCTGATGAATGCGCGCGGACTGATGGAGCTCATCATCATCAACATCGGGCTGCAAAAGGGCATCATCGGGCCGACGCTTTTTTCGATGATGGTCTTGATGGCAATCATCACCACGGTGATGGCGGGGCCTTTGTTCGAATTCGTCTATGGCCGCAAGGCGCGCGAGACGGGCGAACTCGGCCAGCTCGGCACCGACGGCCCCGATGAGCCGCAACCTGCCGAACGGCTGGCCGCCAATCCCGTCTGACAAGGTCCCCGCGCTGCAACTATGCCCTAAATCGTCATCCCGGCGTAGGCCGGGATCTCCACGGCGCGTTAGGATACGAAGGCGAGATCCCGGCCTACGCCGGGATGACGAACGGAGTGTCAGGTGTAGGCCGCACCCGCGTTGATCTGATCGATCATCGCGCGGTGCGCGGGCAGCTCGCTCGCGGCGCGGTCGCCAAAGCTCCTGATCCTCGCAAAGATGCGCTCGGCCTCGGCGGTGTCGGGAAACTCCTCGCGCACCGGCGACAGGTCGGTGCGATATTCCATGCCATAGAGGATGTACTGATAGTTGAAGAAGGCGAAGCTTTCGAGGTCGAGGATGAAATCGAACCGCCCCGGCGGACGATAGCGCCATTCCTCGAGCAATTCCTTCAACCGGTCGGGGATCGACGCCGGGTCGCTATTGTCGCGCCAGAAGGCTTCCCCCCGCTGGCTCAGGCAATAATGAAGCTTCAGGAAATTGATCGTGTTTTCGTAACGCGCCGCCATCAACTCGTTGAAGCGCCGCGCGGGCGCGCCGACCGGGCCGTTCAGCGGGAACATCTCGGCAATCATCGCCGCCGCGGTCTCGATCATTACGAGCCCCGTCGATTCGAGCGGTTCGAGGAAGCCGCCCGACAATCCCACCGCGACGCAATTCTTGATCCATGACGCGGGGCGATACCCCGCCTCGAACGGGATCGAGCGGACATTGACGTCATGGCTGCGCCCGCCGGTATAGGCGGCGAGGATTTCGGCGGCGCGCTCGTCGCTCATATGGTCGCTTGAATAGACGCAGCCGATGCCGCGCGCGCCGGCGAGGCCGATGTCCCACGTCCACCCCGCCTCGTGCGCCGCCGCGATCGTATAGCTTTCGATCGGCACGTCGGGGCGGTCATAGGGCAGCTTGCACGCGAGCGCGCGGTCGGTGAACAGCTGGTCGCGCACGCCCCTGAACGGCGATTGCAGCGCGCCGCCGATCAATTCGGCGCGGAAACCCGAACAGTCGATATAGAGGTCGGCGGCCAGCGTCCCATGCTCGGCGGTCACGACATGGTCGATCGCGCCGGTTTCGGGATCGAGCCCGACCCCGGTCAGCGTCCCGCGCAAATGCTGAACCCCCATCGCGCGCGCCTGCGCCGACAGCACCTCGGCCAGCCGCGCGGCGTCGAAATGATAGGCATAGTTCAGCGGGCCGGTGAATTCGCCCTCGCCGGGACGCTTCGGCGCGCGCTGCGCCTCGGCGACGCGGTTCTGGATCGTCATCGCCTCGGCGAACGGCCGCCGCGTCGCCTCATCCTGGAGCAGCCAGTAGGAGACGAGGCTGTAGCCGTCGCCATGATAGGGTGCCTCGAACGGATGCAGAAAATGGCTTGACTGGCCCTCGGCGGGCGCGCGCACCCAGTCGTCGAAACGGATGCCCTGCTTGAACGTCGCCGAGGTCGCGCGCACGAACGCGCTTTCGTCGATGCCGATGAATTGCAGCGTATTGCGGATCGTTGGAAAGGCGCCCTCGCCGACCCCGATGCTGCCGATCTCGTCCGACGCGAGCAGCGTGATCGACAGGCGCGGATTGCGCGGCAGGTCGAAAAAGCGCGCGAGATAGGCGGCGGTGAGCCAGCCCGCGGTGCCGCCGCCGACGATCAGGATCGAGCGTTTTGCCACCGGGAACGCTATCGAGCCGCAAAGCGCTTTCAACAAGCGGTAATTTGCGGCACGCAGAACGGACACGATGAAGACTCTCCGCCCCTATCTGATCTGGTTCGCCGTCGCGGTGCTGCTGACCCTCGGCGCGATACTCGGCATGCAGTGGGTGCGCGATCATCCCGAGCATATTCCGGGCACACCCTTCGAACTCGCGCATCCGCAGGGCTGGGCGACAAACCGCAAGCTGGTGGCGCTGGCAAGTGAAGACGGCGCCTGCTTCGCCGCCTTCGACCGCGCCGGCGCCGGCTATCTGCGACGGCCGGCGATCGGAACCGGCGCGTGCCGCGCGAGCCAGCGGATGATCCTGACCGGCGACCGCCTGGTGCCGACGATGCGGCCAGCGGGCGCCGCGCCGAGCTGCGCGGTGACGGCGGCGATGGCGCTATGGAATCGCGACGTGGTCCAGCCGCTCGCGCGAAAGCATTTCGGGCAAAAGGTGGTCGAGCTCGAAAATCTCGGCAGCTATAATTGCCGCAAGATCGCCGGCGAGCAGGCGCAGAGCCAGCATTCGACCGCCAATGCGATCGACATCTCGGCCTTCGTCCTTGCCGACGGCACGCGCATTTCGCTGATCAACGACTGGGCGCCGGGCGACAAGCGCAGCGAGTTTTTGCACGAGGTCCGGGACGAGAGCTGCGGCCTGTTCAGCACCATCTTGTCGCCCGACTATAATCGCGCGCACGCCGACCATTTCCATATCGACATGGCGGCGCGCACGGCGGGCTGGACCGTCTGCCGTTAGGCGCGCCGCCGCCCGCCGGTGCCGGGCACCAGCATCGGCGTTGTCTCGCGATAGGCGACATAATCGGCGCCGAAGGTGTCGATCAGGTTGCGCTCCTCCAGCCGGATCGCGATCAGCATATAGATCGACAGGCCGACGGCGAGCAGCAGATGCCCCGCGGTCATCGCGGGGGTCGCCCAAAAGGCGAGGAAGAAGCCCGCATAAAGCGGATGCCGCACGAATTTGTAGAAGAGCGGCTGGCGCAGCACCGGCGGCGCCGCGGCCCGCTCGCGCAGCGCGAACCACGCCTGCTGCAGCCCGAACAGCTCGAAATGATTGATCAGGAAGGTGCTGAAGAGGACGATCAACCAGCCGAGCCCGAACAGCGCCCACAGGATCGCGGCGCCGAGGGGATTGGTGACGGTCCAGACCGGCGCGGTCAGCTCGTGCCAGAACAGCATCAGTAGGATCAGCGCGAGGCTGGCGAACAGCACATAGGTGCTGCGCTCGATCGTGGCGGGAACGATATGCGTCCACCTGGCCTTGAACGTCGGCCGCGCCATCACGCTGTGCTGGATGCCGAACAGCGCGATCAGCGCGATGTCGATCGCGACCGCCGTCGCGGGCTCCGCCGCGCGCGCGAAATCGACCGTCGGCTGGACGACGGGAAGATTGCCGACGAATGCGATAAGATACAGGAATGTCGCGAAGAATATCGCGTAGCATATGGCCGCATAGGCCAGATAGAAGGCACGAACCATGACAATGCCCCTGCTTCAGGAGGGGCGTTATAGCAGATTTGGCGCGGAAATGCGCGCCTAGACGGTAAAGCTCTCGCCGCAGCCGCACGAGCCCTTGGCGTTCGGATTTTCGAACACGAAGCCCGCGGCAAAGTCGTCCTCGACCCAGTCCATCGTGCTGCCGATCAGGTAGAGCACCGACGCGCCGTCGATGTAGAAGACGCCGCCGGGGGTCTCGATCTTCTCGTCGAACTTCACCTCTTCGGTGACATAATCGACCGAGTAGGCGAGCCCCGAGCAGCCGCGGCGCGGCGTCGACAGGCGCACGCCGATCGCGCCCTCGGGCGCGGCCGCCATCAGCTTCGCGATACGCGCTTCGGCGCCGGCGGTCAGGGCGACGGCGGCAGGGCGTGCGCGGGTCTTGGTCTCGGTCATCAGAGCATTCCCAATTCGAGCCGCGCCTCGTCGCTCATATTCTGCGGCGACCACGGCGGATCCCAGACAAGATTGACCTCGGCATCGCCGACGCCGGGGACCGCGCCGACGCGCAGTTCGACCTCGGCGGGCATCGATTCCGCGACCGGGCAATGCGGCGTCGTCAGCGTCATCGTGACGAGCGCATGGCCGTCGTTGATCTCGACATTATAGATCAGGCCAAGGTCATAGATATTCACCGGAATTTCCGGGTCGTAGATGTCCTTGAGCGCGTTGATCACGGCCTCGTACAGATCGCCGCCGACCGCATGCGGATCGACCGCGGCAGGCTTCGCTGCGAGGAAGCCTTCGAGATAGTCGCGCTTGCGCTCGAGCTTTTCGGGCGCCGTCTCGACGTCCGCGACGCGTGCCTTCGGCGGTGCTTCGACGCTTTCCACTTCCTCGACCTTGATCATCCGGTCCTCACTCATCCGAAAATCCTCTCGACGCGGGCGAGGCCATCGATCAGCGCCGCCACATCGTCGTCATTGCTGTAAACGCCAAAACTCGCGCGCGCGGTCGCGGGCACCCCCAGATGCTCCATCAGCGGCTGTGCGCAATGGTGCCCGGCGCGGATCGCGACCCCGCTTTCATCCAAGATAGTGCCGATGTCGTGCGGATGAACCCCCGCCATCGCAAAACTCACGATTCCGGCGCTGTTTTCAGGGCCGAAAAGCGTGATGCTGTTCTTGCGCGCGAGCGCTTCGCGTAAGCTGCCGACCAGCGCAACTTCATGCGCGTGGATCGCATCGATGCCGATCGCCTCGACAAAATCGACCGCCGCCGCGAGCCCGATCGCTTCGATAATCGCGGGGGTGCCCGCCTCGAAGCGCGTGGGGGCGGGGGCGTAGGTCGTCTTCGCAAAGGTCACGCGGTCGATCATCGACCCGCCGCCCTGCCAGGGCGGCAGCGCGTCGAGCTTGTCGCTCCACAGCACCCCGATGCCGGTCGGCCCGTAAAGCTTGTGCCCCGAGAAGACATAATAGTCGCAGCCGAGCGCCGCGACATCGACGGGCAGACGCGGCACAGCCTGACAGCCGTCGATCAGCAGCTCAGCGCCGACGCGGTGTGCAAGCTCGGCGGCGCGCGCGAGATCGAGCGGGCTGCCGAGCACGTTCGAGACATGCGCGAAGGCGACCATCGTGTGTTCGCTCGTGAGCAGTTTCTCGGCTGCATCGAGATCGATGCGCCCGTCTTCGGTCAGTGGGCAAACATCGACCTGCCAGCCCGCAAGCTGCCACGGCACGATATTGCTGTGATGCTCCAGCACCGACAACAGCACGCGGCCCTTCTTCGGGTGCGAATAGGCGACAAGGTTGATCGCCTCGGTCGCACCGCGCACGAACGCGATTTCATTCTCGCGCGCGCCGATAAATGCCGCGATCCGCCGCCGCGCCGCCTCATAAGCGAGCGTCATGTCGGCCGAACGTGCATAAACGCCGCGATGCACGGTCGCATAATCGCGCCCCATCGCGTTCACCGTCGCATCGATTACCGCCTGCGGCTTCTGCGCCGTCGCGGCGGTATCGAGATAGTGCCAGCCGGGCGTCAGCCCGGGGAAGTCGGCCCTGATGTCCCCCTCCCGCAGGCGGGAGGGGCTAGGGGAGGGCATGTTGGTGGCGGTCACGACGCTCACACCAATTCTCCCAGCTTCGCCAGCGCTAGTTCCTGCAACTGCACTTCATCCTCGGCGCCATCGAACACGCCCGCGACAAATGCCTGCAGCATCAGCTTCTTCGCCTCGCCGGGCGGCAAACCGCGCGACTGGAGGTAATAAAGCCCCATCGGATCGAGCTCGCCGATCGCGCATCCATGCGCGCATTTGACGTCGTCGGCGAAGATTTCGAGTTCGGGCTTGGCGTTGGCGGTCGCGCTGCGGTCGAGCAGCATCGCCTTCACATCCTGCTCACTGTCGGTCTGCTGCGCATCGCGCGCGACCGCGACCTTGCCGAGATAGGTGCCGGTCGCGGTGCCGCCGAGCACCGATCGCACCACCTGCCGCGACGTTGCGCCGGGTTCGGCGTGGGTGACGGTGGTGACGATCTCGAGATTCTGTTCCCCGCCGCCGATCTGCGCCGCGCCGAGATGGAAATCGGCGCCTTCGTGCAGGATCACATTGAGTTCGATGCGGCCGTAGGCGCCGCCGGTATTGAGGATATGCAGCGAAGCCACTGCAGCTTTGCCGAGCACCAGCTCTATCTGGCGGATCGCGCCTTTGTCCTGCACGATCGCGCGTTTGAAATCGCCGCCCGCGGGCACGATGATGCTCTCGGGCGCGGGCAACGGCCACGCCGCGGCGACCGCGTCGATGTCGCTATAACGCCAAGCTTCGTCGCGGCGCGAGGGGAGGGTGGCGCTGGTCAAGCTGCGATCCCCCCCACTTCGTCACCCCGGACTTGATCCGGGGTCCACGCGGTCATGGATGCCGGATCAAGTCCGGCATGACGATGGAAAGAAAGGTGCGTGCTCATCACGCGGCAATCTCCGCATAGCCATGCGCTTCCAGCTCGCGCGCCAGCTCCGGCCCGCCCGACTTCACGATCCGGCCTGCCGCCAACACATGGACGAAATCGGGCTGCACATAATCGAGCAACCGCTGGTAATGCGTGATCAGCAACACCGCCTTGTCGGGGCGCCGCATGATCGCGTTGATCCCGTCGCCCACGGTACGCAGCGCGTCGATGTCGAGGCCCGAATCCGTCTCGTCGAGGATCGCGAGCTTGGGGTCGATGATCCCCATCTGCACCATCTCGTTGCGCTTCTTCTCGCCGCCCGAAAAGCCGACGTTCACGGGGCGCTTGAGCATGTCCATGTCCATCTTGAGCAGCCCCGCCTTCTCGCGCGCCAGCTTCAGGAAATCGCCGCCCGACAGGGGTTCCAGCCCACGTGCCTTGCGCTGCGCGTTGAGGCTTTCGCGCAGGAACTGAACGTTCGACACACCGGGGATTTCGACCGGATACTGGAAGCCGAGGAACAGTCCTGCCGCGGCGCGCTCGTGCGGCTCCATGTCGAGCAGGTCCTGCCCGTCGAAATCGACCGATCCCTCGGTGACCTCATAGCCGGGGCGCCCGCCGAGGACGTAAGAGAGCGTCGACTTGCCCGCGCCATTGGGCCCCATGATCGCATGGATTTCGCCCGCATTGATGCTGAGCGACAGACCTTTCAGGATCGGCTTGTCGGCGACGGTGGCGTGGAGGTTATCTATTTGAAGCATCATATTTCCTCAACGTTTGGGCCGAAGTCCTCTGGTTCTAGTGCTTGGACGGACGACGCGGTGTTGAATTGCCTGTAGGCATCGCCCAACAATCGTCCCAATTCTTTCGGTGGGAGATCATCCCAACCTGGACCTACCATCTTGTCCGAGCAGTCAGACAGGACCCAGCTGAAGACGACCTTCGGCTGGCCCGGAATAGCGCCTTTAAACCAAGGTGGAGGAGAAGCCGGCTTGTCCCGGTCAACATATGCCCTCGAACGTAGGTCGACACATTGTGCCCATGCGGCATGTGGCCCGGATCCATTCCTTAGATTGATCCAACGCAACTCATCGCGATTGCCTGAGCTTGCGCATCCGCTTGAGAAAACCGAGAGCAAGACTAAGAAGGTAGCGGCCTGTCTCACCCCACGGACCCCTCCAAACTAATCCCCAGCAGCTTCTGCGCCTCGACCGCAAACTCCATCGGCAGCTGCTGCAGCACTTCCTTCGCGAAGCCGTTGACGATCAGCGCCACCGCCTCTTCCTGCCCCAGTCCGCGCTGCATCGCGTAGAACAGCTGGTCGTCGCTGATCTTGCTCGTCGTCGCTTCATGCTCGACCTGCGCCGAGGGATTGCGGATTTCGATGTACGGCACGGTGTGCGCGCCGCTGAGGCTTCCCAAAAGCAGGCTGTCGCACTGGGTGAAGTTGCGCACCCCCTCGGCATTCGGCGCGACGCGCACCAGCCCGCGATAGGTGTTGTTCGATTTGCCCGCGCTGATCCCCTTCGACACGATGGTCGAGCGCGTGCGCTTGCCATTGTGGATCATCTTGGTGCCGGTGTCGGCCTGCTGGTAATTGTTCGTCACCGCGACCGAATAGAATTCGCCGACGCTGTCGTCGCCGTTGAGCACGCAGCTCGGATATTTCCACGTGATCGCGCTGCCGGTTTCGACCTGCGTCCACGACACTTTGCTGCGCTTGCCCTGGCACAGCGCGCGCTTGGTCACGAAATTATAGATGCCGCCCAGCCCCTCGGCATTGCCCGGATACCAGTTCTGCACCGTCGAATATTTGATCTCGGCATCGTCGAGCGTGACGAGTTCGACCACCGCGGCGTGGAGCTGGTTCTCGTCGCGCATCGGCGCGGTGCAGCCCTCAAGGTAGCTGACGTACGCGCCCTTGTCGGCGATGATCAACGTTCTCTCGAACTGTCCCGTATTCTCGGCGTTGATGCGGAAATAGGTGCTGAGCTCCATCGGGCAGCGGACGCCCTCGGGCACGTAAACGAAGGTGCCGTCGGAGAAGACCGCGCAATTCAATGTCGCGAAATAATTGTCGTGCATCGGCACGACCTTGCCGAGCCACTTCTTCACCAGATCGGGATATTCGCGGATCGCTTCCGAGATCGACAGGAAGATGACGCCCGCGCGCTTCAATTCCTCGCGGAAGGTCGTAGCGACGCTGACGCTGTCGAACACCGCATCGACCGCGACCTTGCGCGCGCCCTCGACGCCGGCGAGCACCTTCTGCTCCTCGATCGGAATGCCGAGCTTCTTGTAGACCTCGAGGATTTCGGGATCGACCTCGTCGAGGCTGGAGAGCTTCGGCTTCGGCTTCGGCGCCGCGTAATAGTACGCGTCCTGATAATCGATCGGCGGCACGTTGAGCTTCGCCCAGTCGGGCGTCTCCATCGTCAACCAGTGGCGAAACGCCTTCAGCCGCCAGTCGAGCATCCATTCGGGCTCATTCTTCTTCGCGCTGATGAAGCGGACCGTATCCTCGGTCAGCCCCTTGGGCGCGAAGTCGGTCTCGATCGCCGAGGACCAGCCATGCTCATAATCGGCGACCTTCGCCGCGGCATCGTGCGCGGCCTGGTCTTTCACGGGAAGTTCGGTGTTGTCGGTCATATCTCTAACTCGTCGCCCCCGCGAAGGCGGGGGCCGTTGTCGGCAAAGGCTGTGCTGTATTTACAGCGGCCCCTGCCTTCGCAGGGGCGACGGATAGCGTCGCCAAACTAATCTCAGCCAGCGCGCCGCGCACCGCGCCGTTCACGACGCCCCAATGCGGCTGCACCTTGCAGCTGCCCTCGAGCGAGCAATCATGGCGCCCTTCGGCGACGCAGGCGGTCAGCGCGATCGGTCCTTCGACCGCTTCGATGATCTCGGCGACATTGATCGCCGCCGCGGGCCGCGCGAGCCGAACCCCGCCGCCGCTGCCGCGCGACGCGACGAGCAGGCCGGCGCGTGCGAGCTGGCTCACCAGCTTCTGCGCCGTCGGCCCCGGAATGCCGGTCTGTTCGGCCAGCATGCCCGCGTGAATCGGCACCGACCCGCACTGGCGGGCGGCGGCGCTCATCAGCACCACGGCATAATCGGCAAGGTTCGACAGGCGCATCGTATTTTTCCGTCGCAGTTGCGAACGATTCCTAACTGGAGCGAATTACTCCACTTATATAGGCGAGGCTTTTGTGCGGCGCAACCAATGGGGGCTATTCGGTCGCCAAGAAAAAAAGGCACCCATCCGGCCAAAGCCAAATGAGTGCCAAGATGAAGGTCTCAAGTCCTCGTCAGAGGATGAGCTCTTCTGGGTCGCAACGGGGGATTATGCCCGGGCGACGATTCGTGATTGGATGAAAACGCCAAAACGACGGGACAGATAATTTTTGAAGGTTAACGCGGGTTGCGGCGCCAGTACGGACCCTATGTTTCCGAAACGAGCGGGCTGACCCTTCCGGCGAGCTGCTTGCGGCCCTTGGTCGTCGCCTCGGTATAGCTGGTCGGCTTGCCGAGCTGGCCTGGCGTGGCGCCGGCAAAGCGCTTGATCTCGCGGATCAGGTGCGACTGGTCGTAAAAGGCGTCGCCGAGCTGCGCGGCATCGAGCCCTTCGCCGCGTGCCAGCGCCGACGCGGCGCGCACCGCGCGATATTTGCGCGCCAGCATGCGCGGCGACAGGCCGTAATAATGTTTGGTCATCCGTTCGACCGACCGGATCGACATGCCCGTCGCCTCGACCAGTTCGGGAACCTGCGGCGAGGGCGATTCGGTCAGCCATCCATCGACGGTGCGGATGAACCACATCGGCGCGGTCTCGCCGCGGGTCAGCACCTCGCGCGCGAAATTATTGCCGATGACCAGCTTTTCCTCGACGCTCGCCGCACTTTCTAGCGCGGTCGCGACCTCGTCGATCCACGGACCGAACAGGTCGGCGGCGTTCATCGCGCGGTCGGTCAGCTTGTCGGCATCGGCGCCCATCAGCGCCGCCCAGCCCGCGGGCAGCATGCCAAACCCGAACATCTGCGTCGGGCAATTGCTGATCGCGCGCACCCGCCCGCTCGTCGGTCCGACGATATTCGCCCGGCAGACCGGCGCACGGTGATCGTCGGCGAAGACATATTCGCCGTCGGCGGCAGTGACGAAGCGGAACTGCGGGCGGTCGGCGCGCTCATATTCGTCGAAACGCGGCATGTTGACGCGCGCGAAATAAAAGCTCGACACCATCTCCGCCAGATCGGGATCGGGCGGGAAATAGTGCAGTTCGAACGGCGCGCTGCCGTCCACGCCCGCGGGCGAGGAAGTAATATCCGACATGAAGACCCAGACCTTTGGCAACCGTGACCCGGCTGCCTTATTTTTCTGGATCAAATCATTTGCGTTTCGGCCCCGCGCGTCAAGCGCCAATCGTCAATTAGCTTAACCTTTCTGCGCCGCGATCCAGACGTCGACGCGCCGCTCGAGCACGTCGAGCGGCACCGGGCCCGATTCGAGCACGACGTCGTGGAAGGTCCGGAAATCGAACTTGTCGCCGAGCGCCGTCTGCGCGCGGCCGCGCAGCTCCATGATCTTGAGCTTGCCGATCAGATAGGCGGTCGCCTGACCCGGATAGACGATATAGCGCTCGATCGCCTTTTCGATGTCGCCCTGCGGATTGGGCGTATTGTCCTTGAGGTACTGGATCGCCTGCTCGCGGCTCCAGCGCTTGTCGTGAATCCCGGTGTCGACGACGAGCCGGCACGCGCGCCACAGCTCCATGCCGAGCCGCCCGAAATCGCTGTACGGATCGGTGTAGAAGCCCATGTCCTTGGCGAGTTCCTCGGTATAGAGGCCCCAGCCTTCGGTATAGGCGGTGAAGCCGCCGAAGCGGCGGAAGGGCGGCAGCCCGGTCAGCTCGGTCTGCACCGCGCGCTGCAAATGATGCCCCGGAACGCCCTCATGATAGGCGAGCGCCTCAAGCTCGGTCTTCGACATGTCTTTCAGGTCATAGAGGTTCACATAATAAGTCCCCGGGCGCGACCCATCGGGCGAAGGTGACTGATAGAAGGCCTTGCCCGCCGATTTCTCGCGGAACGCCTCGACCGCCTTCACCTGCAGATGCGCCTTGGGCAGCGTGTTGAAGAAGGCGGGCAGCCGTGCCTCCATCGCCTTCACCTTGGCGTCGACGTCGGCGAGATAGGCTTCGCGGGTCGTGTAATAATATTGCGGGCTCGTGCGCAGATGCGCGAAGAATTGCTGCAGCGTGCCCTTGAAGCCAACCTGCGCCATGATCTTTTTCATCTCGCCATGGATGCGCGCGACTTCGGACAGGCCAAGGTCGTGGATCTCGGTCGCGGTCATGTCGGTCGTCGTGTAATTGGCGAGCAGCGCCTCATAATAGGCTTTGCCGTCGGGCAGGCGCCACACGCCGTCCTGCGTCGGCGCGCTCGCCTGCTGGCGCTTCATCTCCACGAGCAGGCGGCCATAGGCGGGGCCGGCGCTTTCGCTCCACGCCGCCTTGGCCGACGCGATGAGTCGTGCCTTTTCGGCATCGCCGATCGCAAGCTTGCCGACCTTCGCCGTGATATCCTCGACCACCGCATTGTCGGGCTTCTGCAAATTGCCGATGTCGGAGATCAGATAGGCATAGACCCACTTCGGCGGCTGGATGCCCTTCTTCGCGCGCTCGGCCGACTGCGCCGACAGCGCGTCGAGGATCGGGCCGAGCCCGCGGATGCGCTCGACATAGGCTTCGGCCTCGGCGACGCTGGCGACGCGGTGGATGTTGATCAGGAAAGCGGGGAGCTGGCTCTGCTCGCCGTTCATCTGGTCGAAGATATAGCCGTGGCCCCGGAACGGGAACAGCCGGTCGGCGCGCGCCGCCTGCGCGTTGAACAGCTCGAACGACAGCGCTTCGTCGACACTCAGCGCCTTGGGGTCGAAGCTTTCGCGCATCGCGGCGGCGGTGGCCTGTCGCAGCTTGTGGCTGGCAACCTCGGCCTCGTCGCTGACGTCGTCCCAGCGGCCATAATCGGCATCGCGAATGCCGCGATACGCCTTGCCCTGCGGGCTCAGCGAGAGCTGCGCGGCGTCATAATTTTCAAAGAATTGCGCAAGGTTCGCGCCGGCGGGGGCGGCTTCGGGGGCGGGCGTCGCGGCTACCGTGGCGGGGGCTTCCTGTACCGCGGCCGGGGCGCAACCCGCGACGGCGAGCAGAGCGAGCCCGGTGGACAGGCGAGCGATTATGCGAAGATGCGACACGAATTTCTCCCGGTTTTTCCGATGACTTTGCTGGTCCCGCCAATAGTCGAGGCGGGGCTTGCCATAGGCCCCGGCTCGGCGCAATGGCGGGCCATGTCGCTTTTCGCCTCGCTCACCGATAGCGCCTATGCGCTCGTCCGCCCCATCGTCCACGCCACCGATGGCGAGGCCGCGCACAACCTTACGCTCAGTGCGCTCCAGCCGCTGCCGCGCGCGCGGCATGCGCTGACCAGCCCGGCGCTCGCGACCGAACTCGCGGGGCTCACATTCCCGAACCCCGTCGGCCTCGCGCCCGGCTTCGACAAGGATGCGCGCGTCGCGCATGTGATGCCGCATTTCGGCTTCGGCTTCGTCGAGGTCGGCACGCTGACCCCGCTGCCGCAGGAGGGCAATCCGCGCCCGCGCCTGTTCCGCCTCGTCGAGGATCAGGCGGTGATCAACCGCATGGGCTTCAACAATGGCGGGCAGGAAAAGGCGGCCGAGCGCATCGCGTGCCTGCGCCGTTATGGCCTGCCGGTGCCGCTTGGCATCAACATCGGCGCGAACAAGGACAGCGCCGACCGCATCGCCGACTATGCGAAGGGCACCGCCGCGATGGCGCCGCTTGCCGACTATCTGACGGTCAATATCAGCTCGCCGAACACGCCCGGCCTTCGTGCCTTGCAGGACAAGGGCGCGCTCGAAGCCTTGCTCGACGGCGTCGCCGCGGCGCAGCCCGCGGGCGCGGCGAAGCCGGTGTTCCTGAAGGTCGCCCCCGACCTCGAGCCCGCCGACATCGACGACATTGTCGCCGTCGCGTTCGACAAGGGGCTCGCCGCCGTCATCGTCTCGAACACGACGATCGTGCGTCCCGCGCTCGCATCGCGCTATGCGGAGGAAGCGGGCGGCCTCTCGGGCGCGCCGCTCGCCGAACTGGCGCTGCAACGCGTCCGGGATTTCCGCACCGCGAGCGGCGGCAAGCTGCCGCTCGTCGCGGCGGGAGGGATTGCCTCGCCCGAACAGGCGTGGGAACGCATCCGCGCGGGCGCCAGCCTGGTCCAGATCTATTCGGCGATGGTCTACGAAGGCCCCGGCCTCGCGGGCCGGATCGCGCATGGCCTCGAAAAGCTCGCGGCGCGCGACGGCTTCGCGCGCGTGTCGGACGCGGTGGGGACGGACCACTAGATCCTCCCTGTCGCGAAGCGATGGGGAGGGGGACCGCTCATCGCAGATGAGTGGTGGAGGGGCGGCGACGTCGCGCGATTGCCCCTCCGTCAGCGCTTCGCGCTGCCACCTCCCCATGCCTGCGGCACAGGGAGGAGCGGTTGGGGTTGCGCTACCTCGACCTCCGCGCCAATGTCGCGCCTATGTTGAAAAAATTCCTCCCGCTCGCCGCCCTTCTTTCCGTCACCGTCTCCTCGCCCGCGCTCGCGCAGGGCGTCACCTCGTCCGCCGATCCACGCGCGACCGAGGCAGGGCGCGAGATTTTGCACCAGGGCGGCACCGCTGCCGACGCCGCGGTCGCGATGGTCGCGGTGCTGACGCTCGTCGAACCGCAGTCGAGCGGAATCGGCGGCGGCGGGTTCATGGTTCACCACAATGCCAAGGATGGCAGCATATCGACGATCGACGGGCGCGAAATGGCGCCCGCCGCGGCAAAGCCCGACCGCTTCCTCGGACCCGATGGCAAGGCACGCGGCTATATGGATGTCATTCCGGGCGGGCTGTCGGTCGGCGTCCCCGGCAATGTCCGCCTGATGGAAATGGCGCACAAGAAATGGGGCAAGCTCGAATGGAAGGCGCTGTTCCAGCCCGCGATCAAGCTTGCCGAAGAAGGCTTTATCGTCACCCCCGCGCTCAATAACTGGCTCGTCCAGTTCGAGCCGATGTGGAAGGAATTTCCCGCCCCGCAGGCGATCTATTATGTCGACGGCAAGCCCGCGCCGGTCGGCACGCGGATCAAGAACCCCGCTTATGCCAAGCTGCTCCGCGACATCGCGGCGCGCGGGCCTGACGCATTTTACACCGGTGCCAATGCCAAGGCGATCAGCGACGCCGTCGCCAAGGCGCCGCGCCACCCGAGCCAGCTCACTGTCAAGGATATCGCCGCGTACAAGGCGAAGGAGCGCCCCGCGGTCTGCACCACCTACCGCGTCTACAAGGTGTGCGGCATGGGCCCGCCCTCGTCGGGTGCGACCACCGTCTTCGGCATCCTCGGTATGATCGAGGGCTGGGACATGAAAGCGATGGGCAAGGACAATCCGATGAGCTGGCATCTGCTCTCGGAAGCGATGCAGCTCTCCTATGCCGACCGCGCCGCCTATCTCGGCGACGGCGATTTCGTCGACGTGCCGGTGAAGGGATTGCTCGACAAAAGCTATCTCGCCGAGCGCCGCCAGCTCATCTCGCCCTTTGGCGCCGCGGGCAAATATGAACCCGGTGTGCCGCCGGGCGCGAAGCCGCGCGCGGCCGCGCCGCCGGTTGAGGAGCAGGGGACGACGCATTTCGTGACTGCCGACAAGGACGGCAATCTTGTGTCGATGACCTCGACGATCGAAAGCATCTTCGGCAGCCAGCTGATGGCGAACGGCTATTTCCTGAACAACGAACTCACTGATTTCGACCTCGCGCCGACCGAGGGCGGGGTGCCGACCGCGAACCGCGTCGAAGCGGGCAAGCGTCCGCTCTCCTCGATGTCGCCGACGGTCGTCTATGGCCCCGACGGCAAGGTCGTGCTCGCGGTCGGCTCGGCGGGCGGCAAGCGCATCATCATGCATGTGACCAAGGTGCTCGTCGGCGTGCTCGACTGGGGGCTCGACGCCAAACAGGCGATGGAGCTTCCCAACCTTTTCTTCGGCCGCCAGGGTGTGCTGATCGAGAATAACGAGGCGGGCAAGGCGATCGCCGCGAAGATGAAACCTTTTGGCTACAGCTTCACCGCGACCAGCCTCGGGTCGAAGCTCAACGCGGTCGAACACACCAGTGCGGGCTGGCGCGGCGCCGCCGACCCGCGCGGACCCGGCAGCTCGTCGATCGACGGGGCGCCAGCGCAGAATTGATCAACGATAATAATAAGAAAGCAATGAAATCTCCCTGGAGAGAGGCAGAATGAAGCTTGAAAATCCCCATCTCGACCATTTTTCGAGTCTGGTCGCGATGTTCTTCGACCGTGCGGGGCGCGGCGGCGAAGATCCCTTTCTGTGGCGCAAGGCCGACCGCGCCTGGCATCCGCTGAGCTGGCGGCAGGTCGCCAATCAGGTCTCGGCGCTCGCGCACGGCCTGCGCGAACTCGGCCTCAAGGAAGGCGACCGGGTGGTGCTGGTCAGCGAGAACCGGCCCGAATGGTGCATCGCCGACCTCGGCATCATGGCCGCGGGCTGCATCACCGTGCCGACCTATACGACCAACACCGAACGCGACCACCAGCACATCCTCGACAACAGCGGCGCGAAGGCGGTGATCGTCTCGACCGCGAAGCTCGCGCGCACGCTGATGCCCGCGGTGATGCGCTCCGAGGCGCATATTGTCATCACGATGGAAAGCCTGCGCGTCGGCCAGCACGGTGAGGTCGCGGTCCACGACTGGGGTCCGCTCGTGGAGGGCGGCGAGGCGTGGGTGGAAGAAACCAAGGCGCGCGGCGCCGCGATGACGCGCGACGATACCGCGTGCCTCATCTACACCAGCGGCACCGGCGGCGCGCCGCGCGGGGTGATGCAGCATCATGGTGCGATCCTGCACAATGCGGCGGGCGCCGCCGAGGTGCTCGTCAACGACTTCGGCATCGGCGACGAGGAAGTGTTCCTGTCGTTCCTGCCGCTCAGCCACGCCTATGAACATTCGGGCGGGCAGTTCCTGCCGATCATGGTCGGAGCGCAAATCTATTACAGCGAAGGCCTCGAAAAGCTCGTCTCGAACATCGAGGAAACGCGCCCGACGATCATGGTCGTCGTGCCGCGCCTGTTCGAGGTGATCCGCGCGCGGATGATCAAGTCAGTCGAAAAACAGGGCAGACTCGCCAACTGGATGCTCAACCAGGCGCTGCGCGTCGGCGAAAAGGATTATGAGCGCCGCATGGGGCTGCTCGATCGCCCCGTCGACCTGATCCTCGACCGCTTGTTCCGCCCCAAGATCGGTAAGCGCTTCGGCGGCCGGATGAAGGCGCTCGTGTCGGGCGGCGCGCCATTGAACCCCGAAATCGGCGTCTTCTTCCACTCGATCGGGCTGACCTTGCTGCAGGGCTATGGCCAGACCGAGGCGGGGCCGGTGATCAGCTGCAACCGCCCGAGCGCCGGGATCAAGATGGACACCGTCGGCCCGCCGCTGATGAACACCGAGGTGCGCATCGCCGACGACGGCGAAATCCTCGTGCGCGGCGAGCTGGTGATGAAGGGCTATTGGCGCAACAAGGCCGAAACCGAGCGCGTGCTGGTCCCGGATCCGGCGGAGCCGGACAAAGGCGCCTGGCTCCACACCGGCGATATCGGTCATATCGACGACAAGGGCCGCATCGTCATCACCGACCGCAAGAAGGACCTGATCGTCAACGACAAGGGCGACAATGTCTCGCCGCAGCGTGTCGAGGGGATGCTGACGCTCCAGCCCGAAATCCTGCAGGCGATGGTCTATGGCGACAAGCGCCCGCACCTCGTCGGCATCCTTGTCCCCGATCCCGAATGGATGGCCGAATGGGCCGAGGCCGAAGGCTTGCCCAAGGATTTGGAGCGGCTGCGCGAGCATGAGAAATTCCGCACCGCGCTGCGCGCCGCGGTCGACCGCGTCAACGGCCAGCTTTCGGTGATCGAAAAGGTCCGCAAATTCGACTTCGCCGACGAACCCTTCACGATCGAAAACGAGCAGATGACGCCGTCGATGAAGATCCGGCGGCATATCCTGAAACAGGTTTATGAGGACAAGATCGCGGCGCTCTATAAGGCATAGCCGCAAAAGATAACCGTCGCCCCCGCGAAGGCGGGGGCCGCTATCGGTGTAGCGCAACATATCCAGCGGCCCCCGCCTTCGCGGGGCGACGCTTTGCAATTGCAGGCGGGGGTGCGACCCGAAGAGCTCGGCGCAAACCGGACCCCGCCCACGACTGAACCTGAGGCTCAGCCTTTGTCCCCCGCCGGTTTGCGATAGGGGACGAATTCGCCAAAAACGCACGTCGGGCCGCGGATTCCGCTCGACCGGTCGACCAGGTGGAAGAAATCGCCTTCGCAGGTCGATGACCCGAACTGACGTACCACCATGATGTCGCTGTCACGGGCAAGACCCGGGCAACTACTCTTCAAGTCATTACGATATACCAGATTGCCGCCGGAACGATAGAGCAAGATGCTGTCCGACACGCGGATCGTATCATTACTTCGGTAATTCGGAAGGCAGCGGACGGGTTCGCCCGGAACCTTGCCCGCGAGCTGCTTGTCGAGCCGTTCGGCCTGTTTGGGGGTAAGCGCTGCGGCGCCGGGCTCGCCCGAACCGGCGGGCGCACAGCTTGCGACCAGCGGCGCGGCCGCGGTCAACAGCGCGGCAGCCATCAGGTTCAGCTTCGCCATGAATATGCTCCTTGAGATCGGCCATTATGGCCCGGACAGATGAATGGGCGCTGAAGCGGCATCATGCCGCATCCTTGAGCGCGCGGATACGGCCGAGTTCAGCCGCGCTCGGCGCACGCAAAAAGGGGTTGGTCGCGCGCTCTTCGCCGATGCTCGTCGGCACCGTCGCCTCGCCCGCCGCGCGCGCGGACTCGACCGCGGCGAGCCGTTCGGCCAGCGCGACATTGTCGGGCTCGACCGTCACCGCAAAGCGCGCGTTCGACAGCGTATATTCGTGCGCGCAATAAACGCGCGTCGCATCGTCGAGCGTGCCGAGCTTCTGCATATTGGCGAACATCTGTTCGGCGGTGCCTTCGAACAGGCGGCCGCAGCCCATCGCGAACATCGTGTCGCCGACGAAGATCGCGGCGCCCTCCGCGAAATGATACGCGATATGCCCCGCGGTGTGCGCGGGCACGTCCCAAACGTCGGCGACATGCTGGCCGAGCCGCACCTTGTCGCCGCCTTTCACCTGCACATCGAGCGTGGGGATGCGCGCATATTCGGCCGCGGGGCCGGTGATCGTACAGCCCGTCGCTTCCTTGATCGCGGCGTTGCCGCCGGTGTGATCGGGGTGCCAGTGGGTGTTCCAGATATCGGTGATCGTCCAGCCGCGCGCGGCGGCCGCCTCAAGCACGGGCTCGGCGACCGCGGGGTCGACGATCATCGTCGCCTTGCTGGCGGGATCGTGGACCAGCCAGACATAATTGTCGCTGAGAACGGGAATACGGACGATGTCCAGCGCAGCCATGATATCTCCTTTCCAGCGTCCCACCCCTTCAAGACGGAGCGGCGACGCCGGTACCTTGATCCGCCTGCTCAGGTCAGAAGGGCGTCATATCCCTGCGCGTTGAACTCGATCAGGCAGAATCCGTTACCGAACGGATCGGCGAACATCGCCTGTCTGCCATAGGGCAGCGCCAATGTCTCGCCTTCCTGTACCGCGCCCGCGGCCAAAGCCTGCGCGACCGCATCGTCGAGGTTCGCGACGGAAAAGTCGGGATGCACCGGCGTCCAATGCCGGTTGTAGCGGCGAAAGTCGCCGCCGCCGGGGCCGATCGCCGACCCCGCGGGTTTTACGATCAGATAGATGGGCGCCTCGCACCCGGTCAGTTCGACGATGTCGTCGTCGAACCGCCGCGCCGCGGTCAGTCCGAGCGCCCGCGTATAGAAACGCTCTCCAGCGGCGAGGTCGGGCACGTCGATGTTGATCAACAGGCCCGGCATCGCGCGGCTCCTACCAGGCGCCGGTGTTGGGCATCGAGGCCCAGGGTTCCTGCGGCGGCAGGTGGCCTTCCTGCAGCAGCTCGACCGAAATGCCGTCGGGCGAGCGCACGAACGCCATATGGCCGTCGCGCGGCGGGCGGTTGATCGTCACCCCGGCGTCCATCAGCCGCTGGCAGGTCGCATAGATATCGTCGACGCGGTACGCGAGATGCCCGAAATTGCGGCCGCCCGTATAGTCTTCGGGCGCGCTGCCGTCGGCGGGCGGCCAGTTATAGGTCAGCTCGACCTCGGCCACGTCGCCCTGTCCGGGGGCGGCGAGGAAGATCAGCGTGAAGCGGCCGCCCTCATTGTCGAAACGGCGCGTTTCCTCCAGCCCGATCAGCTTGAAGAAATCGACGGTCGCGTCGGGATCCGAAACGCGGATCATCGTGTGAAGATATTTGGTCATGGCACCATATTAGGCGCGAAGGGCGCGCGCTTCAAACGCTTCGAACAGGAATAGGAATTCGTCCGGCACTGGCGCGGGTGCGCCCTGCGCCTCGGCGACATGGACATAGATCAGCTGTCCGTCGGCGCGCAGATCGTCTTTCCCCGCGCCGTGCAGTTCGAACAAATAGGTCATCGAGCTGGTGCCGACGCGCGAGGCGCGCACGCAAATGTCGATTTCCTCGTCGAGCAGGATCGGCGCGCGATAATTGACTTCGGCGCGCGCGACGTGGAACTCGGGACTGCTGTGCGCGGGCCAGCGGTCGTAAACGCCGACACCGCGCCAATATTCGGTGATCCCGATGTCGAAATATTCGAGGTAACGGCTGTTGAACACCACCGCCTGCGCGTCGATCTCGGCATAGCGGACGCGCTTGGTAACGTGGAATTTGAAGTCGCTGCGGGCCATGATGTTCCTCTAGTTCGTCGCGAGCCGCGCGACGGTGTCGATCAGCAGCCCGATGTCGGTATCGCGCGACAGGCGATGGTCGCCGCCCTTGACCAGCGTCACTTGCACATCCGCGCTCGCGAGCGCCGCCGACAGGCGCAGGCTGATGTGGGACGGCACGTCGCCATCCTCTTCGCCGTGGAGCAGGCGGACGGGGCAGGTCAGGGGAATCTCGGTATCGAGCAAACGGTTCGCCTCGCCCGACTGAAAGAAACCGCGCGTCGTCACATAGGGCTGGTCGCTATACGGCGTTTCCTCGACCAGCGCGCCCTCGGCGAGGATGATCGCTTTTTCGGCGTCGCTGAAGCCCCAGTCGGTGAAATCGGGCGCCGCGGCGATCCCGACGAGCCCCGCCACCCGGCCGGGCCCGTCGCGCTGCACCAGCGCCAAGGCGGTAAGCAGCATCAGCCACCCGCCCATCGACGATCCGGTGATGACGACCGGGCCCTCGGCCTTCGCGTCGACCAAGTCGAGCACGTCGCCGCGCCAGTCGAGCAAAGTCTGATCGGCGAACAATCCGCCCGACAGCCCGCATCCGGCATAATCGAGCAGCAAGCACGCATGGCCCTCGGCCGCCGCCCAGTCGAACAGCGCGGTCGCCTTGCCGCCCGCCATGTCGGACATGTAACCGGGCAGGAAGACGATCGTCGGCTTGGTGCCGGCCGTATAGCGATAGGCGAGCCGCGGGCGGCCCGAACGGTCGAGATAATCGGGAGCGGTAGGGTCGTTCACGACGCTCGGCCCTCCATTCCCGTTCGTGTCGAGCGAAGTCGAGACACCCATCGAGATGGCGCCAAGCCGAGGGGCATCTCGACTTCGCTCGATGCGAACGGGGAATATAGTGCGTGGATGAAACGCACGCGGATCAGATGACCCAGTCGATCGTGCTCATCTGCATCACGGCCTGCCCCTTGGCGCGCCGCTTTTCGACCATGATATGGTTCAGCCGCTGGATCGTGTCGCTGCCCGTGGTGATGCACCAGCCGGGAACAACCGCGTGGACGAGCGCACACAGCCCGCCATAGATCATCGTCACGCCGAATTTCGACGCGACGCCGAAATGCTCGATGTAATTTTCATCGACGCTCTTGGGATGGTCGACGAACAGGCGCTTGAACATGGGGAAGGCTCCTTTCCGGCTGCCGCCGCCCTAGCGGGGCGGGGGCGGGGGAGCAAGGTTGCCGGTCAGTCGCGCAGAAAAATCTCTTCGATCCGCATGTCGAACAGGTCGGCGATGCGAAAGGCGAGCGGCAGCGAGGGGTCATATTTGCCCGTCTCGATTGCGTTGACCGACTGACGCGACACTTGAAGCCGCTCGGCGAGGTCGCCCTGGCTCCAGTCGCGTTCGGCGCGCAGGACCTTCAGGCGGTTCTTCACGAGCGGTCCGCGCGCCGTTCGGCCGATGTCATGATCATCTGGCCCAGCCCCAAGCCGATCGCCCAGACGGGCACCACCCACCAGGCGGGCACATGCGGGGCAACGCCGAACGTTTCCAGAAAGCCCCACAATGTTCCGGCCAGGAGGACGAGCGCGAGGCCGATCAGGGCGGCGCTGGTCTGGCGATATCGCAGATATTCATCCTCTTCCTCGACCACATAGCGGGCCAGCGTCCACACGAAGAAAAGCATCGGCACCGACGGCAGCACCGCGATCCCCCACAGCAGGGCGCCTTGCGGGTCGAGATAGTTGCGAACGGTCATCGCCGTTCCCAGGCACAGAACATAACCGACCGACCAGATCAGCATGCGCCGATTATATCGCCGCGTCGCCGGCGACAGCGCGCCTGCAGCGGCTTGCCAATTGTTCGCCGCCTTCGTCAGTGGAATGAGAAGCAGTGTCGCCGCTGCAACAAACGGTAGCGAACGCCAGCCGCCCAGAAAACCGCGATACTCGCAATAGGCGATGGCGGCCAGCGCCGCCGCGAAGGCGATCGCCCACAACGCCGGGTGACGGCCCGATAAGCCGGTTTCGATCTTCGCAGCCTTCTGGGGCATGTCAAACTTCCTTATCTGATAGACAAGCTAGCTTTACATTATTGGTAGCGCGAAGTCAAGTTTCGTTGACAGGGCTGCAGGGGCCTAATTCTCTCCGTCATCCCCGCGAAGGCGGGGATCCCGCTTTCTTGACGCGGGTGGGCCCAAAGCGGGATTCCCGCCTTCGCGGGAATGACGGTAATATTAGGATTCAGCCGATCAGCTCGCTCGGCCAGCCGATGCGGACCAGCGTTTCGTCGGGGTCGGACAGCGCGAATTCATACATGCCCCACGGCTTGTGCGTCGGCGCCTTTTCGCGTTCGAGGATCGCGTCGCGCACGCTCTCGGCCAATTCCGCGACGCGCTCGGTATAGAGGTACAGCCCGAACGGATTCTGCCCCGGCACCAGCCACCCTTCGGGCGACTCGTTGGTCAGGTGAAGCTGCCACCCCTTGCCATCCTCGAGCAGGCGATAGCTGCCATAGTCGCCGACGACCGACAGGCCGAGCTTTTCATAGAAGGCGGTGCTGGCGTCGAGGTCGGTGCACGGCAGGATCGCGGCGATGCTGTGAAGCGGCGGGGCGTCGGTCATGCCCGCAGTCTATGCGGGCCGCCCCGGTGACGCCAGCGCCAGTTGACGAGGTGCGCGGCGGCAAGCGTGAGCGCGCCAGCCGAGGTCAACAGGCGGTCGGCCGCCTCGGGATCGGCGGCGGCGATCCACCCCTCGTGCGCCGACAGGCCGAGCGCGAGCAGGCCCAGCCCTATGGCCGCGAGTATCGCGGGCATGATCCGCCGATGCCGCTGCCAGCCGTCGCGCATCGCGACCGCGGCGGCGGGCACGGCCAGCAGCAGGATCGCCGCATGTACGCCTTCGGGAAGCGCGATCCAGCGGCTGAGCGCCGGGGCCAGAAGGAGGAGGAGCGGCAGGGCAAGGCAGTGGAGCAGGCAAGTGAACGACAGGGCAAGTCCCGTCAGGTCGGCAAGGCGCGGGCGCGCGGCGGGAAGGCACATCGGGTTTCTTTCGCGGGAGGGGTTCGCTGTGCAGATAATGATACATTATCTCATTGCAAGCTTTGTTGTGAATCCGCCCCTTGCCGCCCATATCGCATGCTGGCAAAGGGGCGCTGTTCTACCCCGCAAGAAAGGCCGATTTTTCGATGTCCGACATGATCCGCGTCACCCTTCCCGATGGCTCTGCCCGTGAAGTCGTGCGCGGCACTACCGCGCTGCAGATCGCGGCCGACATCGGACCCGGCCTCGCCAAGGCCGCGCTCGCCGCGAAGATCGATGGCGAACTGCGCGACATCATGCGCCCGCTGGAGGAAGACACGAACCTGTCGCTGGTGACGAGCCGCGACGAGGCCGACGCGCTCGAACTCTTCCGCCACGACTATGCGCACGTCCTCGCCGAAGCGGTGCAGAACCTGTTTCCGGGCACGCAGATCACCTTCGGCCCGTCGACGGGCGACGGCTTCTATTACGACTTCGCGCCCGCCGCCGATCGCGGCCCGTTCCGCGACGACGAACTGCCGCTGATCGAGGAGGAGATGCGCAAGATCATCGCCGCCGACCTTCCCCTCACGAGGGAAGTGTGGGAGCGCGACAAGCTCATCGCCAAATGGGCGGCCGAGGGCGAGACGTTCAAGGCCGAATGGGCCGCCGAACTGCCGCAGGGCGAGGAACTCACCGTTTATCGGTCGGGCGACGGCTGGATGGACATGTGCCGCGGCCCGCACCTCGCCTCGACGGGCAAGCTCGACCCCGCCGCGTTCAAGCTGACGCGCGTCTCGGGCGCTTATTGGCGCGGCGACCAGAAGAATGCGCAGCTCAGCCGTATCTACGGCACCGGCTGGCTCAACAAGAAACAGCTCGCCGAGCATCTCGTCCGGCTGGAGGAGGCCGCGAAGCGCGACCACCGCAAGATCGGGCGCGAGATGGACCTGTTCCACCTGCAGGAAGAGGCGCACGGCAGCGTCTTCTGGCACCCCAAGGGCTACCGCATCTACCGCGAGCTCGAAGCCTATATGCGCCGCGCGATCGACGGCTCGGGCTATCAGGAGGTCAAGACTCCGCAGGTGATGGACGCGCGCCAGTGGGAGCAATCGGGCCACTGGGGCAAATATCGCGAGAATATGTTCGTCATTCCCGACGAGGTGCCGAACATCGAGAGTGAAGGTCCGCTGGTGTCGGACGACGCCGAGTGGATGGCGCTCAAGCCGATGAACTGCCCCGCGCACGTCCTGATCTTCCGTCAGGGCATGAAGAGCTATCGCGACCTGCCGCTGCGCATGGCCGAAATGGGCTGCTGCCACCGCAACGAGCCGCATGGCGCGCTGCACGGGATCATGCGCGTGCGCCAGTTCACGCAGGACGACGGCCATATCTTCTGCCGCGAGGACCAGATCGTCGACGAAGTGCGCGATTTCTGCGCCTTGCTCGACCGCGTCTACAAGCAGCTCGGCTTCGAGAAATATGCGGTGAAGCTCGCGCTCCGCCCCGACATGCGCTTCGGCACCGAAGAGATGTGGGACAAGGCCGAGGCCGAGCTTCGCGAAGCGGTCGAACGCGCAGGTATGGCGACCGAAGAATATGGCTGGGAAGAATTGCCGGGTGAGGGCGCCTTCTACGCACCCAAGCTCGAATTCCACCTGACCGACGCGATCGGCCGGACGTGGCAGTGCGGGACGATCCAGTCCGACCGCGTGATGCCCGAACGCCTCGACGCGAGCTATATCGGCGAGGATGGCGAGCGCCATCGCCCGGTGATGCTCCACCGCGCGATCCTCGGCACCTATGAACGCTTCATCGGCATTTTGATCGAGCATTTCGCGGGCCGTTTCCCGACCTGGCTCGCGCCGGTGCAGGCGGTGGTCGCGACGATCGTGTCGGACGCCGACGCTTACGCCAAGGACGCGGTGGCGCAGCTCGTCGCCGCGGGCATCCGCGCCGAGATCGATGTCCGCAACGAGAAGATCAACTACAAGGTCCGCGAACACAGCCTCGCGAAGGTCCCGTACCTGCTCGTCGTCGGAAATCGCGAGGCCGAGGAAGGCACCGTCGCGATCCGCACCCTCGGACATGACGGCCAGCGCATCATGCCGCTCGCCGAGGCGATCGCGATGCTGAAGGGCGAGGCAACCCCGCCGGATCTTCGCGAGCGGTGAGCGGGATCGGCATCGGCCGGCATGCGGCGGGCGAAAGCCTGCCGCGCCACCGCCATGCCTTTGGCTATGTCGCGCTGGTAATCGGCGGCGAATATGAAGAAGCGGGCGATCAGGGCCGGCTCGCGGCCAGCGTTGGAACAGTCGTCGTGCACGGCGACTGGACTGCGCATCAGGACCGTTTTGGCGCGCGCGGGGCGCAGGTGCTCAATCTTCCGGTGGCAAAGGGATTCACGCGGGGGGCCGGGCATATCGCCGACCCCGATACCGCCGCGCGCCTCGCCGAACGCGATCCGCAGGCGGCCGCCGACTATGTCCGCGATCATTTCCGCATAGGCACGGCGCGCCGCGACGATTGGCCCGACCTGCTCGCCGCGGCCCTCGCCGCCGATCCCGACATATTGCTCGCCGACTGGGCCGATCATATGGGGCTCAACCCCGCGTCGATCAGCCGCGGCTTCGCGCGAGCCTATGGTGTCAGCCCCAAGCGTTTCCGGCTCGAGGCGCGGACGCGGCAGGCGCTCACTGCGCTCGATGCTTGGCAGGGCAGTCTTGCCGATCTCGCCGCCGACCAGGGGTTCGCCGACCAGGCGCATATGGCGCGGTCGATCGCCGCGATAACCGGCGCCCCACCGATCCTGCACCGGGCAAAGTCCGTTCAAGCCGGGCGCGCCGGTCCCCGTTAGACCGGAGGCATGGATCGCCGCTTCTTCATTGCCGCCTCGCTCGGCACCGCCGCCCTCGCTGTTCCCACCATCGCCTCAGCGCAAAACCAGCGCCCGCCGATGCGCACGCAATGGAAAGTGCGCGCATCCGAAGGCTTCGACGCGCTCGCCTTTCTGGGGCCGCTGGCGGGGGGAGAGCTTTATTTGCCCTATTATCAGGCCGACGTCGACGCCTTCGCGCCGCGCCTTGCGGCCGCGGCCCGCGCCGAAATTCCGTCGCTGTCGCGTGAGGCCAATGATGCGGGTTTCGGGCTGCTCGGCCCGGTCTTGTCGCTCGTCTTTTCGGGCGGCGACGACAGCAGCCTCGGCGCGCTGATCGCCGCCGCCGCCGCGCCCGAAACGCGCTTGCTTCCCGCCTATCGCGCGAGCAGCCATTGGAACGAAAAGGACTGGGCGTGGTTCGCCGCGCACGCCCCGCGAGTGAAAGCGGTGCTCGAAGCGATGCAGGGTGCGGGCTTCGCCGCCTTTCGCGCCGAACGCATCGCCGCGCTCGAAGGGCGGATCATCCAGCTTCAGGCCGATCTCGGCGCCTATGACGTGATCCGCCTGCACGAAAAGCTGACCGGCCGGACGTTCGACCCCGAAATCGAGGTGGTGCTGCTGCAATTTTGCAAGCCGCACGGGATCAAGGTGCAGGGGCAGACCTTCCTCCAGGCCGCAGACTGGAACACCGCGATCACCGTGCGCAACGCGGCGCATGAAATGCTCCACCCGCCGGTGGTGATGGACGGCCCCGCGGCAAAGGCCGCGCTCGCCATCCTCGCCAAAGACCCGCTGATCCCGCGCGTCGTCGCCGAACATGACCCCAAATGGGGCTATACGACGCTCGAAGGCTTGCTGAACGAGGATCTGGCGCAGGCGCTCGACCAGCTGATCGCGGAGGAACTGGGGGTTGCGCGCAATCCGTCCGATCGTTGGCGCAAATCGGACGATGGCATCCATATTCTCGCGGGAGCCTTTTACGGGATGCTGCGCCAGGACAAATGGATCGAAACCGGCGGATCGATCGAAACCTGGCTTGCCGGCGCGGCAAAGACCGGACGCCTCGCACCGCAAAAATTGCACAGCATCGCCGCGCACGTGCTCGAACGCCCGGTCGACAAGCTTTGGCCGCTGGCTTGAACGGCGGGGGCTAGCCGCCTCGGCGTTCCTGCGGTATCGGCCGGGCCAGTTCGATCCGCTGCCGGGGAAACAAGCGCTGCCCTTCCATCCCGCCTTCCACCCGCCCGTCGTGGCGCACGCCGCTTGACCGGCCTGTCGCAGCTTGTTGGCATCGCGCCGCTGACGCTCGTCGGCGCGGCGGCGATGACCTTCGCCGCCGCCTATGTCCGCGGCCTCACCGGCTTTGGCATGGCGATCATCCTCGTACCGCTCCTGGGGCTCATCATCGCCCCCGGAGAGGCGGTGGTGCTCGGCATATTGCTGCAACTGCTGATCGGGCCGGTCGGGATCGGGATCATCATGGCCGACGCCGACCGCGCGACCGCGGTGCCGATCGCGCTACTCGCGATGGCGACGACGCCGGTCGGCATGGTCGCGCTCGATGCGACGACGCCCGACATTGCGCGGCTGCTGATTACCTTGGTCGCGGTCGGTGCCTTTGTCGCGGTGCTGCTGCCCAAACAGCCCGAGGGACACCGGCCGGGGCGCGGCGCGATTGCGGGGACGGGGGTCGCATCGGGCATTCTCACCGGCTTTGCCGCGATGCCGGGACCGCCGGTCGTGCCCTTTTACCTCCGCCGCCATCTCGAGCCCAAGGTCGCGCGCGCGTCGATGCTGCTGATCTTCTTTGGCACCGCGATCGCGGGGACACTCGCCGCGCTCTGGGTCGGGATCGCGACGTGGCGATTATTCCTGCTCGCGGTGATCCTGTTCGTGCCGATGTGGCTGGGAAACCATGTCGGCGCGCGCCATTTCGGCCGTGTCCCGCCGCATGTTTGGCAGGCGATGGTCGCGATCGTCCTCGGCATCGCGGCGGTGTCGGCGGTGGTGCGGATCCTGAACTAGAGGCTGCGCAGCGCCTGCGCGGGCTTCGCCGACAGCAGGGGCCAGCTTCCCGCAATCCCGATCAGGAAGGACAGGCCGGCGCCGCCGAGCAGGGTCATCCCGACGATCAGCGGGTCGGGCGCGAAGTCGAATTCGAACAGCTGCGTCACGACATACCAGGCGCCCGCAAGCCCCAGCCCGAGTGCGAGCACTGCCAAAATGCCCGCGAGCACCGCATATTCCATGCCCTGCGCGCCGAGTATCTGGCCCCTCGTAGCGCCAAGCAGTTTCAGGATCACGCTGTCGTAAACGCGCCGCTCGCGGCTCGCCGCAATCGCGCCGATCAGCACTGCGATCCCCGCCAGGATCGCGATGCTCGCCGCGGCGGCGATCGCCTGGCTCATCTGCGTCAGCAGCGTCGTCACCTGCGACACGACATCGCGCACCGCGATCAGCGACGCCGACGGAAAGGCGCGCGGAATGCTGCGCGACAGGGCGGCTTCGGCCTCGGGCCCGACCGCAACCGTCGCCACCATATTGTGCGGCGCGGCGTCGAAGGTGCCGGGCGAGAAGACGAGCACATAGTTCAGCCCGAAATTGTCCCAGTTGACGGTGCGGAAGGAGGCGACCTTCGCCTGGACTTCGACCCCCAGCACATTGACCGACAGCGTGTCGCCGATCTTGAGGCCGAGCGACGTGGCGACCTCCTGCTCGACGCTGACCAGCGGCGGTCCCTTGTAATCGGCGGCCCACCATTGGCCGCCAACGAGTTCGCTGCCGCTCGGCAACACCGGGCTGTAGGTGAGCCCGCGGTCGCCGCGCAGCACCCAGGCACCCTCGGGCAGCTCGGCAAGCTCGTTGACGCGCTGGCCGGCAAATTCGGTGACGCTGCCGCGCAGCGCGGGGATCATGTTGATCTCGGCTTTGGGGTCGGCCCCCGTCACGATCGTCTGAAAGCGTGCGGTCTCGGTGCGCGGCACGTCGAGCACGAAGAAGCTAGGCGCGCGCTGCGGCACGGTCGACTGGATTTCGGCGGTGATGCTCGTCTGGATCGCCGCCAGCGTCACGAACAAGGTCAGGCCCAGCCCGAGTGCGACGACGAGCGCGCCGGTGGCGGCGCCGGGGCGGTGGAGGTTCGCGAGCGCCAGCCGGAACAGCGGACGTTTGGGACGCGGCAGGCGGCTCGCGGTGCGCCGTACCAGCCAGCCGAGGCCGACGAGGATGAGCAGCAGCCCGATCGCCGCCCCGATGAAACCGAGCGCGAACAGGGGCTCGCGCGCGGTGCCGACCGCGAGTGCGATGATCGCCGCCAGCGCCGCCGCGACCGCGACGACCGTCTGCCGGTCGACCCGCGCCGCGCCGCTCACCGTCGCGCGGTAAAGCCCCGCGGCGGGAACGTGCCGTGTCGCCGCGAGCGGGGGCAGGGCAAAGGCGATGGCGATCAGCAGGCCATAGGCGGCGCTGACCGCAAGCGGCAGCGGATAGATCGCGACGCCGGGTTTGACGGGCAGAACATCGCCCGCAATCGCGCCGATGATCGCGGGCGCAAGCGCGCCGACGATCAGGCCGAGGGCGATCGACACCGCCGCGACCGCGAGGATCTGCAGCCCATAGATACGTGCCACCGTGCCGCTGTCGGCGCCGAGAACCTTCAGCGTCGCAAGGCCCGGGCGCTTGCCCGCAAGATAGCTCGCGACGCCATTGCCGACGCCGATCCCGGCGATCACCAGCGCCGCGAGGCCGACGAGCGACAGGAACTGCCCCATCCGCTCGATGAAGCGCCGCGTTCCCGGCGCGCCATTGCTGCTGTCGGTGATGTCCCAGCCCGCGTCGGGGAACTCGGCGGTCAGCGCCTTGCCGACCGCTTCGGGGTTCGCGCTCTCGGGCAGGCGGACGCGATATTTGCTCTCGTACAGGCTGCCCGGCTGGATCAGCTGCGTCGCGGGCAGGTCGGCCAGCCCGATGATCGCGACGGGCCCGAGCGTGAAGCCCTCGCCCAGCCGGTCGGGCTCCTCGGCGATCACGCCATCGATCAGGAAGCTTTTTTCGCCGAACTTCACGCGTTCGCCGACTTTGAGGCCCAGCCGCGAGACGAGATCCTTGCCGATCCAGATACCCCCCGGAGGCGGCGGACCTCGGCGCGCGCCGCTGTCGAGCCGCATCGTGCCATAGAGCGGATAGACGCCGTCGACCGCCTTCAATTCGGACAGCAAAGCCTCGCCGTCGGGATCGTTCGCCATCGCGCGCAGCCGCACGGTCGCCGAAGGTGTGCCGACGCGGCGGAAGCCCGCCATCTCCTCCGCAGTCGCCTCGCGCTGCGGCAGGCTGAATTCGACGTCGCCGCCGAGGATGGTTTGCCCGCGCACTTCGAGTTCGGAGGTGATGCCGCGCGTCAGGCTGCCGATCGCCGCGAGCGTCGCGACGCCGAGGAACAGGCAGACCGCGAGCAGGCGGAGGCCGCGGATGCGCGTCGCAAGGTCGCGCCGCGCGATCCGCCAGAGCGTGGCGAGCGGCAGCATCAAATCCTCCCTGCCGCGAAGCGGTGGGGAGGGGGACCGTCTGCGAAGCAGATGGTGGAGGGGCCGCGACGTCGGCGCCAAGGCCCCTCCGTCAGCGGCTGCGCCGCTGCCACCTCCCCATGGCTGCGCCGCAGGGAGGACAGGTTCGCCACGCTCACGCGGCCCGCTCTTCGATTTTCCCGTCGTGCATCACGACGACGCGGTCGCAATGCTCGGCGAGTTCGGGGTCGTGCGTGATGATGAGCAAGGTCGCGCCCAATGCGGCGCGGCGCGCGAAGATCAGGTCGATGATCGCGTGGCCGGTCGCGGTGTCGAGATTGCCCGTCGGTTCGTCGGCAAAGATGATCGCGGGCGAGCTTGCCATGGCGCGCGCAATTGCGACGCGCTGCTGCTCGCCGCCCGACAGCTGCGCGGGATAGTGGGTGAGGCGATGGCCGAGCCCGACGGCTTCAAGCTCGGCCGCGGCACGTCCGAACGGATCGGCGATCCCGGCCAATTCCAGCGGCACCGCGACATTTTCGAGCGCGGTCATCGTCGGCAGCAGGTGAAACGCCTGCAACACGATGCCGATCCGGCCGCGTCGCGCCCTCGCGAGGTCATCCTCGTCCATCGCCCCGAAATCGAGGCCCGCGACGCGGATGCTGCCGCCGTTCGCGCGTTCCAGCCCGGCCAGTACCGCCATCAGCGAGCTTTTCCCCGACCCCGACGGTCCCAGCAGCGCGACCGAGGCGCCCGCGGGAACCTCCAGATCGACGCCGCGCAAAATTTCAACCGGGGCCTTGTCGCTTCCAAGCGTGAGCGTCACATTGTGGGCGGCGATCGCCACTTCGGGCGCCAAGGCCTCGAGTGGTCGTTGGGCGTCGGGCAAGGAGAGGACCCTTTGAAATGAGAACGGCCGGATGGCGCTCTTTCTTGATATATGGTTGCGCAATCGCGCTTTGCCAACCGCTCGCGGCGTGCGGATCGGCGGAAAACCCGTCGGCTTCGACCAACGACAAGGTCGCGGCGAAAGCGGCGCCCGCAATCCCCGCCGACGCGCCGCTCGTGATCGCCTTTGGTGACTCGCTTTACGCGGGTTACCAGCTTGGCCCGAAGGAAGGGCTCGCGCCGCAATTGCAGGCCGCGCTCGCCGACGATGGCGTCGTCGCGCGCGTCCAGAATGCCGGCGTTTCGGGCGACACCACCGCCGCGGGGCGCCAGCGCCTGACCTATGTGCTCGATAATGCGAAGGCGAAGCCCGCGCTCGTCGTGCTCGGGCTCGGCGGCAACGACATGCTGCGCGGGATCGGCCCCGACCAGACGCGCGCCAATCTCGACGCGATGCTCGCCGAACTGAAAAAGCGCGAAATTCCGGTGCTGCTCACCGGCATGATGGCCGCGCCCAATCTCGGCAGCGACTATGCGAAGAAGTTCAACCCCATCTATCCCGAGCTCGCGTCGAAATATGACGCAAGCTTCTATCCCTTCATCCTCGACAATGTCGTTACCGACAAGGCGCTGATGCTCGGCGACAATATGCATCCCAATGCCAAGGGGGTGACGGTCGTGGCCGCAGGGCTGGCGCCGCTGGTCGAACAGGCGCTGCCGAACGCGGAATGAATATCCGCGCTGTCGCTGAGCGACAGGGCAAATAAAAAGGGGCGGCCCGACGGGCCGCCCCTTCTTGTTTCGTTTCGCTGTTCCGAAAGGATCAGAAAGCGAAGCCGACGCCGACCGCGAAGGTGTCGAAATCGCTGAAGTTCTCGATGAACTGGTGGCGATATTCGGCCTTGGCGTAGAGGTTCTGGCCCAGCTTGTGCTGGTAGCCGGCACCGACATAGGGATCGTCGATCTGGCCGAAGGTGTAACCGGCGTTGGCATAGAGCTTGCCGTTGGCGCCGACCTTGGCGCCCGCGCGGCCGCCGGCCGAGAACTGGACCTTGGCGCCGTCGATCAGCACCTTGTCGCCCGCGATTTCGGCGCCGGCGAATGCCGTCGAGCCGAGGTCGAAATCATAGCCGGCCGCGGCGCCAAGCGTGGCGTCGTCGAGGCCGCTGCCCGTGACATAGCCGCCGCGCACTTCGACGCGGCCTTCGCCCTGGGCCATGGCGGGGGTTGCAACGATGGCCGTCAGGAGAGCGGCTGCAACTGCGAATTTCTTCATGTTCTTTTCCTTCTGCTTTTAATCGGCCACGCCCTTTGGGTCGCGACGCCCCCTAAATGGGGCTCGCGGCTGTCGCTGCAATGAACGGATCGTTCAGAATGTGACAATTTTCTTACCTGTGTTATTTTTACCACACAGTATAGAATAGGTATGCGGTCGCAATCCCGCATATCCGCGGGTTTCTGACGCTTACGAAGATGGGAAAAAGACGCCGGGAGGCGTATTTAGCCGAGCGCGGCCTGCTTTTCCTCGGCGATCCGGTCGAGTTCGGCGCGACTCGGCTTGGTCGCCGCGCTCTTCAATTGCCCGCACGCCGCCATGATGTCGCGCCCGCGCGGGGTGCGCACCGGCGCCGAAATCCCGGCCTTGAAAATCAGGTTGCTGAACGCGCGCACCCGCTCGGGCGACGAACATTCGTACATCGCGCCGGGCCAGGGGTTGAACGGGATCAAATTGACCTTCGCGTGCAGGCCATATTCGCGAATCAGCCGGACAAGCTCGCGCGCATCGTCGTCGCTGTCATTCTTGTCCTTCAGCATCACATATTCGAAGGTGATGCGCCGCGAATTGCCCGCACCGGGATAATCGGCGCAGGCCTTCAGCAGTTCGTCGATGCCATATTTGCGGTTGAGCGGCACGATCTCGTCGCGAATTTCCTTCGACACCGCATGGAGCGAGACCGCGAGGTTGACGCCGATCTCTTCGCCCGCGCGCGCCATCATCGGGACGACGCCGCTCGTCGACAGCGTGATGCGGCGGCGCGACAGCGCAAGCCCGTCGCCATCCATGACGATCTTCAGCGCGCCCTTGACCTCGTCGAAATTATACAGCGGCTCGCCCATGCCCATCATCACGATGTTGGTCAGGATGCGTCCGTCGGCGGTGTAGTTGCCGCCTTCCTCGTCATCGTCATCCTCGGGATCGGGGCCAAAGCCTGCCATCGTGCCCTTCGGCCATTCGCCGAGTTCGTCGCGCGCCAGCATCACCTGTCCGACGATCTCGCCCGCGGCGAGGTTGCGGACGAGGCGCATCGTGCCGGTGTGGCAGAAGCGGCAATTCAATGTGCAGCCGACCTGGCTCGACACGCACAAGGTTCCCCGATCGGCGTCGGGGATAAAGACCATCTCATATTCCTGGCCGTCGGCGGCGGCGAGCAGCCATTTGCGCGTGCCGTCGCTCGACACCTGCGCCTCGCGCACCGTCGGGCGGCCGATGATGAAGCGGTCGGTCAGCCAGGGGCGCATCGCCTTTGCGATGTCGGTCATCGCCTCGAAATCGGTGACGCCGCGATGGTACATCCAGTGCCAGATCTGCTTGGCGCGCAGCTTCGCGGCCTTGGCGTCGAGGCCCGCCTCGACCAGCACGCCGCCGATCGCGTCGCGCGTCAGCCCGATCAGGTCGATGCGGTTGCCGCCGCGCAAGGGAACGGTGCCCGTCGTGACGGGGTCGATGTGGCCGGGAATCTGCATGATGCGCGGCCATATAGTGGGGAAGGCGCAAAAGCGCAATCTTCCGCCGTTGATCCTCCCTGCGCTGAAAGCGTGGGGAGGGGGACCGCCCGCGAAGCGGGTGGTGGAGAGGCCGCGTCATGGCCCCTCCGTCAGCGCTTCGCGCTGCCACCTCCCCATTGCTGTGCAACCGGGAGGATCGCCAATTAAAGCGACGCGAGCATCGCCAGCACCTGCGGCACCGTCCCGCTCGCCTCGGCATTGCGTAGCGGCAGGACGTTCTGCACCAGGATTTCCTCGGGGGTTGGCTCGACCGCGAACAGCGCCATCACCTCATCGGCGAACTCGTCCAGCGGCATATAGCCCTCGCGCGTCGACTGGCCGGGGGTCAGGTCGGTGCGCACCGCAGGCGGGGCCAGCTCGATCACCTCGACCTTGCCCGCGAGCTGGATGCGCAGCGCGACCGAGTAGCTGTGGATCGCCGCCTTGGTCGCCGAATAGGTCGGCGCCTTGGGGAAGGGGACGAACGCCAGCCCCGACGTCACATTGACGATCGCGCTGTCCGCCTGCGTCGCCAGATGATCGACCAGTGCGTCGATCAGCCGGATCGGACCGAGGATGTTGGTCACGACCGTCGCCTCGGCCTGCGACAAGTCGCGCTTCGTGCTTGCATCCTCGGCGTTCATGATCCCGGCATTGTTGACCAGCACATTGAGGCTCGGGAATTTTGCGACGATCTCCTTCGCGAAAGCCGCGATCGCATCGGCATCGGTGACGTCGAGCGCGACCGCCGCCATGTTCGGCCGCCCCGCGATCGCCGCTTCCAGTTTCGCGGCATTGCGCCCGGTGACGATGACCTTGTTGCCCGCGTCGTGCCAACGCTGCGCGAGCGCCAGTCCGATGCCCGAACCCCCGCCGGTGACGAGGATGGTGTTGCCTGTGGTTTTCATATTTGCCTCCTTAGGGGGTGGTGAGAAGGCAAAGATATCTCTACACTCTCCAAAAGAAAGTAGGCACCCGAAAGTGCCGTAGTTACCCAAAAGAGAGATTTGAATTTTCCGCCATGCCCACGCCCGAAAAAATCGCCTATGATCCGAATGCGCCGGTCGATCCGCGCGTCGAAACGCTCGTCAACGAACTGATCGGCCGAGTCGCCGACAAATGGACTCTACTCGTTCTCGAGGAGCTGGAGGATCACGGAACCTGCCGCTTCACTGAATTGTCGCGCCGCGTCCCCGGCATCAGTCAGAAGATGCTGACGCAAACCTTGCGCCAGATGGAGCGCGACGGGCTGGTGGTGCGGACGGTCCACCCCGTCGTCCCGCCGAAGGTCGAATATTGCCTGACCGACCTCGGCCACAGTCTCGGCGAAGCCTTTTGCGGCGTATGGGTATGGGCTGAAGCCAATCTGGAACAGGTCGCAAGGGCGCGGATGGCGTTCGACGCGCGGGGGTGAAGGCGGGGCAAGTTTGCGCCGGAGGCTGTTGAACGAAAGCAGCCAGTCCCCATCGTCACCCCGGGCTTGACCCGGGGCCTGCCTTGTCTTTTCATGCGACGATGGAACGCTATCCCTGCGTCTACATTCTGGCGCGTTCTTCCCACGGCACGCTTTACACCGGGGTCACGTCGAATCTCGTCCAGCGCATCTATCAGCATCGGGAAGAGACGTTCGAAGGCTATACCAAGGACTATGAAATCAAGCGGCTCGTTTGGTTCGAACGCCACGAGGCAATGGACTCGGCAATCCTGCGCGAAAAACGCATCAAGCGATGGTTACGGCCGTGGAAATATGAACTGATCCACGCGATGAACCCGACGTGGCGCGATCTGGCCGAGGATCTCGGTTTCGATCCGCTGCCGTTGGGAAGAATGAAGGCGGGTCCCGGGTCAAGCCCGGGATGACGAAGAGGCAACAATAGCTGCCCACCTCCAACAGCAGGCACCCCCTAAAGAAAAGCCGGGACCATGATCGTGCCCGAATCATGGCCCCGGCTTTGACGGGCCCTGCAACTTGGGTCCGCCGGTCAGTTGCGGATCGAGCTGACCTGGATCGGCTCGCCGCGCGACGCATTGGCGACCACCACATCGGCCTGCGCCGAGGCGACGCGCTTTGTGTCGCGGCGGCATTGCCGCACGTCATTCTTGCCCGCGATATCGAAATCGGGGGCGGTGCCGCACACTTCGACGACGGCGCGCCAGATGCGGCGGTCGAGCGCCTTGGTGCCGGCCTCGGTCCGAAGATCGAGGTCGCGGTGCGCCACGGCGACGCTCGGGTTCGCGGGTGTGGTTTGCGCCGATACGGGCTGGCCGATCGATACGGCAGCGAGGGCGGCGAGGATCAGAAGCTTTTGCATCTTGAGTCTCCATCGGCCGGCTTGGGAGGAGGGGAGGAAGCCGGTGGGACAGAAATAATCGATCGCTGCGGCCGAAAGGAGCAACGATGTTGCGCGGCCATTCTGCAAAATTGCAGAATGAGGGCGGGGCCATTATGTCGCACAAGGCGTCATGTATGATTGGAACGACCTGAAGGCCTTTCTGGCCGTTGCCGAGACCGGCAGCACGCTGTCGGCCGCGCAATCGATGCGCGTCAGCCAGACGACCGTCGCGCGGCGGATCGCGGCGCTCGAGGAGGCGACGGGCCTCAACCTGTTCGAGCGGCGGCAGGCGGGCTATGCGCTGACCCCGGTGGGCGAGGCGATGGTGGCAAGCGCTGTCGCGGTGCGCGATGCGGCCGACCGCTTCGGCGACGCGGCGGGCGCGCGCTCGCGCGATGCAGGCGGCACGGTCAGCCTGACGACGATGGAAATCTTCGCGGTCACCGTCCTGCCGCCGATCCTGCGTGACCTTCGCGCCGCGCATCCGGGCATCCATATCCATCTCGACACGTCGGACGAGCCGCGCGACCTCGCCGCGGGCGCTGCGGACATCGCGATCCGCAGCAGCAAGCAGCCCGCGGGCGCGGGGCTCGTCGGGCGCCGCATCGCCGACAATCCCTGGACCGTCTATTGCAGCCGCGCCTATGCCGATCTCCACGGCATTCCGCACGGGCGTGCTGAGCTTGCGACGCATCCGTTCATCGGCGGCGGCGGCGGCGTCTGGGAACCCTATCAGGCGTGGCTGCGCCAGCACGGGCTCGAAGAGTCGGTGGTGATGCAATATGACACGGGATCGGGGCTGCTCGCAGGCGTGCGCTCGGGCATGGGGCTCACCATCCTGCCCGCCTTCATCGCCGATCGCGAACCCGACCTGATCCGCTGCATCCCGCCGAAGACCGAGGATACGACGGGGCTGTGGCTGCTGACCCACGAACGGCTGCGCCACGTCCCGCGCGTCCGCCTCGTCCTCGATTTCCTCGCGACCGAACTGACAAAGCTCGCGCGCAGCTAGGGTCAGCACCTCTCGATTTTTATCTCGTCATTCCCGCGCAGGCGGGAATCCCGCTTTTTCCTTCCTTCTCTTCGCGCCTTTGCTTGAGGCTTTTTCAGCGTTTCGCGCGAAGACGCGAAGACGGTCTGCTAGCGCCAACGGAGTCAAAGCGGGATTCCCGCCTTCGCGGGAATGACGGAATCGCAGAGCCAGAGCCTAGGTGAGCGCGGCCTCGACCGCCGCATCAACATGCAACGCCAGCGTGTCGAACAGCGGCACCGCGCTGCCCGCTTCGCCGACCAGCAGCATGATTTCGGTACACCCAAGGACGATCGCCTCGGCGCCGTCTGCAATCAGCGCGGCGATGATCCGCCGATATTCGGCGCGCGATGCGTCGCGGACCACGCCCTGCACCAGCTCGTCATAGATGATGCTGTGGACGATCGCGCGATCGGCGTCGCCGGGGATCATCGCCTCGATACCCGCCGCCGCCATGCGCGCGGTATAGAAGGGCTTTTCCATCGTGAAGGCCGTGCCGAGCAACCCGACGCGCGAAAAGCCCGCCGCCTGGACCGCTGCGATCGCGGGGTCGGCGATGTGGAGAAGCGGCACCGGCGCCGCCGCCTCGACCGCCTCGGCGCACAGGTGCATTGTATTCGCGCAGATCAAGAGCAGTTCGGCTCCGCCCGCCGTCAAGGAACGGGCGGCGTCCGCCATCTGGCGATCGAGCACATCCCAGTCGCCGCTCGCCTGCAATTCGGCGATGGGCGCGAAATCGAGCGACAGCAGCAGGATGCGCGCCGAATGCAGCCCGCCCAGCCGCGCCCGCACGCCCTCGTTGAGCAGCCGGTAATATTGGGCCGAGCTTTCCCAGCTCAAACCGCCAATCAGGCCGATTGTCTTCATCTTGTCAGCTCCATCCATAAACCGCTGTCCTACAATATTGCGCCGATTTAGCGTGCCGGGCGATGACCAGCGACGCAGCTTTCCTCCTAACCGCTACAGGCACCCTTCCGCGCCCTCCAACGCGCGCGATGAAATGCGATTTGCGAGTGAAGTTGCGCAGTTTTCCGCCGTTTCGCGGAAACGCCTTTTCCTCTTACTTCGTCACCCCGGACTTGATCCGGGGTCCAGCTTCCGCAGATGCCTCGCATGGATCCCGGATCAAGTCCGGGATGACGAAGATTTGCGAATCGCGAGTGAAGTTGCGCAGAAATCCGCCACTTCTTCAAACCGCCTCAGCGCAGCTTGGCACACCCCAGCGCCGCCGCGTCAATCGCGGTTGCGGCGCCGCGCAGCCGGTAGGTGTCGGCGATCGCGCCGCCCGTCGCGGTCCCGCTCTCGATGCTCATGCTCGGTGCCGATCGCATCGCGGCGACGATCGCGGCGTCCATGCGCGGGTCGCCGGCCCAGCCGTGCGCGCCGTTGCCGGTCAGGATGAAGCGGCGACCGCCGATCGTCAGGCGCAGTTCGCGTCCGGGCGCACGCTCTTTCGACAGGCGGACGTAAAATTGCCCGCGAATGCGCGACTTTGGCCAATATCCGACGCTGGCATAGGCTTTGACCTTTGGCGTCCCGATCGTCGCCGACGGCGCGGCGAGCGCGTAGCAGCGCGGGGTCGCCGGATCGCGAAACGCGCCCCAGCCATCGAAAATGCCGAGCGCCGTGGGGCTGGCCGCCAGCGCCACCGCGGGCATCGCCGTCGCTATCAGGAAAAAGGAGGCCCAGCGCCGCATCGATCCTCGTTTGCGCGATTGGGGGAGCATTGCAAGCATGGCTTGCACGTGCCGCACCGTGCGTTAAGGAAGGTGGACATTTTCAGGGGCCGGAATCGGGGTGCGAATCGCCTCCGATGGTCTGTCCCCAAGGGACTTTTCCCGCGAAACACAGGGATGGCGGATTTAGAATGAAAGCGACGATCGAACGCGCAGTGTTGTTGAAGAGCCTCGGCCACGTCCAGTCGGTGGTCGAACGGCGCAATACCATCCCGATCCTCTCGAACGTGCTGATCGAAGCCGATGCGTCGGGCCAGCTGAAATTGATGGCGACCGACCTCGACTTGCAGGTCGTCGAAACGATCGCGGCCAAGGTCGAGACGGCGGGCACGACCACCGTGTCGGCGCACACCCTCTTCGAAATCGCCCGCAAGCTGCCCGAAGGCGCCGAGGTCAGCCTCGCCGCGGCCGAGGGCAAGATGCAGGTCAAGGCCGGCCGCTCGAACTTCAACCTGCCGACGTTGCCGCGCGACGATTTCCCGGTGATCGCCGAAGGCGACCTGCCGACCAATTTCGAACTGCCCGTCGCCGAGCTGATCCAGATCATCGACAAGACGCGCTTCGCGATCTCGACCGAGGAAACACGCTACTACCTCAACGGCATCTTCCTGCACGTGGCCGAGGATGCGTCGGGTCCGGTGCTCAAGGCCGCGGCGACCGACGGCCACCGCCTCGCGCGCTACACCGTCACGCGCCCCGACGGCGCGTCGTCGATGCCCGACGTCATCGTGCCGCGCAAATGCGTCACCGAAATCCGCAAGCTGCTCGACGAGGCCGAAGGCAATGTCGAAATCAGCCTGTCGGCGTCGAAGGTCCGCTTCCAGCTCGGCAACGCGATCCTGACCTCGAAGCTGATCGACGGAACCTTCCCCGACTACAGCCGCGTCATCCCGACCGCGAACGACAAGCTGCTCAAGGTCGATCCGAAGAGCCTGTACCAGGGCGTCGACCGCGTCTCGACGATCGCCAGCGAAAAGACCCGCGCGGTCAAGGTCGGCCTCGACAAGGACCGCATCACCCTGTCGGTGACCAGCCCCGAAAACGGCACCGCCGCCGAAGAGGTTGCGGCGTCTTATGACAGCGACGCGATGGAGATCGGCTTCAACGCCCGCTACCTCAGCGACATCCTCGGCCAGGTCGACGGCGACACGGTCGAACTCCACCTCGCCGACGCCAACGCCCCGACGCTGATCCGCGAAAGCGAAAAGAGCCCGGCGCTCTACGTGCTGATGCCGATGCGGGTGTAGTTTTCGTCGCCCCAGCGAAAGCTGGGGCCGCTATCGTTCCGTTTGACCGTTGGCGATCCCAGCTTTCGCTGGGATGACGAAATCAGCTACCCCGCCTTCGCGACCCGCCAGATCACCCCGCCGGTGTCGTCGGCGACCAGCGCGCTGCCGTCCTTCGCGACCTTGACGTCGGCCGGGCGGCCACGCGTCGTCTTGCCGTCCTTGCCGAGGAACTGGTCGAGCAAGGTGACGGGCAGTGCGTCGACCGGCTTGCCATTGGCACCGAACTTGACGAACACGACGCTGTACCCCGCAACGGGCTCGCGGTTCCACGACCCGTGCAGCGCGATCAACGCACCGTTCGCCCAACGATCGCCAAGGTCGAGGCCCTGGGTAAAGGTGAAGCCGAGCGGCGCGGTATGCGCCCCCAGCCCATATTCGGGACGCTTGACGTACTGGCGCCGATCCTCGGCCTCGGGCTCGACCCGCGGGTCGACGTAACCGCCCCAATAATACCAGGGCCAGCCATAAAAATCGCCTTCGGTGACGTCAGTCAGATAGTCGGGGACCAGATCGCTGCCGAGCATGTCACGCTCGTTGACGACGGTCCACAGCCGGTCGCTGCCGGGATAGAAATTGAGGCCGACGGGGTTGCGGATGCCCGCCGCGAAGGTGCGCATATATTTATTCTCGGGCCGCACCTCGAGCACGCTGGCGCGGCGGAACTCGCGGTTCATGCCCGCTTCGCCGATATTGGAATCCGCGCCGACGCCGATGTAGAGCCATCCGTTGGGTGCAACCGCGAGGCTCTTGGTCCAATGGCGGTTGGTGCCCTTCGCGGGCAGGTCGACGAGCTTGGTGGGCTTGCCGCTCATCTTCGTCTCGCCCGCCACATAGGGGAAGGCGAGCAGCGCGTCGGTGTTCGCGACGTACAGCGTGCTGCCGACCAGCGCCATGCCATAAGGCGAATTGAGCCCCGTGATATAGGCCGTCTTCACCTCGGCCTTGCCGTCGCCATCGGCGTCGCGGAGCAGGGTGATGCGGTTCGCCGAAGGTTTCCGGCCCGTGCCGCCCTTGCCCATCAGATTCTTCATGACCGCGCCCTGCACGCCGCCATCCTTGCGCGGCGGGCTCTGCGATTCCGCCACGAGGACATCGCCGTTCGGCAGCACCAGCATCGTCCGCGGATGGTCGAGCCCTTCGGCAAAGCGGGCGACCGTCAGCCCCTGCGCCGCGCGCGGCGCCTGGCCTGCGGGCCAGCTCGTCGCCTCGGGTACGTTCACCGTCGGGAAGCTCTCGGTCTTTTGCGACGCCATCACCGGCACCCGCCCGCTGAGCTCGGCGGTCGAGAAGCGCGCCACATCAGGGCGCGACATGACGTATAATGTGATGCCGCCGACAATCAGCAGCAGCAACAGGGCGAGGGCGGCATATTTCAGGATCTTGCGCATGGCGCCTGTCTACACGGGCAAAGCGCGGCGTCAAAGGGGCTTGAATCGGCACGCGAAGGGTTAACCGTCGAGCCTTTTGAATTAACCTTACCCAATTGTTCATCACGGTTGGGAACGACGCAGTGAGGGGCGTGCGTTAGGAGATGCACTCGACGTAACGGACCAGGAATTCGATGCACCTGCCAGCACCCTTTCTCACCGACCGCGATGCGGTCGAGGATGCCCATGCGCTGATCAGCATGCATGGCGAAGAAGCGGGCTTTGCCGCCGCAGCGCGCGCCGAGCAGTATCGCGTGCTCGGCAACCACGTCCATTTCGCCCGCTGGCGCCAGATCGAGCGGCTGATCACCTATTTGTCGATCGAGGACATCCTCGACACGGTGCACTGAGTCCTAGATTCGCAGGCCCGCGGTTTCGGGCAATCCCGCCATGATATTGAGATTCTGGACGCACGCGCCGCTCGCGCCCTTGCCCAGATTGTCGAGCCGCGCGACGAGGCGTGCCTGGCTGGCATCGCCATTGGCGAAGACGAACAGCTCGATCCGGTCATCGCCCGCATCCGATGCGCGGAGGAGGATTTCGCCGTCCGCCGGCGCCTCGCCCATAACGACGATCGGGCTCGCGCCATAGAAATCGGCGAGCGCCGCGCGCAGCGCGTCGGGCGACGCGGCACCGGGCATGGCATTCAGCGGCAACGGAACCTCGACCACCATCCCGCGATGCGCCGCGATCACCGCGGGCGAAAACAGCGGACCGATCGCAAGCCCGCACCGAGCCTGCATCTCGGGCACATGTTTGTGGCCGAGTGCCAGCGCATAGCCGCGCCACGCGATGTCCGGGTCCTCCTCGAAGCGCTCGATCAGCGCCTTGCCGCCGCCCGAATAGCCGCTGACCGCATGGCAGATATAGGGCCAGTCGGCGGGAAGCAGGCCCGCCTGCACGAGCGGTGCGACCAGCGCGATGAAGCCCGTCGAATAGCAGCCCGGGTTCGACACGCGCGCGGCCTCCGCAACGGCGTCGTGGCCGCTGACTTCGGGGAAGCCATAAACCCAGCCCGGCGCGACACGATGCGCGGTCGATGCGTCGATGACCCGGGTGCGATCATTGCCGATCATCGCGACCGCCTCGCGCGCCGCATCGTCGGGAAGACAGAGGATCACGAAATCGGCGTCGTTCAGCGCCTCGCGCCGCGCCGCCGCATCCTTGCGCCGCGCATCGTCGAGCGCAATCAGCGTGAACTCGTTCCGCCCCGCAAGGCGTTCGGCGATTTCGAGGCCCGTCGTACCCGCCGCGCCGTCGATGAAAACCGTTTTCGTCATAATGTTATCGCAGTCTTTTATATCCGCTCACCGGCGGATCATGATCCTTTGCGGCCGATCGCGCGATGACGTCGGCCAGCGGTTCGCTGTTCACCGCCATCCATCGTCGGCTGGCGTGAATGATCGTCTGGCTGTCCGCCATGATGCCGACGTGGCCGGGGAAAAAGACGAGGTCGCCGCGCGCGAGCGCCGCCGGATCGACATCCTTGTCGGCACCGAGCGACGCAAGCTGGAGGTCGCTGTCGCGCGGCAGCTGGATCCCCGCGGCAGCCCATACGAGCTGGGCGAGGCCCGAACAGTCGATCCCCTTCGCGGTGCGGCCGCCCCAGACATAGGGCGTGCCGATCATCTGCTCGGCGAGTTCGGCGGGGTCGTTGTCCTCTACGCCGACTTCGACGAGCGACGCGAGCGGCAGATAGCCGTGCGACGTCGCAAGCCATTCGCCCTCGGGCTCGCCCATCACCAGCGCGCCGCGCGGCAGGACGGCGGGGCCGCCGCTCGCGGCATCGGGCGCGCTGTGCAGCATCGCCTCGATCATCGCGACGCGGTGCGTCGGCGCGATCGGCGCGGCGAGCGCCTCGGCGGCGAGATAGCCGACATAATGGTCGGCGAGGCAATAGCCCCATGCCCAGCCGCCGGTGAGGTCAAGCAGGGCAAAGCCTTCGCCGAACAGCAACTCGCTCGTCTGGTCGGCGTCGACCGACGGCGATGCGCGCAGCGATGCGCCGGGCAGCACGCCGCTGCGCATCATCGGCGCGGCGTAGTGCGGCGCGAAATGCGTGCCGGCGACGGCGATATCGGCCAGATCGGGACGGATCGCGACGACGCGCGGATCGAAGCTCTGCGACGTGCCGGTCAGGCCAAAGCGATCGCGGCCCGCGCCCGCGGCGCCGGGACGCCCCATGCGCACGCGGCTTGCCGCTGAATTATCGCCACTTTCTGATGTCACTTGCCGTCCTGTAAAAAGCTGGGTTCCGCGGGCCGCGGGCAATCGCGCGCCATTAGACCAGCAGGACCCTCTTGATCAAGAAAGTTCAGGCTTTCCCGCGCCGGTCATAGCGTGCCTGGAGCATCGCCCATGCGGCGCGGAGGCCAAGCGCGGCGCCGCCTTTCGGCCGCCCCGGCTTCGCCGAAGGGCGCCAGGCGAAGGTGTCGAGATGCGCCCATAGGGCGCCCTCGGGGACAAAACGCTTCAGGAACAGCGCCGCGGTGATCGTCCCGGCGAAGGGCGAACTACCCGCATTGCCAAGGTCGGCGATGTCGGTTTCGAGCAGGTCGGCGTAGCCATCCCACAGCGGCATCCGCCACAGCGGATCGTCGCGGTCGATCCCACCCGCGAGCATCGCTTCCGCAAGCGTGTCGTCATTGGCGAAGAGCGGCGGCAGGTCGGGGCCGAGCGCAACCCGCGCGGCGCCGGTCAGCGTCGCGAAATCGACGATCAGCTCGGGCTTGCCTTCGCCCGCCTTCGCGAGCGCGTCGCCGAGCACCAACCGTCCCTCCGCGTCAGTGTTGCCGATCTCGACCGTCAGCCCCAGGCGGCTCTTCAGCACATCTCCGGGACGGAAAGCATCGGCCGAGATCGCATTTTCGGCCGCGGCGACAAGGCAGTGAAGGCGAACCGGCAGCCCGCTCGCCATCACCAGTTCGGCGAGCGCGAGCACATGCGCGGCGCCGCCCATATCCTTCTTCATGAGCCGCATTCCCGCCGCGGGCTTGATGTCGAGCCCGCCGCTGTCGAAGCTGATCCCCTTGCCGACCAGCGCGACGCGCGGATGGTCGTCCTTGCCCCACTCGATCTCGATCAGCCGCGGCGCGTGATGCTTGGCGGCCGCGCGGCCGACCGCATGGATCATCGGATAGCCCTGTTCGAGCGCCTCGCCCTTGGTGACGGTCAGCTTGCCCCCATGCGCCTTCGCGATGCGTTCGGCCGCCTTTTCGATCGCCGCGGGCCCCATGTCGGCGGCGGGCGTGTTGACGAGATCGCGGACGAGCGCAACCGCGCGCATTTCCGCAACCATCGGCGCGATCGCACCGACATCGGTCGTCAGTAGGACGCGCGGGCCTTTAGTCGGCGGATTCGATTTATAGGTGTCGAAGCGATATTGCGCGCTCATCCACCCGAACAGAGCCTTGCCCGGCTGCTGGCCTTCGAGGCGGTAACGGCCTTCGGGCAGGATCTGCCCGAGCTTGGCGAGGCACCAGGCCGACAGGCTTTCGGTATTCGTCACGGTGGTGACGACCGCCCATTTTTCGGGATCGTCCCCCGGCAGGATCGCGTGGACAAAGGCATCGGGTTTGAAACCGACCGCGGCAAGATGCGCGCGTTCGCGGGCGCTGCGGCCCTTCAGCCACTCGTCATAGCCCTTCTTGTCGACGAGATGGATCGGGCGCGCGTCCTGTCCCTTGTCGGGCTGGATCAGATCGGAATAGTCGGTCATGCACGCGGTGCTAGGCCGCGCGGGATATTTTGTCGATTCCCGGCGTTATGTCTGGATGACGATCAACGCATCCTGGCGAAATGCCACTTCGATCCTTGCCGGCGCGCTGCTGCTGGCGGGTTGTTCCGACGACAAGCCGACGAAGGCGGAAAAAGTGGCGGCCGCGTCGGTGCCCGGCGCGCCGTCCAGCGCCGCCGCCGACGAAGCGGCGAAGGGTGCGCCCGCGTCGAACGTCACCGAAAGCAACGACCTGATCGAGTTCGTTTATGCTTATCCTAAAGAAGCCGCCCAGATCCCCGAACTCGCCAAGGCGCTCGACAGCGACCGGGAGGCGAAGCGTGAGGCGTTGATCGCCGCCGCGCAGCGCGACGAGGCGGCCGCCGAGAAAGGCGACTATCCGTATCGCGCGCATAGCCATCGCCAGACTTGGCAACGCGTGACCAGCACACCGCGTTTCCTCAGCCTCTCGGCCGAGATCGAGACCTATACCGGCGGCGCACACGGCATGCAGACCTTCGACACGCTGATCTGGGACCGCAACCGGCGCAAGCAGCTGAAGCCGCTCGACCTGTTTCAAAGCAGTGAGGCGTTCGACACCGCGATCCGCGAGCCATTCTGCGCCGGCATCAAGCGCGCGAAGGCCGCGAAGGGGATAATGGCCGACGAGGCGCCCGACAGCCCGTTCGGCAAATGCCCGCCGGCGTCGGCACAGACGGTGTGGCTCGGCTCTTCGGACGGCCGCTACCTCGACCGCATGACAATCGCGATCGCGCCCTATGAGGTCGGCCCATACGCCGAGGGGAGCTACAAGATCAACGTGCCGGTAACGGGTGCGCTCGTCAAAGCCGTGAAGGATGAATATGCGCGCGACTTCCTCCCCATCAACTGAACCGAAGGACAAGCTCATGGCGAAGCAGCCCAAAGCCGGCAAGGTTGGCGAAAGTGCGAAAGAGAAGAAGGGCAAGCGGAGCGCCGCGACGAAACTGCGCCACGCGGTTGGGTCGGGCAAAACGATCGCCGAGCCGCCATCCGACCGCGAAGCCGATCTTGATCGCGCGCCCAAGTGGGAGCCGCGCTATCCGGGCTCGGGCCGGCTCGAGGGCAAGGTCGCGATCGTCACCGGCGGCGACAGCGGGATCGGTCGCGCGGTGTGTGCGCTGTTCGCGCGCGAGGGCGCCGACATTGCGATCGTCTATCTCGACAACAAGGCCGACGCCGTCGAAACCGCGGCGATCGTCGCGGCCGAGGGGCGACGTGCGATCGCGATCAAGGCCGACGTCGGCAAGGCGAAGGCGGGCGAAAAGATCGTCGCACAGACGGTCGGCAAGCTCGGCCGCCTCGACATCCTCGTCAACAATGCCGGCGAACAGCATCCGGCGGCCGATATCCGCGACATCAGCGAGGACCAGCTGCAGCGTACCTTCGCCACCAACATCTTTGGCATGTTCTATCTGGTGCAGGCGGCTTTGCCGCACCTAAAAAAGGGCGCGGCGATCGTCAATTGCACCAGCGTCACCATGTATCAGGGCTCAAAGGGTCTGCTCGATTACAGCGCCACCAAGGGCGCTATCACGGCCTTCACTCGCTCGCTCAGCGAGAATCTGGTGGGGAAGGGCATTCGCGTGAACGGCGTCGCACCCGGACCGATCTGGACCCCGCTGAACCCGCGCGGGGGCGCGCCCGCCGAGAAAGTGGCGACCTTTGGCGAGAGTACCCCGATGAAACGCCCCGGCGAGCCCAATGAAGTTGCGCCCTGCTTCCTGTTCCTCGCGTGCGACGACAGCAGCTATATGTCGGGTCAGGTGCTGCATCCCAACGGCGGTACGATCGTTAATGGCTAGCGGGGCGGGGCACGGAGAAACGCCATGCCAGCCAAATCGAAAGCACAGCAGAGAGCCGCCGGCGCCGCGCTCAGCGCCAGGCGCGGCGACACGCCCAAGTCGAAACTCAAAGGCGCATCGAAAGAGATGGCCGAGAGTATGACCGAAAAGCAGCTCGAGGATTTCGCCAAGGGCTCGACCAAGGGCAAGCCTGAACACGCGGATTGATAGATAAAAGGGTAAGTCGTTTCACGTCGCCCCCGCGAAGGCGGGGGCCGCTGGAGAGGTAACGCAAGGCCGACGGCGGCCCCCGCCTTCGCGGGGGCGACGATCTCTGACCCTACTCCGCGGCTTCCAGCTCCGCCGGTGCCGCCGCAACCTTGGCCTTCGCGTTGGAGAAGGTCAGTACCCCGTCGGCAATCGCGCCGGTGCGCATGTCGATCCGGTCCTGGACATAATTCTGGCTGAGCCGCCAGGGCAGCGCGACCGTGCTCTTCGGCATGATGTGCAGCGACCGCTGGATATAGCCCGACGAGAAGTCGAAGACATTTTCCTCTTCGAGGCTCGACGGGTCGGCGAGCGCCGGAGTGGCGACCGTGGTGCCGGTGTCGCGCATATGGTTGAGCACGCGGCAGACATATTCGGACACGATGTCGGCGCGCAGCGTCCAGCTTGCGTTGAGATAACCGAACACCGCTGAGAAGTTCGGCACGTTCGAGAACATGCACGCCTTGTAATAGAAATGGTCGTGCCAATCGACGGGCGCACCGTCGACGCGCACCGGAATCTTGCCCGCGACGGCGAGCTTCAGGCCCGTCGCGGTGACGATGACGTCGGCGTCGAGATGCTTGCCCGATTTCAGCTGGATGCCGGTCGTATCGAACTTCTCGATATGATCGGTCACGACCGACGCCTTGTCGGCTTTCATCGCCTCGAAGAAATCGGCGTCGGGGACGAGGCAGAGGCGCTGGTCCCACGGGTTATAGGGCGGGGTGAAAGCTTCGGCGTCGTAGCGGTCGCCAAGGCTCTCTTGCAGCTTCTTCGTCAGGAACTCCTTGACCTTCTCGGGCTTCTCGCGCGCACGGCGAAAGGCGATGTCCTGTAGCCGGACATTCTTGAAGCGTGTGATCTTGTACGCGAGCGTCTCGGGCAGGAATTTGCGAAGGAAGTTGGCGAACGCGTCCTTGGCGGGCCGGATGAAATACCAGGTCGGGGTGCGCTGGAGCATCGTGACGTGCGCGGCTTCTTTTAACGACGGGACAATGGTGACCGCGGTCGCGCCCGATCCGATCACGACGACTTTCTTGCCCTTGTAATCGAGATCCTTCGGCCAGAATTGCGGGTGGATGATCTGGCCCTGGAAATCGTCGCGGCCCGCGAACTGCGCGTCGAAGGGCTCGTCATAGTCGTAATAGCCCGAGCCGAGGTAGAGCCAGCGCGCGGTCGTGGTCGACCTCGCGCCCTCGCTGTTCTCCATCGTCACCGTCCAGCGCGCCGCTGCGCTGTCCCAGTCGGCGCCGACGACTTTGCTGTCGAAGCGGATGCGTTCGCGGATATGGCGTTCGTCGACGATGCGATTAAGATATTCGAGGATCGACGGCCCGTCGGCGATCGACTTTTCATGCTTCCACGGTTCGAAGACGAACCCGAGCGTGTGCATGTCGCTGTCCGAACGGATGCCGGGGTAACGGAACAGATCCCAGGTGCCGCCAAGCTGTTCGCGGCGCTCGACAAGGCCGAAGCTGCGGTCGGGAGAATTCATCTGCAAATGCACGGCCATGCCGATGCCCGAAATCCCCGCGCCGACGATCAGCACATCCTGATCGACCGGTGCAGCTTTCGCGTCCGCGGGACGTTCCGTCGTCGCCGTGCCTGCCATCATCCTGTCTCCCGACTATGTTTGATGGGTAGATTACGCACCGCGTTTCATTTTGCAATCGAATTGACGTTTACGGAAAGTGCGGCGGCGATGAAGCGTCCTTGTCGCTGTCACATTATTGTCATAGGGGCGTAACCTCTTTGTCACCCATGGCCTCGCGCGCCCGAAATCGCCGGAAAGGATGAAAGCCTCATGCGTCAGATCGCTGTCCTTCCCTATCGATTCGGGGGTCCCGCGCAGGACGGCCCGACCGAAATCCTGCTGATCACGTCGCGCGAGACAAAGCGTTGGGTGGTGCCAAAGGGCAATCCGCTGACCGGCATCACGCGTCACGCCGCCGCCGCGATCGAGGCCGAGGAAGAGGCGGGGGTGATCGGTGCGGTGTGCCCGACGCCGATCGGCAGCTATGAATATCGGAAGCGCCGCGCTAACGGCGCGTCGATCATGTATAATGTCGAAGTCTTCCCGCTCGCGGTGACGAACGAGCTCGAAGACTGGAAGGAAATGGACGAACGCGACCGCAAATGGTTCTCGTTCCGCGACGCCGCGTCGGCGGTCGAGGAACCCGATTTGCAGGCGCTCATCCGCTCGTTCGGCGATGGCGGTTTCCGCGCCGTCGCCCAGCCGCGCGGGGTCGTCGAAAACGTAGCAGACAAGACAGGGGTTAGCTGGATGTTCGCATGGTTTCAGCGTTTGCTGCCGCGACAGGGAAATTTCTTCGAATTGTTCGAAAGCCACGCTGCGACGCTCGTCGCCGGGGCAAATGCCTTGTCGCGCATGTTGCAGGGCGGCGAGGGCATCGCCGACCATATCCAGGAAGTCATCGAGCGCGAGCATGACGCCGACGCGATCACCCGCGAAGTGCTCCAGACCGTGCGCCGCACTTTCCTTACCCCGTTCGACCGCAGCGCGATCACCGACCTGATCGCCTCGATGGACGATGCGATCGACGAGATGCAGAAGACCGCGGGCGCCGTCGACCTGTACGACGTCACCGAATTCGAACCCGAGATGCGCGACATTGCGGGCATCATCGTCGACGCGGCGCGCCTGACCGCGGAAGCGCTGCCGCTGCTTCGCAACATCGGCGCCAACGGCCCGCGGCTCCACGAGCTGACCGAACGGCTGGTGCGGATGGAGGGGCATGCCGACGAAATCCACGCCGCAGGGCTCAAGCGCCTGTTCCGCGAGCATGGCGAATCGAACCCGACCCGCTTCCTGATCACGCGCGAACTCTTCCGCCATCTCGAGCGCGTCACCGACAGCTTCGAGGATGTCGCGAACGAAATCGACGGCCTGGTCATCGACCACGCATAAGCGGGGGCGTCCACCATGCACGAACTCGCTTTTCCCCTCCTCGTCGGCCTCGTCATCCTCGCGCTGGCGTTCGACTTCCTCAACGGCCTGCACGACGCCGCGAACAGCATCGCGACCGTCGTCGCGACGCGGCTGCTGCGGCCGGTGCAGGCGGTGCTGTTCGCCGCCTTCTTTAACTTTGCCGCTTATTTCCTGTCGGTCATCTTTCCCGAACTGCACAAGGTCGCCGAGACGATCGGCAAGGGCATCATCGACAAGGATCTGGTCACGCCAGCGGTCGTCTTCGGCGCGCTCGTCGGCGCGATGTTCTGGAACGTCGTGACCTGGCTCAAGGGAATTCCGTCGTCGTCGAGCCACGCGCTGGTCGGCGGGATCGTCGGTGCGGGCGTCGCGCATGCGGGGTTCGAGGGGATCGAGTGGACGGGGCTCAACAAGACCGTCATCGCAATCTTCCTGTCGCCGCTGCTCGGCATGATGCTCGCGATGCTTGTGATGCTGGTCAGCAGCTGGGCGCTCCGCCGGTCGACCGCCAGCTTCGCCGAGAAGACCTTCCGCCACCTCCACCTTTTTTCGTCCGCTGCCTATTCGATCAGCCACGGGCTGAACGACGCACAAAAGACGATGGGGATCATCACCGTGCTCCTCTATTCGACCGGCTATCTCGGCGGCGAATTTCATGTGCCGCACTGGGTGGCGTTCAGCTGCTACATCGCGATCGCGCTCGGCACGCTGTCGGGTGGGTGGAAGATCATCGAGACGATGGGCGGCCGCATCACCAAGCTGTCGCACCATCAGGGCTTTGCCGCGTCGACCGGCGGGTCGATCATGGTGTTCACCGCCAGCCTGCTCGGCATCCCGGTGTCGACGACGCACACGATCACCGGCAGCATCATCGGCGCCGGCGTCGCGCGCCGGACGACCGCGGTGCGCTGGGGGGTGGCGGGCAATGTCGTCGCGGCGTGGTTCATCACCATTCCGGCGAGCGCGGCGGTGGCGGCGGTCTTCTATGCGATCACTCGCCTGTTCTGAACCGGGCGGGGTTGCGTTTGAATGAGAACGTAATAAGAACGCTCCGCTTGATAAATAAGGGGAGCGTCCGTCATGGCCGGCGATTTCGATTTCCAGATTGGCAGCTGGCAGGTGCGGCACCGCCGGCTGAAAGAGCGGCTTGCCGGTTGCTACGATTGGGAGGAATTCGACGGGACCTCCGACATGCGGCCGATCCTGGGCGGCGACGGCAATGTCGAGGACAATGTCCTCCATATCCCCGGCGGAACCTACCGCGCGATCGCGCTGCGATCCTATGATCCGGTGCAAGGTAACTGGGCGATATGGTGGCTCGATGCGCGCAGCCCGCATGCGCTCGACGTTCCGGTGATCGGCCGGTTCGAGGATGGCGTCGGCCATTTCTATGCCGACGACGTGCTGGGCGATCGGCCGATCCGGTTGCGCTTCATCTGGAGCCGCACCGACACCGCGACCCCGCGCTGGGAGCAGGCGATGTCGGCCGACGGCGGGGAAAGCTGGGAAGTGAACTGGACGATGGATTTTACCCGCCGCTGACCGATCACCGCGCCGGACGGTAATCGACGCTGGCGCCGCCGACCATCCGCACCGGGAGGTAGAGGCCGTTGCCATAAGCCTTGATCTCGCCGGTTTCGAAACGGTCGACGCGGGTGCGGATGACAAAGGCGCCTTCGCGCCGCTGGTCGACCGCCCGCTTGATCTTGCCTTGCAGCTTGCCGAGGTCGTTGGTGAAATTCTGGGTCAGCGCGTCGGCGATCAATGGCGCGAAACCCTCGCTGCGGCCAAGGAGGATGAGGAGGTCGCCGCCGACCCCGTTGGTGTCGCCGTTGATGACAAGGTCGGTGAAATGAACCTCGGCCGATCCCGGCTTGTTGGCCGGGATGGCGGTCATCCAGATGCGCCCGCGCGTCGGGGCGCCCGATCGCATCTCCAGCTTCGCCTCCACGTCGACGCCCACCGCGATCCGGCCGCCCTCCGCGCCGTAGATCGCCGACTTGCCGAATTTGACCATCATCGAGCCGAGTTTCGGCAGCACGAAAGGCCGCTGCGACCGCTTGGCGAGCGCGCGGTCGACCACCGGTTGAAGCTGCGCATAGTCGGCGATCACCGGCACGCGCACGTCGAGATGCGGTTTGGGGATTTCGCGGACCAGCCGCGGCAGCGGGGTCGGCGCGGGGTCGTTCGGCCGCCCCGAGACGAAGGTTTCGGTGATCGCCTCGAGTCCGAGGTTGAGGTTCAAGCGATCCCCCTCGATCCGGTAGCCGCCGTAGAGGATGCGCTGCGGCGTGACGCGCATCCACACCGGCGGATTTTCGCGGTTGAGTTCGAGCGATGTGAAGCTCTGCCGCCACACGTCGGCCGCCTGTTTGCGGATGTCGATCTTCGCGATCTCGCGCGTCACCTCGCGCTCGACACCCGCCACGACGGGTTTCAGCTTCGCGTCGGCCTGATCGGTGAAGGTGATCCGGCGCCCGAGAAAATCGATGCCCGGCGCCTTGGTCCAGCCATAGGTGATGCGTGCCTTGCCCTCTGTGCGCCAGTCGGGGGTGAGCTCGATGCGGATCCGCGCATGCGCCATCGCCGCGCCCGTCGCGGTCTCGCCCTTCAGCACCCCGCCAACGTCGCGCGCGGCGATCGTGGCCCGAAGCGGCACGTCGACGACGATCTCGCTCCCGTCGCCGCGCAGCCGCAGCGGCCCGCGCGTCACCTGACCAACGATCGTGCAGGCGATCGGCGGGGTGGCCTTGACCTTCTTGCCGAAGACTTTCACCCGCTGAGGCTGGACGCAGGCGCGTTCGCGCTGGTTGATCGTCCACAGCGTCTTGGGCACCGCGCGTTCGAGCGCCTGCTTGAGCGAGGCGGTGTTGGCGTTGATCGGCACCGCGATCAGCGATTTCTGCGTCGGGGAGGGCGCTTTGTCGGTCGCGCGCGGCGGCGCTTCGACGTCGGTGCGGCGGTCGCAGCCGGTGAGCGCGGTGGACAGCAGCAATGTGGCGGTCGCCAGCTGGACTATTCGCATGCGGTGCCCCCTGATGCGGTATCTGCTCTTTATAACATCGGATATGTTAAGCCGTTCCTTGCGAAAAAGCCTGGAACGAAAAGTGGCGGAGAACTGCGCAACTTCACACTGAATTCACCTTCGGTGCAAATTCTGTACTACCAAGCCTCGTCACCCCGGACTTGATCCGGGGTCCCGCTGAGCGACGTTGAAAAGCGGGACCCGGATCAAGTCCGGGGTGACGAAGGAGGGGGAGCGGGGGCTTGTCGCCGAAAGCGCAGAAAACTGCGCAACTTTACGCTGGATTCGCTGTATGGTGCGGCATTCCGAGGTCATTCCGCAAGGCTATGCGAGCCAAATAATGTAGGACAGCGATTTTTCGCAGGTGGCGCTACGCGACCACCCCGAACAGATCATGCTCGTCGGCATCCTCGATTGCGACATCGACGATGTCGCCGGCCTTCAGCGTCGCCGCGACGTCGCGGAGGTAGACGTGGCCATCGATCTCGGGCGCATCCGCCTGTGAGCGCCCCGTTGCGCCGATGCTACCGTCCTCGTCGGCCTCGCCGACCTCGTCGATGATCACCGGCAGCGTGCGGCCGATTTTGGCTTCGAGTTTCGCGGCGCTGATCGCGGCGGTCTTGTCCATGATGCGCTGGTAGCGCTCTTCCTTGACCTCTTCGGGGACCTGATCGTCGAGCGCATTCGCCTGCGCACCTGCCACGGGTTCGAAGCGGAAGGCGCCGACGCGGTCGAGCTGGGCTTCGTCGAGCCAGTCGAGGAGATATTGGAAATCGGCTTCGGTCTCGCCGGGGAAGCCGACGACGAAGCTCGAGCGGATCGAAATGTCGGGGGCGATCGCGCGCCAGTTCTTGAGGCGTTCGAGCACCTTCGCTTCGTTCGCGGGGCGCTTCATGCGCTTGAGGACGCTCGGCGCCGCGTGCTGGAAGGGGATGTCGAGATAAGGCGTCAGCAGCCCTTCGGCCATCAGCGGGATCACCGCGTCGACGTGCGGATAGGGATAGACATAGTGGAGGCGCACCCATGGGGCGCGGCCTTCGCTCGTCTGGAGCTGGCCGAGTTCGCGCGCGAGGTCGGTCATGTGCGCACGGACTTCGCGCCCGTGCCACGGACGCGGGTCGTGGCGGATGTCGACGCCATAGGCCGAGGTGTCCTGGCTGATCACCAGCAGTTCCTTGGTCCCCGCGGCGACGAGCTTTTCGGCCTCGCGCAGCACCGCGTCGATGCGGCGGCTGACGAGTTTGCCGCGAAGGTCGGGGATGATGCAGAAGGAGCAGCTGTGGTTGCAGCCTTCGCTGATCTTCAGATAGCTGTAGTGGCGCGGCGTCAGCTTTAGCCCGCCTTCGGGAACGAGGTCGACGAAGGGACCCTGCGTCGGCGGCGCGGCGTCGTGGACCGCGTCGACGACCTGCTCATATTGATGCGCGCCGGTGACCGCGAGCACGTTCGGGAAGCGCGCGCGGATGACCTCGGCCTCGTTGCCCATGCAGCCGGTGACGATGACGCGGCCATTCTCTGCCATCGCCTCGCCGATCGCCTCGAGGCTTTCTTCCTTCGCCGAGTCGAGGAAGCCGCAAGTGTTGACGAGCACGACGTCGGCGCCCGCATAATCGGGCGACAGGCCATAGCCGTCGGCGCGGAGCTTGGTCAGAATCCGTTCGCTGTCGACGAGTGCCTTGGGGCAGCCGAGCGAAACCATGCCGACCTTCGGCTGGGTGGGGAGGGTTTTGACTGTCATGATTGGCGGCGCCCCTAGTCTATTTTTCGGGGTTTGTCACGCCTGCCAATGTGTCCGCGACGATTCGCCACACGCGCGGGTTGATGCCTAGGCCGAGGTGCGTGCTGTCGACTTTGATGTTCCGCGCCTGCGGATTGTAGATGTCGACCGCGATGTCGGGGCCGACGATGCCGTCGCGGTCGGAGTAGATGATGGTGAGCGGCTGCGTCAGCCCCTTCAGGTTTCGCGCATGAATCTCGCGCTCGATCGCATCGAAATCGCGCCCCGCGAAGCGCTGTGCGAGCGCGGTATATTTGGGGCCGCCGATGATCGGCGTGCCCATCGTGATGATCTCGCGGACGAGGTGCGGGTAGGCGCGCGCGGTTTCGCGGGCGATGACGCCGCCGAGGCTCCAGCCGATCAGGGTGAGCGGCGCGCCGTCGGCCTTGACCCATGCGGCGGCTTGGCTCGCGAAGCGTTCGACGTCGGCGGCGACGCGGCCCTGGTTGCGGCCCATGCCCCAGTCGCGGACATGATAGCCGAGGTGGCGGAGATACGCCTCCAGGGGCCGCATCGAGAGTTCGCTCGCGCCATAGCCGGGGAGGAGGGCGACCGGGCGCCCGTCGCCGCGCGGCGCTCCAATCAGGTGATAGCCCGACAGGCCGTAGCGGAGCATGTCGAGCGGCAGGGCCAACTCGCCGAGCGTCGCAAGGCGGCTCGGCGGCTTCAAATCCGTGGGAAGCGGGGTGTCGCGGGGCATCGCCTTCTCCCTCCTGTCGCCCTATAGCTCGCCGCATCGGCACGGCATTGCAAGGGTGGTGAACATGATTGGCGTATTCGCAGCGATTTCGGCGGCGGTGGCCGTGGCGGCGGGCGCGTTCGGCGCGCATGGTGCGGCGGGACCGCAGGAGGCCGAATGGCTGCGCACCGGCGGACTGTACCAGCTGATCCATGCGGTCGCGGCGATCGCGATCATGGGCACCGCGCGCGGACCCGCGATCATGCTGCTCGTCGGCGCGGCGCTGTTTGCGGTCACGCTTTATGCGATGGCGCTCGGCGGGCCGCGGTGGCTGGGGGCGGTGACACCGATTGGCGGGACGTTGCTGATTGTCGGCTGGCTCTGGGCCGGCTGGCTTTACTGGCGGGGTTAGGGTCAGAACCGGCTAAAAGCGCGATCGAGGCGTCGAAATGGCGAAGATATCGGGTTCGGGTGGACCGCCGCGGGTAGCACCGCTACCCGCAAGGCCGCACGGGCCTGAGATCGAAGCCATTTCGGCGTCCCTTCGGGATTTGACCGATTTTGTCCATTGCGTCGTCGGCAAGTCTGGAAATATCGACATATTCCTGCGCCTTGCCTCCTCGCACTGAACAAAATCGCTTCAAACCTCGATCGCACTTTTAGCCGGTTCTGACCCTTAGTCGGCTTCGCAGGTTTCGCTGTTGACGACCTCGACGATCATGTCGCCCGCCTGCAGCTTGCTCGCTTCGTCTTCCCAGAAACCATAGGGTTTGCCGCAGCGGTAGATGCGCAGGCCGCGCCCGCCGCTCGCGAGTTGATCGAGGCTTTTGCCGATTTCTTCGCCGCGGACCGGGCGTTCGCGCAGCTGCACCTTGCCGCCGATCGCGGCAAGGTCGGCCATATAGTCGGCGACATGTTCGCCCTGCGCCGAACCCGCGAGGAGCAGGCCGGTGAAGCTGACCGGGTTGATGACGTTCGTCGCCCCCGCCTGGCGCGCGAGCAGTTCATTGTCCTGCGCGCGGATGACGACGCTGATCGGGACATTCGGGGCAAGATGACGGACGGTGAGCACGATGAGGATCGAACTGTCGTCGCGTCCCGCCGAAACAAGGACGGTGTGCGCCTTGGCGATCTGGACGTCGATCAGCGTGTCGTCGTTCGACGCGTCGCCCTGAAGCACGTTACAGCCGACTGCCTCGGCCGCCTGGATGCGCGGGCCCGACTGGTCGATCACGACGATGCACGCGGGGTCGGTGCCGCGCGCGATGAGTTCGCGAACCGCCTCCGCGCCGCTGGTGCCGTAACCGAGCACGACATAATGATCGGTGAGCTTTGCCTGGATGCGGGCCATGCGCCATTTTTCCCATGTGCGTTTGAGGACGAAATTATAGGCTGTGCCGACGAAGATGAAGAGCACCATGATGCGGATCGGGGTGACGATCACCGCCTCGATCAGGCGCGAGCGGTCGGACACCGGCGCGATATCGCCAAAGCCCGTCGTGGTGACCGAGATCATCGTGAAATAAACGACGTCGAGGAAGCTGATCTGGCCGTCGTGGCTGTCCTTCAGCCCCGCGCGGTCGACCCAGTGGACAAGCACGACGATCGCGATCAGGGAGAAGGCGACGCCGAGCCGTGTGATGACATCGGCCCAGATCGGCCATTTGCTCGCGCGCTTCAGCGGGCGAAAGATGTGCGGCATTTTCAGCTTGTCGGAGGGCCGACGGCTCATCGGGGCGGCAACTGCTTCATCGGATCGACTGGTATGCGATTTTTGCGCAGCTGGAAATGGAGTTGCGACGTCTGGACCTGTCCGGTCGCGCCGGCGCGGCCGATGACGTCGCCCATGCGCACGCTCTGGCCGCGCTTGACGTCGATCCGGCCCGCGTGGCCATAGGCGCTGACCCAGCCGCCGCCGTGGTTGATCAGGATCAGCCCGCCATAGATGCCGACCTGGTCGCCGGCATAGGCGACGACGCCGCCTGCGGTCGCGCGGATCGGAGTGCCCGCCGCGGCGGCGATGTTGATGCCGTCACTGACCCTGCCCGGCGCGATCGGGCCGAAGCGCGCGAGGATCGGCCCATTGAGCGGCCATTCGAAGCGGCCGGCGAAGTAGGCGGGCTCGGCGATCGCGGTGGTGACGGGCGGGCGCGGGGTGGCGCTGCCAGCGGTCGGTCGGGCCGCTTCGGCGAGCGCGGGCTGGCTGCCCGTCAGGATGTCATCGATGTTGAGGCGGAAAGCGGCGGCGCGCGCGCCGACATCGACCGGACCGCGCGGAAGGACGCGCGCGTCGGAGGGCAGGCGCAGGCGCTGGCCGACGCGCAATATATAGGGTTCGGACAGCGCGTTGACCGTGATGATCTCCCCCCAGTCCACGCCATAGGCCGCGGCGATGCCGATCCCCGTCTCGCCAGCGCCGACACGGTGGTAGAGGCCGGCGGGGATGCGCAGCTCTTGCCCGAAGCGGAGCGTATAGGGCGGCACGAGGTCGTTCTCGATCGCGAGCGCCTCGGAGCCCGCCCCGGTTTTCTCGCCGACCGCGCGGAGCGTCTCGCCGGGGCGGACCGAATAGACGCCTGCATTCACGCGGACAGCGTTGGTTGTGACCGACTTGAGCGTCCAGGTCGGGCGCTCATAGACACCAGTCGCTTCGCCGATCGGGCGGCGTTCGAAGTCTGGTGCCGGAACGGGCGGCGAAGGCGGAGCGGGTGTCGCCGGAATGCAGCCGGCGAGCGATGCAGCGCACAGTAAGGCCGCGATATGATGTCTGAAATCCCCCATGCGCTCCCTTTGCCAAAGCAAAGCGGCGGTGGCTAGACTTCTGTCTCGGGATGAGACGGAATTCCCACTTTCGTCATTCCCGCGAAAGCGGGAACCCAGTCCGGCGTTGCTGCTGGGTTCCCGCTTTCGCGGGAATGACGAATGGTTATTTACGCGCCGTACGCACCGCGCAACGCGGCGAGCGACGCGTCGTGGGTCAGGTCGAGCTGGAGCGGGGTGACCGAGATATAGTTGTCGTCGATCGCCTCGAGGTCGCTGTCGTGGCCGAGGCTGTGTTCGATACCGTGAAGCCCGAACCAGAAATAGCGATAGCCGCGCGGGTCGGTGCCCTCGACGATCGAGCCGCGGCCATAGTCATGGAAGCCCTGCCGCGTGACGCGGATGCCCTTCACCTCTTCGGCGGGGATCGCGGGGAAATTGATGTTGATCAGCGTGCGCGGCGCCATCTCCATGGCGAGGAGCGGGCGCAGCACTTTCGCGCCCCACGCCGCGGCGGCTTCGAAGGGCACGCTGTCGCCCATGCCTTCCCTGGCGTACACCTGGCTGAGCGCGATCGAAGGGATGCCCGCGAGCGCGCCCTCGATCGCCGCCGAGACGGTGCCCGAATAAGTGACGTCGTCGCCGAGGTTGGCGCCGCGGTTGACGCCCGAGAGGATCAGGTCGGGCTTTTCGGGCATCAGCTTGCCGATCGCCATCATCACCGAATCGGTCGGCGTGCCGCTGCACGACCAGCGACGCTCTTCGTGCTGGCGGATGCGAACAGGGCGCGAGAGGGTGAGCGAGTGGCCGGCGCCCGACTGTTCCTCGGCGGGCGCGCAGACCCAGATGTCGTCCGAAAGCTCGCGCGCGATCGCTTCGAGCACCGCCATGCCGGGGGCGTGATAGCCGTCGTCGTTGGTGAGGAGGATGCGCATTCGGACTCTTTCTCTCTTCGTCACCCCGGACTTGATCCGGGGTCCCGCTTTTCGACGTCGCTGAGCGGGACCCCGGATCAAGTCCGGGGTGACGGGGGTTAGTTGGCCGGGGTGAGGCGAGTGATGCCGCCCATGTACGGCAGCAGCGCCTGCGGAATAGTGACGCCGCCGTCGGCTTGCTGGTAATTTTCGAGGATCGCGACGAGCGTTCGGCCCACGGCAAGCCCCGAGCCGTTCAGCGTATGGACGAACTCGTTGCTCTTCGCGCCCTCGCGGCGGAAGCGCGCGTTCATGCGCCGCGCCTGAAAATCGCCGCAAGTCGAGCAGCTCGAAATTTCGCGATAGGCGTTCTGGCCGGGCAACCAGACTTCGAGGTCATAGGTCTTGCGTGCCGAAAAGCCCATGTCGCCGCTGCACAGCAGCATCTTGCGATAGGGGAGTTCGAGCGCCTCAAGGATCACCTCGGCGGCGCGCGTCTTGCGTTCGAGTTCGGCGTCGCTGTCCTCGGGGCGGACGATCGAGACGAGCTCGACCTTCCAGAACTGGTGCTGGCGGATATAACCGCGCGTGTCGCGCCCCGCCGACCCGGCTTCGGAGCGGAAGCAGGGGGTGAGCGCGGTCATGCGGATCGGCAGATCGGCTTCGGGCAGGATTTCCTCGCGCACCGCGTTGGTCAGGCTCATCTCCGAGGTCGAAATCAGCCAGCGGCCGTCGGTGGTCTGGAACAGATCCTCGCGGAACTTCGGGAGCTGCGTCGTGCCATACGCAGCTTCGTCGCGGACCATCAGCGGGGTCGCGCATTCGGTGTAGCCTGCGTCGATCGTCTGGCGGTCGATCATGAACTGGCCGATCGCGCGTTCGAGGCGTGCCATCTGGCCCTTCAGGAAGGCGAACCGCGCGCCCGACATCTTCGCTGCGGTCTCGAAGTCGAGGCCGAGCGCGGGGGCGAAATCGGCATGTTCCTGCGGCGTGAAATCAAACGTGCGCGGCGTGCCCCAGCGCGCGATCTCGACATTGCCGTCCTCGTCCTCGCCCGCGGGGACGTCGGCGAGCGGGATGTTCGGGATCGCGGCGAGGATATCCTGCAGCGCGGCGAGTTGTTCGCGCTCGGCGTCTTCCTTGGCGGGGAGGGCGGTCTTGAGGTCGGCGACCTCTGCCTTCAGCGCCTCGGCCTTGTCCTTGTCGCCGCTGGCCATCGCCTGGCCGATCAGCTTCGACGCCTCGTTACGGCGTGCGAGCGATGTCTGGATTTCGGTCTGCAACGCGCGCAGCGACGCGTCGGCCGCCACGATCTGGGCAGACAGGGGTTCGAGGCCGCGGCGCGCGAGGCCGGCGTCGAACGCTTCGGGATTTTCCCGGATCAGGCGGATATCGTGCATGCGCCGCGCTATGGCGTTGCGGGTTGCAAGGTGCAAGTCTGACGTTCGCCCGGTCCTCCCTGTCGCGAAGCGATGGGGAGGTGGCAGCGCGAAGCGCTGACGGAGGGGCTATGGCGCGGCCCCTCCACCACTCGCTACGCGAGCGGTCCCCCTCCCCATGGCCTGCGGCCACAGGGAGGATCTCATTTCTCCAGCATTCCCGCCAGCTGGCTAATCGCCGTGCCCCAGCCTTCGTGGAAACCCATCTCCTCATGCTTGGCGCTGTCCTCGGGGGTCTTGTGGAGCACCCGCGCCGAATAGAGGGTGCCGCCGTCCTGCGCTTCGAAGGTCAGGATCGCGGTCAGCGCGAGCCATGGTTCGGCGGGCTGCCAGCCTTCGGTCAGCACGGTGGTGAAGACGAGGCGCTCGTTCGGGACCGCCTCGAGGAAGCAGCCATCGACATGCGGCTGGAAATCGGCAGCGCCCGCCTCGCGCATCCGCGTCACGAACCCGCCGCCGGGCCGGAGGTCGAGTTTGACGACCTGACATTCGATCGGCGCGGGGATCCACCATTTTGCGAGATTCTCCGGCACGCTCCATGCGTCCCATACCGCCGATGGCGGCGCGGCGATGTGGCGGGAAATGGTGAGTTCGCTTTTGCTCATGCGTTTTGCTCCGGGGGATTTTGCGATTCGACGAAATCGGCGAGGCGGTCGGTGCGGCCCTGCCAGATCGCGCGTTGCTGCGAGAGCCAGCCTTCCGCCGCCGCGAGCCGCTCGGCATCGATGCGGCAGGTGCGGACGCGGCCGTGCTTTTCGGTGCGGATCAGGCCCGACAGCTCGAGCACCGACAGATGTTTGAGGAAGGCGGGGAGGCCCATCTCGAAGGGCTCGGACAGCCGCTTTACCGGCGCGGCGCCTTTGAGCAGGCGGCTGACGACCGCGCGGCGCGTCGGGTCGGCGAGCGCGTGGAAGAGCGAATCGAGCGCGGCTTGTTGGTTCACCATGTGGCGAACTATATTAATAGTTTCCCATATGGCAAACTGATTCTCGTCGCGCATAAAAAAGGGCCGCCCCCGAAGGGGCAGCCCTTAGTTCGGTGGTCTGGGTTAGCCCCCCGGACCGCCAGTGGATTTCTCAAGCCGCGTTGGCGTTGTCGTCGTTGCGGTTCGCCGCGCGGCGCCGCGCGACAAGCGCAGCGGCTGCAGCGCCGAACAATAGCATCATCGGCGGTGCAGGAACAGGGGTCGGGTCACCCGACGAGCTACCATGGCTGCTGCTGCCGCCCGAACTCGACGAAGACGACGAGGAACTGCTGCTCGACGAGGATGACGAGCTCGTGCTGCCGGTCGAACCAAAGCTGCTGGTGCTGCCGGTCGCGCCCGACGAGGTTGCGCCGCTCGACGTGCTGCTGGACGACGACGAGGACGAGCTGGACGACGAGCTGCTGGAGCCGCCCGAACTGCCGTGCGACGAACTGCCCCAACCCGAGCTGCCCTTCGAAGAGCTGCCGCCCGAAGAGGACGAGCTCGACGACGAAGAGGAAGAGGACGAGCTCGACGACGAGCTGCTGCTCGACGAGGAGGTGCTGACGTTGCCCGAAGAGGTCGAAACATTGCCCGACGAGGTCGAAGTGCTGACGCTGCCGGTCGAGGTCGAGACACCGCCCGTCGACGTCGAAGTCGAAACGCCGCCCGTCGAGGTCGACACGCCGCCCGTGGACGTCGAGACACCGCCCGTCGAGGTCGACACCCCGCCGGTGGACGTCGAGACGCCGCCGGTCGAGGTCGAGACACCCGATGAGGTGCTGGACGTCGTGCTGAGGCCGCCGGTCGTCGTCGAGGTGACGACGATGCTGCCGCTGCTGCCGCCGCCGCTGCTGCCACCGAAGAAACCGCCGAAGAAGCCGCCGCCGAAACCGCCGCCAAAGCCGCCGCCGATCACGGTCACGCCGCCGCCGCTGCTGCCGCCTTCGAAGCCCCCGCGCGGGAAGGGCGCGTAGGGGATGGGGGGCAGCGGGATCGTCTGCGTCACGACCTGCGTCTGCGGGGTCGCGGTGCGAATGATGCGCTTCGTCGTAACGACGCGGCGCACGCGCTTTACGGGCTTGCGGGCGGCATGGCGCTTGCGCACCACCTTCTTGCCGGCGCACGGCGAGCAGGACTGGACTGTCTGGGCGCGCGCCTTCGGCACGTCGGCGATCTGCATCGCGCCGCTACCGATGATCGCCCCGCCGCAGGTGCAGGCGCAAAGCTTGGCAAGGGCCATTCGGACAGACATAGGCTTTTCTTTCTTTCCCGTTGCAGGTGCGAAGCGCCATCGACCAGCACCCCCGTCACCTTCGCTATAACTCAAAAGGCCAAAGCTTTATGAACGCGGCAATTGTGTTAACCGCGTTCACCTGTCCGAGAGCGGGAAATGCCATGCGGAATCAACAAAAATCCCGGTATCTGTCCCAAAACAGAACGGATTATGTAACAATTCTATGCAATTGGTTAACCTTCGGACCTAAGTCGCGTCGCGCTATGGCGTCCGGCGGGTCGTCACCGGGCGGCAGAATCGCCCCCGACACGATGCCGGTTCATCGCCGCTTCACGGGTCGTCGCTATCGGCAGCTTGGCGCTTGTATCGTTGCCAGCGGCTGGGTATAGGCGCGCCACTCCCCGAGCTGTTTAACAGCCCGTAAGGTGACAGGAAAGGACGCGAGAGCCCCTCATGCCGACCAAGATTGCCGACGTTGGCGCTGACGCGCTTCGCGAAGCCAAATCCAATCTCGATTCGGATTATGTCCCCAGCGACGACGAAGAGTTTATGAACGAGCGGCAGCAGGATTATTTCCGCGGTCTGCTGCGCGCCTGGAAAAAATCGATCCTCTCCGAATCCGAATCGACGCTGGCGCATCTTCAGGACGGCCCGCTGCGCGAACCCGACCTCGCCGACCGCGCGTCGAGCGAAACCGACTGGGCGATCGAACTTCGCACCCGCGACCGCCAGCGCAAGCTGATCGCCAAGATCGATTCGGCGATTCGCCGCATCGACGAAGGCGAATATGGCTATTGCGCGGTCACTGGCGAGCCGATCTCGCTCGCGCGCCTGCAGGCCCGCCCGATCGCGACGATGACGCTGGAGGCGCAGGAGCGCCACGAGCGCAACGAACGGATTTCACGCGAAGATTAGTCGTAGAGGACCGCGGTCCATTTACGATTCCGCAACGACCCGGCCCTAGATTCCGCTCCTCAATCACAAGAGGAACGGGGCGCAATGGATTCACTAGGACCCAGATCGGTCGACGAGGAAGTCGCGGCGCTGTCGCGCGGTGCCGATCGCGACAGCCTGTTCCTGCAGGCCGGCCTGATCCTGCCCGGCAGCCCGGACCCCGTTACCGTGCGCGTGCGCAACCTGTCGCCCGGCGGCATGCTGGCCGAGGCGAACGTCAAGGTCGCGCAGGGCGCGGCGGTCGAGGTCGACCTGCGCAACGTCGGCCCGGTCGCGGGCCGCGTGATCTGGGTGGGTGAGGGCAAGTTCGGTATTGCGTTCGACCGTCAGGTCGACCCGCAGGCTGTGCGTCGTCAGGTGGTTTCGCAGTCCGATTTACCGCCGCATCTTCGGCGCACGGGCCTCGAGAAAGGGCCCCTCTATCGCCGGCGCTGATGCGTCCTTCACAGGGTGGCATCAGCGGGGCGATAGCGCTGGCGATCAGGCGATCGTCAGCATTTCCTCCTTGAGTTTCAGTTTCTGCTTCTTGAGCTGCGCGACGACTCCGGTATCGGGGGCGGGACGGCGCTCTTCATTCGCAATTTTCGCATCGAGGTCCGCGTGACGGGACTTCAGGGTGGAAAGGTGCGACGTGCTCATTGGCATTCTCCTTTTCGACTCGATGGGCAAGGCGAATTAAATCACGAAACCTCCCCGATGTCGTGCCGATTCGGCCAAGCGGTCCCCGTTGCGGACCAGTGGTGAACGTGGCAGGGAGGCGATGTGAACCCCGAGGAAATTACCCAGCGCCTGGAACTGCTTCGCATCGAGCATCGCGACCTCGATGCGGCGATCATTGCGCTCGGCACCGCGGCGGTTCCCGACCAGCTGCAGCTTGCGCGCCTGAAAAAACGCAAGCTGCGCCTCCGCGACGAGATCTCCTGGTGCGAGGACCAGCTGCTTCCCGACATCATCGCCTAGGACCGGCCGACATTCGGCCCATGCCGGCCTGCAAATGGCGACCGATCCTAAACGCCTGAATCAAAACGGGACGGCCGGCGCCCGTATTTTCATGGTTACCGACGTTGCGGACCCGATGGTCGGCATGGCATCTCGCGCGTCATGGTCGGTGGGCGAACGAACATGATGGCAATCGATGTGCCGGTGCAGCGCGCACAGGTCGAAAATCTCTATGTCGAGGCGATGCTGCTCGCCGATGAGGCGCACGCCGCTTTTGCCGTGCAGCGCGACCTCGGGCGGGCCGGCGGCGACGCGGCGGCGCAGATCGGCCTTGCGTGCGAATCGTTGAAGACGACGACGCGGCTGATGCACGTCATCGCCTGGCTGCTCCATCGCCGCGCGATGTTCGCGGGCGACCCTGGGGCGGGGCCGCACGACAGCGCGGCGCGGATCGGCGAGGCCGTCGCGGCCGACTGGGATATCTGCGCGAGCTTCGATGTGTCGGTGCGCCGGATTGTTTCGGCGAGCGAGCGATTGTTCGAGCGGATCGCGATGCTGGAGGCCGGCTGGGAAGCGCCGGCGGTGACCCCGGTGCAGCAATTGCTGGCGCGGTTGGAGGCGCGGCTTTGAACCGGTAGCCGCCGGTCAACGATACAGCGCTTTCGATTGGAAGCAGACTCTTCATTCATCGTCACCCCGGACTTGATCCGGGGTCCCGCTTGATATCAGAGCCGGTCGATCCCTCAAAAAAGCGGGATCCCGGATCAAGTCCGGGATGACGAAGGAAAATGAGCAACGCTGCTTCCCACCCCTAAGTGGACGTCAGCTATCCAGCTAACCCAGCCACTCGATCCACGCGCCATGTGCGTGCGCTTGCCCGATTTTCCTCGGCGCCTCGCCGCCCGGCCAATAGCGCACGACCAGTTCATGATGATGCACCGTGCGGTTCGCCTCGAGCGCCACCCACGCGAGCGGTCGCTCGGCGGTCGCGCGCTTGCCGGCGTCCTCCATCGCGGCGGTGACGCGCGCTTGCTGGTTGGTGGGGACATATTGCCAGACGACCGAATGCATCAGCACGCGGGTCGTCCCTTTTGCTTGCGGTTTCGCGAGTTCGGCCTCGACGAAATCTGCAGCGGTCGCACGGATCAGTTGCGGTGGGTCCTCGGTCGCCGCCGCAATCGCCGCCTCGATGCGCGCGAAGCGGATATGATGCTCGGGCCAGATATAGGCTTTGAGCCGCAGCGCCTGCGCAGGATCGGTCAGGTCGACGGGGGCGACATCGCAGCCCTTGAGGCCGGCGAATTCGATCGCATGCTGCGGCGGATGGTCGCCGCGCCATTGGGGGGTGAAGGCGATCGCGCCGGGCTGCGGCCCGACGTGCACGCCGCCAAGGTCGTAATGATAGCGGTCGATCATCAGGTTGATCCCGCCGCTCGACCCGATTTCGCGGCAGTCGAAAAGCGGCGGCAGGCCGCGGTCGGCGAGCCAGAGCATCGCCGCGATAAAGTTTGACGAGCGTCCCGCTTCGTTCGTTTGCGGCGGGCCGTCGAGCCAGGGCAGCAGCGCCGCCTCATGCCGCGCGACAACCGCGGCGATGATTGTGGCGTCGTTGATATCCTCCGAATCGGCATAGATGGGCGCGAGTTCGTGCGCGGTTCCCGTCAGGTGCAGCGCGTGGATGCCGCCGGCGGCGCGCAGCGGCAGCGCGTCGGCGAGCGGCGGACCCTGCCAGCCGGCGATACGGCGCGCGAATTCGCTCGCCGGCTTGTCGAGCAGCGCGCCAAGCGCAGCGACGACGCGCGCGGTGACGCGCGCATCGTTGGCGCGGCAATAGGCGACCTGATTGGCGAAAGCGGTGCGGACGGCCTTCGGGCCGGTCTCGGCCATGTCGATGAACTCGTAGCGCTCGCTCATTGCCCTTTTTCCTCTCGCCGCTTATGGGCGCGCAAGCTTATGCCCGAACCGATCATCTTTGCCATCCCGAAGGGGCGCATCCTCGACGAGGCGCTGCCCCTGCTTGCGCGCGTCGGGATAGAGCCGTCGGACGAGTTTTTCGATAAGAAAAGCAGGGCGTTAGTTTTTGGGACAAATCAGCCGCACATCTCGCTGATCCGCGTCCGCGCGTTCGACGTCGCGACCTTCGTCGCGCATGGCGCGGCGCAGCTCGGCATCGTCGGCTCGGACGTCGTCGACGAGTTCGATTATAGCGAGCTTTACGCGCCGGTGGACCTTGGCATCGGCCACTGCCGCCTGTCGCTCGCCGGGCCGGAAGGCAGCGCGCCGCCGGGGCTGGGCGAAAGCCATATCCGCGTCGCGACCAAATATCCCGGAACGACACGCCGCTGGTTCGAGGCGCAGGGCATCCAGGCCGAATGCATCAAGCTGAACGGCGCGATGGAAATCGCGCCGAAGCTGGGGCTGGCCTCGCACATCGTCGATCTGGTTTCGACCGGGCGCACGCTGGTCGAAAATGCGCTCGCCGAACAGAAGATCATCAGCGAGGTGTCGGCGCGGCTGATCGTCAACCGCGCGGCGTTCAAGCTGCGTTCGGCCGAGGTGCCGGCGCTCGTCGAACGCTTCCGTCAGGCAGTAGGGCAGGGCGATGCGGCGGCTTGATGCTTCCGAACCCGGCTTCGCCGCCGAGTTCGACGCGCTGGTCAACGATCGGCGTGAGAGCGATTCCGACGTTTCCGCTGACGTCGCCGCGATCATCGCGCGGGTGAAGGCCGAGGGCGACGTCGCGCTCGCCGATTATACCGCGAAGTTCGATCGCTTCGATTTGGACGCGAGCGGGTGGAGCATTTCGAAGGCGGAATGCGCCGCGGCCTATGAGGCGCTGGCGCCCGAGCTTCGCGATGCGCTGAACCTCGCCGCCGACCGTATCCGCGCCTATCATGCGGCGCAGCTCCCCGAGAATCGCGACTATCGCGACGCCACGGGTGCGCGGCTCGGCGCGCGCTGGAATGCGGTCGATGCGGCGGGGGTCTACGTCCCCGGCGGGCGTGCCGCCTATCCCTCGTCGGTCTTGATGAACATCCTCCCCGCGAAGGTCGCTGGGGTCGAACGCATCGTGATGATGACACCCACGCCGGGCGGTGAAACCAATCCCGTGGTGATGGCGGCGGCGCATATCGGCGGGGTCGATGAGATCTGGCGCATCGGCGGCGCGCAGGCCGTCGCCGCGCTCGCCTATGGCACCGACAGGATCGCGCCGGTCGACGTCGTCACCGGCCCGGGCAACGCGTGGGTCGCCGAGGCGAAGCGGCAGGTCTATGGCGTTGTCGGCATCGACATGGTCGCGGGGCCGAGCGAGATCGTCGTCGTCGCCGACAATCGGAACATGCCGCATGTCATCGCCGCCGACCTGCTCAGCCAGGCCGAGCATGACCCGACGAGCCAGTCGATCCTGTTCACCGACGACGCGGCTTTTGCCGATGCGGTTGCGGCGGCGGTCGATGCGATCATCCCGACACTCGGCACCGCAGCCACAATGCGCGAAAGCTGGGACGCCAACGGCGCGATCATCGTCGTGCGCAGCCTTGCCGACGCGATCCCGCTCTGCGACCGGCTCGCGCCCGAGCATCTCGAACTCGCGGTCGACGCCGCCGAGGCCGACGCGCTCTTTGCCAAGGTGCGCCATGCCGGCTCGGTCTTTCTCGGCCGCCAGACCCCAGAAGCGATCGGCGATTATGTCGCGGGTCCGAACCATGTGCTGCCGACCGGCCGCCGCGCGCGCTTTTCGAGCGGGCTGTCGGTCAGCGACTTCATGAAGCGCACCAGCTTCCTCGCGCTCGACGAAACGAGCCTTGCCGCGATCGGCCCGGCCGCGGTCGCGCTCGCGGGGGCCGAGGGGCTTCCCGCCCACGCGCTTTCGGTCAGCCAGCGTCTCAGCTAAGAAAAGAGTCATGAACAAACGTTCCCAGTCCCGCTCCGCCGCCCGTCTCGCCGCCGTCCAGGCGCTCTATCAGCATGAGATGGAGGGCACGCCCGTGCCCAAGCTGATCCACGAATTCCATCAGCATCGCATCGGCGCGACGATCGAGGACGAGGAATATGCCGACGCCGACACCGCCTTCTTCGACGACATCGTCAAGGGCACGCTCGCGCGCATCGAAGAAATCGACGCGGCGATCGTCGCGCGGCTCGCGAGCGGCTGGTCGATGGAGCGGCTCGACCGCACGATGAAGGCGATCCTGCGCGCGGGCTGCTACGAACTGATGGCGCGCGGCGATGTGCCCGTCGGCGCGGTGGTTAGCGAATATGTCGATGTCGCAAAGGCGTTCTTCGATACGCGCGAGGCAGGGTTTGCCAACGGCCTGCTCGATGCGATCGGCAAGGATGTGCGGGCGAAGTAATCAAGGTCCTCCCTGTGGCGTAGCCATGGGGAGGGGGACCGCGCCCGAAGGGCGTGGTGGAGGGGCGGCGATGTTGCGCCAATAGCCCCTCCGTCAGCGCTTCGCGCTGCCACCTCCCCATCGCTGCGCGACAGGGAGGATCGGTATCTTTTATACCGCACCGCTATCCTCTAGGCTTCCCCGCATGAGCGAAGCCGACTTCATCGCCCGCCTGCGTGCCATCGCGACCGATCCCGCCGCGCGCGGGCTGGCCGACGACGCCGCGGTGCTCGGCGACCTTGTCCTCACTCACGACATGATCGTCGAGGGCGTTCATTTCCTTCCCGACGATCGGCCGCAGGATGTTGCGTGGAAGCTCGTTGCGGTGAATCTTTCGGATCTGGCGGCCAAGGGCGCGGCGCCGCTCGGCGTGCTCGTCGGCTACAGCCTGACCGGTGACGAGCTGTGGGACGCCGCCTTCGTTCGCGGTCTGGGCGAGGTGCTGCGCCGGTACGAGGTGCCGCTGCTCGGGGGCGACACGGTGGGCATCCCGGGAGGTGCGCCGCGCACATTCGGGCTCACCGCGATCGGCAAGGCGCCCGCGACCGGCGCCCCCGCACGAAGCGGCGTCCGGCCGGGCGACCAGATCTGGATCACGGGAACGATCGGCAATGCGGGGCTCGGCCTTGCGATGCGGCTCGGGCAGGTCGATCCGAACGAAACCTGCCTCGCCGCCTATTGCCGTCCCGAGCCCCAACTGGCCTTCGGGCAAGCGGTGGCGCCGCACGTCCATGCGATGATGGACGTGTCCGACGGCCTGCTGATCGATGCGCAGCGCATGGCCGGGGCGAGCGGATGCGAGCTTGGCATCATGCTGGAATCGGTGCCGCTCTCGGCCGCGCTGCTCGCGGTGCGCCCCGACATACTCGACACGCGGCTCGCGGCGGCGAGTGCGGGCGACGATTATCAGCTGCTGTTTACCGCCGATCCCTCGGCCGCCGCGACGATCCGCGAGACCGCGGCCGGGTTGAATGTCACCGTCACACTTCTTGGTCACGCCGGGGTCGGTGAGGGAATCACGCTGACACACCGGGCACAACGCATTGCGCTGCCCGATCGCCTTGGCTTCATGCACTAGCCCCCATTCCCGCCTGCGCCCTGGATCGGCAACGGGATATTTTGCTTTGAAATCCGTTTGATGGCAAAGCGATGCGCTCGGGTGGAACCGTCCGCCCCGGCAGGTGCGGTGAATCAGAAGGACCGGGAATGGTCGACCGAAAAAGCGGGCGTCAAGGCTTTGCCCGGGCGCTTCTCGCGATCTGTTTCGTATGTTTCTGTCATCCCGCGCAGGGCGCCGGCACCCCGGACCCGGCAGAAGACATGCAGGCGCAGACGGTCGCGACCGATCCCGAGCCTCCCGAAGCCGACGAACCACCCGATCAAGTCACGACGCTTGCGACTGACTGCACGGCGGACGATGCCGAGGCGTGCACGCGGCTTGGCTATGTCCATCACGAGGGCGATGGCGTTCCGAGGGATGACGCCCGCGCCACACCGCTGTTTGCCCGGGCCTGCCATCTCGGCGACATGACGGGCTGCACGATGGCAGGTTATGCCTATAGCGAAGGGAGTGGCGTCGAACGCTCGCGCGAGTTCGCCGCCGCCTATTACGCCTTCGCGTGCCACGGCGACGAGGCGACGGCATGCTCGAACCTTGGCCTCGCCTATGTGGGCGGAGACGGAGTTGCCAAGGATCCGCGACGCGCCACCCAGCTGTTCGCAAAGGCCTGCGATCTGGGCAGCGTGTCGGGATGCGCGAACCTTGGCGCATCCTATTCGCTGGGCAAGGGCGTCGCACCGGACCAGCGTCAGGCAGCGCGGATCTTCGAGCGCGCCTGCAAGGCGGAAGATCAGCACGCCTGCTATAATCTCGGCGTCCTCCACCGCGACGGGCTCGGCATGCCGCGCGACGAAAAGAGAGCCGCCGCGCTGTTCGAACAAAGCTGCCGCGTCGACGACGCATCGGCCTGCGGCAATCTGGCGACGCTGGTCGACGACGGGCGCGGTGTGCGCCGGAACCGCCAGCGCGCCCTCGAACTGTTCGACAAGGCGTGCGCACTGGGTGAGGCCGAAAGCTGCTTCACGCTCGGGCGCGCCTATCAGACGGGCAAGGGCATCGAACGCGATAATGCGCGCGCGATCGAGCTGCTCGAGCGGGCGCTGAAGCTCGACCCCGACACCGAATCCGCTGCCGACGCGCAAAGGGCGCTGAAGGCCGCACGCGACGAAGCCGCTTCGCCGGCGGCCGCTCGTGCGGCGGAAATCACGGGAAACTCCCGAATAAGCGGGGTTGCGTGTCGCTTTCTTTCTTCCCATAAATCGGCGTCCAAATTTGGGGCGGTCGCATCAGGGGAGAGAGCGAACCGGCATCAATAAGTCGGACGTGCTCGACTGCTATCTTCTGCGTCGCCCTTCTCAATGGGAAGGAATAGTCACGCATGAATCCGGTTTTGATCGCGATAGCGTGCGGCCTGTTGGCCGTACTCTATGGGTTCATTACCTCGCGGCAGGTGCTCAGCGCCTCCGCCGGTAATGAAAAGATGCAGGAAATCGCCGCCGCCATTCAGGAAGGCGCCAAGGCCTATCTCGGCCGCCAATATCGTACCATCGCCATCGTCGGCGTCGTTGTCGCCATTCTTGTCGGGCTGTTCCTTGGCCGAATCTCGGCGACCGGCTTCGTCATCGGCGCCGTGCTGTCGGGGGTTGCCGGTTTCGTCGGCATGAACATCTCGGTCAAAGCCAACGTCCGCACCGCAGCCGCGGCGCAGACCGGGCTGCAGGCGGGCCTGACCATGGCGTTCCGCGCCGGCGCGATCACCGGCATGCTGGTGGCGGGGCTCGCCTTGCTCGCGATCTCGGTCTTCTTCTGGTATCTGACCGGCCCGGGTGGCTTCACCGTCGGCGGTGAAGATCGCACCGTCGTCGACGCGCTTGTCGCGCTCGCCTTCGGCGCTTCGCTGATCTCGATCTTCGCGCGTCTCGGCGGCGGCATCTTTACCAAGGCCGCGGACGTCGGCGCCGACCTTGTCGGCAAGGTCGAGGCCGGAATTCCCGAGGACGATCCGCGCAATCCGGCGGTGATCGCCGATAACGTCGGTGACAATGTCGGCGACTGCGCCGGTATGGCGGCCGACCTGTTCGAAACCTATGTCGTCACCGTCGGCGCCACCATGGTGCTGATCGCGCTGCTGCTGAAGGGCACAGGCGATATGCTGCTCCCGCTGATGACGCTGCCGCTGCTCATGGGCGGCGTGTGCATCATCACCTCGATCATCGGCACCTATTTCGTTCGTCTCGGCAGCGGGACGAACGTCATGGGCGCGATGTACAAGGGCTTCCTCGTCACCGCGGTGCTCTCGATCCCGGCGATCTGGTTCGCGACCAGCTATGTGCTGAAGGGCGACATGACGACGACGATCGCCGAGGTTGGTGGCAAGGCGTTCAACGGCAGCGACCTTTTCTATTGCTCGCTGCTCGGGCTCGTCATCACCGGGCTGATCATCTGGATCACCGAATATTACACCGGCACCAATTTTCGTCCGGTGCGTTCGATCGCCAAGGCTTCGGAAACGGGTCACGGCACCAACGTGATCCAGGGTCTCGCGGTCAGCCTTGAATCGACCGCGCTGCCGACGCTCGTGATTTGCGTCGGTATCGTCGTCGCGTTCCAGACCGCGGGCATCGTCGGTATCGCCTTTGCCGCTACCGCAATGCTGGCGCTCGCCGGCATGGTTGTTGCGCTCGACGCTTATGGTCCCGTCACCGACAACGCCGGCGGCATTGCCGAAATGGCAGGCCTCGACGATTCGGTGCGTGAAAAGACCGACCTGCTCGACGCCGTGGGCAATACGACCAAGGCGGTCACGAAGGGCTATGCGATCGGGTCGGCGGGTCTCGCGGCGCTGGTGCTGTTCGGTACTTATACGGCCGACATCACCGAATATTCGGCGAAGCTCGGGCTGACCGAGCCGCTGACCTTCTCGCTGTCGTCGCCCTATGTCATCGTCGGGCTGCTGCTCGGCGCGCTGTTGCCGTATCTGTTCGGTGCGATGGGGATGACCGCGGTTGGCCGCGCGGCGGGCGAGGTGGTCAAGGACGTCCGCGACCAGTTCAAGAACAACCCGGGCATCATGACCTATGAATCGAAGCCCGACTATGCGCGCACGGTCGACCTCGTCACCAAGGCGGCGATTAAGGAAATGATCATTCCGTCGCTGCTTCCGGTGCTCGCGCCGATCGTCGTGTTCTTTGTGATCCGTGCGGTGGCGGGACCAGCCGCGGCATTGGAAGCGCTCGGCGCACTCCTGCTCGGCGTCATCGTCGGCGGGCTGTTCGTCGCCATCTCGATGACCTCGGGCGGCGGCGCATGGGACAATGCCAAGAAATATATCGAAGACGGCAACCACGGCGGCAAGGGCAGTGAGGCCCATAAGGCCGCGGTGACCGGCGACACCGTGGGCGATCCGTACAAGGATACCGCGGGCCCGGCGGTCAACCCGATGATCAAGATCACCAATATCGTGGCGATCCTGCTCCTCGCGGCGCTGGCGCACGGCGCGGCGTAAGCTGCGCTGCCTGCGGGCAAAAGAAAAGCCCCGCCGGAACGATCCGGCGGGGCTTTTTCATAGTGACGGCTTGGGGTGGGAAGTCGTCGTTGCTTCCTTACCCTTCGTCATCCCGGACTTGATCCGGGATCCCGCTTTTGTGATGCATCGGCAGGCTTCGACCTCAAGCGGGACCCCGGATCAAGTCCGGGGTGACGAGAGTGTAGGAGTCGGCGACCGTTCGTTGCAGCCGTTCAGGTCGTGTTCGTCGCTTTCATCTGCTGTGCATAGCCCGCCTGTACCATCGCGCTCATCCGGTCGAACAGCGCATCGGGGTCGCTGCGGCGGAGGCCGGCGATCATCGCTTCGGCGCCCTCGGCGACGACCAGTTCGCGCGTCCCGGCATCGACCGCCGCGAGCATCTGTGCCGCGGCGTCGTCGGGCGACAGGCCGTTCTCGATCGCGGCATCGCTTTCCCCGCGCGTGCTGCCGTCGGCGTTGAGCGCGTTGCGGCTGACGTTCGTCCGCACCGAACCCGGCGCAACGACGAGGACTTTCAACCCCAGATGCGCATTCTCGGCGCGCACGCTGTCGTGATAGCCGATCAGGCCATGCTTGGCGGCCGAGTAAGCGCTGCGCAGCGGCACCCCCGCGATCCCCGCGACGCTCGAGATCGCGATAATCTGGCCGCCGCCCGCGCCGACCATGCGCGGCAGGAGTTGCTGGGTCAGCGCGATCGGGGCGAGCAGGTCGACGCCGATGATTTGCTGATAAACCGCAAAATCGGTTTCGATCGCGAGGCTGCGCTGCGAGATGCCGGCGTTGTTGACGAGCCCGTCGATGCGGCCCTGCCAGCCCCATGCCTGCTCGGCGATGGCGGGGAGGGCGGCATAATCGGTCGCCTCGAACGGCAGGACCAGCGTCTCGGTGGCGCAATCGGCGGCGACGGCTTCCAACGCCGCGACGTTGCGGCCCGACAGAATCAGCTTTGCGCCGCGTGCCCCGAGCGCGCGAGCGAGCGCCGCGCCGATGCCCGAGGAGGCGCCCGTGATCCACCAAATTTGATCCTGCATACCGGCTCCCTATCTATGATTTCGTTTCAACCTGAAACGGGTCTGAGGAGCCGTCAAGGTGCCGACCGACGCATTTCCGCGCAGGGGTGGCAATTTTGTTGCGAATCTGTTATAATAAATATCAACACGCCGACACCCTGCCTCTTCCCGCCGCTCGGGCTGGGGCACATTCGGCGTTTCCGATGGAGCCATATCCCTTGTCACTCTGACTGGCTAGCGCCGCCCGAATGCTCATCCCCCTCAATACGGAGGGCCGGATGTCCCGGTGTTGTCGCAGTTTCCGGTCAGGGTCAAGGCACAGAAAGGAATTTGCATGTCCGTGAACACGCTCTTGTTCGAAGTCGGCGATTATGTTGTTTATCCCAAGCATGGCGTGGGGCGCGTCATCGAACTGCAGCGGTCGGAAATCGCCGGCATGCAGCTCGAACTTTATGTCCTGCGCTTCGAAAAGGAAAAAATGACGCTTCGCGTGCCGACGAACAAGGCCGAAGGCGTGGGCATGCGCAAGCTGTCGTCGGACAAGACGCTGAAGGAAGCGCTGCAGGTTCTGACCACCAAGCCGAAGGTCAAGCGCACCATGTGGTCGCGCCGTGCGCAGGAATATGAAGCGAAGATCAATTCGGGCGACCTCGTGTCGATCGCCGAAGTGACCCGCGACCTGTTCCGCGCCGACGACCAGCCCGAGCAGAGCTATTCGGAGCGCCAGATCTTCGAAGCGGCATCGAGCCGCCTCGCGCGCGAACTCGGCGCGATGGAAGAAAGCGACGAAAAGACGGCGCAGGCGAAGATCCTCCAGATCCTCAACGAGCATGCGCCGCTGTACTACGCCGAAAAGGTGTAAGCGCGCAGCTTAGCGATAACAGGAAGGGGCGGTCCGAAAGGGCCGCCCTTTTTCGTTGTGCACCCCGGCGAAAGCCGGGGCCCATGCGGTATAGCGCGGCGGTGACCATCTGGGCCCGGCTTTCGCCGGGGAGCAGATCAGGCCGGATAGGTTGCGCTGACGAAATAAAGCCCGTCAGGCGGCGCATTCAACCCCAGCGCGTTGCGATCCGCTGCCTCCAGCGCACCCTTCAAATCGCGCGCCGACCATTTGCCATAGCCAACCAGCGCGAGGCAGCCGACCATCGAGCGTACCTGATGGTGCAGGAAGCTGCGCGCCGCGGCCTCGATAATCAACTCATCGCCGTGGCGGCTGACGGTCAGTTTATCGAGCGTCTTCACCGGGCTTTGCGACTGGCAATGCGCCGAGCGAAAGGTCGTGAAATCGTGAAGGCCGATCAGCTGCTGCGCCGCGGCGTGCATCGCATCCGAATCGAGCGGCCTGGCGACCTGCCACGACAACCCCTTGTCCCACGTCAGCGGCGCGCGGCGGTTGACGATGCGATACTCGTACGACCGGCCGATGCAGGCGAAGCGCGCGTGCCAGTCGTCGGGGACGATCTCGCACGCCACCACCGCGACCGGCGCGGGCCTCAACTGCGCGTTGAGTGCCTCGGTCAGCTTGAACGGGGTCAGCGGTTTTTCGATGTCGACATGCGCGCGCATCGCGATGGCATGGACACCCGCGTCGGTGCGTCCGGCGCTGAACACCTGCACCGTCTCGGCGGTGAAGCGGTGGATTGCTTCCTCGATCGCCTGCTGGACGCTCGGGCCGTGCGCTTGCCGCTGCCAGCCCATGAACGGGCGGCCGTCAAATTCGATCGTGAGGGCAAATCTTGTCATCGCCGCCCCCTTAGCCGTTCGTGTTGAGCGAAGTCGAGACGTCGTTGCGACCCTCTCCCCTTGCGGGAGAGGGGGCTTGTACTATCGATAGGGCGACCCCTCTCCCAGCTTCAGCTAGGCAGCGAGCTGCCAAGCTTGCGCAACCCTCTCCCGCAAGGGGAGAGGGAGATTAGGCCAGTCGGGTGCCTTTGGGGATCGCGCGGCCGCGCAGCAACTCGCCGGCGTCCATCGCGGGCTTGCCGGCGCGCTGGACCCGCGTCGCGCGGATCGCGCCGGGGTTGCAGGCGACGGCCAGCGCATCGTCGAGCGTGACGCCGGGAGTGGCGCCCGCGACCGTATCGGATGGGTGCACCACCTCAGCGGCCAATATCTTGTAGCGTTCGTCATCGAGTTCGAAAAAGGCGCCGGGCATCGGATTGAACGCGCGGATCTGGCGCTCGACCTGCACCGCGCTCGTCAGGAAATCGAGCCGCGCTTCGCTCTTGTCGATCTTGGCCGCATAAGTGACGCCTTCGTCCGGCTGCGCTTCGGGGGCAAAGGCATGGAGGTCGCTCAGAACCTTGACCATCAGCCCGGCGCCGATCGCCGCCAGCTCGACGGTCAATGCGCCCGCGGTCTTGTGGCCCGTCGGGGTCCGGCCGATCAGCCGCATCGCGCCGGTGTCGAGCCCGACATCCATCTGCATGATCGTCACGCCGGTCTCGGCATCGCCCGACAGGATCGCGCGCTGCACCGGCGCGGCGCCGCGCCAGCGCGGCAGGATCGAGCCATGGACGTTGAGGCAGCCTTCGCGCGGCGCATCGAGGATCGCCTTCGGCAGGATCAGGCCATAGGCCGCGACCACCGCGACATCGAGGTCGAGCGCCGCGAATTCGGCCTGGGCCTCCTCGCTCTTCAGGCTCTTCGGCGTGCGCACGGGCAGGCCAAGGTTCTCGGCCCAGACATGCACCGCGCTTTGCTGTACCTTCTTGCCGCGCTGCGCGGGGCGCGGCGGCTGCGTATACACGGCCACGACCTCATGCCCCGCGGCATGAAGCGCGGCGAGCGTCGGCACCGCAAAGGGCGGCGTTCCCATAAAGGCGATGCGCATGGGCGGGGCTTTGGCGGAGGATGCGGCGTCGTGCAAGGCTCTCTCACCCTTTCTTCGTCATGCCGGACTTGATCCGGCATCCCGCTTTTTGGAGTGAGAAAAGGAAGCGGGACCCCGGATCAAGTCCGGGGTGACGAAGGGGTTATTGTGCACGGTGCGAGACACCACTACCACCGCCCAATGGCGTCCACCGAAATCGAAGCGCTCGTCCAGCAACTCGCCCGCCTGCCGGGCCTCGGCCCGCGCTCGGCGCGGCGTGCTGTTCTGCACCTGATGAAGAAGCGCGAGAGCGCGTTTGTGCCGCTGCTCGCGGCGTTGCAGACGGTGTCCGAACGGCTCGTCACCTGCGGCATCTGCGGCAATGTCGACACCCACGATCCCTGCGCGATCTGCGCTGACCCGCGCCGCGATGCGCGGTCCTTGTGCGTCGTCGAGGAGGTGTCGGACCTGTGGGCACTCGACAAGTCGCGGCTCTTTCCCGGAAAATATCATGTGCTCGGCGGGCGATTGTCGGCGCTGGAGGGCATCCGTCCGCAGGACCTTGCGATCGACGCGCTGGTCGCGCGCGTCGCCGCGGGCGGCATCGACGAGGTCGTGCTCGCGATGAACGCGACGCTCGAGGGGCAAACGACGGCGCATTATCTCGCCGAACGGCTTGAGGGTTATCCGGTGCGGTTGACCCAGCTTGCGCACGGTCTGCCTGTTGGCGGCGAGCTTGATTATCTCGACGAGGGGACGCTGGCGCAGGCGCTGCGGGCGCGGCGGCCGGTGGGTTGACGTCGGGCGTTCGAGTTCATACCTGAGCCCCCATGGCCTTACTCCCTATCATAGAGACCCCGGATCCCCGGCTGCGTATCATTTCGAAGCCCGTCGAGACCTTCGACGCCGAGCTGAAGACGCTGATCGCCGATATGTTCGAGACGATGTACGACGCCCCCGGCATCGGGCTGGCCGCGATTCAGGTCGGGGTGCCGAAGCGCATCCTCGTCATCGACCTGCAGGAACCCGATCCCGAGGACGAAGAGGGCAAAAGGCTCATCCGCGAGCCGCGCGTGTTCATCAATCCCGTCTTTTCGGACGAGAGCGAAGAGCATAGCGTCTATTCGGAAGGCTGCCTGTCGGTCCCCGAGCAATATGCCGATGTGACGCGCCCCGCCGAGGTTACCGTCGACTGGCAGGACGAGGACGGCAAGCATCATCAGGAACGCATGACCGGCCTGATGGCGACGTGCATCCAGCACGAGCATGACCATCTGGAAGGCATCCTCTTCATCGACCATCTGTCGCGGTTGAAGCGCGACATGGTGCTGAAGAAGCTCGCGAAGATGCGCAAGGCGGCGTGATGGATATTCCCTCTCCCCTTGCGGGAGAGGGCAGTGAGACTTGCCAGCTTGCTGGCTAGTCGCAGCGGGAGAGGGGGCTGCTCCCTTATGATAGGGCGGAACCCCTCTCCCAGCTTCGCCTAGGCGGCCGAGCCGCCAAGGCTTCGCATCCCTCTCCCGCAAGGGGAGAGGGCATTAGCGACTACCCCGCCTTTGCGACGCCCACCATCGCGGGGCGCAGCAGGCGATCCTTCAGCATATAGCCCGCCTGCATTTCCTGCACGATCGTGCCCGGCGTCTTGTCGCTCGGGATTTCGAGCATCGCCTGATGCTGGTTGGGGTCGAGCGGCAGGCCGATCGCGGCGATGCGCGTGATGCCGTTGCGTTCGAAGACGCTGAGCAATTCGCGCTCGGTGGCTTCGAGGCCGGTAATCATCGGCTTCATCGCCTCGTCGGCGCGCTGTTCGTCGCTGAGCGCGGCGAGTGCGCGGCCGAGATTGTCGGCGACCGACAGGATGTCGCGCGCGAACTTGGTCGCGGCATAAGCGTGCGCGTCGGCGATTTCCTTGTCCTTGCGGCGCGTGACATTCTGCGTCTCGGCGCGCGCATAAAGCAGATCCTGCTGGAGCGTCGCGACCTGTTCGGCGAGCTGCGCCAGCTCTTCATTTTCGCCTTGCGCGGGGTTTGCCGCTTCGGCGGTTTCAACTTCGGGGTTCGCGCCGTCGTCGACCGGCGTGTCGTTTTCAATGTTCGTCATAAGCCTTATCGTATCAGTCTGGAGAGCGATTGTGCGGTGAAATCCACCATGGGAACGATGCGGGCATAGTTCAAGCGCGTGGGACCAATGACCCCGACCACGCCGACCACGCGCCCGTCCGATCCGCGATAGGGCGCCGCTATCACGGACGAGCCCGAAAGCGAGAATAATTTATTTTCCGACCCGATGAAAATTCGCGTCGCGGCGCCCTCGCGCGCGCTGTCGAGCAGCTGCGCGATATCCTGCTTGGTTTCGAGCTCGTCGAGTAGCTGGCGCACGCGGTCGAGGTCGCCGACCGCGCTCTCGTCGAGCAGATTCGCCTGTCCGCGCACGATCAGCACCGGGCGGTCGGCGCCGTCCGAGGACCAGATCGCGAGCCCGCGGCTGACGAGATCCTGCGCCGCGCGGTCGATCGCGATGCGCTCGGCCTCGATCTCATGCCGCACGCGTGCCATCGCCTCGGTCAGCGTGAGTCCGGCGAGCATCGACGAGATATAATTGCCCGCCTCGACGAGCGCCGAGGGGTTGAGCCCCGGCGGAATGTCGATGACGCGGTTCTCGACCGCGCCGTCGCCCGCGACGAGCACGACGAGCGACTGGTTCGCCGACAGCGGCACGAAGGCGAGCTGTTTGAGCACGCGCTCATGCTTGGGCACGAGCACAAGGCCCGCGCACGCCGACAGCCCCGACAGCGCCGAGGTCGCCTGTGCGAGCGCACTTTCGATCGGGCCGGCGTCGGACAGGCTCGCCTCGATCTGCGCGCGGTCCTCGGCGCTGGGTTCGGCGACCTGCATCATCCCGTCGACGAAGAGGCGCAGCCCCTGCTCGGTCGGCAGGCGTCCGGCGCTGGTATGCGGGCTGGCGAGCAGGCCGAACTCCTCGAGGTCCTGCATCACGTTGCGGATCGATGCGGGCGAGAGGTTGAGCGCGGCGAGCTTCGACAGCGTGCGCGAGCCGACGGGCTGGCCGGTTTCGAGATAGGCGTCGACGACCAGCCGGAACACGTCGCGGGCGCGCGTGGTGAGTTCGGTGATCGGCGGGGTGGTCATAATGGGGATTTAGGGATGGGGAGGGGT
>NZ_LNRU01000001.1 GCF_001468225.1 Sphingopyxis sp. H053 | reverse complement strand
CCGCCGGCGCCCCCCATTGAACGCCAGATTGGCGCAATCGGCGCGGCGACCACGGCCGTGGTTCCCGAAGGAGGCGCGGCCGGCGGGGCTCGCTCAAAAAAAGCGAACCGGACGATTTATTTGCCGCCTGGTTTCATGCGGGCACGGCTCCTGACCGGGATCGACGCGCTGGCGAGCAAGGACGCGACCAATAATCCAGAGCCGATCATCGCGCGCGTCCAGGCGCCCGCCGTTCTGCCGAACGATGTGAAAGCCAATCTGGCCGGGTGCTTCGTAATCGGCAACGCAACCGGCAGCCTCGCCAAGGAGCGGGTCGAGGTCCAGCTCGTATCGATCTCATGTGTCGATTTCGACGAGCATGCGGTGGTCGACCAGACCATCAAGGGATTCTTCGTCGACACCGATGGCAAGAAAGGCCTCTCAGGCAAGGTAGTGACGCGCGCGGGCGCGACACTCGCCCGCTCCTTCATCGCGGGCACGATCGCGGGCATTTCGCAGACGGTCGAGGGCACATTCGGCAGCGTGTCGACGTCTGCGCTCGGCAGCGTTCGCAGCCTTGATGCCGGCGACGCGGCCAAGGCCGGCATTGCTGGAGGCCTCTCGAAATCGTCGGACAAGCTCACCGACTTCTACCTCGACCTGGCACGGCAAGCCGGCCCGGTGGTCGAGGTGGGCGCCGCCAAGGAGGTCGTGGTCGTCATCCAGGAGGGCATCGCGCTCGAGATCAAGCCCTCCGTCGGAAGCAAATTCTGATGCGCATCTTATCCAAGCCCAAGGGAGAAACCGCCATGGTCCCAAACTTTCGTATCCTGTCGTCCACCCTGCCCGCCCTGGCGATCGCCGCGTCCCTCTCGGGTTGCGCGAGCGTCGGCTCGCTTATGTCGCCTTTTTCGGAAAAGTTCGACTGCAAGAACTCTGATCATGGCCAATGCATCCATCCCGAGCGCGCCTATGAGGATGCCGTCGCCGGCGCGCGTTCGAAGTCGGATCCGGCGGTGACCAACGACCAGAAAATGTTGCGCAGCATAAATGACGGCTCCGCGGCTCCGAAGGCGCGCGGCCGGACAGGCGGGGACGTCTATGGCAGCTACAAGGAGAGCGTCTACCAGGAGCTCAAGGGCCTGATTGATGCGCCGGTGACACCGATGCTGCGGCCGGCGCGCACCGTTCGGACGCTCATCCTGCCCTATGCTGATCGGCAGCGACCCGACCGGCTCTATATGCCGCGTTACATCTATTCCGTGCTGGATAAGTCCACCTGGGTGGTCGGCGGTGCGCTCATCACCTCGCCTGCCCGCGCCTCCCAAGCGCCCATCTTGTCGCAGGTCAAGGAGTCCTCCAGATCGGATGCCGTCCCGCCGGTCGCGGAACCCCGGCCATGAGCACGCAGTCCTCGAACCTCAGCTTCGCGCGGATGCGCAGCGCCGTGCAGCGGGACAGTTTCTCGAACTATCTGCCGATGGTCGCATGGGACGCTGGCAGCGAGGCGTTCCTGTGCATTGACGACAGCTGGGGGCAGGCCTGGGAGATCGTCCCGACCGCCTATATGTTTACGCACGTCCAAGGCGCGCTCCAGGGACTGCTGAACATCCATTTCCCGGACGGCACGGTTCTCCAGATCCACACCTTCGCCGATCCGCTGATCGACGACGCGCTCGACGCCTTTCTCGATCTCAAGACCAGGGATGATCCGCTGATCCAGGCCTCGGCGCGCCGGACGCGCGATTATCTGAGCGCAGGACGCCATGGCCTCGACGCGCTGCACGGCATTCCGGTCCGAAACTTTCGCACCCTGTTGTCGATCAAAACGCGGCGGCCGCTCGGCGAGGATCTTCGCCGGCAGGTCGAGGAGCAGCTTTCCAAACTGGGTATCCGGCGTCTCCCGCCCGAGGAAATCATCTGCTTCTACCGGCGGATTTTCAACGGCGTCGCCAATGCCGCGCCGGGCGTCTTCGCCGATGGGACCACAGTCGGGGCGCCGCCGATCGCCAAGCAGATCATTGATGCCGGCCCCGATCTTCTGTTCGAAGGACCCGAGGTATTCCTTGGAAATCAGGTCGCCCGGTGTCTTACGCCGAAGGCGCCGGCGCGGCGGATCACCGCCGAGCGGGCCAATCGTTTCCTGGGTGGGATGCGCGGCGCATCGGAGGACAGCGACCAGATAGGCGGGCCGTTTCTCTACACGCTCAATGTCCTCTTCGATCATTCTCAATTCGAGATTCACAAGCGCGCACAGATCCTCTCCGCGCAAAAGGCGGCGGGGAGTTTCGCCGTCGAGGTCGGCAAGCAGATCGACGAGATCGGCTGGATTCTCGATGAGGCCGGGAATTCCAAGTTCGTCCGGGTGATCCCGTGTCTCTGGGTGTTCGGGCGCGATCGTGGCCATGCCCGCGAGATGGCCGCGCGGGCGAAGCGCCTTTGGGAAGGCGAGCCCTTGCCATTCTCGATGCAGGAAGAAAGCTATCTCAATCCAACGCTGCTGGTGATGAGCCTGCCGTTCGGGCTCTATCCCGATCGTACAACGCTGCGGCTCCTCGAACGCGACTTTCGAATGCCGGTCAAGGCCGCTGTGCTTCTGGCGCCCGTGCAGACCGACTTCCGGGGCGGCGGGCGGCCGTCGCTGCTCTACACTGGACGCAAGGGCCAGCTCGTGACGCTCGATCTATTCGATCCGCGCATCAACAATTACAATTTCATCGTGTCGGCCGAGAGCGGCGCGGGCAAGAGCTTTCTCCTCAACAATCTCTGCCAGCAATATTATGCCGGCGGGGCGCTCATCCGCATCATCGATATCGGCGGCAGCTACCGCAAGCTTTGTACCTTGTGCTCGGGCCGCTATATCGACATCGGCGAGGAGCGGCTCGTCCTCAACCCCTTCGACATGGGGCTAGCGCTCGACGGGGACGACAAGCAGTCGGCGATCAGCATGGCGGTTGCGATTGTCGCCGAGATGGCGAACGCCGCGACGCGCAAAGGCGTTACCACGTCCGAATGGAATCTCCTGAAGTCCGCTGTCCAGTGGACTATCGACACGGGCCGCGCGGATCATGGTATCGACGCGGTGCGCGACTGGCTCGGCACTTATCCAGAGCGGGTCGAATCCGGGTTGGACAGCGTCGAGCATCTCGTGCCGACCGCGCGCGAACTCGCCTTCAATCTCCGGGATTTCGGGTCGGACGGGGCTTACGGCCATTATTTCAACGGCCCCTCCACGCTTGACATCCGCTCCGACGAGTTCGTCGTGCTCGAGCTCGAGCGGCTGAAGGCGATGCCCGATCTCTTCAATGTCATCGTCATGGTTGTCGTCAATGCGGTCACGCAAGAGCTCTATCTCTCGGCGCGCGATCGGCCGCGCTTCGTCCTCTGCGACGAAGCCGCGCAGTTCATGACGCGGACCGAGGGCCAAGACTTGTCGCGCCTCGCCGAAGCCTTCGGCCAGGGCTATCGCCGCGCGCGCAAATATCGAGGATCGTTCGGAATCGTGCTGCAGAGCATGAACGACCTCGCGCTGTTCGGCGGTACCGGACAGGTGATCCTAGAGAATGCCGCGACCCGGTTCCTGCTGCAGGGGTCGACCTATGATCGCGCGGTCGACAACAAGATTCTCGATTATTCGGGATTCGTCCTCGACCTGTTGAAATCAGTTCGTAACTCAAAGCCCAATTATTCCGAGGTCTTCATAGACTCGCCGCTCGGGCTCGGCATCGCCCGCCTCGTGGTCGATCCTTTCTCCTATTGGATCAACACCTCGGCGCCCGAAGAGGTCGCGGCATTTGAAGCGCTGATCCATCAAGGACTCTCCCCGCTCGAGGCGATTTGCCGGTTGGCCGGTGTCGATCCGGACGAGGTCGGGAGCACAGCGGGGCCCCGCCCGTCGATGCGTGACGTCGCATGATGCGCGCCCGGCCCGCCCCCTCTTCCGAGACGCTGGAACTGACAGTGGCCGACATGGAGATCGTCGACCGGCTGGTCGAGGAACGGCTGGCCGCGCGCTTCGAGTCTGAGTCCTTCATCTGGCGCTTCCGTCTGGTTTCGGTCGAGACCTTTATCATGGGCGCGCTCGTTCTGGCGGCGGGACTCCTGCTCAAGCAGCCGGTGATGATGGTGCTCCGCGCTAGCGTGCTGGTTGCCGCCACCTGCTTTGCAACCGGCCTGTCGTTGCTGCTTCTCTCGGCTTGGGCAGCGAGGGCCATGACACGGCTACGCCAATGGTGGCAGCGATGAACGGGCTCATCTCAGGAGCACCGTCGCAGCAGGCGGTCCGGATGGTACTCGGCGGATTCCTCCTCCAGGTAGTACAGAGCATGCTTCTGCTCCTCGCGGCGGCACCGGGATCCAACGAGCGGCAGCTGATCTGGGTGCTGACCCCGCTCGCAGTGGCCACATTGGTCCTGTCGCTGATCGGATTTCCCGACCCGCCCGCACATCATTGGAGACGGCGCCATGGGCTATAGCCACGAAGCTGTCGCGCGGCGGCGCGCCTGGCTGCTCGTCGCTTTCGCGAGTGGCGCAATCGCGAGCGCCTCGGCTGCAGCGGTCATCGCTACGCGAAACAGCACAATCGGGCGCACCTGGGCGATCGCCGAACCCGACGCGCTTGCCGAGATCGAGGCCAAGGGCGCCACACTGCCCCGTGACATGAGCAAGAATTTTGGACCGCGTAGCCGCTGGAGCGCACTGAAGGCGGCCGCTCTGCCTCCGGCACCGACGGACCGGGTGCGGACGGTGGTGCCCTTCTACACGCTCGAATTCGACATCAAGCTGCCCGACGGGCGCATGGTCTACCCGAAGGGGTTCACCCTCAATCCGCTATCCTATGTGAAGATGCCGCAACGCCTTGTGATCGTCCATCCGCGCGACCTTGGCTGGGCGCTCCGGGTTGCCGGGCCGTCGGATTTTATCCTGCTCACGGCGCTTGGCTCCGACAGCGGCGATGCGATCGCACTCGGCGAACGGAGCGGCCGGGCAATCTACATTCTCGAAGAGCGGGTGAAGCAGCGTCTCGGTCTTAGCGTCGCGCCAGTGATCGTCGCGCAGTCGGGCACGCAGTTGGTGCTCACGGAATTCGGCCCCAAGAGCCGCACGCTGGAGGGGACCCCGCGATGACGCACCGTCTTTCGTTGTGCTTCGTCGGCCTGCTGATCAGTCTCGGCGCCTCGCTTGCCTGGCCTTCCCAGGCTCATGCCTCGAAATGCGAAGCCGGCACCATCTTCAACCCGATCACCAAGGTACGCTGGACCTGCGTCTTCCCGATCACCGTCGGCGGCGTCCGGATCGGAAGCTATGACAAACTCGACAAGGCACTCGACGCGCAATCGGCATCAAAGCCGCTTTGCGCCTGTCGCAAGGGCGTGCAGTTCTGGTTCGGGGTGAAGGTATCCTACTGGTCGCCGAACCGGATGATCGACGTCGTGACCGAGCCTGGCTGCATGATCGCGCTTGGCGCTGACCTGATGCCGACTGGGGGACGCTTGCAAGGGAGCCAGTCGTCGATCGCGGACGGCACCAACACCCGCAAAATGTTTGCGCAGATGCATTATTATATCTCGCCGGTTTGGGCGATGCTCGACATGTTCACCGACCTGCCATGCCTTGAGAATGACGGGTTCGACGTCGCGCTGATCACCGAGGTGCTGCCGACATGGCAATCGAGTGCCCTCGGCGCAATCATCCAGCCCGAAGGGATATTGTTCGGCAATCCCGCAGCAGGTCTCGCCTGTATGGGCGACAGCGCGGCCGCGGCCGCTGGCAAGGTCATCGATCCGCTCTTCTGGTGCATGGGGAGCTGGGGTGCGACCTATCCCGTCGCCGGCGACATCCATTTCGACGACAGCGTCGAGGCGTGGGCCGGTCTCGCCGCGCGCGGCACCTTCATGATGGGACGCCTCGGCGCGCTGACGATCAGCTCGGCAGACGGCTGCTCCTTCATCCCCCAGCCGATCTGGACCAAGTCGCGATACAAGCTCCAGATCATGGAGCCGGTCAAAGGCGGCAAATGCGTCAATATTGGTCGCCCCGGTGCGCTCTGGACGAGCGCCAAGCACGCGCCTGGCAAGGACAATGCCCAGTTCATGCTCTTCGAGAAGGTCATCTGCTGCGCCGGGATACCCGTGCCATGAGACCGCTGACCTTCCATCATTTCGCATGGCTCTCCGGCCTCGTTTGGAGGTTCGCCCGCCAAGGCCTCGACGGCCGCCGGTGGCCATGCGGAACTGGGGCGGTGCCGCCCTCCCCTCCCGGCACCGCCCCAGACCCGGCCAGCGCGGCTTCCGCGCCACGGCGGATCAGGCGCCCCTCCCTGAACCGGTCTGCTGTGGCAGCCGCGCTGGCCACCCTGATAGGCTCATCCCCAGCTCAAGCGCAGTCGATGGAGGAGCGGGCACGAAGCGCGGCCGAGGCATCGCGCGCGAAGAGCGGTGACAGCGAGGCGATCCAGCGCAACTATGTGACGCCCGGCCTCGCGGGACAGCCCGTCAGCACTGTCGATAACAGCAAGGCCTTTACGCCGAACCTGGCGTGCCGGAAGACCGCGACCTTGATGGAAGTGCTCGTCCAGCCCGGCGCGGGCGGCGACCTCGCCACGATCAGCGTCGCTCGCGACAGTGACCTCGACGGGACCATCGACGATCGATCGAGCCTCGGCGTGCCGGTCTCGGGCATTTGCGCGAACGGAGTCATCTCGTGCGCGCCGGGAACGTGGGAACAGTGCCGCCCTTTCCGGTGGGATGTCAGCGCGGACCGCCGGATCAAGTTGACCGAAGTCGAGCTACCCGAATTGGCCGGATGCTATTGCATCAACAACAGCTGCGGCGTGAACCTTGCCTGGGGTAATCTCGCATCGGTTCTGCGCGACCTCGGCGGCGGCATGATCGGGGCCTTGACCACGGCCGATCCCCGTTATGGCGTGGCCGAAGCGGTCATCGACGAGCCGGTAATCCGTTATGTCGGGTCCGAGACCACCGCCTGCACAGGCGCGCCGTCGCTTCCGCAAACAGCCTATCGCGGCAATCCTTCCGCAATCCAGGGCGACGCGAACGCGGCTTCCCAAGCCAGCTCGGTCTTCCAGGCCGTCCTCGCCTCGCCAGCGGGCACAGGCAAGGCCGAACAGACGCGGGCCTGCACGATCGAACGCGAGGTGACGGTGAAATCCTGGAGCTATGACGACATCGTAACGGCATCGGGGCCGTTCGAGTTCGTGCAAAGCTGCGGGCCCGACTGCCGGCGCTACCGGCTCGCGGGCGAGGGAAATTGCTCGGCCACCCCGCCGACCTACGCCGCCTTGTTCCGGGTGATGAAGCCCGAACGTATCGTCTCTGCGCGGATTACCCGCATCGCGGGCGACGATTGGGTCCAAGCGCGACTGAACGGCCAGGTCGTGGGCTATGCCGGCAAGCGTCCCTGGCTTGGCGACGGCATTCCGTCCGGCGACTGTTCGGTCGATCTCGACCCGGTCAATACGACGCCGATCGACCTGACGGCCGCGTTCAAGACTGGCGATGCAGAAGTCGCGATGCGCGTGCGGGGCGGCAACGGCAAGCGCTGGGGTGCCGTCGACGTCGAGGTCCGCGTCGATACGAGTTGCGAATTGTTCGAGCGCATCGTTGACCTCTGCTCAGGCTACGCGGCGGATCCGGCCTGCCGCCTCGTCGATGAAAATGTCGACGGCGTAGAGACTTTCCGGAATGGCGCGGCGACAGGGTTGCGGCCCCTGCCCCAGACAAGGCTCTTCGGAAGCGCCGCCTGCACGGTGTCGCTCGGGCGTCCCTTCTTTCTCCGCTCGCGGCGCTATCGCTGCGCGATCGATACGGCCGATGTACCGCGACCGGACACCAGCCGGGGCGCTTATATCATCGATCACTCGACCGAGACGTTGCTCGGCGACCGCATCCGGCAGAAGGACGGCGCTTTCGTCACTTGGTCGACCGGCTTTTCGCTACCCGATCGCGGCAGTGTTCCGGTCTGCGAGCCGATCTGCAAGACGCGCGCGATCAAGGCGAACAATGGCGTGGCGCCTTCCGGCGTGGTCGGAGCCTTGCAGAACGACCCGAGCGGCACCGACATCTTCTATCATGGCTGCGACGGCGCCAATCGCTGCCCGGCGGGTCCCGGTGAGGAGGTCGTATCGGCGTGCGGTTGCCTCGACGATTTTCCAGAGGCGGTCGTCATGATGCAGTCAGTGCGGCTGGCGGGGGCGGATCTCGTTTGCACGGGGACGGTGCGATGATTCCTCACCGGCCAACAACCCTGTACGCTCTGACCCTCACGATGGCGCTCGCGTTCGCCTCGACACTCTGGACGCCTGCCGCCTCGGCGCAATCGCTCCAGATGTGCGCCGCCGATCTTAACAATAGCGGCGATGCGTCCGATCCGGGCGAGATTACCTATTGCCAGCCGACCGCCTCGGGCGCGTTCCTTTGCCCGATCCAGGAGGTCGCCTGCGCCGTCGATCCTGCCGGCGAATATAGCTGTCCGGCAGGACCTCAGTTCGCCTGCCTCACCAAGACTAGCGGGGGCGTGCCGTCCTGCTCGCCTAATCAATGTGCCGATCCCGCGGTCCGTCCGATCGAGGAAGAACCGGCGATCGCCGATCCGGGTGCCGTACCCGACGGTGCGGTCGATGCCGACGGCAATTGCCTTGGCGCAATCGAGATTTTCTCCGGGCGCGGCATGCGGTGCCGCCCGCCCGGGATCAGCACGACCTTGTCCGATTGCTGCAAGGACAAGGGCAAGATCCTGAAGGATGGCATGGGCTCCTCGATCGGATCGGTCGGCACAAAGATCGCGGTCGCAAAGGGCGTCTTCACCGGCATGCAGGCAGCTTATACCGCTTTCAAGGCCGGGGCCACGGCGAGCCAGGCGGCGAGCGCCGGCGCGAACGCGCTCATCGTCGGCATCGATCCAACATCGATCGCGATCAGCCTCGCGATCAATTTCATGATCGATTTCCTGTTCTCGGGCTGTGACCAGCAGGACATGGAGACAGGAATGCTACGCGGATCGGGCATGTGCCACGAGGTCGGCACCTACTGTGCCTCGAGTTTTCTCGGCGTTTGCCTCCAAAAGGGGCGCGGGCATTGCTGCTTCAACACCAAGCTCGGCCGGATCATCCAGGAACAGGGGCGTCCCCAGCTCAAGTCGTTCAACACCAATCCCTGGGGTACGCCCAAGAAGCCGCTGTGCCGCGGCTTCACACCGGAAGAATTCCAGGCGCTCGATTTCAGCAAGATCGACCTCTCCGAATATTATGCGGACATCGAAGCCCGCGCCCAGTCCGATATCCAGATCGACATGAAGGATCGTGTGGATGCGTATCTCAAAGCCGTTCAGCCGCAATAGCGCAGCCCTTCTCCTGTCCCTGCTCGCGGCAGGAGCCGCGCTGGCGCAGGATTCTGCCCGAACCCGAATGGAGGAGGAGGGACCCGCCGCCATGGAGCGGGTCGAGCGCGCGATTTCACGGCAGAAGGCGGAGGCTGCGCCCACCCCTTCTCCCACGCTCCCCCGAAACCAGCATGAGGCCGAACGGCGGCGCGCTTTTGACGGCTTGCGAAAGCGCATGCCGGACGCGCGGATGGACGCGCGTGCCCGCGCCGCCGCGGGTAACGGCGCGGCCCGTCTTGCAGCACAGCGCGAGGCGCAGGCGAAACGGCTGCGCCAGGCCCTCGGACTCGAGCCATCCGAAGAAAAGGCGCTCGCGAAGACCGTCCCGGCACCCGCGGCCAAAAGCTGGGTGCCCGTGCTCTTCGTATCCTCCTCGATGCCCGTCCCGGTGCTGCGCGCCTATGCCGCGCAGCTCGAGCGGGTTCAGGGCGTGCTGGCGTTTCGCGGCATGCCCGGAGGTTTGCGAAAAGTCGGACCGATGGCCAAGCTCTCGGCCGAGATTCTGCGGCTCGACCCCGGGTGCGAGGGGCCGGGCTGCGCAATGCGGAATGTCCAGATCATCGTGGATCCGATCGTCTTTCGGCAGCATGGCGTCACGCGCGTGCCGGCGCTGGCGATGATCCCCGGCGATCCGACCCAGGCGTATTGCGAAAGGGACGATGAGAGCCCCCGCGCCGCCTATCTGGTGTTCGGCGACAGCGCGCTCGCCGGACTGCTCGCGGAATATGCCCGCCTCGGCGGAAGCAAGGAGGTGCAGGATGCTCAGGCTCGCCTTGGTTCTCTTTAACGCGCTTGGAGCATTGTGGCATCGCTTGCGGGGCCTGCCGCGCGAAGCGGCATCCGCGCTCGGCGCGCCCGCGCCCGGCAGGCCGGCGGCACCGCGGCGGTTGTGGATCGCGCTCGCCCTGATCCTCCCGATCGCCTTCGGCGCGGCGGTGGCGATGCCGAGGATCGTGCTCGTCATGAGCCCGTCGATCGACGCCTGGGCGGTGCGCAAGGCGGCGGGTCCTATTCGCCGCGGTGATTATGTCATGTTCGAGCTGCGGCACCCGATCGCCGGCCCCGAGCCGGTGTCGGTAACCAAGCTTGCCCTCTGCGTGCCGGGCGATCGCCTCACCAAGATCGAGATGCCGTCGCGCATGTCCCGGACCGCGATGGACGCACGCTATTTCTGCAACGGTCACCGGCTGGGAACGACCCTCCCCTTCGCCGGCAACGGGATGAAGCTCGAGCATATGCAATGGAGCGGCATCGTGCCGCCCGGCATGGTCTATGTCGGCTCGCATCACCCTCAGGGGTTCGATAGCCGTTATTTCGGGCTTCTGCCGATCACGAAGCTTACCCGAATGGCCCGGTTGATCTGATGCGTGAGCTATTAGAACGGGTGTACTACCTGCACCCTTGCGGGTCCTTTTCACGCCGATAGAATCAGGGGATTTCGACCTGAATCGGCGAGAGTCCCTTGGCTGCCTTCACAAATTTGCGATCGAAGGTCAGAAATGCAGTGCAGTCGTCGGACTTGGCCAAATGCAAGGCATCGGCGAAGTCCATCCCCTCCACCATCCAATCCAGTGCCTGCACAAGTACAAGAGGTTCCTCCAGCGTGAGGCCGGGGAGACCAGCCAGGTTGCGCAAGCCCCCAGCGATCTGAGCGGGTGTGAAATCATAGCCGCTGCGAAGGACCCATTCGCTTTCGAGCAGGACCGTCGTCGCGATGAAGATGTCCCCGGCCTCGATCGCCGCACGGGCGGCCTTTGCCTGCTTTTTATCGTCGGCGGTGAGAAAGCGAACGATGATATTGGTGTCAATCGCGCGCACGTCGTTTCGCCTCGCGCGAGATCGCTTCGTGCATGTCATCAATCGACAAGGCGGGTCCCTTATATGGCAGGGAACCGAACACAGAATCGATGCTGGATGCGGGGAAAACGGGGACTGGCTTAAGGAGCACGCCCTCGGCAGTATCCTCGACCGTTAGCCGTGTGCCAGCAGGCCAATGGCGTTGATCGCGAATGGTCTTCGGCAGGATGATCTGCCCTTTGGTCGATACAATCGTGGTCAACCGTTCATGCACGCCCACGGAAACTTCCTCCAAGTAAGACATCGGTAAGATAGAGACAGTTACCGCAATTGGCAAGGTCCAGCGGGATAAAGCTCGATCATATGCAATGGAGCGGTATCGTGCCGCCGGGCATAATCTATGTCGGCTCGCATCACCCCAAAGGATTCGACAGCTGCTATTTCGGGCTTCCGCCAATCACAAAGCTCAAGCGAATGACGCGGCTGATTTAAGTCGAGGGTTCGCAGAGCGGTCGAGTGGCTTCCATGCTTCGTGAGGGGAGGAACAGTCCCGCTTCGCTCCACGATGATGCCTGGTCGCCCTTCAATCTGACCATTTCGCGTCAAAGTCCGTTGCTGTCTGTCGGGTCTTCGCGATGTTACCGCGCACGGCCTACCAGTCCGGCGATCGCGGCTGTGGGCGCCGCTCGGCCCAACGGACATAATAAGGCGCAAGTTCGCCGGGCAGCGCCGCTTCGAAGGCATCGTCGAGTGGATAGTGCGGCATAGCCTCGGCAACAGCATCGAGGAGAAGCAGCGCCTGCTTCAGGTCCTTGCCACGCTTGAGCGGGTGACGCTTCGATTGCCCGGACATCCACAGCTTCTGGAGCGCAAACCAGCGCGGATCGGGCGCAACGATGCGTGCCGGGCTGCCATTGCGGCAGATGACGACCTGGTCGACGGGTCTCCCCTCAAGCAGCCATTCCTGTTCGGGAAGCGGAATCGGCTGCGGCCGATCGGTACGTGCCATATTGGCCGCACGCGAAGGAGCGGCGAGGATTTCGACCTCATAGGCCTTGGCGTTGCGCGCCTGAAAGCTACGCCCGGTGTTGACCGTGAATGTCGCATCGACGGCTTTCAGCAAATTCCAGACGATCTGTGCATCCTGTTGGGGATCGATCTCGGTCCAAGCGAGATCGAAGTCGGCAGCCTCGTCGGGAAGTTCGGGAATGAAGCCGCCGGCCTCAAGTGCGTAGGCAGCAACTGCATTGGTTCCCACGACGAGCAGCGCGCCACCCAGCAGCCCTCGCCGATCGGCCTCGCGCAAAATGGGACCGGCTTCGTTGGCGATCATTGGCACGCGCAAGACGCGTGCGATCGAAGCGCTTTCATCGAGCGCCGATCGACTTGCGGCGGCTCGGGCCTTCAGGCCTTCTTTCTCATCACGATAGGCTTCGAGTTGCGCGGCCTGGGCATCCGACCATGGTCCAAGGCTCTTGCCATTGCCCTTGCGGTCGCGGATTTCATAAAGATAGGCTCGCCCGCCAACTTCCTTCCGCGCGAGGCCATAGGGAAGCTGGGCCAGGCCTCGCTCGGCCTCAATCCAGACCTCGTAGCGTCGGCGCAAATTGATGAGCGCCCTCGCCTGTTCATCGGAAAATGCCCTGATCGCCATCGGCAATTTATCCTGCGAATACTGGATTCTGTCAATTGCTGGATAAATTGCCTATATATAGATACTTATACAAATCCCATTGAGCGTGTATCAGGGTTTTATCCTGCGATTTTTCGATTTTCGGATTTGCAGGACAAAATCTGATGACGTCGGCGGGCACATGAAACCACTCATGCTCCCATTGTGCGCATTTTGGTCCTTTTGGTGCATAATGAGTTACAAACGGCACTGAAGTGCCCCCCTTCTTGTCGCGCCGTCGCTCGATCCGCACGATGTCGGCATGACATATCTCGTCACCAAACACCGCGCTTTCGAAAAGCGGGCATCCTCCCAAGTCAGTGTAATGCCGTCGCGGCGCGCGCTACTACTGGCTTGCTCGCTTTGCGGTTTGCCCGTGATCGCCATGGCGCAAACCGTGGTCATCGCTCCGCCAGCGAAGCAGGGCTATTGGTGGTACGAGACGCCAGAGCCGAAGAAGGCGGACGACAAGAATCCGGAGGCGCTCACCAAACCCGTGATTCCACCGATGAAGGAGTTGGCGACCTGGACGCCAGCCAAGATCCGCAAGCTCATCGAGCAACAGCGCGACTATGCTGCGACGGTTTTGACCGTTGATGCGGTGGCGGACTTCTGGCGGCTCCAGGACTTTGCCCGGCGCAAGGCGCGCGCCTTCGCCGGGGTGACGCAGATCGCGATGCTCCAGCACCCCGAGCTCAACTCGAAATCCGCCAATCCCATGGTCGGTGACGCACGATCCGGGCTCACCGCCGAGAAGGACAGCATCCGCCGCGCCTATCTCAGAAGCCATGCCGGCGAATTCGCGCTCGTCATGTTCTCGCGTACGACCTGCGGCTATTGCCGCGTCCAATGGCCGATCATCCAGCGCTTCCAGGAAGAGATGGGCTGGCAGGTCACGCTCGTCGATCTCGGCAGTCGGCCTGACGTCGGCCGCCGCTTTGGCGTCGAGGTGACGCCGACCACCATGGTGATCCGCCGGGGCAGCCAGCAGCGCATGGTCATCGCCTCGGGGGTCGAGGCCTATCCCAACCTTTCGCAGATGGCCTATCAGGCGGTCCGGCTCCTGCGCGGAGACATCCGCCCCGAGCAGTTCATGACCGGCCCCGGCGAGGATGCCGGCTTCTTCGATGCGCTGGGCAATGGCCCGGTTTCGGCCACGGACCCGCGCGTAATCGGCGGCGATCTCGTCGAGACCCACGTGGGCGTCGAACCGTGACCCTCTTCCATATCCTGCTCGGCATTCCCGGTCTCGTGTTCGCGATCGGATCGGCCGCAACCGCTCAGACCGTGTCACGCGAAGACGCGATGCGCGCGGCTATCCATCCGGTTCGCGATAACGGTGCGATGCAGACCTGGCTGTCACGCGTTCCCGTCACCCGCGACTTCCCGGACGATTTCACGAGTACGCTTAGCGGCCACGGCCAAGCTTTCACAATCGAGATGAGCACCGCGCCGGGCTGCCTTCCCTGCGCGGACCTCTGGACCAAGCTCGTTGCACTCGGCCGGCACTATGGCTGGCAGGTCCGGACGATCGGTTCGCAAGAAGCTATGCTGCGCTCCGGGCGTCTCGGGCTTCCCTGGGTCGGACACCCCGTGGCCTGGGTTCGCCCGCTCGCGGACGTCAATCGCACGATCCCGGTCGCGGTCGGGACCGATCATCGTCCCAACCTCGCGCGCAATCTCTATCTCGCGGCGAAGATGGCGACGGGCGTGCGCCCCGATGTCGGGGTCCGCGCCATGTCCAAATTCACCGGCATAGTCGGCGTGCCCGCGCGGGCCAGCTCCCGGTGACCACGAACAACGTCCGCCGCTCCCGGAACGGGTGGTCAGCCGCCGAGCGACAGCAATTCCTGCGCTGCGAATGGGAGGGGCATCGCCTCTACCCCCTCCTTCAACGGGAAGGCCTCAGCGCCGGGATAGATCGCAATCTTGCGTTGGGGCTTAAGGTCTTCGCACGCGCTGTAGAATCCGCGCTCCATTTTCGGAGCGAGGCTGCGCTTGATTTCGATCGCCCAGAGCGCACCGCCCGGAAGGGTCAGCAGAAGATCGATTTCTGCACCGGCGACCGTCCGATAGAAGTTCGCGGTGCTCCCTTCAGGCGCGGCCGCGATCATGGTTTCGATGACGAAGCCTTCCCAGCTGGCCCCAGCGACGGGATGTCCCAATATGTCGTCAAGAGTCGTCAGGCCGAGCAGATTGTGCACCAGGCCGCTGTCGCGAACATAAACGCGCGGCGACTTGACCAGGCGCTTGGAACCATTGCTGTGCCAAGGCTCAAGCCGCCGGACGAGCAGCAGATCTACGAGCAGGTCAAGATATCCCGCGACGGTCTTGGAATCCACGCCGAGGCTGCGCGCGAAGTCCGATGCGTTGAGCAATCCCGACTGGTGATGCGCAAGCATCGTCCAGAAACGCCGCAGCGTTTCCGCCGCGATGCGTGGTCCCAGCATCGGAATGTCGCGTTCGAGATAGGTGCGAACAAAATCCTGCCGCAAGCGCTGGCTCACTCGGTCGCTGATTGCCAGAAAACTGTCGGGGAAGCCGCCGCGCACCCAAAGCCGGTCGAGATCCTTCGGCGGGACTTCGAGAGCATCGAGCGGACGCATTTCGAGATAGCTGATATGGCCCGCAAGGCTTTCCCCGGATTAAGCGAGCAGGTCTATCGAAGCCGCGCCCAAGAGAAGGAAGCGACCGGCGCGAAGACCCTTTCGGCGTCCGCGATCAACGAGCCCGCGCAGGATCTGGAAGATGCCGGGCATGCGATGAACCTCGTCGAGAATGACGAGCTGTTCCTCATGGGCCGCGAGATAGAACTCCGGATCAGCAAGCTTCGCCCGGTCGGCGTCCGATTCGAGATCGAGATAAATCGAAGGGCGCCCCTCCGCTATTTCGTGGGCAAGCGTCGTCTTGCCAAACTGCCGCGGCCCAAGCAACGCGACAGCGGGCACCTCGCCGAGGCGCTCCGCGAGCTCCTGCTTGATTCTGCGTTCAATTATCCTTGTATATTCGGAGTTATATTCCGAAAATGCAAGGATGATATCGGATGCCTCATCACCCTGCGAACCGGGCTTGGCGGGCCGGGAGCGGGATCTTTGCCTTCCAAAGGAAACCCGCCATGTCCACCTCCCCTCCCCGCACGATCCTGGCAGCCCTCGCCTTGTTCGCCGGCTTTGGCTCGGCGCCTGCACACGCCCAAAGCTGGGCCGAGAGCTGGTTCGACAATGTCACTTATACCTCGCCGGGCTCGTTCGAGGACCAGACGCGCGGCTATGTGACCGCCGGCGGCATGTCGGGGCGGGTCGACGTCCATAATGATTATCTCATGTCGATCAGCCTGCCCAAGGTGCGTGCGGGCTGCGGCGGCATTGACATGTTCCTGGGCGGCATGTCCTTCCTCGACCCCGAATATCTCGTCCAGAAACTCGAGAGCATCCTCCAGGCGGCACCGGCGGTCGCATTCCAATATCTTCTGGAAACCCTCGACGAGAAGATGGGCAACATCATCTCGAAGATGGAGGCGGCGACCAATTTCCTGAACTCGATCCAGGTCAACGACTGCCGCCTTGCCAACCGCATGGTCCAGATCGCCAAGGGCGACGACAATATGTCGGGGATCATCGAGGAGATGACCGGCTATCGCTCGATCAAGCAGGGCTATGCGAAAAGCTATCAGCAGAGCCGAGAGAAAATCCAGGCGAACAACAACAACCCGACCGAGGATCTGAAAGACGCGCTCGCCAATTGTCCGCGTGAGGTCACCGACATCTTCCGCACGGGCTCACTCCTCGCCCATGCCGCGCAGCGGGTCGGTGCCGGCGAATGGACGGGCGTGATGCGCGCCCGGGTCGGCGACGTCTATATGCGCTGGGACCCGTCGGACAAGGTTCCGTTGTTCACGGCCATTCCGCAATGCCCGGCGCAGGACAGCGAGAGCGCGCAGGATTTCCTGACCGGCAAGGTCCAGCGGCGCTCGCTCAGCGTGCCGCCGACCGGCGCCGACTGCTCACAGGATGGAGCGGGCCGAGGGGCGCTCCTCCTGGCGCGCGAGCGGATGCAGTCGATCGCCACCAAGATCCGGACCCGCGCGGCGCTCAGCCCCGAGGAGCGCCAGTTCGTCGCGAATGTTCGCACTCTTCCTGTCTATCGCATGCTCGAATGGGGCGTCCGTCAGGGCGTTGTCGATTCCGTCATCGCCGACACCGACGAACTGGTGGCGCTTACGCTCGCCTACCAGATGCTCAACGATCTTACCCGCACGATCGATTATGCCCTCACCAACGCCGAACGCGGATCGGCCGCGGCGGGCGCGGCCGACGCCAACAACGCGAATGTTTGCCAGACCAGAATCCTGTCCAAGGGCCTCGAACAACTCCGCGACCTGCGCGACGAGGTGCTGCGCCAGCGTGCACAGATGCGGCAGAGCTATCTGGCTGCGATGTCGGCGGCGAACCTTTCGGCGAGCTATGCGGGACTGGTGCGAGAGCGCGACCGCGATGCTCGCGACGCCGCCGGCACCGCCGCTTCGCGCAATCCGTGACGAGGGCGACCGCAATGCGCCGCCTTCTTCGCCTGAGCGCCGGACTTCCCGCCCTTCTCGCCGCCGGTCCCGCCTGGGCGATCGATACGAGCTTCCACACTTATAATGGCTTCGCCGAGACGGTCGATGCGTTCCGGCTCGTCTCGATGATCTTCGCCGATCCACGCTATGAGACGTTGGTCCTGATCATCGCGACCGCCGGGATCGCGCTCGGCGCGGTCATCGCGAGCGTTCGCGGCTCGGGAATCGGCCTCGTCGGGTTCGGTTTCCAGATGTTGTTCGGCATTGGCCTGTTCGTGGGCCTTATCGCGACCACGGGCACGGTCCATGTCTATGACCGGGTGCGCAACGCCTACCAGCCGGTTGGCGACGTCCCCAATTTGCTGGTGCTGGTGGCGGGCGCCACGAACATGATCGAGCGCGCGATCGTCGAGACGATCGACGACAATACGCTCGATCCGGGTGCCAAGATCGAGTTCGGCGCCGGCGGCCACGGCTTCGATCTGCTGCTCAACGCGGTGAGCCCGCGCGGGCCGATGACCGACACCTTCCTCGATGCCACGATCAAGGATTATGTCCGGCAATGCTATCCGGTCGCCAGGGTATCTGCGGCCTATGGCGTCGACGACGATAAATTGTTTCACACAGCAACCGACCTTCCTGAAGCGTTCGCGGCGATGGCGGGGCCGGCGACCTTCTCGACGGTCTTTACCGCCGCCGACAAGGGTGGGTCGACGATGAGCTGTTCGGACGCCTGGACCCATATTTCGGATCGCCTGTCCGACCCGACGCTGTTCGATGGCTACACAAAGCAGATTTGCTCGCGAACCGGCTATGACGTCGGCAGCGCGCAGCAGCTGGCGCGCTGTCGGCAACAGCTTGGCGATCTCGGCCAGATGATGCTCGGCCACCCGCTTACCACCCAAGCGCTCATGACCCACGTGCTGCTCGGCAATACGGTAGGCGATGTCCTGTTCGAGGACTCGCCCGCGAGCGCGGCGCGCGTGATGGCCAATCGCGCGGTCATGTCGAACGGGCTCGCGACTTTGTCGGTCGCCAATGAATGGATGCCGACAATCCGCGCGACGGTGTTCGGGATCATGCTGTTCATGATCCCGGTCGCGCTTCTCTTCATCCTGACCCCGATCAATCTCCGGGTCGCAAGCTTCGCGCTCGGGCTGTTCGTCTTTGTCGCGCTCTGGGGCGTGATCGATGCCGGCATTCATCAGCTCACGCTGGGGCGGGCCATGGCGGCGCTCGAAGAGGTGCGCGCGAACGGACTCGCGGCGAACGCCTGGTTGCTCGCGCCGTCCTCGGCCATGAAGGCGCTCGCGGTGTTCGGGACCTTCCGGACGGCGGCGGCCGGGATCGCCGGGGCCTTCGTGTTCACGATCTTCCGGTTCAGCGGAAACGTCTTCTCGTCCTTCACCCACGGCGCACAAGGGATTGCCGGCGGCGCGGCGGCCGCGGCCGCACCGATGGCCACCCCTGAAGGGCAGGCGTCGGCACTGGAGGCACAAGCCTCCGCGCTCGGGACACGCGCCCGCGCCTCGGCGGCGTCGAGCTTCGGCGATTTCGGCGAGCGCACGACATTCAGCGCCCACCGCTCCTTCGGCGAGGCGGGCCGCATCCTCGGTGAACGGCCCGGCACCCCCGGCGGTACGGCCATGGCGCTGGGCGGGATCGAGGGATCGCGCGCGCTCGGCGGCCTTGCCCCCGCGCTTGCCGGGCGCGATCTCGCCGATCCGGATGTGGCACGCGCGGTCCAGGCGAGCGCGGCGACCAGCGCTATCCACCAGTTCGCGCAGCAGGATGCGCTTCGTTCGCTCGGCACGACCTATTTCGGCAAGGGCGAAGCAGGTGAACGTGCCTTTGCCTCCTTTGCCCAGAACCTGGTACAATGGCGTGCGTTCGGCGATCAGCGCGCCTATGGGATGATGCAGCAGGCCGCCACGCGTCATTTCGAGCGCAACGGCTATTCGAAGGAGGATGCGGCGCTGAAGGCGTCGGGTGTCATCGGCGAAGCGCAGGCCGACCCGACCTTCGCGAAGCTCATAGCCAATGCCTATGACCAGGAGCGGATGATCGCGAACGACCTCACCGCCGCACAGGTCCAGGCTGGCGCGATGGCTGGACGCAGGGACTTCGCAGGGGAAGATGTTGCTGGCGTCGAGCGCGCGAATGTCGCGACCGAACAGGCGTGGCGGACCGGCAGCAATCAGGGTCAGCGTGGTGCGGCGGGCATGCTCGGCCTTCCGCTTGACGAAACCGCCCGGCGCGTCTCCTTCATCAACGCCTTGTCGGGCGAGGCGCGCAGCAGCGCGATTACGCAGCTCGCGCGGTCGACGGGTCGCAATGAAGCGCAGGTCATGCGCGCGCTCGAGCAATATAATGCCTCGGTCTCGGTTGGAACCGCCGACGGGGCGACGGCCGAGGCCGGGCGCGAGGGCACAAGCGTCTATGGACGCACTCGTGAGGCAGCCGGCTATGACTTCGCCGAGCGGTCGGGCAAGCTCGATGCGCAGCGCGAGGTCGGGACCAGCGGCACCCGCGCGGCGGCGCGGGTCGGCGAACAGCGGCGGCAGTCGGACAATTTCGGGTTCGCGCAGGGCGCTGCCGCCGCCGGCGTTTCGACCCGCGAAGCCGCGCAGCTCGACAGCTTCATCCAGGCGCTCAGCCGCACGGCGGGCAATCAGGTCGATATGGCCGCTGGCGGCGCTGCCGGGATCGCCGATCGCGCGCGCAACGAGCGGACCACGAGCATCGTCGACAAGGAGCGGCTTACCCGTATGCAGGGGCTGCTCCGCGCGCAGGGCATCACCATGTCCAAGCGCGACCTTGCGCTCGCGCAGAATGGCGATCTCGGTCTCAACCTCACAGCGGCGCAGGCCGCACAATTCCACCAGGCCGGGCTCATCAACGACAGCCAATATGGCGCGCTCGCCAATGGCGGCCATGCGCGTTTCAGCTTCGCGAATAACGATCTGCTTGTATCAAGCAGCGCGAGCTATCAGCAATCTGCGCGGAGCGACACGAGTACGCGGTTCGAGGCGGGCAAACAGGCCGGACCCGACACGATCGAGCATTTCCTCGGCGGCGGCGCGGAAGGGCAGCGCGCGATGGAAGGGTGGCTCAAGGGCGGATTCGAGATGGACCGCAACGGCGATTGGCGCCTCAAGCCGCAGGTCGCCGACACGCTTCAGCGCGACGTGCAGGCGATCATGGTCCAGACAGGATGGCAGCGGTCGATCACGCGGAGCGCCAGCGACAGCATTACCATGGGTTCGACGATCGACGCCGAGATCTCGGGCGGAGCCGGAAGCCGAGGCGCGGCCGCAGCGCCGCGTGCGGGCAACCGTCAATCGCCCAGCAAAGATCATTATGGCCGATCCGGAGCCGGCCTCGGCGGTTCGAGCAGCGACATGGGCAATTCCACCGAAGATGCCAATGCCAATCTTGATATCGTGAACTATGATGTTCGCGATGCGATCGCCAAGGCCGAGCGTGCGGCGGCTAGGTCGTCCGTCCCCGAGAAGGCCTTCAGCTCTGCTCTGTCGCGCGAGGTCCTCGGCAGTGATGGCCTGCGAAACCGTTATCTCCGGCAGGCCGATGCGAGCCGCGGGACGGATGACATTACTGGACCCCTGACATCGATCGAGCAGCGATCAGTCTTGAACAGCGGAAGCTTCTCGACCGACCTCGACAACGGCTGGACCGATGGTAACTCCGAATTCAAGGAACGCAAGTAAGGCGCCACCTTCAGTGCCGCTTGTGGCCAATCCAGAGAGGACCCGAGCGCGGGTCGAGCGGATCCACGTAACAGGGCAAGCCGCTTGGTCCACGTTCCGGACCGAACCGTTCGTGGGGATCATAGTCGCCGGACCAATCGAAAGGGCCTATCCGCTCTTGCGCAAAGCCCAGCCCGAGCACCATGAGTGCGGTCGGCGGAAAGAAGAAGACGTTGAGATAGCCGGCAAGTGCGAGATCATAGAAATCCGCGATCAGCGGCACTTGCGACGAAAGCGCCATTCCCGCCCAATAGGCGGGGATCGCCACCCACCAGAGCCGAGCGTACCATGGGCGCCAAAGATAAGCGGACAAGGGCGCCCGTTGCACCCTTTCCGGAGGATTTTCTTCCTCGCTATCCGTCGTTTGAATTTCGCGTGTCATCTCGATTGATCCCGGATAGATCCTATCATGCGGGCTGACCTAGCCCAACCAATTTCCTCCATCTTTCCTCCAACCCCGAGGGACAATCGCCGCAAATCTTGCGGAATTCCGGCAAACTTCGATTGCGCCTTTCCCGCTCGCGATGTCGATCCAACCTTTCTCTTGAATATTTTGAAGATCAATGTATATGGATATTCAATATATCCCAATGGACATGCGCATGGCTGCGACCTTTCCCACCGAATTGACGACAATCGGCTTCGAAACACTCGCAGGCACGGCTTCCGAGGTGCGGCGGAAACTTGACGCCGCGGGCGACGATCAAGTCGTGGCGTTCACCATGGAACATGGCAACAAAAAGCTCGCGAAGGCGGTCGAAGAGGCGATTCAGGCGATCGCACCTCTCGTGCTCGCTGCCGTTGCTCGCCGTGAGCAGCAGGCGCTGGAGACGATTGTCGATGCGCTGGTACCGCAGGTTCCGCCGCCGCAGCATCTGCTTGCAGAGGCCCGGATGAACGCCGAGGCACGCAAGCATGTGTTGGAAACTGCGGATTGGCTCACGGCCGCGCAGCTTTCGGAAATCGCAGGGTTCAGTGGGCAGAATGCCAGCGCCCAGCCAAACAAGTGGAAACGCGAGGGCCGTATATTCGCGATCCGTCGCAACGGGAGTGACTATTACCCTGGCTATGCGCTCGACCCCGACAGCGGATATCGGCCAGCCAAGGGGCTCGCGCCGATCCTGGCGCTATTCGACGGCGAACTTGACGCATGGGACGTCGCGATCTGGTTTGCCTCGGTGAACAGCTTCCTTGACGGCAAGATACCAAAGGATTTGCTGTTGAGCGCTCCAGATCGCGTTCTTGCGGCAGCTCAAGACGAAGTGGCCGGCGTGCTGCATGGCTAGGAAGAAGGCCGCTTCCTCCACGCCGCCGCCCACTCCCCCTCCTTCACCTCCGGCAAATCTGGATGCCCTCGTACACCGGGTGACCTGGCCAACGACCAAAATCATACACCGGGTCCATCCGGAGGCATATGGCGCTGACGTCTTCAATCCCGGTCCGAAGGGCAATGCGCGTTTCAGTCCCATCCTTGACGCCAAGGGCAAATCGGTTCCGACCATTTACGGCGGTGAGACCTTCGATTGTGCCGCCATGGAAACCGTCTATCACGACGTCCCTTTTGTGCCCGGACTCAAAAGCGTCGCCAAGCGCAAGCTCCGCGGCCATCTCTATTCGCAGTTCGCCAGTTCCTCCGACCTGACGCTGGCGGACCTGCGGGTAACCGCGCTGCGGAAGCTCGGGGTCGCGCGCACCCAGCTCATCGATACCGAGAAGGATCGCTATCCCTATACCCGGAGCTGGGCGGAGGCGATCCATGCGCAATGTGCAGATGTTAAGGGATTGTGCTGGGTATCGCGACAGGATGACCGGGCGGTTGCCATCGTTCTGTTTGGCGACCGGATTGATCCCGGGCTGTTGTCACCGCATGGCCCTTCACTCGACATCGTCAACGAACCCGCCATTTTTGCCGGGATTGTTCTGCTCGCCGACAGAATTGGCGTGAAATTGACGGGGCGATGACCAGGATCATGTGATGCCATTCGGGTGGAGATTCCTCCAGAGCGGCCTGCACTTGTGTTTCCTGTTCCATAGCGAACATCCTCGGTTGGCTCGTATCATGACGGCGGATCGACCCCAAACAAGACCTCCCCCTCCTCTCTCACAACCCATGAAAATTGCCGCAAGATCTGCGGCATCTCTTATGGAACGCCATTGAATACGCAGCTATCCAAACGATCGGGCATCGCCTGATGGAGCCGAGCCGTGCTGCCCTCCTCAACTCCTCCTTCGAATACTGTATCCGCTATTGCCGTTCGATCGAGGTGTCGCTATATCTGACTAGCTAGTCAGAAGAGGTGTGAGTATGGTTGCCCGCAAGATTGCTCGTGGCGCACCCGGCGTTCGAATGCGGAGCTGGAAGCTGGAGGATGCCAAGGCACGATTCAGCGAGGTTGTTCGGCTCGCCGAGAGCGAAGGTCCCCAACGCGTTACGGTGCGCGGGCGCGAAGCGGTCGTAGTAATGAGCGTGGCTGAGCTCAACCGGCTCCTGCCTGATAATCCCGAACAGCTCTCCTTGGTGCCCTTCCTAGAAGGGCTTCATCTCGATGGACTCAATCTGGAGCGCGAGATTGACCGTGGACGAGATTTTGCGTTGTGATCGGGTGGCTGCTCGACACTCATATTGTTTCAGCGCTCGCAAGCCCCAGTGGCGCGCCATCGGTCAAGTCCTGGGCGTCGACGCAGCACGAGCAACGCATGTTCGTCAGTGTCCTGACGCTCGCGGAGATCGATAAGGGCATCCACAAGCTCGAACCGGACCATCCCGATCGGTCACGCTATGCCGTCGCCCGGGACGCCTTGGCGACGCGGTTCGCCGATCGCATCCTTTCGGTCGATGACGCGGTGATATACCGCTGGGGCGCGATATCGGGCGAAGTGAAGCGGCAGACCGGGCATGCCCCGTCTGTGATCGATACGATGCTTGCCGCGACCGCTGTAGAGCATCACCTGATCTTGGTGACGCGGAACGCGAAGGATATCCGGCACAGTGGCGCGGTCATCTTCAACCCTTGGGAAGACGACCCTTCCCTCTTCCCGCTGACATGATGCTGACGAGATTTATGACGTGAAAACCGACCTCGATAATCTCCCTCCCGCAAAACAGCGCGAGCTTGAGCGTGTCGTCCAGATTCTGTTCGAGGAATTCGGCGATGCCAATGGCCAGGCGACTGGCAACCGCCGGCTCGGCCGCATTCTCAAAGTCATTCTCTACGGCTCCTATGCGCGCGGCGGTTGGGTCGACGAGCCGCATACGGCGAAGGGCTATCAATCGGATTTCGACCTTCTCGTGATCGTCAACCAGAAGGAGCTCACCGACCGGGTCGCCTATTGGGAACGCGCGGAGGAACGGCTCAACCGTGAGCGCGCGATCACGCAGACCCTGAAGACGCCCGTCAATTTTATCGTCCACAGCCTCCAAGAAGTGAACGATGGCCTCGCGCATGGCCGGTATTTCTTCATGGACGTCGCGCGCGATGGCATCGCCCTCTATCAGGCTGACGAGAGCGAACTTCACAAACCGAAACCGAAAGCGTCTGGTCAGGCGCTTGCATTGGCAGAAGAGTATTTTGAAGAATGGTTCTCGCTGGCTGTAGCCTCTCAAAAAGGAGCTCTTTTCTACATTTCGCAGAATGAGCATCGGCACGCTGCGTTTTCGCTACATCAAGCCACCGAGCAGTTGTACCATTGCGTCCTCCTCGTCCTCACCTTCTACACACCTCACGTCCACAATCTCAACTTTCTCCGCACGCAAGCCGAGCGCGCCTCCCCGCGCCTGTTCGACGCCTGGCCGCGCGATACGCAAAAGGAACGCGCACGGTTCGAGAAGCTGAAGGATGCCTATGTGAAAGCGCGCTACTCAAAACACTACAAGATCAGCGAGGAGGAATTGACCTGGCTCTCCAAGCAGATCGAGGCCCTCGGGCAACTCGTTCATATGGTTTGCACGGCGCGTATCGAGGAGCTTCGCGCCTCCACTTCATCGGAATAGTCGCTCGCCCCCCTCCTACCTGAGCCGCTCAAAGCGGTTCCCTTTGCGCGACTCGATCCGAGCACCACCGTCCATTCTCGCTATCATTGGAACGACGCTGACCCTGGTATACTCTGCAGTGGCCCTTCCGTTCTAGCTCCAATTTCCGCTTCCGGCTGCACAATATACCCTGCAGGGTGTAATGAAGGATTATACCCTGCAGGGTATATTGCGTTTTTATACCTTAAAGGGTATATCGACGCCCGGAGGCACGGCATGAATCAGATGGTACGAACCGCTACGCAGCTAGGCGCCTATATTCAGGACGCCCGCGCCCGCAAGGGCATCTCGCAGCAGCAGCTTGCCGAGATGATCGGCAAGCATCAGAAAACCATATCGAGTATCGAGCAGGGCAGCGACGGCACGAAGCTCGACACGCTTCTCCTCGTGCTCGCCGCACTCGATCTCAACATAGCAATCAGCGCCCGCACCAAGGGAAACCAGAATATCGGCGACATCTTCTGACATGGCGCGCGAGAAGACGCACATCCCGCTCGACATCCTGATAAACGGGCGTCTTGCGGGTCAGCTGGAAAAAGAAACGAGCGGCGCGATCAGCTTCCGTTACGATGAAAGCTGGCTTGCATGGGAGCATCGCTTCGCGATTTCGCTCTCGCTTCCGTTGCGCCGCGCCATCTACCGCGGCGCGCCCGTGGTCGCCGTGTTCGACAATCTCCTTCCCGATAATCCCAATATCCGGAGGCGAGTTGCCGAGCGCACCAGCGCCGCAGGAACCGACGCCTACAGCCTGCTTGAACAGATCGGCCGCGACTGCGTTGGCGCGATGCAATTCCTGCCGCACCACGAAGGCGACGGAGATCGCACCATCCACGGCAAGCCGATCAGCGACAAATCGATCGAGAAAATGCTCGCAAATCTTAGCGGCGTGCCGCTCGGTATCGATCCCGAGCACGAGTTCCGGATTTCGGTAGCTGGTGCGCAGGAAAAGACCGCGCTGCTTCATTTCGAGAGAAGATGGATGAAGCCGATCGGCATCACCCCGACCACGCATATCCTTAAGCCTCAGATCGGCGAGATACCGACCTCGACCGGCGTCATCGACATGGCCGCAAGCGTCGACAACGAGCATTATTGCCTGACGCTTCTCGAACAGTTCGGCCTCTCCGTTGCCCAGACGCGCATCACAACCTTCGGCAAGCGCCGCGTGCTCGTCGTCGAACGTTTCGATCGCCAATGGCGCGGCGACAAGGACCTGCTGCGCATTCCGCAGGAAGATTGCTGTCAGGCGCTCGGTATCCCGCCGACCCGCAAATATCAGTCGACCGTCATCGGCCATCAGAACGGGCCGAGTGCGGTCGACATTTTGAAACTGCTTGCCGCGAGCGACGAGCCAGCGAAGGACCGCGCCGATTTCTTCAAAAGCCAGATCATATTCTGGCTGATCGGCGCGACCGACGGGCACGGCAAGAATTTCAGCATCTATCTACGCCCTGGCGGCGGCTTTGCCCTCACCCCTTTTTACGACGTGCTGTCGGCGCAACCGGCGTTCGACAAGAAGCAGATTCCGAACAACCGCTACAAGCTCGCGATGTCGGTCGGCACCAACCGCAAATACAAGATTCTCGACATCTGGGGCCGGCATTTTGTCGAAACCGCGCGCGAAGCGGGGTTCGGCAAAACCCAGATAAGGGCAATGATCGACGATATTCTTGCGAAGGCGCCAAGCGCCGCCGAACGGGCCCTCGCCCGCATGCCCAAGGATTTTGCAACCCATATCCATGAAAGTGTCGCTGGCGCGATCGGGGCGCGCCTGTCGCGCCTTGAATATGTGCATCAGTAGTTGGCAACGGCCGCATTTCACTGCCGGCAACGACCGGGCACGGCCGAATGTGGTCTGTCGTCTGTGGATGGCTCCCGCGTTGCAAGCATAAATTGATGTTCGGCGTTCTGGTCGGTTGCAGTCGTCTGTCCGACCTGTTGATGCAGTCGGTAGGGACTGCTGGCCCTGATGGAGTCCGCGAACCGGGTCCCGATCGGCTTATCAGGTTATGACGCCTTTGACAGTCCATGGGTTGTCCCGGCTCCCAGTCTGACCGGTATCCCTGGACCGTCATTCCCGTCGAACGGCGCAAGGAATATATGGCGTCCCTCGAGGCGGCGAGCAGCAAGCAGATTATCGCACCCTTCGCCGAGTTTCTTGCTGGCCTTGTCGAACGCGGACTCAAGGGCGAAGCGACCGCGGAGCTTCCTGCAGCACGCGAATAGCCGGGCGCCATTCTGTCAGCATGCTCCGGGCTTGAATTATTGATTGCACTAAAGGCCTGATCGGTCCTTCGGCCTGCCCTGCATCAGGGCGATGGCATCGGCAAATACGAGCTACTCGATACATTACAGGATCAGCGAGTAAGAATTGACGTGGCTGTCCGGCCGGATCGGGATACTCGGCCAGCTCGTGCATATGGTTTGCACAGCCCTATATCGCCCGCCTCGCAATCCGTCGCCAACGACCCGGCGTTTCTCCCGTCCGGCGCGCGAACGTGCGGTTGAAATGGCTCTGGTCGCAAAAGCCGCAAGCAAGTGCAATCTGGGCGAGCGGAAGATCCGTCGACCCGAGCAGTTCCTGAGCGCGATGAAGGCGTGAGCGGATGAGCCATTGATGCGGTGTCAGTCCGGTGGATGCATTGAATGCGTCAATGAAATAGCCGCGAGAAACGCGGCAACTTCTTGCAACCTCGCCGAGATCGATCGGGTCAGCCATATGGTCCGCCATCAGCTTCATGGCTTTGCGCACTTGCCACACAGCAAGGCGCGCGGTCTTTGCGCCTTTAGACGGTCGCTGCCGAGCGCCGAAATGGGAAACTACAAACTCTTCGTGCGCGGCGTTCAACGACAACGGGCCGGTCGGTGACGATCGCAAAATGGGGGACCTGTCGAATGCTGACATTAGAGGGGCCTTAGCGCCGCCGATCCGGCAGGAGATTCCAGGCAACGGCGTTCGCGGCGAACGGTCGGTGGTCGCCGCGGCGTTTCTTCAGTTTGCGGCGCAGCCCAACGCGACCTCGACCGGCCCCTCATGCGGCGCACCGGACCGATAGGAAGCGGAAAGTTGCCAAACCCAGGCGGGGTCGGCGCCATAGCGGCGCAAGCGCTGCCGGTGGCGGCAGGTCGCAACCACAAGCATGATCAGCATGGCATAGGCCCAAACCGCGACGACGGTACCATAGGCCCAGGGAATGATCTCCAAGCGCAATCCCGCCAGGTGCGACAATGCCACGCAGGCCTGCGTTCCTGCCATCCACGCGGGCCAGTACCGGGTTGTTACCAGCGACAAGAGATAGAGCGCAACGAAGGCAGCGGAGTCGATGGCGAACATAGGCCATTCCACACCGGCGAAGCGGCTTTGCATCGGCTCCACGACCCAGGCACTGAGTTGAAAGTCGACGATCAGGATGACGGCCCCTATCCTCTCCGGCGCTCCTCCGCGGATTAGCGCGAAGAGGCTGGAGACAATGTAAAGGGCGTTGAAAATCAATATCCTGATCATCAGGGCGTACGGTCAGCATTACGGGGCTCCCGGTCAACCGGCAATCGCATCCGGCTCTTCAGGACTTGCTGCCGACTGCACGGCGCTCCACGACGGGAGCGGAATCTTGTCGCCGCCAAGCGTTTCAGGAATCCGCAGATCGCGGCGTATTTCGTCGAGGTTCAAGTGTCCGCTTGTTGCCTTGCCCATAGCCTGATTGACGAGCGAGATGGACGCGACAAAATCGCTGATCACCTCCACGCCAACGATATCGGAGACGTTGGCTCGCGACCGCGCCTCCGGCAGCAAGCCGACAAGCGCGGAACCGCTTGAAAGGGCGCGGCCAAGATCCATTTCGAAGGTCTTCAGTCGCGACACAATTTCTCCCGCGACTTCGTGGCGCTGCATTTGAACCTGACGTTTTTCCATAAATGACATCGACATATAACTCCTCGCGGCCCCAGGCCGTCGCCATGCGTCAATCCGATGTCAGCGTGTGAGGGCGATGGTCAGCTGCGAGAGTTCCGATGCCACGGCCATGATTGCTCCCGCTCCGATGGCGATAACGCCAAAAAGGAGAAGCGGCCATGCAAGACGCCATCCAAAACTCAGATCGTTCCATGGTCTTCCTTTCGTTGCGAAAGGAAACAGGCTCGATCGCTCCACCATCACCGGCTCAAACGCCGACGTGTCGGTGGCGCTGTTCTGGACAGGAACCGCCATGGGGGACGATCCCCATTCTTTGGTATCCGAATTAGTGGTGGGGTCCTCGAGGGCGCGAAGCAACTGGGCTGCGCTCCAGCTGTCGGTCGTCCCCAGCTTGCGCCGCGCGGATTTCAGATGCTCGTTGACAGTGTTGACCGATAAGCCAGTAACCCGGGCCACTTCCTTGGCACGCATGGGTTTTAGAAGAAGCCTCAGGCATTCCTTCTCACGGGGCGTGAGTTGATCGATGGTCATGGAATGACTCCGGACGCACAAACGAATGACTCAATACAAGATCAAATCAATCCACTGGACTGTAAGCATTGTAGGTTTTCCTGCCGATTCCAACTAGCACTCTCTTTCCGATGTCAAAATTTCGGGGTGAACGGCTAGCCTCGGTGACGCCCTAGCCTAGCCATCCACGACGTCCGTCTCGCGGCGAGATGCAGGTCGTGCCATATTCAGCCGACGCCGACTGGAGTTTGGCCATCAATTGCCCGGCCTGGCTCCGCCCTGCATCGGGGGAGCCGGCAAAAGTGCCAAGAAAAATAAGGAAGCTCGAGGCCACCGGCATTCCCCGTGCCTCAACCCAGACGATGCCATATTGACCACTTCCGGATCGGTAGGGTCGGCATGCAAGCGCAAGCATGTCATCGGGAGTCCCTAGCGTTCTAAGGCTCTGTTCCTCGCGCAAATCGCGCCGCAGCGCGGCGTGGCAGGAGGTCGCGTAAATGGGCCTCCGCCTCGCCGCTTTCCCCTATCCCCACGGCTCTGGCGAGCAGCGATTTAACTTCGCCGGCATAGTCCCGAAAGCCAGGCATGAGATCGCCGGCCGGATGGCAGCAGGCGCGGCATCGGCGACCGAGTTTCGACGAGGAAGTCGATCAGACGGAGGAGTTCGTGGTCGTTTACCTGGCCAAGCCAGCATCACGCTCGCATTGTTCGAGCAGCATGAAAAAGTCTCTCGCGCCATGCCCTTGTGCGCGGGCCACTTCATATTGCTGACGGACGAGCGCACTGAGCGCCATCGGGACGTGGTCGACCTTGGCCGAATCCAGCGCGAGATCAACGTCGTTGATCATCTGTGACACCGTAAACGCGGGAGTAAAATCACGCCGAATAAGCATGTCGCGCTTGTAGTCGAGAACCGGCGATGCCACCACGCTTTCGCAGATGACATCGAGCATAGCCTCGACAGAGAGACCGCCCTTTTCGCCAAAAGTCAGCGCTTCGCCGACCAATGCTGCGGTGCCTGCCAACATCAGGTTGAGGACAAGTTTCAGGTAGCGGGCTTCCTCCGCTGTTCCGACAAGAAACTGGCGCGCCGAAAGGCAAGACAGAAGCGGCAGCACGGCGGCGTAGTCGTCCCTATTGCCCGACGCGAGCACAGTGAGCTTCCCATCCTTTGCCATGACGGTGCTGCCGGAAACGGGCGCGCGCAGATAGCGCGCGCCAGCGGCGGCGAGCGCGGACGCCACCTTCGCTGACACGGCGGGCGACAATGTGCTCATTTCGATGAGCAGCTTCGATTCATCCAACGCGGGGAGAATCCCGTTTTCGCCGAAGATGATCTGCTCGAGCGCCTGGTCGTTGGGAATGGTGAGAAATATCAGGTCGCTCGCTTCAGCCAATTCCGCCAAGCTCGACGCCCTCCGCCCGCCTTCGGCGATCAGAGGCTCAATTTCGGCAGGCGATGGGTCGAACACCGTTACCGCATAGCCTTGTCTCGCCAGGCGAAAGCTCATCGGTGAGCCCATCTTTCCGGCGCCGATCCACCCTATCCGCTCCAATTCTTGTCTCCATCCGGCTATCTGAACTGCCAATGGTGGCGGCGCCAGCGTTTACAACGACGCCGATTAGCCGGCCGCGAGCTTGACGCTCCTTCCGGTCTTGAAGAATTCTTCGACGTCGAACCGCGGAATCTCGGGCGGTACAAAGTAGTTGATCACCATATCTGGCCAAGTTGCAAGATATGCGATGAAGCTTTCTCCGAGGCCTTGAGTGCGCAGGTAGTCGGCAGTTACGGGGAACTTCTGGGGGATGAAGTGTGGATTCGCCCTGAACAGCTTGGGCAGGTTATGATGAGCGATCGCCGCGCGTCCAATGACGACGAAATCCGCCCCTTGCTCAAGGCAGCGTGTCGCGTCGGCATGCGAATTTATCTTACCCGCGAAACCAAGCCTGACACCCTTCAGATCCAGCTCCGTGAAATAGGACATCAATGAGCGTCCTTGATATTTGGGATCGACCGGATCTTTGAACACGTCCCAAAGCGATATATCAAGATAGTCGATTTTTCCTTCGTCGATCAACTGCTGGGCCAGTTCGGAGGTTTCACCGACATCCTGGCCGAAACGCTCCGGCGAAACTCGAACGCCGATCTGGAAATCCTCGCCGCAGCTCGCGCGAATTCCATCGACAATCTCAAGCAGGAACCGACGTCGTTTCTCAGGGCTGCCGCCGTAATGATCCTCACGCCTGTTATAGACGCTGCTCAGGAACGCACTGATCAGGTAACCATGGGCTCCGTGAAGTTCCACGCCATCGAAGCCGGCGCGTTTTGCGCGCTCGGCCGCGACTATGAAATCCTCAATTGTCGCGCGCACTTCTGCGACCGTCATCGCGCGTGCATGATCTTCCGGGGCGGCGGATGGTCCCGCGCGATCCGGAGTAATCGTGCGAATTCCGCCATGATAGAGCTGCATGCTTGATATGGCCCCCGCTCCGCGGAGGGCACCTGCGAGCCGCTCCAAGCCGGGAATCAAGGCATCAGAGTAGACGCCAAGTTCGCCGGGAAAGCCCTGCCCTTTCAGATGCACATGCGAGCAACAGGTCATGACCAGGCTGAAGTCACCCGTTGCGCGCATGAGCAACCAGTTCAACTCGTCGTCCGTCAGAGTGCCATCGTCACGTGCCTGCTGATTGGTCATCGGGGCGAGAAGAAAACGGTTTTTCATCGCGGGGCCACGCGGCAGCGTCAACGGTTCAAATAGCGACACCATCGATCCATTCCTTCAACGACATATTGCCTTACCAATCGCGGTTGGTACCGGTGCCGGAGGGGCAAGACGCTGGCTGTCTGCAGGTCTTCCCGAGCATTTAGCGACCCGGGATCCTCAGCAATGATGCTTGGGAATCCCGGACCGGGCCAACGAGCTAGAACTTATAGGAGACGTCGACGCCGAACCGGCGGAGCGCGCCACCTGCAATGAAGTCGCCTCCGAACTCCGGAGCGATCACCACGTCCTCGACATAGTGCTTGTTAAACAGGTTGGTAGCGAACGCAGAAATCGAGAAGTTGCCAACATCCACACCGAGTCTTGCATTCACGGTCGCAAATGTATCCCGCGTCGAGTTGTCATAGGTTGCCGGCAACCCGAAGATGGTCGGTGTCGTATTCCGTTGAACGGTATGGAACGGGGTTGGACCGACAACTCTGAAATCGATTCGGCTAACCAGATTGACCCGGTCGGAAACCGGGGCATTCATCTGCACGCCGCCGTTGATCGTGAAATCGGGCGTCGCAGGAGATTTGTTGCCGACGGTATAAGGACGGCCGCTATTGGCTTTGATTTCGCTCTCGGTGTAGTTTCCGTTCACGAAAACCTTGAAGACGGGCGATATCTTATAGTCGATTGAAGCGTCGATACCGTAGATCTGCACCTTGTCGATATTGGAGGTGCTCCGCAGCAAACCGAAGTCGCCGACGAAGAATTCAAAGAATTGCATGTTTTTCACGTTGGTGAGAAAACCGGCCACTTCGAAGTTCACCGCATCGAAAACACGCCCCTTAACGCCAAGTTCGAATGCGCTGTTGGTTTCCTTTTTGATGAGATCGGGAACCGAGATTCCGGCACTGATGCCTGTCGGCGGCGGCGGATTGAAGTAGCCATTGATGATTGCCTCGGTGCCGGCCGGATTGAAGCCACCGGCCTTGAATCCCATGCCCCAGTTTCCGAAAATCGTGAGGTCATTGTTGGGCTTGTAGGTGATCGTGATCTTCGGTTGAAGTTGCTTGAACGTTTCCGAAATCGGGGCAATCACGCCCGACGGGTTATAGGCCGGGTCGAGCCCTGGATTGAGGAAATAGTTCGACGGCGTGGTCGCCGTACCAATCGGATATCCCGTACGCGGATTGCCAACCCAGCGCGTGCGGGCATTTACCGGAACATTATTGATGCGGTCGCGCGCTTCGATATCGTAGCGCAGTGCGACGCCCAGCCGAAGTTTGTCAGTCGCGTCCCAGTCGGCTGCGGCAAACACGGCATAGACATTGGTCCGGTAATTGTCATCGGTGAGATTCTCCGTCGGGAATCGCGGGTCCGTCGTGAAGCACTGACGCGTCCCGCCCTGGCCCGTGTCGAGAGTAAGGTTTACGCAAACCCGTCGATCGATGTAGATGTAGCTACCTCCCAGTTGCCAGTTCAACGAGGTGCCTTCGCCGCCAGTGAGCCGGATTTCCGAAACCACATCTTTCTGCGTACGACGATTGCCCTGGATACCGTCGCAGGTGGAAGGTGAGTAGGGCATGGCGAAACCGAACGCAGCATTATACTGTGTAAATGGCGCCTGGTTGACTACTCCTGCCGTGGCTGGCCTGGTGCGGATGCAGGTGGGCTCGTTGTTGAAAAAACCGAACGCCCCGCTCGTTCCTCCAGCAATATATTCATTCCTGTTGTTGTTGTAGGCCACGACTCCGATCAATGTGCCGAAATCCAGGTCCTGCCGAATTCTCATCGACGCCCCATATGTTTTTTGCCAGTGCTTAGCCTCGGTGTCGTCCGTGAATATGAACTTGTGCTTGCTCACCGGCGCGTTGAAAATCGGGTCATTGAACGCTTGCGCGAGCGTTGGGATCTGGAAGACTGCGTTGAAACTCAGTGCGCCGCCGTGGCTTCTTCCGTAATTGGCCTTGAGATCGATTTCGGTGTCATCCGAGGGCTCAAGCAGGATGCGCCCAAAGATGTTCAATTTGTTATAGCTGTCCACTGAAGCCGGATTGCCGCGATAGCCGTACACACTCTGATGCAGATCCGACCCTACGAAGGTGTTGCGATAATATCCGTCCGACTTGGTCCATTCGCCGTTCAGCACGAATCCGACACCATCTGTGACAGGGCCACTTAGCAGCCCGGAGACGAGATATGTGTTGTCGTTGGCGACACGGCCCTTGATCTGACCAGACAGATCCGGCGTCGGCTTCTTTGTCGTAATGACGATAGCGCCGGCCGACGCGTTCCGACCGTAGATAGCGCCCTGTGGCCCCTTGAGAATTTCGACCTGTGCCAGCGCACCCTGAGGCTCATTAGTTGAAGCAATGCTCGTCTTGAGAACGCCATCGACCACCAGCGCAATGTTGTTTTCCGCGTCGCGCGGACTGTTCAGACCTCTGATGTTGATGGACACGTCCGATGGATCGGTTGTGGCGGTTTGAATGGTGACACCCGAAGTCAAGCTCACGAAATCGACTGCTACGCGAGCTTTGGTATTTTCGATTGTGTCGGTCGAGAGCACATAGACCGACGCAGGAACATCCTTCAGGGATTCGTTCTTCTGCCGTGCGGTAACGATGATCTCGTCGCCATGGCCTTCTTCTGAAGCTTGATCGATCACGTCGCCGGCGCTGCTCGCCACCGCCTGGGCGTTCACTTGCCCGGGCAACAGCGCAATGCCCCAAGCGCAACCACATAGAAGCTGCGAAATTGCCTTCAGGTTCATCATCTCTCTCCCTCGATTGCAAAGTTCGGCTCTTCACGCGTCTCCCGCTGCTTGCGGAAAGGCGAATGCCGACTTAGTTTGTCGTCAAGGCGTAGAGCCCATCGAGGGGCGGCAGTCTTGAAAATCCTTGCTCGCATGGGTTGAACAATCCTGCGAGGTGGCAACCGGGATTGCCTAGGAATTCGCGGCCATTCCGGCCGCAAGAGCAGCTATAAATTCCTGCCGGGCCGCACTGATGATTTTAGGAAAGCGTGGCGCTTTGCAGAGCCACGGCCGAGGCGCTCGGTCAGCTCACGATCAGCGACGATCGAGCATCATGCGATATCAAGTTTCGATCATCTGCGCCGCAAGGACTTTTCGCCATCGCGCGGGCAAGACGACTGGTCGGCGGCTCTTACGATCTACCATGACATGGGTGAAATGCCCTTCCGCGGCAGCAAGGACGCTCAGCTCGCGGAAAATGCCAACGCGATACGTCACGCTTGTTCGCCCCAAATGGCTTACGCCAAACCCGAGATCGACGGCTTCCGGATAGCAGACTGCTTCTGCGTATCTGCATCCCGTTTCGACAACCAGGCCGATCAGCTTGCCTCCACTTAGGCGAAGCAGGCCACTACGGATCAGCCAGCTGTTGATCGCAGTGTCAAACCATCTGTAGTGCACGGCGTTGTTTACATGGCCATAGATGTCATTGTCCGCCCATTGTGTCTGAATCTTCACCCACTGCGGGTAAACATCGCGGGGCAAGAGCTCCGATTTTTCCAATCTGCCTCCTTGGGCAAGACGCTTCAACGGGAATACCATTCGGGAGAAAACTCGGTAGCCTCAGTAGGCTTCTCGATATAGCGACAGGGCGTCTTGTTCCGTCATGGCTCTCGGATTGTTGACGAGAAGCCGGGTCTGCAGCATCGCATCTCTGGCGAGCGAAGGCAGGCTCTCTTCAGGAACTTCCACGTCCCGAAGCCTCAATGGGCAACCGGAATCGACCAGCAGCTGGCCAATGAAGGACACAAACGCCTCAGCTCTCTCGACAGTCGGTGCTACCGTGGGGCCCAGGACCGCGTCGCCAAGTTCGGCGTACAGCGGCGACGCTGTTACCATATTGAATCGAAGTACCGGCATCAGCATGAGTGCGTTGGACAGCCCATGTGCGATGTGAAAATGTCCTCCGAGCGGATAAGCAAGCGCGTGGACCGCCGCGACCGGCGCGTTCGCAAACGCCTGCCCCGCAAGATTTGCACCAAGCATCATGGCTTCTCGCGCGTTCCTGTCATGACCAACGCGACAAGCGGTGATCAAGTTGCCCGTCATGAGCCGGAGGGCTTCGCGAGCAAACATATCGGACATGGGGTTCTTGCGGTTCTGGCTCGTATATGCCTCGATGGCATGCACGATCGCGTCGATGCCTGTTGCCGCAGTGAGGAGCGGCGGCATACCGCAGGCAAGTTCCGCATCAAGTATGACCCGATCGGCGTATAGCTGCTGCGCTATAATTCCCGATTTCGAAGATTCCCCCGTGGTCAGGATTGATATGTTCGTTGCCTCGGACCCTGTGCCGGCGGTAGTCGGCATTTGCACCAGAGGCACTCGTTTGCCCCTTACGCGATCTATGCCGTAGAGTTCGGACAAATTTTGCTCTGAGACAGCAAGGACCGCAACCAGCTTGGCAATATCCATCGATGAACCGCCACCCAGGCCAAGAACGATATCCGTGCCCGCCTCACGCGCCAGCTGGACAGCGTTGGCGAGCACGGATTCGGGTGGGTCGGCAACAACGCCGTCAAAAACCGTTATTGCGAAGCCGGCTCCTTCGAGCGATTCCAAAGCAGGATCCAGGATACCAGCGGCGCGCAGATGATGGTCCGTAACGATCAGGATGCGGCGCTCGGCAAAACACTCAGCGAAGAATTGTCCCAAGCGGCGATGGACGCCCCATTCGACATGGAGGGTCGGCACTGAACGAAAAACAAGCGGCGTCTCGCGACTCCCAAATCTCGTTTCTGCCGCGCCGCGAGCTGGCGCGGCGAGCGATCCATCGAGCGGTCGCGTCGCAGAACTCACGTCAAAATTGCTTCGCGATCGAAAATCATTGAGTCATATCCTGACTCGCGCACCGCCTGAAGTGCATCGCGGTAATTTCCAAGGCCGCCGAGATAGAACATTACGGCGTTTTTCTTGCCCGGAATATTGGCTCCGAAAATCCACGATTCAGCTTTCGGGAAGAGTGTCATATTTGCAATTGTCCGGCACGTCTCTACCCACTCGTCTTCGGCGGCCTGTGTCGGCTCGATCGTGGAGCGGCCGTCGGCTTCCATGGTGGCAATGGCGTCGGCAATCCAGTCAACCTGGCTTTCGAGACTCGGCGGAAGGTTTGTGAATGGGCCATTCGGGCCGAGGATCATGAACATGTTCGGGAAGTCGGCTTCCATCATTCCGAGATACCCCAAGGGACCATCGGCCCATTTTTCGCGAATGGTTACACCGCCGCGCCCGTGAATATCGATCTTCGTATAGTTCCCGTCGACCGCATCGAATCCCGTGGCGAAAATCACGACGTCCAGTTCGTGCTCGATACCACTGGCTAGGCGAACGCCATTTGCCGTGAACTCGGTGATCGGATCTTCCTTGACGTCTACCAGCGACACGTTCTTCCGATTGTAGACTCCGTAGTAGTCCGTTGCGCACAGGGGGCGTTTGGCATAAAGATCGCTAGGCATCAGTTTCCGGGCAATGTCCGGATCCTTCACAATTCTGGCAATTTTCCGCTTGATGAAGTTGGCAGCGGACGTGTTTACGTCATGACTGGTTGCGACATCGGTGAATGTCTCGAACATGAAGCGGAAGCCGCCACCTCGCTGCCAGGCTTCTTCGAATACCCGGTCTCGTTCGGCTTCGGAGACATCTAGTCCTGACGTTGTGCTCTCGGCGAAGCCAAAGGCAACCTGTGAACGCTTAATCTGTTTCCAGATTTCGTCATAGTTGGCCTTATAATTGTCGATCGTCTCGGTGTCTTCGGGCCAGTTTCCAATAGGAACCACATATTGGGCCGATCGTTGAAACACGGCCAGATGCTGCACAATGGGCGCAAGCGCGATGATGACCTGAACGCCTGTAGAGCCGGTTCCTATAATGCCGACACGCTTTCCGCTCAGATCGGCGCCTTCTGGCCAAGCGCCAGTATGGTAAACTTCGCCGCGATATTCATCGATGCCGGCGAATCGTGGCTTGTTTATTGCCGAAAGCAGCCCCAGGCCGGTGATCAGATACTTCGCCGATGCCGACTCCCCCTTATCTGTCAAAACGTGCCACAAGCCGGTGGCCTCGTCGAAGCGGGTTGACACGATTTTCGTATTGAATTGATAGCTGCTGCGCAGATCAAAGCGGTCAGCGACGCCGTTCAGATATTCGAGAATCTCGGGCTGCGTAAGGTATCGAGACTGCCAGCTGCCTTGATCAAGAAGTTCCTTGTCAAACGAAAAGCGGTAACAAAAGCTCTCCGTATCGGAAAGGGCTCCGGGGTAACGATTCCAGTGCCAGGTTCCCCCGACGTCGCTCGCATTGTCATAGGCCTTCACGTGAAGACCCTGCTCATTGCGAAGCTTATGGACCGCATAGAGTCCTCCAAAGCCTCCGCCGATGACAATCGCGTCGAAATCGGCACCATGGGTTTTTGTCGCGGTTACATTGCTGATCATTATTTTCTCCAGAGCGGGGTTCCCGCACAAACCGTTGCTGCGAAATGGATTTTCGCGCGTGTCAAAGTGAGTGATACCAAGCGGCGATCTTGAGCAGTTCCTCGTCAGCTTCAGCGGCTCGACCTGCGAGGGCTGGAAAGACATGCTGCATGCCAGGGACGACCGAGAAGGCGACTGAAACGCCTTCGCTCCGCGCCTTTTCGCACAAGGCTTCGGCGTCGCTTAGCAATGTCTCGGCGCCGCCCGCATTGACGTACAGTGGAGGGAATTGCTGAAAGCTGTTCTCGAGCGGGTTCGCCAGCGGATTTAGCGGACTGGTCGCGTCGCCAAGAAACATGGCGATCATACCTTCCAGTATCGGCCTGCCAACGAGAGCATCCGTTGCGGCGTTTGTCTCCAGCGTGGCGCCACGCAACGCCATGTCCAGCCAGGGCGAAAACGCGATGAGGCTTCCAGGAAGCTGCTCGCCAAGTTCTCGAAGTTGAAGAACCATGGCAATGGCAAGATTGCCGCCGGCGCTGTCACCCGCACTTGTTATGTGCCGGGGCTCTATGCCTCTTTCGATCAAGCCCAAATATGACGCAACCGCATCCTCGATCTGGGACGGAAATGGAAATTCAGGCGATCGTCGATAGTCCAGGATGAAAGCTGATACGCCCAGAGCTTTCGCAAGATGCCCCACAAGCTTGCGATGGCTATCCGCTGAACCGACCGCGAAACCTCCGCCGTGGGTGTAGAGTATGACTCGAGAGAGATCTGCATCTCGCGGGAATGCCCAGATGCCTGGAACACCGCCAATTTCATCTGACTTGTAGCTTACCCCTTCCGGCTCGCGTGCCGGCTTGCCCCACTCGTCGAACATACTGCGGAGCCCTGCGATGGACATTTCAGGATCAGCGACCATTCGGTTGCTCCAATCCTCGTACAGCTCGCGCAGGAAATCTGCCTCCCGATTTTCCGCCATTTTCCTCTCCATCCAGATTCTTGCGAACGCCGTACTCCACCGCTGCCCGTCGCGTGAGGCAGACAGATGTGAGGCGTGATCAGGAGGAGACGTAGGTTGTGCTTATGGGGACGTCTTGAATTTCCCTGCGCGTTCCGTTGTCGTTTATTGCTACCGCCCAAATTCGCTCAAGGGGATCTGTCCCACGAGGTGATGCAGCTGGGGATTGAGGTGGTCACCGTGATTTCCGGATAGGTTTGGGATGCAACGCTGGAGCCTGACGGAAGGAACCACGATGACCGATTCGATGATGCACCTGCGCTCGCTGGCCGAGAAGGCGCCTGACGCTGACATTCTGCGCGACATGATTTCGTTTGCCGCCGAGCGGTTGATGGCGATGGAGGTCGGCAGCCTGACCGGCCGTGAGCGGGGCTAGCAGAACCGCGCCGGGACTGTCGATCTGCGCATCCCCGCTTGCGCAAAGCCAGCTACTTTCCGCGCTTTCCGGAATCGCGCCGGATGGCCGAGCGGGCACTGACGGCGGTGATCCAGGAGACCTATATCCAGAGCATCTCGACGCGCTCGGTCGATGACCTAGTCAAGGCGCTTGGCATGGATGGCATCGCCAAGAGCCAACTGAGCCACCTGTGCGAGGAAATCGACGAGCGGGTCACCGCCCTTGTCGGACTTCGGATAATGTGAGCAGCATCGGCTATGCGTCGGGATATTCTTCAGAGGCAGCGTTCAGCACTGCCTTTCATCACACGATGGGGCAGGCACCAAGGCATTACCGGCATTACATGCAAAATGGAGTCCCTGAATTGAAAGACGCCGGAAAGAATGACACTCATACCTGCTGAGCCTACGTTTCCGCGGCGTTAAACCCTTATCGCCGGTCGCTGCGTTTCGCGGTCCTTGGGGAACCATCGGCGCCAGGCGCGATTGAAGCTGGCGGCGTCTTCGTAGCCAAGCCGAACTGCAATTTCGTCCCGCCTCAACCGTGCCGAACGAAAATGAACGGCGCGTTCTTTCAACTCATCGTCAAGCAGGCTGCGGAAATTTGTCCCGGCCTCTGAAAGCCGCCGCGCCATCGTACGGCGCGAAATTCCTAGGCTGCGTGCAACCGCATCTGCGCCCAAGCGCCCGTCGGGCATTGATTGCAAGAGATGCTCGACCCTGCCTTTTAGAAGCGCAGAATTTTCCCGCCGCCTGCGTAGCGTCAGCTCCAGTTCGTTGATTGCGCCGCGGTGCAATATCGGATCGGCTGTGACGGGCCGCATGCTCCACCAAGAACGGGGAAATCGGACGCGATTAACCCCCGCTTCATATTCCACGCCGGGCCCGAGCGCGGCACGGGCGCGTTCGGCATAAGTCGGAATAGGGACCGAAAACGAAAACTCTAGCCCGTCGATATCGCCTCCTAGAGCCGATTGCATCATCGAACGAATGGCCAGAAAATTGACTTCCATCATCGGCAGCCATTGCGTCTGTGTAAGGGGGACCGTCACCTCCCAGTCCAGCGTATAATGGTCTCGCCCCTCCCGGATGACGCCGCGCTGAAACGGCGTACGTGCTGGGCCGTAACGCGGAAGCAATTTTATGCCTTCGCCAACGGTTGCCGCCGATATCACGGCTATCGCAACCGCGCCGTGGATAGAAACATTCCAGATTTCTGGCTTTGAGAACACGATGCCGGGGCCATACATGGCCGTTAGATTGTCGATCACGCGCGCTTGCTGAAACAAGCTGATTTCGCGGACCGGATCGGCCAGATCCTCAGGTACCAGGTCCGCACCTGCCAGAATATCGTGATCCCCCGTGCCATAAACCCGGTGAAGAAGCCGTAAATAGCCCATTGTCATCGGGAGTTGGAACAATGAATCTTGCATTGGCTCAAAATGCCACTTTTTTGGCCGGTCAGCAACTGGCCAAAATCAGCTTCACACCGTTACGCTTTGTTTGCTGACCAACTGGGCAAACCCTCGCGTGCCAGCATCTTAAAAAAGAGAAGCCCGACCACGGGATCGTCAGATGCTACCCTCTGACGGCGACAGGAGAGAGACAAATGAACGAGACTGCCAATGCGAACATATTTACCGGGGCGCAACCAGTTGCGGCGAACTTCGATGTCCTCATAATCGGCGCGGGCATATCCGGCTTATGCTCGGCGGTTCGTCTCCAGCAGGAATGCCCGTGGGCCAGCTTTGCCGTACTCGAAGCGATGGAGTCGCATGGTGGAACATGGCTATCCAACAAATTCCCAGGCGTAAGATCGGACAGCGACCTGTTCACTTATGGCTATAGTTTCAAACCGTGGGAAGGCGCGCCAATTGCCCGCGGTGAGCCGATCCTCGAATATATGCGCGAGACGATCAGCGAACATGATCTGCAGGATCGCATCCGCTACGGTCACAAAGTCCTACGGGCCGAATGGTCCAGTGCTGACGCACACTGGATTGTAACGGTAGAAATCGGTGGCGAAACGACCGCCATTTATACTGCAAACTTCCTGTGGATGTGTCAGGGCTACTATCGCCATCGCGAGGGGCATTCTCCCCAATGGCCGGGTATCGACCATTTCAAAGGTGACATATTGCACCCGCAACGCTGGCCCCAGAATTATGATTATTCCGGAAAGCGGGTCATCGTCATTGGTTCTGGCGCGACCGCCGCGACGATCATTCCCGCATTGGCCGAAAAAGCCGAGCGAATCGTGCAGATCCAACGCTCGCCCTCTTACTATTTTCCCTCGCCAAATGAATATCCACTGGCGACACAGTTACGGCAGCTCGATATTCCGAGGGAATGGATTCATGAAATCGTCCGCCAGCAATTACTGAAAGAGCATAATGACTGGGTACGCCACAGCCTCGACAATCCGGACGTGGCGACCGAGGAAATGCTGGGCAGCGTTCGTGAGGCACTGGGTGGAACAATCCCGGACGATTTCATTCCAAAATATAAGCCGTGGCGCCAGCGCGTCTGCATGATCCCCGACAATGATTATTTCGGCGCTTTCACCAGCGGAAAGGCAAGCATCACGACCGGCGAGATCGAACAATTCACCGAAAATGGGGTGCGCCTAAAATCGGGTGAAGAGATCGAAGCCGATTTGATCGTTACGGCTACCGGGTTCAACCTCAATGTCTTTGGCGATATGGAAATCGTCAAGGACGGGGAGCCGTTGCCGATGTCCGATACTGTTACCTATCGCGGCCTGATGTTTACCGAAACACCCAATTTTGTATGGGTGGCGGGATACTTCCGTTCCGCCGCCTATACTTTGCGGGCCGAACTGGTGGCTGATCTGATGGGCAAATTGCTGAACCTGATGCATGATCGCCACTATGCGACCGTTGTCCCGAAATTGAGGGAAGAAGACAAGGGCATGAACCTTCTGCCCTATATGGCGACAGAGGAATTTGCGCCGGGATATACCATCCGCGCAGCTGATATCCTGCCGCGAAGCGGTGACCATGATCCCTGGCGCCATTCGCAGGATTATTGGGCCGATCGCGCGGATTTCGAAGCGCTGGATTTCTCGAAAGAGCCGCTGGTTTTTGAAGCCGCGCAACAGGCCGCAGCCCTTGAGCTGGCAAGCGCTACCTAGGGTCATCTGCGGACATCCGGTAATCGCGGCGAGTGACTGAGTCGCTGGTAGTGCCGCGGTCCGGGCGTTTGGCCCGGTGGTTCGACCATCGGAGGATATCATGATCCATTATGTCGGTCTGGACGTATCGCAGAAGATGACGGCGATTTGCGGGTCGATGAGCGTCTGGGGGGCGAGACAGGTCCGATGACGCCGTTGTTCAAAATGAGGAGAGAAAAAATGAGGAGAGAAAGAGTATGACCGCACGACTGAGCAACCGGGTCGCCATTATTACCGGCGCAGCGCGCGGTCAGGGCACCGCAGCCGCCAGGGCCTTCGTGCGGGAGGGTGCGAGTGTGCTCTTGACCGACGTGCAAGCCGAGCCGCTTCAAGAGGTCGCCGCGTCGCTTGGCGCTCAAGCGGATTTCGCCCAGCTGGACGTTTCGGACGAAAAGCAATGGGCGGACGCCGTGCAACAGGCGGTCACGCGGTTCGGCACCGTCGATGTCCTCGTCAACAATGCCGGCTACTATAATTCCCAACCGCTCGATACTACAGACGCCGCGCTCATGGAGCGCCATTTCCGGGTGAACGTGCTTGGCCCCTTCCTGGGGATCAAAGCCGTTACGCCCATCATGCGCGGTGTCGGCCGCGGCGCCATCGTCAACACGGCATCGGTCGCGGGGCTCCGCAATCTGCCGCAGCAGGTCGCTTATGCCACCAGCAAATGGGCGCTTCGCGGTATGGGAGGGTGCCTAGCCAGCGAACTCGCGCGCGATGGCATCAGAATCAATACCGTGTGCCCTGGCGTGATCGATACCGCAATGCTCGCCGACACTCCGCCCGAACTGAAGGCGCTGTACGCGGAGATGACTCCTGCGGGAAGGTTTGGTACCGCAGAAGAGGTGGCTGAACTAATTGTGTTTCTGGCCTCCGACGCCGCATCCTTCGTAATGGGCGCAGAAGTCGCCATAGATGGCGGCGGACGCCTGTGAGGAGCGCGCGTCTCCGCTTGGCCGACACATTGTTCGATACGGCGCACGGTTTTCCGCGATCGTCACTGTTCTGAATCGATGCGATGCGGCGTGTCACTTTTTTGAATCAGGAGAACGATGATGACGGATTTGGAGGGCCGGGTCGCGCTGGTCACCGGCGCGGGCTCAGGCATGGGGCGGGCGACGGCGCTGCAACTAGCAGCGCGGGGGGCAAGCGTTGTCTGTACCGACGTCCGCAAGTCGGCGAACCCCGACGGGTTCGAGGCCGATCTGGAAATCGATACGGACGATCTCATCGCAAGCCGCGGCGGTCGGGCAGACTTCATCGCCTGCGATGTCGGTCGCGGTGAGGACGTAGAAGCAGCGGTGGCCCATGCCGTGTCGGCATTCGGCCGGCTGGACATCCTCGTGAACAATGCGGGCATATTCACCAAGCTGGAGACGATTATCGGTCAGACCCAAGCCGATTACGACCTCACCATGAACGTGAACGCGCGTGGGGTTTGGTTCGGATGCAAATTTGCATTGACACAGATGGTGAAGCAAGAGCCCCGGGCGGACGGGTGTCGAGGACGGATCATCAACATCGCGTCCGTGGCGGCGATGGCGGGCGCGAATCTGGAACCGGCCTATTGCGCATCAAAAGGTGCGGTAACCGCGCTCACGCGCCAGCTTGCCATCGATTTCGCACCGCATTCGATCAACGTCAACGCCATCATGCCGGGTGCAATCCGAACTGCCATGACGAGGGGAGCCCTAGACGACGAAGAAGTATACGCACGCTTTCGCGCTTGGACGCCCTTTTCGAGACTTGGCGAAGCCGAAGACATCGCCCACGCCGCAGCTTTTCTCGCTAGTGACGCAGCGTCCTTCATCACGGGTATTTCGCTGCCCGTAGATGGTGGCTTTCTAGCAATCTGACAAATCGACGCTGCTCGATTCTAGATGAGTGCTCGAACTTGCACAGTGCCGTCCGCTTTTGGCAAGTTCCAGCTGACGACGGTGATCCAGGAGGCCTATATCCAGGGCATCTCGACACGCTCGGTCGATGACCTAGTCAAGGCGCTTGGCACGGATGGCATCTCCAAGGGCCCAAGTGAGCCGCCCGTGCGAGGAAATCGATGAGCGGGTCACCACTTTCCTTGATCGCCCAATCGAGGGTGACTGGACATACCTGTGAATCTACGCCACCTACGTGAAGGTCCGCCAGAACGGAGGGATCGTCTCGGTCGCCGTGATCGTCGCGGTCGCCGTGATCGTCTCGGTCGCCGTGATCGTCGCGGTCGGCGTCAATAGCGACGGCCTCCGCGAGATGCTGGGCATGGACATCGGCGCATCCGAAGCCGAACCTTTCTGGATGGCCTTACTGCGCAAGCTGGCCTGCCTAGGCCAGCGCGGCGTGAAGCTGGTCATCTCCGATGCCCAAGAAGGCATCAACGCGACGGCGGCCAAGTTGGGGCCTTGACGGACGACGCCGAACCTGACGTGCTTACCTACATGACCTACCCACGGGAGCACCGCGCCAAGCTGCACGGCACGAATCCCATCGAGAGGCTCAACGGCGAAATCAAGCGCAGGACCGGCGTCGTCGGCATCTTCCCGAACGAAGCCGCGATCAACTGCCTTGTCGGCGCCATCCTCATGGAACAATCCGACGAATGGGCCATCCAGCGCGCCCGATACATGACACTTGGAACGATGGCCCCACTCAGCGACAATCCCATCATGATGCTGTTGGCGGTGCCAGGCATATGATCGACTCAGACTGACGCAGGAAAATGCCGGGACCGACCCCGGCTACACCACCCCGTGGGACACGATCCTCAAGGGGGCAAGACGCTTGCCCCGCCGACGCAAACACACATCGCTCATGCGTAAACTCCCGCAAACCGCGAAACAAATTTCGTGTTGACGTAGCCATCAAAGGTCTCGCTACCGCCTTCCGTGCCGTAGCCGCTGTCACGGACCCCTCCGAACGGGGTTTCAGGTAATGCCAGTCCAAAGTGATTGATGCTGACCATGCCGGCCTGGAGGGCGGCGGCGGCGCGGTCGGCCCGTTCCAGCGAACCAGTGAAAACATAGGAAGCCAGGCCGAATGGCAATGCGTTTGCCCGATCGATCGCGTCGCTGATATCGCCAAAGCGCGAAACAACGGCAATCGGCCCGAATGGTTCATCCCGCATCAGCGCGATGCGATCATCCATAGTATCAACGATGGTCGGTGCGAAGAAATATCCCGCATTTCCTTGTCGTGCGCCGCCAGTCAGGACTGCGGCTCCGCCAGCGCGCGCGTCCTCGACAAGCCGCTCCATTTCCGTAATCCGCCTTGCGTGGCACAGCGGTCCCATTTGAACATCCGCCTCGAGCCCATCGCCTACCTTGACATTCGCGAAGGCGTCAACCAACGCGTCGACAAAGCGTTGGTGGACGCCTGCTTGCACGAAGAACCTGGTCGGTGAAATACAGACCTGTCCAGCGTTTCGCAGCTTGTTGCCGGCCAGTGCCAGGGCAGCGCCCTCTGCGTCGGCATCGTCGAAAACCAGGACCGGCGCATGACCGCCAAGTTCCATTGTTGTGCGCTTCATGTGGCGACCCGCGAGTTCAGCAAGATTCTTGCCGACTTCAACCGATCCGGTGAAAGTAATTTTGCGGACGTCAGGATGGGCCACCAACGTTTCTGAAATCATCGCCGCATTGCCCCACACAAGATTGAGGCACCCATCGGGCAGTCCAGCTTCTTGGAGGTAACGGGCTATGGCCAAACATGCGGACGGAGCTTCTGCAGGACCTTTCAGAATCATCGTGCAACCGCAAGCTAACGCCGCCGCGACCTTACGCACCGCCTGACTCAGTGGAAAATTCCAGGGCGTAATCGCCAAGCATACCCCCACTGGTTCGCGCAGGACCAGCTGTTGTACAGCGGGTGAGCGCGAAGGAATCACACGGCCATAGATGCGGCGCCCTTCCTCCGCATGCCAATCGACATGATCGGCCGAGGCCCGTACTTCAACGCGCGCTTCGGCCAACGGCTTCCCTTCATCGAGGGTAATGGCCGTAGCAATTGACTCTTCGTTCTGACGAAGCAGGTTCGCGAACCGCCGCAAGATGGCGCTCCGATCGAGCGGCGACCGTTGCTTCCAATCATCAAAAGCCGCCTGGGCGCATCGAACCGACGCCTCAAGATCATCCAATGTCGCCATTGCCATCAGGCCAATCTGCTCGGCGGTGGCCGGATTGATGACTGGCTGTGCTTCGCGCTCTCCTGGACTGATCCAGGCGCCTGCAATGAACAATCCGATGTCTGCATATTCATGTTGCGTCATAACGATCCTCTCCGGTCCCGAGTGCCAGCGTCCTTACGGCACCAGCATCTCAAACAACTTATTCCGCTATGCGGAAATATATTCCGCAAACTTGACAGGAGCATTACTCCCTGCTTAGAAGCATTTCAAGCCGGCAGCGACCGGAGCGAGAGGAGTATGGCGGTGCGACCGCGCAAGGAGCCTTCAAAAGTCGGTGATACAGATCGCGATTTCGTGGTCGCGTTGGGACGTGGACTCGAAGTTTTGCGCGCTTTCCGAAAGGAGGGTGAGGCCTTAGGCAACGGTGACTTTGCCGCCCGGACCGGCTTGAGCAAGTCGACCATCTCCAGGCTGACGTACACGCTCCATCGTCTTGGCTACCTGAGCTTCAATCCAGAAACGGCCCGATACAGCCTCGCTCCGCCGGTTCTTTCTCTGGGATATTCGTGCCTGGCTGGAATGCCGACCTTGCAGTTGGCCAAGCCATATATGCAGGAGTTGGCGAACTATTCGGGAATGCCCGTTGCGCTTGCGGGCAGAGATCGCCTGACAATGGTTTACCTGGAACGCTGCCGCGGTCCAAATCCGGTTACACTCGCGATCGAAGTGGGGGCGCATATCAAGCTGGCGACAACAGCAATTGGTCGTGCTTACCTGGCGGGTATCTCCGAAGATCGCAGATCTGAAATCCTTCAAGAAATTCAAGAACACGAAGGCCAGAGCTGGCCCGCGATCGAGCGGGGGATATATGATGCTTTCGAATCCTACGCCAAACACGGATATTGTCTTTCGATTGGCGAATGGAAGACGGATGTGAACTCCGTCGCGGTGCCCTTCATCCCCTCGGACGGTTCCCCCGTTCTAGCCTTCAACTGCGGGGGCGCAGCGTCTCACCTTTCACGCGATTGGATCGAAACCGACATTGGCGCTCGGCTGAAAGATCTTGTCCGCAACATCAGCGCAATTTCGCCCTGAGCTTTTGGAAACCTTTTGATGCCTTTGGACGACGATACACTCTCACAGTTCCTCGACACGCTGGATCGCTTTGTCCGCGAGCGTCTCATCCCGTGCGAAGCCGAGGTGGCCGAAAACGATGCAATTCCACCGGCCCTCGCCGAGGAAATCAGGATCATGGGCCTATTCGGCATGTCGATACCTCAGGAATATGGCGGCCTCGGCCTGACCATGGCCGAAGAGGTAAAAGCTGCATTTGTACTTGGCCAGGCCTCGCCGGCGTTCCGGTCACTCATCGGGACGAACAATGGTATTGGCTCGCAAGGAATCATCATCGACGGCACGCCCGAGCAACGGGAGCGCTACTTGCCTCGGCTGGCTACGGGAGAACTGATTTCTTCATTTGCCTTAACCGAACCCGATGCGGGCTCTGACGCCGGTTCGCTTTCGACTTCGGCCAAGCGCGATGGCGATCATTACATCATAAATGGGACAAAACGTTTCATAACAAACGCGCCGCACGCAGGACTGTTCACAGTTTTCGCACGCACCAAGCCGGGATCGACAAACTCTTCGGGGGTTACAGCCTTCCTCGTGGATGGCGATACAGCCGGCATCACATTCGGCGCTCGTGACCGCAAGATGGGCCAGAGAGGGACGCACACCTGCGATGTGATTTTCCAGGATGTAAGAGTGCACGAATCCTCAATCATTGGGGGTCCTGAGCGCGAAAATCAGGGATTCAGGACGGCGATGAAAGTACTCGACCGCGGTCGTCTGCATATTTCTGCCGTATGCGTCGGCGCCGCCGAGCGGCTAATCCGGGACAGCCTGAGTTATGCCATGGAGCGCAGGCAATTCGGTGAGGCGCTTGCGGAAAAGCAGCTTATTCAAGCGATGTTAGCCGACAGCAAGGCCGAAGCATTCGCCGCCCGTTGCATGATTGAAGAGACCGCACGTCGACGTGACTGCGGTCAAGACGTGTCTACCGAAGCAGCATGTTGCAAGATGTACGCCAGCGAGATGGTTGGCCGGGTCGCCGATCGCGCAGTCCAGATTCATGGCGGCGCAGGCTATATGTCCGAATATTCGGTGGAGCGGTTCTACCGGGATGTGCGCCTGTTTCGAATTTACGAAGGCACGACACAAATTCAGCAACTCATCATCGCACGGAACATGATCCGTGACGCCGCCTGACCGGAGACCTGAAATGAGCCTCGACTTCCGTTCCTGTCCCCGCGTTATCTGCGAAGCGGGATCGCTCTCTCAAATTGGAGCACTTATGCGTGGCCTTGGCGGCAGTCGCGTTTTGCTTGTCACCGACCCTGGAATTGTTGCTTGCGGATTTGCCGAACAAGCCGTTTCCGCCCTTGCCGACGTCGGAATCGTTACATCGACGTTCGATCGCGTAGCAGCGGATCCGCCAATAACCGTAGTCAACGATGCCGTGGAATGCGCCCGGTCGTTTCACGCCGATGCCATTGTGGGCTTGGGCGGTGGAAGCTCCCTCGATACTGCGAAAGTCGTTGCCCTGGCAGCGGCGACTGGCCAGTCGGTCGATGACATGATCGGAACCGATAAGGCAGTCGGCCAGCGGCTGCCATTGATTCAGGTCCCCACAACGGCGGGCACTGGCTCGGAAGTCACATGGGTTTCGGTCCTGACCAGCGAAAATCACGAGAAGATGGCGGTTTATGCACCGCAATTGCTCCCGGATGTTGCATTGCTTGATGCAGAGCTTACCGTAGGGATGCCCCGCAAGATTACTGCAGCAACTGCCCTTGACGCGATGGTGCACGCTATCGAGGCTGCGACCAGTCGGACCCGCAAGAACCCGGTATCGGACGGGCTGGCGGACAAGGCGCTCGCGCTTCTCGGACAAAATCTGCCGCGCGTACTTGACGCTCCTTCGGATCTGGCCGCGCGCGAAGCTGTGTTGCTGGGGGCTACTTTGGCGGGCATGGCGTTCATCAACGCCAGCGTTGGCTCGATCCACGCCCTTTCCTACCCGTTGAGCAGCCATTTCCAGGTACCGCACGGCCATGGCAACGCCTTGGTTGCAGCACCGGTATTGCGGTTCAACCTCCCTTCGGCCAAGGCTGAATACGCGCGACTTGCCCGTGTGCTTTTGCCCGGGAAGACCTTCTCCGACGATTTTGAGGCGGCCAACGGTCTGGTCCTGGCGATCGAGTCGATGTTTGTTTCAAGCGGCTTGGAAACGCGACTTTCGCAGCTGGGCATTTCTGCCGAAGCCGTCCAGATGATGGCGAGCGAGGTGACGACCGGACTTACCCGCCTGCAAGCAAACAATCCGCGCGACATGTCGTTTGCCGATGTGGTCTCGCTATACGAGGAAGTCCTATGATTGGCGGCCCGCTTACAGGCATTCGTGTCGTTGACCTCAGCCGCGTCCTTGGCGGGCCATACTGCACGCAGGTTCTCGCCGACTACGGCGCCGAAGTCATAAAGATCGAGCCGCCGCAAGGTGACGAAACACGAGCGTGGGGGCCTCCCTTCAAGAACGGCGTCAGCGCATATTTTTCTGGCGCCAATCGCAACAAGCGCTCGATCTCAATCGATGTGGGCAAACCGGAAGGACGGGACATCGTATTGAAGCTGTTGGAAGAAGCAGACGTGCTCGTCCACAACTTCAAGAGCGGTGCTCTGGAGAAGTGGGGATTGGGCTACACCGAAGTGCTTGAAGGGCGCTTCCCGCGCCTTGTTATGTGCCATGTTACAGGCTTCGGTGCCGACGGCCCGTTAGGCGGATTCCCAGGATATGATGCAGTAGTTCAGGCAATGACTGGCTTGATGAGCATCAATGGCGACCCCCAACATGGACCAGTCCGGATGGGAACGCCTATCGTTGATATCGGAACAGGCCTCATCGCCTGCAACGCCATCCTTGCCGCCATAATCGAACGAGGCCGGTCGGGGCTTGGTCAACAGATCGAAGTTCCTCTTTACGATTGTGCTATCAGCATGCTCCATCCGCAGGCGGCGAATAGCTTGATGTCGGGCAACACACCCGTGGCGACTGGCAACGGTCATCCGAACATCGTACCCTATGACATGTTTGAGACGAGAACCGGAAAGATCTATCTCGCGGTTGGCAACAATAGTCAGTTCGCAAAGCTTTGCGCAGTGCTCGAACGCCCAGACATTGCCCGGGACGTGCGCTTCGTCGACAATGCGGACAGGATTGCGCATCGAGAGCAACTTGGCGAAATTCTGGCACAATGCCTTACTCAATTCGAGGCGGAAGACCTCGAACGAACCCTCCTGATCGCCGGGGTGCCGGCAGGCGTCGTGCGAAACGTCAGCGACGCACTGGCGCATCCCCATACGATCCACCGCAACATGGTGATCGATGCGGAAGGCTATCGGGGCACGGGAATAGCTGCAAAGTTCGGCAGGACGCCAGGATCGGTCCACTCTGCACCGCCCGGCTTCGGGCAGCACAGCCGGCACATATTGCTTGAATCGGGATACAGTGAGGCCCAGATTGCGGAACTGGAAAATCAGGCGATAGTGTTTTGTACCGAGGGAGCTGACGGCGACTAGAACAAAGGCCAGCTTGCGCGCCACAAATCAACGAGAGCGCCGAGTTGGGGGAGTGAGCGATGACTGACCTAATTCCACCTGAACACATCAAGGAATGGATTCCGGGGCGCAAGACGGTCGACAGCTCCGCGATGGGCTGGCGCGGCATTACCTTGATGGGGTATCGATATAGTGGCCTTGAAGTCGAAATCCCGCCCATGCGGGACTACATGATCGTGGTCTATCAAGAAGCGGACACTTTCATGCGCCGACGTTGCGGCGGCCCCTGGCAAGCCGAGAGACTTGGTCCCGGGGCCGTCTCGCTCCTTACGCGAGGCGCGCAATCGACATGGCAGTGGGACGACGCTATCACCGTACAGCATATCTACCTTAGCCATGACGTCATCGTCGACGCCGCAGCGCAAATCTTTGATCGGAATCTCGCGGCCATAGAGATTGATGACCGCATCCGCAGCAATGATACTGTGATACCTTCATGTCTCGCGATGCTCGAGCGGGAATATCGGGGTGCTGGAGTTGGAGAAACCCTGCTGATTGACGCGCTACGAACGCAGCTCGCCGTTCACATAATCAGAAACTACGCCGATATTGAGATCAAGGAAGCCCATGGGGGAGCCTTGGGGTCAGGCCTCAGAAAGGCAGTTTCCGAATACATCGAGGAAACATTGGCGGATGGTATCCACCTTGAGGATCTGGCGTCTACCGCGGGATTGAGTCCGTTTCACTTTTCTCGCAAGTTCAAATTGGAGTTCGGCGTCACGCCGCATGCCTTTGTGGTTCAGCGTCGAATTGAACGGGCGAAGTCATTGCTACTCTTGAGAAACATCCCGCTGAAAGTGGTGGCGGCCGATTGCGGCTTTTCCGACCAAAGCCATCTCAACAGAACGTTCCGCAAAGCGCTGGGTGTAACCCCGGCCGAATACCGCCGTTGCGTTTAATGGCTGCCACTTGATTGGTCGAGCCGAAGGAAGCTGTACTCCAAGTCGTCCTAGCGCTCGCGATGTACACGCGATGCCGACGGTCCGCCAGCTCAATACACGCCCTGAACGACCGGAATCCGCCCGCGCTCGACCGCCTGCGACCGGAACTGGGCGGCTGTTTACATTGATGAACGTCGGCCGACGTTGCGCCGCTTCGTCGATCAGTCCCTCAAAACTCCGAGTGTTTGAAGCTCACCCCAATACCGCGCCATTCGCAGCCTCCGACCCGCCGATCTGTCTTTGCACATGTACTGCTACATCCGAGCGTCAAATTCTCCTGAAGGCCATCGACGGCAGACTCTGTGATGTCCCCATAATTTAATTGACATGTGTTGATTAGTGGTCGACACATGTCAATTATAAATTTCAGAGCAGCGATGGTATAATATGGTCAGTCATAGCGCAGCGGCGCCTTCCCGGCGCGCTCAACGGCGCGTTGAGCAACCGCGTAGCGGCGATGAGCGCGAGCGCGCGATCCTCGCCGCAGCAAGGGCGGCGCTCAAAGCGCGGACCTTCGATACGATGTCCATATCAGAGCTGGTGGCCAGCGCCCATGTCTCCCGGCCGAGCTTCTATTTCTACTTTGCTTCCAAGGATGCATTGCTGGCGACGCTAATCGAAGAAGTATTGGCGGAAATCCGGTCGAACCTGGAACTGGCCAATGCCCGCGAGGGTGCCGATACGCGCGCAAGGATCAGAGAGGGTGTCGGACATATTGTCGCGGCTTGGCTGTCCCACCGTGAGATACTCTGCGCCGCCGTCGAACTAGGCTCTCGCCTGTTCGTTGTGGAGGACATGTGGCGCCGCGCCGTTATTGGCAGTGTAGAGTTGTTCCTCCACCGACTTGACCTGGAACAGATTTCTCGGGACGCCGAGACGCTACGTCGCCAGGCTCATCTGCTCGCTTGGGGACAGGAACGCAATCTTTACAATCTGGCGAAATCCGGCGGTGACGTGGCTGCGTTCGCAGCGCTGGCCACAGACCTGACCGAGATGTGGTTCTCCGCATTGTTCGGGTCCACCACCGTTTCCCCGCAACCCAAAGGATGACGAACATGACAGCGTCGGCTCGGATCGATGTGAATTTTTACGTACGCGGCGTGAAATGCGCTGCCTGGCTCTACCTTCCCGACAATTTTGCCGGGGAGCCCGTTCCCGCGATTGTCCTCGGACATGGTCTCGGCGGTGTGCGATCGTGGCGTCTCGACAATTTTGCCCGAGCCTTTTGTGCGGCCGGGTATGGTTGCCTCGTGTTCGACTACCGGGGTTTCGGCGACAGCGATGGCTCGCCGCGGCAGGTCGTCGATCCCGAACAATTGCTCGAGGACTGGCGTGCGGCTATCGTTTATGCCCGCTCCCGCGCCGAATTCGATCCGGACCGCATCGTCCTGTTCGGCACCTCTTTCGGCGGCGGCCACGTAACCCGTCTGGGCTCCGAAGATACGAGAATTGCGGCCATCATCGCCCAATGCCCTTTTCTGGATGGCGTGGCCTCATCGCGTCTGACGGATACGGTTCGCGGCCTCCGACTTCTCGGGCCGGCGATACGCGATGTGATCGCGCGCCGGCGCGGCGCGCCGCCGGTTCTCGTCGATATCGGCGGGCCACGCGGCAGCAAGTCTCTGGTGTTGGCGAATCAGGCCGACTTCAACGCCATGATCCCCGAGGGTGTTCAGAGCGAGACCCAAGTTGCGGCGCGTATCATGTTTTCCATCATCGGGTATCGGCCTGGTTTGTCGACACCGGACATAAGCTGCCCGGCCCTGTTCATTCTGTGCGAGGGTGACCGGCTGATCCCCGTTAAGTCTTCACTGAGCCATGTACGGCGGGCGCCTCGCGGCGATATTCAGGTCGTGCCGTACGGGCACTTCGACATTTATGATGGAGCGCCGTTCCGCGACGTGCTCGCCAGAGAGCTGGATTTCCTGGCCCGGCATGTGCCCACGGGCACATCTACGTCGACCGGGCAATCGCAATGAGCGGACCAGCGCGGATCGTTGTTTTCGGTGCAACCGGCTACACAGGAACATTGGTGGCGCGCGCGCTCGTCGAACGCGGCGCACGGCCGGTTCTGGCGGGACGGTCCCGCGACAAGCTGGCGGCGCTGGCCGACGCTCTGGGCGGACTCGAAACCCACATCGCCGATATCGCGGACCCCGCTTCGATCCGCGCCGCCATCGGGCATGGTGACGTCCTCATTTCTACGGTCGGCCCCTTTCTGCACTGGGGGGATGCGGCGGTGGAGGCAGCCATCGACGCGGGAGCAACCTACCTCGATTCGACGGGCGAGCCCGCCTTCATCCGTAAGGTGTTCGAGCATTATGGACCACAGGCGCGCCTGCGTTCATCAGCGCTGATGACCGCTTACGGTTTCGACTGGGTGCCGGGCAACCTCGCGGCCACCCTGGCGCTCAGCCAAGCTGGCAGCGCCGCGACAAGGGTCGAAATCGCTTACCTGCTGAATGGCACCAGCGCGGAAAGTGGCGGCGCGGAGGCGAGTGCAGCCGCCGCGATCATCGCCCCGTCATTCGCCTTCCGCCAAGGGCGCCTGATAACCGAACGGACCGCCGCCCGCGCCCGGCGCGTAAGGGATACCTCGGGTCGACCGCGCTGGATCCTCAGCGCAGGCGGCACCGAGCACCTCACCTTGCCGGAGCAGTTCCCGCACCTACGCGATATCGAGGTGGGCCTGGGGTTAGCGATGCGACCACCCCACGTTGACGTGCGGAGGTTTTTAAGAGTTGCCGTAGCGGGATTCGTTATTCAGCTCTTTGAGCGCCGGGATGACGAGCGCGATATCCAGATAGGCCTCATGCTCGATGAAGTGCGCGGTTTCCGGTCCTGGACGGGGTTTTCCGAGGACCGGGTTTCCTTTCTTGTCGACGCAGTAGATCAGGATAGGAAGCAGCAACCCATGGTTGACGTTGCCCAGGTCGAGCAACGGCTTCCAGTCCTTCTTGTTGAGCTGCATGGCGGCATAGAACCCGTGGCACCAGGGCCGCGGATCGATATTGCCATTGGCCTTGGTGGCGAACCGCGGCGCAAAGTCGTGCACCAGCATTTCGTTGACATGGTTATGGACCCGGGCGACCGAGGCGAACACGGCCTGCTCGACGTCGGTGCCGTTGTGCAGCACATCGAGAGGCAGGCCCATGGCCGGACAGATCCAGTGTTGCGGATCGATATACACCGGGCAAGTGACCGCCGCCGTCACAAAGCCTTCGAGCGCCGACATCGTCCGCACCAGCGGACGGCGATTGACCTTCACGGCCAGCCACGCCTCGAGCGCGTCGTCCGACAGCGCGATTTCATCGAGAAGACTCATGCAGCGATTTCCAGCTGAGCCGCTTGTTGTCCCGGCGCCCAGTTCCAGGCGAACAACTGATCAAGTTCATTGTTCTTCACCGCGCCCGACACGATCCGCGTCAGCACGTCATTGAGCCAGGTGAACGGATCAAGACCGTTTAGTTTTGCTGTCTGAAGCAGGGATGCCAGTATCGCCCAGCTCTTTGCGCCGCCTTCGTTGCCGGCGAACAACGAGTTGCGCCTGCTGATTCCAATCGGGCGCATCTGGCGCTCGATCATGTTGTTGTCGACCTCGATGCGGCCATCATCAAGGAACCGGATCAGCCCGCGCCAGTGACCCTGGGCATAGCGGATATGTTCGGCCAGATCGGCCTTGGTCGATATCCGCTCGAGCGTATCATCGAGCAGCAGCTTGAGTTCGTCCATGATCGGCCTGGTCTTTTCCTGCCGGACCGCCAGACGATGTTCGGCACTCGTGCCGCGGATATCCGCCTCGATCCGGTAGACCCGACCGAGCAGCGCAATGATCTGCGCGGTAATGGGCGACTGCGTGCTCTTGTGCAGATCGACAAAACGTCGCCGCAGATGAGCAAGGCAAAAGGCAAGCACGATTGTCCCTCCCTTGCGTCCAGGATCCTCGAGCTTCTTGTAGGCACTATAGCCATCGACCTGCAGCACGCCTTGATAGCGCCCAAGTTGCTCGGATATCGTGCGGTGGCCGCGAGAGCGATCATGAACATAGCAGACAGCAGGCGGTGCGGGCCCATTCCACCCCCGATCATCGATACCATGGGCCCAGAACTGATCAAAGCGGACCTTGCCGCGTCCCGGATCGATCACCGGCATCCGGGTCTCGTCAACATGGATCCGGCCCTGACGGTGGATGAACGCCAGCTGCCGGTCGTAAAGTCCCTCGAGCCACCAGGCTGCACGCTGGACCCAGCGCACCGGCGTCGAGCGGTCGAGCGTGAGGCCGTGACCTGCCAGCATCTGGGTTTGCCGGTAGATCGGCAGATACCAGGCAAAGCGCTGGCTGACGATCCACGCGATGAACGACGTGGTTGCCATTCCGCCCTCGATCATGCGCCGCGGCGCGCGGGCCTGGATAATCCCTCCGTCACACGCGCGGCAGGCATATTTGGGCCGAACAGTGGCAATGACGCGCAGGATAGCCGGCACGATATCGATCGCCTCGCTGACATCCTCGCCGATCCGGTGCAGGCCGGCATCGCAACAGGGACACTGCAGGCTGTCTGGCTCGATCACTTCTGTCACACGCGGCAGATGCTTGGGCAGCGCACCGATATTGCGCTGCGGCCCCGGCCGCGAGCGCGCCGGCGCCGGATCATCATTGGCCGCAACCGGGGTGGGCGGGACCTCGCTCAGATCCCCCAGGTCAAGCCGGCCCTGGTCGCCGAGGATTGCCCGTGCCTTTTCCGAACTCGAGCCAAAGAGCATGGCCTTGTAAGCCGCCACGAGCTTGTTGGCAGCCGCGAGTTGAGCCTCCAGTTCGGCGACCTTCACCGTCATCGCCGCGAGCGTTTCGGGCAGGTTTTCAGGGCGGCTTTTCACCGCCATTCTCTAGCGTAGAAGCCCTCAAAAGCCCAGTAAAATCGCCATTTTCTAGCCCGCCATCAGCGGTTTTTTAACCGGGTTTTCCTCCAGCCTGCGCCAGTCCATGCCGCCCAGCAACAAGGTCATCTGCGCGCTCGTCAGCTTGATCACGCCGTCCTGGACAGGCGGCCACGCAAACTTTCCCGCCTCGAGCCATTTCGTCAGCAAGATCATGCCCGATCCGTCAAAATGGAGCAGTTTCAGCCGGTCGGCGCGCTTCGACCTGAACACGAACACTTGGCCGTCATAAGGATTTCTGCCCATGGCATTGAAGACAAGCGACGCCAGGCTGTTGATCCCGGCGCGGAAGTCGATCGGACCGGTCACAAGCACGACCTTCAGGTCACTGTGATAACCGATCACTGGGGACGCAGGGCGTCGAACACCGTCCGTAGCATGGCCTGATCGACATGGCCGCGCACATGAACACGCGCACCGCCCAGCTCGATCTCGAGTTCCGATCGCGTCGGTGTCGGGGCGCGATCCTCTACAGCAAGGGGAACAAACGAGATCTTCTCCAGCCCGCCACGATCACGCACCCGCCGCCGCCAGTAATGCAAAAGCCCCACTCCCACATCATAGCGGCGGGCAACCGCGGTGATGTTCGCGCCAGGTTCAAAGCTTTCCGCCGTGATCCTTGCCTTCTGCTGCGGACTCCACTTCCGGTTCGTCCGGCGCGGTCCAATGACCGTCTCACCGTACGAAGTCACATTCGCACCGTGCGGCGCACAGGATAAATCCGTGCTCGCACCATGCGCCGCATGGTCCAAAGCACTATCAGCACCGTGCATCTCTTCGTCCAAAGCCACATCAATCCCCAAGCCAAATCACCAGCCGCCATCTTGGCGATCAGATCGACAGCGTCGAGGTGGGGTGCTCGCATCGCTAACGGCCTGGGTCTCTATGGGGCTATGTCAGCAGTGGTGCCGTACGTCTCGGCAACGCTCAACGCCGGCATGCGTATCCCCGCCGTGGCGGGCGCCATACGCGGCGCAATGGAGCGCAAGGCGAACGGATCTTCCGGCGGCCCCAGCGACGAGGCGCGTGCCGCAGGATCAACGAGCGTGATTGCACGGGCCTGGTCCGACAGCGACGAACTTCTACACACAACTATCCTTACGGGAGTAGATGGTTTCAGCTTCACCGCGAACTTTTTGGCGTGGGCTTCGATCCAAGCCGCCGGGGGGATTACCGGAACAGGTGCCTTGGGACCGGTGCAAGCTTTCGGTGTCGAGGCGCTGGAAGAAGGGGTTCGGGAAAGCGGTCTGGTGCTGGTTAACTAACTGGCTGATTCATAAAATTACTCAGGGCCATCTTCTTGCATTTGCAGAAAGGCGGCTGTTATTCAATTCGTCAAACAGAGAGATTGGCATGGTCAAAATCAGCATCCTGTACCCGCACCAAAGCGGGGCCAACTTCGACTTCACGTATTACACCGAAATCCACATGCCGCGGGCCATTCAGTTGCTGGGAGCGCATCCCGGCTTTGGTGGTGTATCGGTGGAGCGTGGCGTTGCCGGAGTGGCGCCGGACTCGGCACCAACATATATCGCCATGTGCCACTTCCTTTTTTCCACGAGCGAAGCGTTTATGGAAGCCTTTCTCCCCCATGCCAGTGAACTTCAGGGGGATATTCCTAACTACACCAATGTAGAAGCAATTATTCAGATGAGCGAAGTTTTAATCAGTCAGGGAAAGTAATCCCCCATAAAACAGAGCCAGTCCAAGCGTGGCTGCGTCATCAGCCCACTCAGCGCTGATGCTTTGGTTCGAGGAGCGGGTGAAGCGCATTTTTTTGGCCTGGGCTTCGATTCAACCCGCCGGGGGGGATTGCCGGAACGGGGGCCTTTGGTTCGGCGCAAGCTTTCGGTGTCGAATTGCAAGCGCGACGTGATAGGCGTTCATCCAACGCGCTGATTAGTAGCGGTAGCCGGTGAAGGAGTAACGCATGCGGATCGTCGGCGGAGCCGTCTGCGGCGTGAAGGAAAAGGGGGTGCAGCGTGAGAAATAGCACAGGCCGATGCCTGATATGGCTGCCGATCCTGCTGGTTGCTGGCTGTGGTGGGAACGAGGCATCTATCGAGGTGCCACGCGGCGTGGAAACGATGGTCGTCGCGCCCGGATCGGCCGATACATCGGCAATTTACTCTGGACCCGTGGTTTCGCGCTACTCCGGAAGTTACGGTTTCCGTCTTTCCGGAATGATTACCGCGCGCTCCGTCGAAATCGGGCAGAGAGTTTCCCAGGGACAAATCCTGGCGCGGCTCGATCCGCGCGATGTTGAGGTCAACGTGCGGAGCGCGCAAGCACAATCCGCCGCTGCCGCCACCCGCGCGAATGCGCAGATCGCCGATCTTGCAAGAGCGCGCGCACTGCTCGCGGAAGGCTTTATCTCGCCCGCCGAATTCGATCAGACAAGAGCCGCGACCGCCGGTGCGCAGGCGCAACTCCGGTCGACACAGGAAACGCAGACCAGCGTTCAACAACAATTGTCCTATACCGTTTTGCGTGCCGAGCGGGCCGGCGTGGTGACGGCGGTCAGTGGCGATGTCGGAGAGGTCGTCGCTGCCGGACAGCCCATTGTCACAGTCGAAGAGCCGGGTTCCATTGAGGTATCCGTCGCTATCCCAGAAGGCGAAGTGGAGCGGTTCCGCTCCTCCAGCCTCAGCGTTCGGAGCTGGGCCTCGCCCGGTGTGACGTACCCTGGATATATCCGAACCATTGCCGCCGCAGCTAGCCCGCAGACGAGGACGTTCGAGGCTCGGATCGCCTTTACTGCCCCTTCGGGCGCTGTTGCAATCGGGAATACGGCCGAGGTGCTCGCCGAACAGAGTGCCAGCGCGCCCAGATATCGGGTGCCTCTTGCCGCCGTGACGCGCGACCAGGGTGTCAGCGTGGTCTGGATCGTATCGGGGACACCGGCAATTGTGCGCCCGCGTCGGGTGGAAATTAGCTCGGTCCAGGACAATTTCGTCCTGATTACCACTGGCTTGCGACCCGGCGATCGCATTGCGAGTGCAGGCGCGCATCTGTTGAAGGCAGGGCAGAAGGTCAGAATATTGCCCAGCACCGCGAAAGCCGATCAGTGAGAGGTCCCAATCTTTCTTCCTGGGCGCTCGAACATCCCTCGGTGATGCGCTTCCTGATCGCGCTGGCGGCGATAGTCGGCGTTTATTCCTATATGTCGCTCGGTCGCCAGGAAGACCCCGATTTCACGATCAAGAACATGCTGGTTTCAGCGGCGTGGCCCGGCGCGAGTGCCAAAGAAATGGCCGATCAAGCCGCCGAGCCGATCGAACGGGCGATCTTCTCGCTGCCCGAAGTCGACTACATGAAAACCAACGTCCAGCCCGGCCGGATGATCATCAACGTCAAGCTGCGAGAATCGGTCGCGGGAAGCGACGTGCCGGCGGTGTGGACCAAGGTTCGGCAGCGGGTGTCGGACGTCGCGAACCAGCTTCCATCGGGACTACAGGGGCCGCAATTCAATGACGATTTCGGGGACACCTATGGCAATATCTACGCTCTGACCGGCAGCGGATACACTTTGCCGCAGCTGAACGATTTTGCCGAAAAGCTCCGCGACCGGTTTCGTCAATTGCCCGACATCGGCCGCATCGAATTGGAGGGCGCACCGGAAGAGCGGATTTATGTCGAATATAGCGTTGCCAAAATCGCCACGCTTGGGATCGATCCGCGAACAATCGTTGCTGCGATCAGGGACACGAATACGGTCAGTTCCGCCGGCGTCGTCGATGCCGGGGCCGAACGCGTTCGCATCAACGTAACAGGGACCTTCGACAGCGTGGATGCAATTCGCAAGATCGGGATCGCGTCCAACGGACAAAGCCTGCGGCTAGGCGATTTAGCGAATGTTCGGCGAACGCTTGCCGATCCTCCGACATTTCGGATGCGTTTCAACGGCCACGATGCGGTTGGTGTGATGGTGTCGTTGCGCAAAGGCGGCAACATCACGCGCTTGGGCAAAGATAGCGACGCGCTAATCGATGCCTTCAAGTCGGAATTGCCGCTTGGCGTCGATCTCGGTACGGTTTCCAACCAACCCGAAGTTGTCAAACATTCGATCGGCGAATTCACGAAATCATTGTTCGAAGCGGTCGCGATCGTGCTCGCGGTCAGCTTGGTCTCGCTTGGTTGGCGACCGGGGCTCGTTGTCGCCTTCTCGATCCCGGTAGTCCTCGCGCTGACCTTTACGGCGATGTTGGCAATCGGAATCCCCCTGCACCGCGTGTCGCTCGGCGCACTGATCATCGCGCTGGGTCTGCTGGTGGATGATGCGATCATCGTCGTGGAACAGATCGACGCGCATCTCCACGAAGGCTGGGAGCGGACCAAGGCAGTGGTGTCAGCCTACGTGGTGACGGCGCAGCCAATGTTGATCGGGACGATCATCACCATGTTGGGCTTTCTTCCGATCGAAATGGCACCGTCGTCCGCAGGCGAGTATTCCCGTGCCATATTTCAGGTGGTTGCGATTTCACTTGGATTTTCGTGGATCGTCGCCGTCCTGGTTACCCCGTTTATCGCCAACCGCATCCTACCCGAGCAAGGTCTATCGACCGCGGGCAATGATAAGCAAAACGGGCACGGTCACGAATCCTACGACAGCCCATTCTACCAGAGATTCAGAGACATCGTGTCCTGGGCGCTCGATCATCGCGTCCTGGTTCTTCTTGTGACCGTTGCGATGTTTGTGCTCGCTCTCGGCCTATTCGCGCTCGCGGTGCCGAAGCAATTCTTCCCGACGTCCGACCGATCCGAACTCATCGTCGACCTGCGTCCCTCGCAAAATACGTCGTTCGCGCAAACGATGGAGGTGAGCCAGAGGATGGAGCGGCTCCTTGCTGCAAACAAGGACATCAACTCGATTACAACCTATGTCGGTGGCGGCACCCCGCGCTTCTACCTCTCATTCGACATCCAGACACCAAGTCTCGCACTCGCCCAACTGGTCATTCAGACCAAGGGTGAGGAAGAGCGCGAGCGCGTGCAAGGCGTCGTTGAGGATCTCCTCGCCAATCGCTTTCCTGAAGTAAGAGGAAGAGTGAGTCCGCTCGAACTAGGGCCACCGGTCGGCCAGCCTTTCAAGATTCGCCTGACAGGTACAGACTTTGCGGACATCGCTCCCGCAGCGGATCGGCTGGAAACGCTGATGCGCGCGGAGCCCCAATTGCGGGACATCAACAAGGATTACGGCGATTTCCTGAAAACGGTCCGGGTGGAGGTCGATCAAGACAAAGCGCGCGCGCTGGGCATTACGTCGCTGGTTATCAACAATGCGCTTGAAGGAGCGCTCGAAGGCGCTCCGATGACGCGCTACCGTGACGGCGACAAGGCGCTGGACGTGATCGCCCGCTCCGAAGAAGCGACGCGCAAACGGCTCGACCGACTGTCGCAGATCAACATACCGACGGCGTCCGGCCGCACTGTGCCGCTAACCCAGGTTGCGCGGCTGCTACCGTCCTTTGAGCAAGCCGAACTCAATCGTCGTTCGAGCATGCCGACAATTACGTTGCAGGCCGATGTCGCGGGCGCTCAACCTGCGGACGTCGCGCAGAAAATGGCAGGCGATCTCGACAAAATTCGGGCCAGTTTGCCAGGCAATGCGAGCCTGACATTGGGAGGAACGATCGAGGAGAGTGCCTCATCGCAAAGCTCGGTTCTGTCCCAACTACCCGTGGCGATGATATTGATCCTCTTTCTGCTCGTTCTGCAGCTGCAAAGCATCAAGAAGATGTGGCTGGTCCTGATAACCGGGCCGCTCGCGCTGATCGGCGTTGCTCTGATCCTGAGCATTTTTCGGATTCCGTTTGGCTTCGTCGCGATGCTCGGCGGTCTCGCGTTGTTCGGCATGGTTATTCGAAACTCGGTCATTCTCGTTTCGCAAATCGACGCGCTTGAGGCCGCCGGGGCCGACCTGCGCGATGCCATTGTCGAGGCCGCCGCACATCGCGTTCGCCCGATCATGCTGACGGCACTTGCCGCCATCCTCGCGATGATCCCGCTGACCCGTTCCATTTTCTGGGGACCGATGGCCTGGTCGATCATGGGCGGGTTGATGGTCGCGACCCTGCTCACCCTCATTTTCCTGCCCGCTGTCTATGCCGCCGCTTACGGGGCCAAAGGGCCAAAGATCGAAACGGAGAACGCCCATGCGTGATCGGTGGAGCGCCTGGCCCGCATTTGCGCTGATGGGCTTCGTTGTCTTGCCTGGCTCGGCGGCAGCCCAGAGCCTTTCTGGCGCCTTTCAGGCGGCGCTGGACCACGACCCAGATCTTGCAGCGGCGAAGGCCAGCCGCGAAGCATCCGACGAGAATGATGCGTTGGCCAAATCCCTGTTCCGGCCGAAAGTAGAAGCGCAAGCCAACGGCGGGTACAGCCGGATCTCTTCCAACGCCGCAGTGACCGGCGTGAACATTCCTAGCTCCGTCGATGGCGTCAGCGGCAGTGTATTACTACAGGCGGAACAACCGCTGATCGACGGCAAGGCTGGGGCGCAACGACGGCAGTTGCGCGCCGGCACGAGGGCTGGGCAGGTGCAATATGAAGCGAGTCGCCAGCAGCTCGCGCTCCGCGTTAGTCGCGCTTATTTCGACGTGCTGAAAGCCGACAACGCATTGACGAGTCTGATAGCGCAGGAGCAATCCGCGCGATATGAACAGCGAGCCGCGCAGGCCCGGTTCGATGCTGGACGTGCCAAGATCACCGATGTCCGTGAAGCCCAGACGCGAGCCGACAGCTTAGCCGCGCAGATCGTCGGGGCGCGTGCGCAACGGGAGATCGTCGGCGCGCGGTTCGCAGAGCTTACTGGAGTTTCAGCAGACGATTTGTGGCGCGTTCGGTCCGATTTGCAGCCTGTGCCGCCAGACCGAGCGCTCGGCGACCTTCAACAAGAAGCCGAAGCGCAATCGCCCGCAATTCTAGCCGGACAGTATCGACTGGACGCCGCCGGGGCCGGGGCCGACCAATATCGGTGGCGCAATCAGGTCAGGGTCTCCGCGATCGGCGCAGCAGGTGAATTTTGGCGCGGTGGGAATCAGCCGCCGCTGTTGGGCGTGATTTCGACGCCCGATCGCGTTGGTGGGTTCATGGTTGGGCTGCAATTGAAAGCTCCGCTCTACACCGGCGGCGGGTTGGAGGCGCAGCGGCGGCAGTCCCAGGCGGAAGCGCGGGGTGTTGGCTATCAGGTCGATGCTGCTCGGCGCGATGTGCGCCTTCAGGTGCAGGAAGCCTGGTTGGCGCAATCCAGCGCCCTCCAGCAGATCGCAGCACTGCGCACGGCGCTTTCATCTGCCAGGCTTCAGGAAAAAGCCGCAATTACCGGACGAGAAGTCGGGGTCCGTACGCAAAGCGATGTTTTGGCCGCACAAGCGCAAACCCTGGAGATCGAGCGCAACCTCAACGATGCGCTGATCGAATATGAATATGCGCGCCTAGCGCTGGCGACCGCAGTCGGTACTATCACACCGGCGACGCTGCAATTGGTTGAGGCCGACTTTGTGGGGCCTGCATCAAGCCAGTAGACCTTTCACCCGGCTCAACCAGCGTCATTGCACGGGGCTGGTCCGATAGCGATGAACTTTTGCAAACAACTACCCTCACGGGAGTCGATGGTTTCAGCTTCACCGCGAACTTTCTAGCGTGGGCTTCGATCCAAGCCGCAGGGGGGATTACCGGAACAGGTGCCTTGGGGCCGGTGCAGGCTTTCGGTGTCCAAGCGCTGGAAGAAGGTGTTCGCCGGAGTGGCCTCAATCGAGCGAATGACCTATTGGATCAGCCGCTGATTGCGCGCGCGACATGATGAGATATTCAGACGCGCCGAATAGCAGCGTTAGCGCGATGAAGGAGTAACGAATGCGGATCGTCGGCTTTCTCTTCAGCCTTGGACCGATCCTGTTTGGGATCGGGTTTCTGGCGCCCGTCATCGCTGCTGCTATCACGGCGGGCGGTCTCGATGCACCGGCCGGCCTCAGCTCCATCCAGTTTGGGCTTCTTATCGGCATCATATTGGGTGTGATCGCGCGTCAGCGGAGGACATGGCTATGGTGACGGAAACAAATACACCGGGCCTGAGGGCTCGCGAAAAGGCGATCGCCGAACAATTCATCGGCGGTTTTCCCTGGATCATGGTGATCTGGCCCCTAGTCAACACAAGCCTGTGGCTCGCGTTGTGGCCGCTGGTCATGACGGGCGCCCTGCCCCTATGGGCGGGATTTCTGATCGCAACGATCAACATGACCGCAGCCTATCTGCCATCGCACGAAGCCCAGCATCACATCATCGTGCCGGAAGGATCGCGCTGGCACTGGTTCAACGAGTTTATCGGCTGGTACGCGCTGATTCCCATGTTCGCCCCCCTTACTGTTCTCAGGGTGACCCATTTCGAACATCATCGGCACACGAACGACCCGCTGCTCGATCCTGACATTCCGATGGCTGCAAACAGCGGCTGGGCCGCAATCGGCAGAGCGCTTGTAAAAGGGCAGCCACGCCACGACCGCTACGGCATGGCATTGCAGAGGCTCGGGACGTCCGCCGCCAAGACCGCCACGCTTCACGCGATGGTAGCGAAGGTCGGACAATATTCAATCCTCGCCGCGTTGGCATGGAGCGGACATGCGCTTGAGGCGCTGCTGCTTTGGTGGCTGCCGCTGAAAATCGGCTTGGTCTATATCAACTTCTACCTCAGCTGGGCGCCGCATCGGCCGATGGATGGTCGCGGGCGCTACAAGGACACGCGTGCCTTCCGCAGCTTCTTTGGCAATATCGGCTCATCGGGCATGCAGTATCACATCATTCACCACCTCTATCCGACGATTCCGCTCAATCGGCATCCGGCCGCCTTTCGCGCGCTTCGCCCGATATTGGAGGAGCGCGGCTGCGATCTAGGCGGATTGTAACATCCTTCGCTTGCTTGACCCGTCGCCTTGTCGCACTGTAACCGACCGCACCTGCTCGTCGGCATTGCGCACGTTCTTCGCACCCCGCGGGGCTCAACCTAACCGCGAAGGTCGGCCGCTTGCAACGGCGGGAAGCCCTTCACATCCTGGCGTGCGACCCAAGCTGCCATTTGTCGGATGGTTCGATCGTCAACAGACGTCCCGAGAATGAGGATACGGTACAGAAGTGGCGCGGCTGCCAGCTCGAGAATCACGCGCGGCGAAACATCCTTGGGAAGTTCACCCCGCATAACTGCACGCGTGACGATTTCACCACTGTCCGCAAAACGCTGCTCCCAGAATGCGGATTTGACGCGCGCGGCCTCTGGATCGACCCTTGAGGACAAAAAGAAGAAAATGCTGCGGATAGCGGGATCGGCCAATATGCTGGCGATACCCTTTAACATCTGTTCCAAGTCGGTTTGGAAACAACCTGTATTGGGCGTTGGCACCCTCACCCGCATCTCTTCGAGCATGAGCGCCAGGAGAAGCGCGGCCTTCGTAGGCCATCGGCGGTATATCGTCGTCCGGTTGACGCCCGCGCGCAACGCGATCTCCGGAATCTCGACGCCGTCCAGTCCACGCTCTGCCAGCAAATCGAACAAAGCCTGGCGGACCGCCGTTACCACTTTTGTCGAGCGGCCCCCCGGTCGGCTACGCGGCCCTCCTGTCTTTGCCTCACTCGACGCTATCATATTGGTTGCCTCTCGGACCTAATGCAACTATAGTTGCTTTTATAGCATTGACAGAGGGACTGGCAAGCCAATGACGATCGATCTTGAAGTCTTCATCAACGGCGAGGCCGTATCACAGGATGCAGTCTCGAGGTGGGAGCAAAATAGCGCTCGCAGGGCGCTCCGCAGACTGGGCCTCCGGGCCAATCATATGGATCTTGCAGAGCTTCGTGCAGAGCTGCGCGCCCGCAAGCTGAAGCTAGGGCATTCCGGCATCCGCAAGCTGCTTCGGCGCGAGCTTGCAGTCTCGGATAAATATGCACGGCTTGTCGCGTGGCTGTCGCGCGGCGGTCGCAGATATAGCGTGATTGAGATTGTGTCGCCTGAAGGGTCCGCGGCGGCGTTCGCTAATTGGTTTGAGGAACTCGCGCATCGGAACCGTGAAGATGTCATGGTTGCGGCGGCGCCCGAGCATTACCTTATTGCCACCGATGCCGCAGGCCGGCAGGAAGTGATCGAGACGAATGGCGGGTCGCCAATGGCTGCCCGTTTCTTCATCGATTACGCCGATCTTTCGACTCTGCGCTCGACACCCGACCCCGATTATCCGTCAGAGGTCGCGGGTGTGGCGCGAACACCGAATGGCACGACGATTGGGGGCGTTCGTCACCAGTTCCGCGACGAAGGGAGCGGCTTCCGCGCAAAGCTGACGGTTGAATTTCCTACCCTCATCCTGCCGTCGGTCGTGAGTGGACATAGATGGCATCTCGCGTGTGAATTCTCGAACTGGATCAGAACTGCTGTTGCCGAACTTCGCTAAGACCATGCGGGCGATTGCGTTCGCGGGTCGCGCGTGTTGACGTTGCAGACAGCGCACGCAGCGCGTTTCCTCAATGGCTTAGACCTGCATCGAGACGCCCGGCGCGCTGGCCTGCGGGCTTCGAAGACGGCCGGAGATCTGCTCAGATTTATAGTCGACCTCTAAAGGGCGCGGATGCGATTTCGGACCTGCCAGACTCCCACTCTATTTGCCAAAGCCGAAGACATCCTGCTGGAAACGCCCTTGTGCAATCAGGGTCTCAAGCCATGCCGAGCCTTGCGCATGCTCACCGCAGACCTGCTGCATCCAGATGCGGATCAGTGTATCGCGGACAGCGGGTGCCATGAACTGCCCGTCTCCACACAAATATATATACCCTCCAGCTTCGAGGGCCGCCCAGACGACCTCCTGCTTAGCCCAGAGGGCATCCTGAACAAAACGCCAGGGATGGCTTTCGACTGCGGAGAAAGCGAGATGCAGGAAGGCGAGTCCCGTCGTCTCCCAGCGCTCCATCTCGCCGCGGCAAAGCCAATCATGATCCGGGTGGCGGCAGCCGAAGAATAGATGAACTGATTCGATAGCCGCGCCCGCCATGCGCTGCGCCTCTCGCTCCTGCAGAAAGCCGCGCAAAGGCGCGAAGCCCGTTCCGGGCCCGATGAGGATCATGGGAACCGCAAGGTCACTCGGCGGCGCGAACGGCGGGTTCGGCTGACGGACGTAAGCAAACACCTCGGCCCCAGCTTCCGCGCTCGCCATATATGCGGACGCAAAGCCACGGTGCTCCCCCAGCCCCGACCAAGCAGGTGCCGCGGTGGTGCCGACGATCAGGTCCACAACATCAGGCGCAACCAGGGGGCTTGAAGCAATCGAATAGAAGCGGGGCGCAATCGCGGCCGACAACTCGATGAGGTGCGCCAGGTCGGCCTCGATTGCCGGATGGCTCTCGTAGAGATCAAGCAGGGTCAGCCGTTTTCCCGCCACCGAGGCATCATAGTCATTGGCGAGCACAGCAAGCTCGGCACGCGTTTTCGGGCAACGTGTCGCGCCTCCCAAAACATCGAGCGCGCGTTTTGGCGCCGGGTCTGACAGCTCGACGAAGTCGGTAAGCAGCTGCCTAACGGTCAGTGTGCGGCCGAGCGGCAAATGACGAAAGCGGCCACCCTGCCCGTCCACTGCTACCTGCAAGGCCGGATCGAGCGCCATCCGGGTCAGGGCGCGTTCGACAAGATCCGGGCGGTTTCGGGCATAGACCGCGATATGGTCTCCTGCGCGATAAGTCTGCCCTTCGGGCAGGCGAAGTCGTATCAACCGTGTCGAGGGCCGTGGCGGTTCTTTCACGAAATCCCAAAGCCCGTCGACGGGCCGGACGAGTTCAGTGTTCGACACCACGACCAGACGCTGCGCATGCTCGGGCAGCGCTGCCGCTCTAAGATCGCCGGGTTCAACCAGCCGAAGCGCCAGCTGTGCCTCGGAAGCGGTGGGTGCGCTCGCAGTTCCGAGCGCTTGCCACAGGTCGCGGACGAAAGTCCCGACCGCGCCGTCGAAATCCGCCTGGCCATCGGCTTCTGCACGGGGCACGAGCCTCGTCGCACCTGCGGCTTCGAGCGCCGCATCGACCCGCTTCGGAAAAGCCTGATAATTCGGCCACTGCGAATTGCCGACACCAAGCACGGCAAAACGCGCACCCGCCCAGTCGTCCGCGACGAAAAGCTCTGCGTCCAGCGACTTCTCGACCTCTTTGGCTGAATCGGGAGCACGGCCATTATAGGTGGCGGTGACGATCACGATCAGCTTATCTTCGGGCAGGTCACCGCTTTGCAGCGCGTCGTCCATGGGTCGAACCGAGACATCAAATCCATCTGCCGCGGCGCGCTCGGCGATTTCTTCCGCAACATCGCGCGCCGTCCCGAGTGACGAACCATAAAGGACGACGAAACGCTGACCAGTGCCGGTGATGGAGGCGAGAGTTCCCTCGGTCGCCGCCTGATTCAAGGTCGCGGGTGCATTTCGTTCGTGCGCTCCGCGAAGCCGGATACGCATGCGGAAATCATCGGGCTTGATCGACAATGTTTCCTTGATCCGGAGCTTGTAGGAGTGCGGATCGCTGATCGCGAACCGGCGCAGCAGCATTGCAAGGGCGATCTTCGCCTCGACCATGGCAAATTGGCGTCCGATACAGGCCCGTTCGCCATTGCCGAACGGCTTGAAGGCATGGGCATGGCGTGCAGCCTCGGCGTCCGGAAGCCAGCGATCGATATCGAATTCTTCAGGCTCGGCCCAAGCGAGTGGATTGCGGTGCAGGCCGGGAGTGAAAATGTTGACCGGCCGGTCTTTGCGCAAATGCCACTCTTGGCCAATGATCTCGTCGTCGAACGGCGCGACCTGAAATGCCGGGGCCGTGGGCCACAGCCGGAGTGCCTCCTTGAGAATTCGCTCGATCACCTTAAGCTGCGCGACCTGTGAATAATCGGCCCGTGCGTCGCCCGGCAACACACGGTCAACCTCGGCATAAGCCTGGGCTAGGACCGACGGATTTCGGAGCAGATAGCTGAAGGCGAAAGTCAACATACCGGACGTCGTTTCATGCCCCGCGATCAGGAACGTGAGGACCTGGTAGCGGATGTTGAGGTCATCGAGCGCCTCCCCCGTTTCCGGATCGACCGCATTGAGCATCAGGTTGAGCAGATCCTTGCCGTCGGACGGTTGCCGGCGTCGGTCGGCGATAATGCCGTCGACCAGTGAATTCATCTGGGCGATATCCGCTTCATACCGGGCCCTCGCACGCTGGGCAAAGCGCTGCTGGATAGGAAGCCGGGTAATCATGTTTAGCGCCTCTTCGAGCGCGCGGCCCAGCGCGACGAGAAAGTCGTCAAGCTCGTCGCGGCCAAAGCTGTCGAAGCGGTGGCCAAAACCCGCGATCGCGATGGAATCGAGCGTCAATCGCGTCATGTCGTCGGCCACGAGTACATCGGTTCCGGCCAGCTTTTCCCATTTGGCGACCAGTTCGTCGCAAACATCGACGATCATGTCGAAATATCCGCGCATCGCGCTTTGACTGAATGCGGGGAGGAGAATGCGGTGCGCCTTGCCCCAGTTCGGCTCGTCGCTGAATGCGGTGAAGAGACCGTCGCCGGCAAATTTGCGGACCACCTGCAACGCCGGGCCCGGCATTTTGCGGAACCGCTTTTCGTCGGAGAGTTCGGCAACGAGGTCAGGGTCGGTAACAAATAGCGAAACGCGGTCGCCGAAGCGGATCTTGAAGATTCCCTCGGGCATAGTGCGACTGACTTCAAGCAATCTGCCGATCAGTCCTCCCCGCGCGATCTGGTGCAGATGGCCCACCAAGGGAAGGCCAGGCGGCGATGGAATTGGCCGTCGCGCATTGGACATCGTGTCTATACCTTCCCTTCGCGTCTTTGACCTTGCAGTGTCGCCACCTCGGCGCTCGCAGTATCGACGGAAGCGCCCCCTGCTGCGAAGCATCCATCAACCAAACCCATCAGGGCGCGCAGCGTCCGCACAAATGTGAGTTCGGGCGCCGCGGCCGTTTGGCGCCGGAGGGCAAGGCCACGCCAAAGGTCAAGGAGCGCCTCGGCTGCGCCTCTTGCGCACACAGGCGGATCGACAGAAAATCGCTTTGCGAGATCGGTCAGTAGCGCCTCGAACAAGGCCACCATACGCTGCTCGGCCTCTTCGAATTTCTCTCCGAATGTTGGGTCCCTGTTTGCATGAAGCCGCAATTCGGTTGCGAGTGCGGCCCATTCACGCTGCGCGGCGAGGGTCCGAAGCCATATGGTAAGTGCGTCAAGTGTGCCCTCGACACTGCTTCCGGCCACGGCTTCCGCCACCGACGCCAAGCTGGCATGTTGTTCACCCATGTGCCGCTCGAGAAGAACGAGGAGGAGAGCGTCTTTGCTCGCAAAGTTCGAGTAGAAAGCTCCTTGGGTATAGCCGGCGGCGACACAGAGAGAGCGAAGTGAAAGGCCGGGTATCGACTGGCTCACAACCATCTGTTCGGCGAGATCGAGCAAGCGGGCACGCGTTGCGGCCTGGCTGTCAACCCGGCGGACTCGCGGCGTTTTGGCGCGCGCCAATTGCATCTTGCCTCTCCCGACCTTTCAATTTCAGATTTCATATGATATCTGAGTTATCGCGAGTCAAGCTTGCACTGCCCGCCGCAGGGAAGCGGCGAAGGCAAGCCCGGCGCGCCGGACACCGCTGAGCGAGGAGAACATGATCATGGCGCACTTCAGCTTCAGCCATCATCGGATGTTGGCATTATCAGCGCCCGCCAGAGCGGGCGGGTTCGCTCCAAGCTGATGAGCCCTCAGCATCATGGTCGGGCATTACGCCACCGGTATGAGATCCTCGTAACGTCGGACATGATCGACGAGCTCGGTCACGTGAACAACGCTGTCTATCTGCGATGGGTACAGGAAGCGATTTCGCATTTCTGGCAGAAGACTGCACGACCGGAAGATCTGGCGAGGATTGTCTGGGTAGCGTTCCGGCACGAGATCACTTACCGACGCCCGACCTTCGAGGCCGAAAGGGTGGACATCGAGTTATGGGTCGCAGATTATGCGGGTCCCCGCGCCATCTTCGAACTCCGTATCGGGCAGCCAGGCGACGTGCGCGCGGAAGTTACGAGCACCTTATGCTGCCTCGACCGCTCAACCCGGAAATTGGTGCGCGTGACGGGTGATTTGGCAGGTCGCTTTTTCGCCTGATCTCGATTCCTAACTTTTCGTTGAGCAGTTTTCTCCGCGTTGACGACAAACGAGACGATCGATTCCCAAGCCAACCGGGTCAGCCGCACTCCCGTTCGATGCGTCGGAATATCTGGAGCGCCCAGAAAACAGATAATCAGCGTTCCTCCCACGATCGTTTGCCAAACTCCTGGGGACTGTGCACAATTTCAGCAGGGTGGTCGGCCCTGGGAGATTTTGACACCAGAACGCGGTCGTTGGCCTGAGAAGTGATGGTCGACGCCTCAATGAGGCAAGATACGAGCATCCTTCCGGTCCAGCGATGGCGGAAGGCCGAAGTGCCGACGATAGGCCGCAGTGAAGGCCGCGGGGTTGGTGAAGCCGACCCGATATCCTGCCTCGGCGACGCCCACGCGGTGCTCGACGATGAGGATACGCCCCATCTCCAGCCTCCGCGCCCGCAGATAACCGAAGACCGTGGTACCGAATGCGGCCTTGAAATTGGCCTGGAGCGTGGTGACGTTTATCCCCAATTCCCTTGCAAGTTCGAGAAGCTTTGGCGGATCGACGAGATTGTGGTCGAGCATAGCGCGGGCATGGACCACGCGGTCATAATGGCGCCGCCCGATCCGTGCGACCAGTCGCTGTTCTTCCTGGAGCATCGACGCGGTTTCGAGAATGAACCCGAGCGCCTGTGCTTCACGGTGAATGGCCCCGAGCGCCCCGGAATAGGGTTGCCGGAGCGTGTTTTCCGCAAGATCAATCAGCTTGCGCGACGGAGGCAACAGCGAAGAATGCAGGCCCGGGTCGAGATAGGACCGCAGCACGTCGAGTCCGCCGTCGTCGACGAGATCGGCAAACCGGTCGAAAAAGCACGGGCGCAGGGTGACACCGAAAGCGCGATTATGCTGCATAGCTCGCCAGGGGCGACTGCATGACAGCCTATCGCCGTAACCGACAACGATGACCCGCCGCGGTAGCGAGACGACAGGAGGATAGCCCACCACCTCGAGCGCGGCGGCCTCCCCTGCAAGCATGATCGCACATGAGATCGAGCGGTCTACTTCGACCTCGATTTGGCTGTCTGCGGTGTAGACAAGGTCGTACGCCGTTAGAAGCAGCCCGGGCTGCAATTCCTCACCAAAAACGGTGCCGGACATGGCTGGCGTATCGATCCGGGAATCGGGTCGCGCGACATGGCTGATCGTGACGGCGCGCTCGGCGGCGGCCCGGACGAGGTCTGACACGGAAAAATCGCCCGAAATGGCAGGTATTAGGAAGCCCGCTTCCGATCTGCTTGTACTCTCATGACGCATCGACCTGCCTCGTGCCGTTCCCGCGCGACTCATTTCTCGCAATGGAATTTCCGTTTTTCTGCATAGCGCGCGCGATGGCGCCCAGCCAGATTAATCGATAATAGGAATTAGTCGCAAGTGGATCGAACTTTGCGACGGCCGGCGCACGGCCCGTGTGGGTTTATCAGGGAAATGACATAAGGTCGGCCTGCCCCATCGGCGCCAAGCGCCAAAAATGGGGCGATATTCTGTATGCGGAAAAATATGTTGTTTGTGATCGGCGCGGCCTCCTGTGCGTTCGGCCAGGCTGGAGCAGTGCGAGCCGAGGATGCGCCGACGGCGCCGGATGACATCATCGTCAACGGCGAGCGCGCCAATCGGACCCTGCGCGAAACCGCAGCAAGTGTTTCGGTATCGACGCGGGAGGATATCGAACGAAAATCAGGCGTCTGGTCGGTCAACGAATTGCTCGACCGCATCCCCAACATCATCGCGACCGAGCCCGGCAACGACATGCCCGCGGTGCGCGGCGTCGACGGCACCGGGCCAGGCGGCGGCCCGACCGCCTTTTTCGCGGGTGGCCGACCCCGCTTCAGCTATCTGGTCGACGGGCGCACGCTGAGCTTCAACGAGGCGACCTTCGGCGATACGAGCCTCTGGGATATCGAGCAGGTCGAGGTCTATCGCGGGCCGCAGAACACTTTGCTCGGGCGCAACGCGATCGCGGGCGTCGTCGCGATCAAGACCGCCGATCCGACCTTCGACTGGCACGGCGCAGCGCGAGGGGTCATCGGCAACCGGGACGAGGTACAGACTTCGGCCGCCATTGGCGGCCCGATCGTGTCCGATGTGCTCGCATTCCGCGCCAGTGTCGACTGGCAGCGCAGCCAGAGCTTCGTCGATTTTCAAGGCTATCCGGGCACCGAAAACCCCGGCCGCTACGACACCAAGACGTTCCGCGGCAAGCTGCTGCTAACGCCGGCGGAGGGCATCCGCTCGCTTCTAACCCTTTCCTACCAGGACGGGAAGGAACCGCAGTCGAACTGGGTCAAGCTGCCGTTCGAGCGCGCGATCTCGATCGATGCGGGTTTGCAGCAGCCGGTGTTCCGTTCGCGCAACTCGACCGCGATCTCCGACACGACGTTCGACCTTACTGACGGGCTCAGCCTGCAATTGCTGCTTTCCGCCACTGATTTCCGGGTCAACCGCTATGCGCCCGCCGGGACCGGCAATGCGCAGATCGACGGCGAAGAGTATATGGCCCAGCCGCTGCTCCGCTACGGCACCCCGGACGGGCGCTTCTCGGGGTTCGTCGCCGCCTATATCTTCCGCGCGCGCCAGGACGAGACGAACGACCTGCTCGGCGGCGGGGCCTATCGCGACAAGACCGACACGACCGCGGTGTTCGGCGAAATAACGGTGAAGCCCGCCGACCGGCTCTCGATCATCCTCGGCGCCCGCTATGAAGAAGAAAAGCGCTATCGCGTCGGGGCGACGGGGTTCCTCGTCACGGACTTTCAGGAAACCTACAAGGAGTTCCTGCCCAAGGCGACACTGTCACTCGACCTCGCACCCGAAGTGACGGTCGGCGTCACTGCGAGCCGAGGCTATAACGCCGGCGGCGCCAGCATCACCCTCTCGCCGCCCTTCCAGGGCTATACCTACCGGCCCGAGCATGTCTGGAATTTCGAGGGCTTCGCGCGCGCCGGCCTAGGTAACGACCTGTCGCTCACCGGCAATATCTTCTACAGCCGTTACAAGGACATGCAGCTCCCGCTCTATCTGACCTCGCTGTCGATCGAGATCCGCAACGCCGAACGCGCAACCACGCAAGGCGCTGAAGTGGGCCTGAGCTGGCGACCGTCGGAGAAGAATGAAATTTTCGCGAACATCGGCCTGCTCGACACCAAGATCAATCGCTACAGCAGCGATCCGCGGGCAGTCGGGAAGGAATTGCCGCGGTCACCCGCGTTCAACTTTGCCGCTGGTTTCAGCTTTTCTCCCGACGACCGGTTCGAGCTCGGAGCCGACGTCCGTTACAGCGGATCCTATTTTTCCGAAGTGCTCAACGTCGAACGCGCGAAGGTCGGCTCATGGGCGGTCGTCAATGCGCGCGCCGCCTATAGCATCGGGCCGGCGAAGCTGTTCCTGACTGCGCGCAACCTGCTCAACAGCAACAAGGTCGTCTCGAAGGGCCTTGGCGCAAACCCGTTCACGGGCATGGACGTGCCCGCGCTCGACAATGCGGTCCTCCTCGAACCGCGGAAGATCAGCGCGGGCATCGAACTCAGGTTCTGAAGGACGGGCGATGGCGCTTTCGCAAACGGGCATAAGGCGGTGGTATCTGGTCCATAAATGGACCAGCCTCGTCTGCACGGCGTTCCTGTTGATGTTCTGCATCACCGGGCTGCCGCTGATCTTTCACGAGGAGATCGACGAGCTGACGCGCGCACCGGTGATCGAGGCGACGTCCGAGGGCAGTGCCAGCCTCGACGCCGTCGCGGCCGATGCGCTGAAGGAGCATCCCGGATGGCACAATATCTTCGTCGCTTATGACGCAGACAAGCCGGTCATCTTCGCCGCAGTGGGCCCGACACCGCTCGCCGGCGAGGATGAGGGCAAACTTTATCTCTACGACGCGCGCAGCGGCAAGCGCCTCGACGCACCGCCGTTCAACGAAGGGGTGATGGCGTTCCTGCTCGATCTCCACGCCCATCTGCTGCTCGGCATTCCAGGGCAGCTTTTTCTCGGATTGATCGGCCTCGTCTTCCTCGTCGCCGTGGTGTCGGGGGTGGTCGTCTACGCGCCCTTCATGCGCAAGCTCGCTTTCGGGACGGTGCGCAAGGACCGCAGTCGGCGGCTGCGATGGCTCGACACGCATAACATGGTCGGCATTGTGACGCTCGGTTGGGTCAGTGTCGTCGGTCTTACGGGCTTCATCATCACAATGACGCTTCCGATCACGATGATCTGGCAGATGGACGAGCTTGCCGAGATGGCGGCGCCGTACAAGGATGCGAAGCCGCCCGCCAAGCTGACGTCGGTAGACGCGGCGGTCGCGACGGTTCGTGCCGCGGTTCCAAACGCCAAGGTCAGCCTCGTCTCCTGGCCCGGAAGCCAATTCAGCACCAAACATCATTATATGGTCGCGCTCGCCGGCAATACGCCGCTGACCGAGCGGCTGATCAACCCCGCGATGGTCGATGCCGAAACCGGCAAGCTCACCGATGTCCGCGCGATGCCTTGGTATGTAAAGACGCTGTTCGTGTCGGCGCCGCTGCATTTCGGCGACTATGGCGGCCTGCCGCTCAAGATCATCTGGGGGCTACTCGACATCGCGGCGATCGTTGTGCTGTGGACCGGGCTTCGCCTCTGGCTCGGACGGCGGAAGGTGCCGATCGAGAAGCGCGTCGCGGAATTGCAGAGCGGCGGCGAGACGGAGCCCGCCGCATGACGGTGCGTGCGAAAGGCGGCCAGTCCGGCTGGCGCATCTTCCGCTGGCCGCTGCTGATGGCGCTCGCCAACGCGGTCGGGCTGGTCGCGGCGCTGATCGGCGACGGCTGGTACGACATCGTCTCTTGGGCAACGCTAGGGCTGACGCTCGTCGTGATCGCGGTGTGCTGGCGTGGATGGCGCGGGTCATGACGCACGGCACGACCTCCGCAGCATGAGCGATCACCCGCTCGGCACCAGCCGGGCCATCCAAACGCGCGACGGCCGCAGCCTCCACGCCATGGTCAGAGGCGAGAGCGCCCCCGGCGTTCCGACGATAGTGTTCGAAGCCGGTCTCGCAGCGCCGGGATCCTATTGGGGACTGGTCGCGCCCGAGGTGTCGCGGAGGGCGCGGACAGTGGTTTACGATCGCGCCGGTCTCGGCCGCAGCGAACCCGACAGCCAGCCGCGATCGGTGGCGCGCATGACCGACGACTTGGAGGATTTGCTGGAAAGTCTTGATGCCGCGCCTCTCCTGCTGGTCGCGCACAGCGGCGGCGCGCTTTTAGTGCGCGAAGCAGCTGCGCGGTGGCCCGACCGTGTGGCCGGGATGGTCTTGGTCGATCCGTCCGACGAGGGATGCGGCCCCGTCTTTTTCCGCTCTTTCCGCTTCACGGAGAAGGTGGTCCATCATGCAAGCTGCATGCTCGCCCGGGTCGGCCTGCTCGAACGTCTCTTTCGAGATCAGCTCGCCCCGCTGCCCGCGCGCCTGCAAGAAGAGTTCCGGGCCGAAGCCTTTACCAACGCCGCGATGCGCACGCGGGGCGCGGAATTGAAGGGCATGATCGCGGCGATGAACGGCTGGCGGGATGGTCGGGGACCGAACGCCGCCTTTCCAGTGACGGTGATCTCGGGAGCGAAGGCGGACCCCGGCATGTCGGCCAACTTGCGCGCGGCGTTCAACGCTTCCCATGCTCGGCGCGCGTCCCTGTCTCCCCGTGGCCGTCACGTCATCGCCGCGCGTTCGGGACATTTCATTCCCCTCACCGAACCCGATACGATCGTGGCCGAAATAGCGCGACGATTACAGGGGGCTACCACACAGACTTCGACCTAGGGGCACGTCTGCACATCAGACAATGGTGGCGGCTGCGCGCACCGTCTGCTGCATCGGCCACGATTGGGATCATTGCGCCGCGTCATCGCATAGTCTGGCAAAATCGGGCATATATGCTGAGCAACCGCCGGGCTACTGTGAGCTCGCAGCCCAAGCTGTACGGGCCGCCGCACCTGTCGGGTCGTGCTTAGACAGAGCGGTTTCGATGAGGGATCACGCGCTGCTCCAGGAGCGACGCCCAAGCGCCAAGGGCCTCCTTTCGCGGCTCGAAGAGTTCTGACTTGTTGTAGACGCGCATGATCTTGGATCGCGTCGCGGTCGCGACGTGGTTGAGAATGCGGTCCGCGACGTGAGGCGGAACTCCCAAAATTTCACAGGCGTGAGTGTTGAAGGTGGTCCGGAGATCGTGAACCACCCAATGCGGCATCTCAGCCGCGTTTTCGTCCTTCATCCGATCTATGCGAGTATCTTGAATTGCCTTGTCCAATCTGCGCCGCCCCTTGGTGAAGCCGGACACAGGCGTGTCGCCCGTCGTGGTGAAAACGAACTTGGAGTCCTTCGGTCGATCCGGATGTTTGATCGCTTCGATGATGATAGACCGTGCCAATGCGGATAGCGGCACGCGCAGTGCGTTGTTCATCTTGGTGCGAGCGCTAGGCAACAACCACACAGCTTCACCAGGTGCTTGGTCGGTGGCGAGATCGAGATGCTCAATAGGCATCGCCGTTACCTCTTCGCGCCGGTTAGGCAGCACGATCAGCAACCGAAAAAGCTGATCGAATGGATAGCCTAGCGTGCCCGCGGCGGCCCATATCTCCGCAAGTTCATTAATTGTGTGGAATCGCTCTCGTTCATTTTCCTTGGACGGCTTGCGCACCTTTGCAGCAGGATTCTCGCTCATCACTCCTTCGTCGACGCACCAGTTGAAGAAGGCGGAGGCATACGCCAGGTTCCTATTGGCGGCGATAGGAGCCGTCTTGGCATGCTTCTTCACGAGATCGGAAATCTCGGCTTGCATGATCGAACATGGTTCGCGGTTCAGCAACGTCCGCAGAAGCCCCCGCTTGCCATCGAGCGCGCGCTTGGTCTGTGCTCCACGGCGATGCTGCGAAAGCACCGCCGCGTGATAGTCCTCAATCACTTCGTGCAGCGTCTTTCGGTTGAGAGCAGCGATAGCGGCGGTTCTGCGCGCGACCCGCTTCCGTTCGTTGGGATTGCTGCCTTGGTCAATCTGCGTCCGCGCGACGCGGGCTGCAGCACGAGCTTCGGCGATACCCATTCCTGGCCAGGTTCCAAGCTTGATCCGGCTACGCTGGCCGTTCTGCAGACGAGCCATGAGTGACCAGGTCGAAGAGCGTTCGCCTGCGCGCAACAAAAGGCCCGCTTCCTTGTCGTCCCGAAGCTCGACCCGACGCTTGGGATTCGCACGTACTTTGCCGATTGCCGCCTCAATACCGTTCTTTGTCAGTGATGTAGCCATGGATCGAACTCGAAAGACGACAAAATGGATCTTCTATGGGTGCCGTATGGGTGTCAAAATGACCTTGACAGACGGTGCTCGAACGTACATCAGGACGGAAGAATATGGAAGAGGCCTTCTGATATTATTCATTAAGTTCAGTGATATAAATGAAAAAAGATGCACAGGGTCGGAAGACGACGGAAGCACACGGAATGTGCTGAAAACGACTCTTAATCAGCGGGTCCTAGGTTCGAGCCCTAGTGCGTCCACCATTTCTTTCAAAAGCTTACCACGCGAACTTCAAGCTCCTGCTTGCTGGCAACCATTTGGGCCAGACGCTCCGCCTCTGAGCGGGCTTTGGTCGCATTCCAAGGCGAACCGTGCCGGCCTATCGTATATCGCCTCGTTCGGGACTCTCTGCCGCCAAGGCGATACTGAAACACGTATGCCTTTGTACCGGTACCGGTGACGCGAACGCCAAACCCGCGCAGAATATCGTCCCAGAGAAGCAATTCCCGACTGTTGGTCCAGCAGCGATCTACCGTCCTCTGATTGATGGTTGTCGTAGGCATCGCCATCCTCCGTAATCACCGCGCAATCACTCGAGAGAAACGCGGCTTGGAGAGAATCCGCCCATTAAAGGCGTGGCATAAGCTGTAGCCCAAAGGCCGGCTGTGGCCGGTTGGAGACGGTCCGCTTTTGTCCGGAAACGGTATCAAGCAGACGTAAGGAGCTTGCCGATCCTCAACATGGATGTCCGCGCAGCGCAAAGCCAAGCTCGATGTCCACATCCACCATCAACTGCATAGCCAATTGTCATGCATGCATCTGATCTTTGCGGTCGCCATTAATCGACTTCCTTCTTAATCGCTGGAACGAACGATTTTCCGGAGAGAGAGCCATGACCTTCCGCACGCCTCGCCATCTCGTCCTCGCGCTTTGCCTTGGCCTCGCCACGCCCGGCCTTGCTTCTGCGCACGAACCGCCGTTGCCGGATCCGCGGGGCGAGACGCTTTATCATGTTGCGATCGGCGCGCCGGGCGAGGTCCCGCTTGTCGCCGTCAACGGTGGCCCCGGTTTCGATCACAGCTATCTCGTCAATGCGCCGGTCTGGAAGGAGATGTCCGCCCGCCGCCAGATCATCTTCTACGACCAGCGCGGCACCGGCAAATCGCCGGCGACGAGAGGGCCCGGGGATTTGACCGTCGACGGGATGGTCCGCGATCTGGAAGCGCTCCGGCGGCATCTGAAGGTCGAGCGTATCGATCTGCTCGGGCACAGCTGGGGCGGCATTCTTTCGATGGCTTATGCCGTCCGCTATCCCCAGCATGTCGCCCATCTCGTGCTGGTCGGATCGGGCGCACCCAAGCCCGCCGAGCATGAATTTCTCTTCGACAAACTGTATCCAGAGATTGTGGCGGCCATTCCCCACAACACCACGCCAGCGGGGCAGATGGGGTGCATCGAGATCGACGCCTATGACCGAATGTCCTATTACGACCAGCGCAATCTGGCGGCGGGCGGCGGCGACGTCGGCACCTTCTCGCAAGAGGTCTGCACCGAGGTCATGCTCGACGCGATGAAGCTCGATCTTTATCCCGCGCTCGCCAAACTTGACGTTTCAACCCTCGTCATCAACGGACGCTTCGATGCGAATGTCTCACCGACCGTCGCGTACAAGATCAGCAAAACCATCCCCGGCGCGCGGCTCGTCTATTTCGAGCGGAGCGGACATTCGCCCCAGGTCGAGGAGCCGGAGAAATTCGCGCTCGAGGTCGAGCGCTTCCTTGCGGGCAGCGTCAGGAAATAGTTGGGGCCGCTGGCGGTTCGGGATTGGCCAGCACCTCGATCACCGCCTCGATCACCGCTTCGCAGGCGTCGGCGCGGTGGACGACGTAGAAGGCATGCCCCGAGGTCATCGACCGGTTCGCCAAACGCACGAGTTGGCCCGTTTCCAGATATGGATCCACGATACCGCGCCAGCCGAGTACGACGCCGCGTCCAGCCAGCGCTTCCTGAAGCATCGGCGTATACGCGCTGAACATCGGGCCGTCCTGCGACGGCGCGATGCCGAGATCGCCAAACCAGTCGAGCCAGTCGACGCGGCCCTGGGCATCGGGCGCAAAATGCAGCAATGGCGCTTGTTGCCACGCCTGCGGGCTATCTTCGGCAAGCCCTGGAAACTGCGCCAGCATTGCCGGCGCGCAAACGGGGAAAACTTCTTCCTCGAGAAGTTTGCGATGCCTGAGGCCCGGCCAGTCGGACGGTTCGCCATAGCGGATCGACAAATCCACTTCATCCGCATCGAAGCTCTGATAGGAGTCAGACGTGATCAGCCGGAGCTGCGCCTTGGGCAGCACCGCGCGCAGCATGCCGAACCGCGGCATCAGCCAATCATGCGCCATCGCGTAAGTGCAGGCGATGGTGAAGCTGTCGGCTTCGCCGCGCCGGCGCCGGATAGCCTCGACGCTGTCGCGAATGCGGCCAAGGCCGGAAAGGATCGCATCGGCCAGCGTTTCCCCCGCTCCGGTGAGGGCGAGCCGGTTGCCGCTTCGCATGAAGAGCGTGACCCCCAGGTCGGCTTCGAGGTTCGAGACGTGGCGGCTGACCGCCGACTGCGCGATATTGAGTTCGGCCGCCGCGCGCGTGAAGCTGCGGTGCCGCGCCGCCGCTTCAAATACCGCGAGCGCGTTGAGCGGTGGCAGGGACTGGCGCAGGCTCCTCATCACCCTTGCATATCAAAAAGGCATCGAGTGTCCACATTTCTCTTGTTACGGGGCAGCTCTGCCGCGCCTAGGCTGTCCACCTTCAGGCAAGACCGATGGGGACAGATCAGTTGACGATAATCGTATTTGAAAATGCGCGCGTGCTGAACGAGACGGCGGACGGGTATCGCGAGGATTGCCATGTGGTGGTCGAAAACGGACGGATCGCGGCGGTCGATACCGGTCCGGCGCGTGTCGCCAGTGCCGATATCGTCGACGTGCGCGGCGGCACCCTGATCCCCGGCCTGATCGATGTCCATATCCATGCCAGGCTTTCCAGCGCCAACGCGGCCCAGCTTCTCAATCATCCGTCCACCTATTCCTCGGCGCATGCCGCGCGGATGTTACGGCACGCGCTCGATTGCGGATTTACCAGCCTGCGCGATGTCGGCGGCGGCGACCATGGTCTAGCGCAGGCGATCGACGATGGCCTGATCCCGGGGCCGCGCTTCTTCTATGCCGGCCGCACGCTTTCAATGACCGGAGGTCATGGCGACATGCGCCCTGCCCACGAGGATGTCGAGCCGTGCGGGTGCAGCCGGATGAACATGATCGCGCATGTGGTCGATGGTGCCGACGAAGTGCGCCGCGCCGCGCGCGAGGAATTGCGCATGGGCGCACACTGTATCAAGATCATGTTGTCGGGCGGTGTGCTTTCGCCCACCGATCCCATCTGGATGCAGCAGTTCACCGATGACGAAGTGCAGGCCGCGGTCGAGGAGGCGGCGCGGTGGCGCCGTTATGTCGCGGCGCATGCCCACACGGCCGAGGCGGTGATGCGCGCCGCGCAACTGGGCGTACGGACGGTCGAGCATGCGACACTCATTTCATCCGAAGCCGCCGACGCGCTGCGCGATGCCGGCGGCTTTGCCGTGCCCACGCTGTCGGTCGTGATGGCGCTGACCGAGCGCGGCGAAGCGCTCGGCCTGCCCGCGGCGGCGGCGGCTAAGGCGAAGGAGATTGCCCACCTCGCGATGCAGGGGTTTGAGACCGCATGGCGCGCGGGCGTCCCGCTGGGTTTCGGCACCGATTTGCCCGGCGATGTGTTCGACATGCAGGCGCGCGAATTTCTTTATCGCCGCGAGATCCAGCCCGCCGCCGCGATATTGCGATCGGCAACGGTCACCGGCGCCGACATATTGGGGCGGCCCGATCTTGGCCGTATCGTGCCGGGCGCGACGGCGGACTTGCTCGTCGTCGATGGCGACCCGCTCGAGGATATCGCGCTGCTCGCCGAAGACGGCCGGCGCCTGCGCGCGATCATGAAGGCGGGACGTTTCCACAAGCGCGAGCCCGGATCGGCATGACAACGCATATAGCGCCCGCCGCTTCGCCGAGGTCCTTCGTTTCGACGCCGCCTGCTTCGACGCCCCCCGCTTCGACATGGGCCGCAATCTATCTGGGCGTCGCGGCTGCGACGCTGCCTGCGGTCCTGCCCGTGATGGTGGGGGTGTTCGCGGATCGCTTTGGTTATGGCGTCGCGGGGGCGGGCACGATCGCCGCGCTGAACATGGGCGGTATCCTTGTCGGCAGCCTGCTATGTCCGCTGATTACGGCGCGGTTCGGCTGGGCGGTGGTCATTCGCGCCGCGCTAGCGGTGATGATCGCCGGCAATTTTCTGACCATGCTCGACGGCCATTATGGCTATGTCGCGGCGACGCGCTTCCTCTCCGGGCTGGGCGAAGGCGTGGTCGGCGGCATCTGCTACGCGGCGATGGGACGGTCGGCGCGCCCCGAGCGCAGTATCAGCATCTATTTCGCGGGCCAGTCGGTCGTCGGCATGGTCGGCATGGGCAGCTTTGGCTGGATCGCGGCCAGCCTGGGGTGGCCCTGGATTTTCCTGATCCTGTCCGCGATCACCCTTCCCGGCTTCTGGCTCGCCCCCGTCATCGGCAGAGCGCAGCCGGCGCCGGCGGGGCCGCGCCGCGGCCGCTTGTCCGCCAACCCCCTCGTCATCGGCGCGCTGGCGTGCATCCTCCTCTATTTCATCGGCATGGCCTCGCTGTGGCCGTTTCTCGAACGGATCGGCATCGGCAAAGGGCTCTCGCCCGGAACGGTCGCCTTCGCGCTGTCCGCTTCGGCCTTCGGCGGCCTCGCGGGTTCGCTCGTCGCCAGCGTGGTGGCGGGCCGGCTGCCGCGGACCATCGGCCTGTTGTCCGGGCTCGCCCTTCTCGTCGCCGGGGTCGGCGGCCTCGCGTTCCTGCCCGGCACGACGCCTTTCGTCCTTGCGGTCAGCCTGTTCGCCTTTGCCTGGCCGTTTCAATATGCCTTTCAATTCGGCCTGCTGGCATCGGTCGACCGCGACGGGCGGCTGATCGCGCTGACACCCGCGGTGACCGGCGGCGGGCTTGCGGTCGGGCCGGCGATCGGCGGACTTTTGCTCCAGAATCTGTCGCTTGGCGCCGTCAGCGCCTTTTGCCTGCTGTGCGTGGTCGTCGCGGTCGCCGGGACGATCAGCCTGCGCCCCCGTTCAGCGGGTTGAGACTTTCACCTCCATAACATTTCGAGATGATAACCTCGAAATACTCTGCTGGCGTGCGCCATACTGCATGCGATTATCTCATGGAGCAGATTTCTTCCGGCCGTCTTTTTCAGGAGCCTTCATGTCGATCGTCAACGCCAATCTCTACCCCCTGTCCGATCCCGATCGTCGCGCCGCGATCGTCGACCGGGCCGCCGGTCAGCTTGGAAAGGACGGCGCAGCCGCCTTTCCCGATTTCATCGCGCCCGACGCGCTGGCCGAAATGGTGGCCGAAGCCGCCGCGAAATTCCCGCTCGCCTATCGCCGCGATCAGCGGCTCGGCTTCAACCCGCAAGGGCCAATCGCCGCCGTCGCCGATGAGGAACTGCGCAGCCGCACCTCGCCCTATTCGATGTGGATATTGGGATCGGACCTGCTCGATCCGGCCGGCGCGCTGCGGCGTTTCTATGAATCGGAAGAGCTGATGTCGCTCGTCCGCGACGCGCTGGACATCGACAGCCTTCACACGATTGCGGATCCGCTGATCAACATCAACCTCACCTATATGGGCGTCGGCGACCAGCAGGGCTGGCATTTCGACGACAATGACTTCGTCGTCTCGCTGTTGTTGCAGGAGGCCGAGACCGGCGGCGCGTTCGAATATGCGCCCGGCGTCGACGATGCGCCGCCCGAAGAGATCCACGCCATTCTCGACGGCGCATCGCCCCGAACCCGCCTCCAGAAAGTCGGGGCCGGCACCCTGCTTCTGTTCCGCGGACGCCGGGCGCTGCACCGGGTGACCGAGGTGGCCGGGAACACCCAGCGGATCATCGCGCTGCTCAGCTACCATCGCGAACCCGGTTTCATTTACGCCGACACGGTCAAGCAGAACGGGCTCGGCCGCACCGAAGTGCTCGCGGCGCCGTAAAGGCGGCGGCCCGCGCGGCGGCGGATCGACGCCGAAACAAAACAAAAAATCGAGAGGGATTGATATGTTGAAGCGGACCATGATGATTTCCTTACTGGCGGGCTGCGCCTTTGCCCCGCCGGCGTACGCGAAGAGCGAACCCGCCGCCGAGAATGGCGGCGACATCGTCGTCACCGCGCAGCGGCGCGAAAGCCGGCTTCAGGACGTGCCGCAGGCGGTGACGGCCTTTGGCAGCGAAGCGCTGGAGCGCCTCGCGATCCGCGACACCGAAAGCCTCGTCCGCAACACGCCCAGCCTGACCTTCACGCCCGTCGGTCCGGGCGAGTCCAACGTCGGGCTTCGCGGGCTGACGACCGACCTCGGGCTCGCGCCGTCGGTCGCGGTCTATATCAACGACACCCCTTTCGACTTCCGGACCGACGCCTATAGCGGCACGCCCAACATCGATCTGTTCGACATGCAGCGCGTCGAAGTGCTGCGCGGCCCGCAGGGCACATTGTTCGGGTCGAGTTCGACCGGCGGCACCATCCGCTATATCACCAACCAGCCCGATAGTTCAGGGTTCGACGCGCATGGCGAAGCCTTCGTCAACAGCGTCAAGGGCGGCGGCGAAGGCTATGGCGCCAAGGCCGCGGTCAATGTGCCGCTGTCTGCCAATGCCGCGCTGCGGCTGACCGGCACCTATGAAAAGATCGCAGGCTATATCGAGCGCTACGACGCCACGCTCGCCGGACTGACCTCGCCGCAGTCGGACGATGATATCGTCGAAAAAAATGCCAATGACGCGACGATCTTCAGCCTGCGCGGCGCGCTTCGGCTCGAGGCGGGCGATGATTTCATCATCACGCCGAGCCTGTTCTTCCAGCGTATCGATGCCGACAACCCGATCGCGACGCAGAGCAATCTGCCCGGGTTCGGCCGTGCGAGCGCGATCGGCCCCGAACCGTCGCGCACCGACCTGCTCGTCGCAAACCTGACGCTCGAAAAGAGCCTCGGCAATGTCGAGCTGGTTTCGTCGAGCTCCTATCTCCACAAGGAATCCGACGCGACGCTCGACTATACCGCGCTTGGCTATAATATTCTCGGCGAGTTCGCGCCCTTCGCCAGCCTGACCCCGGCGAAAGCCGACACCTATGTTCAGGAATTGCGGCTGACCTCGTCGAACGACGGCCCGTTCAACTGGATCGCGGGTGTCTATTTCAGCCATACCGACCAGCAACTGGGACAGATTTTCGTCGGCCAGGCCTTTACCGACCTGCTCGATGCGACCTTTGGCCCCGCGCCGGGACCGGTGGGTCCGGTCTCCTATGACTATATCCAGAAGACGTCGGACCAGCAGCTCGCCGGCTTTGCCGAAGTCAATTTCGATGTCAGCGAAACGGTCGAGCTGATTGCCGGGCTGCGCGTCTACCGGCTGAAGAATACGCTCGAGGCCAGCTGCACCGAAGTCGTACCCGGCATCCTGTGCGGCGCCGATACGCCGCGGGTCACCGCGAAGAAGACGAGCGCCAGCCCGCGCGTCACGGTCAATTTCCGCCCCAATAGCAACACCACCCTCTACGCGACCGTCTCGCGCGGTTTCCGTGCGGGCGGTGCCAATGCGGCGGTGCCCCCTGCCCTCGGCTGCTCGCTCGCCGAATCGGTCGGCGCGATTTTCAGCCCCGATTCGGTTTGGAATTATGAAGTCGGGGCAAAGGTCGAAACGCCGGATCGGGTGCTGACCGTCAACGGCGCCGCCTATCGCATCGAACAAAAAGGCGTCCAGCTCGCCATCCCCGACCCGTGCGGGTCGACCTTCTTCGCCAACGCCGGCGACGCGCGCATCGACGGCGCGGAGCTGGAGGTCAGCCTGCGCCCATCGTCGCATGTGACGGTCAGCGGGCAGCTGAGCTATGCCGACGCCCGCTTTACCGATGTCCCCGACCTATTCGGCGCGGCGGCGGGTTATGCCGAGGGCGATCGCACGCCGGAAACGCCGCGCTGGAAATTCGCGCTGTCGTCGGAACTGCGCTATCCGGTGAGCGATGCGTGGGAAGTTTATGCGCGCGGAAGCTGGCAGCATGTCGGCAAGACGCCCTTTGCCATCGATGGCGTCGTCAGTTCGGGGCGCTTCCGGCCGGCCTATGACATGGCGAACTTCGACATCGGGGGTGAGAGCGGCGGGGTCGATGTCAGCCTGTTCATTCGCAACGCGTTCGACAAACGGGGCATCCTCGCGGTCGGATCGGGCGCGGTGAGCACGATCGTGGGGGCGTATGAGAATGTCACCTATGCGGCGCCGCGCACCATCGGCCTCAGTCTGCGGATCAAGGGCTGACCAGCCAATTTTGCGAGGAGGCGAAGCGTGACCGGCAGCAATTATTTCCCGCGCGAGGAATATGAAGCGCGCTGGAAGCGGGTGTGGGACGCCATGCGCGCGAAGGGCTATGACCATCTTCTCGTCTGGTCACGCGGGGCCGGGTCCTATGACCGGCTCGGCAATGGTCTCTGGCTCACGAACTTCGCAAATAACGGCACGGGTCAGGATTGGGCCGACGACGTCCAGATGGGCGCATGGACCTTTTCGGCGGTGCTGTTCAGGGACGGCCGCGCGCCCGAACTGCACAGCGCGCAGCCGCCGGAGGAAACCGAATATGCCAAGGTCGTTTGCGGCGAGTTGATCGTCCACGAGCCCAGCCTGATTACGGGGCTCCCCGAATATTTTCGCAAGCATGGCATCGAGGGACGCGTCGCGGTGGTCGGCGACGACGTGCTTCCGGGGCTGTACGACCGGCGCCTCCGCAGCCTGACCCCGCAAATCGAATGGGTAACCGACGAATGGTTCTTGCTCGAGCCCCAGCGCGTAAAGTCGAAGCGCGAGCAGGAGGCGTTTCGGACCGCCGGCGACATCACCACCCATGCGCTGGCCGCGGGCATGGATGCGCTGATCGCCGGCGAGACCTCGGCCGAGGCTGCGGCGCGCACGGCGATGGAAATCATGCGGCGTGGCGGCGGCTTCTCGCGCATCGACATGCATCACGGCGCGCATGCCGAACGCTTCCTTCTCGGCGACATGTTGTACGGGTACGACACAAGCGCGCCGAAAAAAGGCGATATGGTACGCGGATGGATTCAGGGGCCGATCTTCCAGGGCTATTGGCTCGATCCCGGCCGCACCGCTGTTTGCGGGGGTCGGCCCACGAAGGAGCAGCGGCATATATTGGAGGGCGCCACCGAGACGTGCAAGGCGATCATAAAGGCGATCCGTCCCGGCGTCACCCCGAGGCAGCTCGGGATAATCGGCGAGAAAACGGCCCTGCGCTACGCAGGGGATGGGATCGATCTGAATTTAGGGATTTTCGGTCATCAGATGGGCACCTTCTATGGGCCGCACATCATTCCCGCAGGCGATCCCGGCGCACTTGAGGACGAAAAGGAAAAGCAAGGCACATCGGCGAACGAAATCATGTTCAAGGAATATGAAAAGATCGACGAGCCCTATGAGCCCGGCATGCTGATCGCGGTCGAAGCCTTTATGAAACATCCGGGCGTCGGCATGAGCGGCCTCGAGGACCATGTGCTGGTCACGAAAGAGGGCTGCGAACAAATAACCAATACGCCATATTATCTTTGAACATGGCGCGATCGGGGTTTCAAGGGATCGAGAAATGCAGACGAACCGGCGACAATTTATCGCGCGATCGGCAATCGGTGGGCTCGGCCTTGTCGCCGCGCCTCTTCTCCCAACGGAATCGCCTCGCGCGGGGGCGCCGCCCCTGCCCGCGGCAGAACTGCCGATCATCGCGTCGATCGCGCGCTATTACCGGCTAGCACCCGAGGATGGGGTACAACGGGAAGATTTCAGCTGGGTTCAGATCGATCTGGGCGCCACCCGGCCAATCGATGCGATTCGGTTGCGCCCGCCGGAGTCCGGCAGTGTAACAGGACACGGGTCCGCGATCCATTTCTGCATCGACTGTTCGGATGACGAGAATTCTGGTGAAATGCGACCGCTCACGAACTGGCGCGCCGAACATTCCGCCGACCCCGTGAATTTCCTTGCCCGCTTTCCGCAGAAAGCAGTGAATGCCCGATACGTCCGGCTAAGCGCGAGCGCCGATCTCCCCTATAGCTGCGCCATATTGCCATCTGGACTTGCCACAATAGAAATCCTGTCTGGTGGCGCCACAATGCCCGTAGCGGTGCGACGTTGGGAAACCAACCATCGTCGCGGCTGACGACTGGCTTAAGCGCTACTGCGTGCCAGCCCGGATAAAGACAGCAGACCGCCGTTTTCGTTGGGGGCAAATGACACCCAAAATCAGGTGTCGAATCGCAAATTCGAGCCGAAGGCCGAGGAAGGACTCCAACCCCCGACACGCGGATTATGATGTCGTGCACCGACCTCTCGCCTCGCAGCGAAAATGGCAGTTTCCTGCCATTTTTTAGGGCTGTCCGAGTGAATTAGCAAAATCAATCACCGAAACTCTCGGTCGCTGCCATAAAGGGAACGGTATCCTGTGAGTGATGCGCAACGGGCTGGGGCGCGGTGAGCGGACATCTTGCGATCGTCATTTTTGCGAATTCATCCGCTGCCATTGCCGGCCTATTTTTCACGCTCCTCCTGGCTTGACGGCGTCGTCAGGGGGTATTGAAATGTCGGCGAATAGCGGGAGAAGATGGTGGCCAGATTGTTCGAGCGGATCGCGATCGGCGGATTGTCGCTGCCCAACCGCATCGTCATCGCGCCGATGTGCCAATATTCGGCCAAAGACGGACAAATGACCGACTGGCATCTGATGCATCTGGGCCAGCTCGCGATCTCGGGCGCGGGCGTTCTGACGATCGAGGCCGCGGCGGTTTTGCCGGAAGGGCGCATCACCTATGCCGACGTTGGCCTGTATGATGATGCGAGCGAAGCGGCGATGGCGCGCGTGCTGGCGGCGGTGCGGCAATGGTCGGACATCCCGGTCGCGATCCAGCTCGCACATGCCGGGCGCAAGGCCAGCACGGCTAAACCCTGGGACGGCGGCGCGCAGATCGCACCCGATGCGACGAATGGATGGCAGACGGTCGCCCCGTCCGCGCTTCCCTTCCTCGCCGCCGACAATGCGCCCGCCGCACTCGACGACGGGGGGCTCGAGAGGATCCGTGCCGCCTTCGCCGATGCGACAACACGCGCGGCGCGGCTGGGGATCGACGCGATCCAGTTGCACGCCGCGCACGGCTATCTGCTCCACCAGTTTCTGTCGCCGCTGTCGAACAGGCGCGACGATGACTATGGCGGCAGTCTCGAAAACCGGATGCGCTTCCCGCTCGAGATTTTCGACATCGTCCGCAACGCGTTCGCCGCGCACGGCCCCGTGACGGTGCGCGTGTCGGGCACCGACTGGGTCGAGGGCGGCTGGTCGATCGAAGAGACCGTCATTTTTGCGCAGGCGCTCGAAGCGCGCGGGTGCGCCGCGATCAATGTGTCGAGCGGCGGATTGCACTCGGCGCAGCAGATCGCGCTCAGCCCGGGGTATCAGGTGCCGCTGGCGCGGACGGTCAAGGATGCGGTGACTATGCCGGTGATCGCCGTCGGCCTGATTACCGACCCGATCGAGGCCGAAGCCATCATCGCAAATGGCGATGCCGACGCGGTCGCAATCGCGCGCGCGGCGCTCTATGATCCGCGCTGGCCGTGGCACGCCGCCGCTACGCTGGGCGCGACCATCGCCGTGCCGCCGCAATATGAGCGCAGCGAACCGCGCGAGCATCGCGGGCTCTATGCGCCGCGGCGGCCTTGAGCGGGGTCAGACGCCCATCATCCCGGCGGTCGTCGCGCCATCGATGACATAGTCGGCGCCCGAAATGAAACCCGCCTCGTCGGATGCCAGAAACGCGACCAGCGCGCTGACCTCGTCCAGCTGCGCCATGCGTTTCATCGGCGCCATCCCCTCGAACGCGGCGCGCGCCGCGGCGGGGTCGGGCGCACGGTCGATCACCCCGCGGATCATGTCGGTTTCGACGACGCCGGGCAGGACCGCGTTGACGCGGATCGCATAGCCTTTCCCGGCGCAATGGATCGCCGCCGATTTGACCAGCGCGACCACCGCGGCCTTGGTCACCGAATAAGCGGCATAATTGCCCATCGCGCGGTGCGCATTCATCGACGAGTTGACGATGATCGATCCCTTCGGCCCTTGCGGATTTTTCGCCATCGCGCGGATCGCGTGCTGCACGGTGAGCATCACCCCGGTCTGGTTGACGCCGACGATATGGTTCCACGCGTCCATGCCGATATCCTCGACACTCGCGTCGCCCGCCTCGGTCCCGGCGTTGGCGAAGGCGATGTCGAGACGGCCATATTCGGCCTCGACCTCGGCCATCAGCGCGTCCCATGCCGACGCATCCTCGACGCGGTGGGCACGGAAGATCGCGCCGGTTTCGCCCTCGACCGCCGCCGCGGCCTCGGCATTCGAGCCCGTGAAAACCACCTTCGCGCCATCGCGAACCAGCCTTCCAACGGTCGCAGCGCCGATGCCGCTCGTCCCGCCGGTGACCAAAGCGACCTTGCCGCCGAGCTTCTGCTGCATCGCGCCTCTCCTCTCATTGTTTCTCTTGCCAGTTTCGCAGCGTCGGTGAACCTATCAATACAGCAAGGTGACGCGAGCGCGGCATGCACGCATGAAACGGTCGTAACAGAAGGAGAGGACCGGCGATGAGCGAGAGCGAACATCCGTCCCGCATCGATTGCGTGCTGATCTGCGGCGGCGTCTGGCACGACATGGATTTTGCGCGGCTCGAGGTTTTGAAGCTGCTCGCCGAGGATCAGCGTGTGCGCACGCGCGTGTTCGAGAATTACGAGGATATCGAGGCGATCGAGACGGCGGACATCCTGATCACCTATACCTGCGATGTCACCCCGTCGCTTCCCGCGCAGGAGGCGCTGAAGCGCTGGCTCGCAAAGGGCGGGCGCTGGTACGCGCTCCACGGCACCAACTCGATCCTCCGCCTGCTCGATACCGGCGTCTGGGACGCGCCGCGCTGGGCGCCGCTGATGATGGACCTGCTCGGGTCGCAATTCATTAGCCACCCCGCGATCGAACCATACACCGTCCGCGTCGCCGACCCCGATCATCCGCTCGTCGAAGGGATCGAGCCGTTCGAGACGACCGACGAGCTTTATCATCTCGAAACGCACGGGGCTCTGCACGTGCTGCTCGACACTGAATGCACGGGGCTGGGCACCGGCTTCGTCGAGGCCGATGATGCGCCCGGCACCTATCCGGTCTTCTATATCAAGCAACATGGCGCCGGTGCGGTGCTGTACCTTACGCTCGGGCATTGCCGCGGCCATTATGATCTGCAGCCGATGATGGACTGGTGGCCGACGGTCGACCGCTGCGCGTGGGACCTGCCGGTCTTCTATGACCTGCTGCGCCGCGGGATCGGCTGGCTCAAGGATCGCGAGACCGTCTAGGCGACCGCGCGCAATTTCCGTCGATCCTCGCGGATCAGATCGGCAGCGCGGAGCGCGAGCGCCATCGCGGGGGCATTGGTATTGCCCGTCACCGGCGAGGGCATCACCGAACAGTCGACAACACGCAGGCCATCGACGCCGTTGACGCGGAGCCGCGCGTCGGTGACCGCGCGATTGTCGCTGCCCATCCGGCACGTCCCGACGCCGTGCAGCCCACAGGTCGCGAGGCGGCGAAAGGCGGCGAGGATTTCGGCGTCGCTCTGCACCGCCGCGCCGGGGAGTAGCTCGCGCTCGACCAGCCCGACCAGCGCCGGCTGCGCCATATAGCGGCGCATCGCATGGACCGCCGCGACGGCCGTGTGCTCATCGTCGCGCGTCGACAGCCAGTTGGGTTTGATCTCCGGCGCGGCGTCGCTGCCGGACCCCACGATCAGGATGCTACCCTCGCTCGTCAGGCGCAGGAGCTGGCCATAGATGGTCATCCCCGGCTTGCGGTCGATGCTGTTCAGCGGCACCGGATGCTTCTCGTCGCCAAGCGCAAAGGTGTAGCCGCCGAGATAGAGCTGCAGATCGGGCCGCATGTCGCGGCTCGTCAGATTCAGAAAGGCGCCGACCTCGAACGGCCCCGTCGCCATGATCCCGCGGCGCGTCAGCATATATTGCGCCATCGCGCGAGCGAGGCCGATCCCATAGAAGCTACGGTTGCTGCCGACGTCGCGCGACAGGCGATGCGGCATCGAAAAGCCCAGATGCTCGCGCATTCGCCCGCCGACGTCGGGCGCGTCGACGATCGGCTCCACCCCGGCGGCGCGGAGCACATCGGCGGGGCCGATGCCCGACCGCTGAAGCAGCAACGGACTTTCCAACGTGCCGCCCGACACGATCACCTCGCCATCGCAATCGAAATGCTGCGGTTGCCCGGCGACCCGCGCCTCGACACCGGTCACGCGTCCGCCTTCTATTATCAGCCGCTCGGCCATCGCGTGGGTGACGACGTGCAGGTTCGGTCGCTTCTTCGACCGCGCAAGGAAGGTGGTCGCCGCACTCTCGCGCCGCCCGCGGCGGACGTTGTGCGAATAGAAACCGACGCGGTCCGACGTCGCGGCGTTGAGATCGTCGACGGGACGCAGCCCCATCTCGACCCCGGCCTGAACCATCGTCTCGGCAAGCGGATAACTGTGGATCTTTGGCGCCACGCCGACCGGCCCGCCCGCGCCGCGCATCGCGCTTGCGCCAAGGCCATGATCCTCGAGTTTGCGGAAGGCGTCGGTCATCGCCTCGCCGTTCCAGCCGGTGCAGCCGAGCTTCTCCCACTCGTCATAATCGGCGGGTTCGCCGCGGCTCCAGATCATGCCGTTGACCGCCGACGATCCGCCGAGACCCTTGCCGCGGATCCACACCTCGCCCGGCGCGCCGCCATCGCCGCGCGGCTGCGAGACGCCATAGGCCCAGATATGGTCGGGATTGGTGACGAGCTTTGCGACGCCCTTCGGGATCGCGACCCAGCGGCTGTCGTTGCTGCCGCCCGCTTCGAGAAGGAGCACGCGGACTTGCGGGTCGGCGCTGAGCTGCTCGGCGAGCACGCACCCCGCCGATCCCGCGCCGACGATGATATAGTCCCAGCCTGCCGACATGCCGCCTCTCCTGCAACGGGCCGTGCAACCTTGGAACCGTCCGCCCGCTCATCGCACCTAGCGCAATAAATAGTCCCCCCGCGCTGCGCGCAGGATGATAGTGCCGCGGAAAAAGAGGGAGGATCAAATGGCAGGAGCAAGCGGACGGGTCGCGGGCAAGACGGCCTTTGTCACCGGCGGCGCGTCGGGGCTCGGCCTCGATATCGTCCGCCGCTTCGTCGCCGAGGGCGCGAGCGTCGTCATCGCCGATATCGATGCTGCCGCGGGCGAGGCGCTCGCTGCCGAACTCGGGCAGCGTTTCGTCAGGCTCGACGTGTCGAACGAGGCGGAATGGCTAGCGGCGCTCGATAGCTGCGAGCGCATCGACATTCTCGTCAACAACGCCGGGATCACCACCCATGGGTCGATTGAGGATCTGACGCTCGAAGCCTTTCGCCACGAATTTTCGATCGACGTCGACGGTGTCTTTTTGGGCTGCAAGCATGTCATCCCGAAGATGAAAGATCATGGCGGATCGGTGATCAACATGTCATCGATGTGCGGCGTACGCGCGCAGGGCGACCTTGCCGCCTATAACGCCGCCAAGGCCGCGGTGACGCACCTCACCAAATCGGTCGCGCTGCACTATGCGCGCAAGGGCTATGGCATCCGCTGCAATTCGGTGCATCCGGGTGCGATCCACACGCCCATCCTCGACAAGGTGATGGCGCAGGTTGCGGACGGACAGGCGCTTTACGATAGCTGGGTCGCGACGCATCCCGTGGGGAGGCTCGGCAAGCCCGAGGAGATTTCGGCGATCGTCCTTTATCTTGCGTCGGATGAGTCCGCCTTTGCGACCGGCGCCGAATTCCGCATCGACGGCGGCAGTTCGCTATGACGGCCGGCCGTCTCGACGGCCGCGCGGCGCTCGTCACCGGCGCGGGATCGGGGATTGGGTTAGCAACCGCAAGGCGGCTGGCTGCCGACGGCGCGCGCGTCCTGACCACCGACCGCGCGGGCAACGTCGATATCGTCGCCGACGTCACCGAGCCCGGCACCAATGCCAAGCTCGTCGCCGAAGTCGATGCACGCTTCGGCGGGCTCGATATCGTCGTCGCCTGTGCCGGCATCACGGGCATGCAGATGCTGGATGGCCATGACGACGAATTTTTCGATCAGATGATGGCGGTGAATGTCACAGCGGTCTTCCGCCTGATGCGCGACGCCCTGCCCTTGCTCAAGCGCTCGCCGCACGGCCGGATCATCCTGATCGGATCGGTGATGTCGAGCTTTGGCGAAGCGGGGATGACCGCGTATAGCGCGTCGAAGCATGCCGTGCTCGGTATGACGAAATCGGTCGCGGCGGAGGTCGGGGCGTTCGGCATCACCGTCAACTGCATCCAGCCCGGCGCGATCGATACGCCGATGACAGCGCCCGCCTTCACGGCGATGCCCGAGTTCAAACAGCGCTGGATCGACAAGGCGGCGCTCGGCCGGCTCGGACAGCCCGAAGACATCGCCGACGTCGCCGCCTTTCTGGCGTCCGACGATGCGCGATTCATGTCCGGTCACGGCCTTTTCGTCGACGGTGGAGCGACACAACGCCAGTAAAATCAAGGTGTTCGGCACTGCTACGGCACGCCTGATATTTTTGATGATTGTTGAATCGGGGCATAAAGCGGACCTTCGCTTCCAACGTGACCGGCGAGCCTATGCGCCGGCGCGAGGAGGGAGGAACGCGATGACCACGCATGCCCGAATGCTGCCTGCCGTTTACGCCACCGTATCGCTCGCCGCACTGGCGGTCGCCACCCCGGCCGCGGCGCAGGAGCCGCCCGTCGAGGAAAACAGCGGGGCTATCCGCGAGATCGTCGTCACCGCGCAGAAGCGCGAAGAAAACATCCAGTCGATCCCGATCGCGGTGACCGCGCTCGACGAAAAGGCGCTGGAATCGGCGACGATCGACGATATCCGCGACATCGCCGGCCGCGTCCCCAGCCTCGTCGTCGACTCGGTCGGCGCGGGCCCGAGCGCCGCCGCGATCGCGATCCGCGGCATCAGCTTCGAGGATATCGAAAAGAGCTTCGACCCCGCGGTGGGCGTCGTCGTCGACGGCGTCTTCATCGGCACCAACACCGGCCAGCTGCTCGACAGCTTCGACCTCGAGCGCCTTGAAGTGCTCCGCGGGCCGCAAGGCACCCTGTTCGGCCGCAACACGATCGGCGGCGTGATCAACGTCATTCGCACCCGTCCGACCGAGGATTTCGGCGTGCGCGGCCAGTTCGCCTATAGCCGTTTCGACACCAAGCGCGCGCGCCTCGTCGTCAATACCGGCAAGCTTGGCGATTTCATCGCATTGAAGGCCTTCGGCTATTACGACAAGACCGACGGCTTCTATTACAATGTCACCAAGGACCGCCGCGAAGGCAAATATGAAACGCTGACGGGGGGCGTCACCGCGCTGATCACCCCAAGCGATGCGATCACCGCGCAGGTGACGTACCAGCACACGCGCGAACGCGGCGAGACGGTCGCCTCGGCACTGTCCGAAACCGGCCGCGACGTCATCTGCGCGGCACCCGGCGCACCCGGCTTTTCGCCTGCGGGCGAATGCAACCGCTGGTCGCTGCCCGCGCACGGCCTCTATACGACGTTCCAGAATATCGAGACGCCGGTGCGCAATAATGTCGACAGCGTGACGGGCAATATCGACATCGACCTCAGCGACAATCTGACGTTGTCGTCGGTTACCGGATACATCACGAACAAGGAATCGGTGACGCAGGATTTCGATGGCAGTTCGGCCGATTTCTTCGACACGCGGCGACAGCAGAAATATGAGCAGTTCAGCCAGGAGCTGCGCCTGCTCGCCGACTTCGATACCGTCAACGTCCTGCTCGGCGGCTATTATTTCGACAGTTCGTACACGCTCGACCAGTCGACCAATTTCGGCGTCGTGCTCGGCCAAGGCGCGAGGGCAGTGCTGCGCCAATATGTCGACCACAGCGCCAAATCCTACGCCGGGTTCGCCGATGCCCAGATCAACCTGACCGATGCCTTCAAGATCTCATTGGGCGCGCGCTACACCAAGGACAAGAAGGAAATCTTCAACAATTATGGCCGCATCGGTGCGCTCGTTCGCATCACGCAGCCGAGTTTCGACGGCATGTCGTGCGTCGCGGTGACGGGAACCACCAGCCCCGCACCGGGCGTCGTCATCCCGGTCTACAGCCCTGCGAACAATTGTTCGGGTAGCGACAGCTTCGACAAATTCACCTGGCGCGCCAACGCCGAATATACGATCGAACCCGGCAAGCTGGTCTATGCGTCCTTCTCGCGCGGTTTCCGTTCGGGCGGGTTCAACGGCCGCGCGGCGTCGCCGACCTCGCTCGGGCCGTATCAGCCCGAAACGGTCGACGCCTATGAGGTCGGACTGAAGGCCGACTGGCTCGACCGCACGCTGCGCACCAACCTCGCCTTCTATTACACCAAATATGACAACAAGCAGGAAGAGGTCGTGCAGCCTTCGCCTCCCGGTTCGTCGAGCCCGCAGGAAACGGTGGTGCGCAACGCATCGTCGGCCGACATCAAGGGGTTCGAGGCCGAAATCATCGCGCAGATGACCGATGCGTTCAGCTTCAATGCGTCGTTCAGCTACACCGATGCCAAATACAAGAATTTCTTCAACGACATCGTCGGCCTGACTCCGGGCAGTCCGGCCGACGGCATTGCGGATGATGTGTCGACGCTGACGCTGCGCCGCGCGCCCAAATTCCAATGGTCGGCGGGGCTCAACTATTCGAAGGAAATCGGCTCGGGCCGCTTCGACGCGTCGACGCTGCTGCGCTATCAGAGCAAATATGTGACGTGCATCGCGCCGAACCGCCCGGTTGTCCCCGGCGCGGTGACCAACGACAATCGCTGCTTCACCGAGGATCGCGAAAACCTGTCGGCGCAGATCGGCTACACCTTCCTGCTCGGCGACGACCGCGAAGTCAGCCTCGCGCTGTTCGGACGCAACCTCACCAACCACAAAGGCTTGTCGTCGACGCTGCCGGTCGCGGGCCTTTTCACCTTCGGCGCCGCGCAGGCGCCGCGCACCTACGGGGTCGAGCTCGGCTTCCGTTTCTGACGGGCGATACGGCCCCGCCGCGGGCACGGCGGGATCGCAGCGGGCAAAATGGGGGGACAGGGGGCGGCGTAAAGCACCGCCCCTTGTTTGATCAGCGAAGGGATCAAGGATGACGCAGGCATTTTTCGACCACCCCTTTTTGTCGGGGCATCACCAACCCGTCCGCTTCGAGGCGACCGCCCCCGATCTGATCGTCGACGGCGAAATCCCGACTGATCTGGTCGGGGTCTTTTATCGCAACGGCCCCGAACCGCTCTATCCGACGCGCGAGGGCGAGTATCACTGGTTTGACGGCGACGGCATGGTCTATGCCTTTCACATCGCGGACGGCCGCGCGTCGATGCTCAACCGCTGGGTGCGGACCGAGAAGTTCGAGCTGGAGAAGGCGGCGGGAAAGCGCCTGTTCGGCCTGTTCGGCAATCCGATGACCGCCGACCCGTCGGTGCAGGGCAAGCGCTACAACACCGCCAACACCAACATCATCGTCCATGGCGGCAAATTGCTCGCGCTGATGGAGGGTGCGCCCGCGGTAGAACTCGACCCGCGCACGCTCGAAACGCTGGGCGAGGAACATTATGGCGGGACGATCACCACGACCTTCTCCGCCCACCCCAAGATCGACCATTATACGGGTGAGCTCGTCAATATCGGCGCGATGGTGGGCGGCCCGATGGGCGCGGCGCAGATCCGCTACGACGTAATCGCCGCTGACGGCAGCGTGCGCAAGGCCGAGCTGATCGACATGCCGCACAACGCGCTGATGCATACCTTCTTCCTGACCGAGAATTGGGTCGTCTTTCCGGTGATCCCGATCGACGTCGACCTCACCCGTTTCATGAAGGGCGGCCCGATGACCGCGTGGGTCAATGATCGCCCGACCAAATTCGCAGTGATGCCGCGCGAGGGATCGGCGAGCGATGTGCGCTGGTTCGACTATGAGCCGCGCCACATGTTCCACGAACTCAACGTCTGGGAGCAGGACGGCAAGATCATCGCCGACGTCGCCGCGGCCAACGGCACCGCGCTCTTCCCCGACGAGACCGGGGTGAAGCGGACGCATGCCGACACGCAGCAGAGCCTCCGCCGCTGGACGATCGACCCCGGCACCAACGGCAACGGAACCTGGATCAAGGAAGAGACGCTCAACGATCGCGACATCCAGTTCCCGCGCCCCGACGACCGCTTCATGACGCGCGCCTCGCGCCACAGCTTCGCGAACATCAATCTCAACAGCCGCGACGGGCGCGCCGAGGGGATGGACGGGGTGCTGCGCTTCGACACGGTGAGCGGCAAGGAAGATGTCTACCACTTCGGCAACGGCGCCTCGTGCGGCGAATTGATCTTTGCACCGAAAATCGGCGCACAGGGCGAAGGCGACGGCTATGCGATGACGCTGGTCCACCGCGCCGGCGCCGCGACGAGCGAGCTCGCGATCTTCGACGCGCTCGACATTGCCGCGGGCCCGGTTGCGACGGTGCATGTGCCGTTCCGCGTGCCGTCGGGTTTTCATTGCAATTTCTACGCCGCCGACTCCAATCTCTATCGGCAGGCACTCGGCGCCGGCCGGGCGTAGGAGACGCAAGACGTGAAGGTGCCGCCATTCGAACGGGTCGCCGATGTTGCGCGCAAGAATGCGCGTGAGCGGCCGGACAAGATCGTCTTTCATTTCGAAGGCGCCGCGACGCGCTACGACGAATATGACGCGAACAGCAACCGCGGCGCGAATGCGCTGATCTCGCTCGGGCTGGAGCCCGACGACCGCGTCGCCTATCTCGGCAAGAACAGCGATATATATTTCGAACTGGTGATGGCGGTCGCGAAGGCGGGCGGGGTGATGACCCCGGTCAACTGGCGGCTTGCTGTACCCGAGATCGCGTGGATCATCGACAATTGCGGTGCGCACATCTTGTTCGTCGGTCCCGAGTTCACCGAACTGGTCGCGGCGAACCGCGAGACCTTTCCGGGCGTCGAACATGTTATCGCCACCGAGGGTGCCGCGAGCGGCTTTGCCGACTACCGCAGCTGGCGCGACACGTTTCCCGATAGCGACCCCGACGTGCCGCGCGGCGAAGGCGACGCGGTGATCCAGATGTACACCTCAGGCACCACCGGCAAGCCGAAGGGCGCGGTGCTGACCAACGGGTCGGTATTGCGTTCGAAGCTCGATCGCGACCCCGCGCTGCAAGCCGACTGGGAACGCTGGGACGCGGACGATGTCGGTCTCGTCGCCATGCCCTGTTTCCACATCGGCGGCACCGGCTACGGCATCACCGTGATGACCAATGGTGCGACGGGCGTGATCACGCGCGAATTCGACCCCGGCGGGGTGCTCGACCTGATCGAGGCGCATGGAATCTCGAAAATCTTCATGGTCCCCGCGGCGATGCAGATCATCGTCAGTCAGCCGCGGGCGCGCGAGGTCGATTTCTCGCGGCTGCGCCACATCGCCTATGGCGCCTCGCCGATCCCGCTCGATCTGCTTCGGCAATGCATCGACGTTTTCCAGTGCGGGTTCGTCCAGATGTACGGGATGACCGAGACGTCGGGCACGATCGCCGCGCTGCCGCCCGAGGATCATGACCCCGCGGGCAACGAGCGCATGCGATCGGTCGGCAAGCCGCTGCGCGGGGTCGAGATGCGCGTGATCGACGCCGACGGAAATCCCCTGCCCCCACGCAAAATCGGCGAGATCGCGATCCGCACGCAGGCGAATATGCGCGAATATTGGGGACGGCCCGAGGCGACGGCGGAGGCCATCGACGCGAGCGGCTGGCTGCGCACCGGCGACGCGGGCTACACCGACGAGGACGGCTATTTCTATCTCCACGACCGGGTGAAGGACATGATCATCTCGGGCGGCGAGAATGTCTATCCGGCCGAGGTCGAGAATGCGATCTATGGCCACCCCGCGGTCGCCGACGTCGCGGTCGTCGGTGTCCCCGACGAAAAATGGGGTGAGGCGGTGAAGGCGTGCGTCGTGCTGCGCGAAGGGCAGCGTACCGACGCGAGCGAGATCATCGGCTGGGCGCGCGAGCGGATCGCCGGCTATAAATGCCCGAAGTCGGTGGACTTCATCGCCGCACTGCCGCGCAACCCGTCAGGCAAGATCCTGCGCCGCGAACTCCGCGCCCCCTATTGGGAAGGGCGCGAGCGGCAGATCGGCTAATCGATCCTCCCTGTGCCGCAGGCATGGGGAGGTGGCAGCGCGAAGCGCTGACGGAGGGGTTGGCCCTATCGCCCCTCCACCATCCTACGGATGGTCCCCCTCCCCATCGCTTCGCGACAGGGAGGATTTTTCAGTTTTGCAGTTTCGCCATCGCCGCGCCCACCGCCGCCGCAATATCGGCCTCCTGCGGGTTACCGCGTAGCGCGAGTCCGCCATTGGGCTGGAGATTTTCGCCCGTCACAAACGCCTCGTCGCTCGCGAGCCACAGGCACGCGTTCGCCACATCCTCCGATGTATTCAGGCGTCCGAGCGGATAGCGCGGCAGGAAGGCGTCGACGAGCCCCGGCGTCGCGAACGCGCCCTCGGTCATCGGCGATTCGGTGAACGCCGGCGAGACGATATTCGCCCTTATGCCCGCCGCGCCGAAATCATTGGCGACACAGCGGATCAACGCCTCCGACCCCGTCTTGGTGCCGATATAGGCGGCGTGATTGCCGATCGGCGAGTGCGTCGTCGCCGACGAAATCTGGATGATCGACCCACCGCTCGGATCGTTCGCGAGCATCGCGCCGACGAACGCCTGCAGGAAATGATGCACCCCGGTGAACTGCAACGCGACGATCGCGTCGAGCTCTTCCTCGGTCACCTCGAGCAAGGGCTTGAGCAGTCCCCATCCGCTCGCGTTCATCGCGATGTCGACCCCGCCCATCTTCGCCCTCGCCGCATCGGCGAGCGCGAAGACCGACGCCTTGTCGGTGATGTCGCAGAGCGCGGCATGACCGCCGATCTCGTTAGCCAGCGCATCGAGCGGCGCCTGCTTGCGCCCCGCGACCATCACCGTCGCGCCCTCGCGCGCGAAGCGCCGCGCGGTCACCTGCGCCATATTTCCCGTCGATGCCGCGCCGATGATGACGGCGCGCTTTCCGGCCAGCCTGCCCATATGCCTCTCCTCAGAGTTTCAAGAGCTGTTTGCCGCGGTTCTGCCCGACGAACAGCCGTTTCAGCGTGTCGGGCGCATTCTCGAACCCGTGCTGCACATCCTCGCGGTAGTTGAGCCGCCCATCGAGCACAAAGCCTTCGAGCCGCCTGCGGATCTCGGGAAACTCGCTCGCCCAGTCGAGCACGATGAAGCCCGCCATCGAACCGCGGCGAAAGATCAGGTTGAAATAATTCTGCGGCCCCGCGGGCAGCGTTCCCATTTCGTAGCGACTGATCCCTCCGCACACCGCGACGCGCGCGCCGGTAGCGATCTCGCCGAGCATGTCATTGAGGATCGCGCCGCCGACATTGTCGAAAATCACGTTGACGCCGCCGGGACAATGCTCCTTGATTTGCGCGCGGACATTGCCCGCCTTGTAATCGATCGCGGCATCATACCCCGCTTCCTCGACGAGCCAGCGGCACTTGTCCTCGCCGCCAGCGATACCGACCGCGCGGCATCCCGAGATCTTCGCGAGCTGGCCGACGACCGATCCCGTCGCCCCCGCAGCGCCCGAGACGAGCACCGTATCGCCCGCAACCGGCCGCCCGACCTTGAACAGCCCGCAATAGGCGGTGACGCCGGTCGTCCCGAGCACCGAGAGCATCGCGGTCGGCGGCAATTCGGTTTCGATCTTGACCAGCCCCTCGCCGCTCGAGACATGCCATTCGGTCCAGCCCGTCGAGCCCATGACGAAGTCGCCGGCTGCGAAGCCCGGATGGTTGCTCTCGATAACTTCGCTGATCCCGCTGCCGCGCATCACGTCACCGATCGCCATCGGCGCGACATAGTCGGCGATATTCTCCATCCAGCCCTTCTGCGCCGGATCGAAGCCGAGGTAGAGCGTCTTGAGCAGCAATTCGCCTTCACCCGGCGCGCCGATTTCAGTCTCGACAAGCCGGAAATCGCCATCCTCGATCCCCCGCCCGCGCGGGTGTCCGTTGAGCAGCCATTGGCGCGATGTCGGCATCGATACTCTCCCTGTTCCGGCACCGAAATTGCGCCTGCGGTCGGCAGCCAGCCACCGCCAAAAGTGCCAGTCGATTGGTCCACGCGCTGGCGTAGGATGTGATCAGGGAGAGAGACGATGCCCGAGGTCCGCCGCAGTTTCTGCCGTTTCTGCCACGCCAATTGCGCGATGCTCGTCACCATCGACGACGGGCGCGTGACCAAGGTCCAAGGCGACGCCGACGATCCGGTGTTCGGCGGCTATACCTGCATCAAGGGCCGCCAGCTCGCCGAAGCACACCACGGCCCGCAACGGTTGACGGTCTCGCAGAAGCGCGTCGACGGGGCGTTCCAGGATATCGCCATGGACGACGCGCTCGACGAGATCGGCGCGAAACTGGCGGCGATCGTCGCCGAGCACGGCCCGCATGCCGTCGCCGTCTATGGCGGCACTTATGCTTTCCAGAACAGCGCAGGGGTCGGCAGCGCGATGTCGTTCGCGCAGGGGCTGGGCACGCGCAACATCTATACCTCGGTGACGCTCGACCAGCCCGCGAAAGTCTATACGACGATGCGCTACGGCAGCTGGATGGGCGGGATGCATACGTTCGCCGAGGCCGACGTCGCCTTCTTTATCGGCAACAATCCGATCGTCTCGCACTACGGCCCCCCCGGCGGGCTGCCGCCCTTCTCGCCCTCGCGCCGCCTGCGCGATGCGCTTGAGGACGGGCTCAAGCTGATCGTCGCCGACCCGCGCGAGAGCGATGTCGCGGCGCTCGCGCATATTCATTTGCCCGTGCGGCCGGGCGAGGATCCCGCGCTGCTCGCGGGGATGATCAACGTCATCCTGTCCGAGGGCCTGTACGACAAGGCGTTCGTCCAGCGTTACGTCGACGGCCTCGACGAATTGCAGCGCGCGGTCGCGGGCTTCACCCCCTCCGTCGCCGCGGCGCGCGCAGGCGTCGAGGAAAGCCAGCTCGTCGCCGCGGCGCGGATGTTCGCGGGAGGCACCAAGGGCGTCGTTTCGACCGGCACCGGTCCCGAAATGGCGGGCAACGGCACGCTCACCCAATATCTCGTCTCGTCGCTCAACATCATCTGCGGGCGTTTCTGCCGTGAGGGCGAGAAAAGCTCGATCCCCCGCGTCTTCACCCCCGTCACCCCGCGCCGCGCGCAGGTCGCGCCGCCGATGGCGCTCTATGGCGAGGGCTTCCCCGCCTCGCGCATCCGCGGGCTCACGCATCTCGGCATGGAAATGCCGTGCAACGTCCTTGCCGACGAGATGCTGACGCCGGGCGAGGGGCAGGTGCGCGCGCTGATCGTCATCGGCGGTAATCCGCTCGTTGCTTTCCCCGATCAGGACAAGATGACGCGCGCGATCGATGGGCTCGACCTGCTCGTCTCGATCGATGTCAACGCCGGGTCCGCGACCGCAAAGCGCGCCGACTATATCCTCGCGCCTAAGATGTGCCTCGAGCGCGAGGACATCAGCAATCTTTCCGAATGGTGGTACGAAATCCCCTACGCCCGCTACACCGAGGCGATGATCGAGGCACCCGAAGGGCTGCTCGAGGAGTGGGAGATGCTCTGGGAGCTCGCGCACCGCCTCGGCACCGGCATGCCGCTCGCGGGCGGCCCCTGCCCGATGAACCAGCGGCCGACCAAGGAAGCCTTTCTCGACCTGATGGTCGCGGGCTGCGCGGTCGCGCCTAGCAAGGTGCGCGGCGACACCGAGGGCGGCAAGGCGGTGATCTATGCGGACCTCCATCCTGTCGTCGAACCCGGCGACCCCGAAGCCCCCGGCCGCTTCGACCTCACCGCCGGCGCGATGCCCGACCAGTTGATCGCTTATGGCAGCGCCGACCAGCCCACCCCCGACTTTCCCTGGCGCATGGTGTCGCGCCGCAGCCGGCACCGCTTCAATTCGACCGGGCAGAACCTGCCCGCGCTGCGCGCCAAGCGCACCACCAACCCCGCCTTCCTCCATCCCGACGACCTTGCGCTGATCCCCTGCGCCGACGGCGATACGGTGCGCATTCGCTCGGCGGTGGGCGAGGTCGTCGCGGTCGCGCGCTCGGCGGAGAATATGCGCCCCGGCGTCGTGTCGATGGCGCACGCCTTCGGCGGCCCCGACACCGGTCCCGACGGCGTCCACGAGCATGGCGTCTCGACCAATCGCCTCGTCAGCGAGAGCGTGTCCTACGACCCCATCACCGGCCAGTCGCTGCAGAGCGCGATCCCGGTTTCCATCGTTCCCGCCTGAGGATTTTTCATGCCCGACAACCGCCGCTTCCTGCTCGTCCGCCGTCCCGAGGGCGAACCGGTGCCGGAAGACTTCTCGCTCATCACCGAACCCGCGCCCGAACTCGCCGACGGGCAGTTCCTGATCCGCAACCATTATGCCTCGCTCGACCCCGCGATCCGCGGCTGGATGGACGATGCGCCAAGCTATATGCCGCCGATCCCGCTCGGCGATCCGGTGCGCGCCTCGACCATCGGCATTGTCGAGGCGAGCAAGGCCGAAGGCTTTGCGCCCGGCCAATGGGTGATGGGCTTGAACGGCATCGAGGAATATTCGGTTGGCACCGTCGGCGGTTTCACCCAGCCGATCGATGCGAGCCTCGTACCGTCGGTCACCAACTATCTGTCGGTGCTCGGCGCGGTCGGGATGACCGCTTATTTCGGCTATATCGACGTCTGCGAGCCCCAGTCCGGCGACGTCGTGCTCGTCACCGGCGCCGCGGGTGCGGTCGGCTCGCTCGTCGGGCAGATCGCGAAGATCAAGGGCGCGAGCAAGGTGATCGGCATCGCGGGCGGCGCAGAGAAATGCGCGAAGCTCGTCGATCGCTACGGTTTCGACGCCGCGATCGATTATCGCGGCAAGGATGTGCAGGCGCTCACCGACGCGATCCGCGCCGAGGCGCCCGATGGCGTCGATATCATCTTCGAAAATGTCGGCGGCGACATCCTCGACGCGGGGCTGATGAACCTCCGCCACGGCGCGCGCATCGGCCTCTGCGGCCTGATCAGCGAATATAACAGCGTCGACAAGGTCGGCGCGCGCAACATCTGGCAGCTCATCGTCCACCGCGCCTCGATCCGCGGGCTGCTCGTCGCCGACTATATCCCGCGCTTCGCCGAGGGCGGCGCCGCGATGGCGGGCTGGCTGCAACAGGGCAAGCTCATCGCCGACGAGCATGTCGACGAAGGGATCGAAAACAGCTTCGGCGCCTTCATGCGGCTCTTTGCGGGGAGCAACCAGGGCAAGATGATCCTCAAGATCGCATGAATGCTCGCCGTCTTCTTGTCCTGTCGGGCGGTCATCCTTATGACGCCGAGCCCTTCGCCGGCCTGCTCGCGAGCTTCGAGGGCTGGGCGGTCACGCACCTGATCCATCCCGAGGCCGAGACTGCTGTCGCCGCGGGCGCGGCGAACGATGCCGACGCGATCCTCTTCTACGATATGCCCGGATATCGCTTCGAGGGCGGCAAAGCGGCGACGCGGCCGCCTTCCTTCACGTACCGCCGCGCGGTCACCGACTATTTCGCGCGCGGCGGCGGCGCGGTCGCGATGCATCATGCGATCGCGGGCTGGGCCGAGTGGCCCGAATGGGCCGACATGCTCGGCGGGCGCTTCCTCTACGAACCAGGCGAAGCGAATGGCGAAGCGCATCTCGACTCGGGTTACCGCCACGAGGTCCGTTACGATGCGGTCGTGCTCGATCCCGGCCACCCCGTGACCGCGGGCCTGCCGCCGCACTTTCCGCTCTGCGACGAACTGTATCTGGCGCCGATATGGGGCGCGGCCAAGCCGCTGCTCCGCGCCGACCATGCTTTCGTTCGCGACAATTTCTACTCGGCGGCGCAGGCCGTCGCAGGACGCATGTTCAGCAACATTGGCTGGGATCACCGCCCCGAAAGCGACCTCATCGCATGGGAAAAAGCCGTCGGCGCGGGCCGCCTCGTCTATCTCCAGCCCGGCGACGGCCCCGCCGCCTATGCCGATCCGAACCTGCGCCGGTTCATCGCCAACGCGCTTGCACATGTCACCGCCGCCTAACGAAAATGTGCATCGCGCGGCGGGAGCGGCTGCATATAGTTGCGCGTATAACGAGAAGATTGAGGGAAGAGGCGCGTGAACGATATCGCCGCAAGCAGTTTTTTCGACCCGCAAGTCATCGCGGACCCGTTCGATTATTATCGCGCCTGGATGCCCAAGAGCCCCGTCGTGCAATTGTCGGAAGGGATGTTCCTCGTCCTCTCCTACGATCTTTGTTCGCAAGCGACGGGCGAGGTCGACACCTTTTCGAACAATTTCCAGGGCACGTTGTCGGGCGCGATGGCCGAGGACGGCGATGTCGCCGCGATCCTCGCCGAGGGCTGGCCGCAGGTCGACACGCTGCTCACCGCCGACCCGCCGACGCACACGCGTTTCCGCAAACTCGTCAACCTCGCCTTCTCGATGAAGCGCGTTGCGGCGATCGAGGAGGATATGCGCGGGGTGGTCGTCGACCTGATCGAAAAGATGGCGGCAAAAGGCGACGCCGATTTCGTCCGCGATTTCGGCATTCCACTGCCCGTCGCGATGATCGCGAGCCAGATCGGCATGGAGGGCGACCTCGATCGCGTGAAGCGCTGGTCCGACGCCTTCGTCGACCGGCTCGGCCGGATGATCCCGAAGGAACGCGAGCTCGAATGCGCGCGCGAGGTGGTCGAATTCCAGCATTATGTGAAAGCGAAGATCGACGAGCGCCGCGCCAATCGCACCGACGACCTGCTCTCCGACCTCGTCTACGCCGAAGTCGACGGCGAACGACCGCTGGAGGATGCCGAAATCCTGTCGATCATGCAGCAGCTGATGGTCGCGGGGAATGAGACGACGACCTCGGCGCTCGCCGGCGGGTTGCTTCAATTGATCGAAAGCCCCGACCAGATGGCAAAAGCCGTCGCCGCCGCCGACGAAGGCAATGACCGCGCGATCATCAACCTTGTCGAGGAAGTGCTGCGCACCGAGAGCCCGACCGCGGGCATGTGGCGCATGGTGCTGAAGGACGCCGAGCTTGGCGGGGTCAAAATCCCGAAGGGCGCGATGGTGCAGCTCCGATATGCCGCGGCGAACCGCGATCCCGCCAAATATCCCGACCCCGACCGCTTCGACATGGAGCGCGCCAATGCGCGCAGCCATCTCGCTTTCGGCAAGGGCATCCATATGTGCGTCGGCAATATGCTGAGCCGCAAGGAAATGGCGGTCGCTTATTCGGAACTGTTCACCCGACTCACCGACTTCCGCGTTGCCGAGGGTCACACGCCGAGCTGGCCGCCGAACATGTTGCTTCGCGGGCTCACTACCTTGCCGATCAGCTTCCGGCGGCGCGCATGAATTTCGACCTCGACGAAGACCAGCAGCTGACGCGCGACATGATCGGCCGCTTTCTCGGGCCGGTCGACATCGCCGCGCGGCATGCGATGCGTAAGGCCGAGGGCGGCTATTCGCGCGCGCGTTGGCAGGAGGTCGCCGACCTCGGCCTGCTCGCGCTCGCCGCTCCGCAAACGATGGGCGGCATCGGCGGAACGATGGTTGACCTCGCGCTCGTCGCCGAAGCGCTGGGCACAGGAGTCGCGATCGACCCCTGGCTCGAAAATGGCGTGCTGCCGATCCGGCTTGCGGCTGCAACGGGCGATGGCGCGCTGGTCTGCGAGCTGGCCTCGGGCGCGCAGTTGGCGGCCATCGCCTTTGCAGAACCGGGGCGTCGCTATGAGATCGAAGCCGTAGCCACCAAAGCCGAAAATGCTCATCTCACCGGCGCCAAGACCTTCGTCCTCGGCGCGCCCCTCGCCGACACGCTGCTGGTCACTGTCGCCGACAACAAGCTCGCGAAAGTCGCGAAGGGAGCCGCCGGCGTCGTGCGGCAGGACTATCCGGTGATCGACGGTTCGAACGGCGCGACGATCGACCTGCATCGCGCACCTGCAGAGCTGTTCGAACTGCCCGACGCGAAATTCCAGCGCGTCATCGGCGACGCCCGCCTGCTCGCCGCGGCCGAGATGCTGGGGCTCGCGCAGACGATGTTCGACGACACCCTCGCCTATGTCGGCGAGCGCCAGCAGTTCGGCGCCGCGATCGGCAGCTTCCAGGCGCTCCAGCACCGCCTCGTCGAATGCTATGCCGCGCTCGAACAGGCGCGCTCGATGGTGCTGCGCACCGCGATGCTCGACCCAACGACCGACGATGCGAACTGGCCGCGCATCGCCGCGGGCGCGAAGGCATTTGTCGGCGAAGCGGCGACGAAAATCGGGCTCGAGGCGGTGCAGATGCACGGCGGCATGGGCCAGACCGACGAGCTCGCGATCGGCCATGCGCTGAAGCGCGTCATGCTGCTCGACAAATTCTTCGGCGATCAGGACCATTGCCTGCGCAGCTTTGCGAGGGCGGCATGAGCGTGCTCGTCCCGATCGCGCCGGGCCTGTGGACCGACGAAGCCGAACCGCGCCTGATCGGCGCGCGCCGCGCCGACGGCGAGATCGTCTTTCCCGTGCCTTCGGGCGACGCCGCCGCGCTGGTCGAACCGGTCGCGCTGTCGCGCAAAGGCACGCTCTGGTCGTGGACCACGCAGGGCTTTGAGCCCAAGGAACCGTACAGCGGTCCGCGGCCCTTCCAGCCGTTCCTCATCGGCTATGTCGAACTGCCCGGCGAAGTGATCGTCGAGACGCGGATCGTCGACGCCGAAGCGGCCGACCTCGTCATCGGGATGCCGATGACCTTCGCCGTCGTCGCCTTCGACGATACGCGGTCGACCTATGCCTTCCGTCCGGAGCGCCAGCCATGAACGACGACGTCTATATCATCGGCGCGGGTATCCATCCCTTTGGCCGCACCGATGGCCGGTCGGGGCGCGACCAGGGCGTCTATGCCGTGCGCGAGGCGCTGGGCGACGCCGGGATCGAATGGCCCGACGTCGAATTCGCTTATGGTGGCTCGGCGGCGGCGGGCTCGGCCGACATCATGGTCAACGAGCTTGGGCTGACCAGCGTCCCCTTCATCAACGTCGCGAACGGCTGCGCGACCGGCGGCAGCGCGCTGACCGCGGCACGCAACGCCATTGCCGCGGGTGCCTGCGACATCGCGCTCGCGGTCGGCTTCGACAAGCATCCGCGCGGCGCCTTCAACGCCAAGCCGTCCGATTACGGCCTGCCTGAATGGTATGGCGAAACCGGCATGATGCTGACGACGCAATTCTTTGCGCTGAAGATCCAGCGCTATATGGCACTCCACGGCATCAGCCGTCGCACCCTCGGCCTCGTCGCCGAAAAGGCGTTTCGCAACGGCACGCTATGCGAGCATGCGTGGCGGCGTTCGCCGGTCGATCTCGACACGATATTGAATGCGCCGATCGTCAACGATCCGCTGACCAAATATATGTTCTGCTCGCCCGCCGAGGGCGCGGTCGCGCTCGTTCTCGCGAGCGGCAAGAAGGTCCGCGAACTCGGCGCCGACGCGGTGCGCATCGCGAGTGTCGCCTTCCGCACCCGACCCGAAGGATCGTTCGAGGTCTTCGCGCCGTCGATCAGCGTCCATGGCGGCGGCAAACCCACCGAGGTCGCCAGCAAGGCCGCCTTCGAAATGGCGGGCATCGGCCCTGAAGACGTCTCCGTCGCACAGTTGCAGGACACCGAAAGCGGCGCCGAAATCATGCACATGGCCGAAAACGGCTTCTGCACCGACGGCGAACAGGAACAATGGCTCGCCGAAGGGTGGAGCGAGATCGGCGGCAGAATGCCGGTGAACACCGACGGCGGCTGCCTCGCGTGCGGCGAGCCGATCGGCGCCTCGGGCCTCAGGCAAGTCTATGAAAATACGCTGCAGCTGCGTGGTCGCGGCGGCGCGCGGCAGGTGCCGAACGGCCCGAAGGTCGGTTATTCTCATGTCTATGGAGCGCCCGGCCTGTCGGCGGTGGCGATCCTCGAACGCTAGCGGAACGCATGGATCTGGACCTCACCAAAGACGAACTCAAATTCCGCGAGGAGGTCCGCGACTTCCTCCGCGCCTCGCTTCCCGATTATGTCCGCGACGGTGCCAGGCGCACCCCCGGCGTCTTTGTCGAACCCGATATCGGCCTCGTCTGGCACCGCATCCTCAATGACAAGGGCTGGGTCGCCTATCACTGGCCCGAGGATTGCGGCGGCACCGGCTGGACGCCGATGCAGCGCTATATCTTTGAAAAGGAATGCGCGATCGCCGGCGCGCCGGCGCTCTCGGTGCTCGGCCTCCGCCTCGTCGGCCCGGTGATCTGCGCCTTCGGGACACAGGAGCAAAAGGACCGTTTCCTGCCCGCGATCCGCGCAGGGACCGATTATTGGTGCCAGGGCTATTCCGAACCGCAGAGCGGCTCCGATCTCGCCTCGCTCCGCACCCGCGCGCGGCGCGACGGCGACGAATATGTCGTCGACGGGTCGAAGATCTGGACCACCCACGCGCACCACGCGAACTGGATCTTCTGCCTCGTCCGCACCGATGGCGAGGTGAAGAAACAGGCCGGAATCAGCTTCCTGCTCGTCCCCATGGACCAGCCCGGCGTCACCGTGACCCCAATCATTACGATGGCCGGCGATCATGAGGTCAACCAGGTCTTCCTCGACGGCGCGCGCACCTCGGTCGACAACCGCATCGGCGAAGAGGGTCAGGGCTGGACGATCGCGAAGTTCCTGCTTGAAAACGAACGCGGCGGATCGTTCCATGCGCCGCGCCTGATCCGCGCGATCGACCATCTCGAAGCGCTCGCGGGCGTCGCGCCGAGCGGGCACAATGGTTCGCTCGGCGGCGATATCCAGATCGCGATGCGGATCGCGCGGCTGCGGCTCGAGGCCGAAGCGCTCGAAACGACCGAGCTGCGCATCCTCGCCGATATCGCGAAGGGCCGCCCTGCCGGCCCGCAAACCTCGCTCGTGAAATTGCTCTCGTCCGAGATCCATCAGCGGATCGATGGCCTCGCGATGGACCTGCACGGATACGACGGCCTGCAACTGCCCACCGTCCGTCCGCTCTATGGCAACGAAGCGCCGCCCGCGATCGGCGACGAGGACGCGCAGGTCGCGGCCGCCCGCTATCTTAACAGCCGTGCCTGGACCGTATTCGGCGGTTCGAGCGAAGTTCAGAAAAACATCATAGCAAAGACGGTGCTCCGCTTATGACACATGCATTGCGACTTGCCGGCCAGTGTGAAATAGTCCCGCTGATGGGAGAACAGGCAGAAAAACTGCCGATCGACGGGTTCGCGCCCCCAATGGATGCCAGGACCCTCGTCGACGCGGTCACGGTTCGCTGCGTGGAAGATATCCACGACGCGGCGGTGGTGTTGCGCGACTATGCCGCGGCTTATGGCCTGCGCGCGGCGCTCTGCGACGATATCGCGTCGAAGGAAACGATGGTCGACGCCGACGGCGCGGTGCTCGCCGCCGACCTGTTCGGCTGGCTCGGCGATGGCGAGCGCTGGTGGGAAGATCACAGGCTGGCGCTCCACTCGCCCCTGCCGCGCTCGTGCCGGTACGAAAGCGAGCCTTTCTGGTGCAATGCCGAAGGTTTCCGTACCGCGCAGCCCAACCCCTATCTCGATGATATCGACCTCTCGCGCTATTTTTCGGCGCACGATCGGTACAAAGCGGCGATCGTCGTTCCCGTCCATCTGCCGTTCGGGCAGATTTCGGCGAACAGCTTTCAACCGTCGGATCCCGACATCACCGATCTGTCGGACCTGTTCGCGGCGATCGGCGACACGCTGGCGCTCGCGACGCGGCGTTTCATCGCGGGCTATGCCTCGGCGATGCGGACGAAACGGCGGATTCCTTCCGACTGCGAATTGTCGAAGCGCGAGGTCGAATGCCTGCGCTGGGCGGCGATCGGCAAGACCGACCGCGAGATCGGCATGATCATTTCATTGAGCCACGCGACGGTGCGCTATCACGTCCACCGCGCCGGCGAGAAACTGAACTCGGTCAACCGCGCGCAGACGATCTTCAAGGCGGGGCAGCTGGGATATCTGGGCGCGAATAGCTGACCCCACATGATCCTCCCTGCCGCGCAGCGATGGGGAGGTGGCAGCGCGAAGCGCCGACGGAGGGGCAATGGCGTAAACGTCGCTGGCCCCTCCACCACCCTTCGGGCGGTCCCCCTCCCCACCGCTTCGCGGCAGGGAGGATTTTTTTCAGCCCAGCGACCGCAGCGGCTCGCGCCCATCCCAGTCCTTCGCCGCATCGCGCATCATAGCGAACAGTTCGCGCGTCCCCGCCTGCGGCTCGAGCAGCTCGACGAGCGTGCCGGGGCCAGTGCCCGGATCGGCGTAGATGACCCCGCCCGTGTCGCCGACCGGCGCCTCGAAAATGATCTCCGCTCCGATGTCCTCGCAGCGCACCCGCGCGGCGGCGATAGAATCCACCAGCACGCACACATGGTGCAGCACATCGGCGACGCCATACTCCCCGCGATAGAGCGACTTCGCGTCATTCTCGGGCCGGATCAGCTCGATCTGCATGTCGCCCCAATAGCCGAGCGCCATCGTGAAGACCGGATCACTCGGCTCGCCGCGATAGCGCCCGCCGGATAGCGACACATTGGGTAGCAGGAAGAACGGTCCCGCGCCCATCACCCCGGTCCAGTGCCGGATCGCGGCGTCGAAATCGGACGGCACAAAGGCGAGCTGCATGATGTCGCCGAGCGACGCGAGCGATTTGGGTCCGGGCATGGATCTCCCCCTCAAAAGCGATAGCGCACAAGCGCCGGGCTTTGTGCGATAAGCCTTTCGAGACCCGGAGTCATACTGGGCAAAATGTGAGGAGAGCCATGGCCGAGTCCGATCCCAAGATCGCGCCGCAGGACTGGTTCGCCGTCCGCAAGCGCAATGCGCGCGCGGGACTGCGCAAACTGGTTTCGATCGTCGCCGAAAACCGCACCGACCGTGCGGAGGCGCCGCTGCCGCTCCACAAATCGATCTACACCGGCGAAGCACGCAATGCGGCCGAGATGGAGCATATTTTCCGGAACGAACCGATCGTCGCCGGCCTGTCGGGCGACATCCCCAAGACCGGTGACACGCTCGTCTTCGACTCGGTCGGCCCGTCGATCCTCGTCACGCGCGGCAAGGACGGCGTCGCCCGCGCCTTCCTCAACATGTGCACGCACCGCGGCGCCAAGCTGGTCGAAGAGAAAGAACCCTGGAGCGGCCCGCGACCGCGCCTCGTCTGCCCCTTCCACGCCTGGACCTTCGATCCCACCGGAGACCTCGTCGGCCAGCCCGGCAAGGACGGCTTCGCCAATTGCGAGATCGGGGCCCGCAATCTCATCGCCCTGCCCTGCACCGAGCACCTCGGCCTGATCTTCGTCCGCGCCAATCCGGGCGGCGATCCGATCGATGCCGCGGCGCATCTCGGCGACTTCGGGCCAGTGCTCGCACAGCTCGAACTCCACCGCGCCGAGCCGGTGAAGAAGGGCATATTGACGGCCGACTCCAACTGGAAATTCGCGCTCGACACCTATGGCGAGGGCTATCATTTCAAGATGCTCCACGCCTCAACGATCGGCGGCACGCATTACAGCGACCGCAACGTCTATGAGCCGATCGGGCGCCACCACCGCGTCAGTTTCCCCGACCTGTCGATCGGCGCGCTCGTCGGCAAGGACGAGAGCGAATGGCCCGAAACCGATTATGGCGGGGTGCATTTCCTGTTCCCGAACACCGTGATCTTCTTCGGCGCGGTGACCCCGGGCGTCTATTTCACGCAGGTGTTTCGCCTCTTCCCCGACGGCGCGGGCAAGATGTTCTGCCAGTTCGCGGTCTACGCCCCCTTCGGCGTCGAGAGCGACGAACATCGCGCGATGTGCGAGATGGCTTATGACGCGACCGCGACCGTCGTCCAGACCGAGGATTATCGCGTCGCGAGCAGCGGCTACGCCAATCTCATGACCGCGCCCGACGACTTCCGCGTCGTGCTCGGCGCGAACGAGCCCGCGCTGCACGGCGTCCACCGTTCGATCGCCGCGGCGTGCAAGATGCCGCTCGACCAGATCGCCTGACCTTTCCGGAGTTAGTGATGAACGACCTCAGTCCTCCCCAGGCCGACAACCGCGACGATCGTTGCCCCGGGACCAGTTACACCGACATGCTGAAGGCCGATACGCGGCGCGTTCCCGACTATCTGTTCGCCGAATCGAATCAGGAACTCGGCGACGCCCCAATTCCGATCGAGCGTTATGTCAGCGAGGATTGGGCGAAGCTCGAACGCGTGAAGATGTGGCCGAACATCTGGCAATTTGCCGCGCGCGAAGAGGATATGCCCGACCCCGGCGACACCGTCGTCTATGACATCAACGAAAAGAGTATCCTGCTCGTCCGCCAGAAGGACGGCTCGGTCAAAGCCTTCTACAACGTCTGCCTCCACCGCGGGCGCAAGCTGCGCACCGAAAGCGGCCCTGCGGTGAACCTGCGCTGCCCCTTCCACGGCTTTTCCTGGCACCACGACGGCCGTTTCAAGGAAGCGCCCTGCGCATGGGACTTCAAACATCTCGGGGATAAGGACATGAGCCTGCCCGAGTTGAAGGTCGATCGCTGGCAAGGCTTCATCCTCGTCACCGAGAACCGCGATTTGCCGGGCTTTCGCGACTGGGTCGGCCCGGGCGTCGAGCATTATGACAATTGGCGGCTCGATGAATGCCATACCGCCGCATGGGTCGGGCGCGTCATCCCGGCGAACTGGAAAGCGGTCGCCGAAGCCTTCATGGAGGCGTGGCACAGCATCGTCACCCACCCGCAGATCCTCGGCTTCACCGCCGACGCGAACACCCGCTACGACCTCTACGGCGACTTCCTCAACCGCGCGATCACCCCTGCGGGCGCGATGTCGCCGCATATCAAGGGCAAGGATCAATTCTATGTCCTCAAATCGCTCGAGGATTTCATCGGCGCGGGCGACAGCCGGGCGCGGCGCGCGACCGGCGATCCGGCCGACCTGAAAGGCTTCGACGCCGACGATCCGATGCTCGCGCGCAAGGTGCTGGCGCAGGCGAACCGCGACGCCTTTTCGGCGATGAACGGGCATGATTATTCGGCCGCGACCGACAGCGAGATGCTCGACAATTTCACCTATAACGTCTTCCCCAACTGGGCGCCGTGGGGCGGGCTGGTGCCGAACATCGTCTACCGCTGGCGGCCGTGGGGCGACGCCGACCATTGCCTGATGGAGGTCCGCATCCTGATGCGCACGCCAAAGGGCGAAAAGCCGCCGCGTTCGGCGCCGATGCACCTGATCCCGGGCGACCAGCCCTTCGCCAGCGCCAGCCACCTGATCGGCGCCGCGCTTGCCGGGGTGTTCGACCAGGATATGGAGAATCTCCCCTATGTGCAGGAGGGCATGAAATCGTCGCCGGGCGGGGTGATCGAGCTCGGCCATTATCAAGAGAGCCGCATCCGCCATTTCCACCGCACGCTCGGCAAATATATCGACGGTGAGCTTCCCGGCTGATGGCGCGCGCCGCCCCGCTGCTGTCGCTCGCGGCAGGAGTGCTGCCCGAATTTTCACCCGAGCAGACGGTCGCGGCCGCGATCGCGGGTGGGTGGCAGGCGGCCGGCATCTGGTACGACCCCGAAAGCTGGACGCCCGCAACGACGATCGAGGTCCGCGACCGCGCCGCCGACGCCGGGCTTACGATCCTCGATATCGAGGTGATCTGGCTGAAACCCGGCCCCGACGATCCGGCGCATTTCGCCGCGATCGACGCCGGCGCGGCAATTGGCGCGCGCAATGTCCTGATCGTCAGCTCGGAAGACGATGCGGCCCGCGCCGCGGGCAAGCTGAACCGGCTCGGGAACCACGCCGCCTCGATGGGCCTGCGCGCCTGTCTGGAGTTCGCTGCGTTTACGACGGTCGGCGACATAGCGAGCGCGGTCGCCCTGCTCGATGCCGCCGATTGCGATAATCTCGGCCTGCTGATCGACCCGTTACATCTCGCACGGACCGGCGGCTCGCCTGCCGACCTCAGTTCGGTCGATCCGCAGCGCTTCCCTTATGCGCAATTCTGCGACGCGCCGGCGCATGGCCCGCCGCCGAGCGACGTTCCGGAAATCATCCGCGAAGCGCTCGACCTGCGGCTGATGCCGGGCGAGGGCGAACTGCCGCTGGACGACCTGCTTGCGCAGTTGCCGCCGGCTACGCCGCTCAGCGTCGAACTGCGGAGCGCGGCATTGCGCGACCACCATCCCGACCCCGCCGATCGCGCACGAGCGCTGCTCGCCGCGACGCAGCGCTGGTTCGCCGCCTAGGTCCAGTCCTGCCGCGCCGCCCAGTCGGCAAACGGCGTCGGCGTTACCCCCAACAACCGCGCCGCGGGCACCGCGTCGAGCGCGACGGGCGACACCGGCTGGTCGTTGTACCAGCGATAGAATTTCGCCATCCCGTCATAGATGCTCGCGGGCTGCACCTCGCGCGAGCCGGTGACGAGCTCGCTCATCCGCGCCGCAAATTCGTCGGGTGACAGGCTCTGGAAGCGCACCGGGCGGCCCGCCGCGGCGCTCAGCCGTTCGGCGACCTCGGCGCCAACCAGCGCCTCGGGTCCGCCCACCGCGATCCGGTCGGCGACCAGATCCTCGTGGAGCAGCGCCGAGACCATATAGGCCGCGACATCCTCCAGACAGACCCAGTTGATCTTCAGCGTCTCGGCGGCTGGATAGGCGAACACGCCGCTGTTCACGATCGCCGGGCGCGACCAGATGCGCGCGATATTGTCCATGAACACCATCGGTTCGATGATGACATAGGGCACGCCGCTGTCATGGATCGCGCGCTCGATGTCGCGACGCCCGTCGTGCGCCGACAGATCGAGATCGCGGTCGGCTACGAAACAGCTTGTATTGAAGACGATCTTCTTGAGGTCCGCCGCGCTGGCGGCGTCGGCGATATTGCGCCCCATCATCGCGGCGCGCGCGCGGTCGAATTCGAACGGCAGGTGCATCGCCAGCGCGTCGTGCCCGCTGAACGCCGCGGTCAGGCTCGCGACGTCGTAGAGATCGGCCGCGACCTCGGGCACATCGGGATGCGGCGTCGCCGCCATCGCACCGGGTCGCCGCACGCCCGCGGTGGGTTCAAGCCCTCTCGTCTTCAGCGCCGTGAGCAAGGGAATTCCCTGATCGGCGGGGGCGCCAAGGACGATGACCTTCTTCATGCTGCGCCCTCCAGCTGCTTTGCCGACACGGTCGCCGCGTGACGCCCCGCGAGGAAACCGAACACCATTCCCGGCGCGATCGTCCCGCCCGGCCCGCCGTAAGTCATGCCCATCGCCGAGGCCATGACATTGCCCGCGGCGTAAAGGCCGGGGATCGCCCCGCCGTCGACGGTCAGCACCTGCGCGTTGGCATCGGTCTGCGGCCCGCCCTTGGTGCCGAGCGCGCCGCTCTTGATCTCGACCGCAAAGAACGGCCCTTTGCCGATCGGTCCCAGCGTCGCGGCAGTAGAGCCGCGCCCGTCAGGGTCGCCCCACCATTGATCGTGCGCCGCATCGCCGCGCCCGAAATCGGGATCGCGCCCGGTTGCGCAATGGCCATTGAAGCGCTCGACCGTCGCTTCGAGCGCATCGGCATCGATACCGAGCCGCGCCGCGAGTTCGGCTAGGCTTTCGGCGCGCATCGCCCATTGCGGCGGCGCGACGCCGCGCTCGCCGCTGATCATGCCGAAACCGAAGCGGTCGATATATTGCTGGTCGAAGATCAGCCAGCACGGCAGGTTCTTATAGTCGAACGCGCTGACGTCCTGATCGTGGAACGCCGCGCCGATCGCATTGTAATTCGCCGCCTCGTTCGTGAAGCGTTTGCCCGCGCGATTGATCATGATCGAATGTGGCAGGCTGCGCTGCCCAGCGACGAGTGTCTTGCCCGTCGAACATTCGCTCTCCGGAACCTCGGCGACGGGCATCCACCAGGCTTCGCGCATATTGCCGAGCATCGCGCCGACGCGCATCGCCATCTTGAGCCCGTCGCCGGTGTTCGTCTGCGGGCTCAGCGGATGCGTCATCGGGCCGCGGATGAAAGCGCGGAGCAAATCCTTGTCCCACTCGAACCCGCCGGTCGCGAGCACCACTGCATCGGCAACGACTTCGACCTCGCCCTCGGCCGTCTCGAATACCACGCCCGCCACGCGGTCGCCGTCCATGATCAACCGCGCCGCACGATGCCCCGTCTGCGGCTCGATCCCACGATCAAGGCAAGCGCGCAGCAACCGCCCGACGAGCGCTTGTCCGCTGCCGCGCAGATCGCCGTCGATGCGGCGCTGCAATTCCTCGGGCGCCAGCGGCTGCGGCTTCGCCTGCCCCAGCGGCGTGTCGTAGATCGAGAAATAGGGCATCGGATAATAGGGCGAGAGCGTGATTTTGTCCGCCCACTCGCCCAGTTCGTGAAAGGAAAAGAGCGGACAATCGAGCGAGCGCCCACCGTTCGGCATCCCGCCCGGGAACTCCGCGTGATAGTCCGGAAATTCTGGAATTGGCCGGAACTGCACCGGGGTGCGCGCTTCGAGGAACGCGACCATCTCGGGCCCATGGTCGAGGAATGCCTCGACCAGATACTGCTGCATCAGCCCGTGCGACATCGACATCAGATAGGTCAGCGCCTTGTCGCGGCTGTCCTCGACGCCGAGCGCCCCCTCATGATGGTTATTCGGGATCCAGATCATCCCGCCCGACCAGGCCGTGGTCCCGCCAACCTGATCGCCTTTTTCGAACAGCGAGACCCGCGCGCCGGCTTCGTGCGCCGAAATCGCGGCGGTCAGCCCCGCGCCGCCGGTGCCGAGGACGATGACGTGCGGCGCTTCGCTCATCTCTTATGCCTTCAATTGCTCGACCATATGCACGGTGTCGAAATAATGGATGCGCATCGACGCCATCTTGCCTGCATCGTCGAACTCGGTGACCTCGGCGATATGCGTCTCGAAGCGCTTGCCGCTCGATTTCGCGGTGACGGTGAAGTGGAGCAGCGCAACGGCATATTTCTCGCCGCCCACCAATTCCTGCCATTTGACGACGGGGTCTTCCCAATAGCCCATGACATGCGCGTAGAGTTTCTGCAGCGCATCGCGCCCGCGCCATTCGCCGCCATAAGGCAGCGAGGTCGGCTCATGGATGACGAGGTCGTCGGCCATGAAGTCGGCCACGACGTCCCACTCGCCGCGCGCGACCGCGGCATACATCGCCTTGCTGGCTTCGAGCGGCGTCATTCGATCGTGCCGACGAGCGCGCCGACCGGATAGACCTCGCCCTCGATCCCGGTCGGGCGGATCGTGCCCGCGACCTGCGCCTCGATCTCGACCGTCGTCTTGTCGGTCTCCACCGTATAGATGATGTCGCCGACCTCGACGCGCTCGCCGTCGCCGACCATCCATTCATTGAGCGTCATTTCGGTCGCCGACATGCCGATCTTCGGGATGCGCAATTCCTCCGCCATCGGCTCAACCTTTCCAGTTCACCGCGGATCGCACCGCATCGGCGATCGCATCCTTGTTCGGGATCCACGCCTGTTCGAGCGCGTTCGCCATCGGCACCGCCGAGAAGGCGCCGCCGATACGCGTGACCGGCGCTTTCAGTTTGCCGAACAGTTTTTCGTTGAGACGTGAGGCGATCTCGGCACCCGTCCCATATTGCTTCACCGCTTCGTGGAGCACGACCGCGCGGCCGGTCTTTTGGACCGATGCCGTCACCGTCGCCTCGTCATAGGGGGCGATCGTACGCAGATCGATCACCTCGACCGAAATCCCCTCCTCGGCGAGCTTGCCCGCGATTTCGAGCGCATCGAGCACGGTGCGGCCATAGGTGATGATCGAGCAATCGCTCCCCTCGCGCGTCACCGCCGCCTTGCCGAGCGGCACGACATGCCCCGGCCCCGGATCGTCGGATTTGAGGCCGTAGCAGAGGATATTCTCGATGAAGATCACCGGGTCGTTGCACGCGATCGCCGCGCGCATCAGCCCCTGCGCGTCGGCGGCGTTCGACGGCGTCACGACCTTCAGCCCCGCGACATGCGCGAACCAGGCTTCGAGCATGTCACTATGCTGCCCGCCAAAGCCAACCCCGACACCGGTCGTCGTGCGGATCACCAGCGGCACATGGGTCTGCCCGCCCGACATGAAGCGCAGCTTCGCGGCATGGTTGACGATCTGGTCCATCGCCACCGTCACAAAGTTCATCAGCATGATCTCGGCGATCGGACGAAAGCCCGCGAGCGCCGCACCGACGCACGCCCCGACGATCGCCTGCTCCGAAATCGGCGTCGCGCGGATGCGTTTCTCGCCATATTTCTCGGTGAGACCCGACGAGATTTTGAACACGCCGCCGCCCTGCTTTGCCGCGACATCCTCGCCGAGCAGGATCACACCCTCATCCTCGGCCATCGCCTCGTCGATCGCTCGGTTGATCGCCTGCGTCATCGTGATCTGCGCGCTCATGCCGCAATCTCCTCTTCGAAGACATCCTTGCGGATTTCCTCTGGCCCCGGCAGCGGGCTGTTCGCGGCGAAGTCGGCGGCGGCGTCCATCTGGGCGTCGAGGTCGGCGACGATCGCGTCGAGCTCGGCCTCGGTGAACTGATGGTCGAGCATCAGCTGACGGAGCCGCGGGAGCGGGTCTTCCGCCGCCATCTCGGCGAGATGCTCCTTCGGCATGTAGGAGAAGTCAGAGCCGAAGAAATGCCCCATCATCCGGTAACACATCGCCTCGATCAGCGTCGGCCCCTCGCCCGCCCGCGCGCGATCGACCGCCGCCTTGGTGGTGTTGTACATCGCAATCGCGTCGTTGCCGTCGACATGCACGCCGGTCATTCCGTACGCCTTGGCGCGGGTAACGATGGAGTCGACCTTCGTATGGTCGGCAAAGGCGGTGTGCTCGCCGTAGCGGTTGTTCTGGCAGAGGAAGATCACGGGCAGCTTCCACAGCTGCGCCATGTTCATCGCCTCGTGGAAGGCGCCGATATTAGTCGCCCCGTCGCCGAAGCAGACCATCGTCACCTTGCCGTCGCCACGGTTCTGCGACGCGAGCGCGAGGCCGTTGGCGATCGGCAGCCCCGAGCCGACGACGCCCGTCGTCACCATCACCCCGGTTTCGGGATGGGTGATGTGCATCGACCCGCCCTTGCCGCGGCAGGTTCCGCCGACCTTGCCCGCAATCTCGGCGAACAAGGGGTTCAGCGGCACGCCCTTGGCGATCTGGTCGTGCTGGCCGCGATATGTGGTGACGAGATAATCATCCTGTTCAAGCGCCGCCATCGCCGCCGCCGACACCAGTTCCTGCCCGCGCACGGTGTAATAGATGACTGCAAGCTTGCCGGTCATCAGCAGCGAGCGGAATTTCTCGTCGGCGCGCGCGACACGCATCGTGCGGGTATAGATGTCGCGCAGCTTGTCGCGATCGATCGTCATGTCGGTCATGCAGGCTCTCCGATGCCCTGTTGGGGGTTGGCGCTGGCGGCGGCGCTGGGACGGGCCGCAACGCGCTCACGCCAGGCGGCGAGATTGGTCAGCGCGGGGTCAAGCGGCTGCCCGACCAGCGCGCCGAACTCGACGAAGCTATAGAGCAGGATGTCGGCGAGGCTGAAGCGCTCGCCCGCGACCCATGGTCCCGCGCCGATAATATTGTTCACGGCTTCGAGTCCGCTCGCCGCAAGCCGCTTCAGGTCGGCGGCGGCATCGGGCAGGCAGAGCACCCGGTCCCTGAACATCGGCAAGCCTTCGGCGCCGCGAAAGCCCGCAGTCATCGGTACGACGACGAGCTGGTCGACGATGCGCACGAACATCCGGGTGCGCGCGCGCTGTTCCGGCGTCGCGCCGAGAAGTTCGTTCGCCGCGTGCGTTTCGGCCAGATATTCACAAATCGCGATGCTTTCGACGATATGGCTGCCATCGTCGAGCTCCAGCAAAGGCGTATGGCCGAGCGGGCTTTTCGCATAGAAATCGGGCCGGCGGTTCTCCGCCGCCATGATGTCGACGAACTCCCGGTCGAGCGTCAGCCCCGTTTCGGCGAGGTACATCAGCACGACGCGCGGATTGGGGCCAAGCGACTGATAGAGTTTCATCGCCCGCCGCCTAGAACTGGACGCGTTTGGTAAAGCCGCCGTCGATGACGAGATGCGCGCCGGTCATATAGGGACAGGCGGGCGACGCCATGAAGACGATACCCTTCGCAACCTCCTCGGGCTCGCCGAAACGTCCCATCGGCATCTGCGCAAGCGTCCCTTCGTAAAGCGCCGGAACCGCCGACTTGATCACCTCCCAATTGCCGCCGGGATAATAGATTGCGCCGGGCGAGACGATGTTGACGCGGATATTCTGCGCCGCGAGCGCCTGGCTCAACTGCGATCCATAGGTGATGAGCGCCGCCTTCAGCGCGTTGAACGCCTGCGGCACGATGAAGGTCTCGACCGCCGCGGTCGACGACATAAAGATGATCGATCCCGACCCCGACGCCGCGAGCGCCTCGGTCAGCACCTCGACGCCATGCACCGCGCCCATCACGTCCATGTCGAGCCCGCGCTGCCAGTCGCCGGTCGCACCCTGCCCCGACGAACTCGCCGTGTGGATGAAGACGTCGCAGCCACCGAGCGCGTCGCGCGCCTTTCCTAGCCATTCGCGATAGCCTTCTGGGTTGCCAGTCATGTCGAACTGCTCGCCATGAACCTTGCCCGGCCCGGCGGCATCGATCGCCGCGACGGCGGCCTTCACCTTGTCGGCATCGCGCGAGAAGAAGGCGACATCGGCTCCCTCGGCAGCGAAAATCTTGAGCGACGCCAGCCCCAGCCCGTGCGCGCCGCCGTTCATAATGACCTTCTTGCCTTTGAGACCGAGATCCATCGCATCCTCCTCATGTCATTTTAAGGAGGACAGTATCGGGCGAAGTCGCACAGGGACATCAGCAAAAATGGGAGTCGCTCGCACCCCAGTGTCAGACTCGAACTGAAGGTCTTGCCAGGGTCGTCCGCTACTTGGGCGGCTGGCAAAGGACCATCAGCGACCGAGACCCAACGTCCGGATTCGGGCGCGTCCTCGCTCCAATGGGCGCCTCGACGAAACGGCTTGACTCCGTACCATGGTACGGATGCTATAGTGCAATGCACCCCGCTCTTCCGGTTTCGGATTGACGGAAAACCGACAAGGATCATGTATCGCCTGTGAAGCGCTGGCTTTCCCTTTTGCTCCTTTTGGGAGCGATGCTTGGCCTTTTGGCCCAGGAGGCGGCATTCGCCTCGGCACCGGCGATGCCCATGGCGTCGGAGACGGCCAATGCCGCACCGGCGATGAGCGACGAGTGCGCCGAAATGATGGGCATCGACAAGTCCGATGACAGTGCAGCCTGCACGGGCCTCACGCTCGACTGCATCGCCCAGATGGGTTGCGCGCTGCCGCCCGTTGTCGTGTCTCCGGCGATACCATTCGCCGCCCCCGCACTGCTGCGCGATCTGCTTGATCCACTTCTGACCCACAGACTGGACGGGCTCACGGTCGGACCCGAACCCGATCCACCGCTCATTCTCGGCTGATTGCCTGATGCGTACCGGCACCTGCCGGCGCGCGCTCCACGCATTTCAACCGAGGAATTCAACATGAAAATGATTATGAGCGCTGCCGCATTCGCGGCCGCAACCCTTGCCGCCCCCACAATCGCGCAGGAAGCGCCGGGCGGCCATCATGCGACGCAATCGAGCGAATCACCCGCGCCGAACATGTCCGATATGAAGGACATGAAGGACATGAAGGACATGAAGGCGTGCGATTGCTGCACGATGAAGTCCGGACCCGCCGAGGGCATGAAGAAAATGTCCGGCGATCACATGAGCCACCCCGGCAAATAATGCCCGACCGCTCCTGGCGCAGCCACGCCGGGGGCGGTCCTGCCTGCTCCGTACAAGGGGGACCCATGCGCCTTTTTCTAGCCGCAGCCTTGCTTGCGCTGCCCACGGCCCTTCGCGCCGAACCCATGTCGCTCGATGAAGCGCTCGAACTCGCGACGACGCGAGCGCCCGAATTGCAGGGCCGCGAAGCCGGCATCGATGCCGCCCAATCGGCGGCGATCGCCGCCGACCGGCTGCCCGACCCAAAGCTCGATCTGGCAATCAAGGATTTTCCGGTGACCGGGCCCGATGCGGGCCGGTTCAATCGCGACAACTTCACGATGCAGGTCATCGGCATCAGCCAGGATTTTCCGAATCCGGCCAAGCGGCGCGCGCGCGCGGCGCGCGCACAGGCCGACATCGGAATCGCCCGCGCCGACGAAGCGGTCACCGCGCAGGACGTCAGGCTCGCGACAGCGCTTGCCTGGGTCGATCTCTTCTACGCCAAGAAGCGCCTCAAGGAACTCGACCTGCTCGACGACGGCCTTGAAGACCTTCAAGCGACGGTGACCGCGCGGCTCGCGAGCGGCGCGGCTCGACCGGCGCAGGCGCTCGAACCCGATCAGCTTCGCGCCGCGATCAACGACCGCCACAGCGCGCTCGCCGCCGAGATCGCCCGCGCCCGCGCGCAGCTCGCCCGCTTCACTGACGACACCGCGGCCGACACACTCGGCGATTTGCCGCCGCAGATGATCGACGAACAAGGATTGCGCGCCGGCATCGACGCCCTGCCAAGGCTGCGCGCGCTCGACGCCCGGGCCATCGCCGCCGATGCCGAGACCGGCCTCGCGCGCGCCGACAAGCGCCCCGACTGGAGCGTCAACGCCGCCTATGGGCGCCGCGAGCCCAATTATGGCGATCTCGTCACGGTCGGGGTCACCATCGACCTGCCCTTCTTCTCGAAAAAGCGGCAGGACCCGAAGATCGCAGCGCGCGCCAGCGAGGCCACGCGCGCCCGGCTTGACCGCGAGGCCGCCAAGCGCGGCATCGCGGCGGCGCTCGACGCCGATCTCGCCGATCATCGGATGCATCATGAGCAGCTCGCCAATGCGCGCACGCGGCTCGTGCCGCTCGCGAAGAAGCGCGCCGAGCTCGATCTTGCAAGTTACGCCGCCGGAAAGCTCGACCTCGGGACCGCGCTCCTGTCGACGCTCGCGCTCGCCGAAGCCGAAGTCGATGCGCTGGCGCGCGAAGCCGAAGTCGTGCGCGACGCGATCCGGATCAACTATATTTATGGGGAGGCAGGTCGATGACCGATGCAACATCAGCGGCGCGGTGGCGCGCCGGCATATTGGCCGCGGTGCTGATCGCGGGCGGCGGTGGATACTGGCTGGGACTGAGCGGCCAGAGCGATGCGCCAACCGAGGCGACCGGAAGCGGCGGGCGCAAGATCCTTTATTATTATGATCCGATGTTCCCGAACCAGAAGTTCGACAAGCCCGGCAAGTCGCCCTTCATGGACATGCAGCTCGAGCCCAAATATGCCGACGAGGGCAGCGGCACGGCACCCGGCGTGTCGGTCGATCCGGCGGCGCGGCAGAGCCTCGGTATAAGAGTGGTAGCGGCCGAAATGGGCAGCATCGCGTCAACCTTCGACGTCAATGGCAGCATCGATTTCAACCAGCGCGACGTCGCGATCGTCCAGGCCCGCTCGGGCGGTTTCGTCGAGCGCGTCTATCGCCTCGCGCCCGGCGATGTCATCGGCGCCGGCGCGCCGATCGCCGACCTGCAATTGCCCGAATGGGGCAGCGCCCAGACCGAATATCTGAGCGTCAAGAAGCTCCGGAAACCCGAACTCACGGCGGCCGCCCGGCAGCGGCTGCGGCTGATGGGCATACCCGAAGGCGTGATCGCCGAGGTCGACCGGACCGGACGCACCGGCGGCAGGCTGACCGTGCGCGCGCCGATCGGCGGGGTCGTCCAGACGCTCAACGCCCGCGTGGGCGTAACCCTTGCCACGGGCCAGACGCTCGCCGAAATCTCGGGGCTGGGTACCGTATGGCTCAACGCAGCGCTCCCCGAGGCGCAGGCCGCACTGGTGAAAACCGGCCAGCGGGCGACCGCGACCCTTACTGCCTTTCCCGGCGAGAGCTTCGCCGGCAGGGTTATCGCCATCCTGCCGACCGCATCGGCCGACAGTCGGACGCTGACGGTGCGCGTCGAGCTCGCCAATCGCGGCGGGCGCCTGCGGCCGGGCATGTTCGCGACCGTCGCGCTCGGCGGCGATGCCCGGCCGGCGCTGCTGATCCCCAGCGAAGCGGTGATTCGTACCGGCAAGCGGGCGATCGTGATGCTCGAAAGGGGCGATGGCCGCTACCATCCGGCCGAGGTGGTGACGGGACGCGAAAGCGGCGGCAAGACCGAGGTCTTGCGCGGGCTCGCGGCGGGCGAAAAGGTCGTCGCCTCGGGCCAGTTCCTGCTCGATTCGGAGGCGAGTCTGACCGGCATTGCGGTCCGCGCGCTGGAGGCGGCGCGATGATCGAACGGATCATTCGCGCCTCGGCCGCGGCGCGCGGCCTCGTCGTCGCCGCGGCGCTCATCCTGACTCTGCTCGGCATCGCCGCAGTCCGCACGACGCCGGTCGATGCGCTCCCCGACCTCTCCGACGTCCAGGTCATCATCCGCACCAGCTATGCGGGCCAGGCGCCGCGGATCGTCGAGGACCAGGTCACCTATCCGATCACGACGACGATGCTGTCGGTGCCCGGTGCGCGCGTCGTACGCGGCTATTCCTTCGTCGGCGACAGTTTCGTCTATGTGCTGTTCGACGACGACACCGATCTCTATTGGGCGCGCAGCCGCGTTCTCGAATATCTGAGTCAGGTGCAGGGCAGCCTGCCCGAAGGGGCGAAGGCCACGCTCGGCCCCGATGCGACGGGGGTTGGCTGGATCTATGAATATGCGCTCGTCGACAAGAGCGGGCGCCACGACCTCGCCGACCTCCGCAGCCTTCAGGACTGGTTCCTGCGCTTCGAGTTGAAGGCGGTCCCCGGCGTCGCCGAGGTCGCGAGCCTCGGCGGGATGGTCCGGCAATATCAGATTCTCCTTGATCCGCAGAAGCTCGCCGCCTTTGGCGTGACCGCGGCCGAGGTGAGCGATGCGCTGAAACGCGCCAATCAGGAACGCGGCGGCGGCACGGTCGAGATGGCCGAAGCCGAATATATCGTGCGCGCGAGCGGCTACCTTTCAAATCTCGACGATTTTCGCGGCGTGCCGCTGCGCACCGCGGCGGGCGGGGTTCCGGTGACGCTGGGCGATGTTGCAACGGTCCAGATCGGTCCGGACAGCCGCCGCGGCATCGCCGAACTCAACGGCGAGGGCGAGGTCGCGGGCGGGGTCATCGTCATGCGGCAGGGCCAGAACGCCCGCGAGGTGATCGACGGCGTTCGCGCCAAGCTCGCCGAGCTCAAGGCAGGCCTGCCGCCGGGGGTCGAGATCGTGACGACCTACGACCGCTCGGGGCTCATCGACCGCGCCGTCGACAATCTCACCACCAAGCTGGTCGAAGAATTCGTTATCGTCGCCATCGTCTGCGCGCTGTTCCTATGGCACGCGCGTTCGGCGCTGGTCGCGATCCTGACGCTGCCGCTCGGCATATTGATCGCCTTCATCGTCATGCGGGTGCAGGGGCTCAACGCCAATATCCTCTCGCTCGGCGGGATCGCGATCGCGGTCGGTGCGATGGTCGATGCCGCGGTGGTGATGATCGAAAATGCCCACAAACATCTCGAGCATTGGGAAGCCGATCACCCGGGCGAGGAGCTGAAAGGCGCCGCGCGCTGGCGTGTCATCACCGATGCCGCCGCCGAAGTCGGCCCCGCGCTTTTCCTCAGCCTGCTCATCATCACCTTCTCCTTCCTGCCGATCTTCACGCTCGAAGGACAGGAGGGCCGGCTCTTTTCGCCCCTCGCTTTCACCAAGACCTATGCGATGGCGGCCGCGGCGCTGCTGTCGATCACGCTGATCCCGGTGCTGATGGGGTGGCTGATCCGCGGGCGCATTCCGGGCGAGCAATCCAATCCCGTCAATCGCTGGCTGACGCGTGCCTACCGGCCGGCGCTTGATTGGGTACTCGACCGGCCGAAGAAGACGCTCGCGATCGCCGGCCTCGTCTTCGCAACGAGCCTCTGGCCGATGACGCAACTCGGCGGCGAGTTCATGCCGCAGCTGAGCGAAGGCGACCTTCTCTACATGCCCTCTGCGCTGCCGGGCATATCGAGCGCGAAGGTGGCGGGCCTGCTCCAGCAGACCGACCGGCTGATCAAGACGGTTCCCGAGGTCGAGAGCGTGTTCGGCAAGGCGGGACGCGCCGAAAGCGCGACCGACCCGGCGCCGCTCGAAATGTTCGAGACGACGATCCGGTTCAAGCCAAAGGACCAGTGGCGTCCCGGGATGACCGAGGAAAAGCTGATCGCCGAACTCGACGCGCGCGTCCGGGTGCCGGGGCTCGCGAACTTCTGGATTCCGCCGATCCGCAACCGCATCGACATGCTGGCGACGGGAATCAAGAGCCCGATCGGGATCAAGATCGCGGGGGCGGACCTCGCGGCGGTCGACCGGACCGCGAAACGGGTCGAAACCGTAGTCAAGACGGTACCGGGCGTCTCGTCGGCGCTCGCCGAACGTTTGACCGGCGGACGCTATATCGATGTCGATATCGATCGCGCCGCGGCGGCGCGATACGATCTCAACGTCGCCGACGTGCAGGCGATCGTATCGGGCGCGATCGGCGGCGAGACGATTGGCCAGACCGTCGAGGGACTGGCGCGTTATCCGATCAGCGTTCGTTATCCGCGCGAACTGAGGGACAGCATCGGCGACCTTGCGAACCTCCCGCTCCTCACCCCGTCGCGCCAGCAGATCACGCTCGGCACGGTGGCGAGCGTCAGGGTCAGCGACGGGCCGCCGATGCTGCGGAGCGAGAATGGGCGGCCGGTCACCTACATCTATGTCGAAGGCCGCGATCGCGACCTCCAGACGCTCGTCCAGGAGATCCAGCAAACTGTCGCGCGCGACATCGATCTGCCGCCGGGGATCAGCGTCTCCTATGCCGGCCAGTTCGAATTTCTGATCCGCGCCACCGAACGCATGAAGATCGTCGTGCCCGTCACGCTCGCGATCATCGCCGGCCTGCTTTACCTGACCTTCCGCCGCTGGGACGAGGCGCTGCTGATCCTCGCGACCTTGCCGTTCGCACTCACCGGCGGGATGTGGTTGCTCTATCTCCTGGGCTACAACCAGTCGGTCGCGAGCGCGGTGGGGTTCATCGCGCTGGCCGGGGTCGCCGCCGAGTTCGGCGTCGTGATGCTGATCTATCTCCGTCAGGCGCTCGATGCCCGAAGCGACCAAGATGTCAGGGCGGCGGTTCGTGACGGCGCGCTGCTGCGCGTCCGCCCAAAAGCGATGACCGTCGCCGTCATCCTCGCCGGCCTGTTCCCGATCTTCGTCGGAACGGGCACCGGCTCCGAGGTCATGAGCCGCATCGCGGCGCCGATGGTGGGCGGCATGCTCACCGCGCCGCTGCTTTCGATGTTCGTCCTGCCTGCCGCCTATCTCATCATGCGGAGCCGTTCCGCCAAAACCGTTCAACCCGAAGGAGAAACGACATGAAGACATATGCCACCATCGCGCTCAGCCTTGCGCTCGGTACGGCGCTTGGCGGCTGCGGCCAGCAAGGCGAAGCGCCGAAAGCCGAAGAGACCGCCGCCATGACCGACGACGCCGGGACCATGGCGATGCCGGCCGAAACCATACATGGCAAAAGCACCGGCACCGTGACCGCGATCGATATCGCGAAGGGGCAGGTCACGCTCGATCATGGTGCGATCGCCGAGCTCGAATGGCCGCCGATGACGATGGGCTTTGTGGCGAAACCGGAGCTGTTGAAGGACATCAAGGTCGGCGACAAGGTCGCGTTCGAGCTCGATTGGGACGGCAAGGCCGGCACGATCACCAAGCTCGACAAGGCGCTATAGGTGCCACGTCGGGCGGTTGGTCGCGACGCGCCTTGGGCGCGCTCCAACCCCTTAGGAAGTTTCCTTCGTGGACGGCCAGACTGACCTCGAGGGCGGGCGCCGACGGATCCTGGCGCCCGCCTTTCGGCGCCGGAAATCCGTCGGCTCACGAACAGTCCCCACCCGACGAAACCCAGAAACGACCGGCATGAGGGCGCCCTGCTGACAGAGCAGTGCCGATTATTCCATTTGACCAGCCGTACAAAGGGCAAGCTTGAGCTTCGAAGCGATGGAGACCCATTTCCATAACCGGCTGTTTGTTGTCAGCCCTGCCCTTCGGTCCATGGCGCGATTCTGATCATCGCCTGCCCGAACAAGTCCGACGTCACCATAGTTGCCAGCCAGTGGCGCACCCTTTGCGGCGCGCAGGCCGCGAACCACTCTGCATCGACCCCGGCGAACTGGCGAATAAACGGAAACAGCGCGATATCGCTGAACCCGCGCGTCGCACCGCCAAGATAATCCTGTTCCTTCAGCCGCTCGTCGAGTTCCGCCAGCATCCCCAAACCCGCCGCGCGATGCATCAGCGGATCGACATCATAGCGGCCAGCATATTTATAACGATCGAGATGATGTTTGAACGCACCGTCGAACTTCGCGACCAACGCCGCGTCGGCGCGCGGTAGCCAGTCCTCGGGGTCATGCTGCGATAAGGCCCAGTGCATGATATCGATGCTTTCATCGATCACCGCCCCATCCGCCAGCACGAGCACTGGCACGGTTCCTTTGGGCGATGCGGCAAGCATGGCGGCAGGCTTGTCGCGCAGTTCCACTTCGCGATGTGCGTAGATCGTCCCGCTCACCAGCAACGCCATCCGCGCGCGCATCGCGTACGGACAGCGGCGAAAGCTATAGAGGATCGGGATGCCGGGCATCGCGGGCGCATAGCCGATCACAAACGCGCCGCCAAATCGCCCGCGCCCCATCCGCCGGATGGAGGCGCGGTCTCAAAGCCGCGCGCAGCAATTTCTCGTAGAATCCGCCGAAGGTCCGGTCCGGCGCGATCATTCTCCTTAAGGGGTTCCGCCGGGCGGCGTGCGCCGCGCCGGCGGAGACATTCCGGGTCAGTCGGCCTTGTCGTAGGAAAACTGGATTCCAGCGGTGCCGCCCGTCTCGATGAACAGGTTCATGAAGGCGGGAACGGTCTCGCTGCGCTTCCAGTCGCGCTGCAGTTCGCAGAAGAGTTGCGGGACCGAAATCATCTTGCCCCCCGCCTGCTCGATCCGCCGCAGCGCGGCGTCGTGCGCGGCGAGCGAGGTGCCGCCCACCGCATCGACCGGGACATAGACCTCATAACCTTCGGCAAGCGCATCGAGCGCGGGAAAGGTCAGGCAGGCTTCGGTCCAGAGTGCGGTCATGATCAGCTTCTTGCGTCCGGTGGCTTCGACCGCCTTGCGGAATTCGACATCTTCCCAGCTATTGATCGTCGTGCGGTCATAGGTCGGGTAGTTGCCGAGTATCTTGCGGACCTGCGGCACCGGCGGCTTGTTGAGGCCGGTTTCGACATTCACCGTCGAATGGACGATCGGCAGGTCGTAAGCGACCGCCGCCCGGGCGCAGCCGGCGATGTTGTTGAGCAGTAGCTGCCGGTCCATCGAGGCGATCGAATTCACCTGCACGGGTTGATAGTCGATGATGATGAAGGCGGAATTCTGCGGGGTCAGCAGATGGTCAGCCTTCGGATCGCGGATCGCTTCGCTTGTCATGGGTCTTCTCCTGCATATGGGCGCGCCGAAGGGCCGGCAGGCAACTGCCGTCGCGGCGGGGCACGCGGGTCCACCGTCAATTCATCGAGGGGAGAGAGGACCCGGCTCCCGGGAGGTGGGGAAGGAGCCGGGTCCGCGTCAGGCTGCGACTGGCGCCAGCCTGCCGTTGTTGAAATCGTCGATGGCTTGGCGGATTTCGGCCTCGCTGTTCATCACGAAGGGTCCGTAGCCAACGATCGGTTCGTCGATCGGTTCGCCGGTCAGGACGAGGATCGTCGCGTCGCCGTCGGCGTGGACCTGAATCGATCCCCCTTCCCGGCTCAGCAACACCATCTCGGCCTCGCCCGCGTCCTCGCTGCCGCCCACGGTGACATGGCCGGCCAGCACCACCAGCATCGCGGTGTGCCCTTCGGGCAGGTCGAGCGTCAGATCGGCGTCGCGGTTCAGCCGGACGTCCCAGACGTTGATCGGGGTAAAGGTCCGCGCCGGCCCCTGCGCGCCGAGCATCTCGCCCGCGATCACCCGGCCGAGGCCCGCACCACCCGGCAGCTCGACGGTCGGAATGTCCGCCGCCGTGATACCCTGATAGCCGCCCGGCGCCATCTTGTCCTTCGCGGGCAGATTGACCCACAGCTGGACCATCCGGAACGGACCGCCGGTCTTGCCGAACGCCGGCGAATGATATTCCTCGTGCAGGATCCCGCCCGCCGCCGTCATCCACTGGACGTCGCCGGGGCCGATGATGCCGCCGTTGCCCGTCGAATCATTGTGCTCGACCTCGCCGTCATAGACGATCGTCACCGTTTCGAACCCGCGGTGCGGATGCTGTCCCACGCCGCGTCGATCGGTGGTCGGCGCGAAATTATAGGGGCCGGCATAGTCGAGCAGCAGGAAGGGGCTGACCTGACCGCCGAGGCTGTTGTACGAAAAGAGCGAGCGGACCGGAAAGCCGTCGCCGACCCAATGCTGGTTGGGATTGCTGTAGGTGCCAAGGATCGTCTTCATCTTGCATCTCCTGCGCCTCCAGGGGGAGGCATCTGTTGAAATGCACAATAATCCTTCGCCAAAGACGCCGAAAGATTGCTAAAATGGACTCAGAGTCCTATTGATAGGACAATGCAGGACCTCAACGACCTCTATCTCTTTGTGCAGGCGGTCGATCATGGGGGTTTCGCCGCGGCCGCGCGCGCGCTGGGCTTGCAGAAATCGAAGGTCAGCCGCCGCATCGGCTTGCTCGAAGATCGACTGGGCGTGCGCCTGATCCAGCGCTCAACGCGGCGCTTTTCGGTCACGGAGATCGGTCAGGAATATTACCGCCGCTGCGTCGCGATGCTCGTCGAGGCCGAAGGCGCCCAAACCGTCATCGACCAGTCGCGCGCCGAACCATGCGGCGTCGTGCGGCTCAGCTGCCCGACCGGCCTTCTCGCCTTCCAGTTCGGCGAACTGCTCGGGCGCTTCATGGCGCTCTATCCGGCAGTCGAGCTCCATGTCGAAAGCACCAACCGCCGCGTCGACGTCATCGGCGAAGGGTTCGACCTCGCGATCCGTGTCCGGCCACCGCCGCTCGCCGAGAGCGAGCTTGTCATGCGCCGTTTCGACGAGCGCACGATCCGGATCGTAGCCAGCCCGGATTTGCTCAAGCAACGGGCCATTACCCTGCCCGCCGATCTCGCCGGCCTGCCCAGCCTCGACTTCGGCCCGGCGGGCGGCGAGCATCGCTGGCGCCTGACCCATGCCGACGGCAGCGTCGCGGAGGTGCGCCATTCGCCGCGGCTGGTCACCGACGATATGGCGGTGCTGCGCGACGCCGCCCTTGCCGGGGCCGGGGCTGCGCGCCTGCCAACGCTTGTCGTTTGGGACGATTTGCAAGCAGGACGACTGGTGACGGTGCTGCCCGATTGGAGACCTTCGAACGAAATCGTCCATGCGGTATTTCCATCCCGGCGCGGGCTCCTTCCTTCGGTGCGGGCGCTTCTGGATTTTCTCGCGGACGAGTGTGCTGCGCAGCGGCGGCGAGTACCGGAATCCGGCCACGACTGAGTTTTTGGCCCGTTGCTGCCAGTCAGCTTTCAAGAGCGCCGATGAGTAGCAGCCCGACCGAGACGATCGGGCTCAGCATTTTTGGCCTTTCCGGTTCTGGCGAGGCCGCGCGCGCTGGCGCCCGCATCGGCGACGTCGATCGCGGTGTTGGCGACCGAATTGGCAACAGCGCCGCCGGTTCCTGTACGGCCGGCCGTTTGTTGACTGTCGGCAGTTGTGAGCATCAGGAAGAGCCCTCCCCCAGCATGTAATCCGCCACGCTATACGAATGGCTGGCCTGATAGGCATTCCTGCCGCGATTCATATGGGTCAGATTGAATCTCCGAACAGCGCGCAGCGCGCGAGGGGCCGTGAGGAAGTCGCGGATGGAAGCGGAGCCTCGTATCTTGATGACGAAGATGTCCGGACCGCTCGGAACCGAATAGCGCAAGTCCTCGGGCGTCCGCACGCTCCCCTCTAGAAGCACCTGGTCGATCATCTCCTGCGCAAACGACCCATCGGTCGTGAAATCCGAAAGGTGAACAATGAACCTTGCGCGGAGATCGTCGCCGTCGGCGTAGAGCGTGAACAGTTCCATCCAACTCGCGTTGACGCGGACCAACGGCTTGTCCGACGTCGATGGCAGGCAGGAAACCGACCAGTACGTGCGCTCCGTCGCGCGAGGCAAGGGAATGCAGGTCTGGCCGTATAGCTCGAGAATCTCAAATAGCTCGGACGCCTGCGGTCGACGAAGCAGCTTCTGGAAGCGATGCGCATATTTTATCCGCTGCTCGATCGAATCCTGCCGCTCTTCCGCGTCGGCCAGTTCCGCCCTGCCCTCCAGCCACTCGTCCTGCTGTTCGAGATCCAGAAATTGGCGCAGCCCTTTGGCGCTCTGGCTAGATTTCTTGTTCATGCCCCAAGAATGCGAGACACGCGCCCAATCATCAATAGCGTCCGCGATTTCCACGCCGATGCGGCGGCCCGCGCCGGCAATCCAAGCCTATTCCACCCCGTCGATCCGCAGCAATTGCTTGCCCTGATTTGAGCCGTTGAACAGCCGCAAGAATGTTTGTGGGATGATGTCGAAACCATGCTGGATGTCGGTACGATAGCGGATCCGGTCGCTGCGGGCCCATTGCCTGAGTTCCACCATAGCAGAGGGCACACGATCCAGATGGTCGAGCAGGATAAAGCCGCGCATCTCGGCGCGCTGCGGAATCAGCCGCATCAGGTTGCGCGGCCCGACAGCGGCGTGCGTGTCGTTATAGCCCGAAATGGCACCGCACAGCACGATCCGGCCAAAGCGTGCGATATGCGCGATTCCCGCTTCGAGCGTGGCGCCGCCCACATTGTCGAAGAATAGGTCGATTCCCTCGGGCGCGAGCTTTCCCAGCCGCGCTCGCACATCCTCCGCGCGATAATCGATCGCAGCGTCGGCACCATAATCCTCTATCAACCAGCGGCATTTTTCGGCGCCTCCAGCGATCCCGATCACGCGCGCGCCAGCGAGCCGCGCGATCTGGATGGCAACCGATCCGACCGCACCCGCCGCACCCGAAACGAGCACGCAATCCCCCGCGCGGAGCCGGCCGACATCATACATGCCGACATAGGCGGTTAGGCTCGCCGCGCCGAATATGCCCAATGCCTCTTCGGGCGCCGTATCTTCGGAAATGGGCACGGGGTCGGGGTCGCCCGCCCGCGCCGCAACGGCATAATCCTGCCATCCGAACAACCCCCGCACCATCGAGCCCTCCGGATAGGCCGGATTGCCCGACGCGATCACGCGCGCGACCGCGCTGCCGCGCACGGGCTCATCGATCATGATGGGGGGCAGATAGTTTGGGACATCGTCCATCCACCCGCGCTGCGCGGGATCGAAGCCGAGCATGAGGTTGCGGACGAGGATTTCGCCCGCGGCCAGATCGGCCCGCGGCACGGGCGCGTCATGCCGCGCGAAATCATCCACGCTGACGTGCCCCCTGGGGCGCCGCGCGAGCAGCCATTGGCGATTGACGGTCTCTGCGGGCATGACGGCACTCCGGTATGGCAGTGGAAGACCGCATCATTATCGCAACCGTCCGACGCCTTCGCCAAGTCGCCATTGTCCTGCGCCGCGCACAGAATGTTTTCGAATCCCGCCCACCATATGCGGCTTCTCCGTCGCGACGTCAGCCCATCTGGGCAAGGCTCAGAAAGATCGGCCGCTCGCCGCCGCCATGCGCGGCGATCCTTGCACCGCTGATATAGGCCGCGTCCGGCGACGCCAGAAAACTGACGACGCCTGCAATATCGGGCCCGCGTGCCATCCGGCCAAGCGGCAGCATCGCATCGATCCGTTTCATCCCCGCCTCGCCGCCATAATGATCGGCCGCGGCCTCGGTGGCGACCAGCCCCACGACGATCGCATTGACGCGCACCTTCGGCCCCCACTCCATCGCAAGCGATTCGGTGAGGCTCAGCAGCCCCGCCTTGGCCGCGCCATAAACCGCCGTTCCCGGCGACGGCCGCGTACCCGAGACGCTGGCGATATTGACGATGCTCCCGCCATCCTCCTGCGCCTGCATGATACGGTTGGCGGCCTGCGCGACATGCAGCGGCGCGAGCAGATTGAGCGCGAGGACGCGTTCCGAAAAACGCGGCGACGCGGAGGCCGCATCGGCTTCGGGGGAGCCCCCGGCATTGTTCACGGCGAGGTCGAGCCGGCCGTGGCGTTCGAAAATGCGGTCGACCATCGCCTGAACCTCGTCCGCCGAACGCACATCGCACGCCTCGAACTCCGCCGCCGCGTCAAGGTGGCGCGGCAGGTCGCCGGGGGCATTGCGGCCGCAGATCACGACGCGCAGGCCATCTTCCAGCAGCCGCTCGGCGATCGCGCGGCCGATTCCGCGGCTGCCGCCGGTCACGAGCGCCACGCGCTGTTTCTCGTCCGCCATATCCATCTCCATTTCTCACCCACCTCTCTCTGATCGGGCGGCGGGAAAGTCTCTCTCCATATGGTGGTATCGGCCGAACAGCCAGCGCGCCTATCCATCTTGCAACATCGCGGGCGCCCTCGTGCCCGGCGCCTGTGGGCTGGAGAGTGGATTGAACAAGCAATTGACCATCGAAGAGTTCGTCGCCTCGCTGAAGAGCGGGATGACGATCGGGATTGCCGGCTGGGGGCCGCGCCGCAAGCCGATGGCGCTGGTCCGCGCGATCCTGCGCTCGGAGCTCACCGACCTGACGATTGTCGCCTATGGCGGCCCCGAGGTCGGGATGCTGTGCGCCGCGGGCAAGGTGAAGAAGCTGATCTTCGGCTTCGTCTCGATGGACGCGATCCCGCTCGAGCCTTATTTCCGCAAGGCGCGTGAGGCGGGGACGCTCGACATTCTCGAACTCGACGAAGGCATGCTCCAATGGGGCTTGAAGGCCGCGGCGTTCCGCTTGCCCTTCCTCCCCACCCATGTCGGGCTCGGCACCGACGTGATGACGCACGGCGGGTTCAAGACCGTCCAGTCGCCCTATGACGATGGCGAAGTGCTGCTCGCGATGCCCGCGCTCAAGCTCGACGCGGCGCTGCTCCACGTCCACCGCGCCGACAAGCTCGGCAATATCCAGGCGCTCGGCCCCGATACATATTATGACGAATGGTTCGCGCGCGCCGCAGACCGGACCTTCGTCTCGGCCGAGGAAGTCGTCGACCGGATGGACCACAGCTATCCTGAGGATGCGCGCGCGAACATCGTCGAGCGCTGCTTCATCCACGGCGTCGTCGAGGCGCCGCTCGGCGCGCATCCGACGTCAATGCCGCCTTCCTACGGCTGGGACATGAAGCACCTCAAATCCTACGCCGACAGCGCGCGCGAGGATGGCGGCTGGGACCGCTATTTCGCCGACACGATCGGCGCCGATGAGGCGGGTTATCTCGATCGCGTGGGCGGCAAGGATGCCGTCGCCGCCCTCCCCCTTCCCATTTTCTGAGGCGGCCGACACCATGACCACCGCACCCGAATTCACCCTTTGCGAACAGCTGATCGTCGCCGCGTCCGAGGCGTGGCGCGGCAATGGCGAACTCGTCGCGACCGGCATCGGCCCCGCGCCGCGCCTCGCCGCCGGCCTCGCCAAGCTGACGCACACACCCGAACTGATGATGACCGACGGCGAGGCGTATCTGGTCGAGGATCCGGTGCCGCTCGGCCCGCGCGGTTACGACGATCGCAAGGCCGCGGGCTACCTTCCCTTCTCGCGCTTCTTCGACGCCGCGGTGTGGTCCGGCAAGCGCCACGCGATGGTCACGCCGAGCCAGATCGACCGTTTCGGGCAGACGAACATCTCTTACCTCGGCGGCACCTACGACCAGCCGAAGGTGCAGATGCTCGGCGCGCGCGGCTTTCCGGGCAACAGCATCTGCCACATCAATTCGATGTTCGTCCCCGCGCATTCGAAGCGTATCTTCGTCGAGGGCGAGGTCGATATGGTGTCGAGCGTCGGCTACAACCCGGCGCGGCGTACCCCCGGCGTCGACTTCAGCCGCGTCGACCTGCGGCTGATCGTCACCGACCTTTGCGTCATGGACTTCGGCGGCACGGACAACGCGATCCGCGTTGTGATGCTGCATCCCGGCGTGACCTTCGAACAGGTGCAGGAAGCGACCGGCTTCGCGCTCGAAGCCGCATCTGAGATTACGGAAACCCCCGCCCCGACCGCCGAACAGCTCGCGATCATCGCGCAGCTCGACCCGCATCGTCTGCGCGCCGGGGTGCTCAAGGACAATCCCGCAGGCAAGAGGAGCTGAACCATGAGCGATCAGAATGACGGGCTGGTTCCGCCGGTCGACGAAGCGCCGGTTTACGAGACCGATACGCCGGTCCTTTACGAAGCGGCGGACGGCATTGCGTGGGTGACGCTGAACCGGCCGCAATATCACAATGTCCAGAACAGCCAGATGACCTACGCGCTAGACGATGCCTTTTTCCGCGCGGTCGACGACGATGCGGTCAAGGTCATCGTCCTGAAATCCGACGCCAAGCATTTCAGCGCCGGCCACGACATCGGCACGCCGGGGCGCGACTTTCATTCGCCCGTCGAGCGCCGGCTGATGTGGTACGATCATTCGACCAAGGCGGGCGCCGAAAAAGCCTATGCTCGCGAGCATGAGCAATATCTGGGCATGTGCAAAAGGTGGCGGGACATTCCCAAGCCGACCATCGCGCAGGTCCATGGCGGCTGCATTGCGGGCGGGCTGATGCTTGCGTGGGTGTGTGATCTCATCATCGCATCGGACGATGCCTTTTTTCAGGATCCGGTGCTGCAGATGGGCTTTCCGGGCCTCGAATATTTCGCGCATTGCCACGAACTCAATGTCCGGCTGGCGAAGGAATTCCTGTTCCTCGGCGAACGGATGAGCGCCGAGCGCGCGCGCGAAGCCGGGATGGTCAACCGCGTCGTGCCGCGCGCCGAGCTGGCGGACGAGGTGAAGCGCGTCGCCGAACGGATCGCGACGCAGCCGCGGCTCGCGCTGCAACTCGCAAAACAGGCGTGCAACCATATGGAGACGCTCGCGGGCAAGAATGCCGGGATCGACGCGGCGTTCGGCTATCATCATTTCGCGCACGCCAACAACAGCCTCGTCAAGGGCGACTATATTGCCGGGTTCGACGGCAAGAAGATGGCCGAAGCCAACAAGAAGGACGCCGGCCAAAAGGATCGGGACGCGGGCTGATGACCGATCCGCTCGCCACCATCCTGACCGAACGGCTCGGCTGCCGCCTGCCGGTGATCCAGACCGCGATGGGCTGGATCGCGACGCCGGGGCTGGTGATCGCGTCCAGCGAGGCGGGCGCGTTCGGCTTCCTCGCAGGCGCGGTGATGCAGCCCGCCGAGCTTGAGGCCGCGATCGTTGCGGTCAAGGCGGGGACGAAACAGCCGTTCGGCGTCAATTTCCACATGTTCCAGCCGGGCGCGGCGGAAATCGTCGAGATCATCCTGAAGCACCGCGACCAGATACGCGCAGTCAGCTTCGGGCGCGGTCCCGATGCGAAGATGATCGGGCGCTTCAAGGACGCGGGTATCCTCTGCGTGCCGACCGTCGGTGCGGTCAAGCACGCGCAGAAGATGGTGCAGCTCGGCGTCGATATGGTCACCGTTCAGGGCGGCGAAGGCGGCGGGCATACCGGGTCGGTCGCCTCGACGATATTGCTGCCGCAGGTGCTCGACGCGGTGAAGGTACCGGTGATCGCGGCGGGCGGCTTTGGCGACGGGCGCGGGCTCGCGGCCGCGCTGGCCTATGGCGCGGTCGGCATCGCGATGGGCACGCGCTTCCTGATGACGCGCGAAAGCCCAATCCCCGACCTCACCAAGGCGCGCTATGTGAAGGCGGGGACCGACGACATTCTCGTGTCGACCAAGGTCGATGGCTTGCCCCAGCGGATGATCAAAAATGCGCTGCTCGACCGGATCGAGCGATCGTCGGGCCTCGGCATCTGGCGCCGCGCGATCGACAGCGGGCTTGCGATGAAGCGCCAGACCGGCGCCTCGTTCGGCGAATTGTTCAAGGCCGCCAAAGGCATGACCAGTCACGGCGGGCTCACGTTGCCGCAGGCGATGATGGCGGCCTCCGCCCCGATGCTGATCCAGAAGGCGGTGGTCGAAGGCGATCCCGATCACGGGCTGATGGCAACGGGGCTCGTCGCGGGGCGCCTCGCCGACCTTCCGAGCTGCGCCGAGCTTCTCGCCGGCATCGAGCGCGAAGCGCGCGCGCGCCTCGCTGCCCTTTCATCTTCACCGCAAACGGGGGCCTGACCCATGCCGATCCATACCGAGATCAAGGACCGCATCGCCGAGATCGTCTTCGACGTCCCGCCGGTCAACGCGTTCGACAGCGAAACGTGGAACAGCCTGCCCGCGATCATCCGCGACGCCGGGCAGAACCCCGAAGTCAATGTCGTGCTGATCCGCGCCGCCGAAAGCGCGCGCGGCTTCTGCGGCGGCGTCGACATCAAGGAGATGCAGGCGCATCCCGAGCGCATCACCCTGCTCAACCGCGGCAATTACCTGACCTTCAAGGCGGTGCGCGACTGTGAGGTGCCCGTCGTCGTCGCGGTCCATAAATTCGTTATCGGCGGCGGCATCGGCATCTGCGGCGCGAGCGACACGATCATCGCCGCCGACGACGCCTTTTTCTCGCTGCCCGAGGTCGATCGCGGCGCGATGGGCGGCGCCTCGCACCTCTCGCGCATGCTGCCGCTCCACAAGGTCCGCGCGGCCTTCTTCACCGGCGGCAATATCCCGGTCGCGGAAGCGTATCGGCTCGGCGCGGTCGAAAAAATCGTGCCGCGCGAGGCGCTGGTCGACGAGGCGCGCGCCTTTGCAAGCATCATCGCGGGCAAGTCGCGCAAGGCGCTGGTGATCGCGAAGGAGGCGCTGAACGGGCTCGAAGCGCGCGACGTCGATCGCGGCTATCGCTGGGAACAGGGCTTCACGCTCGAAATGTATATGCACGAAGACAGCCAGAAATCGCGCGACGCCTTCGTCGAGACGGGCAAGGCGGCCGAATTCTGATGCACCTCGCCTACACCCCCGAACAACAGGATTTCCGCGCCGAGGTGCGCGCGTGGATGGAAGCCAATGTCCCGAAGGAACCGCTCGTCACCCTCGAACGCGAAGACGGCTATCACCAGCATGTCGAGTGGGAGCGGAGGCTCGCGAGCGGCAACTGGGGCATGGTCACCTGGCCCGAGGCTTACGGCGGGCGCGGGCTCGACCTGATCCAGTGGCTGATCTTCGAAGAGGAATATTATCGCGCCGGCGCGCCGCTGCGCGTCAACCAGAACGGCATCTTCCTGCTCGGCCCGACGGTGATGGAATTCGGCACCGACGAACAGAAGGCGCGTTTCCTGACCCCGATGGCGAAGGGCGAAGTGATCTGGGCGCAGGCATGGTCCGAACCCAATGCCGGGTCGGACATGGCGGCGATTACGTCCAAGGCGATCCGCGACGGCGATCATTATGTGATCTCGGGCCAGAAGACCTGGTCGAGCCGCGCGAGCTTTGCCGACTGGGGTTTCGGGCTGTTCCGCACCGACCCCGAGTCGAAGCGGCACAAGGGACTGAGCTTCATCCTGTTCGACCTCAACGCTCCCGGCGTGACGCGCCGCCCGATCCGCCAGCTCCACGGCGATCCGGGCTTTGCCGAGCTGTTCTTCGACGAGGTGCGCGTTCCGGTCGAAAACCGCATCGCGGGCGAAGGCGAGGGCTGGAACGTCGCGATGGCGACCGCGGGTTTCGAGCGCGGGCTGATGCTGCGCTCGCCCGCGCGCTTTCAGGCCGCCGCCGAACGCCTCGTCAAACTGTTCCGCGCGCATGAGACCAAGGCCGCTCCCGCCGCGCGCGAGCAGGTGATGCAGGCCTGGATGGATGCGCAAGCTTATGCCTACAACACCTATGCCGTCGCCTCGAAGATCATGGCGGGCGGGCATATCGGCGCCGAGGCGAGCCTCAACAAGATATTCTGGTCCGAACTCGACCGCGCCGCGCACCGCACCGCGATGCAGCTCCTCGGCGCCTCGGCCGAGCTGCGCCACCTCGACGGCGGCGCGCTCAACATGTGGCTCGAAGGCTATATCTTCTCGCTCTCGGGCCCGATCTACGCCGGTTCGAACGAGATCCAGCGCAACATCATCGCCGAGCGCCTGCTCGGCCTGCCGAGGTAAGCGGGCATGGACTTCATAATCACCGAAGATCAGGCGACGCTGACGCAAGGCGTGCGCGATTATCTCGCGGGCGTTCACGGCCCCGAACTGCTGCGCGCGCTCGACACCAGCGACAGCCGCCGCTCGGCCGACGTCTGGCGGGGTCTCGTCGAGATGGGCCTGCCCGGCCTGCTTGTCCCCGAAGCGCGGGGCGGGCTCGGCCTCTCGCTGCTCGATGCGGTGCTGATCGCCGCCGAACTCGGCCGCGCAGGAGTCGCCGAGCCGCTGGCCGACACCGCGCTCGTCGCCGCACCGCTGCTCGCCAAGGCGGGCGGGCAGGACGCGCTGCTCGGGGCGATCGCCGCGGGTGAAGCCAAGGTCGCGCTCCAGCACCCGGTCAATCCGTGGGTCGCCGATCTTGAGGACGCCAGCCATATCCTGTCGGTGAAGAATGGAGCGCTGTTACTCACCGAAAGGAGCGGCGACTCAGAACTGCTCGATAGCGTCGACCCGCTCCGCCGCCTCTATGCGCCCGTTGCCGCTTCGGGGGTTGACGTGGGATCGGCCGACGCCCTCCTCGACCATGCCGCGCTGATCGCCGCCGCGCAGCTTGTCGGCGTCGCCGACGCGATGCTCGAACAGGCGACCGACTATGCGAAGAACCGCAGCCAGTTCGGCCAGCCGATCGGCAGTTTTCAGGCGGTCAAGCATCATCTCGCGACCGCGGTCGTGAAAATCGAGTTCGCCAAGCCGGTGATCCAGCGCGCCGCCGTCGCGCTCGCCGAAGGGACCGCCAGCGCCTCCGTCCACGTCAGCCACGCCAAGCTCGCCGCCGCCGACGCCGCATGGGCGATGAGCGAGACCGCGATCCAGACGCATGGCGCGATGGGTTACACCTATGAAGTCGACCTGCATTTCTGGATGAAGCGCGCCTGGGCGCTGGCCGGCGCATGGGGCGACCGCGCCTTCCATCTCGCGCGCATCGACGCCGCCGTCATCGGCGGCGCGCTGCCGATCGGCCCCGGCCACAGCTTCGCATAAGGAACAAGAATATGGCTGAAGCCTATATCATCGACGCCGTCCGCACCCCCATCGGGCGCAAGAAGGGCAGCCTCGCCGCCGTCCACCCCGCCGACCTCGCCGCGCACCCGATCAAGGCGCTGGTCGAACGCACCGGCATCGACGCGGGTCTGGTCGACGATGTCGTCTGGGGTTGCTGCGACACGATCGGCCCGCAGGCGGGCGACATCGGCCGCACCGCTTGGCTCGTTGCGGGGCTTCCCGAACATGTCCCCGGCACGACGATCGACCGCCAGTGTGGATCGTCGCAGCAGGCGGTCCATTTCGCCGCGCAGGGCGTGATGAGCGGGACGCAGGATCTGGTCGTCGCGGGCGGCAGTCAGGCGATGAACGCGATCCCGATTTCGGCGGCGATGTATGCAGGACAAGCCTATGGCTTCGACAGCCCCTTCATCGGGGCGAAGGGCTGGGACGCGCGCTACGGCACCGAAGAGATCAACCAGATCAAGTCGGCCGAAATGATCGCCAACAAATGGCAGATCAGCCGCGCGGCGATGGAAGAATTCGCGACAGAATCGCACCGCCGCGCGCAGACCGCGATCGACAATGGCTGGTTCAAGGCGGAGATCGCGCCGTTCGAAGGGCTCGAGCAGGACGAAACCGTCCGCCCCCAGACGACCCCCGAAGGGCTCGCGACGCTGAAGACCGTCAACGAGGGCGGTGTGATCACCGCAGGGATAGCCAGCCAGAATTGCGACGGCGCCGCAGCGCTGCTGATCGCGAGCGAGGCGGCGGTGAAGGCGCATGGCCTGAAACCCCGCGCGCGCATCCACCACCTGTCGGTCCGCGCCGACAATCCCATCTGGATGCTCACCGGCCCGATTCCGGCAACGAAATATGCGCTCGAAAAGGCGGGCATGACGGTGGACGACATCGACCTGTTCGAATGCAACGAAGCCTTTGCCTCGATCCCCATGGCATGGATGCAGGAACTTGGCGTGCCGCACGAGAAGGTCAATGTGCAGGGCGGCGCGATCGCGCTCGGTCACCCGATCGGCGCCACCGGCGCGCGCCTCATGACCACATTGCTCGGCGCGCTCGAACGCACCGGCGGCCGCTACGGCCTCCAGACCATGTGCGAAGGCGGCGGTCAGGCCAACGTCACCATCATCGAAAGGCTTTGAGCGACATGGGCATTTGCGAAGGACGGACCGTCATCATCACCGGCGCGGCGCGCGGGCTCGGACGCTCCTATGCGCTCGCCTTCGCCGCCGAGGGTGCCAATGTCGTCGTCAACGACATCGGCACGAGTCTCGCCGGAGAGGGCCGCGATACGTCGGCAGCGGATGATGTCGTCGCCGAAATCAAGGCGGCGGGCGGCAACGCGATCGCCAATTATGAGGATATCACCGACTGGGATGCCGCCAAGCGCATCGTCAACGCGGCGGTCGCGGCGTTCGGCGACCTGCATGTCGTCGTCAACAATGCGGGGATCGTGCGCGACCGCATGTTCGTCTCGGCGACGCCCGAAGAATGGGACGCGACGATGCACGTCCACCTGCGCGGCCATTTCTGCGTCAGCCGCCATGCGGTCGATTATTGGCGCGCGCAGCAGAAGGCGGGCCATCCCGTCGACGCGCGCATCATCAACACGACCAGCGGCGCGGGGCTGCAAGGCTCGATCGCGCAGGCGGCCTATTCGACCGCCAAGGGCGGCATCGCCGCGCTGACCTTGGTGCAGGCGGCCGAACTTGGCCGCTATGGCATCACCGCCAACGCCCTCGCCCCCGCGGCGCGCACGCGGATGACCGAGGGCGCTTTTGCGGACAAGATGGCGGCGGTCGAAAGCGGTTTCGACGCGCAGGATCCCGACAATATCGCACCCACCGTCGTATGGCTCGGCTCCGGACAGTCGAAGCATGTGACGGGCTGCGTCTTCGAGCTCGAAGGCGGACGCATCACGATCGAGGATGGCTGGAAGCTCGGCCCGACGGTCGACAAGCGGGCGAAATGGGCGCCTGCCGACATCGGCGATGCGGTCGACAAGCTGATCGCGGTCCGCAGCGAACCGCGCAAGGTCTGGGGCAGCTAAGATGCATTTCGCCTTCACCGACGAACAGGCGATGATTGCCGAGACGGCGAAAACGTTCTTTGCGGAGAATGCCACGAGCGAGCGCACGCGCGCAGCCATGGCGGACACGGGCGTCGACAAGGCGTTGTGGCAGGCTTTCACCGGCGATCTCGGACTCGCCGGCGTCGCGATTCCCGAGGCACTAGGCGGCGTCGGGCTTGGCATGGTCGAACTCGCGATCTTTGCCGAGGAAGCCGGGGGGCACACCGCGGCGCTGCCCCTCCTCGCAAGCCTAGGGCTTGCCGCTCCGGCAATTCTCGCCGGCGGCACCGACGAGCAGAAGGCACGCCTCCTCCCCCGCCTCGCGTCGGGCGAGCTGGTGGCAAGCTTCGCTGCCGTAAATATGGGCGGAACGCCGGGCGCGGCGCTCAGCGACGAAACGCTGACCGGTGCCGCGCTCCTTGTGCCCCACGGCGCCAGCGCCGACCTGTTCGTGGTTGCGGCCGACAATGGCGTCGCGATCGTCGAGCGCGGCGCCCTCGGGTTCGGCATCACCCCGCTCACCAGCATGGACCAGACGCGCCCCTATGCCCGGCTCGATTTCGGCGGGGTCGCCGTCGAAACGCTCGCCGATCCGCGCGCCGCCGTGCGCGCCGCGCTCACCACCGGCTGGCTCGCCATCGCCGCCGATGCGCTGGGCGGCGCGCAGGCGTGCCTCGACCGGACGGTCGCCTATACGCAGGAACGCATCCAGTTCGGCCGGTCGATCGGCAGTTTTCAGGCGGTCAAGCACCGCCTCGCCGACATGATGGTCGCAATCGAGCAGGCGCGCTCGGCGGTCTATTGGGCCGCCTGCGCGATCGACGAGCGATCGGATGAGGCCGCGTTCGCGGTTCATGCCGCCAAGGCATTCGCCTGCGACACCTACACGCACTGCGCGGGCGAGATGATCCAGCTCCACGGCGGCATCGGCTTCACCTGGGAGCATGACGCGCATCTCTATTTCAAGCGCGCGCGCAGCAACGCGAGCCTGCTCGGCACCCCCGACTGGCACCGCGAACAGGTGGCGGGACTCGCCGGATTGGACGAAGCCGCATGAAGCTTGGATTTTCTCCCGAGGAAGAGGCTTTCCGCGCTGAGGCAGCCGCGTGGCTCAAGGCCGAATTGGAAGGCCCCTTCGCCGACGTGCGCGGGCTCACCAGCCTGACCGAAATGCCCGAACGCCGCCGCGACTGGGAGCGCCGGCTGGGCGAAGCGGGCTGGAGCTGCGTCGGCTGGCCCAAGGCCTATGGCGGCCGCGATGCCACGCTCGCCGAGCAGGTCATCTTCGCCGAGGAATATGCGCGCGCGGGCGCCCCGCCCCGGCTCAACCATATCGGCATCGAACTCGCCGGCCCGACGATCCTCGCCTTCGGCACCGACGAGCAGAAGGCGCGCTTCCTGCCCGCGATCGCACGCGGCGAGGAAATCTGGTGCCAGGGCTATTCGGAGCCCGGTGCCGGCTCGGATCTCGCCAATGTCCGCACCCGCGCGTGGCGGGAGGGCGACGAATGGGTGATCGAGGGACAGAAGGTCTGGACCAGCCTCGCGCAATTTTCCGACTGGATTTTCGTCATCGCACGCACCGAGGAGGGATCAAAGGGACCGAAAGGGCTCTCCTTCCTGCTTGTCCCCGTCGACCAGAGCGGCGTTACCGTCCGCCCGATCCACCAGATCACCGGCGAGGCCGAGTTCAACGAGACGTTTTTCGACGGCGCGCGCACCGACGCCGCCAACATCCTCGGCGCGCCCGGCGATGGCTGGACGGTCGCGATGGGGCTGCTCGGCTTCGAGCGCGGCGTCTCAACGCTTGCGCAGCAAATGGGCTTTCGCAACGAGCTCGACGCGGTGATCGCCGCGGCGCGCGCCAATGGCGAAGCGAAAAACCCGCTGATCCGCCAGCGTATCGCCAGGGCCGAGATCGGCCTCAAACTGATGCGTTATGGCGCGCTGCGCATGCTCACCGATGCCGAGGGCGGCCGGCTCAACCCGTCGGCGCTCACCTACAAGATCCAATGGGCGACATGGCGCCGTGATCTCGGCGAACTCGCGATGGATGTTCTGGGACAGGCGGGCGAGACCGTCGCGGGGCACGAATACGCCTTCCCCGCGCTTCCCAACCTGTTCCTCTATAGCCGCGCCGACACGATCTATGGCGGCACGAACGAGATTCAGCGCAACATCATCGCCGAGCGCGCGCTCGGCCTCCCGCGCGAGCCGCGCGGCGACCTCAAATAAAGGAACGAAGCGTGGCACGACCCGCCCCCGACTACCCCACCCCTACCGGCCTCTTGAAGGGCAAGACCGTGCTGATCACCGCCGCTGCGGGCAGCGGCATCGGCGGCGCGGTCGCGCAGCGCGCAGCCGAAGAAGGCGCGACGCTTTTCCTCTCCGACATGCACGAACGCCGGCTCGGCGAGACCGCCGACCGGATCGAGGGATTGGGCTTCGCACGCCCCGGCACACTCGTCTGCGACGTCACCAATGAAGAACAGGTGCAGGCGCTCGTCGCCGCGGCGATCGCGGGCATGGGCCATATCGATGTCCTCATCAACAACGCCGGGCTCGGCGGCGCGGCTTCGGTCGTCGAGATGACAGATGACCAGTGGCACAAGGTGCTCGACGTGACACTCACCGGCGTCTTCCGCATGACGCGCGCGATCCTGCCGCACATGTACGAGCGCCAGACGGGCGCGATCGTCAACAACGCCTCGGTCCTCGGCTGGCGCGCGCAGAAGCTGCAGGCGCATTATGCCGCGGCGAAGGCCGGCGTGATGGCCTTCACGCGCTGCTCGGCGCTCGAAGCGGCCGAGCACGGCGTCCGCATCAACGCGGTCTCGCCCAGCCTCGCGATGCACGCCTCGCTTTCCAAGGTGACCCCGCCGGGGCTGCTTGAGGAACTGACCGAGAAGGAAGCCTTCGGCCGTTATGCCGAGCCATGGGAGGTCGCGAACGTGATGCTGTTCCTCGCCAGCGGGCTTTCCTCCTACATGACGGGCGAAGTGCTCGCGGTGTCGAGCCAGCAGGCATGAGCGCGCGCGTCTTCGAAAACCCGGCCGCGCTGCTCGCCGCCGTGGGCGAGAGTTTCGGCCCAACCGGATGGCTCGCGATCGAGCAGGATCGTATCGACCTGTTCGCTGAGGCAACCGACGATCATCAGTGGATCCACGTCGATCCCGAGCGCGCGAAAGACGGCCCCTTCGGCGGCACGATCGCGCATGGTTACCTTACGATGAGCCTCGTCAACCGCCTCCTTCCCGAACTGGTCGAGGTGCGCGGCGTGTCGATGGGGGTCAATATCGGCACCGACAATTTGCGCTTCCTGAGCCCCGTCCGCGCGGGCAGCCGGATCCGTGGGCGTGGCGAACTCGTCCGGGCCGAGGAAGCAAAAGGCGGCGTCCAGGCGGTGGTGCGGGTGACGGTGGAGATCGAGGGTGCGGAGAAGCCAGCGTGCGTCGTCGATACGATCAGCCGGTTTTATCCGGAAAATTGAGATTCTGCGCGGCGGGCGCTGTCTGCGATGGAGTGGAAAGCGGATGCCAGTCGAACGAATGACCGCCCGGTAAAAATAGGGCTAGTTGGTCAAGGCTGTCCGCGCGGCCGGCAAATATGTCCTGCTGATCGGAACGGCCGTGTCATCAACCAGCCGGGCGATTGCTCGTCCCGGCGTTCTTTCCAACGCGTGAACGCCGTCTTTGGCCACCCACCAGCTACGGTGCACGCGAAGGCCCAGCCGGGGATCGATGATCGCCGCCGCGTCCGCCAGCCGCATCAGGATCAGTGCCGAGCCGTGGAGCGTGTGCACGCGCACATAATGATCCTCGGCTTCCAGTGCGAGAATGTCCCGGCGCAAAGCCGCTGGAAGCTTCGACACGAACTCGCGCGGGTATTCGGGGGCGGCGGCTGGCTTTTCCACGGGTGCGGCCACAGTCATCGGATCGTCCGGCGAGATGACGCGGGCGATCAACAGCTGGACGAGCGCAACGTAGGGAAATAACGCGAGCAGTTGAACGGGACTGAACATTCTGCCCGGTCGGACAACCCCCATGGCCCACGCCACAAAGAAGGTCATGGGCACCGCGGATGCGGCTGCTACTGCGATGATCCGTGTTGCCGTTCTCCTGCCCGGCGAACTGGACGGAAGGACTCGCTCCGCGGCAGCAGCGGCTCCAAAGCCGACGAGTGCGATGATCATCCAGAAAGGATATCGCACCTCTGGGCCGAGAGCGGTTTGCGATCCGAATGGCCCCGTCACTCCAAGCACTGCGCCAAAAGCCACCGCGCTGAGCGGCCCCCGCCATTTCCCCATCATTCGCCATTCACGCATCGCCAACTGCATCGGTCTACCAGTCACGAAATTGCGGAAGCTATTCACGATTTTCCCCATTGTCGACAGACATCGCGACCGGCCAACCAGCCAGCACGAAATGTTGACATGGAGAAAGCAATGAAGCGGATTATCGCGGGCTTGGCATTGGCATCTGCAGCCGTTCCAGTGGCAGCAAGCGAGGCCGTAAACATGCGTTTTGAGTGCGGCGCGGGAGCCGCTACGGCGGGCAGCGAGGCCCCGAACCTCCACGGAAACTGGGATTTCCTGATGCATGTCGGGACAACGCCCAATTTCGGACTTCTGTCGATCGGCTTCGTCGAAGACGCTTATGGCGGGTCGCTGTCGCTGTGGATGACGGCACCCGTTATACTGCGCAATATCACCTTGACCGGCAACAGCTTCCACATGGCGGTCGCCTCCCGCGAAGGCGACGTGCTATTCGACGGCACGCTCTCGGCCAAGGGCGACCGGATGTGCGGAACCATTACCTACCACGGCGGCCGCACCTTCCCGGCGGTGGCGCAGAAGCGGCCTTCAACCTATCAGTCGCAACCTCAGGCTCAGCGGGTTCGGTAGTCGGCTGAACGAGCGGATGGGTAGCTGGCGAGAGAAGGGCCGCAATGGATCGCTAGACGTCGTCCTGTCGCATCGGACGATGGCTACGCCCCCGAATCGCGCAGAAGGAATTTCTGCACCTTACCCGCAGCGTTCACCGGCAGCGCGTCGAGGATCACCACCTGGCGCGGCACCTTGTAGTTCGCCATATTCTCGCGGCACCAGCCGACGATCTCTTCGGGGGTGGCGTTCGCACCGGGGCGCAGGACGACATAAGCCTTAGGCACTTCGCCCAGCCGTTCGTCGGGTACGCCGATCACCGCCGACTGCATGACCGCCGGATTGGCGGCGAGCAGCCCTTCGATTTCGGCCGGATAGGCGTTGAAGCCGCCGACGATGAAGATGTCCTTGGCGCGGTCGGTGATCTTCACATTGCCGCTTGCGTCCTGCACCGCAATGTCGCCGGTGCGCAGCCAGCCTTCGCTATCGATCGCCGCCGCGGTCGCCGCCGGGTCGTTGAAATAGCCCTGCATTACATTGGGCCCCCGCACGAGCAGTTCGCCCGCTTCGCTGGGCGCTACTATCTTCTCGGCCTCATCGACAAGCTTGACCTCGATCCCGGCGAGCGGACGGCCTGCGGTGTTGGCAATCGTCACAGCGTCGTCGCCGACGCTACACATCGTCACGACGCCGCAGGTTTCGGTGAGTCCATAGGCGGTGAGCACGACGTCGATGCCGAGCTTGCCGCGCATCTCCTCGATCAGGGTCACCGGCACCGACGCGGCGCCCGTGATCGAAACGCGCAGCGAAGAAATATCATGGTCGCGATAAGGACCCGCGAGCAGGCTCTGGAAGATCGTCGGCGGACCGGGGAGTAATGTCACCCGTTCGCGCTCGATCCGTTCGAGCACCTTGTCGGTCTGGAACACGGCGTGGGGCAGCACGGTCACCCCGCGCATCAGCGCCACCAACCAGCCGGCCTTGTAGCCAAAGCTGTGGAAGAAGGGGTTGATGATCAGGAAATTGTCGCCCGGCCCATAGGTCAGCGTCTCGCCATAAGCGAGGTACAGGCGGACATTTTGCCCATGCGTCGTCACGGCGCCCTTCGGATTGCCCGTGGTGCCCGAGGTGAAGAGGATGTCGCAGACCTGATCCTCGCCCAGCGCGTCCATCCGTGCGGCGACCGCGGCATCGGAAAGCGCCGCGCCGCGATCAAGGAAGGTCTGCCAGGCCATGCCACCCTTGTCGCCTTCCATCAGGACGATCCCGCGCAGATCGGGCAGGTCCTCGTCCGTGATCAAGTCCGGATAGGCGGTGCCGAGGAAATCCGAGACGGTGAACAGCAGCTTGGCGCCGCTGGTGCGCAGGATATAGCCCGCCTCGCGCCCCTTCAGCCGCGTGTTGAGCGGCACGATCGCCGCGCCCGCTGCCTGCGCGCCGACCGCGGCGATAATCCAGCCAATCGCATTGGGCGCCCAGATCGCGATCCGATCCCCCGCCACGACACCCGCCGCGATAAAGCCCTTGGCGGCGGCGCGCACCAGCGGTTCGAGATCGCGATAACGAACCTCGGTCCCGTCCTCGCCCCGGATCGCGACGGCATCGCCATGCGCGCGCGCCGCGGCGAAGATTTTATGGGGTATCGTGAACTTGGCTTCGGCCACGGCAGATCGTCTCCTGCGCCGGACATCCATGGACAGGCCGCCCATTGCCCGATCGATTTGCTCCCCGCTGCGTTACGCGCGGGCGTGGCCGCGACAACCCCTATTCGGGGGGCGCGCGATTTGCGCACCGCCTCTTGCCGCTCGGGTCCGGACAGGTCATTGCGGGATCGAGACCGACTCCCCAGCTTACCGGGTGGCGGGACGCGAACAGGAAGCGAAGCCGGAATGCGGATCGGAAAACCTCTGGCCGAAGTCGATGAACTGGTGACCCTGCTGTATCGCGGGCCGCTCGAGGCGACGCCGTGGCTGGGCTTCCTCGAAGCGCTGAGCCGCCGGATGCGCTGCGCGAGCGCGGCGATCACGTTGCGGCTCAGCCGGCAGGGCACGCCGCCGCTCATCATATGGGGGCCGCCGCCCGTGATCGACGAGCGCGAGGCGCGGCGGATTCACGCGGTCCATGCCGAACTCGGCGATCTCGACCCACTGCGCAACGCGCTGACGAAAGCCGGCGACATCTTCCGGCTGAGCGAGGTTATTTCGCCCGAGGATCTTCGCGGCAATCGCTTCTATCGCGAGATATTGCAGCCCTATGGCATCGAATATCAGCTGGGCATGTATATTTCCGAGCCCGGCGGGTGGGAGGGCAATGTCGGCCTGACCAACGGCCCCGATGAAGAGGATTTCACCGACGACGACAAGGCGGTGCTGCTCGCTTTGCGCCCGCATCTCGAACAATCGCTCGCGCTCTTCTCGCGCATCCGCCGCGACGAGACCGAGCTGCAGGTGATGATCGATACGCTCGACCGGCTGACGCTCTGCACCTTCATCCTTGATGGCGCGGGGCGCATCCTGCGCACCAACAGCGCGGGTCGCGCGCTGATCAAGTCGAGCACCGCGCTGCGCGCCGCCGACGACCGGCTCGTGCTCGCGAGCAAGACGGGCAACGCGCAGCTCCAGCAACTCGTCGGCAAAGCGGTCGCGGCGCGCCGCGATGGAGGCAGCTTCGCCGAAGGCCTGCGCGTCGAGGCCGACATCGATCGCCATCTGGGCGTGCTCGTGCGCACGATCGAGACGCCCTCGCGCTACAGCAACGAGGCGGGGCCGGCCGCGGTGGTCTATGTCTCGGGGCTCGACAACAACCGGCCGCTCGAAAGACTGGTCAGCCAGATCTTCGACCTCACCCCATCCGAAGCGCATCTGGCGGCGCTGCTCGCGACCGGGCTCAGCCTCGCCGAAGCGGCGGCCAAGCTTGAGCTCACCGAAAATACCGTGCGCAGCTATTGCAAGACCATCCTCAGCAAGACCGGGGTAAGCCGGCAGGCCGATCTCGTCCGCCTCATCCTGCGCAGCGTCGCCGTTCTCGGCTGACGGCCCCGGCGGCGCACGTCAGCCTTCGATCGCGCGGCGGTAATGCGGCAGGGCGACAAGGAGCAGGCCGATGATCAGTGGCAGCACGACCGCGCCGGCGATCGCGATCGAATAGCCCAGCGCCGCCTGGTCGCCGAAACCGAAATCGGTGATCGCGGCGATGACACTGGCACCCAGCCCCATCCCCACCAGATTGACGCATAAGAGTGAGATCGCGGTGACCTGCCCGCGCAGCTGATTGGGCGTCACATCCTGGATCGCCGTCAGCATCACGCCTTGCGACGCCTGCCCGATCAGCGTGCCGATCGCCATCATCGTCAGCGACAGAAAGGCGGTCGGCATCAGCGGTGCGACGATCAACGGAACGCCCTTCAGCACGGTGGCGATCAACACGACGCGCATATTGGCGTCCGCCCGGCCGCCCTGCATCAGCCGTCCCGCGAGCCAGCCACCCGACAGCGTGCCGACGGTGCCGCAGGTCAGCATGATCATCCCGTAGGACATCCCCACCTCGGCCGGGCTCATGCCGTAGCTGCGGATCAGGAAGGTCGGGAACCACAGCGCGGTGCCGATCGCCAGAAGCGCAATCAGGGCGAGCGAACCGATCAGCGAACCGAACAGCGCCCAGCGCTCTGAAATATAGTCGAACCCTTCGCGCAGGCTGCTTTGCACCGACAGGTTCGCCGCGAGTTCCTGCCGCGCCGGCTCGCGGATCGTCATCATCAGTGCCGCGACGATCAATCCGGGCGCCGCAACGCACAGGAACACCATCTGCCACGGTTCGAAACTGCCGAGCCATGGCAATGTCACGCCGCCGGTCTTGGTAAAGCGCGCGAGCAGCCAGCCGCCGATCAACAGCGCCAGGCCGCCGCCGATCGGATAACCGATCGCATAAAAGCTGATCGCCAGCGCCCGTCGTCGTCGCTCGAAATAGTCGCTGATCAGCGAATAGGCGGTCGGGCTAAGCGTCGCCTCGCCCACCCCGACGCCGACGCGCGCGAGGAAGAGCCCGATGAAGCTGCTGGTAAAGCCGCAGGCGGCGGTCATCGCCGACCAGAACAGCACCCCCCAGACAATCAGCGTCGCGCGCCTTTTGGTGCGATCGACAAAGCGGCCGATGGGCAGCGCGGCGATGCTGTAGAGCAAGGAAAAGGCAAAACCCTGGAGCAGGCTGATTTCGAAATCGCTGAGGTTCAGGTCGCGCTGGATCGGTTCAACCATCAGCGTCAGCACGCGCGCATCGATCGCGCTGAAGCAATAGCCGACGAACAGGATCGCGACGACCAGCCAGCGGTAGACGCCGCGAGAGGGCACAGCGCCTGCCGACGGCTCGTCGGCTACCGCGGCGGTCACCATGCCGACGGCGGGTCCCGCCGCGCCAAAATCTGTTCGGTTCGCGCGGCGATCAGCACGTCATTCTCCTCGCTTTCGGGCAACAACCAGAAACGCCCCGCGCGAATGCCATCGAGTGCGAAGGCGGATACCTCGGCGGGTTCGGTCAGCTTGAGCTTGAGCCCAGTCGTCCGTACCAGATCTTCCATCGTGCGATAGGCGACTTTGGTCTGCGCTTCATTTTCGACATAGTCCGCGGGGCGGACTTCGCCCGACGCCATGATCGCGGTGTTGACCGTGTGCGGCCCCGGGAAGAGCGTGGCGGCGCGCAGCTTGCCCCCTTCGCGCAGCAATTGCTGGTGCAACACTTCGGAGATGCTGGTCACCGCCGCCTTGGTGGCGGCATAAATGGGGGTGTTGGGCAGCGAACGCAGCCCGCCGTTGGTCGAGCTGGTGTTGACGACCACGCCCTCCTGTCCTGCCTCGATCATGCGCGGCACGAAGGCCGCAATGCCGTGGATGACGCCGAGCACATTGACGTCGATGCCCCAGCGCCAGTCGCTGAGCGGAAGCGTCCACAGCTTGCGCTGCGCCTCGCCCAGCCCGACGCCGGCATTGTTGAACAGGATATGCACCGTCTCGAACTGGCCAAAAACCTGATCCGCCAGCGCCCGCACCGATGCTTCCTTGGTCACGTCGCAGGCGATGGCGAGCACCTGCCCCGAACCCAGCGCGTCAACCTCGACGCGCACGGCTTCAAGCCGTGCCGGATCGATATCGGCAATCACCACATGCGCCCCGGCGCGGGCGAGGTCGGCGCACAGACATTTGCCAACCCCGCTCGCCCCACCGGTAACGACGGCCACCCGGCCAGAAAAATCGTCCATCAGGCGGCCTTCCGCTCGCCGATCTCGGCCCCAACATTGCGCGGATCGTCGTGGCGCCCGACCCAGTGCGGCGCGATCCATTCGCCCGGCACCTTGCGCAGCAGCGTGCCGCCGGTCGCGGTCCCTCCTTCGACATATTGCATGTCGGTGATGCGGCGAACGGGGATATCGGCGAGCGGATCAAAGGCCGAATCGCGCAAGGTGATCGTCCCCGTCATCGCCCGGCGGGAATCGTAATTGCGTTCCCAGTTGAGGCGGGTGAGGAAGACGTCGCCGTCGAACTGACCCGGCTGGTCGATCGACGGCATCCCCTTGTAGCAGAAAAGATGCTCTTCGAATTTCAGCGGCTGGTCGATCGCTTCGCCGATCGTGCCTTCGATTTCGAAATAGGCGATGCCGTGGCGCGAGCAGGTCGCGCGCAGATGGTCGCCATTGCGTTCGAAATGCGTCTCGGCGATCTTCTTCGGCTCGCCGAAACGCTCGCGGCCGGAGGTGACGACGGTTTCGCCCTCCATCGCCATGTGGAAGCAATAGGCTCCCGGTGCGCCTTCATGCGTGCAATTGACCCCGACGGTCAGTGCGCCAATCTCGACCGTATCGGTTTCGGTCACATGCATCGCCACATGCACCATCTGCAGCCAGATTTCGGGCTTTGCGGTCGCGACGAGCGGTTGCGGCAGCAGCGCCGCGATGATTTCGGGATCGGTCTCATATGTCGCGCGAATCCCGTAGACGGTGTTGCGCAGCATTCCCGGCGCACGGGTTTCGACGGGACCCTGAACATAACGCAGTCTGGACATCGCAATTCTCCCTATGGCGCCCAAGGCGCAGCTAGTCGGCAGTGGTGGTTTTCCGCGGGGCGCGGAGGGTCTATTCGGCGGCCTCGACGAGGCGATTTCCGTCGGGGCCATCGGCATAAAATTGCTCGAAATAGCGACGGAAACGCAGGATCGGACCGTCGCCATCGCACAGATAGGGCCGTGCGCGGTGGATCTTGTTATGCCAGATCGGAATATCGCCCTCGACGCCCTTTTGCCCGCAGGTATTTTCGATCGCCGCCTCGATCGCCTTTTCCTCGGGCGAGCCCGGCGCGACCTTCGGGTGCGTGAAGCAGAAGCGCAGCTCGACGTCGTCGGCTTCGACCGGCGTGGCGATGACCAGAAGCGACAGCTCGACGAGCCCGCTCAGCCGTGTGAACTTCTGCCCTGCCCCATTCTGGAGCGTGTCGACCGAATAGGGCAATTGCTTGCGCTCGCCCGACGGCAGATCGATGGTACGATGCCCGCGCGCGACACTGTGCCGCCGCACGCCGTCATAATCGGTCTCACCCTCCGGGACCGCATCCATCGCGTGGACATAAGCGAAATGCGCGACGTCGACGCCATTTTCGGCAATTTCCTGGGGATTGCTGGCGAAGCGCCATTCGCGCTTGATCGGTTCGGCCCATTCGGGGTTGGTGAATTCGGGATAGTCGATGATGTCGAACGTCGGCGCGATGTCGTCGGGGTGATACCAGGCCCAGATGACCCCGCTCTTTTCGACCACCGGATAGGATTTCGCCAGCGGCTCGCGCTTCGCGCGCGGCGGGAAGGCCTTGGCATAGGGAATCTTGCTGCAGAAGCCGTCGGGGCGGAACGCCCAGTGATGGAAGGGACAGCGCAGGCTGTCGCCCTCGACCTGCCCGCCGTGCCCCATGTGCGCGCCGAGATGAGGGCAATAGGCATCTAGGAGCCCCGCCTCGCCATTCTCGTTGCGGAAGAGCACGAGGTCGCGCCCGAAATAATGGACCGGCCGGACATCACCCACCTGCAGTTCGGCACCATAGCCGACCCCGAACCAGCCATAGGGGATGGGCATCGGAAAGCGTTCAACCTTTGGCACGTCAGTCTCCCGGATGGCCGTCCTTTCCGGGCGGCTCTTGTCGGGCGAGTGTATCGATTGCCACGCCAGAGGTAAGACCCAAATGGCGTACAGTTTGTGCGTGGTGACGAACAATGAGGCCGGGCGGGCGCCAGCACACCACTTCGCGGTCGCTCAAAGTCCTGTGTCCGCCGGCATCGTGGGCGCCTCCATGGCGACGAGCATCTCTCCAAAGGCGCGCGCCGCCGGGGATGCCACGCCGCCGCTGCGGATCAGCATGAAATCGGCGCTGGGCAAGGCCGGGAGGCCATAGTGGCCGTCGAGCAGGCGCAGGCCGGGTTCCAGATCGCTGCGCATCAGCACCGCGACCGCCAGCCCCGATCGTACCGCCGCGCGAAGGCCCTGTTCGCTCGGCGAGGTGAAAGCGATGTGCCAGTCGATCGGTGTCGCATCCAGCGCGGCGACCCCCACCAGCCGGTTGACGCAATTGGGGGGATGGAAGGCAAGTGGCAGCGACGCGCCCTCGGGCAACAGGAAATTGTCGGCCGCGACCCACCCGAACTCCGCCCGCCGCAAAGGGATGCCGCCATTCTCGGCTCCGGCGGTGGAAAGCACGACGGCAAGGTCCAGTTCCTCGGCCGCGATCATCGTGCTGAGGTCGAGATAGGTGCTGACATGAACATCGAGCCGCACCGCGGGAAAGGCGCGCGAGAACTGGCAGAGCAGCGCCGGCAATCGCTCGCCCATGAAAGCTTCCGGGGCGCCAAAGCGCACGACCCCCGTCACCGGGGAGGTCCGGAAGCGTTGCGCGAGCGCATCGAGGCTGGCGAGGATCTGACGCGCGTGCAGCAACAAGTCTTCGCCGTCGTCGGTCAGCGTCAACCGGCGCGTCGTACGACGGATCAGCGCCCGACCGACCTGTTCCTCGAGACGCCGGATCTGGTGGCTCACCGCGGGCTGGGTGAGATTCAACCGCCGGGCGGCCCGCGTAAAGCCCCCCGTCTCGCTGACCGCCACGAATGCGCGCAAAAGTGTCGGATCGATGTCCATGGCCCTAATTAATTAGGATTGATTATGAATTCCAGAAAATAAAATCATTTCTGTCATCATTCGTTTTTCCCCAGGTAGCGCACCAACCGGGCAGACGGGCCCGGACACTCGAAAGGCGCCGCCTATGTCTCCCCATCCCCCCCGCAAAAACGCGCTGGCCCTGCTCGCGATGTGCCTTGGCGCACTGATGTTCGGCCTCGAGATTACAAGTGTCCCAGTGATCCTCCCGCGCCTCGAAGAAGTTCTTCACGGCGACTTCCAGAAATTGCAGTGGGTCATGAACGCCTACACGCTCGCGTGCACGACCGTGCTGATGGCGACCGGAACGCTGGCAGATCGCTTTGGCCGCAAGCGCGTCTTCATGATCAGCGTGACCGCCTTTGGCGCCACCTCCGCCCTTTGCGGCCTTGCCGACAGCATGGCGCTGCTCATCGCGGGCCGGCTGCTCCAGGGCCTTGCCGGCGGGGCCATGCTGATCTGCTCGATCGCGCTCCTTTCGCACCAGTTTCAGGACGCACGCGATCGAGGCCGCGCTTTCGCAACCTGGGGTGTCGTCTCGGGAATCGGCCTCGGTTTCGGTCCGATCGTCGGGAGCGCGATTATCGCTTTGGCGGGCTGGGAATGGATATTTCTTGTCCATCTTCCGCTCGCGCTCCTGACCCTGGCGATTGCGGCCGGCACGATAACCGAATCGCGCGATCCGGACGCCAACCGCCTCGACGTGACGGGAATCTTGACGCTCTCGCTGGCGGTATTCGGCCTCGTCTATCTCATCACGCAGGGAGCTACGCTTGGCCTTCCCGCTTCGATCGCGATCGCTGCCGCCACGGCCCTCTGTTTCGCCGCATTCCTGTTTGCCGAGCGGCGACAAACGCATCCGATGTTCGATTTCTCCGTCTTTCGAAACCCCAGCTTTTCGGGCGCCATCCTCGGCTGCATCGCGATGAACGTCAGCTATTGGCCCTTCATGATCTATCTGCCGATCTATCTTCAGCTCGGTCTCGGGTACGACACGCTCGGCACCGGCCTGTGCTTGCTCGCCTATACATTGCCGGCGCTGATCTTTCCCCCCTTGGGCGAGCGCATGTCGCTCCGATACGGGCCGGGCGTCGTCATCCCGTTCGGCCTGGCCACCATCGGACTTGGCTTCATCGCGATGAAGATCGGGAGCATTGCGGCAGAGCCGGACTGGCTAACGATGTTGCCCGGCATGCTCCTTGCCGGCATCGGGATCGGCATCACCAATACGCCGGTGACCAATACCACGACAGCGTCGGTCCCCCCGAGCCGGGCCGGCATGGCGTCGGGCATCGACATGAGCGCGCGGCTGATCACGCTGGCGGTGAACATCGCGCTCATGGGCATATTGCTCGTCGAAGGGATCGCCGCCGCGCTGCAACGCGCCGCACCGAAGCGTGTCGAGCTCGCTGAGCTGCGCGTTGCGGCAGAAGCGATCGCCGCCGGCAATGCCGAAGCGCTTTCGACCAGTCAGGCGATCATCGGCAACCTGCCGGAAGCGATTGTGCAGCATGGCCTCATCGCCGGCTTCGGCCCCGTCATGATCTATGGAGGTGCCGGAGCCTGGATATTGGCAATATTGAGCCTCGTCCTCTTCCGGCCCGGGCGGGGACGCCCTCACCTCCGCCCCGATGATGGAGGTAGCGGCTATGCCCTCTAATATCGCGCGGCGAGCGATGCCGCCATCGAGGGACGGATTTTCACGCGCGACGTCCGGCGGACCAGATAGTCGATGAAGGCGCGCGTCGCCACCGACATGATGCCCGGCGAATAGACGACCCAGCATTCGCGGTCATAGAAGGACCATTCCTCCTCGAGCGCGAGCATTCGCCCCTCGGTCAGATCCTGGCGGACGACGCTGACCGGCAGGCTGGCGATGCCAAGCCCCTTTCGCGCGGCGCTGCGCAGGGCAATGCCGCTGTTGCTGGCCCACCGGGGCTGGACCCGAACACAGACGTCGTCGTTGAAATTGATCGACGCGCTGCGGTCGGTCAGACAGTCATGCTCCTGCAGATCTTCGGGCGTTTTGGGCCAGCCGCGGGCTGCGACATATTCGGGTGCCGCGCACAGGCAGTAGGAGAGATAACCAAAGGTGCGCGCGCGCAAGTTCGAATTCGGCAACGCGCCATAACGGATGACGATATCGAAGCTTTCCTGGACGATCTCGTTTTCGTTCAGATAGGCGATCGGCTCGATCATGATCCCGGGATGTTCGGCGCTGAATTCGGCCAACAGCGCCGACATATAATCCGAACCAAAAATATCGCTGAGCCCGATGCGCAGTCGGCCCACCGGCTGGGTGCTATAGAGTCCGACCTGCTTTTCGACCTCGCCCAGCCGCAGTTGCAGCTGCGCGCATTCGCGATGGAAGCTTTCGCCGGCGCCGGTCAGCGACAGGCGGCGCGTCGTCCGGACGAGCAGCTGCACGCCCAGCCGCTCTTCCAGTTCGTGCACCGTTTTGCTGATATAGGATTTGGAAAGGCCGAGCTGATCGCCGGCAGCCGTGAAGCTGCCCTGATCGACAACCGCCAGAAATTCCTCGATCCCGCGCCAGCTTGACATCAACCCACCTTAGAGCCTGCCCTGGCCAGTTGAACGCTTCATGATCGCTCTGGGAAACCCGCCGGGCAGGAGCGGTGCGTAGTGCGGGCCGGTGGCCCGTGCAAGCACCGCGACGCCGGCAGATTTCCCGGAACGCCCCCTGCGGCCGGTCTATTCGGCCGCCTGCTTGACGAACAATTCGCGGCGCGGGCCGATTTCGCCGGCGATTTTCCACAGTGCATCGGCATCGACGTCATAAACGTCGAGCGCGTTGATGCCGAGCATCGCCTGAATATCGTCGTCGGGCAGTCCGCCGAGGCTCGCCGACATTTTTTCGAACGTGTGCGGCCAGGTTCCCTCGGGATGCGGATAGTCGGTGCCCCAGAGGATGCGGTCGACGCCGATGTCATAATAGGCCTGCGTCGTTTCCTCGTCGGGCAGCGCCGAACAGCCGACCCAGATGTTGCGCGCGAAATACTCGCTCGGCTTCATGCTCATATTGGCATAATAATCGCCGAGTTTCCCGCTCGTATGCTTCGCGGAGGCGCGGACATCCATCAGCTGCATCACCCACGGGAACCAGAATTCGCCGCCCGCCTCGGTGAAGCAGACCTTCAGCTTCGGATATTCCTCGAACACGCCGCCAAACGTCATCGCCCACAGGGGCCGCGTCATCCAGAAAGCAAACTCGCACAGGAAGGTGCCGATCCAACCAGGCTGCGTCGTGTCATAGGCGGGCGCGGCGCCCGAGTGGAAATGAAGCGGCATGTTCATTTCCTGGAGCATCGCCCAGATGCGGTGATATTTGGTGTGGTTGTAGAGATCGTAGCCGTCAGTGAGCGCGGGGAAAAACACGCCCTTCAGTCCGTGGCGCTTCGCCCATTCGATCTCTTTCGCGGTCTCGTCGATATCATAGAGCGCCGGAATGACCGCGAGTCCGATGCGGCGGTGCGGATCGTCCTGACAGAATTCGGCCAACCAGCGATTGTGCGCGCGCGCGCCGGCCCATTGCAGTTCCGCCCGCGCAGCTGAAGGCCGAAGCCCGATGTCGGCACCAAAGGGCGGCGCGTTGCGTTCGGTGATCCCGTCGGGGAACAGCACTTCGGCGGCAACGCCGTCGCCGTCGAGCACGCGGTTGCGGATCGTACCGTCCCACGCGCCCTCCAGCCCGTCGCCGACGCGCGAACGCCACTTGTTGTTGAAGTCGTCGATCAGGAAGCGTTTTTCATGCTCTTCGCGCGCCTTGATCTCGAGCTGAACCGTCTCGTCGAACTGCTGATGATATTTCGATTCCAGATAGCCGCGATATTTTTCGGGGGGCAGACCGACATGGCCGTCCGACGAAATGACAAGATAACGATCCACACTCTCTCTCCAGTTTCTGTTTCTGTGCACCGGCTGATTGGCCGTGCACGCCATGGTCAGACATTATGCTCTTCATCCGCCGGATAAAGCGGGTCGGGGCGAACGATCTATCGCTCGTTGTGGACAATATGCCGGGCCAGCATCGGCAGCAGATGGCTCAGCAGCAACGCGCCGCCGATCGCCGCAGCGATCGCAAACGGGGCCGGGCGCCACCATTGATAAGCGGCGGAGGCGAGGACGGGCGGCAAGGTTATCGATGCCCCGGCGATGAAGGTGATGGCAGAGGCGATTGCGACCTGATCCTCGGTCGACCCCGCAAGCGACGCCGCCGCGCTGAAGCCCGGGCGCGCGAGACCATAGCCGAAGCTCGCGAGAATGAAGCCCAGGGCGGCGGCGTTTACCCCGCCATGGGATATGGCCAGAAGATTGCCGGCAAAGGCAAAGCCGGTGCCGATCCGCATCATCGACAGCGGCGACGGCGAGAACAGCCGAACGAAACCCCATTGGCCGAACAGCGCGGCCACCGCGGCGGTGGTCATCGCGATGCCGATCATCCGCTGCGCCGCCATCGGGTCATCGGCCATGCGGTCGATGATCACGAAGCCGATCGTATAAAGATTGATCGCCTGCGCCGAGCAGAGCAGCAGCCCAAAGCTCAGATAATGGCCGATCCCCTGCCGGCGCCATACCTGCGTAAGCGATATTTGCGCCGCGCCGCCGGCGACCGGCGCCACTCCGCGCGACGTGCGAGGAAGGAATATATAGGCTCCCCCCAGGGCGATGACGCCGAATATCGCAAAGCCGAGCATCGGCCCAAGCGGCCCCAGCGGCTCGACGATCATCGCGGGCGCGATCGCGGGCCCGACGATGGTGCCGAGGCTGAGCGCCCCGGCCAGCGTGGTGATCGCCCGCGTCCGGGCCGCGCCCGCCGTCTGGGCCGCAATCAGCGCCTGCGTTGCGGTAGCCGCCGCCGAACCGAGGAGGCCATAGGTCGACCGCAAGATCGAAAAGAGCAGGAAGGCGGCGAAAGGCGTGAGCAGCCCCAGCAGGCCCAGTTCGACCGACAGCGCGCAGCCGCCCATCGACACGACGAAGCCCACGAGCCCCGCGCGAATATAGGGATTCGGCCCCTTGCGCTCGATCCGCGACACCCAGAAGGGCGCGCTGATCGCCCAGGTCAGTGCCGAGAGCGAAAAGATGCCCGCGACCAGAAAATCGGGAATGTGCAACAACCGGCCGATCGTCGGCATCACCGACACCAGCCCGATATTGCCGATCGCGGTGAGGAAGGTCACTGCCCCGAGAAAGGGCAGGACCCACCGCGACCCGGTGCGCGGCGGGTCCAATACCATAGACATTTCGGCTGGGCCGCGATCAGAAGCGGATACGAACTTCGCCGCCGAAACTGCGCGGATCGCCAAATTGGCCGAGCGTGAGGACACCGAGGTTGATCGCGCTGACCAAATACTCCTTGTCGGTCAGATTCTTGCCCCACGCCGCAACCTCGAGCGTCGTGCCGCCGCCAAGTTCGATCTGGGTGAGCGCGATGCGCCCGTCGAGCAGGCCATAGGACGGCATCTTAGCCAGCGTATCCGGCGTGATCGACGAGAACTGGCTGCTGCGCCAGCTGTAGTTCAGGCTCGCCTCCAGTCGTCCAACACCGGCATCGTGACGATAAAGCCCGCCGATCTGGTAGTTCCACTTGGGCACGCGCGAGAGCACATAGGTTTTGGTGACGTCGGTGCCGTCGGGCAGGATGAAATCGGTATAGCGCGCATCGACATAGCCGCCGCCGAAGTTGAAGCTGAGCCCTTCGACGGGGCGCAGCGTTCCCTCGACCTCGACGCCCGTGAACTTCGCCTTACCCGCGTTGATGATGTTGGTGGTCACCAGCGCAGGGACGAGCACACCGGCCTGAAAATCCTTGTAGATCGAATGATAGATCGATGCGTTCAGATTGAGCAGGCTGCCGAAGCCGCCATATTTCATGCCCAATTCGAACGACGTCAGCTTTTCCGGATTATAGGAGGTCATAAAGGCCGCGTTGGTCGCGGCGGTATCGTTGATGCCCCCGCTCTTGAAGCCCGTCGCCACGCGTCCATAGACTGAAAAATCGGGCTGGAATTTATAGAGGATGTTGAATTCGGGATTGAACCGCTTCCACACCCCCGAATTTTCGAGCGGGCTGAGGTCGGTATAGCCGATCCCGCCTGCCCCCGGCCGTGCGCCCGCCGCCGGGCCGCCGCTGCGGGTGATCGGATTGCCGTTCGCATCGCGCAGGAACACGCCCGAACCGGGCGCCGCCGGATTGGCGCGATAGGCCGAATTGGACAGCAGCAGCTCATAGGCGTGCTTCGATTCGCGCGTGTAGCGAAGCCCGACCGACGCCGTCAGCTTCTCGTCGAGCGCGCGCGGCGTCCACGCAAGCTGGCCATAGCCGGCATAGGATTTCGAACGGCCGCCGCGTTCGCTGATGTCGAAGGCGTTGCCGCCGAACTGGAAGTTCCAGCGCGGATTGAACACGTCATACTCGTCGTCAAGATAGAAGGCGCCGAGCGTGTATTTGAAGTCGCCGACGGTCCCGATCGCCTGAAATTCCTGCGTGAACTGCTTGTAATTATTGTCGAGAACGATGCGCAGCAGATCAAGCGGGCTGCCGTCGAAATCGCTCGCCGACCGGGTTATCGCGGTCCGGCGCGCGGTGATCGATTTGAGCGTGAGGTCGCCGATACCGGGTTCCCATTCGAGCGTCAGCGCGTGACCGTTGGTGCGATAGTCGCTGCGCAGCGCGCTTTGCGCCCCGATCTCGCGCGTCCGTCCGCTTACCACATAGGGCCTCAAGAGCGCGTTGACGAACGCGGTCGCGCCCGATCCGGTGACCGCGGTGGTGGCAAGCTGGTTCGGCGTGCCCTTGCTGTCCGAAATATCATAGCTGTAGAGCGCGCTAAAACTGCCCGACGGACGCCACAACAGGTCGGCGCGCGCCGCCCACAGCTCTTCTTCGCCGAAATTATCCTTGCGCACGCTGTTGCGATAATAGCCGCCGTCGAGCTTGGTGATCAGGCCCACCTTGGCGCTGAAACCCGCCACTTCGGGCAGGTCGACCGAGATCCGCTGATTGAACTGGCCCCAGCTTCCGGCGCCCGCCAGATATTGGCCGCCGAATTCGCCGCTCGGCTTGCGCGTGATCAGATTGACCGCGCCGCCGATTGTGTTCTTGCCGTAAAGCGTACCCTGCGGCCCGCGCAGCACCTCGACGCGTTCCAGATCGACGGTGTCGAAGGCCGCGCCAGTAGACTTCCCGATCGGCACCCCGTCGATATAGAGGCCCACGGGCTGATCGCGGGCAAGGCTGGTGTCGGCCGACGGCGACAGGCCGCGGATCGTGATCAGCGGACCGTAGCTGTTGCCGATCGTTTCGTTGATCTGGATGTTCGGCACGATCGTCGCGATGTCGGACACGCTGCGAACCTGCGCCCGGTCGATCGCCGCGCTGCTCACCGCGGAGACGGAGATCGGCACGTCGACCAGCCGTTCTTCGCGGCGCTGCGCCGTGACGACGATCTCGCCTTCCCCAAGTCCCGCACCCTTGTCATCCGCCTCCTGCGCGAATGCCAACGACGAGTTCAACGCAGTCGTGACCATGACCGCCGCAAACGCGGCTTTCCGAAATGCCATAATTCCTCCCTATCCCACGACGGCCGGTTTCGGCCGCCAATCTCCGGGCTTCTTCATAAGTGGCCCGATAACGTCTTTGAGGATAACCGACGAACCACGGCCGTAAAGCTCACGCTGGTGGCCACACTGTTCACTCCCATGGCGAATGGCGTTTTGACCGCGTGACAATCCTTCGACGTCGTTGATTGTTGGTTAGCTTGGAAAAATGGGAAACAGAGGATGCAACACCGCCTCCCCCCTTTGCACCGCTATTCGCTGACCGACGCGCGGCAAAAGCGCGGCCTTGGGGAAGGGGTGATCGATCCGATCCGTGGCGGGACTGTCAAACTGACTGACGCCGGATCATACGACCCCGCACCCGGTCGATCCCAACCCCGATCCAAGCGACGCATCGAAAACCGAGGTACGAACCTCCGCCGGAACGCGCGCACGATTGATGCAATCGTTACGGCAGCACATCCGCTGACGACCATGACAGCGAAGGTAGATGCCATGATGTTCCAAAGGGTGGTTTGTTCTGCTCGGCATATCCTGTCTGGGACAGGGTATCAGGAGAAAATATGGCGTACCATCCTATCGCGGTTTGGGCACCGAGATATACACACCGCCGGTGTTCGGATCGACCGAGAGATAGGGCGAACTCGTGCAAGGGAAGGCGGCGTTCATCGCCATCAGGAACAGATGGTGCGTGGACAATTGCCGGGTCTGCGGATTGTCGCGAAGGAATTTGTGAAACACGTCGCGATACTGCTCGTAGGTCGCGCCGGCCTGCGGGCAGTACACGGCCTCTTCAGGCGTTTTCCCCGTGTTCATCACGGGCGCATCGGCGATGCCCATGAAATATCCGATGCAAGCGCTATAGTCCTTCGGGCCCGCGACGCATTGGCTGTAATAGGAATTGCCGCCTGCAAGGCTTTCGCGCTTCTGAAAGGCCGCGCTTTCAGCCGGCAACAGTGCCGCGAACAGGGCCAGAGCAATCAACCGCATCATTCGCCCTCCCCAGGGATTTTTCTCAAACGGCTCCTTACACCCGATTTGCCGCTCGTACCTAACGATATGACAGGTCGAACGCCCCATATCGCGTCCACGGGCAGCTCAATATATCTCGTGCCAGTTTTCGACTTCCGACGAGCGGTTTGCGAGGCCGAAACAGATCAGGCCCGGCCGGTTGGCGGAGGCGCCGCCGCGCTCCAGCCGATATTCGAGCCGGCGGCACCGAAAGCCCTCGACACGCTCTTCCGACGTCACCGTCAGCGTGCCCGCCGATCCCTTCCCTTGCCAGCGATGTGTGTAGCCCACCGGCCAGCTGCCCGCCCGCTTGGCGCGCTCATTATATTTTCCGCTGAACTCGTCGAAGGGGAAAGTCGGCCGGCCGTCGAGTTCGACCCCGCCTTCGCAGGCGTTGCAACTGACTTCGCCGAACTTGTCATACTCCGCCTTTTTCGTCTCGATATCGGGCGGGGTTTTGAGGCTGTCGATGTACCGGGCCTTGGTTGCCGGCAGCGGCGGGTTGACCGAAGCGGGCGTCGCCGCCGGCGCGTCCTGACGCGGAGCGGGCGCTTCCTCGTCCACACCCGCCTCCTCGCGGGGGCGGGCCGAACCGTTGATGGCGTCATCGGCGATTTTCTCCGCGGCCTGTTCGACCTTTTCCACCGCACGATCGGCCAGGCGTTTCAGGAGTCCCTGCGCCTGCGCGACATTGGCGGTGGCCAGAAGGGCGGTAACGGCGACCGCCGCACGCAAGACAGGTTGCATGATGAACTCCCGAGTTTTTTGAGGATGTAGCAGAGGGTCAGCCGAAGTCGGTTGTCAGCGTTGCGGTGAGCCTACGCGGGAAATTATAGAGGTAGACCCCCGACGACCCGTTCGCCCAACCGAACTTGTTGCCGATGTTCGCGAGCTGGAGGCGAAGCGTCGCCGGGGCCTTACCGATATGGAAGCGATAACGCCCGCCGACCGATGCGATCGCGCGCGCCGGGATGACGAGCTTGCCGTCGGTGCTGGCGATACGGTCGGACGTGCTTTCAACGACGAGGTCGACTGAAAAATCGGGCGCGAACGTCGGCCGGTAATCGAGCACGGCGGTCGAAAGCCGGCCGAAGCTCGCGAGCGGCTTGCTGCCCACCAGCCCGCTGTCGACGGCGTCGCCCGACAGCTTGGCGTCGATCAGCGCCGTCCCGGCAATCGCGGTCAGCCCCGGTGCCAGCTGGCCCGAGAACGAGAATTCCGCGCCGCGGTGCCGCACGTCGCCGAGCTGGCGGAAGACCCGCGCGGCGTCGAGCGAATAGAATGGCTTCGTGACGTCGAACACACCGGCCACCAGGCGGATGTTCGGCGTGATCAACCAGCGAACGCCGCCGTCGATCTGGCGGGTGCGGATGGCGGGCGGCGCATCGTCGCGGTTGACCGCAACGCCGGGTGCGACCGGGCTTTCCTCGAGACCCTGCGTATAGCCGGCATAGAAGGCCAGCGACGACGACGCATGGAATGCGGCGGTGGCGTTGAAGAGCAACGGATCGTCGGTCGTCCGGATCGCCGGGGCATCGGGGTCGAGCACGCGCTTGCGATAGGTCGTCTTCTGCAGGCCAAGGCTGAGTTCGCCGACGCCCTTCCACCGCCCTTCATAGGCGACACCCGCAGTCCATTGACGCACCGTGTCGCGCGTTTGCACCCCGAACACCGACACGGGTTCGGGAAAGGCGACAGGCTCCTCGAGCGGATGGTTGCCGACGAAGATCGCGGTATCGCCGCCATAACGGCGAACGCGGTCGCGACCTTTGAACGAGAGGTGCAGCGTGTGGAGCCGCGGCCCCTCCGCAAAGCGTCGCGACAGCCGCACCTCGCCGCTTGTCGATGCCGAGCGGCGGCCGGGTTCGGCGATTACCAGTTCATCGGCGGTGCCATCCTCCCGCACATCGAGGAAAAGCTGGGTGTGCGAGCGGCCGAGGTCGAGGATCGACCGGAAAATACCGGCCTTCAGCGTCCAGTCACCCATCGTCGCCGATCCGATGACGCCCGCGTTGACCGTTTCACCGTCATTCGTCGCCCATTTCTGGCCGAGCCGCTTCACGCGCTCGATGCGCGGCGGCAGATAATCGCCGCCGGTTAGCAACAAGGGTTGGCTTTCTTCGTCCGAAATGCCGGTGCGGCTCCAGAAGGGGGTGATGGCGACACCGTCGACCGGCGCCCAGCGCGCGATGAGCGCAGCGGTCCGATAATTCGCGCGGCCGCCGGTATGCGTCCGGTCGGCGATCAGTCCCAATCCCGCGCCGACGGCAAGACGGTCGGTTACCGGCAGCTGCGCGTCGATCTCCAGCGCCGCCGCGCCCAAGGGACCAAGCCGCGCGCCGAGGCTGACCAGCGCCCTGTCGCCTGGACTGCGCAGCCCATAGTCGGCGATGCCCGTCGGCGCCGGAAAGGGATAGCTTTGCGCCGACAGCCCGACACGCATCTGCAAGCTACCGATCAGTCGGTCGGTGAAGCCGCCCTGCTGGTCGATGTAGAGACCGTCGAGGCGGATATTGCCCGCCTCGACGGCCGAGAAACCGCGGACATAATTGGGGTTATAGATGCCGATCTGCTCGCCGCCGATCGAGGTGCCAAAGGCATCCTCGGCGCTCGTCGTCGCATTGTCGTCGGCACGCTGGGCGAAGGCGGCGGACGGCGCGATGGCAAGCGCCAGCGCGAGCGCGGTGAAAGAAGCGCGGCGCATCATGCCACCGCCTTCATGCGGCGCTGGACATCTTCCCAGTCGGTCATAAACATCGCGGCGGCGAGGCGTGCGGCCGGACGTTCGGGATTGAGCCGGTCGCTGCGCAGGTCGTCATTTTCCTGCGAATAGCTCGACATGTGGACGAGGAGCGGATGCACGCCCGTCGCGCCCGGTTGATACCAGCTGCGATCGTTCTGAAGCTCCAGCGCGAGCGGCCGCGGAGCCCACGCATATTCGGAATCGGCGTCATAGGCGGGGAGCCGATCGGCGACATAGAGGCCATAGGCCGAGCCGGTGCGGATCTGGAGGCCGCCGCCCTGAACACCCTCGGCCTGCACCTGACGGCGCGCCATCATGTCATAGGGATTGAGGAAGACGCGCAGCACGGCGCCTTCCTGGTCAGGGTCGATGTAGCGGCCGTCGCGCTGCACCATCCCTGGCCTGCCGTCGACCACGCTCTTCGCGCTGATGCTGAAGGTCGCGGCGACGAGCCGCACGCCGTCGATCGTCGGGACCACCGAGATGTTGATGTCGGCCTGCAGGCTGGTGCCGCGCACATCGCGGAGCGAGGGCTGCATCATCAACGCGTCGAAGACAACCATCGCGCGGCGGCGGAGCAGGTCAATTTCGGCGACGGGAATCCGGGCATCGGTGCGCGGCTGGTGGACGTGAATGTCGGGCACCTTCGAATACCAGCCCGGCAGTCCAGCGCCGGGGCCTGGCGTGCCGATGGCCCAGCGCTCCATCAATTTTTTGGGCGCGCGACTATCGCCGGGGGCGGCCAGCGCCGCAGGGATCGCGGGTGTTGTCATGAAAAGGCCGAGCATGGCGAGCTTTAACAGGGAATATTTCATGGTTTCAGCTTTCGGAAAGAGATGGTGATCAGCCGGGCAAGCCGAGCGCGCCGCCGATCCCGCGCAGCAGGCCGCGCTTCTTTTTCGGCTTGGCGTCGCCCGCCGGCGCGTCGCTGTCGGTGTCCCCTCCGCCCATCAGCGACGCGAGATCGACGCCGAGCATGCTCATATGCGTCGCCTTGGTGCGCAGCTTGACGCCCCAGCCCGCGGGCGCTTCGCGCGACGATCCGTAATTGGCCTCCGGGCCATAGGCGGTCATCATCAGCATCGCCGATTCCGATGCCTTGCCGACCGCCGACGGGACGATGCATTCGGTGGTCTCGGGGGCGAGCAGGATGCGCTGCTGGACGAGGCGCGCGATGTCGGATTGCTCGAGATAGTCGGGCAACGCCATGCCAGGCATGCGCACCGCGCTCGACGTCCACATCACGATCGTCCCATCTTCGCGCGCACCGGTCACCGTCATGATGTAACCCCGCGCATTGGCGAGCGCAGGCCAGCTGACCTTGACCGCCCCCGACGCAAGCTCAGAGTTCCGCGGCGCGAGCGGCGCGAGGAAATCATTCCCGCCGTCGACGGCGAAGCGCATCTCGGGCGAATAATTGCCCTGCACGACATGATCGCCGACAAGCGAGGCGGCGCGCGGCACACGCGTGCCGTTCTTGTCCCCCGGCCATTCGCCATAGGTCGCGTGACGCCCCGCAGACGGCGGCACCATCGCCTTCACATTGGGGATCGCGCCAAAGGGCGACGCCGCGCCCGGTTTCATCGTCGCAAGGTCGACGACCACCGGCTGGCCCGCGGGCGCATTTTCGCCGCAGCCCCAGTAAAGCTCGATCCGCCCCTTTGGCGCGTCCGGAGGGCCGGGCCGGTAATCGGGCTTGCCATCTTCCCGGGGCGCCGCACCGGCCGGCGTGACGAGCGGCAGGCGATCGCCCGCGTGCAACGCCTGCGGCGGCAGATGTTCGGCGCTCGGCGCAGGACTGCGGCGCGCCGAGCCGAGCTGGAGCGAGAGATTCTTCGCCACGCCCGCCGGCTGGCCGGTCGCCATGCCCGACACGGTTTCGGCGGAGAGCCAATAGACGGCTTCGATCTTTGGCTTGGGTGCTTGCTGGGCGAAGGCGACGGTTGCGGCGATGGCGAGCGCGCCAAGCGCGGTGCTGCCGGTCAGTATCTTGTTCATGCTGCTGCTCCCTTCACGATCAGGGTTGTTTCGGGGCCGGCACCGCCGGCGGCGAGATGTGCAGGCGCAGCCCCGGATGATCGATGACGAAGCGCCGGTCGGCGAACATGTCGATGCCCAGAATCACCGCGGGCTGGTCGAGGGTGAACCCGAGCACCTTGAACACCGACAGGTCGGCGATCCGCACCTTGCGGCCCTCGACCTTCGCTTCGCCGATCGTCAGCGCGTCGATCGGCGCTTCGACGCTTGCGGTCGCATGGTTCGTCGCGCCCTTGATATCCGATGCCTTGGCAAGCCCCGGGCTATCCGGAGAAAGCCCAATCGCTTTCGCAGCGGCCCAGTTGATGATCGTCCCGCGCGCGCCGGTGTCGAGGATCGCGGGCACTTCGACGCCATTGAGGCGGATCGTCAGGCGCGGCGCGCGCATGTCGTCGAGCACGAAAGGAACCGTCACCGGAAGCCCGTCGAGCATTCCAGCCTCGACCTTGCGCGTCATGCGCCAGCGGCGGCCGGGCATGTCCAGCTCGACCGCAAAATCGGCGATAATGTCGGCGCCCAATATGCCGTCGGTGCCAAGCCGGTCGGTCGGCCCGGGCGGAAGCAGCATGAGTTCGGGCGAGCGGAAGACATGCCCGGCGACCTCAACCTGCTTGACCACCGCCGTTTCGACGTCGCTCCGCCCCGCCGCACCATCGAGCGGGTTGTCCGACATTTTGGCGACGAGCCCGGGCATTTCGGCGCGCAGTTTCGGCATGATCGTGGTGCTGCTCGCCGCGGTATCGATGACGAAGCGCCTGGGCGCCGAGCCATCGATGCTCACGAGGACAACGGGATGACCCGACGGGAGTATTTCGAGCGGCTGCTCCGTCGCCGCGGGCGCAGCAACAGATGTCGTCGGTCCAGCGGCGGTCACGCGCGCCTCGACGAGAATAAGCGTGCCAAGCAGGCCGAAGGCGGCAAGGCCTGCGCGATAACGATATGCCATAGCGTGTCTCCTTGGCGGCACGGTGCCGCGAATGGAGGTCGGCTATCGGGCCTCGGGCGGCTGTTCCATCAGCCTGCGACCAAGGCGGATCGGGTGTCGCCGGGCATGATCCGGCGCGACGAAGACGGACGCCGGTGCGACGAGCAAGGACGTCAATCGCGCCCACTTCCCTTATGCTCGGCGCGAACTACACATTGGAATTGCCATGCCACTGAAGCCCGAACATCGTCAGACCATTTCGCTGGTCATCGCGACCTGGACCCTGTCCGGCGTGCTATACCTCATTCCCTATCACATCTTCAGCGGCGCCAGCACCTACGTCATCGTTTCGGTGATCAACATCTGCGTGATGGGGACGCTGTTGTCCTGGGGTGTCTATTGGACGGTTCGGAAAACCCGCCACCGCAACATGGCTGTTCGCCTTGCGGCAATGGGCGCCGCGGTGTGCCTCGCCTCGGGCATGCTGGCCTTGATCGACGCGGCAACGGGGGAATGGATCGGCCGGCTCGTCGTATCGTCGCAAATGGCCGCGCCCTTCGGCCTTCGCGCGACCAACAATTTCATCGCGCTCATCTGGCAGTTCGCATTGCTCGGCGCAGCGTTTACGGTGATCGAGGCGAACAAGCTGACGCGCGAACGCGAACTGGAGCTTGCCGTGGCGCGCGAGGCCGCCAGCCGCGCCGAAGCCGCCGCGAGCGCCGCCAGCCTCGCGGCGCTCCGCTATCAGCTCAACCCGCATTTCCTGTTCAACACGCTCAACGCGATCTCGTCGCTGATCGTCACGAAGGAATATCGCACCGCCGATGCGATGCTCGCCAAGCTGTCCGAATTCCTGCGCGCGACGTTATCGTCCGAACCCGACGCCTTGCTGCCGCTCGAGGACGAGCTCGCGACGCTGCAACATTATCTCGAGATCGAGAGCGTCCGCTTCGGCGAACGGCTCGCGGTCGAATTCGTCTGTCCGCCCGCGCTCAACAGCGCGCTGGTGCCGGGCTTCCTCCTCCAGCCGCTGATCGAGAATGCGATCAAATATGCGCTCGCACCGTCCGCGGTGCCGGTGACGATCAGGGTCGAAGCGTCGAGCGACGACGATATGCTGCTCGTCTCGGTCGAGGACGATGGCGCCGGGCAGGAAAAGGACGCAAGGCCGGGCACGGGCGTCGGCATCGCCAATGTCCGCCAGCGGCTCGAGACACTCTATGGCACCAGGGGCAGCCTCGAAACGCTGAAACGCGAACGCGGTTTCCTCGCGATCGCGCGCCTGCCGCTCGAGCGGCGCAGCGACGAGTTCGCGGCATGAGCGCGCTTCACGTCCTGCTCGTCGACGATGAACCGCTCGCGCTCCGGCGCCTCGAAACGTTGTTCGGCGACATCGACGATGTCGAGGTTGTGGGGACGGCTTCGACCGGTGATGAGGCCGAAGCGCGGATCGCCGCGCTCAGGCCCGATCTCGTGATGCTCGACATCTCGATGCCGCAAAAGAGCGGCATCCGCGTCGCCGCCGACCTGGTCGCCGACCCGCGCCCCGAAATCATCTTCGTCACTGCCTTCGAACAATATGCGCCCGACGCGTTCGAGGTCGATGCCGCCGACTATCTTTTGAAGCCCGTGCGGTTCGACCGGCTGCGCCAGGCGGTCGAGCGGGCGCGTCGACGGCGGGCGATGCGCGATGCGGTCGACCGGATCGCCAGCGCCCCGCCGGTCGAAATCCGCGAAGAAGCGATCTGGGTCCAGGTCGCCAGCGGCAACCTCCGCCTCCCCATCATCCAGATCGAATGGGTCGAGGCCGCGCGCGACTATGTGCTGCTCCACACCTCGACGCGCAGCTACATCCACCGAATTTCGATGACGGCACTGGAACAGCTGCTTGATCCGCAGCAATTGATGCGCGTGCATCGGTCGACCTTCATCCGGCCCGCGCTGGTGAAAGCTGTGCAGCGGCTCGGCAAAGGGCTCATCGCGCTCGAAATGGAGGATGGCGCGATCGTGCAGGTCGGGCCGAGCTATGTCCGCGCCGTGCTCGACCGGCTCGGCCTGTCCTGACGCATTCGTCGCGCCGACGTCCGCTTTGGTCGACGCTGCAGCCGCCATGTCGCACCGCGATCCGGTTTCGAAGCAAGCGCGGGGCGCCGGCCTCCACACACCCATAGCGTGACGGTTGCGGCATCGAGCCGCGAGCAGAGACGACCGGCCTGTCCCGCGCCACTTCCGGCAAGAGGCCGGTCCCTCTGCTCCACCTTCACCGATTATGGAGCCATATCATGAGCAAACTCCCCTTCCTCGCCGCCGCGATCGCGCTCGGCCTGCCGATGCCCGCGCTGGCCAAGGCCGAAGCCAAGCCCGAAGCGCACGCCAAGGCCGAGGCCAAGCCCGAGGCGCGTGCGAAAGCCGAAGCGAAGCCCGAGGCGCGCGCCAAGGCCGAAGCGAAACCCGAAGCCCGCGCGAAAGCCGAAGCGAAGCCCGAAGGCTGATCGCGTCGGCAAAGGAGTGCCGGCGGGATCGCCCCCCTCCCCCGGCACTCCGCCACGCTCACAAAAAACAGGCCGATACCGGCCGTTCCCAGGGCGCCCGGCCCCGTCTTCCGGACGCTCGCGTTGAGAATAAGGAAATGTCATGCGAACTCTGATCCCGGTGGCCGGCTGCGCCGCGCTTCTCCTGGCATTGCCCACGCCGGCCCTCGGCCACGGCTTCCTCAAGCGGATTGCCGACCGCATCGCCGAGGCACCGAAGCAGGTCGCCGAAGAAACGGCCCCCGCGGACGCGCCTTCAGGGGGAAAAGCCATGGCGCCTGCGCCTGCCAAAAAGGCATCGTCGTCCAAGATTGCATATCCAAGCGAACTGCCCGACCCCGAAGGCTTCGCCGCCGTGAAGAAGGCCTATGACGATTTCGGAAAGGTGCGCTGCACCGGCTGTGAAGGCGGCTATGCCTATGATGGCTGGCCGGTCTTTCCGCGCGACGAAACACCGCGTCCCTATAATGGATCGAAGCATATATTGGGCGAGTTCGCGATCGGCCATGTCCATCGCTGGAAGGGCGCCGAATCGCAGGGGTCGCTGACCATCGTCAGCGAAGAGCCCGTCGGCGGCTTTCGCTGCCGCCAGCTCCTTTACCGGCTCACCAAGGGAAGCGCCTCGGCGGAACGGCCGGGCCTGCTGTGCTGGGGTTACGCCAATCAATTCGCCGGGTCCCAGGGCTGGAACGTGGTTTACTGATTGACGCTGTCGGGCGCGGCCGTTCCGGCCGCGAGCGGCCTCGGGCGAATTCCGGCATGAGGTCATCCTGTCGACCTGGTCGAACCCGGGTTGACGGATCGATTGCCGTATCGGGCCGGTGCCATCGCCTGCCTTGAGATGCGCAAAGTCATTTACGCTGCCAAACAGATCGAAATTGCTTCCGCTGCCTGCTAGGAACACAGGCTGAAGGGATCAACGTGTTCGACTTCCTTGCGTTTCTGGCCATCATCATCCTGTTCATTCTGTTGATGGACACCCGCGGCCGGTTGAAGCGGGCTGAGGCGACGCTGCTGGAAGCGGCCAGGCGGATCGGCGCGCTGCAGCGCGGGGCTGCACCGCCGGTGACCGGGGACGCGGCCCCCGAGATCGCGGCAGTCGTCGGCGAAGCCGCCGTTCCAGTGCAGCGCCCGCCCGTCGTCGCTGCCGATGCAGCGCCGGTCCCCGCGCGATCAGCCGATCCCATCGAGGCGCCTAAGCCCATAAGCGCACCGCCCTTGCCCGCCGTCGCCGCGGCGCCTGCGCCGAAACCGCTAAAGGCACCCGCTCCGGCCGGACCGCCCGTCAGTCTCGCGTCGCGGTTCGAGAATCTGTTCGGAAAGACGCTGCCGATCTGGGCCGGCGGGCTCACGCTCGCGATCGCGGGCGTGCTCATCGTTCGCTATGCGATCGATGCTGGTTTCTTCGCGCGCATCTTCACGCCCGGTGTGCAGATCGTAGCGGGTCTCTTGTTCGGCCTCGGACTGATCGGCGGCGCCGAATATGCCTGGCGCAACGAAGAGAAATTGCGTGACGTGCGCGTGCCGCAGGCGCTTTCGGGCGCGGGCATCGCGACGCTCTATGCCGCGATCATGGTCGCGGCGAACGTCTATCAGCTGATCGGGCCGCTGCTCGCCTTCCTCGCGCTCGCGCTCGTCACCGCTGCGGCACTCGGCCTGTCGCTCCGGTTCGGTCCGCCGAGCGCGCTGCTCGGCCTTGCGGGCGGGCTGGCGGCGCCCGCGATGGTCGGGGCGGTCGAGCCCAATGTGCCGCTGCTCGCGGTCTATCTCGCGCTGACGATCGCCGGGCTCGCGGGGGTTGCGCGCGCGCGGCGCTGGCCGTGGCTCGCGCTTGCGGCGCTGATCGGCGGGATCGGCTGGGGCCTGTGGATGGTCCTCGCGAGCGCGGCGCTCGACGTCGTCGCGTCGGTCTCGATCGGGGGTTTCGTCCTTCTTCTCGCGATCGTCCTGCCGATGATGGCGTTCGACGGGCCGCGTTCGACGCTGCTGCGCACCGCCTCCGCGGTCGTCGGGGCGCTCCAGCTGGCGCTGCTCGTCGGCTACGGTGGCTTCGCGCCGCTCCACTGGGGACTGTTCGCGCTCATCGCCGCCGCGGGCCAATGGCTCGCCTGGCGCGAGCGCGGCTTCGCGATCGTTCCCGCGATCAGCCTGCTGCTCTCGCTGGCGCTGCTGGCTGCCTGGCCCGATCCGACGCCCTTCTGGTTCGGCCTGATCGGAATGTCGCTGCTGGTCATCCACGCCTTGCCGCTTCTTGCGCGAATGTGGGCGCTCCCCAAAAGCCTGCGCCCGACGCTCGAACTTTGCATCATCGCGCTCGCCGCAGCGCCGCTGACGAAATGGCATTTCTGGAGCGTCGCCGACGGATCGCTCGCGCTGGTCGCGCTGGGCGGCGCGCTGCTGGCGGCTACCGCCATCGGTCGCGGTTGGCGCGTCGAGGGGCGGACAAGCGACGGCCGCATCGCGTGGCTGACCGCGACGGTGGGGGTCCTTCTCGCGCTGGCCATTATCCTCCTCATTCCCGCGTGGCTGGCGCCGCTTGGCATCGCAGCGGTCGCAACTTCGCTGCTCTTCTTCGGAAAGGCCGCACTCGACGCACGCATCGAACGCGTCGCGGCAGGCTTCGTAGGCGCCGCACTGGTCGCGCTCGTCGCAACATCGCGGGCCTTGGTCGAACTGCCGCGGCTGATCGAGGGCGCGGATGGCACCGACGGCATGGCGATAATCCGCTGGGCCGGCCTTGCCGCCGCCGCGCTCCTGTTCGCGGTTCGCGCCGACGGCGCGATTGTGCGCCGGGTCGGTCAGATTGGCGCGGCGTTGTTCGCTTACGGTGCGTTCGCGCAGGTTTTGCCGGCGAACGCGCTAATGCTTGTCCCGGCGCTGGGCGGGGCGGCGGTACTTCTTGCGACGCGGCGGATCCTCTTCAGCCGCATCGACGGCGCGGCCGCCAGCCTCGCGACGCTCAGTCTGGCGTGGGCGGCGCTTCCGATGGCCATCTGGTCGACGAAAGCATTGCTATCGCTCGCCGGTGTCCCGATGCAATTCGATGACACGCTGCTCACGATCGAACCGTTGCTGCTGCGCCTGCTGCTTCCCGCATTGCTCTTCGCGATACCCGTCTGGCTGATCCGCGATGCGCTCCCCCGCTGGCTGTGGATCGCGGCGCTCAGCCTCGCCGCCATAGTCGGCGGCGTCGCCGTCCATTCGCTCTATCGCATCGGCTTCGCCGCAGCGGCGGGCGGGGATTTCGTCACGACGGGCATCCTTCAGCGGCTGATCTGGGAGGCGATATTGATCGGCGCAGGCTGGTTCGCGATGGCGCGCGGGCTGACCGGCGTCGCCCGTCCGCTAATTGTCACGGGCACCGCGCATGCGCTCTTCTATGGCCTCATCCTGCACAATCCCTTGTGGTCGGCGCAGGCGGTCGGCGGCTGGCCGCTCGTCAACCTGCTCCTCCCGCTGTTCCTGCTGCCGTGGTTTGGGCTGACGCGGATGCCGGCGCTCTTCGCCAAGGCACCGGCAGAGCTCGACCGCGCGATCCAGATTGTAACGATGCTGCTCGCGCTGGGCTTTGCGTGGGCGACGCTTCGCCAGTTGTTCCATGGCTCGCTGCTCGCACAGCCGGGCGTTACCGACGCGGAGAATATCCTGCGGTCGATCCTCATCCTCGCGCTCGCGCTCGGCTTCCTCTTGTGGGGCATCCGGGCGAAGCGCCACGACTGGCGCATCGCGTCGCTGGTGCTGATGATCGGCGCGGCGGGCAAGGTCTTCCTGTTCGACGCCTCGGGGCTTGAAGGACTCGCGCGGATCGGCTCGTTCGTCGCGCTCGGTTTCAGCCTGATCGGGATCGGCTGGCTCTATAGCCGCCAGCTGGCGCCCGACCGCGACGATGCCGCGCCAGCATCGGCCTGACGCACCCCGACAAGCCAGAGAACAAGAAACGATGCTGCGTAGCCTGCCCCCCGTCCCGGCCTGGTCCTCGGCGCTGATCGCCGCGCTCGTCGGCTTTGGCGGAACGATCGCGCTCGTCGTCCAGGCGATGCGCAACCTCGGCGCGTCGGGCGACCAGACGGGGTCGGCGGTCACCGCGCTGTGCCTCGGCATCGCGGTCGCGGGTGCGGCGCTGTCGTGGCGGCTGCGCATAACCGTGGTGCTCGCCTGGTCGACACCCGGCGCGGCGCTGCTCGCCGCCGCGGCACCCGGCCTGTCGTGGCCCGTCGCGATCGGCATCTTCCTGTCCGCGGCGCTGATGATGATCCTGCTCGGCATCGTGCCGCTGCTCGGACGGCTCGCCGAGCGCATCCCGGCGTCTATCGCCTCGGCGATGCTCGCGGGGGTGCTCCTGCCTTTCTGCCTCAAGCTGTTCGGGCTCGGCGCCGCCGACCCGCTGCTCGTCGCCTTGCTCGTCGCGGTCTTTGTCGTCACGCGTACGCGGCTGCCGCTCTATGCGCTGCTTCTCGCACTCGCGGCGGGCATGGTGCTGACCTTGCTACGCGGCGACATCGGGCCGCTACCGCCGGGTGCCACCTTCGGCACGCTTTTGCCCGTGGTTCCCGCCTTCGACGCGCGCGCGATCCTCAGCGTCGGCGTGCCGCTGTTTCTCGTGACGTTGGTATCGCAGAACCTGCCCGGCCTCGTCGTGCTGCGCGGCGCGGGCTATACGCCGCCGCCGCGCCCGCTGATCGTCGGCAGCGCCCTCGCCTGGCTCGCGGCCGCACCCTTCGGTGCGCATGGTCTCAACCTCGCGGCGATCACCGCGGCGATCTGCACCGCCGAAGAGGCGCACCCCGACCGCGCAAAACGGTGGACCGTCGGCATGCTTTATGCGGGCTTCTATCTGCTGCTCGCTATCTTCTCGCCGCTGCTCGTGCGCCTCTTTCTTGCGTTGCCGCCCACGGTCATCGCGGCGCTGACGGGGATCGCGCTGATCCCTGCGCTGCTTGGCGCAATGGAGTCGATGATGGCGGCAAAGTCCGACCGCGACCCCGCGATCCTGACCTTCCTCGCCACCGGATCGGGGCTGACATTGTTCGGGCTGGGATCGGCCTTCTGGGGATTGGTCGTCGGCTTTCTGGCGCTGGCGGCGGGCCGATGGCTGACGACGCGAAGCTGACGCGCAGCTATTCGTGCCGCAGCGCGTCGATCGGATCGAGCTTCGACGCCCGGCGCGCGGGATAGAAGCCGAAGGTGATCCCCATCAATGCCGAGAAGAGGAAGCTCAGCGCGTTGACCGCCGGATCGAACAGGAAGGGGACGTCGATCACCCCGGCCATGCTCCACGAAAGCAGGAAGGCGAGCCCGATGCCCACGACGCCGCCGAAGCAGCAAAGGACGACGGCTTCGGTCAGGAACTGCAGCTGCACCTCGCGCGCGAGCGCACCGATCGCGAGGCGAATGCCGATCTCGCGCGTCCGTTCGGTGACCGACACCAGCATGATGTTCATGATACCGATCCCGCCGACCAGCAGGCTGATCCCCGCGATCACCGCTACCATCGCGGTCAGCGCCCCGGTCGCCGCGCCCAATGCCTGATTGACCTGCGCGGTGTCGACGACGTTGAAGTCGTTGGCCGCGGTCCCCTGCAGAAGCCGTCGTTCGCGCAGCAAGGCGACGAGCGACGCCTGGATCGTCGTACTCGCATAGGCGCTGTCATATTTGATCACGAAATATTGCAGGTTGTCGTTACCGGTGAAGCGTCGCTGCACGGTCTTGAGCGGCATCATCACGACATTGTCGCTGTCCTGATCGGGCCCCCCGCCCTCGCCGCGTTCCTTAAGCAAACCGACCACGGTGCACGACACATTGTCGAGACGGACTTTCGCGCCGAGCGGGCTCGCACCCGCAACGAAGATCGCCTGCCTTACCTTCGGCCCGATCAGGCACACGCTTTTGCCCGCGCTCTCTTCTTCGTTCGAGAAGGGGCGCCCCTCCTCGACCTCGACCGACCGCGCGCGGAGAAAGGCATTTTCGACGCCCTGCACGCTCGTCTGCCAGCTCTGTCCATTGTGGAAGGCGGTGGCGCTGGAGGACACGCTGCCTGACACATCTTCGACCCCGGCGATTTGGCTACGCGCAGCATCGATGTCGTCCTGCTTGAACGGCCGCGGCGCACCGCGGTCGCCGCGGACCGGAAAGACGATCAGCACGTTCGATCCCAGCGAGGATATCTGGTTCTTGACCGACGCGGTGACGCCATTGCCCAGCGTCACCATCGTGATCACCGCCGCGACGCCGATGATGATCCCGAGCGTCGTCAGGAAGGAGCGCAGCAGGTGTCGCCGGATTTCACGGAAGGCGAGCAGCAGCGTCGCGCCGAACATGCCGAGCATCAGCCGGCCTCCCCGGCGATCGCCCGCGCGCGATGCTCGACGCTTTCGACCAGCCCATCGCGGAACCGGAACACGGTGCGCGCGAACGCCGCCATTTCCTCTTCGTGCGTCACCATCAGGATGGTGATGCCTTCGCCGTTCAATCGGGTGAGCAATTGCATGATCTCGATCGAGCGTTCGGTATCGAGATTGCCCGTCGGCTCGTCAGCGAGCAGCACCGCGGGTTCGGTGACGAGCGCGCGCGCGATGGCGACGCGCTGTTGCTGGCCGCCCGACAGCTCGGCGGGGGTATGATCGGCCCATGGCGCGAGCCCGACCTGATCGAGCGCGCGCATCGCGGCGGCATGGCGCACCGCCTTCTTCTCGCCGCGATAGAGCAAGGGCAGTTCGACATTCTCGACCGCCGTCGTGCGCGCCAGCAGGTTGAAGCCCTGAAACACGAAGCCGAGATAGCGGCGGCGCAAAAGGCTGCGCTGGTCGCGGTCGAGCGCCTGTACCTCGACGCCGCGAAAGCGGAAGATGCCGCTCGTCGGCACGTCGAGGCAGCCGAGGACGTTCATCGTCGTCGACTTGCCCGAACCCGAAGGCCCCATCACCGCGACGAAATCGCCCCGCTCGACGCGCATATCGACGCCCTTCAGCGCCTGAAACGCCGCCTCGCCCTTGCCGAAGGTCTTGGTGATCCCTTCGAGCTCGATAAGCGGCGGTTTCGAGGGCGGATTGGCGGTCACTGGGCCACAGCTGCCTTGCCCGTCACGACCTTCATGCCCGCGCGCAATTGCTTCGACGTCACCGCGGTCAGGCGCCCGTCGCTCTCGCCCGTGACGACATCGATCGGCTTCAGCTTGCCGTCGGCCTGCAAAACCCAGACACGCTGCCGGCTGCCCGCCCCGATCGTCGCGCGCTGCTCATTCTGCTCGAGCCCGATTTCGGGATTGAGCACGCTCGCCTCGCCCTTCTCCTTCGCGTCGGGCTGGAAGCGCAACGCGCCATTGGGTACCAGAAGCTGCTTGCCCGTGCTTCCGGTCGCGATCGTTGCGGTCGCGGTCATGCCGGGCCGCAGCACGCCCTCGGCATTGGCGACGGCGAGGCGCGCCTCGTAACTGACGACGGCGTTGCTGCCCGCGGTCGCGGCCGCCGACTGCTGGCTCGCCTGCGACGCGGTGTTGCTCGATGCCTGATCGACACGCTCGACGCGCGCGGGAAAACGGCGGCCCGGATAGGCATCGACGGTGAAGCTCGCCCCTTGCCCTTCGCGCACCTGCCCGACATCGGCTTCGTCGATTTCGACGCGAAGCTGCATTGCGGACAGATCCTCGGCGAGGATGAACAAAGTCGGGGTGTTGAAGCTCGCCGCCACCGTCTGCCCCGGTTCGACCTGCCGCGCGAGCACGACGCCCGAGACCGGCGAGCGGATGACCGCGCGGTTGCGGTTGGTGATCGACGTCGACAGCTGCGCCTCGACCGCGCGGACATTCGCATTCGCCGCCGCGACCGCCGCAACGTCGCGTTTGACCGCACCCTTCGCCTGATCGAACTCGACCTGCGACGGCACCTTGCCGCCCGAGATGCGGAAGACATTCTCCAGCCGCGCGAGCTGCGCGCGGTCGACGTCGAGCGTTGCCTGCGCCTGCGCCACCTGCGCGCGCGCGGCGTTCAGATTGGCCTGCGCCTGCGTGATCTGATCCTCGATCACGTCGGTGTTGATCTGTGCCAGCACCTGCCCCTGCGTCACCCGGTCGTTCACATCGACATAGATATGGTCGATCTTGCCCGACACTTCGGACCCGACCTCGACCTGATTGGTCGGGCGCAGATTGCCCGTCGCCGTGACGCTGAGCACCAGCGATCGCTGCGCCACCTTTTCGGTGATATATTTCGGTTCGCCGCCCCCGCGCGCGCAGGTCGCGACGCCGAGCAGCACCACAAGGACCAGCAACGCCGGCAGCCAATATTTCATCCAGCGCCGCCAGCGCGGGCGCGGCTTGGCGCCGAGGAATTCGTCGAGCTCCTGCGGCTCGGTCGCGGCTTCGGTCATTGTGATATTCCTCCGTCCGGGCTGTCCGGATCCAAATTGGCATCGCTAGATCCGCCGCCGAGCGCCTGGTTCAGCGCGATGAAGGCGTTGGCGCGCTCGGCCTCGCTGGCGGCGAGCGCGTTGCGCGCGCCGAGCAGCTGGCTCTCGGCCGTGAGTAACGTCTGGAAATCGATCAGCCCCGACTGATACTGGCTGCGCGCGAGCAAGGCGGCATTGTTCGCGGCCTCGAGCGCCGTGCCGAAAAGGACGACACGCTCGCGCGCCGCCGTTAACGCCACGGCCGCGCTTTCCACATCCTCGAGCGCGCCGAGGATCGCCTGCTCCCACGCCGCGAGCGACGCCTTCGCCGCCGCCTCTGCGCCTGCAACCTGCGCGCGGGCGCGCCCGCCGTCGAAGATGAGCTGGCTGACCCCGGCGAACAACCCGCCGGTGACGATGTCGAACAGATTGTCGATCCCGAACGAGGAGGTTCCGATATTGCCCGTCAGCCGCACGAGCGGAAGCAATTGCGCACGCGCGACGCCGATACGCGCGGTATCGGCAAGCAGCGCGGCTTCGGCCTGACGCACGTCGGGCCGGCTCCGCAGGATCGCCGCGGGCGTGTCTAGCCCCGCCGCCTCGGGCGGAACGGGGATCGCGCGGGCGTCGGCGTCCAGCGCCGCGCGCACCGCGCCGGGCGGTTCGCCGATCAAGGTCGAAATGGTGTTCGCCGCCTGTGCGAAATCGCGTTCGAGTGCGGGAATGCTCGCCGCGGTCTGCGCACGCTGCGCGGCCGCCTGCTCGACGTCGAGGCTCGACACGAGGCCGGCCTGTAGCCGCCAGCGCGCGATCTGCAGATTTTCGTCCTGGATTGTCAGCGTTTCGCGCGCGATCGCACGTTGCACGGCCAAGGCGCGCGCCGAAACCGTCACCTGCGCCACTTGTCCCGCGATCAGCCGCCGCAGGTCGGCAAGGCCATAGCCCGCCGCCGCGAGGTCGGCGCGCGACGCCGCGACATTATTGCCGATCCGGCCGAACAGGTCGATTTCCCACTGCGCATCGGCGCCGAGCGAGAATTGCAGCCGGTCATCGGCAAGATCGCCGACGTTGCGCCGGACACCGCCCGAGGCATCGATCTGCGGCAGGAAGCCGGCGCGCGCGGCGCGAACGCCCGCGCGTGCCTGCGCCACGCGTGCGGCCGCCTGTGCCAGGTCGCGGTTATTCGCCAGCGCACGTTCGACATGGCGGTCGACCAGCGGATCGTTCAGCCGGGTCCAGTATCGCACGGCATCCGCCGGAAGCGCCTGCGCGTCGCCGGACCAATGGTCGGGCAAGGCGATGGCGGGCTGCGGAGGGGCTCGCGTGGACGTCGGGGCGCAGGCAGCCAGCCCTCCGGCAAGGGCCGTAACGAGCAGCCAATGCGTTCCAGCTTTTCGCATGCGCCCCCTCAAAACTGTTGAAACCCCGGTATTTTCACATGTGAAACCGGTGAGGTCATAATGTATTGAATGGGCATAATTTCCGGGCGAGACAATATCAAATCGCCCCGGATCGCAAGCATTTCTCTTCTATTTCTAATTCTCTAGCCCAATCGGCCCGCGCCGGGCGAGGCTAGAACCACGGATTCACCCCGACGACCAGGCTGATGCTGTCGGCATCCTCGCCGCCCGCAACCGGTTTCCACTTCGCGCTGTTGGCGGATCGATGCACCTTGCGGAGCCGGCCGCACTCGCCGGCTCGATGTCACGCTTCATCGAAATCAAGCGTTATTGGTGCCCCTGGCCGGACTCGAACCAGCACTCCTTGCGGAACCGCATTTTGAGTGCGGCGCGTCTACCAATTTCACCACAGGGGCCCGTGGGCGCGAAGCGCGGCGCTTCCCTAAGGCGAAGCGCCGCATTTTGCCAAGCTATTTCTCGAGCTCTTTCGCGAGCGTCTTCGCGGTCGCCTTGCCATAGGGCGGCTTGAAGCCCGCGAGCCCCGCGACGTCGAGCTTCGGCTGGCGATAGACGGCGCGCGCGTGGCTGAAGGTGCGGAAACCGTCGATGCCGTGATAATTGCCCATCCCCGACGGTCCGACCCCGCCGAACGGCAGATCCTCCATCGCATTGTGGAACAGGACGTCGTTGACCGTCACCCCGCCCGAGATCGTCCGCGTCAGCACGCGGTCCTCCTCGCTCTTGTCCTGCCCGAAATAATAGAGGCCGAGCGGGCGGTCGTTCGCGTTCACATAGTCGATCGCGTCGTCGATATGCTTGTAGGTCTTCACCGGCAGGATCGGGCCGAAGATTTCCTCCTGCATCACCTTCATGTCGTCGGTCGGGTTGCGCACGATGTGGAGCGGCATCTTGTGGCCGTTCGAACTCGCGAAATCCTCTCCGCCCGGATTGACCTCGATCACCTCGGCGCCCTTCTCGCGCGCGTCGGCGAGGTAGGATTGCAGGCGGTCGTAATTGCGCGTGTTGACGACCGACGTGTAGTCGTCGTTGGCGAGCAAGGTCGGATAGAGCGCGGTCGCGCCCTTGGTGACGCTGTCGATCACCGCGCCTTCCTGATCCTCGGCGACGAGCAGATAGTCGGGTGCGAGGCAGATCTGCCCCGCGTTCATCATCTTGCCGAGCGCGACGCGCTGGCCCACAAGATCCTTGTTCGCGCTGCGCCCGACGAAGGTCGGCGATTTGCCGCCCAGTTCGAGCGTCACGGGCACCAGATTATCGGCGGCGGCGCGCATGATGTGGCGCCCGACACTCGTCGCGCCGGTGAAGATCATATGGTCGAAGGCGAGCTTCGAGAAAGCGACGCCAACATCGGAATCGCCCGTGAACACCGCCATTTCGCTCGCATCGAAATAATCGGGCACCAGCCGCGCCATCAGCGCCGATACATTTTCGGTGAACTCCGACGGCTTGATCATCGCGCGGTTGCCCGCCGCGAGCACCCCCGCCATCGGCACAAAGACCATGCCGACCGGAAAATTCCACGGCGCGACGATGCCGACGACGCCCTTCGGCTGATAGACAACCTCGGCCTTCGCGCCGAGCATGCCGAGCGGGAAAGTCGGCTTGCGCTTCTCACCCTTCGACCAGCTCGCCATATGCTTTTTCGCATGCTTCAAGGCGCTGACCGAAGGCATGATGTCGGTCATCAGCGTCTGTTCGCGGCTGCGATGGCCGAAATCCTCGCTCACCGCCTTCGCGAAATCCTCTTTATTGTCGACGAGCAGCGCGATCGCACGATCGATGCGGTCGGAGCGGACGCTCAGGCTTTCGGGCATCGCCGCGGTAAAGCTCGCCTTTTGCGCTGCGAGCACCTTGTGCATACGCTGGGTTTCACCCTCAATTTCGCTTGCGACCGTCGCCATTATCTTTCTCCCACTACCCTTTCGCCCGTTTCACCATGGCAAAGGGCAGGTTGCAAGTTGAAACCCGCTGCGAGCGCCAGTTTCGATTTGGCGAAGTGGCGGAAAACTGCGCAACTTCACACTGGAATCGCGGCCTGGCAAAGCTCCTTTTCGGGACATGCGGAGGAGGCTAGTGTGGCGGACTTTTGTAGGACAGCGGTTTTTCAGGCAGCAGTAGATTGGAGCAAAGCAAACCGTCACCGCAATTCCGCAGGCGCTGGCGACGTTGACCGAAGCAGACATGTGTTTCGTCGAGGGGAAATTGCCCGGACGCGATCCCGCCCTAGCGTCGCGCGATCCGTCATAGGGGCAATGTCATGCGAACTTCCGTCGTCCTGCTCGGCTTTCTTCTGACAGGGCTGGCTCCCGTCCCGATCGTCCTGGCCCAGAATCCGACCGCAACGGCGTCGGACGAATTGCTCGCGGTTGGCCAGCCCCTGCCCCGCTTCGATCGGCTGCGCCCGGGAACCTCGCGCTATCTTCGCTACGCCGTGCGCGGTGACCGGCGGACGATCGTCGACCTCTGGAGCCGGACGATCGCGTTCGATCCCGACCCGGTGACCGGCGAGCGGCGGCTCCACATCACGCAGATCTGGGAGGGTACCGGCCAATCCGAACGGCGGCTCGATAGCTGGTTCGAGAATGAAACCTTCCGCCCGCTCTCGCATCGGACCCGGTTCATCGACGCCACCACGACCGCCGTTGCCGGCGTGTTGTTCACGCCCGGGCATGTGCGCGGGGATGCGGCCGTCACCGACAACCGCCTTGCCGCGCTCGACGTCGCCACGCCGACAGGGACGTTCAACTTCGAGACCGACATCGAGATGATGACCACGCTGCCCTGGCGCGAAGGCTATGCGGCGCGCATCCCCTTCTATCACCCCGGCGGCGGGGCGCCGCAAGCCTATGGCATCAGCGTCGCCGGCTCCGAACCGGTCGCCTTCGGGGGGCGTCGGGTCGAGTGCTGGGTCGTGACCCTCGACTATGGTCGCGGCGCAACCGGCCGATTCTGGGTTGCCAAGGACAGCCAGGCGGTGCTCAAGGTCGAGCAGCGCACACCCGGCCAGCCTACGCTCTACAAGGTGCTGCTTCCGTCCGAATGATCGACCGGTGGCGAAATTTTTTGATCGCCACCAAATGGCGATGCCGATGCTGCCCCCTTTCGCAAGTGCAGCAAAGTCGCTAATCGGGCCGCCGACGTATCTTTCCCCTACGGAGTCTTTCGCCATGACCGCCACCGATCCCGTCGTTTTCCTCTCCTACGCCCGCACCCCGATGGGCAGCATGCAGGGCAGCCTGTCGGACGCGAGCGCGACCGACCTCGGCGCGACCGCGGTGAAGGCGGCGGTCGAGCGCGCGGGCGTGTCGGGCGACGATATCGAGCGTATCTACATGGGCTGCGTGCTCCCCGCCGGGCTCGGCCAGGCGCCGGCGCGTCAGGCTGCGATCAAGGCGGGCCTGCCCAAGTCGGTGCAGGCCACGACCGTCAACAAGGTGTGCGGTTCGGGCATGCAGACCGTGATCATGGGCGCCGAAGCGCTCGCCGCGGGCAGCGTCGACCTGATCGTCGCGGGCGGCATGGAATCGATGACCAACGCCCCCTATCTGCTCAAGAAGCATCGTTCGGGCGCGCGCATCGGTCACGACACCGCCTATGACCATATGTTCCTCGACGGGCTCGAGGACGCCTATGAAGCCGGCCGCGCGATGGGCACCTTCGCGCAAGATACTGCCGACGCCTACCAGCTCAGCCGTCAGGCGCAGGATGAATACACGCTCGAATCGCTGAGCCGCGCCAAGAGCGCGATCAGCGACGGTGCCTTCGCCAGTGAAATCGCGCCGGTCACCATCGCCGGCCGCAAGGGCGACGTCGTCGTCGACACCGACGAAGCGCCCGGCAAGGCGATGCCCGACAAGATCCCGACGCTGAAGCCCGCCTTTGCCAAGGACGGCACGATCACCGCTGCGACCAGCTCGTCGATTTCGGACGGCGCCGCCGCGGTTGTCCTCACCCGCCAGTCGGTCGCCGACGCCAAGGGCGCCAAGCCCGTCGCCCGGCTCGTCGCGCACGCCGCGCACGCGCAGGAGCCGAAGGATTTCACCGTCGCCCCCGTCGGCGCGATCAACAAGCTGCTCGCCAAGACCGGCTGGTCGATCGGCGACGTCGACCTGTTCGAAGTCAACGAAGCCTTTGCCTGCGTTGCGATGTTCGCGATGCACGACCTCGGCATCCCGCACGAGAAGATCAACGTCCATGGCGGCGCGACCGCGCTTGGTCACCCCATCGGCGCCAGCGGCACGCGCATCATCACGACGCTGATCGCGGCGCTCCAGCGCCACGGCAAGACGCGGGGCATCGCCAGCCTGTGCATCGGCGGCGGCGAAGCGACCGCGGTAGCGGTCGAGCTGGTCTGACATTCTTCCCCCTCCCCCTTGATGGGGGAGGCAGCGAGACTGGGCGGGTCGCCATCGGCGACGCTGGCCGACGCCCGAGGCGTCACCCCCACCCAACCCTCCCCCATCAAGGGGGAGCGCTTTTGCGCCCATCGCGAAAGTTCCACGGCGCCGTCGCAAGACGGCGCCGTTTCGTCGTATTGCCGCGACAATTTGCGACACTAATGTCCTGAAAATAAACGGCGCATTCCGGCTCCGTTCAAATGCGCTCGCCTATTCCATGTTTGTCATCGGGCAGATCCCCTCCCCCTGACCGACTGAAAAGGAATGGCACAATGAAGAGCAAATTTCTCACCGCCGGCCTGATCGCCGCGATGATGGTTCCCGCGATGGCGCAGGCGCAGACCCGCGAGATCCGCGAAGATCGCCGCGACGTCCGCGAAGAGCAGCGCGAGTTGCGTCACGCTCAGCGTTACGGCGACCGCGACGATGTGCGCGAGGAACGCCGCGAATATCGTGACGCGCGCCAGGAACTGCGCGAAGACCATCGCGACTGGCGCCAGGATCGCCGCTATTCGAACTATCGCGCGCCGTTCCGCTATCAGCAGTTCCGTATCGGTTCGACCCTGCGCCCCAACTATTATGCTCCGGCCTATCGCCCGAGCTGGGACAACCGCTGGGGCGTGCCGCGCGCGGGTCGCAACCTGACTTATGTGCGTCACTATAACGACCTGCTGCTCGTCAACGAGCGCAACGGCCGGGTGGTGAAGGTGTACCGCAACCACTTCAACTGGCGGCGCTAAGCTTTAACGAATGAACGGGCCGGGCGGGAAACCGTCCGGCCCTTTTTCTGTGGCGATCAGTCGCCCCAGATATGGTCGGTCTGGATCCAGCCCTTGCGGCCCTTGACGTCGAACAGGCACCAGCCGTCCTTGCAATCGGTGATCCGGCCGACGACGCCGGGCTCGGCGCGATAGGCGACCGCGGCCGAAACGCTGGAGTCTTCGCGAAGCGGGCGGATTTCGCCGGTGACGATCGCGGTGCGCGTGCGGCTGAGCAAACGGGCCGCCATCCAGCCCTGCGTTCCGTCGGGATCCTCGATCTTGCGCCAGGTTTCGAAGCGCGCGACGACTTTGACCGGCAGATCCTTGCGCCGATACTCCCAGATCACCGGGACATCGGGCGACGGACCCTTGCGCATGCGCGCCTCGTCGACGCTGATCGACGCCCAATAGGGTAGCGGGACAGGGTCGGATTGCGCCGATGCCGGACCCACTATGGCAAGGCTGAGCAATATCATTGCAAATTTACGGCTGGTCATAACCGACCCTTGTCAAAATCGGCGGCCATTATCAACCGGTCGCACGTCGCAAACGGTCCACCGTCCACAGTTATCCGCGCCGCTCCCCCTTGACCCTCAAGCATCGGCGCGCTCTATCGGCGGCCATGCCCGATTCATCCCGTCCGAAACGCCCGCGCGTCATCGTCACCCGCCAGTTGATGCCGCATGTCGAAGGCCGCATGGCCGAATTGTTCGACGTGTCGCTGTCGGCGCGCGACGAGGCTTTTACCCGCGACGAATTGAAGGCCGCCGTTGCCGACTGCGACGTGTTCGTGCCGACGGTGACCGACGAGATCGACGCCGATATCATCAACGCCGCGGGCGACCGGCTGAAACTGATCGCCAATTTCGGCGCCGGGGTCGACCATATCGACCTCGCAGCCGCGCGCGCCAAGGGAATCATGGTGTCGAACACGCCCGGCGTCTTCACCGAGGACACCGCCGACATGACGATGGCGCTGATCCTCAGCGTCCCGCGCCGGCTCGCCGAGGGTGAGAAACTGATGCGGTCGGGCCAATGGGCGGGCTGGGCGCCGAGCGCGATGCTCGGCCACCGCGTCGGCGGCAAATTGCTCGGCATCATCGGCATGGGGCGCATCGGCCTTGCGGTCGCGCGCCGCGCGCGTGCGTTCGGCCTGTCGATCCATTATCACAACCGCCGCCGTCTGCCCGAGGCGATCGAAGAGGAATTGGGCGCAAGCTATCACGCCAGCGTCGACACGCTGCTGCGGATCAGCGACGTCGTGACGATCCACTGCCCGCACACCGCCGAAACGCACGAGATGGTGAACGCCGCGCGGATCGGCGCGATGAAGCCGACCGCGTATCTGATCAATACCGCGCGCGGCGAGATCGTCGACGAAAAGGCGCTGGTCGCGGCGCTCCAGACCGGCCGCATCGCGGGTGCCGGGCTCGACGTCTACACCCACGAGCCCGCGGTCGACCCCGCGCTGCTCGCGCTCCAGAATGTCGTGCTGCTCCCGCACCTCGGCTCGGCGACGATCGAAGGCCGCGAAGCCTCGGGCGAAAAGGTCATCGCCAACATCCGCGCCTGGTGCGACGGCCACCGTCCGCCCGATCAGGTGCTGGAGGGATGGGCCTGACGACAGCGCTCCGATGCAGAAACGCGTTGCCGATCGCTTCGGCATCGGGGAGTCAGCGTTGGCTGCACTTGAGGTCGATCACCCGCATCGCGAGTTCGCTCGGCTTCTTCCCTTCGCGCGCGACCTCTTCATCGATGCAGCGTTGCCGCGGCGTTCGCCGGTCCACGCTATCGCCGTCGCGCATCAATTGCTCGAGAGCGGCCAGTTCGCGCCGCTCGGCATCGCTGAGGTCGCGCAGCGACTTGGCGCCGCTGCGGAGCAGTTCATAGTTGCGCCAGGCACGCTCGGCGGGGGTCTCGGCAAGCGCGCCCTCCGCGCCGAGGATCCCGAGAGTCAGCGCCGCGGCTACCGCCGCCATTCGCCAGATGTGCGTCATGCAACCATGTCCATCCATTCTCGCAGAGGCGGCGCAGGCCTTATCAATCCCCCGTCAAAATCCGATCAACGAGCTGCTTCACCGTCGGGGTGAAATTGTTCGAATAAAAGGGATCGGTCTTGAAATTGAATGCGGCGTGGCCCGCAAACATCAGATTTTGTTCGGGATCGCCGCCGTGCGCGATGTCCTGCAGCGTCTTCTGGATACAGAAGCTGCGCGGATCGGCGAGGTAGCCCGTCGTGTAGTCGTCATGGTCCTTCCACGACGAAAAGCCGCAGTGTGACAGGCAGCCCATGCAATCGGTCTGATCCTTGCGGATCACCGCCTTGTCGGCTTCGGTCACGAACACGACCGTGTTGTCGGGGGTCTTCAGCGCCTCGGTATAGCCTTCGGCCGCCCAATCGCGTGCCCTTGCCCGATCGTGCGGCGTGACCCAGAAATTCTTGCCCTTCACCCCGACGTCGAGCTGGACGATATGATCGCCGGCTTCCTGCTTCGAATAAGGAATCTGGCGTTCGGAGCGTGCTTCGAGGTCGCGCAGGAACGGCGTGCGCACCGCGCTGGAATAGAAACCCGTCGGCGAGAAGCGATGAAGCAGCACGTCGCCGTCGTCGAGCGTGCGGAGGCGGTCTTTCCACGCCTGCGGAATCGGGCTTTCCTCGGTGAGCAGCGGCCGCGTGCCGTATTGGAAGACGATCTGGCCGAGTTCGGGATTGTCGATCCAGTTTTCCCAATCGCGCAAATACCAGACGCCGCCTGCCATCACGATCGGCACGCTGTCGGCGATTCCTTCGGCGCGCATCGTCTCGCGCACCGCGGCGACGCGCGGATAGGGATCCTGCGGGACGAGCGGGTCTTCGGCGTTCGACAGGCCGTTATGGCCGCCCGCGAGCCACGGATCTTCGTAAACCACCGCGCCCAGCAGATGCGGGACTTTGTGATACGCGCGTTTCCAGAGCGCGCGGAAAGCGCGCGCCGAGCTGATGATCGGGAGGTACATCACATTGTGGCGCTCGGCGATTTCGCTGAGCTTGTACGGCATGCCCGCGCCGCACGTGACCCCGGCGACCATCCCCTTGGTCCGCGCGAGCACGCCCTCGAGAATCTGCTGCGCGCCGCCCATTTCCCAGAGCACGTTGATGTTGATCGCGCCCTTGCCGCCCGACACCTCATAGGCGCGCTCGACCTGCGCGACCGCGCCGTCGATGCCATATTGGATCAGCTCTTCGTGGCGTTCCTTGCGGGTCAGCGAGTGATAGACCTGCGGAACGATCTTGCCTTCGGCGTCATAGCTGTCGGCGTTGACCGCCGACACGGTGCCGATCCCGCCGGCCGCGGCCCATGCGCCGCTCGACATATGGTTGGTCGCCGAAACACCCTTTCCACCCTCGACCAGCGGCCAGACTTCGCGTCCGCCGTAAAGGATGGGCTTCAAACCTTTGAACATTCTAAATCTCTTTCTCTCCACCGGTCGCGTCCCGCGTACCGGCCCCCTTGGCCGTTTCCGTAAGCGGAACACGGCCGTGAAAGTCAATGGGCGGGCCGCCTAGTCCCCGGAGAAAAGGCGGCGCCCTGCAAGCGCCCGACCATAGAGATTTTCATAGGCGGCGACCATGGTTGTTTCGTCGAACTGCTCGGCAGCGATGCGCCGATTCGCCGCGCCAACCTGCGCACGCAGCGTTGCGTCGCGCGCGAATTCGGCCAGCGCCGCGCGGAACCCGGCTTCGTCCGCCGCAATGAAACGGCGATTTTCCGCAGCCACCATCGCCGCAACATCGCCGACCTGGGGGCTGACCACCGGCAGCCCCGCCGCCATCGCCTCGATCACCGCAATCGGCGCCTGTTCGCTGCGCGACGACAGCGCCAGCAGGTCGAAATGGCCGATCCAGCGCGCAGGTTCGGCCATGAAGCCCGGCATCACCAGCCGCTCGCCCATCCCGCAAGCCGCTGCTTCGGCCGCGATCGCCGCGCGTTCGGGCCCCTCGCCGACGATGACCAGCCGGACATTTGCGGGCAGCGTCGCGGCGGCGCGGACGAGCCGCGGCAGATCCTTGACCTTGCGCAGCCCGGCGACGGTGCCGATCACCACCTCGCCCTCGCGCCGTTCCAGCCCCGCAATCGCGACCGACGGCCCGGCGGCATAGGCCGCGACGTCGATCCCGTTGCGGATCAGCACCGTGCGCCGCCGTGCGCCCCATTCGTCCGCGGCGATACGCTCGAGCAGCGCCGAGGGCACAACCAGCGCCTCGGCGGTCGGCAGCGCAAGGCGGCGAAAGCCGCTCCGCTTCCAGTTGCGCCGGACGCTCTCATCCTCGTTAAAGCCGTCCTCGTGATGGATCAGCGGCGGCAGGTCGCGAAAAGGCGCCATGATGCGATGCGCCATCACTCCGTCCATCGATCCCCAATTATAGCTGAGGATCAGGTCGAATTGCTGCATATAGCGCGCAAGGTCGCGGTAGCGCGCCGGTCCGGGTTTGCCGTGCAACGGCGGCGCATCGGTCGGAAAATCGACGTCGACCTTCGGATCGATCGCCTCGCGCGCGCCCAAAGCTTCAGGCACCGCCGACAGGATGGTATGGCGTGCGCGTGCGCCCATCAAATTCATCAGCCGGACGGCGCGCGCCTCCTTGCCGCCGAGCGAGAAGCTCGAATGGAGATGGAGCAGACGAACGGGGCGGTTGCCGGTCACGCGGCGGGCAATTCCGCCGCCCAGGCATCAATCGCGGCCCGCGCCGCGGGCTCGTCCATCGTCGGCGCGTGCCCGACCCCGGGCACCTCGACCAGTCGCGCGCGCGGAAGTTCGGCGACCATCTTCTCGCCCGCCGAGCGCGCGAGAATGTCCGACAGTTCGCCGCGCAGGATCAGCAGCGGAACATCGCCCAGCGCCCGGTACACCGGCCACAGGTCCATCGCGGCATCGCCGCCGCCGGGGACGCGCAGCGGCGCCGCGATCTGCTTGTCATAATCGGTGACGATGCGGCCCTCGGCGGTCAGCCGGTGCGTCCGCTTGGTCAGCCGCAGCCAGTCGTGAATTTCATACCCCGGATAGACCGCGCCATTGAGTTCGGCGAACGCGCGCGCCGCATGCATCCACGTCGGCTGGCTGCCGCCCGCACCGATATAATCGCGAATCCGTTCCAGCCCGGCGGTCTGGAGTTCGGGGCCGACGTCGTTCAGCACCGCGCCGACCAGCCGCCCGGGCAGCGCCGCCGCGAGCAGCATCGCGACCAGCCCGCCGAGCGAGGTGCCGATCGCCGCAAAGCGCTCGATGCCCAGCTCGTCCAGCATCGCGACGACGTCCTGCACATAGGTCAGCGGCACGTAAGTCATCGGGTCCTTGGCAAAGGCGCTTTCGCCGCGCCCGCGGAATTCGATCACGATGACCTTGCGATACTGCGCGAGATGCGGCGCGAGATCCTCGAAATCGCGGGCGTTGCGCGCAAGGCCCGGCATGCACAGCAGCGGCGGCGCGCTTTCGCTTCCCTCCGGCCCGGCATAAACGCGCGCGTGCAGCCGCACGCCGTCGGACGACCACCAATAGTGGTCCGACCAGTCGCGGTGCCCATCCTGCTTTGCATCCTGCTGGGCCAATATGGCACGTCCCCTTGTTCGGCGTTGGCTCCCCCGGCAAGCGGGACTCATCTCAGCGTCTATCGCCAACCACGCCGCGCGGTGCAAGCAATCCGTCGCTTAGGGTCAGGACCTGTTCCCGCCACAGGTTGCCGCCACCGGCTTTCGCCGATAAGAGCCGAGCGACCATGAGCGAGACCTTGCTTTCCTTCGAACCCGCAACCGGCGAAGAACTTTGGCGCGGTCCGGTCAGCAATATCGACGACGAGGTCGCGATCGCGCGCCGCGCCTGGCCCGAATGGGCCGCGAAACCCGTGTCCTTCCGCACCGAAACGCTGCGCCGTTTCGTCGACCGCGTGAAGGCCGAGGGCGAGGCGTTCGCCGACCTGATCGCGCGCGAAACCGGAAAGCCACTCTGGGAAGCGCGCACCGAGGTCGAATCGGTCTGTAACAAGGTCGATATTTCGGTCAAAGCCTATGCCGAGCGCACCCCCAACCGCCGTATCGAGGGCGCGATGGGACTGCGCAATGCGGTGCGGCACAAGCCGCACGGCGCGGTCGCGGTGCTCGGCCCCTATAATTTTCCTGCGCATCTTCCGAACGGGCATATCGTCCCCGCGCTGATCGCCGGCAATTCGGTGCTGTTCAAACCGTCGGAAAAGACCCCGGCGGTCGGCGCGAAGCTCGTCGAGCTCTTCCACAGCGCGGGCGTGCCGCAGGAGGTGCTGCGCCTGATCGTCGGCGGCCCCGAAACGGGCAAGGCGCTCGCGGGGCACGAGGGCATCGACGGATTGCTCTTCACCGGCTCGGCGCGCACCGGCCTCGCGCTCAACCGCCAGTTCGCGGGCCAGCCCGGCAAGATGCTCGCGCTCGAAATGGGCGGCAACAACCCGATCGTCGTGTGGGACACCGCCGACCTCCGCACCGCGGCGATCATCGTCGTCCAGTCGGCCTTCCTCAGCGCGGGGCAGCGGTGCAGCAATGCGCGCCGCCTGATCGTCCGCGACAGCCTCGCCGACAAGCTGATCGAGGAGGTTTGCGGCCTCGCGAACCGCCTGATCGTCGATCATCCGCACGCCGAGCCTGCGCCCTATATGGGCCCGGTGATCGACAATGAAGCCGCCGACGGCCTGACCGAAAGCTTTCTGATCCTGATGTCGAACGGCGGCAAGGTGATCCGCCACATGACTCGCCCCGTCGCCGGCCGCCCTTTCCTGACCCCTGGGATCATCGATGTCACCGCGATGCCCGAGCGCCCCGATATCGAACTGTTCGGCCCGCTGCTCCAGGTGGTCCGCGTCGACAGCTTCGAGGCCGCGATCGCCGAGGCGAACAACACCGCATTCGGCCTGTCGGCGTCGCTGATCGGCGGCACGCCGCAGCTTTACGACCAGTTCTGGGCCAATGCGCGCGCGGGCGTGATCAACTGGAACCGCCCGACCAATGGCGCGTCGTCCGCCGCACCCTTTGGCGGCATCGGCCTGTCGGGCAACCATCGGCCCAGCGCCTTCTACGCCGCCGACTATTGCGCCTATCCCGTAGCGTCGGCGGAGAGCGATGCGATGCGCGCGTCGATCGGCGTCGGACTACGCGATCCCGAAGGCTCGCAACTGGTGACCAAGAACTACCTTTAGGCCACCCCAATTTTACCTTCACCGGTGTCAAAAAAGCCTGCTTTGCCATGCGGGAGCCGGACGACCATCTACGGTGCATGGAAAAGACTCTCCCTCCTGCAGGCAAGCTCTGGCTCGTCGGCGCCGGTCCCGGCGATCCCGACCTGCTGACGCTGCGCGCCGCGCGGTTGCTCGAAAGTGCCGACCTTGTCGTCCATGACGGGCTTGTCGGCGAGGGCGTGCTCGCGCTGATCCCGCCGCATGTGGAGCGGATCAGCGTTGCCAAGCAGCGCAGCCGCCACACGATGAAGCAGGAGCTGATCAACGAACTGCTCGTCCGCGAAACGCTCGCCGGCAAGCAGGTCGTGCGCCTCAAGGGCGGCGATCCGTTCATTTTCGGCCGCGGCGGCGAGGAACTCGACGCCGCGCGCGAAGCGGGCGTCGCGTGCGAAACCGTCCCCGGCATCACCGCCGCCGCGGGCTGCGCGGCGCAGGCGGGCCTCCCCCTCACCCACCGCGAGGATGCGAGCGCGGTCAGCTTCGTCGCCGGCCAGTGCAAGGATCTGACCGACCAGGACTGGTCGGGGCTCGCGGGGCATGGCCGCACACTCGTCATCTACATGGGCCTCGCGACCGCGTCCGCCATTGCCGACAAGCTGATCGCCGACGGCGTTTCGCCGGGCCTCCCCGTCGCGGTGATCGAACGCGGCACCACCGCCGAGGCGCGGGTGCTCCGCACGCTCCTCACCGATCTCGGCGACCTTGTCGCACGCGAGAAAGTTAAAAGCCCCGCGTTGATCATCGTCGGCAAGGTCGCGGCGCGCGCCGACGCGCTCGACTGCCTCGGCGCGCCGGGCGTTGCCGCTCAAATAAGGGATTTCACATGAAGCTGCTCACGGGCAATGACCTGAAAACAGGATTTGTCACCTGGTGGACCGGCGCCGACTGGTCGCTGCATATCGAGGACGCCGCCGACGTCGGCGAAGCGGGCGAGGCGATCCTCGCCGCCGAAGAAGGCGCGCGCCGCGTCAACGCCCCCTATATCATCAACGGCGAACAAACCGCCGACGGCCCGCGCCCCGCGCACATCAAGGACCGTATCCGTGCATTGGGGCCGACCGTGCGCCCCGACCTGACGTTAAAACCCGCCGATCCCGCGGCCGGCGACTGGGTGATCTGACATGTATAAATATGACGAATATGACCATGCGATGGTCGATGCGCGCGTCGCCGAATTCAGCGACCAGGTCCGCCGCCGCCTTGCGGGCGAAATCACCGAGGACCAGTTCAAGCCGCTGCGGCTGATGAACGGCCTCTATCTCCAGCTTCACGCCTATATGCTGCGCGTCGCGGTGCCATATGGCACGCTCGATAGCCGCCAGATGCGCATGCTCGCGCACATCGCGCGCAAGTACGACCGCGATTATGGCCATTTCACTACGCGCCAGAACATCCAGTATAACTGGATCAAGCTCGAGGACGCACCCGCGATCCTCGAAGACCTCGCATCGGTCGAAATGCACGCGATCCAGACGAGCGGCAATTGCATCCGCAACATCAGCTCGGACCAGTGGGCCGGCGCCGCCGCCGACGAGATCACCGATCCGCGCCCGTGGGCCGAGCTACTCCGCCAATGGTCGAGCTTCCACCCCGAATTCAGCTATTTGCCGCGCAAGTTTAAAATTGCCGTGATCGCGGCCAACGAAGATCGCGCCGCGATGCGGCTTCACGACATCGGCATCCAGATCGTCGATAAGGACGGGCAGCATGGCGCCGCCTTCTACGTCGGCGGCGGCATGGGCCGCACGCCGATGATCGCGCCGCTGATCAAGGATTTCGTGCCGCTCGACGACATGCTGAGCTATGCCGAGGCGTGCCTGCGCGTCTACAACCGCTACGGACGCCGCGACAATATCTACAAGGCGCGGATCAAGATCCTGATCCACGAACTCGGCGCCGACGAATATCGCCGCCAGGTCGAGGAAGAGTTCAAGCATGTGAAGTCGCTGGGCATCGACCCGCCAAAGGCCGAATTCGACCGCATCGCGGCGCAGTTCGCGCCGCCGCCGCTCGACGCCTCGGCGCCCGACGCGATCGACCGCAGCGATCCCGATTTCGCGGTCTGGGTCGACCAGAATGTCGCCGCGCACAAGGTTTCGGGCCATGCGATCGTCAACATCAGCCTGAAGCCCATCGGCGGCATCCCCGGCGATGCGTCATCGGCGCAGATCGACCTGATGGCCGACCTCGCCGAAAAATACAGCCATGATGAACTCCGCGTCACCCACGCGCAGAACATCGTGCTGCCGCACGTCCGCAAGGCCGATCTTTACGCCGTCTGGCAGGCGCTCGACGCCGCGGGGCTCGCAACACCGAACCTCGACCTGATCAGCGACATCATCGCCTGCCCCGGGCTCGACTATTGCAGCCTCGCCAATGCGCGCTCGATCCCGGTCGCGCAGAAGATTGCGACACGCTTTTCGGACCTCGGCCGCCAGAAGGAACTGGGCGAGCTCAAGCTCAAGATTTCGGGCTGCATCAATGCGTGCGGTCATCACCACGCCGGCCACATCGGAATCCTCGGCGTCGACCGCAAAGGCACCGAAAATTACCAGCTGTCGCTCGGCGGGTCGGGCGCGGAGGACGTCAGCCTCGGCACGATCACCGGCCCCGGCTTCGACGAGGATGGCGTCGTCGATGCAATCGAGCGCGTCACCGACAAATATCTCGCCGAACGCACCGAGGGCGAGCGTTTCGTCGACACCTTCCGCCGCGTCGGCATGGCCCCCTTCAAGGAGGCGATCTATGGTTGAGCATATCCATTCGGACGGCGAAGAACCCGCGGTCACCCTCGACGCCTTTCTGTCGCAATCGAACGCGACCGCGGTGCGGCTCGAGCCCGATGAGGATGCGCGCGCGCTGATCCCGCATCTCGACCGGCTCGCGCTGATCGAGGTCGCCTTCCCCAAGTTTCGCGACGGCCGCGGCTATTCGTCGGCGCGCATCCTGCGCGAAGCGGGCTACGCCGGCGAACTGCGCGCGCAGGGCGACGTCCTCGTCGACCAGATCGCCTATATGAAGCGCTGCGGCTTCGATACTTTCGCGCCCGAAAAGGAACTCAATTCGGCCCATGTCGAGGCGGCGCTGGCGCGCTGGCCCGAACATTATCAGGGCGCCGCCGACGGCGCGGTGCCGATCTGGAAGCTGAGGCATGGCTGACGTGAAGACCTCTCCGCGCAAAGGCAGCGAAGACCGCACCCGCGACCGGATCGACGTGGCGCCGCGCTTCACGCAGGCCGACGTCATCCGCCTCAACAATCTCTTCCGCGGGCAGGACGCCGCCGAAGTCGTCGCGAGCGTGATCGGCGCGGGGCTGCTCGGCGAAACCGGAATCGTCTCGAGCTTCGGCGCCGAAAGCGCGGTGCTGCTGCATCTGGTGACGCGCGCCGCGCCCGACATGCCCGTGCTGTTCCTCGACACCGGCAAGCATTTCCCCGAAACGCTCGCCTACCGCGACGAACTCGCCGCGAAGCTCGGGCTCAATATCGTCAACCTGACGCCCGACGCCGAAGACCTCGCCGCGAAGGACGCGACCGAACTGCGCTGGTCGTACGACCCCGACGGCTGCTGCGAAATCCGCAAGGTCAAGCCGCTCGAAAAGGCGCTGACCGATTTCGACACTTCGATCACCGGCCGCAAGGGTTTCCAGTCGTCGACGCGGCAGGGGCTCGCGCGCTTCGAACTCGACGGTTCAACCGGCCGCCTGAAATTCAACCCGCTCGCCAACTGGACGCGCGAACAGCTCGACGCCTATTTCGAGGCGCACGACCTGCCGCGCCACCCGCTCGAGGCCGAAGGCTATCCCTCGATCGGCTGCTCGCCGTGCACGTCGAAGGTCAAGCCGGGCGAAGACCCGCGCTCGGGCCGCTGGCGCGGCTGGGACAAGACCGAATGCGGCATTCACACCGAAGTCACGCCGCTGGGCGACGATCCGGCGAACGACCCGGCGTTCTAGATATTCGTCATCCCAGCGAAAGCTGGGATCGCTGGCTACCTTGCGCTACGCTATCGGCATGGGCCGGGGCGGATATGTCTATGTCATGACCAACAAACGCAGTGGCGTGCTCTACATCGGAGTCACCGCAGACATTACGGCGCGCGTTTTTCAGCACAAAACGGGGCAAGGCTCGGCTTTCTGTCGAAAATACGGCCTGACGATGCTCGTCCTCGCCGAGGAATATCAAACAATCGACGAGGCAATCTCGCGCGAAAAAGCAATGAAAGCTTGGAAGCGCCAATGGAAAATCGAGCTGATCGAAGCGAGTAATCCGGACTGGAGTGATCTGGCCGCCCCCTCAATTTAGCCAAACCCGTCGCCCCAGCGAAAGCTGGGGCCGCTATCGTCACAAAGCCCCGGGAGCGATCCCAGCTTTCGCTGGGATGACGATTATTCTGCCTCACTCATAATCCTCGAACGCCATGCTGTCGTCGGCGAGGTCGCTGAACTTGGTCGTCTTCGCCTCGAAGTGCATGCGGATCTTGCCCGTCGAGCCGTGGCGTGATTTTGCGACGATCACTTCGGCGAGGCCGAAGACGCGCTCCATTTCGGCCGCCCATTCCTCATGCTGCGCGTGGATCTTCACATCGTCGCCCTCGACCGGGCGCTTGGGCTCCTTCGCGGCGACATAATAATCCTCGCGGAACACAAAGAGCACCATGTCGGCGTCCTGCTCGATCGAGCCCGATTCACGAAGGTCGGACAGCTGCGGGCGCTTGTCCTCGCGGCTTTCGACCGCACGGCTGAGCTGCGACAGCGCCATCACCGGTACATGAAGTTCCTTCGCCAGCGTCTTCAAACCACGCGAAATTTCCGAAATTTCCTGCACGCGGTTGTCGCCGCTTTTTGACGAGCCCTGGAGTAGCTGGAGATAGTCGACGATGACGAAGCCAATGCCGTGGCGCCGCTGGAGGCGCCGCGCGCGCGTGCGGAGCCCCGCGATCGTCAGGCCGGGCGTATCATCGATGAACAGCGGCAAGGTCTGAAGCTGCTGCGCCGCGCGGGAGAGTTGCTGGAACTGCTCCTTACTGATCTTGCCCATGCGCAGCGCCTCGCCCGACACCCCCGATTGTTCGGCGAGCACGCGCGTCGCGAGCTGGTCGGCGGACATTTCGAGGCTGAAGAAAGCGACCTTCGCGCCCATATTCTTCTCGGGCGGGATGCCGTCATCCTCGTCGCGGCGAAAACGCTCGGCGGCGTTATACGCGATATTGGTCGCGAGCGAGGTCTTGCCCATGCCCGGACGTCCGGCAAGGATCATCAAGTCCGAATTGTGCATGCCGCCGATCTTGGCGTTCATGCTGCCGATGCCGGTCGTGATCCCCGACAGATGCCCGCCCGAATTGAGCGCGCGCTCGGCCGCCTGCAGCGCGGTGAGGCTCGCCTGGTTGAAGCTTTTGACCGATCCCATCTCGGCCTCGCCCCCCGCGACGCGGTAAAGCGCGGTTTCGGCTTCCTCGATCTGCGCCTGCGGATCGACGCGCTCGCTGGTGTCGAGCGCATTGTCGACCAGCGTGCGCCCGACGCCCGCTAATTCACGCAGCAGCGCGAGGTCGAAAATCTGCCGCGCAAAGTCGCGCGCGCCGATCAGGCCCGCGCCGCTGCCGGTGAGCTGCGCGAGATAACCGACCCCGCCGACCGCCTTCATCGCCTCGTCGGCCTCGAAATAGGGCTTGAGCGTCACCGGGGTCGCGATGCTGTTGCGCTCGATCAGCGCCATCGTCTGCTGGAAAATACGGCCGTGGAGCGGTTCGAAGAAATGCTCGGGGTTGAGCGCGACGGGCAGATCCTCGACGACTCGGTTGTCGATCAGGATCGCGCCGAGAAACGCGGCCTCGGCCTCGATATTACGCGGCATTTGGCGCGCGTCACCGGCCGGGGCGGGGGTAGGAAACAAGGCAATCTCTGGCATGGATTTACCATGCGATGTTCGTGCAAGAGGTGCAACCCGATTGACCTCGCCGATCCGCACGGCGGTGGAGCCATCTGGGGATAAGTTTCAAACCCGTTCGCATCGAGCGAAGTCGAGATGCCCATCGATCGGGCGCCTTCCCTTTAGGTGTCTCGACTTCGCTCGACACGAACGGAATTGATGCGTCGCGCCAAGTCGCCCCCTTGCCCTTCGCCCCCGGCCAAGTAGAAGCACAGACAGCATGAGCCACGCAGACCCCTCGAAACAACGGATCATTTCGGTCGAACTCGACGAGGGGTCGATCGTCTGGCGCAATCCCGACGTCGAGCAGGAACGCCGCGTCGCGATCTTCGACCTGATCGAAGACAATAAATTCGTGCCGCAGCGCGGCCATGCGGATGGCTATGCCGGTCCTTACCGTTTGATGCTGCGTGTCGAGGACGGCCGGTTGATCTTTGAAATTTCACGCGAAGATGGTTCTCCGCTCGAGGCGATCATCCTCGGGCTCGGGCGTTTCCGCCGGCCGATCCGCGATTATTTCGCGATCTGCGACAGCTATTATCAGGCGATCAAGACCTCGACCGCGCAGCAGATCGAGACCGTCGACATGGCGCGGCGCGGCCTGCATAACGAGGCGGCCGAGATGCTGATGGACCGGCTCGACGGCAAGATCGCGGTCGATTTCGACACGGCGCGACGATTGTTCACGCTGATCTGCGTGCTGCACATCAAGGGCTGACGATGGCGACGGGGGCAATCAGGGGCGGAAAGGCGGCACAGATCGCCGGCGCGTGGCGCGCCGCGGCGGCGCGCCTGCTGCGCCGGATCGGCGCCGCGATCGTGCTGTTGCTCTTCGCTGCCGGCCTTGCGCTCTGGTGGGCCGCGCGCTGGACCCCCGACCGCGCGCTCTATCCGACGCAGGGGGTAACGATCGACGCGGGCAACGGCGATGTCCGTTGGGGGTCGATCAAGGCCGCGGGCGCCGATTTTGCCTATATCATGGGAACCGACGGTTCGGCCGCGGTCGACCCGAAGTTCGCCCGCAACATGACGGGCGCGCGCGAAGCCGGCGTGCAGGCGGGCGCGATCCACCGCTACAGCCTCTGCCAGCTCGCGACCGATCAGGCCGCCAATTTCATCCGCCACGTCCCGCGCCGCGCCGACGCGCTGCCCGCGGTCGTCTGGCTCGATTATGACGACCGCTGCCCCGACCGGCCGACGCGCGCGCTGCTCTTGTCCGAACTCGCGACCTTTCTGGCACAGATCGAGGCGCATATGGGCAAGCAGAGCGTGATCGCCCCCGGCCGGGCGTTCGAGAGCGACTACAAGGTGACGCAGGGTATCGCACGCACCATCTGGCTGCGCCGCGATTTCTTCGAACCCGATTATGGCGCGCACCCCTGGGCGATGTGGCAGGCGAATGATTATGTCCGCCTGTCGGGCGCCGAGGGCACCGTCGGCTGGAACGCGCTGCGCCCGCAAGGAGAGATGCGATGACCGAGGACCGTGATGCCCTGATCGACGCCGCGCGCGACGCCGCGAGCCGCGCCTACGCGCCCTATTCGGGCTTCCACGTCGGCGCGGCGCTGCTGCTCAAAAATGGCGATGTCGTCACCGGTGCCAATGTCGAGAACGCCAGCTACGGCCTCACCCTCTGCGCCGAAACCGTGGCGGTGGCGAAGATCGTCAACGAGGGCTGGATCGGCGAACTCGCCGAGGTCGCGATCGTCGGCGGGCGCCCTCATGGCGACGAATTGCTGGGCACCGACCCGGTCAATCCGTGCGGCCGCTGCCGCCAGATCCTCAACGAAGCCGCCGAGCGGTCGAAGACCGACATCCTCGTCCATTGCGCCTCGGGCGACGGCAAGGAGGTCATGACCTACCGCCTCAGCCAATTGCTGCCGGCCGCCTTTGGTCCCAAGGATCTTGGCCTCATCGACTGACCGCTTGCGCAACCCTTACAGGACCGACAAGAGACACCATGGCCATTCTTTCCGACCGCTGGATTCGCGAAGCCGCCCAGACGCAGGGCATGATCGAACCGTTTGTCGAGGCGCAGCGCCGCGACGGCTGTATCAGCTACGGCCTCTCCTCCTACGGCTATGACGCGCGCGTCGCGCCCGAGTTCAAGATCTTCACCAATATCGATTCGACCACCGTCGATCCGAAGGATTTCGATCCGAAGAATTTCGTCGACCGCGAAACCGACGTCTGCATCATTCCGCCGAACAGCTTTGCACTCGCGCGCACGGTCGAATATTTCCGCATCCCGCGCGATATCCTCGTCATCTGCCTTGGCAAGTCGACCTATGCGCGCTGCGGCATCATCGTGAACGTCACCCCGCTCGAGCCCGGCTGGGAAGGCCATGTGACGCTCGAATTTTCGAACACCACCCCCCTGCCCGCCAAGATTTACGCCAACGAGGGCGCGTGCCAGTTCCTCTTCCTGCAGGGCAACGAGCCGTGCGAGACGAGCTACGCCGACCGCGCGGGCAAATATATGGGGCAAAAGGGCGTTACGCTGCCCAAGCTATAAGCAGCGCTCCTTCACATTTCCGTCATCCCGGCGAAGGCCGGGATCCCGCCGGTGCGTTATAACGATAGGTCGAGATCCCGGCCTTCGCCGGGATGACGGAGAGAGGGGAGAAATGGGGGTGTCGCGCTTGCTCTGCCGACGAAAGTTGATAACGTTCCCATAAATCAAAACATGGGATGAGGTCATGAACTTCCGCACTGTCGCAATCGCGCTCGCCGCATCGCTTTTCTCGACCACCGCGCACGCCGAAGGCTTTCTGAAGGTCGAGGGCACCGAGATCGTCGACGGATCGGGCAAACCCGTCATCCTGCGCGGCATGGGACTCGGCGGCTGGATGCTGCAGGAAGGCTATATGCTGAAACTCGGCGAGGTCGGACAGCAGCATAAAATCCGCGCGAAACTTGTCGAACTCGTTGGCGAAGAGCGCGCCGCGGCCTTCTACCGCGCCTGGCTCGACAATCACACGACCGAGGCCGACATCGCCGCGATGGCGAAATGGGGCTTCAACTCGGTGCGGCTGCCGATCCATTTCGACCAGCTCACTCTGCCCGCCGACAAGGAACCCAAATCCGGAGAGGACACATGGCACGAGGAGGGTTTCCAGCGCATCGACCGCCTGCTCGCGTGGAGCAAGGCGAACAGCATCTACCTGATCCTCGATCTCCACGCCGCGCCCGGCGGTCAGGGCAACGACTTCGCCATCTCCGACCGCGACCCGACCAAGCCGTCGCTCTGGCAAAGCGAGGAGAACCAGCGCAAGACGGTCGCCCTGTGGACCAAGCTTGCGGCGCGCTACAAGGATGAGCCGTGGATCGGCGCCTACGACCTCATCAACGAGCCCAATTGGAGCTTCGCGACGCCCGGCAAGGGCAACGGCTGCGACGAGACCGAGAATAAGGCGGTCTGGAGCCTGCAGCAGCGCATCTCCGCGGCGATCCGCAAGGTCGACAAAAAGCATATCGTGATCATCGAGGGCAATTGCTGGGGCAATAATTACAAGGGTCTGCCGCCCGCGTGGGACGCCAATATGGTGCTGAGCTTCCACAAATATTGGAACCGCAACGATGCTGCGAGCATCGCCGAAATCAAGGCGCTGCGCACCAGCTATAACCGCCCGATCTGGCTCGGCGAGTCGGGCGAGAACAGCAATGGCTGGTACCGCGACGCGATCGCGCTCGTCGAGGGCGACGACATCGGCTGGAATTTCTGGCCGCTCAAGAAAATCGGCTTCAACCAGCCGCTCGAGATCGTCGCGGGCGACGGTTGGATGCAGATCGTCGCGTGGATGACCGGCAAGGGACCCAAGCCCGGCGCCGACGAGGCATATGCCGCGATGATGCAGCTCGCCGAAAACACCCGCTTCGACAAGAACATCCCCAAGCCCGACGTCATCGACGCGATGTTCCGCCAGCCGCGCGATGCGAGCTATCGCCCCTTCGCCGCCCGCACCTTGGGCGCAAAACCCCTCACCATCGCCGCCGCCGATTACGACCTCGGCCCGCCCGGCGTCGCCTATCACGACAGCGTCGACGCCAATTATCATGTCGCCACCGGCGGCGAGCGGACGCCGTGGAACAATGGCACGACCTATCGCAACGACGGCGTCGATATTGCGCGCGCGGCCGATGGCACAGCCTATGTCAGCGATTTCGTGACCGGCGAATATATGCGCTACAGCGCCGAGGTCGCGAAGGCGGGCCGCTGGACCGTCACCGCGCGCGTGCGCTCGGCCAAGGGCGGCCGCATCGGCATCTACGAGCGCGGCATCGCCATCCCCGCGGGCACCGCATGGCAGGTCGTCAAGCTCGCCGACGTCGACCTGCCCGCCGGGCCCGGCGCCGCCACCCTCCGCGCCATCGATTGCAGCGACTGCGAGGTCGCCGAACTGATCTTCACCCCGCGCTAGGCCGGAACCCATCGTCCTCCCAAGCGTCCTGTCTGCACAAGCGGACGGGGCGCGCTAGGGAAGGAATGCCCATGTCCATGATCGCCGTCTTCATCGGCCGCCTGTTCATTGCCCTGATTTTCATCGTGTCGGGGATCAACAAGCTGATCCATGTGTCCGACACCACCGCGATGATCGCGACCTCGGGCCTGCCCGGCGGACTCGCCATTCCGGTCGGCCTCTTCGAACTCATCGCGGGCATCTGCATCGCGCTCGGTATCGCCGTGCGCCTCGTGTCGATCCTGCTCGCGGGCTTTGTTCTCGCCACGATCCTCTTCTTCCACCGCGAGTTCACCGACCCGGTGCAGGCGATGGCGGCGATGAAGAATCTGGCGATCGCGGGCGGCCTGCTCTGTCTCTTTGGCTATGGCCACACACGCTGGAGCTATGACGCGCTGCGCCAGCGCCGCCGCGACGAGTTGGCCACGCATCGGGCCGAGCAGCATGCGAGCGAAGCCGAACTGCGCGCCGCACGCGCCGAGGGCCGCGCCGAGGCGATCGGCACGCCCGTCGCGGTGGAAAAACGCCCCTTCTGGCGCCGCTAGACCTTCGCGCTTGGCAAGCTTCCCCGCCTGCGCTAGCCTCCACTTAACGTTTACGTAAAGGGAGAATGGCCATGGCGGGGACCCGCGAGTTCGATATCATCGTCTATGGCGCGACCGGTTTCACCGGGCGCCTCGTCGCCGAATATCTCGGCGCGCATTATGCGGGCCGCAAGGACGCGCCGAAATGGGCGATGGCGGGGCGCAGCGCCGACAAGCTTGCCGAGGTGCGCGACCTCATCGGCGCACCCAAGGACACGCCGCTCGTCGTCGCCGATGCGAGCGACCCCGCCAGCCTCGACGCGGTGGCGGCGCGTGCCGAGGTCATCCTGACCACCGTCGGCCCGTACCAGCTTTACGGGAGCGAACTCGTCGCCGCATGCGTCAAGGCGGGCACCGCCTACGCCGACCTTTGCGGCGAACCCGGCTGGATGCGCGAGATGATCGACGCGCATCAGGATGCGGCCAAGGCATCGGGCGCGCGCATCACCTTCAGCTGCGGCTTCGATAGCATTCCGTTCGACCTCGGCGTCCATTTCCTGCAGGCCGAAGCGATCAAGCGCCACGGCAAGCCCGCCCCGCGCGTCAAGGGCCGCGTCCGCAAGATGGCGGGCGGCGCCTCGGGCGGCACGGTCGCCAGCCTCACCGAAACGCTGAAGGCGATCGCGAAAAAGCCCTCGCTCGCACTGCTGCTCAAGTCGAGCTTTGCGCTGACCCCCGGTTTCGAAGGCCCGTCGCAGCCGACCGGGCTGATCCCCGAATATGACAGCGCGACGGGCACCTGGACCGCCCCCTTCGTGATGGCGCCGATCAACACCAAGAATGTCCACCGCACCAACTTCCTGCTCGGCCATAAGTGGGGCGAAGACCTTGTGTACGACGAGATGGTGATGACGACGATCGGCGACGCCGGAAAGGCGATGGCCGAAGCGATGGCGAAGGCGAATCCCTTTGGCGAGTCGACGCTCCAGCCCGGCGAAGGCCCGAGCAAGGAAGCGCGCGAGAACGGCTTTTACGACATCCTCTTCATCGGCGAATATCCCGACGGCACCACCGTGCGCGCGAGCGTTCAGGGCGACCGCGACCCGGGCTATGGCTCGACGTCGAAGATGCTCGCCGAAACGGGCATCGCGCTACTTGCGAACAAGGGCAAAGGCGGCGTCTGGACCCCGGGCGCGCTGCTCGGCGACGCGCTGATCGAGCGGCTGACGGCCAATGCGGGCCTGACTTTCCAGATCGAGGACTAAGAAACCAATGACGACCTCTCCCAGCGCGCTCGACGCGCTGCTCGCGACGCTGCGCACCGAAGAGGGCGTAGCCAAGGCGCATATCGACGAAGGATGGATGCAGGGGCGCACCGCTTATGGCGGGATCAGCTCGGCGGTCGCACTCGCGGGCACGATGGCGCTCCACCCGACCGACACGCCGCTGCGTTATGCGCAGATCAGCTTCGTCGGCCCCGTCGGCGGCGATTGCACCGTCGAAACGCGCGTGCTGCGCCAGTCGAAATCTTCGCTGTTCATCGACGCCGGCGTGTCGAGCGATCAGGGCTTCGGCACCGCTGCGGTCTTCGCCTTTTCAGGCGACCGCAAGAGCCACCTCGACCATGATCGCCTGTCGGTGCCCGACGCGCCCGATCCCGCGACGCTCGCACCGGTGCCCGATCATCACGCGCGCCCGTCTTTCACGCGCCATTTCGACATGCGCCCGACCACCGGCCCGCGCTTCGGGTGGAAAAGCGATGTCGGCGAATATCTGACCTGGGTTCGTTTCGCCCAGGAGCCCGCGTGCCATCCGGCGGTCGCGCTGCTCGCGATGGGCGACGCCCTGCCCCCCGCCGCGATGGCGCTGTTCAGCGAATTCGGGCCGATCAGCTCGATGAACTGGACGGTCAACATGCTCACCGGCACGCCGACGACCGACGACGGCTGGTGGCTGCTTTCGGCGAAGACCGGCTATGCGCGCCACGGCCTGTCGATGCAGGACATGATGCTGTGGAACCGCGCCGGTGAACCGATCCTCAGCGGCAGCCAGGCGATCGCGATCTACGCTTGATCATTCGTCATCCCAGCGAAAGCTGGGATCTCGGGCGGCCCGCCCGGACGATAGAGATCCCAGCTTTCGCTGGGATGACGGTTAAACGGCCGGCAGCGTAATCACCGCATCGAGCCCGCCGCCGGCACGATTGCTCAGCGCCAGCGCCCCGCCCTCGCCCTCGGCGATATCGCGCGCGATCGACAGCCCCAGCCCGGCGCCGCCGGTCGCGCGGTTGCGCGATTGCTCGCCGCGCGCGAAGGGCTCGATCAGCGTCTTGATCTGCTCGCCGGTCAGACCGGGACCGTCGTCCGATACGATAATCTGCGCCTGCCCGCCGTCGGTCACAACCGACAACCGCGCCCGCGAGCCATAGGCAATGGCATTGTCGGCAAGATTGCGCAGCGCGCGCTTGAGCAGCATCGGCCGCGCCAGCACGGCGGCGTCGGCAATATCGCCGATTTCGACATCCTTGCCGCGCTCCTGATAATCGGCCGCGAGTTCGCCGATCAATTCGCGCAGCGGGATACGCTCGCGCGCCTCGGTTCCCGCGCCCGACCGCGCCAGCGCCAAAATGTCGCTCAGCATCGCGGTCATTTCCTCGATGCTCGCGATCATCTTGTCGCGCAGCGTCTCGTCCTCGACCTGCTCGACGCGCACGCGCAGGCTGGCGAGCGGGGTGCGCAAATCGTGGCCGACGGCGCCAAGCATCCGGTCCTTGTCCGACAGCATCGTCGAAATACGGCCGCGATAGGCGTTGAACGCGCCGATCAGCTCGCGCACATCCGACGGCCCCTCTTCCTCGAGCGGCTCGGCATCGCGCAGCGCCGGATTGGCGCGCGCCGCGCGCGTCAGGTCGCGCAGCGGCCGCGCCGCGCGCCACGCGATCAGCATGATCGGAACCAGCAGCAACAGATAGAGCGACAGCGTCTGCCAGACGAGGAAACCCTGCAGCCGATTGCCCCCCGCCGCGATCCGCGTGCGCACCGCAAAATAGCGCCCGTCGACCTTCGCTACGACGATGACGGCACGGTCGGGAAAGGCGGGCCGGCGCAGCCGCTGCCGTTCGCGCGGCGGGAGCGCCCACGCGTCGACCATGGCAGCAGGCACATTGGTCTCGCCGAGCAGGCCCTCGACATAGGCGGCGAGGTCGGGCACCCGGACGGCGCCGACGGGCATCGGCGGGAGATGATCGGAGATCACGAGTTTCTGCGCACGCTCGCGCGCCTCGTGCCGCTCGCGTTCGTTGCGGGGCGGCCTGAAGTCACCACGCCGGTCGCGCTCGATCGCATCGATGATCCGCGCGACGGCCATGCCGCCGCCGTGCGCCAGCGTCTGCTGCCGCATCCCGCGCGACAGCAGCACGAAATTGATCGCCTGCGCGACGAACAGCATCACCGCGACCGCAAAAACGAGCTGGCCGACAAGGCTTTTGGGCCACAACCGCAGTTTCACGCCGCCGGGCCCATCCGCCTGACTTCGCACGCCAGCGTATAGCCCCCGCCCCACACCGTCTTGACGATCTGCGGATGCGCGGCATCGACCTCGATCTTCTTGCGCAGCCGGCTGACCAGATTGTCGATCGCGCGGTCGAAAATATCGGCCTCGCGCCCACGCACCATGTCGAGCAGGCGGTCGCGGCTCATCACCTGCCGCGGATGGCGCACCAGCGCGTGGAGCAGATGATATTCGCCCGACGACAGCGCGACCTCATTGCCTTCGCCATCGACCAGCACGCGCTCGACTTCGCGCAGCACCCAGTCGCCAAAGGCATAATAGGTCCCGCCCGGATCGAGTGCGCGCCCGCCCTGTTGCGTCCGGCGCAATACGGTGCGGATGCGCGCGACGAGTTCGCGCGGGTTGAAGGGTTTGACGACATAATCGTCGGCGCCGATCTCCAGCCCGATGATCCGTTCGGTATCCTCGGCGCGCGCGGTCAGCAGGATGACGGGAATGCTGCTCGTCTCGCGCAAATGGCGGGTCAGCGACAGGCCGTCCTCGCCGGGCATCATGATGTCGCTGACGACCAGATCGACGCCCTGCGCGCGCAGCACCGATCGCGCCTCGGCGGCGCTCGCGACATCGGTCACCGCGAAGCCCTGCGCGGTCAGATATTCGCCCAGCGGCTCGCGGATCGACGGTTCGTCGTCGATCAGCAGGATGCGGGGCGTGTCGCTATCGGTCATCGGGTTTCCGTCAAAAGAAATGCTAGTTCGCCCACCGGCCGCGGGGGCCGATGGGCGATAGCTGACAGGGACCGGCAACAAAGGCAATGCCGGGAGGGGAGGAAGGCTCTACGCTTTGCCGCCAGGCCCCTGCCAAATACTTACTGGTTCGCGGGAGCCGCCGGAGCCGCACCACGCTTGGCGCGCCATGCGCCGCGCTGGGCCTGGCGTTCCTCGGCGGTGACCTGACCATCCTTGTTCGCGTCGGCGGCGTCGAAGCGCGCGAGCGCGGCGGTCTGGAACTCGGCCTGGCTGATCGCCTTGTCGCCGTCGGTGTCGGCCTTGCCCATCATCATACCGTGATGGCCACCGCGCTTGCCATGACCGCCACGCATGCCGTGGCGCTTGCCTTCGCCGGCTTCGCCGGCTTCGGCACGCTTTTCACCGCGTTCGGCGCGCTTGGCGGCGCGATCGGCGCCATGCTTGTCCCATTCGGCCTTGCTGATGCTGCCATTGCCGTCGGCGTCGAGGCTGGCGAAGATTTTCGCCTGCCGCTCGGCACGCTGCGCGGCGCGGTCGGTAGCGTCGAGCTTGCCGTCCTTGTTCGCGTCCATTTTGGCGAACATCTGCGTGGCCCGGGCCTGCGCGTCGGCGCGCGTCTGCACGGCATTGCCGTCGGCGCCGGGCGCGGCGAGAACGGGCACGGCCACCAATGCGGCGGCGAGCGTAAAGAGCGAGATTTTCTTGTTCACGTAACGAACTCCTTCATGGGCCTTCCGGGAAAGAGCCGGAACCCGATGAAGCCGTTCTAGGCGCGGTTTGTCCCAGCGACGTGCCGGATCGACGGAAAATTGTCGCAAATTGTCGCAAAAGCGGCGCGCCGTTCATTTCGCCGCAAGCGGCACCGGGAGCAGATAAGTCATCCCCTTGGTGAAGCCGCGCGGCGCGACCGACACATGGTCCTCGTCATTCAGCACGTCCGCCCGGATTTGCAGCCCCGGATAGGCGCGCCGTTTCAGCGTTTCGACCAGCGCATCGCTATCCCCAACCATATCCACGCGCTTGTTGAAGCGCGGATCGGCGGCGCGCGCCGCTTCATATTCGCCGGTATAGACATAGACTTTCGCCGGCATGTCGCGGTGTGCCGCCGCATAGGCCTTTTCCAGCGCGAACATATGCCGCTTGCCGTACCAAAGCGACGGGCTTCCCAGAATATAGCCGCTGAACATTTCGGGTTCGGTGAACAATATCTGTGTCCCCAGAAGGGCACCGTAGGAATGGCCGAGAAACAGCTTTTGCCGGGGTTCGGTTCGATAGCGGCGCGCAACAAAAGGCAGGACCTGATCGCGCAAATAGGTCTGGTACGCCGCGCCCCCGCCGTGGACCGCGTCGGCCGGCGCGTCGCTCGGCCCTTCGGCGGTCGGGGTATAGTCACGCCGCCGGCTCCGCACCGGATCGTCGCCCTTGGCATAGGACAATCCGACCAGAATGAACTCCTGCACCTTCGGGCCTTCGACGTTCAATCGCCGAGCAATCTGCCGGACGACCGGAAAGGCATAGTCGGCGTCGGTGACGTAGAGCACCGGATAGGCGCGCTGTGGATCCTTTGCATAAGAAGACGGAAGGCTGACGAAGACCTGATAACCGCGGCCCGAAACCGGGTCAGGCACGTCCCAGACCTCGCTGCCCAGCAGGGCATAGGGCTTCCCCTGCCCTTCCTGAACGACCTGCGCCGCGGCAGTCTTGCCGTCGGCATGTCCTGTAGCTGCACCGCTACATCCCCCAAGCAGCGCCACGCCCAAGGCCGCCGCCCTATATCCCCTTGCCATCGCTGCCGAATCTCCACCGCCCAACTCTCACGGCCCGCCAATCCGCAATCAGCGACCTGCTGGCAATGGCACCGCGCGGCCGAACAGGTCGGCCGTTCATGCCGCGCGGCAGAGCGATAGAGCGTTGCAAGAGGGCAGCCCGAGCCGGTCCGGCTGCCCTCCCGCGAATATGACCCTATGGGCTTACGGGGGAATCGTCGTCCTTGTCGGCGACCAGGATGATCGCGCCGATGCCAACGAGCAGGCCGACAAGCCCGATGATCCAGCTCGAATTGCCTTCGAGTTCGTTTTCACCTCCGGCCGCCGAAGCTGCGCGGGACACGCCCGCCGCCGACGCCGCAACAGGCGCCGCGATCATCGATAACGCCGCAAAAGAGATTGCTGCCTTTTTGAGTATGCTCATGTCATTCTCCATCCACCCGGGGGTATCCCGACCGAAACTGACCAACGCACCTTTCGGGCGATGGATGCGTTTTAATGGCTGTTCATCGTGAAAGGCGGACGAGTCAGCCGATCGGCTGACGACGCCGCAGCCAAAAGTTTCGCAATTGCGTCAGCATGTTGCGCCGATAACGGCGCGCTTCTACGCTCGGCGAAACGAACAGGGGAGAATCGCATGACCGACATTGTGCCCGATCGACGGACCGTCCTCGCCGGGATTGGCGGCTTCGCCGTCGCCAGCGTCGCAGGGCCCGCCACCGCAAAAGAAAGCGGCGACGCCGGCCTCGACGCGCTGCTCTCCGCGCAATTCGAGCAAGGCCTGCGCGACGACCCGACCCGCGCCACGTCGCTCGGTATCGACACGGGCGTCCGCACCGCCCTCCGCGCGCAATTCCCCGACTGGTCGCCCGCTGCGCGTGCCGCGCGAACGCGCCAGATCGACAGCGACCTTGCCGCGGTGCGCGCGATCAAGGGCGAGACGCTCGGCGATGCCGCGCGCATCGCGCATGACAGCGCCGAATTCGACCTCGTCACGCGCCAGCGGCTTGCCCGTTTCACCTATCATACGGGCGGCTTCGGCCACCGCCCCGGCCCTTATGGCGTCACCCAGCTCGGCGGATTTTACACGGGGGTCAGCACCTTCCTCGACAGCCAGCATCCCGTGACGACCAAGGCCGACGCCGACGCCTATATGACGCGGCTTCAAGCGATCCCGACGCTGCTCGACGCGGACACCGAAATCGTAAAGGCGAATGCCGCAATGGGCGTCGTCGCACCGCGCTTCATCCTCGACCAGGCGCTGCAACAACTCGCACGCCTCCGCGACGGCGACGTCGGCGGCAAAACGCTTGTCGCCTCGATCGCCAAACGCAGCGCCGCGCTGGGCCTTTCGGGATATGGCGAGAGCGCCGCGAAGGTTTTCGAGGGTCCGATCCGCGCGGCGCTCACCCGCCAGATCGACACGCTGACCGCGTTGCTCCCGCGTGCCGGCACCGACGCCGGCGTCGCGCGCCTTCCCGATGGCGCGGCCTATTACGCCGCGACGCTCGCACAGCATACGACGACCAGCCTCAGCGCCGCCGAAATCCATCGCATCGGCCGCGAGCAGGTCGCCGACCTGACATCGCGGATGGATGTGCTGCTGAAAGCGCAGGGCTATAAGGACGGCAGCATCCGCGACCGGCTGAACGCGCTCGGCAAGGCCGAGGGTCAGTTGTTCGCCAATGACGACAACGGCCGCGCCGAGATGCTCGCCTATCTCAACGGCCTGCTCGTCAAGATTCGCGGGCGCCTGCCCCAGGTGTTCAGCCGCATTCCCAAGGCCCCCTATGAAATCCGCCGCGTCCCACCCGAAATCGAGATCGGTGCGCCGGGCGGGTCGGCGCAGGCGGGAACCCCCGATGGCTCGCGCCCCGGCATCTTTTTCATCAACCTGCGCGATACCGCCGAATGGCCGCGCTACACCCTGCCGACCCTCGCCTATCACGAGGGCGCGCCGGGGCATCTGTTCGAGGGTGCGTTGAAATATGAAGACGCTGAACTGCCGCTCTATCGGCAGGCGGCGTCGGTCACCGCCTATGGCGAAGGCTGGGGCCTCTACGCCGAACAGGTCGCCGACGAACTCGGCATGTATGAAGACGATCCGCTCGGCAAGATCGGCTATCTCGCCTCTTACGCGTTTCGCGCTTCGCGCCTCGTCGTCGACACGGGCATCCATGCGATGGAGTGGAGCCGCGAACAGGCGATCGATTATATGACCCAGAATTCGTCGAACTCGCCGAGCGCATCGCGCACCGAGATCGACCGCTATATCGTCTATCCGGGACAGGCCTGCGCCTACAAGGTTGGCCAGATCGCGATCAGCCGCGTGCGCGACGAGGTATCGCGGCGGCGGGGCTATGACATCAAGCGTTTCCACGACGTGGTGCTGGGCGCCGGGCGCATCCCGCTCGCGGTGCTCGAACGCCGCGTTCGCGCGGCATTTCCAGCCTAGAAACAGGTAAGCCCCGTCGCATTTCTGCGGCGGGGCTCCCTAGGTTCCGTCCGAAGACAGGAACCAGATTCTACCTTCTCTTTCGATCTAGTAGATGAGTGAAACGCGGCAGGCTCGATTTGGTTCCCGCGGCGCTCGATTTTTTTACGTGATCTTTCGCGCCGCGGCCGATCCGAGGATCAGGAACAGGACAACGAGCGCAAGGCCGACGAAGAACAGGATCTTGGCGATCCCCGCCGCGGTGCCTGCAACGCCGCCAAAGCCGAGCACCGCCGCGACCAGCGCGATCACTGCAAAGATCAAAGCCCATTTGAACATCCGACGTCTCCTTCGATTGCAGAGCAGGACACACGGCACCGGTTTCGAAAGCCCGCGAAACGGGTTTTCGAAAGACGAAACGGCCGGTGGCCGCGTATCAAGTCTCTGATTGATGTGTACGAAGGTGAAACGACGGATGCCGATGAAGGTTCCTGCCGCTCCCGCACCTTCGGACCGATAGGCTCTTGCCTATTCGGCCCGCGGTGCGTTTATGCGTGCAACGATCGAGGGAGTTTTCATGCACATATCGTCTTTGAACCGGCTGCTCGCGGCGGCCGCATTGGGCAGTTGCATTCCGGCGTCCGCCACCGCCCAGCAGGGCGAAACGCCGTCCACCCAAGGCACCGCCTATCTCAACAAGCAGATGGCGGCACTCGCCGAGCGTCACGGCGCCGACGGCTGGCGCGTGACGCCCAGCGGGCTGCGTTGGCGCCGGATCGCGGGCGACGGCAGCGGCGCGCACCCCGGCCCGGCCGATAACGTCACCGTCCATTATGTCGGCACCTTTGCCGACGGCCGCGAATTCGACAGCTCGGTGCGGCGCGGCGAACCGACGAGTTTTCCATTAAATCGTGTCATCGACGGCTGGCAGGAAGGCGTGCAGTTGATGGGCGTCGGCGACAAGGTCGAATTCGCGATCCCGTGGCAGCTCGCCTACGGCCCCGTGGGCAAGGGTCCAATCCCCGGCGGCGCAACCCTGCTGTTCACGGTCGAGCTACTGAGCGTCGAACCGGCCGGATAGCCCTCGGCGCCTCAGGACGCGGCGGCACCGGGGCGCGGCTGGACGTGCAGGCGCGGAAAGACCGCCTCGATCGGCTTGGTGTCGGGCAGCACATAGACATATCCGCCCTTCTTCTGGAAAAGCGGGCGAACGCTCTTGTTGTAGAGCGCCAGCGGGACGTTGATGCATCCGAATGTGATGCGGTTGTCGTCGATGCCGGGCGACAACATCCGCTGGCGGCGGCGTTCCTTCTGGCTGCCCTTTGGGATCGGGTGGAGCGCCACCGACGTGCCATAATCGACCCAGAGCACCCTCTGCCGCCCCGCCGCCATCCCGAATTTCGCCAGGAAGCGCCCGGCGGGCGTGGTTCGCTCGGCGGGGCCAATCTCGGCAAGATCCTTCGATCCGATCCCGGGGGTGGCCTCGTCGCCGAGCGCAACGCCGATCAGGACCGGTGCCCGGCCGAGGAATTTCCCCTTCGCATCGAACAGGAACAGCGACGCCGCGGGCTTGTCGATGATGATGTACGGCAAGCCGCCATTGTCGCCGGACGCGGCAACCCAATCGGCGACCCGCGTCGCCGCCTCCGAGCGAATTGCAGCATCCGCGGTTTCGGCCTCGCTGGCCTGCGGCGTCGCCGGCGCTACGGGCGGCGCCGCCAATCCTGCGGACACCGGAACGGTCAGCGCGAATCCCGCAAGCGCCACGAAGGTTTTGATCATAGGTCGATGCACTCAAATAGTGGGCGCCGTCGCCCGCGGGCGACGGCGCCGATAATCACGGTCGATCAGCTTTTGACGCCATATGGCGTCAATTGCGCGGCCGCTTCTGCTGCGCCTGCATGCGCTGTTCGATGCCGTCGACGCGGCCGCTCAGCTGATCGAGGCGCTGGCCATTATTCTGTGCCTGCCCCGATGCGGCCTGCGCTTCGGTCAATGCCTGCTTCGCGGTGGCGTCGGTCGCCTGCAATTGCGCTTCGAGCGCATCGACGCGCTGGCTCACAACGGCGACCTGCTCGCGCACGAAGCCTTTGGTCGCACAGCCGCCCAAACCCAGGGATCCGGCCAAAATAACCACCACGGGTGCCAGTTTTTTCAGAGACGGGGACATAGGAATTCTCCTGATCGTTAAAGCCCCCCACCCGGCCGGTCCAAGCCGAGCGACGCCGCGCAAACAACGCGATTCTGTCCGGCTGTGCATCGGTTCAGGCAGATGGATAACGCCGGCATGTTGCGGCGGGTTCCGGGGCCTGACCGGCGCAAAACGGCGGCCAGCCGAAGCCGGGATTTATCGCGTCATCGATGCAGGATTTTGGTGGAGCGGGTAGCGGGAATCGAACCCGCCTAGCTAGCTTGGAAGGCTAGAGCATTACCACTATGCTATACCCGCATTCCCAAGGTCGGCGGCGATTGCCATTTTGCCACCTTTGCGTCAAGCGGTTCGTCAAGCGCGCCATTGAGAACATCATGGCAACATGTTAAAGATGCGCCGTGCAAGACGGCGACGATCATGGCCCCGATAACGGCGCGGACACCCCCGTCCGCAAGATCATCCATGTCGATATGGATGCCTTTTACGCCTCGGTCGAACAGCGCGACGATCCCGCGCTGCGTGGGCTACCCGTCGCGGTCGGCGGCTCGTCGCGGCGCGGGGTCGTCGCCGCCGCCAGCTATGAAGCGCGCAAGTTCGGCGTGCGCTCGGCAATGCCCAGCATCACCGCAAAGCGCCAGTGTCCCGGCCTGATCTTTGTGCCCCCGCGCTTCGAGGTCTATCGCGACATCTCGCACCAGATTCGCGCAATTTTTCGCGACTATGCCGACGAGGTCGAACCGTTGTCGCTCGACGAAGCCTATCTCGACGTCAGCGCCGACAAGGCCGGGCTCGGCAGCGCGACCGCGACGGCAAAGCTGATCCGCCAGCGCATCCGCGCCGAAACCGGCCTCACCGCCTCGGCGGGCGTCTCCTATAATAAATTCATCGCCAAGCTCGCCTCGGACCAGAACAAACCCGACGGCATCACGATCATCCCGCCCGGCAAGGGCGCCGCCTTCGTCCAGACGCTGTCGATCCGCCGCTTCCACGGCATCGGCCCGGTGACCGCGGCGAAGATGGAGGGGCTCGGCGTCTTTTCGGGCGCCGACCTCGCGGAAAAAGACCCGATGTGGCTCGCGACACATTTCGGCAACAGCGCCGAATGGCTCTATAATCTCGCGCGCGGGATCGATCATCGGCGCGTCAAGTCGAACCGGCCGCTGAAATCGCTCGGCGGCGAACGGACCTTCTTCAACGACCTGATCACCGACACCGAAATCCGCGAGGCGCTCGCGCATGTCTGCACCGTCGTTTGGGACCGCGCAGCGAAGAAGGGCGCGCGCGGCCGCACGGTGACGCTCAAGCTGCGCTACGCCGATTTCCGCACGATCACGCGGGCGAAGTCTGTCGCCGCGCCGATCCTCGACGGCAATTCGCTGCTCGCCGCGGGCGAAGCGATATTGGCGCCTCTGCTCCCCACCGAACAAGGAATCCGCCTGCTCGGCGTCACGCTGAGCAAGTTCGAAGGCGAGGAGGATGACGAGGAGGACGCCGCCGCCGCGACGACAATCGATCTTTTGAGTCTGCTCGGATAATAGTTACCACGCGCTCTCACCCTGATCCGGCCAAATTGGTTGGTGATCGCTTTGACAAGAGCAGATTTAGCCGGCTAGACCATATCCATTAGTGGAATGACTGTGGGGGCAGTTATGTGGCACAAGCAAGGATCTAGATTCCATCGGCGGACAAACCAATATCCGCACCGGCGATGGTTGCTCGCCGCGATCGGCCCCATAATATTGTTTCCAGGCACGGCGTCCGCCGCAGCCCCTCTTCCGCCAGCGGCGGCCGACTTTTTCCAAGAAATGAAAAAGAAGCTTTGGCCGGATCAGAACGATGTGGCCATCCCTCGTAAAAAGAAGAGCATAAACGCAGGATATTACAGGCTTATCATTCACAAGAAGCCTTCGATCGACGATATCCAGAATTGCAACAGCATCTTCGAGAAGCTTCCGGACTATAAGTTTCTGCACACGCTGTTCGAGACGAAATACGAGGCCGGGATGGCCGCCATCTTGCCGCTCGGAAAATCCGAAGACGGCCAGGAAATGACCGCGGAGGTCAATCTTTTCCACTGGAAGCGATCGGGCAAGAAGGCATGCCGTTTCGAAATTTCCTATTTCGACCAAGCGAACGACCGATATGCCGGTCCCTGGATCGCTATCGATCATCGCACGCCGCAGGCAATCGCAGCCGAGATTAAATTTCGGCCCTGGGTGGTCGTTTCCGAAAATGAAGAGCGAAAGGCCGCCTTCTGGACGGGCATATCAGCCTTCGCCAACCTGCTCGGTCCGGTCGGCAATCTGTTCTTCGGCGACACGCAAAGCGATAAATACTCTATCCGCTCGCAAACCGAACTGAGCCTGTTCGGAAATAGCAAACCGGTTCTTACCGGCGCCACAGCGGCCGGGGATCCCTACACATTCTCGCGGCCGCTTGTGGTCAAGCCGGCTGATTCCGACATTGCGACCAGCTTCCTTCCCAAGAAATTTCCCTGGTCGTGGTCCGCGCCGGGCGGGAATGCGGCACCCCAATATGCCAGTTTCGAATTTAGCTTGGAATATCAAGGCAGCCTGCTGTCGGGCAACCGCGAATATCCAAATCTGTCGAACGCCGACGATCTTGCATCCATATTGGATGCCACGATTCCAGCGGGAATGAAGGAAGACGCCGGAAAAAGTTGGAAACAACTGGGCGGTGCATTCAAGAATCTGGCTGAGCAGAGCAATAACGCAGGGAATGCAGCGGGTTTCGACGCCGCATGCGCACCGGCATTCATCCAGTTGACGAACATGGGCGTCTCTTCGGACGATGCACGCATCATCCTGTTTGCCCATGCCCGCAATTCGGCGGTCGCCGCCGACATAGCCAACATCAAATGCCTGACGACCCGCGAAGCCATCGATACGCTCGAACGCTTTTCGATACCCTTCGACCTCTATCAGCCGATCAAGGACAAAGCCCCGTTGATGACGGCCGCGGGCGACAGCCAGCAGTTCGTGATCGGAGCGAATAAGACCGCGCTACCGGCATATGTCGCCGGCGGCGTCACCATATATGACATGGACAATATTCTGAAGGCAAAGCTGGGTGACGCCGTTATCGGAAACAAGGGCACTGTCGCCACCCGTGCGCAATTTGCCGGTCTGATGAGCGGTATTCCCGCCCTGTCGGTGGCGCGCTGCCGGGCCGTGACGCTCGCCGGCGGGAACGCCGATTTTGCCTTTCCCGACACGCCCGCCGGCGATACTCCCGTCGACGGGGTCGCAGTCCACCTTGGCTTGATGAGCGAGGGTCGTGTCATTGTGATCGCGCTTGGATTTGCCGGGCAACTGATTGCGCCGGGCCAAGCTAACCCGAAACCCGTGCTGAGCCATTTCTGGATCGGTCCGCCCGCCGAGGTCGGCGCCACCAATTGGGAGAAAATCCGTACCAAATTGGCGGCACTGAAAAATGGCGACGGCTGTGACCGCCCCAATTTCCAGACGATCGTCAATCCGCCGGTTCCGGTTCAGGTTCCGGCGAGTAATGCCGTGGTCGAAACGCCCGTGGCAACACCCGGCTGAATGGACGCCCGCTTCGATCCCGGCGTCAATCGGCCGGAGCGAAGCGCCGTTCTTTGGTCGCCGTAAACCGGATCGACGGATGGCGCTGGGTCACATAGCCGACCTCCCACGCATCCTTCGCCATGAACACCGGCGCACCGTCGCGGTCGGTGGCGCTCGCGCCGCGATGGTCGGCCTGGAACGCCTTCAGCGCCGCGGCGTCGTCGCTCGCGATCCAGCGTGCGGTGTCCCACGGCGACTGCTCGAGCTTCGCCTCGACCTTATATTCGGCGTCGAGGCGGCTGATCAGCACTTCGAGCTGCAACTGGCCGACGACGCCGACGATCATGTTCGACCCGATTTCGGGGTAGAAGACCTGGATGATCCCCTCCTCGGCCATGTCGTCGAGCGCTTTCCTGAGCTGCTTGGTCTTCGTCGGATCGACGAGCGCGACGCGGCGCAGCAGTTCGGGGGCGAAGTTCGGCAGCCCGGTGATCGTGATGTCGGTGCGCTCCGACAGCGTATCGCCGACGCGCAGCGTGCCATGGTTCGGAATGCCGATGATGTCGCCGGGGAACGCTTCCTCCGCCATCTCGCGGTCCTGCGCGAGGAACAGCATCGGGCGGCTGATCGCGATCGCCTTGCCCGTCCCGCCCTGCATCAGCCGCATCCCGCGTTCGAACTTGCCCGAGCACAGGCGCATGAACGCGATGCGGTCGCGGTGCGCGGGGTTCATATTCGCCTGCACCTTAAACACAAAGCCGGTCACCGCGTCGTCGCCCGGCTGCACCGGCGCAGGCTCGGCGGGCTGCGGCTGCGGCCCCGGCGCGTGGTTCGCGAGCGCCGAAAGCAGGTCGCCGATGCCGAATTCTTTCAGCGCCGACCCAAAATAGACCGGAGTAAGGTCGCCATTGCGGTAAGCGGCGGCATCGAATGGCGCATAGCAGGCCGACGCCAGCTCGGTTTCTTCCTTGAGGTGCGCCAGCCCGCGCTCCGAAAGCTCCCCAGCCAGCGCGGGGTCGTCGAGCCCGGCGACCTTCGCGCGGTGGCCTTCGTACATGCGCGACGCATCGCCGCCCGGCCGCATGATCGCGGGATCGGCGAGGTCGTAGATCCCCTCGAACTGTCCGCCCATACCCGCGGGCCAGTTCATCGGGCAGACGTCGAGCGCGAGCCGGTCGGCGACCTCGTCGAGCAGTTCGAACGGCGGCAGGCCCTCGCGGTCGACCTTGTTGATGAAGGTGATGATCGGCACCGAACGCAAGCGGCACACTTCGAACAGCTTCAGCGTCTGCGGCTCGATGCCCTTCGCGGCGTCGATCACCATCACCGCGCTGTCGACGGCCGTGAGGGTGCGATAGGTATCCTCGCTGAAATCCTCGTGCCCCGGGGTGTCGAGCAGGTTGAAGACGAGCCCCGCATGTTCGAAGGTCATCACCGACGAGGTGACCGAAATCCCGCGCTGCTGTTCGATCTTCATCCAGTCGGAGCGCGCGCGCCGCGCCTGTCCGCGCGCCTTGACCTCGCCCGCGATATGGATCGCGCCGCCCGCGACGAGCAATTTCTCGGTCAGCGTCGTCTTACCCGCGTCAGGATGCGAGATGATGGCGAAGGTACGGCGGTCGGGGTGCTTCTGGGACATGGCGCGGGCGCCTAGCAGGTGGCGCGACATGTGGAAAGGGGCTGGCGTCGGCGCCCCGGCGGACGCATGATCGGTTCATGCGAACCCTGCTCCTCGCCGCCGCCCTGATCGCCGCCCCCACCGCGGCGCAGGATTCACCCTGGGTGGGCGAATATAGCCTTGCCGAAGGCCCCGATGTCGGCGGTGGGCTGCTGATCCGCAACGACGGCCGCTTCCAATATATGCTCGCCGCGGGCGCGCTCGACGAGCAGGCCGAGGGGCGCTGGGAAGCGCGCGGCGACATGGTCTGCCTCACCACCGACCCGAAACCCATACCGCCCGCCCTGGAGAAGGGCGCGTTGATCGAGGTGGAGGGCGCCGTCCCTACCCTGCTCGTCACCTGGCCCAACGGCAAGGGCGTCCCCGGCGTCGATTTCACGATCGGCTTCGATAGCGGCGACCCCGCCGAGGACTATACCCAGGTTTATGGCTGGACGATGCCCGAGGACGACAGGCGCATCCCGCGCTGGATCGAGGTGCGCGAACCGATCTACGGCATCACCGCGCCGCGCTTCATTCTCGCCGAAGCCGATGGCGGCAAGTTGCACGTCATCATCAAGCCCAACGATATCGGCGTCGTGAATTTCGAGGGCGCCTGCGCCGAAAAGACCGAACGCGGCCTCACCCTCCACCGCGCCGAGGGCGATATGCGGTTTCGGCGTCTGGGCGGCGAGTAGCTGTATCGCTCAAGTGACCGCTTTGGGGGTGGAGAGCTGCCGTTGCTCGATTTTCTTTCGTCATCCCGGACTTGATCCGGGATCCCGCTTTTTTGACGGACGGACTGGCTTCGACCTCAAGCGGGACCCCGGATCAAGTCCGGGGTGACGATGATTGATAGGACAGCTTCCGGTCGAAACCGGCCAACCCGACCTGAGCACCCTTCCCCCTTGCACTCGCCCGCCAAATGAGTCACATCTTTACGTGAACGTAAAGGTAAAGCACCCGCGAGAGGATAATTCCCCATGACCCTTCCGACCTTCGACACGATCAAGCTCGAACTCGCCGACCATGTTGCGACGATCACGCTCAACCGCCCCGACCGCCTCAATTCGATGCCGCCCGCGATGGCGGACGATATTCGCGAAGCGCTCGATCATCTGCCGGGCCTCGGCGCGCGCGCGTTGCTGATCACCGGCGAAGGCCGCGGTTTCTGTTCGGGCGCCGACCTGGCGGGCGATCGTTCGGGTGGCGGCGCGGTCAGCGGCGGGGCGCGGAGTCGTAATGCGCTGCGCGGTCATTATAATCCGATGCTGCTCGCACTCGCCAACCTCGACATCCCCGTCGTCGTCGCGGTCAACGGCCCCGCGGCGGGCGTCGGGTGCAGCTTCGCGCTGTCGGGCGACTTCACCATCGCGGGCAAGAGCGCCTATTTTCTGCAGGCCTTCGTCAACATCGGCCTCGTCCCCGACGGCGGCTCGTCGTGGTTGCTGCCGCGCCTCGTCGGCGTGCCGCGCGCGTTGCAGATGATGATGCTGGGCGAGAAGATTTCGGCCGACCAGGCGGCCGACTGGGGCATGATCTATAAATGCGTCGACGATGCCGAGTTGCTGACCGAGGCCAAGGCGCTGGCAACGCGCCTCGCCAACGGCCCAACGATCGCGCTCGGCACGATGCGCAAGATCCTACGCGACGGTCTGACACAGGATTTCGCAACCACGCTCGACGCCGAAGCCAAGGGCCAGTTCATCGCGGGCGGCACCGCCGATGCGATGGAAGGCATCATGGCGTTCCAGCAGAAGCGCAAGACCGAGTTCAAGGGCAAGTAAGCAACCGTCGCCCCAGCGGAAGCTGGGGCCGCTATCGTTCATCCTGAACGCGAGCGATCCCGGCTTTCGCCGGGATGGCGACCCAAGCTACTCCGCCGCTTCCTCGACCATCACCTTCTTGTAGATGCTCGTGCGCGGATAGGAGCAGAGGCGCATCACCATCGGCTCGAAAAACTCGAGCGGTTCGCTGTCGTAATCGGGGTCGAACGCCGGCGCGTCATATTTCTCGCAGAATTCGGCGCACGCCGCATAATGCGGGCTGTCGCGGAACTGGTCGCGCATGTCGCGGTCGAGCCCAAGATAGTGGAAGAAATAATGGCCCTGGAACACGCCATGATGCTGGACGATCCACAGATTTTCTTCTGACAGGAAAGGCTTGAGGATCGCCGCCGCGACATCGGGATGGTTGAACGCACCGAGCGTGTCGCCAATGTCGTGGAGCAGCGCCATCACGACATATTCCTCGTCGCGGCCATCGCGGTGCGCGCGCGTCGCGGTCTGCAGGCAATGTTCGAGCCGGTCGACCGGAAAGCCGCCATAATCGCCGCCGAGCAGCTTCAGATGGTCGAGGATGCGCTTGCCATTGTTCGGCGCGAACTCCTTCTGCTCGCGCGCGATAATGTCCCAATCCTGTTGTGTTCCGTCGATCATCGACCGGAAAGTGGCGTGATCGTGCGTCATCTCGTTCATGGCAGCCTCTCCCATTTTGAGAAACAGCCTATCCTATTCGTTGTTATTTGCAACGTTATAGGTCTTCACCTCGGCCTGCGTCAGGCAGCGCCGCGTCGACTTGTCGTCGGCGTTCGCCAGCGCTTTCTGCTGATACATGACCTCGGTCAGCAGCTTGCGCGACACCCCCATGCGGATCAGGAAATCATTGTCCTCGCTCGCGAGCAAAGCGGCATCCTGTTCGATGTCGCCGATCAGCTCCTTCGTCGCGTCGGTGCCCATCGCGACGCTCATGTCGATCGCGCTGCGGTCGCCGGTGCGCGTGAACATATGGACGATGAACAACCCGCCGGGATCGATCACGCGCGGCTGGCCGCCCATGAAGATGAAATTGCACGCGCTGAAACAGGCCCAGCCCGCCGGGATGCGTGTCGTGAGGCCAAAGTTCGAGCGAATGATCCGCCCCGCGGCATTGCCCGCGCGCGCGTCGCCGCCGGGCGAGCGCAGCCAGACTTCGCTGACGTCGGGATTGGCGGCAAGCGCCGCCTTCAGCCGGTCGGGCAGCCCCGCATCGATCCGCCCCTCGGCGAGCAAGACCTTGCCGTTCTTCTTGGCAACGGGGGTCAGCTTCATCGTCGGGTTCGCCGACCAGTCGGGGGTCAGCGGGCAGGTCGGGTTCGCGGGGTCCATCGCCGGCTTGGCAGCGCCGGTCAGGCACGCGATCAGGCCCGCCGCCGCCGCGACGCGAAACGCGTTACGCCGCGAGGACATAGCGCGCCTGGCCGGGGCCCTTGCACATCCGTTTCGACACGCGCGTTTCCTCACCCTCGACAATCACGATATCGGTGACGCTCATGCACTGCGAGCCGTCGGCGAGCTCATTCTTTGCCGCGATGGTCGACGATCCGCTGACATTCTGACGCGTCTCGCTCGTCCAGTTCGCGGTCGCGCCGACCTCTTCGCCGCGCGTCACCTCCTCGGTCGCCGCCGCCGCCTGCACCTGTTCGGCGGGATCGAGGCGGCAGGCGATGGCGTCGGTGAGCGTCCCGCTGACCTCCGAAATCGGAACATAGCTATAGACACCGGCCTTGCTCGCCGCGCTGCCGATCGCCTCGTTGAGCACACCGCCCAAAATGCTCCGGCCCGCACTGCTGCCCTTCTTGCCCTTGGGACAGCCGCCATTGCCCTCTTCGCTCGGTTTCGGCGCGGGCGTCGTCACCTTGCGAAGCAGGCTTCCGAACTGCGCCTGAGCCGGGGTGACGGCCAGCAAGCAGGCTGCCAACACCGCGGGAGTCGCGAATATTTTCCGCATCATTTGATCCACCTCCGCCGCGCCCGAAACCGGGCTATCCAGCGACCCTCTTATTGACGGTTCATGCCACCCGCTGTGATTTTCATCAACTCTGCAACTTATGTCATCCAGACAGGTTGAATTAAGGCTGAATATGTCACAGTAACGCCGCCATGCTCTCGCAAAAAACCCGCTATACGATCCGCGCGTTCCAGCACCTTGCCGACCATTGGGGCAAGGGGCAGGTGCAGCTTGCGGATATTGCGGAGGCGCAGAATATCCCGCCCAAATTCCTGACCGTGATCCTGTCCGAAATGGCGCGCGAGGGGCTGCTCATCTCGCAGCGCGGGCGCGACGGCGGCTATCAGCTCGCGCTGCCCCCGATCGACATCAGCTATGGCGATCTCGTCCGCCTGACGCGCGGCTCGCTTGCGCTCGTCCCGTGCGCCGCGCGCAACGCGCACGAACATTGCAAGAATTGCCTGCCCGAATCCGAATGCCGATTGCGCAGCCTGATGCTGAAAGTCCGCGACGACACCGCGTCGATCCTCGACCGCATCACGCTCGCCGACCCGATCGCGCTGGAACCCGTGTTCGAGAAGGACGAGGCGGCCGAATAGCCACCGATCAGCTGCGCAACAAAAAAGGCCCGCTTTCGCGGGCCTTTTTTGTAATGGTGGAGCCTAGCACCATATTTTCTTTATACATCTCAGTTCGTTACTGTCCTTATTTCCTATCTTTTCGAGTACTTCTAGAACGTGTATGATCGTCTCGCTCTTTCGTTATTTCCGTAAATTCGCGTCAAAGTGTGGGAAAGATCGTGGGAACAAAATTATTGCCTAAAGTGACAGATAAGGACGAACATGTCCGGCCTCACCTTTCTCCGCGTTTCCAAAGCCAAGCCCGGCGTTCATAGTGACGGTAAAGGTCTTCTGCTGCGTGTGTCGCCGCAGGGCGCCAAATCCTGGGTTCTCCGTGTTCAACATCAAGGCAGGCGCCGTGATTTCGGCCTAGGCTCCGTCGACTGGGTGACGCTGGCGGACGCACGCGCCGAAGCGGCTCGGCTGCGGGCAGACATCAAGCGTGGAAGCGAGCCGATCGCCAGGATTACGCAGCGCGAGCAAAAGGCAACACGCATCGCCGCGTCCGCCGACAACGCGCATGTCCTTTTTCGCGAAGGCGCGATGGACACGACCATCCCGGACGACGCAGCGGTCATTAATGTGATGGTCTGTCAGTCCCCGATCCCGCTGCGCACCTCGACCAACCCGACGCTGATGGTATCCGTGCCTGGACGGCAGTCCGTCTTCGGCACCTTCTTCAACAATCTGCGGACCTGGTGGCTGACGCTCGACCGCCATTGCGGCGTCTTCATCATCGCCGGAGGGCCGCCGAGGCTCACCAACTCCACCATGCCCGCTGACGCCGCGCAGGTGATCAACCGCCAATATCTGGTCCAGCACGGCAACAGCCTGACGGTCCGCTACATGATTTGCGACGATCCCGATCTGGACGACGACCTTGAATGGGCCGGCTACCGCTTCGAGCGACGCACCACCCACGGCGCGCGCTGGCGCAAGGCCGAAGCGGAGGCTTAGGGCTTGCTCTCCGGCATCGATGCCAGCACCTGCTCACGCTGATGCCGAGCCATCAGGAACGCGAGTATTAGCAGGCTCGCGAGCTTCGTCGCCTCAAAGAAGGTGTCGACCACCTCGAAATAGGTTTCGTCCGGACGCTGCGGATCGTGGCCGCTGATTTGGAAATAGGCCATTCGCGTCTCGTCATCGGTGCGGGCGATCGACACGTCGAAATGGCGCCCCGACAGGTGAACAAAATCTGATGTTCGCTCATACACCGGGCTGATCCACGGATGACTTGTGGCCAACCTCTCCCGCAGATAGGCGTCCGACATCTTCTTACCATCCCGATCCTTCAACCTCACGCCGATCCCCGCCATGTCGAGCGAGTCTCCATCGATCGCGATCGCCCGTCCGCTAATGTCCTGCGCATGTGCGGACAGAGGGAGGATTGCAGCGAAGATCAGAAGAGCCAATTTCATTCGCCCATTCATACCCTGCCCCGCTTACCAGATTCTTGCGATTTCTTCACGATACCGACGGCCCGCTGCGCTGGCGGCCGATCTGCCAGCTGACGCCTTGATCGCGCATGATTCCGGCCACGGGTTTGCCGACTTGACGCTCCAGCACCGGGCGCCAGGGAACAAGCACGAAATCCCGTGAACGCTCGACGAGCGCGTGGCGACCGCTCAGAAGGTCGACCGGACCGACTAGGCGCCCCTCGATCCGCTCGCCATGCCGAGGCTCGGCAAAGGGCTTGCCGATCTCTCGCGCCAGCACGTCAGCCCTGCTCCGTATCTCGAGCTGGCAGAGCTCATCGAGCGCGCCATTTCGTACAATGACCCGCTCGCCCTGACGCACTGCAAAGCCCCCGTCGAGGAGCCACTGCCGGCGAATAGCCAGCGCCCCACTGGTTTCCTTGCCGAAGCCGGCTTCGCGAAGCGGAAGCTGCGTATCGGCGACGAGTTCTCGATCGAGCCAGGTCGCGGCTCGCGCCTCGACAATCCGCTCGATTGGTTCGGGCGATAATATCTCGACGGTGACGGGCTGATCGCGTGCACGCGCTACCTCATACGCAGCGGCGCGTTCGAGATGATCGGACGCTATATGCCAGGTGCCGTCGGGCTCGCGCTGCGTACCGCCGCTCATTCGGCGCATCGCTTCGAGCCGCCGGACATGCGCCTCGGCAAACTCCTGCGAGGCGCTCGGATCGAACCGAAGATGCGCATCGACCGTGTAGCGCCCGCCATTTGCGGCAGCGACATCGGCGACCGTTCGGTCGGCATCGCGCACGGTGGGCTCGACAGGAACGATTCGCACGATCGCGCCCGGCGGACACGACGGAAGCCGTTCGTCCTTCCCCGCCTCGACATAATGCGACCGCCCATCGGTCGCCTCGACGATCAGGTAATGCCGGTCGGCATGTTCGTCGGACAGGCCGCGCTCGACGATCCGGCCGACCAGCGATGCCGTCCCGGGCACAGACGGATCATAGATCGCTTGGTCAGCCACCGCGAGCGCCACGCCACGCTCGGAATAGGCACGCTGCATCGTGCGGATGATATCGCCGCGTTCGCCCATTTTGCGGAGCACCGGCTCGAGGTCGGACGCAAGTTTCCAATGCGCCGCACCAAGCTGCGACGCGAGCCCGAGCCGCTCGAGCTTGCGCAGCCGCCCCATCCGTATCGTTTGATCGAACGCGCCGCGCGCCTTTGTGCTGACAAGAATATCGTCGCCGCTTTCGCGAAGCAGGGCGCGGTCGATGCTCGTGAAACGCTCCTGCTCGACTTCGGCGCGCAGCCGCTGCTCGATCGCATGGTCGGTTTTCGGACCGAGATCGAGATCGACAAGCTCGCACGCGCGCTCGCGAAGGCCATGCCCGATATAGTCGCGCGCGATGATCAGATCCTTGCCCCGATCGTCCTTGCCGCGGACGATGATATGGGTGTGCGGGTGCCCGGTGTTGAAATGATCGACCGCGACCCAGTCGAGCCGCGTCCCGAGATCCTCCTCGGCACGCGTTATCAGCCGCCGCGTCAGCGATTTGAGATCGTCATATTCGAGGCCATCTTCGGGCGAGACAATGAAACGGAACTGGTGACGATCGCCCCTGCTCCTTTCGAGCCAGTTCGCGCGATCGACCACATCGCTCTCGGCGCCATATAATCGCCCTCGCTCGCCATCGCGCTGCGTGCCGTCGCGCTCGACATAACGCAGATGCGCTTTCGCCCCGTCAAAGCCCGGGCCGCGGAGACTGACCGTCCGCGCCTTCACAATGACACGGCGATTACGGAAGGCGGCATAACGATCACGCGCCGAAAGCACGCGGCCCGTCCCTGCACCCCGGCCAATGCGCGCACCGGTGAATTTCGACCGAGCTGCCGGTCTTGCCGCGCCGCCGCGCGCCAAGTTCGCGGCGGCGAGAACGCGGTGCATGAACTTGCGTCCATGCCCACCCTTGCCCTTGGCACGCATGCGGCCGAGCCGCGGTTCGAGCTCGTCGTCGGACGCCATCGCCGGCCGATCCTTCCTGCAAAGGACCGAGCATGATACAGCGGGACGCCGATGAAAATCGGTGCCGCCTTTCCCGGCGGAAAACCGCAGAAAACTGCCGCACCGGCACTGTCGGCGCCGAAACGGCACTGCTGAAACTCGAAAAAAACGATGTGCAGACAAAGGCTTATGGCGCCAACGGTGCCATAGCTTCTTTATCTTGCCTTCCGGATTCCTAGGCCCCCGACCTTTCCGTCATCGCCCTCTCAGTCGAGAAGCGGGCCACCCTCCTCATCGTCCGCCACCTGCCTTTCGACCATCCGGTCCAGCTCGCGGCTCACGCTTCGTTCGTAGGACGCACTATCGACAATGACCGTTGGCGCGTCATGCTCCGGCTCTTTTGGTGGCAATTCGGAACATCCAACGCCGAACGCCATGACGCCTATCATAAGCGGAAGCCTGAACTGCATCGTCGCTCTCCCCCATTTGAGACATGACGGCCGCGCTGCGCTGTAACGACTTGTCGCGCCGTCATTTATAAGACGAGCGGCACGCCTTTCCCCGCACAAGGAGAGCCAAAAAAGCTGCGCGGCGCGGCAGCTTTGGCCACCGCACCGCGCGTCGTTCAACATCATTCCGTTATCGTTGCAGCGCCGCATGACGCGCGATCAGCAGCGCCAGTTCGCGCTCGATCTGCCGGATTTCTCGCTTGTTGGTGGACGCTTTGAGCTCGGCGCGCAGCTCTTCGATCTGGGCTTCGACGGACATTTGAACCTCCTCTTTTCACGAAAATATGAAGAGGTTTCCGGCGGCGGGCGTACCGGGTCAGGGACCGCGAAGCGGCCGCGCAGCGGCGATGGGGGCAACGATTTTGCGCAGCAAAATGGTGGGGCCCCGTCGTCCTTGACGCGGTGCGCCCGCCGCCGGATCATCGGCCGGTTTTGAGCTGAGACCTTCCTCCCTCGCGGAAAAATGCCCCGCGCCGAAAGATCGGCGCGGGGCATTCGGTCAATCGCCGGGGTTCCAGATGATCGCGAACGCATCGTCGTCGTCCTGCCCCGCCGCACGGCCGAGATTGGCGTAGAGGGGCCGACCGCCGAACAAATCGGGATGCGCGAAGGTGAGCCGGACATATTCGCGGCATGACACTTCGCCGGTCCGGATCCAGCCGCCGCCGATGTCGACGGTTCCCGCGCGGACCTTATAGTCGGGCTGCTCTCCGACCTTGCCGCGATTGGGGGTGATCTGGATGTCGATATTCACCGAAAGCGTCTGCAACTTGCCCGTGAAGCTGCCGTCCTGCTGGCGCCGGACAAATCCGATGGCTGCCATGTTTCGTCTCCTTGGTTTCGCACCCGGACCCGTTCCGGGCGACGGGGATGCCAAGGGACGACGCTCGCCGGGACCGCGAACCCGAAGGGCCGCAGCGCTAGCGGAGGACCGGAGCGGCGAGCCGATTTGAAAGCGAAGCGGCCGCGAGGAGCCGGGCGAAGCCCGGCGGGGAAATCGGTTCGACCGCGATGGTTTTGCGGGCGCGGCTGCCGTCCCAGGCCAATCCCCCGCCCGTGTAAGGGAGCGAGTGTGTCATGGGAGGCATAGGCTGCTTGCGGATTCGGGCGCGCCGCACGTCTTGTTCATGGGGATGGTGCGACGTCTTTGCGATCAGGGAATATGCCGCTACAGCGCGCTGGTGTGGGATGAGATGACGATAGCGAGAGAAATCGAGAGACTGGTGGCGCGACTGGAAGGGGTCGCGGTGTGCGACCTCTGCATCACCGACCGGCTCAACCTGTCCGTGCCGAGCCAGGCCAATGTCGTGACGCGCGCCCTCGCCGGCGCGCGCGGGTTCGAGCGTCAACGCGAGGCTTGCGGCCTCTGCAACAAGACGAAGACGGTGATCCGCCACCGCGCCAAATAGATCAGGTTTTGGCGCGGCTCCGCGCGGTCTTGGGCGCGGGCTTGCGCCCGCCGCCGCGCCCCTTGGTGCCGAGACCGATGGCCTTGGCGAGCGCGCGGCGCTTCTCGGCATAATTGGGCGCGACCATCGGATAATCCTTGGGCAGGTTCCATTTGGCACGATACTCATCGGGCGTCATGCCGAAGTTCGTCATCAGATAGCGGCGCAGCATCTTCAGTTTCGCGCCGTCCTCGAGACAGACGATATAGTCGGGCTTGATCGACGCGCGTACCGATACGGCGGGTTTCTGTTCCTCGACCGGAGCGGCCGCCTCGCTGCCAAGGCCCGCGAGCGCGCCATGCACGCGCCCGATCAGATCGGGAAGATCGGCGATGCCGACGCTGTTGTTCGACACATGCGCCGCAACAATATCGGCGGTGAGCGTCAGCAGCATATCCTGTGTTTCGTCGGCCATTATCGGTCTCCTTCGAGCAGCGCGACTAGCAACGGCTTGAGGAGAAACCAAGATTATTCGAACGCTAACCATCGCGCCGCATCGCCGCTTGCGGCGCGCGGCGCGCCGATTTTTTTGCAGCAAAAAGGGCGGCGGAAATCCGCCGCCCTTCTCAATTCGCCGGATCAGGCTGCGAGACGTTCGGCCTCGACGGCCTCGGGCGCGGCCTCGACCGCGCCGCCGCGCGCGGTGTAGGCGGCCTGCGGGAAGCGCATCCACCGCGGCACCCATTCCTCGACCTTCTGGCGGCCGGCGGTGCCGTCCAGATGATCGCGGATGATCGCCTTCAAGGTCGCACCCTTCTCCTTCGCATTGGCGGCGGCGACATGGCTTCCCGCGACCTCGGCGACGATGGCGGTGAGTATTTCCTTATCGCGAAGCCCTTCGAAAAAGGCGTCGTCGGCGCTCCATCCCTTGGCGAGATCGACCCCCAGATGCGTGCCGACGACCTCGACCGACTTGCTCCCGCTCGCGAGGGTTTCGCCCATGACGATGGCGACGACGTCCATGACGGCGCGCATCGGCAAGTCGACGAGCCGCATAAACAGCGCTGCGATGCCGGTATCGGCGCCGCCCGTCACGCACGCTTCCTCGGGCGAGAAACCGAGCAAGGCGAGCACCGCGCGGCGCTTCGCGTCGAACACGGTTTCGGCGGCGCTCGTCTCGACGCTCTCGCGCACGTCCTCGTCTTTTGCGCTCTGCGGCTCGGTTTTCACCGACCACAAAGGCGAGCCGCAAATCGCGTGCGCGACCATCAGGCGCAGCGCGACATCGGCCTTGCCCGCGAGCGCCGCGCGCACAGCGGCGTGACGGTGAAGATCGACATAGGTCTGCATCCGCGAGGTGAGTTCGGGGCGCTGAAGCTTGGCCTTGGTGTCGATGGCCTCGCCCTTGTCGAGCCGCGCCGCCTCTTTCGACGTGACATAGCCCTCGTGGAAGACGACCTCGCCGCTGTCGCGGATATCGACATAGATGCGCCCGCCCTTGCGCTTGGTCGCCTTGCGATATTCATAGGCGTGGAAGCGTTCGCTCGGGCCGAAGGTGACGACGTCGGACCATCCTTCGTCCAGATAAGTTTCGCGCCGCGTGTCGATTTCGGCGTTTTGGCGCGCCCAAAAGGCATCACTGTCGGCGAAATAGCGATCGTCGCCGAACAGGTCGGCGATGATGGCAAAGCCGCTCGCCTCGACGTCGAACAGCGCATGTTCGGCCTTGATCGCACCGCCGCCGAACAGCCACGCCTTGAGCGACAGGCCGGTCGGACAGCGGTCCGGGTTCTCGTCGTAGAGCGCGAGCCAGGCGCGCTGCTGGCTCTTGGTCGCGAGGGTCAGCTGCTGGACGGTCCCATAGCGAATATCGTCATTCTGATAGAGGCTGCGGATGCGCGGCAGGAGGTTGCCGAGGGCGAGGATGCGCTTCACGCCGAGCTCGGGAAGCCCGAAGGTTTCCGAGATTTCGGCGATGCTGCGCCCCTCGCGAACCAGCCGCGCGAAGCTCGCCCATTGGGTCACCTCGTCGGCATCGCGGCGCGCGACATTCTCGATCAGCGATGCTTCGAGCGCGGCGGCGTCGTCGCTCTCTTCGAGGATGGCGCACGGCAGCGGTTCGGCCTCGCCGCGCTCGGCGGCGACGATCAGGGCGGCGGTATAGCGCCGCGCGCCCGCGACGATTTCATGCTCGCCCTCTTCGCCATTCGCGCGAACGATCAGCGGAACCAGCACGCCGCGCTTGCGGACGGTCGGCAGCAAATCCGACACGTCGGGCAGCTTCTTGGCGTAACGCATATTGGCCTTGCTGATCGACAGCTTGCCAAGATCGATGAATTCGAGTTTCATTGTCTTACTCCTAGTGAGGGCCGGTCCGTCGGATTTTGCGATTGGGCGGACCGGCTTTCGGATTGGCGGCGAACGGCCGCCCGCGTCATCCGCCAAATGGCGGAAGCTCGTCGTTCGCCGCGTTTCCGACGCGGCGCAGCAATCTGTGGGCAACGACAATCGATCCCGCGCGGCGCGACCAAGCGGCCCATGTCGAAATCGGATGCGGCGTTGAAAAATATAGGTCGCGCTCGATGCCGAGGCCGAACGGCAACCGGACGGAAGCCAGTTCGGAGAGGCTGAACGAGCCGAGTTCGGGGCAGCCGAAACCGAGGTCGGCAAGCCCGAACAAGGTATCGCCATCCTCGGCCAACTCGGTTGCGAGCCATGTCGCGGCGCCGACCGGATTGAAGAATTTGACGACCGGAACGAAGTCGGGTTCGTCGGCGCCCGCAATGACGGCGGCGACGCGCGCCGCGTCGTTGGCGCGCAGCGCCGCGTGAAGTTCGGGGGTCAGGAGCATCATGCCGCGAGCCTCCGCTCGGCGACCTGTGCCGCGTCGTAGCGCGCGAGCAGCCAGTCGGCGGCGCGGCTCGCCTGACTCGCGGCGCGGAAGATGGCGCGATGATCTTCCTTCAATATGGCGAGCCATGTGCCAAGATAGTCGGCGTGGCGCACGGTCGGTTCGATGCCGAGCGCGGCGCAGAGGAAGGCGCTGCCCATTTCGGCGACGAGTTCCTCGCGGCCATAATCCTTGGTGCCCGATGCGGTCAGCGAAGCGCGGTTCAGCCGCTTGGGGTGGCCGGTCGCATGGACGAGTTCATGCAGCGAAGTGCAGTAATAATCTTCTGCCGAGACGAAGGCGGGGAGCGGCGGGACGCGCACATAATCTTTGCTGGGCACATAAAAGGCTTCGCTGCCGCCGATCAGATATTCGACGCCGGATGCCGCGATCACCGCCTCGGCGACGGGCGAGATTTCATGGGCGGCGAGCGGCGGCGGGTCGATCCCGAAACCGGGGCGAAGCCCTTCGCACTGCGCGACGTTGAACACGGTGAAACTTTTGAGGAAGGGCACTGCGCGCGCGGCATCGCCGTCACGCGCCGCGCGCGCGGCCTCGCCTTTCGGTGTGAATGTGTCGGCATAGACGACGGTCGTTCCGCGCTCGCCGCGCTTGACGCTGCCGCCCGCATTGAGGGCTTGGCGGAAGGTCAGCCAGCCTTGCGCGGGCCAGCGATGCTCAATGACCGCGCCCCAAAGAATGAGGATATTGATCCCCGAATAGCAGCGCCCGGTGATCGCGTTGCGCGGCAAGGCTGCGTCGGCGCCGCCATCGCTGCCCCAAGGCTTCACCCAAGGCACGCGGCCCGCCTTGAGTTCGGCGATGATGCGCTGTGTAACTTGCCCATAAAGATCGGCGCGGCCGGAACTACCGCCGGAAGGCTTGCCCATGACTTCTGCTCCATCCGCCACCCAAAACCCCATGGGCCTCCCCCGGAGTGGGGGTGGGCGGCGAGATGCGACCAGCAGGGCGCGGCCAGGAAGGCGGACCGCACCGGAGGCCGGAGCGAAGCGAAGGAGCCGAATGGCTTGCGGCCCGCCGGGCCGCGCCCAGACGGGCGCGCCGCCCACCGCCGCGACGGCGGGAAGGCCCGACAAGAACGTCGCTGCGCAGCAGCGGCAACATGAAGATGGGGGCGTTGCGGGGGCGAAGCCCCCGCAGAAGGGGTACGGCCAGACCGGGGCGCAGCAGAGGGCTGGCCGTCAGGGGAAGGCTTTCCCCTCTTTCAAAATGTCACGAACGATTGAGAATGGGGCCATCCGCGCCTGCCGGAGCCATCGATCTGGCATCCTCCGTATCGATGTTCTATGGATGTTCTTATCGAGAAAGCGATCTACCGCCTAGGCGGGATGAATCTAGCGCAACCTATCCTATATGGCTGGGCGGGAAAGGACGCATCACTATGGACGATCCGTTGAAATCGATCCGCCACCTCATGGAATCGCCGATCACGCGCGCGATGCGCGAAGCCGGGCTCGAGGGCTCGCGCCTGGGCGCGCTAAGCGAAGTCGCGAAGCTGCGAAATCATGACTTCGATGCGATCACGGGCGCATTCATGGGCCGGTCGGTTGCCGCGGAAGCACTGCTCCCTAAAAGCACGATTCTCGATGACCTGGCCCGGGGCCGCAGTCCGCTCGACGAGGCGATGGAGCGCGCGCTCCAACTTCACGATCCGTACAGCAGCTATGGTCAGGCTACGCAGGAAATTCTCAAATCCTTAATCATCGGAAAGGCGCACGACGCGCCTTTCGCCCGGGCGATGGTTGTGGCGACGAAAATGGAGGAAGCGCTCCAGAAGGAATTGCTGCCGAGCAGCCGTATCTTCGCGATCACGCAGCGCCTCGGCGATCCGACCGGGCTCGCCGCCCTCCAGGCGTCCGACCGCGCGGCGCTTGGCATCAGCGCCGCAGGCCAAGGCGCGTTCGAGCGCGCGCGTCATTGGTCAGATGGGCTGACGCACTTCAAAGGCGCCGATCTGTCGGCGCTGATCGGCGGAGGAGATCGCATCGGGAAGGAGATCGATGCCATCCGGCTCGCTGCAGGCGGACTTGCGTCGGCCTCGCATATGCTGGCCGGCGCCGACGATCGTCACGCCGGTATCCGCGCCATGCTCGAACCGATCGGCGCCAAATTCTCGATCTTCGGCGGGGCGATGGACGTTCTCGGCTCCGCGTCGATGGGCAGCCGCGCCGCGTTCGACGCAATCTTCGGCGGTTATAGCGCCTTTCACGCGCCGACCGACCGCGGCTTTTGGGCCGATCCGCACGAACGTGCGCATTATTATCGCGACCAGGACGTCGATGAAGGGCTCATCGACGCCGACGCCGCCGAAACGGTGGCGATGCTCGTCGAGAGCGGCGTGACCGAAGGCGCGCGGACGCGGCAAGGGACGATCACGGCGGTCATCGAGGTCGGGCCGATCAGGTTGCGGATCGCGGCCAGCCGTCCGCGCGCGGGCGCCTATGCGGCGATCGACGCCTTCGAGGCGCGGCTTCGCGCATTCGTAACGGCCATGCTCGAACCGCTCGCCGGCCCCAAATGGTTCGTCCAGCGCGTGCCGGGAGACATTGTCCGCAAGGCAAAGGAACGCCGCCAGGAAGCGATGCGGGCGGGCGAAGCCTCTATGCCGCTCATTCACTATACCGACATCGGCGACCTCCTCGCGATCATCCTGCGCAGGGACAATTGGGAACAGATGTTCGAAGCGATCACCGACCATCGCGACTGGTTGCGGACCGACCTTGAACGGCTGAATGCGCTGCGCCGCCCGACAATGCACGGACGGCCCATCGACTCGGTCCAGCTTGGCGAAGCCGTGCTCACGATCCGGCGGCTGACCGGCTGGATGGAGCGTGACGCAGACTGGCTATCGGGCTGGGATGACGACGCGTAGCTCCTAGGCGGCGAGCCACCACGGGAAGACGGCGGCGCCAACATAGGCGGCGCTTTCTGCACCACAGCAGTCATGTAAAAGCAAACGCGCCCGATCTGTCCGATCGGGCGCGCAAAGCGGTTCAGATTGTCGTCAGCGCGCGGTGCCGCGCAAAATCAATCGCAGGCGGCGAGCAGCGCCTCGGCCGACTGGCGATCGTCTTCGCTCAGCGCTTCGTCCTTGCGCGCCGACGGACGCGCGATACGCGCGACCATCTCCACGACGTCGTCACGGCCATAGCCGTAGCCGTCCCAGCGCTGATCGATCAGGTCGACGATTCCCGGTGAATACATCGCTGACATTCTCAAGGACTCCTGCACAAAGGATAAGGCGCCAGCCTTAGCTAGCGCCCTCTCGTTACCAACTATCTAAGATCCGGGATAAGGATGCGCAAGCCGTCACGACTGCCGTCCGACGCAGGCCGATCACCCCCCGCCGCATCAGTCGCATTTTCCAGCTATCGCCAAGACTCGCCCCCATCCGGAACCCTTGGCAGGCAGGCCTAGGAGCAAAAGCCGCGTGCGACAAGCAGAAATCGCGAAGCCGTTGCACCGTGCGTCATGATCGGCATAAGAGCAATTGGGGGAGAATCATAAATAATGGCTGGGAATGATTTCTACAGTACCAAGGTTGGCGACGTCCTGCGGATCGTTTTTCCTGAAGGAACAAGACTAGGCCGTGAAGATGATCCGGATTGGAGTGAACATCCTCCTTTCGCGGCCGACATTTTCGCATTTTGCGCTTATCTGATCCAGCTCAACGGCCTGATGGGCTATTATGACCCCAATCCGGCGGCCAAGACCGGCTATCTCGGCAACGAGCCGCTGCGCGTCGTGCTGACGAGCGAAGATCGCGCCACCTGCCACGAGGCGAGCCGCGCATGGCGCGAGGCGCCCGAGAAATTTCCCGAACCGCCGAAACTTGTCGAGACGCTCTGGAAGGATATCGTCGCCGCGGCGGGCGATTGCATCCGGGTCAAGAAAGTCCAGAAGGATCACAAGGCGGCAGCGTCGGAGAAGATGCAGAGCAGCCCGGCCTGGTGGCGCGCGCTCTTCATGCTGCTCGTGATCGCCGACGAGGCGTGCGAGGGCATCGGCCATTTCTATGCCCCCGGCTCGCCGGATGCCCCCGTGAACAACGTCCCCGATCTTCGCCTCTTCGACGCGCGCATCCGCGACATCCGCCGGCGCGAGGAAGAAAAGAGAGGCGCCCATATGATCCGCGCCGAAAAGGATGTGGTGACGCTATGCGGTTTTGCCGACCGCCACGTCGTCTGCGTGCAGCCCAAAGGACGCGTCGCGCAGATCGGCTGCTCGGTGCGAAACCTGTCGCGCAACCTCGCGCTCACCGGCCCGGTCGGCGTGGTGCGCTGCAACTGGCAGCAACTTGTCCAGAATGCAGACACCGCCGATTTGCGGCGGTCGCTCAACATCCTGCTCATACCGATGCCCTGGGAGATCAACGCCTCGGCTTTCCATCCGACGCGGCACGAGGGATGGGGCAGCTTCGATATCCGGCAGGACTGGCTGCCGACGCAGGCGAGCGGCGCCCTCTGGGACGAATTTTACGGCCGGATCACGGCGATCATCGGCGAGGCGCTGAAGGACACCGACAATATCGATGCGATCGTCTTTCCCGAAATGGCGCTCACCTATCCCATCTTCAAGGCACTGTTCGAGGCGATCAGCCGCGACGACAAGAGCCTGCTGCCGCGTCTTCAGTTCATGGTCGCGGGTTCGTCGAACAATTGCGACAAGGAAGTCGGCAACTTCGTCCTGACCGGTATCCGCGAGAATAATCTCCTTCCCGCGGACGCCGGCAAGAGCCGCCTGATCCGCGTTTTCAGCCAGCGCAAACATCATCGCTGGAAGCTCAACAAGGACCAGATCGCGAGCTATGGCCTCGCGTCCGCGCTGATGCCGTCGATCCCCTGGTGGGAAAATCACTGCATCGAATCGCGCGAGATCAACTTCTTCCAGTTCCGGCGCGATGCCGTCTTCGCGAGCCTCATCTGCGAAGATTTGGCGCGTAGCGATCCCTGCCACGACATCATGCGATCGGTCGCGCCCAACCTCATCTTCGCCTTGCTGATGGACGGCCCGCAGCTCGCCAATCGCTGGCCGGCGCGCTATGCGGGTTCGCTCGCCGACGATCCGGGCAGCACCGTCATCACGCTGACGAGCAACGGGCTCGTCCAGCGCAGCAATCATCAGTTTACCGACCGCAAATCCCATAGCGTCGGGCTCATCCGCGACGGCCGCGGTACGACGCGCGAGATCGTTCTTCCTCCGGGGCATCAGGCCATTTTGCTGACGCTGGGAACCGAGCAGGTGGTCGACCACACGATCGATGGACGCCAAACCACCAATTCTTCCGAATGGTATTATATCAGCCAGACGCCGATCCGGGCCGGCTGAGAGACGGGTCGATGAGCCGGCTGGCATGGTAAAGATGGACGCGAAGCACTCGCAGAAGGGGTACGGCCAGATCTTGAGGCTCGCCGTCGGCGGAAGCCGTCCCACACTGAAGCTTTCAGATGGCAACGCCCTCCAATAGGTCCGGAAAGGAAGCGAAGCGCCAATAAAGTTGCGCTTTTTTAGCGAGCCATGCAAACTCGCTCTCGGGGAGGGGCTTATGACAGAATTGCCTGACATGCTTTGCAAAGGCGAGGCATCGCGATTGTTTCCCGTGCTGTCCGAGAATTCGAAAGAGGGCCGGACACTTTCCATTTTCCTCGCCTGCCTCGAAAATGTCTCGGCCTTCGGCCGGACGTTGCTTGGCGGGCTCGGCGTCCGCATCGGGGCGCGCGGCAAGATCGACACCTTCACCGAGGTCGAGTTCAAAAAGTCGCCCGGCGACAAGAAGGACCGGCCCGACGGGCTGATCATCGTTAAGACGGGCAAGAATGTCTGGACCGCGCTCGTCGAAGCGAAGGTCGGCAACGCAGTCCTCACGAACGAGCAGATCGAATCCTATCTCAATCTCGCCAAGGCGAACGGTATCGACGCGGTTATCACGCTTTCGAACCAGTTCACGCCGCTACCGACGCATCATCCGCTCAGCATCAGCCCGGCGCTGACGCGCAAGGTCGACCTGTTCCACTGGTCGTGGGGCCATGTCATCACCCAGGCGCAATTGCTGCGCGATCAGGATGAGGTAGAGGACCGCGAACAGCTGATCCTGCTTTCCGAGCTCCAGCGCTTCCTCCTCCATCACAGCTCGGGCGTGAAGGAGTTCGATCAGCTCCCGACGGCTTGGTCCGATCTCTGCTCGACGGTCGCGGCGGGCGGCCGCATCGGCGTCCGCGATCCGAAATGCCAGGAGGTCGTCGGCGGCTGGCACCAGGCGCTCGACCGGATGACGAGTATGCTCAGCCGCCAGATCGGCGATCATGTGAAGGTCGCGATGGCGGCGGGCGAGACGCATGACCCCGTCAAGCGGCAGAAGGGGGCGCTAGCCGACCTCTCGGGCACCGCCTGCCTCAAGAGCGACATCATCGTCCCCGACGCCGCGGCGAAAGTGCAGGTCAGCGCCGACCTCCAGAAACGCGTGCTCGCCTTCCAGATGCGGCTGAAGGCGCCCGGCGACCGGCAATCGACGAAGGCGCGCCTGCGCTGGCTTTTGAACCAGCTCGCCGACGCCGATCCGAATGAGCTCCATATCCGCCTGGCCTGGCCGGGAAGTTCGCCCGCGACGCAATATACGCTGGCGGCGCTCCGCGACGATCCCGCGCTCGCGTCGCGCGACCGCCCCGACATGGCGCCGCATGCGTTCGACATATTACTCGTCCGCGAGCTTGGCGCGCGCTTCGCGCAGCCGCGCAACTTCGTGGCCGAATTGCTGAATGCGGCGGCGCATTTCTACGACAATGTCGCTTTCTATCTTGCGGCGTGGCAGGCAAGGCCCGGCAAGATCGCCGGCGAGAAGCGCGAGCCTGCGTCGGTCAGCACCGAGGCGCTGCGCGACCAGGTCGAACAGGAAGCCCTGCAGCGGACGGGATGAACCGAACCGCCCCGCCCTAGAGGACCGATTTGGAGCCGATCACCGCCCAGATAAATCTCCGCCCGCTCCGCGTCGGCTTTCTCGTCGATCCGGGCAATCGCGCGATGCTGTCGCGCGTGATGCGGCTCGCGACCTGCATGTGGGGCGGGATGATGTGCCCGATGATTCCCGCGATGCAGCGCGTCCCGCGCATCTGGCGGGAAGAGGCGCGCGGCGCCAGCGGCCGCGCGATCGGCCGCGGCATTCTTCGCTTCTTCGAGCCCGACATCTTCGTCGAGACCGCCGCGGGCCAAGCAGCGGCGATGGGTCTCGATACGAGCATCTACCGGGACCAGAAACGTTACCGCAGCTTCGCCTCGCTCGTCCGCAAGGACATCGGGCTCGCGGCCGATCTCGACCTCGGCGTGAGCATGGCGCATCTCTACGATCATTTCTATCGCACCGAGTTCCAGTTCGAGCGACGCCATGCGCCGCCGGTATTCGATTTCGCTGGCGGAACGCCCGAAGCCGCCGCCTTTTTCGAAACCGCGTTCGGACAATTTCCGAAGCGCCGCGACCTCGCCTATTTGCGCTCGATCTACCGCGGCGCCCTCGCCGCCGAGGAGGCCGAGCCGGGCGCCGGGACCTGGCTCGACATCATGACGCGCCGCGCCGATTGTCCGCTGCAATTCACCATCCGGGACATTGAGACGCGTTTCGACCGGCGGCGAGATCCCGCGATCTTCATCTTCGATCCGCTCAGCCCGCACGACGCGATCGACTTCTGGAACTTTCGCATCGGCAAGCCCGACGTCGTCCCGGTTAACGCCAACTGGATCGAGCAATCGCGCGACCTCATCCTCCGCTTCGTTCGCGCCAGCTATCGCCCGCTCCCCACCAATCCGAACGGCATCATGATCGACACGACGATCCATGTCGGCCGCTCGCTCGACCTCGAGCAGGTCGTGAAGCAGCTCCGGCTCGGCGAGGCCGGACTTCCGCAGGACAGCGTCGGCCTCACGCGCTGGTATGAGGCGATCTGGACGCAATCCGACGAGAGACAGGGCCTTCCCCCGAACCGGACGATCCTCTCGGTCAAGTCGCGCGACGTGCAGCTGACGCCGAGCGACGGCGGGCGCGCGGCGATCCGCTTTCCGGTTCAGGCACCCGATTTCGATGCACATCAGCGCGGCAACGGGCCAAGCTGGGTCAATGCGCTGCGGATCCGTCAATATGGCTCCGATACGCTCGCTGTCGCCCTGCCGTCGGCGGCGCTCGGCGGGCGCTTCGGCTATCCGAGCCACGCGCCCGGCGACCAATATTTCACGCGCGAAGGCCATGTGACCTTTCACCATTATGCTTCGGACGAAGGCTATGCCGACCTGCCGAAGCGCGAGGAGGCGATCATTGCCTGGCTCAAGACTGAAAAGATCGCGGCGACACCGTCCGAGGCCGGGCGGATCGCATCGCAGGTAATCGAGGCGGTCGGCGGGCTGAGCCGGGTTCAACTCCTGGGCGAGCGCGTCGTCGTCGAGCTGCTCGACAAGATGGCGCGCAGCCGCCGCGACTGGCCCGACGGGTCGAGCGACGAATATCAGGATCGCACGGCGAGCGTCGCCAAATGGACGGCTGCTCTCAATCAGGTTTGCAAAGGTGGCCGGGCCGGCTGGAAGACGCTCGACAGCTATGTCGAGGCCGGCGTGCTGAAGCTGGGACTAACCGCCGCCTGCACCCACTGCGGCAAGGAAAATTGGTACAGTCTCGACGACATCGCTGCGGTGATCGCGTGCAGCCGCTGCCTCAAGAGCTTCGCCTATCCGCAAGGCAAGCCGCTTCGGCGCGAAATCTGGAAATATCGCGTCGTCGGCCCCTTTGCGACACCACATTATGCCGAGGGCGCCTATAGCGTGGCGCTTACGCTCCATTTTCTGCGCAACGAAATCCGCTCGATGAGCGACTTCACCTATGCGACGGGGCTCGATCTCGACACCGGCGACGCGAAGCTCGAGACCGACTTTTTCGCCTGGCACGGCAGCGACGGCATCCGCCATGCGCAGCGCGACCCGGACACCTTCGTCGGCGAGTGCAAGAGCCTCGGGAGCGATGTGTTCAAGTCCAAGGACATCGCGCGCTTGAAAGCGCTCGGCGCCGCACTTCCCGGCGCCTATCTCGTCGCGGCGACGCTCAAGGACGAACTCTCGGCGGAGGAAACGGACCGGCTGCGCAAGCTTGCGGCATGGGGATGGCGCAAGAAAATCCCCTCCCCGGTCATCGTCCTCACCGGCATCGAGCTGTTCGGCGAGGGGCCGCTCAGCCGGATATGGCAGGATGCCGGCGGCCGGCGCGCCGAGATCATGGCCAATCACCGCCACATCTTCGATTTCAGGACGTTCGCGGATGCGAGCCAGCAGGCCTGTCTCGGTTTCTCCGACGAGGAGGTCGCGCGGATGCGCTACTGGCGGCGGCGCCGGCGCTAAACGCTCCGCCCACCCTCCATGGTACGCCCGCATTGCGCCGGATCCGCAATATCTCGCCTCCCGCAGACGGGCAGAGCCTCGACGACAAGTTGGCGCAGCGGGTCGATGAACTCGCACTGCTCGTCGGCGCTACGAGCGCCGGATTGATTCAGCGCGGAATCCGCTGCGGAGTTCAGGACGGGAGCGCGGTGCAAAGCGACACGGCCCCCGAGACAAAGGTCGCGGGCTGGAGGAGGATCGCGTCCTTCATCGGCTTGTTGGCGATTGTGCAGGCCGCGGTCCCGCGTTTCTCACCCTGGGAGCCTACGATCGCATAGTCGATGATCGTCGACACCGATCCATAGGCCGGGATCTTGCCGCCCAGGCCGGTGAAGAGACCTTTCTTCGTGGTCGCGGTGTAGGCGGCATCGACATTGAGCAGATAGATGATCGGATGATCGGCGGGCGATGTGTAAAGCTGGCGCTGCCGGTCGATCATGCTCGCGGCAATGGTCCCGCCGCTGTCGACGAGAAGCGTGTCACGCAGCGTCTTGTACGCGTCGATCGCAGCCTTGAGCTTGTCGCCGGCAGCCTTGATCTTCTTCGCTTGCGCCGTCTTCGTGGCGCGACCGGCATAGAAAGGGAGATATTCGGTGTCATAGGCCGACTGCGCGCTCTTTAGCTCGCTGGCGAGCGGGGCGAGCAGCGCATCGGCGAGCGCGGCGCCATCGGCGACCCCGAGCGAGGCGTAAGCCCCATATTTGGCTTCGGCGAGCGCCGCCGCGACACCCGCGCGCGCGTCATGCTCGTCGAAACTGACCGTTCCGCCTGCGAGAGTCGTATCGGTCTTGAAAAGCGGAATGGCGGTGGCGACAAGCGTCGCGATCGCCGCCGCCGCGGGAAGGAATGCCATCTTTGTCGACTTGGTGTCGGCCCAGGCGGCGTTCGCGGCCTCCAGCTCGGCAAGACGTTTCGCGCGCTCTTCCTTGAACAGAATATATTGTGCGACCGACGGCGGAGTGCTGCCCCAGACGATCACGGGCTTGGTCGTCGTCGCCGCCGGATAGCCGGCGTCGCGGAGCGCGTCGACGATGCGGGTCGAGGCGCCTGCGAGCGCGGCTTTCGAGAGCAGCACGCCCTCGGCTGTTTTCTCGCCGCCCGACACGCTCGCCGAACCGCCCGAGGCGCCGCGCAGCACGTTGAACAAGGCATTGTCGGCCTCGATCCGCGCCTTCTCCATATCGACCTTCGCCTTTTCGGTCTCGATCTGGATCTTGGCGATTTCGGCCGAGGTCTTCTGATCGGCGAGCGTCTGCGCCGAGGTGCCCGGTACGAGCGCGAATGCCGCGCAACCCGCAGCGAATATGCATGTCGATTTCATGTTGATGCCCTTCCCCCCACCGGCGAGCCGGCCTTCTAACGCTGGCTATCGCGCCGGCAGACGGTCCGCAAGACAAGCGCCCGATATGGATGCAAAAGCTGGCCGGCCAGCAGCCAATCTTTAGGCAGGCGAAGCGATTGCCGAATTTTGCCGCAGCCCGTCTCTTCAGAGACTGGCGGCGGTCGCAGTTCCTTTCTCCATGATGCTGCGATGGCGCGCCGTCATGAGGTAACGGGAACCAGTCTCACGACATGGATCTCCGCCTTGATCATGCAGACCAATGGCACGTCGCCGCGATGCGGGTGGCCTGTTCCGGACCATCTGATCCGGTAAGGCTCGACGGTGAACGTCTCTATCTTGCAATCGCCATTCTGCCCGTTGGTGACGGCCGGCTTCTCGGGCATGACCGCATTGTCGTCGAGGACCCAGCCCTGCTCGCGCATCTCATCCTGCATGATGAGCGCGTCGGCGGATTCGAGCGGGCGGGGCAGCCCGGCATTCGGCTTCGGCACGCGCGGATTATATCTGCCTTCTTCCCGCCGCGACCGCTCGAACTGCAAAAAACCGTTGCCGGCAAAGGTGAATTTCTTTGCTGTATCGTCCCAACGGACGCTGCGCCGTTCCCACCGATAGTCGATTTCGGCGGGATACGTGATCGTCCGCGCCTTATGTTCATTGGGGACGTCGATAATGATCGGCTGTGACCGCTTCAATCGCCTGAACGTAATTTCGCAGGTTCCGAGCGGTTTGCGGAACCACCAGTTCCAGTTGTTGATGAGGCCTCCAACGATGCGAAGGTCCGACTTTGCGGGATCGCAGCTGTTGGTGAGCGGCTCGGCGTTGCTGAATATGATGGGACCGGTGAGATAGATTTCTCTCTTTGACGCACCGCCTGCCGGAACCCATTTGAGCTCGAGCTGGAAACGATCGTCGGTATTGGGCACCTTTTTAAGCGTGTCGAACAATTCGGTCGAATTGCCGTCCAGACAAGTTTTTGCGAGCGCTGCCTTGGTCGGATCTCCCTCGACGAGGCGATATTGCAGGATTTCGGACCGATCGATCATCAGCGTCCGCGATCTCTGGATCGCCGCCATCTTGTTCTTCTTACGCGAGAAGTCGCCTTTCACCTGGGTGATGATATCGCCAGCGGGCAGCGGCATGCTGAAGCTGCCGCTCGTATCGGACGCCGACTGCGATGACTGGGCGAAGGTGTTGATATCGATGATGCTCAGCTGGCTGTCGACGTCGAGCGACACGGTCCGGTTGAGGTCCTTCAACAAGAGACCGCAATCGGCGGCGAAGACGGGAGCCGATACCGAGAGCCCGACAGCGAGTAAAATTCCTTTTATTACTGGGCGTAACATAGCAACCCCCTACAACTGACCGGCGCTTTAATATCGCATTATCAGAAAATAGGGAAGATGTAGGCGCGAGAGACTATGCCGGTTTGGATCAAATGGGACCATGCGGCAGCGCTGAAGGTCCGGGAAGTAGCGCAGATATGCTACTGGCGGCGGCGGAGCTAAGCGCTCCGTCCAATCTCGATCGCCCATCGGCACGCCAGCATCATCATGCCTCCGGTTTGGTGGTCGAAGGCAAGGATGAATCCGCGACATTGATCGAAAGCATCCAGCGTGCCGAGAAGCGGCTCGCATAGGGCGCCGCCGAATCGAGCTTGCGCGAACTGCCCCGCTGCGCGTCCGCCGCCCATGCCGTTATGCGGATATCGTCGATGCCGAGAACCTCCTCGAGGAGATAGCCGGCGCGAACGCGCAAGATTTTTTCGCTGCTGGCGCTCACGGTCGCGATAATGGCATCGAGATGCTTGAGGGCGTGGCGCCGCCAAACATCGATGACCGCCTCGATACCGCCGCACCAGTCGGGTTTGTCCAAGGCATCGCGAAAGGTTTCGCCGATAGCCGCCGCGCGCAATTCGCCGCGCTGCTCCATGACGATCGGATGGCGCATCTCATGGCGATGCACGACGCGGCCGCGGACGTCCCGATGCGGCACCGGGCGGGTTGGACGGAAAGGCAATTCATCGGCCTCGATCTCTTCAAAAGGCCAGCCCATGACGCTTTCGACTATTGCATTCGCCTGTTGCTGCCATTGCGCCCGCTCGGGTGTGACGAGATGAACTTCCGGCGGTTCCGGAGCAAGACCGTGAAAGGAAAGCGCGCTTCCGTGCGAAAGGCAGGCGAAAGGATCGGCTGCGAGCATGACCGAAACGGTGCCGGCAGGCGCAACGGTGAAGAGCGTCGAGGAGAAATCTTCGTCGCGAGGCAACCTCCTTTCGTCCTGCCATTCGGGATCGCAGGTCGCTTCGGATACAAGATTGCGCGCGCGGCGGTATGTGAGGTTGCGATTGCGCGGCGGAATGGGAATGCCGGCATAGCCGCGGTCGGCGAAGAGCTTTCGCGCCAATATATATAGCCCGAATTCGCTGATGACGGACACGCCCGAATCGCGCGCCATACGGACCAATATCTCGGCTGCTGGTTTCATCACTTCATCGGCTAGGCAAATGTCCTAAGGACATTTGCCTAGCCGATGAACATATGTCAATCGAGATCACGACGGACGACATTCGATGGCTGTCCTAAGGACAGCCATCGAATGTCGTCCCGTGTCAATCCCAAATCGCTTTTCACAACCGGACATCGAACCGGACATTCTTCCGGACCATCCCCAAGGAGGATACTCTTCTTAGTCCCGAGAAACAGCCATTTTTGCCTTCTTAAGCAATAGACATTAAAGCGGACATCCATGAACCAGGATCGCAGTGAAACAATCGATATTATGCAGCCGATGCGAATCGGCGAGGGATCGCCGCGCCTGCCCCCTCTCCGCGACCTGTCGGTCGATCTCGCTGCCAAGGCGGCTGCCTTTCGGAGCAGCCTGCCCCCCGAGATCCAGACCGCCCTTGCCCATCTCGTCCGGGCGATGAACTGCTATTACAGCAATCTTATCGAAGGACATGACACGCACCCGGTCGATATCGAACGGGCCCTCAACAATGATTTCAGCGACAATCCCGAGCAGCGCGACCTCCAGCTCGAAGCGCGCGCGCATATCGCCGTGCAGGAATGGATCGACGCAGGCGGCCTTGCCGGGCGCGCCCAAACTGTCGAGGGACTTCGCGAAACCCATGCCCGCTTCTGCGAGCATCTGCCCGAAAGCCTGCTCTGGGCCGAGATGCCGGGCGGCGAACGGCTGCGCGTCGAGCCGGGCGCGCTGCGCACCCGCGATGTCCAGGTCGGACGGCATGTTGCGATCAGCCCGGGCGCCGTGCCTCGCTTTCTCGAACATTTCGAATGGGCTTATCGGCGACTTGGACGCAGCGATGCGATCATCGCCGTCGCGGCGGCGCATCACCGCTTTGTCTGGATCCATCCCTTTCTCGACGGCAACGGCCGCGTTGCGCGGCTGATGTCGCACGCGATGCTGCTCGAGACCCTCGACACCGGCGGCGTCTGGTCGGTCGCTCGCGGCCTCGGGCGTACCGCGCAGGATTATAAGCGCCATCTCGCCGCCTGCGACCTGCCCCGCCGAAATGATCTCGATGGTCGCGGCGCGCTTAGCGAAGAGGAGCTGGCGTCCTTCACGGGATATTTCCTGCAGATTTGCATCGACCAGGTCGACTTCATGCAGGGCCTCGTCGATCCCAACCGGCTGCGGACCCGCATTCATCGATGGATTGAGGAAGAAGCCGCACTCGGCAATCTGCCGCTCAAGGCGGGCGCGATTATCGACGCGATCCTCTATCGCGGCGAGCTTCCACGCAGCGAACTCGATGCCGTCGTCGGAACCGGGGATCGTCAGGCGCGCCGCATCGCGAGCAGCCTGCTAGATCTTGGCGTCGTCGTTTCCGAGAGCAGCCGCGCACCGCTCCGGATGGCTTTTCCCGCTGCATTGGCTTCGCGCTGGATGCCCGGTCTCTTCCCCGAAAAGGCCTAGGGTTCGCTGCCACCCGCACGCTTGATCAGGAAAATAGGGCCGCCAACCATCGGCACGGCATCGGGCGCGGCCGGTTCGCTGCGCCTGTCGCCCCGCGGCCCGCCGACCTGCGCCAGATAGGCCCGTGTCTCGGCGGGCAAGCGGCTCCGCCCAGAAAGCACCGACGCATAGCGGGCGGGTCCCGCATTATAGGCTGCAAACAGCCCGGGATAACCGAAGCGATCGTGCATCAGCCGCAGATAGAGCGTGCCCGCCAATATATTGTCGCGCGGCGCGTGCGGATCGTGCCCCAATCCGAGCCGCGCGCGCATGTCCGCCCAAGTCCCCGGCATTAGTTGCATGAGCCCCATCGCGCCCGCCGAACTGACGATCGGCCGCCCGCCGAGCGACAGCCGCCCGCCGCTCTCGGCGCGTATCACGCGCTCAATCCACACAACTGGCACGCCGAACCGCGCCGACGCTTCCTCGACATAGGACCGCCAACGCGCGACCGGATCGGCGCGCGCGGCGAAATTCCCGCCAAGCAGGCATACAAGACAAAGCAGCAGCCTCAGCGCCGCCACAACAGCACCGCCTCGCCCATCACATCGGCCGCCGGGCTCACCCCGAAATAGCGTCCGTCGAACGACGCCGGGCTATCCGTCATCAACAGGAACGCATCGCCCTCGACAAGCTCGACACAGCCCGACCACCAGGGCATCGGCCGCCCGAGGCCGTCATGAGCCACACGCCTCGCAACCCGCCGACCGTTCACGGTCACATCCGAGCCCGAAGCGCAGACGATATCGCCCGACACAGCGGCGACGCGCTTCACCAATGGCACATTCATCGGCAGGTAGCGTCGCCGCGCGGCAAACAATCGCAGCCCCGACGGAACGCGCGCCGCGACCATATCGCCGCGCGCAAGCCGACCAGCACTGCCCACGAAATAGAGCCCCACCGGTGCACTCGCGCTCACATTCCATAACAGCAGAGGCCGCGGCCGCGCGATGAGGCTTCCGAGGACAAGCAGGATCACGGCAAACGCGACCAGCGTCCAGCGCGAGCGCTTGATCGATTCGCGCGCCCGTATCGCATTCACACGCCGCCCGTCATTCGCATCCGCCGTCATATCGCCTCCACATCCGCGCGCGGCAGGTCTGCCACGGGCCTGCCCTACGCAACCACCTCACGCCATCGCTAGCGGCAATCTTCAGCCCTTCGGTCCGCAGCGCCGGCCAGGATCGCCCTCGGCCCGCCGCGCCACATCGCCTGTGCCCCTGCCACGAGCCGCCGCGCGCGCGACTTGGCCCACTCGCCGTCTCCCGGCCACTCGCCCGCGCGCACCAGCCCGTCCCCGATCGCGCGAAGCGAGGCTCCTTCGGCAAGCGCATCGATCGTGCGCAGCAGCAGGATCGGCCGCGCTATGCCGCGAGACATCCCCGAAGCTGCAAGCACCCCGCTCGCATAATAGTGCCAGAGCCGCCCGAGCTCGGTGAGCCGAAGCGGCAGCTCCGGTGTCAGCTCGAGTTCGAAGCGGAGCGCCGCGAGCGAGCCGCCCAAGTCATCCTCCACATCGATGCGTATACCGCTAAGCGGGTCGCCGACGACGATATGCACCATACCCACGCCCGCGACACTCAGAACCGGCGAGGGAATTGCGGAAGCCGCCCGCTGCACCCGGCGTCCCCATTGTCGCGCGCTCAAAACCAAGGGATCGGCGGCGCGCGTCCATATGAGGCGTGCGGCGGACGCACTGCACCCCGGATCCTCGGCGAAAGTGCAGCCCCCACCGCGCGGCGAAGGCCGCGCCGGCTGACGGCAGCGCCGCCCGATCATCATCCCTAGCCGCCGGCGCACGCAGCGCCGCCTCGGCATAGGCAGGATCGCGGCGGAGCAATTCCCAGGCGAGGCCGCGCGCGCCGCAACCGGTAAGGCCGGCATAAGCGCGCACATCGCGCCAACTCCCCGGCGGCAGGACGCGCCGGGTTTCAATCGCCGTCACGGCCGCCTGCCTCACGCTGACCCGCGACATAGGCCGCAAGCCCTTCGGCCTGCGACGGCAGCAGCGCGTCGACCGCCGCGACATGACCCAGAAAATCGCCGACGAGCAGTTCGGATGGACAGCGGCCCTCGACATTGCCGAGATTGGGACGGTGCTGCGCATAGCCGACGAGCCTCGCGAGATCGGGATCGAAACCCCGCGCGGCCTCGGGCGGATAGACCAGCCATTGCAGTTCGAAGGGCTTCAACCAGCCGAGGCAGTAGGAGACGACGATTCCGCGCCGCGGAGCATCGCTGACATTCGCCCCGGCGCCGTGCAACGTGCCGCCGAGCCAGAGCAGGGCATCACCCGGCCCGCACTCCGCGAACACGGCCTCTTCCTCGGCATATTCGACCTCGGGTGGCACCGCATGACTGCCGGGCCAGAGCCGTGTCGCGCCATTTTCCATGGTAAACGGCACAAGCGGCCACATCACATTCAGCTGAAAGTGCTGCGCACCCTTCACCGCCGGCCAGAGATCATGATCGCGGTGCGGGATTTGGGCGAGCGCGCCGGGATGGATTTCGATGGCCTGGGTGAGATTGAGCGCGATCCGGTCGCAGCCCGGCAGCAGCATCGCCTCGGCGAGCGGCAGGATCGCCGGGTGCATCACGAGACCCTGCGTCACCGGTGCGCGCGTCAGCAACCGCCCGAACCGCTTCGTCTGCTCCCCGAAGAAATCGCCGACACAAAAGGGCGTCGCCGCAAAATCGCCCTCAAGCATCGCATCGATCCCCGCGATCACGCCAGGGGGCATCAGATGGCGAACGACGCAATAGCCGTCACGCTCCAATCGCACCGGCGCGCTGTCGGGGGAGAATCGACCGCTCATGCCGCAGCGCCGTCGGCTAGCACGCAGATATCGTTCGCTTCGAGCTGTGCCGGCGTTCCCGCGTCGATATGGATGGCAAAGGCGCCGAGCCTCCCGCCGCCCATGTCGATCCCCGGTCCGAGCGCTTCGGCGTTCCAGCCCATCGTCAATATCTGCTCGCGGAAGCGCGCGGTCACGACGCCGGTGAAGGTCCGAATACCTTGCGCCAGCGCATGATCGACCATCACGCGGATGAGCCCATTGCGCAGGCGCCGCCGCTCGGGCGCGAGCACGCTCGCCGGCAAACACAGCCGCGTGATCTCGAAAATATCGGCACCCACCGGCACACCGTCCGGGCAGAGCCGCTCGAACATCGAGCCCAGCAAATGCGGTCGCACCGTCGGCAGCAGCCGCAGCGAAGCACGATGCGCGCCGAGTGCGTCGGCCGCGACGATGTAGGTCGCATAAGCGTCGTCGAAGCGATCGATCTCGAAGCGCTCGTCGACGATGTTCAAATCCCAGTCGAGGAGATCGATGAAGAGGCGCTTGCGCGCTTCGAACATCGATTCGAGCAGCGGCTGGTCGGCGTCATGGCCGATGCCTTCGATTATGCGGATCATATAAGCTCCCGTGGTTGCGATGCGCACCAGGAGAGCAGGATTTCGGCGGCCCCATAATTCAGCCGATCGGTGGACTTGACGGCTGGAAAAAGCCCAAACGTCAGTCCACGAGATAGAGATATTGACTTGGGTTGACCTCGTGCATGCCGACCTCGCCGTCGAGTACCGCAGCGACGACGAGCTGGGTTCGCGTGAGCACATCGTAGATGCCCATGGCCTGCAGAAGATAGGTTTTGACCGTGGCAAGGCCGATCCCGAGGATCTGGGCGATTTCGCTGTTCGTCTTGCCATGGCCGACAAGGACGACGCATTCGCGCTGGCGCGGCCGAAGCCTCGCTGCACGCACATCGCGAAGCCGCCCCTTGAGCAGGATACGCCGCGCGGCCTGGAAGGAGAAGCTGCCGATGAGCTGCGCGACGCCGACATAGCGGCGAACGCACGCCGGCGCGCGGGGTCCACTGAAATTGCACGAGCCGCTGCGCTCGCCGAGGACATAGGCGGGAACGGTGATGCCGTTGTCGACGCCGGCGCGGGCCCCGGCTTCGAGGAAGCGGCAATGCCGCGGATTGAGCTTGATGAGGCGCGGGATTTCCGACCAGCAGAAGCAAGCGCTCGACGCGAGACAGGCGTGAACGACCGGATCGTCGCGATGGAGCTGCTCGGCGACATAGCGTTCGGCAAAGCCATCGGGATAATTTTGCATATGAATGAGCCCGGGTGCACGGTCCCGCGCATCGGCGTGATGGATCATCGCATAATGACGAAAGCCCATATAATGGGCGACGGCTTCGAGCAGGCGCTCGACCGTCTCGAGCGACGTGGCTTTCTGGATTTCCTCGATGAACTCGTGCGCGAAGCAAAGCGCTTCGAGCGGATCGCGATCCAGCATTATCCCTGTTTCTCCGGGCGCAGCGCACGAGAGGGGGGAAAGCGGCGCCGCGACAAAGACTTAACGAACGAGCGCCGACGATCCGGAAAGACTGGTTACAATATTGTGCCGAGCTCGGCCCCGTCCCCACGATGCGCCGTCGCCAACCGGCCAGCAGGACCGGTCCCCCTCAAAGGACGAATGCCGAGGACAATACGCGCCTCGCCCCGCTCTCCCTTCCGCGATCGGCTACCCGCGCAAGGGTCGCCGGCATCGCCACCGCGTTTCCCACCGGCAAAGGCAAGACCACTCCATCCGGCCTCGTCGGGCAGAGACGAATAGACATCGACGAGGCAGCACCGCGCGCGGTGAAGATGTTTTTCGACGAGACTGCGGCTGACCCCGAGCAGGGCAGCGCACTCGTCCTGTGAATGGCCCTCGATATAATGGTGATAGAAGCAGAGCCGCGCCCGCACCGGCAGGCGCGCCAGCGCCCGGTCTCCCCGCGCCCAGAGGTCGCGGGCTTCCAGAGCAGACTCCAGCGCAACATGGCCGCACGCGAATTTGTCGAGCACATCGATCTCGCCCACCGGTTCGATGGCGACGATCGCGGCGCGCCGGCTCCAGTCATAGGCGAGGCGCAGCGCCGTCCGGATAAAATAAGCGCAAGGATGATGGATCTTCGCGAAGTCGGCGCGCTCCAATAGGCGTAGCAGCGCTTCGGCGATCATGTCATCGACATCGTCCAACTCAGGATAGCGCAGCTCCAGAGCGTCGCTAACGGCCCCGATATGCGGGACGCACATTGCGGCAACCCATTCGGCGCGCTGTCTCAGCCGCGTCTCGTGCCGTGGCCAGGCCGATGCGGCAGTAACGCCACCAACCTTGCCGCCATCTGCATCCGCAAGGCGAGATGAAACCCGCTTGACCGGCAGATCGGTGCCGCAGCCGGCCATCAGCCGATCGCGCGCGCCGACGCTTCGAACCCCGCACTGCGCAGCGCCTCGATCACGCGCGTGCCATGGCCCGAGTCCTGAAGCTCGACGACGAGATCGAGCGCCGCACGCTTGGGATTGAGCGCAAGGCTCATCCGTTCGTGCGCGACGTCGACGATGTTCGCGCCCTCGCCCGCGAGCAGCGTAGCCAATGTCGCCAGCGCTCCCGGCTGGTCCGATATCGGCACGTCGATCCGCATCAGAGCACCCGACCGGATGAGGTCGCGCAGGATCACATTGGCAAAGATGCGTGCGTCAATATTGCCGCCGGTGAGGGGCACCGCGACCCGCATCCCGGCAAAACGCAGCTTGTGCTCGAGCACCGCGGCGAGCCCCGCCGCGCCCGCGCCCTCGCACACGGTCTTCTCGACCGACTGCAACAGCGCAATCGCGCGCTCGATCGAGGCTTCCTCGACGACCAGGATTTCGTCTACGAACTCGGCGACGATCCGCCGCGTGAGCGCACCCGCAACTTTGACCGCGATGCCCTCGGCGATCGTCACCCCGTCGGGCAGCACGCCTTCTTCACCCGCCATCGCGCGCGCCATCGACGGATAGACCGAAGACTGGACCCCGATCACTTTGATCTGCGGATTGATCGCCTTGGCAGCGATCGCGACCCCCGAGACGAGCCCGCCGCCGCCGACCGGAACGACGATCACGTCCAGCGCTTCGACCGCCCGGCATATCTCGATGCCGAGCGTCCCCTGCCCCGCGATGACCTCGCCATCGTCATAGGGATGGATCATCGTCAGCCCGAAATTCTTCGAATGCTTTTCGGCGACCTCATAGGATTCGACGAGGTTCGCGCCCGAAACGAAAACCTTCGCGCCATGCTCACGCGTCCGCGCGATCTTTGTCAAAGGCGTGCCTTCGGGCATGACGATCGTCGCGCGGATGCCGAGGCGTGCGGCATGATAGGCGACGCCCTGCGCATGATTGCCCGCCGACATCGCGACGACGCCCGACGCCTTCTCGCGCGGGAGCAAGCCCAGAAGTTTGTTCAAGGCCCCCCGCTCCTTGAAGCTCGCGGTGAACTGATGATTCTCGAACTTCAGGAAAATCTCGCAGCCGCAGATGCGCGAGAGCGTGTGGCTCACCGCACAGGGCGTCTGGGCGATCTGCCCCGCCATGCGCGTCGCGGCCGCCTCGATATCCGCAAATGTCGGTACGCGCTCGTTCAGCAATATCTGTCTCCAACCCCCAAAAGGCATCGAAGACAGCGGCGCAAAGCAGGTCGCCCCAAGGGCTTGCCGACTGGCCGCATCGCTCCATCACCCCGAACGAGGATGAAGGGAGCCACCACCTTTGCGCAAAAAAGGAGCGCGAGGTTGGCGCGGGCGCGGCTGCGCCCGTCTCCTGATGCAGGCACAAATGACGGTGCCTACCTCATAGACGAGCGAGCCGACGCAAACCGCAACCCACACGAAATAAAATTTCACGCGGGTGTAATTCATTAGCGAAGCCGCTTGCCGTCGGCGTCGATGACACGCACCTCACCGAGCCCGAGCGCACGTATCGGCGCCTCGATCTTCGAGAGGTCCCCGGCGATCACCCAGGTCAGCGGCTTCGCCTTCAGCATATCGGCGCCCGCCGCGTTGACCGCAGCAATATCCGCAGCGGCGATCTTCTGCGCATAGGTCTGATAATAGCCCTGCGGGAGCTCCGCGCCCGCTTCGTCGAGAAGCGCGCCCATGATGCCGCCCGATTTCGACCAGCTGCTCGAGAGGCCGAGGCTCATGCTGTCCTTGGCCTTCGCAAGCTCGTCGGCCGACACCGGCTTGCCGCCGAGCGCGTCTTTCAAGAGGCCGGCGATCTCGGTCATCGATTCCGCGGTCTTGTCGGTCTGCACCGAGGCCTGCGCCGCGAACACCCGGCTGCCGCGCCCTCCCGAGACGCCCGACGAGGCACCATAGGCCCAGCCTTTCTCTTCGCGGAGCTTCATGTTGAGCCGCGAGGTGAAGCCCCCGCCGAACGCGGTGTTGAAGAGGTCGCGCGCGATTTCGTCGCCATCGAGGCGCTTGGGCGCGATTGACGCGGCGCGAATGACCGACTGCGGCGCGCCCGGACGGTCGACGAGATAGACGATCGTCGCCGCCGCAGCGGGTGTTTCGGGGACGATCCGGTCCGGAACCTTCGCCTGCTGCCAAGACGCGAACACCGTCTCGACAAGTGGCTTGATCTCGGCAAGGCTCGTATCGCCGGCGACGACGAGCGTCGCATTGTTCGGCCGCACCCAGCGCCGGTGGAAGATCGAGAGGTCGAGCGGCTTCAGGTTGGCGACATCGGCCTCCTCCAGGAGCCGGCCATAAGGCGAGTCCTTGCCGTACATCAGCATCGGGAACAGGCGTCCCGCTGCCGAGGCGCCGTCCTGGCGGGCCGAGGTGATGCCCGCGATCGTCTGCGCCTTGACGCGATCGACATTCTCAGGCCGATAAGCCGGGTTCAAGACGACGTCGGCATAGATGGCGAGCGCTTCGCGCAAGGTGGGTTTGAGCGCCGACAGCGAGATGCTGCTCTGTTCGTCGTCCAGACCGACCCGGACCTCAAGGTGCAGCGAACCATGCCCGCTCTCGTCACGCCCGACGAATATCCAATCTGGCTGGAAGGCGAAGCAAGGACGACAGGCGGCATTGCGGCGCGCTATTTCGCTGACCCGGACCTTTATCGCGAACCGACCGAGCAGTCGTGGGGAACCGAAACTTCGTAACGGAGCCGGCGTGCACTACCGTTTTGGCAAATAAATCCTCTTCCAGAGAGCTACGAAACTGGCTCTGCCCGCTCGCGCAACGCGCGCCGCAGCATTTTCGGGCTTGGTATTCATCGGCAACAACATTTCGCCATCGCATTCGCGCGCGATGAGGCAGGCGGTGCAAAGCCTGAGCGACGGAACGCCGCGCGGTGTCGTCACCGCCTCCACGATCTGGAAGTCGCCAATGGGTTGGTCGCCGCAGATGGTGCAAATGCTGTGCGACCCTTCGCATTGAAGCGTGAACCGCACCTGCTGCCCGAAGCGCCGCGCGAGGCGGTCGACAATGACGAACCAGATTGGGCTATGCGGTTCGGCGTTGTAAATGGCACGTCTCCCTCTCGCCATTAAGACGAGCGAGGGAGCCTTTCCCGCACTGGGAAAGGCAAATGCCGGCCGTGACTGCGGATGCAACAGCTCCGCCGGCTACTGTCTTCAAAACAGGATTGGCGGCCGATCAACTGCGGCCTTCTCGCGCCGCCTGGCGAGGATCACAAAGACCCAGTTATCGAGAGATGCGGCCGTGCGGCCGATTCAACTGAAGGTTTCGACTCAGATGGCGCAAAACGCGAGCAAATTCCCAACGGCGAGATGGCCCTCTACCGTGGCAAAATTGACATCGAAATGTGGGGCAGAATGTGGGGCAGCATTCCCTGCCATGAGTTTTATCGTTATATTTCAACGATTTAGTGAAGAAAATGGTGGAGCCTAGCGGGATCGAACCGCTGACCTCCTGCATGCCATGCAGGCGCTCTCCCAGCTGAGCTAAGGCCCCGTACCATTCTGGATCGCCCCGGCCAATATTCTTGGCTGCTGCGATCGGGAGGCCGCCTTTACCAGTGCAGGCGACCGATGCAAGGGGCCAAATGCATCATCCGATGCTTTTTTGGCCCCCCGCGAAAATTATCAGGTTTCGACGTCGTCGTCGTCCGCGGTCGCGACGCCCAGATCGTCGTCGCCGCCCAGGTCGACATCATTGTCGGGCGAATCGCTGTCTTCGTCGACATCGACGTCCAGATCCAGATCCTCGTCGACGCCTTCTTCCTTGACGACCTTGCCGGGCTTCTCGATCTGTTCGAACGGCATCGGCTGCTTCGACTTCAGCACCGATTCCGGAATCCAGTTGTAACCGCAATTGATGCAGTTGATCGGGTCGTCCTTGGTCAAATCATAGAATCGGGTTGCGCATTTCGGGCAGCTACGCTTCGTGCCCCATTCAGCCTTGATCATATATGCCTCGTAACCCTTTGGAACAGGATAAAAATATCGGAAGAGCGACGGAAGTTGAATAGCTATCCGTCAAATCGGCGTGCGCCTTGCCAGATTGCAAGGCCGCTGTCAAAAGCCGCACGCCATGACCGATCAAACCGCCACGCCGCGCAGCTTTTCCGCTTCCGTTCCGCTCAAAGGTAGGATCGCGATTCCGGGGGACAAGAGCATCTCGCACCGCTCGCTGATGCTCTCCGCGCTCGCCGTCGGGGAAAGCCGTGTCACCGGCCTGCTCGAAGGGCATGACGTGCTCGCCACCGCCGCCGCGATGCGCGCGATGGGCGCGACGATCGAGCGCCGGAACGACGGCGAATGGCGCATCCACGGCGTCGGCGTCGGCGGACTGCTGCAACCACGCGAAGCGCTCGACATGGGCAACAGCGGCACCTCGACGCGCCTGCTCATGGGCCTCGTCGCAAGCCACCCGATCACCACGACCTTCATCGGCGATGCCAGCCTGTCGGGCCGCCCGATGGGCCGCGTCATCGATCCGCTGTCGCTGATGGGCGCCGACATCAGCGCCTCGCCCGGCGGCCGCCTGCCGCTGATGGTGCGCGGCCTCGCGCCCGCCATCCCCCTCGCCTATCGCTTGCCGATGGCCTCGGCGCAGGTGAAGAGCGCGGTACTGCTCGCAGGTCTCAACACGCCGGGTATTACCGAAGTGATCGAGCCCGTCCCGACCCGCGACCATAGCGAACGCATGCTCAAGGGTTTCGGTGCCGACCTGACCGTCGAATTGGGCGCCGACGGCACCCGCCATATTCGCATCCGCGGCGAGGCCGAGCTGAAGCCGCAGACGATCACCGTCCCCGGCGACCCTTCGTCGGCCGCCTTCTTCATCGTCGCCGCGCTCCTCGTTCCGGGGTCGGACGTCACCATCGCCAATGTCGGCCTCAATCCGACCCGCGCCGGTCTGGTCGAGGTGCTGCAACAGATGGGCGGCAGCATCGAGCTACTCGATGCGCGCGAGGTGGGCGGCGAACCCGTCGCCGACCTCCGCGTCCGCCACAGCGCGCTCAAGGGCATCGCCGTCGACCCCGCCATCGTGCCGAGCATGGTCGACGAGTTCCCGATCCTCTTCGTCGCCGCCGCGCTCGCCGAGGGCCGCACCGTCACGACCGGACTCGATGAGCTGCGCGTCAAGGAAAGCGACCGCATCGCGGTGATGGCCACCGGCCTCCAGGCGATCGGCGCCCGCGTCGAAGAAACCGAAGACGGCCTGATCATCGACGGCACCGGCGGCGACCCGCTTCCCGGCGGCGCGACCATCGCCGGCCACCTCGACCACCGCATCTGCATGAGCTTCGCCGTCGCCGGCCTCGTCGGCAAGGCGCCGGTGACGATCGACGACATCGCCCCCGTCGCGACCAGCTTCCCCAATTTCGAGGAACTGCTCGCGGGCTTGCAGCAATGATCATCGCGGTCGACGGGCCCACCGCGTCGGGCAAGGGCACGATCGCCAAGGGGCTGGCCGCGCATTTCGGCCTGCCCGTGCTCGACACCGGCCTGCTCTATCGCGCGGTCGGTTACCAGACGCAGCTCAACCATGGCGACGCCGACAACGCCGCCGACGCGCTCGCCGCGTGCAGCTTCCCGGGCAGCCTGCTGGACGATCCGGCGCTGCGTTATGAAACCACCGGCGGGCTCGCGAGCCGTGTGTCGATCCATCCCGCCGTGCGTCAGGCGCTGTTCCAGCGCCAGGTCGATTTCGCCAACCAGCCCGGCGGTGCAGTGCTCGACGGGCGCGACATCGGTACGGTTATCGCGCCGCACGCCGATGCCAAGCTGTTCGTCACCGCCAGCCCCGAGGAACGCGCACGCCGCCGTCATGCCGAGATGCTCGCGCGCGGCGTCGACGTCGGTTTCGATGCTGTGCTCGCCGACGTTCACGCCCGCGATGCGCGCGACACCGGCCGCACCAACGCGCCGCTCCTCCGGGCGGAAGACGCCATGCTGCTCGACAACACGGGCATGGCCAAGGACGCCGCACTCGCCGCCGCGATCGCGTTCGTCGAAGAGCGCCGCAAGCGCCGCGCCTGACCGGCCTTTCGACCTTGCCTTGACAGGCTTTGCGGACTATATGCGCGCCGTCCGACGGGCTTTTTGGCAGGTCGAGGCATGGTCAAACCGCCGCTCGAAACCGAGCGTCGGGCGTGACGGGATGCACCCGTCGCGCCCATTTTGCTTTGCCCATGGCTTGCTCGCTAACGGTTCGAAGGATGCTGTGTCCTGCATCCGGCAGGCATGGCAGATCGGCCATTAAGACCAGCGGAACCAACCGCTTGGCCGGAACAAATGAAGTAAGGAAACACACATATGGCCACTACGGCTTTCCCGACGCGCGACGATTTCGCCGCGATGCTCGATGAATCGCTTGGTGGTGCCGACGGCGGCTTTGAAGGCCGCGTCGTCAAGGGCACCGTGACCGCGATTGAAAACGACCTGGCAGTGATCGACATCGGCCTGAAGAGCGAAGGCCGCGTGCCCCTTCGCGAATTCGCGATGCCGGGCCAGAAGGCCGACATCAATGTCGGTGACGAAGTCGAAGTCTATGTCGACCGCGTCGAAAACGCCAATGGCGAAACCATGCTGTCGCGCGACCGCGCTCGCCGCGAAGCCGCGTGGGACCGCCTGGAAGAAGAATTCAACAAGGAAGCCCGCGTCGAAGGCGTCATCTTCGGCCGCGTCAAGGGCGGCTTCACCGTCGACCTCGGCGGCGCCGTGGCGTTCCTTCCCGGTTCGCAGGTCGACATCCGCCCCGTGCGCGACGTCGGCCCGCTCATGGACCTGCCGCAGCCCTTCCAGATCCTCAAGATGGATCGCCGCCGCGGCAACATCGTCGTGTCGCGCCGCGCCATCCTCGAAGAAACGCGCGCCGAACAGCGCTCGGGCCTGATCCAGAACCTGGAAGAAGGTCAGATCATCGAAGGCGCCGTCAAGAACATCACCGATTATGGTGCGTTCGTCGACCTCGGCGGCATCGACGGCCTGCTCCATGTCACCGACATGAGCTACAAGCGCGTCAACCACCCGAGCGAAGTCATCAACATCGGTGACAATGTCCGCGTCCAGATCATCCGCATCAATCGCGACACGCAGCGCATCAGCCTCGGCATGAAGCAGCTCGAAAGCGATCCGTGGGAAGGCGTCGCCGCCAAATACCCCGTCGGCGCCAAGCTGTCGGGCACGGTCACGAACATCACCGACTATGGTGCGTTCGTCGAACTCGAAGCCGGCATCGAAGGTCTGGTCCACGTCAGCGAAATGTCGTGGGTCAAGAAGAACGTCCACCCGGGCAAGATCGTTTCGACGAGCCAGGAAGTCGACGTCATCGTCCTCGAAGTCGACAGCGACAAGCGCCGCATCTCGCTGGGTCTCAAGCAGGCTCAGTCGAACCCCTGGGGCGCGTTCGCCGAAACCCACCCCGTGGGCTCGGTCGTCGAAGGCGAAGTCAAGAACGCGACCGAATTCGGTCTGTTCGTCGGCCTGCCGGGCGACGTCGACGGCATGGTTCACATGTCGGACATCGCATGGGGCATCTCGGGCGAAGAAGCGCTGCACCTCCACCGCAAGGGCGAGGCCGTGCAGGTCGTGGTTCTCGACGTCGACGTCGAGAAGGAACGCATCAGCCTCGGCATCAAGCAGCTTGAAAAGGGTGCTCCGGCCGTTGGTGGCGGTGTCGCCGCTGCCGGTTCGGTGAAGAAGAACGACGTCATCACCGTCACCGTCCTCGAAGTCCGCGACAACGGCCTCGAAGTTCAGGCCGGCGACGATGGCGCGACCGGCTTCATCAAGCGCGCCGATCTTGGCCGCGACCGCGACGAACAGCGCGCCGAACGTTACCAGGTCGGCCAGAAGTTCGATGCGATGGTCATCGGCTTCGACCGTTCGAAAAAGCCGAACTTCTCGGTCAAGGCGATGCAGATCGCCGAAGAGAAGGAAGCCGTCGCGCAGTACGGCTCGTCGGACTCGGGTGCGTCGCTCGGCGACATCCTCGGCGAGGCGCTGAAGGCCGGCAAGAAGGATTAATTTCCTCCTTCCGCCGACAGGCGAAACAAAGGCCCGCAGAGTGTCCCTCTGCGGGCCTTTTTCGTGTCGCGATATATTTTGATCAAACAAGGATTCGTGATACCTTCTCCGCGCGTTGGGAGGGGTCTCACGCACAATGAGCCGGCAACGACCGGGACCCGCTTCGGCGGGGAATGCGTGACTGTATATATTAGGGGAAGCACATGATCCGGTCAGAACTGGTTCAAAAGATCGCGAGCGAAAACAGCGATTTGCGGCTCGAGGAAGTCGAGCGCATCGTCGACACTTTCTTCGATTCCATCGTCGAACAGCTCGCCTCGGGCGGGCGTGTCGAACTGCGTGGCTTCGGCGCCTTCTCCACCCGGTCGCGCGAATCGCGCACCGGTCGCAATCCCCGAACGGGCGCGGCGGTCGACGTGAAGGCGAAAAACGTGCCCTATTTCAAACCGGGCAAGGAAATGCGCGAACGGTTGAACGGCTAAAACCGGGCGCCGCGCCGCGGCGCCGGTCCAGCGATCACCATCAGTTCTTGAGCCGGTATCCGGTGCGGAACATCCAGAAAATGACGCCCAGGCACAGCGCCAGGAACAGCGTCACCGCGCCCATGCTAACCTCGATCCCGACATCGCCCTTGCCGAAGAAGGTCCAGCGGAAGCCACTGATCAGATAGACGACGGGGTTGAACAGGGTCACCGTCCGCCACGCCGCGGGCAGCATGTCGAGCGAATAGAAAGCGCCGCCCAAAAAGGTCAACGGATAGATGACGAGCATCGGGATGACCTGCAGCTGCTCGAAACTCTGCGCCCAGATGCCGATGATGAAGCCGAACAGGCAGAAGGTCACCGCCATCAGGATCATGAACGCCGCCATCAACAGCGGGTGCGCGACCTGCACGTCGACGAACAGGTGCGCGGTCGCGAAAATGATCGACCCGATGACCACCGACTTGGTCGCGGCCGCGCCAACATAGGCGATCACCGTTTCGAGCGGCGACAGCGGCGCCGACAGCATTTCGTAAATCGTCCCCGTCCATTTGGGCATATAGATGCCGAACGAGGCGTTGCTGATGCTTTCGGTGAACATCGTCAGCATCATCAGCCCGGGCACGATGAACGCGCCATAGGGGACGTTGCTGACCTCGGTCATCCGGCTGCCGATCGCCGATCCGAAAACGACGAAATAGAGCGCGGTGGTGATCACCGGCAGCATCAGGCTGGTCCAGAAGGTGCGCCCAAAGCGCGCCATTTCAAAGGCGTAGATCGCGCGCACGCCGCGCCAGTTCGCGGTCATGCGGCTTCTCCCTTTGCGCCGTTCGATTCATGCACCAACCCGACGAAAATATCCTCGAGCGAGCTTTGGCGCGTGTGCAGGTCCTTGAACTGGACCCCGATGTCGGTCATCCGCCGCAGCAGCGAGGGCACGCCCGTCGCCTCGGCCTGGCTGTCGAATTCGTACACGAGCTCGTGCCCATCGCCCGCGAGCGCAAGCTTCCAGTCGGCAAGTTCGGCGGGCACCGCCTCCAGTTGTTCGGCCAGATTGAGCGTCAGCGTCTTGCGCCCCAGCTTCTTGATCAGCGCGTCCTTTTGCTCGACCAGGATCAACCGCCCGCCGGTGATCACCCCGACGCGGTCGGCCATTTCCTCGGCCTCCTCGATATAATGGGTGGTGAGGATGATCGTGACGCCGCGCTCGCGAAGGCCGCGCACCATGTTCCACATGTCGCGGCGCAGCTCGACGTCGACGCCTGCGGTCGGCTCGTCGAGGAAGAGGATCTCGGGTTCGTGGCTGAGCGCCTTGGCGATCATCACGCGGCGCTTCATGCCGCCCGACAATTCCATGATCTTCGAATCGCGCTTGTCCCAGAGCGACAGGTCGCGCAGCAGCTGCTCGATAAACGCGGGGTTGCGCGGCTTGCCGAACAGCCCGCGCGAGAAACTCACCGTCGCCATCACCGTTTCGAACGCATCGGTGTGCAATTCCTGCGGCACCAGCCCGATCATCGTCCGCGCCGCGCGATAGCCCTGCGCATGGTCGTGCCCGCCGACGGTCACCGTCCCCGTAGTCGCGGTCACGATGCCACAGACGATGCTGATCAGCGTCGTCTTGCCCGCGCCGTTCGGCCCGAGCAGCGCGAAAATCTCGCCCTTGTTGATCGTAAGGTCGACGTCGCTCAACGCCTTGTGACCGCTCTTATAAGTTTTTCCGAGGCCGGAAATTTCGAGAACTGGAGTCATGGCAGGCGGTCTAGCCGAGCCGCCCGGCGACGGGAAGCGGCAAACATCGCTTGACCTCCATGAACCCATCGGCTTGACCCTCCGGATCATGCGGACGTGGCGAAATCGGTAGACGCAGCAGACTTAAAATCTGCCATCCTCTGGGTATGCGGGTTCAAGTCCCGCCGTCCGCACCAGCCTTGCAGGATATCAGAATGCCCGACGCACAATCACCGGCCACCAGCAAGATTCGGCAAATGTGGCGGGCGGCGATATTCGCGTTGACCGCGCTAGGGCTCGCGGTTCCGGCGGCTGCCGAAGAGGTTGATTGCAAGGTCGGCGCCTATCGCCTGCCCGACGGCGGGACGGTCGACATTGCGACCTCGACCGCAGGCGCGCTCCGCTGGCGCAATCTCGACGGAACAAGCGGGAAACTCGTCCAGACCGGCGATATCTGGGTCAGCAGCACCGGCTGGACCGACCGCCCCGATGGCCTGCAAGTGCGGTTCGGCGATTGCGCTTCGGGTAGGATGCAGTTCGGCAACCGCGTCGCAACGCGGATAAAGCTGGAGACGCGTGACACCAGCTTCACCAGCCACGGCACGCGCCTCGTCGGCCGCCTCGTGCTGCCGGCTGGCAACAAGCCCGTCCCGATCGTCGTCCTGCTCCACGGCGCCGAACCCGATTCGGCGCGCGATACCAACGCGCTCCAACGCATGCTCCCCGCCGCGGGCATCGGCGCCTTCGTCTATGACAAGCGCGGCACCGGCGCATCGGGCGACAAATATACCCAGGTCTTTTCATTGCTCGCCGACGACGCGGCCGCCGCGCTCGCCGAGGCGCGTCGCATGGCCGGCCCACGCGGCGCGCGTTTCGGTTTCCAGGGGCCGAGCCAGGGCGGCTGGATCGCGCCGCTCGCGGCAACGCGCACTACGGTCGATTTCCTCATCGTCAGCTTCGGTCTCGCCGTCTCGGTCGCCGACGAGGATCGCGAGGCGATCGCGTTCCAGATGGGTCTCAAAGGCTATGGCCCCGACGTCATCGCCAAGGCGCAGGAAATCAGCGCCGCCGTGACGCGCGTGTTCGAAAGTGTCGTGGCAGGTGGAGCAGTCGACGGGCTCGACGAACTGGATTTGGTGCGGGCACGCTATCGAAACGAGCCATGGTACAAGGACGTCTATGGCAATTATACGCACATCGTCCTCGGCATGACGGCTGAGGAAATAAGGGCGAAGGCACCGGCATACGCCTTCGGCACGCCCATCCACTACGATCCGATGCCGACGCTCCGCGCGGTGACCGTCCCGCAGCTCTGGGCGCTCGGCGGACAAGATATCGACGCACCGGCCGGCGAAACCGCGCGGCGGGTCACCGGGCTCATCGATGCCGGCAAGCCAATCACCCTCGCCGTCTTTCCGAAGGCCGAGCACGGAATGACCGAATTCGAGCCCGCGCCCGACGGCAGCCGGATTTCGACCCGCTACACGCCGGGCTATTTCCAGCTGCTGATCGACTATGCAAAGGGCGGCAAACTCGCGGACGCCTATGGCAACGCCGAAATCACCCGTCCCACAGCGGCGAATTGAGTTCGCCGATCGCCCGGATGCCCACTTCCGGTTTTGCCCGGCATCATTATGATGGCCGCCGATGCCGCTAAAAACAGACATATCGACGTTCGGGACGAAAGCACGCCTGCACAGGATCATCGCCGGCCTCGCGATCCTGTCGCTCACGAGTTGTGGCCTGTTCGGCGAGCGCGGCCCGGTAAGGATTGCCGCGATGGGCTCGCTCAATCCCGCGGCGACTCCGCTCAACGGCGAACTCTCGTCCGCCAACGCGGCGCTGCTTAACGCGACCTCGCAAGGGCTCGTCAGCTATGACGGCGAGGGTCAGATCGACACCGGGCTCGCCGATCGCTGGACCGTGACCACCGACGGGCGCAGCTATATTTTCCGCCTGCGCGAAGCCAAATGGACCAACGGGCGCAAGGTCACCGCCGAGGATGTCGCCGCGATCCTGCGCTCCTATCTGGCGCCAGCCAGCCGTCACGTCCTGAAAAACGATTTCCCCGAGATCGAGACGATCAAGGCGATGACCGACACCGTGATCGAAATCCGCCTTTCGGTGCCGCAGCCCGCGATCCTCGAACTGCTCGCGCAGCCCTCGATGGCGATCGTCAACAAGGGCATGGGCTGGGGACCGATGCGCGCGCGCAGGATCGGGCGTGCGGTGCTGCTCTCGCCCGTCCCCGACCCGCTCGCCGAAGACCCCGAGGCCGCCGAAGCCGCCGCGAACGACCCCGCCGCGTCGATCGAGCTGGTCGGCACATCACCCGCGGGCGCGCTCGCGCGATTCAAGAACGGCTATGCCGATGGCGTCATCGGCGGGCGTTTTTCGACCCTGCCCTATTTCGCGGCGTCGAACATCGGCCGTTCGCGCCTGGTCGTCGATCCCGTCCCCGGCCTGTTCGGCCTGTCGTTCGTCCGCGCCGAGGGTTTCCTCGCGATCGACGCCAACCGCGACGCACTCGTCCGCGCGATCCGGCGCGAGCGGCTGATCGAGGCGTTCGGGCTCTCCGAATGGCAGCCGCAGGTCACGCTCCGCCCGTCGCTCTACGCGCGCGACGGCGGCCCCGCGCCGCTCGTCCCCACTTGGGCCGAATATGACGAGGCGTCGCGCCTCGCGCAGGCGAAGCGCGCCGTCGACGCCTGGCGCGCCGCCGGACGCGAGATCGAACCGCTGCGCATCGCCGTCCCCGACACCCCCGGCGGGCGCATCCTCTTCGCTTACGTCTCGGCCGATTTCAAAGCGATCGGCGTGCCGAGCCAGCGCGTCCCGATGGCGTCGGCCGCCGACCTCCGCCTGATCGACGAAATCGCGCCGAACGACGATGCGCTGTGGGCGCTCCGCCGCCTCTCGTGCCGCCGCGACACGCTCTGCAACCGCGAGGCGCAGGAGCTGATCGACCAGGCGACGGCCAATATCGACGCCGGCCAGCGCCGGGTGCAGGTGAGCGAGGCCGAGGCGGTGCTCGCCCGCTATGCCCCCTTCATTCCGCTCGCGACGCCGCTCCGCTGGTCGGTCGCGTCGCAGCGCCTGACCGGGCTGCGTGCCAACGGCCGCGCACAGCACCCATTGAATCATCTGATCGCCTTACCTAACTAATACAGTGGCGCTGCACCTTCGAGCGCTTGTGAAAGGACCCCGATGGCCCCTTCGACGCCGCCCAATCCCGACGCGATCTTCGACGCGCTGATTTCCAATCGGAACGATCCCGCGGCGCTCCGCAAGCGCGTCGAGACGCTCGAAATCCTACTCGAACGCAGCTTTATCATCCCCGGTATCAACCGCCCGGTCGGCCTCGACGCGATCGTCGGCCTCGTCCCCGTCGTCGGCGACGTCATCGCCGCGACGATGGGCGCCTACCTCATCTGGGAAGCGCGCAACCTCGGCATGCCGAAGTGGAAGATCTGGCGCATGGTCGGCAATCTCGGCGTCGACACCGCGCTCGGCGCCGTTCCGCTCGTCGGCGACGCGTTCGACTTCTTCTTCCGCTCGAACACGCGCAACCTTCGGATCATCAAGAAGCATCTCGACAAGCATCACCCGGGCACGATCATCATCGATCAATAGGCGCTGCGCCTCCTTCCCTTGGGGTGTCTAATGCTGCTAGCACAGCGCCTCCACACCCCAGGGGAGACTTTCCGAATGATCCGCGCCAGCCTTGCCGCGCTTGCCCTCAGCTGTTCGATCACCGCCGTCGCCACCGCCGCGCCGCAAGACGAGGATCCCTACCTCTGGCTCGAGGATATCGAAGGCTCGAAAGCGCTGGGTTGGGTCAAAAAGGAAAATGCGGCAACCGACAAGCTGATCACCGCCCGCCCGGGTTTCGAGGCCGACCGCAAGCGCGCGCGCGAAATCCTCGACGACGACCGGCAGATCGCCGAGCCCGGCGAGGTCATGGGCGAAACCATCACCAATTTCTGGCGCGACGCGAACAATCCGCGTGGAATCTGGCGCCAGAGCCCGCTCGACGCTTACCTTGCCGGCAAGCCCGTCTGGACAACGCTGATCGACGTCGACGCGCTTGGCAAGGCCGAGAAGCAGAGCTGGGTCTGGCACGGCGCCGACTGCCTCGCGCCAGATTACAAACGCTGCCTTGTCTCGCTGAGCCCCGGCGGCACCGACGCCGACATCGTCCGCGAATGGGACCGCACGACCAAAAGCTTCGTGGGCGACGGTTTCACCCTGCCGCAGGCGAAGAGCAGCGTGACGTGGGAAAATGCCGACACCCTGCTCGTCGCGACCGACTATGGCGCGGGCAGCATGACCGCGTCGGGCTATCCGCGCATCGTCAAGCGCTGGAAACGCGGCACGCCGCTAGCGTCGGCCGAAACCGTTGCCGAAGGCGAAACCGAGGACGTCGGCATGAACGTCTTCGCCTTCACCGACGGCGACAAGCGCTGGCCGATGATCAGCCGCGGCAAGACCTTCTACACCGCCGACATCAAGCTGCCGAACGCCGACGGGTCGCGCTATATCTCGTCAATCGTCCCCGACACCGCCAGCGTGCGCGACGTCGTCGACGGCCAGCTGATCATCTTCCTCAACAAGGATTGGGCGAATATCCCCGCGGGCTCGCTCGCCTCGCTGTCGCTCGCCGATATGTCGGCCGACCGGCAGGTGCCGATCGTCACCGCGATGACCCCGACGAAGGCGCAGGCGATCGAGAATGTCTCGGCGACCGACAATATCCTGTGGGTGAAGGCGCTCGACGATGTCGAAGGCAAGCTGTTCGCGCTCCGCCGCGACCCGAAGACCGGCCAGTGGAGCCAGAAGGAGGTTCCGCTCGCCGCGAACGCCACCGTCACCATCGCCGGCACCGTGGGCAAACGCGACATCGTCCTCGCATCGGCCGAAACGATGCTGATGCCCCCGACGCTCTACGCCGTGTCCGAAGGCAAGGCGCCGCAGGCCGTGCAGAGCCTGCCCGCGACCTTCGACGCGAAGGACATGACCGTCGAAAAGCGCTTCGCAACGTCGAAGGACGGCACGAAAATCCCCTATTTCCTCGCGCGCAAGAAGGGCTCGACCGGCCCCGTCCCCGCGCTCGTCCACGCCTATGGCGGCTTCCGCGCCGCGCAGACGCCGGGCTATCTCACCGGCCAGCCCTACCGCGCCGGCCCGCTCGGCCTCTTCTGGGTCGAGGACGGCAACGCCTATGTCCTTGCGGGCATCCGCGGCGGCGGCGAATATGGCCCCGCCTGGCATCAGGCGGCGCTGCGCGAAAAGCGGCAGGCGAGCTTCGACGATCTCCACGCGGTCGCCGAGGATCTGGTGAAAACCGGGGTCAGCGCGAAGGGCGAGATCGCGATCTCGGGCCGCTCGAACGGCGGCGTGCTCGTCGGCGCGGCGATGACGCAGCGTCCCGACCTCTACGGCGCGGTGATCTCGGGCTCACCGATCAAGGATATGTGGCGTTACGACAAGATGCTCGCGGGCGCGTCATGGGTCGCCGAATATGGCGATCCCGACGTGCCAGGGGATTGGGCGTTCCTGTCGAAATATTCGCCGTATCAGAACATCCGCAAGGGCGTAAAATATCCGCCGATCTTCCTCTATCTTTCGACCAAGGACGACCGCGTCCACCCCGGCCACGCGCGCAAATATGCCGCGCGGCTGATGGAAAACGGCAACCGCGTCTATTATCACGAATATATCGAGGGCGGCCATTCGGTCGGCGCCGATCACGCCGAGGATGCGGTGCGCGCCGCGATGCTCCACGGCTTCCTGCTGCGCGAACTGGTGGAGAAGAAATAGCTCGGCTCAACACCCAAGTCCGTTTGTGCTGAGCTTGTCGAAGCACCGTTCTTCTTCTGGCAACGTCAAAAGAGAGAACGGCCCTTCGACAAGCTCAGGGCGAACGGATCGGGGTTGGCGCCCGTTGCGCTAGCGTATCTGCCGTTTCTCGAGCTTCCGCGCGAGCGTGCGCCGGTGCATCCCGAGCCGGCGCGCGGTCTCCGAAATGTTGAAATCGGTCTCGACCAAAACCTGGTGGATATGCTCCCACTCGACGGTCTTGATCGACGACTGGCGGTCGCCCACCGGCGTTTCGGCATTGCCTTCGCTGCGGTCGAACGCCGCCTCGATGTCGTCGGTGTTCGAGGGCTTGGCGAGATAATAGGAGGCGCCGAGCTTGATCGCCTCGACCGCGGTGGCGATGCTCGCAAAGCCCGTGAGCACGACGATCCGCATCTCCGGGTCGAGCGCGCGCAGCGTCTGCACGCACGCGAGTCCCGATGCGCCGCCGAGCTTGAGGTCGACGACCGCATAGCCCGGCCGGAACGTCGTGAGCAGCGTGTCCATCTCCTCGGGGCTGTGCGCGGCCTCTACCGCATAGCCGCGCCGCTCGAACGAGCGTTTCAGCGTGCGGGCGAAGGCGTCGTCGTCCTCGACGATCAGCAATTGGCGCGTCTCGGTCATGCCTTGTCTCCACCGGGCGGGGCGAGCGCCGAAATCGGCAGGAACATCCGCACCAGCGCGCCGCCCGCATCGCGATTGGCGACGCTGGCGCCGCCGCCGAGCTTGCGCAGCACATTAACGAGCAAGAACAGGCCAAGCCCGCCACCGGGCCGTCCCTTGGTCGAACGATAGGGCTGGCCGAAATTCTCCAACATCTCCGGACTGAAGCCCGGGCCGCGGTCGGCGATCTCGATCACCAGCATGTCGCCGTCACGCGACGTCGTGAAGCTTGTCCAGTCGGGCGACACCTCGGCCGCATTGTCGAGCACGTTGCCGATCACCTGCCGCAGCGCGGGGTCCGACACGATCGCGACGTCGGCACCGAAGCGATCGTTGAATTCGACCGTGCCGGGGCGGCGCACCGCGCGGGTGTGCGCGACGATCTCGTTGAACGAGGCGCGCATCGTCGTCAATTGCGGCGCCTCGCCGCGCGCCTCGCCCGCCGACATCAAAATGCCGCTGACGATCGCCTTGCAGCGCTGCACCGCGGCGTCCATGTCGGCGAGATCCTCCTGCATCTCGCGATCCTTTGCGAGCCGCGGCGCCGCCTTCCAGTCGCCGATCAGCACCGACAGTGTCGACAGCGGCGTCCCGAGCTCATGCGCCGCGCCCGACGCGAGCAGCCCCATGCGCACAATATGGTCCTCCTCCGCCGCGCGCTGGCGGCTCGTCGCGAGCGCCGCATCGCTGTCGCGCAAATTGCGGTTGATCCGCGTGACGAAGGCGACGAACAGCACCGCGATGAGCAGGAAGCAGACGAAGCTGCCTTTCAGATACAGCCCCATCGGATCGGCGGCATAGGCGGGCGGCAGCACGAGCGGCGTCGGATCGACCCGCAGCGCCGCGAGCGCGGCAAGCGCCGCGACGACGATCGCCCACGACGAGCGCGGGGTGAGCAGGATCGCGCCGATCACGACCTGCAGCAGGAACAGCGAGGCGAAGGGGTTGGCGAGCCCGCCGCTGTGGTGGAGCTGCCACCCGAGCGCCGCGACGTCGAACAGCAGCACCGCGGTCAGCTCGGCATTGGTCACCGCGCGGCCGCGGCGGAGCAACGCGATGCTCGCGAAGTTGATCGCGATCAGCACCATGATCGCGGCGAGCAGCGGCGCGTGCGGCAGCGCGATCCCCATCGGCCCGCTGACGATGCCGATCGTCGCAAGCTGCCCCCCGACCGCAATCCAGCGCAGCTGGATCAGCAGCGTCATGTTGCGGCGACCGGCGGGCGCCCTCGAAGGCGTGGTCGGCGGGATGGTCGGGCGGGTCATCAATCGCGAATACGCCACAGCCGCCACGCAAAAAAGAGGCTGAGCGCACAAAGCGCAAACCAGGTCAGCGCATAGACCAGATGATTGTCGGGAAAGCGTACGACGGTGAGCCCGCCGACCGGATAGCCGCCGGGATTGGGCCTGGCATCGGCGTCGACGAAATAGGGGGCGGCGCCCTGCAATCCCCTCGCCTTTGCGATCGCCGCGACATCGCGCGAAAACCAGCGGTCGGCGGCGGGATCGTTTGAGCGCAGGAAGGCGCCCTCGGGCTCGGTGATGCGCAGCAGCCCGGTGACCGTCACCGACCCCGCGACATTGCCCGCCGCGCGCGCCGCCGCATCGCGCCGATCCTTCGGCACGAAGCCGCGATTGACGAGCAACGTGAACCCCGGCGTTTCAAGCGGGGTCAGCACCCAGAAGCCGGGACCACGATCGGTCACCGCCTGCACCAGCGTCTCGCGATCATGGCGGAACTGCCCGGTCGCGGTCACGCGAAGATAAGCGTCATTCTTCGCATCGACGGCATCCCACGCACTCGGCCACGGCGCCGCGACGGGCGCCGCATGGATGCGCGCCTCGACCGCCGCGACCAACTCATGCTTCCACACGCGCCGTTCGAGCTGCCAGACGCCGAGCGCCGCGAGGGCCACGGCCGCGATCAGCGCCGCCGCGGCAAAGGCCGCGCGGCGGGTGCGTGTCACGGCACCTGGCCCGTCGTCGTGCCCACCGTCTGACTCGTCGGTTCGTGCGGCATCGGCATCATATTGGTGTTGAGGTGGTGCATCACCCACAGCGAGCCCGCGAGCATGATCACGACGACGATCACCGTGAAGATCAGCGAGGTCAGCGACCAGCCGCCCTCGGCCTTTGGCGTCATATGGAGGAAGAAGACCATGTGGACGACGATCTGCACCACCGCAAAGCCCATGATGATCGCGCCCGTCGCCCCCGCGCTCAATGGCATCGTCATCACCAGCCAGAAGGGGATCGCGGTCAGGATCACCGACAGGACAAAGCCGATGACATAGTCGCGCATCGATGCGTGCGGCATCTCGATCTCGTGATGGCCGTGCGCGGCGTGAGGATCGTGGCTCATCGCAGCACTCCCATCAGATAGACAAAGGTGAAGACGCCGATCCACACGACGTCGAGGAAGTGCCAGAACATGCTGAGGCACATCACGCGGCGCTTGTTCGCGGCGATCAGGCCGTGCTTCGACAGCTGAAACATCAGCGTGACGAGCCAGATGATGCCAAAGGTGACGTGCAGCCCGTGCGTGCCGACGAGCGTGAAGAAGCTCGACAGGAAGGCGCTGCGCTGCGGCGTCGCGCCGATCTCTATCAGATGGTGGAATTCGTAAAGCTCGATCCCGAGGAAGGCGAGCCCGAACAGCGCTGTGACCGCAAGCCAGATCTGCACGCCCTTCACCTTGCCCTGCTGCATCTGCAGCACCGCAAAACCATAGGTGATCGACGAGAAGAGCAGCATCGCGGTGTTGAGCGCGATGAGCTTCAGGTCGAACAGATCCTTCGGCGCCGGGCCCGCGGCATAGCTGCCGCCGAGCACGGCATAGCAGGCAAACAGGATCGCAAAGATGAGGCAGTCGCTCATCAGATAAATCCAGAAGCCCAGCATCGTGCTGTGCCCCTCGGGATGCGCATGCTCGTCGAGGTCGTAGAACTGGACGGGCGCGTCGGCGGTTATCGTCTTGGCACTCATCGCATCAGGCTCCGGCCGCCAGCTGGCGGGTCCGCGCTTCCTCGACCGCGGTGACCGTCGCCGCCGGGATGTCGAAATCGCGCTTGTAGTTGAAGGTGTGATAGATCGCGCCGACGATCGTCGCGGCAAAGCTCAGCGCGACGAGCCACCAGATGTGCCAGACCAGCGCAAAGCCCATGACGAGGCAGAAGCCCGACAGGATCATCCCCGTCCCGGTGTTGCTCGGCATATGGATGTCGCGATAGCCATCGACCGGGCGCTGATGCCCGCGCGTCTTCATGTCGTACCACGCGTCGAGGTCGTGGATGACGGGCGTGAAGGCGAAATTATAGTCGGGCGGCGGCGAGCTGGTCGCCCATTCGAGCGTGCGGCCGTCCCACGGATCTCCGCCGGTTTCGTCGCGCAGCTCCTTGCGGCGCCAGATGCTCACGGCGAACTGGACCAGCATCGCGCCGATACCCGCGGCGACGATCAGCGCGCCGATGCCTGCGATCACGAACCAGATTTGCAGGCTCGGGTCGTCGAACACGCGCATGCGCCGCGTCACGCCCATCAGGCCGAGGATATAGAGCGGCGTGAAGGCGACCCAGAAGCCGACCACCCAGCACCAGAAGCTGATCTTGCCCCAGAACACGTCGAGCTTGTAGCCGAATGCCTTGGGCCACCAGTAGTTGATCGCCGCGAACAGGCCGAACAGCACGCCGCCGATGATCACATTGTGGAAATGCGCGATCAGGAACAGCGAGTTGTGGAGCACAAAGTCGGCGGGCGGCACCGCGAGCAGCACCCCGGTCATGCCGCCGATGACGAAGGTCAGCATGAAGGCGACCGTCCACATCATCGGCAATTCGAAGCGGATGCGGCCGCGGTACATGGTGAACAGCCAGTTGAAGAGCTTGGCCCCCGTCGGGATCGAAATCACCATCGTCGTGATGCCGAAGAAGCTGTTGACGCTCGCCCCCGATCCCATGGTGAAGAAATGGTGCAGCCACACGAGATACGACAGGATCGTGATGCAGATCGTCGCATAGACCATCGAGGTATAGCCGAAGAGCCTTTTGCCCGAGAAGGTCGAGGTGACTTCGGAAAAGACGCCGAACAGCGGCAGCACGAGGATATAGACCTCGGGGTGCCCCCAGATCCAGATCAGGTTCACATACATCATCGGCGACCCGCCGAGGTCGTTGGTGAAGAAATTGGTGCCGACATAGCGGTCGAGCGTGAGCAGCACGAGCGTCGCGGTCAGGATCGGGAAGCTCGCGACGATCAGAATGTTCGCGCAGAGCGAGGTCCAGGTGAAGACGGGCATCTTCATCAGCCCCATGCCCGGCGCGCGCAGCTTCAGGATCGTGACGATCAGGTTGATGCCCGACAGGGTGGTGCCGACGCCGGCTATCTGTAAGCCCCAGATATAATAGTCGACGCCGACATTGGGGCTGTAAGCGATCCCCGACAAGGGCGGATAGGCGAGCCAGCCCGTCTGTGCATATTCGCCGATAAACAGCGAGACCATCGTCAGCACCGCGCCCGCGGTCGTCATCCAGAAACTGAAATTGTTGAGGAAGGGGAAGCTGACGTCGCGCGCGCCGATCTGCAGCGGCACGACATAGTTCATCAGCCCGGTGATGAACGGCATCGCGACGAAGAAGATCATGATCACGCCGTGCGCGGTGAACACCTGGTCATAATGATGCGGGGTGAGGTATCCCTCCGACCCGCCGAACGCCATCGCCTGCTGCAGCCGCATCATGATCGCATCGGCAAAGCCGCGCAGGAACATGATAAGCCCCAGGATCATATACATGATCCCGATGCGCTTGTGATCGACCGTCGTGAACCACTCGGTCCACAAATAGCCCCAGAGGCGGAACTTGGTGATCAGGCCGAGCACGGCGATGCCGCCAAGGACGACGCCGATGAAGGTGATGACAAGGATCGGCTCGTGCAGCGGCAGCGCCTCAAGCGACAGCTTGCCAAGGATCGGACCGGTTTCGGGTGCGGGATGCGGGATGGTCATGGGATCTCGGCTCGTTCAGGACAGCGGGCGGTCGGCGGCGGGCGCGCGCAGCGCGGTGCGTTCGGGCTTGGAAGGATGGGGAAGCCCCTCGCCTTTCAGCATCGCCGGTGCGACCGGCTTCGCGTCGGGGCGGTCGTTCGACATCACCGGCGAGCTGCAAGCGGCCGCGACATAACGCATGCTCCAGCGTGCGGCGTCGACCGTACCGCGCGCGGCGAACTTGTCATAGGTGACCTGCCGGACATTGCCGATACCCGCGATGCCCGCGCCGCCCGCGGCGTCGAGCGACATCATGTCGTGCATGCACATCTTGCCGGGCTCAACGCACATGTTGACGACCGCGTCGAACAATTGCGGATCGCTCGCGGCGAAGCGGCGGACGGGCTCCTTGTGCGTCGGCTTTTCGAGCTTCAAATAGGTATCGCGGCTGAGATCGCCTTCGGCCGAAGCCTTGGCGGTCGCGACCCATTTGTCGAACTCGCCCGCGGGCAGGCTCTTCACCGCGAAGCGCATGTTCGAAAAGCCCCAGCCCGAATAATTGGCCGAAAAGCCCTCAAACTCGCCGGTCTTGTCGAAAACGCCGTGCAGCTTGGTTTCCATGCCCGGCATCGCGTAAATCTGCCCCGCGAGCGCGGGCACGTAAAAGCTGTTCATCACCGACGAGGAGGAGATGCGGAACCGGATCGGCCGGTCGACCGGCAGTGCCAGCTCGTTCACCGTCGCGACGCCCTGTTCGGGGTAGATGAACAGCCATTTCCAGTCGAGCGCGACGACCTGCACGTCGAGCGGCTTCACCTCCGCCGCGACGGGCTTGCCCGGCGCCGTCCGCGCGAGCGGGCGGTACGGATCGAGCAGGTGCGTCGCGACCCACGTCACCGCGCCGAGGCAGATGATGATCAGGAGCGGCGCCGACCAGATGACCAGCTCGAGCTGCGTCGAATGGTCCCAGTCGGGCTTGTACGTCGCCTCCTTGTTCGACGCGCGATACTTCCACGCGAAGAAAATCGTCAGCGCCATCACCGGCACGATGATCAGCAGCATCAGCACGGTCGACAGGACGATCAGATCGCCCTGCTGGCGCGCGACGTCGCCGGCGGGATCGAGCACGACCAGCCCGCAGCCCGACAACAAAGGCAGCGCGGCGAGCAGCGGCAAGAGCCGCAATCGGGCGGGAAAACGGGGGAGATTGCTTGGCATGATGCGCGCCTAGGCCTCCTTTGTTGCACTGCACATAGGACATTTTGTCCAATCCCGCGACCGCTCATGATCGCGCAGGGGCATTTTCATTCGGGGTAATTTTGCCCTATGACCGACTCGTGCCGCCGCATCCTGTCCTGCGGAGGGCGCCAGCTCAAGGATTGTTACCATGGCTGCCGATACCGTGCCCACCACCGAGGTCGAACGCGACGCCCGCGCCCTCCACGAAGACGGCGGCCACCGCATCGACCCCGCCGAGATCGCGATCGGCGTCATCATCGGCCGCACCTCCGAATTCTTCGACTTCTTCGTTTATGCGATCGCGTCGGTGCTGGTGTTCCCGAAGCTCGTCTTTCCGCACCTCGACCCGCTGACGGGCACGCTCTGGTCGTTCGCGATCTTCGCGCTCGCCTTCGTCGCGCGCCCGGTCGGCACGATCATCTTCACCGCGATCGACCGCGCCTATGGCCGCGGCGCCAAGCTCACCATCGCGCTCTTCCTGCTCGGCGGCTCGACCGCGGCGATCGCCTTCGTCCCCAGCTATGAATCGGTCGGCATCGGCGCCGCGCTGTTGCTCGCGCTGTTCCGCATGGGTCAGGGCGTCGCGCTCGGCGGTTCGTGGGACGGCCTCGCCTCGCTGCTCGCGCTCAACGCGCCCGAGAACAAGCGCGGCTGGTACGCGATGATCCCGCAGCTCGGCGCGCCGCTCGGCCTGATCGTCGCCAGCCTGCTCTTCATGTTCCTGATCGCGGCGCTGCCCGCCGAGGATTTCCTGGCGTGGGGCTGGCGCTATCCCTTCTTCGTCGCCTTCGCGATCAACGTCGTCGCGCTCTTCGCGCGGCTGCGCATCGTCGTGACCCCCGAATATGCCGAATTGTTCGAGAACCGCGCGCTCCAGCCGGCGCCGCTTCTCGAAACGGTGCGGTCGGAATGGAAGACGATCGTCATCGGCACCTTCGCGCCGCTCGCCAGCTTCGCGATGTTCCACATGGTCACCGTCTATCCGCTGTCTTGGGTGTTCCTGTTCACCGACGAAAGCCCGGTCCGATTCCTGATGATCGAGGCGATCGCCGCGGTCGTCGGCATCGGGACGATCATCGCCTCGGGCGCGCTCGCCGACCGCTTCGGCCGCCGCACGCTGCTCGCGGCCACCGCCGCCGCCATCGCGGCGTTCAGCGGCTTCGCGCCGCAGCTGCTCGACGCCGGCGAAATCGGCGAAGCGACCTTCATGATCCTCGGCTTCGCGCTGCTCGGCCTCTCCTTCGGCCAGTCGTCGGGCGCACTCTCGTCGAACTTCCAGCCGCGCCACCGCTACACCGGCTCGGCCTTCACCTCCGACCTCGCCTGGCTGTTCGGCGCCGGTTTCGCGCCGATGGTTGCGCTCTGGCTCTCCAGCCAGTTCGGGCTGATCGCCGCGGGCGCCTATCTGCTCTCGGGCGCGATCGGGACGCTCGTCGCACTCTGGCTCAACCGCGAACTCGCCAGCACGATCGGCTAACCCGCGCACCGCATGGAGTTCAGGGCGAAGATCGAACGCAAAGGGATCAATCCCTATGTGCTCGTCAGCGCCGCGCGGGCGCGGCGGATCAACGCCGGCTGGAAAAGCCCCTGCCCGTCCTCGTCCAGGTGAACGGCCAGCCCGACCCGGCATGGCGGGTTAACATGATGCCGGCGGGCGACGGGAGCTTTTACCTCTATCTCGACGGCGTCGTTCGCAAGGCGTCGGGCGCCGATGTCGGCGACACGGTCGACGTGTCGCTTGCCTTCGACCCCGCCTATCGCAGCGGCCCGCAAGACGAGATGCTCCCCGAATTCGCGGCGCGCCTTGATGAAGACGCCGGGGCCAAGGCCAGATGGGACGGCCTCCAGCCGAGTCTCCAGAAGGAAATCCTGCGTTACCTCGCCAATCTGAAATCGGACGCGGCACGGCAGCGCAACATCGACCGTGCCATCGGCGTCCTCGGCGGCGCGAAAGCGCGTTTCCTCGCGCGCGACTGGAACTGAGCGACGCGTCCCGCACGGCGACATCGCCGATGATATAATGCCCGGTCTATCGAGGATCGACCGATCCGATGTCCACTGGGAGGTGCTTGGCCTCTGCAAATATGCAGGTGACCTCCCCGCCTCAGTCGCACGATACGGGCAATCCCGCGAGAAGCGGTGCGTAGGCAGCGAGCCTTCGGGATATGAACTCGGTGAAAAGCCGCACGCGCTTGGCCTTGCACGTCTCGAACATCTTTCTAAAATGAAATGAAATTATTTAAGTTGTCATATAACTTATAACTGGTAATGTGAGTCGGGTATGGCGCATCAAGCGCTGGCGGCGGGAGAATGGGCGCGTGAGGCAGGGCGGAACCGACGCTGTGCACGACGAGCGGTTGGCGCTTCGCAAGCGGCGGCCGTCGCTGGTCGACGCCGCGTGCGAACATATCCGCGCAAGCATCCTGTCCGGCGCACACTGGCCCGGCTCGCAGCTTCCTACCGAGGCGGAATTCGTCGATGTGCTGGGCGTGAGCCGAACGGTGGTCCGCGAAGCGGTCGCCCGCCTCGCCGCCGCGGGATTGGTCGAGGCCCGCCAGGGCAAAGGTCTCTTCGTCAGCGAGACCGCGCGCTATCAGGCATTCCAGATCACCCGCGAAGAGGTCGAAAATCTCAGCGACGTGATCCAGTTGCTCGAGCTGCGGCTCAGCGTCGAAACCGAGATGGCCGCGCTGGCCGCCGAACGGCGCAGCGAGGTCGATGTGATGAGCATGCGCCAGCAGCTCAAGATCCTTGGCGAAGCGGCGATCGGCCTCGACGATTCGGTCAAGGCCGATGTCGAGTTCCACAATGTCATCGCGCGGGCCAGCAAGAACACCTATTACGCCAAGCTGATCGATTTTCTCGGCGTCCGCCTCGTCCCGCCGCGTTCGCTCTATCTGCGCCAGGGGCAAAGCTATGTCGGCGCGCGGTACAAGGCGGTGATCAGCGAAGAGCATGAGGCGATCCTTGACGCCATCATCCGCCGCGATCCCGACGCCGCACGGGTGGCGGCGCGGAGCCACATGAGCAGCAGCCTCAAACGGCACCGCGATCTGCAAGACTTTATGTCCTCCCACAGCCCGACGGGCTGAACCACACCAACAGCAATGACCTGAAGGCCAACTCAGGCACCGTATTACGTCCGACAGAATTATATGATCAATCCGCTTAACTTATATGATGTCTTACAGGGAGAGTTCCATTGAAGATCAGTCTTCGCGCTTCCGTGGCGTTGATCGCGCTCGCCAGCGGCGCTCATATGGCAAAGGCGCAGACCGCGCCGGCCGCCGAACCATCCGCAAATCAGGCGGCCGTGGATCCGGCGGCAAGCGATGTTCAGGACGGGGACGCCATCGTCGTCACCGGCATCCGCCAGAGCCTTGCTCGCGCCGCCGAAATCAAGCGCGAGTCGACCGCGGTGGTCGACTCGATCGTCGCCGAGGATATCGGCAAGCTTCCCGACATGACCACGGCGTCGGCGCTCCAGCGCGTTCCCGGCGTGCAGGTCGTCGTCGGCGGCAATAACGAGATCGTCGGCGCGCGCATCCGCGGCCTCGACGACATCATCACCACGCTCAACGGACGCGAGATTTTCACCGGGGTCGGCCGCGGCTTCTCGTTCCAGGATCTGCCGGCCGAAGCGCTTGCGGGGGTCGATGTCTACAAGTCCAACTCAGCCGAGCGGCTCGAAGGCGGCGTGGCGGGCGGCGTCAACATGCGCCTGCGCCGCGCGCTCGACTTCAAGGAACTGACGATCGCGGGCAGCGCGCGCGCGACCTATCTGCAGGAAGCCGGTTCGAAGAATACGCTCAATCCGGCGCTGAGCCTGCTCGTCGCCAACCGCTGGGACGCGGGGGAAGGCGAGATCGCGGCGATGGCCAGCATCTCGTACCAGCGCAACAAATATGCCCGGCCGGTCGCGTGGAACGACTGGACGCGCGCCACCAGCGCCGGCCCCGCCGGTTCGCCCCCGAACCTGCACGCGCCGACCGGCTTCGCCGCCGCAATCGAGTTTGGCAAATATGAGCGCCCGCAGGGCAATTTCTCGCTCGAATGGGCGCCCGATACCGATACCAAAATCTATGTCGAGGGCCTGTTCGCGGGCTTTCGCGGCAACGTCTATCAGGCGCGCCCGACCTTCCGTGCCTTCACCGGAACGTCGTTCGAGGCGACCGCGGGCGACACCTGCGAGGATTTCGCAGTCGGTCCCGACGGCTATTATTCGGGCAACGTGCGGAGCCCGACCAATCCGACGGGCACCGGCACGATCCGCGAGCTGTGCAACGCCACCGGCTATACCGCACGCAACCTCGAATATTACACCGCGACCGTCGCCAACAAGGCGCGCACCGACATCTATGTGATCGCCACCGGCTTCAACAAGGAAATCGGCGCGCTCAGCTGGAATACCGATATCTCCTATGAATCCTCGACCAACAGAAACAACAGCTTTCGCGTCGATATCGGCAAGCGCATCGCCGAGCTGGTTCAGGTCCGCGATAACAATCACGAGGTGCAGGCAACGATGCCGGGCAACCCGATGAACGACCCCGCCGGCCTCGCGTTCGCCAACGGCATGACCGAAGACATCAACCGCAGCCGCGGCACGTTATGGTCGGTGATGAGCGACGCCAAATACGACTTCGACGCCGGGTTGCTCGACTATGTCCAGGCTGGCGTTCGCGTCGCGCGGCGCAAGGCCGGGTTCGAGCAATATCTCGGCGGCCCACCCGCACCCGGCGGTTCGTTCGTGACGCCGCTCACCGCCGCCGGCCTCCCCTCCGACATATTGTCGCAGGCCCCCGGGGTGCCGCAGATGAACGACGGCGCATCCTTCCTGCAGATCGACCCCCGGTATCTGACGCAGGAATCGATCAAGCGGCAGCTCAGGACGCTGTACCGGATCTCGCCCGACACCCCGGCTTTCGATCCGACGCGCGACTATGATGCGCAGGAGAAAAGCTATGCCGGCTTCCTGCAGGCGGGGTATGAATTCTCGCTGACCGATGCGATCTCGGTCGACGGCATGGTCGGCGCCCGCTTGACCCGCACCGACCGAAACATTGCGGGCTCGGGCCGCGTGACCGATCCGGCAACGAGCACCTCGCGCGTCGTGCTGGTTCAGCGCTCGACCAGCGACACCGACCTCTTGCCCAACGCCAGCGCGCGCGTCCAGTTCGGCGACGGCCTTCAGGCACGCTTCAACTATTCGAAGACGCTTTCGCGGCCCAGCTTCGGCCAGCTCAACCCCGGGCTCAGCTATGTCGTCTCCTACGTCAGCACGATCCAGAACTCCGGATCGGGCGGCAATCCCGACCTCCGGCCGCAAAAGGCTGACAGCTTCGATGCGTCGCTCGAATATTATTTCGGCCGCAGCAATTATGTTTCGGTGGTCGGCTTCTATCGCGACATCACCGACCGCATCATCAACGGGACCGAAGTGCGGACGATCGACGGCCTGCAATATGTGATCTCGACCCCCCGCAACCTGGGGTCCGCCAAGATCAAGGGCGTCGAGGTGGGCGGCCAGCTGTTCCTCGATTTCCTTCCCGAAGGTCTCGACGGCGCGGGCGTGATCGGGAACTTCACGATCATCGACAGCGAGGTGACGACCCCCGGCGACCGGCTTCAGGGTCTGCCGCTGCTCGGCGTCTCCAAATATAATTACAACATCGGCCTGATTTACGAGAAATACGGCATCTCGGCGCGGATGATCTACACCTATCGCTCCAGATATTTCGATGGCGACATCACCAATGGCCTCTCGCTCCGCCCGGTTTCGATCCCCGTCGGGCTCAACGGCATTCGCGCCGCGGGACGGCTCGACTTCGGCCTCAATTACGATGTGACGCCGAATATCACGGTCAGCCTCGCCGGTACGAACATCACCGGCCAGAAAACGCGCAACTTCGAATCGCGCCAGGATTTCGTCCGCGAAGTGCGGAACGACGACACGACCTATTCGCTCGGCGTCCGCTTCAACTTCTGACCCGATGACGGCCCCGCGAATGACGAAAAACAGGAGGATGGTTTGAACAGGAAACGGATTTTCACCGCGCTGGCGCTGGCAACCGCGCTAACCGCTGTCGGCTTGGCGGGCGCGGCGCACGCGCAGGCACCGGCGACGGTTCTCAACGCGCCCAGCAAGGCGCTGCCCGGCGACGTGCGCGTTGCGCGGACACAGGGCTCGGTGGCGATCGACTGGCCCTCGGCCGAGGGTGAGCGCGCGCAGCTCGTCCTGTCGCTCGATCCCGGCAAGCCGCTGATCGAGGCGGTCTCGATCGCGGGCAAGCCGATCCTCGGCGGGATCGATCCCGCCGGGGTTGTCACCGTCGGCACGCGCGATCTCAAGGAAGGCTGGACGGTCTTCTTCGACAATCCGCGCACGCGGCCGTTCGAAAGCTTTCCGCTGACACTGGCGCGCAGCGACATCAGCGTGCGCGCGGAGGGCGGCTATACCAAGGTGATCGTCGGCGGCGCGGCGGCCGGGCCGTTCTCGGGCACCTATCAATTCACCATCTATCCGGGTTCGCGGCTGGTGCGTGCGGCGATGGTGATGTCGACGCAGCGCCCCGCCACCGCCTACACCTTCGATGCCGGGCTCAGCGCCGCGACATCGGCGGCGCTGCCGTGGCGCGCGATCGCCTTCACCGATCTGTCCGACACGATCGTGCGCAAGGAAGGCGAGGCATCGCGCAAACCCGCGGTCTCGCCCAAGGTGCGCGCGCGCATGATCGTTGCCGAGGGCACCGCGGGCGGGTCGCTGGGCGTGGTCCCGCCGCCGCATCAATTCTATTATCCGCTCGATTACGCCAACAACGACAATTCGGCGTGGTACGGCAGCGACTATCGCAACCTTGCCGGTCGCACGAGCTTCGGCGTGCGTCAGACGCTCGAGGGCGACCGGCGCTACGTCCCGTGGGTCAACGCCCCGCCGGGCACGACGCAGGACATGGGCGTGTTCCTGCTGCCCGACAGCGGCGACGCCGCGAGCGTCACCAAGGCCGCACTCGCCTATACCCGCGGCGACCGCTTCAAGGCGCTCGACGGGCACCGCACCTTCACCAGCCACTATCATGTCGAGCACACCGAAGCCTTTCTGAACTCGGCGCGCTTCCAGCAATCGACCGGCGTGCCCGACGGGCTGGAGTCCCCCGCCTTCGTCAAGCGCTTCAAGGACATGAACGTCGAGATCGTCCATCTCGCCGAGCTTCACCTCGGCCGCGAGGCGCTCGATCGCGCCGGCGACCGGCTGACCCTGCTCAAGACAATGCATGCCGAAACCGAACGCCTGTCGGATGACAAGCTGCTGCTGCTCCCGGGCGAGGAGCCCAACGTCCAGCTCGGCGGGCACTGGATCAGCTTCTTCCCCAAGCCCGTCTATTGGACGCTCGACCGCAAGGAGGGGCAGCCCTTCGTCGAAACCGATCCGAAGCTCGGCAAAATCTATCATGTCGGCTCGCCGGAGGATGTCCTGAAGCTGATGCAGGACGAGAATGGCCTGATGTGGACCGCGCACCCGCGGATCAAGGGCTCGTATGGCTTCCCCGACAAGCATAAGGACACCCCCTTCTTCAAGAGCGACCGCTTCCTCGGCGGCGCGTGGAAGAACATGCCGTCGGATTATTCGCTGCCGCGCCTCGGCACCCGCGTGCTCGACACGCTCGACGACATGAACAACTGGGCGGCGAAACCGTCCGAGCGCAAATTCGCCCCCGGCGAGGTCGACGTGTTCCAGCTCTCGGACGAGAGCGAACTCTATGCGCATATGAACATCAACTATCTCCGGCTCGATGGTCCGCTGCCGCGCTATTCGGACGGCTGGCAGAGCGTGCTCGACGCGCTGCGCGGCGGCCGCTTCTTCACCACCACCGGCGAAGTTCTGATCCCCGAATTCACGATCGACGGCGCGAAGAGCGGCGAGGAAGCCGCGTTCGGACGCAATGCCGTGGTGCGGGCGAAGATCGAATGGACCTTCCCGCCCGCCTTCGCCGAGATCGTGAGTGGCGACGGCAAAAAAGTCTATCGCGATCGCATCGACCTGACCGGCGGGGCGCCGTTCGGCACGCGCACGATCGAAAAGCGCGTCGACCTCAGCGGCCGGAAATGGGCGCGCATCGAGGTGTGGGACGTCGCGACGAACGGCGCCTACACGCCCCCGGTATTCCTGAAAGGGAAATAAGAACCTCCCCTGCCCGTGCAGTCGTCATCGCTTCGATGGCGACTGCACGTGGCCTTTTGACGCGGAGCGGTGCCGCCAACATACGGACCCGGCCCGGTCCTTCTTCGGAGCAGCCATGTTCGATCGAACCTATTACGCCACCCATCCCGACATGATGGCGGGCGTGTCCAATGACGAATTGCGCGATCGCTATCTCATTCAGAATTTGTTCCGCCCCAACCAATGCGTGCTCAACTACACCCATGCCGACCGGCTGGTGATCGGCGGTGTGCTGGTCGAGAGCGGGAGTGTCCGCCTGCCGGATCAGTCGGAGCCCGCCTCCGCTGCCGGCCACGCGTTCCTCGAGCGGCGCGAGCTCGGCATCGTCAACGTCGGCCGCGCTGCGGGGACCGTCACCGTCGATGGCGAGCCGTTCGCGCTAGGCGCAAAGGACAGCTTGTACGTCACGATGGGCGCGACAGACGTCAGCTTTTCCGGCGACGGCGCCCGTTTCTACCTCGCCTCCTCGCCCGCCCATCGCGCCTTCGAGACACGAAAGCTGCCGCTCGCCAGCGCGAAGATACTCGAGCGCGGCAGCCTCAAGGAAGCGAACGACCGGACGATCCATCAACTCGTCATTCCGGGCGTGTGCGACAGCGCGCAGCTCGCGATGGGCCTCACCATCCTCAAGCCGGGAAGCGTATGGAACACGATGCCGCCGCACGTGCACGAACGCCGGAGCGAGATTTATTTCTACTTCGATCTCGACGATCCCACGCAAGGCCGGGTGATGCACTTCATGGGTCAGGGCGACGCCACGCGTCATATCGTCATGGCGGACGGCGAGGCGGTGATCTCCCCGCCCTGGTCGATCCACATGGGCGCCGGCACCGGCGCCTACGCGTTCATCTGGGTCATGGCGGGCGAGAACCAGGACTATGACGACATGAACGTCCTCGACATCTGTCAGCTCGCCTAACCTGCTGATATTTAACCGGCGATCTCCGGAAACGGCGAGCGACGGCCTTCAGGCGTCGCAGCGGAGGCGGATCGAGCGGAATTAAACAACCTGATTCAGCATCTCGGTTGACGGAAACGTCGCGGTCGGGCCTCTTAGAGGGTGAGAGGAGTGAAACGACGGAACGCGAGGCGCTAGCCGAGTGGGTGGGACGCGAGATCCTGCCGCACGAACGCGACCTGCGGCTATGGCTGCAGCGACGGCTCGTCGCCGCAGCCGACGTGGAGGACATCGTGCAGGAATGTTATTGCCGCCTTGCCCAGCTCGATGACGTCGCGCACGTCACGACGCCGCGCGCCTATCTGTTCACCATGGCGCGCAACCTGGCGCAGCGGCAGCGCAAGCACGCACGCGTCGTCCGGATCGAAGCGCTGGCGGAAACCTTCGATGCCGAATCGGAAAGCGACCAGCTCTCGCCCGAACGGTTCGCCGCCGCGCGTCAGGAACTCGAGCGCGTACAGGCGGCGCTCGCCACCCTGCCCGAGCGCGCCCGGCGGATTTTCCTCATGCGCCGGGTCGAAGGGCTGACCCAAAAGGAAATCGCGGCGGCGATGGGCGTGAGCGAGGCGGTGGTCGAGAATGACGCAAGCCGCAGCCTGCGCGCGATCCTGAAGCTGATCACCGAGCCGGAACCCGAGCAGGGAAGATTGTCGGACGGAGGCGTTGCGCATGCGCGATCACGCTGAAGAGGCGGCCGCCTGGGCGCTGCGTCACCCGCTCGATGCGGCCGGACGCGCCGAGCTCGAGGCATGGCTGGCACAGGATCACCGCCATGCCGGTGCGCTGCTCCGCGCGCAGGCGGGGTTGAGTGCGATCGACCGTGCGGTGGCAGGGGGCACGGTGGCAGCGGGCGCACCTATCGATGTTGCGCGCCCCCTTCCCACCGCGACCGCGCCGACGCGGCGGTGGCTGCTCGCGGGCGCCGGCGGCGCGATGGCGGCGGGGATTGCCGGAATCGTCGCCTGGCCGCACCTGATGGTCGAGCGCGTGACGACCGCGCGCGGCGAGATCAGGCGGCTGCCGCTCGCCGACGGCTCGGTCGCCACGATCGACACCAGCAGCAGTTTGCGCGTCGCGATGGCGGACGACAGCCGCCGCATCGCACTGCGGGAGGGACAGGCCTGGTTCCAGGTCGCCAAGGATCGCAAGCGCCCCTTCGTCGTCGACGCCGGCATCGCGCAGGTGCGCGCGGTCGGCACCGCCTTCTCGGTGCGCCGCACGGACAGCGGCGTGCGCGTCGCCGTCACCGAAGGCAGGGTCGCCGCCTGGGCAACCGACAGCGGCGGGACGATGACGATCCTGGAGGCGGGGCAATATGCCACCTTCCGGCCCGGCGCGGCGGCGCCCGAAATCGCGACCGAGCCCGCCGCGATCGAGCGATCGCTGGCGTGGCGCAGCGGCGAGATCTCGCTGGAAAACGAAACGCTGGGCAGCGCCGTCGAACAGTTCAACCGCTACAATCGCCAACAGCTGGTGATCGCGGACCCGGATCTGGCGAGCGCGCGGCTGGTGGGGCTTTTCCAGATCGACCGCCCCGCCGATTTCGCTGCAACGTTGAGCGCCTCGCTCGACGTCGCCGTCACGACCACCCCTGGCGAGATCCGGCTGGCGCGAAAAAAGAACCCGCTACCCTGACGGAAACCCGCCGGCGCGGACTCTTGGTATCGAGAGCGCACCGGCAATAGGGCGCCCGATGAAAAGGGGAGGATCGAATTGACGCACGCGCGTATTCATCTGCTGGGGACCGCCGCCGCAATCATATGCGGCGTGGCTTCGCCCGCCGAGGCGGCCGCACAAGTCCGCCGTTTCGACGTTCCCGCGCAGGCCGCGCAGACCGGCATCCCGATGTTCGCACATCAGGCCGGCATCCAGATCCTCGCACCCGGGGCCATTACCGAAGGCTTGCGGGTCAATCGCGTCAAGGGATCGATGGAAGTAGCCGCGGCGCTGCGGCTGCTCCTGTCCGGCACCGACCTGGTCCCGGTCAAGGTCGGCAAAGCGTTCGTGCTGAAGCGCCGCGCGGCGGTCACGCAGGCAAGCCTGGCGGAGACTTCCGCACAACAGGCTTCCGGCCCTGCAGCCGGCACGCAAGCCGGCGAGGACATCGTCGTCACCGGCATCCGCGCGTCGCTTCAGGAGTCGATCAACGCCAAGCGCGAAGCACAGTCGATCGTCGACGTCATCACCGCGCAGGACATCGGCAAGATGCCCGACCAGAATGTGGCGGAAGCGATGAGCCGCGTGACCGGTGTCCAGATCAGCCGGCGCGAGGGCGATGGATCGAACTTCACCGTGCGCGGGATTTCGCAGAACCGGCTCGAGATCAACGGCCGCAACTATATCGGGCCGGGCAATGGCGGTAACGCCGCGCTGGAATCGGTAAGCCCCGAGATCATCTCCTCGATCCTCGTCATCAAATCGCCCACCGCCGACATGCCCGAGGGTGCGCTCGGCGCGACGGTGAACCTCAAGACCAAGCGCCCGCTCGACCTCAAGGACTTCGTCGCCGCCGGACGCCTCCAGGGCGCCTATGCCGATCAGGCCGACCATGTCGGCTATCGCGGCTCGGCGATGGTTTCGAAGAGTTTCGGCGAGCGTTTCGGCCTGCTCGCCAGCGTCGCCTATTCGGACACGAAGACGCAGGGTCATTCGTTCGATGCCGGCGGCTGGACACAGACCGGCGCGATCGACGGCAATGGCGACGGCGTGGACGATCCGGGCCTGTACCGCCCGAACCGCTTCATGGCGCGCATCTTCGATCGCGCCGAACAGCGGCTGACGGTGAACGGCACTGCGCAGTGGCGCCCCACCGACACGCTCGAAATCATCCTCGACGCGACCTTCAACCACCTCAAGCGCCAGCGGAACAGCGTCAATTACCAGGTGTTGTTCAACAACAACGACACCGATGCGATCGTAAACGACAGCAACACGGTCGTCGCCGGCACCTTCACCGGCGTGACCGTCCGGCCGCTGATCTATGACGAGCCGACCGACCTCAAATCGACCCTGCTCGGCGGATCGGTGAAATGGGAGAGCGACCGCGCGCGGGTGAGTTTCGATATGTCCTATGCCCATGGCAAGGGCAGCGACGGCGGGCCGGGTGCGTCGTTCGCTTATGTGGTCGTGCCGCGCACGGGCAACACCGCGAACGCGAGCTATGATTTCAGGGCCGGCAATCCGGTGCCGGATCTCTCGATCGACGCCAATTTCAACCCGAACGACCCGTCGCAATATCGGCTGCTGTCGATCTTCGACTATGACGCGGTGACCCGGAACAGCGGCTATGACGGGCGGCTGGACTGGGAGTATCAGACCGAATGGGGCATCCTGTCCTCGGTGGAGACCGGGGTGCGCTACGAGCGCGTAAAGCTGCTCGCCGCCGATCCGCAGAACCTGCCTGTCGCGGCCAGCCTGCTCGCGGCCGGCGACACGAACGGCGACGGCATCCTGACCGTCGACGAGCTACCCGGGCTCAGCTACGGCAAGGATTATGGCGCCTTCTTCCCCGGCGCCGACGGCGCCTTTCCCCGCGATCTCCTCGGCGGCACGCTCGACAAATGGGCCGCCCGCGATGGGCTGGGCCTTGCGAGGCCCGATCCCAACGACACGACGATCACCGTCGGCCCGACCTCGATCAAGGACGTCAAACAGGATACGCTCGGCGCCTATGTGAAGGGCAATTTCGAGGGCGAATTCGGCGGCCTGCATTATTCGGGCAACGCCGGGGTGCGCTATGTCAGCACGGCGCGCGCGACAAAGGGATTTCTGTCGCCGACCGCCACGACCATGATCAAGGCCGATTTCAGCTATTGGCTGCCCAGCGCGAATCTGTCGATCGACTTCACCGACGATCTGACGCTGCGCGTGGCCGGGGCGGAGGTCGTTGCGCGGCCGGGCCTCAATCAGGTCAGCGCCAGCTTCGTGCCCAACACCGTCAGCATGACCGGCTCGCGCGGCAATCCCAATCTCCGGCCGTTCGAGGCGACGCAATATGACGCCACGCTCGAATGGTATTTCGCGCCCTCGAGTTCGCTTACCGGCGCGGTCTTTTACAAGAAGGTCAATTCCTTCACCGTGAACACCGTGACCCGCGAGTTCATTCCCGGCTTTTCCGAACGGTTCGGGCTGTTCGACATATCGCAGCCGCAAAATGGCGAGGATGGCGACATCAAGGGCTTCGAGCTCGCCTATCAACAAGCCTTCCGTTTCCTGCCCGCACCGTTCGACAATCTCGGCATCCAGGCGAACTACACCTATGTCGACAGCTCGACGCCGCTGGTCGATTCGATCACCGGCGAGAAGCTCCCGCTCCCCGGCCTGTCGCGCGACAGCTACACATTGATCGGCTATTATGAGGACGACATCTTCTCGGTGCGCGCGGCCTATACCTATCGCAGCAAATATCTGAACTCGGTCGGCGGCGCGGCCAGCGGCGGCAACACCTATATCTCCGCGCGCGGTCAACTCGACGCATCGGCGCAGATCAACCTGACGCCCAATCTGCGCCTGACCTTCGAGGGCATCAATCTGACCAAGGCGATCGACCGCCAGTATCTGGGCGAACCCGATCGCCTGACGTTCAGCGCACAGGAAGATCGCCGGATCTTCTTCGGCGTGGCCGCCAGCTTCTGAGCAAGAGGATCACCATGGACCGCAAGCGCTTCCGCGCCCTCGCCACCCTGTCCGCCTGGCTTCTGCCGATGGCGGCCATCCCCTCACCCGCGGCTGCCCAGCCGCATCCACGCGCCGATATCGTCATCTATGGCTGCACCTCGGGCGGGGTTGTCGCCGCGATCGAGGCGCGGCGCCTCGGCCGGTCGGTGCTGCTGGTGTGCCGCGAAGATTATCTCGGCGGCATGTCGACCAACGGCCTCGGCTGGTCCGACACCGGCAACCATCGCGCGATCGGCGGCCTGTCGCTCGAATTCTACCGCAAGGTGAAGCGATATTATGACGACCCGTCGGTCTGGACCCACGCCCCGCGCCCCGCCCGGGCCGAGAATTTCGTCGACGGCGATGCGATGTGGCAGTTCGAGCCGAAGGTCGCCGAGCGCATCTTTGAGGACTGGGCAAAGCAGGCGGGCGTCATCATCGTGCGCAATCAGCCGCTCGATCGCTCGAAGCGCGGCGTCGAGATGGACGGCAATCGCATCACCGCGTTCCGCTCTAAAACCGGGCAGCGTTTCGAGGGCAAAGTCTTCATCGACGCGACCTATGAGGGCGACCTGATGGCCGGCGCGGGCATCAGCTTCACCGTCGGGCGCGAAGCGAACGCGACCTATGGCGAGACGCTCAACGGCGTCCAGCTCGCGAACACCACCAACCACCAGTTCACGCTCGACATCGACCCGTATCGCGTGCCGGGCGATCCATCGAGCGGGCTGGTGCCGCGGATCAGCGCCGAACGCCCGGCGCGCGACGGCACGGCCGACCGCAAGATCCAGGCCTATACCTATCGCATGTGCCTGACCGACGTGCCTGCGAACCGCGTGCCCTTCCCCAAGCCCGCAGGCTATGACGCGAGCCAGTATATATTGCTCCAGCGCTACATGGATGCCGGCTATCGCGACTATTTCCGCAAGTTCGACCGCATCCCCAACGGCAAGACCGACACGAACAATTTCGGCGCCTTCTCGTTCGACAATATCGGGATGAACTATGGCTATCCCGAGGGCGGCGATGCCGATCGCGCCGCGATTGCGCGCGAGCACACAACCTATCAGCAAGGGCTGCTGTGGTTCATGGCGAACGACCCCGGCGTGCCCGCCGAGACCCGCGCGGAAATGTCGAAATGGGGGCTCTGCAAGGACGAGTTCACCGGCACCGGCCATTGGCCGCGCGAAATATATGTGCGCGAAGCGCGCCGCATGGTCTCCGACTTCGTGATGGCCGAGCCGCATTTGCGCGGCACCAAACCGACGCCGCGGCCGGTTGGCATGGGCTCTTACAACATGGATTCGCACAATGTGCAGCGGATCGTCGATGCACGCGGATTCGCGCGCAACGAGGGCAATATCGAGATCAGCCCCGGCCGCGCCTATCCGATCAGTTACGACGCGATCGTGCCGAAGAAGCGCGAAGCCACGAACCTGCTGGTGCCGGTCGCGCTGTCGGCGTCGCATATCGCCTATGGCTCGATCCGGATGGAGCCGGTGTTCATGATCCTCGGCCAGTCCGCGGCCGCGGCGTCATCGATCGCGATCGACGACCAGATCGCCGTGCAAGACGTCGACTACGACAAGCTTCGCGCAAGGCTGACGTCGGAAGGGCAAATCCTCGAACTTGCGAACTGACAGGAACCCCGGACGCTAAACGCGTTCCGCTCGGCATGGGTCCCGCCGCCTAGTTACCAGGAGCGGACGATATGGGTTGCCTTTGGTTCGCCGAAATGCGCCATTGGCGCGGCGACACGCCGAATATCTGACCATGCCAGCGGGTATAGGCGCCGATCGAACCATAGCCGAGCATCTCGGCAACATCGGTGATCCGCGTGCGCGGATTGGCGAGATATTGCGCAGAAAGTTGCATTCGCGCACGGTTGAGAAGATCGCTGAAGCTCGTCCCGTCGGCGTCGAGCATCCGTTGCAGCGTGCGCACTGTGGTTCCCATCGATTCGGCACAATATTGAACCGTGGCGCGTCCCGAAGGCAGCAGGAGCATGATCAACTGCTCAACCTCCTGTGCAGCCGTGCGCATCGCGGGGTTCATCACCGACGAGATCAGCTCGCGAGCATGTCCGGCAAGCGCGGAATCGGCGCGCGCCGCAGGCCGGTCGAGGTCGGCTGCGGCGATGACAAGGCCGTTGAACTCGCAGTCGAACGTAACATCGCAATGGAACAGCCGCCGATAGACCTGCATTTCTGACGCCTGCGGCTTGCCGCGCGAGAAGCACACCGAGAGCGGCGACCAATTGTCGCCCAGCACGCTCGCGCAGAGGCGCACGAGAACGCCCAGCGCGAGATCGGATGACTGGCGATGCGGCTCGGGGCTGCTCAGCGCAAAATCTTCGCGTAGCACGACCTCCTCACCGAAGGGCTCGACATGCAGGACGAGCGTCGAGTTGATCTGGTTGCGAAATTCGGTGATCGCCTGAAGCGCCAGGCGGAGCGTCGGCTGGTGCGCGATCAACAGGCTGGCGACACCGAGATTGGCGAGCGCACGCTCCCCGGCCATGCGAAGGCCCAATGTCTCGCAGCCGGTAAACTCGGCGCTGCGTTCCAGAAGGCGCATGGTCGCTCGCGCCGAGATCAATTGTTCGGGATTCGCGAACAGTTCGGGCGACAGCCCGCATTCGCGCAGCAAAGGCCGCGGGTCGGCCCCCAGCCCCCGCATCGCCGGAAAATAGCCGGTCAGCGCCGCAACGCGGACGAGTTCCGCCACGCTTCTCTCCTCTGATCGCGCCCGTTGGCGTCTAATGCCAAAATTATGTCACGAAATGTGAAAAGCGCAAGCGGGCGCTGCTCTACCCCCAGCGGAACGGGAGAGTGAGAGATGGCCAAAGCCGTTCGTTTTTATGAAGCCGGTGGACCGGAAGTGCTCCGGATCGAGGATGTCGCGGTCGGCGAACCCGGTCCGGGCGAGGTCCGCATCCGCCATGTTGCGGTCGGTTGCAATTTTGCCGACACCTATTTCCGCTCGGGCTATTATCCCGCGCAGCTTCCCGCCGGGATCGGCGTCGAAGGCGCGGGCGTGATCGAAGCCATCGGCGAAGGCGTCACCGGTTTCGCGCCCGGCGACCGCGTCGCCTATAACGGCAGCCCGCTCGGCGCCTATAGCGCGGCGCGCGTCATGCCCGCCGCGCCGCTGTTCAAGCTCCCCGATGCCATTTCGTTCGAGGATGCCGCCGCATCGACGATGCGCGGCCTGTCGGCAACCTATTGGCTCGCGAAGACCAATCCGCGGATGAAGGCCGGCGACACGATCCTGCTCCACGCCGCGGCGGGTGGGGTCGGGCTGCTCGCGGTGCAGCTTGCCAAGCTGATGGGGCTGCGCGTCATCGGCACCGTGTCGAGCGAGGCGAAAGCCGAAAAGGCGCTCTCGCTCGGCTGCGACGAGATCATCTTCTATCGCCGCGAGGATGTTGCCGCGCGGGTCAAGGAATTGACCGATGGCGAAGGCGTGACGACGGTGTTCGACAGCGTCGGCAAGGACACGTTCGAAGGCTCGCTGAAATCGCTGAAGCGCCGCGGCGTGTTCGTCGCCTGCGGCACCGCGTCGGGGCCCTTCCCGCCGGTCGACGCCTTCCAGCTTTTGATGCAGGGGTCGGTCTATTTCACCCGCCCCGGCTTCGCCGATTATTATGCGGACCCCGCCGAGCGCGCCGAACTGTCGGACCTGTGGTTCGGCCATCTGGCCGCGGGCCGCGTCAAGGTCGAAATCGGCCAGCGCTATGCCCTTGACGACTGCGTCGCCGCGCATCGCGAACTCGAAGCCGGCCAGACGATAGGATCATCCATCTTCGTGCTCTGAGGGAGAGGGACGATGAAGATCGAAAAGCTCACCACGCATATCGGCGCCGAAGTCCGCGGCATCGACCTCGCCGAAGCGGCGCGCAACGACGATCTGTTCGCCGAAATCCGCGCCGCGCTGCTCGAACACAAGGTCCTGTTCCTGCGCGATCAGGACATCACCCGCGCCGACCATGTCGCCTTCGCCAGCCGCTTCGGCGCGCTCGAGGATCATCCGGTAGTCGGCAGCGATCCCGATCATCCGGGGCTCGTCCAGATCTACAAGGACGAGACCTCGCCGCCCGATTATTATGAGAATAGCTGGCATTGCGACGCGACCTGGCGCGACGCGCCGCCAATGGGCGCGGTGCTGCGCTGTGTCGCCTGCCCGCCGGTCGGCGGCGACACGATGTGGGCCAATATGGCGAAAGCCTATGCCGACCTGCCCGACTCTGTGAAGGCGACCATCGCGCCCTTGAAGGCGCGCCACTCGATCGAGGCGAGCTTCGGCGCACGGATGAGCGAGGATCAGCGCCACGCGCTGAAAGCGCGCTTCCCCGATGCCGAGCATCCGGTCGTCCGCACGCATCCCGAAACGGGCGAGAAAATCCTGTTCGTCAACGGCTTCACGACGCACTTCACCAATTTCCACACCGCGGAAAACGTCCGCTATGGTCAGGATTATGCGCCGGGCGCGAGCCAGCTTCTCGCCTGGCTGATCGGCCGCGCCGCGATCCCCGAATATCAGGTACGCTGGCGCTGGCAGCCGAACAGCGTCGCGATCTGGGATAACCGGTCGACCCAGCACTACGCCGTCATGGACTACCCGCCCACGATCCGCCGCATGGAGCGCGCGGGCATCGTCGGCGATCGCCCCTACTGATAACGAAAAGGAGAGAGACGATGCAATTTCTCGACGACAGCCTGCTTCCCGAAACGCAGGACAAATTGGTCATCACCGTCGCGCCCTATGGGCCCGAATGGCACCCCGACGATTTCCCCGAGGATATTCCGCTCACGATGGAAGAGCATATCCAGAAGGCGGTCGATTGCTACAACGCCGGCGCCACCGTTCTCCACCTCCATGTCCGCGAAGAGGACGGGTCGGGGTGCAAGCGCCTGTCGAAGTTCAACGAGCTGATCGCCGGGGTTCGCGAGCGCGTGCCCGACATGATCATCCAGGTCGGCGGCTCGATCTCCTTTGCTCCCGAAAGCGAGGAAGAAGGCGCCGAGGCGAAATGGCTGTCGGACGAGGTCCGTCACATGCTCGCCGACCTGAAGCCCGCGCCCGATCAGGTGACGATCGCGGTCAACACGACCCAGATGAACATCATGGATCTGATGACCGACGAGGAATATGGCCAGACCTCGCTCGCCAATCCGGCGCTGTATCAGGCCTATCGCGAGATGGTGGTGCCCGCGGGGCCGCAGTGGGTTGAGGAGCATCTGCGCCGGCTGACCGCGGCGGGCATCCAGCCGCATTTCCAGCTGACCTGCATGCCCGACATGGAAACGGTCGAGCGGCTCGTGCGCCGCGGGCTCTACAAGGGTCCGCTCAACCTGACCTGGGTCGGCATCGGCGGCGGCTTCGACGGGCCGAACCCGAATAATTTCATGGAATTCATCCGCCGCGCGCCCGACGGGTCGACCGTCACGCTCGAATCGCTGATGCGCCACGTCCTGCCGGTGAATGTCATGGCGATGTGCCTCGGCCAGCATGTCCGCTGCGGCATCGAGGACACGCTTTATGACCAGCACGGCAACAAGATGACCTCGGTGCAGGGGATCGAGCAGATCGTCCGGATCGCGAAGGAACTCGGCCGCGAGGTCGCGACTGGCAAGGAAGCGCGCGAGATCTACAAGATCGGCGTGCAATATAATTCGGTCGAGGAAACGCTCGCCAAGCTCGGCATGGCACCCAACCGCCAACCCGGCCAGCGCGCGCTGCCGCTGCGCTACGCGGCCTGAGGCGGGAGCAAGGCGATGGCTTTCGGCGGCGAGACGACGATCCTCTTCGTTCCCGGGCTTCGGGATCATGTCGAGGATCATTGGCAGACCCATGCCGCGCGGGCGATCCCCGGCGCGGTGACGGTCGCACCACTCGCCGCCGACCGGCTCAGCCGCGCGGGACAAGTCGCGGCGCTCGACGCCGCGCTTCGTGCCATAGCCGGCGAGGTGGTGATCGTCGCGCACAGCGCCGGGTGCCTGACGACGGTGCATTGGGCGCTCGCGCCAACGCGGACGATCCGCGCGGCGCTGCTCGTCGCCCCCGCCGACATCGAAAATCCGCTGCCCGCGGGTTATCCCGAGCCCGGCGCGCTCAAGGAAGGCGGCTGGCTGCCGATCCCGCGCAAGGCCCTGCCCTTCCCCGCGATCACCGTCGCGAGCCGCAACGACCCGCTCGCGGCGTTCGACCGGGTTGCGAGCTTCGCCAATGCGTGGGGCGCAGCGTTGCACGACGCCGGCGAGGTCGGGCATCTCAATCCGGCCGCGGGCTATGGACCGTGGCCCGAAGTATTCGGGCTGCTCGATCGGCTCGACGATCATGCGCGGAGCACGGTGCAATGAGCGCCACCCCCGTCAGCGACGCGATGCGCGCGGGCGGCCAGTGGAACGCCGCGTGGGACGAGATGGCGGCGCTCGATCCCGAGTGGCTCGAAACCTTCCTCGCCGCGGGCACATTGCCGCTGCGGCGCGGGATCCTCGATCCGAAGATCTATGAATTTCTGGCGATCGCGGTCGATGCCTCGTGTACACATATGTACGCGCCGGGCACGCGCCGCCACATCGCCGCCGCGCTCGACAAGGGCGCGACGCCGGAGGAAGTGATGGCGGTGCTCGAAGCGGTCGCGGTGCTCGGACTGCATTCGGTCGCGCTCGGCGCGCCGATGCTTGTTCAAGAAATGAAGGCGCGCGGGCTGGCGATGCCCGCCGCGGCGCAGGATTGACATGATCGCGCCCACCGGCTTCCCGACAACGGATTGGAGACGGGCATGGCGGTAATGGCACCCACGGCGAACGGCGGCATCGCGGCCGGCGGACCGCGCGACACGACGCTCTATGGCTGGATCGTCTTCGCTTTGAGCTTCGGGCTCCTGATCTCCGACTATATGGCGCGGCAGGTGCTCAACGCGGTCTTCCCGCTGCTCAAGGCCGAATGGGCCTTGAGCGACGCCGAACTCGGACTCCTGTCAGGGGTCGTCGCGCTGATGGTCGGGCTGCTGACCTTCCCGCTCTCGCTTGCCGCCGACCGCTGGGGCCGGGTGCGCAGCCTCGCGTTGATGGCGGCGCTGTGGAGCCTCGCCACCCTCTTCTGCGCGGTCGCTGCGAGCTATCATCAGATGCTCGCCGGACGGATCATGGTCGGGGTCGGAGAAGCGGCTTATGGCAGCGTCGGCATCGCGGTGGTGATCAGCGTCTTTCCGCAGCGCCTCCGCGCGACGCTCTCGGCCGCCTTCATGGCGGGCGGGCTGTTCGGGCAGGTGCTCGGCGTCGCGATCGGCGGCGAAATCGCCGCGAGCCACGGCTGGCGGACCGCCTTCGCCGTGATCGGGCTTGGCGGCCTCGCGCTCGCGATCGTCTATCCGCTGGTGGTGCGCGAGAAACGGATCGCCGAGATCGCCGGATCGACCGCGCGCACCGCCGAAACATCGGGGCCCGCGCCGCGCACCTCGCTCCGCGCGCTCTTCGCCAACCGAAGCGTGCGCCTCGCTTATTGCGCAAGCGGCGTTCAGCTCTTCGCCGCCGGCGCGCTTCCCGCCTGGTTGCCAAGCTATTTCAACCGCTATTATGCGATGCCGGTCGATGCGGCGGGACGGATGGCAGCGCTGTTCCTGCTGATCTGCGGCTGCGGCATGGTATTTTGCGGCATGGCGAGCGACCGCGCCGCGCAGGGCCGGCCCGACCGCAAAATCCTGCTTGCTTCGGGCTATGGCTTCGGTAGCGCGATCGCACTCACCGTCGCGCTGATGCTGCCGCCGGGACTGCCCCAGCTTGTCCTGCTCGGCATCGCCATGTTCTTCGTCGCCGGGACGACCGGGCCAGCGGGCGCGATGGTCGCGAACCTCACCCCCGCCGCGCTCCACGGCTCGGCCTTTGCGACATTGACGCTCGCGCATAATCTCCTCGGTCTCGCGCCGGGCCCGATCGCTACCGGACGGATCGCCGACGCGATCGGCTTGCTCGACGCGCTGCGCTTCCTGCCGATCGCGGCCGTCATCGCCGCGCTGCTCTTCCTCGCCGCACGGCGCAGCTATCTCGCCGACCTCAAAACGGTCGCCTCCCAACCCTAGGAACCAGCATCATGCCATCATTCGCTGCGCGCGCCGCTGCCCCGGCGCCGGGCCTTGCCGTCGCGCTCGTCGTCGCCGCGACCGCGACCTTCCTCTCCGAACATTATGACGCGCCGGTCATGCTCCATGCGCTGCTGCTCGGCATGGCGCTCAACTTCGTGACCGAGGCGCCGCGCGGCCGGGAGGGGATCGATTTCGCCGCCAAAGGGCTGATGCGGATCGGCGTCGCGCTGCTCGGTTTCCGGATCGGATGGGATCAGGTTTCGGCGCTCGGCTGGGGCCCGGTGGTGATGGTCGTGACGCTTGTCGGCGCGACGATCCTCCTCTCGACCCTCGCGGCGCGCGCGATGGGGTTCAACCCGCTGTTCGGTTTCCTGTCGGGCGGCGCGACTGCGATCTGCGGCGCCTCGGCAGCGATGGCGCTGTCGGCGGCGCTGCCACCGAACGACCGGAAAGAACAGGCGACGCTGTTCACCGTCATCGGCGTGTCGGCGCTATCGACGTCCGCGATGGTCCTGTACCCGCTGATCACGCGCGCGCTCGGGCTCGACGATCATGCCGCCGGCGTCTTCATCGGTGCGACGATCCACGACGTCGCGCAGGTCGTCGGTGCCGGTTACGCAATCTCGCCCGATGCCGGCGATACCGCGACGATCGTCAAGCTGCTGCGCGTCGCGATGCTGCTGCCCGTCATCCTCGTCGCCGGGCAGATCAGCCGCCGCGAAGCCGGCGCAGCGGGCGGCGAGCGCCCGCCGTTGTTGCCCTGGTTCGTCGTCGCCTTTGTCGCGCTGGTCGCGCTCAACAGTCTGGTCCCCCTGCCCACAGCGGTGACCGAAACCGGAAGCAGGCTGTCTCACTGGTGTCTCGTCACCGCGATCGCGGCGATCGGTATGAAGACCCGGCTGGGCGATCTGGTGCAGGTCGGCTGGAAGCCCGTCGCACTGATGATCGGCGAGACGGCGCTGCTCGCCGCGATGGTGCTCGGTTGGCTCGCGCTCGTACCCATGTGACGCGCATTGCAAAAAACCTGTCACGAAATGTGAAATATCGCCGCCCGAGCGCCGATAGCCTTCGATCAAAGATCACCAATAGATCATCCTGGGAGGGAAATATGAAGAGGATTGCCTGCACGAGCCTTGCCGCCTTCGCTGTCGCACTCGCGGCCATGCCTGCCGCCGCGCAGGAGGCGAAACCCGCCGACACCGCGAACGACATGGGCGACGCGATCGTCGTCACCGCGCAGAAGCGCGCCGAGAATATCCAGGACGTGCCGATCTCGATCGCGGCGGTCAGCGGCGAGACGATGGAGAGCGCCAATGTCCTAACCGTGATGGACCTCGGCCGCGTCGCGACCAATTTCCAGACCGTCCGTTCGTCGAACACCGGATCGACGCGCATCGGCATCCGCGGTGTCGGCAGCCTCGCCAACACGCTGATCGAGCCGAGCGTCGCGGTGTTCGTCGACGGCGTCTATGTCCCGCGCTCGGGCTCGATCCTCGGTGCCTTCCTCGACATCGACGGGGTCGAGGTGCTGCGCGGGCCGCAAGGCACGCTGTTCGGGCGCAACGCGAGCGTCGGCGCATTGTCGATCCGCAGCGCATTGCCCGAGGACGAGTTTTCGGGCGCAGTCTCGGCCGAAGCCGGATCGTTCGACCGCTACAAGCTGTCGGGCCATATCAACGTGCCGCTCGGCGAGAATGTCTCGGCACGCGTCGCGGCGATGGGGCAATGGTATGACGGGCCGTGGAAGAACGTTTACGACGGCAAGACTTACGGCGGGTCGGACGACGTCGCGGTGCGCGGCACGGTGAAGGCCGAGTTCGGCAACCTCGAATGGATCGTGCGCGGCGATTACACGCGGCTCGACGGCGACGGCGTCGTCAATTTCGATTTCGACCCCGCCTCGGTCGCCCCGGCACGGCTTGCCTTCCTCCGCGCGGCGTTCAGCGGCGGCCCCGACACCAACCTCAACGACCGGGTGATGAACCAGTCGGTCGCCTCGGGCCTGCTCGACAAGAATTGGGGCGTGTCGAGCACCGCCTCGCTCGAAATCGGCGGCGGATCGACGCTGCGCCTCGTCAACAGCTATCGCAAATGGACGAACGACCAGCTCGACGGCGACATCATCTTCCTGCCCGTCCCGCTCGCGACGCGGCGCAACCTGTTCGATTCGGGCAGCCAGAACCACGAACTGCAATTCATCTCGCCCGAACGCGAATGGCTGGGCGGCCATCTCGACATGGTCGCGGGTGTCTATTATTTCCAGGAGAAATTCGCGCTCGGCGAGCAGCTCAACATGGACACGCAGTTCTGCAACGTCCTCGTCCCGGCGGGGCCGGGACGCACCGCATGCGCGGCCTATTTCGCGAGCACCGGCGGCGTCGCCGCGACCGATCAGGACGTGTATCAGAAGGTCCGCAGCATCGCCGCCTATGCGCAGGGCAATATCTATCTTTCGGACGCGCTCACGCTGACCCTCGGCGGCCGCTGGACCAACGACCGCAAACGCGGCAGCTATTCGCAGCTATCGAGCCCCTTCACCCAGACGATCCGCGCGCCCGAAGTGCTCGACTATCCCGGCCTCTCCGAAAGCCGCTTCACCTATCGCGTCAGCCTCAACTACAAGCCGGCCGACGACGTGATGCTCTTTGCCACCCATTCGACCGGTTATAAATCGGGCGGCTATAATTCGGGCGGCGGCATACCGTCGCTCTCGACTTTCGACCCGCAGGGCAATCTGATCTCAACGCGGCGCGTCTTCGACCGCGAGACGGTCAAGAATTACGAGTTCGGCGCCAAGACAAGCTGGCTCGATCGCGCGCTCACTGCGAACATCACCTTCTTCCGCATGGACATCGCGGGTTTTCAGGACCGCGCCTTCGACGGGGTCAGCTTCGTCGTCCGCAACGCCGGCAACCTGCGCCAGCAGGGCTTCGAGCTCGACCTGAAGCTCGCGCCGAGCGACCGCTTCTCGCTCTCGGGCTCGCTCGCCTATCTCGACTCCGAATTCACCGATTTCGCGGGCGCCTCGGGCCTGCCCGGTATCGGCGGGACGCAGGATCTGACCGGCAAGCCGAACAGCTTCTCGCCCCCCTGGTCGGGCAATGTCGCAGTCGACTGGAACGGCGATATCGGATCGAGCGGCTGGACATGGGCGGCCAACGCCAATGTCTCGTTCGTGTCCGATCAATATGTCGGCACGGTCAACGACGCCAATCCGCAATCGATCGCCGACGGCTATGCTTTGCTCGGTGCGCGGCTGACGTTAAGCGGCCCCGACGACCGCTGGTCGCTCGCGATCTTCGGCAGCAACCTCACCAATACCCATTATCGCCCGCTCGCGGTCTATCAACCGCTCGGCGCGGCGCTCGGCCTCAACAACGGCGCCTTTCCGGGGAGCACAGCAAACCGCATCCTCGCGAACGAACCCCGAACCTATGGTGTAAACGCAACCGTCCGCTTCTAAAGCGATCGCTGCGGCACGGTAAGTGATGCCGTGCCGCAGCGTCTACACCTCCGGTCCTGCCGCCAGCACAGCATGCACCATATGCCGCAACTGCGATGCGAATATGTCGTTCATGGCCTGCGCGGCCTCCGTGCCAAAGATGCCCCGAAAGGTCGGGCCGGAGACGGCATGATAATTGACCGCGCCGAGCAGTTGAACCACGGTGGCGCGCAATTGGGCGTCCGAGGCGCCCGACCAGCCCGGCACGCCGCGAAGCATCGTTACAAGGTCGCCTAGAAACGGCTTGAGATACCAGGATCCGGCGCGTTCAGCCCGGACCTGATTGTCGAGGATTTCGCGCATCAACAGTCGCGACCGCTCGATCCGCGGCGGCGTGTCGGAAATCATCGCGACGAGCCAGTCCTGCAACCGCCGGGCCGCGTCGGCTGCCGGTTCCGATGAAGCCTTCAGACCGGCCAGCTCGCCCGCGATCTGTTCCAGCACCAGCCCATAGAGCCGTTCCTTGGTTCCGAAATGATGGAGCAGCGCCTGCTTCGTCAGGCCAAGTTCCGCCGCGATCTGGGCGATGCTGACTCCGTAGAAGCCGCGCTCCGCGAATAGCGCGCGCGCTTCCTCGATCATGCGATCGCGGGTGGAGGCGGAGGTTTTGAAAGCCGTGGCCATGCGCCATGGCTTGACGCCTACCGATCGGTAAGTCAACGTCCCTACCAACCGGTAAGGGGATTCGCATGGACCGCGGGGTCGAACTTGAACTGATCGATGAATTGCGGTCGCTCGCCGCGACGCGAAGCTTTTTCCTCGACGAGACCGTCGCGCAGAGCCCGGTCGAACAATATCTCGACGAAACACGCTTCACCCGCGAGCGCGAAGCGATCATGCGCCGCCTGCCCCAGGCCGCGGCGCATGTCAGCGAGCTCGCTGGCCCCGGCGCCTTCCTGCGCTGCGACGTCCACGGCCTTCCCGTCCTGCTGACGCGCGACAGGCAGGGCGCCGCACATGCTTTTCTCAACGTCTGCCGCCACCGCGGTGCGCGGTTGGTCGAGGCCGCATCGGGTTGCGCGCATCGCTTCACCTGTCCCTATCACGGCTGGACCTATGCCAATTCGGGCCCGCTTGTCGGCGCCCCCCATTTCGAGAGCGGCTTCGGCGGGATCGACAAGGCGGGTATCGGGCTGAAGCCGCTGCCGGTGCACGAAGCCTTCGGTTTCGTCTGGGTGGCGGGAAATCCCGGCGGCGGCTTCGACTTCGACGGCTATTTCGCGCCGCTCGCGGACGAGCTCGACGCGCTGGGAATGGCGGCAATGACGATCGCGGCCGAAGACCGCATGGTCTGCAACGCCAACTGGAAGCTCCTGATCGAAGGCGGAATCGAATCCTATCACTTCCGCGTCGCGCATCGCGACACCATCGGCCCCTATTTCGAGGACAATCTCTCCGGCTATCGCGCGCTGGGGCCGCATCTGCGCTCGGTCCTGCCGCGCACCGGCATGGCAGCGCTCACCGATACCTCGCGCGATGGCTGGCGGATGCGCGACCATGCCAACCTCGTCTACACGCTGTTTCCGACGACCCAGTTGCTCGTCCAGCAGGATCATGTGGTCTGGATCAGGCAGGAGCCGCTCGCGCCCGGCCGCACCAGTCTTCGCCTGGCTACGCTCGCCCCGACCGGCAGCGAACCGGGCGAAGGAAAGAGCAGCGACCATTGGCAGCGCAACCACGCGATCACCATCAAGACGCTCGAGGAAGACATCAGGATCGGCGAGGGCATTCACGCCGGGCTGGCTTCAGGCGCGAACGATCATTTCCTGTTCGGACGGTTCGAGGGAGCGCTCGACCGGTTCAATCAAACGGTGATGGAGCATCTCGACACCGCCGCCACCAGGAAGCCTGCATGACCGACGTCCAGCATATACTACCGATGCAACAACGCATCATTCGCTCGGCGGACGGTCTCGATCTCGTCGTCGATCATGGCGGCCCGGCGGGCGCCCCGGCGGTGATCCTGCTCCATGGCGGGGGGCAGACGCGACATAGCTGGAGCCGCGCGGTGGCGAGCTTGCGCACCGAGGGTTTGCAGACCCTGAACTTCGACGCGCGCGGGCATGGCGACAGCGACTGGTCGCCCGATGGTGCCTATTTCATCGGCGACCGGGCCAATGATCTGAAGGCCGTGGCCAGCCTCCTGCACGTCCCGTTCATCCTCGTCGGCGCCTCGCTCGGCGGCGCAACCGCAATTCACGCGATCCACGAGGGCTTGCGACCCGCGGGACTGGTGCTGGTCGATATCGTCCCCGAACCCGAGCCCCGCGGCATCGAGCGCGTCCTCTCCTTCATGCACAGTCACCGGAGCGGCTTCGCCTCGGTCGAGGAAGCCGCCGCCGCCGTCGATGCCTATAATCCGCACCGGCCCCGGACGCGCGATACGAGCGGCCTGATGAAGAATCTCCGCCGCCGCGACGACGGGCGGCTCTACTGGCATTGGGATCCGCGGATGCTGGACAGGCAGCGGTCGGACTCACTCGGCGCCCTGCCGGAAGCCGCCGAAACGCTGGCCACCCTCCCCGACCTTCCCGTCCTGCTCGTTCGCGGCCTGTCGAGCGATGTCGTGAGCGATGCCAGCGTCGCGGCGTTTCGCCGCCGGCTCCCCTGGCTCGAGGTCGCCGATATCGCCGGCGCGGGCCACATGGTCGCGGGCGACCGCAACGATATCTTCAACGATGCCATCATCGCCTTTTCCAGACATACGCTGCACAAGGAGCATCATGCCTCATAATCCGGCCTCGGCGTCGCCCGGTCAGCCCGCTACGGTATTCGCCCGGCAGGGCGATGTCTGGCATCCGACCATCCTGTCGAGCGGCCCATGGGACGCACGCGCGCAGCATGGCGGAGCCCCCGGCGCATTATTTGCGTATCTCGCCGAAAACGCCCTGCCCGATCCCGAATGGCAGCTCTCGCGCCTGAGCATCGAATTGATCAAGCCGGTACCCGTCGCGCCGCTGACGACGCATCAAGATATTCATCCCGGCCGTTCCACCACGCGCGTCACGATCGACCTGTTCGCCGACGAGACCCTGGTCGCCCGCGCCCATGCGCTTCTCGTACGCGGTCAGACTCTCGGTCTCCCGCCGGAAACGCCAGGCTGGCGGCCCGCACAACTGCTGCCACCGCCGGACGAATGCCGCGATCCTCTCTCTATTCCGGGCATGTCGACGGGCACCTCCTTCTACCATAGCGCGATGGAGCATCGCATGGCGCAAGGCGATTCGACCCGGCCCGGCCCGGCCGCGACATGGTTCCGCCTGACCGTCCCGCTGATACAAGACCAACCGACATCGCCCGCCATGCGCGCCGCCGCGGCCGCCGACTTTGGCAGCGGCGTGAGTTGGGTGCTGTCGGCCGAGCATTATCTTTTCGCCAACGCCGATCTCAGCCTGCACCTGCACCGTCCCGCGGACGGCGAATGGATCGGGCTGCTGTCCGAAACGCAAGTCCATGCCGGCGGGGTCGGCACCGCATTGTCGCGGCTTTACGACGAACGGGGTCCGATCGGCTTTGCCACCCAAACGCTGGTGCTGCGCGAACGCCTGCCGTCGCCGATAGCGGCCATGGCGAAAGAAAGCGCGTCGGCAGAATGAGCGCACCGCCGACGACGAAACTGGCGGTGACCGCGCAGGAAGCGGCGGCGATCCGCACCGCCGTTGGCACCGCCGACCTCTCGCTCCTCGGCCCAACGCATCGCTTCGCGAGCCCCGATCATATCCCGGGTTTGATCGCGCTGCTCGCCGACCCGGCCATATCCGACCCGATCTATGACCTTCCCCGGCCTTTTACGGCCGACGTCATAGCGCACTGGATTTCAGAAGCTCGCAAGCGGCAAACACGCGGCGAAGCGATATTGGCGGTGACGCTCGACGAACAGGGCGAGGTGTCGGGTTATTCCTATTTCACCATCTGGCCCGAGCGGTCGGCCGCCGAACTCGCCGGAGCGAGCCGGGCCGATGTGCAGGGTCGCGGCCGGGGCAAGGCAGGCGCCGCGCGCAGCTTCGCCTGGATGTTCGAGCATCTCGGCGTTCGCCTGATCGGCCTCACGGCCGCCAAGGACAATATACGATCCGCGCACGTGATCGAGGCCGCCGGGTTCCAGGCAAAAGGCGAACGACAGAGTATCAGGCCCGACGGATCGGTCCGCATCTCCAACTATTGGGAACTCGCCCGCGACGAATGGCGGGTCCTGCAGTCGAACCGCGGCTGAAGCGAGCGGCCAGCTCAACAGGGCTCACACCTAATGTTCCCGGCCGGCCCTCCACAATGTTTGCGTGAGCGGTTCGATCAGATAGCCGAGCGCGGTCCGTTCGCGCAGCGGCACCATCACCTCCGCGGGCATGCCCGCGCGCAAGCTGCCATCGCCCCGGAGAGCCGCAATCTTTTTCATTTCGGCGGGCGGAACGACAACCTCGATCTCGAAATATTCCATCCCCGTGCGATTGTCCTCGAAACTGTCCGCCGACACCTTGCTGATCTGGCCTTTCAGGATCGGCAGGCTGCGTTCCTGGATGCCCGAAAAGCGCACTTGCGTCTGCATGCCCGACGTCAGGTCGTCGGCGTCGTTCGGCGAGGCTTTCGCGAGCACGACGAGCGCCTTGTCCTGCGGCACGATTTCCATCAGCATTTCGCCCGGCGCGACGACACCGCCGACGGTGAAGACCTTCAGCCCGACGACGCGTCCGTTGGACGGCGCACGAACCACCGACTGGGTCAGCCTCTCGCGCGTCGCGAACAGCCGCGGCTGCAGTTCGTCGAGCCGGACCTGGACCTCGCGCAGCTGCGTCGCGACCTCCTCGATCACCTGCCGGTCGAGCGACACCATCTGCAAGCGCGATTCGCCGATCGCCTCCTCCAGCCGCGCGACGTCGGACTGCAGCGCGCCGAAATCGCCGTCGAGCTGCGCCGAGCTGCGCTCCACCGCGCGCAGCCGGTTGGTCGAAACGAAACCGCGCTCGGACAATGTGCGCAGGCCGGTCAGTTCCTCGTTGATCAGACGCTGCTGGATTCGGTTCGATTCCATCTGGGCGCCATAGCCCCCGATCTGCTGGTTATGCTGCGCGATCCGCTGGCCCAGCATGCCCCGTTCGGTAACGCCCGAGCGTTGCCGCGCATCGAAAAGCAGGCGCTGGCCGCGCATTGCCTCGTCGGCAAGCACCCGATCGCCCGCGAGATAGGATGAAAATTCGGCCGGCCGCGCGATGTGCCGCGCGCCGTCGCGTTCGGCGGTCAATCGCGCGCGCTGCGCCAGCAAGGCCACGACTTCGCCGGTCAGGCCGCGTTCGGCGGCGACGATATCGGAGGCGGAGATTTTGAGCAGAACGTCGCCGCGGCGCACTTCGCTCCCCTCGGTCACCATCAAGGCGGTGACGATGCCGCCGTCCTTGTGCTGCACCGCTTGCCGATTGCCCGAAACCGACACCGATCCCTGCGCCATCGCGCCGGCGTCGAGCGGCGTGAACGCCGCCCAGCCGAGGAAGCCGACAAAAAAGGCCGCGGCGATCCATATCCCCGTGCGCAGCTCGCGCTTGGGGGAATCGATCGTATCGACGGGAAGCGGTTCGCCGTGCAAATCGTCGCCAAAGCTCATCGCGTTCATGGTTTTTTGTTCCTCGTCATCTTGATGACATTCGCCGCGGCGGCCGCGCTCTCGCGCAGCAATTCCATCACCTCGCCGCGCGGCCCCTGATATTCGATCACGCCATTTTTCAGCACCGCGAGGCGATCGGCGTCGCGCAGCGCCGACTGGCGATGCGTGACGATCATGATCGCCGTCTGGCGCAGCTTGGCGGCGGCGATGGCATCGTTCAGCGCCTCTTCGCCCTGGCTGTCGAGCGCGGCGTTCGGCTCGTCGAGAATGAGGACCTTGGGATCGCCATAGAGCGCACGCGCCAGCGCAATCCGCTGCGCCTGTCCGCCCGACAGGCGTAATCCGCCGTCGCCGATCTGGGCATTATAACCGCCGGGCAAATGCAGGATCAGGTCGTGGATGCCCGCAGCGATCGCGGCGCGTGTCACCTTGTCGTCGATGTCGACCGCATGTTCGCCGCGTGCCGCCGCGAAGCGCGAGATATTTTCGCCGATCGTGCCCGGCAGCAATGTCGGCTCCTGCGGCAGATAGCCGATGTGCGACGCGAGGCGTTCGGCATCCCAGTCGCCATATTGCGCCTCGTCGATGCGGACTTCGCCGCCGTCGGGCGGGATCGCCCCCGCGGCGATGCGCGCCAGCGTGGTCTTGCCCGCACCCGAGGGACCGATCACGCCGAGCACCTCGCCGGGGATCAGCCATGTCGACACGCCGCGCAGGATCAGCGCGCTGTTGTCGGGCGAACGCAGCGAAATATTGGACAGCTCGACATAACCCTCGGGAGCCGGCAGCGCGACGCGATCGCCGACCAGATTGTCGGTCGAACGGAACAGCGCCTCGATCGATGCCTTCGCCTGGCGCGCCTGCCCGATCGTCGGCCACGCCTGGACCATCTGCTCGATCGGCTGAAGCGCACGCGCCAGCAGCACCGACGCGGCGATGATCGCGCCCACCGAAATTTCGGCGTTGATCGCAAGCCAGGCGCCGACGCCGAGCGCCAGCGACTGCAGGAACATGCGCGCGAATTTGACCAGCCCGGTGTAGCGGGCGGCGGTCAATTGCGTGTTTGCGCTGGCCTCCAGCCCCGCGCGGCGATCGGCGATCTGGCGCGCGACCAGCGCGCGGCGCATCCCGAGCGCGCGGACGATCTCGGCCTTTTCGAACATCGACTCCTGTTTTGCATAAGCGGCCGCCATCGCCTGATGGCCCGTCGCGGCCGATTTCTTGGTCGCCCGCTCGTTGAGAAGCGCGAGGCCGAGGAGCACGACACCCGCGCCGAGGATCAACAGTCCGAGGGCGGGATGAATGATGAACGCGACCACGAAATAGAGCGGCGTCCATGGCAGGTCGAACAGGGCAATCGCCGATGGGCTGGCGACCGCCCCCCGGAAAGTGTCGAAATCGCGCATTGCCTGTGCCGCCGCCGGGTCGGCATTGCCCTTTGCGCGGGCGAGCAGGCGATCGAGGATCGGGGCCGCCAGCTGGCGGTTGAGCCGCAGCGAGGCGCGCAGCATCAACCGGCTGCGCACCATGTCGAGCGCGCTGAGGCAGGCGATGGCGAGCGCGACGATGACGGTGATCCAGAACAAGGTCAGCACCCCGCCGGTCGGAACGACGCGGTCATAGACCTGCATCATGTAGATCGTCGGCGCGAGGTAGAGGATGTTGACGAGCGCGCTGAACGCGGCGGCCGCCACAAAATGCTGACGGCACGCGGCAAAGGCCTGTCTGATCTGCGGCGGCACGGCGGAATCGGTTCGCATGACCCTGGTTCTTTCCTGTTCGGTCGAGTCCGGACCGGCGGGGGCCGGCCCGGACCTCCCGGGGGCGCGGGATTTTAGAGGAGGCTCCATTCATAATGGGCCTGCTCGTGGTGTCCGTTCGCTTCGAACCGCGACTTCAGCCACCAGGGTCCCAGGCTACTGTCGAACCCGTCGCTCCAGCGATCATGGCTCGGTGCCGAGGGATCGGGCACCGTAACGGTTCCGCCCTGATCGACGGGCTGCGGTGACGGATCGTTTGCCGTCGCCTCGCTCTCGGCCGGCGGCGTGCCATTTGTCGCCGAATTCTGCCCCGCCGAAGCAAATGCGAACGAGGCGGTCTGCATGTTGGCGGCGGAGACACCGTCGAGACGCAGCTCATTCCCGTCGATGCGGACAAGCGTGTCGTTCCCCGACTGGCTGATGACGACGCGCGAGGCGAAGCTCTGCGCCGTGATGCCAAGCCCGCTGAGGTCGACGATGTCTTCACCGAGCTGGAAGTCGGTGACCCGGTCGTCGCCTTCGCCGAAGACGAATATGTCGTCGCCGCTGCCGCCAGCCATGACGTCATCGCCGTCGCCGCCGTCGAGCCGGTCGTCACCCGATCCGCCCGCGAGCCTATCGTCGCCGGCATCGCCGAGCAGCACATCGTCCCCCGACCCACCGGCCAGATCGTCGTCGCCGGCACCGCCGTCGAGACGATCGTCGCCCGAGCCGCCGCCGATGACGTCGTCGCCGCCGCGGCCGCGGATGACGTCGTCGCGCGATCCACCCTTCAGAACATCATCGGAAGCCCCGCCGGTCAGCGTGTCGTCGTCGGACGGCGGGACCACGACGGCATCGTCATCGTCGTCATGATCGTCGTCATCGTGCCCATGATCGTCCTCATGGTCGTCACCATCGTCGTCGTCATGCGATGTCCCGGCATTCTGTGCGTTGGCGGTGGTGCCAAAGAAGGTCACGCTATGCCCTTCGGTCGCCAACGTCGTGCTGCCATCCTCGTTATCGGTCGCCGTATAATCGGCGATGGTCTTGCCATCGGCGAGTTCGAAGCGGTCCTGCGCGCGCATTTCGCCGATGATCACATCGTTGCCGCCGTTCGAGCGGAACACGATGCGATGCGCCGACTGGAGAGCCGTGATATCGACGGTGTCGTCGCCCTCGCTGCCCTCGATGGTGATCGTGCTGGTCAGCAGGCTGGTGCCCACAAAGGTGCCGATCGGCGTAAAGGTGTCGCCGCCGCCCATGCCGTTGATCACAATCTCCTCGATATTATCGAGTTCGGCGATGATCGCGGCGTTGTTGGTGCCATTGCGGGTAATCACGATCTCGGTGTTCGCGTTGAGGCCTGTGATGCCGGCCGCCAGCGCTGCCGCTCGCGAGTAGATGCGATAGGTTTCGGCCGAGCTGTCGCCGACGATCTTCACCGTGTCCGTCGTCCCGGCAATATTCGCCGCCGCCGTGTCGCCGTTGATGACGTCGCGGCCGTCGCCCGCCGTCCAGTAGATGATGTCGTTCCCGGCATCGCCCCGGATCGTGTCGTCGCCCTGTCCACCGATCAACAGGTCGTTGGCCGCACCGCCGTTGAGCGAGTCGTTGCCGGCATGGCCGAACACCGCCTGCGATCCGGCGGCGCCGTTTGCGCCATTCAGATTGGCGTTGTTGCCGGTCGTGCCTGCCACCACCGTGTAGGACACACCCGCAAAACGAAGCGTTTCGATCGTGCTAAGGGTATCGGTGCCCTCGGCGCCAGTCAGGTCCGTGACGACCAGATTGGTGCCGCTCGACCCCAAGGCAAAGCTGCCCACGCCGCCAGCCCACACCGCGACATCATTGTGCTGGGTGGGACTTAAAAACGGGGTGCTCGTGCCGCCATCGAGGCGATCGTTGCCAGAACCGCCGTTCAGGGTGTCGGCACCGCCAGCGCCGTTAAGCACATCATTCCCGCCGTTGCCATTCAACGTGTCGTTGCCGCCGCCCAGGATGGCGACCGCATTCGCGCCGTCCGCAATGTCGTCGCCAGCCGTACCATTAAAAACGTTGTTTACGAGCGGCAGGCCGTTCCAGTCGTCACCCACGACGCCGGTCGCCACCGAATAGACGGTCTCCGCATTGCCGCCGCCATCGGTGAAGCTGACCGCCACCCGGAGGATATCCCCGACCTGGCTGCCGACACCCAGGACTCCCTCGTTCGGTGTGAACGAAGCGCCATTGGCGTTGAGTTGGAGATTGGACCAGGACGTGCCGCCATCTTCCGACACCTGCCATTGATAGGAAAAGCCGCTGGCGATGCCGTTGGCATCGGCGATGCCGCTGGTATCGACGGTCAGCGCCTGCCCCTCGGTCGGGGTCAAGTCGCTGATCACGGGTGCGCCGGTGGCGGGTTCGTTGATCAACTGGCTGATCGTATATTCTACCGTGCCGCCATTCCCGTCGGAGAAGCGCAGCTTCTCGATGTTGAACAGCCGGTCGGTGCCATCCGACAGGGGCCGGTTCTGGAGCGTCTCTTCGGGAATGTCCTCGCCATTCCCATCCTCGCCGTCGCCAGGATCGGTAAAGCCGGTGTGATCGACCGTGATGCTGCCGTCGGCATTGCGCGTGAACGTGTAATTTTCCACGACATCGGTGTAGACCGCGATGTCGGTGCTCGCGTTTGCCGCATCGCCGTCGAGGATCTCGCGGACGATCGACAGCTGGGCGGGATTGATCTCGCCGGTGACCATGCGCGGCGCGATTTCGGTCATGCTGTCGACGCTGAACGCCGCCCAGCTGTCGCCCGGCTTGGGGGTGACGAGGATGCGGACGTTGAGCCAGCGGTCGCCATCGATGATGTCGTTGCCCGCAAGGCCCTTGATCACGTCATTACCGCCGCCGCCGAGCAGGATGTCGCCAGCCTGCGCGGTGCTGAAGATCACGCGTTCCTGCACGCCATTCTCGTCGAGCACGGGGACGGTCTGGCCATTGACCACCTTGGTCACCGGGATGCCCGCGCCGAGGTGGGCGACCAGCACGTCGAGCCCATCGATCAGATCGACGTTCTTCGCCAGCAGATCGTTCGAGTAGGAGTCGAGCGGCGAGTCCGGGCCCGGGATCGCCGCGGTATTCTGCAGCTCGCCGCGCGCGTTGGTGCTGCGGCTGCGTCCTGTCAGCGTGTCGTCGAGATTCCAGCCCGACAGCCCTTCGACCAGGTCGAAGCGGTCGCGCAGGATAAACGCTTCCTGCGTCGCGAAGATCGGGATGCCGAGGTCCGAATTGGCGGCGGTGCTATCGCCCTTGTGGATACCCCAGTCGAAACCGGCCTGCCCGTTCGAGCGCTGGATGCCCTCATTATTCTGGAACATGATGTCGTCGCCGGATTCGGCGTCATAGTCGGTGTCGCCGCTGCCGCCGTTCATCACGTCGTGGCCGATGATCGAGGAGTTGAAGAACAGCTCCGAATTCTCGCCAGCGAGCGTATCGAAGCGCTGCCCGCCTTCCAGCCAGTCATTGCCTTCGTTGCCGAGCAGGAAGTCGCCGCCCGAACCGCCGAGAATGAAATCGTCGCCGGTGCCGCCGAAGGCTTCCTTGCCGTCGGGGCCGGTGATGATGAAGTCATTGCCCTGGTTGCCGAACAGCAGCGACAGGCCCGAACCGCCATGGATGACGTCGTTACCTTCGTTGCCGTGGAGAAAGTCGGCCTCGCCGATGTCGGTGCCGGCGTTGGTGATGATGTCGTCGCCCTCGCCGCCGAACACCTTGTCGACGCCGTAACCGGCTTCGATCCGGTCGTTGCCGCCCTTGCCCCAGATGGCATCGTCGCCGCCGCCCGAGACGATGACGTCGTCATTCTCGGTGCCGCCAACGACGAAATGCTCGTTGCTGTTGATGCGGATATATTCGGCGATGCCGTCTTCATCGGCGTCGATACGCTCGATGAGGCTGGAAAAGCCGCCGAGGAACGGATCGTCCGACACCGGATCGGCGCCCAATTGCTTGCTGATATCCATTTCCAGCTGCGGCATCTCGAACGCCGAAAAGAGATTGCCCGGCAGTGCGGTCGAATGATCGTCGCCGAGGTCGGTGTTGCGCATCACCAGTTCGGCGAACGTATTATTCTCCAGCTCGTTGAGCAGGTTGAGCCCCTGCGTACGCGACAGATAATAGAAGCGGTCGGCGTCCTGCAGATTTTCCATCGTCATCTGGAACACAAAGCTGAAGGTCGAGCCGAGCATCCCGCCGAACGCCATCTTCTTTTCGGCGAGGCCGCCGATCCAGAAATCGATGTCGTTGAGCCCGCCGAGCTTCGCGTCATTGGCATAGGCGCCCTCGGCATTGAGGAAGTCGAGCCGGTCCGCGGGTGCGCCGGCGCCGCCAAGCACGAGCAAAGTCGCCGCTTCGCGAAGCTGTTCGACCGTCTTCGGATTCGCCTGCGTGTTGATCAACGTGTCATGCGTGCCATAGGCCGCGATGAAGTTGATGATCGACGCCGGGTTCTTGAGGTTGAGCGCGAAATCGGCCCAGCTTTCATAGGGCTTCAGCAACGTGTCGCCGGTCGCGTCGAAGAAGCGCTCGCGCGCGGTCTGGAGCGAGGGCATGCCGACGTCGCGGCCGCGCGCGAGGTTGATCGTCGCGAGATCGAGCGGAATGCCGAGCAGCTGGTTGCGCAGCACGTCGGTGACGAATTCGTCGATCTCGCTGCCCGTCTGGCGGCTCATGCCGCGGATGATCGCGCCCGACGCCTGCTCGGCGGTGCCGAGCGAGTCGTACATGACCGGGTTCAGGAAGCCGTCGAACAACGAGATGTCGTTCTGCACCGGATTGCCGTTCTCATCCATTTCGATGACCGCGATGTCCTGCCGCAGCATCGAATGGCCGAAACGATACACGACATGCGCGAATTCGGCGGCGATGCTGGGATTGATGTCGGCCGAAGGCTCGAACACGAAGGCGTCGATGTCCGGCTGCATCATGCGGCCGAATTCCTCGAACACCAGATGCTGATATTCCATTTCGTTGGTGAAGCGGCCGACCTGGAACAGGCGCTCGCCGTCCCAAACCAGCGATTCCGACAGCGTCGCAATCGCCGTCGGATTGCCGCTCGTCAGCGTCGCGAACTGCGCATCGGTCAGGTCGGTCAGCAGCCATTCGTTGATGAAGGCGCGGTCCATCGATGCGAGCGTCACATCCTTCGTATGCTCGACGATGCGGTTATGTTCGGCGTGGAACACCTGGTGCACCGCGGTCAGCGCGATATTCTCGTTCGCGCGGCCGTCACCCGCGATGAAGTGGCGGTCGAGCAGCTCGTTGTCATACGCCGCGGGGCCGCGCTGGCCCTGCGGCCCCGGCGTACCGTCGGCATTGGCATAGCCGAGCGCCGAGTCCGTGTCGGCCTGCAGCACGCCGCCGACCACGACCGGCGCGGCAGCATGGGCGATGTCGTCGAGGAAGGCATGGCCGGTCAGCACGACGCCTTGCGCGCTGACGGGCGCGGTGGGATTGCCTTCGCGCAGAATATCATCGGCCGTGCCCAACTGACCATCGGGGCCCATGCCTTCGACGAGCTGCGGATAGCCGTTCGCGCCGGGGATGAAATTGCCATAGGGATCGGTGGCGATCAGCGGAATATTGCCCACATTGAGGTCGGTAAGCTCGATCCCCAGCACGTCACGCGCCTGCGCCTTGATATCGGCCCAGGTGGCAAGGCCGCCGTTGCTCCCCTCGAGCAGCAGGCCGCTCGAAACCGGCTTGCCGTCGGGACCCGCGATATATTCGCGCATGAAGACCTGCTTCGACGCGGAAGAGGCATAGGTCTGGTTCTGGTCGACCCACGGCGTGGTCAGATTCTTCGGCCCCGGACCATCGTCGGCGGTGCCGAGGACGCCGTCGGCGCCGGCATTCACCGTCACACGGGTGAGCGGAATATAATTCTGGCCGCCCGGAACATAGAGCGGATCATCGGGCGACAACGGCACATAAACCGTGCCGTTGCCGCCCTTCGCGACCAGATCGAGGCCATGATCGAAGAATTGTCCAAAGATCGTCATCCAGCCGTTGAACGGCGACGACAGTCCTTCGTCAGGCGAAACGTTCGGCAGAAAGACGGTGTTGCCGTCCATCTCCACCCCATGTTCGGCGAGCGCCGCGTCGAGCGCGGCGTTGGCTTCGGCGACGACGACATCGACCGCCTGCGCCTCTGCCAGCGCGGTTTCGGCGCCGGTCAGCGCGGCCTGTGCCGCCACAAGCGCGGCGGCGGCGGCAGCGGCGGCGGCGGCCGAGGCGGTTGAGGTCGCCTCCGCCGCCTCGGCATTGTCCTGCGCCAGCTGGTAGGCGGCCTCGGCCGTGCCATATGCTTCCAAGGCCGCGGCGATCTCGGCGGCCTGTTCGCTGTTATCCGTCGTGTCGGCAAGGAGCGCCACATAGGCGGCGAGGCTCACGTCGCGCGTCTCCATCGCCGGGGCGACTTCGGCGCCGGCGGCTTCGAAGGCGGCCTGGTCGGTCGCCGCCTGCGCCGCAGCCGCGGCATCGACCGCCTCTGCGCCGGTCAGCGCGAGCTGGGCAGCCGCGACGGCGGCCGTAAGATCGCCGATCGTCCCTTCGGCGGCTTCGGCCGCCGCGATGGCGGCGTCGAGCGCGTCGCGTGCCGCAACGATCTGCGTCAGCGCGGTCATCAGCGGCTGGCCCGACAGGCCGGCGTGCGTCAGCGCCGCGGCAATGGCGGCGGGATTCTTCAGCGTCTGGTCGACGATCAGGTTGGAGATGATGCGCGGATCGGCGTCGATCACGGTGCCGCTGCCCGGGCCGGGTGACGACCCGCTGCCGGTGCCGGCGTTGGCGTAATTATTGTTGGTGTACCACGTCTCCACATTGGGCAGCGGATTGAAGTCGTAGCGATCGCCGTCGGCGTCGTTCATATATTCGGGCGTGAAGATGCCCGGGAAGGACTGATCCGCCGCGCCCCATTTCTCGCGGCCCGGCAGCAGATTGTTGTAGCTGCCGTCGACGGTCCTGAGGCCATAGGGCAGCAGATGCGCCTGCGCGAACCCGTCATTGCCGTTATAGCCGGCGACCAGCGCGGCGAGATCGCCCCCCGCTGCGTGCGCCTCTGCGATCTTGATCTGGGCGAGGATGAAGTTCAGGTCGTGTTTCGTAAGCTGTACCATGTCGCGTCTCCGGTCCGGCCGCATGCGACGGACGCACACGGCCTCATCCGCAAAATCGTGCGGACGAAAGGTTGAACAGAAAGCTGGTGCGGCCCCCCGCCAGCAAGACCGACGTCGCGAATCGAATCGACTCACCCGACGGCTTAAAAACAGGTTAAGTAAAATCGGGATATGGAGTCGATTGGACTTTACGTACTAGCCCGATATGGGACTCTATGAGTCTTCTTCACTATCCTGATGGCAGGACTATTTAGTACTTTTGGACAATATACGGACACAAATATTTTTCCCGGGACAAGCGGGATAAAAATATTCTGTTATCGATGAAATTTAACCGAAAGCGCGCGTGCTGAAATCGTCGTTCGCGCGGCGGCCGAGGAACTGGTCCCGGATAAAAGCGGACGCGTCTCCGCGGCTTTGCAGCGCGGCCACCGCTCCAACGCGATTATGCACACCGAGCAGGCGGAATGCCGCCGCCACATGGACCTTCACCGTGCTTTCGGAAATGCGCAGCGAGCGCGCGATTTCCTTGTTCGATTTACCCATCGACATATGCGCCAGCACTTCGCGCTGCCGTTCGGTGAGGCTGGATAGCGAGGCCTGGTGCGAACCAGAAGAGCCTGTCGCCCGTACTTCCGCGTCGACATCGCTGACGATCGGCGGAACATAGACCTGCCCGGCCATCACTTGCCGGAAGGCCTGGAGCATTTCATCCTGCTCCATGTCCTTCGGAATAAAACCATGCGCGCCGTCGGAGATGGCGCGGAGCACCGCGTCACGATCGCGCCGCCAGTCGACGACCACCAGCGAAAGCTGCGGAAAGCGGTGACGCAATCCGCGAATACCACCGGGGACCACCGACTTCAGGTCGATCCCGCCATCGAGAACCAGCATGTCATGCGCGCCGGTTGCGGCCAGCCAGTCGAGAGCCTGTTCGGCATCTCCCGCGGTCGCAACGTCACAATGAATGAATTCGCGCCGGATGATGGAAGCGAGACCGCTTCGGCAAAGTAGCTGCCGTTCCCAGACCAGTGCCCTTGATACAGCGGACAAAATATTTCCCCCAAAGTTCATCAACGGTTGCGACCCGCTGTGAACGCCGGATAGCTGCTCCCCTCTTTTGTCTTGAGCTAGTCCGCCGGAAAGATCCGCCCTACCGAATCCTTCAGTTCGAGATGTAGCGGATTTTGCTTACAGAAAGCTGACGGGCACGAAATCTGTATCAAGTCGCTACAATGTTGTCGAAATCCAGCTCGATCGACGGTTCGCCCGGATGGCTTTTCATCGCTCCGCCATGCACTTCCATAATGCGCGCGACGATCGACAGGCCAAGGCCGGCGCCGCCAAAACTCGCATGTTCGCCGCGCCGAAAACGGTCCGACAGGGCAAGCAGCCGGGCGGGCTCGATCCCGGGTCCGCCATCGACGACGCGAATTTTGGGTCCCGGGCCGCGAACGATAACCACCTCTTTGCCCGCGGCGGTCACCCGCACGGCGTTTTCGACGAGATTGCGCAGCGCCGCGGTCACCGCTTCGATACGGCCCATCACCGGTGGCCCGCCCTCGTCGCGGTACGCGAGCGCGACCCCCTTCTGCGCTGCTTCGACCGCGCAAAGCTTGATCGCATCGAGCGCCGCATCCGCCAGATCGATCGGCCGGAAGGGCTGCGGCGCCGCCGCATAGGCGTCGAGCTGGGCGAGCACCAGCAACTGCTCGACCAGACGGTTCATCCCCGCGAGATCGGCGCTCACGCGGTCGGTATCGGCGGTCTTCAACCGCCCCAGTTCCAGCATGGCGACCGCAAGCGGCGTTTTGAGCTCGTGCGCGACATCGGCGGCAAATCCCTCTTGCCGCCGCGCCGCATCGTCCAGCCGCGACAACAGGGCATTGACGGCCTCGGCAAAGGGCATGGCTTCGGTCGGGAAATCGGCGAGCGTCACGCGAAAACCGCGTTCGCGGCCCGTTGCCTGGTGAATGAATTCCGCGGCGTCATGGAGCGGCTTGAGCGCGCGGGCGATCAGCCACCGCGTCGCGATCGCCAGCGGGGCAAGCAGGACGATGATCGGGAAAATGACATGATCGATCACCTCATGGACGAGGCCGATATGCCCGTAGCTTTCGCGGACATCCTTTCGGACCAGTTCGAAATCGACGACCAGAAAGACAGCGAGCACGACACTGCCCGCGGCCGCCATCCAGGCAAAGCCTGTCCGCAGTTCGTCGATGATCGAGCGCCCCTGCTGCATCAATCGACGGGCTCGAGCATCAGATAACCGACGCCGCGGAGCGTCACCAGTTGATCGTGCACACCCAGCGTCGCGAGCTTTTTCCTCACCCGCGAGACCAGCACTTCGATCGCGTTCGGGGTTACCGGCTCGTCGAAGGAATAGAGCGACGCCTCGATCTGTTCGCGGCTGACGACGCTGCCCGCCTTGACCATCATCAATTCGAGCAGCGCCGCTTCGCGCTGGCTGAGGTGGAGCGGTTCGCCCTTGCACCTACCCACGCGCGCGATGGTGTCGAAATCGACCGGCCCCACGGAGAGGACCGGGCTCGAGCGAGCCCCCGGCCGGCGAAGCAGCGCGCGGACGCGCGCGGCAAGCTCCTCGATCGCGAATGGCTTGACCAGATAATCGTCGGCGCCCGCATCGAGGCCGTCGATGCGATCCCCCAACGCCGACCGCGCGGTGAGCATGATCACCGGCGTCGCAAGTCCGTGCGCACGCTCGACCATCAGCCATGCGCGCCCGTCGCCATCGGGCATGCCGAGGTCGAGCACGATAATATCATAGCTGGTCGCGGCAATCAGTTCGGACGCTTCGGACAGTATCGGCGCGATGTCGCAGCAAAACCCCATCGCCGAAAGCCCTTCGGCGGTCAAAGCGCCGATCCTGGCGTTATCTTCGACGATGAGTATGCGCACGCTGTTCCCCCGGGCGAGTGCAGCACCCCTCCCCGCGTTGGTCAAGCGCAACAACCTAATCCCTATGGCTTAATCCGATAGGTCGATGGACGGCCGGACGCGATCGCGCTTGAATTGTCGGAGCAGGGGTAGCAATTGTAACATTGGGCTGGGGGGACAGAATACTATGCGCAAAGAAGGCTGGTTCCTTTGCGTCCTTGCGGTGTCGTCGCTGCTTTGGCTGGTGCTGCACGCGTTCGACATCCTGTAGGCTCACACCGTTCGCGCGGCAGTCGCGATAGCGAATTGGTGAGCAAGCCTGCCCATCGCCTCCCTCACCCGACGGGCTGGCTCCGGCTTCGTCATCCAGATTTCCGACAACACATCGGGCACCATCAGATGCGCGGCCCGCCTGCACCGCTCGCCGATGCGCGCCAGCGAAAAGTCGCTGGTTCGATATGCGATATGGGAAAATGGTGGACAGGGCTGGATTCGAACCAGCGTACGGAAACCCGGGCAGATTTACAGTCCAACAAAACAGATGCTTTAATAGATGTCGAACGATACGAATCCATGGTTATCCTAGGATTTCTCGCTCAGCGCATGGATTGGAACGTTAGCAGAACATTGCATCAAATGGTGGCGTCATTACACATGATTTACACCAAGTAAGTCCGCTAGCTGGGTGAACTCACGTTGGTCGCATTTTAGCTGCCGTTCGTGACCAGCGTTTCTTATATCTAAAAAAAATCGCACGCGGCGAGCCGGCTGCACCTCGTCTGGCTAGAGGTCTTCAGCCATCGTCGCGAGCACATCATGCCGAAAGAATGGCATCCCTTCGTGAGTTGTATTGGGTGCAGCGGGGACGGACATCACTCACTCCACTGAGCCGCCGAGGCGTAGGCTTGCAGTCCAACCAGGTCGACGATCTCGATCGCTGCATATTTTCGGCGGATCAGGCCTTTTGCCTCAAGATCGGAAAGGCTGGCGTTGACCGTCTTCCGGCTGAGGCCGGTCATGTCGGCGAGATCTTGCTGAGCGAGTGCCAATAAACGCAGCGGCTCATGACCCTGCGCGAACCGGACGAGCCGCGCCGCCAGCCTTTGTCGCGGCCGAAGCGAAGCGAACTCGGCGATCATCTGAACCAGACCCCGAAGCTGGGCGTAGTGAAGGCTGGCCACCGCTTTCCAGATCAGCGGCTCCTGTCGCGCGATCGCCTCCAGCGCGTCGTCACCCGCCTGAAGGATCAGACTGTCGCCGAGGCTGATGGCGGTCACCAGCCTCGGGCCTCCGCCGAAGCGCACCGACTGACCTATAGTGCCGCCACGGCCCATCTGGCTGAGCAACACCTCGCGGTCGCCGATGGCTTGTGCATAGACTTGGACGGTTCCGCTGATGACGGTGACGATGCCGCCGGAATCATCACCCTCGGCAAAGACCCATTGTCCCGGCAACAGTCTCCGCAACCGCCCCTCCGACAGAAGCCGGCCGCGTAGATCGATGCCGTGGCCTTCGAGCCACTGGCACGATTCCAGCGCCGATGCCGCCGCCTCAAGGTCACTCACGCCCGCCATGCGCCATGCCTAAGGGTCCGCGGCGAACATGTCATCGCCGAACCGCAGCGCTTATTGCCCGGTGAAGTTGACAACGATGTTCGGCGGATATTTCTTGAGCATCTGCTGGTAGCGCTGCACCTCGAGCGCGAGGCCCGAAGCGGCGGGGATATGCCGGATGGCGACCGAACTGTCCTCCTGCGGATTGGCGTAGAGATTATACATCATCCCGCCCGCGGTAGGCGCCACGGTTCCGGTGAAGCCGCCGTGATTGCCGTTCGGCGTCGTTCCGAAGCTGTCATGGGCGAGAAACTGGATCTTGAATTCGTCCATCCGGACCGCCGCCAGACGATTGCCCCAGAAATAGGCGATGCTCCGGCGGTTCGACGCCCCGTCCTTCGCAAGCAGGAACGAGGTCTGGTCGATCCCGCTCAGGTAATTCGCCTTGCCGACCGCCGCACTCGGGGCTGCACCCCTGACCCCTGCAAGGCCCAGCGATGTCGTGAAGATGTCGGTCAAGTCGAACAGGCCGTCGGACCGGCGCGGCGTGATCATCCCTTTCCAATAGGCGAAGGTCGGCACGCGCACCCCGCCCTCCCAGGTCGACCCCTTCGCGCCGCGGAACGGCGTGCGGCCGTGCGGTTCGACTTCGGCCTCGGGACCATTGTCCGAGGTGAGGAGGATCAGCGTATTGTCGAGTTCGCCCGTTTCCTCCAGCGTCCTGTAAAGGCGGGCGAAGATGTCGTTCATCTCGATCATGCAGTCGGTATAGTCGTTCCGCGCCGGCGAGCGCCCGGCATAATGGGCGTTCGGATAATTGTCGAAATGACATCCGCGGGTGCCGTAGTAGAGGAAGAAAGGTTTTTTGCTGCCCTTCTGCTTCTGAAGGAAGCTGACGGCATAATCGGCCCAGCGCTGGTCGAGATCCTTGACATAATCGAGCGTGATCAGGCCGACTTCCTCGATCTTTCCGCCCTTTGCGACATGCACGTCATATTTGTTGAACGGTGCCTTCTCGATCATCGCCGTCCGCGTGGGGCTATAGGCGATTTCGGGATTGAAATGGGGATCGCGCCATTCGGTGTACATATCCGAAACCGAGAGAAAACCACGAAAATCATCGAAGCCGACATTCTGCGGCTGCGACCCCTCATTCTCGCCGACGTGCCATTTCCCGACAGCCTGGGTGACATAGCCCTGCGCCGAGAGCAGCTTGGCAATCGTCGTCTTGCCGTCCAGGCCGCCGGGGCTGCCGTACATCGGCGGGCGCAGCAGGCCGTGATGGATCGGGAGCTGGCCGGTAAGAAGCGAGGCACGCGTCGGCGTGCAGCTGGGCTGCGAATAGGCAGAGGTCAGGTTGAGGCCCTGCGCCGCGATCCGGTCGACATCCGGGGTCGGCGCGCCGATGCTTTCGCCGCCGCCGTTGAAGCCGAAATCCATCCAGCCCACATCGTCGAGAATGAAGACAAGGATGTTCGGTTTCTTTCCGGTCCGCTTTTCGAGTTCGGCGAGCTTGCGCTGCGCTTCAGCCGCCTGATCGGGATGCTCGACCACCGGTTCCATATTGTCGGCCAGAACCTTGCCGGGAACCCCGATATACTGATCCTGAAAATCATATCCGGGCTGGTCGCCGCGCTTGATCGGGCCAGAGGTCCCCGGCCCATGGACTTCGCCGGTCGCCTGCGCCGCTAGAGTCTGATGGCCGGCGCCAGCCAGCAGGGTCAGGGCGGCGCATCGCAAGATAGCGGCAGTTCGCAAACGCGGCATGGGAATCCTCCTCCAATATTATTGGAAGCCAGATTGACGCAGGCACAGCCGGAAGACTGTCACGAACGTTACAATCCCGCCCTCTCCCCCTCGCAAGGGGGGGTATCCGACGGGCGGACGATGGCTAGCTTTTGAGTCCGATATTCGGACGACAAAGGGCCCAATCACCATGACAGACAGCGGACCGGAACAAGTGCTGCTTATCGAGCGTGACGGGCCCGTCGCCACCGTCACGCTCAATCGCCCGCATCGGCGCAATGCCGTCACCCAGCGATTGCTCGACGAGCTGGGGCGATTTTTCGCGTCGTGCCGCCGTGACCGCGAATGCAAGGCGATCGTCCTTCGCGGCAGCGGCGATCATTTCTGCGTCGGGCTCGATCTGGTGGGCGCGCACGGCGATGACCCAATTCTCGAAGACCTGCTTCTCGGCGACTGGGACATTGCCGATATCCTGCGCGACATGCGCTCCTGTCCCCAGCCGGTCATCACCCTCGCCAATGGCTCGGTCGCCGGCGCGGGGCTGATCTTTGCGCTGGCGTCGGACATCATCATCGCGAGCGAAGACGCCTTCTTCACCACCTCATTCATCAACCTTGGGCTGTCGGGCACCGAGCTTGGGGTCGCGTGGCGCCTGCAACGCACGATCGGCATCTCGCTGGCGCGCGAAATCGCCTTCACCTCGGCCCGGCTTCCCGCCGAGCGCGCACTGACCGCAGGGCTCGTGTCGCAGGTCGTGCCCGCGGACCAGCTGCTCGCCGAAGGACACTCCATGGCGAAGCGGATCGCCCAATATTCGCTCGACGCGCTCCGCCTGACCAAGCGCAATCTCGATCTGGCGCTGCAAAGTCCGATGGTCGAAATCTCCTATGAACTCGAAGAACGCGCACAGCTCCGCCGTGCCGCGAGCGGCGCGCTCGACGAGGCGCTGACCAAATTCAACGCGCACAAGAGCGGCAAGTGACGCGCCGTCGTTCGAGGAAAAACCATGTCCTATGATTCTATCTTTCGCGCCGGCCTGTTCGACGGCCAGGTCATCATCGTCACCGGCGGCGGTAGCGGCATCGGTCGTTGCATTGCGCACGAACTTGCGGCGCTCGGTGCGCATGTGGTGATCATGGGTCGCAAGGCCGAAAAACTCGCCGCGGTTGAAGCAGAGATTCGATCCGAAGGCGGAAAAGTCTCCAGCCAGATCTGCGACATTCGCGACGAGGAGGGCGTCGCGACGGCGATCGAGGCGGTGCTAGCGGATCAGGGGCGCATCGACGGGCTGGTCAACAATGCCGGCGGACAGTTTTACTCGCCCCTCAAGGACATTTCGACCAAGGGGTTCGAGGCGGTCGTGCGGAACAACCTCACCGGCGGTTTCAACATGATGCGCGAGGTCTATAATCGCTGGATGGCAGCCAACGGCGGCGCCATCGTCAACATGATCGTCGATATGTGGATGGGGCTTCCCAATTTCGCCCATTCGGGCGCGGCGCGCGCCGGCATGTATTCGCTGACGCAATCGGCCGCGGCGGAGTGGGCGGCCTCGGGCGTCCGGGTCAACAGCCTCGCTGCGGGGATGATCATGTCGAGCGGCTTCGACAATTACACCGGCGACGCGGTCGATTTCATCCGCCAGTCGGCCGGCAATATTCCGATGCAGCGCGTCGGAACCGTCTCCGAAGTGTCGGCGGCGATCAGCTTCCTGCTGTCGCCGGGCGCGGCCTTCATTACCGGGACCTGCCTGCGCGTTGATGGTGGCGGCCCGAATGCGCGGCGGCACCTGAAGCTCGAGCCGCACGGCAATTCCCCGCGCTTCCAAGGTTTCCACCTCGATTCGACACCCGACCTGTTCCGTGCGTCCTGATCATGCCCTCGTCGCGAGCATGGATTCCCTTGCTTCGCCCAATGGCGCTGCCGCAGTGCCGGGAACGCACGCCTGAGTGAGAGTGGATTCGTGGCACCGACATCTCAGGCCGGTCCGGCGCGGATCAACGACGGCGCGTTCGATGCCCTCCCGCTGGCAGACCGATAACGCTCATGACATTCGAGTTTCTCCACGAAAGGCCAAGCCATGATCCACCACACTCCGCTAGCCTTGGCGCTCGCTCTCGGCGCTGCGCTTCTTCCAGCCGCCCCCGCACGCGCAGCCAACGCAGACTCTTCAAACGAAGGCGTCTCGCCCGCCTTTGAACGCCGCGCCGCCGAGGCCGTGATATGGGGCATTCCTCTCGTCAGCACCGACGCGATGCGCGACGCCTATTTCCGCGACGCGGGGGCCAAATATAACGACATACTATATTGGTCGCGGCCCTCGGATTGGCAGAACCAGACCACGACGCCCAATTCGACGTCGCATTATGTCTATGCGAACGTCAATCTGCGCGACGGGCCGGTCGTTTTTGATATGCCGCCGTCGGGCAAGCTCAGCGTCTATGGCAACCTCCAGGACGGCTGGCAGATCCCGGTCGAGGATTTCGGCCATGCGGGCATCGACGAAGGCAAGGGCGGCCGCTTCCTGTTGACGCCGCCCGGATATAAGGGTCCGGTGCCGCCCGGCATGCGGCAGCTCGCCATGTCGACCTACAACGGCTATTTCCTGCTTCGCCTGACGCCGGTGTCCAGCGATCCACGCGAAGCGGCGGAGGCCAACGCGATGGCGAAACAGGTCCGGCTCTATCCACTCTCGACCGCGGCGGCGCCGAAGCCGCAACGCTATATCGACATGTCGGACCGGCTGTTCGACGCGATCGTGCGGATGGACGACAGCTTCTTCGACCGCCTCGCCAAGATGCTGGCCGAAGAACCGGCGGAACGGCGCGACATGGTCATGCGCGGCATGTTGCGGACGCTGGGCATCGAGCCGGGTAAGGCTTTCGCGCCGACGCCGCGCCAGCGCCAAGCGCTGGCCAAGGCAGCTGCGCAGGTCCGCGGCGATTTGATGATCGAGGGACAGGTCAGCCGCACGCCTTGGTGGCCGAACGAAATATGGTCGACGACCGGCGAGTTGCTGCCGCTCGCAAAGGGCGGCTTCACCTTCGAGCTCAACGACGCCTTGCGGATCGACGAACGCGCGTGGTTCTATTTCAAGGCCTTCGCATCGCCCAAGCGGCTCGGTACCGCGACCTTCTATGTCACGCAATCGAAAGACCCGTCGGGTGCCTGGCTGACCGGCGAGAGAGATTATGTTCTGCACGTCCCGGCGAATGTCCCGGCGAAGCAATTCTGGTCGGTCGATGTCTATGACCTCGAAACCAGCGGCTTCCTGCGCAACGCGCCGGTTGTCGGCATCGACAGCAATGAACGCTCATTGACCACCAACAAGGACGGGTCGGTCGATATCCGTTTCTCGGCAAGCGCCCCGGAGCGCGGTAAGGGCAATTGGATCGCGCTGACGCCGGGCAAGCGCTGGTTCGCCATGTTCCGCTTCTATGGCCCCCAGCCGGCGCTGTTCGACAAGAACTGGGTACTGCCGAGCATCCGCGAACTTCCCGCACCGCCCAAATAAGAAGCGGCCCCTCCCCCGGTCTGGGAGAGGGGCCACTTTTCGCTCGATCAATTCCGATACATCGTCACGACGCAGGCGCCGCCGACGCCCAGATTGTGCTGGAGCGCAACGCGCGCGCCGTCGACCTGGCGCGCATCGGCCGCGTGGCGCAGCTGCTGGGTCAGTTCGAAGCATTGGGCGAGGCCGGTCGCCCCGATCGGATGCCCTTTGGACAAGAGGCCGCCCGAGGGGTTGACGACGAAACGGCCGCCATAGCTGTTGTCGCCATCGTCGATGAACTTGGCCGCGCCGCCTTCAGGGCAGAGGCCGAGCGCCTCATAGACGACGAGTTCGTTATGCGCGAAGCAGTCGTGAAGCTCGACGACATCGACGTCTTCGGCTCCGATGCCCGTCGCCTCGTAGAGCATGTTCGCCGCGCGCTCCGCCATGCCATAGCCGATCACCCGGCGCAGGTCGCCGCTCTCGAACGTATCGGCCGCGTCGGTAGTCATCGCCTGCCCGGCAATCCACACCCGCTTGTCGAGCCCATATTTGTTCGCGGCTTCTTCGCTGCACAGGATCGCCGCCGCCGCGCCGCACGTCGGCGGGCACGCCATCAGGCGGGTCATCACGCCGGGCCACACGACCTGGTCCGCCATCACCTCCTCGGCGGTCACTTCCTTGCGAAACACCGCCAGCGGGTTGCGCGCGGCATGTCGGCTGGCCTTGGCACGAACCTTGGCGAAGGAGTCGAGCGGCGTTCCGTAGCGCTTCATATGCTCGACCCCCGCCGCGCCGAAGATGCGCAGTGCGACCGGCAGGTCGGATTCGCCGAGCACGGCGTCGGTCGCTTCGACGAAACGGCCCGCAGTCGAGGGGCGATCGTTGAAAACGGCGCCGAGCGCGCCGGGGACCATCTGCTCGAAACCGACCGCCAGCACGATATCGGCGGCGCCATTCTCGATCGCCTGCCGCGCGAGATAGATCGCCGACGAGCCCGACGCGCAGGCGTTGTTGACGTTGAAGATGGGGATCCCGCTGAGACCAACGTCATAGAGCGCGCGTTGTCCGCTGCAGGTGTCGCCATAGATGAAGCTGGCATAGGCCTGATCGACCTTGTCGTAATCGACGCCTGCATCCTGCAGCGCCAGCCGCGTCGCGGCCGCACCCATCTTGTCATATGTTTCGCTCATCCCCGGCTTGGCGAAGGGGATCATCCCGACGCCGGCGACATAGACCTTGCGTGTCATCGTCTATTCTCCCGACGTCAGATCTGGCCGAGACCAAGCGCCGACTGCACGAAAGCGTTGTCGGGCAACAACTCGTTCTTGCGGTCGTTGATCGCGTCGATATCTGCCGCGATCCGTTCCAGCGTTGCGTCGGCCGGGTCGACACGAATGCCGCGCGTGAGCGTGACATAGGCGCGTTGATAGCCGCCCGCGCCGGCGGACAGGATCGTGCGGCTCGGGGCATCGTCGCCGACGAGATAGAGCGCCGCCGGAACCACAGTCGAGGGATCCATCTGCGCGAGAATATCTTCGGGCATGATATCCTCGGTCATCCGCGTCGCGGCCGCCGGCGCGATCGTATTGACGCGGATGTCGTTTTTCGCGCCCTCGATCCCGAGCGAGTTCATGAAGCCGACAAGACCCAGCTTCGCCGCGCCATAGTTGGTCTGGCCGAAATTACCGTAGAGGCCGGTAGCCGAGGTGGTCATCAGGATGCGGCCATAGCCTTGCTCCTTCATGACCTCCCACACCGCCTTGGTACAGATCGCGGAACCCATCAGATGAACGTCCACGACAAGCCGGAAATCGTCGATGCTCATCTTGGAAAAGCTCTTGTCACGCAGGATGCCGGCATTGTTGATGAGGATGTCGATGCGTCCCCATTTGGCCTTCGCTTCCTCGGCCATGGCGACCATCGCCTGCTCGTCGGTCACGCTGCTCGAATTGGCGATTGCCTCACCGCCCGCAGCGACGATCTCGTCGACCACGGCCTGCGCCGCCGCCGAGGTTCCGCTGCCGTCGCGGCCGCCGCCCAGATCGTTGACCACGATCTTCGCACCGCGCCGCGCGAGTTCGAGTGCATAGGCGCGGCCCAGCCCGTTCCCGGCTCCGGTGACGATCGCGACGCGGCCTTCAAAATTTCTGCTCATTTGGAGATTTCCCTTGATGTGCGTTTTTCCTGCAGCATCGATCCCATGGAGCGCAGGCATCCCGGCACCACCCATGTCGGGGGGGATCGGCGGGCGGCACCTTCGCCCCCCTCTCCACGAGGGGGAAGATTTCGGCGATCATCCGCTATGGCACAATGGCAATGGCTCCCTATGCCGATTGCAAAACGCTACGGAGCGAAAACATAAAGGGACGAGAGGCTGATGAAGGTGAATTTTACGCGGATGATGCGGCAGGCCGTTCGGACATATGGTTCGAAGGAGGCGCTGGTGAACGTCGAACGGAACCGGCGTTACAGCTTCGAGGAACTGCATCGTCTCTCGAACCGGATCGTCAACATGATGCGCGAGCGTCTCGGCCTCATCCGGGAGACGAGCTATCTTTGCCTCCTCGAAAACGACAATCTGTCGCTGCTCCACGCCTGGACCTTGTTGAAGGGCGATGCCGCGGCCGTCCTCACCAATCTTCACGACAGCTATGACGACCATCTCTGGCAGGCGGACTGGATCAGCCCCAAGGTCGCGTTCCTTGAAACCGGCCTCGTCGACCGCTATTACGACGCCTTCCACAGCCGCGGCATCACGATGGTCGCGATGGATCCGCTGCCCGAGCCGCGCGAAGGGGTGGAATATTTCTGGAATCTCCTCGACGGCGTTTCGGACGCCGATCCCGATGTCGAGAATGACGCGCACAACGATATATTGATCTACCGCTTCACTGGCGGCACGACCGGCCGCGGCAAATGTGCGCAATATACGACGGACATCTGGCTCGGCACCTGCGACGCGCTCTACGCCGATGAGGATAATCTGTTCAGCGAGACCACCCGGTCGATGCAGCTTGCGCCGCTGAGCCACGGCGCCGCGACGGGCGTCCTCCCCGTCTTTTTCCGCGGCGGCGCCCTGATCACTCAGAATGCCCCCGACCTCGTCGCATGGTGCCGCAATGTCGAGGCCGAACGCGCGACACTCGCCACGCTTGTTCCGACGATGCTCTACCGCCTGCTCGAGCTGGAAGCCGCGACCGACTTCGACCTCTCATCGCTCGAAACTATCTTCTACGGCGCCGCCCCGATCAGCCCGTCGAAACTCGAACAATTGCAGGCCCGTTTCGGCAATGTCTTCGTTCAGGTCTATGGCGCGACCGAATGCTTCCAGCCCGTCGGCATGCTGGCAAAGCGCGACCACCTGCCCGACGCCAACGGATCGCTGGCCCATCTGGCTTCGGCAGGACGCATCGCGCGCGGTATCGAAGTGCGGATCACCGACGACGACGGCAAGGATGTTCCCGACGGCAGCGTCGGCGAAATATGGGTGCGCGCGCGCACCACGATTCCCGGCTATTACGGGAATCCCGAAGGCACCGCGCAGGAGTTTGAGAACGGCTTCTGGAAGTCAGGCGACCTCGGTTACCGCGACGAGCGCGGGTTCCTCTATATCGTCGATCGCAAGAAGGACATGATCATCACGGGCGGCTTCAACGTCTATGCGATCGAGGTCGAAAGCGCGCTCAACACGCATCCCGCCGTCCTGATGTCCGCCGTCGTTGGGATTCCGCACGCCGAATGGGGCGAAGCGGTCCACGCTGAAATCATGCTGAAGGAAGGCTGCGAAGCGTCGGAAGGCGAACTGATCGACCATGCCCGCCAAAAACTTGGGAAGCACAAGGTGCCCAAAACGGTAAAGCTGGTTGCGGCACTTCCTCTCAGTCCGGCACACAAGGTCCTGCGGCGCGTCGTGCGCGACCAATATTGGTCGTCCGCGAACCGCCACGTCGGCTGACGCATCCCCCTCAGGGCCGGGATCCGGCTTGCCTCGCTAGCGCGGCAAGATCGCCAGCCCACTCCCCACCCCACTCCACAGGAGGGGTTTGCCCACGACGCCCATCCGCGTAGCCCGAAAATACAGCATCTCCTTGGGAAATACGCCCGGTCGATGACGGCAAGAGCCGCGTCGACCTGTTGATCGACTGCAATATTTGGGGAGGATTTATGGTTCTGAACAACGCTCGCAAGAGCCTGCTGCTTTGTGGAATCGGGCTGGCGACCGCGCTGACCTTGCCCGCGGCGGCGTCGGCGAACGAGGCGCAGCCCGCGAATAGCGACGCGCGCGCCGAAGATGAGGGACTTGAGATCATCGTCGTGCAGGCGCGCAAAGTCAGCGAGAATATGCAGGACGTCCCTGTCGCCATCACGGCATTCAGCGGCAGCGACCTCGAAAAGCAGAATTTCCAGCAATTGCAGGATTTGGGCAACTTCACCCCCAGCCTCAATATCGCACCCGGCCAATCAAGCGCCGGCGCTGCGACGATCGCTTTGCGCGGACAATTGCAGAATGACATTCTGGCAACGCTCGACCCCAGCGTCGGGACCTATGTCGATGGCGTTTACTGGGCGCGCGCTTACGGTCTGAATTCCAGCGTTCTGGACGTCGACTCCGTGCAAGTCCTAAAAGGCCCCCAAGGCACGTTGTTCGGGCGCAACACGACCGGCGGCGCGCTTCTCATCAACACCCGCAATCCCGAACTCGATGCGATCAGCGGCCAATTGTCCGCCTCTTATGGTCGCTTCAACGAACTGGAACTGACCGGGATACTCAACTTGCCGATCGTCACCGACCGGGTCGCATTGCGCGTCGCTGCATCGCGAAGCCGCCGCGACGGTGATATGACTAATGTCGCGCCATCGACCGCCACCACGGCCTTCACCGGAGCCACCTATATGGTGAAAGGCCCCTTTGCCGGACCATTCACCGGCGAACGATATAATGGCCGTGATCGCTGGAACGCCCGCGCAAAGCTGCTGCTCCGCCCAACCGACACGCTGGAGTTGCTCTTTTCGGGCGAATATTATGATGCGGACGAAGCCGCCATCACCCGCGACTTGACCTATGTCGCCAACGCATTTGCTGGCGCGACGCGGTCCAATTATAACGTCGGGACAGGCGTGAGCCGGGTGGTGGGCCTCACCAACGGATTCCCCGACAATGCGACGGCGATCAGCAACGGCAAGCGCATTCTGCAGCAGTTGATTGCCGACCGTCTCGCCAATCCACGGACCGCGTCGATTAACGAGCGCCCCAACCTTTCCACCCGCACCTACACGCTGAACTTCACCGCGTCGCTCGACGTGCCCTGGGGTCAAGCGAAGCTCATCACCGGACTCCGCGACGTCAAGAGCAGCAACGTCCTCGACACCGATGGAACGCCCTACGTCCTCTTCTCGACCGAATTGCAGCAGAATTTCACCCAATATTCCGGCGAAATTCAAACCACTGGAAAAATGCTCGACGATGCGGTCGATTTCGCCACCGGACTGTTTTATTTCCATGAATATGGCTCGGATGTCTATAACAGCATCTCCACGCCGCTCCTCAACCCCAACACATCCCACAATTACGGCTATATCAAGAATGACAGCATGGGGATTTACGCCCAGGGAACGTGGCACATTACCGAAGCGCTCGGTCTGACCGGCGGATTGCGCTATTCGGTCGACGACAAGAGCCTTGAATCGCGCAACAACGACTATAATCGCGCCACCGGCATGATCCGCTGTCGCCTGACGCCGGTCGCGCCTTTCGCTTCGGCGGAGATTTTCGATCCCGTCAGGTGCAGTGCCTCGACCAAAGGCAGCTTCTCGGGCTGGTCCTATACGCTGGGTGTCGACTACAAGCTGTGGGAAGACACCATGCTCTATGCGAAAACTTCGAAGGGTTTTCGTTCCGGGGGAGCGAACTATCGCGCGCAATCCCTTGCCGGCCTCGTCAATTTTGCGCCGGAACGCGCCTATTCCCATGAGATCGGCCTGAAGACCGAACTGCTGGATCGCAAAATCCGTTTCAACGTCGCGGCCTATATTACTGACGTGAAAGACAGGCAAAGTTCCACGATTGTCGCCGTTCCCCCGATCCCGCCAGCAACGGTCGGAAGTTCGACGACGGTCATCGGCAACTCGGGCTCCGCCCGCTTCAAGGGACTGGAAGCCGAACTCGCTATCCGGCCCGTCCGCGGTCTGACCCTCAGCGCCAGCGGTTCGCTGGTCGATCCGAAGCACCGCCGGTTTTCTGACCTGACCGGCGACCGGCGGCAGGAACGCTTCGTGGGGATCGCAAAGAAGCAATTCTCGCTGGCTGCCGACTATTCCACCGATCTGTCCGAGGATGTGAAAACCAGCTTCCACGTCGGCTATGCCTGGCGCGGCAAGATGGCCACGGGTGACTATAACTTCCCGGAGAACCCGGAGAATGCGGCCATCATCGCAGCTACCACAGTGCCGGCGCTGGGCCTGCTGGGCGCGCGGGCGTCGGTTACGTGGCGGAATTTCGAAGTCGCCGTCTATGGCCGCAACCTGACCAATGAGCGCGATTATCTCCAGCATCTGCAAGTGATGGCGCTCGGCTTCGTCACGTCGGTACGGCAGGAGCCTGCGACCTACGGCATCTCGGGGACGGTTCGCTTCTAGCCCTTCTTCTTGCCGTCACCCGTCCGCGAGGCGTATCTCTGCTCTCCGCGCCATTGGAGACAGGGATGCGCCTCGTAGCGCAAGGGAGTTCGGAATGCCTGCGCTTCCATGGGCGAACGCAACGCTCTGCAGTGAAGACACGCCCCCACTCATCGGGAGGGGGCGCCCCTCCGGCAGCGACCGCTAAACCCGACAAATGGAATCAGATAATTGCGAGACCGCGGGCCCCGCCCGCGTCCCCGAAACGCCTTCACCGGGTCGGACGGTCGCGGTCGCCCCGGGCGTCCTGTGGATACGAATGTCCCTTCCCTTCGTGCTCGATCATATCAACCTGTGGGCGATCGAGGACGGTGACGGCTGGACGATCGTCGATACCGGAATCCGGCACCCCGACCTGATCGCGACATGGGAACGTCTGCTGGCCGAGGACCTGGGGCAAAGGCGCGTGACCCGGATATTGGTGACGCACATGCATCCCGACCATGCCGGGCTCGCCGGGTGGCTGACCGAACGGTTCGGATGCCGGCTCTGGATGACCCGCACCGAATATCTCACCGCGCGTTCGATCGCGACACGTACGGGCGCCGAACCGACGCAAGGCACTGAGGAATTCGGGCGGCGCGCAGGATGGACTGCCGAGGAGGTCGCATCGAATATCGCCCGGCGCGCGAATATGGCGCAGCTCTATGGCCCCTTTCCCGACAGCTTCAAACGCCTCCGCGACGGCGAGACCTTGTTGATCGGCGGCCGCGAATGGAAGGTGATCGCCGGCGGCGGCCATACGCCCGAACATGCCTGCCTCCATTGCCCCAGCCTCGACCTGCTGATCTCCGGCGACAAGGTACTGCCGAAAATCTCATCGAACATCTCGGTCGATGCGGCCGAGCCCGACGACGATCCGCTGAGCGAATGGTTCGAGACACTCGCGGCGCTGCGCGATCGGGTTCCCGACAGCGTACTCGTGCTTCCCTCGCACAAAGGCTGTTTCCGCGGCTTGCACGCGCGCATCGATGAACTGATCGCCGATCAGCAAGACGCGTTGCTCCGTCTCGAGCGCGTGCTGACGACGCCGAAGCGCGCTGTCGACCTGTTCGAGACGCTGTTCAGCAGACCGATCGAGCGTTCGAACATTTCGCTGCTGAGCCTGGCGACCGGCGAAACGATCGCCCTGCTCAACCACCTCCTCGCGCGCGGCGCCATTCAGCGGCGGCAAGACGACGGCGTGACCATCTATCAGGCCCGATGATGCCGGTCGTCGGTGTCTGCTTCAGCGAGTGCGTCCCGCCAATCCGACCCGCGCCACCGCGTGAAAGCCCTGCGGCGCCTGATCGCCGCTCCGGTCGCTGATCTCGGCGAAGCGCGCCGCGACACCGGCCGGGGTCAATTGCCCGTCGTCCACCTCGACACCCCGGCTGTGGGTCACGAACGCCCGTTCGTATCGCCCCGCACCCGCCGCCAGCGTCGTGCAGGTCGGCGCATTCTCGCTGACCAGATAAAGCGCGGCGGCGACCACCGTTTCGGGGCCCATGCGCGAAAAATCATCCGCGCTCAGCATATCCTTCGTCATGCGGGTCGCAGCCGCCGGCGCGATGCTGTTGACATGGATGCCATCGGCCTTCCCCTCGACCGAAAGCGCATTCATCAACCCGACCACCCCCAGTTTCGCCGCCGCATAACTCGCGGCACCCGGTACGGGGTAGAGAGCGCCCTCGGATGTCGTCATCAGGATGCGGCCATAGCCTTGCTCGCGCATCAACTTCCATACGGCGTGGGTGCAGATCGCCGAACCCATCAGATTGACCTCTACCACCTTGCGGAAATCCGCCATGTCGACCCGCGAAAAATGGCGTCCCTGCAAGATGCCGGCGTTGTTGATCAGGATGTCGACGCGGCCCCAGCGCGTCCGGGCCCGTTCGACCATATCCTGTACGCCCGCCTCGTCGGTAACGCTGCAATGGCTGGCAAGGGCGTCGCCGCCGTTCGCGATGATTTCGTCGGCAGTTGCCTGAGCCGCCGACCCATCGCTCCCCTCGCCGCGGCTATCGCCGCCGAGATCGTTGACGACGATCCGCGCCCCCGCTTTCGCAAGCGCCAGTGCATAGGCTTTGCCAAGGCCGTTGGCGGCGCCCGTAATGACGGCGACCCGCCCCTTGAAATCAATCTGCATCCGAAAAACCCGCCACCATGATTGCCTGGCGGGGAACATGCCGCAGCAACCGGTGCCGCACACCTCCCCGCACTGAGGGGGCTAACGGGGGGCGCCTCAAATCCCGATAAACTGATCAGAGCCGAGATCGAGGCAGGTCCGGTCGAGCGCGCGCACCAGCTCGAAGCGAGGGTGCACTGTCGGCAACTCATAACGGAAGAAATAGCGGCAGGCGGCAAGCTTGCCTTCGTAAAATGCCTCGTTCGTTTGTCTCGCTCCGGCATCAAGCGCGGCGTGCGCCTGCCGGAGCCAGAGCCAGGCGATGACGACATGGCCGAAGGCATCGAGATAGAGGGTGGCGTTCGCGAGCCCGACTTCGGGGTCGTCCTCGGACAGCACCGCTTCGGTCGCCCGCAGCAGCGCATCGACGGCCTTGCCCAGCGCGCCGGCTTCCCCGGCCAGATCGTCTCGCTCCCCTACTTCTTCAACGGTCGACCGGATGCGCTCCAGCAGCAGGTTCAGCGCCGCGCCGTCCCGCATCCGAACCTTGCGGCCCAGCAAGTCGATCGCCTGGATGCCGAAGGTCCCCTCGTGGATATGATTGAGCCGGTTGTCGCGATAATGACGCTCGACGGGATAATCGCGCGTATAGCCATAGCCGCCGAGTATCTGGATCGCCCATTTATTGGCTTCGAGGCAATGCTCGGAAGGCCAAGACTTGGCGATCGGTGTCAGGAGGTCAAGCAGCAGGCCGAGCTCTTCCTGCTCGCGTTCGTCGACCGACGCCTTCTGCCGGTCCACCAGCAGTGCGCAATAAGTCGATAGCGCCTGCGCGCCTTCGACCGCCGCCTTTTGCGCCATCAGCATCCGCTTGACATCCGCATGTTCGACGATCGGGATTTGCGGATCGAGCGGCGACTTGTTCTTTGCGCCGCGCCCCTGCGGACGCGCGCGCGCGTAATCGAGCGAATAGAGATAGGCTGCCAGCGCCGACATAACCGATGCGTGCCCGACGCTGATCCGTGCCTCGTTCATCATATGGAACATATAGCCGAGGCCCTTGTTCGGCTCGCCCACGAGATGCCCGATCGTTTCGCTCTCTTCGCCGAAGTTCAGGAGGCAATTGACGGTGCCCCGCTGGCCCATCTTATGGTTGAGGCCGGCCAGCGCCACGCCGTTGCGCTCTGCCGGCTGACCGTCCGGCGAAATCCGGTATTTGGGGACGATGAAGAGCGAGATGCCCTTGACCCCCGGCGGCGCGTCGGGGGTGCGTGCAAGCACGAGATGGATGATATTCTCGGCGATCTCGTGGTCGCCGCCCGATATCCACATCTTCGTACCGGTGATCCGATAGCTGCCGTCGCCGCGCAATTCCGCGCGCGTACGCACGTCGGAAAGCGATGACCCCGCCTGCGGTTCCGAAAGGCACATCGTCCCGAACCAGCGCCCTTCCAGCATCGGCGGCAGGAACAGGCGCTTCTGCTCTTCGCTGCCGAAAACGGCGAGCAGATTGGCGTTGGCAATCGTCAGGAAACTATAGTTGGAAATGCCCAGGTTCGCCGCTGTGAAGATGCCGTTGATCGCCATCGTCACCACATAGGGAAGTTGCAGTCCCCCAAGGTCGCGATCGAAGCCGGCGGCGAAAAAGCCGGCCTCGGCATATGCGGCAAGTGCCTCCCCCACTTCCGGCATGACGTCAGCCTTGCCATCGACGAACCGCGGCTCATTGGCGTCGAGCGAAGCCGCGCAGGAAAGATATTTCTCCTCGGCAATGGCTTCGGCGATGTCGAGCATCCCTTGCACCATCGTCCGGTCGAGCCCCGCGTAACGATCGGTTTCGAATAGGCTTTCGATCCCAAAGCATTCGAACAGCAGAAACTCCAAGTCCCGGCGATTGACGATGTGCGACAAGATTTTTCTCCACTAAAACGGTCCCGCATCCCCTGTTTCGCCTATCGCACGAGGCGGCAAACGAAAACCGAGGATGCGGGGCAGGTGAGGAGAGCGGAGCCGCAAAGCGCGGCTCCCCCGATCATCGAGGCATAGAGAGGATGCCGGCCGCCCCGATGAAAGCGTTGGGTCTGACCTGCTGGAGGTCAGACGAAAGCCGAAATGCCGGTTAGCGCGCGGGCGATGATCAGCTTCTGGATTTCGGTTGTTCCGTCGGGGATCGGAATGACGATCGCCTCGCGCGCCAACCGTTCGACGTTGAATTCCTTGGTCAGGCCATTGCCGCCGTGGATCTGCACCGCGTCGCGGCAGACCTTGACCGCGGCTTCGGTCGTAAACCATTTCGCCATCGACGACTGGACATCGCAGCGAATGCCCATGTCGATCATCGACAGCGCGCGGTAGCACATCAGCTTCGACGCATCGAGCATCGTCGCCATTTCGGCGATCTTTGCCGCGACGAGCTGATGACCCGCAATCACCTTGCCGAACTGCTTGCGCTCCTTCGAATAGGCTATCGCCTCTTCGAGCGCGGCGCGCATCAGGCCGATTGAGAGCAGGCCGACATGCGGCCGCGCCATTTCGAACTCCTTGACGGTGTTCTTGAGACCCATGCCCTCCTCGCCGCACATATTGGCGTGCGGCACCCGCGCGTCGGTGATGAAGATCTGCGCGGTCGATTGCGAGTTGAGCGCGATCTTTTCGATATTGCGCGTTTCATAGCCATGTTCTTCGCGGTCGATAATGATGTGCGACAGGCCGTTTTCGCTGGTGCGCGTGGTGCAGATCAGGAAGTCCGAATAATGACCGCCGGTGATCCAGGTCTTCTCGCCATTGATGATCCAGTGATCGCCGTCGCGCACGCCCTTCGTCTTCGCGTCGATCACGTTCGATCCGACATCGGGTTCGCTAATGCCGAAGCAGCCGAAGACCTTGCCCGCCATAACGCCGGGCATATATTTCTCGCGCAGATGCGCCGGCGCGATATTGGCGAGAAAGCGCGCGACGCCGCAGTTGATCATCATGAACAGGCCGAGGTCGACCGACACGGTCATCAGTTCCTCGAGCAACATCGCGCGGGTGACGAGCGGCAGTCCGAGCCCGCCGAACTCTTCCTGAATATCCGCGCCAGGAAGGCCGAATTCAGCGAGCGCCGGCGTGATTTCGAGCATCGCCTCCTTGGGAATGAAACGATCGTGATACTGGCGCGCGAACGGACGGATTTCGCTTTCAAGAAACTTGCGAAAGCTTTCGACCGCAAGCTGCTGTTCTTCCGTGGGCAGAACGTAGGTCATTGTCTTTTTCCTTGTTGAAATCAGGCGCGGGCGAAAATGCCGATGTGGTCGATGCTTTCCTCGATCCCCCAGACGCCGCCGCCATTGACCTGAAGGCCAATGCGGGCGCCTTCGACCTGGCGCTGGCCGCATTCGCCGCGCAGCTGATCGACGATCTCGAAGATCTGGCCGAGTCCGGTGGCGCCGATCGGGTGCCCCTTTGATTCGAGCCCCCCCGACGGATTGATCGGCAGCTTGCCGCCGATCGTCGTTTCACCGGCTTCTGCCATCACGCCGCTTTCACCCTCGGGAAACAGGCCGATATTCTCGCAGATGGTAAGTTCGCCGATCGATGCCGCGTCGTGCAGTTCGGCGACGTCGATATCGCCGGGCCCAACGCCGGCCTCTTCGAACATCTTCAGCGAGAGCTGATGCCCCGCAGATGCCTTGTGGTCGTCGGGCGCGCGGTCGCTCGCGGCGCGCATCCCCGATGCGAGCACCCTGATGGCGCGGCTGCGGTCGAAGCCGTGGCGCTTCAGCCCGGCCTCGGTGCAGACGATCGCTGCGGCGGCACCGTCCGAGATCGGCGAACACATCGGCAGCGTCAGCGGATAGGTGATCGGCGGCGCCGCGAGAATTTCCTCGATGCTCATCGGCATCCGATATTGTGACCGCTCGTTATGCACCGAATGGCCGTGGTTCTTCGAAGCCACCGCAGCGACCTGACGCTGCGTGATGCCGAAGCGCGACATGAGCTGGCGGCCGAAACCCGCATAGACGTCCATGAACGAGCTGTACGGCTTGTCCGATGTGCTGCCCGGCGGCGGCTCGATATCCTTGCCGAGTGCGATGATCGCCTCGGCGTTGGTGGCCCGTGTCTCGAGATCCCAGGCGGAATCGAAGATCGAGAACATCTTTTGCTTGTCCGAATAATACATTTTCTCGGCGCCTACCGCGAGCGCAACATCGGCCGCACCTGCCCGGAGCTGCATCACCGCGAGGTTGAAGGCACTGCTCGCCGAAGCGCAGGCGGCTTCGACATTATAGATGGGGATACCCTGAATCCCCAGCGGCAGGAGCGCGACCTGTCCGCGGATCATGTGCTGGCCATCAAAATGGCCCTGCCCGGTGTTCCCGAAGAAGGCAGCCTCGACCGCCTTGCGGTCGCAACCAGCATCCTTCAGCGCATCCTCGACCGCCAGGGCCGTCAGCTGCTTTACCGACTTATCCATGTGGCGGCCGAAATGCGTCATGCCGACGCCGACGATGTAGACATTCTCCATAATCAATATCCCTTGAACTGGGGTTCGCGCTTCTCGGCGAACGCCTTGAGCCCTTCCTGCATGTCGTAGCTGCGCCCATGATTATGGGCCTCGAGCAGCTCGTGCCGGAGCGCGTCGGAGGCGCTCTTGTCGGCCGCCTCGATCGCCACCCGCTTCATGCCCGCGAGAACACCCGGGCTTTTCTTGGCGAGACGTTCGGCGAGCGCCTGCGCGCGCGGCCGCAGCTCTTCCTCGGCGACGATTTCATTGACGAGGCCATAAGTGCGGGCGTCGGCAGCACTGATGGGGTCGCCAGTGAACAGCATATAGCGCGCGACATTGGGCGGGACCTTGCGCGGCAAGATCGCCGCGCCGCCCCCGCCGGGAAAGACGCCGAAATTGGAATGGGCGTCGGCGAACTTCGCGCCGTCGGCGGCGATGACGATGTCACAGCACATCACCGTCTCAAGCCCGCCCGCATAGGCGAGACCGTTGACCGCGGCGATCACCGGCTTGGGATAGCCGCGCAGCATGTCGAACAGGATGATGATCCGGTCGAGCAGCGTCTTCTCGCCCGGTCCGACCGCGCCACCCGCTTCCTTGAGGTCGGCGCCGGCGCAGAAAGCACGGCCGTTCCCGGTCACGACAATGACGCGAATATCCGCATCATCGCGCCATGCGGTCAGCCGCTCGGTAAATTGAATCACGCCCTCGCGGTCGAGACTGTTGAGCGCTTCGGGGCGGTCGAGCACGATCCAGCCCACGGCTCCTTTGGTTGAACAGACAATCGGCACGCCCCGCTCCATTTCGCAATCTGGTTGACAGCGGAAAGGGTATGGACGCCCCGATCCTGAACGAACCCCCCTTGGTGGGGGGTGGGCGGGTAGGGCTCTTCGTTGCACGAAGATTTCCCAATCTGCGGGGATCTTTTATGATGGATGCTGAGATGGCCGCCCCAGACTTTTCCACCGACCTCACGCGATTGCTCGTCGCGACCAAATTCGCGCCGCCGCGGATCGGGTCGCGCTTCATCATGCGCCGACATCTGCTCGCGGCGCTCGCACGCGACCGGCAGAGCCGGCTGACGCTGGTGACCGGCAGCGCCGGTTTCGGAAAGACGATCCTGCTCGCCCAGTGGCGACAGGAATTGATGGCAGCCGGTTCGCAGGTCGCCTGGCTTTCGCTTCATGCGGACGAGAAGCTGCTACCCAATTTTCGTACCCATCTGTTCGCGGCCCTGGGACGGCTCGGCGTGCCGCTCGGCGACGAGCTGCTGTTCGCCAACGAGGGCGGCAGCCATGCCGACGAAACCATGGCGCTCATCATCAACAATATCGCGGAGATGCAGGGCGAGCTCTATCTGATGCTCGACGACTATCATCATGTCGAAGACCCCCGCGCGCATCAGCTCGTCCAGAAGCTGCTCGACCAGGGGCCAGCCAACCTGCATATCGTTATCGCGTCACGCGCACTTCCGCCGCTCAGCATCTCGCGTCTTAGGGTGATGGGGCAAGTCGCCGAGATCGAGTGCGGGGAGCTGCCTTTCGACCTTTCCGAAACGCGCGATTTCCTCGAACAGAATGTCAAGGGCGTGAAGCTCGATCCTGAAGAGGTCGGCCTTGTCCATGACCACACCAACGGCTGGCCGGCGAGCCTTCAGCTTGTTTCGATCATGCTCAAGAACAGACCCGAGGGCCGATCGGCCCTGCTCGACCTCGCGTGGCAATCCTCCGACCTCCAGAACTATCTCTGGGAAGATGTCGTCGGCCATCTGCCGGCGGAGATGACGGCGTTCATGGAAACGCTGTCGATCTGTCGGCGCTTCAATGCCTCGCTCGCCGAAATGATCACGGGCCGGACCGACGCAGCGGCGCTGATCGAGCGTATTGAGGAAGAGAATCTGCTCATCATGCGCGCCGATTCGGGCGCCCGGTCGGCGTGGTTCCGCTTTCACCCGCTCTTCAATGAATTTCTGGCGACTCGTCTGTCAAAGCGCGGCGCGGAAGAAATCGCCGAGCATCATCGCAAGGCCAGCGAGTGGTTTGCCCAGCGCCGGCTCGTCGTCGAGGCGGTGCGCCATGCGACGCTCGCGGGCGACATCGAGAGAGCGGTCGCGATCATCGAACAGGCGGTCCCGGGAACCTGGAAGCTCAGCTATCTCGGTCCCCTGCTGCACCTCGTCGACAATCTTTCGCTCGACGCCATCTCCGCAAATCCGCGCATCCTCTATCTGGGGGCGCTCACCCTCTCGATGACGGGCGCGACGGCACGCGCGCATTCGTGGCTCGCGCGCCTGATTGAATGCCACGCGGGCGGCGCTCCGGTCCCGGCCTTCCGGATCGCTCTGGTAAAAGCCTCGATCGCCCTGCAACGCGAGGACTCGCAGCAGTGCCTCGACCATCTCGCGCCCTTTGGGATCGACGACGTTCCCACCGCCTTCGAACGATATGTCTATCTGATGGCGATGGTCGCGGGGCTCGCTGCCGTCGGGCGAATCGAGGAGGCTATCGCGTTTCTCGACCGCCATCCGACTCCCGACGAGGATGCCGAGGACGATCTGGCGATGCGCGCCGCGGGGTGCCGGACCTTCGCGCTGCTGATCGCCGGGCGGGTGAAAGAGGCCGATGCAACGTCGAGCGTCGACTATGCCCGCGCCGTAGCGGTCCATGGCCGCACATCGACCTGCGCCAATCTGAGCGCCGCGCCGCGCGCGATGATCTCATACGAGTTGAACCGCATCGACGATGCGCGCGAACTTCTGACCAAGAGGCAGAGCAATCGGCAGACCGCCTCGCCGCAGACGATGATCTGGACAATCCTCTGCCGGGTGCGTCTGGATCTTCTCCAGGACACAGCGGATGCCGCGCTCGCCGTTCTCGATCGCCAGAAAAGCTACTTCCGATCGCTCGGTTTCGACCGCGGCGTCGCCTATCTCGCTGCCGAACAGATTCGCATCCTGATCGCAAACGGCGATGTTCGGCGTGCCGAAACGATCCTGGCCCAACTCAACGCCGCGAACGGCGGCGACGGTGACGGTGACGCGGCCCTGACCGACTTCGCGGCGGAAACCGTCATTGTAACAAACCTTGCGCGCGCGCGCCTCGCTCTCGCGACGGGCGATAGCCCAGCCGCCTGCCGGACTGCGGAAGCCATACGCGACGCCGCCGCCGGGCTGAACCGCAGGCAGCTCGAGACCGTCGCGCTTATCGTCGTCGCCATCGCGCTCGAAAAAATGGATCGCCACGACGACGCATTGGCACGGCTGGCGGAAGCCATCGAGATCGGCGTGCAGTCGGGCTTCGTTCGCACCTTCGTCGACGAGGGGCAGCCGCTACTGGCACTTTTGCGCGATTTGGCCGCGAGCGATCGGCTGACCCCCGAAGCGGCGGCTTACCTCTCCACCCTGCTCGCACCGTTCAATGACGAGGGCAGCGCGGCTGCCGCGGGCGAAAGCCGGGTCACAGCGGATGCGCCGCTGACCAGTCGCGAGATCGAGATTGTCTCGCTCGTCGCGGCGGGCATGTCCAACAAGCGCATTGCGCTGACACTGAACATCAGCGTCGAGACGGTGAAGTGGAACCTCAAGAATATCTTTGCGAAACTGGGCGTATCGAGCCGCTATGATGCGATGATATGGGCGCGCCGGCAGGGTTTGATCGACTGATCGCGCGCCTTTTCGATCAGGCGGAGGGTCCCATCGCGCGCTTGCCGGCATCGTCCGCCAGCCATTCGCCCAGCACGGCGTCCAGATCGCCTCCTCGTTGCGGAATGCGGCCTATTGCGGGATCGGGGGTGCGCGAGAAGCGCGGCGCAGGCGCTGCATGGAGGACGCCGCCGGCTTCGCGATAGACGCCGCGCGCAGCCATATGCGGATGCGTCGCCGCCTCTTCGGGGCTCAACACCGGCGCGAAGCAGGCATCGGTGCCTTCGAGCAGCGCACACCAATCGCCGCGCGGGCGCGTCGCGAACAGCCGCTCCAGTTGCGCGCGGCGATCAGGCCAGGCGTCGAGATCGTCGCGGTCGGCGAAGGCCGGATCGTCCAGCAGATCGAGCTTTTCGAGCAGCAGGTGATAGAATTTGGGTTCGACCGCCCCCAGCGTGATGAATCCGCCATCGGCGCAGCGATAGGTGGAATACCAATAGGCGCCGTCGAGGCCGCTCCGTCCGCGCTCGGTGACCATCGCGCCGCCGGCTTTGAGCGCCAGTAACAGGCTGGTCATATGCGCGCTGCCGTCGACGATCGCCGCGTCGACCACTTGGCCCTTTCCGGTCTCGCGCGCGCTCATCGCAGCCGCCAGCACGCCGACGGCGAGATAGAGAGCGCCGCCGCCGATATCGCCGACGAGACTGGGCGGCGCGAGCGGCGGCTCATCGGGCTGCCCCGCATACCAGAGCGCGCCCGAGAGCCCGATATAGTTGAGGTCGTGTCCCGCCGCGTGCGCCAGCGGGCCATGTTGCCCCCATCCGGTCATCCGGCCATAGACCAGTCGCGGATTGCGTTCGAGGCAGACATCCGGCCCCAGGCCAAGCCGCTCCATGACGCCGGGGCGCATGCCCTCGATCAACACATCGCAGCGCGCGATCAGATCAAGAACGGTTTCGATGCCATCGGCGCTCTTCAGATCGAGCGCCACCGAGCGCTTCCCGCGGTTGGTTATCGCGGCGGCGCCGAGGTCGATGGTTTCGGCATTGGGCAGGGTCCGATCGACGATCACGACATCCGCCCCCATGTCAGCGAGCAACATGCCGCAAAAAGGCGCCGGCCCGATGCCGGCGATCTCCAGCACCCGCAGCCCGGACAGCGGCCCCGCCCCCTCGGTCACGCTGCGGCCTGCGTCAATTCGGCCTGCAGCGCTTCGGCGCAAATCGCGTCGTGCAGCGTGCGCCCGCCGAAAAGCGCGTCGGCCACGATCGCGCGCTTGAAATAATGGCCGATTGCGCACTCTTCGGTCATGCCGATACCGCCGTGGAGCTGGATCGCCTGACCGCAAATGCTGCGCGCCGCGCTCACGATTAGCGCCTTCGCGCCCGAGAGCACGGGGCCGCGATCCGCCGGGTCGTCATTTTCGAGCGACGCCAGCGCGGCGAACAGCATCGACCGCGCGAGTTCCATCTCCGCCGACATATCGGCGATGCGGTGCTGCAGGCTCTGGAAGCTGCCGATCGTGACGCCGAACTGCTGGCGCGTGCGCAGATAATCGGCGGAAATCTCGATCGCACGTTCCATTCCGCCGACGAGCTCGGCGCAGAGCGCGCAGACGGCGTGGGCCAGCGCCTGTTCGAGTGCCGCCAGACCATCACCCGCCAGCCGCCGCGCCGCAACCGCGTCGAGCGTGAGCGCCGCCACGGCGCTGCCGTCCTGAAGCGGCGTGGGCGTCACCTGGAGGCCTTGCGCACCCGCCTTGACGAGAAACAGCCCGATACCGCCGCGCGCATCGATTTCGCCATCGACTCGCGCGGTCACCAGATAGGCGTCGGCGCCGACGCCGCCGAGCACAAGCGTCTTGCGCCCCGTAAGCCGGGCATCACCGTCCGCGCGCACCGCCACGACATGGGGAACGCCGCGCGCTTCCTTTTCGCTCCAGGCGACGGCCAGCCGGCGCGACCCGTCGCAAAGACCGGGCATCCATTCCGCCTGCGCTGCGGTATCGCCGCTCGCCAGCAGCAACTGTGTCGCGAGGACCGCGCAGCCGAGCCATGGTTCGATTACCAGTCCGCGGCCGAACTGCTCGCTGATGATCGCGGTTTCGATCGGGCTGCCGCCGAACCCGCCCAGCTCTTCGGGACTGGAAACCGCAAGCCAGCCATTCTCCGCGAAGGTCCGCCAATTGGCGGCGTCGTCGTCACCTGCAGCCACCAAGCGCGTGCGGGTCTCGAAGTCATATTCATTCTGAATGAAGCGGGCGACGCTGTCGCTCAGCATCTGCTGCTCGGCGGTAAGAGTGAAGTCCATCGGTCAGCTCCTCAAAATCCGAACATCAATTTCGCGACGATCCCGCGCTGGACCTCGTTCGATCCGCCGTAGATCGTCGCCGCGCGGCGGAAGAACATTTCCGACGTCAGCCCCTTGCCTTCGTCGGGCGCGACGAGCGCGCCATCGTCGCCGAGCATCTCGACGAGGAAGACCGTCATCCGCTGCTGAAGGTCGGTCGCGCGCAGCTTGAGCATCGATCCCAGCGCATGTGCGTAATGGCCCTGGTCGCCATGGAAGGCCGCGGAGCGCTGAACCATCATCGCGACGGCGCGCAGTTCGGCCTCGAAGCGCGCAATCTGCACCGCGAAGTCAGCCCGCTCGACCAGCGGCGTGTTGCCGATCTTCAGGCTGCTCGCCAACGTCTTCATTCGGGCAAGATAGGCCTTGAGAACGGGCAGGTCGGCGGTCGTCGCATGTTCATTGTTGAGCAGGAATTTGGTGATGCCCCAGCCCGCGCCTTCCTCGCCGATCAAATTGCCGGCCGGCACCTCGACCTCGTCGAAGAACACCTCGTTCAAGTGATGCGCGCCGTCGATGCTGATGATCGGACGGACCGTGATGCCCGGCGTCTTCATGTCGATCAGAAGGAAGCTTATGCCCGCCTGCTTCTTCGCGTCCGCATTGGTGCGGGCGAGCAGGAAAATCCAGTCGGCGCGGTGCGCAAGGCTGGTCCAGATCTTCTGGCCGTTGACGACATAGCGGTCGCCGCGCAATTCGGCGCGCGTCCGCAGCGAGGCAAGGTCAGACCCCGATCCCGGCTCCGAAAAGCCCTGACACCAGTGCCGCTCGCCCTTCATGATCAGGGGAACGTGGGTTTCCCACTGTTCGGGCGTCGCAAACTGGTTGAGGACCGGCCCCAGCAGCTTATGCGCAAAGCCTTCAAGCGTGGGTGCCCCCACCCGCGCGCATTCCTCGTCGAAAACGAGTTGCTGCTCGACGGTCCATCCGGTGCCGCCATGCTCCTTGGCCCAATAGGGCGCGCCCCAGCCCTGGGCGGTCAGGATGCGTTGCCACTGGATGATCGCGTCGCGCGGCGACACCATTGCGATCGTCTGTTGCACGAGATCGTCCGGGAGATTGTCACGCAGGAAAGCGCGCACCGTTTCACGAAACGCCTCCAGCGTCGGATCAGGCTGAAAATCCATGGCTTAGCTCCGATACATGGTGACGACGCAGGCGCCGCCGACACCGACATTATGCTGGAGCGCGACGCGCGCGCCTTCGACCTGGCGCTCGTCGGCTGCGCCGCGCAGTTGCTGGGTGAGTTCGAAACATTGAGCGAGGCCGGTTGCCCCGATCGGGTGCCCCTTCGACAGCAGGCCGCCCGACGGATTGACGACAAAGCGGCCGCCATAGCTGTTGTCACCGTCTGTGATGAACTTTTCCGCGCCGCCTTCGGGGCAAAGCCCCAGCGCCTCATACATGATCAACTCGTTCTGCGCGAAACAGTCGTGCAGTTCGACGACATCGACATCCTCCGGACCGATGCCGGCGGCCGCGTAGACCTGCTCCACTGCGCGCTGCGCCATGCCATGGCCGACGATATTGCGCATATCGCCGCTGTCGAATGTATCCGCCGCATCAGTCGTCAGGGCCTGCGCCGCGATCCAGACGCGCGTGTCGAGGCCATATTTCCTGGCGCCTTCCTCGCTGCATAAGAGCACCGCCGCGGCGCCGCAGGTCGGCGGACAGGCCATGAGGCGCGTCATGACGCCCGGCCAGATTACCTGATCGGCGAGAACCTCCGCGGCGGTGACTTCCTTGCGGAACACCGCGAGAGGGTTGCGTGCGGCGTGTCGGCTCGCCTTGGCGCGAACATTGGCGAATGCCTCGAGCGGCGTGCCGAACCGCGCCATATGCTCAAAGCCCGCGCCGCCGAACAGGCGAAGCGCGACGGGCATGTCGGATGCCCCGGTGCGCTCATCGACGCTGGCCCGGAAGCGATCGAGCGGCGTTGGCCGGTCGGAATAGCCGCCCGCCGGCGCGCCGGGGTTCATCTGCTCGAAGCCGACGGCGAGCACGACATCGGCCGCCCCGGCCTCGATCGCCTGCCGCGCGAGATAGATGGCGGTCGATCCGCTCGAACAATTATTGTTCACATTGATGATCGGAATACCGGTCAGGCCGACCTCATAGAGCGCGCGTTGGCCCGAACAGGAGTCGCCGAAAATGAAGCTGGCATAAGCCTGTTGTACGGCCTCATAACCGACCCCGGCATCAGCAAGCGCCAGCCGTGCGGCCGCCGCGCCCATCTTTTCATAAGTCTCGCTGGCGCCGGGCTTGGTGAAGGGGAGCATCCCCACCCCGGCAACGAAGATTTTGCGCGACATCGCAATGGCCTTTCAATGGGTTCCCGCAGGAACCGGGAAGGAGGTGGAGGCAATCGCCCCAGCGTTGAACCTCCCGAAATGGGGGGGCTCGCAGTCTAGGGGCCGGAATTGGCGGCCCAACCGCCGTCGATCGGGATCAGGGCGCCCGATACATAGGAAGCCGCATCGGACACGAGGAAGGCGACGACCTCGGCGATTTCGCGTGGCTGCCCCAATCGCTTCATCGGAATTCGCCCGAACACATCGCTGAAATCCGCCCCGGCCTCGTTGGCCGAACCCGCGAAATGGGTGCGAGTAAAGCCCGGCGCGACCGCGTTGACGCGAATCCCCTGCCCGCTCCATTCGGCCGCCATCGTCTGGGTCATCGCCGCCAGCGCCGCCTTCGCCACGACATAGCCGTTCGAGCTGCGCATGGGCCGGAGCGCCGTGATCGACGAGACATTGACAATATTCCCATTCCCCTGCCGCTCCAGGACATGGCGCCCGAACATCTGGCTGGTGATGAAGGCGGCGCGCAGGTGGACGTCCATCAGCCGCTGCCATTTCGCCAATTCCTGGTCGACGGTCGGGATCACGAATTCCATGATTCCCGCATTGTTGACGAGGATATCGACCTTGCCCCACGCGCCGACCGCATGGTCGAACATGGCTTTCAGATCCTCTTCGCGGCGCACGTCCCCGCCGACGACCGTATAGCCCGACGCGAGCCGCGCCTCGGCGGTTGCGCGCGCGCGTTCGACGTCGCGGTCCATGATCGTCACGTCGGCGCCCAGTTCGTTGAGCTTTTCCGCTATCGCAAAGCCGATCCCCCCGGCAGCGCCGGTGACGATCGCCGAGCGACCCGCGAGCGCACCCTGCGGGACTGTGCTCGCTCCCGCCGCGCCGCTCATGCCTTGCCTGCCTTTTCGCGAAAGGCGCGGACCAGGTCGCGGTGCTCGCTGGTCAGGTTCGACATGGCTTCATAGCCGAGGCCCACGTCCATCATGCTGTGTGCGAGCTGCTTGAGCGGGATATTGACCGTCGTCTTCGTCCAGCGGATCGCCTTGGTCGCGCCCGCGGCGAGCTCGTCGGCGAACCGGTCGACCGCCGCATCGAGTTCGGCTGCGGGCAGCGCGTGATTGATCAGGCCGATCTCGGCCGCGCGCGCCGCGGTCATGGCCTTGCCGGTAAACAGATATTCCTTGGCCCGTGCATAGCCGATGAGTTGCGGCCAGATCACCGAGCCGCCGTCGCCCGCAACAAAGCCGACCGAGACGTGCGGATCGCCGATCTTGGCATGATCGGCAGCATAGATGATGTCGCAGAACAGCGCGATCGTCGCACCCAGACCCATCGCATGGCCGTTGACCTTGGCGATCACCGGCTTTTCGCAATCGAGCAGCGAAAAGATGATTCGCTTCGCCTCGAAGATCACGGTTTCGAAAAGTTCGGGATTGTCGATCGACAATTGCATCGCGTCGACATCACCCCCGGCACTGAACGCGCGTCCAGCACCGGTCAGCACGATGATGTCGGATTCGGGGTCGGCCGCGGCGTCGGCGAAAACACGCGAAAGCTCTTCGTGCAGCACGCTGTCGGTGGCGTTGAGCGTCTCTGGCGCATTGAGCGTCAGGGTCAGAACGCGGCCGCGCCGGCTCAGCAATATCTTCTGATAGGATGATTGTTCCATGCTGAAATCCAATCTGTTTTCCGGGGGTGGTCAGACGAAGTAGAGCGTGACCCACTCGGCGATCAGCGCGGGCTTTTCCTCGCCCTCGATCTCCACCACATATTCGAGAGTATGCTGATATTGGCCCGGCCCCTTCGCTTCATAAGCGAGCTGGCGGAAGCGGCCGCGCACCCGCTTGCCGACCTTTACCGGCGCCAGGAAACGCGTCCGGTTGCCGCCGTAATTGACCCCCATCCTCATCCCCGCAGGCAGCGGCAGGTCGGCTTGCTGAGCGAGCAGCGGGAACAGCGATAGCGTCAGAAAGCCGTGCGCGATCGTCTGGCCGAACGGCGTATGACGCGCCTTGTCGGGATCGACGTGGATGAACTGAAAATCGCCTGTCGCCTCGGCAAAGCCGTTGACGCGCTCCTGATCGACGAGAAGCCAATCCGAAACGCCGATTTCGGTGCCGTTCAGCGCCAGAAATTCTTCTTCGGTCAGATTTCGCAAAATTCCCTCCATTCGCGCTGGTGACAGGATGGCGCGCGTCCTGTCCTCCTGGCTACCGCCGCACCGCAAGCGAACTAACCCCTCTTGGCGAGGGGGCGGGGCGCCCGAGCGTTCGCCTCGCCCACCCCCCCTCAACACGAGGGGGCCATGCGCGCAGCAGTAGAGCTAGGGTGGTTTTCGGAAGAGGAACGCCCATGAAGATGAACTTCGCGCGCACAACACGCGAGATCGCGGATCGCTACCCGCACCTTGAGGCATTGGTGAACGTCGAGCGCGGCCGACGATACAGTTTCGCCGAATTCGACCGGCTGACCAACCGGATCATCAACATGATCCACGGCAAGCTCGGCCTTGCGCGTGGGGATCGCTATCTGTGCATTCTCGATAACGACAATCTCTCGCTGCTTCACGCACCGACCGTCCTCAAGGGCGCGGCGGCAGCGGCGTGGACCAATTATCGCGACTCGCTCGACGAGCATCTCTGGCAGATCGACTGGATCGAACCCAAGGCAGTGTTCCTCGAAAGCAATCTTGTCGAGCGCTTCCATGGCCCGCTGCGCGAGCGCGGCATCCGGATGGTCGCAATGGACCCTTGTCCCGGATTCGATGACGTCGACCATTTCTGGGATCTGCTCGAAGGCGTCAGCGATGCCGATCCGGGATTCGAAACCGACATCACCGACGATCCGATCATTTACCGCTTCACCGGTGGCACGACCGGCAAGAGCAAATGCGCCGAATATTCGATCGACAACTGGCTCGCGGGACGCGACGCCTATTATGTCCCGCACGACAACCCCTTCAGCCCCGGCGGCCGCACCCTCCTGATGGCGCCGTTGAGCCACGGGGGTTCGGTGACGATATTGCCCGCCTTCTTCCGCGGCTGCTGCATGGTCACGCAGAATGCCCCGGACCTCGACGAATGGTGCCGCAACGTCGAGCACGAGAAGATCACGATCGGCGGCCTCGTGCCCACGCTCTGCTATAGATTGCTCGAGCTGGAATCGGCGGATCGCTATGACCTCTCGACACTCGACTGGGTCTATTATGGCGCGGCGCCGATGAGCGCGGCGAAGCTCGCGGGATTGCAGGAGCGGTTCGGCAATATCTTCATCCAGATCTATGGTTCGACCGAGTGCTGGCAGCCCGCGACCTTGCTCGGCAAGGCAGACCATCTGGCCGAGGGTGAGGATCTGGCATTCCGCCTCGCCTCGGCCGGGCGCGTCACGCCCGGCACCGAACTCATCATCACCGACGACGACGGCCGCGAGGTTCCGGCGGGCCAGACCGGCGAAATATGGATTCGATCGCGCGCCAACATCCGCGGTTACTACCGCAATCCCGAGACGACTGCGCAGGAGTTCACCGACGGATTCTGGAAATCGGGCGACCTCGGCTTTCGCGACCCGCGCGGCTTCATCACCATCGTCGACCGCAAGAAGGACATGGTCATCACCGGCGGTTTCAACGTCTATGCAATCGAGGTTGAAAGCGCGATCAACGCTCATCCCGCGGTGAGCAATTCTGCGGTCGTCGGCGTCCCGCATCCCGAATGGGGCGAAGCCGTCCACGCCGAGGTCATCCTGAAGCCCGGCAACAGCGCGTCGGAAGAGGAGATCGTCGCCTTCGTCAAGGGTCGGATCGGGAAGCACAAGGCGCCGAAGACGGTTACCTTCGTTCCCGATCTGCCCGTCAGCGCCGCGCACAAGGTGCTCCGCCGCGCCGTGCGCGACAAATATTGGGCGGGCAAGACCCGCCGCGTCGGCTGACCTGAAAGGAAAGAACAACCATGACGCTTGAAACCATTTTGGCGCTCGCGCTGGCCGCGACGAGCCCTGCCCCCGCGCAGCCGGTCCCGGTCACTCCCGCGAACTTCGCTCGCGCCGAGACCGACCGCTACATCGAAAATATCGTCGCACGCGGCGGGATGGGGCGCTTTTCGCATCACCGCGAGCTGGTTCTGCAGGAACGGCAAACGGTCGTCCGTCCCAATCGCGACACGCTCTATTCGACGGCGGTCTTCGACCTTGACGCCGGCCCGGTTACCATCACCCTGCCCGACGCCGGCGCACGCTTTTTTTCGCTGACCCTGATCAACGAGGATCATCATATTCCGTTCGTGCGCTATGGCGCGGGCACCTACACGATCGACCGCGCCACCACGGGCACGCGCTACGCGATTGTCGGGCTTCGTATCCTCGTCGATCCGACCCGTGCGAGCGACCTCGATGTAGGCCGCGGGCTGCAGGATGCGGTCGTCGTCGACCAGCCGGGCGGCCCCGGCCGCTTCGACAAACCCGATTGGGACGCCACTAGCCGGACGAAAGTAAAGAGCGCGCTGATTGCGCTCGGCGAAACGCTGCCCAATCTCGATCGCGCGTTCGGCAAGCCGACGGAGGTCGATCCGGTCGAGCATCTCGTCGGCGCTGCGATAGCATGGGGCGGCCTTCCGCGCGCGGATGCGACCTATCTCAACGTCACGCCGCCCCGCAACGATGGCAATACCGTCTACAAGCTTCGCGTCGGAGCGGTGCCCGTCGATGCCTTCTGGTCGATCACGGTCTACGACCGGAACGGCCAGCTTATCGCCAATCCGCAAAAGATTTATTCGCTCAACAATTTGAGTGCCCGATATGCTGCGGACAAGAACGTCACGGTCCAGTTCGGCGGCTGCACGGCCGGCCGGGAAAATTGCCTGCCGATCGCGGCGGGTTGGAATTATATGGTGCGGCTCTACCGCCCCCGCGCCGAGATACTGGACGGGCGCTGGAATTTCCCGCTCGCGACGCCGGTCGCGGACTGACCGCGACGTCCCCTCCGACGGGGAGGGATAGGAATGAGCAACCGGACAATTATAGTAGCGCCGATGGAGAGCCACCCCGCATCGACTGAAGCCGGTACGACCGTCCCGGACTGTTTTGTCCCGCCGCGCATCGGTTCGCGCTATATCCCGCGAACCGATTTGCTGAAGAAATTGTGGCGCGACCGTCACGCGAAGCTGACGCTCGTTACCGGCAGCCCGGGTTTCGGAAAGACGAGCCTGCTCGCACAATGGCGGCAGGAGCTGATGAAACAGGGCAGCCGCATATGTTGGCTGTCGCTCAGCATCGACGAGGACGGGCTTGCCTCCTTCGCCGCCCACTGTCTCGCCGCGCTCGAACAACTCGGCCTCCAGCTTGACGAAGATCTGCTGCTGATCAGCGAAGGCACCGGGCAGATCGACCGCGCGATCGCCGCGATCGTCAACGCGCTGGCGACGCAGGACGAAGATCTCTATCTGCTCATCGACGATTATCATTGTATCCAGGATCCGCGGGCGCATCAGTTTCTGCAAAAGCTGATCGACCACAATCCGGGCAATCTTCACGTCACGCTGGCTTCGCGCGCGATGCCGCCGCTCAGCCTCGCCAAGCTGCGCGTCATGGGACAGGTCGCCGAGATCGAATGCGCGGACTTGCCGTTCAGCCTCACCGAAACGCGATCCTTTCTCCGCCATAGCCTCGGGTCCGCGAAGCTGAGCGCCAGTCAGTCGATGGAAATTCACGACCTGACCAACGGCTGGCCAGCCAGCCTTCAACTTCTGTCGATCATGCTGAAGCAAAAGCCCGCCGGCGAAATCGATATCGCACAGATGGATTGGGAATCGAGCGACCTCCATAGCTATCTGACGAAAGAGGTCGTCGGATCGCTGTCGCCGGACGTCGCCGAATTCATGGAAATCCTGTCACTCTGCCGGCGTTTCAATGCCTCGCTCGCGTACGCGATGACTGGTCGGGGCGACGCGGAAGCGATGATCGCCAGGATCGAGCAGGACAACCTCCTTCTCGTGCGCGACGAATCGAATGACCACGAGCCATGGTTCCACTTTCATCCGATGCTGAACGACTTCCTCAAGGCGCGGCTCACACGCCACCCCGCAGCAGTCATCCAGGGGTTTCATCGCCATGCGAGCCGCTGGTTCGACGCGCACGACATGGTCGTCGAAGCGATCGGCCATGCCGCGCAGGGCGACGATCCCGCCTTCGCCGCATCGGTCGCCCAGCGCGTGACACCCGATATGTGGCGGCTGAGCCAGATGGGAGCGCTGCACCGCCTGGTGAACGCCCTGCCGCTGTCCGCGATCGCCCCTTATCCCAAGCTCGTCTATTTCTGCAGCATCACGCTGGCCTTCGTCGGCGCCTCGGCGCAAGCGGCGGCGCTCGACGCCTATTTCCCCGAACAACAGGATGCGACCGATCGCTTCCACCGCACGCTTCTGCAAGCGACGATCGCTCTTCGCCGGGACGATACCGATCGCGCGCTCGGCCTGGTCGACGGTCTTGCGGTCCCGGAGGAGGCAAGCAGCTTCGAGCGTCATTTGATCATCGGTGCCCAGACGATCGCGCTCGCGGGCGCCGCTCGCTTCGACGAAGCCTATGCGTTGGTCGATCGGTACGAGGCCCAATTGCATGAGCCGCATGACGGGATGGCGCTGATGGCGCTGGACGGCCGCGCGATGGCGCTGCTGCTTCAGGGCCGTGTCGCAGAGGCCCTGCCCCTCCTCGAAGACCTCTATCGGCACAGCCTGACGCACGACAGGCGACGGTCCGCCAGCGCCGATCTTCTTGGCGTAAATATCGCCTATGCGCTGTGCGAGCTCAACCGGCTGGACGAAGCGCGCGATATGCTCGCCAACCGGCAACAGAATATCCAGCGGGCTTTTGCCCAGTTCATGATCTTCGCATCGCTCGCCGAAGCGCGCCTGGAAAGGCGCCTCTCGAACAAGGGGGCGCTCGCGGTGGTGGAAACCCATCTCGAGACATTCCGGTCTTTCGGGCTGGATCGCGGCATCGCCAACCTTCTGCTCCTGCGTCTCGAGATCGAGATCGAGGAGCGATCGACCAATGCGGCCCGCGCCACCATCCGGCAATTGTCGGAGGTGCAAAAGCGCAACGCCAATCCGAAAGGCATTTTTGCCGAGATCGGAATCATCGGTCATTGCGCCCGCGCGCGACTGGCGCTGTTCGATCAGCATATCGACGCCGCGCGCGACGAGGCTGACGCGGCTTGGACCCTTGCCGAAGCGATGGATCACCGTCGATGGCTCGTCACGCTCGACCTGCTTCAGGCGCGCATCGCTGAAGCGGGAGGCGACCTCGATCGATCGCAGGAGCATTTCGAACGCGCGCTCTTCAGGGGGCAAAGCCTCGGACTTGTCCGAACCTTTCTGGACGAGGGCCAGGCAGCGGCGCGGCTATTGGGAAAGATCGAGCCAACCCGAAAGCGCGATACCGATACGATCGCCTATATCGAAATGCTGCTGAGCGCGTTCGAGCACGACCAGCCGGCCGCCCCGCTCGTCCAGACCGGCAGCGAAGATGCTTCGCCGCTCAGCCCGCGCGAGGAGGAGATCATTCGCCTGCTGGCCGCCAATATGTCGAACAAGCGGATTGCGTCGACGATCGGCATTTCGATCGAGACGGTGAAATGGAATCTGAAGAATATCTTCCAGAAGCTCGGCGTATCGAGCCGCTATCATGCCGTGACCTGGGCGCGGCGTCATGGCCTGATTGATTGACGAACCTGGCCTCGCAACGATGGCGGAAAGCGCTTTTGCACTTTCCGCCATCGCCCCGTTCAAAGCGACCTCAGAATTTCGTCTTCAACGTCACGCCATAGGTACGCGGCTCCTGTAGGAAGACCATCCGCGAAACGCTCGCGCCACCCGCATTGATCGGGCCGGGAAGCGTACCCACACCGCGCAAAGGCGTGTTCGAAACGATCCCCCACGTCTGAACATTGAAGACATTATTCGCCCACAGCTCGACCCGCCAGAGACCATCCTGATCGCCGAGTCCGGCGCGCAGGTTCACCTTCACATTGCCATCCTGGATATCATACGGTCCCTTGATCCGGTTCAGCGTTGGCCCTTCGGTTCCCGTACCCGCCGCTACGTTCAGCAGGGCCTGCGGTGCCGTTCTCCGATCAGACTCCATACGAGCCGAAGCATTGAAACCGAAATTCAGCTTTGAACCGATATCCTTGCTGTAGTCGGCCGCCATCGTCGTGACCCATTCGGGCGCATTCTGCATCACCTGACCGCACAAGGTCGCAACCTGCGGCGCAGGATTCGGCCCGCCACAATCCTTCGGATAGCGCGCGTCGGTGTAGGTCAGCCCGCCCGTCAGGGTGAATTCCGGAGAAACCCGGGCGGTGAACTCCAACTCGGCGCCCGTGCTTTTCACCTTCGGCACATTGAAGGTCAGATACTGCACCCCCGTGAACTCCAGAAGCTGGAAATCGCTGAAGTCCTGGTGGAAGAGGGCCAGGTTGACGGTCAGCGCGCGGTCGAGAAGCTGCGATTTGATGCCGAGTTCATAGGCGCTGACCTTTTCGGCTTTAAAGGCCGGCGAGGCGCCGCCGATCGCGGCAGTCGGATCGAGGTTGAACCCGCCCGCTTTGTATCCGCGGCTGTAGCTGGCATAGCTGTTGGTGTTGCTACCAAGCTCGGCGGTCAGCTTGAGCGTATAGACAAGCTGCTCATCCTTGAACTTGCGGTCGAACTCGACGGGCGCGTTGGCGAACGCGCCGACCTTCGCCGCCAGCGGGAAGCACGTCAGGCTCACCACCGCCGGACCGAGCGGCCGCAGCGACGCCGGCAGATTGGGCAGATTGGCGGCCACCGCCGAACAGGCGTCCGAAGAGGCCGATATCTGATCAAAGGTGCCGCGCTTGCGGTCGTTCGAATAGCGCAGTCCGAAATTGAAACCGATCGCATCGGTGACGTGGAACGTGTTGTTGGTGAACAACGACCAGTTCTGCCCCGACTGATGGAACAGATTGTTCGCATAGGTGCCGTTGGCTTCGACCCCGCCCGCGAAAATGTCGCGCGCAGGGTTGGTGCCGGGTACGCCGACCGATTTCAGCACGGTGCTGATATAGCGCTGGAAATCAGGGCCAAAGGCAAAGGATTGCAGTTGCTCGATACGCTCGTCGACAAAATAGGCGCCGACGAGATAGTCCAGCCGGCCATCAAACGCACTCCCCGCGAGCCGCAGTTCCTGGCTGAAGGTCTTGACCCTCGTATAGCCCGGAAGACGGCCGGCCGGATCGTTGGCCGCGCCCGGTCCAACCAGCACGCTGAGTTCGCTGACGTCGGAATCCGACGTGGTCGTCGATCGATAGTCGCGATAGCTGGTGATCGCGGTCAGCGCGGCATCGCCGATCTGCCAGTTGAGTTCCCCCGACAATCCCCACTGACGCTGATCGTCATTGAACGGATCGAGCGAGGGTGCGCGCCGCTGCTTGACGGCTTCCGGACCTGAAACCCCGACGCCGCCGTTCGCCGGCAGACCCACCGCCGTATAGATGCCGGCCGCGACATAGCTGCCCTCCTTGATGACAACCGGAGCGCAGCAATTCTCGTTCGATTTCGAATAGTCGGCGATCAGACGCAGGCTGACATCGGGATTCGGCTCCCAATAGAGCTGGCCGCGAACAAGGTAGCGATTGCGGTTGTAGTTGTCGTCGCCGGCCGCATCGATCACCCAGCCATCGCGCTTGCGCCAGGCGCCCGACACGCGGACCGCCAGCTTGTCGGCGATGACCGGCACCGACGCCCCCATCTGCACACTATAGTGATCGAAATTGCCGTAGGTCAGATTGGCAAAGCCCTCGACCTGATCGAGGGCGGGCTTGTGGGTCCGGATATTGAGTGCGCCCGACGACGTGTTGCGACCGAACAGGGTGCCCTGCGGCCCACGAAGGACTTCGACCTGTTCGAGGTCGACGAGATCGCCGAGCGCCACGCTCGGCCGGCTGAGATAGACGCCGTCGAGGAAGATTCCGACGGCGCTTTCGAGGCCGATATTGTTGCCCGACGTGCCGATGCCGCGGATGCGTATCTGCGCGGTGCCGGATTCGTTGTTGGCGGTTTGCAGGCTGAAGCTCGGCGTGACGTTGTCCAGCGACTTCAGATCATTGATGCCGCGCTTTTCGAGCGCATCGCCGCTCACCGCGGTAACGGCGATCGGCACCTTTTGCAGATTTTCCTTCCGCAGCGTCGCAGTGACGATGATTTCGGAGCCATCCGTGGCGCTTTGCTCCGCCGACGAGGCGCCATCAGGGGCCGTCCGATCCTGAGCATGAGCGCTTATGGGCATCATCACCACGCAGGCCGATGCCAGCAATCTTCTCTTGAGCATATCATCCCTCCCAACTTGTATTTTCTGTTGCCGGTGGGAGCGTAAAATAGATGGGGGGTGTCGCTACCCCCCCTTCCGAGGGGGCAGCGCATCCTCCATGGCTTCGGCGAAGGTTGCTCGAAAGCCGGAAATGCGTCAGATCGCTTCTCCCGCCGCACGCGCGCGTTCGACAACAGTCGCGGCTTCGAACGGCACCCGCAGCCAAGCGATGAAGAGACAGATAAGTGCGAGGGGCACGACACCCAGAGCGAGAGTGACCGCAAAACCCAGTTCGCCGGTCTCAACCGATATGGCACCGATTGTATAGGGGCCGAGCGCGAGGCCGACCAGCGTCGTCGACAAGAGCAGGGTCGCAGCCGCCGTGCCGCGCATTCGCGGCAGGACAAGATCCTGTGTCGTCGCGGCGACGGCGCCGATGATCGCGCTGAAGAAAAAGGTCATCGCCGCAATCCAGAAAGCGAACCACAGAAAGGGCGCCCCGGTCCCGCTCGCTCCCCGGATCTGGAACGCGAACCAGATCGGCGCGACGGCCGCCAGAAGCGCCGCAGCCATGACATATATGCGCCCCGCGGGGGTGCGCCGGTGCATATGATCCGACACCCGCCCGCCGAGAATGACGCCCATAAAACCGGCCCCGGCACAACCGCCGCCCACCCATAATCCGACCATGTCGGCGCTCTCGCCCAACACTTCGAACGCATAGATCGGAGCAAAACCGATCGCGCCATAACTTACGAAAGCAACGAGGCCGTAGCTCAATATCGTCGCGAGAAAAGCCGGGGATCCCCATATCAGCTCGAATGTCGGCCGATCGCCCTGCCGCAGCGAACAAGCCCATGAGAAAGTCGCATAATAGCCGATACCGACGCAGATCCATTGCATCTGCGCCCCGGTCCATCTGATCAGACACCACGCGATCCCGGATATCAATGCCGCGACCGCAAGGTTGGTCGCCAGCGCTGCCGCCCCCCTTCGCGCCGCGCTGACCAGCGTGAACGGCGGAATAACGGCGAATAATTCATCGACAAAACCCTGAAAGGGCGTGGCCGAGACTGTAGTGGGAACGCCGTCCATCGCACCGCGTGCCGGTTCCCGAAGCGTTGCGACCCACACCGCCAAGAGCAGGCCCGGCGCGCCGACCGCAATGAAGGCTATCTGCCATCCGGCCAGCCCCAAGGCTCCGCCATCAGGATAAGCGCGGTCCCAGGCGCCGACGATATGGCCACCGATCATCAGCGACAGACCACCGCCGAGATAGGCGCCGGCCGAATAGACGGCGAGAGCGGTCGCGCGCATGTTTTTGGGAAATATATCCGAAAGCATCGAATAGGCGGCGGGGCTCGCCGATGCTTCGCCGACACCAACGCCGATGCGCGCGCCGGCTAGCATGGCGCCGTTGCGAGCGAAGCCCGAAATCACCGTCATGGCGGACCATAAGGCGAGGCCGATAGTCAGAAGATGCACCCGATGCCATGAATCGGCGAGGCGCCCCAAGGGAATGCCGAACAAGGCATAGAATACCGCGAAGGCGGTGCCATAAAGAAAGCCGATATCGGCATCGTCAAGACCTAGGTCTTGCTTGATGCCGGGAGCGAGGATGGTGATCAGCTGGCGATCGACGAAGTTGATCAAATAGACGAGGAACAGGACGCCCAGCACATACCATGCATAACCCGACGGCTTGCCTACAACCTCCGGGTGGCCGCGGCCCTCAGCGTCATCGGCCATGTCGCTTTTCCTCCCGGGTTTTTGCAATCTTCACCGTGACTGTTTGCCTATGCCGGCACGAGCGCGGGATAATCCGTGTACCCCTCGCCGCCCGGCGAATACCAGGTCCGCGGATTGTCGGGCGTCCATTCGGCGCCGACCCGAATGCGTTCGACGAGATCGGGATTGCTGATGAACGGCCGACCGAAACTGACAGCATCGGCGATGCCGCTTGTCAGATCGGCCTGCGCCGTTCTGGCGTCATAATCGCTGTTGAGGATCAGCGATCCCTTGAACGCCTTGCGGATCGCGGGCGATTGCTTCGGGACCTCGGTGCTCCCAAAGGTTCCATCGGGTCCAGGTTCGCGCAATTCGAGGAAGGCGATGCCGAGCGCATCGAGCGCAGCAGCGGCGGCAGGAAACAGTGCCTCGGGCGCGCAATCGTCGGCCCCCTGCGAGTCGCCATTGGGCGAAAAGCGAACGGCGACCCGGCCCGCGCCCCAGACCGCGATGAGCGCCTCGGTCACCTCGCGAAGCAGCCGGATGCGGTTTTCCACCGGCCCGCCATAATCATCGTCACGCAAATTGGTGCTGCCGCGCAGGAACTGGTCGATCAAATAGCCATTGGCGCTATGCAGTTGAACGCCGTCGAAACCGGCTCGCTTCGCATTTTCGGCGGCTTTCGCATAATCCGCGATCAGGCGCGGAATCTCGTCGAGACGCAGCGCGCGCGCGGTTACATAATCCTGACGCCCGGCGGAGGTATAGGCGCGTCCCTCGGCCTTGGTGGCCGAGGCGGAGACCGGTGCCTTGCCGTCATTGAACAGCGGATGGACCAGCCGCCCCATATGCCAGAGTTGCGCCATGATCCGGCCGCCGGCGGCATGCACGGCGTCGGTTATCGGTTTCCATCCTTCAACCTGGGCATCCGTCCAAAGGCCGGGCGTAAAAGGCCAGCCGAGCCCTTCCTGCGAGATGCCCGTCGCTTCCGAAATGATCAGCCCGGCCGATGCGCGTTGGCGATAGTGTTCCAGAGCAAGCGCGGTCGGAACGAAATCGGACCCCGCGCGACCACGCGTCAGCGGCGCCATGATGATACGGTTGGGTGCTTCGATATCACCTAGCTTGATGGGATCGAACAGCGAGGGCGCAGACATTAAACTTCCCCTTGTTGGCCTGACGTGTCGGGATGTGCGATCGGCCCAGCCGCATCCCCATTCTGGGAAGCATATCTACAAGGGTCGCAAAGGCGTGCCGCCCCCTCCGGTTTGGGGGGCATGAAGAGGGGGGAGAACGTATGCGACGCATAGTCCCAAGACGAAAAGCATGATCCGCGAACGCAAAAAAATGGCCGCGGTTGCCCGCGGCCACATCGTGCTCTTATCGCGATAGATCAGATCCTGCTGGTCAGTTCGGGAACGGCGCTGAAGAGATCGGCGACGAGGCCGAAGTCGGCGACCTGGAAGATCGGGGCGTCCTCGTCCTTGTTGATCGCGACGATCGTCTTCGAATCCTTCATGCCGGCGAGATGCTGGATCGCGCCCGAGATGCCGATCGCGAAATAGACCTGCGGCGCGACGATCTTGCCGGTCTGGCCGACCTGATAGTCGTTGGGGACATAACCCGCATCGACCGCGGCGCGCGAAGCACCGAGCGCGGCGCCGAGCTTGTCGGCGAGCGGGACGATAACTTCTTCATATTTCTCGCTCGAACCGAGCGCGCGGCCGCCCGAAACGATGATCTTGGCCGAGGTCAGTTCGGGGCGCTCCGACTTGGCGATTTCGGCGCCGACGAAGCTCGAGATGCCGGTGTCGCCGCCCGCCGAGACGGCTTCGACCGTGCCCGAACCGCCCGAGGTGGCAGCCTTTTCAAAGGCGGTGCCGCGGACGGTGAGGACGAGCTTCGCGTCCGACGATTCGACGGTCGCGATCGCATTGCCGGCGTAGATCGGGCGGGTGAAGGTCTTCGGACCCTCGACCGACAGGATTTCCGAAATCTGCATCACGTCGAGCAAGGCGGCAACGCGCGGCGCGATATTCTTGCCGGTGGTCGTGGCAGGTGCGACGAACGCATCGTGCGATGCCATCAGCTCGGCGACGAGCGGCGCGACATTTTCGGGCAGGTTATGACCGAAAGCCGCATTGTCGGCGACGTGGACCTTGCCCACGCCAGCGATTTCGGCAGCCGCCTTGGCGACGCCATCGACGCCCGAACCGGCAACGAGCAGGTGGACTTCGCCGAGCTTCGAGGCGGCGGTCACCGCGGCGAGCGTGGCGTCCTTGACGGCGCTACCGTCATGTTCGACCCAAACGAGCGTTTTCATGAATGCACTCCCAGCGCTTTGAGCTTGGCAACCAGTTCATCGACATCGGCAACCTTGACGCCGGCCGAGCGGACGGGCGGTTCCGAAACCTTGACCGTCTTCACGCGCGGCGCCGTGTCGACGCCGTAATCGGCGGGCGACTTGGTATCGAGCGGCTTCGACTTCGCCTTCATGATGTTCGGCAGCGAAGCGTAGCGCGGCTCGTTCAGGCGAAGGTCGGTGGTGACGATCGCGGGAAGCTTGAGCTTTACCGTTTCAAGGCCGCCGTCGACTTCGCGCGTCACATTGACGCTGTCGCCATCGACATTGACCGCGCTGGCGAAGGTGCCCTGCGCCCAGCCCGTCAGCGCAGCAAGCATCTGGCCGGTCTGGTTGTTGTCGTCGTCGATCGCCTGCTTGCCAAGGATGACAAGGCCGGGCTGTTCGGCGTCGGCGATCGCCTTGAAAATCTTCGCGAGCGCGAGCGGTTCGACCGCATCGTCGGTCTGCACCAGGATCGCACGGTCGGCGCCCATCGCGAGCGCGGTGCGGAGCGTTTCCTGCGCCTTTGCCGGACCGACGCTGACGGCGATAATCTCGGTCGCGATGCCCTTTTCCTTGAGGCGGATCGCTTCTTCGACACCGATCTCATCGAACGGGTTCATCGACATTTTGACATTCGCAAGGTCAACGCCGGTGCCGTCGGATTTCACCCGCGGCTTCACGTTGTAATCGAGCACCCGCTTTACGGGGACGAGGATTTTCATAGCTTCGACAGCTCCTCTCGAAAAATTGTGCACTGCGCCATAGCATCATACATTGGACAAACGCCCCCTCGCGGCGGGTGGCCTGTTCTCAACGCACGCGCGCCCTTTCAGAGATGAGGGGGCCGATCGCGAGCAGCTACTGACTACGTATGACGATCAGCCAAAACGACATTCATCGACATGCGTCGCTACGGGTATGATCTGAGAAGAAAGGCATTGGCAACTGCGAGCGCGAGACTCTTCGACATCAAATATCCCATTATTCGAGCCTGAATGCTACGGGCCGCCACTTGCAGACGGTCCGTCTAAGGTCCGCTCTCGGTACGCCTGCCGACAGGCAGGCGGCCGACACGGGACAAAGCTGAAGATCCTTTTCACAGATATCTCTTCTCATCTGCTCGACACCTAAGCGAATGCGTGAAGTAAGCCATATGCGGCGGCTGCGCCAACATTGAAATTGAAGGGAAGATGCAGGTGCCCCTGCTGGAAGGATGAAAAACGTCTGAAGGAGGGCTGCCGCCCGAACCCCGGCACCGGGCTCATGATTAGGAGCAGTTCCCATGCAATTCACTACGATATCTGACCCGCCAAACGCGACCATCGTCGAGAGCGGCCCCTCTGAAGCGGACGCAACGACGATAGGCGCTGCGTCGCCGCAAGGGGTGCTTCGCACATCGATGCTTCACACGGTCCTGCCGGGAAATGTTCCGCTCCCCTCGGTTACGCGGGCCGACAGCAAGATCACGCGCCATATGGCAACGCTGATGCATAGTTCGGCCAGCCGGGGTCACGGCATGGCGGCTGCGTTTCTGCCTGGCAGTCTGTTTCTTAAGGCACCACGTGTCATCGTCCATGCTACCGCAAGCCAGGCACCACTATACCTTGGCGAGGCGGAGATCGTCGCCGTCGCAACAGGTCTTCCTGTTCTGTTGCTGCGTCGGTCGGCCGACGGATCGTCTCTCGATCTGACGGTCGACGTTGTCCTGCCCGGCCCGACCGACCTGACTTGGCTCCTCGGCTATCGGCTGTTCCGCACCCTCGCGGGCGACAGCTGGTTGGTTCCTCAAGTCCGCGGGCCGTCTATCCAGTTGATGCGCCAAGGGCTGTTCGCCGCGGAGCATGCTCCTTATTTCGACCACTGGGATTGTGATGCCGGACTTGAGCGGGCGAGCGCGCATTTGGCTTCGCACCGGATCGGAGGCTAGCCGTGGTGATGAAGAAGATCCCTGCCCTCGGCAATCTCGATTTCGTCCCGATCCCCGGCGGTGACGACCCAAACTTCGTTTTCGGCGTCGTGCGCAGGCAGATCAAAGACGGCCCCATCCAGACCCTCCCAGCCTCTGTTCTCAAGCGCCTCTGCCCAGGACAGAAGGTCGATGTTGCCGCGCCGTGGGTGCCTAGTTGCTACAGGTGGGACGTCCTTCTGCCTCCCTTCGCGAACGACGAATTCCTCGATCCGAAGCGCCTCTGCGAAAAATATGAGGAGCAGGCATGCAACAACCTCAAGGACCTCCTTGTCATGATCACGCTTCGCTTTCCCAATCCCGATCGCCTGCATCGCACCTGGGAAGATGTTCGGGAGTTCGCACGCGACCGCCTATGCCGTGAGCGCAACGTCGCCGTGATTGCAGCGATGCATCTGCCCATCGAGGTTGGCTCGACCAATCCGCCTCATATTCATTTGATGACGCCAGCTCGGGAGTTCCAATGCTTCGGCTTTGGTCCCTTCGTGCGCCCCTTCGCCGCCGACGCAGGCAAAGCGATGATCGCGGCCGAGTGGGCCGATTGGCAGAAGCGGCGACGCGGGGCCGATACCGCTGGCCAATAAACGGACGTTGGCTGCGCCGGCGTGTCGGCCGACCCGCCGGATCCAATCCCCCTCAACGAAGAAGAACCAGCTTTTGGCTGGAACAAACAGATGAAAGCGGCCGCCACCCAGCCGGAGGCGCCGCAAGGAATAGGCTGACGATGAAAAAATACATGACTGCGAAAGATCGGCTCGAGGAAGCCGAGACATTGATGGCCGCGCTTGCGATCGTTCGGACTGCCGGGCTGGAGCTTGATGGCAAACTCCCCATCCTGCCGCCCGAGTTTGCACGGTATCTGATAGCGCCTGACGCGTTCCTGCTTGTCGTACCATCGACGGTGACCAACGGAAACGATCGGTCCAGGGTCGCAAACGCGATGTGCTTGTCGCGATGCGACGCGCTGATCGTCCGTATCTCGCGACCCAGCATCGGCGCAAAGAAGGCAATCGTCGACATAGGGATCGATGGACTAACACCCGTATGGTGCCGCGAATATCGCCCCTGTTTGCTGGATGGCTCGATCCATTTTGTGCCGGACCATGATCCCGGCGGACCTATTTTCAGGCTGACCGACAAGGGTCTGACGGCGTCAGTAGATTTTGATGTGTTGCAGCCCGATGAGCATTGACGATCCGAACGATGCGTGGCTCGCGGCCAGGGCCTACTTCATGAAGCGCGGTGTTGACCCAATCCGACATGGAGGGGCTGGCATGCGCACATTCCTCAATATCGCGGAGCTATGGAATCTGAGCGACAAGGAGCAAATGGATCTGCTCGGTATTCATGAGCTTGCAATCTTCGAGGACTGGAAGATCCGCGTGCGAGCGCACGAGGCCGTTCCGATTCCGGTAGACGTGATCGTCCGGATCGGCTGCGTTCTGTCGATCTATGGTTCGCTCGTAACGCTCTTTCCCGAGGAACGGACTGCCGACTGGCTACGTGCGCCGAACATGCACAAGATATTTGGCGACAGAAGCGCGTTGACCGTGATGACCAGTGGCGAACTCGATGATCTCGACAAAGTGGTCGGGCATCTCTTGGGGATGATTTACGGCTGAAGAGACGATCCAGCCTCAATCTCGCCTGCCGTGATCACGCCAAAAGTCCGATCGGACTGGCCTTCGCTCGATTATTTCGGCCAAATGTGGCCGATCATGATTAGAAGAAGACTCTTCGATTTCCGTAAGATACCACTTCATGCCATCCGAAATTGGCCGATCTGGGCCGTTTGCAGATAGTTCTATTGTGGAGCCTCGCCATCGGCGGCTACGCGCGGTTCTTGCGGATGGGCAATCGTGAAGGTCACCGAAAATTGTCCAGATTCGCCTGGCTCCTCGCTCTCGATGCAGAAGCGATATCCGTTCCAATCTAGCGCGACGCCATTGTCCTTCTCATCCAGCACCTCCCGAAAAGCAGCGACGGCATCGGGCCCGACGGCGCGGTGCATCAACAGCGCAATTAGCTCAGCGAAACGTTGCTCGTCGCTTTCCTTGTTATCCTGCCCCCACATCCAGAGATCGAGTGTCAGCAGCGTCGCTCGCGTCTCGTCGCCTTCGACATAATAGGTCGCATGGTTCGCAAGCGGCCGGTCGCCAAACTTGTATGTGACGCTCGCGCGGTAACGGTCGAAATACCAGAGATAGCCTGGAGGAAAGAAGTCTTCGGACGCCAGAAACTCCATCGCCGCATGGGGCGACCAGCCATCCGCCGGATCGACCGCCGGGCGCCTCGCGGCGCTATCCTGTTCGCGCTTCGCCTGCGCAATCGCTTGGACCAGGCCATCGAAATTATCAGCGCCGCAGTTGACCGGATGTCGCCCTCTGATCCCGACACTCCCGCCGCCCGTGCTGCCGTCGAGCGAGCGGTTCGGGCTGCGAGATTCCTTGACTTGGTTGAGCCAGAATTGGCCGAATATGACGTGACGCTCGCGATGGCGCGCGCAACCGGGCGGCATCTAAAGACTGGTCATGGATGAAGAAGGAAGACGTCCCGGAAATCCCGAAAGAGAAAGAAGCACGGAAGCAAATCAGGATCCTCTCCGTCGCACAGCGGCAAAGCTTGCTCAAGGCGGCTATCGAAGATCAGGACGGACGAGCCTGGCTCGGCGAGCATGTGCACGATGCCATCAGCACGTTGGACATTTCCGTCCCCGCTGAGATTACACCAGAATTACACACGCCCCAGCCGTAGGTGTTTCTTCGGTCATATTTTGCCGGGGAAAGGCGGCGCATATTCGCCGCTGAAGAGATGGTGGACAGGGCTGGATTCGAACCAGCGTACGGAAACCCGGGCAGATTTACAGTCTGCTGCCTTTAACCACTCGGCCACCTGTCCATTGGGGCCCGCTTTGGGAAGCGGTCCAATGGCGAAACGAGGCTTGCCTGTCAATGGCAGTCGTGGGAAAGGCGCGCGCATGAGACAATTTTCCCGTCACCGTCGTCCCGCCAGCCAAAACGCGCGCGGACAGGCCATCCGTTTCTGGGGCCGCCACGCCGTATTGGCCGCGCTCGCCAACCCCGAACGCACCGTCAAGCGCATCTGGGGCACGCGCGAGGCCCTGGGCCAGCTCGACCTGCCGCCGGTGATTCCGATCAGCTACGCCGAGGTCACCGACCTCGCGCGACTCGTCGCGCGCGACGCGCCGCATCAGGGGCTGGTGATCGAAGTCGACCCGCTCGAGGATGTTTTCCTCGGCGATCTGTTGCAACAGGAGGTCGACGCCGACAGCAAGCGCCCGCTCATCGTCCTCGACCAGGTCACCGATCCGCATAATATCGGCGCAGTGCTGCGCTCGGCGGCGGCGTTCGACGCCGCCGCGATCGTCACGCAGGATCGCCACAGCCCGCCCGAAAGCGGCGTCATCGCACGCTCGGCGTCGGGCGCGCTCGAAATCGTGCCGTGGGTCCGCGTCGTCAACCTGTCGCGCGCGCTCGAGGAAATCGCCGAGGCGCAATATTGGCGCATCGGGCTGACGGGCGACACAGAAACGACGCTCGGGTCGACGCTCGACGGCAGCCGCGTCGCGCTGGTGCTCGGCTCCGAAGGCGACGGCATGCGCCACAATGTCATGGAGCATTGCGACGTGCTGGCAAAGCTGCCGATCTCGCCGCGGATGGAGAGCCTCAATATCTCGAACGCCGCGGCGGTCGCGCTGTACGCGGTGGCAACGGCGCAAAGCTGATCGTCATCCCAGCGAAAGCTGGGATCGCGCACGTTCTGAATGGACGATAGCGGCCAGTTAAGGGTTGGACATGCCGCCGGCATGTCCAAGGGTTGTCCGGGGGACAACCCGACCCTTCACGCTTTCGCTGGGGCGACGGTTCGGATCAATCCTCCGCCGCGATCCGCACCTTCAGCCCGTCGAGCGCCTCGCTGAACGGCAGCTGGCACGACAGGCGCGAACTGTCGTCGCGGTCGGTGGTCGAATCGAGCAGGTCGTTCTCGTCCTCGCTCATCGCGGGAAGCTGGTCGGTCGCGCCCGCTTCGACATGGACGTGGCACGTCGCGCACGAGCAGCAGCCGCCGCACAGCGCGAGCAGCTCGTCGAACCCGGCGTCGCGGATATTTTCCATCACCGTCAGGCTGGTGTCGCCCTCGATCTCATGTTCGGTCCCGTCGCGCGTCACGACAATCAGCTTGGCCATGCTAGTCCCCATATCTTCGATGTTGGTGGCGCTATGTCGCGCGTTGCTTGTCAAATCAAGCGTTGCTATTGGCTACCGAAGGAACAAAAGGAGAATATGCGATGGGTCTCAGCCAGCAGCAGCTGAACGCGGGAATCGATGCGCTCGCGGCGCAGGATTCCAATTTCGCGCGCGCGCTCGGCAATGTCGGCTATCCCGAACCCCGCATCCGCGCGCGCGGCTATGCCACGTTGCTGCGTACCATCGTCGGCCAGCAGGTCAGCGTCGCCGCCGCCAACTCGATCTGGAACAAGCTGGAGGCGCAGTTCGGCGAGGGTTGCCCGGCGGAGGTCGTCGCGGCCGCCGACTTCGACACGCTGCGCGCGTGCGGCCTGTCGGGGCAGAAACAAGGCTATGCCAAAAGCCTCGCGCAGTTGATCCTCGACGGCGAGCTCCAGTTCGACGCCCTGCCCGTCGACGACGAGGAAGCGATCGCGCTGCTCACCAGGGTCAAGGGCATCGGCCGCTGGTCGGCCGAAATCTACCTCCTCTTTGCCGAAGGGCGTCCCGACATCTGGCCCGCGGGCGATCTCGCAGTACAGGAGGCCGTCGGCCGCATCTTCCAGCTCGGCGCGCGGCCGAGCGAGAAGCTGGCACGCGAACTGGCGGAGGCGTGGCGCCCGCATCGCGGGTCCGCGGCGATCTTCAGCTGGCATTGCTATAATATGGACGTGATCTGATCATCTCGTCGCCCCCGCGAAGGCGGGGGCCGCTATCGGCGTAGCGCAAGGTTGCCAGCGCCCCCCCTTCGCGGGGGCGACGAGATATAAAAAAGGCCGGGTGGATCGCTCCACCCGGCCTTTTTGTTGATCGTCAGCCGAAGCTTATTTCTTCGCCGCGGCCTTCTTGGCCGGAGCCTTGGCGGGCTTGTCTTCGGCAGCCTTCGCCGGAGCAGCCTTCTTCGCCGCGGCGGGCTTTTCTTCCGCCTTGGCTTCGGCCTTCTTCGCCGGCGCCTTCTTGGCGGGAGCTTCCTCGGCCTTGGCTTCTTCCTTCACCGCGTCCTTCTTGGCGGCCGGCTTCTTCGCGGCAGCCTTCTTGGCCGGCTTGTGGTCGTGGTCATGGTCGTGGCCGCAGCCCGGACCATGGACGTGGCCATCATCATCGGCTTCGATCGCGGCTTCGATCTCTTCGCGCGTCACTTCGCGGTCGGTGATCTCGGCCTTTTCGAACAGGAAGTCGACGACCTTGTCTTCATACAGCGGGGCGCGAAGCTGCGCCGCGGCGAGCGCATCCTGCTGCACATATTCGATGAAGCGCGTGCGGTCTTCGGGGCGATATTGCTGCGCCGCCTGTGCGATCAGGCGCGACATTTCCTGGTTCGACACCTGGACGCCATGCGCCTGGCCGATTTCCGAGAGGAGCAGGCCAAGGCGGACGCGGCGCACCGCGATCGAGCGGTAATCGTCGCGGTCGTTCTCGAGTTCGGCCTTCGCCGCTTCGGGATCTTCCTCGTGGCTGACTTCATGCTCGAGCTGCTGCCAGATCTGGTTGAACTCGGCCTCGACCATCGTCGGCGGCACTTCGAAGTCGTGCGCGGCGGCGAGCTGATCGAGCAGCTTGCGCTTCATATAGGTGCGCGTCAGGCCGTTCAGTTCCTGCTCGACCTGGTCCTTCATCAGCTCTTTCAGCTTGTCGAGGCTTTCGAGGCCGAGCGTCTTGGCAAACTCGTCGTCGATCTTCGACGCGGCCGGAACCTTCACTTCCTTCACCGTCACGGCGAATTCGGCGGGCTGGCCCTTCAGGTCCGCAACCGGATAATCGTCGGGGAAGCTGACCTTCAGCACCTTTTCGTCGCCGACCTTGACGCCGACGAGCTGGTCTTCAAAGCCCGGGATCAGCTGACCCGAACCGATTTCGACCGCCATGTCCTCGCCCGTGCCGCCGTCGAAGGCGACGCCGTCGACGCTGCCGGCGAAGTCGATGATGACCTGGTCGCCGGTGGCGGCCTTCTTGGTCTTCGGCGCTTCTTCGAAGCGCTTCATCTGTGCGGCGAATTCTTCGATCTTGGCCATCACGGCCTTGTCGTCGGCGGGAACGGTCAGGCGTTCGAGCTTCAGGCCGTCGATCGACGGCGTAGCGATTTCGGGCAGCACTTCGAGGCTGACGGTCAGCTCGGCATCCTTGCCGGCTTCATAGCCCTCGTCGAGCGCGACGGCGGGCTGCAGCGCCGGGCGAAGCTTTTCCTTCGCCATCAGGTCGCGCACGCCGGCGTCGATCGCCTTGTTGAGCGCGTCGGCGGAGAGCGCCGGGCCGTGCATCTTGCGGATCAGGTTCGGCGGCACCTTGCCGGGGCGGAAGCCGGGCATGCGGACGGTCGGGGCGATGCTCTTCACCTCGTCGTCGACGCGCGCGTCGATATCCTTGGCGGTGATGGTCACGCGATATTCGCGCTTCAGGCCTTCGTTCAGCGTTTCGACGGTCTTCATTGCCTTGGTCTTATCCTTGCTCAAAATCTCGTATCGAACCCCGCCAGAGTGGCGGAGTTCCCCATGATCCCGGCCTGCATTGCAGATTGGTGCGGGCGAAGGGACTCGAACCCCCACATCTTGCGATACTGGTACCTAAAACCAGCGCGTCTACCAATTCCGCCACGCCCGCAGGTGTTTTCGGCCGGGTGCACGAAATCGCGCGCTGCCGCGCACGCCCGTGCGGGCCGCGCGGGGCTATAGCAGACGCGTGGCCGAGGGCAAGGGGCACAAAGCCCCCCGTTCCGCGCTGGCGGAACGGTGGACGCGCCCGTTCGTTGGTCAACTCAAGGAGAGTGACAATGACAAGCAACCCCGACCCGCTTCCCAAGCCGAAGCCCGACACGATCGAACCGCAGGCGCCGCCCGAACAGCCGGTGCAGCCCACCCCGCAAGAAGACCCCGCCGGCCAGCCGACCGAAATCCCCGGCAGCCCCGGCGGCGGCGACATCGACGAGCCCGGCCGCGGGCCGGACGAGGTGCCGCCGCAGCAAATCTAACCCCGCCCTTCATCCGTCATTCCCGCGAAGGCGGGAATCCCGCTTTTGCTACATGAGCGGGATTCCCGCCTTCGCGGGAATGACGAAGGTTAGATTGCTCAGGAATACTTGACCTCCGCCCTCGCCCTCCGCACGGTGCGCCGAAGGGGAGAGAGAAATGAGATTCACCGCCGCCATCGCGCTGCTCCTGACAACGACTGCACCCGCCACCGCGCAGGACACCACGCTTTACCGCGGCGGCCCGATCGTCACGATGGACGGCGACACGCCGCAAACCGTCGAGGCCGTCGTCACGCGCGGCGACCGCATCACCTTCGCCGGCCCCGAAAAACAGGCCCGCAAGGCCGCCGGCAAGGACGCCGCGATCCGCGATCTCAAGGGCGCCACGCTGCTCCCCGGCTTCATCGACGCGCATTCGCACTTCACCCTTGCAACGATGATGGCGGGCGGGCTCGACCTGCGCGATGGCGGCGGGCCGCCGGTCGCCGACATCGCGGGCCTGCAAGCCGCGATCCGCGATCATATCGCCGCGCGCGCGCTCCCCAAGGGCGGCTGGGTCATCGTCTGGCAATATGACCATGAAACGCTCGCGGAAAAGCGGCACATCACCCGCGCCGAACTCGACGCGGTGGCCAGCGACCGGCCGATCGTCGTCTTTCACGTCTCGCTGCACGGCGCCGTCGCGAACAGCGCCGCGCTCGCCGCCGCGGGCATCGACGAAAGCACGCCCGTTCCGCCCGGCGCGATGATCTTGCGCGACGACGCGGGCAAGCTGAACGGCGTCCTCCTCGAAAAGGCGATGTTCATCCTCCTCGCCAAGCTGCCGCAGCCCAGCGCCGAGCAGAAGCTCGCGGCGCTCGACGCGGCGCAGAACCGCTATTTCGCCGAGGGCTACACCCACGCGCAGGACGGTGCGACGCAGCGCCCCGACCTCGCCTTCCTGACCAGCCCCGCGGCGCGCGAACGGCTCAAGATCGATCTCGCACTGCTCCCCATCTACACCGAGCTCGACGCGCTGCTCGCCGGCCCCGACCGCAAGTTCGGTGTCTATCAAGACCATGTGAAATTGCAGGGGATCAAGTTCATCCTCGACGGATCGGTGCAGGCGCGCACCGGCTATTTCACGCGCGACTATGCGCGCGGCAGCCCCGCCGGCGATCATCCCTGGCACGGCCACCCCGGCATGTCGGACGCTGAATTTCAGGGTTTGGCGCGCAAGGCTCACGATCGCGGCTGGCAGCTCTTCGTCCACGCCAATGGCGACGCCGCGATCGACATGGCGATCAAGGGCTTCGACGCGCTCGGCATCAAGGCCGCCGACAACCGCCGCCCGATCGTCATCCACTCGCAGTTCCAGCGCCGCGACCAGCTTGCGGCCTACAAGCGCATCGGCGTCGGCCCCGCCTATTTCTCGAACCACGCCTGGTATTGGGCCGACGTCCACCGCACCAACTTCCCCGCCGGAGTGGTCGATTTTATCAGCCCCTTCCGCTCGGCGCGCGCCGCGGGGCTCATCGCGTCGAACCACAGCGACTATAGCGTCACCCCGCTCGACACGCGCTTCATGCTCTGGACCTCGATGGCGCGCGTCTCGCCGACCGGCGTCGTCAGCGGCCCCGAAGAGCGCCTGAACGCTTACGAGGCACTACAAGCGCTCACCACCGGCCCCGCCTGGCAGGCGTTCGAGGAAGACCGCAAGGGCCGCATCAAAGCGGGCCTGCTCGCCGATTTCGTGATCCTCGACAAGAACCCGCTGACCACGCCGGTCGATGACATCAAGTCGATCAAGGTGCGCGAAACGATCAAGGAGGGACGCAGCGTCTGGAAAGCCGCCGACTAGGGAACGACGCGCTTCGCCGCGACCTCGGCCAACATTGTCTTCAGCGCCGCCGCATCATGCCAGCGTCCGCCCGCCATCACCCCTAACGGCGCGCGCAGCGTCGCGGGCCTTTCGAACGGATTTTCGGCGACGAGCAAGAGGTCGGCGCGATAGCCCGGTGCCACGACGCCGAACCTCTCGGCCCCCGGCACCGTCTTGGCGACGAATTCGCCCGGCGTGCGCGTCGCCGCCGACAGCGCCTGCCACGGCGTCAGCCCCGCCGCCAGCATCGCGTCGATCTCGCCGTGCAGCGCGAACCCCGGCACCTGCCCCGGGATCGTCGGCGCGTCGCCGCCCGCGATCAGCGGCACCCCGGCGTCGGCCATCGCCTTCACGAAGCGCGCCTCGAACGCCACGCGCCGCGACAGGTCGACCGCCTTCTTCTGATAGCCCGACCCCGCCCAGGCCAGCCGGTCGGCGGGCGACAGATAGCGCGCCTCGGGCGCCGCCAGATAGGCTTTCACCACCTCGGGCTTGCCGAATTGCGCCGCGATGGTGCGATAGTTGAACAGGTCCGATGTGACGAACGCATCATGCGCCTTTGCCAGCGCGATCGCGTCGGCAATCCGCGCGTCGGCGGGCGGCGCGTTTGGATCGTCGGCGGGCGGTTCGGCGAAAAAGCCGTAGAAGAACTCCTCGACATGCGCGATCATCGCCTGCCCCGCCGCAAGTTGCTTCGCAAGCCCGACCGCCTTCACATTATGCCCGACGATCCCGACCCCTTGCGCTTTGGCTTCGTCGGCGAGCGCCGCGAACGCCTCGGCCGACAGGTTCGTATAAACCTTGATGAAGCTGTAGCCGTTGGTCTTCGCCAGCCGCACGATCGCGCGCGCCTCGTCGGCCGTCCGCACGACGAAATGGCCATATTGCGGGTCGCTGTCGATGACGAAGGCGGTGAAGATCTGCGGCCCCGGCACCTCGCCCTTGTTCACCGCGATCCGCGTCCGCCCGGCGAACGCGTTCGTCGCCTCGCCCATGTTGAGCATCGTCGTGACGCCATTGGCGAGCAGCAGCGCCAGATCGTCGCGGCTCGTTACATGATTGTGCATGTCGGCGAGGCCGGGCACCAGCCACGCCCCCTTGCCGTCCACCACCGGCGTGTCCGCGGGCAGCTTCGCCTTGATCCCGATGCTGGAAATCACACCGTCGGTGACGATCACCGTCGTGCGCGCGATAACGCGCTCGCGATCCATCGGCACGACATTGACGTCGGTAAAAACCACCGTTTCCGCCCGCGCAAGCGTCGCGCAGGCGAGCAACAACCACAGCGTCAACAGCGCGCGCAGCATCCGCCGCGCCGCGTCAGCCGGCGCAGAATTTGACAAAGCGCGCGATTGCCTGCTTGCCGCCCGGCGTTGCTGCCATATCGACCGTGGCGCCGTCTGCGGTCATCCGCAGCCAGCCGTTCGCCGCGAAGGCGCGGAACAGCGGCGACGTCGCGGGCATTTCCTGCGCGGTGAAGGTCGGCAGTTCGTCCGCGTCGGTCGTTCCGGTCAACCGCACACGCTGGCCGCCCGCTTCGAGTTCGATCGCGGTCAGATTGAGAGCCCCGCCCGAAATCCCCGCAAAGACGCGGTCGCCGCCCTCCTCGCAGGTGAAGTTCAGCGGCTGGTCATCGGTGCCGTCAACCTCATAGGCGAGGATCGCGCTCTGCGCGCGTTCCTCGTCGTTGACGCGCATCGCCCAGTCATAACCGTTGTTCACCGCGGGTGCGGGCGCGGGCGCCGCGTTCGCCGCGCTGCCCAGTGCGAGCACACTATAAAACGAAACCAGAATCCGCTTCATCTTCACATCCTTCGTCACATAGGCACCGATTGCAACGCCTATGACACAGAAGTAGCTGAATTCGCTGTGAATCCGATCACTTATTCTCAGCCGAGCGCCTTCTTCAGCAACTCGTTGACGACCTGCGGGTTCGCCTTGCCCTGCATCGCCTTCATCGTCTGCCCGACGAAGAAGCCGAACAAAGCTTCCTTGCCGCCCTTATACTGCTCGACCTTGTCGGCATTGGCGGTCAGGATCTTGGCGATCTCGGCCTCGATCGCGCCGGTGTCGCTCGTCTGCTTCAGCCCGTCGCGCTCGACGATCACGCCTGCGGCGTCGCCGCTTTCGAGCATCTTTTCGAACACCTGCTTCGCGATCGTGCCCGAAATCGTGCCGTCGGCGACGAGACCGAGCAGCTCGGCGGCGTGCGCGGGCGAAACCGGCGAATCCGAAATGTCGCGGCCCATGCGGTTGAGCGCGCCGAACAATTCGCTCGTCACCCAGTTCGCCGCCGCAACGGGCTTGGCGCCCGCATCGAGCAACGTATCGAACCAGCGCGCCGCCTCGACCTCGGCAGTCAGAACATCGGCGTTATACGGCGAAATCCCCGCCGCCAGATAGCGCGCGCGCTTGGCGTCGGGCAGTTCGGGCAGGCTGGCGCGGCATTCGGCGAGGAACGCATCGTCGAGTTCGAGCGGCAACAGGTCGGGATCGGGGAAGTAGCGATAATCATGCGCATCTTCCTTCGACCGCATCGAGCGCGTTTCGTTGCGGTCGGGGTCGTAGAGGCGCGTTTCCTGCACCACCGTGCCGCCGCTTTCGATCAGCTCGACCTGGCGCTTCGCCTCGCCCTCGATCACCGCCATCACGAAACGCACCGAATTGACGTTCTTCGTCTCGGTGCGCGTGCCGAACTCGTCGCCGGGCTTGCGGACGCTGACATTGACGTCGGCGCGCATCGAGCCTTCTTCCATATTGCCGTCGCACGAGCCGACATAGCGCAGGATCGAGCGCAGCTTGCGGACATAGGCGCCGGCCTCGGCGGGCGAGCGCATGTCGGGGCGCGAGACGATCTCCATCAGCGCGACGCCGCTGCGGTTGAGGTCGACATAGGACATCGTCGGATGCTGGTCGTGCATCAGCTTGCCGGCGTCCTGCTCGACATGGATACGCTCGACCCCGATCGCCTTGTCGGCGGGAATCCCGGCCTTCTCATCGGCTGCGATCGTCAGCGAACCTTCGCCGACAAGCGGATGATAAAGCTGCGAAATCTGGTAACCCTGCGGCAAATCGGCATAGAAATAATTCTTGCGGTCGAACCGCGACCATTTGTTGATCTGCGCCTCGATCGCCATGCCCGTGCGCACCGCCTGGCGAATGCACTCGCGGTTCGGCACCGGCAGCATGCCGGGCATCGCGGCGTCGATCAGCGACACCTGCGTGTTCGGCTCCGCCCCGAACGCCGTCGCGGCGCCCGAGAACAGCTTGGCGTTCGAGGTGACCTGCGCATGGACCTCGAGGCCGATCACGACCTCCCACTCGCCGGTTTCGCCCTTGATGCGATAGTCAGACATGTTTTTTCCTCGTCATCCCAGCGAAAGCTGGGATCGCTCGCTAATTTCGTCATCCCAGCGAAAGCTGGGATCGCTAACGTCCTGTTGCGCCGCCAGCGGCCCCAGCTTTCGCTGGGGCGACGTGAGTTACCACCACTTCTCGGCGCGCGCCGTAAAGCCCGCGCGTTCCTCGATCGCCAGCCCGGCGTTCAGCACGCCCTGCTCATCGAACGCCTTGCCGATGATCTGCAGCCCCAGCGGCAGCCCTTCGCGGTTCAGCGCCGCGGGCACCGACATCGCGGGCAGCCCCGCGAGGCTCGCGGGCACCGCGAACACGTCGTTGAGGTACATCGCCAGCGGATCGGCTGTCTTTTCGCCCAGCCCGAACGCCGCCGACGGCGCGGTCGGCGCGAGGATCACGTCGCAGCTTGCAAACGCCTGCTCGAAATCGCGCGCGATCAGCGTCCGCACCTTCTGCGCCTGCGTGTAATAGGCGTCGTAGAAGCCCGCCGACAGCACATAGGTGCCGATCATGATGCGCCGCTTGACCTCGGGCCCGAAGCCGTCGGCGCGCGTCGCGGCGTACATGTCCTGCAACCCCGCACCCTGCGGCAGGTCGCGCAAACCATAACGCACGCCATCATAACGCGCGAGGTTCGACGACGCCTCGGCGGGCGCGATGATATAATAGGCCGGCAACGCATATTTGGTGTGCGGCAGGCTGATCTCGACGACCTCGGCCCCCGCATCCTTCAGCATCGCAATGCCCGCATCCCACATCGCGTCGATGTCGGGATCGATGCCTTCCAGTCGATATTCCTTGGGAATACCGACCGTCTTGCCCTTGAGATCGCTCGACAAAGCCGCTTCCCAATTGGGAACCGGCATGTCGAGGCTCGTCGCGTCCTTCGGATCGAAGCCCGCCATATTCTCGAGCATGATCGCGCAATCCTTGACGTCGCGCGCCATCGGCCCCGCCTGATCGAGCGAGCTCGCGAACGCCACGATGCCCCAGCGCGAGCAGCGGCCATAGGTCGGCTTGATCCCCGAAATCCCCACAAACGCCGCGGGCTGGCGGATCGAACCGCCGGTGTCGGTCCCCGTCGCCGCGGGGCACAGCCGCGCCGCGATCGCCGACGACGACCCACCCGACGAACCGCCCGGCGCGAGCGCGGCGTTGCCGCCGTCGTTGCGCTTCCACGGGCTGATGACATTGCCGAAATAGCTCGTCTCGTTCGACGACCCCATCGCGAACTGGTCGAGATTGAGCTTGCCGAGCATGCCGCAACCCGCGTCCCACAACTTTGCCGACACGGTCGATTCATAACGCGGGACAAAGCCTTCGAGCATGTGGCTCGCGGCGGTCGTCTGGACGCCGTTGGTCGCGAACAGGTCCTTCATCCCGATCGGCACGCCCGACAAGGGCTTCAGCGTTCCGGCAGCACGGTCGGCATCAGCCGCCTTCGCCGCCGCGAGCGCATGCTCGGGCGTCTCGACGATAAACGCGTTGAGCGCCTTCGCACCCGCGACATTGGCGTTGAACGCCTCGGCAACCTCGACGGCGCTGAAATCGCCCGCGCGGTGCCCGTCGCGGATCTGCGCAACGGTCAGATTGGTAAGCTCGGTCATTATTCGATCACCTTGGGAACACCGAAAAAGCCGTGCATCGCCGCCGGCGCATTCGCCAGCACGTCATCACGGCGGCCGCCGCCGGTCAGCGGATCGGCATCGACGACATCGTCGCGCAGCCGCAGGCTGTTCGGGATCACCGCGGTCATCGGCTCAACCCCGGTCACATCGACCTCGCCGAGTTGCTCGACCCAGCCCAAAATGCCGTTCAATTCGCCTTCCATCGCGGCGGCTTCGGCATCGCTGATCGCGATGCGCGCCAGCGACGCTATTTTCCTGACTGTTGCCTGATCGATTGACATGATCGCCCTAACTTTAACGAAGCCGCGCCGCTAGCATCCCAGCCGGATCGCTTCAACCATCCTGATCCTCCCTGCGGCGAAGCCATGGGGAGGGGACCGCCGCCGAAGGCGGTGGTGGAGGGGCAGCAACGTCAGCGCAATCGCCCCTCCGTCAGCGCTTCGCGCTGCCACCTCCCCATCGCTGCGCGTCAGGGAGGACTAAATCACTCGAAATCGCCGCCCACCGGCTTGCCGTTCACAAAAATCTGGCGGCGCGTCACCGCGCGCACTTCGACCCCGCCCCGTTCCATATCGCCGACGGTCAATTCGCGTCGTTTCTGTTCGGCTGGATCGCTTCCCTCATAATAGTCGCTCCACTTCTTCGTCGTGGGGTCGATCGCGAAGTGCGTCAGCATGCCGCCTTGCGAAACGACCGCGACGCGGCTGTCGCCGACCCATTGCACGATACAGGGCGCCGTGCGGCAAAAGCTCCGCTGGTCGAGCAACGCATAAAGTTCGGCAGGCAGCGGCCGGCTCGCGGGCTGAACCCGCACTTTCTCTTCGATCTTGCGCGCGCCAAAGGCGGCATCGCGCGCCGTCATCGCCTCGCCGTCGCGCTGGAGCGCCCAACGGTCCTGTGCCTTCAGCGCCCAGCTCGCGAGGCCCGCCTTCGTTTTGTCGGCCGACTTCGCAATATCCCGCAGCGCCGCGCGGCCGCTCGGCCCGAAATCGAACGCCATCGCCGCCCAGTCGAATTTTTCGACCGGCACCGCCCCCGATTTCAGCCGCGCCAGCTGATCGCGCGTCGAAATCGTCCCGAAATCGAGGATCGGCAGCGCAAGGAAGAGCGCGAGCAATGCCAGCCCGATCGCCAGCCGCTGTTGCAGCGGACGCAGCCAGTCGTCGAAATCGCGCCGCCCCTTCACCACGGCCCACAGGCCCGCAATCCCGTAAGCGAGCGCGATGACCGCCGCGATCACGCCCCAGATGCGCTCGGGGGTCCAGCCATATTGGATCACCCGCAAATGCATCGAGTAATAGGCGATCCCCGCCAGCGGCAGCACCGCAACAACCAGCACCGGCGCCGCCCAGCGCAGCACCGGGCTCGTCGCACGGTCGTCGCTGCCATTGCCGATCACCGCATTGGCGAGCAGCACCGCGAACGCCGCCGCCGCCATCATCACCGCCGCGGTCGAAAAGCCCGAATCCCAGAGCTTTTGCAGCCCCGTCCCCGCAAGCGACAGCAGGAACAGCACCAAAGCAACCGCCAGCACCGGCGCCAGCACCGCGAGCACCATCATCACCAGCCGCTGCAATGTCGCAACCAGCCTGTCGCGCTCGCGCAGCAGGCCCACCGCGCCGCCAAACGCCGCGCCCGCAAGCATCCAGCCGAACCATTCGTCGTTGAGCAGGTCGAAGATCAGGTTGATCCCGATCAGCTTGAACATCTGCCCGATCAAGACGGTCAGCAGAAAGGTGATGCCGACGAAGGCCAGCGACGCCGCGCCGATCACCGCATCGGTCCACGCATGGCTGTGGAGCCGCTCATACGGCATCTGCCACAGCTTCCAGAACCGCCAGTCGGGCGCGACATCGCGCCGCGTCTGGAACAGAGGCGTCGCGACGAGCACCGCGAGTATCCCCGACCAGAACGGCCATTCGACCGGATTGCCCTGAATATTATACGCCGCGGTCTGCCATGCGATCAGTCCGAGGATGACGCCCCAAAGAACCGCGAAACCCAGCGCCCACTGCCAGCGACGCAGCTCGACCCCCAGCACGAACACGACCGCCGCGACGGCAACGCCGGTCGCCAGCGCGCTGCGCCAGTGCGACAGCGCGTCGTCATAATGATGATCGATCAACAGGTAAAAGCCGAGCCCGGCGAGCGCGCAGATCGCCGCCATGATCCACGGGCGCAGCGGCCACGGCAGATCATTCTCGTCGAGGCGTGCCGAAACGTGGAGCGGACGGAGGGGCGAATCGGGGGCGGCGGGTGCGGTCGCTTCGGTCATGCGTCAAAGCCTTTCGCGTAAAACCATCTTCCTGAACCTGTTTACGGATCCGAATTCCGCATGACGAGTTATTTGTAGCCGGGCACCGGAGCCGCTAGAGAAGCCCGAATTCATCTCTCCCGACCGTATGGAATCCCATTTGGCCCGCAAATTTCTCTACATCATTGCCGCCGTCATCCTGCTGATCGTCGCCGCCGGGGTCGTGTACCAGCTCTTCCCGGGCTGGATCGCGCGCACCGCCTTCGTCCCCAGCACCGAATTCAAGCCGCAGGCGGCGGTCGCCCCGAACGCTTATGACGACCCGAAAATGTGGTTCGCGCGCCCGGGCATGGAAAAGGACCCGTCGGCGTGGCGCCCCGCCGCCGACGGCAGCGAGACCCCCGGCACCGAAGACGCCGCAGCGCAGGCAGGGCAGATCATCCCGCCCGCCAACGCCGCCCCAACCACAACCGAAGCCGCGACGCCGAAGGGCGACGCCGCGATCTTCTTCGTCCACCCAACGAGCTATTACAGCCGCTCGAGCTGGAACGCCCCGCTCGAGGACCGCGATTCCGACCACCGCGCGAACCTGTTCGTGCAGGGCATGGCGAGCGCCTTTGCCGACGCGGGCGAAATCTGGGCGCCGCGTTACCGCCAGGCGACGCTTGGCGCCTTCCTCGCGCAGGACCGCGTCACCGCGGGCAAGGCGATCGACTCGGCCTATCGCGACGTCGAGGAGGCGTTCGACGCCTTTCTCGCCGCGCAGCCGAAGGACAAGCCGATCATCCTCGCGGGCCACAGCCAGGGTGCGCTCCACCTCACGACATTGCTCCGCACGAAAATCGCGGGCACCCCGCTCGCGAAACGCATCGTTGCGGCGTACGTCATCGGCTGGCCGGTCAGCCTCGACACCGACATCGCCGGGCTCGGCCTGCCCGCGTGCCAGACCCCCGAACAAAAGGGCTGCATCATCGGCTGGGCGAGTTTCGCCGAGCCCGCCGATCCCGCGATGGTCACCGGCGCCTATGACGGCACGATCGGTTTCGACGGCCGCCCGCGCGCCGAAACGCGAATGCTCTGCACCAACCCGCTCACCGGCATCCCCGACACCGAAGCCCCGCCCGAGGCGAATATCGGCACGCTCAAGCCGACCGAGGGCTTCAAGAGCGGGTCGCTGATCGCGGGCAAGATCGGCGCAAAATGCGACGACACGCGCGGTTTCCTGATGATCGGCGACGCCGACATCGCGAAAAATTACGTCGTCGCGGGCTATGTGCTCCCCGGCAACAATTATCACGTCTACGACATCACCCTCTTCTGGGCGAACGTCCGCGCCGACGCCCTCCGCCGCCTCGCAACCTATGAGGGCAAGCCGTCGCCGGTGCCGCCACCCGCGGCGCCGACGCCCGCCCCCGCCTCTCCTCCTTCGTCACCCCTTCCCTCACCTTCGTCACCCCGGACTTGATCCGGGGTCCCGCTATCTAATCCGCTCGCATCGGCCGAAGTCGAGATGCCCATCGGCAGGGCATGCCTTCACGGTGTCTCGACTTCGCTCGACACGAACGGCTAGGGATGGTCGCATGATCACCACCGCCGCCCCCGATTTCGCTGCCCACTTCCCCAACGGCGGCCGCATCATGGGCCTCGACGTCGGCACCAAGACGATCGGCGTCGCCTTCTGCGATGTGAACTGGAGCTTCGCGACCCCCGACAAGACGATCATCCGCAAGAAATTCTCGGTCGATCTTGAAACGCTGAAAGCCCTGATCGCGCATCACAACATCGTCGGCCTCGTCGTCGGCCTGCCGCTCAACATGGACGGCACCGACAGCCCGCGCACCCAAAGCACCCGCGCTTTCGCGCGCAACCTCGCGCCCCTCGCCCTCCCCCTGTTGCTCTGGGACGAACGCTGGTCGACCGCCGCGGTCGAGCGCGCGATGATCGCCGCCGACGTCAGCCGCGCCAAACGCGCCGAACGCGTCGACAGCGCCGCCGCGGCGTTCATCCTGCAAGGCGCCATCGACGCGATGACGCGCGGTTGACCGCATATATCCCGATCTGGCTTGGCACAACGAACGGGATCGCGTTCGCCCTGATGGTCCTCGACAAGAAATTCGCCAAAAGCGGCGCGCGGCGCATTTCCGAAACTACCCTCCTCGGCTGGTCGCTGCTCGGCGGCGCCGCCGGCACCTTCGCCGCGTCGCGCCTCATCCGCCACAAGACGCGCAAACAGCCGTTCGCGGCGCAGATGATCGCGATCCTGTTCCTCGAACTCGTCGTTCTTTTGCTGTGGGCGCTCGGGTTTCTTGATCCGCTGATCGCCTGATCCTCCCTATGGCGAAGCCATGGGGAGGGGGACCGCCGCCGTAGGCGGTGGTGGAGGGGCCGCTACGTCGCGCTATAACCCCTCCGTCAGCGCTCCGCGCTGCCACCTCCCCATCGCTGCGCGACAGGGAGGATCATACTTGCCAGAATCGCCCCGCCTGCGTAGACGCTCGGCTTTAATGACAACATCAACACTCCGACCCGCCAGCGACTATCCGCCCGGCGGCGATGCCTTTCGTCATCGCCACCTGATCGGCATCGCCCAGCTCACCCCGTGGGAGATTTCCTACGTTCTCGACGCCGCCGAGCAATGGGTCGATTTGAACCGCTCGGGCGCCGCCAAGCACGACGACCGGCTCGCGGGCCTCACGATCATCAACGCCTTTTTCGAAAATTCGACGCGTACGCTCCTTTCGTTCGAAATCGCGGGCAAGCGCCTCGGTGCCGACGTCGTCAACATGCACGCCGCGCAGTCGAGCGTGAAGAAGGGCGAGACGCTGATCGACACCGCGATGACGCTGAACGCAATGCGCGCCGACGCGATGGTGATCCGTCACGGCAGCTCGGGCGCGGTCCAGCTTATCGCCGACAAGGTCGACTGCCCCGTGCTCAACGCGGGCGACGGCCGCCACGAGCATCCGACGCAGGCGTTGCTCGACGCGCTCACGATCCGCCGCCGCCTCGGCCGCGTCGAGGGACTCACCATCGCCATCTGCGGCGACGTCCTCCACAGCCGCGTCGCACGCTCGAACATCCTCGCCCTGACCTTGCTCGGCAACGAGGTGCGCGTCGTCGCCCCGCCGACGCTCACCCCGCCCGCGATCGACCGCATGCACGTCACCACCTTCACCGACATGGACGAAGGCATCAGGGACGCCGACGTCGTGATGATGCTCCGCCTCCAGAACGAGCGCATGGACGGCGCCTACCTGCCCAGCGCACGCGAATATCACGCACTCTACGGCCTCACCGAAAAACGCCTCGAAAAAGCGAAACCCGATGCGATCGTCATGCACCCCGGCCCGATGAACCGCGGAGTCGAAATCGACAGCAATGTCGCCGACGATCCGGTGCGCTCGACGATCACCGAACAGGTCGAAATGGGGGTCGCGGTGCGCATGGCATGCCTCGACATCCTGACGCGCCGCAAGCGGGGAGTCGCCGGATGGAACTGAAGCCGCTCCACATCACGAACGCGCAGCTGGTGGGCGCCGACACGCCGCGTGCGGGCAGCCTGCTCGTCGTCGACGGCCGCATCGCCGCGCTCGATCCGGCCGAAATCCCCGACGGCACCGAGACCGTCGACGCCAAGGGCCAGTGGCTCGCCCCCGGCATCATCGACCTCGGCGTCTTTGCGACCGACAAGCCCGCCTTCCACTTCGGCGGCATCACGCGCGCCGCGCTGATGCCCGACAACGGCCCGCTCGACGGCGCCGGGCTCGTCGAGCGCGCCGCAAAAGGCGGCAAGCCCGACCTCTGGGTCCACCCGCTCGCCGCCGCCACAAAAGGTCTCGCGGGCAAGGAACTCGCCGAAATCGGCCTGATGAAACAGGCGGGCGCGCGCGCCATCGCCACCGGCCGCGCGCGCATCGCCGACAGCGGCGTGATGCGCCGCGTCCTCGCCTACGCCGCCTCGCTCGGCCTCGTCACGATCATCCATGCCGAGGACGAAGGGCTCACCGCCGGTGCGGTCGCGACCGACGGCGAGATGGCGACGCGCCTCGGCCTCGCCTCCGCCCCCGCCATCGCAGAGGCGATCGCAATCGCGCGCGACCTCGCGCTCGTCGAAGAAACCGGCGCCCCCGTCCATTTCCGCCAGGTCACCACCGCGCGAGGGCTCGAGCTGATCCGCGCCGCGAAAGCGAAAGGGCTACCCGTCCTCTGCGGCATCACCCCCGCGCACCTGCTGCTCTCCGACACCGCGATCGGCGATTTCCGCACCTTCGCGCGCCTGTCGCCGCCGCTCCGCTCAGAAGACGACCGCCACGCGTGCCTCGCCGCGATCGCCGACGGCACGATCGACATCCTCGCCTCGGGCCACGACCCGCGCGGCCCCGAGGACAAGCGCCTGCCCTTCGCCGAGGCTTTGCCCGGCATGGCGGGCGCCGAAACGCTGCTCGCGCTCGGCCTCGGCCTCGTGCGCGACGGCCATATCTCGCCGGGACGCCTGTTCGAACTGCTCGCGGGCACTCCCGCCTGCCTGCTCGGGGTCGACGCCGGCAAACTCGCGGTGGGCAAAGAAGCCGACCTCATCCTCGTCGACGAGGGTACGCCGTGGCAGGTCGACGCGAAGAAAATGGCAGCCTGGGCCGGCAACACGCCCTTCGACGGCATGCCCGTGCAAGGCCGCGCGACGATGATGTGGAAGGGCGGATTACGCATCCGTTAGGTCTGCTTTGGGGTGGTGAGCGGACGTTGTTTCCTTACCCTTCGTGTTGGAGTCGGCAACCGGTCGGACCCGGACACCCCCAAACAAAAGAGGCGCGGCCTTGCGGCCACGCCCCTCCCCCTTATCCGGGTAAAGTCTTTTAGCGCGAAGCGAGCCGCATCGTGCTGGCCTTCGACGCCCACTGGATCGTCTCGCCGCCGCCCATCGCGCGGATGAAACAGGTCTGACCGTGCGCCTTCAACTCGTTGCACAGGCTCGTCGCGTCGGCGCGCGTCGCGAGGCCGTTCACCGTCAGGCGATAGAAATTGCGGCCGTTCACCGTCGCGGCGTGGCTCGACGCCGGGAAATTCGCCAGCATGGCGCTCCGCTTTTTCAGCGTGCCCCATTTTTCCTTGGCAATGCCCAGGCTGTCATAGGCACCCAGCTGCACAGCCCAGCCGCTCGGCTTCTTCGCGTCGAAACCCATCGCCTTCGGGATCAGCACCGTCGCCAGCTCGAGCGCCTGCTGCTGCGCCGGGCGGATGCGCCCTTCGCCGGCAACGCGGGGTGCGGCGCGATAGGGCGCGGCGTCGGCAAGGATCACCTCGCCCGCGGGTTTCGGCTGCGGCAATTCGGTCACCGGCACGACGCCGTCGGCGTTGCGCTGGGGCATCGGCAGTTCGACGCTGCGGATCGCGCTGCTCGCATCCGCAAGGACGGGCGGCGGCGGCGCATAGTCCGCGACCGGCGCCGGATCGGCGCTCGCGAGCTGGATTGCGGGCTCGGCTGCGGCCATTTGCGGGGCGCCGAAATTGCTGAGCGCAAGCTGGACCGGCATGCCGGCATCCTGCCGCACCTTCGTCCCGATCAGGCTCGCGACGCGCATCTGCGCATCGGGCTGTTCGGCCAGCTTCGACCATTCGGCCATCCGCCCTTCGAGCTTGGCGATCGACAGATCCTGCGAAGCGAGGATACGCGCCTGCGCCCAGCGGCCCGACAGCGCGAACGCCAGCGCCAGATTCTGCCGCGTCCGTGCCCCGGCGCCTTCGGCGCGCGCGGCTTCGCTCAGCACATAGATCGCGCCTTCATTATCGCCCGCGAGCGCCAGCGCCAGCCCGAGGTCCGACGCCGGCACCACCGCGCGATGCTCGGTCAGCAGCGTGACGGCTTCCCTGCCCTTGCCCTGCGCGATTTGCGCGAGCGCCAGCGAAAGCACCGTATTGCCGTCGCTCGCGCCGAGTTCGATCGCCTCGGTCAGCGCCGCGGTCGCCGATGCAAAGCGCCCGTCATTGAGGTACGCCTGTCCCAGCAGCGCGCGATAACTTGCATCGCGCGGGCTGCCCTGAACCGCGGCTTCGGCCAGGCCGACCGCCTTGCTGGCTTTCCCGGCTTCGAGCGCGACGCGCGCCTCGCTCGCCGATTTGGCGGCGACCGCGGGCTTGCCGGCGGCGCGCGACGGCGCGTCGGCCATCTTGCCCATGCCGCTGCATCCGGTGGCCACGCTCAGGACAAAACCCGAAACGGCCAGGTTCATCAGCATCTTGCGGTTCATGACGGGTCCCCCTCTTTATTCTTCAGCGCTGTCCGCGCACCGGGCGCGTCGCCGGCAGGCGGCTCGCCATCGCGTCGATTTCGGGCAGCGAAGCCAGATATTCGTCGAGCAGGTCGGTCAGGATCACCTGCGAAGACCGGTTCGTCACCGCGCTCGCGAGGCGCAGGCGCAGATGGCGCTCGGCATCGAGGCGCAGCGTGAAGGCGGCCTTTTCGCGAGCACGGAGCGCGCGCGGTGCCTTTTCTTTCTTCGGCGCCGGCGCCGGACGCGCCTCGACCTTGCGCGCCACCGCGGCGACGCGTTCGATCAGCGATTCCTGCTGGCGGACGATTTCCGGAACCTCGGGGGCTTCGGCTTCGAACTGGTCGACGCCATAATCGTCGGCCGGAGCGGCAAACTCGCCGGTATATTCGGCCGAAAATTCGGGCGTCAGCTCGTGACCGACGCTCTCGTCGACCGCATGTTCGGCCTCGACATTATGCGCCAGCACCGATCCGGTGAGCAGCGGCTTCAGGTCGAGCATCCGCGCGGGTTCGGCCGACTGGTCGGGATCGACATCATAACCCATGTCGTTCCAGCCGAGGTCGTCGTAACCGCCGGGGTTGAGGGGTGCGGGGCCGCTACCGAGCGGCTGGCGGCGCATGGCGGGACGCGCTCCACCCTTGCGGGCAAGCAGTCCGGCGCTCAGCGATGCGAGAGGTTTTGGTTCGCCCATGATTCCCGTACTCCCCGTCACTGGCCAGCGATGCGGCGGCCAAAGCCACCACCCATCGGGCGAACCGCGCCATAATTGCCCTGTGTGGGCAGCGGCGCGGCAAATACGGTCCTGCGGAAATTCTTTTCGAGGCGGTCGTTCATATAAGTCCACAGCTGGCGGATCTCGTCGGCCGAGCGTCCGTTGGGATCGACTTCCATCACCGTGCGGCCGTCGATCATCGACGCGGCATAATCGGTGCGGTGGTGCAGCGTGATCGGGGCGACGGTGCCGTGCTGCGACAGCGCGACCGCGGCTTCGCTGGTGATCTTCGCTTTCGGCGTCGCGCCGTTGACGACGAACACCAGCGGCTTGCCGGCGCGTTCGCACAGGTCGACGGTGGCGCCGACGGCACGCAGGTCATGCGGGCTCGGCCGCGTCGGGACGACGATCAGCTCGGCGACCGAAATCACGCTCTGGATCGCCATGGTGATCGCCGGCGGCGTATCGATGACCGCCAGCTTAAAGCCCTGCTGGCGCAGGATTTCGAGGTCGGAAGCCAGCCGCGCAACGGTCGTTTGCGCAAAGGCCGGAAGGTCGGTTTCGCGCTCGTTCCACCAGTCGGCGAGCGAGCCCTGCGGATCGATGTCGATCAGAACGACGGGGCCGGCGCCCGCAAGCTGCGCCTGCACCGCGAGGTGCCCCGACAGCGTGGTCTTTCCCGACCCGCCTTTCTGTGAAGCCAATGCCAATACGCGCACTGCGTTTACCCCCTCGGAAATCCAGAATTCGGCGAAGGGATGCCATGCGGGGCGCTAAAATTGGGTTAACGATGATAAAAAGAGGGTGAACGACTTCCTCGCGAATATGGTAAACGCTCTCCTAAGACGAACTTGTACCAGAACGGATCAAGTTCGGCGTGGGCGCTTTTGTCGCTAACGCCGTGTTAGCCAATTGGCGCTATAAAGACCCGGGGACTGCAGCCGGCCTCATGCGGCGCAAGTCATTGGAGAATAAGATGCGTTCTTTCCGCACCGTCCTTTCGCTGGCTCTGCCGCTGATCGCGGCATCGATGCTGGCGGCACCCGCTTATGCCGACGTCAAGGACGGCGTCGATGCCTGGCAGGCGGGCAATTATGCGGCAGCGGTTGCCGAATGGCGCCCGCTCGCCCTCGCCGGCGACGCCGATGCGCAGTTCAATCTGGGGCAAGCCTATAAGCTCGGCCGCGGCGTTCCCGCCGATCTCGTGCAGGCGGAGGCATGGTATCGCCGCGCCGCCAAGCAGGGACATTTGCAGGCGGAGGATAATCTCGGCCTCGTGCTCTTCACCGCGAACCGCCGGCAGGAGGCGATGCCCTTCATCATCGCTTCGGCCGCGCGCGGCGAACCGCGCGCGCAATATGTCCTCGGCACCGCGCACTTCAACGGCGACCTCGCGGCAGAGGACTGGCCGCGCGCCTATGCGCTGACCAAGCGCGCGAGCGACGCCGGGCTCGGCATCGCTTCGGCGCGCCTCGCGCAGCTCGACAATCTGATCCCGCTCGACCAGCGCCAGCGCGGCCTCGCGCTGCTCCCCGAAATCGAGCGCGGCGAACAGCAGGCGCGCCTCGCCGCGGTCAACGCCGCTGCGCCGCCCGCGCCCAAACCCGTGCCGGCGGCCTCGCCGGTGAAGGTCGCGAGCCTGCCCGCCTCGACCCCCGGCACCCGCTACACACCGCCGCCGGTGATCGACACGCCGCCCGCCGCCAAGCCCACGCCGGCACCGCAGCCCAAACCCGAGCCGATCCGCAACGTCGCGGTGGCCTCATCGCCCGTGGCGAGCGCCGCCGCAGCCGCCGCCGCCGAAGCAACCGCCAACGCCGTCGCCGCCACCGGCCAGCCGGGCACGACCTACGCCGCGCCGCCCGAAAGCGGCAAACTGCCGCCGAAGGCAGAGCCGGCAAAGCCCGCGCCCAAGCCCGCCGAACCCAAGCCGGCGGCGGTCAAGCCCGCACCCGTCGCCACCGCTGCAGCCACGCCGGCGCCGGTCCGCGTCCACAACGGCACCGCGAGCCCGTGGCGCGCGCAACTCGGCGCCTTCGGCGTCGAGGCGAACGCCCGCAATCTCTGGACCGCGCTCGAAAAGAAAAATCCCGCCTTCGCCGGCCGCACGCCCTATCTGGTCAAAAGCGGCAAGCTCACCCGCCTCCAGGCCGGCGGCTTCGCGAACAAGGGCGAAGCCGAGAGCTTCTGCGCGAGCGTGCGCAAGAGCGGTCAGGCCTGTCTGGTGATGAATCGCTAGTCGCGCCGACATGTCGTTCGTCGGAGAATCCTTTGCTTCGGCGACCGTCCCGTCCATCGCGCGGTCATGATTCTGACTCTTCTCGCGGCGTGGGCATCGCCGGTTGAAACACCACCGGCGCTGCGCGTCGGCACCTATCATTATCCGCGCTACGACCGGTCGGTTGCGCTCGCGCCGCTTGCCGCACTCGTCGAACGCGCGTCCGGGCGGCCGACCGAGGTCCGCTTGCTCGACACGCCCGAAGCGCTGGCGAAGGCGCTCTGCCGCGGCGAGATCGATATTGCGATGACCAATCTCGGCGCATTCGTCGAGGCTCGCTCCTGCCCGGATGTCCGGCCGATCGCCGTCCTTTCCACGCCTCCGGCCGTGCTCGATCGCTATCGGGGCGTCCTGCTCGTGCGCCGCGACAGCGGGCTTGCGTCGCTCGACGCCCTCGGCGCACGCGCCGGCGACTTGCGCTACACCGAAGTGCTGCCGGGCTCGACGTCCGGCGCACTGGTTCAGGCGGCCGCGCTGCGAAGCACCGGTCGCGCCCCGGCTTTTGCGACACGGCGCCATGCGGGCACCCACGAAGCCGCCCTCGCTGAGCTGCTTGCCGGCCGCACCGACGTCGCGGCGCTCGCCGAAGGCCCCTGGCGCCAGTTACAGGCCGACGATCCCGGCACCGCCGCGACACTTCGCCAGGTCTGGCGATCCGATCCGCTCCCGCCGGGGCCGCTGGTCTGTCGCGACCAGGCATCGGTGCCCTGCGCCGCCGTGCACCGCGCTCTCCTCGACGACGACGGCGAGGTGGCGGTCGCGCTGTCGAAAGGATGGAGCGAAACCGAGGGCGCCGTGCGTTTCGGTGCCTATGACCCGGCCCGCTATGATCCGTTCCAGGCGGAGCCGCCGCTTCCCTGACTAGAGTCGCGGCAGGCGGGTCAGGATCCGGCCGCTTCCTTCGCGAGACGCGCTGCCAGCGCCTTGCGCGACCGCTCGGCGTAAGCGCGGCACGCACCCGGCTGGTCATTATATCGTCCGCTCCCCGCATTGTCGGGGTGCGCGGAAATCAGGATATCGCATGCGAGCGCGTCCATCTTGCGATGACTCGCTTCGAACGCCTTTACGATCGGCGCGCTCGCCGGCGCAGTATAACGATAGTCGTCGGCCGACACCGGGTTGAGGCTCGACGCAAAGACGATCGTCTTGCACATCTGCTTCTCGCACGCCCGCCAGCTCCAGCTCATGCTCCCCATCGTGTGCCCCGGCGTCGCCACCGCCGTGATCGCGGCCTTGCCCAGCTTCAGCACCTCGCCGTCCTTGACGACCCGCAGCTGCGTCACGGCGGGCCAGCTGCCGCCATAGGCGAGCTGCGGGTCGTCCGCCGCATGTTTGCCCGACCGCAGCCCCTCGGCGCCGCGCGCGCTCGCCACGACGGTCGCGCCGGTGTCGCGCGCCAGCGCGGCGATTCCGCCGGCGTGATCGAAATGCGGTTCGGTGCTCAGAATAAATTTGATGTCTTTGGGGTCGAAACCCAGCGCGCGGACATTGGCGAGGATCGCGGGCGCCGCCTGCGGCAGCGCGCCGTCGACCAGCACCAGCCCGTCGCCGGTATCGATCAGCGCGACGCTCAGCCCGCCGAAGCCGACGAGATAGCTTGTCCCGAAAATCTTCTCAGGTCTGGCAGGCGCCAGCCATTCGGCCGCCCGCGAGGCCGCAATCGGCCGCGTCAACGGGTCGTCCGCACCCGGCGCGACCGCGCCCGCCACCATCTGCGCCTTCGCCTCTTGGGCGAGCGGCAGCGGCACATGGCTCACACCCGCAAGCCAGGCGGCAATTGTCATCATCGCGATCATATCTGTCTCCCTTCCCCGCCGGGATGCCGCGCTCGGGCGCCGCCCACAAAGCATGATTTCTCGACAAAGCCATGAGAATTTTTCATACATTTCTCCCAAAGCTTTCGTCACCCCGGACTTGATCCGGGTCCACTCGCGCCGCCGTCGGGCCATGGATCCCGGATCAAGCCTGTCCTGAGCCAGTCGAAGGGTCCGGGATGACGAGGCAGGCCATATCACAATACAGGAAGCCCAATGGACCGCGCCCAACTCCCCCTCAACGCCCTCCGCGCCTTCGAGGCCGCGGCGCGCCACCTCAACTTCACCCGCGCCGCGATCGAGCTCTGCGTCAGCCAGGGCGCGGTCAGCCATCAGGTCGCGCAGCTCGAACGCCGTCTCGGCACGCGCCTCTTCCACCGCCTGCCGCGCGGCCTCGCACTCACCGACGAGGGGCATGCGCTCGTCCCCGTCGTCGCCGATGCCTTCGACCGTGTCGCCGCGACGCTCGACCAATATGCGGGCGGCCGCTTCCGTGAGGCGCTCAAGGTCGGCGTGGTCGGCACCTTCGCGACCGGCTGGCTGCTCCCGCGCCTCGACGCCTTCGCGCGCCTGCACCCCGCGATCGACCTGCGCATCTCGACGAACAACAACCGCGTCGATCTCGCGGGCGAGGCGCTCGACTATGCGATCCGCTTCGGCGACGGCGCCTGGCACGGCACCCATGCCGAACCTTTGCTCGCCGCGCCGATGGCGCCGGTCTGCGCCCCCGCGATCGCCGCGCGCCTCAAGACCCCCGCCGACCTGATCCACGAACGCCTGCTGCGTTCGTACCGCGCCGACGAATGGGCGCTCTGGTTCGCCGCCGCGGGCGTGCCCGTCCCCGTCCTCCGCGGTCCCGTCTTCGACAGCTCAGCCTTGATGGCGACCGCGGCGGCGGCAGGTCAGGGCGTCGCGCTCGCGCCCCCGGCGATGTTCACCCGCGAACTCGCCGCCGAGCTGCTCGTCCAGCCCTTCGCGGTCACGATCGACGCCGGCCGCTACTGGCTCACCCGCCTGATGTCGCGCCCCGAAAACGACGCGATGCTGCGCTTCCGCGGCTGGCTGATCGATGAAATCGCCGCGACCGCATAACCATCCCGCTTTCCCCACTGGACAGAATCATCGCGCTGCCGCTACCCGGCCGCCATGGGTATCACCGCAACAATCATGAACACCGCCACCGGCCAGCCGATCCAGAAAATGACCTTCGGCCGCATGCCGAAACCCTGGGCCAGCTTCAACCTCGCCACCGGCGAACTCGTCACCGCCGAGCGGATCGACGTGGCCAAACCCGAACCCGGCAAATTCGCCGCGACGGTCCATGTGTGGGTAAAGGTCAAGACCAAGGACTGACGCCAATCCGTCGGCGCCGCGCCCGCGCCGGATCACCGCGCCGACATCAATTTCCGCACCAGTGTTGACGACGTAAACATCGACCGCATTTGCCCGACAGCAATGTTAACATCGTTAATACTGGCAGGATAAAGCGCGCGATCACGTCATCGTTCGTGATCAGCTCCGCAAGATCTTCTCCATCTTCTTGCCCCGCGCGAGTTCGTCGATCAGCTTGTCGAGATAGCGGATCTCCTTCATCAACGGATCCTCGATATTCTCGACCTGGATGCCGCAAATCACCCCGGTGATCAGCTCGCGCGCCGGATTCAGCTTCGGCGCCCCGCCAAAGAAATCCTCGAAGTTCGTCCCCTTCGCCAGCTCGCCCTCGAGCGCCGCCTGGCTATATCCCGTCAGCCAGCGAATAATCTCGTCGACCTCGGCCTTGGTCCGCCCCTTCTTCTCCGCCTTGGCGATATAATGCGGATAAACGCTCGCGACGCTCATTGAATAGATGCGGTGCTTCGCCATACGCCCTCCACATTTCGCAACAATCTGCCCCGACCCTTTTCGTCACCCCGGGCTTGACCCGGGGTCCCGCTTTTTCCATCCATCGAAGATGGAGCGCGGCAACCAACTGGCAGGTTTGTTCGACTCGCCCGTTTGAGTAGCAAGCGGGACCCCGGATCAAGTCCGGGGTGACGATGCCGGTTTATGTCGACGACAAGCCGAAAGCGCCCCGCCCTACCCCAGCACCCAGCTCCGCCGCGGATAACCCTGCGCCCACAGCAAGGCCGTCAAATCATGATGCCGGATCACCGCCGCCGCCGCCTCGCCCGCCGCGGGGTGCGGGTAATAGCCGATCCCCAGTCCCGCCGAGGTGATCATCGGAATGTCGTTCGCGCCGTCGCCGACCGCCAACGTCTCGGCGAGCGGCAGGCCGTGTTTCGCCGCCTCGGCCTTCAGCGTCTCCAATTTCGTTTTGCTGTCGACGATCGGCTCGCGCACCTTGCCGGTCAGCTTGCCGCCCGCGATCTCCAGCTCGTTCGCGACGACCTTGTCGAACCCGATCGCCTCGCCCACCGGGCCGGCAAAGGCGGTGAAGCCGCCCGAGATCAGGATCGAGTGCGCGCCATGCGCCTTCATCGTCTGCACCAGCGTCCGCGCGCCGCGCGTCAGCCGCACGCGCTCCATGCGGCAGTCGGCCAAGGTCGCCTCGGGCATCCCCGCGAGCAATCCGACGCGTTCCTCGAGCGCGGCGCGGAAATCGAGTTCGCCGCGCATCGCACGCTCGGTGATCGCCGCGATCTGCGGCTTCAGCCCCGCATAATCGGCGAGTTCGTCGATGCATTCGACGGTGATCATCGTCGAATCCATGTCGGCGATGATCAGCTTCTTCGTCCGGTCGCCCAGCGGCTGGACGACGATGTCGAGCGAGCCATGGTCCATCAGCGCCAGTTCCTTGCGCGCGCTCACCAGGCTGCCGTGGAATACGATGTCGGCCGCGTCATGCTCGTCGATCCAGTGCGGGGCACCGACATCGTGCCCCGTCGCGGCGAGCCGGTCGATCCCTTCGCGAACCACCTCGTCGGTCAGCTTTCCTGCTGCTATCAGCGTCGCGACGAACATGGCATCTCCTTCTTTCTCGACCGCCAGGACGCGGCCTCCCGTGGCACTTATCGCCGGACCCACCGCCAGCGGCAAGAGCGCTTTGGCGGTCGCGCTCGCAAAATCTCTTTGCGGGACAGGCCGGGACGCGCTCGTTGTCAACGCCGACGCGAGCCAGGTCTATGCCGACCTTAGCATCCTCTCGGCGCGGCCGACCGATGCGGAGATGGACGGCATATCCCACCGCCTCTTCGGCCACATCGACGCCGCCGACGCGCATAATGCCGTGCGCTGGGCGGACGAGGCGCGCGGCGTCATCGCCGACGCGCACGCCGCGGGGCAAGTCCCCATCCTCGTCGGCGGCACCGGCCTGCACATGCGCACCCTGCTCCACGGTATCGCGCCGGTGCCCGAGATCGACCCCGACATTCGCGAGGCCGTCCGCGCGCTCCCCGTCGCCGACGCGCACGCCGCGCTCGCCGCCGCCGACGCGCAAGCCGCCGCGCGCCTCAACCCCGCCGACACCACCCGCGTCGCGCGCGCGCTCGAGGTCGTGCGCTCGACCGGCCGTACCCTCGCCGACTGGCAGCAGGCGATCGCGGGCGGCATCGCCGATGAGATCGCGCTCGCCCCGCTGGTCCTCCTGCCCCCGCGCGAATGGCTGCGCGACCGCTGCGACGCGCGCCTCGTCCAGATGTTCGAACGCGGCGCGGTCGAGGAGGCCAAAGCCCTGCTCGCACGCGGTCTCGACCCCGACCTCCCCGCGATGCGCGCGATCGGTGTGCCGCAGATTGCAAGCCACCTCGGCGGCGAAATCACCCGCGCCGAGGCGCTCGAGCTGACGCAGGCCGCGACGCGCCAATATGCAAAACGCCAATATACGTGGTTCCGCAACCAGCCGCCCGCTGACTGGCCGCGCCACACCGAGTCATTAAACATCGATTCCATCAAGGAATTAGCAATAATATTACGTGATAAGCTGTTGACAGGTTAGAATCATACACCTATTGCCCGCACCCTGTTGCAGCGCACAAGGCGCTGCCTTTTTGTGTTTGGAAGGAGTTTCGTCGTGACGGAAATGAGTGGTGCCGACATGGTGGTTCAGGCGCTGGTCGACCTCGGGGTCGATACGGTGTTCGGCTATCCGGGCGGCGCGGTCCTTCCCATCTATGACGCGCTCTACAAGCACCCGACGATCCAGCACATTCTCGTCCGCCACGAACAGGCGGCGACGCACGCGGCGGAGGGCTATGCGCGCTCGACCGGCAAGCCCGGCGTCGTGCTCGTGACCTCGGGCCCCGGCGCGACCAACGCCGTCACCGGCATCACCGACGCGTTGCTCGATTCGATCCCGATGGTCGTGCTGACGGGTCAGGTGTCGACCGCGCTGATCGGCACCGACGCGTTCCAGGAATGCGACACCGTCGGCATCACGCGCCACTGCACCAAGCATAATTATCTGGTGATGGACCCCGACCGCCTCGGCCCGATCATGCACGAGGCGTTCCACATCGCGACGCACGGCCGCCCCGGCCCCGTCGTGATCGACATCCCCAAAAATGTGCAGGTCGCGACCGGCCAATATGTGATCCCCGAAAAGATCGCGCACAAAAGCTATCGCCCGCAGGTCGAACCCGACGCCGATGCGATCGCCGCGGCGGTCGCGATGATCGCCGCGGCCGAGCGCCCGATCTTCTACACCGGCGGCGGCGTGATCAACGCCGGTCCCGACGCCAGCGCGGCGCTGCGCCAGCTCGTGGCGCTCACCGGCGCGCCGGTCACCTCGACCTTGATGGGCCTCGGCGCCTTCCCGTCGGACGACGAGAAATGGCTCGGCATGCTCGGCATGCACGGCACTTACGAGGCCAATATGGCGATGAACCGCGCCGACCTGATCATCGCGGTCGGCGCGCGCTTCGACGACCGCGTGACGGGACGCCTCGACGCTTTCTCGCCCGATTCGAAGAAAATCCACATCGACATCGACCGCAGCTCGATCAACAAGATCGTGCCCGTCGACCTCGCGATCGTCGGCGACGCCGGCCGCGCGCTCGATGCGATCATCGCGGGCTGGCAGGCGGCGGGCCACAACGGCCGCGACCTGGGCGAATGGTGGCGCCGCGTTGACGGCTGGCGCGCAACGCGCTGCCTCGACTTCCCCGAAAAGAAGGACGCAAGCGCCGAAATCATGCCGCAGCGCGCGGTGAAGGCCTTGTTCGACGCGACGCGCGGGCTCGACCCGATCATCACGACCGAGGTCGGCCAGCACCAGATGTGGGCGGCGCAGCATTTCGGCTTCGCGGCGCCCAACCGCTGGCTCACCAGCGGCGGGCTCGGCACGATGGGCTATGGCTTCCCCGCCTCGGTCGGCGCGCAGATCGCGCACCCCGACCGCCTCGTCATCTGCATCGCGGGCGAAGCCAGCTTGCAGATGAACATCCAGGAAATGGGCACGGTCAGCCAGTACCGCCTGCCGGTGAAGATCTTCATCCTCAACAATGAATGGATGGGGATGGTCCGCCAGTGGCAGGAACTGACCTATGAAAGCCGCTATTCGAACAGCTATTCGGACAGCCTGCCCGATTTCGTGAAGCTCGCCGACGCTTACGGGTGGACGGGCCTGCGCATCGATAATCTCGGCCAGCTCGAGGACGGCATCAAGAAGATGATCGAGACCCCGGGACCGGTGATCGTCGACTGCCGCGTCGCGCAGCTCGCCAACTGCTTCCCGATGATCCCCTCGGGCGCCGCGCACACCGAAATGCTCCTCCAGCCGAGCGACGTTACCGGCACGATGGACGACGAAGCCAAGGCACTGGTGTAAAACATATGAAAATCAAAACCGAAGCCGGCGAGCGCCACGTGCTCGCCATCACCGTCGACAACGAAGCCGGGGTGCTCGCCAAGATCACCGGGCTGTTCACCGCGCGCGGCTATAATATCGAAAGCCTGACGGTGGCCGATATCACCGCCGACCACGCGCTGTCGCGCATCACCATCGTCACCTCGGGTCCGCCGCCGATCATCGACCAGATCATCGCGCAGCTCGACCGGCTCGTCCCCGTGCACAAGGTCATCGACCTCAACGACGCGGGCGAAGCGCATGTCGAACGCGAAATCGCGCTCGTGAAGGTCGCGGGCACCGGCGACAAGCGGATCGAGGCGCTGCGCATGGCCGACGTCTTCCGTGCGAAGGTCGTCGACACGACGCTCACCAGCTTCATCTTCGAAATCACCGGGACGAGCGACAAGGTCGACCGCTTCATCGCGCTGATGCGCGAATGCGGGCTGGTCGAGGTCGGCCGCACCGGCGTCGTCGCCATCGCCCGCGGGTCGGAGGCGCTCTGAGTCACCGTCATCCCAGCGCAAGCTGGGATCGCACGCAGTTTAACACCGAGACCGATCCCAGCTTGCGCTGGGATGACGAATAATAGGGAAGAAAGACATGCAGGTTTATTACGATCGCGACGCCGACCAGGATCTGATCAAGGGCAAGAAGGTCGCCGTCGTCGGCTATGGCAGCCAGGGTCACGCCCACGCGCAGAACATGCGCGACAGCGGCGTCAAGGAGGTCGCGATCGCGCTCCGCCCCGGTTCGGCAACCGCCAAAAAGGCCGAAGCCGCGGGCTTCAAGGTGCTTTCGAACAAGGAAGCCGCCGAATGGGCCGACGTGATCATGATCGCCGCCCCCGACGAGCATCAGGCAAAAATCTACGCCGACGACATCGGCCCCAACATGAAGCCCGGCGCCGCGCTCGCCTTTGCGCACGGCCTCAACATTCACTTCGGCCTGATCGACGCGCGCCCCGACATCGACGTCTTCATGGTCGCCCCCAAGGGCCCCGGCCACACCGTGCGCAGCGAATATCAGAAGGGCGGCGGCGTCCCCTGCCTGATCGCGGTTGCGCAGGAAGCGCAGGGCGCGGGTTCGTCGGGTAACGGCTTCGCCAAGGCGCTCGCCCTCTCCTACGCGTCCGCAGTGGGTGGCGGCCGCAGCGGCATCATCGAGACGACCTTCAAGGAAGAGTGCGAAACCGACCTCTTCGGCGAACAGGCCGTGCTCTGCGGCGGCATCACCCACCTGATCCAGGCGGGTTTCGAAACGCTCGTCGAGGCGGGTTATGCCCCCGAGATGGCCTATTTCGAGTGCCTCCACGAAACCAAGCTGATCGTCGACCTCCTCTATGAAGGCGGCATCGCGAACATGCGTTATTCGATCTCGAACACCGCCGAATATGGCGACATCAAGACCGGCCCGCGCATCATCACCGACGAAACCAAGGCCGAAATGAAGCGCGTCCTCGCCGACATCCAGTCGGGCCGCTTCGTGAAGGATTTCGTGCTCGACAACCAGGCCGGCCAGCCCGAACTGAAAGCGAGCCGCAAGGCCGCCGCCGCGCACCAGCTCGAAAAGACCGGCGCTGAACTCCGCGCGATGATGCCGTGGATCGCCAAGAACCAGCTCGTCGACAAGTCGAAGAACTGACGGAAATCCTCCCTGTGGCAAAGCCATGGGGAGGGGGACCGCTCGCGAAGCGAGTGGTGGAGGGGCCAGCAACGTCGCGCCATTGCCCCTCCGTCAGCGCTTCGCGCTGCCACCTCCCCATCGCTGCGCGACAGGGAGGATTGGAACCGCAATTGATGATCGCGAGGCTTGTCCCTGACTGCCCTTCCGCAATCGCGGGCAAGGCGCTAGGGCCGGCTGATGACCTCATCCGATCTCTCCTTCGCCTGCGACTGCGGGACCGTTACCGGAACGATGACCGTCGTTTCGGGCGAGGGCGACCATGTCGTCTGCCACTGCACCGATTGCCAGAACCTCACGCACCATCTCGGCCACGCGCAGTTGCTCGACGCGCACGGCGGCACGTCGCTCTATCAGACGCGCTGCGCGCGCATGCACCTCGACACCGGCCGCGACCGGCTCGCCTGCCTCCACCTGACCGACGCGCCGACGCTGCGCTGGTATGCAGCCTGCTGCCGAACGCCGCTGTTCAATACCTTCAAGAACGGCAAACTCCCCTTCATCACGATCCTGACCGCCGCCTGCGATCCGGCAAGGCGCGAACGGGTCTTCGGGCCACTACGCGGCCATCTCTTCACGCAGGACGCAACCGGCGACGCCAGCCATCTGCCCCGCATGGGTACGCCGACGCTGATGCGGCGCTTTTTTATTCGGGCGATCAAGGACATCGTCTCGGGCGACCGTCGGAAAGCCGCGCTTTTCGACGCAAAAACACTCGAACCGATCGCCACCCCGCACCGGCTGACCGGCGAAGAACGGCAGGCGCTAAGAGGCGGCAGCCGCACAGACTGAAAAACTTCGTCATCCCCGCGAAAGCGGGGACCCAGCGAGCCAGCGTTGCTACTGGGTTCCCGCTTTCGCGGGGATGACGAGAGAAGGAAGAAGATGGTGACCTCCCCTTTTATCGCCCACCACGCCGACCTTGCGGCGCTCGCGCACGACAGCCGCCGCCGCACCCTCGCGCCGCGCGCCGGGCGCGATTTCGCGTCGAACGACTATCTCGGCCTCGCCGATAGCGAAGCGCTCCGCACCGCCCTCGCCGCCGGCATCGAACGCGGCCTTCCTGCGGGCTCGGGCGGCTCGCGCCTGCTCCGCGGCAATCACGCCGAGCATGAGGCGCTCGAAGCGCACGCCGCGCGCCATTATGGCAGCGAAGCCGCGCTCTTCTTCCCCACCGGTTTCGCCGCCAACGCCGCGTTGTTCGCGGCGCTCCCCCAGCGCGGCGACCTCGTCGTCCACGACGAACTGACCCACGCGAGCGCGCACGACGGCATGAAGCTCGGCCGCGCCGGCAGCATCGCCGCCGCGCACAACGACGCACAGGCATTCGAGGACATCATCACCCGCTGGCGCGCGGGCGGCGGCGCCGGAACCCCATGGATCGCGGTCGAAAGCCTCTACAGCATGGACGGCGACCGCGCCCCGCTCGCCGATCTCGCTGCGGTCGCCGACCGCCACGACGCGGTGCTCGTCGTCGATGAAGCGCACGCGACCGGCGTGTTCGGCCCCGGCGGCACCGGCCTCGCACACGCGCTGCCGCGCCGCGACAATTTGATCACCCTCCACACCTGCGGCAAGGCCTTGGGCGCCGAGGGTGCGCTGCTCTGTGCCCCCGCAGTCGCGACCGACTTCATCGTCAACCGCGGCCGCCCCTTCATCTTCTCGACCGCGCCATCGCCCTTGATGGCGTGGCTCGTCCGTCAGGCGATCGAGATCGTCGCGAACGAGCCCGAACGGCAGGCGCGCCTCCACGCCCTCGTCCGCCACGCCGCCGAACGCCTCGTGCCGCTCGGCATCCCCGCCAGCGGCACGCAGATCCTGCCCGTGATCATCGGCGACAACGATCGCACGATGCGCATCGCGGGAAGCCTGCGCGACGCGGGCTTCGACATCCGCGGCATCCGCCCACCGACGGTGGCGCAGGGAACCGCGCGTCTCCGCATCGCGATCACGCTCAATGTTGACGAAGATAACATAGACGATATGGCCGACGCGCTGGCGCAGGCGATGGCCGCGGCATGACGCGCTTCGTCGTCACCGGCACCGATACCGGTATCGGAAAAACCATCTTTTCCGCCGCTTTGGCACAGGCCACCGGCACGCCTTACTGGAAACCGATCCAGTCGGGTCTCGAAGAAGAGACCGACAGCGAGGCCGTCGCGCGCCTCGCGGGCGTGCCGATCCACCCCGAAGCCTGGCGCCTCATCACCCCCGCCTCGCCGCATCTGGCCGCCGAAATTGACGGCGTTAACATCGGCATCGAAACGCTGACCCCGCCAACCGGCAACCTCATCGTCGAGGGCGCCGGCGGCGCGCTCGTTCCCGTGACGCGCACGACGCTCTACGCCGACCTGTTCGCGAAATGGCAGGTTCCCGTCATCGTCTGCGCACGCACCGCGCTCGGAACGATCAACCACAGCCTGCTCACGATCGAGGCGCTCAGCGCGCGCGGCGTCCCGATCCACGGAATTGCCTTTCTCGGCGACACGGTGGAGGACAGCGAGGCGATCATCTCCGACATCGCGGGCGTTCGCCGCCTGGGCCGCCTGCCGATCATCGATCCGCTGACCAGCGAAACGCTCGCCGCCGCATTCAGCGCAAACTTCGACCTCGCCGACTTCCTCTAATTTTCGTCACCCCCGCGAGGGCGGGGGTCCCGCTTTTTCTTTGCATCGTTCGCGACTAAGCGGGATTCCCGCCTTCGCGGGAATGACGAAAGAGAATGGTTCCCACATGACCTCCCCCATCTGGCACCCCTTCACCCAGCACGGCCTCGGCGACCCCATCCCGCTGATTTCGCACGCCAAAGACGCCAAACTCTACGCCGCCGACGGCCAAAGCTGGATCGACGCCATCTCCTCATGGTGGGTCACCACCCACGGCCACGCGCACCCGCGCATCATGGCCGCGATCCGCGCCCAGACCGAAAAGCTCGACCAGCTCATCTTCGCCGGCTGGACGCACGAGCCCGCCGAAAGCCTCGCCGCCGAGCTGATCCGCATCGCCCCCGATCCGCTCACGCGCGTCTTCTTCTCGGACTCGGGCTCGACCAGCGTCGAGGTCGCGCTCAAAATGGCGCTCGGCTACTGGTATAACATCGGCGAGCCGCGCAGCCGCATCCTCGTCCTCGAGCATAGCTATCACGGCGACACGATCGGCACGATGTCGGTCGGCGAGCGCGGCGTCTACAACCGCGCCTGGCAGCCGCTGCTGTTCGACGTCGACACCATCCCCTTCCCGCACGAAGGCCGCGAACAGGCGACGCTCGACGCGCTCGAAGCCGCCTGCGCACAAAAACCCGCCGCCTTCATCGTCGAACCCTTGATCCTCGGCGCCGGCGGCATGCTCATCTATCCCGCATGGGTGCTCGCCGAGATGCGCGCCATCTGCGCCCGCCACGGCGTGCTCTTCATCGCCGACGAGGTGATGACCGGCTGGGGCCGCACCGGCACGCGCTTCGCCTGCGATCAGGCGGGCGTCATCCCCGACATCGTCTGCCTGTCGAAGGGCCTGACCGGCGGAAGCCTGCCGCTCGCGGTCACCCTCTGCATCGAACCGATCTTCGAGGCCCATTTTTCGACCGACCGCAGCAAGACCTTCTATCATTCGTCGAGCTACACCGCGAACCCGATCGCCTGCGCCGCCGCGAACGCGAACCTCGAAATCTGGCGCGACGAGCCCGTCCAGCAACGCATCGACACCCTCGCCGACGCACAGGCCGCGCATCTGTCGCTGCTCAGCCACGACCCGCGCGCCCAAAACCCGCGCCGCCTCGGCACCATCGCCGCGCTCGACATCGTCGTCCCCGACGCGGGCTATCTCTCGAACCTCGCCCCGCGCCTGATCGCCTTCACCCGCGACCACGGCGTCCTCCTCCGCCCGCTCGGCAACACGCTCTACGTGATGCCGCCCTATTGCATCACCGCCGACGAACTGACGCAGGTGTGGGGTGCGATCAGCGCCTCGCTCGGCGCCATATAGGGCAGTGGCGGGAAACGACCGATCCAAGTCATTCGACATCGGGCGGATGCAGGTCCGCTACTGACGGACGCGGGCGTCGAAGCGCCGCAGTTCTGATAATGCGACGTTATGTGAATGTTCGTCCGACATCAGACGACCGGACGCTTCGCGGCAAAGCCAATCGCATCCGGCTCGTTGAGGCCTTGCGCAGAATGCTTTGAAGGTTTCCGCCCGATTCTATACGGGCACCGGATTGGTTGCTTCCATCGCCTCGCGCTCGGCTTCCGCGCCCAGCCGTTGGTATAGAGGCAGATCGCCAGGATTTTGAGTTACAATGAATTATCGCCATTCCTTCCATGCCGGCAACAGCGCCGATGTCGTAAAGCACTGCCTGCTCATCGCCCTCGTGCGGGCGTTGCAGCTCAAAGAGAGCGCGCTCACCCTGATCGACACCCATGCCGGGTGCGGGCTGTACGACCTTGGCGGCGAGGAGGCGAGGCGCACCGGTGAGGCTACACAAGGCGTAGTGCGCGCCTTTGCCGACACGAACCCCTTGCTGGACGACTATCGCGCCGCCGTGCAGGCGGTAAATGCCGGGGAAGAGCCGCGCCTCTACCCCGGATCGCCGCGCTTCTTGGCGCAGCTTCTGCGTCCGCAGGATTTTCTGATCCTGAACGAGAAGCATCCCGACGACGCCTATGCCCTGCGCGGCGCGATGCGCGGCACATCCGCCGCCGTGCATCAGCGCGACGCCTACGAGCTTTGGCTGGCGATGCTGCCGCCCCGCACCGCGCGCGGCGTGGTGGTGGTCGACCCGCCGTACGAGCAGACCGATGAACGCGCACAGATTACCGCCACCCTCGCCGCCGCGCACCGCAAATGGGCGCATGGCGTGACGGTGATCTGGTATCCGCTGAAAGACCGCGCCACGCATGTGCGGTGGAAGGCGCAGCTACGCAAGCTCGGCATCCCGAAATTTCTGGTGGTGGAGCATTGGTTGTACGATCGCGATCAGCCCGACATTTATAACGGCGCGGGCCTTTTTATCGTCAACCCGCCCTACGCCTTCACGCAGGCGCTGCCGCCTCTGCTGGAAGCCCTGCGCGCCGCGCTGGCGCCGGAGGGGCATAGGGGAGCGATCACAACCGATTGGTTGGGCGATTAAAATAAACCCTCATATTCCCCTTCTCCCAAAGGAGGAATTGCCGCGCTTCAGGCTGGATGCCAGTGCTCCAGACGATTGCGCTTAGTCGCCGTTGGCATCAACCATGAAGACTATCGGCTTGCCGCGAGAAGTCGGGTCCCATCCTGCCGACAATGCCGCTCGCACCCCTCGCAGGGCTATCGCGTCGTTGATGTGCGAACGCCCTTTCGGCAAACCTTTCAACAGGCGCTTTGGCGTCGGAAATTCCAGCACGGCTTCGCGTGGCATATCTCTCTGGCGCAGGGCGACCCTCATGCCCCTCCAGCCTTCGGAAGAGGACAGTTGGGGCTCGCTCAGGAGTTCCCAGTCATATTTGACACCATCGATTTGGACGGTGCCGCCGTGGCCGTGCAGGTGAAGCATAGGATGCCCTTAGCAGGTTAGGCGCGGCGCTCCAGTCGGTTCACATCAAAGATCGGCTGCCGGAAGGTTTACCGGCCAAGACAGCCGCTCCGCGGCGACGATATCGACCGGAAGTTGCCATCCTTCTCCCTTCCCGCTTGCGGGAGGGGTCGGGGGGCATGCAGCGTTGCAAAGGCCCACCCCGCTACGACGAACTACCGGAACGGGGTCTGGTTTTCCATTTTCGAGACACCATCTGAGTAACATCGGCCCCGCGCCGGGCCGCCGCATTCCCGTTCCCGCCGAAAGCGCAATGGGTTAGGCCGGGCGAGTTCGGCTTAGGTTCATCTTCGCGCATCAATCTGCGCCGCGGGGATACGGGGTCTGGGAACGCGATCGATAATGAAGAAAACAGCCGGCCTCCTCCTCCCCCTCTTCGCGGCACTCGCCTTCGCCGCGCCCGCACTGGCGCAGAATGACAGCTCGCTCGCGCAATCGGGCGAGCCGCCGCAGCGCACCTCGGTCCTCTACACCTATGGCGACGAACCCTGCCCCGAACCCAAAGGCGACGAGATCGTCGTCTGCGCGCAGCAGCCCGAGACCGAACGCTACCGCGTGCCCAAGGAATTGCGCGAAGAGTTGAAGGAAGATGTTCCCGCCGGCGGCGGCAGCTGGGCCTCGGCCGTCGACGGCTATACCAATGGCGCCGCGGCAGCGAGCCGCCCGAACAGCTGCTCGCCCGTCGGCAGCTACGGTTTCACCGGCTGCGCCGCCGCGGCGATGCGCGAATGGTTCGAGGCACGCCGCGCGCCCTAGGGGCAGGACCCTGACCCTCTGCTCGTCGCATATACCCCGAACGGGGTATGACACTCGCGACAGATCGATGATACCCGCCGCAGATCAACGGCTTGCCTCGGCCTGCCGGTGGATCATGGGGGGCACGGCGTTGCACGGCAATGACGGCGCCCGGCCTGAGGGGGGATATCGGCGGCTCGCGACCCGCCGCCGGTATCTTCCGGTCCGTTCCTTTAGCGCAGCAACCGGTTCACCAGCGCCGTCAGTTCGGCCTCGCGGGCGACGTCGCTCTTGCGCAGGATCGACTTGATCTGCGTGCCCAGCGTTTGCGTGCTCGTGCCGCGCCCCGCCGCGATCTCCTCGCGCGCCTCGCCATTCGCCAGGCGCAGCGCGATCTCGGCCTCGGCTTCGGTCAGGCCCAGCGCCGCGCGCAGCGGCACGATCCGCATCGCGGGAATATCCGCGGCGCGCCGCGCGACCACCAGCACGCGCGGGTCGAATCCGAAATCCCATTCGCGCCGCGGCAGGCGGAAGAGTTCGCACAATAACCCGTCCTCGCCATCTTGCGGCGACCCGATCCAGTGCTGCTGCATCGCCTCCCCGTTCAGCGCGCGTGTCAGCGCCGCCTGCAACGCCGTATCGGCATCGCGGCGCGCGGCACCCAGCCGGCCGCGGCGCAGGCGCAGCGCTCCGCCCGCGCCCCCGCCCGGCCCATCGCCGACAATCGCCTCGGCCGCCCCCGACAGCGCCGCAACCGCGCCGTGGCGGTCGACCAGAAAGGCCGCGACATCGATCGCGTCGAACGCGCCGACGGTCATCGCGGCGCCGCGCTGCGCCATCGCCTGCTGCATGCGGACCGCCGCCAGCGCATAGGTCGCGCCCGCGGCGAACAGCTTGCGGTCGCGCTGCCCGGTGCGACCGTCGCGCTCGGACCGCAGCGCCGCCAGCCCGACGAGCAGCCCCTCGCCCTCGACCAACACGGTCTGGCAGCCGTGGACGCCGTCCCACTTACGGATATGCTCTTCATAATCGTCGGTGCCGCTGTGCTGGCGCGCGATGTCGTAATGCGCCTCGCTCAATATCTCGAGCGGGCGGCCGCTCGCGGCGACGCGCCAGTTGACCTCGGGCCGCCATCCCTCGATTTCCACGAATTCGCGCTGATAGGCGGGGTCGATATCGGGCATGAAGTTGAACAAAGTCGCGTCGTCGCCCAGCCCCAGCAATTGCGCGCGCGACGATCCGGTCCGCCGCGCGAACAGACGCAACGCCGCGTTCCAGCCGTCCGCTTCGAACGGCGCCGCCAGAAAGGCATTTTCAACCTCGCCCGATTCGCGGGCGAACAAGCTATCCATCGACGTCGGCCCCCAGCCTTCGTGCCCAGCTTTCGTAGCTTACCGCGTTGCAGCATGAAAGCGGGCGCGGCACAAGCGCCTTGCGGTGATGCGCAGCCGCAACCCAAATCGCAACGCTGCGTTTCCGTGGGGCTTATTGACGCCGTCCCTCGCCTTCGCCTAGCTTCCCGCCGTCCTCAACAGGAGACTTTCTCATGCGTCGCATCGTCCCCCTCGCCGCCCTCGCACTCGCCCTCGTCGCCACCCCGATCGTCCTCGCGCAGGGCGGCTCCGCCCCCGGCGCGCCCGACAAGACGCGCGTCACCGCGGGCACCTACGCCGCCGACGCCGGCCACACGATGGTCGTGTGGGAAGTCGATCACCTCGGCTTCAGCAAATATACCGGCATTTTCGGCGACGTGACCGGCACCCTCGTCATCGATCCCAAGAACCTCGCCGCGGCGAAGGTCGACGTCACGATCCCCGTGGCAAAGGTCACCACCGCCAGCGCCGGGCTGACCAGCCACCTGCTGCGCGCCGGCAAGGACGGCGGCAAGCCCGACTTCTTCGGCGCCGCCCCCGCCGACGCCAAATTCGTCTCGACCAGCGTCGTGCTCGACAGCGACGGCGACGAGGCCAAGGTCACCGGCAATCTGACGCTCAACGGCGTGACCAAGCCCGTCACGCTCGACGTCGATTTCCACGGCGCGGGCATGGGCATGAACAAGAAGGAAACCATCGGTTTCCAGGCCGAAACCACGATCAAGCGCAGCGATTTCGGCGTCTCGATGGGCATTCCCTACGTCAGCGACGCGGTCGAACTCGAAATCCACGCGGCGTTCGAAAAGCAGTAAGCTCACGCCAATCTGTCACACGCACCGCGTAAACATGGGGCGGGACCAGCGATGGTCCCGCCCCTTTTCGTACAGGAGCCATGTGATGAGCGAACTGGTACGCGAAATTGTCGAAGTGAACGCCTCGATCGACGGCGACGAGGAAAATCCGCTGCTCGTCGTCGAGGTCGAGGGTCTTGCCCCCACCATCGGCTGGGCGAATATCCGGCTCGACCCGCATGTCTACATCACCCCGCCCGACGACGGCGTGCAGGATTTCGACCTCGTCGGCGATCGCCCGGCGGACGCCGCCGAAGTCCTCAGCGAAGTCGAGGCCGCGTGGGAAGGCCCGCTTCTGGACTGGTGCATCGGCGTGCGCATCCACGCGGTCGACAATCTGATTGAGGACGAGGTTTTCGAACCGTGGGACGAAGACGACGAGAGCGAAGCCGCTTGACGCTCGCCCCGCCACCACCCCCTGCACTGCGCCGGGCCGCAAGATCCCTTGCGGCCCGGCGCCATTTTCGGTTCATCGCAGAGCCAGCAACCGCGGCGTAGCCTCCCCATATTCAAGGGAGGATCACCATGCGCACCCTGCTTCTCGCTCTCGCCCTCACCGCCGCCACCCCCGCGCTGGCGCAAGCGAACCCGCAAATCGATTATCCCGCCTTCCAGGCGCTGACCGCCAGCGTCGCCCAGGCGCGCGCGACGCGCCTCATCGCCTTCGACGCCTTCAAGGCCGAGGCCGCAAAGCCCGGCACCCTCCTCCTCGACGCGCGCTCGAAGGACGCCTTCGCGCGCGGCCATATCAAGGGCGCGGTCAACCTGCCGCTCACCGACTTCACCGCCGAGAGCCTCGCCGCGGTGATCGGCGCCAGCACCGATCGCCCCATCCTCATCTATTGCAACAATAATTTCTCGAACCACCGCAGCCCGGTGCCGCTCAAATCGGCCGCGCTCGCGCTCAATATCCAGACCTTCATCAACCTCGTCGGCTATGGTTATCCGAACGTCAGCGAGCTCGCCGACGTTGTCGATTTCACCGATCCGAAGGTCGAATGGGTGACAGGCTGAGCCCGCCGCCGTTCTTCACTCGTCACCCCCGCGAAGGCGGGGGGTCCCGCTTTTACCGCAATAGCGGGATCCCCGCCTTCGCGGGGATGACGAAGGAGGCGCAATCACGCAATTTTCACACTCCCCCCTTGCCAAACGCGACATTTTGAACCAATAGCCTCCCCATGCGCGGCAACGCCCTTCTTCTTCTGCGACTTACACGCCCTTGGGCGTGACACTGGCTGCGCGCTAGTCGCGGCCACCCGCTCAAGGGTCCGATCGACACAGCATCGCAACCACCAGAAGAAGTCCAAACATCATGACCATGCTCCGCGACCCCTCGGTCAAGTATAGCGCCTTTCCGCAGATTCCCTTGAGCAATCGCGAATGGCCCGGCCGCGTCACCACCCAGGCGCCGATCTGGCTCTCCACCGACATGCGCGACGGCAATCAGGCGCTGATCGACCCGATGGATGCCGAGAAAAAGGCGCGTTTCTTCGACCTGCTCGTCCGCATCGGCCTGAAAGAAATCGAAGTCGGCTTCCCCAGCGCCGGCGCGACCGAGTTCGACTTCATCTCCGGCCTCGTCAAATCGGGCCGCATCCCCGACGACGTCACCCCGCAGGTGCTGACGCAAAGCCGCGCCGACCTCATCCGCACCAGCTTCGACAGCCTCGCGGGCGCAAAGACCGCGATCGTCCACGTCTATAACGCGGTCAGCCCCGCGTGGCGCAAGATCGTCTTCGGCATGGAAATGGCCGAGATCAAGCAGATCGCGATCGAGGGCGCAAAGCAGCTCCGCGACAACGCCGCGCGTCTGCCGCAGACGAACTGGCGCTTCGAATACAGCCCCGAAACCTTCTCGACCGCCGAAATCGATTTCTCAATCGAGGTGTGCGCCGCGGTGATGGACATCCTCCAGCCCACCACCGAAAACCCGATCATCCTCAACCTGCCCGCGACGGTCGAGGCGGCGACCCCGAACATCTACGCCGACCAGATCGAATATTTCGGCAAAAATCTGCCCGGCCGCGACAAGGCGATCATCAGCCTGCACACCCACAACGACCGCGGCACCGGCGTCGCGGCGGCCGAGCTCGGCCTGCTCGCGGGCGCCGACCGCGTCGAGGGCTGCCTGTTCGGCAATGGCGAGCGCACCGGCAACACCTGCCTCGTCACCATCGCGCTCAACATGTACACGCAGGGCGTCGACCCGCAGCTGGACTTCTCGAACATCGACGAGGTCATCCAGACGGTCGAATATTGCAACCAGCTCCCCGTCCACCCGCGCCATCCCTATGGCGGCGAGCTCGTCTACACCGCCTTTTCGGGCAGCCATCAGGACGCGATCAAGAAAGGCTTCGCCGCGCGCGAGCGCCAGAATGACGAGCGCTGGGAAGTCCCCTACCTGCCCATCGACCCCGCCGACCTCGGCCGCAGCTATGAAGCGGTGATCCGCGTCAACAGCCAGTCGGGCAAGGGCGGCGTCGCATGGGTGCTCGAACAGGACAAGGGCCTGAAACTGCCCAAGAAAATGCAGGCGAGTTTCAGCCACGTCGTGCAGGCCTTGGCCGACGAAACGAGCCGCGAACTCGGCGCCGAGGACATCTGGGGCGCCTTCGACCACGCCTATCTGGTGACCGAGGGCAAGCGCTTCCAACTCGTCGACTGGTCGGAGAGCCATGCGGGCACCGACCGCATCTTCGCCGGCAAGCTCACCATTGACGGCGCGACGCGCAGCGTCAGCGGCCGCGGCAACGGCCTGATGAGCAGCGTCATCGCCGCGCTGGCGGAAAGCGGCGGCCCGATCATGGACATCGTCGACTATAGCGAGCACGCGATCGGCCAGGGCAGCAATGTGCAGGCCGCGGCATACGTCGAATGCCGCACCGCGGACGGGAAGAGCCTGTTCGGCTGCGGGCTGGATACCGACGTCGCGACGGCGAGTGTTAGGGCGATCCTAAGCGCCGCCAACGGCGCCTAGTCGCTACGCGGAAACAGAAGCACGGCAACGCCGCTGGCGCCGATGGCGCCAGCGACTTGCGCGACAACAAACAACGGCACGTCATGCGGCGCAATCCCCGCGAAGGTGTCCGAAAGGCTGCGCGCTACGGTGATTGCCGGATTTGCAAAGCTGGTCGATGACGTGAACCAATAGGCGGCGGTGATATACAGCCCGACCGAGGCCGCCACGGCCTGCGGCTTGTATTTCACCGTGCCGAATATCGTCAGCACAAGGCCGAAAGTGGCGACGAACTCGCCGGCCCACTGCCCCAGTCCGGTTCTCGCTTTCGCCGAAAACTGGAGCGTCGGCAGATCGAACATCAGATGGGCCGCCCACGCACCCAGGATACCAAAGGCAAGCTGTGCCGCGACATAGGCGCCAGCTTCGAGCCAAGGCAGTTCGCGCCGAAGCGCAACAACGAGCGTGACCGCCGGATTGAAATGCGCGCCCGAAATCGGACCGAGCATCGTAATCAGCACAAACAGGATGGCGCCGGTCGCAATCGTGTTGGCGAGCAAAGCGACGCCGTCATTCCCGCCCGACAGTGCCTGCGCCATGATCCCCGACCCGATGACACAGGCGAACAGGAAGAAGGCGCCTACGCCCTCGGCCGCGATACGCCGCCCGAGCAGCGCGACGTCAGCCAAGCGCCGCCTCCTCATCGGCGGTCTTCCCAATGGCGCGCAACCGTTCCGCAAGGCTCAGTTCGTCGAGACTCGCGAGCGGCAGGGCAAGCAGCAGATCGATGCGCCGTTTAAGCGCAAGATAGGCTTGCCAGAAAGCCTCGCGCTGCCCGTCGCCTTCAACGGCAGCCGGGTCTTCGATGCCCCAATGCGCTGTCACCGGCTTGCCCGGCCAGATCGGGCACATCTCGCCGGCGGCGTTGTCGCAGACGGTGAAGATGAAATCGAGCGGCGGCGCATCAGGCCCGGCAAACTCGTCCCAGCTCTTCGAGCGATAGCCCTCAGTCGAATAGCCCAGCTCGCCAAGCAGCGCCAAAGCGGCAGGATGCACCTCGCCCTTCGGGAAACTGCCTGCCGAATAGGCCTGAAAGCAGCCCTCGCCTTCGCGGTTCAAAATCGCCTCGGACATGATCGAACGCGCCGAATTGCCCGTGCAAAGGAAAAGGACGTTGAACGGTCGGGTCATGCCGCGCCGACCGACTTGGGAACGCAGCAGGTCGAACCAGTATCGTTGCTCGCAAGCTGATCGAGCGCGGGGCTGTCGCCATAGGTCGTCGCCTCGCCATCGGTAAAGAAGGCTTCCCAAACGATACCGTCGGGATCGGCAATCCAACTTTTCTCCGACTTTGCGTAGCAGCAGGTTGTCCGCCCCTCTTCGAGCACCGGCCCGTCGGCTGCTTTCAGGCGGCCATAGACCTCGCCGAGCTCTTCGGCGCTTTCGGCCTGTATGCCGAGATGCTCGATGCCCTTACGCGCATGATTGCCCGCCGAGATTGCAAAATTGACGCGCGGATCTTCGAGCATCCATTTGGCATAATCGTCCTTCACGACACTCGGCTCGGCACCGAACATGGTCGAATAAAAGCCGATCGAGGCATCGAGATTCTCGACGCCGACGTGGACATGCAGACGCTTCATGCGCTTTTCCTTTCCTGTGCGGGGGTTTCACACGCCACGCCCGCGCCGCAATCGGCGGCGCCGGCACAGCAATTTTCCAAGAGGTACGCGACCAGCGAATTCATCGCCGGATAGTTGGCGCGATAGATGATCGAACGATGCTGCCGTTCCTGCAAAACCAGCCCGGCCTCGCGGAGCTGCGTCAAGTGGAATGACAATGAACTGTTCGGCACGCCCAGCTTCTCGGCGATCATACCGGCGGCAAGGCCACCATCGCCGGCCTGTACCAGCAAGCGGAACAGCGCGAGGCGATGCTCCTGAGCAAGAGCGCCCAAGGCGTCGATGGCAGCGTCGGCTTTCATTTGCGAATCCTCATTTCGAATATGATGGAAATGAATGCATCTACGCTGGCTGTCAAATACAATTCGACTTTTATCGAAATAAGGGGGATTTTAGCTTTCCTACATTTTACCTAAATGGTTCATTCTATCGATTTTACCTAACCGAAATGACGAATTGATGAACGACGCTGCGCATAATCCCGCCACCATCCCCGCCCCCGGCAGCTATCACCGGACGCCGCGGCTCCAGCGCGACTTTCTCGAAGCCTTCGCCACCAACGGTTCGGTGAAGATTTCGGCGGCCAAGGTCGGCATGTCGCCGTCCGCCGTCTATCAGCTGAAGCAGCGGCCCGAGGGCGCGGCGTTCAAGCTCGGCTGCGCCGCGGCGCTGCTGATCGCGCGTGGGCGGCTCGTCGACGAGCTGCTCGACCGCGCGATCTGGGGGCATGACGAAACCGCCGAGATCCAGCGCGAGGAGGGCCGCAGCTTCGTCAAGCGCCGCCGCCTCGATTCCCGCCTCGGCCTCGCGATGCTCGCGCGGCTCGACAAGATGGTCGAAACGCGCGCCTCCCAAAAAGGAGGATGGCTGGGCGAGGAAATGTTCGCGCAGATCATCGCCGGCGACTGGCCGGGCTTCCTCGCGCTCTTCGACGCCGCCGAGGCTGTGGCGCCGGGCGCCGCCGGGGCGGAAAACACCGACGCCGAGGGGCAGTGGGACGGAATGGCCGCCGCCCTCGCGCTCTGGCTCGCCGCGCGCGGCAACCGCGCCAATCCGCTCGCAACCCTGTGGCGCGGAACCGCAATCGCGAATGAAGTTGCGCAGATTTCCGCCATTTCCGACGCCGGACCCGAAAGCGCTGACGAGGAGGGGCCGGCCCCCGAGGAAGAGGCCGCGGCAATGACCGTCTGGCACGACGAGGAAACCGGCGAGCTGCGCACCAACTTCCCGCCGCCGGGCGGTTTTATCGGCATCGAGGAAGGCGCGTTCGGCGACGAGGATTATGCGCGCACGCTCGACGCGGACGAGGAAGAAGCGTGGGAGGCCGCGCATGCCGAACTCGTCGAACCGCTGCGCCGCGCCGGCGAAGCCGCCCGCCGCGCCTTCTTCGGCCTCCCCGCCCCCGCGAACGATCCGGCGCCCGCGAGCGAAAAGCTGCGGAAATCGGCGAGCGGTTGAAACCTCTCCTCTTCGCGGGAATGACGAGGGTTGGCCTATGCGATCGCCCCCGGCAACGCGAACGCGCCGTGCGCGAAGAGCGGGGAGATGGTCGGCGAGCGTTTCTGACGCGCCCGCCTCAGTCGACGACCCAATAGTCCGCCGCGCCGCCCGGCTCATACCCGCGGCGGCAGATCAGTTCGCCCTCGCTCGTGAGCTCGGCCCACGCGCCAATCGGCTCGCGCTCCATCATCACGAGCGCCGCCGCGACATCTTCGGCCTCGAACGCGACGCGCTTTTCCATTCCGAACCAGGCATCCTGGTATCGCAGGACAAAGGTCGTCAGCGCGGGCCTGTCGGCTTGTATTTCTGGACGCGGCAGACAGTCGCATTCGCCGTCGTTGGAGCCGCTGGGGTTTTGCTGGGGGAGCTTCACTGGGGGAGAGCCTTCGGTGGGGGAAACGAAGGGGGCAGTCCCGACGGCTGGCCCAGCCGTGACCGCCGCCGGGGGCGAAATATTGGGTCGGCGATGCGTCTCCTGCGTCACACGGACATACGGACGGCACCACGAAGGGCGGCGCACGACCTCGAAAATATACGGCATATCATTGTCATACTGCCCAGTATCATCAGCAGTACGTTCGACGGGTCGCCATTTCGAATCGACAAACGACTTGACGATGGCATGGCGCGCCGGGCCGGGGCGCCGCCCGATCCGTGCCCCGGAAATGTCATATAAAGAATTCTTTATATGTGTGTTGACAGAGCCCGCCATTTCGTTATGTTTCAACCTGTCGAGGTTCTCCGCGCCCGTTGCACGGCGTGGAGCTAAGACGGGAAGCCGGTGCAAAACCGGCGCTGCCCCCGCAACTGTAAGCGGTGAGCGATGGTCGCTATGTGTCACTGGTTCGCAAGGAACCGGGAAGGCCAGACCGCCGCGTCGATCCGTGAGCCAGGAGACCTGCCTCGTCAGATACGTCCTCCGGCGGGGTGTCCGGTCAGGCCGCATGCATGGCTGCGCCCGACCCTTGCTTTGCGGGCGCAGACGCGTGCCTGCTCGTCTGCCCGGCGCCTTGCCCCTTGCAAGGTGCTTGAAGAAATGACTGTCAGCGTCGCCACCCTCGGCTTCCCCCGCATCGGCCTTCGCCGCGAGCTCAAATTCGCGCTCGAAAGCTATTGGGCGGGCAAATCAACCCTCGCCGAATTGCAGACCGCCGCATCGGGCCTCCGCGCCCTCAATTGGACGCGGCAAAAGGCACTCGGCGCCGACATCCTGCCCTCGAACGACTTCTCGCTCTACGATCACGTCCTCGACACCAGCGCGCTGATCGGCGCGGTCCCCGCCCGCTACGACTGGAGCGGCGACACCGTCGACCCCGACCTCTATTTCGCCATGGCGCGCGGCGCGCAAGGTGATGCAACGGGGCCCGCCGCCTGCGGCCACAGCCACGACACCACCGCGCAGGAAATGACCAAATGGTTCGACACCAACTATCATTTCATGGTCCCCGAACTCACCGCGGGTCAGACGTTCAAGATCGCTTCGACCAAGATCTTCGACGAATTTGAGGAAGCCAAGGCGCTGGGTTATCAAACGCGCCCCGTCCTCCTCGGCCCCGTCTCCTATCTGATGCTCGCCAAGGGCAAGGCCGTCGAACCGCTCGCACTCCTGCCGCAGCTTCTCGACGCCTACGCCGAAATCCTCGCCCGACTCGCCAAGGCCGGCGCCGAGTGGGTCCAGATCGACGAGCCCTGCCTCGTCCTCGACCTCAGCGCGGAGCAGCGCACCGCCTTCGAGCGCGCCTACGCCCGCCTCGCCACCCGCGGGCCGAAGCTGATGCTCACGACTTACTTCGGCGGTCTCGGCGACAATCTGGGTCTCGTCGCCGACCTTCCCGTCCACGGCCTCCACCTCGACCTCGTCCGCGCGCCGGGCCAGCTCGAACCCGCCCTGACGAAGCTCCAGCCGCACGTTCTGCTCTCGCTCGGCGTCGTCGACGGCCGCAACATCTGGCGCGCCAACCTCCCCGACCTCTACTGGCGCCTCAAGGAGCTCGCCGGCAAACGCGACCTCATCCTCGCCCCGTCCTGCTCGCTCCTCCACGTCCCCGTCGACCTCGTGCTCGAAACCTCGCTCGACCCCGAAATCGCCCAGTGGCTAAGCTTCGCGGCGCAAAAGATCGAGGAACTGGCGGCGCTCGCCAAGGCGCTGAACGAAGGCGAGGACGCGAGCTTCGCCGCCTTCTCGGCCTCGCGGATCGCCGCGGTCGCACGCCAGACCTCACCGAAAATCCACGACCCCGCAGTCGCCGCCCGCCTCGCCGCGCTCGACGAAGCCACAACCCGCCGCGCCTCGCCCTTCGCCGACCGACGCGACGCGCAGCAAAAGCGCCTCGCCCTCCCCGCCTACCCCACCACGACGATCGGCAGCTTCCCGCAGACTCCCGAGGTCCGCAAGGCGCGCGCCGCGCACATCAAGGGCGAGATCGACGATGCCGCCTACGACCGCTATCTGCGCGTCGAAACGCGCGCCGCGGTCAAATGGCAGGAGGAAATCGGCCTCGACGTCCTCGTCCACGGCGAGTTCGAACGTAACGACATGGTGCAATATTTCGGCGAGCAGCTCGCCGGCTTCGCCTTCACCCGCGCCGGCTGGGTGCAAAGCTATGGCTCGCGCTGCGTCCGCCCGCCGATCCTCTACGGCGACGTCTCGCGCCCCGCACCGATGACGGTCGACTGGTGGCGCTATGCGCAGGACCAGACCGACCGCCCGATGAAGGGCATGCTCACCGGCCCCGTCACCATCCTCAACTGGTCCTTCGTCCGCGACGACCAGCCGCGCGAGACGAGCTGCCGCCAGATCGCGCTAGCGATCCGCGACGAGGTGCAGGACCTCGAAGCCGCCGGTGCCGCGATCATCCAGATCGACGAAGCCGCGCTGCGCGAAGGCCTGCCGCTCCGCCGCTCCGAATGGCAGCACTATCTGGATTGGGCGGTCGAAAGCTTCCGCATCACCGCCAGCGGCGTCCGCGACGACACGCAGATCCACACGCATATGTGCTATTCGGAGTTCAACGACATCATCCGCGCGATCGGCGCGATGGACGCCGACGTCATCTCGATCGAGACCGCGCGGTCGCAGATGGAGCTGCTCGATGCCTTCGCCACCTACGCCTATCCGAACGAAGTCGGCCCCGGCGTCTACGACATCCACAGCCCGCGCATCCCCGCCGAGCGCGAGATGACCGACCTCCTGACCCTCGCCGGCAAGCATGTCCCGCCGCAGCAGATATGGGTGAACCCCGACTGCGGGCTCAAGACACGCAAATGGGACGAGGTGCGCCCCGCGCTGATCGCGATGGTCGCCGCCGCGCAGGCGATGCGCATCCGGGGCGCCTATAATGCAAACTGAGCCTGCCATGCCGACCGGCCAGCCCGCGGTGCGCGTCACCGCCATGCCCGCCAACGCCAATGTTTATGGCGACATCTTCGGCGGTTGGCTGATGGCGCAGATGGACCTCGCGGCGTCGTCGGTGGCGTCACGCCACGCACGCGGGCGCGCGGTGACGATCTCGGTGGAAGGCATGTCCTTCCACCGCCCCGTCTTCGTCGGCGACGAGGTCTCGGTGTTCGGGCGATTGGTGAAAGTCGGCCGCACCTCGATGCATGTCGAGGTCGAAGCCTGGGCGCGCGATCGTCACGCCGACGAGGATAACAAGGTCACGCAGGCGATCTTTATCTTCGTCGCCGTCGGCCCCGATCGCCGCCCGCGCGCCGTCCGCCCGCTCGCCGGGGAGATCGCCTAGACCAAAGCGCACCGCCGGGGAACCATTCCCCGGCGGTGCCTTACAATGTCCCTGCGGCGCCCCCATATAAGCGTTATCGCGGCACGCGTTTTTCGTAGGCCGCCGCGACTGAGAGACATGCGCGCTCCCGCTTACAAGGAGGAGCCGCGCGCCATGAATCCCGAAACGAGCCCCGCCGAAGCAACCGTCACCGAAGGGACCGCGGTCCCCGCCAGGACGCGGTCGAACAGCTTCTTCCGCCCAAAGCGTACCCCGCTGCCCCGCGACGACGCGCGGCGACAGGGCGACATCAGCCAGCTCGCCTTTCTGACGATGGGCGGACGCGATCCCGCGATCGCCTTTCTCAATAGCGAGAACGCCGAACTCGGCGGCCGCCCGCTCGCGCTCGCGACCGCCAGCGACACCGGCTACGAACAGGTTGCCACCGCAATCCGTGCGTGGGCGCGCGATCCGGGCTTCGAATGAGCCGCGCGATGAATCTCGCGCTCCCCGAGAGCGAGGTGAAGCAAATCTGCCTGTCGCAAGGCGTCAGCATCAGCGCGATCGAGCCGCTGCAATCGGGCGGCACCCGCCTCATCTGCACCACGCCTGCCGGCGCAGAAGAAATGCGCCTGCGTCTGCGTGGTCACATCATCGACGGCGCGGTCACCCGCCATCGCTTCTACCGCCCGCCCGGCGCGCAGGGGGGATATTAGCCTTCGGCTCGCGCAACCTTCGCCGCAGCCCCCCGTTTCTCCTTCACTCCGGGGGAGGCAATGAACGGAGACTGCAATGAACCGCGAAGATACTGACGCCACCCACATCCTGACCAAGGACCACCGCGAGGTCGAGGCATTGTTCGCAAGCTTCGAAAAGGCCGGCGGCGCCAAGGAAAAGGGCCGCATCGCCGACCAGATCTGCACCGAGCTCAAGATTCATGCGCAGATCGAGGAAGAAGTTTTCTACCCCGCGCTCAAGGGCAAGATCGACGACGACCTCCTGAAGGAAGCCTATGTCGAGCATGACGGCGCCAAAATCCTGATCAACGAGATCGTCGCCTCCAGTCCCGACGACGAATTTTTCGATTCCAAGGTCACCGTGCTCAAGGAAGAGATCGAGCATCATGTGAAAGAGGAAGAGAAAGAGCACGACAATATGTTCCAGCAAGCGCGCGCCGCCGATGTCGACCTCGACGCTCTCGGCGAACGGATGCTCGCGCGGAAAGAAGAGCTGACGGCGCAGGCCAAATCGACCGGCCTGCCGCCCGCACAAACGACGACGATGTAACTATCTCGTCGGGGCGATGGCGCGATTGTCTCACGCGTCATCGCCCGACTTGTGCGCTGTCATCCACCGGTGGATGAAAGCGACAGTAAGCGCGCTAAGCCTTGTCCCGCTTCGCCGGGCGCCGTCGCCGCAACAGGATCAATCCGCCGACGCACAGCCCGAACAGGCTAAACATCTCCGGTTCGGGAACCGGCGTCGCGCCGCCGCCCGTCGAGCTATCGCCGCCGCTTGAACTGCTGCCCGACGGCGATGTCGCATAACCGCCCTTGAACGTCCCGATATGCATCTCGCCATTCTGCTTGAGGTTGCCGAACACCGCCGACCCCTGAATGTAATTGCGCGTCTCGGCATCGGCGAGCGGCGCGAGCACCGACCCGCCCCATGCGGTGGTCAGCTTAAGATCCTCGGCCTCGGGGAAATTCCAGATCACCCGTTCGCCGAGGTTGTTCGTGCCGCCGAGGAAATTGTCGTTGAGGTTGATCGTCCGGCCGCTGACGTTGACGATTGCGGTGTCCGCGCCGTTCAGGTTGAACTGAATCTCGCCGATCTTGTCGAGGTCCGCCGCGGTGATGTTGAACACCGCCAGGCCCTGCGCATTCGGCTGCGCAGTGAAGGAGCCGCGGTTGCCCTGCACGGTCAGCTGGCTGTTCGATTTGAGCGTGCCCATTTCGAACGACAGGCTGCCCATGCTGCTCTTCAATTCGGCCTTGTTCTGCTGCAGCCCCAGCCCGAACGCCGGATTGCTCGCATCGAGGTTCGAAATCACGGTATTCTGGTTGATATTGGTGTTGCTGATCGTTCCGCCGACCTTCACGGTCTGGTTCGGGCCGTTGAGGTTGAAACCGCTCGAGACGTTGCCGCCGATCACGGCGCCCGATCCGTTGTTCAGATTCTTGTGGCTGCCCGTGACATTGCCGACGACGGTCAGCCCCGGCTGCCCGTTCGGCGAGGTCGTCGCGCGGATGCCATAGTTCGACGAATTGCCGCTGAGATTGCCACCGACGAACGTCCGACCCTCGACTTCGGACGAGGATTCAAGGTTACCGAGCACGACGAGGTTCCACTCGCGCAGCGCGTCGATCCCGGTGATCGCCTTGCTTTGCGCAAGAGCGGGCAGCGTCATCGCGGTCGCTACGAGCGCGGCAGGGAACAGGATACGGATCGGAAGAGCCACGGGTATATCGTCCAGTTTTCAATGAGAAGGCGCGGGCGCCCATAGGGCATTCGTCGTCGGCTTTACACCGAAGTGCGGCGGACCGTTGTCCCGTTCCAGAACAGCAGCGCCAAACCGTCGCGCAGCCGTGCCGAAATCGCGGCGGATGCGCCGTCAACCGATGGAGAGAAAGCCAGTCACCGTCAAACGTCCCACGCCGGGGTCGGCCGACAGCGCATTATCTGGCGAGATCGCCCCGCTGTGAAGGTTCCAGCTGCGATAAAGGAGCGCGCGATTATAGCGCGCCGGCTCGGTGCGGATGCATTCGAAAAGCGGCGTATCGCCCTGAACATATTCGGGCGGCGGCACCCCGCCGTGGCGCATTTCGATGTCAAGGTGCCGAAAGAACAGGTCGCGCCGCGTTTCGTCCACCGTCTCGAAGCCCGTCGAGCGGTGGCGGAAGAAGGCGGTGCCATCGCCGCCAGCAGGCGACAGATAATGGATCAGCGCGATGCGATCCTCGGTGAAAGCGTCGATATGCGGCAGGCGTTGCGGGATGGTCAGCTCGCCCGCCGGTGTCGAGACGATTGAAAAGCTAGCATCGACGACGGTGACCGGCCCGGTCCGCCCGAATGCTTGAGCGGCGGCGGCCGCCATGACCGGGAGCTGCGTCGCGAGATAGGCGGCGGGTAACGCCGCACGCACCCCCGGAAAATGGTTGAGTGCCGGGGCGAAATCGGCCGCCTGTGCAAAATTTCGCAAGGCATCGGGATCGGGCGCGAAATCATCGAGGACGACGAGCGGCTGTGCCTCGGTCCCGATCGTCTCGATACGAACCGACGTCATTCGGTGCATGCCGCGGCGCGCGCCAGCAGAAAGTCGCGCTCGCGCTCGTTAAGCGACAGCGCCGCCGCCGCCTCGAACTGTGCCCGTGCTTCGCCCGGCCGCCCGGCGCGGAACAGGAAATCGCCGCGCGCAGCCGGCAGCGGCGCATAATTGCGCAGCGCCGCCGCATCGGCGATCGCGTCGACCAGCCGCAATCCGGCCTCCGGGCCGAACGCCATGCTATGCGCGACCGCCCGATTGAGCTCGACCACCGGCGACGGCATCACCTGCCCCAGCCGGTCGTAGAGGCCGGCAATGCGCTGCCAGTCGGTCTCCTCCGCCGAGCGCGCCCGCGCATGGCACGCCGCAAGCGCCGCCTGCAATACATAGGGCCCGCGCGCTCCGCCCAGTTCCTCGGCGCGATCGAGCGCATTCAATCCGCGGCGGATGAGCAACTGGTCCCAGCGCGCCCGGTTCTGTTCGGTCAGCGGCACGAACCGCCCGTCGGGGCCGGCGCGCGCCGCCAGCCGCGACGCCTGAATTTCCATCAGCGCGAGCAAACCCAGCACCTCGGGCTGCTCGGGCATCAATCCGGCAAGGATACGCCCCAGTCGCTGCGCCTCGCCGCAAAGCGGCGGTCGGACGAGCGATGGCCCTGCGGTCGCGGCATAGCCTTCGTTGAAGATCAGATAGACGACCTCGAGCACCGACCCCAAGCGTGCCTGAAGCTCGGCCCCGCGCGGAACCTCGAAAGTAACTCCCGCCTTGGCGATCGCCTTCTTGGCGCGCGTGATCCGTGCTGCAATCGTTGCCTCGTTCGACAGGAAAGCCCGGGCGATCTCCTCGACCGTCAACCCGCCGACCAGCCGCAGCGTCAGCGCGGCGCGCGCCTCGGCCGAAATCACCGGATGACAGGCGGCGAAGATCAGCCCGAGCAGCTCGTCGCCGAGCGGATCGTCGAGCGCCGCCTCGACGGCCTCCGCGCTCATATCGCGCTCCTCATCGAGTTCGCGGGCGATTTCGGCATGTTTCCGCTCCCGCATCGCATGGTGCCGGACGCCGTCGATCACCCGCCGTTTCGCCGCCGCGGTCAGCCAGGCGCCCGGATTATCGGGCACCCCCGACTTCGGCCATTCGGTCAGCGCGATCAGCAGCGCCTCCTGCGCCAGCTCCTCGGCGCGGTCGACGTCGCGCGTCATCCGGGCGAGCGCGGCAATCAACCGCGCCCGCTCGATCCGGAACACCGCCTCGATCGCCCGGTGAGTTTCGTCGGCTGCCATGCCCGCCTTCTCGGCCAACGCGGCCGGGGAGGCAAGCATGGCGGCCTGCACGACTTAATCGCCGCCCAGCTTTTCGCGGAGACGCTGTTCGCGCTCGGCAATCTCGGGCGTCATCGCATCGCCGAAATCCTCCATTTCATAGAAAGGACGGATTTCGAGTTCGCTCGGCCCGGGCATCGGGTTCGGGCAGCGCTTCGCCCACGCGACCGCCTCGTCCATGTCCTTGACCTCCCAGACCCAATAGCCCGCGACGAGTTCGCGCGTCTCGGCGAAGGGGCCGTCGATCACCGTGCGGCTCGCGCCGTCGAACGCGATGCGCTTGCCGGCCGACGAGGGTTTCAACCCGTCGCCGTCGACCATCACGCCGGCGTTCACCAGCTCCTCGTTATACTTGCCCATCGCCTCGAACATTTCGGTCATGTCCTCGGTCGGCGGCAGGCCCTTTTCGCTGTCCTCGGTCGCTTTGACAAAGACCATTACACGCATCATCCATCTCCTCTTCGATCGGGCCAACAGCGGCTCCTGCCAACACGACGAACGAACCGCCGCCCAATCGACACGAGCGCGAAAAAAATTTCAGGCGACCTCCGCCAGCGACTGCGGGGTCGAAAAACGCTGCCGATACTCATGCGGCGACAGGCCGATCAGGCGGTGGAACAATTTGCGGAACGCCGCCGCATCCTCATAGCCGACGCTCCACGCGATCTGGTCGACCGTCCGCTTCGTGAACTCCAGCAGTTCGCGCGCCTTGCCGACGCGCAGATGCTGGACATATTCGACCGGCGTCATTCCCGTCGCCGCCTTGAATCGGCGTTGGAAGGTGCGCTCTTCCATCCCCGCCTCACCCGCCATCTCGGCGACCGCGACCGGCCCGGCTCCTCGCGCCTGCAGCCAGTGCTGCACCTTCAATATAGCCTCGTCGCCGTGCGTCAGCTTCGGCGCAAAGCTCGCATAATGTTTCTGCTCGCGCCCCGACGGATCGATCAGCAGGAAGCGCGCGGTCTCCATCATCACCGTCGGACCCAGCAGCCGTTCGACGATGCGCAGCCCAAGGTCGGTCCACGCCATCAGCCCGCCCGCGGTGACGATGTCGCCATCGTCGATCACCATCCGGTCGGCCTCCATCCGCACGTCGGGAAAGCGGCTGCGAAACTCCTCGGCGAAAAACCAGTGCGTCGTCGCCGGCCGCCCCGCGAGCAATCCCGTCGCCGCCAGCGCAAACGCCCCGCCGCAATTCGACGCGAGCACCGTACCCTGCGCGTGCCGGTCGAGCAGCCAGCGCGCATAGGGCTCGACTTCGCCCGGCTCGAGCAATTTGTGGAGGCTCCCCGGCGCGATCAGCACCGCGGGCGAATTGCCCGCGGGCTCGCCCGGATGGCTGTCGAACCAGCGCGCAAAGCCCCCGCCCTCCTGCAGTCGCCAATGGCTGACGCGGAGCGGGCTGCGGCCGTGATCCACCGCAAAGCGCCCCGCGACGTCGAACAGGTCGGTGATCCCGTGGACCATTCCCATCTGGCAGTCGGGATAGGTCATCATCCCGACCTCGACGAGCGGCATATCGGAGGGGTCGGGCACCTTCAGCTTGGGCATGGCGGCTCCTTTGTCGGAATCGGCCCGGATAATGTCGCGTCCGCCAATCCCGATCAAGCGCGCATCGCCGTATCTGTTGTTTCACCGGGACGGACACCCCCGCCCAAAAACGCCAAGTTCATCGAAAGGAACCATATCATGACCACCATCACCACCAAGGACGGCACCAACATCTTCTTCAAGGACTGGGGTCCGAAGGACGCGCAGCCGATCGTCTTCTCGCACGGCTGGCCGCTCAGCGCCGACGCCTGGGACGCCCAGATGGTCTTCTTCGCCAATCAGGGCTTCCGCACCATCGCCCACGACCGCCGCAGCCATGGCCGCTCGGATCAGGTCTGGGACAACAACAATATGGACCAGTACGCCGACGACCTCGCCGAACTGATCGAACAGCTGGGCCTCAAGGACGTGATCCTCGTCGGCCACTCGACCGGCGGCGGCGAAGTCACCCGCTATATCGGCCGCCACGGCACCGCCCGCGTTGCCAAAGTCGCGCTGATCGGCGCGGTCCCCCCGCTGATGCTCAAGACCGAAGCCAATCCGGGCGGCCTGCCGATCGACGTCTTCGACGGCATCCGCAAGGGCACGTTCGACAACCGCCCGCAATTCTTCAAGGACCTGAGCCTGCCCTTTTACGGCTATAACCGCGACGGCGCGGTCGTCTCCGAAGCGGTGCGCGACGACTTCGTGCGGCAGGGCATGAACGGCGGTCTCAAGGGCCTGCTCGACAGCATCCGCGCCTTTTCGGAAAGCGACTTCAACGAAGACCTCAAGAAGTTCGACAAGCCGACGCTCGTCCTCCACGGCGACGACGACCAGATCGTGCCGATCGGCGCCGCGGCGCTCTCGACGGTCAAGATCGTCAAGCACGCCGTGCTCAAGGTCTATGAAGGCGCCGACCACGGCCTCACCGTCACCCATCAGGACCGGTTCAACGCCGACCTTCTCGATTTCATCAACAGCTGATAAGGGAGAGGCGCGGACCCCCGACCGCGCCTCCTCACCCGTAAAGGAGACGTGTCATGATCCTCGGTTTGACCATCCCGCAGTTCACCGCCCTCCATGTCGCGATCAGCTTCGTCGGCATCGGCGCGGGTCTCATCGCGCTTCCCGCCTACGCTCGCGGCCGCATCCTGCCCCGGACGAACGGCGTCTTCCTCTGGACGACATTGCTTACCAGCCTGACCGGCTTTCTGTTCCCGATCGTCGCTTTCACCCCGGCGCTCGGCACGGGGATCCTCTCGACATTGATCCTCGTTTTCGCATTCACCGCCTATTATGGCCGCAAGCTCGCCGGCCGCGCAGCGACGGTCTATGCGGCCAGCGCCACCGCCGCGCTCTACCTCAACCTCTTCGTGCTGGTCGTGCAGTCGTTCCTGAAGGTCCCCGCACTCAACGCGCTCGCCCCGAACGGAACCGAAGGTCCCTTCGTCGCAGCCCAGGGCGCACTCCTCCTCACCGCGATCCTGTTCGGCTACCTTGCTGTCAAAGCCAGCCGCCGCCCGCTCGCGGCCTGACCCACCCGCAAACGACGAAGGGCGGCCTCGCGGCCGCCCTTCGTTTCGTCACGGCCGCTTCCGGCCGGAAATGCCGGGGTGGGCGCCGCCCACCCCGCGCATCTTACATACCGTCCAGACCCTTGCTGACCAGAATATTCACCGCAACGCGGCGATTCTGGGCCTTGCCTTCGGGCGTGGTGTTGTCCGCCGCCGGGTCGGCTTCGGCCATCCCGGTGGGGGTCAGCATGCGATAGGGCTTCCAGCCGCACGCCTGCTGAAGATGATTGACGACGCGGCTGGCGCGCTTTTCGCTAAGCACCTGGTTGAGTTCCTGGCTGCCCGTCGAATCGGTGTAGCCAACGACCAGCAGCAGGGCGTTGTCCATCCCGTCGGCCTGCGATGCCGCGCTGCAGAGATCGGCTTTCGCCTGCTCGGTCAGCACTGCCTTGCCGGTGTCGAAGTTCACGTTCGTTGTGCCTTTGACATTATACTGGTCGATATCGCCCACGCGGCTGCGCAGCGCCTCGGTTGCCGCTGTTTGTTCGGCAAAGCGCTGATCGGTGCCGGTGTGGATCATCGATGCGGTGCGGAGGTCCTTGTTCTTGAGTTGGACCTGGCTTGCCACCAGTCCGCCATCCCACTGCAGCGTGTCGATGGTGACGGGCAGGCCGTTGAGCAGCTGAGCCGCGCCAAGCTTGTCGCGATCGAGGCCCAGGAAGCCGCCGCTGCTCTTGATCTTGGTGTAGTCGGCGATCGCCACGGTCGTGCTGTTGCCGTCGGCGGTCGCGACCTTGATCCGGCCATCGGTGCGCGCGGCGATGATGCCCTCGACCTTGGGCCCCTTGGTCATCTGGTCGGGCGAAGGCAGCGTGCCGACAACGGTCGCCATGACCTCGCCATCGTTCGGGGCCTGCTCTTGGGCAGCGAGGCTCCCCGTTGCGGTGCCGGCCAAAAGGGCCAGCGCCAATAGAATTTTCGGACTCTTGGAAACGGCGCCCATATACTTCTCCTTCTAAACAGCCGCCCGCGCAGATGGGCCCGCGTATTCGCGTGGTCCGTTCTGGGACAAGATTACTCGCGGCGAAGTCGAAAGTTGCGCAGGTCGTCGTACGCACGGTGCGACGAACCGATAAGACCGTGTCGCAAAAGCGTAATTTTTTTATTTTGTAGCTTTTCGAGGGCAAAAATTCAGCGATCCGCGTCCGTCAACGCGGCGATCGTCCGCCACGCGCGCTTCGCCCGATACCCGCTTGCGCAACCTTCCGTTTACGTTAAGGTCAGTTGCAAACCGCAACCGGAGAGACTGATTCATGGCCCTTCCCCCGATTTTCGACCGCCTGCGCCTGCCCGTGATCGGCTCGCCATTGTTCATCGTTTCGGGACCCGAGCTTGTCATCGCGCAGTGCAAGGCGGGCGTCGTCGGCAGCTTCCCGGCGCTCAATGCCCGCCCGCAATCGCTGCTCGATGAATGGCTGCACCAGATCACCGAGGAACTCGCCGCGTGGGACCGCGCCAATCCCGACCGCTTGTCGGCGCCTTACGCCGTCAACCAGATCGTCCATAAATCGAACGACCGGCTGCTCGACGACATTGCGACGTGCGAGAAATGGAAGGTGCCGATCACGATCACCTCGCTCGGCGCGCGCGAAGAGCTCAATCAGGCGGTCCATGGCTGGGGCGGCATCACGCTCCACGACATCATCGACGACCGTTTCGCACGCAAGGCGATCGAAAAGGGCGCCGACGGCCTCATCCCCGTCGCCGCGGGCGCGGGCGGCCATGCCGGCCGGCAATCGCCCTTCGCGCTTGTACAGGAAATCCGCGAATGGTTCGACGGACCCGTAGCCTTGTCGGGCGCCATCGGCCACGGCCGCTCGATCCTCGCCGCGCAGGCGTGCGGCGCCGACCTGGCCTATATCGGCAGCGCCTTCATCGCCACGACCGAAGCCAATGCCGAGGACACCTACAAGAACGGCATCGTCGAGGGGCGCGCGGGCGACATCGTCTATTCGAACCTCTTCACCGGCGTTCACGGCAATTATCTCCGCCAGTCGATCGTCGCCGCGGGCATGGACCCCGAAAACCTGCCCGAAGGCGACCTCAAGACGATGAACTTCGGCTCGGGCGGCAACACCAAGGTCAAGGCGTGGAAGGACATCTGGGGATCGGGCCAGGGCATCGGCCCGGTCACCGCGGTGCGCCCGGTCGCCGAATATGTCGCCGAACTCGAAGCGCAATATCTCGCCGCGCGCCGCGAACTTGAGGCGAAGGTCAGGCTTTAAGCCAAGTACCGACGCCGATTGCCAGGCCGTTCAGCTATGTCTGCTTCGGGGTGGTGAGCTGTCGTTCCTTTTACCGTCGCCCCCGCGAAGGCGGGGGCCGCCGTCGGCCTTGCGCTACCTCTCCAGCGGCCCCCGCCTTCGCGGGGGCGACGGTTTAGCGTCGTCCGCAATCGGTCGAAAGCCGATATCACCCTACGCACCGAACAGCCTGTCGATCGCCTCGTCGAGATAGGGGCGGTCGACGAACAGCCGCATCGGGTCGCGCCGGTTGAGCCAGAAACCCGCGCCGTGCCGATCGGTCAGGGCGCGGCGCGTCGTGTCCTGCAACAGACGCAGGCGCATGACGGCGGTGCGCCGTGCCATTCGCGGATCGCTGGCGCGTGAAGTGCGAAATGCGCCCTGATCCGCTCGACCCGCGCCGCGATGACATCGCTATAGCCATGATGCGGCCCGCGGTGCAGCGCGTGGCCGGACCGCAGCGCCACCGGCTCGCACGCGGGGAGCATCAACCCGTTGCGCCCAAAATGCTGGAGCGCGAAGCCTTCGGCATGCAGTTGCTCAAACATCGCTGCCATTTGCGGGCGCTGGGTCAGGGCGATGGGGATCAGGTGATGGCGCTGGAACCCACTTTGCGGCGGCGGTGCGCCCTGCCATCCCCGCGGCGGCATCAACTATCGCGGCCGAACTCGACGATGACGGTCGACCTGTGGTCCGTGCTGCGCAAAGGCGGCAGCAGTTCAATCCATTCTCCCGCCTCCAGCCCGCGCATTGTCCGCGCATGCTGGACCGGGCCGTTGAGCATCATGTCGAGCGCAAGCCGGGACAGCCGCCGGACCATTTCGGCGACGGTCCAGCCGACGGGAATCCGCGCCTCCAGTTCCTGACCCGCGAACAGCACCAGCCCCCGTGTTCCCATGCTGGCATCGGCGCCATTTTCGCGGCGCCGGAACGCGACGAGGTGGAGCACCGGCGGCATCCCGCTGGCCAGCATTTCGGCGATCGACGCGCGAAATTGCGGCGCATCCGACCACAGCCGCGCCGGCGACCAGAAAATATGGCTGGCATCGAACAGGTCGATCAGCAGCACCATCATCTTGAAGAATTCGCGCATCCGTGTCGGCTGCACGGTCGATGGCCCCAGCGCCGCATCGCGCTTGGGGTCGCGCTCGGGGATAAAGACCCAGCACGCCCCGCTCTCGCGCCATCGTCGGGGCAGGCTCGCGGCAAGCAGGCTGGTCGATGGGTGGTCGGGATCGGCAAGATCCAGCGCAGCACCGGCCGCCGGGCCGGCCAGAACCGACACCGCCCCGAAGGTCAGGCGGAAACAGGGCGCCGCAACGCGCGCGGCGACATCGGCGCCGCCGCCCTCGCCCTCGACCCGCTCGGGCCGCAGCCCCATGCGACGTAGCGCGGTTTCGACGGCCTCGCTCGAACCGCCCTGCATCGCCGCGCCGACGATCAGGGCAAATGGTTCCGGCGGGACCGGCAGGATCAGAGCGTCAGGGTTGCCGACATCCATAGTGTTGCGCGGCCTTTTTTTGGGTCGCCCTTGCATCGCAAGACTTGCCCCGATGTACAAACGCTTATTGCCCGATGTCGGAAAGTTAACCTAGATCGCGACCTGGCTTCCCAGTTCGACGACGCGATTGGTTGGCAGGCGGAAATATTCCATCGCGCTTTCCGAATTGCGCAGCATCCACGCGAACAGCTTTTCGCGCCAGATCGGCATGCCGGGCTTGCTCGCCGCGATCAGCGTCTGCCGCGACAGGAAAAAGCTCGTCTCGATCATCTTGAACTCGCCGCCGCAGCTCGTGACGCGGGTCAGCGCCTCGGGCACGTCGATCGGCTGCATGAAGCCATAGTTGAGCACCAGCCGGTGGAACCCCTGTCCCAGATCCTCGAGCATGCAGAATTTCTCCTCCTGCACGAACGGCACGTCGGCGATCTTGATCGTCAGCAGGATGATCCGCGCATGGAGCACCTTGTTGTGCTTGAGGTTGTGGAGCAGCGCGTGCGGCACGCCGTCGCTGCTCGACGTCATGAACACCGCGGTGCCCGGCACGCGCGTCGCGCTGTTCGCCGCCGACTTCACGAACACCGGGATCGGCATCGCGCCTTCGGCCATCTCCTGCTGCATCAGCTTGCGTCCGCGCGACCAGGTGGTGAGCAAAGTGAAGATGATGAGCCCGATCGCGAGCGGCACCCAGCCGCCGTCGGGCACCTTGATCAGATTTGCGCCGAAATAGGCGATGTCGACGATGAAGAAGACCGCGAGCACCGGCAGCGCCTTCCACGCCGGCCATTTCCACAATGTGAAGAGGACGACGCTGAGCAGGCAGGTATCGATGAACATCGCCCCCGTCACCGCAATGCCATAGGCCGCGGCAAGGTTGCTCGACGATCCGAAGAAGAGGACGAGGATGATCACCATCACCATCAGCCCCCAATTGACGATCGGGATATAAATCTGCCCCTGCGCCGACGCACTGGTGTGCTCGACACGCAGGCGCGGCATGAAGCCCAATTGGATCGCCTGCTGAGTCAGCGAAAAGGCGCCCGAAATCACCGCCTGGCTGGCGATGATCGTCGCGAGGATCGCCAGGATGACGACGGGCACCTGCCACGCCTCGGGCATCATCTGGAAGAAGGGATCGGCGATCAGGTCGCTTCGCGGCCCCATGTCCGCCTCGAGCACCATCGCGCCCTGCCCCATATAGTTCAGCATCAGCGCCGGCAGCACAAACGTCAGCCAGCTGAGCCCGATCGGCCCGCGGCCGAAATGCCCCATGTCGGCATAAAGCGCCTCGGCCCCCGTCACCGCGAGCACGACCGCGCCGAGCGCGATGAAGGCGGTGAAACCGTCGACATAGAAGAAGCGCAGCGCGTTCACCGGGTTCAGCGTTTCGACGATGATCCCCGGATGATCGACGATATGGATCATCCCGAGGATCGCCAGCATCGTGAAATAAGCGAGCATGATCGGCCCGAACAGCATCCCGACCTTCGCCGTCCCGCGCGCCTGGATCGCGAACAGCCCGATCAGGATCGTCAGCGCGATCGGCACGATATAGGGCTCGAATCCCTTGTTGACGTAGCTGAGGCCCTCGGTCGCCGAGAGCACCGACATAGCGGGGGTGATCATGCTGTCGCCATAGAAGAGCGCGGTCGCGAACACGCCGAGCAGGATGATTGGCCATGTCCAGCGCTTCTCGCCCGACGAACGGCTGATCAGCGCGAGCAGCGCCAGGCTGCCCCCTTCGCCCTTGTTGTCGGCACGCATGATCGTCAGCACATATTTGAAGGTGACGACGAGCATCATCGACCAGAAGACGAGGCTCAGCACGCCATAGATGTGCAGCCGGTCGGCCTCGATCGGATGATGGCCGGCAAAGGTTTCGCGGAACGCGTAGAGCGGGCTCGTACCGATGTCGCCGAACACGACACCGATCGCGCCGACGGCAAGCTTCAGCTTGCCATCGCTGTGATGCCCATGCCCGTAATGGGCCGTTTCGGCGCCAGCAGTCACGGCGCCCGCGGCGCCGCCCGCCGCCTGTTGCGACTCAGCAGTCATTGCGGGCCTTTAGACGAGCCTGAGCCTTTGGAATAGGTTTCAATTTGGGACGTCCGGCGCCGGCACGCCGGCCGGGATTTCGGCGGGCAGCTGCGGCCCAAGCGCCTGCCGCAATTGCGCGAGCCGCATCTCCAGATCGGGCCGCCACGGCGCATCGGCGGGACTGCGCGCGAGCAGTTGGCTCCACACCGTCTCGGCGCCTTTCAGGTCGCCGCCCTGCGCCAGCGCGAGCCCCGCGAAGAACGGCGGCGCCGGATGCGACGGATCGCGCTTCGCCGCCTCGTCGAACGCCAGCGCCGCCGCGGGCGACATCACGCCGCCGCCATGCGCCGCCAGCGCATTGCCGAGCCCGACCCACAGGTCGACATTGTCGGGATAGGTCTCCAGCCCCTTTTCGAGCGTCTTCGCCGCGAGTTCGGTCTTGCCGGTGCGCGCGAAACCGTCGGACATGCCGAGCCACTGCGCCGCGGGACCAAAGCGTTCGGACATGCCTTGCCGCTGGTCGGTGATCGCCTCGCCAAACCCCTCGGGCTCCTCGGGCGCCGCGACGGGCTTGCCGGGCAGTGACGGATGACCCTGCAATGCATAGCCCGCAAGGCCCAGCATCACCGCCGCCCCCGCCAGCGGCCGCGCCGCGGCGGGCAGCTTGCCGACCCAGAAGATGCCGCCGATCGTCAGCAGCGCAATGAGTACGACCCAGAGCCAGATCATGCCGCGCCCTCCTCGTCGTCGTTCGCACCGCGGCGGAACCGGCCAAAGGCCAGCCACCCGCCAAGCGCGAGGAAGAGCAACGGCCCGAGCCAGAGCAGCGCCGTGGCGCCGTCGAACGGCGGATCGTAGCTGACCCAATTGCCATAGCGCGCGACGAGCCACGTCTTGATTTCGGCCGGGCTTTCGCCCGCCGCGATCTTGCTGCGCACTTCGTGGCGCATATCGCCCGCGAGCGGCGCATCGGAATCCGCAATCGACTGCCCCTGACAGACGAGACAGCGCAGCTCTTCCATCAACGCCTTGGCGCGCGCTTCCTGCGCCGGATCCTTGAGCTGCTGATAAGCGTATGGCGCGGGCGGCAGGCGGTCCTGCGCCGCCAGCGGACTCGACGCCATGCTGGAGAAAACAAGCAACGCCATCAAAAGAACCGCCGTGCCCCTGCGAAGGCAGGGGCCCATCACCGGCCATCGCGTCCTGAAACGTCCGGCGGCGCAAAATTCTACGGTTTGGAGATGGGCCCCTGCCTTCGCAGGGGCACGGAAATGTTCGAGAGCACCCCTCACTTCATCGCCTCAAGCTTCGCGACAATCCCGGGCACCTGATCGGCGAGGATCACGCCCTGAATCTGCTCGCGAATGATGCCCTTGCCATCGATCAGGAAGGTTTCGGGCACGCCCGACGATCCCAGCGCGATCTGGACGCTGCTCTGCATGTCGGCCCCGATGCGGTCGAAGGGATTGCCATATTCGCGAAGGAACATCGCGACATCCTCGGGCCGGTCGCGGATCGCGATGCCGTCGATCGGCACGCCCGCGGCCTTCAGCGCCTCGAGTTGCGGCGCCTCGGCACGGCACGGAATGCACCAGCTCGCGAACACATTGACCAGCCGCGGCCGCCCGTCGGCAAGCTGGCTGCTCTTCAGCCCCTCGACGCCCGCGGTTGCGGGCGGCAGGTCGAACAGCGGCATCGGCTTGTCGATCCACTGCGACTGGATCAGCGTCTCGGCGGGCGTCGTCAGCCGATAGATGAAGGCGCCGAACAGCAGCCCCATGATCGCCAGCGGCGCGAATAGGACCCAGCGGTTCTTCATGGCGCAAAACGCTCCTGTGATTTGCGGCTGCGCCGCGCGCGCCAGATATTCAGCAATTGTGCGCGGCCGAGCAGCGACAGCGATGCGCCGATCGCGATCAGCGCGCCGCCGAGCCAGATCCACCACACCAGCGGCTTCCACCACAGGCGGATCTGGTAGCGGTCGGCGCTGCCGTCGTCGCTCGTCACCGGCTGCCCGAGCACGGCATAGAGCTGTCCGCCCGGCCGCGTCAGCAGCGCCGCCTCGTTGGTTTCGGTCGGCGCCGTGCCCATCAGTCCCGGAAAGGTGCGCGCTTCGGGCCGCATCGTAAAGCTGCCGCCCGACGATGTCGTCGCGACCAGCGTGCCCTCGATCGCGGTATAATTCGGCCCGGCGATCGGTCTGACGCCGACGAACTTCACCGCGAAATCGCCAACCTTCACCACGTCGCCCGGCGCCGCCGCGACCAGCCGTTCCTTGATGAAGGCGCTTTCGGCGCCCATGCCGGCAAGGCACACCGCGACGCCGAAATGCGCGACGACCATGCCCCACGTCGGCAGCGGCGTGCGCCGCAGGTTGCGTCCCCACAGCGGCGCAAGGCTCGCGACCGCGACGACGCCCGCGACGGTCATGCCGAGCAGCGGCAAAATTCCGACCTTGCCACCGAACAGGACAAGGCCGAACAGAACGACCGCCCCCGCAAAAATCGCCAGCGGCAGGCGTGACCACAGCCGTTTCCCGTCGTCCTTGCGCCAGCTCAGCAGCGGACCCGCAACCATCACGAGGCAGAGGATCAGCGCGAGCGGCCCCGCGACCTTGTTATAATAGGGCGGGCCGACCGAAATCTTCTCGCCCATCGCCTCGGCGACGATCGGATAAAGCGTGCCGAGCAGGACGAGCGCAAGGATCGTCGTGAGCAGCAGATTGTTGATGACGAGCGAGCCTTCGCGGCTGAGCAACGCGAATTTCTTGCCCTCCGCCACGCTCCCCGCCCGCAGCGCGAACAGGGTCAAAGCGCCGCCGATATAGATTGCCATCAGCGCGAGCAGGAACGTGCCGCGCTCGGGATCGACCGCAAAGCTGTGGACGCTCGTCAGCAGTCCCGAGCGGACGATGAAGGTGCCGACCATCGACATCGAAAAGCCGATCACCGCGAGCATCACCGTCCACGCGCGCAGGGCATTGCGGGTGGCGGTCACCGCGACCGAATGAAGCAACGCCGCGCCCGCAAGCCACGGGATCAGCGAGACATTCTCGACCGGGTCCCAGAACCACCAGCCACCCCAACCGAGCTCATAATAGGCCCAGTAACTGCCCGCAGTGATGCCGAGCGTCAGGAAAATCCAGCTCCCGAGCACCCACGGCCGCATCGCGCGGGCGAACGCCGGGCCGATCTCGCGCGTGATCAGCGCGCCGACGGCAAAGCTGAACGCGACCGACAGCCCGACATAGCCGACGTAAAGCGTCGGCGGATGGAAGGCGAGCCCGATGTCCTGGAGCAGCGGGTTGAGCCCCTGCCCGTCGGGCGGCGCCACAGGCAACCGCTTGAACGGGTTCGACGAGAAGAGAAGAAAGGCAAAGAAACCGAGGCTCAGCGCCGCTTGCGCCGCGAGGGTCGCGACAAGCGTGTCCTCGCGCAGCCGCTTTTCGAAGATCGCGATCAGCCCGCCCGACAGCGACAGGATCATCAGCCACAGCAGCATCGAGCCTTCGTGATTGCCCCACGTCCCCGCGACCTTGAAGATCATCGGTTTCAAACTGTTGCTGTTGCGCGCGACCAGTTCGACCGACATGTCGGAGCGCACGAACAGCGCGATCAGCAAACCGAAGGCGGCCGCGGTGAGCACGCCCTGCGCAACGCTCGCCGGGCGCACGAGCGCCGCCAGATCCTTCGAACCGCCGCGCAGGAACAAGGTCCCGGCGACAAGCGAGAGGCACGCGAGCGCGGCCGCGATCCACAACAGCGCGAGACCGAGTTCGGCGATCATCTAACCGTCGCCCCCGCGGAGGCGGGGGCCGCCGTCGTTTTACACAGCGTCGCTGGCTCAGGCCGCCAGCGGCCCCCGCCTTCGCGGGGGCGACGGATTTTTTTCGCCCTCATGCTTTGGGCACAGTTTTCATATTCTTCGGCATATCGCCCATCTGCGGCGGCATATAGCGCTCGTCATGCTTGGCGAGGATGCGATCGGCGACAAACGTCCCGTCGGCGCGCATCCGGCCGTCGGCGACCATGCCGCTCTCTTCGCCGAACAGGTCGGGGACGATGCCCTTATATTCGACCGGAACCGAGGCCTTGCCGTCGGTCGCGACGAAGCGGATCGTGAGGCCATCGGCCTGCCGCTGAATGCTGCCCTTGGCGACCATGCCGCCCAGCCGCATCGGCTCGCCGACCTCCGCCTTGCCGCCCTCGATCTCGACCGGCGTGCGGAAATAGGCCGCCTCGTCGCGCAGCGCGCTCGCCGCGAGCACACCGGCACCGCCGACGCCGCACAGCGCGACCAGCGCCAGAATCAGCCGTTGATGCTTGGCCTTCACTTACGATCCTTTCGCAGCGCGTCGCTGCGCTTCTCGGCCTTTTTCATCGCGCGCCAGCTCGCCCAAAGTACCGCGCCGGTCAGGACGACCGTCAGCCCATAGGCCGCGGCGACAAACGCCCATTGCCCGCCCCCGCTGATCACCCCCGTCACGCGTCAAATCCCCTCGTCGTCCGCCAGCCGCCTGAGCCGCGCCGCGACACGGTTGTCGGCGATGATCCGCCGCATCCGCATCAGGACGATGGCGCCAAATAGCAACGAAAAGCCGAGCACGGTCAACCCCAACGGCCACAGCAGCGCCCCGTCGATGCTCGATCCGCCCAGCGTGATGCTCGGCCCCTGATGCAGGCTGTTCCACCACACGACGCTGCGGTTGATGATCGGAATATTGATCGCGCCGACCAGCGCATAGATCGCCGCGCCGCGCGACAACGAACCGCCCTGCCGCTGCCCGTCGTCGCCGCTCGTCAGCGCGATAAAGCCCGCATAGAGAAAGAGGAGGACGAGCATCGACGTCATCCGCCCGTCCCATTCCCACCAGGTTCCCCAGGTTGGGCGCCCCCAGATCGATCCGGTCGCAAGGCACAGCGCGGTGAACAGCATCCCCGGCACGGCGATCGCGCGCGCGGCGATGCCCGACAGCGGATGCCGCCACACAAGCTGGATCAGCCCGGCGATCGCCAGCGACGTCCAGCCGCCCATGCCGAGCCAGGCCGACGGGACATGGACGTAAAGGATGCGCGCGGTTTCGCCCTGCTTGTAATCGCCCGGCACCATCGCGAGCCCGGCCCACGCACCGCCCAGCACAAGCAACAGCCCGGCGCCGAGCAACCACGGCGTCAGCGGCTTGGCAATCGCAAGAAAGCGCGTGGGATTAGCGTAGGCGTGCATCGGATCGCGTCGTCCTTAGGCGAGCCGGAGAAAGCGGTCCAGCAATTTGCCTTTCTGCTCCCCGGCGAAAGCCGGGGCCCAGAGCGCGCAAGCTGCGGTGGCATTCTGGGCCCCGGCTTTCGCCGGGGAACACGCAATCCTCAACCCTCAGGCCGCGTCCATATCCAGCTTCCGGTAACGGCGGCGGCGATCACCGGCACCATCACCCACGGCCAGGGCGAAAAGATCGCGGCAAGGACAATACTGAAGGCAAAGGCGGCCGTCGCGGCGATCTTGCCTTTGCGGCTGATCGCGCCCTTCGCGCGCCACGCGGCGATATGGTGCCCGAAATGCGGGTGCGTCAGCAGCCAATTCTCGAGCCGCGGCGACGAGCGCGCAAAGCAAAAGGCGGCAAGGATGACGAACGGCACCGTTGGCAACAACGGCACGAACGCGCCAATCGCACCAAGCCCCAACGACGCCCAGCCCGCGACCAGATAAAAATGCCGTTTCATCGGGGGATGGCTTAGCGGGTTTTCTCGCCGAGGCCATCCCACAACCGTCGCCCCCGCGAAGGCGGGGGCCGCTATCGGCCTTACGCTACCTCTCCAGCGGCCCCCGCCTTCGCGGGGGCGACGCTCAAGAGTTAGCCCCGCCCGATCAGCTTCTGCGCCATCCGGTCGGCCACAACCGACGCCGGCGTGCCGCTCGCCTTGCTCTCGGCCCAGATTTCGGCAAGCCGGCCGGGGATCAGGTGGATGCGGCTCTCGACTTCCTCGCGGCTGCCCTGCCCCAGATATTCGAGCGCGACGTTGATGATGCCGCCCGCGTTGATCACATAATCGGGGGCATAGACGATGCCGCGGTCGTGGATGCGCTGGCCGTCGGCCGCGGTCGCGAGCTGGTTGTTCGCGCCGCCCGCGACGATCGGCACGCGCAGTTTCTCGATGCTCGCCTCGGTCAGGATCGCGCCCAAGGCATTGGGGCTCAGCACATCGGCCTCGACCTCCATGATCGCGGCCGAATCGGCGAGTTCGGCGCCGAGTTCGTCGGCGAGTTCCTTCGCGCGCGCCAGATTGACGTCGGCGAGGGTCAGCTTCGCGCCCTCGGCTGCCAGCCGCCGCGCGACGCCGCCACCGACGCTGCCGACGCCCTGGATCGCGATGCGCACATCCTTGGCGCTGTCGGTCTTCAACCCTTCGCGAATCGCCGCCTTGATGCCGAGGTACACGCCGAGCGCGGTCAGCGGGCCGGGGTCGCCGCCCGCTTCGCCGCTCGCCACCGGCAGGCCGCTGACATGCTTGGTGTGCTTCGAAATCTGGACCATGTCGGCGTCGGTGATCCCGACATCCTCGGCGGTCACATAGGCGCCGCCCAGCGATTCGACCGCGCGGCCGAACGCCGCGAGCAGTTCGGGGGTCTTCGCTGCGCCCTCGTCGGCGAGGATCACGCCCTTACCGCCGCCCATCGGCAGCCCCGCCATCGCGTTCTTGTAGCTCATGCCGCGCGACAGGCGCAGCGCATCGGTGATCGCCGCCGCGCGCTGCGGATAGTGCCAGTATCGCACACCGCCCGCACCGGGGCCAAGGTGCGTCGAGTGGACGGCGATGACCGCCGTCAGCCCGCTGGCGCGATCGCGGAACATGTGGACATGTTCATGATCGTCGAAATCGGCGAAATCCCAGACAGCGGACATAGACTCATCCTCGCATTAGAAAATTACGTTAGGACGCAATAATCCGATAGGGACTGAGAGTCACCCCAAATCCCGCATATGCGCGAAGATAGAGAAAATGGGGCGACCAACGGGGCTCGAACCCGCGACCTCCGGTACCACAAACCGGCGCTCTAACCAACTGAGCTATGGTCGCCACATAAGCGAAGAGCGGCGCACGAAGCACCCTCGACAGCGCGCGGCGAATAGGCGCGCATCCCCCCGCTCGTCAAGCATTGTTCGCACGCGCTTCCCTGCTAAAAAGCGCGCCATGGCTGCGAATGAACATGTCGACATGGCGACCTCGGGCGCCGACCGTACCGCCGAGCGGCTCGCCGCCGTCCCCGGCATCCGCCGCGCGCCAACGCCAAAGCTGCAACAGTTCATGCTGTCGGGCTTTCTCGACGCCGAAACCTGCGCCGCGCTGATGACGCAAATCGACCGCGACGTGCGGCCCTCGACGATCGCCGATCCGAACGGCGACGACGCCTTTCGCACCAGCACGACCTGCGACCTCGACCACCGCGATCCGGTCGTGATCGCGGTCAACAACCGCCTCCACGAGCTCACCGGCATCCCGCACGAATATGGCGAGCCGATGCAGGGCCAGCGTTACGACGTCGGACAGGAGTTCAAGGCGCACACCGACTATTTCGATCCGCACGGCGCCGACTGGGAAACCTATTGCGCGATCCCCGGCCAGCGCAGCTGGACGCTGATGATCTATCTCAACGAACCCGATGCCGGCGGCGCGACGCGCTTCCTCGCGACCGGCAAAATGCATCAGCCCGAGGCCGGCAAGCTGCTCGCGTGGAACAATGTCCATCTCGACGGCACCGCGAACCCCGACACGCTTCATCACGGGATGAAGGTCCGCAAGGGCCGCAAATATATCATCACCAAATGGTTTCGCGAACGGCCCTGGCCATGGGCCGAGGGGGAGTTGGCGATTTGACGTCATCCCAGCGAAAGCTGGGATCGCTCGCGACATAGCGCAAGGTCGATAGCGGCCCCAGCTCTCGCTGGGGCGACGCCTATCTTTGGCTTACTTCACCAGACGATACTGGAAATTCAGCGTCAGCGTGTTGGCGACCCGACCGGGCTCGACCGGCGTGGCCTTTGCCGAACCGGCATCCATCGCCATGCGCACCATCGGCATCGGCGGCTGCGGGCCAAAGCTGCCGCCTTCGCTGATCGACACCAGCTCGACGCCGCGGAAGCCCGCGAGGCGCGCATAATCCTGCGCCTTCGCTTCGGCCGCCTTGATCGCGGTGCCGCGCGCGCCGACCAATTGCGCGTCGGGATCCTTCATGCCGAACGACGGGCCGTCGATGTTCGTGCCGCCCGCGGCGACCAGTGCGTCGAGCAGCGGCCCGATGTCTTCGATCTTCGACGTCGTCACGCGCACGCTGTTCGACACCTGATAACCGAGGAAGCGCGGCGGCTGGCCATCACCGCGATTATTATAGTCATACTGCGGCGACAGGTTGATGCCGCTCGTCTGGATATCCTCGGCCTTGATCCCGCGCGCCTTTACGGCGGCGATCAGCTTGTCCATCGCGGCGGCATTGGCGCGCATCGATTCGACCGCGGTCGGCGCGGTCGTCGTCACGCCGGCGCCCACGGTCGCCTGGTCGGGACGCGAACGCACTTCCTCGCTGACCGCAAAGGACAGGATCGGGCCCTGGGTCGTTGCTGCTGTCACCGTCGAACCTCCCTGCTGAGCAAGCGCGGGCGTTGCCGCCATCAGCGCCAGTCCGGTTGCCATAACGGCGAACATTTGCTTCGTCATTTCATTCTCCTGTGAACCGGGCTTTCGGTCATCTGTTATGTCCGCCCCGTAACGCAGACGGAGCGAACCCGTTCCGGCCTTTGTGCGCTGCGCGCTTGCATGATGCTGAACGCGCCAGTAGCGAGCCGTTCATCATGGCAGCACCGATTTTATCTTATGAAGGCCTTGGCCTTGTGCAGGGCAGCGGCTGGCTGTTCCAGGACCTCGACATCTATGTCGGCGAACGCGACCGGCTCGCGCTGATCGGCCGCAACGGCGCGGGCAAGACGACCTTGCTCAAACTGCTCGCCGGCCAGATCGACGCCGACAAGGGCAAGCGCGTGATCGTCCCGGGCACGCATGTCGTGATGCTCGAACAGGAGCCCGATTTCCGTCCCTTCGCGACGCTGATGGATTTCGCCGTCGCCGCGCCGAACGCGCCCGAGGCCTATGAGGTCGCCGCGATCGCCGACCAGCTCGGCATCGACATGAGCCGCACCGCCGCCAGCGCCTCGGGCGGCGAGCGCCGCCGCGCCGCGCTCGCGCGTGCGCTTGCGCAGAACCCCGACGTGCTGCTGCTCGACGAGCCGACCAACCACCTCGACCTCGCCGCGATCGACTGGCTCGAAAGCTGGCTCGCGCGTTACACCGGCGCGTTCGTCGCGATCAGCCACGACCGTACCTTCCTCACCCGCCTGACGCGCCAGACTTTGTGGCTCGACCGCGGCAGCATCCGCCGCAAGGAAATCGGCTTCGGCGGCTTCGAGGAATGGAGCGACGCCGTCGCAGCCGAGGAAGCGCGCGCCGCCCAGCGCCTCGATTCGAAACTGCGGCTCGAGGCGCATTGGCTCGAACGCGGTGTCACCGCGCGCCGCAAGCGCAACCAGGGCCGCCTCGAGAAGCTCAAGGAAATGCGCGCGACCCGCGCCGCGATGATCGGCGGCCCCGGGGTCGCCAAGCTCGGCCTCGCCAACGACGATGTGCGCTCGAAATCGGTGATCGTCGCCGAGGGCGTATCGAAAAGCTTCGGCGACCGCACGATCATCAAGGACTTCGATTTCCGCGTCCAGCGCGGCGACCGCATCGGCATCGTCGGCGCGAACGGCGCGGGCAAGTCGACCCTGCTCAAGCTGCTGACCGGCGAAATCCAGCCCGACGAAGGCAGCATCACCCTCGCCCCGACGCTCGACGGCATCATCATCGACCAACAGCGCAGCCTGATGTCGCCGGACAAAACCGTGCGCGACATCCTCTCCGACGGCGGCGACTGGGTCGAGGTGCGCGGCGTCAAAAAACATATCCAGGGCTATTTGAAGGAATTCCTCTTCGACCCCGGCGTCATGGAGGCCAGCGTCGGTGCGCTCTCGGGCGGCGAACGCTCGCGCCTCCTCCTCGCGCGCGAATTCGCCCGCGAATCGAACCTGCTCGTGCTCGACGAACCGACCAACGATCTCGACCTCGAAACGCTCGACCTGTTGCAGGAAGTCATCGCCGACTATGCCGGCACCGTGCTGCTCGTCAGCCACGACCGCGACTTCCTCGACCGCACCGTCACCGTCACGCTCGGCCTCGACGGATCGGGCAGGGTCGACATCGTCGCGGGCGGCTATGCCGATTGGGAAGCCAAGCGGATCAAGCCCAACACCATCAAAGCCAAGGCCGCGACCGCCGCGCCGCCGCCCCCCCCCACCGCGCGCAAGAAATTGAGCTACAAGGACCAGCGCGACTTCGACATGCTGCCCGGCCGGATCGAGGAGATCGAAAAGGAAATGACGGGAATCGAAATCGACCTTTCCGACGGCAGCCTGTTCACGCGCGACAATGCGCGCTTCAATGCGCTGACAGCGAAGCTCGACACGCTGCGGGAGGAAAAAGCGGCGGCGGAGGATCGCTGGCTGGAACTGGCCGAAGAGGTTGAGGCGCTCGGTTAAGTCGCACCCTCCGCTTCCGCGACGGGTCGGCATTGGCGTGGATTAGAGCCATTCCCAACAATCGTCATTCCCGCGAAAGCGGGAACCCAGTAGCAACGTCGGCTCGCTGGGTCCCCGCTTTCGCGGGGATGACGAAGTAAAAAGGTGGACCGGCAACTTCCAGTCGCTTCCAGTCATGCGGTTTTATAATGCCGTCCCGTAAAAGCGCGCCAATCGGTCGAGCGCCAGCCCCAGCACCAGCTTGCCCGACCGCGCGGGCCAGCCCAGCGCCTTCTCGGCCCCACCAATCCCCTCGCCCGCGCAAATGACGCGCCAGCAGATGTCGGCCAGCCCCGGCCCGGCCGCGTCGAGCGCGGCATGAAAGCGCCGGTGCGCATCAATCCGCGCCAGCGACGCATCCGAGGCGCGCGCGCCGCCGCGGCTCTTTCCCGGCGGTGCCGCATCCCACCGCATCGTCACCCGCGCCGCCAGCCCCGCGCGCTCATAATCGGCGCGTAGCCGTTCACCGGCGCAAAGCTGCGCGTCGGTCAACAACCCCCGCGACGCCAGCCAGGCGATCGGGCTTTCGCCGACATTGACCGTCACATGGCGCATCACCTGCGGCCCCGCCTTGCCCGGATCGATCCGGTCGTCGGGATGAAGATGCGTTTCGAGGCGGCGTGCGGTCATGCGATTCTCCTTTGCTACACACCGGGCTTGACACTGGAATATTTTGTAGGAAAGAAGAAACCGATTTGGTTATTTGAGGGTTTTGCGATGATCAACAGCATCCGCTCGGTCCGCCGCGCCAAGGGGCTGACGCTCGAAGAGGTCGGCCAGCGCTGCGTTCCGCCGACGACGGCGCAGACGATCGGCCGCCTCGAAACGGGGACGCGCACGCTCTCGCTCGGCTGGATGAACCGCATCGCCGCCGCGCTCGGCGTCGACGCCGCCGAACTCGTCCAGTTGCCGCAGGACACGCAGCTCACGATCACCGCGCTGCTCGGCGCCGAGGGCGCGCAGGCGCCGACGCGCGTCGAACAGGCGCTGACCGCCCGCCCGGGCGAGGATATGGTCGCGGTGCGCGTCACCTCCTCGATCGGCGACTATCGCGCGGGCGATGAAATCTGGTGCCGCCGCATCGAGGGCGACTGGGCGAGCGTGCTCAACCGCGATCTGCTCGTCCCGCGCCCCGCCGGCCGCTTCTTTTTCGCGCGCCTGCTCAACGTCGACGGCGAAAAGCTCCACCTGCTCCCGCTCGGCACCGGCCAGCGCCAGCAGGTCGTGAGCAACCCGCCGTGGGCCGCGGTCGCCGTCCGCCTGCTCCGCACGCTCTGAGTGTCCGCCGCTCCGTCCTTGCGCGTCCTGTCGATCGCGACTTTGTTCCCCGACGCGGCACGGCCCAACTTCGGCCTGTTCGTCGAAAAAAGCCTGCGCGCGCTCGCGGCGCAGCCCGGCATCGACCTCGCTATCGTCGCACCGGTCGGCCTGCCACCCTTCCCGCTCTCACTCCACAAACGCTATCGCGCGCTCCGTAGCCTCCCGCGAAGCGAGGTCTGGAACGGGCTTACCGTCCTCCGCCCGCGCTTCACGCTGATCCCGCGCGTCGGCGCAAGATTCAATCCGGCAAAGGTCGCAAGAGCCACGCTGTCCGCGGTGCGCGGCCAGTCCTTCGACGTGATCGACGCGCAATTCTTCTATCCCGATGGCCCCGCCGCGATGCGTGTCGCGGACGCGCTCGGCCTCCCCTTTTCGACCAAGGCGCGCGGCGCCGACATCAGCCACTTCGGCCATGACCCGGCGACGCAGTCGCAGGTGATCGAAGCGGGCAGGAAAGCCGCCGGCCTGCTTGCCGTCTCCGAAGCGATGCGCGGCGACATGGCCGCGATCGGCATCGACCCGGCGAAAGTCGCCGTCCACTACACCGGCATCGACACCGCACGCTTCCACCCCGGCGACCGTGCCGCCGCGCGCGTAGCGCTCGGCATGGACGCCAGCCCCGCAATCCTCACCGTCGGCGCGCTGATCGAACGCAAGGGTCAGGCGCTCGTCATCGAGGCGCTGCCCGCGCTGCCCGACGTCGACTACTGGCTTGCCGGCGCGGGCGATGAGGAAGGCCGTTACCGCGCGCTCGCGCAAAAGCTCGGTGTCGCAACCCGCGTCCACTTCATGGGCCCCGTCGCCAACGCCGACCTGCCGCAGCTCTATCGCGCCGCCGATCTTGTCGTGATGCCGTCGGCCAGCGAAGGGCTCGCCAATGCGTGGGTCGAGGCGCTCGCTTGCGGCACGCCCATCGTGATCAGCGATGCGGGCGGGGCTGCCGAGCTGGTGACGTCGCCAATCGCCGGCCGGATCGTCGAACGCACACCGCGCGCGATTGTCGAGGCCGTGCAGGCCGTTCTCGCAAATCCGCCCTCACCGTCCGACGTCGCGGCCAGCCTTGGCGGCCGCTTCGACTGGGACCGCAACGGCCGCGAACTCGCCGCGCATCTCCGCCGCTGCGCAAGTCTCTAGATACGGCAACGCCGGCCCACTCGCAGAGCAGGCCGGCGCCGTTTTTTTAAAAGCTACGGGCCTCAGACGACCGCGCCGTCGTCCTTGCGCTCGACGCGCTCGCCGCCGTCCATCCCGGCCGTCGTGCGCGGCACGAAGCTGTGCGGGCCGACTTTCAGCCACACGAGCACCGGGGTCGACATCAGCACCGACGAATAGCCGCCGATAAACACGCCGAACAGCATTGCCGCGGTAAAGCCGAAAATCACGTCCGGGCCAAAGAGCAACAGCATGCCGAGCGCCAGGACCATGGCGACCGTCGTCATGACCGTACGCGACAGCGTTTCGTTGATGCTGAGATTGAGAAGCGGAACGATCTCCATCTTGCGGTATTTTTTCAGATTCTCGCGAATTCGATCATAAACGACGATCGTGTCGTTCAGCGAATAGCCGACGATGGTCAGCAGCGCCGCGACGCTGTTCAGGTCGAACTGCATCTGCGTCACCGCGAACAGGCCGAAGGTCAGCGATACCTCATGGAACAGGCGGCCAAGCGCACCGACGCCGAACTGCCATTCGAAGCGTATCCATATATATATGGAAATGCCGAGGATCGCGAGGCCCAGGCTGATCGCCCCGGTGCGTATCAATTCTCCCGAGACCTTGCCCGAAACGGTTTCGACCGAGCCGGTCTTCGCGGTCGGGAAGGCTTTTTGAATGCCCGATACCAGCTGCTGCCCCGCGCGCTCGGCGGCGGCCTTGTCGCCGTCAGGGAGCGCGGTGCGGATCGACACCGCCTTGTCCGATCCGAACTGCTGGATCGTCGCTTCGCCAAGGCCGATGTCGCCGACCTTTTCGCGAATTTCGTCGATTGGCGGCATCCCCTGAGTGAATTCAACGCGAACCGACTGGCCACCGACGAAGTCGACGCCGAGGTTCAGGCCCTTCACGGCGACCAGTGCGATCGACACGGCCACGAGGAAAAAGCTCATGAATGACGCGATTTTCCGCCACCGCAGGAAGTCGATGTTGGTGTCGTCAGGAACGAGTTTCAGCAAGCGCATCGTTTCGCTCCCTTAAATATTGATCGACGTCGGGCGCTTGGTCCGCAGCCAATGGGCTACGAACATGCGCGTGACGGTAACGGCGGTGAAGACGCTGGTGACGATCCCGATGGTCAGAACAACCGCGAAGCCCTTGATCGGCCCCGAACCGAACCAGAACATCAAAGCGGCGGCGATGACGTTGGTGACGTTCGCGTCGAAAATCGCGCGGCTCGCCTCGCTATAACCCAGTTCGACGGCCTGAAAGACCTTTCGCCCGCGTTTCAGCTCTTCGCGTATGCGTTCGTTGATCAGCACGTTCGCGTCGACCGCGGCGCCGATCGTCAGCACAAAGCCCGCGATCCCGGGCAACGTCAATGTCGCATTGAATGCCGCCATGACCGCGATGATCAGGAAGACGTTGAAGACCAGCGCGACGCACGCATAGACGCCGAAGCGGCCATAAACGACGAGCATCAGTACCAGCACCGACACCGTGGCAATGATACCCGCGATCGCCCCCTTGCGGATCGAATCGGCGCCGAGTTCGGGGGTCACCGTGCGTTCCTCGACGACGGTCATCTTCACCGGCAAGGCGCCCGAGCGCAGCGAAATCGCCAGCGCATTCGCGCTCGCAACACTGAAGCTGCCCGAAATCTGCGCGCTGCCGCCCAGGATCGGCTCGTTGATCGACGGCGCCGACAGCACCTTGCCGTCGAGCACCATCGCGAAACGCTTTCCGACGCTCTGCGCGGTCACCTTGGCAAAGGTGCTCGACCCGCCCGAATCGAAACGGATCGAAACGACCGGCTGGTTGTTCTGGGGATCATAGCTTTGCTTGGCGTCGATCAGCTGCTCGCCGCTGATCATCACCTGGCGGCGCAGCACTTCGAACGCGGCGCCACTGCCCTCGCCCTCGGCATAGGGGACGATTTCGCTGCCGACCGGAACGCGGCCCGCGGCGGCTTCGGCGGGATCGGCGTTGGCATCGACCATGCGGAATTCAAGCCGTGCGGTCTTGCCGATCAGTTCCTTCAGCGCCGCCGGGTCCTGCAGGCCGGGGACCTGCACGACGACGCGGTCGGTGCCTTCGCGAATGATCGTCGGTTCGCGCGTACCCAGCGCGTTGACGCGCTTGTCGATAATATCTCGCGCCGTATCCATCGCGTTCGCGACGGCCTGCGCCTGTCCGGCTCCCGTCGGGGTCATCTCGATCCGCGTCGAATTGACCACGGTGACTGTCCAGTCGCGCTGGCCCGTCAGCTGTGCCCCACGCGTCTCGTTGAACAGGCGTTCGCGGGCTTCGTCGAGCTTCGCGAGATCGCGGACGAGGAAGCTGATCTTGCCGCCCGCGGTCGACAACTCGCCAATCGCGATATCGTCGTCGGGCCCGCTCTCGCCGCGCATCGCGGCGCGCACGGTCTTCTCCATATTCGCGAGCTGCGTCTTGCGCAGGTCGGCGATGTCGGCTTCAAGCAGCAAGTGGCTGCCGCCGGCGAGGTCGAGGCCCAGATTGACCTTCGCCTGCAGGAACGACGGCAAGCTGTCCCTCGTTTTTTCAGGCAGGAAGCTGGGGATGGAAAAAAGGATACCGAGCAGCAGAATGATGCTGATGCCGATGGTCTTCCAGCGCGGGAAATCGAGCATGGTCTAGAAATCCGATAGCAAGAGCGGGACCACAGCGGGCGCGGAGCCCGCCGCGTCAGTCGTTGGCGGGCTTGCCACCGGGCTGCAGGACGTCGGCGAGGGTCGACTTGACGACCTTGATCTTCACGCCCTGTGCGATTTCGACATCGACGAAATCATCGTCGACGCGCGTGATCTTGCCGACGATGCCGCCGCCGGTCACGACCTGGTCGCGCGGCTTCACCGCCGCGACCTTGGCGCGATGTTCCTTGGCGCGGACCTGCTGCGGGCGGATCAGGAAGAACCAGAACACCGCGAAGATCAGCAGATAGGGAACCAGCATCAGGAAACCGGCAGCCCCGCCGCCCGATCCGGCCGCCTGGGTCAGAAGCAATTGCGTCGACATGAGTGAAAAACTTTCCGTTCGTAGGCATTGCCAATTCCCCTTGCGGAACCGGCACGCAAATATGGCGCGGCGCCTATCACGCAGGGAAGATGCGCGCAACCGGTCGCTGCGCCCCTCCCCCTTGGCAAGCGTGGCCGAAATGGGAATGATACCCGCCATATCAACCCCGCCCCGTCAATCGAGGCAATAACGCGCCATCCCCGCTTGCATCGTCCGCCAACCCGCGCTAGGGGCCTCGCCTGCCCTTACGGGGGCCGGTCGGGACGTAGCGCAGCCTGGTAGCGCATCACACTGGGGGTGTGGGGGTCGGAGGTTCGAATCCTCTCGTCCCGACCAATTATTTCAATGAGTTAGACAAACCTACCCGGCGCCAATCAGCGCTCGGGCAGGTTATGGGTAGGCTACGGAACCTGTCCCGGCGATTTTACCAATCGTCGCGCGCAACTTTGTTCTGGACGCATTGCGCGACGGTCGCCGCCGAACCGACAAACGCTTCTTCGGCTTTGCGCCATTGCGAGCCGGTCCATTTGCCTATTGGATTCCAGCCTACGTTGAACTGGTCGCTGAACCGTTCAAGGCTGCTTTGCTGGATACGAAAGCGCCCTTCCCTCGCTTCGAACGTGAAGCGGCTTCGTATCTTCCAGCGCGGCATGCTGCCGTACTCAATGGCGCTGTTTGCGACGATAATACCGCCGTCCAAATCAGCGTTGATAATGAGTTGGCCGCCCACCGTCCCCGACGCCAAGTGCTGCGAAATACACGTTTGAGCGCGGGTCGCGATTTCACGCGCGGTGCCGGGAGTTTGATACACTCCACTTGCAACTTCAGTTAGATATTCAGCGGCCTCGGCGCTTGTCGCCATCACCCCGCTCAACGCAATTGCGGTCGTGATACTCAATGCATGCCTCGCCCGTCCACCATTCCTCATTTCACTTGCCCTCATTTCGAACAACATCGGTCGAAGTTTAGCTTCAGCCATCGCATCTTATTATGTAAAAAGCGTTGAAATGCGGGAGGATTAACGGGGTGCAAAAAGGCTCGACGCGACCGGGACGCAATGCAGTCACCAAGTCTTTGAAAACACATTCACGCGCAAAGATTACCGAAGCGACAATTGAAGCTCACGGCGCATCTCTCCAACATGAGAGTGACCGTGGAACGGTAATTATGACCGCTGCAATGATAGAGGACACGCTAACTCAATCAATAAAACAGCGTCTCGCTCATTTAAATCACAACGAAATCGACGCGCTGTTCGATTTCAACGGCCCGATGGGGACGTTTTCCTCAAGAATTAAGTGCGCCCAAGCTTTCGGAATTATCGACCGTCAGACACGTGCCCACATTGAAATGATTCGCGAAATGCGAAATGCGTGCGCACATTCTCAAAACCCATTGACGTTCCGCGACGATGCATTGCGTGATGCCGTCTTCACGATGTTGGACGATGAATCTGTCGAAAGCTATCGAGAGGACCAGACCTTCATTCGATTGGCGTTTGTAGTGTTGACTGGAGTTTTGGCGAGCATCATCATCGAAGGTGACGTTCAGAAGGGCGCCGCGCGCGTTAACGCCATTATCAAACAGCACGTCGAAGAACACGAAGCCACAAACAAAGGGGCGTAAGTCCGCAGCCTGCCTACCCATTCCCTGCCCAATAGTGAGCTTCGAAGTGCGTCAACCATTTCAACGCTGATTTCATTGAACTTTTCATTGTTCAACGACAAATGCTCGTCGCATCAATGAGGCGAAGGAATGTGGTTGCGACGTTTATCGAGCGCGCAGCAGTTGCAGCTTCTTCGCGGCGAATTCTTCGTCAGTGACGAAACCTCGCTCTTTGAGATCTGCAAGCTTCGCGAGTTCATCCATCGCCGAAGGTTGGGTTTCGACCGGCGCTGCATATCCCGCGCGAGCCGAGCGGCTGCATTCGTTGTTCACACGCTGCAAACACGATTCGACCGCCTTCCGTACCGTCGATTTGTGCGACAGGTAGAACACGATTGGAAGAATCCAGCCTATCCATGTGAACGCGAGCAATATCAGCAGAATCCAAAACGCAAACGACGGGCGATAGTGGACGTCAGCAACGATCAAAATTCCGTCGTCGATCCTGCGAGCCGAAACGATAGTTGTGTCCGCACGATTGATAGAGCCGAATGTCGCTTCAATGGACTTGGCGACAATTTCGTCGCCCTTCATTTTGGCGCTGTCGGACACCTTCTTAAATTGGATGAAGGCGTGGTCGAGGATTTCACTCTCCGACTTATCCGTAATAATTCGCTCGCTAACTTCGAAATTCATCGCGTCCTCCGTGCGACCAAATAACCGCAAACAAGTTGCTATTCGGCTAACACAAAAGCCCCGACCACGCATGGCATAACGTAGCCGGGGCAGTCGGGGGTGCGGAAGGAAAAGGAAACGCTCCCCGACTAGCCGGGCGGCACGAAGGGAAGCCGACCGGCGATTTCGTTGCGCTCTTTGGGCGCCAATGCCCACAGTGGGACCGCGAGCAGCGGGATGGCGTCTAGGTCGATCGCACCGGCCCCTGACGCGCTGACGGCGTCGACAATGGGCTGCGCGGGGTCCGTCAGGCCGACGACCGCACATAGGGGCAAGTGATCGCCCTGGGCCTTCCCGCGCCAAGGCAGCGCGAGAGCCGCGTCTTCCAAGCGGAACAGCAAATGGTGCAATCTGAAGAAGGCTCGTTGCTGGCCCGGCGGGGCGCTAAGGTCGGCCGCTTCGGGCAACGCGACGCCGACCGCTTGGGCGTACGGTACGAACAGCGGCAACGCATGTTCGGCGAAGTCTTCGGTCGGGGCTTCGTCGAAGTCCCAAGGCAGGATTTCGGCATAACGGCCGAAGACCATCGTATCGCCCATTGGGCTAGGTTTGTTGGCGCTCGACACGTCCAGCCATGCGGCCAGCCGGGCAAGGCGTGTCGAAGCGACGGTCATACTTCGACGCGCGTCTGAAGCTTCGCCAATTCAATCGGCGAATAGAAGGACGAATGCACATTCGCGATGAAGCCGGGATAACGCTTCGCGACCCTGTCCAGCTTCACCGATGTGTCGATATATTCGAGTGCTTCCGGCGCGAACTTCCCGACGATCTTCTCTTTGAAGTCCAAAACGACGTCTTCGGGCAGACCCAACAGGCGCCACGAATGGTTATACATCGTCAGCGCGAAGTCGGGTTCGTCCAAGATGGCTTCGCGAATATTTGTGTAGCCGCCGTCACCGTTTTTCGCTTCGCGAGCAATCCAATCAAGCGCGCGAGTGTAGATCGCATTGCGGGACGGGTCCGCCGTGAAGCGCGTTCCCATAATTTCGCTGCTCGATTTGACGAGTTCCTTCGCCCGCGATTCCAGCGTCCGCTGCGTCGTTTCAGCGGTAGCTGCGAGCCTGTTGGCAACCTTCGCCGCCTTTTCGTGGCGCACCGGTTCTGTCACCGTCAAATCTTGCGAGATACGGCCGAGCATTTCCGCGCTGCTGTCGGCGACGGAATGAACCTCTTGCATCGCGTTGTAGACGACGTTGTCATTTTTGAAGTTTGCGGGGTCGCCAAGCATCGGCGTCCGCTGCGTCGGCAGTCGAAGCTGCTGACAGAATGCGACGGCTTTGTCCGTTTGAACCGGAGTGAAACCGGGGGTCGTATTCATGTTCGTTCCTTTCCTTCGATCTTCGGTCGCGGGCGTCCGCGATCAGCTTTCGTTGCATCGCGGCCCATGCCGCTTCGCGTTCGACGCGTTGGTCGGCCGTGACGCGCATTGGCACGACGATGCACGACCTTGGCGGCGCGCCATATTTCGCGATGAAGCGAACGACGGCTTCGTCGTCGGTTTCGCCGTGCGCCACTTCGACGATGTTGGGGACGACGGCGGCGCTATCGCTTTCGAGCCGGGCGATACGACGAGCGATGGCGCTGACCATGTCACGACCGAGCTTCCAAAGCCGCGAGCCGCGTTTCAAGGTCGGTCGTTTCGTGAATGCGGGCAATCATCGACAGGATATGCGCCAGCTTCGACGCGTCCCCCGTATCGAGGACATTCGACCGCGCCTCACGATAGACCCGCTGAATTTCCCGGTTCACGTCGGCGACGCTCGATAGCTTGCACCGATAGCGTTTGGGCTTCGGGGGGAGTGGGGTCGGAGCGGAAACCCGCTCACTTCCTACCGGTGCCGATGATGAAGACCACATAATTCCGCCAATAAGACAAATGAAACAATCAATACGGCTGCATAATCCAGTCAATACGAGCACAAGTCAATAATATTATTTCAAATACTCAATCTTCAATGTAATATTAAATCATTTATTCGCGATAACCTTTAACGACATACTTTTCTTATGCTTCTCCGTTTCAGGAACTAAAACACGATCATAATTTAGGCCACGACGACGACATTCGCGCCGAACGTCGCTCAAGACGCCGGGCAACGTCGACGCCGCAAGCAAGACTACGCCGTGACTATGGAATGGGACTTGCCCACATGCGGACCGGAGAACGTGAAGGTAGGCAAGCCGAAGCACCGTATGATAGTTGGGGAAGTAGACGTGCGTATGGTGCGATAGATGCTCCGCACACATCGTCTGCGTTCGCGGCGAAAGTCGCTTGAACTTCGCGTCGCCAAGGCCCGACAGGAATATGTCAGCGCCGATACGTTCATCTGCGGCTAGATAGACGACGCCGCCGCGAATGATGTTGGCGCAAGCTTCGATGTATTTCGTTGTCAGGTGTGCGTCGGCTTGGTGGGCCGGGCAGACGCCGTTGCGCGCAATCCAATCTTCGGCACGGTCGAGAACGCCGCTTATGATTTCGTGGGCGCGGTTGTTAAATCCTGAGATGGTCATTGCGTTATTGCCTTCAACCTACGACCGTCGCCGTCTAGAGGCGCGGTCCGATGGTAACTTCGCCGAAACTTTCGACGTAATTTCAAATATATAATTTGACGCAACTTACCGCGTTGACCGTTGGGCAGGTAATGGGTAGCCAAACCAACACACAACCGTCGCCGGGACAGCGGGACACCCCTAAAGGGTGGTGTCCCGTCCCGTCCCGCTGAGCGCACCGGGACTGTCCCGTGAATGTCCCGCTGTTGTCCCGGTGTCCCGCTCCGCGATCAGCACGGCGGCAATCACAGCATTTTGTACCGCGCCTTGCGCGCCGCCCACGCGATAGAGATCGCTTTCGACCGTCAAATAGCCATCCCGAACCAAGTCCGACCGGGCGCGGTTGAAATTTTTGCGTTTGGTATCGTCATTGTCACTGGTCGAATTGCGGTAAAACTTTGGACGCCAAGCTTCGACGTGAACACCGACAAAGGTGCCGCTGTCGTCAACGACCCCATGTTCGCCAGCGGCTTCGCGAAATGACGACATACCCAAATGCTGATTGGGTGTAAGTTCTTTGAAGTCCCGGCGCGGGGCCGCTGCATCGTCTGACACGACTACGCAACTGGTAAGGTCGATGCCGTCTTCGTCTGTACCCACAACAATGCTGTGAAGGCGAAAACCGTGCGCCTTTCCGTCTTCGCCGTCCTTCGCTTTATCGATGCGCCACATTCGAGCGTCGCCGTTGCGTTCGACGTAGATCGCGGCGTCCAGCGCTGCAAACAAACTGGAATGTCCGCGCAAGCCCTTCGCCGCGTCTTTCCCACTGTGGGCAACGAGAACGATCAGTCCGGCTGTGAGGCGCTGAAGCCTCTTTGCCCCCGCGATTATGGCGCCCATGTCTTTGCTGCTATTTTCGTCCGCGCCGGGGGCTGCTCGATTCAACGTATCGATGAAGATTACGACGCCCGGCGGGCATAACGACGCAAGGTCGTCAACGTCCTGCGGATCAATTAGGCTGAAGGCTTCGATGGAAAAGCGAACGTCCGTTGGGAACGGCCGATTGTTATGTCGCTCCCAAGCGCGGGTCCGGTTGCGATACCCGCCCTCGCCTTCAAGCGCGATGTAGAGCACCGGCGCGGGGCGGCTGCGATGGCCGAAGAAGTGTTCACCAGTTGCTATTGCCGCCGCTGCCGCTGTGCATAGAAACGACTTGGCCGACCCCGACGCGCCGAACACGACGGCAAATCCTTCGGCGGGGAACACGCCATCAATTCGCGATGGCTGCGATGGCAACGCCTGTAGTTCGGCGGCTGTTCGAAACTTGAATCGTTCGCGGCGCTTCGCGGCTTCGCCACGCATTTCGAGTAGGTCGTGAAGCACGTCCGGGTCGGGCTTCGCCAACGACCAAAGCTTACGCGCCTTTAGCCGCCCGTAGGGCTTCGACCATTCAAGAAATATTGGTTCATATGTTTGCCCGTCAGTCTTCAGCGATTGCGCGACGATGCGAACGGTTTCCGTAGAGTCCGGCGGAATCAACGCCAGCACTTCGCGCATGATGATTTGCTTTTCGTCCTGCGACGGCGCACTTTCGAAGAACATGTGAACTATGACGCGGCGATAACATGTTGGCGCCGCTGTTCGGCATATTCTGACGTGGATGCCACCGGGTCCGACAGACGACTTTCTGCCCATGCTTGAAGGTCATCGGCGGTATAGACCGGGAAACGGCCAAGCTTGCGAAAACGCGGCCCGCCGCCGATGCAAGCCAGCTTGGCAAGGGTTTCGGTTGTGCCGAACCCATAGCGTTCCTGAAGGTAATCAGCCGCCTGATTGCGGCGAAGATAGGCTGGTTCAGCCAACTGTCGTCTCCTGACTGCTAAAGAGTGGAGACGACTAGATATTACCCAAGATTACAGACCTCTAGGGACACATTTCGACGACCTAAGCCGTTTTGAACTCGCGAGCCAAATACTTCAATCGCCGTTCACGCGTTGATTGTTGGACGTCGATTTTAGCAAAATACATATCGTAGAGTTCGATGGCAGCGGCGCGGCCCGACATTCCGTTTGCGACCAACGCCCTTCCCTTGGCGATGACAACGGCGTTGTTAAAGCCCGGCACGTTGGCGTTATCGATTAAGTCGAACACTATGCCGCACCTTCTTTAAGCGGAACGACATTGGACGTTTCCGAAGCTACGCCGAGGGCGGCGGCGATGCTCCCAGCGATGCTGTCCGACGCACGACGAAGCGGGTCGTCGGCAAGATGCGCGTAACGCGCCGTCGTCGATGGCGAGGCATGGCCAAGCAGTTTGCCCACAATGGGAAGCCCCATGCCCGATGCCGCGCCCATGCTGGCGAAGCTATGGCGAAGGTCATGCAACCGTAGGCCCGGCAAGCCAGCGTGGGCAGTCACGCGCCGCCATGGCCGCTTTAGGTCGCTACGCGGCTTGCCCTTCGTTTCACCGACGATGACATATGGATTGTCCTTCACGCGCGGAATTTCCGCCAACACCTTCAACGCGGGCGCGCCAAGGATAACCTCCTTCTTCCCGGTCTTCGAATCTGGCAGACGAAGAAAGCCGCGTTCCAAATCAACTTGCGTCCATTCCAGCGTCAAAATTTCGCCTAAGCGACAGCCGGTCAACAGCAACAGACGAAGCGCCGCGATGGCGTGGGGCGAAATCACTTCGCGCAACATGTCGGCGTTCTTCGGCCTGTGCTTTGCCTTCGCGCCTTCGTTGAATTGCCATGGCAAGCCTATCGTTTCAGCTTCGCGCAACGCATCGCCAAGACGGCGAAGTTCATCACCATACAGATAGCGTTCGTTGGCGTTATCCTTACCGATTTTGACGCCCCGACGCGGATTCTCCGAAATGTATTCGCGACCAATGGCATAGGTGAGAATGCCACCGAACAGGCGCACCGTGCGACGGGCAGCGCCTTCGCCGCCCTTCACGATAATACGCTTGCCGTCGATGACTTCGTTCTTCGCGGTTTCGCCAGCCGCGACCGCGCTGAAGAAATCTTCAATGTGGCGACGCTTCAAATCCTTGACGCGGCGATGCCCCAACAGTGGCTTGATATGCCGCTCGATACACCCCTTGTCCGTAACCTTCGTCGAAGCCTTCTTATGCCCACAACCCTTTTTCAGATATTCGTCGCACAGTTCGGTGACGGTTGGGTTTTCTTCGACGACCGGCTTCGCGGCAACGTCTTCACCCAATTGGACCTTCGCCAGCAATTCCGTTGCTTTCTTCCGCGCTTGCTCAACCGTCAACGTGGGGAACGTACCGACCGTCACTTTGCGAGATCGACCTTCGAAATCATATTGCACGATGAACGATTTGCGGCCCGATGGGCGCACGCGGACGCCAAAGCCCGGCAAGCCGCCACACCATGTCACATAGTCGCTGACGCGCGCCTCTAGCCGGTCCACGACGCCGTTATTCAGTTTGGGCTTAGCCAAGGTGAAATCCCTTCGGGTAGGTCTTGGGTAGGTGACATTCGGTAATCTGATGCCACCGCAATCGAGCGCGGTAAAGGAAAAGTCATCTATAAGTCGCCGTTTTTCGTGGTTAATGGCAACTTGCGCAATCTGTAGCAATCGCGAGTAATCCTATGACCCGCCACTGGGGGTGTGGGGGTCGGAGGTTCGAATCCTCTCGTCCCGACCAATTTAACGGACAATCTGACAGCATCCTGACAGGATAGCGTGCCATCGGGGCCGGGCGCGACGCATCGGCGTCGTCCACCCCATCAAGGCGCGGGCAGCGCACGAGCGGAAAGCGCGGGGATATGCAGGCGGGCCTTCTGATCGTTGCGGCCGCATTTCTGACTTCCATCCTTTCGGGCATTTATCCTCGACCGCATCAGCGACGCGCACTTCCGCGCCGGCCGCCGCTGGATCGTCACGATCATCGGCGCGACCTTCCTATTTCAGGCGGCGCAGATCGTGCTTGCCTGAAGCGCCGCGCTCGACTGAGATACGGATATGACATCGAATCGCGAAACCACGATCATCCGCATCGTCGACATGCACACCGCAGGCGAGCCCGTCCGTATCGTCGAGGCCGGATATCCCCCACTCGCCGGCAACACGATCCTGGAAAAAAGGCGCGATGCCCAGACACGCTTCGATCACCTGCGCACGATGCTGATGCTCGAACCGCGCGGGCATGACGGCATGTACGGCGTGATCCCGACCGAGCCCTGCGCAGCGGGGGCCGACCTTGCGGTGCTCTTCACGCATCAGGAAGGATACAGCACGATGTGCGGCCACGCGACCATCGCGATCGGCCGCTGGGCGGTCGACACGGGGCGCGTCGCGCGCGTTGACGGCAAGGCCCACTTCGGGCTCGAGGCCCCTTGCGGCGTCATCCAGGTCGATGTCGAGACGGACGAAGCCGGCGTCACCCGTGTCGCATTCGAGAGCGTCGAATCTTTTGCGAGCGCGCTCGATCGGACTGTTGAGGTTCCCGGCCTGGGCCCGGTCCGCGTCGACATCGCTTTCGGCGGCGCCTTCTACGCGATCCTGCCCGCGAGCCGCATCGGCCTGTCGCTGATGGAAACGCCGCTGGCAGAGCTCGTACAGGCCGCGACCGCGATCACCGAGGCGATCCGTGCCAACGGGCCCATCGTCCATCCGACCGAACCCGATCTCGGCTTTCTCTACGGCACGATTCTGACCGACGATGTGGCGCTCGGCATGCATGGCGGCCAGCCCAGCTACAATCTTTGCATCTTCGCCGATGGACAGATCGACCGCTCCCCGACCGGCAGCGGGGTAACGGCGCGTATCGCGCTCGCCGCCGCGAAGGACGAGATGACAGTGGGAGACAGCTGCGAAATCCGGGGCGTATCGGGCGAAGGCTTCGTCGGAACGCTCGCCGCGATGAGCGGAACCGGACTCGATGCCGTGTCGCGCGTCCGGGTCGCCGGCCAGGCCTGGTATTCGGGGCGCAGCGAGATGATCGGGGAGCCCGGCGACCGCTTCGGTGCGGGCTTCACTCTCCCGCGCCGCCTTGCCGAGCTCGACACGCCGGTGTGACGCAGCGCGTCTGCCGCATTGCTATGCGGCGCCGCTCCATGCTGGCCAAGCCAGGCGATCGCACCTAGGAGCGGCCGCATGGAATTCGCCCCCGAAATCTTCGCCTTCCTGATCGGCGTCGCCTTTCTCGCTGGGACGATCGACGCGATGGCGGGCGGCGGGGGTCTCCTCACCATTCCCGCATTGATGGCGGTCGGCGTTCCGCCGGTCTCGGCGATCGCGACGAACAAGCTGCAAAGCACGATCGGCACCGGCTCGGCCTTCCTGACCTTCTGGCGCTCGGGGCATGTCGATCTTCGCCGCTTCGCATGGCCCGCGGCGGGAGCCTTTGCCGGCTCGGTGCTCGGCGCGACCGCGGTCCAATATGTCCGGTCCGATTTCCTCGCCGCGCTCGTTCCGCTGCTGCTCATCGCGATGGGCTTCTATTTCCTGTTCGCGCCGCCGATGAGCAGCGTCGATCGCCACGCGCGCGTCGGCCCGCTCGGGCTCACCCTCATCGTTACGGCGCTCGGCTTCTACGACGGCTTCTTCGGCCCGGGCGCGGGCTCGTTCCTGACGCTCACGCTCGTCGCGCTCGGCGGGCTCGGGCTCGTTCGCGCGATCGGCAACGCAAAGTTCCTCAACCTCGCGACCAATGTCGCCGGCCTGCTCGCGATGATTGTCGGTGGTCATGTCCTGTGGCTGCTCGGCCTCTCGATGGCCGCCGCCAATGTCGCGGGCAACCAGCTCGGCGCGCGGCTCGCGATCCGTTTCGGTGGGCGCGGGGTGCGGCCGCTGCTTGTGGTCATGTCCTTCGCCCTGACCGCCAAACTCCTCGCCGACCCCGCCAACCCGCTCTGGACGCTCTTTTAGGGCTGGCCCTCCTCCGCCGACGGCGGCGGTTCCGCGCGCGCCTTTTGCTTCGCGGCCAGTTCGGCCTTGTCGACCACGCCGTCGCCGTTCGCATCGAGAAACTTGATGAAGGCATCGACCTTTTCGGGCGAGGCCATCGCCGGATCGCCCTGCTGCTGGGCACGCATTTCAGCCATCTTGGTAATCTCGGCCTTGTCCAGCTTCCCATCGCCATTGGTGTCGATCATCGCGAACATGCGGCCGCCATCCTGCGGCGGCTGGGCGGCAGCGATGCCCGGAACAGCCATGCCGATCGAGGCGGCGATCATCGTCAATTTCTTCATTCCATGTCCTTTGGTCATATCGGCAATAGCGCCGGGACGCCCCGCCGCGGACATGGCAGCTTGCGTGTCGCAAAACTATGGCAGCGACTTCGGCTCGTCACGGTTTCAGCACGACCTTGCCCACCACCTCGCGCCGCTCGAGCATCGCAAAGCCTTCGCGCCAGTCAGCAAGGTCGAGCGAAGCATGGACGTGCGGCCGGATTTTCCCTGCGGCCGCCAGCGCATCGATCGCCGCGACATTCTCCGCTCCGCGCTCGGGAAAGCGCCGCCCATATTCGCCCGCGCGCACCCCGACGACCGAGAAGCCCTTGATCAGCGGCATGTTCACCGACACCTCGGCTATGCGCCCCGACGCAAAACCGATAACAAGCAGGCGCCCGCCGAACGCAATACAGCGCGTCGATTCGTCGAATATGTCGCCGCCGACCGGATCGAAAATCACATCGGCACCCTTGCCATCGGTCAGCGCCTTCACCTCCTCGCGAAATCCCCGTGCCGCGGAAATCACCGCATCGGGCGCGTAGAGCCGCGCAATCGCCTCGCGCTTTTCCGCGCTGCTCGCCGCCGCAATGACACGCGCACCCAGCGCCTTCGCCAGATCGACCGTCGCCAGCCCGACGCCGCCCGCGGCGCCATGGACCAGCACCCACTCGCCCGGCTCGACCCGCGCGCAGCGGACCAGTGCGACATAGGCGGTCAGATAAGCGACCGGATAGGCAGCGGCCTCGTCCCAGCTCAGTCGTTCGGGCTTCCGGCGAAGATTTACCGCCGGAACGGCGGCATATTCAGCCATCGCGCCGAACCGGTTGCCGCCGATCACCGCGTCGCCCGGCGCCCAGCCATCGACACCCTCACCCACTGCATCGACCTCGCCCGCGAATTCCAGCCCCGACACGAACGGCAGGTCGGGCTTCAACTGGTAGCCGCCACCCGTCATCAACAGATCGGGGAAATTCACTGCCGCCGCGCGCACCCGCACACGAACTTCGCCGGGTCCGGGCAAAGGTACGGGCAAATCCGCAAGCGCCGCCCCCGCATGATCGGACAGCAATTCGCGTATTTGCAAAGCCCGCATGGCGAAAATCCTTTCCTACAATATTCCCATATGGTTCGTTTTACCTGCCCAACAAACCACAGGAGCGAATCATGCCAAGACCAGACCCGTCTGCCTGCGATGCAGATATCTTGATCGATGCCGTCATCGACCGCGAAGGCCGATATGTAAACCACCCCGCCGACCGCGGCGGCCCGACCTGCTGGGGGATCACCGAGGCGGTCGCGCGGGCGCAAGGCTATGCCGGCGCGATGCGCGAGCTGCCGCGCGGCGAGGCCGCCTCGATCTATCGCCGCCTCTATTGGCTGCGCCCCGGCTTCGACAAGGTCGCGCTGCGCGCCTCCAAAATCGCCGCCGAATTGTTCGACACCGGCGTCAATATGGGCACCGGCACCGCGGCGGGTTTCCTCCAGCGCGCGCTCAACGCGCTCAACCGCGCGGCGCGCGACTATCCCGACATCGCGGTCGATCGCGAGGTGGGTCCGCGCACGCTGTCGGCGCTCGACGGTTTCCTGAAAGCGCGCGGCAAGGACGGCGAAACCGTCCTCCTGCGCGCGATGGAGGCGCTGCAGGGCGAACGCTACATCGCGCTCGCCGAACGTCGCCCGAGTCAGGAAGCCTTCCTCTACGGCTGGCTGGCCAATCGCATCGGCGAGCACTGACCCCGCGAACATGTCGATTCCGAGTGAAGTTGTGAGGATTCTCTAGCAAAAAGGAAAAGGACCATGAGCATTATCGAAGGCCTGATCGGCCCCATCGCCAAGCTGATCGACAAGATCATCCCCGACCCCGAAGCGCGCGACCGCGCCAAGCTTGAGTTGCTGAAGATGGAGGGCAGCCAGGAGATGGAAGCGATCCGCACGCGAATGACTGCGATCGTCGCCGAGGCGAACAGCGCCGACCCGTGGACCAGCCGCGCGCGGCCGAGCTTCCTCTATGTCATGTACGCGCTGCTGCTCTGGGCGATCCCGATGGGCCTGATCGCAGCGGCGCGGCCCGAGATGGCAAAGGGGATCGCCGACGGCATGAACGCCTATCTCGCGGGTATCCCGGAGTCGCTCTATGCGCTCTTCGGCACGGGTTATCTGGGTTACACGGCCGCGCGGGCGTGGGGGAAAGCAAAGGGGGTCGAAGGTTAGGGCTGCCCACCAATTCCGTTCGTGTCGAGCGAAGTCGAGACACCCATCGGGGTGGCGCCGTACTGACGGGCATCTCGACTTCGCTCGATGCGGGCGGAAACGGGCAGTTACTTAGCCGCTTCCACCACCCCCGCCAAATTCGCCAGCGAGCTATTCAACCCCTCGACATGATCCTTCGCCGAAATTCCCGGCGGCACATGATGCGCGTCGATCGTGACCAGCGTGCCGCCGCTCTGCCGCGACAGATACCAGTGCATCTCCATCGTCCCCGAAAAGCGCGGATCGTCGGACTCGAATTCGACCTGCCACACCACCAGCCGCCCGTCGTCGAGTGTCGGAATATAGACTTCCACAACGTCGCTATCGTCGTCGCTCTTGGTCTCGACATCGGCGTCGTCGAAAGTCAGCCGCATCAAAAAGCCGCCGCCTGCGCGCAGGTCGACGTGCTCGAACGTCCCCGTCGCCCCCTCGGGCGGCAACCATATCGCGAGCTTCGCCGCGCTCGTGAACGCCGAAAAGACATCGACCAGCGGCGCGGCGATCAGCCGTTCGGCATGATCGATGCGCCGCGTCTTCTTGGTCGGTTTCAAGCGAGCGCGGCTTTGACCGCCGCGACGGCGTCGTTCGCTGCGCCGCCGTCGGGTCCGCCGCCCTGCGCCATGTCGGGCCGCCCGCCGCCGCCCTGCCCGCCAAGCGCCGCAACCGCGGCCTTGACGAGGTCGACGGCGCTGAGGCTGCCCGTCTTGTCGTCGGTCACACCAACCGCGACCGAAGCGCGCCCGTCGTTGACCGCGACCAGCATCGCGACGCCACTGCCGACCTGCTTCTTCAGCCCGTCGACCGTGCCGCGCAGGTCCTTCGGATCGAGCCCGTCGACAACCTGCGCCAGGAACGCCGTATCGCCGACCTGCTCGACCGCCGGACCAGCCGCCGCGCCGCCACCGCCGCCCATCGCGAGCGCCTTTTTCGCATCGGCCAGTTCGCGCTCGGCCTTCTTGAGCGCCTCGGCGAGCTGCGCAACACGCGCCGGCACATCGTCGGGCGAGGTCTTGAGCGCCGCCGCCGCCGCCTTGAGCGCCTCGTCGCGGCCGTTCAGCCACTGGCGCGCGGCATCGCCGGTCAGCGCCTCGATGCGCCGCACGCCCGAAGACACCGCAGTCTCGCTGATGATCTTGAACAGCGCGATGTCGCCCAATGCCCGCACATGCGTGCCGCCGCACAGCTCGACCGAATAGCTATGATCGTCCGCCGCCCCCATGCTGAGCACGCGCACCTCGTCGCCATATTTCTCGCCGAACAGCGCCAGCGCGCCCGCCGCGACGGCGTCGTCCGGCGTCATCAGCCGCGTCGTCACCGCTTCATTGCCACGAATCTGCGCGTTCACATCCGCCTCGACGTCGGCGATCTCTTCGGCGCTCAATGCCTTGGGATGCGAAAAGTCGAAGCGGAAGCGGTCTTCGGCGACCAAACTGCCCTTCTGCGTGACATGCCCGCCCAGCCGATTGCGCAGCGCCGCATGCACGAGGTGCGTCGCGCTGTGATTGGCGCGAATGCGGTCGCGCCGCGCGGCATCAACCGACAACTGGACCGTATCGCCGACCTTCAGGCTGCCGGCCTCCAGCTTCGCCGTATGCGCATGCAGCCGTCCGAGCGGTTTGCCGGTGTCGCTGACCGAAGCCTTGGCGCCTTCGAGCGTCGCGAGCGTGCCCGCGTCGCCCATCTGGCCGCCGCTCTCGCCATAAAAGGGCGTCTGGTTGGTCAGAACGACCAGCTCGTCACCCGCCTTGGCTTCGTCAACGGGCAGGCCGTCTTTGACGAGCGCGATGACCTGCCCCTCGCCCGCGGTAGCGCCATAGCCGGTGAATTCGGTGCTGCCATTGGCTTCGGCGAGGTCGAACCAGATTTCCTCCGACGCCTTCTGCCCGCTGCCCTTCCACGCCGCGCGCGCCGCCGCCTTCTGCTGCGCCATCGCAGCATCGAACCCGGCGCGGTCGACCGCGATGTCCTGCGTGCGCAGCGCATCCTCGGTCAGATCGTAAGGGAAGCCGAAGGTGTCGTAGAGTTTGAACGCAACATCGCCGGGCAGCGTCGCACCCGCGCTCATGCCGGCCGTCGCCTCGTCGAGCAGGCGCAATCCCTTGTCGAGCGTCTGACGGAACTTCGTTTCCTCGCGCTCCAATGTCTCGGCAATCAGCGGCTGCGCGCGGATCAGCTCGGGATAGGCGGCGCCCATCTCGGCGGTCAGCGACGGCAGCAGCCGGTACATCAGCGGATCCTTGGCGCCGAGCAGATGCGCATGGCGCATCGCGCGGCGCATGATCCGGCGCAGCACATAGCCGCGGCCTTCGTTCGACGGCAGCACACCGTCGGCGACGAGGAAGCTCGACGCGCGAAGATGGTCGGCGATCACGCGGTGGCTCGCTTGGCTTCCGCCCTCGGCCGGCACCCCGGTCAGGTCGACCGACGCCGCGATCAGCGCCTTGAACGTGTCGGTGTCGTAATTGTCGTGGACGCCCTGCAGCACCGCCGCGACGCGCTCCAGCCCCATGCCGGTATCGATGCTCGGGCGCGGCAGGTCGACGCGGTCGCCGGGTCCGCGCTGGTCATACTGCATGAACACCAGGTTCCAGATTTCGACGAAGCGGTCGCCGTCTTCCTCGGGCGATCCCGGGGGGCCGCCCCAGATATGGTCGCCATGGTCATAGAAGATTTCGCTGCACGGCCCGCACGGACCCGTGTCGCCCATCGACCAGAAATTGTCGCTCGTCGCGATGCGGATGATCCGCTCTTCGGGCAGGCCCGCGATCTTCTTCCACAGGTCGAACGCCTCATCGTCGGTGTGATAGACGGTGACGGTCAGCCGCTCGGGCGCCAGCCCCCAGGTCTTGGTGACCAAAGTCCAGGCGTGATGGATCGCCTGCTCCTTGAAATAGTCGCCGAAGGAGAAATTCCCCAGCATTTCAAAGAAGGTATGATGCCGCGCGGTGAAGCCGACATTGTCGAGGTCGTTATGCTTGCCGCCGGCGCGCACGCATTTCTGCGACGACGCCGCGGTGCTGTACGGGCGCTTCTCCAACCCCGTGAAGACATTCTTGAACGGCACCATCCCCGCGTTGACGAACATCAACGTCGGGTCGTTGTACGGCACCAGCGGCGCCGACGGTTCGATATGGTGGCCGGTCCCCGCAAAATAGTCGAGGAACGAGCGGCGAATGTCATTGGTCGATGTCATGCGCGCGAATTAGGGATTTTGCGGCGATGCGACAAGCCGGTTCGTGTCGATGACGATCATCGGGGCAATCGGTCAGAAGTTTGTCGCGATCCCCTTGCCCAGATAGCAGGGCAGTTCGCGCAGCACATCGGCTTTGGGAACCCCGTCTTCGATCAGGTTGGCGGGCACTTCGGAGGTGTCGGTCCGCACCACCGTCCAGCCCGCAACCGGCGTCGCGCGGTGGACGACGACATAACCGCAATCCATCGTCTTGTCCGGGCGATCGCCGCGAAAATCGAAGGCGGCGTAGAGCCCGGCGGGCTGGCCCGCGGGGTCGAGATACCAGCTGAGGCGCAAGATGCGGATCGTGCCGTCGGCCCACAGCCCCGCACGCTTGCGCTGGTTCATTTCCCATTCGAGCCGCGGGTTCGACGCCTGGAACGAAAGGCGCAGCATTGCATAGGCGCTAGCATAATCGCGCTTCGCCAGCGCCATCGTATAGGCGGCGAGACGATCGATTGCGCCTTCCTCGTCGGCCGGGGTGGGCGCGAAGGTCACGCCTTCGGGCGCGGTGACCTCGCGCTCGACTTCAGGAGCGACTACCGGCGGCGCAGCAAATGCCGCGGAAGCAGAGGTGAGTAAAGCAACGGCCGCCAGCAGAGGCCGGCAATCAATAACCATAATAGGCGCCGCCCTTTTCGCGCGCGCGCTGCCAGGCGGGGCGGACGTGACACGCGTTCACGAACGCCGCGAGCTTCGGATAACGCGGCGCCATGCCCTGCATGATCGCGATTTCGGCGGGGAAACTCAGCATGATGTCGGCCGCCGACAGGCTGTCGCCGATGAAATGCCCATTTTCGCCGACGCGGCTTTCCATATAGGCGAAATGCGAATCGAGCTGCTGCGAAATGCGCGGCTCGATCGGCGCGGCGGCTTCGCCAAGGCGCGCGGTGTAGATGCGCAGCAGGATCGGCGTCATCGCCGACCCTTCGGCGAAATGCAGCCATTCGAGGTGGCTGATATGATCGTCGCTGCCGCGTTCGGGAACCAGCGCGCCGCCGCCATGCCGCTCGCACAAATATTCGGTGATCGCGCCCGATTCGGTGATGACGCGGCCGTCGTCCTCGATCACCGGAGACTTGCCGAGCGGATGGACCGCGATCAGTTCGGGCGGCGCGAGGTTGGTGGCCGGATCGCGATCGTAAAATTGGATCTCGTACGGCGCACCGATCTCCTCGAGCAGCCACAGGATGCGCTGCGAGCGGCTGTTGTTCAGATGATGGACGATCAGGCTCATGGCGCTCTCCTCGAAGGGTCAATTCTTGTAAGTACCGTTGCGGTCGATCAGCGCCGCCAGTTCGCGCACCAGCTTGGCGCCAAGGATCGCGGTGACATCGCCGATATCGCGGCCGGGATGAAGTTCGACGATATCGGCGCCGACGATCGGCGCCGTCTGCTTGTGTAATACGGCAAGCATCTCGCGTACCGTCAGCCCGCCCGGCTCGGGATGCGCGACGCCGGGCGCCGCCGACGGGTCGAGCCCGTCGAGATCGATCGAGATATAGAGCGGTCCATCGAGCACCGGCACGGTATCCGCGGTAAAACCGGCCATCGGGATAATCTCGACCCCGAAGCGCGCCGCCTGTTCGCGGCAATGATTGTTGAGCGTGCGGATGCCGACCTGCACCAGCCGCTTGGCGTGCCCCGCCTCGCAGATGCGAGCGAAGGGCGACGCGTGGCTGCGCGGATTGCCCGCGAAATCGTCGTAAAGATCGGGATGCGCGTCGAAATGCAGGATATCGACCGGTCCGAAGCAGGTCGCTGCGGCTTCGACGAGCGGGAAGGTCACAGCATGATCGCCGCCGAGTGCGAGCGGAACTTCTCCATCTTCGCGCACAATGGCCAGATAGCGGCGGATCGCCGCGTCGTCGCTCGACGTGTCTTCGGTCAGCGGCAGGTCGCCGTCGTCGGTGAGCGCGATGTCGGTGCCGATTTCGGGGCCGAGCTCGCTCGCCATATTGCCGCGGTCGCTCCACAGCGCAGCGCGGATCGCGGCGGGGCCGGCGGCGGCGCCGCGTTCGAAGCTGCTGTTGATGTCGGTGGGAAGACCGAAGAGGCGGATCGCGGGCATGGCGCGTTGTACCCGCTTGCGGCCACCAGGCAAGGATCAACGGCAGGCGGGCCGACCTGTGGGGAGAGTATACAGGTCCAAGGGGCATTGGGGCCCGCCGCCGTTAGCCGGCCGGTCCGCCGAAGCGAACCGGCCGGATGGCTATCAATTGTCGTCGTCGCCCTCGTCGTCGGGGCCGGCCATCATTTCTTCGGCGACCGCCTCGGTCCGGCCGCGGATTGCGGTTTCGAGCCGGTCCATCAGTTCGGGATTGTCCTTGAGGAAGGTTTTCGAATTTTCGCGGCCCTGCCCGATGCGGATCGAATCATAGCTGAACCAGGCGCCCGATTTCTCGACGATGCCGGCCTTGACGCCCAGATCGAGGATCTCGCCGATCTTCGAAATGCCCTGTCCGTACATGATGTCGAATTCGACCTGCTTGAACGGCGGCGCGACCTTGTTCTTCACCACCTTCACGCGCGTGGTATTGCCGACGATCTCGTCGCCATTCTTGATCTGGCCGGTACGGCGGATGTCGAGGCGGACCGACGCGTAGAATTTGAGCGCGTTGCCGCCGGTCGTCGTTTCGGGGTTACCGTACATCACGCCGATTTTCATGCGCAGCTGGTTGATGAAGATCACCATGCAGCGCGAGCGGCTGATCGAGCCGGTGAGCTTGCGCAGCGACTGCGACATCAAACGTGCCTGAAGCCCGACGTGGCTGTCGCCCATTTCGCCTTCGATTTCGGCGCGCGGAACGAGCGCGGCGACCGAATCGACGACGAGCACGTCGATCGCGTTCGAACGCACCAGCGTGTCGACGATTTCGAGCGCCTGTTCACCCGTGTCGGGCTGCGACACGATGAGTTCGTCGATGTTGACGCCGAGCTTGCGGGCATAGACGGGGTCGAGCGCATGTTCGGCGTCGACGAAGGCGACGGTGCCGCCGCCCTTCTGCGCTTCGGCGAGCGTGTGCAGCGCGAGCGTCGTCTTGCCCGAGCTTTCGGGGCCATAGATTTCGATGACGCGGCCGCGCGGCAGGCCGCCGACGCCGAGCGCGATGTCGAGGCCGAGCGAGCCGGTCGAGATCGACTCGACCTGCATCGTTTCCTTCGAGCCCAATTTCATTACCGAGCCCTTGCCGAACGCGCGATCGATCTGCGCGAGCGCGGCGTCGAGCGCCTTCTGCCTGTCCGTGTTGTTCACTGATTTCCCCGATTCGACGAGTGACAATTGTCCGGCCATTTGCCGTCCTTTCCAGCTCTAGAGCGACAGCAGAAGCATCGCAACGCCGGAACTATGTGCCACATTTGTTCTCATGGAACAAGTAGGGAACAAATTATTTTCGTCGTCGCCGCGAAGGCAGGGGCCGCAATCGACTTTACGCAAGGTTGCCAGCGGCCCCCGCCTTCGCGGGGGCGACGGTCAATCAGAACCAAACTCGTCCAGTGCCGCCTCGATATCGCTGATCCGGAACGGCTTGGTGATCAGCTTGCGATGCGCGTGCGCGGCCGGAATGACGTCGCCGCCCCCCGAGGTGAAGGCAAAGGGAATGCCGCGTTCGGCGAGCGCGTCGGCGACCGGCCAGCCTTTTTCCTCGCCGAGGTTGATATCGACGAGGGCGCCGGCCAGCGGCTCGGCCGCAATCAGCGCCAGCGCCTCTTCGTTGCTTGTCGCCTGCGCGGGTTCGGGAAGGTCGAGCGCGTCGAACATGTCGGCGAGCATCATGCCGATCAGCACATCGTCCTCGACGAGCAGGATGCGGTTATTACTGGCCATTGGACACCCGATGCGCAGCCTCGTCGAGCGCCGCCGACGTCGCCTCGGCGAGTTGTGCGACCGAAAAAGGTTTCGGCAGGAAGGCGACATCGTCGATGTCGATCGACTGGCGGAGCTGCTCCTCGGCATAGCCCGACATGAACAAGACCGGCAGGTCGGGCCGCTTGGCACGCATCGCGCGCACCATCGCCGGACCGTCCATCGTCGGCATCACAACGTCGCTGATGATCAAATCGACCTTCTCCATTTGCGCAAAACGCTCAAGCCCCTCCTCGCCCTGCGAGGCGGTGACGACGCTATAACCCGCGCGGGTCAATGCGCGTTCCGCAACCGCACGCACCATATCCTCATCCTCGACGAGCAGGATCGTTCCGGTGCCCCACTGGCTCTTCTTGGGCTTGGCGGGCGGCGGCACGACGACGGGGGCATCGCCCTCGGCACGGTGGACGGGCAGATAGATAAAGAAGCTCGTCCCCTGCCCCGGCTTGCTTTCGGCGAAGATATAGCCTGCCGATTGCTTGATGATCCCATAGACGGTCGAGAGCCCGAGCCCGGTCCCCTTGCCGACATCCTTCGTCGTAAAGAAAGGCTCGAAAATCTTGGGCAGCACATCGGCGGGAATGCCGGTGCCGGTGTCGCTGACTTTCAACGCGCAATAATCAGCGGGCGGCATGAATTCATTGCCCATCTGCCGGACGTCGGCGGCCGACACCGGATAGGTTTCCATGGTCAGCGTCCCGCCGCCCGGCATCGCGTCGCGCGCATTGACCGCAAGGTTGATGATGACCTGTTCGAGCTGCCCCGGATCGGCGCGCACCGCGCCAAGGCCGCGGCCGTGATGCACTGCCAGTTGGACCGTCTCACCGATCAGGCGTTTCAAGAGATGCGACACTTCGGAAATCACATCGGGCAGTTGCAAGATCTGCGGGCGCAACGTCTGCTGCCGCGAGAAGGCGAGCAATTGCCGCGTCAGGCTGGCGGCGCGATTGGCGTTGCTGCGGATCTGCTGGATATCGTCATAGTCGCTGTCGCCCGGCGTATGGCGCATCAGCATCAGATCGCACGCGCCGAGAACGGCGGTCAGGATATTGTTGAAATCATGCGCGACGCCGCCGGCGAGCTGACCGACCGCCTGCATCTTCGACGCCTGCGCCACCTGCTGTTTCAGGCGCGATTCCTCGCTCGAATCCTTGAGGCTCAGCAGCACCGCAGCCTCACCCAGTCCGCGCACGCCAACGATCCGCATCGACACCGGATCGCCGCTTTGCCCCGCGAGCCGGATCGAGAGGTCACCGCCGACCTGCTGCCCGCTGCTGTGACGGCGGATCATATCAGCGAGCGCGCCCTTGTCCTCACCGACGACGATGTCGCCCGGATAACGCGGCATCTTGCCTTCGGGAAGATTAGCTGCCCGAACGAATGCCCGGTTCACATAGAGAAAGCGCCCGTCGCGATCGACCATGGCGAGGCCAAAGGGGAGCAACGAGAGCAGGGTTTCGACGTAGGTCTGCGCGGTGCCACGGTCGGTGGGGCCCATTTCCTCGTCGAGCATTGCGAGCAGCATCGGCGTGTTGCTGTCGGCGGGCGCGAGCGGGATCTGGATCAGGCGTACCGGCGTCGCGCGATCGCCCTCGCGCGCGAAATAGAGTGCGCCGGCATCGTCGAGCCGGATCATCGGCGCGACATCGCGGCCGGCATAATGAACCGCATCATCCTCGCCCAGCGCGCGAAGGAGGAACGCCTTGTTCGCGACGCGGAGGCGCCCCTCGGCGCTGACGAGCGCGGCCATCACCCCCGCATGGCCGAGCGTGCGGCCTGCGGGACCGTCGAGATGGCGAAGGATTTCCGAAACGAGGTCGAGCCGCTCGATCGCCGAGAAGCGCCAGACGAGATAATCCTCCGACTGCCCCGTGCGCGTCACCTGCGCGCGCAGTTGCAGCGGGCCGACCGCGATATCGTCGACGGACCCTTCGCCGTCGCGCCAGGCGATGCGGCCGGCATTTTTCAGCAGTTCGGCGCCGCGCCCTTCGAGCGGCAGGCCGGGCGGCGTGACGAAGCCGCCCATCCAGGTGCCGAACAGATCGTTCGCGCAGACCATCCGGCCGCCGCGATCGGTAACCGCAATCGCGACATCGTCGTGATTCACCGCCTGACGCAGCATCGTCCAGTCGGGCGCGACCGCCTCGCCCGTCACCGCCGCCGGGAACAGCCGGCGCGCGAGGAGCACCCCGCCCGCGGCGACCGCAAGCCCGGCGAGGAAACCGACCGCCAATATCGCATCGCGCGTCGCCCAGAACAGCAATGCGGCGGACAGCAAAGCCAGCCCGCCGAGCACTGCCTTGTCGACCGGCGACAGGCCCGCGGGGGCCGATAAAGGCCCGGCGGGCCCCGCCCCCCTGATGACATCACCATCAGCGGAGGACAGGCTTTGCGCGGTCAACGGTTATCTTTCTATTGATGCATCACCAGATGCGGACGCGGTCTTTCGGCTCGAGATAGAGCTTCTGACCCTGCTTGATCTGATAGGCCTTATACCACGGGTCAAGATTGCGCGAGACCCAAGTCCGCTGGATCGACGGTGAATGCGGATCGGTCGTGATGCGCTGCGACAGATTCTGCTCGCGATAGTTGCGCCGCCACACCTGCGCCCAGCCGAGGAAGAAGCGCTGGTCACCCGTCAGCCCGTCGATCACCGGCGCTTCCTTGCCGCCGAGCGACTTCTTGTACGCGTCATAGGCGATCGTCAGGCCGGCGAGATCACCGATATTCTCGCCGAGCGTGAAGGTGCCGTCGAGCTTTTCGCCGGGAAGCACTTCATAGGCATCATATTGCGCGATCAGCGCTTTGCCCGCGGCCTCGAACGCGGCGACGTCGGCGGGGGTCCACCAGTCGGCGAGCTTGCCCGTCTCGTCATATTTCGCGCCCTGATCGTCGAAGTGATGGCTGATCTCGTGCCCGATCACCGCACCGATGCCGCCATAGTTGACCGCGGCGTCGGCGTGCGGATCGAAGAAGGGCGGCTGCAGAATCGCGGCGGGGAAGACGATCTCGTTCATCCCGAAATTGGCGTAGGCGTTGACCTCCATCGGGGTCATCCCCCATTCCCAGCGGCGGATCGGCCCGCCGAGGCGGCCGACATTGTCGTCGTGCGCGAACTGGTTGGCGCGCAGCTGGTTGCCGAACAGGTCGTCGCCGCGGATTTCGAGCTTGCTATAATCCTTCCAGCGGTCGGGGTAGCCGATTTTGGTCGTGAAGTTGGCGAGCTTCTTCTTCGCCTTCACCTTCGTCCCGGGCTGCATCCACGTCAGCTTGCCGATGCGCGTGTCGAGCGCGGCGAGCACATTCTTGACGAGCACGTCCATCGCCGCCTTGGTTTCGGGCGGGAAATATTTCGCGACATAATCCTGGCCGACGGCCTCACCCATATTGTTGGTGGTGAAGTCGACCGCGCGCTTCCAGCGCTCCTGCATCTGCGGGGTGCCCGACAGCGCGGTGCTATAGAAGGAGAAGGCTTCCTGCGCGACCGCGTCGGGCAGCACGCCCGCGAAGCCGTCGAGGCTGCGCACCAGCAGCGCGTCGCGGATCACGCCGATCGGCGCGTCGGCGAGCAGCTTGGCCTCGCCGGTGAAGGCGCTCGGCTGCGACACGAGGATCGAATCCTCATTGACGCCGATGCCGCGGATGAACGCCTGCCAGTCGAAGCCCGGCGCCGCCTTCGCAAGCTCGGCGATCGTCATCTTGTTATAGACTTTGGTCGCGTCGCTGCTGTCGTTCTTGTCCCAGTGGACGGTCGCGATCTGCTTTTCGAAATCATAGATCGCCTTGGCGCGCGCCGGCGCATCCTTTTCGCCCGCGAGCGTCAGGACATTTTCGAGGTGCTTCAGATAGGCGGCCTGCAGCTTGGTATTGCGTTCGCCGTCCTTCAGATAGAAATCGCGGTCGGGCATGCCGATGCCGCCCTGGAACATCGTGTAGATATAGACGTCGGGGTTCTTGTCGTCCTGGCCGACATAGCCGCCGAAGAAATGCTGGATGCCGCTGCGGTCGGCCTCGGACAGCAGCTTCGCGAGGCCCGCCTTGTCGACGGCGCGGACCTTGGTCAGCCACGGCTGGATCGGCGCGAGGCCCTTCGCCTCGACGGCGGGCGCATCGAGATAGGATGAGTAAGCGCGGCCGATCATGCTGTTCGGATCGCCCTTTGCGACGTCGAGGATTTCGCGCGTGCGCTTCTGCGACAGATCGGCGAGCGCGGTGAACATGCCATAGTTCGACTTGTCGGCCGGGATCTGTGCGTTCTTCGCCCAGGTGCCGTTGGCATAGGCATAGAAGTCGTCGCCCGGTTGGACGGTCTTGTCCATGCCGGTGAGGTCGAAACCGAAATCGCCGATCTCGGGCTTTGCCGTCGTTTCGGTGGCGGGCGCAGTGGCGGCCTTTTCCTTGGCGGTCGCCGGAACGGCGGCGAGCATCAATGCGCCAAGCGCGGCGGTCGCCATCAGGCGCGAAGAAATATGCAGAGTCATGATATTCCCCAGTTTTCGATATGAAGCGAAAATCCACGCCGCGCTGGCACGGCGCAGATTAGCGATGCGACAGCTATACGCTTGCTATTTGGGGGTTCAACCGGCCGCGGTGTCGCTGGTCGATGCCTCATGTCGTTGGTCGCGCGCCCGCGCCAGTTTGCGCCGCCAGCGAAGGCGAATCCAATTGTCCCAGAAGATCGACGCCAAGACATAGCCTATGATCGCCGACACCAGCGAAATGACGAACAGTCCGGCGAGCATCGCGGGCGCAGCGTCCGAAAAGACCCAGCGCGCCCATTCGCCCGCCGACGCGCCATGCTCGATCATCGCCGAAAAGGTCGCGCTGTTGGCATGGAGCCCGAACAGCCAGTCGCCGAGCCACACCGACGCGAGGATGATGAACGGCGTCGTCACCGGGTTCGACAGGAAGGTCATCGCCGCGCCGATCGGGATATTGGCACGAACGGGCAGCGCGAGCAGCGCCACGCCCAATATCTGCACCCCGGGGATCAGGAAAAAGATGCCGACGAACAGCCCGAGCGCGGTGCCGCGCGGGACCGAGGTGCGGGTGAAGCGCCACAAATGGCTGTGCGCGACCCTATGGGCAAATGGCTTGACGAAACGGCTCGCGAGCAATTCCTCGCGCGTCGGCGAGTTGCGGCGTATCCAGTTCATCACTGCCGCCTTGTCGCGAGGGCTGCCGCTCATCCGCGGTCCTTCATCAACCGCTGCTTGTCGCGCTTCCAGTCGCGTTCCTTGATCGACTCCCGCTTGTCGTGCGCCTTCTTGCCCTTCGCGATCGCCAGTTCGACCTTGGCGCGGCCGCGGCTGTTGAAATAGATGGACAGCGGGACAAGCGTCATCCCCTGCCGCGCGACCGCGGCGTGCATCTTGTTGATCTCGCGGCCGCTGAGCAACAGCTTACGCGGCCGCTTGGGCTCATGATTGTGCCGGTTGCCGTGGCTGAATTCCGGGATGTTGCTGTTCACCAGCCACACCTCATGCCCCTTCACTTCGGCATAGCTCTCGGCAATCGTGCCTTCGCCGAAGCGCAGCGATTTGACCTCGGTCCCTTGCAACGCAATGCCCGCCTCGAACACTTCGTCGATGGCAAAGTCGAACCGCGCGCGCCGGTTCTCGGCGACGACCTTCTTCTTGTCGAATTCGGCGGCAGACTGGGGACGAGCCATGGCGGGACCTAGATTACTCCGGCCGCGGACAGCGCGGCATCGACGGCGGCGCGCGATGCTTCGTTCGCCGCGATGATAGGTAGGCGCACTTCGGGCGAAAACCAGTCGTGGATACGCGACAGCGCATATTTAACCGGTCCCGGCGAGGTGTCGGAGAACATCGCCTTGTGCAGATCGAACAGCCGGTCGTGCAGCACCAGCGCGCGCGTCCAGTCGCCCGCGGCGGCGGCGGCGGCGAAATCGGCACACAGACGCGGTGCGACATTGGCGGTGACCGAGATGCAGCCCGCGCCACCTAGCACGGCGTGCGGCAGCCAGAGATCGTCGTTGCCCGAAAGCTGGCAGAAGTCCTTGCCGGCGCCCGCACGGTGGATGGTCACACGCGCCAGATCGCCGCTCGCATCCTTGATTGCGACGACGCTCGGGATTTCGGCGAGCTTGCACATCGTCTCGGCGCTGATGTCGGCGACGGTGCGGCTGGGGACGTTATAGACGACGATCGGCAGGTCGCTCGCGTCGGCGAGCGCCTGAAAATGCGCGATCATGCCGGCCTGGCTCGGCCGGTTGTAGTAGGGCGCGACGATCAGCGCCGCGGTCGCGCCGGCCGCCTGCGCATGGCGCATATGCCGGATGGCTGTCGCGGTGTCGTTCGACCCGCAGCCGGCGATCACGGGAACGCGTCCCGCCGCCGCCTCGATGCAGCTGTCGATCACCTGATAATGTTCGTCGTAGCCGAGCGTCGGGCTTTCGCCGGTCGTACCGCACGGAACCAGCGCGCTGGTCCCTTCTTTGATCTGCCAATCGACAAGGCGTGCGAAGGCCGGAGCGTCGAACGCCCCATCGCGAAATGGCGTCACCAAAGCGGGAATCGAACCCGAAAACATGCTCCGCTCCTTTACAATACCCCGCTGTGACCGATAGAATCCGGCCAGCGCGCCGCTATTGGACGTCTATTCAGCGCCCCGCAAGGAGTTTGGCATTACCATGGCAGCTATGACCTCGCTGACCCGTATCTCCCGCCTCGCGCTCGCCGCGGCCCTCCTCATTCCGACCACCGCCCATGCCAGCGAACTCACTCCCGAACAAATGGCCTGGTATCGCGCGCAGATGGGCTTGGCGGCGACGTCGGGTCCGCCGCCGTCGACCAGTTCGGTCGGCGATGCGGTGATGGAATGGCGGCGGCTGACGGCGAACACCGGCGCCTCGTTCGACCAGCTTTCGCGTTTCCTGATGGCGAACAAGGGATGGCCCGACAACGACAAGATGCGCACGCGCGCCGAAAAGGCCATCTCGCTCGACAGCTACGATCCGCAGCGCACCCTCGCCTATTTCCAGGCTTACCCGCCGCAGACCGCGAGTGGGCAGCTCCGCTATGCACTCGCGCTCAACGCGTCGGGCCGCCGCGAGGACGCCGCCGCGGCGGTTCGCCGCGCGTGGACGAGCGGGCCGCTCGACGATTATGAGACGAGCCGCGCGCTCGCCATGTTCCCCGGCGCGATTACGCCCGCCGACCATGACGCGCGCATGGACCGGCTGCTCTGGCTCGGCGCCACCGCTGCCGCGAGCCGTCAGCTCGCCTATACCTCGTCCGACAAGCGCAACGTGTTCGCGGCGCGGCTTGCGATGCGCAACGCGTCGGTCGACGCGGCGTTTCAGGCATCCGCCGCCGAAAGCGCCAATCCGGCGCTGACCCGCACCGATGCAGGCTATATCACCGACAAGGCGACCTGGCTGCGCAAGGCGGGACGCGTCGGCGAAGCGCGCGCGCTGCTCGCCGCACCGCGCTCGCTGGCGAAGGCGCCGACCGATCCCGAGGAATGGCTCGAAACGCTGCTCACCAACGCGCGGCAGGCGAGCGATGGCGGCGACAAGACCACCGCCTATAATATCGCGCGCCAGCTCGACGACGCCTTCCCACCCGGAACGGTGATCCGCGAGACGTCGCTTGGCGTGCGCGACGATTATACCTCGCTCGCCTGGCTCGCCGGGCAGCTTGCCTATCGCGATCTGCGCCGCCCGGCCGAGGCGGTGCGCCTCTACCGCGCCTATGGCGAAGCCGCACGCTCGGCGCAGACACGCACGAAAGGCTTTTACTGGGCCGGCCGCGCGGCGCTGGCGGCGGGCGACCGCTCGACGGCGAATGCGCATTTCGCCGATGCCGCGCAGCATTATGACCAATTCTATGGCCAGTTGTCGCTTGAGCGGCTGAACCGCCCGCAGCCCAAGCCGACCCCCGATCCGACCATTCAGGTCAGCAATGACGAGCGCCGCGAGTTCGAGGACGACCGGCTGGTGCGCGCCGCGCGCGCGCTCGGCGAAATCGGCGCATGGCGCGAACAGTCGCAGTTCCTGCGCGCCCTCGCGCAACAGGCGACCTCGCCCGCCGACCATGTGCTCGCGGGCAAACTCGCGTCGCAGATCGGACGCCCCGACCTTGGCGTGATGATCGGCCGCAGCGCGCAGGCGAACAGCCTCGATGCGGTCGAGGTGTCGGGTTTCCCGACGGTGCGCGTCCCTGCCGGGCATGAAAGCAACTGGACGTTCATCCACGCGATCACGCGGCAGGAAAGCCAGTTCGACCGGCAGGCGATCAGCCACGCCGGCGCGCGCGGGATGATGCAGTTGATGCCGGGCACCGCACGCGAAGTCGCGGGCAAGCTTGGCATGAGCTACGACGCCGGGTCGCTGACCACCGACACCAATTACAATATGATGCTGGGATCGACCTATTTTCAGCAGATGCTCCGCTATTTCGGCGGCAGCTATCCGCTCGCAGTCGCGGCGTATAATGCCGGTCCGGGCAATGTGAACAAATGGCTGCGCGCCAATGGCGACCCGCGCGGCGGCGGGATCGAAATGGTCGACTGGATCGAAGCGATCCCGATCTTCGAAACGCGCAACTATGTCCAGCGCGTGTTGGAAAATGCCGTCGTCTACGACACGCTGCGCGATGGCAGCGGGTCGCGGCAGCAGGCGCCGCTGAGTTTCTACCTCGGCAAACGCACGCCCGGCTAAATCCGCATGGCGGGGGAGAAGACGAACATCATTTCGCCAGCGGGTTATGCCGCGCTGCGCTCCGAATATGACCTGCTGCTCGGCGACGAGCGGCCGAAGCTCGTCGAGGTGATCAGCTGGGCGGCGGGCAACGGCGACCGCAGCGAAAATGGCGACTATATCTATGGCCGCAAGCGGCTGCGCGAGATCGACCGGCGCCTCTCCTTCCTCGCGCGGCGGATGAAAGCGGCACGCGTCGTCGACCCCGCCGAGCAGCCCGACAAGAGCCGCATCTGGTTCGGCGCCACCGTCGAACTCGCCGACGACGATGACGCGCGGCGCATCGTCACGTTGGTCGGCGACGACGAGGCCGAGGCCGGCGAAGGCCGGATCGGCTGGAACAGCCCCCTCGCCCGCGCGCTGCGCGGCGCCGCGATTGGCGATTTGCGCACGGTGCAGCTGCCCGCGGGACCCAAGGAATGGGAAGTGATAACGGTCAGCTATCCCGCGGCCTGATTTCCGTCTCGCTTCCTGCCTGCACCAAAACTTCGTTCGATGGGGAACGACCCGTTCCACCGGAAGCAGCCGTCCCAAGGTGATATAGTGAATGAAAATAATCTCGCTTCGACGCTTCACAGCGGGCATGAGGAGAGGCTGAATGAAGTGGGGAATGGGCAATGAACAGGGTGCTTTTGGCGATGCTTTCCGCTGCAATGGCCAATTCGGCTGTCGCGCAATCCCCTGCAACTGCCGAGAAGCCGCGCGGCGCTGCCACGCTTGATTGGAACGCAAAGCCCCGTGCGTTCAGCACCAGCGACTACGAACAGCTATTGTCCTGCACACTTTCACGGCACCCGAAAGAGACACGGGGATATGCCGAGTATCATTTGCATTGGCGCGACATTCAAACCCCGGAACAGAATGAGCGCGACCCCAATAGCGAACTGTTGACGCCCGCGTTGGACGGCTGCTTGCAAATGGCAGACGGTGAACCATTTCCTTTCTCGCTCGATCGGTTGATCGCCGATTGGGGACAAGCTCACAGCATGATTGTCGTGGACGCTGCTTCGCTTGCAAGCTGCGCCGCGCGCAACAACAACCTGGCAGCGACCGGTTACGTGGCGGTCGCGAAAGATCCGACCATGAAGGCGAAATCGCTCAACATGATGCAAAGCGCGCTTACAATGCCGCCTTGCAGCCCTGTTAAGCCCTTTTCCGTAAAGCAGAACGAATTGCTTTCGTTGCTCACCAAAGAATTAGCTGCGGCGAACGAACGCGATAATTGAAGACGCTAAGGTAAGCTCGCTCACCACCCCTAAGCCGCCAGCGCCGCGGGCAACGCTCCGCGCGCCGGCACCGGCACCGGCTCGACGCCGGCTATCCGAGGAAGAACTCGCCGGCGCGACCAAGGCGAAATAACGACGAAAGAGAAGTGTCAGGGCTGCAACAGCACCGGGATGATCCAGATCGCGGACATTACGATAATCACCGCGACCAGCGAAAAAGCCAGCACATAGCGGACATTATGCCCTTTGACCCCGCTGCTCGCTTCGGTCTCGGTCACTTCGACATGGTCATCGACGACTTTCATGATGCGCTTCCCTTCCAACTGGTCCGCCTAGAACGCGGCCCAGGCCTTGGGCGTTCCGCCCGGGTATTGGGGAGAGAGGTGCCAGAGGGTCTATAAGCCGGGTTCTGTCCATCCCCTTGCGGGGATTGTGCGATCATTCCTCTAGGCGAACGGTTACCCGAACGCTCAAGCAGTCAACCCGGACGGCTGGGCCGGAATCAGCCCTGAGTTGCCTCGTACCGTCCCTATTCGACCTTGCTCCCGGTGGGGTTTGCCGTGCCGCGCCTGTTACCAGCCGCGCGGTGCGCTCTTACCGCACCCTTTCACCTTTCGCCGGGCCGAAGCCTTTGGCGGTCTGCTCTCTGTGGCACTTTCCCTGAACCTGGCCGAAGCCCGATCCGCCGGACGTTATCCGGCACCGTGATTTCCGTGGAGCCCGGACTTTCCTCCCCTTTCTTGCGAAAGCGGCGATCGCCCGACCCTCTGGCGAAAGCGAGTATAGCCCTCATCGGGCGCTTTGACGAGGAATCAATTGCCTTCGGGCTGAGGCAGCAGCAGCGCGAGCAGGATCGCACGGCATTCGCCGTCGATCGTGCCATCGATGAGTTCGGGACGAAAGCGGCGCTGGAACGCGACGGTCGCCGCGAACCCGTCGGTCACATCGTAACCGAAACGTTCGAGCGCGAGCAGGAAGCCCGCGTCGGTCCACAAGGGATCGGTGAGCTTCTTGGTCGGGCGCGGCAACGCGAGGCGGCGGCGTGCTAGCTCCTCCCACGGAAACAGCTCGCCCGGATCCTGCTTGCGCGTCGGCGCGATGTCCGAATGGCCGATGACATTTCCGCGGGTGACCGAATGCCGGTCCTTGATCTGGTGGACGAGGCGGACGACCGAGGCGACCTGCGGATCGGGGAACGGCACATAGCCCCATTCATGCCCCGGATTGACGATCTCGATCCCGACGCTCGCCGAATTGATGTCGCTGATGCCGCGCCAGTGCGACTTGCCCGCGTGCCAGGCGCGCTTGTCCTCGGGCACCATCTGGGTGATCTGCCCGTCCTCGCTGACGACATAGTGCGCTGAAACCCCGGCTTCGGGATTGGCAAGCCAATCAATGGCTTCGGCACCGCTCTTCATACCGGTATAATGCAGCACGATCATCGAGATGGGCAGCGCGCGCTCGTCGAAATTGGGAGACCAGCGTTCGATAAAATCGCTCATGCGCTCGGGGGACCCGTCCTGTGCTTGCCAAGCCGTCGATTGCGCCAGTGGCGCGCAAAAAGCAAGGCAGAGCCTGTCCTAGGCCGCGGCGGCGCGGCGCCCCTGCTGATCGGCGGGCTCGTAAAGGCCGCGCAGGCGCGGGCTCGCGACGAACTGATCGGTCTGGCCGAGCACCGTTTCCCCCGCACCGAGCACGAGGAAGCTTTGCGGCGCCGCCATCGCGCGGAGCCGCGCAAAGGCTCTCTGCCGCATCGGCGCCGAGAAATAGAGCAGCAGGTTGCGGCAGAAGATCAGGTCGGCGGGGCTCGCCAGCGGCGGCCGGTCGGTGAGCATATTCTGCACCGAAAAATCGACGCGGCGGCGCAGGTCCGCCTTGGCGAGCCATCCGCCCTCGGTCTGGTCGAACCAGCGCACCATGCGCTGCACCGGCAGACCGCGCTGGATCTCGAACTGGCTGTAGAGGCCGACGCGCGCGCGCGAAATCGCATGATAGCTGACGTCAGTGCCGACGATATCGACCTGCCAACCCGCCCATTTTTCGCCTTGCTCGGCGATCAGCATTGCCAGCGAATAGGCTTCCTGCCCCGTCGATACGCCGCAATGCCAGACGGTCAGCCGGCGGCGCAATTTGTTGATTTCGCGAATCTTCTCAAGCGCGGTCGCAGCTATTTCGTCGAACACACTATATTCACGGTAGAAATATGTTTCGTTGTTGAGCATCGCATCGACGGTATCGTCGAGCAATTGCCGACTGTTCGAGGTCACCAGCGCCGCGACGAGCGCATCAAGATCCGCGATACCGTGGCGCTGCATCACGGGCTTCAGCGACATTTCGATCCGCCAGATGCGGTTCGGCGACAGCGTCTGCCCCGTCCGCGATTCGAGCACGCCCATCAGGACGCGGTACGCCGATTCGCTGGCGCTTCCGTCCATCATGGCTTGCGGCGCCCCTGCCCGCGGCCTTGCAGGAAGCTGCCGAGCATCAGCGCGATCGCGTCGGGGTTCAGCGTCGCCGCCGCGATGCCCGCCTTGGCGACCGCGCCCGGCATGCCCCAGATCACGCAGCTTTCAGGCGCCTGCGCGAAAATCGTGCCGCCAGCGTCCTTCAGCCGCGCCGCACCGATCACCCCATCGCGGCCCATGCCGCTGAGGATGACGGCAACCCCGCCCTTGCCATAAATCTCGGCGACCGAATCGAGCATCGGATCGGCCGAGGGGCAGCAGCCATTGTCGACGACACGGTGATCGAGCGCGATTTCGGCTCGGCGCCCATTGGCGACGACGAGCAAATGCGCATCCCCCGGTGCGAGATAGATGCAGCCGCGCTCGACGGCCATTCCGGCTTCGGCAACGCGGACGCGGCGCGTCGTCATCGTCGCGATCTGCTTCGCGTAAAATTCCATGAAGGCGTCGGGCAGATGCTGGGTGAGCAAAATCGGCGCGCTGATCTTGGGATCGAGGTGCGCTAGGAAATTGGCGAAAGCGGGGATGCCGCCGGTCGATGCCGCGACCGCGATGCATTCGATCGGCTGATCGGTATCGATCGCGAAGGCGGCGGGCGCCGGAGCCGGGCGCTCGGCAACGGGGACCGTTGCAGGGAAATCGCGTTGATGGCCGAGCGTCATGATCCGCTCGGTCAGCACTTCGGCGAAACGCCCCGAAAAACTGCCGCGCCCGGGCTTGGCGAGCGTGTCGCTGGCACCGAGCGCGAGCGCGTCGATCGCGGCGGGACCGCCCTCGACGCAGTTCGACGAGAGGATGAGGACGCGCGCCTTTTCGGCGCGCTCCAATATGTGCGGCAGAGCGTCGATGCCGTTCATTCCGGGCATTTCGACGTCGAGCACGACAACATCGACGGGTTCGCGCGCCAGATATTCGAGCGCGTCATGCGCCGAGGCGACCGACGCGCAGATCTTGAGCCCCGGCCGCTGATCGACGATCCGCTCGAGGATGCTGCGAACGACGAGGCTGTCGTCGACGAGCATCACGCGCACGGTGCGGGCGGTTGGCTCTGGATCTTGTATCAGGGGTTGTGGACGGGCCACGTAAAAAACCTCAAGCGATGCCGACGAGTTGCAGCTTTCCTTCGAGCGTTTCGCGGTCGAACGGCTTCATGACATATTCGTCCGCGCCGGCTTCGATCGCGGCGCGGATATGGTCGATGCTGTTTTCGGTCGTGCAGAAAACGACGCGCGGGCGTTCTTCGCGCCCATAGTCGAGATCGTTGAACGCGCCGAGGAACTCCATTCCGCTCATCACCGGCATATTCCAGTCGAGCAGGATGACGTCGGGACGATTGGCGCGGCAGAAGGTCAGCGCCTCCTGCCCGTCAGCCGCCTCTTCGACGGCGAAGGACATGCTTTCAAGGATATGGCGCGCGACCTTGCGAATGACTTTGCTGTCATCGACCACCAGACAAGATTTCGACATTCAGTTAACTCCGACCCCCGGGATTTGGGCATGTTTACGGTGAAGGCGTGTGCAGCCAGTTAATAGACGGCCGAATTCATGCGGCTTTTAAGGCCGGCAGCGTGATAAAGTTCGACGGATCGACGACGAGCAGCGAGCTGCCCTGATGTTCGATCATCGCATCGGCGACGCGCGCCCAGCCGGGGAGCAGCTTTCCGGCGATGCGCGTTTCGGCGGCGTCGATGAAACAGACATCCTCGATCTCGTCGGCGAGCAGCGCATAACCATGCTCGGCTACGTCGACGACGATCACGCGCTGGCCGGGCGCCACCGGCACCGCGGGCAGGCCGATGACGACATGCGGGTCGATGAGGGTGAAGACACGGCTGCGAAGCGCGAAGAGCCCCGCGACATGCGGCGGCGCGGCGGGCACTTCGACGGGCGTGCCGACGGTGACGACCGAATTGATCGCGCGGCTGCGCAAGGCGACGCGCGTGTCGGCGATGCGCGCGATCAGATAGAGTTTGTCCATCATGCGCTCTCTCCCCCGACCTGGCGGCGCAGCGCGTCGAGCAGCGCCTGGCGATCATAACGATAGACGGTTGCGTCTTCGGGCCCCGCGGCCGCGATCGAGGTGCGCAGGCGGATCACCGGCACATCGCCGTCGACATGCCCGCAAGGCTCGCCTTCTTCGGTGAGGCAGAGCAGGACATCGGGCGCTTCATCCGACGCATCGCCCACCATGACGACGCGGTAGCCGGCATTGCGCAGGATCGGAGCAAGGAAATTGCCGCCCCAGCCGTCATGATCGTCGGCAAGGCGGCAGAGCGGCCGGCGCAGCGCGGGCGCGCCGGCGGCATATTGTTCCATCAGCCAGAAGGGATCGATGAGTTCGACAGGATCGCCGCCGACGAGCACGACGCCCGCGATCAGGCCGGGCGCCGCCGACGGCTGCACGGCGTCGGGCAGGCGGACGATGTCGATCACCTCGGCGATCGGATAGCAGAGCACCGAGCGGCCATCGTAGAGGCGAAGGAGCTTCAGCGTTCCCTCGCCGCCCGGCAGCGCCGAGGCATGGACGGGGAAAATATCGTCGCCAATCTGCGCCTGCACCCGGCCCGCGCTTTCGAAAAGCGCCTTTGCCGGAACCTCCTCGACGCGTTCGATCACCGACAGGCGGACGCCGCGGACACGGTTGTTCATATCGCGGAACAGCAGCAACTGCACGGCGTTGCGCGCCGCCGCGGCTTCGGCCTCGGCCTCGGCCATCCGGTCGTGGCTGCGGCCCGTTTCGCTGGCGTCGATCGCCGCCGTGGCCAGCAGACCCTGGACGTCGAGCAACAGGACGGGGCGGCCGTTGTCGGGCAGCGTCGTGCCGGCATAGAGCCCCGTCGCCATGATCATCGGCGCCGCGGGTTTGATCACCAGTTCCTCATGGTCGTGGATCGCCGCTACGCTCAGCGCATAGCTTTGCCCCTGCCCCGGACGCACGATGACGAGCGCGCGGTCGTCGCTGTCGTCGGCCTCGTCGCGCTCGCGGCCCAATATATTTTCAAGGCGAAGCAGTGGAAATTGTTCGCCGCGCACCGTCGCGAGTTCGCCGCCGCCGAGCTGATCGATGCGCACCGTATCGCCATTTTCGAGCAGGATTTCGCGCACCGCGCCGCGCGGTATCGCGAAATATTGTCCCGCCGCGCGGACCATCAGGCCCGAAATGATCGTCAGCGTCATCGGCACGCGGAGCAGGATCGCGAGCCCGCGCCCCTCTTCGTTGCGCAGTTCGACGATGCCGCCGATCTTTTCGACATTCGCCTTGACGATATCCATGCCGACGCCGCGGCCGGAGACCGAGGTGATCTTCGCCGCGGTCGAAAAGCCGGGACGGAAGATCAGGTCGAGCTTGTCCTTGGGCGCCAGCGCGCGCGCCTCGGTCGCGGTCAGGAGGCGCGAGGCGATCGCCTTCGCGGTCAGGGCGTCGGGCGACAGGCCGCGGCCGTCGTCGCGCACTTCGATTTCGATCTGGTTGCCCGACTGGCGCGCCGAGACCGAGATTGTCGCGGTGATGTCCTTGCCCGCAGCGACCCGGTCCTCGAGTGGCTCGATGCCATGATCGATCGCGTTGCGGACGATGTGGATCAGCGGGTCGCGGATATTCTCCATCATCTCACGGTCGAGCTCAACCTCGCCGCCGCTCGTCTGGAAAGCGATCTTCTTGCCCATGTCCTTGGCGAGATCGCGGACGATGCGCGGCAGCGGGGCGAAGAGCTTGTCGATCCGCTGCATGCGCATCTGGCTAACCGACTGGCGCATTCCGGCGATCGAGTCGGAAAGACGATCGAACGAGGCGATGACCGACAGGTCGGCGCCTGATTCGCGCAGCATCCGCGCAAATTCATTACGCGCCAGCACGATGTCGGTGACCCCCGTCATCACGCTGTCGAGCAACGGCAAGGGCACGCGGATCGAGCGCCAGCTTTGCAGTTCGGCGCTGAAATCATCGTCGCGGCGGAGCGGAACACCCGCAACCTCGAACGGCGCATCTTCGGGAATGTCACCGGCGAGCGCGCCGATGACATCGCGGTCATCGCCGGCCGGCTCGACGCCATTCTGGCTCAGCGCCGTGCAAAGGTCGCCCAGCCGGTCGAGGATGCCAAGCACGCCGGTGACGAGCGTGGCGTTCGCCGGGCGGTTGCCGCGCCGTACCTGATCGAGCGCATCCTCGGCGGCATGCGACAAGGCGGTGACGCGCGGCAAGGCCAGAAAGCCCGAGCTGCCCTTGATCGTGTGGACGAGCCGGAAAATGGCGTCGAGCTGCGCGCGGTCGGCGGGGTCTGCCTCCCACGCGACAATGGCCCCGCCGGCTTCGGCAAGGATTTCCGCCGTTTCGGCCAGAAAGTCGTTCAGCAGATCGTCCATCGCGATACCGGTGCGCCCCAAAAACTGAGGTTCGACCATGCCCGACAATGGTTAAGGAGGGTTTTACTGGTGCGTTCGGCGAAAGGAAAAATCGCAACCATCCGTTCTCATCTCGTCATTCCCGCGAAGGCGGGAATCCCGCTGCGACCGAAGTAGCGGGACCCCCGCCTTCGCGGGGGTGACGAAAGGTGGAATTAGCGACCGCGGAGAATGGCGCCGACCAGCAGCGACGTCGGCGTTTCGCGCGCCAGCATGACCGTACCGTCATTCTGCCGCGCCACCGCCTGCACCAGCACCGCGGGCGCGGTGCGCGAGGTCATCGGGCTTGCATCCTCGCCTTCGGCAAGGATGCGTTCGACGTCGGCATCGAGGAAGATGCGCTCGGCCTCGACATGCAGCGCGATCTCGATGCTCTCCCCCTGCTTTTCGCAGCCGACATCGAGCCGGCCGCCGCGCACCAGCGCATCGACGAGGAGAAGCGAGAGGTTGAGGATGATCTTCACCGCCGGCTTGGGCAGCGGATCGGTCCCGATCATCCAGTTGAGCTCGATCGCGCGGTCGCCGATGATGCCCTGAATCGCCGATTTGGCCTCATCGGCCGGGACAAGCTCGCCGAACCCGCCCGCCGAACCGAAGGCGAGACGAAAGAATTTGAGCTTGTTTGCCGAGGTCCGCGCGCTTTGTTCGAGCAGTTCAAAGCAACGCTCGCGCATCGCCGGGTCTTTCTCGTCGGCGAGCAGTTCGAGGCCGTTGGCGAAGGCGCCGACGGGGCTCAGCAGGTCGTGACACAGGCGCGAGGCCAGCATCGAGGCGAAATCGACGCGATCGTCGGACATGGATGAAAAGGCTCCCCAGCGCAGTGTTCCGGACATTTCCGGCGTGGGCTGCTCCTAGGACAGCCATGACCCTAAGGGCAAGCGCGATGCGCCGAAGCGCCCCGCCCTTTTTCGTCGTCACCCCGGACTTGATCCGGGGTCCATGCCGCCGCCGCCGAATGGATGCCGGATCAAGTCCGGCATGACGAAGGGTGTGTGTGAACGAGCCTGTCCCCTTGAATTTCAGCGCCCGAAAACCACATTCCGATCAATGCAGGGGGATGACGACATTTTGACCGTGGCGCTGGACGATAGCGCGGCCGGGCTGCGGCTCGACCGGGCGCTCGCCGAAGCGCTGCCCAGCCTGTCGCGCGAACGTTTAAAGAGCCTGATCAAGGGCGGCCGCGTCGTCGGCGCCGACGGAAAAATCCTTTGGGATCCCTCGGCAAAGGCGGCGGCGCCTGCAACGATCGAGGTTCGCCTGCCCGCCGCCACGCCCGCGCATAATGTCGCGCAGGACATGGGATTGGTCATCGCTTATGAGGACGAGCATCTGATCGTCGTCGACAAGCCCGCCGGCATGGTCGTCCATCCCGCCGCGGGCAATCTCGACGGCACGATGGTCAACGCCTTGCTCCACCATTGTGCGGGGCAATTGTCGGGGATCGGCGGCGTCGCGCGGCCCGGGATCGTCCACCGCATCGACAAGGACACGAGCGGGCTGATCGTCGCCGCAAAGCACGACAAGGCGCATGAAGGTCTCGCCAAGCAGTTCGCCGCGCACAGCATCGACCGCCGCTATCTCGCGATCGCGACCGGCCGGCCGATGCCGGCGAACGGCACGATCGACGCGGCGCTCGGCCGGTCGACCACGAACCGCAAAAAGATGGCGGTGGTCGCCGAAGGACGCGGCAAGCATGCGATCACGCATTACCGCACGATCGAGCCCTTGAAGAATGCGACTCTGGTCGAGTGCCGGCTGGAAACCGGACGCACCCACCAGGTGCGCGTCCACATGGCGCATATCGGCCATCCGCTGGTCGGCGATCCGGTCTATGGACGCGTCAGAAAGCCTTTGTCGGAGGTGCTGAAAGCACGGAATTTCGTGCGGCAGGCATTGCACGCGGCCCATTTGGGCTTTATTCATCCGGTGACCGGTAACAACATCGCGCTCGACAGCGAACTCCCAGCCGACATGCGGGAACTGATCGATGAATTGCGCGTTTAGGTTTCGAATGAAAATCTATCTCGACCGCTGGACCCAACCGCGGCATGTTCTGACTCAAGATTCTAAAGGGAAGACGCTCTCCAATGGCTAAAAGCAACGTTCCGGCCACGGTTCCAGCGCTTGGCGGCGAAGCCAGCCTGAATCGCTATCTGGCGGAAATCCGCAAATTCCCCCTGCTGACCCCCGAGCAGGAATATATGCTCGCGCGCCGCTTCCAGGAGCATGGTGACAATGAAGCTGCGGCGCAGCTCGTCACCTCGCACCTCCGCCTCGTCGCAAAGATCGCGATGGGCTACCGCGGCTATGGCCTGCCTGTCAGCGAGCTGATCAGCGAAGGCAATATCGGCCTGATGCAGGGCGTGAAGAAATTCGACCCCGAACGCGGCTTCCGCCTCGCCACCTACGCGATGTGGTGGATCCGCGCCTCGATCCAGGAATTCATCCTGCGCTCGTGGAGCCTCGTCAAGATGGGCACCACCGCGGCGCAGAAGAAGCTGTTTTTCAACCTTCGCCGGATGAAGAACAACCTCGCGGCGTTCGAGGATGGCGACCTGTCGCCCGAACATCTGACCAAGATCGCGACCGACCTCGGCGTCACCGAGGAAGAAGTCACCAGCATGAACCGCCGCATGGCGATGGGCGGCGACACCTCGCTCAACGTCCCGATGGGCGAGGACGGCGACAGCCAGTGGCAGGATCTGCTCGGCGATGAAGGCCCGCTGCAGGACGAGCGCGTCGCCGAGGCGCAGGAACGCGATGTGCGCCATTCGCTGCTGAATGAGGCGCTGGAATCGCTCAACGAGCGCGAGCGCCACATCCTGACCGAACGCCGCCTGACCGACGACCCCAAGACGCTGGAAGACCTGAGCCAGGTTTACGACGTCAGCCGCGAACGCGTGCGCCAGATCGAAGTGCGCGCATTCGAAAAACTGCAGAAAGCGATGCTGAAGCTTGCCGGCGACCGGCGGTTGGTGGGCGCCTGATCCGCGCCCGTCCTTTGCGCCCGTGATTTGACTCGCGGGCGCAAGGGACTAGCCTTCCCTCGATGGATTTGCTGACCAGATACCGTCATCACTTGGCCGTCGAGGCGTCGGGTCGTTCTGGCTTGTTCTCGAAAATCCTACGATATTTCAAAAGATTTTGGTTCGCCTGCCTTTTCGGAGCCGTGCTTTTTCTCGCCTATGGCGTGTGGGTCGCATTGACGAGCGATCTCCGCGGAGGCGCAGGAATGGCTTTAATCGTCTTCCCTGTTGGCGCCGCTCTGATTTGCGCGCTTGGGGCCGTTCCTTACGGCGTCGCCCAGCTTTTCCTGTCAGCGAAGCGGTTACCGGATAACAACCTCGACGATTAGGCTTCGCGTCGATCGATGTCCGTTCCCTACCCTAAAGCCGACATGGGAATGCGGGAGCGGCGCGCAAACGTCAGAAGCGGCGCACGAAACCGAAATAGAGTTCGACGTCCGGGCTATCGCGATTAAGCCCGAAATTGGCACCGACATCCCACTGGCTATCGGCATCGGGCTGCCAGCCGGCCGAAAGCCCGGCCAGCGCCTCGGTTGTGTGACCGCCGGGGTCGCGGTCGCGGGTAAGCGACAACTCCGCCGCCATCGAGACATCGTCGGACAGGCCGAACCCCACCCCCGCGACCGAGCCATAGGCCGTATGCCGGCCATTGCCGTCGCTATCGACGGCGGCATCGACGTGCGGCGTGAAGCCCAGCGACACCGCACCGAGTTCGACGCTGACCGGCACGATCATCCCCGCCCCCCAATCGCCCGCGCCGACGCCATCGCCGCCCAGTGGCAACGTGACATAGGGCATCAGCGCGACCGAAAAGCCCGACCCGTCGGGATTGCTCAGATTTTGCCGCAACGCGAGCGTCACGTCGCCGGTTCGCGTCCGGCGGGTCACGTCGCCCGTCGTCCGGTTACGTTCGCGCGCATGGCCGAGCATCGTCCATCCAAGCTGCACCTCCAGCGACGAGGTCAGCCCGGCGCGCAGCAGCGCGTCGCCGAAGGTCCAGCTATCGCTCCGGCTGTCGGCGGTGCGATCGAGCGTCCAGTCGGCCAAGCCGATCTCGAACAGCATCGACCCCGGCTCGACCGTGCAGGCGGGTGTACCGAGCCCCGGCCGGTCGGGGCAAAGGTCGCGGCGATCCTCGTTCGCGAGGGCAGGCGCAGCGGCCGTCGCGGCGGCTAGCAGCAATAGGGATCGAAGCGACATGCGGGTCTTTCCTTCGGCAAACATCAGTGTTTTTTGCTCCGCAAGATCAAGCCCGCTTGCCTCGAAATCGCAAGCGGCTAATTTGCCTGCATGGTAACGTCCTCTCGCGCGAAGAAGCGCAAGCTCCCCTGGTATCTCCGGCCGTTCAAATGGCTGTTCTGGTTCATTGCCGCCTCGGTGCTGTGGGTGCTGCTCTATGCCGTCGTGCCGCCGCCCGTGACGTTCACGATGCTGGCCGACAGCAACGGGATTACCAAGGACTGGGAAAGTCTCGCGAATATCGACCGCAACATGGTGCGCGCCGTGATCGCGGCCGAGGACGGCAAATTCTGCAGCCACAATGGCTTCGACCGCGACGCGATCGAACAGGCGATCGAGCGCAACGCCAAGGGCAAACGCATGCGCGGCGGATCGACGGTCAGCCAGCAGACCGCGAAAAATGTCTTCCTGTGGCAAGGCAGCGGCTGGACGCGTTATGTCCGCAAGGTGCCCGAGGTGTGGTTCACCTTCCTGATCGAAAAGATCTGGGGCAAGCGCCGGATCATGGAGGTTTACCTCAACGTCGCCGAGACCGGTATCGGCACCTATGGCGTCGAGGCGGGGGCGCAGCGCTATTTCAACCATGGCGCGGGCAAGCTGACCCCCGCCGAGGCGGGGCGGATCGCCGCGATCCTGCCGCTCCCCAAGAAACGCGAGGCGGTGAGCCCGTCGGGCTTCACCCGCCGATACGGCAATACGATCCGCGCACGCATCGGCGTGGTCAAGCGCGACGGGCTGGATGCGTGTGTCTATAAATAGGCGGGAGACCGAATGCCTGTGATGGCCAAATCGAGTTGAGCGCCCTCCTGGGGCCCTCTGCTTCCGCGATTGTGGAATGGCTGGCGGACGTCGGCGCACGATGGGGACTGCCGCCCGACGCCTGCCGCGTCCACGGCCTGTTATATCTGATGGCGAAGCCGCTCGCGACCGAAGACATCGCCGCCGAACTGTCCCTGACGCCAGCCGCGATGGACGAAGCGCTTACCTGGCTGGCAGCGGAAGAGCTGGCGGCGGGAAATCGCGAAGGCTGGACCACCGAGGCCGATCCATGGCTCCTGATGCTGCAGACGCTCGAGAAGCGACGGCAGCGTGAATTGGCGCCCGCGCTGGCGGTCCTTGGGCCGTCGCGACGTTTCGACGGCGCGGAAGACCCGCTGGTGGCGCGGCAGGCGAAGCGCCTGCTCGAGCTGGTCGAGGACCTCGCCGCGATCGATGCGGGAACGAAGCGCCTCTCGCCCCGCACGCTGCGGCGTGTGATCGGCATAGGCGGGCGCGCCGCGCGCCTGTTCGGCGGCGCGGGCAACAGAGGGGGAAATTTATGAGCGAAGCGGGCGGCGCCGCGGCGGGGGCCTTCAAAGTCAATTCGCTGACCGGCCTCGATCGGGCCGACGCGGTCAAGGGCCGCGTGCTATGGGATGGCCCCCGGTCGGTCTGGAACGCCGCGATGCTGGCGATGGCGCTGGTGCTAGGTCCGCTGACCTTCAGCGGGAGCGCGCTGGCGGTCTTCCTGGTGACCTCGGCCGTGACATTGTGCGCCGGCCATTCGGTCGGCTTTCACCGGCGCCTGATCCATCGCAGCTTCGATTGCCCGAAATGGCTCGAGCGCCTTCTCGTCTGGCTTGGAACCGCGGTCGGAATGGGCGGGCCGATCTGGACGATCCGCCTGCACGACAGCCGCGACTGGGCGCAGCGGCAGCCCGATTGCCACTGGTTCCTGCGACACGCCAAGCCGCTCGTCATCGACGGTTTCTATTATCTCAACTTCCGGCTCCAGCTTGCCCGGCCGCCCGGCTTCGACCCCGGCCCTGGCATCGGCGACGATCGCTTTTACCGCTTCCTCGACCGGTACTGGATGCTGCAGCAGGTGCCGATCGCACTCACCCTCTACCTGCTCGGCGGCTGGTCATGGGTTATCTGGGGGGTGCCGGTGCGCGTTGCCGCCTGCACAACGATGCATTGGTTCATATCCTATTTCGCGCACACGCGCGGACCGCAGGACTGGTCGGTCGATGGCGCCGTCATCCAGGCCTATAATGTGCCGATCATGGCGATTCCGACGATGGGCGAGAGCTGGCACAGCAATCATCATGCCTTCCCGAGCTCGGCGCGGCATGGCCTCTATCCGGGCCAGATCGACCTCGGATACCGGTTCATCCAGCTGCTCGCGCTGTTCGGGCTCGCGTCGAACATCCGGCTGCCGGCCAACCTGCCCGCACGGCCGGGCATCACCCCATTGACCGCGCGGGCGCTGAGCGCCGCGTCGGATCGTCAGGCCGAGACCCTCGCCGCGAAGGTGCGCGATGACGGCCGCGCCTGATCCGCTCGAAGCGCTGCGCACGGCGTACCGGCTCGAACCCGCCAACGCGTCGCACTGGACGTTTCGCATCGGTCGCTGGCGGTTCCGGCTGCCCAATTTCGCATGGCGGCAAGCGGCGATCGACGCGCACGATCGCCACCATCTTATCACCGGTTATCCGCTGACGCTGACCGGCGAGATCCAGCTCGCGGCATGGGAATGGGGGGCCGGCCGTTATCCCGACTGGCGCGCGACGCTATTTTGCTCGCCGCTGATCCTTGCCGGGGCCATCGCGCTGCCGCGCCGAACCTGGCGCGCCTATGCTGCGGGACGGCAATGCGAAAGCCTCTATCGGCGGGATGAACTAGTCTAGACGCTTGGCCGAAACACCGGCATTACGCGGGCTTCCAGCTTTTCCGTTCTTCGGCCTGCTTCAGCACCTCGAACGCCGCCTGCCCTGCCGCAAAGCGTTTCGCGGCGTCGGCGTCGCCGGGTTTCACGTCGGGGTGCGTTTCTTTGGCAAGATTGCGCCATGCCTTTTTCGTCGCCTCGAAATCGGCGTCGGGTTCGAGGTCGAGAATTTCGAGCGCACGCATTTCGTCGGCACTGCGGCTGCCGTCGCCCGACCCGCCCCAGGCATAATGCTGGGCCTTTGCATACGCCCCCGCGTCGCGCGTCTCATTAGCAGCCCGCTCGGCGGCATCTTCGGCGCTCAAACCCTCGAAATAGTCCCAGCCGCGGTTATATTCGGCGGCGTGCGTCTCGCAGAAATACCAGCGTTCGGGGCTGTTCGGCGACTTCGGAGCGGGGCAGTTGCCGGGGTTGGTGCAGCCGTGGCGATCGCAGAGGCGCACCTTCTGCGTCTCGCGCGACGAGCCATAGGGGCGCCAGCGGGGAAAACCCCAATCGTCGGATCTCTTGGCGCGGCTCATCACCCCCATGTAGCGGCTGGGGCGCGCGATTGCTAGCCGAGGAGGCCGAAAAACCTAGTCTTTGGGCTTGTAACCGAACGCCTTGCCCGCGAGTTTGACGACCGCGGGGTCGAGATCGGGCGGGGTCATCGGCACGATCGCCTCGAGCGCTTCGGCGATATGGGTCAGTGCCGCGATGCGCGCGGCCTTCTTGTTATTGCCGTCGATCACCTTCCACGGCGCCCAGCGCGTGTTCGTCTGCGCGAACATATCCTCCATCGCGGCGAGATAGGCCTTGCGCTTCGACCGGTTGCGATAGTCCTCAGGTCCCGTCTTCCACCGCTTCCACGGATCGTCGAGGCGGTCGGTGAAGCGCTTGTCCTGTTCTTCCTGCGTCAGGTGGACGAAGATCTTGACGAGGTTCGTCCGGCTGCCCGTGAGCTGCGCCTCGAACTCGTTGATCTCGTCATAACCCTTGCGCCATTCGGCCTCGCTCGCAAAGCCCTCGACACGCTCGACGAGGACGCGGCCGTACCAACTGCGGTCGAAGATCGAGATTTCGCGATTGCCCGGCAGGCGTCTCCAGAAACGCCAGAGGAAATGGCGCGCCTTTTCCTCGTCGTTCGGCGCGCCGATCGGCCATACCTCGAAATAGCGCGGATCGAGCAGCGCGGTCATGCGCTTGATGATGCCGCCCTTCCCTGCCGCGTCCCAGCCTTCGAACATGATGATGCTGCGCTGGCCGTGCGTGATATGCGCGGATTGTACGCGCTCAAGCCGTTCCTGCAACGCATCGAGCGCATCGGAATAGTCGCCGTCATATTTGGCGCCGGCTTCGTGATCGGAGAGGGAAATGCTCATCGCGCCTCCCTAGCGCAACCGGAGGCGTCCTACCAAGAGCGATGCAGCCCTGTCATTTTCTGGGACAGCGCGCGCGCGTTTCGTTACGCGGTTAGAGCAATTCCGCGAGCAGCGCGGCGACGCGCGCGGGATCTTCCATCGGAATGAAATGGCTATGCTCAGCCCATAGTTCGTCGCGCTCGGCGCCGAGCGCCGCACCAAGACCGGTCCAGGTCGGACTCAGCGAAAAATCGAGCGGGCCGCCGCGCTCGCCGGTCGGGGCGCGGATCACCATCGACGGCGTGGCCAGATAGTGCAGCCACTCGTGCGGACTGATGCGCAGGGCATTTTGATAGACCGATGTTTCGAGCGCCGGCGGGCAGGCAAGCTCCAGCCCCTCGCCCTCGGCTGCCGGGAGCAGGCCATGGGTGCAATAGTCGGCGAGGACGCGCGGATCCCAATTCGCATAGGGCGGCCGGTCGGCGAAACGCGCGCGCATCTCTTCGGCGCTCGCCCAGCTGTTGCGGCGGCGCGCGACGGGATGCTCGGCGGGATCGGGGATGGGCTTGGCCGCCTCGCCTTCATAAAAGGCGGGGTCCATGATCACCGGATCGATCAGCACGAGGTGACGAAAGGCTGCGGGTCGCTGCGACGCGAGCCGCGTCAGCGCGTAGCCGCCCATGCTGTGACCGCAGCCAACGAGCGGATGCCCGCCGAGCCCGTCGAGCAGCGGCAACAGCGCGTCGGATGTCGCCGCCCAGTTGGCGAGCGTCGCGGGACGGTAGCTGCGCCCATGCCCGCGATGATCGGGCGCGATGACGTGCGTGCCGGCGGGCAGCGCCGCGACGACCTGATCCCACACCCGCGCGTGAAAGCCCGTCGCGTGGAGCAGGAGCAGCGAAGCCTCCTGCCCCCGCGTTCCCCATTCGAACCAGCAGATATCGCCTTCCGGCGTTTCCAGCCGGTGCTCCCGGGGTTCGCTCACGCCTTAGCCCTTCGGGCCGTCGACGATGCGGATGCCGAGTTCCTTGAGCTGCTTGTCGCTGACCGGCGCGGGCGCGCCCATCATCAGGTCTTCGGCCTTCTGGTTCATCGGGAAGACGACGACTTCGCGGATGTTCGGCTCGTCGGCGAGCAGCATCACGATGCGGTCGACGCCCGGCGCCGAGCCGCCGTGCGGCGGCGCGCCGAACTTGAAGGCGTTGATCATGCCGCTGAAATTCGCGTCGACCTCAGCCTGCGAATAGCCTGCAATCTCGAACGCCTTATACATGATGTCGGGGCGATGGTTCCGGATCGCGCCCGACGACAGTTCGACGCCGTTGCAGACGATGTCATATTGCCACGCGAGGATGTCGAGCGGGTCCTTGGTTTCCAAGGCTTCTAGCTCGCCCTGCGGCATCGAAAAGGGGTTGTGGCTGAAATCGATCTTGCCAGTGTCCTCGTCGGCCTCGAACATCGGGAAGTCGACGATCCAGCACATTTCGAACTTGTTCGGATCGATCAGCTCAAGCTGCTCGGCGACGCGGGTGCGCGCGAAACCGGCGAGCTTCGCGGCAACCGCTTCCTTGCCCGCGGCGAAGAAGAGGCCATCGTCGGGGCCGATGCCGAGTTCGGCGGCGAGCGCGTCCATCTTGTCGGCGCCGTGGTTCTTGGCGATCGGGCCGCCCCATTCGCCGCCCTTGCGCGTGGCATAGCCGAGGCCGGCAAAGCCCTCGCCCTGCGCCCAGCTGTTCATGTCGTCGAAGAATTTGCGGCTCTTCTCGGCGGTCGCGGGTGCCGGGATCGCGCGCACGACGTCGCCCGCGGCGACGATGTCGGCGAAGCGGCCAAAGCCCGATCCCGTGAAGTGCGACGAAACGTCGGTGATGATCAGCGGGTTGCGCAGGTCGGGCTTGTCATTGCCATATTTCAGCATCGATTCGCGGTAGGGGATGCGCGGGAACGAGCCGGCCGGGGTGACCGACTTGCCGTTTGCGAACTCCTCGAAGACGCCCGCGAGCACGGGCTCGATCGCGTTGAACACGTCGTCCTGCGTGACGAAGCTCATTTCGAAATCGAGCTGATAGAATTCGCCGGGCGAACGGTCGGCGCGCGCGTCTTCGTCGCGAAAACAGGGCGCGATCTGGAAATAGCGATCGAAGCCCGCGACCATCAGCAGCTGCTTGAACATCTGCGGCGCCTGCGGCAGCGCATAGAATTTGCCGGGGTGAACGCGGCTGGGCACCAGATAGTCGCGCGCGCCCTCGGGCGACGAGGCGGTGAGGATCGGGGTCTGATATTCGGTGAAGCCCTGATCGACCATGCGGCGGCGCAGGCTTGCGATCACGTTCGAGCGCAGCATGATGTTCGCATGCAGGCGATCGCGGCGGAGGTCGAGGAAGCGGTATTTGAGGCGGATATCCTCGGGATATTCCTGCTCGCCCGCGACCGGCATCGGCAGTTCGATCGCCGCCGACTGGACCGCCACGTCGCGTGCGCGCACTTCGATCGCGCCGGTCGGCAGGTTCGCGTTGGTCGTTTCGGCCGAGCGCGCGACGACGTCGCCTGTGATCGTCACGACGCTTTCGGCGCGCAGGCCGTCGAGCGTGGCGAAGGCCGCGTCGCTCGAGTCCGCGACGATCTGGGTCAGGCCATAATGGTCGCGCAGATCGACGAAGAGCAGCCCGCCATGATCGCGCTTGCGATGCACCCAGCCCGAGACACGGACATTCTGGCCGACATCCTCGGCGCGGAGCTGGCCACAATTATGGGTGCGATAGGCGTGCATTTTCTTGGGTCTCTCACATGTCCGGGGAGGCACGCGCAAACGTACCGATATGGCCGCGCCTAAGGCAGCGCGGCGAGCGATTTGTCAAGACTTGGCTCGTCGCCCCCGCGAAGGCGGGGGCCGCTGGCAACCTTGCTCAACGCCTCTTGCGGCCCCCGCCTTCGCGGGGGCGACGGATGCTTCAGCAGGTCAGCCCCAACCCGTCGAGTACCTCGCTGCCAAACAGCGCGCGGTGCGCCGGATCGGGAAGCAGCCGGTCGCGCGCGGTGCGCCAGCGGCGGAAATCCTCGCCATAATCGGCGGCGACGCGCGCGGCGTCGAGGCGGCAGCTTTTCGCCCAGTGGCGGGTGAAGGTGATCCCCTCTGCATCGAGGCATTCGACCACGCGGGTATAGGCGTCGGCGGTGCGCTGGCTGCGCGGGCCGTCGAAATCGATCACCGCATTGTGCGTGAAACGCGCAGGAGCGAGCAGCCCTTGCGCGCGCTCCATGAAACGTATGGTGACGACGGTCGAGCCGCCGTGGCGCGCATAGACCGCGCAGATGCGTTCGAACGCGCGCGCAAGGTCGGCGCGGTCGATGGTGACCGAGGCGTTGAACAGGTCGGCGAGCGGTCGGTGCGTGTCGAGCCCCTCCCCCCAGCTGCCATAGACCGGCGGCGCGTCGATATCGGGGCCGCTGGCATAGCCCTGCTTCATCGCGAACTGGAGCAACGGCCCGCGCGCCCACGGATAATCGTTGAGCAACCGGCCGAGCAGGCTGAGCGCGTCATAACCGGCGCCGAGCTGGCCGGGGGTCGCGCGGGGATAATCGTCGCGCCAGGGTTCGCGATAGAGGAAGCGCAGCATCGCCGGCCGCCTGAACGGCTTGTACGGATTGACGATCATCTGGACGAAATCGGGATCCTGATCGAGCGCATAGGCGGCCGAGAAGCGGCGGAAATCGCCGGCGGCGAGCCAGTCCAGCGCCGCCCGATCGACCTTGCGCAGATTCTGGATCGGACGGACGAGAAATTTCGGTACGCTGTCAACGACGAGCGCCGTCACGATGCCGAGCGAGCCGACGGGAAGCTGCGCCGCGGCGAACATATTGTCGTCGCGGAGCGCCGTCGATCCTGTCGCGGCGATGAAGGCGTCGCTCATCACGCCGGTGTCGGGCTCGATCCAGCGGATACCGCTTGGGGTGACGATCTGCAGCGCGCGGATATGGTCCTGGATCCCGCCGCGCGCGATCATCGATCCGTGGGTGCCCGTTGCAGCGGCGCCCGCGAAGGTCTGTCCATTGCCCGCGCCGCTGGTCCACAGCGAGCGGCCTTGTGCTTCGAGCTTGTCCGATACCTCGTCGACGAGGGCGCCCGCTTCGACGAGCATCAGGGCGCCGGCGTCGATCCCGGGGCGGACGTCATCGGCGCCGATGCGAAAACAACGATTGAAGCGCCGCGTGTGGAGCAGCCAGCTTTGCGAGCTGATATTGACATTCGACGGCGACCAGCCCGCGCCGAGCGGACGGACACGGCGCTTCGCGGCCTGCGCCGCCGCGAGCCAGTCCTGCACCGACTTCGCGGCGATCGCGATCTCGTCGCGTCCGCGCTCCGCATCACCGCTGCGCAAGGCAAAGCGCGTCGCCGCCTCGCACGTGCCGGTGCCATGATAATTGGTCCAGCGCCCTTCGTCGCCGAGCTTGACGATGGGCATCAGGCGTCTCCCAGCGGGAGGACGCCGGCGTGTGCGCGCCACGCGACGGTCACCGGCCGCAGGAAGCCGAAGGTCGCGATCGCGACGAGCATCTGGCGCCGCGTCGCGAACAGCCGAACGTCGCACAGGCCATGATCGGATTCGGGCGTCACGAACGGTTGCGCCGCCTGGGCGGCGAAACCCCAGCCCTTCAACGTGACCACCATCGATTCCTCGTCGAGCGGCCGCGGATTGGCGATCGACACGAAGATGTCCGCCTGCCCCGCGGCATATTGCCCGAAAATCAACGCAAAACCGAGCGCGGCGAGCGCCCAACCGAGCCACATCATGCCCCAAATCCCTTCGTCTTTTTCCCCAGCCGGTGTTCCGGCTCCGCGACCCGAAGAGCGCGGGCAATTTTTCCTGCCCGTTCCTCTCAACTAGCTGTATAGGCGCGCTATGCAAGTCCATCCGTTGATCGAAACCAACGCCGCGCTCGTCGAATTCTGCGACCTCATTCGGAACAGCGATTTCATCGCGGTCGATACCGAATTCATGCGCGAAAACACTTTCTGGCCAGAGCTTTGCCTGATCCAGGTGGCCGACCGCGACCATGCCGCGGCGATCGATCCGATGGCGCCGGGCATCGACCTGGGGCCCCTGCTCGACCTGCTCGTCGACAATGAGGACATGCTGAAAGTCTTTCATGCGGGCGGGCAGGATGTCGAAATCATCTTCAACCTGACCGGCAAGACGCCGCACCCGATCTTCGACACCCAGATCGGCCAGATGGCGCTCGGTCAGGCCGAACAGGTCGGCTATTCGAACCTGGTCGAGGCGTGGATCGGGTTGCAACTCGACAAGGGCGCGCGCTTTACCGACTGGAGCCGCCGTCCGCTCGACAAGCGCCAGATCGACTATGCTGTCGGCGACGTCACGCACCTCGCCAAGATTTTCCCGATGATGCTCGATAAGCTGATCAAGACCGGCCGCGGTCACTGGCTCGACGAGGAGATGGAAAAGCTCGCCGATCCCGCCAATTACAGCGTCGATCCCGACAAGGCGTGGCAGCGAATCAAGATCCCGACGCGCAAGCTCGACGTGCTCGGCCGCTTGCAGTCGCTCGCCGCGTGGCGCGAACGCGAGGCGCGGCAAAAGAATCTGCCGCGCGGCCGCATCGTCAAGGACGAAACGCTCGCCGACCTCGCCGCGCATCCGCCGAAGGATCAGGACGGGCTGGGCCGCGTGCGCGGACTGTCGGCAACGTGGCGCACCAACGACATCGGCGGCCGGCTGATGGACGCGATCGCGGGCGCCAAGCCAATGTCGAAGGACGACATGCCCGAGCGCGCACCGCGCGGCCCGGGGCTCGGCAAGGAAGGCACGCTGGTCGCCGACCTGCTCAAGCTGCTGCTGAAAATTCGCGCGCGCGAATTGAACGTCGCGGCGCGGTTAATCGCGCGCAGCGACGATTTGGAAGCGCTCGCTGCGGGCGCGCGCGAGGGAATCCAAATGATGGACGGCTGGCGTTATGACGTGTTCGGCCACGCGGCGCTCGATCTGGTCGAAGGCCGGATGGGCTTTGCAGTCAAGAACGGCAAGCTGGTGATGAGCGAGATCGACGGCGCGGCCTGAGAGCCTACGGCCTTGCTATTGCACGGCATTGGCCGTTGCCCCATAATCGGGCGGCAGTGATGTCATGAAGGAGCAGGCCATGCGTTTCCCCGTCGCTATCGCCCTCGCAATCGGCGTTGCAGGCTGCAACGCCGCGCCGACCAAAACCGAAGCCCCCACCGTGGACACCGCACAATCGACCGCCCCCAAGGCTGAGGCACCTGCCGCACCTGCGGCAGAGCCTGTTCGCTACACCTGTGCCGACGGATCGACCGTCGAGGCGCGCTACCCGACCACCGACACGGCGCAGATCGTCGTCGCGGGCAAGACGGTCGAGATGAAAAGCGCAATGTCGGCGAGCGGCGCCCGCTATGTCGGCGGCGGCTGGCAATGGTGGACCAAGGGCATGACCGAAGGCTCGCTCGCACCGCTCAAGCCCGGTGAAGAAACCGCATCGGCGGCCGGGACGACCTGCACCGCGCCGGCGACCTAGGTCGCTCAGCCGCCGTCCTGCAAATCCACCACGGGTTCGGCGTCAAGCGCGTTCGCGAGTGCGCGCAGTCGCCGCTCGACCGCTTCGCCCATCAGATGGTGCCATTCGCGCGTGAGGGTGAGCCGCAGCTTGCCCCCGCGCATCGCGATCGAGCTGCCGTCGAGCGGCGCCTGGATGCCGCCGGTCAGGCGTTGTGCCAAACGGATCGCGAGCCCCCATTGACGCGCCCGCGCCAGGCGCTCGGGCGTCACGAGACTGCCCATCGCGGGAAACTCGGCGTCGGTGCCGCCAAAGCCCGCGTACAGCGCGCGGGCAAGGAGGATGCGGCCCGGGATATCGATGCTCCGCCAGTTTCCGTGCAGGCCGATCTCGGTGCCGCGCTCGGCGCGAAAATCGGGATTCGCCGACCAGGCGACATCGCTGAGCAGGCTGGCGGCCAAACGGACGCGGCTGTCGGCGGGAGCCTCGTCAGCAAACAGCGGCGCGATCCATTCGGCGATCGCGCGGCCGTGCGGCGCGAACCGCGCGAGGCGTCGGCCCTCGAATTCGGCGGCGACGATCAGTGGGTCCTGCGCGCGCGTTTCGGCATCGAGCGCCTGATAGAGCAGGCCTTCGCGAAGCCCCGATGACGACACGGTCATTTCGGGCACATCGAGAATGTTGACGAGCGCCGCGAGCAGCGCCGCCGCATCGGGCAAGGCCGCGGCGCGGTTCGACGCCATGCCGGGGATGGCGCGGAGCTCTTCAAAGCTCAACCTTTTGGTCGCGCGGAGCAGGCGGCGCAGCGCGCTGCGTGGCAATGTGTGCTGATCGAGGACCGCAAGCGGGTCCTTGGTGAGTTCGAGATCGAGGCGCGAGAGCGCGCGCCACGAACCGCCGACCAGATAGAGCGGCAGCCCGGTCAACCCCTCGCCCGGCCAGCCCGCGGCGCGGAGCATCTTGCGGATCGCGCGTTCAAACGCCTGCTCGCCATCCTTCCGCAGCGCGGGCAAGCGGAGCACGCCGAGCGGGAAGGATGCGCGGCGGCCGACCTTGCCGCGGGACACTTCGGCGAGTTCGAGGCTGCCACCGCCAAGATCGACTGCGACGCCGTGCGCGTCGGGGATCGCCGACAGCACGCCATGCCCCGCAGCCTCGGCCTCCTCCTCGCCCGACAGCAGCCGGATATTCAGTCCCGCCTCGGCCGCGGCGGCGATGAAGTCGGGACCATTGACCGCATCGCGCACCGCTGCGGTGGCGACGCATTGCACGTCCTGGACGTCCATATGCTCGGCGAGCAGCGCGTAGCGCCGCAGCGCGACCAGGCCGCGCTCGGCGTCTCCCGGGGCGATGCGGCCATCGATGGCGAGCCCGCGGCCAAGACCCGCGGCGACCTTTTCGTTGAAGATCACGGCGGGTGCGCGCGCCGGTCCTTCATAGACGACGATGCGGACCGAGTTGGAGCCGATATCGATCACGGCGGATCGACTGACCGCCTGCCTGGAGGAACGCTGTGGGGTCAATTTCGTCAATCTTCGCGCGTGTTGAAGGCGAGGGTCGGGACGTCGTGACGCTTGTGGAGCGCCGTTCCGCGACCCGATAGCGACGCGTTCGTCATGAAATAATGATGCAGATTGAATGGCTTGTCGTCCGGCTTCACCCGCACTGAGGTGCCGTCGGACTGCAGGATCCAGCTTTGTTCATTGTCGATCAGGTTCGCGACGAGCACCTGGTCCAAAATCTGGTCGTGGACGGTCGGGTTCTCGATCGGGATCATATATTCGACGCGGCGGTCGAAGTTGCGCGGCATCCAGTCTGCGCTGCTGATGTAGAGTTTTGCCCCACGATGCGGCAGCGCCGCGCCGTTCGCGAAGGCCCACACGCGGCTGTGCTCGAGAAAGCGCCCGACGACCGATTTGACGCGGATCGTTTCGGACAGCCCGGGCACATCGGGGCGCAGGCAGCAGATGCCGCGCACGATCAGTTCGATCGGCACGCCCGCAGCGCTCGCCTCGTAAAGCTTGTCGATGATGTCGGGGTCGACGAGGCTGTTCATCTTGGCCCATACGCCCGACGGCAAGCCGGCCTTCGCCGCCGCCGTCTCGGCGTCGATCAGGTCGGACAGATGCGCGCGCATGTTGAGCGGCGACATGGTGATGAGGTCGAGCCGTTCGGGTTCGACATAGCCGGTGATGTAATTGAACAGCTGCGCCGCGTCGCGACCCGCGCGCGGGTCGGCGGTGAAGAAGCTGAGATCGGTATAGATGCGCGCGGTCACCGGGTGATAATTGCCGGTGCCGAAGTGGCAATAGGTGCGATACCCCTGCCCCTCGCGGCGCACGACCATCGAAATCTTGGCGTGCGTCTTCCACTCGATGAAGCCGTAGACGACCTGTACCCCGGCGCGTTCGAGCTGGTTCGCCCAGAGCAGATTCTGCTCCTCGTCGAAGCGCGCCTTGAGCTCGACGACCGCGGTGACCGACTTGCCCGCCTCGGCCGCCTCGATCAACGCGCGGATCACCGGCGACTGGTTGCCGGCGCGGTAGAGCGTCTGCTTGATCGCGACGACGTCGGGATCGGCCGCCGCCTGACGCAGAAAGGAGAGGACGACGTCGAAGCTTTCATACGGATGATGGACGACGATGTCCTTCGAACGGATCGCCGCGAAACAGTCGCCGCCATGTTCGCGGATGCGTTCGGGGAAACGCGCCGAATAGGCGGGGAATTTGAGGTCGGGCCGGTCGACATCGACGAGCGCCGACAGCGCCGCTAGCCCGATGAAGCCGCCGATCTTGGCAACGATCGCTTCGTGCCCCTGAATATCGGCGTTGAGCACCTCGGCGATTTCGCCAGGCATGTCGGCTTCGAGTTCGAGCAGGATCACGCGGCCGCGGCGGCGGCGGCGGATCGCGGTGCGGAACAGGCGGACGAGATCCTCGGCCTCTTCTTCCAGCTCGATATCGCTGTCGCGGATGATGCGGAACACACCCAGCGAGCGGATGGTGAAACCGGGGAACAGCAGGTCGCCGAAAATCTCGATCAGATATTCGATCGGCACGAACGAGCCCGGCTGCCCCGGGACCGGCACGAAACGCGCCAGCGAGGAAGGGATCATCACCAGTTCGCGGATCGTGTCACCCGTCGCCTTGCGCTGCAGATCGAAGATGACGCCGAGGCCGCGGTTCGGGATGAAGGGGAATGGATGCGCCGGATCGAGCACCTGCGGGGTGAGGATCGGAAAAATCTGGTCGATGAAATATTGGCGCAAGGCGGTGCGCAGCGCCTCTTTGTCCGACCCCGTGCCGTGGACAATGATGCCCTGTTCGCCGAGCTGGCGATGGAGCAATTGCCATTCGCTCTGCTGCTGGTCGACGAGGCGGTTCACCTCGGCCTCGATCTCGGCAAGCTGCTGCCCCGGCGAGCGGCCGTCGGCCGAAGGATCGTCGATCCCCTGAAGTTGCTGCCCCTTCAGCCCCGCGACGCGGACCATGAAGAATTCGTCGAGGTTGCTGCCCGAGATCGACAGGAAGCGAAGACGTTCGAGCAAGGGATGCGCGGGGTTGCGCGCCTCCTCCATCACCCGCCGGTTGAAGGCGAGCCAGGAGAGTTCGCGGTTGAAGAAGCGTTCGGGACCAAAGCTGGGCGGCGTCGCCGCGGTATCGGCATCATTGTCTGCGCGTAAGGGGCCGCCGGTTATCGACATGTCGCGTCATCCTGTCGTTCGAGCAAATCGGGATCGATGAGCCCCTGTGACAGTAATGTTTCACGCGTAAGACGAATGCTAATACCGCCGCCCTTTTCGAGCGATGCGGCATCGAGCGCCGCGACGACGCGGTGGATCATCGCATAGCTGCGCTCCATCCGCGGCACGATATAGGAGGCGACGCCCGGCGCAAGCGCCATGCCGCGCTGCGCGAACAGCGCCTCGATCAGGTCGCGCGCAAGGCAGTCGTCGGGATCGCCGATCGCGAGCACCGGCACCGCCGCCAGGCGCGAACGAAGGTCGGGAAGCGCGACATTCCATTCCGACGGCGGCGCATCGGCGATGATCAGCAGCGGCGAGCCGCTGGCCTGCGCGGCGTTCCAGGCGTGGAAAATCTCTTCTTCCGAAACGCTGTCATGCCCGTCGATGATTTTTCCGCCGGTGTCGCGCGCGAAGAGCCGGCCCATCAGGCTGCGCCCCGAACCGCGCGGTCCGGTGAGCACGGCGGTGCGGACGGGCCATGTTGCGACGTGGCGCAGGTAGCGCACGGCATCGGCGTTGCTGGTGCCGACGATCAGCGGACCGTCGTTGCTGCCCCCCGCGCTCCAATCGAGCGGCAGCGCGATCTGGGACGCGCGCGCCATCAGCGGCTGATCCTGAGCTGACCGCCGCCTTCCTGCACCTTGAACCCGCGTGCGGCGAGCGCCGCACCGAGCGCGGCGAGGTCACCCCGGAAGCTGACGCGCATCACCGAGGTGCCGCCGAGCGCAAGGCTGGTGGTCGAGGCCGACTGGACGCCCGCGGCGCCCGCGACCGCGCGTTCGGTCGCGGTGACCGAATCGACGTCGGGCGAGCTGTACTGGACGGTGAAGCTCTGTACCCCGACGGCGGTTGTCGTCGGCACACTCGCATCGGTTTCGCTGGGCAGCATCTCGTCGTCGGCCGCGATCTCTTCGGGCAGGTCTTCCTTTTCGACCGGCTTTTCGAGGACGAGATAGGTATCGGTGCGCAGCACGCCCGCCGCGAGCGCGTCGATATAGATGCGATCCATCCGCGCGACCGCCTTTTCCATCATGTCGGGCAGCGCCGCGGGGCTGGGCCCGGTCATCGTGAAGGTGGAGATCAGCTTGCTGTCGGGGCCGAAGCGCGCAGTAAAATAGCCTTTGATCGGGCCGCCCGGATAGGAATATTCGACGCGCGCGATCGGCGTCAGCACGTCGGCGGCGCCATATTGGTCGAGGATCACGCGCCACCAGACGCGGCCGCGGCGGCCGGTCTGCCCCGCGTTGATCAGCAAGGTATCGGCGCCGGTGCCCGCGGTGCGGACATAATCGATCGCGCTCTGCCCCGTATTATATTCGGCCCACGCGCGCTGCCAGGCGCTGCGCTGTTCGAACACCTGCGGGATGCCGTCGATCGAATAGACGGGGATGACGAGCAAGGGCGGCGAGCGCAAAGTACGGCCGCTGACGCCGAGAATCTGCCCTGCGCGCACGCGATCGAACTGGACGCCGAGCCGGGCGACATAGCGGCGCGGGCCAATCTGCTCTTCCTCGACGACGATCGCGGTGACGATGCCATCGAGCACCGAATCGCCGAGTTTGGGGCCGTCGCTGCCGTTCAATTTGCGGTAAAGCTGGGCCCAGGCCAGGCGCTGCGCCTCACGCCAGCCCTTGGTTCGCGCATCGTCGGCATTGTCGCCGGTGACGTCGACCATGATGCCGCTCGTCAGGAAATCGCCGCTGCTGTTGATCGGGGTGATGCCGCGGTCGCCGCGAGTGATCTGACCATCGACCACGCCAACGAGCAGAATCGCAAAGAACAGGCCGAAAAGCGCCGCCCAGCGCCAATCGCGGCCACGCAGGGCGTCGAAGGCGAAGCTCGGGGCGAAGCGGGGGAAAGCAGCCGAAATCATATCTTCTCTATGCTTTGCCCAAAAGCGCGGGCCCCGACAAGGAAATCATGGCATTTGTCGGCCGGAAGCGTTAGTCGCGCGGGCCATGGATTCCAAGCACAACCAACCCGCCCCCTACACTTATGCTGGGGCCGGCGTATCGATCGAGACCGGCAATGCGCTGGTCCGTGCCATTGCTCCGCTCGCCCGTGCGACGCGCCGACCCGGCGCCGACGCCGACCTCGGCGGCTTTGGCGGCTTTTTCGACCTGAAGGCGGCGGGGTTCAACGATCCCCTGCTCGTCGCCGCGAACGATGGCGTGGGCACCAAGCTCAAACTCGCCATCGAATCGGGCAAGCATGACGGGGTCGGGATCGACCTCGTCGCGATGTGCGCGAACGATCTGATCGTGCAGGGCGCCGAGCCGCTATTTTTCCTCGATTATTATGCAACGGGCAAGCTCGACAACGATGTCGCGACCGAGGTCGTTGCGAGCATTGCCGAGGGCTGCAAGCAGGCCGGATGCGCGCTGATCGGCGGCGAGACCGCCGAAATGCCAGGCATGTATTCGGACGGCGATTACGACCTTGCGGGCTTCTGCGTCGGCGCGGTCGAGCGCGATCAGGTGCTGACCGCGGACAAGGTCGCGGCGGGCGACGTGATTCTCGGCCTCGCTTCGTCGGGGGTGCATTCGAACGGTTTCTCGCTCGTGCGGCGGCTCGCGGCGGACAAGGGATGGAAGCTCGATCGCCCTGCGCTGTTCGACCAGACGATCCTGCTGATCGACGCGCTGATGGCGCCGACGCGCATCTATGTGAAGAGCCTGCTGCCGCTGGTGAAGACCGGCCAGATTCACGCGCTCGCACATATCACCGGCGGCGGGCTGCTCGAGAATATCCCGCGCATTCTACCGAAAACGCTTCATGCGCACGTCGATGCCGACGCGTGGGAACAGCCGCGGCTGATGGCGTTCCTGCAGGCGCAGGGCAATATCGAGCCCGAGGAAATGGCGCGCACCTTCAATTGCGGGATCGGGATGGCGGTCGTTGTCGCTGAGGGCGATGTTGCCGCGGTCACCGCAGCGCTTGAGGCCGCCGGCGAAACCGTGTTCCGGATCGGCCATATCGCCGACGGCGAAAAGGCCTGCACCGTGACGGGCAGCGCCGAAACGTGGAGCGCGCGTGCGCCGTGGAGCGCCACGCATAATGGCTAAAGCGCGTGTCGCCGTCCTGATTTCGGGCGCCGGCACCAATATGGCGGCGCTGCTCTATGCGGCGAAAGCCAAAGACTGCCCCTATGAGCTGGTGTTCGTCGGAAGCAACGATCCCGATGCGCCGGGGCTGACGATCGCCGAGGCCGAGGGCATCGCGACGTGGGGCGTATCGCACAGGGGCATGAACCGCGACGCGTTCGATACGCTGGTCGACGAGCAGTTGCGCGCGGCGGGCGCCGAGTTCGTCGCGCTCGCCGGCTATATGCGCATCCTGTCCGACGATTTCGTCGCGCGCTGGGCCGGGAAGATGATCAACATCCACCCGAGCTTGCTACCGCTTTACAAGGGGTTGAACACACACAGCCAGGCGATCGAGGCTGGCGACAAATTCGGCGGATGCAGCGTCCATATCGTGACGGCCGGTGTCGACGAGGGTCCGGTGCTTGCACAGACGCCGGTCGCGATCCTGTCCGGCGATACCGTCGAAACGCTGGCGCGGCGGGTGCAGTTCGCCGAACATCAGCTTTACCCCGCCACGCTCGCGGCGTTCGTGACGCGCGAGCGGTCGCCCGATTATCTGCGCGGCCGCGTGCGTGAACTCGCCATGGCGCTGCCCGAGGCCGACGAGGTGACCTCGCACGGCATGCCCTGCTTCGGCATCGTGAAGGGCAAGAAATTCGCCTATTTCACCGAGGATCATCATGGCGACGGCAAGATCGCGCTGCTCGTCAAGATCAGCGGCGGCGACGAGCAGGCGGCGCTGATCGAACTCGACGAAGAGCGCTATTACCGCCCCGCCTATTTCGGCGAGGGCTGGGTCGGCATCCGCCTCGACCTTGGCGACACCGACTGGGATGCGATCGGCGAATGGCTGCGCAAAAGCTGGCTGTCGGTCGCACCGAAGAAGCTGGCCGGGCTGATGGGCGTCGCCGACGAATTTTAAGAATTATTCGCGCGCGTCCGCGTGCATCCGCCTCTCGATTTCGTCGTGCGGCACCTCTTCGATGAGCTGCGCCAGTCGCCATGTGAAGCCGAACGGATCGGTGAGCGTGACAACGCGATGCTCGCTGGCTTGTTCCACCAGACAAAAGGCCGCCGGATCGCTCCGGCGGCCTCTTCGCTTGTTTCGTCATCCCAGCGAAAGCTGGGATCTCATGAGGCCGCGCACGACCGATGGAGACCCCAGCTTTCGCTGGGGTGACGTGTCAGGTTTAGCCGACGATTTCTTCGGGCTTGAAGAAATAGGCGATTTCGATCGCCGCATTTTCGTCGCTGTCCGAACCGTGAACCGTGTTCGCTTCGATGCTTTCGGCGAGTTCCTTGCGGATCGTGCCGGGAGCTGCGTCCTTGGGGTTGGTCGCACCCATGATGTCGCGGTTCGCCTGCATCGCGTTCTCGCCTTCGAGGACCTGGACGACGACGGGGCCGCTGATCATGAAGTCGACGAGTTCGCCGAAGAAGGGGCGTTCCTTGTGGACCGCGTAGAAGCCTTCGGCCTGTTCGCGGCTCATGTGGATGCGCTTCGACGCGACGACGCGGAGGCCGGCGTCTTCCAGCATCTTGGTGACGGCGCCGGTGATGTTCCGGCGCGTGGCGTCGGGCTTGATGATCGAAAAGGTGCGAGTGACCGCCATGGGGGAAGCTCCTGTGTTATTATGGTCTGCGATGCGCGCGCCTCTAGCGGCGCTTTGGCCGTATCGCAAGGATAGAGCGTGGGCGCGTTACGGCCCTTCGGACCAGCGGCCGTTTTCGTCCTGTTTCCAAAAGCGGTTGTCGACGTCGTCGCGCGCCGCCAGCGTGCGCCAGAGCGTGCGCGCGTCGTCGATGCGGCTGTTGTCGAAGAGCAGGAAGGTGCGCTCGAACCCCAGCGCCTCCTCGCGCCATTCGCCATCGGCGAGCGCGATGAGCGTCGCGCGGTTGGGCGGCGATGGATCGAGCGTGCCCGCGATCAGGATCGGCTCGATTTCCTCGTCGGGCGAGCCCGCGTGGCCGTGCGGCAGGAAGCTTGCAGGTTGCAGCGTCCACAGCGCCTCGTCGATCGCCTGCCGCTGCATCGCGGGCGCGGCGACCACCAGCAGGCGGTCGCCGTTCGCCAATATACGCGTCGCGAGCGCGGGGAGCACCCGTTCGACCGGGTCGCGGGTCAGCCGGTAAAAGTCGACGCGCGCCATGCTCCCCTGCCCCGTTTCGCTCAGCCTTCGTGATTGGCGGCGATGTAGCGGTCGAGCAGGCGCACGCCGTAACCCGTCGCGCCCTTCGCCCACACCGGGCCGTCCTTGTCGGCCCATGCCATGCCCGCGATGTCGAGATGCGCCCAGGCGACGCCTTCGCCGACAAAGCGCTTGAGGAACTGCGCCGCGGTGATCGAGCCGCCTTCGCGCGGGCCGATATTCTTCATGTCGGCGATCGGGCTGTCGATCAGCTTGTCGTAGGCGGGCGACAGCGGGAAACGCCACAATTTGTTGTTGCTGGCCTCGCCCGCCGCGAGCAAGTCGGCCGCGAGCGTGTCGTCATTGGCGAAGATGCCGGCATATTCGTGGCCGAGCGAGATCACCATCGCGCCGGTCAAGGTCGCGAGATCGACGATCACCTTGGGATTATAGGCGCTCTGCGCCCAGCTGATCGCGTCACACAGGACGAGGCGGCCCTCGGCGTCGGTGTTGAGCACCTCGACCGTCTGCCCCGACATGGTGGAAACGACGTCGCCGGGGCGCATCGCATTGCCGTCGGGCATATTTTCGACAAGACCGACGACGCCGACGACGTTCGCCTTCGCCTTGCGGCCCGCGATCGCCTTGATCGCGCCCGCGACCGCGCCCGCGCCGCCCATGTCCCACTTCATCATGTCCATGCCCGCGGCGGGCTTGATGCTGATACCGCCAGTGTCGAAGGTCACGCCCTTGCCGACGAAGACGACGGGAGCATCGCCCGGATTGCCGCCGTTCCAGCGCATCGCGAGCAGGCGCGGCGGGCGGGTCGAGCCCTGCGCGACGCCGAGCAGCGCGCCCATGCCGAGCGCCTTCATCTGGCGTTCGTCGAGTATTTCGAGTTCGACGCCAAGGTCGGTCAGGTGCTGGCAGCGTTCGACGAACGTCTCGGGGTAGAGGATGTTCGGCGGCTCGGCGACGAGTGTCTGGGTCAGCGCGACGCCATCGGCAATCGCCTCGTTCTCGGCCCAGCGACCGGCGAGGTCGCCGTGGGGCGACGCGATCGTCACCGTCTTCAGGCTCGGCTTCGCCGTATCGGCAAGGCGCGTGCGATAGGTGTCGAGGCGCCAGTTGCGCAGGCGCGCGCCCATCGCGAAGGCGAGGACGTCGTCGGCATCGCTCTGCCCCGCGCTCGCGAAATCGACATGGACCGCGGTCGCGCCGCTCGTCTGCAGCTTTGCCGTCAGCGCCGCGCCACCGCGCTCAAGATCCTGCTCGCTGCCTTCGCCGACCCCGACGAGCAGCAGGCGCTTCGCCTGGTCGCCGTCGATCGCCGCGGTCTCGGCAATCGCACCCGCGACGCCGTCGAAGCGTGCCTGGGCCGCCGCGGCGCCGAGCAGCGCGCCGAGCGCACCGGCCTCGCCCTTGCGGACCGGAAATGCGACGACGTCGGCAGACGCATCGATTTGCGCGACAAACTGAATGTCCATGCCTTAACTTTCTTATGCGATGATTGATTGGAACGTGGCGGACCGATAGGGGTTTCGCTTGCGAGTTGCAAAAACAAAGCTGCCGGTCCAAGCCGGGTGGACGCTAAATAAGGTGCGGGACAAAGATATCAAAATGAGCTGGGCTTTGTTCCAACAAGCAGCGCGTGCGCGGCCGTTCTGGCTGGCGACGGCGAGCGGCGCGGCCCTGGCCGCTTGCCCCGTGCTGGCCCAGACCGAAGCGAATCCGGCCCAGCCGGAAGAGGTCGTGGGCGAACCCGAGCTGCAGACGCCCGACGTCGTCCCGACAACGACCGACGCCCCCGCGGTCAAGGACGAAGACCAGATCGGTTTCGCCGCCGACAATCTGAATTATGACAGCGACACCGAAGTCGTCGTTGCCGAGGGCAATGTCCAGATGAACCGCGAAGCGGTCGAGATGCGTTCCGACAAGGTCACCTGGAACCGCAAGACGGGCCAGGTCTTTGCCGAGGGCAATGTCGTCATCAAGAACCCCGAGGGCGACACCGCCTATGGCGACAAGATCGAGCTGACCGACACGCTGCGCGACGGCGTGGTCGAAAACATGCTCGTCGTGCTCGACAATGGATCGCGGCTCGCCGCGGTCAAGGGCACGCGCTTCGACAACGGCAATATCGAGCTGGAGAACGCCGCCTATACCCCCTGCCCGGTCGAGGACGACGAAGGCTGCCCCAAGAATCCGAGCTGGCAGATTCGCGCCGTTAAGGTGCTGTACGACCGGGCGGAGAACAAGGTCCGCTACAAGGGCGCGCGCGTCGAGATTTTCGGCCTGCCGCTGATCCCGCTTCCCGGCCTCAGCCATTCGATCAACAACGAGCCGAGCAGCGGCATCCTGGTGCCCGAAATCCGGCTCGACCGCAGCAACGGGTTCGAAATCGCGGTTCCCTATTATTTGCGGCTCGCGTCCGACCGTGACATCACGATCACCCCGCACCTCTACACCAGCGCGGCGCCGATGCTGGAAGGCGAGTTCCGCGCGCTGACCGACATCGGATCGTTCCGCATCAACGGCTATGCCACCTATGGCTCGCTCGTCCCGCTGACCGGCGAGGATCCCGACAGCGAAAAGCGCTTCCGCGGCTACCTCGAGAGCGCGGGCAAGTTCCAGTTCGACCCGCATTGGAGCCTGACCTATTCGGGCCGCATCGCGACCGACCGCACCTTCATGCGCCGCTATGACATCAGCCGCGACGACCGGCTGCGCTCGACCTTCGAGCTCGAGCGGATCGGGGGCAATAGCTATCTGTCGATCGCCGGCTGGGCAACGCAGACGCTGCGCCGTAACGACGAACAGGGCCAGCAACCGATCGCGCTGCCGATCATCGACTATCGCCAGCGGCTTGCCGATCCGATCTTTGGCGGGCAGTTCGAGCTGCAGCTCAACACACTCGCGATCGGCCGCACCGCGGGGCAGGACACGCAGCGTGCCTTTGCCGGCGCGCGCTGGGATTTGCGCGGGCTGACGGGGCTGGGTCAGGAAGTGACGCTGACCGCCTTGGTGCGCGGCGACGTCTATCACAGCGACGAGAATCTGCTGACCGCGATCCCCGGCTACCGCGGCAAATCGGGTTGGCAGGCGCGCGCGATCGCCGCGGTCGCGGCCGACATGCGCTGGCCCTTCATCGGCGAATTCGCGGGCGGCACGCAAACGCTGACCCCGCGCGTCCAGATCGTCGCGACGCCGCCGATCGAAAATATCGACATCCCGAACGAGGATTCGCGCGCGTTCGACCTCGAAGACAGCAATTTATTCGCGATCAACCGCTTCAACGGCCACGACCGGTTCGAGGACGGCGCGCGCATCACCTATGGCGTCGAATGGAATTACAGCCGGCCGGGCTTCAACATCAGCAGCGTCGTCGGCCAGAGCTATCGCCTGTCGGACAAGCCCAGCCTGTTTCCCGACGGCACCGGGCTGACCGACCGGACGTCGGACATCGTCGGGCGCACCACCGTTGCCTATCGCGACTTCCTGCGCCTGACCCATCGCTACCGGCTCGACAAGGATAATTTCGCGATCCGCCGCAACGAATTCGACGCGACGATCGGCAGCCGCGCGACCTATGCCGTGCTCGGCTATTCGCGGCTCAACCGCGACATCCTGCTGCTCGGCGAGGATTTGCAGGACCGCGAGGAGGTACGCGCCGGCGGCCGCGTCGCGTTCGCGAAACACTGGTCGGTCTTCGGGTCGGCAATCGTCGATCTGACCCAGCAGACCGACGATCCGCTCAGCAGCGCCGACGGTTTCGAGCCGATTCGCCACCGCTTGGGCGTCGCCTATGACGATGACTGCCTGTCGATCGCGCTGACCTGGCGCCGCGACTATGCCGACACCGGCGACGCGCGGCGCGGCAACAGCTTCTCGTTCCGCATCGCCTTCCGCAATCTGGGGTTCTGACGGCATTCGCTCAGCCTAGGTTCAGCGTCTGCGGCCTATGCCCCGGCATCAAACGGTCTATTTGGCGGATTGCGCTGGACCATCGGGCGTTTCCGCTGATACGGAGCGTCCGGACTTTCTCGAATAGGGTAAAGATGACCAAATTTTCGACCATGACCGGCCTGATCGCGCTGGCTGCAGTTGGCGTAACGCCCGTGGTGGCCCAGACCGTTGCAGACAGTGACGTTCCGACGACCAGCCTCAACATCCCGGGCAATGTGCAGCTTTTCGGTGACGCCAAGCCGAACGTCTATCGCCCTTCCGCCACGGTGAATGGCGAGATCATTACCGCTACCGATATCGAGCAGCGCATGGCGCTGATCCGCATCGCCAACAACAATGTCGAACTGCCGCCCGAGGAAGTCCAACGGCTGCGCAGCCAGGTGTTCAGCAACCTGATCGACGAAAAACTGCAGATTCAGGAAGCCAAGGCGGCCGAGATCACGATCGACGAGAATGTCGTGAACCAGCAATTCGCCCGCCTCGCCACGCGTTTCAAGCAGACGCCCGAGCAGTTTTCGAGCTATCTTACGTCGAAAGGCTCGTCGGCGGCGGCGGTGAAGCAGCAGATCCGCGGCGAGTTCGCCTGGGACCGCCTGTTGTCGCGTAACATCCAGTCGACGACCAACGTGTCGACCGAAGAGGTCAAGATCGTCGCCGACCAGATGACCGGGACCAAGGGCCAGGACGAGTTCCACCTCGGCGAAATCTATCTGTCGTCGACCCCTGAAACCGCTGCGGCAGTGACCGAAAATGCCAAGAAGATCATCCAGGCGTTGCAGGCCGGTGGCAGCTTTGCCGCCTATGCGCGCCAGTTTTCGGAAGCCTCGACCGCCGTCGTCGGCGGCGATCTGGGCTGGGTAAAGGCCGGACAGCTGCCCGGATCGATGGGCGAAGCGGCAACGCAGATGGCGCCGGGCCAGCTCGTCGGCCCGATCGAGGTGCCGGGCGGGATTTCGATCATGCTGATGATCGACCGGCGGCAGGTGCTGACCGCCGATCCGCGCGACGCGATCCTCAGCCTCAAGCAGATTTCGCTCGATTTCCCTGCGGGCACCACCCCCGCGAAGGCTTCGGAACTGGCGAGCCAGTTTGCCGAAAAGACGCGCGGCATCGCCGGTTGCGGCGCGGCCGACGCGGTGGCGCAGGGCTTGGGCGCCACCGTCGTGTCGCGCGACAATATCGAGATGCGCGCGCTGCCGGCGCCGCTGCAAGCGACGCTCGCCAGTCTGCAGATCGGCCAGACGACGCAGCCCTTTGGCGCCGCGAACGAAGGCGTCAGTGTCCTCGTGCTCTGCGGCCGCGACATGCCGCAAACCGCAACCGCCCCGAACCTCGAGCAGATCGAACAGAAATTGCTGGAAGACAAGGTCAACAAGCGGGCCCAGCGCTATCTGCGCGACCTGCGCCGGGATGCCGTGATCGAATATAGCTGACCCTATGCCTGATTTCAGCAATCGACGGCCGATCGCGGTTACCATGGGTGACCCGGCCGGCGTCGGCCCCGAAGTCGCGGCCCGCGCATGGGCCGCGCGCCGCGAAAACAACCTGCCCCCCTTTGTCGCCATCGGCGACGCGGCTGCGATCACCGCCGTCTGGGACGGCCCTGTTGCGCGCGTCGGCGACATGGACGAGGTGGTGCGGGCCTTTGGCGATGCCCTGCCCGTCTGGCATCTGGAGGACAGCGGCCCGCTGACCCCCGGCGTACCGACCCCGGCGGGGGCGACCTGTGCGCTCCATGCGCTCGAGACCGGGATCGGGCTGACCCGCAACCAGGCGAGTTCGGCGCTCGTCACGGGTTCGGTCTCCAAATATGCGCTCCACGGCATCGGCTATACGCACCCCGGACAGACCGAATTCATCGCCGAACGCTGCGGCGTCACCGCGACCAATGCCGTGATGATGCTGGCGGGTCCCAGCCTGCGCGTCGTCCCGCTCACCGTGCATATCCCGCTGTCCGAAGTGCCCGAGCGGCTGACCGTCGAACTGATCGTCGCCAAGGCGCGGATCGTCGCGCGCGGGCTACGCCGCGATTTCGGAATCGACGCGCCGCGTATCGCGCTCGCCGGCCTCAACCCGCACGCGGGCGAAAGCGGGCAGTTGGGCAGCGAAGAAGAGCGCATCATGGTGCCCGCGGTCGCGCAGCTGGCCGAGGAAGGGATCATCGTCGACGGCCCGCTCGCCGCCGACGGGCTGTTCGCACCCGCCATTCGCGCGAACTATGATGCGCTGCTCTGCCCTTATCACGACCAGGCGCTGACCCCGTTCAAGGCGCTGCATTTCCACGACGGCGTCAATCTGACGCTCGGCCTGCCGATCATCCGCACCTCGCCCGACCATGGCACAGCGTTCAATATCGCGGGCACCGGCACCGCCGACCCGGGGCCGACGATCGCGGCGATCGCGATGGCCGCCCAGCTCGCCGCGGCGCGCGAGCGCAGCTACGCGCCGGCGAAGTGACCGTCGAGCCCCAGGTTCCGTTACCGCCGCTGCGCGAGACGGTGCGCACGCACGGCCTCCAGGCAAGCAAGGCGCTGGGGCAGAATTTCCTGTTCGACGAGCAATTGCTCGATCGCATCGCGGCGATCCCCGGTAATCTCGACGGCGCCACGGTGTTCGAGGTTGGTCCCGGTCCCGGCGGCCTGACGCGCGCGCTGCTGCGCGCCGGCGCCAAGGTGATCGCGGTCGAGCGCGACGACCGCTGCTTGCCGTTGCTCGCCGAGCTCGGCGAAGCCTTTCCGGGGCAACTAACGGTAATCGCCGACGATGCGATGGCGGTCGATGTCGACGCGCTGACCGGCGGCGCGCCCTATCATATCGTCGCCAACCTGCCCTATAATGTCGGCACCGCGCTGTTCACGCGCTGGCTGGAGCCCGCCGCCTGGCCGCCGCGCTGGCTATCGCTGACGTTGATGTTCCAGCTCGAGGTCGCCGAGCGTATCGTCGCGCCGGTCGGGGGGGACGCCTACGGGCGGCTGGCGGTGCTCGCGCAGTGGCGCTCGACCGCGAAGATCGCGATGAAGGTCCACCGCTCGGCCTTCACCCCGCCGCCGAAGGTGATGTCGGCGATCGTCCATGTGACGCCCGCCGACCAGCCCGACGGCGTCGCCCCGAAATTGCTATCGAAGCTCACCGAAAAGGGATTTGGCCAGCGGCGCAAGATGCTGCGGCAGAGCCTGAAGGGCGTCGAGGGTGCGGTCGCCGCGACCGAGGCGCTGGGCATCGAACCCACGCGGCGCGCGGAGACGGTCAGCGTTGCCGAATGGGTAGCTCTGGCGCGCGCGCTCGGCGCCTAGCCTCAATTCTTGCTGCTGGTCGTCCCGACAGTTGCGACCACCGGCTTCGGCACCAGCACTTCGGCGGCGACAACGCGCTTCGACGCGCTCGACGCGATCGTCTTTTCGAGCGCCGCGACCTGCGGGCATTTGTCGCTGCACACGCGCTGTGCTTCGGCCAGCTTTTCGCGCGCGAGCTCGAGCGCGCCCTTGTCGGCGAGCGCTTCGCCCTGCCCCGTCAGCGCGACAATGTCGTTGGGTTCGAGGACAAGCGCCTCGCGATAGAGCCCGATCGCCTTGCCCGGCAGCCCCTGCGCGCGGGCGACCTGCGCCAGCGCGATGATCGCCGACCGGTTGCGCGGGTCGGCGGCGAGCGCCGATTCATAAAAACCGATCGCGGTGTCGAGATCGCCGGAGTCCTGCGCCTTGTGACCCTCCTGCTGGAGCGCGATCGAGCGGGGGAAGATGTCGTTATCGGCGCGCTGCGCGTCGGATGCCGTGGGCAGGCTGGCGAGGATCAATCCCGCCGAAAGAGCCAGAAAGCCGACACGCATCGCATTCTCCCATCGCTTCATTGCAGGCGATGCTAACATGGTGCCGTCAGTCGTGCGAGAAAAAATCCGTCGCTGCCGTCGTGGCCCGGCGTGAGCAGAAAACCGCTGCCCGCAGCGCGTCCGACGCCATCGGGAAGATAGCCGTCGTCGGCCGTCCAGCCGGGATGCCGGTTCAGAAAATCGTCCACCTGTGCCCGCCCCTCGCGCGTGATGATCGAGCAGACAGCATAGAGAAGTTTGCCGCCAGGCGCCACAAGATCGGCACCGATGTCCATCAGTTTCGCCTGTTCGGCAACATGACGGTCGAGCCGTGCAGGGGTCGAGCGCCAGCGCAGTTCGGGGCTGCGCCGCCAGGTGCCGCTGCCCGAACAGGGCGCGTCGACGATGACGCGATCGGCCTTGCCCATCCGGTCGGCGAGCATCGCGCGTTCCTGCCCCGGATTGAGCAGCAAAGTTTCGATCGCCGTTGCCCCGGCGCGGTGCGCGCGCGGCGGCAATTGCTGAAGCCGGGCGCGATTGGTGTCGCAGGCGAGGATCGCGGCTTCGTCGCCCGTCGCCGAAGCGATCGCGAGCGTCTTGCCGCCGGCGCCGGCACACAGATCGATGATCGCCTGTCCGGCTTCGGCGCCCAGCGCGGCGGCGGCATATTGGCTCGCGGCGTCCTGCACTTCGAACTGCCCTTCGGCGTAAGAGGCATGCTGGACCGCCGCCGTTTCACCGGGCAGACGCCAGCCATCGGCGAGGCCGGCAATCACTTCGCCGTCCGGAAAGATCAGCGCGAGTTCGTCACGGCTGGAGCGCAGCCGGTTGGCGCGCAGGTCGAGCGATGCCCGCACCAGCATTGCCTCGCGCTCCGCCTTGCCGACCAGCGGGTCGAAGAGTTTCATGAGCGCGGTGGTGGCGATCCCGGTTTCGGCGCGCGGTTCGTCGGCCGAAATCGTTGCCGGACCATAGGGTGCGCCATCGAACAGCGCGGCGAGTTCGGGGTCGGCATCGGCGAGCGCCAGCATCGCAGCGCGGCCCGAGACCGGCACCGACCGCACGCCGCGGATCGCATCATAGACATGGTTGCGGATCGCGCGGCGGTCCTTCGACCCCGCATAACGGCGCGCGCGCATCGCCTCGGCAAAGATCGCGTCGGCAGGTGCACCGCCGTCACGCGCGGAGGTGGCGATGGCATCGAGGATTTCGATAGCAGTCTGGACGCGCGCAGCGGGGGTCATAAGTTCAACCTTTCTTCCCCGTCATTGCGAGGAGCGAAGCGACGAAGCTGTCCGGTGCGGTCATAGCCGCTCTGGATTGCTTCGATGGCTCGCAATGACGACGGGGCAGATTACCCCGCCGGATAGTTCGGTGCTTCGCGCGTGATCGCGACGTCGTGGACATGGCTTTCGCGCAGGCCCGCGTTGGTGATGCGCACGAATTTGGCGCGCTCGCGGAAATCCTTGAGCGTCCGGCTGCCGGTATAGCCCATCGCCGCCTTCACGCCGCCGACCATCTGGTGGATGACGTCCTTGGCGGGGCCCTTGAACGGCACCTGGCCCTCGATGCCTTCGGGGACCAGCTTCATCTGATCCTTGATGTCCTGCTGGAAATAACGGTCGGCCGAGCCGCGCGCCATCGCGCCGACGCTGCCCATACCGCGGTAGCTTTTGTAAGTGCGGCCCTGATAGAGGAAGGTCTCGCCCGGCGCCTCGGCGGTGCCCGCGAGCATCGATCCGACCATCACGCTCGACGCGCCCGCGGCCAGCGCCTTGGCGATGTCGCCCGAGGTGCGCAGGCCGCCGTCGGCGATCACGGGGACGCCCAACTTCGACGCCGCTTCGACGCTGTCGAGGATCGCTGTGAGCTGCGGCACGCCGACACCCGCGACGATACGCGTGGTGCAGATCGATCCCGGGCCGATGCCGACCTTCACCCCGTCGGCGCCCGCATCGATCAGCGCGCGCGTCGCATCGCCGGTGGCGACATTACCCGCCAGGATCTGGACGCGGTTCGACAGCTTCTTGATCGCCTCGACCGTCTGGCCGACCATCTTGCTGTGGCCGTGCGCGGTATCGACCACGATCAGATCGCATTCGGCGTCGAGCAAGGCTTCGGCGCGTTCGATCCCCGTCGGGCCGGTGTTGGTCGCTGCCGCAACGCGCAGGCGGCCGCTGGCATCCTTGGTCGCCTCGGGGAAATTGACCGCCTTTTCCATATCCTTGACGGTGATCAGGCCAATGCAGCGATAATCATCGTCGACGACGAGCAGCTTTTCGATGCGGCGCTGGTGCAGCAGCTTGCGCGCCTCGTCCTGCCCGACCCCGGGGCGCACGGTCGCAAGATTTTCGGCGGTCATCAGTTCACGCACCGGCTGGCCCGGATTGTCAGCGAAGCGCACGTCGCGGTTGGTGAGGATGCCGACAAGCTTGCCGCCGGTCTCGACGACGGGGATGCCCGAGATGCGATGCTGGTCCATCAGCGCGATCGCATAGGACAGCGGGGCGTCGGGGGTGATGGTGATCGGATTGACGATCATCCCGCTTTCGAAGCGCTTGACCTGACGCACCGCCGCCGCCTGTTCCTCGATCGTCAGATTGCGGTGGAGGACGCCGATGCCGCCGATCTGCGCCATCAGGATCGCCATGTCGGCCTCGGTCACCGTGTCCATCGCCGACGACAGGATCGGGATGTTGAGGCTGATTTCGCTGGTGAGCTGGGTCGAGAGATTGGCATCCGACGGCAGGATATCCGACGCGCCGGGCACCAGCAGCACATCGTCGAAGGTCAGGCCGGTGATGATTTCCATGGGTGCCACTTTCTGGTGCGGGCGGCGCCTGTCCCGGTTTTCGGGGCGGCACACGCGATTCGTTTGGTGGCGGCCCATGTAACCAGTCGCGCGCGGGCGCGCCAGTGGGTGACGAACGATTATTTCGCGTGGCGCGGGATGATTGGCGGGAGCACGGGAACGGGAGCCAACAGTCACCGAAATGTAACCGGTTGCATTGCCTCGGACCGCTCGTTAGACCGCTGCGCATAACATAGTTTTGGCGAAGAGGATATTCCGGATGAACGTGCCCAGCCAGGCGACCACCCATAGCGGCGGTCGCTCGAATGCCATGGCGGCCTTTGCCGCGGTGACCGTGCTTTTCTTCGCCTGGGGCTTCATCACGTCGCTGATCGATCCGCTCGTCGCCGCGGTGAAGGGCATCTTCACATTGAGCGACGCCGAGGCGCAGCTTTCGGCGTCGGCCTTCTTCATCGCCTATGGCCTGATGTCCTTTCCTGCCGCCGCGCTGATCGCACGCTTCCATTCGGTGCCGTCGATCCTGACCGCGCTGTCGACGATGGTCGCCGGCTGCCTCGTCATGCTCGCGGCGGCGAACCTCGCGATTTACCCGCTTGTGCTCGCGGGCCTCTTCATTCTCGCGAGCGGCATCACGATCCTGCAGGTCGCGGCGAACCCGCTCGCCGCGGCGCTGGGCGACCCGAAGCGCAGCCATTTCCGCCTGACCTTCAGCCAGACCTTCAACAGCTTCGGCACCTTCCTCGGCCCGCTGATCGGCGCGCACCTGTTCCTCGAGGGCGTCGAGGTCAAGGAAGGCACGGTGGTCACCGAAGCCGTGCGCGCGCAGGCGCTCGCCGGGATCGATTCGGCCTATTTCTGGATCTGCGGGCTGATCGTCGCGCTGTTGCTGTTCTTCTGGGTCAGCCGGCGGATCGTCAACGAAGCGGTGCCGCCTGCGCCGATCGGCGAGCGCGCCGGAATGGGCGAGCTGATCCGCGAGGCCTTTTCGTCGCGCTGGGCGCTGCTCGGCGGGCTGGCGATCTTCCTCTATGTCGGCGCCGAGGTCGCGATCGGCACGCAGATGGCGCTGTTCCTCAACAGCGATGCGATCTGGGGGCAGTCGGACGCCGCCTTTGGCACCTTCGGCTGGATCATGGGCAATGACGGCGTTCCCGGCGTTTCGCTGCAGGAAGCGGGCAAGGCCGTCGCGCTTTACTGGGGCGGCGCGATGGTCGGCCGCGCGATCGGGTCGGTGCTGCTCGCGCGCTTCTCCGCATCGAAGATGCTTGTGGCGTTTACCGCGATTGCCGTGCTGCTCTGCCTCTATATCGTCCTTGTCGGCGGCGTGACGGCGGGCTTTGTCGCGCTGTCGATCGGCCTTTTCAATTCGATCATGTTCCCGGTGATCTTCACCCTGACGCTCGAGCGCTCGACGGCGCGCGCCGAAGCGACGTCGGGGCTGCTCTGCACCGCAATCGTCGGCGGGGCGGTAATCCCCTATTTCATCGGCCTTCTGTCGGGCGCGGTCGGCTATACCGCCGCGCTGATCCTGCCCGCCGCCTGTTATGCCCTCCTCTGCGTCTTCGCCGTCGCGGCCGGACGCGCGCCGGCCCGGCAGGCGAGCGCGGGCGTGACCGTTCACTGAGGCATTAGGAACGAGGGAGCCATGGCCGGACTGTCGATCCGTGACGCGCGCAAGAGCTTCGGCGCCACCGAGGTCCTGAAAGGCGTGTCGATCGACGTCGCCGACGGCGAATTCACGGTGATCGTTGGCCCCTCGGGATGCGGCAAGTCGACGCTGCTGCGGGCCGTTGCGGGGCTCGAGGAGCTGACCGGCGGCAGCATCGTCATCGGCGACCGCGACGTCACCAGCCTGCCGCCGTCCGAGCGCGGCATCGCGATGGTGTTCCAATCCTACGCGCTTTACCCGCACCTGACGGTGCGCGAGAATATGGCGTTCGGCTTGAAGATCGCGAAGGCGGCGAAGGCCGAGATCGACGACGCCGTCCAGCGCGCGGCTGAGATATTGAACATCGAGGCGCTGCTCGATCGCAAGCCCGCCGCGCTGTCGGGCGGCCAGCGGCAGCGCGTCGCGATCGGCCGCGCCATCGTGCGCCAGCCGCAGATCTTCCTGTTCGACGAGCCGCTGTCGAACCTCGACGCCGATTTGCGCGTGCGGATGCGCTACGAGTTCGCCAGCCTGCACCGCCAGCTCGGCACGACGACGCTTTACGTCACGCACGATCAGGTCGAGGCGATGACGCTCGCCGACCGCATCATCGTGCTGCGCGACGGGCGGATCGAGCAGGTCGGCACCCCGCGCGAACTTTATGCGCGGCCCGCGAATATCTTCGTCGCGCAATTCCTCGGCACGCCGCGGATGAACATCTTGCCCGCGACGATCGCCGCCGATGGTCGCGCGGCGCTGGAAGACGGGCGCAGCATCGCCCTGCCCCCGCTCGCGGCAGCGCTAACGGCCGGAACCCCGCTTTCGATCGGCATCCGGCCCGAGGACATCGCGATCGGCGATGCGCCGGACGCGCTGCCCTTCACGATCCGCTTTATCGAGCGGCTCGGCGGGCTCGCGACCCTGCATCTGGGCGGACGCGAGGGCGACGAGCCGATCGCATGCCAGTTGCGCGACGACGGCAGCCTTGACGAGGGCGACGAGGTCTTTGCCTCGCTTCCGCCTGCGCGTCTGCACCTGTTCGGCGCCGACGGTCAGGCACTCGGGACGGTGGGCGAATGACCTTGCATTTTGCCCGTGTAACCGGTTACGTTGCGACGGTTTCCGCGCCCGGCATGGATAAAAAAACAGAGTCGCATCAGCGGCTTGGCGCCATTTGAGGGAAAGGGGCCCGACGGCATGGCTACATTGAGGGACGTCGCCCGCGAAGCGGGGGTTTCGGTGGCGACGGCATCGCGGGCGATCAACGGGCTCGGCAATGTCACGGCACCGACGAAGGCCGCGGTGATGGCGGCGGTCAAGAAGCTCAACTTCGTCCCGCACAGCGGCGCGCGCAGCCTGACGCGGCGCAAGACCGACACCGTCGGCGTCATCCTGCCCGACCTGTTCGGCGAATTCTTCTCCGAAATCATCCGCGGCATCGATCTGGTCGCGCATGAATCGGGTATGCACTTGCTGCTCGGCAACATGCACGGCAGCACGCACGAGACCGCCGCCGCGATCGCGGCGATGCGCGGGCGCGTCGACGGGCTGCTCGTGATGCCGCCCGATTTGAAGCCCGAACTGCTGTCCGACTATCTCGACCCGGCGCTCCCCACGGTACTGCTCAATTATGACGCGGGCTCGCTCGACCTGCCCTTTGTGGCGGTCGACAATTATCAAGGGGCCTATGCGATGACCGAGGCGCTGCTCGCGCGCGGCATGCGGCAGATCGTCCATATCGCGGGGCCCAAGCACAACCGCGACGCGCGCGACCGCCAGCGCGGCTTTGTCGACGCGATGACACGGATCGCCAAGATTTCGAACCCCGCGATCCTGCCCGGCGATTTTTCGGAAGAGAGCGGCGCGCAGGCCGGCCGGCTGCTCGTGCAGGGACAATTGCCCGCCGACGCCGTCTTTGCCGCGAACGACCAGATGGCGGTCGGGCTGATGGCGGAGCTGGCCAATGCGGGCATGTCGGTTCCCGGTGACGTGCTGGTGGCGGGGTTCGACGACATCCCGCTCGCACGCCACCTCAATCCGTCGCTGACAACGATGCAGGTCAAGATCGACCGGCTGGGGTCGACCGCGATGATGATGTTGCTGCGCATCCTTCGCGGCGAAACGCTGGGCGGCGCGAGCGCGACGATCCTGACCCCGACGCTGGTTGCGCGGGGCACGACCGGCGGGGCGGCAACGCCGGCGAGCGTCGCCGCGGCGGGAGCCTTGCCGACATGATGCAACCGGCGCGGCCATGCCTATGCAGCTGACGCGGCGCCATCTGACGGGCGCGCTCGCCGCGCTGCCCCTTGCTTCGCTGCTGACCGGCTGCGGCACGCGCGGCAATGCCGCCCTGACCGTCTGGGCGATGGGTAATGAGGCCGCGAGCCTGCCCGAACTGCTGAAAACGATCGACTGGCCCGCGAGCGCACCGCCGATCACCATCCAGCCGCTGCCATGGACCGCGGCGCACGAAAAATTGCTCACCGGCTTCGCAGGCGGGTCGCTGCCCACGGTTGGACAGGTCGGCAACAGCTGGATCGCCGAACTGGCGGCGATCGGTGCGATCGCGCCGGTTCCCGATCGCGCGCTCGGGCTGCTCGACGATCAGTTCGGCGCGGTGGTCGAAACCAACCGCATCGCAGGCCTGGCATGGGCGATCCCCTGGTATGTCGACACGCGGTTGCAATATTACCGCAAGGACCTGTTCGCGCGCGCCGGATATGATGCGCCGCCGGCGGACTGGGCCGGATGGAAGACCGCGCTGCACAAGGTGAAGCGTCAGGTCGGCGCGGGCAATTATGCGCTGCTCTATCCGCTCAACGAATATGAGCAGCTGACGACGCTCGCGCTGTCGGCCGGAGCGCGCATGCTGCGCGACGACGGCGCGCGCGGTGCGTTTTCTGACCCCGAATTCAAGGCCGCGCTGGCGTTCTACAAAAGCTTGTTCGATGGGGGGTTGGCGCCGCTGGCATCCTCGGCCCAGATTTCGAACATATGGGACGAGTTTGCGAAAGGCTATTTCAGCCTGTTCCTGTCGGGCCCATGGACGATCGGCGATATGAAGTCCCGCCTCGCCCCCGCCATGCAGGGCAATTGGGCGACCGCGCCGAATCCCGGCCCCGACGGCATCGGATCGGCGGCCCCGGGCGGATCGAGCCTCGTCGTGTTTGCGGGCAACGATCAGGGCGACGCGGGATGGGATCTGGTGTCGCGGCTGATGGCGCCCGCCGCACAGCTGAAGTTCCAGCAACTCACCGGCGACCTTCCCGCGCGGCGGTCGGTATGGGCCAAAGCCGGACTCGCGGACGACCCGATCGTCGCCCCCTTCGCGACGCAACTCGACCATGCGACGCCGTTGCCCAAGGTGCCCGAATGGGAGCGCATCGTCACCGAAATGCAGATCGTCGCCGAGCGGATGGTGCGCGGCCAGTACAGCGTCGATGAAGCCGCGAAAGAGATCGACGTCCGCGCCGACCGCCTGCTCGAAAAGCGGCGCTGGATGCTGGACAAAGGGCGTGCACTGTGAGCGCGCAGCGGCGAACCAGCGAAAGCGCGATCGCCGCCGGACGGGCGAGCGAAGCGCGCGCGGGCTGGGCGATGTCGTCGCCTGCGCTTGCCGCGATCATCCTCTTCTTCGTCCTGCCGGCGATCGCGTCGCTAGCCCTGAGCTTCACCGATTTCGACATCTACGCGCTCGCCGACATCGGCAATCTGCGCTTTGTCGGTTTCGAGAATTACGAAAGACTGCTTGGTAACCCACTGTTCTGGAAAGCGGTGACGAACACCTTGCTGTTTGTCGGCTTCGGCGTGCCCTTCATCGTTGCGCTGTCGCTGTTCGCGGCGATGCTTGTCAATTCGCGCTGGCTGAAATGGCGGCCGGTGTGGCGCGTCGCGCTGTTCGCGCCTTATGTGACGACGCTTGTCGCGACCGCGGTCGTATGGCGCTATCTGCTCCATACGCGCTACGGCCTTGTCAATTACCTGCTCTCGCCGTTCGGTATCGCGCCGATCGACTGGCTCGGCGATCCGCATGCATCGCTGCCCGCGATCCTGATCTTCGTCGGCTGGAAGACCTTCGGCTATAATATGATCATCTTCCTCGCGGCGCTGCAAACGGTGCCGCGCGAGCTCGACGAGGCGGCGCGGATCGATGGCGCGGGATGGTTCACGCGCCTCCGCCACGTCACCCTGCCCGCGATCGCCCCCACCGTGCTGCTCGTCTCGGTGCTGACCGTCGCGGGCATGTTCCAGCTGTTCGCCGAACCCTATGTGATGACGCAGGGCGGCCCCGCGCAGTCGACCGTCACCATCCTCTATTTCATGTATGAGGAGGGGTTCAAATGGTGGAACCTCGGGTCGGGCGCGGCAGTCGCCTTCCTGCTCTTCCTCTGCATTCTCGCGGTGACTTTGGTGCAACTGCGGCTGGCCAGGCGGAGCGGCGCGATATGAGCCTCCGCCGCTGGTCCGTGACCTTGCTCGCCGCGCTCGTCGCACTGCTCACGATCGCGCCCCTGCTGTGGATGCTATCGGTCAGCTTCATGGCGCGCGGCGAGGCATCGCAATTCCCGCCGCCGCTGCTGCCAAACGACCCTAGCCTCGACAATTACCGCATGCTGTTCGGCACCTTCGGCATCGGGCGTTTCCTGCTCAACAGCCTGCTGATCTCGACACTCGCGACCGGGCTCGCGCTGCTCTTCACGATCCCGGCGGGCTATGCCTTTGCCAAGCTGCGCTTCAAGGGACGCGACGCGACCTTCCGCCTGCTCGTCGCGGCGCTCGTCGTGCCGGGGCAGATCGGGATGCTGCCGCTCTTCCTCGAACTCAAGGCGATGGGACTCGTCAACAGCTATGCCGGCGCGCTCGTGCCGTGGCTCGCGGGCATCTTCGGCATCTTCCTCGTCCGCCAGTATTGCCTGTCGATCCCCGACGAGATGCTCGAGGCGGCGCGCATCGACGGCGCGAGCGAGGGGCAGATCCTCCGCCGCATCGTGCTGCCGATCCTGACCCCGATCATCGTCACGCTCGCGCTGTTCGTCTTCCTCGGCAGCTGGAACGATTTCATGTGGCCGCTGATCATCCTCGCCGATCAGGATCTCTATACGCTGCCCGTCGCGCTCGCCGCGATGAGCCGCCAGCATGTGCAGGACAATGAGCTGATGATGGCGGGCGCGGTGGTCACCACCCTGCCCGTGCTCATCCTCTTCCTCGCGCTCCAGCGCTTTTACCTGAGCGGCCTCCTGACCGGGAGCGTCAAGGGATGACCCTTTCAACCAAGGACAGATGCATGACATATTGGACCGCGGCATTGCTGGGCCTCGCGCTCGCCGCCTCGCCTGCCGCCGCGAAAACGAAAGCCGCGCCGGCAATCGAAGGGCAGACGCCGCAGCCAGCGATCGCGCCCGGCAATTATCCCTATCAGCTGTTCGTGCCGATGGGCTATCTGACCGACACCGCGAAGCAATATCCGCTGCTGGTCTTCCTCCACGGCTCGGGCGAGCGCGGCGACGATGTCGCGAAGGTCAAGGTCCACGGCCCGCCGAAGATCGCCGAGCGCGACCCGGCCTTCCCCTTCCTCACCGTGTCGCCCTTGCTCGGCACCGATCAGGATTGGGATATCGACAAGCTCGACAAGCTGGTCGACCATATCGCCAAGGCATATCGCATCGATTCTACGCGCGTGTACCTCACGGGTCTCAGCCGCGGCGGCCATGCCAGCTGGCGCTGGGCGATCGCCGAGCCCAAGCGGTTCGCGGCGGTCGCGGCGGTCGCCGGGCGCGGCAATATCGGCGAAGCGTGCCGCCTGATGGACCTGCCCGTCTGGGCGTTTCACGGCGACCGCGACGATGTCGTCATCCCCGAAGGCAGCTTCGCGATGGCGCGCGCGATCCGCGCGTGCGGCGGCCGCAAGGTCCGCCTGACCATCTATCCCGACCTCGGCCACAACGCCTGGGATCCCGCCTATGACGACCCGGCGCTCTACGCCTGGTTGCTCGAGCAAAAGCTCCCCTCCCCAACGATCACCAACAAGGACAGAAAATGAGCAAGAGTGTCTTCCCCGACGATTTCCTGTGGGGCGCGGCGACCGCCGCCTATCAGATCGAAGGATCGCCGCTCGCCGATGGCGCGGGCGCGAGCATCTGGCAGCGATTCAGCCACGACCCGCGGCTGATGGCGGTGAAGGGCGACACCGGCGATGTCGCGTGCGACCATTATAACCGCATGCCCGCCGATGTCGCGCTGATGAAGGAATTGGGGCTGAAAGCCTATCGCTTCAGCGTCAACTGGGGCCGCGTGCTGCCCGAGGGAACCGGGCGCGTGAACGAGCCGGGTTTGGATTTCTATGAGCGGCTCGTCGACGAATTGCTCAAGAACGATATCGAGCCCTTGCTGACGCTGCACCATTGGGACCTGCCCGCGGCACTCGACGACAAGGGCGGCTGGCTCAACCGCGACATTGCCGGCTGGTTTGCGGACTATGGCTCGGTGATGTACCGCCGCCTCGACGGGCGCGTGAAGAAATGGGTGACGCTCAACGAACCGTGGGTGATCACCGACGGCGGCTACCTCCATGGCGCGCTCGCGCCCGGGCATCGCAATCTGTTCGAGACCCCGATCGCGAGCCACAATCTGATGCGCGCGCACGGTGCGGCGGTCGAAGCCTACCGCAGCGAAGGCGCGCACGAGATCGGCCTCGTCGTCAATATCGAACCCAAATATCCGGCGAGCGACAGCCCCGAGGACATCGCCGCAACGGCGCGCGCGCACGCTTACATGAACCGCCAATATCTCGATCCGGCGCTGAAAGGTTCCTACCCCGCCGAACTCGCCGAGGTGTTCGGTGAGGCATGGCCCGAATGGTCCGCCGAAGACCTGAAGGCGATCTGCCAGCCGGTCGATTTCATCGGCATCAACTATTATACGCGCAACGTTGTAAAGGCCGACCCGAACCAGTGGCCCGTCGGCGCCTCGCCGGTGAAGCAGGTCGCGACGCACACGACGACCGACTGGGAAGTCTATCCGCCCGCGCTCACCGATATGCTCGTCTGGTTCCGCGACACCTATGGCGATATCCCCGTCTATATCACCGAGAATGGCGCTGCCTTCTACGACCCGCCGACCGCCGGCCCCGACGGGATCGACGATCCGCTGCGCTGCGATTATCTGCGCACACACATCTCGGCGATCGGTGATGCGATCCGGAAGGGCGTCGATGTGCGGGGCTATATGGCGTGGTCGCTGCTCGACAATCTCGAATGGTCGCTGGGCTTTTCGAAACGCTTCGGGATCGTGCATGTCGATTATCAAACGCAGGTCCGCACGCCGAAGCGCAGCGCGCGCTTCTACAGCAGCGTGATCGCGGCCAATGGAGGGAACCTCGGATGAAAAAAGCACTGATCCTCGCTGCCGCGGCGCTGCTCGCACTGCCCGCCGCCGCCAAAGAACGCGCCGATCATTATGAGGCGATGACCTACAACATCCGCCTCGACCTCGCGTCGGACGGCGACAACGCCTGGCCGCACCGGCGAAGCGCGCTGATCGCGCTCGTTGCCTATCAGGCGCCCGATTTCGTCGGGATGCAGGAGGTGTTGCAGCACCAGAAACAGGCGGTCGAGGCCGATCTGCCCGGCTATCAATTCGTCGGCGTCGCGCGCGACGACGGCAAGGAAAAGGGCGAATATTCGCCGCTGGGTTTCCGCCGCGACCGCTTCACCCTCGTGGGATCGGGGACGTTCTGGCTGTCGCCGACGCCCGAGACCCCGAGCAAGGGATGGGACGCCGCGCTGCCGCGGATCGCCACGTGGGCGCGGCTGCACGACCGGAGCGCGAAGCGCAGCTTGCTCGTCGTGAACACCCATTTCGATCATATCGGCGAGGTCGCGCGGCAGGAAAGCGCGCGCCAGATCCGCCGCTGGATCGACGGGCAGCGCAAGCCGGGCGAAACCGCGGTGCTGTTGGGAGACTTCAACAGCCCCGCGACGAGCAATCCCTATGCCGCGATCGTCGAGCCAGGCAAAGGCGCGCTCCGCGACAGCCGCCTTATCAGCCGCACGCCGCATTACGGCCCGCTCGGCACCTTCACCGGCTTCAAGATCGCGCAGATGGACCCGAGCCCGATCGACCATATCTTCGTCAGCGACGATGTGACGGTGCTGCGCCACGCGACGCTGACCGACCAGAATGGCGGCAAGCTGCCGTCGGATCATTATCCGGTGGTCGCGGACCTGTGCATCGGGAAGGGTTGCTGACCACACCTCATTCGTCATCCCGGCGAAAGCGGGGACACCAATGATAGCATTTTTTTGGCCGATTGGAGACTGTCCGCTTCTAGGTGCAGATCGTCAAAAGGCGACGTCGGCAACCGTTCCCAGCGACGTCAGCGTTTGTTAGCAAGGAACTAAGGCGAATTCCCGGAGGCGGAGCAGCAAATCGCTTCAGTTTTGATCCACAGCCCCGCGACGCACCCCGGCACCCCCGAGGGTGCCGGAGCCACGCGTCACGCCAGCAACGGAGCGCCCACGTACCGCTCATATTCCTGCTGATAGCGCTTGGTGAGCATGGCCTCGTCGGCGACCGATGCGCTCTCTTTGAGCTCGAGGAACCAAGTGCCTTCTTCCTGATACATATGATGCTGCACAGCACCCTCGATATGCTCGAGCTTGTCGATGAAATCCTGGGACATGGGGTCGAGCTTCTCCAGCATCGCCATCTCTACCTTGACCATTGCCTGCTCGTCATAGCCCATGGCCGCGTGCGCTTTGTGCGCCTCATCGGCCATAGCGGGGTAGATGACGGCCTCTTCGGCGATCGCATGCCCGGTCAGGATGACGCCGAGTTTCTTGAGCGCGGCCGTGCGGCTCGCGCTGTCCTTGCACGCTTTCACCTCAGCAAAGGCGTCCTCGAGGTCCAAATGATGCTGAAGGATTTGGTCGAGCCAGTCGCCGGGCATCGCGGCGCCGTTCGCCTTGGTGCGCGCTTCGCGACGTGCCTCCTCGCTTTCGGGAGGCGTGACGGCGGCGATAAAGCGGTCGAGAAGCGACATGGATATTCTCCTGATGAGGGCAACCAAAAGCTGGGCGCCGTACGAGGAACCCCCGCGCGAGAGGCGATGTTCCGTACGCTCCGGATAATCCAACCTGGGTTAGTATGATTTTTCGCGGGACCGACTGAATTCGGCTACTGCCCACTCTCACTGAACTCATGCGCTCGCACTTATGGGGCCGAGCCGCCCCAGAGGTTTCAGGGCGCGCAGCACTCAATTTTTCCGAGCCTATGAAATGACCGTTTTCGGGGAAAACCGCTTTGGAACGAACAACCGAGACGAGGCGCAAACCCGCCGTTTTATCGGGCGCTTGAGGGTTTCAAATGGCGACTTCCAACAAATTATAACATAAGTGTCCCCGCGAAGGCCGGGATGACGGGGTGGGTTATTTCGCCGGGGTCTGATCCAGCCAGCCGCCGGTGAAACCGATGCGCTGGAGCCCACGGACGATATGCGGATTTTTGCGCATCACCTTCCACACAAAACCGCTGCGATGGTTTTCCATCATCGCGAGGATCGGCCCCTGGTCGATACCGAGATAGTCGTTGGCGACCCATCCGTGGACCGGATCGACCGCGCCGCTGCGCATATTCGGATCGGCAAAGGTGAAACTGGGGTTGAACGCGTCCTTGAAGCCGTAGCGCGTATAGAGGCGCGCGCCATATTGCGTGCGCATCGCCATCAGTGCGGGGATCGCCACCTCGGGCGCAAAGGCGACCGAGCCGCCCGCCGCGGTCGGGACGACCGTCCCGTCGTCGACGACGCGGATCGCGCTGACGCCGCGCGCCATATAGCCGTTGAAGAAGCGCGGGGTTCCGCCGACGCTATATTTATCCTTCGAATATCCCGGCCCGTCCGACGCGGTCCAGCCCCAGATATCGGCGCTATAGCCCGTCCATTTGTTCGGATTGTCGGCGCCATAGGCACGCTGCGCCAGCGTCGCGCGGCGGCTGTTCTCGAAATAATCGATGCCCTTGCCGCGCATGAAGTCGTCACGGATACCGCGGAAATCGACCCAGACATGGCTGTACTGGTGCCCGAACAATGGCTCGAACTGCAGATGCTGCTGCCCGTAATAGGTGCCCCAGTCCTTTTCGAGATCGGTGGCCCAGCCCTTGTCCCACGCGTCCTTGCCGACCGGATGCGTCGGCGATCCGAGAGCCAGCACATAGACGAGCATGCCCTCATTATAGCCGACCCAGTCGTGCGTCTCGAAACCCTTCTCCGGCTTCCACCCCATGGTGATGCCGTGCGAACCCGCGAGGTTCCGCGCCTCGGTGCCCGTGTTGGTCCGCTGGACGAAGGTCCAGTCGACGCGCGTGTAGATCTTCTCGGCAAGATCGCGGATCTCGGCCTCGACCGGATCGTTCCGGTCGTAATAGCTTTGCGCGAACAGCGCGCCGCCGAGGAACAGGCTGGTGTCGACGGTCGACAATTCGGTCGTCTTGTGACGCGTGCCGTCGTCATTCTTCAGGAAGTGATAGAAAAAGCCCTTGTAGCCCGTGTTGCCCGCCGCTTCGGCACCCTGCGGAGCGGTCCAGTAGAAGCGCAGGCAGTCGCGCGTGCGCAGCGCCGCTTCGGCGCGCGTCACATAGCCGCGCTCGGCCCCGATCCCATAAGCGGTCAGCGCAAAGCCCGTCGCCGCGATCGACGAGAAGGGGTTGCTCGGCCAGCGATCGGGCGCGAGGCAGCGCTTGGTGTCGGTGGTGTCCCAGAAATAGCGGAAGGTGCGCTCGGTCAGCTCTTCGGAAAAGGCGGCCTCGGTCAGCGGCGGCAATTTCGTGGCCGATGTTGCGACTGGTGCGACGGCCGACGGCGCCGGAGTGGGGGTGCATGCCGTGGTCAGCGCGAGCAGGGGCAGGAGCGATGCCCCGATACGAAACGACATGCGATACTCCAAAAAAGTGAGGCGCCCGGCCCGCGGGAGGGGGGTGCGGGACGGGCGCCTGTCAGCCGGTCAGAAAGAGAATCCGGCCGATAGCTTTACCGTTCGCGGCGTGTTTCCGCCAACGCCAATGCCCGAAATTTCGAGATAGCGGGGCGACGTCGGGTCGTTGTTGTAATCGACATAGTTGCGATCGTTGAACAGGTTCAGAATGTCGACGCGAAGGCGCAGGCGCGATTCCTCGCTGATGAACTTGAACGGGATATATTTGGTGATCGCGACGTCCATCTGGCGGAAACCCCAGCGATCGCCATTGCCGTCAGCCTCGTTCGAAATGACGGTGCGGCTGGGGTTCGCTCCGCCCTGGTTGATGAACGCCTTGAGGTGCGGCGGCGAGGCGATCTGGAACTTGCCCGACAGTGTGACGCCGATCGGCAGATCGACCGAGCCCGTCGCGACCAAACGATGCTTGCGCACCCCGCTCGACCGCGTGACGGTATAGTCCTCCAGCGACGGAAAATCGAGGCTGAAGGTTTCGCCAAACTGCCGGTTTTCCTCGGCTTGGGTATAGGTATAGGTTGCCGAGAAGCTCCACGGCGACGCGGCCGTGTAGTTCTTGACCAGCTTGAGATAGCCCGTGTCCGCGCTGGTTTCGATGCCGTTGGTCCCGATGATGATCGACCCGAAGCCCGGAGGCGCGAAACCGAAGGGCGAGTTCGGCGCCGCGGGTGCCGGCGGGAAGAAGGTGCCGTCGGGACGGCGGTTGCCGAGCAGATAGGCGAAGCCGTCCTTCGATTCGATATGGCTATAGCCGACCTCGGCCTCGAACAACGGGGTTACCCTGGCGCGGAAGCCCAGGCTGAACTGGTCCGAATAGGGAACCTTCAGGTCGTTCTCGATGAAGCGCAGCTCGCGGCCGCCGCCCGCGCCGGCGCCGGCGAGCAGCTGCTGGCGGCCCGCTTCGGTCAGGTAGATCGGGTTCCACGGCACACAGGTCGGCCCGGGGGCGCATGTGTTGTTCGGGTCGCCGGTGATGAAGTTGAATGTCCGCGTGGTGAACGATCCGACGCTGATTTCCTGCTGCAGGAAGTCGAACTGGTTGCGGTCGTACGAGCGCCCCGCCCCGCCGAACACCACAAAGCGCCCATCGTCGTCGAGCTCGTAGCTGAAGCCGATACGCGGCTGCCACGCGCCCGTGAACGCCTTACGCTCGCTGCCCGTCGAGATGAAGTCGCGGATGTCGTAATCGGCGTTGACGAGGTTCGGGTAATTGGCCGGCGACACCGCGTTCACCGCATCGGCGGGGTGGACGAAGTCAAGGAAGGCCGGCGTCCGCTCATAATCCCAGCGCACGCCGAGGTTCAGCGTCAGCCGGTCGGTAACCTCCCAATCGTCCTGCACATAGATGCCGAACTGGAAATTCTTCGAATTGATGATCGGGTCGCCGTTGCCCGTCGAGGCGCCGAACTGGACGCGGTAGGGCACATCGTCGTTGAAGGTGCCACCACCGGGGTTGAACGCCGGGTTATAGGTATAAACCGGATTGAAGGCGTTGAGCTGCAGCGAATTGAGTTCGACCCATTTCGCCTTGGCGCCGACCTTGATCGTATGGCCCTCGAACCCGGTCCAGGTGAAGTCGTTCTGGACGCCCCAGCCCTTTTGGCCCTTTTCCTGGAAATTGCTGCCGCCACCAACGCGCAGGATGTCGCCGCGGACGACCACACCCGGCTGCGGATTGGTGGGCGACGGGCCGGCATAGGCAAAGAGGAAGCCGTTGCCGAATTCGGTCGGCGTCGGCGCCCATTTGGCGTCTTCATAGGTCAGCTTGAAATCGTTGATCCAGTTGTCGGCCGTATGCTCCCAGCGCGCGGTGACGCGCAGTTCCTCGACATCCTGCGAGCTGATCGTGCTGCGCGCGTTGAAACCGCTGCCCAGAAACTCGCCGGTTTCCTTGCGATATTTGCCCGACAGCTCGATCAAGTCGCTGTTCGACGGCTGGAAGTTGAGTTTGCCGAAATAGAGATCTTCGTTGAACGTCGCGTTGGTCGGGCCGAACACGCCCTGATATTCGGACGGAAAATAGCTGACCGGCAGGTTGAGTCCCGGCTGGACGTCGACCGGCTGCTGCTGCCGCTTGCCTTCATAGGTCACGAAAAAGTGCAGCATATCCTTGATGATCGGACCACCCAGCGCGCCGCCGAACTGGAAATCCTTCGTCTTGACCTTCCTCGTCGTCAGTTCGGTCGGCCGCGCGTCGCGCAGGCTCTGATCGGTGTAATCGATGAAGGCTTCGCCGTGGAATTCATTGGTGCCCGACTTGGTCACCGCGGTGATCGCCACCGAGCTGACCTGGTCGAATTCGGCCTTATAGTTCGACGAAATGACGCGATATTCGCCGACCGCGAGCTGCGGGAAGGGATTGCCCTGCGTCGAATCCTGGCCGGTTATGCCGTTCTTGAGAACATAGTCCTTCTGCCCGACGCCATCGATGAAGATGTTGACGCCGCGGCTGTCCTGGGCGCCGCCTTGCAGGCGCGATTGGCCGCTGGCCCCGGTCACGAACTGGACGCCCGGCGCGAGGTCGGCAAAGGCGAGGAAGTTGCGGTTGTTCTGCGGCAATACCTCGATCTGGCGCTGAGTGATGTTCGAACCGACCTCGCCGCCCTCCATCGAACGGATGCGGGTGCCCGTGACGATGATCGCGTCATCGCCGCCCTCGGCGATGTCGGGCTGCGAGAAATCGAAGTCGAGCACGGCGCTCTGTCCAACCGAGAGGGTGAATTCGTCGGTGTTGCGCACGCCGCCCGGCGTCGTGATTTCAAGCCGATAGGTGCCGACCGGAAGCGAAGCGATATTGTAACTGCCGCTCGTGCCAACCGTCGCGGTGCGCGTCAGGCCGGTGTTGACGTTGATCGCGGTGACCTGCGACACGCCGCCTTCGGCCTTTATCGTGCCGCGCAGCGAGGCGTTCGACACCTGCGCATACGCAGGTGTCGCCACCCCGACGGCGAGCGCGGCACCGGCGCTGCTCCATGCCAGCGCAGCGGCGAGCGTGCGGGCGCGCGACCGGCGCGCGGAAACGGTCTGAAATTCATGCGGAAACTTCACGGCATCCTCCCTTTTTGGCCCCCGACATTCCCCGCGCTCGTTTTCTTCGCTGGCCGGCCTTGCCTCCGGTGCAGCGACGAGTCGCGGGAAATCGCGTCGTTGTTTTTTTAGTTTGTAACCGGTTTCACGATCACTGTATAGGGGGAAGCGACACAGAGGGATGCAATCGGGGGCCAGCCGGTTTTCGGCCGATTTCGGCCAATCCTCGTGACAATGTATAAGCAAATCCGACTGGGAAGGACGAATCATGCCGCCGATGACGCGCAACCTCACATGCCTGACGCTGGCCACTCTGATGGTGGCTGCGCAGCTCTCCCCCGCCCCGCTGATGGCCAAGCCCGCGACGAGCACGAACGAGGCGGCGTCGATGGATTCCGCGGGCTGGATGCGTCCCGATCCGAAGATGGATCGCTTCGTCGCCGACCTGATCGCGAAGATGACGCTCGACGAGAAAGTCGGGCAATTGTCGCTGCTCACCAGCGACTGGGATTCGACCGGTCCGACGATGCGCAAAGGCTATCAGGACGATATTCGCAAGGGGCGCATCGGGTCGATCTTCAATGCCTTCACCGCCAAATATACGCGTGAACTGCAGCGGCTGGCGGTCGAGGAAACGCGGCTGAAGATCCCCTTGCTCTTTGGTTATGACGTCGTCCACGGCCACCGCACCATCTTCCCCATCTCGCTCGGCGAGGCGGCGAGCTGGGATCTGAAAGCCATTGAAAAAGCAGCACGAATCTCTGCGACCGAAGCATCGGCGGAGGGTATTCACTGGACATTCGCGCCGATGGTCGACGTCGCGCGCGACCCCCGCTGGGGCCGCATGTCCGAGGGCGCGGGCGAAGATGTCTACCTCGGCAGCAAGATCGCGGTCGCGCGCGTGCGCGGTTTCCAGGGCGACGATCTGAAGCGTGTCGACACCGTGCTCGCAACCGCCAAGCATTTCGCCGCCTATGGCGCGGCGCAGGCCGGCCGCGATTACCACACCGTCGACATCTCCGAACGCACGCTGCGCGACATCTATCTGCCGCCCTTCAAGGCCGCCGCCGACGCCGGCGCCGCGACCTTCATGACCTCGTTCAACGAATATGACGGCGTCCCGGCGTCGGGCAGCCACTATTTGCTCACCGACGTGCTGCGCAAGAAATGGGGCTTCAAGGGATTCATCGTAACCGATTACACGTCGATCAACGAAATGGTCCCGCACGGCTATTCGCGCGACCTGAAACAAGCGGGCGAACAGGCGATCAACGCCGGGGTCGACATGGACTTGCAGGGCGCGGTGTTCATGGATCACCTCGCCAAGTCGGTCGCCGAGGGCAAGGTCGACGTCAAACGCGTCGACGAGGCGGTGAAAGCGATCCTCGAAATGAAATATCGCCTCGGCCTGTTCGAGGATCCCTATCGCTACTCGGACGAAGCGCGCGAAAAGGCGACCATCTATCGCCCCGACTTCCTCGAGGCGGCGCGCGACGTCGCGCGCAAGTCGATCGTGCTGCTGAAGAACAAGGACAATGCCCTGCCCCTCGCCGCGACAGCGAAGTCGATCGCGGTGATCGGCCCGCTCGGCAACAGCAAGGACGACATGATCGGCAGCTGGTCCGCCGCGGGCGATCGCAAGGAGCGGCCGGTGACATTGCTCGAGGGGATGCAGGCGCGCGCGCCCAAGGGCACGACGGTCGCCTATGCCCGGGGTGCCGGCTATCAGTTCGCCGACGCGGGCAAGAACGACGGCTTTGCCGAGGCGATCGCGCTCGCGCAGAAATCCGACGTCATCATCGCGGCGATGGGCGAGCATTGGAACATGACCGGCGAAGCGGCGAGCCGCACGTCGCTCGACCTGCCCGGCAACCAGCAGGCGCTGCTCGAAGAGCTGAAGAAGACCGGAAAGCCGATCATCCTCGTGCTGATGAGCGGGCGCCCGAACAGCATCGAATGGGCCGACGCCAATGTCGATGCGATCCTCGAGGCCTGGTATCCGGGCACGATGGGCGGCCATGCGATCGCCGACGTTCTTTATGGCGATTACAACCCGTCGGCCAAGCTGCCCGTGACCTTCCCGCGCAATGTCGGGCAGGTGCCGATCCATTACGACATGAAAAATACCGGGCGGCCGATCAAGCCCGAGGATCCGAACGCCAAATATGTCTCGCGCTATCTCGATACGCCGAACACGCCGCTTTATCCGTTCGGTTACGGCCTCAGCTACACCAGCTTCGCTTATTCGCCGGTGACGCTCGACAAGGCGAAAATCCGCCCGGGTGAGAAACTGACCGCGACCGTCACCGTGACCAACAGCGGCGCGCGCGATGGCGAGGAGGTCGTGCAACTCTATGTCCGCGACCTCGTCGGATCGGTGACGCGGCCGGTGAAGGAGCTCAAGGGCTTCGAGAAGGTGATGCTCAAGAAGGGCGAGAAGCGCACGATCCGCTTCACCCTGACCGACGCCGACCTCGCCTTCACGCGCCAGGACATGAGCTGGGGCAGCGAGCCCGGCCAGTTCAAGCTGTGGGTCGGTCCGTCGTCGGCCGAAGGGTCGGAGGCCAGTTTCGAGCTGACCGAATAGGATGACGCCGATGCGTGCCCGCAACCTGATCGCCCTTGCCGCCGCGCCGCTGGTCTTCACCGCACCGGCGCGCGCGCAAGCGCCCGAGCGCCCGAACATCGTGTATATCATGTCGGACGATCATGCCTATCAGGCGATCTCGGCTTATGGGTCGCCGGTGTCGAAGCTCGCACCGACACCGAATATCGACCGGATCGCACAAAACGGCGCGATCTTCACGAACAGCTTCGTCGGCAATTCGCTTTGCGGCCCCAGCCGCGCAACCTTGCTCACCGGCCGCCAGAGCAACGCCCACGGCTTCAAGCAGAATGGCAACAAGTTCGACAATAATGTCTGGGTCTGGCCCCGCGCGCTGGCGCAGGCGGGCTACACCACCGCGATGTTCGGCAAATGGCACATCAACCAATCGCCCGCGGGCATCGGCTTCGACGAATGGAAGGTCCTCGACGACCAGGGCGAATATTATAACCCCGACATCATCACGCCGAAGGGGCGCAGCGTCGTCGAAGGCTATGCGACCGACCTTATCACGCAGTACAGCCTCGACTGGCTGAAGAACGGCCGCGACAAGTCGAAGCCCTTCGCGATCCTGATCCATCACAAGGCGCCGCACCGCAATTTCATGCCCGCGCTGCGCCATGTGCAGAAGTATCAGGGCGTGAGCTTCCCTGTTCCGGCCAATTATTTCGACGATTATGCCGGACGCCGCGCGGCGGCGGCGCAGGAAATGAACATCTATCGCGACATGTACGAAGGCCACGACCTCAAGATGACGGTCGCGGCGGGATCGGCACAGCTTCGCTACAACCGGTGGCCCGGCGCGTTCGACCGCATGACGCACAAGCAGCAGGCCGAATGGGACGCGCTGATGCAGGCCGACAACGACCGGATGAATGCGGCGAAGCTCGCGGGACAGGACATGGCGCGCTGGAAATATCAGCGCTACATGCAGCAATATCTCGGCACCGTCGCCGCGGTCGACGAGGGGGTCGGCGCGGTGCTCGACTATCTGAAGGACAGCGGCCTCGATCGGAATACGATCGTCGTCTACACATCGGATCAGGGCTTTTACCTCGGCGAACATGGCTGGTTCGACAAGCGCTTCATCTATGAAGAATCGATGCGGACGCCCTTCCTGATCCAATATCCAGGTCATATCCGTCCCGGAACCCGCATTACCGCGCCGATCCAGAATATCGACTATGCGCCGACCTTCCTCGATTTTGCCGGGGTGAAGGGTCCGGGCACCATCCAGGGCCGGTCGATGCGCGCACTTTTCGCCGCCCGTCCACCCGCCGACTGGCGCAAGGACGTCTATTATCATTATTACGAATATCCGGGCTTCCATTCGGTTCGCGCGCATTATGGCGTGCGCGGCGAGCGCTACAAACTCGTGCGCTTTTACGGCGCCGACATCGATGCCTGGGAATTCTATGATCTGAAGACCGACCCCGGCGAAATGCACAACCGCTTCGACGACCCGGCGATGAAGGCGCCGATCGCTACAATGAAGCGGAAGCTGGTCGAACTTCGGCGCCAGTATCAGGACGATAGCGGACCCTCGATCTAGGCCGGCGACTTGTCGCGGGGGCCAAGCGGGGTTAGGCGCAGATACGTGAGTCCCGACACGCCACCCCCGCCCTCCGCGCTCGCGCCGTTCCGCTACCCGGCGTTTCGCGCGATCTGGATCGCGAACCTCGCGTCGAACATGGGGTCGATGATCCAGTCGGTCGCCGCCGCGTGGCTGATGACCGAACTCACCCAATCGCACCTGCTGATCGCGCTGGTACAGGCGGGCGCCACAATCCCGATCCTGCTGCTCGGTATCTTCGCGGGCGCGATCGCGGACAATTTCGACCGGCGGCGCGTGATGCTCGCGGCGCAAACGGGGATGCTCATCGTCTCGGCGGCGCTGACGCTGACGACCTATCTCGACGCGATCACGCCGCTAAGCCTGCTCTTCTTCACCCTCGCCGTCGGATGCGGGACCGCGCTCAACGGCCCGGCGTGGCAGGCGTCGGTGCGGCTGCAGGTCGGGCCGAGGGACCTGCCGCAGGCGATCGCGCTCAACACCATCGCGTACAACCTTGCGCGCAGCGTCGGCCCGGCGCTCGGCGGCCTGCTGATCTCGATTGTCGGCACGGCCGCCGCCTTTGGGCTCAATGCGATCAGCTATATCGTGCTGATCGTCGTGCTGCTGCGCTGGCATCCCGAAACCACGCCGCGGCGCCGCACTTCGATGCTGACCGCGATCGCCGCGGGCATAAGTTTCTGCGCGCATTCGGACCCGGTACGCCGCGTGCTGATCCGCGGCTTCGCGTTCGGCTTTGGCGCCGCGGGGTTTCAGGCGCTGCTGCCCTCGCTCGTCCGCGACCGGCTGCACGGCACCGAGGTCATCTATGGCCTATGCCTTGCCGCCTTCGGCGCGGGGTCGATCTTCGGTGCGCTGCTGGTGAGTTCGGCGCGGCACCGCTGGGGCAGCGACCGGGTGGTGACCGCCGCCTCGCTGATCTTTGCCGCCGCGATGCTGCCGGTCGCGCTCACGACAAGCCTTCCATGGGTCATCGTTGCCGCCTTCGTCGCGGGCGGGGCGTGGGTGTCGACGCTGACGACGCTCAACGTCGCGATGCAACTCCGTTCGCCCGAGGAAATCCTCGGCCGCTGCCTGTCGATCTATCAGGCGGTAACCTTCGGCGCGATGGCGCTCGGCGCCTATGCGCTCGGGCTGATCGCCGATCTGGCGTCGCTACCGGCCGCGATCCTGATTTCGGCCGGCTGGCTGATCCTCTCGGCGCTCGTGCTGCGCTTTGTCGCGCCGATGCCGCGGCGCGACGAAGGCAGGTTGTTGCCCTAGACGCGCGGCCTTCCATAACGCGCATAGAGCGTCGGCAGCGCGAACAGGGTAAGCAGCCTCGGCGCGATGGGGTGGGCGCGGCGATGATCGTCGAACGGCAATAGGCATTGCGAAAAAGCGCGGCTCCTTTATGGGCTGCGCGGGCGGGGCTTGCCCCGCGCATGATCGCGTCGGTGCCCGAGAGGGCTTAAAATGGGAACGCGGTAACGGGGTTCGTCCTGAACCCCCGAAGCCGAGGCTGTCCCTGCAACTGTAAGCGGCGAGCGCGATGCACCGGTCCGAAACTTTCGGATCAGCCACTGGGGCCACCCTGGGAAGGCGTGCATCAAGCCCTGACCCGCGAGCCAGGAGACCTGCCGGCGTGGGTCGCTCAATGCCCTGGCCCAGGGAAAGGCCGCGGCACGGAGACATCCGTCGAGCGACGACCAAGCGGCTGGAGCCGCTTCGGTGCCGGAGGCGCAGGCATTACGCCGCTTGCGACGCCAGCACCGGTCGATCGCGCCCGCGCATCGGCAGGCTCCGCCTTCGTTGCCGGCGTGCGGGGGGTCTTCCCATGAAAACGCGTACCGACGCCGAACACACGGCGAAGATGAAGAAAATCCAGGCCGCGCAGGCGAAGAAGGTCGCGACGAAAACCGTCGAAAAGGGCCTGATCATCGTCCACACCGGCCCCGGCAAGGGCAAGACGTCGGCCGCGCTCGGCATGGCGGTCCGCGCGATCGGCCACGGCATGAAGGTCGGCGTGATCCAGTTCGTGAAGGGCGCGATGGCTACGGGCGAGAAAGCGGTATTCGACCGCTTCCCGGACCTGATCGAGTTCAAGCCGATGGGCGAAGGCTTCACCTGGGACACGCAGGACCGCACGCGCGACATCGCGGTGGCGCGCGAAGCGTGGGACGAGGTCAAGCGGATGATCGCCGACCCAAGCTATGCGATGGTCATCGCCGACGAACTCAACATCGTGCTGCGCTACGACTATCTGCCAGTCGATGAGGTGCTCGAAGCGCTCGCCGCCAAGCCGCATATGACGCATGTCATCATCACCGGCCGCAATGCGCCGCAGGAACTGATCGACGCCGCCGATCTGGTGACCGAAATGGCGCAGGTGAAGCATCCGTTCCGCGAACAGAATGTGAAGGCGCAGCGGGGGATCGAGTTCTGATGCAACGGCGCGGCCTGTTGACGCTCGCGGCGCTGTCGGGCGGCGCGGGCCTGTTGTGGGCAGCCTCCCCCAACCCGCCCGCGAAAGCGCCCGCGGTTCCGCAGCGCATCGTGTCGATCAACCTGTGCGCCGACCAGCTTGTGCTTGCGCTCGCCGACCGGGAGCAGATCGCGGGGCTGACGAAGAATGCAACCGACATCGAAATGTCGGGCGAGGCGGCGAGGGCGCACGGCATCCCGCTGCTGAGCAATTCGGCCGAGCAGATATTGGCGATCGAGCCCGACCTGATCATCGGCATGCCTGCTAGCCGCAGCGCAGCGCTCCGCGCGCTGCCGAAGCACACCTATCCGCTACTCGACCTCGCCACCGCAAACACCGTCGATGAAATCTACACCTCGATCCGCGAAACCGCGGCGGCGGTCGGCCATCCCGAGCGCGGCACGGCGCTGATCGCGCGGATGGAGCGTGAGCTGGCGGGCCTGCGGAAGCCGGGGAAGGGCCGCGTCGCCGCCTATTACCAGCGGCGCGGTTATATGACCGGGACGGGCACGCTGATCGACGAGCTGATGACGCGCGTCGGCCTCGTCAACCTCGCGGGCAAGCTCGGCAAGCCGCCGCTCTCGCAGCTCAGCCTCGAAGAGATGGTCGCGGCGGAACCCGATTTCCTGATCGTCGAAAGCGCGACCGACAAGGTGACCGACCAGGGGAGCGAAATGCTGCATCATCCCGCATTGAAGGGCATTCCGCGCATCAGCGTCCCGCAGGCGTGGACGGTCTGCAGCAGCCCCGCCTACTCGCAAGCGGCGCGCAGCATGGCGGCGCAGATCGCGCGCATCGATGGGGGCCGCTCATGACCCGCTTCGCCCTCCCCCGCTGGTCGCTGATCGCCGCGTTGTCGGCGCTGGCATTGGCGTCGGCGGTCGTATCGCTGCTGTTCGGCGCGGTCGACCTGTCGGTCACGCGCCTGCTTGCGGCCGCGACCGGCGACGGCGACAAGGTCGCGAGCGTCATCCTGTTCGATCTCCGCCTACCGCGCACGTTGCTCGCGCTCGCCGTTGGCGCGATGCTCGGGCTCGCGGGCGCGGCATTGCAAGGCTATCTGCGCAATCCGCTCGCCGAGCCGTCGGTGCTCGGCACGTCGAACGCGGCAGCGCTTGGTGGTGTCGCCGCGATCTATTTCGGGCTGGCCGACATCCATCCGATCGTGCTGCCCTTGCTCGCCACGGGAGGCGCGCTCCTCTCGCTCGCTTTGCTCTTCATCCTTTCGGGCAAGGCCGAAAGCCCGCTGACGTTGATCCTCGCTGGCATCGCGGTGGGGACGCTGGCGGTGGCGGGGACCAGCTTGGCGTTGAACCTGTCGCCGAACCCGTTCGCTGCGATGGAGATCATGACGTGGCTGCTCGGCAGCCTCGAGAACCGGTCGTTCGACCATGTATGGATCGCGCTGCCGTGCATCGCGATCGGCACCGCGATGCTGCTGTGGAACGGGCGCGCGCTCGATGCGCTGACGCTCGGGGAAGATGCGGCGCAGGCGCTCGGGACGGACCTGCGGCGCACGCGGCTCCGGCTGCTGATCGGCACCGCGATCGGAGTCGGCGGCGCGGTGGCCGTAACGGGGGCGATCGGTTTTGTCGGGCTGATCGTACCGCATCTCATCCGCCCGCTCACCGACCGCAGCCCCTCGGCGATCTTGCTGCCCTCGGCAATCGGCGGCGCGGCGTTGCTGACGCTCGCCGACCTCGGCGTCAGGATCATCCCGACGACGAACGAACTCAAGCTCGGCGTCGTCACCGCGTTCCTCGGCGTCCCGGTCTTCCTTGTCCATCTGATGCGGGAGCGACGGCTATGGTGAGCCTGGTCCTCGACCATGTCGGCGTCACGCTCGCCCGCCGCGCCGTCGTCCACGACGTCAGTGCCGAATTCGGGCCCGGCACGCTGACCGGGATCGTCGGCCCCAATGGCGCGGGCAAGTCGACGCTGGCGCGCGCGATGCTCGCGCTGGTTCCGGCAAGCGGTTCGGTGCGCGTCGATGGCGTCGACGCGGCGACGATGCCGCGCGGCGACCTCGCGCGGCGCATAGCCTATGTCCCGCAGGGACAGACGCTGCACTGGCCGCTGACGGTCGAGCGGCTTGTCGGGCTGGGGCGGCTGCCGCATCTCGCGCCGATGTCGCGGATCGCCGATGCCGACACCGCCGCGATCGAGCGCGCGATGACGCGCGCCGACGTGCTCGACCTGCGCGACCGAATCGCGACCGAATTGTCGGGCGGCGAGCGCGCCCGCGTGCTGTTCGCGCGGGCGCTCGCGGTCGAGGCGCCGGCGCTGATCGCCGACGAACCGCTCGCAAGCCTCGACCCGGGGCATCAGATCGACGTGATGGACATGCTGCGCGCCGAAGCCGCGGGCGGCGCGCTGGTGATCGCGGTGCTGCACGACCTGACGCTCGCGGCGCGCTATTGCGACCGGCTGCTGCTGATCGACGAAGGCCGGATCGTCGCCGACGGGACGCCCGGCGAGGTGCTGACCGCTGAGCGGCTGCGCGCGGTCTATGGCATCGACGCAGCGGTCGAGACGGGCGGCGAGTGGCCGACGATCACCTTGTTCGGCCGCGCCCGATGAGCGCCGAAACGCTGTTCGCCGAGCAGGGATATGCGGCGGTGCCGCTGTTCGATCCGGAGGTTGTCCGGGCGGCGGCGGGCGACATCGCCGAACATATCGACCGCGTCTCACGCGCGCTGTACCTGCCCTTCGAACAAAGCTGCCCCGACGCCCCGCCGAGCGAACGGATCGACCGCGTGTACGCGCACGAGCGCAGCGTCGCGAACCTGCTGCGCGTCGCAGTGTGTACCGACGCGCATCGCGGGCAGAGGCTTCAGGCACTCGCGAACGATCCGCGGCTGATCGAAACCGCCGGGCGGCTCGGCGGCCGCGCGCTGGCGGGAAAAATCGTGCGCGTGCGCGCGAGCATCGCCTGTTTTCCCGAGCATCGCCACGCCTGGCACAGCGACGTTGCGCGCGACGACGGCACCGGCTGCGGCAAGGTCGTGGTGACCGCATGGATTCCCCTCAGCGATGCGGGGCCCGAAAGCGGCGGGCTGGAGATCGCGGCGGGGCGCCAGCCCGCGCCGCTGGCGAGCGAGGGCGACGATGGCTTTGAAATCCCCGAATGGCGGCTTGCGGGCCTGCCGCGTGTTCAGCCCGCATGCCCGGCGGGGACGGTGCTGTTCCTCGATCGCTTCACCCCGCATCGTACCTTGCCTGCGCGCGCGACGCGCTTTGCGCTCGTCATATGGATGAAGGCCGCCTGACCCGAATGGATGAAGGCCGCCTGACCCGATCCGCCGCGGCCCGTCCTACCGCGCAGCTTCGACCCGAACCGTCCGGCTGGTGCGCTTGCCATCGGCGGAGCGGCTGCGCAGCTCTACGGCACCGCTGACCGCCACCGGCCCGGCATAGCGTGTCCACGCGCCGCCCTCGACACGATATTCGATCGCGGTGCCGGGGAACATGCTGTTCGCCTCGAGCTTGCCGTTCGCGATCCGCGCGCCCGGCGGCGCGACGCGATAGGCGACGCCCATTTTTTCGAGCATCGGGAACTGTGCCGCGGTGCGCCCGGCGAAATTCTGCCAGCCCGCCTTGAGCTTCGCAGCGTCGACGCGCTTGTCGCCCCATTCATAGCTCGCCCCCGCCTGATAGATCGGGGTCCACGGTGCCGGCGCCCACGCGCGTTCGGCGAGCGCGAGCAGGCGCGGGAAGAGCATATAATCGACCTGCGCGTCGGTACGGATCGTCTCGCTCCAGAGCTGCCCTTGCAGTCCCGCGACGCGGCGGCCCGGTTGCAGAACGGGCTTGTCCTCTATCGCCTTGCCTTCGGCCTGAATGTTGCGGATCGTCGCGGCGTTGGCGGGCAGGTTGCCCGGCATGAAGCCGAACACCTGATACGGATCGACGCCGCGCGAGGCCCAGTTATAACCGCTCTCGTCGGGGTGCGGCGCATAGGGCATGTCGAAATAACCAAGGTCGGGGATCGACAGCACGGCGTCCCAACCACGGTTCATCTGGTCGTGCGCCTCGCGGATCGCGCCGGCGTGCAGCACGCCCCAGATGTTCGTTTGCACCTTCTTTGGCATCGCGGTGGCTTCGGTATGCCCCATGCCGTCGCTCCAGCCGGCGGCTTGCAGCCCCTTGGCGGCGAGGCTCTTGCTCACGCGCTCGATGAAGCGCGGAGTGAGCTTGCCCGCATCGCCGCCATTTTCGGCGATCATCGCCTTGCACGCCGGCGATTTGACCCACGCGCCCGCGGTCTCGTCGGCGCCGAGGTGGAAGGTCTTGAGCGGCACGCCTGCTTGGCGGTGCATGGCCGCGAGCGCATCGACCACGGTGTCGACGAAGCGATAGGCCGCGGGCAAGCAGACATTGAGCGTGTTGTCGCTGTAATGCTGGATGCTGCGATATTCGGTGGTGTCGGCGGGGTCGATCAGCCGGTACGTCTCGGCCTCGGCCTTCTTGCCCGCGGCGGTCAGACGCGCATGGCGCGCCTCCATCGCCTTGATCGCGGCGCGACTGTGGCCGGGCATGTCAATCGACGGGATCACCTCGATCTGCCGCGCCGCCGCCGCCTGCACGATCGCGACATAGTCGGCGACGCTCAGATAGCCGTTGACGCCCCCCGCGCCGTCGGGACCCGCGCCGAGCTGCGGCAGGAGGCACGTCTGTTCGGCGGGATCGTGGCAGCGTTTCGACCCGACCGCGGCCAGTTCGGGGAGCGCCGGGATTTCGATACGCCAGCCCTCGTCGTCGGCGAGGTGGAGGTGCAGCTTGTTGAGCTTGTACGCCGCCATCGCTTCGACCAGCTTCAAAATCTGGTCGCGCCTATGGAAGTTGCGGCCAAGGTCGATGTGGAGGCCGCGAAATCCATATTCGGGCGCATCCTCGACGTGGAGCGGCGCGAGCTTGCCCTTGTCGAACGCCGCCTGCTGCGCCAGCGAGCGCAGCGCGTGGCTTGCCCCCGCTGCGTCGTGCGCGGTGATGGCAATGCCCGATGCCTTGACGTCGAGAATATAGCCCTCGGCCTTTTTCGCGGCAGCGGAGTCGATGCGGATCGTGAGCGGCAGCGCGCCGCCCTCAGGCGACCCGAGCGCTGCCAAAGCAGGCCCAACCGCGCTGCGTTCGACGCCGTTCAATGTCAGCGCGATACCGCGGCCGAGGTCGATCGCCCGCCCCCTACCCTGCACCGCCTTCGCCGGCTTCGGCAGGATCACGACGCCCTTCGCCTCGGGCGCCAGCCGTCCGGCCTGCACATCGAAGGCGCGTTCGGCGGTCAGCCAGCGCGTCTTGTCGGCATCGCTCTTGGTCGCAAGCTTGGCCTCATCGGTCATCGGCGCCACAAAAGGCAGCGTCTCGAGCCCGGTCTCTGGATCGATCACCGCCCGCGTCGCCGCGATGGTGCGCGGTTTCAGCCCCTCAGCGACCAGATAGGCGTTGGGCATCGCGAACGCCTTTGAAAAATTCGAGCCAACGCCCCACAGCTTGATCTCGTGCTTCGAACCGGGGCGCAGCGTCACGCCGGGTTTCAGCGTCAATTGCTGGACGTCGCCATTGACGTGGCGGTGCGTGAAAATGTCGCTTTCGACGCGTGGCAGCGGATTGACGAAGCTGAAAGTGAGCGCAAACCCCTTGGTCGGCAGGTCGGCGGGCAGCGTTTCGAGAAGGGTCAACGTGATCGTCGACAGAAAACAACCCTCGATCCCGGCCGGGCACGCCGGGCGATTGTCGACCACCTCGAGCCGATAACCCAGCGTGTCGGCGAAACGGTCGAGCGCGGCTTGCGACGACGTGTCTGCCGCCAGAGCCTGAGGGGCGGCCAGCGCCGCAATCGCCATCCCGATCAACCCCGTGGCCTGCATTCCCATTCTCCCGATCTATAATTTGTATCTAATTTGTCATGTAGAAACTGAGCGGTCAACGCCTTTCCATTCGGCTGTTTTATAGAGGAAAATAGCAAGATTTCGAGAAATGTCGCATTTCTCTTCATAGCAGCCACCAAATTGGTTTTATATTAGTATTGCAACCCGGCGTCGCTGGAGCGCAATCGTCGCGCATTGGGCGGGGCGGCGCCTTGGCCGTTAGGAATTTGACGGAGAAAAGCCGAATTGGTCCTATCTCAATCACGTGAGACGCGGGCAATCGGGTGGACCCTTTTACGCGAGAGGTTCGCAACAAAGATTGACGCGACGATACCAATGCAACACATAAGGCTGCGGCGCTGGTCCTATCGGCTGAAGCGCTTTTACAACCGGATGGAGCAAACGTCCTTGTCACTGATCGAACGCGTGGGTCCGCTGCAAAAGGACGATCCCACCCCGCTGTACCTTCAGTTGCAGAAGATCCTGCGCGACGCGATCGAGGGGCAGTTGGTCAAGGCCGAAGAGGCCATCCCGACCGAACGCGACCTCGCCGAGGAATTCGACGTGTCGCGCATCACCGTGCGCAAGGCGATCGACGGCCTGGTCGCCGATGGAATCGTTGCACGGCGCCGGGGCGCGGGAACCTTCGTCACACGGCCGCGCGTCGAGAAAAGCTTCTCCAAGCTCACTTCCTTTTCGGAAGACATGGTGTCGCGCGGGCGCAAGCCGCACAGCAAGTGGATCAGCAAGACCGCGGGCGCGGTGACGCCCGAGGAAGCGCTGTCGCTCGGCCTGTCGCCGGGCTCGCTCGTCTATCGCTTCCACCGCATCCGTTATGCCGACGACACTTCGATGGCGCTCGAATATGCGACGATCCCCGCTTATTGCCTGCCATCGGTCGAGGGGGTCGGCGCGTCGCTCTATGAGGCGCTCGAAGCGGCGGGACATCTGCCCGTGCGTGCGCTCCAGCGGCTGCGCGCGGTCGCCTTCACCGCCGAGCAAGCCGAGGTTCTGGGGATCGAGACCGGCACGCCCGGCCTGTTCATCGAACGGCGCGGATTTCTGCCCGACGGCCGCACGGCCGAGTTTACCCAGAGCTATTATCGCGGCGACGCTTATGACGTCGTGGCGGAGCTCAACGGCTAGGCCGCGCAAAAAGCCTCTGCGCAGACCCCAGCCAAGCCGCGCGGCGGCGCGCCCGCGCAACGCGAGATGCGCAACCGAATCTTCGCTGCCTGCGCAATCTGCACAAGACCAATATCGGCCGCCATTTACTACCAATACGCTACAAGCCCGCGTGCCATCGGCGGCCAGCAGCGATCATGCAAAATGTGATCGAGGGTGGCCACACGCGCTGAAATGGGTACACCACAAGGGATGGACGATCAAAATCCGGGCGCAGCAAACATATTTCTTGATAGGACATATATAACCTATATAGTACCAATATATCGAAGGCTGCACAGCACCGACCGGGAGACAAGATTCTATGACGCCGAACGCCGCATCAGACGGACGACAGACGCTGATGGAGCAGGAAGCAGGCGAGGCGGCGGACGCCGTCGCAAGGATGCTGGAGGCGAATCGCGACGCGTTCGCCGCGGTCGCCCGGCGCCTGCGCGCGTCGCCCCCCGCAGCGGTCGTCACCTGCGCGCGCGGATCGTCGGATCATGCGGCGACCTATGCCAAATATCTGATCGAGACGATGACGGGGACGCCCACCGCGTCGGCGGCGCTGTCGATAGCGTCGCTCTATGACGCCCCTGCGGTCACGGGAAACCGGCTGTGCCTCGCGATTTCGCAGTCGGGAAAAAGCCCCGACCTGCTCGCCGCGGTCGAACAGCAGCGCGATGCCGGGGCCTTCGTCGTCGTGCTGGTCAATGCCGAAGGCTCGCCGCTCGCAGCCCTCGCCGACGTCGTGATCCCGCTGTCCGCCGGGGTCGAACGGTCGGTGGCCGCGACCAAATCCTATATCGCCTCGCTCGCCGCGATCGCCGCACTCGTCGCAGCCTGGTCGGAGGACGCGGCGCTTGAAGACGCACTGACCGCCCTGCCCGATCAGCTTGCACAGGCGTTCGCGCTCGACTGGTCGCCCGCGGTCGGCGCCTTTCAGGACGCCACGAACCTGTTCGTTCTCGGGCGCGGCTATGGCCTTGGCGTGGCGCAGGAGGCGGCGCTCAAATTCAAGGAAACCTCGGGACTTCATGCCGAAAGTTTCAGCGCTGCCGAGGTGCGCCACGGCCCGATGGCGATCGTCGGCGATGCCTTTCATGTCCTCGCGCTGGGCGGCACCGACCGCGCCGCCGCCGGTGTTCGCGAGGTCGCCGACGAGTTCCGCGGGCGCGGCGCCAGCGTATTGCTCGCCGATCCCGCGGGCGGCGACCTGCCCGCGATCTCGGCGCATCCGGCGATCGAGCCGATCCTGTTGATCCAGAGTTTTTACCGCATGGCGAGCGCGCTGGCGCTGGCGCGGGGCCACAACCCCGACTCGCCTCCGCATCTCAACAAGGTTACCGAGACTTTATGATCTTTCGTTTCCATAACGGCCGGGTCGCACTGCCGGGCGGTGTCGTTGGCGCGGTGGACATCGCCGTCGCCGACGGCACCGTCACTGCCGTCACACTCACGGCCGACACGCCCGCATACCGGGAGATCGATCTGGACGGCGGCTGGCTCCTCCCCGGCTTCGTCGACACGCAGGTCAATGGCGGCGGCGGGGTGTTGTTCAACGACCAGGTCGATGTCGAGGCGATCGCGGCGATCGGCGCCGCGCATGCGCGCTATGGCACCACCGCCTTCCTTCCGACGCTGATCAGCGACACGCCGGCGCAGATCGCCGCCGCGCTCGCCGCGGTCGATGCCGCGATCGAGCAAGGGGTTCCGGGCGTCGTCGGCATCCATATCGAAGGCCCGTTCATCAATGAGGTGAAGCGCGGCATCCACGAGGCGCATCGGATTCGCCGCCTCGACGACGCCATCCTCGCGACGCTCACCGCGCCGCACCGCGGACGCGTGATGCTGACGCTGGCGCCCGAACTCTGCGACGAGGACGACATCCGCACGCTCGTCCGCCACGGGGTGATCGTCAGCGCGGGGCATAGCGATGCGACCTATGACGAAGCGCAGCGCGCGATCGGCGCGGGACTCTCCGGCTTCACGCATTTGTTCAACGCGATGTCGCCGCTGCATCACCGCAATCCGGGCGCGGTCGGCGCGGCGTTCGACTCCGATAGCTGGTGCGGGCTGATCGTCGACGACGTCCATCTGCACCCCGCGGTCGTGCGGCTGGCGGTCCATGCGAAGGGCAAGGATCGCATCATGCTGGTCACCGATGCGATGCCGAGCGTGGGCACCGACGTCAGCGAATTCACGCTGCAGGGCAAGCGCATCGCGGTGAAGGACGGCGTCTGCATCTTCGAAGACGGCACGCTCGCGGGCACGCACCTCGACATGGCGTCGGCGCTGCGCAAGACGGTCGAGGTGACGGGGCTTTCGGTCCCCGATGTGTCGGCCATGGCGAGCGCGACACCCGCCGCTTTCCTGTCGCTCCAGGACAGCATCGGCGCGATCGCGGCCGGGCAGCGCGCCGACTGGGTGTGGCTGAGCGCCGAACTCGCGCCGCGCGCCACATGGATCGGCGGGCGCGTTGTTCCGGAAACCGCATCGGACCTTGTCCACGCCGCACAATGATAAACAAGCCGCATTACAACAAGCGGCGAAAGTTTTGGGGAATAAGCCGATGAGCTTGATCATCACCTCTCCGCTCAGAGGCTGGGCGACGACGCTGGACAGCGTCCCCGACCCCGTCTTTGCCCAGCGCATGATGGGCGACGGCGTCGCGATCCAGCCGCTCGGCGATACTGTCGTCGCGCCTTTCGACGGCGAGGTGGTGACGCTTCACGACGCGGGCCACGCGATTTCGCTGCGCAGCGCCGAGGGCGCCGAGATACTGATCCATATCGGGCTCGATACGGTGATGCTGAAGGGCGAAGGTTTCACCCCGCTCGTCAGGGTCGGCGACAAGGTGTCGCGCGGCGATCCGCTGATCCGCTTCGATCTCGACGCCGTCGCGCTCGCCGCGACCAGCCTGATCACCCCGGTGATCGTTACCAATGCCGAGGCTTTTGCGATCAGCCGCCGCACCGTCGATTGCGCGATCGGCGCTTGCGAAGCGCTGATGACATTGGTCCCGGTACAGGCCGAGGCGCGCCGCCGGTCGGACGACGGCACGGTGGTCGAACAGGCGGTAACGCTGTCGCTGCCGCACGGCATCCACGCGCGCCCCGCCGCGCGGATCGGCGAGACGGCACGGCGGTTCGAGGCCGACGTGCATCTGCTGAACGGCGACAAGCGCGGCGATGCGCGCAGCACCGTGGCGCTGCTCGCGCTCGGCACAGGCTTTGGCGACGAGGTTGTGGTGCAGGCGCGCGGCGACGATGCCGAGGCGGCGCTCGCCGCCGTCGTGGCGCTGCTTGCGACCGATATGGGCGAAACTGTGCCGCCAGCGACATCGGTCGCGGCAATCCACGAGCAGGTGCTGCGCGCGGGACAGATCGGGGGCGTGATCGCCTCGCCCGGGCTCGCGATGGGTCCGGCGGCGCGGTTGCGGCAGGCCGAGATTGCGGTCGCGCGCGATGGCACCGGCGCCCCCGAGGAACGCGCCGCGCTGCTGGCGGCACGGAGCGAGGTTCGCGGGCAGATTGCAAAGCGCGCCGACAGCGCGGACGGCAGCGTCGCGGCGGTCATGCACGCGCATCTTGCGCTGATCGACGATCCAGAACTGCTTGCGGGCGCGGAGAAACGCATCGCCGAGGGACGAAGCGCGGGCTTTGCGTGGCGCGGCGCGATCCACGATCAGGTCGATGCGATCCGCGCGACGGGCAACGCGCATCTGATCGAACGCATCGACGACCTGATCGATATCGAGCGTCAATTGCTGTCGGCGCTGACAGGCACCCCGCTCGACGGCAATGCCATTCCGGCCGGGGCGATCGTGGTTGCCGAAGACCTTCTGCCGTCGCAGCTCGTGACGCTCGCAGGCGCGAAACCCGCCGGCATCTGCCTCGCGCGCGGCGGGCCGACCTCGCACGTCGCGATCCTCTGCGCGGGCATGGGCCTTCCCGCGCTCGTCGCGATGGGTGATGCGCTGGGTGCGGTTGCCGCCGGTGCGCCGCTGCTGCTCGATGCCGAGATGGGGCATGTCACAGCCAACCCTTCGGCAGCCGACGCCGATGCGTTTACGGCCCGCCTCGCGAAACGCGATGCGCGGCGCGAGGCCGCGCAGGCGGCAGCGAAGGACGCTTGCCAGACCGCCGACGGCACGCGCATCGAAATCTTCGCCAATATCGGCACGGTCGAAGACGCCATACTTGCCGCCGCACAGGGCGCCGAGGGATCGGGGCTCGTCCGCAGCGAGTTCCTCTTCCTCGACCGCGATACCGCGCCGTCGGAGGATGAGCAGCACGCCGCCTATCAAGGCATCGCCGACGCACTGGCGGGCACGCCCGTCATCATTCGCCTGCTCGACATCGGCGGCGACAAGCCCGCCGCCTATATTCCGATCGATGCCGAGGAAAATCCGGCGCTCGGCCAGCGCGGCATCCGCGTCGCGCTCGCGCATCCGGCGCTGCTCGAAACGCAGCTTCGCGCCATCCTGCGCGTCGAGCCCGTCAGCCAGTGCAAGATCATGATTCCGATGGTCGCGAACCTCGATGAGCTGCGGCAAGTCCGCGCACTCATCGAGCGGCTGCGCGGCGAAATGGGGATCGCGTCGCCGGTCGAGGTCGGCGTGATGGTCGAAACCCCGGCGGCGGCGATGACCGCCGACCTGCTCGCCGCCGAGGCCGATTTCCTGTCGATCGGAACCAACGATCTTACCCAATATGTGCTCGCGATGGACCGCGGCAATCCCGCGGTCGCCGCGGGGGTCGACGCGATGCACCCCGCGGTGCTGCGCATGATCGGCGAGACCTGCCGCCTCGCCACCGCGCGTGGGCGCTGGGTCGGCGTATGCGGCGGGCTCGCCTCGGATCCTGCGGCGCTGCCGATCCTTGTCGGGCTCGGCGCCACCGAACTCTCGGCGGTCCCCGGCTTCGTCGCCGAGGCAAAGCAGATCGTGCGCGGACTGACCCTGATCGAAGCACGCGCGCATGCCGAGCTCGCGCTGCAATGCAAATCGGCGGCCGAGGTTCGCGCGCTCGCCCGCGCATTCGAGGAGACACGGCGATGAGGAAAATTCTCGAAACGCTCCAGCCGCTCGGCCGCGCGCTGATGCTGCCGATCGCGGTGCTGCCGATCGCCGGTCTGCTGCTGCGTATCGGCCAGCCCGACCTGCTCGATATCGCCTTCATCTCGGCGGCGGGCGCCGCGATCTTCGAAAATCTGGGCATCCTGTTCGCCATCGGCGTCGCGGTGGGCTTTGCGCGCGACGGCAATGGCGCCGCGGCGCTCGCGGGCGTGGTCTGCTACCTCGTCACCACGACCGGCGCGCAGACATTCCTGACGGCACCCCCCGATATTGGCGCGGGTTTGCCCGAGGCGGCGGCGGCGCTGGCCGCGAAGAATTGGGCGCTTACCCAGATCGACAAGCTCGAGGTGCCCATAGGAATATTGTCCGGCCTCATCGGCGGCAATTTCTACAACCGCTTCGCAACGATCGCGCTTCCCGAATATCTCGCCTTCTTCGGCGGCCGGCGCTTTGTCCCGATCGCCAGCGGGGTCGCGGGGCTGCTGCTCGCCGCCGTCGTCGGCTATGGCTATGCGCATATCAGCGGCGCGATCGATACCGCGAGCCGCACCGTGGTCGAAAGCGGCAGCGCCGGTCTCTTCGTCTATGGCGCGCTCAACCGTTTGCTGATCGTCACTGGGCTCCACCACATCATCAACAACGCCGCCTGGTTCCTCGTCGGCGATTTCGGGGGCGCGACGGGCGACCTTCGCCGCTTCTTTGCGGGCGATCCCAATGCGGGCGCGTTCATGTCGGGTTTCTTCCCGGTAATGATGTTCGGCCTGCCCGCCGCGTGCCTCGCCATGTATCACGAGGCGCGGCCCGAACGACGCAAGGCGGTCGGCGGCATGCTCTTCAGCCTTGCCTTCACCAGCTTTCTGACCGGGGTGACCGAACCGATCGAGTTCACCTTCATGTTCGTCGCGCCGCTGCTCTATGCGATCCACGCGCTGTTGACGGGCGTCTCGATGGCGCTGATGAACGCGCTCGACGTCAAGCTCGGCTTCGGCTTTTCGGCCGGGCTGTTCGATTATGTGCTGAACTTCAGTCTCGCGACGCGGCCATGGATGCTGCTGCCCGTGGGGGCGGCCTACGCCGCGCTCTATTACGGCCTGTTCCGTTTCTTCATCCGCCGTTTCGACCTCGCGACGCCGGGACGCGAAAAGGGTGTGGTCGCCGAAACCGCCACCCAATCGGCAGGCGGTGCGCGCGGCGGAGCATTTGTCGCGGCGCTCGGCGGCGCGGCCAATCTGGTCAGCGTCGATGCCTGTACCACACGCCTGCGCCTGATCGTCGCCGACAGCCAAGCGATCGACGACGACGCGCTAACATCACTCGGCGCGCGCGGTATCATCCGTCCGTCCGAAAAGGCCGCACAGGTGGTTCTCGGGCCGATCGCCGACCTGGTCGCCGAGGAAATCCGCGGCGCCCTGGCGTGGAGCGGCGCCGCGGCGGCGGCGACGCTGACCCCGGTGATAGCCGGCGGCACCGACGCCTCGGGGCTCCCGGCGGAAATCGTCGGCGCGCTCGGCGGCGACGCCAATGTTCGCACGGTCCACGCGCTTCACGGCCGCTTCCGGGTCGAGCTCGCCGATGCGGGGCGCGTCGACGAAGGCGCGCTCGCCCGGATCACGCACGGCATCGTCCGCCCGCGACCCGACATCTGTCACATCCTGCTATGACATAGGGCGGGCGCCTTCCCGTCCTGGCTAATCCCAGTCGAGCGCGCCCTTCTTCCATTCGTAGATGAACCCGATCGTCAAAATGCCCAAAAAGACCATCATCGCGCCCCACGCTTCCCAGCCGAGGTCGTCGACGACCACCGCCCAGGGAAAGAGGAAGGCGGCCTCGAGGTCGAAAATGATGAACAGGATCGCGACAAGATAGAAGCGGACGTCGAACGGCTTGCGCGGCGCCTCGAAGGCGGGAAAGCCGCATTCATATTCCGAAAGCTTTTCGCTATCCGGGGCGTGGGTTCCAGTGAAGCGCGACACCGCCATCGGCAGGAAGACGAACAGAAGCGACAGCGCCAGCGCGACGCCCATAAAAATCAGGATCGGAAGATATTCGATCAACAGCGCGGATGACGATCCCACATTCACGCCAGACACGGATTTGGACAGCACGGCGGCCTCCCTTGGAAGTCGCCGGGCCGTCCCGGACCTGATGCCGGCGCACCGCCCCTTGGGCCGGATGCGCCGGGGAGGACGTGGCCTCGCCGGTTATGGTGCGCCGGTCAGGCGGGCGCGGACAGCTTCATCATCACCAGCCCGCTGACGATCAGCAGCGCGGCGGTAATCCGCATCGCATTCGCCTGTTCGCCAAGCACGAAGATGCCGACCAGAAAGGCGCCGACCGCGCCGATCCCGGTCCAGATCGTATAGGCGGTCCCCAGCGGCAGCGATTTCATCGACAGCGATAGCAGGGCGAAGCTTATTATCATCGCGACGAGCGTAATGGCGGTCGCGCCGGGGCGCGTGAAGCCCTCCGACTGCTTCATCGAATAGGCCCATATGATTTCGAAAATTCCGGCAATCGTCAAATATATCCAGGCCATGACAGCCTCCTTCAAAGGCTGCCGGGCCGTCCCGGACTTGCAAGCCCGCACAGCGCGCGGGCGAGGACGTGGCCTCTTTTTGGCGGCCTGGCAGGGGCAGTAGGACTCGAACCTACGACCCTCGGTTTTGGAGACCGATGCTCTACCAACTGAGCTATACCCCTAGGCCGGAGTGCGCCACTAGCCGGATTGGAGAGGCGGGGCAAGAGGGATCACGGGTTGCGCGGGCGGGCCGGGCTGATATGCGCAATTTCGCATGAGCGCCGCGCCGTCCCCTGCCCCGCCCGACGGGCCCCCGCAGAATTATCTGGGCGGCATCGGACTGCGGCTGCTCGCGATGGTCAGCCTGTCGCTGATGTTCGTGCTCGTGAAATATATCGACGCCGCGGGCATCCATATCGTCGAAAGCCTGTTCTGGCGGCAAGCGCTCGTTCTGCCTTTCCTGCTGCTCTGGGTCCAGGCGACGAGCGGGCTGTCGTCGCTCAAGACGCAGCGGATCGGCGCGCACGCGCGGCGGATGCTGATGGGGCTGACCGGGATGGCGTGCAATTTCGGCGCGATGATCCTGCTGCCGATGGCCGAGGCGACGACGATCAGCCTGTCGGTGCCGATCTTTGCCGTCATCTTCGCCGCGCTGATCCTCGGCGAGGCGACGGGGTGGCAGCGATGGAGCGCGGTGATCGTCGGCTTTATCGGCGTCCTCGTCGTGCTCGATCCGATTTCGAGCTTCGCGGGCGGATTCGGCGGCACGCACGGCCTCGGCACGATCGTCGCGCTCACAGGCGCGATTATGACCGCGCTGATCACCATTGCCGTGCGCGACCTTGGCCGCACCGAAAATGCGGGGACGATCGTCTTCTGGTTCAGCCTGTTGTCGATGATCCCACTCGGCATCGCCCTGCCCTTCGTCATCACCCCGCACGACGGCCATGAATGGCTATTGCTGATCGGGCTCGGCTTTCTCGGCGCGGTCGTCCAGATGTCGCTGACCGGCGCGCTGCGCCTTGCGCCCGTATCGGTCGTAATCCCGATGGATTATTCGAGCCTGCTGTGGGCGATCGCCGCGGGCTGGTGGTTCTTCGGAACTTTGCCCGCCGACACGACGTGGGTCGGCGCGCCGTTGATCATCGCGTCGGGCCTGTTCATCGCCTGGCGCGAGCACCGCCGCCATATCGACCGACCGAAGGAGGTTGCCGCATGACGCTTCCCATTCTCTATCACTGCCCCGACGCCCGCTCTTTGCGCTGCCTGTGGGCGGTCGAGGAAGCCGGGATCGACGTCGACCTCAGGCTGCTCAAATTCCCGCCGCGCGCGTTCGAACCCGACTATCGCGCGGTCAATCCGCTGATGACGATTCCCGGCTGGGTCGAGGACGGGCAGCTGATGACCGAATCGGCGGCGATCTGCGAGCGGATCGCCGAGGGCACGCCGCTCGAGGTGCGCCGCGACGAGGCCGATTATTGGGCGTGGCGCAACTGGCTGCACCGCAGCGACGCGACCCTGACCTTCCCGCTCGCGATCATGATCCGCTATACGCGCGTCGAGCCCGAGGAGCGTCGGCTTGCACAGGCGGTCGATGATTACAAAGCCTTCTTCGGCGGCCGCGCCAAGAGCATCGAGGCGGCGCTGGGCGACGGGCGCGAGTGGCTCGTCGCGAGGCGTTTCACCATCGCCGATATCGTGATCGGCTATGCCGCCTTCCTCGCGACGACATTGGGCGCCGGCGATGTGCTGGGCGATGCGACAAAGGCTTGGCTGGCCCGCTGCACGGCGCGCGAAGGTTTCCGCAGCGCCCGCGCGCGGCAAAAAGCCGCAGCCTGACGCAAAAGGGCTCCACCACAGGGTGAAGCCCTCCGTGCCCCCGTGCATGGCAACGCCAACGGAGAAAACGCATCGGCCTTTCGGGGTGTAGGTCGCGTGAAAGGCCGGATGTGGGGTGAATTTATGCCGCCGCGGGAAGGTTGGCTTTCACATTTTCACACCGCCCGGAATAGGCGGCGAAAGACGCGATCTCAAGGAATCGGGAGGTCGGGCGGCGGCGAGGAGCAAAAGCTGGAATCGACCAGCAACGCCCCTGCGACCGCCACCGTCCGCTCGGTTCCCGCCGCACAGGCCGCCACACGGAACTGGATCGGGGCCAGCCTGGCGCGGACATAGCGATCGGGCGCAGGCCGCAGCCGGAGACGGCGCGTCACGGTCTTTCGCACTTGGTCGGCGAGGACCGGCGGCGGGGCATTCGCGACGATGACCTGCAGCACGCGGCCATCGGGAGAGAAAATCGCCTCGGCGTCGACCACGCCCTCGACCTTCTCGCGCGTGGCCCGGGCCGGATAGTCGTCGCTCGTCACTATGCGCCGCAAGTCTTCCGCTCGCAGCGGGCCGCGGTCGACCATGCCGCCCGCGCGCGCGAACCCCTCGGCCATGATCCTGTCGGCACCGGCGATCCTGGCGTCCGAAAGGCTGACGAGCGCGCGCCATCCGGCCACCTTGTCCGCGGTGTCGCCGCGGCGCAGCGCTGCATCCGCCCACCGGAGCAAGGCGCCGTGATCGGCACCGGGGTCGGTCAAGGCATATTGGGTCAGGAAGCCAACGGCCTGCCGCTGCTCGTCGCGGTCCGCCGCCGCGAGTTGCGCGCGGAGCGCCGGCAGCAGAGCGGCCCGGATCGCTATCGTGCCCGGCTCTTTGGCGGTGGACCAAGCTGCGAACCGGTTGATCGCCGCGGCGCGGACGGCGGCGTCCGGGCTCGCCAGCCGCTGCACCAGCGTCTCGGCCAGGAGCAGCCGCGCCTCATCCTTGTCTGGTGCGGCGCGCATCAGCAAAGCCTCGGCGCGAACCGGGTCGGGCGGCAGGTCTTTCGCGCCTTCCAACAGGAGACGCGCGCCCCGCAGCCATCGATCGCTGTCGAACCCCTTCTCGATGATCGCGACCCCTTCATATGGCGCGTAGCGCGGCGAGAGGGGATCAAGCAGCGCCTGAAACCTGACCGCCTCCGTCCAGGCCCATATCCCGTTGGGCCGGGGCGATGACAGGAAAGTCCAGATGTCGTCGCGGGCGACAAAGGCGCGCATCTCTGTCCCCAGCCATAGCGGGGCAAGATCGCCTTTCGAATAGCCGCGAACCCATAAGATCTTCTGGAGCTCGTTCAGTTCGGCCAAGTCGCGAAAGTCGGAACGCTCCTTCAAATAGCTGGCCAGCTGAGCAACGATACGGGCGTCGTCGAAGGCCAATGCGCTGTCGCCGATGGCAAAACGCAGCACTGCAATGGCCAGCGCCGGGTCCTTGCGGCAGCCGCCCTCACCGCGCCACAGATATTCGGCGATCCGCGACAGCGCGTGGGGGCCGGCTTCGAGGCGGGCAAGATCGGTGCGGTGACGCGCCGCGCTGCGGCAAAGGCGTTCATCGCGGCGACGGTTTTCGCGCATTTCGCTGGAACTGGGCTGAGGCACGGGCGCCATCACCGCCAGCGGCATTCCAGCCGGGGCGGTGAGCATTGCGAGGGCAAAAGCTGGCGACATTACATCAGATTATAAGCCATAGCTGGCTTCGTGCGTCAATTCACCATCCGAGCATAACCCTCCCAATAGGGCGCACGCAGATCCTTGCGCAGAATCTTGCCGCTGGCATTGCGCGGCAGCGCCTCGATCACGTCGATGCTGCGCGGGCATTTGAAGGGGGCGATGCGTTCGCGCGCCCAGGCGATGATGTCGGCTTCGTCGGCCGTCGTGCCGGGCTTGGCGACGACGACCGCCTTGACCGTCTCGCCCCATTTCTCGTCGGGAATGCCGATCACCGCGACCTCCTGCACCGCGGGGTGGCCAAAGATCGCGCTCTCGACCTCGGCCGGATAGACATTCTCGCCGCCGGTGATGATCATGTCTTTCATCCGGTCGTGGATGAAGAGATAGCCGTCCGCGTCGAGATAGCCCGCGTCGCCGGTGCGGATCCAGCCGTCGTCGGTCATCGTGTTTGCCGTCGCGTCGGGCAGGTTCCAGTAACCCAGCATATTGTTCGACGAGCGCGTCACGACCTCGCCCACCTCGCCCGTCGGCACGGGTTGCCCGTCGGGTCCGAGGATGACGATTTCGACCCCGGGGAGCGCCTTGCCCGCCGAGCGCATGCGCGCATTGCCCGCAGGGTCATGATCCTCGGGCGGCAGCATCGAAATGGTGCCGGTCGTCTCGGTCATCCCGTAAGCCTGGATGAACTGCGCGCCGAAGACCTTGATGCACTGGCGCAGCAGATCGAGCGGGATCGGCGCGGCGCCATAGAGGATATATTTGAGGCGGCTGTAATCGACGCTGGCGCAGCGCGGATGCATCAGCAGCATCTGGAGCGCGGCGGGGACGATGAAGAAGCGCGTGACGCCATGCTGCTCGACCGCGTCGAACACCCCGTCGGGGTTGAATTCGGCGAGGATGACGCCGGGCAGCCCCGAGGCGAGCGCCATGATGCCGAGCCCGGTGCCGCCGATATGCGCGCACGGCATCGCGACCAGCACCGCCTCGTCATCCTCCCATTTGGTATAGGGCAGGTCGAGCGTGCTCGAATGTTTGCGGAGCGCGAAGAGGTTGTGGTTCGACAGCACCGCCCCCTTGGGATTGCCGGTGGTGCCCGAGGTATAAAGCTGAAGCACCGCGTCGTTGGCGCCCGAGGGTTCGAAGGGCACGCGCGTCGCGCCGTCGATCATCGCCCAGGCATCGGCGGCGCCGACGATCGCCGGATCGTTCTGCAGCTTGCCCGCGAGCTGATCTGCGACGGTTTCGAACCCGGGCCCGGCGAAGACCATCTTTGCCTGTGTGTCGTTGACGATGAAAGCCCATTCGGCCGGCGACAGGCGCCAGCCGATCGGCGCCATCACAATGCCCGCGCGCGCCGCACCATAGAAGAGCGTGAAATAGAGATCGCTGTTCTTGCCGATCCACGCGATGCGGTCGCCCTTCTTCAGCCCCGCCGCAATCAAAGCCGATGCTGCGCGCGCGGTGCGATCGTCAAGTTCGGCATAGGTATAGACACGATCCTCTTCGCGCAGCGCCACCCGGTCGGGGCGCTCGCCGGCCCAATGGGTCAGGAATTCGTCGAACGTAAACAGCTCCGAAACGTCGCGGCCCATCGGCTCTCTCTCCTCGAATCGCGTCTTTTGCGCGCAATCGAGGGGAGGCTAGCGACTGTACCCGCGAGGTAAAGCGCCGATCGCCGATCCTGTCAGGTCCGTCAGGTGCGGCGGAACAGCAGCATCAGGTTGTTCGCGGGCATCGCGCGGCGCTCGGCGAAGGCGAGACCGGCATCGGCGGCGGCGGCTTTGACGGCGTCGGTATCGCGCAGGCCCCATGCGAGATTGCGGCTGCGCAGGCTGGCATCGAAGGCGAGATTGCTTTCCGCAGTAGGCACGTCGGGTTCGACATAGGGGCCATAGAGGATCAGCGGTGCAGCGGGGGCGAGCAGCCGCGCCGCGCCCGCGAACAGGCCCAGCGTCGCCTCCCACGGGCTGATGTGGACCATATTGATGCAGAGCACCGCACCGGCGCGGTCGATGGGCCATTCGGGCGCCGACGCATCGAGCGCGAGCGGCGGCGCGATGTTCGCAAGACCGGCTTCGGCGCGGTACGCCGTGATCGAGGTCAGGCCGGCGGGATCGGGATCGCTCGGCTGCCAGCCCATATGCGGAAAAGCGGCGGCAAAGTGGACGACATGCTCGCCCGATCCGCTCGCGACCTCCAGCACCGTGCCGGCTTCGGGCAGCCAATCGGCAAGAACCGCGGCGATCGCGTCGCGGTTGCGCAAGGTCGCGGGCGCGTGGCGCTTGTCGGCCGGATCGCCGTCACCCGGCATCCACGGCTGCGCTGTCACTTGCCCTTTGCCTGTGCCCGCGCGCGGCGTTCGCGCGCGATCAGCCAGGCGAACAGCCCGACCGGACCGACCATCAGGGTCAGGAACAGGAAGGGGAATTGCACGATGCGGCTGAACCCCTTCTGGTCGGCGTCGCGCGCGATCCACATGCCGGTGAACAGGTCAAAGGCCAGATAGTGTGTCCACCCCAGCGTCGCGCCGCCCGGGCTGTCGAACAGCTTCATCACCCCGGCCAATGTCGTGAAATCGTTACTGCTTGGCCCGCCGGGGTCGATGCCGCCGGTCAGGTAGCCCACGATCATCACCGTATAGGCAAGGCAGAGGAGGAACACGCCAGCATAGAGAATTGCTGCGAGGGTTTTCGGGCCGCGCGGCAGAAAAACGAGCGCGAACCAGCTCGCGAACGCCCAGTAATTCACCAGCAGAAAAATCGTGTCCCAGCTCATGTCTTGCCCCCTCGCCTGTTCAGATCAGCCCGCCGAGCCCAAACAGGACGACGCCGCCGAGCAGCGCAATGGCCCCCGTAACGACAATCAGCAAGGTCATTCGCGCCGCCGAAGCGCGGCGCGACGCCGCGAACGCCGCCGCCGCGCCCAGCCCGATCGCAAACAGCGGCGCATAGACAAAGGCCCAGTCGTAGCTGAACTCGCGGCGGACCTCGATCATCTCCCATTGCTCGACGACGAGACCATAGGCGGTGATCGCGATAAGCCAGCCGAGGATCGCGACGATCGCGAACAGCGCGCCGGCCGCCAAACACCCCGCGCCGGAGCGCGTTTCGGGGCGTTCGGGGCCGGGCGCGGGTTCGGTCATCAGCCCTCCCAGGCGAGTATGGGCTTCCGCGCCGCGAGCGTCTCGTCAAGGCGCGCACGCGGGGCGAAATGCGGCGCGGTCTTGAGCGCGGGGTCGCCGTTCTTCGCACGCAGCGCGATGCTGCGCAGCGCGCCGATGAACTGGTCGAGCGCCGCCTTGCTCTCGGTCTCGGTCGGCTCGACGAGCATCGCGCCGTGGACGACGAGCGGGAAATAGACCGTCATCGGGTGATAGCCCTCGTCAATCAGCCCCTTGGCGATATCGAGCGTCGAGAAGCCTTCGGCGAGCCCCTTGTCGCTGAACAGCGCCTCGTGCATGCACGGACCCGACGCCGCGAAGGGCGCATCGAGCACGCTCTCGAGGCTGCGCAGCACATAGTTCGCGTTGAGCACCGCATCCTCGGCGACCTGCTTCAGCCCGTCGGCACCGTGGCTGAGGATATAGGTCAGCGCGCGCGTGAACATGCCCATCTGGCCGTGGAAAGCGGTCATGCGGCCAAAGGTCTGCGGATGATCCTCGCCCGCATTCTCCTCCTCGATCAGGCGGAAGTCATCGCCGTGCTTCGTGACGAAAGGCAGCGGCGCGAAGGGCGCGAGCGCCGCCGACAGCACGACCGGGCCCGAGCCGGGTCCGCCGCCGCCGTGCGGGGTCGAGAAGGTTTTGTGCAGGTTGATGTGCATCGCATCGACGCCGAGGTCGCCGGGGCGCACGCGGCCGACGATGGCGTTGAAGTTCGCGCCGTCGCAATAGACATAACCGCCAACGGCATGAACCGCGTCCGAGATCGCCTTCATCTCGCGCTCGAACAGGCCGCAGGTGTTGGGGTTGGTGATCATCACGCCAGCGACATCGGGGCCAAGGCGCGCCTTCAAGGCTTCGAGGTTGACGCGGCCCGCCTCGGTTGCCGGAATGTCCTCGACGGTGAAGCCCGCGAAGGCTGCCGTCGCCGGGTTGGTGCCGTGCGCGCTTTCGGGCACGAGAATCACGCGGCGGTCCTCACCGCGCGCTTCGAGCGCCGCCTTGATGCAAAGGATGCCGCACAGTTCGCCATGCGCGCCCGCCTTGGGCGACATCGCGACGCTGTGCATGCCGGTGAGCGTGATCAGCCATTCGGCGAGCTCGTGGATCACTGCATAGGCGCCCTGCACCGTTTCCTGCGGCTGCAGCGGATGAACGTCCGCGAAACCGGGCATCCGCGCGACCTTTTCGTTGAGGCGCGGGTTGTGCTTCATCGTGCAGCTGCCGAGCGGGAAGAGGCCGAGGTCGATCGCGTAATTCTGCCGCGACAGGCGCGTGTAATGGCGCACCGTTTCGGATTCGCTGAGCCCCGGCAGGCCGATCGGCGCGGTGCGCGCAAGCGCACCAAGGTCGGCGGCGGGTGCAGCCTCGTCGAAGTCGACCCCGGTCGTCTCGCTGCCGCCAATCTCGAAGATCAGCGCTTCCTCGAGCATCAGCGCGCGGTTGCCGGTAAAGGTCGTGCTATCGTCGGCGCCGCCGGCGACATTCATTTCGGGACGCCATCCGGCGCGGTTGAGCGCGGTCATGCCAGCACCTCCTTCAGGGCCGCGGCGAAGGCGGAAATATCCGCATCGGTCACGGTTTCGGTCACGGCGACGACGAGGCCATTTTCGAGGCCGGCGTTGTCGGGATAGAGACGGCCGAGCGAAACGCCGCCCAATATGTCCTTTTCAGCGAGCTTGTGGATCACGGGCCGCGCCGCGGTCGGCAGCAGCAGCGTGAACTCGTTGAAGAAGCTGTTGTTCAACACCGACACGCCGGGCACCTTCGCCAGTTCGGCGGCGGCAGCCTTCGCGCGGCCATGGTTGATCGCAGCGAGCTGGCGGAGGCCCGCTTCGCCGAGCAAGGTCATATGGATGCTGAATGCCAGCGCACACAGCCCTGAATTAGTGCAGATATTGCTCGTCGCCTTCTCGCGGCGAATATGCTGCTCGCGCGTCGACAGCGTCAGCACGAAGCCGCGCTTGCCGTTCGCGTCGACGGTCTCGCCGCAGAGGCGGCCGGGCATCTGGCGGACATATTTGGTCTTGCAAGCGAAGAGGCCGACATAAGGACCACCGAATTGCAGGCCGACGCCGAGCGACTGCCCCTCGCCCACCACGATATCGGCGCCCATTTCGCCGGGCGATTTGATCAGGCCGAGCGCGACGGGTTCGGTCACGACCGCGATCAGCAGCGCGCCCGCGGCCTGACACGCTTCGGCGAGCTTCGTCATATCGTCGATGCGGCCGAGGATGTCGGGATATTGAACGACGACGCAGCTCGTTTCCTTGTCGATGCTGTCCGCGAGCGCCGCCCAGTCGGTGCCGGCGTCGAGGCTCGGGTCGCCATCGACCAGCACATCGCCGGTATATTTCGCCATCGTGCGCGCAACGCTGCGGTAATGCGGGTGGAGGCCCGTCGAAAGCAGCGCCTTCGCGCGTTTGGTGATGCGCCGCGCCATGACGATCGCTTCCCAGCACGCGGTCGAGCCGTCGTACATCGACGCGTTGGCAACGTCGGTGCCGAGCAGCCGCGCAACCTGGCTCTGGAATTCGAACAGCATCTGCAGCGTGCCCTGCGCGATTTCGGGCTGGTACGGCGTGTAGGCGGTGAGAAACTCGCCGCGCTGGATCAGATGATCGACGCTCGCCGGCACATGGTGGCGATAGGCGCCGGCGCCAAGGAAGAAAGGCCCCTCGCCCGCGGCGCGGCTGCGGCGCGCGAGTGCGCCCATGTGGCGCTCGACCGCGAGCTCGCTGGCGTGCATCGGCAAGCCCGCGATCGGGCCATCGAGCTGCGCTTCGGCGGGGACGTCGACGAACAGGTCGTCGATCGACGCAGCACCGATGGTGGCGAGCATCGCCGTGCGATCGTCGGACGTAAGAGGAAGATAACGCATGAACTACTCCGAAGAAGAGGCTGGTTTTGCGGAAAAAAGTTGGACGGTGTCCGCTAACGTGCCCGAAAAGACCGCGGGACCGGCGTGCGTCGTGCGGATCCAGGGCGCGAGCCAGATGCGAAACCCGGCATCGCGGACGCGGCGGCAAAAGGCGTAATCGTCGGCCAGGAGCGCCTGGCTTTCGGGCTCGATCAGCGGGCAGAAAAAAGCGGGTTCGAGTTCGCCGACGCCGTGCGCGTCGCGTTCGGCCGGATCGGGCCGGAAAAGGAGGTCGGGCAAAGCGGCACGCATGCCTTCGAGCACTTCGCGGCGGATCAGCATCATCGCGGTGCCGAGCCGCGCCAGTTCGACCAGATCGGTCATCTTGAAATTCTGGTCGGGGTGCAGGAAATGCAGCGCGAAATCGCCCGAAAACCGGGCAAGGTCGGCTGGATTATCCTTCGCCAGCCCCAGTTCGACCGCGCGCGCGACGTTGCGCCAGTTAATCATTCGCCGCGGATAGGCACCGCCGAGGACGCCGCACTCGGAATGTTCCGCCATGACCTTGATCAGCGAAAAAACATCATCGACCGAAAAGTCGATGTCGGCGTCGACGAACAGCAGGTGCGTGCAGTCGCTGGTGAGGAACATCGCGGTCAGCATGTCGCGCGCGCGCGTGATCGACGGTTGATAGAGGATGAATTCGAACCGCACCACCATGCCAATCGCCTGCGCGCGCAGCGCGAGGTCGAGCGCCGCGCGGACATAGGTGCCCTGCGCCCCTTCATAGATGGGCGTCGCCACCATCAGACGGCAATTGGCAAGGGCAGGATCGGTTGCGATCACATTATCTCCCCCTCCCGCAAGCGGGAGGGGAATCCTTCAAAGCGCGTCGCAGAAGACTTTGTACGCCTTCGCGTCCATCAGCCCTTCGAGCTGGCTCTTGTCGCCAAGCGTCATGCGGAAGAACCAGCCTTCGCCCTCAGGGTCCGAATTGACGAGCGCGGGATCTTCCTCGAGCTGGCCATTGCCCTCGGTAACGGTGCCGTCAACGGGGGCATAGACGTCGCTTGCCGCCTTGACCGATTCGACCACCGCGGCGTCGCCGCCCTTGCTGAGTTCCGCCCCGGTGTCGGGAACTTCGACGAACACGATGTCGCCAAGCTGGCCCTGTGCGAAGTCGGTGATGCCGACCGTCGCGACATCGCCGTCGACGTCGATCCACTCATGCTCTTCGGTGAAATAACGCGGCATCACTCAACCTCCTGTTTTACGAACATAATTATGCGGGACAAAGGGCATCGCGGCGACGGTGCAATGCACGCGCTTGCCGCGCACTTCGGCAGCGACCGCAGTGCCGGGCACGGCGTGGTCGCGCGGGACATAGCCCATCGCGATCGGCGCGCCGACGCTCGGCGCAAAGCCACCCGACGTCACGACGCCGATCTCGTCCTCGCCATCGAACAGCTTCGCGCCCTCGCGCACCGGCAGCTTGCCGTCGACGAGCAGGCCGACGCGCTTGCGCGGGCTGCCGTCGGCGAGGTGGCCGAGGATTCGCGCCGCGCCGGGGAAATTCTCTTCTTCGCGGCGACGCTTGCTGACGGCGAAGCCAAGATCGGCTTCGGCGGGATCGATCGCGGGGGTCAGGTCGTGGCCGTAGAGCGGCAGGCCTGCTTCGAGCCGCAGCGAATCCCGCGCACCGAGCCCGATCGGCTTCACTTCGTCCATCGCGCAGAGCGCATCGGCGAAGACCTCAAGCGCCTCGTTCGGCAGCGAAATCTCGAATCCATCCTCGCCCGTGTAGCCCGAGCGGCTCAGCGCAATCGCATGGCCGGCCCAGGTCGCGCGGGCCGCCTGCATGAAGACGAGGCTCGCGGCCTCGGGCACCAGCCGTGCGAGCGCGTCGACCGCTTTCGGCCCCTGCAGCGCGAGGAGACCATAATCTTCGTTGTGGTTGAGCGTGATATCGTCGGGAAGATTTTCGCGCAGGTGGCCGATATCTTCCCACTTCACCGCGCCGTTGACGACGATGCCGAACTGGTCGCCCTCGTTGGTGATCATCAGATCGTCGAGGATGCCGCCGTCTTCGTCGAGCAAGAGCGAATAGCGCATCCGGCCGGGCTTCAGCCCCGCGATGTCGCCGGGAACGAGCGTTTCAAGCGCCTCGGCGACATCGTCGCCCGACAAAGCCAGCTGCCCCATATGGCTGACGTCGAACAGGCCGGCGTTTTCGCGGACCCACAGATGTTCGGCCATGATGCCTTCATACTGGATCGGCATCCAGTAGCCGGCGAATTCGACCATCCGGCCGCCCTTCGCGCGGTGCCAGGCGTCAAGCGGCAGCGTCGCGGTCTCAAGTCCCGCTTCATCGCCTGTGAATTCGGTGTCGGTCATGCCAGTCTCCCGCGGTTGCATAGCGTGCGCGCGGCCCATCGCCGCGCCTTGTCGCCATGCCCCCTCTGTCACGGGAACCTGAGAGTTTTCCCCCATATCATGGGGTTACCCCTTCGGTGGTTCCGGTTTGGGGCCGGAACGCTTTCCAGAGTGTCCGTTCCAGCCTGCGCGGTCCTGCTGACCTGAGAGTTTCCGGGGCGGTTGCTCCTTCGGTGGTGAGGTGCCGGTTGCCCTGCCCCCACGCTCTCCCGCGCGGCCGGTCGAATCTCTTGCGAGGCCCGACAGACGCTGCGAGCCTTGGCGCTGCCGATTTACGGAGTCAATCGGCGAGCGCGCGGATCGCGTCGTTTTCGTGGATATGCACGCCCGAACCGCCCTGCCTGGCGAGCGCGGCGATCGCCGCGGCGACCGTAGCGCCCGAAATCGAGCGATAGCGGCGGAAGGAGCCGTGAAGCAATGCGTCGGTCAACGGCGCCGCGATCGTCGCAATCCCTTCGCCCAGCCGCTGCGGCCCGGGCCGGTCGCCGCGCAGCAGGCCGGGGCGGATCAGGTCGAGCCGGTCAAAGCCAAGCGCGCGGAGGTCGTCCTCGGTCTCGCCCTTGGTCCGCAGATAGAAATTGCCGCTCTTCGCCGCGGCGCCGACCGAACTCACCGTAATCATGTGCGGGGTGCCGCCTGCCCTGGCCCCGCGCGCGGCAGCGAGCACGAGGTCGTGGTCGACCGCGCGAAAGGCGGCTTGCGACCCCGCTTGCCGGATTGTCGTCCCGAGACAGGAGATGAGGACGGCGGGCTTTTCGGCGGCGATAGTCTCGGTCCAGCGTTCGGACGGCGCGACCAGTGGCTTGTGCTGCGCCGCCAGCCCTTCGACTTCGCGGCGTGCAAGCACGGTGACGGGATTGGAACCGAAACGTTCGATCACCGCGCGCCCGATCAGCCCCGTCGCGCCGACGATCAGCGCGTCAGGCATGCGCCAGCGCCTGTGGCACCGCACCGCGGCCGAAGATTTCAGCATAGCGGTCGATGGCGAAACGGTCGGTCATGCCGGCGATATAATCACCGATATGCCGGTTTGTCGCGCATTCTTCATGCGGAAGGCGCCCCGACCAGTCCGCGCCCATCAGGCGCGGATCGGCGGCATAGGCGGCGAAGAGATCGCCGACGACCTGGTTTGCTGCCTCGGCGGCGGCGACCTGTTCGGGGTGATGATAGAGGTTGGCGTACATGAAACGCTTGAGATCGCGCTCCTGCGCCGCAAGTTCGGACGAAAAGCCGCCGAGCGCGCGGCCCGCGGCGCGAACCTCCTCGACGCTCCCCACCCCCGCTTCGGTCACATTCGTCTCGGTCGCCGCGATCACATCGTTGACCATCACGCCGATCTGGTCGCGGACGAGTTCGCGGAGCAAGCGGTCGCGCGGCGCGCCCGGGAAACGCTCCTCGACCGCGCGGTAATTGGCGGCGACGAAGGGCTGTTCCATCAGCTGGTCGAGGTCAAGCAGCCCGGCGCGGAGGCCATCGTCGATATCGTGATTGTCATAGGCGATGTCGTCGGCGACCGCCGCGATCTGCGCTTCGAGGCTGGCATGGCTGCCAAGATCGAGTCCAAAATCGCGGTCGATTTCGGCGAGCGCCCAGCCGGGGTTTGCCACCGGCCCGTTATGCTTGGCGAGCCCTTCGAGCGTCTCCCATGTCAGGTTAAGGCCGTCGAAAAGCGGATAGGGACATTCGAGCCGCGCGAGCGTGCGCAGCGTGTGGCCGTTGTGGTCGAAGCCGCCATGCGCCGCCATCGCGGCCTTCAGCGCGTCCTCGCCCGCATGGCCGAAGGGCGGATGACCAATATCGTGCGCAAGGCACAATGCCTCGGTCAGATCCTCGTTGAGCCCGAGAGCGCGCGCGATGCCGCGGCCGATCTGCGCGACCTCGATGCTGTGAGTCAGGCGGACGCGGTAATGGTCGCCGTCGGGCGCAACGAACACCTGTGTCTTGTGACGCAGGCGGCGAAAGGCGATCGAGTGGATGATGCGGTCGCGGTCACGCTGGAAGTCGTCGCGCGGGCCGCGCACGACGCGGCCGAGCTCGGCATGAAGGCGCCCGCGGCTAGATGCGGGATCGCTGGCGCAATTGCCTATGCTCACTTGACCGGATCGACGGACTGGCCCGCCTCGCTGTTGAACAGGAAACCGTCGCCGCCAGCCTTCTTGTGGTCGGCGAGCCAATCCTGCGCCGCCTTGCGGTCCTTGAACGGGCCGACGAGCAGACGGCGGGTCTTGCCCCATTCGGTCGTCGCGCCCGATTTGCCCTTGAATACGGCCGGGCTTTTCTTGGCGAATTTGCCGAAATCGGTCGCGAGCGCCTTCGCATTCGCACCGGTCGCGACCTGGACCCAGATGCGCGCCGGATTGGCCTTCTTCTCGGCCGCTTCTTCCTTGGCTTTCGCGTCGGCTTCTGCCTTCAATTTCGCGGCAGCACTGTCTTTTTCGCGTTTCGCCGCCTCGGCCGCCTCAGCCTTCCGCTTGTCTGCCATCAGCCGGGCGAGCGTGTCGGCGCCGACGGCGTTGCCCGACTGCGCCAGTTCTTCGGCCGGGATTTCAATCGATCCGACGATGTCGGCGAGCGAGGCGAGCGGCGCCGCCGAAACGGATGCTGGTGTGGCGGCTGCCACGTTCACCGCCGGCGACGAGGCAGGCGCAACGGCTTCGGTCGCGGCGGGCGGCACCGGAGTCGACACTGCCCCCGTCGAACGGCCCATGTCGGCGATCGAAAAGCCCGGGCCGACCGGGCCCTTGCCGGGATCGACGGCCACGCCGATCGGATCGGGCGCCGAGGCGGCGGGTATCGAAGCGGGTGGCGGGACAGGGCTGACCGCCTGCGTCGGGGCCGGGCTCGGAGACGGGGCTGGTGCTTCGATTGGCTTGCGAATAGCCTGCTCAGACGGCGAACGCAGCACCGGGGCATTCGAGGCGGACGGACCGGGCGATGTCGACGCCGCGGCGGGCGTTGCGGCGACCAGCCGGGTGACCGGTTCCGAAACGGGTTTGCGGCCTGACGGCGCGGGCGTCGCCGACATGACGGGGCGCCGCTGGTCGCGCGTTGCCTGACGCTTGCCCGTCGCTGCAGCCGGCGGAGCGGCCGGCGGCGGCGTGGCGGCGGCAACCTGCACCGGCTTGCGCTTTGGTCCCAATTGCCCGTTCGGGAAGCGCCCGAAATGGGCCGCGGCCGCCTGTTGCGCGGGATTGAGCCGGTCCATCTGGGTCAGATAGGGCATGATGTTCTGCGCCATTGCGGGCGGCATCGTCGCGTTGACGATGTCGGTCGCTTCCTTGTCGCGCCCGTTCATCGCGAGGATCATCGCGCGCAGGCGCCATGCGCCGCGATCCTGCGCCCGCAATTGCGGCGTCAGCAACGCTATCGCGCGATCGGCATCGCCGCTGATCCCGAGCGACAGCGCATAGCGCCGCGTCAGTTCGTCATTGGGCGCGATCGACAGCGCGAGCTGGTAATCGCGCTGCGCCGCATCCTGCTGCCCGAGCAGGTCGCGCGCGAGGCCGCGGTCGGCGAGGAACAGCCGTTCGGGCGCGCCCATCAGCTGCGCTTCACCGAAATAATCGAGCGCACGCGTCGGGTTTTCCATATGGACCATCGCCGAACCCAGCGCGGCCTTGACCGCTCCGTCGCGCGGACTCGCCTGTTCGGCACGGACGAGGAAGCCGACAGCGGCGCGATAATCCTCCAGCTCGATCGACGCACGGCCGGCATTGAGCAGCGCGGACGTGTCGCTGTTGTTCGAGGCGATGCGCGCGAGTGAGGAAGAGAGGAGCGCGCGCGCCGCAGTCCGCTTTTCCATCGCCGCCCTGGTCGCCGGATCGGGCGGAGTCACCTGCGCGTGAACGGACGGCAGCGCGGCCGTCCCAAACAACAGCGCGGCGAGCGCGCCGACGATCCGCCGTGCGCGCGCCGGCTTCGCCGTCAATTTCGCTTGCCGCATGGGCAACTCATCCCGATTTCCGGCCCGCCGTGCCCGGCGGGCGGCCCCTCGATAGCCCCGTTACTGGTTGTTCTGCCGCCCGAGGAAGCGCGGAATATCGACTCCGTCCTCCTTGCCGCCGTCATCGCTTTCGGATGCCGAAGCCCCGCGCGACAGGCGCGACATGCGCTCGAACAAGGTTCCACCACCGACCGACCGTGCGGGCGCTTCGTCCGCCGGCGTCGGATCCGCGGCAGGCGCCGAGCGATATTCGGCGGGCGCTTCGGGCGCGTCGAGCACGAGCTCGTCGGCGGTATCGTCATAGCTCGCGGCGACCTGCGACAATTCCATCGGCTCCTCTTCGGCAGCGGCTGCCGGAGCATCGCGCTCAGCGGTGTCGCCCAGCGAAAAACCGGGGGCCGGATCATTGTCTTCCACCGACGCGGTTTCGGCGAGGGTTTCTTCCTGAACCGCCGGTGCGACGGTCTCTTCGGCCACCGGAGCGGGGGCGGCCGCACGCGCGGGCGCGAAGGAGAAGCTGCGCGTCGCGGGCGATGCCTGCGCCGCCGCTTCGCCGTTGCTGTCGATTCCGGTCGCGACGACCGACACGCGGATCTTGCCGTCGAGGTTATCGTTAAAGGCGCTGCCCCAGATGATGTTGGCGTCGGGATCGACCAGCTCGCGGATATGGTTCGCGGCCTCGTCGACTTCCATCAGGCGCATGTCCTCGCCGCCGGTGATCGAGATGATGACGCCCTTCGCGCCCGCCATCGACACGCCGTCGAGCAGCGGGTTTGCGATCGCTTTCTGCGCGGCTTCGAGTGCACGGCCGTCGCCTTCGGCTTCGCCGGTGCCCATCATCGCCTTGCCCATTTCGCGCATCACGCTGCGCACGTCGGCGAAGTCGAGGTTGATCAGGCCGGGCATGACCATCAGGTCGGTGATGCCGCGAACGCCTTGCTGCAACACTTCATCCGCCATCGTGAAGGCTTCTTTGAAGGTCGTGTTCGGGTTGGCGACGAGGAAGAGATTCTGGTTCGGGATGACGATCAGCGTGTCGACATGGTCCTGCAGCTCGGCGATGCCCGAGTCCGCCGAACGCATGCGGCGCTGGCCTTCGAAGGTGAAGGGCTTGGTCACGACGCCGACGGTCAGGATGCCGCGGTCGCGCGCCGCCTTGGCGATGACGGGCGCCGCACCGGTGCCGGTGCCGCCGCCCATGCCCGCGGCAACGAAGCACATATGCGCGCCGTTCAGCGCCTCTTCGACCTGCGCGATGCTTTCCTCGGCGGCCGCACGGCCGACCTCGGGCCGCGAACCCGCGCCCAGTCCCTGGGTGATCTGCGTCCCCAGCTGGATGCGCCGTTCGGCCGGCGAGGCGTTGAGCGCCTGCGCGTCGGTGTTCGCGACGATGAAATCGACGCCCTCGACGCGTGCCGCGATCATGTTTGCGATGGCATTGCCGCCCGCGCCGCCGACGCCGATCACCGCGATGCGCGGCTTCAGCTCGTCGACCTGCGGCGGGCCAATATTGATGCTCATCAAAAAGTCTCCCTGCAGCGGCGGACAGGTGCCGCTTCCCCAACCTTGCGACCCAGCCGGGCGGTAGTCCGTCCGCCCGGTTTTCTACTACCGCATTGCACTATTGTGACGTGGGAATCACCCAAAAAATTAACCTTTTCGTCGCGACGGGGCCAAAAATTGCCACTGGCGCGTTCGAGGCGTCGAAATGGCGAAGATATCGGCTTCGCGTGGCCGCCGCGGATGGTGATTCCATCCGCAAGGCCGCGTGGAGACGAGATCGAAGCCATTTCGACGTCCCTTCGGGATTTGACCGATTTTGCCCATGGCTGCGTCAGCGAGCCTTGGAATATACTCATATGCCTGCATCTCGCTTCCTTGCCCTGAACAAAATCGCTTCAAACCTCGAACGTGCCAGTGGCAATTTTTGACCCCACCATTCAAAAACTGCTTTTCAGTGCTGCCATAAGACGATGCAGGATCGACGTGCCCGCGGGCTTGTACACATCCTGCGCCATCATCGGCAGATCGCGGAGGTCCACGGGGTCCGATGCGGCATAGAGAACCAGACCTGCGAGCGTCGCGAAAGCGGGGCCACTATGCGCATCGGGCAGTCCGTGCAAGCCGCGCGGTCGCCCGACGCGCGCAGCACGCCCGAGCGCGCTCTGGGTGTAGTCGGCGATGCCTTTCAGGTCGGCGCCGCCGCCGACAAGCACCACCTGACGCCCGATCGGGCCGACGAAATGCAGATCCTTTAACGTCCGGCCGATCTCGCCCATCATCGCGTCGAGGCGCTGGCGGATGACCGACACCAATTGCGCACGCGTTATGCGCGGGGAGTCGCCGTTCGTCGGGGCGCCGGGCTCCAGCTCGATGATCTCGTTATTATCGCGCGGGCTGGCCGACGCCGAGCCGTAGAAGCTCTGCAGCCGCTGCGCCTGGCTACGGCGAATGCCAAAGGCCGAGGCGATGTCGTCGGTGATGTCGCTCGCACCGAAGGGCAGCGACGCCATCTCGACGAGCATGCCGCCGGCATAGAGCGACACGGTGGTCACCGCCGCGCCGAGTTCGACCAGCGCGACGCCAAGGTCGCGTTCCTCATCCGAGAGGCAGGCGAGCCCTGCGGCGATCGGCGAGGCGACGACGGCGTTGACGTCGAGATGCGCCTGACGGACCGCGGCCTCAAGGTTCCGCACCGGCGCGCCGTCGGCCATGATGATATGAATATCGACGCCCAGCCGGTCGGCGTGGAGGCCAATCGGGTTCTTCACGCCGTTGAGCCCGTCAAGCGTGTAGAGCGCGGGCTGCGCGTGCAGGATCATGCGGCCTTCGGGGTCGATGCCGGCGCGGCCCGCGGCGAGCAGGTCGTCGATATCTTCCTGCTCGATCCGGTGGCCGCCGAGTTCGCTTTCGATTGGCGCGACATCGCTCAAAAGCCCGCCAGCCGAAAAGCTGACCCAGACATCGTCGATGTTGAGGCCCGCGATGCGTTCGGCCTGTTCGATCGCCTCGCGTACGATATGCTCGGTCTGTTCCATGTCGGCGACATAGCCGCGCTGGACCCCGCGGCTTTCGCGCTGCCCGGTGCCAAGCACGTGCAGCTGGCCGTCGGCGGTCTGTCCCGCGATCAGCGCGCAGACCTTCCACGACCCGACATCGAGCGCGGTGATGATCTTTTCAATGCGCGGCGGCGCCATGGCTTATCCCTTCTCCGCCGAGGCTTCGGCCACCGCATCGACCGCGGCGCGCGCATCGTCGAGCTTTGCGGGCGCCACCTGCCCTTCGTGCGGCAGGCGCAGCACGAAGCGCGCGGGATCGCGCATGTCGAAGCGCAAGATGCCGCGACCGAGCAAGCGGTTGGCGCCATCCATATGCGCGAATTTGGCGAGCGCGGCCTTTGCCTCGGCCTCGCCTTCGGGAAGCGACAGCGTCTCGCCGCTGCGGAAACGCAGGTCCCAGCGGCGATTGCCGACCCACGTCGCGCCCGCGAGCAATTCCTTGAGGCTGCTCGCCTCGGTCAGCAGCCGGTCGAGATCCTGCGAGCGCTGGTTCGCTTTCGGCCCGATGACGAGCGGCAGGTCGGGCATCGTCGCGACGGTGACGGGTTCGAGTACGACGCCCTTTTCGTCGATCAGCGACAGGCGATTGTTATGCTGCCAGATCGCCGCCGGGGTGCGCTCGACGATGTCGACGACGAGCGTGTCGGGCAGACGCCGCGACACGCGCGCATCCTTGATCCAGCCATAGCGCATCAGGTCGCCGCGCACATCCTCGAGGTCGACCGCGGCCATCGAGCGGTCCTTCTGCGCGAGCGCGATGTCATAAACTTTCAGCCGGTCGATGCGGTCGGCGCCGACGACTTCGACCTTCTTGACCTGGAAGCCGGCGCGGCCGACCGCCTGCGCATATTCCTCGTGAATCTTTGCGGTCACGCCGGTGGCATGCGCGCCGATCGCGACCACCGCACACAGGCTGAGCCCGATCGTCCAGTTCGCGACCTTCTGCAGCCGCTGCGGGCTGATCGGCAGCGCGTTGATGATCGCGTTGAGGCGCGAGGTCTGTACCTTCCGCCGCTTCTTCGGCGCGCGCGCCGGGCGGCGCGGCGGCGCCTTCCCGCGCTTGATCTGTGTCTTGCTCATGATAACGCTTCCCCCACGATGCGTTCGACGAGTTCGGCATAATCCATGCCGACGGCGCGCCCCTGTTCGGGCACGAGGCTCAGCGCCGTCATCCCCGGCTGGGTGTTGACCTCGAGCAGGAAGATGCCCGCGAGGCCATGTTCGTCGTCCCAGCGAAAATCGGAGCGTGAGGCGCCCTTGCAGCCGAGCAGGCGGTGCGATTGCAGCGCCAGATCCTTCATCCGCTGCGCGACATCGGCGGGGACGTCGGCGGGGCAGACATGTTCGGTCAGGCCGTCGGTATATTTGGCGTCATAATCGTAGAAACCCGACTTGACGCGCAGTTCGGTGACCGCGAGCGCCTGATCGGCGAGCACCGCGACGGTAAGTTCGCGGCCCTTGATGAACGGCTCGGCGAGCAGCCGGTCGAATTCCTGCCAGGGGCCGACGGCTTCACGCGCGATCGGGTTGCCATAGTTGCTGTCGTCCTTGACGATCGCGACCCCGACCGACGAGCCTTCGTTGACGGGCTTCAGCACATAGGGGCGCGGCAAGGGGTCGACTGTAAAGAGGCTTTCGCTGTCGACCATCGTCCCCGTCGGCATGGGAATACCATGCGGCACCAGCGCCTGCTTCGTCAATTCCTTGTCGATCGCGATGACCGAGGTGACGAGGCCGCTGTGGGTATATTTGAGGCCCATCAGGTCGAGCATGCCCTGCACGGTGCCGTCCTCACCGGGAACGCCGTGGAGCGCATTGAACACGACATCGGGCTTCGCCTCGGCGAGCCGCAATGCAACGTCGCGGTCCATATCGATACGCGTGACCTTATGGCCGCGGCTTTCGAGCGCGTCGGCAACGCCATTGCCGCTCATCAGCGACACTTCGCGCTCGGCCGACCAGCCGCCCATCAGGACGGCGACATGCCACGGACCCCGGCTCACTTCGCCACTCCCACGCGCTGAATCTCCCATTGCAATTCGATGCCGCTCTTGTCCTTCACGCGGCGGCGGACTTCCTCGCCGAGTGCTTCGATATCGGCGCTCGTCGCATCGCCGGTATTGATCAGGAAATTGGTGTGTTTCTCGCTGACTTGCGCCCCGCCGACGGCAAAACCGCGGCAGCCGGCCTCGTCGACGAGCTGCCACGCCTTGTGGCCGTCGGGGTTCTTGAAGGTCGAGCCGCCGGTTTTCGAGCGCAGCGGCTGCGACGCCTCACGGCTCGCCGAGATGCGGTCCATTTCGGCCTGAATGGCGGCGGGTTCGCCGGGCTGGCCGCGAAAGGTCGCGCCGATGACGACCGCGCCCTCGGGCAATTCGCTGTGGCGATAAGTGTAGCTGAGGTCGGCGAGCGGCAGCGTTTTCTGCTCACCCGAACGCAGCACGACGTCGCAGTCGATCAGGATGTCCTTTACCTCGCCGCCATAGGCGCCGCCGTTCATGCGCACGAAGCCACCGACGGTGCCAGGGATCGAGCGAAGAAATTCCATGCCGGCAATGCCCGCATCGCGCGCGGTCGAGGAAACGAGGATGCCCGACGCGCCACCGCCGCAGCGGAGCGTTGTCGCGTCGATCGCCTCGACCTTCGCGAACGCCTTGCCGAGCCGGATGACGACGCCTGGAAAGCCGCCGTCGCGGACGATGAGGTTCGATCCGAGACCAAGCGCCATCACCGGAACAGCGGGATCGAGGTCGCGCAGGAAGTCAGCGAGATCGTTGGCGTCCTTGGGTTCGAATAGCCAGTCGGCGGGGCCGCCCGACTTGAACCATACGAGCGGCGCCAGCGACGCCTTTGCCGTCAGCTTACCGCGCACGGCTGGAAGGGTTTCGACGGTGCTCATGCCGCCTCCACCGCTGCTGCCAAACCCGCCGCCATCTTGGTGATATCGCCCGCGCCGAGGCAGATGATCTTGTCGCCCGCGCCGAGATCGCCCGCGGCGATGCTCGCGGCGATCGCGGAGGCCAGCGCACCAGCGTCGGCGACGACATTTGCCTGACGATGCCCGCGATCGCGCAGGCCTTCGACCAGCGCATCCGAGGATACGCCGTCGATCGGTGCTTCCCCTGCCGCATAGACGGGCAGCGCGAGCACGATATCGGCGTCGTTAAACGCCTGCTGGAAATCGTCCATATGATCGCGGAGGCGCGTGAAGCGGTGCGGCTGGACGACGCCCACGACGCGGCCCGCGCCGACGCCCTCGCGTGCAGCCGAGAGGACAGCGCGGATTTCGACCGGGTGATGCGCGTAATCGTCGATCACCGTCACAACACCCTCACCTGCGGCGATCTCGCCGACCTTGGTGAAGCGGCGCTTGACCCCGGCAAAGCCGTGGAAGCCCGATACGATCTTGTCGTCCGAAACGCCCATGTGCAGCGCGACGGCGATGGCCGCGAGCGAGTTCTGGACATTGTGTCGCCCCGACATCGGCAAATGAATGCCCTCGATCGTCCGGCTGTTGCCGTCGCGGTCGCGCACGACGACGTCGAAGCGGTTGCCGTCGGGGCCGGGCGTCACATTGGTGCCGCGCACATCCGCTTGGGCAGAAAAGCCATAGGTAATGATCCGGCGGTCGCGGATGCGTGGGATGATTGCCTGCACCTCGGGATGGTCGAGACAGAGCATCGCCGCACCATAGAAAGGCACATTTTCGATGAACTCGACGAACGCATCCTTGATCGCATCGAAGCTGCCATAATGGTCGAGGTGCTCGGGATCGATGTTGGTGACGACCGCAATCGTCCCGTCGAGGCGCAGGAAGCTGCCGTCGCTCTCGTCGGCCTCGACCACCATCCAGTCCGACGCGCCAAGGCGCGCGTTCGAGCCATAATTGTTGATGATGCCGCCGTTGATCACGGTCGGGTCGATGCCGCCCGCGTCGAGCAACGCCGCGACGAGGCTGGTCGTCGTTGTCTTGCCGTGCGTACCGGCAATTGCGACGGTCGATTTCAGCCGCATCAGTTCGGCGAGCATTTCGGCGCGGCGGACGAGCGGGATGCGGCCGGCGAGTGCGGCCTCGACCTCGGGATTGCCGCGCTTGACCGCGGTCGAGGTCACGACGACCGCGACGCCGTCGACGTTCGATGCCTCGTGCCCGATCGCGACCTTGATGCCGCGCTTGCGCAGCCCTTCGATCACATAGCCGTCGGCGATGTCGCTGCCCTGCACCTGATAGCCAAGATTGTGCATCACCTCGGCGATGCCCGACATGCCGATACCGCCGATGCCGATGAAGTGGATGGTGCCGATGTCGGTCGCAACGCCGCGCATCATTTATCTCCCGTGCGGGCCGAGGCCATGCCGGTTGCGGCCGCACGCTGGCCCGAGGACGCCCCGACGCGGATCACGTCCATCATCGGCGGCGCGACGAGCGATTCGACGAGATCGGCAAGGTCGCGCGTCGCATCGGGAAGCCCGCAGCTCGCCGCGCGCTCGGCCGCCGCTTCGAGCGCGCCGGGTTCGAGCGCCATGCGCTGGATATGCTTGGCGACCTCGGCCGGCGTGAAATCGGGCTGCTGAAACGCGATCGCCCCGCCCGCTTCGACGAGGTCGACGACATTATAGGTCTGGTGGTCGTCCATCGCGTGCGGATAGGGCACGAAGATCGCCGGACGGCCGGCGCAGGCGAGTTCGGCGACGGTCGAGGCGCCCGCGCGCGCGATCACCATATGCGCCCAGCGCAGCCGCTCGGGGAAATCCTTGATGTAGGAAGCGCATTCCGCCGCAACGCCCAGCTCGGCATATTTGGCGCGCACCGCTTCGATATCGTCCTCGCGGCACTGCTGGACGACCTGCAACCGGTCGAGTAGCGCGCGTGGCAGCATCGCGATCGCCGCGGGCACGACTTCGCTGAGCACCGTTGCGCCCAGACTTCCCCCGACGACGAGCAGGCGAAAGATGCCATCCTCGGGCAGCGGCGGGAAACCCTCTTCACGGATCGCGATGATCTCGTCGCGCACCGGGTTGCCGGTGATATGTTTCTTCAGCTCATGCCCCTCGGGATAGCGCTGGATATTGTGGTACGCGACCGCCACCGCATCGACGCGCGGCGCCATCATCCGGTTGACGCGGCCGAGCACGGCATTTTGTTCGTGGAGCACGCGTGGCCGCTTCGTCGCGCCGGCGGCGAGCAGGCTGGGGAGCGAGGGATAGCCACCGAAGCCGACAACCACAGCGGGGTCGAACGCGTCGATCAGGTCGATCGCCATGCGGCGGCCCTTGCGGATCGCGAGCGCGGCCTTGAGCCAGCCGACGGGGCCGCCCGACACGCGGCCGGCAGGAAGCACATGCGTTTCCATCTCGGCAGGGGCGCCCGGAATCTTCAGCCCGCGGTCGTCGCTGACCAGCGCAACGCGATGGCCGCGCGAAATCAGTTCGCCCGCGAGGGCGTAGGCGGGCAGCATATGTCCTCCCGTCCCGCCGGCGGCGAGAAGGAAGTGGCGTGTTGCGGTCATTTCTTGTTCCAGTTTCGGGTCATCGACACCCGTGCCGCATAGGGGTTTCGGCGGGTCAGCGACAAGAGCAAACCCATGCCGATCGACAAAGCGATGAAGGACGAGCCGCCATAGCTGATGAACGGCAAGGTCATCCCCTTCGACGGGAAGATTTGCGTGTTCACCGCCATGTTGATCACCGCCTGCCCGCCGAATTGCGCAATCAGGCCCGCGACCGCGAGGATCAGGAAGCTGTCCTCCTCGTCGAGCAGGCGGACGAGGACGCGCACGATGATCGCGAGATAGAGCACCGCGATCGCGATGCACGCGATCATCCCGAACTCCTCGCCGATGACCGAGAAGATATAATCGGTGTGCGCTTCGGGCAGCTGGAACTTGGCAAGACCCGCGCCGGGGCCGGTGCCGATGAGGCCGCCGGCGGTCAGGGTCGCATGCGCCTTGTCGACCTGGAAGCTGTCCCCCTCGGCAAACAGCCAGATGTTGATGCGCTGCTGCGCGACCGGGTAGAAGAAATAGGCGAGCACGAGGCCGACCACTCCCGCTCCCGCCAAACCGGCCAAGATACGCATCGACAGCCCCGCGACCATAACCAGCACCAGCCAGGTCGCGACGAAAATGACCGTCTGCCCGAGGTCGGGCTGGCCCATCAGGAGCAGCGCGATGACGCCGGTGAGCGCGAGCGCGAGCGGCACGACGGGCAGGCTCTGGTCGTGCAGCCGCAGCGACAGCACCCACGCGAGCGACACCGCAAAGAAGGGTTTGAGGAATTCCGACGGCTGAAGGCGGAACACGCCGCTGCCGATCCACCGCTGCGCGCCGTTGACCGACGTGCCGACCAGCGGCACGAGGAAGAGGAGGATGAGGAAGGCGATGGTGCCATAGATGGCGAAGCGCCGCGCCTGCGGCTTGGGCAGCATCGACACCATCAACATCACCGGCACGCCGACGATCACCCACATCAGCTGGCGATAGAAATAATAGAGCGGGTCGAGCGACGCGGTCGAGGTCGACAATTTCTGCGCCGCGACGGGCGAAGCCGCGGCCACGGCGACGAGCCCGACCGCGACGAGGATCGACACGAGCAACAACAGCACGCGGTCGATTTCCCAGAACCACAGGCCGAGCGGCGTGCGGTCGGCGCGGCTGAGGCGCGGGCCGCGGCGTTTCGTGGTGCGCGTGGCGGCGATCACCGGCCTTTCGGTCGCGCTCTCCATATTGTCCCCCCCGCTCATGCCCCGAGCGCCTGAACGGCGGCGCGAAACGCATCGCCGCGCTGCTCATAATCCTTGAACTGGTCGAACGACGCGCACGCCGGCGAGAGCAGAACGATATCGCCCGGCTTTGCCGCCGCCGCCGCGTGGGCGACTGCGGTCGCCATATCGCCCGACAGGTCGACGGGCAGCGCATCGCCGATTTCGGCTGCGAATGGCTCCATCGCCTCGCCGATCAGATAGGCGCGTTTGACGTGACCGAACCAGGGACGGCACGCCGCGAGCCCGTCGCCCTTGGCCTTGCCGCCCGCAATCCAGTGCAAACGCTGGTCCGGCGCTGGCGGGAAAGCCGCCAGCGCCGGTGCAGCGGAAGCCGCATTGGTAGCCTTGCTGTCATTGAACCAGCTGACCCCCCCGACTTCGCCGACCAATTCCATACGATGCGGCAGCGACTTGTAGGTCGCGAGGCCGCGTTCGATCTGTTCGTCGTTCATCCCCAGCACGCGGCATACCGCGATCGCGCACACGGCGTTCTGAGCGTTATGCGGACCCTGCAATGCGGGCCAGCGCGCCTGGTCGACCGGGTCGACATCCTTTGCCGACACGCGATGGAGGCGGTGATTGATCCGGCTTGCGATCATCTTCGACGGATCGTCGTCGACCGCGACGATCGCGACCTGATCGCGGTGCTGGAGGCCGAAGAGCCGCGCCTTCGACGCCGTATAGCCCGCGAAGCCGTCGTAGCGGTCGAGATGATCGGGGCTGAGGTTGGTGAGCACCGCGATGTCGCACGCGAGGCTGTGCGACAGGTCGATCTGGTAACTCGACAGTTCGAGGACGTAGACCCCGCCCTCGGCAAGCGGGTCGCGGCTCAGGATCGGCAGGCCGATATTGCCGCCCATCAGCGAGGGCACCCCGGCGCTTTCGAGCATATGCTGGATCAGCGCGGTGACAGTCGACTTACCGTTGGTGCCGGTGATGCCGACGACCTTGTGCGCAGGCAGTTCGTCACGCGCCTCGGCAAAAAGCTCGATGTCGCCGATCACGGGGACATGCGCCTCACGCGCGTGCGCGGTGATCGGGTGGCGGTTGAGCGGCACGCCGGGCGACACGACGACACCGGCAAAGCCGATCAGGTCGATCTCGAGCGGATTGCCGATATCGGCCCCCAAGGCCATCGCATCGTCGCGCGCTTCCTCGCGGTCGTCCCACGCGGTCACACCCGCGCCGCTGGCGACGAGCGCCTCGACGGTCGCCAGACCCGAGCGCGCCAGTCCCAGCACCGCATAGCGGCGGCCGGCAAAGGCGCGCGAGGAGATCACCGGAGTTTCAAGGTCGCGAGTCCCGCGAGCGCGAGGACGATCGAGACGATCCAGAAACGGATAACGACGGTAGATTCGGGCCACCCCAATTGTTCGAAATGATGATGGATCGGCGCCATGCGGAAGACGCGCTTGCCCGTCCTTTTGTACCAGAAGACCTGGATGATCACCGACAGCGCCTCGACCACGAACAGCCCGCCGACGAGGACGAGGACAAGCTCGTGCTGCGCGGTCACTGCGATCGTCGCGAGCGCGCCGCCGAGCGCGAGGCTGCCGGTATCGCCCATGAACACCGCCGCGGGGGGCGCGTTGAACCACAGGAAGGCAAGGCAGGCGCCGATGATCGCCGCGGCAAAGACCGCCAGTTCGCCCGCCCCGGGGACGTGCGGAATGCCGAGATAGCCCGCGAACTTCACGTTGCCCGAGAGGTAAACGATGACGAGGAAGGTCAGGCTGGCGATGATCACGGGAAAGGTCGCGAGGCCGTCGAGCCCGTCGGTCAAGTTCACCGCATTGCCGAAACCGACGATCAATATCATCGCAAAGACATAATAGAGCGGCCCGAGCGGGATGACGATTCCGCTGAAGAAGGGCAGATACAGGTCGGTGCCGGTGCGCGAGACGATCAGCAGCACCGCGACCGCGGCGATGGCGAATTCGATCAGCAGCCGCACCCGACCCGGAATCCCGCGATGGCTGGCCTTGGTTACCTTGTCGAAATCGTCGAGAAAGCCGACGACCGCGAAACCCGCGGTGACGAACAAACAAGCCCAGACGAAACGGTTCGAAAGGTCCATCCACAAAAGCGCGGAGATCATCAGCGAAATGAGGATCATCAGCCCGCCCATCGTCGGCGTGCCCTTTTTGGCGAGGTGGCTCTGCGGGCCGTCGTCACGGATCGGCTGCCCCTTGCCCTGCCGCATCCGCAGCATCAGGATGAAGCGCGGACCGATCCACAGCCCGAGGATCATTGCGGTCGCGACCGCGGCCCCCGAGCGGAAGCTCAGATAGCGAATGAGGTTGAGAGCCCCCGGAAAGCCAAGCCATTCCGCCAGCCAATAAAGCATCAATAATCCCCGTTGGTCAGCGCCGTCACGACATGCGACAGCCCGACGCTATTCGACCCCTTGACCAGCACGGCGTCGCCCGGACGGATCAGGTCCTTCAGCCGCCCTACCGCGGCCGAGTGGGCGGGCACATGCTCGAAATCGATGCGTCCCTCAAGCGCTTTGGCGAGCGGCGCCATCTCTTCGCCGACTAGCAGGGCGAATTGCACTCCCGCCGCGACGAGCGGAGCCGCGAGATCGGCGTGATACGCCTCCCCGCCCGGCCCGAGCTCCTTCATCGCGCCGAGAATCGCGATCTTGCGGTCGGCGGATTCGGTGCCGAACTGGTTGACCGTCGCGGCCATCGAGGCCGGGTTGGCGTTATAGCTTTCGTCGATGACGAGGATATGGCCGCCCGGCACTGCGACGCGGTGGCGCGCGCCGCGACCGGTGAGGCCGCCCATCTCGGCAAAGGCAAGGCCCGCTGCGGGAAGGTCGCCGCCGACCGCCTTGACCGCTGCAAGCACGGCGAGCGAATTGGCGACCCAATGCGCGCCGGCCTGCGCGATGGTGAAGCAGAGGAGCGAATCCTGGACCTGCGCGGTGACGAGTGAGCCGCCCCGCCCGTCCGAAAGCCAGTCGACCGCGCGGACGTCGGCCCCTTCGTTCAGACCGAAGCTGACGACGTGCGCCGCGTGCTGTTCCGCCTTGGCGCGCAGCCTTGCATAATGCGGACTGTCGAACGGGACGATCGCGGTGCCGCCGGGTTCTAGTCCTTCGAAAATCTCACCCTTCGCGTCGGCGATCGCCTCTTCGCTGCCGAAATATTCCATATGCGCGGGGGCGATGGTGGTGACGATCGCGACGTGCGGGCGCACCATGCGCGTCAATTCGGCAAGCTCGCCCGCATGGTTCATCCCCATTTCGAACACACCGAAATCGGCGGTCGAGGGCATGCGCGCGAGGCTCAATGGCACGCCGACATGGTTGTTGTAGCTTTTGACCGAGCGGTGCGCCTTGCCCGGACGAAAGCGGTCGAGCGCAGCGAACAGCGCTTCCTTCGTCCCCGTCTTGCCCGCCGAGCCGGTGACACCGATGATCCGGCCATGGCTGCGCCCGCGCGACGCGATGCCGAGCGCATTCAGCGCCTCGGCGCTGTCGGCGACGCGAACGTGTGGGTGATCGATCACGGTTTCGCAGACGATGCCCGCGGCGCCCGCCGCGATCGCCTTGTCGATGAACTTGTGGCCGTCGGTCGCCTCACCTTTCATCGCGACGAAGAGGTCGCCCTTCGTCACCTCGCGCGAGTCAAAGGCGACGCCCTGCACGGTGAAGTCGGCGCTCGCTTCGCCGCCGGTGGCGGCTGCGATGGCGCGCGCGGTCCAGAGCGGGTTCATGCCGCCTCCTCGCGCGCAACGGTCACATCGTCGAAGGGAATGACCCGCATGTCATCGCCGCGGCCGACGATCTGGCCCTGTTCGTGACCTTTGCCCGCGATGCAGACGATGTCGTCGGTGCGCGCTTCGGCGATGGCGGCGGCAATCGCGGCGCGGCGGTCGCCGATGACCAGCGCTGCGGGTGCAGCGGCAGCGATTGCGCCCCGAATGATGGCGGGGTCTTCGCCGCGCGGATTGTCGTCGGTGATGATCAGCACGTCGGCGTTGGCTGCGGCGGTCTTGCCCATTTCGGGGCGCTTCGCCTGGTCACGGTCGCCGCCGGCGCCGAAAACGAGGATCAGGCGGCCGGTCGCGTGCGGGCGCAGCGCGTCGAGCGCGGCTTCGATCGCGTCGGGCGTATGCGCATAATCGACATAGACGGGCGCGCCGGTCCGCGTGATCGCCGCGCGTTCGAGGCGGCCGCGCACGGGCTGGAGCCGCGCGAGATTGTTCAGCGTCTGCGCCGCGTCACCGCCGGTCGCGATCACGAGTCCCGCGGATACGAGCGCGTTCGCGACCTGATAGGCGCCGATCAACGGCAGATCGACCTTTTGGGTGAGGTCGCCCGCCGCGATGACGAGCGACTGGCCGAGTTGGGTCGGCTCGCGCGAAACGAGGCGGAGCGTTTCGCCCTTCGTGCCGACGGTCAGCAGGCGGACGCCGCGCGCGGTCACCGCATCGATCACTTCGGCCGAATAGGCGTCATCGGCCCAGATCACCGCCGCGCCGTCTTTCACCACCACTTCGTCAAAAAGCCGCATCTTGGCGGCGAGATAGGCCTCCATCGTGCCGTGATAGTCGAGATGATCGTGGCTGAGATTGGTGAAGGCGGCCGCCTTCACCGACAGGCCTTCGGTCCGATACTGGTCGAGCCCATGGCTCGACGCTTCGAAGGCGGCGTGGGTGATGCCTTCGGCGGCGAGACCCGACATGTTCGAAAGGAAGGTGACGATATCGGGCGTCGTGAGCCCCGTCGATGCGCTGTCCATCGAGGTCGTGATGCCCAGCGTGCCGATCGACGCGGCGTTGAACCCGGCCATCCGCCACAGCTGGCGCGTCATTTCGACGGTCGAGGTCTTGCCGTTCGTGCCCGTCACCGCGACGCAGGTCGCGGGAAAGCGGTGAAAGAAGCGCGCCGCGATATGCGCGAAGGCGCGGCGCGGGTTGGCGTCGGCGATATGCACCGCGCCCACGACCCGCGCTTCGGGACGCGCAACGATCGCGACCGCGCCCGCTTCGACCGCGGCGGCAATGAAATCCTCGCCGTTGAATTTTTCACCGACGAAGGCGCCGAAAATCGTCCCCGGCGCGACTTTGCGATGATCGATCGCAAGCCCCGTAACGACGGGATCGCTGCCCCCCAGCGCCTGATCTTCGAGCAGCGCGGCGAGACGCATCAGTGCGTTTCCTCGTTTCTCCGCAGCAAGGGGATGAGTTCGGAGACATCGACGTCGCGGCTTTCGTCGGGGAAGACACCCAGCATCGGCCCCGCGCGGGTCACGACCTTGCGCACCACGGGCGCTGCGGTCCAGCCTGCGGTGCGCTGTCCCGAACTATACGCGTTACCCTTCGGCTCGTCGATCATCACGATCACCACATAGCGCGGATTGTCCATCGGGAAAGCCGCCGAGAAGGTCGAGACGAGCGAATGGCGACGATAGCCGCCCGCGCCCGGCTTTTCTGCCGAACCGGTCTTGCCCCCGACACGAAAGCCCGGCGCGTTCGCCTGCTTGCCGGTGCCGTCGGAAACGATGAGGCGGAGGAGCTGGCGCATCCGCGCGCTGGTCGCCGCCTTGAACACGCGGCGGCCCTGCGGCGGCGCCTTGTCGCCGAGCTTCATCAGCGTCGCGGGGCGATAGATGCCGCCGTTGACGAGCGCGGCATAGGCGCTCGCGAGATGCATCGGGGTCACCGCGATGCCGTGGCCATAGCTGGTCGTCATCGTGGTCACGCGGCCCCAGTCCTTCGGCCACAGCGGGAAAGCCCGTTCCTTGAGGTCGATCTGCGGGCGCTTGTCGAAATCGAGGTTGCGGAAGAGCCGTTCCAGATTTTCGCGCCCGAGTTCGTCGGCGATACGCGCGGTGGCGATGTTCGAGCTCTCGATCAGCGTCTCGGGCACATTGTACCAGCGGCCGGGATGGCTGTCGCGGATGCGGAAACCTGCGATCGGCAACGGCGCCGACGCGTCGTAGCGGCGTGCCATACTAGTGATCGTGCCGTCGTCGATCGCGGCCGCAATCGACAGCGGCTTGAAGGTCGAACCGAGCTCGTAGAGATTATAGGTCACCGCGTTGCGGCGCGTCGCCGGGTCGCTGCCGGTCAGCTTGTTCGGGTTGAAGGTCGGCAGCGAGGTCATCGCGGCGACTTCGCCCGTGTGGACGTCGAGGATGATCCCCGCGCCGCCAATCGCCTCGAGGTTCGCCACCGCCGAGCTCAGCTCGCTTTCGAGCACGCCCTGCACGCGCGCGTCGATCGACAGCGCGAGCGGCTGGCCGCGCGTCGCCTTGTCGATCAGCCGCTGGTCGAACGCGCCCTCGACGCCGGTGACGCCGTGCCCCTCGGCATTGGTGAAGCCGAGCACATGTGCGGCGAGCGTCAACTGAGGATAGAGGCGTTCCTTTTCGCGCGGGAAGTCGAAGCCGACGTCGCCGATCGCATTCACCGCCGCCACCTGGTCCGGCAGCGCGCGGCGGCGAATATAGGTCGGGCGCGAGCCGCTAACCTTTGCGAGCAATTCCTCGCGCGGCATATCGGGGAAAATCTTGTGGAGCTCGTCGGCGAGATATTGCCGGTTGTTGAGCAGCTTCGACGGGACGACGCGGATCGAATAGCCGTCGATCGTGCGTGCAAGCGGCACGCCGTTGCGGTCGACGATGTCGGCGCGCGCCGGAACGAAGGCGGTCGCCGCGTGGGCGCTCGACGAGGTATCGAACAGCGCGAAATAGAGCAGCCGCACCGACACAACGAAAAATGCCGCCATGAACAGCAGCATCAGGATCATCAAACGCTGTTGCGCGGTCAGCAATATCTGCTGCCGCACTCCGGCGGTTCGGACCCTCGTTGGACGGACGACCAGCGTGTTCATCGGCCGGACTTGCCTCCTGCCGCTTCGACCGCCGCGGCACGCTTGAGATCGGCGAGTGTCGATTCGGCGAGCAACTGGTCCTCGATCATCTTCAATTGTTCGCGGCGGCGCGTCGGCGCCATCCGCGGCGTCACGTCGCTGCGGATGGCGGTGTCGGCCTGTGCGAGCACGACGGGCTTGGCAGTGACGGGCTTCACGGCGGTGATCTTGCCGGCGACCGGGCTTTCTTTCGGCGCACTGACGGCGGGCGTGCCGACGGGCGACACCATCGCCATCAGTACCGGCGCGACCTCGTTGGCGCCGCGGGCGCGCGGCAGGCGGTCGAGCGACGCAAGCTGGCGCTCGCTCGCCAGATATTGCCCCGCATCGGGTGCCGAATAGCCAAAGGTGTCGGCGTTCCACTGTTCGAGCTGGCGCATCGAGGCGCGCACCGCGAGTTCGGACTCGAGGTAGCGGATGTTGTCGCGCGTGCGGTCGATCTGCTTTTCGATGCGCGTCAGTTCGCTGCGCGTCGCCGCGACTTTGAGCGACACGGGATAGAGCATCATCGCGAAGATGAGCACGAGCAGGACCAGGCCGATCCCCTGGAGCTTGCGGGCCGCCATCAGCATGACATCGCCTCCTTGATCGTCGAATGGGCCGGAGCGGATGTCCGGATCGCACTGCGCAGCGTCGCCGAACGCGCGCGCGGGTTGCGCGCCTCTTCGGCCTTGCCCGGGCGCACCTTGCGCGCCGGGGTTTCGAAAGTTGCGGCCCGCGCCAGAGGGAGCGGCGCGGGCCGGTGGCGCGAACCCGCGGCATCGCCACCGCTACGTTCGCGCAGGAAGTTCTTCACAATGCGGTCCTCGGTGCTGTGGAAGCTGACGACGGCGAGCCGTCCGCCGGGACGCAGCAGGCGCTCGGCGGCGTTGAGGCCCGCGATCAGCTCGTCGAGCTCGCCGTTCACATGGATGCGGATCGCCTGAAAGCTCTTGGTCGAGGGATCCTTGGGCGCGCCGGGCGGATGGCGCAGCGCCTTGCGGATCACCGTCGCCAGCTCGCCGGTGCGGGTGAGCGGACGCGCCGCGACGATCGCGCGCGCGACGCGGCGCGACTGGCGTTCGTCGCCATAATGGAAGAGCACGTCGGCGATGACATGCTCGTCGGCGCTGTTCAGCCAGTCGGCGGCGCTTTCGCCCTCCTGCGCCATGCGCATGTCGAGCGGGCCGTCCTTCTGGAACGAAAAGCCGCGCTCACCCTGGTCGAGCTGCATCGACGACACGCCGATGTCGAACGTGATGCCGTCGACCGCGTCGATCCCGCGTTCGGCAAGCAGCCGGTCGATCTCGCCGAAGCGGCCGTGGATCAAAGTCAGCTTGCCGCCGGCTTCCTCGACGAGCGCCTGCCCGTCGGCAATCGCGTCAGGGTCGCGGTCGCAGGCGATGACGTCGGCGCCCGCAACGAGCATCGCACGCGTGTAGCCGCCGGCGCCGAAGGTCGCGTCGACGTGGCGCTCGCCCGGGGCGATGGCAAGTGCGGCGAGGACTTCTTCACGGAGGACCGGATCGTGGCGGGGGTCCCGAGGGAGTTCGGGGGGAAGGTCGGTCACTTGCGCCCCTTCCCTTTGGTCGCGTCCCATGAAGCGGCGAGGCGCTGCAACACCGGGTCCGCCTCGGCGCATTCGGCCAAGGCCGGCAACCACCAGATTTCGAGGCGGCGACCCGAGCCCACAAAAGCCGTCGCGCCGGCATCGCCGACGCGGTCGCGGTGGATAAAGCTGGGAAGGAAGCGACCGCTGTCGTCGAGCGTGTATGGCTCGGTGTAGCTGAAGCGCTTCTTGAACTCGGCATCTTCGTCGAAGTCGAGGTTGCGCAGCCGCGCGGTTTCGCGGTCGCGTTCGATCTCGCCGTTCAGCCGGTCATATTGATCCTGGCCATAGGCGACGAGGCAGGGCAGCTTTTCGTGGAAACCGACCCAAAGCACGCGCTGGCCGTCCGCAATGAGGGGCACATTGTTGCGGAATTGTGAGGGGACGGCGATGCGCCCCTTGCCATCGATCGCGGCAAAGCTGGTGCCCGCATACTGGCCGGGCGTCACAATCGCCATCGCTCTGCCCCCCGTATCGCGCCACCGGGCAAAACTTCCCCGTCTCCGAAATCGCATGATTCCAGCTGGTTCGGCACGGGTGGAGAATGCCCCTCTCCGATTCCTGAGTATCAACTATAGATCGGGGTGAAAAGGGGTAATTTAGGGTGAAATAGGGAATCTGACCCCCATTTGCCGCAAAAAGACCTCCGAATTGGGTAAATACCGGTCCCACGGCGCACAGCGGCACTGCGGGACAGGCTTCGATCGGGGTAAATCGGGGCGGATACGCCCGACTCAGGTGGTACTGGCGCGAATCCAGAGCGGATGAAGCAAGCTGTTTCCGGCACCGCGCCACAGGCGGGCCGAAAGCCACTCCATCGTATCGGCTTGGCGCAGGTGCGACGCGCCCGGAACGAGCGGTTGCCAGAGCGGCGTGAAGAGCAGATCGGCATCGCCCGCCAGCCAGACCTCGCCCTGCCCTATCCAGCATTGCGCAACGCGGCGACCGGCGTAGGCGCGGCACGCCGGCGGCAGACGATCCAGGCGCCCCGCACTGAACAGGCGCAGGCGCGCGTCATCGACATCGACCGGCAGCGGCTTGCTCTCCCCGGCGGGCGCGGCGCCCAGCGTCACGCCCCAATGGTCGAGCAGCGGCGTGAGCAGGCTCGTCACCGGCGCGTTGCGCGGATCGCCGAGCGGATGGCGCGCCGGCCAGCCCGACAGCGCATCGGCGAGTACGACCGCGCGCCCGCCGCCCCGCACGAACGCATCGATCGCGACCAGTTCCTGCGGCGCCAGCGCGCGCGGGTGCGCGATCAACAGAGTCCCGCCCGGCGGCGGCACATGATCGGCGAGGCTGTCGACCAGCGACACCGGCCCCGCCGCCGCCAGCCGCGCGAGCGCCGGATCGTCATTCGTCCCTTCGGCGATCATCGCCGCAATGCTCGGGCTTGCCGACCAGCGCAGCGGCAGGCCGGTGAGCATGGTGACGGCAGGCGCGCCCGCCGAAGCCGACGCGGGCCGATAGAGGGTCGCGAGCAGCGCGTGCCCCGCCCCGAACCAGCCGACCACGAGCAGAAATCCGGCGAGCCACGACAGCAATTTACTCGGGCTGCGCCATTGGATGATCCTGTCCGCGAGCCAAGCCGCGATGCCCCCCGCTATGATCGCCAGGAGCAGCTGCAACCACGCCGCCGATCCGGCGAGAACGACGCCAAGCAGAGCCTGCGTTATCGCCACAAGCGCGAGAGTGAGAAGGCAAGCGAGCCGCCGCGCCGCGACGGGCTCACCGCGCTGCCACCAGGCCAAAAGCAGCATCGGCGGCGCGAGCAGCGGGATCGCAAGCGCCGGATCGATCCGGCCGAGCAGCGCCTGCCCGCCCGCGACCCAGGCCAGCGCGACGATCGTGGCAGCTATCATGAAAGCGCGCAGCACGGGCCGGCGCGATGCCGCCGTCACTGGTTCGACTGGCGCGCGCGCTGGAGTGCAGGATCGGGTTCGAGGTCGGGCACGGTCGCCGATGGGGCGGCCTGTGGCACCTTTACCGGGGTCGCGGCATTTTCATCCTTCGACGAGGGCGACACCGCCTGAACGCCCAGTTCCTCAAGCGGCGCGCCGCTGGTTTTCTCTTCATCGCCCGGCATTTTGACTTCGGCGGTGGCGGCGGTGTCGCCGGCCGCGCTTTCCCGGGCGCGATCACCGATCAACCCGGCCATGCCGACGAGCAGCAACACCGTGAGCACCCCGGCGATGCCGATCTGCAAGCGGCGTATCGTGTCGTCGACGGGCGCGGTGGGGGGTGGCGGCGGCGCCTCTTTTGGGGACGAAGGAATTTCGATCCGCACGCTCATGCCGCCGTCTCCTTTGGCGTCTCCAGTCCTTTGCTCGCCAGCCATTCGGGGTTGTAGAGCGTCGAGAGATAGCGAAACCCGCTGTCGCAGAGGATGGTTGCAATGCGCTTGCCCGGACCCAGCTGCCGCGCGAGCGCCATCGCCCCGGCGACGTTGATCCCCGACGACAGGCCGAGACATAGCCCCTCTTCGTCCAGCAGTTGGCGGACCACCGCGAGCCCCTCGGCATCCGAGATGCGGAACTGCGTATCGATCGGCGCGCCGTCGAGGTTGGCGGTGATGCGGTTCTGACCGATCCCTTCGGCAACGCTATTGCCTTCGGCGCGCAGCTCGCCGCACTGATAATAATTATAGAGCCCGGCGCCATGCGGATCGGTGAGCGCAATGACGACGTCGGAATTATGCGCCTTCAGCCCGAGCCCGGTGCCCGCGATCGTGCCGCCTGTGCCCGCCGCGCAGGTGAAGCCGTCGATGCGGCCGTCCATCTGCTCCCATATCTCTTCGGCGGTGCCGAAGATGTGCGATTTGCGGTTGGCGATATTGTCGAACTGGTTGGCCCAGATCGCATTGTCGGTTTCCTCGGCGATGCGGCGCGAGGTGTGGACGAAATGGCCGGGGTTGGCGAAGGGCGCGGGTGGGACGAGCACCAGTTCGGCACCCAGCGCGCGGATCGTCGCCATTTTCTCGGCGCTCTGGTTGTCGGGCATGACGATGATCGTCTTGTAGCCCAATGCATTGCCGACGAGCGCCAGCCCGATGCCGGTGTTGCCCGCGGTGCCCTCGACGATCGTACCGCCGGGACGCAGGCTGCCGTTCGCTTCGGCATCGCGGACAATATAGAGCGCGGCGCGGTCCTTCACCGATCCGCCGGGGTTGGCATATTCGCACTTGCCCCAGATTTCACAGCCGGTGGCTTCGCTCGGCCCCTTGAGCAGCACCAGCGGGGTGTTGCCGATGAGGTCGAGGCTGTTTGCAGCAATAGTCATGCGCATGATCTAGGGCGCCGCCCGCAGCCCCGCAAGACAGCTTCGCTTGCCCTGTCAATGTTCGGCCTTTGTCGACCAACGGGCATCGACGTCCGACGAACGACAGCCCGGGACCACCTCAAGGGTTGCGATTGTAACAGTATATCATTACTGGGTGCGCCGACAGGTCGCCATAACAACAGGACTCTCCCCTTATGCGTTTGCTTTGCTCCGCCGGTTTCACCTTTGCCCTCTTCCTCGCCGCCCCCGCGTACGCGCAGGACCGCGCCGCCGCGGGCAGCGACGACGATGTGCACACCGGCGAGCCGATCGTCGTCACCGCGCCCTATGTCCGTAGCCTCGATATCCTCGGCAATGTATCGGTGCTCGAAGGCGACGAGCTGGCGCGCGACATTCGCGGGCAGATCGGCGACACGCTCACCCGCCAGCCGGGCGTGTCGGCGACGAGCTTCTCGCCCGGCGCTTCGCGCCCCGTGCTCCGCGGCTTTTCGGGCGAGCGCGTGCGCGTGCTCACCGACGGCATCGGGTCGATCGACGCGTCGAACACCTCCGCCGACCATGCGGTCACCATCGACCCGCTGACCGTGGAACGCATCGAGATTCTGCGCGGCCCCGCGGTGCTGCTGTTCGGCAGCCAGGCGATCGGCGGCGCGGTGAACATGTTCGACCGCCGCATCCCGCGCAAGGTTCCGACCGATCATGTCCATATCGATGCGATCGGCGGCTATGCGACCGCCGCGAACGACCGCAACATCGGCAGCTCGATCGACGTCGCGCTGAGCCCGCAGATCGTCGCGCATCTCGACGGCAGCTGGCGCAAGACGGGCGACGCCCGCAGCGGCGGCTTCGTCTATGCTCCCGGCATTCGCGGGGATCTGCTCCACCTTGCCGAGCATGAGATCGAGGACGGGCATCCCGACGAGGCGGCCGAGCTGACCGAACAGGCGGGCAAGCGCGGCAAGATCGACAACACGCAGAGCGAGACGTGGACCGCCGGCGGCGGCCTGTCGCTGATCAACGAAGGTGGCCAGCTCGGCATATCGATCGGCTATTTCGACTCCAATTATGGTGTGCCCGACCGCCCGAACACCGCGCATGACCATGGCGGCGAGGAAGAAGGCGGTCATGACCATGGCGAAGGTCCCGTCACCATCGGCTTGAAGCAGTGGCGCGCGGATCTTCGCGGCGAAGTCGAGTTGGGCGACGGCTTCTTCGACAAGCTGCGCGTCCGTGCGGGCTTTGCCGATTACAAGCACACCGAGTTCGAGGGCGACGAGGTCGGCACCATCTTCACCAACCAGGGCATCGAAGGCCGGATCGAGCTGGCGCAGAACGACCGCGGCGGCTGGCGCGGCGCGAGCGGCGTGCAGTATAGCCATCGCGACTTTGACGCGATCGGCGCCGAGGCGTTCGTGCCCCACAACCTGACCGACCAGTTCGCGCTCTTCACGCTGCAGGAATATACGATGGGCCCGCTCGGGCTCGAAGCCGCGGCGCGGTACGAAAAGACCAATGTCCGCGCCCACACGCTGGGTTTCGAACGCAATTTCGACAGCTTTTCGGGCGCGCTCGGCGCGACCTACGACATATTCGAGGGCGCGAAATTCGGCGTCTCGGTGTCGCGCGCGGTCCGTGCGCCGTCGGCCGAGGAGCTGCTGTCGAACGGTCCGCACATCGCGACGCAGAGCTTCGAGCTGGGCGACCCGAATTTGAAGCGCGAATCGAACTGGGGCGCCGAAGCCTCGTTCAAGATCAAGACCGACGCCTTCAACCTCAGCCTCACCGGCTATTCGAACTGGTTCGACAATTTCATCTATTCGGCGGCGACCGGCGCGGAAGAGGATGAACTGCCCGTCTTCCAGTATTTCCAGCGCGATGCACGCGTCTATGGCTTCGAGGCCGAAGCAAGCGCACGGCTGGCGCAGATCGGCGGGTTCAACATCGTCGGCGACGTCACCGCCGACATGACGCGCGCGAAGATCAAGAATGCCGGGCTCGACCGTAACGTGCCGCGCATCCCGGCGCTCCGCGTGCTGGGCGGGCTCGAAGCACAAGGCGAACGTGTCGACGCGCGCGTCGAGGTCGAATGGACCGACCACCAGACGCGCGTCGCGCAGTTCGAGACGCCGACCGACGGCTTCACTTTGGTCAACGCCTCGATCAGCTGGCGCCCGCTCCCCGACACGAAAAATCTGACGCTCAGCCTGTCGGCGAACAATATCTTCGACGTCGAAGCGCGCCGCCACGCCAGCTTTACCAAGGATTATGTGCCACTGGCCGGACGCGATTTCCGGCTGACAGCCCGGGCGAGCTTCTAACCCCTCTCTCCGCTCGTCCCGAGGGCCGGGTCCGGTTCAGCCGGATCCGGCCCGTTCGGGTTCAGAAGGCGAGCAGCTTGCGCTTGTTCCAGTAGATCGAGGTCGCGGCGGCATAAGCGCCGACCTTTTCCCAGGCGGCGCCGTCGACCTTTTCGATGTCGACACCGCTTTCGATATAGGCCTGGACGATCTTCATGATCTGATCCTCGGTCATGTCGCCCGACAGATCGGGGTTCGCGCCGCCGGGCCCGAAATCGAGCGCCTTGTCGACGATCACACTCGCCAGGCCAAGTTTTGCGATATCGCCCATCAGCCATTCGCGCGAAATGCGCGCGAGGCTGTAGTCGAAATAGACACTCTTTTGTTCGGCGGCGATGCCATGGCGCGTCACGCAATCGTCGGTGACCGCGCCAAGCTGTTTGAACAGCGCCTCGCGCGATGCTTCGTCGCCGCCACCGGCCATCGCGAGACCGATCGAATTCTTGGTGCCGATCGGGACCGACGTGACGACGCAGTCGAACTTCTCGCCCTCTTGCGCCCGGACCGCGCCCGGAAGCATCGCCAAGGCAAGTGCAACGCCCGCGATCAGACCCTTATGCATCGACGAATCCTTCCGCCCTTTAGGGTGCGACCCCTCAGGACAGCATGGCCATCCCGCCGTTCACATGCAACGTCTGACCGGTGACATAGCCCGCTTCCTTCGACGCCAGATAGACGACGGCGGCGGCGATATCGTCGCCAGCACCCATCCGGCCGGCCGGAATGCGCTGGTTGAGTGCCTCTTTCTGCACGTCGGGCAGGTCGTCGGTCATCGCGGTGGCGATAAAGCCCGGCGCGACGCAGTTCGCGGTGACGCCGCGGCTCGCGAGTTCCTGCGCCAGCGCCTTGGTCATGCCGGTGACGCCCGCCTTTGACGCGGCATAATTGGCCTGCCCCGGATTGCCTGTCGCGCCGACGACGCTGGTGATCGAGATGATGCGGCCGAAGCGCGCCTTCATCATCGGCTTCGCCGCAGCCCGCGCAAGGCGGAAATTGGCCTCGAGATTGATGCGGATGACATCCATCCACTCCTCGTCCTTCATGCGCATGATCAGATTGTCGCGCGTGACGCCGGCATTGTTGACGAGGATGTCGAGCTGGCCCAGCGCCTCGACCGCAGCCGGGACAAGCGCATCGACTGCAGCCGCATCGCCGAGGTTGCACGGCAGCGCGACATGGTCGCCGCCGAGCCTATCGCGAAACGCATTGAGCTTGTCGGCATTGGAGCCCGACACCGCGAGCCGCGCGCCCTGCGCCGCGAGCGCCTGCGCGATGGCCGAGCCGATGCCGCCCGAAGCGCCGGTGACGAGGGCGGTCATGCCGGTGAGATCGAACATGGTTTTGTTCCTTAGTCTGGGGTCCGAATCTCGGACGTCGGTGTAAGATGATTTTCGCGCGGAGAACGCAGAATCTAATGGTTAGAACCGCACAACCGCCCGCTAATCCAAAGGCGAGATTTTAAAACTCACTGAACCGTCTCTTCGTGATCTCCACCATGCCCCTCGTGAGCAGCCAGGCGCCTATGTAGTTTGTGACCTCGTTATTAATGGGAAGCCCTGATCGCCGCGTGATATGCTCGTTCAAATAGCTTATGTCGTCTTCTGACGGTACAGGCACTGCTTTTACGGCGAAAATGGCATCAAGAGCAGGAAGCATGATGGACATCAAACGCTTTGAATCTGTGCTTGAATAGGCACCGCGAAGCTGAGCCATTTGTTGAGAACTCAAAGGAGTGTTCTTATCGATGGCAGCCGCCGTAAGAATGCTAACCTTGTAATACACGGCCTGCTCGATTGCCCTCTGTGGCCATGCGTTTGCGTCCGCGCAATATCGCAGGCGCGTAGCAATCGAGTTCTCGATATCATTCGGCAGACGTTTGGCAGCTTGCCAGTCCGCCAAGCCATATTTCTCAACAAAGCGGTCCATTGCCGCCAGCTCGGTGCCAGAATATCCAACATCCATACATTCGAGATTTTCTGCCGCCTCAACATTTATTGAAGTCAAACTGAAAAGCAGCAGCGCTGACGCGGCCCACAGTCTGTGGTTCAACGTCGCAAGTCGCATTTCAAAAACCTTTCAGCAGCGCTTCGATGTCATCCATCGAAATCACGCTTACCGTCTCGACTTCGCCCGATGCGCTGCGCTTGACCATCGGGCCGAGCACCTTGCCGCCGAATTCGACGAACTGCTGGACACCGATATCTTCCATCGACGCGACGCTTTCGCGCCAGCGGACGCGGCCGGTGACCTGTTGGACCAACAGATCGCGGATCGTGTCGGCGTCGCTCACCGGGCTCGCGGTGACATTGGCGACGACGGGCACCAGCGGCGCGGCGGGCGGGTTGGCGCCGAGCGCCTCGGCCATTGCGTCGGCCGCGGGCTGCATCAGCGGGCAGTGGAAGGGCGCCGAGACGGGGAGCAGCACGCCGCGCTTGATGCCATAATCTTTCACGAGGGCGACGGCGCGCTCGACCGCGCCCTTGTGGCCCGAAATCACGACCTGCGATGGATCATTGTCATTGGCGACAGTGCAGACTTCGCCCTCGGCCGCGGCGTCGGCGAGTTTCTGCGCGGTGTCGATGTCGGCGCCGAGCAGCGCCGCCATTGCGCCGACGCCGACGGGCACCGCCGCCTGCATTGCCTGTCCGCGGGTCTTGAGCAGGCGAGCGGTGGTTGCGAGGTCGAAGGCGCCGGCTGCGCAGAGCGCGCTATATTCGCCGAGGCTGTGGCCCGCGACATAATCGGCCTTGGCAGCCAACGTCACGCCGCCTTCCTTTTCGAGCACGCGCAAGGTCGCGATCGCGTTCGCCATGATCGCGGGTTGGGCATTTTCGGTAAGGGTGAGCTGGTCCTCCGGGCCTTCGCTCATCAGCTTGAACAGCTTCTGGCCAAGCGCGTCGTCGACCTCCTGAAACACTTCGCGCGCGACCGGCGAAGCGTCCGACAACGCCTTGCCCATGCCGACGGCCTGGCTGCCCTGACCCGGAAAAATGAATGCGCGCATATTGCGTCCCCTGCGGTGATATTCGTTACCGCGCGCCTATTCCTTCACCCCGCACGATGCAAGCCGAAGGGCACGACCTTGTTCGCAGCGTCGTGGCCGATGTCCGCGCGGCCGAGCCAGGGGACGCCGGTGCGCCCGCACCAATCGCGAGCGATCTCATCGGCCTCCATGCCGAAGGGGCGATCGTTTTCCGGAATGTCGCCGACCCGTCCCAGCCGCAATCCGGCAAGCCCGCGCGGGCCCAGACAGGTCGCGACGTGAAAGAAGGCGCGGTCGAAGGCGTAAAGATATTCGCTCACCTCCTCGACCAACACGACATGGCCCGAAAGATCGGGTTCGAGCGGGGTGCCGATCAGCATCGACAGCGTCATCAGGTTGAACGCCGCATGGCGGGCGCCATGCTGCAATCCGGCTTCGCAAGCACCGGGATCGCGCGCAACGAGCCAGTCGAGCGCGCGCAGCACTGCCGCGTCACCGCCCTCGCGGCGGATATCGGCGACCATCGGGCCGTGCGCGACATGGTCGAACCCCTCGCGATAGAGCGCACCGAGCAGATTGCCCTGATCCGAATAGCCGAGGAACGCCTTGGCCCTCGCCGCGTCGGTCATCGCCGCGACCGCATCCTCGGCGATCCGGCATGCACCATAACCGCCGCGCGCGAACCAGATCGCGTCGATGTCGGGGCGGTTCGCCATCTCGACGAGCGCGGCGAAGCGGTGCCCATCCTCGCCCGCGAAATGGCCGTGAACAGCGAAGCATTGCGGGTCGAAGACGAGTTCGACGTCAGGGTAGCCGAGGCTTGCGAGCGCGCGAACGGCCTCCGCATCATCGGGTAAAATGGGTGTCGACGGAGCGACGATGCCTATGCGCATGCAGCGACCTCTAAATCCGTTCGTGTCGAGCGCAGTCGAGACACCCATCGGCGGCGCGCAAGGTCGAGGAGCATCTCGACTTCACTCGATGCGAACGGGAAAGAGAGTGCCGCTCTGGTTGCAAACCCTTCGTCAAAGCCATATCGCGCCGCGATGGCCGAAAACAAATCCTATTTCTTCTGCGGCATCGGCGGGTCGGGGATGCTGCCGCTCGCGATGATCGTCGCGGCGCGCGGTGACGCAGTGTCGGGGTCCGATCGCAGCCGTGACCAAGGGCGGACGCCCGGTAAATTCGCCTGGCTCGAAAGCCAGGGCATCGCCTTTTACCCGCAAGACGGCAGCGGACCCAAAGCCGACCAGATCCTCGTCGCCTCGGCGGCGATCGAGGACAGCGTTCCCGATATTGCCGCGGCCAACGCGCTCGGTCTGCCGCGGATGACACGCGCCGACCTGAATGCCGCGCTGTTCAACGCAGCCGACAGCGCGATCGGGGTCGGCGGGACGAGCGGCAAGTCGACCGTCACCGGGATGATCGGCTGGATCCTTGAAAGCGCGGGCCGGAAACCGACCGTGATGAACGGCGCGGTCATGCGCAATTTTTCGGGCGACGACAGGCCATTCGCGAGCGCGCTGGTTGGCGACGCCGCGATCTACGTCAGCGAAGTCGACGAAAGCGACGGATCGATCGCGCTCTATCGCCCCGATGTAGCGGTGGTCACCAACATCAGCCTCGATCACAAGAGCCTCGAAGAACTCCATGCCCTGTTTGCCGATTTTCTCCTCAAGGCGCGCGTTGCCGTGGTCAATATCGACGATGAGGAAAGCACACCCTTCCTTTCATTGGACAATCATATTTCATTCGGTTTTAGCGAAGGCGAAGACACCCACATTCGCGGAAGCGATTTCGAAGCCTTGGCCGACGGCTGCCGTTTCGCCGTTCATGCCGATGGCACCGCCTATCGGGTGAGGCTTCGCATGCCCGGCCGTCACAATGCAGCCAACGCGCTCGCCGCGATCGCCGCCACCCACGCGGCGGGCACGACCGTAGCACAGGCGGTCGAGGCGCTCGCGGACTTCGCCGGCCTCGCGCGCCGCTATGAGGTGCTCGGACAAGCAGGCGGGGTCACCGTGATCGACGATTTCGCGCACAACCCCGACAAGGTGGCCGCGACGCTCGCCGCCGTGTCCGAACTGCCGGGCCGCGCTTTGATCTTCTTCCAGCCGCACGGTTATGGCCCGCTGCGCCAGATGGGCAAGGAACTCGCGGCAAGCTTTGCCGCCGGAATGCGCCCCGATGACAAGCTGTTCGTGTGCGACCCCGTCTATTTCGGCGGCACCGTCGACCGCAGCATCGGCAGCGAGGCGCTCGTCGCCGATATCGTCGCGGGCGGGGGTGACGCCGTGCATATGACCACCCGCGCGGCATGCGGCGCGGCAATGCTCGACGCGGCCAAGGCGGGCGACCGCATCCTCATCCTCGGCGCGCGCGACGACACGCTCACCGAATTCGGGCGGGAACTCTTGGGAAAGCTGGCGCTCTCCGCTTGATTTCTCCCCGCGAATCTGTATAGGCGCGCTCATTCGGGGCGAGGCCACGTTGCCATCGCCCCGTTTGCTTTGCACCAATCCGTAAAGCTTGACGACAGCCGGAGGGGTTTCGCGATTGGCGCGAAGCCAGCGATCGGCCAAATCGAAGGAAGCGCATCATGCCGTTTTACGAGCATGTTTTTATCGCGCGTCAGGACCTGAGCCAGGCTCAGGTCGACGCGCTGGCGGAAACCGTCACCAACGTCATCGGCGAATTTAAGGGCACGGTTCACAAGACCGAGACCTGGGGCCTGAAGCAGCTCGCCTACAAGATCCAGAAGAACCGCAAGGGTCATTATGTGATGTTGTCGGCTGAAGTCGCAGGCGAAGCCATCGCAGAGATCGAGCGTCAGGCTGCGATCAACGAAGATATCATCCGCTGGCTCACCATCAAGGTCGACGAACTCGAAAAGGGTCCGTCGGTGATGATGCGCAAGCAGGAACGTCGTGGCGGCCGCGGCCGTGACCGCGACGGCGAAGAATAAGGAAAACGACCATGGCACGACCCTTTTTCCGCCGCCGCAAGACCTGCCCCTTCAGCCAGAAGGATGCACCGGTCATCGATTACAAGGACGTCCGTCTGCTCCAGGGTTACCTGTCGGAGCGTGGCAAGATCGTCCCGTCGCGGATCACCGCGGTGTCCACCAAGAAGCAGCGTGAGCTGGCGAAAGCGATCAAGCGCTCGCGCCACATCGGCCTGCTCCCCTACATTGTTAAGTAAGGAGGGCTGACCGATGGAAATCATCCTGCTCGAACGCATCGAGAAACTGGGCGGTATCGGCGACGTCGTCACCGTCAAGAACGGCTTTGCCCGTAACTATCTGCTGCCGAACAACAAGGCGCTTCGCGCGAACGACGCCAACAAGAAGCTGTTCGAAGCGAACCGCGGCAAGATCGAAGCCGATAACGCCGAACGTCGCACCGACGCCGAAGGCCGCGCCAGCGGCATCAACGGCAAGCAGATCGTCCTGATCCGTCAGGCATCGAACACCGGCCAGCTTTACGGCTCGGTTTCGGTCCGTGACATCGTCGACGCGCTCGCCGAAGACGGCGTCGAAGGCATCGGTAAGTCGATGGTCGAACTCGAACGCCCGATCAAGTCGCTCGGCCTGGTCGACGTCAAGGTCAAGCTGCACCCCGAAGTCGTCGTGACCGTCGGCGTCAACGTCGCGCGCTCGCCCGACGAAGCCGAAATGCAGAAGCAGGGCATCGACGTCATTGCGGCGATGTTCGAGGAAGAACAGGCCGAGGCAGTCGCCACGGCACTGGAACCCGACAGCGAAGACGAATTCGAAGACGCAACGCCGCCTTCGGAGCTCGCTCCCGAAGCTGCTGCGGACGAAGCCGAAGAAGCTTAAGCTTCCTCTGGCCAAAGCCTTTTGAAAGGGCCGCGTTTCCGAAAGGGGGCGCGGCCCTTTTCTTATGGTCCGCCCTTTCCTATGGCTCGGCGATGGCCGATGATCCTTTCCAGCGCCGCTTTGCCGCCGATGCGAGCCTGCTGCCGCATATGGCGGACCTCGCAAACGACCGGGTGCTGATCGCACTGCTGACCGAAGCCGATTATCGCGCCGCAAGCTTCCTCGACCAGCGACTGCTCACCGATCGCATCGGGCGCGAGTGGATGGCGTGGGACACCCTGCCCGATCTGGGCGCCGCGGCCCCTGCGCCGCACTTCATCTTCCATATCGGCCATGTCGGATCGACGCTCGTGTCGCGACTGCATGCCGAGGTTGGCGAGGTACTGCCCTTGCGCGAGCCGATGCTGCTCCGCACGCTGGCACAGGTCGCCGAGCGGATTGACCGGCCCGAGTCGGTCTGGTCGCCCGAGCTTTATCGCGGGCGCCTTGCACAAGCTGTCGGATGGCTGGGCCGCGACTTCGCCCCCGGCCAGCGCGCGATGGTGAAGGCGTCGAGCGTGATCACGGCGATCGCCGACGAGCTGACGGGTGCCGATAGCCGCGCGCTGTTCCTCTACGTCCCGCTCGCGCGCTACATCGAGACGATCCTGGCCGGCGAGGCGTCGATGGCCGAGACGCTGGCGCAAGCTCCGGCACGCATGGCGCGACTTGCCGCGCTGCTGCCCGATTTCCCGTTCGCATTGTGGCAGCTGCCACCGGTGACGCGCGTCGCGATGAGCTGGCTTTGCGAGATGGCGACGGCGCAGCAGACGTTGCCGCGCGCCGATCCGCGGCATCTGTGGGCCGATTTCGAAGGCGTGCTGGCCGATCCCGCCGCCGCGCTCGCCGCGCAGTGCGGGCATTTCGGATTGTCGGTCGATGCGGCGCGGATCGACGCCGCGCTCGCCGGACCTGTGATGCGCCAATACTCTAAGGCGCCCGAGCATGGCTATAGCCCCGGTCTGCGCCGCGAATTGCAGGCGCAGGCGGCCGTCGGACACGCGCCCGCCATCGCCGAAGCGATCGCGTGGGTTGAAGCGCTCGCCGCACGCTATACAAGCCTCGGCGACCTGCCGATCCGCGGCAACCAGGAAAGCGCATAATGTTCAAGCTCGTCCAGCTGCTCGACGATGGCGCGGTCCGCGCGCTGCGCGAAATTGCCGCCAGCGGCAAGTTTGTCGACGGAAAGATCAGCAACCCGCATTCGAAGGTGAAGAACAACCTGCAACTTCACGACGCCGGCGCTTATGAACGCTCGTCGAAGATATTGCTCGATGCGATGGTGCAGAACCCCGATTTCATGGAATTCTCCTTTCCGGCACGGATCGCACCGCCGTTGATGACGCGGTACACGCCGGGCATGCATTACGGGCTGCACCCCGATGCCGCCTATATTCCCCTGCCCGACGGCCAGCTGCGCACCGACGTGAGCTGCACCATCTTCCTGAACGATCCTGCCGATTATGAGGGCGGCGCGCTGCACGTGCAGTTGGGGGGTGCCGACCTGCGCTTCAAGGAAGCTCCAGGGGTCGCAATCATCTATCCCTCGCACACGCTGCACGAGGTCGAACCGGTGACGCGCGGCGAGCGGCTCGTCGCAATCACCTTCATCCAGAGCCTGATCCCCGACGTCGCGCACCGGAATTTGATGTACGAACTGAACGAAATTGCCGCGATCGAGGGCGGCAAGATGGAACCCGCGAACTTCACGCGGCTGCAGGCGGTCCAGTATCAGCTCTTGCGGATGTGGCGGCGCTAAGGCCGTCCGCCCATCAATAGCCCATCAGGCTCAGCACTTCCTTGCGGCTGCTTTGGTCCTCGAGGAAACAGCCGAGCAGGCGGCTCGTCACCATGCCGACGCCCGGGGTGCGCACGCCGCGCCCGGTCATGCAGCCATGCTGTGCATCGATGACCACCGCGACGCCTTGCGGCTGGAGATTGTCCCAGATGCACTTCGCGACCTCGGCGGTCAGCCGCTCCTGCACCTGCAGCCGCCGCGAAAAGCCGTTGAGCACGCGGGCCAGCTTCGAAATGCCGACGACCCGGTCGCGCGGCAGGTAAGCGATCGAGGCCTTTCCGGTGATCGGCGCCATATGATGCTCGCAATGCGACTGGAACGGAATGTCGCGCAGCAGCACGATCTCGTCATAGCCGCCGACTTCCTCGAAGGTGCGCGACAGGTAAAGCGCCGGATCGTCGGCATAGCCCGAACAATATTCCTTCCACGCGCGCGCGACGCGGCGCGGTGTGTCGAGCAGCCCCTCGCGCGCCGGATCGTCGCCCGTCCACTCGATCAGCGTCCGCACGGCGTCCGCAACATGGTCGGGAACGACCACCTTGCCGTCCGGTCCCAACTCTTGTCCGTTGTCGCTCATCGCCCCGCTTTCACTGTTGCCTTCATGTCGCACATTTCGGGGCGAATGCGACGATAAGCAAGGGCCAGAGAAGAAGAAATTGTCCTCTCCCATCAACTTTACGTTGCGGAATCTTGGCTTTTTCACTTTTCGGAGAGGCGCGGTTTCGCGTCCTTTTTTGAGCCAAACAAGTCACTTGACGCTTTCGTCAACTCGGCGCACCTTTGCTCCATACAGAACTCGCTCAAGCGGGTCGTATTCCGGAGAGGCCGGCGTTTTCCCCGACGCCGGTGGGAGAGGACGATGACCAGCACAGCTGGCAAGTGGGATTCACGAGGGCACATGGCCGCTTTAGCCGGGTGCCCTTTGCCATGTCTGGTCGTTTCCCCTCCCCTTACCACAATTTGACGTTGGGCGGCCCCGCATCGCGCGGGATCGAAAAAGGGAGGCTATAGATGAAGTTCAAGGCACTGATCGGAACCTCGATCCTTGCGATGACGGTGGCGACGCCGGCATATGCGCAGGACGCGGCGGATGAAGTGGAACGCGATGCTTTCGGCGGCGAAATCGTCGTCACGGCGCAGCGCCAGTCGGAACGTCTGCAGGACGTGCCGATCGCGGTCAGCGCCTTTTCGACCGAGGCGCTCGAAGCGCAGCAGATCAAGACACCGTCCGATCTTCAGCTGACCTTGCCCAACGTCACTTTCACCAAGACCAACTTCACGGGCGCCAGCTTCACGATCCGCGGGATCGGCGACCTTTGCGTCGGCACGACCTGCGACAGCGCAACCGCGATCCATCTGAACGGCGACCCGCTGTTTTCGACCCGCCTGTTCGAAACCGAATTCTTCGACCTCGAACGCGTCGAAGTGCTGCGCGGGCCGCAGGGAACGCTGTTCGGCCGCAACGCGACGTCGGGCGTGGTCAACGTGATCACCGCCAAGCCAAAGCTCGGCGCCTTCGAAGCCGCCGCCGAAGCCGAATATGGAAATTATAATTCCATGAAGGGCAAGGCGATGGTGAACATCCCGCTCGGCGACACGATGGGCATCCGCGTTGCAGGCATTTACCTCAACCGCGACGGCTATACGAAGAACAGCTTCCTCGACACCCGCATCGACGACCGCGATCTTTATTCGGTCCGCGGCTCGTTCCGCTGGGAACCCTCGCCCGACACGACGATCGACCTGCTCGCATCCTATTTCCGCGAAAAAGACAAGCGCACGCGCATCCAGAAACAGCTTTGCCAGCGCGATCCGACCGGCATCCTCGGCTGTTTGAACAGCCGTCTCGACAATTCGCCCTTCAACGGCAACGCGACCTTCACCGCCGCGCTGACGTCGCGCGAATTCCTCGCGATCCGCGGCATCCCGCAGGCTTTTGCCCTCGGCAGTCTCTATGGGCCCGACGTCTATGCCAACACGACGATCCCGTCGGATCCGCGCGAGGTGAATACCGCCTATACGCCGAGCTATTTCACCAGCGAACTGACGCTGCAGGGCCAAATCGAGCATAATTTCGGCCCCGTGTCGCTGCAGGTTTCGGGCCAGTATCAGAAGGTCAAGCTCGACGCGTCGCAGGATTATAACAGCAATATCGGCAACCGCGCGCTCTATGCGACCGGCCTCGCCACTTTGCAGGCGGCCGCGAATGGCGCGCTGGGGGCCGGCCTCGCGCCCTATTTCCGTCCCGTCGCCGCGGCGATCATCCCCAACGGCCCCACCGGCCAGCTTTGCACGTCGCTGGCGGAAGAAAGCGGCTACGGCAGCTTTGGCGGCAACAAGATCTGTAGCGACCAGTCGCTGCAATTCGACCGGTCAAACCAGTATAACAGCAGCTGGTCGGTCGAAAGCATCCTGTCGAGCGACCTCGACGGGCCGTTCAACTTCCTGGTCGGCGGCATTTATGCCGATTACCACCTGACCGAGAACAGCTATTATGTGAACGCCTTCCCGATCGATTATCTGACGGGCGTGCTGGGCGCCTTCACCGCGGCGACCAACCCGCCGGCCGCCGGTGGCCCCCTGCCGCCGTCGTTCCTCGCGACACCCTTCTTCCGCAACAACACCGACGATCTGAACATCAAGTCATGGGGTCTGTTTGGCGAAGCCTATTTCGAATTCAGCGATCGGCTGAAACTTACGGCGGGCCTGCGCTATAACAACGACAAGAAGAGTGTGTCGGCGCGGTCGACGCTGGCAAGCTTCCTTGCACCGCACGCCGGAACGACCGATACCGTCTTCGGTTCGCCGTTCGTCGGATCGTTCGACGCAGATCCGGGCACGCCGGGCAACCAGATCATCCAGGAACGCAGCGTCAAGTTCAACAAGCTGACGGGCCGCGCGGTGCTCGATTTCAAGGTCACCGAAGACAATCTGCTCTACGCTTCCTATTCGCGCGGTTATAAATCGGGCGGCATCAACCCGCCGCTCCAGCCGATTTTCGCCGTGCCCGAATCGTTCAAGCCCGAACAGGTAGACGCCTTTGAAATCGGGTCGAAGAATAGCTTCGACAACGGGGCGCTCCAGCTGAACCTGACGGCCTTCTACTATAAGTATAAGGATTTGCAGCTCAGCAAGATCGTTGCCCGTACCGCGGTGAACGACAATGTCAGCGCCGATATCTATGGTTTCGAAGCCGAAGCCATTGTCCGGCCCGACCCCGACGTGGTGGTCAACCTCGGCTTCAGCTACCTGCACAGCAAGGTGTCTGAAGACAAGCTCACCAGCAACCCCCGTGACTTTGGCGGCGGCCGCAGCGATGCGGTTATCATCAAAGACATCACCAACGCCGCGAACTGCGCGGTGGGATCGAGAACTGGCAATGTGGCCGGGGTCAACGCCTTCGTGAATGGCGTCCAGACCCTGATCAACGCGGGCATCGTCCCCGGTGTTCAGGGCGGCGCGGGGCTGCGGCCGACGACGGCCTTCCCGTCCGATGGCGGCATCGCCTCGACGGGCGCCTTCAGCATCTGTTCGGTCATGGAGGCCGCAGCCGCGGGCGCCTTCGCCAACCTGCCCGCTCCCGTTGCCGGCCTCTCGGTCAATCCCGCGACGCTGGGCGGGGTCGACTATTTCTCCGCGGGTATTCCGGTCAACATCAAGGGCAACCAGTTGCCGCAGGCGCCGAATTACAAGTTCAGCGCGGGCATCCAATACACGGCGCGTATGGGCGACATGTCGCTCGTTCCGCGCGTCGACCTCGCCTATACCGGTGAAAGCTATGGCAGCATCTTCAACGGCAATGTGAACAAGATCAAAGGCTATGCCCAGGTCAACGCCCAGGTGCAGCTGAACGGCGCCGACGACAAATGGTATGTGCGGGGGTTCATCCAGAACGTCTTCGACGCCAACAGCGTCACCGGCCTGTACATCACCGACCAGTCGTCGGGTAACTACACCAATATCTTCACGCTCGAACCGCGCCGCTATGGCATCGCCGCCGGTGTGAAATTCTAAAGCGCAGGCGGCAACGCCACCAAAAAACCCCGGCCTCTCGATCGAGAGGCCGGGATTTCTTTTTGCCTTTCCTGCGGCAGCCGGGGGAGCAACGCTACCCCGGCGCTCCCGATCAGAATTTGTAGCGAATGGTCCCGCCATAGGTGCGCGGCTGGCTCGGGTAACCCGAGACGCTGCCCGCCTGCGCCACCGCCGGGAAGATCGTCGTCAGATACTGCGCGTTGGTGAGGTTGCGGCCCCACACGCCGACGTCGATGCCGTTGGTCAGGCGGATCGTGAACGACGCGTTGAGCGAGTTCACTTCGCGCTTCAGGTTCTGCGCGACACTCGCCGGGAAACCGCCGAGGCCTTCGACGATCTGGACCGGGCTTTCATACGCATAGTCGACGTGCGCGATCGCCTTGGTCCCGCCCGCGAATTCATGCGTGTAGGTGCCGCCGAGCGACAGCGACAGTTCCGGGATGCCCGCGGGCGTGCTGCCCGAGATGTCGCCGAACGCCGAGTTGATGAAGCTGTCATATTTGGCATCGAGATAGGTCGCCGCGAGCGTCAGGTTGAGCCCGGCGACCGGACGCACCGAGCCGTCGAACTCGATACCGAACGTCGACTGCTTGCCGGCGTTGGCGAGCGCAAAGCCGGTGCCGGTGAAGACGTTCGACTGGAAGCCCTTGATCGACTGCTTGAACACCGCGACGTTCACCGCCGCGACGTCCCACTGGCCTTTCAGGCCGAACTCATAGACGGTCGATTCTTCGGGATCGGCAAAGCGCGACCCTGCCACCAGGTTCGGGGTACGCAAACCCGCGGCGGTGATCGCCGCGAGGTCCGATGCAAGCGGGCGGCTATCGCGCGACAGATTGACCGAGCTCGCCTTGAAGCCCGTCGCATAGGTCGCATAGATATTGACCGTGTCGGTGAGCTCATAGGCGGCGCGAACGCTGTACGAGAAATCGCCGTCGTTGGTCTTGCCGCTTTCGACCGCATTCGGAAGGTTGAGGAAGGGCGGCAGGAACTGGAACGCCTTGAGGCCGGCCAGCGGGTTCGCGCTGCGCCCATCGGGCAGCGTCAGCGTCGGATTGGCCGCCAGGAAGGCGGCAGTCGGCGCGGGAACACCCTGACCGATCAGCAGCGCCTGACGGAACGGCGTGTAGGCAGCCGCGTCAAGATTGACGCCCGAGAACACATCACTGCTGACGACATTGGTCGAGAAACGCTTGCGGTCCTTCGTATAGTTGCCGCCGAGGGTCAGCGTCAGGCGATCGGTGACCTCGAAATCGACAGTGCCGAAGATCGAGAAGGCCTCGTTCTTCATCTGATAATCTTCGTCGAGCCCATTACCCGCGCGGAAGAAGGTGCCGAGATATTTCGTCGGAGCGCCTTCGAGCGCGCCAAGCGTGCCTTCGAGCAGGCCGACGTTGAGCGCATTGCCGCTCGCCGCCCGGATCAGCGCGTCGCCATAGGGGCGGAAGTGCTGGCCGAACTTGATCGCGCTCTGCTGGTCGACCTTTTCGTTGAAATAATAACCGCCGATCAGGAAGTTGAGCGGGCCGTCGAAGTCCGACGTCAGGCGAATTTCCTGCGTGAACGTGTCGATGCCGACATTGTCGCTCTTCTCGCCGATCAGGTCGGCCGCGGTGAAGTCCGAATCCTGGTTCGTGTCGGCCTGCACCTTGCGGTACGCGGTGATCGAGGTCAGCGCGAGGTTGCCGAGATCATAGTCGATCTGCGCCGAGCCGCCGTAATTCTTGATCTTATTCGACGACAGGAAGTTGTTGTAGACGTCATACGAGAAGGGGTCGTTCGCATCGACGCTGGGGCCGCCCGCGAGCGCGTTGGTGATCGCGACGGTCGGGCCGGCGATGACGTTACCCGCGATGCAGCAATTTTCGTCGATCTTGTCATAGTCGCCGATCAGGCGGATCGACAGCGCGTCGGTCGGTTCGAACAAGAGCTGGCCGCGCACGCCCCAGCGATTGCGGTCGTTGACGTCGGTGTCGAGCTTCAAATCCTGCGCATAACCATCGCGGCGGTTGTAGCTGCCGCCGATCGAGAAGGCGATGGTGTCGCTGATCGGGCCGGTGACGTCGCCCTTGACGGTGATCGCGTCGTAGTTGCCATAGGTGACTTCGGCCGAGCCGCCGAATTCGAACTGCGGCTTTTGCGTGACGATGCTGATGACGCCCGCCGATGCGTTCTTGCCGAACAAAGTCGATTGCGGGCCGCGCAGCACTTCGATGCGCTCGACGTTGGGAAGGTCGCCGATCTGGGCGGCCGAACGCGAGCGATAGACGCCGTCGATGAACACGCCGACCGACGGTTCGATACCGGCGTTGTTCGCGCCGTTGCCGAAACCGCGGATGATGAAGTTGGTGTTCGCGCTCGACTGGAGCTGCGACACGCGCAGGCTGGGGACCGACGACTGCAGGTCGATAAGGTCGCGGATCTGCGCTTCTTCAAGCTGCGCTGCCGAGGTCACCGAGACCGCGACCGGCGTGTCCTGCAGCGTCTGCGAACGTTTGCTGGCGGTAACGATGATGTCGTTGCCATAATCGGTGTCGTCGACCGTCGTTCCGGCGTCGGCCGGCGCGGCATCCTGGGCGAAGGCATAGACGGGGGTGGTGGCGGCACACAGCACGGTGGCGCCCAACAGAATGTTGCGCAAAGTCATATTCAGTCTCTCTCCAAACCCACCGAAGCGCAGCCAAAGGCTTATCGGGAGATGCCCGGTGGTAAGCTCCCGGTCTAACGCCCACCCCGGCGGCGTCAACGCGCGCACGCGCGAAACGGCCGATTTTCCGCCAATTCGTGACTAAAAAGCAACAGTTTACGTTACGGCGAACGTTCGAATTGGTTACAGTTATGTGTCAAATGCGAAACGTGTATTAGGCAATCTGCCAAATAGCTCCGCCCCGGAAGACGAAGGACAAGCGATGCGGGCACAGACCCGGCCGAGCCCGAACACGCTGACCAAAACGCTGCTGCTGGCATTCGGCCTGGCCTTCGAGCTTCCCGGCATCGCCGCTCGGATCGCTATGCTGGGACTGTCGCCGCCCCTCCTGCTCTACGCCGGCCTCTATGGCGGCCTGATCGCTTGCCTGTGGGGCGCGGCCTTCATCCGCGGCCCGCTGCTGCGGTGGGGCTGGGCTGCAGTGTTTGCTCTCGCCGCCATCTTGGTCGGCAGCTTTCAGGATGCCACGGCCGATGCGATGAGCTACGACGCCTTCGTCACCATGGTCCATTCGGCCGGCTTCGCCGACGACGCCGTCGCGCAATATGGCGCATCGATCGCGTGGGCGGCGGCCGGCGCATTCTTCCTCTTTGTCGGCGTCGGGCTGAAACCGGGTGCCCGGCGCCCCCTGCCCAGCATCGCTGCTGCGCTCGCACCGCTGGCGGGGCTCGCGATGCTAACCATCCTGCTGTTCGTGCGCGGGGGCGAAGGCGGCCGCGGGCTACCGAACGCCTGGGTCGGAACCGCCTATTCGGCGCTTGCTGCATTCGAAGCCGCGACGCAGCCGTCGATGGCGCGCCAACCGGTGACCATCGCGCATGGTCCAAAACCCGACCAGGGCGACATCATCCTGATCATCGACGAAAGCATTGCCGGCCGATACCTCGACATCAACGATGCCGCGGGCGTTCGATCCGGGCTGGCATCGCCGCCCCCCGGCATCGTCGTCAGCAATTTCGGGCTCGCCGCCTCGATCGCCAATTGCAGTTTCGGAAGCAATCTGACGCTTCGCTACGGCGGGACACGCGGCGCCTATCACCGCATCAATGCCACGATGCCGTCAATCTTCGCCTATGCGAAACAAGCCGGCTTCGCGACGATCTACATCGACGCGCAGCGGACCGGCGGCGCCTATCAGAACGGCATGGACGATGCCGAGCGGCGTCAGATCGATCATATCGTCCAGTTTGACGATATACCCGTCGTCGACCGCGACATGGCCGCGGCCGATGCGCTGATCGCGGCGCTCAGCAACGAGCGGCGCGAATTCATCCTCGTCAACAAGATGGGTGCGCATTTCCCCGTCGCCGACAAATATCCCGACAGCGCCCATCTCTTCAGCCCCGCGCTGCCGCGCGACGAATCGGAGGTCGTGACCGAAACCCGGCTTCCCGAAAATCTGTACAACGGCGCCGAAAGCTGGCGCCGCTATCGCAACGCCTATCGCAACACGGTGACGTGGACGGTGGGCGGCTTCTTCGACCGGTTGTTCGCGCGCGCCCGGCTCGACGGGGCGCTGATCATCTATACGTCCGATCACGGGCAGAATCTGCACGAGCGCGGCGATTCGGGAACGACGACGCATTGCAGCCCGTCGCCCGCCAGCGAGGAGGGCGCAGTGCCCCTCGCAATCATCGGCGCGCCCGGCCGCTGGGACGCGGCCGCGAAGCGCCATTTCGACGCATCGAGCCACTATCGCATCTTTCCGACGCTGCTGAATGCGATGGGCTATGATCGGGCGGCGGTGCGCCGCCAATATGGCGAAGCGCTCGACTCCTCCGCCCCCGATCCGGCCACGTTCAACAGCCTCTTCAACGCGCGGCTGGGGCGCAAGCCGATATGGGTCAAGGTCGAGCGCGCATCGGTCGCCCGACCGCCGGTTGGCGACTATGCCGCGCGCAAGAACGGCGCTGCACCGCGATGACAGGCGCGTGCAATGCTTTGCCAACGAATAGTTGCTAAGGCTCGCCGTCATGTCAGGCCCCTCCATCCCCCCCGAAACGGCACTTGGCCCGGATATCGCGACCGAACCCGATTTCGGTCAGCGGATCCGCCGCGCCGTGATCTGGCGCTCGGGGTCGCAGATTGCGGGGCAGATCGTCGCCTGGGCCTCCACCTTCCTCGTCATCCGTATCCTGACGCCCGAAGATTATGGCCTGTTTGCGCTCACCCAAGTGATGTTGATGCTGTTCAACCTGCTCAACGGCTATGGCCTCGCCAGCGCTATAATCCAGCGCGACGAGGTAGCCAAACAGGAGCTGCGGCAGATTTTCGGCCTGCTCCTGCTGCTCAACGGCGCGCTCGCGGTGGCCCAGATTGCCTGCGCGCCCCTGGCGGCCGCCTATTATCGCCAGCCGATGGTCGCCGATCTGCTGCGGGTGCAGGCGCTGATCTATCTCACCATTCCCTTCTCCGCGCTCGCCTACGCGCAGCTCGCACGCTCGCTGGAGTTTCAGCGTCAGGCGCAGGTCAACCTCGTCTCCGCGCTGATCGGCGCGGGCGTCGCGCTCGGCGGCGCGCTGGCCGGCTGGGGCGTGTGGGCGCTGGTCTGGGCGCCGATCGCCATGTTCGCGACGCGGGCCTTGGGCCTGACGATCGCGGCGCGCAGCTGGATGTGGCCCAGCTTCGACTTCCGCGGCGCGGGTTCGATCGCGCGCTATGGCGGGCTGATCGCGGTCGCGCAGTTTTTCGGCTTCGTCCAGAGCCAGGCGGACATATTGGTCGCCGGCCGCTGGTTCGAGGCGCATCTGGTCGGCATCTATACGACCGCGCTGCTGCTGACGCAGATCTTCAACAACAAGGTCGTGCCGCCGCTCAACGAAGTCGCCTTTGCCGCCTATTCGCGAATGCAGAACGACCGGCCCGCGCTGGCCGCCGGCTTCACGCGCTCGACGCGCGCGATCATGGTCGCAGCCATGCCGTTCTTCTTCGGTCTCGCCGCCGTGGCCGAACCGCTCGTGCTCACGCTGCTCGGTGAAAAATGGCGCGAGATCGTGCCGCTGCTCCTGCCGCTGGCGCTCGCCATGCCCTTCTGGACCTTGTTCACCCTGCTTCGCCCCGCAACCGACGCGCTCGGCCGCCCGGGTATCGCGTCGGGCAATGCCGCGGCAGGCGCGCTGCTGATGCCGGTCGTATTTCTGGTCGGCGCGCAGTGGGGAATCATCGGCATCGCATGGGCCTGGCTGATCGCCTATCCGTTGCTGCTCGCCTTTGCCGCCGTCCGGAGCTTGCCCGTTGTCGGCGTCCGGGCGAGCGAGCTGTTGCGCGCGGTCGCACCGCCGGTTCTTGCCGCCACCGCCATGGCTGCGGTGGTGATGCTGGTCGATCGCATGCTGCCCGCGCTGCCGCAGCCCATGCGACTGGCGGTGCTCGTCGCAACCGGGGGACCGATCTATTGCCTGTGGCTGGCGTTGTTCGCGCGCGAGACGGTGCGGGACCTGATCGAACTGGTACGCGGACGGCGCATGCCGGCCGATCCAGCCGTCGCCGTCTAGGCGCGACCCAGCGCCGCGATCGCTGTGCGCGTCGCGTCGATATAGGCATTGCCGCTAAAGCGATAGCTGCCGATGAAATGGACGAACCGTGCGTCGGCCGGCACGCCTTCGTCCCAGAAGTTGAGATAATGATCGTAAGGCAGCAGCAACGGATCGGGTTCGTTGGCGATAACGATGTTCGACGTCACCTGTTCGCTGCCCCATCGCGCCCAGCGCTCGGCTCCGAGCAATCGTTCGGCCTCGCGTGAAAACGCCTCGGCAAGCGCGCGGCCATCGCCGCCACGCGCGAAACCGGCAAAGCCCGCACATCCCCGCACATAGTGCGGGTTCGTGACCATGGGCAGCGAAACGCGGTCGAGACCACATTCGATCGCACCCTGCACGTGGGCCGCAGGATTGTAGAGAAACGCGTCGTCATCGGACTTTGCCGCCATCTCAGCGAAGGACAACAGCTCGGAATCGGGATCGCCGCGCAATGTGAAGCTGCGATTTTGCACGATCGCCGCGGCGATCTCGGGCACGTCGCCCAGCGTGACCGTGTCCGAATCGAGCTGGATCACATAATCGCCTGCCCGCATGTCCAGAAGCGCGAGGAGGCGTTCCCATACCTGCCCGCGCGGACAAGGCGCGGTATCGATATCCGCGATCGCCACAATGTGCGGATTTCCAAGGTGCGCCGCCAATATCTGCCGGTCGGTGTCGGTGAGCGTACCGTCGTCGAGGATGACGATGCGCCCTTTGCCAAGCTGCGCGTGGAGCGATTTGACCGCGACGAGATACGGTAGCAGCACGCGCGTGCCGATCATGGAAAACAGGACCAGTCCGTCATCGGCCGGTACGATCGGGGGCGTATCCAGTACCGCCCGTGCCGCGGCGCGGTGCGCGCGCTCCTTCCACAACCGGTTGAGCTTGTTCACAATCCTGTTCATCGCTGGGCAGTAACACGCACGACAACCCATTGGTAGAGGCCAAAATCCACGCATTTGCGTCCGTTCAGGACGCTTCGCGCTGCCGGATATCGGGCTCGCAACCAACAGCTTTGCGGCTTCCATGCCGGCGAGATTGCCTTCGGTTTCGATTTGCCGATAATCTAGAACTCGATGATTATCCTTACCTTGTTGAGTTCGACACCCAGTTTTTGAGCGATCTGTATCCGGCTGCGGGCGATCACGTCACCGTACGCAACGGGCAGCGGCTCTTCCATCAGGTCAAATTGCGACACACCGAGCAAGTCCGCGAGAGCCCCCAAGCGCGCATTTTTTGGCCGCGTGCGCCCCTTTTCCCAGCCCGAAATCGCCGGTTTACTGACGCCGAGACACGACGCGACATCTGCTTGGCTGAGGCCCTTCACGGTTCTCAGATACCGTAGACGTGCCCCAAAGCTGCCGGAAGGTAGCGAGCTACCACCATTTCCAGCCCTCCGTGGTCCTGTCAGGTTTTGCAACAATATTTACCTCGGCGACACCGCAGCTCTTGATATAGCCCCGGCCTTTTCCAGCATGGTCCTTTTGCGTTTTCGTCAGACCATATGGGATACAGCTATCCTCATCTTCCTGGAATGCACCCTCAATTGTCGAAATTTTACATATTTTTACAGATACATAACCCGACAGGCCTTTCACGCCAACGCCCAACATTTGGAGCGGGTGCCGATAAGTATTTGATAGTCGCGGTCGATTCCCTGCTCGAAAGAAGCGCACTCATCGGGATCAACGCGGCCGTCAAACCGACGTTCGGGTATGCCTCGAGCGAGACGGTCCGCGCTTGTTTGCCACGCGATAGCTGGAGCGCCTATAACGGCCCCAGTTCTACATCCGGATTTTCCGGGATGTTCTGAAAAGCGAATGGTGCCCGGGGACGGGGTCGAACCGCCGACACTGCGATTTTCAATCGCATGCTCTACCAACTGAGCTACCCGGGCACGGCCGCTGCGACCGGTCGGTCGCGCTGGCGAGCGGCGGCTATAGGCAGGGCTTTGCATCCTGTCCAGAGGCTTTGTGACGCTCTATTTCGGGGTCAGCCTTCGTCGAAACGATCGTCCTCGGCCGTGCCGTCGGGCGCCTGATCGACGGGTACGCGATAGCCTTCGCCGAACCAGGTCAACAGGTCGCGATCGCGGCAGCCGCGGCTGCAAAAGGGCTTATATTCGGGCTCGCGCGGCTTGCCGCACAGCGGACAGGATTGCGATTTGGCGGATATCTTATTGGGCATGGCCCATTCCTTTGATCTGGGCGTCGGCGATCAGTTCGACTGGCCGGCCTGTACATCTTTGCAGCATTTCGATCCAGAGCGGGTGGCGGCCGACATGATCGATCACGGCAGGACGCGAAGTCAGTTTCAAAACCCCTGCCCCGACCGCGCGTTCCGCCTGCCGCAGCAGCAGGGCGCCGTCGGTGGCGACGGGATCGAGCCGAATCTGTTCGATCAGCGAGGGCCGCACGCGGCGGCGGATGATCTGCATCAGGCCGAACCCGTTGACCGCGGTGCGCTCGAAGGGCTGCGGCAAAAGCGTATCGATCGACGCATCGATCGCAAGCCGGTCGGCCCGGCTTGCCAACGACGGAAAATCGATTCCGATCGATCCCGTGATGTCGCAGCAGCGAATCACCCTGACCGCGGCCGCCGCGCCCGCCTTGGCCAGCGCCAGCGGGTCACCATCGCCGTCGATGTCGATCAGCACCATCGCCGGCGTCGCGTCGACCCACAGCGCGCCGTCGCCGAACGGCCAATGGCCGGCTCGCACATGGCCGACGATCTCCGACCAGCCGGCTTCTTCCAGCCGGTCGGGTCCGGGCGCCCCGAGCTCGACAACCTTCACCCCGGTCGCCGCGATCCGCGCGCGCAGGTCGAGCCCGGGGCCCACCGCCGCGTCGGGATCGGCGATCTTCGCTCGTCCGAGCTTGTCGCGGCCGCGCTCCATCAGCGCCGCGCGGGTGATTTCCAGCTTCAATTGCGAACCGATCGGGATGCCGGGCGGCAATCTGGCAAGCGAGACAAGCTGTTCGCCGGGCCCGTCGAGCATGGCCAGCGGCTTTTTCCCCGCCTCGACCAGCCGGGCCTGTTGCACGGTGCCGACGGGCGGTCCTTCATGGTCGCGCTCGATCCGGGCTTCGACGATCGCGCCATCCTCGACCAGCGCCGCGCGCGCTTCGCCGATTCCGGCTTCGTAAAGCCACTCAGCCAAGCGCGATTCCCGCGCTGCTCAACAGCGCGCGCGTTTCGAACAACGGCAGGCCGACAACGTTCGAATGACTGCCCGACAGGAAGCGGACGAAGGTTTCGGCGCGGCCCTGGATCGCGTAGCCGCCCGCCTTGCCCATGCCCTCGCCCGATTCGACATAGCGGTCGATTTCGGCGGCGCTCAGCGCCTTGAATGCGACGACCGTATCGACGACGCGCACGCGCGCCTTTCCGTCGGTTCCGACGACGCAAATCCCCGAATAGACATGGTGCCGCCGCCCCGACAGCAGCCCGAGCATCCGGCGCAGATCGGCCTCGTCGGCCGGCTTTTCGAGAATGCGGCGGCCCACCGCGACGGCGGTATCGCCCGAAAGCACGACCTCGTCCGGCGCACGCTCGACCGCGAGCGCCTTGCCCTTGGCGAGCCGCGCGACATAGTCACGTGGCAGCTCGGCCTTCAGCGGTGTCTCGTCGATTTCAGGCGCGGCGATGCGCGCCGGCACAAGGCCGATCCGCGCCAGCAGTTCGCGCCGGCGCGGCGATGTCGAAGCAAGCACCAGCACGGGAAAGTTCGCCGCGCTGCTCACTTGAAGCGATAGGTGATCCGACCCTTGGTCAGGTCATAGGGGGTGAGTTCGACGAGCACTTCGTCGCCCACCAGAACGCGGATTCGGTTCTTGCGCATCTTGCCGGCGGTGTGACCCAGAATCTCGTGGTCATTTTCCAGTTTGACGCGAAACATCGCGTTGGGCAGCAGTTCGACCACTTGGCCGCGCATTTCCAGAAGTTCTTCTTTCGCCATCAGTCCTCTATGGGCTCGAAATCAAGGATGCGGGCCCATAACGCCAATTTATGCCAATTGAAAGCAATCTGTCACACCCTCCAATTTCGTCGCCCCGGACTTGATCCGGCATCCATCTTTTCCATCAAGGACGGGCGAACCCCGGATCAAGTCCGGGGCGAAGACATAGACGGGTTATGACACGAGCTTGAGCCTGCGCGCGATGCGCCAGCCAATTGTTTTCATCCAGGCATAGCTCGGCCAGCGCGGCGGCATCGCAGGGTCGAGACCCAAGCGGCGCAAGGTCGCATTGGCGGCGTGCGCCTCGGACTCGCGATAGCTCCATTCGCTGCGCCAGGTGATCGACAGCGAGATCGACGGCGCATCGCCGTTGGCCACGAAATGCGGCGCCATCACCGGCATCAGCACCGCGTCGCCGGGACCAAGCGGCACCTGCTGCGCATCGCCATGATATTCGTCCTGCCACGGCAGGTTGCGGTGGCCGCCAGTATGATAGCGCTCATGCTCGCGGCGGTGGGCAAACCGTTCGTCGCCCGACGGCCAGACGTTCATCACCTTCGTGCCCCTGAGCTGGAGCAGGATGTTATGCTCGGGATCGAAGTGAAACGGTGTGATCGATCCCGGCGACGAGATGAAGATGAAACCCTGCGGCGTCAGCATCGCGCCGGTCCGCGGTTCGACAACGGGCTTCAACTCGCCGAGCAGATCCATCAGCAGCGCGCGATAGGCTTCGACATTCTCGATATTCTTGAGCACCGCCCAGCTGCCGTTTCTCTCGATCGTCCGGATCGTCTCGCCGATCGACAGGCCGTTCGACGGGACATCTTCGGGCAGGACGCCGATCGGCACATTGCCCGGATTATATTCGACCTCGCTCGCGGGCAGGCTTTCGCCGAGCTGCGCGAGCGCTTCGAGCGAGAGTAGCGGATGGTCGGGCAGATGATGGTGGAGCAGTCCCGCGTGCAGCGGATAGAGCGCCGCCATCCGCTCAAGCGTTTCGGCGGGGAATACCGGACGAGTGATCGGCTGATGCGCGGTCATGATGGGCTTTCTACTTCATTTTCGGGCGCCGCGGCACCCTTCCAGCGCCGCCAGAGCCGCTCGGTCTTCATCAGCATGGCGAAGCGGAGCCGGTCGGATGCCGCCGACAAGGAAACATTGACCCAAACCAGCGCCCGGCGTTCGCGCCAGACGCTGTCGATCATCGGATGGCCCGGCGCCGCGCAGCTGTCGACCCAATCGATTTGCGGGTGGTCGAGCAGATCGAGATTAGCCTGTTGCAGCAGCACGCCAGGCGAGAAACGGCTATAATCCTCGTCGAACGCAGTCTTGAATGAAAAGCCGCCGGGCGGGCAAAGGAAATTCACGAGCATGGCGAGCGGACTGTCGTCGAGGTCGAGCGCGCGCATGTCGAGTCTGCCGGCATCGCCTGCCGCAATGAGGATCGCGCGGAACCAGGCCTGCGTGTCGCTTTGGCTCGCGAGCGCGGATTTGGCGCGCCCCTTCCAGCCGCGCGCCTCGAGGTCTAGGAAGGCATCGACCCACGGATCGATCGCCTCACCCAGCTGCCAGCGGCGAAATTGCACCGCGCCCTGCTCGGCCAGCCGGTTCGCCTGCCGCCGCAGCTCCTTGCGCTTCTTTGCGCGCACCGCGGCGTCCCAATAATCCTCGGGCGACAGATCGCTTTCGAGCAGCGCGCGTTCCTCGCGGTGTACCACCTCGGCCTCGCCGCCGCGCATCCGCGCGACATCGACCAGCGCGCGGTGCAGCGGACCGTCCTCCGTCAACCGCGGCACATGCACCAGCGTCCGTGCCCATGGCGCCGCGTCGCACCAGCCGAGCAGGATCGACCAGAACAAATTTTCGAAACCCGCGCGCACGAGCGGGCTGCCGAGGAAATGATTGGGATGCGCCCAGCCCGTGACATGGCGCAGCGGCACGCGGCCGTAATGCGCCGCGGGGGCGAGCGGCATGATGCCGATCACCGGCCCGTCGCTGCCGCCCTGCACGAGCACCAGCCGCGCGTGGCGGTCGGGATCGAGCAGGTGCAGCGCCGATTGCAGGCACCAGCGCTCGGCAAAGGGATTGGGCTCGCTCGCCTCGCCGGCCAGCCGATCCCACTGCGCGGCAAGGTCGGGTGACAGCGCCAGCGGATCGACAACACGTACGGTGAGCGGCGCGGCTTCGGTGGCGCTCGTCGGAAAGGCAGGATGGACCGTCATCGGCAGCGAGCCTAGCAGCCAAGCGTTAAAGATGGGTGGCAAATCAACTAAGCCCCTCCCTTCTAGGGAGGGGTTAGGGGTGGGTCGCCGCAGGCGTTCTTTCCAGTTCGCATACCCACTCCCGACCCCTCCCTAGAAGGGAGGGGAGATCAGATCCCGAAAAGCTTCGCCAGCGATTTTTCCAGCATGAAAAATTGCCAGATCAGCCGCCCGTGATCACGCCGGCCCGACTGATGCGCGGCGACGATGCGTTCGATTTCGGCCATATCGAACCAGCCCGAACGCGCGAGCGTCGACGACGTCGCCAGACCCTTCGCCTGTTCGACGAGCGGGCCGCGGAACCAGTGCGATACCGGCGTCACGAACCCCATCTTCGGGCGGTACAGGATATCGTGCGGCAAATAGCGTTCCATCGCCTGCTTCATGATCGCCTTGCCCGTGCCGCGCTTGACGCGCATCGACGCGGGCAAGCTCGCCGCGAATTCGATCAGGCGATAGTCGAGCAAAGGCTCGCGCGCTTCGAGACTGACCGCCATGCTCATCCGGTCGGTCTTGGTCAGAATGTCGCCGGGCAGCCAGATTTGCAGATCGGCATATTGCGCGCGATCGAGGGGCTCGCGTGCCGGCGCCTCGGCCATCGCCTTCCAGTATCGCGTCTCGGCGACATGATCGCCGAGCGCATGATGCGCGGCGTCGTTGAACAGGCGCGAACGCTGCGCCTGCCCCGTCACGCCAACGGCTTCGGCGTAGCCCTCCGCCCCGCTCTTCGACAGGCTGGCGAGCGTCGCGCGCGCGCGCAGCGGGCGCGGTGCCCAATCCATTTGCGGCCAGACATGCGACAATGGGCCGAGCACCCCGCGGCGCATAAAGCCCGGGATCAGCCCGCGCAGCTTCTCCTCCTGATGCTGGAACACAAGACGGCGGTATCCCGCGAATGCCTCGTCGGCACCATCGCCCGAGAGTGCCACCGTCACCTCTTCGCGGGCGAGTTCGCACACACGATAGGTCGGCAGGGCGCTCGCATCGGCAAAGGGTTCGTCGAAATGATCGGCAATCTTGTCGACGAGCGTAAAATCCCCCGACGACACGGTGCGCGTCCGATGGTCGGTCGCGAAGCGTTCGGCAATCTGCTGTGCGTAGGCGGTTTCGTCGAGGGCCGCCTGATCGAAGCCGATCGTGCAGGTCTTGACCGCCTTCGCGCTCGCCTCGGCCATCAGCGCGACGACCGCGCTGCTGTCGACCCCGCCCGACAGGAAGGCGCCGAGCGGCACGTCGGCGACCATGCGGTCGGTCACCGCGGCGCGCATCAAGTGGACGAGATGCTCGGCCGCCTCGCCTTCGCTCGCGCGGATACGCTTCGAGAAATCGGGCGCCCACCAGCGCGTCGGTGCGGGCACCGGCTTGCCGCGTTCGAGCATCAGATAATGGCCGGCGGGCAGTTTCTCGACGCCCGCGACGATGCAATTGTCGTCGGGGACATAACCGAAAGCGAGGAAATCCTCGATCGCGGTCAGATTGGCTTCCTGCCGGAGCAGCGGATTGCGGAGCAGCCCTTTCAGCTCGGACGCGAACGCGACCGATCCGTCGGACAGGCGCACATAATGGAGCGGCTTCACCCCCAACCGGTCGCGCGCGAGGAACAGGCACCCGCGCTGATGATCGTGGATCGCAAAGGCGAACATGCCATTAAGCCGCGACAGGCAATCGGGGCCCCATTGGCGCCACGCCGCGATGATGACCTCGGTATCGCCGCTGGTGCGGAAGCGGTGGCCACGATCCTCGAGCTCGGCGCGCAACTCGCGGAAATTATAGATTTCGCCATTATAGGAGAGCGTCACGATCTCGTCGTCGCTCGCCATCGGCTGCGGGCTGCCCGCGATATCGATGATCGAGAGGCGGAGATGACCCAGCCCGACCCCGGGTGCCGTCCACTCGCCCGATCCGTCGGGGCCGCGATGCTGCATCGGCTGGAGCATCGCGCGCAGGCGCGCCGGGTCGACCGGTTTCGCCGTTTCCAGATGATAGATGCCGGCGATCCCACACATATAGGAACCGCTCTTAACGCGTTTTCAGCGCGCGGTCAGCCATTGCGTTGACTCCGCCCGACGCGGAAAGGAAATCCTCTATCGCATTGCGGCCGCCGCGCCGCTCCTCGCTCGATATGATCAGTGACAATGCGCGCGGGTCGCCGCCGAGCAGCCGTGCCTTGAGACCCGCAAATTTTGCCGTGCGCGCGCTGCCGGTCACCTTGCCATCGACGACATACCAGGTCGCCGCATCGCGCAGTACCGGACCGGGGTGCAGCAGCCGCTCGGTCTTCGCACCCTCGACCGCGGGCAGCGAGGCACTCCACTTCCATCTGCTGTCGGGGTCGATCGCGCCTTGCCCGAAGGCGACGACCTCGCGCCCCTCCGCCTGGTGCTCATATCCGCCGATCGCGACGGTCACCGCCTGCCCCCTGTCGTTGGCGAACTGGCGCAGCAGCCGTTGATCGGCGCCATCGAAGCGCGGCTGCCATTCCATGGTTTCGACGCGCGCCTCACCCCAGCCCGGCGGGGCTTCGATCGTCATCGTATTGGGCAAGGGTGAGCTGCGCCCGCCCACCAGCGTCCCCCAACCGGCAAAGAGCAACGGAATCGCGAGCGCCACTGGCAACACCGCTTTCGCCGGCCCGGAAAAACGCGACACGCCGCCCAGCCCGCGCACATCGACCGCGACATCGTTCGCCGGCCGGTCGAACCAGCGCCGCGCGACGAGCATGACGAGGAGGATCACGGCGGCGAAGAAGAACCAGCCGTAGAAGATATGATCGATCCCGCCCGCTGCCTCGATCCCCCAGATTTCCGCCGCGACCATCGTGCCATAGGCGCGCAACGCATTGGCGAGGATCGTCGTCGCGAGCGCGGCGAGGACAAAGACGATCCGCCGCGTCCAACTGCGGAAGCAGAGATGCGCCGCGAACACTGCAAAAGCGAGCATCGCGATCAGGAAATTGACCCCCGAGCACGCCTCGGCAACCTCGAAGAAGCCCGCGGGCGTGGTGATGAACACCCCCTCCATCTCGGCCCGAATGCCCGACAGGTGGAGCAGGACCACGCTGATATGCGCGGTCAGCGTCTGGAGCAGCGGCACCAGTTCTTCACCGAACGGCACGAGCAGCAACGCATAGCCGAGCGGGAAGAGCAAAGCGCGCACGAGCTTTTCGCCGAGCGTCGCCGCGACCGCGCCCTGCAACATGAGAATGAGAGCCAGCTGACGGAACAGGCCGACGCCTGCGGCCTCGCCGACCAGCCACACCAGTCCCGCTCCGGCCATCCATATCAGCCCGGGCCACCAAAAGACCGGCGTCAGCGGCCGCAGCAGCGCCGCGCGCTGCGACACCAGCCAGCCGATCATCGGCACGATCAGCAGGCAATGGGTAAAGGTCGAGCTATTCCACCAGATACCCGCCACGTCGGCCGCCTCACGCCAGAAGATCGCGAAGATCGCGGCCGACAAGAAAGCGAGCGCAGCAAGATGGCGTTGCCAGCGTGTCATGCAGGTAGTCCCAGCAATTCGCCGAGCGGCGCAAGGCGGGCCTCCCAGCCATAGCGCGCGATCATTCGCATGCGCGCCGCCTGCCCCATCTTCGCGGCCGCCGCGTGGTCGTCGAAGAGGGCGCACACGGCTCCGGCAATACCCGTGGCATTATCGGCAACGAGCAGATGCTCGCCCGGAACCGCGTCGATTCCCGTGGCAGCAGCGGCGCTTGCCACCACCGGTCGCGCCATCGCCATCGCCTCGAGCAGTTTATTCTGGACACCGCGTGCGAGCAACAGCGGCGCGACCACGGCATCGGCGGCGGCGAGCCACGGCCGCACGTCGGGAACCTCGCCGGTGACCTTCACGCCAGGCATTTTTTCAAGCGAGCGCACCTCGTCGTTCGGCGCGCGGCCGACGATCGCGAAGCGTGCTTGCGGGTGACGCTGACGGATCAGCGGCAGGATGTCATTTGCGAACCAGCGCACCGCATCGATATTGGGGCGGTAATCCATCTGACCGGTGAAGACGGCAAGCGGCCCTTCGCCTGCCTCGACCGCATCGAGCTGGACCGACGGGTCGAACCGGTCGGTGTCGATGCCATTCTCGACTGCGCGAACCTTGTCGGTGCCGAGTTCGCTTTGCTTGCGAAACAACGCCGCCTCGGCCTCGCTCACGAACAGGCTGGCGCCGACGCGGCGCGCCACCGCCGCCTCATAGGCGCCCAAAACACGGGCCTCGCGCGCATGGACCCAGCTCAGCGGCTGGCACTTATCCTGCTCGGCGTAAGTGGCGAATTTTGCCGAATCGACGTCGACGAAATCCATCAGCACAGGGCCATCGAACCGGGCGGGCAGATATTGCGCCATCTGGCCGGAGAAGGCGACGATATGGCTGACATCACCCTGCCCGATTAGCGCGTCGACATGGCGCGCCAGCGCGGCGCTGCGAAACAGCCGGTTCGATACCGGTTCACCGCGCAGCACCGCCTGCGCGAGCGCAACCGGGCGCGACACGTTGCGCACTTCGATCGTCAAGCTTTTGCAAAGCGGAGCCATCTTTTCGCGAGCGATGGCGGCATCGGCTTCCGTGTCGGCGAGCGCGGCGACGTGCACCGGCGCGAGCTTCGCCAGTGCCTCGAGCATATGCCAGCTGCGGATCCGGTCGCCGCGGTCGGGGGGCCAGGGCGCGCGGTGAACGAGGAATAGGATTTCGGCCATTACCCCAATCCACGAGCGATCAGCGGGCCGATCCGGTTCGCCGCCCACAGCGGCAGTTTTTTCCACAGATCGACTTGCAGCCGATATTTGGCGCTGTTCGGGTTGGTGTCGCGCGCGATTTCGCCCGGCGCGAGCCAGCGGGCGTAGACGAGCGGTTGCGGCTCGAAACCCCAGTTCTTTTTGTAAGCGAAGGGGCCGGTGCCGAGCTTCGAGCGGCCGAAGTCGAAGCCGGTGCAGCCGCGTTCGCGGGCGTGGCGCATGAGGGCGAAGTACATGAGTTCGTTGGCGCGCAGCTTGCGGGCATCGGCGGTGCCGCCACCCCAATAGGGCATGACGGTGCCGCGCCAGTAGAGGCTGAGGACGCTGGCGACAACTTCACGATCGTTGCGCACATTGAGGATGTCGGCGTCGTCGCCGAAAGCTTCAATAACGCATGAAAACAATGATTTAGGAAAAACGGGCGTGCCGAGGTTGCGGACGCTGGTTGCGTAGATGCGATAATGGTCGCGGCGGTCCTGTTCGGAGCGGCCGGTGGTGACGGTGAGGCCGCTTTCGAGCGCCTTGCGGACCTCGGCGCGCTGTTTGCGCGGGATGGCGAGGAGTTCGGCGTCGTCGTCGGCAGCAAGGTCGCGCGCGAAGCCTGCGTAAATGCCTTCCTCGACCTGCCAGCCCGCGGGCAGCGGGCCGCCACGCAGTTCGACCGACGGAACGCCGAGTGAGCGGGCCATGTCGGCCGCGCCCTGTGCGAGCGTTGCCGCGACCGCCGGATCGTCGGCGAGGATGCCGCCATCGACCGCGAAGCCGCTGCCGACCAGCGCCTGACCGAAGAGAGGCGAGCGGATATGGTGAAGCGGCAGGAGGCCGGTGAGCGCGCCGCTCGCATCGCGCGCGGTGACGAGGTGGCAGCGGTGGCCGGTCGCCTTTGTAATCGCCTCGCACCATGCGCGGGTGTGGAAGGGCGTCGCTTGCGCGTGCGCTGCGACATAGGCGTCCCACGCCGCCGCATCGGAGAGCGGTGCGGCGGTGAAGCTTTGGTCGATCGACACAGGGGCGTTCACGCCGCGGCGCGCCACGGCTGCGCGCGCTGCTGCTGCGCGGGGAGCAAGGCGTCGGCGCGCGTCCATTCGAAATCGGCGAGCAATTTCCTGAGCTTGCCGGCCATCGCCGACAGGCCGCTGTAATGGCGGATCTTCGACCGGATCGGCGCATCGGCGACGCGCGGCTGGCCGGGGTCGATTTCCCATGGGTGGAAATAGAGGATCGCCGGATGCCCCTCTTCGTTCATTCGCGCGATCGCCCAGCGCGTGAAGCCATAGGGCAGCATCCGCATGAAGCCGCCGCCCCCCGCCGCGAGCGTCCGCCCGGCAAAGCGCGCGGTCGTGACCGGCCATTCGACGAGGTCGCTGTCGGGAAGCGGGCGCCACGCATGGCGTGGGCTTTGCGGCCAGCCATAATGATCGTGGACCACCGGCGCGACGCTCGACGAATAGGCATAGCCCTGTTCGGCGAGCACCGTATGCGCCCACGGCGTGCGCGTATCGACCGAAAAGCTCGGCGCGCGATAGCCGCGGATTGACACGCCGCCGAGGTCTTCGAGGATCGCCTGCGTCTGCTTGAGGTCGGCCGCGAATTCGTCGGCGGTCATATTAAAGACGCGCTTGTGATCGTAGCCGTGGCTGGCGAGTTCGTGCCCCGCCGCGACGATGCGCTTGATCAGCGCGGGATAGCGTTCGGCGACCCAGCCCAAGGTGAAAAAGGTGCCCTTGGCGCCCGCGTCGGCGAAAATCTGCAGCACCGCGTCGCAATTCGCCTCGACGCGGCATTCGAGCGTCGGCCAGTCGGCACGGTCGATCGTGCGCTCAAAGGCGCCGACCTGGAACCAGTCCTCGACATCGACCGACAGGCCGTTCTGCATTTTTCCTCACCTTCATCAGCGGGATAGCCGATTTTGGCCGGGTTGTCAGGCAGCCCATGTCCGCGAATTCTGCGGATTGGGGGCATTGTCCGGATCGCGCTCGACCCATTCGATCAAGAGGTCGAGCACGCGGCGGAGCGCGGCATCCTGTTCGACGAGGCGTTCCTCGAGCGATGCGATCTGCTTTTCCAGTGCCGCCAGATGTTCGGGGTCGATCGCGGGCGCCGCCGGAGCGGGCGCTTCGGCCGCGGGCTCGGGCGCGAGTTCCAGAACATCGGCCTCGGGCTCCGCCGGTTTGGGCGGGGTCAGCTGGACGACGCGCGCGGGTTCGGCGGGCGCTGCGAAGGGCGGAGGTCCATCGGCGGCGGGCTCGGCGGCGCGCTGCGGCCATTCGAGCGGCGCTTCGTTGGCGGGCGTCGGAACGGCGAAGGGCGCGGGGGTCGGTGCCACCGCAGCGGCGGCCGCCGCAACGACCTGGTCGACGGGCAGCGGCGCGAGCGTCGTCGCGTCAATGCCGCGGTCGGCCTCGATTTCGGCAACCACCGAGCGCACATTCTGCGCGGTGATGCGGTTCATCTGTTCGACCGCGCCGTAAAGCAGCAGGCGGCTGACGAGTACGTTGAGCTTGCGCGGCACGCCCTCGCTATAATCGAAGATTTCCTCGAACGCGTCGGGGCTGAAGCTGGGGTTGCCCGTCCAGCCGACCTTGCCGAGACGATGGAGGATATAGGGCTCGACCTCTTCGGGCTCCATCGGATCGAGGTGGTGCGTCGCGATCACGCGCTGGCGCAGCTGTTCGAGCGCCGGCGAATGGAACAAGGTCTGGCGGAATTCGGGCTGGCCGAGCAGGAAAATCTGCAGCAGCGAATGGCCGCCGAGCTGGAAGTTCGACAGCATGCGCAGCTCTTCGAGCGCCGAGATCGCGAGATTCTGCCCCTCGTCGACGATCAGCAGCGTGCGGCGGCCGGCGCGCGCCTGTTCGCGCAGATATTGCTCCATCGAGCGCAGCAGTTCGGCCTTGCTCTGCCCTTCCCATTCGATGCCGAATTGTTCGGCGACGAGGCGGAGAAGATCGTCGCCCTCGACCTGCGTCGACACCAGCTTGACCGCGGTGAGGCGGTTGGCGTCGATCGTGTTCATCAGATGGCCGACGAGCGTCGTCTTGCCCGCGCCGACGTCGCCGGTGATGACGATGAAGCCTTCGCCCTGCGCGAGGCCATAGCCGAGGTAGGACATCGCTTTGCGGTGGGTGCCGCTTTCAAAATAGAAATGCGGGTCTGGCGTCAGCTGGAACGGACGCCCGGTGAAACCATAGAACTGATCGTACATCGCAAAAATTCCCGTTGCCTGGTCAGAAGTTGTAACGAAGTCCCACCAAAGCTGAACCGATAAGCTGACTGTTGAAGCCTTCTTGGTCGAAGGCGTTGAGGCTGGCCGCCGCGGTCCCCGTGAGGCCGCGCCAGAAGCGCCGCGAATAGGATGTGGTCAGGCCCGCCGACTGGACGTCGCTGGCGCCCGGCGCGCCATTGTCGAAATAATTGACGTAACCCGACAGCGAGAGGTCCGAATCGACGTCGAGCTGACGCGCCGCCGACACGAAGAGATAATAATTCTCGTCCTTGATCCCGTTGAGGCTGCCGATCGGCGACAGCAAGGGCGCGAGCAGCTTACGCTGGTCGTAACCGAGGCCGACGCCATAGCTCCATCCGCTGAAGCGCGACGACAAGGTCGCCTGCACACCGCGGCTGCGATACTGCGCCGAGGTCGCATTGCCGAGCTGGTTGCTGAGGCAGCCGCCGCCCTGCTGGCCGAAAACGCACGGATTGACGTCGCCGCTGATCGGATTGCGGGTCGGGTCGAATTGCGTCGGCAGCGCGGCAAGCCCGCCCGACAGGCCGCGGCCAAGGCTGGACAATCCGTCATAGACCCCAACCTGGATCGAGGTCGCATGGTCGGCGCGATAGGTGAAGCTGCCGGTGTAGATGGTGTCGCCATAGCGGCGGCCAACGCGCGCGGTCAGCGACGTGCGGCGGCTCGGCTGCCACATCACGCCGGCATCCCAGATCAGCCCGTCGGTATCGAACGAGAGCTGGCGCGGGGTCGATTTGTCGGTGATGAAACGGCCGCTGGCATCGCGCACCGGGACACCATTGGCATCGACCACCGGATTGCGCTGGCCGATCTCGATATCCTCGTAGCCGACGCCGCCTAGCAGCGCGACCGTCGGGCCGATCGGCACCGTGACGTCGGCGCGGGCATATTTGCCCTCGTAGCGCTGGTCGAGCTGGCTCGCGTCCTCGCGCTCGTACCCGCCCGACACTTGCCACCCGAACGGCAGGTCGCCCGGCCGCGCACCGACGCTGGCCCACGCGACATGGTTCGTCGAGCTGTCGAAAATATCCTGCGGCTGCGTTCCCGGCGAGAGGATCGGGGGCTGGTCCACATCGACCTTGGTATAACCGAAGCGATAGCCGGCGCCGACGTCGAGCCCGGCGATGCGGCGCGCGAAGGTCGGGCCAGCGTAGAGCGAATAGAGGTTCGCGACGTTGCTGGCGTCGCCGATCAACAGACCGCTCGCGGCGCCCTGTCCGTCGGCGCGCGAGCGCGTGGCGAGCGCGCCGCCTTCGAGATTCAGGCCGCGCGCGGCCTCGATCCGTCCGCGGGCGAGGCCGCTGATCGTGTCCGAATCGCCGAGGCCGCCATTCCATCCGATGTTATGTTCGTAGCGCAGCGTGCCCGCGAGTTCGGCGCGGTTCGTCACGATCGACGCGTCGACGCCGACCGCCAGGTTCGTATAGGTGAGGACGTCGCCGCCATTTTTGAGGTCGGCGGTCAGGACCTGGCCGATTTCGAGATAGGGGCTGACGTCGACCTGGCGCTGCGCACGGCGGCCTTCGGCGCGCTTCGCGGCGCGGCCTTCGGAGGCCGGCGCGCCGGCCGCAGGCGCGTTGCCGCTGCCCGTTCCCGGATCGCCCGAAAATTGCGCGTGCGCGCCCGTCGCCGTCCCGGCGAGCAGCACGGCCGCCAGCGTCGACATATGACGCATGGTGGTGGTGGTGGTGCGCATCACGCGCCTCCCTGTCCGTAATAGGTGCCGAAGCGGCGACCGCCCGGCGAGAATTTGACCCCGTTGAGGAGCAGCTGGATATGCGGGCACGCGCCCATCAGGCCGATCGCGTCGCGCAATGCGGATTCGAGTGTTTCGTCGGCGCGCACGACCATGATCGTCTGCCCGACATGCCCCGCGAGCACCGCCGCGGGCGACGCCGCGAGCACCGGCGGCGAATCGATGATGAGGATGCGCCCCGGGGCGCCCGCTTCGAGCTGCGCGAGCAACGCCTCGGTCCGCGCCGAGGCGAGAAGTTCGGTGTCGTGCATATGGCCGGTGCCCGCGGGCATGACCTTGAGGCCCGGAATGTCGGTCTGGATCAGGCAGTCGCCGAGCGGCAGATGCGGATCGGCGAGCGCGTCCATCAGGCCGGGGCCGTCATCGAGCCCGAGCGCTTCGAGCACGCTCGGCTTGGCGATGTCGGCGTCGATCAGCAGCACGTCGTGATCAGCCTCGACCGCGAGGCTGAGCGCGAGATTGACCGCCGAGAAGGTTTTGCCCTCGCCCGGGTTCGCCGACGCGATCAGCACGCGGTGGCCGCGCGGCAGGATCGGGCGATTGCCAGCGCCGCCGAAATTGCGGATCAGCTCGCGCTTCACGATGCGATATTCTTCGGAGATGCCGGTGACCGGCGTGCCGGGCACGATCATGCCGCGCGATGCAAGGCGCGCACGGTCGATCGTTCCCTGCCGCGTCGGGACGACCGCGGGCGCCGCCTTGGCGACATCCTTGCGCGGCGACGGCTTTGGGGCGGCGGGCGCGGCCTCGACGGCGGGCGCCGCCTCGATGACCGGATCGAGGATTTCGGGCTGCGGCGCGTCCGCGGCGGGTTCCGGCTTCGCCGTCTTCGTCTTTTTGGGCGCTTCGGGCGGCAGCTTCGACACGTCGATCGTCGGCGCATTGGCCGCGGGATCGAGGCCGAACATGTCGGCTGCGCGTTCGAGGAGCGAGGGCGGGCGCTTGACTTTGCGTTGGTCGTTCATGTCATCGTCCCCCGTCACGCAACCATGCCGCGTTGGATGAATTCGACGACCAGCAACAAGGCGTAGAGCCCGACCAGCGCGCCTCCGCCACTCGCCAGCCAGACGAGTTTCTTGCGCCGGTCGAGATGGCGTTCTGCCGTCACGACTTCGGTGATCGACCCGATCACCGGCAGGCCGCTCGCGCGTTCGAGCTTCGCGGCGGTCGCGTAGCTGGTGCGCACCTGAGCGAGACCGAAGGCGGCGCCGATGCCGCCGCCGATGCCCGCGAGCAGGACGAGCGTCAGGAACAAGGGCCGGTTGGGTGCGGCGGGGCTGGTCGGTTTCGACGGCGGGTCGAGCAGTTCGATCTTGATCGCGTCGGTTTCGGTCTGCACCTCGCCCCGCATGCGGACCTGTTCGCGCTGCGCGAGCAATTTGTCATACTGCGCCTTAAACGCGGTATATTCGCCGTTGATCCGGTCGTATTCGGCAGCGATGCCGGGATTCTGGATCTGCTGCGAGGTGATCTTGGCGATGTCACCGGTGAGCTGCGCCTTGCGCGACGACAACGCGCTGACCGTCGCCTGGCGCTCGGCGCGCATCGCCGACAGTGAGGCATAGGCGGGATTCTGCGAGTTGCCGCCGCCACCCGCGCCCGCGCCTTCGCGGTCGGCCATCGCTTTCAGCGAGGCGATCTGGCTTTTCAGCGCGATCACGTCGGGGTGCGCGTCGGTCAGCCCGCGTGCGCGCATCGACGACAGTTCGTTCTGCGCCCCGGCAAGCTGCTGGCGCGCGACGCCGCCGCCGACGCTGCCCATGCCGGGAATGTTGATCGTCGCGGGGGTCGAGGAGAGCTGGCCGTTGGCGGCGGCGAGCTGCGCCTGCGCCGACACGAGCTGCGAATCGATCTGGCCGAGTTCGGCGCGCGCGGCTTCGACGCGCTGCGCCGGCGATCCGCTGCCGCCCGGGATCAGGCCGATGTTCTGCGCCTCGAACGCGCCGCGGCGCGCTTCGACCTCGCGCAGCGCCTTTTCGCGGTCGGCGATCTGCGCGTCGAGGAATTTCAGCCCCTCGCGCGCGTTCATCCGGCCACCGCGCAGCTGGTCGTCGCGGAACACGGTGATCAGGCTGTCGAGCACGCCCGAGGCGAGCTTGGCATTGTCGGCGTCGGACAGGCTGCCGACCGCGACGCTCGAGGTGATTTCGAAGATATTGTCCTGCTGCGGGATGACCTTGATATTCTTTTGCAGCATGCCGACCGCGCCGGCCTTTTCGCGCTCGTTCGCGCCGGCGGGAAGCAGGCCGGTCGTCGCCGCGACCTTTTCCATGTTGCGCGCGCTGGTCAGCGTTTCGCGAATCTGGTCGAGCTGCGGACGCCCGCCGCCACCCTGCGCGTCGTCGGGCAGGATTTCGTTGACGTCGACGAGCAGGCGCGCGCGGCTGTCATAGCGGTTGGGAATCGACGCGATCGCGAGCCAGCCGAGGATGCAGATTCCCCACGCCACCGCCAGCACGAGCCACCGGCGCGTCCAGACGCTGTGCAGCGCTACCCGGAATTCGTCGTAAAGGCTGGTCATCGCTCGAAATCGATCCTTGGGAGATGGGTGGGGTGGCGGCTACGGTCAGAACATGCTTTCGGGGATGATGATCACATCGCCGGGCTGCAGCCGCACATTCGCCTTGATGTCGCCGCGCTTGATCAGGTCATTAAGCCGCAGGCCGAACTCCTGCTGCTTCCCACTGCCCTTGTCGAAACGGACGAGTCGCGCTTTGTTTCCAGCGGCATATTCGCCGAGGCCGCCGACTGCAATCATTGCGTCGAGCACGGTCATGTTGGCGCGGAAAGGGATCGAAGCGGGTTTCTCGGTCGCGCCGACAACGCGGATCTGCTGCGAGAAGGTGCTGTTGAAGCTGGTGACGATCACGCTGACGATCGGATCGGTAATATATTGGCTGAGCTGGAGCTTGATGTCCTGCTGCAACATCGTGGGGGTTTTCCCCACGGCGGGCATGTCGGTGATCAGCGGCGTGGTGATGCGGCCGTCGGGGCGGACCTGCACCTTGCCGCCGAGTTCGGGGTTGCGCCACACGAAGATCTGGAGCTCGTCGAGCGGGCCGATGATATATTCCTCGCCCGGCCCTTCCTGGTTCTGAACAAAGTTCGCGCTCGGCAGCTGCGGCGCGTTGCCGCCGGCGCCCATGCAACCCGTCAGCGCGGTCGCGGCGATGCCCGATACGAGCGCGGCGCGCGCGATGCGGAGCGAGGGGAACGAAGCCATAATCCATCAACCTTTCGAGCCGTCAGGGGAACCGCGGTCCGGAACTCCGCGGCGACAGCCATTGCGTCAGCTTCCGCCATTGCTCGAAAAGGGTGAACATAATGTTAGTATTGAACTAAGTTTGGACCGCGCTTGTCCGATTTTGTCCCGATAAGGAACAGATTCTGGCGCGTCAGACGAGCATTTCGCGCGCTGGCCCCTGCCCCAGGAAGGTCGCGGGGCTGGCGCTCGCGCCATAGGCGCCGGCGAGGAAGATCGCGATGAGGTCGCCAACCTCGGCGCGCGGCAGCGCGACCTGATCGCCGAGACGGTCGAGCGGGGTGCAGAGGCAGCCGACCACCGAGACGGTCTCGACGGGCTCGCGCCCGAAGGCGCCCGCGACCACGATCGGGTAGTTGCGGCGGATCACGGTGCCGAAATTGCCGCTAGCGGCGAGCTGGTGGTGGAGGCCGCCGTCGGTGACGAGGAAGGTTTCGCCGTGGCTCACCTTTCGGTCGACGATGCGGGTCAGATAAACCCCCGCCTCGGCAACGAGCCAGCGGCCGAGCTCCATCGCGAAATGGCTTTTTGCGAGAACCGGATCGCGTGCCGCCAGTGTCTCGCCGAGCGCGGCTCCGACGGCCCGCACATCGACCGGCTTGTCGCCGGGGAAATAGGGCACGCCCATACCGCCGCCGAGATTGACGAGCGGCGGGGTCTCTCCGATCTCGTTCGCGAGCCGCGCCGCGAGCGCAACCGTCTGCGCCTGCGTTTCGGCGATCGCGGCGGCGTCGAGCGCCTGCGATCCCGCGAAAATATGGAAACCCTGCCAGTCCGCACCCGCATCGATGAGGCGGCGGACGAGCGCCGGCACTTCGGCGGCATCGACGCCGAAGGGCTTGGCGCCGCCGCCCATCTTCATGCCCGACCCCTTGAGGTCGAAGTCGGGATTGACGCGCACCGCGAGGCTGGGCGTGAGGCCAAGATGCTGGGCGATCGACAGCGCGCGCATCGCCTCGCCCGCCGATTCGAGATTGAGCGTCGCGCCGGCGGTGATCGTCGCTTCGAGCTCGCGGTCGCGCTTGCCGGGCCCGGCGAAACTGATATCGCCCGCGGGCATCCCGCTGCCGAGCGCGGCTTTGAGTTCGCCGCCCGACGCGACATCGAACCCATCGACCAGCCGCGCCATGAAGGCGAGCAAAGGCGCATATGGGTTCGCCTTCATCGCATAATGAAGCTGCACCTTGGCGGGCATCGCGGCGCGCCATTCGGCGACGCGCGCGGTGAGCATAGCGCTGTCGTACGCGAACAGCGGGGTGTCGCCCGCGACGTCGGCGAGCGCCTCGGCGCGGTCGCCCCCGATGAGTAACATGCCGCTCACATCGGCGCGGAAACCGGGCGGGATCGGGCCATGCGGCTTCATGCCGTCAACTCCTTGGCCCAATCGGCGGCGATCGCCACGCGGTCGAGCTTGCCATTGGGATTGCGCGGCAGGGCATCGCGCCATTCGATCGCCTGCGGCTGCATGAAATTGGGGAGGTTCTGGCGGAGATAGGCCGCGAGCCCCTCCTCGTCGGCGACGCCGTCCTTGCCGCGCACGATGAGGACAATCGCCGCGCCGAGCCGCGGATCGGGAACGCCGAATGCCACGGCTTCGTAGATCAGCCCCGATGCGACCGCGACGTCCTCGACCTCGGTCGGGCTGACGCGGTTGCCGGCGGTCTTGATCATCGCGTCGTCGCGGCCGACGAAATAGAGGAGGTGATTGGCATCGCGGCGCACCGTGTCGCCCGACCACACCGCCATGCCGCCATAATGCGACGCGCGCGGCGCGGGTTTGAAACGCTGCGCGGTGCGTTCTTCGTCCTGCCAATAGCCCTTGGCGACGAGCGGGCCGCAATGGACGAGTTCGCCGGGTTCTTCGTCGGCGGTGATCGTGCCGTCGGGTCGGCACACCAATATTTCGGCATGCGGGATCGCGCGGCCCATCGACGTCGGATGGTCGGCGACGAACTTCGGGTCGAGATAGGTCGAGCGGAATGCCTCGGTCAGCCCGTACATCGGGTAGATGTCGGCGCCCGGGAAGGTAGCCCGCAGCGCGTCGATGAGCGACGGCGTGAGCGCGCCGCCGCTGTTGGTCAGGCGTTTAAGATGGGCCGCGGTTTCGGCGGGCCATTCGGCCTCGACGAGCTGCACCCAGAGCGGCGGCACGCCCGCGAGCGTCGTCGCCCTGTGCCGCGCCACCGCCTTCACGACGTCACGCGCGGTCAGATAATCGAGCGGCGCGACCGCCGCGCCGGCATACCAGCTCGAAAGCAGCTGGTTCTGGCCATAGTCGAAACTCAGCGGCAGGACGGCGAGCACACGGTCTTCGGGCACGATCTTCAGATAGGAAGCGACGCTTTCGGCACCGAGCCACAGGTTCGCGTGGCTGAGCATCACGCCCTTGGGGCGCCCCGTCGAACCGCTGGTGTAGAGGATGGCGGCGAGATCGTCGGGCTCGGCAATCGACGGGGGCAGCCCCTGCCCGCTCGAATCAATCACTTCCTCGCCGACTTTCAGATCCTGCACCATACATTCGTCGGGCAGGCCGTCGCCAAGCATCTCGGCGCGCGCGCCATTGGTGACGAGCAATTTCGCGCCGCTGTCGGACAGGATATGCGCCACCTGCGGCCCCTTGAGCAGCGGATTGACCGGCACGTGGATCAGCCCCGCGCGCGCCGCGGCGAGCGGCATCAGGCAGGCGAGCCGCGTCTTGGCGCTCCAGCTCGCGACACGTTCACCGGGACCGCCTGCCTGTTCAAGCAGCCATGACGCCAGCCGTCCGACGCCGGCGTCGAGTTCGGCGAAGGTCGTGACCCGATCGCCGATCAGCAGCGCAGCCGCGTCCGGCGCGCCGCGGCGGGCGAGATGGTCGATCGGCCTGGAAGATGTGTTTTCGGCTTTGGTCATCGGCTGTTAGGACAGGAGTGATAGAGGGCGGCACCATGCAAGGGAACGGTGAACATCACGCTAATGATGAGCGGCTGCCCGCCACAGCGCGCGCGGCCGGCTTTGCGTCGCCGTTCGACCGGGCCGAATGGTTCGACCTGCTCACCGCGCATGGCTTTGCCGGCCATGACCGAATCGACGCACGTGGCAGCGCGGGCGCGACGCGTGCGTGGTTGCCGCTGCGGGTCGAGGCGCCGGGCGATCTGGCCGGCCTCACCAACTGGTACAGCTTTTCGATCCGGCCACTTTTCGATGGCGACGGCGATCGCGGCGGCGCCCTTGGCGCGCTTTTCGCCGATCTTCGCCAAAAAGCCGCGCGTCTGACGCTTTACCCTGTTGCCGACCCCGATGCGCTGACCGCCGCGCTACGCGCTGCGGGCTGGTGGGTGAAGAAGGCGCCTGCGGGGGATCGCCATTGGCTCGACCTGGGCGAGATGGACCATGACGCCTGGTGGGCGAGCCGGCCCGGCGCGCTGCGCAATACCGTTCAGCGCAAGGCGAAGAAGGGCGTGGTCGATATTCAGCTGCTCACCGATTTCGATCCGGGAAGCTGGGCGGCTTACGAACAAATCTATGCCGCGAGCTGGAAACCAGAAGAGGGGCATCCCGCCCTGCTCCGCGCCTTTGCAGAGGCCGAGAGCGATGGCGGCCGCCTGCGCATGGGAATCGCGCGTATCGACGGTCTCCCCGTTGCCGCGCAGTTCTGGACGGTCGAGGACGGCACCGCCTTCATCCACAAGCTCGCGCATGTCGAGGACAGCCTGAAAGCCTCGCCGGGTACGTTGCTGTCAGCGGCGCTGTTCCGCCATGTGATCGAGGTCGATGGCGTGAAGCGCGTCGATTTCGGCACCGGTAACGACGGGTACAAGCGCGACTGGATGAATCGGCACGACCCGCTGTGGCGCATCGAGGCTTTCAATCCGTCGCGCGTCGCGGCATGGGGTCCGGCATTGAAGGCATTCGCCCGTTCGCTGCTCAGGAAAGACTCATGACCGAACCCGCTACCAAAGCATCCGGCGTCGACGCCACCCTTCGCGCCCTGCTCGCCGACGTGCTCGGCCTCGGCGAAGCGCGCGCCGCCGCGCTGACCGAAGACAGCGGCCTGTTCGGCGAGCTGCCCGAATTCGATTCGATGGCGGTCGCGACGGTGTTGACCGAGATGGAAGACCGGCTGGGCATCCTGATCGACGATGACGAGATCGACGGCGAAATCTTTGAAACCTACGGCAATTTGCTCGCCTTTTCGCTGCGCAAAGTGACCGGCTGAGCCCGGATGCGCGCATGAGCGAACATCGATTGCGCATCGACCCCGCGGGCACGCCCCGCGCCACCATCCTGATCGTCCCGCCGCTGTTCGAGGAAGCGAACCGCACGCGCCGCACTTTGGTGCTCGCGATGCGCGCACTGGCGGCCGAGGGTTTTGGAGCAATGCTTCCCGATCTGCCGGGGCAGAATGAAAGCCTCGTTCCCTTGGAACAGGTCGATCTGGCGCGCTGGCAAGATGCGCTTGTCAAGGTTGCGGCGGGCATCGATGGCCCGATCCTTGTGGCGTCGGTTCGCGGCGGCGTGTTGATCGACCACCAGGTGAAAGCCGCGGCCTGGTGGCGGCTGGGGCCTGTCGGTGGATCGTCGCTGCTCCGCACCCTGATGCGTGCAAGAGTGAGCGCCGACCGCGAGGCCGGACTGACCTCTTCGCTCGAAAGTTTGCAGGAAGAGGCGAAGACCAGGCCGCTGCTCGTCGCGGGCAACCGACTGTCCCCCGAAATGGTCGCGCAGCTCGGCAAGAGCGAGGCGCAAGCGGTGGAGCCGTTGCGCAACATCGCCCTCGGTGCCGACGGCATCGCCGGAACGCCGCTGTGGCTGCGCGCCGAGCCGGGCGAGGATGCCGCGATGGCGGCTGCGATTGCCGCCGACATTTCCGCATGGAGCACGACATGCGGCATCAGCTGAGCTTCACCTGCGAAGGCGCGACGCTCGCCGCGAGCCTCGACGATGCGGCGGGCAGGACCGGCCTGCTGATCGTGTCGGGCGGCAATGAAATCCGCAGCGGCGCACACCGCGGCATGGCGATGCTGGCGGCGCGGGTCGCCGAGGCGGGGCATCCGGTGTTCCGTTTCGACCGGCGCGGGATCGGCGACAGCGAGGGCATGAATGGCGGGTTCGAAAGCAGCGGACCCGATATCAATGCGGCGATTGCGGCGTTTCGCGAAGCGGCGCCGCACGTGACGCGCATCATCGGCTTCGGCAATTGCGATGCGGCGAGCGCATTGTTGCTTCACCAGCCGTTGGCGCTCGATGGGCTGATCGTCGCCAATCCGTGGACTTACGACAGTGACGCCGCAGAAGCCGCGGAGCCTGCGCTGCCTCCGGCTTCGGCGATCCGCGCGCGCTATCTGGCGCGGCTGAAGGACCCGAAAAGCCTGCTGCGGCTGATCAAGGGCGAGGTCGATTTCCGCAAATTGTTCCGCGGGCTTTCGGCGCTCAAGGCGACTGCCGTGCCTGCTGCGCCCGATAGTCTCGCGGCGCGCCTCGACCGGGCCATCACGGGGCTGGACACACCCGCGACGATCCTGCTCGCGACCGGCGACCGCACCGCGCAGGCTTTCGTCGAAAATTGCCCGTCGGCGCTCAAGCACCTTCCGGTCGAACGCCTCGCCAGCGCGTCGCACAGCTTCGCCGGAGAGGATGCCGACTGGCTGTATCAGCGGGTATTGGTGGCTCTCGAATCATGAAGCCGTCCCAGCGAAAGCTGGGATCGCTGGCGTTCATTGGCGACGATAGCGGTCCCAGCTTTCGCTGGGACGACGTTTTGTCAGGCGTCCACCATCGCGTGATATTCGGCCTCGGCCAAGAACCGCTCCGCGTCGAGCGCCGCCATGCAGCCCATGCCCGCGGCGGTCACCGCCTGACGATAGATTTTGTCGGTGACGTCGCCCGCGGCGAAGACGCCGGGGATCGCGGTCAGCGACGTACCCGGCGTCACTTCGAGATAGCCGTCGTCGTCGAGCGGCAGCTTGCCCTTGAACAGCTCGGTCGACGGGCTGTGGCCGATCGCGACGAAGCCGCCGTCGGTCGGCTCAAAGCTCGCCGCGCCGGTTTCGGTGTCGATCAGGTCGACGCCGACCAGCCCCGACACGCCTTCACCCGCGACGAAACGGTCGACGCGCTTGTTCCACAGCACCTTGATCTTCGGATTGGCGAACAGGCGGTCCTGCAAGATCTTTTCAGCGCGCAAATGGTCGCGGCGGTGGATCAACGTAACGTCTTCGCTGTGGTTGGTGAGATAGAGCGCTTCCTCGACCGCGGTGTTGCCGCCGCCGATTACCACGACCTTCTTGCCGCGATAGAAGAAACCGTCGCACGTCGCACACGCCGAAACGCCCTTGCCGCCCAGTTCCTGTTCGCCCGGCACGCCGAGCCATTTCGCCTGCGCACCCGTCGCGATGACGAGCGTTTCGGCCATATAGACGTCGCCGCCGTCACCGGTCAGCTTGAACGGACGGCGCGACAGGTCGACGTCGACGATCGTGTCCCAGATCATGCTGGTGCCGACATGCGTCGCCTGCGCGGTCATCTGCTCCATCAGCCACGGCCCCTGGATCACCTCGGCAAAGCCCGGGTAGTTTTCGACGTCGGTGGTGATCGTCAGCTGGCCGCCGGGTTGCAGCCCCTGCACCACGATCGGCATCATGCCCGCGCGCGCGGCATAGATGGCGGCCGACAGACCGGCGGGGCCGGAACCGAGGATGAGCATCTTGGTGTGATGGACGGCGGGCATAACGATCTTTCGTTGGCGGTGCGGACAGGCACAGATGGGTGTTGCCAACCGCGCTAGCAAGGGTCACCTTCCGCGCCAAGGGGAGACTGGCGAATGGCGAGCTGGTGGGAACGTCATGGGGTACCGCGGCTGATCAAATGCGCCTGTTCGCAGGGGCAGATCATGAAGGTGCGCAGCAAGGTCGTGCCGAACGCGCGCGGACATGTGCTCGAACTCGGTTGCGGCGGCGGGATCAACATGGAATTTTACCGGCCGGGGCAGATCGAGAGCTTCAGCGGGCTCGATCCCTCGCCCGAACTGCTCGCGATGAGCGTCGCGGCGGCGGCGGCGCGCGGGATCGACGCCGATATCCGTGAAGGGATCGGCGAGGCGATGCCGTTTGAGAGCGGTTCTTTCGACACCGTCGTTACCACCTTCACCTTATGCTCGGTTCACGATCAGGCCGCGGTGCTCGCCGAAATCCGCCGCGTGCTGAAGCCCGGCGGGACCGCGCTGTTCCTCGAACATGGCGCCGCGCCCGATGCCGGGGTCGCGAAGTGGCAGCGGCGGATCGAGCCGGTGTGGAAACGCATCGGCGGCAACTGCCACCTGACCCGGCCGATCAGCGACGCCTATGAAAAGGCGGGTTTCGCGGTCGACCGGCAGGCGGCCGCTTACATCCCGAAAACGCCGCGGCCGTTCGGCTGGTACGAATATGGCGCGGCGCACGCGACGGGCTGATTGGTAGCGAGGCACCATCTCACGAAGAGGGTTCAACCGTCCCCATTGTGAGCGCCTGTGCGTCTTCCTTCGCCGCAGGCGCCGGGCCATTCGCCGTCACCGGCAAACCAAAGAAGGCGCGGCGCGCGACCTCGCCCGCTTTGCGCAGCGGGGCGATGATCTCGGCATGCGCGGCTTCCCACGCTTCCGCCTCTTCGTCGTCGAGGGTGCGTTCATAATCCTTGTCGCCGAACGCGCCTTCCTCGATCCCGACATAATCGTCGGGCGGCGGGAAGTTGGTGCGCCATTCGCCGCTTTCCTCGTCGGCCCAGATCGTCATTTCGGCGGCTTCCTCTTCGGGGGTCGGTTCGGGTTCGGGGTCGCTTTCGGAAAGCGCGGAAAACTGCGCAACTTCACTCGCGATCGGGGTGTCTTTCCATAGGCTGGCGAGCGGGTTGGCGCGATTGTCGCGGCCGGCGAGCCAGCACGCGAGCGCGGCGCCATGGCCCTGCGCATCGGGATGGCCGGCGCCGATATCGAAGAGCGACAGGAACCCGGCCCAGTCGCCCGCGATGATCTGCGCGAGCATCGCCTCGCCCGCGCGGGCGCGCACGTCGACGGCGCGGTCGAGCCGCGCGAGCATCGCGAGGCCGAGGCTTGGGATCTGGCGGCGGCGCTTGGTAAAGGCGCGCTGCGTTTCGGCTTCGGCCTGGCGTTCGACACTTTCCTCGACCCCATAGATCGCGCGGTCGAGCAGTTCGTCGGCGAGCCGGTCGCGCGCGATGAGCAACGCTGCGGCCCAGCCGAGCGAAAAGGCCGCGCCCTCGGGCCGACGGCGCAGTTGATAGGCGGCGCTCGGCGACATCGAGACATGCGCGGCGGCGATGCGCACCGAGCCGCTCGTCGCGAGGCGGCCCAGGAAATCGCGCTGAAGCGCCGGGGTCCAGTGGTAGCTGGCGGGCGCGGCGATGGCGGCGGGATCGGGAATGGCGTGTTCCATCGATTCGTCCTTTCGGTAAGTTAAAACCACGCAAGGGAACCATATGGGTTAGATGTAGGAAAGAGTTTTACCGCACAAGCGACCCTATTTCGTCATGTCGGCGGCCGCGGGCTTCGCCCGGGGTGCGGGAACGGCATGAATCGACCGATTCCCGTCATTCCCGCGAAGGCGGGAATCCCGCTTCTTTCTCGCCGCCGCCAAGCGGGATCCCCGCCTTCGCGGGGATGACGAAGAAGGGGAAATGCGACAGCTTACCACCCCATTGCAGCCTTTCGCCCGACCCAGATGAATGACCGCTACAGGCCGGAAGCCGCCTCTTCCATCATCGTCACCCCGGACCTGATCCGGGGTCGCGCTTGAGATCGAAGCCAGTCGATGCCTAAAAAAAGCGGGATCCCGGATCAGGTCCGGGATGACGAAAAATGGGTAACAAGGAAAAATGGGTAACATGAACGTCCGCTCAGCATCCCCAAAGCGGTCGGTCACCCCGTCGGACGAACCGTCGTTCCTGCCCTATTCCTTCTCGCCGACCTCGACGAGGCCGTGCCCGACGCTCACCCGCTCGTCGAAGACGAAGCAGCTGCCGTGCCAGCGGCTTTCGCCCTCGGGCACCTGTTCCAGATAGGCGAGGATACCGCCCTTCAAGTGGACGACATCCTCAACGCCCTCGTGGCGGAGGAAGGCGGTCGATTTTTCGCAGCGGATGCCGCCGGTGCAGAACATCGCAACGCGCTTCCCCGCAAAACGGTCGGCGTTGGCGCGCCACCAGTCGGGGAATTCGCCGAAGCTTTTGGTTTCGGGATCGACCGCACCCGCGAAGCTGCCGTAGCCGACCTCGAAGCCGTTGCGCGTATCGATCAGCACCGTGTCCGGGTCGTCGACCAGCGCGTTCCAGTCGGCGGGGTCCACGTAAGGAGCGGCGTCGCGCGCGGGGTCGAGCCCCGGCACCTTCATCGTCACGATTTCCTTTTTCAGCCGCACCTTCATCCGCTGAAACGGCATCTCGGTCGCGGCCGAATATTTGACGTCGAGTTCGGCGCAGTCGGGCAGGCCGCGGATATGGCCGAGCACCGCGGCGATGCCTGCCGCGGTCCCGGCGATTGTCCCGTTCACGCCTTCGCGCGCGAGGAGCAGCGTGCCCATGACGCCCTCTGCCGCGCACAGGTCGATCAGCGGCTGGCGCAGCGCGGCAGGATCGTCGAATGGCGCGAAGCGGTAGAGGGCGGCAACGGTGAAGGTCATGGCGGCGCTCCCCTTACCCGTTTGCCCCATCCAACAAAAGCAAGGTTATTGCGAGGAGCCAATCCTCCCTGTCGCGCAGCGATGGGGAGGGGGACCGCCGCCGCAGGCGGTGGTGGAGGGGCTGCAACGTCGCGCCATTCGCCCCTCCGTCAGCGCTGCGCGCTGCCACCTCCCCATCGCTGCGCGACAGGGAGGATCAACACACCCTCACCCGAACGGATCACTCCGTCCCGTGGCATATTGCGCCATCGCCATCGTCGTCCACTGCGCGTTGACGCGGATGCAGCTGGGGAAAGTGCTCGCGTCGGTGACGAAGACATTGGTCGTTTCGTGGACGCGGCAGTCGAGATCGACGACGCCGTACGCCGGATCCTCGTTGATCGCATTGCCGCCGTGCGGGTGGCTGCTCGACAGCGTGACATCGTCCTGTTCGCGGATCGCATCGCGGAAAAACGCATCGACATCCATGCCGGGCGTGATCTTTTGCCCCTTGGCCAGCGCGGGATAGCATTCGAGCGCCCCCGCGGCGAAATGGACCTTGGTCAGCGTCGCCATCGCGTCGCGCAGCACCGGCAGATCGTCGTCCACGTCCAGCCGGAACTCCAGTTTGCCGTCCTTCACCTGCCCGCGCCGGTCGGCGGGAAAAAGGATGCCCGCCGAATGGACGCGGCCGAAATTCTTCATCCGGCTGGCATGGTCGCCGAACCAGCCGGGCATCAGCGACGCCATCGACATCGGCGGCTGAAAATGGCTTTCGAGCAGGAAGTCGCCGCAGTCGACATAGCTCGACATCTGGTCCTCGTCCCACGCATCGCCGCCGACGCGGTCGGGCATCAAGGCAACGACGGGCGAGGCGACGTTGAGCGACACCTGATAGCCGGTACGGTCGATATCGCTGCGGTCGAGCAGCTTTGACGACGCGATCGTGCCCGCGGCGACGACGACGCCGACGCGCGCGCGGACCAGCGTCTTCGACCCGTCGGGGAGGACCAGCTTGACCGCTTCGGCCTCGCGCCGCCCGTCGTAGGCGGTTTGCCAGACGATGCGGTCTGCCTTGGTCCCGGGCAGGATGCGCGCGCCGAAATCGCGGCACGCCTCGGGCAGATAGGTTTGCGCGATGCCCATGCGGCGGCCATAGGCGCAGCCCGAATTGCAATAGCCGCAATAGGCGCACGCGCTGGCGGTGTTCGGCGGGCCGAAATTCTTGGCGAACCAGTCGGCGATCGCGCGCTGGTCGCGCGGGTTGGTCGATCCGGCCGCATAGCTGCGCCATCCCTCGATCAGATGCGGGCCGTTATGGCGCCCGCTGCGGGGTTCGATGGGGGCGATGCCGAGCTTGTCGCGCACCGCATCATAGCTCGCATGGAACGCCGCGGCGTCGACGGGCGCGCCGATGCTCGCCCATTTGGCGAGCACATCCTTCGCATCTGGATGCGTGCGTCCCGGCTCGTTGACGCGCAGGCAGATGCCGTTGTTGATCGTCGACGATCCGCCGACGCAGCGCCCCTGGAACACCACGAAATCGCGGTTGGTCGAGGTTTGCAGCGCGCCATGCTTGTAGAGCTTGGCGATCATGTCGAGCTCGTGGTGCGTGATCGCGTGGCTGGGGTAGAAGGGGCCCGCCTCGACGATCAGCACCTTATAACCCTGCGCCGCGATATTATACGCGGCGACCCCGCCCCCGGCGCCCGAGCCGATGACGATCACATCATATTCGTCCTCGAGCGTCGACGCGTCAAGGATATGCGCGGGGTCGATCTCGCGCCCGTGCACGGGTTCGAGCGGCACGTCATAGCTACCGCGCTGGCGGAATTTGGGGAGGGTGAAGCCGATCTGGCGATGCACCGGATTGGCGGCATTGGCTGCCTGATCGCCGGGTTCGAGCCCCGGCTGCCAATGGCCATAATAGCAGGCGTAGATGACGCCGCGCAGCCGCGCCATGTCCTGGAACAGGTCGATCTGGCTGTTCTTGAGGCGATCGGTCAGCCTTTCGACGCGGTCCGCGACATCATTCTCGGTAAAGAAGGGGCCGCCGAGCACCAGTTCGGTCGCGGTCAGCGACAGGCGGATCTCGTCGAGCTTGGTGCCGCCGACCTTTTCGAACAGGTCGCAGACATTGGCGACGACCTGATCGGCCGAAATCACCATCTCGGCGTCGTGAAACAGCGCTTCGGTCAGCGCCTTCAGAAATTTGAGCTGCCCGAAATTAAACGGTGCCGTCATTGCCCTGCCCCCAGTTTGCGCACGCCGCAAAATGCCGGATTATAGCAGGCCGGGGCAAGATCTATTGTACGGGATCGCCAGTTACGCGGTGCGCGCGAGATTTTCTTCCGCAAGGAACGGCCGCACCGCCGCCATCGCGCGCGTCACATAGTCCGCTTTCTCGCCGACCGGCGCGACATAGTGCAGCGCCTCTTCGGCCGCCGTGGTCCCGGCGAGCCGCGCGATGATCCACGCGGCGAGATATTGCGACGCGAGGCAGCCGCCCGCGGTCGCGACATTGCCGTGCGCGACGAAGGGCGCGTCGAGCACCTCGACTCCGGCCTCGATCACCCACGGCTTCGTCGTGAGGTCGGTGCACGCGGGGAGCGCGCCGACCAGCCCGAGCTTCGCGAGCAGCAGCGTCCCCGAACATTGCGCCCCGATCAGCTGGCGCGACGGGTCGAGCCGGATGCGCCCGAGCATCAGCGGGTCCGCCGCGATCTCGCGCGTTTTGATCCCGCTGCCGATGATCACCGCGTCGGCCTTTGCCGCGAAGTCGAGCGGTTGCTGGCGCTCGATCGTCACGCCGTTCATCGAGGTGACGCGCGGCGTCGGCGACGTGATGTGCGCTTCCCAGCCCTGCCCGCGCAAACGGTTCAGGATTCCAGCCGCAACGAACGAATCGAGTTCGTTGAAGCCGTCGAAGGTCAGCACCGCAATCTGCACGTCAAAACTCCCCTTGAACGAGCGGCGCCTATACAGCGCCTTCGAAGATATCATCAACCCAGCGCGACCGCGCGGTGTCGTCGCGCGGCGACGCGAGGTAACGGCCCCACGCCGCGCTCTCGTGCGCGACGATTCCAAGCTCCCAGACGCAGAAGGTCGGGCGCGGGGCGCCCGCTTCCGGCGGATAGGCCGAATCGAACGGCGCGAAGGCGGGCATGTCGCCGTGGCGATACCAGACGGCTTCCCAGAGTTCGTTCGACCCCCGCCACACCGACACGAGCAGGAAATAGAAATCGGCGCCGCAGCGGTGGAGGATGACGAAGCCGCAATCGCCCGGCGCCACGGCCGCCGGCGCGTGTCCGGCGAACCAGTCGGCGCAGAGCCTGGCCACATCGTCCGGCACCGGCGCGTCGGTGGCGGTCAGGTGATAGAGCTTGAGCGCCGCGCCGCCCGCTTCGATAGGTTCGCGAAACTCGGCGTGCTTGGGATAATGGCGATAGGCAGGATCGACGGCGGCGGACAATGGGCATCTCCAACAATGTTCTATATATGTTCTAACACGTGTGCGCCGCAAGCAGCAAGTCGCTAAAGGCCGCTCGCCGTTCCGTTATCGCCGGATCGTGGACCCCAGCGTGACGCTGCCGTTGCCCGCCGCCCCGCCCTGTCGGCCGGCGAGCAGGTCCAGATCGATACGGTCGCGGTCGAAGGTCCATCGCCTGTCTCCCACCGGCATCACAGCCACCCGCGCTTGCGGAAATAGGCGAAGGGCAGGATCGACGAGACGAGCATCAGCCCGATCGCGAAGGGATAGCCGTACTGCCAGCGCAGTTCGGGCATGAGGTCGAAATTCATGCCGTAGATCGACGCGATCAGCGTCGGCGGCAGGAAAGCCACCGCGGCGACGGTGAAAATCTTGATGATCTGGTTCTGTTCGAGGTTGATCAGCCCGAGCGTCGCGTCGAGCAGGAAGTTGATCTTGCCCGACAGGAAGCTGGCGTGATCGGTCAGCGCCTGCACGTCGCGCTGGATCGTCTTGAGCCGTGCGCGCGCCTCGCGGGCGCTGCCTTCGCTGCGCGTGCCATGATAGGACAGCATCCGCGCGAGCCCGACGAGGCATTCGCGCAGCTTGGTGAGCAGGTCGCCCTCGCGCCCGATGCGGCCGAGCATCGCTTCGAGATCGCGCGCCGGACCTTCGGTGCCGCCGCCCGCCGCCTTCCGCGCGAAAACGTCGCGCGACACGGTGTCGCAGTGGAGCGCGCTGCGTTCGAGCACGTCGGCGACGCGGTCGACGATCGCCTCGATCAGGTCGAGCATCAGCGTTTCGGCGGTCGTGGCGCCGTTGGTGCGCAGCCGGCGCGCGACGACCTGTTCGAACGGCGCCGCCTCGGCATGGCGCACCGTCGCGAGGCTTGCCGCGCCGAGGATGAAGGTGACGGGCGCAAGGCGCGGCGCATCGCCGTCGAGCCCGACGACGATCGGCACCGTCATGAACTGCGCGCCGACCTCTTCGTAAAGCCGCGCCGAGGGCTCGATTTCCTGCATTTCGGGCAGCGTCGGGATCGAAATCCCCAGCAAGGCGGCGGCATTTGCGGCGTCGGCGGCGGTCGGATGGACGATATCCGCCCACAGGATCGCGGGCGGGTTTGCCGCGCCGATATCGGCGCGGACGAGGCGATCGGCCTCGCGAACGAAAGCGTTGAACATGGAGTGTCTCCTGAATGCTGGCGTCCGCCAGCGTCAGGAGATGCGCAGGAGATTACCCCTGACGGACCGCCGTGGCTGCCGGACATATGGTGCGACGTCTACTGTCGGGGTCCATTTTTCGGTCCTTGGGTTGATGCCGGAGTCGCGCTCCGGCGGGCGGCGATATGCGCCCGGCGGCCGGGGGTGTCAATTTGTGAAGCAATGACGCCGGGCTGCCCTGTTTTTGGGCGGTGACAGATCAAGGCGGGGCGGCGTTGCCCCCCCCCCCCTTCGTCATCCCGGGCTTGACCCGGGATCCCGCTTTTCTGACGCGTCGGCACGGCCTGACCCAACAGCGGGACCCCGGATCAAGTCCGGGGTGACGATAAAAAAGAAGGTCGAAAGCCGCCTTTGGCGCTACGCCGCCTTTTTCGCTTGCCTATATTTGTGCAGCAGCGGTTCGGTATAGCCCGACGGCTGCGTCACGCCCTCGAAGATCAGTGCGCGCGCGGCCTGATAGGCGATGCCGTCGGGGGTCAGCTTTTCATAGAGCGCATCGCCCGCATTCTGCGCGTCGACCTTCGCCGCCATGCGCGCCAGCGCGGCGTCGACCTGTTCGGGGGTGCAGACGCCGTGGAGCAGCCAGTTGGCGAGCGCCTGACTGGCGATGCGCAAAGTCGCGCGATCCTCCATCAGGCCGACGTCGTCGATGTCGGGCACTTTCGAGCAGCCGACGCCCTGATCGATCCAGCGCACGACATAGCCGAGGATGCCCTGGCAATTGTTATCGAGTTCGCGGGTGATTTCGGCTTCGCTCCAGTTGCGGCCGGTCGCAACCGGGATATTGAGCAAGCGGTCGAGCGACGGCACCGCTTCGCCCGCGATTTCCCTCTGCCGCGCGAACACGTCGACCTGATGATAGTGCAGCGCGTGCAGCGTCGCGGCGGTCGGCGACGGAACCCATGCCGTGTTCGCGCCCGATTTCGGATGGCCGATCTTGGCGTCGAGCATGGCTTTCATCAGGTCGGGCATTGCCCACATGCCCTTGCCGATCTGCGCCTTGCCGCTGAGGCCGCAGGCGAGGCCGATGCGGACGTTGCGGTCTTCGTAGGAGGCGATCCAGTCGCTCGCCTTCATCTCGCCCTTGGGGATCATCGGACCCGCGCGCATCGAAGTGTGGATCTCGTCGCCGGTGCGGTCGAGGAAGCCGGTGTTGATGAAGACGATGCGGTCCTTCACGGCGTGGATGCACGCGGCGAGGTTCGCTGACGTACGACGTTCCTCGTCCATCACGCCGACCTTCATCGTGTGGCGCGCGAGGCCGAGCATATCTTCCACGGCATCGAACAGACGGTTGGTAAAACCGCATTCCTCGGGGCCATGCTGCTTGGGCTTGACGATATAGATGCTGCCCGCGCGGCTGTTCCGGAGCGTGCCGAGGCCCTTGAGGTCATGGATCGAGCAGAGGCTGGTGATGACCGCGTCGCAGAGGCCCTCGGGCGCTTCGGTGCCGTCAGCGAGCCGGATCATCGGTGTCGTCATCAGATGGCCGACGTTGCGCACGAACATCACGCTGCGGCCGTGGAGGGCGAAGGACTCGCCCGACGGCGACGTCCATTCGCGGTCGGCCTCCATCGCGCGGGTGACCGTCTGCCCACCCTTGGCAAAGCTTTCGACGAGATCGCCGCGCATCAGGCCGAGCCAGTTGGCATAGCCGAGCGCCTTGTCCTCGCCATCGACCGCCGCGACCGAGTCTTCGAGGTCGATGATCGTCGTCAGCGCGGCTTCGAGCACGACGTCGGCGATGCCCGCGGGATCGGTCTTACCGATCGCGCTGCCCTCGTCGATCACCAGTTCGATATGCAGGCCGTTGTGGCGGAGCAGGATGCCGCCGGGCCTGCTGCCCACCCATTGCGCGGGATCGGCGAGCGCGGGCTCGCCGCCCTGCCAGTCGGCCCAGCTGCCCGACGCAAGCGGCACCGCTTCGTCGAGGAAGGCCTTGGCGCGCGCGATCACCGCGGCGCCGCGGTCGGCGTCATAGCCGCCGGGCTTGGCCGGTGGCGCGTCAAGCGCGTCGGTGCCGTAGAAGGCGTCGTAGAGGCTGCCCCAGCGCGCGTTGGCGGCGTTCAATGCGAAGCGCGCGTTGAGCGCGGGCACGACGAGCTGCGGTCCCGCCATCGTCGCGATTTCGGGATCGACATTCTGCGTGCCGACTTTGAAGGCTGCGAGTTCGGGAACCAGATAGCCGATGTCACGAAGGAACGCCTGATAGGCCGCAGCGTCATGCGCTTGTCCGGCGCGCGCTTCGTGCCAGGCGTCGATCTGCGCCTGCAAATCCTCGCGCTTTGCCAGCAGCGACGCGTTTTCGGGCGCGAATTTGCCGAGCAGCCCGGCGAAATCGCTCCAGAATTTGGCGGCGTCGAGCCCCGTCCCCGGCAGCGCGCGCTGCTCGATAAAGTCGGCCAGTCGCGAATCGACGGACAGGCCGGAGCGATCGAGAAATTCAGTCATGCAAGCACCCTCTGGTCGGCGCGGCTGCGCCAGTGGACCCGGGGAGGAAAGGGCCGTCGCCCTATGCCGCGATTGATTTCGATTGGCAATGGGCGGTGTTTCCCGCATAGGTTTTCAGCCGCTGCGCGGACTTTCGGCACTTGCCCACCGCGCCCGCATGTGATTATGCTGCATTGCACAATAAAACCTTTCTCCCCCGAACGGCTCTGAAACCATGGACGACACACGACTGAAATTGATGGAAGCCATCGCCCGCAAGCGAAAGGTGACCGCGCATTACAATGGGCAAGTCCTGACGCTGGCGCCGCATCTTCTGTTCGAACGGCGCGGCGATCTGTTCATCAGCGCGCTGAACCTCAACAAGAACTGGCGATCCGACGAGGAGCCGCGGCTCGGCCATTTCAAGCTCGGCGGCCTCGCGTCGATCGAGCTGATCGAAGAGACTTTCGATCCGCTGCCAAACTTCGAAGCGGCGCCGCCGCAACCCGAAGACACGCCGCTACTCGCGGTCTGAAATCAGGCAACACCCACGGCGGGTGCCGGCGCCAGTTCGCCAATCGCGACCCGCACCTGATTCCGCCCGCCCGCCTTGGCGCGGTACAGCGCGGCGTCGGCGCGGCGCGACAGGTCGAACAGCGAATCGCCCGTGGTACGCTGCGCGACGCCGAAAGACGCCGTAAAGCCGCGATCGACCCCCAGCACCGGCAATTGCGCCGCCGCAAAGGTCGTGCGCACGGTTTCGGCGTAGAGGCGGCCGTCGGACAGCAGCGCGTCGGGAAGCAGGACGGCGAATTCCTCGCCCCCGATCCGGCCGACGATCGCACCCGCGGGCGCGGCATCGACCAGCATCGCCGCGAAATGCGCGATCACCCCGTCGCCCGCGGCGTGGCCGAAACTGTCGTTGATCTTCTTGAAGTCGTCGAGGTCAGCCGTGACGAGCACCGTCACGTCCCCGCCGCGCAGCAACGCCAGTTCGGCATGATGTTCGAAACCGCGCCGGTTGAGCACGCTCGAAAGCGGATCGGTTTCCGAGCGCGCGACCATCTCCGCGGTGGTGTCGCGCATGATCACAAGCAGCATGACGAGCGCGATCGCCATCAGCGTGACGACGCTCCCGCTTTGCGAGATCGCGGCGTAGGTCGTCGCCATATAGCCCTGCGGTGCGCTCGCCGTGCCCACGATCGCCGCGATAAAGGGCTTGGCGACATAGATGGCCGCCGCGATCACCTGGAGCGCGACGAGCAGCAGGTCGAGCGCCTGACGCCGGCCCGAGCGCCAGATCACGAGCCCGAGCAGCGTCTGCATCGCAAAATAGGGAAGCTGGTAGAGCATCAGACGCACGATCGAGCCGTAGGTCATGCTGAAGATCACTGGCACGGCGAGGATGGTGACGACCCAGATCGCGGCCATCGCGCCCCACGGCGGCCGCGCGCGATAATGATGCGCGACGCCGATCAGCGCGAAGCTGAGCGCGAGCAGGAAGACGAGGAAAATGCCGATGCCGACGGGGTTGGGATCGACCTGCCGGGTCAGAAGAAACTCGAGCGCGACATTGACGATCCCCATGCCGTAGCCAAGCGCAAGCCACCGCGCGCCGCGCGCGTCGCGGTTCGTCGCCGCGACCACGGCGAACGCAACGGCGAAAATGCCGGCGACGGACATGTTGATGCCAAGCACAAAGGCGGCGGTCATCGGCTCACTCACTTATCGGTTCGGTCAGCGTAACGAGGCTGTTCCGAACTTTCGGTTAATGTGTTGCGATTCGGTGCAATTCGACTGCCCCATTACCGAAGAGAGCGGCCCGGAACAGTGACTTGCAGCACAGTGAAGACAAAAGTGCCGCCCCGGGGGTGCAAAAGCCCATCGTCGCTCGCTATAGCCACCCCATGGTCAGTCTCACCGCGACAGAAAATGCGACGCTCGAACGCGCCGCCGATGCGCCGATGCTGGTGCAGGTGGAGAAATGGGCCGCGATCAACAGCGGCACCGGCAACCTCGCGGGATTGAAGACCGTCGCGGGCGAACTGGCCGATGCCTTTGCGGCGTTGCCCGGCGAAGTCCGGCTGGTTGCCGCCGATCCGGTCGAAAGCGTCGACAGCGCCGGCACCGTCAAAACCATCCAGCGCGGCGACCATTTGCACCTGCGCGTGCGACCCGAGGCGCCGGTACAGCTGCTGCTGACCGGGCATATGGACACGGTGTTTGCCGTGGATCACCCATTCCAGACGTTGAAGTGGCTGGAAGACGGCGTGCTCAACGGCCCCGGCACCGCCGACATGAAGGCCGGCATTTCGGTGATCCTCGCGGCGCTCACCGCGCTGGAGGCATCGCCGCTCGCGAGCCGCGTCGGCTATGACGTGATGATCAACAGCGACGAGGAAACGGGAAGCCAGGCGTCGGCGCGGCTGATCGCCGAGCTGGCGAAGGGCAAGACCGCGGCGCTGACCTATGAGCCCGCGCTGCCCGACGGCACGCTGGCGGGCGCGCGGCCGGGCAGCGGCAATTTCTCGGTGATCGTCCACGGCCGCGCCGCCCACGCCGGGCGCAATCCGCAGGACGGGCGCAATGCCTTGCTCGCCGCGGCCGATCTCGCGCTGCGGCTCGGCGCGCTGAAGTCCGATACGCTCAAGGTCAATCCGGCGAAGATCGACGGCGGCGGCCCGAACAATATCGTGCCCGACAGCGCGATCCTGCGCGTCAATATGCGCCCGTCGACCCCCGATGCGATGGCGGCGGCCGAAGCCGCGATGCGCGATGCGATCGCGGCAATCTCGCGCGAGCATGACGTGCATTGCCACGTCCACGGCGGCTTCAACCGTCCGCCGAAGCCGCTCGACGCCGCGGCGACGCGTCTGTTCGAGCTGGTGCGCGATTGCGGCGCCGCGCTTGGCCTGCCGATCGGCTGGAACGCGACGGGCGGGGTGTGCGACGGCAATAATATCGCGGCATGCGGCGTGCCCGTCGTCGACACGATGGGTCCGCGCGGCGGCGCGATCCATTCGTCGGACGAATTTCTGATCGTCGACAGCCTCGCCGAACGCGCGCAGTTATCGGCACTCACCATGACAAGAATAGCGGAACGGGGGACTGTGTGAATTATGTGATCCGGGCGGCCAAGCCGGGCGACCTGCAAAGCATTTACGAGATGGCGAAGCTGACCGGTGGCGGCTTCACCAACCTGCCCCCCGACAAGAATGCGTTGCGTGCCAAGCTCGAGCGCACCGAAGCCTCGTTCGCGAGCGACAAGGAATATCCGTCGGACGAACTGTACCTGCTCGTGCTCGAAGATATGGACAGCGGCGAAGTGCGCGGCACCTGCCAGATTTTCGGGCAGGTCGGCCAGCGCTGGCCCTTCTATTCCTATCGCATCGGCACCGACAGCAAGCATAGCGAGCAGCTCGACCGCACCTTCCACGCGCAGGTGCTGATGCTCAGCAACGACCTGAACGGCGCGAGCGAGGTCGGCGGGCTGTTCCTGCACCCCGCGGCGCGCGCCGGCGGGCTCGGGCTGCTGCTCGCACGCTCGCGCTATCTGTTCATCGCGCGGCACCGTGCGCGCTTCGGCGACCGCATCCTCGCCGAGCTGCGCGGGGTGATCGACGAGGCGGGCGGATCGCCCTTCTGGGACGGGGTCGCGGGCAAATTCTTCGGGATGAATTTCCAGGAAGCCGACCAGTTCAACGCGGTCCACGGCAACCAGTTCATCGCCGACCTGATGCCGAAGCATCCCGTCTATATCGCGATGCTGGGCGAGCATGCGCGCAGCGTCATCGGCGTGCCGCACCCGACCGGGCGCGCGGCGATGCGCATGCTCGAGAATGAAGGCTTCGCGTTCGAAAATTATGTCGACATCTTCGACGGCGGCCCCACGATGACCGCGCGCACCGATCAGGTCGCGAGCATCAAGGACGCCAAGCATATCGAGATTTCGGCGATCGCCGAAACGGGAGAAGACGCGCTGGTCGCGACGGGGCAGCTCGCCGATTTCCGCTGTTGTTTCGGCAAGATCGGCGACGGCGCGACGCTCGACAGCGAGGCCGCGAAGCTGCTGGGTGTCGGCAAGGGCAGCGGCATCAGCTGGATCGGACGTTAAACGATGCTGACCGAAATCAATTTCGACGGGATCATCGGCCCGAGCCACAATTATGCGGGGCTCAGCCGCGGCAATATCGCGTCGGCGAGCAACGCCGGCGACGTGTCGCAGCCGCGCGCCGCGGCGCTGCAGGGCATCGAGAAGATGCGCCACAATCTGATGCTCGGGCTGCCGCAGGGCTTCTTCGCCCCGCTCGACCGCCCCGATGCGCCATGGCTCGCGACGCTCGGCACGACCCCCGAAGATGCCGAGGGACATTTGCGTGCGCAGGCGTGGTCGGCGTCGTCGATGTGGGCCGCCAACGCCGCGACCGTCTCGCCCGCGCCCGACAGCGCCGACGGCAAATGCCATCTGACCGTCGCGAACCTCGTCACCATGCCGCACCGCAGCCACGAATGGCCGGGCACGCTCGCACAGCTTCGCCTCGCGTTCGCCGACCCCGCCTTTGCGGTGCATGCGCCGGTCCCCGCCCCCTTCGGCGACGAGGGCGCGGCGAACCATATGCGGCTGTGCAGCGGGCACGATGGGGCCGGCGTCGAAATCTTCGTCTATGGCGTCGGCGGCGGGCGCTTTCCGGCGCGCCAGCATCTCGACGCGTCGAAGGCGATCGCACGCAACCACGGGCTCGATCCCGCGCGCACGCTGTTCATCCGTCAGTCGGACACCGCGATCCAGGGCGGCGCGTTCCACAACGACGTCGTCGCGGTCGCGAACGAGCATGTGCTGTTCACCCACGAAACCGCGTTCGAGGATCGCGACGCGGCGCACGCCGAAATTCGCGCCGCTTTTCCCGCGGTCGAGATCGTCGAGGTGCCGGCGAGCGCGGTGAGCCTGCCCGACGCGATCAAATCCTATCTGTTCAACGCGCAGCTCGTCAGCTTGCCCGATGGCGGCGGCATGGGGCTGGTGCTGCCGACCGAGGCGCAGGCCACGCCCGCGGTGTGGAACTGGCTGGAGGCACATGTCGCGGGCAACGGCCCGATCCGCCGCCTGCTGCCGGTGAACGTGCGCCAGTCGATGGCGAACGGCGGCGGGCCGGCATGCCTGCGCCTGCGCGTCGTTGCCGATCCGGCGACGGTCGATCCGCGCTTTATCGCCGACGAAGCAAAGCTCGACCGGATTGCAGGCGTCGTGGCGAAGCACTGGCCCGAAGCGATCGCGCCCGGCGACCTCGCCTCGGCAGCGCTGGCGAGCGACGTGCGCAAAGCGCGCGCGGCACTTCTCGAAACGCTCGACCTCGGCGAGCTGGTTTGACAGCATATTCGCTTCGTCATGCCGGACTTGATCCGGCATCCATCGCCGCCCCCGCAGTCTGGACCCCGGATCAAGTCCGGGGTGACGATAAGAAAAGGGGCGACGTAAGTTGAAGATTCGCGAACTGATCGGCACCGCCGAGGTGCCGGGCGGCGACGAACTGCGGCTGTACCGGCGCGGTGACGATTTCATCATCGCGATCGATCGCAACGAATTGATGAGCAGCCGGATGAGCGGTTCCGAAGAAGCGCTGGCGACGATGACCTGCGACCGGCTGCGCAGCCCGAAGGCGGCCAGCCTGCTGATCGGCGGCTATGGCATGGGGTTCACCCTGCGCGCCGCACTGGCGACGCTCGGGCCCGATGCAAAGATTGCGGTGGCCGAACTGGTGCCGGGCATCATCGAGTGGGCGCGCGGCCCGATGGCCGAGCTGGCGGCGGGCTGTCTCGACGATCCGCGGGTCGAGCTGATCCTCGGCGATGTGTCGAAGGCGATCGGCGCGGCGACGCGCCGCTATGACGCGATCCTGCTCGACGTCGACAATGGGCCCGATGGCCTGACGCGCGACGCCAACGAGGGTCTCTATTCGGCGGCGGGCCTCGCCACGGCCAAGGCGGCGCTGCGCCCCGGCGGCATCTTGGCGATATGGTCGGCGGCGCCCGACGCCCGCTTCACGCGCCGGTTGGCGGCGGCGGGCTTTCAGGTCGAAGAGGTCGGCGTGCGCGCGCGCAGCAACGGCAAAGGCCCGCGGCACGTCATCTGGTTTGCGCGGGTGAACTAGCGGCGGTCGCGCTTGGCTCCCGACCGATTGCAGACTCCCATACTCTCGTCACCCCGGACTTGATCCGGGGTCCACGACTTCAGCGCCGCCATGGATCCCGGATCAAGTCCGGGATGACGAAGGGTAAGAGTCCGGGATGACGAAGGGTAAGGACGCCACCGTCCGCTCACCACCCCGATGTCATCGCCGCCTTTTCGACCAGACGCCGTAGGCAGGACCGATTCCGCGCTATTTTTAGGCACAGAACCAGCTAAACATCACATTGGGGGCGGCGTACGATATTTGGCGAAGGAAAGCCGCGATGTCACCGACCGAGCAATCCGCGATCTGGCCCGAACTGCGCTGGGCCGACTGGCGCGATACCGCGATCACGCTGCAGCTGTGGACGCAGATCGTCGGCAAGATCCGCCTGTCGCTGACACCCTGGCTCAACCATGGTTGGCAGGTGCCGCTCTATGTCAGCGCGCGCGGCCTCACCACATCGCCGATCCCGGTCGGGCACGAACTGCTCGAAATCGAATTCGACTTCATCGTCCACCGGCTGATCTGCCGCACGAGCCAGGGGCAGACCCGCGAGCTCGTGCTCGAACCGCGCAGCGTCGCCGATTTCCACGATCGGCTGTTGGGATTGCTCGCCGACCTTGGCATCGCAGTGCGCATCCATGGCGTGCCGAACGAGGTGCCCGACCCGATCCCGTTCGCGCGCGACGAGAGCCACAAAAGCTATGACGCCGAGGCCGCGCATCGTTTCTGGCGCGCGCTGATGCAGGTCGACCGCGTGTTCAAGCTGTTCCGCAGCGGGTTTCTGGGCAAGGCGAGCCCAGTGCATTTCTTCTGGGGCAGCTTCGACCTGGCCGTCACGCGCTTTTCGGGCCGCGCGGCGCCGCCGCACCCCGGCGGCGTGCCGGGCCTGCCCGACCCGGTGACGCGCGAAGCCTATTCGCACGAGGTCAGCAGCGCCGGCTTCTGGCCGGGCGGCGACGCTTTTCCCGAACCCGCGTTCTATTCCTACGCCTATCCCGAACCGGCCGGGTTTCGGGACTATCCGGTGCCCGACGCGGCGCGCTTCGACGCGGGCATGGGCGAATATATCCTGCCTTATGACGCGGTGCGGACGGCGGCGTCGCCCGATGCGCTGCTGCTCGACTTTCTCGAGCGCAGCTATGGCGCGGCGGCCGACGCCGCGGGCTGGGACCGCGCCGCGCTGGAGTGCCCGCTGGGCGCGCCGGCGCGGGTTCGCGAGACGAATTGAACCGCCTTTTCGCCGAATGGATGCCCTGGTGGCTTGCCCCCATCTGTCGGATTAACTTACAGTTTACCATAAGCCCGGCGCGCCGAATCCCGCATTTGCGCCAGTGGCACGGCGCTTGCTTAGGCTATGGTGATGCTGAAAAAAATCGGACGCCTGTTCGTCATCAAGACCCGCTTCGAAGCGTGCCTCATCATCTATGCGCTCGCCGTCGGGGCGATGGCGCGCGGCGCCGCCTATCTGCACGAATATCCGGGGACCGGCGGCAAACTGTTGCTGCTGGCCTGCACCGGATCGGTGTTCCTTGCGGGCGCGAAGATTTTCGATTGCCTGCGCTTCGAGCAAGCCGCGGAGGCCGCGCGGCAGACGACGGAATAGCAACGACGTCGCCCCTGCGAAGGCAGGGGCCGCAATCGGTTTACACGGCACGGGCGGGGCAAGGCTGCCAGCGGCCCCTGCCTTCGCAGGGGCGACGGAATATACAGCCCCCGCCTTCCCCACGTCATCCAGATATGCGAAGGCGTGCCCATGAGCAGGATCAGCGGCCGGCCGGCCATCAGCAACGAGCATATATACGGCCTGAGCCTCCGCGTCGCGCGCTGGCGTGCGGGCACGCCCGGCACGCCCTTGCTGTTCCTGAATGGCATCGGTGCCGATCTGGTCGCCGCGGCGCCGCTGCTCGCGCAGATCCATGACCGCGAAGTGTGGACGCTCGACATGCCCGGCGTCGGCGGTTCGCCCGACGCGCTGCTGCCCTATGGCGCGCCGACGATCGCGGCGGTGGTGATGGAGATCGCCGACCGCCTTGGGCACAAGATGATCGACGTCGCCGGGTTCAGCTGGGGCGGCGCGCTGGCACAGCAGATCGCGATCCAGTTTCCGGGGCGCGTGCGCCGTCTTGTGCTGATGGCGACGACCCCGGTCATGGGCGCGCCGGGGATCGGCTGGGCCGCGATGTTCGACGACGACATGCTGGCGAGCGGGCTCAAGATCCAGACCGCGACCCCGCTCGGCATCGCTTACCAGAGTGCCGCGATGATCGGATGGAGCAGCGTGGGTTTCCTGTCGGGGTTGAAAGAGCTTCCGGCGCTGGTGCTGATGGGCGAGCAGGATGGCGTGATGCCCGCCTGCTATGGCGAGATGCTCGCCGACCAGATCGATGGCGCGGTGCTGGAAATGGTGCCGGGATCGCACCTCTTCCCCTTCACCCACGCCGCGGCCATTTCGGCGCGGATCAGCGCGTTTCTGGATCAGCCGGCGCCGGCGGAACAAGCCGCCGCGTAAGGAAATCGGCGATCGCCTTCGCGGTCGCATCGGGCGCTTCCTCCATCGGCAGGTGGCCGATGCCGGGCAACATCACGACCTCGGACCCCGCGATGCGTTCGTTGAACGTCTTTGCGGCGCTGGGGTTGATGATCCGGTCCTTGTCGCCGAACAGAATCAGCGTCGGCGCCTCGATCTCGCCGGCACGCGCCGCCACCCTGGGCTCGCGGTCCATCCGCGCGCGCAGCACCGTCGCTTCGCGATTGCCCGGAAAGCGCAGCAGCTCCCAATAGCGGTCGATCATCGCGTCATCGACGATCTCCTGTTTCTCGACCGACCCGCGCAGCGACTGTTCGACGAGCATCCGCGGCGTGACGCGCGTCGCCAGCCAGCGGCCGAAGGGATATTCGAGGACGCGGAAACCGACATTCGATTCGGGCCTTTTTTCGCCCGGCCGCAGCGGCATGCCGGCGGCGTCGATCAACAGCAGCGCATCGACACGCGCGGGCTGCGCGAGCGCGTAGCGCCAGCTGACCCAGCCGCCCATCGAATTGCCGCCGAGGATGAAATGATCGAGCCCGAGCTTCGCCGCGACGACGTCGACCGCGTTCATCATGCCCTCGGCCGAATAATCGGTGTCGGGGGTCGCACCGGTGAGCCCGTGTCCCGGCAGGTCGAGCGTGACGATCCGGTAGGTGCCGCCGAGCCGCTTCACCAGCGGTTCCCACGTATGGAGGCTGGCATTGGCGCCATGGACGAGGATGATCGCGGGGCCGTCGCGATTGCCCTGATCGCGATAGTGAATCCGCTGCCCCGCCGGCCCCGCGACGAATGCCGCGTTCGGGCCGCCATATTTGGCGATCATCGCGTCGCGGTCGGTATCAGGCGTCAGGAGCAGGAGGAAACCGACCACGACCGCGAGCAACAACGCGAGCGGGATCAGCACCCGCTTGCGCCGAAAGAACGGACGCCGCGGTGGCGGCGGCGGATCGAAATCTATGTCGTCGGCAATCATCATGCCCCCCTCAAGGCTCCGCGCGAACCTAGCGAGCAGGGCTGCTCCGTCAATGTGAAGATCCTCCCTGTGGCGCAGCCATGGGGAGGGTCAATATTGTCTACTCGTGAATTTTCCGCCGGAAGGTTTCGGGCAGGAACAACAGCCCGACGATCAATGTGATCACCGCGACGATCACCGGATACCAGAGGCCGTAATAGATGTTGCCCGTCGCCGCGACCATCGCGAACGCCGTCGTCGGCAGGAAACCGCCGAACCAGCCGTTGCCGATATGATAGGGCAGCGACATCGCGGTGTAGCGGATGCGGCTGGGGAAGAGTTCGACGAGCAATGCGGCGATCGGGCCGTAGACCATCGTCACGAGCAGCACGAGGTAGAAGAGGATCGCGACGACGAGCGGCTTGTTGATCGCCGCCGGATCGGCCTTTGCCGGATAGCCGGCGTCGGTCAGCGCATTCTGGAGTTCGGAGCGGAACGCGGCGATCGCGCCGGCGCGATCCTCTTCGGCAAGGCGCCAGGGATCGGGCGCGGCGAGGACGCGCGAGCCGATGCGCACGCGCGCCGGTTCGCCCGTCATGCGTTCGCGCGTGAAAGACGTGTAGCTCGCACCCGCCTTTGCCAGCGTCGACTTGATGATGTCGCAGCCGCTGCCTTCGAACTTGTTGCCGCCGATCGGATCGAACTGGAACGAGCAGGACCCGGGATCGGCCGCCATGATGACGGCGGCGTTCTGCTGCGCCTTGGCCATCGCGGGGTTGGCGGCGGCGGTGAGCATCTGGAACGCCGGGAAATAAGTGAGCGCGGCGAGCGCGCAGCCCGCGAGGATGATCGGCTTTCGCCCGACCTTGTCGCTGAGCCAGCCGAAGAAGATGAAGAAGGGCGTGCCGAGCGCGAGCGCGATGGCGATCAATATGTTCGCGGTGGCGCCGTCGACCTTCAGCGTCTTTTCGAGGAAAAAGAGCGCGTAAAATTGCCCCGAATACCAGACGACCGCCTGCCCCGCGACCGCGCCGAACAGCGCGACGATCACCCATTTGAGATTCTCCCAGCGGCCGAACGCCTCGGTGAGCGGTGCCTTCGAGGTCGTGCCCTCCTCCTTCATCTGCTTGAAGACCGGGCTTTCCTCGAGCTGGAGGCGGATCCACAGCGACACGCCGAGCAGGATTACCGAGATGAGGAAGGGAATGCGCCAGCCCCAGTCGGCGAAAGCGGCCTCGCCCATGACCGAGCGGATGACGATGACGACGCCGAGCGCCGCGAACAGGCCGAGCGTCGCGGTGGTCTGGATGAAGCTGGTGAAAAGCCCGCGTTTGCCCTCGGGCGCATGTTCGGCGACGTAAGTGGCGGCGCCGCCATATTCGCCGCCGAGCGCGAGCCCCTGGACGAGACGGAGCAGCACGAGGAGGATCGGCGCCGCGACGCCGATCGACGCATAGCTGGGCAGCACGCCGACGAGGAAGGTGGAGGCGCCCATCAGCCCCATGGTGACGAGAAAGGTGTTCTTGCGCCCGACAAGGTCGCCGATGCGCCCGAACACGAGCGCGCCGAACGGCCTTACCGCAAAGCCCGCGGCGAAGGCGCCGAGCGCAAAGATGAAGCCGGTGGTTTCGTTGACGCCCGAAAAGAATTGCGCCGAGATGATCGTCGCGAGCAGGCCGTAGAGGTAGAAATCATACCATTCGAACACCGTGCCGAGCGACGAGGCCAGGATGACCTTGCGTTCGCTCTGCCGGGTTTCGAGTGCCGCCGCGCCGTCACCGTTCGTCATCCGCTACCCCTTCGCCCATTATCTTGTGGGCGAAGGGTCTAGCGGACGGGTAGCGTGCGTCAACCGACGCGCTTGACCGCACCCTTGTGTGCGCCGACGCTCTTGTTGCGCGGGCGGAAACGGCGCTTGCGCTGGCCTTCGGCGCCCTCGCCGGCTGCCGCACCATCGCGGCGCGGACCGCGTTCGCCGCGCGGCTGGCCGCCATCGCGCTGACGATGCGCGTCCTGACGCTGGCGATTGGGGTCGCGGCCCTGGCTGCCCGTGTCGCGCGGCGGCTGTGCCGGCTTCGGCAGGTTGCGCACCAGCTCGTTGAAATTCTCGGGCAGCGGCATCGGTTCGGACTTGCTCCGCGTCACGCGCTCGATATCGCGCATGTACGGACGCTCATCGGGGGCGATGAAGCTGATCGCCTTGCCCTCGGCGCCGGCGCGCGCGGTGCGGCCGATGCGGTGGACATATTGTTCGGGGACGTTCGGGATCTCGAAGTTGATCACATGGCTGACCCCCGACACGTCGATACCGCGTGCGGCGATGTCGGTCGCGACGAGCAGCTTGATGTCGCCCGAGCGGAACGCCTGCAGCGCGTGGGTGCGCTGCGACTGGCTCTTGTTGCCATGGATCGCCATCGCCTTGATGTTCGCGCCCGCGAGGTGGCGCACGACGCGGTCGGCGCCATGCTTGGTGCGGGTGAAGATCAGCGCGCGGTCGATGTCTTCGCTGGCAATGACCGAGTGCAGCAGCGCCTGCTTTTCCTTCTGTTCGACGAAGGTCGAATATTGGCTGATCTTTTCGACCGTGGTCGCCGCCGGGGTGACCGACACGGTCACCGGATCCTCAAGGAACTGTTCGGCGAGGTGGGCGATTTCCTTGGGCATCGTCGCCGAGAAGAAGAGGTTCTGGCGGCGCGACGGGAGCAGCTTGGCGACGCGGCGCAGCGAATGGATGAAGCCCATGTCCATCATCTGGTCGGCTTCATCGAGGACGAAGATCTCGACGTCGTCGAGGCGCAGCGCGCGCTGGTCGATCAGGTCGAGCAGGCGGCCCGGGGTCGCGACGAGGATGTCGACGCCGCCCGACAGGTCGCGGATCTGCTTGTTGATCGGCACGCCGCCGAACACCGTCGTGACGCTGAGCTTGGTAAAGCGGCCATAGTCGCGGCAGCTTTGCGCGATCTGCGCGGCCAGCTCACGCGTCGGCGCGAGGACGAGCATGCGGCAACCGCGCGGGGTCGGGCGGTGCGGATAGGTCAAAAGATGATGGATCGACGGCAGCGAGAAACCGGCGGTCTTGCCGGTGCCCGTCTGCGCGATACCGCACAGGTCGCGGCCCTTCATCAGCGGCGGGATCGCCTGCGTCTGAATCGGGGTCGGGGTGGTATAATCCTTGGCGGCAAGCGCGCGATTGATGTCGGCGTGCAGGCCAAAGTCGTTAAAAGTCGTCATAAAATACTCACATAGGGCGACGCGCAGGCGCATCCGTTCGCATCGAACGGACGGCGCACGGCCGCGGGTTCGAAACGACCCGCGTGAAAGGGTGCCTCTGGGGACAAAGCGCTGGTCCGGCTCGTCCCGCGCCTGTTTCGGGCGGGAAAATCACGCTGCCGGTGGTTACGGCGGGAGGTCCCGCCATGCTGCGCTGCACAACATATGGCATGGGTTGCGCAGTTTTGCAAGATAATTGCGCGCTTACCTATTCCATTCTCCCTGAGCTTGTCGAAGGGCGGTTCTTTCTTCATCAATGCGATAGCTAAAATGCGCGTCGCCCCCGCGAAGGCGGGGGCCGTTGTCGGCATCAAGCGATGTTGAGCCAGAATGCCAGCGGCCCCCGCCTTCGCGGGGGCGACGGATAGAACAAAGACGGGGGGATAAATGGCCGAGAAAATCATCGTCATCGACGAGGGCACGACGTCGACGCGGACGATGCTTTTCGGCGCCGACGGCACCCCGCTCGGCAGCGCGCAGCGCGAGATCCGGCAACATTATCCCGGCCCCGGCCTGGTCGAACATGACGCCGCCGAAATCTGGGAGGCCACCCTCGCCTGCACGCGCGAAATGATCGCGCAGGCGGGCGGCGCAGACCATGTCGCCGCGATCGGGATCACCAACCAGCGCGAGACGGTGGTGTTCTGGGACCGCACCACCGGCGAGCCGCTCGCGCGCGCAATCGTGTGGCAGGACCGCCGCTCGGCCGCCGATTGCGCGGCGCTGAAAGACGCCGGCCATGAGGCACAAGCGCAGGCGAAGAGCGGGTTGCTGCTCGATCCCTATTTTTCGGGAACCAAGATCGGCTGGGCGCTGAAGCACTGGCCGCAGCTGAAGGAAGCCGGCGACCGGCTCGCGGTCGGGACGGTCGAATCCTATCTCGTCTATCGCCTGACCGGCGGCGTTCATGTCACCGATGCGAGCAACGCGTCGCGCACCTTGCTGATGGACATCAACGGCCAAGGCGGCTGGGATAGCGAATTGTGCGACCTGCTCGGCGTGCCGATGGACCTGCTTCCCGAAATCACCGGCTGCACGACGCGCGTCGGCACGACCGATCCGGCGCTGTTCGGCGGCGCGATCGCGATCTGCGGCATGGCGGGAGACCAGCAGGCTGCAACGATCGGGCAGGCGTGCCTGTCGCCGGGACAGACCAAGGCGACCTTCGGGACCGGCGCCTTCATCCTGTCTGCCAGCGGCACGGTGCGCCCCGTGTCGAACCATCGTCTGCTCGCGACAATATTGGTGCAGGAGGGCGACGTGCGCTCCTATGCGCTCGAAGGATCGGTGTTCGTCGCCGGCAGCCTGATCAAATGGCTGCGCGACGGGCTGGGCCTGCTCGCCAATGCGGGCGAGAGCGAGGGGTTGGCGCGTTCGGTGAGCGACAATGGCGGCGTCTATCTGGTCCCCGCCCTCACCGGGCTCGGCGCGCCGCACTGGCGCCCCGATGCGCTCGCGGCCATATCGGGACTGAACTTCGCAACGACGAAGGCGCATGTCGCGCGCGCCGCGCTGGAAGCGCAAGCCTATCAGGCGCATGACCTGAAATCGGCCTTCGCCGCCGATGGGGTCGACTGGGCCGAGGTGCGGATCGACGGCGGCATGGCCGCGAACGACTGGATGGCGCAGGACCTTGCCGACATGCTGGGCATCACCGTCGAACGGCCCGATTTCGTCGAGAGCACCGCGCTTGGCGCCGCGATGCTCGCCGCCACCGGCGCGGGGCTTTATCCGGACCTCGCGAGCGCGGCCAAGGCGATGCGCGGCACCGCGACGCGCTTCACGCCCGCGCTGGGTGCCGACAAACGCAAAACGCGCCTTGCCGGCTGGCAAAGCGCGCTTGCAAAGGTTCTGAGCTGACACCCCCGCATTCGCGGAGGTGGGCATCCTTAGCGCTTGAGGGTGAGACCACCGAAACGCTTGTTGAACTTGGCGACCTGACCCGCAGCGTCGAGCATGCGTCCGGTGCCGCCGGTCCAGGCCGGGTGCGCGGTGGGGTCGATTTCGAGCGTCATCGTGTCGCCCTCTTTGCCCCAGGTCGAGCGCGTCTGATATTCGGTGCCATCGGTCATCTTGACCGTGATCATGTGATAGTCGGGGTGAATGTCGTTTTTCATGTCTCAAGCTCCTGTGCCGCTGGTTACCGACCAGCAGCGTGAGTCTGTGCGTCCGGGGACGCGAAGCGGCGTCCCCTAACGGCGAATGCCGGATTTGGCAAGTGGTGGTTAGTCGCTCGGCGGGTCGGCGATCATCGCGGTGAACTGGCACTCGGCCGCCAGGCTGTCACCCAGCATCGCCCTGCCCTCGAACTTGCAGATGTTCCGCTTTGCCTGAACGATGGTGACGTGGAGGTCTAGCAGGACGCCGGGTTCGACCGGTTTCCTGAACTTCACCCCATCGATCGCCATGAAATAGACGAGCTTGCCCGAGCCGCCGAGGCCGAGCGATTCGATCGCCAATATGCCGCCGGCCTGCGCCAGCGCCTCGACGATGAGGACGCCGGGCATGATCGGCCGGCCGGGGAAATGCCCTTGGAAAAAGGGCTCGTTGATCGTCACCGCCTTGACCGCGTGGATCGAGGTGTCCTTCACCATCGATTCCACCCGGTCGACGAGCAGCATCGGATAACGATGCGGCAGCAGCGTCAGGATCCGGCGGATATCCACCGGGCCCAAGGCGCCGTCCGGCTTTTCCCCGTCCGTCATCGATCTTAGCGGGTCGTCGGTGCGGTGCCGGTCGGTGCCGGAGCCGGGGTCGCCGGACGCGTTCCGCCCTGCGCGGCGCGCGCCTGGTCCATCAGCTGCTGATTACGCTGCTGGACGAGCTGGCCCGGCTGGTAACCGGCGGGAACCGCAGTCGACACGTTGGGCAGGATGCGGTTGAGTTCGGCAACCACCGCGTCGGTGATGTCGACATTGTTTTCGCGCGCGATCACCGCCTCGGGGTTGACGAGCAGGTCGACCTTTTTCGCGGTCATCGCGGCCTTGATCGCTTCGTTCATGCGAACGCTGATCTGGTCTTCGACATAAGCGATCGCGAGGTCGACGGGCGCACCGATCTGACCGAGCTCGGCCTGCGCGGCCTGGCGCTTGTCCTGGACGGCCTTGGCGGCAGCCTGCAGCGAGGCCTGGTTGACCGGCGTCTTCTTCGCTTCTTCGTTATATTTCGCGATCAGGACGTTGATTTCGGCCTGCAGCGTCTGGCCGCGCGACTGCTGCTGGTCGATCTGCGCCTTGTAGGTCGTTTCGATCTGCTTCGAGGCAGTCTGGAAGGCGTTCGAGCGGGCGGCGGCGACGCGGACGTCGGCAACGCCGACACCCTTTGCCTGGGCAATGGCGGGAGCCGACAGGAGGGGCGAGACCGACAGCGTGGCAATCGCCAGCGCCGAGGCGGCAAGGATTTTCTTCATCAGAATTGGGTTCCTACATTGAATGAGAAGCGTTTGGTATCATCGCCCTCTTCTTTGCGAAGGGCGTAAGCGAAGTCGATCCGGAAGGGACCGAAGGGAGAGTTCCAGTTCACCCCGGCACCGATCGACACGCGCGGCATCCACGTGTCGCCGAAGAAGCGTTCCTCGAACGGATCGAGGCGCGAGAAATCGGTCGGGCAGGTCGTGTATTGACCGGTGCCCGTCGGGACGCCGCCCGTCGGCGTCGTTACCGTTTCCGTCGCGAACTGGGTGACACCCGTGGTCGCGTTACGGCAAAGCGACTTGGTGAGACCGAAACCGGGCGCGTTGGGGTCGGTTTCCCTGAAATTGGCAAGCGTCGTCAGCGTCGGGCGGCGGACGCTGAACACCGATCCGACGTCGACGAAGATTGACGGGCGAAGCCCCATTTCCTTTGCGCCGGTGCCGAGCGGAATATCGAGTTCGATCCGGCCCTGATAATAGGCGCGGCCGCCAAGCGCGTCGTCGATCTGGCCGCGCTCACCGTTGGCGTCGGTGACGACAATGGGGTTCGCCGGATCGGTATTGTCGACCGAGTAACGGATAACACGCGGGCCGACGCCGCGAATGTCGAAACCGCGCATCTGCGGTTCGCCGAGGAAGAAGCGGTCGGTCAGGCGGACCTTGTCGCTCGTCGGGGTCGGACGGCCGCCGAACGGATAGATATAGCCGCCTTCGGCCGACAAATTGAGGATGAAGCGGCTGCCGAGGTTGAAGTGCTTCGAGCCGTTCAAGCGCGTGCGGACATATTTGACGCTGCCGCCGAGGCCGGCGAAATCCTGGCTGAGCGACAGCGACTGGCCGCGCGTCGGACGGATGCGATTGTCGCGGTCGTCATAGGCGAGCGTATAGCCGAGCAGCGAGGTCGTGCGGTTGCCGATCGCGTCGCACAGGTAACGGCCGGCCACGAGCGGGTCGCACTCGCCGCCGAAATAATAGATTCCCTTGTCGAGCGTCACATCGTCGAAGTTGATGCTGTAGCGCGCGAAGAACGACATGAATTCGGTCAGCGGCACGCCGGCGTTGATCTGCGCCCCCGTCGTGACCTGCTGGAACGTCGTCCGGCGGTCGTTGTTGATGAAGTTGAACGAGTTCAAATCGCGGCGATAGATGCTGCCGCCGACCGAGATGTTGCGGTCGAACAGATAGGGTTCGGTGAAACCGAGCTCGATCGACTTCGAATAGCTCGAATAGTTGACCGACGCCTGGAGCTGCTGGCCGAGACCGCGGAAGTTGCGCTGGCGGATCGACGCCTGGAGCAGGAAATTCTCGATCGACGAGAAGCCGGCCGACAGCGAGAGTTCACCGGTCGGCTTTTCCTCGACGTTGGTTTCGAGGATGATGCGGTCGGGGGCGCTGCCTTCCTTGCGCTCGATTTCCAGGTTTTCCTGGAAATAACCGAGGCTATTGATGCGGTTTTCGGTACGCTTGACGCCGAAGCTGTTGAACGCATCGCCTTCGTTCAGGCGGAATTCGCGGCGCACGACCTTGTCGTGGGTCAGCGTGTTGCCGTTGACGTCGATGCGCTCGACATAGGTACGCGGGCTTTCGGCGACGTTGAAGGTGATCGCCATCGTCCGCGTTTCGGGGTCGCGGCGGAATTCGGGGTTGATGTCGGCAAAGGCGTAGCCGAACAGACCCGCGGTTTCGCTCAGGCTTTCGACCGTGTCCTCGACCTGCTTGGCGTCATACCAGTCGCCGGTCTTCATCGGCAGCAGCTTCTTCAGCATTTCGGGCTGGAAGTCGCGGATTTCGCTCTTCACGTCGATGTCGCCGAACTTGTAGCGTTCGCCTTCCTCGACCACATAGGTGATGATGAAGTCCTGCTTGTTGCTCGTCAGCTCGGCCACCGCCGAAATCACGCGGAAATCGGCGTAACCGTTGGTCAGGTAGAAAAGGCGCAGCTTCTGCTGGTCATAGGCGAGGCGGTCGGGGTCGTAGCTGGTGTTCGACGACAGGATCGTCATCAGGCTCGACTGCTTCGTCGCCATCTCGTCCTTGAGGTCGCCGTCGCTGAACTTCTCGTTGCCGATGATGTTGATCTGGCGGACCTTCGATTTCGGCCCTTCGTTGATTTCGAACACGACGTCGACGCGGTTCTGGTCGAGCGACACCATCTTGGGCTCGACCGTCGCGGCAAAGCGGCCCTGACGCTTGTAGAGCTCGATGATGCGCGCGACGTCGGCGCGGACTTTCGAGCGGGTGAAGATCTGACGCGGCGCGAGCTTGATCTCCGGGCGGACCTTGTCTTCCTTCAGGCGCTTGTTGCCCTCCAGGATGACGCGGTTGATCACGGGGTTCTCGGTGACCTGGATCGTCAGCGCACCGGCATTGTCGGTGATCTGGAAATCCTTGAACAATTCGGTCGCGGCCAGATCCTTCAGCGCCTGGTCGAGGATCGAGCGGTCATATTGCTGCCCGACGCGCAGGCGCAGGTACGACAGGATCGTCTGCGCCTCGAGCCGCTGGTTGCCGACGACGGTGATCGACTTGACCGTCGTCGCGGTGGGAGCCGCTTCGGGAGCCGGAGCCGGGACGACTGGCGGCGCAACCTGTTGCGCCATCACCGGCGCGCCAAGCATCGTGCCGGCCAAAAGAAGTACCGACAGCTGCGTCCGCGCCGAGAATTTGTGTGAAGCCACGCTGTTCATCCCGAAAAAATAACTCAAAAGCGACAAACCCGCCTGACCGCGGGTTCGTGCGCCACTCCCTGCCCCAGACTCGCTAGCCAATCAAGCGGGCGATCCTGTCCCACACGCCAATTGAGCCCAAATCGTTGAAAGTCACGACCAGCATAAGGGTCACGATTGCCGCAAAGCCGAATCGGAACGCCCATTCCTGCGCCTGCGGCGGCGCGGGGCGGCGCCGGATCGCTTCATAGGCGTAAAAGGCCAGATGACCGCCATCGAGCATCGGCAATGGCAAGAGGTTGATGAACCCCAGATTGATGGAAACGAAGGCGATGAAGAAGATCAGCGCGGCGACGCCCAGCGTCGCCTGTTCGCCCGACTGCTTCGCGATCTTGATCGGCCCGCCCATTTCCTTGACCGAACGTTGCCCGGTCGCGAACTGGCCCAATATCTTGCCGGTCAGCTGGACGATGTTCCAGGTCTGCCCCGCGCTCGCCCTCACCGCCTCCAACGGGCCGACCCGCGCATAGGTCAGCGCGCCCGACTGGATGCCGATGATCGCCACCTCGGCCTTGTTCCCGAAACCGTCGGTTTCGGTCGTGACCCGCGGGCGCAGGGTGATCGCGAGCCGCTGCTCGCCGCGCGCGATATCGAGGCTAGCGGGCCTGCCGAGATCATAGGCCACGATCTTCGGGATATCGCCGAAGCTGTCGACCGACTGTCCGTTGATCCCGATGATACGGTCGCCAATACGGAGCCCCGCCGCCTCGGCCGCACTGCCTGCCTGCACGCCGCCGATCACAGGCGGAACCGTGGCAACGCCATAGGTCATGTTGAACGCGGCAAAAATCGCAATCGCGAACAGGAAGTTGGTCACCGGCCCTGCGAGAACGATGAGCGCGCGCTTCCACACCGGCTGCGCGGGGAATGTGTGCGATTTCTGGTCGGCTGGCAGTTTTTGCCAGGTCGCGTCGGGCTGGCTGACCGCATCGCGGTCGCCCGCGAACTGGACATAGCCGCCGAGCGGCAGCCAGCCGATCTTCCATTCGGTGCCGCGCTTGTCGGTCCAGCCGAGGATCTTGCGCCCGAAGCCGATCGAGAAGGTGTCGGCCTTCACCCCGCACCAGCGGCCGACGATATAATGGCCATATTCGTGCACGAAGACGAGCGGCCCCAGCACCGCGAGGAACGCGAGCGGATAGAGCCAAAGCGGAATGTCAGGCATGTTCATATTGGTCCACAAAACGCTGAGCAGCCGCGCGGGATGCGGCATCGACGCTGAATATGTCCTGAAGCGATGCCGGCACCGCGGGCGCGTCGGCATCGATCACGCGGCGCACCGTATCGACGATGGCGGGGAAGGCAATGCGCCCCGCGAGGAAGGCGGCGACCGCCACTTCGTTCGCGGCGTTGAGCTGCGCCGGGCGCGCGCCGCCCTCGGCGATCGCGGCGCGGCAGAGCGCGGTCGCGGGAAAACGCACCTCGTCGGGCGCCTCGAAATCGAGCCGCGCGATGCTGGCGAGGTCGAGCGGCGCGCACGGCGTCGCCATGCGCTGCGGCCAGGCGAGCGCGCTGCTGATCGGGATGCGCATGTCGGGCGAGCCGAGCTGCGCCAGCGTCGAGCAGTCGATATATTCGACGAGGCTGTGGATCACCGATTGCGGGTGGACGAGGATTTCGATGCGGTCGAGCCCGACGGGGAACAAATGATGCGCCTCGATCAGCTCGAGGCCCTTGTTCATCATCGTCGCCGAATCGACGCTGATCTTGGCGCCCATCGACCAGTTCGGGTGCGCTACCGCCTGTTTGGGCGTGACGCGCGCCATATCGTCGGCGCTCATCGTACGGAACGGCCCGCCGCTTGCAGTCAGGATGATGCGGCGCACCTGATCGATGCGCCCGCCCGCGAGGCACTGGAAGATCGCATTATGCTCGCTGTCGACGGGCAGGATCGTCGCCCCCGACGTGCGCGCCACCGCGGTCATCAGTTCGCCCGACGATACGAGCGCTTCCTTGTTGGCGAGCGCGACATCGTATCCGGCGGCAAGCGCCGCCATCGTCGGCGCGAGCCCCGCGGTGCCGACGATCGCCGCCATGACGAGGTCGGTGGGGCGCTGCGCGGCTTCGACGAGCGCATCGGCGCCCGCTGCCACTTCGATGCCGGTGCCGGCCAGCGCGTCGGCGAGCGCGCCATAGCGCGCCTCGTCGGCGATCACCGCGATGTCGGGACGAAACTCCCTTGCCAGCTTCGCCAGTTCGGCGACGTCGCTGTTCGCGGTCAGCACGCCGACAGCCCAAGCCTCGCCATCGCGCCGTACCAGATCGAGGGTCGATTGCCCGACCGATCCGGTGGCGCCGAACAGCGAGAGGCGGCGCTGTGTCATCTCAGCCCGCCGCCCGCACGGCGATCTGCCCCGCAAACGCCAGCGCGCCCAGCAGCAGCGCCACAGGCAGCACGCCGTCGACGCGGTCGAACAGGCCGCCGTGGCCGGGGATGAGCTTGCCCGAATCCTTGACGCCCGCGCGGCGCTTCATCCAGCTTTGCGCGAGGTCGCCGAGCTGCGCGAGCAGCCCCATGAACAGCCCGATCCACAGCGGTACGCCGATAATGCCCGCGCGGTCGCCGATCGTCGCGCTGGCGATCAGCGCCGCAATCATGCCGCCGATGAGGCCCGACCAGGTCTTCGACGGGCTGATTTTGGGCGCGAGGCGTGCGCCGCCAAAGGCGCGGCCAGCGAAATAGGCACCGATGTCGGTCGCCCACACCATGCCGAAGACCCAGAGCGCTGCAGTCATGCCGAGATGGTCGCGGATGAACCAGAGCCCCGCCATCGCGCCGAGAACGAGGATCGGTCCGAGCAGGTTGAGCGCGGTCTTGGCGCCGCCACCCAGCGTCATTGCGCGCACCAGCGCGAACCATTCGACGAGGACAAGCGCCCCGCCGACGAGCAGCAGCAGACCGAAAGCAAGCCCGCCGAACCACAGCGCGGTGCCCGCGATCGCGAACAGGACGATCGCCGACCCGATCCGCGCCCAGAAGTCCGATTTAGCCGCTGTCGCCATGCCCTATAGTCCCCCGTAACGGCGGTCGCGCCGCGCAAATTGGTCGAGCGCTGCCTTGAGGTCGGCCGGTTTGAAATCGGGCCACAAGATATCGGTGAAATAGAGTTCGGCATACGCCGACTGCCAGAGCAGGAAATTCGACAGCCGGACCTCGCCCGAGGTGCGGATGAGCAGGTCAAGCGGGGGCATGTCGGCGGTGTCGAGATGCGCGGCGATCGCCTCCTCGGTGATCGGGCCCTCTGCGGCGGCGGCGGTCGCGGCGCGAACCAGCTCGTCCTGCGCGCCATAGTTGAGCGCGACCGCGAGCGTCGTGCGCTTGTTGCCCGATGTGCGTTCGAGCGCATTTTCGATCAGTTTGACGACATCGGGCGCGAGCGCGCGCCAGTTGCCGATTACCTTCAGCTTCACGTCATTCGCAGCGAATTCGTCGAGGTCGGACAGAATGAAGCGCTTCATCAGCCCCATCAGGTCGCTGACCTCTTCCTCAGGGCGCTTCCAGTTTTCGGAACTGAAGGCGTAGAGCGTCATCGCCTCGATCCCGAGGTCGCCCGCGGCGCGCACGATCGTGCGCACCGCCTCAACCCCGGCCTTGTGGCCGGCGACGCGGGGCAGCAGGCGCTTCTTGGCCCAGCGACCATTGCCGTCCATGATGATGGCGACATGGCGCGCGCCGTGAGTGGTTTCGGTCATCGTCTATCCGTCATCCCAGCGAAAGCTGGGATCGCTTTCGACCAAGCGCCGCGCTTGCACGCCTGCGGTCCCAGCTTTCGCTGGGACGACGAAAATTGTGCAATGCGACCATGCGATCCACTAGCCCAGGATTTCCTTTTCCTTGGCGGTCGCGGCGGCGTCGAGTTCGGCGATCGTCGCGTCGGTCAGCTTCTGCACCTCGGTCTCGTGGCGCTTGCGCTCGTCCTCGCTGATTTCCTTCTTATTCTCGTCGGCCTTCAGATTGTCCATGCCGTCGCGGCGGACGTTGCGCACCGCGATGCGCGCCTTTTCGGCATATTGGCCGGCGAGCTTCGACAGCTCCTTGCGGCGCTCCTGCGTCATTTCGGGGATCGGCAGGCGCAGCATCTGGCCGTCGACGATCGGGTTGAGCCCAAGCCCCGCCGAGCGGATCGCCTTGTCGACCGGACCGACGTTCGATTTGTCCCACACCTGCACCGACAGCATGCGCGGTTCGGGCGCACTGACCGAGGCGACCTGGTTCAGCGGCATCTGGCTGCCATAGACCTCGACCGTCACCGGATCGAGCAGCGCGGTATGCGCGCGCCCGGTGCGGAGGCCCGAAAGGTCGCTCTTCAGCGCTTCGACCGCACCGTGCATGCGGCGCTCGAGATCGGCCTTGTCATATTTCGCCATCGTTTATTCCTCTCTTATGTCTTCAGGCCGCGTCGGCGACGACGGTGGAAACACCCTCGCCCGCCAGCACACGCGCCAGATTGCCGGGTTCGCGAATGTTGAACACGACAATCGGGATATGATTGTCGCGGCACAGCGCGACCGCGCTCGCGTCCATCACCTTCAGATTGTCGGCGAGCACGCGGTCATAGCTCAGCGTATCGTAACGGACCGCGGTCGGGTCCTTCTTGGGATCGGCGTTATAGACGCCGTCGACGCTGGTGCCCTTGAGCAGCGCGTCGCACTTCATCTCGGCGGCGCGGAGCGCGGCACCGCTGTCAGTGGTAAAATAAGGCGCGCCGACGCCGGCGGCGAAGATCACCACGCGGCCCTTTTCCATATGGCGCTCGGCGCGGCGGCGGATCACCGGCTCGCACACCTTGTCCATCTCGATCGCCGACTGGACGCGCGTTTCGACGCCCAGCTGTTCGAGCGCATTCTGCATCGCGAGCGCGTTCATCACGGTGGCGAGCATGCCCATATAGTCGGCCTGTGCGCGGTCCATGCCCTTGGCGGCGCCCGCCATGCCGCGAAAGATATTGCCGCCGCCGATGACGAGGCAGATTTCGAGCCCGCGGTCTTTGGCTTCCTTGACCTCGGCCGCCATGCTCGCGACGGTTTCGGGGTCGATGCCGAACGGGCTGGAGCCCATCAGCGCCTCGCCCGACAGTTTCAGCAGAATACGTTTCATGCCGGGCAGAGCCATGATCGGGGGAACCTTATGTAATCGATGAATATGCGAATGGCGCGCACCCTAGAGCCAGTCCCTGCCAATTGGAAGTATCGGGATCGGCGTGAGAAGCGCTCCGGGTAGGAGGAACGCGCAGCGCGGGCCGGTAGCCCGTGCAAGTGATCCGACGCCCTCCGGAGCGCTTCTCACGCCGACCGCGAAGCGGCGGGCCGAATTTGCTCCAGCGCTTCGTTGCTCGTCGGTCACGATGGCATTCCATCGCTCCCTCCTCGCGCCTAGCGCTGAAGCAAATTCGACTCCGTCACGACACTTCCAATTGGCAGGGACTGGCTCTTCGGGCACGCGCCATTGCCAAGCGGACTACCGCGACGAATGCGGCAATCCGAATCTTCTTTTTTAGACGCCAGCGACGGCTGCGACTTCCGCCGCGAAATCGCTTTCTTCCTTCTCGATGCCTTCACCGAGCTGGAAGCGGACGAAGCCCTTGAGCGTCACGTCGGCGCCGACATCCTTGCCGGCGGCGGCGACGACTTCGGCGACCGGAGTCTTGCCGTCCATCACGAACAGCTGCGACAGCAGCGCGTTTTCCTTGCGGAACTTCGCGATCGAACCGTCGACCATCTTCGAGACGATATCGGCGGGCTTGCCCGACTGGGCGGCCTTTTCCTCGGCGATCGCGCGTTCGCGGGCGACGAGGTCGGCGTCGAGATCGTCGCCGTTGAGCGCCAGCGGGTTCGCGGCGGCGACGTGCATCGCCAGCTGCTTGCCCAGCGGTTCGAGAACGTCGGCACCGGCGGTCGATTCGAGCGCGACGAGCACGCCGATCTTGCCCATGCCGGGTGCGGCGGCGTTGTGGACATAGCCCGTGACGACGCCCGAGTTCACCGAGACGATGACGCTGCGGCGCAGCGACTGGTTTTCACCGATCGTCGCGATATTGCTGGTCAGCTTTTCCGCGACGGTTTCGCCGCCCGGATAGGCGGCAGCGGCGAGCGCCTCGATGTCCGAGATATTGCCGGCGAGCGCGACCTGCGTCACGTCGCGCACGAATGCCTGGAACTGCTCGTTCTTGCCGACGAAGTCGGTTTCGCTGTTCACTTCGACCATCGCGCCGCGGGTGCCGTCGGTGGCAACGCCGACGAGGCCTTCGGCGGCAACGCGGCCGGCCTTCTTGGCGGCGGCGGCGAGGCCCTTGGTGCGCAGCCAGTCGATCGACGCTTCGATGTCGCCGTTGTTTTCGGCGAGCGCCTTTTTGCAGTCCATCATGCCTGCGCCCGTGCGGTCGCGCAGTTCCTTGACGAGAGCGGCCGTAATTTCAGCCATGGAAAAATCCTTTCAAAAGGGGCGAGCCCATCTGGCCCGCGGGACGCCCGCGCGCATGGCGGGGCGATAAGTCAAAGGGATGACAGGGACGGCCCGGACCTTGCCCGCGCCGTCCCGTCATGCCCGAGAGCGACTAGGCGTCGCTCTGACGTTCGGTTTCGGCGGCTGCTTCGGCCGGGACCTGTTCGTCTTCAGTCACCGGAGCGGCAACTTCTTCAGCAACCGGAGCGGTCGCTTCTTCGGCCAGCACGGCTTCGGCGGCGGGCTCGACAGCGGCGCCGAGATCTTCGCCGCGGTTCGCGCGGGCCTGCTGGCCGCCACGGGTCGCCGCCTGAGCCACCGCGTCGCAGTAGAGGCGGATGGCGCGCGCGGCGTCATCGTTCGCCGGAACCGGGAATGCGATGCCGTCGGGCGAGACGTTCGAATCGAGGATCGCGACGACGGGAATGCCAAGGACGTTGGCTTCCTTGATCGCCAGCTCTTCCTTGTTCGCGTCGATCACGAACATCACGTCGGGAATGCCGCCCATGTCGCGGATGCCGCCAAGGCTCATTTCGAGCTTGTCGCGTTCGCGCGTCTTGTTGAGCACTTCCTTCTTGGTGAGGCCCGACGTGTCGCCCGAGAGCTGCTCTTCGAGCGTCTTGAGACGCTTGATCGAACCCGAGATCGTCTTCCAGTTGGTGAGCATGCCGCCCAGCCAGCGGTGGTTGACGAAGTGCTGACCCGAAGCGCGCGCGGCGTCGGCGATCGGACCCTGTGCCTGGCGCTTGGTGCCGACGAACAGGACCTTGCCACCGGCGGCCGACGAGGACGCGATGAAGTCGAGGGCGCGCGCGAAGAGCGGCACGGTCTGCGACAGGTCGAGAATGTGGATGCCGTTGCGCGCGCCGAAGATGTACGGCTTCATGCGCGGGTTCCAACGGTGGGTCTGGTGGCCGAAGTGGGCGCCAGCTTCGATAAGATTCTGCATCGTGACGACAGGTGCCGCCATAGTCTTTCTCCTTCCGGTTGGTCCTCTGGAAAGCAAGAACCGAAGGCCCGCAAGCGGACGATCCGGCACCGGTTTATGTGCGCCTTCCATGTGGAATGGGCGGGCCGTTAGCCGGGTTGGGGCAGAAATGCAAGGGGCGGATGATCAGATCCTCCCTGTCGCGCAGCGATGGGGAGGTGGCAGCGCGAAGCGCTGACGGAGGGGCTAATGGCGCAACGTCGCAGCCCCTCCACCACCGCTTCGCGGCGGCCCCCCTCCCCATGCCTTCGGCACAGGGAGGATTCTTCTGGCAGGCACCGCTCGGAACTCAACTCGGCGACAAAGCGACTCCGTTCGTCGCAAAAGTGTTGAGAACAAAAGGGGAACATGGAACGAAAAGTCCAACGAAACCGTCGCTGGTTAACAAAAGGTTTCGCACACAGAAGCCGAAAGGACAAGATCATGGTTCAGGTCGCTGCCGCTCTCCTCTTCGCCCTCGCCGCCGGTCTCGGCGTCACGGTGATCCTGGCCATGCTCAAGAATAACGAGAATGCGATTCTCTCGGCGCTGCTCGGCGAAGGCGCCTTCCCGGCCGAAACCGCACCGCATTCGGGCCCGCTTGAGCAGAAGATGACGCTGCGCCGCTCGCCGGCGCGCCGCGATGCCCCGCGCTCGATCCGTGCCGCGGCGCGCATGCAGCCGGCGCTCAGCCGCGCCGCTTGACCTTTGCGTAGCTGGCAAGCCCGAAGGGCAGCATCAGCAGATAGAGCGCGCATACCGCGAGCAATGTCTGCCAGGGCGCGGTGACGAGCGCGGCGCCGAGCAGGCCCACCCCCGCCAGCGCGAACAGGCGCCACGACCGGCGAAGGCGGATCGACGACCAGCTGTAGGTGGGGATCGCCGAGATCATCAGCATCGCGATGGCGAGCGCCCACGGCATCACGACATACCATTCGCGGAACAGGTCGTTCCCGGTGACCAGCCACAGATAGACGGGAACGAACGACAGCCCCGCGCCCGCGGGCGCGGGAATGCCGGTCATGAAGCCCGCCGATTTGTGCGGCTGGAAATCGGCATCCATACGCGAATTGAAGCGCGCGAGGCGCAGCGCGCAGCACACCGCGAGCGCAAGCGCCGCGGTCCAGCCGAATTTGGGGGCGTCGGCCAGCGACCAGAGGAACAGGATCATTGCCGGCGCGACGCCAAACGCGATCACGTCGGACAGCGAATCGAGCTCGGCGCCGAACTTGCTCTGCGCGCGCAGCAGCCGCGCGATGCGCCCGTCCATGCCGTCGAGCACCCCGGCGACGATGATCATCGTCACCGCCGCGGCCCATTCGCCGCCGATCGCGAAGCGGACGCCCGTCAGCCCCGAACAGAGCGCGAGGATGGTGATCGCATTGGGTGCAAAGGCGCGCAGGCTGACCCCGGCGATGCGGCGACCCGCGGCATCGGGAATGACCTGCTCGTCCTCGGTCATTTTATTGACCGATCCCGTCGATCGTCTCGGCGGTGCCGATCCGCGCGACGACCGTCTCGCCGGCGAGGGTGCGCTGGCCGAGCAGAACCTGCGGTGTTGTTCCCGCGGGCAGATAGACGTCGACGCGGCTGCCGAAACGAATGAGGCCGACACGCTGGCCGGTGGTGAGTTCATTGCCCATGGTGACGAAGGGCATGATGCGCCGCGCGACGAGGCCGGCGATCTGCGTAAAGCCGATGCGCACGCCATCGGCGCGCTCGACGACGAAATGCTGGCGCTCATTCTCCTCGCTCGCCTTATCGAGGTCCGCATTCACGAATTTACCGGGAATATAGACGAGCTTGCGCAGCGTACCCGCAACGGGAGTGCGGTTGATATGGACGTCGAAGACGCTCATGAAAATCGACACGCGCAGCATCGGCGTGGCGCCCAGCCCGTCGGGGCCGGAGATTTCGGGCGGCGGCGGCACTTCGGCGATCTGGGTGATCAGCCCGTCGGCGGGCGCGATGATGACATCGCTCCCCACCGGGGTCACGCGCACCGGGTCGCGAAAGAAGGCACCGACCCACAAGGTCACGCCCAGCATCAGCCAGCCGATGATTTCCCAGCCGAGCAGCCAGAAACAGAGGGTCACGATACCGGCGATCAAAAGGAATTTGCGGCCTTCGGGATGGATCGACGGCCAGTGCCATTTGATACCGCCGCCGGGGCGGTTCGAGGATATGATATTGGACATGGCCGTTCTTCTAGGGGGCAGCTTCTATACTGACAATGGATAAGGCGCAGGGCCAGTTCCACCGGCAGTTGATCAATCGTCCCGCTTTGCCTAAGGCGCTCGCAACTCCGACTCCCCAAGGAAAAAGGCTGAACGCATGGGCAAGATCAAGGTAGCCAACCCGGTCGTCGAACTCGACGGCGACGAAATGACCCGGATCATCTGGCAGTGGATCCGCGAGCGGCTGATCCTCCCCTATCTCGACATCGACCTTCATTATTACGACCTCGGCATCGAGAAGCGCGACGAGACCGACGACAAGATCACCGTCGAGGCCGCGAACGCGATCAAGAAATATGGCGTCGGCGTGAAGTGCGCGACGATCACCCCCGACGAAGCGCGCGTCGAGGAGTTCGGCCTGAAAAAGATGTGGAAGTCGCCGAACGGCACGATCCGCAACATCCTGGGCGGCGTCGTCTTCCGCGAACCGATCGTGATGAAGAATGTCCCCCGCCTCGTTCCCGGCTGGACCGACCCGATCGTCGTCGGCCGCCACGCGTTCGGCGACCAGTATAAGGCGACCGACTTCCGCGTCCCCGGCCCCGGCAAGCTGCGCCTCGTGTTCGAAGGCGAAGACGGCACGCTGATCGACGAGGAAGTGTTCCAGTTCCCCTCGTCGGGCGTCGCGATGGGCATGTACAATCTCGACGATTCGATCCGCGACTTCGCACGCGCCAGCCTGAACTATGGCCTCGCGCGCCAGTGGCCCGTGTATCTGTCGACCAAGAACACGATCCTCAAAGCCTATGACGGCCGCTTCAAGGACCTGTTCGAGGAAGTGTTCAACGCCGAATTCAAGGCGCAGTTCGACGAGATCGGCATCGTGTACGAACATCGCCTGATCGACGACATGGTCGCCTCGGCGCTCAAGTGGAGCGGCAAGTTCGTCTGGGCCTGCAAGAATTACGACGGCGACGTCCAGTCGGATACCGTCGCGCAGGGCTTTGGTTCGCTCGGCCTGATGACCAGCGTGCTGATGACACCCGACGGCCAGACGGTCGAATCCGAAGCCGCGCACGGCACCGTCACGCGCCACTACCGCATGCACCAGCAGGGCAAGGCGACGTCGACCAACCCGATCGCGTCGATCTTTGCGTGGACCGGCGGGCTCAAGCACCGCGGCAAGCTCGACGGCAACGCCGAGCTGATCAAATTTGCCGACGACCTTGAAAAGGTCTGCGTCGCGACCGTGGAAAGCGGCAAGATGACCAAGGATCTCGCGCTGCTGATCGGTCCCGACCAGAACTGGCTGACCACCGAAGGTTTCTTCGAGGCGATCGTCGAGAACCTCGAAGCCAAGATGGGCGCATAACAACCAAAAAGGTTGGGATAGTCCTCTAGCCAATCGGGGCCGGCCTGCATAAGGTCGGCCCTTATGGTATCGGAAACAGAAACCTCCGCCATCGGCAACGCGCTGGTGGTCCTCGGCGCCGCGGGCATCGTGATCCCGGCGTTCGCGCGCTTCCGCCTGCCGCCCGTGATCGGGTTCATTCTCGTCGGGCTGCTCGTCGGGCCGTCGGGACTCGGCGCGCTCGCGGCCGATTACCCGTGGCTGAAACATGTCACGATCGGATCGACCGAGGATATCGCGCTTTTCGGCGAACTCGGGATCATTCTGCTGCTCTTCTCGATCGGGCTCGAGCTGTCGTTCCGCCGCCTGTGGCAACTCCGCAAGCTCGTGTTCGGGATCGGCGCCGCCGAGCTGCTGCTCGCCGGTGCGATCCTCGGCACCGCCCTGCTCTTCGCCGGAAATCTTTCGACCGCCGCCGCCTACGGCCTCGGCATCGCGCTGGCGTTGTCATCGACGGCACTGGTGCTGCCGATAGCGGGCACCAAATCCGCGGTCGGCCGCGCATCCTTTTCGATGCTGTTGTTCGAGGATCTCGCGCTCGTCCCGATCATCTTCATCCTTGCCGCGCTATCGCCCGCGGCATCGGGCGACAGCGCAGAACTATTGCTGACGACGTTGTGGCAAGGCGCGGTGGTCGTCGCCGCGCTCGCGATCGGCGGCTGGTTCCTGCTGCCAAAGATCTTCGCACAAGCCGCGCGCGCCAAGGATCCCGAGCTGTTCCTTGCCGCGAGCCTGCTCGTCGTCATCGTCGCCGCGCTCGCGACCGCCGCGGTCGGGCTGTCACCGATCGTCGGGGCGCTGCTCGCGGGCCTGATGATTGCCGAAACCGAATATCATAACGAGGTCGAAGCGATCACTGCGCCGTTCAAGGGACTTGCGCTCGGGGTGTTCCTGATCAGCGTCGGCATGGGGCTCAACCTCAAGACAATCGCCGAACAATGGCCAGCGCTTGCCGTCGCGGTCGTCGGTGTCGTGCTCGTCAAAGCGTTCGTCACCGCCGCGCTTCTGCGCTTTTCGGGCGCAGCGCGGCGCGGCACCGCCGCCGAGGTCGGCTTACTGATGGCAAGCCCGTCGGAAACCACCCTGATCGTGCTGACGACCGCCCTGCAGGCGCAGCTCATCAGCCGAAGCACTGCCGAATTCTGGCAGCTCGTCACCGCGATCGGGCTGACGATCACGCCGTTGCTCGCGCGTGTCGGCCACGATATCGCGCGGCGGATCGAGATGCGCACGGGCGACGCGCAAGCCGACGAAACGCCCGAAGGCCGCACCGTCGTCGTCGGCTTCGGCCGCGTCGGGCACACCGTCGCCGAACTGCTGCGCGAGCATGATCGTCCCTATGTGGCGATCGACGCCGACATCGATACGGTCGCCGCGGCGCGGCGCGATGGCTTCAGCGTCCGCTTCGCCGACGTCGCGCGGCCGGGCAGCCTCGACAAGCTGGGCATCGAAAACGCACAGGCGATCGTGCTGACGATGGACGATCCGGTGCAGCAACTGCGCATGACGCGCCAGCTTCGCCAGAAATATCCCGATCTGCCGATCATCAGCCGCGCGCGCGATGCCGACCATGCCGCCGCGCTGTATCAGGCCGGGGCGAGCGACGCGGTGCCCGAGACGCTCGAAAGCTCGCTGCAACTCGCCGAAGCGGTGCTTATCGACCTCGGCGTCGCGATGGGGCCGGTGATCGCGTCGATCCACGACGTGCGTGCCAAAATGCGGCACGACATCATGGCCAAGGGCCAGCTGGAACGCGAGCCGCGCATCCGCAAGACCCGCCGCCCCATCGAGAGCAGCAAGAAGGCTTAACGCCCGCCCGCTGCGGGCGCGGGTGCCGGCGCCGCACCCAGGGCCGATGCATCGGCCAGCGTCATCCCCTTGGGCAGGATCGCCAGCGACCATTGGCGCGCGGGTGTCAGATATTGCCGCGCCAGCCGCTGGATATCGGCGGCGGTGACCGCCGAAATATCGTCCTGGATCGAGAGCGCGGCCGCGGTGACACGCGGGTCGCGCGTCGCGCCTTCGAGCAGGAACATCCAATAGACATTACCCGTCGACGCGCGCGCGACCTGTTCGCGGATCGGCCCGGCGTTGCGCGCCAGCTCGTCGGCGGTGATCGGTTTTGCGACGAGATCGGCGGCGATGTCGCGGGCGATGCCATAGAAGCGATCGAGATCCTTCGGCGCGAGCAGGCTGCCGACGAGCAGATAGCCGCCGGTGTCGAAGCCTGTCGGCCAGTGGCTGTCGACCACCGGACCATAGCTTGCCCCCTGTTCGGCGCGCAGGCGGTCGAACAGGCGGTCGTTGAAGATCGCCGCCAGCACTTCGAGCCCGCGCGCATCGCGCGGGCTGGCAAGGCCGCCGCCGGTCGGCCACGCGGTCATCGCCGCCGCCTGCCCCTGCTCGCCGCGATGATAGGCGATCTCCGGAACCGTGACATGTTTCGCGAAATCGACGCGCTGGCCGGCGGGCGGCGCGAGGGTCTGGCGCGGCGGCAGCGCGCCGAGCGTCTCGGCGAGGATCTTCTTGTAGTCGACGGTTTCGAGGTCGCCGAAAATCTGCACCTCGATCGGTCCGCTGGCGAGGCGCGGTTCCCAGAAGGCGCGGAAGGCGGCGGGGGTCAGCGCTTCGATCTGCGCCTTGTCGGGCGCGGCCCAGCGCGCGTCATTGTTCGTCAACCAGCCGCGCAAATTGCGGTCGAGCACCGCGTTGGGGGTCGCGTCGTTGAGGTCATATCCGGTGAGGAAACCGATGCGCAGCCGTTCGACCGGCGCGGCATCCCAGCGCGGCTGCGCGAGCTTGCCGGCGATCAGCCGCATCTGGTCGGCGAGGTCGGCCGGCCGGCTTTCGGCCGACAGTTCGAACGCATCGTCGTCGATCACGAAATTCATCTGGATCTGCCGGCCGTTGGTCAGCTGGTCGATCTCGTTCTGCCCCCACGGGCCGATCCCGCTGGCGACCAGCGCGTAATCGCCGGTCCAGAGCAGGTTCGGCGCGTCGGCGGCAACGCTGCGGTTGCCGGTGCCAAAGCGCACATTGACGCGCACCTTGCCCGGCTCGACCTTGTTGTTCGACACCAGCGCGGTCACGCCATTGGCGAATTCGAGCCGCTCGGCGCGCAGCCCGAGAAGGCTGCTGGCCGCGGTGATCGTTCCCGGCTGGCCGATGGCCGGAAGCTGCTTGAAATCGGCCTTCACCGTCGCCAGCCGGTCGTCGCGCGCGGTCACCGGTGCCTTGAGCGCGGCAAGCACCGCGGCATCGCCGCCCGCCGCCGTCGGCGTCGTCAGCACGACGCGCGTGACCGGCGCGGCAAAGATCGCCTTGCTGATCTCGAGCATCACCTTCGGCGTCGCCGAGGCGCGGATCGCCTTGAACATGTCGACCTGGCCCTGCGGGCTGGTCACCGTTTCGTTGATGTCGACCGCGCGCACCATGTCGTCGGCGAGCCGCGCGCCGGGCTCGTTGCGCGCATTTTCCAGTTCCTTGACCAGGAACGCCTGAATCTCGTTCGCCTCGCGGTCGATGTCGGCCTGCGACGGCGGGTTTTTCACCGCGTCGGCGATCACGCCGCGCACGTCGGCGAGTGCGGCTTTCCAGTCGCTCAGGGGAACGATCGACGCCATCGTCACGTCGACGCTGCGGCTGACATATTGCTGCTCGACCGTCGCGACAAGATAGCTGCCGCCGCTGCGCGCGCGGTTTTCCAGCCGCCGGTTGACGAGCGCCTGCGCGATGAATTCGAGATAGAGCCGCCGCGTATTTTCCACCGTGTCGATGCGCTTCTTCCACGGGCGCACCATCGCGAGCGTCAGTGCGAGCGGCTGGTTCGCCTCGACGATTTCGCGCGCTGCGGGTTTGGCCGGGTCGGGTTTGCCGAAATCGGGATTGGCGGGATTGGGTCCGTCGGCTTTCCAGTCGCCATAATATTTCGCGACCAGCCCGGCGAGCACCGCTGGGTCGGCATCGCCGACGATGACCACGACCGCGCGGTCGGGGCGATACCAGCGATTGTGGAAGGCGGCGACCGTGGTCGCGCTCGCTTTGCCCAGCGACGCGGTGGTGCCGATCGGCGAGCGGTCGCCGAGCAATTGCCCTGCGAACAGATGCGCGTTGGTCGCGTCGGCAATCCGCTTTTGCGGACCGTCGGCTTCGCGAAGCTCGGACATCACGACGCCGCGCTCGGCGGCGACCGCGAGTTCGGAAATGCGCGGTTCGCGGACCATGCCCGACAGCAATTTCATGCTTTCGTCGAGATTGGCGGGCGTGACGCTCGGCAGGTCGAGTTGATACACCGTCTGCGTCGGGGTCGTCTGCGCGTTCGAATCGCTGCCGAAGGTGACGCCGAACCGCTGCCAGATGCGCTTGGCTTCGCCGTCGGGGATATGCTCCGATCCGCGGAAGGTCAGATGCTCGAGCAAATGGGCGTAACCGCGCTCCTGTTCGGTTTCGAACATCGAGCCGACGTCCATGCGGACGCGGATCGACACCTGCCCCGGGGGCACGCCATTGTTGCGGACCGCATAGCGCACACCATTGGGAAGCACGCCGAACTGCCACGCCGTATCGCGCGGAATGTCGCTGCCGACATAAAGCCAGTCGCCGCTTTCCGCCTGGGCACCGGCGGTTTTCGTCGCCGTCCCTTGCGCGCCAACGGACGGCCCCGCCAGCAGTAGCGCGGCGGCAGCGCCGGCAAGGAGGATGGATCGGGTCAAACGAAGCGGCGCGCGCCGGGAGAAATAGGACATTGGCCCATCTTATCGCCTTCGAACCTTGCTGGCCACTGAACTGTCATGCGGCTTGTCCTGCGAACGCCACGGGCTTAGCCAGATGCGATGGATATCCCTTCACCAGCCGCCCCCCTCGCCGCACTCGTCCAGATGACCAGCGGCATCGACCCCGCCGTCAATCTGGCGACGATCGACCGCGCGATGAGCGAAGCCGCCGCGCACGGCGCCGCGATGGTCTTCCTGCCCGAAATGTCGCTGCTCCTCGACCGCGACCGCGCGCGATCGGGCACGCACATGGCGCGCGAAACCGACAGTCCCTGGCCCGCGGCGCTGCAGACGATGGCGCAAAAGCACGAAATATGGCTGCATTCAGGATCGATGCCGCTGCTGGCCGACGACGGCGAACGGCGCGTCAACCGCAGCCATGTCATCGCCGCCGATGGCAGCATCCGTGCGCGTTACGACAAGATCCACATGTTCGACGTCACCCTGCCCTCAGGCGAAAACTGGCAGGAATCGGCCGCTTATGAGGGCGGCGAGGCCGTCGTGGTCACAGAAACCCCGCTCGGGCTTTTGGGGCTCAGCGTCTGTTACGATTTGCGCTTCCCCGAATTGTACCGCGCGCTGGTCGATCGCGGCGCGACATTGATCGCCATCCCCGCCGCCTTCACCGTATCGACGGGCGAGGCGCATTGGCATGTCCTGATGCGCGCGCGGGCGATCGAAACGGGCTGTCATGTCGTGGCGGCGGCGCAGGGCGGCACGCATGAAGACGGCCGGCAGACTTTTGGCCACAGCCTTGCCGTCGATCCCTGGGGTATCGTTCTGGCCGATGCTGCGACGCCGGGCGATGCGCACGCCGAGACTTATGCGCTGACGCTGGCCCCCATCGACGCGGCCGCGGCCGGGCGCGCGCGCCAGGCGATCCCGCTCGCGCGATCGCGGACGAACCGCACCATCGCACTCTGACCCTGCATCGCCGCGCCTTGGCGACGCGTGGGTGTATCACCACCCGGAACAAACAAAGGGCCCCGAGCGAAGCTCGGAGCCCTTTGCGAAAGTCTGGCTAGCCAGATCAGCCGTTATTACGGGCTGGTCGGCTTGTCGTCGTCGTTGTCCGACGCGATGATGATGCCGCCAACGACAGCAACGAGAGCGAGGACAGCGATGATCCAGCTCGTGCTGCCTTCGAGTTCGCTCTGGCCGTCAACGGCCGAAGCTGCGCGGGCTGCGGGAGCAGCCGACGCGGCAACCGGCGCCGCAATCATCGAGGTCGCTGCGAGAGAGATCGCAGCTTTCTTAAGCAGGTTCATCATTTTCTCCGTCCACTGGATTACTTTTGTCGAATCACACCGGCGAAGTTTCCCCCGGTCTGCTTCTGCAGGGCCTTATTAGGCACGGCGTTCAGCAATTGCAACGACGTTTTGCCCTACCCCGGTAAATCTTAGTAAATCATAAATAGGGGAAAAGTTGTTGCATCGAACGCTACTTATCCGCGCCGTACACGCTCGAAGGATTCGCTCGTGACAGGATAGCCAAGATGCCCGGGGATGCAGAGATGGGCCTGCCCCCCACGCTCCTCGATCCATGGCGTGATGAGCTCGACCGGAAACTGGCCGGAATGCTCTGAAAAGCTGGCGAAATCTGCAACTTGTGCCAGGCGTTCGAGATTGCGTCGGGTGGGAAAGATCACCGACACGTCGCCGCGGTCGGCCATCGCCAGCGTGGCCTTCGCGCTCGCCCAGAAAATATGGCTGTGCTCGGCCTCCTCGACCGTGAGTTCATGGCTGTGCGGCGGCGCGGCGACGGCATAGAATCGCGTGTCGAACGTTCGCGCCTCTTTGAAATTGGGGCACCACCGCGCGAAGGGGACGAAGGATTCCAATGCGATTCGGTCGCCGCGCGCTGCCAATATGTCCGAAAGCAGCGTTCCGGCGAGCAACGCCTGCCGCACCTCGGCGACGTCGCTTTCGGCCAGCGCCGGCCAACCGACCGCGAGGCCCGTTTCCTCCAGCGTCTCGCGCAGCGCCGCGACCCGCGCCGAGCCGTCGGCTTCGTCGATGCCCGGCCCGTAAAGGCGCGCCACCCGATAATCGTCGGGATCGACGCGGCCGCCGGGAAACACGACCGCCCCGGCCGCGAAGGCCATGGTGACCGACCGCTTGACCATCAATATCTCGTCAGCGCCGCCGTCGTCCGCCGGCCGCATGATGACCAGCGTCGCGGCGGGAATGGCGCCGTCGGGCAACAGTTCGGCGGGCGGGGTCGTCGGCGTATCGGTCATGGCGCAAGCGATAACCGTGCCGCACCCCCTTGTCATCCCGGCATTGCGGCGGCGCGCGGACGGGTGCAAGATGACGCACGGCCAAGGGATCCGGGACGGGGAGCACGGCATTGGGAATCGTCGAGATTTTGGGCGTCGCGGGCAGCCTCAGCCTCCTTGCCGGCTGGCGGCTCTACCTCACCATATTGGCAACCGGCACCGCGATGCATTTCGGCTGGCTGCCGCTGCCCGAACATCTCGCCGCCTTGCAGGTGCTCGCCAATCCATGGGTGCTGGGCGTTGCCGCGGTCGGCACCATCGCCGAGTTCCTCGCCGACAAGATCGCCTGGGTCGATTCGATCTGGGATACGGTCCACAGCATCATCCGCCCGCTCGGCGGCGCGCTGCTGGCGCTGGCGCTGGTCGATTCGTCGGATCCGGCGTGGCAGGTCATCGCCTTCCTGCTGGGCGGCGGCGGCGCCTTGCTGAGCCATGGCGCCAAGGCGACGACGCGCGCGGTCGTCAACGTCAGCCCCGAACCGTTGAGCAACGCCGTTGTGTCGACCGGCGAAGATGTCGCCACGGGCGGCCTGCTGGCGCTGGCCATCGCCTATCCGCCGCTGGCCATCGTCATCGCGATTCTACTCGCGGTTGCCGCGGTCATCGTCATCATCGCGCTGCGCCGGCTGCTGCGCAATATCAAGGCGACGTTGAAGCGCGCTTTGGGCGACGAAACGCCGGCGGCAGGCGAATTGCCGCCCGCTCAGGTTCCGACCCCGGACCGTTAGAAAAACGGGCTGAAACGATGGCCCGTTAGCAATTGCATAACCATCGCCGCGTAGGTTATTCTACGGAAACAGCACAATTTTTCTCGGCAATTCGACGAGGAAAAAGGGACCAGGCTGCGCCCATAAAAGAAGGGAAAACCATGCCTGCCTCGACCGCCCCCGATGTTTCTGCTTTCGCCATCCGTCGGTCGCTGCGCACGCGCTTGCTAAAGCAGCCGCGCACCTTTTCCTGGACAAGTCGTCTTCTGTCCCGAACAGCCCTTGTTTCCGGAACTATTCTTTTCTCATCCAGCCCTGTCCAGGCTGCCTGCACGACTGTTGGCAGCGTAACCACTTGCGATACGGCCGCCCCCAATCCCTGGACGACCCGAGTTGGCGAGGGCAATACTCCAGCGGGAGACAATCGCACCGTCGAAGTCTCGGGCGGCAGCGAAATCTCTACCGGCAACGACAACGCGATCAGCCTGCGCGACAATGCCAATATCACGATTCAAAGCGGTGCGACCGTCCGCAATGCTGCCACCACCTCCAACGGCCAGTTCGGCACGGGCGGCAACACGATTGAAATCCGCAACAACGGAACGATAACGATCGCACCGACGGGACAGCTTCTTGCCACCGGAACCCAGGGACAGGCCGAAGCGGTGAACTTTCAGGGCGCCGGCAATACGATCATCAACAACGGCACCATCGACGCCGATAGAGCCGTCGCCATCTGGTCGCAGAACACCAGCGGCTTAAACACCGTCATCAACAACGCAACCGGCGTCATCGAAGCCGGCAACGGCACAACAAGCACGGTGATCGGCGGCTCCGGCAATGGCGCTCTCGATTTCACCAACAGAGGCATCATAAGGGGAAGCATCAGCCTCGCCGGCGGCAATGACATCCTGCGGCTCTTCACCGGCTCGACGGTAACCGGCAGTTTCAGTGGCGGTGCGGGCAACGACCAGATTTTCCTAAGCGGCGTCGGACAATCGACCTTGCCCGGCAATTTCGTAGGCTTTGAATCGCTCGTCAAGAACGAGACCGGCACCTGGACGCTGACCGGCACGATCACCGGAGTCACAGTCTCCGACGTTCAGGAGGGCACGCTGGTGCTCACAGGCGACAACGCGAACTATACCGGTCAGGTCCTGGTCCGGGCTGCCGGTACGCTGGAGGCTCGCGCGCAAAGCCTGCCGCCGACGGTCACGAACGACGGGCTCGTGCGGTTCGCGCAGCCCGATGGTGGAACCTATGCGGGGGCGATTACCGGCAGCGGCGCGATCGAAAAGACCGGCGCCGGCACACTGACGCTTAGCGGCGCGACCAATATAGCGGGAAACACGAGGCTGAATGAGGGATCGCTGCTCCTGGCCAGCGGCGGGACCCTCGCCACGTCCGGCGTAACCATGGCGGCCGCGACGACGCTGCAAATCGACGGAACTCTGACGGGTGCAGGCGGCGGACCGGCGAGCATTACCGGGGCGGCCGGCACCCAGACGCTGATCATAAACGCGGCCTACACGGGCAATGCGAGCATGGGCGACGGCGATGATGTGCTAGACATTGCCGGCACCGTGAACGGTAACCTCGACCAGGGTGGCGGAAACGACAGCGCGATCATACGCGCCGGTGGCATCGTCCAGGGCGGCCAGCTCGTGCAGGGACTCGGCAACGACACACTCAGTGTCTTCGGAACCATATCGGGCCTGGTCGATCAGGGCGCCGGCGACGATTGCCTGACGGTGGAGACTGCTGGTCAGGTATCTGGCGTCTCGCAGGGGGCGGGTAATGATTGTGTTGTCGTCAACGGCGGCGCCATCAACGGCCCGGTCAATCAGGGCAGTGGCGACGACCGGTTCCAGATCAGCGCCGGGACCGTCACCGGCCAGATCCAGCAGGGTGATGGCATCGACAATTTCGTGATGGCCGGTGGCACCATCAACGGATCGGTGGACCAGGGCAATGGCGACGACCGGTTCGAGATCAGTGCCGGGACGATCACCGGACAGGTCCAGCAGGGCGAAGGCATCGACGATTTCGTGATGACGGGCGGCGAGATCAATACGCTCAATCAGGGCGGTTCGATGGACACCTTCCTGATGACCGGCGGCCGCATTGTCGACGCCTTCGACGACGGCGATACCGCGCGGATGACCGGCGGCCGCATCGGCCGCGTCAACATGAAGCTTGCCGACAATCTTTTCGACATGTCGGGCGGCACGATCGACCGCAATCTCGTCGCCGGGTTCGGCAACGATACGATCATCCTGTCGGGCGGCACGATTGGCGGTAATATCAGTGTGTCGGGCGGCACCGACAGCGTCACCATCACTGGCGGGTCGGTCGGCGGCGACGTGTTGATGAGCGTCGGCACCGACCGCGTCGTCTGGGACGGCGGCGGCGTGGTGCACGGCACGATCGATATGGGCGGCGACAATGACAGCGCGCTGCTCGCCAATCTGACCAATGCCAACCTCGGCGCCTCGCCGCGGATCACCGGCGGCGCCGGCGCCGACGCGCTGGTTTTCGACAATGTGACGACGGGCGGTATCGCGCGGTTCGACAGTTGGGAAACGATTAACGCGACGAACGATAGCGAGTTGACCTTCGACGGTTTCCTGACCCTCGGCGACGCCGGGACCGGCACCGGCAGTTTCACACTCGACGCGTCGAGCACCATTTTCGGCGGCGGCGCCAATGGCGGAATCACCGCCTTTACCGCGGGCCAGCGCGCGACGCTGACCAATGCTGGGCGGATCGACCTGACCAACGGCGGCAACACGCCGGGCGACAGCTTCACCGTGCGCGGCGACTATATCGGCGACAACGGGCTGCTGTTCATCGACACCGTGCTCGGCGACGATGCGTCGCTGTCCGACAAGCTGGTAATCGACGCGGGTGCCGCGTCGGGTACAACGGGAATCACCGTGCTCAACGCGGGCGGCACCGGCGCCGTCACGGCGCTGAACGGGATCCTCGTCGTCGAGGCGATCAATGGCGGCACGACCGCGGGCGGTGCCTTTGCGCTCAACCATCGTGTCGCGGCCGGCGCCTATGAATATTTCCTGTTCCGGGGCGGCACGTCCGCCGGCACAGGGGATAATTGGTATCTACGCTCGACGCTGCCGCCCCCGCCGCCGCCCGCGCCGACACCCGAAACCCCGCCGCCGCCCCAACCAGCGCCCGCGCCGCCGATCCTGACGCCACCACCGGCGCCGGCGCTGGTTGGGGCGGCGGCGGGGTTTCGGG